>NZ_CP195079.1:0-4875151 GCF_056673305.1 Enterobacter sp. MG-EB028
GTGTCACTTTCGCTTTGGCAGCAGTGTCTTGCCCGATTGCAGGATGAGTTACCAGCCACAGAATTCAGTATGTGGATCCGCCCGTTGCAGGCGGAGCTGAGCGATAACACGCTGGCTTTGTATGCGCCAAACCGTTTTGTGCTCGATTGGGTAAGGGACAAATATCTTAATAACATCAATGGTCTGCTGAACGATTTCTGCGGGTCAGATGTCCCACAGCTGCGTTTTGAAGTGGGCACAAAGCCGGTCACCCAAACCGTTCGTGAAACCGTAAATGTAGCCGCGCCTGCTCAGGCTGTTCCGGCTCCGGCACCTCGCGTCGCACCCGCTCGTCAGGGCTGGGATAACGTCCCTGCCCCCGCAGAGCCAACCTATCGCTCTAACGTTAACGTGAAACACACGTTCGATAACTTCGTTGAAGGTAAGTCGAACCAGCTGGCGCGCGCGGCGGCCCGTCAGGTTGCGGATAACCCCGGCGGTGCCTACAACCCGCTGTTCCTCTATGGCGGCACGGGTCTCGGTAAAACCCACCTGCTGCATGCGGTAGGTAACGGCATTATGGCCCGCAAGCCTAACGCGAAAGTGGTGTATATGCACTCCGAGCGCTTCGTTCAGGACATGGTAAAAGCCCTGCAAAACAATGCGATCGAAGAGTTTAAACGCTACTACCGTTCCGTTGACGCGCTGCTGATCGATGACATCCAGTTCTTTGCCAATAAAGAACGATCGCAGGAAGAATTTTTCCACACCTTCAACGCCCTGCTGGAAGGTAATCAGCAGATCATTTTGACCTCGGATCGTTATCCAAAAGAGATCAACGGCGTTGAAGATCGTCTGAAATCCCGCTTCGGCTGGGGCCTGACCGTGGCGATCGAGCCACCGGAGCTGGAAACCCGCGTTGCGATCCTGATGAAGAAAGCCGATGAGAACGACATTCGCCTGCCGGGTGAAGTGGCGTTCTTCATTGCCAAGCGTCTGCGCTCCAACGTGCGTGAGCTGGAAGGGGCGCTGAACCGCGTTATCGCCAATGCCAACTTTACCGGTCGTGCGATCACCATCGATTTTGTGCGTGAAGCGCTGCGTGATTTGCTGGCATTGCAGGAAAAACTGGTCACTATCGACAATATTCAAAAGACGGTGGCCGAGTACTACAAGATTAAAGTGGCAGATTTACTGTCTAAACGTCGTTCCCGCTCGGTGGCGCGTCCGCGTCAGATGGCGATGGCGCTGGCAAAGGAGTTAACCAACCACAGTCTGCCGGAAATCGGCGATGCGTTTGGTGGCCGTGACCATACGACCGTGCTGCACGCTTGTCGCAAGATTGAGCAGTTACGCGAAGAAAGCCACGACATAAAAGAAGATTTTTCCAATCTAATCAGAACATTATCATCGTGACGCTATGAAATTTACCGTTGAACGTGAACATTTATTAAAACCGCTGCAACAGGTGAGTGGCCCATTAGGCGGCCGCCCAACGCTGCCTATTCTCGGAAACCTGCTGCTTCAGGTCGCGGACGGTACGCTGTCGCTGACCGGTACAGATCTGGAAATGGAAATGATCGCGCGCGTTACGCTGACGCAGCCGCACGACGCGGGCGCGACCACGGTTCCGGCACGTAAATTCTTTGATATCTGCCGCGGGCTGCCGGAAGGCGCTGAAATCGCCGTGCAGCTGGAAGGCGACCGCATGCTGGTGCGCTCTGGCCGCAGCCGTTTCTCACTCTCCACGCTGCCAGCTGCAGACTTCCCGAACCTGGACGACTGGCAGAGTGAAGTGGAATTCACCCTGCCGCAGGCGACGATGAAGCGTCTGATTGAAGCCACGCAGTTCTCCATGGCGCATCAGGACGTTCGTTACTACTTAAACGGCATGCTGTTCGAAACCGAAGGTGAAGAGCTGCGTACCGTGGCTACCGACGGCCACCGTCTGGCGGTCTGTTCTATGCCGATTGGCGACTCACTGCCAAACCATTCGGTGATCGTGCCGCGTAAAGGGGTGATTGAGCTGATGCGTATGCTCGACGGTGGCGACACGCCGCTGCGCGTGCAGATCGGCAGCAACAACATCCGCGCGCACGTGGGCGATTTTGTTTTCACATCGAAGCTGGTTGACGGCCGTTTCCCGGATTATCGCCGCGTGTTGCCGAAAAACCCGGACAAAACGCTGGAAGCGGGCTGCGATAGCCTCAAGCAGGCGTTTGCCCGTGCCGCGATCCTCTCTAACGAGAAATTCCGCGGCGTGCGCCTTTACGTGAGTGAAAACCAGATCAAAATCACCGCTAATAACCCGGAGCAGGAAGAGGCAGAAGAGATTCTGGACGTCACCTACGCCGGGGCTGAGATGGAAATCGGCTTTAACGTCAGCTACGTGCTGGATGTGCTCAATGCACTGAAATGCGAGAACGTGCGCATCCTGCTGACCGACTCCGTTTCGAGCGTACAGATTGAAGATGCCGCATCACAGTCGGCTGCTTATGTTGTCATGCCAATGAGACTGTAATGTCGCTCACCCGTCTGTTGATCCGCGACTTTCGCAATATCGAAAGCGCGGATCTCGCTTTATCCCCCGGCTTTAACTTCCTGGTTGGCGCGAACGGCAGCGGCAAAACCAGCGTGCTGGAAGCCATCTATACGCTCGGCCACGGTCGGGCGTTTCGCAGTTTGCAGATTGGTCGCGTCATTCGCCACGAGCAGGAATCCTTTGTTCTGCACGGACGTTTGCAGGGCGCAGAGCGGGAAACCTCCATCGGCCTGACCAAAGACAAGCAGGGCGACAGCAAGGTGCGCATCGACGGCACCGACGGCCATAAAGTGGCGGAGCTGGCGCTGCTGATGCCGATGCAGCTGATTACGCCGGAGGGGTTTACTTTACTCAACGGCGGCCCCAAATACAGAAGAGCGTTTCTCGACTGGGGATGCTTTCACAACGAAGCCGGTTTCTTTAACGCCTGGAGCAACCTGAAGCGTCTGCTCAAGCAGCGTAACGCCGCGTTGCGCCAGGTTACCCGTTACGCCCAGCTGCGTCCGTGGGACATGGAGTTAATCCCTCTCGCGGAACAAATCAGCAACTGGCGTGCCGAATACAGCGCGGGTATCGCCGAAGACATGGCCGACACCTGCAAACAGTTTTTACCCGAGTTCTCTCTCACCTTCTCCTTCCAGCGCGGCTGGGAGAAAGAGACGGATTATGCCGAGGTGTTAGAGAGAAGCTTTGAGCGCGACCGCATGTTGACCTACACCGCGCACGGCCCGCACAAGGCGGATTTTCGCATTCGTGCCGACGGTGCACCGGTGGAAGATACGCTGTCGCGCGGGCAGCTCAAGCTCCTGATGTGCGCGCTGCGCCTGGCGCAGGGGGAGTTCCTCACCCGCGAGAGCGGGCGGCGCTGCCTGTACCTGATAGATGATTTTGCCTCGGAACTTGACGACGCGCGGCGCGGGCTGCTTGCCAGCCGCTTAAAAGCCACGCAGTCGCAGGTTTTCGTCAGCGCCATAAGCGCTGAACACGTTATGGACATGTCGGACGAAAATTCGAAGATGTTTACCGTGGAAAAGGGTAAAATAACGGATTAACCCAAGTTGAAATGAGCGAGAAACGTTGATGTCGAATTCTTATGACTCCTCCAGTATCAAAGTCCTGAAAGGGCTGGATGCGGTGCGTAAGCGCCCGGGTATGTATATCGGCGACACGGATGACGGCACCGGTCTGCACCACATGGTATTCGAGGTGGTAGATAACGCTATCGACGAAGCGCTCGCGGGTCACTGTAAAGACATCGTGGTCACCATCCATGCGGACAACTCCGTCTCCGTCACCGATGATGGCCGTGGCATCCCAACCGGTATTCACCCGGAAGAGGGCGTATCCGCTGCGGAAGTGATCATGACCGTTCTGCACGCAGGCGGTAAGTTCGACGATAACTCCTATAAAGTTTCCGGCGGCCTGCACGGTGTAGGCGTTTCCGTAGTTAACGCCCTGTCGCAGAAGCTGGAGCTGGTCATCCAGCGCGAAGGCAAAATTCACCGTCAGATTTACCAGCACGGCGTGCCTGAAGCCCCGCTGGCCGTTACCGGCGATACCGACAAAACCGGTACCATGGTGCGTTTCTGGCCGAGCCTCGAAACCTTCACTAACGTCACTGAATTCGAGTACGACATTCTGGCGAAACGCCTGCGTGAACTGTCGTTCCTGAACTCCGGCGTATCGATTCGCCTGCGCGACAAGCGTGACAACAAAGAAGACCACTTCCACTACGAAGGCGGTATCAAGGCGTTCGTTGAGTATCTGAACAAGAACAAAACGCCAATTCACCCGAATATCTTCTACTTCTCCACCGAAAAAGACGGTATCGGCGTGGAAGTGGCGCTGCAGTGGAACGATGGTTTCCAGGAAAACATCTACTGCTTCACCAACAACATTCCACAGCGTGACGGCGGTACTCACCTTGCGGGCTTCCGCGCGGCGATGACCCGTACCCTGAACGCCTACATGGACAAAGAAGGCTACAGCAAAAAAGCTAAAGTCAGCGCCACCGGTGACGACGCCCGTGAAGGCCTGATTGCCGTTGTTTCCGTTAAGGTGCCGGATCCGAAGTTCTCCTCACAGACCAAAGACAAGCTGGTCTCTTCCGAGGTGAAATCAGCGGTTGAGCAGCAGATGAACGAACTGCTGAGCGAGTACCTGCTGGAAAACCCGAACGACGCGAAAATCGTTGTGGGCAAAATTATCGATGCGGCGCGTGCCCGTGAAGCGGCGCGTAAAGCCCGTGAGATGACCCGTCGTAAAGGCGCGCTGGACTTAGCGGGCCTGCCGGGCAAGCTGGCTGACTGTCAGGAACGCGACCCGGCGCTGTCCGAACTGTACCTTGTGGAAGGGGACTCCGCGGGCGGTTCTGCGAAGCAGGGCCGTAACCGTAAAAACCAGGCGATTCTGCCGCTGAAGGGTAAAATCCTCAACGTTGAGAAAGCGCGCTTCGACAAGATGCTCTCTTCCCAGGAAGTGGCGACGCTCATCACCGCGCTGGGCTGCGGCATTGGCCGCGATGAGTACAACCCGGACAAGTTGCGCTATCACAGCATCATCATCATGACCGATGCGGACGTCGACGGCTCGCACATCCGTACGCTGCTGTTGACCTTCTTCTATCGTCAGATGCCTGAAATCGTTGAGCGTGGCCACGTCTACATTGCACAGCCGCCGCTGTACAAGGTGAAGAAAGGCAAGCAGGAACAGTACATCAAAGATGACGATGCGATGGATCAGTACCAAATCGCGATCGCCCTTGACGGTGCAACCCTGCACGCGAACTCCAGCGCTCCGGCACTGGCAGGCGAGCCGCTGGAGCGTCTGGTTTCCGAGTTCAACGCCACGCAGAAAATGATTGGCCGTATGGAGCGCCGTTATCCAAAAGCGCTGCTGAAGGAGCTGGTCTATCAGCCGACCCTGACCGAAGCCGATCTGAGCAACGAGCAGACCGTTACCCGCTGGGTGAACGCTCTGGTGAGCGAGCTGAACGAGAAAGAACAGCACGGCAGCCAGTGGAAGTTCGACGTTCAGCAGAATGCGGCGCAGCAGTTTGAGCCTATCATTCGCGTCCGTACTCACGGCGTCGACACCGACTATCCGCTGGAGCACGAATTTGTGACCGGTCCGGAATACCGTCGTATCTGCACCCTCGGCGAGAAGCTGCGCGGCCTGATCGAAGACGATGCGTTCATCGAACGTGGCGAGCGTCGTCAGCCGGTAGCCAGCTTCGAGCAGGCGCTGGAATGGCTGGTGAAAGAGTCCCGTCGCGGTCTGTCTATCCAGCGTTATAAAGGTCTGGGCGAAATGAACCCGGATCAGCTGTGGGAAACCACCATGGATCCGGAAAGCCGTCGCATGCTGCGCGTCACCGTGAAAGACGCGATTGCTGCGGACCAGCTGTTCACCACTCTGATGGGTGACGCGGTTGAACCGCGTCGTGCCTTCATCGAAGAGAACGCGCTGAAAGCGGCGAATATCGATATCTAATGCCGTTACACTGCGATAAAAGCCGCGCTTCAGCGCGGCTTTTTTATGGGCGCAGGAAGGTCCAGCGACATCACAGCCGGTAAACGGCTCGCCAGCGTGTCTACAGCAATTCTAACCCTCAGCGGCAGATGAGGTGTCAGCTGCCAGACGGCATGAACGTTGAAGTGAACATCCGGCGCCTGCTTCAGGAGCGGGACGAGTTTTCCCTGATGAATTTCTTTGATGACCATCCAGCAGGGCAACCAGGCAATGCCGTGCCCGGCCAGCGCAGCGTCGCAAATAGCCTGCAAATCATCCATGTTTAGCGACGAACGGGGAGTAAAGGTGCGAGACGTTCCTTCGTCATCCATCAGCTGCCAGGGCAACACTCTGCCCGCGCGCAGATAGTTAATGGCAGTATGCTGGGGTAAATCATCAACGCGTTGTGGCTGGCCTTTCTTCTGCAGGTAATCCGGCGCGGCGCACAGCACCATGCGGTGTTCTCCAAGCTTTCTGGCCACCAGCACGCTGCTGTCCTGCAGCGTGCCGTTACGTACCGCCATATCAAACCCTTCCTCGACCAGATCCACCACGCGGTCGCTGAATGACATTTCCAGTTCAAGCCCGGGGTGTTCCTGCGCCAGCGCGATCAGCAGCGGGGCGACGCACTGACGGCCAAACAGTACCGGCATGGCAACGCGCAGGCGGCCACTGACCTGCTGTTTCCCTGTTTCAAGTAGCGATTCCGCGCCACGGATTTCCTCCAGCGCGCGCAGGCAGCGTTCATAAAAAAGGGCGCCGTTATCGGTCAGCCTCTGGCTGCGGGTGGTGCGGTGAAAAAGACGAACTCCCAACCGCTGTTCGAGGCGAGCGATGCTTTTTCCTACCGCCGAGCGTGACAAATGCAGACGAATGGCGGCCTGCGCAAAACTACCCGCCTCAACGGCGGCCACAAAAACAGGAATATCCTTCAGCGTATCGGACATAGATTGTCTCTATTCTGGCGTCAATAAAGGGAAAACTTATCGCCACTGGAGAATATGAGTCAACGGTAGACTGTCATTACTGAAGCTTATCTGATGGCAGGAGAAAAAAATGACAGAAACAATGCAGCGCTGGTCAATGAACGCCCTTGGGCGCGAGAGTCTTAAACTCGTTCATGAACCGGTTCCCCAGCCAGGCCCGGGTGAAGTGCGCGTGCGGGTAAATGCCGTTGCGCTCAACTACCGCGATAAAATGGTCATTGAAGGCACGATGCCGATCCCGCTTTCCTTCCCGTTCACCCCGGCGTCTGACATGGCGGGCGTGGTGGACAGCGTGGGTGAAGGCGTTACGCGTTTCAAACCTGGCGCTCGCGTCATTTCAACCTTCTTCCCGGAGTGGATCGACGGCAAGCCGCAGGCAGACGCGCGCAACTTGCCCTACAAAACGTCCGGCGGCTATTTCCAGGGAATGCTGGCCGAGTATGTGATTGTAAATGAAAACGCGCTGGTGGCTTCCCCGGAAACCCTGGATGACGCAGAGGCCAGCACGTTACCCTGCGCAGGGCTTACCGCCTGGTTCGCACTGGTGGAGCGGGGTCAGCTCCGCGCCGGGCAATCGGTACTGGTACAGGGGACGGGCGGTGTGGCGATTTTCGCCCTGCAAATTGCAAAAGCGCACGGCGCAGAGGTCATTGTCACGTCCGGGAGCGATGAAAAGCTGGCGCTCGCCAAAAAACTGGGCGCCAGACAGGGCGTCAACCGCCTGAAAAGTGACTGGGCTGAAGAGGCATTGGCGCTGACTCAGGATCGCGGCATCGACCATATTATCGAAACCGTAGGTGGGGAGAACCTGAAGCATTCCCTGCGCGCCGTTGCCGTTCACGGGCGTATCTCCGTTATTGGCGTGCTGGCCGGGACTGACATTTCGCTGCCTGCTGGCGAGCTGCTGCTGAAATCCCCCGTCATTCAGGGGATTGGCGTGGGGCACCGTCGGGCGCTGGAAGATTTTGTCCGCGCTGTTGACGTCACGGGACTGAAGCCGGTGATTGAGCATCGCTACCGTTTTAACGAGCTTGAACAGGCCCTTGAACATCTGGATCGCGGCGCATTCGGTAAAATCGTTCTCACCCGCGAGTAAGTCGTCGTTCCCCGGCATAAGCGTAAAAGGGGTGTTTCTGTTGCGCAATGTAGCTCTATTTTTGTGTGCTTAATCGCGTTAGCATGAGGCAGCACTCATTTATCCCGGGGAACTCATGGCTATCAAACTTATTGCAATCGACATGGACGGCACGCTGCTGCTGCCAGACCACACCATCTCTCCAGCCGTTAAAAACGCGATCGCCGCCGCCCGCGCGAAGGGCGTGAATGTGGTTCTGACCACGGGCCGTCCGTATGCGGGCGTACACAGCTACCTGAAAGAGCTGCACATGAATCAGCCGGGTGATTACTGCATCACTTATAACGGCGCGCTGGTGCAGAAAGCCGCAGATGGCAGTACGGTTGCGCAAACCGCGCTGAACTATGACGACTACCTGTTCCTGGAAAAACTGTCCCGCGAAGTGGGGTCCCACTTCCACGCGCTCGATCGCAATACGCTTTATACCGCCAACCGCGATATCAGCTACTACACGGTACATGAATCCTACGTTGCGACCATTCCGCTGGTGTTCTGTGAAGCCGAGAAAATGGACCCGGCGACGCAGTTCCTGAAGGTGATGATGATCGACGAGCCGGAGATCCTGGATAAAGCCATCGCGCGCATTCCGGCGGAGGTAAAAGAGAAGTACACCGTGCTGAAAAGTGCGCCGTATTTCCTCGAAATCCTCGATAAACGCGTCAATAAGGGTACCGGTGTGAAATCGCTTGCTGATACGCTGGGCATCAAACCTGAAGAGATCATGGCGCTCGGCGACCAGGAGAACGACATCGCGATGATTGAATTCGCGGGCGTGGGCGTGGCGATGGATAACGCCATTCCGTCGGTGAAAGAAGTGGCTGATTTCGTCACCAAATCCAACCTGGAAGACGGCGTTGCCTACGCGATCGAGAAGTTTGTGCTGCAATAACGCTTATTTTCAATCATCAGCCTCGGTTATCAACCGGGGCTTTTTTTTGCGCTGAATTTATCCAATTGTTCTTTTTGTGATCTGGATTGTAGTACAACATTAATTGATTGTACTACATTGTCACCACAGCAAAGACGAACTCTCTCACGTTTGTACTGCAAAAGTGAGGTGAAATTCAGCGGTCGCGGTAAAGTAGTGATGGACATACAGAGCACAAGGACTCTCCATGACACTCAATAAAACCGATCGCATTGTTATCACGCTGGGTACCCAGATTGTGGGCGGTAAATACGTTCCCGGTTCGCCGCTCCCCGCAGAGGCTGAACTGTGCGAGGAGTTTGAAACCTCGCGCAACATCATCCGGGAAGTGTTCCGCTCGCTGATGGCGAAGCGGCTGATTGAAATGAAGCGCTATCGCGGCGCGTTTGTTGCCCCGCGCAACCAGTGGAACTACCTCGATACCGACGTGCTGCAGTGGGTGCTGGAAAACGACTACGACCCGCGGCTTATCGGCGCGATGAGTGAAGTTCGAAACCTGGTGGAGCCGGCAATTGCGCGCTGGGCGGCGGAACGCGCGACCTCCGGTGATTTGGCCCAGATTGAATCGGCTTTAAACGACATGATCGCCAATAACCAGAACCGGGAGGCATTCAACGAGGCGGACATTCGCTATCACGAAGCGGTGCTGCAGTCGGTGCATAACCCGGTATTACAGCAGCTTAGCGTGGCGATCAGCTCGCTACAGCGAGCGGTATTTGAACGTACCTGGATGGGTGATGAGGCCAACATGCCAAAAACGCTCCAGGAACATAAAGCGCTGTTCGATGCGATACGGCATCAGGACGGCGATGCGGCAGAGCAGGCGGCGCTTACCATGATTGCCAGCTCGACACGAAGGCTGAAGGAAATCACATGACATCTCGCTACATCGCAATTGACTGGGGATCGACCAATCTGCGCGCCTGGCTATACCAGGGCGAGCAGTGCCTGGAGAGCAGGCAATCAGAAGCAGGCGTGACGCGCCTGAACGGTAAATCCCCCGAGGCGGTGTTAGCAGAGGTCACACAAAACTGGCGCGACAGCGCCACGCCGGTGGTAATGGCGGGAATGGTGGGCAGTAACGTAGGCTGGAAAATTGCACCTTATCTGCCGGTTCCCGCCCATTTCTCCGCTATTGGCGAGCAGTTAACGTCCATTGGCGACAATATCTGGATTATTCCCGGTTTGAGCGTCTCTCGCGACGATAACCGCAACGTGATGCGCGGTGAAGAGACGCAGCTGCTTGGCGCGCGCGCTCTCTCTCCTTCTTCTGTCTACGTCATGCCCGGCACGCACTGTAAGTGGGTCCAGGCTGACGCTGAGCAAATCCACGATTTTCGCACCGTAATGACCGGCGAGCTGCACCATTTGCTGCTCAACCATTCGCTGGTCGGGGCCGGTTTACCTGAGCAGGAATCCTCGTCAGAGGCGTTTGCCGCCGGGCTTGAACGTGGGATCGCCTCCCCTGATGTTTTGCCGCAGCTTTTTGAGGTTCGCGCTTCGCACGTGCTGGGACTTCTCCCGCGCGAGCAGGTCAGCGAGTTTCTCTCCGGCCTGCTGATTGGCGCAGAGGTCGCCAGCATGCGTGAGTTCATCGCGCACGAGCAGGCCATTACGATTGTCGCAGGCGCATCGCTAACGTCGCGCTACGAACAGGCATTTCGCGCCGTTGGGCGTGATGTTTCGACGGTATCCGGCGACACGGCATTTCAGGCAGGAATAAGGAGCATCGCTCATGCAGTGGCAAACTGATCTTCCCCTTATCGCGATTTTGCGCGGCATCACGCCCGATGAGGTGTTAGACCACGTCGGCGCGGTTATCGACGCCGGGTTCGACGCGGTAGAAATCCCGCTCAACTCGCCCGAGTGGGAAAAAAGCATTCCGGCCGTGGTGGAGGCCTTCGGCGATAAGGCGCTGATTGGCGCAGGTACCGTGTTACAGCCTGAGCAGGTCGATCGGCTGGCAAAGATGGGCTGCAGGCTTATCGTCACACCCAATATTCAGCCTGAGGTGATCCGCCGCGCAGTGGGTTACGGCATGACAGTCTGCCCGGGCTGCGCCACCGCCACAGAAGCCTTTACTGCCCTTGATGCGGGCGCGCAGTCGCTCAAAATTTTCCCGTCATCGGCTTTTGGACCGGACTACATCAAGGCGTTGAAAGCGGTATTGCCCGCCAGCGTGCCGGTCTTTGCCGTGGGCGGCGTAACGCCAGAAAACCTGGGCCAGTGGATGAGCGCTGGTTGTGTGGGCGCAGGGCTGGGCAGCGATCTTTATCGTGCCGGACAGGCCGTGGAACGTACCGCACAGCAGGCGGCAGCATTTGTGAAAGCGTATCGAGAGGCAGTGAAATGAAAATAACCAAACTCACCACGTACCGTTTACCCCCGCGCTGGATGTTCCTGAAAATCGAAACCGATGAAGGGGTTGTAGGCTGGGGCGAACCGGTGATTGAAGGGCGCGCGCGCACCGTTGAAGCGGCAGTACACGAGCTGGGCGAATACCTGATTGGTCAGGACCCGGCGCGCATTAACGACCTGTGGCAGGTGATGTACCGTGCGGGCTTCTACCGCGGTGGTCCGATCCTGATGAGCGCCATCGCCGGTATCGACCAGGCGCTGTGGGATATCAAAGGTAAAGTGCTTAACGCGCCGGTCTGGCAGCTTATGGGCGGCCTGGTGCGCGACAAAATCAAAGCCTACAGCTGGGTCGGTGGCGACCGTCCGGCGGAAGTGATCGACGGCATCACGCAGCTGCGCAACATCGGCTTTGACACCTTCAAGCTCAACGGCTGCGAAGAGATGGGCGTTATCGACAATTCGCGTGCGGTAGACCGGGCGGTCAATACCGTGGCGCAAATTCGTGAAGCCTTCGGCAACGAGATTGAGTTTGGCCTGGATTTCCACGGCCGCGTCAGCGCGCCGATGGCCAAAGTGCTGATTAAAGAGCTGGAGCCTTATCGCCCGCTGTTTATCGAAGAGCCGGTGCTGGCCGAGCAGGCGGAGTACTATCCGAAGCTGGCTGAACAGACCCACATTCCTATCGCGGCGGGTGAACGTATGTTCTCGCGCTTCGAGTTTAAACGCGTGCTTGAAGCGGGCGGGATTGCGATCCTGCAGCCTGATCTCTCTCATGCGGGCGGCATCACCGAATGCTACAAAATTGCCGGGATGGCAGAAGCTTACGACGTGGCGCTGGCACCGCACTGCCCGCTCGGCCCAATCGCGCTGGCGGCCTGCCTGCACGTCGACTTCGTCTCCCGCAATGCGGTGTTCCAGGAACAGAGCATGGGGATTCACTATAACAAGGGCGCGGAACTGCTCGATTTTGTGAAAAATAAAGAAGACTTCTGCATGGAAGGCGGTTTCTTTAAACCGCTAACGAAGCCGGGCCTTGGCGTGGAAATTGACGAAGCTAAAGTCATTGAGCTGAGTAAGAATGCGCCGGACTGGCGAAACCCGCTGTGGCGTCATGAGGACGGCAGCGTAGCCGAATGGTAAATGCGCGTCATACTTCGCGCTGGTGATGCGTTGGCTGCGTTTTCTTACCCCGGTCACATACTTTTGTATGCTCCCGGGGATGCGAAAACTTGCCGCCTTCCCCCAGCACGAATTATTTAGCGCATTCTGTTTACGTTTTTAATTAAAAAAACCAAATACACCCTCTGTAAATTACAGGGCATGGTGAGCGGCTTCGCTATGCCCAAAATCTGGAGACAGATTGCGATGGATATTCCAGTTACCGCTACAAAAACCGGGCGTCGCCGCTACCTGACGCTGATTATGATCTTTATTACCGTGGTCATTTGCTATGTCGACCGCGCCAACCTTGCCGTGGCATCGGCCCATATTCAGGAAGAGTTTGGCATCACCAAAGCGGAAATGGGCTACGTCTTCTCGGCGTTTGCCTGGCTGTATACCTTATGCCAGATCCCCGGCGGCTGGTTTCTTGACCGCGTGGGTTCACGTCTGACCTACTTTATCGCCATATTAGGCTGGTCCGTGGCGACCCTGTTCCAGGGCTTCGCCACCGGGCTGATGTCGCTGATTGGCCTGCGTGCCATCACCGGGGTTTTCGAAGCGCCCGCGTTTCCGACCAACAACCGTATGGTGACCAGCTGGTTCCCGGAACACGAGCGTGCGTCCGCCGTTGGTTTTTACACTTCCGGGCAGTTTGTCGGCCTGGCGTTCCTGACGCCGCTGCTGATCTGGATCCAGGAGCTGCTGAGTTGGCACTGGGTGTTCATCGTCACCGGCGGGATTGGCATTATCTGGTCGCTTATCTGGTTCAAGGTCTACCAGCCGCCGCGTCTGACCAAAAGTATCACCAGGGCCGAGCTGGATTACATCCGCGACGGTGGCGGTCTGGTGGATGGTGATGCGCCGGTGAAAAAAGAGGCGCGCCAGCCGCTGACCAAAGCGGACTGGAAGCTGGTCTTCCACCGTAAGCTGGTTGGCGTTTATCTGGGCCAGTTCGCGGTTACTTCTACGCTGTGGTTCTTCCTCACCTGGTTCCCGAACTACCTGACCCAGGAAAAGGGGATCGCGGCGCTGAAGGCGGGCTTTATGACCACCGTGCCGTTCCTCGCCGCATTTTTCGGCGTGCTGCTCTCCGGCTGGCTGGCCGATAAGCTGGTGAAAAAAGGGTACTCGCTGGGCGTGGCGCGTAAAACGCCGATTATCTGCGGCTTGCTGATCTCAACCTGCATCATGGGTGCCAACTACACCAACGATCCAGTGTGGATTATGGCCCTGATGGCGGTGGCGTTCTTTGGTAACGGTTTCGCCTCTATCACCTGGTCGCTGGTGTCGTCCCTTGCGCCGATGCGGCTGATTGGCCTGACCGGCGGCGTGTTCAACTTTGTCGGCGGACTGGGCGGGATCACCGTACCGCTGGTCATCGGCTACCTGGCGCAGGACTACGGCTTCGGTCCGGCGCTGGTCTACATCTCTGCCGTAGCGCTGATCGGGGCTCTCTCCTACATCCTGCTGGTGGGCGATGTGAAACGAGTAGGCTAATCCCTGCGGATGTTTTACCCTGATGCACTCACCGTGCATCAGGGTATCCTCATGAAACAAATCACCTTCGCCTCCCGCAACCACCAGCTCACCAACATCAATACCTGGACGCCGGACAGCCGGTGGCTGGTCTACGACGTACGTCCGTCAGGCGCGTCCTTCACCGGCGAAACCATTGAGCGGGTCAATGTCGCTACGGGTGAGGTGGAGGTGGTCTATCGCGCCACTGACGGCGCGCATGTTGGCGTGGTGACCGTTCATCCGGCAGAGGATAAATACGTCTTTATCCACGGCCCGAAAAATCCGGATGCAGGCTGGCGCTACGATTTTCATCATCGTCAGGGGGTGATCGCGCATAACGGTCAGGTCAGCAATCTGGACGCGCTGGATATCACTGCCCCTTACACCGCAGGCGCGCTGCGCGGCGGCAGCCACGTACACGTCTTCAGCCCGAACGGGCAGTTCGTCAGCTTCACCTATAACGACCATGTTTTACATGAGCGCGATCCAAAGCTCGATTTACGCAATGTCGGCGTGGCGGCGCCTTTCGGCCCGGTGAACCCGCAGGGGAACCATCCGCGTGAATATTCTGGCACGTTCTGGAGCGTGCTGGTCAGCCGCACCACGCCCAACCCGCAGCCGGGCAGCGATGACATCAACCGCGCCTACGAAGAGGGCTGGGTGGGCAACAACAGGCTGGCGTTTATCGGCGATACCCTGTCCGCGCAGGGCGAAAAAGTGCCTGAACTGTTTATTGTTAACCTGCCAGAAGACGAGCAGGGCTGGAAACGAGCGGGTGATGCGCCGCTGCAGGGAACGCCAGACACCCTGCCAGCGCCGCCTGCCGGGGTGATGCAGCGTCGTTTGACCTTTACGCATAAGAGGGCGTATCCGGGCCTGGTGAACGTGCCGCGTCACTGGGTTCGCAGTAATCCGCAGGGGACGCAGATCGCGTTTCTGATGCGGGATGATAACGGCATTGTGCAGCTGTGGCTGATCTCTCCTGAGGGCGGCGAGCCGCGCCAGTTAACCCATACGGAGAGCGGGATTCAGTCTGCGTTTAACTGGCACCCTTCCGGGAACATGCTGGGATTTGTGCTTGAAAACCGGATCGCCTGCTGCGACGCGCTGAGCGGAGAGGTAACGTTTTTGACGTCCGATCACGGCAACCCGCCGTCTGCTGATGCCGTCGTGTTTTCCCCGGACGGGCGCTTTATTGCATGGATGGAAGAGACGGGCGGTTTCCGCCAGCTGTGGCTAACGGAAACCGCTGAGGACTAGCGCGGGGGCATTGCAGCGGGCGGGATGACGGAATTGGTCGCCAGATTTTCCTGCTCGCTTTTCTCAACGCGTGAGCGCACGGAATTGTCCGTGCGGAACATGTCCCACGGCAGCAGCAGCGTATCGGCGACTGCCGTGAAAGGCATATCCAGGATAACCAGGGATTTGGTGCCCCAGTTGGTATCGTCATCGGAGATCATCGCCGCGCTGGCGCGCGTCCCCGGATATGTTCCTTCTTTACCGCCGGTGTGAGACATCACGCTCGAACACCCGCAAAGCAAAACTACCCCGCTGAACGCCGTCAGCTTTATCAGAACATTTTTCATCATCACTCAGTCATCGTTAATGGCACTGCATAGACCTGCAACTCAGGGTTATAGCGAGCCTTATCCGAAATGAATAGCCCGATAACCCCGCACTGTGGCAGCCATCGCAATTTAACCCTTTGTGCTGTTGTCCCAGAGTCTATGCGACAACCAGCAAAGTGCAAAAAAATCTCACAACAATACGCTTGAAAAGCCCGATTCCAGACCCATTTTAAGAATGTGGCCCGATAACGAGCACGCCTGATGGGTGTTCGGGGGCGCAAAGGCCTGTCCATGGTGGAAGGCTACAATTTCTCGCTGATTTCAGGAGTTTTATTTATGCGTAACTTCGATCTTTCTCCGCTATACCGTTCTGCAATTGGTTTTGATCGCCTGTTTAACCATTTAGAAAATAACCAAAGCCAGAGCAACGGCTACCCTCCATACAATGTTGAGCTGGTTGACGAAAACCACTACCGCATCGCCATTGCCGTCGCCGGTTTTGCAGAACACGAACTGGAGATCACCGCGCAGGACAACCTGCTGGTGGTGAAAGGTTCCCATACGGCCGAGCAGAAAGAACGTACCTACCTTTATCAGGGCATCGCCGAGCGCAACTTTGAACGCAAGTTCCAGTTAGCCGAGAACATTCACGTTAAAGGCGCGAACCTGGTCAACGGCCTGCTGTTTATCGAACTGGAACGTGTGATTCCGGAAGAGAAAAAACCGCGCCGTATCGAAATTAACTAATTACGCGGGTCGCATGAGCGGCCCACCCGGACTTGCTTGCCGTAACGGGAGCATATGCGAATCCATCAGGATTTGCAGGAACAACTGCGCACAAAATTAAACTGTGCCGAACTCGCTTCTCAGAAGGAGATTTAGTATGCGTAACTATGATTTATCCCCCCTGCTGCGTCAGTGGATTGGTTTTGACAAGCTGGCTAACGCCCTGCAAAGCACCACCGAGCAACAGACGTTTCCGCCGTACAACATCGAAAAAAGCGACGATAACCACTATCGCATTACCCTTGCGCTGGCCGGTTTCCGCCAGGACGATCTGGACATCCAGCTTGAAGGCACTCGCCTGACCTTGAAGGGGTCGCCGGAAAAACAAGAGGCTGAGACCCGGTGGCTGCATCAGGGGCTGGTTAATCAGCCGTTTAGCCTGAGCTTTACCCTGGCAGACCATATGGAAGTGTCCGGTGCGACGTTTACTAACGGGCTGTTGAATATCGACCTGATCCGTAACGTACCGGAGGCCATCGCGCCGCAGCGTATCGCCATTAGCGAGCGCCCGGCGTTGAATAGCTAATAGTGTGCGGGCTGATGCCCTCAACCCGGCCCTCTCCCACAGGGAGAGGGTGAAAAGATAAAGCCCTGCCCCGGCAGGGCTTTTTTGTGCGCCATCGCCCATACAACCGCCCCCGGCTCTGAGAGAATCCTTAGCATAACTAAGGTTATGCCAAGGAAGTGGATCATGAGTGATATCGCGTTAACCGTAAGCGTGTTGGCCCTGGTCGCTGTTGTTGGCCTGTGGATAGGGAATATCAAAATCCGCGGCGTCGGGTTTGGGATAGGCGGGGTGCTGTTTGGCGGCATTTTTGTCGGACACTTCGCCGACAAGCTCGGGCTGGTTCTCAGCGCCGAAATGCTCCACTTTACTCAGGAGTTCGGCCTGATCCTCTTCGTCTACACCATCGGGATTCAGGTAGGGCCGGGCTTTTTCGCTTCCCTGCGCGTCTCCGGGCTACGGCTAAACCTGTTTGCCCTCGGCATTGTGGTAATGGGTGGGCTGGTCACCGCGATCCTGCACAAAATCTTTGCTATCCCGCTGCCCGTGGTGCTGGGCATTTTCTCCGGGGCGGTCACCAACACGCCGGCGCTCGGTGCCGGGCAGCAAATCCTGCGCGATTTGGGCATTGAGTCCGGCATTGTCGACCAAATGGGGATGAGCTACGCCATGGCCTATCCGTTTGGTATTTGTGGCATTCTGCTCTCCATGTGGCTGGTACGCGTCCTGTTTCGCATTAACGTCGAAACAGAGGCAAAAGATCACGAAACCACGCTTACCAACGGCCATATGCCGATCAAAACCATCAACATTCGCGTCGATAACCCCAATCTGAACAATATGGCGATTCAGGACGTACCGATCCTGAACAGCGCCAATATCATCTGCTCCCGCCTTAAGCGTGACGATATGCTAATGGTGCCTGCGCCTGGCACCGTCATTCAGCAAGGCGATCTGCTGCACCTGGTCGGCCAGCCGGGGGATTTAAATAACGCGCGGCTGGTGATTGGTCAGGAAGTGGATACCTCGCTCTCAACCCGCGGCACCGATATGCGCGTGGAGCGCGTAGTGGTGACTAACGAGCACGTTCTTGGCAAAAAAATTCGCGATCTGCAGGTAAAAGAGCGCTATGACGTGGTGATCTCTCGACTTAACCGTGCAGGTGTCGAACTGGTCGCCAGCCCGGAGGCCAGCCTGCAGTTCGGTGATATCCTCAACCTGGTCGGGCGCCCGTCGTCCATCGACGCCGTGGCGGATATGGTGGGTAACGCCCAGCAGAAACTGCAGCAGGTGCAGATGCTGCCGGTGTTTATCGGTATCGGGCTCGGCGTGCTGCTCGGTTCTATTCCAGTGTACGTGCCGGGCTTCCCGGTGGCGCTCAAGCTGGGCCTGGCGGGCGGGCCGCTGATTATGGCGCTGATCCTCGGGCGTATCGGCTGTATCGGGAAGCTCTACTGGTTTATGCCGCCGAGCGCCAACCTGGCGCTGCGCGAGCTGGGCATCGTGCTGTTCCTGGCGGTAGTCGGGCTAAAATCCGGAGGGGATTTTGTCGATACCCTGGTCAAGGGCGAAGGGATGAGCTGGGTCGGCTACGGCATCTTCATCACGGCGATTCCGCTGCTGACGGTGGCAATCCTGGCGCGGATGTTCGCCAGAATGAACTACCTGACGCTTTGCGGCATGCTGGCGGGCTCCATGACCGATCCGCCCGCGCTGGCCTTTGCCAACAACCTGCACGCCACCAGCGGCGCGGCCGCGCTCTCCTATGCCACCGTCTACCCGCTGGTGATGTTTCTGCGCATCATCACCCCACAGCTACTGGCGGTGCTGTTCTGGGGGATGGGCTAGCAGATCGTCCGGGTGGATGCGCCGCAGATGGTAGTCCACCTGGTAATCACTGGTATTTCGGAACATCACGGAATAATTGAGGAACTCGCCGCTGTCGCTGTAGGAAAGAGAGGTAATGCGCAGCAGCGGCGTCTGTTCCGGCAGGTTCATATAACCGGCCAGCGTTTTATCTGCCAGCACTGGCGTCAGGCTTTCGTAGTTGCCGCTGATGGTGATCCCGCACTCCTTCTCGATGTAATCGAACTTGGACCCCTCAAGATGCGCCAGCGACAGGTTGCGGAACAGCTTCACCGGCATAAAGCTGTCCTCCAGCATCAGCGGCTTCCCGTCCACGTAGCGTACCCGCCGTGAAAAGTAGATCCGCTCATCCACCTGAATCCGAAGCTGGCTGGCGATGGCGGGCGGGGCGGGCATCACTTCGAACTGCAGCACCTTGCTCTGCACCTCTTTTCCCTGCTGACGCAGCACCTCCACCAGCCCGGTCAGGTTGGTGGTTTCGTGATGTACGTCTTTGCGTGAGACAAACGTTCCGCTGCCGTGCCGCCGCTCAACCAGCCCCCAGCTCACAAGCAGGTCTAACGCTTTTCGAATGGTCATTCGCGCCACGCCGAACTCCTGCGCCAGCGCTTTTTCTCCGGGCAGCGGGCTGCCGATATTGTAGTCCGACGAGTTCAGCCGCAGCCGCAACCTGTCGGCAATAGATTTGTAGATCACCACCAGACCTCTCTGCCCTTATCAGGGCGTGGATTGTGTCCCGACATGTCCATATTTACCGCAAAAAGTAGACCTGATTGGTCAAAATAAAACCATGAATGCGATCACGAATCGCAGCGGCACGCCATGTTCACGCATCAGTAAGTTCTTATGCTCACCTCAGGCCAGCAAAAAACCATAAAGGCCTCTACCCCTACAGGTTGTTTCATGAGGATTTAAAAATGCTCAGTCAAATACAACGTTTTGGCGGTGCCATGTTTACCCCGGTATTGCTGTTTCCGTTCGCCGGGATCGTGGTGGGAATCGCTATCATGCTTCGCAACCCGCTGTTTGTCGGCGAAGCGCTAACGGCCCCCGATCATCTTTTCGCGCAGATTGTTCACATCATTGAAGAGGGCGGCTGGGCGGTGTTTCGCAATATGCCGCTGATTTTTGCCGTCGGCCTGCCGATTGGCCTGGCGAAGCAGGCGCAGGGCCGCGCCTGTCTGGCGGTGCTGATTAGCTTCCTGACCTGGAACTACTTTATTAACGCGATGGGGATGACCTGGGGCCACTTTTTCGGCGTCGACTTCTCCGCCGAACCGACGGCGGGTAGCGGGCTGGCGATGATTGCCGGGATCAAAACGCTCGATACCAGCATCATCGGGGCCATTGTGATTTCAGGCATTGTCACCGCCATCCACAACCGCTACTTCGACAAGCCGCTGCCGGTGTTTCTGGGGATTTTCCAGGGCAGCTCGTTTGTCGTTATTCTCGCGTTCTTCGTCATGATCCCCTGCGCCTGGCTGACGCTGCTGGGCTGGCCAAAGGTGCAGATGGGCATCGAGTCCCTGCAGGCGTTTCTGCGCTCTGCCGGTGCGCTGGGCGTGTGGGTGTATACCTTCCTGGAACGCATTCTGATCCCAACCGGATTGCACCACTTCGTCTACGGTCCGTTCATCTTCGGCCCGGCGGCGGTGGAGGGCGGGATTCAGGTCTACTGGGCGCAGCACCTGCAGGAGTTCAGCCAGAGCACCCTGCCGCTGAAAACCCTCTTCCCGGAAGGCGGGTTCGCGCTGCACGGCAACTCAAAAGTGTTTGGCTCGGTCGGGATTGCATTTGCTATCTGGTACACCGCGTCGCCGGAAAACCGCGTCAAGGTGGCGGGCCTGCTGGTTCCTGCCACGCTCACCGCCGTGCTGGTGGGCATTACCGAACCGCTTGAGTTCACCTTCCTGTTTATCTCGCCGCTGCTGTTTGCCGTGCATGCGGTGCTGGCGGCCACCATGGCAACGGTGATGTACACCTTCGGCGTGGTAGGGAACATGGGCGGCGGCCTGCTGGATCAGTTCCTGCCGCAAAACTGGATCCCGATGTTCCATAACCACGCCACGACGGTCTTCACCCAGATTGTCATCGGCGTCTGCTTCACCGGCATCTACTTCGTGGTCTTCAAAACGCTGATCGAACGCCTGAACCTGAAAACGCCGGGCCGGGAAGAGAGCGAAATCAAACTCTACAGCAAGGCCGACTATAAGGCAGCGCGCGGGCAAACCACCGCCCCGGCCGCGGCCAGCCAGCAGGTCGGGCAGGCCGCCGGATTCCTGCAGGCGCTGGGCGGCGCGGCCAACATCGAAAGCATCAATAACTGTGCCACCCGCCTGCGTATCGCGCTGGTCGATATGGCGAAAACCCAAAGCGATGACGTCTTCAAAGCCCTCGGCGCCCACGGCGTGGTGCGACGCGGCAACGGCATTCAGGTGATTGTCGGCCTGCACGTTCCTCAGGTGCGCGACCAGCTGGAATCGCTAATGAAAACTCCTTTAACGAATGAACAAACCACCCTGACAGAGGCTATATCATGAAAAAATTCTCAGTTGTCATTGCAGGCGGCGGCAGCACCTTTACGCCTGGTATCGTCCTGATGCTGTTAGCCAACCGTGACCGCTTCCCGCTGCGCGCGTTGAAGTTCTATGACAACGACGGCGCACGTCAGGAGACCATCGCCGAAGCGTGCAAAATCATCCTCAGGGAGCAGGCCCCGGAGATTGAGTTCAGCTACACCACCGATCCTAAAGCGGCGTTTACCGATGTGGATTTCGTGATGGCGCACATCCGCGTGGGTAAATACCCGATGCGCGAAAAAGATGAAAAAATTCCGCTGCGCCACGGCGTGCTGGGTCAGGAAACCTGCGGACCGGGCGGTATCTCTTACGGCATGCGCTCTATCGGCGGCGTGCTGGAGCTGGTGGATTATATGGAGCAGTACTCCCCGAACGCGTGGATGCTGAACTATTCCAACCCGGCGGCGATTGTCGCGGAAGCCACGCGCCGCCTGCGCCCGAACGCCAAAATTCTCAACATCTGCGATATGCCGATAGGCATTGAAGGGCGCATGGCGCAGATTGTCGGCCTGAAGGACCGCAAAGAGATGCGCGTGCGCTACTACGGCCTGAACCACTTCGGCTGGTGGACGTCGATTGAGGATCTGAACGGCAACGATCTGATGCCAAAACTGCGCGAATACGTGGCGAAAAACGGCTATGTTCCGCCTTCCGAAGATGCACATACCGAAGCGAGCTGGAACGATACTTTCGCCAAAGCCAAAGACGTGCAGGCGCTGGATCCGGACACCATGCCGAACACCTACCTGAAGTATTACCTGTTCCCGGACTACGTGGTTGCGCATTCCAACCCGGAACGCACCCGCGCCAATGAGGTCATGGACCACCGTGAGAAGCACGTGTTCAGTTCCTGCCGGGCGATTATTGAGGCGGGCAAATCCTCCGCAGGTGAGCTGGAAATCGACGAACATGCGTCGTACATCGTCGATCTGGCGACGGCGATTGCCTTTAATACGCAGGAGCGGATGCTGCTGATTGTGCCAAACAACGGGGCCATCCATAACTTTGATGCCGATGCGATGGTGGAGATCCCGTGTCTGGTGGGTCATAACGGGCCGGAGCCGCTTACGGTGGGCGATATTCCACACTTCCAGAAAGGGTTGATGAGCCAGCAGGTGGCGGTGGAAAAACTGGTGGTGGATGCCTGGGAGCAGCGCTCGTACCAGAAGCTCTGGCAGGCCATTACCCTGTCGAAAACCGTGCCGAGCGCATCCGTCGCGAAAGCGATTCTGGATGACCTGATCGAGGCCAACAAAGAGTACTGGCCAGAGCTGCACTAATCGTCCTGACCGGCATCGCCCGATGCCGGTCTCCTTGTCCTTGTCGATTTACGCTATGCTGAAGCCTGCCTGTAGCACGACAAGGAACCTCCATGAAAATTTCCCGCCTCGGCGAAGCGCCGGACTACCGCTTCTCTCTGGCTAATGAACGCACTTTTTTAGCGTGGATCCGCACCGCACTGGGCTTTCTGGCCGCAGGTGTCGGCCTTGACCAGCTCGCACCCGATTTTGCCACGCCATTGATTCGTGAAGTGCTGGCGCTGCTGCTGTGCCTGTTCGCGGGCGTGCTGGCGATTTACGGTTACCTGCGCTGGCTTCGCAATGAGAAGGCGATGCGTCTGAAGCAGGATCTGCCCTATACGCGCGGGTTACTCATCATCAGCGTGATTCTGCTGACGGTGGCGGGCGTGGTAATGGTGCTGGTGTTCTATGCCGGATAGCCGCAAAGCGCGGCGCGAAGCGGACCCCGGCCTGCAGCCGGAGCGGACGTCACTCGCCTGGCTGCGCACGCTGCTGGGGTATGGCGCGCTAATTGCCCTGGCGATTAAGCACAACTGGCACCGTACAGGGGTGCCATTCTGGATTTCCATTATTGTGCTGGCGCTGGTGGCCATCATTTTATGGCGCTATACCCGCAGCCGTAACCTGATGGACGTGGCGCAGAACGATTTTGTACAGCCGAAAGCGGTGCGGGATAAGTTCCTGATCGCACTCGCTGTTCTCTCGCTGTCGCTGCTGTTTGCGGTAACCCATATTCAGCAAATTTTGAGCCTGTAAGCCGGGTGGCGGCTTAATTACTTCCCTTTAGCCAGATACTTCGCCATCTCGTCTTCCGGCACCATGCCGCCGCCGGTTGCCCACACCAGGTGGGTAACGCTGGCATCCGAATGAACGCGCACCGGCCCGGCCATCCCCGCCAGCGCCGACGGTTCCAGACGGATCCCTTCCTCCTGCGCCAGCCAGCCGAGCATGTCGTACATGCTCCGATCGGAAAGCGTATAGAACCCGTCGAGCAGTCGCTCCATCGCGCGGCCGACGAAGCCGGAGGCGCGCCCAACCGCCAGACCGTCCGCCGCCGTCACGTTATCAATGCCCAGATCCTGCACCGCGATTTCATCGTGCAGGCCGGTGTAAACGCCCAGTAGCATGCACGGGGAGTGCGTTGGCTCTGCGAAGAAGCAGTGGACGTTATCGCCAAAGGCCAGCTTCAGGCCAAACGCCACCCCGCCGGGGCCGCCGCCGACGCCGCACGGCAGGTAGACGTACAGCGGGTGATCCGCATCCACCACGCGGCCCTGTTCGGCAAACTGCGCCTTCAGGCGCTCGCCTGCAACGGCGTAGCCCAGGAATAAGGTGCGGGAGTTTTCATCGTCAATGAAGAAGCAGTCCGGATCGCTTTCCGCCGCTTTTCGTCCTTGCTCTACCGCCACGCCGTAATCCTGCTCATATTCCACGACGATGACGCCGTGGCTGCGCAGTTTGGCTTTTTTCCACTCGCGGGCGTCGGCAGACATATGTACCGTCACTTTAAAGCCGATGCGTGCGCTCATTATGCCGATAGACAACCCCAGGTTGCCGGTTGAGCCCACCGCAATGCTGTACTGGCTGAAAAAGGCCTTAAAGCGCGGCTCCAGCAGAATGCTGTAATCGTCTTCGATGGTCAGCAACCCGGCTTCCAGCGCCAGCTTCTCCGCGTGGGCCAGCACTTCATAGATGCCGCCGCGCGCTTTAATCGAGCCGGAAATCGGCAGGTGGCTGTCTTTTTTCAGCAGCAGCGTGCCGGGAATGGCCTTGCCAGATTCTTTCTCCAGCCGTTTTTTCATTGCCGGAATAGCAACCAGCTCGGACTCGATAATCCCGCCCGTTGCCGCCGTTTCCGGGAAGGCTTTCGCCAGATACGGCGCGAAGCGTTTCAGGCGCGCGTGGGCGTCGTCCACGTCGGCTTTGGTCAGCCCGACGTACGGCAATCCTTCCGCAAGCGTCGTGGTGCGCGGGTTAAGCCAGGTGGTTTCTTTCAGGGCAATCAGATCCTCAACCAGAGGAAACTGTGCGATGAGTGTATTGATGGCTGTTGCGTTCATAATTTTTCTCAACAATTAGTTCGTTCTGACTCTACACCAAATGTGAAAAAGCGTGCTAAATACAGGTAATGCTTTCGATTTATCCAGGGTAAACCGTGCTAAAGCCTCTTATTGCTACCGCGTTACTGATCTCTTCCGGCTGGGCCATTGCCGCCGAGCCGCCGCTGACGGCTGCCCGTTATGCGCAGCAGCTGGGCGTCGGGATGGATGTGGACTGGGCGCGCACCGAGCGCGGCATACGCGAATTCGACCCGCTGGTGGTACGGGATTTTCGTGCAAAAGGCATTACCCACGTGCGCATTCGCGTCGCCGATGAGCCGACGGAAGCGCGGTTGATCCACCTGCGCAAGCTGGTGGAAGCCTGCGAGCAGTATGGCGTGATCCCGATTATCGCTTATCAGGCTGATGAATATAAAAACGACCCCAAAGCCGATAACGAGAAAGAGACGATCAACTGGTGGATTGCCGTGGCGCACTATTTCGGTCAGAGCTACCCGCTGCTGGGTTTTGATCTCATTTATGAGCCAGCCGACAAGCTTAACCATAACCTCGCGTCGTTAAACCGTGTGTATGAAAAAACCATTAAAGCGATCCACGATATAGACCCGCAGCGCATGATTTTCATTGCGCCGCGCCTGCGTGCCGCGCCGGAAGATTTATCCAGCCTGAAGCTGCCTGCGCACAGTCAAAACTACCTGCTGGCGGAATGGCATATTTTCCCGTGGGGGCCGCTGAAAAATAGCGGTAAATACCCGTGGACGTCCGGCACGGCGGCGGAGAAGGCGGCTATCCGTAACCGCATCAGCACCGCGCTGCGCTGGCAGCAAAAAACCGGGCACGTCAGCTGGGTCGGAGGCTGGGGCGTGGGGGAGTCAAGCCGTCTTACGCCCACCGCCTCGCAAATGGCCTTCGCCACTTTTATGGCCTGCGAGCTGCAAAAGGCGAAAGTCCCGTATGCGCTTAACGCGGATTTCCAGTTTTACGACGGGGAAGAGGGAGCCTGGCGGCCAGCACCAGAGCCGTTATTGCAGGCGATGATTGCGCCCGTCTGTGAAAAGCCCGGCGAGAAGCCGGGCCATCATGCGGTTAAACCGGCTGCTCGTGATGCGGAACACGCGACGCCAGCGGCAGCCAGCACAGTAAAATCAGCAGCCCCATCAGCGTCATCAGCAGGCCCAAACTAGCCTGCCCGGTCTGCGGCATCATAGCCGAGAGCCAGGCCAGCGCACCGGAACCGATGTTCTGCAAACCGCCCACCAGCGCGCCCGCCGTGCCTGCGAGGAACGGGAACGGCTCCATTGCGCCGCTGGTGGCGAGAGGGAACAGCATTCCCGCGCCGAAGAAGAACAGCGCTGCCGGAATCAGCAGTGTCCAGACCGTCATCACGCCAAACAGCCCTGGGATCCACATCATCAGACCCGCCAGCAGACAGCTAATTACGGCCTGCCACATTAGTGTGGAGAAGCGCTTGTTCTGACGCCCGGCAAACCACGCGCCGAAGAACGCCGCCGGGATCGGCAGAATAAACAGAATGCTCACCACCATGCTACTCAGGCCAAGACCCGCACCCAGCAGCACGCCGGAGCAGGCTTCAAACACCGCAATGCCCGCCAGGCCGCCGATCAGCATCAGCAGGTAGCAGGTAAACGCACCGTTGCCGAACAGCGTTTTGTAGCTGGCGATAAGCTTGGTGCGCGGCGCGTCTTTTGGGCGGGTTTCCGGCATCCAGCGCGCCATGCTGAAGGTGACAATGATGCACAGTACCAGCAGGAAGGCGTAGCAGGCGCGCCAGGACCACATCGTGTCCAGCAGGCCGCCAATCAGCGGGGCCAGCAGCGGGCTGACCAGAATGCCCATATTTAACAGACTGTTGGCGTGGCGGAGCTGGGTGCCCTGATACATATCGCGCGGTAAGGTTCGCGCCATCACCCCGCCGACACCCGTCCCAACGCCCTGCAGGGCGCTGGCGGCAATCAGCACGGTCAGGCTGTGCGTGGTAATGGCAATCACCGTCGCCACCATGAAAATGCTCATGCCTACCAGGATCACCGGACGACGCCCGACGCGGTCGGAGAGCGGGCCGTAGAAGAGCTGTGAAACGCCATAGGTCAGCAGGTACGCAGCCATCACGCTCTGCACCGCACCCTCGCGGACGTTCAGTTCCTTTGCCATGTCGGCGATCGCCGGAATGTAGATCGTTTGCGCCATCTGACCGACGGCCACCAGTAACACCAGCATCAACAATAAGTTAACGTTCCGTTGCTTTTTCATGTCGCTGAATACTTTTGCCAAAAGAGGAAAATGAAGAATAAGTGACTACGCATTCCCATAAATGCGCGAGGAATCTACCACAGTAAGATGACAATTTAAGCATTGTCGTGGTGAATCAAAAAACCGGTAAAGGCAGGATTTGTAAACAAGAACGGCAACTAATGTTGCCAGTGCTTTACGCCAGGCGCAGCATAATGGCACCGGCTGCAATGCCCAGCGCCGCCGCGATGCGCAGGCCCGCAACCTTCTCTTTTAAAAGGACAAACGCGATCAGCGCCCCGAAAAGAATGGAGGTTTCACGCAGCGCCGCGACCACCGCCAGCGGTGCCTGCGTCATTGCCCAGAGGGCCAGACCGTAAGAGCCCATAGTGCCAACGCCGCCGAGCAACCCCTTTTTCCAGTGCAGGCGCAGGTAGCCGGACGCCTCGCGCCGACGTGCCACCATCGCCCAGCCGAGCAGGCAGAAGCCGTTCATAAAGAAGGTCCAGAGCGTGTAGCCCAGCGCGGTATCCGACAGCCGCACGCCGGTGCCATCCACCAGCGTATACCCGGCGATAAAACAGGCGTTCAGCAGCGCCAGCCAGATCCCCCTGCGTGACTGCATGCGGCCATTCATCGCCATCGCCAGAATCGACAGGCAGATTACGCCAATGCCGGACCAGGCAAGCCAGGAGAGACGATCGCCGAGCACCAGCACGCTAATCAGCGCCACCAGCAGCGGGGCGGTGCCACGCATCAGCGGGTAGGTCTGGCTCATGTCAGAGACCTGATAGGTCTTCGCTACCAGCACGGTGTAGACCACCTGTAAGGCGCAGGAGACGATCAAAAACGGCCAGCTCTCTGCAGATGGCTGTGTTGAGAAGGGCAATAAAATCAGGGCAATAATCGCGGCTGAGCCGCTAACGCCGATCGCAGAGTAGAGCTTGTCCGTTCCGGCTTTAACGATGGCGTTCCAGCTGGCATGCAGCAGTGCGGCGAAAAGCAAAATGCAGAAAACGGTGATGGTCATGGCGTATCGGGTGGTGAGTTGTCACTCAACTGTAACATTCACATCCTGATGCCGCCAGCCGGTTACACCGCACAAAAAAGGCGATGCGTCACCCGCGGTTCGTCCGAGACCAGCGTAAAACCGGCTCGATTGTAAAATCCGTACGCGCTGTCCGGCGCGTGGGTATTCAGGAAATCAAACCAGATGCTGGCATCGGCCATCACCACTGTTAAAAGCTGTTTGCCAATGCCCAGCCCGCGGCACTTCTCGCTAACGTAGAGATGGCGAATGCGCCCGGCACGCGGCTGCTGGCTGAACGGATCGCGGTTGAGGCCACACACGCCCACCAGCCTGCCGTTGAGAAACGCGCCCAGCAGCTTTTCACCCGGCGCGTTAAAGCGGTTCTCACCCCGCAGCCAGTTCTCTTCCAGCCTGCGCAGCATGTTGAAATTCAGCGCGATACTTTCAGCCTTCAGGGCGATATACCCCGGCTCATCGGGCGTGACAGGCTCAATTAACAGACGCGACATAGCATTCCCTCGTTATTAAAGAGGGGCGGTTGCCCGCCCCTCTCAGGTGCGACTTGAACCTGAATTACCGAACGAATTTCAGGACAGCATCAAGCAGTTGCAGTACTGCAACAATGAGTTTGAGGATAAGTATCACCATATCCACTACGCTCATACGCGTCTCCTTTTGGTTAAAAGGAGCACGATGCTGGCGTACCTTTCCGCCGCCTGTTGCCAGCACCTGGATTGACGTAACACAGTGTGCTCACTTCAGGGGGTTAAGGCACTGACGGCACCACCCGTTTCAGCCAGGACTTCGTTGCGCCGGTAGAACTGCGGCCCCCTCGCTCACTGCGAACACCCTCAGTATAGATAAATACTGTATGCATGAACAGTATTTTTTGGACAAAATCAGGAAGGTGATCCATACTCAAAAACGTCAAAATCCGTGCCGGAATTGCGCGTTCGTCTTCGATCGCGTATACTTTTTGCGTTGACGTAACACAGTGTGTTCTGCGGCAACCAACCGCAAAACCCTGATAAAAACCTCGCTTAGGCGGGGTTTTTTGTTTTCTGTCAGTCTGAATAATTCATATTTTCAATGTAAGACTGTATTGTGGCTCTCTTTTGTTCAAAGGCCATTTCCTCCGCTTTTTGACACTCTGCCAGGGCTGAGGCAGGGTAGTGAACGCAGGGTATTTGCCGGGTTTTATCCTGAAGTACCCCCAGCGGATATCCCGTGCTGGCATCAAGGATAGAAATGCGTTGTTCGACGGGGGCAGATGGCCTCTGCCCGGTATTTCGCAATTCAATAAGAAACTGGACCTCGTGCGTTGAGATGGGATAACCCAGTCCTGCAACATAGCCCAGCATGGAGAGTGGCTTTACCTGTTTACTCGTCGCTTCGCCGAAATAGATCATACGGTAGATAAAATAACTGCCCCAGGGTTCGCGCGAGCCCAACGCGCTGTGCATAAACCAGGCGCGGGAATCGTGAATTTGGTCATCAAAAAGCGCTCTTGTCAGCCCTGAGGGGTCATTGGCATTGCTCTGTTCGCCTTGTGGTGGAAACAGTGTTTCCAGGTGTTGTTTCCCCGCCTCTTTGATCTTTTTAAACTCAACGGGAATATCATCCTGGTTAAAGGCAAAAACAAAGCCTTTGAAGTAATCCAGTACGGCATAGGTGGTGCTTTTTGCCTGAGTACGGGAAACGCCATGATAGTCTTCTTTAAACTCTAATGCTGCCTGTAAAAGCTGTGTTTGCCCGAGTAAAGCGTCAAAGTCTTTTGGGCCTGTCTTAAGCATGACAAACTGACCCCGCGGGTAGTTACCGAGCTGTTTAATTCGCTCTCTTTCTGCATCTTTTTGTAGTTTTTCGCGTTCTCTTTCCCGTTCCGCCCTTTTGCCAGGATCGTTATCCTGATTTTGATTATTGGCTGCGGCGTCGTGATAAAAGCGCTGGCTCCGGAATGTTTCCTGGGCGTAGCGATTGATGCGCCAGGCGGTTATCCAGCCGATCTGGTTTTCAAGCGCTTCGATGATATTGACCCGAGCGCGAACGGGGGAGTAGTGGGTTGCCTGTTCATCGGGAATGCCAGTTTCGGAAAGAGGTAAATCAAGAGTGAGCTGGCGCCAGGCGTTGAAGCGTTGGACTATTGAGGTTTCAACATAAAATTCATCTCTTAAACTGGTAGGCATGATGCGCCATACATCTTTTTTCATTTCATCTGGGAGGGATTGTTCAAGTATTTTTAATGGTGCGCCTGCATTAAAAGCCGCTGAAAACATCTCATTTAATGATATTTGCGACAGTAAAAAACGATCATCATTACCGGTCGCTTTACCCTGTTCCCCTGGCGGATACCCACCTCCAATATCAGAGTGCATGCCAGGATAAACCACCTCTACGGCATACTCAGGATATCGCCCGTCAGCACGACAGATTGAATCGAGTGGGAAGCACAACCGCTGATCGTGAGCCGAAACCAGATGCACGCAGCGCTTAATCAGCGCATTGTCCGGCAATTCCATCGTTCCGTCGGCCCAGCCCATATGACCTTCCGCTACCGGGGCAATATGGGCAATTCCTACGGAAGCAACCGTATCCAGCAAACCCAGAAATTCAATGCTAATCGGAATTTCACCCTGCTTTGTCGCCAGGCAAAAAGGTTGTAAGGCCCCTTCCCGAGAGGGAGAAAGCAGGGTGTTAAGCCAGTTAACAAAGGCCCGGGCGGAGGCTGCTCCGCGAGAGAAACCGTAAACATAGAGTTTGATTCCCAGCAGCTTAGAGGTGCCCGGCGTTGGCTGCGTTAACGCGGTCTCCAGCGTTTTACCTAACCCGTTTAACAGCCGGAAAAGCTCTGTGCAACGGAGGTATTCTCCATGAGCGTTGGATTGAGAATAGCTGGAGTTCATCGCCTGAATGGAGTGCCAGTTTTCATCATCGCTTAGTTTCCCAAGCCCAAGCGTACGTCGCAGGGCGTCTACCAGTCGAAGCAGACCCCAGTTGATGCGCTCCTCGCCGTAAGCCGCGTATTTAAGGCCTGCATCGCTGAAGTCGAGATCTAACACCTCCGGAAAAGGCGTCCCCACGCCGGGAATATAGTATTTGTAATACTGGTTGTGCGCGACGCCGTCCTGATCGACCAGCTCTGCGTTATGCGCGCCGGTTCCCCCGGCATAGCCTTGTCCTATGGTGGCACGGAACAGGCGAGCGATATTGGTCGGATGAGGCGGGGTCGACTCATAGAGGTCATGATTCAGGTTGTTGCCCGTACCGTCAAAGAAAAGGCTGATATGGAGCGTTTTACAGCAGGGAGGCAAGACGCGTCGGTTTGCAGCGGTGCAAAGCTGGTTATGATATTTCGTTTCCAGACTGCTTTGTTCCCTGCAGTTTTGCAAAAAGTGAGATCTGGTATTAGGTAATCTACCTCTTTCCGGAAACTCAGGAGGGTACCAGACATTATCAGGGGGCAATTTGGACATACTGTTGGCTTCTCCATATGCACGGGGTCTTTGACGGGATAATCCGGGCTGCCATAGTCGGCGCAGCTGGTGGTGACCTTCACCTGGTCACAGGGCAGGAAGTGAACGATAATGCCGCAGGTTTTCTGGCCGGTGTAATCGGGGACCGAAACGGTTTGAGTATGTTTTTTATTTAGTGCCTTAATTTTTTGGTACCACTCCTCTTTTTTATCCGAATAAGCCTGAGCTACCTTGTATCCTTCCTCTTCGTTCAATCCCTCAAGATTAGGTCGTACAGGTTGTGGGATCTCCGGTACATCGCTGGCAAATGCGACCCCCGTTTCCCAGTCAACCTGCACTGTCATTCCTGGCGTCCACGGCCCGCTCACGCCAAAGCAGCAGCCTCCACCGCCACCCGAATAAGGGCCGATAATATCGAGACCGGACTGCCCGTTCACGCTGAAGCGGTTGATGGCCCAACTGGTGTGGTTAATGGCTTCAATCGTTCCACCCCTGCCGGGCGGGGCTGGTTCCGTTTTTACGGGCTGGTCGCACCCGGCCAGCAGCAGGGCTGCGGCCAGCAAAATGCGGGTACGCCATGCTGCAATCACTGGGGACATACTGTCGGCTTCTCCATATGCACGGGGTCTTTGACGGGATAATCAGGGCTGCCGTAGTCGGCGCAGCTGGTAGTGACCTTCACCTGGTCACAGGGCAGGAAATGAACGGTAATGCCGCAGGTTTTCTGGCCGGTGTAATCGGGGACCGGAACCGTTCGGGAATGTGTTTTACTGATGGCTTTAATTTTGCCATACCATTCGTGATATTTATCTGAGTAAGCCTGCCATGCCCTATAACGCTCATCCCGGTTCATCCCGGTGGTATCTGGTTCATCAGGCTGTGGGATTTCCGGCACATCGCTGGCAAACGCGACGCCCGTTTCCCAGTCAACCCGCACCGTCATTCCTGGCTTCCACGGCCCGCTCACGCCAAAGCAGCAGCCTCCACCGCCACCCGAATAAGGGCCGATAATGTCGAGGCCGGACTGCCCGTTCACGCTGAAGCGATTGATGGCCCAGCTGGTATGGTTAATGGCTTCAATCGTTCCACCCCTGCCGGGCGGGGCTGGTTCCGTTTTTACGGGCTGGTCGCACCCGGCCAGCAGCAGGGCTGCGGCCAGCAAAATGCGGGTACGCCATGCTGCAATCACTGGGGACATACTGTCGGCTTCTCCATATGCACGGGGTCTTTGACGGGATAATCCGGGCTGCCATAGTCGGCGCAGCTGGTGGTGACCTTCACCTGGTCACAGGGCAGGAAGTGAACGGTAATGCCGCAGGTTTTCTGTCCGGTGTAATCGGGGACCGGAACGGTTTGAGTATGTTTTTTATTTAGTGCCTTGATTTTTTGGTACCACTCCTCTTTTTTATCCGAATAAGCCTGCCATGCCTTGTAACGGTCATCCCGGTTCATCCCGGTGGTATCTGGTTCATCAGGCTGCGGGATCTCCGGCACATCGCTGGCAAACGCGACGCCTGTTTCCCAGTCAACCTGCACCGTCATTCCTGGCGTCCACGGCCCGCTCACGCCAAAGCAGCAGCCCCCACCGCCACCCGAATACGGGCCAATAATATCGAGGCCGGACTGCCCGTTAACGCTGAAGCGGTTGATGGCCCAGCTTGTGTGGTTAATGGCTTCAATGGTTCCGCCCCCGCCGGGCAGGGCAGGTTCTGTTTTCACAGGCTTGTCGCATCCGGCCAGTAAAAGCAAAGCAGCGAAAAGCATTGTGTAAAACTTGTTCATGCTGTCTTCCTTAACACTCGCATGCATCCCTCGGCACGCTTTAGTATCTTTGTAGTTGTAGTTAGGTTAAAAAAATAATAACCACATAAAGTATGTCACTACACGATCGAGCCGTTATTTTCAGATTTTTATAAGGGATTAGTATGTAACTGAACGTAATAGCGTTTATGGAAAATCTGAGAGGTGAAAACGAAGAGTAAACCCAACAAACGAAACGTGATCCCTGACGCATTTTTGCGCAGATGAAAATATTTCCATTGTCACGCCCTAAAACCTGTGTTTGTATAAATTCCATCAATGATTCCAAACACAGGTCCCCAATGACTTCATCCATCTTCACTTCGACCCTACTAAAAACTGCGCAACCAGCCGCAGTGGTCGTCGTGCGTGTGGTGGTGGTCGTCGGCAATGCGCCGTAGGGACTGGATCAACACACGAATCCAAAACCCCGCCGGCGCAAACCGGGCGGGGTTTTTCGTTTAGGACCCTCCCCGGAAGGCTGGCTCAGAAGAAAAGGACTGGAGCATGGCAAGTTCGGGCACAACATCCACCAAGACGCGTTTTACCGGCGCGCAGCTTATCGTTCATCTGCTGGAACGGCAGGGCATCACCACGGTTGCGGGCATCCCTGGCGGCACGGTGCTGCCGCTGTACGATGCGTTAAGCCAAAGCACGCAGATCCGCCACGTGCTGGCGCGTCACGAGCAGGGGGCAGGCTTTATCGCTCAGGGCATGGCGCGTACGCAGGGCAAACCGGCGGTCTGTATGGCCTGCAGCGGCCCGGGCGCAACCAACCTGGTCACCGCCATCGCCGACGCGCGTCTCGACTCCATTCCGCTGATCTGCATTACCGGGCAGGTACCGTCCTCCATGATCGGCACCGATGCGTTCCAGGAAGTGGACACCTACGGCATCTCTATCCCCATCACCAAACATAACTATTTAGTTCGCGATATCACCGAGCTTCCTCAGGTTATCAGCGATGCGTTCCGCATTGCGCAGTCAGGCCGCCCGGGCCCGGTGTGGATAGACATTCCTAAGGATGTCCAGACCGCAGAGATCGAGATCGACGTGCTGCCGGAGCCGGGCGAGCGTGCCTCCGCACCGGAATTCAGCGCTGAGAGCGTGCGCGATGCCGCCGCCATGATTAACGCGGCCAAACGCCCGGTGCTCTATCTGGGTGGCGGGGCGATTAACGCCGCGGATGAAATCCGCCAGTTTGCGGAAAAAGCCAACCTGCCGACCACCATGACCCTGATGGCGCTGGGCATGCTGCCTAAAGCACATCCATTGTCATTAGGCATGCTGGGCATGCACGGCGCGCGCAGCACCAACTACATCCTGCAAGAAGCTGATTTGCTGATTGTTATGGGCGCGCGTTTTGATGACCGGGCGATTGGAAAAACCGAGCAGTTCTGCCCGAACGCGAAAATCATTCATGTGGATATCGACCGCGCCGAGCTGGGTAAAATCAAGCAGCCGCACGTGGCGATTCAGGGCGACGTGGCCGAAGTGCTGGCGCAGCTGATCCCGCAAACCGATGCAGCCGAACGCGCCGACTGGCGTCAGCTGGTGGCCGATCTGCAGCGCGAGTACCCGGGCGCCATCCCAACCGAGGGCGACCCGCTGAGCCACTACGGGCTGATCAACGCCGTGGCCGCCTGCGTGGACGACAGCGCGATTATCACCACCGACGTGGGCCAGCATCAGATGTGGACTGCCCAGGCGTATCCGCTGAACCGTCCGCGTCAGTGGCTGACCTCCGGCGGCCTGGGCACTATGGGCTTTGGCCTGCCCGCAGCCGTGGGTGCGGCGCTGGCGAATCCGGACCGCAAGGTCATCTGCTTCTCCGGCGACGGCAGCCTGATGATGAACATTCAGGAAATGGCGACCGCGGCCGAAAACCAGTTAGACGTTAAAATCATCCTGATGAACAACGAGGCGCTGGGCTTAGTGCACCAGCAGCAGAGTCTGTTCTACAAGCAGGGGGTGTTTGCGGCGACCTATCCGGGGATGATTAACTTTATGCAGATCGCCGCCGGCTTTGGCCTGCACACCTGCGATCTGAACGCGGAAGAAGACGCACACGCGGCGCTGCAGGCGATGATTTCTCGCCCCGGCCCGGCGCTGATCCACGTGCGTATCGACCCTGAACAAAAAGTGTATCCGATGGTGCCGCCGGGTGCGGCAAATACTGAGATGGTGGGAGAATAAGCCATGCAGAAACAACATGATAACGTCATTCTGGAACTCACCGTCCGCAACCACCCTGGCGTCATGACCCACGTCTGCGGGCTCTTTGCCCGTCGGGCGTTTAACGTGGAAGGCATTCTCTGTCTGCCGATTCAGGGCAGCGAGCACAGCCGCATCTGGCTACTGGTCAACGACGATCAGCGTCTGGAGCAGATGATGGCGCAGATCGACAAGCTGGAAGACGTCACCAAAGTGGCGCGCAACCAGTCCGATCCCACCATGTTTAACAAAATTGCGGTGTTTTTCGAGTAAATCGCTTAAGGTAAGCGTCTTTCGCTCTTGTAGGCCGGATAAGCGTAGCGCCATCCGGCGTTTTCAGACCGCAGGAAGATACATGACCACCATCGCTCTCATCGACGATCACCTTATCGTTCGCTCCGGCTTTGCCCAGCTTCTGAACCTCGAACCAGATTTTCAGGTCGTGGCCGAGTTTGGCTCTGGTCGCGAGGCGCTGGCGGGCCTGCCGGGGCGCGGGGTGCAGGTCTGTATCTGCGACATCTCGATGCCGGATCTCTCCGGGCTGGAGCTGTTAAGCCAGCTGCCGAAAGGAATGGCGACGATCATGCTCTCGGTTCACGACAGCCCGGCGCTGGTCGAGCAGGCGCTCAACGCGGGCGCGCGGGGCTTCCTCTCTAAACGCTGTAGCCCGGACGAGCTTATTGCCGCGGTGCGCACCGTCTCCACCGGCGGCTGCTATTTAACGCCGGATATCGCCGTCAAGCTGGCGGCCGGAAGGCAGGATCCGCTCACCAGACGCGAACGTCAGGTGGCGGAGAAGCTCGCGCAGGGCATGTCGGTGAAAGAGATTGCCGCCGAGCTGGATCTGTCGCCGAAAACCGTGCACGTCCATCGCGCCAACCTGATGGAAAAACTCAACGTCAGCAACGACGTCGAGCTGGCGCGCCGCATGTTCGACAGCTGGCAATGAGTTCCGCTTTTTCACGGCTGATTGCCGTCGTCGCCAGCTTTTTTATCTTCTCCGCCGCGTGGTTCTGCCTGTGGAGCATCAGCCTGCATCTTGTCGAGCGCCCCGAGCTGGCGGTGCTGCTGTTTCCCTTCGGCCTGCGTCTGGGGCTAATGCTCCAGTGCCCGCGCGGCTACTGGCCGGTTTTGCTGGGCGCTGAGTGGCTGATGCTGGTCTGGCTGGCGCAGGAAGTTGCCCTCGCGCCCCTGCCCTTATTGATGACCGGAAGCGTGCTCACGCTTCTCCCGGTTGCGCTCATTTCCCGCTACCGCCACCAGCGCGACTGGCGCACGCTGCTGCGGCAGGGGGCGGCGCTGATTGCCGCCGCGTTGCTACAATCCCTGCCGTGGATTGGCGAGAAGGAGATGCTCAACGCCCTGCTGCTGACCCTCACCGGCGGCCTGACGCTGGCGCCAACCTGTCTCGTTATTTGGCACTACCTCACCAGCACCGTCTGGCAGCCGCTCGGCCCGGCGCTGGTTTCTCAACCGGTGAACTGGCGCGCCCGGCACCTTATCTGGTATCTGCTGCTGTTTGTGGTGAGCCTGTGGCTCCAGCTTGGCCTGCCCGCCGAGCTTTCACGCTTCACGCCATTTTGTCTGGCGCTGCCGATTATCGCCCTGGCCTGGCACTACGGCTGGCAGGGGGCGCTGATCGCCACGCTGATGAACGCTATCGCGCTGATTGCCAGCCAGACCTGGCACGATCATCCCGTAGATTTACTGCTTTCCCTGCTGGCCCAGAGCCTGACCGGGCTGCTGCTCGGGGCGGGCATTCAGCGCCTGCGCGAGCTGAACCAGTCCCTGCAAACCGAGCTGGCGCGCAACCGCCGTCTGGCGGAGCGTCTGCTGGAGACGGAAGAGAGCGCGCGGCAGGAGGTGGCCCGCGAGCTGCACGACGATATCGGCCAGACTATCACCGCCATCCGCACGCAGGCGGGCATTGTTCAGCGCCTGGCGGCCGAAAACGCGGGCGTGAAGCAGGGCGGGGCGCATATCGAACAGCTTTCGCTGGGCGTCTATGATTCCGTTCGTCGCCTGTTAGGACGGCTGCGCCCGCGCCAGCTTGACGACCTTACGCTTGAGCAGGCGGTACGTTCCCTGATGCGCGAGATGGAGCTGGAAAGCCGCGGTATTGTCAGCCATCTCGACTGGCGCATTAACGAATCTTCGCTCAGCGAAGGCCAGCGCGTGACGCTGTTCCGCGTCTGTCAGGAGGGGCTGAACAACATCGTCAAGCACGCCAGCGCCAGCGCGGTCACCATCCAGGGCTTGCAGCAGGACGAGCGCCTGATGCTGGTGATTGAAGACGACGGCTGCGGCCTGCCGCCGGGATCGGGCCAGCAGGGCTTTGGCCTGGCGGGCATGCGCGAGCGCGTAAAGGCGCTGGGCGGCACGCTGAACCTCTCCTGCACCCACGGGACGCGCGTCAGCGTCAGTTTGCCGTTAAGGACGTCTCATGTTTAAAACCCCAGCCAGCGCAGCCCCATTAATCAACAAAGCGGAAATCGACGCCCGCTACCGCTACTGGCGTCGCCATATCCTGATTACCATCTGGCTCGGCTACGCGCTGTTCTACTTCACCCGCAAAAGCTTCAACGCCGCCGCGCCAGAAATCCTCGCCAGCGGCGTGATGACGCGCACCGATATCGGCCTGCTGGCGACGCTGTTTTACATCACCTACGGCCTGTCGAAGTTCTTCTCGGGCATCGTCAGCGATCGCTCCAACGCGCGCTACTTTATGGGCGTTGGGCTGATTGCCACCGGCGTGGTGAACATCCTGTTCGGCTTCTCCACCTCGCTGTGGGCCTTCGCCCTGCTGTGGGCGCTGAACGCCTTTTTCCAGGGCTGGGGCGCGCCGGTCTGCGCCCGCCTGCTCACCGCCTGGTACTCGCGCAACGAGCGCGGCGGCTGGTGGGCAATCTGGAACACCGCGCATAACGTCGGCGGGGCGCTGATCCCGATGGTGGTGGGTGCCGCGGCGCTGCACTACGGCTGGCGCGCGGGGATGATGATTGCCGGTGGCCTGGCGATTGTCGCCGGGCTGTTCCTCTGCTGGCGCCTGCGCGACAGGCCGCAAACCGTCGGCCTTCCGCCGGTGGGCGACTGGCGGCACGACGAGATGGAGATCGCCCAGCAGCAGGAGGGCGCGGGGCTGACCCGCAGGGAGATCCTCACCCGATACGTGCTGAAAAACCCGTACATCTGGCTGCTGTCGCTCTGCTACGTACTGGTCTACGTGGTGCGCGCGGCCATCAACGACTGGGGCAATCTGTACATGTCCGAGACGCTCGGCGTGGACCTGGTGACCGCCAACTCCGCGGTGACGATGTTCGAGCTGGGCGGGTTTATCGGCGCGCTGGTGGCGGGCTGGGGCTCGGACAAGCTGTTCAATGGCAACCGTGGTCCGATGAACCTGATTTTCGCCGCCGGGATTTTGCTCTCCGTCGGCTCGCTGTGGCTGATGCCGTTTGCCAGCTACGTGATGCAGGCGGCATGCTTCTTCACCATCGGCTTCTTCGTGTTTGGCCCGCAGATGCTGATCGGCATGGCGGCGGCTGAGTGTTCCCACAAAGAGGCGGCAGGCGCGGCGACGGGCTTTGTCGGGCTGTTTGCCTACCTGGGCGCATCGCTCTCCGGCTGGCCGCTGGCGCGGGTGATCGACGTCTGGCACTGGAGCGGTTTCTTCGCGGTGATCGCCATCGCGGCGGGGATTTCCGCCCTGCTGCTGTTGCCTTTCCTGCACGCGCAGGCCCCGCGCGAAGCCAGCGTGATGTGATGCGCTTCACCTTTTCACCCCGTATGGCGCAAAACTAGGAAATTTTCCCGGTTTTACCTGGACGCTGTCTCAGGCATCTCTCCCGGCTGATTTTTACAATGCTGCAAAAATCAGCTCAGGAGTAAACTAACCATGCTGGCCTTCTTAAATCAGGTGCGCAAGCCGACCCTGGATCTGCCGCTCGACGTGCGGCGCAAGATGTGGTTCAAACCGTTCATGCAGTCCTATCTGGTGGTCTTCATCGGCTACCTGACCATGTACCTGATCCGCAAAAACTTTAACATCGCGCAGAACGACATGATCTCAACCTACGGGCTGAGCATGACGCAGCTGGGGATGATTGGCCTGGGCTTTTCCATCACCTACGGCGTGGGGAAAACCGTTGTGTCCTACTACGCGGACGGCAAAAACACCAAGCAGTTCCTGCCGTTTATGCTGATCCTCTCCGCCATCTGTATGCTCGGCTTCAGCGCCAGCATGGGCGCGGGCTCCGTCAGCCTGTTCCTGATGATCGCCTTCTACGCCCTGAGCGGTTTCTTCCAGAGTACCGGCGGGTCGTGCAGTTACTCCACCATCACCAAATGGACCCCGCGCCGCAAGCGTGGTTCCTACCTCGGCATGTGGAACATCTCCCACAACCTCGGCGGGGCGGGTGCGGCAGGCGTGGCGCTGTTTGGCGCGAACTACCTGTTCGACGGCCACGTGATCGGCATGTTTATCTTCCCGTCGATTATCGCCCTGATTGTCGGCTTTATCGGCCTGCGCTTCGGCAGCGACTCCCCGGAATCCTACGGCCTCGGCAAAGCTGAAGAGCTGTTCGGCGAGGAGATCAGCGAAGAGGACAAAGAGACCGAAGAAAACGAGATGTCCAAATGGCAGATTTTTGTTGAGTACGTGCTGAAAAACAAAGTGATCTGGCTGCTGTGCTTCTCGAACATTTTCCTGTACGTGGTGCGCATCGGCATCGACCAGTGGTCAACGGTGTATGCCTTCCAGGAGTTGAAGCTCTCGAAAGAGGTGGCGATTCAGGGCTTCACCCTGTTCGAAGTGGGCGCGCTGGTCGGCACGCTGCTGTGGGGCTGGCTCTCCGACCTCGCCAACGGCCGTCGTGCGCTGGTGGCCTGCGTCGCGCTGGCGCTGATTATCGCCACGCTCGGCATCTACCAGCACGCCAGCAACCAGTACGTTTATCTGGCGTCCCTGTTCGCGCTCGGCTTCCTGGTGTTTGGCCCGCAGCTGCTGATCGGCGTGGCGGCAGTCGGCTTCGTCCCGAAAAAAGCGATCGGCGCCGCCGATGGAATTAAAGGCACCTTCGCCTACCTGATCGGCGACAGCTTCGCCAAGCTGGGTCTGGGGATGATCGCCGACGGCACGCCGATTTTCGGCCTGACCGGCTGGGCGGGCACCTTCGCGGCGCTGGATGCCGCAGCGATCGGCTGTATCGTCCTGATGGCGATGGTAGCGGTGCTGGAAGAACGTAAAATTCGCCGTGAGAATCGTGCGCAGAAGCAGAAATTGAAAGCGGCCTGAGTGTGCAGGTAACTTCTTTGCCCGGCTGACCGCCGGGCTTTTTTATTTACAGGCTCTACCTTTACCCCGCTTTACACACCCGCTCCTCTCCATGCTCTACAGTGTTTTTGCTGCCGCCATTCGTGCAGCCTTAGAACGGAGAACCTGCATGTTGACCCGACGATTGTCCTGCCTGGCGCTGCTGATGGCGCTGGCGTCCCCCGCGATGGCCGCGGATAACCCTACCTACGGCGAAAAACTGGAAGGTTTTGACTATGGCTGGCCGGTAAAACACTTTGCCTTTACCTCGCAAAACCAGCCTCTGGAAATGGCCTACCTGGACGTTAAGCCGGAAAACCCTAACGGCCGCACCGTGGTGCTGATGCACGGAAAAAACTTCTGCGCCGGTACCTGGGACGGCACGATCCGCACGCTTTCAGCCAGCGGGTATCGGGTGATTGCCCCTGACCAGATCGGCTTCTGTAAATCCACCAAGCCGGAGCGGTATCAGTACACCTTCCAGCAGCTGGCGGATAACACCCACGCCTTGCTCAAATCGCTCGGCGTCGATCGCGTGACGGTCATCGGCCACTCGACCGGCGGCATGCTGGCGACCCGCTACGCCCTCATGTGGCCGCAGCAGGTGGAGCAGCTGGTGATGGTCAATCCGATAGGCCTGGAAGACTGGAAAGCACGCGGCGTGCCGCATATTACGGTCGACCAGTGGTATCAGCGCGAGCTGAAGGTCAGCGCCGACGGCATTCGACAGTACGAGAAAAATACCTACTACGCCGGGGAGTGGAAGCCGGAATACGAGCGTTGGGTAACCATGCTTGCCGGGCTGAACAACGGGCCGGGCAAAACGCGCGTGGCCTGGAACTCGGCGCTGCTTTACGACATGATCTACACCCAGCCGGTTATCTACGAATTTAGCGACCTGAAGATGCCGGTATTATTGATGATCGGCACGAAGGACAACACTGCCATCGGGAAAGATCTCGCCCCACCGGAAATCCGCAAGACGCTTGGCAACTATGCGGTGCTGGGGAAAGAGACGGCGAAGCGCATTCCGCACGCGACGCTGGTGGAATTTAACGACATGGGCCACGCGCCGCAGATGCAGGACCCCGCACGCTTCCACGAGGCGCTGCTGAAGGAACTTCAGGCTCGCTGACTGGTTTCCAGCAACAGCCCGCGCAGCCACGCCTGCGCGGGATTGCGGTGCGTTCTGCCGTGCCAGGCCATACTTTTGGTAAAGCCGGGTACGGCCACTGGCGTTTCGCACACGAACATTCCCGTCTGGTTTTCCGCTATGCGTGACGGCACGACGGCAATCATATCGCTGAGAGCCAGCACGTCCGGCAGGACCAAAAAGTTGCTCACTGAAAGCCCCACGTGCCGCATGCGGCCAATTTTCTCCAGCGCACCATCGGTAACGCCACGAAAACCGTCGCCTTCGTAAGAGACCAGCACATGCTCCAGAGTGCAGAATCGGTCTAACGCCATAGTCTTTCCCGCATCCGGATGGTCGGCGCGCATCATGCAAACGTACCGTTCATCATAAAGCGCCCGGCTGTGAAGCTCATCGGGCGTGGTATGTGGGGTGATCAGCGCCACGTCAACGCTGCCCTGTTCAAGCTGGCTGACCAGGCGACCAGATTCCACGGGCACCACACGCACGCGAATGCCAGGCGCCTGCACTTTAAGGGCGGCGATAAAGGGTACGACCACCGCGCGCAGGGCGTAGTCGGTCGCGGCGAGGGTGAAGGTGAGCGTTGCGGTGATCGGGTCAAAAGCCACGGGCTGTAACAGCACGTCGATATCAGCAAGTATACGCTTCACCGGAGCGGCTAACGCTTCAGAGCGTGTAGTTGGCACCATCCCATGCGGGGCGCGGATGAAGAGCGGATCGTTGAAGTAATCCCGCAGGCGGTTGAGCATGCCGCTTACGGCGGGCTGGGTCAGGGCAAGACGCGCCGCCGCGCGGGTGACACTGCGTTCATCCAGCAGGGCGTCGAGCGTTTTCAGCAGGTTAAGATCCAGCGTGCGAAGATCCGCTTTCATGACGTTTTTCCACCTCTTTTCCGTACACTATTCTGGTGCCGCCCGCTGTCGACGCGCTGCGTTTCCCGCTATGATGAGCGGCTAGTCAAAGGAGAACACATGGTCTGGATAATGCTGGCAACGCTTGCCGTGGTCTTTGTGGTGGGATTTCGCGTCCTGACCTCAGATTCCCGCCGCGCCATCAAACGTTTAAGCGAGCGTCTGGGCATTACCCCAATGCCTGTTGAGTCGATGATCGATCAGTTCGGTAAAACGCCGGGCAATGAGTTTATCCGCTACCTTGAGCGCCCGGACGAGGCGCATCTGCAAAACGCCGCGCAGGTGCTGCTTATCTGGCAGGTCTGCATTGTCGACGGTAGCGAAGAGAACCTGCATACCTGGCACCGCCTGCTGCGTAAAGCTCGCCTGGCCGCGCCGATTACCGATGCACAAATCCGTCTCGCCCTCGGCTTTATGCGCGAGATGGAACCTGACCCGCAGGAGCTTAACGCCTTTCAACTGCGTTATAACCAGCTCTTCCTGCCGGAAGAGGGCGTGTTTTACCTGCACTGATATCACGAACCGTGATGAAGAGTATAAAGCATCGTCATTAGATTTATACCACTCACGGGTGCACCATCACCTCATCCACTAAAACGATGAGGTGAACCATGAAACAATCCGCCATTATCTGGCCGAACGACTACCTGCCAGGCACTACCGATAACTTTGCATCTAACGAAATCATCGTCGCCGGGCTGAGCGCGAAAGAGATCTGGGCGCAGCTCAACGACACCACCCTGTGGCCGTCTTATTACAGCAACGCCGAGGATATCCGTTTCCATGACGGCAGCGGCCCGGCGTTGAGTGCTAACGCTCGCTTTCGCTTTACCACCTTTGGCTTTCCGGTTGAGGCGCAGGTAACGGAGTATGTTCCACCTGTGGACGGTGAAGCCGCGCGTATCGCGTGGCACGGCTGGGTGGAAGGGGATGCAAATTCTCGTCTGGATGTGATCCACGCCTGGCTGTTTGAAGACCTGCCCGGAAACCGAGTGCGCATTCTGACTCAGGAATCGCAGAAAGGCGCACCAGCGCAGGAACTTGCTCGCGCCGTGCCGAATCCGATGATTAACGGGCATCAGGAGTGGATCGTCGGGCTGGCGAATGCGGCGATGCAAGAAAAGTTGTCAAATCGTTAAATTCGTCACACTTTTGATGATAAACTGCGCGACTTTTCCGCACGTTTTTATCTTCAGGTGACGCCATGACAGAACATATCCAGCCCACGACCAGACCGCAGACCAACGAGGTTTCTCGGCCCAACTGGTCGGCGGTTTTCTCCGTGGCGTTCTGCGTCGCCTGCCTGATTACCGTTGAGTTTCTGCCGGTAAGCCTGCTGACGCCGATGGCGCAGGATCTGGGCATTTCCGAAGGCGTGGCGGGGCAGTCCGTTACCGTCACCGCCTTCGTGGCGATGTTCGCCAGCCTGTTTATCACCCAGGTGATTGGCACCATCGACCGCCGTAAAGTGGTCATTCTGTTCAGCGTGCTGCTGACGCTCTCCTGCCTGCTGGTCTCCTTCGCGGAAAGCTTCACCCTGCTGTTGCTCGGTCGCGCCTGCCTGGGGTTGGGGCTCGGCGGCTTCTGGGCGATGTCGGCCTCGCTGACTATGCGCCTGGTGCCCGCGCGCACGGTGCCAAAAGCGCTTTCCGTTATCTTCGGTGCGGTCTCCATCGCGCTGGTGATCGCCGCGCCGCTGGGCAGCTTCCTCGGTGGGATTATCGGCTGGCGTAACGTATTTAACGCCGCGGCGGTGATGGGCCTGCTCTGTATCATTTGGGTGTGGAAAGCGCTGCCGTCGCTGCCGGGCGAAGCGGCGCACCACAAACAGAACATGTTCAGCCTGCTCAAGCGGCCGGGCGTGTTGGCGGGGATGACCGCGATCTTCATGGCCTTTGCCGGGCAGTTTGCCTTCTTCACCTATATCCGCCCGGTGTACATGACCATGGCGGGTTTTGACGTTGACGGCCTGACGCTGGTGCTGCTGAGCTTCGGTATCGCCAGCTTTGTCGGCACCTCGCTGTCGTCGCAGTTCCTGAAACGCTCCCTGAAGGTGGCGCTGGCGGGCGCGCCGCTGGTGCTGGCGGCGAGCGCCACGGTGCTGGTGCTGTGGGGCAGCGATAAGTGGGTGGCGTCTGCCATCGCGATTATCTGGGGCTTTGCCTTTGCGCTGGTGCCGGTGGGCTGGTCGACGTGGATCACCCGCTCTCTGGCCGATCAGGCGGAAAAAGCCGGGTCGATTCAGGTGGCGGTGATCCAGCTGGCGAACACCTGCGGCGCGGCCATTGGCGGCGTGGCGCTTGACCATCTGGGGCTGACGTCACCGCTGGTGATTTCCGGTACGCTGATGCTGCTGACGGCGCTGCTGGTGGCGGGGAAGGTTAAGGCGAAGTAGTAAATTCCCCCCCTCACCCTAACCCTCTCCCCAAAGGGGAGAGGGGACTGCTCGGTACTGTCTTTTCACCCTCGCCCCTTTGGGGAGAGGGCCGGGTGAGGGGACATCATGCTACGCTGATGTCTGAACCCGTCTTCTCGAATCCATCGAAATCAGCACCACCGACGACACGATCAGCAGCGTGCCCAGCCAGTCCGGCAGGGTGAACGCCACGCCCAGCAAAATCACCGACAGCAGCGCGCTGCTCAGCGGCTCGGCGCAGCTCAGAATGCTCGCCTTCGGCCCGCCAATCATCTGCGCGCCTTTCAGGTACAGGCTGAACGTCAGCGCCGTGCCAATCACCACCAGATAGAAAAACGCCAGCAGCAGGCTGCCGTCAATCACGAAAGTGGTGTCGCGCCCGGCGTAGAACGGCGTCAGCATCAATCCGGCAATCAGCATGCTCCAGCCGACAATCGGCAGCGTGCCGTAGCGGGCGATCAGCGTCGACGGATAGGTCGTATAAAACGCGGCGGCAAACGCCGAGGCGATACCGAAGAACAACGCGGCAGGGGAGATGGAGAGCGAGGTCGGGTCGCCATGGGTCACCAGCAGGAAAGTGCCGATCAACGACGTAAAAATCGCTGACAGGACAAATACGCCGGGACGCTTTTTCCGCGCCAGGGCGAACCACGCCACAATGATGGTCGGTGACAGAAACTGCAGCACGGTAGCGGTCGCCGCGTTGGATTTTTCAATCGTCAGCAGGAAGGTAAGCTGCACGGTGAGCGCGCCGACCAGCGAGAAAAACAGCAGGCTGAGGGCGTCCTTGCGGTTTTTGATGACCGAGAAAATCTTGTCGCCGTGAACGAAGGAGAGCGTCAGGAGGATCACGCCGGTAAACAGCAGGCGAACCATGGTCAGGTAAGGCGAAGAAATGTGGCTTTTCTCCATGATGTACTGCGCGCAAACCCCTGAGCTGCCCCATAAAACGGCGGCAATCAGGACGTTCAGCATCCCTTTGCGTGTGGAACCCATGTTCTCCCCTGTTATGTTGTCGTTAATTCGGTCAACAGCATAGCATGGTTGTGTACGGCCTGATGTCCTCACCCCGGCCCTCTCCCAGGGGGCTGAGGAATCCCCAGTAATTTTTAAGCAGAAGCAATAATGTTGTTTCAGAACGAGTTAAAGCTTTCAGCGATGCCCTGGTCCGGCTGTAAATCGCCGAAGCGTTTCCGTAAGGCCGGGGCGAGGCGCACGGATGCGCCGAGAGGGCGTGGCCTGCAGGGATGCAGGCTCATGCCCGACCCGATAGCCTGAAGGAATAAGCTGAGGGCACCGCGAAGCGGCGATTTACCGCCGGGAGCCTGGGTCGCCAGGGCGGTGGCGATTGAGCCGCCCTGGCACGTTCACCGGTACAGAAATCACAGAGTAGCAAGGAACATAAAGTGAACGGAATGACCACCAGAGCCGTATGTTCCCCCTCACCCCAGCCCTCTCCCTCAAGGGAGAGGGGGTCGTCCATGCAAACATTATTTTGTGGGGATCCCTCAGCCCACGGGAAGAGGGAGCAAACACTAAAAACGGCAACGTTGCGTTGCCGTTTTGCTTTTACCTTAGAACCACGCCTCCCACATCGCGCCGACGTTGAAGTCGTCGAGCGTTTCGTCTTTGGTATTGTTCACGCGCGCGGTGCGTTCGTTGTCCACTTTGCCGCCGGTCACGTAGAAGCGCAGCATCGGGCGGAACTCCGGCCCCATGGCGATAGACATGTTCTGCGACAGGGTCAGCTTCCAGCCCTTGTTGTCGCCGCCGTTGTCGTAGTCAACGTGCTGCCAGCCCGCTTCCAGCCAGGTGGAGTGAACGTCGTTCCACCAGTGCATCGGGCGCACGATGGCGTTGTAGTTCTTGCGGTTGTCGGTCTTATCGCGGCTGTTGTCGTAGTCGTGGAAGGCGAGGATGTATTCCACCTGCGTCGCCTGGGTGAATTTGTACAGCCCTTCGAAGCTGGCGTAGACCGTGGTCAGATCCTCGGTTTTGTTGAACACGCTGTTGTCCGCGTTATCGGAGTAGCGGGCAATCACCTTGTTCACGCCGCTGTCGTTAGTGTGGCTCAGCACCACGCCGCCCTGCCAGGCGTTCAGACGCTCGTCGCTCTCCACCGCTTTGGAGTCAAAGCCGTAGTTGGCGTACAGCTCCATGTCGATCGGGCCGAGCTTCATGCCGTGGATTTTCGAGGTTGCGGCGTAGTTGCCTTTATCGCCCGTTCCGGAACCGCCGGTACAGGTGATGCGCGACGGGTTGGCTTCATCTTCCATCACTTCCGGGCTACAGGATTCCACCGCCGCCACGGCGGCCACGTCAAACTGCACGCCACCGATGTCGAAGTTTTTCACCCCGGCGCCTTGGCCGTCGTGGTTCATCCAGAAGTAATCGTTGATGCCCTGCTGCGGACGCTGGTGGAAGTCACGACCGGCCCAGAAATAGGCGTTCGGGTTGGAGGCCATAATGTTGGTCACCCCCGCGTAGGCTTTTTTCAGGTTAACTTCGTCGCCCCAGTGGTCGATCATCACGTTGATGTCCCAGATGGCGCCGTTGTCACCCTTGAAGGCCTTGGAGAGCTGGAATTCCCCGCCGTTACCTTCGTTGCCCAGACGACCAATCGCTGACGCGCCGTTGTAGGAGCCGTCCACCGCCACGTATTTCTGATCGGCGGCCTGGAAGTGCGCGCCGTAGCGGGCGTAGCCGGTAAATTTCACGCCGAACGGGATCGCCATATCCGGGGATTGCGCCGCGCTTTGCGGCTCGGTCACGATGTCCGCTTTTTTCGCGACCGCCGCATCCATTTTGGCCTGACGCTCCGCCAGGGCTTTATCCACCGCTTTCGCCACAATGGCGTCGATTTGCTCCTGGGTAAATTCTTGTGCGAGCACGGAAATTGGGCAAAGCGCGGCGATAACCGCCATGGTTAATGGAAGTTTTTTAATCGTATTCATGGTTATCTCAATATAGTTTAATTTTATTCAGACAATAACCATCCCGCTCCGATCTGACAGAGTATGTCGCTATCATCAGAACAAGTGGATCTCTATTTAGGGTACAGAGGTATTACATTAATTATTTCGCCATAGACTATCTCTGATATAAATGAATAATTTCTTCGGACAGTTCACGCGCTAATAAAGAATTCATTAAATGATCCTGCGCGTGCACCATGATTAACGTCATCGGCTGGCGGCCTTCGCCTGCATCCTGCTCGATCAGTTTGGTCTGCATCTTGTGCGCCTGGCGCGAGTAGCCGTCGGCTTCGCGCAGCAGGCTTTTGGCCTCGTCAAAGTTGCCCTGACGCGCCGCGTGCAGAGCTTCAAAGCACAGACTGCGTGACTGTCCGGCATTGACGATAATTTCCATTACGGCTTCTTCTAGTGCGATCATCTTATTACTCTTTTTCAAAACTATTATTTAAGGCGGTGGCGGCAAACCACTCTCCGCTTTTCTTAATGGTGCGCTGCTGCGTCTCTAAATCGAGCTGGATAAATCCGTAGCGATTTTTATAAGCATTACACCACGACCAGTTATCAATAAACGTCCACATATGGTAACCGAGACAATTGCACCCTTCGCTAATACCCTTATGCAGCCAGGCTAAATGTTCGGAAATAAACTCGATGCGGTACCGATCGTTAATCTGGCCGTTTTCAATAAAGCGCTGCTCATTTTCGACGCCCATGCCGTTTTCAGAAATAAAGCAGCGAGGGTTGCCGTAATTGTCGCGCAGGTTAACCAGAATATCGTAAATACCCGGCTCGTAGATTTCCCAGCCGCGGTACGGGTTCATCTTGCGGCCCGGCATCTCGTAGCTATCAAAGAACCACTCCGGCATAAACGGCGCCTGCGGGTTCACCGCGCTTTCGCGACACTTTACGCGACGCGGCTGATAGTAGTTCACGCCGAGCAGGTCGATTTTCCCTTCCGCAATCAGAGCGCTGTCTTCCGGCCTGCAGGCAGGCAGCTGATCGTAAGCCTTCAGCAGCGCCACCAGGTCCGCCGGGTATTCGCCGCGCAGCACCGGGTCGAGGAAGCTGCGGTTAAACATCAGGTCCGCGATGTGCGCCGCCTTCACGTCCGCCGGGTTCTGCGAGCGCGGATAGGACGGCGTCAGGTTCAGCACGATGCCAATTTCCCCGGCGTAATGCCCGGCGCGGTAGGCCTGAACCGCCTTCGCATGGGCCAGCACGGTGTGATACGCCACGGTGGCTGCCCGGCGAAAATCCACCACGTTCGGGTAGTGGAAGTCGTACAGATAACCGCCTTCCACCGGGACAATCGGCTCGTTGAAGGTAAACCAGTGCAACACGCGATCGCCGAACAGCTCGAAGCAGATCTGCGCATAGCGGGCGTAAGCCTCCACCACGTCGCGGTTTTCCCAGCCGCCAATCTCCTGCATCGCCATCGGCATGTCGAAATGGAACAGGGTCATAAACGGCGTGATGCCCTGTTCATTCAGCTCATCAATGACCTGATTGTAAAAATCGACCGCTTCCGGATTCACTTCACCGATACCGTCGGGGATCAGGCGCGCCCAGCTAATCGAGGTGCGAAAGCTGTTGTGGTTCAGCTGCTTTAACAGCTGAATGTCCGTTTTCCAGTGCTGATAAAACGTGGAGGTGTGCTGCGGCCCCACGCCGTTGTGAAAACGGTTTGGCTCGCGGGCAAACCAGTAATCCCACGTGGTTTCTCCCTCTCTTGCCCCTTCGGTCTGGAGAGCGGAGCTTGCGCTGCCCCACCAGAAGTTATCGGGAAATGCGTATTTCATGTCCTTTCCTCTTTGACTTAATTACTTGCGGCTTCAGCGGTACCGACGGTTGCCTGGGCTTTCTGCTCTTCGTTTTTCATCAGCGTACGCTCATAGGCGCGAAGGAACGGCAGGTACATCAGCGCGGACATCACCATACAGACCAGGCACATGATCACCGGACTGAGCGCCCAGTTTGCCGCCCACGAGGCACCAATCGGCGCGGGGGTGGTCCACGGGGTCAACGACACAACCTGTGCCAGCCAGCCGAGTTTGGTTGCGCCGTACGCCAGGCAGGCGTTGACCAGCGGAACAAACACGAACGGGATAAACAGCATCGGGTTCATGATGATCGGCGCGCCGAACAGAATCGGCTCATTGATGTTAAAGAAGCTCGGCACAATGCCCATTTTGCCGATGGTGCGCAGGTGCGTAGCGCGGCTGCGCAGCAGCAGGAACGCCAGCGGCAGCGTGGAGCCTACGCCGCCAATCAGCAGGTAGTGATCCCAGAAGCCCTGCAGGTAAACGTGCGGCAGCGCTGCGCCAGCGGCCAGTGCCGCCTGGTTTGCGGAGAGGTTTGCCATCCAGAACGGGTTCATGATGCCGGTGACGATCAGCGAGCCGTGGATACCGGCAAACCAGAAGATCTGGCACAGCAGCACGGAGAGCAGAATCGCGGGCAGGGAGTCAGACGCGGACACCAGCGGCTCCAGCAGGTGCATAATTGCCTGCGGGATAATCATTCCGGTCTGCGCTTCGATGAACAGGTTCAGCGGGTGCAGGGTACCAATCACCACCATCACCGGGATCAGGATCTCGAACGAGCGCGCCACGCCGGTTGGCACTTCCTTCGGCAGGCGGATGGTCACGTTGTTCTGCTTCAGCCACGCATAGACGCGGGTGGAGTAGATTGCGGTGATAAGCGCGGTGAAGATGCCCTGGCCGGAGAGATACTGGGTCGAGATTTTGCCGTCGGCATACGGCGCGGCGACCAGCAGGAAGGCCATAAAGGCCAGCAGGCCGGACATCACCGGGTCGAGGTTAAACTGACGCCCCAGGCTCGCCCCAATCCCCACCGAGATGAAGAAGGTCATCACGCCCATGCTGAGGTTAAACGGCAGCATCAGCTGTTCGCGGTAGGTCTGGGAGAAATCCAGCCAGCCGCGGGCGAAGCTGTTGGTGGTATCCGCCGAGAACGGCGGGAAGATGAACACCAGCATAAACGAGCCGATGATCATAAACGGCAGCGCGGCGGTAAAGCCGTCGCGGATGGCAATCACATACTTTTGCTGACCCAGCTTCGCGGCCAGCGGGGTAATTGACTGCTCAATCACCGCGACCATGGATTGATATAACGAACTCATGTGAACACCTTTTAGTGTGCCGCTTTGATGAGCGACAGAGCATAGTCCAGTACTTTATCGCCACGCTGCATGCCGTAGTCCATCATGTCGATGGGCTGCACCGGAATGCCTTTCGTAGCCGCCTTGTCTGAGAGTGTCTGTAACATGTATTTCACTTGCGGTCCGAGAAGTACCACCTGATATTGCGGAAACTGCGTATCAAATTCGGAAACACCGTACGCATCAATCTTTACCGGAACGCCACGTTCTTTCGCGACATCGACCATTTTGCTGACCAACAGGCTGGTGGACATCCCGGCAGAGCAGCACAGCATAATCTTGAACATCGACAACCATCCTCTAAATGTAAAAAGTTATTGCGAGAGTGATTGGACATGATACGGAAACCGGTTTCCATTCATAAAAGACAGAAGTGTGACAATCATCAAGATCCCTTACTTATGAGGCTAATTAACCGGATGTGGGTCACATAATTTGGCTGTATTTGCGTCATTTTGAGTGGAAACGGAAAATCGGTTTCCATGAAAAACGGAAACGGATATACTCCGTTCTGGCTATAATGTGAGCCGTAGCGGTGATGGAATTTGCAGGCGCGAGGTTAGCCTGCCAGGGGAAAGAGATGTCGACAATCAATGATGTATCACGTCTGGCCGGGGTGTCTAAAGCCACGGTATCGCGAGTGTTGAGTGGGTCACGTGGCGTTAAGGAAGCCAGCCGTCAGGCCGTGCTGAAGGCGGTGGATGAGCTGAACTATCGTCCCAACGTGATTGCCCAGTCGCTGCTGAGCCAGTCGACGGGCTGCATTGGGGTGATCTGCGCGCAGGAAAACATTAACCAGACCACCGGGTATCTGTACGCGCTGGAAAAACAGCTCAGCCAGCATCAAAAACACCTGCTGCTGCGCTTCGCGCATAGCAAAGCGGAAGTGATGAACGCTCTTGAAGAACTCTCCTGCGGCCTGTGTGACGACATCCTGGTGATTGGTGCCCGTTTCCCGCTGGACGTGGATATGGAAAACGTCATCCTGGTGGACTGCATGGAGGCTGATAATTCCAACAGCATCCAGTTCGACCACGCTTTTGCCGCCGAAACCGCCTGTAACTACCTGACCAGCCAGGGACGTCGCCAGATTGCCCTGATCCACCCCCACGGCAGCGGGTTTGCCGACCAGGTGCTGCTTGGCTACAAGCATGCGCTGGAGAAAAACTTCCTGCCCTTTAATCGCAACCTCGTCTTTATGGACGCGACCTCCTCGTCCGTTGCGCTGCAGGAGCTGCTTAACAACGCCAGCACCCTGAATTTCAACGCGCTGCTGGTAGCGGACGAGCAGGAAGCTCAGCGGGTGATCCCGCAGCTGCAGGCGTTTAATAAATCGGTGCCGGAAGACATCATGGTCTTCAGTCTTGCCGGATCGCTGCACCTGCCGGGTATTCCGGTGATCCCGGCCATTGAATATTCCATGGACGCGATGGCGGCACGCATCGTGAGCTGGCTGACGGAGAAAACGCAGATGCTCGGGTCCTATGTTCTGCGCGGGGATCTCATCATTCCGGATGTGCGGAAGCGTTAAGCATGTTTTGTCGGCCGGGTAAGCGCAGCGACACCCGGCGAGAACTCAATAATCCTCCATGCAATCCACCTGACTTACTGCATCCCAGTAGGCGTCCAGGTTGTCGCGCTTCACGGCGGTAACGGCATTTTTGATCAGCAGCTGGTTGGCCTCTGAAGACAAAATCATTGCCTGCCAGGCCTTATCGCTCTGCTTTTTCTGCGGCGTACAGGCTTTCTTCACATCTTTCAGAACCTGCTGTTTTATTTGTGCATCCTTTGCCGGATCGTCTTTTTCCTGAGCATGGACAAACGTGGCGAAGAGCAGACAAACCAGCAGGCAGACCAGGTGCGCAGCTTTCATCAAAACCCCCTTGAGAAGTCACAGGCTTCCCATGAAATATATCGTTACATTCAGTGTCGCGACGCCAGTCGAAAGTATGAATTTTCTCCAGAGTGTGGGTATGCGATAGTGAAACGGCAGAAAAAATAAGGAGAAAAATATGCACCTGAGCATTACTGATAATGTCACGACGCAGGAGAAAGAGGAGTTACTGACGGGTCTGAGGGCTTTTAACGGGCAGTTTCTCGATCTGACAAATTTTAGCGGCGACGTTGGGGTTTACGTGCGTGACGATAATGGCGCAATGCTGGGCGGGTTAATCGGCGTGCGTAAAGGCGACTGGCTGAATATCGACTATCTCTGGGTGAGCGACACCGTGCGGGGTACCGGCGTGGGCAGCCAGCTTATCAAAACGGCCGAAGAGGAAGCCAGACGCAAAGGCTGTAAGCACGCGCTGGTGGATACCGTCAGCTTCCAGGCGCGCCCGTTTTATGAAAAACAGGGGTACCAGTTGCAAATGTCTTTGCAGGATTATCCTTATCCGGGCATGCAGCGACATTACCTGGCGAAAGCGCTTTAAGTCCGCTGCGGTGATTATGGATTCTGCTATTTATTGCGAGTCGCTTTCCTAATTTGAAGCGTGCTGCTTGTCTTCTTTTCAGGCCCTGGCGCATGCTTTGGCCTGGTTAAATAAAGCATGGAGATGTCAATGGAACGGACAGCAAAACTCTTCAAAAAGGGGCGGAATCAGGCGGTGATGCTGCCTGCTGAATTCGCGTTTGATACGGAGAGCGTCTACATCCGGCGGGATGAGGAGGGGAATGTCGTTTTGGCGGCAAAACCTGTTCAGACAAAGAGCTGGGATAATTTTTTCCGCCTGCTGGCAGTTACAGACGTACCGGATTCGTTTCTGAGCAAAGAGGAGCGCAATCAGAGTGTTACGACAAGAGACCCTCTGGATGGAGCCTGTTCATGAGGCATATGCTGGATACGAATATCGTGAGCCACTTGTTTAAACGACACCCGGAGGTTGTAAGCAGAATGACATGCCTGACTCCGGGGGACAACGATTGTGACAAACGATCGTGCATTCAGAATGGTGCAGGAGCTTGCCGTCGAGGACTGGACGACAACGTCGTGATCCCTGATGCCGGGTAAGCGCAGCGCCACCCGGCGATACCCGCATATAACTTATCCTTCTTATTGATTCTTTTTCGTTTTTTATTTCACCGCCTCGTTGTCGATATAGTCACTACACCATTCAGCAAAAGGAACTGTCTAGTGAAACGTCGATTAGGTGCTCTGGTACTCGCTGGCCTGCTGTTGGCAGGGTGCGATCAAAGTGGCAGCGATGCCAAACACATTAAAGTGGGCGTCATCAACGGCGCGGAACAGGACGTGGCGGAAGTCGCCAAAAAGGTGGCGAAAGAGAAATATGGCCTGGACGTGGAGCTGGTAGGGTTCAGCGGCTCGCTGTTGCCTAACGATGCCACAAATCAGGGAGAGCTGGATGCCAACGTCTTCCAGCACCGCCCGTTCCTTGCAGAAGATAACAAGGCGCATGGCTACAAGCTGGTGGCCGTGGCGAACACCTTCGTTTTCCCGATGGCCGGCTATTCCCGCAAAATCAAATCCGTGTCTGACCTGAAGGACGGGGCGACTATCGCCATTCCAAACGATCCGACCAACCTTGGCCGCGCGCTGCTGCTGCTGCAGAAAGAGAAGCTCATCACCCTGAAGCCGGACACCGGGCTGCTGCCGACGGCGCTGGATATTACCGCCAACCCTAAACAGCTGAAAATTATGGAGCTGGAAGGGGCACAGCTGCCGCGCGTGCTGGACGATCCGAAAGTGGATGTCGCCATCATCAGCACTACCTATATTCAGCAAACCGGGCTGTCGCCGGTGCATGACAGCGTCTTTATTGAAGATAAAAACTCGCCGTACGTGAATATCGTGGTGACGCGCGAAGACAACAAAGACGCGGAGAACGTGAAGGCGTTTATCCAGTCCTATCAGTCACCGGAAGTGGCGAAAGCGGCGGAGACGATCTTTAACGGCGGGGCGGTGCCGGGCTGGTAAAGGAACCGGCACAAAACGCGGTGATTAAATTGGCCCGATTCCATCGGTAATCGCCCTTTAACCCACAGCGTTACCGGCGACGGCTGGCTATCCTCCTTATCACACCAACCGGAGGATAGCCCATGAACATTACCCACATTCGCAACGCCACCCAGCTGATTACCTACGCCGGAAAACGTCTTTTAATCGACCCGATGCTGGCCCCGAAGGGCGCTTATCCGGGCTTTCCCGGCACGGCGCATGCCGATATCCGTAACCCGACGGTCGAACTCCCCGTTGACGTCAACACGCTGCTGGACGTCGACGCGGTGATCGTCACTCATACACATGATGATCACTGGGATCGCGCCGCAGCAGAGCTGATCGCCAAAGATAAACCGATCTACGTGCAAAACGAGCGTGACGCCGCGCTGCTGCGCAGCCAGGGGTTTAGCAACCTGACGGTCATGACCGACGCGACCACCTTTGGCGATATTCAGATTACGAAAACCCGCGGCGGCCAGCACGGTACCGACCGCGCTTACGCCGTACCGGAGCTGGCGGAGCGGCTGGGCGAGGCCTGTGGCGTGGTGCTGCGTCATCCCGACGAGAAGACGCTCTATCTTGCCGGGGATACCATCTGGCGCGAAGAGGTGGCGGCCGATCTGCAAAAGCACCAGCCGGATGTAGTGGTACTGAACGCCGGCTATGCCCACGTCATCGGCTTTGGGCCCATTATTATGGGGCAGGAGGACGTGCTCAACGTTCATTTCCTGCTGCCGCAGGCCAACATTGTGGCGAGCCATATGGAGGCGATTAACCACTGCCTGTTGACCCGCAGCGCGCTGCGTGAGTACGTTGAAGCCAACCAGGTGAGCGATGCGGTGAGCATTCCCCAGGATGGCGAAACCGTTATATTCTGAGTGCGTTAACGGGAAAGGAGAGACAGATGTCGCTAGTCAACGTCGCGATTGTCGCGGTAGACGGGTTCAGCCCGTTCCACTACTCCGTTCCCTGCATTCTGTTTGGCGATTCGGTCTCCGGCGAAAAGCGCTTTAATGTGACGATCTGCGCCGAAACGCCGGGGTTTCTTAGCTCAAAAGACGGGTTCGCCCTCAATGCCACGCATGATTACACCGCCATCGGGCAGGCCGATATTGTTGTCGTTCCCTACTGGCAGCACGTTCTTGAACGTCCGCCTCAGACGCTGCTAGACAGCCTGGTACAGGCGAGAGACCGCGGCGCAGAAATCGTCGGGCTATGTCTGGGGTCTTTTGTGCTGGCCTGGGCGGGGATCCTCGACGGTAAACGGGCCGCCACCCACTGGGAATTTGAACGCCAGTTCCAGTCGCTCTTCCCGAACGTCGAGCTGGATATCAATGCCCTCTACGTGGATGACGGCAATATCATCACCTCTGCCGGTACCGCGGCCGCGCTGGACTGCTGCCTGTATATTATTCGCCAGCGCTTTGGCAGCGTGGTCGCCAACCAGATTGCCCGCCGGATGATTGTACCGCCGCACCGCGAGGGCGGGCAGGCGCAGTTCATCGCCCAGCCGGTACCGAAAGATACCCGTGACGCACGCATTAACTGCCTGATCGACTACCTGCAGCAGCACATTACCGAACCGCATAGCCTGGACTCGCTGGCGGAGGTGGTTTCGATGAGCCGCCGCACGCTGACCCGCCATTTTATTAAAGCCACGGGCATGAGCGTCGCCGACTGGCTTACCGCCGAACGCCTGCGGCGCAGCCAGATTTTGCTTGAAGCCGGAAATATGCCCGTTGAGAGCGTGGCGGAGCTGGTGGGATTTAATTCCGCCGTCACCTGGCGGCAGCAGTTTAAGGCACGCTTTGGGGTGAGCCCTGCTGAGTGGCGGAAAACGTTCCGTCTGCATATTTAATGCATTGCAGCTAACTTAAGATTTAAGGGTTAGTTAAACATTTCTTATTTTTTGTTAAGTGACTTCTTACGCTTCTAAAATAATCTTTTTTAAGATGCCATAACTTAAATTAGATATACTCGCCTTAAGAATGCTCTTATATTGTACAAATTATAATTGCGTCTTAATTTTGTGGCATGGATGAACACGTCTAAAATAAAAAATAAAATAATTTCATTTAGAAATTATGCTATTGCTATGTTCCTGGCTGCGCTATTTTCAGCGAGCGCTAACGCTGCACCGCTGTCTCCAGCGGATCGCGATGCTATTCAACAGCAACAGCAGCAGCTTTTACTTCAAAACCAGCAGCAGCGTGACGAGCTGGAGCGGAGTATTCCCCTCCCCGAGCCCGCCAGACCAGGGCCTGTTACCGGCTCCGGGCCCTGTTTCACCATTAACAGCATTACGCTTTCCGGCGCGACCTTAATCTCTCCAAAAAACCAGCATAACCTTGTTGCGCCGTGGCAAGGACAGTGTCTGGATATGGCGAAAATAACGGAGCTTCTGGCCCATATTTCTGACTGGTATATCAGCCGGGGATATATCACCAGCCGCGCCTTTCTTACCGAGCAGGATCTCTCCGGGGGCCAGCTGAATATTGTTGTGCTGGAAGGCCGGCTGGAAGCGATTCGCCTGGAAGGTGAAACGCCGCGGATGCTGAAAATGGCGTTTCCGGGACGGGTGGGGCGCATCCTTAATTTACGCGACATCGAACAGGGCATGGAGCAAATAAACCGTTTGCGCGCCGAGCCGGTTCAGATTGAAATTCTTCCGGGAACCCAGCAAGGATATTCGATTGTTAATCTCACGGCAAAACCGGAATTTCCGTTAAGTGCATCGGTAAGCCTGGATAATAGCGGGCAGAAGAGCACCGGTGAAGAGCAGCTTAATGGCGTGCTCACCGCCAATAATATGCTGGGGCTGGCGGATAAATGGTTCGTCAGCGGCGGGCGCAGCAGCGATTTTGCCAGCGCGTACGATGCGCAGAATTTCCAGGCGGGCGTCAGCGTGCCGTTTGGCTACGGCCTGCTGGACTACAGCTATGCCTGGAGCAACTACCGAACCACCATCAATAACCAGGGGTTCAACTGGCTCTCTACGGGCGATACCAAAACCCACCGCGTCAACGCGTCGTGGGTGGTTTTCCGCAACGGGGATGTGAAAACCGGCATCGCGGCAGGCGTGGTTCAGCGTTCAAGCCGCAACTGGCTCAACGACGCGCCGCTTCAGAGCAGCACGCGCAATCTCTCCAGCCTGATCCTGGGCGTTACCCACACGCAAAAAATGCTGGGCGGCGTCGCGACCTTCAACCCGACCTGGAGCCACGGCATGCCGTGGTTCAATGCCGAAACCGACGAAGATAAATCCGGCGATATGCCGCGGGCTGAATTCCGCAAATGGAGCCTGAACGCCAGCTTCCAGCGTCCGATAGCCCGTAACGCCTGGTGGCTGACCAGCGCCTACGGCCAGTGGTCGCCTGACCGGCTGTACGGCTCCGAGCGTCTGACGCTCGGCGGCGAAAGCTCCGTGCGCGGTTTTAAAGAGCAGTATCTGTCCGGGGATAACGGCGGCTACTGGCGTAACGAGCTGGGATATTCCCTCTTCACCCTCCCGGTGATTGGCGCGGTGAGCGCCACGGTCGCCGTTGACGGCGGCTGGCTGGAGAAAGACAGTCAGGACCGCTTTGCCTCCGGCACGTTGTGGGGTGCCTCTGTGGGCCTGAGCAGCGCCGGGCGCTGGTACAGCAGCCAGGTTTCAGTTGGCACGCCGCTGCACTATCCCGACTGGCTCGGCCCGGATCATGTGAGCGTTAACTGGCGCATTGCCTTTATGCTTTAAGAGACTCTACGACTATGGATACCCGTCACCCTCCCGTTCGCTTCTCGCAGCGTCTGATTAGCTGGATTGTCTGCGGCCTGATGGTCTGGCAACCGATGGCACCTGCCGTCGCGGCGGCGCTCACGCCGACCGGGCAGACCACGGTGGATCGGGCGGGGAACGGGGTTCCGGTCATCAATATCGCCACGCCGAACGGGGCGGGTATTTCGCATAACCAGTTCCAGGATTACAACGTCGGCAAAGAGGGGCTTATCCTCAATAACGGCACGGACCGCTTAACCCAGACCCAGCTGGGCGGGCTTATCCAGAACAACCCCAACCTGCAGGCCGGGCGGGAAGCGAAAGGCATCATCAACGAAGTCACGGGAGCCAGCCGCTCGCAATTGCAGGGCTATACGGAAGTCGCCGGCAAGGCGGCAAACGTCATGGTGGCTAACCCGTACGGTATCACCTGTAACGGATGCGGGTTTATCAACACCCCCAATGCCACGCTGACTACGGGTAAACCGCAGTTTGACGCTAACGGTAACCTGCTGGCGCTGGACGTGACGAAAGGGGCCATCACGGTTGAAGGCCAGGGGCTGGACGCCAGCAGGAGCGACGCGCTGTCGATTATTGCGCGAGCAACGGAAGTGAACGCCGCGATTCACGCGAACGACCTGAAGGTGACGGCGGGGGCGAACCGCGTTGGCGAAGATGGAAGCGTTAAGCCGATTGCCGGTGAGGGGGCCGCACCCGTCGTGGCTGTGGATACCGGCGCGCTCGGCGGGATGTATGCCAACCGTATCCGCCTGGTCTCCAGCGAGGCGGGCGTGGGGGTGAACCTCGGCAACCTCACCGCGCGCCAGGGGGATATTCAGCTTGATGCGGGCGGCAAACTGACGGTCTCGAACAGCCTTGCCAGCGGATCGATCGCCGCCAGCGGCGCGGGGGTGGCCCTCAACGGCAGCCATCAGGCCGGTGGCGCGCTGAACGTGACCAGCTCGCAGGATGTGGAACTCAATAACAGCATGCTCGCCAGCAGCGGCGATATGCGCCTTTCCGGTGAGGGAAAAGTGCAGATGACGGGCGGCGGGACGAACAGCGCGGGCGCGCTGGCGGTCGTGGGCAGGCAGGGGATTGCGCTTTCGGATGCGACGCTGACAGGCCAGGCCGACACCATGCTGTCTACCGACGGCAGCCTGACGCAGCGCGGCGGCAGCATCACCAGTAAAGGCGCGCTCAGCGTGGCGGCCGGAAAGGATATCGCGCTGACCAGTACCCGCGTCGGCAGCGATACCCGCACCACGCTGACCAGCGGCGGCACGCTGTCAGCCACGGGCAGTGCAATCTCGGCAGGGGAGAACCTTGCGCTGAGCGGCGGACAGCTGGTGCTGGACGGCCAGAGCCGGGCCGACGCCTCGGGCGATATCCGCCTGACGGGCAGCACCGTCAGTAACCAGGGTCAGGTGAATGCGGGGCGCGACGCTGCGCTCTCCGGCGACAGGGTGTCAAACGGCGGCCAGCTGGCGGCGAAAGGCCATCTGGATGTGAACGCCGGAGACCTGACGAACGGTGGTGCGGTTCAGGGTAGCGACATCACTTTACGGGGGCAGACGGTTACCAATAGCGGTACTTTGCAGAGCGCGGGAACGCTGGCGTTGAACGCCGGTATCCTGGAGCAGCAGGGCACGCTGAGCGCGAAAGGGGATGCGAACGTCATGGCGCAGCAAACCCTGCGTAACGGCGGCAGCCTGCTGGCTGACGGCGCGATGAACGTGACCGCAGGCACCCTTGAACAGAATGGCACCCTGTCCGGCGCGACGGCGCTGACGGCGCAGGCCGATACCCTGACCAGCGGTCAGGCGTCCCGTACCACCAGCCAGGGCAACGTCCAGCTTACCGCCAACCGTAGCGCCAGCCTGAACGGGCAGACGGACGCGGCGGGGGCATTAACCGTTTCCACCAGCGATCTGATCACCGATCGGGATGCCCGCCTGCAAAGCGGGCAGGCGCTTACCCTTCAGGCGCAGAATGCGACGCTGAACGGCACCCAGGCGGCGAAAGGAGCGTTGTTGGCGACCGCAGGCACGCTGGCGCACGCCGGGAAATCCACCGGTAACACCCTGAATTTTAACGCGACCAACGACCTGACCAGCAGCGGGGAACTTACCGCCGGTACGATCGGCCTCAGCGGACAGAACATCTTCCAGTCCGGCGTCGCAAAAGCGGACCGCATGACCCTGACGGCAGGCGACCGCATCACCACCCGCGGTTCGCTGGTGGCCGATACCCTGTCGCTGGACGGTGCGTCGGTGGAGAACGGCGGCCTGCTGCAGGGAACCAGCCTGCTCAGCCTGAAGACCGGATCGCTCGCGAACCTGACCGGGGGATCGGTCTACAGCGCGCAGGATTTAACGCTGAACATACCCGTGCTGGCTAACAGCGGTCTTATCACCACCGACGGCATGCTGCGCGTCAAAGGCGACACGCTGACAAACCAGGGTGAAATCAACGGCGTCAGTCTGAGCAGCGACTATCTCAACCTGAGCAACAGCGGACGCCTGCTGGCGGACGAGCGGATCACGCTGAACGGCACCACGCTGGTTAACGCGGGCAATATTGCGGCCAGCGACCTGCACGTGACGGCGAACAGCCTGCAAAACCAGGGCACCGTTCAGGGGGAAGATACCCTGACGCTCGGTGTGGCAGACATCAGTAACCGTGGCGCGCTGCGCAGCAGCGGAACGCTGACGCTCAACGGCGACACGCTTGCTAACAGCGGCGAGCTCAGCGCCACTGCGCTGCTGCTGAACCTGACCCGCCAGGCCGCCAACGATGCCGACGGGCGGGTGATTGCCCGGGACGGCCTGACCCTGACTACCGCCAGCCTGACGAACGGCGGGCTGATGGCAGGTACCGACGCACAGTTCAACAGCGCGGCAGTCACTAACGGCGGCACGTTGCAGGGAACCCATTCCCTGACGGCGACGGGGGCGCAGCTCAGCAATCAACAGTCGGGCATGCTGCTCTCCGTTGGCGCGCTCGATCTGCAACACACCACCTTAAACAACGCCGGGCTTTTGCAGGGCAAAACGCTAAACCTGGCCACCGGCGAGTGGATCAACACCGGTAACGCGCTGGGGGAAGCGGGCGTGACGGCGGAGGTGACCGGCGCGCTGACCAACAGCGGCAAGGTTCTCAGCCAGCAGGCGCTGGACGTTCAGGCCGGCAGCACCGATAACCGGGGCCAGCTGCTGGCGAAAGTGCTGACCCTGCGCGGCGATCTGCAGAACAGCGGCCTGCTTCAGGGCAGCAGCACGCTGGCCTGGTCCGGCGATACTTTCGCGAACCAGACCCAGGGGCAGGTGACGGGCGGCGAGACCCTGACCCTGAGCGGAAAAACCCTCAGCAACGCGGGCAGCCTTCAGGGGCGCAGCGCGACGCTTGGCGCAGAGAGCCTGAGCAACCGGGGCAGCGTTCAGGCGCTGGACGCCCTGACGCTTTCCGCCACCGGCAGGCTGGACAACAAGGGGGCTCTGCTCAGCCAGAACCTGTTTACGCTGACGGCGGCGCAGCTGTTTAACGACGGCCAGTTGGCCGGGAAGTCGCTGGCGGTGAACGCCGCGCAGCTGACCAACACCGGCATTCTGCAGGGTAACGACGCGCTGGCGCTGACCACCCACGCGCTGAGTAACAGGAATACCGGACAGCTGGTGAGCGGCATCAACCTGGATTTACACCTCGACACGCTTGATAACGCCGGTCTGCTGCTGGTGGACGGCGGGTTCACCCTCCGGGGAAGTGACCTGACGAACCAGGGGGATATTCAGGCGCAGAGTCTGGATCTTGGCCTGAGCAACACCCTGACAAATACGGGGAACCTCGTTGCCACTGAAAATGCCATCCTTAACGCGACGACGCTGACCAGCAGCGGCACGGTGGCGGGCAAAACGCTGACCGCAGGCGCAGCGGAACTGCGCAACAGCGGCCTGATGCAGGGCAGCAACGCCGTTAACGCCACCGCCGATCGCTTTATCAACGAGCTGAACGGCAAATGGCTCTCCGGCGGCGGCTTCACGCTGAAGGGCGGACAGCTGACGAACGCCGGTACGCTGCAGGGCGCGACGCTGGGCATGACGGGCAGCACCCTAACCAACAGCGGCACGGTGAACGGGCTGACGGGACTCAGCGGCACGCTCAGCGGGGCGTTAACAAATACCGGGCTGCTGCAGAGCGGCGGCGCAACCACCTTCACCGCGGACACCCTGGAGAACCCGGGGCGCATCATGGGCGGCACGCTGTCCCTCAACGCTCGCGATCTCAACAACGGTGGGCTGATGCAGGGAACGAACGGCCTGGCGCTCACCGGCGCCACGCTGACCACGAGCACGAATTCGCGCACGCTTTCCGGCGGCATGCTGACGCTGGATGCCGGCCAGTTGACCACCCAGGGCACGCTGCAGGGGAACGGCGCAGACGTCCGCGCCACCGACTGGTCGCACGGCGGGTCACTGCTCAGCCAGGGAACGCTGACGGCAAATGCAGGCGGCACGCTGACCTCAACCGGCTCGCTGATGAGCCAGGGCGGAGCGGACATCACCGCCCGGACGCTGGATAACCGCGGGCAGCTTCTCAGCGAGGATAACGTCACGCTCGGCGGCAGCACGCTCAAAAACAGCGGCACCGTGCAGGGGAAAAGCCTCACGCTGAGTCAGAGCAGCATTAACAACCAGGGCACCTTAACCGGCCTGCAGAGCCTGACCCTGCAGGGGCAGCAGCGGCTGATGGCGCGCATGGCGATGGCCGCGCCGCAGCAGGAACTCATTAACGGCGCAGGCGGCAAGCTGCTTACTCAGGGCACCCTGACGATGACGTCCGGCGCGGTGACCAACGCCGGAAGCTGGCAGGCACAAAATATCCTGCTCAACGCCCAGTCGCTCACCAACAGCGGCGCGGTGCAGAGCGCAGACGCGCTGCAGATGACGCTGGCCGACACGCTCACTGGCACCGCAGGCAGCAAGATTACCGCGCTGGGCAGCGCGACGCTGCAGGCTGCCACGCTGGCGAACCAGGGGCAATGGGCGGCGAAAAACCTGACGCTGAAAAGTGGCACGCTCAGCAACAGCGGCGCCATCAGCGGCGTGAACGGCCTGACCCTCAGCCAGACCGGCGCGGTGAGCCAGCAGTCATCTGGCACCCTGCTCTCCGGCGGGGCGCTGAACGTCACGGCGGCCAGTGTCACCAGTGACGGGAAGATTCAGGGGAGCACGCTCGGCATCACCACCGGGGCGCTCACCAACGGCGGACGTTTGCAGGGCGATAACGGCGCGACGCTGGCCCTCAGCGGCACGCTGACCAACAACGGCGGGGGCGAAATCGTCAGCCGCGATGGCCTGACGCTGACCACACCCGCGTTGTTTAACTACGGCCTGATCCAGGGCGGCGGCGAGACGCGCGTGACCGCCTCCTCGCAGGCGCGTAATGACGGCAGGCTGCTTTCCGGCGCGCGCCTGACGCTCGGCACGCCGCAGTTCACCGGCACCGGCTGGCTGCAGGCCACTGACCTGATCCTCAATGCGGCGAACGCCACTAACGGCGGCACGTGGGTGGCCGACCGGGCCACCCTGACCGGCACCACGCTTGCCAGCCAGGGCACCACCCAGGCGGGACAGCTGACGGTTAACTACGGCCATCTGAACAACAGCGGCACGCTGCTCGGCAACGCGCAGCTGAATATTAATGCCGACCAGGTGACCCAGAGCGCGGGCGGCAAGCTGCTGAGCGGCGGCAACCTGTGGCTGCAGAGCCGGGGGCTGGACCTCACCGGCCAGCTGGTTTCCCTGGGCGATTTAACGCTGCAGCTGACGAACGCGTTTACCAGCCGGACCGCCGTGGCGGCAGGCCGAACCCTGACCATCAGCAGCGGCGGCGACATCGATAACCGCAGCGTGCTGCAGGGGCAGGCGGTTAACCTCAGCGCGGGCGGGCAGCTCAGCAACAACGGACAAATCACTACCGGCGGCGGTGCCAGTATGCTCTCTGGCAGCAATGTGGCGCTGAACGCCGCGGGCTCGGTGCAGGGCGGGGGCGATATCACCGTGGCCAGCCGGAGCAATATTACCGTCGACGGCTTCACCGGCACGCGCGGCTCGCTGACTCTCAGCGCGCCGGGCGCCATCGTCAACACCGCGCTGCTGTATGCGGCCAATAATCTGGCGCTGTTGGCCGACAGCATCACCAACCAGCGCGGCGACATCATGGCGGGGAACAACCTGTGGATGCAGCGGGATGCAGCGGGGAATGCCAATAGCCAGGTGGTGAATACGTCGGGGAATATTGAGACGCAGGGTGGTGATATTACGATCAAAACAGCATATCTGCGCAATGAAGCAGAGGGGCTGGTCGTTAATCAGCGTGAGCAGCAATATCCGGATGCCATTCCGAAGCAGTCACCTTATTTGCATGGTTCCTATTACGGTAAGCAGAAACCCGATATTGAAATCAGTCTGGAAGAGTGGAAGCACAACGGCACTAACGTGGTGTTTGATGAATATGAAGAATGTCGGGCAGGTGGGGGCAATAACAGCGGGCAGTGTACACGTGGGATTGTATATCGTCTTCTCGGAGAAGATATCAGGCAGTTTATCCTCAGCGAGTCAGTCGTAGAGGCTTCAGCTACAGGAGGTGCGGCTCGTATCACCGCTGGACGTGATATCACTGTTAATGCCGGAACCCTGGATAACCGCGCGAGTAATATTCTGGCGGGGCGTAATATCTCCCTTTCTGGTGGGACATTAAACAATTTCTCAGCCGAAGCCGGTCGGCGTATTACCTACGTGCAGGCAGAGTATCATTGCGAGTGGTTTTTCTCAGATTGTGCTGACCCTAAATGGACACCGTTGTCGTCATACGGTGAAGGTAAATGGTACTGGTGGGATGATGACCAGCGAAAATATCGTAGCTGGGTACCCTATAAACTAGGCGAACAAAAAACGGAATATACTGGTGAAAGTAGTACGTATCGCGCCGTCATTCAGGCAGGCGGTAACGTCACCGCGAACTTCACCAGCAATATCAGCAACACCAATACCACCGCCAACGCGGGCGGCGTCAGCAACGTTATCTCCGCGCCGTCCCTGAACACCCTCAGCAACCAGACCATCGGCAGCGGGGTGCAAAAACAGGGGCTGAGCAATACCGGTACCGTGGCGGTAAACTCGCCGCAGTGGAACGATCAGCTCCAGGGTGCGCTGCAGCAGCTTAACGGCGGCGGGGCGCTGGAAAATGGCGGTGCGTCCGGCACGTCTCTCAGCAACATTGCCACCACGCAGAAAGGCAACGCCAATCTCGGCCAGCTGGGCGCGCTGGCGAACGCCGGGGCCACCACCGCCGATCTCAAAACCGCTCAGGGCGGTGCAGTAGGGCATTATCAGGGCCAGCGCGTCGATACCAGCGCTTACCCGCTGCCGTCGGGCAACAACGGCTATTTTGTCTTCTCCGACAACCCGAAAAGCCAGTACCTGATCAACATTAACCCGAAACTGAACGGTCTCGGGCAGCTTGATCCCGCCCTGTTTGCCGACCTGAACGCGATGCTCGGGATCAAACCGACGTCCACTGCGCCGCAGGAGACGCGGCCGGCGTTTACCGACGAGAAGCAGTTTCTCGGCTCGTCTTATATGCTGGGCCGCCTCAACCTGAATCCGGATTACGACTACCGCTTCCTCGGCGATGCGGCGTTCGATACCCGCTATGTCTCCAACGTGGTGCTCAACCAGACCGGCAACCGCTACCTGAACGGCATCGGCTCCGATCTGGATCAGATGCGCTATCTGATGGACAACGCCGCGGCGGCGCAGCAGTCTCTGGGCCTGCAGTTTGGCGTCTCGCTGACTGCGGATCAGATTGCCGCGCTCGACCACAGCCTTCTGTGGTGGGAGAAAGCCACCGTCAACGGCGAAACGGTGATGGTGCCGAAACTCTACCTGTCGCCGAAGGACGTCACCGTCAATAACGGCAGCGTGATCGCGGGCAACAACGTCACCCTGAAGGGCGGCAGCATCACCAACAGCGGCAGCTCGCTGCTGGCGAATAACAGCCTGACGCTCGACAGCCAGAACAGCATCAGCAACCTCAACAGCGGCCTAATGAAAGCGGGCGGCGACCTGAACCTGAGCGCCATCGGCGACATCAATAACATTAGCTCCACCATCAGCGGTAAAACGGTCGCGCTGGAGAGCCTGGACGGCAGCATCAACAACCTGACCCAGGTTGAACAGATTGATATCAATGCCAAAGGAAAATACAGCAACATCAGCCTGAAAGACACGCTGCTGGGCAACACGGCGTCCATTACCGCGCAGGATGGCCTGTCGCTTGAGGCGGGGAAAAACATCACCGTGACCGGGGCGAACCTGGCCTCCGGCGGCGACATGCTGCTGAACGCGTGGGGCGATATTGCCGTCAACGCGAATCAGATCAACGACGCATACAGCTCCAGCCGGGAGAAAACCAGCCGCTCGTCCGTCACGTATCAGGGCAGCAACGTCACCGCGGGCGGCAACCTGCTGGTGAATGCCGGGCACGACCTTGACGTGACCGCCAGCGACCTGAAGGCGGGCGGCAGCGCGGGGCTGAGCGCGGGCAACGATCTCAACCTGAACGCGGCACAGACCAGCAAAAGCAGCCAGAAAGGGAAAAGCGAATCCCACAGCACCGGGATCGACCGCACCACAATTTCCGCAGGCGATAACCTGGTGCTGAAGGCCGGGCAGGATATCAACGCTCAGGCCGCCGCGCTGGCGGCGGAGAAAAATGTCGGGCTGCAGGCGGGTCGCGACGTGAATCTGGCTGCGGAAAAGACCACGCAGGGCGACAGCTACAGGTCAGGCAAGAAAACCGTTATTAACGAGTCGGTGCGTCAGCAGGGAACGGAGATCGCCAGCGGGGCGAATACGCAGATCCTTGCCGGACGCGATGTCACCACCGAAGCCGCGCAGGTGACGGCGAAGGGCGATATTGGCGTGGCGGCAGGCCGCGACGTCAGCCTCGATACCGCAACTGAAAGCGATTATCACTACAAAGAGCAGACCAAAACTAAGAAAGGTTTCCTCAGCAAGAAAACCACCCACACCATCGAGGAGAACAGCGCGACGCGTGAATCCGGCTCATTGCTGAGCGGCGATAACGTGCAGGTGGTGGCGGGCAATAACCTGCAGGTGTCAGGCTCCGCCGTGGCGGGCGATGGCGACGTGCGGCTTAAGGCAGGTAACAACGTTGATATCGTGGCGGCCACCAACACCGACACCTCCTGGCGCTTTAAGGAAGAGAAAAAATCCGGCCTGATGGGCTCAGGCGGGATTGGCTTCACCATCGGCAGCAGCAAAAGCACGCACGATCTCCGTGAGAAGGGCACCACCCAGAGCCAGAGCTTCAGTACGGTGGGTTCGACGGGCGGCGTCGTTACGATTTCTGCCGGAAACCAGGCCCATGTCGGCGGCGCGGATCTTATCGCCGGGAAGGATTTAAGCCTCAGCGGCGACAGCGTCATCATTGAGCCGGGGCATGACAAGCGCACCCGGGATGAGACCTTCGAGCAGAAGAAAAGCGGGCTTACCGTGGCGCTCTCCGGCACCGTCGGCAGCGCTATTAACAATGCCGTGAGCGCGGCGCAGGAGACCAAAGAGCAGAGTGACGGCCGTCTGAAAGCCCTTCAGGCCACCAAAACGGTGCTGTCCGGCGTGCAGGCCGGGCAGGCAGCGGATATGGCGGCAACCACCGGCGACCCGAACGCAATGGGGGTGAGCCTCTCGCTGACGACCCAGAAGTCGAAATCACAGCAGCATGCTGAGAGTGATGCGGTGGCAGGCAGCACGCTGAACGCAGGCAATAATCTCACCATCACCGCGAACGGCAAAAACAACGGCGTGAACAGCGGTGACATCGTGATTGCGGGCAGCCAGCTGAAAGCCGGGGGCGACACCACGCTGGATGCACAGAACGACATTCTGCTGTCCGGCGCTGCGAACACCCAAAAAACCAGCGGCAAGAACAGCAGCAGCGGTGGCGGTATCGGCGTGAGCATCGGTGCCGGAGGTAGCGGCGCGGGTATCAGCGTGTTTGCCAACGTTAACGCCGCGCACGGCAAGGATAAAGGCAACGGTACCGACTGGACCGAAACCACCATCGACAGCGGCAAAACCGTCACCCTTAAAAGCGGGCACGACACCGTGCTCAACGGGGCCCAGGTTAACGGCGATAAAATCGTGGCAGATGTTGGCCACGATCTGCTGATGCGCAGCCAGCAGGACAACAGCGACTACGACAGCAAGCAGACCAGCGTTGCGGCGGGGGGCAGCTTCACCTTCGGCACCATGTCCGGTTCAGGCTATATCAACGCCAGCCAGGACAAGATGAAGAGCCGCTTTGATTCGGTGGCCGAACAGACCGGGCTGTATGCCGGGGACGGCGGCTTCGACATCACCGTCGGGCATCACACCCAGCTTGATGGCGCGGTTATCGCCTCCACCGCCACGCCGGATAAAAACAGCCTCGACACCGGGACGCTGGGCTTCAGCGATATCCACAACGAGGCGGACTTTAAAACCTCGCACTCCGGTATCAGCCTGAGCGGCGGCGGCAGCTTCGGGGATAAATTCCAGGGCAACCTGCCGGGCGGCATGATCTCCGCTGCGGGTAATAAAGGCCATAAGGAGGGCACTACGCAGGCCGCTGTGGCGGAGGGCTCCCTCACCATCCGCGACAAGGCAAACCAGAAGCAGGACGTGGCCGATCTGAGCCGCGATACCGAACATGCTAACGACAGCATCAGCCCGATCTTCGACAAGGAGAAAGAGCAGAACCGTCTGAACGCAGTTGGGATGATCAGCGATATTGGCAGTCAGGTGGCGGATATTGCCAAAACGCAGGGTGAGTTGAACGCGCTTAAGGCGGCACAGAAAGCATCCGGCGAGACTCTCCCCGCAAATGCGACAGAGGAACAGCGCCAGAACTATCTTGCGAAACTGCGTGATACACCGGAATACAAAGAGACGCAGGAAAAGTATGGTACGGGCAGCAATATGCAGCGCGGCATCCAGGCGGCCACAGCAGCGCTGCAGGGACTGGCGGGCGGCAATATTGCGGGTGCGCTGGCGGGGGCATCAGCGCCGGAGCTGGCGAACATCATCGGCCATCATGCAGGCATTGATGACAACACGGCGGCAAAAGCGATTGCCCATGCCATCCTCGGCGGCGTAACCGCCGCCCTTCAGGGCAACAGTGCGGCTGCGGGCGCAGCAGGGGCGGCATCCGGCGAACTGGTTGCGACAGCGATTGCCAGACAACTCTATCCGGACATAGATCCGTCGAAGCTGACGGAAGACCAGAAGCAAACCGTGAGTACGCTGGCGTCTGTTTCAGCGGGCATAGCTGGCGGGATTGCCGGGGGAAATACGGCTGGTGCGGCGGCTGGAGCCAGTGCAGGGAAGAATACTGTGGAGAATAACTATCTTAGCGTGTCTGAAAAGACAGAGCTTGAGCTGGCGAAACAGACTCTCCAGAACAGCAAAGACCCAAAAGAGCGTGAGTTAGCGAAACAGAAATATGACGCTCTGCGCGAGAAAGACATTACCAGTGATAAAGACGTTATTGATGCCTGCGGAAATGGTAATGCGGGTAGCTCAGCGTGTGCAGGTGCAAGACTAAAAGTCATTGCGACAAAAGAGGGGTATGAAGATGGCCCGTATAACTCGAAATATAGCCAACAGTACTCTGATGCGTATGGGCAGATAGTCAATCTCCTTGATATCACTAGTGTTGATGCACAGAATCAGCAGCAGGTGAAAGATGCCATGATTAACTATTTCATGGTCACCAAAGGGGTTGATCGTCAGACCGCAGAAAGCTACACCGAAACGAAGCAGGGTCTGGAGATCATTGCGACTTCAGTAACACCAATTTTGGGTTATGCTGCAGCAAAACAATTAAGTAAAATCGTTGATGCTAGTCTTAAGGTCGTGGCAAAAGGTAATGTTGATGGAGCTAAGTTCACTGATACTAATCAGGGGGCAAGACCTTCTAACTTAGCAGATGTGAATAAGCCAACACTCATTGATGGACGAATCCAAGCTAAAATAGATAAGCAAAACAAGCCTCTTCCTAACGGCAATATGGCTACAGCTCATGCAGAAGTAGGTGTTATACAGCAAGCTTTTGAAAAAGGGATGTCTCAAGGGCGTGAGATGACAATGAGTGTATCTAAAGAGCCTGTATGTGGTTATTGCCGCGGTGATATAGCAGCTATGGCTGATAAAGCGGGGCTAAAATCTTTAACAATTTATGAAGAGGCTACAGGATCAGTCCTCTTCTGGCAGCCTGGCATGAAATCTCTCAAGGTTAGGGATTAAAATGAATTTTAAAATGAGTTGGACACTGGACGAAATTGGTGGCAATAAACAGATCCAAAATTTGGATATGGTATTAAATCAGTTTGCACAAATTCAGGGAAAAAAAGGAACCCTTACTCTTGATATACTGAATAGTAGCGATGATAGCGCTGAAATGCTTCAGATTAGAACGGAGAATGGTTATTATTTGATAACATTAGGTGAAATTGTTGAGGATGAATACCAAGTAAGAACGTACTGGGATTCATCTAAACCTGATACAGGAATAGTGATTCTTGGAGATTACTGGCCAGAGTCTCAGCTTACAAAAGACTCTGAATTTATTGTAAAGATCTTAAAAGAGTTTTTTGATACTGGCAACGTATCAAAGGAACTTCTTAGTTGAAATATAAATCCAAGATTTCAGCATCCTAATTGATGCTGAAGTTTGCTTATATGATGGTGCCGCGATAGACCTTGTGTCACGGCTGGGCGGTAGCGTCTCCGGGCCAGGAAAGCGCGTCGGGATAAAAAGTTGGCAGGGTCAAAATGTTTAAGCAACATGGTCTGTAACCATCTGACTTAAAAAAAGGAAAAAGACTTTCATTCTCAATAAGTGCATCGGAGCGAGTTATTGTCGAGAATAATGCGTTGGGAGATAAGGACAAAAACTTCCTGTATATAGCTCTCCGTCCGGGCTGGCTGAAACCGGGAGTTGTGGATGCTGATGGTGACATTCAAGGGAATGGAATGTTGAAAGCTTCAATTGTTAAAGTACCCCCAAAAACTACAGACTTTTACAAACCCTGCTCAGGGATCTGTTATCACGCTGAGTTGAGTTAGTAAGCTTGGTAGAACACCTGGAAGTACAATTTACTATCCATCAAATACTGACCCAAGCAGTCAAGGAAGCTCATATATCAGAGTGGTGCCGCCAGGATCGACTCTTTTCCTGGATTAGAAAATGGCTTCTGGATATCGGTTAAAAAAATGGCCAGCCAACAAAGCCTGCTACAGATGGCATTGATACTCGTGTGAAACTTGCGAAACTGCGTGATACACCGGAATACAAAGAGACGCAGGAAAAGTATGGTACGGGCAGCAATATGCAGCGCGGCATCCAGGCGGCCACAGCAGCGCTGCAGGGACTGGCGGGCGGCAATATTGCGGGTGCGCTGGCGGGGGCATCAGCGCCGGAGCTGGCGAACATCATCGGCCATCATGCAGGCATTGATGACAACACGGCGGCAAAAGCGATTGCCCATGCCATCCTCGGCGGCGTAACCGCCGCCCTTCAGGGCAACAGTGCGGCTGCGGGCGCAGCAGGGGCGGCATCCGGCGAACTGGTTGCGACAGCGATTGCCAGACAACTCTATCCGGACATAGATCCGTCGAAGCTGACGGAAGACCAGAAGCAAACCGTGAGTACGTTGGCGTCTGTTTCAGCGGGTATGGCTGGCGGGATTGCCGGGGGGAATACGGCTGGTGCGGCGGCTGGAGCCAGTGCAGGGAAGAATAGTGCTGAGAATAATCTGCTCGGAACTGAAATCGATCAGGTTAAAGCTGCGCAGGCACATGGTGCCGATGTGCTGTCTTGTGCCGATAATCCTTCCGGCGAAGCCTGTAAGCGAGGCGAAGCAGTTAATAAAGCTTATGCCGGGGCATTAGCGACAGGTACTGTTGCTTTGCTGCCTGGTGGCGCTCAGGCCATGTGGGGACTCGGTGCTAGTGCGAATGCGGGGATCAATTATCTGGCAGATGGTACCATTGATCCGACAAATGCCGTGGTTGCTGGCTGGACTAATGTTATTACGATGGGAAGCGGATTCTGGTCATCTGTTGGCTGGAATGCTGCAGGTGGAGCGACTGCAAACTGGATAAATGGTGACAATCCTGTTTCTGGCGCAATTACAAATGGTATTGGTGCTGGGTTTGGTTATGTCGTTGGTTCAGGGATTTCTTTGGCTACAGGCAAGGTCACAAATGCTGTCGGTAAATGGGTCACAGATGGATGGGATCCCAAATATGATCCAACATGGATAAAATATACAGAAGTAAACCGAAATAGTATTATTCGAGAAGAGTTAAAACCAAGTAATATTCCTAGCTCTGCCGGTGACGTTGGAGGTTCTATTGGTTCAGAAATTGGGGGCAAAGTGACGGAGAAAGGACTTGATTTACTAGAGGATCAGAAGAAATGAAATATTCATCAAGAGTCTTAATTGGTCACATTGCTATATCTACGTGTGTTTTTTTATTCAGCATTATTGGGTTTGCTATTGCATCTTTTGCAATGAAATTCATATTTTCATTTTTAGTGTGGTTGTCAGATGGTAAATTTCAGTTACCTTTGTATGAGATTTTACGTAGCATTAAAATTGGTTCTGTCGGCGGAGGAGTGTTAGGTATCGGTATAGTCTTGTTCCGTTTATTTAAAGTAAAAGGATTTTAGTAATCTCTGTCTTTATTGAGGATGTTATCAACTCTCAAGGATTGCCGTGAGGGTCAATGATTCAGGCTGGAGCTTCTTCTGATGAAATTACGGCGGCCTTAGTGAAAAATGCCCAAGAACAGACGCCGGAAGGACAAAATCCTGTTGTAGGCTTACTTTCTGCATGGAGGGACTTTTTCGGGGTTCCGTTAGATGTTGTTCTCTCAAATGAGCAAATGACGCCTCAAAAAGCTGCTGAGATAATATACAATGGAGTTCCAACCAGCGAAGCAAAATTAATGCAAACAGAATATAACTTTTTAAAGGATGCAAAAATTAGCAGCCAAAAGAATTTGCAAAAGATCCAAAGAATGCTAAAGGGATGGAAGTGTTAAAAAAATCCATAATGTTTAGCGTTCTCAAGATATGGTTCGTATATTATATTAAGCAGGTATAGTGAATAGTGCCAGTAATAACAGCATGATAATGGATAAGTTATTGGACTCAGCACAAGGTGCTACGTCTACAAATAGACAGACATCTGTTGTATCAGGGTCTATGATAAATATGAATAATGCAGAAAATGATATTGAAGGTTTAAATAGTTACCTGGGCAATAGTCTTACTACACTTCATTGGATACACTCATAAACGGAAATTACAGTCGAACAAGTATATTCCAGAACCTGCAGGTATCACCGCATCCTGAATTCGGATATCGGCCGCAAATGGGGGTTTATGAGGTACTCAATGATATTACAATTTCATCAGGTATTGTGAAAGAAAACCCATTACTTGGCCCGGGAGGCGCAACGCAATATTTTATCAAGGATTACCGAGATAATTTACAATTGATCGATAAGATAGATCTGGAGCATTAAGAATGATTATGTCCCCTTACATCGAACATGCCGTAGCGCTGGCTTTATCAGTTGGGCATCACGTTGAGAACGTGTCTACTGGATGGTCAAAGATGAATCAGGTAATTGAGATGTCTGGAAGATTGACCCCTGAATTACGTCAATCAATTGAAGACAACATACCGAATCTTCGCTATTGGTCAACAAAGGGTACGCCTCATGATAAGCCACAAGAGGGATTTACGTGTGATGAGGACCAAGTGTCAATGTTTTTTAGGTGTTTATAACTAAATGAAAAATAATATATCTCCTCGAGTTTGTTAAAATGTAGCGTCAGGCTCATCCAATGTGCGAATCAAGGCTGAAGACCAGTAGCAAATCGTGATTACGCTGGCGTCTGTTTCAGTGGGCATTCCTGAAGACGCAGCCCGGATATCAGAATACCGAATACGGTCTGGGGAGTGACTTCTGGACGAAGGACAGCGCAGCGGCGGGATTACTGGCGGGCGCTGCGGTGACGGATGGCAGTGTCTCCATGGCGGCGATGGCGTCGGAAACGGCGAAGGTGGAGGTTGAGAATAACTCGCTGGCCGGGGATGAAGGCCGGAAGTCAGTTAAAGAGAGCGCTGAGTGGTGGAAAGCACAGGTTAGAGACAAGGTAGGTGAAGGCCCATTATCTGCAACGACCAATGCCGTCATCAACGCCCTTGCTGATACCGGAGATATTGCAATAGGTTCTGCAGGTTATGCTGCTGATGGCGCAATGGCTCTGACAGCCTGTGCGATAGGTGACAGTTACTGCGATAAAGCTCTTAGCGACCTGGAAGGTAAGCATCAGGGTGTTGCAAATACCATAAAAAACCTGATGAAAACTGAAACATGGTCAGCTATTGGTGAGATGGCAACTCAAGCCTGGGAGGGGAATCAACTTGCAGCGGAAAGGTTTGGAGCGCTGGCTGCATCGGTACTTCTGCCAGGCAAGAAAATACCTAATGCAAGTAGTTGAATTATATCTGAAAGTATCGCTTTTAGTGCAAAGCAGTTGGATAAGAAATTTAAACATGCTGCAGATTTTGGTGTAACAACAACTAAGAAAAATGGCGATACTATTGCAGAATATTAAACTGCTATAAAATCTCATCTGGATAACAAAGTAATATATGAACATGGAACTTATTTATTAGTTCCTGAATCAAAAGTATTTTTTAATCCTAAGACGAATAATGTTGTAGTAGTAGATAAATCAGGAAATTATGTGAGCGGATGGAAGCTTGATCCAAACACAAAACAATATGAAAACTTCATGAGCAACGGGGTGTTAAGATGAGTCTTTATCTTAAAAATTACATTGATAGTTTTCTTGTAAAAGAAATAACAGCGGATGAATTTGCTGATAATTATATATCCAAATGGAGACAGGAACGAGATAATTCCCATCCTTGGAAAGGATGAAGACAAATTAAGCGAACTATTATCGAGTACATTTTGTGCAGTTGATATGTATAACCCGGATGATGATCGTGAACAATATGAGTTTGATGAAAATAAATTACGAGATGAAGTCAATAAACTTATGTGCGCTTATTTAGCTAAATAATTAATAGTCTCAGCCAGAACGATCCCGACTCTTACGCCGGGATCGGTCTGCCAGCCGTCAGCCTTACCCAAAATGCCCGTTCCCGCGCTTGTACACCGGCAGATCGCCGATGTCATTCAGCGCCCCCGGAAACCCTTCCAGCCACAGCTTCATCTTCTACCGGTTGACGTAAGCGACGTTCAGCCCTTCGGCGCAGCCGTACAGCTCGCGGGTGTTCTGGGCGATGATAACGATGCATATCAAAAATTAGAGCAGACACCCCCCCATCTCTATTTAAATAGCGAAGTAAGACGAGCTGAATAATGCCAGTTCCAGCGCTGATGCTCATCGATATCACATATTTTTAATTATTTTTACCCCTAACCTAAATATCACTACCAATTATGGTAGTGCTCCCTTTGGGACTATTCCTATTTATGGTAGGGGTGGCATACTGAAGAAAACTAAAAAAATTCTCTCTGCTTATGCGTAATTACAGTCCGGCTATCTTTTGTTGTTCGTTATTGTATTGCTGCCTCGGCAATACCGCATCTCTTTCTCCTGACTGAACCTGATATTCGCCGCCTGCTTAATATCGGGCAGGGCGCCTGGCTTTATTATTCGGGCGATTTGGCACCTGAGCACCTCGACATTTATTACCGTATTGGGTTGATGATTTAAGGTAAAGGCATGGATAAGCATCCCGTTGGATTAGCGAAGCGTCTGATTAGTTATCTGGTCATGTTTCTTGTGGCAGGGCAGCCAGTCTTTCCCGCAGTTGCTGCATCCATCAACCCGGTGACGCCAGGTACCCGGATGGACCAGGCTGGGAACGGAGTGCCGGTCATCAACATCGCCACGCCAAATCAGGCAGGGATCTCTCATAACCAGTTCCAGGATTACAACGTCGGCAAAGAGGGGCTTATCCTCAACAACGGCACGGACCGTTTAACCCAGACCCAGCTGGGCGGGCTTATCCAGAACAACCCCAACCTGCAGGCCGGGCGGGAAGCGAAAGGCATCATCAACGAAGTCACGGGAGCCAGCCGCTCGCAATTGCAGGGCTATACGGAAGTCGCCGGTAAGGCGGCAAACGTCATGGTGGCCAACCCGTACGGTATCACCTGTAACGGATGCGGGTTTATCAACACCCCCAACGCCACGCTGACCACGGGTAAACCGCAGTTTGACGCTAACGGTAACCTGCTGGCGCTGGACGTGACGAAAGGCGCCATCACGGTTGAAGGCCAGGGGCTGGACGCCAGCAGGAGCGACGCGCTGTCGATTATTGCGCGCGCAACGGAAGTGAACGCCGCGATTCACGCGAAAGATCTCACTGTGACCGTGGGCGCCAACCGGGTTGCCACCGACGGCAGCGTCACGCCTGTCGCAGGGGAAGGTGCGGCTCCTCAGGTTTCTGTGGACACTGGCGCGCTCGGCGGGATGTACGCCAACCGTATCCATCTTGTTTCCAGTGAAAAAGGCGTCGGGGTTAACCTCGGGGATCTTAACGCTCGACAGGGCGATATTACGCTGGATACCAACGGTAAGCTGATGGTGAATAACAGCCTTGCAAGCGGTAGCCTGACGGCGAAGGCGGATAGCGTTGTCCTCAGCGGCGAACATAAAAGTACGGGAGCAATGCTGATCAACAGCCGTTCAGACGTGGCGGTAACGAACGGCAAACTGGTTAGCGACGGGGATATTACGCTTGCCGGGAATGGAAAGCTGAGCGTCGCTAACGGTACGTTAACGGCGGGTAAAGACATTAACCTGAGCTCTGGTTCGCTTACCGCAGATACCACGAGTGAGGTTAATGCGGCTGGCGCAATTCAGGCTAACGTCGCCGGTGCTGCAAACCATGCGGGTAAGATGACAGCAGGCAGCGGTATCTCTCTTTCCGCAGGCCAGCTCGCTAACAGCGGAAAAATGACCGCGAACGGCGATCTAAACGTGAAGGCGGGAGGTTTTACCAATAGCGGTGCGGTACAGGCGCAGAAAAATACCCGGCTTGATCTGGGCACGTTGAACCACACTGGTCAGCTGCTGACCGGTGGTGTGCTGGGGATTTCAACGGGGGATGCCAGGATTGACGGCATGCTCAGCAGCGATAGCGATCTGAGCGTTAGCGGTACCGGCGCGCTGAATATCGGGCAAAACGGGCAATTGTTATCCGCCGGCAGGCTCGGACTGCAGTCTGACAGCGTCATAAACAACGGGCTGGTCAGTGGGAAACAGAATCTCGCGCTCACCAGCCGTCAATTCAGCGCTGTTCAGGGGAGCACGCTGACCAGCGGGGGCAGCCTGCAGCTCAATGCGGGTGATGCGCAGATCGCCGGGGAGGTTCTGGCCCAGGGCGGCCTGTCCTTCAGCGGCGACCGGATCACGACGCTTTCGAGCGGACAGCTTCAGTCGCAGGGCGATATGCTGTTGCAGGCGAATAACGCCGCCGGGCTGAACGGTGTCCAGGCTGCAAAAGGCAACCTGACGCTCGCTACCGGCAGCTTAACGCATCGCGGTACGAGCCGCGGCAGCAACGTTTCTCTGCAGGCTAACCAGATTGACACCAGCGGCACCCTGCAGGCGGATAATGCCATGGCGTTGAGCGCCGAAACCATTGTTCAGCAGGCCGGAGGGGCGCTGCTGGCGCAGAAAGCGCTGCAGATTAATGCCAGCCAGTTGACCAACGGTGGCTCTCTGGATAGCGATGCCTTAACGATTGCCATTAACGGGCATACCGATAACCACGCCAGCGGCAAAATGACGGCCCGCAACGGACTCACGCTGACGGGAAATACCTTCACCAACGACGGTCAGTTGGCTGCCAGCACGCTGGCGCTGACGCTAAATAACGCCTTTACCAACACGGCCTCCGGCAGCGTGCTCGCAGAAAATACTCTCGACCTGACCGCTCCGGTGTTCAATAACGCCGGAAGAGTGGCCTCATCCGCTCTGAACCTGAGCGCGAATACCCTCGACAATAGCGGCCTGCTGCAGGGCGGGCAAACGTTGCGGCTCGCTTCCGAAAGGCTGGCTAACCAGAGCGGCGGGAAAATCATCAGCGGTAGCGGGCTGACGCTGAACATCCCACAGCTGGTAAATGCCGGGCTGATTTCGGTGAAGCAGGGGCTCACCATTGAAAGCCTGATGCTGACGAACAGCGGCAATCTTGAAGCCCAGTCGATGGCGCTGAAAGCGGGTCAGAAATTAAGTAATCAGCAAGGCGGCGTACTGCTGGCGGAAGCGTCGCTGGCGCTGACCACCCCGGCGTTTGATAACGCGGGCAGCGTTCAGGGCAAAACGCTGACGATTGACGCCGGGGAGTGGAGCAACGGGGGTCAGGCTTCGGGGCTGGACGATCTGTCGGTCAATGTCCGCGATACGTTTACTAACCTCGCCGACGGGCGGCTTGTCAGCCAGCAGAGCGGCAGCGTAAACGCCGGGCAGTTTGCTAATTTCGGCGGCGTCACGGCAGACAATCTGCGCATTAGCGGCAACAGCCTGACTAACGACGGCTGGTTGCAAAGCGGCGGGGCGCTGGATCTGAATGTCGGCGCGCTGGCTAACCGGCTTTCCGGCACTCTTCAGGCAGGCAGCGGCCTGACCGTTACCGTACAGCAGCTGGTTAATGCTGGCGCGATCTCCGCTCAGCAAGGCGCTGCCATTGATGCGTTAACGCTGGATAACAACGGGCGGATTGAAGCTCAGGATCTGCAGCTGACGCTGCGCGAAAAGCTGAATAACCTGGCTGAGGGGATCGTTCTGGCCCAGCGCAGCCTGAAGCTCGTGACGCCGCTGTTCAATAACGACGGACGACTGATGTCGGAAAGCGCGACGCTGAACGCGAAGACGCTCGTCAATAAGGGTTTGCTGCAGGGGAGCGCGGTACTTGTCGCTGACGGTGAACAGTTTAACAATGCCTCCGAAGGTGAAGTCGTCAGCGGCGGTACGCTGACGTTCAATGAGTCCCAAAGGTTCAGCAACGCCGGTAAGGTGCAGGGCGAGACTATTGGTCTGAATACCAGAAAGGCGGATAACAGTGGCCAGATGCTGGGATTATCTGCGCTTAGCCTGAGCGGAACCGAAAGCCTCACCAATAGCGGTAATTTGCTCAGCAAAGGCAAACTGGGCCTTACGAGCGAGCAGCTGGATAACCAGGGGCAGATCGCGGCGTCCGAGCTGAACATCAACACCCGGCAGATGACCAATAACGGTTTGCTTCAGGGTGACCAGCTGTTTGGTTTTACCGCCTCCTCACTCCATAACCAGAAGCAGGGCAGCATTATCAGCGGCAGCGGGCTAAGACTTGCCATTCCCGATCTGGTTAACGCCGGTTTGATTTCGGTCACCCAGGGGCTGGCTATCGAGGCCGCGACGCTGGACAACGCCGGGAACATCGAGGCGAAGGATTTACAGCTGACGCTGCGCCAGCAGCTGAATAACCAGGCGAAAGGTGTACTGCTGGCAGATGATACGCTTCATCTGTCGACGCCTGTGTTCACCAACCAGGGGCAACTGATTAGCCGCTCAGGCACGATAATCGCCGATACCCTGTCAAATGCAGGATTACTGCAGGGAAACCAGGGGCTTTCGGTCAGCAGCCAGACGCTGGATAACCTTTCAGGAGGTCAACTCCTGAGCGGCGGCGCGCTTACCCTGAATTCCGTGCTGGGAAAAAACGCCGGTCGCCTGCAGGGGGATACGGTTCAGGTCAGTGTGGGGAGGCTGGATAACAGCGGCCAGGTGCTTGCTGTCAACGGCCTGTCGCTCACCGCCGGGGAATTGAATAATACTGCTGGCGCAGAAATGAGCGGCAGCGGGGGCAGTTTACATGTTGATCAGCTGGTCAACGCCGGACTGATTTCGGTCAGCCAGGGGCTGGCTATCGACGCGCTGACGCTAACAAATGGCGGCAATATTGAAGCGGGCAATCTGGCGTTAACGTCGGTACAGACGCTGAATAACCTGACCAGTGGCGTACTGCTGGCAGACGATACCCTCTCGATTGACGCCGCCAGCGGTGATAACGCCGGGAAGCTTATCAGCAGCAACGCGCGTCTTGCGGTTAGCAGCTTAACAAACAGCGGGCTGATTCAGGGCAACCAGTCCCTCAGCCTGCAGGGCAGCCAGTTGAACAACATGGCCAGCGGCCAATTGCTGAGCGATGGTGATGTGGGACTTAACGTTGCCCGCCTGGATAACGCTGGCCGGGTGCAGGGGAAAAGCCTGACGCTCGCGGGTGGACAGTCTGGCGGCGTTAACCGCGGACAAATGCTGGGCCGCGAGGCGCTGAATATTCTGTTCGCCGGGGCCTTCAACAACGACGGGCGCCTTATCAGCCAGAATTCCCTCAGCCTGAAAAGCGGGGCGCTTTCTAATACCGGGGTAATTGCTGCTGCAACCGTTAACATCGACAGCGCAGTGGGGCAGGCAAATAACAGCGGATTAATTCAGGCCGACGGCAAGCTCAGCTTCTCCGCCGCCTCATTGTCCAATCAAAAGAGCGGTTCGCTGGTAGCAGGCGATGATATAGCGCTGACGGTACCTGCGCTGGTCAATGACGGGCTGATGTCGACGGGGAAAAACCTGCGCCTGGACGGGACTTCTCTTGATAACCGCGGTGGTCTGGAAGCACTGAATGTGCAGCTGAATTTGTCCGGTCAGGTAAACAACCAGCCTGAGGGGCATCTGTTTGCAGACGATCTGCTGACGCTTAACGCCGGAAGCTGGCGTAACGACGGGCAGCTTATCGGCAACAACGTCATTATTTCGTCCGGCCATGGGCAAAATAGCGGCCTGCTGCAGGGGGATACCGGCCTTAAACTTGCCGTTACCGGCCTCGATAACGATCGAGCAGGCAAGATAGTAAGCGGCGGGCTGCTGGATATCACCGGCCAGCAGCTGAATAACAATGGCCTGATGCAGGGGCAGAACGCCCTTCTACACGGCGTGGATTTCACTAATGCGGGTTCGCTGACAGGTAAAGGCGATCTGACGCTGAATGTGGATAATACCGCGACCATCAGCGGGCAAATGCTGAGCCAGGGCAAGCTGCAGCTTGACGCCAGTCAGCTCGTGAATAGCGGTATTCTGGCAGCAAATACGGTTAGCGTGAGCACCGGAGAGCTGAACAATACCGGGACGCTGCAAAGCAATGGTGCTTTGAATCTCGTTGCAGACGCGTTCAGCAACGTTGGTACGCTTCTGGCCAAACAGGCGTTAAATTTCACGAGCGCAATGCTGACTAACAGCGGTGTGATTCAGGCCGACACGCTGACCCTCGCGGTAAAAAACGCGCTGACCAACCTGGACACGGGCAAAGTGCTTGCCACCCAGGCGCTGGCTTTTGACGGCAATACGTTAACCAACAGCGGCACGCTGGCGGCAGATAATGCGCGCCTGGCTCTCGGGATCCTGAACAATAGCGGCCTGGTGCAGGGTAACAGTGGGCTGGCGATCCAGGGGCAAGCGGCACAGACCTCGGGCCTGAGAAGTGTTGACGCCGCGCAGACGCCTGCTGCCAAAGTGATTAATAACCTGATCGGCGGACAGCTGTTAAGCGGCGGCGATTTGACGATTGCCGGGGATAAGGGCGATAACGCCGGCACGCTACAGGGCCGGACGCTGAACGTTAAGGCCGGAAGCTGGAATAACGAGGGGACGCTGCTTGGCCAGCAAGGCGCGAGCCTGAACGTCAGCAGCACGCTGACAAACAGCGGAACGTTACTCAGCGAGGCCGGGTTTGATATTCGCGCAGGCGCTGTAGATAACCGCGGGCAGTTGGCGGCGGGTACGCTTAACCTGCAATCGGACAGCATCAGCAACAGGGGTTTATTGCAGGGTAGCGCTGCGTTGACGTTCGATACCCGGGCCCTGGATAACCTTACCGGTGGACAAATTCTGTCCGGCGGCTCGCTTAATCTCGATCTGCCGCAGTTTACCAACGGCGGGCTCGTTCAGGCGAGTCAGGATATGACGCTGACGACCGGCAGCTTTGACAACCTGGGCACATTGTCTGCCGGAGCGTTAAATCTTAACGTCGCGCAACAGCTGAATAACCAGAGCGGGGGCAAGCTGCTGGCGACCCGTCAACTTAGCAGCCAGAGCGCCAGCCTGACGAATAACGGTGTGCTTGCCGCAATGAGTGTCGAGCTTACCAGCGGTCAGATCGACAACAACGGCATCCTGCAGGGAGACAGCGCGCTGGCGCTGCACACGCCGCGGCTCAACAATCTGACGAACGGGCAAATTGTTAGCGGCAGCTCGCTGAATCTCTCTATCCCGCAGATGGTCAACCTGGGACTGATGTCAGTAAAAGAGGCGCTGGTCCTTTCCGGAGCCACCCTGGATAACCAGGGAACGTTACAAGGGAGCCGCGTGGGGCTAAGCTTCACCGGCGACGTCGTGAACCGCGACAATGCACGCCTGGTGGCACAAAAAGATCTGACCCTGAGCGCCGCCAGCCTTAACAACCAGGGCACGTTAGCGGGAGATTCGGTGAATATCATCACCAATCTGCTGACCAACGTCGGCTTGCTGCAGGGCAACAGCGCGCTGGCGCTGAACTCCCTGACGCCATCAACTCTGGTACTTAACAATAAGACCGGCGGGCAAATTATCACCGGCGGGGCGCTGACGCTTTCCCTGCCGCAGCTGACCAACCAGGGGCTGCTGCTTTCGCAGCAGGGGCTCACGCTTAATCTCGATAATCTCGACAACCAGGGCATCGTGCAGGCGCGCGATCTGGGCCTGAATATCGGCAACCAGCTGACGAACCAACAAAGTGGACGGCTGCTTGCTCAGCAGGGGCTGCACCTGACGGCCGCAAGGCTGGATAACGCAGGTCAGCTGGCGGCGAGTAATGCCACGCTGGCGGTCAATATACTGAATAACCGCGGCGTGCTTCAGGGCGACGGCGGGCTGTCGATTACCGGCCCGACGCTGAACAACCTGACGGGCGGTAAACTGCTTACCGGCGGACAGCTGACGTTTAAGGCCGGTCAGCTTGTGAATGCCGGGATAATGCAGGGGCAACGGCTGGGCGTGAACGCGAGTGGCTGGAACAACAGCGGCAGCGCGCTCGGTACCGACGGACTGACCGCTCAGGTTGATAACCAGTTGACCAACACGGGTCGCCTGCTTGGCCAGGGGAGTACGCGCGTCGCTGCGGGGGCGCTGAATAACCAGGGCTCTCTGCTGGTTGACGGTGACCTGATAGTGGACGGCGGCAGCCTGTCAAACGGGGGCAGCCTTCAGGGCAGTACCCTGACGGTAAATAGTGGTACGGTCGATAACGCCGGTTCCGTGATTGGTCTGAACGCCCTGACGCTTCAACCTCTTCAGGGGCTGACCAACCGGGCCGGTGCATCAATGAAAACGCAGGGAACGCTGCTGGCGGGTGGGCAGAGCATCACGAATGATGGTCTGTGGCAGTCGCAGTACCTGAAGGTTAACGCCCGGCAGTTACAGAACAACGGCACGCTGCAAAGCGCGGGAAATATGGATCTCGCGCTGACCTCCTCCATGGTCAATACGGGCTCAATGGTGGCGAACGGGACGGCCACGCTCGGGGCGCCAACGCTGAAGAATCAGGGGCAAATGCTGGCGAAGAAGATGTCGCTGTCGGGCGGTTCGCTCAGTAACAGCGGCAGCATCAGCGGTGCCGATGGCCTTGGCGTCACGCTCAGCGGCGATCTTGACCAGCAGGCGGGTGCGAAGCTGTTAAGCAACGGCCTGCTCAGCATGGGCGCCAATATCCTGACCAACCTCGGTCATATCCAGGGGAGCACCCTGACGCTGAATGCCGGTAGCCTGAATAACCAGGGCCGCATGGAGGCGAATACCGCGCTCAACGCCACGCTGCGCGGTAACGTCGATAACGGACGCAATGCCGTGATGCTGAGCCAGGGCACTTTCCAGCTGGGCGCACAGACGCTGAATAATGACGGTACGCTACAGGGGAACGGTAATACACAGCTTGACCTGCGCGATCGCGGCAGTAATCAGGGGCAGTTACTCAGTGGTGCAACGCTAACGCTGAATACGCCGGGGCTGACCAACAGCGGCTGGGTGCAGGGCTTTGCGCTGTGGCTCAACGCCGGTTCGCTGAACAACAGCGGTACGGTGCTGGCACAGCAGCAGGGAACGCTCGGTGGTAATTATATTGTAAACAACGGCATGCTGCAGGGCGCGAACCTGACGGTTAATCCGGGCCAGCTCGATAATAACGGTACGGTATACGCCACCCAAAATCTGGGGATTGCCGCCTCGCAGGTCAATAACGCTGCTGCTGCCCGGATGCTTAGCCAGGGTAACCTGGCGATTAACGCCACTAATACCGGCCTTCAGGGGCAGGTTGTGGCGCTGGGGGACCTCTCCCTCGCGAGTAAGGCTTCTTATAATCAGCTGACTACGCTGGCTGCGGGGAATACGCTGTCCGTCACCAGCCAGGGCGATATCACGACCAATGGCCTGATGCAGGGCAAGGGGATACAGCTTTCCGCTGCGGGTACGCTGAATAATAACGGCCAGCTGCGGGCGGGCTATGGCGAAAGCCAGCTTAGCGCAGGACAGCTAAACCTGAATGGTACAGGCAGCGTCGAGGCGGGCGGTACGCTGCGCCTGAGCAGCCTGAATGGTATTAATAACGCAGGGTTTGTCGGAACTGCAGGCGATTTGATCGCCAGCGCCGGAAGCACGCTGCTGAATAGCGCTCTGCTGTACGCGGGCAATAATATGAGCCTGCTGGCGAACAGTATCCGTAACGCGCGCGGCGATATTCTGGCCGGCAACAGCCTGTGGATGCAGCGCGACAGCGCAGGTAACGCTAGCGCGGAGGTCGTGAATACCTCAGGCAGTATTGAAACCCAGCGTGGCGACATTTCAATCCTGACCGGGCATTTAGTAAACGAGCGGGATGGGCTCAATGCAGTCCAGAGCGAAACGAATATTGCACCGTCCTGGGTTAAGGGTGGAACGGCGGATATTCCTGTGGACTGGATTTCCTCTTCCGGTACCGGTAAATACGGTATTTATGTGACGGAAGGACAGCGTTATCACGGCCACGGTGACGACTGGAGCGAAATGCTTGGCAACTATGCGCCTTATGAAGACGCGGATGTTCAAAAAGTTGCCGTTAAAACCGTTTCGGTTTCCGTGAGCGCGAAGGGGCAGCAGTCCCGCATTGCGTCCGGCCGAGACATCATCGCCCGGTCTGATAACGTTGAAAATATGGCGTCGTCGATTCTGGCGAACAGAAATATTCAGCTTTCAGGAAGTACCTTAAATAACCAGTCATGGCTAAACGGCACGTCGACGGTTTATAACGTTTATCGCTATGGGGTAGGCGATAAATATGCTCGCAGACCTGATGAGACCACGCGAAGCTATGACAAGCTGGTATCGAAGTCGATTAGCTATGTTCTTGACAGTGTGACCACTGAAGGGGCCAGCGGAGACGTTTATCGCGCCGTTATCCAGGCTGGCGGCGCGGTAGTCGCCAGCTTCAGCAACAATATCAGCAATACCTCCACCACGGCGAACGCCCCGGGCTATAAGCCTGGCCTCAGTGCCCCCGGGCTGAACCTGTCTGGCGGTCCGACCGTTGCGTCTGGCGCTAAGGCCACCGGGCTCGGCGCGGCAAGCAGCCAAAGCGTTGCCGCACCGCAGGCGACCATTAACCTGCCCGGCGGTGGGAGTGGCATAGGCAATGCGGAAGCGCTCACCAGCCGCAATGCCGGTAATAACGGTCTGGCATCGATTGATAACCGTCCCCAGAGCATCGGCGATTTTGGCCAGGCTGGCGGCAAGCTGGCTGACGTTCACCTGCAGGCTGCAGGCTTAACCTCCCAGAACGGTGCGAACGGTACGCCGGTTGATTTGACCGGGACCGGTGCAGCCCTGGTGGTTCCCGGCAGCACGGGTGGCAAGCATACGACTATTGCCAGCGATGCCGTAGCGCTGGCGGGGCAGAAGCAGTCGGGAACAAGCGGAACGTCCGCGCTGGCTTCCCGCGATAAGATCGGTGAAATCGCTGCGGTAACGGCTCAGATCATTTCGCTTTCCAGCGGCGGGAAAACGCCTCCGCCACCGGGTTATAACTACCGTCCTGTTTCGCTTACCGATATCTCGTCGGTTGCCCCAGCGCTGACCAGCAATGGTTCGCCGATTAAGCTGAGCGACTATCCGCTACCGGCCAACAATAACGGCTATTTTGTGGCAAACCGCGATCCGAAAAGCCCGTATCTCATTGTTACCAACCCGAAACTGGCGGGTTTAGGGCAACTGGATAGCAGCCTGTTTAATGATTTGTACAAGCTGGCCGGGACAACGCCGCCTTCGGCGCCGCAGGAAAACCGTACAACCTATACCGATACCACGCAGTTCCTGGGGTCGGATTATTTCCTGGCGCGTCTGAATCTGCGTCCGGAATATGATTACCGTTTCCTGGGCGATGCGGCCTTCGACACCCGCTACGTCAGCAATCAGATCCTGAACGAGACCGGTAGCCGCTACGTTAACGGCGTGGGCTCCGACCTTGAGCAGATGCAGTATCTGATCGATCGCGCCGCTCAGGCCCGTGACAAGCTGGGGTTACAGCTCGGCGTCAGCCTGTCGGAAGAGCAGGTTGCCTCGCTGGATTCCAGTATCCTGTGGTGGGAAAACACGGTGATTGAGGGACAAAATGTCCTCGTGCCAAGGCTGTACCTGTCGGCGAAGGACGTGGCGTTTAACAAAGGGAGCATTATCGCCGGGAACCAGGTGATCCTTAATGCTGGCAGCATCACGAATGACGGCAGTACGCTGCAGGGTAAAAGCCTGCTGGCTGCCAGCAGCCAGAGCACAATCAACAACATCAATGGCGGCCTGATCGGTTCCAGCGGAAGCCTGCAGCTTAGCGCCCTGGGCAATATCAATAACGTGGGGTCCACCATCAGCGGGCAGACGGTTAGCCTTGAGAGCGTGGGGGGGAGCATTATTAACCAGACGCTGACCAACCAGTGGAATATCTCGGGCGCTACGAACGGATGGAACAGCCAGGCCGTCTCGCTGACGCAAACCGACCTGGGCGCACTTGCTTCCATCAAAGCGACGGACAGCCTGACCCTGAGCGCCGGGAAAGATATCATCAATACTGGCGCTAACCTCAGTGCTGGCGGCGATATGTTGCTAAAAGCGCTGGATGATATCTCTGTTACAGGGAATCAACTGGTGACGCGCGACCGTTATGGCCGCAATCTCAATGAGACCGTCACCAACCAGGGCAGTACGGTCACCAGCGGAGGCAATCTTGGCCTGCAGGCAGGTCACGATCTGAACGTTACGGGCAGTAATCTGACGGCCGGAGGCAGCGCTGCGCTTTGGGCGGGGAACGATCTGGTGCTGGATGTGGCGCAGAATAGCCGCCACAGCCAGACCGCGAAAACGGATTCCCTGAAGACGGATAATACGCGTACGGTCATTAGCGCTGGCGACGATCTGACGCTGGCCGCAGGCCGCGATCTGCGCAGTAACGCCGCGGCGCTTGCCGCACAGGATCGCGTGGGGCTGCAGGCCGGACGGGATATCGATCTGCTGGCGGCAGAGACCACAACCAGCGACAAATACAGCGCGAAGAAAAAGGTCGAGATCAACCAGTCCGTGCGCCAGCAGGGAACGGAGATCGCCAGCGGCAGCAGCACCACAATCATTGCGAACCGTGATGTTAATGCCCAGGCGGCGCAGGTCACAGCACACGGGGATATTGGCGTGGGCGCAGGGCGGGACATAAATCTCGCCACCGCTACCGACAGCGATTACCACTACAAAGAGCAGACCAAAACTAAGAAAGGTTTCCTGAGCAAGAAAACCACCCACACCATCGAGGAGAACAGCGCGACGCGTGAATCCGGCTCATTGCTGAGCGGCGATAACGTGCAGGTGGTGGCGGGCAATAACCTGCGGGTGTCAGGCTCCGCCGTGGCGGGCGATGGCGACGTGCGGCTTAAGGCAGGTAACAACGTTGATATCGTTGCAGCTACCAACACCGACACCTCCTGGCGCTTTAAGGAAGAGAAAAAATCCGGCCTGATGGGCTCGGGCGGGATTGGCTTCACCATCGGCAGCAGCAAAAGTACCCAGGATCTCCGTGAGAAGGGCACCACCCAGAGCCAGAGCTTCAGTACGGTGGGCTCGACAGGGGGAAGCGTGGATATCGCTGCCGGTAATCAGCTTCATGTCGGCGGTGCGGACCTGGTGGCGGGCAAGGACATGGCGCTCACCGGTGACAGCGTGGCGATCGAACCGGGTCATGACAGGCTTACCAGCGATCAAACCTTCAAGCAGAAAAGCAGCGGCCTGACGATTGCCCTCTCCGGCGCCGTGGGTGACGCAGTGAACGCTGCCGCCAGCACGGCAATGGCGGTAAAAGAGCAGAGCGATGGTCGTCTCGCAGCGTTACAGGCGACCAAAGCTGCGCTTTCGGGTGCCCAGGCCGTGCAGGCCAACCGTCTCGCAGAAGTAACCCACGGCAGCGACCCCACCAGGAATGGTGCGTTCGGCGTGATGGCCTCGATTGGCGGGCAGTCTTCTAAATCCACTTCACATTCGGAGCAGGATAAGACCACCGGCAGCACGCTGAATGCTGGTAATAACCTCGCCATCACGGCGACAGGTCAGGGACATGCTGCCAACAGCGGTGATATTACCGTTGCGGGCAGCCAACTGAAGGCGGGCAAAGATCTGACGCTTAATGCAGCCCAGGATATCAGCCTGGCGGGCGCAGCCGATACCAACAAGCTGACGGGCAGCAACTCCAGCAAAGGTGGCTCGGTCGGCATCGGTATCACCGCCGGTCCGAAAGGTGCGGGTATCACCCTCTCTGCCAGCGTAAACGCTGCAAAAGGTAAAGAAAAAGGTAATGGAACCTCCTGGAACGAAACGACGCTGGATGCCGGGCAGACTGTCAGCCTCACGAGCGGCCGCGACACGGTGCTGAAAGGCGCACAGGTCAATGGCGATAAAATCACGGCGGATGTCGGGCGCGACCTGACCCTCAGCAGCCTGCAGGATAGCGACAAATACAACAGCAAACAGCAGAGCATGAATGCTGGCGCAAGCTACACCTGGGGTGCGGGCGGCGGTAGCGGTAGCTTTAGCATCAGCCGCGATAAGATGAAGAGTAATTATGACTCGGTGCAGGAGCAGACCGGGATCTTTGCAGGCAAAGGCGGCTTTGATATTAACGTCGGCAACCATACGCAGCTGGACGGTGCGGTGATTGCCAGCCGTGCTGACGCAGACAAAAACCGCCTGGAGACGGCGACGCTAGGCTTCGCGGACATCAACAATAAAGCGGAGTATAAGGTTGAGCATCAGGGCGTGGGCTTCAGTACCGGCGTCGGGGTTGCAGGTAATCTGGTTGGCAATATGGCCAACACCCTGCTGGCAGGGATGGGGAGCAGCGGCAATGCGGAAGGGACCACGCAGTCAGCGGTGGCCGACGGCGCTATCATCGTTCGCGACCAGTCTAATCAGAAGCAGGATGTCAGCACGCTCAGCCGTGACACTGACCATGCCAACGGCAGTATCGACCCGATCTTTAACAAAGAGAAAGAGTTGAATCGCCTTAAAGCGGTCGGGCTTATCAGTGATATCGGCAGCCAGGCGGCGCATATCGCACAGACGCAGGGAGAGATAGCGGCACGGAATGCCATGACCGATCCGGCAGCGCTGAAGGCGGCCAAAGAGAAGCTGAAATCGGAAGGTAATGCTAACCCAAGTGATAAGCAAATCGTGAATCAGGCTGGCCAGACGGCAATGGAGAAGTACGGTACAGGCAGCGATATTCAGCGCGGTATTCAGGCGGCAACGGCAGCGCTGCAGGGACTGGCGGGTGGTAATATTGCGGGTGCGTTGGCGGGCGCGTCGGCACCTGAGCTGGCGCATCTGCTTAAATCAACCGAAGGCGATCCGACCGTCAATATCGTTGCTCACGCTATTCTGGGCGGCGCGGTTGCGGCTCTCCAGGGTAACAGTGCCGCAGCGGGAGCTGCGGGTGCGGCAACGGGCGAGCTGGCTGCGCACGCTATAGCCGGGCTGCTTTATCCGGATGTGAAAGACCTGTCGAAACTGAGTGAAGATCAAAAGCAGACGGTCATTACGCTGGCATCAGTATCGGCGGGGATGGCTGGTGGGTTGGCGGGAGGAAGTACGGCTTCGGCATCTTCTGGGGCGCAAGGTGGGAAGAACGCGGCAGAGAATAATGCTACCTCAAACTGGGGTGGATTAGTGCCTCCAGCAACGCAACAGGATGCTTCACTGGCTTTCGATCTCGGCGGTAAAGGTGTATCTCCCGACAAAATTAACAAGGCTATTAAAGACTCTCATATTGGTCCATCAGTAGGGGATACGGCAAAAATCCATGGTGATGTAAAAGGTCAGGTGGCTGTTGGTTATGTCGGCGGGGGCTATCTGGAGGGGGTCCTTTCAGAAGATAAATTCGCAATTAATGGCGGGATAACAAAGGTGTTTGGCTGGCGCGCGGATGCGTCCGCTGGATTAACTTTCGGGCCTTATCCAATTAAGGATTTCAATCCGGCTTATGATTATTCCGGCTCCATATCCGCTGGTATTTTTTCAATTGAAGGATCTGTAGGTAAAGATGGTGTTGGTGGTGCTTTCAGAATTGGCGGAGGTATTGGCGCTAGTATCCGACAAAGTGAAAATCATAACAACCTGCCGGAGATCGACGGCGCTGGCAGTACCGAACTCATATCCTGGCCCTTCAAAAAGGATTAATTAAATGATTTATCTGCTATTAGGAATTGCGCTGTTCGCATTTTTCGTCGGAACGGTCGTTTTTTTCCGTTTTAGTAAAGCGACGGGAAGAAGCGTCCAGTCACCGTTTACCCCGATGTTTTTCTTTGACGCACTCTTTTTTGGTCTGGGTAGTAAGCGAGACATGAACATCGCAGCATGTTCATTTATCGTCTTTTTAGTCAGTATCTGGGGATTAACTTATTTAAAATCAAGCACTCATTTTTGGGGCGGTCGCGAAAGTTATTTTGGTTTTGTGATCGCCGGAATTTTGTTTCTGATTATGCATTGTCGCTATTGTGCAAAAAATGTCGTTATAAAAAATGATGGCCTGGCCCCCATGAGAGAGTTGATTAATCTCCGGCGGTCCGGCCTCATCAGTCCTTTTTTATGGTTAAGCAGGGCCGGGTATCTGGGGTTCTTTATTGGCATGCTTCACTGAAGCGAGATGCGAAAAAACAGTCTCCGTGCCCCTTGAGACTACCCCAGCCTCTCCACCCTCGTCTCCCCCTCAACCATCGACAGTTGATACAGCGAAAACGACCGCTGCTTCTCAATCAGCTTCGCCAGCTCCGGCGAGTGGCTGGTGAGCCAAATCTGCGAGTAGCGGCTGGCCTCGGCGATTAAGCTCGCCAGCGCGGGCAGCATCTGTGGGTGCAGGCTGTTTTCCGGTTCGTTCAACGCGATAAATGCCGGTGGACGCGGGCTTAACAACGCCACCGCCAGGCACAGAAAGCGCAGGGTGCCGTCGGAGAACTCCGCCGGTTCCAGCGGTCTGCTCAGCCCCTCGCGCTGCATCATCATGCGAAAACGTCCGCCGGTGTTGTCGCTGTAAAACACGCAGCCGGGGAAGGCCTGGTCGAGGATGCGCATCAGCAGCAGCTCGTCGCCAATCTCCACAATGGTCTGAAACGCCGCCGCGAGATTAGCGCCGTCGCTGGCCAGCACCGGCGAGCGAAAGCCGACCTGCGGGGCGCGCATCGCCGAGCCGATTGATACAGAAAACTCATGATAAAAGCGCCAGTTACGCAGGGACTCGCGCATCTGCGACACTTCCGGGTAAAGGTGCGGTTCGCCGAGCTGTCCGAATACCGATTCGTTCTCGTACAGCGTGCCGCTGTGGGTCACCTTCTCGTGATGCACGTTGTTCAGAAACACGGCCTGATTCCTGCGCTTCATCAGCTGGGACGAGGGGCGTCGATGCTGGCCGCTCAGCCAGAGAGATTCTTCCTTGATCACCGGGTCGAGCTGAAACTGCGAGGGGTAGGGTAGCTTCTCCACAAACCCGACCTGCAGCTCGTATTCATAGGTCTCTGTTTCCACCGCGAGGTTCATCCGCCGCAGCTGGTCGCTACGGGTTTTACCTGCCCAGAACACCTTCAGAATGCCGCCCTCGTTCGCCAGCGCCTGGGAAAACTGCCCCTGGGCGGCGCTGTGCATCAGGTATATCGCCTTGTAAATATTGGATTTCCCGGTGCCGTTTGGCCCAAAGACGATATTGAGCTGCTCCAGCTCCAGCGACATCTCGCGGATGGAGCGGTAGTTTTGAATATGCAGGGTGTTGATCACAGGCAGGCCCCTTTTTGCAGAATAAGCCTGTATATAATCACAGTCTTTGAGGTGAAATGCAAAAAAGAGACGACAGTGAGGATGTCGTCTAAACGGGGTACTGCTTTGGGCCTCTAAGGGTCAATGGGGCCTTCGCATTTTTATGATCACTTGACTGCCAGACGCAGACCCAAATCATCAGGATAGGGATCAAAATAGTTTTGCGTCATCAGATACCGGTCGGGGTATTCGGCCAGGTAGTGCTTCAGCAGCGTGATCGGCGCGAGGATAGGCAACTGTCCGTTGCGATAGTGCAGGATCACGTCGCGCAGCTCGCCGCGCTGGCGGCTGTTCAGCTGGTTACGGAAATACCCCTGAATGTGCATCAGCACGTTGGTGTGATTCTTCCGCGAGGCGGGTTTTTTCAGGATGGTCATCAGCTTTTCCCGGTACGCCACGAAGAAGGCGTCCAGGTCTTCCCACTCGTGCAGCGAGGCAACGAACGGGCCGATTTCACGGTAGCCCGCCTGATGGTGCGCCAGCAGCTGGAGCTTATAGCGGCTGTGGAAGTCCAGCAGCGCGCGGCGCGTGAGGCCATTTTTACGCAGCGTGTTCAGTTCGTGCAGCGCAAAAACGCGCTCGACGAAGTTTTCCCGCAGCACCGGGTCGTGCAGGCGTCCGTCCTCTTCCACGGGTAGCCACGGCCAGGTTTCAAGAAGGGCGGCGGTGAACAGCCCGACGCCCTCCTTGCGGCCCCGGTTGCCGTTTTCATCATACAGCCGCACGCGTTCCAGGCCGCAGCTTGGGGATTTAGCACAGACGATAAATCCTGACAGATCGCCGATTTTCGGCAGGTAGTCCGCCGTGAAGTCGGCCATTTTCTGCGTGAGGTCATCATGAGGAGGCTTGCTGAAACGGAGCTGCGTTTCGCCGCTGTCCGTCAGCGTCAGGCGTATGGCCGGGCGAGGCGTAGGCAGGCCGATGGCCATTTCCGGGCAGACGGGCCTGAAATTCACCCACTGGGCCAGCTCATCCATGACGAAGCCCATGCGTTTGTGTCCGCCGTCAAAGCGAACGGCGGATCCGGTCAAACATCCGCTAATACCGAGCACAGGTTTCGTTGTCATGGTGAAGTCCTCCCGTTCATATAACTAAAACTTACACAACATGACTAATTTGTCCAAGTATTCGCGGAACTATTTTTTATAATCCTTTAAAATCAATGCGTCTTAGCTGCCCTTGTAGGTCGAATAACCGTACTGGCTCAGCAGAAGCGGAATGTGCAGTTTCTCGTTGGTGCGGGTCACGGTAAACAGCACCGGGATCTCCGGGAAGAAGGTGTCCAGCTTTTTGCCGTGGAAGTACTCTGCGGTTTTGAAAGTCACTTTATACACGCCAGGCTGCATGTCCTGATCCTGCGGATAGAGCGATTTGATACGGCCGTCATGGTCGGTTTTACCGCTGGCAATCTGGGTCCATTTGTCCTGCTGCTGCTTTTCGAGAGTCACAGTCACATCCGACGGCGGCATCCCGGTTTGCTGGTCGAGAATGTGGACGCTCAGCGTGCCGGCAGGGGCGCTAAAGGCGGCAGGGGCAAAGGCCATCGAGGCCAGGATCAGCAGAGGGGCAGTTTTTTTCATGGTGTATTCCTGTGGAGTTATTCGTCACAGGAAAACGTTAGCATCTGCGGCGCGGGAAAATATTCAACTTTTCGTGAAGATTCCCGCAGGAGAAAATTATCAGAGGATAATCACTTCAAGCGATACCTGCTGCTGCCACTGCTCCACCTGCTTTTTCCGCCCGGCGGTGAGTTTGCCGCTGGTGACCAGAAGCCATTTTCGCTCCGGGAAAATTTCCGGTGCCAGCGCGTCAGGCGGAACCGGCAGGATGTCGATGCGGTGGCCCTGCCCGGTGCGCGTCAGGGCTTCGAGCCAGATCTCGCACGGGTCATTCAGGTGCCAGCCGCTGAGCAGAATGTTATCGCCCGGCGCTTTTTTATCGCCTTCGAGGCAAAACGAGGTGTAGGCGATAATGATGCCGTCGAGGATCGCGCGCAGGGTCATGGCGGCGGCGACGTTGGCCGAAACCTGGCTGCGCAGAGGGCGCAGCACGTTCGCGACCAGCTCCGGCCTTGGGTATTCGCGTCCGGCGTCGTAAATCATCTGGCGCAGGGACTCGACTTTGCCGTCCTGCAGGCGCTGCAGCATGTTCTGCTGCAGGGTTTGCCAGTTGTTGGTCCGACCCGGCATCGGGCGTTCCAGCAGCGGTTTGACCTGGCCGATCGGGACGCCTTTTTTTACCCAGTCGAGGATTTTGAGCGCCTGCTGGACGTCCTCATCGCTGTACTGGCGGTGGCCGCCTTCCGTGCGCTGTGGCTTGAGTAAACCATAGCGACGCTGCCACGCCCGCAGGGTGGTGGCGGTGATGCCGCTGAGTCGGGCGAATTCGCCGATGGAGTAAGCCATGTCCGTGTCCAGAGTGGAGGAATACTCTCAATATACTACGAATTTTCCCGAACGGGATGAAGCGCCGAAACGGTGCACTACACTTAATATCCAACCGCGCAAATGAAAGGAATTCTCATGAAGCTATGGCCTGTTGTGACCGGTGTTGCCATTGCGCTGACGCTGGTCGCCTGTAAATCCCCCACGCCGCCGAAGGGCGTGCAGCCTATTACCAACTTTGAAGCCAGCCGCTATCTCGGAAAATGGTACGAGGTCGCCCGTCTGGAAAACCGCTTTGAACGCGGGCTGGAGCAGGTAACCGCCACCTACGGCAAACGCAGCGACGGCGGCATCAGCGTGCTTAACCGGGGCTACGATCCGGTGAAGAACAAGTGGAACGAGAGCGAAGGGAAAGCGTACTTTACCGGCGAACCGACCACCGCCGCGCTCAAGGTGTCGTTCTTCGGCCCGTTCTACGGCGGCTATAACGTGATCAGGCTGGACGATAAGTACCAGTACGCGCTGGTGAGCGGCCCGAACCGCGATTACCTGTGGATCCTGTCGCGCACGCCAACCATTCCGGATGCGGTGAAGCAGGATTACCTGAACACCGCGCGCAGTCTGGGCTTCCGGGTTGATCAGCTGGTGTGGGTGAAGCAATAAAAATCGTGCTTTCTTCCTGGGGCATTACTGGCTCGCCTGGATAGACTTCCGTTAAAAGCCTAACGGAGGGACGACAACATGAACTGGCAGCCTTTTCGCGGCGATGCACCGGAAAATATGACCATTTTCAGCGCGTCCTTTCCCGACGTCAGCGACCAGTGGCCGATGAAAGACGATGCTGCCCGTAAGATCGCCTCCCTTGACCGCGCCCTGAAAGCCGAACCGGTGCTCCGGCCACCGAGGGTGGAATACGACGAAGGGGGGCAGGCCGTGCTGGTTCCTCAGAACCGCTATTCCGAACAGGCCTTCCGCAACCGTCCGGCGCTCGCCGCGTGGCGCACCCGGCTGGTGCCCTCCGCGCTGGCGCTGTTTGTGGTGCAAAATCCGCTGGAGGACCGCCTGCCCGACGGCACAAAAATGGACAGCGACAGCCGCCAGTGGTTTATCCACGCCAACGATGCCATCGGCGTGCGCTCCCGCGCCCGGGTGCTGGCCGCGCTGGTGGATAAGTACATTCATAATGAAAGCGAGAACAACTGGGTCAGCCTCGCGAGCGGCGCCGCCATTCCGGTGCTGGAGGCGCTGCGCGAAGCAAAGCTCGACGGCCAGCAGGTCTATCTCACGCTGGTGGACAAAGACCCGGTAGCGCTCAGCTGGGCCGAAACTATGGCGGCGCAGGAAGGCATTGTGGTGGGCGAACAGCTGACACTGCTCAGGCGCAACCTGCTCCATACGCTGGTGCGTAACGAGGACCTGCTGCTGGAGCTGGGCGAGCATCAGGCCGAACTGGTCGACGCGCTGGGGATCTTCGAATACTTCAACGATACCGATGCGGTGATTTTTCTCCAGCGCGCCCTGCGGCTGGTCAAACCCGGCGGCGCGGTGATTGTGTCGAACATGCTCACCAGCAGCCCGCAAATTGACTTTGTGCTGCGGGGTATCGGCTGGGAAGATATTTACCCGAGATCGTTACAGCAGCTGCAGGATATTCACCTCGCGGCGGGCGTGCCGGTGGAAAACGTCACCGTGGTTGTGCCGAAGGATGGGGTGTACGCGGTGATGGAGATTAAGGTTTAGCTCGATCTGTTCCCTCTCCCTGAGGGAGAGGGTTAGGGTGAGGGTGGAACAGACCGCAAAGCGTGGCTTGAAATAGCTCGGTTTTCCAATCATGATCCCCCAATGAAAATAGAAACCGCACTCCCCTCACACTTCGAACGTCTGGTCGCGATCTGGGAATCCTCCGTCCGTGCCACCCATCACTTTTTACAGGAAAGCGATATTGCGGCGCTGTGCCCGCTATTGCTCAACGCCTACCTGCCTAACCTCAAGGTTGTGATCGCTCGCGATGACGCAGGCGTTATTCACGGTTTTTTAGGCGTGGATGAAAACCGCATTGAAATGCTGTTTGTGGATGACGCGAGCCGGGGAAAGGGCGTCGGGAAATTGCTGCTCCAGCACGCCATCGAAGAGTTTGGCGCGAACGAAGTGGACGTGAATGAGCAGAACCCGCAGGGCGTGGGATTTTATCGCCATATGGGGTTTGAGCAGGTCGGACGCTCGGAACTGGACGGGCAGGGGAATCCGTTTCCGTTGCTGCATATGCGGTTGGGTGAATGCTAACTTAACGCAAATATCACGCTTGTTAGATATGAAATGCAACGCGTTTTCCTGTGGGAAGTTCAACGTCGATACAGAGTTTTCCACCCATTGCTTCGATGTAACGCTTAAGCGTGGCAATTTTTAGTTCATTTCCACGTTGCTCAAGCTGCGTTACTGCGGGTTGGCTCACCCCCATCAGATCGGCAACATTTTTTTGCGAAAGCCTCAGCTCTTCACGTAAAAGTTGTAGACCCGTCTCGAGGATCATTTCATCTGCCATCTCTTTAATACGTTGTTGGCTTTCCGGTGAACGTGACGCAATCACTTCATTTAAGGTTTTCACTTGGTTGCCTCCAGGCTTGTCAGATGAAAGGAAAATTCGGCATCTGCGATGCGAATCATTTTTTCATAAAAGGCTTTGTCATTACTCTTATCGCCCGCGCAAAGCACAATGGCTTGACGGATAGGATCAAATGCGAAGAAAGCACGTATCGGACGACCAGCATATTGAATACGTAATTCCTTCATATGGTTATACCGTGAGCCTTTAACCGTATCTGCATAGGGGCGAGGAAGACGTGGCCCATAGTTTTGCAGATTTAACAGGTCTGCCAGTACCTTATCCTGTAATCCTTCTTCCTGCTCAAGCAGCCATTGCTCGAATACCTTTCCGAACAGAACCGTCCACATGCTTTCGTCCATGATAAGCTGTAGCTTATAAATAGAATATAAGCTGTAGTTAATAAATGCAATGGCTGTCATCGACAGCCAGGCTGTTAGTGGCAAGAGTATGACAAAGAAGGGAAATCAAGCGGATCGCGCAATTAAAAAATTGCGAGGCGCTTTCCAGCGTATTTTCTATTCATGCTGGCTAGTGAACTATCCGGGATAACCGGTTAGTTGAATGTTAATCAACTTTGCGACCAGAAAATTTTTTCATGAGATACCCATTAATAGTTCGAACATCTTTACCTTACAGATCGGCCATGGCTGCCGGAGATTGGATTACGTCTCAAGAAAAAGAAACCAATTTTGACCGCACAAAGAGCACGATGAAGAACATCCGGTTCGAGGATGAGCTTTTGGAACAGATTGAAAAGGCTGCGGGTAAGGGGAATTTTAATAAGTGGGTGAAAGAGGCTTGTAGGCTTAGGCTTTTGAGTGAGTAGTCATCAAAGCTTTATAGGTAGTGTTAACGATAAAATAGATGATAAGTTCGGAATATATGTTCCAAACTTATCATTGATGATGATTTTATAATTATCATTTATATAATTAAAATGTATCAGTCGATTTTAACCGAATCTGCTTTTAAATTTTTGCGAACTGATTCGTCGTTACATTTTACCATTACAATTGGGACATAAATGTTGTTTCTTCCCTTCAATTTCCCATGTGTAGTATTTCTTCTTAAAGGGATTATGACAGATATCACACTGTCTGGGCTTCAATATAGCACCAATAATGACCATTAAAACTACAGCACCTATAATCCATTCCATTACGGATTCCCTTGGTGATAATTTTGAAAAGGGGGAGAGAATAACACTCAATATTTAAATGAATAAGTGATCATGTTCACATAAGGTGACTGGAATGGGCGAATCTATTTATTAATAAAGTTTTTATTAAAGCGGATGGCATTTTGGCGGAAGATCACAGGAGTCGAACCTGCCCGGGAACGCTGGCGTCCCCAACTGGATTTGAAGTCCAGCCACCTCACCGGAGATGACGATCTTCCGCGCCTCGATTGCTACATGGAGGCGGGGCGCATTATAGCTACTTTCAGGCATTTACCACATACCCCCACACACTTTTTTCACCTCTCTTTTGACCTGTACACCCCTGTTTCAGTTAATTCTTAAGAAAATCCTCAGGTTAGCTTTTCGTGCTGCCAACATTTACCGCGATCACAAAAAACAAGAAACGTAATTTGCTAACCAGAAAACGCAATACCCGCCTTTGAAACAATGGTTTAAAACCAATGCAACCGGTCTCAGCGCCCCCTACAGCGTGAAGGATAAAAAAGATGAGCGAAGTATTGTCAGTAAAAGAGAAGATTGGCTACGGCATGGGAGACGCCGCCAGCCACATCATTTTTGATAACGTCATGTTGTACATGATGTTTTTCTACACCGATATTTTCGGCATTCCCGCCGGTTTTGTCGGCACCATGTTCCTGCTGGCCCGCGCGCTGGATGCGATCTCCGACCCGTGCATGGGGCTGATTGCCGACCGCACCCGCAGCCGCTGGGGCAAGTTCCGCCCGTGGATTTTGTTCGGTGCGATACCGTTCGGTATCGTCTGCGTGCTGGCCTACACCACGCCGGACCTCAGCCTCAACGGTAAAATGGTCTACGCCGCCGTGACTTACACGCTGCTGACCCTGCTCTATACCGTGGTCAACATCCCCTACTGCGCGCTGGGCGGCGTGATCACCAACGACCCGACGCAGCGTATCTCCCTTCAGTCCTGGCGCTTCGTGCTGGCGACCGCGGGCGGCATGCTCTCCACGGTGCTCATGATGCCGCTGGTGAACCTCATTGGCGGCGACGATAAGGCGTTCGGCTTCCAGGGCGGCATCGCCGTGCTGTCGGTTGTCGCTTTCCTGATGCTGGCGTTCTGCTTCTTCACCACCAAAGAGCGCATTCAGGTGCCGCCGAGCACCACCTCCATGCGGGAAGACCTGCGCGACATCTGGCACAACGACCAGTGGCGCATCGTTGGCGTACTCACCATCCTCAACATCCTCGCCGTCTGCGTGCGCGGCGGGGCGATGATGTACTACTGCACCTGGATCATGGGTTCGCCGGAGGTGTTCGTCGCGTTCCTCACTACCTACTGCGTCGGCAACCTGATCGGCTCCGCGCTGGCGAAACCGCTCACCGACTGGAAATGCAAGGTCAGCATCTTCTGGTGGACCAACGCCGCGCTGTCGGTGGTCAGCGTGGCGATGTTCTTCGTCCCGATGCACGCCACCGTGCTGATGTTCGGCTTCATCTTCGTCATCGGCGTGCTGCACCAGCTGGTGACGCCGATTCAGTGGGTGATGATGTCCGATACCGTCGACTACGGCGAATGGACCAACGGCAAGCGCCTGACCGGCATCAGCTTTGCGGGCACGCTGTTCGTGTTGAAGCTCGGCCTGGCGCTGGGCGGGGCGATGATCGGCTGGATGCTGGCAGGCGGTGGCTACGACGCGGCAGCAAAAACCCAGAACAGCGCGACCATCAGCATCATTATCGGCCTGTTCACCCTGGCCCCGGCGGTCTGCTACGTGCTGAGCGCCATTATCGCCAAACGCTACTACACGCTGAAAACCCCCTTCCTGACCAAAATCCTGGGCGAGCTGGCGCAGGGCGCGCGCCGCAATCAGCAGGAGTTTGAAAACCTGCCGGCCAGCAAAGAATTGCAGAACTAAGAGGACGAGAGCATGAAAATCAGTGATGGAAACTGGCTTATTCAACCGGGCCTGAACGTGACGTATCCGGTGCAGGTGTTCGACGTGGAGCAGCAGGGCAATGACCTGGTGGTGTTTGTTGCGCCGCGCGACGTGCGCGAACGCACCTGGCAGCTCGACACGTTGATGTTCACGGTGCGTCTGTTCGCCCCCCATGAAGGGATTGTCGGGGTGCGTATCGAGCACTTCCAGGGCGCGCTGAATAACGGCCCGCACTATCCGCTGAACGTTCTGAAAGACGTGAAGGTAGAGATTGAAAACAACGCCGATTTTGCCGAGTTGAAAAGCGGCAGCGTCAGCGTGCGAGTCACCAAAGGCGAGTTCTGGGCGTTGGATTTCCTGCGCAACGGCCAGCGCATTACCGGCAGCCAGCTGAAAAACAACGGCTACGTGCAGGACAGCAACACCGACCGCAATTACGTGTTCGAACGTCTGGATCTGGACGTGGGGGAAACGGTCTACGGTCTGGGCGAGCGCTTTACCGCGCTGGTGCGCAACGGCCAGACGGTCGAAACCTGGAACCGCGACGGCGGCACCAGCACCGAGCAGTCCTACAAAAATATCCCGTTCTACCTGACCAACCGCGGCTACGGCGTGCTGGTGAATCATCCGGAAAACGTCTCGTTTGAAGTCGGCTCCGAGAAGGTCTCCAAAGTGCAGTTCAGCGTGGAAGGGGAATATCTTGAGTACTTCGTGATCGACGGCCCGACGCCGAAAGAGGTGCTGAACCGCTATACGCAGTTTACCGGGCGTCCGGCGCTGCCGCCTGCGTGGTCGTTCGGCCTGTGGCTCACCACCTCGTTCACCACCAACTACGACGAAGCGACGGTAAACAGCTTTATCGACGGCATGGCCGAGCGCGACCTGCCGCTGCACGTCTTCCACTTCGACTGCTTCTGGATGAAGGCCTTCCAGTGGTGCGACTTCGAGTGGGACCCGGTGACCTTCCCGGATCCGGAAGGGATGATCCGCCGCCTGAAAGAGAAAGGGCTGAAGGTCTGCGTGTGGATTAACCCGTACATCGGCCAGAAATCCCCGATCTTCCGGGAGCTGAAAGAAAAGGGCTACCTGCTCAGGCGCCCGGACGGCTCCCTGTGGCAGTGGGACAAATGGCAGCCGGGGCTGGCGATTTATGACTTCACCAACCCGGAAGCGTGCCGGTGGTATGCCGACAAGCTGAAAGGCCTGGTGGATATCGGCGTCGACTGCTTCAAGACCGACTTTGGCGAGCGTATCCCGACGGACGTGCAGTGGTTCGACGGGTCCGATCCGCAGAAGATGCATAACCACTACGCCTACATTTACAACGAACTGGTGTGGAACGTGCTGAAAGAGACGGTGGGGGAGGAAGAAGCGGTGCTGTTTGCCCGTTCGGCGTCCGTCGGTGCGCAGCAGTTCCCGGTGCACTGGGGCGGCGACTGCTACGCCAACTACGAATCGATGGCTGAAAGCCTGCGCGGCGGGCTGTCGATTGGCCTGTCCGGCTTCGGGTTCTGGAGCCACGATATCGGCGGGTTCGAAAACACCGCCCCGGCGCACGTCTACAAGCGCTGGTGCGCGTTCGGGCTGTTCTCCAGCCACAGCCGCCTGCATGGCAGCAAATCCTACCGCGTGCCGTGGGCGTACGATGACGAGTCCTGCGACGTGGTGCGTCACTTCACCCAGATCAAATGTCAGCTGATGCCGTATCTGTATCGCCAGGCGGCGCTGGCGCGTGAGTTCGGCACGCCGATGCTGCGGGCGATGATGCTGGAGTTCCCGGACGATCCGGCGTGCGATTACCTTGACCGTCAGTACATGCTGGGGGATTCAGTGATGGTCGCGCCGGTGTTCTCTGAGGCGGGCGACGTACAGTTCTACCTGCCGGAAGGCCGCTGGACGCACCTGTGGCACAACGACGAACTTCAGGGCAGCCGCTGGCATAAGCAGCAGCACGATTTTATGAGCCTGCCGGTCTACGTGCGCGACAATACCCTGCTGGCGCTGGGTAACAACAACCAGAAGCCGGACTACGCGTGGAATGAGGGAACGGCCTTCCAGCTGTTTAACCTGGACGATGGCGCAACAGCGGTAAGCGAGGTGCCTGCGGCGGACGGTTCAGTGGCGTTTACGCTGAAGGCGTCACGTCGGGGAGACATTGTGACCTTTACCGGCGCGGGAGACGCGCAAAACTGGTCGGTGTGCTTGCGCAACGTGCAGAAGGTGAGCGGCGTGAAGGGCGGTTCACATGCGGGCAGCGAGTGGGGCGTGGTGGTGAAAGCGGAGGGGGAAGTGGTGGTGGTTCACCTTTAATTCCCCTCACCCTAACCCTCTCCCCAAAGGGGCGAGGGAAGGTTTGCTCCCTCTCCCTTTCAGGGAGAGGGCTGGGGTGAGTGTGGTGTCGACACCACACCGCCCGTCATCGTCTGCTGCACCTGCTGTTTATCCATATTCACCGCGTTCAGCTTGCCGTTCACCGTTGGCTTCAGCGGGGCATTCGCCTGCACGCTGCCGCTGGCGGTCATCTGAATATTGCCGTCACCCGTAATCGGCAGCGCAGGCCAGCCCCACTGCTGCAGCACGTTGAGCGGCACGCCGCGCCCGTTCAGGCTCACCGTGGTCTGCCGCTGTGGCAGCTGTGAAACCGTCGCCGTGGCTTCCAGAATGCCTTTCTCGGTAAACGCGCTCAGGTCGGTAATGTTCACCGTGGCGGCGTTGGCATTCAGCGCCAGCGACGGACGGCGTACGTCGACGCGGTTAAAGGTCGCCGCCGCGCCGTTCAATGTTGCGCTGCCGCCCCAGACGCCCCACTGGCGATCTTTCACCAGCTGCAGGTTTGCGCCATAGCCGTCCAGAGAGGTGATCTGCCACGGGAAGGCGGGATCGATGTCGATCACCAGGTTGCGGCTCAGGCCGAATTTTTGCAGCGTGACGCTGTTCAGCCATTCCGGCAGCGGCTCCATCCACAGCGTTTTCCAGTTCTGCGGCAGGGTGTACTCCAGCCCGGCGATGGCGACATCGTCCAGCACCAGCGCTTTGCCGTCGCGCAGCCAGTTACCGGACGTGCGCACCATGCCGCCTTCCCAGCGGGAGGTGAACTGGCGCAGCGCCATGCCCTGCGGGGAAAACTCCGCATTCAGGATCGGGTCGAAAAGGTGCAGCGAGCCGTAGATAAACTCGCTGGCATTCATGGACAGGCGGCCTTCCTGGCTCTGCCAGTCGCCTTTGCTGAGAGTCAGGTTGCGCAGGCTTAAGTCGAGATCGGTCACCGCCCAGTCCGGACCCTGAAGCCTGGCGTCGGTCACGTCCAGACGGCCAATCTGTAAAGAGGGAATGGTGGCCAGCGGTGCGAAGAACGCGGTCAGCGTTTTGTCGCTCTGCAGGCGGATCTCGTTCAGGCGCATCGTGTCGATAATCCAGCTCCCGTCGGTGTTGCGCAGGGCGGAGCCGGTGAGCGAACCACGGGCCATGTCGGCACCAATCGTTTTCAGCACCACCTCCTTGCCGTTCAGCTGCCCCTCGATCAGCACGTTGGTGGCCGGTACGCCGTTCAGGGTCAGCGAGCCCGCGCTCATCTGGATCTGCGCGTTATTCCCCAGCACGTTGCCGGCTTCCGGCTGCCATGGGCTGACGCCGCCCGTGACCTTTTGCGCGCTCAGGTCCCATTCGGTATTCGGGCTGTTAAAGGCCATGTTATTCAGCTGCAGACGATCGGCCTGGAAGGGCAGCGGTGCTGTTTGAGGCGAGAGATTCAGCGTACCGTCGAACAGGGTGATGGTGCCCATGTGCAGCGGATCGGTGATCTGGCGGCTGCTCAGGCCAATATCGACTTTTTTGGCAACTAATGTGGCAGGTTTACCATCCCGCCCAAAGGTGACGTTTTCCAGAATGATGTGGGAAGGCGACGAAAAGCGGTGATTCATTTTATCGAAACTGAGTTCGTAGTCGGTATTCACCGTAATCCAGCTGCTGACCTGAGCCGCGCCCCAGCGGGTCTGGAGCAAAATATAGAACGCCAGCAGCACAATAAGCAGGGCTATCAGAAGATAGACGAGTAGCTTTCCAATAAATTTCATGGTCTTCCATCCCGCAAAACGAACATAAAGGAGTTATGCACGATTTATACGCAATGCTCAAGGCGGGAATGGTGTAATTAGATGTCACGGCAGGCATTGACTGCCTGCCGTGAGGGAGATCAGTTCTTCTCAGGCGGGAAAACGAGGTTCAGCACGATAGCGGTGATACCACCCGCGGCAATGCCGGAAGAGAGCAGGTTTTTCACCCAGTCCGGGGCAAACTGCAGGATCAGCGGCTGCTGGGAAACACCCAGGCCAACGGCCAGCGACAGCGCGATAATCATGATCGCGCGGCGGTTCAGCGGCTCGCGGGAGACGATACGCACGCCGGAAGCCGCGATAGTCCCGAACATCACCAGCGTTGCGCCGCCGAGCACCGGCTCAGGAATGTGCTGCACAAAGCCGCTCACCGCCGGGAACAGGCCGAGGACGATTAGCATGAGCGCCACCACAAAACCAACGTAGCGGCTGGCCACGCCGGTCAGCTGGATCACGCCGTTGTTCTGGCCGAAGCAGGAGTTCGGGAAGGTGTTGAATACCGCAGAGACAAACGAGTTCAGGCCGTTCGCCAGCACGCCGCCTTTCAGACGCTTCATGTACAGCGGGCCGGACACCGGCTGCTCGGAGACGTCGGAGGTGGCGGTGATATCGCCGATGGTCTCCAGAGAGGTGATCATAAAGACCAGCATCAGCGGCAGGAGCAGGCCCCAGTCAATGCCCAGTCCGTAGTACAGCGGCGTGGGGACAGTGATCAACGCGCTGTTGGTTGGCGCGGTGTTTTCCGGCAGCATGCCCAGCGCCCACGCCAGCAGATAACCCGCCGCCATGGCGATCACCAGCGACGCGACGCGCAGGTAAGGGTTACGCTGACGGTTAAGCAGAATAATGATCGCCAGCACGACACCCGCCAGCAGCAGGTTTTTCGGCGCGCCGAAGGTGTGATCGCTCATTGCGGCATAGCCGCCGCCGATGGAGGTGAGGCCCACCTGGATCAGCGACAGGCCGATAATCATCACCACCACGCCGGAGACCAGCGGGGTAATGACGCGGCGAGCCAGATGCAGCACGCGGGAGATGACCATCTCCGTGCAGCTGGCCAGCATCAGGGTGCCGAACAGCGCCGCCATCATGGTTGGGACATCCGCACCGCCGGTTTTCAGCGCCGTACCGCCCATGATCAACGGTGCCACGAAGTTAAAGCTGGTGCCCTGAATCGACAATAATCCAGAGCCCACCGGACCCCACGCTTTAATTTGAATAATGGAGGCCACGCCGGAAGCGAACAGAGACATACTGATGATGTGCTGCGTATCCTGCGCCGGTAAGCCAAGTGCCTGGCAGATCAGCAGCGCCGGAGTGATCACGGCAACAAACATCGCCAGAAGATGCTGGCAGGCGGCGAAAAGCGTCTGCGGAAGCGGCGGGCGGTCTTCAAGGCGGTAAATCAGTTCGCTATTATGCTTCTGCGCAATCGGTTGCGCATCAGGCGACTCTATGGTGTTAACGGACATCGGCGGCAATCCCACGGTGGAAAAGCGGGCATTTTATCTGACCACCTGGTAAAAGCAAACGATTGCCAGCAAAAAAAGGGAAGAAAATCTGCCGCTGTGAGCAGGTTTTCTACAACGCATCGGGAAAAAAAATTACACTTTTTGCGCCGGGGGCTCATGAAGAGCGCAAACCGGCCCAGGATAACGCCGCGTGTGTATGGAACACGCGCAAAACAGGAGCCTTTTATGATTCATCTCGATACGTTGTCGACCCTTGTTGCCGCAACGCTGGTCTTACTGCTTGGCCGTAAGCTGGTACATAGCGTTTCCTTTCTGAAAAAGTACACTATCCCTGAACCCGTCGCCGGCGGTCTGCTGGTGGCGCTGGCCCTGCTGATACTGAAAAAAAGCATGGGCTGGGAAATTGATTTTGATATGTCCCTGAAAGACCCGCTGATGCTGGCCTTCTTTGCCACTATCGGCCTGAACGCCAACCTGGCGAGCCTGCGCTCGGGCGGTAAGGTGCTCGGCGTATTCCTGATTGTGGTGGTGGGGCTGCTGCTGATGCAAAACGCCATTGGCATCGGTATGGCGACGCTGCTGGGGCTGGATCCGCTGATGGGTCTGCTGGCGGGGTCGATTACCCTTTCGGGCGGCCACGGCACCGGCGCCGCGTGGAGCAAGCTGTTCATCGAACGCTACGGGTTTGAAAACGCAACGGAAGTGGCGATGGCCTGCGCGACCTTTGGCCTGGTGCTGGGTGGCCTGATTGGTGGCCCGGTGGCGCGTTATCTGGTGAAGCACTCCACCACGCCGAACGGCAGACCTGACGATGAAATGGTGCCGACCGCGTTCGAAAAGCCGGACGTTGGACGCAGCATCACCTCACTGGTGATGATTGAAACTATCGCGATGATTGCCATCTGCCTGACCGTGGGCAAAGTGGTTGCGCAATGGCTGGCGGGTACCGCGTTTGAGCTGCCGACCTTTGTCTGCGTGCTGTTTATCGGGGTGATCCTGAGCAACGGTCTGGCGCTGATGGGCTTCTACCGCGTGTTTGAACGGGCGGTATCGGTGCTCGGCAACGTCTGCCTGTCGCTGTTCCTGGCGATGGCGCTGATGAGCCTCAAGCTGTGGGAACTGGCCTCGCTGGCGCTGCCGATGGTGGCGATTCTGGCGGTGCAGGCGCTGTTTATGGCGCTGTACGCCATGTTCGTGACCTGGCGCATGATGGGCAAAAACTACGATGCGGCGGTGCTGGCGGCGGGTCACTGCGGGTTTGGTCTGGGGGCAACCCCAACGGCTATCGCCAACATGCAGGCGATCACCGAACGGTTCGGGCCATCGCATATGGCGTTTCTGGTGGTCCCGATGGTTGGCGCATTCTTCATTGATATCGTTAACGCGCTGGTGATCAAGCTGTACCTGATGCTGCCGATGTTTGCCTGAGATCAGGCGTTGGAATAGCGTTCGGTTTCCGGCATCCAGCGTTCAATTAACGCTGCCGCCTGTTCGGGGTAGCGTTCATGAATATGTCGCGCAAGGCGCTGAACTTCGGGGATCATGGCCTGATCGCGCAGTAAATCCGCTACTTTGAATTCTGCGTTACCCGTCTGGCGCGTGCCCAACAGTTCACCCGGGCCGCGGATCTCCAGGTCTTTTTGCGCAATCACAAAACCGTCGTTGCTGTCGCGCAGCACCTGCAACCGCATCTGGGCTGTTTTTGAGAGCGGGGCTTTGTAGAGCAGTACGCAGTGGGACGCTACCGCGCCACGGCCAACGCGCCCGCGCAGCTGGTGGAGCTGAGCAAGGCCCAGACGCTCCGGGTTTTCGATGATCATCAGGCTGGAGTTGGGTACGTCAACGCCCACTTCAATGACCGTCGTCGCAACCAGCAAATGCAGATCTCCCTGTTTGAAGGACTGCATCACCGCCTGCTTCTCGGCAGGCTTCATGCGGCCGTGAACCAGGCCAACGTTCAGCTCGGGTAGTGCCAGCTTGAGTTCTTCCCACGTCGCTTCGGCGGCCTGCGCTTCCAGCAGTTCAGACTCTTCAATCAGGGTACAGACCCAGTAGGCCTGACGCCCTTCGTGGGTGCAGGCGTTGCGCACGCGGTCAATGATATCGCTGCGGCGCGTGTCAGGAATGGCGACCGTCGTGACCGGGGTACGGCCCGGCGGCAGTTCGTCGATGGTGGAGGTATCCAGATCGGCATAGGCGGTCATCGCCAGGGTGCGCGGGATCGGCGTGGCGGTCATGATCAGCTGATGCGGGTGGAAGCCCTGCTGCAGCCCTTTTTCCCACAGCGCCAGACGCTGATGCACGCCAAAGCGGTGCTGCTCGTCGATAATCACCAGCGCAAGGCCGTTAAACTGCACCTGCTCCTGGAAGATGGCGTGCGTGCCGACAATCATCTGCACCTGGCCGCTGGCGATGGCTTCCTGCTGCGCAAGACGCGCTTTACCTTTTTGCTTCCCGGCAAGCCAGCCCACTTCAATCCCGAGCGGCGCGAACCATGTGCGGAAATTGTTGGCGTGCTGCTCGGCCAGCAGCTCTGTCGGTGCCATCAGTGCGACCTGCTTGCCATGGGCGATGGCGCGTAACGCGGCCAGGGCGGCAACCAGCGTTTTACCGGACCCGACGTCGCCCTGCACCAGGCGCATCATCGGCACGTCGAGCGCCATATCGCGTTCGATCTCGGCGGTGACCCGCGCCTGCGCGCCGGTGGGCTTAAAGGGCAGCGAGGCCAGCAGCTTATCTTTGAGCGCATCATTCTGGCTTAACGGCTGAGCGTGGAAACGCTGCGCGCCCGCGCGAAGCGCCAGCATGCTCAGGTTATGCGCCAGTAATTCCTCAAGGATAAGACGCCGTTGGGCGGGATGTTTGCCGCTTTCTAAATCGCTGAGCTGCAGCGTTGGCGGCGGGCGGTGCAGGGTGCGCAGCGCCTCTGGCAGGCTCATCATGCCCTGAGCCAGTTCTGGCGGCAGCAGCTCGGTAATGGCGCAGGTATCCAGCAGCTCCAGCGCCTGATCGGTGAGCTTACGCAGCGTTGCCTGCTTGATGCCTTCCGTCGTCGGGTAAACCGGGGTGAGCGTCTCCTGCAGCTCCGGCGTGCTGAGATCGCCCTGCACGCGGTACTCCGGGTGGATCATCTCTGCGCCGTATTTCCCGCGTTTAGCTTCGCCATAGGCCAGCACCCTGCGGCCCGTCGCCAGGCTGTTTTTCATCGCCGCGCTGAAGTTGAAGAAACGCATGGTGAGGATGCCGGTGCCGTCGCTGATCTGGCAGGTCATCATCCGGCGTCCGCCGAAAGTGATGTTGCAGTTCAGGACTTCGCCTTCAACGGTGGCGTAAATGGCGGGAAGCAGATCGCCAATCTTGTAGAGTTGAGTGCGGTCTTCGTAACGCAGGGGGAGGTGAAGCAGGAGATCCTGCACAGTGTGCAGGCCAATTTTTGCCAGCTTATTGCTTTGCGCCGCGCCCACGCCCGTCAGGCTGTTGAGCGGGATAGCATCCAGCAGGCGGCCTTTCATCGGTTACCCGGCGTACTGCATGGTGGCCCACCACTCGGCATCGGCTTCAATTTCGCCCTGCGCGTTGACGTGGGGGTAAGGCAATTTTTTCTGCTTCGCAACGCGGGCCAGCACCGGATAGCCACCTTCAAACAGCAGGCGCTGCTGTTCCTCTTCCGGCAGCATGCTGTTGCTGCGCTCGTACATCCCGGCGTTCTGACGCTGGCGCTGCGCTTCATACAGAATGAGCGCGGACGCTACGGAGACGTTAAGGGACTGGACCATGCCGATCATCGGAATGATGATGTCCCGATCCGCCAGATCCAGCGCTTCCCGGGAGATCCCGGTTTTTTCCTGGCCCATCAAAATGCAGGTCGGGCGGGTATAGTCGATCTCGCGGAAATCCACGGCTTTAGCGGAGAGGTTTGTCGCAAGAACCTGCATCCCGAGGCCTTTCAGGTGCGATACGGCTTCGCTAATGGTTTGATGGTTTTTGACCGAGACCCAGCTGTTACTGCCTGCGGCAGCGGAGACCATGTTGCGCATGCGGTTGCCTGGCCAGACGGCGTGCACTTCATGCACGCCTACGGCGTCAGCGGTACGGACGATAGCAGCAACGTTATGTGGTTTATGGACCTGCTCCATGCAGACCGTCAGGTCAGGCTGACGCCTGGCGAGCATTTCGCAGATACGGGCATAACGTTGTGAATTCATAAACCTAGTTTCGGTTTCGGGTGACTTTAATCACGTCCGGCATGACGCGGATCTTGCGCATAATGTTCGCCAGATGCACGCGGTCGCGAGCGGTCAGACGAATAAAGGCGCTGTACACGCGGCCGTCTTTTTCTTCCGTATTCAGGCTCTGAATGTTGGACGAGGCCGTGTTGATTGCTGCCGTCAGGTTCGCCAGAGCACCCTGGTGATTGAACATATCCACCTTAATTTCGGTGATAAATTCCTGCGCGGTCTCTTTATCCCACTCGACCGCCATAAACTTCTCGGCTTCTTTCTGGTAGCCGCGAATGTTACGACAGGATTCATGGTGGATAACCAGCCCTTTGCCCGGGCTGACGTGCGCGATAATCGGGTCGCCAGGGATTGGGCGGCAGCATTTTGCGAAGGTGATCAGCACCCCGTCCGCGCCTTTAATCGGCAGATGAGCATGGCCGGATGCGCCTGGAGCAGAAGGCGTCGCTTCGCCCTGCTGCAGGTTTTTCGCCACCACGACGCTCATGGCGTTGCCCAGACCAATTTCCGCCAGCAGATCGTCCAGAGACGTGAGCTTCATACGGTCGAGTTCACGCTGGATATGCTCCGGCGGGATCTCAGCCAGCTTGCGGCTGCCGCCTAACGCGTGGTTGAGCAGACGACGCCCCAGGCTGACGGAGTCGTCGCGCTTGAGGTTTTTCAGCAGCTGACGGATTTTTGCGCGCGCTTTGGAGCTCACGACAAAGTTCAGCCAGGCCGCGTTCGGACGTGCGCCCGGCGCGGTAATAATTTCCACCGTCTGGCCGCTGGAGAGCGGCTGAGACAGCGGGTAAGGCTGTCTGTCGACGCGCGCGCCGACGCAGGCGTGCCCGATATCGGTATGCACGGCGTAGGCGAAGTCGACCGGCGTTGCGCCCGCAGGTAGTTCGACAATGCGGCCTTCTGGGGTGAAAACGTAAATCTCATCCGGGAAAAGATCGGATTTAACGCTCTCGATAAATTCAAACGAGCTACCCGCACTCTGCTGAAGCTCCAGCAGGCTCTGCATCCAGCGCTGGGCGCGGATTTGTGCGGTCGTGCTGCTTTCGCCACCGTGCTCCTTGTACGCCCAGTGTGCGGCAACACCCATCTCTGCCATCTGGTCCATGTCTTCGGTGCGGATCTGCACTTCAACAGGCACGCCGTGCGGACCGATCATCGAGGTATGCAGAGATTGATAGCCGTTCGCTTTTGGAATGGCAATGTAATCTTTCATGCGCCCCGGACGCGGTTTGTAGAGGCTGTGCATCTGCCCCAGCACGCGATAGCAGGTGTCCGAATCGTGGACGATTACGCGGAACGCGTAGATATCCATGATCGAGTGAAAACGCTGCTCTTTGAGCACCATTTTGCAGTAGATGGAGTACAGATGTTTCTCGCGACCGCTGACGCGGCACGGAATTCCCGCTTCCTGTAAGCGCCCTTCAATTTCAGAGAGGATCTTTTGAATCATCTCTTTACGGTTACCGCGGGCGGCTTTCACCACCTCTTTGATTACGCGATAGCGGTTCGGGTACAACGCTTCAAAACCCAGCTCTTCCAGCTCGGTTTTGATATGGTGAATACCTAAACGGTGCGCCAGCGGACTGTAGATTTCGAGGGTTTCACGGGCAATGCGGCGACGTTTATCCGGGCGAAGTGAGCCCAGCGTGCGCATGTTGTGGGTACGGTCAGCGAGTTTGATGAGAATGACGCGGATATCCTGCACCATCGCCATAATCATCTTGCGGAAGTTTTCGGCTTGCGCCTCTTTCTTGTCGCGGAATTTCAGCTTATCAAGCTTAGAGACCCCTTCCACCAGCTCGGCAACGCTTTTGCCAAACAGCTGTTCCATATCCTGGTAGGTGGCAGGGGTATCTTCGATCACGTCATGCAGCAGGGCGGCCATCAGCGTTTCGTAGTCGAGTTTCATCTCGGCCAGAATACAGGCTACCGCAACCGGGTGCGTGATGTAAGGTTCACCGCTTGAACGTGTCTGGCCCTCGTGAGCGTCACGTGCAACGAGATACGCCTGCTGAAGACGCTTAATCTGGTCTTCAGGCAGGTAGGTTTGAATCAGTTGATTCAGGCTTTCAAACAGATACAAGGGCGACCCGCAGGTTTAATTAACGACGACCTTCAGCAATGGCGGTTACGGCCTGCAGTTCTGCGGCTTCCTGCTCTTGCTGCTCCTGGCGCTCACGTACGTCGAGGATCTGGTTGTTAATCAGACCTTCTTCGATTTCGCGAAGTGCAATAACGGTGGTTTTATCGTTTTCTTCCGGTACCAGCGGATCTTTACCGCCTACCTGCATCTGACGAGCGCGACGCGCGGCGACCAGCACCAGGTCAAAACGGTTACCAATTTTCTCTACAGCGTCCTGAACAGTTACGCGTGCCATACTTAAAATGCTCCACAGGTGAAGAAATGACTGGGCATGATACTGAAAGTGGGTTCAGTCTGCCAACAGTTTGGTGATTAATGCGTCATGTCGCTGCTTCTGGCGGCTCATACGCAGTCGTTCTGCGCGAAGAATGGTTTTGAGATCGCTCAGCGCGGCATCAAAATCATCATTCACAATAAGGTAATCATATTCCGCGTAATGACTCATTTCTGCAACTGCCTGTTCCATACGCTTTGCGATGACTTCTTCGCTGTCCTGACCGCGGCCACGCAGGCGGCGATCCAGCTCATCTTTCGACGGCGGTAAAATAAAGATACTGCGCGAGTCAGGCATTTTCTTACGAATTTGCTGTGCGCCCTGCCAGTCGATGTCGAGGAACACATTCACGCCCGTCGCCAGAACCTGCTCAATGGTTTCACGTGAGGTGCCGTAGTAGTTTCCAAACACTTCTGCGTGTTCAAGAAACGCGTCTCTGCCGATCATCGCTCTGAACTCGTCGTGATCCACAAAGAAATAGTGTTCACCGTGCACTTCACCCGGACGCGGCGCTCGCGTGGTGTGAGAAACAGAAACCTGTGTATCGTACAACGGTTGGGTTTTTAACAGTGCCTGAATAAGGCTGGATTTACCCGCGCCACTAGGGGCAGAAACAATATAAAGCGTGCCTTGAGCCATGAGAGTCTTTTGTATGTGTTAGCGAAGAAGTCCTACATACGGGCTTATTATACACGTCGGCGCACCGTGACGTAGCCTTTGTCACACTTTTTCCCCTGGATTATTGAATTTTGCGTGCCGTTTTCAGGTTTTACCCGCGGTTTGCAGAAATAAAAAGAAACCCTGGATAGCGCCTCGTAAAGCGAAAGGTTGCCGTTAGCGTTGTTTTGATCGGCAGGTTATACCTCCTGCAACGCAAAGGAGGGGTAGCAATGTGGCGATGGATAAGCGGATTACTGGTGTTGTGGTGTGGCTATGGCGCGGCGGTGTGTCCGGTGTGGTCGCAGGCAAAAGCAGAGAAAGAGATTGCGTCGTTAAGCGCGCAGATAAAACGCTGGGATGATGCCTACTGGAAGCAGGGGGCGAGCGATGTAAACGACGACGTGTACGACCAGCTTCACGGGCGGTTAACGCAGTGGCAGCGCTGTTTTGGCAGTGAGATTTCAGAAGAGAAACTCCCCGCGCTGACGGGAAGCGTAAAACATCCTGTTGCCCATACGGGGGTACGTAAAGCAGCCAGCAAAGAAGCGCTGAGCCAGTGGATGCACGGCCGGAAAAATCTCTGGATGCAGCCAAAAGTCGACGGCGTGGCAGTGACGCTTGTGTATCGCAACGGAAAGCTAGCCCGGGCGATCAGCCGTGGTAATGGGCTAAAAGGCGAGGACTGGACGGCACGCGTGCGTTTGATTCCGTCCGTGCCTAAGGAGGTATCCGGCGTGCTGGCAAACAGCGTCTTACAGGGGGAGCTTTTCTGGCTACGCGAAAACCACGTCCAGCGGCAGATGGGCGGAATGAATGCACGTGCAAAAGTGGCGGGCGCGATGATGCGACAAAAGGACAACGCGTTTCTGAACCAGACGGGAATATTTATCTGGGCCTGGCCGGATGGACCGAAGGGAATGGAAAACAGGCTTTCTGAGCTGTCCAGCGCAGGTTTTTCCCTGACGGCGCGCTATACGCTGCCCGTACAGACTGTTGATGCTGTTGAAAAACAGCGTTTGGCCTGGCAAAACACGGCATTACCCTTTGCCACGGATGGCATAGTGGTTCGGTCTGCTGAGTCTCCTTCAGGGGAGCGCTGGCTGCCTGGCGAAGGCAACTGGGTCATCGCGTGGAAATATTCGCCTGCAGCACAGGTCGCTGAGGTCAGAAATATTCATTTTTCCGTGGGGCGCACGGGCAAAATTTCTGTCGTGGCGGCACTGGAGCCTGTCCAACTGGACGATAAACAGGTGCAGCGAGTGAGCCTGGGTTCGGTTGGGTGCTGGCAGAGGCTGGATATTGCCCCGGGCGATCAGGTTCAGGTAAGTCTGGCCGGGCAGGGTATCCCCCGGTTTGATAAGGTGGTCTGGCGAGGAACGGACAGACAAAAACCAGAACCACCGGCCTCGCGTTATCACTCCCTTAGCTGCCTTTATGCCTCGCCGGAGTGTATGGAACAGTTCTTTGCCCGGCTGACGTGGCTCAGTTCAAAGCAGGTATTCAACATTGAAGGATTAGGTGAGTCAGGCTGGCGGATGCTCTGGCAGGCACATCATTTTGAACATCTCTTTTCATGGCTGCTATTAACGCAGGAACAGCTGCAGTCGACGCCGGGGTTTTCCGCAGCGCGCGGACTCGCGCTCTGGCACCGCTTTAATCAGGTGCGCGAGCAGCCTTTCATCCGCTGGATTATGGCTCTGGGTGTTCCGTTACCGCAGGCGTCGCTGAAGGCTTCAGGGGAGGTGTCCTGGCAGAAGATGAGCGAGCGCAGCGCAAAGTCATGGCAGACCCTGCCGGGAACGGGAGAGGAGAAGGCGCGGCAAATCGTTAGCTGGCTGCACGCGCCAGAGATAGATGTGCTGGCGAAGTGGCTCGCTGAACAGCACATCAACGGGTTCTGAGATTAGTGAGCGCCGTGCTTATAGTGAAACACAGGCAGCCCGAGCTTCAGACGCAGCGCCAGCATGCGGGCCGTAAAGCCAAACAGCAGCGTGGAGATGACCACCACATCGTGGTTTGAAACGTAATGCTGCAGGGCAATGTAGAGCACCGCTGCGGCGAAGGAGATGCCGGCATATAGCTCTTTTTGAAAGACCAGAGGAATGCGTTTGCAGAACATATCGCGCAGCACGCCGCCGAATACCCCCGTGACCACGGCCGCGATGGTAGCGATAACCGGACCTTCCCCCATATCGAGCGCGATTTGCGCGCCGATGATTGAAAAAACGATCAGCCCCAGCGCATCAAGCACCAGGAACAGGCGGCGCAGATGGGGCATAACGGGTGCCACTATGGTGGTTAATACGGCAGCCGTTGCGACGATAATCACGTACTCAGGATGCTTCACCCAGCCAAGCGGGTAATGGCCAAGCAGGATATCGCGCACGGAACCGCCGCCCAGCGCGGTTGCAGTAGCAATAATGATCACGCCGAAGGTGTCCATCCGGCGACGCCCGGCGGCGAGAGCGCCAGTCATGGCTTCTGCGGTGATACCAATGAGATAAAGAATGTGAAGCAGCATATACCCTCCGGTGTGAACGCGGGAAGGTTAGCGATTTGTGCGCAAGATCACGATTGAGATTTTCTAAGGCGATTGGATTTCACCTATAAAATCTAATCAATACATGCTGAATATGGTTGATTATTGGCAGGTGAATTGGAAAAGGTGTGAAAATTCGAATTAGAAATAATAATGGGTGGCATCAGCCGATACCACCCAAAAAGGGATTACTCAATATTCTGGATCTGCTCGCGCATCTGCTCAATCAGAACCTTCAGTTCAATCGCTGAGTTGGTCACTTCAGCATTGATAGACTTAGAAGCCAGAGTATTCGACTCGCGGTTGAACTCCTGCATCATAAAGTCCAGACGGCGGCCTACAGCTTCCTTCTTCTTCAGTATGTTGTAGGTCTCTTTCACGTGCGCTTCCAGACGATCCAGCTCTTCGGCCACGTCAACGCGCTGCGCCATCAGCACCAGCTCTTGTTCCAGACGGGTGTTTTCCAGCTGAACTTCCGCTTCTTCCAGCTTGGCGACAAGTCGTTCGCGCTGCCATTGCAGCACTTCTGGCATGTGGGTGCGGACTTTGGCCACTTCGGTGCTCACGCCTTCAAGACGCTGCTCAATCATCGCTTTTAGCGCCTGGCCTTCGGTTTCTCGGGCAACGATAAAATCGTCCAGCGTGCCGTCGAGGGCTGCCAAAATTTCAGCGGCAATGGCATCCAGATCCTGCTCACCGGCGGCCATGACCCCAGGCCAGCGCAGAATATCAACCGGGTTGATTTCGCCTTCATCGCTCTGCATTTTGACCCAGTTCGCCGCATTCACGAGCTGTTTCGCCAGCTTTTCGTTGAGGATCAGTTCGCCCTGCGCGCTTGCATCTGGCTCAAAGCGCAGGTTGCATTCCACTTTCCCGCGGGTCAGACGCGTACGGATACGCTCGCGCACCACAGGTTCAAGGCTGCGGAACTGTTCCGGCATACGGAAATATGTTTCCAGATAGCGCTGGTTTACCGAACGCATTTCCCAGGTAGCGCTACCCCAGCTACCCTTGATTTCACGCCGGGCGTAGGCGGTCATACTGCGGATCATAGACATTCCCGTTTTTAAAGGAGAGATGGGGGGATTATAGCTTTCGGGGGCTTCTCAGGATAGGAATAAGCTTCCTTTATCCGTATAATGCGCAGCCACATTCGTTTCAAGCCGGAGAATCCATCATGCGTCCATCAGGTCGTAGCGCCAATCAGGTGCGTCCCGTCACCCTGACCCGTAACTATACAAAACACGCTGAAGGCTCCGTGCTGGTTGAGTTTGGTGACACCAAAGTGCTGTGCACCGCGTCCATCGAAGAAGGGGTTCCGCGCTTCCTGAAAGGCCAGGGTCAGGGCTGGATCACCGCCGAATACGGCATGCTGCCACGCGCAACGCACACCCGTAATGCCCGTGAAGCGGCAAAGGGTAAGCAGGGCGGCCGTACCATGGAGATTCAGCGTCTGATCGCACGTGCGCTGCGCGCTGCCGTTGACCTGAAAACTCTCGGTGAATTCACTATTACGCTGGACTGCGACGTAATTCAGGCAGATGGCGGCACGCGTACCGCGTCCATTACCGGTGCCTGCGTAGCGCTGGCGGATGCCCTGAACAAGCTGGTTGCAGCCGGTAAGCTGAAAACCAACCCAATGAAAGGGATGGTCGCGGCGGTTTCCGTGGGGATCGTTAACGGCGAAGCGCTTTGCGATCTGGAATACGTTGAAGATTCCGCCGCCGAGACCGACATGAACGTGGTGATGACCGAAGATGGCCGCATCATTGAGGTGCAGGGCACGGCGGAAGGCGAGCCGTTCACCCATGAAGAACTTCTCTCCCTGCTGGCGTTGGCCCGAGGGGGAATCGAATCCATTGTAGCGACGCAAAAAGCGGCGTTAGAAAATTGATTTTAAAGGCGACCAGTGAGTCGCCTTTTTTTTGCCTGTAAGACAGAAAAACCAAAGGAGCGAATCCATGAAATCGTATCAGCGCCAGTTTATTGAGTTTGCTATTAATAAACAGGTACTTAAGTTTGGCGAATTTACGCTGAAATCCGGGCGTAAGAGCCCCTATTTCTTCAACGCCGGGCTGTTTAATACCGGGCGCGATCTGGCCCTGTTAGGCCGTTTCTATGCCGAAGCGCTGGTGGATTCCGGGATTGATTTTGACCTGCTGTTTGGCCCGGCCTACAAAGGCATTCCAATTGCGACCACCACAGCAGTCGCGCTGGCGGAACATCACGACCGCGACGTGCCGTACTGCTTTAACCGCAAAGAGGCCAAAACCCACGGTGAAGGCGGTAATCTTGTAGGCAGCGCGCTGCAGGGCCGCGTGATGCTGGTGGACGACGTGATCACCGCAGGCACTGCGATCCGTGAATCTATGGAGATTATCCAGGCCAACGGTGCGACGCTGGCTGGCGTGCTTATTTCTCTGGATCGTCAGGAGCGTGGTCGCGGCGATATCTCTGCTATCCAGGAAGTAGAGCGTGATTACAGCTGCAAAGTGACCTCTATCATCACCCTGAAAGACCTGATTGCGTATCTGGAAGAGAAGCCAGAGATGGCGGATCACCTGGCGGCGGTGCGGGCGTATCGCGAAGAGTTTGGCGTGTAATTGAATTGCCCGGCGGCGCTACGCTTACCGGGCGCTGCGGCGCTACTGCAGTTGTGCTGCTACTAACGGCCAGCGGGCGTCAAAATCGTCCGTTGGTCGGTATTTGAATTCACTGCGCACAAAGCGGGAGAGCATGCCTTCACAAAACGCCAGGATCTGGCTTGCCAGCAATGTCTCATCCGTATTGTATCCTTCGCCTTCACGCATTTTCTTCTCGCGTAGCACCTGGCGCAGCTGTGCTTCAATACGCTCAAAAAGCTGATTGATGCGGCCCTGCAGCCTGTCCTGCTCAAACATCAGCGCGTGGCCGGTCAGGATACGGGTTAAACCCGGATTGCGTTCCCCAAAGCCCAGAATTAACAGCACAATCAGACGCAGACGCGCGGTGGTGTCTTTTTCGTCTTTCAAAATCAGGTTAATGCGTGTGATCAGACTGTCTTCAATAAACTCGATCAGGCTGTCGAACATTTTTGTTTTGCTGGGGAAATGACGATACAGCGCCGCTTCAGACACGCCCACAGAGGCGGCCAGTTTAGCGGTGGTGATGCGTTGACTGCCATCGCTGGATTCAAGCATCAGAGCCAGAGATTGAAGTATTTCTTCGCGACGATTCCTTTTCGCGGTTTGTTTTTCTGCCATGTTACAAAATACCCCTGAAAAATAAGCACTTGCCAGGCTGGCATCCACACAGCGACCGCAAACTGACGTTTGCGGTTTGTTATTGCGTTATGGCGCTGCGAGATACGTGTGTGTCGGGCGGTTATTTGCGCCCGGAATGGCCGAAGCCGCCTTCGCCACGGTCGGTGGCATCAAAGTCTGCCACCAGGTTAAATTCTGCCTGAACCACCGGTACAAAAACCATCTGCGCGATACGCTCGCCCGGTTCAATGGTGAAGCTGTCCTGGCCACGGTTCCAGACGGATACCATCAGTTGACCCTGGTAGTCGGAGTCGATCAGGCCGACCAGGTTACCCAGCACAACGCCGTGCTTATGGCCCAGACCAGAGCGCGGCAGGATCACTGCCGCCAGAGACGGGTCAGCAATGTGGATCGCCAGCCCAGTCGGGATCAGGGTAGTGGCACCGGGAGCCAGTTCTACGGCGTCATCGAGACAGGCGCGCAGGTCAAGTCCGGCAGAGCCGGAGGTGGCATAGGTTGGCAGCGGGAATTGCTCGCCAACACGCGGGTCCAGAATCTTAACGTCGATTTTTTTCATCATAACGGGTAACGATCTCGTCCAGTAATTGTTGGCCCAGGAGTTCCTTGCGCTCAAGCGGTAAGATTTTATCTCCATCCTGCCAGAAAAGGTGCAGTGCGTTGCTGTCGCTATTAAATCCTTGCGTGGCCAGCGATACGTCGTTCGCGCAAATTAAATCGAGGTTTTTGCGGGTACGTTTTTGCCGGGCATATTCTTCCACATTATTCGTTTCTGCGGCAAATCCAACAACGTAAGGACGATGGTTTTTTAGTGCGGCGACCCCAGCAACAATGTCCGGGTTTTTCACCATTTTCAGTGTTAATTCATCACCTTGCTTTTTGATTTTAGATTCGGCGATGGTCTCGGCACGATAGTCTGCCACGGCCGCACAGCCGATAAAAATCTGCTGATGTTGCGCATGAGCCTGCACGGCGGCTTCCATCTCCAGCGCGGTGGTGACATTAATGCGCTGCACAAAAGGTGGCGTAGGTAACGAGACCGGGCCGCTGACCAGCGTGACGTTAGCACCGCGTTTTGCCGCTGCGGCAGCAATTGCAAAGCCCATTTTGCCGGAGCTGTGGTTGGTGATGTAGCGCACCGGGTCCAACGGCTCGCGCGTGGGACCCGCAGTAATCATGATGTTGAGATGTCGCAGATCGTTGACAGGTGAGAAATGGGCGGCAGCCATATCTACAATCGTCAACGGGTCGAGCATACGCCCTGGGCCAACGTCGCCGCAGGCCTGGCTGCCACTGTCCGGGCCCCAGATAAGCAGGCCGCGCGAGGCCAGCGTCTCCAGATTATGCTGGGTGGCGGCATTGCGGTACATCTGCTGGTTCATGGCGGGCACAACGGCGACAGGTGCAGGCGTCGCGAGGCAAATGGTCGAAACCAGATCGTTCGCCATACCGGCCGCCACGCGGGCAATCAAATCCGCCGTGGCTGGGGCAAGAATCACCAGATCGGCCCATTTCCCAAGCTCAATATGCCCCATCGCGGCTTCGGCGGCCGGATCGAGCAGGCTGTCAGATACCGGGTATCCTGAAACCGCCTGCAGGCTCAGAGGGGTGATAAAGGCTTTACCGCCTTCGGTTATCGCGACCCGCACGTCCGCCCCGCGCTCGCGCAGACGACGCACCAGCTCCGGCGCTTTATAGGCAGCAATACCGCCGCTCACGCCAAGAACGATTTTTTTACCGGCCAGGCTCATCATGATTCTTTCCTGTTGGGTTTCACCAGAGAGCGGGCATTTTATCACAATCCCAAATACGGGGTGATGAAGTCCTTTATTCACTTTGCGAGGCGCTACGCAAGAACGAAACTTCAGCGTCGAGCCCCGGATTTGCCTGTGGCAGCATAATGGCAAACAGAAGGAGGCCGGGCATGGAAGAGACTGAACTGCTGCTACCGCGCGAAAAAATGCTGCGTCATGGCGTCACGTTATTAAAAGACGACGAGCTGCTGGCGCTCTTTTTACGTACAGGTACGAAGGGAAAAACGGTATTTACGCTGGCGAAAAATCTGATAGACCATTTTGGTTCACTGTATGGTTTGCTGACAGCCGAACTGGAGGAGTTTGCGCACGTAGAAGGCATTGGCGTCGCGAAATATGCCCAGTTACGGGGTATTGCTGAACTTGCCCGGAGATTTTATAACGTGCAGATGGAGGAGCAAGATCCGATCCTTACCCCTGACATGACCCGAGAATTTCTGCAAAGCCAGCTATCCGGTCTGGAGCGGGAGATCTTTATGGTGATCTTTCTCGACAACCGAAACCGGGTGCTTAAGCATACCCGCCTTTTTTCAGGTACACTGAGCCACGTTGAGGTGCATCCGCGTGAAATTGTGCGCGAAGCGATAAAAGTGAATGCAGCAGGCGTGATCCTCGCGCATAATCACCCCTCTGGCTGTGCAGAACCGAGCAGAGCGGACAAAGAAATCACCGAGCGCATTATCAAATGCTGTCAATTCATGGACATTCGTGTGCTGGACCATCTGATAATTGGCCGCGGAGAGTACATTTCTTTTGCAGAACATGGCTGGATTTAGGCTATTTCTGGCGATCCATCGGGATCTTTGTCTGTTCGGGACTTGAGCACACCGCCGAGTCAGCGTATACTACGCCACCTTTGAGAATCTCGGGTTTGGCATTTGGGCCTGGCAATCGAGAGTTCACTTAGAACTACGCGATGACCGGGCTGTAAAGCCTGACGAGGCGCCGATACCCCATACGAAGCTCGAGCTAATTTGATTTTTGGAGAATAGACATGTCCCAAGTCTGCCAAGTTACTGGCAAGCGTCCGGTGACCGGTAACAACCGTTCCCACGCACTGAACGCGACTAAACGCCGTTTCCTGCCGAACCTGCACTCTCACCGTTTCTGGGTTGAGAGCGAGAAGCGTTTTGTCACCCTGCGCGTATCTGCTAAAGGTATGCGTGTAATCGATAAGAAAGGCATCGATACAGTTCTGTCTGAACTGCGTGCCCGTGGCGAAAAGTACTAAGTACTTAAAGAGGAAATAAATCATGGCTAAAGGTATTCGCGAGAAAATCAAGCTGGTTTCTTCTGCTGGTACAGGTCACTTCTACACCACCACGAAGAACAAACGTACTAAGCCGGAAAAACTGGAACTGAAAAAATTCGATCCAGTTGTACGCCAGCACGTACTGTACAAAGAAGCTAAAATCAAATAATTTTAGCCTCCTTGTATTGAAAAACCCCGCAACTGCGGGGTTTTTTGCATTCTGCATCTCAACGGAGGAACCATGCCTGAATTACCTGAGGTAGAGACCAGCCGTCGCGGCATTGAGCCCCATCTGGTCGGCGCGACTATTCTTCATGCTGTCGTTCGCAATGGACGTCTGCGCTGGCCGGTGTCCGATGAGATCCACGCGTTAAGCGACAAACCCGTCCTTAGCGTGCAGCGCCGCGCGAAATACCTGCTGCTGGAGTTGCCTGACGGCTGGATTATTATCCATCTGGGGATGTCCGGGAGCCTGCGCATCCTGACCGAAGAACTGCCTGCGGAAAAGCACGACCATGTCGATCTGGTGATGAGCAACGGCAAAGTGCTCCGTTACACCGATCCCAGGCGCTTTGGCGCGTGGCTGTGGACAAAGGAGCTGGAAGGACACAACGTGCTGGCGCATCTGGGCCCTGAGCCGCTTTCAGACGCGTTCAACGCGGACTACCTGAAAGAGAAGTGTGCGAAGAAGAAGGCTCCGATCAAGCCCTGGCTGATGGATAACAAGCTGGTGGTCGGCGTGGGGAATATTTACGCCAGTGAATCGCTTTTCGCGGCCGGGATCCATCCCGATCGGCTGGCATCATCGCTGTCGGCGCAGGAGTGTGAGCTGCTGGTCCGGGTCATTAAAGCCGTATTACTGCGCTCGATTGAGCAGGGCGGGACCACGCTGAAGGACTTCCTGCAAAGCGACGGTAAACCGGGCTATTTTGCCCAGGAGCTGCAGGTGTATGGCCGTAAAGGTGAGCCATGCCGGGTATGCGGGACGCCGATCGCTGCCGCAAAGCACGCCCAGCGAGCCACGTTCTACTGCCGTCAGTGCCAGAAATAGCGCTACTTTAGCTTGTCCATCAGCGCCTGGTGGACGTTATCCGGCAGGAAATGGGTAACGTCCCCGTGATGGCGCGCCACCTCTTTCACCAGCGTGGACGAGATAAACGACCACTCTTTTGATGGCATCAGGAATACGCTTTCCAGCTCCGGCATCAGGTGGCGGTTCATGTGCGCCAGCTGCATCTCATACTCGAAGTCTGCCACCGCGCGCAGGCCACGGATCAGAATATTGGCCTGCTGGGCGCGGGCGAAGTTCGCCATCAGGTCGCTAAACCCGACCACCGCAACATTCGACAGGTGCGAAATGGCATCGGTGGCGAGCTGTACGCGCTCGTTGAGGTCAAACATCGGCTTTTTGCTGGGGCTGGCGGCAATGGCCAGGATCACCTTGTCGAACATGCATGCCGCACGGGTGATGATATCAATATGACCGTTGGTGATCGGATCGAAGGTACCCGGATAAATCGCTTTTGTGCTCATGGCTCACGTTTTCTCTGAGTAGCCGCGGCAGAGCGCCCACAGCTCGGTGTATTTGTTGAAAGTATACTGGGCATTCACTACCGCGAGTAACCAGCCCTGCTTACCGTCCAGCACGCCACCACGCAGCAGCAGCGTTTTCAGAAACGCACCCAGCGTGTGGGTGAAGATACCCGTCAGCGAGGCCTTCTTGCCGCGCTGGTGACGCTCCTGCGCCCATGCGGTGGCATAGTTGAGCTGCTTTTGCTGGAAGCTGGCGAAATCACGGCAGGTCAGGTGCAGCAAATCGCCCGTCAGGGGGATGACCTGGGCGCTGTCGCAGGTCAGGGATTCATGGACCAGATTGTCGTTGTACTGATAGCGCTCGCGCTCGTAGAGGCGCATCACGCGGTCAGGATACCAGCCGCTGTGGCGCATGAAGCGGCCAAGGAAGTAGTTGCGGCGGGCGATGCTGTATACGGCGCCAGGCTTGGGCGAGGAAAGCACCGCCTGGATGGCCTGCTGAAGCTCCGGCGTGATGCGTTCGTCGGTATCGAGCATCAACACGTAATCACCGGTGGCATACCCCTGAGCGCGCTGGCGCTGGATGCCATAGCCTTGCCAGTCAGTATTGGTAAAGACTTTTGCGCCCGCTGCCCGGGCAACGTCCACCGTGTTGTCCGTGCTTCCGGAGTCGAGAATGACGATCTCGTCAGCCCAGGCGACGGAGGTCAGGCAGTCCGGAAGCAGGTCGGCGGCGTTTTTGGCGATCATGACGACCGACAGACGCGTAGACATTAGTGGCTCCGCTGAGGCAAATAAGGTTGCAGAAGCTGCAGCAGACGGGTGAGTGCGCCCTGATTCTGGTGCAGCACTTCAACGGCGTGGCGACCGTACCACAGGCGGTAATCTTCGTCCGTCAGAAGGGTCAATACCTCTTTGACGACCGAGTCCGCATCGGTCACGGTAATTAAACCATCGGCCTGCTGTAATTTCGCGCAGATATCTTTGAAGTTAAACGTGTGTGGCCCCATCAGCACAGGAATGGCGTGGGCTGCCGGCTCCAGCGGGTTATGGCCTCCGCGTTCCACCAGGCTTCCGCCAACAAAGGCGAGGTCAGCAATGCCGTAGAGCAGCATCAGTTCGCCCATCGTATCGCCAATCACCACCTGGGTACTGCCGGAAGGGATCTCTCCGCTGCTGCGCAGAGTGAAGCTGAAGCCTCCTTTCTGCACCATTTCGCGGGCATCTTTAAAACGTTCCGGATGACGAGGCACGAGGATCAGCAGTAAATCAGGGAATTTTTCCAGCAGCTTGCGGTGCGCCTGCAGGATAATCGCCTCTTCACCCTCATGAGTACTGGTGGCAATCCAGACCTGACGACGCGGAGCCCACTGGCGGCGCAGCGTGATGGCGCGGGCGGCCAGTTCAGGGGTAACGGAAATATCGAATTTCAGACTGCCGGTTACGGCAAGCTGGTTGCGCTTCAGGCCCAGAGAGATAAAGCGTGCCGCGTCTTCTTCATTCTGCGCAGCAATCAGCGTGATTTTGCTCAGCAGGCGGCGCATAAATTTACCCAGCTTGCCGTAACCTTTCGCCGAGCGCTCTGACAGGCGCGCGTTGGCAATCACCAGCGGAATTTTACGGGCATGCAGAGCGGAAATCATGTTCGGCCACAGCTCGGTTTCCATCACGATCACCAGCTTCGGGCGAACGGTGTTCAGGAAACGATTCATGGCGCAGGGCAGATCGTAAGGGAGGTAGACGTGATGAACGTCTTTACCAAACGCGGATAACGCGCGCTCTGAGCCGGTTGGCGTCATGGTGGTGACGGTAATTGGCAGAGACGGGTAACGATGGCGCAGAGCGCGAACCAGCGGGATCGCCGCCAGCGTTTCACCAACAGAAACGGAATGCAGCAAAATACCGTCCGGCGCGACTTTATTGCGGCAAAAGCCATAGCGTTCAGCCCAGCGTTTACGATACGCAGGCGCTTTACGGCTACGAAGCAACAGTCTCAGCCACACCAGTGGCTGAATGATATAGAGCAGGGCGGTATACAACAATTCCAAGCGATTATCCGTCTTTTTAGTTTCGGCGGGCAAATTCTAAGCATTTAAGCCAGGTAAAGCTATCTCTTATGCCAGATACCGTTTTAAACGGAAGTAGCGTCGGCCCAGGCGCCAGCGCAAACGCGGGCTTTTGGCACTTTTCCAGATAAGCTTCCAGATCCCGGTGTCGAAGAACTCTTTGATAATCATTGTCTTCTTTGCCTCATCCTTCATGTTGTCGAAGGTATGAATGATTCCCAACCCCTCTTTGGCGATTTGCCAGTAGCAGGCGGGGATATTTTTCACTTTATCCGGGTAACGCTGGTTAATGGCATCAAGCATCTGCAGGATTTTCATGTAGTGGCGCGCGGAGCGAATCAGCGTGTCGTCATTATCCGGCGTGTGCGATACCGAGGCAGAGTGAATGTAGTAGTCATAAAAGCGTTCGCTGGTGTACTGAACGCGCTCTGCGGCAAGCAGCACCTCGGTGGTCCACGGGATATCCTGATGGCGCAGGCCGGGTTCGAAATGGAAACGGTGTTTACGAATAAAATCGTGGCGATAAATATTAAGCCAGGTCACGTGCAGGAACTTACGTGAATCCAGCGCCATCTTCAGCCATGCCGGGCCCGTCATGACGCCCGTCGAGGCGAGTTTATCCTCAGGGAAGATAGGGCGAGAAGGTTTCCTGTCATTTTCCCAGACATAGTTGCCGTTGCAGGTGGCGACATCCAGATCCTGCGTAACGGCCATATCCAGCAGACGCTGGTACATGCCAGGTTTGAAGACGTCATCAATATCCGGGAAAGAGAGATACTGACCGGTTGCAACGGCCAGGCCGGTATTACGCGCGATGGAAACGCCCTGGTTATGCTGTTCAATCACCTGTATCTGCGGCAGTTTTTCACGCCAGCTTTCGACGATCTGCATCGAGCGGTCAGTCGAGCCGTCATTGACAATGATGACTTCCATGCTGTCGATGCGTTGATTCACAAGGCAGGTAAAGAACTGATCCAGAAAAGCTTCGCCGTTATAAACGGCAACCACCACGCTTAACAATGGCGCTGAATTTTGCATAAGAAACCTGATTATTTTTGATTGTCGACCAAAGCAATGTACTGCTGGCAAATGGCATTGATACCGAACGACGCAATCGTTGCATCGCCAACGACCGGCGGGGCGGTATAAATATCTACCAGGGTTTTTGCCAGTGACGCGTCATTTAACTCTGCCAGCCCGCGCGCTAAGGCGCCGGTGAGGATTTCTGCGGGGCCACCCGGACAATTGGTACTGACCGGTGGCGTGTGGCAGATAATGGATTCCACCAGCACATTACCAAAACCTTCGCAGTCAGAGCTTAACACTAAGAGGCGTGCACCTTTTATCCAGGGGTAGGGGTTAGCGTCGAACGGACGGAAAACCGTTTTGTTTTCAATACCCAAATCGCGGGCAAGCTGCTTAAGTTTTTGAATTTTGGCTTCTGAGCCATTGCCCATCATGACAAGCGTAGTGTCAAGCTGACTCTGTGCGAAGGCGCGTAAAAGGCGGTCGTGGCGTTTGTGTTCATGGAAGCGGCCAACATGGATGATGTAATCCTTCCCTTGCATCTCGAAGGGGGCATCCGCCAGACGCTGAATCTCAGGGATATCAAAAGGATTATGGATAACCGCTTTACGCCGGAGTTTGAGAGCCAGCGTCTCGGAAAGATCTTTCAACACGGCGCCTGAGACGGCGACAACGTTTCGGTTTTCGTAGGTATGACGAATTTTAAGATGCTTAAACCAGCGCGAAAGCCCGCTGCGGTGTCGGAGATAAGAGAAAGAGAACATGCCGTGCACGCAGAACCAGACTTTATCACGTTCCAGCGCGCGGCAGTGCGCCACAATGCGGTCCGTTTTGTGCAGATGAGAGAACACAACGTCAAATTTTCCGCTGCGCTCAGCCCGCTCAATTGCCTGATCCAGCAGGCGGGCGCGGCGCGGGATCTCCGTCAGCTTTCGCCACGGTTTTTTGCAGGTATCCTGAACCACCTGATAATCAATGCCTTCCGGGATGGCGTAATCACACACTTTCCGCAGAGAGTAAAGGGAGACCTGATGCCCCATTTCCATTAATCCGCTGGAAAGTGTAAGAACTGTTTTTTCAGCTCCCCCACCGGGTAAACCATCAATAATCATTAGGATACGCATTTTTAATCCAGTAATTTTTGATAAAGCGAAATAAGCTGACTTGACAGTTTTTCGGGGGTGGCGCTTTTTACGCGTTCACGTGCCGCTTGCCCCATCGTGTTATTTTTTCCCAGAGAAGGGGTGGCTGCAATTGCCTCCTTCAATGTGTCGATATCCAGGGCGTCACAATAAAATCCGTTCTGGCCTTGCTGAATAAATTCAGCGCCACCGCAGCTCTGTGAAGTAATGACGGGCAAGCCGCAGGCCATCGCTTCAAGAATGACGTTTGGAAACGGATCATACAGCGTTGGCAACAGTAAACCATCGGATAGCTGATAAAAAGGCAGAGTTTCTTTCTGCATCCCCAGGAAACGGATTTGCCCTTCGCAGCCTAATGAGCGGGCGAGGTCACGATAACGATGTTCTGCTTTATCCTGTCCAACCACAATCAGCCAGGCTGGCGTTCCTGCGATAGCGCGTATGGCGCTGGCCAATCCTTTTCGTTCAAATCCCGACCCTACAAAACAGAACACCACGGCATCGGCTGGCAAACCAAATTGCTGACGCAGCGCGGCTCGCTGTGCTTCCTGGGCTGGAATGAAGCGGCTGGAATCAATTGAATTATAAATCACATGTATTTTTTTTGCGTCAATATCAAAGTCTTCGACGATTTCGCGTTTGATCATCTCCGCATTACAGATAACCGCCTTCAGCTCTGGGGCCTGGTACATTTCTCGTTCGGCTTGCATCACGTAGCGGTGATAGCGATCGAACATCAGCATCTGCGCGCGCCAGGCGGGCAGAATGCGCGCACGCTGCAGCAGCCAGCGGCGATGGACGCCATCTCCAGCGCGGTAGATATCGCAGCCCGGGATACGCTCATGGCTTTGCACAATATCAAACTGCTGTTGTTGCCACAGCGCGCGGGCGGCATGGGCAAAACCGCGTTCGCGGCTGATGCGGCCCCATTTACGCGGGTCGCAAATATGGATATGCCAGTCGTCCTGCTTTTCGCCCTGCCATTCACGCGTAATGACGTTGAGTTCAAGATTCTGGTTGCTCAGCGCGGTGAGAGCACGTGAAACGAAGCGCTCCGCCCCGCCATCAGGGCGATACTTTTGGCGAACAATCGCCAGGCGATGGTGTTTCATGACAGATATCTCCTTGCAGCGGAGACGACAGCATCAGCAGGAATGGCGTCGAGATAACGTTCTTTCGTTTTGGTATCAATGGCGTCGGGATCGGGAAGGGGGCCGTAGTCGCCCGCCCAGATGACTTCACCGTTGACTTGCCATGGAGACCAAAACGTCAGTTTGGAAGGGCCAAACAGCGCCACGCAGGGCGTCTGCAGCGCGGCGGCCATATGCATCGGCACGGAGTCAACGCCAATAAAAAGACACGCGTGATCGATAAGCGAGGCCAGCTGGCGCAACGTTAGCTGTCCCGCCAGCGAGACGACCCCCGTCTTCGGTGAGGCGGCGAGAATGCGATCGATCATCGCCAGCTCTTTTTTATCCGGCCCGGCCGTGAGGACGACGGTATGCCCATCCTGCTGCAGCGCGGTGATGGTTTGCGCCATTTTGCTCTCATCCCAGCATTTGAAGAACCAGCGTGACGTCGGCTGGATGACGATGTAGTTATCGCCCACTCCTTTTTGCACCAGCAGCTGGCGGGCGTGGTGCCAGTCTTCTGCGCTGTAGGCCATGGTAACCGCCGGCTTAGGTGCGACCTGTAATGGCGACAGAATGGAGAGATTTTGTTCGACGGTGTGCAGGGATTTGTGATTTGCAACAGAGACTAATTCACTATGGCAGAAACGCCAGAATGGATTGTTGCGTTTGTTAAAGGCGAATCCGAGGCGAACCGGCGCACCGGTGAAGCGGGTGACGATAGCGCTACGCCACTGATCGGCAAGATTAATCACCAGATGATAATGTTGCTTTCGTAATGCGCAGAGCAGCTGCCACTCCTTTTGAAGGTGCTTTAGCGTGCCCAGCTGCTTCCATTTACGATCGATTCCATAAATAGTGCCAATCGCCGGATGGGCGGCGAGCATATCGCGCGTTTCTTCATACAACAGCACGTCAATTTGCGCCTGCGGCCATTTTTGACGTAACGAATCAATGACGGGAGTGGTCAATAACATATCGCCATGATGGCGGAGTTTGATCAGTAAAATGCGCAAATCAGGCGTGTCAGGTAAGTTATTCATCATCATCTTATCGGCGTTGTACTGTTGGCAATTCTAATAGACCTGGTAGCGACTTGCACTCTTTCTCCATAATCTCAGGAATTTCCCAGGGAGGCTTTACTCAGGCTTTGGTGAGTGCGTAACATAGCGCTAACTTCCCTGTCATGCGGACTCATTATGAAAAAACCAGCGTTTATCATCACGATTGATACTGAGGGCGATAATCTCTGGCAGAATCACCGCGTCATTAAAACGGAAAACGCGCGCTATCTGGCCCGCTTTCAGACCCTTTGTGAACGTTTTGGTTTTAAGCCCGTATGGCTGACAAACTATGAGATGGCAATTGAGCCCGTTTTCATTGAGTTCGCCAGGGACGTGATTGCTCGCAGGCAGGGGGAGGTGGGAATGCACCTTCACGCATGGAATAGCCCGCCTGAGCACGATCTCACGGGAGATGACTGGCGCTGGCAGCCGTATCTGATTGAATTTTCAGACGAGGTGATGCGTGAGAAAGTGCTGTTCATGACCCGTCTGCTGGAAGAGACATTCCAGACCAAAATGCTGAGCCACCGTGCCGGGCGCTGGGCATTTGATAGCCGCTATGCAAAATTGCTCGTTGAACTGGGTTACCAGGTTGATTGCTCCGTGACGCCGCGCGTGAACTGGCGCAACGCGAAAGGTGCTCCGCAGGGTAATGGCGGAACGGATTATCAGCATTTCCCCGACCACGCCTATTTTATGGATTTAGATACTCTTTCCCGGGTGGGCAATAGCCCATTGCTGGAAGTGCCGATGAGCATTCAGTATAAACATCCGGCCTGGTTGAACACGATCAAACAGGGGTACGATCGTCTTCGCGGGAAATACCGTTCGCCCTCGGTGAACTGGCTACGACCGACGGGTGGAAATGCGCCGCAGATGATTCAGGTCGCGCAGCAATGCTTGTCTCAGGGAAATGACTACGTGGAGTTTATGCTTCACTCGTCTGAATTTATGCCTGGCGGAAGCCCCACGTTTAAAGATGAGGCGGCGATCGAAGGGTTGTATCAGGATCTGGAAGTGCTCTTTAGTTGGTTATCCGATAAGACGATTGGGATGACGCTGGCGGAATTTTATCAGTACAAGAAAAAATAATGCCCGCATGGCGGGCATTATCGCTTAATGATGGTTCCTGGATTGCGAGAAAGGGGGGCTCAACGCAAACAGGGTTACAAAGAAGATTAGGGCTTCTGAGCTCAGTAAAATGACGTCCGTCAGGCCATAAAGCAACAAAAGCAGCATGGTCGTCAGCAGCAGGCCATTCCTGTTCTTCAGCGCGTATGCGATTATCGAAACGAAGAAAAAGAGTAATATCGCCAGTCCCGGTAGCCCCTGCAGAGAGTATTTTTCGATGAATTCATTGTGCAGATGTATCCTAATATACTGGAGCGCCGAGGCGAGGTGGGGATGCCCTTCTTTAACATAACGCTGCGTCCATACCTCTCGGTCTTCAATTGATTGTCCCAGTGGGTGGGCAAGTCCGTTCTGAATACCAACAATCCACATGGAAAAACGCGCGCCGAGTGATGTGGCGTCATAGCCTTGTTGGAAGCGTTCTACTTCCATCTGTGTTTGATCTATTTTGGGGGAGATCAAAGGCTTGTAGCTAACGATAATAATGCCTGCCACAACACATAAGAAAATGAGCATCGATTTAAGATGAATTCTTCTGAAGTGGTAAAGCGTGAGCACAATCGCCAGAAGCAAATACAGCCCCATTGCAGCACGCGTCCCTGTCAAAAGAATGACGAACCAGGAAATTAATACGGTGAAACCCGCTACCACATACAGTTTTCTGTTTTTTTGAAGATAGAGACTGTACACCAGCGCCAGCGACAGAACTGAGTAAACATAGGCCGATACGGTAGGACGATTTATGGCCATCTCAACTCGATCTACACCCTGCGTTGCCTGCCACAAGCCATACCCCGTGGCGAGGACAAAACCCGCACCTGCCGCGTACAGGAAGTACTTCTGGAAAGCGCTTTTATCGACGTAATTTTTAAATCGGTCCAGATAAAAAACGAGAATGCTCGCTAAAATCAGTTTTTTACTGGCACCAAGATAATCACTGTAAGCGTTTAAACCTTCGCTGTGATATTCATACACCATATACCAGACAAGATTGAGCAACCCTATCAGTAATATAGGAAGCGCGATTGAAAAGGGGCGCAGGGTAATTTTTTTATATTCGCAAGCTAAGCCGATAATACTGGCATAAACTGCAATATAGAAAAATTCGCGTTGTTTACCTGAGCTCAGCAGCGCCAGCGCCAGCGAAATGAGGCTCAAAATCAGTGCCAGCTGATAGAGCCGCAGTTTTACTTTTTCCATAATGCCTCAATGACCCTTTTTTTGTAGCTGAAACGTACATCTCTGGAGAAGAAAAAAGAGAAAGAATAAAGTGATTTCACCCGCTGCTTAACCAGTTTGAGCTGCACATCGGTCAGGTGTTGTCGGTGATTACTGTAAATATCAAACCAGTGGCAATTAATAAGATGCTTAAATGATGGCGGGAATGTTTTTTCCATCTGTAATGTGCATTCAACCAGCGTAGCGATTTTACTGGCGTCAAGACGGCTCGACAAACTGCCGCTGCGTTTGATGTAATAATAGTGCCCCTGGCGCTGATAGACGATTTTACGCGATTGCATCAGCATGCCGGGAAATACCGCGAAATCTTCATAGCAGACCATAGAAGGGATCGGGTTGGTTGCGTACAGCCTGCGGTGTACGAATTGCCCGATGAGGTGCGCCTGAAAATCTTTGTGCTGCAAGAAACGCTTTATTGCATCACTTTGCGACAATGAGACGGGGGTGAATCCCTGCCAGGCGGAGGTAATTTTCCGCATATCGCGAATTTCCAGCAGGCGCGTCAGCAACATATCAGGACGCTCTGCTTTCAGGAAGGCGACGGCATCCCGGACGCTACCCGGCTTCAACAGATCGTCGCTATCCAGCATCGTGATGTATTCGCCCGACGCCAGCGAGACTGCGCTGTTTCGAACATGCCCTACGTTACGGTACTCAACGTAATGGGATTGGGCATGCGGAAGCTTTGGCAACCACGTCTCAATAATATCCTGTGTGGAATCACCGGAACTGTCATTAAAGATAATGACTTCGACTTCATCGCCTGCATTCTCAATCGCGTTTTGCAGGCTTTCCAGCGTGGCGTGAAGCGTGTCTTCAGCGTTGTGTGCGGCAATAATGATGCTGAGAAAAGCCATAATAATTAGTTTCCCTGCGCATCAAGGGCAGAATTTGCTGTTGGCAGTCCGCAAATGAAATGTTTGAGTTCGTCCAGCGATTCGTCTGTTACCGCGAAGAGTTCTTCCCGGCTTTGTGAGAAGTAATATCGTGTTTCAAAAACATACGAGCAAATGTTGTCATCATTACCAATCAGCAACACGTTGCCAAGCGGGCGTTGCTCATAGTGGCAGCACGGTCCGAACAGTAAGACGACCGGCACGCCCACCGCATCGGCGATATAGACATTCCCCGAGTCGGACGCGATATAGCAATCCATTTTAGAAATGGCCCACGGAAGCTCTTCCAGCGAGATCTTGCCAATCAGATTAATAAAGTTGGGCAGTTCACCGTAAGCGCGGATGATGTCGTCCATCCACGACTGTTCATTCGGAGCGCCAAAGACATAAAACTCGCAGGGTATGTCGGCGAGACGATCGGCAATCCGTTTCCAGATTCCCGGCGGAACGGTTTTCGCTTTATTTCCTGCGGCGATGCTGATGCCAATGCGGATCGCACCGGGTTTATCAAGGATCGCCGGGTAAGTCGCGGGTTTAAACAGTGGCTTTGTGGCGTGCTTGGGAGAGTCTTGCCAGGTCAGCGCACGATCCGCCAGCTTAAGATAGTTCGTGACGGACAGCGTCTTCTTTTCGTGCTTAACCGTACCATCGGCCGTTGCATAGAAAATCCCGTGATACCACCTGCGCGTGTAAGTGCTTAAAAATTGCTTGTTTTTGGCATTGCACACGGAGGCGAAAAAGAGATTCACGCTGTTAGGCTGCAGGAGATAGACGTTGTCATAGCGGTTCATAATCCTGCAGGCAAAGCGAAGCTTTCGCCACAGGTTACGCTTTTGCTGCTCGATAAAAAAAATCTCGTCGATCGTCTCATCATGCTTCGCCAGCGCGCCAACGCTGCGGCTGATCAGAACGTCGCTTTTTTGCAGCCAGGCCAGAAGAGGCGTTGCATTAACAAAATCACCGATTTTGGCTGTCTGAATGACCAGGTTTTTCCCTGTCTCTTTGCGGAACAGCTTCCGGAGAAGCTTCACCGGAAAGAGTAAAATCAGCAGAAATACGTAACTCATGGGTTAAATATCCCTGTTGGAAAGCCAACGGCTGCCCTGTAAAAATGAAAAAATCGCATCTGCGCTGATATCCTTCGTTTGCTGAGTCGGGCTGACCATCTGATGCTGGTTTTTGCCATAGCCCCCGATCAGGCCGGGATCGGTCGGGCCAAAAAGTGTGATATTTGGACGATCCAGCGCCGCGGTTAAATGGCTTAAACCCGTATCCACGGAAACGACGGCGTTAGCGCCTGCCAGCTCTGCGGCAACCTGCGCCAGCGTGAGTTTGGGTAAAACCTCAACGTGGGTAAAGCCTGCTGCCAGACGCTCCGCACGCTGCCGTTCATGCTCAGCGCCCCACGGGAGTTTAATATGGATACCGGAGGGTTGCATTAGTTCAATCAGCCTACGCCAGTGCGTTTCCGGCCAGTGCTTATCGTCACGCGTAGTTGCATGCAGGAAGACAAGATAAGGCTGAGCACAGGGATCTGTATTGCGCAAAAAGTGCTGTGCAATGGCATAGTCGCCCTGGGTTTCCGGTTTCGCATAGCCGAGGCTTTTTGCGAACAGCTCGCGGGTGCGTTCCACGGCGTGCTGCTGTTTTGCGATGTGGTGGCGGCGGTTATAGAACAGGCTCGCCAGCGGTTCGCGGGCGGTGTGCCAGTCCATGCCGTGCTTTACGCCGTGCGCCAGACGCGTGACCAGCGCGGCGCTTTTCACCAGCCCCTGGGCGTCGATGATTGCGTCGTAACGCTGCGCCTGCACCGTTTCACGGAAGGTTTTACGCTCGGCTTTGATCGGTGCGGAGAACCACGCTTTGCGCCAGCGGCGAATCGCGACCGGGATCACGCGGTCAACCGCTTCATGCCAGGTGGGGATCTGCGCGAAGCCTTCTTCCACCACCCAGTCAAAACGGATGCCGGGGATGGCCCGCATAGCGTCCGTCAGCGACGGCAGCGTATGCAGAACATCGCCCATTGAGGAGGTTTTAACGATCAATACCCGCATCCGTTATCCTTCTTCGCTCAACAGCAGTTCGTTGAGCTCTTCGAGAACGCGCTGCGGGGTAATATCGATCAGGCTCTGATGGTAGCCTTCTGCGGCATCGCCCTTGCGTACCTTGTGGTAGCCAGTGATCAGGCGGATGACGCGCGCTTTGTGCGACAAGGGCGGGGTGAAGTCCGGGCTGCTTGGGCCATACAGTGCGACCAGCGGACGGTCCAGCGCGGCGGCGACGTGCATCAGGCCAGAGTCATTGCTGACCACGGCCTTACAGGCGGCAATCAGGATAACCGCCTGTTCAAGCTGCGTTTCTCCTGCCAAATTACGGCACCAGGCCTGTTGTTCATTGCTCAGCGTGGCGAGTATTTCGTTGCCCGCCTCGTGGTCCTTCGCCGAGCCAAACAGCACAATCTGGTAGCCTTCGTCGATCAGCTGTTTCGCCAGCTCCGCATAGTGGTAGTGCGGCCAGCGTTTTGCCGGACCAAATTCCGCGCCGGGGCAGAAGCCAACCATCGGGCGTTCAGACGAAATGCCAAACGCGTTGCAGGTGTGGGATTTCTCCCCGTCGCTAACCTGAAGCTGCGGCCACAGCAGCGGCTGCGGCAGGTCTTTCGCGCTGCGCATCACGCCTTTGTCGTAGGCCAGCGCCACGTAGCGCTCCACCATCAGCGGCCAGGCCTCTTTATCCAGCACCCGTGCGTCGTTCAGCAGGCCGTAGCGCATTTCACCGCGCCAGCCGGTACGGTGCGGGATTCCCGCAAAGAAAGGCACCAGGGCGGATTTGAAGGAGTTTGGCAGCACGTACGCGCGATCGTAGCGCTTCTCGCGCAGGCTGTGGCCGAGCTTGCGGCGCTCGCCGATTTCCAGCGCCCCGTGGCCAAGCGGCATCGGGATCGCCTCGTTCACTTCCGGCATGCGCGATAGCAGCGGACGGCACCATGCAGGTGCCATCACGTCGATTATCGCCTGGGGATAACGCGCCTTGAGCGTGCGATAAAGACTTTGCGACATCATCATGTCGCCCACCCAGGACGGGCCGATCACCAGAATCTTCATACTTATGCGTCGCGGTTCAGCCAGGCCATATATTCCGTTACGCCTTCGGCAACGGTCTTGAACGGCTTATCGTAGCCTGCGGCGCGCAGGTTGGTCAGGTCAGCCTGCGTGAACGCCTGATAGCGGCCTTTCAGCTTGTCCGGGAACGGAATGTACTCGATGCTGCCTTTTTTGTGGTACGCCAGCGTCGCGTCAGCCACTGCCTGGAAGGATTCCGCGCGGCCTGTGCCCAGGTTGAAGATGCCGGACACGCCGTTTTCCCAGAACCACAGGTTCACGGCTGCCACGTCGCCCACGTAAACGAAGTCGCGCTTGAAGCCGTCGCTGCCTTCAAACAGCTTCGGGCTTTCGCCGTTATTCAGCTGGGTATTCAGGTGGAACGCCACGCTCGCCATGCTGCCTTTGTGGCCTTCGCGCGGTCCGTAGACGTTGAAGTAGCGGAAGCCGACGATCTGGGAGTTCGCTTCAGGCAGGATCTGACGCACGTACTCGTCGAAGAGGAACTTGGAGTAGCCGTAGACGTTCAGCGGCTGCTCATATTCGCGGGACTCGATGAAGTCCGAGGTACGACCGCCATAGGTTGCCGCTGAGGAGGCATACAGGAACGGAATTTCACGCTCCAGGCAGTAGTGCAGAAGCTCTTTGGAGTACTGATAGTTGTTGTCCATCATGTACTTGCCGTCCCACTCTGTGGTGGATGAGCACGCACCTTCGTGGAAGATGGCTTCGATCTCGCCGAACTCTTCACCTGCCATAATCTGGATAAGGAAGTCTTCTTTATCCATGTAGTCAGCGATGTTCAGATCCACCAGGTTAACGAACTTGGTGCCGTCTTTCAGGTTGTCCACCACCAGGATGTCGGTGATGCCTTTGTCATTGAGGGCCTTGATAATATTGCTGCCGATAAAGCCCGCGCCGCCAGTAACGATGATCATAACTGTAACCTTTGAAGTGTGGAGCCCGGGGCCAATCCCGGACGCTAATGTTCATATCATATCATTAGTATGGCGACCCTTCAGCCATTCACCGATATGCAGCAGGGTTACACGTGATTTATGCTGCAAAAACGAGAAGAGATACTGCGTCATCTCGTCATGAACTATAGGTTTGGGTAATATGTGCCGAAATTTGCCGAGTCTGGAGAATTGCAATGCGTGGTGATTTTTACAAACAGTTAAACAGCGACCTCGACACCGCACGTGCGGAAGGGTTGTTCAAGGAAGAGCGTATTATCACGTCTGCTCAGCAGGCGGACATCACCGTTGCCGACGGCAGCCATGTGATCAACTTTTGTGCGAACAACTATTTAGGTCTTGCGAATCACCCTGAGCTGATTGCCGCGGCGAAAAACGGCATGGACACCCACGGTTTCGGCATGGCCTCCGTACGCTTTATCTGCGGTACGCAGGACAGCCACAAGCAGCTTGAGCAAAAGCTGGCGAGCTTCCTCGGAATGGAAGACGCGATTCTGTATTCCTCCTGCTTCGACGCCAACGGCGGTCTGTTTGAGACCCTGCTCGGCGCAGAAGATGCGATTATCTCCGACGCCCTGAACCACGCCTCCATCATCGACGGCGTACGTCTGTGCAAAGCGAAGCGCTTCCGCTACGCCAACAACGACATGGTCGAGCTGGAAGCGCGCCTGAAAGAGGCCCGTGAAGCGGGGGCTCGTCATGTGCTGATCGCCACCGACGGCGTGTTCTCTATGGACGGCGTGATCGCCAACCTGAAGGGCGTGTGCGACCTGGCGGATAAATACGACGCGCTGGTAATGGTCGATGACTCTCACGCGGTCGGCTTTGTCGGCGAAAACGGCCGTGGTTCCCACGAATACTGCGACGTGATGGGCCGCGTGGACATCATCACCGGCACGCTGGGCAAAGCGCTCGGCGGCGCGTCCGGCGGTTACACGGCTGCGCGCAAAGAGGTGGTTGAGTGGCTGCGCCAGCGTTCTCGACCGTACCTGTTCTCCAACTCTCTTGCGCCAGCGATTGTGGCCGCCTCCATCAAAGTGCTGGAGATGGTGGAGTCCGGTGCCGAACTGCGCGACCGCCTGTGGTCCAACGCCCGTCTGTTCCGTGAAAAAATGAGCGCCGCAGGGTTTACCCTGGCCGGTGCCGATCACGCCATTATCCCGGTGATGCTGGGTGATGCGGTCGTCGCGCAGAAGTTTGCCCGTGAGTTGCAGAAAGAGGGGATTTACGTCACCGGGTTCTTCTTCCCGGTGGTGCCAAAAGGTCAGGCGCGTATCCGCACCCAGATGTCCGCGGCGCATACGCCTGAACAAATTGAACGTGCGGTGGAAGCCTTTACCCGCATCGGTAAACAGCTGGGCGTAATTGCCTGAGGACGTGTGATGAAAGCGTTATCCAAACTGAAAGCGGAAGAAGGGATTTGGATGACCGACGTGCCGGAGCCGGAAGTCGGTCATAACGATCTGCTGATCAAAATTCGTAAAACCGCCATCTGCGGTACTGACGTTCACATCTACAACTGGGACCAGTGGTCGCAGAAAACCATTCCTGTCCCGATGGTTGTCGGCCACGAATATGTGGGTGAAGTGGTCGGCATCGGCCAGGAAGTAAAAGGCTTCAAGATTGGCGATCGCGTTTCCGGCGAAGGCCATATTACCTGCGGCCACTGCCGTAACTGCCGCGGTGGACGTACGCACCTGTGCCGTAACACCGTCGGCGTGGGCGTTAACCGTCCGGGCTGCTTCGCGGAATACCTGGTGATTCCGGCCTTTAACGCGTTCAAAATCCCGGACAATATTTCTGACGATCTGGCCTCCATCTTCGACCCGTTCGGCAACGCTGTGCACACCGCTCTCTCCTTCGACCTGGTGGGCGAAGACGTGCTGGTCTCCGGCGCGGGCCCAATCGGCATCATGGCGGCAGCCGTGGCGAAGCACGTGGGCGCGCGCAACGTGGTCATCACCGACGTGAACGAATACCGTCTGTCGCTGGCGCGTAAAATGGGCGTGACCCGCGCGGTGGATGTCTCTAAAGAGAGCCTGACCGACGTGATGGAAGAGCTGGGCATGACCGAAGGCTTTGACGTGGGTCTGGAGATGTCCGGCGCGCCACCGGCGTTTCGCACCATGCTGGACACCATGAACCACGGTGGGCGTATTGCGATGCTGGGTATTCCGCCGTCAGATATGTCCATCGACTGGAACAAAGTCATCTTCAAGGGGCTGTTCATCAAGGGCATCTATGGCCGCGAGATGTTCGAAACCTGGTACAAGATGGCGGCGCTAATCCAGTCCGGTCTGGATCTGTCACCGATTATTACGCACCGTTTCTCCATCGACGAATTCCAGCAGGGCTTTGACGCGATGCGTTCCGGCCAGTCAGGAAAAGTGATCCTGAGCTGGGATAAATAATCAAAAAGGGGCCAGCGGCCCCTTTTTTACTGATTCTTTTTCTCTTCGTCCGTCAGGTAACGCACCTTGCGGGTGTAGTCCTGCCCTTTGAATAACAGCTTATTATCTGGCGATTCAAGATACTTCTGCCATTCGGAAAGTGGGAAACCACCGTGCGCGCCAATCACCTCTTTCGGCACAACAGCTTCCTGTCCGCCGATCTTCTTGGACACCGGCCAGTTCATCCAGTCGCCCAGATTAACCGTTTTTAAATCCAGCATGTCCAGCAGCGCGGCGAGCGGCAGCTGATCGGTTGGCGGCTGCGTGTCGTCCATCAGTTCCCAGGTATCCTGGAACAGCGTCAGCCACAGCGGGCAGATACGGCGCCAGGTCTTTTTGGTGGCCGCAAGAAACGCGCCGTTAACGTGATCGACCAGATACGGGCGCACCGTCTCTTTGTAATACGCCGGCACTTTCTCCACTGGCGCACCGTCCAGCTTGGCAATCATTTTGCCCTGACGGAAGCTGGAGTAGATGTGCATATCGGCCATGTTAATTTCCGGCATTTTCAGCAGGTTGAGATCGGAATCGATCATCAATACGCCTTCACCGCGCGCCTGTAGCGGGGCGTTCAGCTTCACCAGACGGCTGAGGTAGATCTGCTTATAGCGGTAACTTTCCTCGCGTACCGGAAGGGTAAGCGTGACGACGCGGGTCTTTGGCGGGAGTTCGCCGAAAGCGGATTCAGGCTGATCGCTGACGATAACAATTTCGCTGACGTCGGTGGCATAACGTTCTGCAAATGTCGCTGACAACAACGCTTCTTCAACGAAATCCGCGCCCGTACACGGGATCACGATGGAGTCCACCGCAACGAGATCGCGCGTAACCGGAAGGGAAGCGTACGGAATGTTATGTCGCCCGGTGATGTGGCGGTAGCGAGCATTCAGGAATTTAAACATGTTGTTCTCGTTTGGTTATTGCGCGCCAAGAACGGCCTCGACACCGTTAACATAGCTTTCAATGGCATACACGTTGCAGACATTCTGATGCGCAGCCGCGGCGAGCCGGGCGCGCAGATCGGGATCCTGCCAGATATTATCCAGATGTTGAGCAAGTTTCGATACATCGCTCCACGGGAAAAGCAGCCCGGTCGCCTCGTGGTCGATCAATTCTGCCGTGCCGGTCACCTTTGAACCAATGACGGGGATGTTCAGCAGCATCGCTTCCAGCACGACGCGGGGCAGGCCTTCGCTCTGCGAGGCCAGAATAAACGCATCGAAGGTAGCGAGGTAGTCAAAAGGCGTGTTCTGGAAACCGGTAAAAATCACGTGCCCGGCAATACCCAGCGCCTCAGCCTGTGCCGCCAGCGCGCCGCGTTCAGCCCCTTCACCGACCAGCACCATCTTCCATTTTGCCTGCGGATGCTGCTGGTTGAACTGCGCCAGCGCCGCCAGCGTATGGTGGTTAGCCTTGCGGGGGATCAGCGATCCAATGCTGCCGAACACAAAGGTGTCGTCATCAATGTTCAGACGATGACGCATGGCGCGTCGGTCGGGCAAAGGCTGGTGGATGTCGATGGCATTGTTGACCGTTGTACACAGCTCGGGCCGGACGCCATGCTGAAGTAACACGCGCTCGACGCCGTGCGAAACGGCGATGATTTTTGTGGCATGGGCATTCACCAGCTTTACCAGCGGCGGCGACAGCACCGGTTCAATCCGGCAGTGCTGAATTATCCGCGCATGCAGCTTCGCGCCCGCCAGGTAACCCTCTTCGTTAGAGCCTGGCTGGTTGTTCATGTACAGCGTATCGAAACCGCCTTCCCGGAAAATCGTCTCGATCTTGCGGACGTTAGGGCGAATGCGCCAGAGGGTATCAACATGGCGCGTAAGCGCCTTCCGGGCGCTGCGGGAGAAAAACAGCAGGCTGCGGCCCAGCTCTTTTACGATTTTCGCCCATGCGGGCTGTTTATGCTGGGGAATGACAATTAAGGGAATGCCAATGCCGTTCAGCACCTGACCGATGGTTTGCCCTTCGGCCCGACTGTAGTCGCTGTAAAAACAACAGGTAATATCGAACTTCTCGCGGTTAATGCGCTTCAGAAGTTCGAGCATGCTGTTGGTGCCTCCTCCCCACTCTTTACCGGTATCGAGGAGCAGAATTTTGTGTCGTTGCGGCATTGTTCTACCTTAATCGCCTGTCACTGGGAGTGGTTCGCTGAGACTTTCTTACCCCATCCCTGCCACTGGTGCTGGAAGTATTGCACCAGCGTACTTTGACTCACACTTTCGCTGATTACCGTGAAGAAGCGGGTTGCATGCACCGGTTCAGGCGGTTGTTTCAGCGTGCAGTTCTTCACGCCGCGGAACGGATTGCGCGGCTGCGTTGCCGGAGGTTGAGCGCTACCCGGACGAGACGTGTCTACCTGCGGTTCATTGAGCAGATCGCTCGGGCGTACCAGCGTGATGTCGGCAGGCAGGGAGGGCAACATCTGCTGTAGAACGCGCACCGTTGAAGGATGCGGGTGCCCAATGGCAATAGCCGAACCGTTACGGCGCGCCAGCGCTACCGCGCGGTTAAACTGCACGCGGATATCCGCTTCATTCTGGGAGTCGTCCAGGAAGACTTTACGCTTAATGACCTTTACACCCGTCCCCTGAGCGGCCCGCATCGCCTGGCTGTTGCCGATGGTCATGCTGTCGAGGAAGTAGAGATTGTAACGTTCCAGCGCCTGCATCACTTTCAGCATTCCATACAGGCTGGAGGTCATCGCGCTGCCCATATGGTTGTTCAGGCCTACGGCATACGGAACTTTGTTGTAGGCGTCACGGATGATGCGCTCGATCTCATCGCTGCTCATATCCGGGCGCAGGGTATCTTTTTCCAGCGGCTGCTTGCTGAGCGGGGCCATTGGCAGATGAATAAGCACCTGATGACCGCTGTTGTGGGCTTTGGTAGCCATCTCGTGCGCGTGTGGCGCATTGGGCAGGACGGCGACGGAGATGGCTGACGGCATCGCCAGCACCTGATTTTCATAATGCGGACGATAACCGAAGTCATCAATCACAATCGCGAGTTTGCCTGCATAAGCTGGTGCTGCCAGCGCCAGCGCGCTGACGACGGCGAGAATCATTCGACGAAACTGAAGCAAAACTTATCTTCCCAACCACGGCTGTGGATTGACCGCCTGACCCTGACGACGAATTTCGAAATAGAGTGACGGGCGGCCCTGACCGCCACTGCTGCCCACAAGGGCGATGGGTTGGCCGGCGCGCACCTGCGTGCCGACGCTGACCAGCGCGCTCTGGTTGTAGCCGTAAAGACTCATGTCGCCTTTACCGTGCTCGACCACCACCACAAGCCCGTAACCCTGCAGCCAGTCGGCCAGAATCACGCGGCCATCGGCGATGGCTTTCACTTCGCTACCTTCAGACGCACCGATAACGATCCCTTTCCAACGTAGCTCACCCTGCAGTTGTTCGCCATAGCGATGCAAAATAGAACCGCGAACGGGCCAGTATGCCTGACCGCGAGGGGAACCCAGGCCACCGGTACGCGACATGAGGGAACGTTCGCTCTCGCTTGGCTTGTAGGTGGTTCCTTTGCGGGAGGCTTCCTGCTGCTTGTCGCGAACCGCCTGCGCTTCGCGCGCCTCTTTTTCGGCGCGCGCTTTCGCCGCCGCTTCCGCACGGGCGATGCTGTTACGCAGTTTGGATTCGTTGGCGCGCATTTCGCTCAGCTGGCTTTGTCCTGCCTGAATGGAGGACTCAAGACCGGACAGGGTTTTCTTGCGCTCGTTACGGGCCTGCTCAAGTTTCGCCTGCTGCGCTTTTTGTTCGTAGAGCAACGTCTGTTGCTGGCTCTGCTTCTCTTCCAGCTCCGCTTTTTGGGTGGAGACCTCTTCGCGCGTCTGCTTCAGCTGCGCGATAGTCTCCTGACGCGCCTGGTTGAGATAGCCGAAGTAGGCCTGCAGGCGCTGGCCGCGTTGGCTCTCTTCGCCGCTGAGGATCAGCTGGAGTCCGGTATGTTCACCCTGGCGGAATGCAGCATCCAGCTGTGCCGCGAGGTTGCGCTCCTGCGCATCACGCTGGCGCTCCAGTTTGGCAATCGACGCGTTCATCTCGTCGATCTGTTTGTTCAACTCGGCGAGGGTGTTTTGCGTTTCACGGAGTTTACGTGCGGCAGCGGAGATGGCCTCTTCCTGCTGCTTAAGCTGGGCGAGCAGTGCGGAGCGCTGCTGTTGCTGCTGGCGTACCGCACGCTCTTTGGCGGCGATATCGGCCTGAATGGATTTCAGCTGGTCGCGGTCATCCGCGTGGGCGGATGCGGCGCACAGCAATACGCCAGCGCTGAGTGCGCTGGCGTAAAACAGAGGTCTGACTGATAACCTAAGCGGCTTCACGACCCATGTGATTGAAAAAATCGCCTTTCCCCTCATGGGGAGCGATTATTCCACGATGAACAGCGGCTTACCAGTCATCTCTTCAGGGATCGGCATGCCCATCAGCGACAACATGGTTGGCGCGATGTCGGAAAGCTTGCCGCCTTCCACTGCTTTCAGTGATTTATCACCCACATAAATCAGCGGAACAGGCAGGTTGGTATGCGCGGTGTGTGCCTGGCCGGTTGCCGGGTCGCGCATCTGCTCGGCGTTACCGTGGTCAGCGGTGATCAACAGCTGGCCGCCCACAGATTCAACCGCTTTTGCTACCTGCTCAACGCAATGGTCCAGCGCTTCAACCGCTTTCACCGCCGCTTCCATCACGCCGGTATGGCCGACCATGTCGCCGTTCGGATAGTTACAGATGATAGTGTCGTACTTGCCGCTTTCGATCGCGGCCACCAGTTTTTCGGTCAGTTCGGCAGAGCTCATCTCTGGCTGCAGATCGTAAGTGGCGACTTTCGGCGAGTTGATCAGAATGCGCTCTTCGCCTTTAAACGGCTCTTCAACGCCGCCGTTAAAGAAGAAGGTCACGTGCGCATACTTCTCAGTTTCGGAGATACGCAGCTGGGTTTTGTCGTTCTTCGCCATCCACTCGCCGAAGGTATTTTCCAGCGAGGCAGGTGGGTAAGCGCAAGGCGCGTTGATATCTGCCGCATATTCGGTCAGCTGGATGAAGTTGATGTTCACCACTTTCTTACGGGCAAAGCCGTCGAAATCGCTGTTGACGAACGCACGGGTGATTTCGCGCGCGCGGTCAGCGCGGAAGTTCATGAAGATCAGCGCGTCGCCATCTTCCATCGCGGCATCGGCCTGGCCTTCAGCGCGGATCACGCTCGCTTTCACGAATTCATCGTTTTCATCACGCGCGTATGCGGCTTCCAGGGCTTCAACGGCGGTCGCGAACTGGAACTCACCTTTTGCCAGGGTCATCAGGTCATAGGCCTGTTCAACGCGATCCCAGCGGTTGTCGCGGTCCATAGCGTAGTAACGGCCAATGATGGAGGCCACGCGGCCTTTGCCCAGCGCGGCGAATTTGTCTTCGAAAGCTTTCAGGGAGCCTTCTGCGCTGCGCGGTGGCGTATCGCGACCGTCCAGGAAGGCGTGCAGGTAGATTTTTTCCGCACCGCGTTCAGCGGCCAGCTCAACCATCGCCATGATGTGATCTTCATGGCTGTGCACGCCGCCCGCGGAGAGCAGACCCATGATGTGCACCGCTTTACCTGCTGCAACGGCTTTATCTACCGCACCGCAGAGAACCGTGTTCGCGAAGAAGGTGCGTTCTTTGATTTCGACGTCCAGACGGGTCAGGTCCTGATACACGATACGGCCTGCGCCCAGGTTAACGTGACCGACTTCGGAGTTGCCCATCTGGCGATCCGGCAGGCCGACTTCCAGACCGGATGCATCAATCAGGGTATGCGGACGTTTTGCCCACAGCGCATCCATTACCGGGGTTTTTGCGTTGAAAATAGCGTTATCCTGGCTGTCTTCGCGGTAGCCATAGCCATCCAGAATCACTAGTACCATAGGTTTTTTAGAAACCGACATTGCAACAACCTCATGCTCAAGAGTCAAAATTTGCGTAATTTTACTATAGCTGAATCGATCAAATAGCCGCAGAAGATCAAAGAAAGCGCGGGGGCAAGATGCTGACCGGACCATTTTGAGGCATTTTTTTAGGTGGCATGCCGCAGAAAATGGATTAGGTTATGGTCGCTGGCTGTATTTGCCAGAACGCACAGGTATACTCCTGTCCTGGTTTTTTTATCACTTAGTCGGGAGTAGTTACCCTCCATGCAAGAAATTATGCAATTCGTTAGCCGCCATCCGGTTCTGAGCATCGCGTGGATTGGCCTGCTGGCTGCTGTACTGTTCACCACATTTAAGAGCCTGACGTCTAAGATTAAGGTTATCACCCGTGGTGAAGCGACGCGTCTGATTAACAAAGAAGACGCCGTTGTTGTCGATCTGCGTCAGCGTGACGATTTCCGTAAAGGTCACATTGCCGGCGCAATCAACCTGTTGCCAGCTGAAATCAAAGCGAACAACGTGGGTGAGCTTGAGAAACACAAAGCTCAGCCCATTATTGTTGTGGATGCGACCGGTATGCAGGCGCAGGAATCTGCCAGCGCGCTTTATAAAGCGGGCTTCGAAAACGTAACGGTACTGAAAGAAGGTATTTCCGGCTGGAGCGGGGAAAATCTTCCTTTGGTTCGCGGTAAATAAGGAGTTCAGTCATGGCCAATATTGAGATCTACACCAAAGCGACGTGCCCGTTCTGCCATCGTGCGAAAGCGCTGCTGAGCAGCAAAGGCGTCACGTTCCAGGAATTGCCTATCGACGGTGACGCGATCAAACGCGAAGAGATGATCCAACGTAGTGGTCGTACGACGGTTCCGCAGATTTTTATTGATGCGCAGCACATTGGCGGCTGTGATGACTTGTATGCGCTCGACGCCCGTGGTGGACTCGATCCGCTGCTGAGCTAAGAGACTTTAGGACAATTAAAAAGGGTATTTCCATGTCAGAACAAAACAACACCGAAATGACTTTCCAGATCCAGCGTATCTACACCAAGGATGTCTCTTTCGAAGCGCCAAATGCGCCGCACGTTTTCCAGAAAGATTGGCAGCCAGAGGTTAAACTTGATCTGGATACCGCATCCACCCAACTGGCGGATGACGTGTATGAAGTCGTACTGCGTGTGACCGTGACCGCCTCTCTGGGCGAAGAAACTGCATTCCTGTGTGAAGTACAGCAGGGCGGTATCTTCTCCATTGGCGGCATCGAAGGCAACCAGATGGCGCATTGCCTGGGTGCATACTGCCCGAACATCCTGTTCCCGTATGCCCGTGAATGTATCACCAGCCTGGTTTCTCGCGGTACATTCCCGCAACTGAACCTTGCGCCAGTGAACTTTGATGCGCTGTTCATGAACTATCTGCAGCAGCAGGCTGGCGAAGGTGCCGAACAACATCAGGATGCCTGATGAGCACTGTTAATGCGTCAATGACTGTGATCGGTGCCGGCTCATACGGCACCGCTCTTGCCATCACGCTGGCAAGAAATGGTCACGATGTGGTCCTGTGGGGCCACGATCCAAAACATATCGCCACGCTGCAGCGCGACCGTTGCAATGTGGCGTTTCTCCCGGACGTTCCGTTCCCTGACTCTCTGCACCTGGAAAGCGATCTGGCGACCGCGCTGGCGGCCAGCCGCAACATTCTGATTGTGGTCCCGAGCCATGTGTTTGGCGACGTGCTGCATCAGATCAAGCCGCTGATGCGCCCGGATGCGCGTATTGTCTGGGCAACCAAAGGGCTGGAAGCGGAGACCGGACGCCTGCTGCAGGACGTTGCCCGCGAAGCGCTGGGTGATGAGATCCCGCTTGCGGTCATCTCTGGCCCGACCTTTGCCAAAGAGCTGGCTGCGGGCCTGCCGACGGCGATCTCGCTGGCATCCACTGACCAGGCTTTCTCCGACGATCTTCAGCAACTGCTGCACTGCGGCAAGAGCTTCCGCGTCTACAGCAACCCCGATTTTATCGGCGTGCAACTGGGCGGCGCGGTGAAGAACGTGATTGCGATTGGCGCCGGGATGTCAGACGGCATTGGTTTTGGTGCCAACGCGCGTACGGCGTTGATTACCCGCGGCTTAACCGAAATGTCCCGTCTGGGCGAAGCGCTGGGCGCCGATCCGGCCACCTTTATGGGAATGGCGGGCCTGGGCGACCTGGTGCTGACCTGTACCGACAACCAGTCTCGTAACCGCCGCTTTGGCATGATGCTCGGACAGGGCAGCGATGTAAAAAGCGCGCAGGAGAAGATTGGACAGGTGGTGGAAGGCTACCGCAATACCAAAGAAGTTCGCGAGTTGGCGCACCGGTTTGGTGTCGAAATGCCAATAACCGAGGAAATTTATCAGGTATTGTATTGCGGAAAAAATGCGCGCGAGGCAGCATTGACCTTATTAGGTCGTGCGCGCAAGGACGAGCGCAGCAGTAACTAGTCGGAACCGTTGTCACCTGAATGACCCAGCCAGCGCAGAACTGGCTGGTCATTATACTATCGTCTGGAGTTAGCAATGCCGTGTGAAGAACTGGATATCGTCTGGAATAATATTAAAGCCGAAGCCCGGGCGCTGGCCGACTGTGAGCCAATGCTGGCCAGTTTTTACCACGCGACGTTACTCAAGCACGAAAATCTCGGCAGCGCGCTGAGCTACATGCTCGCCAATAAGCTGGCTTCCTCCATCATGCCGGCTATCGCCATCCGTGAAGTGGTTGAAGAGGCTTACGCCGCTGACCCGGAAATGATCGCCTCTGCCGCCTGCGATATCCAGGCCGTGCGCACCCGTGACCCGGCGGTCGATAAATACTCCACGCCGCTGCTGTACCTGAAAGGCTTCCACGCCCTGCAGGCTTACCGCATCGGCCACTGGTTATGGAATGAAGGCCGCCGCGCGCTGGCGATCTTCCTGCAAAACCAGGTCTCCGTGACGTTCCAGGTCGATATTCACCCGGCGGCGAAGATTGGCCGCGGGATCATGCTCGACCACGCCACCGGCATTGTGGTGGGTGAAACGGCGGTGATTGAAGATGATGTCTCGATCCTCCAGTCGGTTACTCTGGGCGGTACCGGTAAAACCAGCGGCGATCGCCACCCGAAAATTCGTGAAGGGGTGATGATTGGCGCGGGCGCTAAAATTCTCGGCAATATTGAAGTCGGGCGCGGTGCGAAGATTGGCGCCGGGTCGGTTGTGCTCCAGCCCGTGCCGCCGCACACCACTGCCGCTGGCGTACCGGCGCGCATCGTCGGTAAGCCTGACAGCGATAAGCCGTCGATGGATATGGATCAGCACTTCAACGGCATTCACCATACCTTCGAGTATGGTGACGGCATTTAACTTCTTAAAATGGCGCCGGGATAACCCAGCTGGCGCCAGGCTTCATACACTACCACCGACACCGCGTTCGACAGGTTCATGCTGCGGCTGTCCGGCATCATCGGAATACGGATTTTTTGCTCAGCGGGCAGAGCATCCAGAATCGTGGCCGGCAGGCCGCGGGTTTCCGGGCCAAACATCAGATAGTCACCTTCCTGATAGCTCACGGCGCTGTGCGCTGGCGTGCCTTTGGTGGTCAGGGCGAACATGCGCTGCGGCTTCTCCGCTTCCAGAAACGCGGCGTGATCGTGATGGCGAACCACGGCGGTAAATTCATGGTAATCCAGCCCCGCGCGGCGCAGGCGCTTGTCGTCCCACGTAAAGCCCATCGGCTCGATGATGTGCAGGCGAAAACCGGTGTTGGCACACAGGCGGATGATATTGCCGGTATTTGGCGGAATTTCTGGTTCGAATAAAACGATGTTAAGCATGCTGCCCCCTTAATTGCGGGGGCAGAATAGCAGAAAAGAGAGGAACTACGCGACGCCGGGTTCGTGCGAGCGGCTGTACAGCATTTTGTAGACGGTTGCCGCCGCGGCCACCAGGGCGGGCACGCTGAGGATCATTAAAATACTGTCTGCCTGCCACTGCATAGAAAGAAGCTGGGCGCTGGTCATGGTGCCCGCCACCCCGCCAAAGCGGCCAATCCCCTGCATCCAGGCGATGCCCGTCGCGCGGCACTCGGTAGGGTAAAAGGTGGCCGCGAGGGTTTGCATGCCCGACTGCGCGCCGTTCATGGCGATCCCCATCAGGAAAATCAGCCCGCCAAACAGGGCGATATGGTTATGCTCAAGGCCGAGTAACAGGATCAATCCCATCGTCAGGACAAATCCCCCTGCGACCACCTTGTGCGCCTCCCAGCGGTCCATCATCCAGCCCGCGAGCAGAATGCCTGCGGTACCCCCGAACGTGAACAGCGAGGTGAGCCAGGCGGATTCCGCCAGCGCATAACCCATCCCCTGCATCAGCGTTGGCATCCAGCTCAGCAGGACGTAGTAAATGACCAGCCCCATAAAATAGGTCACCCACAGCATCAGGGTGCCGGGCAGCCAGGGCATGGAAAACAGCTGCCCCACGCTCCCTTTTTTAGACGCGACTTTCTCCTCCGCCAGGAAAAAGCCCGTGACGCTCTCCAGCGTGCTGCGGCTGAACCGGCTGGCGATGCGGCGGACCTGCATAACGTCTTTCCCGCGCTGCACCAGAAACTTCACCGATTCCGGCAACAGCAGCGCCAGCAGCAGCGTTAAAATCAGCGGAGCAATCGCGCCGGTCAGCAGCACGCTTCGCCAGCCGTGATGGGGGATAAGCCAGGAAGAGATCGCACCGCCGCCTGCCGCACCCAGAGGGAAGCCGCAGTACATGGTATTAATCGCCATGGCGCGACAGCGCTGGGGGGCAAATTCGGAGATCAGCGTGATGGCGTTAGGCATTGCGGCACCGAGCCCGAGGCCTGTCAGAAAGCGCCACAGCGTCAGGGTATTCAGGCTTTGTGCCCAGGCCGTGCCCAGGCTCGCCAGGCCGAAGAACAGGCACGAGAAGACCAGCACGCGCTTGCGTCCCATCCGGTCCGACACCGGGCCTGCAATCAGCGCGCCCAGCGACAGCCCCAGCAGCGCCGCGCTCAGCACCGGCCCCAGATCCTGTTTGTGTATCCCCCATTCTGCCGACAGCGTAGGCGCGATGTAGCCCATCGCTGCGGTATCAAAACCGTCGATCGCCAGAACCAGAAAGCCCAGCACGATAAGAAGCCAGTGAAACCCTGAAAAGGGACTCTCGTCGATAACCCGCTGAATATCCACCTTACCTGAATACGTCATACGCTCCCCTCCGATGTGATGTTGTTTTTGTGTTCTTGTATTTGCTTGTCTATACAATTGCGGGCGGGTGGGGTATGTCAAATTTTCTTATCCAGAATGTTACATGGGTGTTATTTTCGACAAAAAAAGCGCCCGAGGGGAGTCGGGCGCATGAGAAAAAATAGTAACGGATGAAAATCAGGCCGCGTTTCCCTGCGAAAGAGGGGCCAGCGCCGCAGGCAGCTTACTCAGCTCCTGCACCAGCGAATCCTTGCTGATCTCACTAATCGACTTCGCGCCGGTCAGCGTCATCGCCACCTTCATCTCTTTTTCGATCAGGTTGAGCAGATTCGCCACGCCGGCCTGGCCGCTGGTGGCCAGCGCATACAGGTACGCGCGGCCCAGCAGCACGCTGTCTGCGCCCAGGGCAATCATGCGCACCACGTCCAGCCCGTTGCGGATGCCGCTGTCGGCCAAAATCGCGATATCGCCTTTCACCGCATCGGCAATGGCCGGCAGCGCGCGGGCAGAAGAGAGCACGCCGTCGAGCTGGCGTCCGCCGTGGTTAGAGACCACGATCCCGTCCGCGCCGAAGCGCACCGCGTCGCGGGCATCTTCCGCATCGAGGATCCCTTTGATCACCATTGGGCCGTCCCAGAATTCGCGGATCCACTCCAGGTCTTTCCAGGAGATCGACGGATCGAAGTTGTTTGCCAGCCAGCCGATGTAATCCTCCAGCCCGGTCGGTTTACCGAGGTACGCCGAGATATTGCCCAGATCGTGCGGACGTCCGTTAAGACCGACGTCCCACGCCCACTGCGGGTGGGTAACCGCCTGCCAGTAGCGGCGGAGCGCAGCATTTGGGCCGCTCATGCCGGAGTGGGCATCACGATAGCGCGCGCCGGGCGTCGGCATATCGACGGTAAAGACCAGCGTGGAGCAGCCTGCCGCTTTGGCACGCTCAAGGGCGTTACGCATAAAGCCGCGATCGCGCAGGACGTACAGCTGGAACCACATCGGGCGCTTGATGGTCGGGGCGACCTCTTCAATCGGGCAGACTGAGACGGTGGAAAGGGTAAACGGAATACCTTTGGCATCCGCCGCGGCAGCAGCCTGCACTTCGCCACGGCGGGCGTACATGCCGCATAAGCCTACAGGCGCGAGCGCCACGGGCATGGAGAGCGTTTCGTTAAACAGCTTCGTCTCCAGGCTCAGGTCAGACATATTCTTCAGCACGCGCTGGCGCAGAGCCACCTCCGAGAGGTCTTCCACGTTGCGGCGCAGGGTATATTCGGCATAGGCCCCGCCGTCGATGTAGTGGAACAGGAACGGGGGCAAAATGCGCTGCGCCGCGGCGCGATAGTCACTGGCTGCTGAAATAATCATGCTTTGTTCTCCCTGGAAATATCACTGTCGCCAGGCAAACGGGTAATACGCGCCTGTCGGGCCTGGTCTTCATCGAATCGTTTAATGGTGGTGTGTACGAAGCCGAGATGCGCCATCATTGCTTTGCGCGCGGCCTCGGCATCACCGGCCAGAATGGCGTTGAGCACGGCTTCATGCTGTTCGGTCAACTGAGCAAAGACCGGCGGAACCAGATACATGCGCTGGCGGCTCTGCTTGACGGAGGATTGCAGCAGATCGAAGAACCCGCGCATGGTCTGGAGCAGAACCACGTTATGCGATGCCTCGGCAATCGCCAGGTGAAAACGGACGTCTGCCTGGGAGGCGATATCCGGATCGCTGCTTTGCGTGGCCTCAAAGCAGGCTTTGAGCTTCTCTTTGTCGGCCTCGGTTGCCCGCATCGCCGCGTGCCAGGCGGTACTGGTTTCGATGGCGTGACGCGCTTCAAGGATGTCGAAGCTGTAGTCCGGGTCGTTTTCCATCAGCGTCTTCAGCGGCTGCACGATGTTTTGCTCGGACCAGTCGTCATGCTGCCAGCGCACAAAGGTGCCACCGCCGCGACGGCTCACCAGCACCCCTTCGCTGACCAGCGTGGCCAGCGCCTCGCGCAGTGAGTTACGCGATACGCCAAGCTGGGCGGCAAGCTGGCGCTCGGCGGGCAACTTCATGCCCGCTTCCAGCTGTTGTTCTTCAATCAGCGCCCGCACGCGAGAGGCAATCTCGTCGGACAGGCGTCTGGGCATCACTATCATGGGATCATCCAGGTTAAGACATAGGCCTGCAGGGTGGTGATCACGCCCACCATGCAGGTGAATATCAGGCTGTGTTTCACGGTAAAGCGGAACAGATCCGACTCTTTACCGACCAGTCCCACCGCCGCACAGGCAATGGCGATGGATTGTGGAGAGATCATTTTGCCGGTTACGCCGCCAGTGGTATTCGCTGCCACCAGCAGGATGTCCGACACGCCAATTTGTTGGGCCGCCGTTGCCTGCAGGGCAGCAAACAGGGCGTTAGACGAGGTATCTGAACCCGTCAGGAACACCCCCAGCCAGCCGAGGAACGGCGAGAAAAAGGTGAACGCGTGTCCGGTGTGGGCCAGCGCTAACGCCAGCGTCGACGACAGGCCGGAGTAGTTCGAGATAAACGCGAACGCCAGCACCATGCCGATGGAGTAGATCGGCAGCATCAGCTCTTTAATGGTCGCCGCAAAGGTCTGTACCGCGGCGGCTGGTTTCATGCGCAGCCATACCACGGAAAGGAGTGCCGCAAACAGGATGGCGGTACCGGTGGCGGAGAACCAGTCGAATTTATAGACCGCGGCATACGGCGTGGCGGCATGCACCACCGGCGGCATACGGGCGACCATCTTGTCGAGGAACGGCACGGAGATGTTAATCACCATGTCGTACAGCGCGCCGCCGGGAGCGAACAGCGCTTTAAACGGCGGAATGCTCCACAGCGTTACCGTTGCGGTCAGGAACAGGAACGGTGACCAGGCGCGAACGATCTGTCCTGCGGTATAGCCTGTGCGGGCGAGGGTCTGATCCACATGCGACGCGCCCATGTCGGCAAAGCGGAAGATGCGCACTGGCTGCCAGCGTTTCAGGAACAGCGTCAGACAGACCAGCGACACCAGCGAAGAGATAATGTCCGGAAGTTCCGGTCCGAGGAAGTTCGAGCTGAGGTATTGGGCAATGGCGAACGAACCGCCCGCCACCATCACCGCAGGCCAGGTCTCCCTCACGCCGCGCCAGCCGTCCATAATCGCCATGATCCAGAACAGCACGATAATGGTCAGGAACGGCAACTGGCGGCCTACCATCTGGCCAATCTCGAAGCTGTCCAGCCCGGTCACCTGTCCGGCCACCAGAATCGGGATCCCCATCGCGCCAAAGGCCACCGGGGCGGTGTTCACAATCAGGCACAGGCCCGCGGCATACAGCGGGTTAAAGCCCAGGCCGACCAGCAGCGCGGCGGTAATCGCCACCGGCGCGCCAAATCCGGCAGCACCTTCCAGGAACGCCCCGAAGGAGAAGCCGACAATCAGCATCTGTAAACGCTGGTCTGGCGTGATGGAGAGAATCGACGAGCGGATAATGTCGAACTGCCCGGTTTTCACCGAGATTTTATAGACAAAAACCGCCGCGATGATGATCCACGCAATCGGCCACAGGCCGTAGAAGAAACCGTAGACGACGGAGGCCAGCGCGCGATCGATCGGCATTTTATAGAAGAACAGCGCCACCAGCAGGGCGATGGCAACGGTGTACGTCGCGGCGAGGTAGCCCTTCAGCTTGAGCTTAATCAGCGCAAAGAAGAAGAACAGGATCGGAAGCGATGCTATCAGGCTCGACAGCCAGATATTTCCGGCCGGGTCGTAGTTTTGTTGCCAGAGGCTCATGCAGGTCTCCTGGGGACCAGACAGCCTGCGCTGCGGGTGAGTCTCCGCTCATCTCTGCATCACAAACTGTGTAAAAGTGGTCCTGCCAATATTGTGTTGTAGGGTTAATGACAATGAATGGTTAACCAGATGTTATGAGCTAGCAATGGTTTTGTGAGCGGAAATAATGGAATTGTGAACCAGGGAAGAAAGTAAAGGGGGATTGGTTGGGCCAATTTGAAGCGGGAGTGTGGCTGAGGCACCCCTCACCCTAACCCTCTCCCCAAAGGGGCGAGGGGACTGAACTGTGCGGTTTTCTCCCTCTCCCCTTTGGGGAGAGGGCGGGGTGAGGGGAAGAACGATCAGAACGCGGTCTTACAAAAGCCCGTCATCTCTTTCAGGCCCATCTCGCGGCCAAGCTCGGTCATCGGGTGCACCACCACCAGGCCACGGACGCTTTTCTTCAGCTTCCCCATGTCAGCCTGCTCTTTTTTGGTGATCGCGCGGCGGTGCGGCATGTTCATCAGCTTCTGCGCTTCTTTGCTCAGCTTCTGGCCTTTCACTTCGCGCAGGCGCTCGATTTCAGCTTCCAGCTTCGCGGTCTCTTTCTCCAGCTCGGCGTACTTCTCGGCGGAATCGACCAGCGACAGGCCAGCCATCTGGTGGCGGATCAGATCCAGGCGGTCGCTCAGGCGTTTAATTTCGTTCTTTTCGACTTCTTTCATGACAAATGACTCTGAAAACGGGGAATTTACAGGGAAGGATACACCAATGTGAACGGGCTTACTTCTGAAACGCTTTTTTTAAGCTGATTTTAGAAATCAGCTCAGTCAGGGAGAGGACCATAGTGGAACGGACAACCTGTTGATAGCGCAGCTTTTGCATCGCGTACAGTTCAGGGTCGCTGTTATCAAAATGGGGAGCAGGAGGCAGGGCGGTAACGCAGTGCAGCTCGCCGAAGGGGCCCAGAATCTCATCATCGGTAAAGGTATACTCATTACCGTCATGATTGAGCTCTTCGCGCAGCGCCATTAACAGTTCCGCATCTTCATACTCTTGTCGGTTGAGCACGCCCAGGCCATAAATCAGCTTCAGGCGCACCGACAGATCGCCCAGCGGTCCGTCTCCGTCCAGTAACGGTTCTACAGCGTACTTTACCGCGTAGTCGTCTTTGCGAAACACCTGAAGCACCAGAATGTTCACCGCCTCGGTTAACAGCTCGACGGCGGCAATCAGGAAACTTCGTACGGTTTTGCCAGCATTCAGACGCTCAAGCACACGATTTTCAAAGGCCTGGGTTTGTTCCATTATTGCCTGCATATCTGACAATCTGTTATTCGGGCGCAGGCTAACCTGCGCCGGATTCTGTATCATTTGGTTGCGTTATATGCGTTAACCGCCTCCGCCACCACGTCGCTGCTGGCGTCCAGACCGGAAATTTGCGCCAGCGCAGCCTGCGCGCCTTTGTCATCAATCAGCTGAGCCAGCTCAATTGCCTGCGGGTCCTGCTCGCTGCGGTAGTGCATCGCGGCGGCAATTCCTTTCACCAGATTGGCGTGCGGCAGACCGTATTCCAGTGTGCCGAGCAGCGGCTTAATCAGGCGGTCGCCCGCGCTCAGCTTACGCAGCGGCTGACGGCCCACGCGCTCAACGTCATCTTTCAGATACGGGTTTTCAAAGCGGCCGAGGATTTTCTGGATGTATGCTGCGTGTTTATCAGCATCAAAACCGTAGCGTTTGATCAGCACCTCGCCGCTCTCTTCCATCGCCCCTTTTACCACCGCGCGGATCTGCTCATCGAGGATCGCATCACGAATGGTCTGATGACCGGCCAACTTTCCGAGGTACGCGGTTATAGCATGCCCGGTGTTCAGCGTGAAGAGTTTGCGTTCGACAAATGCCATCAGGTTATCGGTTAATTCCATACCCGGAATGGTCGGCAGCGCGCCCTTAAACTGGGTTTTATCGACGATCCACTCGCTGAAGGTTTCTACGGTCACTTCCAGCGGATCGTGGGTGGCGGATTCGGACGGCGGAACAATGCGGTCCACGGCGGAATCGACAAAACCAACGTGCGTGTCAACCCAGGCTTTATCTTCGTCAGCCACGGCCGCCATGACGTGACCTTTCAGCTGCGTGGTACCGCGCACCATGTTTTCGCAGGCGATGATGTTCAGCGGAGCGTCGTTGCCCTGCGCCTTACGTTTTGCCAGGCCTTTCGCGACTGCTGGAGCGATACGCTCAAGTACGACCGGGCCCACAGCGGTGGTCACCAGGTCAACGCTGGCGATCAGATCAATCACGTCGTCGCCGATGCTGCTGACCGCGTTGACGCCAGAGACGGTTTCAACCTGTTCATTTTCACCCACCACCTGGACCTGATAGCTATGACGGGCATTCAGGGCATCCAGAACCACCTGATTCACATCGGCGAATGTCAGGGTAATGCCCGCGTCTGCCAGCAGTTTACCGATAAAGCCACGACCGATGTTACCTGCACCAAAATGTAATGCTTTCATAGTGTTAACCTTAATCAATGTTTTTACCCGAGAGGGCTGGGGTGAGGAACGTTTACCCCCTCACCCTAGCCCTCTCCCCAAAGGGGAGAGGGAAGAGGGACTGCTATTTGTTGAGCAGGGCCAGAACTTCTTCAACGCTGGTGGTGTTAGCCAGACGCTCAATGACGGTTTCGTCGTCCAGCGCGTTGGTCAGGCTGGTAATCACCTGAATGTGCTCGTTATTGCGAGCGGCGATACCAATCACCAGACGGGCGATGTCGTCCTCTTCTTCACCGAAGCGCACGCCGTCAGGATACTGACAGAACACTACGCCGGTTTTCAGCACGCGGTCTTTCGCTTCAACCGTACCGTGCGGAACCGCGATAGATTCACCCAGGTAGGTCGGCGTCAGTTTTTCACGTTCCAGCATCGCTTCAACGTATTCTGGCTGAACGTAGCCGCCTTTCACCAGCTGTTCACCGGCAAAGCGAATCGCCTCTTCTTTAGTGGCCGCGGTACGACCGAGGAAAATGTTCTCCGCACCCAGCTTGAACAGGTGAGCATTGCTCTCGTCAAAGCTGTCCTGCAGGCTGGTACGCACTTTCACTTCATTATCTTCATGACGCTGCGCGGCAACCAGACGTTCGGTCAGGCTGGTGTACAGGCCGCTGTCGAGGAAGTTGGTCAGCGAGATGTGCTGTGCCTGCGGCACCTGGCGCATGGCGCGTTCGGTCAGGTCGCGGTGCGTGATGACCAGGTCAACATCCGGCGGCAGGCTGTTAATGGCGCTGTTGGTCACGGAGATGTTGGTCAGGCCCGCATCCTGCACTTTCTTACGCAGCACGCCTGCACCCATTGCGCTGGAACCCATACCGGCGTCGCAGGCAACGATGATTTTACGCACGTGGCTCAGGTCGTTAGAGACATCGCCAGCCGCCAGCGGGGTCGCGCCTTTGGATTCGGCTTTCATGTCGTGCATACGACGGGTCGCCGCTTCAATATCGTCGTCTTCTTTCACTTTGCTGGTTTTCAGCAGGATAGAAGAGACCACGAAGGAGACCGCCATTGCGGCACAGATCGCCGCGATGTTCGCGAAGTACGCGCCTTTCGGGGTCATCGCCAGCACCGCCAGGATAGAGCCCGGAGAAGCAGGAGAGACCAGGCCGCCGCCCAGCACGCTCAGGGTGAACACGCCGGTCATACCGCCGAGGATAACTGCCAGGATCAGGCGTGGGTTCATCAGCACATACGGGAAGTAAATTTCGTGGATACCACCCAGGAAGTGGATGATAGCCGCACCGCCAGCAGACTGCTTCGCGCTGCCGCGACCAAAGAACATGTACGCCAGCAGAACGCCCATGCCCGGACCCGGGTTCGCTTCAATCAGAAAGAAGATGGACTTGCCGAGATCGTGAGACTGCTGAATACCCAGCGGCGAGAAGATACCGTGGTTGATGGCGTTGTTCAGGAACAGGATTTTCGCCGGTTCAACGAAGATAGACGCCAGCGGCAGCATGTCGTGCGCCACCATGAAGTTAACGCCCGCCGCCAGCAGTTTGGACAGCACTTCAACAGCCGGACCAATGCCGAGGAACGCCAGAATCGCGAGGATCATCCCGATGATGCCCGCAGAGAAGTTGTTCACCAGCATTTCAAAGCCGGATTTGATCTTGCCATCAACCCAGACGTCGAATTTCTTAATCGCCCAGCCGCCGAGAGGACCGGCAATCATCGCACCGAGGAACATCGGCATATCCGCACCGACGATAACACCCATAGTCGTGATAGCACCCACTACGCCACCACGGTCACCGCCCACCAGACGACCACCGGTGTAACCGATGAGCAGCGGCAGGAGATAGGTAATCATTGGGCCAACAAGTTTCGCCAGCGTTTCGTTAGGCAACCACCCTGTCGGAATAAACAATGCGGTGATAATACCCCACGCGATAAACGCGCCGATATTTGGCATCACCATGTTGCTGAGGAAACGACCAAAGCTTTGAACTTTGATCTTGAAATCGGATGACATAAAACACCCCTTCTTATGTTTACGCTTAGGCTTGCGGCCCGAGGTTTATCGTTAATGTGCGGCGGCAGAGGTAGCCGGGCCCTGTTCTGATGCTGTGAAATCTGGCACTGAATCGTTCAACTGTCCAGACAGCGAAAATTTATGTGATGTCCATCACGTAAATGCAGGGGGTGTGTCGCCCTTCATGGTGATCTGAATCACAAAATAAGTGGGCAAAAAAAATACGATGGCGAGAAAAGAAGCAAAAACCACGGATTTTTGTGATATATGTCTCTTTTTGGCTTCGTGAGTTTGTTTCTGGATTGTGACTGATTTCACAAAATATTTTTATGCAGATTTCTCCGGCTGGGATCGGCGTTAGGATGGCCTTCCGTGACACGGAAAGCTAAAAAAACACTTTTCGTATGTAGTATGGCGGAAAGCTAAAACCTGAATTACGCTCATTATGTAAGGTTGAGTATATTATTATTCAGGATATATTTTGACACGCTTATAAACTTGCATGGAGATATTATAAAAAACGATACTCCCCGGCTCTGAAATAATCAGTGTGCCTTTTAAATTTAAAAATAAATTAATTAGGCTGCGTGCTGTTTTATTAGTTTAATGAGTTGACGTTGTTTAAGTGAGGAGAATATGTTTCTCAACTATTTCGCGCTGGGCGTGTTGATTTTTGTATTTTTGGTTCTTTTTTACGGAATCATCGCCATTCATGATATCCCCTATAACATGGCCAAAAAGCGCAATCATCCCCATGCCGATGCTATTCATACGGCAGGCTGGATCAGCCTGTTTACGCTCCATGCCATCTGGCCGTTCCTGTGGATTTGGGCCACCCTGTACCGCGAAGATCGCGGCTGGGGTATGCAAAACCACATCACCAGGGCGGATGAGGTTCCGGGCATGGATGCGCTGGCCAAACGCGTGGCCGAGTTAGAACACAAGCTGGCAGCGGTTCAGCCCTCTGATGATAAAAACACGCTGGAGCGCTAATCATGGATCTGTTGATTATTCTGACCTATGTGGCATTTGCCTGGGCAATCTTTAAAATATTTCGTATTCCGGTAAACCAGTGGACGCTTGCTACCGCGACGTTAGGCGGCGTGTTTATTGTTGCCGGACTTATTCTGCTAATGAACTATAACCATCCGTATACCTTTACGGCGCAAAAAGCGGTTATTTCCATTCCGATTACGCCGCAGGTCACGGGGGTGGTGACTGAAGTGACCGATAAAAATAACCAGCTCATTAAAAAAGGCGAAGTGTTATTTAAACTGGATCCGGGCCGCTATCAGGCGCGCGTCGACAGACTGAAGGCAGACCTGGTGACCGCGACGCACAATATTGACAATCTGAAAGCGCAGCTGTCGGAAGCGGTTGCCAATACGACACGCGTCTCCGCTGAACGCGATCGCCTGTATAAAGATTATCAGCGCTACCTGAAAGGCAGCCAGGCGAAGGTGAATCCGTTCTCTGAAAGCGATATTGATAACGCGCGGCAGAACTATCTGGCGCAGGATGCCATGGTGAAAGGTTCCGTTGCTGAACAGACGCAGATTCAAAGCCAGCTGGACAGCATGGTGAACGGCGAGCAGTCGCAGATTGCCTCGTTACGTGCCCAGCTTGCTGAAGCGAAATACAACCTCGATCAGACCGTGGTGCGCGCGCCGAGCAACGGCTATATCACCCAGGTGCTGATTCGTCCGGGAACCTATGCCGCCGCGCTGCCTTTGCGCCCGGTGATGGTCTTCATTCCTGAACAGAAGCGTCAGATTGTGGCCCAGTTCCGTCAGAACTCGCTGCTGCGCCTGAAGCCTGGCGATGAAGCGGAAGTGGTGTTTAACGCGCTGCCGGGCCAGGTGTTCACCGGTAAGCTCACCAGCGTTCTGCCTGTGGTGCCGGGCGGGTCGTATCAGGCGCAGGGCGCCTTGCAGGCACTGACCGTCGCGCCGGGTACGGATGGCGTACAGGCGCTGATTGAGCTGGAGCCTAACGCCGACGTCGATGCTTTGCCGGACGGCATTTATGCCCAGGTGGCGGTCTATTCGGATCATTTCGCCCACGTCTCGGTAATGCGTAAAGTGTTGCTGCGTATGACCAGCTGGATGCACTACCTCTATCTCGATCACTAATCCTTCCGGGGCAGGAATGCGACACGCATACCTGCCCTTTTTTCATCGCTTGATCCATACTGACTTTTTCCCGGCATCAAGGATCAGGCAATGAAACTCATCGGTAGCTACACCAGTCCCTTCGTGCGAAAAATCTCGATTCTCCTGCTGGAGAAAGGGATTGAATTTGAATTCGTTAATGAGCAGCCCTACAACGCCGAAAACGGCGTCGCGCAGTATAACCCGCTGGGGAAAGTTCCGGCGCTGGTAACGGACGAGGGCGAATACTGGTTCGATTCCCCCATCATTGCGGAGTATGTCGAACTGCTGGGCGTTGCCCCGGCAATGCTGCCGTCTGACCCTAAAGCGGCGCTGGCGGTGAAGCAAATTGAAGCCCTGGCCGATGGCATTATGGATGCGGCACTCACCTCCGTACGCGAGCAGGCGCGTCCCGCCGCGCAGCAGTCAGAAAACGAATTGCTGCGCCAGCGGGAAAAAATCAGCCGCAGTCTGGATATGTGCGAACAGCTTATCCGGGAGGGCAAGATCCACACCGACAGCCTGAACCTGGCAACCATCGCCATCGCCTGCGCCATCGGCTACCTCAACTTCCGCCGGGTGTCCCCAGGCTGGTGCGTAGACCGTCCGCTGCTGGTGAAACTGGTAGAGACGCTATTTCAGCGCGAAAGTTTCGCTCGTACCGAGCCACCAAAAGCGTAACCCGGTTGCCCGGCGAAGCCGGGCAGATTAGTTACATGTCGAGAGAATTTCTTTTTGCTTGTCTGAAAAATAATAGAATTTAGCCGAGGTGACAACTTCGCCAAGATAACCTTTTGGATATTTGATATAGAAATCCATCGCCTGGATATTTTTATCAAGGTGGGCAGGGAAATCAGGCAGACTACCTGCCATTGGGCGAGTGAGGTGGTTAGAGTCTGCACCAATATAATAATCAGGGTTACCAAATTGTGCGCGACCATATTCAAACACAATAGGCTCAGCACCATATTCATCCATAAATGCACTAGTAACGTTAGGGTCGCCAATCTTTGTTACGGCGAAAACCTCTACGCGTAAATATTCAAAGTTTCTGGTCATGGTGAAAATCGTGGTGTCGATGGAGTCGTCAGACAGGGACGGGAACATGCCAGAATGCACATAAATAAAGTCATTAGGATATTGTTCTAAAACTTTATTATAAGCAGACAAGCCTCGCCCAACGGTGGGATGCCAGTCTGCTGGATATGGCTGACAATCCGATTTATCCATACATACAGGTTTGGAAAGGTAGCTACCGGTTGTTCCTGAGGGGTTGTTATCGTATAGCAGAACCGTGGAGGGAAAAGGATCGCGCCCAGTGGCCGGTTTTGTTTTCAGGTAATTATAACCATCACTGTTACTGTACAGACTATAAAGATCGCCACGTTTTCTTTGGTCTGCAGCAACATAAATAATATTATAAGCCATACCATCGAAGTTTTCGATGTAATCATCGACTCTGAATTTAATCGGCATCGGTGCGTCGGGTAGTGAGCACCTTTTGGCAAAGCCAAATTTCTGATCAGCCTGCGTTTGAGCGGTATAAAGAGTGCAGGTCGATAATAAAAGAGCAGCGAGAACCTTGATCTTCATTTTCATCTGTATGCTTCCATGCGTTACGGGGTAAGGAATTCATAATAATATTCGCTTCGTTGATTGATTGATATTGATGTTTTCTGAATTATTTATTCAAGTAAGTTATGAAATAATTTTAATTATTCTCGGTAATTATTGATCTGGGTAAATTAAAGTATGCGGATGTATAAGGACTCCCTCAGGTCAACCTGCTAAAATAGCCACAGATTTCTTACTCTCAGGCAGGCTTATGAACCAGACGCACAGCTCGCTTTATCGTCTTCTCCCCTCTACGGATCGCTTGTTGCGAGACGTAGGATTTCGCCCTCTGCTCGCCAGATATGGTCATACCCGCGTGGTCGCTGTGCTGCGGGATTTACAGGACGAGGCGCGCAGGACGATCGGTGAGAAGGGCGTATTGCCGGTATGGAATGACGACTGGGTACGAGCCGTTTCAGAATATCTCTCCCAAAGCCATGCCCACGCCCTGCGCCCGGTGATTAACCTGACGGGAACCGTGCTGCACACCAACCTGGGGCGCGCGCAGCAGGCGGAAGAGGCGGTGGCTGCGGTCGTGCAGGCCATGCGCTCGCCTGTGACGCTGGAGTACGATCTGGACGGCGCCGGGCGCGGGCATCGCGATCGCGCGCTGGCGGATCTGCTCTGCCAGCTAACCGGCGCGGAAGATGCCTGCATTGTGAATAATAACGCGGCGGCGGTGCTGTTGATGCTGGCGGCGACCGCGAGCGGCAGAGAGGTGGTGGTGTCCCGCGGCGAGCTGGTGGAGATTGGCGGGGCGTTTCGCATCCCGGACGTGATGCGTCAGGCGGGCTGCACGCTGCATGAGGTGGGCACCACGAATCGTACCCATGCGAAAGATTATCGCGCGGCGGTGAATGAAAATACCGCCCTGCTGATGAAGGTCCACACCAGCAATTATCATATCGAGGGCTTCACCAAAACCGTTGACGAGGCCGAGCTGGCGGCGATTGGGCAGGAGATGAATATTCCGGTGATTGCCGACCTCGGCAGCGGTTCGCTGGTGGATCTCAGCCTGTACGGGTTGCCAAAAGAGCCGATGCCGCAGGAGATGATTGCCGCAGGCGTGAGCCTGGTCAGCTTTTCCGGCGACAAACTGCTGGGCGGGCCACAGGCCGGGATTATCGTCGGCAAGCGCGAGCTGATTGCGCAGCTGCAGCAGCACCCGCTCAAGCGCGCCCTGCGGGCCGATAAAATGACCCTTGCCGCGCTGGACGCGACGCTGCGGCTCTATCTCCACCCGGAGAAGCTGGCCGACCGTCTGCCCACGCTGCGCCTGTTAAGCCGGGATGCCGCCTCGATTCGCGCGCAGGCCGAACTGCTGCTGCCGCGCGTCGCCCCGCACTACCCCGATTTTGACGTCCGCATTGAGCCCTGCCAGTCGCAGATAGGCAGCGGTTCGCTGCCGGTGGACAGGCTGCCGAGTGAAGCGCTCACGTTCACCCCGCGTGACGGGCGCGGCAGCCGCCTTGAGGCGCTGTCGTTGCGCTGGCGCGGCTTGCCGACGCCGGTCATCGGGCGGATTTACGATGGCCGCATGTGGCTGGATCTGCGCTGCCTTGAAGATGAAGAGCGATTTCTGGAGATGTTGCTGAAATGATTATTGCCACCGCCGGTCACGTCGACCATGGAAAAACCACGTTGCTGCAGGCGATCACCGGCATAAATGCCGATCGCCTGCCGGAAGAGAAAAAGCGCGGCATGACCATCGATCTGGGCTATGCCTACTGGCCCCAGCCGGATGGCCGCGTGCTGGGCTTTATTGATGTTCCGGGGCATGAAAAGTTTCTGTCTAACATGCTGGCGGGCGTGGGGGGCATCGATCATGCGCTGCTTGTGGTGGCCTGCGACGACGGCGTGATGGCGCAAACCCGTGAGCATCTGGCAATCCTCCAGCTGACCGGCAACCCGCAGCTGACCGTGGCGCTGACTAAAGCCGATCGCGTGGATGAGGCGCGCATCAGCGAGGTGCGTGAAGCGGTGCGGGCGACCTTACGGGAATATGGTTTTGCCGAGGCGTCTCTTTTTGTCACCGTGGCGACTGAAGGCCGCGGTATCGACGATCTTCGCCACCACTTGCAGCAATTATCGTCGCGTGACCACGCCAGCCATCACCGTTTCCGTCTGGCGATTGACCGGGCGTTTACCGTAAAAGGCGCGGGGCTGGTGGTCACCGGTACGGCGCTGAGCGGTGAAGTGAAGGTGGGAGATAGCCTGTGGCTGACGGGCGTTAATAAACCGATGCGCGTGCGCGGCTTACATGCGCAAAACCAGCCCGCAGAGCACGCCCACGCCGGGCAGCGGATCGCGCTCAACATTGCCGGGGATGCGGAAAAAGAGCAGCTTAACCGCGGCGACTGGCTGCTGGCCGACGCCCCGCCCGAGCCGTCTGAACGCGTGATTGTCTCTCTGCAGACGCACGTACCCCTGACCCAATGGCAGCCGCTGCATATTCACCACGCGGCCAGCCATATCACCGGGCGCGTGTCCCTGCTGGAAAACGATCTTGCCGAACTGGTTTTTGATTCGCCGCTCTGGCTGGCGGACAACGACCGTCTGGTGCTGCGGGATATTTCCGCGCGGGAAACGCTGGCCGGGGCGCGGGTAGTGACGCTTAACCCGCCTCGACGCGGCAAGCGTAAGCCTGAATATCTGCAATGGCTGGCAGCGCTGGCCCAGGCTCCGGATGATAACGCCGCGCTGCGGGTGCATCTTGAGCGCGGGGCGGTGAGCCTGAGTGATTTTGCATGGGCACGTCAGCTGAGCGACGAAGGACTACGTCAGTTGACCCGGCAGCCGGGCTTTATTCAGGCCGGCAACAGCCTGCTCGATGCGCCGGTGGCTGCACACTGGCAGCGTAAGATACTGAACACGCTCGCAACGTACCATGAACAGCATCAGGATGAGCCCGGTCCTGGCCGTGAGCGTCTGAGACGCATGGCGCTGCCGATGGAAGATGACGCGCTGGTGCTGCTGCTGATTGAAAACATGCGCGAAAGCGGGGTGATTAAAAGCCATCACGGCTGGCTGCATCTGCCGGATCACAAGGCCGGGTTCACCGCAGAGCAGGAGGCTATATGGCAAAAAGTGGCCTTAATGTTTGGGGATGAACCGTGGTGGGTTCGCGATCTGGCGCGTGAGACGAATACCGACGAGCAGGCGATGCGTCAGGTATTGCGCCATGCGGCGCAGCAGGGGCTGATAGTCGCGATCGTGAAAGATCGTTATTACCGTAACGATCGCATTGTGGCATTTGCCAACTTGATCCGCGAACTGGATCAGGCGCGCGGCTCCACCTGCGCAGCCGATTTCCGCGATCGGCTGAACGTAGGCCGCAAGCTGGCGATTCAGATCCTGGAATATTTCAACCGCATCGGGTTTACGCGTCGCCGGGGTAATGACCATCTGCTTCGCGACGCGCAGCTGTTCCCCTGAGCGCTACGTGCTGCGGGAGAGTTTCTGCTTAGCCAGCCATACCGCGCCCAGTCTTCCCGCCTGGTTACCCAGCTCGCAGGGCAGAATGGGCACCTTGAGTGCCTCCCACTCCTCGAATCGCTGTAGATATTTATCGAGCAGGAGATAGATTTTCTCCTGCTCGCTTACCCCGCCACCAATCAGCACTGCCTGTGGATCGAACATCGAGATCACGCTGTAAACGCCGCGTGAGAGAAAATGTGCCCAGGCTTCAATAGCTTCGCGCAGATGCACGTCGCTCTCCATACGTTTAAAAAGCTCCTCGCCGTCAGGCATCTCTTCTTCTGATACGGCCAGCACGCGGCGGCAGGCTTTCATCAGGCCGCTGGCAGACGCAACCTCGTGCATCGGTTCGCCCTGATCCCCGACGGGTAGCACGCCAAATTCGCCGGCGCGGTAATGTGACCCGCGATAGAGATCGCCTTCCATCACAATCCCGCCACCGATGCCTGTGCCGATGGTGATGCAGACGAAATGCTCGTAATCCTTACCTGCGCCCTGCCAGCGCTCGCCCAGCGCCGCACAGTTGGCGTCGTTTTCTACAGTGACGGGAAGGTCGGTCAGCCCGGCGAAGAGTTCGCACAGGTTTTCGCCGTCGAGATAGTCGAGCGCGCCCGCTTTCGCCGCTTCGCCGCTGTGGTGGTTAATATGGCCGGGAAAACTCACGCCGATACCGGCGATGTCGTGTTCGTCCTGATACGCTTCAACCACCGCTTTCCACTTCTTTTTAAAGGTGTTTTTATCCTCAGGGGTATCGTACTCGTCCGTCGCCAGCTCCCTGCCATTTTCATCAATCACGCCGTGCTTGATGTGGGTTCCGCCTACGTCAAAACCGATAAATAGCTGCATCGCATCGTTCCTCATGAGCGCTTGAGCTGATAAGTATGGCTCAGTAGCAGAAACGAAACGTAAAGTACGGTAATCCGTGATACGGCTCGTAAACCCGTCACCCACTGGCGAGAAAACCGCCAGCCGGGACTACCCTTGTTGTATAACAACAGCAAGGAGACGGTCATGACAAATAATCCTCCCTCTTCGCGTATCCAGCCCGGCGAATATGGTTTTCCCCTCAAGCTGAAGCCCCGCTATGACAACTTTATTGGCGGCAACTGGGTGGCCCCCGTCGACGGCGAATACTATTCCAACCTGACCCCCGTTACCGGCCAGCCGCTGTGTGAGATAGCCAGCTCAGGCAAGCGTGATATCGACCTGGCGCTGGATGCCGCGCACAAAGCGAAAGATAAATGGGGGCATACCTCCGTTCAGGACCGCGCGGCCATTTTGTTCAAAATCGCCGACCGGATGGAGCAGAACCTGGAGCTGCTGGCGACGGCAGAAACCTGGGATAACGGCAAGCCGATCCGGGAAACCATGGCGGCAGATGTGCCGCTGGCTATCGACCACTTCCGCTATTTTGCCTCCTGTATTCGCGCGCAGGAGGGCGGGATCAGCGAAGTTGACAGCGACACCGTGGCGTACCACTTCCACGAGCCGCTGGGCGTCGTCGGGCAAATCATTCCGTGGAACTTCCCGTTGCTGATGGCGAGCTGGAAAATGGCCCCTGCGCTGGCCGCCGGGAACTGCATTGTGCTTAAACCGGCGCGTTTAACCCCACTCTCGGTCCTGCTGCTGATGGAAATTGTTGGCGATCTTCTGCCGCCGGGGGTCATTAACGTGGTGAACGGCGCGGGCGGTGAGATAGGAGAATATCTGGCCACCTCAAAACGGATCGCTAAAGTGGCGTTTACCGGGTCGACGGAAGTGGGCCAGCAGATTATGCAGTACGCCACGCAGAACATCATTCCGGTGACCCTGGAATTGGGCGGGAAATCCCCGAACATCTTTTTCGCAGACGTGATGGAGGAAGAGGACGCTTTCTTCGATAAGGCGCTGGAAGGGTTTGCGCTGTTTGCGTTTAACCAGGGCGAAGTCTGCACCTGCCCAAGCCGCGCGCTGGTGCAGGAATCCATCTATGAGCGCTTTATGGAGCGGGCCATTCGCCGCGTCGAGTCAATCCGCAGCGGTAACCCGCTCGATAACGTCACCCAGATGGGGGCGCAGGTCTCGCATGGCCAGCTGGAAACCATCCTTAACTACATTGATATCGGTAAGAAAGAAGGGGCGGATATTCTGACCGGCGGTCGCCGTAAGGTGCTCGGCGGGGATCTGCAGGAAGGGTATTACCTTGAGCCGACGATCCTGTTCGGGCAGAACAACATGCGCGTCTTCCAGGAGGAAATTTTCGGACCGGTTCTGGCCGTGACAACCTTCAAAACGATGGAGGAGGCGCTGGAAATTGCCAACGACACGCCGTATGGCCTGGGGGCGGGCGTCTGGAGCCGCAACGGTAATCTGGCCTATAAAATGGGCAGGGGCATTCAGGCCGGGCGCGTCTGGACCAACTGCTACCACGCCTATCCGGCGCACGCGGCATTTGGCGGTTACAAGCAGTCGGGCATCGGGCGTGAAACCCACAAGATGATGCTGGAGCATTATCAGCAAACGAAATGTCTGCTGGTCAGCTACTCCGATAAACCGCTGGGGCTGTTTTAATCGCCCAGCTCAGGCCGTCCGTGGGCGGCCTGAGCAATTTGCTGGCGCAGGCAGTTCAGAACGCCATCCAGAACGTATTGCACACGCCATGGCTGGTATTCGCGTTTGCGGAAGATGGCCGTCAGATCGAGCCACCACTCTTCCTGGTGCGGGAAGCAGGGAACCAGCGTGCCCTGCGTTAATTCTCTTTTCAGGCTCTCTTTCGGTGCGAACACAATGCCAAGATTATTTCTTGCCAGCTCCAGGGCCGTCTGCGTATTGTCGCAAATATAATTTCCGGTCACCCGATAATCATGCACATCATCGCTGCCATGCATGCGAAAACGCCAGATATTGGCATCATCGACGAGCATGGAGTCAATCAGGATACACGAGTGATTAATTAAATCTTCAGGTCCGGATAAAGGGTGGTTATTTAAATATGCCTGGGTTGCGAATGCCGTGACGGAATATTTTGTTAACACGCTGGCGACCAGGTTTTCATCTTTCGGCTGAGCATAGGTAATTAAAATATCGCAGTCATCCGGAAAGGAAACGCCTTCTGAAAATTCATTGCGGTTCAGATTATAGGTTTTCAGGGAGATGCGAATGTCCCCGATGTCCTTTATCTGGTGGATCACCTGGCGCGCGAGATAGGTCACGATGCCCGTTGGGGCATAAATCGTAACTTTTCCACGCTTTTCATGCTTATAATCGGCAATGAAATTAACAAGTTGAGTGTGTTTGTCCAGTGTGGCGTCGACATACGGGAGTAACGCTTCACCAAACTGTGTCAGAGCGAGCTGACGGGTCGTGCGCTCAAAAACCTTAAGCCCAACCCGCGTTTCAAAATCAGAGAGATATTTACTGACGTTGGCCTGCGCCATGCCCAGCAGGGCGGCGGCATCACCAATGCTGTGGGTGGCTGCGATGACGGAGATTATTTTTAATTCGCGTGGCTTTAGCTGTAATTTACTCATCATGCGCACCCATCTATATGATTTTATATATAATATTATATAAACCGCAGCGTTGCATTGGCAAATTTGTAACCATTATTATGCGCCCCGCTTGTTTGGCATTTTAATGGATTACACGTAATGACTATTAAATACAATTTACTCATCGCTGCCACGTTATTTGCAACATCCTCAGCAATGGCCGGAGATTTTTCACTTGGAGCGGGGGCTGTATTTAATGAGTCTCCTTACAAAGGCTATAACGAAAATACTACCGCAGTACCGTTAATTAGCTACGAAGGCGATCGTTTTTACGTTCGTCAGACCACCGGAGGATGGATCCTGTGGAAAGACGCAAAAAATGAATTCAGCCTGACCGCGTCGTGGATGCCGCTGCATTTCGATCCTGATGACAACGACGACCATCAGATGAAGCAGCTTGATGAGCGTAAAGCGTCAGCTTTCCTCGGCGGCGCGTACTACCGCCATGAAAGCTGGGGGTCGCTGAAAGTGGCGGTCTCGGGTGATGCCACGGATGAAAGCGGAGGTGTGGTGGGTGAGGTCTCTTACTTCCGTCCAATCAGGATGGAGCGCCTTACCCTTACGCCCTCTGTCGGTATTTTCTATAGCGACGAGAGCTATAACGACTACTACTACGGCGTATCCGGCAGCGAGTCTCGCCGCTCAGGTCTGGATCAATACACCGCCGGTGACAGCTGGACGCCCTACGTTGGCCTGGCGGCTAAATATCAGTTAACCCAGAAGCTGTACCTCAACGCCAGCGCGGTCTACACCGTGTTGCCTGACGACGTGAAGAACAGCCCGATGATCGACCGCGACGACAGCTTCGTGCTGATGACCGGCCTGACCTGGCGTTTCTGATGCGGTAAAGCCGGGTGGCGGCGTTGCCTTGCCCGGCCTACGATCGTGCCTGTATTTTTGTCTGCAATACAATGTATTCCTTTTTCATTTCTCGATGCTTCTTCCCGTTCCGTCAAAACACCGCTGCACTGATGTTCCTTGTGCGCTAATGTGATTTAACCCGATAGCGATGGTGTGTATCATGTGTATAATCATGGAAGGATTGGGATGTGAAAAGTGCGGATGTCATTACTGTTCTGATCGGCCACGGCTGGAAATGTGTCAGAACGAAAGGAAGCCATCATCAGTTTCGCCATCCCGTGCAGAAAGGACTGGTTACCGTCCCACATCCTAAAAAGGATATTAAACCGGGCACGCTCGCGCAGATATGGCGGCAGGCGGGAATTAAACACTGATATCAGGAGTAGTTATGTTTTATCCGGCTTACATTCATTCTGACACCGACGGTAGCGCCAGCGGCTTTTTCCCTGACGTTCCAGGCTGTTTTTTTGCAGGTGACTCCCTGGATGACGCATTTCAGGATGCACGTGAGGCGCTCACAGCGCACTTCGAAGCGCTGTTTGAAATGGATGAAGCATTGCCGCTGCCGGGTAACGTGGAAGCGCACCTGGAAAGCCACCCTGACAACTTCACTGGCGGGCAATGGCTGCTGGTGGATATTAATATGAAACAGTTCGACGGCAGGGCCGAGCGTATCAACATCACAATGCCTCGTCGTTTACTGATGAAGATTGATTCCTTTGTCAGCGAGCATCCGCAGTTCAGCAATCGAAGTGCGTTTCTGGCTGAGGCAGCACGTCGCGTGCTGCCATAGCGTTCAACCTCTCCCGTGGGTGAGGCTATTCAGCCTTCATCCACCCATATCCGCATTTCCCCTTCTCCCCGGTTAGCCCAGCTAAACCAGGGAATAAAGGTTAGCATCTGCGGCTGACGCTGTACCGGCGAGCGATCGTACTGCCACAGCGCCTCTGTCTCCTTCGCGTGGCCCCCGATCCCCTCCGCCTGTATCAGCATCTTGTGCGCGAAAATGCCTTTGCCTTCAAACACCCGGAACTCGCTCTCTCGTGGCAAGGAGAGGTTATGCAGGTTGGCGCCGTTATCCGCTTCTTCCAGGCAGTAAACCAGCGGGCCGCGCTGGAGCGCGACTTTACCCGCCTGCTGGCGCACCTGGGGGTTACCGTACACGCGGCGGACCGGCATCGGTAGCGTGAGGGTCAGGGTATCGCCTTCCTGCCAGCGGCGGCTGAGATAGAGGTATCCACGGGATATCTCGCCAGTCATGGCTTCGCCATTCAGCGAAACAGCAGGTTCCGCACACCAGTCCGGTAGCCTGAGTGCCAGCGTATGGGTGACCGGAACCGGCGAGGTGATTTCGATCTTCACCTGCTCCTGCCACGGATAGTTACCGCTAATGCGCAGCTGTAGGGTGCTATCACCCACCGGAATGGCGACGTCGTTCCCCACGTACAGGTTGATCAACAGCGCATCCGGGCGAACGGTATAAATATAGTGCCCCAGCGAGGTCAGCACGCGGGCAATGTTCGGCGGGCAACAGGCGCAGCCGAACCAGCGCTGGCGCACCGGCTTCACGTGGTCATAGATATGGTTAAAGGCCAGCGTTTTCGGATGCACCTCCAGCGGGTTCACGTAAAAGAAATGCTTACCGTCCAGCGCCATCCCGCCCAGCACCGTATTGTACAGCGCGCGCTCCATCACGTCGGCGTAGTGGCCGTCTGCCTCCATCTCCAGCATCCGGCGGGCAAACATCATCAGGCCAATGGAGGCGCAGCTTTCGGCATAGACCGTATCGTTGGGCAGATCGTAATCGCTGCTGAACGCCTCGCCGCTGCTTTGCGAGCCAATCCCGCCGGTAATGTACAGCTGGCGCTGCGCCATGTTGTTCCACAGCCGCAGACAGTCCTGCCGTTTACCCTCGTCATGACTCAGGCGCGCCAGGTGCGCCATGCCCGCCATCAGGTAGACGAAACGCACCGCGTGGCCGATGGCCGTTTGCTGCTCGGCAAGCGGCTGATGCGCCTGGCTGTAGGCTTTGTCCTTGACCATCCATGCCGGACCATAGGTGTTCCAGTAAGACGTTTTGCCGCGCTTCTCGTATTCGGTATCGTAGAAGTGAGGCTGCGCGCCGCGTTCTTCGATAAAGTATTTCACCAGATTGAGATAGCGCGACTCCTGCGTGACATCGTACAGCCGCATCAGCGCCAGCTCGATTTCCGGGTGGCCAGGGTAACCGTGCAGCTGTGTTTCGCCCGGGCCAAACACGCTGTCGATATGGTCCGCCAGCCTGCACACCACGTCCAGCAGGCGACGTTTTCCGGTTCCCTGGAAATACGCCACGCCCGCTTCAATCATATGCCCGGCGCAGTACAGCTCGTGACATTCGGCCAGATTCGTCCAGCGTTCCTCGGGGGCTTTTACCGTAAAGTAGGTATTGAGGTAGCCATCTTCACACTGCGCCGCCGCGACCAGCGAAATCACCTCGTCGGCAGTTTTTTCCAGTTCTGCATCCGGTTTCTGGCACAGCGACCACGCCACGGCTTCGAGCCATTTCGCCACGTCGCTGTCCTGAAACACCATCCCGTAAAACTCCCCCTGTTCCAGACCGGCCGCGATGCGGAAGTTAGTGATGGCGTGGCTGGGTTCGGCCTCCGCCACGCGGTCGTTCAGCGCATCCCACTGGTAGGGGATGACCACGTCCCGGACCAGCCGTTGATACTGCCCGAGAAACGGGTCGTTGATTTTCAGCTGGTGCAGATCGGGTTCCATTATGGACATAGCGTTCTCCTCAGGACGGTACGTGACGCTGGCGCAGATCGGTGGCAATGCGCGACATCACAGGGTTGTTAAGCCTGCACCAGCGGATAGCGACCGCCAGCAGCAGGTGGAAAAGGGCAGGCAGCAGCGTCTCCATGGCGGTGATCCCCTGCAATGAGGCTGGCGTCTGGTTGCCCGCGCCTGGCTGATAGGCCACGGCGATAAACACCAGGCTGATGATCCCGGCGCTGGACGCCCATGCGAGCTTGATGAAAAACAGGTTGAAGGCGAAGTTCATGCCCGAGGAGCGCACGCCGGTTTTCCATTCACCGTAGTCGTCGGCAAAGGCCATGAGCGAGAAGTGCAGCGGCAGAGTGAAGCCCAGGATCACGCCATTGCTTAAAATGACGATCAGCCATAGCGTCTGGTGCGCCGGGTCACCCGGCAGGAACCACATACCCACCGCAAGCGCCGCGAGCACCAGGTTGGTGTGGTAGTAGAGTTTGACGGTATCAATGCGGCGCGACAGCGGGCTGACGATCACCGCGCCCAGAATGGCGGCGAAGGTCACCATCGTGAAAAACAGCGAGGTGTACGCCGTGCTGCCTTGCAGCACGTAGGTGATGAAGTACATATAACCGCCGCCGCGAATATTGAAGACGTTGATCAGCAGGAACGACATCACCAGCATCAGCAGCAGCTGATCGTTTTTACGCAGGCCCGCCAGGTGCTCGCGCAGGGTGAATTTGCCCATCAGCGCCAGCGGGACGCGTTCGCGCACCCAGAAGAAGCAGCACAGGAACATCACCACGGCGATGGCGCACAGCACGCCAACGCCCAGCTGATAACCCCGGGCAGCATTGCCCTGGCCCAGCTCCGCGACCAGCCACGGCAGACCAACGGAGACCAAAAAGCCCGCCACGCCGCACAGCACAAAGCGCCATGACTGGCAGGCGATCACCTCGTTGTGGCGGGTGGTCATGGTGTTAATCAGCGCGCAGTAGGGCACGTTGATGGCGGTATAGCCCACGGACAGCAGCAAATAGGTGCCGAACGCCCAGGCGATTTTCACGCTCATACTGGCGTCCGGGACGGTGAAGGTCAGTACGCCAACGATCCCGATGGGGAGCGCGACCCACAGCTGCCAGGGGCGAAAGCGTCCCCAGCGGCTCTGCGTGCGGTCGGCAATGACGCCCATCACCGGATCGGAAATGGCGTCAAACACGCGAAGGGCAATAAACAGCGTGCCCACCAGCGCAGGGGTGAGGCCAAATACATCAGTATAGAAAAAGGTCAGAAAGTTCATGATCAGGCAGGTAATCACCGTGCCGCCCGCATCGCCCAGGCCGTAGCCAATTTTCTCGCGGACGGAGAGCCGGTCATCGACTTTCTGGTTTACAACGTCTGCGTCTGTAATCGGTGTGGAAGTCATGGGTAACTCCTCGATAAACGATTTTTTATCGTATTTGTAGGTACCCTGTTTATTCTGCATTCAACGGCCAGACCAACAAGGGAAGGGAAAAGTATAAAAAGGTGACGATTCCGACCTGATGATGAAAATGTGATTCCGATCGGAAAGTTGTTCGAATATTGATTAATAATCAACGTCTAAGTCGAAAATTAACGGTAATAAAAGCGGAATGGTGAATATCCATGCTCGAATTATCCATAGCGCTTCCGGTTAAGGTCCAGAACGGCGGGTTGTTTATTTCCCGCGGAGTGGGCCGCCATCCTGCGCGAAAATTAACGTCATGGGAGATTATTTTTGTCGAAAAAGGGATATTAACGATCCAGGAAGAAAATCATATTTTTGATGTTAATGCAGGAGAGAGTTTGCTGCTCTGGCCGGGCCGTCGGCACGTAGGGGTGGAAGATTTTCCGGCGGACCTGCGCTTTTACTGGCTCCATTTTGAGGTGGAGCTGCCAGATTCAACGTTACCCAACGCCGCTCCTCTTGCAATAGAACAACATTGCCGCGTAAGGGATGCGGAATATGTGATTGCGCTATTTCGGCAATTCCTCAGCGAGCAGGAGAAATTACAGCGAAGTATGGCGCTGGAGATGATTTTATTATTGATTTTACAGCAGGTGTCCCGTTCGTCAGGATATGAAGATAACGCGGATCAGGCCGGCGCGGCGATGGCCTGGAAGGCAAAACAGCTTATTCGCACGCAGTTTCATTTACCCATATCCACATCGCAGCTGGCAAAAGCGTTGCACTGTAATGCAGATTATCTCGGGCGTGTATTTCGCCGGACTTTCCATTTAACCCTGACGGAGGCGATACATCGCCAGCGCGTCAGGGCGGCGGAAAAACTGCTGCTCAACGATTCTGCATCGTTAACCGAGGTCGCAACGCGCTGCGGCTTTAATGACGTGGGGTATTTCCGGCAGATATTTTCTAAGCATACCGGGTTAACCCCCGCCGTCTGGAAACGGCGGTACTGTAAGGAGCATATTAACTCCGGCTGACCCGGCGGCATAATCTGGCGTAACGCGTTACTGACCGGCTTCGTGCCAGGCTTTTTCGATTTCTTCGGCGAGAATTTTGACGCCCGCTTCGATTTTTGCCGGATCGGGCACGTAGTTCATGCGCATGCACTGATGCGTGTGCGGCCACGGCTTATCCAGACCCGGGAAGAAGTAATCGCCCGGCACCATCAGCACGCCGCGTTTTTTCAGGCGCTGGTAGAGCAGCTCGGTGGTAATCGGCAAATCCTTAAACCACAGCCAAAGGAAAATCGCCCCTTCAGGTTTATGGATCAGGCAGCGTTCTTCCGGTAAATAGCGGCGAAGCGTCGCGATCGTCTCCTGAACGCGCTGGAAATAGAACGGCTTGATCACCTCATTAGACAGACGCAGCAGGTCGTTGCGCTTAATCATTTCACACATCATCGCCGGGCCAATGCCGCCCGGTGAGAGGCTGATAATGCCGTTCATATTGGTAATAGCGGTGATGATTTTCTCGTTAGCGATGATGATGCCGCAGCGGCTGCCCGGCAGGCCCAGCTTGGAGAGGCTCATGCACAGGACAATGTTCGGGTTCCACAGCGGACGCGCTTCGCTGAAGATAATGCCCGGGAACGGCACGCCGTAGGCATTGTCGATCACCAGCGGAATGCCGTGCTGATTCGCCAGCGCATCCAGCTTCATCAGTTCGTCGTCGGTGATGACGTTGCCCGTTGGGTTAGTCGGGCGCGATACGCAGATCATGCCCGTCTCTTCACCGATATGCAGGTGTTCAAAATCGACGTGATATTTGAACTGGCCTTCCGGCAGCAGCTCGATGTTCGGACGCGCGGAGACGAACAGATCCTCTTCCAGGCCGGAATCAGCGTAGCCGATGTACTCCGGTGCCAGCGGGAACAGTACTTTTTTGGTGGTGCCGTCGGCGCGACGTCCTGCGAACAGGTTAAACAAGTAGAAAAACGCGCTCTGGCTGCCGTTTGTCAGTGCAATATTCTGTGGTTCGATATCCCAGCCCAGCTCTTCACGCAGCATTTTGGCAAGGAGAGTCAGCAGCTCGGTTTTACCCTGCGGACCGTCGTAATTGCATAGCGCATCGGTCGCTTTACCGTTTTCCAGCATCTGTGCGAGCAGCGTCTGGAAATAGGTCGTCATCTCCGGAATTTGCGCCGGGTTTCCGCCGCCGAGCATGATGGCGCCCGGAGTGCGCAGCCCGTCGTTGAGGTCCTCCATCAGGCGAGTAATGCCTGAATGGCGGGTGAATTTGTCGCCGAAAAGTGAAAACGTCATAGCAGGTGTTCTATCGAGCTTATTTTGAAAGTGGGTAACCATAACGCTAGCACCGTGCTGGTGCAAATCGGGGGATGTGGTCGGATTTGTCTTTTTATATGGTAGGTTTGAATTTTTGTAGTGAATAGTTCTGGTGGAATTCCCCTCACCCTAACCCTCTCCCCGGAGGGGAGAGGGGGCTGCACGGAGCCGTCTTTTCCCCCTCGCCCCTTTGGGGAGAGGGACGGGGTGAGGGGTGGGGGAGATTACTGATTACCCGCCCATACCACCAACACCTTATCGCCCTTGTGCTCGCGCACGAAGCCATACCCCTCTTTCAGCGACAGCGTGGTTTGCTTGCCTTCGCCAATTGCAGGATGGCGGGCGCGGAACTGGCCCAGCGTTTGCCAGTGGGCAACGGTTAAGGCCTGCTTGCCCGTGACGTCCTGCCAGTTCATATCTGACCGGGTACCCTGTAGTGGGTCGGAGCCTGTCGGCCCGAACGGACGCTCGGATTCATCCCCGTAATAGATTTGCACGCTGCCCGGTGCCAGCAGGAGCAGCTCCGCAGCGCGCTGGCCCCCTTCGCGGAACAGACGCGTATCATGTGATGAGAGGTAGCTCAGCACGTTGAAGCTTTGCAGCTTCTCCGCCATCTGCTGCCAGGTAAGGTCCATATCGGCCAGGCAATCCACCGCTTTTGCCGCCTGCTCCTGATAATCAAAATTAATCATCGCATCAAAACCGTGGCGGTAATAATCGCTTTGCATCACCCCGTGGCCCCAGGATTCTCCGGTCATCCAGAACGGTGCGTTATCGAGCTTTTTGTCCGGGTTAGCCCCTTTCCAGGCGGCCAGCGCCTGGTTTGCCTGGTCTTTTAACTGTTGCCAGGCCTCAAGCTCGACGTGCTTCGCGGTATCCACCCGGAAACCGTCAATGCCGTAGTCGCGCACCCACTGGCTGAGCCAGTGGGTGAGATAGTCGCGTGGGGTATACCCCGGGATGGCTTTCGCGTGGGTATCGGGCTTGTGTTGATAGAAGTTGGGTAGGCCTGAAGGGGTAGTGGATTCCGTTTTCAGGTCCGGGAGAAATGCCAGCGACATGGTTAAATCGTCGAAGCCGGGGTTGTCGTAATCGCCAATGTCGGTGCGGATCCATTTCTTGCCCCACCATTTTTCCCATGCGGCTTTGTCGCTGAAGTTGATGTAATCGTTGAAGCTATGCCAGCTTTGGCCCGCGCCAGGCTTCCAGTCAGTCCAGCGGTCTCCCAGCGTCTTTTTCAACTCATCGCCCTGCAGATACAACGCGCCAAACTGGTACGCCTGCATGTCCGCAAGCGTCGCGTAGCCCGCGTGGTTCATGACGATATCGAACAGGATGCGAATGCCGCGCCTGTGTGCTTCATCGACAAGATGGCGCAGGTCATCCTCGGTGCCCATGTTGGCATCAAGCTTCGTCCAGTCCTGGGTGTAGTAGCCGTGATAGGCGTAGTGTGGGAAATCCCCTTTGGTGCCACCGCCTACCCAGCCGTGGATCTGCTCAAGCGGGGAGCTTATCCAGAGCGCATTCACCCCCAACTGCTGTAAATAGTCGAGCCTGCTGGCGAGCCCTTTGAGATCGCCACCGTGGAAGGTACCAATCTCCTGCATGCCGTCTTTGTGGCGGCCATAGCTGTTGTCGTTGCTCGGGTCGCCATTCACAAAGCGGTCGGTGAGCACAAAATAGACGGTGGCGTTCTGCCAGCTAAACGGCGCTGGCTTGTCGGTTTCGGCGCCCTCAAGCAGCAGCAGGCCACCACTGCTGGCGGCGGGCTTTAGGGTAATGTTTCCGTTCTGCACCGTCGCGGTCTGTTTGCTGTAAAAATCACGCACCACGGAGCCTTCCGGGAAGGTATGGCTGACGTCCAGCGTCAGCGGTTTACCGTCCCACTTCGGGCACTGGCGGATAACGCTTGCAACCGACTGTTCTGCGGCACTCTGAATTGTCAGCAGCAGGGTGGGCGTGCCGGAGCGGGTATCAATCCGCATCTGGTAGTCACCGTCGCGGAAAAGGCGCCACTGCGGCGGCGTGCCGTCACAGGGCTTAAGCGACAGCATCTCATTGAGTTTTATCGCCTCCGCAGGCTGCCAGCACGTCTTGTCAAAACTCAGCGTCAGAGGACGCGTACCCTTCGCAAGCTTTGTCTGGCTGGTGAAAATGCCGGTGCCTTCGGCGCGAAATGCGTTAAACCCCGGCGATGACCAGTCGGCATGTGCCAGAGCGGGTAACAGCAGAAGAGCTAATGCGGTGCGTTTCATTCCATTTTCCTGTCGCGGCATTTTTGACCAGTGTGCCATCAGGATGCGGTGAAAAACTCATCCCCCATCGCTTTCTCCCGGGAGGACGTGTGAGGATGAGTGATCCCGCGCAAAATGAGGCAGTTATCTGCGATATCGCACACATTTTTTCAGGAATGATGTTTTTGTGAGCAATTTTCAGGTGACATAGTTTCGGAATTGGACTATTTCTATACGTGCTCTTGAAGTCTATTTTTGATATGATTTGAGATTCCGCTCTCAAATTTGTGAAAAAAATAAGGTGTTGGGATGATTACATCCGACCAGGAGACCTAATGATATCGACTCCCATTCGACGATATGGGGCCGCGATACTCATGTTACTCACCACGACATTTTCGGGTGGGGTGCTTGCGAAGACGCACACGGATACAACGAGTAAGAAAGCCCACGTAATAAAGACGACAAGTAGTAAGGTTAGCAGTAAACAAGAGTATTCTCGCAATAGTGCAAAGAGTAGTTCACTTCCTGATTTGCGAAAATACCCTTCCGGAACACCAAGAAAGAAAGCGTTTCTCCGGACGGTAATGCCTTACATAACAAGTCAAAATGCCGCGATTACGGCGGATCGTAACTGGCTGATTTCAAAACAGTACGATAGCCGCTGGTCGCCGTCTGAACGCGCGCGTCTGAAAGACATCACGAAGCGCTACAAGCTGAGCTGGAACGGTAACACGCGTCGCGTACCGTGGAATGCTCTCCTTGAGCGTGTGGACATTATCCCAGGCAGCATGGTTGCGACCATGGCGGCAGCCGAAAGCGGCTGGGGGACGTCTAAGCTGGCGCGTAATAACAATAACCTGTTCGGCATGAAGTGTGCGAAAGGTCGTTGTAATAATGCGCCCGGTAAGGTGAAGGGCTATTCTCAGTTCGAATCAGTAAAAGATTCCGTGAATGCTTACGCGGTGAATCTTAATACGCACCCGGCCTACTCATCGTTCCGTAAATCACGCGCTCAGTTGCGTAAAGCGGATCAGGAAGTGACGGCCAGTGCGATGATTCACAAGCTGAAAGGTTATTCGACGAAGGGAAATAGCTATAACAACTATCTGTTCGCTATGTACCAGGATAACCAGCGCTTAATCGCCGCCCATATGTAATGTCAAAAAACGCCTTCCACCTGGAAGGCGTTTTCTTTTCTATATCAGCACCTCGCTGTGGCGATCCCGATACTCTTTTGGGGTGGTGTCATACTCTTTGCGAAACACCGAATAGAAATACTGCAGCGACGGGTATCCGCACATCTGCGAGATTTCGTTGATCGACAGTGACGTGGAGATGAGCAGGCTGCGGGCCTTCTCCAGCTTCTCCGCATGGATGACGGCATGAATAGTCTCGCCCACCTCTTCTTTGAAGCGCTTCTCCAGATTCGAGCGGGAAATGCCCACCGAATCCAGCACCTGATCGACCTTAATCCCTTTGCAGGCGTGGTTGCGAATATAGTGCATGGCCTGAATGACAGCCGGGTCGCTTAGGGAGCGATAATCGGTTGAGCGACGTTCCACAACGCGGACAGGCGGCACCAGCAGGCGCTGAAGCGGCAGAGATTCTTTATCGAGCAGGCGATGCAGCAACTTCGCCGCCTGATAGCCCATCTGACGCGTGCCCTGCGCAACGGAGGAGAGCGCCACGCGGGACAGATAGCGGGTCAGTTCTTCGTTATCAATGCCAATCACGCACAGTTTTTCGGGCACTGGAATGTGTAAGTGTTCGCAGACCTGCAGCACGTGGCGCGCACGCGCGTCCGTCACGGCTATGATACCGGTTTGTGGTGGCAGCGTTTGCAGCCAGTCCGCCAGGCGGTTTTGCGCGTGCTGCCAGTTCTCTGGTGCGGTTTCCAGCCCCTGATAGACCACGCCGCGGTACTTCTCCTGCGCGACAAGCTGGCAAAACGCATGTTCGCGCTCAACGGCCCAGCGCTTGCCGCTGGTGGCGGGTAAACCATAAAACGCGAAGCGATGGACGCCCTTCTCTTTTAAATGGAGAAAGGCGGCCTCGACCAGGGCATGGTTATCGGTGGCGATATAGTGGACCGGGGGATAGTGTTCGGGTGAATGGTAGGAGCCGCCGACGCCCACTATCGGGACGTCGACGTCGGTCAGCAACTGCTCGATGACGGGGTCGTCATAGTCGGCGATGACGCCGTCCCCCAGCCAGTCTTTAATGTTCTCCAGACGGGTGCGGAAGTCTTCCTCAATAAAGATATCCCACTCGGATTGCGACGCCTGCAAATATTCACCGACACCTTCCACCACCTGACGGTCGTAGGCTTTGTTGGCATTGAATAACAACGTAATGCGGTGACGCTTTTCAAACATGGCTCACTTCCCAATTAAGTCACTATACGGTTATCAGGCCCGTCGCTTGGTGGCAGAATCCATCCAGACTGCCAGTAAAAGAATGGCCCCCTTGACGATATACTGCCAAAACGTCGGGACGTCCATCATACTCATCCCGTTATCCAACGACGCCATGATAAATGCCCCCATGACCGCGCCCGCCACGCTCCCGATACCGCCTGCGAGGCTGGTGCCACCGATGACGCAGGCGGCGATAGCATCCAGCTCGGCGATGTTGCCGGCGGAGGGAGAGCCGGCCCCCAGACGCGAGCTGAGGATCAACCCGGCAATAGCGACCATGAGGCCGTTAATGGCGAAAACCGCCAGCTTGGTACGTTCGACGTTAATACCCGAGAGGCGGGCAGCTTCAAGGTTGCCGCCGATGGCATAAATACGGCGGCCAAACGCGGTGCGCGTCGCCATAAACATGCCGCCCAACAGCAAAAGCGCCAGCAGCAGCACCGGCGTCGGAACGCCGCGATAGTCGTTAAGAAGCCAGATGGCACCCAGCACAATGACCGCCGTCAACGCCTGACGTCCCACCACCGACGTTGACGCTGGCGATGCAAGCCCCAGCGCCTGACGGCGCATGCGTCCACGCCACTGCCACGCGACAAACGCCAGCAGCCCCACCACGCCGATCGTAAAGCCGATGCTATCGGAGAGGTAACTCTGACCAATCTGCGACATGGCTGCGCTGGTCGGGGAGACGGTGGTACCGTTGGTAATACCGATCAAGATCCCGCGAAAGGCCAGCATCCCCGCCAGGGTGACAATGAACGACGGCACCTTACGGTAAGCAACCCACCAGCCGTTCCAGGCGCCTAAAACCAGCCCCAGCACCAGCGTCACCGCCACTGTCAACGGCAGCGGCCAGCCAAGCCAGACGTCAAAAATCGCCGCCACGCCGCCGAGAAGACCCATCATCGACCCGACAGACAGGTCGATTTCCGCAGAGATGATCACAAACACCATGCCCACGGCCAGGATGCCTGTGATGGCGGTCTGGCGGAGCAGGTTGGAGACGTTTCGCGCGCTCAAGTACGAGCCATCCGTCATCCAGGTAAAGAACAGCATGATGACGATAATCGCCGCGATCATCACGAAAACCTGCAGGTTCAGCGCTTTTAGCCCAGCGAACGCGCCGGGCGTCGGAACAGCGACTTTGATATCAGACGGATTGCTTTTCGACATGACGTTCGCTCCTTAAAGCGGCTTCCATCACCTGCTCCTGCGTCAGGTTCTGGTTAATCAGGTTGGCTTTCAGTTTTCCCTCGTGCATGACCAACACGCGGTCGCTCAGGCCGAGCACTTCGGGTAACTCAGACGAAATGACGATGACGGCAATCCCTTGCTGTACAAGCTGATTAATCAGTTTGTAGATTTCGTATTTGGCACCGATATCGATCCCGCGCGTCGGTTCATCAAGGATTAATATGCGTGGATTGAGGAGCAGGCAGCGCGCCAGAATCGCCTTCTGCTGGTTACCCCCGCTCAGGCGGCCGATTGCCAGTTCCGGCGAAGAGGTTTTGACCTTCAGCCGGGCAAGCGACTGGAGGATGCACTGCTGCTCGGCAGCATCGTCCAGGCTGCTCAGCGCGCCGGAGAACCGATCGAGTGCCGCAAGCGTAATGTTTTTACCCACCGCCATGACCGGTACTATGCCGTCTTTTTTGCGGTCTTCCGGCACCATGGCAATGCCGCGGGCAATCGCCTGCTGGCAGCTGTCGATTTTCACCGGCTGGCCGTCGATATAAATTGTGCCCTCCCAGCGTCCTGGCCACACGCCAAACAGGCACTGCACGGCTTCGGTGCGCCCGGCACCGACGAGGCCCGCAATCCCAAGAATTTCGCCGCTGTGAAGGGAAAACGAAACATTATTTACCCGCTTGATGTGGCGGTTGACGGGGTGCCAAGCGGTGAGGTTCTCCACGCGCAGCACTTCATCGCCCTTTGTGTGGGGTTCATTCGGGTAGAGTGCCGTCAGCTCGCGGCCCACCATCATGGTGATGATGTCATCTTCGCTCATGCCTGCGGCTTCACGCGTGCCGATGTGTTGCCCGTCGCGGATCACGCAGATGGTGTCCGAAATGGCTTTGACCTCGTTCAGCTTGTGCGAAATGTAGATACAGGCGATGCCGTGGTTTTGCAGATCGCGGATGATATTGAGCAGAACCGCGGTTTCCTGCTCGGTGAGCGAGGCCGTTGGCTCATCGAGGATCAGCAGCCTGACCTGTTTATTCAGCGCCTTCGCAATTTCGACCAGCTGCTGTTGCCCCAGACCCAGATCGCCCACGCGGGTATCCGGCGAAATGTGGAGGCTCACCTGCGCCAGCAGCTTTTCACAGCGGAGCGTCATGGTGTCGTAATCCAGCACGCCGTGGCGGGAAATCTCGGCTCCGAGGAAGATGTTCTCCAGCACGGTGAGATGCTTCACCAGCGCCAGCTCCTGGTGAATGATGGCGATGCCTTTACGTTCGGTGTCGCGAATGTGTGTCGCCTGGATGACTTCACCGGCAAAGACGATTTCGCCTTCGTAACTGCCGTGCGGGTAGATCCCGCACAGCACTTTCATCAACGTTGATTTGCCCGAACCGTTCTCGCCACACAGCGAAACCACTTCGCCGGGGTTCAACCGGAGACTGACGTTGTCGACGGCTTTCACCGCGCCGAAGCGCTTGGTGATGCTTTTCATTTCAAGTAAATAAGGCATAACTGCTCCACATAACCCGAGGGAAGAACAGTACAACGTGATGCGCCCCTGCAGGGCAGGGGCAGCGCAGGATTACAGTTCGCTCTTCTTGTGGAAACCGTCTTTAATCACGGTGGCGTCAATGTTCTCTTTATTGACTTCAATTGGCGTGAGCAGGCGAGCCGGAACGTCTTTCAGGCCGTTATTCAGCGTCGCGTCTGCTTTAGGTTGCTTACCGTTGCCCAGCTCAACGGCGATTTCTGCCGCCGTATTGGCAAGCTCGGTAATCGGTTTATAGACCGTCATGGTCTGGGTACCTGCGATAATGCGTTTTACGCCAGCCAGATCGGCATCCTGGCCAGAAATCGCAACTTTACCGGCCAGCCCCTGGGCGCTCAGGGCCTGAATAGCCCCACCTGCGGTGGCATCGTTGGAGGCCACAACAGCGTCAATTTTGTTGTTATTGGCCGTCAGCGCGTTTTCCATAATCTTCAGGGCATTTTCTGGCAACCATCCGTCAGCCCACTGATCGCCAACCACCTTAATTTTGCCGTTGTCGATGTACGGCTTAAGGACTTTCATTTGCCCTTCGCGGAACAGTTTGGCGTTGTTATCCACCGGCGAACCGCCCATCAGGAAATAATTGCCCTGAGGCACTTTGTCGATCAGGCTTTGCGCCTGTAATTCGCCAACTTTTTCATTGTCGAAGGAAATATAATAATCAATATCCGCATTATTAATCATGCGGTCATAAGCGAGAACTTTTATCCCTTCCTGCTTCGCTTCTTTCACCACGTTACTTAATACCTGGCCGTTATAAGGGATAATGACCAGAACATCGACTCCCCGGTTGATCATATTCTCGATCTGCGACATTTGCGTTTCTTCATTGCCGTTAGCCGACTGTACAAACACATTCGCACCGAGTGATTCCGCTTTTTTCACAAAAATATCGCGATCTTTTTGCCAGCGCTCCAGACGCAGGTCGTCAATCGCCATGCCAATTTTGACCTCCTTGGCATGCCCTGCAAAGCTTGCAAGGAGGAGCGTAGTGCAGAGCGTTAGGGTCAGGTTCTTTATCTTCATAATTATTAGGCCTTTTTGTAGGGGTATGTGTTGCTGAGATAAAAGAAACATTCACTGCTGGGTCGCAGCAAATTTTTAACGCGGAAAGGCGGGCTGGCAATTACAGATTTTTATCTTCTCATTACGATATTTGGTTTATTTCTGAATTTATGACCGCGATCGGATTTTAAAATTCGTAACGCCTTAATTACATTTGATTCTGGAATGCGCGCCGAAAAATAGTTTGTCTGCGCATTATTTTGCGAGCCAGCGCACAGTTGTGCATTCTCTCAATAGCAGTGTGAAATAACGTAATTGAGCAACCCCAAATGTCTATTCACTATTACTCCTGTATCAACGACTCGCCGCATACCCTGATTATGGAGCTCAATATGCAAGCTTATTTCGACCAACTCGATCGCGTTCGTTACGAAGGCCCAAAAACGACCAATCCTTTAGCATTTCGTCACTACAACCCGGATGAGCTGGTGCTGGGTAAGCGCATGGAAGATCATCTGCGCTTTGCCGCCTGTTACTGGCATACCTTCTGCTGGAACGGCGCCGATATGTTCGGCGTCGGTTCCTTTGACCGTCCGTGGCAGCAGCCGGGTGAGGCCATCGAGCTGGCGAAACGCAAAGCCGATGTGGCGTTTGAGTTCTTCCACAAGCTGAATGTGCCGTACTACTGCTTCCATGATGTTGACGTGTCGCCGGAAGGGGCGTCGCTGAAAGAGTACCTGAACAATTTTGCGCAGATGGTGGATGTGCTGGCGGCAAAACAGCAGCAAAGCGGCGTGAAGCTGCTCTGGGGCACGGCAAACTGCTTCACTAACCCACGCTACGGCGCGGGTGCGGCAACCAACCCGGATCCGGAAGTGTTTAGCTGGGCGGCCACGCAGGTGGTGACGGCAATGAACGCCACGCATCAGTTGGGCGGCGAAAACTATGTCCTGTGGGGCGGTCGTGAAGGCTATGAAACCCTGCTCAACACCGACCTGCGCCAGGAGCGCGAGCAGATTGGCCGCTTTATGCAGATGGTTGTCGACCATAAGCACAAAATCGGCTTCCGCGGCACGCTGCTGATCGAGCCGAAGCCGCAGGAACCGACGAAGCACCAGTATGACTACGACGTGGCGACGGTGTATGGCTTCCTGAAACAGTTCGGTCTGGAAAAAGAGATTAAAGTGAACATTGAGGCCAACCACGCCACGCTGGCGGGCCACTCTTTCCATCACGAAATCGCGTCTGCGATTGCGCTGGGCATCTTCGGCTCTGTCGATGCGAACCGTGGCGATCCACAGCTGGGCTGGGACACCGACCAGTTCCCGAACAGCGTGGAGGAGAATGCGCTGGTGATGTACGAAATCATCAAAGCGGGCGGCTTCACCACCGGCGGCCTGAACTTTGACGCCAAGGTGCGTCGCCAGAGCACCGACAAATACGATCTGTTCTACGGCCATATTGGCGCGATGGACACCATGGCGCTGGCGCTGAAAGTGGCGGCACGTATGATTGAAGACGGTGAGCTGGATAAACGCGTGGCGAAGCGCTACAGCGGCTGGAACAGTGAGCTGGGCCAGCAAATTTTGAAAGGTCAGTTATCGCTTGCGGAAATCGCGAAGTACGCTGAACAACATCAGCTGGCGCCGCAGCACCAGAGCGGGCACCAGGAGCTGCTGGAAAATCTGGTTAATCACTACCTGTTCGATAAATAACAGCATCCAGGCCCGGTAAGCGGAAGCGCCACCGGGCATTTCTGTCAAAGGAGTCACCGCAATGTATATCGGGATCGATCTGGGCACATCGGGTGTGAAAGCCATCCTGTTAAGCGAGCAGGGCGAGGTGTTAGCAACGCAGACTGAAAAGCTGCAGGTTTCACGCCCGCACCCACTGTGGTCGGAGCAGGACCCGGAACAGTGGTGGCAGGCCACGGATCGCGCAATTACCGCGTTAGGCGAGCAGCATTCTCTGCGTGACGTGAAAGCGCTGGGAATGGCCGGGCAAATGCACGGTGCAACCTTATTGGATAGCGAGCATCGCGTGCTGCGTCCTGCGATCCTCTGGAACGACGGCCGCTGCGCAGAAGAGTGCGCGCTTCTTGAGGAGCGCGTACCTGCCTCCCGCGAGATTACCGGCAACCTGATGATGCCGGGCTTCACCGCACCAAAACTCTTGTGGGTTCAGCGCCACGAGCCGGAGGTTTTCCGTCAGGTGGCGAAAGTTCTGCTGCCAAAAGACTATCTGCGTTTTCGCATGACGGGCGATTTCGCCAGCGACATGTCCGATGCCGCCGGCACGATGTGGCTCGACGTGGCGAAACGCGACTGGAGCGAGGCGATGCTGGATGCCTGTAATCTGACCCGCGAACACATGCCCGCGCTGTTCGAAGGTAGCGAGGTGACGGGCACGCTGCTGCCGGACGTTGCCGAACGCTGGAACATGCCTGCCGTACCGGTGGTGGCCGGAGGCGGCGATAACGCGGCGGGGGCTGTCGGTGTCGGGATGGTTGAGGCGGGGCAGGCGATGCTTTCGCTGGGAACCTCCGGCGTCTATTTTGCCGTTAGCGACGGGTATCGCAGCAACCCTGAAAGCGCAGTGCACAGCTTCTGCCACGCCCTGCCTGGAAAATGGCATTTGATGTCGGTGATGCTCAGTGCGGCGTCCTGCCTGGACTGGGCCGCAAAACTCACCGGCATGGCCGACGTTCCGGCGCTCATCTCCGCGGCGCAGCAGGCGGATGACGCGGCGGGTACGGTCTGGTTTTTACCGTATCTTTCCGGCGAGCGTACGCCGCACAACAACCCGGAAGCGAAAGGGGTGTTCTTTGGCTTAACCCATCAACATGGCCCGGCAGAGCTGGCGCGTGCGGTTCTGGAAGGTGTGGGGTATGCACTGGCGGACGGGATGGACGTGGTGCACGACTGCGGCCTGAAGCCGACGAGCGTCACCCTGATTGGCGGCGGAGCGCGAAGCCCTTACTGGCGACAGATGCTGGCGGATATCAGCGGGTTGCAGCTGGATTTCCGCACCGGAGGGGATGTCGGCCCCGCGCTGGGTGCTGCACGACTGGCGCAGATCGCCATGAACCCGGAAAAACCGCTTTCACAGCTGTTGCCGCAGCTTACGCTTGAGCAGGCGCATTTCCCGGACGCTGTACGCTATGCGCGGTACACGGAAAGGCGCGACGTATTCCGCAAAATCTATCAGCAGCTGCTGCCGCTTATGTCTTAAATACGCTTGTCCGGAAGAGGCACGAGGATGTCCTTTTTTGGTCTGTGCGTGCCTTCCATTCCTTGCCAGTATGGTGTTACACCCACTGGCAAGGAGATTTATCATGTCACGCATCGCATTAATCAACATTGATACTCAGCAGTCCTTCCATCAGCGCAATTACTGGCAGGAGGACGAAATTCCTGCCTTTCAGCAGGCGATGCTGGGGCTGATTGAAGGCTGCCAGGCGCGCAATATTCCGGTCGTTGATATTTTTCACGTTGATGAAGACGGTCCCTTTACCCTGGAAAGCGGCTATGTCAAACCGATGGCCTTTTTGCGTCATCAGCCGGATGTTGTTTTCCAGAAACACGTCCATAATGCCTTCACGGATACCGGGCTTGACCGCTGGCTGCGCGAGCGTGATATCAACAGTGTGATTATCTGCGGCATTCGCACTGAACAATGCTGTGAAACCACCGCCCGGGTGGCATCCGATCTGGGGTATGCTGTGACCTTTGTGAGCGAGGCAACGCTGACGTTTCCCATGACCTACAAGGGCATTACCCTTAGCGCAGCGGAAATTCGCCACCGTACCGAAACGGTACTGTCCGGGCGTTTTGCCGAAATTAAAACGGTAGCGGAGACGCTGGAGTCATTGTAATGCCCATCGACGTCTGGTTCGTGATGTTGCCCGGAGTGCTGTCATTAGACATGACCGGCCCGGCAGAAACCTTTGTGCTGGCAGGCGACGCGTTTCGTCTGCATTACATTGGCCCGCAGCCGGAGGTTCCGACGTCGATAGGTCTGACGATGAGCGGCATCCAGCCATTGCCGGAAAGCCTGTCTCCGGGCAGCTTGCTGGTCCTGCCGGGGGTGAGCGACTCCCGCTTTCAGTTCTCAACCCCGCAGGCGCAGCAGATTCAGCACTGGCTGATGCGCCGGCAGCCGCAGATCCAGCGCCAGGAAATCATCGTGATGTGCGTCTGTTCAGGAGCGTTGCTGGCGGCGAAATCGGGCCTGCTGAATAACCGGCAGTGCACAACCCACCATGACGTTATTAGCCGTTTACGCACCGCGGCCCCTACGGCGACGATTAAAGAAAACCGGATATTTGTGCAGGATGAAAATATCTGGACCAGCGCGGGGATCACCTCGGGCATCGATCTGGCGCTGCACACGATCAACCACCTGTGCGGCCCCGAAAAGGCGCTGGCCGTGGCGCGTGAGATGGTGGTCTGGTTCCGCCGTTCCGGTGACGACCCTCAGCTATCCCCGTGGCTACGCTACCGCAATCATCTTCACCCGGCGATCCATCGGGCGCAGGATGCGCTCACCGCCGAGCCGCAAAAAACGTGGAGCTTGCCTGATATCGCCGCGCTGGCGCACGTCAGCCCACGCCATCTCACCCGGCTTTTCCAGTCACATTTAGGGATTAGCGTTCGCGATTATCTGGAGCAGCTGCGTCTGGCGGTGGCGGAGCAGTGGCTGATGCAGGGACGCGGCGTGGAGCAGGCTTCACTGGCGGCAGGATTTTCCTCCCCGCGCCAGTACCATCGCGCCCGGCAGAGGAGCATTAACTGACGAAGCGGCGAGCATCTATTTTTTGCAGCAGCATCGACAGCAGCAGGCTGATCGCCAGCGTGGCGGCAAAAATCCAGACGATATCCAGCACCGGCCAGCTTTTTAGCTCAACGCCTCTCGTGCGCAGCGCGTGGATCACCAGCGCGTGAAAACCGTAAATCCCGAGAGAGTGGCGAGAGATAAGACTCAGCACGGGCAGGGGACGCGCGTTCAGGGTGTTTTTGACGAGCGTAAGCAGCGATACGGCACAGATAAAGACCATCGGCCCGCAATACAGATACCAGGTATCGGCAAAATTGCCGCGCCACTGAAGCTCATGCAGCGTCCCGCGTGAAATCACCGCCACGCCGGCGATAAACAGCGCCCCGCATAGCCAGTTCAGACCGCGTTTTTGCGTGTCCATCATCCCGATGGCGCGCCCCAGCATGCCGTAAAGCACGTAGTAGAAGGTATCGCCGTTGATATAAAGGTTCACCGGCAACCATTCGAAACCGTCGATTTTCTGCGAGACCGTATTCGGGTTGGCGACGATACCGATTACCACCATCAGGGCCAGGAGCATTTTCCCGCTGACGTTTTTCACCTGAATGAGCGGAGAGACCAGATAAATAACGATGATGGCGAAGAAGAACCACAGGTGGTAGAACACCGGTTTTTGCAGCAAATATTTGAGGGATAACCCGGCGTTAATAGAGGTGAACAGGGTGATATAAAGCAGGGCAACGGCGCTGTAGAACCCCAGGCAGGCCGCAATGCGAATGAAGTGCCTCGGCTGCGCGCTGCGTTCGCCAAAAAAGAGAAAGCCGGAAATCATAAAAAACAGCGGCACGCTGACGCGCGACGCGGAGTTGAGGATATTGGCAATATCCCAGTTAACGGGGCTGATGCTGTGGGCATTCGTGACGTACCAGGTCGTCGTGTGGATCATGACCACCATCAGACACGCTATTCCTCGCAGGTTATCAATCCAGTTAATTTTTGACGGCATCAGTTCCTCGTATTCCCTGTAAATTGAGTGTGACTACCATTGTCCAAAAGTCTTCGTTTGGAAAATTCTGAGTTTTATGTGCAGGCTTGCCGGGAGACCGCGAGATTCGCAGAATCGCAGACCTTAATCTATAAAAGTGTTGATACTAAAAATAACAGCCGCTGACCAGGACGGTAATAAAAATGATGATGAAGCGTGTGGTATCACTCTTTCTGCTATTTATGCTGGCAGGATGCAGTGCGCCACAGGAAGTACCCGTGCAAAAAGCGCAGCAGGGTAAAATAAGCCCGGAGCGTTCACTGAATATGGAAGAGCTCTGTAAAGACCAGGCCGCCCGGCGCTATAACTCGGACGTTCAGAAAATTAACGTCATCGGATTCGAGCGCTTTCAGGGCAGCTATGAGCTTAGAGGGTATACTGCGCGTAAAGAGGGCTTTGTCTGCTCGTTTGATGCGGACGGTCAGTTTTTACATCTCTCCATGCGCTAGCCTGCTCGCATAATCAACAGCCAGACGCCGCCAGCGTTCTGGCCGGAAGGCTTATTTCCCAATTTTCCCTAAACAACCCCGTTTCGTACTGTATATCTTGCAGCCAGCGGGTATACTGGTCCCTTCCATTTAAAACCACACGTATCCAGCACGAAATACTATGCAAAAGTTTGATACCAAGACCTTCCAGGGCCTGATCCTGACCTTACAGGATTACTGGGCTCGTCAGGGCTGTACCATTGTTCAACCTTTGGACATGGAAGTCGGCGCCGGCACTTCACACCCGATGACCAGCCTGCGCGCATTGGGGCCAGAGCCAATGGCGACCGCGTATGTGCAGCCTTCCCGTCGTCCGACCGATGGTCGTTACGGTGAAAACCCGAACCGTCTGCAGCATTACTATCAGTTCCAGGTGGTGATTAAGCCATCACCCGACAACATTCAGGAACTGTACCTCGGGTCGCTGAAAGAGCTGGGTATGGATCCAACCATCCACGACATCCGTTTCGTGGAAGACAACTGGGAAAACCCAACGCTGGGTGCCTGGGGTCTCGGTTGGGAAGTGTGGCTGAATGGCATGGAAGTGACCCAGTTCACTTATTTCCAGCAGGTTGGCGGGCTGGAATGTAAGCCAATCACCGGTGAAATCACCTACGGTCTGGAACGTCTGGCCATGTACATTCAGGGCGTAGACAGCGTTTACGACCTGGTCTGGAGCGACGGCCCGCTGGGTAAAACCACCTACGGCGACGTGTTCCATCAGAACGAAGTGGAGCAATCCACCTATAACTTCGAATACGCGGACGTGGACTTCCTGTTCACCTGCTTCGAGCAGTACGAGAAAGAAGCGCAGCAGTTGCTGGCGCTGGAGACTCCGCTGCCGCTGCCTGCCTACGAGCGTATTCTGAAGGCCGCCCACAGCTTCAACCTGCTGGACGCCCGCAAAGCGATCTCCGTGACTGAACGTCAGCGCTACATTCTGCGTATTCGTACCCTGACCAAAGCCGTTGCAGAAGCTTACTATGCGTCCCGTGAAGCCCTTGGCTTCCCGATGTGCAACCGAAACAAATAAGAGGCGGCCATGTCTGAGAAAACTTTCCTGGTGGAAATCGGCACCGAAGAGCTGCCACCAAAAGCCCTGCGCAGCCTGGCTGAATCTTTTGCTGCGAACGTGACTGCCGAGCTGGATAACGCTGGCCTGGCGCACGGTAAAATTGAGTGGTTTGCTGCACCGCGCCGTCTGGCGCTGAAAGTGGCAAATCTGGCGGCCTCTCAGCCGGATCGTGAAGTCGAAAAACGTGGCCCGGCGATTGCCCAGGCGTTCGATGCGGAAGGCAAGCCGAGCAAAGCGGCTGAGGGCTGGGCGCGCGGCTGCGGCATCACCGTTGATCAGGCCGAGCGTCTGACCACGGATAAAGGCGAGTGGCTGCTGTATCGTGCGCACGTGAAGGGCGAAAACGCGGAAGCACTTCTGCCGAACATGATCGCAACCTCGCTGGCTAAGCTGCCGATTCCTAAGCTGATGCGCTGGGGCGCGTCTGACGTTCACTTCGTGCGTCCGGTTCACACCGTGACCCTGCTGCTGGGCGATACCGTTATTCCAGCCACCATTCTGGGCGTGGCGTCCGATCGCGTGATCCGCGGCCACCGCTTCATGGGCGAGCCTGAGTTCACCATCGACAATGCCGACCAGTACCCGCAAATCCTGCTGGAGCGCGGTAAGGTCATTGCCGACTACGAACAGCGTAAAGCCAAAATTAAGGCGGACGCGGAAGAAGCGGCGCGCAAGATTGGCGGTAATGCCGACCTGAGCGACAGCCTGCTGGAAGAAGTCACCTCTCTGGTTGAATGGCCGGTTGTGCTGACCGCGAAGTTCGAAGAGAAATTCCTGGCCGTTCCAGCTGAAGCGCTGGTGTACACCATGAAGGGTGACCAGAAGTACTTCCCGGTCTATGCCAACGACGGCAAGCTGCTGCCAAACTTCATTTTCGTGGCGAACATCGAATCGAAAGATCCGAGCCAGATTATCTCCGGTAACGAAAAAGTGGTGCGCCCGCGTCTGGCGGATGCCGAGTTCTTCTTCAATACCGACCGTAAAAAGCGTCTGGAAGATAACCTGCCGCGCCTGCAGACCGTGCTGTTCCAGCAGCAGCTGGGTACGCTGCGCGACAAGACCGACCGTATCGCGGAGCTGTCCGGCTGGATTGCCCGTGAAATCGGTGCCGACGTTAACCACGCGACGCGTGCGGGCCTGCTCTCCAAGTGCGACCTGATGACCAACATGGTGTTCGAATTTACCGACACCCAGGGCGTGATGGGTATGCACTATGCGCGTCACGATGGCGAAGCGGAAGACGTGGCCGTGGCCCTGAACGAGCAGTATCAGCCGCGCTTTGCGGGTGACGATCTGCCGTCCAACCCGGTGGCCTGCGCCGTAGCGATTGCCGATAAGATGGACACCCTGGCGGGTATCTTCGGTATCGGCCAGCATCCGAAAGGCGACAAAGACCCGTTTGCGCTGCGTCGTGCTGCGCTGGGCGTGCTGCGTATCATCGTTGAGAAGAACCTGAACCTCGATCTGCAGACCCTGACCGAAGAAGCGGTGCGTCTGTACGGCGACAAGTTGACCAACGCGAACGTTGTGGATGACGTGATCGACTTTATGCTCGGCCGTTTCCGCGCCTGGTATCAGGACGAAGGTTACTCCGTTGACACCATTCAGGCGGTGCTGGCGCGTCGTCCGACCCGTCCGGCTGATTTCGATGCGCGTATGAAGGCGGTTTCCCACTTCCGTACCCTGGAAGCGGCATCTGCCCTGGCCGCGGCCAACAAGCGTGTATCCAACATTCTGGCGAAATCCGACGAGACGCTGAACGAGCGCGTGAACGCCGCAACCCTGAAAGAGCCGGAAGAGATCGCTCTGGCGATGCAGGTTGTGGTGCTGCGCGACAAGCTCGAGCCGTACTTCGCGGAAGGCCGCTACCAGGAAGCGCTGGTGGAGCTGGCCGAGCTGCGTGACGTTATCGACGCCTTCTTCGAGAAAGTGATGGTGAACGTAGAAGATAAAGAGCTGCGTATTAACCGTCTCTCTATGCTCGAGAAACTGCGCGAGCTGTTCCTGCGCGTAGCGGATATTTCGCTGCTGCAGTAATGTGCCCGCTGTTACACATGCTAAAAACCCGCTTCGGCGGGTTTTTTTATGGAGCTTTTGTAGGCCGGATAAGCGCAGCGTCATCCGGCAGGTTTAGCCGATCGCGATTGTGCCTTCGTCTGTCTGCAGCCAGCGCGGTGCCTTCAGCGTATCGGCAAAGTAGCTGACCAGTTCGCACAGCAAATCTTCCATCACGATTTAAGATTGTTGCGGCAGTGATCCGTTCATCAGCATCTGCGTAATCTCCTGACAGTAGCGCCCCAGCTGATCGCACTCGGGTTCGAAAGCTGGAACGCGTGACGGGAGTTCCTTCACGGTCAGGCTGGCTTTTAAAGCGTCCGGAACAGGATCCAGAAGCGTGGGTTGCAGAAGATTCAGACAGGCATAAAGTCTGCCGTAAAGCGCCATTTTTGGGGCGGGTTCTTCGCAATCTACCAGTGCGTCGGTAAAACGTTCGCAGTTATCCGCCAGTTCGGTGAAGTCGGTGGCATGGTTGAAGGGCAGGGTGATTAAAGAATGAACTTGGGTTGGGGTAGTAGCCATATTGGCAGCCTCCGATAAGTGATAAAGCTTCCACCATCGGAAATGCTAATTTCGCTGGTGGTGGACTGAACAGAGTTAGCATTACCGGCCTTATCGGATACCGGCGCATCTCTCGATGCCCCTGCTCAGCCCACCATTGAGATGTAGCAAAGCATGCTGCACATAATGTGCCGCCGATAAGATAAGCCAGGATGCTAAACCCGGCACCTGATTTTGCAGGTGCGAAGAGAACTTACTGCTCATCAAAACAGGCGGCAACAGATTTGAGCTATGCCACTGAGGATATTACCATTTCTGGAAAGAGACTCGCAAAATTACCGCAACGAAAAGCATACTGCGGGCAGAGGTCTTACAGCGACGCTATGGTCCGGCTGTAAATTGCTGAGGCGTTTGCCTTCCGGCCGGGGCGAGGCGCAGGGATGCGCCGAGAGGGCGGGCTTTACAGGGATGTTACCTCCGCCCGTCCCCGATAAGCCGGAAGGAATAAGCCGAAGGTACCGCGTAGCGGCGATTTACCGCCGGGAGCCCGGGTAGCCAGGGTGGTGGCGACTGAGCCACCCTGGCACGCTTACGGGTATTGTCGCTACAGAGTAGCAAGGAACATAAAGTGAGCGGAATGACCACCAGAGCCGTATGCTCCCCCTCACCCTAACCCTCTCCCCAAAGGGGCGAGGGGATTGTTCACTGCTCGCATTAATTTGTGGGGATCCCTCATCCCAAAGGGAGAGGGAGTATAAGCCGTCCAAAATTTAACCTTGAAATGGTCAACCCATTACCGCTATCCTTATCTCCATTAAATTTCTCGCTCTGGAGCGCCCCCCAAAAATGAACAAACACGACTGATGAATTTCGATCCTTGCTAAACGCCACCGCGTCGGCAGGGGATGTTTTGATTTCATTCAGGAGTGCTTATGGCTCATTTTGCGCAGTCCCCTTCTTTTATTTTGCATCAGGTCACCTGTCAGTTTCCGACGGGCGATACCCTTTTTGGTCCGCTGAATCTTTCTCTGGAATCCTCCCTGTGCGCGCTGGTGGGCCGCAACGGCAGCGGGAAAACGCGTCTGCTGCGTCTGCTGGCGGGGCTTGATGAGCCTGCAAGCGGGCATATCGAACGTACCGGAACACATGTTTATGTGGCTCAGCAGCAGGACATTTTGCCGCACACGACGCTGGCTGAACTGCTCGGGTTCGAGGCCATCTTCGCGGCGCGAGCGCGCATCGACAGCGGTGATTACCAGCCTGACGATCTGGAAACGCTTGATGGATTGTGGGATTTAGCTGAACGTCTGGGCGAGGCGTTTACCCGGGCAAAACTTCCGCCGTTTGATCCTGATAAGCCAGCCGGTGAGCTCAGCGGCGGCGAGCGCATTCGCGCGCTGCTGTGCGGTGCATTTACTGCTGAAGCGGATTATCTGCTGCTGGACGAACCCACAAACCATCTCGATCGACAAGGCAGGGCGTGGTTCTACGACCAGCTTGCCCGTTATCAGGGCGGTGTGCTGGTTGCCTCCCATGACCGCGAACTGCTGGCGAAGGTGCCGCGTATCCTTGAGCTGAGCAGCGGCGGCCTGCGCAGCTACGGCGGGAATTATGCGGATTATCAAACCCAGCGCGATGCCGAACAGCAGGCGGCCCGAGCGGCGCTGGAGCATGCTGCCACGGAGCGCAAACGCACCCGCGCACGCATGCAAAAAGAGCATGACGACAGCCAGCGGCGTTCAGCAAAAACATTGCGCACCGTCGATACCCTGAATATCGCGTCGTTTGAACGGGTCAAATACAAAGGCGCTGCGAAGGAGCGGATCGGCTCATGGAAAAAGCAGCATAGCGAGCAAAATGAAGCCCTGAACGCCGCGGTAAACAAGGCGCGTGAGCGGGTTGACGAAGATAACCCTGTGATGTTCACCCTGCCGGGGAGCCAGATCCCGGAAGGCAAACAGGTGCTGGTGCTGGAGGATCTGGTGCTGCCGCATGTGTCTTTACCACCACTCAACTGGCGGATGGATGGACCGATGCGCGTGGCGCTAAAAGGGCCGAACGGCTGCGGGAAATCGACGCTGTTGAAAACAATCCTCGGCGACATTCGCCCGCGTTCAGGAACCTGTAAGGTGTCGGTCAGCTGCGCTTATCTCGATCAGCATCTTTCCCGGCTCGATCTCTCGCAGTCGGTCATGACGCACCTCAACCTGGGCAATACGCCCCTGGAAGAGGGCATGTTACGAACCCGTTTAGCCCAGCTTCAGCTGGGGGCCGATAAAGTTTCGCTTCCGCTGGCGGAACTGAGCGGCGGCGAGCGTCTGAAGGCTGCGCTGGCCTGCGTGCTATGGCGCGCGGAGGCCACGCAGCTCCTGCTGCTGGATGAACCGACCAACCATCTGGATCTGGCCTCGGTTCAGGCCATTGAAGCGGCACTGGCGGGTTTCCCCGGCGCGCTGCTGGTGGTGTCACACGATGATGCGTTTTTAAAAGGGTTAACGTTGACGCATGAGATGGTGTGGGAGGAGACGGGCTGGCGTTTCGAGAGCCTTTAAACACAAGCCCCCGCAGAGGCGGGGGCATTCAATCTTCACTACGCTATCTGTTTGCTGAGTGCAGGGTTGGCCTGAATCAGGCGCATCAGCCTTAACTCGGTTGGGGTGGGTTTCTCTCGTTTTGACTCCCACTCCAGCACCATAGCCACGCTGACACCCATCGCTCTGGCGAATTCTTCCGTTTTCAGTCCTGTCCCTTTGCGCAATTGCTCATATTCTGTAAAGGGATTGGATTTTTGTTGCAGGGTAATGGTCTGCGGTACATCTTTAAAAACGATCTGTTCCAGACTGCTCAGCAGCTCAAACTCAGGATCTTTATATTCCATTGAGAACTCCTCTTAAATCTCACATCGTGATCAAGAACATCAGAGAGCCAATTAAGAATAGTCCCTAATACAAACCCAGGATCGTCACGGCTGTGATTAATCGTGCGGTAACGATCGCTTTATCCGATTCAGCTATATGGATAGTTATGCTAATTACCTGATTAACCATATGTCGGCTTCGCCAGGTATTTTTTTGTAAATAGTAAGAAATAAATCGGCAATAGCCGTTTTACATGAAAAGAGTATCTTGCAAGGCTGACCTGGACTATCCTTGTCAGCGTCGGGCACGCGTGTGCCGGTGTGCGCTTTTTTGGGTGAAAGGAGTAATAAAATGGCGACAGGAAAGTCCTGCTCTCGCTGGTTTGCGCCTATTGCGGCGTTGTTAATGGTTGTTAGCCTGAGTGGGTGTTTTGATAAAGAAGGCGATCAGCGCAAAGCGTTTATCGATTTTCTGCAGAATACAGTGATGCGCAGCGGCGAGCGGTTGCCGACGCTGACTGCGGATCAGAAAAAACAGTTTGGCCCCTTTGTGTCCGATTACGCCATTCTTTATGGGTATTCACAGCAGGTGAGCCAGGCGATGGACTCCGGTATCCGCCCGGTAGTGGATAGCGTGAACGCCATCCGTGTTCCCCAGGATTATATGACTCAGCGCGAGCCGCTGCGCCAGTCCAACGGCGCGCTCGGCGTGCTGAGCCAGCAACTGCAGAATGCGAAAATGCAGGCTGACGCGTCACGTTCTGCGCTGAAGCAGGGCGAGGACCTCAAACCGGTCTTCGATAAAGTGTATGAGAAAGTGGTGACGAAACCGTCTGAAGCGATACAACCGCTGATCCCGGCCGCGCAAGTCTTCACTCAGCAGCTGGTTCAGGTCGGAGATTTTATCTCCCAGCAGGGTACGCAGGTGAGCTTCGTTGCCAACGGCATTCAGTTCCCGACCTCGCAGCAGGCAAGTCAGTACAATACGCTGATTGGGCCGCTGGCCGCCCAGCACCAGGCCTTTAGCCAGGCGTGGGGCGCAGCAGTTGCTGCCACAGAATAAACCGAAAAACCCCGCCTCAGGCGGGGTTTTTTTCGGCATTCAGAAAATAACGCTTGTCATTCCTCTACCACATCGGTATAACTGTCTGCGTCGGTTTGTTACACAGACCTAAAGCAGTTTAGTAAAGCAGTCCAGATTGTTATCCATAGATACCCTTCGTAGTGACCCTTCCTTCATCGCTTAAAAATCTGTAACGCAATCCATCAAGCCGGAAGGCACAATATATTTGTTAATAAGGTAATTTCTATGTCTGCTAAAATGACTGGTCTGGTTAAATGGTTCAACGCTGATAAAGGTTTCGGCTTCATCACTCCTGACGATGGTTCTAAAGACGTGTTCGTACACTTCTCTGCTATCCAGAACGATGGCTACAAATCTCTGGACGAAGGTCAGAAAGTTTCCTTCACCATCGAAAGCGGCGCTAAAGGCCCAGCAGCTGGTAACGTTGTAAGCCTGTAAGCTTCCAACCCAGTAGCACAAAATTCAAAAACCCGCCTTCTGGCGGGTTTTTTCGTTTCTACTGTTGGATCTGCGGGTTAACGCAGTTCTTATCCACTTTTCCAGCAAGCGCGGCAATCAGGTTGTCTACTGCCGTCGCCGCCATATTGTAGCGCGTCTCGTGGGTAGCAGAGCCGATGTGCGGCAGCGCAACCACGTTAGGCAGCGCAAGCAGCGGGGAGTCTACCGGCAGCGGCTCCTGCTCAAACACGTCCAGACCCGCGGCGTGGATCTCGCCGTTTTGCAGCGCCTCAATCAGCGCCTGCTCATCCACCACCGGGCCACGACCTGCGTTGATGAAGATGGCGGACTTCTTCATTTTTTCAAATGCAGATTTGCCGATCAGATGACGCGTTTCATCCGTCAGCGGCAGGATCAGGCAAACAAAATCGGCTTCCTGCAGCAGTGTATCCAGCTCACAGTAACGCGCGTTAAAGCGTTCTTCAGCTTCGCTGTGATGACGGCGCGCGTTATACAGAATCGGCATGTTGAAGCCGAAATGCGCGCGCTGCGCCAGCGCCAGCCCAATACGCCCCATGCCCACGATGCCCAGCGTTTTGCCGTGCACATCCACGCCGAACCAGTCCGGCCCAATGCTTTTCGTCCATTCGCCGGCTTTCACACGCTCGGCCACTTCCACCACGCGCCGGGCCGTGCTGAGTACCAGCGCCATCAGCGTGTCGGCCACGGTTTCCGTCAGGGCATGCGGCGTGTGCATCAGCAGGATTTTACGGGCGTTCAGGGCATCCACGTCGAAGTTATCATAACCTACTGAAACGGTAGAGGTAGCACGAAGCTTCGGCATTTTCTCCAGCAGGGCGATATCCACTTTTTCGCTTGAACCCAGCAGGCCTTCGGCGCTCGCGAACGCGTCGGCGTGCTGCGCCACGGTCTCCGGGCTCAGGTTTTTCACCTGCGTAACGGTGAAGTGTTCTTCCAGGCGTTTCTGCAGATCTTCCGGCAGTGCTTTATACAAAATGACGGACGGCTTCATGCTAATCTCCGTTGATTTTTAAGGATTCAGGCGTGGCGTGCACCGACGGGGTGCTGTTGATTATTAGCAGGCTTAACAATCAGAGTAAGCCACACGGAGGCGAAAAGCGCTACCCCCATAAAGATGTACGATGCAGACGGGCTGCCGGTGGCACCGTTCAGGTAGCCCACAAACCAGGAGCCGCAGAACGACCCCAGCGCACCCATACTGTTAATCAATGCCATTGCACCGCCCGCGACGTTACGCGGCAGCATTTCCGGGATGATGGCAAAGAACGGACCGTACGGGGCGTACATGGCGGCACCGGCAATAACCAGCAGGGCGTAAGAGGCCCAGAAGTGATTCGCGCCGACGGCCCATGAGCCAATGAACGCAAAGGCAGCGATCAGCAGCAGCGGCCAGACAAACAGCTTACGGTTCTGCAGCTTGTCCGATGCCCATGATGCGACGATCATGGCGATGGTCGCGGCGAGATACGGTACGGAAGAGAGCCAGCCCACCTCAACCATGCCGAGGTTTTCACCGCCGCTGCGGATAATCGACGGCAGCCACAGCACAAAGCCGTACACGCCGATACTCCAGGTAAAATACTGCGCGCAGAGCAGGATAACGTTGCGGGAGCGGAAGGCTTCGCCGTAGTTGCGTACCGCCTTCAACCCCTGCTGTTCTTTATCCAACTGCGCCTGCAGTGCGGCTTTTTCATCTTCGGAAAGCCACTTTGCCTGTGCAGGCTTATCTTTTACCAGCACCCACCAGCAGAATGCCCAGATAATCGCGGGTACCCCTTCGATGATAAACATCTCGCGCCAGCCGAAGGCCTGGATCAGGTAGCCAGACACCACCGACATCCACAGTACCGTGACCGGGTTACCGAGGATCAGGAAGGTATTCGCGCGCGAGCGTTCGGATTTGGTAAACCAGTTGCTGATGTAGATCAGCATCGCCGGCATGACCGCCGCCTCAACGACACCGAGGATAAAGCGAATGGCGGCCAGGGCAGGAATATTGTTCACCACGCCGGTCAGTGACGCGCAGGCACCCCACAGGATCAGGCAGACGAAGATCAGCTTGCGCACGCTGCGGCGTTCCGCATAAATCGCACCGGGGATCTGGAAGAAGAAGTAGCCCAGGAAGAAAAGGGCACCCAGCAGGGAGGAGATACCTTTGGTGATGCCAAGGTCCTCTGTGATCCCCGCCGCGGACGCGAAGCTGAAGTTGGCACGGTCAAGGTACGCCAGGCTGTACGTGATAAACACGATTGGCATGATGTACCACCAGCGTTTTACTGCATTGGTCGAACTGTTCATAGGCTTGCCTCTGTTGTTGAGGTTGTTACCGCCGTTGTCTGTAGGGTACACGGTGGCTTGTTTTGTTGAGTGTAATTTATGCCCTTCACCCTAACCCTCTCCCCAAAGGGGCGAGGGGATGATTTGCTCCCTCTCCCCTTTGGGGAGAGGGCTGGGGTGAGGGGATCTATTCGTTGAGCTGCACACGCGTTGGTAATCCTTCGCTGTCGCCCTGCACCTGAATGGCCAGCGAGCCAATCTTGTTGCCCCGCGCGACGGCCTGCTGCAGCGTTTTGCCTTCCAGCAGGGCGCTAATCACGCCCACGGCAAAACCGTCGCCCGCGCCGACGGTGTCGACAACGTTCTCAACCTTCACCGCCGCGACCGCGCCCTGTTCGCCGTTGGCCGTCTTAAACCATGCGCCATCGGCACCAGTCTTCAGCACTACCGCTTTTACGCCTTTATTGAGGTAGAAATCGGCAATGCCTTCCGGCGTATTTTCACCCGTCAGGATCATCCCTTCTTTCAGGCCCGGCAGCACCCAGTCCGCCTGGAACGCCAGGCGGTTGAGCTTCTCGACCATTTCCGCTTCGCTTTTCCACAGAACCGGGCGCAGGTTCGGATCGAAAGAGATCGTTTTGCCCTGCGACTTCATGGCCGTTGCAGCATGATCCAGCAGTTCATACGAGCTGGCAGAGAGCGCTGCCGCCACACCGCTCAGGTGCAGGTGGCGCGCGGAGGCGAAATAGTCGGCGTGGTAATCCACCACAGAGAGGTGGCTTGCCGCCGATCCTTTACGGAAATATTCCACAATGGGATCGGTTCCATTTTCGACCTTAGATTTAAGCTGAAAGCCGGTACGGAAGCGTCCATCAAGGGTGACACCTGCGGCATCAATACCCTCTTTTTTCAGCGAGTCGAGGACGAAATGGCCAAAGCTGTCGTCCCCCACGCGGCTGACCCAGCCGACGTTCAGGCCGAGACGCGCCAGTCCGGTCGCGACGTTCAGCTCTGCGCCCGCCACGCGCTTGATAAAGTGCTCTACCGCGCTCAGTTCGCCCGTTTCAGTGGCGACAAACATCGCCATGGCTTCGCCGATCGTGATGACATCCAGCGTCTTGTGCATGGTTTACTCCTCGCGCAGCAGATTGACGTAATGGCGGGTAACGGCGGTTAAATCCGTCCCTTCCAGCGGGAACTCGATACCGCGCGGGGCATCGGCAGGCAGCTGGCCGAGCAGATCCAGCCAGCGCGCATCGGCGTGGTCCGGCGCCACGGCGCGGAAGTTATCTTTATGCGGCACGGCGGCTTTAACGTGGATATAGCTCACCGCAGGGGCCAGGCGACGCGCGGCCTCCTCAGGCGAATCGCCCACCCACAGCCAGTTGCCCATGTCGAAGGTCAGCGTGACGGGCAACGCCATTTCCCGACAGGCGGCCTGGAAGCGCTGCATCGGCGCGAGCTGACCGCAGTCGGTCTGATCGTTCTCCACGACAAGCGCCATACCGCTGGCGTTCAGCAGGCTACGCAGGGCGTCGAGAGGCTGCGCGTCGCGGAAATGGCCCAGGGAAACCTTCAGCCACAGGGCGTTAAGGGTGCTGGCCTCAGAGAGGTAGCGGGTCAGGTCCGGGTTGAGGGTGCCGTCGGGCATAAACAGGGCGGCGGGGGCGGAGTAGCACGCCAGCAGGCCGAGCAGCTCAATGGATTCGCCCAGCGCAGGCAGCGCCAGCAGCTCTTCGCTGCTGAACAGTTCCCGGCGGATCTCCACGCCGTCTGCCCCTGCACCTGCAATAACGGGAAGCATCGCCCGCTGACCGCCAGCCTGTCGCACCTGTTCCGCGCCGTACGCGGCGGTGACCACCATAATTTTCCTGCCCATCTTCGGACTCCATCGCAACATATCAATACTATTACGCTAGATGGAACCGGTTCCAAAAAAAAGGTCAGGATGTCGAATTTATGATCGCTATCACAAGGGGAAATTAACGGGCGGTGGAGCCGCGAACGATCAGCTCGCCGGAGAAGACCTGCTCGCGTACGGCATCGCTGGTGCCTTCAATACGACGAACCACTTGTTCTACAGCGGCATAGCCAATCTGCCAGGTGGGCTGTTTGAGGGTCGTGATACCAACGCCTGCCAGCTCCGCCCACTCCAGTTCATCAAAGCCCAGCAGACCGATGTCGCTGCCCCAGTGCAGGCCAATGCGCTTGAGGGAGCGGGCGACCTGCAGCGTCAGCGCCCCGTTGGCGGAGATAACGGCTTTGCGCATCCCGCGATGTCGGGTGTGGAACTGGCGCAGGGTATTGTCGAGCTGGTCGGCTTCGTGAAGCGGCGTTTCGGCATTTTCGGCGATGACGCCGGGATAACGTGCAAGCGTGGCGCGAAATGCCGCCAGGCGATCGCGTCGGGTATTTACCATGCCCAGCGGTTCGCTCAGGAACAGAATCGCCTCGAAGCCCTGTTCGATCAGGTGCTCGGTAGCGGTTGTGGCTGCCTGGGTGTTATCCAGCCCAACCACATCGCAGGCGAATTCCGGGATTTTACGATCGATAAGGACCATGGGCAGGGAGGATTGCTGCAGGCGGTTCAGGCCCTCTTCACGCATGCCTACCGCGTTAACCACAATTCCTTCGACCTGGTAGCTGCGCAGCAGATCGAGGTAGTGCAGCTCCTGATCGACTTCGTTGTTGGTATTACAGACCAGCGGCGTGAAACCCTTCTCGCGACAGGCGGCCTCGATACCGCTGAGGACGTTGACGGAGTAGGGGTTGGTGATATCGGCGATGATAAGCCCGATAAGGCGGGTGCGGCCGCGTTTGAGCCCGCGTGCCATAAGGCTGGGACGGTAATCGAGATCGGCAATGGCCTGTTCAATACGCGCCAGCAGCGCATCGGACAGCAGGTGTTTCTCGCCGTTAAGGTAGCGCGAAATGCTGGTTTTACCGGTTTTGGCGGCTTTCGCCACGTCGCTGATGGTGGCCCGGGCTGGTTTGCTCATCGCTGATTTCCCTGAATTTAGTGAGAATACCTTAGCGGGAAAATCAACGATGGCAAGTGGTTCATGCCGGGGTGTGCGGTCTGATGCCCTCACCCCGACCCTCTCCCACGGGGAGAGGGGGAAATGCGATTACTGAATTGGACTCAACGTAATCTCTACACGACGGTTCTGCGCTTTGCCTTCCGCCGTGCTGTTGCTGGCGATAGGGTTGGCAGGGCCCATGCCGCTGGTGCGGATGCGGTTCGCTTCAACGCCCTGGGTGATCAGCGAGCTGGCCACGGAATCGGCGCGTTGCTGGGACAGGCGCATGTTCAGATCCTGGCTGCCGGTGCTGTCGGTGTAGCCAATCACGTTCACGGCGGTCTTGTTGTACTCTTTCAGCACCATTGCCACGCCGGTGAGGGTGTTCGCACCCGCGGGTTTCAGCGTTGCGCTGCTGCTGTCAAAGGTGACGTTGTTCGGCATGTTCAGGATGATGTTATCGCCGCTGCGGGTGACGCTCACCCCGGTTCCCTTCATTTTGTCGCGCAGTTTTGCTTCCTGTACGTCCATGTAATAACCAACGCCGCCTCCCAGAGCCGCGCCCGCCGCTGCGCCAATCAGCGCACCTTTACCGCGGTCTTTCTTGGAGGAGGAGAGTGCCCCAACGCCTGCGCCTACCAGCGAGCCGATGCCCGCGCCGATGCCGGATTTACCCGCTTCGCGCTCACCGGTGTAAGGGTTGGTTGTGCAGCCAGAAACAGCCAGTGCACCGCTCACCAGAGCGGTAATAACGAGTACGCGTTTTTTCATCTTCTTTCCTTAATCCTTTTTATTCTTTGCCACGGCGAGCGTGGCAGTTGATTATGACGTCCAGATACGGAGAAAATTCCGGGTATAACTCTGAAATTTGTGACAAACCATAAACGGCCTCAACGAGAAGACCGTAAAACCTGCACGCAACCAGGAGCGCACGCTTGAGCACCTCAACAAAAACCATTCTGACCGCCGCCCACTGGGGGCCGATGCTGGTCGAAACCGATGGCGAAAATGTTCTGTCGTCCCGTGGGGCACTGCCAACACAACATCCCAACTCGTTACAGACCGTCGTTCGCGATCAAGTGCACAGCAAAACGCGCGTGCGCTGGCCGATGGTGCGTAAAGGTTTTCTGGCCTCGCCGGACAAGCCGCAGGGGATCCGTGGTCAGGATGAGTTTGTTCGCGTGAGCTGGGATGACGCGCTGGCACTGATCCACGCCCAGCATAAGCGCATCCGCGACAGCTACGGTCCGTCATCCATTTTCGCCGGTTCTTACGGCTGGCGTTCGAACGGCGTGCTGCACAAGGCCTCGACGCTGCTGCAGCGCTACATGAGCCTGGCAGGAGGCTATACCGGTCATCTGGGTGATTACTCCACCGGCGCGGCGCAGGCGATCATGCCGTACGTCGTGGGTGGGAATGAAGTGTACCAGCAGCAGACAAGCTGGCCGCTGGTGCTGGAGCACACCGACGTGGTGGTGCTGTGGAGCGCCAATCCGCTGAATACGCTGAAAATTGCCTGGAATGCCAGCGACGAGCAGGGAATTGGGTATTTTGACGCGCTGCGCAAAAGCGGCAAGCGCATCATCTGCATTGATCCGATGCGCTCTGAAACCATGGATTTCTTCGGCGACAGCGCCGAGTGGATTGCTCCGCATATGGGCACCGACGTGGCGATGATGCTGGGCATCGCCCATACGCTGTTGGAGAACGGCTGGCACGACCGCGATTTCCTCGCCCGCTGCACCTCTGGCTTCGACAAATTCGCCGACTACCTGACGGGCCAGTCCAATGGGGTAGTGAAAACGGCAGAGTGGGCCGCAGAAATTTGTGGCATTCCTGCGGCTAAAATCCGCGAACTGGCGGGGCTGTTCCATAAAAACACCACGATGTTAATGTCCGGCTGGGGGATGCAGCGCCAGCAGTTCGGCGAGCAGAAACACTGGATGCTGGTGACGCTTGCCGCAATGCTTGGACAGATTGGTACGCCGGGGGGCGGTTTTGGTCTTTCCTATCATTTTGCGAACGGCGGTAACCCAACGCGTAAAGCGGCGGTGCTGGCGTCCCTGCAAGGCTCGGTGCAGGGCGGCGTGGATGCCGTGGATAAAATTCCGGTGGCGCGGATCGTTGAAGCCCTGGAAAAGCCGGGCGGTTTTTATCAGCACAACGGTCTGGACCGCCACTTCCCGGACATTAAGTTTGTCTGGTGGGCGGGCGGGGCGAACTTTACGCACCACCAAGATACCAATCGCCTGATCCGCGCCTGGCAAAAGCCTGAGCTGGTGGTGATTTCCGAGTGCTTCTGGACCGCCTCGGCCAAACACGCCGATATCGTGCTGCCGGCGACCACGTCGTTTGAACGTAACGATCTCACCATGACCGGCGATTACAGCAACCAGCATATGGTACCGATGAAGCGCGTTGTGGCCCCGCGTGATGAAGCGCGTGATGATTTTGACGTATTTGCCGAACTGAGCGAGCTGTGGGAAGCGGGCGGTCGCGAACGCTTTACCGAAGGGAAAAATGACCTGCAGTGGCTGGAGAGTTTCTATCAGATCGCCGGGCAGCGCGGTGCGGCGCAGGGCGTGACGCTTCCGCCATTTGCTGAGTTCTGGGAGGCGAACCAGATTCTCGAAATGCCGGAAAGCGAACAGAACGCCCGGTTTGTCCGTTTCGCCGATTTCCGCCGGGACCCGGAAAACCATCCGCTGAAAACGGAGAGCGGCAAGATTGTGATCTACAGCGAGCGCATCGCCAGCTTTGGTTATGCCGATTGTCCGCCACACCCTTCGTGGCTGGAGCCGGACGAGTGGCACGGCAATGCGCTGCCGGAACAGCTCCAGATATTGTCTGCTCATCCCGCGCATCGTCTCCACAGCCAGCTTAACTACACCTCACTGCGTGAGCAGTATGCGGTTGCCGGGCGAGAGCCGATTACGCTGAATACTTTTGACGCGAAAGCCCGCGGGATTGCAGACGGCGACGTGGTGCGCGTCTGGAACTCGCGTGGACAGGTGCTGGCAGGAGCGGTGGTCAGTGACGGGATTAAGCCGGGCGTGATCTGTATTCACCAGGGGGCATGGCCCGACCTTGAGCCCGCCGAAGGCGGTATCTGTAAAAACGGGGCGGTTAACGTGCTGACCAAAGATCTCCCCAGCTCGAAGCTGGGGAACGGTTGCGCGGGGAACACGGCGCTGGCCTGGGTCGAGAAATATGAGGGGCCCGAGCTTACCTTAACGGCGTTTGATCCGCCTGCCAGCTCATGATCCACGTCGGGTGCTGAGTATCATCTTGCCAGGCGCTGTCTTCGATGCGAAAGCCCTGAGCATGATAGAAATTCACCGCCCGGACGTTTTTCTGATACACCTCCAGGCTTAAGTGCGGGAAGCGCTGTTGAACATGGTTCAGCAGCGCGCGTCCAATACCGTGCCCGATATACGCAGGCGTAACGAACAGCGCCCCCACAAACTGCGACTGTATGACGCTGATAAACCCGCGCGGCGCGCCTTCTTCTTCCCACACCCAGGTTTCTGCCGCGGGCAGGTAGACCTCCCGCACCATGGCTTCATTCTCTTGCCAGTAGCTCGCGCTAATAAACGGGTGCGCCTCGGTGGTGCTTTCAAGCCACAGGCTCATGAGCGGATCGGCATTTTCACTTTGCCATTTGCGGATCATGTTGCCTCCCCGGATGACAGAAGCAGCCGGTGACATGGTCGTTGACCAGTCCACAGGCCTGCATAAAGGCGTAGCAGATGGTGGAGCCGACAAACTTAAAGCCGCGTTTTTTCAGCGCTTTAGAGAGCGCGTCCGACGCAGGCGTGGACGCAGGGATCTCCGCCAGCGTGGCGGCCTGCGTGATTTGCGGATCGTTATTCACGAACGACCAGACAAACGCTGAGAACGGTTCGCCGTTTTGTTCCATCGCCAGCCAGGCGCGGGCGTTGCCGATGATGGCCTGGATTTTACCGCGATGGCGGATGATACCGGCATCCTGCACCAGCCGTTCTACGTCATCTTCGGTCATGGCGGCGACGGCAACGGGATCGAACTGGTGGAAGGCGTTGCGGTAGTTTTCGCGTTTCTTCAGTACCGTAATCCATGATAATCCTGCCTGCTGGCCCTCCAGGCAGATCATCTCAAAGAGTTTTTTGCCATCCGTCTCCGGTATGCCCCATTCCCGATCGTGATAGTCGATATAAAGCTGATCCTGGCTAACCCAACCGCAACGTTCCATTCGTCCTCTCCCTTATTGATACTGATTTCGCAAAAATTTCGTTCTGACTGGCTTGACGTGTTTACTATAAAGACAATAGTTAATACAGGGCCATATGCTCTCTCAAGTCTTTCTGAATAACGACAAATATCGCCGAATTCGGCTCTCTCTGGGGTCGCTTTGATGATGATAAAAAAAATCAGTGGTCGCCATGCCGCTTCTGGCCTGGTGGGGATTTCAGCCTGCCTGTTGTTGTGTAATACAGCGTCTGCCTGGCAACAGGAATATATCGTTTCAGACGCCCAAAATAATACGGCTGAACGCTATACATGGGACGCGGATCACCAACCGCGTTACGAGGATATTCTGGCTGAGCGAATTCAGTCTTCCCAAAATTCGCCGGGGCTGGCCCTGGCTCTGCCATCTGGTGCTAAAACGGAAGCGGCTATGAGCGTAGGCTGGAATTTTCCGGTTTCGGCGCGGGTAACCACCGGTCCGGTGATGGCCTGGCGGTATGACGGCTCTACGCCGATGATGATCAATGAGTTTGGTGATAGCGCGACGACGCAGACGCTCGCCGATCCGCTCTGGCATGCCAGCGTGAGTACGCTAGGCTGGCGCGTGAATACCCAGTACGGCGATCTTCGTCCCTGGGCACAGATTAGCTATAACCAGCAGTTTGGTGAAAACCAGTGGAAATCGCAGTTTGGCATGCCTCAAACGCCAGCCCCTGTTCAAAGTGGTAACTGGATGGACGTCACCGTGGGAACAGACATTCCGTTTAATACGCACATGGCGGCCTATGCGTCGCTGGCTCAGGGGGAACGCACCACCACTGGTGAGGAGTTTCTCTATACCCTGGGGGTGAGCGCGAATTTTTAGTATTGTTACTTTTTTAAACGTTACGATAACATCTTAAAAACAATGACCACAGGCTTTGCAGCGATAGCAGGCACTAACCTGCCATCGCTTTCTTCCCCGGCAAGGTCATTCATTCCCGATTCCAGGCATTTCATTCCGTTCTTCCTGCATTTCATGACGTTTTACCCCATCGGTATTAAGGTTTTGTTTATCGTTGTCCTCAGCGAATTCCCTTAATTTCTGTTGCAGGACAACGGCCATGAACACATCAACCTATAACCGTACGCGCTGGCTCACGCTCTTCGGCACCATCGTTACCCAGTTCGCGCTGGGATCGGTCTATACCTGGAGCCTGTTTAACAGCGCGCTTTCCGACAAACTCGACGCCCCGGTCAGCCAGGTAGCGTTCTCCTTCGGCCTGCTGAGTCTGGGTCTGGCGATTTCGTCTTCCGTCGCGGGCAAGCTGCAGGAGCGTTTTGGCGTGAAGCGTGTGACCATGGCGTCCGGCATACTGCTGGGGCTGGGCTTTTTCCTGACGGCGCATTCCAGCAACCTGATGATGCTGTGGCTGAGCGCCGGCGTGCTGGTGGGGCTGGCAGACGGTGCAGGTTACCTGCTGACGCTGTCGAACTGCGTGAAGTGGTTCCCGGAGCGTAAAGGCTTAATCTCCGCGTTCGCCATCGGCTCCTATGGCCTGGGCAGCCTCGGCTTTAAATTTATCGACTCCCAACTGCTGGCATCCGTTGGCCTCGAAAAAACGTTTATGATCTGGGGCGCAATCGTCCTGGTGATGATCCTGTTTGGCGCTACGCTGATGAAAGATGCCCCGCAGCAGGAAGTGAAATCCGTTAACGGCGTGGTAGAGAACGATTTCACCCTCGCGCAGTCCATGCGTAAGCCGCAGTACTGGATGCTGGCGGTGATGTTCCTGACGGCCTGCATGAGCGGTCTGTATGTTATCGGTGTGGCGAAAGATATCGCGCAAGGGATGGTAAAACTGGATGCCGCGACGGCGGCGAATGCGGTGACGGTCATCTCCATTGCCAACCTCTCGGGTCGCCTGGTGCTCGGTATTCTGTCTGACAAAATTGCCCGCATCCGCGTGATTACGATTGGGCAGGTGGTTTCGCTGGTAGGAATGGCGGCACTGCTGTTTGCACCACTGAATGAAGCGACCTTCTTTGCGGCGATTGCCTGCGTGGCCTTTAACTTCGGCGGCACCATTACCGTCTTCCCGTCGCTGGTGAGCGAGTTCTTTGGCCTGAACAACCTGGCGAAAAACTACGGTGTCATTTATCTCGGCTTCGGTATCGGCAGTATTTGCGGCTCGCTGATTGCCTCGCTGTTTGGCGGGTTCTATGTCACTTTCTGCGTTATCTTTGCCCTGCTGATTATTTCGCTGGCGCTGTCCACGACGATCCGTCAGCCGCAGCGTGAAGTGTATAAAGAAGCGCACGCATGATTCGATGAAAAGAGGCCGCATGGCCTCTTTTTTTATCTCCGCATCGCTGCCTGACCTGTTATTTTGTAAAAATCTTCATCGATCACACTCTCTGCTGCCACTTTTTTTCCCCGCTGTGGTCTACTTATCGCGCTTGTGGACGTTTCTGATAACGGTTTCTCTCGCATCTACTTACTCTGTCTGCTTTCTCGATGAGATTCGGCGGGTCTTTATACCCCTTCCCCCAGGGTTGTTTGCATGAAATATATTAGGTCTCTTACCCAGCAAAGATTATGTCTGATGCTGGCTGTCTATATCGGTTTGTTTCTGAATGGCGCGGTGCTGTTCAGAAGAGTGGAAGGTTATTTTGAACACCTCACCGTAAGAAATGGAATTTTTGCCGCGATTGAAGTGTTTGGCTCTGTTCTCGCTACCTTCTTCCTGTTGCGTCTGCTCTCGCTCTTTGGCCGACGTACCTGGCAAATTCTGGCCTCGCTGGTGGTGATTATTTCCGCCGCTGCAAGCTATTACATGACATTCATGAACGTGGTGATTGGCTACGGCATCGTTGCCTCGGTGATGACCACGGATATCGACCTCTCGAAAGAGGTGGTAGGAAAAGGCTTTATCGTCTGGACGGTATTAACCTGCCTGATACCACTCTTCTTTATCTGGAGTAATACCTGCCGCTATACCCTGTTACGCCAGCTGCGTACGCGGGAGCAACGTATCCGCAACGTCCTCGTCGTTCTACTGGCGGGTCTGCTGGTGTGGGCGCCGATTCGTTTGATGGAAAAACAGCAAAAACGTATCGAAAAAGCGACGGGCGTGGATATGCCAAGCTATGGCGGCGTAGTGGCGAACTCCTATTTGCCGTCTAACTGGCTGTCAGCGTTAGGCCTGTATGCCTGGGCGCAGGCGGACGAGTCCAGCGATGTGAAATCCTTGATGAACCCGACCAAAAAATTTACCTATCAGGCGCCGGCTGACGGACTGGATGATACTTACGTGGTCTTTGTTATCGGAGAAACGACGCGCTGGGATCATATGGGTATTCTCGGCTATGACCGCGATACCACGCCAAAACTGGCGCAGGAAAAGAACCTGGTGGCCTATCGGGGTTACTCCTGCGATACCGCAACGAAGCTCTCGCTGCGCTGTATGTTTGTGCGTGAAGGCGGGGCAAGCGATAACCCACAGCGCACGCTGAAAGAGCAAAACGTCTTTGCCGTGTTGAAGCAGCTTGGATTTAGCGCTGACCTGTTCGCCATGCAGAGTGAGATGTGGTTCTACACCAACACGCTGGCAGATAACATCGCGTACCGTGAGCAGATTGGCGCCGAGCCGCGTAACCGGGGCAAAAACGTTGATGACATGCTACTGCTGGAAGAGATGTCGCAATCTCTGAAGAACCATCCGAAAGGTAAGCATCTTGTCATTCTTCATACCAAAGGGTCGCACTACAGCTATTACCAGCGCTATACCCGTGATTTCGCGAAGTGGAAACCTGAGTGTGTTGGCATTAATAAAGACTGCAGCAAGCAGGAGCTGATCAACGCCTACGATAACTCCGTTCTGTATGTGGATACGTTCCTGAGCCGCGTAATCGACCAGCTGCGTGATAAAAAAGCGATTGTTATCTACGCCGCAGACCACGGTGAGTCCATCAACGAGAAAGAGCATCTGCACGGTACGCCGCGCAAGCTGGCGCCGCCGGAGCAGTTCCGCGTGCCGATGATCATGTGGATGTCCGATAAGTATCTGGAGAACCCTGATAAGGCGAAAATGTTTGCCCATCTGAAACAGCAGGCAGAAATCAAGGTACCTCGCCGTCACGTTGAGCTGTACGACACCATTATGGGTTGTCTCGGCTATACCTCACCAAACGGTGGGATTAACGAAAACAACAACTGGTGTAAACTCCCTGATAACACCGCAAAAGCCGCGCAGTAGTAGCTCTGGCGAGAATATCGCCAGTTGAATGGCTTTTTGAAAATAAGGGATTGACGGGGGCGTACCTCAGCAGTAAGATGCGCTCCGCATTCGGCGAGTAGCGCAGCTTGGTAGCGCAACTGGTTTGGGACCAGTGGGTCGGAGGTTCGAATCCTCTCTCGCCGACCACATTCTGAAAAGGGCTAACCGCAAGGTTAGCCCTTTTTGCATTATGACCTTATCCTGTCAGAGTATCCAAAACGCCCCTTAGACCTGCTTCTCCCTGCCTGTTAACGATTTTGTGACATAATCCATTGTATTTTTTTATATATAGATTGATCTTTTTTCGCGTTGCTTATGGATAACCTCAGCATTTTTCGCTGTGCGTTTTAACGTTCGCGGTATTTAGTGCTCAGATAATCACCATTCTGCAAGAAAATTTACCCATTCTGAATAAAAGTTAATCACTGATTGTTGCGAAATATGAAGATAGTTGTGCTGCAAGTTGGCGAGTAGCATAAATTTCCCTGCTGAAAACTGGCGTTCAGGGTTTTTTTAATCTTTGTTTGCGGTTTCTCACACTCAGCGCAAATCCCCGTCACCTGTATTGACGTTTTCACATTCTGTTGACAGATTGTAGGGCATGAGGGGCATTTCAGGGACGATCTGCGCTGCAACTCAAACGCTCTTCTGAAAGGATTCTCCATCCCTTTAACGCCTTCGGGCACCTCCGACCGGACCGGGTAAAAAATAAATAAAGGTCTGGCGGCGTAACACAACAAAGCAAAACATCACATTGGAGCAGAATAATGAGTATTTCCTTGAAGAAGTCAGGGATGCTGAAGCTTGGTCTGAGCCTGGTGGCTATGACCGTGGCAGCAAGCGTACAGGCAAAAACCCTGGTTTACTGTTCTGAAGGCTCGCCGGAAGGCTTTAACCCACAGCTCTTTACCTCTGGTACGACTTACGACGCAAGCTCTGTACCAATCTATAACCGTCTGGTTGAATTCAAAACCGGCACCACGGAAGTGATTCCGGGTCTGGCCGAGAAGTGGGACATCAGCGAAGACGGTAAAACCTATACCTTCCACCTGCGCCAGGGCGTGAAGTGGCAGGACAGCAAAGAATTCAAACCAACGCGCGACTTTAACGCCGACGACGTTGTGTTCTCCTTCGACCGTCAGAAAAACGCGCAGAACCCATACCACAAAGTGTCTGGCGGCAGCTACGAATACTTCGAAGGGATGGGTCTGCCGGACCTGATCGCCGAAGTGAAAAAAGTGGACGATAAAACCGTTCAGTTCGTACTGACGCGCCCGGAAGCGCCATTCCTGGCTGACCTGGCCATGGACTTCGCCTCTATTCTCTCTAAAGAGTATGCGGATAACATGCTGAAAGCCGGCACGCCGGAAAAAGTGGACCTGAACCCAATCGGTACCGGTCCGTTCCAGCTGCTGCAGTACCAGAAAGACTCTCGTATTCTGTATAAAGCCTTCCCGGGCTACTGGGGCACCAAGCCGCAGATCGACCGTCTGGTCTTCTCCATTACGCCTGATGCGTCCGTTCGTTATGCAAAACTGCAGAAAAACGAATGCCAGGTTATGCCGTACCCGAACCCGGCTGACATCGCGCGCATGAAGCAGGATAAAAACATCAACCTGCTGGAGCAGGCGGGCCTGAACGTGGGCTATCTCTCCTTCAATACCGAGAAGAAACCGTTTGATGACGTGAAAGTGCGTCAGGCGCTGACCTACGCGGTGAACAAAGAAGCGATCATCAAAGCCGTTTACCAGGGCGCGGGCGTTGCGGCCAAAAACCTGATCCCGCCAACCATGTGGGGCTATAACGACGACGTTAAAGACTACAGCTACGATCCTGAAAAAGCGAAAGCGCTGCTGAAAGAAGCGGGTCAGGATAAAGGCTTTACCGTTGAGCTGTGGGCGATGCCTGTTCAGCGTCCTTACAACCCGAACGCCCGCCGTATGGCGGAAATGGTTCAGGCTGACTGGGCGAAGATTGGCGTTCAGGCCAAGATTGTGACCTACGAGTGGGGCGAGTATCTGAAGCGCGCCAAAGCGGGTGAGCACCAGGCGGTGATGATGGGCTGGACCGGTGACAACGGGGATCCGGACAACTTCTTCGCTACCCTGTTCAGCTGCGCGGCGGCGAAAGACGGTTCTAACTACTCTCGCTGGTGCTACAAGCCGTTTGAAGACCTGATCCAGCCGGCGCGTGCCACCGACGATCACAACAAACGTATTGAACTCTACAAGCAGGCTCAGGTTGTTATGCACGATCAGGCTCCGGCGCTGATTGTTGCTCACTCCACCGTGTATGAGCCAGTGCGTAAAGAAGTGAAGGGCTACGTGGTTGATCCACTGGGCAAACACCACTTCGAAAACGTATCGGTTGAATAATAAGTAGGGTGTTCTCCCTCTCCCTGTGGGAGAGGGCAGGGGTGAGGGGCGTGCATGCATCCCCTCACCCTAACCCTCTCCCGAAGGGAGAGGGAATTTACATTTGTGAGCAATACAGACGTCGCGCCACTGGTCGTGCGTCATCAGAGAGAATCCGGGTTATGTTGCAGTTCATCCTCCGACGTCTGGGACTTGTTATCCCGACGTTTATCGGTATCACCCTTCTCACTTTTGCCTTCGTTCATATGATCCCCGGCGACCCGGTAATGATTATGGCGGGCGAGCGTGGTATCTCCCCTGAACGTCATGCGCAGCTGCTGGCTGAACTCGGCCTCGATAAGCCGATGTGGCAGCAGTACCTCCACTATATCTGGGGGGTGATGCACGGTGACTTGGGAATTTCGTTAAAAAGCCGTCTTCCGGTGTGGGACGAGTTCGTGCCGCGTTTTAAAGCGACGCTGGAGCTTGGCATCTGCGCCATGATTTTTGCCACTGCGGTGGGTATTCCTGTCGGGGTACTGGCTGCCGTTAAGCGTGGCTCTATTTTCGACCATACCGCCGTGGGTCTGGCGCTGACCGGTTACTCCATGCCTATCTTCTGGTGGGGCATGATGCTGATCATGCTGGTCTCGGTGCAATTGAACCTGACGCCGGTCTCCGGGCGCGTCAGCGATATGGTCTTCCTTGATGATACCAACCCGTTAACCGGCTTTATGCTGATCGACACGGCCATCTGGGGCGAGGAGGGCAACTTCATTGATGCCGTCGCGCACATGATCCTGCCTGCCATGGTGCTGGGCACCATTCCTCTGGCAGTGATCGTGCGTATGACCCGTTCCTCCATGCTGGAAGTGCTGGGCGAGGATTACATTCGTACCGCACGCGCTAAAGGGTTAACCCGGATGCGCGTCATCATTGTCCACGCGCTGCGTAACGCCATGCTGCCGGTGGTGACCGTTATCGGCCTCCAGGTGGGTACGCTGCTGGCGGGGGCGATCCTGACCGAAACCATCTTCTCCTGGCCGGGCCTCGGACGCTGGCTGATTGATGCGCTGCAACGCCGCGACTATCCGGTGGTGCAGGGCGGGGTGCTGCTGGTCGCGACGATGATTATCCTCGTCAACCTGCTGGTCGATTTGCTGTACGGCGTGGTGAACCCGCGTATTCGTCATAAGAAGTAAGGGGCCATCATGTCACAGGTTTCTGAAAACAAAGCTGTTGCTGCACCGGTTCCGATGACGCCGCTGCAGGAGTTCTGGCACTACTTCAAGCGCAATAAAGGCGCGGTAGTCGGGCTGGTGTATGTATCCATCATGATCCTGATTGCGGTGTTTGCAAACGTGCTTGCGCCGTATAACCCGGCGGATCAGTTCCGCGATGCGCTGCTGGCTCCCCCTGCCTGGCAGGACGGCGGTAGCCTGGCGCACCTGCTGGGTACCGATGATGTGGGCCGCGACGTGCTGTCGCGTCTGATGTACGGCGCGCGTCTGTCGCTGCTGGTTGGCTGCCTGGTGGTGGTGCTCTCCCTGATTATGGGGATCGTACTCGGTCTGGTTGCCGGTTACTTCGGCGGCATCGTTGATAACATCATCATGCGTATTGTCGACATCATGCTGGCGCTGCCAAGCCTGCTGCTGGCCCTGGTGCTGGTGGCGATCTTCGGTCCGTCGATCGGTAACGCCGCGCTTGCGCTGACCTTCGTGGCGCTCCCTCACTACGTACGTTTAACCCGTGCGGCGGTGCTGGTGGAAGTGAACCGCGATTATGTCACCGCGTCTCGCGTGGCGGGTGCGGGTGCGATGCGCCAGATGTTCGTGAATATCTTCCCTAACTGCCTTGCGCCGCTGATTGTTCAGGCGTCGCTCGGTTTCTCTAACGCCATTCTTGATATGGCCGCTCTTGGCTTCCTGGGCATGGGTGCGCAGCCGCCAACACCGGAGTGGGGCACCATGCTCTCCGACGTGTTGCAGTTCGCACAAAGCGCCTGGTGGGTTGTCACCTTCCCGGGTCTGGCAATCCTGCTGACGGTGCTGGCATTTAACCTGATGGGTGATGGTCTGCGTGATGCGCTTGATCCCAAACTGAAGCAGTAAGAGGCACGAGATGGCGTTATTAAATGTAGATAAATTATCGGTGCACTTCGGCGACGAAGGCACCCCGTTTCGCGCCGTGGACCGCATCAGCTACAGCGTAAATCAGGGCGAAGTGGTTGGCATTGTCGGGGAGTCCGGTTCCGGTAAGTCGGTGAGTTCACTGGCGATCATGGGGCTGATTGATTACCCAGGCCGCGTGATGGCGGAAAACCTGCAGTTCAACGGTCAGGACCTGAAGCGCATTTCTGAGAAACAGCGCCGCCAACTGGTGGGCGCCGAAGTGGCAATGATCTTCCAGGACCCGATGACCAGCCTGAACCCGTGCTACACGGTCGGTTTCCAGATTATGGAAGCGATTAAGGTGCACCAGGGCGGTAACAAGAAAACCCGTCGCCAGCGCGCGATCGACCTGCTGAATCAGGTCGGTATCCCTGATCCGGCATCGCGCCTGGACGTTTACCCGCACCAGCTCTCCGGAGGGATGAGCCAGCGCGTGATGATCGCCATGGCGATTGCCTGTCGGCCAAAGCTGCTGATTGCGGATGAACCGACAACGGCGCTGGATGTGACCATTCAGGCGCAAATCATCGAGCTGCTGCTGGAGCTGCAGCAGAAAGAGAACATGGCGCTGGTGCTGATTACGCACGATCTGGCGCTGGTGGCCGAAGCCGCGCACAAAATCATCGTGATGTATGCCGGCCAGGTGGTCGAGACCGGTAATTCGCACGACATCTTCCGCGCGCCGCGTCACCCGTATACGCAGGCGCTGCTGCGTGCGCTGCCGGAGTTTGCCCAGGACAAAGCGCGTCTGGCGTCGCTGCCGGGCGTCGTTCCGGGTAAATATGACCGACCGCAGGGCTGCCTGCTCAATCCGCGCTGTCCGTATGCGACGGATAAGTGCCGGGCGGAAGAGCCAGAGCTAAACCAGCTTGCTGACGGCCGCCAGTCGAAATGTCACTACCCACTCGATGATGCCGGGAGGCCAACACTATGAGTACGCAACAGGCCACCACGCAACAGCCGCTGTTGCAGGCCATCGACCTGAAAAAACACTATCCGGTTAAAAAGGGGATTTTTGCCCCTGAACGCCTGGTGAAGGCGCTGGACGGCGTATCCTTTACCCTCGAACGCGGTAAAACGCTGGCGGTGGTGGGGGAGTCAGGCTGCGGTAAGTCCACGCTCGGTCGTTTGCTGACGATGATTGAAGTGCCGACCGGCGGTGAGCTCTATTACCAGGGGCAGGATCTGCTCAAGCACGATCCGCAGGCGCAGAAGCTGCGTCGCCAGAAAATCCAGATTGTGTTCCAGAACCCGTATGGTTCTCTGAACCCGCGTAAAAAAGTGGGACAGATTCTGGAAGAGCCGCTGCTGATTAACAGCAATCTGAGCAAAGAGCAACGCCGTGAAAAAGCCCTGGCGATGATGGCGAAGGTCGGCCTCAAAACCGAGCATTACGATCGCTACCCGCATATGTTCTCCGGCGGTCAGCGTCAGCGTATCGCTATTGCCCGCGGTCTGATGCTTGACCCGGACGTGGTGATTGCCGATGAGCCGGTTTCGGCGCTCGACGTCTCCGTACGCGCGCAGGTGCTGAACCTGATGATGGATCTCCAGCAGGAGCTGGGGCTCTCTTACGTGTTCATCTCCCACGACCTGTCGGTGGTGGAGCACATCGCTGACGAAGTGATGGTGATGTATCTGGGGCGCTGCGTGGAGAAGGGGACCAAAGATCAGATCTTTAATAACCCTCGTCACCCGTACACCCAGGCGCTGCTGTCTGCCACGCCGCGTCTGAACCCGGACGATCGTCGTGAGCGCATTAAGCTGACGGGTGAACTGCCTAGTCCGCTGAATCCACCTCCGGGATGTGCATTTAACGCCCGGTGCAGCCGTCGCTTTGGCCCGTGCACCCAGCTCCAGCCGCAGCTGAAGGAGTATGGCGGGCAGCTGGTTGCCTGCTTCGCGGTCGATCAGGATGAAAACGGCGAGAAGCCCCATGCATAAAGTAAAAAAACCGGCGTTAAGCCGGTTTTTTTATGTCTGCCTGACTATTTCCGCAGGCGAATCTGGTCGACGGCGTGCTTCTCGCTCTTGGTGAGGATCAGGCTCGCACGCTCGCGCGTCGGCAGGATGTTCTCTTTGAGGTTCACGTAGTTGATCTCATTCCACAGCCCCGTCGCCACATTAATCGCTTCTTCTTCAGAAAGCTGGGCGTAGTGGTGGAAATAGGAGTCCGGGTCGGTGAATGCCCCTTCGCGGAACTTCAGGAAGCGGTTGATATACCAGCTCTGCAGCAGATCTTCCGGCGCATCAACATAGATAGAGAAATCGACGAAATCCGAAACGAACACATGATGCGGGTCATGTGGATAATCCATTCCGCTTTGCAGCACGTTCAAACCTTCAAGAATCAGGATGTCCGGCTGGACTACCGTTTTATCCCCATCCGGGATGCGGTCGTAGATCAGGTGTGAATAGACCGGCGCCGTGACGTGAGGCACGCCAGATTTCAGGTCAGAGACAAATTTCACCAGACGGTGCATATCATAAGAGAGCGGGAAGCCCTTCTTCTTCATCAGCCCGCGTTCTTTTAATACTTCGTTCGGGTGCAGGAAGCCGTCGGTCGTGATCAACTCAACGCTGCGGTGTTCCGGCCAGCGGCTCAATAACGCCTGCAATACGCGTGCGGTGGTGCTTTTACCCACGGCCACGCTGCCTGCAATGCTAATGATATAAGGAATGCGCTGACCGTTCGTGCCGAGGAACTGCTCCAGCACCGCCTGACGGCGCAGGTTGGAGCTGATATAGAAGTTAAGCAAGCGAGAGAGGGGGAGATAAATTTCTGCCACCTCTTCCAGGGACAGATCTTCGTTTATCCCTTTTAACCGTGCGATTTCACCTTCCGTCAGCGTCATAGGGACGGAATCACGCAGGGCAGCCCACTGGCTGCGGTTAAAGTGAAGATAAGGCGTCATTAACGTTTGCTCTTTTTTGCTCATAAGCATGCTTCAGTGAGCCAGCGCTATGCTGCCGGGACGTGGCTCATCACACAGTTAATTTTGGACAATGGGCAGGAGGTTAACACCAGATGGCGGGAATAATAAGAAAAAAGATGGAAAGCGCTGCGTTACGCGGAAGCCGTCACGCTACGGTGTATACCGTGCAAAACACCCTTCCATGTTGATTATTTGACCGTGGATGACTACTTTTACAGCGCTTAGTGCGCTGTTCGCATAAAATGTGAGCGAAAGAACGTTTTATGCAAATTTTTAGTTGCATGACCGCGCAGGTATCCATAGAATGCGCGCTACTTGATGCCGACTTAGCTCAGTAGGTAGAGCAACTGACTTGTAATCAGTAGGTCACCAGTTCGATTCCGGTAGTCGGCACCATCAAGTCCGGTGGGGTTCCCGAGCGGCCAAAGGGAGCAGACTGTAAATCTGCCGTCACAGACTTCGAAGGTTCGAATCCTTCCCCCACCACCACTTTCTGGCAGCGTAAATGCCGCCGGAGCTGGTTGGAAAAATTAGCCAGCTCAAACTGAAAAAGAGAGAAATCTCTTTTTTTGTTACAGAAAGAACTGGGTAGCCGAGTTTCAGGATGCGGGCATCGTATAATGGCTATTACCTCAGCCTTCCAAGCTGATGATGCGGGTTCGATTCCCGCTGCCCGCTCCAATACGTGCTGATATGGCTCAGTTGGTAGAGCGCACCCTTGGTAAGGGTGAGGTCCCCAGTTCGACTCTGGGTATCAGCACCACTTCACTTCTCCTTCCCGTTTCTCTCTGTTTCAATTTTACTGTATTCAACAATTCGGGCATTTCGCCTGGTTGATGTGGTGATATCACCGATTTATCCGTGTCTTAGAGGGACAATCGATGTCTAAAGAAAAGTTTGAACGTACAAAACCGCACGTTAACGTCGGTACTATCGGCCACGTTGACCATGGTAAAACAACGCTGACCGCTGCAATCACTACCGTTCTGGCAAAAACCTACGGTGGTTCTGCTCGTGCATTCGACCAGATCGATAACGCACCAGAAGAAAAAGCTCGTGGTATCACCATCAACACCTCTCACGTTGAATACGACACCCCGACTCGCCACTACGCACACGTAGACTGCCCAGGCCACGCCGACTATGTTAAAAACATGATCACCGGTGCTGCGCAGATGGACGGCGCGATCCTGGTTGTTGCTGCGACTGACGGCCCAATGCCTCAGACCCGTGAGCACATCCTGCTGGGTCGTCAGGTAGGCGTTCCTTTCATCATCGTGTTCCTGAACAAGTGCGACATGGTTGATGACGAAGAGCTGCTGGAACTGGTAGAGATGGAAGTTCGTGAACTGCTGTCTCAGTACGATTTCCCAGGCGACGACACCCCAATCGTTCGTGGTTCCGCGCTGAAAGCGCTGGAAGGCGACGCAGAGTGGGAAGCGAAAATCATCGAACTGGCTGGCTTCCTGGATTCTTACATCCCAGAACCAGAGCGTGCGATTGACAAGCCATTCCTGCTGCCAATCGAAGACGTATTCTCCATCTCCGGTCGTGGTACCGTTGTTACCGGTCGTGTAGAGCGCGGTATCATCAAAGTTGGTGAAGAAGTTGAAATCGTTGGTATCAAAGAGACTGCGAAGTCTACCTGTACTGGCGTTGAAATGTTCCGCAAACTGCTGGACGAAGGCCGTGCTGGTGAGAACGTTGGTGTTCTGCTGCGTGGTATCAAGCGTGAAGAAATCGAACGTGGTCAGGTTCTGGCGAAGCCAGGCTCAATCAAGCCACACACCAAGTTCGAATCTGAAGTGTACATCCTGTCCAAAGACGAAGGCGGCCGTCATACTCCGTTCTTCAAAGGCTACCGTCCACAGTTCTACTTCCGTACAACTGACGTGACCGGTACCATCGAACTGCCAGAAGGCGTAGAGATGGTAATGCCAGGCGACAACATCAAGATGGTTGTGACTCTGATCCACCCAATCGCGATGGACGACGGTCTGCGTTTCGCAATCCGTGAAGGTGGCCGTACCGTTGGCGCGGGCGTGGTTGCTAAAGTTCTCGGCTAATTGCTGATAACATTTGACGCAATGCGCAATAAAAGGGCATCATTTGATGCCCTTTTTGCACGCTTTCACGCCAGAACCTGGCTCATCAGTGATTATTTTTGTCATAATCATTGCTGAGACAGGCTCTGCAGAGAGCGTATAATCCGAAAAGCGAATTAGCATTTCGATTTGGTTTGCCTCGCGATCGCGGGGTGAAAATGTTTGTAGAATACTTCTGACAGGTTGGTTTATGAGTGCGAATACCGAAGCTCAAGGGAGCGGGCGCGGCCTGGAAGCGATGAAATGGGTAGTAGTAGCCGTTCTGCTGATCGTAGCGATTGTCGGCAACTACCTTTATCGTGACATTATGCTGCCGCTACGCGCGCTTGCAGTGGTAATTCTGATTGCTGCAGCGGGTGGTGTCGCGCTGTTGACGACGAAAGGCAAAGCGACTGTCGCTTTTGCCCGCGAAGCGCGTACCGAAGTCCGCAAGGTAATTTGGCCGACTCGCCAGGAAACATTGCACACCACGCTGATCGTAGCGGCGGTTACCGCTGTAATGTCACTGATCCTGTGGGGACTGGATGGTATTCTGGTTCGCCTGGTATCCTTTATCACTGGCCTGAGGTTCTGAGATGTCTGAAGCCCCTAAAAAGCGCTGGTACGTCGTTCAGGCGTTTTCCGGTTTTGAAGGCCGCGTAGCCACGTCGCTGCGTGAGCATATCAAATTACACAACATGGAAGAGTTGTTTGGCGAAGTTATGGTTCCAACCGAAGAAGTGGTTGAGATCCGTGGCGGCCAGCGTCGCAAAAGCGAGCGCAAATTCTTCCCGGGTTACGTGCTGGTTCAGATGGTTATGAACGACGCGAGCTGGCACCTGGTGCGCAGCGTACCGCGCGTGATGGGCTTTATCGGCGGCACGTCTGACCGTCCGGCGCCAATCAGCGACAAAGAAGTTGATGCGATTATGAACCGCCTGCAGCAGGTAGGTGATAAGCCGCGTCCGAAAACGCTGTTTGAACCGGGTGAAATGGTTCGTGTTAATGACGGTCCGTTTGCTGACTTTAATGGCGTGGTTGAAGAAGTGGACTACGAGAAGTCCCGCCTGAAAGTTTCTGTTTCTATCTTCGGTCGTGCGACCCCGGTAGAACTGGACTTTGCCCAGGTAGAAAAAGCCTAAGCAGCGATCAAAAAAGCGACGATTTAATCGTTGCACAAGGCGCGGGATTGGAATACAATTTCGCGCCTTTTGTTTTTATGGGTCTCGGCCCGTAAAACGAATTTTATTCACGGGGAGCCTCCCTGAGGCGCTATTACCCAATCAGAGGATTTTAGAATGGCTAAGAAAGTACAAGCCTACGTCAAGCTGCAGGTTGCAGCTGGTATGGCGAACCCAAGTCCACCAGTTGGTCCAGCTCTGGGTCAGCAGGGTGTGAACATCATGGAATTCTGTAAAGCGTTCAACGCAAAAACTGAATCCCTGGAAAAAGGTCTGCCAATCCCAGTCGTAATCACTGTTTACGCTGACCGTTCTTTCACTTTCGTTACCAAAACCCCTCCAGCAGCAGTTCTGCTGAAGAAAGCGGCTGGTATCAAGTCTGGTTCCGGTAAACCGAACAAAGACAAAGTGGGTAAAATTTCCCGCGCTCAGCTGCAGGAAATCGCGCAGACCAAAGCTGCCGACATGACTGGTGCCGACATTGAAGCGATGACTCGCTCCATCGAAGGTACTGCACGTTCCATGGGCCTGGTAGTGGAGGACTAAGAAATGGCTAAACTGACCAAGCGCATGTCCGTGATCCGTGACAAAGTTGATGCGACCAAACAGTACGACATCAACGAAGCTATCGCTCTACTGAAAGAACTGGCAACTGCTAAGTTCGTTGAAAGCGTTGACGTTGCCGTTAACCTGGGCATCGACGCTCGTAAATCCGATCAGAACGTTCGTGGCGCAACTGTACTGCCACACGGTACTGGCCGTTCCGTTCGCGTAGCTGTATTTGCTCAGGGTGCAAACGCTGAAGCTGCTAAAGCTGCCGGTGCTGAACTGGTAGGTATGGAAGATCTGGCTGATCAGATCAAGAAAGGCGAAATGAACTTTGACGTTGTTATCGCATCTCCAGATGCAATGCGCGTTGTTGGCCAGCTGGGCCAGGTTCTGGGTCCACGCGGCCTGATGCCAAACCCGAAAGTTGGTACTGTAACTCCTAACGTTGCTGAAGCGGTTAAGAACGCTAAAGCGGGTCAGGTTCGTTATCGTAACGACAAAAACGGCATCATCCACACCACCATCGGTAAAGTGGATTTTGACGCTGACAAACTGAAAGAAAACCTGGAAGCTCTGCTGGTTGCGCTGAAAAAAGCAAAACCAACTCAGGCGAAAGGCGTGTACATCAAGAAAGTTAGCATCTCCACCACTATGGGTGCAGGTGTTGCAGTTGACCAGGCTGGCCTGAGCGCTGCTGCAAACTAATGCCTTTACGTGGGCGGTGATTTTGTCTACAATCTTACCCCCACGTTTGCTAACGAAAGTTAGTGGCTAAAAGAATTGTTCGTTGGAGCCTGGCCTATCCAGGCCTCCGTCGAAGACCGCAGGTGTCTCGAAAGAGACTTAATCCCCTGCGTAGACGGTGACAGAACGCTAAGATTATTTTTAATACTCTGGCTTGTTTCTGCTCACCGTATTAAGACGCTCTTCCCGTTGGGAAGAGTGAAGTGAGTTCCGGAACATGAGTTCCGGCAAACATCCAGGAGCAAAGCTAATGGCTTTAAATCTTCAAGACAAACAAGCGATTGTTGCTGAAGTCAGCGAAGTAGCCAAAGGCGCGCTGTCTGCAGTAGTTGCGGATTCCCGTGGCGTTACTGTAGACAAAATGACTGAACTGCGTAAAGCAGGTCGTGAAGCTGGCGTATACATGCGTGTTGTTCGTAACACCCTGCTGCGCCGCGTAGTTGAAGGTACTCAGTTCGAGTGCCTGAAAGACACGTTTGTTGGTCCGACCCTGATTGCATACTCTATGGAACACCCGGGCGCTGCTGCTCGTCTGTTCAAAGAGTTCGCGAAAGCGAATGCAAAATTTGAGGTCAAAGCTGCAGCCTTTGAAGGTGAGTTGATCCCGGCATCGCAAATCGATCGCCTGGCAACCCTGCCGACCTACGAAGAAGCAATTGCACGCCTGATGGCAACCATGAAAGAAGCTGCGGCTGGCAAACTGGTTCGCACTCTGGCTGCTGTACGCGATGCGAAAGAAGCTGCTTAATTGCAGTTATCTTTATAAAGCATTTGCTTACGTATAAACTTATTCTGATTTTCAGGAACAATTTAAATGTCTATCACTAAAGATCAAATCATTGAAGCAGTAGCAGCTATGTCCGTAATGGACGTTGTAGAGCTGGTTTCTGCAATGGAAGAAAAATTCGGTGTTTCTGCTGCTGCTGCTGTAGCTGTAGCTGCTGGCCCGGCTGAAGCTGCTGAAGAAAAAACTGAATTCGACGTAATTCTGAAAGCTGCTGGCGCGAACAAAGTTGCTGTTATCAAAGCAGTACGTGGCGCAACTGGCCTGGGTCTGAAAGAAGCTAAAGACCTGGTAGAATCTGCTCCAGCTGCGCTGAAAGAAGGCGTGAGCAAAGACGACGCAGAAGCACTGAAAAAATCTCTGGAAGAAGCTGGCGCTGAAGTTGAAGTTAAATAAGCCAACTTTTCTGGTTGCAGCCTAAGCAATTAGGCTGATGGCTGGTGACTTTTTAGTCACCAGCCTTTTTGCGCTGTAAGGCATCAGTAGCATTTCACACTGTTTGACTGCTGATTGTCCTGACAATGCTTGTTTCTATCGACGACTTAATATACTGCGACAGGGTGCTCGCTCTGTGTAAATCGCAATGAAATGGTTTAAGCGTGATAGCAACAGGTATTGCGGAAAGTATTCAATTTTCCGGTCCACAAAATGGTGTTGCACAAACTGTCCCTTCGTCGGACAGATGGGTCGACTTGTCAGCGAGCTGAGGAACCCTATGGTTTACTCCTATACCGAGAAAAAACGTATTCGTAAGGATTTTGGTAAACGTCCACAAGTTCTGGACATTCCATATCTCCTTTCTATCCAGCTTGACTCGTTCCAGAAGTTTATCGAGCAAGATCCTGAAGGGCAGTACGGTCTGGAAGCAGCCTTCCGTTCCGTGTTCCCGATTCAGAGCTACAGCGGTAACTCCGAGCTGCAGTACGTCAGCTACCGCCTTGGCGAACCGGTGTTTGACGTTCAGGAATGTCAGATCCGTGGCGTGACCTATTCCGCACCGCTGCGCGTAAAACTGCGTCTGGTGATCTACGAGCGCGAAGCGCCGGAAGGCACCGTAAAAGACATTAAAGAACAAGAAGTCTACATGGGTGAGATTCCACTCATGACAGACAACGGTACTTTCGTCATCAACGGTACTGAGCGTGTTATCGTTTCCCAGCTGCATCGTAGCCCGGGCGTCTTCTTCGACAGCGATAAAGGTAAAACACACTCTTCCGGTAAAGTACTGTATAACGCACGCATCATTCCTTACCGTGGTTCATGGCTGGACTTCGAGTTCGATCCAAAAGACAACCTGTTTGTCCGTATCGACCGTCGTCGTAAACTGCCTGCAACCATCATTCTGCGTGCACTGAACTATACCACTGAGCAGATCCTGGACCTGTTCTTTGAGAAAGTGATCTTTGAAATCCGCGACAACAAGCTGCAGATGGAGCTGGTGCCGGAACGTCTGCGTGGTGAGACCGCGTCGTTCGACATCGAAGCCGACGGCAAAGTGTATGTGGAAAAAGGTCGCCGTATCACCGCGCGCCACATCCGCCAGCTGGAAAAAGATGATATCAAACACATCGAAGTTCCGGTTGAATACATTGCAGGAAAAGTAGCCGCGAAAGATTACGTTGATGAATCAACTGGCGAGCTGATCTGCCCGGCTAACATGGAGCTGAGCCTGGATCTGCTGGCTAAGCTGAGCCAGTCTGGCCACAAACGTATCGAAACGCTGTTCACCAACGATCTGGACCACGGTCCGTACATCTCTGAGACTGTACGCGTCGACCCAACGACCGATCGTCTGAGCGCGCTGGTCGAAATCTACCGCATGATGCGTCCTGGTGAGCCACCAACTCGCGAAGCGGCTGAAAGCCTGTTCGAGAACCTGTTCTTCTCCGAAGACCGCTACGATCTGTCCGCGGTAGGTCGTATGAAGTTCAACCGTTCTCTGCTGCGCGATGAAATCGAAGGTTCCGGTATCCTGAGCAAAGACGACATCATCGAAGTGATGAAGAAGCTCATCGATATCCGTAACGGTAAAGGCGAAGTGGACGATATCGACCACCTCGGCAACCGTCGTATCCGCTCCGTAGGCGAAATGGCGGAAAACCAGTTCCGCGTTGGCCTGGTACGTGTAGAGCGTGCGGTGAAAGAGCGTCTGTCTCTGGGTGATCTGGATACCCTGATGCCTCAGGATATGATCAACGCCAAGCCGATTTCTGCAGCAGTGAAAGAGTTCTTCGGTTCCAGCCAGCTGTCTCAGTTCATGGACCAGAACAACCCGCTGTCTGAGATTACGCACAAACGTCGTATCTCCGCACTCGGCCCGGGCGGTCTGACCCGTGAACGTGCAGGCTTCGAAGTTCGAGACGTACACCCGACGCACTACGGTCGCGTATGTCCAATCGAAACGCCTGAAGGTCCAAACATCGGTCTGATCAACTCCCTGTCCGTTTACGCACAGACGAACGAATACGGTTTCCTCGAGACCCCGTACCGTAAAGTGACTGACGGTGTTGTTACCGACGAAATTCACTACCTGTCTGCTATCGAAGAAGGCAACTACGTTATCGCTCAGGCGAACTCCAACCTGGATGACGAAGGCCACTTTGTAGAAGATTTGGTTACCTGCCGTAGCAAAGGCGAATCCAGCTTGTTCAGCCGCGACCAGGTTGACTACATGGACGTTTCCACCCAGCAGGTGGTATCCGTCGGTGCGTCCCTGATCCCGTTCCTGGAACACGATGACGCCAACCGTGCATTGATGGGTGCGAACATGCAACGTCAGGCCGTTCCAACTCTGCGTGCTGATAAGCCGCTGGTTGGTACCGGTATGGAACGTGCTGTTGCCGTTGACTCCGGTGTTACTGCAGTTGCTAAGCGTGGCGGTACCGTTCAGTACGTCGACGCATCCCGTATCGTTATCAAAGTTAACGAAGACGAGATGTATCCGGGCGAAGCGGGTATCGACATCTACAACCTGACCAAATACACCCGTTCTAACCAGAACACCTGTATCAACCAGATGCCTTGCGTATCTCTGGGTGAGCCAGTTGAGCGCGGCGACGTGCTGGCAGACGGTCCGTCCACCGACCTCGGTGAACTGGCGCTCGGTCAGAACATGCGCGTAGCGTTCATGCCGTGGAACGGTTACAACTTCGAAGACTCCATCCTCGTCTCCGAGCGTGTGGTTCAGGAAGATCGTTTCACCACCATCCACATTCAGGAACTGGCCTGTGTGTCCCGTGACACCAAGCTGGGGCCAGAAGAGATCACTGCCGACATCCCTAACGTGGGTGAAGCTGCGCTCTCCAAACTGGATGAATCCGGTATTGTTTACATCGGTGCGGAAGTGACCGGCGGCGACATTCTGGTTGGTAAGGTTACGCCGAAAGGTGAAACCCAGCTGACGCCAGAAGAGAAACTGCTGCGTGCAATCTTCGGTGAGAAAGCGTCTGACGTTAAAGACTCTTCTCTGCGCGTACCAAACGGTGTTTCCGGTACGGTTATCGACGTTCAGGTCTTCACTCGTGATGGCGTTGAGAAAGATAAGCGTGCGCTGGAAATCGAAGAGATGCAGCTCAAGCAGGCTAAGAAAGACCTGTCTGAAGAACTGCAGATCCTCGAAGCGGGTCTGTTCAGCCGTATTTATGCGGTGCTGGTTGCCGGTGGTGTTGAAGCTGAGAAGCTCGACAAACTGCCACGCGATCGCTGGCTGGAACTGGGCCTGACCGACGAAGAGAAACAAAATCAGCTGGAACAGCTGGCTGAGCAGTATGACGAACTGAAACACGAGTTCGAGAAAAAACTCGAAGCGAAACGCCGCAAAATCACTCAGGGCGACGATCTGGCACCAGGCGTGCTGAAGATTGTTAAGGTGTATCTGGCCGTTAAACGTCAGATCCAGCCTGGTGATAAGATGGCAGGTCGTCACGGTAACAAGGGTGTTATCTCTAAGATCAACCCGATCGAAGATATGCCGCACGATGCTAACGGTACGCCGGTAGATATCGTACTGAACCCACTGGGCGTACCGTCTCGTATGAACATCGGTCAGATTCTGGAAACCCACCTGGGTATGGCTGCGAAAGGTATTGGCGACAAGATCAACGCCATGCTGAAACAGCAGCAGGAAGTCGCGAAACTGCGCGAATTCATCCAGCGTGCCTACGATCTGGGTACCGATGTGCGTCAGAAAGTCGACCTGAACACCTTCAGCGATGAAGAAGTGCTGCGTCTGGCAGAGAACCTGCGCAAAGGTATGCCAATTGCAACGCCGGTATTCGACGGTGCAAAAGAAGCTGAAATTAAAGAGCTGCTGCAACTGGGTGGTCTGCCAACGTCTGGTCAGATTACGCTGTTTGACGGCCGTACCGGTGAACAGTTTGAGCGTCCAGTAACCGTTGGTTACATGTACATGCTGAAACTGAACCACCTGGTCGACGACAAGATGCACGCTCGTTCTACCGGTTCTTACAGCCTGGTTACTCAGCAGCCGCTGGGTGGTAAGGCACAGTTCGGTGGTCAGCGCTTCGGGGAGATGGAAGTGTGGGCGCTGGAAGCATACGGCGCGGCATACACCCTGCAGGAAATGCTCACCGTTAAGTCTGATGACGTGAACGGTCGTACCAAGATGTATAAAAACATCGTGGACGGCAACCATCAGATGGAGCCGGGCATGCCAGAATCCTTCAACGTACTGTTGAAAGAGATTCGTTCGCTGGGTATCAACATCGAACTGGAAGACGAGTAATTCTCGCTCAAACAGGTCACTGCTGTCGGGTTAACGCCCGACAGCAGAGTGTGCTAACTCCGACGGGAGCAAATCCGTGAAAGACTTATTAAAGTTTCTGAAAGCGCAAACTAAAACCGAAGAGTTTGATGCGATCAAAATTGCTCTGGCTTCGCCAGACATGATCCGTTCATGGTCTTTCGGTGAAGTTAAAAAGCCGGAAACCATCAACTACCGTACGTTCAAACCTGAGCGTGACGGCCTTTTCTGTGCACGTATTTTCGGGCCAGTAAAAGATTACGAGTGCCTGTGCGGTAAGTACAAGCGCCTGAAACACCGTGGTGTGATCTGTGAGAAGTGCGGCGTTGAAGTGACCCAGACCAAAGTACGCCGTGAGCGTATGGGCCACATCGAGCTGGCGTCTCCGACTGCTCACATCTGGTTCCTGAAATCTCTGCCGTCCCGTATCGGCCTGCTGCTGGATATGCCGCTGCGCGATATCGAACGTGTACTGTACTTCGAATCTTATGTGGTTATCGAAGGCGGGATGACGAACCTGGAACGTCACCAGATCCTGACTGAAGAGCAGTATCTGGACGCGCTGGAAGAGTTCGGTGACGAATTCGACGCGAAGATGGGTGCGGAAGCTATTCAGGCCCTGCTGAAGAGCATGGATCTGGAGCAAGAGTGCGAGCAGCTGCGTGAAGAGCTGAACGAAACCAACTCCGAAACCAAGCGTAAAAAGCTGACCAAGCGTATCAAACTGCTGGAAGCGTTCGTTCAGTCTGGTAACAAACCAGAGTGGATGATCCTGACCGTTCTGCCGGTTCTGCCGCCAGATCTGCGTCCGCTGGTTCCGCTGGATGGTGGTCGTTTCGCAACGTCCGATCTGAACGATCTGTATCGTCGCGTGATCAACCGTAACAACCGTCTGAAACGTCTGCTGGATCTGGCTGCGCCGGATATCATCGTACGCAACGAAAAACGTATGCTGCAGGAAGCGGTAGATGCCCTGCTGGATAACGGTCGTCGTGGTCGTGCGATCACCGGTTCTAACAAACGTCCTCTGAAATCTTTGGCCGACATGATCAAAGGTAAACAGGGTCGTTTCCGTCAGAACCTGCTCGGTAAGCGTGTTGACTACTCCGGTCGTTCTGTAATCACCGTAGGTCCATACCTGCGTCTGCATCAGTGCGGTCTGCCGAAGAAAATGGCACTGGAGCTGTTCAAACCGTTCATCTACGGCAAGCTGGAGCTGCGAGGACTCGCCACCACCATCAAAGCCGCTAAGAAAATGGTTGAGCGTGAAGAAGCTGTCGTTTGGGATATCCTGGACGAAGTGATCCGCGAACACCCGGTACTGCTGAACCGTGCACCAACACTGCACCGTCTGGGTATCCAGGCATTTGAGCCAGTTCTGATCGAAGGTAAAGCTATCCAGCTGCACCCGCTGGTCTGTGCGGCTTATAACGCCGACTTCGATGGTGACCAGATGGCTGTTCACGTACCGCTGACGCTGGAAGCCCAGCTCGAAGCGCGTGCGCTGATGATGTCTACCAACAACATCCTGTCTCCAGCGAACGGTGAGCCAATCATCGTTCCTTCTCAGGACGTTGTATTGGGTCTGTACTACATGACCCGCGACTGTGTTAACGCCAAAGGCGAAGGCATGGTGCTGACTGGCCCGAAAGAAGCTGAGCGTATTTATCGCGCTGGCCTGGCCTCTCTGCATGCGCGCGTTAAAGTGCGTATCACCGAATACGAAAAAGATGCAAACGGCGAATTCGTTGCGAAAACCAGCCTGAAAGACACGACCGTTGGCCGTGCCATTCTGTGGATGATCGTACCGAAAGGTCTGCCTTTCTCCATCGTCAACCAGGCGCTGGGTAAGAAAGCGATCTCCAAAATGCTGAACACCTGTTACCGCATTCTGGGTCTGAAGCCGACCGTTATCTTCGCTGACCAGACAATGTATACCGGCTTTGCTTATGCAGCGCGTTCAGGTGCATCTGTTGGTATCGATGACATGGTCATCCCAGAGAAGAAACACGAGATCATCTCTGAAGCGGAAGCTGAAGTTGCGGAAATCCAGGAGCAGTTCCAGTCTGGTCTGGTCACCGCGGGCGAACGTTACAACAAAGTTATCGATATCTGGGCTGCGGCGAACGATCGTGTATCCAAAGCGATGATGGATAACCTGCAAACCGAAACCGTGATTAACCGTGACGGCGTAGAAGAGCAGCAGGTTTCCTTCAACAGCATCTACATGATGGCCGACTCCGGTGCGCGTGGTTCCGCAGCACAGATTCGTCAGCTGGCAGGTATGCGTGGTCTGATGGCGAAGCCGGATGGCTCCATCATCGAAACGCCAATCACCGCGAACTTCCGTGAAGGTCTGAACGTACTCCAGTACTTCATCTCCACGCACGGTGCGCGTAAAGGTCTGGCGGATACCGCACTGAAAACAGCGAACTCCGGTTATCTGACGCGTCGTCTGGTTGACGTTGCGCAGGATCTGGTTGTGACCGAAGACGATTGTGGCACCCTCGAAGGTATCACCATGACCCCGGTTATCGAGGGTGGTGATGTTAAAGAGCCGCTGCGCGATCGCGTACTGGGTCGTGTAACCGCGGAAGACATCCTGAAGCCGGGCACCGCAGACATTCTGGTTCCACGCAACACGCTGCTGCACGAACAGTGGTGTGACCTGCTGGAAGCGAACTCTGTTGACTCCGTGAAAGTGCGTTCCGTTGTATCCTGTGACACCGACTTTGGTGTATGTGCGCACTGCTACGGTCGTGACCTGGCGCGTGGCCACATCATCAACAAAGGTGAAGCCATCGGCGTTATCGCGGCACAGTCCATCGGTGAGCCGGGTACACAGCTGACGATGCGTACGTTCCACATCGGTGGTGCGGCATCTCGTGCGGCTGCTGAATCCAGCATCCAGGTGAAAAACAAAGGTAGCATCAAGCTCAGCAACGCGAAATCGGTTGTGAACTCCAGCGGTAAACTGGTTATCACTTCTCGTAACACCGAGCTGAAGCTGATCGACGAATTCGGTCGTACCAAAGAGAGCTATAAAGTGCCTTACGGTGCTGTTATGGCGAAAGGTGATGGCGAGCAGGTTGCCGGCGGTGAAACCGTTGCGAACTGGGATCCACACACCATGCCGGTTATCACCGAAGTAAGTGGTTTCATCCGCTTTACTGATATGATCGACGGCCAGACCATTACTCGTCAGACCGACGAGCTGACCGGTCTGTCTTCTCTGGTGGTTCTGGATTCTGCAGAACGTACTACCGGTGGTAAAGATCTGCGTCCTGCGCTGAAAATCGTTGATGCTCAGGGTAACGACGTTCTGATCCCGGGTACCGATATGCCTGCGCAGTACTTCCTGCCGGGTAAAGCGATTGTACAGCTGGAAGATGGCGTACAGATCAGCTCTGGTGACACCCTGGCGCGTATTCCTCAGGAATCCGGCGGTACCAAGGACATCACCGGTGGTCTGCCACGCGTTGCGGACCTGTTCGAAGCACGTCGTCCGAAAGAGCCTGCAATCCTGGCTGAAATCAGCGGCATCATCTCCTTCGGTAAAGAGACCAAAGGCAAGCGCCGTCTGGTTATCACGCCAGTAGATGGCAGCGAGCCGTACGAAGAGATGATTCCTAAGTGGCGTCAGCTCAACGTGTTCGAAGGCGAACGTGTAGAACGTGGTGACGTGGTTTCCGACGGTCCAGAAGCGCCGCACGACATCCTGCGTCTTCGTGGTGTGCATGCTGTTACTCGTTACATTGTTAACGAAGTACAGGACGTATACCGCCTGCAGGGCGTTAAGATTAACGATAAGCACATCGAAGTTATCGTTCGTCAGATGCTGCGTAAAGCAACCATCGAAAACGCGGGCAGCTCCGACTTCCTGGAAGGCGAGCAGGTTGAATACTCACGCGTTAAGATCGCTAACCGCGATCTCGAAGCGAATGGCAAAATCGGTGCGACCTTCGCACGCGATCTGCTGGGTATCACCAAAGCGTCTCTGGCAACCGAGTCCTTCATCTCTGCAGCATCGTTCCAGGAGACGACTCGTGTCCTGACCGAAGCCGCTGTTGCAGGTAAACGTGATGAACTGCGCGGTCTGAAAGAGAACGTCATCGTGGGTCGTCTGATCCCGGCCGGTACCGGTTATGCGTACCACCAGGATCGTATGCGTCGTCGCGCAGCGGGCGAACTTCCAGCTGCACCGCAGGTTACTGCTGAAGATGCCTCCGCGAGCCTTGCAGAACTGCTGAACGCAGGTCTGGGCGGTTCCGACAACGAGTAATCGTTGCTGCCGTAAATAAAAAACCCGCCTCGGCGGGTTTTTTTTATATCTGCATGTCTTCAATTCACTAGCGGGATGCGTCGATAAAGCTCAATCATATCGCCCGCCAGATCCTGAATAACCATCGCGTTCATCAGGTGGTCCTGAGAATGAACGGTGATCAGGTTAACCGGCAGTTTCCCGGTCCCTTCGTCAAGGCCGATAAGCTGCGTTTGGATCGTATGCGCGTGCTTCACATATTCGCGCGACTCTTCCATCGCTTTCTCAGCTTCGTCAAACTCACCTTTACGCGCCATCTGCAGGGCCATCAGGGCCGCGCTGCGTGCCGCACCTGCATTGACCAGCAGTTCCATGATCGTGGTTTCTAAGTCGTCCATTATGACTCCAGCAGCTTGAGTGCTTTTTCCAGTACGGCATCGCCTTTCATCATGCCGTAATCCATCATGTCGATCACCGCGACCTTTTTGCCCAGCGGGTCGGCCTGCGCCTGCAGTTTAGCCTGCTCGTATTTAACCTGTGGCCCCAGCAATACGATGTCGGCCGTCGCGATGTTGTCTTTAAACTCCGCAATCGGAACGGCTTTAATGGTGACTTCAACCCCTTTTTTCTGCGCGGCGTCTTTCATACGTTGAACCAGCATGCTGGTTGACATTCCCGCTGCACAGCATAAAACGATGTTCTTCATAATCAGCCTCGATCTACATGTGTTTATTGATAATTATCTTGCACAGAGGGCTTCAACAACCGCTTTACCACGATTGTGTGTCAGGCATCACAAAGAAACCGGCGAATTTCTGAAACCGGTTACAATTTGTATGACCGTCAACCTCACCCGTGGGGAACGGGCGGGCTGTGAGGTGGGGGATTAGCTGATGGCTGTTCGGATAATGCGGTTTTTACCCTGCCGTTTCGCGCTGTAGAGGGCGCTATCAACGCTTTCGACAAATTGTTCCAGCGGTTCGAAGTGCCATTCACCGAGACCCGCACTGAACGTGACGTGCAGGTTTTCTTCACGCCAGGCGCGCCTTTCAACGGCGGTGCGCCATGCATCAAGCAATGAGAATGCGGCAGCGATCTGCTCGGCCTGGAAGATCACCGCGAACTCTTCGCCACCGTAGCGGTAGACCGAGACGTTATGGGGCTGCATTATCTGGATCCCCTCACGCGCCACGTTACGCAGGACGATATCACCGCTCAGATGTCCCCACGTGTCGTTAATTGACTTGAAGTTATCAATATCAACCAGCGCCATCGCGAAAGGCTGGTGGGCGCTTAATAATTCCTCTACATCGCTATCGAACGCACGGCGGTTTTTGCAGCCCGTCAGCGCATCGTGAGTGGCCTGGCGGACATATGCCATCTCACGCTCTTTATTGGACTGGATGGTGTGGCTCAGCATCGCTTCCAGACGCGGTGCCTGGCTGACATCGCCCGTTTTGATCGCGTTGATAATGGTCATCAGCACGGTACGTGAGGCATGGCGCAGATAGAGGCCGAAGAGAATGATAATGATGGCCGCCAGCGCGAAACCCCAGCCTACGATCGTCGTTTCGTGGCGGGTAATATCGGTAAGCGTTGCGCCAGAGACCCGGTAGATAACAAACCAGTCCGGATTTGTGAAAGAGTAGTAGTAATACCAGGCGTTGGTTTTCTTGTCGTAGAGATGGCCTTCACCACTGGTCATTTTGTCCATCAGCGCTTCGCTCACGTACTGTTTGAAGAGCGCGCCAGTATCAGGGTGCAGCACGACGGCGCCATCACGTTCGACGACGAAGAATTCCCCCTGAACAGGGGCGACCATCTGACGCAGAGTGTAGCCCATTGACGTCAAATCAAGATGAAACGCGAGCGTGCCCTTAAGGCGGCCTTCTGGTGAAATTAACGGCTTATAGACTGTTACCGTTGGGTGGCCGGTGAAGTAATCCATATAGGGGCGGGTATAGTGGCTAAAGATACTGGCTTCAGCCTGGGCGACAAACCACGGCCGCGTCCGGGGATCGAAAGTTTTGCTCTTTTCCGTGGGGAGCACTTCCGGCGCGCGCAGATAATGTCCCTGCGTGTCTGCCAGCGAGATGGATGACACGGTCGGCATCAGATTCTGCAAATACATCATCATCTGCAGACCTTGCGTCGGGTTAAGGTTGAGGGTCTCGTTTAGCTTGTCGTCGCGCGCAAAGTAGATGGAGGAGCGTCCCAGAATATAGTCATTTTCACGCAGGATAGACTCGGTGTAGTTCACCGCAAGGTTATGGGTGAAATTCCCATTAATCTTATGATAGTCCTCAAGAAAATCCTTTTGTTGCGAAAGCGTGACCACAACTGCGATCAGCGCAAAACTGCACAGGATCCCCGCGAAGCTAAGCATGATTGGCCGGGTAAAAGAGAGCTTTTTGCTGTGAAGTGCCATGAGTTGTACATCGATCCTGATGGTGAATACTTTTCGTCTGCCGATATCCTCTCAGCATAGTCACTGTCCTGCGGTTAGCGGTGAATTATACGGAACCCAATTTCAGACGAGATGATTTATCTTAAGAATCACTAAGAAATACCTTATTCATGCCATGTCGCCCATCTTATACACGGAGTCTGAGGCAGGGCGAAACGAGGAAGAAGCTTTTCGCCCTGGTCAGCGTCCGTTGCTGACCTGATGACAATAAAAAACCGGACGATCGCTGACAATCATCCGGTTTTGCCTTTCCGTAGCGCCTCGACAATTTTTTACCGTGTTGCAGTGCGTTTCATCGTCATTGCGAGGCTCTTCCCAGCCAGCTGTCCCAGTCTTTCCAGACAGGCTGCAGACCCTGTGCCGTCAGGGCGGCGGCAACGGCTTCTGGACGCCGTCCGTCATGCGGTGCAAACTGCTCCAGCTCCGGATGGTCGTCTGCATAACCGCCCGGCTGCGTTTTGGAAAACGCGCTGACGTTGTTAATCGCAAGGGGAATGACGCGATCGCGAAACGCCGGGGACTCACGTGTTGAGAGCGATAATTCTACTTCCGGGGCGAGCAGGCGAAACGCGCAGATGGTCTGCACCAGCTGGCGCTCATCCATCAGCGAAGCCGGTTCAATGCCTCCTGCGCAGGGGCGCAGGCGCGGGAAGGAGATGGAGTATCGGGTTTGCCAGTAGTGTTGCTGCAGCCACAGCAGATGTTCTGCTACCATGTAGCAATCAACCCGCCAGCTGTCTGAAAGCCCAATTAGCGCACCCAGCCCGATTTTGTCGATCCCGGCACGGCCCAGCCTGTCCGGCGTTTCCAGCCGGAAGAAGAAATCCTGCTTCTTCCCCTTCAGGTGATGCCGGGCGTACGTCGTCTCGTGGTAAGTTTCCTGATAGACCATGACCCCATCCAGCCCGAGCGTTTTTAACTCTGCATACTCGTCCTGCGACAGGGGCTGAACCTCCATCTGCAACGACGCAAACTCCCGACGTATCGCCGGAAGATGCTGACGGAAGTAGTCCATTCCCACTTTCCCCTGATGCTCGCCCGTAACCAGCAGAAGATGCTCAAACCCCATTTCACGAATGGCGGCACACTCGCGTGCGATCTCCTCTTCATCGAGCGTTTTCCGCTTGATGCGGTTGCTCATGGAGAAACCACAGTAGGTACAGTCGTTGGCGCACAGGTTCGAGAGATAGAGCGGGACGTAGAAGCTTACCGTGTTGCCAAACCGTTGCCGGGTGAGGCGCTGAGCGCGCTGTGCCATCGGTTCAAGGTAGGCGCTGGCTGCCGGAGAGAGCAGGGCCATCAGATCCTCACGGGTCAAATGACGGGCATTCAGCGCGCGTTCCACGTCAGCCGCCGTTTTGCTGTTGATGCGCAGGGCAATGTCGTCCCAGTTAAGCTCGCGCCAGCGCTCGGTAAACGTGCTCATGAGATCGCCTCCAGAAAACCGGTCAGCGGGCTGGTAGCCTGTGCCTGGAAACTGCGTGAGCCGGGACCTGATTCTCTGGCCAGCACGCCAGCCTCCACGGCAAGACGGAACGCGCGCGCCATCATCACCGGATCGTCAGCTACCGCAATCGCGGTATTCACCAGCACCGCGTCGGCACCCATCTCCAGCGCCTGCGCGGCGTGGCTGGGAACGCCGATGCCCGCATCCACCACCACCGGCACGGTCGCCTGCTCGATGATGATCTCCAGCATTGCGCGGGTTTCCAGCCCCTGATTGGAGCCAATGGGGGCGCCCAGGGGCATGACGGCGGCGCAGCCGACCTCTTCCAGACGCTTACACAACACGGGATCCGCGCCGCAGTAAGGCAGAACGGTAAACCCCTGCTGCACCAGCTTTTCTGCCGCTTTCAGCGTCTCGATCGGGTCGGGCAGCAGCCAGCGGGCATCCGGGTGAATTTCCAGCTTCAGCCAGCGGGTGCCGAGCGCTTCCCGCGCCAGCTGTGCGGCGAAAATCGCCTCTTCGGCCGTTTTGGCGCCGGAGGTGTTAGGCAGCAGCGTGACGCCGGCTTCAAGCAACGGTGCAAGAATGGCATCGCTGTGATGACGCAGATCCACGCGCTTAAGCGCCAGCGTCACCAGCTGGCTGCCGCTTTCGCGAATGGCATCCACCATCAGCTGTGGCGAGGCGAATTTTCCGGTTCCGGTAAACAGATGCGAATCAAAGACTTTATCGGCAATACGTAACATGTCAGCCCCCTGCGATAACCTGAAACAGCAGGATCTGGTCGCCTTCATTGACCTGCTGATGTTCCCACTGCTCGCGCGGCAGGATCTGTTGATTGAGCGCCAGCGCCGTTCCCGGCTTAAGCTGGCGTAATTTATCGAGCAGTACGGCAACGGTAAGCCCGTCGTCGCAGCTCATCGGCTCATCGTTAAACAGAATGCGCATCGCGGCCTCCGCATACCGGGCAGCGGCTGGCGCGGTGTAGCGCCAGATGGCGCCAGCCGCTGGAGCGGGCGTCGAACAGGCGCAGCGTGTTGCGCTCCGTCTCCATGCCGCTGAGCAGCTTGATGGCCTCCAGCGCCTGCAGCGTGCCCATCACGCCCACCACCGGACCAAGCACACCCGCCGTGCGGCAGTTGCGCGCTGGCTCGGCATCGTCCGGCCACAGGCAACGGTAGCAGCCCTGCGCCCACGGCGGCGTCAGGACCATCATCTGCCCGCCGAACCCCACCGCGCTGGCGGTGATCAGCGGCGTATTCTCTGCCACGCAGGCGGCGTTGATGGCCTGACGCGTCGCCATATTATCGGTGCAGTCCAGCACCGCGTCGGCAAGGGCGACTTCACGCTGCAAATGTTCACCGCTCAGCCGCGTCTGAAGTGCAATCAGTTCGATATCGGGGTTGAGCTGATTCAGCCTCTGGCGCGTAACTTGCGCTTTAGGCTGGTTGACATCGTCTGTCGTGAAGAGGATTTGCCGCTGCAGGTTGCTGAGGTGCACTTCGTCGTCATCGGCCAGCACCAGCGTGCCCACGCCCGCACCGGCCAGATAGAGCGCGGCGGGCGCGCCTAATCCTCCCAGGCCAACAATCAGCACCCGGCTGGCGAGCAGCTTTTGCTGCCCGTCGATGGCGATATCTTCCAGCAGGATCTGACGGCTGTAGCGCATAAAATCGCGGTCATTCATTGCCAGCTCCTGCCAGCTGTAAAAGCTGTTCGGTGGCGGACCGCCAGTCTGCGGCCTGGGTGATGGCGCTGACGACGGCGATACTGCCGACGCCGGTCTCCAGCACTGCCGGGGCGCGTTCAAGGCTGATTCCGCCAATGGCGACGGTCGGGTAATCGGCAAGGCGCTTAACGTGACTCGCCAGCTGCGTCAGCCCCTGCGGCGCCGAGGGCATCTGCTTGGTTTGCGTCGGGAAGACGTGACCCAGCGCGATGTAAGAGGGGCGGGCCGTCAGCGCCACGTCGATCTCCATGTCATCGTGTGTTGAAACGCCAAGGCGCAGGCCAGCCTGGCGGATGGCGTTCAAATCGGTGGTTTCCAGGTCCTCCTGACCCAAATGGACACCATACGCCTGGTGCTTAATCGCCAGTCGCCAGTAATCGTTGATAAACAGACGCGCGTCGTAACGGCGTCCCAGCGTGATGGCGGCGACCACATCGGCCTCTACCTCTTCATCGCGCTTATCCTTGATGCGCAGCTGGAGGGTGCGAACGCCGGCCTCAAGCAGGCGTTCGATCCACTCCACGCTGTCCACCACCGGATAGAGCCCTAAACGGAAGGGCACGGAGGGGAAATCAGGCTGGTACATTACGCCTCCTCTTTTTTGAGGTAGATTTCGCCGCCTTTCGTGCGGAAGTTTTCTGACATGTCCGCCATGCCGACTTCAATGGTCTGCGCGGCGGCGTAGTCGCGCACCTCCTGGCTAATTTTCATCGAGCAGAACTTCGGCCCGCACATGGAGCAGAAGTGCGCCACCTTACCCGATTCCTGCGGCAGGGTTTCATCGTGGTAGGCGCGGGCGGTGAAGGGATCGAGCGCCAGGTTAAACTGGTCTTCCCAGCGGAATTCAAAGCGCGCTTTGGACATGGCGTTGTCGCGGATTTGCGCACCCGGGTGGCCTTTCGCCAGATCCGCCGCGTGGGCGGCAATCTTGTAGGTAATCAGCCCCTGCTTCACGTCCTCTTTGTTAGGCAGGCCGAGGTGCTCTTTCGGCGTCACGTAGCAGAGCATGGCGCAGCCGAACCAGCCGATCATTGCCGCCCCAATGCCTGACGTGAAGTGGTCATAGCCCGGCGCAATATCGGTCGTCAATGGCCCCAGGGTGTAGAACGGCGCTTCGTGGCAGTGTTCCAGCTCCTCGGTCATGTTGCGGCGGATCATCTGCATCGGCACGTGGCCCGGGCCTTCAATCATTACCTGCACGTCATACTCCCAGGCGATTTTGGTCAGTTCGCCCAGCGTGTGCAGCTCGGCAAACTGCGCTTCGTCGTTGGCGTCGCGAATTGAGCCCGGACGCAGGCCGTCGCCCAGCGACAGCGAGACGTCATAGGCGGCGCAGATTTCGCAGATCTCGCGGAAGTGCTCGTAGAGGAAGTTTTCCTGATGATGGGACAGGCACCACTTCGCCATAATGGAACCGCCGCGCGAGACGATGCCGGTCAGACGCTTCGCCGTCATCGGCACATAGCGCAGCAGCACGCCTGCGTGAATGGTGAAGTAGTCCACACCCTGTTCCGCCTGCTCCAGCAGCGTGTCGCGGAACGCTTCCCAGGTGAGGTTTTCGGCGATGCCGTTGACCTTCTCCAGCGCCTGATAAATCGGGACGGTACCGATCGGCACCGGGCTGTTACGCAGGATCCATTCGCGGGTTTCGTGGATGTAGCGGCCAGTAGAAAGATCCATTACCGTATCCGCGCCCCAGCGCGTTGACCAGACCAGCTTTTCCACCTCTTCTTCGATGGATGACGTCACCGCCGAGTTGCCGATGTTGGCATTGACCTTCACCAGGAAATTGCGGCCAATAATCATCGGCTCGGATTCCGGATGGTTAATGTTGGCGGGGATAATGGCGCGGCCGGCGGCCACTTCGTCACGCACAAACTCCGGGGTGATGTTTTCCGGCAGGCGAGCGCCAAAGCCTTCGCCCGGATGCTGGTGGCGTAGCACTTCGCTGCGGATGCGCTCGCGACCCATGTTTTCACGGATGGCGATGAACTCCATCTCCGGCGTGACGATCCCTTGGCGCGCGTAGTGCAACTGGGTCACGCATTTGCCCGCTCTGGCGCGTTTTGGCGTCAGCAGGCCGGTAAAGCGCAGCTCGTCCAGACCGTCGTCGGCCAGACGTTCTTTGGTATACGCAGAGCTGCGCACGCTCAGCTCTTCGCAGTCGTTACGCGCGTCAATCCACGGCTGGCGTAGCTTTGCCAGGCCCTGTTGGACGTTGATGGCAACATCAGGATCGCCGTACGGGCCTGAGGTGTCATACACCGGCACGGCTTCGTTGTCTTCGTACTGCGGGTTCTCTTTGCTGCCGCCAATAAGCGTCGGGCTAAGCTGGATTTCACGCATCGGCACGCGGATATCGGCCTGCGAGCCGGTGATGTAGATACGTTTCGAGTTTGGGAAGGCGGTCCCTTCCAGGGTATCGATGAAGCGTTGGGCGTGTTCGCGCTGTTCGCGACGGGTCAATTTAGCGATAGACATAGCTCATTCCAAAAGTGAAGGACATGGCTTGTCAGACGACGGATGAAGCAAGAGAAGATCGCCCAGGGGCGATTCAACAGCAGTGTAACTCTTGTTCCCTTCGCAGGTATTAGCCTGATCAGGTTCCGCGGATCCCGAATTAACGGTCTCAGCCCGCGCGTTCAGGCGCTGGGCACTCCGACAAGAAAAATCCCCCTCCGTAGAGGGGCGAATGGTTGTAAATTACTCGTTAACGATTAAGAACTCAAGCCGGGCGCACGACGTTATCTTCGTGGCTGACGTCCAGGCCGTTATCCAGGGCGAGGGCGATCAGCTTATCTTCCAGCGTGAATCGCTCTTCCAGCGCTTCGCCAAGGTCGGAAAGCGCCTGCTGGAACTCAAGATAATTATCGTGATCGATGGCATTCTCGAGCGTGGAATCGTAGTAATCCATAATCTGCTGGGTATTGGCTTCCAGTAGTGGACAAAGTTTGCTGGCCGCTAAACAGGGATTTGTGCCTTCCATTTCGCGGATAATACGTTCATAAATGTTGAAATGGCCGTCGGAAAGGTAGTCGACCAGGCTCTGACAAAAATCATCCAGCGCTTTTTCGTTCAGCCGCATAAAGGATTCTTTGCCAGGCTTAAGACCGACCAGATTGTAATACGCCACGAGGAGATGCTTGCGTACATGTAGCCAGCGATCCACCAGTGTGTTACTTCCTCCAACGCGCTCCGTCAGGCTTTCTAGCTGGTTTAACATGGTCGACTCCGCAAAGTTTAGAATGGGATCTACTTATCCAAAATGTAACCACAATGCTAACAACATGTCAGTGAAGCGAAGGTAGTGCAATAGATATGGATCGTATTATTGAAAAATCAGATCTGGGTTGGTGGATCGTCAGTCACGAACAGAGGTTGTGGCTGCCCGGTGGAGAAATACCCTACGGTGCGGCAGAAACGTTCGATCTCGTGGGCCTGCCTGCGCTCAGGATCGGCGAGTGGCAGGGTGAGCCCGTATGGTTGATCCAACAAGCGCGTCGTCAGGATATGGGATCCGTTCGCCAGGTGCTTGATCTGGATGCGGGACTGTTCCAGCTCGCGGGGCGGGGCGTGCAGCTGGCGGAGTTCTATCGCTCGCACAAATACTGCGGCTATTGCGGGCATACCATGCACCCAAGCAAAACCGAGTGGGCGCTGCTCTGCGGCCACTGCCGTGAACGTTATTATCCGCAGATCGCACCGTGCATCATCGTCGCCATCCGGCGCGACGATTCCATCCTGCTGGCGCAGCATACCCGCCATCGCAACGGCATTCATACCGTCCTCGCCGGGTTCGTCGAGGTGGGCGAAACGCTGGAGCAGGCGGTAGCGCGCGAGGTGATGGAAGAGAGCGGAATCAAGGTGAAAAACCTGCGCTACGTCACCTCGCAGCCGTGGCCGTTCCCGATGTCGCTGATGACGGCGTTTATGGCTGAATATGACAGCGGCGAGATCGTTATCGACCAGAAAGAGCTGCTGGAGGCAAACTGGTATCGTTATGACGATCTGCCTCTTTTACCCCCACCGGGTACGGTGGCGCGTCGGCTGATAGAAGATACCGTGGCGATGTGTCGGGCCGAGTATGAGTAGTGTTACACTGAGGCCATGACGCTTAAGGAACTGCAAAAATGACCGAACTGAAGAACGATCGTTATCTGCGTGCGCTGCTGCGCCAGCCCGTTGATGTCACCCCGGTGTGGATGATGCGCCAGGCGGGACGCTATCTGCCAGAGTACAAAGCCACGCGCGCGCAGGCGGGTGATTTTATGTCGCTGTGCAAAAATGCCGAGCTGGCCTGTGAAGTAACGCTCCAGCCGCTGCGCCGCTTCCCGCTGGATGCCGCCATTCTCTTTTCGGACATTCTCACCATTCCGGACGCCATGGGCCTTGGGCTCTATTTTGAAACCGGCGAAGGCCCGCGCTTCACCTCCCCAATCAAAAGCAAAGCCGACGTGGATAAGCTGCCGATCCCCGATCCGGAAGACGAGCTGGGCTACGTGATGAACGCCGTACGTACCATTCGCCGTGAGCTGAAAGGTGAAGTGCCGCTGATTGGCTTCTCCGGCAGCCCGTGGACGCTGGCGACCTATATGGTTGAAGGGGGCAGCAGCAAAGCCTTCACCATGATTAAAAAGATGATGTACGCCGAGCCGCTGGCCCTGCATGCGCTGCTCGACAAGCTGGCGAAGAGCGTCACCCTCTATCTGAACGCGCAGATTAAAGCGGGCGCGCAGTCGGTGATGATTTTCGATACCTGGGGCGGCGTGCTGACCGGGCGCGATTATCAGCAGTTCTCCCTGTACTACATGCACAAAATCGTCGACGGCCTGCTGCGTGAAAACGAAGGCCGCCGCGTGCCGGTGACGCTGTTCACCAAAGGTGGCGGCCAGTGGCTGGAAGCGATGGCTGCAACCGGCTGCGACGCGCTGGGCCTCGACTGGACCACCGATATCGCCGAAGCGCGCCGTCGCGTGGGCGACAAAGTGGCGCTGCAGGGCAATATGGATCCGTCCATGCTCTATGCGCCGCCAGCCCGCATTGAAGAAGAAGTGTCGACTATACTGTCTGGTTTCGGCCAGGGTGAAGGCCACGTGTTTAACCTCGGCCACGGCATCCATCAGGATGTGCCGCCAGAACACGCAGGCGTATTTGTGGAGGCGGTGCATAGGCTTTCAGCCCAGTATCACAAGTAAGGAGAGGTTATGGATCTCGCGTCGCTACGCGCTCAGCAAATCGAACTGGCTTCATCGGTGATCCGTGAGGATCGTCTGGATAAGGATCCTCCGCAGTACATTGGTGGAGCGGACGTCGGGTTCGAGCAGGGTGGGGAAGTGACGCGAGCGGCGATGGTCGTACTGAAATACCCTTCGCTTGAGCTGGTGGAGTACAAGGTGGCACGTATCGCGACCACCATGCCGTACATTCCGGGTTTCCTCTCCTTTCGCGAATATCCCGCGCTGCTGGCAGCGTGGGAACAGCTCTCGCAAAAACCTGACCTGCTGTTTGTCGATGGACACGGTATTTCCCACCCGCGCCGCTTAGGCGTTGCCAGCCACTTTGGGCTGCTGGTGGATGTGCCGACCATCGGCGTTGCCAAGAAGCGCCTGTGTGGGGCGTTTGAGCCGCTCTCCCCAGAGCCTGGCGCGCTGGCGCCGCTCATCCATAAAGGCGAGCAGCTGGCGTGGGTCTGGCGCAGCAAGGCGCGCTGTAACCCGCTGTTCATCGCCACCGGGCACCGGGTCAGTATGGACAGCGCCCTGGCGTGGGTTCAGCGCTGCATGAAGGGCTACCGTTTACCTGAGCCGACGCGCTGGGCGGACGCCGTTGCCTCCTCGCGTCCGGCTTTTGTTCGTTGGCAGGAAATTCAGCCGTGATTCAGGTAAACTGCGGCTAATTTTCGATTCGAGACATCATCATGCTACAAAACCCGATTCATCTGCGCCTTGAGAAGCTGGAAAGCTGGCAGCACGTGACGTTTATGGCTTGCCTGTGCGAGCGCATGTATCCCAACTACGCCGCGTTCTGTAAGCAAACGGAGTTTGGCGAAGGCCAGATTTATCGCCGCATCCTGGATTTAATCTGGGAGACGCTGACGGTGAAAGACGCGAAGGTGAACTTCGACTCTCAGCTGGAAAAGCTGGAAGAGGCGATCCCGGTTGCGGATGATTTTGACCTGTACGGAGTTTATCCGGCGATTGATGCCTGCGTCGCGTTAAGCGAGCTGCTCCACTCTCGTCTGAGCGGTGAAACGCTGGAGCACGCTATCGAAGTCAGTAAGGCCTCGATTACCACCGTCGCCATGCTGGAGATGACCCAGGCAGGTCGTGAAATGACCGACGAAGAGCTGCGTGCCAATCCGGCCGTAGAGCAAGAATGGGACATCCAGTGGGAAATTTTCCGCCTGCTGGCAGAGTGTGAAGAACGCGATATTGAGCTGATCAAAGGTCTGCGAGCGGACTTACGTGAGGCCGGTGAGAGCAATATTGGTATAATTTTTAACCAATGAGACAACAAAACGTGATTTAACGCCTGTTTTGTCGCTCCTCGACTCTTCCCTTCTGCCCCCCGTCTGGTCTACATTTGGGGGGCGAAAAAAAGTGGCTATCGGTGCGTGTATGCAGGAGAGTGCTTTTTTGGCATTTTCGTCGCACTCGATGCTTAGCAAGCGATAAACACATTGAAAGGATAACTTATGAACAAGACTCAACTGATTGATGTAATTGCGGACAAGGCTGATCTGTCTAAAGTGCAGGCTAAAGCTGCTCTGGAATCTACCCTGGCTGCTATTACTGAGTCTCTGAAAGAAGGCGATGCTGTACAACTGGTTGGTTTCGGTACCTTCAAAGTGAACCACCGCGCTGAGCGTACTGGCCGCAACCCGCAGACCGGTAAAGAAATCAAAATCGCCGCAGCTAACGTGCCGGCATTTGTTTCTGGTAAAGCACTGAAAGACGCTGTTAAGTAAGACGCGTGGCAGTGAACAGTTTTAGCGAAGGGGCGGCAACGCCCCTTTTGTCTTTCTGGCGTGGAACGCTCGCGCTGGCAGGCGTGCTGTTGCTGTCAGCCTGTAGCCACGATTCCTCCCTCCCTCCGTTTACCGCCAGCGGTTACGCGGACAACCAGGGGGCGGTCAGGATCTGGCGCAAAGATTCCGGTGGCGAAGTGCATCTGCTTTCTGCCTTCAGCCCGTGGCATAGCGGCAATACGTCGACTGCGGAATATCGCTGGCAGGGAGATGACCTGTCGCTGATTGAACTGAACGTCTACAGCAAAACCCCCGAACACGTGAAAGTGCGTTTTGATGACCATGGCGAGCTGAGCTTTATGCAGCGTGAAGTCGGCGGTCAAAAACAGCAGCTTTCCAGCGATCAAATCGCCCTCTACCGTTACCGTGCCGAACAAATCCGCCAGACAAGCGACGCGCTGCGTCTGGGACGCGTTGTGCTGCGCCAGGGGCGCTGGCATACCGATGGGACGGTGACCACCTGCGAAGGGCAGACGGTGAAGCCTGAGCTCGAATCCTGGGCGACCGAACATATTCAACGCCGTCAGCGTCATTCATCAATGGAGGTGAGTGTGGCGTGGCTGGAAGCGCCGGAAGGCTCTCAGCTGCTGCTGGTGGCGAACGAAGACTTCTGCACCTGGCAGCCGACAGAGAAAAGTTTTTGATTTAAGTTCCCTCTCCCTTGAGGGAGAGGGTTAGGGTGAGGGTGTGAAATTACTCGCCCTGCTCACGCGCAATCGCGCGATAACCGATATCCTGGCGGCTGAAGCTGCCGTCCCAGTGAATATCCGCCATCAGCGCATAAGCGCGCTTCTGCGCTTCTGCCACGGTATGGCCCAGCGCGGTGGCGCACAGCACGCGGCCACCGTTGGTGAGGACGCGATCGTCGTCAGCCAGCTTCGTCCCGGCGTGGAACACCTTCGCACCGTCAATTTCTTCCAGCGGCAGGCCGTGGATTTCATCGCCGGTGCTGTAGCTACCCGGATACCCACCCGCAGCAATCACCACGCCCAGAGACGCGCGCTCGTCCCACTCTGAGGTTTTCTCGTCGAGCTTGCCTTCGCAGGCTGCCAGACACAGTTCCACCAGATCGGATTTCATGCGCAGCATGATAGGCTGTGTTTCCGGATCGCCGAAGCGGCAGTTGAATTCAATCACCTTCGGGTTGCCCTGCTTGTCGATCATCAGACCTGCGTAAAGGAAACCAGTGTAGGTATTGCCTTCCGCCGCCATCCCTTTCACGGTAGGCCAGATGATGCGGTCCATGGTGCGCTGGTGCACTTCGTCAGTCACTACCGGAGCAGGGGAGTAGGCGCCCATCCCGCCGGTATTCGGGCCGGTATCGCCGTTGCCCACGCGCTTGTGATCCTGGCTGGTGGCCATCGGCAGAACGTGCTCGCCGTCGACCATCACGATAAAACTCGCCTCTTCACCGTCGAGGAACTCTTCGATCACGATGCGGTGGCCCGCGTCGCCAAAGGCGTTGCCGGCCAGCATATCGTGAACAGCGGCTTCGGCTTCCTCGAGGGTCATCGCGACGATAACACCTTTCCCGGCGGCCAGACCGTCGGCCTTGATGACAATCGGCGCGCCTTTTTCACGTAAGTAGGCCAGGGCTGGCTCTACTTCGGTGAAGTTCTGATATTCCGCCGTCGGGATGTTATGACGCGCGAGGAAATCTTTGGTGAAGGCTTTGGAGCCTTCCAGCTGGGCTGCACCCTCCGTTGGGCCGAAGATTTTCAGACCGGCTGCGCGGAAGGCATCGACGACGCCAATCACCAGCGGCGCTTCCGGGCCTACAATCGTCAGGTCGATTTTCTCGCTCTGGGCAAAGCTCAGCAGCGCCGGGATATCGGTCACGCCGATAGCCACGTTCTGCAGCGCGGGTTCCAGCGCGGTACCGGCGTTACCCGGTGCCACAAAGACGGTATCAACCAGCGGAGACTGCGCCGCTTTCCACGCCAGAGCGTGTTCGCGCCCGCCGTTACCAATCACTAATACTTTCATTTTCAGCTCCGGGAATTAATGGCGGAAGTGGCGCATGTCGGTGAAGATCATCGCGATGCCGTGTTCGTCGGCGGCGGCAATCACTTCGTCGTCGCGGATAGAGCCGCCAGGCTGGATCACGCAGGTGATGCCCACAGCAGCAGCCGCGTCGATACCGTCACGGAACGGGAAGAAGGCGTCAGAAGCCATGGCGGAGCCTTTCACTTCCAGACCTTCATCGCCTGCTTTAATGCCCGCAATTTTCGCGGAGTAAACGCGGCTCATCTGGCCGGCGCCTATCCCGATGGTCATGTTCTCTTTGGCGTAGACAATGGCGTTTGATTTGACGAACTTGGCGACCTTCCAGCAGAACAGCGCGTCACGCAGTTCCTGTTCGCTCGGCTGACGTTTAGTCACCACGCGCAGGTCGGCTTCTGTCACCATCCCCAGATCGCGGTCCTGAACCAGCAGACCGCCGTTCACGCGCTTGAAGTCCAGCCCCGGCACGCGTTCTGCCCACTGGCCGCAAACCAGTACGCGCACGTTCTGTTTCGCCGCGGTGATTTTCAGCGCTTCTTCGGATGCGGACGGCGCGATGATCACTTCAACGAACTGGCGGGAGATGATGGCCTGTGCGGTTTCAGCATCCAGCTCGCGGTTGAAGGCGATAATGCCGCCGAACGCGGAGGTTGGGTCGGTTTTGTACGCGCGATCGTAGGCATCCAGAATAGAGTTGCTCACGGCAACGCCGCATGGGTTCGCATGCTTGACGATAACGCAGGCCGGCTCGCTGAACTCTTTCACGCACTCCAGCGCGGCGTCTGTGTCGGCAATGTTGTTATAGGAGAGCGCTTTGCCCTGCACCTGCTTGGCAGTCGCAACAGAGGCTTCTTTTACCTCTTCTTCTATATAGAAGGCTGCCTGCTGGTGGCTGTTCTCACCGTAACGCATATCCTGCTTCTTAATGAAGTTCAGGTTCAGGGTGCGCGGGAAGCGGCCAGAAGGATCTTTGCTTTCACCGTGGTAAGCCGGCACCAGGCTACCGAAGTAGTTGGCGATCATGCTGTCGTACGCCGCGGTGTGTTCGAAGGCTTTGATGGCGAGGTCGAAACGCGTTTCAAGCGTCAGTGACCCTTCGTTGGCATCCATCTCATTAATAATGGTTTCGTAATCGCTGCTCTTTACAACGATGGCCACATCTTTATGGTTCTTGGCCGCGGAACGCACCATGGTTGGGCCGCCGATATCAATATTCTCTACGGCATCTTCAAGAGAACAGCCTTCGCGGGCAACGGTTTGGGCAAACGGGTAGAGGTTAACAACCACCATGTCGATTGGCGCGATGTCATGCTGCTCCATAATGGCGTCGTCCTGACCGCGACGGCCAAGAATACCGCCGTGTACTTTCGGGTGCAGGGTTTTGACGCGTCCATCCATCATTTCCGGGAAACCGGTGTAATCGGACACTTCGGTTACCGGCAGACCTTTATCTGCTAACAGGCGAGCGGTACCGCCTGTGGAAAGCAGCTCCACACCGCGTGCGGAAAGTGCCTGAGCGAATTCGACGATACCGGCTTTATCAGAAACACTGAGCAGAGCGCGGCGGACTGGACGACGTTGTTGCATGGTAAATCCCCTGGATTTCACGATTACAGAGAGCGTTAGATGAATTTTCCAGTGAAAAACTCATCTAACACACCTGACGGGGCATCCTTATTAAGCGCGAGCATTTTAACGAAAACGTTTGCGCAACGCTCGCATATTTTCACTTTTTCGTATCATTGTGGATAAGTCTGTGTGTAAAAAGGTATAAGGCGGGGTTTTGCTGTGGAATGCAGCAGTCAGTCATTTTTCTGTTATTTAACGGTTGCGGCCTGCGGAGAACTCCCTATAATGCGCCTCCATCGACACGGCGGATGTGAATCACTTCACACAACAAGCGGTTCGGTTGAAGAGAAAAAATCCTGAAATAACGGGTTGACTCTGAAAGAGGAAAGCGTAATATACGCCACCTCGCAACGGTGAGCTGAAAGCCGCGTTGCACTGCTCTTTAACAATTTATCAGACAATCTGTGTGGGCACTCAAAGTGACATGGATTCTTAACGTCGCAAGACGAAAAATGAATACCAAGTCTCTGAGTGAACATACGTAATTCATTACGAAGTTTAATTCACGAGCATCAAACTTAAATTGAAGAGTTTGATCATGGCTCAGATTGAACGCTGGCGGCAGGCCTAACACATGCAAGTCGAACGGTAGCACAGAGAGCTTGCTCTCGGGTGACGAGTGGCGGACGGGTGAGTAATGTCTGGGAAACTGCCTGATGGAGGGGGATAACTACTGGAAACGGTAGCTAATACCGCATAACGTCGCAAGACCAAAGAGGGGGACCTTCGGGCCTCTTGCCATCAGATGTGCCCAGATGGGATTAGCTAGTAGGTGGGGTAACGGCTCACCTAGGCGACGATCCCTAGCTGGTCTGAGAGGATGACCAGCCACACTGGAACTGAGACACGGTCCAGACTCCTACGGGAGGCAGCAGTGGGGAATATTGCACAATGGGCGCAAGCCTGATGCAGCCATGCCGCGTGTATGAAGAAGGCCTTCGGGTTGTAAAGTACTTTCAGCGGGGAGGAAGGCGATAAGGTTAATAACCTTGTCGATTGACGTTACCCGCAGAAGAAGCACCGGCTAACTCCGTGCCAGCAGCCGCGGTAATACGGAGGGTGCAAGCGTTAATCGGAATTACTGGGCGTAAAGCGCACGCAGGCGGTCTGTCAAGTCGGATGTGAAATCCCCGGGCTCAACCTGGGAACTGCATTCGAAACTGGCAGGCTAGAGTCTTGTAGAGGGGGGTAGAATTCCAGGTGTAGCGGTGAAATGCGTAGAGATCTGGAGGAATACCGGTGGCGAAGGCGGCCCCCTGGACAAAGACTGACGCTCAGGTGCGAAAGCGTGGGGAGCAAACAGGATTAGATACCCTGGTAGTCCACGCCGTAAACGATGTCGACTTGGAGGTTGTGCCCTTGAGGCGTGGCTTCCGGAGCTAACGCGTTAAGTCGACCGCCTGGGGAGTACGGCCGCAAGGTTAAAACTCAAATGAATTGACGGGGGCCCGCACAAGCGGTGGAGCATGTGGTTTAATTCGATGCAACGCGAAGAACCTTACCTACTCTTGACATCCAGAGAACTTTCCAGAGATGGATTGGTGCCTTCGGGAACTCTGAGACAGGTGCTGCATGGCTGTCGTCAGCTCGTGTTGTGAAATGTTGGGTTAAGTCCCGCAACGAGCGCAACCCTTATCCTTTGTTGCCAGCGGTTAGGCCGGGAACTCAAAGGAGACTGCCAGTGATAAACTGGAGGAAGGTGGGGATGACGTCAAGTCATCATGGCCCTTACGAGTAGGGCTACACACGTGCTACAATGGCGCATACAAAGAGAAGCGACCTCGCGAGAGCAAGCGGACCTCATAAAGTGCGTCGTAGTCCGGATTGGAGTCTGCAACTCGACTCCATGAAGTCGGAATCGCTAGTAATCGTGGATCAGAATGCCACGGTGAATACGTTCCCGGGCCTTGTACACACCGCCCGTCACACCATGGGAGTGGGTTGCAAAAGAAGTAGGTAGCTTAACCTTCGGGAGGGCGCTTACCACTTTGTGATTCATGACTGGGGTGAAGTCGTAACAAGGTAACCGTAGGGGAACCTGCGGTTGGATCACCTCCTTACCTTAAAGAACCTGCCTTTGCAGTGCTCACACAGATTGTCTGATGAAAAGTAAGCAGCAAGGCGTCTTGCGATTGAGACTTCAGTGTCCCCTTCGTCTAGAGGCCCAGGACACCGCCCTTTCACGGCGGTAACAGGGGTTCGAATCCCCTAGGGGACGCCACTTGCTGGTGCGTGAGTGAAAGTCACCTGCCGTCATATCTCAAAACTGACTTACGAGTCATGTTTGAGATATTTGCTCTTTAAAAATCTGGATCAAGCTGAAAATTGAAACGACACACATGTTATGTGTGTTCGAGTCTCTCAAATTTTCGCAATCAGAAGTGAAACATCTTCGGGTTGTGAGGTTAAGCGACTAAGCGTACACGGTGGATGCCCTGGCAGTCAGAGGCGATGAAGGACGTGCTAATCTGCGAAAAGCGCCGGCGAGGTGATATGAACCTTTGACCCGGCGATGTCCGAATGGGGAAACCCAGTGTGATTCGTCACACTATCGTTAACTGAATACATAGGTTAACGAGGCGAACCGGGGGAACTGAAACATCTAAGTACCCCGAGGAAAAGAAATCAACCGAGATTCCCCCAGTAGCGGCGAGCGAACGGGGAGCAGCCCGGAGTCTGAATCAGCTTGTGTGTTAGTGGAAGCGTCTGGAAAGTCGCACGGTACAGGGTGACAGTCCCGTACACGAAAGCACACAGGTTGTGAACTCGAAGAGTAGGGCGGGACACGTGGTATCCTGTCTGAATATGGGGGGACCATCCTCCAAGGCTAAATACTCCTGACTGACCGATAGTGAACCAGTACCGTGAGGGAAAGGCGAAAAGAACCCCGGCGAGGGGAGTGAAAAAGAACCTGAAACCGTGTACGTACAAGCAGTGGGAGCACCTTCGTGGTGTGACTGCGTACCTTTTGTATAATGGGTCAGCGACTTATATTCTGTAGCAAGGTTAACCGTATAGGGGAGCCGAAGGGAAACCGAGTCTTAACTGGGCGTTAAGTTGCAGGGTATAGACCCGAAACCCGGTGATCTAGCCATGGGCAGGTTGAAGGTTGGGTAACACTAACTGGAGGACCGAACCGACTAATGTTGAAAAATTAGCGGATGACCTGTGGCTGGGGGTGAAAGGCCAATCAAACCGGGAGATAGCTGGTTCTCCCCGAAAGCTATTTAGGTAGCGCCTCGTGAACTCATCTTCGGGGGTAGAGCACTGTTTCGGCTAGGGGGCCATCCCGGCTTACCAACCCGATGCAAACTACGAATACCGAAGAATGTTATCACGGGAGACACACGGCGGGTGCTAACGTCCGTCGTGAAGAGGGAAACAACCCAGACCGCCAGCTAAGGTCCCAAAGTCATGGTTAAGTGGGAAACGATGTGGGAAGGCACAGACAGCCAGGATGTTGGCTTAGAAGCAGCCATCATTTAAAGAAAGCGTAATAGCTCACTGGTCGAGTCGGCCTGCGCGGAAGATGTAACGGGGCTAAACCATGCACCGAAGCTGCGGCAGCGACGCTTATGCGTTGTTGGGTAGGGGAGCGTTCTGTAAGCCGTCGAAGGTGGCCTGTGAGGGCTGCTGGAGGTATCAGAAGTGCGAATGCTGACATAAGTAACGATAAAGCGGGTGAAAAGCCCGCTCGCCGGAAGACCAAGGGTTCCTGTCCAACGTTAATCGGGGCAGGGTGAGTCGACCCCTAAGGCGAGGCCGAAAGGCGTAGTCGATGGGAAACAGGTTAATATTCCTGTACTTGGTGTTACTGCGAAGGGGGGACGGAGAAGGCTATGTCAGCCGGGCGACGGTTGTCCCGGTTTAAGCGTGTAGGTGTGTGTTCCAGGCAAATCCGGTTCACTTTAACACTGAGGCGTGATGACGAGGCACTACGGTGCTGAAGTGATAAATGCCCTGCTTCCAGGAAAAGCCTCTAAGCATCAGGTAACACGAAATCGTACCCCAAACCGACACAGGTGGTCAGGTAGAGAATACCAAGGCGCTTGAGAGAACTCGGGTGAAGGAACTAGGCAAAATGGTGCCGTAACTTCGGGAGAAGGCACGCTGATATGTAGGTGAAGCCCCTGCGGGTGGAGCTGAAATCAGTCGAAGATACCAGCTGGCTGCAACTGTTTATTAAAAACACAGCACTGTGCAAACACGAAAGTGGACGTATACGGTGTGACGCCTGCCCGGTGCCGGAAGGTTAATTGATGGGGTTAGCGGCAACGCGAAGCTCTTGATCGAAGCCCCGGTAAACGGCGGCCGTAACTATAACGGTCCTAAGGTAGCGAAATTCCTTGTCGGGTAAGTTCCGACCTGCACGAATGGCGTAATGATGGCCAGGCTGTCTCCACCCGAGACTCAGTGAAATTGAACTCGCTGTGAAGATGCAGTGTACCCGCGGCAAGACGGAAAGACCCCGTGAACCTTTACTATAGCTTGACACTGAACACTGGTCCTTGATGTGTAGGATAGGTGGGAGGCTTTGAAGCGTGGACGCCAGTCTGCGTGGAGCCGTCCTTGAAATACCACCCTTTAATGGCTGGTGTTCTAACGTGGACCCGTAATCCGGGTTGCGGACAGTGTCTGGTGGGTAGTTTGACTGGGGCGGTCTCCTCCCAAAGAGTAACGGAGGAGCACGAAGGTTAGCTAATCCTGGTCGGACATCAGGAGGTTAGTGCAATGGCATAAGCTAGCTTGACTGCGAGAGTGACGGCTCGAGCAGGTGCGAAAGCAGGTCATAGTGATCCGGTGGTTCTGAATGGAAGGGCCATCGCTCAACGGATAAAAGGTACTCCGGGGATAACAGGCTGATACCGCCCAAGAGTTCATATCGACGGCGGTGTTTGGCACCTCGATGTCGGCTCATCACATCCTGGGGCTGAAGTAGGTCCCAAGGGTATGGCTGTTCGCCATTTAAAGTGGTACGCGAGCTGGGTTTAGAACGTCGTGAGACAGTTCGGTCCCTATCTGCCGTGGGCGCTGGAGAATTGAGGGGGGCTGCTCCTAGTACGAGAGGACCGGAGTGGACGCATCACTGGTGTTCGGGTTGTCATGCCAATGGCACTGCCCGGTAGCTAAATGCGGAAGAGATAAGTGCTGAAAGCATCTAAGCACGAAACTTGCCCCGAGATGAGTTCTCCCTGAGACTTTAAGTCTCCTGAAGGAACGTTGAAGACGACGACGTTGATAGGTCGGGTGTGTAAGCGCAGCGATGCGTTGAGCTAACCGATACTAATGAACCGTGAGGCTTAACCTTACAACGCCGAAGGTGTTTTGGCGGAAGAGACAGAACAATCAATATTCAGCCTGATACAGATTAAACAGAATTTGCCTGGCGGCTTTAGCGCGGTGGTCCCACCTGACCCCATGCCGAACTCAGAAGTGAAACGCCGTAGCGCCGATGGTAGTGTGGGGTCTCCCCATGTGAGAGTAGGGAACTGCCAGGCATCAATCAAGAAGAACCCCGTACCGTAAGGTGCGGGGTTTTTTGCTTTTGTTTTTCACCCCTCTTCCTGAAACTTTCTCACCTTACGCTTGCAGGCTCGACATTCCGATAGTTTCTGGGTATCGTTAGCTATCTGGATGTCTAAACGTTTATACGTATGCTGTGAGGATATTAAGTTATGCCGATTCGGGTGCAGGACGAGCTACCAGCCGTCAATTTCTTGCGTGAAGAAAACGTCTTCGTGATGACGGCTTCGCGTGCGACAGGTCAGGAAATTCGCCCGCTGAAGGTGCTTATTCTCAATCTGATGCCAAAAAAGATCGAAACAGAAAACCAGTTCCTGCGTCTTCTGTCGAACTCCCCGCTGCAGGTCGATATTCAGCTGCTGCGTATTGATGCCCGTGAGTCACGTAACACGCCCTCTGAGCATCTGAATAACTTCTACTGTAACTTCGAAGATATTCAGGGGGAAAACTTCGACGGACTGATTGTAACCGGCGCGCCGCTTGGCCTGGTGGAATTTAACGATGTCGCCTACTGGCCGCAGATCAAACAGGTGCTGGAGTGGGCAAAAGATCACGTCACGTCTACGCTGTTTGTCTGTTGGGCGGTACAGGCTGCACTCAACATTCTCTACGGTATTCCCAAACAGACCCGCACTGAAAAGCTCTCCGGCGTATACGAACACCACATTCTTCATCCACACGCGCTGCTGACGCGTGGGTTTGACGACTCCTTCCTGGCTCCGCATTCCCGATACGCCGACTTCCCGGCCCAGCTGATTCGTGACTACACCGATCTGGAGATCCTGGCCGAAACGGAAGATGGAGATGCTTATCTGTTTGCCAGCAAGGATAAACGGATTGCATTCGTGACCGGGCATCCTGAGTACGATCCGCATACCCTTGCATCAGAGTATTTCCGTGATGTCGAAGCGGGTCTTAATCCGGATGTACCGTACAACTATTTCCCGAAAGACGACCCGCAAAACAAACCGAGAGCGACCTGGCGCAGTCACGGGAATTTGCTTTTTACCAACTGGCTCAACTATTACGTCTATCAGATAACGCCATACGATCTGCGTCACATGAATCCGACGCTGGAGTAATCTTCTGCACTAAACCATCCTAAAGCGTTTCAGCTATTCAAATCAGGCATCTTCGGGTGCCTTTTTTATTTCCGAAATATCACTCATCGTTCGATCCAACTTTAATCCCAATTAAATCAATAAATTAATTGCGATAAACAATTAAAATGGAAATTGTTTTTGATTTTAGAAAAAATATAGATAGTCTTAATTCTGCTGAGCGAAAACTACCCAACGATCTTTCGTTCGCATCGGGGGCGTGATTTTGGATCTTTGATGAGGAGCAGATTAATGACTCAACAGGCAACGACGGTCGATGAACTGGCCTTTACCCAGCCGTATGGCGAGCAAGAACAGCAAGTGTTGACGGCGGAAGCGGTAGAATTTCTGACTGAACTGGTGACCCGCTTTACGCCACAGCGTAATAAGCTGCTGGCGGCACGCATTCATCAGCAGCAGGAAATTGACGATGGCAAGTTGCCTGGCTTCATTTCGGAAACCGCTTCCATTCGCCGCGGTGAGTGGAAAATCCGCGGCATCCCTGAAGATTTACAGGATCGTCGCGTTGAGATCACCGGTCCGGTAGAGCGCAAAATGGTGATCAACGCCATGAACGCCAACGTTAAAGTCTTTATGGCCGATTTTGAAGACTCGCTGGCACCAGACTGGAACAAAGTTATCGACGGGCAGATCAACCTGCGCGACGCCGTGAACGGCACCATCAGCTATACCAACGAAGCCGGGAAAATCTACCAGCTCAAACCGAATCCGGCGGTGCTGATCTGTCGCGTACGCGGTCTGCACCTGCCTGAAAAACATGTCACATGGCGTGGGGAAGCCATTCCGGGTAGCCTGTTTGATTTCGCACTCTATTTCTTCCACAACTACAAAAACCTGCTGGCAAAAGGTAGCGGTCCCTATTTCTACCTGCCAAAAACGCAGGCCTGGCAGGAAGCGGCCTGGTGGAGTGAAGTATTCAGCTACGCGGAAGATCGTTTCAACCTGCCGCGCGGCACCATCAAGGCCACGCTGCTGATTGAAACGCTGCCTGCCGTGTTCCAGATGAATGAAATTCTGCACGCCCTGCGCGATCACATTGTCGGCCTGAACTGTGGACGCTGGGACTATATCTTCAGCTACATCAAAACTCTCAAAAATTATCCCGATCGCGTGCTGCCGGATCGTCAGGTTGTGACCATGGATAAACCGTTCCTGAGCGCCTACTCGCGTCTGCTGATCAAAACCTGCCATAAGCGCGGCGCCTTTGCGATGGGCGGCATGGCGGCTTTTATCCCGAGCAAAGACGCGGAGCGCAATAATCAGGTGCTCAACAAGGTGAAAGCCGATAAAGAGCTTGAAGCCCGTAACGGTCACGACGGCACGTGGATTGCACATCCGGGTCTGGCCGATACGGCGATGGAGGTCTTCAACCGCGTACTCGGCGATAACAAAAACCAGCTGTTTGTCACGCGCGAAGAAGATGCCCCAACGGCTGAAGAACAGCTGCTGGCGCCATGCGCAGGTGAGCGTACGGAAGAGGGCATGCGTGCCAATATCCGCGTCGCGGTCCAGTACATCGAGGCGTGGATCTCCGGCAACGGCTGCGTGCCTATCTACGGCCTGATGGAAGATGCCGCCACGGCGGAAATCTCTCGTACCTCCATCTGGCAGTGGATCCACCATCAAAAAACGCTCAGCAACGGCAAGCCGGTGACAAAAGCGCTGTTCCGCCAGATGCTGGCCGAAGAGATGCGGGTGATCCAGGACGAGCTGGGTGAGCACCGCTTCAGCAGCGGACGTTTTGATGACGCCGCGCGCCTGATGGAGCAAATCACCACATCAGATGACTTAATCGACTTCCTGACCCTGCCGGGCTACCGCTTCCTGGCGTAACTCACCACATAACAATATGGAGCATCTGCACATGAAAACCCGTACCCAACAAATCGAAGAGTTAAAGAAAGAGTGGACACAACCTCGCTGGGAAGGCATCCGCCGTCCTTACAGCGCGGAGGAAGTGGTGAAATTACGCGGCTCGGTCAACCCGGAATGCACGCTGGCACAGAACGGTGCGGCGAAAATGTGGAAGCTGCTGCACGCCGGCTCTAAAAAAGGCTACATCAATAGCCTCGGCGCGCTGACCGGCGGTCAGGCGCTGCAGCAGGCGAAGGCCGGTATTGAAGCTATCTACCTCTCCGGCTGGCAGGTCGCGGCGGACGCCAACCTGGCGTCCAGCATGTACCCGGATCAGTCGCTCTATCCGGCTAACTCCGTGCCGTCGGTGGTGGATCGGATCAACAATACCTTCCGTCGTGCGGATCAGATCCAGTGGGCCGCCGGTATCGAACCTGGCGATCCGCGCTTTACTGACTACTTCCTGCCGATCGTCGCGGATGCGGAAGCGGGCTTCGGCGGTGTGCTGAACGCCTTCGAGCTGATGAAATCGATGATTGAGGCCGGTGCAGCGGCCGTTCACTTCGAAGACCAACTGGCATCGGTGAAGAAGTGCGGACACATGGGCGGTAAGGTGCTGGTTCCAACGCAGGAAGCCGTGCAGAAGCTGGTTGCCGCGCGTCTGGCTGCTGACGTGCTCGGCGTGCCGACGCTGGTGATTGCCCGTACCGATGCGGACGCGGCGGACCTGATCACCTCTGACTGCGACCCGTACGACAGCGAATTCATTACCGGCGAGCGCACCAGCGAAGGCTTCTACCGCACCCATGCCGGCATTGAACAGGCGATCAGCCGCGGCCTGGCGTACGCCCCCTATGCGGACCTGGTCTGGTGTGAAACCTCTACGCCGGATCTGGCGCTGGCAAAACGCTTTGCCGACGCCATTCACGCGAAGTTCCCGGGAAAACTGCTGGCCTATAACTGCTCGCCGTCCTTTAACTGGCAGAAAAAGCTGGATGACAAAACGATCGCCAGCTTCCAGCAGCAGCTTTCCGACATGGGCTACAAATACCAGTTCATCACCCTGGCAGGCATCCACAGCATGTGGTTCAACATGTTCGACCTGGCGCATGCCTATGCGCAGGGCGAGGGCATGAAGCACTACGTTGAGAAGGTGCAGCAGCCGGAATTTGCCGCGGGCAAAGACGGTTACACCTTCGTGTCTCACCAGCAGGAGGTGGGCACCGGCTACTTTGATAATGTGACCACGATTATTCAGGGCGGCACCTCCTCCGTAACCGCCTTAACGGGGTCAACGGAAGAAGCACAGTTCTAATCTTTTCCCCCTCTCCCCTCTGGGGAGAGGGTTGGGTAAGGGGAATATATGTCGCGTGGCCTGGAATTGCTGATTGCCCAAACCATACTGCAGGGCTTTGATGCCCAGTATGGTCGTTTTCTTGAAGTGACATCCGGCGCGCAGCAGCGCTTCGAACATGCAGACTGGCATGCGGTTCAGCAGGCCATGAAGCAGCGTATCCATCTTTATGACCACCACGTGGGTCTGGTGGTGGAGCAGCTGCGCTGTATTACCGACGATAAAAGCCCGGACGCGGAATTTTTACTGCGCGTGAAAGAGCATTACACCCATCTGTTACCCGACTACCCTCGCTTCGAGATTGCGGAGAGCTTTTTCAACTCCGTCTATTGCCGGTTATTTGACCACCGCTCGTTATCTCCTGAGCGGTTATTTATTTTTAGCTCCCAGCCGGAGCGACGCTTTCGTTCCATTCCGCGTCCGCTGGCGAAAGACTTCTTTCCCGATCGCGGATGGGAAAAGCTCCTGCACCGCGTATTAACCGATTTGCCGCTGCGCCTGCCCTGGGAGAATAAAGCCCGGGATATCGGCTATATCCACGCGCATCTCAATGAAACTTTCGGCGAGGCGGTGCTCACCCGCAGCCATTTGCAGGTTGCCAACGAGCTTTTCTACCGTAATAAAGCCGCCTGGCTGGTGGGCAAATTGGTTACGCCGACGGCCATCGTGCCGTTTCTGTTACCGATCCACCGTACCGACGACGGGGAACTGTTTGTCGATACCTGCCTGACTACCAGCGCCGAGGCCAGCATCGTGTTTGGCTTCGCCCGCTCCTATTTCATGGTATACGCCCCGCTGCCTGCCGCCCTGGTGGAGTGGCTGCGCGAGATCCTGCCCGGTAAAACCACCGCCGAGCTGTATATGGCGATTGGCTGCCAGAAGCACGCCAAAACGGAAAGCTACCGGGAATACTTGCGCTACGTCACCACGGCCGACGAGCAGTTTATCGAAGCGCCAGGCATTCGCGGTATGGTGATGCTGGTGTTTACGCTGCCGGGTTTTGACCGGGTCTTTAAGGTGATTAAAGACAGATTCGCGCCGCAGAAAGAGATGACCGCCGCGCACGTCCGCGCTTGCTATCAGCTGGTTAAAGAGCACGATCGCGTCGGGCGCATGGCGGATACCCAGGAGTTCGAAAACTTTGTGCTGGATAAACAGCAGATCGACCCGGCGCTGATGACGCTTTTGATGCAGGAAGCGCCCGCGAAAATTACCGATCTGGGTGACAAAATTGTGATAAGCCATCTCTACATTGAGCGCCGCATGGTGCCGCTAAATATCTGGCTTGAGCAGTCCGAAGGTCAGGCGCTGCGGGATGCCATCGAAGAATACGGCAACGCGATTCGCCAGCTGGCCGCCGCCAATATTTTCCCGGGAGACATGCTGTTTAAAAACTTCGGCGTCACCCGGCACGGGCGGGTAGTGTTCTACGATTACGACGAAATTTGCTACATGACCGAAGTGAACTTCCGCGATATCCCGCCGCCCCGTTACCCGGAGGACGAACTGTCCAGCGAGCCCTGGTACAGCGTTTCACCGGGAGATGTGTTTCCGGAGGAGTTTCGCCACTGGCTGTGTGCCGACCCGCGCATCGGGCCGCTATTCGAAGAGATGCATGCCGATCTGTTCCGCGCCAGCTACTGGCGCGGGCTGCAAACGCGGATCAAAAATGGGCACGTGGAAGATGTGTATGCCTACCGCCGCAAGCAGCGGTTTTGCATCCGGTTTTCTCCCTCTCCCTGTGGGAGAGGGCCGGGGTGAGGGCATCAGGCCGCACTCAATCTCAACGAATCCCACCGTACGCCAGCGTCACCTCTTTTGCCGCCTTAATCACCAGCGCGCCCAACTCGGTCACGCGGTCGTCGGTCATACGTGAGATGGGGCCAGAGATTGAGATCGCGGCGAACGGCTCGCGATGCTCGTCAAAAATGCAGGACGCCAGGCAGCGCAGGCCCAGGGCATGTTCTTCATCATCAAACGAATAGCCGCGCTTGCGGGTTAACGCCAGATCTTCTTTCAGATGCACCGGCGACACCAGCGTGGCGTGGGTGTAGGCGTGCAGACCTTTACGATGCAGCAGCCCCGTCACCTGCTCCTCGCTCAGCTGCGACAGAAACGCTTTCCCTGCACCGGAGGCGTGCATCGGCAGTTTGCCGCCAATCGGTGCGGACATACGCATCAGTTGCGTACACTGCACCTGGTCGATGATAATCGCCTGATGGTCGCTCTGGTCCAGCACCGCCAGGTTCACCGTCTCGCCGGACTCCTCCATCAGCTTGCGCAGAATCGGATGCACAATCGCCAGCAGGTTACGGCTCTGCAGGAAGCTGCTGCCCACGATAAACGCGTGTGCGCCCACCGCCCAGTGCCCCAGCTCGCCTACCTGGCGGACAAAGCCCAACTGCTGCATGGTGGTCAGCAGGCGGTGCGTGGTGGAGTTCGGCAGGCCAGCCTGCTGGGCCAGCTCCGTCAGGGCTACGCTGCCGTGCGACTCGGCAATCCATTCCAGCAGCTTCAAACCGCGCGTGAGCGACTGAACCTGTCCGCCAGGTTGTGCGGCAGTGGTGGCGGCAGGTTTTCTGCCGCGTTTAGCGGGAACGGTCGCGACCATGACGATCTCCTTTTTCTGTATCGTGGAAATCATTTTCGTTTTATTTGGTGGATTTGCAACCGCTTTCCTGACTGATCGGAGGAGTGATGGTGAACATGTCTCATGTTACCGCAGTGTGACTTTTCCACCCTGCGAGATTGTGCCAGTATGGAACGCAGCCTTTTGGCCTTGTTGAGCGTTGTCGGGAGCAAGTGTGAGCAGCAAAGTAGAGCAACTGCGTGCGCAGTTAAATGAACGAATTCTGGTGCTGGACGGCGGCATGGGCACCATGATCCAGGGCTATCGTCTGAGCGAAGACGATTTCCGCGGCGAGCGCTTTGCCGACTGGCCCTGCGACCTCAAAGGGAACAACGACCTGCTGGTGCTCAGTAAGCCGTCCGTGATTAAGGATATCCACAACGCCTACTTCGAAGCGGGTGCGGATATCGTTGAAACCAACACCTTCAACTCGACAACCATCGCCATGGCGGATTACCAGATGGAATCCCTGTCGGCGGAGATCAACTTTGAAGCGGCGAAGCTGGCGCGCGCCTGCGCCGACGAGTGGACGGCCCGCACGCCGGATAAGCCGCGCTACGTTGCCGGGGTGCTTGGCCCGACGAACCGCACCGCGTCGATTTCACCGGACGTGAACGACCCGGCGTTTCGCAACATCACCTTTGACCAGCTGGTTGTCGCCTACCGTGAATCGACCAAAGCGCTGGTGGAAGGTGGTTCCGACCTGATCCTGATTGAAACCGTATTCGACACCCTCAACGCCAAGGCCGCGATTTACGCGGTGAAAGAGGAGTTCGAGGCGCTGGGCGTTGACCTGCCGATCATGATTTCCGGCACCATCACCGACGCCTCCGGCCGCACCCTGTCCGGCCAGACAACCGAAGCGTTTTATAACTCCCTGCGTCACGCTGAAGCGCTCTCCTTCGGCCTGAACTGCGCGCTGGGGCCGGACGAATTGCGCCAGTACGTGCAGGAGCTTTCGCGCATCGCGGAATGCTACGTCACCGCGCACCCGAACGCTGGTCTGCCGAACGCGTTCGGTGAATACGATCTGGATGCCGACACTATGGCGGCGCAAATCCGCGAGTGGGCCGAGTCTGGCTTCCTGAATATCGTCGGCGGCTGCTGCGGCACCACGCCGGAGCACATCGCCGCCATGAGCCATGCGGTAGCGGGTCTTCCGCCACGCAAGCTGCCCGAGCTTCCCGTTGCCTGTCGTCTGTCCGGCCTGGAGCCGTTGACCATCGGCGACGACAGCCTGTTTGTGAACGTGGGTGAACGTACTAACGTCACCGGGTCTGCAAAGTTCAAGCGTCTGATCAAAGAAGAGAAGTACAGCGAGGCGCTGGACGTTGCCCGCCAGCAGGTGGAAAGCGGCGCACAGATTATCGATATCAACATGGACGAGGGGATGCTCGACGCCGAAGCGGCGATGGTGCGTTTCCTCAACCTGATCGCCGGTGAGCCGGACATCGCCCGCGTGCCGATCATGATCGACTCCTCCAAGTGGGAAGTCATCGAAAAAGGGCTGAAGTGCATTCAGGGTAAAGGCATCGTCAACTCTATCTCGATGAAAGAAGGCGTTGATATCTTTATCCACCACGCGAAGATGGTCCGCCGCTACGGTGCCGCCGTGGTAGTGATGGCCTTCGACGAAGTGGGCCAGGCGGATACCCGCGAGCGCAAAATCGAGATTTGCCGCCGCGCTTACAAGATTTTGACCGAAGAGGTGGGCTTCCCGCCGGAAGACATCATCTTTGACCCGAACATCTTCGCCGTCGCGACCGGGATTGAAGAGCACAATAACTACGCCCAGGACTTTATCGGGGCGTGTGAAGATATTAAACGCGAGCTGCCGCATGCGCTGATCTCCGGCGGTGTGTCGAACGTGTCGTTCTCGTTCCGCGGCAACGATCCGGTGCGAGAAGCGATCCACGCCGTGTTCCTCTATTACGCCATCCGCAACGGGATGGACATGGGGATCGTCAACGCCGGACAGCTGGCGATTTATGACGACCTCCCTGCCGAGCTGCGCGACGCCGTCGAGGACGTGATCCTTAACCGCCGCGACGACGCGACCGAGCGGTTGCTGGATTTGGCCGAAAAATACCGTGGCAGCAAGTCGGATGACGCAGCCAACGTTCAGCAGGCCGAATGGCGCTCCTGGGACGTGAAAAAGCGTCTGGAATACTCGCTGGTGAAAGGGATTACCGAGTTCATTGAGCAGGATACCGAGGAAGCGCGTCAGCAGGCAGCCCGTCCGATTGAAGTGATTGAAGGCCCGCTGATGGACGGCATGAACGTGGTCGGCGATCTCTTCGGCGAGGGCAAAATGTTCCTGCCGCAGGTGGTGAAATCCGCCCGCGTCATGAAGCAGGCCGTCGCCTATCTGGAACCGTTTATCGAAGCCAGCAAAGAGAAAGGCTCCAGCAACGGTAAAATGGTTATCGCCACCGTGAAGGGTGACGTGCACGACATTGGCAAAAATATCGTCGGCGTGGTGCTGCAGTGTAATAACTACGAAATTATCGACCTCGGCGTGATGGTCCCGGCGGATAAAATTCTCAAGACCGCGCGCGAAGTGAACGCCGACCTGATTGGTCTCTCCGGGCTGATCACCCCGTCGCTGGACGAGATGGTCAACGTGGCTAAGGAGATGGAGCGTCAGGGCTTCACCATTCCGTTATTGATTGGCGGGGCGACCACCTCGAAAGCGCACACGGCGGTGAAAATCGAGCAGAACTACAGCGGCCCGACGGTCTACGTGCAGAACGCCTCGCGCACGGTGGGCGTGGTCTCCGCGCTGCTCTCCGACGCCCAGCGCGACGACTTTGTGGCGCGCACCCGCAAAGAGTACGAAACCGTCCGCATCCAGCACGGACGTAAGAAACCGCGCACCCCGCCTGTTTCACTTCAGGCGGCGCGCGATAACGATCTGGCCTTTGACTGGTCCAGCTATACGCCACCGGTCGCGCACCGTCTGGGTGTGCAGGACGTGACGGCCAGCATCGAAACGCTGCGTAACTACATCGACTGGACGCCGTTCTTTATGACCTGGTCGTTGGCGGGCAAATATCCGCGCATCCTGGAAGATGAGGTGGTAGGCGAGGAGGCGAAGCGCCTGTTTAAAGATGCCAACGACATGCTCGACACGCTGAGCGCAGAGAAAACCCTCAACCCGCGCGGCGTGGTGGGCCTGTTCCCGGCGAACCGCGTGGGCGATGACGTGGAAATCTACCGCGATGAAACCCGCACCCACGTGCTGGCGGTCAGCCGCCATCTGCGCCAGCAAACCGAAAAAGTGGGCTTTGCCAACTACTGCCTGGCGGATTTCGTCGCGCCGAAGCTGAGCGGGAAAGCCGACTATATCGGTGCGTTTGCGGTAACCGGCGGGCTGGAAGAAGACGCCCTGGCGAACGCGTTTGAAGCGCAGCACGATGATTACAATAAAATCATGGTGAAAGCGATTGCCGATCGCCTGGCGGAAGCGTTCGCCGAGTACCTCCACGAGCGCGTGCGCAAGGTGCACTGGGGCTATGCGGCGAATGAGAACCTCAGCAACGAGGAGCTGATCCGTGAAAACTACCAGGGCATTCGCCCTGCGCCGGGCTATCCGGCCTGCCCGGAGCACACCGAAAAAGGCACCATCTGGAAACTGCTGGACGTAGAAGCCCATACCGGCATGAAGCTTACCGAATCGTTCGCCATGTGGCCGGGCGCGTCCGTGTCCGGCTGGTACTTTAGCCATCCGGACAGCAAGTACTTCGCCGTGGCGCAACTGCAGCGGGATCAGATCGAAGATTACGCCCTGCGCAAAGGCATGAGCGTGTCAGACGTCGAGCGCTGGCTGGCGCCGAATCTGGGCTACGACGCGGACTAACGTCACTTTTCCTTACAACAAACAGGGCACCTCAACGGTGCCCTGTCTCTTTCTTACGTTTAAACCCTTATACTTAATCATAAAATCTATAACGATAAGGAGAACCCACTTCCGTGCTGACGTTGTTACATTTGCTTTCGGCAGTCGCACTGCTCGTATGGGGCACCCATATTGTCCGCACCGGCGTGATGCGCGTGTTTGGCGCGCGCTTACGTACCGTTCTCAGCGGCAGCGTTGAGAAGAAGCCGCTCGCCTTCTGCGCGGGTATCGGCGTGACGGCGCTGGTGCAAAGCAGCAATGCCACCACTATGCTCGTCACCTCGTTCGTGGCGCAGGATCTGGTCGCGCTCGCCCCGGCGCTGGTGATCGTGCTGGGCGCTGACGTCGGCACCGCGCTGATGGCGCGTATCCTGACCTTTGACCTCTCGTGGCTCTCGCCGCTGCTGATTTTTATTGGCGTCATTTTCTTCCTTGGCCGCAAGCAGACGCGTGCCGGGCAGCTCGGACGCGTCGGCATTGGCCTCGGCCTCATCCTGCTGGCGCTGGAGCTGATCGTGCAGGCGGTGACGCCTATCACCCAGGCGAACGGCGTGCAGGTGATCTTCGCCTCGCTGACAGGTGACATCATGCTGGATGCGCTGATCGGGGCAGTGTTTGCCATCATCAGCTACTCCAGCCTGGCAGCCGTGCTGCTGACGGCCACGCTCACCGCAGCAGGCGCGATCTCCTTCCCGGTTGCGCTGTGTCTGGTGATAGGCGCTAACCTCGGCTCTGGCCTGCTGGCAATGCTCAACAACAGCGCCGCCAATGCCGCTGCACGTCGCGTGGCGCTCGGGAGCCTGCTGTTTAAGCTGGTGGGCAGCCTGATTATTCTGCCGTTTGTACATCCGCTGGCGAACCTGATGGACAACCTCCCCCTGCCGAAAGCGGAGCTGGTGATCTACTTCCACGTGTTCTATAACCTGGTGCGCTGTCTGGCGATGGTGCCGTTTGCCACGCCGATGGCCCGCTTCTGCGAGCGGCTTATCAGCGACGAACCGGAGCTGGACGCGCGCCTTAAGCCGAAGCATCTGGATACTTCCGTGCTGGATACCCCCGCGCTGGCTATCGCTAACGCCGCCCGCGAAACGCTGCGCATGGGCGATGCAATGGAAACCATGCTTGAAGGGCTGCAGAAGGTGATGCACGGCGAGCCGCGCGAGGAAAAAGAGCTGCGCAGGCTGGCGGACGACATCAACGTGCTGTATACCGCCATCAAGCTCTATCTGGCGCGTATCCCGCAGGACGAGCTGGCGGAGGAGGAATCCCGCCGGTGGGCGGAAATCATCGAGATGTCGCTCAACCTCGAGCAGGCCTCGGATATCGTCGAGCGTATGGGCAGCGAAATCGCCGATAAATCGCTGGCCGCGCGTCGGGCGTTCTCCGTTGAAGGGCTGAAGGAGCTGGAAGCGCTCCACGAACAACTGGTGAGCAACCTCAAGCTGGCGATGTCGGTCTTCTTCTCCAGCGACGTACCGAGCGCTCGCCGCCTGCGCCGCAACAAGCATCGTTTCCGCATCCTCAACCGCCGCTATTCGCACGCCCACGTTGAGCGTCTGCACCAGCAGAACGTGCAGAGCATCGAAACCAGTTCGCTGCATCTGGGGCTGCTCGGGGATATGAAGCGTCTCAACTCGTTGTTCTGCGCGGTGGCGTACAGCGTGATGGAGCAGCCGGATGAAGACGACGAGCGGGGTGAGTATTAATCTCCGGCATGTTTGATTGTTAGCCCAAGACCCAATGCTTTCATGACCGCCAGAGTGGTTTTAAGCGTTGGGTTTCCTTTCTCACTGAACGATCGATACAGTTGTTCTCGTGATAGACCCGTTTGCTGTGAAATGGTCGACATTCCTTTCGCGCGCGCGATGACGCCCAGCGCTTTAGCAATATACGCTGAGTCGCCAGTTTCTAATGCATCAGCCATAAATACGGCGATTTCCTCGTCATCCACCAGCGCGTTTGCTGGATCGTAGGATGTTAATTTATGCATGCTCATTCACTCCTGCCATTGGGATACATTGCTCAGCATTTTTGCCACAAGTATGTCTCTGGCCTGGCTGCTTTTGTCACCACCACATAACAGCACGATGATGCAATTGCCCTGGTCTTTAAAATAAATTCTGTAGCCTGGACCATAGTGGATCCTCAGCTCACTTATACCTTCCCCAACGGGTTTAATGTCGCCCGCTAAACCATTTGCCAACCGAAAGAGGCGGGAAGCGATAATGGTCTTCGCTCGCCGATCTTTTAAGTTTTGCTCCCAGCGTTGGAAGGATTCTGTCTGAACAATCTCCTTCATATTACTCCCTGTAATTTATAAACTACAAATTAATTGTTTCTGGAGAGTAAAACTAAAAGGAGTTAGCACAAGGATAAATGGCCTGACGCTAAATCCTGAAAGCGTCTCGCAAACTAAAAAACCCGCTTCAGTTACCTTCAGCTAATCTTTTTTTTCGGCCCAAACCTAAGGTATATTTCGCCCTTCACAGGAGAAACTATGCTGCCAACTCAATCAACCCGATTAAACAAATACATTAGCGAGAGCGGGATCTGCTCACGTCGCGAGGCTGACCGTTACATTGAACAAGGTAACGTGTTTCTTAACGGCAAACGCGCCACCATCGGCGATCAGGTGGTCCCTGGCGATGTGGTTAAAGTGAATGGTCAGCTCATCGAACCGCGTGATGCAGAAGACCTGGTGTTTATCGCGTTGAACAAACCGGTTGGGATTGTCAGCACCACGGAAGACGGCGAGCGGGACAACATCGTTGATTTCGTGAACCACAGCAGCCGCATCTTCCCGATTGGCCGTCTGGATAAAGACTCTCAGGGGCTGATTTTCCTCACCAATCACGGCGATCTGGTCAACAAAATCCTGCGTGCCGGTAACGACCACGAGAAAGAGTACATTGTGACGGTAAATAAGCCGGTCACGGACGAATTTATTCGCGGCATGGGCGCCGGTGTGCCGATCCTCGGCACCGTCACGAAGAAGTGTAAGGTCAAGAAAGAAGCCCCGTTCGCGTTCCGCATTACGCTGGTGCAGGGCCTGAACCGACAGATCCGCCGCATGTGCGAGTACTTCGGCTATGAAGTGACGAAGCTGGAACGCACGCGCATCATGAACGTCAGCCTGTCCGGTATTCCGCTGGGCGAGTGGCGTGACTTAACAGATGACGAGCTGATTGAGCTGTTCAAGCTTATCGAGAACTCCTCGTCCGAGGCGAAGCCGAAAGCTAAAGCAAAACCGAAAACGCAGGCGATTAAGCGTCCGGTGGTGAAGGCGCCGCAGGCGGAAGAGAAAGGGCGAGGCAAGCCGGGTAACGGAAAACGCTTTACCCAGCCGGGGCGTAAAAAGAAAGGGCGCTAACTAGCGCCTTCCACGGGTAGAGGTATTGGCCGACCAGGAAAAGGTCGCCTCTGCATCCGGCTTATAAGCCTGCTCTTTTTTCAGCTTGCGGGCTTTTTTGGCCGCAGCCTCACGCTGCGCCATCAGCTTATCGATGTACTCTTTTTTCACCTGATTGGTTTCGGCGTTCGTCAGCGTGCGGCCATGCGCGATGCGGGCGCGGTCGAGAAGCGTTTTAAGTTCACGCTGCTCCGCTTCCGTCATGTCTTTCTGGGTCAAACGTGGTGTAGCCATTGCTGAAGCCTCCTGATAGAGAGGCTTCAGTGTAAAGCAAGCAGCGTAAATTAACCCTGCTTCACCGCATCTTTTTTCGTTTGCTCATCAATCGGTTTGCCGGACCAGTAGCCCGCCAGCAGCGAGCCGGAGAGATTATGCCAGACGGAGAACAGCGCGCCCGGCAGGGCCGCCAGCGGCGAGAAGTAAATTTTACCCAGCGCCGCCGCCAGGCCGGAGTTCTGCATGCCTACCTCGATAGCCAGCGTGCGGCAGGTGGACTCGTCAAAGCCAAACAGCTTCCCGCCCCAGTAGCCGCCCAGCAGGCCAATCGTGTTATGCAGCACCACGGCGACGATCACCACAATGCCTACGGAAGCAATGTGCGATGCGGAACCCGCCACCACGGCGCTAATGATCGCCAGAATGCAGACCATCGAAAACGCGGGCAGGTACGGCTCAACGGCCTTCACCACGCGCGGGAAAAGATGGTGAATGACCAGCCCCAGCGCAATCGGGATTACTACTATCTGCAGAATGCTGAGCAGCATGCCCATCACGTCCACCTGAATATGCGCATCCACGTACAGGCGGGTTAACAGCGGCGTGGCAATCACGCCCACCAGCGTGGAAACGGAAGAGATGGTAACGGAGAGCGCCACATCACCTTTCGCAAGATAGATCATCACGTTAGATGCCGTACCGCTGGCGACGCTGCCCACCAGCACCATCCCGGCGGAGAGATCGGGCGGCATCTTAAAGGCCATCGCCAGCAGCCAGGCCGCGAGCGGCATCACCAGGTAGTGCAGGAAGATCCCTGCGGCCACCGGCGCCGGGCGCGACAGCACGCGTTTAAAATCGTCGATTTTCAGGTGCACGCCCATGCCGAACATAATCAGCATCAGCAGCGTGGTGACCCACGGGCCAATGCCGGTGAACGTGGTGGGCGTGTAATAAGCGAGTACCGAGAGCAGCAGCGCCCATAGCGGGAACAGCCGGGTGATAGCGGATAACATAGTGAATTCCTTGCAGTATTGTCGTGTTGTTTAGTTATAAAAAAGCCGGGTCTGTGCCCGGCTTATAGGTATTGTTTATCGTGCTAACGAATTTTATTCAAACAAATTCTGATGAAGTTTCTGCACCACCTGCTCAGCCTGATCGGCAGGCACGAGGAAGCAGAGGTTGTAGCTTGAAGCACCGTAGCAGATCATACGGATGTTGAACGGGTCGAGCACGCCGAACACCTCTTTGCCCACGCCGCAGGCGCGCGATAGCTTGTTACCGATGATGGCCACCAGCGCCAGGTCTTCTTCCACCTCCACGCGGCACAGTTCAGACAGCTCAATCAGCAGCGACTGCGTCAGCAGGGTGTCGCCGGTCGAGGTGGAGCCAGTGGTGTCCAGCGTCAGCGCAATGCTCACTTCGGAGGTGGTAATCAAATCTACAGAGATGTTATGGCGCGCCAGAATGCCAAACACTTCCGCCAGGAAACCGCGGGAGTGGAGCATATTATGGCTGTGCAGCGTCACCAGCGTCTGGCGACGGCGCAGGGCCAGCGCGCGGAACAGCGGCGGGTTCTCGGTTTTCTTGCAGACCAGCGTCCCGCCCGCTTTTGGATCTTTACTGGAGCCAACGAAGACCGGAATGTCGCTGCGCACGGCGGGCAGCAGCGTTGCCGGATGCAGCACTTTCGCGCCGAAGGTGGCCATTTCCGCCGCTTCTTCAAAGGCGATCACATCAATACGTTTCGCCGCGGAAACGACGCGCGGATCGGTGGTGTAAATACCCGGCACGTCAGTCCAGATATCCACGCGCGTTGCATGCAGGGCCTCGCCCAGCAGCGCGGCGGTGTAGTCGCTGCCGCCACGGCCAAGCGTTGTCGTGCGTCCTTTCGCTTCGCTGCCGATAAAGCCCTGGGTGATCACCATGCCTTCTGCCAGGCGCGGAGCCAGCTGCTGGTTTGTGAGCTCGGCCAACATCTCAACGTCCGGTTCGGCGCGGCCAAAACGATCGCTGGTACGCATCACTTTACGCACGTCAAACCACTGCGCCTGAACGTTACGCTCGCGCATGATTTCAACGAACAGCAGGGTAGACATCAATTCACCGTGGCTGACCAGTTCATCGGTCAGGGCGGTAGAGGTGGCCAGAGACGCCGCTTCTGCCAGGGTGGTGATATTTTCCAGCAGGCGTTCCACTTCTTCGCGGATCACGTTTGGATTCTGCAGACGTTCAAGGATGTCGAACTGAATTTTGCGCAGTGCATCCAGCTTTACGAAACGTTCTGTCGCTTCCAGTCCTTCAGACAGAGAAACCAGCAGGTTCGTCACGCCGGCAGATGCAGAGAGCACCACCAGGCGGGTATTCGGATCGGCCAGCACCACATCGGCGCTGCGGTTCATGGCATCGTAATCGGCCACACTGGTGCCGCCAAACTTGGCGACCACAAAACTCGTCATAACAACCTCGTGTCAGGGAATGAATAAGCGACCTTGGCACAAGAGTGAAACGAAAACAGGTGCAGGCGCAAAATACGGCCCTATAAATAAAATGTGGGGGAGGTCCTGTCAATGCTGGGATTATGCGGATTTTTTATGGGGGGGTACCCCTGAGAAACAGGACTTATAACAGGGCCATATTTTATGCTCCATTTTACCCTGTTTTGACCAACATTTCGCCGCCCCGGGAGGGCTCTTCAGCAGCTATACTTTTCGGGTCTTTTCACCTGTGTTTGATACAGGCCAGGGCAATGGCATAAAAACCATCACAATTTTTATTTGCAGGCGCTACAATCGACCGCAGTCACAATTCTCAAATCAGAAGAGTATTGCTAATGAAAAACATCAACCCAACGCAGACCGCTGCCTGGCAGGCACTACAGAAACATTTTGATGAAATGAAGGACGTCACCATCGCGGATCTGTTCGCGAAAGATGCCGATCGTTTCACTAAGTTCTCCGCGACCTTCGATGACCTGATGCTGGTGGATTTCTCCAAGAACCGCATTACCGAAGAGACGCTGGCAAAACTGCAGGATCTGGCAAAAGAGACTGAGCTTGCCGACGCCATCAAATCCATGTTCTCCGGCGAAAAGATCAACCGCACCGAAGACCGTGCCGTGCTGCACGTGGCCCTGCGTAACCGTAGCAATACGCCAATCATCGTTGACGGCAAAGATGTGATGCCGGAAGTAAACGCGGTGCTGGAAAAGATGAAAACCTTCTCCGAAGCGATCATCTCAGGTCAGTGGAAAGGCTACACCGGCAAAGCAATTACGGATGTTGTTAACATCGGTATCGGCGGCTCTGACCTCGGTCCGTTCATGGTGACCGAAGCGCTGCGTCCGTACAAAAACCATCTCAACATGCACTTTGTCTCTAACGTCGATGGTACCCACATCGCCGAAGTGCTGAAGAACGTAAATCCGGAAACCACCCTGTTCCTGGTGGCGTCCAAAACCTTCACCACTCAGGAAACCATGACCAACGCCCACAGCGCGCGCGATTGGTTCCTGAAAACCGCGGGCGACAACAAGCACGTGGCGAAACACTTCGCGGCGCTGTCCACCAACGGTAAAGCCGTCAGCGAGTTCGGTATCGACACCGCGAATATGTTCGAGTTCTGGGACTGGGTTGGTGGCCGCTACTCTCTGTGGTCTGCAATCGGCCTGTCCATCATCCTGTCCGTGGGCTTCGACAACTTCGTTGAGCTGCTCTCCGGCGCGCACGCAATGGACAAACACTTCTCCACCACTGCACCAGAGAAAAACCTGCCGGTACTGCTGGCGCTGATTGGGATCTGGTACAACAACTTCTTCGGCGCTGAAACCGAAGCAATTCTGCCGTACGACCAGTACATGCACCGCTTTGCGGCCTACTTCCAGCAGGGGAACATGGAATCCAACGGTAAGTACGTTGACCGTAACGGCAACGCGGTGGATTACCAGACTGGACCAATCATCTGGGGCGAGCCGGGCACCAACGGTCAGCACGCGTTCTACCAGCTGATTCACCAGGGCACCAAAATGGTACCGTGCGATTTCATCGCGCCGGCGATTACACACAACCCGCTGTCCGACCACCATCCGAAGCTGCTGTCTAACTTCTTCGCACAGACAGAAGCGTTGGCGTTCGGTAAATCCCGCGAGGTGGTAGAGCAGGAATACCGTGACCAGGGTAAAGATCCGGCCACGCTGGAGCACGTTGTGCCGTTCAAAGTGTTCGAAGGCAACCGTCCAACCAACTCCATCCTGCTGCGTGAAATCACGCCATTCAGCCTGGGCGCGCTGATTGCGCTGTACGAGCACAAGATCTTCACTCAGGGCGCTATTCTGAACATCTTCACCTTTGACCAGTGGGGCGTTGAGCTGGGCAAACAGCTGGCAAACCGTATTCTGCCAGAGCTGGGTGACGATAAAGCGATCGACAGCCACGACAGCTCCACCAATGGTTTGATTAACCGTTATAAAGCATGGCGTGCGTAATTAATATGTCATGAAAAATGCCGGCGATATGCCGGCATTTTTTTTATCGGATAATTCCTGATGTCTGTTAGTTAACTCAAATTCTGACTCTGAGTTTAATCTGAAAAAGGCGCTTAACCTGCTAATTGCTGCGGTTTATTTTAAGAAAATACGCAGAAGCAAGATAATAAAGTTATATTATAACTTATTGATTTTAATTGTTAATTTATTTTAATGTTTTGTTTTTCTTTTCTGTTTTATCCATTAGTCCGAAAACCACTCCCCTATTTCCCCCTACGGTAAACCCACTGCTGTAGTTGTGTATACTCGATTCCGCCTGAATTTCTTTTCGGGCAAATCTCCATTCATTCATTGAAGGGAAATTGTTATGAAGAAAGTACTGTATGGCATTTTTGCCATATCTGCACTTGCGGCGACCTCTGTCTATGCAGCTCCGGTCCAGGTCGGGGAAGCAGCAGGGTCGGCAGCGACGTCTGCGTCTGCGGGAAGTTCTACCGCAGCCAGCACCAGCACCGTAAGTTCAGCCGTGGGTGTCGCGCTGGCGGCAACCGGTGGCGGTGATGGCTCCAATACCGGAACCACGACCACTACGACAACCAGCACCCAGTAATACCGGGTGTTTTAATCATAACCACACTTCGGTGTGGTTATTTCGCCCCTTCGGAGAAGAGTCGTGAAGCGACCTGCAATCATTCTGATTTGCCTGCTGTTGCAGGCGTGCTCAGCCACCACCAAAGGGCTGGGGCATTCACTGTGGGACAGCCTGTTCGGCACACCGGGCGTGCATCTGACCGATGACGAACTTCAGAACATGCCGTACGCCAGCCAGTACATGCAGCTTAATGATGGCCCGCAACTGTTTGTGGTGCTCGCTTTCGATGAAAACGGGCAGCAGAAATGGGTGACGCAGGATCAGGCCACCATCGTGACGCAGCATGGTCGTATTGTGAAAACGCTGCTCGGCGGCGATAACCTGCTCGAGGTGAATAATCTCGCCGAAGACCCGCTCATCAAGCCAAATCAGATCGTCGACGGTGCAGGCTGGACGCGCACCATGGGCTGGACCGAGCACAAGCAGGTGCGCTACGCCACGGCCCGCTCCACTTTCCGCTGGGACGGTACGGATAGCGTGAAGGTGGGCAGCGACGAAACGCAGGTTCGCGTGCTGGATGAGAAGGTGACAACCGACCAGGCCACCTGGCATAACCGCTTCTGGATTGACGAGGAAGGGCAGATCCGTCAGTCCTTACAGTATCTCGGCGCCGGTTTCTTCCCGGTGAAAACCACCCTGATCAAGGCGGCGAAATCATGAAAACGCTCATCTACGCTGCGCTTCTCGCCAGTCTTGCCGCGCCGCTGGCATGGTCAGCAGGAACGGTAAAGGTCTACACGCCGGACAGTGAAAAACCCAAAACCTTAACCAACGCCGAGCATCTGCTCGATCTCGTCGGGCAGCCGAGGCTTGCCAACAGCTGGTGGCCGGGAGCGGTGATTGGCGAGCGTCAGGCGACGGTTAAGGCGGAGCAGGAACACCTTGCCTTGCTGGCCCGACTGACGGGTCTGGCAGAGCAGGAAGACGGCGACGATGCCGCAGCCATTAACAGCGTTCGCCAGCAGCTTCAGGCGCTGAAGGTGACAGGCCGCCAGAAAGTCAATCTTGATCCAGATGAAGTGCGCGTCACGGAAAAGGGCAACCCCACGCTTCAAGGGGAGTACACCCTCTGGCTGCCGGTGAAGCCGACGACGGTGACCGTGATGGGGCTTATCAGCAGCCCGGGTAAAAAGCCCTTTACGCCCGGCCGCGACGTGGCGAGCTATCTTGACGAACAAAGCATGCTGAGCGGCGCGGATAACAGCTACGCATGGATTATTTATCCCGACGGGCATACGCAAAAAGCGCCGGTGGCGTACTGGAATAAACGCCATATCGAACCCATGCCGGGCAGCATCATTTTTGTCGGTTTTGCCGACCATTTCTGGACGAAGGCATATGACGGGCTTAACGCCGATATCCTTCACTCCCTGACACAGCGGATACCGGAAGAATGAAAAGAACCTATCTCTACAGCATGCTGGCGCTCTGCGTAAGCGCCGCCTGCCATGCAGAAACGTATCCGGCACCTGTTGGCCCGTCTCAGTCAGACTTCGGCGGCGTCGGTTTACTGCAAACGCCTACCGCGCGCATGGCGCGTGAAGGGGAAATTAGCCTGAACTACCGCGATAACGACCAGTATCGCTACTATTCCGCCTCCGTACAGCTTTTCCCGTGGCTCGAAACCACGCTGCGCTACACCGACGTGCGTACGAAACAGTACAGCAGCGTCGACGCCTTCTCCGGCGATCAGACCTACAAAGATAAAGCCTTCGACGTCAAGCTGCGCCTGTGGGAAGAGAGCTACTGGATGCCGCAGGTCTCCGTGGGTGCAAAAGATATCGGCGGGACCGGCCTGTTTGATGCGGAATACATCGTGGCCAGCAAAGCCTGGGGGCCGTTTGACTTCTCTCTGGGACTTGGCTGGGGTTATCTCGGCACCAGCGGCAACGTCAAAAACCCGTTCTGTACCTACAGCGATAAATACTGCTATCGCGATAACAGCTACAAGAAAGCGGGCTCCATCAACGGCGATCAGATGTTCCATGGTCCGGCCTCGCTGTTCGGCGGCGTGGAATACCAGACACCGTGGCAGCCGCTGCGCCTGAAGCTGGAGTACGAAGGGAACGACTACTCGCAGGACTTCGCCGGGAAGATTGAGCAGAAGAGCAAGTTTAACGTCGGCGCCATTTATCGCGTCACCGACTGGGCCGACGTTAACCTCAGCTACGAGCGCGGCAACACGGTGATGTTTGGCTTCACGCTGCGCACTAACTTTAACGACATGCGGCCGCACTACAACGATAACGCGCGGCCTGCCTACCGGCCGGAGCCGCAGGATGCGATTCTGCAGCACTCCGTGGTGGCAAACCAGCTGACGCTGTTGAAATACAACGCCGGTCTGGCCGATCCGAAAATTCAGGTGAAAGGCGATACGCTGTACGTCACCGGCGAGCAGGTGAAATATCGCGACTCGCGGGAAGGGATCGAACGCGCCAACCGGATCGTGATGAACGATCTCCCGGACGGGATCCGCACGATCCGCGTGACGGAGAACCGCCTGAATCTGCCTCAGGTTACAACCGAAACCGATGTCGCCAGCCTCAAGCGCCACCTGGAAGGCGAACCGCTCGGGCATGAAACCGAGCTGGTGCAAAAACGCGTAGAGCCGATCGTGCCGGAAACCACCGAGCAGGGCTGGTATATCGACAAATCACGCTTTGATTTCCATATCGACCCTGTGCTGAACCAGTCCGTCGGCGGGCCGGAAAACTTCTACATGTATCAACTGGGTGCGATGGCGACGGCGGATCTGTGGGTCACCGATCACCTGTTGACCACCGGTAGCCTGTTCGGCAACATCGCGAACAACTACGACAAGTTTAACTACACCAACCCGCCGAACGACTCGAAGCTGCCGCGCGTGCGTACCCGCGTGCGTGAATACGTGCAGAACGATGTCTATGTGAATAACCTGCAGGCCAACTACTTCCAGTACTTCGGCAACGGCTTCTACGGCCAGGTTTACGGGGGCTACCTGGAGACTATGTTCGGCGGCGCGGGGGCGGAGGTGCTGTATCGTCCCGTCGACAGCAACTGGGCGTTCGGGATTGATGCCAACTACGTTAAGCAGCGTGACTGGCGCAGCGCGCAGGACATGATGAAGTTCACCGACTACAGCGTCAAAACCGGCCACCTGACCGCCTACTGGACGCCATCGTTCGCGCAGGACGTACTGGTGAAAGCCAGCGTCGGCCAGTATCTGGCGGGCGATAAGGGCGGCACGCTGGATATCTCCAAACACTTCGACAGCGGGGTCGTGGTGGGCGGCTACGCCACCATCACCAACGTCTCGCCGGACGAATACGGGGAAGGGGACTTCACCAAAGGGGTCTACGTGTCGATTCCGCTGGATCTCTTCTCGTCAGGTCCGACCCGCAGCCGCGCGGCGGTGGGCTGGACGCCGCTGACGCGTGACGGGGGTCAGCAGCTTGGGCGTAAGTTCCAGCTGTATGACATGACCAGCGATAAGAACATTAACTTCCGTTAATGTTTGTCCCCTCACCCCAGAGGGGAGAGGGTGAAAACCGCACCGAGCAGTTCCCTCTCCCCACTGGGGAGAGGGTTAGGGTGAGGGGCGATCCTCTCTGTTGCGCCAAACATAAACAAAAAATATAGATCCCCGTCACATTTTTGCGTTATACAGGAATCTCGCCCTGGAGAATGAGGTGCTGTATGACATCCCTGACTCGCCCGCGCGTTGAGTTTATCTCAACCATCCTCCAGACCGTGCTGAACCTCGGTCTGCTGAGCCTTGGCCTGATCCTGGTCGTCTTTCTCGGTAAAGAGACGGTGCATCTGGCGGATGTGCTGTTCGCCCCTGAACAAACCAGCAAATATGCGCTGGTGGAAGGCCTGGTGGTCTACTTTCTCTACTTTGAATTTATCGCCCTGATTGTGAAGTACTTTCAGTCCGGCTTTCACTTCCCGCTGCGCTATTTTGTCTACATTGGCATCACTGCGATTGTGCGGCTGATCATCGTCGATCATAAGTCTCCGCTCGACGTGCTGATCTACTCGGCGGCGATCCTGCTGCTGGTGATCACCCTCTGGCTGTGCAATTCGAAGCGGCTGAAACGGGAATAAAAAAATGGCGGCCCGAAGGCCGCCGAATAACAGTCACAAGTTGGGTCAATACAATACGTCTAAAGTTGAGGGTTGCAGTGGCATAACAGATGAAACTTAACCTTTCACGCCGCCCGCCGTCAGGCCGTTGACCAGCCAGCGCTGGGCCAGCAGGAACACCACGGTAATCGGGATGGCGGAGAGTACGGCCGCCGCGGCAAAGTCGCCCCACAGGTAGTTTTGCGGGTTGAGGTATTGCTGCATGCCTACGGCCAGGGTGTAGCTGTTCACATCGCGCAGTAACAGTGAGGCAACCGGTACTTCGGTGATCGCCGCGATAAACGACAGGATAAACACCACCGCCAGAATCGGCACGGACAGCGGCAGCAGCACCAGACGGAACGCCTGCCATGGGGTAGCACCGTCCAGCGACGCCGCCTCTTCCAGCGAGCCGTCGATGGTTTCGAAATAGCCTTTGATGGTCCACACGTGCAGGGCAATACCGCCGAGATAGGCGAAGATCACGCCGCCGTGGGTATTCAGGCCGATAAACGGTACGTACTGGCCGAGACGGTCAAACAGAGCATACAACGCTACCAGAGACAGCACGGCCGGGAACATCTGGAAAATCAGCATGCCTTTCAGCAGCGTCGCTTTGCCCGGAAAACGCATGCGGGCGAAGGCATAAGCACAGGTGGTGGAGAGCGTCACGATGCCAATCGCCGTGATGGTCGCCACTTTCACCGAGTTCCACAGCCACAGCAGCACCGGGAACGGCGGCGGCGTGACGCGGCCATCCGCGTGCTCCACGCTGAAGCCCAGCGCGAGCTTCCAGTGTTCCCAGGAGATTTCATCCGGGATCAGGCTCCCGGTGGCGAAGTTGCCCGAACGCAGGGAGATGGCGATGACCATCAGCAGCGGGAACATGATCGCCGCGATGAAAATCAGCAGGCCCAGGTGCGTCGCCAGGAGGCGCAGTTTCTGAGATTTGGGTTGTACCATTGCCATGTTCAGTGCCCTCCTTAGTCAAATTTCATACGTGTGGCTTTCAGGTTCACAATCGCCAGGGCGCCAACCAGCAGGAAGATCAGGGTGGCAATCGCCGCCGCCAGGCCGAAGTCCTGACCGCCGCCGCCCTCGAAGGCGATACGGTAGGTGTAGCTCACGAGCAGGTCGGTATAGCCTGCCGGCGTCGTGGTGCCAAGGCGGTCCGGACCACCGTTGGTCAACAGCTGAATCAGCACGAAGTTGTTAAAGTTAAAGGCGAAGCTGGCAATCATCAGCGGCGTCAGCGGCTTAATGAGCAGAGGCAGCGTAATTTTAAAGAAATTCTGGAACGGACCTGCGCCATCCATCGCCGAGGCTTCATACAGATCGTCCGGGATAGCCTTCAGCAGGCCCATGCACAGGATCATCATGTACGGATAACCCAGCCAGGTGTTCACGATGATAATCATCGAACGGGCGGTGGTCGGGTCGCTGAACCAGGCCGGTTTGATACCGAACAGCGCGCTCAGCATCATGTTGATTTCACCGAAGCTCTGGTTAAACAGTCCTTTGAAAATCAGAATCGAGATAAACGACGGTACGGCGTAGGGCAGAATCAGCAGCACGCGGTAAATCGCTTTGCCTTTCAGCGACTCCCACTGCACGAGACAGGCCAGCACCATGCCCACGGCCACGGTCAGGATCACCGTCAGCACCGAGAACACCACCGTCCAGACGAAGATGGCAAAGAACGGTTTCTGGATGCCTTCGTCGGTAAACACGCGGGTAAAGTTGTCCCAGCCGATGGTGACGGTATAGCCCGGGCTGAGCTTGTCATCACCCCATTTTCCGTCGGCGGTAATGGATTGATAGAAACCAATGTCGTTATTCGGACGGTACTTCACGCCGCTCTGGTTGTTGGTCAGCGTACCGTCATCCGCCAGGGTATAAAGCGGCTGCGTGCCGGAGAACTGGCGCAGCGAGCTCATGGTCACTTTGCTTTCGTCTGGCAGCACGGCGGTGAGCTGGGTCAGCGCCTGGCGGTTCTGGGTGATGATACGCAGGTTGGCACGTTCACCTTCCGGCAGGGCCGCAGCCTCTTTTAAGGCCAGCTTCTGCTCGCCGCCAAATTTGAACGCGTCGGAAATATAGTTTTTGCCGCTCTCACCGTCGGTAAGCGCTAACTTCCACTCGTCACCCGCAGGATACAGGCCGAAGTTGAAGGTTTTACCCGCCTGATAAGAGCGATCAAGAAGCACCTGCTGGGCGCGTTCCTGCGCAAGCTGGTTGGTGCTGCTGTAGTTGGTAAACGCAATGGCGATGGTGCAGATCAGTGGGAACAGGACAAACAGCCCCATCCCGGCCACGCCCGGGTAAACATAACGCCAGGCATAGGCTTTACGGTTGGCGAAAATATACAGGCCAGCAGAGCTCAGGATCAGCGTCATGATGGCAAAAAGATATTCCCCTTGTACGTACATTAAAACAACAAGGTAACCCACCAGCAGACACAGCAGACCGATCGCTGACCACTTCAGCGCGTCGCTTTGCCACCAGTGCTTCTTTTTAATGACATCCATGGGGTTCTTCCTCTACAACGTTTGATCTTTTCTCCCTCTCCTGGGGGAGAGGGCCGGGGTGAGGGCGTGCGGATAGCGACAACCCTCACCCTAACCCTCTCCCAGTGGGAGAGGGAACTACGGCATTACTTAGTAATACGACCCTGAGCATCCTTCAGTGCGGCATCGACAGTCTGACGACCGCTTGCAGCGTTGATGACCGCAGTACGGGTGGCGTACCAGAACGCAGCCATCTGCGGGATGTTCGGCATGATTTCGCCTTTCTGGGCGTTATCCATGGTAGCCGCGATGCGTGGATCTTTCGCCAACTGATCCTGGAAGGATTTCAGCGCAACGGCACCCAGCGGTTTGTCCTTGTTCACTTCACCCAGGCCCTGATCGGTCAGCAGGTAGTTTTCCAGGAACTCTTTCGCCAGCTCTTTGTTCGGGCTGGCGGCGTTGATGCCCGCGCTCAGCACGCCCACGAACGGTTTAGACGGCTTGCCGTTGAAGGTTGGCAGCAGCGTCACGCCGTAGTTGATTTTGCTCTTGTCGATGTTGGTCCAGGCCCACGGACCGTTGATGGTCATCGCGGTTTCGCCTTTGTTGAACGCCGCTTCCGCGATGGAGTAGTCGGTATCCGCGTTCATGTGTTTGTTCTTAATCAGGTCAACCAGGAAGGTCAGGCCTTTTTTCGCGCCCGCGTTATCCACGCCCACGTCTTTCACGTCATATTTGCCGTTTTCAAACTTGAACGCGTAACCGCCGTCGGCAGCAATCAGCGGCCAGGTGAAGTACGGCTCTTGCAGGTTGAACATCAGGGCGGATTTACCCTTCGCCTTCAGCTCTTTATCCAGTTTCGGGATCTCTTCCCAGGTTTTCGGCGGATTTGGCACCAGGTCTTTGTTGTAAATCAGAGACAGGGCTTCAACTGCGATTGGGTAAGCAATCAGCTTGCCGTTATAGCGAACGGCGTCCCAGGTGAACGGGAACAGTTTGTCCTGGAAAGCTTTGTCCGGGGTGACTTCAGCCAGCAGGCCAGACTGCGCGTAACCGCCGAAACGGTCGTGCGCCCAGAAGATGATGTCCGGGCCGTCACCGGTTGCTGCAACCTGCGGGAACTTCTCTTCCAGCTTGTCCGGGTGTTCTACGGTAACTTTGATACCGGTGTCTTTTTCGAATTTTTTGCCCACTTCGGCCAGGCCGTTATAGCCCTTGTCGCCGTTAATCCAGATAACCAGCTTGCCTTCTTCAATTTTGGCGAGCGCTGGGGCGGAAATCATCATTGCTGCAAGGGCGGACAATGCGAAAACGCGTGCGCCAGTCTTGATATTCATATCTGCCATCCTTTTTGGTGATGTGCTCGTGGATACATAAGGTGGTTCAACGTGACTCAGTCTCCTTATTTGACATCCTCTTTCCATCCTCCCAACCCCTACGCCCCACCCCCTGTTTGTGTGATCTCCGTTGCATAAATTTAAGTTATGAGTGCTGGCGCACATAAAAACCCACCGAATTTTGCAGGCGGCTTCACGAATTTCGCCTCAGCCCCCCGGCTGCGGTCGCAGAGCCTGCTCTCTCATCCTCCCGCCTCCTCCCCCATAAAAAAGCCGGGGGGTGGAGGATTCACGAAAGTAATGGATACCCCATAGTGAACTTATCTTGAATGTTTCTGTCGGTGACAGGTTGTAACGAAGGGAGAAGGGCATGGCGAGCGTACAGCTGCGTAATGTAACGAAAGCCTGGGGCGACGTAGTGGTGTCGAAAGACATCAATCTGGACATCACTGAAGGCGAATTCGTGGTGTTTGTGGGCCCATCAGGCTGTGGTAAATCTACTCTGCTGCGTATGATTGCCGGTCTTGAAACCATCACCAGCGGCGATTTGCTGATCGGTGATACCCGAATGAACGACATCCCGCCTGCCGAACGTGGCGTAGGCATGGTGTTCCAGTCTTATGCACTTTATCCCCATCTTTCCGTTGCCGAGAACATGTCTTTTGGCCTGAAGCTGGCCGGGGCAAAAAAAGAGGTCATTAACCAGCGCGTTACGCAGGTGGCGGAAGTGTTACAGCTGGCGCACCTGCTGGAGCGTAAACCGAAAGCGCTTTCCGGTGGTCAGCGTCAGCGCGTGGCGATTGGCCGTACGCTGGTGGCCGAGCCGCGCGTGTTCCTGCTCGATGAACCTCTCTCTAACCTGGATGCCGCGCTGCGCGTCCAGATGCGTATCGAAATCTCCCGTCTGCACAAGCGCCTTGGCCGCACGATGATTTACGTCACCCACGATCAGGTCGAAGCGATGACCCTGGCTGACAAAATCGTGGTGCTGGACGCCGGTCGCGTGGCGCAGGTGGGCAAACCGCTGGAGCTCTATCACTACCCGGCAGACCGCTTTGTTGCGGGCTTTATTGGCTCGCCAAAGATGAACTTCCTGCCTGTTAAAGTGACGGCGACGGCGATTGAACAGGTACAGGTGGAGCTGCCAAACCGCCAGCAAGTCTGGCTGCCGGTCGACAGCGCCAACGTACAGGTCGGGGCAAATATGTCCCTCGGTATCCGTCCTGAGCATCTGCTGCCAAGCCACATTGCGGATGTGACGCTGGAAGGTGAAGTTCAGGTCGTCGAACAGCTTGGTCACGAAACACAGATTCATATCCAGATCCCCGCCATCCGTCAGAACCTGGTCTACCGCCAGAATGACGTGGTGTTGGTAGAAGAGGGTGCCACATTCGCTATCGGCTTGCCGCCAGAGCGCTGCCATCTGTTCCGTGAGGATGGCACTGCATGTCGTCGGTTGCATAAAGAGCCAGGCGTTTAAGCAATCCCAAAAGAAGACACGAAACCGACAGGTGAAGTGTTCAAAGAAAAGCAATGATCTCAGGAGATAGAATGATGATTACTCTGCGCAAACTTCCTCTGGCAGTTGCCGTCGCAGCGGGCGTAATGTCTGCTCAGGCGCTGGCCGTGGATTTCCATGGTTATGCTCGTTCCGGTATCGGCTGGACGGGTAGTGGCGGCGAACAACAGTGCTTCCAGGCAACCGGTGCCCAAAGTAAATACCGTCTTGGTAACGAATGTGAAACCTATGCGGAACTGAAGCTGGGCCAGGAAGTGTGGAAAGAAGGCGACAAGAGCTTCTACTTCGACACCAACGTAGCGTACTCCGTGGCGCAGCAGAACGACTGGGAAGCCACTGACCCGGCGTTCCGTGAAGCTAACGTGCAGGGTAAAAACCTGATCGAATGGCTGCCAGGCTCTACCATCTGGGCCGGTAAGCGTTTCTATCAGCGTCATGACGTACATATGATCGACTTCTACTACTGGGATATCTCTGGTCCTGGTGCGGGTCTGGAAAACATCGATGTCGGTTTTGGTAAGCTCTCTCTGGCAGCAACCCGTTCTTCCGAAGCAGGCGGTTCATCCTCTTTCGCCAGCAACAGTATTTATGATTACACCACTCGTACAGCGAACGATGTCTTTGACGTGCGCCTGGCACAGATGGAAATCAACCCAGGCGGCACTCTAGAACTGGGTGTTGATTACGGTCGTGCTAACCCGCGTGATGATTATCGCCTGGTTGATGGTGCTTCAAAAGATGGTTGGATGTTCACCGCTGAGCACACCCAGAGCATGCTGAAGGGCTATAACAAGTTTGTGGTTCAGTATGCCACTGACTCAATGACGTCTCAGGGTAAAGGCTTGTCTCAAGGTACTGGTGTAGGCATCGATTCTAACTCGGGTTATGCCTACGACATTAACAACAACGGTAGCCTGCTGCGTATTCTCGACCACGGTGCAATCTCTCTGGGCGATCGCTGGGATCTGATGTATGTCGGTATGTACCAGGACATCGACTGGGATAACAACAACGGGACCAAGTGGTGGACCGTGGGTGTACGTCCGATGTTCAAATGGACGCCTATCATGAGCACCTTGCTGGAAGTGGGTTACGACAACGTGAAATCGCAAAGCGCTGACGAAACCAACAACCAGTACAAAATCACCCTGGCACAACAGTGGCAGGCAGGCGACAGCATTTGGTCTCGCCCGGCAATCCGTGTATTCGCAACCTACGCCAAGTGGGATGAGAAGTGGGGTTATGACTACAACGGTAACCCATCTAACAACGCTAACTACGGTAAAGCGTTCAAAGATGGTTTCAATGGAAGCTCCTTCGGTCGTGGCGACAACGACGAGTGGTCCTTCGGCGCCCAGATGGAAATCTGGTGGTAATCCCGTCTTAACCTGACGTAATGACCAAACTGAGGGGCGCAAGCCCCTCAATCCTTGGGACGGCGCGCTATTGCCTGGCTACCGCTGAACCTGTGCATTTTGAGGTGATAACAATGAAAATGAACAAAACTCTCCTTGCCCTTTGTTTATCCGCAGGGCTGCTGGCAAGCGCGCCTGCCGTAACGCTCGCTAACGTCAACTTCGTTCCGCAAAACACAACATCTGCGCCAGCTATTCCGACAGCGGCACTGCAACAGCTTGTCTGGACCCCTGTCGATCAGTCTAAAACCCAGACCACCCAGCTCTCAACGGGCGGCCAGTCGCTTAATGTTCCGGGTATTACCGGCCCGGTCGCTGCGTATAGCGTACCCGCCAATATCGGTGAGCTGGCCATTACCCTGACCAGTGAAGTCAACAAGCAGACGAGCGTATTTGCGCCAAACGTGCTGATTCTCGATCAGAACATGACGCCATCAGCCTTTTTCCCAAGCGAATACTTTACCTACCAGGAGCCTGGCGTGATGAGCGCCGATCGTCTGGAAGGCGTCATGCGCCTGACCCCTGCGCTGGGCCAGCAAAAACTCTACGTGCTGGTCTTTACCACCGAGCAGGATCTCCAGAAGACCACCACGCTGCTTGATCCGGCTAAAGCCTACGCAAAAGGCACCGGTAACGCGGTTCCTGATATTCCAGACCCGATCGCTCGTCACGTCACCGACGGAACGTTAAAGCTGAAGGTGAAAACGAACAGCGGTTCCAGCGTGCTGGTCGGCCCGCTGTTTGGCTCCTCCGGTAACGGCCCTGTGACCGTGGGTAATACCGCAGCACCTGCTTACACCGCACCTGCTGCCACAGCAGCCGCACCGGTCGCCGCCGCAGCGCCAGCCCCGGCGAAGAAAGCGGAGCCGGTACTGAACGACACCGAAGAGTACTTCAACAACGCCATTAAGCAGGCGGTGAAGCGCGGCGATGTCGATAAAGCGCTGAAGCTGCTTGATGAAGCCGAACGTTTAGGTTCAACCACTGCCCGTTCCACCTTTATCAGCAGTGTAAAAGGCAAGGGGTAACCGTTTCCCCACAGTGCTGATTTGTTAGTAGTTTAGTGCGCCTGAGTGGGCGCACTTTTTTTCGTATCCGCCATGCTGTTGCGCCCATGTTGCGATCGTGATCGTTAAATAACGTTTGGCCCCCCTCAATCTGTGTTTCTGCGATACAATGCCATTACGTTATGTATCGGAGAGTCTGGCATGTCACACCCTGCGCTAACGCAACTGCGTGCGCTGCGCTATTTCGACCAAATACCTGCGCTTGATCCGCAGCAACTGGACTGGTTGTTGCTGGAAGATTCCATGACGAAACGTTTTGAGCAACAGGGTAAAACGGTCACGGTGACCCTGATTCAGGAAGGGTTTGTCTCTGGCGATGAGATCGCCAGCGAGCTGCCGCTGCTGCCGCAGGAGGAACGCTACTGGCTGCGCGAAATTTTGCTCTGTGCCGATGGCGAACCCTGGCTTGCCGGGCGCACGGTGGTGCCCGAATCAACGCTTTCCGGGCCTGAGCTGGCGCTGCAGCGGCTGGGGAAAACGCCGCTGGGACGTTATCTCTTCACCTCATCTGAGCTGACCCGTGATTTTATTGAGATTGGTCGTGATGCCGAACTGTGGGGGCGCCGTTCCCGCCTTCGCCTGAGCGGTAAGCCGTTAATCCTGACGGAGCTTTTTTTACCGGCATCACCGTTGTACTAAGAGGAAGAAAAAAATGGAGTGGAGCCTGACGCAGAATAAGCTGTTGGCGTATCACCGTTTAATGCGTACCGATAAACCCATTGGCGCGTTGCTGCTGCTGTGGCCGACCTTATGGGCGCTGTGGGTGGCCACGCCGGGCGTGCCGCCGCTGTGGATCCTGGGCGTATTCGTTGCCGGCGTCTGGCTGATGCGCGCGGCGGGCTGCGTGGTGAATGACTATGCCGATCGTAAATTTGACGGCCACGTAAAGCGTACTGCCAACCGCCCGCTACCCAGCGGCCAGGTGACCGGAAAAGAAGCCCGCGTGCTGTTCATCGTTCTGGTGCTGCTCTCTTTCCTGCTGGTATTAACCCTAAATACCATGACGATTCTGCTGTCCGTCGCAGCGCTGGCTCTGGCCTGGGTCTATCCCTTTATGAAGCGTTATACCCACCTGCCTCAGGTGGTGCTGGGGGCGGCGTTTGGCTGGTCGATTCCGATGGCGTTTGCAGCGGTTAGTGAGTCCTTACCGCTTAGCTGCTGGCTGATGTTCCTGGCGAATATTCTCTGGGCCGTAGCGTATGACACGCAATATGCGATGGTTGACCGCGACGATGACCTGAAAATAGGCATTAAATCGACCGCCATCCTCTTTGGTCGTCAGGACAAACTCATCATTGGCATTCTGCAGGTTGCGGTACTGGCGCTGATGGTCGCGATTGCGCGCCTGAACGGGCTGAACTGGGAATTTTACTGGTCGATACTGGTGGCGGGATTGCTGTTTGCCTACCAGCAGAAGCTGATTGCAAAACGCGAACGCGAAGCCTGTTTTAAGGCGTTTATGAACAATAACTATGTCGGTCTGGTGCTGTTTTTAGGGCTGGTCATGAGCTATTTTTCCTGATCGACGCGCGGTCGTGCCCTGCCGGGTATGGCCGCATCATCATCCGGCATTACCGCCCTCACAAATTTAAACCGTCGTTTCATAAATTCGCGCTTTTGTGAGGCGCTTCACCTACGCTTCTCCCGGGCTAGTCTATTTTCTAAGCGTAAAAAAATAAAACACTGTTTTAACGCTGACATCACTACCCTGGAGCTGACTCAATGAAAACGACCCTCAAGCCGTTACTGGCCGCGCTGTGCCTGTCTGCTTTTGCCTGCACCGTTTCTGCCCAAACCATCAAAGCTGCCGATGTGCATCCTGAAGGCTACCCGAACGTGGTCGCGGTTCAGCACATGGGTGAAAAACTCAAACAGCAAACCGACGGCAAGCTGGAAATTAAGGTTTTCCCGGGCGGCGTGCTGGGGGATGAAAAGCAGATGATAGAGCAGGCGCAGATGGGGGCGATTGACATGATCCGCGTCTCCATGGCGCCGGTTGCCGCCATCCTGCCGGATATTGAAGTCTTCACGCTGCCATACGTCTTCCGCGATGAGGACCACATGCACAAGGTGATCGACGGGGATATCGGCAAGCAGATCGGCGACAAGCTGACCGCGAACCCGAAATCGAAGCTGGTCTTCCTCGGCTGGATGGATTCCGGCACCCGTAATCTCATCACCAAAGAGCCGATCGTGAAGCCGGAAGATCTGAAAGGGAAGAAAATCCGCGTGCAGGGTAGCCCGGTAGCGCTCGCCACGCTGAAGGATATGGGGGCGAACTCGGTGGCGATGGGCGTTAGCGAGGTTTACAGCGGTATGCAGACCGGCGTGATTGACGGCGCGGAGAACAACCCGCCCACCTTTATCGCTCACAACTACATGCCGGTTGCTAAAAACTACACTCTTAGCGGCCACTTTATCACCCCCGAAATGCTGCTCTATTCGAAAGTGAAATGGGACAAGCTGAGCGCTGACGAACAGCAAAAAATCCTGACGCTGGCCCGTGAAGCGCAGTTCGAACAGCGCAAGCTGTGGAATGCGTATAACGACCAGGCGCTGGCGAAAATGAAGGCGGGCGGCGTGCAGTTCCACGATATCGATAAGACGGTATTCATCAAGGCCACAGAGCCGGTGCGCGCGCAGTATGGCGACAAGCATCAGGATCTGATGAAAGCCATCGCTGACGTCCAGTAAGCCGGAGTACGTATGTCCGAACTCTACCTGAAGTGGATGGACCGTCTGTATCTGCTCGCCATGGCGGTGGCGGGGATTTCGCTGCTGGTGATGACGATTGTCATCCCCATCGGCATCTTTTCACGCTACGTGCTCAATCGCGGCGAATCCTGGCCGGAGCCGATCGCCATTATCTGCATGGTGACGTTCACCTTCATCGGCGCGGCGGTGAGTTACCGCGCCGGATCGCATATCGCGGTCAACATGCTGACCGACCGTTTGCCCGCGTCGCTGCAACGGCTGTGCGCGCGGGTGGTTGATCTGCTGATGCTGCTGATCTCCGGTCTGATGTGCTGGTACAGCTACTGGCTGTGCGTCGAACTGTGGGAGCAGCCGGTGGCGGAGTTCCCCATCCTGACCTCCGGCGAAAGCTATCTTCCGCTGCCGATTGGGTCGGCGATTTTGATCCTGTTTGTGCTTGAACGCCTGCTGTTTGGCTCACAGGAAAACCGTCCGGTCGTGCTGATCGGCAATCACAGTTAAGGGGTGAACGATGGATGCTTTTGTTTTGTTATTCACCCTCGCCATTTTGCTGGCGCTGGGAATGCCGGTGGCCTTTGCCGTGGGCTTAAGCGCCGTAGCGGGGGCATTGTGGATTGACCTGCCTCTGGAGGCGCTGATGATCCAGATAACCAGCGGGGTGAACAAATTTACCCTGCTGGCGATCCCGTTCTTTATCCTTGCCGGGGCGATCATGGCGGAAGGGGGCATTGCCCGACGGCTGGTCAACTTTGCCTACGTTTTTGTCGGCTTCATTCGCGGCGGGCTGTCGTTGGTGAACATCGTCGCCTCGACGTTCTTCGGCGCGATTTCCGGTTCGTCGGTGGCGGATACGGCGTCCATCGGCAGCGTGATGATCCCGGAAATGGAGAAGAAGGGCTATCCGCGCGAATACGCGGCGGCGGTCACGGCGAGTGGGTCGGTGCAGGCGATTCTCATCCCGCCCAGCCACAACTCGGTGATTTACTCGCTGGCGGCGGGTGGCACGGTCTCCATCGCCACGCTGTTCATTGCGGGCGTCCTGCCGGGCCTGCTGCTTGGCGTGAGTCTGATGGTGCTCTGCCTGTGCTTCGCCCGCAAGCGCGGCTATCCGAAAGGGGACAAAATCCCTCTCAAACAGGCGCTGAAAATCATGCTCGACGCGCTGTGGGGGCTGATGACGGTGGTGATTATCCTCGGCGGGATCCTGTCCGGGATATTTACCGCCACCGAATCCGCCGCCGTGGCCTGCCTGTGGGCGTTCTTCGTCACCATGTTCATCTACCGCGACTACCAGTGGAACGAACTGCCGAAGCTGATGTGCCGCACAGTCAAAACGGTCACCATCGTGATGATTTTGATTGGCTTTGCCGCAGCGTTTGGCGCGGTGATGACCTACATGCAGCTGCCGATGCGCATCACCGAGTTCTTCACGTCGCTGTCCGATAACAAGTACGTGATCCTGATGTACCTCAACATTATGCTGCTGCTGATCGGCACGCTGATGGACATGGCACCGATCATCCTGATCCTGACCCCGGTGCTGCTGCCGGTGACCAACTCGCTGGGGATTGACCCGGTGCATTTCGGGATGATCATGATGGTCAATCTGGGGATCGGGCTGATCACCCCGCCGGTCGGGTCGGTGCTGTTCGTGGCGAGCGCGGTGAGCAAGCAGAAGATCGAGCACGTTGTGCGGGCGATGCTGCCGTTCTACGGCATGCTGCTGATAGTGCTGGGGATGGTGACGTACATACCGGCGATTTCATTATGGTTGCCGGGGGTGTTAGGGATGCAGTGATGCCGTTTTATGCCGGGTGGCGGCTACGCCTTACCCGGCCTACGGTTCGATAACGATTTTATTTCCGACGCAACAGCCGCAGCGCGTTCGCCGTGACCAGCACCGTCGCCCCGGTATCCGCCAGCACCGCCAGCCACAGCCCGGTCATACCGAGCAGCGTGGTGACGAGAAATATCCCCTTCAGACCCAGCGCAATGCCGATGTTCTGGCGGATATTGGCGCGCGTCGCCCGCGCCAGGCTAATCATCTGCGCCAGCCCGGTCAGGCGGTTATGGGTCAGCGCCGCATCGGCCGTTTCCAGCGCCACATCGGTACCGCTGCCCATTGCAATACCGAGGGTTGCGGCCTTCATCGCCGGAGCATCGTTAATTCCGTCACCCACCATCGCCAGCGGCGCGCGGCTGTTTAGCTCGGTTACCGCGCTGACCTTATCCGCAGGCAGCAACCCGGCCTTAAACTCGAGCCCCAGCTCGCCGGCAATCGCTGCCGCCGCGCGCGGGTTATCACCGGTCAGGATCACGCCCTGTACGCCTAGTTGATGCAGCTCCGCCACGGCGTCTTTTGCATCATCGCGCAGGGTATCGCGCAGTGCCAGCATGCCCAGCGGCGCGCCGTCCTGCATCACGGCAACGACCGTCTGACCGGCCTGCTCTAATGCCTCAACCTGTGGATGAGATAATGTGCCCGCCGCAACAATCAGTACCTTTTTACCGTCGACGACGGCCTCAATTCCTGACCCGACCAGCGCCCGCTGGGCGGTTGCCGAAGGGATATTCAGCCCGCGTCCCTGCGCTTCACGCACAATCGCCTGCGCCAGCGGGTGAGCGGAGCCCTGCTCCACGGCGGCGGCCAGCGCCAGCAGTTCGTCTTCACCGATAGCCTGCGGGTAGACACCCGTCACCTGCGGCTTGCCGACGGTCAGCGTACCCGTTTTATCGAAGGCGATATGCCGGATCTGACTGAGCTGTTCCAGCGCCGCGCCGCCCTTAATCAGCGCCCCGCGACGGGCCGCTGCCGCCAGTCCTGAGGTAATCGCCGCCGGCGTGGAGATCACCAGCGCGCACGGGCAGCCGATCAGCAGCAGGGTCAGCCCTTTATAAATCCAGCCCTCCCACGGCGCGCCGAAAAACAGCGGTGGAATCACGGTAACCAGCAGGGCAACCAGCATGATAGCGGGGGTGTAAATCCGGCTGAAGCGGTCGATGAAACGCTCGACGGGCGCGCGGCGTTCTTCGGCTTCTTCAATCAGCTTCAGGATGCGGTCGATGGCGCTATCGCCCGGTTCGGACAGGACTTTGAGCTGTACCAGGCGGTCAACGCTGGTGGCACCGGCAGGGACTTTTTCGCCTGCGGCACGCTCTACCGGAATGGATTCTCCGGTCAGGGCGCTTTCGTCAAAGCTTGCGGTGGCGGTGAGCAGCGTACCGTCGGCTGGCAGGCGTCCGCCCGCGGCCACTTCAATCACATCGCCCGGTCGCAGCGTGCTGATGGCGACAGTTTCACGTTTGCCTTCATTAACCCGCGTGGCGGTTTCGGGCTTCAGCGCCATCAGCGCGCTTACCCCTTTGCGCGCCCGGCTCGCCGCCCAGCCCTCAAGCCGTTCGCCGATTAAGAACAGCAGCAGGACCATCGCCGCTTCCGCCGTCGCGCCGATAAACAGCGCGCCGATGGCCGCCACGCTCATCAGCGTTTCGATGGCGAACCAGCTGCCGCTTCTTATCAGGCGCAGAGCCTGACGGGCTATCGGGAAGAGCCCGACCAGGGTAGTGGCGATAAACGCCATGTTACCGAACGGGTGGTTAATCTGCTCCAGACCCCAGCTGACCGCCATCATGATGATGAGCGTGATAAGGGGCAGGTTTTCTTTTAACGGGGAGTTTTTTTCAGCGGGAGCCGTTTCGCTGCGCAGGGTATAGCCCGCCTTGCTGACGGCAGCTTCAACCTGCTTCATGACGTCGCTATCGGCGCTGACCAGCAGCTTTTCGGTGGCAAACAGCACCTGAACGTAGTTCACGCCCGGCACCTGCTTCACTGCATTTTCCACTTTGCGGGCGCAGGCCGCGCAGTCCATGCCGCTGACCATCCAGCTGTAGCGGTTGCCGCTTTCAGGAGGCGCCTGAGTTTGCGTTTCACACGCACCTTCGCAGCAGCAGTCGTCTTTCGGCGGAACCGGACTGAGCTTAAGTGCCGAAAGTTGTGGAACTTTTTTAGATGTTTCTGGAGTCGACATGGCAGTCTCCGGTAATGATAATTTTCTCATTAACCGCAGCATACACTCTGGAGTCGACTCCGGAGTCAAGGCTTATTTAAATATACAGCGAACGCACAATCAGGAAATGCCCGGCAAAGTAGCAGGCGGCGGCAATCGCGTTATCCGCCCGGAAGCGGCGGCGATAGTGGCTGCCCAGCCAGACGATATTGCCGAGTAACAGCAGTGCCGCACCGAAGAAGGCGGACATCGCCGGGGCGGTTGGACGGAAGAACCATAGCTCCCCGGCCAGCCACACCATCACCAGCGTCATAGCGATAAACGTACAGACCGGCAGACGCATCTCTTCCAGACGCGACCAGATGACTGCTATCAGCAGGGCGCCAATCACCAGCAGCACCAGCGGCAGCGGCCAGAAGAAGGAGAGCGTCATCTGGCTGGCAAAATAGATGGTATACAGCAGATGCGACAGGAAGAACGCCCCCACGGCGTACAGCAGGCGCTGGCGCGGCAGCAGGGTTAAGGCATCGCCAATCAGGGAGGCACACAGCCCGGCGAGCACCAGATAGCTGATGGCGTTAAACATCGGGGCTTGCCAGGCTAAAAGCAGAAGCAACAGCAGCGTAACGGGTTTAAACAACCAGCGCTGCCAGGCTGGACCGCGATAGGACGCATCGACGTAAAGCCATGCGGAAAAACAGACAGCGATAAATGACCAAAGCATATTAACTCCCTGTAACTGTTGAGGCTGAATAATCAGTTTCTGATCCAGTGTAGTGACGCGGGCGGGCGTTTGGCAATGCCGGGGCAGGCGAGGTATCCTGAATTCCGCATAATCTGATGGGATGTTTTAATGAGCAAGATGCCGCTGTTTTTCATTATCGTGGTGGCGATTATCGTCATTGCCGCCTCGTTCCGCTTCGTGCAACAGCGCCGGGAGAAGGCGGATAACGATGCCGCACCGCTGATGCAAAAGCGCGTGGTGGTGACCAACAAACGTGAGAAGCCGCTCAACGACCGCCGCTCGCGCCAGCAGCAGGTGACGCCTGCGGGCACAACAATGCGCTATGAAGCGAGCTTTAAGCCAGAAACGGGCGGCCTGGAGATGACCTTCCGCCTGGAGGCGCAGCAGTACCATCGGCTGACGGTAGGGGAGAAAGGGACGTTGAGCTACAAAGGGTCGCGGTTTGAAGGGTTTGAACCGGAGCGGTAATTTTCCCCTCACCCCGGCCCTCTCCCAGAGGGAGAGGGTGTAATCGTCCCCTCTCCCTCTGGGAGAGGGTTAGGGTGAGGGCATCAGGCCGCACCTTACTTCTTCACCTGCGCCTTAAATTTCTTCATCCACACCAGCAGTTCAAACACGCCAAAAATAAACACCCGCAGCTGCTGCCAGCCGGTCATCGGCGGGCCATCTTTTGGCAGACCATTTTTCAGCATCACCATCTGCAGGGCGTGCATAAACGACGTGAAAATCAGCGCCACGTTAACGAAGATATTCAACGGGCGCGGGAACGGGTGCACCAGATTCAAAATCAAAAATGCCCAGACGCCCAGCATCAGCAAGCGTCCCAGGTTAATCAGTACCGGCATCGGATCCTCCTTGTGCCTGACGGTGATACAGACGATAAGCCACCTGGCCTGCGACCTTTTCGCGGTGCAGATCCCAGTGAACGGGAACGGGTGGCAGGCCGTTTTCCACTTCGCTTTCTACATAAATTAGCGCGTCATCCGCCAGCCAGCCATTGTGCTCCAGCAGGGATAATGTCTCTTCCAGCAGCCCCTTGCGGAACGGCGGGTCAACAAACACGACGTTATGCGGCGTGCCCTGTTGCGCGAGGAAGCTTAGCGTATTGGTATTTACCACTTTCGCATTCGTCGCCTTCAGCGTCGCCAGATTTTGCTGCAGGGTCTGCGCGACGCCGCGCTCCATCTCCAGCAGCGTGGCGCTGGCAGCATAGCGCGACAGCGCCTCCAGCCCTAAGGCACCGCTTCCGGCGAAGCAGTCCAGGCAATGGGCGTCTACCATTGACGGGGCAAGCCAGTTAAACAGCGTCTCGCGAACGCGGTCGGTGGTGGGGCGTAAACCGGGGCTGTCCGGCACCGGTAATTTCCGGCCTCGCCACTGGCCGCCGATAATGCGAATTTGACCGGCCGGGGCGCGGGTGGGTTTCTTCATCTCTGGAAAGCTCTGTTAACCATTGCCCTGCGATTGCGGGCGGTGATGTCAATTAAGTAAAGTGTTAGACTATTTCATCATTTTTTTAGCTTCCCTGTATATAGCGCCGCGAGGAGTGTAGTCGCAGATGGCAAAACAAAAAAAACGTGGCTTCTTTTCCTGGTTGGGTTTCGGTGAAAAAGAGCAAGAAACAGAACAGAAAACCGAAGAACAACAGGTTGCAGAAGAGCAGTCACAGCCTGAAACGCCAGTAGAAACCGCTGCGGTTGTCGAAGCGGAAGAGCCTGCCCACAGCAAAGAAGAGATTGAATCCTTTGCTGAAGAGGTGGTTGAGGTTACTGAACAGGTTCAGGAGAGCGAGAAGCCAGAGCCGGTCGTCATCGAGACCGTTGCCGATGCGCCTCAGGCCGCAACAGAACATGAAGAGCTGCCGCTGCCGGAAGAGGTCAACGCCGAAGAGATGTCTGCCGAAGAGTGGCAGGCCGAAGCGGAAACCGTTGAAATCGTTGAGGCGGTGGAAGAAGAGGCGGCACTTGAGCCAGAGCTGACCGACGAAGAGCTGGAAGCCCAGGCGCTGGCGGCGGAAGCCGCGGAAGAGTCGGTCATCGTTGTGCCGGTGGAAGAGCAGGCCGAAGAAGAGATCGTGCAGGAGCAGGAAAAACCGACCAAAGAAGGTTTCTTCGCGCGCCTGAAGCGCAGCCTGCTCAAAACCAAAGAAAACTTAGGTTCCGGATTTATCAGTCTGTTCCGCGGCAAGAAGATCGACGACGATCTGTTTGAAGAGCTGGAAGAGCAACTGCTGATTGCGGACGTGGGCGTGGAGACCACCCGTAAGATCATCACCAACCTGACCGAAGGGGCGAGCCGCAAACAGTTGCGCGACGCCGAGGCGCTGTACGGCCTGCTGAAAGACGAGATGGGTGAAATTCTCGCAAAAGTTGACGAACCGCTTAATATTGAAGGCAAAACGCCATTTGTTATTCTGATGGTTGGCGTTAACGGCGTGGGTAAAACCACCACCATCGGCAAGCTGGCGCGTCAGTTTGAGCAGCAGGGCAAATCGGTGATGCTGGCGGCGGGCGATACCTTCCGTGCGGCAGCGGTTGAGCAGCTCCAGGTGTGGGGCCAGCGCAACAACATTCCGGTGATTGCCCAGCACACCGGCGCGGATTCCGCGTCCGTGATTTTCGACGCCATCCAGGCGGCGAAGTCGCGCAACGTGGACGTGCTGATCGCCGACACCGCAGGGCGTTTGCAGAACAAATCGCACCTGATGGAAGAGTTGAAGAAAATCGTCCGCGTCATGAAGAAGCTGGACGAAGATGCACCGCATGAAATTATGCTGACTATCGACGCCAGCACCGGGCAGAACGCCATTAGCCAGGCGAAGCTGTTCCATGAAGCGGTAGGACTGACGGGGATCGCGCTGACCAAGCTGGACGGCACCGCGAAAGGCGGGGTGATCTTCTCCGTGGCCGACCAGTTCGGCATTCCTATCCGCTACATCGGTGTGGGCGAGCGTATTGAGGATTTGCGTCCGTTTAAGGCGGACGACTTTATTGAGGCATTATTTGCCCGAGAGGACTAACAATGATTCGCTTTGAACACGTCAGCAAGGCCTATCTCGGTGGGAGACAAGCGCTGCAGGGGGTGACGTTCCACCTGCAGCCGGGCGAGATGGCATTCCTGACCGGCCATTCCGGCGCGGGGAAAAGTACCCTGCTCAAGCTTATCTGTGGGATAGAACGGCCAAGCGCCGGGAAAATCTGGTTCAGCGGCCACGAAATTAGCCGTCTGAAAAACCGCGAAGTGCCGTTTCTGCGTCGTCAGATCGGCATGATTTTCCAGGATCACCACCTGCTGATGGATCGCACCGTTTTCGATAACGTGGCGATCCCGCTGATTATTGCCGGCGCCAGCTATGACGATATCCGTCGTCGCGTCTCTGCGGCGCTGGATAAGGTCGGGCTGCTGGACAAAGCGAAGAACTTCCCGATCCAGCTCTCCGGCGGTGAACAGCAGCGCGTCGGCATCGCCCGCGCGGTGGTGAACAAGCCTGCGGTACTGCTGGCGGATGAACCGACCGGTAACCTGGACGATGCCCTGTCCGAAGGGATTTTGCGTCTGTTTGAGGAATTCAACCGCGTAGGGGTAACGGTACTGATGGCGACGCACGATATGGGACTCATTTCTCGTCGTTCGTACCGCATGCTGACCCTGAGCGACGGGCATTTGCACGGAGGCCACGGTGAACAAGCGTGATGCAATGAACCAGATTCGGCAGTTCGGGAACCGGTTTGACCGTTTCCGTAAGCCGCAGGGCGGCGGTGACGGCAATCGTAATGCGCCTAAGCGCCAGAAAGCGGCGCCGAAGCCGGCCTCCCGCAAGACCAACGTGTTTAACGAGCAGGTGCGTTACGCCTTCCACGGCGCGCTGCAGGACCTGAAAAGCAAACCGCTGGCGACGTTCCTGACGGTGATGGTGATTGCCATCTCCCTGACGCTGCCAAGCGTCTGCTACATGGTCTATAAGAACGTCAACCAGGCGGCGTCGCAGTATTATCCGTCACCGCAGATCACCGTTTATCTGGATAAAGCGCTCGACGATAACGCGGCGGCGCAGGTGGTCGGGCAAATCCAGGCCGAGCAGGGCGTGGAAAAGGTCAATTATCTTTCCCGTGAAGAAGCGCTGGGCGAGTTCCGTAACTGGTCAGGCTTTGGCGGCGCGCTGGATATGCTCGAAGAGAACCCGCTGCCTGCGGTGGCGGTGGTGATCCCGAAGCTTGATTTCCAGGGCACCGATTCGCTGAATACCCTGCGCGACCGCATCACCCGCATCAACGGGATTGATGAAGTACGCATGGACGACAGCTGGTTTGCCCGTCTTGCGGCACTGACCGGGCTGGTGGGACGCGTGTCGGCGATGATCGGCGTGCTGATGGTGGCGGCGGTGTTCCTCGTCATCGGTAACAGCGTGCGCCTGAGCATCTTTGCGCGCCGCGATACCATCAACGTGCAGAAACTGATTGGCGCAACGGACGGTTTCATCCTGCGTCCGTTCCTTTACGGCGGCGCACTGCTCGGTTTCTCCGGCGCATTTCTTTCACTGATATTGTCAGAAATTTTGGTGATGCGGCTTTCGTCTGCCGTCACTGAAGTGGCGCAGGTTTTCGGAACTAAGTTTGATATCAGTGGTTTAGGCTTCGATGAGTGCCTGCTGTTGCTGCTGGTGTGCTCCATGATCGGCTGGATTGCCGCATGGCTGGCAACGGTTCAACATTTACGCCACTTTACTCCCGACTAATAAAAGCGTGATATAATCTTTCCCTGCACCGAGATGTTCGCTCTGCAGGGAAAGCGTCCCTGTTGTCTCTTCCCCTGTTATCATCTCCATGTCACATTTTGTGCGTAATTTATTCACCGTTGCACCTGGAACTTGTGGATAAAATCACTGTCTGATAAAAGAGTGAATGCTAATCTCGTTGCTCAAACGCTTTGGCATGGTTGTTGCCTGACGGGGACAGCCTGGACCAGAAGAAACATTGAGAGGAATGAATGACCAAAGAAATGCAAACTTTAGCTTTAGCCCCTGTTGGTAACCTGGAATCTTATATCCGGGCTGCGAACACCTGGCCGATGTTAACGGCCGAGGAAGAAAAGGAGCTTGCTGAAAAGCTGCATTACCAGGGCGATCTGGAAGCAGCGAAGAAGCTGATCCTGTCTCACCTGCGCTTTGTTGTTCACATTGCTCGTAACTATGCGGGCTATGGCCTGCCGCAGGCGGACTTGATTCAGGAAGGTAACATCGGCCTGATGAAGGCTGTACGTCGCTTTAACCCGGAAGTGGGCGTGCGACTGGTCTCCTTCGCCGTACACTGGATCAAAGCAGAAATTCATGAATACGTGCTGCGCAACTGGCGTATCGTGAAGGTCGCCACGACAAAAGCGCAACGTAAGCTGTTCTTCAACCTGCGTAAAACCAAGCAGCGTCTGGGCTGGTTCAATCAGGATGAAGTGGAAATGGTGGCGCGTGAGCTGGGCGTATCCAGCAAAGACGTGCGTGAGATGGAATCCCGTATGGCCGCGCAGGACATGACTTTCGATATGTCCTCCGACGACGACGCATCTGACAGCCAGCCGATGGCACCGGTTCTGTATCTGCAGGATAAAACCTCTAACTTTGCCGACGGCATCGAAGAGGATAACTGGGAAGATCAGGCCGCGAACAAGCTGACCCATGCGATGGAAGGCCTCGACGAACGTAGCCAGGATATCATCCGCGCCCGCTGGCTGGACGAAGACAACAAGTCCACGCTGCAGGAGCTGGCCGACCGCTACGGCGTTTCTGCGGAACGTGTTCGTCAGCTTGAAAAGAACGCCATGAAAAAACTTCGCGCCGCTATCGAAGCGTAATTACCGCGAATAACACCGAGAACCCCTGGATGAGAGTCTGGGGGTTTTGTTTTTTTAGCGCCCGCTCTGGCGAATTCCCTCCCCCTGGCAAACACTTACTGATGCGCTAAGCAGGCGACTTCTCAGGGGGACAGGGTGAAAAATAACGAACTGAACGACCGGCGTTTACAGGCGACGCCGCGCGGCATCGGCGTCATGTGTAACTTCTATGCCGACAAAGCCGAAAACGCCACGGTGTGGGACGTGGAAGGCAATGAGTACATCGACTTCGCCGCCGGGATCGCGGTGCTGAATACCGGCCATCGCCATCCCAAAGTCATCTCCGCTATAGAAAAACAACTCCACGCGTTTACCCACACGGCCTACCAGATTGTGCCGTACGAAGGCTACGTGGCGCTTGCCGAGCGCATCAACCAGCGCGTGCCGATTGACGGTCCGGCCAAAACCGCGTTCTTCTCGACGGGGGCTGAGGCAGTCGAAAACGCGGTCAAAATTGCCCGCGCGTACACCAGGCGCCCTGGCCTTATCACCTTCGGCGGCGCGTTCCACGGCCGCACTTTTATGACCATGGCGCTGACCGGTAAAGTCGCGCCGTACAAGCTCGGCTTCGGCCCGTTCCCCGGCTCGGTGTATCACGCGCAGTATCCGAACGAGCTGCACGGCGTCAGCACGGCGGAAGCGTTGAAAAGCCTGGAACGCATCTTCAAAGCCGATATCGCTCCTGACCAGGTCGCGGCCATTATTCTCGAACCGGTTCAGGGGGAGGGCGGTTTCAACATCGCGCCCGCTGATTTTATGCAGGCTCTTCGCGCCCTGTGCGATACCCACGGCATTTTGCTGATTGCTGACGAGGTACAAAGCGGCTTCGCCCGCACCGGCAAGCTTTTCTCGATGGAACAGCACTGCGTGAAGCCGGACCTGATCACCATGGCAAAAAGCCTGGCGGGCGGGATGCCGCTTTCAGCGGTATCGGGCCGTGCCGACGTGATGGACGCGCCTGCGCCGGGCGGGCTGGGCGGCACCTACGCAGGTAATCCGCTGGCGATTGCCGCAGCGCACGCGGTGCTGGACGTGATTGATGAGGAAGATCTCTGCACGCGCTCGGCGCATCTCGGTCATCACCTGGTGGAAGTGCTCAATAAAGCCAAGGAACACTGCCCATATATCGCTGACATTCGCGCACAGGGCTCGATGGTGGCGGTAGAGTTTAACGATCCGCAATCCGGGCAGCCTTCGCCGGAATTCACCCGCCAGGTGCAGGAACGCGCGTTGAACGAAGGGCTGCTTCTGCTGAGCTGCGGCGTGTATGGCAACGTTATCCGCTTCCTCTATCCGCTTACCATCCCAGAAGCGCAGTTCCGTAAAGCGCTGGATATTATCTCCGCGTCGCTGACACGTTAAAGCCACAAGCCCGGCGGTAAATCCTGTCGGGCTTATCATATATTCATTTCAAATTAGCTATTCCAAAATCATAAAAATGGGGTATGTTTTAGCAGAGTATGCTGAGAAAGCGCGAACAGCACACCAATAACTGAAATAAAGCACTGCACAACAACATCACAACAATCGTAATAACCATAATAATGGGGAATCTCAGGATGAACATGAAGGGTAAAGCGTTACTGGCAGGATGTATCGCGTTGGCATTCAGCACCATGGCACAGGCAGATATTAAAGTGGCTGTTGTGGGCGCAATGTCCGGTCCGGTAGCACAGTACGGCGACCAGGAGTTTACGGGCGCTGAACAGGCGGTTGCAGACATTAATGCTAAGGGCGGCATCAAGGGCGAAAAACTGCAGATCCTAAAATACGACGATGCCTGTGACCCGAAGCAAGCGGTCGCGGTAGCGAACAAAGTGGTGAACGACGGGATCAAATACGTTATCGGTCACCTCTGCTCCTCCTCTACTCAGCCAGCGTCTGACATCTACGAAGACGAAGGCATTCTGATGATCACCCCGGCTGCAACTGCACCAGAGCTGACCGCGCGAGGCTACAAGCTGACCCTGCGCACCACGGGTCTGGACTCCGATCAGGGCCCAACGGCGGCTAAGTACATTCTGGAAAAAGTGAAGCCGCAGCGTATCGCGATTGTTCACGACAAACAGCAGTATGGTGAAGGTCTGGCCCGTGCGGTGCAGGACGGTCTGAAAAAAGGCAATGCCAACGTGGTCTTCTTTGACGGGATCACCGCCGGTGAGAAAGACTTCTCCACGTTGGTGGCGCGTCTGAAGAAAGAGAATATTGATTTCGTTTACTACGGTGGTTACCACCCGGAAATGGGCCAGATCCTGCGCCAGGCGCGCGCGGCCGGTCTGAAAACCCAGTTCATGGGCCCGGAAGGCGTGGCGAACGTGTCCCTGTCTAACATCGCGGGTGAATCAGCCGAAGGCCTGCTGGTAACCAAGCCGAAGAACTACGACCAGGTCCCTGCGAACAAACCTATCGTGGATGCCATCAAGGCGAAGAAACAGGATCCAAGCGGCGCGTTCGTCTGGACTACCTACGCTGCGCTGCAGTCCCTGCAGGCGGGTCTGAACCAGTCAGCCGATCCGGCTGAGATTGCTACCTGGCTGAAAGCGAACACGGTCGAAACCGTCATGGGGCCGCTGTCCTGGGATGCGAAGGGCGATCTGAAGGGCTTCGAGTTCGGCGTGTTTGACTGGCATGCGAACGGCACGGCGACAGACGCCAAATAAAAGCAAAAAGGCAACGTAAGTTGCCTTTTTTAATGTTTTCTCCCTCTCCCCGTGGGAGAGGGCCGGGGTGAGGGCATCAGGCCGCACAGATCAGGCCGCACAAATCAACTCTGGCGCTTCTCCCACCCGCTCTCCTGCGCCGTAAACCCTAACGCCTGCATAAACGCCGCCATCACGCCGCGGTCTTCCACGCCCACGTCGGCCATCCACCATGAGTTCACGTTCGGGTTTTCGCGGATCACTTCTTCAATTAAATACTGTCCCACACCGCGACGACGGGTCACGTCACGTACGCGCAGCGAGTCCAGCGCCCCCTCCGTGCCGCTCAGGGTCACGCGAACCGCAGCCAGCAAGCGCTCGTTAAAGCGCGCGGCATAAATGCGATGGTTCTCGTCGACATGCAGTGACGAAGGGGAATATTCCGGCCAGATCTTGCCCAGGTCGATATGATCCTGGTCGCTAAAGGTCACCAGACGCACGATAGTCAGTTTCATTAGCTACTTGTCCAAATCAAATTGAGTAGGGGCAGTGTACTCAATTTATTCACTCAGCGGCTTCCTCTTTTTATTCTCATTAACCAGGTGATTAGTTTTTTAGCAATGCAATGGGCAGTGTGAAAACACATGGATCGAAAAATAAGCAGAATTTTAACCTGAAAGGCAGTGTTTTATTCGGCGCTTTGTACCGTTATTTTATGCTGCAAACTGCACTTTTATTTGTTTATCTCTGCCTGATTTCAGAATATTATCTTTGCTTAATCGCCTGAAAAATAGAGATTTTAGTCTGGTTTTTGATAAAAACCTGCGCTAAACCATTAAAGGCACTGGTAAAAATAGCGTTGTTCATTAAAAGTACAGAATGCTTTTTAACCATAATAAAACAAAATATAAACACGACATCACGAATGGGGATTCAGAGATGAAAAGGAACGCGAAGACGTTAATCGCGGGGATGGTCGCACTGTCGATCTCGCATGCCGCTATGGCGGAGGACATTAAAGTTGCGGTAGTGGGTGCGATGTCCGGCCCTGTTGCCCAGTGGGGTGACATGGAGTTCAACGGCGCGCGCCAGGCCATTAAAGACATCAACGCTAAGGGCGGCATCAAGGGCGACAAGCTGGTGGGCGTGGAATATGACGACGCGTGCGATCCGAAACAGGCCGTCGCGGTCGCCAACAAAATCGTCAACGACGGTATCCAGTACGTGATCGGCCACCTGTGTTCATCTTCCACCCAGCCGGCGTCTGATATCTACGAAGACGAAGGCATCCTGATGATCACCCCTGGAGCAACTAACCCTGAGCTGACCCAGCGCGGATACCAGCACATTATGCGTACCGCCGGTCTGGACTCCTCGCAGGGGCCCACCGCGGCGAAATACATTCTCGACACCGTTAAGCCAAAGCGTATTGCTATCATTCATGACAAACAGCAGTACGGCGAAGGCCTGGCGCGCTCCGTTCAGGACGGCCTGAAAAAAGGCGGCGCGAACATCGTCTTCTTCGACGGCATTACCGCCGGTGAGAAAGACTTCTCCGCGCTGATCGCCCGTCTGCAAAAAGAGAATATCGACTTCGTTTACTACGGCGGCTACTACCCGGAGATGGGTCAAATGCTGCGCCAGGCGCGCGCCACCGGTCTGAAAACCCAATTTATGGGGCCAGAGGGCGTGGGCAACGCCTCCCTGTCAAACATCGCGGGGGATTCTGCCGAAGGCATGCTGGTGACGATGCCAAAACGCTATGACCAGGATCCGGCCAACAAGGCTATCGTGGATGCGCTCAAGGCGCAGAAGAAGGATCCGAGCGGTCCATACGTCTGGATCACCTACGCGGCCGTGCAGTCTCTGGCGACGGCCCTGGATCGTACCGGCAGCAAAGAACCGCTGGATCTGGTGAAAGATTTAAAAGCGCACGGGGCGAACACCGTGATTGGGCCGCTGAACTGGGATGAGAAAGGCGATCTGAAGGGATTTGAGTTTGGTGTCTTTAAGTGGCACGCCGACGGTTCGTCCTCGGCCGCCAAATAATTATCCCACCGCCCGGCTCACCGGGCGGGTATAAAAAGGTTTGCATATGTCCGAGCAGTTTCTCTATTTCCTGCAGCAGATGTTTAACGGCGTCACGCTGGGAAGCACCTACGCGCTGATCGCCATCGGTTACACGATGGTTTACGGCATTATCGGTATGATCAACTTCGCCCACGGCGAGGTGTACATGATCGGTAGCTACGTCTCCTTTATGATCATTGCCGCGCTGATGATGATGGGCATCGACAGCAGCTGGCTGCTGGTCGCCGCCGGGTTTGTCGGCGCGATTGTGATTGCCAGCGCCTACGGCTGGAGCATTGAGCGCGTGGCCTACCGGCCGGTGCGCAGCTCCAAGCGTCTGATTGCGCTGATCTCCGCGATCGGGATGTCCATCTTCCTGCAAAACTACGTCAGCCTGACCGAAGGCTCGCGCGACGTGGCGCTGCCAAGCCTGTTTAACGGCCAGTGGATTGTGGGGGCCAGCGAAAACTTCTCGGCCTCTATCACCACCATGCAGCTGGTTATCTGGGTCGTGACCTTTATCGCCATGCTCGCCCTGACCCTGTTCATTCGCTACTCCCGCATGGGACGCGCCTGCCGCGCCTGCGCGGAAGACCTGAAGATGGCGAGCCTGCTCGGCATCAACACCGACCGCGTGATTGCCCTGACCTTCGTGATTGGCGCGGCGATGGCGGCGGTTGCTGGCGTGCTGCTCGGCCAGTTCTACGGCGTAATTAACCCGTACATCGGTTTTATGGCCGGGATGAAAGCCTTCACCGCGGCGGTACTGGGCGGTATCGGCAGTATCCCTGGCGCGATGATCGGTGGCCTGATCCTGGGCGTGGCGGAAGCGCTCTCCTCGGCGTACCTGAGCACGGAATATAAAGACGTGGTGTCGTTTGCCCTGCTGATTCTGGTTCTGCTGGTGATGCCTACCGGTATTCTGGGCCGTCCGGAGGTAGAGAAAGTATGAAACCGATGCATTTTGCAATGGCGCTGCTCTCTGCCGCTATGTTCTTCGTGCTGGCCAGCGTCTTTATGGGCGTCCAGCTTGAGCTGAATGGCACCAAACTCGTTGTCGATACCGCGGCTGATATTCGCTGGCAGTGGGTATTTATCGGCACTGCCGTGGTATTCCTGTTCCAGCTGCTGCGCCCGCTGTTCCAGAAGACGCTGAAAAATGTCTCCGGGCCGAAATTCGTGCTGCCGGCAATCGACGGCTCTACCGTTAAGCAGAAGCTGTTCCTCGTGGCGCTGCTGGTGGCCGCCGTGGCGTGGCCGTTTGTGGTATCGCGTGGCACCGTGGATATTGCCACCCTGACCATGATCTACGTAATTCTCGGTCTCGGTCTGAACGTGGTGGTGGGGCTCTCTGGCCTGCTGGTGCTGGGCTATGGCGGCTTTTACGCCATCGGGGCCTACACCTTCGCGCTGCTGAACCACTACTACGGCCTCGGCTTCTGGACCTGCCTGCCGCTGGCGGGGCTGGTCTCTGCCGCCGCGGGCTTCCTGCTCGGCTTCCCGGTGCTGCGCCTGCGCGGTGATTACCTGGCGATTGTGACCCTGGGCTTCGGCGAAATCGTCCGTATCCTGCTGCTGAATAACACCGAAGTGACCGGCGGCCCGAACGGCATCAGCCAGATCCCGAAACCGACCTTCTTCGGACTGGAATTTAGCCGTACCGCCCGCGAAGGCGGCTGGGACACCTTCAGCAACTTCTTTGGCATCAAGTATGACCCGTCCGACCGCGTGATCTGGCTTTACCTGGTGGCGCTGCTGCTGGTGGTGATTACCCTGTTCGTGATCAACCGTCTGCTGCGCATGCCGCTGGGCCGCGCGTGGGAAGCGCTGCGTGAAGATGAGATCGCCTGCCGCTCTCTGGGCCTGAACCCGACCCGCATCAAGCTGACCGCGTTCACCATCAGCGCCGCGTTTGCCGGTTTCGCCGGAACGCTGTTTGCCGCGCGTCAGGGCTTCGTCAGCCCGGAATCGTTCACCTTTGCCGAATCTGCCTTTGTGCTGGCGATTGTGGTGCTTGGCGGGATGGGCTCGCAGTTTGCCGTTATCCTCGCGGCCATCCTGCTGGTGGTCTCGCGCGAGCTGATGCGCGACTTTAACGAATACAGCATGCTGATGCTGGGTGGTTTGATGGTGCTGATGATGATCTGGCGTCCGCAGGGCTTACTGCCGATGACCCGTCCACAGCTGAAGCTGAAGAACGGGCAAGCGAAAGGAGAGCAGGCATGAGTCAGCCATTATTATCCGTTAACGGTCTGATGATGCGTTTTGGCGGCCTGCTGGCAGTCAACAACGTGAATCTTGACCTGCACAAGAAAGAGATTGTCTCCCTGATTGGCCCGAACGGGGCGGGGAAAACCACGGTCTTCAACTGCCTGACCGGCTTCTACAAGCCGACGGGCGGCACCATCATGCTGCGCGATCAGCACCTTGAAGGGCTGCCGGGCCAGCAGATTGCCCGCATGGGCGTGGTGCGTACCTTCCAGCACGTGCGTCTGTTCCGCGAGATGACGGTGATTGAGAACCTGCTGGTGGCGCAGCATCAGCAGCTGAAAACCGGGCTGTTCTCCGGCCTGCTGAAAACCCCGGCCTTTCGCCGCGCGCAGGATGAAGCGCTCGATCGCGCCGCCACCTGGCTGGACCGAATTGGCCTGCTGCAGCACGCCAACCGTCAGGCGAGCAATCTGGCCTATGGCGATCAGCGTCGCCTGGAGATTGTGCGCTGCATGGTCACCCAGCCGGAAATCCTGATGCTCGACGAACCGGCGGCAGGGCTCAACCCGAAAGAGACCAAAGAGCTGGACGAGCTGATTGCCGAGCTGCGCGATAGTCACGACACCACCATCCTGCTGATTGAGCATGACATGAAGCTGGTGATGGGCATTTCGGACCGTATCTACGTGGTAAACCAGGGTACGCCGCTGGCGAACGGCACGCCGGAAGAGATCCGCAACAACCCGGACGTGATCCGCGCATACCTTGGTGAGGCATAAGATGGAAAAAGCGATGTTAACGTTCGACAAGGTCAACGCGCACTACGGCAAGATCCAGGCGCTGCACAACGTCAGCCTGCACATCAATCAGGGTGAAATCGTCACTCTGATAGGCGCCAACGGCGCGGGCAAAACCACGCTGCTCGGCACCCTGTGCGGCGACCCGCGCGCAACCAGCGGGCAGATAGTGTTCGATGGTAAAGACATTACCGACTGGCAGACCGCCAGAATCATGCGCGAGGCGGTGGCGATTGTTCCGGAAGGGCGTCGCGTGTTCTCACGCATGACGGTGGAAGAGAACCTGGCGATGGGCGGCTTCTTCGCTCACCGCGATGAATACCAGACCCGCATCAAGTGGGTATACGAGCTTTTCCCGCGCCTGTGGGAGCGCCGCATTCAGCGTGCGGGTACCATGTCCGGCGGTGAGCAGCAGATGCTGGCGATTGGCCGCGCGCTGATGAGCCAGCCGCGCCTGTTGCTGCTGGACGAACCGTCGCTCGGTCTGGCACCGATCATCATTCAGCAGATTTTCGACACCATTGAGCAGCTGCGTAAAGAGGGGATGACCATCTTCCTCGTCGAGCAGAACGCCAACCAGGCGCTGAAGCTCGCTGACCGTGGTTACGTGCTGGAGAACGGCCGCGTGGTGCTGGAGGATACCGGCGACGCGCTGCTGGCTAACGAAGCGGTGCGGAGCGCTTACCTGGGCGGATAGGTAAAAGCAAAAAGGCAACGTAAGTTGCCTTTTTTAGTGTTTGCTCCCTCTCCCCGTGGGAGAGGGCCGGGGTGATGGCACCAGACCGCACGAGGTAAAAGCAAAAAGGCAACGCAAGTTGCCTTTTTTAGTGTTTTCTCCCTCTCCCTGTGGGAGAGGGGCGGGGTGAGGGTACCAGACCGCACCCAATCCAACACCCCCAACCCCTTCACACAACCATCATCACCCTGACGCCTGGCTGTCACTTATCTGTAAACAAACAGTTATTTTTCTGTCATTCGAGCATGGCATGTTACCTCGCGAGCATAAAACGCGTGATATCGCGCATCCGGCACAATAAGAGAGATGACAATGACATCGTTACGACACACAGCTTTGGGTCTGGCACTGGGTCTGGCTTTTGCGACGAACGCAATGGCTGTCACCACCATTCCGTTCTGGCATTCCATGGAAGGGGAGTTGGGTAAAGAGGTTGACTCCCTGGCGCAGCGTTTCAACGACACCCATCCGGATTACAAAATTGTGCCGGTGTACAAAGGCAACTACGAGCAGAGCCTGAGCGCGGGCATCGCCGCCTTCCGTACCGGCAACGCACCGGCCCTGTTACAGGTTTATGAAGTGGGTACCGCCACCATGATGGCCTCCAAAGCCATCAAGCCGGTGTATGAAGTGTTCAAAGAAGCGGGCATCAACTTCGACGAATCCCAGTTCGTGCCGACCGTAGCGGGTTACTACACGGATTCCAAAACCGGGCACCTGCTGTCCCAGCCGTTTAACAGCTCCACGCCTGTGCTGTACTACAACAAAGACGCCTTCAAAAAAGCCGGTTTAGACCCGGAGCAGCCGCCAAAAACCTGGCAGGACCTGGCGGAGTACACCGCGAAGCTGAAGGCTGCGGGGATGAAGTGCGGCTACGCCAGCGGCTGGCAGGGCTGGATCCAGATTGAAAACTTCAGCGCCTGGCACGGCCTGCCGGTTGCGACCAAAAACAACGGCTTCGACGGCACCGACGCGGTACTGGAGTTCAACAAGCCGGAGCAGGTGAAGCACATTGCGCTGCTGGAAGCACTGAACAAGAAGGGCGACTTCAGCTACTTCGGGCGTAAAGACGAATCCACCGAGAAGTTCTACAACGGCGACTGCGCCATTACCACCGCCTCGTCCGGCTCGCTGGCGGATATTCGTCACTACGCCAAATTCAATTACGGCGTGGGCATGATGCCATACGACGCAGACGTGAAGGGCGCGCCGCAGAACGCCATCATCGGCGGGGCGAGCCTGTGGGTGATGCAGGGTAAAGATAAGGGCACCTACAAAGGCGTCGCCGAATTCCTGGACTTCCTGGCCAAGCCTGAAAACGCCGCCGAGTGGCACCAGAAGACCGGCTACCTGCCCATCACCAAAGCCGCGTATGACCTGACCCGCGAGCAGGGCTTCTACAGTAAGAACCCGGGCGCGGATATCGCGACGCGTCAGATGCTGAACAAGCCGCCGTTGCCGTTCACCAAAGGGCTGCGTCTGGGCAACATGCCGCAGATCCGCACCATCGTGGATGAAGAGCTGGAAAGCGTGTGGACCGGTAAGAAAACGCCACAGCAGGCGCTGGATTCGGCGGTAGAGCGCGGGAATCAGCTGCTGCGTCGCTTTGAGCAGTCGACTAAATCGTAATTAAAACTAATCCCCTCACCCCGGCCCTCTCCCCAAAGGGGCGAGGGTGTAATCGTCCCCTCTCCCCTTTGGGGAGAGGGTTAGGGTGAGGGGTAAAAACCAACCTGAGCAAACCTATGTCATCATCCCGTCCGGTGTTCCGTTCCCGCTGGCTGCCGTACCTGCTGGTCGCGCCGCAGCTGGTCATCACCGTTATTTTCTTTATCTGGCCTGCGGGCGAAGCGCTGTGGTACTCGGTACAAAGCGTCGATCCGTTCGGGCTCTCCAGCCAGTTTGTTGGCCTGGACAACTTCACCGCGCTGTTCCATGACAGCTACTACCTGGACTCCTTCTGGACGACGATGAAGTTCAGCGCGCTGGTCACAGTCAGCGGCCTGGTTGCCTCGCTGTTTTTCGCCGCGCTGGTGGATTACGTGGTGCGCGGCAGCCGTCTGTACCAGACCCTGATGCTGCTGCCTTATGCCGTAGCGCCCGCCGTCGCCGCCGTGCTGTGGATCTTCCTGTTTAACCCGGGGCGCGGATTGATTACCCATTTCCTGGCCGAACTGGGCTACGACTGGAACCACGCCCAGAACAGCGGCCAGGCGATGTTCCTGGTGGTGTTCGCCTCGGTGTGGAAGCAGATCAGCTACAACTTCCTGTTCTTCTTTGCCGCGCTGCAGTCCATCCCGCGCTCGCTGGTGGAAGCGGCGGCAATTGACGGCGCAGGGCCCATTCGCCGCTTCTTCAGGCTGTCGCTGCCGCTGATCGCCCCGGTGAGCTTCTTCCTGCTGGTGGTTAACCTCGTGTACGCCTTCTTCGACACCTTCCCGGTGATCGACGCGGCCACCGCAGGCGGTCCGGTACAGGCGACCACCACGCTGATTTACAAAATTTACCGCGAAGGCTTTGCCGGGCTGGATCTCTCCGCCTCTGCCGCACAGTCCGTCGTGCTGATGTTCCTCGTCATCATCCTCACGGTGGTGCAGTTCCGCTACGTTGAAAGTAAGGTGCGCTACCAATGATTGAGAACCGTCGCGGGCTGACGATTTTCAGCCATACCATGCTGATTTTAGGGATTATCGTCATCCTCTTCCCGCTGTACGTGGCCTTTGTCGCCGCCACGCTGGACACCAAAGCGGTGTTCGACACGCCGATGACGCTGATCCCGGGCACGCATCTTTTCGAGAACATGAAGACCATCTGGACCCAGGGCGTGGGCGCCAACAGCGCGCCGTTCTGGCTGATGATGCTCAACAGCTTCATCATGGCGTTTGGCATTACGGTCGGCAAAATCACGGTATCGATGCTCTCGGCCTTCGCCATTGTCTGGTTCCGCTTTCCGCTGCGGAACCTCTTTTTCTGGATGATTTTCATCACCCTGATGCTGCCGGTGGAGGTGCGTATCTTCCCGACGGTGGAAGTGATCGCCAACCTGAAGATGCTCGACAGCTACGCGGGCTTAACGCTGCCGCTGATGGCCTCGGCGACCGCCACCTTCCTGTTCCGCCAGTTCTTTATGACCCTGCCGGACGAGCTGATTGAAGCGGCGCGCATCGACGGCGCGTCGCCGATGCGTTTCTTCCGCGACATCGTGCTGCCGCTGTCGAAAACCAACCTTGCGGCGCTGTTTGTGATCACCTTTATCTACGGCTGGAACCAGTACCTGTGGCCGCTGCTGATTATTCAGGACGTCAACCTCGGCACCGCCGTGGCGGGCATCAAAGGCATGATCGCCACCGGCGAAGGCACCACTCTTTGGAACCAGGTGATGGCGGCGATGCTGCTCACCCTTATCCCACCCGTAGTCATTGTTTTAGCCATGCAGCGTGCGTTTGTCCGTGGCCTGGTCGATAGCGAGAAATAAGATGGCAGGTTTAAAACTTCAGGCAGTAACCAAAAGCTGGGACGGCAAAACCCAGGTTATTCAGCCGTTAACGCTCGACGTGGCGGACGGGGAATTCATCGTGATGGTCGGCCCGTCCGGCTGTGGCAAATCCACGCTGCTGCGCATGGTGGCGGGGCTGGAGCGCGTGACCTCCGGGGATATCTGGATTGACCGCCAGCGCGTCACCGAAATGGAGCCGAAAGACAGAGGCATTGCGATGGTGTTCCAGAACTACGCCCTCTATCCGCACATGAGCGTTGAAGAGAACATGGCCTGGGGGCTGAAAATCCGCGGCATGGGCAAAGGCCATATCGACGAGCGCGTGAAAGAGGCGGCGCGCATTCTGGAACTCGATGGCCTGCTCAAGCGCCGCCCGCGCGAGCTCTCCGGCGGCCAGCGCCAGCGCGTGGCGATGGGGCGCGCCATCGTGCGCGATCCGGCGGTATTCCTCTTTGACGAGCCGCTCTCCAACCTTGACGCCAAGCTGCGCGTGCAGATGCGTCTTGAGCTACAGCAGCTGCACCGTCGTCTGAAAACCACCTCCCTGTATGTGACCCACGATCAGGTCGAAGCCATGACGCTCGCCCAGCGCGTAATGGTGATGAACAAAGGCATCGCCGAGCAGATTGGCACCCCGGTGGAAGTGTACGAGAAACCGGCCACCCGCTTTGTGGCGAGCTTTATCGGCAGCCCGGCGATGAACCTGCTGGAAGGGCGTATCAGCAGCGCGGGCACGCATTTTGAGCTGGAAAGCGGGATGGCATTGCCGATCAACTGGTACTATCGTGGCTACGCCGGGCGTAAGATGACGCTCGGTATCCGCCCGGAGCATATTGCTTTAACCTCTCAGGCGGACGGCGGCGTGCCGCTGGTGATGGACACGCTGGAGATGTTGGGTGCAGATAACCTGGCGCACGGGCGCTGGGGGGATCAAAAAATGGTGGTGCGCCTGGCGCATCAGGAACGCCCGAAAGCGGGCAGCACGCTGTGGCTGCGCCTGCCGGAAAACCATCTGCACCTGTTTGACGGTGAAACAGGACAACGAGTATGAGCAACTGGCCTTATCCGCACGTCGTCGCCCACCGGGGCGGCGGTAAGCTGGCGCCGGAGAACACCCTGGCGGCGATTGATGTTGGCGCGCGTTACGGCCACACCATGATCGAGTTCGACGCCAAGCTGTCGAAAGACGGCGAAATTTTCCTGCTGCATGACGATAACCTCGAACGCACCAGCAACGGCTGGGGCGTGGCGGGCGAGCTGCCGTGGCGCGATCTGCTGAAGGTGGACGCCGGAAGCTGGTACAGCGGCGAATTCAAAGGCGAACCGCTGCCGCTGCTGGCGGAAGTGGCGGACCGCTGTCGCCAGCACGGTATGATGGCCAATATCGAAATCAAACCGACCACCGGCACCGGGCCGCTGACGGGCAAAGTGATTGCCCTTGCCGCGCGTGAGCTGTGGGAAGGAATGACCGCGCCGCTGCTCTCCTCGTTTGAAATTAACGCGCTGGAAGCGGCACAGGCAGCCGTGCCGGAGCTGCCGCGCGGGCTGCTGCTTGATGAGTGGCGCGAGGACTGGCGCGAGCTGACGATGCGCTTAGCGTGTGTCTCTATTCATCTTAATCATAAGCTGCTGGATGAGGCGCGGGTGAAGATGCTGAAAGACGCGGGTCTGCATATTCTGGTCTACACCGTTAACAAACCCCAGCGTGCAGCCGAGCTGCTGCGCTGGGGCGTGGACAGCATCTGTACCGATGCAATCGACCTGATCGGCCCGGACTTTAGTTCTGCGGATTAAGCATACTGCCGTTCGACTGCGGCGGCAGCATATGCTGCTGTCCGCTGCCTGACGACGTCATCCCCCCTAACATCCCGCCGTTTTTATTCGGCAGCGGCTGCTCGCGCACTTGTCCCTGCTGCACGCGCTGGGTGTTGGCGTTCATCTGGTTTTGCAGGTTCTGCTGCTGCATCTGGGTCTGCGTTCTCAACTGCTGATTCAGCATCCCTTTCTGCTGCTGTTGCTGGCTCATCATCTCGGTCTGCATACGCTGCTGGCTCGGGATAACATACCCCTGCTGGTTCGGGTTATTCATGGTGTTGAGCGGCTGTGCGAGCGCGGCAAACGGGATCAGCGCCGTAAGAATCATCAAGCGTTTCATTGTCATTTCCTCCTCTTGAGGCCTCTCTTAAGTTTACCCTGATTTCACCATGACGATGATTTTTTAGGAGTTGTGAACCAGGCTTAAGCGGGGAATATGGATCCCTTCACCTGGAGAACAATAATGATGAAACCAACCTTCTTGCGCTGGGTCGCCATCGCCGCGCTGATGGCAGGCGGTACATTTAGCGTGGCGGCCAACCCGCCGGCGGCGCCTCCGGTCTCTTACGGCGTGGAGGAAGATGTTTTCCATCCCGTGCGGGCAACCCATGGCATGGTGGCATCGGTGGATGCGCTGGCAACCCGCGTGGGTGTCGATATTCTCAAACAGGGCGGTAACGCGGTGGATGCTGCGGTCGCCGTCGGCTATGCGCTGGCGGTGACGCACCCGCAGGCGGGGAACCTGGGCGGCGGCGGCTTTATGATGCTGCGCACCAAAGACGGGAAAACCACCGCCATCGACTTCCGCGAAATGGCGCCTTCTCAGGCGTCCCGCGATATGTTCCTCGACGACCAGGGTAACCCTGACAGCAAAAAATCTCTGACCTCGCACCTTGCCTCCGGCACGCCGGGCACCGTCGCTGGCTTTTCGCTGGCGCTGGAAAAATACGGTACGATGCCGCTGAACAAGGTGGTGCAGCCTGCCATCAAGCTGGCGCGGGAGGGCTTTGTGGTGAATGACGCCCTGGCGGACGATCTCAAGACCTACGGCAGCGAAGTTATTCCCAATCATGAAAACAGCAAGGCCATCTTCTGGAAAGACGGCGAGCCGCTGAAGAAGGGCGATAAGCTGGTGCAGAAGAACCTCGCCAAAAGCCTGGAGCTGATTGCGGAGCACGGTCCGGACGCGTTCTATAAAGGGGCGATTGCCGATCAGATTGCACAAGAGATGCAGAAGAACGGCGGGCTCATCACCAAAGCGGATCTGGCGGAATACAGGGCGGTGGAGCGCGAGCCGATTAGCGGCACCTATCGCGGGTACGAGGTCTTCTCCATGCCGCCGCCGTCTTCCGGCGGGATCCACATCGTGCAGATCCTCAATATTCTTGAAAACTTCGATATGCACAAGTTCGGCTTCGGCAGCGCGGACGCCATGCAGGTGATGGCGGAAGCGGAAAAACGCGCCTACGCTGACCGCTCGGAATATCTCGGCGATCCGGACTTCGTGAAGGTGCCGTGGCAGGCGCTGACCAACAAGGCGTATGCCAAATCCATTGCGGAACAGATCGACATCAACAAGGCCAAACCGTCGAGCGAGATCCGCCCCGGCAAGCTGGCGCCGTATGAAAGCAACCAGACGACGCACTTCTCGGTGGTGGATAAAGACGGTAATGCGGTGGCGGTGACGTACACGCTCAACACCACCTTCGGCACCGGGATTGTGGCGGGCAACAGTGGCATTCTGCTGAACAACGAGATGGATGACTTCTCCGCCAAGCCGGGCGTGCCGAACGTCTACGGGCTGGTTGGCGGCGATGCGAATGCGGTTGGGCCGAAGAAACGTCCGCTGTCGTCCATGTCGCCCACAATCGTTGTGAAAGACGGTAAAACCTGGCTGGTGACCGGCAGTCCTGGCGGCAGCCGGATTATCACTACCGTGCTGCAGATGGTGGTGAACAGCATCGACTTTGGGATGAACATTGCCGAAGCCACCAACGCCCCGCGTTTCCATCATCAGTGGCTTCCGGACGAACTGCGCGTGGAGAAGGGCTTTAGCCCGGACACCATCAAGCTGCTGGAGCAGCGCGGACAGAAGGTGGCGGTGAAAGAGGCGATGGGCAGCACCCAGAGCATTATGGTCGGGCCGGATGGGGCGCTGTTCGGGGCGTCGGATCCGCGGTCGGTGGATGATTTGACGGCGGGGTATTGATATGTTGCCGGGTGGCGGCTTCGCCTTACCCGGCCTACGTGTTTCATTCCCTCTCCCTGTGGGAGAGGGTTAGGGTGAGGGCAACAAACTACTTCATCCGCGCCATATAATACGCATCCACATATTCACCGTTGCGCAGGGCATAGCGTTTGCCGGTGCCTTCAATTTCGAACCCGTGTTTTTTGTACACCGCAATCGCTGGTTCGTTATCGACAAACACCGTTAGCTCAATGCGGTCAACGCGCAGCCAGTTATCGCACATATCAATCATGGTGCGCATCAGCGCGCTGGCAACGCCCCGGTTTTGCCACTGTGCGCCCACACAAATCCCAAAATCAGCCACATGGCTGCGGCGCGGGCGTTGCGCGACGACGATGCACAGATGGCCGGCGACGTGACCGTCTATGCAGGCGACGAGCTGCTTAATGCCAGGCTGGTCGGATAGCCGCTCCTGCCACATTTGCTCAGAGGGATGAGGAACCTGTAGCGTGTTGTGGTACACCTCCGGCTGGGCGTGGATCTGACGAATGGCGTCATAATCTTTCGGTTCCGCGTGGCGTATCACTATCTCACTCATTCCTTGTTCCTCAGTCAGTTAAAAGTCCCCTCCAACATCAATGACTTTAAAATTTGAGTCAACCGCTATTTTTTGCAAAAAGTATTGGACAAGTGCGAATGAGAATGATTATTATTGCTTTGCATTCAGGAAGACCCCCTACGGGAACCTGAAAGCACGACATTGCTCACATTGCTTCCAGTATTACTTTAGCCAGCTTCTCGCTGGCTTTTTTTTGCCCTTTTTCTCCCTCTCCCCGTGGGAGAGGGCTGGGGTGAGGGCAAAACATGCGCTATGGTAAAACCCAGTAACCTTCCAAAAGGACTGAGCTATGACACTACATTGCGCATTTATTGGATTTGGTAAAAGTACGACCCGCTACCACCTTCCGTATGTCCTCCACCGTAAAGATACCTGGCATGTGGCCCATATCTACCGTCGCAGCGCGAAGCCGGAAGAGCAATCTCCGCAGTATTCCCATATTCATTTTACCAGCGATCTGAACGAGGTATTGAATGACCCGCAGGTAAAGCTGGTGGTCGTCTGCACCCACGCCGACAGTCATTTTGAGTATGCGAAACGCGCGCTGGAAGCGGGCAAAAACGTGCTGGTGGAAAAGCCGTTCACCCCGACCATTGCCGAAGCGAAGGAACTGTTCGCGCTGGCGAAAAGCAAAGGGCTGACCGTGATGCCGTATCAGAACCGCCGCTTTGACAGCTGCTTCCTGACGGCGAAAAAAGCGATCGAAAGCGGCAGGCTGGGCGACATTGTGGAAATTGAAAGCCACTTCGATTACTACCGTCCGGTGGCGGAAACCCAGCCCGGCCTGCCGCAGGACGGCTCGTTCTATGGTCTGGGCGTGCACACCATGGACCAGATCATCTCCCTGTTTGGCCGCCCGGATTACGTCGCTTACGACATCCGCAGCCTGCGCAATAAAGCCAACCCGGACGATACCTTTGAAGCGCAGCTGTTTTACGGCGACCTGAAAGCCATCGTCAAAACCAGCCATCTGGTGAAAATCGACTACCCGAAATTTATCGTTCACGGTACCAAAGGTTCGTTTATCAAATACGGTATCGACCAGCAGGAGACCAGCCTGAAGGCCAATATCATGCCCGGTGAGCCTGGCTTTGCGGCGGACGATTCTGTGGGCGTGCTGGAGTATGTGAACGACGAGGGCGTGACGGTCAAAGAAACGCTGAAACCGGAAACCGGCGACTATGGCCGCGTCTACGATGCGCTGTTTGAGACCCTCACAAACGGCACGGCGAATTACGTCAAGGAATCTGACGTTCTGACCAACCTGGAAATCCTTGAGCGGGCCTTCGAGCAGGCTTCTCCTGCCACGATAACCCTCGCGAAATAAGCAAAAACGGCTCCTCTGCGCTTGTTCATAATTTTTGAACAGAGGAGTCAATTTTCACCCTCTATGATCCCCGGCCGTTTGCGTCCACACTTACTCCATCGAAACGAACTGAGGGTGAAAACAATGATCTACTTACGCAAAGCAAACGAACGTGGTCACGCAAATCATGGCTGGCTGGACTCATGGCATTCATTCTCGTTTGCCGACTACTACGACCCGAACTTCATGGGCTTCTCCGCACTGCGCGTGATTAACGACGACGTGATTGATGCAGGCCAGGGCTTCGGTACCCACCCGCACAAAGACATGGAAATTCTGACCTATGTGCTGGAAGGGGCGGTTGAGCACCAGGACAGCATGGGCAACAAAGAGCAGGTACCGGCGGGCGAGTTCCAGATTATGAGCGCGGGTACCGGGGTGCGCCACTCCGAGTACAACCCGAGCAAAACGGAAAAACTGCACCTGTATCAAATCTGGATCATTCCAGAAGAGACCGGCATCACGCCGCGCTACGAGCAGCGCCGCTTTGACGCGAAACAGGGCAAACAGCTGGTGCTGTCCCCGGACGCGCGTGAAGGTTCCCTGAAGGTGCATCAGGATATGGAGCTTTACCGCTGGGCGCTGGCAAAAGACGAACAGTCTGTGCACCAGATTGCCGCCAACCGCCGCGTCTGGATCCAGGTGGTGAAAGGTGAAGTATCCATTAACGGCACCAAAGCCACCACCGCCGATGGTCTGGCCGTCTGGGATGAGCAGGCGCTCTCCGTACATGCCGACAGCGAAAGTGAAATCCTGCTGTTTGACCTGCCTCCGGTCTAAATAATTTCTCAACCTTCCCTTTAAACGGGGAAGGTTGAGCTTTGTCCGTGATAAACTGAGCAAATCTCTCACTTCAAGATTTCTCAGGACGATGAAAAAGAAACGCCCCGTACTTCAGGATGTCGCCGATCGCGTCGGTGTGACCAAAATGACGGTCAGCCGTTTTTTACGTAACCCGGAACAGGTTTCCGTGGCGTTGCGTGGCAAGATTGCCGCCGCCCTTGATGAACTGGGTTATATCCCCAACCGCGCACCCGATATTCTCTCCAATGCGACCAGCCGTGCGGTGGGCGTCCTGCTTCCTTCCTTAACCAACCAGGTTTTCGCTGAAGTTCTGCGCGGTATCGAAAGCGTCACCGATGCTTTTGGCTATCAGACCATGCTCGCCCACTACGGGTACAAGCCGGAACTGGAAGAGGAACGTCTTGAATCGATGCTTTCCTGGAACATCGACGGCCTGATTTTAACCGAACGTACCCACACTGCCCGCACGCTCAAAATGATTGAAGTGGCCGGTATCCCGGTGGTAGAGCTGATGGACAGCCAGTCTCCGTGCCTCGACATCGCCGTTGGGTTCGATAACTTCGAAGCGGCGCGCCAGATGACGGCGGCCATCATCGCCCGTGGGCATCGTCATATCGCCTATCTGGGTGCGCGTCTTGATGAACGTACTATCATCAAACAGAAGGGATACGAGCAGGCGATGCTCGACGCGAACTTAATCCCCTACAGCGTGATGGTGGAGCAGTCCTCATCTTACACCTCGGGTATTGAGCTGATGCGTCAGGCGCGACGCGAGTATCCGCAACTGGACGGTATTTTCTGTACCAACGATGACCTGGCGGTCGGCGCGGCGTTTGAGTGTCAGCGTCTGGGGCTGAAGATCCCTGATGATATGGCGATCGCCGGTTTCCACGGCCACGACATCGGCCAGGTGATGGAGCCGCGTCTGGCGAGCGTCCTGACCCCGCGTGAACGTATGGGCCGCATTGGCGCAGAACGCCTGCTGGCGCGCATTCGTGGCGAGACGGTTACCCCGAAAATGTTAGATTTAGGTTTCACCTTGTCACCGGGTGGATCTATTTGAACTGACAAATTTGAAGTAGCTCACACTTATTCACTTCGCGCACGTTTGGATATTGCTTCTCTTTTGCCCCGGCAGGACAATGTTACCGATAACTGTTACCCGTAACAATTGACTGAGGGACACCCTTTGAGCACGACTAATCACGATCACCACGTTTACGTCCTGATGGGCGTGTCCGGTAGCGGTAAATCTGCCGTGGCGAGCGAAGTGGCGCATCAACTTCAGGCTGCGTTTCTTGATGGTGACTTCCTCCATCCGCGCAGCAACATTATGAAAATGGCCTCCGGCGAGCCGCTGAACGATGACGACCGCAAACCGTGGTTGCAGGCCCTGAATGACGCCGCGTTCGCGATGCAGCGCACCAATAAAGTTTCCCTGATCGTCTGCTCCGCGCTGAAAAAAACCTACCGCGACCTGCTGCGCGACGGCAACCCGAACCTCTCTTTCATCTACCTGAAAGGGGATTTTGAGGTGATTGAAAGCCGTCTGAAGGCGCGTAAAGGCCACTTCTTTAAAACCCAGATGCTGGTGACGCAGTTCGAAGCGCTTCAGGAGCCGGGTGAAGATGAAAAAGACGTCTTAGTGGTTGATATCGATCAGTCACTGGAGGGTGTTGTAGCCAGCACCATCGAGGTCATTAACAAAAGGCAGTAAGTTTTGAGTACATTAACGCTAGTTTTGACAGCAGTGGGTTCGGTATTGCTGCTGCTGTTTTTAGTGATGAAGGCGCGTATGCACGCCTTCGTTGCTTTGATGGTGGTTTCTATTGGTGCAGGTCTCTTTTCCGGCATGCCGCTCGACAAGATCGCCGCGACGATGGAAAAAGGGATGGGCGGTACGCTGGGCTTCCTGGCGATTGTGGTCGCGCTGGGCGCGATGTTTGGCAAGATTCTGCACGAGACGGGCGCGGTCGACCAGATTGCCGTCAAGATGCTGAAATCGTTCGGTCACAGCCGCGCGCACTACGCGATTGGCCTGGCCGGTCTGATTTGCGCACTGCCCCTGTTCTTTGAAGTGGCCGTTGTGCTGCTCATCAGCGTCGCGTTTTCTATGGCGCGCCATACCGGCACTAACCTCGTCAAGCTGGTCATTCCGCTGTTTGCGGGCGTGGCGGCAGCCGCAGCGTTTCTGCTGCCTGGGCCTGCGCCGATGCTGTTGGCGTCCCAGATGCACGCTGACTTTGGCTGGATGATCCTGATTGGCCTGTGCGCGGCAATCCCGGGGATGATTATTGCCGGCCCGCTGTGGGGTAACTTCATCAGCCGCTACGTTGAGCTACACATTCCTGATGACATCACCGAGCCGCACCTGGGCGAGGGCAAAATGCCGTCCTTCGGCTTCAGCCTGTCGCTGATCCTGCTCCCGCTGGTGCTGGTGGGCCTGAAAACCATCGCCGCGCGCTTTGTGCCGGTCGGTTCTACCGCTTACGAATGGTTTGAGTTCATCGGTCACCCGTTCACGGCGATCCTGGTGGCCTGTCTGGTGGCGATTTACGGCCTGGCGATGCGCCAGGGGATGCCAAAAGACCGCGTGATGGAGATCTGCGGTGCCGCGCTGCAGCCTGCGGGTATCATCCTGCTGGTGATCGGTGCGGGCGGCGTGTTCAAGCAGGTGCTGGTCGATTCCGGTGTGGGGCCGGCTCTGGGAGAAGCGCTGACCGGGATGGGGCTGCCGATTGCGGTAACCTGCTTCGTGCTGGCTGCGGCGGTGCGTATCATTCAGGGTTCTGCAACCGTGGCGTGCTTAACCGCCGTAGGTCTGGTGATGCCGGTAATTGAACAGCTCAACTACTCGGGTGCGCAGATGGCCGCACTGTCTATCTGTATCGCGGGTGGTTCGATTGTGGTCTCGCACGTTAACGACGCGGGCTTCTGGCTGTTCGGTAAGTTTACCGGCGCGACCGAAGCGCAAACCCTGAAAACCTGGACGCTGATGGAAACCATCCTCGGCACGACGGGTGCGATTGTCGGGATGATTGCCTTTACGCTGCTGAGCTGAATGCGGTGATTTAAGAAGGCTCAAAAATAAGGCCCGGTAGCGTTAGCGCTTACCGGGCCTTTATATTATGCAGAACGCCAGGCCGGGTCAGGTGAAACCACTACCCGGCTTTTTAACATCACTCGCCCTGCGTGGCGCTCTCAATCGTCAGGCGCACGTCCGAGGTAATCAGCTCAGCCAGCATCTGGTAAACCTTCAGCGTCTCTTCCGGCTCGGCATCGCCCGTATCGCTGATGAAGCCTTCGTCACGCAGCGTCAGCACCAGGGAGCTAAAGACCGCTTTGTCGAAGAATTCAGGGGCGTTAATGCCGTGCAGAACGGACAGGCGCTGTGCCAGTGTCCGGCTCTCTTTCTCCAGCGTGCCGCGGTTGATCGACGGGTTCGCGCTCAGCAGCCAGAACGTAATGGCGTAGCGCTGGAGCGTTTCACGCGCACCGGCCGCCAGCAGTTGCAGGGTACGGGAGCGTGACGGATTGATATGCAGTTCGTCGTTTGCAACGGTAATCAGCCCCTGACGGCGCAGCTCTTCCGTCAGTTTATCCAGCTCAACGGCCAGCTGTTCCTTGCTCCAGCGCAGGAACAGCTCCGCTTTCAGCATCGGGTAGAGCGTCTCAACGTGGCGCAACAGCTCCTGGCGTGAGATGCGGCGATGCTGGGTGATAATGGCCGCCATGAGCGACGGCAGCATCAGCATATGAGCGATGTTGTTGCGGTAGTACGTCATCAGTACCGCCTGCTCGCGCGGCAGAATGATGATATCGCCGATCGTGTCTTTCTCGACTTCAAACTTGTTCATCTGCAGCGCGTGATCGATAAGCTCGCTGGCGGTAGCAGAAGGGGCCGTCGAATCAACCGAGTACGGCACGTTGCGCATCATGTCCAGGTAGCAGTCCAGCTGCTCCGTGAGCTGTTCACGAGTCAGGGAGCGCTGACGGGAAGCCAGCAGCGCCGTACAGCACAGGTTCATGGCATTGGCCGCACCGGCGTTGTTAATGCGCACCATCAGCTCGGACGCGATACCGTTCACCGTTGGCGTCAGCCAGGCCGGACGAACCGCTTCGATAGGATCGATAGACTCGCGCCACTCCGGAACATGATGGTTCAGATACGTCATCAGCGGCATCGGCTCGCCAAAGTTCACGTAGCCCTGACCCAGGTTGCGTAACTTGCTCAGGCCGCGCAGCATCTGCGGCAGGCTCTCTTTCTCTTTGGTCGCACCACGCAGCTCTTTGGCGTACGTGCCCACTTCCATCACGTGCTCATAGCCAATGTAAATTGGCACCAGCGTGATCGGACGGGTTCCTCCGCGCAGCATCGCCTGAATGGTCATCGAGAGCGTGCCGGTCTTCGGATCGAGCAGGCGACCGGTACGGGAACGACCGCCCTCCACGAAGTACTCCACTGAATAGCCGCGGCTGAACAGCTCGCCGAGATACTCGCGGAACACGGTGGAGTAGAGCTTGTTGCCCTTGAAGGTACGACGAATAAAGAACGCACCCAGACGGCGGAAAATCGGGCCTGCTGGCCAGAAGTTCAGGTTAATACCAGCGGCAATGTGCGGCGGTACCAGCCCCTGGTGATAGAGCACGTAGGAGAGAAGCAGATAGTCCATGTGGCTGCGGTGGCAGGGGACATAGACAATCTCATGGCCATCGTGCGCCAGCTGCCGCACACGTTCGGCGTTATGAACGTTGATGCCCTGATACAGGCGGTTCCAGGTAAAGCCGAGAATACGATCGGACAGGCGAATCATCTCGTAAGAGAAGTTCGCTGCGATCTCCTCCATCAGCGCAATGGCGTTCTGCTGGGCTTTCTCATGCGAAATTTTCTTGCTGCGCGCTTCGTCTTCAACGGCGCGGGCAATCGCTTTAGAGGCCAGCAGCTTGTTGAACAGGTCCTGACGCGCCGGGAGGCGTGGCCCTACAGCCGCCAGGCGCTGACGGGCGAAGTGCATACGCGCCACGCGCGCCAGTTTTTGCGCGATGATCTTGTCAGTGCCGTGCTCGTCCGCCATCCGGCGAAGGGAGACGGAAGGGGAGAATCGCACAAAGCTGTCGCGTCCCAGCCAGGAGACCGCGAAGAACTTCTGAATGCCGTTAAGCATGCGCAGCGGTGGGTTCTCTTCACCTTTTTCACGGCCCGGGCGGCGACCAAACATTACCGATACCGGCACCATCTGCACATCCAGGTCAGGATTGCTGCGGTGCAGGTCGAGATAGTCGTGGAACAGCTTGATGGACTCTTCTTTCGGCGTGTAATAGGTAAACACGCGCGGCCCGCCGTGGATGAACACGTAGCGCGGCAGCAAAGTGCCGTCAACTTCCAGCGGTTCAAGCGGGTCGGGTAAATCATGCGCCAGACACTGGGCGCGAAGCGTCAGCAGATCTGCCTTCGAGTTATAAGGCAAAACGTACATAATAGGGCGCGACGTATCGAGCCCCAGTTCCAGCGCGGGTTCTGCTGGGATAGACTTGCTTTTTACCAGGATGCTTAATGGTAAATTAAGTAATTTGTAGTAAATTCGTGGCCAGCCGGACATAAACGATGTAAAGCCTCTGGTTAATAATGCAATTGCGGCGCAAGGATAACAGAAAGCGCGCAAAATTTCTGTTGTTACCCGTCATACTTCAGGCGGCAGCGAAACGCGCTGCTGCTCCTGTTACTGACGCTCTTTTTTAAAAAAGGTTCTTTTAATGGCCAATAATACCACTGGGTTAACGCGTATCATCAAAGCCGCTGGCTATTCATGGAAAGGTTTCCGTGCCGCGTGGGTTAATGAAGCTGCTTTTCGCCAGGAAGGTGTCGCCGCTATCGTCGCGGTTATCATCGCCTGTTTCCTTGATGTAGATGCCATTACCCGCGTGCTTCTCATCGGTTCCGTACTTCTGGTGATGATAGTGGAAATTCTCAATAGCGCTATTGAGGCCGTTGTTGACCGGATCGGCTCAGATTTCCACGAGCTTTCTGGCCGCGCGAAAGATATGGGTTCTGCCGCTGTGCTGCTGGCAATTATCACTGCAGCTATTACCTGGGTCACGCTGCTTTGGTCACATTTCCGATGAGCCTCGAGGAATAATTAAGTCCCTGGTTTTTTGTGCAGTTTTTGGTTCCAAAATCGCCTTTGACTGTATATACTCACAGCATAACTGTATATACACCCAGGGGGCGGAATGAAAGCATTAACGACCAGGCAGCAAGAGGTGTTTGATCTCATTCGGGATCATATCGGCCAGACGGGTATGCCACCCACGCGTGCGGAAATCGCGCAGCGTCTGGGCTTCCGTTCTCCGAATGCTGCCGAGGAACACCTGAAAGCGCTGGCGCGTAAGGGTGTAATTGAGATTGTGTCAGGCGCGTCGCGTGGTATCCGCCTGCTGGTGGAAGAAGAGACGGGCATTCCTCTGATAGGCCGCGTTGCCGCAGGTGAACCGCTGCTGGCACAACAGCATATAGAAGGCCACTACCAGGTCGATCCTGGTATGTTCAAGCCGAGCGCTGATTTCCTGCTGCGCGTTAGCGGGATGTCGATGAAAGACATCGGCATTCTTGATGGCGACCTGCTGGCCGTTCACAAAACGCAGGATGTGCGGAACGGCCAGGTGGTGGTGGCGCGCATTGATGACGAAGTGACCGTTAAGCGCCTGAAAAAACAGGGTAACACCGTCCAGCTGTTGCCTGAAAACAACGAGTTCACCCCGATTGTGGTCGACCTCCGCGAACAGAGCTTCTCCATTGAAGGTCTGGCAGTAGGCGTGATTCGCAACGGCGAATGGCTGTAATCTCTTCCTGACAGGCTACGCTTTCGCTGTAGCCTGCTTCGTCTTCCATTCCCGGTATTTCTCATGTCACTGCTGACGGCTTCAGATAAGGCATTGTGGCGTCTTGCCCTGCCGATGATTTTCTCCAATATCACCGTGCCCTTGCTGGGTCTGGTCGACACGGCCGTTATTGGTCATCTCGATTCCCCTGTTTATCTTGGCGGCGTGGCGATTGGGGCGACGGCAACCAGCTTCCTGTTTATGCTGCTGCTCTTTTTACGTATGAGTACTACCGGGCTCACGGCACAGGCGTACGGTGCGAAAGACCCGTTACGTCTGGCGCGTGCGCTGGTGCAGCCGCTGATCCTGGCGCTGGGCGCGGGAATGTTGATTGTTTTACTGCGCACGCCCCTGATCGACCTTGCACTCCAGGTCGTTGGCGGCAGCGAGGCGGTACTGGAGCAGGCGCGTCGCTTCCTGGAAATTCGCTGGCTTAGCGCGCCCGCTTCGCTGGCAAACCTGGTTCTGCTGGGTTGGTTACTGGGCGTGCAATATGCCCGTGCGCCAGTGATTTTGCTGGTCGTGGGAAACCTTCTCAACATTGTGCTCGATCTCTGGCTGGTGATAGGCCTGCATATGGACGTACGCGGGGCGGCACTGGCGACGGCGATTGCAGAATACGGGACCTTTTTCATTGGCTTGTGGATGGTCTGGCGCGTGCTGGCGATGCGCGGGATCTCCCTTGCGCTGCTCAAAACAGCATGGCGCGGCAATATCCGCAGGCTGCTGGCGCTCAACCGTGACATCATGCTGCGTTCGCTGCTGCTTCAGATCTGTTTCGGCGCTCTGACGGTCTTTGGGGCTCGACTGGGGCCAGAAATCGTTGCGGTGAATGCAGTCCTGATGACATTGCTGACGTTCACCGCCTACGCGCTGGACGGCTTCGCCTATGCCGTTGAGGCGCATTCCGGGCAGGCGTACGGCGCGCGGGAAAGCGGGCAGCTTCGGGATGTCTGGCGTGCGGCCTGCCGCCAGTCGGGCCTGGTCGCGCTGGCATTCGCACTGATTTACGCCTGTTTTGGCCGTGACATTATTGCATTGCTCACTTCGTTACCGGCTTTACGCGAACTGGCGGACCGCTACATCGTCTGGCAGGTTATTTTGCCGGTAGTAGGCGTCTGGTGCTATCTGCTGGACGGCATGTTTATCGGCGCGACGCGCGGGGCGGAAATGCGCAACAGTATGGCGGTCGCGGCGGCGGGGTTTGGTCTGACGCTGCTGACGCTACCCTGGCTGGGTAATCACGGTTTGTGGCTGGCGCTTGCGGTCTTCCTCTCTCTGCGCGGCCTGTCGCTTGCCTTTATCTGGCACCGTCACTGGCAAAATAATACCTGGCTTCCCTCCCGCCACGATATATCGTGACGGTTAAAGATTCCGAATATGAAACCAACCGCCGAATCCTTAACTACAATAATTATCACGTCCAGCAGAAAAGAACGTAACGGACGTTACGACCCGACGCTTAACTAAGAGGACACGATGATGAATAAAGACGAAATCGGCGGCAACTGGAAGCAGTTCAAAGGTAAAGCGAAAGAACAGTGGGGTAAGCTGACCGATGACGATATGACCGTCATTGAAGGTAAACGCGATCAGCTTGTCGGTAAAATTCAGGAACGTTACGGCTACGCGAAAGATCAGGCGGAAAACGAAGTCAAAGACTGGGAAACCCGTAACGACTATCGTTGGTAACGCTGAATAACCCACACAGGCGGCTTCAGGCCGCCTTTTCTTTTGCCGTTAACGCGGCTTTTTCTTCACCAGAATTGAGTGGTCGTGCTGACACGCATCCTGATGCCGACAGGCTTCCACCTCTACGCATGCTGAACACAACCCGTGTGCTTCAATCACGTTATGACGCAGGGCAAAACCCATCCTTGCCGCCAGCGTGTGCATAATGTCCTCTACGCCCTCTGCGCCTTCTTCTTTTACCACGCCGCAGCGGTCGCAAATAAACATCGCCGATGTGTGGGTTGGCTGATCGAAAAGATGGCACAGCACATAGCTGTTTGTGGATTCGACCTTATGCACAAACCCTTGTTCCAGCAGGAAATCCAGCGCGCGATACACCGTGGGCGGTTTAGCCTGCGGCTCGCTTTCACGGAGCAGGTCGAGCAGATCGTAGGCGCTGATTGCCCCCTGTTGCAGGCTCATCAGGCGCAAGACTTCAAGGCGCTGCGGGGTCAGGCGCACATTGCGTTGCGCGCACAGCTTTTCGGCCTGCGCTAACAGCTCTTTTGTGGACTTATCCATTTAGCACCTCGGATGTTCTGGGATGTAAAACCCTCACTTTATCATGTTATGGCAAAAACACCGATATCCGCCAGGCTGTGCTATACCTGGCGCATCGCAAACCGGGAATGTAACCATGAAAAAACCAGACTGTATTACGCACTGGCGCGAGGTAGAAGGGCCAGATGACGCCACCTACCCCGACAGTAACGAGCTTTTTTCCATCGGTGCACCGCTGGCTCGCAGCCTGGGCCTCAGGCGCATAGGCATCCATCATGAGCGTTTACCGCCAGGACGTCGGACGTCCTATCCCCATGCGGAAAGTGACGAAGAAGAGTTTATCTACGTGCTTGAGGGCTATCCCGAAGCCTGGATTAATGGCTATTTGTGGAAGCTTGAACCCGGTGACAGCGTGGGCTTTCCCGCCGGAACGGGCGTGTGCCACACCTTTATCAACAATACGGACGAAGAGGTTCGGTTACTGGTGGTGGGTGAGGCCAACAAGAAGCAAAATCGCATCTACTATCCGCTCAACCCGGTCTATGCCGCCACGCGAGAGGACCGCTGGGTAGATCATCCCCCTCAATTTTTTGGCCCACATGATGGAAAACCTGTGAAAAAATAATTTCCTCTTCTATAAATATTGAGGGCCGTCACAAATTACAACAGGCCGTAAGGGAATTTTACTTAGGGAGTGAATTGGCGGGTCTTTTTATCTTTATTCACAGCAATAGTTCGCGCCTGTTTGGGGGATAACAGACAGGGGTTATTTCATAACAGACTATAAGACGGGCATACTGTGAAAAAACATTTTAAATTTTCGGTGGTTAGCATCGCTGTCTCCTTGTTTATGGCAAATCAGGCGGGAGCAGCCAATACCTGGACAGAATCACGTAGCGACGCGATGGGGGGGACCGGCGTTGCTTCGGGCAGTTATGGCAGCGGGGCATTAATTAACCCCGCGCTGCTTGCAAAGGCAAAACCGGACGATGATGTGACGGTCATTTTGCCGTCCGTTGGGGTGCAGGTGACGGATGAAGACAATCTTCAGGACGAAATTGATACCATCAACGACAAAATCAATCATTATAAAGATGTGGTTGATAACCTTACGCCAATTCAGGTCATCACCAATCCGCTAGGCTCGATTAATCAGTTCCAGGGCGCGGCCAAAGATCTGGCCGATGAGCTGGACTATCTCAAGGGTAAAACCGCACGCGCAACGGCAGGGGCAGGGCTTGCCGTGAGTATCCCTAACGATGTGCTTTCCGTGGCCTTTATGGCGAAAGGCTATGCCCATGGTCGGGTAAGTTCGTCTATCGATCAGCAGGATATTGATTATCTGCGCAGTATTCAAAGAAGCAATGTGGTGGCTGCCGGTGTTGCCCTGGACGCTGCGCTGAACGGCACGGATCAGATCACTAAAAACCTCAACTCAACGGCGTCCGGTCGGGCGGCGATTGTGTCTGACTATGGCGTTGCCGTTGCCCGCCAGTTTGACCTTGGCGGTGTTCCGGTTTCCGTGGGCGTGACGCCAAAACTGCAAAAAACCTGGATCTATAACTACACCACCTCAATCTACGATTACGACAGTAATAAGTGGAACGACAGCCGCTACCGTACAGACGATACTGGCTTTAACGTCGATGCCGGTATTGCCGCTGATTTTGGCGAACACTGGACGGTCGGTGTGAGCGGGCAAAACCTGATGTCGCGCGATATCGACACCAAAGATATCCGCATCCGCAACGGGCGTACGGGGGAAGTGGTGAGCTATAAAGACACCTACCAGATCCGTCCGCTGGTGACCGCGGGCGCCGCCTGGCACAACGATCTGGTGACCCTGACCGCCGATGGCGATCTGACCGAAACCAAAGGCTTCAAGAGCGAAGATACGTCGCAGTATGTTGGGGTCGGTGCTGAAGTGACTCCGCTGAGCTGGCTGGCGGTGCGCGCCGGTTATCGCGCGGACATGAAAGGTAACGACAGCAACGTCTTTACCGGCGGTGTTGGTTTCGCGCCGTTCAGTACCGTTCATGTTGACCTGATGGGCCTGTACGGTGAAGACGAAACCTGGGGCGCAGGGGCCCAGCTGAGTATGACGTTCTAAAGTCTACCGGAGGCGATGCGCCTCCGGCTTTTCTTTGTGCTATAGTAGCGCCCCTTTTCCACCAGATGCTTAAAACTTCGTCATGTTGTCAGAATACCAGACCGCTTTCCCTGCACACCGTTTCTCTATTGCGCCGATGCTCGACTGGACGGACAGACACTGCCGCTATTTCCTGCGTCAGCTCTCCCGCCATACGCTGCTGTACACGGAAATGGTGACCACGGGCGCAATCATTCACGGGAAGGGCGACTACCTGGCATACAGCGAAGAAGAGCATCCGGTTGCCCTGCAGCTGGGGGGCAGCGATCCGGCCGCGCTGGCGCAGTGCGCGAGGCTGGCGGAAGAACGCGGCTACGACGAGATCAACCTCAACGTTGGCTGTCCTTCCGACCGCGTGCAAAACGGCATGTTCGGTGCCTGTCTGATGGGCAATGCACAGCTGGTGGCGGACTGTATCAAGGCGATGCGTGATGTGGTCTCCATACCGGTAACGGTCAAAACCCGTATCGGAATTGATGACCAGGACAGCTACGAATTCCTGTGCGATTTCATCAACACGGTATCCGGGAAAGGCGAGTGCGAGATGTTTATCATTCACGCCCGTAAAGCCTGGCTCTCCGGCCTCAGCCCGAAAGAGAACCGTGAGATCCCGCCGCTGGATTATCCGCGCGTGTATCAACTGAAACGTGATTTCCCGCACCTGACGATGTCAATTAACGGCGGTATCAAGTCGCTGGAAGAGGCCAAAGCGCACCTTGAACATATGGATGGCGTGATGGTCGGGCGCGAGGCGTATCAGAATCCGGGCATTCTGGCGACGGTCGACCGCGAAATCTTTGGCATCGAAGGCGCGGACACCGATCCGGTTGCCGTCGTGCGTTCGATGTACCCTTACATCGAGCGCGAGTTGAGCAATGGCACTTATCTTGGCCATATCACTCGCCATATGCTTGGCCTGTTCCAGGGTATTCCGGGCGCGCGTCAGTGGCGTCGCTACCTGAGCGAGAATGCGCATAAAGCCGGTGCCGATATTGAGGTGCTGGAACATGCGCTGCGACTGGTGGCAGACAAGCGATAACTTTCGCTAAAAGTTCGTCAAATTCACCACGCCCTGCGAATTCTCGCGGGGCGTTTTGCTTTAAGAACAATGCGTTAGCTTTGGCATGATTCTTGTAATGATTGCAGCAACATTCGGGAACTCGTGGGAGAGCACCATGCTGGAACTACTTTTTATCATTGGCTTTTTTGTCATGCTGTTAGCCACAGGCGTGTCGCTGCTCGGCATTCTGGCCGCACTCGTTGTGGCGACGGTGGTAATGTTTATCGGCGGGTTATTTGCCCTGACGATCAAACTGCTGCCGTGGCTGCTGCTGGCTATCGCCGTGGTGTGGGTAATACGGGCGATTAAAGCGCCAAAATTGCCGACTTATCAGCGCAATAACCGCTTCCGTTACTAAGGTATTGAGGGGTTCGTCACATACTTGTAACTTTTCCGGCGGCATGGCTTAGAACAGAATAGGATTTACTTATCGAATCTGTCACTATGACTGCCGCTACAGAATTCATCGAGCTGTACCCTACATACAGCCGAACTAAAAAAAGAAAGGGCTTCCCACGGGAAGCCCAATTTCTTTTTAGGGGTCAGGGAATTAACAAACTTGAACCCTGCGTCGCCCGGCTTTCCAGCACCTCATGAGCACGCCGTGCATCGGTTAGCGGGTATTTCTGCGCATCTGCCACATCCACCTTAATCACGCCGCTGGCGATCAGCGAGAACAGCTCGTTGCTGGCTTCCTCCAGCTCTTCCCGGTTGGTGATGTAACCCTGCAAAGAAGGGCGCGTCACGTACAGAGACCCTTTCTGGTTCAGAATGCCCAGATTAACGCCGGTTACAGCGCCTGAGGCGTTACCGAAGCTCACCATCAGCCCACGACGCTGAAGGCAGTCCAGCGACGCCTCCCAGGTATCTTTCCCCACCGAGTCATACACCACGCGTACTTTTTTGCCGCCAGTGATCTCTTTTAGCCGCTCGACGACGCTCTCTTCCCGGTAGTTGATCACCTGCCACGCGCCCGCGTCCAGCGCACGCTGCGCTTTTTGCGCACTGCCTGTGGTGCCGATGAGCTTCGCGCCTAAGGCTTTCGCCCACTGGCAGGCAATCAGCCCCACACCACCGGCGGCAGCGTGGAACAGGAACTGCTCATCGGGCTTAATTTCGTAGGTTTTGCGCAGCAGGTAATAAACCGTCAGCCCTTTCAGGAATGAGGCGGCCGCCTGCTCAAAGGAGATGGCGTTCGGCAGCAGAGCGGCTTTGTCCGCCGGGACGTTGTGGACGGAGCTGTAAGCGCCCAGGGCAGACTGCGCATACACCACACGATCGCCTTCTTTGATATGTTTAACCGCACTGCCCACTTTGCTGACGATGCCGGCCGCTTCAGTGCCCAGGCCGCTCGGCATTGACGGAGGCGGGTAGAGGCCGCCGCGAATATAGGTATCGATGTAGTTAATGCCGATAGCTTTGTTTTCAACCTGGATTTCGTTCTCCCCAGGCGCAGCGGGGGTAAACTCCACCGCTTTCAGCACTTCAGGACCGCCGTGTTTCTGGAACTCAATGCGCGTTGCCATGCTCCCTCCGTAAGAAAAATATGGTAATCTTTCGACCCACTCTTTATCTCGGTAACTCCATTCACTATGGCAGGAAACAAACCCTTCAACAAACAGGCTGAACCTCGCGAGCGTGATTTCCAGGTCGCAGGGTTAAAAGTCCCGCCGCACTCGATTGAAGCGGAACAGTCGGTGTTGGGCGGTTTAATGCTGGATAACGAACGCTGGGACGACGTTGCCGAGCGCGTGGTGTCTGAAGATTTCTACACCCGTCCGCACCGCCACATCTTTACCGAAATGGCGCGCCTGCAGGAGTCCGGCAGCCCGATTGACCTGATCACGCTCGCGGAATCGCTTGAGCGTCAGGGGCAGCTGGACAGCGTCGGTGGGTTTGCCTACCTGGCAGAACTGTCAAAAAACACGCCAAGCGCGGCGAACATCAGCGCTTACGCAGATATCGTGCGCGAACGTGCCGTCGTTCGCGAGATGATCTCGGTGGCGAATGAGATTGCCGAGGCCGGTTTTGATCCACAGGGCCGCACCAGCGAAGACCTGCTCGACCTTGCCGAGTCCCGCGTCTTCAAAATCGCCGAAAGCCGTGCGAACAAAGACGAAGGCCCAAAAAACATCGCCGATGTGCTCGACGCTACCGTGGCGCGTATTGAGCAGCTGTTCCAGCAGCCGCACGACGGTGTAACCGGGGTGAATACCGGTTATGACGATTTGAACAAGAAAACTGCCGGTTTGCAGCCGTCGGATTTGATCATCGTCGCGGCGCGTCCGTCGATGGGTAAAACAACTTTTGCGATGAACCTCGTCGAAAATGCGGCGATGTTGCAGGATAAGCCCGTACTGATTTTCAGCCTTGAGATGCCCTCCGAACAGATCATGATGCGTTCTCTGGCGTCGCTGTCGCGCGTGGATCAGACCCGCATTCGTACCGGCCAGCTCGACGATGAGGACTGGGCGCGTATCTCCGGCACCATGGGCATTCTGCTGGAAAAACGGAACATCTATATTGATGACTCCTCCGGCCTGACGCCGACTGAGGTCCGTTCCCGCGCGCGCCGTATCGCCCGTGAACACGGCGGCATCGGCCTTATCATGATCGACTACCTTCAGCTGATGCGCGTCCCGTCGCTCTCCGACAACCGTACGCTGGAAATTGCGGAGATTTCCCGCTCGCTCAAGGCGTTAGCCAAAGAGCTGCACGTGCCGGTAGTGGCGCTGTCGCAGCTGAACCGCTCCCTGGAACAACGTGCCGACAAGCGCCCGGTCAACTCCGACCTGCGTGAGTCCGGCTCCATCGAGCAGGATGCCGACTTAATCATGTTTATCTACCGTGATGAGGTTTATCACGAGAACAGCGACCTGAAGGGGATCGCCGAAATTATCATTGGTAAGCAACGTAACGGCCCGATCGGGACGGTGCGTTTGACCTTTAACGGACAGTGGTCGCGTTTCGACAACTATGCCGGTCCTCAATATGATGATGAGTAATTTCTAAGGAATTCAAATGCAAGCGGCAACTGTTGTGATTAACCGCCGCGCTCTGCGACACAACCTGCAACGTCTGCGTGAACTGGCGCCCGCCAGCAGGCTCGTTGCAGTCGTGAAAGCGAACGCTTACGGACACGGTCTTCTTGAGACCGCGCGAACGCTCCCCGATGCCGACGCCTTTGGCGTCGCCCGTCTTGAAGAAGCTCTCCGTCTGCGCGCAGGCGGCATTACTCAACCTATTCTGCTCCTTGAAGGCTTTTTTGAAGCCTCGGATCTGCCAACCATTGCCGACCAGCGTCTGCACACGGCGGTACACAACGAAGAGCAGCTGGCCGCGCTGGAAACCGCCACACTGAGCGAGCCGGTGACCGTCTGGATGAAGCTCGACACGGGCATGCACAGGCTGGGCGTGCGTCCGGAAAACGCAGAAGCGTTTTATCAGCGTCTGAGCCAGTGCAAAAACGTGCGCCAGCCGGTGAACATCGTCAGCCATTTTGCCCGTGCCGATGAGCCAGAGTGCGGGGCAACCGAGCAGCAGCTCGATATCTTTAACACCTTCTGCGAAGGCAAGCCGGGGATGCGCTCGATTGCGGCTTCCGGCGGGATCCTGCTATGGCCGCAGTCGCACTTCGACTGGGCGCGTCCGGGCATCATCCTTTATGGCGTTTCACCGCTGGAGAACAAACCCTGGGGGCCGGACTTAGGCTTTAAGCCGGTGATGTCGCTGGTTTCAAAGCTGATTGCCGTGCGTGAGCACAAAGCGGGAGAGCCGGTGGGTTACGGCGGCACCTGGACCAGCGAGCGCGACACGCGTCTCGGCGTGGTGGCGATGGGCTACGGCGACGGCTATCCGCGCGCTGCGCCAACGGGTACGCCGGTGCTGGTCAACGGTCGTGAAGTGAAGATTGTCGGCCGCGTGGCGATGGATATGATTTGTGTAGATCTGGGACCTGAAGCCCAGGATAAAGCGGGCGACGATGTGGTGATGTGGGGCGAAGGTCTGCCCGTTGAACGCATTGCTGAAATCACGAAAGTGAGTGCTTACGAACTTATCACGCGCCTGACGTCAAGGGTAGCAATGAAATACATTGATTGAACCGCCAGTGGAGTGAGGGATTTAACCTCACTCCAACTTTATTAACATCCTCTCGACCTTCTCCCACTTCCGGTTTATTGTTGAAATTCCTGCCTCATCGAATTCCGGAGAACCATCGCGTGTTTCAGAAAGTTGACGCCTATGCCGGCGACCCTATCCTCTCCTTAATGGAGCGTTTCAAAGAAGATCCTCGCAGCGACAAAGTGAACCTCAGCATTGGCTTGTATTACAACGAGGATGGCATCATCCCGCAATTAAAAGCCGTTGCTGAAGCCGAAGCGCGCCTTAACGCTGTTACGCACGGTGCGTCTCTTTATCTGCCGATGGAAGGGCTTAACTCCTACCGCAACACCATCGCGCCTCTGCTGTTTGGGGCCGATCACGCGGTACTCGCGCAGAAACGCGTGGCGACCATCCAGACGCTGGGCGGCTCAGGGGCGCTGAAAGTGGGTGCAGATTTCCTTAAAAAGTACTTCCCGGATTCCGGCGTGTGGGTCAGCGACCCGACGTGGGAAAACCACGTTGCGATCTTCGAGGGGGCAGGCTTTAAGGTCGAGACCTATCCGTGGTTCGACAGCGAAACCAACGGCGTGCGCGTCGAAGCGTTGCTGGAAAAACTGAACACACTGCCGGAGCGCAGTATCGTATTGCTGCATCCATGCTGCCATAACCCGACCGGTGCGGACCTCACCAATGCTCAGTGGGATGCGGTGATAGAGGTGCTGAAGGCCCGCAATTTGATCCCGTTCCTCGATATCGCCTACCAGGGCTTTGGCGCGGGCATGGAAGAAGATGCTTACGCCATCCGCGCCGTTGCCAGCGCCGGGCTGCCAGCGCTGGTCAGCAACTCCTTCTCAAAAATCTTCTCACTTTACGGCGAGCGCGTTGGCGGTCTGTCCGTGGTGTGTGAAGACGCCGAAGCGGCGGGCCGCGTGCTGGGTCAACTGAAGGCGACGGTGCGCCGCATTTACTCCAGCCCGCCAAACTTTGGTGCGCAGGTGGTGGCGACGGTACTCGGTGACGAACAGCTGAAAGCGTCCTGGCTTGCCGAAGTGGAAGCGATGCGTAAGCGCATCCTGTCAATGCGTCAGGAGCTGGTTAACGTCCTGAAAGAGGCTGTACCGGGGCATAACTTTGATTATCTGCTCAAGCAGCGCGGGATGTTCAGCTACACCGGACTGAGCGCGGCTCAGGTCGATCGCCTGCGCGAAGAGTTCGGCGTCTACCTGATCGCCAGCGGCCGTATGTGCGTGGCGGGTTTGAATGCCAGCAACGTTCATCGCGTGGCGCAGGCGTTTGCTGCTGTGATGTAAGTACTTACCAACCCTCTCCCCGTGGGAGAGGGTTGGGTGAGGCCATCAGGCCGCACAAAAAGGTTGTCCGGCCTTTTGTGATCCTCTTCTTTTTATTCCGCTTCATAAGCAAAAACTCCTTTCCTTCACCTCCCGCTGGGGTTATGGTCGGATAGTTTTTTGACCATCCACTCAAAATAAAACGATAACAAACTGAATATTCAGGGGAAAACATGCGCAAGATCACACTGGCGCTCAGCGCCGCCTGCTTATTGTTCTCGCTTAATAGTGCTGTTGTGGCGCGAGCTTCTGCACCGACGCCGCTCTACACCGGCACCACCGCCGCCATGCTGGCCGAACAGGCACCCATTCACTGGGTTTCCGTGGCACAAATCGAAAACAGCCTGGTGGGCCGTCCGCCAATGGCCGTGGGCTTCGACATTGACGATACCGTTCTCTTCTCCAGCCCGGGGTTCTGGCGTGGCAAGAAAATGTATTCGCCCGACAGCGAAGCGTATCTGAAGAACCCGGAGTTCTGGGAAAAAATGAATAACGGTTGGGACGAGTACAGCATCCCGAAAGAGGTCGCCCGGGCGGTAATTGCTATGCACGTTAAGCGCGGCGACAGCATTTACTTCGTTACCGGTCGTAGCCAGACCAAAACCGAGACCGTCTCCAAAACCCTGCAGGACGATTTTCAGATCCCGGCAGCCAGCATGAACCCGGTCATTTTTGCGGGTGATAAAGAGGGACAAAACACCAAAACCCAGTGGCTGGAGCAGAAAAACATCAAAGTGTTCTACGGTGATTCGGATAACGACATTACCGCGGCGCAGGATGTGGGGGCCAGAGCGATCCGGGTGCTGCGTGCCTCTAACTCGACCTATCGACCGCTGCCAATGGCAGGCAAGTTTGGCGAAGAGGTGATTGTGAACTCCGAGTATTAGCACGCGCGCGGCGAGTTTGATTCTTTTTTGAACAAATCCGCCGCTGCGGGTTTTACCTTTCGCCTTCTTGCTGCACACTTAGAAAGATTCATCTTTCTTAACGGAGCAGCACATGTGGTATCAACAGACCCTGACCTTAAGCGCTAAACCCCGCGGGTTTCACCTTGTGACGGAGGAAGTCATCGGGCAAATCCGCGATCTGTCGCGCGTCAAAACGGGTTTACTGCATCTGCTGCTTCAGCACACATCGGCTTCTCTCACGCTTAATGAAAATTGCGATCCTACCGTCCGGTCAGATATGGAACACCATTTCCTGAAGACAGTTCCGGACAACGCCCCCTACGAGCACGATTATGAAGGCCAGGATGACATGCCTTCGCATATCAAATCTTCTCTGCTGGGCGTATCGCTGATGTTGCCGGTACACAACGGGCGGCTACTGCTGGGAACGTGGCAGGGGATCTGGCTGGGAGAACATCGCATTCACGGTGGTTCGCGTAAAATTATCGCAACGCTACAAGGGGAATAAAGATGACAATTTCGGAGCTACTTCAGTACTGCATGAGTAAACCTGGCGCAGAGCAGAGCGTTCATAGCGACTGGAAAGCCACGCAGATTAAAGTGGGAGACGTGCTATTTGCGATGGTGAAAGAGGTAGAGGGGCGCCCGGCGGCGTCGCTGAAAACCAGCCCGGAACTGGCGGATCTGTTACGTCAGCAGCATGATGATGTGAGGCCGAGCCAGCACCTCAATAAAGCGCACTGGAGCACCGTCTATCTGGACGGTTCGCTGCCTGGCTCGCAAATTTACTATCTGGTGGATGCGTCTTATAAGCAGGCGGTTGAGCTGCTGCCGGAAACGACCCGGCAGCAGCTCTCCGTCTGAGATTACAGCAACGGTTTAAGGAAGCGCGCGGTGTGCGAGGCTTCGCACTCTGCAACGGTCTCTGGCGTACCGGAGACGAGGATTTCACCGCCGCCGCTGCCGCCTTCCGGGCCAAGATCGACAATCCAGTCCGCGGTTTTAATCACGTCCAGGTTATGTTCGATAACCACAATCGTGTTGCCCTGATCGCGCAGCTGATGCAGAACCTCCAGCAGCTGCTGGATATCGGCAAAGTGCAGGCCAGTGGTCGGCTCGTCCAGAATGTACAGCGTCTGGCCTGTACCGCGTTTGGAGAGCTCGCGCGCCAGCTTCACGCGCTGGGCTTCACCGCCTGACAGCGTGGTGGCGGACTGCCCCAGACGAATATAGGTCAACCCTACGTCCATCAGCGTCTGCAGCTTACGCGCCAGCGCAGGGACGGCGTCAAAGAACTCGCGCGCCTCCTCGATGGTCATGTCCAGCACTTCGTGGATGGTCTTGCCTTTGTACTTAATCTCCAGCGTTTCGCGGTTATAGCGCTTGCCTTTGCACTGGTCGCACGGCACGTAGATATCCGGCAGGAAGTGCATCTCAACCTTGATCACGCCGTCGCCCTGACACGCTTCACAGCGGCCGCCGCGCACGTTAAAGCTGAAACGTCCAGGGGTATAACCGCGCGAACGCGCTTCCGGTACTCCGGCGAAGAGTTCACGTACAGGCGTGAAGACGCCGGTATAGGTCGCCGGGTTGGAACGCGGCGTACGGCCAATCGGGCTCTGGTCGATGTCGATAACCTTGTCGAAATGTTCCAGTCCCTGAATGTCGCGATACGGCGCAGGTTCGGCGAGCGTCGCGCCGTTCAGCGCCGTCTGCGCAATCGGGAACAGCGTATCGTTGATCAGCGTCGATTTACCGGAACCGGACACGCCGGTAATGCAGGTAAACAGGCCAACTGGCAGCGTCAGGGTGACGTCCTTCAGGTTGTTGCCGCGCGCCCCTGTGAGCTTAAGCACTTTTTCCGGGTTCGCCGCGACGCGCTGTTTCGGCACTTCAATCTTGCGCTTGCCGCTCATGTACTGGCCGGTCAGCGACTCGGGCACCGCCATGATATCTGTCAGCGTCCCTTCTGCGACCACCTGGCCGCCGTGTACGCCCGCGCCAGGACCGATATCGATCACGTGGTCAGCCGCGCGGATCGCATCTTCGTCGTGCTCGACCACGATTACCGTGTTGCCGAGATTGCGCAGGTGGACCAGCGTCCCGAGCAGGCGTTCGTTGTCGCGCTGGTGCAGGCCGATAGATGGTTCATCCAGCACGTACATCACGCCCACTAAGCCCGCGCCAATCTGGCTCGCCAGACGGATACGCTGGGCTTCACCGCCGGAGAGCGTTTCTGCCGAGCGGGAAAGCGTCAGGTAGTTCAGGCCAACGTTCACCAGGAACTTCAGGCGATCGCCGATCTCTTTCAACACTTTTTCGGCGATTTTTGCGCGCTGGCCGGAGAGCTTCAGGTTGTTGAAGAAATCCATCGCGTGGCCGATGCTCATGTCTGAGATGGTCGGCAGCGCCGTATTTTCAACAAATACGTGGCGCGCTTCGCGACGCAGACGCGTGCCCTCGCAGGTGGCGCAGGAGCGGTTGCTGATGAACTTCGCCAGCTCTTCGCGCACCGCGCTGGATTCGGTCTCTTTGTAGCGGCGCTCCATATTGTGAAGCACCCCTTCGAACGGGTGACGACGCACGGAGGTGTCGCCACGGTCGTTCATATATTTGAACTCGATGTTCTCTTTGCCGGAACCGAACAGGATCACTTTGTGCACGTTCGGGCTCAGGCTTGCCCACGGGGCTTCAACGTCGAACTTGTAGTGCTCCGCCAGCGACTTCAGCATCTGGAAGTAGTAAAAGTTACGCTTGTCCCAGCCGCGAATAGCGCCGCCCGCCAGGGATAGCTCCGGGTTCTGGATCACGCGATCCGGATCGAAATACTGCTGCACGCCCAGACCGTCACAGGTCGGGCACGCGCCCGCCGGGTTGTTGAACGAGAACAGGCGCGGTTCCAGCTCGCGCATGCTGTAGCCGCAAATCGGGCAGGCGAAGTTGGCGGAGAAGAGCAGCTCTTCCGCTTTCGGGTCGTCCATGTCGGAGACCACGGCCGTGCCGCCAGAGAGTTCCAGCGCCGTTTCGAAAGATTCCGCCAGACGCGTGGCGAGATCGTCACGCACCTTAAAGCGGTCAATCACCACCTCAATGGTGTGCTTCTTCTGCAGCTCCAGCTTTGGCGGATCCGACAGGTCACACACCTCGCCGTCGATGCGGGCGCGGATATAGCCCTGGCTTGCCAGGTTTTCCAGCGTTTTAGTGTGTTCGCCTTTTCGCTCTTTAATGATAGGCGCCAGCAGCATCAGGCGTTTGCCTTCCGGCTGCGACAGCACGTTGTCGACCATCTGGCTCACGGTCTGTGCCGCCAGCGGGACGTCGTGGTCCGGGCAGCGCGGCTCACCCACGCGGGCATACAGCAGACGCAGGTAGTCGTGAATTTCAGTGATGGTACCGACCGTTGAACGCGGGTTATGCGAGGTCGACTTCTGCTCAATGGAGATAGCAGGCGATAACCCTTCAATATGATCGACATCCGGTTTTTCCATCAGCGACAGGAACTGACGCGCGTACGCAGAGAGTGATTCAACGTAACGACGCTGTCCTTCGGCATACAAAGTGTCGAAGGCCAGTGAGGATTTGCCAGACCCCGAAAGCCCGGTCACGACGATGAGTTTGTCGCGAGGGATTATGAGGTTGATATTCTTGAGATTGTGGGTGCGGGCGCCCCGAACTTCGATCTTATCCATTCACCTTTCCCGGTTGGAACACGGATTGCCTGGTTTGTTTGAAGGACAAACGGCTGTCAGAAACGGCTAATTATGACACAATTTAACCTGTTTGAATATACAGTATTGGAATGCATTTTCTGATTCGCTGTGTAACAATGTCGAGTGGCGAGAGAACTCTGGAACGTGCTACGCAACTATCAAAGTGCAGCATGGAAATGGTACACTCGCGCGTTTACACTATTAAGAAACGTATTCAGGAGACACGAACATGGCCAGCAGAGGCGTAAACAAGGTGATTCTCGTCGGTAATCTGGGCCAGGACCCGGAAGTACGCTACATGCCGAGTGGTGGCGCAGTTGCCAACATTACGCTGGCTACTTCCGAATCCTGGCGTGATAAAGCGACCGGTGAAATGAAAGAGCAGACCGAATGGCACCGCGTTGTGCTGTTTGGCAAACTGGCAGAAGTAGCCGGTGAGTATCTGCGTAAAGGTTCTCAGGTCTATATCGAAGGCCAGTTGCGTACCCGCAAATGGACCGATCAGTCCGGCGCTGAGAAGTACACCACGGAAGTGGTGGTGAACGTTGGCGGCACCATGCAGATGCTGGGTGGCCGTCAGGGCGGCGGCGCACCAGCCGGTGGCAGCCAGCAGCAGGGCGGTTGGGGTCAGCCTCAGCAGCCACAGGGCGGCAACCAGTTCAGCGGCGGCGCGCAGTCTCGTCCGCAGCAGCAGTCTGCTCCTGCCCCGTCTAACGAACCGCCAATGGACTTCGACGACGACATCCCGTTCTGATCAACGGATGCTAAAACAAAAAACCCAGACATCGTCTGGGTTTTTTGTTGCTGAAGGGATCAGGTAATGACCATCGGCCAGTCTGGTGGCGTGTGGCTCATCGCCTCAACCATCACTACTTTAATATTTTCCCAGACGGCGGCCATATCCAGCAGGGTGATGCCCAGCAGGCCCGTTGCGAACCAGCAAGCCGCGCCAAGCCCTAGCAGGGTACTGATGACGGCAAGACCCGCGTAGTCGGATTTACGAAACTGAATGTTCAGCGTGCTGGCTAAAAACATCAAAAACGCACTCAACAAGGGCCAGCGCAGGAGAACCATGCTGGTAGTAATGGTTGCCATAAAACCCATCCTCTACAAAACAGACGAACTGAATGAAACAGTGTTTCTCGTTACACAATATGTGTGAACTATATCACATTTGTTGATTTATTCGCCAGTGTCTGCGTAGCCAAAAAGGGGATTTTATTAGCCGGAAAAAGAGTGTGCGGTACGGGACTGCCTTCGTACAAAGGGATGCGGACCCACAACGTGCGGGGTAATGCCCGCCGGGCAAGCGGGGAAGAGCATCTGGAGGCAAAGAGACGTCCAGCCGTGCCGTTTTTAGGAGAAGCATTATTTTCTGATAATATTGTGATGATGTCTGATTATTTATAAATCAACGAACAAAATACACCCGCATAAATAGGATAAAACGTCACGTTGGCGTTGTGCTTTTTTCATGCCGCCAGAAGTTTGGCTTAATCAGCGATCCTCTGTGGTGTTCTCTCAAAACCACCCAGGCGTGGTGGATAATTATTTTCCTTAATTGAAACGGAACGAATACTTACAGTTTAGCTTACGGGAAAATATTATCGTCATAACGAAATTTAAGATTTTTAATACTAAAAGTCAGTTGCTAACTTCGCATGATTCATGCAACGTAATCACCTGTTTAACAAAGCATCCGGCCTTCATTACTACAGGCGTACAACATGCAGGGATATAGGGCGGGAAATGAATCGTAGCGCGCGGCGCAAAATACTCAGGGTGGTAGGAATCATCATGGTAGTTATGCTGCCGGTGATGCTTGCTCTATGGTTTGCCCAGCTGAGAGCCGAGTCGGAAACGAGCGCTCAGCTACGTACATTTGCTGAACTGGCTTTAGACAAAACAGAACTGGTAATTCAACAAGTTGACCTGGCCAGGGACGAGGCAGAAAAATATCAGGGTGAACGTTGTACGCCGGAACATCGTCAATATATGTTGAACGTTGTTCGTGGCCGCCTGTTTGTCGCCGATTTAATTTATGCTGAAGGTCAGAATTTTCTTTGTTCGACCGTTTTTACACCGGATCAACCCTATGTCATTCCGGTTGCTAATTACACGCGTAAACCTGACGTTGCGATCTATTATTTTCGCGATACGCCATTTTATACTGGCTATAAAATGACATATATGCAGCGCGGAAATTATGTCGTGGTGGTCAATCCGCTTTCTTACAGTGAAGTGATGTCTACCGATCATTCCCTCGCATGGGGGGTATACGATACGGTAACCAATGCCTTCTTTTCCGTCAGTCAGAAAGCCAATGCGACTTTATTAAATTCGATGATTCAGGATAAGGAATCGGTATTTCAAAAAGATAACCGTTTCTATACCGTCGTGAAATCGCCAAAACGGCCTATTGCCGCTATCGTGTCGACGTCAGATAAACGTTTTTATGAAACGCTCTATCACCAGGCGACGTTGACGCTGCCGCTGGGAATGATCTGCAGCATTATTATTTTGCTGGTGTGGTCCCGCACCCATCGTGAGCTTAATTCGCCGGGGCGGCTACTGCACCGTGCGCTGAACAAACGTCAGCTTTGTCTGCACTATCAGCCGATTATTGATATCAAGAATAACCAGTGCGTGGGGGCAGAGGCGCTGTTGCGCTGGCCTGGTTTCAACGGGCAGGTGATGAGCCCGGCTGAATTTATTCCGCTGGCTGAAAAAGAGGGAATGAGCGAGCGGATTACGGATTATGTTGTTGAGGAGGTGTTCAGCGATCTGGGCAATTTCCTGGCGGCGCATCCGCATCTCTATATTTCGATTAACCTGTCGGCCACGGACTTCCACTCCTCGCGGCTGATCGCCATGATTTCTGACAAGGCCCGGCACTACGCCGTACGCGCCCAGCAAATTAAAATTGAAGTGACGGAACGCGGTTTTATCGATGTACCAAAAACCACGCCGGTGATTCAGGCCTTCCGTCAGGCGGGCTATGAAGTGGCGATCGATGATTTCGGAACCGGTTACTCCAACCTGCACAACCTCTACTCGCTGAACGTCGATATTTTGAAAATCGACAAATCGTTTATCGACACCTTAACCACCAACAGTACCAGCCACCTGATCGCCGAGCATATTATCGAGATGGCGCAAAGCCTGCGGCTTAAAACCATTGCCGAAGGGGTTGAGACGGCTGAGCAGGTGAGCTGGTTGTTGAAGCGCGGCGTTCAGTTCTGTCAGGGATGGCACTTCGCGAAAGCGATGCCGCCCCAGGAATTTATGACCTGGCAGCAGCAACCTTTGCAATGACGGGATTAATTCAACTGGTGGCGGTAATCGCTTGGCGTACGGTCAAACTCGCGGCGAAACACGCGGGAAAAGGTTTGTTGCGACACATAGCCAAGATCCATCGCGATATCAAAAATCGGCCGCTGCGTTGAGCGTAACGCCTGCGCCGCCAGCAGCAGCCTGCGCTGACGAATGTACTCACCCAGCGTCTGGTGCATGACCGTGCGGAACATCCTCTGTAAATACCATTTCGAATAGCCCGACTTTTTAGCGACCACATCAATGTTCAACGGTTGGTCGATATGATCGTCAATCCATTCAATAAGTGTCTGAATAATCTGCTGATGCGACATAAGGTTGCCCCTCTGTAGATACAACTTTCTCGGTTGATTCGTCGTTTTCTCTGCGGGGGAGTATAATTCCTCAAGTTAACTTGAGGTAAAGAGGTTTTATGGAAAAGAGATTGCCGCGTATTAAAGCGCTTTTAACCCCCGGCGAAGTGGCAAAGCGAAGCGGCGTTGCGGTATCGGCGCTCCACTTCTATGAAAGCAAAGGGTTAATTAAAAGCATCCGTAACGGCGGAAACCAGCGCCGCTATACCCGCGACGTGCTCCGTTACGTGGCGATTATCAAAATTGCGCAACGCATCGGCATACCCCTGGCGACGATCGGTGAGGCATTTGGCGTGTTGCCGGAAGGGCATACGCTTAGCCCGAAAGAGTGGAAAGAACTTTCGTCCCAGTGGCGTGAAGAGCTGGACAGACGTATCCACACGCTGGTCGCGCTGCGTGACGAGCTGGACGGCTGCATCGGCTGCGGCTGCCTGTCCCGTAGCGACTGCCCGCTGCGTAACCCCGGCGACAGGCTGGGCGAGCAGGGGACGGGGGCACGGTTGCTGGAGGAGGATTGAGTCCGTGCGGCCTGTTTGCCGGGTGGCGGCTGCGCCTTACCCGGCCTACAAAACCGAGAACGTAGGCCGGGTAAGCGAAGCGCCACCCGGCAAAAAGCATCATAAAGAACTAAAGCGCCACAAAGGGCGCTTTAGTTTTTCCCGGTCTTTGTCTTTCTCTCTATCCCGCTGGTTCACGGGAGGGTTTCCCCCGACATCAGCACCCCTCGTGTCGAGCTGGTTGGGGAGGTTCCGGATTGTGCTGACACTTTAATTCTATGCAAGACCCGTTTTTTCGCCAGCCGCGCGAGCCGTTTTTTAGACGAAATTTTTTCGCGGTGTTGTTCGATTTTCTATAGTTAAAAAGTATGAATAACAGGAGAAAATCATGCTCACGGTACATCACCTGAACCAGTCGCGCTCGCACCGCGTGATCTGGGCGCTGGAAGAACTCGCCCTGCCTTATGAGATCGTTCACTACCAGCGCGAAAAGAACATGCTGGCACCCGAGTCCCTCAAAAAGGTGCATCCGTTGGGCAAATCCCCGGTCATTGAAGATAACGGGCTGATCCTTGCGGAGTCAGGCGCCATTCTGGAGTATCTGCAGGAAACCTATGATGCCGAATCGCGGCTGAAACCTTTGGACCCCGCGCACAAGGTGCAATATCGCTTCTGGCTGCATTACGCGGAAGGGTCGCTGATGCCGCTGCTGTTAATGAAGCTAGTCTTCAGCAGCCTCGGCAAGCCGCCCGTGCCGTTTGGCATCCGAACTCTGGGCAAGGCGCTGGGGCAGGGGGTACAGAAAGCGTATCTCAACCCCCAGCTGGAAACCCATGCGCGCTTTATTGATTCACATCTTGCTAAAAACAGCTGGTTTGCCGGAGAAGCGTTCAGTATGGCCGACATACAGATGAGCTTTCCACTCTTTGCCCTGCTGGCGCGCGGCGGCATTGATAATCTGCCGCATATTCAGGCATGGAAGCAAAAGGTGGAAAGCAGCCCTGGCTGGCAAAGAACTCTGCAACAAGGTGGCCCGTTATCTATCCCGGGCGAGGATTGAGATGTAAATAAATTGCGCATAGACGATAACGTTTGCGCATCCTCTGTCTATTTCTTCATCGTCATAAGTGAATTTTAGCGAAAATCGACAAAGTTCAGTTGAAAAGGGCGTGGATTAGGCTGGATAATCGTTTGCCTTAATTTGACCACCCGTTTTATAAGCGCGGAGCTAAACGTTTGCTTTTTTTGTGACGCCCTTTCGTCGCAAACGCAACACACGGATTTGACGTTTTAGCTGGCAGCGGTGTCTCCACCACGCTTATGGACGTTCTATAAAAACTCTCAGGGGATGTTTCTATGTCTACGCCATCTGCGCGTACCGGCGGTTCACTTGACGCCATGTTTAAAATTTCGGCTCGCGGCAGCACCGTGCGCCAGGAAGTCGTTGCCGGTCTGACAACGTTTCTGGCGATGGTTTACTCCGTTATCGTGGTACCGGGCATGCTGGGCAAAGCGGGCTTCCCGCCAGCGGCTGTCTTCGTCGCCACCTGCCTGGTGGCTGGCGTGGGTTCCATCGTCATGGGGCTGTGGGCGAACCTGCCACTGGCGATTGGTTGCGCCATCTCTCTGACCGCCTTTACCGCATTCAGCCTGGTGCTGGGCCAGCAGATCAGCGTACCGGTTGCCCTCGGCGCCGTATTCCTGATGGGCGTACTGTTTACCGTCATTTCCGCCACCGGCATCCGTAGCTGGATTTTGCGCAACCTGCCGCAGGGCGTGGCGCACGGCACCGGTATCGGTATCGGCCTGTTCCTGCTGCTGATCGCCGCCAACGGTGTTGGCCTGGTGATCAAGAACCCACTGGACGGCCTGCCGGTGGCGCTGGGTCATTTTGCGAGCTTCCCGGTCATTATGTCGCTGATCGGTCTGGCGGTGATTATCGGCCTGGAGAAACTGAAGGTACCGGGCGGCATCCTGCTGACCATTATCGGCATTTCCATCGTCGGCCTGATTTTCGATCCGACCGTCCACTTCTCCGGTATTTTCGCCATGCCGTCGCTGAGCGATGACAAAGGCAACTCCCTGATCGGCAGCCTGGATATCGTGGGCGCGCTGAACCCGGTGATCCTGCCAAGCGTGCTGGCGCTGGTGATGACTGCGGTATTTGACGCGACCGGTACCATTCGCGCGGTGGCCGGTCAGGCCAACCTGCTGGATAAAGACGGCCAGATTATCGATGGCGGCAAAGCGCTAACCACCGACTCCCTGAGCAGCGTCTTCTCTGGTCTGGTCGGCGCGGCGCCTGCGGCGGTGTACATCGAATCTGCAGCGGGTACGGCTGCAGGCGGCAAAACCGGCCTGACGGCGATCACCGTCGGCGTGCTGTTCCTGCTGATCCTGTTCCTCTCTCCGCTCTCTTACCTGGTCCCGGCCTACGCGACCGCGCCAGCGCTGATGTACGTCGGCCTGCTGATGCTGAGCAACGTGGCGAAAATCGACTTTGCGGACTTCGTGGATGCGATGTCCGGCCTGATTACCGCAGTGTTTATCGTCCTGACCTGTAACATCGTGACCGGTATCATGATCGGTTTCGCCTCACTGGTGATTGGCCGTCTGGTTTCCGGTGAATGGCGCAAGCTGAACATCGGCACCGTGGTGATCGCCGTTGCGCTGGTGGCGTTCTACGCGGGCGGCTGGGCAATCTGAGTTATCCATTGATGCGAAAACGGGTGGCTCAGGCCGCCCGTTTTTATTTTCAGGACTCATCCCGTTGCCTTTTGCGTTACTCTGGGGAAGATAGAATAAAAGGCACGACGCCTTCCGTAGTACATAAGTAACACAGCAAACAGGGAACGCATGGAAATCTTCTTCACAATACTCATCATGACCCTTGTGGTCTCGTTATCCGGGGTGGTTACACGCGTACTGCCCTTCCAGGTCCCCCTGCCTTTAATGCAAATAGCTATCGGTGCGCTGCTGGCGTGGCCGACGTTCGGTCTGCACGTGGAGTTCGATCCTGAACTGTTCCTCGTGCTGTTTATCCCGCCGCTGCTGTTTGCCGATGGCTGGAAAACCCCCACGCGCGAATTTCTTGAGCATGGACGAGAGATCCTCGGCCTGGCGCTGGCGCTGGTGGTGGTCACCGTCGTCGGGATTGGTTTCCTGATCTACTGGACCGTACCGGGTATCCCGTTAATTCCCGCCTTTGCGCTGGCCGCCGTGCTGTCGCCAACCGATGCCGTAGCGCTTTCCGGCATTGTGGGCGAAGGCCGCATTCCGAAGAAAATCATGGGCATTTTACAGGGGGAGGCGCTGATGAACGACGCCTCCGGCCTGGTCGCCCTGAAGTTTGCCGTGGCGGTTGCCATGGGAACAATGGTCTTTACCGTGGGTGGTGCGACCCTGGAATTCTTCAAGGTGGCGATTGGCGGTATCCTCGCAGGCTTCGTGGTGAGCTGGCTGTATGGCCGCTCGCTACGCTTCCTCAGCCGCTGGGGCGGCGATGAACCGGCAACGCAGATCGTGCTGCTGTTCCTGCTGCCGTTTGCCTCTTATCTGATTGCCGAACATATCGGCGTATCGGGCATTCTGGCGGCGGTGGCGGCGGGGATGACCATCACCCGCTCCGGCGTAATGCGCCGCGCGCCGCTGGCGATGCGCCTGCGCGCCAACAGCACCTGGGCAATGCTGGAATTTGTGTTCAACGGCATGGTATTCCTGCTGTTGGGCCTGCAGCTGCCGGGCATTATGGAGTCCTCGCTCATCGCAGCAGAGGCCGATCCGAACGTTGAAGTCTGGATGCTGTTTACCGATATCGTGCTGATCTACATGGCGCTGATGCTGGTGCGTTTCGGCTGGCTCTGGACGATGAAAAGATTCAGCGTGCGCTTCCTGACGAAAAAGCCGATGGAGTTCGGCTCCTGGACCACACGCGAGCTGCTGATTGCCTCCTTCGCGGGCGTCCGCGGGGCGATTACCCTTGCCGGTGTACTCTCCATTCCGCTGCTGCTGCCAACGGGGGACGTCTTCCCGGCGCGCTACGAGCTGGTGTTCCTGGCGGCGGGCGTGATCCTCTTCTCGCTGTTTGTCGGCGTGATTATGCTGCCGATTTTACTCCAGCACATTGATGCCGGTGACTCGACCCAACAGCACAAAGAGGAGCGGATTGCCCGCGCGGCCACGGCGGAAGTGGCGATTGTAGCCATTGAGAAGATGGAGGAGCGTCTGGCCGCCGACGCCGAAGAGAACATTGATAACCAGCTGCTGAAGGAAGTCAGCTCGCGGGTGATAGGTAACCTGCGCCGCCGCGCCGACGGGCGTAACGACGTGGAAAGCTCGCTGCAGGAGGAGAACCTGGAGCGTCGGTTCCGCCTGGCGGCGCTGCGCTCCGAGCGCGCCGAGCTGTATCACCTGCGCGCCACGCGCCAGATCAGCAACGAGACGCTGCAAAAACTGCTGCACGATCTGGACCTGCTGGAAGCGCTGTTGATAGAGAATCAGTAGCGCGCTTTGCCCCTCACCCTAACCCTCTCCCCATAGGGGAGAGGGAACCGATCGAGCCCCTCGCCCCTATGGGGAGAGGGGTTGGGGTGAGGGGACCCAAAACCCCTCACAACATTGCAACCACGCCTGCGCGCTGTGCGACAAATACACCCCTTCACGCCAAATCATCCCTAACTGCCAGTGGAGATCGCTCTCCAGCGGGATCCAGCGCAGCGTGTTTTTATCCAGCCGCTCGCAGATCGGCTGCGGCAGAATGGCAATCCCCACGCCCGCCTGCACCATCGCCGCCAGGAAATCCCACTGGCCGCTGCGCACCGCAATGCGCGGCTTCACGTTATGGTGGTTAAACAGGGTCATCAGCTGGCGGCTTAAGGCGAAGTCTTCGTTGTAGATCAGCAGGGGATGCTCGCCAAGCAGCTCGGGCTTCACCGAGTCTATCGTTAGCCAGTCGCCGGAGCGGGGCACCAGCACGCACAGCGGGTGGCTAAAGAGCGGGAGCGTCGCCAGACCACTCTCCTCCTCCACGGGAAGGGCCGTCATCGCCACGTCCAGCTCGCCGTTGATCACCGCCTGCTGCACGGTCAGGCCGCCAAATTCAGAAATTTTAAGCTCAACGCCGGGGTAGCGCTGGCGGAACAGGCTAATCGGCCCGGCCATCATCATGCCGACCATTGGCGGAATGCCGAGACGTAACAGACCTTTAGTCAGGTGGTTGATGTCCGCAAGCTCGGCCTCAAGCTGGCGGAACTCGCCCAGGATCGCCAGCCCGCGCTCGAACACCACGCGTCCGGTATCGGTCAGCAGTAGCTTGCGCCCATCGCGGATCAGCAGGGTACAGTTCAGCTCATCTTCGAGGTTTTTCAGCATTTTGCTGATGGTCGGCTGGGTAACGAACAACTTCTCCGCTGCGCGGGTAAAACTTTGCTGGCGAACCACCTCGACAAAATAGCGCAGCGTTCTTATGTCCATGATTATTCCTCGAAACTATACCTTCGATGATTTTAATTCATTTCAGTCGATGACGTACGCTCACTATACTGGCGCCTCGTCTCATTTCTGAGGAAAACCCCCATGGCCGTGGCGTTAAGCCGTGTTACGCCTGCCGTTGTGCAACGACTCCAGGTACCGGTTCAGGTACTGCTCTACGCGGGACTGTTTGTTTTTGCGGAATATCTTGTTGACTGGCTGCACCTGCCTTTACCCGCCAACCTGGTGGGGATGGTGCTGATGCTGACGCTGATCCTTTCACGTGCGTTACCCCTTAGCTGGGTGCGGGCCGGCGCGCGCTGGCTGCTGGCGGAGATGCTGCTGTTCTTCGTTCCGGCCGTGGTAGCCGTGGTGAACTATGCGCAGCTGCTGATGGTCGACGGCTGGCGCATCTTCGCGGTTATCGCCCTGAGCACGCTGATGGTGTTGGGCGCTACCGCCTGGGTGGTGGATAACGTGTATCGGTTTGAAATCAGCAGGCAGAAGCATGACTAACTTTCAGATAAGCGTGCTGTGCCTGATTGCGACAGTCGTCATCTACTTTGCCAACAAGCGCCTGTACCGCCGCTTCCGCGCGCTGCCGCTGATGCCGCTGGTCTTCACGCCCATCCTGCTGGTGCTGATGCTGGTATTCGGCCATATCTCCTGGCAGAACTACATTGGTGAGTCCCACTGGCTGCTGTGGCTGCTCGGCCCGGCGACCATCGCCTTTGCCGTCCCTGTCTATGACAACCTGAAGATTATTAAACGCCACTGGATGTCGCTCAGCGCGGGCGTCATTACCGCGACGGTGGTGGCGGTGTGCAGCTCGGTCTGGCTGGCGCGGCTGTTTACCCTGCCTGATGAAATTCAGCGCAGCCTGGCCGTGCGATCGGTCACGACGCCGTTTGCGCTGGCAGCGGCTAAACCGCTCGGCGGGCAGCCGGATCTGGTGGCGCTGTTTGTGGTGGTCACGGGCGTCTTTGGTATGGCGGTGGGGGATGTGCTGTTCCTGCGGCTCTCTATCCGGGAAGGCATGGCGAAGGGGGCAGGATTTGGCGCGGCGTCGCACGGCGCGGGGACGGCGCGTTCGTATGAACTCGGTCAGCAGGAGGGGGTTGTCGCAAGCCTGGTGATGATGCTCTCGGGCGTGACGATGGTGCTGATTGCGCCGCTGGTGGCGTGGGTGATGTTTTGAACTCCCCGGCCAGAGCGGCCGGGGAGAAAGGCTTAGTGAGCGCGGCCCTGCTCAACGCCCAGGCCGGTCTGTGAACGGATAAACTGGGCGCGGAATTTCTCACGCTCCAGATTACCCTCCGGCGAGTTGTCGGTAGCCGAGAAGACCCAGATACCGATAAACGCCACGGCAATGGAGAACAGCGCCGGGTACTCGTACGGGAAGATAGCGCTTTCGTGACCGAGGATCTGCACCCAGATTGTCGGGCCCAGAATCATCAGGATCACCGCCGTCAGCAGGCCCAGCCAGCCGCCAATCATCGCCCCACGGGTGGTCAGTTTTGACCAGTACATGGAGAGCAGGATGATCGGGAAGTTACAGCTTGCGGCAATCGAGAAGGCCAGCCCCACCATAAACGCGATATTCTGCTTCTCGAACAAAATCCCCAGCAGAATGGCGACCACGCCCAGCACCAGCACGGTGATCTTAGAGACCTTCAGCTCATCGCGCTCGCTCGCGCCTTTGCGGAAGACGTTGGCGTAGAGATCGTGCGATACCGCAGACGCGCCCGCCAGCGTCAGCCCTGCCACCACCGCAAGAATGGTGGCGAAGGCCACGGCGGAGATAAAGCCGAGGAACAGGTTGCCGCCCACCGCGTCGGCCAGATGCACCGCCGCCATGTTGTTACCGCCGATCAGCGCGCCCGCCGCGTCTTTAAACGCCGGGTTCGCCCCCACCAGCATGATTGCGCCGAAGCCGATGATAAAGGTCAGGATGTAGAAGTAACCCATAAAGCCGGTGGCGTAGAAGACGCTCTTGCGCGCTTCACGCGCATCGCTCACGGTAAAGAAGCGCATCAGGATATGCGGCAGGCCAGCGGTACCGAACATCAGCCCGAGACCGAGAGAGAGTGCGGAGATCGGGTCTTTCACCAGCCCGCCAGGGCTCATGATCGCTTCCCCTTTCGGGTGGACCGCCATCGCTTCGGTAAACAGATTATTGAAACTAAAGCCGACGTGCTTCATCACCATAAAGGCCATAAAGCTGGCGCCGAACAGCAGCAGCACGGCTTTGATGATCTGCACCCAGGTGGTTGCCAGCATGCCGCCGAACAGGACGTACATCACCATCAGGACGCCCACCAGCACCACTGCGACGTGGTAGTTCAGGCCGAACAGCAGCTCGATCAGCTTGCCTGCCCCCACCATCTGGGCAATCAGGTAAAGGGCCACGACCACCAGCGAGCCGCAGGCTGAGAGCATGCGGATAGGGCCCTGTTTCAGGCGGTATGAGGCCACGTCGGCAAAGGTATAGCGACCGAGGTTACGCAGGCGCTCGGCAATCAGGAACAGAATGATCGGCCAGCCGACGAGGAAGCCGAGGGAGTAGATCAACCCGTCATAGCCGGAGGTGTAGACCAGCGCGGAGATCCCAAGGAACGAGGCGGCAGACATAAAATCACCCGCAATCGCCAGCCCGTTCTGGAAGCCGGTAATGTTGCCGCCCGCGGTGTAGTAATCATTACGGGAGCGCACGCGTTTCGACGCCCAGTACGTAATGTACAGCGTCAGCACCACGAAAATCAGGAACATCACAATCGCCTGCCAGTTGGTTGGCTGGCGCTGTACCTCACCGGTAATGGCATCTGCCGCATCGGCAGCAAAGGGAAGTGTGGCGGCGAGCGCCGTCAGAACTCGCTTCATGATGCTTTTACCTCTTGCAGTACCGCTTTATTGAGACGATCGAATTCACCGTTGGCGCGCCAGACGTACACGCCCGTGAGCAAGAATGAAATCACAATCACGCCAATGCCAATCGGAATGCCGCGTGTGACGCTGGTACCCTCATGCAGCGGGGTGCCCAGCCAGTGCGGCGCAAAGGCGATCAGCATAATAAAGCCGACGTAGATAACCAGCATGATGATGGAAAGAATGAAGGCAAACCGTTGCCGCTTATCGACGAGCTCCCTGTAGTGCGCACTATTCTCTATCTGCTGACAAATATCGTTATTCATCACAGAGTTCTCCAAAGGTAAGGTTGGTTTGTTTTTAGTCCCCTCTCCCCTTTGGGGAGAGGGTTAGGGTGAGGGGAGGAAAGTGCGGTCTGATGCCCTCACCCCGGCCCTCTCCCACGGGGAGAGGGAGAAAAGATTACGATGGCATTGCGATGGCCTGCTTCTCTTCGAGCAGTTTTTCCACCACGCCAGGATCCGCGAGCGTTGAGGTATCACCGAGGTTGCTGGTGTCCCCCGCCGCGATTTTGCGCAAGATACGACGCATGATTTTGCCGGAACGGGTTTTCGGCAGCGAGTCGGTCCAGTGCAGCACGTCCGGCGTGGCCAGCGGGCCAATCTCTTTACGTACCCAGTTGCGCACTTCGGCGTACAGCTCCGGCGACGGCTCTTCGCCGTGGTTCAGGGTGACATAGGCGTAAATCGCCTGGCCTTTGATGTTGTGAGGGATCCCGACAACCGCCGCTTCGGCAATCTTCGGATGCGATACCAGCGCCGATTCAATCTCCGCCGTGCCCAGACGGTGGCCGGAGACGTTCAGCACGTCGTCCACGCGTCCGGTGATCCAGTAATAGCCGTCTTCGTCGCGGCGCGCGCCGTCGCCGCTGAAGTACATGTTTTTAAAGGTCGAGAAGTAGGTCTGCTCGAAGCGCTCGTGGTCACCGAACAGGGTGCGCGCCTGGCCCGGCCAGGAATCGACGATCACCAGGTTGCCCTCGGTGGCCCCTTCCTGCGGATTACCTTCGTTATCCACCAGCGCAGGCTGCACGCCGAAGAACGGACGGGTTGCCGAGCCAGCCTTCAACTGCGTCGCGCCCGGCATCGGGGTGATCATAAAGCCGCCGGTTTCGGTCTGCCACCAGGTGTCCATCACCGGGCACTTCTCGTTGCCGATCTTTTTCCAGTACCACTCCCAGGCTTCCGGGTTGATGGGCTCGCCCACGGAACCGAGGATGCGCAATGAAGAACGGTCAGTGCCCTCAATGGCTTTATCACCTTCCGCCATTAACGCGCGGATGGCCGTTGGCGCGGTGTAGAGAATGTTGACCTGGTGCTTATCGACCACCTGACACATGCGCGCCGGGGTCGGCCAGTTCGGTACGCCTTCAAACATCAGCGTGGTTGCGCCGCATGCCAGCGGGCCGTATAGCAGATAGCTGTGCCCGGTGACCCAGCCCACGTCGGCAGTACACCAGTAGATGTCGCCCGGATGGTAGTCGAAGACGTATTTGAAGGTGGTAGCCGCATAAACCAGATAGCCGCCGGTGGTGTGCAGCACGCCTTTCGGCTTACCGGTGGAGCCGGAGGTATAAAGAATGAACAGCGGATCTTCCGCGTTCATCTCTTCCGGCTGATGCTGGTCGCTCGCGTTCTCAATCAGGTCGCTCCACCACAGGTCACGCCCCTCGTTCCAGTCGATCCTGCCGCCGGTACGCTTAAGGACGATGACGTTACTGACCGTTTTGACGTTCGGGTTTTTCAGCGCCTCATCGACGTTTTTCTTCAGCGGGATACCGCGGCCCGCACGCACACCTTCGTCGGCGGTGATCACCAGCTTCGAGTTTGAGTCGACAATACGCCCGGCAACCGCCTCAGGGGAGAAGCCGCCGAAGATAACGGAGTGGATCGCGCCGATGCGCGCGCAGGCCAGCATGGCCACCGCCGCTTCCGGCACCATCGGCATGTAGATGGCGACCACGTCTCCCTTTTTGATGCCTTTATCCAGCAGGACGTTGGCGAAGCGGCAGACGTCGCGGTGCAGTTCTTTATAGGTAATGTGTTTGCTCTGAGAGGCATCGTCGCCTTCCCAGATAATGGCGGTTTCATTCCCGCGTTCGGCAAGATGGCGGTCCAGGCAGTTCGCCGCCAGGTTCAGCGTGCCATCTTCATACCATTTAATGGAGACGTTGCCTGGCGCAAAGGAGGTGTTCTTCACCTTCTGGTAAGGTTTGATCCAGTCAAGGATGTGGCCCTGCTCGCCCCAGAAGGCGTCCGGGTTGGTAACAGATTGCTGATATTTCTCGTGGTACTGCTCCGGGCTGATCAGGCAACGGTCCGCAATGTTTGCGGGAATGTCGTGTTTGTGTATTTGGCTCATGGCTTTTTTTCTCCTTGTAAGATGTTAATAATATGTCGCAAAAACGTTAATAGTAGGGGCTTTACAAGCTTTGTTTATTATTTGGGCGGCAGATCACGCATTGTCTGAAGAGTATGAAAAACGAGCGAATGAAACTTTGAAGGGAAATAATTTACGATAACTATTATTCACATTTTCGTTTAAAAAAGCGTTTTTATAACAAAAGGTTATTTATAAGAATTAGAATAAACTCCCGTCATCGTCGCTTTTGTGAGTGAAACGCGTCGTTCTTTAAGGCTTGCGCAACAGGTCGCGCAAATGATACTCATACGCCGCGTTAAAAAATCCCATAAACCAACGCAACACAATTCATACCCTTTCAGTATGTCTCCATATTCATGCAGTTTGCGTGAATAAGGCGCTTCATTGAGGAAGTCAGTTTCTATGAAAAACGTTAAAGTCAGCCTGGCCTGGCAGATCTTAATCGCCCTTGTGCTGGGCATTCTGCTGGGCAGTTACCTCCACTATCACAGCGACAGCCGCGAATGGCTGATTGCGAACCTGCTCTCTCCGGCAGGCGATATTTTTATTCATCTGATTAAGATGATAGTGGTGCCGATTGTGATCTCGACGCTGGTGGTCGGTATCGCGGGCGTCGGTGATGCGAAGCAGTTAGGCCGTATCGGCGCGAAAACTATTCTCTATTTCGAAGTGATCACTACGGTTGCGATTATCCTCGGCATTACGCTGGCGAACGTGTTCCAGCCAGGCTCCGGGATCGATATGTCGCAGCTGGCGACGGTGGATATTTCGAAATACCAAAGCACCACTGCTGACGTGCAGAGCCATTCCCACGGTCTGATGGGGACAATCCTGTCGCTGGTGCCGACCAACATCATTGCTTCCATGGCGAAAGGCGAGATGCTGCCGATCATCTTCTTCTCGGTGCTGTTTGGCCTGGGGCTCTCCTCTCTGCCCGCAACGCACCGTGAACCGCTGGTCACCGTGTTCCGATCTGTCTCCGAAACCATGTTCAAAGTGACCCACATGGTGATGCGCTACGCGCCGGTCGGGGTGTTCGCACTTATCGCAGTGACCGTGGCGAACTTCGGTTTTGCCTCCCTGTGGCCGCTGGCGAAGCTGGTGATCCTGGTGCACTTCGCGATCCTGTTCTTCGCGCTGGTGGTGCTAGGGATTGTGGCGCGCCTGTGCGGGCTGAGCATCTGGATCCTGATCCGTATCCTGAAGGATGAGCTAATTCTGGCGTACTCGACGGCAAGCTCTGAGAGCGTGCTGCCGCGCATTATTGAGAAGATGGAGGCGTACGGTGCTCCAGCGTCTATCACCAGCTTCGTGGTGCCGACCGGCTACTCCTTTAACCTGGATGGCTCAACGCTGTACCAGAGTATCGCCGCTATCTTTATTGCGCAGCTGTACGGCATTGACCTGTCGCTGTGGCAGGAGATCGTGCTGGTGCTGACCCTGATGGTGACGTCTAAAGGCATCGCTGGCGTGCCGGGCGTCTCCTTCGTGGTGCTGCTGGCTACGCTTGGCAGCGTCGGTATTCCGCTGGAAGGTCTGGCGTTTATTGCCGGTGTGGACCGTATTCTCGACATGGCGCGTACGGCGCTGAACGTGGTGGGGAATGCCCTGGCGGTGCTGGTTATCGCCAAGTGGGAACACAAATTCGACCGTAAAAAAGCGCTGGCGTATGAACGCGAGGTGCTGGGACGTTTTGATAAGACGGCCGACCAGTGATGTAAGGTATTCTACCCTCTCCCTTTTGGGGAGAGGGTTAGGGGATTCTACTCCCCGCTCAACGCATCAAACTCTTCACACCCCGTATCAAACCCTTCCGTACAGCTCAGGTTTAACCAATAGAGTGCTTTCTGTTTATTGGACGTAATAAAGCCTTTCTCACCTTGCTGGAATAGCATTCCTGCCCAGTATTCGGCGTAGCCCGTGCGTGACAGAGACGAGCTGCGCTTAAACCATGACGCCGCCTGGACGTCGTCCTGCGCCACTTCTACGCCGTTGGCATAAATCAGCCCCAGCAGCAGCTGCGCATCGACCGCCGAGTCGTTGTCGATATCTTCGGTCGCTGTTTGCAGGAGCTTGATGGCCTGAGGATAGTCGGTTTTACCCGCCTGCGTGTTGACCAGCACGCGCGCCAGCATGATCGCGCCGCGTTTGCTGCCCGCGATGTTGGCCTGCTGTGCCAGGGCTTTGGCCTGGGCGTAATCGCCCTGCGTGAAGAGGATTTGTGACAACAGCGCCATGGCATCAACATCGCCGCCTTTTGCGGCTTTCTCTGCCCACAGCGCTGCCTGCTTTCTGTCACCGGAGCTGAAGTAGGTATCGGCGAGATAATACTGGGCGCGGGCATCGCCGGCTTCCGCCTGCTTCTGATACTGGCTGCCTATCTCATCCGCGCGGGCGAACGATGTTAAAAATAACAACAACAGAAAAATGGCTTTCATGGATTCTTATCATCTGGGTACACGCCGCGCAGTATAATCGCGATAGCAAAAGAAAAAAATGGGTGCATTAAGACCTCAGCATCCTACAAGCCGGGCGGAACCGTGGTTCCGCCCGAAGAGGTTAGCCTGCGTTGCAGGCTAATTTCGCCGCTACCTCCTGATGTTCACCCTTTATTGAAAACTCGCAGAGCTTACCGCGAGTAATAAAGGTAAAAATCACTATCGTCAGGCAAACAATAAAAACGATGCCTAACGCAGCTTTTAATGGCGTCATGCCTTTTACTCCTTGTCAAAAAAAGAATAAGAGGCTACTCTCAACCTGTTGGTAGTTGAGGGAGTAGCCTCGGGTAAATGAAAATTTCCCGGGGCTTCCTACTTTCTGTCCCTCAACAATGCTCAAGACAGAAAGTCTTAAGCACCCGCCGCACATCTTATCCCTCTGAATTAAAATGCAAAGATGTAATTCTGTTCAGCGCGAATTACATTATTTTTGCGAGCCGCTTTCCAGAATAATAATTGATATTTTTAATGTGCTAAGCGGAAATAAAAAGGGAGTGAATATATCACTCCCTTTATTCAACGATTAAATAACGGCTTCAGCCCATTGCGCTTTCACGCAGCCGTGCTTTCAGCTTGTTATATTCGTCGATCACATACTGTTCCGCCGCGCGTTGATCCGCAATCGGCTCCACGTTGACGGCGCAGTATTTATACTCCGGCGTTTTGGTTATCGGGCTTAGGTTCTCCGTCACCAGCTCGTTACAGGCACCAATCCACCACTGGTAGGTCATATAGACCGCCCCCTTGTTTGGACGGTCGCTGACCTGCGCGCGGGTGATGATGCGGCCTTTGCGCGAGTTCACCCACACCAGCGCTTCATCCTCAATGCCGAGGCGCTCCGCGTCGGCGGTGTTGATCTGCGCGTAGCCCGGCTCATCCGCCAGCGCCGCCAGCGCGGCGCAGTTGCCGGTCATCGAGCGACAGGAGTAGTGACCCACTTCACGCACGGTGGAGAGCACCATCGGAAACTCCTCGGTAAGCTTATCGATCGGCGCGACCCAGTCGCAGGTGAAGAACTGCGCCAGCCCGTTCGGGGTGTCGAACTTCTCTTTAAAGAGGTACGACGTCCCCTGGTCAGCTTCGGACTCATCGCGGCACGGCCACTGGATATACCCCAGCTCACCCATTTTTTCATAGGTGGCGCCGTAGAAGTCCGGACACAGACTGCGCAACTCGTCCCAGATTTCCTGAGTGTTGTTGTAGTGCATCGGGTAGCCCATGCGGGTGGCGATTTCGCTGATGATCTGCCAGTCGGTTTTCAGATCCCACTTCGGCTCGACCGCCTTAAAGAAGCGCTGGAAGCCGCGATCCGCCGCCGTGTAGACGCCTTCATGCTCGCCCCAGGAGGTCGACGGTAAAATGACATCCGCCGCCGCTGCAGTTTTGGTCATGAAGATATCCTGGACAATCACCAGCTCCAGATCCTCAAACCCTTTGCGCACCGCAGAGAGCTCGGCGTCGGTCTGGAGCGGATCTTCACCCATGATGTAGGCCGCACGCACTTCGCCGTGCGCCGCGCGGTGCGGCAGCTCGCTGATGCGATAGCCGGTGTGTTCCGGTAGGCTCTCGACACCCCAGGCTTTTGCGAATTTCTCGCGGTGTTCCGGGAACTTGACGTACTGGTAGCCCGGATAGGTGTCCGGCAGCGCCCCCATGTCGCACGCGCCCTGGACGTTATTCTGGCCGCGCACCGGGTTCACGCCCACATGCGCCTTGCCCAGGTTTCCCGTTAGCATCGCGAGGCTTGTCAGGGAACGCACGGCTTCCACGCCCTGGTAGAACTGGGTCACGCCCATGCCCCAGAGAATGGCGGCGGTTTTCGCCCCGGCGTACATCCGCGCCGCCTGGCGGATCTCCTGCGCGCTGACGCCGGTTATTGCCTCTACCGACTCCGGCGTGTAGCCTTCGACGATTTTCCTATATTCTTCAAAGCCTTCTGTACGGCTCGCGACAAACGCCTGGTCGTAAAGATTCTCCTCAATAATGACGTGCCCCATTGCGTTCAACAGCGCGATGTTCGAGCCGTTTTTCAACGCGATGTGCATATCCGCAATGCGCGCGGTTTCGATTTTGCGCGGATCGCAGACGATGATTTTCGCCCCGTTCTGTTTAGCGCGAATAACGTGATTCGCGACGATAGGGTGAGAATCCGCCGGGTTATAGCCAAAGATGAATACGAGATCGGTATTATCTATCTCGTTGATGGCATTACTCATTGCGCCGTTACCGACCGACTGGTGCAGACCTGCAACCGATGGGCCGTGTCAGACGCGAGCGCAGCAGTCGACGTTATTGGTTCCAATAACGGCGCGCGCGAATTTTTGCATCACATAGTTGGTTTCATTCCCGGTCCCGCGTGAAGAGCCGGTGGTCTGAATCGCATCCGGGCCATATTTGGCCTTGATGGCGCTAAGGCGCGTAGCGACGTAATCCAGCGCCTCGCTCCAGGAGACGGCTTCCAGCTTGCCGCCGCGCTCGCGGCGGATCATAGGGGTTTTCAGGCGCGGGGTGAGGATTTGGGTATCGTTAATAAAATCCCAGCCGTAATACCCTTTCAGGCACAGCGTGCCCTGGTTGGTTTTCCCCTGCGCGGCCTCCGCCCGGACGATTTTGCCGTTATCGACCACCAGGTGGATCTTGCAACCTGAGGCACAATAAGGGCAAACCGTGACGACTTTTTTCATCAGTCTGCTCCAGTTAATCAAATCTTTCGCACCCACTAATGCAGCATCTATGCCATGTTTTTGATGTGGTTACTCCTGGGCTTTATGGGCGCTTTTCTGGTGAAAACCCTGACGAAAGGCCGACAATCGTCAAAATTGACGTGTCGAATGGGCAGCGGATGTGACATGGGTTGAATTTCCGTCATGGAAAAAACCATTTCACTGGAGCCGGCGGCAGAATGGTTCAGACTTAACATAATCCCCTGACGGAAGCATATGATGAAACCGGCGATTCTGGTGGTTGATGACGATATGGCGGTCTGCGAACTGCTGCAGGACGTGCTGAGTGAGCACGTCTTTACGGTGCTTGTCTGTCATAACGGCCAGGACGCGCTGAGACGGGTGCAGCAGGAGCAGGATATCGCCCTTGTTCTGCTGGACATGATGCTGCCGGATATCAATGGCCTGCAGGTTTTGCAGCAGCTGCAAAAGCAGCACCCGGCGCTACCGGTAATCATGTTAACCGGGCTGGGCAGTGAATCAGACGTGGTGGTAGGGCTGGAGATGGGGGCCGACGATTATATTGGTAAGCCGTTTAATCCGCGGGTGGTGGTGGCCCGGGTTAAAGCCGTGCTGCGCCGTACCGGGGCGCTGGCGGCAGAAGCGCCGATGCCACGCGTGGCGGGGATAACCTTTAACGACTGGACGCTGGATACCACCCGCTGTGAGCTGATTGATCCGCAGCGTAACGTCGTGCCCTTGACCCAGGGGGAATATGGCCTGCTGCTGGCGCTCACGCAGAATGCCCGTCGGGTACTTAGCCGCGAGCAACTCCTTGAGCTCACCCACAGCGAAAGTACCGAGGTGTTCGACCGCACAATTGACGTGTTGATCATGCGCCTGCGCCGGAAAATTGAAGCTAACCCGCATCAGCCTGCGCTGATTAAAACCATACGCGGGCTGGGCTACGTTTTTGCCGCCGATGTGTCGCATAGCGAGAAAGCGGTCTAAGTATTCTCTTTAATAAACAGCTGCAGTTCGGCCAGCGTTTTCGCGCCGTCAATCGCATTGGCCGCCAGCAGGCTGGCCCGCGCGCAGGCGTGCGCCAGATGAATACTCTCCGTTAGCGTCAGCGATTCATGACAGCCGTATAAAAAGCCCGCGCAAAACGCGTCGCCCGCGCCGACGCTGCCGATAATCTCGTTTTGCTCCAGCTTCCACGACGGAACCCATCGGCCCGCTTCTCCCGGTGTTTCACCCCATGCCCCTTCCGGGCAGTGGATTACCACCCGCTGACGAACGCCTGCCGCCAGCAGCTGCGCCGCGGCATCGGCGATATGGGCGATGTTCAGCGCATCGTCGGCGTCGCGCATCTCCAGCCCGCTAAATTCGCCGGCTTCCAGCTCGTTAATCACCAGGTAATCGAGATGGCGCAGGGCAGGGAGTACCAGCGGCTGATAGCGCGGGTCGCCCTTGCGGGAGACCAGATCGAGCGAGGTTTCATACCCTTGCTCGCGCATTTGCGCCAGCAGCCGCGCGCTGCGGGTGCCAAATTCGTCATCCGGCATATCCAGGCTGTCGAGCAGCAGCAGGTAGCCGAGATGGAAGATCTTCATCGATCCGTCGAGACGATCGAAAGCGGGGAGATCCAGCAGGCGGTTGGCGCCCGGCGAGTGGAAAAAGGTGCGCTGCCCGCTGGGGTCGGTCATCACCTGCGACATGGAGGTTGGCGCGAAGGTGGTGCGCTGCACGCGCTGGCGGTTAACGTGATACTGGTCGAGCATCGCCAGAATGTAATCCCCGTCACCGTCTTCCCCAATCAGCCCCACAGCCTGCAGCGGCAGGCTAACGTGCATTTTCGCCAGCGTCAGCAGAACGTTCAGCGGCGCGCCTCCGGTGGAACGTTCGCTGTGGGTGATTTCCGCCAGCCAGCCGCGCTCCGGCCACTGCACGATCTGGTGGACATGATCCACCAGCATATTGCCAGCGGCGATGATGCCTTTGCGTTCCATTATGCCTGCCTCGCGCTGCCGAAGATGCGCATCTGTTCGGCGACCGTATCGGTAATGGCCTCTTCTATCCCCAGCAGCAGCTCGGCAAACTCATCGTACAGCGGCTGGCGGTTTGCCATGCGCTGATCAACGGCATCCAGCGCGGCCTGCGACATGCCGGTATAAAAATTAATTTTATGAATGCCCAGCTCGATGGCGCGGCGGAAGTCGGCATCGCTAATGCCGGAGCCGCCGTGTAAAACCAGCGGCAGACCCGTCTGCTGGCGAATGGCGTCCAGGCGGGGGAAATCGAGCTTCGGCTCGCCTTTGTATTTGCCGTGCGCGTTGCCGATGGCAACCGCCAGCGCGTCGATGCCGGTCTTATCGACAAATTCCCGCGCCAACTGAGGGTCGGTAAAGAACGCTTCATCCGCATGCCCGTAAAGCGCGCCGCCTTCATCACCGCCTACCGCGCCCAGCTCTGCCTCCACCGAGACGCCCACCGCGTGGCACATCTTCACCACCTCCCGCGTCTGGCGAATGTTTTCCTCGTAGCTCAGCGTCGAGCCGTCGAACATCACCGAGCTAAACCCTAAGCGCAGGGCGCGCACCACCGCCTCAAAATGCAGACCGTGGTCGAGGTTGAGCACCACGGGAATATCGTGACGTGCGGCTTCGAACTTCACCGCTTCGACAAGCGAATCCAGCGACACGTACTTAAAATGCACTTCGGCGATGTTGATGATAAACGGCGAGCGTTCCTGCTTCGCGGCGGCAAACAGCGCGCGCAGGAAGTGGGAGTCAAGCACGTTAAACGCGCCCAGCGCATAGCGATGCGCTCTGGCGTGCTCCAGACCTTCGGCAAGAGAAATCAATGGCATCATTCACCCCTTATATCCGAAACAGGTTGTACTCGTTGCACAGCACCAGCAGCGCCGGTTCGTCTTCTTCGATGTTGTTATAGCGGGCAACGGGCTGCAAAAAGTGGTTGTCGTGCTCGTCGTCGTTTACCGATGACACCTCCCCGACCAGCACGTCGCCGAAGCCGCGTTCGCCCCAGAAACTGTGATACAGCCCTGGCGTAAGACAGATGCTTTCCCCAGGCGTGAGGCGCAGCTGGCTGCCGGGCGCGTGGGTCTGGCGGCAGCCGTCGACGGTGACCGTCACGTCCGTGTTTTCGGTCTCTTCATGCGCTCCCGCATTCCACAATTCAACAATCAGATTCCCGCCGCCCCGGTTGATGATGTCTTCCCGCTTGCGCCAGTGGAAATGCATCGGCGTCACCTGGCCATCGCGTACGTGCATAATTTTTTCGGCATAGCTTTTTTCATAAGGCACGCCGTTGGGCGAGCCGTTGCGCAGGGTGAACAGCGTTAACCCCTGTGCGGCAAAATTGTTACCGCCGAACGCCGTCACGTCCCAGCCGAGCTTGAGGTCAAACACTTCCTGCCATGCGGCCTGCTCAAGCTGCTGCCATTTTGTGGGCGGAAAGCTGGCAAAAGGCGGGAGATGCACGTCGTGCATGGAAAAGAACTGTCGCGTGTGGCCGAGAATTTCATTGATGTCGGAGCGTTTCATGGGGACTCCCGGAGTTATGTGCAAAACCTTACCCCTCACCCTAGCCCTCTCCCCATAGGTGAGAGGGAACTTGAACACCCTCTCCCCTATGGGGAGAGGGCAGGGTGAGGGGGTTACTTAACCGTCCACCCCTTATAGGTCCCGACGTTCTTTTTATCGATCATCGTCACCGGGATCAGCACGGGCGCTTTCGGCGCAGGTTTGCCCTGTAGAATGTCATAGCCGATCTCCACCGCTTTTGCCGCCATCACCTGCGGATCTTGCGCCGGGGTCGCCACAAACAGGGAGTTTTCACGCTTCAGCGCCTCTTCACCGTCCGGCGAACCGTCCACACCGACGATAAAGAATTCGTTGCGCTGGGCCTGTTTCGCCGCCAGATCGGCACCGATCGCGGTCGGATCGTTAATCGCGAATACGCCGTCGATCTTCGGATTGGCCGCCAGCAGGGAGGTCATGACTTCCAGACCGCCTTCACGGCTGCCCTTGGCGTTTTGGTTATCTGAGAGTACCTTGATATCCGGATGTTTTTTGAATTCCGTCTGGCAGCCTTCCACGCGGTTTTGCACCGCAGAGACCGGTGGTCCGTTGATGATCACCACGTTGCCTTTGCCTTTCAGGCGGTCGGTAATGTACTTACAGGCCATTTCGCCCGCCTGGGTGTTATCGGAGGTGATGGTTGCATCGGCCCCTTCCGCCGCCACGTCCACCGCGACGACCACGATCCCCGCCTCTTTAGCGCGCTTCACCGCCGGGCCGATCCCTTTGGAATCCGCAGCGTTGAGGATGATCATGTCCACCTTCGCAGCGATAAAGTTATCGATCTGCGAAACCTGCTGGCCCAGGTCGTAACCGCTGGAGACCAGCGTCACCTTGACGTTATCCCCCGCCAGCTTGCGCGCTTCCAGCTCGGCACCTTTGGTGATCTGCACGAAGAACGGGTTAGCCAGGTCGCCCACCGTCACGCCGATGGACTTCAGATCTTTTGCCTGCGCAAACGGCGTTGCGGCAAGCAGCGCGCCAGCACAGAGCGCGGTCACTAAGGGTTTCAAACGCATCTTGTCTTCCTCGCTTGTAGGGTATTGTTGTTATGCACTTTGATGGTGTCGGGTACGGTATTTGTCGATCAGCACCGCTATGATGATCACCGCCCCTTTGATCACCAGCTGCCAGAAGTAGGAGACGCCCATCAGCGTCATGCCGTTGTTGAGGGTGGCGATGATCAGCGCGCCCACCAGCGTGCCGGTGATCGTGCCGATCCCGCCGACGAAGCTGGTACCGCCGAGGATCACCGCCGCAATCGCATCCAGCTCGTACCCCGTGCCGAGGTTGCCGTTGGCGCTGTAGAGGCGCGAGGCGCTCATGACGCCGCCAAGCCCGGAGAGCAGGCCGCTCATGCCGTAGACAAACAGCAGCACCAGCCAGACCTTAATGCCCGTTAAGCGCGCCGCCTGCATGTTGCCGCCCACCGCGTAGATGTGAACGCCGAGCGTGGTGCGGCGCAGGATGAACCAGCACACCGCAATCACCGCCAGGGCGATCACCACCAGCCACGGAATGGGGCCAAGGTAGTTATTGCCTATCCACTCAAAATTGATGTTCGAGTTAATCACCGTCGTGCCATCGGCCAGCAGATACGCCGCGCCGCGCAGCGCCGTGTAGGTGCCGAGCGTGACGATAAACGGCGGCAGCCCGGCAAAGGCCACCAGCGCGCCGTTGAATAATCCCAGCACCATGCCGAGCATCAGCGCCGCCGGAATAGAGAGCATCGCAAATTCAGGGATTAGCGAGACCACCATCGCCGCCACCGCCGTGGTGCCCAGAATCGAACCTACGGAGAGGTCGATCCCGCCGGTCAGGATGATGAAGGTCATCCCGGCCGCCAGCACGATGTTGATGGAAGCCTGGCGGGTGATGTTGAGCAGGTTACTCTCGGTGAAGAAGTTCGGGGCAATAAAGCCAAATACCGCCACAATCAGGATCAGAATCGGTAAAATCCCGATCGTTTGCATCAGATCGCTCATCAGCATTTTTTTAGCGGAGGCGGATTTCGCCACCTGCTGCGGATGGGTAGGAGTTGTCATAATTACACCGCCTGATGATGTGTGTCGTTCACGCCGGTTGCCAGCGTCATGATGTTTTCCTGAGAGATATCGTGCCCGTGAAGCTCACCCGCGATGCTGCCTTCCCGCATCACGTAGACCCGGTCGCTCATGCCTACCACTTCCGGCAGCTCGCTGGAGATCATCAGAATCGCCACCCCCTTGCGCGCCATCTGGTTCATGATGCGGTAGATTTCGCTTTTTGCGCCGACGTCCACGCCGCGCGTCGGCTCGTCCAGAATCAGAATGCGCGGGCCAATCGCCACCCAGCGGGAGATCAGCAGCTTTTGCTGGTTGCCGCCCGAAAGCCCGCCCGCGCGTACCTGAGAATGAGGCACGCGGATGTTGAGCAGGGCGATGGCGTCGTCGGAAATGGACTGGGCTTTTTTGCGGTTTAACATGCCGAAGGTGGCGTCGCGCTCCAGCGTCGCCATGGTGATGTTCTCCTGCGCCGCCAGCTCCAAAAACAGCCCCTGCTCCTTGCGGTTCTCGGTGAGAAAACCGATGCCGTTTTCGATGGCCGCGCGCGGGGAGTGGATCACCACCGGCTCGCCGTCGACCTCAATCATGCCGCCGGTGGCTTTGCGCACGCCAAAGATAAGCTGCGCCAGCTCGGAGCGTCCGGCCCCAACCAGCCCCGCCAGCCCGACGATTTCGCCGGAACGCACCTGCAGGCTGCACGGCTGTACTTTTTTACCGTCGGTGAGGTGGTGCACGTTAAGGCGCGGGCTGCCGAGGGGGATATCTCGCTCCTTGTTGAACAGGTCGCTTAGCGGGCGGCCCACCATCATCTTCACCAGTTCAGACGCGTTCAGCTTATCGCGCGTCAGGCTCCCGACGTACTGCCCGTCGCGCAGAACGCTCACGCGGTCAGAGAGTTCATACACTTCCGCCATGCGGTGGCTGATATAGATAATCGCCATGCCCTCGTCGCGCAGGCGCAAAATCAGTTCGAACAGGCGGTGGGTTTCGCGGGAGGAGAGGGCGGCGGTGGGTTCGTCCATCACCAGAATGCGGCTGTTGCGGTGCAGGGCGCGGGCGATTTCCACCTGCTGCTGCTCGGCGATGGTCAGCTTCATCACCAGGTCGGTGGCGCTGAACTGCGCGCCGAGACGGTCAATCACCGCCTGCGCCTGGGCGGCCATCTCCTTGCGCTGGACCAGCCCGCCGCGCGACAGCTCGCTGCCGAGGAAGATATTTTCGGCCACGGTAAGATTGGGCGCGAGCTGCATCTCCTGGTAAATCAGGGTGATGCCTGCGGCCAGCGCATCTTTCGGCCCTTTAATGTGAAACGGCTGGCCGTCGATCAGGATCTCGCCGCTGGTGGCGGTATAGGCTCCCGCGAGGATCTTCATCAGCGTGCTTTTTCCCGCGCCGTTTTCCCCCATCAGCGCGTGGATCTCACCGGGGAAGACCGTCAAATCCACACCCTTGAGCGCGTGGAAATTGCCAAAGGTTTTGGCAATGTGGCGCATCTCTAAAACCGGGGTTCTGCTCATGGCGGACCTCCTGTGAATGTCGATATCTGCACTTCATCACAGGCGCGTAAATGCAAAATGTCAGAAGCTGTTCATATTTGTCATAGTTATGAATAGCGAATGTGGATCACAGTTACGGAGTCAACATGTCTTCACGCCCCCCGTTCTTCGCCAGCGCCCGAGGCCGCCTGCTGATTTTCAATCTGCTGGTGGTCGCCGTTACGCTGATGGTGAGCGGCGTAGCGGTGCTCGGTTTCCGTCACGCCAGCCAGATCCAGGAACAGGTGCAGCAGCAAACGCTGGACGACATGACCGGCAGCATGAATCTCGCCCGCGACACGGCCAACGTCGCAACGGCGGCGGTGCGGCTTTCGCAGGTGGTGGGGGCGCTGGAGTACAAAGGCGAAGCCGAGCGACTGAAGCAGATGCAAACGGCGCTGCGCCGCTCGCTGGAGCAGCTTGCCGATGCCCCGCTGGCGCAGCAGGAGCCGGCGCTGGTGGCGCGCATTATTCGCAGGAGCAATGAACTACAGCAAAGCGTAACGGGGATGCTGGAGCGCGGGCAAAAGCGGCACCTTGAACGTAACGCGCTGTTGAGCTCGCTCTATCAAAGCCAGAGCTATTTGCGTCATCTTCAGGACATCAACCGCCGTTATGACAGTAACGTACCGGATGCGCAGCAGCTGATGGAGATGGATCGGCTGATCGCTGCTGCCATCGACACCCCTTCGCCGCGCGCGACCGTTCAGCAACTGGACGCTGTGACCGCCACGCTGCCCCGGAGCGCCATACAGCCGGTCGTGAAGGACGTTCTGCCCGATTTTAACGCCGAGTTACGTCAGCTTGCCCCGCTGTCGAAGCAGCTGGAAGAGAGCGATCTGTCCATCAGCTGGTATATGTTCCACATCAAGGCGCTGGTGGCGATCCTTAATAGCGATATTAATCAGTACGTTGAGCAGGTGGCTCAGGCCTCCCGGCTTCGCACGGCCCAGAGCCATCACGAGCTGCAATCCATCAGCGTGTTTATCAGCATCTTCGCCGTGCTGGCGCTGATCATTACCGGGTGCGCCTGCTGGTATATCTACCGCAATCTGGCCTCCAACCTGACGGCCATCTCCCGGGCGATGTCGCGACTTGCCCACGGCGAGCAGGATGTTTCCGTTCCCGCGCTGCAGCGGCGCGACGAGCTGGGCGAGCTGGCGCGCGCGTTTAACGTTTTTGCCCGCAATACCGCCTCGCTTGAGCACACTACGCGGCTGCTGAAAGAGAAAACCACGCAGATGGAGATCGACCGCATCGAGCGTCAGGGGCTGGAAGAGGCGCTGCTGCACAGCCAGAAAATGAAGGCGGTCGGACAGCTGACCGGCGGGCTGGCGCATGATTTTAATAACCTGCTGGCGGTGATCATCGGCAGCCTTGAGCTTACCGACCCTGAATCAAACGACGCGCCGCGCATCTCCCGGGCGCTCAAGGCGGCCGAACGCGGCGCGCTGCTGACCCAGCGCCTGCTGGCATTTTCCCGCAAACAATCCCTGACGCCGCATGCGGTAGAAATGCTGCCCCTGCTGGAAAACCTCCGGGAGCTGATGCGCCACTCTTTGCCCGCCACGCTTACCCTGGAGATTGAAGCGCAAACCCCGGCATGGCCCGCGTGGATTGACGTCAGCCAGCTGGAAAATGCCATCATCAACCTGGTGATGAATGCCCGGGATGCGATGGAAGGGCAGAGCGGGGTGATAAAAATTCGTACCTGGAACCAGCGCGTGACCCGCAGCGACGGTCGCAGGCAGGATATGGTGGCGCTGGAGGTGATTGACCGCGGCAGCGGGATGTCGCAGGAGGTGAAATCCCGGGTTTTTGAACCGTTCTTCACCACCAAGCAGACCGGAAGCGGGAGCGGGCTGGGCCTGTCGATGGTCTACGGTTTTGTGCGCCAGTCCGGGGGCCGGGTTGAGATCGAAAGCGCGCCGGGGCAGGGAACGACCGTGCGGCTGCACCTCCCGCGCTCGACGCTGCCCGCCGTTTCGGAGGATGAAGCGCTGGCTGCCACAACGTCCGTGGATAACGAGCGGCTTGTACTGGTGCTGGAAGATGAGGCGGACGTTCGTCAGACCCTGTGCGAACAGCTGCATCAGCTTGGTTACCTGACGCTCGAAGCGGACAACGGCGAGCAGGCCCTGAGCATGCTGGCGGCGTCGCCGGATATTGGCATGTTTATCAGCGATCTGATGTTGCCCGGAGGCCTGAGCGGGGCTGAGGTGATTAACCATGTGCGCAGTCATTATCCGCAGCTTCCGGTGCTGCTGATCAGCGGGCAGGATTTGCGCCCGGCGCACAACCCGCAGCTGCCGGACGTGCAGTTATTGCGTAAGCCATTTACGCGGGCGCAGCTGACGCAGGCGCTGCGGAAAGTCTGTTTATAAGCATTGATGTTTCGGAATTCATCAAGAGCGTGAGTAAACCGGGGGATGCTAACCTGCGCAAAATTTGGCAGATTGGGATATAAAGGGAACTATGCCGGTACTTACAAGAGGGGACTCACAAATGATTGTGATGCCTACAACTTACAGCCCAAAGACCGTAGCAAGGTCTTTCAAGCTCGTTGATGAATTCGAACTCTCCGGGCGAGTGTTACATGTCATTTTTGATAGCCAGACGCCAAGAGCTGCGATTATTGAAGCGGATGTCGAAACCTTCGATGGTGTACCTCGGCATCGGGTTGTAGCTGCCCTGGATTTACAACGTAAAACGCATTTGGGTGAAGGTATCATTGCTGTCGAGCGTTGTTGGGAAGATACCAATGTTATTCAGGTAGAAGGTATATGCGTTGATCCCGCCGAGCGTGACAAGGGACTGGCAACTCGTCTGTATGAAGCCTTGGTATTACAGTGTGGCGTGACGCTTATTAGCGACTTTGAACAATATGAGGGTGGGAAGATGCTCTGGCAGAAAATTGCCCGCGAGTCTGACCAAATCGCTGTATTTGTTCTCGATACCGAGCAGGGAGCATTTTGGCCGTATGATGGTAGCAAGGTTATCTATGACGGAGGGTGTATACCCGAAGATCGAATCTGGAGTCATTCGCCGGATCAAAAATGTTATGGCATTGTACTGGTTGCAGAAAATAAACAGCGTGCGAATCAGCTGATGGAAGGCCCTGGACACAACTGAATTTGAGATTCCTCCGCTACCCCGGAACAATGCCGTTGATTACCGTAAGGCCAGTTCCCCTGCGAGTCTGGCCTTATGAAACGTTACTCTACCGCTCTGTTATTTGGTCTGCTGTCACTCACCAGCCAACTGGCGCATGCCGATGTGATTGATGATGCCATTGGCAACATTCAGCAGGCGATCAACGATGCCTATAACCCCAGCAGCAGCCGTAATGACGATGACGACGATCGTTACGACCGCAACCGTCAAATCGACAGCCGACAGTACGACGACCGTCGTCGGCAGCTTGAAGACCGACGCCGCCGCTTAGACGAGCGTCAGCGCCAGCTGGATGACGACAGACGTCGGTTAGAAGAAGATGAGCGTCGGTTAGAAGACGATTACGATCGAGGCTAAGTGCGGCCTGTTGCCATCACCCCAGCCCTCTCCCACGGGAGAGGGAGAAAACCTAATCCAGCACCATAACCATTCCGTCATATCCCGCTTCAATGCCGTCCGGCAGCGGATTATCCATCATCCACACGTCAAACTGATGGCTGATGTGGGTCAGGATCACCTGCGGGCAGCCAATCACCTCGTTCAGCGCAACCACGGTGTTTAAGTCGCAATGATTGCGCGGCGTCTCGTCGCGCGGTTCATGACTGCAGTCGATGATTATCGCCTGTGGCTGATTGTTGAGCAGAAACGTCACCGTTTTATCCGGCAGCCCGGCGGTATCAGAAAGCCACGCCACGCGGCTGTGGGCGGATTCCAGCAGATACCCGAAGGTCAGTTTTGAATGGTTGAGCGGCAGCGGCGTGACCCGCAGCCCCTGCAGCTCAAACATCACGAACGGCTCAACCGTGTGGCTGAAATCCAGAATTCCGGGATGTTTAAACAGGTCGTCGCACCCTGCGTCGTCCGGCGGGCCGTAGACCGGGATGGTTGCGCCCACGCCCCAGCGCAGGGGGAACAGCCCCTGGACGTGATCCATATGATAGTGCGTGAGCAAAAACTGCTGAAAGCTGCCCGCCGGCCAGTCGTCCATCAGGTGCGGAATACCCGCATCCAGCAGGGTGACCGCATCGTTGAATTTGACCACCGCGCTGCAGGGGCGACGGCGATAGTTGTCCTGCAGGCGCGCCCGTCGACACGCCGCGCAGTCGCAGCCAAAGACCGGCACGAGCTGTGCACTTCCGGTTCCCGTTAACGTGATGGTCAGACTCATAACGCACCTCTACAGCGGTTTGGTGAATCGAAAATGGCTCTGCGTATATCCTTCACGAACGTAAAAACGGTGCGCGTCAGTGCGCTTCACGCTGGTGGAGAGCTCGGTCAGCTCCGCGCCGGCCTGCCGTGCCACCTCTTCCGCCCAGGCCAGCAGCTGGCTGCCCACCTTTAGCCCGCGCGCCTGCGGCATCACCACCAGCTCCTGGATCTCGCCGATCCAGCGCGCGTGATGGAGGTGAAACTGCATGTGCAGGCCGATCATGCCGACGACATGTCCGTCCAGCTCGGCAAGCTGGTAGCGCATGTTGTGATCCTGAAGGTTGGCAAGAAATCCGGCGTGGAACGCCTGATGGTCGAACTCTGCCTGCTTCAGTTCGCAGATCAGGGCATAGACAATCTGCGCATCGTCGGCGGTGGCGGGGCGAAGCTGGCAGTCAGGCATGCTGTTTCTCCTTCTGGCGGATAAGCGATAAAAAGGTCTCGACTGACTGTAGCAAACTTCCGTCGTTATTGAGGATGTGACAGCCCGACGGGGTATAGCGCGCCGCACGTTCCAGCCGCTGGTCGATCTCACGCGCATTTTCCCGTCCCCGGCTTTGCAGCCGGCTGCGCAGGATATCCGGGGAAACCTGCAGGCAGACCGGCAGCAGCGCCGCTTCGTACCGGGCTTTTGCCTGCGGCAGATGCGCGCGCGAGCCGTTAACCAGCACGTCGAATCCCGCGTGCAGCCAGAGGTCAATCTCAATACCCACGCCGTAATAAAAGCCGTTGGCGTGCCAGCTCAGCGCCAGCAGATTTTGCCCGGCGCGGGTAAAAAACTCCTGCTCGCTCAGGGCGATATGGTTCTCGCTTCCGGCGTTGGCGGCGCGGGTAATGTAGCGGTGCGCCACCAGCAGCTGTGAATGTTCCCGCTGCCGCAGCGCCGAGAGCAGGCTGTCTTTCCCGGAGCCGGACGGCCCCATTAACCAGATGAGTCTTCCCATCAGAACACCCTTTTTCCCTGACGCCAGACGTGGTCGATATGAACGTGCTCGCCCCTGCGGTGGGCGAGCACCAGATCTGCCCGTTTGCCTTCGGCAATCTCACCGCGATCCTGAAGATTGAGCGCGGTGGCCGGGTTTTTGGTCACCAGGCGAATTGCCTGCGGCAGCGTAAAGCGGTTGCCCTCGTCGTCCGCCACCCGGAATGCCGCATCCAGCAGGCTGGCGGGGTAGTAGTCGGACGAGAGAATGTCCAGCAGGCCGAGGGAGGCGAGTTTGCTTGCCGCCACGTTGCCGGAGTGCGATCCGCCGCGCACGATGTTCGGTGCGCCCATCAGCACGTTCATGCCGTGCTGGCGCGACGCCTCAGCTGCTTCGAACGTGGTGGGAAATTCGGCTATTACGCTGCCAAGCTGGTGGGATTCGCGCACGTGCTCGCGCGTGGCGTCGTCATGGCTCGCCAGCGCGATATTCCGGTCCCGGCACATCGCGGCAATCTTAAGACGGTTGGGCTGCGACCACTGGGCCGCAAGCTGAAGCTGCTCTTCTTCGTAGCGCGCCATCTCCGCGTCGTTGAGCGAGTATTTGCCCTGATAGTATTCACGATACTTTTCAATGTTGGCGAACTGGCGCTGCCCCGGCGAGTGGTCCATCAGGGAGACCAGCGAGACCGGCTCGCGGCCCACCAGCTTTTCAAACAGCGGCAGCGTGGTGTGGTGCGGCAGTTCGCAGCGCAGGTGCAGACGGTGCTCGGCGCGGTTGAGGCCGCGCTTTTGCGTCTCCTCCACGGCGTTGATCATCTTCTCCAGATTCTCCAGGCGATCGCCGCCGTCGCGCACGTCTCCGATCGCCACCGCGTCCAGCACCGTGGTGATGCCGCTGGCGACCATCAGCGCGTCGTGGCTGCTCATCGCCGAATGGGCGGGCCAGTCCACCTTCGGGCGCGGGGTGAAGAATTTATCCAGATTATCGGTATGCAGCTCAATCAGCCCCGGCAGCAGCCAGCCGCCGTCGCCGTCCATCGCTTCAGGGGAACGGCTTTGGGTTTCGGCAAACGTGCGGATGACGCCTTCGTGGATTTCAACCGAACCCTTCACGACCTCATTTTCCAGCACCAGCCTGACGTTATTGATAATCATGCGTTTGTCCCCATCGGGTGCAGTCTGTCCGCCACGCGGGTGCGTACGGCGTCGTCGTGGAAGATCCCGACGATCGCCGCGCCCCGCGCTTTGGCCTGTTCGATCAGCGCTATCACCGCTGCGCTGTTTTTAGCGTCGAGCGAGGCGGTGGGTTCATCCAGCAGTAAGATCGGATAGTCGACGATAAACCCGCGCGCGATATTCACGCGCTGCTGCTCGCCGCCGGAAAAGGTCGACGGGGCGAGGTGCCACAGGCGCTCCGGTACGTTGAGGCGCGTCAGCAGGCTGGCGGCCCTGGCAGCGCAGGTTTCACGCGGCACGCCGAGATCCAGCAGCGGCTGCATCACCACGTCCAGGGCGGAGATCCGCGGGATCACCCGCAGGAACTGGCTGACCCAGCCGATCGTCGAGCGGCGCACTTCCAGCACCTTGCGCGCCGGGGCCTGCACCAGATCGACCCATTCATCATTGTGGCGAATGCGGATGTGCCCTTCGTCCGGTAAATAGTTGGCGTACAGGGAGCGCAGCAGGGTGGATTTACCGCTGCCGGAGTGGCCGTGCAGCACCACGCATTCACCCTGACTCACCTCTAACGAGGCGTTTTGCAACACCGGCAGGCGCACGCCGTTTTGCTGGTGGAGCACAAAGGTCTTACTTACGTTTTGTACGTGGATCATGTTGACCTCTTAATTCTGTAATACCGAGGACACCAGCAGCTGGGTGTACGGATGGTGCGGATCGTCAAGCACCCGGTCGGTCAGCCCACTTTCCACCACCTGGCCCTGCTTCATCACCAGCAGACGGTCCGCCAGCAGGCGCGCAACGCCTAAATCGTGGGTGACAATCACCACCGCAAGGTTCAGATCCACCACCAGACCGCGCAGCAGGTCGAGCAGGCGCGCCTGTACGGAGACGTCCAGCCCGCCGGTGGGTTCATCCATAAACACCAGCTTCGGATGGGTGACCAGGTTGCGGGCAATCTGCAGACGCTGCTGCATCCCACCGGAGAAGGTCGTCGGCAGGTCGTCGATGCGCGAGGCGGGGATTTCCACCTCCTCCAGCCAGTGCTGCGCCGTGGCGCGGATGTTGCCGTAGTGGCGCGCGCCGGTGGCCATCAGGCGCTCGCCGATGTTGCCCCCGGCAGAGACCTGACGGCGCAGGCCGTCCATCGGATGCTGGTGCACCACGCCCCACTCGGTGCGCAGCAGGCGGCGGCGCTCGGCCTCGCTTATGCCGTAGAGGGAGCGTCCCTGATACAGGATCTCGCCGTGTTGCGGCGCCAGGCGCGCGGAGATGGACTTCAGCAGGGTCGTTTTGCCGGAGCCGGACTCGCCGACGATCCCCAGCACTTCGCCCGGCCACAGCTCAAACGACACGTCGCTGAAGCCTTTGCCCGGCGCATATAGATGGGTGAGGTTATTAACCGAAAGCAGCGGTTTCATTGGCCGTTCGCCTCGCTCTGTTGGCGGCAGTAATCGGTGTCGGAGCAGACAAACATTCGTTTGCCCGTGTCGTCCAGCACCACTTCGTCGAGATAGCTGTGTCTGGAGCCGCAGATGGCGCACGGCTCGTCCCACTCCTGCACCGTAAACGGGTGATCGTCGAAATCGAGACTTTCCACGCGGGTGTAAGGCGGGACGGCGTAGATGCGTTTTTCACGTCCGGCACCAAAGAGCTGCAGGGCGGGCATCATGTCCATCTTCGGGTTGTCGAATTTCGGGATCGGTGACGGGTCCATCACGTAGCGCCCGTTGACCTTCACCGGATAGGCGTAGGTGGTGGCGATATGGCCGAAGCGGGCGATATCCTCATACAGTTTGACCTGCATTACCCCGTACTCTTCCAGCGCGTGCATGGTGCGGGTCTCGGTTTCGCGCGGCTCGATAAAGCGCATCGGCTCCGGGATCGGCACCTGGAAAATCAAAATTTGATCTTCCGTCAGCGGGGTTTCGGGGATGCGGTGACGGGTCTGGATCAGCGTCGCGTCTTCGGTTTTTTCGGTGGTGTTGACGCCCGTTACGCGCTTAAAGAAGTTGCGGATCGACACCGCGTTGGTGGTGTCGTCCGCGCCCTGGTCGATGACCTTCAGCACGTCCGCTTCACCGATCACGCTGGCGGTCAGCTGGATGCCGCCCGTGCCCCAGCCGTAGGGCATCGGCATTTCGCGGCCGCCGAACGGCACCTGATAGCCCGGAATAGCCACCGCTTTTAAAATAGCGCGGCGGATCATGCGTTTGGTTTGCTCGTCCAGATAGGCAAAGTTGTAGCCGCTTAAGTTAGCCATTGGCGCGCTCCCGTTGCAGACGTTTCAGCAGTTCCAGTTCGGCCTGGAAATCGACGTAGTGCGGCAGCTTGAGGTGCGAGACAAAGCCAGCGGCCTCGACGTTATCCGCGTGGGCCAGCACGAACTCTTCGTCCTGCGCCGGGCCGGCGATGTGCTCGCCGTACTCCGGTGCCTGCAGGGCGCGGTCAACCAGCGCCATCGCCATCGCCTTGCGCTCGCCGAGGCCAAACACCAGCCCGTAGCCGCGGGTAAAGTGGGGATCTTCATTCTCTGGCGCGACGAAACCGTTCACCATTTCACACTCGGTCATCAGCAGTTCGCCGACGTTCACTGCAAAACCCAGCTCTTCCGGTACGATTTCAACGTCGATATAGCCGCTGCGGATCTCCGCCGCAAACGGGTGGTTGCGCCCGTAGCCGCGCTGGGTGGAGTAGGCCAGCGCCAGCAGATAGCCTTCGTCGCCTCGCATCAGCTGCTGCAGGCGGGACGAGCGCGAGCACGGGTAAACCGGTGGCGTGCGGGTAATGTCATCCGGCGCGGCTCCCGTGTCCTCTTCCGCCTTCGCCAGCCCCTGATTTGCCAGCAGGCTAAAGACGTGCGGAGACGGTTCCTGTTCGGCGTCTGAAGTGCTAAGCGTTGGGGCTTCGCCGTTCGCCAGCAGGGTGAAGTCCAGCAGGCGATGGGTGTAATCGTAGGTAGGGCCAAGCAGCTGGCCGCCGGGGATATCTTTATAAACGGCAGAAATGCGGCGCTCCAGGCGCATCTCCGCCGTGTCTACCGGCTCGCTCACCGCCAGTTTGGCAAGGGTAGTGCGGTAGGCGCGCAGCAGGAAGATGGCTTCCACGTTATCGCCGCTGGCCTGCTTAAGGGCCAGCGCCGCCAGCTCGCGGTCGGCGATGCCGCCCTCGGTCATCACCCGGTCAACCGCGAGGTTAAGCTGCTGTTCAATCTGGGCGACGCTCAGCTCGGGAAGCCGTTCATCGCCCCGTCGTCTGTGTTCCTGCAAGGCATGGGCGGCGGCGATGGCCTTTTCGCCCCCTTTGACGGCTACGTACATCAGCACACCTCCACGTGGGTGGTTCGCGGGATCGCCAGCAGGCGTTCGCCGCAGGTCAGGATCAGGTCAATGCCCAGCGGGAACGGGTGCGGGCGCTCGGTCAGCTCGTGAATGATGCACTCCGGCAGCTGCGGCGCGACCATGCGCTCGTCGGCGATGCCTGCGCCCGTCAGGCGCAGCATGCGGCCGCCGCTCAGGCTGGAGACCTGCAGGATCAGCGTGGCGCTGGTCTCCGGGGCGACGGCGCTGCCTTCGCTCAGGGCGTTGAGCTGTTCATGGCTGATTTGCTCATCGGCCACGGCAAAAACCGCCTGCTGGGGCTGATCGACCAGCGGGGCGCTGGTGTGAAAACGCAGGTTCTGGCTGGCGATATCGTTCGACAGGGCACCTGACAGCCATACCGGGGTATCGTTGTCCGCCAGCGTCAGCAGCACGCTGGTGGAGGCGAGGTTCAGCGGCAGCCAGCCCTGGGAGAGCTGGTGCAGGGAGACAATCACGCCCGGCTCGCTCATGGCCTTCAGCAGGCGACGAAAACTTTGTTGGGCATCCTGGACGGCCAGGGTAAAAGCAGGTTGAAGCGTCATGCGTTATCTCCGCGAACGAGCGTAAAGAAGTCGACCCGGCTGGTGTTCACTTCGGCCTGACGGGCGGCAACCCGTGCGGCGCGGTCGGCTTCCAGCGGGGCAATAAGGGTTTCCATTAACGTCTGGAAATGCGGGGGTTCCTGCAAAAGGGCGTCGATTACCGCGCAGCGCTCGGCGTGCGCCTTATCGCGACCCAGCACATAGCTGTAGCCCAGCGTGCCGCTGTTCAGGTGGACCGCCGCGCGGGTGAGGGTGGCGTCGCCTGCAAAAAAGCGTTGGCCGGTGCCGCCCATCCGCGCCTGGATTTGTACCAGGCCGATTTCCGGCGCGCGGATCGTGTCGTAGTCAGGCGCCAGGCCCAGCGCGTTCATGCGCTCGCGCAGGGCGGCAGGCTGGCAATGGGCCAGCACGCGCATCCAGCGCTGTCGGGTGGAGGTATCGACGTGCATTCAGTGCTCCATGGTGAATTCAATCATGTCGGCGCGGGTCAGGCTGACGGAGTATTCCGTCGCGTTGATCTCGCCGTCACGGTGGTTGAGGGTGCGTACGCAGAGCAGCGGGGCCATGTTGGGAATTTCGAGCACCTTGCTCTCTTTTGCCTGCGCGCGGCGGGCGCTTATGCGCGTCTGGGTGCGCTTGAGGGCGATGCCCGTGGCATCCTGAAGAAAGTCGTGCAGGGAACCGCTGGTAAAGTTTTGCAGTACGGGCCAGAGGGCCAGGTCCGCGAAGTAGTGGTCAATCTGGCACACCGCCACGCCGTTGACCCGACGCAGCGTGCGCAGGTGAATGACGTTATCACCCTCCTGAATCCCCAGCGCGTCCGCCACGTGGCTGGAGGCCGGGCGCAATACCGAGAGCAGCTTTTCGCTGGTCGGGTGGCTGCCCTGATCCAGCAGGTTCTGGCTAAAGCGCGCCTGGGCGTTAAGCGGGTAGTCGAACGGGCGCATCAGCACCAGCACGCCCACGCCCTGGCGGCGCTGCACCCAGCCGCGCTCGACCAGTTGGTCAATGGCGCGGCGCAGGGTATGGCGATTGACCTCGTAGCGGTCGGCAAGCTGCTGCTCGGCGGGCAGGTAGTCCCCGCAGCGGTAGTGCGTGCGCAGCTCCACTTCGAGCTTTGCCGCAATCTCCTGCCAGCGGGTGGGGTAACTGGTCGGATGTCTGGATAAGTGCATACAAATCAAAGCCTCGCTTCTCAGATGAAGTGCTTACGCAAACGTTGAGAGAGGAAATCCAGCAGGCTGACGGTGACGATGATGAGCACCATCAGGGCGCAGGTTTGCTGGAACTGGAAACCGCGAATCGCTTCCCACAGGGTGACGCCAACCCCGCCTGCGCCCACCATACCCACGACGGTGGCGGAGCGGACGTTGGACTCAAAGCGGTACAGAGAGTAAGAGATCAGCAGCGGCATCACCTGCGGCAGGACGCCGTAAAGGATCTCTTCGATTTTATTGGCGCCGGTTGCGCGGATGCCTTCCACCGGGCCGGGCTCGATGGCTTCGACCGCTTCGGACAGTAGTTTGGAGAGCACGCCGGTGGTGTGGATGAACAGCGCCATGACGCCCGCGAACGGACCCAGGCCAACGGCCACCACGAAGAGCATCGCAAAGACCATTTCATTGATGGCGCGGCAGGCGTCCATCAGGCGGCGCATCGGCTGGTAGACCCACCACGGCACGATGTTTTCAGCGCTCATCAGGCCAAACGGAATGGAGAGAATGACGGCAAGGGCAGTACCCCAGACGGCGATTTGCAGGGTGACCGCCATTTCGCTGAGGTAGTCCTGCCACTGGCTGAAGTCCGGCGGGAAGAAATCGGCGGCGAAGGTGGCCATGTTGCCGGAATCTTTGAAGAGCAGCAGCGGATCCATTTCTGCGCCCTTCCAGGAGATAACCAGCACCGCCAGCAGAATGGCCCAGCTGATGAGCGAGAACCAGCTGCGCTTTGGCGGCGGGAGGGTGATGGTTTGCATGTTGACTCCTTAATCTGTTCTCCCTCTCCCTGTGGGAGAGGGGACTTGCGTTACTGCACCGCTTTATTCACGCTGGTCATCGCGCCGAGCGCGGCGGTCAGGCGGTCGAGGTCTTCCAACTGAGCCTGGATTTCAGACACTTTGCTGGTCTTCTCCTCGTCCTTCAGCCCTTTGTTGTCCTTCACGGCCTGCATCTGCTTAAACAGAGCCAGTTGGCGAATCGGGACCAGCTGCAGATCGCTCGACGCGCGGAACGGCGCCCAGCCCAGACGTTCCAGAACCGCTTTCTCTTCCGGCGTTTTGCCGTAGTTCATAAAGAAGTCGTAGACCTTGTCCTTGGTGCTTTCGGAGAGATTTTTGCGCCAGACGATCGGGTCGCCAGGGATCAGCGGCGATTTCCAGATGACCTTCAGCTCTTTCAGCTTGTCCGGCGCGGAGGTCTTCAGCTTGTCGAGGTTTTCTGTGTTGTTGGTGGCAACGTCCACCTGCTTGTTCGCCACGGCCAGCGCGTTGGTTTCGTGCCCGGCGTTCACCGTGCGTTTGAAGTCGCTGGTGGAGATGTTGTTTTTCGCGAAGACGTAGTAGCCAGGAACGAGGAAGCCGGAGGTGGAGTTCGGATCGCCGTTACCAAAAGTCAGCTCTTTGCGTTTGGCGATCATGTCGTTGAGGGTGTTGATCGGGCTGTCTTTGTTAACGATCAGCACGCTCCAGTAGCCAGGGGAGCCATCTGCCGCAACGGTCTGGGCAAAGACCTGGCCGTTGGCGCGGTCCACCGCTTCCATCGCCGAGAGGTTACCGTACCAGGCAATGTCCACTTTGTTGAAGCGCATTCCCTGGATGATGCCCGCGTAGTCCGGGGCGAAGAAGGCGTTTACTTTGATCCCCAGCCTGGTTTCCATATCTTTCAGGAACGGTTCCCACTGAGGCTTCAGGTTCTGCTGTGATTCCGTTGAAATAATGCCGAAATTCAGCGCTTTTTCCTGCTCTTCCGCATACGCCGGGCTTAACAGGGTGCTGATGCTGAACATGCTGGTAAAGGCCAGCGCGGCAACGGCTTTATAGTTCATTTCCATTCCTCGTTATGGGGACGTTATGCAGCCTGCGCGCGCTCTTCGACGCGGTTTACGCTGCGGTAGAGATGATCAAAACGTTCGTTATCAAACTGATGGCTCGCGCCATCAAAGAAGACATGCCCCTGCCGCAGGGCGACAATGCGCTCGCAGTAGCGCAGGGCGTAATCCACCTGATGCAGCGTGACCACCACGGTAATGCCGTCGTTCTGGTTGATGTCGCGCAGGGTTTCCATCACGATGCGCGCCGATTCCGGGTCCAGCGAGGCGATAGGCTCGTCGGCCAGAATGATTTGCGCTTTCTGCATCAGCGCGCGGGCGATGGCGACGCGCTGCTGTTGTCCACCGGAGAGGGTGGAGACGCGCTGGTGGGCGAAGTGCGCCATGCCGACGCGGGTCAGCGCCTGTAAGGCTTCCTGCTTCTGGGATGGGGAGAACCAGCGCAGGCAGGTGCGCCAGAACGGGGTGCTGCCGAGGGCGCCAATCAGCACGTTCTCCAGCACCGTAAGACGGTTCACCAGGTTGAACTGCTGGAAGATGTAGCCCGTCCGGGCGCGGCTTTTTCGAATATCGCTCGCCAGACGCCCTGCGCGCTGCACGGTGTTGCCCAGCAGCTCGACGTGGCTTTCCGGCGTTTTATCGCAGGTAATGAGGCCGCTTAAGTGGCGTAAAAGGGTGGATTTTCCCGAACCAGACGGCCCGAGAAGCGCCACCATGTCGCCCTGCTGGACGGTCAGATCAACGGCATGCAGCGCCTTGTTGTGATTGAAGGTTTTGCTCAGTTTCTCGACGCGGATAACAGTTTGCATGTGCTGGGCCTCACGATAAATGTGGCCTCATGCTGGCGCATCAATATGACATTTGGGTTAAGTGCAGGTTGCGGGAGTTTGAAGAGTTGAGGGGAGTTTGATGACAGGCGGAGGCAGACCGCCCACCGCCCGAAAATTAGTGCTGTTGCTTAACGACGTTAATCATCCACGGCACGCCGTATTTATCGGTGACCTTACCGAAGCCGTGCGCCCAAAAGGTTTCCTGCCAGGCCATTTCGATATTGCCGCCATCGGCGAGGTTGTCGAACCAGCGCTTGCCTTCCGACACATCCTGCGTGTCGAGCACCAGCGTGAAGCCCGCGTACTGTGCGCTGCTGCCCGGCGGCAGCCCGTCGCTCATCATGATATCGCTGCCCGCAATGCGGACATTGGAGTGAGCGATAGCCGAATCCGGAAACTGCATGCCGGACGGACAGCCTTCTTCGCTGTTATCGCTTTTTGGCATTTCGCCGAAGGTTATTTTATAGAGGAGTTCTGCGCCGACGGCCTGCTGATAGAAGGCGGTAGCCTCTGCACAATTGCCGGCGAAAGAGATGTAGGGACTTAACGGCATAATCTTTACCTCACGTAAGAAAAGCCCGTTAAGTGTAGTTCCCGAAAGCCCGGTAAGCGAAGCGCTACCGGGCGGGTAAATCAGTTCTTTTTCACGAACTCAGATTTCAGTTTCATTGGACCGAAGCCGTCAATTTTGCAGTCGATATTATGATCGCCTTCAACCAGACGGATATTCTTCACTTTGGTACCAATCTTCAGCATGGAAGAGCTGCCTTTCACCTTCAGATCTTTCACCACGGTGACGCTGTCGCCATCCGCCAGCAGATTGCCGTTCGCATCTTTGACGACCAGCGCATCAGCATCCTGCGCTGGCTCGGCATCATTCCATTCGTGTGCGCATTCCGGGCAGATGAACATGCCATTATCTTCATAGGTGTATTCAGAATTGCATTTTGGACAGTGTGGGAGTTGCATATCGGTATCCTCAAAAGTGTTAACGCGCTGGAAAGTGCCAGCTTAATGACGGCAGAGTGCCGAAAAAGGCGGCAAGTATAGCGCAAATCCACACGTTTGTCGGTGATATTGTGAATTTAAAAAACGCAGAAAATGTATTGTGAGTGACACTTACTGTCAGTCAGCTAAGCGATGCTAACGTCATTAACACGGTGGAAAGAGAAGTCGCTAAATATATCGAATATTTTATTACGGCAAATTGCTACGCACCTTCATTTCAGATAAGGTGAAGCAACACATTGTTATTTATCTTCGAACTTTGCTGCCATACATTTCTTATGGCGGCGGCCTATCCCTCTCTTTTTAGGTGGGTAAATAATGATGATATATCCTGGAGCTTCTTAAAATGGGTCAGGCTTTTTATCTTTTGGCTTCCGGGCCTTGAGGAGAGCTTTACACGCCATGCAGGGATAGCCATTTATTTCTGATTATCTTCAATCAGTTATATTCCGGTGAACATGTTTTCCACACGTGATCATATAAGCCTGAACATTATAATTAAAACAAGTGGCTTAATAAAAGTAATAAATTTGCGTTAAGGAAAGGCTTTTATCATGCACACACAGACCATTTTTGAATTAAGCCAGGAAGCTGAACGTTTGTTACAGCTCGCCCTGCAAAATCTCGATACCCTGAGGTCAATGCCGACAGCGATGCTGGAGAACACGACGGCGGCTATTACGGGAGAAAAGAACAACGTTCTGCCTTTGCATTTTAGTGCGCGGGGCGTCGAAGCACAGCAGGCAACGCTGAATAATGAATTACGCAAAATAACACGTCTGGAAATGGTTCTGGCTATCGTTGGCACGATGAAAGCGGGGAAATCGACCACCATTAATGCCATTGTAGGTACCGAAGTGTTGCCGAACCGCAACCGCCCAATGACGGCGCTTCCTACGCTGATCCGTCATACGCCAGGCCAGAAGGAGCCGGTGCTCCACTTCTCACATGCCTCTCCTATTGATGATTTGATCCACCTGCTGCAGAAAAAGCTCTGCGATTACGATCGCGGCAAGCTGGCTCTGCACCTGGAAATTGATAAGGACATGAATACGCTGCTTGAACGCATTGAGAGAGGCGAGGCCTTTGAAAAGCATCATCTGGGCGCGCAGCCAATATTTCATTGCCTGAAAAGTCTCAATGACCTGGTGAGACTCTCCCAGGCGCTGGGCGTGGCGTTTCCGTTTTCCGAATACGCGGCCATCGAACATATTCCGGTGATTGAAGTGGAGTTCGTGCATCTTGCGGGTCTGGATGCCCACCTCGGGCAGTTGACGTTGCTCGATACCCCCGGCCCCAATGAGGCCGGACAACCGCATCTGCAAAAAATGCTTAGCGAACAGCTCGCCCGCGCGTCGGCGGTGCTGGCGGTGATGGATTATACCCAGCTTAAATCTATTTCTGATGAAGAGGTCCGTCAGGCTATTTCGGTGGCGGGGAAATCAGTGCCTCTTTATGCGCTGGTGAATAAATTCGACCAGAAGGATCGCAATAGCGACGATGAAGAGCAGGTCAGGGCGATGATCTCTGGTACCTTAATGAAAGGCAATATTTCGCCTGGCCAGATCTACCCTGTTTCATCTATGTGGGCGTATCTGGCGAACCGCGCCCGCTACGAAATGAATAGCCACGGACGCCTGCCGGATCATCAGGAGCAGCCCTGGGTGCAGGATTTTGCTGAAGCTGCCCTCGGACGCCGCTGGCGTACGGCGGACCTGGACGATATTGACCATATCCGTCACGCAGCCGATTTGCTGTGGGAAGATTCGCTGTTTGAACAACCGATACGCAAACTGATTTACGCCGCCTATGCCAATGCCTCGTTATTCGCGCTGCGTTCGGCGTCGCATAAGTTGCTCAACTACGCGCAGAATGCCCGGGAGTATCTCGACTTCCGCTATCAGGGGCTGACGGTGGCCTTTGAGGCGCTGGAAATGAACATCGCGCGTCTTGAAGAAGATATGGCGCTGCTGCAAACGCGTCAGCGCGCGGTGAGCGATGAGGTGAAACATGAAGTTGAGCAGGCGCTGAACGCTACCGCGGACTTTATGGGGGCCCAGAAAACGGCGCTTCATCAGTCGATTGATCAGGTTTTCAGCACTCACAATATTCTTGATTTGGCAGGCATTGACCAGCTGAATCACCGCGGTGACGAACCGCAAGAGCTGAAACAGCTGGTTCTGGATGATGAAGGGCAGGCGCAGATCGCGCTGAGTAAAATTCGCTCCTCCTGTGAACTGATCATGCTGGATGCGCAGACGAAAATCTGCAGGGAGCTGGCGTTACGCTTCGATCAGCTGGAATCTACGCTGGCGCGTTCGCTGAATGAAGCTATGCGCCCCATTGAAACGCGTATTAAAGAGCATCTGAGCCATGCCGGCTTCCGGGCGCGGATCAGCTTCCCGGCTTTTCAGGCTAACCAGCTTAATTTCAATACGCGGTCCCTGTTTAACGATGCTATTGCGGAGGATAACCGCCCGGCAGGTCAGCCTTCCGCCGGGAGCAGTATGCGTGAAACCGTTTCGCGGTGGCTGAATAATCCTGGCTGGGGCTGGGATGATTATGTGGTCACGCGCACGCGCTATGTTATCGACATTGCGCAGCTGCATGACAAATTTAAGCAACATATTGATCAGTTTTGTGAACAAATACGTAAAGCTTTGTCCGCTCAGGTCGATGTCTCTGTTACGGCCGGAATGGCGACGTTCTTTGCAGAATTTTCGTTATGCCTGACCGGCTTACAGGAAAGCTTGCGTGATAGCCTCGCAGTGCGTCAACAAAATGAGCATTCGACCCGAGCGCTCAGCCAGCTGTTGAAGCAAAGCATTACGACTGCGGCGTGGATTCAGGAAGATACCCGACTGTTACGCGATGATATTCAAACACTATTCGCGGCAGAGCAACCATGACAACACAGCTACTGGACGGTCCCGGGCGGACGCTGGAGTGTATTCATCCCAAGTTTATGGTCGATCTTGTGCAGGGCGTGGACGCGGCGCGATATCCCCATCTGGGGCCGCAGCAGTTGCAGTTTCGTGAGCGTTTGACTCAGGAAATCATGACGCACACCCGGCTACGGCCCTGGGCGATGGCGGGAATGCTTAATGAGAACGCGGCCCTGCGCCTGGGGCTGGCGGAAAAACTTGCCGGCATGCTGGATCCGGGCCATCTCGCGCTGACGCTGATGGCCGATAAACTGATTGCGCTGCGCCAGCAGGCCCACTTGCGCGCTCAGCCATCCCCCGGCCTGCTTGAGCAGTACGCGCAGCTCTCCTCTCATTTTACCCAACGTGCTGCCTATAAAGAAAAGGCGCTGACCCAGCGTGGACTGACGGTACAGGCGGGCGAGCACAGTGAACAAATTTTCACCCGCTGGCGAGCCGGCCACTATGATGGCTGGTCTTTGGCCGGGCGCTGCTTCATCGTCCTCGAAGAGCTGCGCTGGGGAGCATTTGGCGATGCATGCCGTCTGGCGAACGACGATGTGTCGGCAATGCTCAAGGATAATTTACGCAGCATGGCTGCCAACTACCTGGCTCAGGGTATCAGTGCGTCTCCCACGACGCGCCATTTTTATCATCAGTGGCTGACTACGCCCGCTTCGTCGGGTTTAATCGATCATAAAGACATGCTGGGCTGGCTCGGCGACTGGTGTCAGGCGGATGCACACCCGGTTAGCTGGTCAGTAACGCAAAGCTGGCAGACCGTCGCGCTGGGTATGCCGAGGCTGTGTTCGGCAAAACGGCTGGTGGATGCGATGGTGGAGGAGATTTTTGGTTGAACCCCCCTCACCCTGACCCTCTCCCCATAGGGGAGAGGGGATAGACGGGTGCGGTGTGTTAATGATTCATCTCAATCGGTTTCGGTTCAGGCTGGATCTCTTGCACATTTCCGTAGCGCTTCGCGTAAAGCGCCGTGATGATGGGCACCAGGATCGCGGTGACAATCACGCTGGCGGCAACCAGTGCCGTTGCGGAAGCGGCTACCGGTTCAAAGGCCGGGTTTATCTGGGCAATAATTACCGGGTTTGCGACGGCAGCGCCTGCGGCTGAAGAGGCGGCGACGCCCGCCGTGCCGTTTCCTCCCCCGATCACGCGGTCGGCAATAATCAGCGGAATACCGGTGATGATGATAACCGCGACACCCAGCACAATCCCCAGCAGTCCCGTATCAAGGATCACGTTCAGGTTGATGGTGTTGCCCAGCGCAAAGCCAAAGAACGGGATCAGCACTGGCGTAGCTTTGCTGAAGAAATCACGCAGATCGTGATCCAGATTACCCAGGGCAAAACCGATCAGAAACGGCAGGATCGCGCCGACAAAGTGGTGCGGCTCAAAAGAAGCCAGGCCAGCAGACCCCAGGATCAGCATCGTCATGAGCGGGCCGGATTCCAGAGACATCAAAACAAATGCGCCGGACTCCTCTTTCGTTCCGTACTGGTTCATCAGGCTGGCATACAGCCCGCCGTTGGTCATATCCATCGCCGAGACAATCGCCAGGACGGATAGCCCGGCGAAGAAACCGGTCTGAATTCCATTTTCCGGAATGAACATCGCGCATATCATTGCGACAACCCAGGCGACCGCTATTTTGGTTATCACCAGCGTTCCGGATTTGCGTAATACGGTACCCGTAGCGCGTAAATTAATGGATGCGCCGATACAAAAGAACCAGACGGCCAGGATGGGAACGGTACCCGTAATCATCCCTTTTGTGAAACCACCAAAATAAGCCCCGGTATCAGGTGCTAATGTATTCAGAATGGCGCCGAGTACCAGCGGCACCAGCATCATACCACCCGGTATACGTTCTATCGTGGCTTTAATCTTCATATACAACCCTCATAATTTTTACCACTCGTGGCGAGCGGCAGGTGTAAATAAAAAATCAATAAATTCAACTTGATGAAGGGTTTTTTGATGGTTTGTATTTGATAACCCCGCAACCAAAATGCAGTAAGTGCTCTTCTTTTCTCTTGCCAGAAAGCACCTGGTGCTATGTTTCGGGAATTATCATGCGATCACTGGAATAATGATTCAATGAAAATAAAACGATGTTTTAGTTATCTGTATCACATATTGAATGTAAACTTTACGACGCGTTCTGTCAGGTGAGGTTTTATGTAAATCTCTTGTAAAAATTTGCCTTTATATTCCGGGATAAAAAGAAAACGGATCATGCTGAAAATCATTATCAAGGGAAGGGTTGAGAAAGGTCTTATTTGCGGAAGTTGACAAATGCTGTCTTCACTTTACGCAGCATAAATATATGTGTGAAGTTGATCACAAATATAAACGCTGGTAGGGTAAAAAGGTCATTAACTGCCCAGACAGGCGTCAACAGGTTCGGTTGTATCGACGGAAAACGTCAATGTAAGTAAACCTGCTACGCTTGAATAAGGCGATTCGCATGGAGCGGATCCCATGGTTCGCAGCACGCTAACTGGACTGTGAAACAGACAGGGCCGAGTCAACGAGGATAGCTATGCTAAGAAGGAAAAAGGTTAAACCCATCACACTGCGCGACGTCACCATTATTGATGACGCAAAACTGCGTAAAGCCATTACTGCAGCCTCGCTTGGTAATGCGATGGAATGGTTCGATTTTGGTGTCTATGGCTTTGTCGCCTACGCGTTAGGTAAAGTGTTCTTCCCCGGGGCTGACCCCAGCCTGCAGATGATTGCCGCACTGGGTACGTTCTCCGTTCCCTTCCTCATTCGCCCGCTGGGCGGTCTGTTCTTCGGTATGCTCGGTGACAAATACGGTCGCCAGAAAATACTTGCTATCACCATTGTCATTATGTCGATCAGTACGTTCTGTATCGGCCTGATTCCGTCCTATGCCACGATCGGCATCTGGGCACCTATTCTGCTGTTGCTCTGTAAGATGGCGCAGGGCTTCTCCGTCGGGGGCGAGTATACCGGTGCGTCGATCTTCGTCGCGGAGTATTCCCCTGACCGTAAGCGCGGCTTCATGGGCAGCTGGCTGGACTTTGGTTCGATTGCCGGATTTGTGATGGGCGCGGGCGTCGTGGTTCTGATTTCAACCGTGGTCGGTGAGGAGAACTTCCTCGACTGGGGCTGGCGTATCCCGTTCTTTATCGCGCTTCCGCTGGGTATTATCGGTCTTTACCTGCGTCACGCGCTGGAAGAGACGCCTGCCTTCCAGCAGCACGTTGAGAAACTGGAGCAAGGTGACCGCGAAGGCCTGCAGGATGGTCCGAAAGTCTCCTTTAAAGAGATTGCGACGAAGCACTGGCGCAGCCTGCTGACCTGTATTGGTCTGGTGATTTCCACCAACGTCACTTATTACATGCTGCTGACCTACATGCCGAGCTATCTGTCGCATAACCTGCACTACTCGGAAGATCACGGCGTGCTGATCATTATCGCCATCATGGTGGGTATGCTGTTCGTGCAGCCAATTATGGGTCTGCTGAGCGACCGCTTTGGCCGTCGACCGTTTATCATCCTGGGGAGTGTGGCGTTGTTTGCGCTGGCGATCCCGGCCTTTATTCTGATCAACAGTAACGTGCTGGGTTTGATTTTCGCGGGTCTGTTGATGCTGGCGGTGATCCTGAACTGCTTTATCGGGGTGATGGCATCTACGTTACCTGCGATGTTCCCGACGCACATTCGTTATAGCGCGCTGGCGGCAGCGTTCAACATCTCTGTTCTGATTGCTGGCCTGACGCCTACGCTTGCTGCCTCTCTGGTGGAAAGCACGCAGAATCTGATGATGCCAGCCTATTACCTGATGGTTATCGCGGTAGTCGGTCTGGCGACCGGCCTGACCATGAAGGAGACGGCAAACCGTCCTCTGAAAGGGGCGACGCCTGCGGCATCCGATATTCAGGAAGCGAAAGAGATCCTGCGCGAGCATTACGACAACGTTGAGCAGAAGATTGAGGATATCGACGCAGAGATTGAAGAGCTGCAGAAGAAACGCTCCCGTCTTGTTGATCAACATCCTCGGATTAACGAGTAATAAAGAAACCCGCCAACGGCGGGTTTTCTTTTATTAGCATCCGGCGGCGATGTAGTCGCCGTTGGCGCTGATGGGGATGACCGTCAGGAAAAGAATGGTCGCGAACAGGATCAGGACGACCCCTCCGGCAATTTTAACTGCCGGCACCAGCCATCTTAACGAGCTATTTCCTCCGAACCATGCCACCGTGCGTTCACGGGCATAACGAACCGCCAGTGATAGCCCCATAATAGAGAGTGCCGTTCCTAAGGACATGGTCATAACGGCCGCCATCCCCCAGGTGACAATGCCCAGCGCGTTCGAAAACATCAGAATCATGATCGCACCGCTGCACGGGCGTGCGCCAATAGCCAGAATGACGCCCAGACGCGTTTTCCAGTCACCTTGTGTCAGATCTACGCCCACGCCATGATGGCCACAGCCACAGCGTTCATTATGCTGATGGAGCGGATTAATGGTGGAGACCGTCATTCTGCGCGGACGCAGGCTCTTCAGCGCCTGGTAAATGATGAAAGCACCAAACGCGCCAATCAGCACGGCGCTTATCTTCTCAACGTACCAGCGGCTGGTACTGATATCGCCTGACGCGAGGTTAAACCCCACCGCCAGAATAAAGACGAACAGAATCGCGCTAACGCCCTGCATCAGGCTGCCAATGAAGGGGACCACGCGGGCGGCCAGCTCGCTCTCCTTATTGGTGGTCAGATAGGTCGTCATTATGAATTTTCCATGCCCCGGCCCGATGGCGTGAAGGACGCCATAGAGGAAAGCGCCCGTTAAGAGCCATAATCCGCCGCTGTACTGGTGGTTGTTAAGCTGCAGCAGATACATCACCAGATAACGGTGCAGGGTAATTTGCGTGGCAAGACACCACTGGATAAAGGCGTTCCAGTGCGTATGCAGGGTAAATCCCGCGAAGAGGATTGCCAGCAATATTAACCCGGCTCCAGGAAGGTGCCAGTCGCGGCGCAGGCGTTGTGTATTCATGAAGGGGGCTCTGCGGAGAAGAATATTTGCCGCTAGTATAGATGATCTTCCCTTTCAGTTCGCAGGATCGCACCGGGATCCTGATGTAATTGTGGATAAGTCTGTGTGTAAAAAGGTATAAGGCGGGGTTTTGCTGTGGAATGCAGCAGTCAGTCATTTTTCTGTTATTTAACGGTTGCGGCCTGCGGAGAACTCCCTATAATGCGCCTCCATCGACACGGCGGATGTGAATCACTTCACAGACAACCCGGTCGGTTGAAGAGAAAAAATCCTGAAATAACGGGTTGACTCTGAAAGAGGAAAGCGTAATATACGCCACCTCGCAACGGTGAGCTGAAAGCCGCGTTGCAACTGCTCTTTAACAATTTATCAGACAATCTGTGTGGGCACTCAAAGTGACATGGATTCTTAACGTCGCAAGACGAAAAATGAATACCAAGTCTCTGAGTGAACATACGTAATTCATTACGAAGTTTAATTCACGAGCATCAAACTTAAATTGAAGAGTTTGATCATGGCTCAGATTGAACGCTGGCGGCAGGCCTAACACATGCAAGTCGAACGGTAGCACAGAGAGCTTGCTCTCGGGTGACGAGTGGCGGACGGGTGAGTAATGTCTGGGAAACTGCCTGATGGAGGGGGATAACTACTGGAAACGGTAGCTAATACCGCATAACGTCGCAAGACCAAAGAGGGGGACCTTCGGGCCTCTTGCCATCAGATGTGCCCAGATGGGATTAGCTAGTAGGTGGGGTAACGGCTCACCTAGGCGACGATCCCTAGCTGGTCTGAGAGGATGACCAGCCACACTGGAACTGAGACACGGTCCAGACTCCTACGGGAGGCAGCAGTGGGGAATATTGCACAATGGGCGCAAGCCTGATGCAGCCATGCCGCGTGTATGAAGAAGGCCTTCGGGTTGTAAAGTACTTTCAGCGGGGAGGAAGGCGATAAGGTTAATAACCTTGTCGATTGACGTTACCCGCAGAAGAAGCACCGGCTAACTCCGTGCCAGCAGCCGCGGTAATACGGAGGGTGCAAGCGTTAATCGGAATTACTGGGCGTAAAGCGCACGCAGGCGGTCTGTCAAGTCGGATGTGAAATCCCCGGGCTCAACCTGGGAACTGCATTCGAAACTGGCAGGCTAGAGTCTTGTAGAGGGGGGTAGAATTCCAGGTGTAGCGGTGAAATGCGTAGAGATCTGGAGGAATACCGGTGGCGAAGGCGGCCCCCTGGACAAAGACTGACGCTCAGGTGCGAAAGCGTGGGGAGCAAACAGGATTAGATACCCTGGTAGTCCACGCCGTAAACGATGTCGACTTGGAGGTTGTGCCCTTGAGGCGTGGCTTCCGGAGCTAACGCGTTAAGTCGACCGCCTGGGGAGTACGGCCGCAAGGTTAAAACTCAAATGAATTGACGGGGGCCCGCACAAGCGGTGGAGCATGTGGTTTAATTCGATGCAACGCGAAGAACCTTACCTACTCTTGACATCCAGAGAACTTTCCAGAGATGGATTGGTGCCTTCGGGAACTCTGAGACAGGTGCTGCATGGCTGTCGTCAGCTCGTGTTGTGAAATGTTGGGTTAAGTCCCGCAACGAGCGCAACCCTTATCCTTTGTTGCCAGCGGTTAGGCCGGGAACTCAAAGGAGACTGCCAGTGATAAACTGGAGGAAGGTGGGGATGACGTCAAGTCATCATGGCCCTTACGAGTAGGGCTACACACGTGCTACAATGGCGCATACAAAGAGAAGCGACCTCGCGAGAGCAAGCGGACCTCATAAAGTGCGTCGTAGTCCGGATTGGAGTCTGCAACTCGACTCCATGAAGTCGGAATCGCTAGTAATCGTGGATCAGAATGCCACGGTGAATACGTTCCCGGGCCTTGTACACACCGCCCGTCACACCATGGGAGTGGGTTGCAAAAGAAGTAGGTAGCTTAACCTTCGGGAGGGCGCTTACCACTTTGTGATTCATGACTGGGGTGAAGTCGTAACAAGGTAACCGTAGGGGAACCTGCGGTTGGATCACCTCCTTACCTTAAAGAACCTGCCTTTGCAGTGCTCACACAGATTGTCTGATGAAAAACAGCAGTAAAAATCTCTGCAGGCTTGTAGCTCAGGTGGTTAGAGCGCACCCCTGATAAGGGTGAGGTCGGTGGTTCAAGTCCACTCAGGCCTACCAAATTTTCCCTGATACTGCGTTGCGGCAACGCTCACATACTGATGTATGCTTCGCGTTTCCACGCCTTGTCTCAGGAAAAATTACCGGTACAGAGATTTGTAATACGATGGGGCTATAGCTCAGCTGGGAGAGCGCCTGCTTTGCACGCAGGAGGTCTGCGGTTCGATCCCGCATAGCTCCACCATCTTTTACTGCGAACACAAGAAAACTTCAGAGTGAACCTGAAAAGGTGCACTGCGAAGTTTTGCTCTTTAAAAATCTGGATCAAGCTGAAAATTGAAACGACACACAGTTAATGTGTGTTCGAGTCTCTCAAATTTTCGCAATCAGAAGTGAAACATCTTCGGGTTGTGAGGTTAAGCGACTAAGCGTACACGGTGGATGCCCTGGCAGTCAGAGGCGATGAAGGACGTGCTAATCTGCGAAAAGCGCCGGCGAGGTGATATGAACCTTTGACCCGGCGATGTCCGAATGGGGAAACCCAGTGTGATTCGTCACACTATCGTTAACTGAATACATAGGTTAACGAGGCGAACCGGGGGAACTGAAACATCTAAGTACCCCGAGGAAAAGAAATCAACCGAGATTCCCCCAGTAGCGGCGAGCGAACGGGGAGCAGCCCGGAGTCTGAATCAGCTTGTGTGTTAGTGGAAGCGTCTGGAAAGTCGCACGGTACAGGGTGACAGTCCCGTACACGAAAGCACACAGGTTGTGAACTCGAAGAGTAGGGCGGGACACGTGGTATCCTGTCTGAATATGGGGGGACCATCCTCCAAGGCTAAATACTCCTGACTGACCGATAGTGAACCAGTACCGTGAGGGAAAGGCGAAAAGAACCCCGGCGAGGGGAGTGAAAAAGAACCTGAAACCGTGTACGTACAAGCAGTGGGAGCACCTTCGTGGTGTGACTGCGTACCTTTTGTATAATGGGTCAGCGACTTATATTCTGTAGCAAGGTTAACCGTATAGGGGAGCCGAAGGGAAACCGAGTCTTAACTGGGCGTTAAGTTGCAGGGTATAGACCCGAAACCCGGTGATCTAGCCATGGGCAGGTTGAAGGTTGGGTAACACTAACTGGAGGACCGAACCGACTAATGTTGAAAAATTAGCGGATGACCTGTGGCTGGGGGTGAAAGGCCAATCAAACCGGGAGATAGCTGGTTCTCCCCGAAAGCTATTTAGGTAGCGCCTCGTGAACTCATCTTCGGGGGTAGAGCACTGTTTCGGCTAGGGGGCCATCCCGGCTTACCAACCCGATGCAAACTACGAATACCGAAGAATGTTATCACGGGAGACACACGGCGGGTGCTAACGTCCGTCGTGAAGAGGGAAACAACCCAGACCGCCAGCTAAGGTCCCAAAGTCATGGTTAAGTGGGAAACGATGTGGGAAGGCACAGACAGCCAGGATGTTGGCTTAGAAGCAGCCATCATTTAAAGAAAGCGTAATAGCTCACTGGTCGAGTCGGCCTGCGCGGAAGATGTAACGGGGCTAAACCATGCACCGAAGCTGCGGCAGCGACGCTTATGCGTTGTTGGGTAGGGGAGCGTTCTGTAAGCCGTCGAAGGTGGCCTGTGAGGGCTGCTGGAGGTATCAGAAGTGCGAATGCTGACATAAGTAACGATAAAGCGGGTGAAAAGCCCGCTCGCCGGAAGACCAAGGGTTCCTGTCCAACGTTAATCGGGGCAGGGTGAGTCGACCCCTAAGGCGAGGCCGAAAGGCGTAGTCGATGGGAAACAGGTTAATATTCCTGTACTTGGTGTTACTGCGAAGGGGGGACGGAGAAGGCTATGTCAGCCGGGCGACGGTTGTCCCGGTTTAAGCGTGTAGGTGTGTGTTCCAGGCAAATCCGGTTCACTTTAACACTGAGGCGTGATGACGAGGCACTACGGTGCTGAAGTGATAAATGCCCTGCTTCCAGGAAAAGCCTCTAAGCATCAGGTAACACGAAATCGTACCCCAAACCGACACAGGTGGTCAGGTAGAGAATACCAAGGCGCTTGAGAGAACTCGGGTGAAGGAACTAGGCAAAATGGTGCCGTAACTTCGGGAGAAGGCACGCTGATATGTAGGTGAAGCCCCTGCGGGTGGAGCTGAAATCAGTCGAAGATACCAGCTGGCTGCAACTGTTTATTAAAAACACAGCACTGTGCAAACACGAAAGTGGACGTATACGGTGTGACGCCTGCCCGGTGCCGGAAGGTTAATTGATGGGGTTAGCGGCAACGCGAAGCTCTTGATCGAAGCCCCGGTAAACGGCGGCCGTAACTATAACGGTCCTAAGGTAGCGAAATTCCTTGTCGGGTAAGTTCCGACCTGCACGAATGGCGTAATGATGGCCAGGCTGTCTCCACCCGAGACTCAGTGAAATTGAACTCGCTGTGAAGATGCAGTGTACCCGCGGCAAGACGGAAAGACCCCGTGAACCTTTACTATAGCTTGACACTGAACACTGGTCCTTGATGTGTAGGATAGGTGGGAGGCTTTGAAGCGTGGACGCCAGTCTGCGTGGAGCCGTCCTTGAAATACCACCCTTTAATGGCTGGTGTTCTAACGTGGACCCGTGATCCGGGTTGCGGACAGTGTCTGGTGGGTAGTTTGACTGGGGCGGTCTCCTCCCAAAGAGTAACGGAGGAGCACGAAGGTTAGCTAATCCTGGTCGGACATCAGGAGGTTAGTGCAATGGCATAAGCTAGCTTGACTGCGAGAGTGACGGCTCGAGCAGGTGCGAAAGCAGGTCATAGTGATCCGGTGGTTCTGAATGGAAGGGCCATCGCTCAACGGATAAAAGGTACTCCGGGGATAACAGGCTGATACCGCCCAAGAGTTCATATCGACGGCGGTGTTTGGCACCTCGATGTCGGCTCATCACATCCTGGGGCTGAAGTAGGTCCCAAGGGTATGGCTGTTCGCCATTTAAAGTGGTACGCGAGCTGGGTTTAGAACGTCGTGAGACAGTTCGGTCCCTATCTGCCGTGGGCGCTGGAGAATTGAGGGGGGCTGCTCCTAGTACGAGAGGACCGGAGTGGACGCATCACTGGTGTTCGGGTTGTCATGCCAATGGCACTGCCCGGTAGCTAAATGCGGAAGAGATAAGTGCTGAAAGCATCTAAGCACGAAACTTGCCCCGAGATGAGTTCTCCCTGAGACTTTAAGTCTCCTGAAGGAACGTTGAAGACGACGACGTTGATAGGTCGGATGTGTAAGCGCAGCGATGCGTTGAGCTAACCGATACTAATGAACCGTGAGGCTTAACCTTACAACGCCGAAGGTGTTTTGGCGGTGAGAGACACAAACAATATTCAGCCTGATACAGATTAACAGAATTTGCCTGGCGGCTTTAGCGCGGTGGTCCCACCTGACCCCATGCCGAACTCAGAAGTGAAACGCCGTAGCGCCGATGGTAGTGTGGGGTCTCCCCATGTGAGAGTAGGGAACTGCCAGGCATCAATTAAGAAGAACCCCGTACCGTAAGGTGCGGGGTTTTTTGCTTTGTGCGTAGAAAAAACCAGTAGCGCTGCGGGCTTGGTAGGCCGGATAAGGCAAAGCCGCCATCCGGCAACGCAGGCCGCACGATCCCACGGCAAAGAGAAGCAAGAATATAAAGAAGGGATTTATAAACGCAGAAAAGCAAAAACCCAGCCATAGGCTGGGTTCTTTAAATAGTGGTGCCCGGACTCGGAATCGAACCAAGGACACGGGGATTTTCAATCCCCTGCTCTACCGACTGAGCTATCCGGGCAACGGAGCGCATTAAACCGCAATCGCGCCTTATCGTCAACATTATTTCAGGAAAAGCTGTTCAACTGCTTAAGTTTGCGGCAATCTGTTCGTTTTCGCCGTGAAAATGCACAAATCTTCCAGACAATACCAGCCTGTGAGGCAATGCTGATAACAACAGGAGGGCAGTATGGCAAAAGACTGGCTTGAGCTCCGTCAGCATGCGGATACCGGTATTGAAACGATTAAAGCGCACTTCGAAGGCCATGCCTTCGATCCCCACTGGCACGATAGCTATCTGGTGGGGATTACCCTTTCAGGCACCCAGCAGTTCCACTGTCGTCGCGAACGTCACCGCAGCTATCCGGGTGATGCGTTCTTACTGGAGCCGGGTGAAATTCACGACGGCGACGCGCCTGTGGAAGGGGGCTTTACCTATCTGACCTTCTATCTTGACGAGCAATGGCTGACGCGCACCCTCCGGGGATTATATGAAGCCACGCCGGACCGCTACTCGCTTCACTTTGCTCAAACGCTAACGCGAGAACCTCAGCTGGTCCGTTCTATCGGCGAGACGTTTAACGCGCTGCATAGCGATGAGATGAAAATTGTGCAGCAAAGCACAATGGATAACCTGCTCTCTCAGATCACCTCCCATTGCCACTGGCGTAAGAAACTCCCGTCGCAGCTACAGAGCGCTGCCGTGGCGCACCGCGCACGTGACTATCTTTATGCGCATATCGGCGAGAACGTGGGGCTGTCAGACCTTGCGCGCGAGACGGGCACGGATCGCTTTACGCTGACGCGCTGTTTTAAGCGTGAGTTCAACCTGGCGCCGCACGCCTGGCTTATTCAGCTGCGTCTGGCAAAGGCGCGACAGCTGCTGGCGCACGGCGAGCAGCCTGTTAATGTCGCTACAGCGCTCGGCTTTGCAGACCAGAGCCATCTGGGACGCTGGTTCCAGCGCGCATACCGCATTTCCCCCGCCCACTACCGCCGGTTGTGCACAAACCTTCCAGACGTTTCCAGAAAATAACGGCACAGTGATGGCTCTAAGAAAAAAGGAGCCCCCTGTGAGCCTGATGCCTTATCTGCTGTTTGCCTTTGTTGCGTCGATAACGCCCGGTCCGACGAATATTCTTGTTCTCACCAACAGCCAGCACTTTGGCGTGAAAAATACCGTCCCTGCCATTTTGGGGGGATGTATTACGGCGAGTCTGATTGTGCTGGTATCGGGCGCTGGCGCCGGGGAGGTGTTGCGCCAGTTTCCTCTGATACGCCAGGCAATGAGCTGGGCAGGCGTACTGTGGCTCACCTGGATGAGCTGGCAGCTGTATCGCGCACCTGCGGCGAATATTGCTGAGAAGGCGCCTCATCGTTTCACGGCGCAAGCCGCAGCGCTGCTGCAGCTGGTGAATCCGAAAACGTGGATGATGGCGCTGGCGGTAGTGAGTCTTTTTGCCCCCGCGAGCATTCACCCGTTAAGAGATATTGCGCTGATGGCGCTATGGTTCTTACTGATTTCTGTGATGTGTTTGATGTGCTGGGCGTGGCTGGGGAAGGCGGTAAGCCGGGTGTTTCGCACCACCGTGGCGATGGTGCGGTTTCAGCGCCTGATGGCGCTATGTCTTCTCATCTCTGCCTGGGCGGGCATGCTGGTCTAGGTCAACGCCCCACCCATACGACACTGGGCAAAGCGCAGAATGTCTTCCGCCAGACGGTGCGCCGTATCCACATCTGCCTGGCTACGGTTCACCAGCATGCGGCTCAAACAGCCCTCCAGTACGAGCTCCATCTGCTTAGCGACCATTGCCGGGTCATCCACTTCAAGCGTTGTCAGCAGTTCATGGGTGAAGTCATGCGCCGCACGTTTTTGCTGATCCGCCAGCTGGTGTATTGGATGGCCAGGATCGGGGTAAAACGTACAGGCAGCAATAAACAGGCAGCCCGGATAACGATTGTTGCTGACGCATTCTGTCAGGGCGGTGTAGCGCGCCAGCAGCTTTTGCTCAGCCGTCAGATCTTCATTCAACATTAGCTGCCTGCGCCAGATATCCACCTGCTGGCTAAGATAGCGTAGGGCATCATAAAGCAGCGCCTCTTTATCCGGCCAGAAGCGCTTTAGCTCATCCAGAGGGTAATCGATACGGTCGGCTACCATCTCAAGCGTGGTGCTGGCGATCCCTTGAATCTCAAGTAGTTGCAGGGCTTGTCCCAGTACGTCTTCGCGTTGCACGGTTGTCTCCTCCGCTATTCCCAACGGTATGTCCCGTCTAAAGTGTTGTTTACGGTTGGCGATTGCGCAAATGCGCGCTGAATGCCGTTGCATCCATAAACCCGGTTACACGCTGTTCTGGCTGCTCTTCCCCTTGTTCATTAAAGAACAGAATGGTCGGCAGCCCGAGCACGGTAAGGTGTTTAAGCAGGGCCTTATCCTGCGCATTGTTGGCCGTGACGTTTGCCTGGAGCAACACCGTTTCTTTCAGGGCATTTTGCACCTGAGGATCGCTAAAGGTGTATTTTTCAAACTCTTTGCAGGCGACACACCAGTCGGCATAGAGATCGAGCATCACCGGTTTGCCTTTTGCCTGCGCCAGCGCGCTGTTGAGCTCATCGACGTTCTTAACGTGTATAAAGTTTAAATGTGCCTGCGTCTGGCCCACCGGTGAGCCGAACGCCCAGTCCTGAAGCGGACGCACACTCACCAACGCGGCGGCGAGCAGGAGAATTTGCACCAGACGCATCCACGCTTTTGTGGCCCCCAGGCTGACGATAAACGCCCATGAGAAGAACGCCACGCCGAGCATGGCCCACAGGCGCAGACCCCACGTGTCACCAATAATACGCTCCAGCAGGAACACCGGGAGCGCCAGAATGACAAAGCCAAACGCGGTTTTCACCGTCTCCATCCACGGGCCGCTCTTCGGCAGCAGGCGGTTGCCAAATACCGTCACCAGAATCAGCGGCAGGCCCATACCGAGCGCATAGAGATACAGCGTACCGCCGCCGAGCCACATGTTGCCGCTCTGGGCAATGTACAGCAGGATAGCGCTGAGCGGCGCGGTGGTGCAGGGGGAGCAAATCAACCCGGCGATGGCACCCATTGCGAATACGCCGCCCGCAGAGCCACCCTGCTGGCGATTGCTCATCAGCGTTAAGCGGGTTTGCAGCGAAGAGGGCAGCTGCAGCGTGAACAGGCCAAACATCGACAGCGCCAGCAGGATAAATACGACGGACAGGCCAATAAGCACGTAAGGATGCTGGAGCGCCGCCTGGAACTGTAGCCCGGCCGCGGCGACCACGAGCCCGAGCGCCGTGTAGGTGAGCGCCATACCCTGCACGTAGATAAACGCCAGCAGCAGGGCGCGGGCGGTAGAAAGACGCTGTTTGCCGCCCAGCACAATCCCGGAGATAAGCGGATACATCGGCAGCACACACGGGGTAAAGGCAATGCCGATGCCAATCAGTAAGGCCCAAAGCGCTGAGAAAGGAAGGTCGGAAGCAGCTTCGCCTTCACCCCTCACCCTGGCCCTCTCCCCTGAGGGGAGAGGGGAGGCAGCCGCTTTAACTTCACTAAGCGGAACGACCTTCGTTTCAGGTGGGTAGCAGAAGCCCGCGTCGGCACAGCCCTGATAGGTCACCGTCAGCGTGGCGTCCTTATCCGCCTGATTCACCGTGACGGGCACGCTCAGGCGCTGGCGATAGATTTCACTTTTACCGTAGAATTCGTCCTCGTGCCACTCGCCAGCGGGCATCTGCAGCGCGCCGACGCTAGCCTTTGCAGGCGTGATGCTGACCTGCTTGCGGTAGAGATAGTAGCCCTCTTTCACCTGCCAGGTCAGATTGAGATCGTGCTGGTCCTGCTGAAAATCGAAAACAAACGCCTGGTCGGCAGGAATAAAGTTTGAACGGCCGGGTGCGTCAAACAACCCGGCAAATACTGACGTGCTGCACAGCAGCAGGATCAGCGTAAAGAAGCGTTGAGCCATGAGAGATAGTCGTTATCGCCGTGGACCACTGGCAGCACCAGCAGCTCCGGGGTTTGGTAAGGATGATGAGACTTGAGGCAGTCAAGGAGCGCCTGCTGATTCGCCAGATTAGTTTTAAGTAACATCTGGACTTCATACTCCTGCTCCAGCTTGCCTTCCCAGTAATAGAGGGAGGTCGCGCCGGGGAGCAGCGTTACGCAGGCTGCCAGTTTTTCGGCCAGCACTTTGGCGGCGAGATCCTGGGCAGAGGCTTCATCAGGGGCGGTACATAGTACAACAACAGCATCAGGCGTGTTCACAAGTCGACCTCCTCATCACGAAAGTCTTCACTATATCACGCAAGGCGATTGGTCATTAATGAAACGGGCCGCAGAGCGGCCCGATTTTAACTATTTTTACAACGGCTAACCGTTTACAGCACAATGCCGCCGATGATAAAGCCGAGGACGACGCAAAGCGTAATCGCCACCACACCCGGGATCAGGAACGCGTGGTTAAACACGTACTTACCGATGCGGGTTGAGCCAGTATCGTCCATCTCAACCGCCGCCAGCAGGGTTGGGTAGGTTGGCAGAACGAACAGCGCAGAAACGGCGGCAAAAGAGGCAATCGCCGTCAGCGGTGCGACGCCTAACATCAGTGCAGCAGGCATCAACGCTTTGGTGGTGGCGGCCTGGGAGTAAAGCAGCGTCGCGGCAAAGAACAGTACCACTGCCAGCAGCCACGGGTAGTTGTGCAGCAGGTCACCCGCCACGGTCTGGATATCGCTAATATGCGCTTTCACGAAGGTGTCACCGAGCCACGCCACGCCCAGTACGCACACGCAGGCGCTCATACCGGATTTGAAGGTGCTGGCGTTCAGCACTTCGCTGGTGTCGATTTTACAGGTGATGCTAATCAGCGTCGCAATGGTCAGCATGAACACCACAATCGCTTCGTTACGCGGCAGCACCGGGTTCTGAATCAGCCCCACAGTGTCGCTGATGGCGGTCGCGTAGAACATCACGGCGACAATACCGATCAGGAACAGCAGCACGGAGCGTTTCGCGTGCGGCTTCAGTTCGAAGACCTGGCTACCGCGCAGGCTCACTTCACCTTTTGCCAGACGCTCCTGGTAAACCGGATCGTCTTTCAGCTCGGCGCCGAGGAAGTTACACAGCACGGCGGTAATCATCACCGCAATCAGCGTAACCGGAATACAGATCGCCAGCAGCGTCAGGTAGCTCACGCCCATTGGCTCAAGGATACCCGCGAAGAAGACTACGGCGGCAGAGATTGGCGACGCGGTAATGGCAATCTGAGACGCCACTACAGCAATAGAGAGCGGACGAGACGGGCGAATACCCTGCTCTTTTGCCACTTCAGTAATCACCGGCAGCGTGGAAAATGCCGTGTGGCCGGTTCCCGCGAGAATGGTCATAAACCAGGTCACCAGCGGGGCAAGGAAGGTTATATATTTCGGATGGCGGCGCAGCATGCGCTCCGCCAGGCTCACCAGGTAGTCCATACCGCCTGCGACCTGCATGGCCGCAATAGCAGCAATAACCGCCATGATGATTTCAATAACGTCAAAAGGGATTGCGCCGGGTTTAATCTGAAAGATAAGGGTAAGCACGAGCACCCCGAGGCCGCCGGCAAAACCAATGCCGATACCCCCGAGTCGCGCGCCCAAATAAATCGCCAACAGGACGATGACGAGTTCTGCTCCAAACATAAAGACCTGCCTTGCTTATTAACAAGTTGATATTGAATTGTTGTATTTAGGTAACGCCTAAAAAGAAAAAAGGCACGTCACTTGTGACGTGCCTTTCGGAAGCCTAGCCTGAACTGTTACTGTTCGCTTTCATCGGTATATCGTTTCGCTTTATATGCCGGGTGCATCAGGTTCTGGGCCGAGAAGATATCGTCCAGCTCAGCTTCGGTCAACAGCCCGCGCTCCAGCACGACTTCACGAACGCTCTTACCGGTTTCGGCACAAATCTTACCAACGATGTCGCCGTTGTGGTGGCCGATGAACGGGTTGAGGTAAGTGACGATCCCGATGGAGTTATAGACATAGCCTTCGCAGACTTCTTTATTCGCCGTGATGCCGTTAATGCATTTTTCCAGCAGGTTGTAGCAGGCATTGGTCAGGATGTGAATAGATTCAAACATCGCCTGGCCAATTACCGGCTCCATCACGTTCAGCTGCAGCTGACCCGCTTCAGAGGCCATGGTCACGGTCGTATCGTTACCGATGACTTTGAAGCACACCTGGTTCACCACTTCTGGCACAACCGGGTTCACCTTAGCTGGCATGATGGATGAACCGGCCTGCAGTTCTGGCAGGTTTATTTCGTTCAGGCCAGCGCGCGGACCGGAAGAGAGCAGGCGCAGGTCGTTACAGATTTTGGACAGTTTCACCGCCAGACGTTTCAGGGCGCTGTGTACCATCACGTAGGCACCGCAGTCGGAGGTGGCTTCAATCAGGTCTTCCGCAGGCACAACCGGCAGGTTAGACACTTCCGCCAGCTTCTGAACCGCCAGCTGCTGATAGCCATCCGGGGTGTTCAGACGCGTACCGATGGCGGTTGCGCCCAGGTTCACTTCCAGCAGCAGCTCGGAGGTGCGCAGCAGGTTTTTAGTTTCTTCGTTCAGCAGCACGTTAAACGCGTGGAACTCCTGGCCCAGCGTCATTGGCACCGCGTCCTGCAGCTGGGTGCGACCCATTTTCAGGATGTCCTGGAACTCAACCGCTTTACGCTGGAAGCCATCACCCAGTTGGTTGATAGCATCTACCAGTTTCACTACAGAGGCATACACCGCGATACGGAAGCCGGTAGGGTAGGCGTCGTTGGTGGACTGGCATTTGTTAACGTGGTCGTTCGGGTTCAGGTACTGGTATTCACCTTTCTGGTGACCCATCAGCTCCAGGCCAATGTTTGCCAGCACTTCGTTCGTATTCATGTTGACTGAGGTACCCGCGCCGCCCTGATAGACGTCAACCGGGAACTGGTCCATACATTTGCCGTTGTTCAGCACTTCATCGCAGGCAGCGATAATCGCATTTGCCGCGCTTTTCGGAATGGTTTGCAGCTCTTTGTTCGCTAGCGCTGCGGCTTTCTTCACCATCACCATGCCACGGACAAACTCAGGGATGTCGCTGATTTTGCTGTTGCTGATGTAGAAGTTTTCAATCGCTCTCAGAGTGTGAACACCATAGTAGGCATCCGCTGGAACTTCCCTGGTACCCAACAAGTCTTCTTCGATACGAATGTTGTTTAACATGTGAACCTTCTTTTCAAGCTGCCGATGGATTGTACTAAACACACAGTATTTATGTGGTTTTGAATATTTTCTGGCCGACGATTATTCCCTCAATCAGCCAGATGTTCGAGATCATATGCTGATGATAGCGAATTGCCGTAAGCTGGATCACTTATTATCGAGCCGATTCCATGATAATTATTAATCTGTGAAATGGGTCACCGCTTTAATATTTCCAAAAAAAATATCCGTGCAAACCGATTGAATTTTCGCTAACCGTCACCATCTCATACAAACGCGCGTCGCGAACACATTCAGACAGGGGCCCGACGGCACCTGCCCAACAGGAGATGCCAGTGCGCTGGATACCGTTTATTGCCTTCTTTCTCTATGTTTACATTGAGATTTCAATTTTTATCCAGGTTGCCCACGTGCTGGGCGTCCTGCTGACGCTGATTCTGGTGATTTTCACCTCGGTGATTGGTATGTCACTGGTGCGTAACCAGGGTTTCAAAAATTTCCTGATAATGCAGCAGAAGATGGCCGCAGGCGAAAGCCCGGCAGAAGAGATGATCAAAAGCGTGTCGCTGATTATTGCGGGCCTGCTGCTGATCCTGCCGGGGTTCTTCACCGACTTCCTCGGCCTGCTGTTGCTGTTGCCGCCGGTTCAGAAGCACCTGACCATGAAGCTGCTGCCGCATCTGCGCTTTAGCCGCATGCCGGGCGGCGGGTTCAGCACAGGGCCAGGCGATACTTTCGAAGGGGAGTATCAGCGTAAGGATGACCAGCGCGATCGTTTAGATCATAAAGACGATCGTTGATTTTTTTGGCCCGGTGACGCGTCGGTATGACCGGATACAAAGGTGACAGATCAGACCGGGAACATAGGTAACACTTTTTAGTCTATCCGGAGCACACTCTGGGTTTTTCGGTCATAGTACGCAAGCGTTATTCCGTTAAAGATGATGGCCTCAAGGCCATCATCTTGTTCTTCCAGCATGATGTACTCATCAGTCAGCGCTTCACTCAGGAACACCGTCCCCTTTTTCCCCATATAGAGTGTCCCCCTCGATTTCACCCTGTAGACCGTACCTCCTTCCGGATAAGCATATTCAGGAACCCTGCCATCCCAGTGACGGCCTGAAGGCTTCCACACCGTTCCGGGCGTTGCACCCGCCAGGGCTTCATGCGGCCTTTCGTAGTTAAACTCTTCCCGGTAGTCACTGAACCACCGCTGTTGTTCTTCCATCGTCATGAAGGTGTTGCCCTGTTTCACTGCACTTTTCAGCGAGCGGTGCATTCGCTCATGACGGCCGTTTTCTTCCGGATGCCCCTTTCTGATACGTTCCGGTCTGATGCCCAGCTTTATCAGCCAGACTGCAAGGCGACTTAACCCGGCGATACCTGTTCCCGCGAACGGCTGACCATTATCCGTTCTCAGGACTTCCGGCAGACCGTACTCCAGGAACGCATCCGTCAGGCACTGCCTGACGAAGGGCTCGCTCTCCCGGTCCGTTCCCCGGCAGCTCAGAAGATACCGGCTGTGATTGTCGGTCAGGGTGAAGGGATGGCAGTATTCCCGGCTCAGCAGCCTGAACTTGCCTTTAAAATCAGCACTCCAGACCTGATTGTTCTCACTGATGATGGTCAGAGGCTGCCGATTACCCGGTGTTCTGCGTTTTCGCTTTTTATCCGGAACCAGGCCTTCACGCTTGAGGATATCGCCGATAGTGCTGGCAGCAGGTACGGTAAAATCGACGTGATGATTGAGCAGCCACATCCGCAGTTTTTTAGGGCCCCAGTCAGGGTGTTTTTGACGCAGGGCAGTCAGGTGTCCGGCAATATCATCAGGAACCGTCCGGGAGTGGGAGTGTGGTGCACGCGATCGGTCAGAGAGAGATGACAGGTCAGAGGGGTCAAAACGCTGAAGCCATTTATAGCCGGTTTTACGGCTGATGCCAAAAAGGCGGCAAAGAGCGGAGAATGAGTCCGTACCTGCATGGCAGGCACGGATAAAATCAAGGCGTTGCATAGGTCGGGTCTCAGTCCAGGGCATAGCGAGTCTCCTCTTCTATGCCAGTTATAACTGTTACCCATGTATCCGGTCTAAAGTGTTACCCATGTTTCCGGTTCATACCCGTCGCTTACCGGGCCTGCAGATTTTACCGCTTCGGTAAAAACGCCCACAGCCCCGCCAGCATGACGATGGCGTACACAATCTTCCATCCCACCATCGCCAGCAGCAGCAGGCAAAGCACACCCCCGAAAACCGCCAGTGCCTTATAGCGCCCTTTCAGCAGACGACAACCCGCCAGCATGCACAGCAGGTAGATCATGATGAAAATGCCGTTGGCGTAGACGATCAGCGCATCAAGGTTGATGTCGAGAATATAAATGCACAGCGAGCTCAGTACACAGCAGCCCAGCACGGCATTCAGCGCATTAACCGGGAGTCGACGTTTAGACAAACGTGCAAGACGGCTCTCCGGTTTGTAGAGTGCCTGCGACCACACCAGACGGGCGAAGCTCTGGATATAAATATTGAGGCTGGCGAAGCAGGCGAGATAGCCAATCACGCAGGCCACCCATAGCGCCTTCACACCGAACAGTTCAACCACGATACCCGGTAGCGAAGCGGCAGCGGCTTTATCTTCGCCGAACGCGTTGAAGTGCAGCACCAGCACGGTACAGGCCCAATATACGGTGCCCGCCAGCAGCAGGCCAATCATCAGGGCGCGGGGAAAATCACGCTCGGGCTGTTTAAACTCGGAGGCCAGGTGCGCGAACGCTTCAAGACCAACGAAACACCAGAACATGACGGATAACGCAGCGAAAAACTGAGAATGGTCGATATCGTTTATCGCAGGGAAAGGGATATCCGCCACGGTAATGTCACCCGCAAACCAGATGGCGACGATCAGCGCGACGATCAACACGGCAACCAGCGTTTGCAGATTCGCGCTTGAACTGGCCCCGCGCGAGCCCACCCACCAGACAATCGCCAGCGTACCCAGTTCAGCCAACAGCAGCTGTTCGTCGTGCCAGCCAAACAGCGCCTGTCCAAAGCCGGTGGCGATATGCAGGGCTGCCGGAAGGCCAACGGGTATGACCGACAAAAACAGCCAGCCGGTCACGCGCTCCATACGCGGACCAAACGCCATGCCGACAAAATGCGCCACGCCGCCTGCGCTGGGGAAATGTCGTCCAAGGATGGCAAACACAATCGCCACCGGGAACACCAGCAGGATCAGCACCGGCCATGCCCAAAGGCTATTATTTCCGGCGACCAGCGCCGCCAGTGCCGGTACGGCAAACACGCCCGTCCCTAACAAGGAGGTTGAAAGCAGGCCAACGCCCTGCGCCAGCCCCAGCTCCTGCCTGAGTCCACTCATTTACCCTGTCCTGCCGCCATCAAAAGAGAGTGGATGGTAACACTTTCGCAAATTTTTTTTCGATTCCCCCTTGAAGGGGTAAAAAGCTATCCCCATCTCTCAGGGCACTAGTCGGAAAACCGCATGCGGGCCGGCGTCATCCATAACTGATAATGACTTTCTCAAAGGAGAGCTATCAATGAGTATTCGTCCGTTACATGATCGTGTGATCGTCAAACGTAAAGAAGTTGAAACCAAGTCTGCTGGCGGCATCGTTCTGACCGGTTCTGCAGCAGCCAAATCAACGCGTGGCGAAATCATCGCTGTCGGTAAGGGCCGCATCCTGGAAAACGGAACTGTGCAGCCGCTGGACGTTAAAGTTGGTGACATCGTAATTTTCAACGATGGCTACGGCGTGAAATCCGAGAAGATCGACAATGAAGAAGTGTTGATCATGTCCGAGAGCGACATTCTGGCAATTGTTGAAGCGTAATTTACGCACGAGAATTTGAGGAAATAAGAACATGGCAGCTAAAGACGTAAAATTCGGTAACGACGCTCGTGTAAAAATGCTCCGCGGCGTAAACGTACTGGCAGATGCAGTTAAAGTGACCCTGGGCCCGAAAGGCCGTAACGTAGTGCTGGATAAATCCTTCGGCGCGCCAACCATCACTAAAGATGGTGTTTCTGTAGCACGTGAAATCGAGCTGGAAGACAAGTTCGAAAACATGGGCGCGCAGATGGTGAAAGAAGTTGCCTCCAAAGCGAACGACGCTGCGGGTGACGGTACCACCACCGCGACCGTTCTGGCGCAGGCAATCATCACCGAAGGTCTGAAAGCCGTTGCTGCGGGCATGAACCCAATGGATCTGAAACGTGGTATCGACAAAGCTGTCGCATCCGCTGTTGAAGAACTGAAAGCGCTGTCCGTACCTTGCTCTGACTCTAAAGCCATTGCACAGGTTGGTACCATCTCCGCTAACTCCGACGAAACCGTAGGTAAACTGATCGCTGAAGCGATGGATAAAGTCGGTAAAGAAGGCGTGATCACCGTTGAAGACGGTACCGGTCTGGAAGACGAACTGGACGTGGTTGAAGGTATGCAGTTCGACCGCGGTTACCTGTCCCCATACTTCATCAACAAGCCGGAAACTGGCGCTGTTGAGCTGGAAAGCCCGTTCATCCTGCTGGCTGACAAGAAAATCTCCAACATCCGCGAAATGCTGCCAGTGCTGGAAGCCGTTGCGAAAGCAGGCAAGCCGCTGGTTATCATCGCTGAAGACGTTGAAGGCGAAGCGCTGGCGACTCTGGTGGTTAACACCATGCGCGGCATCGTGAAGGTGGCTGCGGTTAAAGCACCTGGCTTCGGCGATCGCCGTAAAGCAATGCTGCAGGATATCGCTACCCTGACCGGCGGTACCGTGATCTCTGAAGAGATCGGTATGGAGCTGGAAAAAGCGACCCTGGAAGACCTGGGCCAGGCAAAACGCGTTGTGATCAACAAAGACACCACCACCATCATCGATGGTGTGGGTGAAGAAGCCGCTATTCAGGGCCGTGTTGGTCAGATCCGTAAGCAGATCGAAGAAGCCACTTCCGATTACGACCGTGAAAAACTGCAGGAGCGCGTAGCGAAACTGGCTGGTGGCGTTGCGGTAATCAAAGTCGGTGCGGCGACCGAAGTTGAAATGAAAGAGAAGAAAGCACGCGTTGACGATGCCCTGCACGCGACCCGTGCTGCGGTAGAAGAGGGCGTGGTTGCGGGTGGTGGTGTCGCGCTGGTGCGTGTAGCTGCTAAACTGGCTGGCCTGACCGCACAGAACGAAGATCAGAACGTGGGTATCAAAGTTGCGCTGCGCGCAATGGAAGCCCCTCTGCGTCAGATCGTGTCCAACGCCGGTGAAGAACCGTCTGTGGTTGCAAACAACGTGAAAGCGGGCGAAGGTAACTACGGTTACAACGCTGCAACTGAAGAATACGGCAACATGATCGACTTCGGTATCCTGGACCCAACTAAAGTGACCCGTTCTGCTCTGCAGTACGCGGCATCTGTAGCTGGCCTGATGATCACTACCGAGTGCATGGTGACCGACCTGCCAAAAGGCGACGCGCCTGACTTAGGTGCTGCTGGTATGGGCGGCATGGGTGGAATGGGCGGCATGATGTAATCATGTTGTTCTGAACCTCTCAGAACGAACCCCGGGCAGAAATGCCCGGGGTTTTTTATTGCCGCTACTCAAATGTTCCTTTCACACACGCTACGCCTTCGCGCACCATCTGGCGGCCTTTCGCCCAGACCTCGCGGATCTTCAGGTCATCCGTCAGCACCAGGAAATCGGCATCGCATCCGGGCGCGATCCGCCCCTTATGCTTCAGCCCGAGAAACTCCGCCACGTTACGCGTAAACGGCAGAAGCGCTTCCTCCAGCGGCAGTTGATACTGGCTGACCAGCTGCTGTAGGGTTTCGGGCAGGGACTCGAAGCCCGCTACGCCAATGCCCACCAGATTGCCGTTTGCATCAAAAATCGGCTGGCTGCCGTTACCGTCCGAGCTGAGCGTAAGCCGGTTAAACGGCACCTGCGCTTCACGGGCCGTCACGATGGCGGTGGCGGCATCAAGGGGCTCTCGGATGCTGGTGGTAATGTCGATATAACCCCCTTCGCGGGCATAGTTCAGCGCGGCGAGGAACAGCGTCTGGTCGCGGTTAACGTGGGTTGGCAGCAGCTTCGTGCGGGGAACGTCGGCGTTATCGAGGATGTTATACAGCGGCTCCAGCAGCCTCGGGCTGTTGCCGAGGTGAAACACGGATATGCCCGCTTTGGCACCCAGCAGCCCGCCGACGCGCGACTGGGCGGCCATATTCGCGAGCTGGTCATCCGTCGGTGCGGAGGAGCGATGGTCGGAAATCGCGCATTTCACGCCGATGATTTTATCAATCAGTGCCACATCCTTTTCGACACTGCCGGTAATCGTCGGAGAAGGCAGCCCGTACGCGCCTGTCAGCATCCACGCGCTGATCCCTTCGTGCTCAAGCGCCCGCGTTTTTGCCAGCAGGGATTCGGGATGGCGGGTTACGCCGTCGGTACCCAGCAGTCCAACAACGGAGGTGATGCCCGCCGCCACAAGCGCGGATAACCGCACCTCCGGCGTCCGGGTGTGCGGGCCAGCTTCACCGCCGCCGCCGATCAGGTGCACGTGCTGATCGATAAAGCCCGGGCAAACCACCGCCCCGGCGAGATCGCTTTCAGGACAGTTAAGCTGCGTTGTTGCGCGATCCGTTTTTTCAATCGCGACGATTTTTCCCCCGGCGACCAGCAGATCGCAACGTCCCCGATCCTCCGGCGCGTAAAGGTGCACATTGCGGAAAAGATGGGGTTCCAGCACTGAAAAATCCATTTTTATCTCCTCAGAAGAGTAGCTGCATTACCCACATTGAGAGCAGGGCGTTAATGACGCAGACAGTAATGATGTGCGGGTAATATTTGGGGTTCACCCCTGCGGTACCCAGGCAGCGGCCCGTGTTTTGTACCGGATTGCCCATCAGATAGATGGCGGGAAGCAGGACGGTGGCATCGTGGCCGTTGAGCGTGCCGGCAGCCACCAGGCTGGCGCAGACCCCCACGCCGCCTCCCATACTCATCACTGAGGCCAGAAGGACCGTTGCCGCCGCGCCCGGAAGCCCCCACAGCGCCATGATCGGCTCGCAAATATTGCCAACAATATCCAGCAGGCCGGTCACCTTGAGCGCCTGAATGATGACAAACGCCATAACCACGTTAGGCAGCAGGCTGGTGGTGGCGATGGTAAAGCCTCGGCGGGCGCCATCAATAAACATGTCCATGATATTTTTACGCGGCTGGGCGATCATTTTTTTCCTCCTGAATACAACGATCTTCCATGTGGGCGATCCACAGGCGCAGGAAGTTCGCGCCAACAAATTTAAACACCAGTATGACGGCAAGCGGCGTAATCACCGGGACGGTAATGAAGGTAAAAAGTGCGGCACCGGAAGAAAAATAGTTGGTAATGATGGCGCTACCGCTGGTCTGGAAGGTGGCGAAAATGGCGCGCTCGCGATCGGTAATTGCCCCTTCGTCGGTCAACTCTTTGGTCATCCCTGCCGCGGCATCGGTATTTTGCAGGTTGGCGATGAGGGCCAGAGAGCAGATGCCCGGTACGCCAAGCAGTGGGCGCAAAATGGGCGTCATCAGCTGTTGTGCGGCACGCAGCCCGCCCAGCCCCTCGGTGACGGCAATGATCCCGAGCGACAAAATGACCGAAGGTGCCAGTTCAAGGGCAAATAAGAAACCGTCTTTCGCCCCCGTACCGCCCTCGCCGCGAAATGTTAGTGCGCCGTTCACCGGACCAAAGCTGCCGTTTAAGACGGTAAAATCCAGCACGCGCCACCATTCGGTACTTTTGGCGAAAAAGCCTGAGAAAAATACGATGGTGAGCACAAACGCCAGATAGCCCACCCATGTTACCTTTTCCTCTCCTGAGGATGATGCACTCATGAAACCCCCTGTTTTAATCGCGTACAAAAGTTGTACGTCGCAACACTAAAAACGATCGGGGGCTAAAACACGATATCCCAAAGGGCATTATCAGAATTCATTTATGATATCGGAGGAGTAGCGTACGGAATCTGGCTCGCAGAAATGCGCGGGGATTTTTCTTTTAGTCATCTTTTAGGTATAAGATTTACACACGGACAATTACTGTCCAGCTTATTGAAAACGAGGAATAACATGCGCGTAAAAGTCTGTGCAGGGATCGTAGGAGCAGCATTGCTGCTGGCGGGTTGTAGCTCCAGCAATGAACTGTCGGCAGCGGGCCAGGGCGTTCGCTTTGTGGAAGATAAGCCAGGCAGCGAATGCCAGCTGTTAGGCACGGCCACCGGTGAACAAAGTAACTGGATGTCGGGTCAGCACGGTGAAGAAGGCGGCTCTATGCGCGGCGCGGCGAATGCCCTGCGTAACCAGGCTGCAGCTATGGGGGGGAATGTGATTTACGGCGTGAGCAGCCCGACGCAAGGAATGCTTTCCAGCTTCGTGCCGACGGCCAGCCAGATGAGCGGCCAGGTTTATAAGTGCCCGAACTGAGTTTACTTGCTGATGGCGCTGCGCCCCACCTCGTAGGGCAGGTAAGCGTAGCGCCACCTGCCTTTTAGCGCTGCCGCAGCTGCAAATCCAGCGGCGTCTTACTCGGCTCTCCGCCAATCTCGCGTGCCAGTTTCGGCACCATATACCCTGAAACCAGCGTTAACAGCTCGCGCATAATCTGTCGGGCTTCCTCATCCGTCACCATGAAGTGTGCCGCACCCTGCACGCGATCCAGTACGTGCAGGTAATAGGGCATCACGCCTGCGTCAAACAAGGCGTTGCTGAGATCGGCCAGCACGCGGGCACTATCATTCACGCCGCGCAGCAGGACGCTTTGGTTGAGCAGCGTGACGCCCGCCTTACGCAGACGCGCCATCGCCGCGCGAAATTCATCGTCGATTTCGTTCGCGTGGTTGATATGGTTTACCAACAGCACCTGCAGACGGGACTGCTCCAGGCGCGCAACCAGGCCGTCGGTGATACGTGCCGGAATGACAATCGGTAAACGGCTGTGAATGCGCAGACGTTTGATGTGCGGGATGGCTTCAAGCTGCGTCAAAAGCCAGTCCAGCTCATGATCTTTTGCCATCAGCGGGTCACCGCCGGAAAAAATAATCTCATCCAGCTCTGGATGGGCGGCGATATAGTCCAGCGCAACCTGCCAGTTACGCTTATTTCCCTGGTTTTCGGCGTACGGGAAGTGCCGACGGAAGCAATAACGACAATTAACCGCGCAGCCGCCTTTTACCAGCAGCAGGGCGCGATTGAGATATTTGTGCAGTAAACCCGGCACCACGCTGTTCTGCTCTTCCAGCGGATCGGTGCTGTATCCCGGCGCTGTAATAAACTCATCCTGTGACGTAAGCGTCTGTTTTAATAAAGGATCGTCTGGATTGCCTTTTTCCATGCGCGCAACAAACGCGCGGGGAACGCGCAGGGCGAAAAGTCGCTTTGCCTCGCGGCCTGCAAGCAACTCCGGGTGCTGATCGAGGTCTAAAAGACGCAGCAATTCATCAGGACTGGTGATTACATCGGCAAGTTGCGATAACCAATCTTCTCTGGACGGGGTGTTTAGGGTTACAATATGCGCCATTTTGTGGCTTAGCTACCAGTTAACAAATTTAGAGGGCCTTATGGCAACGTACTATAGCAACGATTTTCGTGCTGGTCTTAAAATCATGATGGACGGCGAACCGTACGCGGTTGAAGCCAGCGAATTCGTTAAACCAGGTAAAGGCCAGGCATTCGCACGCGTTAAGCTGCGCCGCCTGCTGACCGGTACCCGTGTTGAGAAAACCTTCAAATCTACTGACTCCGCTGAAGGCGCTGATGTTGTCGATATGAACCTGACTTACCTGTACAACGACGGTGAGTTCTGGCACTTCATGAACAACGAAACGTTCGAGCAGCTGTCTGCTGACGCGAAAGCAATTGGCGATAACGCGAAGTGGTTGCTGGATCAGGCTGAGTGCATCGTGACCCTGTGGAACGGCCAGCCTATCGCTGTTACCCCACCAAACTTTGTTGAGCTGGAAATCGTTGAAACCGATCCAGGTCTGAAAGGTGATACCGCGGGTACTGGCGGCAAGCCAGCAACGCTCTCCACTGGCGCTGTGGTGAAAGTGCCACTGTTCGTTCAGATCGGTGAAGTGATCAAAGTGGATACTCGCTCCGGCGAATACGTATCCCGCGTGAAGTAATTTACGTCATGATTCGAGGCGCAGCGCCCGCTGCGCCTGATTTTTGCAGGCAGGGATGATGAAACGTACCGTTAAAATTCTGCTTCTGTTAGCGCTCTCCAGCGTACTGCTTTCCGGCTGTAACACCGCGCGTGGCATGGGGGAAGATATCCAGGACCTTGGACATATCATTTCCCACGCAGCCAGCTAGGCTCGTCTAATTTTCCTAAAAATGCTTCCTTTTCCGTCAACCGACGGGATCTTGTCTATTCTTAAGTTGCTATACACAAAACAACTTTGGCTATAAAAGGAAGATATTATGGTTAAGAAGACAATTGCAGCGATCTTTTCAGTCCTGGTACTTTCTTCAGTGTTAACTGCCTGTAATACCACGCGCGGCGTCGGTCAGGATATTTCTGAAGGCGGTAGCGCGATCTCTGGTGCGGCAACGAAAGCTCAGCAGTAATGAACACACGGTACGGGACCGAATGGGTTTCGTACCGTCAGCTTTCTGACTCCTGCAAGGATAAAAAGGGTGAAAAGCGCGTATCCATATGCAGTTTCATGCGGATATTTCGTTTATAGGTATAAACCGTTTTGCCATTGATACTCAGGTGAGCAGCAATTTTTTGATTGCTCGCGCCGTCCATCCACAATGTCAGCACTTTCTCTTCCTGTCGGGTTAGCAAGGGAGCGGCCACAGTGGGTCTGTGCGTGCTTGCGCCCGAGATTAACGCGTCATTAATAACCGCCGCGAGTTCCTCAAGACGGGCATTTTTCAACAGCGAAGACCAGACCGGGAAGTTCTCCAGCCAGGCCGTCATGTCCCTGTCCTCTCCTGATTGCAGCATAATAAAGGGTAACTTTTCGCTGGCGTTCAGCAAGGACGAGAATTGCTGAAAATGGTGAATATCCTGGCGGAAACCATGCAGGTCAGCGATAACCAGCGCGGGTTTCCATTGCAGAATGTGTTCTCTGGCAAGGAAGAGATTGTTCAGCCCGGTCACAACGTAGTGCCCCGGGAACAAACCGGAATGATTGAGCCATGCTTCGAACCCGGTACGGGTGAAGTGACAACGGTCAATCAAAAGAATTTTGAACATATTTTATTCGCAATCGGCTAGTGGTTTGGCTTCCTGCCATCAGAAAGCACATCATCATAGAGAAGTCCGATGAGTAATAAATGCCTGAACTCCGCGCCTTACTGCGGCTATTTCTGGGCTTAACGCGATCAGCAGAAATTGATTGAAAAAAAATCGCACGCTAACCAAAATATGGGGTGTTATCTGCCTTGCGGGACGACCCGTAAGCGCTTCCTTCATCGGGGACGGCCCCAACTTTTTTTAAGTTAAGGAGCCTGATATGTCCTGGATTATTCTTTTGATTGCTGGCCTGCTCGAAGTGGTGTGGGCGATTGGTCTCAAGTACACGCACGGATTTACCCGCCTGACGCCCAGCGTCATTACCGTTACTGCGATGATCGTGAGTATTGTTCTGCTCTCGTGGGCGATGCGTTCCCTGCCGGTGGGAACGGCCTACGCCGTCTGGACGGGGATCGGTGCCGTAGGCGCGGCGATTACCGGGATTTTGCTGCTGGGTGAGTCAGCGAGCCTGGCGCGCATTGCCAGCCTCGCTCTGATTGTGGCCGGTATCATTGGACTGAAGCTCAGCACCCATTAATGGGGCTGTTTTACCCAGATGAGTTTCGATACATCAAACCCCTGCCGGGTCGCGACGTCCAGCATCTGCTGTTTCATTTCTGACGAAATAGTTGGCGTGCGGGAAAGTATCCACAGATAGTCGCGATCCGGCCCGCAGACCAGCGCGTGACGGTACTCTCTGTCGAGCGCTATTACGTTATAGCCGCCATAAAACGGGCCGAAGAAAGAGACTTTGAGCGCGGCCCGTCGCGGGTCGCCAGTGAAGTAGGCTTTCCCAACCGACTGCTGCCACATCTCTCGATCGGGATTATAACCCCGGTTGATTACCTGAATACCGCCATCATCCATCAGGCTGTAATGTGCCGTGACCTTCTCCAGGCCTTGCTCAAACCGGTGATCGAGGCGTGCGATTTCGTACCATGTTCCGAGGAAGCGTTGTGCATCAAAAGGCGTGACGACGGTGACGCCAGGCGGTGGGGTAGGGGAACTGCAGGCAACAACTAAAAACGCGGCCGTCACCGCGGCGATAACAGGCAGAATGCGCATAGGAGTTTCCTTACTGTTTTTTGTTAAGTGTAGATGACAGCAGGAAAAAAGCGGAGCAATGTGCCGGATGTTTCGCCGGGTAAGCATTAGCGCTACCCGGCAATGTTTTACTGCATCGCGTCAAGAATACGGTATGCCGCCTCAACTCGCGCCGGGTTCGGATAGCTTTTATTTGCCAGCATCACAATGCCGAGCTGCTTTTCAGGAATAAATGCCACGTAGCTGCCAAACCCGCCGGTTGAGCCGGTTTTATGCACCCATGAGGCTTTTACCGGAGGCGCCGGAGGATTCACTTCTCTCGCGGGCAACGGTGCCAGGGCAACCTTGTTATCGCTGCCTCCGACAACGGTTTTTACATCGACCGGCCAGTTGAGCATCTCCCAGCCCAGCCCCTGATACATAGCACCCACGCGCCAGTAGCGGGACTGCGCCAGCGTAATGCCTTGCTTCAGGGATGTATCCTGCAGCGCGTCAGGGGCCATGTTGGCCATCACCCAGCTTGCCATATCCTGCACGTTGGTTTTCACGCCATACGCCTCTGCGTCCAGCATGCCCGGTGAAACGTGGACCGCTTTACCGTCACGATATCCCCAGGCGTAATGCGCCTCCTCCGCTTTCGGAACATTAATCCAGGTATGGTCGAGCTTGAGCGGCTTAAAGACCCGCGTCGTCATGGCCTGCTCATAGCCCATGCCGGAAGGTTTGGTCGCCAGCGCGCCAAACAAACCGATGCTGGCATTAGCATAAAGACGCGTGGTGCCCGGCTTCCACTGCGGCTGCCAGTTTTGATAGAAGCGCAGCAGGGAGGCGTTATCCGTGACCTCATCCGGTACCTGTAACGGCAGACCTCCTGCTGTATAGGTTGCCAGATCCAGCATGCGAATTCCCTGCCACTGCTTGCCTGTCAGTTCAGGCCAATATTTGGTTACCGGATCGCCCAGCGATATTTCGCCGCGGGCAATGGCATCGCCTCCCAGCACGCCGGTGAAGGTTTTACTTATAGAGCCCAGCTCAAACAGGGTTTGCGGGGTGACGGGCTTGTTCGCCGCGATGTCGGCTTTTCCGAAGGTAAAGTAGCGTGGCTGGCCCTGATAAATCACGGCCACCGCCATGCCAGGAATGGCCTGCGCTTTCATCAGCGGCGTAACGGTACGTTCCACCACGTCAGCCAGCTGTTTTTCTGACATCGGGGCAGCTAATACCGAGCAGGAGGTGCTGAGCAGCAGGGCGCAGCAAAGGGATTTTGTCATCATCATTTATCTTCCGTAATAGCAGGTCAAGGGAGTGTCCGGGCCCGACAGACCGCTGTAGTCTGTTGGATTTGACTATGGCTGACAAACGGTTAAATTTAGCATGAGCTGTTAATTTTTCTAACGGATGGAACGATGACCCGCAGCTATCTCCCGCTTAATTCGCTTCGCGCCTTCGAAGCGGCCGCCCGGCATCTCAGTTTTACGCATGCCGCGATAGAGCTGAATGTCACCCATTCAGCCATCAGTCAGCACGTTAAGGCGCTGGAACAGCATCTGAATTGTCAGCTGTTTGTCCGCGTTTCGCGCGGCCTGATGCTGACCACGGAGGGGGAAAATCTGCTGCCGGTGCTGAATGATTCATTCGATCGTATCGCCGGAATGCTGGATCGCTTTGCCAGCCAGCGCGCCCAGGAGAAGCTAAAAATCGGCGTGGTTGGGACTTTTGCTACGGGTGTTTTATTCTCTCAGCTCGCAGACTTTCGCCGCTGTTATCCGCATATCGATCTCCATCTTTCCACCCATAACAACCGCGTCGATCCGGCGGCTGAAGGGCTTGATTATACGATCCGCTACGGCGGTGGAGCGTGGCACGGCACCGAGGCGCACTTCCTGTGCCCCGCACCGCTGGCGCCGCTTTGCTCGCCCGGAATCGCCGCCGTGCTCCACTCTCCGACCGACATCCTGAAGTTTACCCTGCTGCGCTCTTACCGACGCGACGAATGGTCGGCATGGATGCAGGCGGCAGGCGAGCATCCTCCCTCGCCAACGCACCGGGTGATGGTATTTGATTCGTCTGTCACCATGCTGGAAGCCGCGCAGGCAGGTATGGGCATTGCCATTGCGCCTGTCGATATGTTTACCCATTTGCTGAACAGCGAGCGTATTGTGCAGCCGTTTACAACGCAAATTGATCTGGGCAGTTACTGGTTAACGAGACTGCAGTCGCGGGCTGAAACGTCCGCAATGCGTGAATTTGCCCAGTGGCTGGTGGGAAAGATGAAGAAATAAAAGGCCCGCCTGATGGCGGGCCAGAAGCGTCAGATAGTGACAACCGCAATCAGCGTCACCACGGTCAGGATGGTTGCCAGCCCGTAGAATACCCATTTACCGCTCGGCACATGGATTTTCAGGTCATGCATCGCATGGTGAATACGGTGCAGACCGCACCACAATGGCAGGACGATCATCAGAAAGATGAACACGCGGCCGATAAAGCTGCTCGCAAACGCCAGCACGCGCTCGTAGCTCAGCGCATCGCCCGGGAACAGCCCCAGCGGCAGCATAATGCCGACCAGCAGGATGATAACCGGGGCGATGATGGCACTCCACATGCCGCCTGCGCCAAACAGGCCCCAGAAGACCGGCTCGTCTGAACGTTTTGGATTTGGATTGATCACAGTAGTCTCCTTACCAGAACAGTGCGACAAACAGAACGACCACAGTGACCAGGATCGTCACTGCCCACAGCCCTTTAATGACTGGCTCCGGCCCCATTTTTTCGTCTTTTATGATGATATTCGCCGCTTTTGGCGCCAGTTCAAACCAGGTTTTGGTATGAAGCAGCGCCGCCGCGAGCGCGATCAGGTTCAGAACTACGATGATTGGGTTTTGCAGGAACCCCACAAAGCTGGCCCAGGTTTCCGGCCCGTGTTTGAGGGCGAAAACGCCGTACATCAGCTCAAGGCTGAACCAGACCGCCGGTACCGCCGTGCCTTCACGCAGCATATAGAAGCGATAAAACGGCAGGTTTTTCCACCAGGTGGACGGCACTGGCCGCACGTAGGCTTTGCGTTTAGTCGTCATTATGCACTCCTTAGCGTGGTTTCAGGGTAGCGATAAGAAAGTCTTTCGAGCTTTCCACTTTACCCTGTTGAATGGCGGCGGCCGGGTCGACGTGCTTTGGACAGACTTCGGAGCAGTAGCCCACAAAGGTACAGGTCCAGACGCCGTTCTGACCGTTAAGCTGCGCCATACGTTCTTTTTTACCGTGGTCGCGGCTGTCTTCGTTATAGCGGTGCGCCAGGGTAATGGCGGCCGGGCCGATGAACTCCGGGTTCAGGCCAAACTGTGGACAGGCGGCGTAGCACAGGCCGCAGTTGATGCAGCCAGAGAACTGATGGTATTTCGCCATCTGCGCCGGCGTCTGGGTGTTCGGACCCTGGTCCGGCGTGCGTGGGTTGCCGATGATGTACGGCTTAATCGCTTCCAGACTTTCGATAAAGTGGGTCATATCGACCACCAGATCGCGCTCGATCGGGAAGTTGCCCAGCGCTTCAACCTTGATGCCCTTAGTGTAATCGCGCAGGAAGGTTTTACACGCCAGCTTCGGTACCTTGTTGACCATCATGCCGCAGGAGCCACAGATCGCCATGCGGCAGGACCAGCGGTAGCTCAGGTCCGGCGCCAGGTTGTCTTTGATATAGCCGAGCGCATCCAGCAGGGAGGTTTGCTCGTCATAGGGCACTTCATAGAAAGCGCTGTGGGGGGCGGTATCCACTTCCGGGTTGTAGCGCACCACTTCAACTTTCAGTTTTTGCATCTCAGCCATTCGCCTTCTCCTTCTTCTCGGCGGCTTCTGCTTCTGCGCCGTACACGCGTTTAGCCGGTGGCAGCGTGGTGATTTTCACGTCGCTGTAATCCAGACGCGTGGTGCCATCCGCATCGCGCCAGGCGAGAGTGTGTTTCAGGAAATTGACGTCGTCACGTTCGGTACAGCCTTCGTCCAGACGCTGGTGTGCGCCGCGAGACTCTTTACGCGCCAGCGCAGAGTGCGCCATACATTCTGCGACGTTCAGGCCGTGGCCCAGCTCAATGGTATAGAGCAGGTCGGTATTGAAGACGCTGGAGGTGTCGGTGATGCGCACGCGCTTGAAGCGCTCCTGCAGTTCCGCCAGCTTGTCGACGGTTTTCTGCATCAGTTCCGGCGTACGGTAGATACCGCAGCCTTCTTCCATCGACAGGCCCATCTCGTCGCGGATCTTCGACCAGTTCTCGTTACCTTCCTGGTTCACCAGATCCTTCAGGCGTTTTTCAACGTCTGTGACCTGCGCATCCAGCGCTGCGCCGTTTGCTTCGCCTGCGGTCGCCGCACGCTCCATCGCACGCTCGCCCGCCATGCGGCCAAAGACGACCAGCTCTGCCAGCGAGTTAGAGCCCAGGCGGTTGGCGCCGTGCAGGCCGACGGAGGAACACTCGCCTACGGCGAACAGCCCTTTAATGCGGGTTTCACACTGTTGGTCGGTTTCAATCCCGCCCATGGTGTAGTGCGCGGTTGGGCGTACCGGAATCGGCTCTTTCACCGGATCGACGCCGACGTAAGCTTTCGCCAGTTCGCAGATGAACGGCAGACGCTCCAGCAGTTTCTTCTCGCCCAGGTGACGCAGATCGAGATAGACCACGTCGCCGCGCGGCGTGGAGATGGTGTTGCCCTTGCGCCACTCGTGCCAGAAGGCCTGAGAGACTTTGTCGCGCGGGCCGAGTTCCATGTATTTGTTCTTCGGCTCGCCGAGAGGGGTTTCCGGGCCCATGCCGTAATCCTGCAGATAGCGGTAGCCGTTTTTGTTGACCAGGATACCGCCTTCGCCGCGGCAGCCTTCCGTCATCAGAATGCCCGAGCCCGGCAGACCGGTTGGGTGATACTGTACAAACTCCATATCGCGCAGCGGCACGCCGTGGCTCAGCGCCATGCCCATGCCGTCACCGGTGACGATGCCGCCGTTGGTGTTGTAGCGATAGACGCGTCCCGCACCGCCCGTTGCCATCACCACCGCATTGGCACGGATCTGGACGAGGGTGCCTTCCATCATGTTCATCGCCACCAGGCCACGTGCATGACCGTCATCGACCAGAATGTCGAGGACGAAATGTTCATCAAAGCGCTGGATTTGTGGGAACTGAAGAGAGGTCTGGAACAAGGTGTGCAGCATGTGGAAGCCGGTCTTATCGGCGGCGAACCAGGTACGTTCGATTTTCATCCCCCCGAAGCGACGAACGTTGACGCTGCCGTCCGGACGGCGGCTCCACGGACATCCCCACTGTTCAAGCTGGGTCATTTCAGTTGGACAATGGTGCACGAAGTAGTCAACGACATCCTGTTCGCAAAGCCAGTCGCCCCCTGCAACCGTGTCGTGGAAATGGTATTCGAAGCTGTCATGATCCTGCGCAACGGCGGCGGACCCTCCTTCTGCTGCCACCGTGTGGCTGCGCATTGGATAGACTTTTGAAATCAATGCGATTTTAGCGTCAGGATTAGCTTGTGCTGCAGCAATCGCAGCACGTAATCCAGCCCCGCCAGCGCCTATTACGGCAAGATCGGCTTGAAAAGTTTGCACGACATTCCTCCAGATTTTTGTTATTTCGCAACGCGACAAACTAAAGGTAGTTCACCCGTCCACGCGGACGATTGCGAAAGCGTTTCCACTGCTCCTTTATGGGTAAAAGAGTATAACCGTGTAGACGTCAGGGAAATTTGACGTGTTCGATTTTTTTGCTGTTCTGTGCGGTGATTTATCATTGTGATTGATGAATTGCGTCACGAAATAATCCACTTAAATGAAATGCGCTTTTTTACTGCGCAAAATTTGTCTCTGTCCCTGCTAACGAGTAGACTTCGTGCCCTTGTCTGAAATCGGAGAAAAACTCATGAGCGAAACGGCCACCTGGCAGCCGAGCGCATCCATCCCAAATCTGTTAAAACGCGCCGCAATTATGACGGAGATCCGCCGTTTCTTTGCCGACCGCGGCGTCCTGGAGGTGGAAACCCCGTGCATGAGTCAGGCAACGGTAACGGATATTCATCTGGTCCCGTTTGAAACCCGTTTTGTTGGCCCTGGCCACTCTCAGGGCATGAATCTGTATCTGATGACCAGCCCGGAATATCACATGAAGCGCCTGCTGGCGGCGGGGTGTGGTCCGGTGTATCAGCTGTGCCGCAGCTTCCGTAATGAAGAGATGGGGCGTCACCATAACCCGGAATTCACCATGCTGGAGTGGTACCGCCCGCATTATGATATGTACCGCCTGATGAACGAGGTGGACGATCTGCTGCAGCAGGTGCTGGACTGTTCAGAAGCCGAAACGCTCTCCTATCAACAGGCCTTCCAGCGCCATCTGGAAATCGATCCGCTGTCGGCGGACAAAGCTCAGCTGCGTGAAGTGGCGGCAAAACTGGATCTGAGCAACGTGGCGGATACCGAGGAGGATCGCGACACGCTGCTGCAGCTGCTGTTCACCTTCGGCGTGGAACCGCAGATTGGTAAAGAACGTCCGACGTTTGTCTATCACTTCCCCGCAAGCCAGGCGTCTCTGGCGCAGATCAGCACCGAAGATCACCGCGTGGCAGAGCGTTTTGAGGTCTATTACAAAGGCATCGAGCTGGCGAACGGCTTCCACGAGCTGACCGACGCGCGCGAACAGCAGCAGCGTTTCGAGCAGGATAACCGCAAGCGCGCCGCGCGCAGTCTGCCGCAGCAGCCGATTGATACTAACCTGCTGGAAGCCTTAAAAGCGGGCCTGCCGGATTGCTCCGGCGTGGCGCTGGGGGTTGACCGTCTGGTCATGCTGGCGCTGGACGCCGAGCATCTCGGCGATGTGATTGCCTTTACGGTCGATCGCGCCTGAAAAAATGCCGGGTGGCGCAGCGCTTACCCGGCATACATTACCTGTGGCAATATTCCTTTCCATTTCCGCACGGCAACATTAAAAACTGCCATTTTCTCTGTACACAGGTCTTTTTCTTAAATTGCCTCGTATAGCCACAATATTAGTCTGGTCATCTGCTACCATCCGCGCAGTTTAATTCCTCTTCGGATGGTTATATGTCCCACTCACTCAAAAAGATGACCCTCACCGGGCTCATCCTGATGATTTTTACGTCAGTCTTTGGCTTTGCCAATAGCCCGTCGGCTTTCTATCTGATGGGCTACAGCGCGACGCCGTTTTATATCGTTTCTGCTCTGTTCTTCTTTATCCCGTTTGCGCTGATGATGGCGGAGATGGGCTCGGCTTACCGGAAAGAAGAGGGCGGTATCTATTCATGGATGAACAACAGCATCGGTCCGCGTTACGCATTTATCGGCACGTTTATGTGGTTCTCCTCCTACGTCGTCTGGATGGTCAGCACGGCGGCCAAAGTCTGGGTGCCGTTCTCAACGTTTCTTTTCGGGGCGGATAAAACGCAGATATGGTCTCTGGCGGGGCTAAGCTCCACGCAGGTGGTCGGTATTCTGGCGGTGTGCTGGATGGTGGTGGTCACGCTGGTAGCGGCAAAAGGCATCAACAAAATTGCCCGTATCACCGCCGTTGGCGGTATTTCCGTGATGTGCCTGAACCTGGTGCTGCTGCTGGCGAGTATCGCCATTCTGTACCTGAACGGCGGGCACTTCGCGCAGGAGGTGAACTTCGTATCATCGCCTAATCCGGGCTACCAGTCAGGGCTGGCCATGCTCTCCTTCGTGGTGTTTGCCATTTTTGCCTACGGCGGTATTGAAGCGGTAGGCGGGCTGGTCGATAAGACCGAGAACCCGGAAAAGAATTTCGCCAAAGGGATTATTTTTGCCGCCATCGTCATCTCCATCGGCTACTCGCTGGCGATTTTCCTCTGGGGCGTCAGTACCAGCTGGCAGCAGGTGTTGAGTAACGACACCACTAACCTCGGGAACATCACCTACGTGCTGATGAAAAGCCTGGGGATGACGTTGGGTAACGCCATGCACCTGACGCCGGAAGCATCGGCCACCATGGGGATATGGTTTGCGCGCATTACCGGCCTGTCGATGTTCCTTGCCTATACAGGCGCGTTCTTTACGCTGATCTACTCGCCGCTGAAAGCGATCATTCAGGGCACGCCAAAAGCGCTGTGGCCGGCACGCATGACGCAGCTGAATACCGCAGGAATGCCTGCCAACGCCATGTGGATGCAGTGTCTGCTGGTGTGCGTGTTCATTCTGCTGGTGTCATTTGGCGGTGATACCGCGTCTGCGTTCTATAACAAGCTGACCCTGATGGCGAACGTGTCGATGACGCTGCCGTACCTGTTCCTCACCCTGGCGTTCCCGTTCTTTAAGGCGAAGCGGGACCTTGAGCGTCCGTTTGTGATCTTCAAAACCCGCGCGGCAACGCTGCTGGCAACAACGGTGGTGGTGCTGGTCGTGGCGTTTGCCAACATCTTTACCGTTATTCAGCCCGTGGTTGAGGCAAACGACTGGAACAGCGCGCTGTGGATGGTCGGTGGGCCGATCTTCTTCTCGCTGCTGGCGATGGGAATTTATGAGAATTACCGTCGGCGTTCAATGGCGTACGTCGCGGAAGTGGCGTAGCGGTAAAATGCCCCTCCCGAAAGGGAGGGGAGAAAGATTACAAGCTGCCCGCCGGGCGCGATCTTGCTGCCGACGTGAGCGTTTTACCCATCTTGCGTCCGTCCATACTTTCCAGACGCATCTGGAACGGTGGGAACGGCATATCAATACCGTGCTCGCGGAAGCCCGCCAGAATCAGCTGGTGGATCTCATGGCGCAGCGGCATACGGTGCCCCATTTCGGCAGCGTAAATACGCAGTTCGAAAATCTGGATCCCCTGCTGTAAATCGACCAGGAACACTTCCGGTACGGGATTATCGAGCACCAGCGTACAGCGTTCGGCGGCGGTGTAGAGGATCAGCGTGACCTCTTCGCTGTTGGCATCCGACGGCGCCGGTACCGTCAGAACCACGCGCGTAACGGAGTCCGACAGCGACCAGTTGATAAACTGCTCGGTAATAAACGCCTTGTTCGGCACGATGATCTCTTTACGGTCCCAGTCGCTGATCGTGGTGGCACGGGTGTTGATCTTCGTTACGCTCCCGGTCAGATCGCGGATCGTCACCGTATCGCCAATACGAATCGGCTTTTCAAACAGGATGATCAGGCCGGACACAAAGTTAGCGAAAATCTCCTGCATGCCAAAGCCAAGGCCAAACGTCAGCGCGGCTACCAGCCATTGCAGTTTAGACCACTCAATACCAATCATTGAGAAACCAACCATCCCGCCAAACAGCAGTATCAGGTATTTCGTAATGGTCGTAATGGCGTATCCCGTGCCGGGGGTTAAATCCAGATGCTGCAGCAGCGCCAGCTCCAGCAGTGCCGGGAAGTTACGCACCAGTTGGGTGGTGATGATCAGCACCAGAATGGCAATCAGCACCGCGCCTAAGGTGATCGGCTCCAGGCTTTCAACGCCCTGCACCGTGGACGTCACGTCCCACAGAGAGATATTCTCCAGGAAGCCAAACGCGGAATGAATTTCTGACCACAGGAAAATCACCGACAGAAGGGCAATCAGCATCAGGAGGGAGCGCACCAGGCGCAGAGACTGGGTACTGATTGCATCCAGATCCAGTTCGACCTCGTCGGCATCCATCGTGCCTTCCGTGCTGTTGACATGGGTTGGCTCTTCCTCACCCCGGGCACGCTGAGCGAGGATCTCCGCCCGGCGATGCTTGGCGCGGTCGAAGGCCAGACGACGGCGCTGGATCAGCATCCCGCGACGGATCACGTGATACACCACCAGCAGCAGGAACCAGATCGCCACCGACGTTTCCAGTCGCGCCAGAAGTGCCTGCGAGGTTGCCAGGTAACCTACCGCGGCTGCCAGCATCGCAATCAAAGGGGCGCTCAGCAGGAGGTTCCAGAGCAGCCGGTTGAACATGTTTTCGCCGCTGCCAGATTTATCCAGATAGAGCGGTATCCCCGCGCGTTTCAGGCTGAGCGTCACGATGGCCAGCGCGCCGCAGATCAGCATAAAGCAGAGGCGGCCCAGCGAGCCTGAAAATTCCCGGTCGTTGAGATTATCAAACATGATCAGCGCCATAATCAGCGGCACAATCAGCCCGATGCTCATCAGGTAGTAGCGCATGGCGCGCGCCACGCGGTTACGCGGCCAGCCAAAGTGGGCAATGAACAGGCCATTCGGCCGTGCGAACGTGGCGCAAATCATCACCACCCACAGCAGCGGCACCGTAGCGGTGACGCCATCGCCAATGGCGACCGCGAGCGGATAGGGCCAGGCTTCCCGCAGGCCGTAGCCAAGCGTCATCCACAGCACCGGCAGCGGAGACGCGACGAGAATCGACCAGAACACGGTGCGCAACGTCAGCCAGAAGTGATCCTGAGTGACTTTCCCCACCCGCGCGCTGGAACGCTCCAGGAAGCGGGTGAAATGTCTGCGCGAGTAAATGCTGAAGCCCACCAGAACCAACGCGCCCAGCAGCGGGATTATCGTCTCTTTACTGGTCAGCATCATCACGCTGGCCTGTCCGAGCTGACTGAAGGTGTCCAGCGAAATCAGGCGGCGCAGATCCTGAACGATCTCAATTGGCCACGAGAAGGTCATCGGACGCACGTCGGACGTCCAGAAGAGATAACGGTGCGTCGCCTCGTTCACCTCTTTCAGCGCGTCTTCCAGCTGGCTGTTAGAGACCTTAAGCTTAGTCAGTTCCAGAATCAGCGTATCCCCGCCCTGCAGCAGGGAGTTCAGCAGCTCGCGCTGGGTGCGCAGCTGGGCTTCCAGAATACGGTTTTGCTCGCTGGTCAGGGGTTGTCCGTCAGCCTGACGGATCTGGCGAATTTGCGGCTGCTTATTGAGAAGATCTTCAAAGTGCAGTCGCTGCACGCGCAGCTGGGCCATCTCGGTATCCAGCTGCTGCGGCTTCGGCATTTCCGGCAGGCGTGCGACCTGGGCGCGTAACGCTTCGCCCAGCAGGTTTGATGACCCGAGCCACTGGGACTGCTCGCGCAGGGTGTTGAGCGCCTGGCGCACCTGCAGGGTTTGATTCGTCGCCTGGCGCTGCTGGGAGGCAACCAGATCCATACGCTGCGCCTGCTGATTCAGTGCGGCAGAAAGCTCGCGGTTGACCTTAAACTGATCGACGATACCTTCTGGCAGATTGGCACTGTTTTCGGCCAGCAGCTCGGTGCTTTCAAGCGCACGCTCGGCTTCGCGCTGACGCTGGCTGTTAAGCAAATTACGCAGGGCCTGAAGATACGCATCCAGCTGCTCGCTCTGCTTCTGAGCGAGTTCAGAGCGCATCCGCGCCAGCTCCTGGCGGTTGTTGGCGGAAAGCTGCGCCAGCTCCAGCTCATCCACAAGGGCCTTCAGACGAGCTGATTCCGCCTGCAGACCCAGATTTTGCGCCTGAGCCTGCGGCGTATTGCCGCTTTGCGTCCCCACGCGACGCTCAACGTCGTTAAGCTGGCGGCGGGCGTCGGTTTGCTGCTGCGGAAGCTGACTGAGGGAGTCGGCAATTTCACGCGCCCGCTCCTGCTCCTGCTGAGCCTGGCGGCTCTTTTCCAGAAGCTGGCTGCTCACCTGCAGGATTTCCTGATTCAGGGCGTCGGTGGTCATGCCTTCCGGCACATTGCGCGGCTCATCGCGCAGATTAGCGAGCTGCGCGCGCAGCGTTTGCGAGAGTTTAGGGAAGTTGTCGATAACCTGCTGATACTGCTGAGCGCGCTCAAGCGAGCCTTTCCGCTCTTCAAGCGCGTTCAGTGCGGACTGGAGCGACTCAACGGTCTCTGGCTGAGCGGGTTTGGCCGCTTTCGCCTGCTCCAGTTCCTGGGTTATCTGTTTGGCGTCGGGGGCTGTCGCTGCGTACGCCCCCATGCTGAGGCACCAGGCCATCAGTAAAACGATAATCGGGCGCACGTCAGCGATCCTTCTGTTGTTAGCCTTCGTCTTTTTTGTCGTCAACCAGCGGGCTGGCGTCGTGCTCGGCGTCAATCTCTTCTTGCGGCAGCGGAGCAGGTTCTGCGTCCGGCGTCACGAAGGTTTCGGTAGAGACCGCCAGCGGTTGGCCAAGTTTAGTGACCGACAGGCTTTCGAGCTGTTCAGCCAGCTTCACTTTACCCGGTGCAAACAGGTTGATGACGGTCGAACCCAGCTTGAAGCGGCCCATCTCCTGACCTTTCAGCAGGGCGACAGAGCCTTCCTCTTCACCGGCAGGCCACGTCCAGCGCTTGATTACGCCATCACGCGGAGGGGTGATGGTGCCAGCCCAGACGGTTTCAATACTGCCGACAATGGTCGCGCCCACCAGAATCTGCGCCATAGGGCCGAATTCAGTATCGAACAGGCAGATGACGCGCTCGTTACGGGCAAACAGGTTCGGTACGTTTTGCGCGGTCAGGTGGTTTACGGAGAACAGATCGCCCGGCACGTAGATCATCTCACGCAGGATACCGTTACACGGCATATGCACGCGGTGGTAGTCGCGCGGTGACAGATAGGTGGTGGCAAAGGTGCCGTTGCGGAACAGATCCGCCATCAGGTAATTGCCCGCCAGCAGCGCTTCCAGGCTGTAGTTATGGCCTTTCGCCTGCAGGATTTTGTCGTCTTCGATGTTACCCAGCTGGCTGATCACCCCGTCTGCTGGCATCACCAGGACGTTAGGATCGGTGTTCAGCGGGCGCACTTCGTCGCGTAGCGGGCGCACGAAAAACTCGTTGAACGTGCGGTAGCTGGCGGTGTCCGGCTTCTGCGCTTCTTTCATGTCGACCTTGTAATACTTCACGAAAAGGTCGATGACCAGTTTGGTCAGCCAGCCCGCGCGTTTGCTTGCGCCCCAGCCCGCCAGGCGAGTGAGCCACAGTTTTGGCAGAATGTATTGAAGCGAAAGTTTAAATGCGTTTAACAAGGTAGCCTCCAGGCCATTGTTTTGTCGTTCCTGATCCGGCGGTAAGCCGCCGGAACCTGAAAAAAGGGGACGATTTTAGCGATGCTTAGCTTAGTTGTCAGTTGTCAGAATCAGAAAAGTTTTTACGCGTTTTTACCTGATCCATGCTCTCAAGAATGCGGTGGTAATTGTCGAAGCGGGTCTCCGCAATCTCACCTTTCTCAACCGCTTCGCGGATAGCGCAGCCTGGATCGTTATCGTGTTTACAGTCGCGGTATTTGCAAGCGCCTAAATAATCATGGAATTCGACAAATCCATTAAAGATTTGTTCCGGCTCAAGATGCCATAAACCGAATTCACGCACGCCCGGGGAGTCGATGACATCGCCGCCGTGCGGGAAGTGATACAGACGCGAGGCGGTAGTGGTGTGCTGGCCCAGACCCGAGACGTCAGACACATCGTTGGTGAGGATCTCCTGCTGGAGGCCGAGCAGATTGTTCAGCAGGCTCGATTTACCTACGCCGGACTGGCCCGCAAAAATGCTGATGCGATCGGTAAGCGCCTCTTCCAGCGGTTTGAGGCCATCTTTGGTATGGCTGGAGACCATCAGGACGCGATAGCCAATCTTGCGATAGATATCCATCTGTTCATTAACGAAAGCCATGCCTTCGTCATCCAGCAGATCGATTTTGTTCAGCACGATAATAGGTTCAACCTGCAGCGTTTCGCACGCGACGAGGTATCGGTCGATAATATTGAGCGAAAGTTCAGGCAAAATCGCCGATACGATAACAATCTGGTTAATGTTGGCGGCAATCGGCTTCACCCCATCGTAAAAATCGGGACGGGTTAACACGGACGTACGTTCATGAACCGCTTCAACGATACCTTTTACCGTAACGCCTTCCGCCGCCTCTTTACCCGGACGCCAGACGACGCGGTCACCGGTCACCAGAGAACGAATGGTCCGGCGGATGTTGCAGCGGTGGATTTCACCATCGGCGGATTCCACGTCAGCGTGCATACCGAAACGGCTGATGACTACGCCTTCCGTTGGTTCGCCAAACAGGTTGTCGTCGTAATCGACCTTCTCCGAAGTGGTTTTAAGACGGCGCTGGTGATTGGCATTCACACGGCGCTGCTGCCCTTTGGAGAGTTTATTTTTACTCAATCGCACTGGCTCCTGGTCGCCCGTAAGGGGCAAAACCTCTATGATACACTCTAATTAATACTAGTTAACCTGCTACTGCCGGTTATGCGAGAAGGGTGGAAAATAACATGAGCGCGGATGAAAACAACCTGATTTGGATCGATCTCGAAATGACCGGGCTGGATCCCGAGCGCGATCGCATTATTGAGATTGCAACCCTGGTCACCGATGCCAACCTGAATATCCTGGCCGAAGGGCCAACGATTGCGGTGCATCAGTCCGACGACCAGCTGGCGCTGATGGACGAGTGGAACGTGCGCACCCATACCGGAAGCGGGCTGGTGGAGCGCGTGAAGGCCAGCACGTTGGGTGACCGCGAGGCGGAACTGGCGACGCTCGAATTTCTGAAGCAGTGGGTGCCGGCGGGTAAATCGCCGATCTGCGGGAACAGCATCGGCCAGGATCGCCGTTTCCTGTTTAAGTATATGCCGGAGCTGGAGTCTTACTTTCACTACCGCTATCTGGATGTCAGTACCCTGAAAGAGCTGGCGCGTCGCTGGAAACCAGAAATCCTTGATGGCTTCAAAAAGCAAGGAACGCACCAGGCGATGGACGATATCCGCGAGTCTGTGGCGGAACTCGCGTACTACCGCGAAAACTTTATTAAGCTGTGATTTTGAGATCCGGCGCCTTGCGTGGCCGGGATTTTGTCGTTAAATTGTTCAGCTTGCCGATTAAATAAGCATTTGAACTGAATTTCGAAAAAATCACTTTCAGGGGGGTTGCAGCTAAAAGGATTTCTCGTATAATGCGCCTCCCGTAACGACAGAGAATTACACGTTACGACAGCAACAAAAGCAGTACAGATTTGCGGGAATAGCTCAGTTGGTAGAGCACGACCTTGCCAAGGTCGGGGTCGCGAGTTCGAGTCTCGTTTCCCGCTCCAAAATTTGAAAAGTGCTTCTCAAGCACGGACTGCCCAAGCGGGAATAGCTCAGTTGGTAGAGCACGACCTTGCCAAGGTCGGGGTCGCGAGTTCGAGTCTCGTTTCCCGCTCCAAAATTTGAAAGTGCTTCTAAAGCACGGACCACCCAAGCGGGAATAGCTCAGTTGGTAGAGCACGACCTTGCCAAGGTCGGGGTCGCGAGTTCGAGTCTCGTTTCCCGCTCCAAATTCTTCTTAATCTCTAAAATATCCACAGCGAAAAGACACGCTGGGGACGTTTTCTATTGCATCTGAAATACTCTTGTAAACAGAGTTATCCACAGAATTCGCGCTTTACCCAAACCGTACAGAAAGTTAGCAGGGTGAATAATATCTTCCCAAGTCACTGTATTAAGTGGATAAAATTTCATTTCAAAATGTTATTGAGATCACTTGACCTCTTCTCAAGTCCAGATGGCGCTTGAGTTTTTATTTTTATTCACAGGCTGTGAATATATCACGCATCCCGCGTGAGCCCTTTTTCAATCACCCTCACCAGCCGCTGTTTCTGAGGAAGCTGCACCTCGACCACGCAGGCGTTGCGCTTCTCGATTTGCTGCGCAATCGCCCATTCTATGTGTTCATCAAGAAGTGGGTGCTCACCTCTACGACTTTCAAGCGCATGAATATTTGCTTCATCCCACGGGGCATTGCCCAGCGCGACGGCCACGTTTCGCAGCCAGCGCAGGTGGCCGATACGCCGAATGGCGGAACCTTCCGTCACCTTCAGAAACCAGGCTTCGGTCCAGGCGAACAGCTCGATCAGCGGCGGGGCATGTAACGCCTTGCGCGGACTGAAGTCTTCTTCATCCGTCAGCTGCGAATAGCGGTTCCACGGGCAGATCAGCTGGCAGTCGTCGCAGCCGTAGATGCGGTTGCCGATAAGTGGACGAAATTCTTCCGGGATCGCTCCTTCGAGCTCGATGGTGAGATAGGAAATGCAGCGGCGCGCATCAACAGTATACGGCTCAACGATGGCGCCAGTCGGGCAGATGGTCATGCAGGCCACGCAGCGGCCACAGCCTTCCTCTACCGGGCCGTCTACCGGCAGGGGTAAATCAATCAGCAGTTCACCGAGGAAGAAGAACGATCCGGCGTCGCGGCTAAGGATAAGTGAGTGCTTACCTGTCCAGCCAAGCCCGGCTTTTTCGGCGATCGGGCGCTCAAGAATAGGCGCGGAATCGACAAAGGGTCTAAAATTCAGCGAAACACAGTGCTGCTGAATAGTTTCCCCGAGTTTTTTTAAACGGTTACGCAGTAGCTTATGGTAATCACGCCCCAGGGCGTACCGGCTGACGTAACCCAAAGAGGGATTTTTTAGCGTGCGCGCAAAGGCCGCGTTGGCAGGCAGGTAGTTCATGCGCACGCTGATGACGCGCAATGTACCCGGTAAAAGCTCATGTGGACGGGCACGCATCATGCCGTGACGCGCCATCCACTCCATTTCGCCGTGGTATTGTTTGTCCAGCCAGGCCTGCAGTTTTGGCTCGCTGGCAGAGAGGTCGGTATCGGTAATGCCTACCTTCTGGAAGCCAAGCTCAGCACCCCACTGTTTTATTTTTTGCGCTAATTCATTGAGATCGAGGGGCTGTGACATGACGGACCATACGGTGAAGAAAAACCCCGCAAGTATACCACATTCCATCTGGCATGCGGATGACCTCCGGTGCGCCGAAAAAGAGGCCGCAGACAGCCTCGGCATTACTCTTTATGAACTGATGCAGCGCGCGGGGGAGGCGGCGTTTAACGTTGCTCGCGGCGCGTACCCGCAATCCACTCACTGGCTGATTTTGTGTGGGCACGGCAATAACGGCGGCGACGGCTACGTTGCTGCGCGTCTCGCGGTTGCGGCCGGTATCCGCGTTACCTTGCTGGCGCTGGAAAGTGATAAGCCCCTGCCGGAAGAGGCCGGCGCGGCGCGGGAGGCATGGCTGAATGCAGGCGGCGTGATTCATGCCCCTGATATCGTCTGGCCGGAAGATGTTGATCTGATTGTTGATGGTCTGCTGGGGACCGGGCTACGCAGCGCGCCTCGCGAGAACATCGCCGCGCTTATTGAACACGCTAACGGGCACTCCGCGCCGGTAGTGGCGCTGGACATTCCGTCGGGCCTGATCGCGCAGACCGGCGCGACGCCTGGCGCCGTTATTCAGGCTGCGCACACCGTGACCTTTATCGCTCTGAAGCCGGGCTTGTTAACCGGAAAAGCCCGGGATGTGGTTGGCGTATTGCACCATAACGCCCTGGGGCTGGAGAGCTGGCTCGCAGGGCAGGAAACGCGCCTGTCGCGCTTTGATGCCTCGCAGCTAAAAGAGTGGCTTCCGCCGCGCCGCCCAACGTCCCATAAGGGCGACCACGGCAGGCTGGTGATTATTGGTGGCGATCGCGGTACGGCAGGTGCGGTTCGCATGGCCGGTGAGGCGGCACTGCGCAGCGGTACCGGATTAGTGCGAGTACTCACTCGCATCGAGAACATTACGCCAATCATTACAGCTCGGCCGGAACTGATGGTCCATGAGCTTACGCCCCAGACGCTTGAAGAAAGCCTCGAATGGGCGGATGTGGTGGTCATTGGTCCCGGTCTTGGACAGCAGGCATGGGGTAAACAGGCCCTGCAAAAGGTCGAAAATTTTCGTAAACCGATGCTGTGGGATGCCGACGCGCTTAACCTTCTGGCAATAAACCCGGATAAGCGTCACAATCGCATTCTGACGCCACACCCCGGCGAAGCCGCGCGCCTGCTTAACTGCAGCGTGGCAGAAATTGAAAGCGATCGCTTACTTTCTGCTCAGCGTCTGGTAAAACGTTACGGAGGTGTTGCCGTTTTGAAAGGGGCAGGAACCGTTGTCGCCAGTGACGAGACGCAGGGCATTATTGATGCCGGAAATGCGGGCATGGCGAGCGGCGGCATGGGCGATGTGCTTTCAGGCATCATTGGCGCATTGCTTGGACAGAAACTTCCCCTTTATGATGCAGCCTGTGCGGGCTGCGTGGCCCACGGCGCGGCAGCTGACAGGCTTGCTGCGCGAGAGGGTACACGCGGTATGCTGGCCACCGATCTCTTTTGCACGCTGCGGCGTGTTGTTAACCCGGATGTGATTGACGTAGAAAATGACTAATCGAGCGATTCCTTTACCTGATGAACAAGCCACTTTAGATCTCGGCAAGCGCGTGGCGCAGGCCTGTCAGGGGGCAACCGTCATTTATCTGTATGGTGATTTAGGTGCGGGTAAAACCACCTTCAGCCGGGGTTTTTTGCAGGCGTTAGGGCATAACGGGAATGTGAAAAGCCCAACCTACACGCTGGTCGAGCCGTACACCCTCGACAATCTTATGGTGTACCACTTTGATTTATATCGCCTTGCGGATCCTGAGGAGCTGGAATTTATGGGGATCCGTGATTATTTTGCCAACGACGCCATCTGCCTGGTGGAGTGGCCGCAACAAGGTGCGGGTGTGTTACCTGACCCGGATGTCGAAATTCACTTAGATTACCAGGCGCAAGGGCGTGAGGCTCGCATCAGTGCGGTTTCCTCATCAGGGTGTTCCTTACTGGCGCGTCTCGCCGGTTAAGAGTAGGGATGACGGGATGATTAGTCGCGTTAAAGGTTGGGTGTTGGCTGCGACGGTGCTGCTGTGCGCGCAGGCCGGGGCGGCAAGCCTTTCGGATATTCAGGTGTCAAACGGCGAAAGCCAGGCCCGGATCACGTTCAGCTTTATGGGTGACCCTGAATATGCGTTTTCACAGCCAGACAGCCGCAGCGTGGCGCTGGATATCAAACAGACTGGCGTGATCCAGGGGTTACCGCTGCGGTTCAGCGGTAACAACCTGGTGAAAAGTATCCGTTCGGGTACCCCGCAGGACAGCCAGTCGCTGCGTCTGGTGGTCGATCTGACCGAAAAGGGTAAAACGAAGGCGGTGAAGCAGCAAAACGGGGCGAACTATACGGTGGTCTTCACCATCAATGCCGATGTTCCGCCGCCTCCGCCGCCACCGGTTGTCGCGAAACGCGTGGAAGAGCCGGTCTATACGCCGCGCCCATCGGAACCTGCGCGTAATCCGTTTAAATCTCAGAACGATCGCATCACCGCGGCAACCAGCAGCAATACGGTAACGCGTCCGGCGTCCAGCGCGCGGCGTGCGGTCAGCGGTGATAAAGTGATTATCGCCATTGATGCCGGGCACGGTGGTCAGGACCCTGGTGCGATTGGCCCGGGCGGCACGCGAGAGAAAAATGTCACTATTGCAGTGGCCCGCAAGCTGCGGACGTTGTTAAACGACGATCCGATGTTTAAAGGCGTACTGACGCGCGACGGCGACTATTTTATCTCTGTGATGGGCCGCTCAGACGTGGCGCGTAAGCAAAACGCCAATTTCCTGGTCTCCATTCACGCGGATGCCGCACCGAACCGTAACGCGACGGGCGCCTCGGTATGGGTCCTGTCGAACCGTCGGGCGAACAGCGAAATGGCAAACTGGCTGGAAGAGCATGAGAAACAGTCTGAACTGTTAGGCGGCGCGGGTGATGTGCTGGCTAACAGCCAGTCTGACCCGTATCTCAGCCAGGCGGTGCTGGATTTACAGTTCGGTCATTCTCAGCGCGTCGGGTATGATGTCGCCACTAACGTATTGAATCAGCTGCAGGGCATCGGAGCATTGCATAAGCGTCGCCCGGAACATGCGAGCCTGGGCGTTCTGCGTTCGCCGGATATTCCGTCAATTTTGGTGGAGACGGGCTTTATCAGCAATAACAGCGAAGAGCGCCTGCTGGGCAGCGACAGCTACCAGCAGCAAATTGCCGAAGCGATATACAACGGTTTACGTAAATATTTTGAGGCGCATCCTCTGCAGTCCGCGCCGCAGGGCGGGGCAGCCCAGACGGCCAGCGCCGCGCAGCCGGGTGAGTTGACCGCCACAAATTAAGGAGAATTCATGCCGATTCAGGTTCTGCCGCCGCAGCTCGCGAACCAAATCGCCGCCGGTGAGGTGGTGGAACGCCCTGCGTCGGTAGTGAAAGAGCTGGTGGAAAACAGCCTCGATGCGGGCGCAACCCGCATTGATATTGATATTGAACGCGGCGGCGCGAAGCTTATCCGCATTCGCGACAACGGCTGCGGGATCAAAAAAGAGGAGCTGGCGCTGGCGCTGGCGCGTCATGCCACCAGTAAAATTGCCTCTCTGGATGACCTGGAAGCGATTATCAGCCTCGGTTTTCGCGGCGAAGCGCTGGCCAGTATCAGTTCGGTTTCTCGTTTAACGCTGACCTCCCGCACCGCTGAACAGCAGGAAGCCTGGCAGGCCTACGCTGAAGGGCGGGATATGGACGTGACGGTCAAACCCGCGGCGCACCCTGTCGGTACCACGCTGGAAGTTCTGGATCTGTTCTACAACACTCCCGCCCGCCGCAAGTTTATGCGTACCGAAAAAACCGAGTTCGGCCATATCGACGAGATCATCCGCCGAATTGCGCTCGCCCGTTTCGACGTCACCATCAACCTCAGCCATAACGGCAAGGTAATGCGCCAGTACCGCGCGGTGGCTGAAGGTGGGCAGAAAGAGCGACGTTTAGGGGCTATCTGCGGGACGCCGTTCCTGGAACAGGCGCTGGCTATCGAGTGGCAGCACGGCGATCTGGCTTTACGTGGCTGGGTGGCCGATCCGCATGCCAGCAGCGCGGCGTTCTCTGAAATTCAGTATTGCTACGTTAACGGCCGTATGATGCGCGACCGCCTCATTAACCACGCCATTCGCCAGGCCTGCGAAGATAAGCTCGGGGCAGATCAGCAACCTGCCTTTGTACTTTATCTGGAGATCGACCCGCATCAGGTGGATGTCAACGTCCATCCTGCCAAGCATGAGGTGCGGTTCCATCAGTCGCGTCTGGTACATGATTTTATCTACCAGGGCGTGCTGAGCGTACTGCAACAGCAGCTTGAACCCACACTGCCGCTGGAAAAAGAAGACTCCGCACCGCGCCCCATTCCGGAAAATCGTGTCGCTGCGGGTCGCAACCATTTTGCGGAGCCTGCCGTCGCGCGTGAACCGGACGCCCCGCGTTTCTCCTCAGCAGGGGCCGCACCGCGTCCGACGGGCGCGAACTACCCGAACGCTCAGTCCGGCTATCAAAAGCAGCAGGGGGCGCTGTACCGTAAACTGCTGGAAACGCCGGCTGTCGAGCGCAAAGAACACGTTGCGGTGGCGACACCTTCCCTTGAAGGCCATAGCCAGAGTTTTGGCCGGGTGCTGACGATTATCGCACCGGATATGGCGCTGCTTGAGCGCGACGGCAAACTGTTGCTTCTGGCGCTGCCGGTTGCCGAACGCTGGCTCAAGCAGGCGCAGCTGACGCCGGGGGAAAATGTGGCCTGTGCGCAGCCGCTGTTAATCCCGGTTCGCCTGAAAATATCCCATGAAGAAACAAGGGTATTGCAGCGTGCAGAGGCCCAGCTGGCGCAAATGGGCATTGAAATTGTGCTTGAACCACAACATGTGACAATTCGCGCAGTGCCTTTACCCTTACGCCAACAAAATTTACAAAACTTGATTCCTGAACTGATAGGCTACCTGGCGCAGCAGACATCGTTTGAGGCTGCCAACACCGCGCAGTGGATCGCCCGCCATCTGGCCAGCGAACATTCACCGTGGAGTATGGCGCAGGCGATTACCGTGCTTGCGGAGGTGGAACGCCTCTGCCCACAGCTGGTGAAAGCGCCGCCGGGTGGGTTATTACAACCTGTTGATTTAAAAACGGCGATGACCGCCCTGAAACATGACTGACGTAAGTAAGGCGAGCCTGCCAAAGGCAATTTTTTTAATGGGCCCAACGGCCTCGGGCAAAACGGCGTTAGCCATTGAGTTACGTAAAGTTTTGCCTGTAGAGTTGATTAGCGTTGATTCCGCCCTCATCTATCGAGGGATGGACATCGGCACGGCGAAGCCCGGCGCAGATGAACTGCGTGCGGCACCGCACCGTTTGCTGGATATTCTCGACCCGGCAGAGGCTTACTCAGCAGCGGATTTCCGCCGGGATGCCTTAGCCGAGATGGCCGAGATCACCGCCGCGGGGCGTATACCGCTGTTGGTTGGCGGAACCATGCTCTACTTCAAGGCGCTGCTTGAAGGGTTGTCTCCTTTACCTTCCGCGGACCCTGAGGTGAGAGCAAAGATTGAGCAGCAGGCGGCAGAGCAGGGATGGGACGTATTGCATAAGCAACTGGCGGAGGTTGACCCGGTTGCGGCAGCGCGGATCCATCCAAATGATCCGCAAAGGCTTTCCCGGGCACTGGAAGTTTTTTTCATTTCGGGTAAAACTTTAACGGAACTGACGCAAACGTCAGGAGACGCTCTGCCGTATCAGGTGCATCAGTTCGCCATCGCCCCGGCGAGCCGTGAACTGCTCCATCAACGAATTGAGCAGCGTTTTCATCAGATGTTGGCTTCAGATTTTGAAGCAGAAGTGCGGGCGCTATTTGCCCGTGGAGATTTGCATACGGATATGCCTTCCGTTCGTTGTGTGGGATACCGCCAGATGTGGTCGTATCTTGAAGGTGAGATTTCATACGATGAAATGGTTTATCGAGGTGTTTGCGCCACGAGACAGTTAGCGAAGCGCCAGATCACCTGGTTGCGCGGTTGGGAGGGAGTTCACTGGTTAGACAGTGAAAAACCGCAACAGGCGTTAAACGAGGTGATTGAGGTTGTTGGTGATATCGCCCACTGAATGTGTACAATTGAGACGTATCGTGCGCAATTTTTCAGAATCGCAAGGTTCTAAGTACAAAACAAGCATATAAGGAAAAGATAGAATGGCTAAGGGGCAATCTTTACAAGATCCGTTCCTGAACGCATTGCGTCGGGAACGTGTTCCAGTTTCTATTTATTTGGTGAATGGTATTAAGCTGCAAGGTCAGATTGAGTCTTTCGATCAGTTCGTGATCCTGTTGAAAAACACGGTCAGCCAGATGGTCTACAAGCACGCTATCTCTACTGTTGTTCCGTCCCGTCCGGTCTCTCATCACAGCAATAACGCTGGCGGCGGCACAGGCAGTAACTACCATCACGGCAGCAACGCGCAGGGTTCTTCAACGCCAGCGCAGGACAGCGACGAGACCGAATAAGGTTTCAGCTGTTATCCACACGGGGAGCCAGGGATCCTGCGTTCCCCGCTGATCTTTTTAGAGAGGTTTACGCTTGTTTGACCGTTATGATGCCGGTGAGCAGGCGGTGCTGGTACACATCTATTTTTCGCAAGACAAAGATATGGAAGACCTCCAGGAGTTTGAATCTCTGGTCTCTTCCGCCGGTGTCGAAGCAATGCAGGTGATTACCGGTAGCCGTAAAGCGCCGCACCCAAAGTATTTTGTTGGTGAAGGTAAAGCAGTAGAAATTGCGGATGCCGTAAAAGCAACCGGCGCGTCAGTCGTGTTGTTTGATCATGCGCTGTCTCCAGCCCAGGAGCGCAACCTGGAAGCTCTCTGCGAATGCCGTGTTATCGATCGCACGGGATTGATTTTAGATATTTTTGCTCAGCGTGCCCGAACCCACGAGGGGAAACTGCAGGTTGAGCTGGCGCAGTTGCGCCATCTGGCGACGCGTCTGGTGCGTGGCTGGACCCACCTTGAAAGACAAAAAGGCGGGATTGGTTTGCGCGGTCCGGGTGAAACCCAGCTCGAAACCGACCGCCGTTTGCTGCGTGGCCGTATTACCCAGATCCTCTCACGTCTGGAACGTGTAGAGAAACAGCGTGAACAGGGGCGTCGGGCGCGAACCAAAGCCGACATCCCAACGGTGTCGCTGGTGGGCTATACCAACGCCGGTAAATCCACCCTGTTTAACCAGATAACCGAGGCCCAGGTGTATGCCGCAGACCAGCTGTTTGCGACCCTGGACCCGACGCTGCGCCGCATTGACGTTGCAGACGTGGGTGAAACAGTGCTGGCGGATACCGTAGGGTTTATCCGCCATCTGCCGCACGATCTGGTGGCGGCGTTTAAGGCGACGTTGCAGGAGACGCGTCAGGCGACCCTGCTGCTGCACGTGATTGATGCGGCTGACGTACGCGTGCAGGAGAACATCGACGCGGTGAACGTGGTGCTGGAAGAAATTGACGCCCACGAAATTCCCACGCTGTTGGTGATGAATAAGATCGATATGCTGGAGGATTTCGAACCGCGTATCGACCGAGATGAAGAGAACAAACCGATTCGGGTCTGGCTTTCTGCTCAGGCCGGTATTGGTGTGCCACTGCTTTTCCAGGCTTTGACAGAACGTCTTTCCGGTGAGGTAGCTCAGCACACGCTGCGACTGCCGCCACAGGAAGGCAGGCTGCGCAGCCGGTTTTATCAGCTTCAGGCGATAGAAAAAGAGTGGATGGAGGATGACGGCAGCGTGGGGATGCAGGTGCGTATGCCGATCGTTGACTGGCGTCGCCTCTGTAAACAAGAACCTGCGCTGGCGGACTATATCGTCTGATCAGAAAGGGGAAGCCTGAAAAATTCGCCCTTGCATAACAAATATGGAGCATATACATGGCGTGGAATCAGCCCGGTAATAACGGACAAGACCGCGACCCGTGGGGAAGCAGCAATAATCAAGGCGGCAACTCTGGGGGAAATGGCAACAAAGGTGGTCGCGAGCAGGGGCCGCCGGATCTGGATGATATCTTCCGCAAGCTGAGCAAAAAGCTTGGTGGCCTTGGCGGAGGAAAAGGTTCAGGCTCGGGTGGCAGTTCCAGCCAGGGACCGCGCCCGCAATTAGGTGGCCGCCTGGTGGGCATCGTTGCTGCCGGGCTGGTGATCGTCTGGGCAGCCAGCGGATTCTACACCATTAAAGAAGCAGAACGCGGCGTGGTCACCCGTTTCGGTAAGTTCAGCCATCTGGTTGAGCCGGGCCTGAACTGGAAACCGACCTTCATTGACGACGTTACTGCAGTCAACGTGGAGTCCGTCCGTGAACTGGCCGCCTCCGGCGTGATGCTGACCTCTGACGAAAACGTGGTGCGCGTCGAGATGAACGTGCAGTACCGCGTGACCGATCCTGAGCGTTATCTGTTTAGCGTGACCAGCGCCGATGACAGCCTGCGTCAGGCGACCGACAGCGCCCTGCGTGGTGTAATCGGCAAATACACGATGGACCGCATCCTGACCGAAGGTCGTACCGTTATTCGTAGCGATACCCAGCGCGAGCTGGAGGAGACGATTCGTCCTTACAACATGGGTATCACCCTGCTGGACGTCAACTTCCAGGCTGCGCGTCCGCCGGAAGAGGTGAAGGCCGCGTTTGATGATGCGATTGCCGCCCGTGAAAACGAACAGCAGTACATTCGCGAAGCAGAAGCGTACACCAACGAAGTGCAGCCGCGTGCTAACGGTCAGGCGCAGCGTATTCTGGAAGAGGCGCGTGCGTATAAGACCCAGACCATCCTGGAAGCTCAGGGTGAAGTGGCTCGTTTTGCGCGCATCCTGCCGGAATACAAAGCCGCGCCGGAAATTACCCGCGAGCGTCTGTATATCGAGACCATGGAAAAAGTGCTGAGCCACACCCGCAAAGTGTTGGTTAACGACAGTAAAGGTGGAAACCTGATGGTTCTGCCGCTGGATCAGATGCTGAAAGGCGGTTCTGCGCCGGCAGCGAAAGACACCAGCGGAGCAAACAACCTGCTGCGTCTGCCGCCAGCCTCATCAGGCAGCTCCAGCGCGAACACAACGCCTTCTTCGAACGATGGTGACATTATGGACCAACGCCGTGCTAACGCGCAGCGTAACGACTACCAGCGTCAGGGGGAATAAGGATGCGTAAGTCAGTTATTGCGATCGTCGTCATCGTACTGGTCGTGCTGTATACCTCGATCTTTGTGGTGAAAGAGGGCGAGCGTGGGATCAAATTCCAGTTCAGCAGCGTCGTGCGTGACAGTGACAAACGTCCGGTGATTTACGAGCCGGGTCTGCACTTCAAGGTGCCGTTTATTCAGTCAGTGAAAACGCTGGATGCGCGTATCCAGACCATGGATAACCAGGCTGACCGTTTCGTGACCAAAGAGAAGAAAGACCTGATCGTTGATTCTTATATCAAATGGCGCATCAGCGATTTCAGCCGCTACTTCCTGGCAACGGGCGGTGGTGACGTTTCTCAGGCGGAAGTGCTGCTGAAACGTAAGTTCTCTGACCGTCTGCGTTCTGAGATTGGTCGTCTGGATGTGAAAGACATCGTGACCGATTCCCGTGGTCGTCTGACGCTGGAAGTACGCGATGCGCTGAACTCCGGTACTGCGGGCACGGAAGACGAAGTGGAAACGCCAGCAGCGGATGACGCGATTGCTAAAGCCGCTGAACGCGTTCAGGCTGAAACCAACGGTAAAGTTCCGGTGATCAACCCGAACAGTATGGCAGCGCTGGGTATCGAAGTGGTTGACGTGCGTATCAAGCAGATCAACCTGCCAGCTGAAGTGTCCGAGGCGATCTACAACCGTATGCGCGCCGAGCGTGAAGCGGTAGCCCGTCGTCACCGTTCACAGGGCCAGGAAGAGGCCGAAAAACTGCGTGCGGCAGCGGACTATGAAGTGACCAAGACGCTGGCGGAATCTGAGCGTCAGGGCCGTATCCTGCGCGGTGAAGGCGATGCGGAAGCCGCGAAGCTGTTCGCCGATGCCTTCAGCCAGGATCCAGACTTCTACGCCTTTATCCGTAGCCTGCGCGCGTACGAGAATAGCTTCAAGAGCAACCAGGATGTGATGGTGCTCAGCCCGGACAGCGATTTCTTCCGTTATATGAAGACGCCGACCAACGCAACGCGATAAACTCAGCTCGTTTGAGTATTCAAACCACCGCTCCCAACGGAGCGGTGGTTTTCTTTTATAAGGATGAAAAATGAATTCAACGATCTGGCTTGCGCTGGCCCTGGTTCTGGTGCTGGAAGGCCTCGGTCCGATGCTCTATCCGCGCGCATGGCGTCGTATGATCGCGACCATGAGCCAGCTGCCGGATAATATCTTGCGTCGTTTCGGCGGCGGTCTTGTGGTTGCCGGTATCGTTATCTACTACATGTTGAGGAAAACGATTGGCTGATCAAAAACTAGCCGCAGTTGGCATATTTTAGGGTCAAAAAGTGCTGTATATCTGAAAAAGCGATGGTAGAATCCATTTTTAAGCAAACGGTGATTTTGAAAAAAATGGGTAACAACGTCGTCGTACTGGGCACCCAATGGGGTGACGAAGGTAAAGGGAAGATTGTTGATCTTCTGACTGAACGGGCTAAATATGTTGTACGCTACCAGGGCGGTCACAACGCAGGCCATACTCTCGTAATCAACGGTGAAAAAACCGTCCTCCATCTTATTCCATCAGGCATTCTTCGCGATAACGTCACCAGCATCATCGGTAACGGCGTTGTGCTGTCTCCTGCTGCGCTGATGAAAGAGATGAAAGGTCTGGAAGACCGTGGTATCCCTGTTCGTGAGCGTCTGCTGCTCTCCGAAGCCTGCCCGCTGATCCTGGACTATCACGTGGCGCTGGACGTAGCGCGTGAAAAAGCGCGCGGCGCGAAAGCAATCGGCACCACCGGTCGTGGTATCGGCCCGGCTTACGAAGATAAAGTTGCACGTCGCGGTCTGCGCGTGGGCGACCTCTTCGACAAAGCGACCTTCGCTGAAAAACTGAAAGAAGTGATGGAATATCACAACTTCCAGCTGGTGAACTTCTACAAAGCTGACGCTGTTGACTACCAGAAAGTGCTGGATGACGTCATGGCGATTGCAGACATTCTGACCGGTATGGTTGTTGATGTATCCGATCTGCTGGACCAGGCGCGCAAGCGTGGCGATTTCGTCATGTTCGAAGGTGCGCAGGGTACGCTGCTGGACATCGACCACGGTACCTATCCGTACGTAACCTCTTCTAACACCACTGCGGGTGGCGTGGCGACCGGCTCTGGCCTGGGTCCACGTTATGTGGATTACGTTCTGGGCATCATCAAAGCGTACTCCACTCGCGTGGGTGCGGGTCCATTCCCGACCGAACTGTTTGATGAAACCGGCGAGTTCCTGTGCAAGCAGGGTAACGAGTTTGGCGCGACTACCGGTCGTCGTCGTCGTACCGGCTGGCTGGATGCGGTTGCAGTGCGTCGTGCAGTGCAGATCAACTCCTTGTCTGGCTTCTGCCTGACCAAGCTGGACGTGTTGGACGGCCTCAAAGAAGTGAAAATCTGCGTAGGCTACCGTATGCCAGATGGCCGTGAAGTGACCACCACTCCGCTGGCCGCTGATGACTGGGAAGGCATCGAGCCAATCTACGAAACCATGCCGGGCTGGTCTGAGACCACCTTCGGTGTGAAAGAGCGTAGCGGCCTGCCGCAGGCGGCGCTGGATTACATCAAGCGCATCGAAGAACTGACCGAAGTGCCGATCGATATTATTTCTACCGGCCCGGATCGTACTGAAACGATGATTCTGCGCGACCCGTTCGACGCATAATCTTCGTGACTGCTGGCCTGCGGGGAGACCCGCAGGCCGGATAAGCGTAGCGCCAACCGGCGACCGCTCCTGGATCTCCGCTTTTTCGCCCCGTCTGTCAAATAAATTAGCCCCTAACTATCTGGCTGGTTTATCATCATTAATGAATATCTCAGCGGTTTGACCGCGTTTTCCCTTTTTCCTGAGGTTGATGTGCAGTTAACAAGTTTCACCGATTACGGCTTACGCGCGCTGATTTACATGGCGTCGTTACCCGAAGGGAAGATGACCAGTATCTCTGAAGTGACAGAGGTATACGGTGTATCCCGTAATCATATGGTCAAAATAATCAATCAACTTAGCCGTGCCGGATACGTTGCTGCCGTCCGCGGGAAGAATGGAGGGATCCGTCTTGGTAAACCGGCACAGAGTATTCGTATCGGGGATGTGGTACGCGAGCTGGAGCCCTTGTCTCTGGTGAACTGCAGCAGCGAGTTCTGCCACATTACGCCCGCTTGCCGCCTGAAACAGGCGCTTTCTAAGGCCGTGCAAAGTTTTCTCAAGGAACTGGATAACTACACGCTGGCCGATTTGGTTGAAGAGAATCAACCGCTTTATAAATTATTGCTGGTGGAATGAAGAAAATTTCCACCGGAGCTGACAACGGAGGAACCGACATGTCACAAGATCCTTTCCAGGAACGCGAAGCCGAAAAATACGCGAATCCTATTCCCAGCCGCGAGTTCATCATTGAACACTTAACAAAACGCGAAAAACCCGCCAATCGTGAAGAACTTGCCGTTGAATTAAATATTGAAGGTGAAGAGCAAATTGAAGCCCTTCGCCGCCGCCTGCGCGCCATGGAGCGCGACGGGCAGTTGGTCTTTACCCGCCGCCAGTGCTACGCGCTGCCTGAACGCCTCGACCTGCTGAAAGGCACCGTGATTGGTCACCGTGACGGCTTTGGCTTCCTGCGAGTGGAAGGCCGTAAAGACGATCTGTATCTCTCATCCGAACAGATGAAAATGTGTATCCACGGCGACCAGATCCTGGCGCAGCCGCTGGGTGCCGACCGTAAAGGCCGCCGCGAGGCGCGCGTGGTTCGCGTGCTGGTGCCGAAAACCAGCCAGATTGTGGGCCGCTACTTTACCGATGCGGGCGTGGGTTTTGTTGTGCCGGACGACAGCCGTCTGAGCTTCGATATTCTGATCCCACCTGAAGAGGTGATGGGCGCGCGCATGGGCTTTGTGGTGGTGGTGGAACTTACCCAGCGCCCAACCCGTCGCACCAAAGCGGTCGGGAAAATCGTCGAAGTGCTGGGCGATAACATGGGCACCGGCATGGCCGTCGATATGGCGCTGCGCACGCATGAGATCCCGTACGTCTGGCCGAAAGCGGTCGAGGAGCAGATTGAAAACCTGCGTGAAGAAGTGCCGGAAGAGTCCAAAGCGGGCCGTGTGGATCTGCGCTCCCTGCCGCTGGTCACCATTGATGGTGAAGATGCCCGCGACTTCGATGACGCCGTCTACTGCGAGAAAAAACGCGGCGGCGGCTGGCGTCTGTGGGTGGCGATTGCTGACGTAAGCTACTACGTTCGTCCGCACACGCCGCTGGATAACGAAGCGCGCAGCCGCGGTACGTCGGTCTACTTCCCGTCTCAGGTTGTACCGATGCTGCCGGAAGTGCTCTCAAACGGCCTGTGTTCCCTGAACCCGCAGGTTGACCGCCTATGTATGGTTTGCGAGATGACTATCTCCACCAAAGGGCGCTTAACGGGCTACAAATTCTACGAAGCGGTGATGAGCTCGCACGCGCGTCTGACCTATACCAAGGTCTGGCATATGCTGCAGGGCGACCAGGATCTTCGCGAGCAGTACGCGCCGCTGGTTAAGCACATCGAAGAGCTGCATAACCTCTACAAAACGCTGGATCAGGCGCGCGAAGAGCGCGGCGGGATCTCCTTTGAGAGCGAAGAAGCGAAGTTTATCTTCAATGCGGAACGCCGCATTGAGCGTATCGAGCAGACCCAGCGTAACGATGCGCACAAGCTGATCGAAGAGTGTATGATTCTGGCGAACATCTCGGCGGCGAGATTTGTTGAGAAAGCCAAAGAGCCTGCGCTGTTCCGTATCCACGATAAGCCGTCGACGGAAGCCATCACCGCGTTCCGCTCCGTGCTGGCTGAACTGGGTCTGGAGCTGCCTGGCGGTAACAAGCCAGAGCCGCGTGATTACGCCGAGCTGCTGGAGTCCATTGGCGACCGTCCTGACGCAGAAATGCTGCAGACGATGCTGCTGCGCTCTATGAAGCAGGCTATTTACGATCCGGAAAACCGGGGGCACTTCGGCCTGGCGCTGCAGTCTTACGCGCACTTTACCTCGCCGATCCGCCGCTATCCTGACCTGTCCCTGCACCGTGCGATCAAGTATCTGCTGGCGCAGGAGCAGGGTCATAAAGGGAACACCACCGAAACCGGCGGGTATCACTATTCGATGGAAGAGATGCTGCAGCTGGGCCAGCACTGTTCCATGACCGAACGCCGTGCTGATGAAGCCACGCGTGACGTAGCGGACTGGCTGAAGTGTGACTTTATGCTGGACCAGGTGGGCAATGTCTTTAAAGGCGTGATTGCCAGCGTTACCGGCTTTGGTTTCTTCGTTCGTCTGGATGAGCTGTTTATCGACGGCCTGGTGCACGTCTCCAGCCTGGATAACGACTACTACCGCTTCGACCAGGTCGGCCAGCGCCTGATTGGCGAATCTGGAGGCCAGACCTATCGTCTGGGCGACCGTGTGGAAGTGAAGGTTGAAGCCGTGAATATGGACGACCGTAAAATCGACTTCAGCCTGATCTCCAGCGAGCGCGCGCCGCGTAACGTCGGTAAAACCGAGCGTGAAAGGGCGAAAAAGGGCGGCAACGGTAAAGCGAGCGGTAAACGTCGCCAGGCAGGTAAAAAGGTAAACTTCGAGCCGGACAGCGCGTTCCGCGGCGAGAAGAAACAGAAGCCGAAGGCGGCGAAGAAAGAAGCCCGTTCAGCGAAAAAGCCTTCCGCGAAAACGCAGAAAATTGCTGCCGCCACCAAAGCGAAGCGCGCGGCCAAGAAAAAGCAGGCGGAGTAATTCTCCCCTCACCCTGACCCTCTCCCCAACCGGGAGAGGGGAAATACTTATTACGAGAACCATCAATGAGTGAAATGATTTACGGCATCCACGCGGTGCAGGCCCTTCTCGAGCGCGCACCGGAGCGTTTTCAGGAAGTCTTTATTCTGAAAGGGCGTGAAGATAAGCGTCTGATGCCGCTGATCCACGCGCTGGAAGCGCAGGGCGTGGTGATCCAGCTGGCTAACCGCCAGTTCCTGGATGAGAAAAGCGAAGGCGCGGTTCACCAGGGAATCATTGCCCGCGTGAAGCCTGGCCGTCAGTATCAGGAAAATGATCTGCCGGATTTGATTGCCGGGCTGGATAACCCGTTCTTCCTGATCCTCGATGGCGTAACCGATCCGCATAACCTCGGCGCGTGCCTGCGCAGCGCCGATGCGGCGGGCGTGCACGCGGTGATCGTGCCGAAAGATCGCTCCGCGCAGCTGAACGCGACTGCGAAGAAAGTGGCCTGCGGCGCGGCGGAAAACGTTCCGCTGATCCGCGTGACCAACCTGGCGCGCACCATGCGTATGCTGCAGGAAGAGAACATCTGGATCGTCGGTACCGCCGGTGAAGCGGATCATACTCTGTACCAGAGCAAAATGACCGGCCGTCTGGCGCTGGTTATGGGAGCGGAAGGCGAAGGCATGCGTCGTCTGACCCGCGAACACTGCGACGAGCTGATTAGTATCCCGATGGCGGGCAGCGTGTCGTCTCTGAACGTTTCCGTTGCGACGGGCATCTGCCTGTTTGAAGCGGTGCGCCAGCGGGGAGCATAAACAGCAAGGCCGTCCACAGGACGGCCTTTTGTGTTTTCTCCCTCTCCCCGTGGGAGAGGGCCGGGGTGAGGCACCAGACGGTGACAAACTCACTCTTCTAGCGACCGCAAATGGTCATCCTTCCTCAGCGTCATCAGCGCGAAAATACTCACTACCGCCGTCGCCATCACGTAATACGCCGGAATATCCAGGTTGCCCGTCTGCTTAATCAGCCCGGTAATGATTAGCCCTGCACATCCCGAGAAAATTGCGTTCGACAAAGAGTAGGCCAGCCCCAGCCCCGTATAGCGCACGCGAGTCGGGAACATCTCAGATAGCATTGCCGGGCCCGGCCCCGCCAGCATGCCCACCAGACCGCCTGCAATGAGTACCACACCAGCCTTCACCGCCAGCGTGCTCGACTCCGCCTGAAGAATTTTCAGCAGCGGCAGGGCGAGGATCAGCAGCAGCGCGGTAGCGATAATCATCACCGTGCGGCGGCCAATCCTGTCGCTCAGGATCCCGGCCGGGATAATCGTCAGCGCAAAGCCGATATTTGAAATCACCGCGATCAGCAGCGCCTGGTTAAAGCCGGTGTGCAGCGCTGACTGCAGGTAGGTTGGCATAATTACCAGATAGGTATATCCCGCCGCGGACCAGACCATCACGCGCCCAATGCCCATCAGGATGGTTTTGAGCGTGGCGGAAGTGCTGGCCTGAGCAGCAGCCGGTTTTTCCTGCTGCTGCACAAAGCTCGGCGTCTCTTCCATACTCACCCGCAGCCATAGCGCGACCGCACCCATCGGCAGGGCAAGGAAGAACGGAATGCGCCAGCCCCAGTCATGCAGGTCTTCAGGGGTAAGAACGGCAGAGAGCAGCGCGACAATAGCAGCGCCCGCTAACAGCCCGAGCGCTACGGTAAAGGACTGCCACGCGCCGTACAGGCCGCGCTTGCCGCGCGGGGCGAACTCGGTCATCAGCGAGACCGCACCACCGTACTCGCCGCCCGCGAACAGCCCCTGCAGGATGCGCAGCAGCGTAATGATTAACGGCGCAGCAATGCCGATACTGGCGTAGACGGGCACGATGCCGATGGCCGTGGTGGCGAGCGTCATCAGCACCAGCACAATAATCAGCGTCGGTTTTCGCCCAATCCTGTCGCCAATACGGCCAAATATCACCGCACCCAGCGGACGGAAGAAGAAGGCGATGGCAAACGAGGCCCAGGTGAGGATCAGACTGGTCAGTCCCGCCTCTCCCTCAAGCTGGAAGAAGTTCTTCGCAATCACGGTCGCCAGAAAACCGTAGACCGCAAACTCATACCACTCGATGAAGTTACCAATGGAGCCTGCAATTAATGCACGCTTGTGCGCATCCTGTTGCATAACGATCCTCACAAAGACGGGTTAAGAATAAATTATTCAACATAAGCGGGGTAATGAAATAGTTTATTCTTATGTTCTGTGAGCTATTTCACGAATGATATCAGCGGGATCACCACCGTGTGACCTCACTCCCATGCAGCGTGCACGCGGTCTGTCCATACTTACCTTCATTGCCACTGAAGGAGGGAGACAGCATGCACTGGCAGACCCATACCGTTTTTAATCAACCTGCCCCACTCTCTAACAGCAACCTTTTCCTTTCAGACTGTGCCCTGCGTGATGCGGTGGCGCGTGAAGGGGCCGAGTGGGATATAGAACTCCTCGCCAGCATTGGTCAGCAGTTGGGTACGGCGGAATCGCTGGAGCTGGGCAGGCTCGCGAACGTGAATCCACCGGAGCTATTACGCTACGACGCCACCGGAGAGCGGCTGGATGACGTTCGCTTTCACCCCGCGTGGCACCTGCTGATGCAGGGGCTCTGCGCCAACCGGGTACATAATCTGGCCTGGGAAGAGGAGGCGCGTAAAGGGTCGTTTGTCGCCAGGGCCGCACGCTTTGTGCTCCATGCTCAGGTAGAAGCGGGGACGTTATGCCCGGTGACCATGACCTTTGCCGCCACGCCGCTGTTGCAGCAGTCGCTGCCCAAACCGTTTCATGGCTGGTTAACGCCGCTGATGAGCGATCGCTACGATCCCCATCTCGCGCCGGGTGGGCAAAAGCGCGGCCTGCTGATCGGCATGGGGATGACGGAAAAGCAGGGCGGCTCGGACGTGCTCAGCAACACCACCAGAGCGGAAAAATGCAGCGACGGCAGCTACCGGCTGGTGGGGCATAAATGGTTTTTCTCCGTACCACAAAGCGATGCGCATCTGGTGCTGGCCCAGGCGAAAGGCGGCCTTTCCTGCTTTTTTGTTCCGCGTTTCTTGCCGGACGGACAGCGCAACGCCGTGCGCCTTGAGCGTCTGAAAGAGAAGCTTGGCAACCGCTCCAACGCCAGCAGTGAGGCGGAGTTCCTCGACGCTTCCGGCTGGCTGCTGGGGGAAGAGGGCGAAGGGGTACGGCAGATCCTCAAAATGGGCGGTCTGACGCGCTTCGACTGCGCCCTGGGCAGCCACGGGCTAATGCGCCGGGCGTTATCCGTGGCGCTGTACCATGCCCATCAACGTCAGACCTTCGGCAAAAATCTTATCGATCAGCCGTTAATGCGCGAAGCGTTAAGCCGCATGGCGCTGGTGCTGGAGGGGCAAACGGCGCTGCTGTTCCGCCTGGCCAGGGCGTGGGATAACCGTACCGATCCGCAGGAGGCCGCCTGGGCAAGGCTTTTTACCCCGGCTGCAAAATTTAGCGTGTGCAAAGCGGGCATTCCGTTTGTCGCGGAGGCGATGGAGGTGTTGGGCGGCGTAGGGTATTGCGAGGAGAGTGAACTTCCGCGCCTGTATCGCGAGATGCCGGTGAACAGCATCTGGGAAGGATCGGGAAATATCATGTGCCTGGACGTGCTGCGCGTGCTGGCGAAGCAGCCAGGGATCCACGACCTGCTTGCCGATGAGTTTGCCCAGGTGAAAGGACAGGACCGACACTTTGACCGCAGCTGGCGGCAGCTTCAGCAAAAGCTGCGTAAACCGCAGGAGGCACAGGGGAGGGAGATCGCGCGGCAGCTCTTTTTGCTGGGCGCCGGAAGCCAGATGCTGCGGCACGCATCGCCGCCCGTGGCGCAGGCGTGGTGCCGCATGATGCTGGATACCCGTGGCGGTACGCTGATGAGCGAGCAGGTGCAAAGCGATCTGCTGCTGCGCGCCACGGGCAGGGTTGGCTAGCGTTTAAGCTGGAACAGGCTGACCAGTTGGGTAAGGTGTGACCCTTTCTCGCGCAGCGTGCGTGCGGTTTGCTCGCTGCGTGAGATGCGATCGGCGTTGATATGCGACGCTTCGCCAATGTGGGTCATCGCAAGATTGACCTGGCCGATCCCCGCGGACTGCTCGCGTGACGCATGGTTAATCTCCGTGACCAGCTGGCTGATGTTGTCGATATGAACGATGATGGAATCCATCGCCAGACGCGTCTGTTCAGACAGCGCGTGGCCTTCGCCCACTTTTCGTAGCGTATCGCCAATCAGCTGTTCAATCTCCTTCACCGCGTTAGCGCTGCGTCCTGCCAGGGCGCGAACTTCCTGCGCGACCACCGCAAACCCTTTTCCGTGCTCCCCTGCGCGTGCTGCTTCAACCGCCGCATTCAGCGCCAGAATATTGGTCTGGAACGCGATGGACTCGATTACGCGCGTGATGTCTTCGATGCGTTTTGATGCTTCGCGAATGTCGTCCATCGTGGCAACCGCATGGGTTACCGTTTCACCACCCTGATGAACCGCGCGTGAGGTTTCACCTACCAGCTGCTGCGTTTGCTCCATGTTGGCGGCATTTTGCTGCACGGTCGCGGCCAGTTGCTCCATGCTGGCGGAGGTTTCTTCCACGCTGCTGGCCTGCTTGTTGATCTGCTCGGAGATGTCTCCGGTATCGGAGGCCAGCGCATTGGTGCCCAGATGTATCTCGCCCGCGGCTTCACGGACCTGCAGGACAATTTTTTGTAGCCCATCGCCAATACCGTTGATGGCATCGACCAGCTGGCCAACCTCATCCTGACGAGTGACGGGCAGGCTGGAGCGCAAATCGCCAGCGGCATACTGGCGGGCCAGGTCAATCACGTTACGCAGCGGACGGGTCAGCATCCGGCGAATAAGCACTACAAACAGGCCCGCGAAGAGGACTGACAACGCTACGCCGGCCAGCAGGAAACGGTCGCGCATGGCGTTAACGCTCGCGAGCAGGACTGATTTATCCACTTCACCGACGATGGTCCAGTTCCAGCCGGGCAGCGGCGTATAGGCCATTTTCAGCGTGCGGCCGTCGTCGCTTACGCGTTCCAGCGTACCTGAGGAATCGCTCAGCAGCTGCTGTTGGGTGGCGCTATCCCACTTCGGCTGTTTTCCCTCTTCGCTGGCATGGAACAGATACTGACCGCGCGTTTTGCCGTTGCTGCGGTCCAGCACAAAGAAGTGCCCGCTCTCGCCCAGGCGGCGGTTAAGGATTTTCTCGCGCATGACGTTCCAGGAGTGAGTGATATCCACCCCAACGAAGATGATCCCAATGACCTGGCCTTCACTATCCTTAACGGGCTGGTACTGGGTGATGTAGCGTTTGCCAAACAGGAGCGCCAGGCCGCGGTAGACTTCACCTTTGCTGACGGCGGCAAACGCCGGGCTGCTCGCGTCCAGAACGGTTCCCATGGCGCGATCGCCGTTCTCTTTGCGCAGGGAAGTGGCAACGCGAATGAAGTCGTTACCGCTGCGAACAAACAGCGTGGAGATTGCTCCTGTACGACTCAGAAAGTCATCAGAAAATGTCGTGTTTTCATGGAGTTCAGCGTCGCCCCCTTTCAGCAGGGGAACGGTGAGCCCGTTAATGGTCCGGGTCTGATTAGTATCGACGCTAAACGGCTGAGGCAGAAATGTCGTAAACAGTCTGGTATAGCTTTCGACTTCCTCGCTCAGGCTGGTATTAAACATCTGCACCATGTCGACCATACCGGTGGACTGATTATGCAGATCTTCTACCGCGAGGGCTTCAAGCTGCTGGCTGGCTTTTTGGCTGAGCAGGAAAGTGAAAAGCAGAAACAGCGTGGCGACACTGACGCCCGTCAGCAGCGACAGCTTTGTTCCAAGGCCCGCACGGCGGAAAAAATTGATCATAAATTGCTCATCATTGAAAAGGTATGGTTCTTCAACGGCAGAGCGGAGATTACGTTTACTGAATTAATGTAACAAAATGTTATTTTATTGTTTTTGAGTGGTTTTAAAATAGATAAAAAATTTGCAAAAACGAAAAGCCACTAAAAATAAGTGGCTTTTATCAGGAAGGACTTATACGTAGAGAATGGCCTGTACCCGCCAGTGATCGATATGGTTATCTTCCTGCATCTGGATGATGCGATACCATGACGCGCCCTGTTCATCGGCCTTTAATGCCACGATACGTTCAACGTCTTGCGGGCTCCCCGAAATGTTATTGACGGAGATATGGCCTATTTCATTCAGACCCGTTACGCAATCCGCACTGGCGAATTCTGCTGACTGCGCGGTGGTGCTCACAAGGCCTGCTGAGAGCAACAGAGAGGTCAAAGCAAGAGTTCGTTTCATCGTCAGCTCCATTTCACATATTTCCGGTATCCGCCGGGCAATCCTTCGCGAATAAACTCCCATTCCTTGTCGCTGGCATGGAGTTTATTGTGGACAGGAAAATGTCTATGGACGCAAAGCAGTGTAAATGTCGTTCAAAGGTAAACCATTATTTTCGGTACAAAATGGCTTGTGAATACCACTGTCCCGTTATGATGGTTTCGTCGATCATAATAATGACGTAATAATCTGCTTTGGCGGCGACGGCTTGTGCCTTTATTGCGTCTTCTGCGTCATCCGGCGAACCGCGAACCAGCGCGGAGACGGTGCCCATTCGCTGTAATCCTTCCGTCTGATTACGACGAATCTCCTGCGGATGATCGGCAACCGGGGGAGCGGGTTGCGGTGTACCCTGCAGTGCGCTACAGCCGCTGAGCAGAAACACCAGCAATAAAGCAGCAAACCTGTGCATAACCATATCTCGTTTCCTGTTAGCCATAGTGTAGTTGTCTGCGAATTTAGTTTTGGGGGAATGTTCCCGAAGTGTTATCTGGTACGCTATTTTCGAATGAAAATAGCGTCAAACCGTAACCCAGTTCTCAACATTATGAATCATTCATTCGTACAGGGTCGACAATGATTGAAATTGAAATACGCCATCTCGGTGAACATGAAATTTTACATGCCGTGCCGGCAGGAAAACGTGATAAACCGCTGCCGGTTGTGGTTTTTTATCATGGGTTTACCTCATCTAAACTGGTTTACAGCTATTTTGCGGTGGCGCTGGCGCAGGCGGGTTTTCGCGTGGTGATGCCGGATGCCCCTGACCACGGGGCGCGCTTCACGGGCGATGGACATGCGCGGCTTGGGCAGTTCTGGCACATTCTGCACGGCAGCCTGACCGAGTTTGCCGGGCTGCGCGATGCGCTTTATGAGGCAGGGCTGGTGGCCGATAATCGGCTGGCGGTGGCCGGGGCGTCGATGGGCGGTATGACGGCGCTGGGGATTATGACGCATCATCCTGACGTGATGTCTGTCGCCTGTCTGATGGGCTCGGGCTATTTTACCTCGCTGGCGAAGACGCTTTTCCCCCCTCAGGATTTAACGCAAATTGCGGCGATGCTGGCAGAGTGGGAAGTGACCCGGGCATTGCCGCGCCTTGCCGATCGCCCGCTGCTGCTGTGGCACGGTGATGCGGATGATGTGGTGCCGCCGGACGGAACCTTCCGCCTGCAACAGGCGTTAAAGAATGAAGGACTGGACGCTAATCTGACCTGTTTGTGGGAATCGGGCGTCCGCCACCGCATCACGCCAACGGCGCTGGACGCCACGGTGGCATTTTTCCGCCAGCACCTTTAAACGCGCAGGACTTTGACGCCCTGATCTTCCAGCTTCTGGAGGATCTCGGGGTTCGCCCCTTTGCCGGTGATCACCATGTCGATCTGTTCTGCGCGGCTGAACAGCATGCCTGCGCGTTCACCGACTTTGCTGCTGTCGACCAGCACTACGAGCTTGCCCACAACGTTAAGCATGTTTTGTTCCGCCATTGCGGTCAGCATATCGGTTTTATACAAACCGTCAGCGGTCAGGCCTTTGCCGCTGGTAAACATCCAGTGCCCGGCGTAGAGACTGTTTTCGCTGTCCTGTGGGCTGAGCGTGATGGACTGGCTTTTATTGTACTGGCCGCCCATGATCACCACGCTCTCATGTTCCTGATCGATCAGGTAGTTAGCCAGCGGCAAATAGTTGGTGATGATTTGCACCGGCTTGCCGCACATCTCGCGACCCAGCAAAAACGCCGTGGAGCCGCAGTTGATGACGACGCTCTCACCGGGGTTCACCAACTGCGATGCCGCTCTGGCAATCCGTACCTTTTCATCGTGATTCTGCGCCTGATGGATATTCATCGGCGACCAGCGTGGACGCTGCTGGCTGATGGCTTCCGCGCCGTTGCGGACTTTTTTCAGCTTGCCGCTCTCATCCAGCTTGTTGATGTCCCGCCGCGCGGTAGCGGGGGAGATGCCTAAACGTTCGATCACTTTCTCGACGGTGATAAACCCTGTTTGCGCCAGGAGTTCCAGTAAAATTTGATGCCGTTGCGCTTCCGTCATGAGCTATTCCGATAAGAATTGATTTGAAAAGATGATATTTGAAATAGCGTGAAATTACTAAAATAAATATGAAATCGCCAGACTCAGGGTCTGGCGATGTGGCCTCATAATCAGAGGAAGGACTTGAACGGAAGATCGGGCTCAATGGTGAAGCAATCATCGAAACCGCGTGGGTAGTGATATTCGAGATTGTCTTTGTCCAGAGGCCAGGTGAACTTGCCGCCGACCTGCCAGATAAACGGCTTAAAGCCATACTTCAGGCGGTCTTTTTTCATCTCCCACAGCACGCGGATTTCCTGCGGATCGGCCTGGAAGTTTGACCAGATATCGTGGTGGAACGGAATAACCACTTTGGTATTCAGCGCTTCCGCCATACGCAGCATGTCGGCGCTGGTCATTTTATCCGTAATACCGCGCGGGTTTTCGCCGTACGAGCCCAGCGCTACGTCAATCTGATGTTCGTTGCCGTGCTTCGCGTAATAGTTGGAGTAGTGGGAGTCACCGCTGTGGTACAGGGAGCCGCCCGGCGTCTTGAACAGGTAGTTCACCGCGCGCTCGTCCATGCCGTCCGGCAGTACGCCCGCAGCTTTCTGGTCGGCCGGCAGGGTAATCAGTGCGGTACGGTCAAAGGCATCCAGGGCGTGGATTTCAATGTCTTTGATTTTCACCACGTCGCCAGGCTTCATTACGATGCAGCGCTCTTTCGGCACGCCCCAGCCAATCCAGAGATCTACGCAGGTTTGCGGCCCGATAAAGGGTACGTCGTCCGCGCAGTTTTGCATTACCGCTGCCGCCACGTTCACGTCAATATGATCGTTATGATCGTGGGTAGAAAGCACAGCGTCGATCTGACGAATGGCAAACGGATCAAGCACAAACGGCGTGGTGCGCAGGTTCGGCTGCAGTTTTTCAACGCCGGCCATACGCTGCATCTGGTGGCCTTTTTTCATCAGCGGATTACCGTGGCTCTGCTTGCCGGTGCCGCACCAGAAATCAACGCAGATATTGGCGCCGCCTTCTGATTTCAGCCAGATACCGGTGCAGCCCAGCCACCACATTGCAAACGTGCCAGGAGCAACCTGTTCCTGCTCGATCTCTTCGTTCAGCCAGCTACCCCACTCCGGGAATGTGCTCAGAATCCATGATTCACGGGTGATGGTTTTCACTTTACTCATCGTTTTGACTCCTGGGTTTAATCAAAAGTAATCACATGGTGATTTGTTGTGATTAATGCTGGCACCATTTAACGCGCTTTGCAATGGTAAAAATGAGGAATTTTATCTGCGCGACTTCACGGACTCTCCGCTATTTACTTGTTAGAGTATCGCATATTAAACATTAATCTAATGAATTATAAGGATTAATTTATTTTCGCAGTACGGTAGTGAAAATCATTACTAACAGCATGGAAATAAATTGCGTGATGCGTCACAAATAATCAAATGCAATCTTGTGGTGATTATTTGTGATTAATAGAGTGATGACACCAACCGCACAGGGATTGCCCCTTGTGTTCTCATTTCTGGAGAGAGTTATGGAGATCCTCTACAACGTCTTTACCGTTTTCTTTAATCAGGTAATGACCAACGCCCCGCTGTTGCTGGGTATCGTGACGTGCCTGGGGTACATCCTGCTGCGCAAAAGCGTCAGCGTGATTATTAAAGGCACCATCAAAACCATTATCGGTTTCATGCTGTTACAGGCGGGGTCAGGCATTCTGACCAGCACGTTTAAGCCAGTTGTAGCCAAAATGTCGGAAGTGTACGGCATTAACGGGGCTATCTCTGATACCTACGCCTCAATGATGGCGACCATCGATCGCATGGGCGATGCCTATAGCTGGGTGGGATATGCGGTTCTGCTCGCGCTGGCGCTGAACATTATCTATGTTCTGCTGCGCCGCATTACCGGTATTCGCACCATCATGCTCACCGGGCACATTATGTTCCAGCAGGCGGGGCTGATCGCGGTTTCTCTCTATATCTTCGGCTACCCCATGTGGACCACGATCATCTGCACCGCCGTGCTGGTCTCGCTCTACTGGGGTATCACCTCCAACATGATGTACAAGCCAACGCAGATAGTGACTGACGGCTGCGGCTTCTCCATCGGTCACCAGCAGCAGTTTGCCGCCTGGCTTGCTTATAAAGTTGCGCCGTACCTGGGCAAAAAAGAAGAGAGCGTTGAAGACCTTAAGCTGCCGGGCTGGCTCAATATCTTCCATGACAACATCGTTTCGACCGCGATTGTGATGACCATCTTCTTCGGCGCCATTCTGCTCTCCTTCGGTATTGACGTGGTGCAGGCGATGGCAGGGAAAACCCACTGGACGGTCTATATCCTGCAGACCGGCTTCTCCTTCGCGGTGGCGATTTTCATCATCACTCAGGGCGTGCGTATGTTCGTCGCCGAACTGTCGGAAGCCTTCAACGGTATCTCTCAGCGCCTGATCCCTGGTGCGGTACTGGCGATTGACTGTGCGGCTATCTATAGCTTTGCGCCAAACGCCGTCGTCTGGGGCTTTATGTGGGGCACCATCGGCCAGCTGATTGCGGTGGGCATTCTGGTGGGTTGCGGTTCCTCAATCCTGATTATTCCTGGCTTTATCCCGATGTTCTTCTCCAACGCCACCATCGGCGTGTTTGCTAACCACTTCGGCGGCTGGCGCGCGGCGCTCAAGATCTGCCTGGTGATGGGCATGGTGGAAATCTTCGGTTGCGTGTGGGCGGTCAAGCTCACCGGTATGAGCGCCTGGATGGGTATGGCGGACTGGTCAATTCTGGCACCGCCGATGATGCAGGGCTTTGCCTCCGTCGGGCTGGTCTTTATGGCCGTCATCATCCTGATTGCTCTGGCTTATATGTTCTTCGCTGGCCGTTCGCTGCGAGCAGAAGAAGATGCGGAAAAACAAACAGCAGAAGTTTCTGCTCACTAAGGAGTATCGATTATGACCGTACGTATCCTGGCTGTGTGTGGCAATGGGCAAGGTAGTTCCATGATCATGAAGATGAAAGTGGACCAGTTTCTAACCCAGTCAAACATCGACCACACGGTGAACAGCTGCGCAGTGGGTGAATACAAAAGTGAACTAAACGGCGCGGACATCATCATCGCTTCAACTCACATTGCCGGTGAGATTAGCGTGTCGGGCAACAAATATGTGGTAGGCGTACGCAACATGCTGTCGCCTGCGGATTTCGGGCCAAAACTGCTGGAAGTGATCAAAGAGCACTTCCCACAAGACGTGAAGTAAGGACGCCACATGAAACTACGTGATTCGCTGGCAGAGAATAACTCCATCCTTTTACAGGCCGACGCCAGCACCTGGCAGGAAGCGGTGAAGCTGAGTGTGGATCTGCTGGTTAAGGCGGACGTTGTCGAGCCGCGCTATTACCAGGCCATTCTCGATGGCGTGGCGCAGCACGGCCCCTACTTTGTGATTGCGCCGGGCCTGGCAATGCCGCACGGACGTCCGGAGGAGGGCGTCAAGAAAACCGGCTTCGCGCTGGTGACGCTGAAAACGCCGCTGGTGTTTAACCACGAAGATAACGACCCGGTCGATATTCTCATCACCATGGCGGCCGTTGATGCCAACACCCACCAGGAGGTGGGCATTATGCAGATCGTCAATCTGTTTGATGACGAAGCCAACTTTGACCGTTTACGCGCCTGCCGCACCGCGCAGGACGTGCTGGATTTAATTGATAACGCCACTGCGGCGGCCGTTTAAGAGGAATTGAACATGTCATTACCAATGTTGCAAGTTGCGCTGGATAACCAGACGCTGTCTCACGCTTACGAAACCACCCGCCTGATTGCGGAAGAGGTGGATATCATCGAAGTGGGGACCATTCTGTGCGTGGGCGAAGGCGTGCGCGCCGTTCGCGACCTGAAGGCGCTCTATCCGCACAAAATCGTGCTGGCGGATGCCAAAATTGCCGACGCAGGCAAAATCCTTTCCCGCATGTGCTTTGAAGCCAACGCCGACTGGGTCACCGTGATCTGCTGTGCGGATATCAACACCGCCAAAGGCGCGCTGGACGTGGCAAAAGAGTTTAACGGCGACGTGCAGATTGAGCTGACCGGCTTCTGGACCTGGGAGCAGGCGCAGGAATGGCGCGAAGCGGGCATCCAGCAGGTGGTTTACCACCGCAGCCGCGATGCCCAGGCCGCAGGCGTGGCGTGGGGCGAAGCGGATATCAGCGCGATTAAGCGTCTGGCGGATATGGGCTTCAAAGTCACCGTCACCGGTGGCCTGGCGCTGGAAGATCTGCCGCTGTTCCAGGGTATCCCTATTCACGTCTTTATCGCCGGCCGCAGCATTCGCGACGCGGCCTCTCCGGTCGAAGCGGCGCGTCAGTTCAAACGTTCAATCGCTCAGCTTTGGGGCTAAGGAGCGGGTATGTTGTCAAAACAGGTCCCGCTTGGCATCTATGAAAAGGCACTCCCTGCGGGGGAGTGCTGGCTGGAGCGGTTACAGCTGGCAAAACAGCTGGGTTTCGACTTTGTCGAAATGTCAGTGGATGAGACGGACGAGCGTCTCTCTCGCCTGGACTGGAGCCGCGAACAGCGTCTGGCGCTGGTGAGCGCCATTGCCGAGACCGGCGTGCGCGTGCCGTCCATGTGCCTGAGCGCCCATCGTCGTTTCCCTCTGGGATGTGAAGATGATGCCGTGCGTGCTGAAGGGCTGGAGATCATGCGCAAAGCCATTCGCTTTGCCCAGGACGTGGGTATCCGCGTGATCCAACTGGCGGGTTATGACGTTTACTATCAGGAAGCCAACGATGAAACGCGCCGTCGTTTCCGTGACGGCCTGAAAGAGAGCGTTGAGATGGCAAGCCGCGCGCAGGTTACGCTGGCGATGGAGATCATGGACTACCCGTTGATGAACTCCATCAGCAAAGCGCTGGGCTATGCGCACTATCTGAATAACCCATGGTTCCAGCTTTATCCGGATATCGGCAACCTGTCGGCATGGGATAACGACGTGCAGATGGAGCTGCAGGCGGGCATCGGGCATATCGTGGCGGTGCATGTTAAAGATACCCGTCCTGGCGTATTTAAAAACGTACCGTTTGGCACCGGGGTGGTGGATTTCGAACGGTGCTTCGAGACGCTCAGGCAGACAGGCTATTGCGGGCCTTACCTGATTGAGATGTGGAGCGAAACGTCAGACGACCCGGCTGCGGAAGTAGCAAAAGCGCGGGACTGGGTGCGCGAGCGGATGGTGCGGGCGGGTTTGCTGGAGGTTGAACATGCTTAAGCTGAAACAGCAGGTCTTTGAAGCCAATATGGATCTGCCGCGCTATGGCCTGGTCACGTTCACCTGGGGCAACGTGAGCGCTATCGACCGCGAGCAGGGGCTAATCGTGATTAAGCCGAGCGGCGTGGCGTATGACACCATGAAAGCAGACGATATGGTGGTGGTGGATCTCGACGGAAACGTCGTGGAGGGAAAATGGCGTCCCTCTTCAGATACCGCAACCCATCTGGCGCTGTACCGGCGATATCCGTCCCTTGGCGGCGTGGTGCATACCCACTCCACGCACGCGACGGCCTGGGCACAGGCGGGGCTGCCCATCCCGGCGCTGGGCACGACCCACGCGGACTACTTCTTTGGCGACATTCCCTGCACGCGAGCGTTAACGCAGGCTGAAGTAGAAGGGGAGTACGAACGCAACACCGGCAAGGTGATTATCGAAACACTGGGTGAAACGGAACCGCTGCATACGCCGGGGATTGTGGTGTATCAGCACGGTCCATTCTCCTGGGGTAAAGATGCTCACGACGCGGTACACAATGCTGTCGTGATGGAGGAGGTGGCTAAAATGGCGTGGATTGCCCGCGGCATTAATCCGCAGCTTCAGGGCATTGATGATTACCTGATGAACAAGCATTTCATGCGCAAGCACGGCCCAAATGCCTACTACGGGCAGAAGTGAATAAGTGCTCTGGAATACCAAAAAACAGTTGTAACCGGTGGTATTCCGGAGCCATTCACAAAAAAAAGCCCCCGGGCAGGGGGCAACGTCAACTATGGCTATGTTTTCGTTGTTGGCTTTCCTGGTGCTAGCGTTAAGGCGTTACCGGTAGATATCTGCACTGGCGTGCATATTGCCGTTGCTGCCGGGCTCACGGGTTAACATCACATGGTAATAGGTTGCGCCCTGGGCATCGGTCTCTTCATTTAGTGCCTGATCTGCTTCGCTTTCAGTGGCGAAATTATGATTGATATAGATTACGCCTAAGCTGTGCACATCATCCATGTTTCTGGCCTGCCGGCCGTCTATTTTGATGGCTGCCATCGCGTTTGCACTGAGCAAAAGCGCAGCCATTATGGCTAATGCGATTTTTTTCATGATATGCGCTCCACGACTGCGTGCTGTGAGAGGGGAATGCTCCTTCTTTAATTCAGTGGGTCTCTGATTAAAGTGTAATCACTCATCCGGCGGGGATACGTGACCATTTCTGATGCAGTTGTTCAAAAAAGCAACGCTTCCGGATGCGTTTAATATTAAATCACCCACTTAGACCAGCTTTACGCTTTGTGCGAATTATTTGTGCAATCAGCTTGAGTTTCCAGGGGCGCGCAAGTATTATGACGCGTCAATTTTTCAGCCGACCTTTAACACGTTCCTTGCCTCCCCGGGCCTCGGCTGACCCAGACAGGAGGCTGAATAATCCGTAAGGAGCAATTCGATGCGTCATTACGAAATCGTTTTTATGGTCCATCCTGACCAGAGCGAACAGGTTCCGGGTATGATCGAGCGTTATTCTGCTGCCATCACTGGTGCAGAAGGTACGATCCACCGTCTGGAAGACTGGGGCCGCCGTCAGCTGGCTTACCCGATCAACAAACTGCACAAAGCACACTACGTTCTGATGAACGTTGAAGCGCCGCAGGAAGTGATCGATGAGCTGGAAACTACCTTCCGCTTCAACGATGCCGTTATCCGCAGCATGGTTATGCGTACCAAAAACGCAGTTACCGAAGCATCTCCGATGGTTAAAGCGAAAGACGAGCGCCGTGAGCGTCGCGATGATTTCGCAAACGAAACCGCAGATGATTCTGATGCTGGGGATTCTGAAGAGTAATTTCTGATGACCAACCGTCTGGCGTTGTCCGGCATCGTATGCAGGGCTCCCCTTCGAAAGGTCAGTCCATCAGGAATTCCGCATTGCCAGTTCGTGCTTGAGCATCGTTCTGTGCAAGAGGAAGCCGGGTTTCACCGGCAGGCGTGGTGCCAAATGCCCGTTATTATTAGCGGACACGAAAACCAGGCCATTACTCACAGTTTAACGGTCGGTAGCGCAGTAATCGTTCAGGGGTTCATCTCTTGCCATAAGGCAAAGAACGGCCTGAGCAAAATGGTTCTGCATGCCGAGCAGATTGATTTGATAGATACTGGAGACTAGCCATATGGCACGTTATTTCCGTCGTCGCAAGTTCTGCCGTTTCACCGCGGAAGGCGTTCAAGAGATCGACTATAAAGATATCGCAACGCTGAAAAACTACATCACCGAAAGCGGTAAGATTGTCCCAAGCCGTATCACCGGTACTCGTGCAAAATATCAGCGTCAGCTGGCTCGCGCTATCAAACGCGCTCGCTACCTGTCCCTGCTGCCGTACACTGATCGTCATCAGTAATCGGGCACGGTCCATTAATACGACTTTAAGAGGATAAGGTAATGCAAGTTATTCTGCTTGATAAAGTAGCAAACCTGGGCAGCCTGGGTGATCAGGTAAACGTAAAAGCGGGCTACGCTCGTAACTTCCTGGTTCCACAGGGTAAAGCTGTTCCAGCTACTAAGAAAAACGTAGAGTTTTTCGAAGCACGTCGTGCTGAACTGGAAGCCAAACTGGCTGACGTTCTGGCGGCTGCTAACGCTCGCGCTGAAGCAATCAACGCACTGGGCACTGTTACCATCGCTTCCAAAGCTGGCGACGAAGGTAAACTGTTCGGTTCCATCGGTACCCGCGATATCGCTGATGCAGTTACTGCAGCAGGCGTTAAAGTGGCTAAGAGCGAAGTTCGCATGCCGAACGGCGTTCTGCGTACCACTGGTGAGCACGAAGTTGACTTCCAGGTTCACAGCGAAGTGTTCGCTAAACTGGTTGTTAACGTTGTAGCTGAGTAATTTTACTCTGCTCGCTTCGAAGCGCCGGCCTTGTGCCGGCGTTTTGCTTTTTTAAGGCTACCGACCATTCTCTTTTTATCTTGTATGGTAGCTATTCCTGACGCATTCTCAGATAATAAAATGAAACGCAATTTTATTTATGAGATTTGTCATGGATACCGCTCTGCCCACGCCCGTCTTTGCCCGTCGAAATGTGGCCTATGCCTGCGCCACGCTCTGCTGTTTACTCTGGGGAAGCTCGTACCCGGCCATTAAAAATGGCTATGAACTCTTTCAGATTGCGACCGATGACATCCCATCCAAAGTTGTTTTTGCCGGATACCGCTTTCTGTTTGCCGGTGCGCTGCTGCTGCTGTTTGCTCTGGCCCAGCGAAAACCGATTGGCAGGCTCACGCCCACGCAGTTTGGCCAGCTCACGATCCTCGGACTGACCCAGACGACAATCCAGTACACCTTCTTCTATGTAGGGCTTGCCTACACGACGGGGGTGAATGGCTCAATCATGAACGCCACCGGCACCTTCTTCAGCGTGCTGCTGGCGCACTTTATCTATCACAACGACAAACTCAGCTATAACAAAACGCTGGGCTGTATTCTCGGGTTTGCCGGGGTGATGCTGGTGAACTTCCACAGTGGGTTAAGCGATTTCCAGTTTGTCTGGAAAGGCGACGGCTTCGTGGTGCTGGCGGCCTTTATTCTCTCTGCCGCCACGCTTTACGGGAAACGTATTTCCCAGACCGTCGACCCAACGGTGATGACCGGCTGGCAGCTGGCGATAGGCGGGGCTGCGCTGGTTGCAGGAGGCTATGCCACGGGCGGGACGCTGGAAGTGCACAGCATGAAGGCTGTCGCGGTGCTGGGGTATCTGACGCTGCTCTCATCCGTGGCGTTCGCCCTGTGGAGCGCACTGCTGAAAGTGAACCGGGTGAGCATGATTGCCCCGTTCAACTTTGTCATTCCGGTTGCAGGGACGGTGCTTTCCGCAATCTTTCTCGGCGAAAATATTCTGGATATCAAATATGCGATTGCGCTGGTGCTGGTCTGCTCGGGGATCTGGTGGGTGAATAAACGGAGTGCCTGAGAACAAAAGTGCCGGGTGGTGGCTTCACCTTACCCGGCCTATGCCATTAACGTGCTCTGATGAAACTACCGTCAGGCTGGCGGGTAAACAGTACCTGCTGCCCATTTCCGGTATCAATCGTCAGCCCGGTGACCACGCCGCTGGCATTCTGGCGAATCTGCACCATCTGGCCATTCTGCAGGTTACTGAGCGGCTTACCTGCACCTTCAACCTTAGCCATGGCATACACGTCGGTTGGCGGCAGGTTGTGGTCGCGGAAAAGCTGTGCCAGCGTTTTGCCCGGCTCCACGCGATAGGAACGCCACTGCTGCTCAATGCCGGTAGGCTGCTGGGTTTGCGGCTCAGACGGGGCCGCGGCCTGCTCCTGCGGCTGTTCATCCTGAACGGGTTCAGGTTCAACCGGCGCGACCTGGCCTGGATCGTTAGACGGGGTCACCAGCTGTGTCTGCATGGGCTGCGCGTCAGGCTGCGGCCGCGTTTGCGACTGAATATCCAGCTGTGCATTGCGGGTGACAGGCGCGGTATCGACATCATCACCGCCGGAAGGAAGCAGGAAGCCCACGATGACCATCAGCGCACCAATGATGATCCCCCTGCGGTGCAGAGGAGGCAGCGGGTCCATAATGCGAAAATTGTCCGGCGCCTGCCAGATTTTCGCCAGGGTAGGTTTCAGTTCAAATCGCCCGGGCATGGCTCTCCTCCTGCTCCGCGTCTTTTATATCCTGTGCTTCGAAGTATAGTTCGCTAACTGCCTGAACGACGTAACAAACCCGACTTCCGTGACATCAGTTCGGGATTAATCCTGGTTGCCTCTATTGTTTCTGTTTCGTCGCGGTTTGTCACCCTAACTTAAGACAAAGTTTTACCCATAAGGGCATGGCTGATATGCTGCCCGCTACTTTAAATGTGATGGAAGGAAAACCCATGACCACCCCGACTTTTGACACTATCGAAGCGCAGGCAAGTTACGGTATCGGCTTGCAGGTAGGACAGCAGCTGAGCGAATCCGGCCTGGAAGGTCTGTTACCTGAAGCGCTGGTGGCGGGTATCGCTGACGCGCTGGAAGGTAAACAGCCTGCCGTTCCGGTTGACGTTGTGCACCGTGCGCTGCGTGAAATTCACGAACGTGCTGACGCCGTGCGTCGCGCGCGTTTCGAAGAGATGGCAGCCGAAGGCGTGAAATATCTGGAAGAGAACCGCGAGCGTGAAGGCGTGAACAGCACCGAGTCTGGCCTGCAGTTCCGCGTGATCAACCAGGGCGACGGCGCTATCCCGGCGCGTACCGACCATGTTCGCGTTCACTACACCGGTAAACTGATCGACGGTACCGTGTTCGACAGCTCCGTGGCGCGCGGCGAACCGGCTGAATTCCCGGTCAACGGCGTTATCGCGGGTTGGATCGAAGCCCTGACCCTGATGCCAGTCGGTTCCAAATGGGAACTGACCATCCCGCACAACCTGGCCTACGGCGAGCGTGGCGCTGGCGCGTCCATTCCGCCATTCAGCACCCTGGTATTTGAAGTCGAACTGCTGGAAATCCTGTAATCGACTTTTCTTATTTCCTCTCTCCGCTCGGGGAGAGGAAATAGTGATAAAACCTATAGTTACGACAGAATTAATATTTTATCTTGCAAACGAAACTGTTGCGTGTATTTTTGTGAGCTGTTTCGCGCTGTATGAGTGATATGACACTCACTTTCAACATATTATTAACATAATATCTAAATCATAGTATTCATCCCGCCGATTCTTACCTAATATCGATAAACCCTTACAAAGGGACCGTCATTTATTTGACGTTTTTAAAGGCCAGAAGAGCCTTAACAACACAGACAGGCATAAACAGGAAAAATTACATGGTAGATCAGGTCAAAGTCGCCGCTGCAGAAGAGGCGACGTCTGAACAGTCGCTACGGCGCAATCTCACAAACCGTCATATACAGCTTATCGCCATTGGCGGTGCCATCGGCACCGGGCTGTTTATGGGATCGGGCAAAACCATCAGTCTTGCCGGGCCGTCGATCATTTTCGTTTATATGATCATCGGTTTTATGCTCTTCTTCGTGATGCGTGCAATGGGTGAATTGCTGCTCTCGAACCTCGAATACAAATCCTTCAGCGACTTCGCGTCTGACCTGCTCGGGCCATGGGCGGGCTATTTTACCGGGTGGACCTACTGGTTCTGCTGGGTGGTCACCGGAATGGCGGACGTCGTGGCGATTACCGCCTACGCGCAGTTCTGGTTCCCGGGGCTGTCGGACTGGGTCGCCTCGCTGGCGGTGATTATTCTGCTGCTGAGCCTCAACCTCGCCACCGTGAAAATGTTCGGTGAGATGGAGTTCTGGTTCGCGATGATCAAGATCGTCGCTATCGTGGGGCTGATTGTTGTGGGCCTGGTGATGGTATTGACACACTTCCAGTCGCCAACGGGCGTTCAGGCGTCCTTTACCCATCTGTGGAACGACGGCGGCTGGTTCCCGAAAGGCATCAGCGGCTTCTTTGCTGGCTTCCAGATTGCGGTGTTTGCGTTTGTAGGGATTGAGCTGGTGGGGACTACGGCTGCGGAAACCAAAGACCCGGAGAAATCCCTGCCGCGTGCCATCAACTCTATTCCGCTGCGCATTATTATGTTCTACGTCTTCGCGCTGATCATTATTATGTCCGTGACGCCGTGGAGCTCCGTGGTGCCCAGCAAGAGTCCGTTCGTTGAGCTGTTTGTGCTGGTAGGGCTGCCCGCTGCCGCTAGCCTGATTAACTTCGTGGTACTGACCTCAGCGGCATCGTCTGCGAACAGCGGCGTGTTCTCCACCAGCCGTATGCTATTTGGTCTGGCGCAGGAGGGCGTGGCGCCGAGCGCCTTTGCGAAACTGTCTAAACGTGCGGTGCCGGCGAAAGGGCTGACCTTCTCCTGCATGTGCCTGTTGGGGGGCGTGGTGATGCTCTACGTGAACCCAAGCGTGATTGGCGCGTTCACTATGATCACCACGGTCTCGGCGATCCTGTTCATGTTCGTCTGGACCATTATCCTGTGCTCGTACCTGGTGTACCGCAAACAGCGTCCACACCTGCATGAGAAATCGATCTACAAGATGCCGCTGGGCAAGCTGATGTGCTGGGTGTGCATGGCGTTCTTCGTGTTCGTTCTGGTGCTGCTGACGCTGGAAGATGATACCCGTCAGGCGCTGATCGTCACGCCGCTGTGGTTTATCGCGCTGGGGCTGGGCTGGCTGTTTATCGGTAAGAAACGTATAGCAGGCATGCGTTAAGCATGTTGCCGGGTGGCGCTGACGCTTACCCGGCCTATGTTCGAGGACGTTGTAGGCCCGGTAAGCGCTAGCGCCACCGGGCTTTTTTATTCCCCCGCCAATGCCCGCGGGAACAGAACGTTATTCTCAAGACTGATGTGCTCCATCAGGTCGTCAATCATCTCGTTAATGCCGTTGTACATCGCTTTCCAGGTGGTGCACGCTTCTGGCGGCGGCGTGACGTTGTCGGTGGTGTGTTTGATCACGTCCAGCAGTTCGCCCGCATCATCATGTTCGCTTTCCATCACGCTGATGGGCCCCATCGCCTGGCTGCCCATTCCCTGTTTAATCATCGGGAAGAGGATCTGCTCTTCTTTCATCATGTGGCTGGAAAGCTCTTCGTGCAGCATGGTCAGGTATTTCGCCAGACCGCGCGGTACGGAAGGCTTGTCGGCGTGAACGCGCTCAACTTTCGTCGCCTGCAGGATCAGCTCAGGCAGCTGCTCACGGTGGCGGTCGTGGTAACGCACGATGATATGGTCGATGATTTCCGCGAGCGGGGCGGTGCGCCAGTCTTTGTCGACAGGCTGTTCGGCCAGAAGTGCCAGTTCCGCTTCGATAGCCTCCACGTTCAGCTCTTTACGCGAGGCCGCTCGCGCCAGGGTCTGCTTACCGCCGCAGCAGTAATCCATATCGTATTTACGGAACAGCGCAGAAGCGCGAGGGATGGAGAGCGCCAGCTCGCCAAGGGGTTGGTCGCGAAAGGCCATAGCAGTTACCTCGTCATCAAGAATATAAGGTGCATATTAAATGCATCTTTATGACGACGCTATAACCCTTTAGAGGGAAGGGAGAAAGTGCGACGGGGATCACAAAAAAATGTCCCGTTTAACTCCCTGAATGGACTTAGGAAAGTGGTTTAGAAACTTTTTAAAGGTGGAGAAACAGTAAACAACCCGCCGCGCGTGCCGATAGATACTCGTCAGAGAAACCTGCATATAACAAAGGCAACGTATGTTTAAACGTATAAAAGTCATTACTCTTCTTATTTCGGTGCTGCTTGTGCTCGGCATCATGCAAGTGATTTCCGCGGGTATTTTTATTAACGCGCTGAATAACGATAAAGACAACTTCACCGTGTCGCAGCTCTCCAGTAAAAACGTCGCGGAGTTTACCGATGCGTGGATCAGCCTGAATCAGGCGCGGGTGACGCTGAACCGCGGGATGCTGCGCCTGCAAAGCAGCATGGCCTCTCAGATTAACGGTGGGCAGCTCAATGAGCTGGTCAACACGGCGAAGAATCTGCTGGCCGATGCGCAGGTCCATTACGATAAATACTACGCCCTGCCGAATACGCCGGGGCTGGATGAGAATCTGGCCAAGCGTCTCGAAGAGCAGTACCGCATTTACTCCTCCACGCTGACGCAAATGAACGTCCTGCTGAGCCAGGGCAATCTGGAGGACATGTTCAAGCAGAACGCGGAGCATAAACAGACCGCGATGCAGGCGGTTTACCGCGAGTGGCGCGAAGCGCAGGCAACGCTTACCGATAAAGGCATCCAGGATAATGAAAGCGACTACAAACGCATCCTGTGGATCCTCTCTGCGGTGATGCTGCTGGTGATTGTGGTGATTGTCTCCAGCTGGATCGCTATGCGCCGCGTGCTGCTGCTGCCTCTGGAAGAGGTGATTAACCATATTCGCGCCATTGCGGCGGGGGATTTAACCCAGCCGATTCAGGCTGAAGGTAAGAATGAAATGGCTATTCTGGCGCGCAACGTTCAGGAGATGCAAACCTCGCTGGCGAACACCGTGGGCGTGGTGCGTGAAGGTGCGGATACCATCTACACCGGCGCCGGTGAAATTTCTGCCGGGAGTAACGACCTCTCTTCCCGTACCGAGCAGCAGGCCGCGTCTCTGGAAGAAACGGCAGCCAGCATGGAACAGCTGACGGCAACCGTGAAGCAGAACGCCGATAACGCACGTCAGGCTTCCCGTCTGGCGCTGGATGCCTCCTCAACGGCGAAGAAGGGTGGAAATGTAGTAGAAGGCGTCGTGCGTACGATGGACGAAATCGCGACCAGTTCCAGCAAAATCGCGCAAATTACCAACGTGATCGACGGTATTGCCTTCCAGACCAATATTTTGGCACTGAACGCGGCGGTGGAAGCGGCGCGCGCGGGCGAACAGGGCCGTGGCTTTGCGGTAGTCGCAGGGGAAGTTCGAACGCTTGCCCAGCGCAGCGCACAGGCGGCGAAAGAGATTAAGGCGCTGATCGATGATTCCGGCGAGCGCGTCAACGCAGGCTCGCAGCTGGTGAATGAAGCGGGCGCGACGATGGCGGAGATCGTCAACGCGGTCACCCGCGTGACCGACATCATGGGCGAAATTGCCTCTGCCTCTGACGAGCAGAGCCGCGGTATCGACCAGGTGGGCCAGGCGGTCGCCGAGATGGACCGCGTGACCCAGCAGAACGCCTCGCTGGTGGAAGAGTCTGCGGCTGCTGCGGCCGCGCTGGAAGATCAGGCTGCACGCCTGAACGAAGCGGTGGCGGTGTTCAAAATCACCCGCAACCAGGCGGTCAAAGCGGCACCGGTGAAAACCTATGTGCCAAAAGCGCAGCCCGCAGCGGCGGCGTCAGAAGGGAACTGGGAAACGTTTTAAGGACTTGCCCGGTGGCGGCTACGCCTTACCGGGCCTACGGTTTTGTAGGCCCTGCAAGCGCAGCGCCGCCGGGCAATGCTCACATCTCCGACGCCGGAACGACCCTTGGTTTTTCCGGCTTCGCTCTCACCGCAATCACCACCCCCACGACCAGCAATAATATTCCACAGGCCGTTAACAGCGGCGGCACGCTCTGGCGCATCAGGAAGGTATAAAGCAGTCCCGCAAGGGTTTCGAAGACAATCAGCGGCCCTAAAATCACCGTCGGCAGCTTCTGGCTGGCAATGTTCCAGCACAGCGCACCCACCCAGGAGCACAGCACCGCAATCGCAACCATTAAGCCAATAAACACCCACGGCCTCGGCCCGAAGGGCTGGGCGAAGTCTGGCTGTTGATGGCCTAACCAGAGGCACGCGCCGACATACCCCACCAGTGATACGGGCAAGGTGACCAGCGCCTGCGCCGTCGCCCACATCATCGGGTGCTTGTCCGGGTTTTCCCGCAGCCAGCGCGCATTGCGCAGGGCGTACCAGGCCCAGCACGCCACCGAGACGAACGCTAAAACGATCCCCGAACCGTAACGCCATAAGCTGAAATCGCCCAGCCCGTGGCGCAGCTCGGCGATATTGACGCACACCAGTCCCACTGCGGTGCACATCAGCGCCGGCGCCATTTTTGACCACGCCAGCCTGCCGTCCCGGTGGCTATAGAGCAGATTCGCGAAGATGGGGATGACCACCGGCAGCGTGCCGATAATCATGGTGGAAACCGGCGCACCGGTACGCTGAATGGCGCTTGCCAGACAGACGTAATAGATCAGGTTACCCATCATGGTTAGCGCCAGCGCGGTACCCCAGTCCTGACGGCTGAGCTGACGCAAGCGCGCGCGTCCCAGCCACGCCAGGGGCAGGGCAATCAGCCCCAGCGCCAGGTAACGTCCGGTCGACTGCAGTATGGCCGGATACTCGGGTACGATCAGCGGGCCGACAAAAATCAGCCCCCACACCATCCCTGCCAGCAGGGCATACAACACGCCACTAATCATTTTTCCATCCTGTTTGATTCACGTTGCACTCAGTGTAGGAGGGACAAATACGCGCGTATTGTATGAGATTGCGCTTTAGCGCCGGGTGACCTGCTTCTGGTAGCGAACGGGAGTAATGCCGTAGCGGCGGGTAAACGCGCGGGTTAAATGCGACTGGTCGGTCAACCCGGTCGCGGCGGCGACCTCAGCTGCGGGCATGCCGTGGGTGAGGAACGCTTTGGCACGCCACAGGCGGATGGCCATCAGCATCTGGTGCGGCGTAACGTGGAAATGGGCTTTGAACTGACGCTGAAAATGGTACGGGCTGAGCGAGACAACGTTCGCCAGCTCGTCCAGCGTCAGGGCGTGCATATAGTTGTCGTGCAGATACTCGCGCACGCGTTCGAACCGGTGTGCACCTTCCTGAACTACCGGCGCGTGATGGGCTAACGGCTGAAAGGTCTCAATCAAATCCAGCAATAAGCCTTTTTGCGCCAGCGGGTCGTCCGTATGCCACAGGCCGTAAATCAGCCTGCCGATTTGCTGCGAGCGCAGCGGGTCATAGCGGGTTACGTCGCTGAACCACCAGTGGCGCATGCCGGTTACCTCTTCCAGCAAGTCAGGCTCGATGTAAACCATCCGGTAGCGCCAGCCGTCTTCAGTGGCGGATTCCCCGGTATGGATCTCGTCCGGGTTCATGGTAACAACGGATTTTTCAGGTGCGAGATGCTGGGTGCCGCGATAGCGAAAGCGTTCGGCACCGGTTTCAATCGTGCCGATCCCGAAGGCTTCATGGGTGTGAGGCTCAAAGGCGTAGTCAGAGATATGCGCGTGATAGAGTTCAAGGCCCGGCAGCTGCGCCAGATGGCGAAAGCGCGCGCTGTCTCTCTCATCAATAAACTGTTCCGGTACGCCTTGCACGGTGAGCCTCCTCATGGGTCATCGTTTCATTATCAGAGATGATCCGAGGGGATGCCACAAAAAATAACCAATCCGTAACAATTACAGAATGGCTTTGATGCTCTCCGCCAGCGGCGTGGTTGGACGGCCAATCAGCTTGCTGAGGGTACGGCTGTCGTCAAACAGGCCGCCTTTGGACGCGCCCACATCGGAGTCCGCGAGCATATCTGCCAGCCCGGCAGGCAAGCCGACGCTTTTCAGCGCGCCGGCGAAATCCGCCTCGCTGAGATTCTGATAGGTTACCGGCTTTCCGCTCTGCTTGCTGAGTTCCGCCGCCAGCTCGCTCAGCGTCCAGCCGTGGTCGCCTGCCAGTTCGTATACCTTGCCCGCATGACCCTCTTCAGCGATAACTTTGGCGGCCGCCGCTGCATAGTCTGCACGGGTCGCAGAGGCAATTTTGCCTTCGCCTGCGGCACCGATAAACACGCCGTGTTCCAGCGCGGGCGGCGCGCTCGCCAGGTAGTTTTCGGTATACCAGCCGTTGCGCAGCAGGGCATAAGGAATGCCGGACGCGGCCAGCGCTTTTTCCGTCGCGACGTGTTCAACGTGCAGACCCAGTGGTGATTTGTCCGCATGCAGCAGGCTGGTGTAGGCGATAAATTTCACGCCTGCCGTTTTGGCGGCGTTAATGACGTTCTGGTGCTGGGTTGCGCGCTGGCCTACTTCGCTGGAAGAGATCAGCAGCAGCTTATCCACACCGCTCAGCGCGGCGGTGAAGGCGGCTTCGTCGGTGTAATCCGCCTGACGAACCACAATGCCCTGCTGGCTCAACGCTTCAGCTTTCGCCGGGTTACGCACGATAGCCACAATCTGGCTGGCCGGTACGGTATTTAACAGCTGCTCGATAACGAGATGGCCAAGCTGGCCAGTAGCGCCGGTAATCGCGATCATGATGAATCTCCTTCGTGTTTGTCTGGTGTTGTGGCACACTAGCACCATAGCTAACTTTTAGTAAGTACGTACAAAAAGGTAAGTATGAAAACAACGATACCAACGCTCAGCGAACAAATGCGCGATGGCAATCTTTTCGCGGAACAGTGCCCTTCACGGGAGGTGCTCAAGCATGTTACCAGCCGCTGGGGGGTACTGATTCTGCTGGCCCTGCAGGAGGGAACGCACCGATTCAGCGATCTGCGCCGTAAAATGGGTGGGGTGAGCGAAAAGATGCTGTCCCAGTCGCTTCAGGCGCTGGAGCAGGACGGATTTGTCGATCGCGTGTCGTATCCGGTCGTGCCGCCTCATGTCGAGTATAGCCTGACGCCGATGGGGATTGAGGTCAGTGAGAAAGTGGCCGCGCTGGCAGACTGGATTGAGGTCAATACGCCGAAGGTGATGGCGAATCGGGATGAGCGTGCGGCGTAAAAGCCGGGTATGTGCGGCCTGATGCCCTCTCCCACAAGGAGAGGGAACAAACACCATAAACGGCAACGCGCGTTGCCGTTTTGCTTTTACCTGCTCAAATCCACCTGATAAATCGCGAACCCGATATCATCCGTCGCAACCTTCTTCATCGGATACTGCGCCTTGTCCTTAATGAACCTGGCCGCCTTATCTGACGGTGATGTTTCAAAGCGGATATCCAGTTTTGTCTCGCTATGAATCGGCGCAAGACGCCAGTTGTTATCCACCGCCGGGTGAATTTCGCCCGCCTTCTTCGACTCTGCGCCGATCCACGCCGCCAATACCGAGCGGTTTTCGTCCGGTGACGCAAAAGCGATGTGGCTATCCCCCGTACCGGCAAACTTACCGCCGTAGGCGCGATAGTTATTTGTCACCACCAGGAAGGTGGCATTCGGGTCGATCGCCTTGCCGTTGAAGGTCAGGTTTTTAATGCGCTCTGCCTGCGGATTAATGGCCTGGCACTCGCCGTCATATTTCGCAGGCTGGGTGACGTCAATCTGGTAATTCACGCCGTCGATCACGTCGAAGTTGTAGGTGCGGAAGCCGTCCCAGTTAATCAGCGACTGCGGTTTGCTGCTTGTCGGATCGATCTGGTTAAACTGTCCGGCGGAGCACTCCAGCCACTCTTTCACCTCCTTTCCTGTGGCTTTAACCACCACCAGCGTGTTCGGGTAGAGATAGAGATCGGCGGCGTTACGGAAGGTCAGCTGGCCCTTTTCGACTTCAACATAGCTTGCCGGGTCATTCTTACGCCCGCCCACTTTGAATGGCGCAGCGGCAGACAGGACCGGCAGTTTTGCCAGATCCGGATCGCCCTGCACAAAGTGTTCGGCATAGGCTTTCTGCGCCATGTTGACCACCTGAACGGTTGGGTCGTCCTGCACCAGCGCCAGGAAGCTGTACATATTGTCGGCGGATTTGCCGATCGGCTTGCTGACGAATTCGCGGGTGGCGTCGTGATCGTGCTTCAGCACGTCGACCAGTTTTTTATCTTCAGCCGCCAGAGATTTTTTAGCCGCAGCGTCGTAAATCGGGCGCGCTTCGGCTTTTGACTGCGTCACCTTCCAGCTGCCGCCGTCGTTATTCAGCACCAGGTCCACCACGCCAAGATGGTCGCCCCACATGCCCGGCATCACCGACGGCACGCCGTTGAGCGTCCCTTTCTCAATATCAGCCCCTTTGATACTGGCAAAATCTTTGCCCGGGAAGACGGCGTGGGCGTGGCCGAACAGGATCGCGTCAACGCCCGGAACTTCACTCAGATAATAAACGGAGTTTTCAGCCATGGCCTGGTACGGGTCGGCGGAGAGACCCGAGTGGGCGACAACCACGACCAGATCCGCGCCTTTTTCGCGCATTTCCGGCACGTATTTGCGCGCGGTTTCGGTAATGTCGTTAACGGTCACTTTACCGTCGAGATTGGCTTTATCCCAGGTCATGATCTGCGGCGGTACGAAGCCGATATAGCCGATTTTCAGCGTCTGCTTTTTACCGTCCTGATCGACAACGTCAGTCTCTTTTATCAGGTAAGGGGTAAAGAGCGGTTTCCGGGTCTTAACGTCAATGATATTGGCGTTAACGTACGGGAATTTCGCACCGGCCAGCGCATCGTGCAGGTATGTCAGGCCGTAGTTGAATTCATGGTTGCCCAGGTTACCGACGGCATAATCCAGCGTGTTCATCGCTTTATAAACCGGATGGATCTCGCCTTTCTTAAGGCCTTTCGCCGCCATGTAATCGCCGAGCGGGCTGCCCTGAATGAGATCGCCGTTGTCCACCAGCACGCTATTTTTTACTTCACCGCGCGCGGCGTTAATCAAACTTGCTGTGCGTACCAGTCCGAATTTTTCCGTAGGGGTATCTTTGTAGTAATCGAAGTCCATCATATTGCTGTGCAGATCGGTCGTTTCCAGAATACGCAGATCTACCGTCGCCGCCTGTACGCTTGCTGCAACCAGCGTTGCCAGGAGCGTTGCACTAAACTTAATCATCAGAGGAGTCCTTTTTTCGATGCAGACCACAAAAGAGTATGTATCTATCGCTTGTTGCTTACAGAAATGTGAATCCTGACAGAAAAAGCGTCCTGAAACCGGAATTGCTTCACAGATAGCGGAATTGTTCACATTACGATATAACTAAAACAAAGAGTTAACCTCACTGCGTTAACAAAGAGGTGGAGAATGCTAGATAAAATTTGTCAGCTCGCACGGGATGCGGGAGATGCCATCATGCAGGTGTATGACGGTAGTAAACCTATGGAGGTGGTCAGCAAAGCCGACGACTCTCCGGTCACGGCGGCGGATATTGCGGCGCATAAGGTGATCCTGAAAGGATTACAGGCTTTAACGCCGGAGATCCCCGTTCTGTCAGAAGAAGCGCCGCAAAGCTGGGACGAGCGCCAGCACTGGCAGCGCTACTGGCTGGTCGATCCTCTGGACGGGACAAAAGAGTTCATCAAGCGCAACGGTGAGTTCACCGTCAATATCGCCCTGATTGAGAAGGGCAAAGCGGTGCTCGGCGTGGTCTACGCGCCGGTGATGAACGTGATGTACAGCGCCGCAGAAGGCAAGGCCTGGAAAGAGGAGTGCGGCGTACGGAAGCAGATCCAGGTGCGCGATGCGCGTCCACCGCTGGTGGTGATTAGCCGCTCGCACAGCGACAGCGAGCTGCAGGAGTACCTGCAACAGCTGGGTGAACACCAGACTACCTCGATTGGCTCGTCGCTGAAATTCTGCCTGGTGGCGGAAGGTCAGGCGCAGCTGTATCCACGCTTTGGGCCAACCAACGTCTGGGATACTGCGGCAGGTCACGCCGTGGCTGCGGCCGCCGGGGCGCACGTTCATGACTGGCAGGGCAAGCCGCTGGACTACACCCCGCGCGAATCCTTCCTCAACCCCGGCTTCCGCGTCTCTATTTATTGAGCCAGCAGCTTATGCAGCAGGTCGACAACCTGCTGCACCTCTTCCTGGGTTAACGCCCCGTCTTTCACCCACTGTACGCGACCGTTCTTGTCCAGCACGACAATCGCGGAGCTCTCATCCTCCAGTTGCCAGGCCTTACGGGTGATGCCGTTGCTGTCGACGATAAACTGCGACCACGGGTAGAGCTTTTTATTGCTCTCAAGGCTCGAGCGCACAAACATCCCGGAGCCCGGAATAGCGTCATCGGTGTTCACGATCGTGGTGGTCTGGTAGCGGTCGTGAGGGAATTTTGCGGCCTTGATCGCTTCCACCAGGTTGGCATTTTTCTCTTTTGCGGATGTACGACCGGCAATATGTTGTACAACTCTCACTTTGCCCGCGAGCTGCGCGCTATTCCAGGCTTTATAGCTAAACTTATCATTGTCGAGAATCAATTCTCCCCGGTCTGCAATGCCGACTGGCGGTACACGTTGTCCTTTTTCAATGTTGTGAGCGCAAGCCCACAGGGGCAGCAGCAGGCAGGCTGCTGCAAGGATGTTACGTAGGGTCATGGCGTTTCCTTATTGTTTGCAGGTGATCCGACCACTTGGTCATACGCTTTTAATCATAAGTGCGATCAATGTGGTTTTCCCGCAATCCCGATGCCAGTTTGCGGGCGAACGCACATATCCATGAAAAAACGACGGCTTATACTGCTCTCTATCACGCTTTGCAAAGATTATTCTGAATAATTGTAATCAAACGGTAAATAAACTTATGCACACTGGGTAACACCGTAGTTCTGGTCTATAGTCATTGGGCATCAAAATTTGCGCTCAGGACAGTCGGGCCGATTGTGGCACCGCAAGAGCGTATGATTCGCAGGAGATACAAGAATGAAAATTTTCCAACGCTACAACCCGCTTCAGGTGGCGAAGTACGTGAAGATCCTGTTCCGTGGACGGTTGTACATCAAGGATGTTGGCGCTTTTGAGTTTGATAAGGGCAAGATCCTTGTCCCAAAAGTGAAGGACAAACAGCACCTGTCTGTGATGTCCGAAGTCAACCGTCAGGTTATGCGTCTGCAAACTGAGATGGCTTAACCAACGTGCTATGCAGTAAGTAGTTAGAAAAACGGCTCCCGATGGGAGCCGTTGATGTTTGTGGGGGGCAGGAACGTTACGCCGACACTTTCTCTTCCGCGTCCGGCAGCTTCGGCACCAGCACGGTCGGCTTGTTGTCGATGCGCGTCACCAGTAGCTGGTCGATGCGGTAGTTATCAATATCCACCACCTCAAACTTGTAGCCGGAGAACTTCACCGAGTCGGTACGTTTCGGGATTTTACGCAGCATAAACATCATAAAGCCGCCGATGGTCTCGTAGTTGCCGGACTGCGGGAACTCGTCGATATCCAGCACACGCATCACGTCTTCAATTGGTGTGCCGCCATCAATCAGCCATGAATTATCGTCACGCTGGACAATTTGCTCTTCCAGACCCTGGCCTACCAGGTCGCCCATCAGCGTGGTCATCACGTCGTTCAGGGTGATAATGCCCACCACCAGCGCGTATTCGTTCATGATCACCGCGAAGTCTTCCCCGGCGGTTTTGAAACTTTCCAGCGCTTCTGAGAGCGTCAGGGTGTCCGGCACAATCAGGGTATTGCGGATCTGTACGCCGCTGTTAAGCGCGAGGCTCTGGTTTGCCAGCACTCGGTTCAGCAGGTCTTTGGAGTCGACGTAACCGATGATGTGGTCGATATCTTCATTACAGACCAGGAACTTAGAGTGCGGATGCTGCGCCACTTTGTTCTTCAGGCTCTGCTCATCTTCATGTAAATCGAACCAGATAATGTTTTCACGGCCCGTCATGGAAGAGGGCACGGTACGGGATTCCAGTTCAAACACGTTCTCAATCAGCTCGTGTTCCTGCTTACGCAGCACCCCGGCCAGCGCGCCGGCTTCCACCACCGCATAAATATCGTCAGAGGTGATGTCGTCTTTACGCACCATCGGTAGCTTAAAGATGCGGAAAATCACGTTCGCCAGGCCGTTGAAGAACCACACCAGCGGACGAAACACGTACAGACAGAAGCGCATCGGGTTGATGATACGCAAAGCCACAGCTTCTGGCGCAATCATACCGATGCGTTTCGGGGTCAGGTCTGCAAAAAGGATGAACAGGCCGGTTACCAGCGAGAAGGAGAGAATAAAGCTCAGCTGTTCTGCAAGCTCAGCGGACATGTACTTCACAAAGAGGCTATAAAACGCCGGAGAAAACGCTGCATCCCCTACGATACCGCCGAGGATGGCGACTGCGTTCAGGCCAATCTGCACCACGGTAAAGAACATGCCGGGGTTTTCCTGCATTTTCAGGATGCGGGTGGCATTGATGTTGCCTTCATCGGCAAGCAGCTTAAGTTTGATTTTACGGGACGCGGCCAGCGAGATCTCAGATATCGAGAAAAATGCACTGACGGCAATCAGACAAAGTATTACTAAAATACTGTTTAACATAGTTTATCCGGCTTCACGCCAGATCCTCAGAAGGGGAGTTGATACCATTTGTGTGGAAACACGTAGAACGTCAGCTCGTAGCGTTGAGCCGATTATTTCAGCGGTAGTATAGCGTAAAGAGATGTAAATCTGCCAGAGGTCACATTTTGGCATAAAAACAGACCGGACAGCGGGGTGCTGCCCGGTACGCGAGGTTATTTCACGGGAGATAAGCGGGCGCTTCCCACCGTCCGTCTTGTGGCATCGCCTCCCCACACCTGGTCATATTCATAACCCGTCAACTGCTTGATTATCAGGCGGGTTCTGGCGTCGCAGTCGCGGTAATCTCCGCCCAATTTCCGGCGGGCAATCTCCTTAAGCAGCAGCTTATGCGTCTCGCGGGTGAGCTTAAATTTGTAGGTGGTAAAGAAGCTCACCGCCAGAAGGGCTGCCGTTGCGAAGATCATCAGGCCGATAATTGCCCCCAGCGCGCTTTCTGGCTGTGCGCCGCTGCCCTTCACGAAGCCGGACTCCTGCAGCACAAGGCCAATAATCATGATGGCAATTGCCACGGTGCTTTTGCGGGTCAGAACCATCACACCGGCAAAAATCCCTTCGCGGCGCTGCTGCGTCACCATCTCGTCGATATCCGGAATAAAGCTGTAGATGTTCCAGGGAATATAGTAGAGGCCAGAGCGGGAAGCGCCCAGCAGGATAAAGACCGCCGAGAACAGCAGCGTCGGCACCTGCGTTTTGGTGAGGTAGACCGTAAACAGGAATACCAGCACGCAGAAGATACAGCCGTAGGAGAGGCGCAGAGCGGCCGAAGGGGTAACGTTCAGCCGGTTCAGCAGCAGCATAAACCCGTACGTGCCGGGTACCGAGGCGAAGGCCGCAATGCTCAACCAGCCGGATACCGCAGCTGCATCCTGGCTCAGACAGTACACGACGTAATAGGTAAACACCGAACCGAATACGTCCATCGCCGTAAACGAAAAGATATAAATAATAATATGCAGGCGGAACGCGCGAATGCGGAATGAGGAAAAGAGATCCAGTACCAGATATTTCAGGTGATTAAGTATTCCGCTGCTGCGCTGGTTATCCACCTTAAAATCGGATTCCTGCTGCACATCTTTGGCTTCCCAGGTGGTGTACCAGGTAATAAATACCGCGATGCAAAATACGCAGGAAAATATCAGCCCGGTGAGGGTATAGGTAAACGGATTATCTTTCCCCGTGAACTGCATGATCACGCCCGGGACGGAAACCGCAAGGAAACCGCCCAGCTGGGAGCAGATCATACGCACGCCGGAGAGGCGGCTACGCTCTTCATAGCGGTTTGTCATTTCCGCCGCCAGTGTCTCCCAGGGCACCAGCACCATCGCCGACAGCAATTCGATCGAGAGATAGGTTCCCAGGTAATACCAGTAGCCCATATCCGTCAGCCACAGCAGGGCATACAAAAACATTAATGGGGCGCTGAGTAATAAAAAGAAGCGGCGACGGCCAAATTTACGGCCGAGCCAGGTATTGCCGAAATTATCGGTGATATAGCCCATAATCGGGCTTAAGAGTGCATCAATGACGCGGGCAATCGCGAATATCGAACCCGCTTCAATAACCGAGAGTCCGCAATAGGTGGTGTAAAAAAATAGCAGCCAGGTGCCGATAATGGCGAAAGCGCCTCCGCCAAACAGATCGGTTACGCCGTAGCCAAGCGCTACGCCATAACCAACTCTACGTTCAGTTGGTTTGACCATAATAATATCCAGTGTAGGGTAATAATTAACCTGTTTTCAGGTCGTATTTTTATTTACTGCTGGACGACACATTACGTTCTAATTATTGATATCTATCCATTGTCTCAATTGAGATGAGCGATAAAGGGCCTCCACAAGCGCGAGTGATTTTCCGGCAGAATGGATATCGGTGTAGTCCGTTTCTCCCGAGTGATTAATGGCGTGATAAAAACGGCGGATCGCCTGCTGATGTCCCAGCCCCCAGTAGCTTTTGACCGAGCCGTCAGGGGAGTCATCGCTCACCAGCCTGCGACGCTCGCCGGGGGTGATGCGCCAGAGCACGTTGTCATTCAATAACAGCGAACCCCGTTCGCAGTGGATTTCCAGCCAGAGAGGGGAATCCACGGTATTGCAGTTGCTGGCATAAAACAGGCCGCGCGCGCCGTTGGCAAAGTGCAGCGTCGCCATTGCGCTGTCTTCCCCTTCGGTGACGTCCGCCAGTTCACCGCTATCCACCACGCCTTTCAGACGCGTCACGCCGCCAGTGAACCACTGCATCAGGTCAAGGGTATGGATCGCCTGGTTGATCAGCAGGCTGCCGCCTTCCGTTGCCAGCCGTCCACGCCACGGGCTTTCGGTGTAGTACGCCCCCGAGCGTGACCACGTCAGCACCGCTTTCATACTGAGCATCTTCCCCAGTTCGCCATCGTTCAGCGCCTGACGGATGCGCAGGCTGGTGGGGTTGAGCCGGTTCTGATAGCAAACGCCAAGCAGGCCTGGAGCCTGCTCAACGGCGCGGGCGATGTCGTCGAGTTCGCTGCTGTTCATCCCTACCGGTTTTTCGCAGAACACATGCTTCCCGGCAGAGAGTGCATCCAGGATCATGCGTTTATGTTCGAAATGCGGCGTGCAGATATGGACCACGTCGATGGCATCATCCCGCAGCATTTCCCGGTAATCCTGATAAAAACGGCACTGGTAATCCATCGCCAGCTTCAGTCCTTTGACGCTGTCGATGTCTACCAGCGCGCGCAGCGCGACGTTGGGGATCTGGCGTAAGGCGTTCACATGGCAGCCGTGAATCGCGCCGGCGCCGATAACCGCCGTGTTCAGGATCGTCATCGTTACCTCCCGTTATGCCGTCGCGTTGGCCAGCATCTGTGCCTTCACGCAGAGCTCCGCCGCCTTGAAGGCGTGCGACTGCGTCATGGCGTTTTCGGTACGGTGCAGGCAGTCGAGGATCAGTTCACCAAAGAACGGGAACCCGACCTGCCCAGCCACCGGATAACGGAATTCCCCCTCTTTATTGACCAGGTAAACCACGTCCTGCTCGCCGCGAGTGAGATCGACATATTTACGGATTTCGATATAGCCTTCGGTGCCGAGCAGCGTCAGGCGGCCGTCGCCCCAGGTTGAGAGCCCGTCCGGGGTGAACCAGTCGCAGCGGAAATAGCCGCTGGCGCCGTTTTCTCCTTTCAGCATGGCATCGCCAAAATCTTCAAATGCCGGGTACTGCGGGTGTTTAACGTTGCGAACATGGCTTGCCACCACGGAGGCCTCGCTGTTTCCGGTGTAAAACAGGAACTGCTCAATCTGGTGGCTGCCGATATCGCACAAAATGCCGCCGAAGTAACGACGATCGTAGAACCAGTCCGGGCGACCGGTGCCTTCCCGGTGCGGGCCGGTTCCCAGGGTTTGCACGACGCGGCCAATCGCGCCCTGCTGCACCAGCTGTCCGGCAAAAACCGCACTCTCTACGTGCAGGCGTTCACTGTAGTACACCGCGTATTTCTTCCCGGTTTTCTCCACCATCGCTTTAGCGTCGGCCAGCTGTTCAAGGGTGGTGAGCGGTGCTTTATCCGTGAAGTAGTCCTTGCCCGCCGCCATTGCTTTCAGCCCCAGCGCGCAGCGTTCGGACGGGATGGCCGCACCCGCAACCAGACGCACCTCGTCGTCGTTGAGTATCACCTCCAGCGACTCCGCCACTTTTGCCTGCGGGTACTGCTGGATAAATTTATCTACTTTTGCCGGGTCAGGGTCGTACACCCACTTCAGCGTGGCGCCGGCTTCAATCAGGCCGTTACTCATCCCGTAGATATGGCCGTGGTCGAGCGCGGCGGCGGCAAACACAAACTCTCCTTCCCTGACAACGGGCTGCGGTTTGCCCACCGGGGCGTAGTTCATTCCGTCATTTTTGTTCATGCTGATACTCCTCGATCCAGATCTTTACCCAGAGGGATAGCGCCCACTTCGCTGAAGTTGGCGACGCTTGCAGATTTTTCATAAAAACGGGGGGCGAGGGCGTTGGTCCCGCCGGTGCGATAAAACGGGTCATCGCGCTGAATCGGCAGCGAAACCACGCTCCGGGTAATGGCAGATTTATAGATCGCGGTAATCAGCTCCAGCGAGCGTTTGCCCTGTAACCCATCCACTAACGGCGCCGTGCCGTGTTCGATGGCATAAAGCAGATCGTTAATCTGCCCGGCGTGCAGAGTCCATTCGAGTTTCCGGGTGTCGTGAAAAACGGCGTTGAGCTGCGCTTCTCGCGACAGATCGTTAGTTTCCTGCGGGAAGCCATTATCGGCACTGACGCTGGCGAAGGCCTGCCACGGCGCGGAGATGCGCGCCTTATCGCCCTGAATGACGATCTTCTGATCTTCCCCGTGGTGCACAACGGAGGCGGTAAGCTGCGCGAGCGCGCCGCCGGGGTATTTGAAAATTGCCGCGCTGAGGTCTTCCACTTCGGCGTTGTCGTGCGCCACGTTGGTCATCATCGCCACCACCTCTGACGGAAAGCCGAGCATCCACTGAATGGCGTCGATATGGTGTACCGCGTGGTTCAGGGTGCAGCCGCCGCCCTCTTTTTCCCAGGTGCCGCGCCACCACAGGTCGTAGTAGCAGTGTCCGCGCCACCAGAGCGAATCCACCTGCGCGTGGCAAATCTTCCCGGCGAGCCCCGATTCCAGCGCGGCTTTTAAGCGCCAGAAGGCATCGGTAAAACGGTTCTGGGCAATGATGGAGAGCGTCTTGCCGCTGGCCTTTTGTGCGGCGATCATCGCGTCGCACTCCTCCAGCGAGGCGGCCATCGGTTTTTCGCACAGCACGTGGCAACCCGCGTGCAGGGCATCAATGCTGATTTCTGCATGGACGTAAGGCGGGGTACATACGTCGACGATGTGGATATCTGCCTCTGACGCCAGCATCTGCTGGTGGCTTTCATACACGCGCGCATCCGTCAGGCCGTAGCGCGTTTTTTTCTCGTGGGCTTTTTCCGGGTAGATATCGACCAGCGCGACGATCCGGCAGCGCTGGTCAAACTGCAAATAGCCCTGAATATGGTTATGGGAGATATTCCCTGTTCCCACGATGGCGACATTTAACATCGTTTTATCTCCGAAGTTACCAGGTGCCAGAGGCGTCCAGCGTGACGCTGGCGGTCTCTTTAGCTACTGAGGTGCTGATACGCTGTTGAAGCAGGCGCAGATACTGTTTCTCGTTGAGCGGCAGGTCGACCCAGTCGTCTGTCCAGGTGGAGAGGTGCATGGCGTTGGAGAGCGTCAGCCCGCGGATCCCATCCAGACCCGGCGCAATCAGCGGCTCGCCGCGAAGGATGGCGGCACAGAAGTTGGCGGTAATAACGTGATGATCGCTGCATTCCGGGGCGACGGGGAGCGTCACCTCCCAGCATTCAGGTTCACCGAAGCCGTTTTGCCAGCGGGCGTTGAAGGCGGTTTCGGACTCACGCAGCCGCCAGTAGCGCAGCTTGCCCTCTTCGACGACCACCTTGCCGCGGTCGCCGACGATTTCCAGCCGGTTGGTACCCGGCGTTTCCGCCACGGTGGTGATAAACACGCCGGTCGCGCCGTTGGCATACTCAGCGTAGGCGGTGACCTCGTCTTCCACTTCGATATCGCGATGCTTGCCGAACTGACAGAACGCGCGCAGGCGGACCGGCATCCCCACCAGCCACTGCCAGAGATCGAGCTGATGCGGGTCCTGGTTGAGCAGCACGCCGCCGCCTTCTCCTTTCCAGGTGGCGCGCCAGCCGCCGGAGTTGTAGTAGCTCTGCGAGCGATACCAGTTGGTGATGATCCAGTTGGAGCGGCGGATCTCACCCAGCTCGCCGCTGTCGATAAGATCTTTCACCTTCAGGTAAAGCGGATTGGGGCGCTGGTTGTACATGATGCCAAACACCACGTCGCACTCCCGGGCGCAGGCGTTCATCTCCTGCACCTGCGCCGTATATACGCCTGCCGGTTTTTCACACAGGGTGTGAATGCCGTTGCGCATCGCCAGCATCGACAGGCGCGGATGTTCGTAGTGCGGCGTCGCGACAATCACCGCGTCGATAAGCCCGCTCTGGAGCATCTCCTGCGCGTCGCTGAATAACGGGAGGGTGCCGACCAGTTGGCGAATAGCCGGATGCTTTTCAACGGCATTATCGCAAACTGCCGTCAGGCAGGCGTCGCTGACCGTACCCGCCAGTAAATAGCGTGCGTGGACCGTACCGATATTACCTATTCCAATAATGCCAAAACGTACCTTCTCCATGTCACACCTTAATTTCTGTTGAAAAGAAGTGATGACCGGAAAATAGGAAAGGCGAGCCGCAGCGACAATGTGTTTTTGTGAGAATACTCGCAAGGTGGTTAAGTAATCTCCAGGCTTTTTGAAATTTGGTTTTAAAATCAAAAGGCTGTTTCTGCAAATATTTGCAAAAACTGAATGAGAGCGAGGTCACACTATGCCCGGCAGGTTAAAAATGGAGGAAATTGCGGCCCTGACGGGCTTTTCCGTCAGCACGGTTTCGCGGGTGTTAAGCGGCAAATCGTATACCAGCGATAAAGCCCGGGAGGCGATCGTTCGCACCGCACGAGAATTAGGCGTACTGGAGTCAATGGCGAGCGGAAGGCTATTAATTAACGGTATCGCTGTTTTTGCACCAGAAAGAACCTTTCAGGGACGCGGGGATATTTTTTATCTGGAAGTGACGAAAGGGATTGCTGAAGCCTGCGCGCGGCACAACGTGTGGGTCAGCTGCTGTGGATTAGAAGAGCAGCACGCCGATGTGAAATTATTTATGGAAAAGGCCAGCCAGAAGAATATCAACGCGATAATTATTATTGGGACTGATGATTCCACCATATTTAAACTCGCCAGCACGCTGAATAAGCCCTGCGTATTAATTAATTCCGTTGACCGGGATCGGGAGCTGGATGCCGTTTCGCCCGATCACCGGGCGATTGGCTTTACCGCCATGCAGTATCTTTTTGAGCAGGGACATCGGCGGGTACTCACGCTCACCTGCCTGCGGCGAGAAACGCTGTATGCGCGTCTGGACGGCATTAAAGAGGCGTACCGCCATTTTCACGTGGCCTTTGATCCCCAGCGAGATTTGCTGGTGACGGAGTGGTTTACCGCAGAGGAGGCCGAGCGGGCGCTGGATGCGTGGCTGATGAATCATGACAGATCCCAGTGGCCGGAGGTTATTTTCCCGAACAGCACCAGTATGGTGGAGGGGGTAGTCAGGGCGTTAACCCGCCACGGGCTGCGCATTCCGGAAGACATTTCGCTGATTACGACCGATTTTGCATGGAACCTGGCGCACCGTCTGGAAAAACCGGTCACGGGCGTGACGGTGCCCTGTCGCGAGCTGGGGATTGAAGCCGTACACCTGCTGCAAACGCGGCTCAACCGGCCGCAGGCGCCGGTCTTTAACCTGCTGCTGCAGGGGAAGGTAATGGACTACGGTTCGGTCAGTAACGCCACGCGCCACGCGGCTCGCGTGGCGCTGGAACGCTAATCAGGCCAGCTGTGGCGGCAGACAGACGCCGATGCCCCCGATACCGCAGTAGCCGTACGGATTTTTGTGCAGGTACTGCTGGTGATCGTCCTCGGCATAGTAGAACGGTTTCGCGGCGGCGATCTCTGTCGTCACGTCGCGCGTATCACCCGCTTCACGCATGGCCTGCTGGAAACGCTCAAGGCTGGCGCGTGCGGCGGCGTCCTGCTCAGGCGTGAGCGGATAAATCGCCGAGCGGTACTGCGTGCCGTGGTCGTTGCCCTGACGCATGCCCTGGGCCGGGTCGTGGTTTTCCCAGAAGACCTGCAGGAGCTGTTCGTAGCTAATGACCGCAGGGTCATACACCACGCGGACCGCTTCCGCATGCCCGGTTTCGCCGGAGCAGACTTCGCGGTAGGTTGGGTTCGGCGTGTAACCGCCCGTGTAGCCGGCCGCGGTGCTGTACACGCCGGGCAACTGCCAGAAGAGGCGCTCAACGCCCCAGAAGCAGCCCATGGCGAACAGGGCGATTTCCATTCCATCCGGCACGTTGGTCATTGAATGGTTGTTGACGGCGTGTAAGGTTGCCACAGGCATAGGGGTGTTGCGTCCCGGTAATGCATCAGCTTGTGAAACCAGATGCTTTTTGTCGAATAAACTCACGATGGGGCCTCCCGGGGTGCGATGTTTCGGTTAAGGTTGTCACGAAGCGTTTAATTGAACACAATAAATGCGCTGAATGAGACTAGATTTAATCATAAGAAATATTTGGGTGTTACACCCGTTTTCAACCCACGATTTGGGTTTTTGGCTACCAGGCCGTATTTTGCCGCACAGCGGCGCTTCATTTGCTTCCAGGGTGGAAAAGGGATATTCAGGAGAAAACGTGACAAAAATCCGCCAGTTATGTTTAGTCAGTGTGTTGCTGACAAGCGGGGTTGCCAGCGCGGCGAATGTCCGTTTGCAGGTTGAGGGGTTATCCGGGGCGCTGGAAAAAAACGTGCGTGCGCAGCTGTCGACCATCCAGAGTGATGAGGTGACGCCGGACCGGCGTTTTCGCGCGCGCGTGGATGATGCGATCCGTGAAGGGCTAAAAGCGCTGGGGTATTACGAACCCACCATTGATTTCGATCTCCGCCCGCCGCCAAAGAAGGGGCGTCAGGTGCTTATTGCCCGCGTCTCGCCGGGTGAGCCGGTGCTGATCGGTGGCACGAACGTCATCCTGCGCGGCGGCGCGCGTACCGACCGGGATTACCTGGATCTGCTCAGCACGCGGCCAAAAGTTGGCACCGTGCTCAATCACGGCGACTACGACCACTTCAAAAAAGAGCTGACGAGCGTCTCCCTGCGCAAGGGCTACTTCGACAGCCAGTTCAATAAAAGCCAGCTGGGCATTGCGCTGGATCGACGTCAGGCCTTCTGGGATATCGATTACGACAGTGGAGAACGCTACCGCTTTGGCGATGTGACGTTTGAAGGTTCGCAAATTCGTGAAGAGTACCTGCAAAACCTCGTGCCGTTCAAAAAAGGCGATTACTACCAGTCGAGCGACCTGGCGGAGCTGAACCGTCGTCTTTCTGCTACCGGCTGGTTTAACTCAGTGGTTGTCGCACCGGAATTTGATAAGTCTCGCAAAACCAAGGTGTTGCCGCTGCATGGCGTTGTCTCGCCGCGCACCGAGAACACCATTGAGACCGGTGTTGGCTACTCGACGGACGTCGGCCCGCGCGTGAAGGCCACCTGGAAAAAGCCGTGGATGAACTCTTACGGTCACAGCCTGACCACCAGCGCCAGCATTTCCGCCCCGGAACAGCAGCTTGATTTCAGCTACAAAATGCCGCTGCTGAAAAACCCGCTTGAGCAGTACTATCTGGTCCAGGGGGGCTTTAAGCGTACCGACCTGAACGATACGGAGTCCGACTCCACCACGCTCGCGGTTTCCCGCTTCTGGGATCTCTCCAGCGGCTGGCAGCGCGCCATTAACTTGCGCTGGAGCCTGGACCACTTTACCCAGGCTAACGTCACCAACACCACCATGCTGCTCTATCCTGGGGTGATGATCAGCCGCACCCGCTCGCGCGGCGGCCTGATGCCAACCTGGGGGGATTCACAGCGTTACTCTATCGACTACTCCAATACGATGTGGGGCTCTGACGTCGACTTCACGGTGGTGCAGGCGCAAAACGTCTGGATCCGTACGCTGTATGACAAACACCGCTTTGTCATGCGCGGCAATCTCGGCTGGATTGAAACGGGCGATTTCGAGCGCGTTCCGCCGGACCTGCGCTTCTTCGCCGGGGGCGACCGCAGCATTCGCGGGTATAAGTACAAATCGATCTCGCCTGAAAACGAAAAAGGCCAGCTGACCGGGGCATCAAAACTGGCGACCGGATCGCTGGAGTATCAGTACAACGTCAGCGGCAAGTGGTGGGGCGCCATGTTTGTTGACGGGGGTGAAGCGGTGAACGATATCCGCCGCAGCGATTTCAAAACCGGCGCGGGCGTGGGCGTACGCTGGCAATCACCCGTCGGGCCCATCAAGCTCGATTTCGCCGTGCCGGTCGGCGACAAAGACGAACACGGATTACAGTTTTACATCGGTCTGGGGCCTGAATTATGAGTTTATGGAAGAAAATAAGCCTCGGGGTGCTGATTTTTATCGTGCTGCTGCTCGGTACGGTGGCGTTTCTGGTAGGAACGACGACCGGGCTGCATCTGCTGTTTAACGCCGCGAACCGCTGGGTGCCGGGGCTGGAGATTGGTCAGGTGACGGGCGGCTGGCGCGATCTGCGTCTGAAGAACATCCGCTACGAGCAACCTGGCGTGGCGGTCAACGCCGGGGAATTCCATCTCGCGGTGAAGCTGGGCTGCCTTCGGGACAGTAAGCTCTGCGTGAACGATCTGTCGCTAAAAGACGTCAACGTGGCGATAGACTCAAAGAAGATGCCGCCGTCTGCGCCGGCTGAGGAAGAGGACGGCGGCCCGCTGAATCTCTCCACGCCGTATCCGATTGCGCTTTATCGGGTGGCGCTGGATAACGTCAATATCAAAATCGACGACACCACCGTGTCCGTCATGGACTTCACCTCCGGCCTGCGCTGGCAGGAGAAAAACCTCACCCTGACGCCAACCTCACTGCAGGGGTTGCTGATCGCGCTGCCGAAAGTGGCGGACGTGGCGCAGGAGGAGATCGTCGAGCCGAAGATCCAGAACCCGCAGCCGGAAGAGAAGCCGCTGGGCGAAACGCTGAAAGATCTCTTCTCGAAACCTGTCCTGCCGGAAATGACTGACGTGCATCTGCCGCTGAACCTCAACATTGAGGAGTTCAAAGGCGAACAGCTGCGCCTGACCGGCGATACCGACCTGACGGTCTATAACATGCTGCTGAAAGTCAGCAGCATTGACGGCAACATGAAGCTCGACGCGCTGGATATCGACACCAACCAGGGCTCGGTGAACGCGTCAGGCAACGCCCTGCTGCGCGACAACTGGCCGGTGGATATCACCCTCAACAGCTCGCTTAATATTGACCCGCTGAAGGGCGAAAAAGTGAAGGTTAAAGTGGGCGGGGCGCTGCGCGAGACGCTGGATGTCGGGGTGAATCTCTCCGGCCCGGTAGACATGGCCCTGCGTGCGCAAACCCAGCTGGCGGAAGCCGGGCTGCCTCTCAATCTTGAGGTGGTCAGCAAGCAGCTTTACTGGCCGTTTACCGGCGAAAAACAGTATCAGGCCGATGACCTGAAGCTGAAGCTGAGCGGCAAGATGACCGACTACACGCTCTCGTTCCGCACCGCGGTGAAGGGGCAGGACGTGCCGCCCGCCACTATCACGCTGGATGCTAAAGGCAACGAACAGCAGGTTAACCTCGACAAGCTGACCGTCGCGGCGCTGGAAGGTAAGACCGAGCTGACCGCGCTGCTCGACTGGCAGCAGGCGATCAGCTGGCGCGGCGAACTGAAGCTGAAGGGGATCAACACCGCCAAAGAGGTGCCGGACTGGCCGTCGAAGCTCGATGGTTTGATTAAAACCCGCGGCAGCCTCTACGGCGGTACGTGGCAGATGGACGTGCCGGAAATCAAGCTCACCGGGAACGTGAAGCAGAACAAGGTGAACGTTGAAGGTTCGGTGAAAGGCAACAGCTACCTGCAGTGGGTGATTCCGGGGCTGCACGTGGCGCTGGGCCGCAACACGGCGGATATCAAAGGCGAGCTGGGGGTGAAGGATCTCAATCTGGATGCCACCATCGACGCGCCGAATCTGGATAACGCTCTGCCGGGTCTGGGCGGTACGGCGAAAGGGCTCGTGAAAGTGCGCGGCACCGTGGAGGCGCCGCAGCTGCTGGCGGACATTACCGCCAACAATCTGCGCTGGCAGGAACTGAGCGTTGCCCGCGTCCGCGTGGAAGGGGATGTGAAATCCACCGAGCAGATCGGCGGCAACCTGAACCTGCGCGTGGAGCGCATTTCCCAGCCGGACGTCAACATTAGCCTGGTGACTCTGGACGCCAAAGGGAACGAGAAGCAGCACGATCTCCAGCTGCGTGTGCAGGGCGAACCGGTTTCCGGCCAGCTTCACCTGACCGGCAGCTTCGACCGAAAAGAAGCGCGCTGGAAAGGGACGCTGGACAACACCCGCTTCAACACCCCGGTGGGTCCGCTGGCGCTGTCGCGCTCTATTGCGCTGGACTACCGTAACGCCGAGCAGAAGATCAGCATTGGACCACACTGCTGGACCAACCCGAATGCGGAGCTGTGCGTGCCGCAGACCATTGATGCGGGCGCGGAAGGGCGCGCGCAGATCAACCTCAACCGTTTCGATCTGGCGATGCTTAAACCGTTTATGCCGGATGCCACGCAGGCAAGCGGCGTCTTCAGCGGGAAAGCCGATGTCGCCTGGGACACCACCAAAGAGGGGCTGCCACAGGGCAGCGTTACGCTCTCCGGCCGCAATGTGAAGGTGACGCAGGAGGTGAACGATGCGCCGCTGCCGGTGGCCTTCGATACCCTGAACGTCAGCGCGGACCTGCATAATAACCGTGCGGAGCTGGGATGGCTTATCCGACTGACCAACAACGGCCAGATGGACGGGCAGATACAGATCACCGATCCGCAGGGACGGCGCAATCTGGGCGGTAACGTCAATATTCGGAACTTCAACCTGGCGATGGTGAACCCGATTTTCGCCCGCGGGGAAAAAGCCGAGGGCATGGTGAATGCCAATCTGCGTCTGGCTGGCGACGCGCAAAGCCCTCAGCTGTTCGGCCAGCTGCGGCTCAGCGGTGTGGATATCGACGGTAACTTCATGCCGTTTGATATGCAGCCCAGCCAGATCGCGATGAACTTCAACGGCATGAGCTCGACGCTGAGCGGCTCGGTATTAACTCAGCAGGGGCAAATTAACCTGAGCGGCGACGCGGACTGGAGCCAGCTCGACAACTGGCGAGCCCGTATTGCTGCGAAAGGCAGTAAGGTGCGCATCACCGTACCGCCAATGGTGCGCCTGGACGTCTCGCCGGACGTGGTCTTTGAAGCGACGCCAAGCCTCTTCACCCTGGATGGCCGCGTGGACGTGCCGTGGGCGCGCATCGTGGTTCACGAGGTACCGGAAAGCGCGGTCGGCGTCTCCAGTGATGAAGTTATGCTCAATGAAAATCTGAAACCTGCCGAAGAGAAGAGCGCTGGCATACCGATTAATAGTAACCTTATCGTGCACGTGGGGAATAACGTGCGGTTGGATGCGTTTGGGCTGAAGGCGAGGCTCACGGGCGACCTGAAAGTGGCGCAGGATAAGCAAGGGCTTGGCCTGAACGGGCAGATCAATATCCCTGAAGGGCGTTTCCACGCCTATGGTCAGGATCTGATTGTCCGCAAAGGCGAGCTGCTGTTCTCCGGTCCACCGGATCAACCATTGTTGAACATCGAAGCGATTCGTAACCCGGAAGCGACGGAAAACGACGTCATTGCTGGCGTACGCGTTACCGGCTCTGCCGACGAACCGAAGGCGGAGATCTTCTCTGACCCGGCGATGTCGCAGCAGGAAGCCCTCTCTTACCTGTTGCGCGGACAAGGCCTGGACAGCGGTCAGAGCGACAGCGCGGCGATGACCTCAATGTTGGTCGGCCTGGGGGTTGCACAAAGTGGGCAGGTTGTGGGTAAAATCGGCGAGACGTTCGGCGTAAGCAATCTGGCGCTGGACACCCAGGGCGTGGGTGACTCCTCGCAGGTGGTGGTCAGCGGCTATGTACTGCCGGGTCTGCAGGTAAAATATGGTGTGGGGATCTTTGACTCACTGGCAACACTCACGTTACGCTATCGCCTGATGCCTAAGCTATATCTGGAAGCAGTGTCCGGCGTAGACCAGGCACTTGATCTGCTCTATCAGTTTGAGTTTTAGCAATGCGAATATTTGTCTACGGCAGTTTACGAACCAGGCAAGGCAACAGTCACTGGATGACCAATGCCCAGCTACTGGGGAATTACAATATCGAGAACTACCAGTTGTACAGCCTGGGCCACTATCCAGGCGCGGTTCCCGGCGAAGGAACAGTACAGGGTGAAGTTTATCGTATTGATAACGCGACACTTGCCGAACTTGATGCCTTGCGCACCAGGGGCGGTGAATACGCTCGCCAGTTGATCCAGACGCCGTACGGAAGCGCGTGGATGTATGTCTACCAGCGTCCGGTCGACGGGTTAACGCGGATTGTAAGCGGTAACTGGTTAGACAGAGACCAGTACTGAAAAACGACAACGCCACCGTAAGGTGGCGTTGTTTTTTGTGTCTGGCAGTAAGAATTACTTCTTAGCAGCGCGTTCGAAGGAGGCGATGATTTCTGCTTTCGCCGCTTCTGCGTTGTCCCAGCCGTCAACCTTAACCCATTTGCCTTTTTCGAGGTCTTTGTAGTGCTCGAAGAAGTGGGCGATCTGCGCTTTCAGCAGCTCTGGCAGGTCGTTCACATCTTTAATGTGATCGTACTCTTTGCTCAGCTTGGTGTGCGGTACCGCAACCAGCTTCGCATCTTCACCCGCTTCGTCAGTCATTTTCAGCACGCCAACAGGACGGCAGCGAATGACGGAGCCTGGCTGCAGTGGGTATGGCGTTGGGACCAGCACGTCAACCGGGTCACCGTCCAGAGACAGGGTGTGGTTGATGTAGCCGTAGTTGCACGGATAGAACATTGCGGTAGACATGAAACGGTCAACGAACAGCGCACCGGTGTCTTTGTCGATTTCGTATTTGATTGGATCTGCGTTGGCCGGGATTTCGATAACAACGTAGATGTCTTCTGGCAGTTCTTTACCCGCAGGGACGTTGAGTAAGCTCATGTCGGTGTCCTTAAAAATGGATGGTAAACAAGTGGCAGGTATTATAGCCAACTCACGCCGAATGTCTCCGCCTGTTTTCGCTTTCTCTCCCCGCTAGCCCCACTTTTCAGACCGTTTCCATGACAGAAATATCCATAAACTCAGCCGCATTTTTAATGGTGAAATGAAAGCGATTACAAACTTGTGATTAACGTTTTATTCACTTTTCTGAAGTGTGATGTAACGCAATTCGTTACATATTTCATTGGCTATAGTCATTTCGCAGAACATCTTTTAACCAACAATAAACACCCCTACGAGGACGCTCATATGTGGAAGCGCTTACTTCTTGTCACAGCAGTTTCGGCAGCCATGTCGTCTATGGCGATGGCCGCTCCCTTAACCGTAGGTTTCTCGCAAGTTGGCTCTGAATCCGGCTGGCGTGCGGCAGAAACCAACGTTGCGAAAAGCGAGGCTCAGAAACGCGGTATCACCCTGAAAATCGCCGATGGTCAGCAAAAACAAGAGAATCAGATCAAAGCCGTACGCTCCTTTATCGCCCAGGGCGTGGATGCCATCTTTATTGCACCAGTGGTGGCGACCGGCTGGGAACCCGTCCTGAAGGAAGCGAAAGACGCTGAAATTCCGGTCTTCCTGCTGGACCGTTCCATCGACGTCAAAGACAAATCCCTCTATATGACCACCGTCACTGCCAACAACGTGCTTGAAGGACAGTTAATTGGCGACTGGCTGATTAAACAGGTCGACGGCAAGCCGTGTAACGTCGTTGAGCTGCAGGGCACCGTCGGTGCCAGCGTGGCCATCGACCGTAAGAAAGGGTTTGCTGAGGCCATTGCCAAAGCGCCAAACATCAAGATTATCCGCTCCCAGTCCGGCGACTTTACCCGCAGTAAGGGTAAAGAGGTCATGGAGAGCTTTATCAAGGCTGAAAACAACGGCAAGAACATCTGCATGGTTTACGCCCACAACGATGATATGGCGATCGGCGCAATTCAGGCCATTAAAGAAGCGGGCCTGAAGCCGGGCAAAGACATCCTCACCGGCTCTATCGACGGCGTGCCTGACATCTATAAAGCAATGATCGATGGTGAAGCCAACGCCAGCGTGGAGCTTACGCCAAACATGGCGGGCCCGGCATTCGACGCGCTGGAGAAATTCAAGAAAGACGGCACGATGCCTGAGAAGGTGACCGTCACCAAGTCCACGCTCTACCTGCCGGATACGGCGAAAGAAGAGTTAGAGAAGAAGAAAAATATGGGCTACTAAGCCCCGCCGCGCCCCTCACCCTAGCCCTCTCCCCGGAGGGGAGAGGGAAAAGGCGGGTTGGGCAGAAAATTAAAGACAGGCACGAACATTCCCCTCTCCCCTCCGGGGAGAGGGTCAGGGTGAGGGGCGGACATTATGACCACTGAACAACACCAGGAAATCCTCCGCACAGAGGGCTTAAGCAAATTCTTCCCTGGCGTAAAGGCGCTGGATAACGTCGATTTCAGCCTGCGGCGCGGTGAGATCATGGCGCTGCTGGGCGAGAACGGCGCGGGCAAATCAACGCTGATTAAATCTCTGACCGGCGTGTATCAAGCCGATCGCGGCACCATCTGGCTGGAAGGTAACGCCATTTCGCCAAAAAATACCGCCCATGCCCAGCAGCTGGGGATCGGGACGGTTTACCAGGAAGTGAACCTGCTGCCGAATATGTCGGTGGCGGATAACCTGTTTATTGGCCGCGAGCCACGCCGCTTTGGCCTGCTGCGCCGCAAAGAGATGGAGGCGCGGGCCACGCAACTGATGGAGTCGTACGGCTTCTCCCTCGACGTTCGCGAGCCGCTGAACCGCTTTTCCGTGGCGATGCAGCAGATCGTCGCCATTTGTCGGGCGATCGATCTCTCGGCAAAGGTGCTGATCCTCGACGAACCCACCGCCAGCCTCGATACCCAGGAAGTGGAGATGCTCTTTACCCTGATGCGCCAGCTGCGCGATCGGGGCGTGAGCCTGATCTTCGTCACGCACTTCCTCGATCAGGTGTATGAGGTGAGCGATCGCATTACGGTGCTGCGCAACGGCAGCTTTGTCGGCTGCCGCGAAACCCGCGAGCTCCCGCAGATAGAGCTGGTGAAAATGATGTTGGGCCGTGAGCTGGAAACTAACGCCCTTCAGCGCGCAGGGCGCACGCTGCTGAGCGAGAAGCCGGTCGCCGCGTTCAGCGATTACGGTAAAAAAGGGGTGATCTCGCCGTTTAACCTTGAAGTGCGGCCCGGTGAAATTGTCGGACTGGCGGGCCTGTTAGGCTCAGGACGAACCGAAACCGCCGAGGTGATCTTCGGGATCAAGCCAGCGGACAGCGGCAGCGCGATGATCAAAGGCAAACCGCAAACCCTGCGATCGCCGCATCAGGCGTCGTGTCTGGGCGTCGGCTTCTGCCCGGAAGACCGGAAAACGGACGGAATTATTGCCGCCGCCTCGGTGCGCGAAAATATCATCCTGGCCCTGCAGGCGCAGCGCGGCTGGCTACGCCCGATCCCCCGTAAAGAGCAAAACGCGATCGCCGAGCGCTTTATACGCCAGCTCGGCATCCGCACCCCGAGCGCGGAACAGCCGATTGAGTTCCTCTCCGGCGGTAACCAGCAGAAGGTGCTGCTCTCCCGCTGGCTGCTGACCAAACCCCAGTTCCTGATCCTCGACGAGCCGACGCGCGGTATCGACGTGGGCGCGCACGCCGAAATTATCCGGCTTATCGAAACGCTCTGTGCGGACGGGCTGGCCCTGCTGGTTATTTCGTCCGAGCTGGAAGAGCTGGTGGGCTATGCCGATCGCGTCATTATCATGCGCGATCGCAAACAGGTGGCAGAGATCCCGCTGGATAAGCTGTCCGTTCCGGCAATCATGAATGCCATCGCGGCGTAAGGAGTGAATCGTGATGTCCCGTTCGCTTTCGCAAACCGGTGAGTCAAAGCGCCGCTTTAGCTGGCCAACCGGCACGCCGCAAATTGCGGCACTGCTGGTCGTGCTGCTGGTAGATAGCCTTGTCGCACCGCATTTCTTCCAGATCGTCGTGCAGGATGGCCGCCTGTTTGGCAGCCCGATCGATATTTTAAACCGCGCTGCGCCCGTGGCGCTGCTGGCGATTGGGATGACGCTGGTGATCGCCACCGGCGGGATTGACCTCTCCGTCGGCGCGGTAATGGCAATCGCCGGCGCTACCGCTGCCTCCATGACCGTGGCCGGACACAGCCTGCCGGTGGTACTGCTGGCGGCATTGGGCACCGGGGTGCTGGCCGGACTATGGAACGGCATTCTGGTCGCGGTGCTGAAAATTCAGCCCTTTGTCGCCACCCTTATCTTAATGGTGGCCGGGCGCGGGGTGGCGCAGCTGATTACCTCCGGACAGATTGTCACCTTCAACTCGCCGAGCCTGGCGTGGATCGGCAGCGGCAACCTCCTGTTCTTCCCGACACCGGTGATCGTTGCGCTGATCACGTTAGTGGTGTTCTGGCTCTTCACCCGCAAAACGGCTCTCGGCATGTTCATTGAGGCGGTGGGGATCAACATTCGCGCCGCGCGCAACGCCGGGGTCAACACCCGGCTGATGGTGATGCTGACCTACGTGCTGAGCGGCGTGTGTGCCGCCATCGCCGGGGTCATCGTCGCGGCAGATATCCGCGGGGCCGATGCCAACAACGCCGGGCTCTGGCTGGAGCTGGACGCGATCCTCGCGGTGGTGATCGGCGGCGGGTCGCTAATGGGCGGGCGTTTTAACCTGCTGCTCTCGGTGATTGGCGCGCTGATCATTCAGGGCATGAACACCGGGATCCTGCTTTCGGGGTTCCAGCCGGAACTCAACCAGGTGGTAAAAGCGGTGGTCGTGCTTTGCGTGCTGATCGTCCAGTCGCCGCGCTTTGTCAGCATCATTAAGGGGATCCGTGGCCATGATAAAACGTAATTTACCGTTAACGATCACGCTGGGCGTGTTTGTGCTGGGGTATCTCTACTGCCTCACTCAATTCCCCGGTTTTGCCTCGACGCGCGTGATCTGCAATATCCTGACCGATAACGCCTTTTTAGGCATCATCGCGGTCGGGATGACCTTTGTGATCCTCTCCGGCGGGATCGATCTCTCCGTCGGCTCGGTGATCGCGTTTACGGGCGTATTCCTCGCGAAGGCGATCGGCTTCTGGGGCATCTCTCCGCTGGTGGCGTTTCCGCTGGTGCTGGCGATGGGCTGCGCGTTTGGCGCTTTTATGGGGCTGCTGATCGACGCGTTAAAAATCCCGGCGTTTATCATTACCCTCGCGGGAATGTTCTTCCTGCGCGGGGTGAGCTATCTGGTGTCGGAAGAGTCGATTCCGATTAACCATCCGGTGTATGACACGCTCTCCAGCCTGGCGTGGAAAATTCCCGGCGGCGGTCGCCTCAGCGCAATGGGGCTGCTGATGCTGGGCGTGGTAGTGATTGGCATCTTCCTCGCTCACCGCACCCGGTTCGGCAATCAGGTTTACGCCATCGGCGGCAACGCTACGTCGGCAAACCTGATGGGGATCTCGACCCGCAGCACCACCATCCGCATCTATATGCTCTCGACAGGCCTGGCGACGCTGGCGGGTATCGTCTTCTCGGTGTATACCCAGGCGGGCTATGCCCTTGCAGGCGTAGGCGTGGAGCTGGATGCGATTGCTTCTGTGGTTATCGGCGGCACGCTGCTCAGCGGCGGGGTAGGAACGGTGCTGGGGACGCTGTTCGGCGTGGCCATCCAGGGACTGATACAAACCTATATCAACTTCGACGGCACGCTCAGTTCCTGGTGGACGAAGATCGCCATCGGCATTCTGCTGTTTATTTTTATCGCGCTCCAGCGCGGCCTGACGGTGCTCTGGGAGAACCGACAAAGCTCGCCTGTTACCCGTGTAAACACATCGGTAACAGAGCGATAACACGCTGAATTTACTTAAAGTCTAAACATTTACCGGTAGCGGCCGATACTCTTCTTTTATGTCCAGAAATATCTCGCTACCGGAAATAATATCATGCTTAAAACGCTATCGATTCGTACCGGCTTGCTCTCTTTACTGGCCGTTATGACCCTTCTGCTGCTGATTGTCAGCGGCATCGGCATTTATGCCCTCACACAGAGTTCTTCTTCACTGCAGCGCATTAATCACCTTCAGGGTGAGCAGATGGTGCAGCTTAATTCAGGCTATACGCTGATCCTGCGCGCCCGCAATGAGGCGGGTCAGGCCGTCCGGATGATGGAAATCGGCATGCTGGACGATGCGGCCAAAGCGGTAAAAAACATCAATCAGGAAGTTGCCCTGGCCCAGAAAACGCTGAAAGGCGTGATTGACGGCGGCGTGGCTGACGAGCAGGGGCAGCAGCTCCTCGATAAAGTCGCGGCCAGCCTGGCGACGTATAACCAGCAGGGGATCGGCCCGATGCTGAAAACCCTGAATGACCAGAGCGCGGACAGCTATTACGATCTGCTGGAGAACACGCTGATCCCGGTAGCGAAGCAGTTTGATAACGATATGCAGGCGTTTCAAAAATGGAGCGAAGCGCGAGGTCAGGCGGAAGTGAGCGCCGTGCAGGCGAGCAAAACCCGCGTGCTGATCCTGATTATCGTCGCCGCGCTGCTGACGGCGGGCATTATCGTGCTCGCCTGGCTGGTGCTGCGCCATATGCTGCTTAAGCCGCTGTCGGCCTCCATTGCGCAGCTGGAGAACGTGGCGGCGGGGGACTTAACCCATACGCTGAATGCGCCGGCGAGCCAGGAGTTTAACCGCCTCAACGCGGCGATAGAGGAGATGCGCCAGTCGCTGATGAGCTCGGTTATGCGGGTACGCGATGCCAGCTCGCAAATTGACACCGGCAGCCGCGAGCTGACGGCGGGGAACCGGGATCTTGCCGAGCGCACCGAATCTACCGCCACGTCGCTGGAGCAGACCGCCGCCAGCATGGAGCAGATCACCGCGACGGTGAAGCTCAACGCCGATAATGCCGAGCAGGCGCACCAGCTGGCGAAGTCCGTTTCCGACACCGCCGATCACGGCAGCGAAATGGTCTGCTACGTGATTGAAAAAATGCGCGATATTTCAGGCAGCTCGGCGCGCATCGCCGACATCCTGAGCGTGATCGACGGTATTGCCTTCCAGACCAACATTCTGGCGCTCAACGCCTCCGTGGAAGCGGCGCGCGCGGGCGAGCAGGGACGCGGGTTTGCCGTCGTCGCGGGTGAAGTCCGCAACCTTGCCAGCCGCAGCGCCGACGCGGCGAAAGAGATCCGCTCGCTTATCAGTGATTCGCAGACCCACGTTAACGAGGGCAGCGAGCTGGCCCAGCAGGCGGGTGAAACGATGGATGAGATCGCAACAGAAGTGCTGCGCATGACCAAACTGATGCGCGAAATTGCCACCGCGTCTCAGGAGCAGAGCCGCGGCATTGAGCAGGTGAATATTGCGGTGAACCAGATGGACGAAACCGCGCAGCAGAATGCGGCGCTGGTGCAGCAATCCTCCGCCGCGACCCGCTCCCTTGAGGAGCAGTCACGTCAGCTGATGGAAGCCATGTCATCGTTCAAAGTAACGGCTCAGACTGCGGCATAATATTCCCCGGCCCCGGTGCATTCTGTGCCGGGGTTTTATTTCTCGCGGAATTTACCGCCGCAATATTATCGTGAATATCACCCATTAATATTTCCAGCGAACTGGTTAAGGCTAACGCTTTTTCCGTCGGCTCAAGATATAAACCTTTGCGGGAAAATAAAGGCTCATCAAACAGTTGATTAAAGCGTTTCAACGCCAGGCTCACCGCAGGCCGGGACATCTCCAGGCGCAAAGAGGCTTTTGCCATACTGCCGCAGCGGACGACTTCAATAAATACAGGAATAAGGTTTAAATCAATGCCGGTATTAGCCCGGGAATAATTTTTCATTGCAATTCTGCTCCAGGAAATAATTGTCAAACTGTTATGGAAATAATGCAGGAGCAGGGGTGAATATTAAAGCGTGTTTTTTATAAACACTTATACGGTAAAATATATAAATGTGTCGGGGAGCCAGACTGGCTCCCCGGGGGAGTGGGATTACGCGTCCGGATACTCACGGATAAAACGTTCAACGTCTTCAACCATGTGGTTGTTGCCGACGAAGAATGAACGGCGCTGGTGAAGGCTTTCCGGCACGATATCCAGAATACGCTCTTTACCGTCGCTCGCCTTGCCGCCCGCCTGTTCGGCCAGGAACGCCATCGGGTTGCATTCGTACAGCAGACGCAGCTTCCCGTCCGGGTGGCTGGCGGTGCTTGGGTAAAGGTAGATACCGCCTTTCAGCAGGTTACGGTGGAAATCCGCGACCAGAGAGCCAATATAGCGGGACGTGTAAGGGCGCTGGGTCGCTTTATCTTCTTCCTGACAGAATTTGATGTACTTCTTCACGCCGTTCGGGAAGCGGATGTAGTTGCCTTCGTTGATGGAGTAGGTGTTGCCTTTCTCCGGGAAGCGCATGCGTTCCTGGCTCAGGCAGAAAACGCCCAGTGACGGATCGTACGTAAAGGCGTGAACCCCGCACCCGGTGGTATACACCAGCATGGTGGAGGAGCCATAAACGACGTAACCGGCTGCAACCTGATTAATGCCAGGCTGCAGGAAATCTTCTTCGGTCACCGGCGTGCCAACAGGCGTGACGCGGCGGTAGATGGAGAAAATGGTACCGACAGAAACGTTAACGTCGATGTTGGAGGAGCCGTCGAGCGGATCCATCAGAACAACGTATTTAGCGTGTTCACACCCTTCGAAAACAACAATTTCATCTTCTTCTTCAGAGGCGATACCCGCAACGATGTCGCGCGCGCGCAGTGCAGCTTTCAGTTTTTCATTGGCGAACAGATCGAGTTTCTGCTGAACCTCGCCCTGAACGTTTTCGGCACCGCTGGCACCCAGGATATCGACCAGACCGGCCTTGTTGATATCACGGTGGATGATCTTAGCGCCCAGCTTTATTGCCGACAGCAAAGCAGTGAGTTCACCCGTAGCATGAGAGAACTCGTGCTGCTTTTCGACAATAAATTCACCTAACGTTTTCATAACACTTTCCCTGCATCTTTGTGAGTAGAGCGATTGTATGTTCACTAAAACGACTAAAGCCCAACAATCTTAACAAATATTCAAATAGTAGCGCAGAGGTGAATCGCGCCAGCAACATACGGATTTACCTGAAATGCGTTTCACAGCCGCTAACATGTGAGTAAAATGTGCGCCACATTGAAGAAGGATAGTGACGTATGCGCATTCATATATTGGGGATTTGTGGCACTTTCATGGGCGGACTGGCAATGCTGGCGCGCTCGCTGGGCCATGAAGTGACAGGTTCGGACGCCAATGTGTATCCGCCGATGAGCACGCTTCTGGAAAAACAGGGCATCTCGCTGATTCAGGGCTACGATGCCAGCCAGCTGGATCCCGAGCCGGATCTGATCATTATTGGCAACGCCATGACCCGCGGTAACCCGTGCGTTGAAGCGGTGCTGGAACGCAATATTCCGTTCATGTCCGGCCCGCAGTGGCTGCATGACTTCGTGCTGCGCGACCGCTGGGTAGTTGCCGTGGCCGGTACCCACGGAAAAACCACTACCGCCGGCATGGCGACCTGGATCCTCGAAGCCTGCGGCTACAAGCCGGGCTTTGTGATCGGCGGCGTGCCGGGTAACTTCGACGTCTCTGCGCGTCTTGGCGACAGCCCGTTCTTTGTGATTGAAGCGGATGAATACGACTGCGCATTCTTCGACAAGCGCTCCAAGTTCGTGCATTACTGCCCGCGCACGCTGATCCTCAACAACCTTGAGTTCGATCACGCGGACATCTTTGACGATCTGAAAGCGATTCAGAAACAGTTCCACCATCTGGTGCGCATTGTTCCGGGTCAGGGCCGCATCATCCTGCCGGAGAACGACATCAACCTGAAGCAGACCATGGCGATGGGCTGCTGGAGCGAGCAGGAGCTGGTGGGCGAGCAGGGCCACTGGCAGGCGAAAAAGCTCAACGCGGATGCCTCCGAGTGGGAAGTGCTGCTCGACGGTGAAAAAGTGGGCGAGGTGAAGTGGGGCCTGGTGGGCGAGCACAACATGCACAACGGCCTGATGGCGATTGCTGCGGCGCGCCACGTGGGCGTGCTGCCTGCGGATGCCGCTAATGCGCTCGGCTCGTTCATTAACGCCCGCCGCCGCCTGGAACTGCGCGGCGAAGCGAATGGCGTGACGGTCTATGACGATTTCGCGCACCACCCGACCGCCATTCTGGCGACGCTTGCCGCGTTACGCGGCAAGGTTGGCGGTACCGCGCGCATTCTGGCGGTGCTGGAACCGCGCTCAAACACCATGAAAATGGGCATTTGCAAAGACGACCTCGCACCGTCCCTGGGACGTGCCGACGAAGTCTTCCTGCTGCAGCCGCAGCATATTCCGTGGCAGGTGGCTGAAGTGGCGGATGCCTGCATTCAGCCTGCGCACTGGAGTGCGGACGTGGATGTGCTCGCGGATATGGTGGTGAAAGCCGCTCAGCCTGGCGATCACATTCTGGTGATGAGCAACGGCGGGTTCGGTGGGATCCATCAGAAGCTGCTGGACGGTCTGGCGAAGAAAGCGGAAGCGGCGGCTGCAGAGTAAAAAAAAGCCCGGTGGCGCTAGCGCTTACCGGGCCTACTTTCCCGTGTTTTCTCCCTCGCCCCTCCGGGGAGAGGGCTGGGGTGAGGGGAAGAGATTACTCGCCGTTCTCAGACAGCTCGCGCAGATACTGGAAAATCAGGCGCGCGGACTTCGGCGGCTTATTCCCTTCTTTCTCTTTCTTCGCGTTGCGGATCAAAGAACGCAGCTGCTGGCGGTCGGCATCCGGCCACAGGTTCAGTACTTCCGGTACTGCATCATCACCCTGTTCAATCAGACGATCGCGGATCTGCTCCAGCTTATGGAACAGCGCAACCTGCTGGTTGTGGCGGTTTTTCAGCTTGTCCAGCGCCTGACGGATCGGATCCACGTCGCGCTGACGCAGCATTTTACCGATAAGCTGAAGCTGGCGACGACGGCCTTCTTTTTTGATTTTCTGTGCCAGTTCAATGGCATCACGCAGATCCTGGTCGAGCGGGATCTTGTCCAGCGCGTTTTTACCCAGTTCTACCATTTCTGCGCCAAGCTGTTTTAACTCTTCGGCGTCACGTTTAATTTCACTTTTACTGACCCAGATGATCTCATCATCTTCGTCTTCGATGTCATCACCGGGAACGTCGTCGAGCCAGTCTTCGGGCTGCTTAGTCATGTCAGGCTCCTTAAAAAAAGAGGCTAATGTTACCAGTTAAGACGCGCACTGAAAAACGGTTCTCTGTTAGACTTCACTTAACTCTCTCTTACAGTATGGCATTTGCGATGAAAGTAACCTCACAAGTTGAAGCGCAGCGTAAGATTCTGGAAGAAGCCGTCTCCACCGCGCTGACGCTCGCTTCAGGTAAATCAGATGGCGCCGAAGTGGCGGTCAGCAAAACCACCGGCATTAGCGTGAGCACCCGCTATGGCGAAGTGGAGAATGTAGAATTTAACAGCGATGGCGCGCTTGGGATCACGGTGTATCACCAGAATCGCAAAGGCAGCGCGTCATCCACCGATCTCAGCCCGGATGCCATTGCCCGTACGGTGCAGGCGGCGCTGGATATTGCCCGCTATACCTCTCCGGATCCTTACGCAGGCGTGGCGGATAAAGAGCTGCTGGCGTTTGACGCGCCGGATCTCGATCTTTTCCACCCGGCGGAAGTGACGCCGGATGAAGCCATTGAACTGGCCGCGCGCGCCGAGCAGGCGTCATTGCAGGCTGACAAGCGCATCACCAATACCGAAGGCGGCAGCTTCAATAGCCACTACGGCATCAAAGTGTTCGGCAACAGCCACGGCATGCTGCAGGGCTACTGCTCTACCCGCCACTCGCTCTCCAGCTGCGTCATCGCTGAAGAGAACGGCGACATGGAGCGCGACTACGCCTACACCATTGGCCGCGCGCTGGGGGATTTGCAGTCTCCTGAGTGGGTGGGTAAAGAGTGTGCCGAACGCACGCTGTCGCGCCTGTCGCCGCGTAAACTCTCCACCATGAAGGCCCCGGTGATCTTTGCCAATGAAGTGGCGACCGGCCTGTTTGGCCATCTGGTGGGCGCTATCGCGGGCGGCTCGGTGTACCGTAAATCGACCTTCCTGCTCGACTCGCTGGGCAAGCAGATCCTGCCGGAATGGCTGACGATTGAAGAGCACCCGCACCTGCTGAAAGGGCTGGCCTCCACGCCGTTCGACAGCGAAGGCGTACGCACGGAACGCCGCGATATCGTTAAAGACGGCATTCTGACCCAGTGGCTGCTGACCAACTACTCCGCGCGCAAGCTGGGGCTAAAAAGCACCGGTCACGCGGGCGGCATCCACAACTGGCGCATTGCCGGTCAGGGCCTTAACTTCGAGCAAATGCTAAAAGAGATGGGCACCGGTCTGGTGGTCACCGAGCTGATGGGGCAGGGCGTGAGCGGCATCACCGGCGACTACTCGCGCGGTGCGGCAGGCTTCTGGGTCGAAAACGGCGAAATTCAGTATCCGGTGAGCGAAATTACCATCGCCGGCAACCTGAAGGACATGTGGCGCAATATCGTTACGGTCGGTAACGATATTGAAACACGTAGCAATATACAGTGTGGTTCTGTATTACTGCCGGAAATGAAAATCGCCGGCCAGTAATACCCGAAAAGCGTTTTAATAATAAAAAAGGAAGTGAGCAATGCGTAAACACCTGTTAGCGATCGTCGCGGCTTCAACGCTGGTTCTTGGCTCTTCTGCGTTTGCTGCCGATCTCGAAGACAACATGGACATCCTCAGTCAAAACCTGAAGATAGTGCAGAAAACGGACAATGCGGCCGAAATGAAAGGCGCACTGACCAAAATGCGTGAAGCGGCGCTGGACGCGCAAAAAGCGACCCCGCCAAAGCTGGAAAGCAAAGCGGCAGACAGCGCAGAGATGAAAGACTATCGCCACGGCTTTGACGTGCTGGTCGGTCAGATCGACGGTGCGCTGAAGCTGGCTAACGAAGGCAAAGTGAAGGAAGCCCAGGCGGCGGCTGACCAGTTTGTGGCGACGCGTAACACGTATCACAAGAAATATCGTTAATCGATCGCGCATCTGACAAACAACCAGCGGGGGCCAGTGGCTCCCGTTTTTTTTACGCGGTAATAAGTAAACCCTATCGCCATCACATTTTTGCGTCACCACGCCTGAACGTTTTCGTTTCCCCGGCGCGCGTTTTGCCGCTGGAATACGTGATATTCATCACGCAAATACCGTTATTAATCCAGATTCACCGCATTTATGTGGCACAGATCACTGCTGCGGCTCGCCTTTCCACTTCGAAGTGGAAAACAACTCGCTACAAACAATTCCCCCCCAACGTTAGTTTTATTCCAGAGCCATTAACGGGGTAAGACCAGTGATTAACGGAGCGGTAATGAACGACGTTGGGGAACAGGCGGAGCAAACAGAACAGCTCGCGACCACCATGCTGCAGCAGGTTTATGCCCTGCTGGCCCGAAACAACATCATCCCCAATGCGGTACAGGAGCAGATGCTCACCTCCCACGTGCGCGCAATGGCGCACCGGTCCGTGACCGGCGAGCCGCTGCCGGAGGTAGAAGCAGAGCTGTTTGACGAAATTTCACCAGATTCAATGCAACTTGCCCGTGAAGTGGTAGCGCAGTTTGGCAATCTTCCTGATGAAGAGGCCTGGCTGCTCTCCGTTCACTTTGAAGTCGCGAAAGACAACCTTTAAGGAGCAACACATGGAACAGATTACAGTCGTGATTGGCGATCGCCTGGGCAAAGGTCAGAAAGTGGCTGCCGGTGTGGAAAAAGCAGGCGGACGCGCGGTGGTTGTGCCGGGCATGGCGGCTGACATGAAGCTCGGCGACGTGATGAAAGCGGAAAATGCCACTTTCGGCATCTCCTTCTGCGGTAGCGGCGGCGCGGGTGCCATCACCGCCCAAACCAAATATGGCTACAAAGCCAAATACGGCATGCGTTCCGTGGATGAGGGCGTGACCGCCATCAACGAAGGCTGCAACGTGCTGGGCTTCGGCTTTATGGATAAAGAAGAGCTGGGCGAGCGTCTGGTACAGGCGTGGCAGAAGAAATACGGCGCATAAGCATGAAAGAACAGTTCACAACCACGGTGAGAGTGAAGGGCAAAGGCGACGCCAAAGCGCGCGCCTTTGCTGACGCGCTCAACCACGTTCAGGCCGCGGTGATGAAAGCCTCACCGCATATCTTACTGCGTATTGAGCCACAGGATGTGCAGGTTGTTCAGGCGCAAGAAGCGGTGCGTAAAGAAGCGTTTCTGTTCTTCTTTTTGCGCCGGGAGAGACGCACCTACAGCGTGGAGCTGGATGTGACCGTCAACGTGACCGCCATCAATCTCGACCGGGTGGATTTCGTCACGCAACGCTGATTATTCATAAAAAGGGCAGACTGATGTTCTTAATTATATTAATAAAATCGCTCATCATCGGCGGCCTGGTAGGCGTCGGTGTTGGCGCCGGGGCTGCACGCATGTTTCATGCGCCTACCACTCAGGGTATGGGCGCGTTTCGTACGTTGGGGGAACTGAACTCCTGCGAAGGGGATCCGGCTTCTCACTTCTCCTTTGGGTTAGGTTTCTTCTTTAACGCCTGGGCCTCTTCCGTGGCTGCAGGCGCCTTCACACAGGACGTTGACCACCGCATCATCCCGAACTGGGGTGCTGCTGCACTGATGATCAAAAACCGTAACGTCGGCGAAACGCTGCACGATCCCCGCAAAATGGCGATTGCCTGCGGCGTGATCGGCATGATCGTCGTGACCTTCCTGAACCTGACCGCCTCCTCCGTTCCGGCCGCGCTTCAGGTCACCGCCGTGAAGGTACTGGTGCCTGCCGCGAACCTACTGGTGAACACCGTCATGCCGGTGATCTTCTGGCTGGCGGCTATCGACGCGGGTAAAAAATCGGGCTTCTGGGCCACCATCTTCGGCGGCGCGGCGCAGCTGATTATGGGCAACGCCGTACCGGGCCTGGTGCTGGGGATCCTGATCGGTAAAGGCGTGGAAGAGAGCGGCTGGAACCACGTCACCAAAGTGATGATGGCGGCTATCGTCCTGCTCTTCGTGCTGAGCGGCTTCTTCCGCGGCTTCGACATGAAGATGATCGAATCCTTCCATCTGACCGTGCCGAACTGGCTCGATATGATCCACAACTCGCTCAGCGGTAAATAACAGGAGCCTCTACATGGAACAGAATAAAGGTTTTTGGTATGCCGACTGGTCGTTCCCGATCTTCGTTGGCCTGCTCTCCTCCGGCGTTTTCGCCGGGACGCACATGTACTACCTCTACGGTATCGGCGCGTTTAACGAAGTGGCCTTCGTGGCGATGCTGAAAGCGGGGATTGATACCGGCGTCTACGGCGCGGTGGCGGCGTTCGGCGCAAGCTTCCTGTTCGCCCGCATTATCGAAGGGTCGCTGGTCGGTATTCTTGATATCGGCGGTGCGATCCAGACCGGCGTGGGCCTCGGCGTTCCGGCGCTGCTGCTGGGCGCGGGGATCATGTTCCCGGTGACCAACTTCATCGCCTCGCTGATTACCGGCCTGGTGATTGGTCTGGCGATCGGCTACGTCATCATCCTGGCGCGTAAGTTCACCATCAACCAGAGCAACTCTACCTACGGTGCAGACGTGATGATGGGCGCGGGCAACGCCTCCGGCCGCTTCCTCGGGCCGTTGATTATCCTCAGCGCCATGACCGCCTCCATTCCTATCGGCGTCGGTTCCCTGCTGGGCGCGCTGGTGTTCTACATCTGGCAGAAGCCGATTACCGGTGGCGCCATCCTCGGCGCAATGCTGTTGGGCTGGCTGTTCCCGGTCGCCCTTTAATACCCGCGGGCGCTCCGGCGCCCGCCTTATCAGGAGATCCTCATGTTTGATTTACTCCTGCGCCGTGCGCGCCTCGCCGACGATACCCTGACCGATATCGCCATTCAGGACGGAAAGATCGCCGCGACGGGCGACATTGATGCCCCTGCGCATAAAACGGTTGAGCTGAATGGCGACGTGTTCGTCAGCGCAGGCTGGATTGACTCCCACGTTCACTGCTACCCGAACTCCCCGATTTACCACGACGAGCCGGACAGCGTGGGCATTGCCACCGGCGTTACCACCGTGGTGGACGCGGGCAGTACCGGGGCCGACGACGTGGACGATTTCTACGACATCACCCGCAAAGCTTCCACAGAAGTCTTTGCCCTGCTGAACATCTCCCGCGTGGGGCTGATTGCCCAGAACGAGCTGGCCAACATGGCGAATATTGACGCCGAGGCGGTGAAGCAGGCGTTGAAGCGCCACCCTGATTTTATCGTCGGCCTGAAGGCGCGCATGAGCAGCAGCGTGGTCGGTGAAAACGGCATTACGCCGCTGGAGCGCGCCAAAGCCATTCAGAAAGAGAACGGCGACTTGCCGCTGATGGTGCACATTGGCAACAACCCGCCGAACCTCGACGAAATTGCCGAGCTGCTGAGCTCGGGCGACATCATCACCCACTGCTACAACGGCAAGCCAAACCGCATTCTGACGCCCTCCGGCGAGCTGCGCGCCTCCATCATCTCCGCCCTGAAGCGCGGGGTGCGTCTGGACGTCGGCCACGGCACGGCGAGCTTCAGCTTTGAGGTGGCGAAACGCGCCATCGCCATGGGCATTTTGCCGCACACCATCAGCTCGGATATCTACTGCCGCAACCGCATCAACGGCCCGGTGGGCTCGCTGGCGAGCGTGATGTCGAAATTCCTCGCCATCGGCATGTCGCTGCCGCAGGTGATTGACTGCGTGACCGCCAACGCCGCCGACGGCCTGCGCCTGACGCGCAAGGGTCGCATCCAGCCGGGTCTCGACGCCGACCTGACGCTGTTCACGATTAAACGCCAGCCAACGGTGCTGACGGACGCTGAAAACGACAGCCTGCAGGCTGAACACATTCTGGTGCCGCTTGCCGCGATCCGCGCGGGCAAGGGCTACATGACCGAACAAGGGAGCACGGAACATGCCTTCGATTTATGAGAAGTATAATTTAAAGCAGGTTATCAACACCTCTGGCCGCATGACGGCGCTGGGCGTCTCCACGCCGCGCCCGGAAGTGGTGCAGGCGGCGATGGACGGCATGAATCACTATTTCGAGATGAAGGATCTGGTTAACAAAACCGGGGAGTACATCGCGAAGCTGCTGGACGTGGAGGGCGCGACGGTGGTCTCCTGCGCGTCGGCGGGCATTGCCCAGTCCGTGGCGGCGGTGCTGGTGAAAGACAGCGACTGGCTGCTGGAAAACCTGCACGTGACCCCGATTGAGAACAACGAAATCGTCCTGCCGAAAGGCCACAACGTGAACTTTGGCGCGCCGGTGGGCACCATGGTGGCGCTGGGCGGCGGCAAGCTGGTGGAGGCGGGCTACGCCAACGAATGCTCTGCCGATCAGCTGACGGCGGCGATCACCCCGCGCACCGCGGCGATCCTCTACATTAAATCGCACCACTGCGTTCAGAAAAGCATGCTCAGCGTCGAGCAGGCGGCGGTCGTGGCGCGCAAGCACGATCTCCCGCTGATCGTCGATGCGGCGGCAGAAGAAGATCTGCACGCCTACTACCGCTCCGGCGCGGATCTGGTGATCTACAGCGGCGCGAAGGCGATTGAAGGGCCAACCAGCGGGCTGGTGATCGGCAAAACCCAGTACGTTGAGTGGGTGAAGCGCCAGACTGCGGGCATTGGCCGTGCGATGAAGGTCGGGAAAGAGGGCATTCTTGGTCTGACCTGCGCCATCGAACACTACCTGACGGCGACCAAAGAGAGCGGGGCCGAGATGGTGGCGAAGATGACGCCGTTTATCGAGGCGCTCAACACCCTGAACGGCGTGACCGCGCGCGTGGTCTGGGACAGCGCCGGTCGCGATATCGCGCGCACCGAGATTAAGTTCGACGAAGCCGCAACGGGCGTCGGCACGGGCGATCTGGTGGCGAAACTCAAACAGGGCGAATACGCCATTTACTTCCGTGGCTACAAGGCCAACGAAGGGATTATCGAGGCGGACGTGCGCAGCGTGAGCGCTGACCAGCTGAATATCGTCTACCGCCGCATTAGCGAAGTATTAGGACAGGAGAAAAACGCATGAAACTGACCCCCAACTTTTACCGTGACCGCGTCTGTCTGAACGTGCTGGCCGGCTCAAAGGCTAACGCCAGCGCCATTTACGAGGCGGCGGAAGGCCACGTGCTGGTGGGCGTGCTCTCCAAAAATTACCCGGACGTAGCGAGCGCCGTTGCCGATATGCGTGAATACGCCGCACTGATTGATAACGCGCTCTCCGTCGGCCTCGGCGCGGGGGATCCGAACCAGTCGGCGATGGTGAGCGAAATCTCCCGTCAGGTGCAGCCGCAGCACGTCAACCAGGTCTTTACCGGCGTGGCCACCAGCCGCGCGCTGCTGGGGCAGAATGAGTCTGTGGTCAACGGTCTGGTCTCTCCAACCAGCACCGTCGGCATGGTAAAAATCTCCACCGGTCCGCTGAGCAGCGCAGCACCGGACGGCATCGTGCCGGTTGAAACGGCGATTGCCCTGCTGAAAGATTTCGGCGGCAGCTCCATCAAATACTTCCCGATGGGCGGCCTGAAGTGCCGTGACGAGTACAAAGCGGTGGCGGAAGCCTGCGCCCGTCACGACTTCTGGCTGGAGCCAACCGGAGGTATCGATCTGGAAAACTATGAGGAGATCCTGCAGATCGCCCTCGACGCGGGCGTGAGCAAAATCATCCCGCATATCTACAGCTCGATTATCGACAAGGCCAGCGGCGACACGCGCCCGGAAGATGTGCGTACGCTGCTGGAAATGACGAAGAAGCTGGTTAAGTAGAACAAAACCTTACCGCACACACCTGAAGGAGCCACCATGCACACCCGTACCCTGCTTGTTGCTTCACTCTCAATGTTCGCCACTGCCGCTGTCGCCCAGACGCAATACGCCTGGGTGGGCACCTACAACCCCAACGGTGAAGGGCTGTACCGCTTTACCGTTGACCCACAAAGCGGCGCGCTGGCGAATAAAACGCTGGTGAGCAAGCTGCCGAACGCCGCGCAGCTGACCGTCTCGCACGACGGCAAAACGCTCTATCTGGCAAGCGAAGTGGAGCAGGGCGTGGTGCAGGCGCTGCGGGTGGGGGATAACGGGGAGCTGAGCGAGTTGAATCAGGTGGCCTCCGGCGGTGCCGGACCGGTGTATCTCTCCCTGACGCCGAATGGCCAGCATCTGCTGGTGGCGAACTATGTCAGCGGATCGATTGCCGTGTTGCCCGTCAACGCGGACGGCAGCCTGGTTGACGCTACGGACAAACATCAGGATCAGGGGGAACCGGGCGCGGCGAAGCCGGAAGCGGCTGTCGAAGGTAGCTTTGCCATCAGCGATCACAACGGCCCCCATGCGCACATGATCGCTGCCGATCCGAGCGGGAAATATGTTTTTTCTACCGATCTGGGGCTGGATCGTATCTATCAGTACCGCTTTGACGATCGAACCGGAAAGCTGACGCCGAACGATCCGCCGTTTATCAGCGCCTCCTCAAAAGGCGCCGGCCCGCGCCACTTTGTCTTTACGCCAAAGGGGGACGCCCTGTGGCTGATTAACGAAGAGGCGTCTACGCTCACCCATTATGCGCTGGACAGCAGCGGCAGGCTGAAAGAGGGCAAAACGGTCTCTGCCCTGCCGGACGGCTATAAAGGCACCAGCTTTGCAGCCGGGCTCGCATTAAGCGCCGACGGTAAGCAGCTGTATGTGGCTAATCGTTTGCATAACAGCATCGGGCACTTTACCGTAACAGCGGAGGGCACGCTGGCCCATCAGGACGACGTGTGGACCCGCGGCGACTACCCGCGCACCCTGACGCTCGATAAACAGGGACGCTGGCTGTACGTCATGAACCAGCGCAGCGACAACATTACCCGTTTCCGCGTGGCGCAGGATGGCAAGCTGAGCTTCGAGCCTGACTATACCCCGGTCGGCAGCCCATCCCAGATGGTCATTTCACCTTAAGCTGTAAGAGGACAAACCCGTGCGATTTCCGAACCAACGTTTAGCGCAACTTTTCGATCTGTTGCAAAACGAGACGCTGCCACAGGACGAGCTGGCGCAGCGGCTGTCGGTCTCCACGCGAACCGTCCGCGCCGATATCACCGCCCTGAACGCGCTGCTGGCAAGCCACGGCGCGCAGTTTATTCTGAGCCGGGGCAACGGCTACCAGCTAAAAATTGATGATGCCGAGCGCTATCAGCAGCTGCAGGCATCGCACCCGCGCGCGCTGCGAATTCCCCGAACGGGACCGGAGCGCGTGCACTATCTGGTGGTGCGTTTTCTGACGTCGGCGTTTTCGCTTAAGCTTGAAGATCTGGCTGACGAGTGGTTTGTCAGCCGCGCCACGCTGCAAAGCGACATGGTGGAAGTGCGCGAGTGGTTTCAGCGCTATAACCTGACGCTGGAAACCCGCCCGCGCCACGGCATGAAGCTGTTTGGCAGCGAGATGTCGGTCCGCGCCTGCCTCACCGATCTCCTGTGGGAACTGGCGCAGCAGGACAGCCTCAACCCGCTGGTGACGGAGGTCGCGCTCAACGCCGGGGTACCGGAGCAGATGGTAGCCGTGCTGCACGACGCGCTTACCCGGCACCACATCCGCCTGACTGACGAAGGCGAGCTGTTCCTGCGTTTGTACTGTGCGGTGTCGGTGCGTCGTATCAGCGAAGGCTTTCCGCTGCCGGAATTTCATGCGGAAGACGTGGAAGAGAACGTGCGCGAGGCGGCGAAGGATATCGCGGTGGTCATTCAGGAGCTGGCGGGCAAAGCGCTGTCGCCGTCCGAAGAGAGCTGGCTGTGCGTGCACATTGCGGCGCGGCAGATTCAGGAGATCGCCCCAAGCGCGATTAACGCCGACGACGACGAAGCGCTGGTCAACTACATCCTGCGCTACATCAACACCCACTATAACTACAACCTGCTCAGCGACGTGCAGCTGCACGCGGATCTGCTCACGCACATTAAAACCATGATCACCCGCGTGCGGTATCAAATCATGATCCCCAATCCGCTGCTGGAAAACATCAAACAGCATTACCCGATGGCATGGGATATGACGCTGGCGGCGGTGTCGAGCTGGGGCAAATACACGCCGTATGCGATCAGCGAAAACGAGATTGGCTTTCTGGTGCTGCATATCGGCGTCGGGCTGGAGCGCCACTACAACATCGGCTACCAGCGCCAGCCGCGCGTGCTGCTGGTGTGCGACGCCGGTAACGCGATGGTGCGCATGATCGAGGCGGTGCTTCAGCGCAAGTATCCGCAGATCGAGGTGACGCGCACGCTCACCCTGCGCGAGTACGAGCTGGCGGATGCCATCGGCGAGGACTTTGTTATCTCTACCGCCCGCGTCAGCGAAAAATCCAAACCGGTGGTGACGATCGCCCCGTTCCCGACCGACTATCAGTTAGAGCAGATCGGCAAGCTGGTGCTGGTGGACCGCACCCGTCCGTGGATGCTGGAGAAATACTTCGACGCGGCCCATTTCCGCATTCTCGACAAGCCCGTTGACCAGCAAACGCTGTTCCGCGAGCTGTGTGACCAACTTGAACGCGAAGGTTTTGTTGGCGCGGAGTTTCTGGATTCGGTCGTGGAGCGTGAGGCTATCGTCAGCACCATGCTCGGCGACGGCATCGCGCTGCCGCACTCCCTCGGCCTGCTGGCGCAGAAAACGGTGGTCTACACGGTTCTGGCTCCGCAGGGCATCCCGTGGGGGGATGAAACCGCGCACGTTATCTTCCTGCTCGCCATCAGCAAAAGCGAGTACGAAGAGGCGATGGCGATTTACGATATCTTCGTCACCTTCCTGCGTGAACGGGCGATGGCGCGCCTGTGCCAGTGCGGAGATTTTGCCGGGTTTAAGGCGGTGGCAATGGAGAGTTTGAGCCGGTTTTGAGGTAAGGGCGGACGGATAACATCCGCCTTTTATCAACGCAAATGATGCACAACCTGGTTGCTGCTGCCGCGCCAAATCAGCGCCGGGTCTTTTAAATCCTGTACGAACTTGCCGTCGACCAGCACGTTAATCAGTTCCACCACTTCCATTTGCTGCGCGTTCAGCTCATCCAGCTTATAGCCTGTCCAGACCCAGATATCTTTTCCCGTACACTCTGCCCGAATGCGCTTCACCAGCTTCAGGATATCCGGCACGTTTTGCGGGTGCAGGGGGTCGCCACCGGAAAGTGAGATCCCCTGACGGTGAATGCGCGTGTCGTTCAGGTCGTTGACGATCTTGTCTTCCATCTCAGCGGTAAACGGCATGCCGGAGTTCAGACGCCAGGTGCTTTTGTTGTAGCAGCCGGGGCATTCGTGGACGCAGCCTGAAACGAACAGGGTGCAGCGGGTGCCGGGGCCGTTGACGATGTCGACGGGGTAGTATTGATGGTATCGCATAGAAAATGTCCAGAGAATGTGCGCGCTGATGCCCTCACCCCGGCCCTCTCCCTTGAGGGAGAGGGGTAGGGTGAGGGGGAGAACCCTGCGCAGAACTTACCCGATCTGCCCATTCCCCAAATGCTTCACGCGGCGCTTCACCTCTTCCTGCTTGCCAGCGTTAAACGGACGCGCGTCCGGGCTGCCGAGATAGCCGCACACGCGACGGGTCACGGAGACGCGGGCCGCATCGTGGTTGCCGCATTTCGGGCAGGTGAAGCCTTTACTCGTACACTCGAACTCACCGGTAAAGCCGCACTCGTAGCACTCGTCGATTGGCGTGTTGGTCCCGTAATACGGCACGTGCTGATAGCTGTAATCCCATACGTCTTCCAGCGCCTTCAGGTTGTGCTGAATGTTCGGGTACTCGCCGTAGCAGATGAAGCCGCCGCTGGCGATCGGCGGATAGGCCGCTTCGAAGTCGATCTTGTCGTACGGATTCACCTTTTTCTCCACGTCGAGGTGGAAACTGTTGGTGTAGTAACCTTTGTCGGTCACGCCTTCCACAATCCCGAACTCGGCGGTATCCAGACGGCAGAAGCGGTCGCACAGGTTCTCGCTCGGCGTGCTGTAGAGGCTAAATCCGTAGCCGGTTTCCTCTTTCCACTGGTCAACCGCGTCGCGCAGGCGTTGAACAATCGCAATGCCTTTTTCGCGCAGGGCCTCGCTGTCGTACATATGCGTATCGCCAGCCAGTGCGTTGATGGTCTCGTGGATGCCGATATAGCCCAGCGAAATCGACGCGCGGCCGTTTTTGAAGATCTCGGACACGTCATCGTCCGCCTTCAGGCGCACGCCGCAGGCCCCTTCCATATAGAGGATTGGCGCGACGCGGGCTTTCACTCCTTCAAGGCGAGCAATACGGGTCATCAGCGCCTTACGCGCCAGCTGCAGGCGTTCATCCAGCAGTTTCCAGAATTCAGCTTCATTGCCTTTGGCCTCCAGCGCGATGCGCGGCAGGTTCAGGCTGATCACCCCCAGGTTGTTACGCCCGTCGTGGATCTGCTCGCCGTTTTCATCTTCGTACACGCCGAGGAAGCTGCGGCAGCCCATTGGCGTTTTAAACGAGCCGGTCACTTTAACGACCTGATCGTAGTTCAGGATGTCCGGGTACATGCGCTTGCTCGCGCACTCCAGCGCCAGCTGTTTGATGTCGTAGTTCGGGTCGCCAAACTTGTGGTTCAGGCCGTCGCGAATCGCGAACACCAGTTTCGGGAATACCGCCGTTTTGCGGTTCTTGCCGAGGCCGGAAATACGGTTGCGCAGGATGGACTGTTGAATCAGGCGTGATTCCCAGCTGGTGCCCAGGCCAAAACCGAAGGTCACAAACGGCGTCTGGCCGTTGGCGGTGTGCAGCGTGTTCACCTCATATTCCAGCGACTGGAACGCGTCGTAGCACTCTTTTTCGGTGCGGGAGTGCGCGTAGCCGTCCGCGTCCGGGATCTGCCACTCTTCGGCGGTTTTACGGTGCTTGTTGAAGCTCGCCGTTACGAACGGGGCCAGCACTTCATCAATGCGGTTAATGGTGGTCCCGCCGTAAATATGGCTCGCCACCTGGGCGATGATCTGTGCCGTAACCGCGGTGGCGGTGGAGATGGATTTTGGCGGTTCAATCTCGGCGTTACCCATTTTAAAACCGTGGGTCAGCATGCCTTTCAGGTCGATCAGCATGCAATTGAACATCGGGAAGAACGGCGAATAGTCGAGATCGTGATAGTGGATCTCGCCGCGCTCGTGCGCAGACACCACGTCGCGCGGCAGCAGGTGCTGACGGGCATAGTGTTTGGCGACGATACCGGCCAGCAGGTCGCGCTGGGTCGGGATCACTTTACTGTCTTTGTTGGCGTTTTCGTTGAGCAGGGCAGAGTTGGTCTGCTCCACCAGGCCACGGATCTCCTGGTTCAGGCGACCGCGCTTCTCACGCTGCACGTCACGATCGTGGCGGTACTCAATGTAGGCGCGCGCCAGCTGCTTGTAAGGCCCCGCCATCAGCTGGTTTTCAACCGCGGTCTGGATCTCGTTGATATCGACCTGGCTGCGTTCAGTCATCTGGCTGCTAACGACTTCTGCGACGGTGGCGCAGTAATCTGCGTCATCGACTCCCGCTGCTTTAGCTGCACGCAGAATGGCTTCCTGGATGCGCTCTGATTTAAACGGCACTTTACAGCCATCACGTTTCATCACATGCGGTGTCATGATCACTCCATTTTTTGAAAACAGGTTATCCACAGAGGTGGAGAAGTATTCACCGGGCGTATTCCCCGCCGGGCCAAAGACTTCCCGCGTTCCCAGCTCGTGTTATCCACAGTTCCGGCCAGCGTCAGCGCCGTCTTGTTGTTGGAATAGTAGACGAAAAATACAAGATGTTGGGTCGGCGTGCATTTTAAGTGCTACATATAGTGATTTGCATCAAACAAGTTTGCGATTTATTTGACGCAGAACAAAGTAAAAAGACGAGAGTACAAACGGCGGGCGCTTCAGCCTTTGTAAAGACGCAGAGGAAAAATCTGATTAATTATTCAACAAAAACAAGCGCTCAGCACGGTACGTGCTGAGCGCTGTTCGGTTAACTCATTCCGCAGGCCCAGCTCAATCCTGCCTGTATAAAGGCTGCGGTAGCGATACTGCCCAGTATCACCGGAATGAGAAGGGAGCGGTCGAGGGACGCAGCCTGTTTTTGCGGTTCTTTAGCACTCAGGGCTGACATCGCCTCTTCCCGGGTGCGCGACGCCAGAAGCTGCTCACGTACCCGATCTTCCGTCAATAAACTGGTCAGCGTCGTCAGCAGCTGCATATGGGTACTGCCTGCTTCTGCGGGCGGAATGGCGAGCAGAAAAACCATTCTCACCTCTTCATCCCCTTCCAGACCCGGCCAGCGTATCGGGTCGTCAAAGAGCGCCAGACAAAACGCCGCCTGCTGCACCGCCTCGGTTTTACCGTGCGGAACGGCGAGCGCTTCACCCAGCGCGGTAGGGCCTTCGCTTTCGCGTTGTAAAACGCTCTGGATAAACGTTTCTTGATCGCTGATGATTTTCCGCCCGGCGAGCGGTTCGGCGAGCCAGCGGATCAGCGCTTCAGGCGTACGGTGCGGCGGGTTGATAAAAACCAGATCGGGGTGCGTCAATGCAAGCAAGTTCATATTAAGCCTCCATTAAAAAATCGCAGGTCGCGGAAGGGGGGATCGCCGTTACCGACTGCACTGGCTCTTCCAGATAGTTGATCTGACGGAGCTCTGCCAGACTTTCTGGGACGGGAACCGGCTGCGTCCCGGCGTTAAACACCCGGACGATCGTGCCGCGGGACTGCTGCGCATGGGGCAGGGCAGAAAGGATGAGCGGTTCCGGCAGGGTCAATAGTGAGAATTGTGCCGGAAGCTGGCGGTCGGGCAGGCGCAACGAAAATCGCTCAAGACGGTGATCGAGCGTGTGCAACGATTGCCGCTGATAGGTGAAGGGCTGCCCGGCGGCCTGATTTTCCAGCCGACGAAGCGTGAGATGGTCGGCGCTGTCGGCCAGCGCGACGGTGAATGAAAAGTGCAGCGGTTTCAGCAACTGGGCATCGGGGGTTTCAACCACCGTATTATTAATGCCGGACGCCCGGCCTGGCCGCCAGTCGAGATCGTTGCGCCCGAGCACGCCCGTCGCTTTAAACAATGTCAGGGCAATCGCCGCCGGTTCGCTGCCGATAATCTGAAACTCTTTCATACCTCGGCTATTCACCACCAGCGCTTTGCCCGCTTCCGCGACGGCAATAATGCCTTCGGTGGTTTCGATATCCACGGGATTCTCGCGATAGCGCTCCTGCCAGTTTTCTCCGGCACATCCCGTTTCGCGCTCGATTATCGCGAAGGGCTGGGAGGCGATAGCGTGACGGGTGTGAATATCGCTGCCGATCAGTAAACGTAGCCGGTGATCGCAGTGGCTGTTTTCAAGCGTACTCTCGACATACAGGTTCGGATCGTCGTGGCGTAATTCGCACACCAGACGAATGGATAGCGGCGTTCGGTCCGTATTCTGACGGCCTGCGAGATCCTGCGGAAGAAGCATCGTGGCCTCAACGATCAGCTTTTCAACAAGTGGCGTTTTCAGGCTGTCGACGAGCGTAAAATGCGAACAGCGCGTCGGTACGTCGCCCGCAAGCGGCGAGAAATCGTAGCTGTCGCCCGCATCCGCGCAGTCTTCAAGGGTAAAGAGAGAGGGGATACGCCTGCCGCTGCGTTTGTCTTCCAGGGTTAGCGTTCCGGCGTCCAGCGACAGTCGATAGTGCGCATTCACTATCTCGCTTCCCTTTGTCTGTACATGCTGGCGGAACGGCGCAGGGTCATCTTCCACGTTAACCGTGATGTAGCCGACCGACGGCAGAACCGGGGTTTGCAAAGCAACCTGCCAGCGGAAATAAGGGGGAAGGGGCGTTTCACACTCGCCTTCAGCGGTAAGGGAGATCGCCGTTCCGCCGGGCAACACGTCTCTTTTCAGGACGTCGAAGGGGATAGGCTGGCCCTGATACGTCAGCGCGATATTGTCAGCGCGGCTGTAGAGAGTGGTTTTCACCACGCGTTGCGTTTGCGCGGCCAGCGGGTTGAAAATCAGCAGGTCGCCGTCCTGAATGCAGGCGGCCAGGGTTTTCACCACCAGATTCCACAGGCTGTGGCACAGCTGTTCGGTTTGCTCCAGCCGATGCAGGATGTCGCGGTTGGTGGCATCACTGTTACAGCCGCCAATAGAGTCGTGGGCGTGGCTTCGCAACAGCTTCTTCCAGAGGGTATCGACCACTGAGAGGTTGACCGGGATGCCCTGATGACGCGCCATGGCGATTGTCGGCTCCAGCTGTCGCAGGATGAACTGCTCAACCTCATCATTTTTCTTTTTGATGTCGTAGCGCACGGAGCCGATCGTTTTATGAATGCGGGTGTAGCGCGGTGATTTCAGCTCTCCTTCCCATAGTTCAAACTGCTCACGCTGCGCGCGCAGGGTGTCGACGTAGCGCTCCAGCGAACTGAGGACGTAACGGTCCTCGTCGGGGGAGCGTGCGCTGGCGAGCTCCAGGATTTTCGGCAGCGCCGGGTCGATGCTGACCTGATCGCCGCCGCAGGGCAGGAGCAGGTCGTTGATACCGGCGCGTGAACGCAGGTGATTGACCATCGGAAAGATTTTGCCCTCCAGATGGCTCGCTTCTGACCCTATGTTTTTCGCCGCGCCATAACCGAACGCCATCGCGCAGGCGATAACGGTCGCCCCTGACGGCGCGCGCCAGAGGAACTGGCTGCTTTTGGCGTGCCTGTCATGATCGATACCGCGCCAGAAGACGATGCTGTCGAGATTGCAGCCCTGCAAAATCGTCGGCATCTGCGCATTGTGGCCGAAGGTATCCGGAAGATAGCCAACCTGCATGGCGTGCCCCAGCGTCCGGGCGGCGAAGATGCCGTATTTGAGGTTGCGGATGATGGATTCGCCATGCACGTTGTAGGTGTCCGTCTGGGTATACCATGGCCCCACGAAGATCCTTTTGTCTTTGACCAGCGTTTCCAGCCTGGCGCGATAATCGGGATTGATGGCGAGAAAGTCCTCCACCACCGCCATCTGGCCGTCAAGGTGATAGCAGCTGTATGCTGGGTCCTGCTCCAGCGTGTCGATGACTTCCGCAAAGTTATATGACGCCAGCACCATGCTGTCCTGACGGGTGAAATACCACTCCTGATCCCAGTGCGTGTGGGCAATGACGTGGATCTGATTCATGACGTTCCCCTTACCTGGCGTTCTTTGGGCTGACGTAAAGCACGCCCAGGGCGCAAATCAGTGCGCCAATAAAGACGCTCGCCAGGTAGCCCGCCACGTTGGTTGCCAGCGGCCAGCCCCAGATGGCCGGTAGCGGCAGCGTCTGCTTCACGCCGAGTGCAATGGCGACCAGCGCGCCAGCGACGGCACCGGTCATGAACACCGGGATCAGGCGTGGGTTTTTCAGGATGAACGGGATCGCACCTTCCGAGATCCCAATAACGCCCAGCAATAGCGAGGTGCTGCCAACGGTCTTCTCTTCCCGGCTGAAGACATCCGGTAGTCCAAAGCGGCCGTTAAGGAACGCGGCAAAGCCGACGCCAATAGAGGGGATGACAATGGAGAGTTCACGGGCGGTTAAATCAAACGTCTCGCTCATGCCATTCAGGCCGAGTGCGACCGAACCTGCCGCCTTGTTGACCGGGCCGCCCAGGTCGAACGCGGTGCCTGCGGCGATCATCGCAGAATAGAATCCGCGCCCGGTGTCACCTGCCGAGGTAAAAAAGACCACCATCAGCTGGTTAAGTGAGCCAAAAATCGGGTTAATCAAATACTCCATGACCATCACCAGCGTAATGCCGGTGATCAGCGGGACGAGCAGCATAGTCTTAATGGTGGTCAGCTGCTGGCGGACGTGAATAGCATCGTTCAGCCAGCGCACCAGATAGCCCACAAAAAAGCCGATGCCGATCGCGCCGAAAAAGCCGGACGGCATAAAGCCTTCGATATCAAAGAAGCGCTTGTAGACTTCGTCGGACATAATGCCGCCGATAAGCCCGGGGATCAGCGCCGGTTTGCCGGCAATGGAAAATGCCAGATACATAGCGAAAACCGGATACATGAACTTGATGGTCATAAAGCCCACTTTATCCAGCACGCTGAACGGCGAATGTTCGATGTTAATAAACTGGCCGGTAATTTTAGCCGTCGCCATCATCAGCCCGCCCATGACCACCACCGGCAGCATATAGCTGATGGCTGCCATGATATGGCCGATAAAAATCTGGTAAGCCGAACGCTGAAGATCGTCTTCATGTACGACAGTGGTGACGCTTTTTTCCATGGCCAGCGCCTGACGCAGATAGCGATCGGTATGCTTGATCAGCTCTTGCGTACGGGTCTGAAGGTGAGGAATGTTTTCAAAGCGCTCGGCATCCTGAATGGGGACGTCGGTTGCCAGAATAATGGCCGTGGCGGAGGCGATGTCCTGCTTCGTTAAGCGGTTTTTAACGCCGTCGCTGCCCTGCGTTTCGACCTTAACCTCAATATTGTGCGCTTTAGCCCATGCAATAATTTTATTCGCCGCCATAAAGGTATGTGCAATGCCCGTCGGGCAGGCTGTTACCGCGACAACTTTTTGTTTCGTCATTGTCATAATTCCCTGGATGTGAAAACAGGGAAAGTATAAAGAGAACCTAAAACAGTTTTTAACGTTTGCTAATACTAATTACGTATCGTGATACGCGTAAATGCAATGTGTGAAGCGCCTTCCAGAGACTATTTTTCCGTTGTGTTAATATCATGTCGGGATTAAACAGGGCGTAATTTATGAATTCATTTCAGGGAAGTGAACGTTTGATATTTGAATACATTCAGCATCACGCGTGTAATATTTCTAATATATCGGCAAAAGAGATTGCCCGTGATACCTTTACAACGACAACATCCGTTAATCGTGTGTGTAAAAAAATGGGGTATAAAAGTTATACCGAGCTCCGGTACCGTTTTTTGCGCGATCATTTTACCCCTGCGCCAGTAGCGCCCGACGTAGGGCCACAGGCGGACGATATTGTGGCGGAGGTGTCCAGGTTGCTCGCCCATTCCAGCCATATCTATCTGTATGCACGCGGCGCCTCGCTCACCAGCCTCAACTACCTGTCGCGCTTTTTATCGCTGGCGAGCCTGCCGCACCTTATTTTGAATGACATGCACCAGCTGACACGGGTATCGAAGGGGACGCTGGTGCTGATCAGTAAATCCGGGGAGACGCAGTCGCTGATTGAAATGGCGCGTAACGCGCTGCGTAAAGGCTTAAAGATTATTGCCATTACCCGCGAGGGGTCGGCACTGGCGGCAATTTCAACGCTATGCTGGCCGTTACCGATCGACATTAACGCGGTGTCGCTGTATCAGCGGGAGGGCCAGCTTGAACTGTTAAGCGCCGTGGACCGTATCGGCTGCAGGCTGCTGCAGCACGATACGGTGTAGTCAGGTCGTCAGAGCTGCTTCACTATCCCCAGACGTACGGCATAATCATTTTCATGGTTGCCGTCATCGTTGATATAGGTTTTATCCAGTGATACCAGCTCGACGTATGGCGTCCAGCCATCGTCGAGCTTGTAGTTGAATGCGACGGTATGTTCCCAGTAGGTATCATCCCCGGTTCCCTGATCGACATTATCCTGCCAGCGGAAGCGCGGGTTGTAGGACATGCCGAATTTGCCAATGTTGTACGCGAACCAAATGTCGAACTGGTGTGACTGGCGGCGGGTGTAGCCGCTGCCGTCGAGTTCTTTGTCGCTGTGCGCGTCATTGACGGTGTTATAGCGATAACGGGCGGAGAGATTCAGACCATTATCGAACGCTTTCCACCCCTGAATGAAGGGGCGGTAATGGGTATTGCTGGCGGTGAAAACCGTCACCATGCCAGGCGCAACGGCGAAGCCATTTCCCAGATCGAAGCGCCAGCGCGTTTCAATCTCCTGCGCCGCTTCCGTTAACCCCTTGTCGTCGGAATTATAACGGTCGGTATCACCAAAAAAGGTATCGTTGTGGTTTTGTGCGGCTTCAACGGAGAAGTAAAAGCCGTTATTCGCCTGGTGCATCACTTTAATACGTGAATCATTGACGTCTGAGCGCGTATTATGCCCAAAACGAAGGTCGACGGACGTATTTCCGCACCATCCCTGCGTACTTAATAATAATGTGCTAATACACGTTGCTTTAATAATTGTCTTTTTCATAATGTCCTGCCGAGGTTATTTAATTGGCAGGGCTATTTTTATTTTGGGTACGTCGTGATGTAAAAGTTATCGTCGTACATTTAGCGTATCGCTAAACATAAAAAAGGAGATACAGCATGCTGTATCTCCTGACGTTTATTCCTGCACCCACCAGATGGCTTCAAACGGGCGCAATAGCAGCGTATCGGGACGGGAGGGGACGTCCTCATAGTTGCTAAGGGCGACCCGCCATGCGCCCTGTACCGGGTCCGGCTGCCACTGCTGGCGCTCGCCGCTCAGGTTCGCCACTACCATCAGCGTCTGGCCCTGCCACCGGCGGCGATAGCACCACAGGGAAGGGTGTTCCGGGAGCAAATCGTCATAGTCTCCCCACGTCAGCACCGGCAGGGTTTTACGCAGGCTAATCAGCGACCGATAGGTGTAGAACACCGAATCAGGGTCGTCCAGCGCCGCGCGGGCGTTCACGGTTTCGTAGTTGTCGCAGACACCAATCCACGGCTCGCCCTCGGTAAAGCCCGCATTGTGCGACGCGTCCCACTGCATTGGCGTGCGCCCGTTATCGCGGGATTTGCTCGCCAGAATCGCCAGCAATTCATCCGGCTCGCGGCCGCTGGCCCGCAGTTCCGCGAACATGTTCAGACTCTCCACGTCGCGGTAGTCGGTGATGCGGCTGAAGTGCGGGTTGGTCATCCCCAGCTCTTCGCCCTGATAGATATACGGCGTGCCCTGCATGCCGTGCAGCACCATGCCGAGCATCTTCGCGGCAGCCACACGATGTTCCCCTTCGTCACCAAAGCGCGACACGATGCGCGGCTGGTCGTGGTTACACCAGAACAGCGCGTTCCAGGCTTTGTTGTGCATCCCCTGCTGCCAGTGGCGGAAGAGGGTTTTCAGCGCCACGAAGTCAGGCTTCGCCTTCGTCCACTTTTCGCCGCCGGGGTAGTCCACCTTCAGATGATGGAAGTTAAAGGTCATCGACAGCTCGCGCCCGTCGAGCGACGCGTACTGCTGGCAGTTCTCCAGCGAGGTCGAGGACATCTCGCCCACCGTCATCAGGTTGCGCGGGGTGAAGACGTCGCGGCTCATCTCCTGCAGATATTCGTGGATGCGCGGCCCGTCGGTGTAGAAGCGGCGGCCGTCGCCGATGCTGTCGTCCGGGAAATCCTGATCTTTAGAGATGAGGTTAATCACGTCCAGGCGCAAGCCGTCCACGCCGCGATCGGCCCAGAACTCGCACACCTTTTTCAGCTCTTCGCGCACCGCCGGGTTTTCCCAGTTGAGATCCGCCTGCTCTGGGGCAAAAAGGTGAAGGTAGTACTGCTCGCTCTCGGCGTGCCAGCGCCAGGCGTTGCCGCCAAACTTGGATCGCCAGTTGTTAGGAAGCTGCTCCGGCGTGCCGTCGCGCCAGATGTAGAACTGGCGGTACGGACTCGCTTTGTTCAGCGACTCGCGGAACCAGGCGTGCTGCGTGGAGGTGTGGTTAAACACCATATCGAGCACAATGCGAATGCCGCGCTCGTGCGCCCGGGCAACCAGCTCGTCAAAGTCATCCAGCGTGCCATAGGACGGGTCGATGGCGGTGTAATTCGCCACGTCGTAGCCGTTATCCACCTGCGGGGAGATATAAAACGGCGTCAGCCAGATGGCGTCGATGCCGAGGGATTTCAGGTAATCCAGGCGCTGGGTCACGCCGCGCAGATCGCCGGTGCCGCTGCCGGTGGTGTCCTGGAAACTCTTTGGGTAAATCTGATAGATGACGCCGTTCTGCCACCAGTGAGGAAGGGTATTCATAGTGCGTTCCTGCAAATGCGAAGGGGCGCAACTGCGCCCCGAAAGATGAAGTTAAACAATCTGCAGCGTGCCCTGACGGAACTTACGCTGGTAAACCACGGTGGTGAGCGCCATGGGGACGATAATCGCTACCGCCATCGCCAGGGCAAACACCTGCCAGAAAGCGGGCTGGATGGAGAGGATGCCCGGCAAGCCACCGACGCCAATCCCGTTTGCCATCACGCCGTTCAGGCCGCACAGCAGGCCCGCCAGACCGGAGCCGATCATCGCGCAGAGCATCGGGAAACGGTATTTCAGGTTGATACCGTACATCGCCGGTTCGGTGACGCCGAGGTAGGCAGAGATGGCCGCCGGAACGGAGATCTCACGCTCGTTGTGCTTACGGCTGACGATGATGATGCCCGTAACCGCCGACGCCTGCGCAATGTTAGACAGGGCGATAATCGGCCAGACCGGCGTGCCGCCGAGGCTCTGGATCATCTGCATATCAATAGCCAGTGTGGTCTGGTGCACCCCGGTGATCACCAGCGGGGCGTACAGGAAGCCAAACAGCGCGGCACCGACTGGCGCGAAGCTGCCAGTCATCAGGTGACGGACCGCGAAGGCCACGCCGTCGCCGATCATGCGGCCAAACGGACCGATAAAGGCGTGCGCCAGGAACACCGCCAGAATCAGCGAGCAGACCGGCACCACCACCAGATAGAGGTAATCCGGCACGATGCGCTTCAGGCGCGTTTCAATAAAGCCCAGCGCCAGACCGGCCAGCAATGCCGGAATGACCTGCGCCTGATAGCCCACTTTGGCGATGGTAAACAGGCCGAAGTTCCACACCTCAGGCACCTGCTGACCAAGTAAGTAAGCGTTCATTAACTGCGGAGAGACCAGCGTGACGCCCAGCACGATACCGAGAATCGGCGTACCGCCCATCTTGCGCACCGCGGACCAGCAAATCCCGACCGGCAGATAGAAGAAGATCGCCTCGCCAATCAGCCACAGGAAGTCGTAAATGGTTTTCAGCGCCGGATACATCTGCGCCAGGGTTTTGCCGTCGCTCATCGGCACATCGCCGATGACGTTACGGAAGCCTAAGATTAAGCCCCCGCTGATCAGCGCTGGCAGCAGCGGGAAGAAAATTTCCGCGAAGTGGGAAATCAGCTGCTCGTGCCATTTCATATTCTGGCGCGCGGCCTTCTTGGCCTGCTCTTTATCCGCCGCGCTGTGCCCGGTGGTCGCCAGCAGAGCCTGATAGTAATCGCCCACTTCGGTACCAATAACCACCTGGAACTGTCCGGCGTTGGTGAAGCAGCCTTTAACCATGGAAAGCTCTTCAATGGCTTTCGGATTGGCTTTGGCCGGATCGTTCAGCACGAAGCGCAGGCGGGTAATGCAATGGCTGACGGTTGCGATGTTCTCGCGGCCGCCGACCAGGACGATCAGCCGATCGATATCTGCTTGTTTGACTTTACTCATCATGAAACCTCATGACAGATGGTGAGAGGGGTGTAATGACCTGAGCGCAAGCCTACTCCTTCAGCGTGACGGCGAAAATGGGAACGTTCCCGAAATCGGGCGAAGATCACAATAATCCGTTTTAGAGGGGTTACGAAAGGTGAGCGGGAATAACGATCTGACGCGGCTCGCTCCGCCCGTTGATCTGCTCGATCAGCTGCGCGGCGGCCTGTCTGCCGGACTCGGCGTAGCCTGGATCGACGGTGATGATCTCCGGATGCAGGAACTTCATCAGCGGCGTGCTGCCCACGCTCGCCACCTGCAGGCTATCGATGCGCTGCTCCTGCAGATATTTGCTGGCGCCCAGCGCCAGGGTATCGGTGGCGCACACCAGCGCGGTGGTCTGCGGCGTCAGAACGCTGGCGACCTGCTCGTAGCCCTGCTTCATGCCCAGCCCCGGCAGGGAGGCCACGGCCGGGAGATTGTGCTTTTTGCAAAAGGCCAGGTATGCCTCGTGACGGCGCTTGCCGGTGGTGACGTCTGCGTGCGGTACCCCAAGGAAGCTGATGTGGCGATGGCCTTCGTCAAACAGGCGCTGCATCAGGGTGATAATCGCGCCCTCGTCGTCATAACAGACGGAGGCAAAACCGTGGGCATCGCGCGCCAGCAGCACCAGAGAGGGCTGCCAGTGTTTCAGCATCTCTTCGTTGATGCCGGTAAAACCAAACAGCACCACGCCGTCAATGTTGCGTCGCTGGAGCATGCCCAGATGTTCTTCCACCAGCTGCGGCGAGAACTGGCTCTCCATCATGATCGGGTCATAGCCCTGCTCGTAGAAGGCGGGCAGCATGGTCTGCACAGCGAGGTTCTCTGAGAGTGAATCCAGACGCGAAACAATGATCGCGACCACTTTATCGCTCTGCCCGCGCATGGCGCGCGCGGAGCGGGAAGGGGAAAAACCGTGCTGATTCATGACCGCCTCAACGCGTTCGCGGGTGCGTTCGCTGACACCACTTTCGTTGTTCAGCACGCGCGACACGGTGGATTTCCCCACACCGCTTAAACGCGCGATGTCTTTAATCGTAAGGCGGTTCTGCATGCTGTTTTCCCTGTAACAACGACAAAATGGTCAATTGAGCCTAATGCTATAGCGCGATTTCGCTATGGGCAAAGTCTGGTTTACGTACTGTTTATTTGCAGGCGGGTATAATATCGCCCGAATCGCCACAAAGGGTACGCTTAAATCCTTATACTGCGCGGCGACACCCTGTTTTTTTACTTACCGGAGGCTTTATGGATCCCGATCCCACACCTCTCCTGAACGGGAGAACACGTTCTTTCCGGTAAGCCAGCTTTTGCTGTCTCACCGGTAATGTGAGGCAGCAACGTCCCAAACGTTCCTGCTTGAAAAATTGAGTGCCTGACAGGTACGGCTTTGCCACGCCTGAAGGGAATGCTGCGTCCGCCCAGGCGGATGCGGAGGAATGTCTATGTTTAAAAATATCACCCGGCAGCTGCAGGCGCTGCTGAGCCGCCACCTGCCACACCGTCTTGTTCAGCGCGACCCGCTGCCCAATGCTAAAAACATGGCGGGGGCGGCGATCCCCGCGTCCCTGACCGAACGCTGCCTGAACGTGGCGGCGATGGATGAAAACGAAGTCTGGCGCGCCTTTGGCGGTCATCCTGAAGGGCTGAACGCGTCTGAAGTGGAAAAAATCCGCGCCGTGCACGGCGATAACCAGATCCCGGCGCAGAAGCCCTCTCCGTGGTGGGTGCACCTGTGGCTCTGCTACCGCAACCCGTTCAACCTGCTGCTGACCGTGCTCGGCATTATCTCCTACGCGACGGAAGATCTGTTCGCCGCGGGCGTCATCGCCCTGATGGTAGGCATCTCCACGCTGCTGAACTTCATTCAGGAAGCCCGCTCCACCAAAGCGGCGGATGCCCTGAAGGCGATGGTCAGCAACACCGCGACCGTCTCGCGGGTGATTAACGATCTCGGCGAAAACGCCTGGGTGGAGCTGCCTATCGACCAGCTGGTGCCGGGCGATCTGGTGAAGCTGGCGGCGGGGGACATGATCCCGGCGGATTTACGCATCATCCAGGCGCGCGATCTGTTCGTGGCGCAGGCCTCGCTGACCGGGGAATCCCTGCCCGTTGAAAAGGTGGCGCGCAGCCGCGACCCGCAGCAGATGAACCCGCTCGAGTGCGATACCCTGTGCTTTATGGGCACCACGGTTGTGAGCGGCACCGCGCAGGCGATTGTCACCGCCACCGGGGGCAACACCTGGTTTGGACAGCTTGCCGGGCGCGTCAGCGAGCAGGAGAGCGAGCCGAACGCCTTCCAGAAAGGGATTGGCCGCGTCAGCATGCTGCTGATCCGCTTTATGATGGTGATGACGCCGATTGTGCTGCTGATCAACGGCTACACCAAGGGCGACTGGTGGGAGGCGGCGCTGTTTGCGCTCTCCGTGGCCGTTGGCTTAACGCCGGAAATGCTGCCGATGATTGTCACCTCCACGCTGGCGCGCGGGGCGGTGAAACTCTCTAAACAGAAAGTGATCGTCAAGCACCTGGACGCCATTCAGAACTTCGGCGCGATGGACATCCTCTGCACCGATAAAACCGGCACCCTGACGCAGGACAAAATCGTGCTGGAGAACCACACCGATATTGCCGGTAAAACCAGCGAGCGCGTGCTCCACAGCGCGTGGCTGAACAGCCACTACCAGACGGGGCTGAAAAACCTGCTCGACGTGGCGGTGCTGGAAGGCGTGGACGAGGAAGCCGCCCGCACGCTCTCCGGCCGCTGGCAGAAGGTGGACGAAATTCCGTTCGACTTCGAGCGCCGCCGCATGTCGGTGGTGGTGAGCGAGCAGACAGACGTGCACCAGCTGATCTGCAAAGGGGCGCTGCAGGAGATCCTCAACGTATCGACGCAGGTTCGCTATAACGGTGAGATCGTCCCGCTGGACGACACCATGCTGCGCCGCATTAAGCGCGTCACCGATAACCTGAACCGTCAGGGGCTGCGCGTGGTGGCGGTGGCGAGCAAGTTCCTGCCCGCGCGTGAGGGGGACTATCAGCGTATCGACGAATCCGATCTGATCCTTGAGGGTTACATCGCATTCCTCGATCCGCCGAAAGAGACCACCGCGCCGGCGCTGAAGGCGCTGAAGGCAAGCGGTATTACCGTCAAAATCCTCACCGGCGACAGCGAGCTGGTGGCCGCCAAAGTGTGCCACGAGGTCGGCCTTGACGCGGGCGACGTGGTGGTGGGGAGCGACATTGAGCACCTCACCGACGACGAACTGGCGCAGCTTGCCCAGCGCACCACGCTGTTTGCCCGCCTGACCCCGATGCACAAAGAGCGCATCGTCACCCTGCTGCGTCGCGAAGGGCACGTGGTGGGCTTTATGGGCGACGGCATCAACGACGCGCCCGCGCTGCGTGCGGCGGACATTGGCATCTCCGTAGACGGCGCGGTGGATATCGCCCGCGAAGCGGCGGATATCATCCTGCTGGAAAAGAGCCTGATGGTGCTGGAGGAGGGCGTTATCGAAGGGCGTCGCACCTTCGCCAACATGCTCAAGTACATCAAAATGACCGCCAGCTCCAACTTCGGTAACGTCTTCAGCGTGCTGGTGGCGAGCGCGTTTCTGCCGTTCCTGCCGATGCTGCCGCTGCATCTGCTGATCCAGAACCTGATGTACGACGTGTCTCAGGTAGCGATTCCGTTTGATAACGTGGACGACGAGCAGATCCAGAAGCCGCAGCGCTGGAACCCCGCCGATCTGGGGCGCTTTATGCTGTTCTTTGGGCCGATCAGCTCCATCTTTGACATTCTGACCTTCTGCCTGATGTGGTTTGTATTCCACGCCAACACCCCGGAACATCAGACGCTGTTCCAGTCCGGCTGGTTCGTGGTGGGGCTGCTGTCGCAGACGCTGATTGTGCATATGATCCGCACCCGCCGCATTCCGTTCATCCAGAGCCGTGCCGCGTGGCCGCTGATTGTGATGACGGGGATTGTGATGGCGCTCGGCATCGCGCTGCCGTTCTCGCCACTGGCAGGCTACCTGCAGCTGCAGGCGCTGCCGCTGAGCTACTTCCCGTGGCTGGTGGCGATCCTCGCGGGCTATATGGTGCTGACGCAGATGGTGAAAGGAGTCTATGCGCGTCGGTACGGGTGGCAGTAAGTTTTTCACCCTCTCCCCTTTGGGGAGAGGGCCGGGGTGAGGGGACTGGCTTTCCTCCCAAATTCAACAACCTGTGATCTCCATCGGCGCATTCGCTTGACGACAAATTGAGCGCATGTTAACAGAATGTTTTGCCTTTATTTGGCCCGTCAGATAAGGAACATTCATGTTACGGTACAGTCTCTTAACCGCCGGGCTGATGCTCGGCGCCTCTGCCTTTGCTGCTCCGGCAGGCGATCTCCCTTTGATGCCCTGGCCTGCTAAGGTCGAACGCCCGACCACCCAGGGCGCGCTGGTGCTCAGCAACAACGTATCCATTAGCGTCACCGGGGACGATCTCGGTGACGCCGTCAACCGCCTGCGCCAGCGCATTGCCCTGCAAACCGGCTGGACGCTGCAGCCTCAGGCTGAAAAGCCAGACAAATCGACCATCCGCATCGCGATTGCCAAAAAGGTCAAGCCGCAGCCGCTGCCGGACAGCGATGAAAGCTATAGGCTCACGGTGGACGCCAACGGCGTCGATATCTCCGCAAACACCCGCTTCGGCGCGCTGCGCGCCATGGAAACGCTGCTCCAGCTGATGCAGAACGGCGCGGAAAACACCTCGCTGCCGTGGGTCACCATTGAAGATTCGCCGCGCTTCCCGTGGCGCGGACTGCTGCTCGACTCGGCGCGCCACTTTATCCCGCTGCCGGATATCAAGCGCCAGATCGACGGTATGGCCGCGGCGAAGCTCAACGTCCTGCACTGGCATCTGACCGACGATCAGGGCTGGCGCTTCAGCTCGAAGCGCTACCCTAAGCTGACGCAGCTTGCCAGCGACGGGCTGTTCTACACCCCTGAACAGATGCGCGAGGTGGTGCGATACGCCACCGAGCGCGGCATTCGCGTGGTGCCGGAGATCGACATGCCGGGCCACGCCTCGGCGATTGCCGTGGCCTATCCGGAGCTGATGAGTGCGCCGGGGCCATACAGCATGGAGCGCAGCTGGGGCGTGCTGAAGCCGGTGCTGGATCCAACAAAAGACGCAACCTACGCCTTTGCCGACGCGATGGTCAGCGAACTGGCGGCGATCTTCCCCGATCCCTATCTGCACATCGGCGGTGATGAGGTGGACGACAGCCAGTGGAAAGCGAACCCGGCCATTCAGCAATTTATGCGCGATAAGAAGCTTGCCGACAGCCACGCGCTGCAGGCGTATTTCAACCGCAGGCTGGAAACGATCCTTGAGAAGCATCACCGGCAGATGGTCGGCTGGGACGAGATCTACCATCCCGACCTGCCGAAAAGCATTCTGATCCAGTCCTGGCAGGGGCAGGACGCGCTGGGGCAGGTGGCGCAGAACGGCTACAAAGGCATTCTCTCGACGGGCTTCTATCTCGATCAGCCCCAGTCCACTGCCTACCACTACCGCAATGAAATCGTCCCGCAGGGGCTGAACGGCGTGGATGTGATAGCGGACACCGACAGCGTCCAGAGCTGGGCCTTCACCATGCCTCGCCTGAAGGGCAAGCCGGTAGAGGGGAGCTTTACGCTGGTAAAAGGGGATGCCGGCTGGCGCGGATTTATTGATTTTGCCGGGAAATCCCGCCGCGCGGTGCAGGACATTGAATGGCGTGACGACAATCAGGTGACCTTCACCGTCGACACCTGGATGGGCGAGACGCGCCCGGTCGTCAACGTTGATAACGACAAGCTTTCCGGTTACTTCCTGGTGGGGAATACGCGCTACCCGATTAGCGGCTCGCGTCTGGACGAGGTACCGAAAGGCATTCCGCCCGTCGTACCGGACGTGGCGAATCAGGCCAACCTGCTCGGCGGTGAAGCCGCGCTGTGGGCGGAGAACGTGGTCGCACCGGTGCTGGATATCCGCCTGTGGCCGCGCGCCTTTGCAGTGGCGGAGCGGCTATGGTCCGCGCAGGACGTCAACGACGTCGACAACATGTACACCCGCCTGCAGGCGATGGACAGCTGGTCGACGGTGTCAGTCGGGCTGCAGCAGCATACCCAGCAGCAGGTGCAGTTCACGCGCCTGGCGAACAATGCCGATACTCTGCCGCTGCAGATCCTCGCCCAGGCGGTGGAGCCCGCGCAGTATTACACCCGCCAGCACCTGAAGTTCCAGGCGGGAAATTATCATCAGTTCGAACCGCTCAATCGCTTCGCGGATGCGCTGAACGCCGAAAGCGCCACGGTGCGGCAGATGAACAAATGGGCCGACAGGCTGGTGAGCGATGCGGAAGACACGGAAAGCGCCGATGCGCTGCGCCACGTCTTTAACCGCTGGCAGAGCAACACCAGCGACGCGCTGGCGCTAAGCGAAAACAGCTATCAACTGAAGGCGATGAAGCCAGTGATTCAGGAGGTGGATAAGCTGGCCTCCATTGGCCTGAGGCTGACGGATCTGGTGGCGCGCCAGGGCACGCTGGATGATAAAGAGATTGCGTCGATTCAGAGCGAGCTGGATAACGCGGCGAAGGTGCAGGACGAGGTGGTGATTGCGGCGGTGTATCCGCTGGAGACGCTGCTGCGCGCGACGCGGAATCAGTAACCCCTCACCCCAACCCCTCTCCCCATAGGGGCGAGGGGCTCGATCGGTCCCCTCTCCCCTATGGGGAGAGGGTTAGGGTGAGGGGAAAAGACTACTCAGTTCTTCAAAATCCACGCCTCTTTCCAGTGTGCGCCAACGCCTGGCTCATACTGGTTTGCGGTTGGGCTGTACTGCACGCAGTAACCGCTGTATGGGAACGGCTTGCACTCGTAGGTCTTACCGTCTTTAGGCTGCAGTACCACGGTACCCGCTTTGTAAGACGCAATGCTGTCCGGGAAGATAAAATCGTGCTGACCGGTGCCGTCTGCGGCTGAATCGCCTTCCAGCATCAGGTTCAGCACGTCCTGGGCGAACATCGTGCCGTCTTTGTTGGTCGCGTAGTATTTCAGCATGTGGTGACCCGCCGTCACGTCATTCAGGGTCATGGTCACGTCCTGGTTGGCGTTGTTCATGTCCTGCTTCAGGTAGCCTTTTTCCGCACCGCTGTGGTTCATCACGTGTGCTTCAAGGTTCACGTCACCTTTGGTGTTTACGTGGAAGGTGACGGTTGCCTTGCCGTTCTCGATTTTGCTGTACTGCAGGTTAGAAACGGCAATGGTTTCATGCACTTCCGCCTTCTGCTCTTCATACGAGATCGCAACGGACTGCAGGGCGCTGCCGTCTTTGACGAAGACGCTGTTCGCGCCGTGGACCGGGCTGATTTCACCCGCTTCATCCTTCACGCCGACGCGTACGTCGCTGTGCGCCGCGTTGATTTTCTGCGCCAGATCGTATGCCCACTGGTTTGCATCCCCCTGGGCTGCTGAACTAATGGTCATCTCGGTGCGCATGGCGGCAACTTCGCCGTTGGCATCGAAGAATCGCGCGATGACTTTATCGCCTGCATTCAGGTTATTACCGGCAATCTGGCCGCTCAGCGTTTTGTTCCATTCGGACACCACCGCAGGCGTGTCGTCCGGCGTAACGTTGCCGCCGTTGCCGAAATCGACGTCAATGGCCTGATAGAAACTGTTTGCGGTATCCGCAATTTCCCATACGCCGTAAATAACCTGATAGCCCGTGCGTGCGGGCACATTACAGGTCATGGATTTCGTCATCGCCGGTGCCTGACCATTCCCGTTAATGGTACAGAACGGGGTTAATTCAAACTGGTCGCGGGTCAGAGGCTTATTTGGGTCCCAGTTTTGTTTGGTGATGTAATAACGCCAGTTGGTGGTTTTATGCGGCGCGGTATGGTGCCAGACAAATTCATGCGGCCCCGCCGTCATGGGGGTTTTGGTCCAGGCGTTCAGGCTCTGCTTATCAAGCTGGGAGTAGTTGGCAATGCCTGCGCTGGCGAGCTGGCCGTCAGGGGGCATGGCGCCGGTCGGGAATCCGGAAGCTTTTTCTACGCTCTGCGGTTCGTACTGAACGGAGCCGCAGTCAATATTCTGGCCTAGCTTACACATATAAGCGCGGCTGGCAGGAGATTCTATGTATCCGTGTGCAAGTGCTGAAGACGCAGCCGTTAGTGTGGCAACGGCCAACGCAATTTTTGAGAGTTTCATTCTTTGTCCATTAATTAGAATATAACAAGGCAGCGTCAGTCTATTAATGGAGTGGGGGATGCGTCATTTCCTGCAGAGAGTAAAAATGGTCGAAATAAAAAAGGCAGCCGGAGCTGCCTTCTCTTTATTGAAATAAATTAGCGACGTACGGCAATCGCTTCAATTTCAATTTTCACGTCTTTTGGCAGACGGGCCACTTCAACGCAGGAGCGCGCCGGGAAGGAGGCGTTGTGCTCGTTGAAGAAGGCTTCATACGTGGCGTTAACGGTCGCGAAATCGTTCAGATCTTTCACGAAAACGGTGGTTTTCACGATATCGCCCACTTTCAGACCGGCAGCTTCAACGATCGCCTGCACGTTTTCCAGCGACTGACGCGCCTGTGCCGCTACGTCGGCCGGCACTTCACCAGTTTTCGGGTTCACCGGGATCTGCCCAGAGGTGATGATCATGCTGCCCAGATCGACGCCCTGAACGTAAGGGCCGATAGCCGCTGGTGCACTTTCCGTCGCGAGTACTTTGGTCATGATTTCTCCAGAATAACAGCTGATTAAATGTTCCCGGCCATTATAGGGAGGCCGGGATCCTTTACCAACCTCAATTAGTTGGCCAGCACCACATAATGAGAAAACTCTTTTTCGCAGTATTTGCATTTGAGTGCGATGTCATCGGCGCGTTTTTTCACTGCAAAACTGGAGGAAACCGGCTCAGCGTGACTGATGCAGTTGCTGTTCGGACAGACCAGCACGCTTTCGATGCGATCCGGCAGGCTCGGGCGGGATTTGCCGACCACTTCATACTCGTCGATGCGGTTGACCGTGGCGTCCGGCGCGTACAGCGACAGCTGGTTAACCTGCTCGTCGGTCAGGAAGGTGTTCTCAATTTTAATCAGGTCCTTGCGGCCCATTTCACCCGACGGCAGGTTCAGGCCGATGGTGATGCGCTGGTCGGTTTCGGTCAGTTTGAACAGCGTCAGCAGCTTAAAGCCCACCTGTGCAGGGATGTGGTCAATCACGGTGCCACGCTTGATGGCTTCAACCTGGAGTTTGTTATCGTGTGTCATTGTCGTTTCCCCTTACAGTGCCAATTCGCGATTCAGAACCAGTGCCAGTAACGCCTGGCGGGCGAAGATGCCGTTTCCGGCCTGCTGGAAGTACCAGGCGTGCGGCGTTTTGTCCACGTCTGTGGCGATTTCATCGATGCGCGGCAGCGGATGCAGCACCTTCATGTTGTCGCGGGCACCGTCGAGGTCGCTGGCGCGCAGCACGAACTGCGCCTTCACGTTGGCGTATTCGGACGGATCCAGACGCTCTTTCTGCACGCGGGTCATGTAGAGAATATCCACGTGGCCCACCACCTCTTCGATGCTGGCGTGCAGGCTCCACTGAATGCCTTTTTCGTCCAGCATGTCGAGAATGTACTGCGGCATCGCCAGCGCGTCCGGGGCGATGAAGAAGAAGCGGTTGCCGTTAAATTTCGCCAGCGCCTGGGTCAGGGAGTGGACGGTGCGGCCGTACTTCAGGTCGCCGACCATGGCGATGTTCAGGTTCTCGAGCGTGCCCTGCGTCTCCTGAATGGTGAACAGATCCAGCAGAGTCTGCGTCGGATGCTGGTTGGCACCGTCACCGGCGTTCAGCACCGGAATGCCGCCGGAAAATTCCGTCGCCAGACGCGCCGCGCCTTCCTGCGGGTGGCGCATCACAATCGCGTCCACGTAGGTACTGATGACTGAAATGGTGTCCGCCAGGGTCTCGCCTTTTTTACCCAGCGACGTATTGCTGCTGTCCGAGAAGCCCACCACGCTCGCGCCCAGGCGGTGCATGGAGGTTTCAAAGGAGAGGCGGGTACGGGTTGAAGCTTCGAAGAAGCAGCTCGCAATCACCTTGTGCTTAAGCAGCTCCGGTTGCGGATTGGCCTTCAGTTTTGCCGCGGTTTCCAGAACCAGTTCCAGCTCTTCGCGGCTGAGGTCGTTTATGGAAATGATGTGTTTTTGATAAAGCGGATTCATGTTTATCTCCTGACGCCGGGCAAAAAAAAGCCCCTCAAATGAGGGGCTCTGGGAATAGGTTTAGCAACGGGAAGAAAAACGGCAGGCCAGCGTCTGAATTCAGACGCGGTAAGACGTTATGTCGTACACGCTTGACCATGCTTCCTCCCGGCAAATTGTCGGGCATTATACGCAGCTCGCTTTGCGGATCAAGCGATTTAATGCACGCTTTACTCAATGCAAACGGTTCTTTATGAATATTAATGCGTTCTGAGTAAATAATTAATTTGCTTATGCACCAGCGCGGTGCGCTTCACGACCCTGGGTGCGACCCAGACGATACTGCTTCCGGCCACCACGCCTAAAATTTCCGGTAACTGGTGATAATCCAGAATACGCGCCACCGCGCGGCCATATCCGGCAACGGTATGGATAAGGATAAATTCGCTATTGTGCTCCACGCTCACCACCATTTCGGATACGGTGCGCGCGGCATCGGGGGCAGGGCGCAGCTGGGGATTCAGCGAATAAATTTTTAGACCTTTGGCATTTCGAATTTTTATGACACCAAGCAACTTGAGCAGACGTGAAACGGTGGACTGGCTGATGGTCTCAAAACCCCGCTCCTGCAAGTCGCGGCGGATCTCCTCCTGAGAGAGATAGCTCTTTTCCGCGATCAGACGCTGGCAGACCGTTAGCTGTAGTTGCTCTTTGGGAGAGTACTCTTCGTAATCCATCATAGTTCCCATATCAGTTCCCGAAATAACCGGTGGCACTGCACCGATCCGTAGGCCGGATAAGCGCAGCGCCATCCGGCAAATCACAACATGGCACCCAGGCTTAACGCCACCATAATCACCACCGTTAATATCCCCAGCAGCGGCGCAACCCATTTCAGATAGCGCACGTAGGGCACGCGGGCAATAGCCAGCCCGCCCATCACAACGGCAGAGGTGGGAGTGACAAGGTTAACGATGCCGGACGCCGACTGGTAAGCCGTTACCACCAGGTCGCGGTTGACGTTAGCGAAATCGGCAAGCGGCGCCATGATCGGCATCGTCAGAACGGCCAGGCCGGACGAAGATGGCACAAGAAACGACAGCACCACTTCCAGCCAGTACATCACGTTGATAAACGCCACCGTCGACAACCCGGTGACCATCCCCTCGGCGCTGTGCAAAATGGTGTGGGTAATCATGCCCTTATCCATGATCACTACGATACCGCGCGCGATACCGATAATCAGCGCGACGCCCAGCAAATCTCGCGCGCCGTTGATAAAGGTTGAGGTCAGCTCCTCTTCGCTCATCCGCGCAATCAGCCCGACGATAATCGCGCTGGCGAGAAACACCGCCGAGATCTCCGCCATCCACCAGCCCAGCACCGCCACGCCGTAGATCATCACCGCGAAGGCCAGGGCGAAAATCACCAGGATGAGTTTGCGCACCGGGGTAAATTCCAGCGACTGCTCGCCCTTGTTGCCGAGGAAATGGGCGAGGTTTTCTTCCTGCTTATCCGCCACGATCGACAGCGACGGATCCTTGCGGACCTTGCGGGCGTAGCGCATCACCCACGCCACGCAGATAACCCAGCCAATCACCAGCAGCGCGATGCGCAACATGATGCCGTTGGTGAAGGGGATCCCGGCGGCGTTGGCGGCGATCACCGTGGCGAACGGGTTAATAGTAGAGCCGAGTGTGCCGATCCCCGCCCCGAGCAGGACGGTGGACGCGGCGACGACCGGATCGAACCGCGCCGCCAGCATCACCGGCACCAGCAGGGTGTAGAACGGCAGCGACTCCTCGGCCATGCCGTAAATTGTGCCGCCGGCGGCAAACAGCGCCATCAGGATCGGGATCATCCACTCCTCGCGGCCACGCAACTTAGTGGTGACGCGCTCGATCCCGGCGTCAATCGCCCCGGTTTTGGTGACGATCCCGAGGAAGCCCCCGATGATCAGAATAAACAGCGCCACGTCGATCGCCCCGGCCTGGCCGGATTCCGGATCGTAGAGCCCGGCAATCGGCGCCATCAGCACCGAAACCAGCCCCTGCGGATGCGCCGCCACGTGCGCGTAGGTGCCGGCAACCGGCACGTCCTTGCCGAGCGCCTCGTTCATCGCCATATGATACTGCCCGGCTGGCACAATCCACGTCAGCACGGCAACCACGGCAATCAGAAAAAAGAGAATGGTGTAAGCGGAGGGAAACTTAAACTTGCCCATGATGTTCTCCTGAAACCCGGCGCACCCCGCGGCGCGCCGGGCGGTGATTAGTCGCCGAGTGTCGCCACCATGACCGCTTTAATGGTGTGCATGCGGTTCTCTGCTTCGTCGAAAACAATGGAGTTTGGTGATTCAAAGACCTCTTCCGTCACTTCCAGCCCCTTCAGGCCGTACGCCATCTCGATCTCGCGGCCCACTTTGGTGTGCTCGTTGTGGAACGCCGGGAGGCAGTGCATAAACTTGACGTTCGGGTTGCCGGTGGCCTTCATCACGTCCGCGTTAATCTGATACGGCTTCATCAGGCTGACGCGCTCGGCCCAGGCTTCCTTCGGCTCGCCCATGGAGACCCACACGTCGGTGTAGAGGAAATCGGTCCCCCGCACGCCTTCTTCCACGTCGTCGGTGAGGGTAATGCGCGCGCCTGTTTCTTTGGCGATGGCGCGGCACTGCTCAACCAGCCCGGCTTCCGGCCAGAAGGATTTTGGTGCGACGAGGCGAATATCCATCCCCATCTTGGCCGCGCCGACCATCAGCGAGTTGCCCATGTTGTTGCGCGCGTCGCCGAGATAAGCAAAGCTCAGCTCCGGCAGGGTTTTGCCCGGTGAATGCTCCAGCATGGTCATCAGGTCGGCGAGGATTTGCGTTGGGTGGAACTCGTCGGTCAGGCCGTTCCATACCGGTACGCCCGCGTACTCGCCCAGCTCTTCGACGATGGCCTGGCCGTAGCCGCGGTATTCAATGCCGTCATACATACGGCCCAGAACGCGGGCGGTGTCCTTCATCGACTCTTTATGGCCGATCTGCGAGCCGCTTGGGCCGAGGTAGGTGACCTGCGCGCCCTGGTCGAACGCGCCCACTTCGAAGGCGCAGCGGGTGCGGGTGGAAGTCTTTTCAAAGATCAGGGCGATGTTTTTCCCGACCAGGGTTTGCTTCTCACGTCCGGCTTTTTTGGCGGCCTTCAGCTCGATGGCGAGGTCGATCAGGTACTGGATCTCCGCCGGGGTGTAGTCCAGCAGTTTCAGGAAGTTGCGGTTTTTCAGGTTGATGGTCATGGGTAAATCCTTTTGAAAATTATAAAAACCTTTCCCCTCACCCCGGCCCTCTCCCCAAAGGGGAGAGGGTGTAATCGTCCCCTCTCCCCTTTGGGGAGAGGGTTAGGGTGAGGGGTGCGTGTGTTCTCAGTTACGAATCAACGTGCCTTTCTCGCCCGCCAGGATCTCTGCGCCGTCGGCCAGCGCGCCGATCCCGGCAATGCCGTTGCAGGCTTCAACAAACTCGCGGCAGGCGGCCACTTTCGGCCCCATCGATCCGGCGTCGAACTGCATGCCTCTGAGCAGCTCCGGCGTGACCTGCGCCAGCGGGCGCTGGGTCGGCTTGCCCCAGTCGAGGTACACCGCGTCGGCATCGGTCAGGATCAGCAGGGCGTCGGCCTCGATCTGCCTCGCCAGCAGCGCGGCGGAGAGGTCTTTGTCGATCACCGCTTCAATCCCGCGATAGCCGTTGGCATTTTCCACCACCGGCACGCCGCCGCCGCCGTTGCAGATCACCAGGTGGTCACGCTGAATCAGCGCGGTGATGGCGTCGCTCTCGACGATGCGCTTCGGCTGCGGCGACGGCACCACGCGGCGGACGTAGCTCCCGTCGGCCTTGAACACCCAGCCTTTTTCCGCGGCCAGCGCTTTCGCCTGGGCTTCGCTGTACACCGGGCCGATGTACTTGGTCGGGTTGCTGAAGGCCGGGTCGGCGGCGTCCACTTCGACCTGCGTGAGCAGGACGCTCACCTCGCGCTGCGGCAGATTATTTTTCAGCGCCTGCTGGAGCATGTAGCCGATCATTCCCTGGCTTTCGGCGCCGAGAACGTCCAGCGGGTAGGGCGTCACTTTGTCGTAGGCGCTGTTCTGCAGCGCCAGCAGCCCGACCTGCGGGCCGTTGCCGTGCACTAGCACCACTCGCCACTGCGCCGTCAGTCCGGCGATGGTGCGGGCGGCCTGCTCGATGTTCTGGCGCTGGATCTCCGCTTCCAGCGGCTCGCCGCGCTTGAGCAGCGCGTTGCCGCCCAGGGCCACAACCAGAGTGGGTTTTCGTTCCATGATGGCTCCTTTAAATTCCGTCGCGTTCCAGCGGGCAGCTCATGCAGCGAGCGCCGCCGCGGCCGCGTCCGAGCTCGTCGCCAGGGATGGGCAGCACGGTGATGCCCGCTTTGTCGTACTTCTCGTTGGTCCAGACGTTGCGCTCGTAGCCGATTACCACGCCCGGGCGGATGGTCAGGACGTTGTTAGCGTCGTTCCACTGCTCGCGTTCGGCTTCAAAGGCGTCGCCGCCGGTGGTGATCAGGCGCACCTGGCTAATGCCGAGCGCTTTCTCGATGGCGTGCAGCAGGTCGGTTTCCTGGGTGCGCAGCAGGCCGCCGCGTCCGTCCGGGGTGAGCGTCCAGCACTGGGCGTCTTTGCGCACCACTTCCGGATAAACGGAGAAGGTATCCACGTCGATGTGGGTCATCACGGTGTCGAGGTGCATGCAGGAGCGGTGTTTGGGCAGCTCAACGGCGATCACGCGCTCGGCCTGACGGTGTTTGAACAGGCTGTTGGCGAGGAACTCCACGCCCTGCGGCGTCGTGCGTTCGGACATGCCGATCAGTACCGCGCCGCGGCCAATTACTAATACGTCGCCGCCCTCTAAGGTGGCGTGGTCGTAATTAATATTCTCGTCGCCGAAATACTTAATAAAATCGCCGTCGGCAAACGCCGGGTGCCAGCGATATATTGCCCGCAGGTTATTGGTTTCACGCTGACGGGCCGGTTTGGCCATGGGGTTAATAGAGACGCCGTTATAAATCCAGCACGAGGTGTCGCGGGTAAATAAATGGTTCGGCAGCGGCTTCATAATAAAATCATTCGCCGTGTGGGTATCCACCACCATATTTTTAATGGCCGCCGGAATTTCACCGTAGGTTAATCCGCCGCTCAGTCTGCGCGCCAGTTCGCGGTGCGGCATATCCGCCAGCCAGCCGCGCACGTCGCCGGCAAAAGTGGGGCCCAGGCGATAGTCGGAGATCTGCGTATCCAGCAGCCAGGCTTTCGCCTCTGCAATATCAAGGGTTTGTGTCAGAAGGTCGGTCAACAGCAGGACTTCCACACCCTGATCGCGCAGCGTGTTTGCGAAGATATCATGCTCCTCACCCGCCCGCTCAACCGAGAGCACGTCATCGAAAAGCAGCTCCTGACAGTTCGATGGCGTTAAACGTTTCAGACTTAAATTTGGGCGGTGCAGCATAACGCTACGCAATTGACCAATTTCAGAACCGACATAATGCTTTTCCATAATTATTCCTTTAACTGTTTTTCAGAATAAAAAGGGCATGCGCCATGCGTTGTGTTTAATTACATGGCGGCTAAGCTCAATTGATTTCGTGATTTATACTAGGCGGTTAAATAATCCATAATGTGACATCGCTCACGCGAAAATGGATATTAAGAGGTTTGTTTTCATTTGCATGATTCGCATCAGATAATGATTAATTTCATATTATTCAGGGATGAATAGCTAAGCAGGATTCGGTGGCATTATTTTAGGTTGTTATTGTTTTGTAGAATTTCACACTTTGCAATAATTGGTTATCTGTTTGATTTTAAAGAATTAAATAAATTTGAAAGAATGGCTATGCAATAATGGCAATTAACTATTTTTTACTTAAGTAAAATCCATAAATAATTATGGATTTATAACGGGAATTAGCAAAGTTGTAAAATGTGATACGGCAATGGGTTTTGTGATTAAGCGCTTTATTTCAGTGGGTTATGTTAGCGTCTTAACGCGCGTGAAATGAGGTTATGCATAACCCCTGCATAAATGCCTGGGCAGGATTAACAGCGGGTTAACACTTTTCCCGATAAACATGCGCTCGCGCAAAGGTCATCGAAAAAGGGCTGGTATGGCAGGCTTAACTCTCGTATAAAAGACGAAAATGAAACACTGTTTTACATCGAGGGATTTCTCATGATTATCGGCAATATCTACCACCTGCAGTCCTGGCTGCCTGACGATCTGCGCCAGGCCATTGAGCACGTTAAAGCCCACGTCACTGACGCCACGCCGCTCGGGAAACACGACATCAACGGCAACAGCCTGTTTTATCTGGTCTCGGAAGACATGACCCAGCCGTTCGCCGAGCGCCGCGCCGAGTACCACGCGCGCTATCTGGATATCCAGATCGTGATGAAGGGTCAGGAAGGGATGACGTTTAGCACCCTGCCGCACGGCGCGCCTGACACCGACTGGCTGGCGGACAAAGACATCGCGTTCCTGCCAGAAGGCGAGCAGGAGAAAACCGTGGTGCTGAGCGAAGGGGATTTTGTTGTGTTCTGGCCGGGCGAAGTGCATAAGCCGCTGTGCGCGGTGGGGGCGCCTGCTAAGGTCAGGAAAGTTGTGGTTAAGATGTTAATGGAGTAACCCCACACCCCTCACCCTAACCCTCTCCCCACAGGGGAGAGGGGACTGCACCGAGCCATCTTTTCCCCCTCGCCCCTTTGGGGAGAGGGCCGGGGTGAGGGGCAATATGTGATCCAGCTTAAATTTCCCGCACTCCCTCTTCCCTTCCCATTTACCTCTCCTTTTTCTGCGTCATAGTATGATCGTTAAATTAATGAACACTGTTCTATAATGTAGAACAAAATGATTCAGCAAGGAGATCTCATGCCGCAGTCCGCGTTGTTCACGGGAATCATTCCCCCTGTCGCCACCATTTTTACCGCCGACGGTCAGCTCGATAAGCCGGGCACCGCCGCGCTGATCGACGATCTGATCAAAGCAGGCGTTGACGGCCTGTTCTTCCTGGGCAGCGGCGGCGAGTTCTCCCAGCTCGGCGCCGAAGAGCGTAAAACCATTGGCCGCTTTGCTATCGATCATGTCGATCGTCGCGTGCCGGTCCTGATCGGCACCGGCGGCACCAACGCCCGGGAAACCATTGAGCTCAGCCAGCACGCGCAGCAGGCGGGCGCGGACGGCATCGTGGTGATTAACCCCTACTACTGGAAGGTGTCGGAAGCGAACCTGATCCGCTATTTCGAGCAGGTGGCGGACAGCGTCACGCTGCCGGTGATGCTCTATAACTTCCCGGCGCTGACCGGGCAGGATCTGACCCCGGCGCTGGTGAAAACCCTCGCCGACTCGCGCAGCAATATTATCGGCATCAAAGACACCATCGACTCCGTCGCCCACCTGCGCAGCATGATCCACACCGTCAAAGCGGCGCATCCGCACTTCACCGTGCTCTGCGGCTACGACGATCACCTCTTTAATACCCTGCTGCTCGGCGGCGACGGGGCGATCTCGGCGAGCGGCAACTTTGCCCCGCAGGTGTCGGTGAATCTTCTGAAAGCGTGGCGCGACGGGGACGTGGCGAAAGCGGCTGAGTATCATCAGACCTTACTGCAAATACCGCAGATGTATCAGCTGGATACGCCGTTTGTGAACGTCATTAAAGAGGCGATTGTGCTCTGCGGCCGCCCGATTTCCACCCACGTTTTGCCGCCCGCCTCGCCGCTGGACGAGCCGCGCAAGGCGCAGCTGAAAACCCTGCTGCAACAGCTCAAGCTCTGCTGAGCCGGACGATAACGATGACCATTGAGAAAATTTTCACCCCACAGGACGACGCGTTTTATGCGGTGATCACCCACGCGGCGGGGCCGCAGGGCGCGCTGCCGCTGACCCCGCAGATGCTGATGGAATCCCCCAGCGGCAACCTGTTCGGCATGACGCAGAACGCCGGGATGGGCTGGGACGCCAACAGGCTGACCGGCAAAGAGGTGCTGATCATCGGCACCCAGGGCGGCATCCGCGCCGGAGACGGGCGCCCGGTCGCGCTGGGCTATCACACCGGCCACTGGGAGATCGGCATGCAGATGCAGGCGGCGGCGAAGGAGATTACCCGCAGCGGCGGGATCCCGTTTGCGGCCTTTGTCAGCGATCCGTGCGACGGGCGCTCGCAGGGTACGCACGGCATGTTCGACTCCCTGCCGTACCGCAACGACGCGGCGATCGTGTTTCGCCGCCTGATCCGCTCCCTGCCCACGCGGCGGGCGGTGATCGGCGTGGCAACCTGCGATAAAGGGCTGCCCGCCACCATGATTGCGCTGGCCTCGATGCACGACCTGCCGACCATTCTGGTGCCGGGCGGGGCGACGCTGCCGCCGACCGTGGGGGAAGACGCGGGCAAGGTACAGACCATCGGCGCGCGCTTCGCCAACCACGAACTCTCATTGCAGGAGGCCGCCGAGCTGGGCTGTCGCGCCTGCGCGTCGCCGGGCGGTGGGTGTCAGTTCCTCGGCACGGCGGGCACCTCGCAGGTGGTCGCGGAGGCGCTGGGCCTGGCTTTGCCGCATTCCGCGCTGGCGCCGTCCGGGCAGGCGGTGTGGCTGGAGATCGCCCGTCAGGCGGCGCGCGCGGTCAGCGAGCTGGATAACCGCGGCATTACCACGCGCGATATCCTCACCGATAAAGCCATCGAAAACGCGATGGTGATCCACGCGGCGTTCGGCGGCTCCACCAATTTACTGCTGCACATTCCGGCCATCGCCCACGCGGCGGGCTGCACGATCCCGGACGTTGAACACTGGACGCGCGTCAACCGCAGGGTGCCGCGCCTGGTCAGCGTGCTACCCAACGGCCCGGACTACCACCCGACCGTGCGCGCCTTCCTCGCGGGCGGCGTGCCGGAGGTGATGCTCCACCTGCGCGATCTCGGCCTGCTGCATCTGGACGCCATGACCGTGACCGGCCAGACGGTGGGCGAGAACCTCGACTGGTGGCAGGCGTCCGAGCGCCGTGAGCGCTTCCGCCAGTACCTGCGCGAGCAGGACGGCGTAGATCCGGATGACGTGATCCTGCCGCCGGAGAAGGCAAAAGCGAAAGGGCTGACCTCGACGGTCTGCTTCCCGACGGGCAACATCGCGCCGGAAGGCTCGGTGATCAAGGCCACGGCGATTGACCCGTCGGTGGTGGGCGAAGATGGCGTATACCGCCACACCGGCCGGGCGCGGGTGTTTGTCTCGGAAGAGCAGGCGATCAAGGCCATCAAGCGGGAAGAAATTGCGCAGGGCGATATCATGGTGGTGATCGGCGGCGGGCCGTCCGGCACCGGCATGGAAGAGACCTACCAGCTTACCTCCGCGCTGAAGCATATTTCGTGGGGCAAGACGGTATCGTTAATCACCGATGCGCGCTTCTCGGGCGTGTCGACGGGCGCCTGCTTCGGCCACGTGTCGCCGGAGGCGCTGGCGGGCGGGCCGATTGGCAAGCTGCGCGATAATGACATCATCGAGATCGCCGTCGACCGCCTGACCCTTACGGGCAGCGTGAACTTCATCGGCACGGCGCACAACCCGCTGACGCCGGAGGAGGGCGCGCGCGAGCTGGCGCGGCGGCAGACGCACCCGGACCTGCACGCCCACGACTTTTTGCCGGACGATACCCGGCTGTGGGCGGCGCTGCAGTCGGTAAGCGGCGGCACCTGGAAAGGCTGTATTTATGACACCGATAAAATCATTGAGGTAATTAACGCCGGTAAAAAAGCGCTCGGCATTTAATTATTTTCAGAGATAAAACCGTCTGCGGAAAATATTCCGCGGACGGCTTTTCCATTTCTGTTATTTAATAATATAAACAATAAGTTGAGATATATCGTTGGCGTCACAAAAGCAAAATAACGTAATTCGGAAATAAGATATGACCATTGCTGGTTAATTGAACAGCTCATTACACTCCATTAACACGATGTTGTAATTCAGCACACTACATAAGGGTGTAATTCTGATGACGCAATTAACCATGAAAGACAAAATTGGCTACGGGCTGGGTGACACCGCCTGCGGCTTCGTCTGGCAGGCCACGATGTTCCTGCTGGCCTATTTTTACACCGACGTCTTCGGCCTGTCGGCGGGGATTATGGGCACGCTGTTTTTAGTCTCCCGCGTGCTCGACGCCGTCACCGACCCGCTGATGGGGCTGCTGGTGGACCGCACCCGCACGCGGCACGGCCAGTTCCGCCCGTTCCTGCTGTGGGGCGCCATCCCGTTCGGCATCGTCTGCGTGCTGACCTTCTACACGCCGGACTTCTCCGCGCAGGGCAAAATCATCTACGCCTGCGTGACCTACATTCTCCTGACCCTGGTCTACACCTTCGTTAACGTGCCGTACTGCGCCATGCCGGGCGTCATCACCGCCGACCCGAAAGAGCGTCACGCCCTGCAGTCCTGGCGCTTCTTCCTGGCGGCGGCGGGCTCGCTCGCCATCAGCGGCATCGCGCTGCCGCTGGTGAGCATCATCGGCAAAGGGGACGAGCAGGTGGGCTATTTCGGCGCCATGTGCGTGCTGGGGCTTGTTGGCGTGGTGCTGCTCTACGTCTGCTTCTTTACCACCAAAGAGCGCTACACCTTTGAGGTGCAGCCGGGCTCGTCGGTGGCGAAAGACCTTAAGCTGCTGCTGGGCAACGGACAATGGCGCATCATGTGTGCGTTCAAGATGATGGCGACCTGCTCCAACGTGGTGCGCGGCGGGGCGACGCTCTACTTCGTGAAATACGTGATGGATCACCCGGAGATGGCGACCCAGTTCTTACTCTACGGCAGCCTCGCCACCATGTTCGGCTCGCTCTGCTCCTCCCGCCTGCTGGGCCGCTTCGACCGCGTCACCGCCTTCAAGTGGATCATCGTCGCCTACTCGCTGATCAGTCTGCTGATTTTCGTCACCCCGGCTGAGCACATCGCGCTGATTTTTGCCCTCAACATCCTGTTCCTGTTCGTCTTCAACACCACAACGCCGCTGCAGTGGCTGATGGCCTCTGACGTGGTGGATTACGAGGAGAGCCGCAGCGGTCGCCGCCTCGACGGGCTGGTGTTCTCCACCTACCTGTTCAGCCTGAAGATTGGCCTGGCGATTGGCGGGGCGGTGGTGGGCTGGATCCTGGCGTACGTGAACTATTCCGCCAGCAGCAGCGTGCAGCCGGTTGAGGTGCTGACCACCATCAAAATTCTGTTCTGCGTGGTGCCGGTGGTGCTCTACGCGGGCATGTTCATCATGCTGTCGTTCTACAAGCTCACCGACGCCCGCGTGGAGGCCATCAGCCAGCAGCTGATCAAGCATCGCGCGGCGCAGGGCGAGGCCGTTCCCGACGCCGCGACAGCCGCATCCCATTAACCGGAGGCAATATGGAAATCACTAACCCGATACTCACCGGCTTCAACCCGGACCCGTCCCTGTGCCGCCAGGGCGAGGACTACTACATCGCCACCTCCACCTTCGAGTGGTTCCCGGGCGTGCGCATTTACCACTCCCGCGACCTGAAAAACTGGTCGCTGGTCAGCACCCCGCTGGACCGCGTGTCGATGCTGGACATGAAGGGCAACCCGGACTCCGGCGGCATCTGGGCGCCGTGCCTGAGCTACGCCGACGGCAAATTCTGGCTGCTCTACACCGACGTGAAGATTGTCGACTCACCGTGGAAAAACGGCCGCAACTTCCTGGTTACCTCGCCCTCCATTGAGGGACCGTGGAGCGAGCCGATCCCGATGGGCAACGGCGGGTTTGACCCGTCCCTGTTCCACGACGACGATGGCCGCAAGTACTATATCTACCGCCCGTGGGGGCCGCGCCACCACAGCAACCCGCACAACACCATCGTGTTGCAGGCGTTTGACCCGCAGACCGGCACCCTCTCGCCCGAGCGCAAAACCCTGTTTACCGGCACGCCGCTCTGCTACACCGAAGGCGCTCATCTGTATCGCCACGCGGGATGGTACTACCTGATGGTCGCCGAGGGCGGCACCAGCTACGAGCACGCGGTTGTGGTGCTGCGTTCAAAAACCATCGACGGGCCGTACGAGCTGCACCCGGACGTGACGATGATGACCAGCTGGCACCTGCCGGAGAACCCGCTGCAGAAGAGCGGCCACGGCTCGCTGCTGCAGACCCACACCGGAGAGTGGTACATGGCCTACCTCACCAGCCGCCCGCTGCGCCTGCCCGGCGTGCCGCTGCTGGCCTCCGGCGGACGCGGCTACTGTCCGCTGGGGCGCGAGACCGGTATCGCCCGCATTGAATGGCGCGACGGCTGGCCGTACGTGGAAGGCGGCAAGCACGCGCAACTGACCGTGCCCGGCCCGCAGATAGCCGAGCAGCCTGCTGCCGTTCAGGCCACCTGGCGGGACGATTTCGACGGCAACACGCTTGATCCAGAGCTGCAGACCCTGCGTATTCCGTTCGACGACTCCCTCGGCTCGCTCACCGCGCGCCCGGGCTACTTACGGCTCTACGGCAACGACTCGCTCAACTCGACCTTTACCCAGTCGACCGTGGCGCGCCGCTGGCAGCACTTCGCCTTCCGGGCGGAGACGCGGATGCAGTTCTCGCCGGTTCACTTCCAGCAGAGCGCGGGGCTGACCTGCTACTACAACAGCAAAAACTGGAGCTACTGCTTTGTGGACTACGAGGAGGGGCAGGGTAGAACCATTAAGGTTATCCAGCTCGACCACAACGTGCCGTCATGGCCGCTGCACGAGCAGCCCATTCCGGTGCCGGAACATGCGGAGAGCGTCTGGCTGCGGGTGGACGTGGACAGGCTGGTCTACCGCTACAGCTATTCGTTCGACGGCGAGACGTGGCACGCCGTGCCAGTCACGTATGAGGCGTGGAAGCTGTCGGACGACTACATCGGTGGGCGCGGCTTCTTCACCGGCGCGTTTGTGGGGCTGCACTGCGAGGACATCAGCGGCGACGGCTGCCACGCAGACTTCGACTACTTCACCTACGAGCCTGTCTAGCGGCTCAGGCCGGGTAGCCCAGCGCGCGTGAGAGCGCGAGTCCGGCCTGCTGAAGCTGCTCGCGGAAGCGGGCCAGCTCGGCGTCGTCCACGCGTGAGGTCAGCGTCGACAGGCTCAGGGCGGCGATGACGCGGGACTCGTGGTTCCACACCGGCACCGCCACGCAGCGCACGCCCTGCTCGTTCTCTTCGCGGTCCAGGGCGTAGCCCTGCTCGCGAGTCTGCGTCAGGGCGGTCATTAATGCTTCGCGAGAGGCGAGGGTAGCGGGCGTAAAGGTGGTGTACTGATAGCCTTCCAGCAGGGCGTTCAGCTCGGCCTCGCCCAGCCAGGCAATCAACACCTTGCCAATGGCGGTGGCGTGAACCGGCAGACGGCGGCCGATGCGCGAATAGGCGATGGCGGCCAGCTTGCCTTCAATCTTCTCGATATAGACCCCTTCACGCCCGTCCAGGATCCCCAGATGGGTGGTCTGCCCGGTACGTTGGGACAGCTCCGTCAGCCAGCCTTTCGCCTTCTGACGAATATCGATGGAGCCCACGACAAAATGGCCGCGCTCGACCAGCTTCATGCCGAGGCGATACTTGCCGTTCTCCGGGTTCTGATCGATATAGCCGTGAAGCTGCAGGGTTTTCAGCAGCGAGTGGAGGGTACTCTTGCTCAGCCCCATCAGTTTGCTGATGTCGGTGATCTTAAGCTCGGTGGCCTGCTCGTTGAACAGGTCGAGGATCTGCAACGCACGTTCAACAGACTGAATAATCGGCATAATGCTGGCATGTCCACGCTGGAATTAAGGCGAAAACGTACCTTTTTCGGGGTGAAAAATCAATGAAATGGAGCCGATGTTCTCCCTCTCCCTGTGGGAGAGGGCCGGGGTGAGGGCACCAACGCGCAGAGGACCCAATCACTCCCCAAGCGTCGCCACCATCACCGCCTTAATCGTATGCATCCGGTTTTCCGCCTGGTCGAACACGATGCTTGCCGCCGACTCAAACACCTCGTCCGTCACTTCCATCCCGCCGTGCAGATCGAACTCTTTCGCCATCTGCTTGCCGAGCGTGGTCTGGTCGTCATGGAACGCAGGCAGACAGTGCAGGAACTTCACGTCCGGGTTGCCGGTCAGCGCCATCATCTGCGCGTTCACCTGATACCCGCGCAGCAGCGCGATCCGCTCCGCCCACTTCTCTTTGGCTTCGCCCATCGACACCCACACGTCGGTATAGATAAAGTCCGCGCCCTTCACGCCCGCCGCCACGTCTTCGGTCAGGGTGATCTTCCCGCCGTGCTTCTCCGCCAGCGCGCTGCACTCCGCCACCAGGCTCTCTTCCGGCCAGCAGGCTTTCGGGGCCACCAGACGCAGATCCAGCCCGGTCAGCGCCGCCGCTTCCAGCATCGAGTTGCCCATGTTGTTGCGCGCGTCGCCCGCGTAGACCAGCGTCATCTCGTTAAACGCCTTGCCCGGCAGGTGCTCCTGCATGGTCAGCAGGTCCGCCAGCAGCTGGGTCGGGTGGAACTCGTTGGTCAGCCCGTTCCACACCGGCACGCCCGCGTACTGCGCCAGCGTTTCGACCACTTCCTGGCCGTGGCCGCGATACTGAATGCCGTCGTACATCCGCCCGAGCACGCGCGCGGTGTCTTTAATTGACTCTTTATGCCCAATCTGGCTGCCGCTCGGCCCTAAATAGGTGACGCGCGCGCCCTGGTCAAATGCGGCAACTTCGAAAGAGCAACGTGTACGGGTCGAGTCTTTTTCGAAGATGAGCGCGATGTTTTTACCGGTAAGCTTCTGTACTTCCTTGCCATTTTTTTTATCGGCCTTGAGCTGTGCGGCAAGGGTCAGCAGAGAAGTGAACTGTGCAGGGGTAAAGTCGAGCAGTTTCAGAAAGTGTTTTTTGTATAAATCGGACATTTTATCCTCACATGGCGAACGCCACTTATTGAATTAAAATTCACTTTATATGTGTAATTATTCATTTGCAACCCCGTTTCACAAATCTTTCCAACAAAGGTGGAGGCAAACCCGTCCGTGTGTGAAAATAGAAGTATCTGCCGCACTTTAAAGAGGATTGAGCCATGGCAAACCCGGAACACCTGGAAGAGCAACGCGAAGAGACGCGTCTGATTATTGAAGAGCTGCTGGAAGACGGTAGCGATCCGGACGCGCTGTACACCATCGAGCACCATTTCTCTGCGGATGATTTCGACGCGCTGGAAAAAATGGCCGTGGAAGCCTTCAAGCTGGGTTACGAAGTGACCGAGCCGGAAGAGCTGGAAGTGGAAGAGGGCGACACCGTCATCTGCTGCGACATCCTGAGCGAAGGCGCGCTGAAGGCGGAGCTTATCGACGCGCAGGTAGAACAGCTGATGAACCTGGCCGAGAAGTTTGACGTGGAATACGACGGCTGGGGAACCTACTTCGAAGATCCGAACGGTGAAGACGGCGAAGAAGGCGACGACGAAGATTACGTCGACGAAGACGACGACGGCGTGCGTCACTAAGCGTTTCAGGCGGTGGCCCGCGCCACCGCTTTTTCAAGGCAGAACCATGGATTACCCGCAGATACTCGCCCCCGTACTCAACTTCCTCCAGTGCCCGACCCCGCAAGCATGGATTGATAAAGCCCGCGACCCGGCGAACCTGCCGCTGCTGCTCACCGACCACATGGTGTGCGAGCTCAAGGCCGCCCAGACCGCGCTGCTGCTGGTGCGCAAATACGTCGCCGACGAAAGCGGTGCCGACGCGCTGCTCGACTGGCTCAAACCCTACGAACAGTTCACCTTCCGCGACGGCCCGGAGCCGGACTTCATCGCCCTGCACAGGCAGATTGGCAAAAGCGTGATGCTCAAAACCGACGACCCGTGGGGCCAGGCGCTCATCGACAGCATGGTGTTGCTGATTAAAGAGGAACTGCACCATTTCTGGCAGGTGCGCGAGGCGATGCTGGCCCGCGACATTCCGTACGTCAAAATTACCGCCAGCCGCTACGCCAAAGGGATGCTGAAGGAAGTGCGCACCCACGAGCCGCTGACGCTGATTGACAAGCTCATCTGCGGTGCCTACATCGAAGCCCGCTCCTGTGAACGCTTCGCCGCGCTGGCCCCGTTCCTCGACGACGACTTACAAAAGTTCTATCTCTCGCTGCTGCGCTCGGAAGCGCGCCACTATCAGGACTACCTGACGCTGGCTCAGCAGGTGAGCGACGACGATATCTCACCGCGCATACAGCATTTTGGCGAAATTGAAGCCACACTTATCTCGACACCGGACCACGAGTTTCGCTTCCACAGCGGCGTGCCGGTGTAAACCGGCATAACGCAAGGATAAGGATGCGAGATGAAAAAAACGTGGATCAGTACGGTCATTGTTATTGTCGCGGTCGCCGCCGTGGCGTTCTGGGTGTTCTTCGACAGGCAGCGCGCTCCTGAACAGCAGATGGATAACGCCCTTAACGCGATGCCCGCCTGGCAGGTGATTAAGGAGCAGGAGCCTGTGCTGCATCAGCGCATTCTCGACCAGATGGCCGCCCTGCAAAAAGCGGGCGAGCCGGAGCAGCAGATTATCGACACCATCCAGCCGCAGATCCTGCATCTGCAGATGTCGCGCCTGCAAAACGCCCCGGACGCCAACGTGGTGAACTACATGACCATCAACATGGAGCAAACCGCCGCCATCCAGAAGGTGAGCGACGACGCCTGCTTCCGCTTCCTCTACCCGATGGTGAAGGGCGGCGTGAACCCGATGCGCATGCTGGATAAAGACCTAATGGCGCGGCGCATGCAGGCCGACGCAGACATGATGCGCGCGGCCTACGGTAAAAACCGCCACACCGTGACCCCGGCTGAACGCGAGGCGGCTGTCGAGGACGTGCGGCCGATTATGAAGGCGCTTGCCGATAAGTACGGCGAGGACATCCAGCTGCTGCAGATGTCGGAGAAGGCGGCGGGCAAAGAGAAGCTCTCCTGCGATATGGTGCAGGAGATGTGGGCCAAGGTGTTGGCGCTGCCGGAGCAGAAGGCGGCGGGGGTGATTCGCCTGGCGGTGTCTGAGCTGGAGTAAGGAAGGGCGCTGGTTTTTTGGACACTTAGCGTAGGTTTAGCGCGTCGTCGCTTGCATGGCGGCGCGCGACAGGTATAATCCACAACGTTTCCGCATCCCCTTCAGTGCCGAAGTGGCGAAATCGGTAGACGCAGTTGATTCAAAATCAACCGTAGAAATACGTGCCGGTTCGAGTCCGGCCTTCGGCACCATACAAAGTTTTTTTCAAGTCTACTAACGTCTACTTTAGTCCATAAAAACAGTAAGTTAAGCAGTTTTCTAGCTTTTCTGAGTCTATCTACGTCTACTCAATTCTTTGAACATATACCAACTGATGATGGTATAACTGATGGTATTCCCGGTTCGATTGATTTTGGTACCAACACTGGAGGTATCAACTGATGGCTCTCACCGATATCAAAGTTAGGACTACCAAGCCCTCTGACAAACCCTTCAAACTTACTGATGGGCAGGGTATGCACCTGCTGATCAACCCCAATGGTTCAAAGTACTGGCGACTCCAATACCGTTTCGGGGGCAAACAGAAAGTTTTAGCGTTGGGTGTTTATCCAATGGTCTCTCTTGGTGAAGCCCGCAGGAAGCGAGATGAAGCCAAAAAGTTGGTATCTGATGGTATCGATCCTTCTGAAAAGAAAAAAGCAGATAAGATTGAGCAAAGCGAAGCCCTGACATTCGAAGCTGTTGCAAGGGACTGGCATACTGCCTGTAAAAGGAAATGGTCAGATTCTCACAGCGAAAGAGTTCTAAAAAGCATGGAAGATGGTCTCTTTACTGCTATTGGTAAAAGAAAAATATCCGAGCTTAAAACCAGAGATCTTATTGCCCCTATCAAGGCTGTTGAAGCTTCTGGACGACTAGAAGTAGCTGCTCGTCTGCAACAACGAACCACAGCAATCATGCGATATGCCGTCCAGAATGGCTTAATTGACTACAATCCAGCACAAGATATGTCTGGGGCAATTACAGTTGCGAAACGAACCCACAGACCAGCCTTACCATTTGATAGGTTCTCAGAGCTTTTAGAGCGCATTGAAAGCTTTAAAGGTAGGAAACTTACTAAATTAGCTGTGAAGCTGACATTGCTCATTTTTATCCGTTCCAGTGAACTCCGATTCGCAAGATGGTCGGAGATCGACTTTGAAAATGCGATGTGGACTATCCCTGGAGAACGCGAGCCATTGCCAGGGGTCAAACATTCTCATCGAGGCTCAAAAATGAAGACCCCACACCTCGTGCCGTTAAGTCGTCAGGCCTTAGAACTTCTAAAAGCCATCAGAGAAATCAGCGGTGAATGCGAACTTGTATTCATTGGCGATCATGATTTCAGAAAACCTATGAGCGAGAATACAGTGAACAAGGCACTAAGGTCGATGGGTTATGACACAACCGTTGAGGTATGTGGGCATGGATTCAGGGCGATGGCTTGTAGCGCCTTAATCGAATCGGGAAAATGGTCAAGGGATGCTGTTGAACGGCAGATGAGCCACCAAGAGCGAAACTCCGTTCGTGCTGCCTACATTCATAAAGCAGAACACCTCGATGAGAGAAGGCTTATGTTGCAGTGGTGGGCTGATTATCTTGATGAAACAACTAAGCGAAGAATTGCACCTTTTGATTTTAATAACTAACTGATTTTTATAAGTAAAATGGCGTATTCAATAACCAATTGATACGCCATTTTTTTATTTGCGATTTATGTGCTATTACGAAGTAAAACTTTTTACAACGGAGTGGCATTAATGAAATCTTGGGTAAAAATAAATAGTTGGACATCAAATGACACCAAAGCAGTGAAAACGTGGTTTGATTTGGACAAATATCGAGAGTTTGAAAACATTTCTATTAATATGCTTTACCATGAAATATGGGCGAGAACCTATTTTTTCAAACCAGTAATAGAAGAAGGAATGCAGAAAACAGTATTGAAAAATTATATGCAGATATTGGATGGTGATCCTTTTCTTATCAAAGAGAAGCACTTAAATTATATGGATGCCGAAAATAAATTATATCAACCCCCATACTTTTTTATTACTACTGTTGATCGAATAGCAAATATCAGTTTTGATTGTATGAGAAAGGCTTTATTCATTAGAGCAAATACAGAACAATATAAAATTGATTCCACTATTGAAAATGAATATATTTCCGAAAAAATTCCTGAACAGTTTCCTACTACGATTATGTTAGAAATCGATCTTGCGGGTGGAAGCGATGATGAGATAGCTGAGGCCCTGCGAGTATCATTACCACAATGGCGAAAAGTAAAAGGCGTTAAACCTGCACCACTTGATGCAGTCAGATTTGGTTATGGGGCAATAAAAAAATTAATTAGCTATCGAATTATCCCTATGCTTGATTTGCTCGCATGGTCAGAAAGAAAAAAAGTACTTCTGTCAGACGACAGATTATCTCGATTGCTATACACGGATGAAGATGATGATAAGGCGATTCGCCAAGGATATCATATAAGAGATGCTGATCGGCCTTTCGCAATGAAAACTGTAGAAATTGATTTTTTAAGGCAATTTAACTTTTTTATCAATAAAAATCAGCATGTTAAAGAAATGAGGGTTTCGGATGTTATGAAACTCTCAGACTCTGAATGATATGAATCTCCAGAGACTCATAGTTTCGAGCCAGGGATGGCTCTGATGTTCGTAATCTCGCTTCATCCATTCGAAATTCATTTGTACTGTAGCCCTGTAGACACAACAGAGGACATACATATGGAAAATCAAGCTCGTCTCATCCGTTTACCAGAAGTCATGAAGAAAACTGGATTTGGTAAAGCGTGGATCTATCGTCTTATCAGCCAAAATCGGTTCCCACAGCCAGTAAAGATCGGTATTCGTGCTACCGCTTTTGTAGAAAGCGAAATCGATGAATGGATTCAATTAATTATCGAAAATTCAAGAAAGCATGTCGCTTAACAGGAATGCTGCTTCATGGATTTTTTAACTTTTGATAATGTATTAAGAAAAAGGAATTTAGAGATCTTTTGAGTTTACTTAGTGGCTTTGAAAAAAAAGAGGCTTTGTAAAGTTTGTATCTGAAAAATAAGTATATTTGACGTAATTCTTTACCTTTTTTCTAGCAGAGCTTTTGCTATAAGGGTTGAAGATGGTTTTCTTAATATCGGGTATGGATACACTTTACTAGCCGTACGTGTTTATTTGACGTCAAATAAATTTCTTCAAGCCATTAATATATATACCAAATAAACTAAAGCCATTGTAAAAAATTTGAATTATTTTGAATTGGAATATATTTAATAAGTGAGAGTGATATTAATTTGTAAAGAATGAGGTCAAAATGGGATATAAAGTAAAGAAATTCATCATGAGTAATGGGGAGCGAGGATGCCTGATCCTTGATAAAAATAGTAATCTACCAGCTTACTATCAAAATCTATTTCTTACTACAGACATAAGAAATAGAGGCGCAACCGCCTCAACTATGGAAATAGTTGCAACTAACTTACTTATTTTTAGTAATTTCTTAGATAGTAGGAAAATTAATATAGTTGAGAGAATTGAGCTTAAAAAGTATCTCAGCGTTGCAGAAATAGATGATCTGGTAAGATATGCGAAACAAAGATTCGATAGACAAAAAATTATAAATATAAAATCAGCAAGTAATAGGTTTATTGCAAAGAGAACCTTTAGTTATAGAGTACACGTTTTTTCACGCTACCTTAAGTGGTTATGTGGATTAGTTCATTCGTCAAAGGGGATTCATGCAAAGTATGAAGTAGAAGTATTTATTGAAAGTATCAGAGCACATATTCCAAGAAACAGTTCATTGAATATGAATGAAATATCTGAAAAATCGTTAAATGAAGAAGAGATCAATGTGCTTTTCCGTCTATTGGAAATTGGTGGGATTGAAAACCCTTTTCATAAGGAAGTACAGGTCAGGAACAGACTCATATTTACCTTGCTCTTAAATTTAGGTTTAAGGGCTGGAGAGTTGCTCAATCTTAAAATAGATGATTTTGATCTCAGAGACAACACTTTAAGTGTAGTCAGAAGACATGATTCAAAAGAAGATGGAAGAGCTTATCAGCCATTAGTAAAGACTGGAGAAAGGGTTATTCCGTTATCTGATGAGTTAGCCAGTGAAATTTTTGATTACATAAGCAATAGCAGGGAAAAAATGACAAAAAGGAAAAAACATAATTTCTTATTCGTGGCTCATTGCACCGGAAAAAACGCAGGAGAACCCTTAAGCATTTCAGCTTATGAGAAGGTGATATCAACACTGAAACGAGCAAGTCCAAAGCTATATAATCTTTCAGGTCATAGGTTAAGGCACTCTTGGAATTATATGTATTCTAAAGGAATTGAAGGCGCTGAATTAGAATATAGTAGAAGGAAAGATTTAAGGAATTATCTAATGGGTTGGTCAAAGGAGTCAATCATGTGTAATAGATACAATTTTAAATATATATCCCAACAAGAGAAGGATGTCGTCCTAAAGGTCTATAAATCAGTAAGTAAAATAATTAGTGGGGTTTAATGTGGAAATAAAATGTATTGAAAGTGAGCAAATTTTTTTTGCTAAGATGAATAGATATAGTTTCAAACTGTCAGATAAGAAATGGCAACTTGATAAAGAAAACTGCGTATACCCTCATAAAGTTGTAGATAGAATGCCTACAAAAATGAAACTTAGCTACTTAAAAACATTAGCTTACTATGCGTCTGAATATAGTTCTTTTTATATACAAAATATTAACAATCTATTTTATAAGTGGTTTGGTGCAATGACCATCGATACTATTGATGACAAAGCAATATATCAATTGAATGTTTATTTAGGTTCAGAAAGAAACTACAAACTAAACTTAATTAAGGCTTTCATCACTAAATGGAAAAATCTCAATTACCCTGGGGTAGATGCGACTGCCATTAGAATGCTGGAGAAAATAAAAATCATTCCAAACCAAACAGGAGATGCAGTTAAAAGACGAGATCCAAATAAAGGACCTTTAACTGAAACGGAATTCAATAACATTATTAACGCCGTTGGAAAATTTTATCATGAGAAGAAAATTCAATGCTTTTTGTATTGTTATATCCTTTTGCTGGCAATAACAGGAAGAAGGCCATTACAATTGATATCTCTAAAAGCTAAAGATCTCATTAAAAATGAGAGAGGGTGCTTTTTGAATGTACCAAAAGTAAAACAAAGAAAATGTTTCAGAAAAGAATTTAACATGGTAATGATAGAACCGTTCTTATATGACAGTTTATCAATGCTAATTAATCAAAATCAGGCGTTTGTTGAAGATAAATTCAGTGTTGGGATTAATAACTATAGAGGCGAATTACCAACCTTCATGAATTTAGATAAGATTACGGAAACAAAAAGGATTGAGGATTTTTTATCTGATTTAACAACAGATTTTTTCCATATGAAAAATTCAGTTATGTCAAAACTATTAAAACACTTTCCGTCAAAATTCGATGTTAGGTCAGAAAGGACTAACAGCTATATAGAACTTAATGCTAGAAGATTCAGATATACGTTAGGAAGTCGACTGGCTAACGAAGGAGCCTCAATTGAGGTGATTGCTAAAGCCTTAGATCATAAATCAGTAAACTTTTCTATGATATATATAAAAAATAATCCTGACAACGTTTATGACATCGATAAGAGACTAAGTGCGTTTTTTAACCCCTTATCTAATATACTTATGGGCATAGAGATTGAAGAAAACAAGAACTTTTTTATCAAGTGTGTTTCAGATGCATTTTTCTTATTAGAAGATACGAAAGAGGATTTGAAATGTTTAACGTGTAAAAAATTCAATCCCTGGAGAGCATTATGAACAATATATTTATTTTTGAACCAAGCAATAAAAACAACCCTCACGATAATGTTATTAAGTTCATCGAGTTTTGTAAGAGTGCTATTTCTAATAATAATTTAACAACTTCTTGGGAAACCAATAAATGGAAAGGTTTATATAGGTTTACTAAGTTTAACTCAAAAAACAACCTAAACAGCAAAGAATGCTTAGATGATAGCTTTATTAATTTTGCTAAAGCATATATGTTGCATGTGCATTCATTTAATAAATCTAAGACGAAACACTCAACATTATCAATGTTGAAGATTGTCGAATTTGTTTTACTTAAAATCAATATGGAAGCTAATGTAAACTATTGCAACAATTCAATCTTTGATGAATGCATAAGGATAGCCTCTGAAAAGTATTCTAAAGCACATGCATTTGCTATTGGGAAAGAACTTGAGAAATTGAGTTCATTTTTAAATGATAATAGGATGACTAACTCATCTTATTTATTTTGGATAAGTCCAATTAGGTATAGGATTACTCAGTCTTGGACTGGTTATGATTCTTCACTGGAAGGCCATTCTAGATTGCCTGATATCAAATCAGTTATTGCGATTGCTGAGATTTTTTCAAAGCGGGATGAACAATTATCGTCAAGAGATATATTTACTACATCTGTGCTTGCTTTACTTATGTGTGCACCGAGTAGGATATCGGAAATTTTAGCTTTGCCAGCGGATTGTGAAATTACAGAATGTGATGGAAAGGGCATTCAAAGATACGGTTTAAGATTTTTTTCAGCAAAAGGGTATGAAGGCAATATAAAATGGATTCCAACTTTAATGATACCTGTAGCTAAAAAGGCTATTAGCAGATTAAAAGAATTATCAAGTCAAGCGAGGTTGTTGGCTGCTGAAATTCAAAAGAATTACTCTAATTCAACGATGGGAACCCTTAAAGAAAATATACCTCCAGATCTCTTTTGGTATGATAGAGAGAAGAAAATCAAATATTCTAATGCGCTTTGCTTGTTAACTGAAGGACAGTTAAATCAAAATAAAAAGGAAATGTTAGATAAGTTATTCAGACCTACAACGAATTTTTTTAAAACTGATATCGTTGATTCTGATTATATAAAAGGATATTTAAATGTATTTAAAAGACATGGTTATATAAATGATGATGGTAGCCCATATTTGCTAAGAACACATCAACTGAGGCATCTTCTCAACACTTTTGCTCAAATAAATGGTATGGATGAGTTTAGTATTGCTCGCTGGTCTGGACGTAAGCTTATTTCTCAAAATTTTTCTTATGACCACAGATCGCATCTTCAAATGTCTAAAGCAATAAGAGAACAAAAGTTATCAGTGTGTGTTAATGAGCACAGAATAAAGGATATTCCAGTGGTGGATCTTAATGAGTTTGATTCACTTAGTAGTGGTGCAGTACTTGTATCAAAACATGGCTACTGCAAGCACTCATATGCGTTTAAGCCGTGTGAACATTATCCGATTGAGAATTCTGGTTTAGATAACGAAACGATTTCAAACATTCACGATAAAATTTCAAAAAGAACACTGTATGATAAAAATGATGGGAACATAAATGCTGATAGATGGTATGAATTCCATAAGAGAATAAAAAAAGGAGAATAAATGGCTAAGCATATAAATGGTTATCATGAGAAGAAGATTGTAGATGTTATTAACACATGGTCTATAGATGAAAAACTAACTTGGGATGCTTTGTGCGACAGGCTAGTAAGGATTATTGGGAAAAGACCATCAAGACAATCCTTAAGTAGTCATGTAAGGATTGCAGAAAGCTTCAGTGTGAAAAAAGCCACTATCAAATCTGGTGCAATACACACTGTAAAACCTGCTAATTTAAAAGTGGCTTCTCAACGAATTAGAAGACTTGAAGCAGAAAATGAAGCTTTGAAGGCATTAAATGAACGCTATTTAGAACAGTTCAAAGTATGGCTTTATAATGCTCACCTTAAACAAATAACGATTGAAGAACTTAATAATCCGTTACCTGCAAAATACCTTTAATAGAATTGATAGGTTTTAGCTATTGACATGGTAAAATATTATGTTATTTATTTTCTTGTCAGGACGACAAAATTTCACTATTGCAAGGATGCATATTATGGATAAAACAAATATTAATTTAATGGAAAGGTATCTACTTCTGCTTGATCGATTCGTTGATAAACTTACGGAATCGGGCTTTGAAGAACAGGAGATTATAGAGCAATCATACCTGTTTTGTGCCGGATTTTACATTAAATACCAGCCTGAAATAGAAAAGCTAACGTTTTCAAACAGGGAAGTTGTTCTAACCTTTCTGCTACTTTCATATTATAGTCATATAAACAAACTGGATGATGATTTGATCAACAAAGAGCGTATGAAGCATGTATGTTCTTCATTGATTAACTTTATAGCCAGTAATGGTAGCCGAACAGAGAAAGTCTATATCAACGAGAGGAAAAAATATGAGGCTTCTACCCTAAAAAGAGGGTTGTCCATCAAAGAGAAGAAAAGAAAATATGGATTGTGATTGTTTTAAAAGCCCGTAGTAGGAATCTACGGGCTAACTCTTTGTTGCTTATGATTTTTTATTTTTTTACTGAATCGATAAGATTTCTGATTTCATGATCAAATCTAGAGCTTCTTCTTTTAATCCAATTGATACAAACGAAGCTTCCGATCCTTGATAGGAAATATGTGAGCCACATATACTTGTGCTCATCCCACACATATCCATCTTTAAAGCCCCAAGGCAATGTGAGAAATGAAATAAGTGCAGCAGCACAAAGTAAAATGAAAACAATAGAGAATAGTTTCGAAACAGGCATTGCTCTGTAATACGATGCTGTAGAAGCATTATGGAACAGCATTGTCAGAAAAGCGGGGATGACAACTTTTTTCCTGTTTAAGTTTACTTCATGTTCTCCCGTGTTCTTATTAACGATAAGTGCATCTTTATACACGTTATACGAACCATCCTCACTATACTGGCGCAGCTCGTATTTATAAATAGTGTGTGAACTTCTGAAGGGGATACCATAGTCGGAAATCTGCTTCTCATCCCCTGCGTCGGTTTTTACCCAGATCTGATTATTGCTTGGGTTGGAATTAATTACAGTGCCAGAGAAAGTCTTAACAAACGTGTAAGTTTCACCAAACAGATCAAACGTTGGGGCTGTAATCTCTGCTTTTCGACGATCAGAAATACCTACGTTGACTTCTTCATTGCGGCGTTTCGTGGTGGAGATGCTCATACAAGTTCCTTTGTGTTAGATGTTAAATTCATATTCGATGTATGAAGAAATCAGGGACTACAGATGAGATGGTATCTGCCATTTCAAAACCTGCATGTTAGTTGAATACGTAAATAGGCTAGTTAAATCAGTCTGTTATATTCTTTGATGTGAAATCACATTTTGACTGGGTTTACAGGAAAGGCAAATCACTTGTACCGATCGATTAAAGATTAATGATATATGCTGGCTATCAACGATGGTGTATCGATCGGTATAAACGATCAAATAATTGGTCTGTACCTGTCAAAAAAGGCTTGCCAGCCCTACATTGAAAGCGAAGCTCTGTGCGATTTATGTGGTGTTTCAATGGCAGTTTTGGGGGGTGATGATGTTATCTCTATCATTCTCACGCCAGTGATGGTTTTGTGTTTTCGAGGACGTTTGAGGGTTGGGATTTTGAGGTTTTTGAAGATGGTAATGATGGTATTGAGATAGGGGATGGTCTCTAACCATCTGAACGTTGAAGCCCTATAGCTTCGCTTGGGCGCTACTTTTAACGTTTCGGTTGCTATCGCTTCTTTGTTAGTTGCAACAGCTTCTGGGAGAAGCGCTTCGACAGAAGCGATAGAGTATTCGTCCTGACCAGCAGCTCGTTTATCGAGGATAAGTGCTTCTATGGGGCGGTTAACGTATTCTGTCGTGGTTTCAGGAGCATCTATAGTTATGACCATATCATGAGTTGCACCAACAGATGTTTCTCTGACAGATGATTTCAGTTTAAACAGGAAAGCATTATCACGTTCCTGTTGGTAGTCGATTCTGCTTTGCAAGGCAGACCAGGAATACCCTTTTCCCAATTGAGATGCTTTGAAAGCAATCCCGTTGTATTCGAATGAGAAGCCGTTTATGCGTCCAGTAGAGGCAATGTTAGGGATTGGCCTGATATTTTGTGCCACAAGCTGTTGCACGAAGTCGGTAATCGATTGCCTAGTATCAAGCAGTTCGTTAAGGGCGTTTTGGATGATTCCTTTTGGGCATAGCTCACCAGTTCTCTTTTCTATCATCATCTCATTACGGGATTTTTTGAGCTTAGGTTTAGGTGAGGGCGCTGCTGGAGATGCTTTCGGTCCTTTGGTTCTTGTCAGATTGTAATCTCTTTCAAGTTGCTGGATTATTCTCGTACTTGCCAGGTTCTCATTCCTACCGAGGTAGAGCTTTCCGGCATCAAGAGACACTCTGCTGGCGATGATATGGATGTGCTGGCCGTTTTCGTCGTCATGTAGGATGTAGCATCTGAGATGCGTTTCAGAGAACCCCATTCTTGTCATGTAGTCATCTGCGATGCAGGACCACTGTTTAGCCGTAAGTGATTCACCTTTAGGTAAGCGAAGCGAGTTGTGCCAAACAGCCTTTTGCACGTCAGGGCGAAGCTGTTTGGTGCTATCAAATTCAGCGATCAGATCTTTAGTGGCATTGCCAACTATCGTTATATTTCCACCGATCACGATAGGGTCTTTTTTATGATGAGAACCGGGCTTTAATGCATAGAGGACGATACCAGCGAAACTCTTTCCTCTGCGGATTTTCTGCATCCCTTTCATTATTTATCACTGACAGATTGATTTGCTGACAGAAGGGCATCTCTTAGTGCTTTTATTCTTTTTTGCACCGTATAAATTTCGGTGATAGTAAAATGACTATCGTGTGATTTAGTGTTGAGATGCTGAACAAGGTTGTTCAGATCCCGAGATACCTTGGCAAGGTCTTTCCAGACAGTTAGATTTATTTCAGGAATTTTGGGAGGGAGACGATTCAATGCTGACATACGTATCCAAACAGCACGGTTAAGATCCTCTCGTAAACCATCAACGTAGGATAACTCGGCATCATTTAATCTGATACTAATACAATGAGAACGTGTCTTCTGAGAGGCTAATTCAGCAGAAGCGAAATTTTCATAGCTACAGATTCTGAATGGCTTGATATTATTAAAAGTATGATTTCTATCATTCATATGAACTCCTTTCATATAGGTAAGTAAAATAAGCATGTCCGTTATGCTTATTTTACTTATATGATAGATGCTGAAAATGTCAATGTATGCAGTTGACTTTGGTTTTGATTTTTTCAACCAAAGGGCGAAAAAACAAGGAGCAACTCAAAGTATCACCGAAGGAGATGCTGAGAGTTAGCCCTTGCTTTTTCATTTCGGAATATTGAGTGGAATTTTTAGTAGTGATATGAGAAACTATAGTGGTTGTCATTAATGACATAAATTAAAATTACTTATTTTTCATAGTGATGGGTGGTTAGTGATGGGTGGTGAGACAAAAAAAATACAGGTGTCTGTGACTCTTCCCCATAAGTTAGTTGTAGAGTTAGATAGGACTGGTGATGGGCAGAGCCGTTCAGAGCTAATCCGAGAACTGCTGGAGAAGTCAATCAAAGATGCTGACAAGAAGAAGAAAAATGGTGTAGTTTACACACCACAGTATTTAGCAGATTATGTTGCTGAGAAAATTATAAGTTATTCAGATCTATTCAAGGATAAGCAAAATAGCGAAAACATTCAAGTTCTAGATCCAGCATGTGGAGATGGAATATTATTAAAAGCACTTGAATGTAGACTAAAAAAAATAAATATAACAAATGTGAAATTCACTGGGGTTGACATTGATAAAAATGCCTTAATTAAAGCAAGAAAGCCGTTTGGTAATGATTTTTTTGGTGTTAATACTAATGCTTTATGTCCATATAATAATGACAGAATAAATGGTTGGAATTTATTGAAAAATAAATTCAATAATAAACGAGGATATGATTTTATTATAGCTAACCCACCTTGGGGGGCTGATACATCAAGCTATAAAAATTTAGTTAATAATAATACTTATGAATTATTAAGTGGACAATATGACACCTCAGATCTATTTGTTGAATTATGTATTTCATTATTGAGTGATTCTGGAATTGCTGGTTTTATTATTCCTGATTCATTATTTTCACATGACAGATTTTTGTTAAGAAAACATTTGCTCAACAATGCCGAAATTTTGTTTATTGGCAGATTTGGTGAGAAAATTTTTAAAGATGTTAATCGTGCATGTGCTATTATAATATTTAGAAAAAAGACTTCCTCTACTTTTGAGGATTACGAAATTGACTGTTTTCGTCTTCCAGTTGAAGAGAGAAATAATATAATAAATGGAACTGAAGTTCTTAGCCAAGTTGAACTAAAATATAGACATAAGGTGTTGTATTCTCGCTTTAAAAAGGATTCAAAGCATCTGTTTAATTTAGACATTGATTCTACATTGCAAAGCACATATGAGTGTATTTCATCTCACGACCACAAATTTGGAGATTATCTTTGTAATCATCGTGGGGTTGAATTATCAAAAAAAGGGAAGATCGTACAATGCCAATTTTGCAGATCTTGGAGTCCAGCATCAAAAAATGAAATTATAAAATGTAAAAATTGTGGTGAAAAATTAGTAACAAAAAGCACAAATGAAAAAGTCATAATTCACAAAGGTTATAACTATAATTGTAATCCTCTGATTGTTGGTGAGGATATTAACCGTTATAAAATAGATTATAATTTATGGATTGATACTTCAAATACTGGTATAAACTATAAAAACCCAGCAATATATGAAGGGGAGAAAATTGTAGTTAGAAAAACTGGTATAGGCGTATCTGCTTCGATTGATTATACTTCTAGTTATACAAATCAAGTGGTGTATATATTCAAACTGAGATCAGATTTCTTAGGTAAAATTCCACTGGAGTTTCTTTTAGCAATTCTGAATTCAAGGGCTATTTTCTTTTTTGTCTCAATGTCTAATGGTGAAATAGAATGGAAAAGCCACCCTTACCTGACTCAGCAGCAGATTATTAATATACCAATTCCTAATCTTTTGAAGATACCTAATAACGATCTTGAAATTATAAATAACTTGTCCAAAAGGTTAAGAGTCTTTCTAGAGAAGAGTGAAAAAGTACCAAACGATTTAGACGCTGAGTTGGAGCGTATGGTTGCTAAAATATATGGCTTGGATCAAGCACACTATGATGCTATTTTTAAAGTTCTGGACAAAGCACAAGAATTGATAGCAGTTAAAGCATTGAAAAATATAAAAATTTCTGACATTTTTGTATCAAAGGCATAATTATGGGTTACCGTTATATAGGTTCAAAAGTAAAAGTTATTGATAACGTTATTGGAAAAATTTCTGAATTATGCCCCTCAAAAGGTCGGGTTGCTGATCTTATGTCAGGCACAGGTGTGATTTCAACAGAATTGAGAAAACGCGATTACAAAGTAACCGCCAATGATCTAATGACTTATTCATATCATCATTCTATCGTTAACCTAAAATTCTCTAGCGCACCTAATTTTGAGAAGTTAATAGCATTTATATCAGATTTTCATGAAGTAAAACCTGAGCTTTCACCATACGAGAATGTTATTAATTTTTTGAATAATGTTAAACCAAAATGTGGCTACTTTTGGAACGAATTTTCTTGTGAAGGAAATCCTCAAAATAGTGAGAGACCAAGGAATTATTTTAGTCCAGAAAACGCTAGAAAACTAGATGGCATTAGAGAAGTCATAAACAATTTATCTTGTGATAATATTCTGACTGATTTGGAAAGAAGTTTATTGCTACATGATTTAATAATGGCGGCTAATGATATCGCTAATATTGCTGGTACATATGGACATTACATGTCCAGGCTAAATGGCAGGGCTTTGACTCAGTTAAATCTTAAATGCACAGATTTATTACTTAAATCTGATGTTGAAAATCACATCGTAATGCAAGGTTATGCAGAGGAGAATGCAAGCAAGATTCAATGCGACCTATGTTATATTGATCCTCCATATATGAAAAGACAATATGCAGCCAATTATCATATATTAGAAACGTTAGCCCGTGGAGATGAACCAGAGGCTATAGGTATTAGTGGATTAAGACCTTGGCGAGACCAGTATTCTAATTTTTGTACGAAAACTAAAATTAGAGATTCATTTAAGGAAATTATTACAAACATGGGATGTAATGAATTTCTTATAAGTTATAGTGAAGATGGATTACTTACAATAGAAGATTTTAATAAATTACTAGCTGATTTTGGTGATGTTAAAATAGAGGCGTTCACCCATAAAAGATTTAGAAGTAATAAAAGTGAATTACAAAATGAACTTACAGAGTACTTAATACATCTTCACCGTTGATTTTTAAGAGCCATATTTTGATATATGGCTCTTCCTATCAAATGAGTGCTGTGTGTTTTGGATGCCATGTTATTGTATATGGCAAATCATTTATATTAATCTGTAAAGTTCCGACCCCATGAGCATCGATGGAAATATTTTCCAGGTTTAAACCTTTAACTGTAGCATGGTGTAGCATTTTATGAATTAATGGGTTGACAACAATCAAATTTCGGATGTCGTCAGAGCCACCTTCACCGAGGGGTATTAGATGATGAACCTCTGTGTAGTTAATACCATCTTTTTTCTGAAAGGCAAACTGATTTCCAGTTATCTGACATGTGTTATTATATAAATTCTTCAGTTTTGTAACGATGGATTTGTTTCTTGCTTTTACTTTTCTAATATACTCCTTGCTCAGAACTTCGAACTGACTATTATCATTATTAAATAAGTCATCAATAAATGTTGATTCGTCATTCGCAGGGTTATATACCCCTGAAGTATATGTTTCCGTTCCTTGAGATTGAAGAGGATAATATTTATCTAACGGGTTTAAGTAAAGATAATCATTGCTGTGAAAATTTATTATTCCACTATATCCTTCAGCGTCTGCCGGTAATGAAAACATGGAGTTAATAGATTGCGGTGGAATACCTTTAAGGGGAAGTTGTGTCGTTCCGTCATTTAAAAACCACCCCGCCCATACTTTTCCCTCATAGGTAGCGGCAAGATAAACCATGAGACCATCGGGGCATTGTGATCTATCTGTATTATCTACGGGGATAGGGAAGCCTGATTGTGGGTGCCAGGCCCTTACTCTGTTTGAGCGAGAGGAAAAAAGCTTCTGGCTAGTTATACTTACTGACTGTTGTCTTCTCTGATAAATTTTCAAAGACTGAACTGCCGGATTCTGACCATTATCTAATGTGAGACTATAGATTGGGAATGTCCAGCTCGGCCCTTGTGTTTCTTGTTGAACAGAAACTCCATTTATTCCTGTAAAAAATTCGTGCCATTGTGCTGGTGTTACTGAGCTTGTTGGAAAATCTATATAAGCTTGACCTCCACCACCTAATTCCATGCCCGGTGGCTTATTAATGTTGAAAAAATCAGCGTTGGTTAAGTGTCTGTAAACTATAGACTTTACTCTTTCCATGATACTTACCTTCTAAGGTGCCATAGACTAAGACTATTGTACAAAAAATTGATTGTAAGTACATCCCTTTAGAGTAAATACGAGGATGTATTCATATCAATATATTGGTAAATAAATTTTCTTTGAAGAAATGTTGACTAGTTTTTAAAATATAATAGATTAATTTTATCAATGTTTTTAGGGGGGGGTAATATGAACTTTAAATTAATAATGTTTGTTAGCATTTTTATACTTTTAAATTTAATAAGTGTGATGTATGTTTCACAGGCCCCTGATATGTTTTTAGTAATGTTAGGTTCAGCTCCGCAACTTAAGTCTCCTTCTTTATTTTATGCCATTTCAGTTTTAACTATATTATTGGATGTTGTTTTTCTTATGTTTTGGACTTTCATAGGATGCCTCCATCTAACTAATATAAAGCGAGAAAGGTGATTAATTTTTCTTTTTGATAAGATGATAAAATACAAGCGCCAGCACTGAAAGAGATATCCCTATTTTTGCTTTAGATAGTATAGGGCTGTTTTCTACTTTTAAGTTTTTTATAGTTGGCTTTTTATCCTCGATTTCTCTTTTCCGCTCATCACAAAATTCACTAAATGTTATGGCTACTTTTGCTACACTACACATCATAAAGAGCAGCTTAATACTAAAAGTTCCTACGCTATTAACGTTAAAAAAATATTCATTTTTAACAAGAGCATCAATACCAAAAAATAGAATTGAATAAAGCCCACAGAAGCCGATTCCTAATAATAAGAGGTCGTTAAATGCTTTGATTGACTTTCTGCTTTTTAAGTATATTTTAAAAATTATCGCGCCGCCTAAGAATGGCAATAAATATAAAATTTTTAATGCAACGTTTGAGTTTGCAAGTTCATTTAAGAAAACATACTTTTTAAATAGGATCGGTAAGTATAGTATAAAACCTGTTGATATAGTTACGGCGAATATGCATGTGAATGTAAATATAATGAAATCTCTTTTAAACGTAATTTCTTTATCAATTAACATCATATATCCCGTTACTTACATTTAAATTTTTTGTGTAGTGTATTTTTTTAGGAAACGACATGCAAACTTTAACTCACACTAAAGTGTGAAGATTATCACTATCTAATCAATGAGTTGAACCGAATAGACAAATTCAATATAGCGAAAAAGGTATTAAATTGTCTATTTTAAATGTCTTTTAGTTATAAACGGCAGGTTTATAATGTGCAAAATGCCTGGCAATGATAGGCTTATATTGTCGATTCTATGATAACCACAGCATTGATGGTATCAATGATGGTATCATGTCAAAAGTGGTAAATTTTAATCTCTTAAGATCATAAGGATAGTTGCGATGTTCGAGTCCGGCCTTCGCACTCATTCTCTAAACACCTCCTTCCTATGCCACTCCACAAATCCTTCTCTTGGATAATTCCCTTTCACCACCGGCAGCGCAATTTGCTTCCCGGCAAAATCCCAGAACAACCGCCCAACGATCCCATTCCCTTTCACCGCCTCAGATACGAGTACCCGCATACTCTCATCCAGCCCAATCGATCCCTTTTCAAACTCCTTATGATGAATTGCACACAGGGCCAGTCCACTCGGGATCTCACTCGGTCCACCAGACTGCTTCCACTTGATATGCGCGGCTTCAAGTCCAACAGAGGCGTTATCATGTCGCATGTTAAACCCGCAGATTGCACACTCATAGTTATAGGCTCGCAGCACCTGCTAGCGGAACAGCTGATCTCGAACCTTACGGATCTGTTGAATATCAAAACCCATCTCATCCGCGATCTCTTCCTGAATACTTTCTGGAAAGTGTGCTTCAAGGATCTGCCGCGCCAGCGAGCCGATCAGGTTTCTATTCTTACTCAGCAACGCAAAGTGTTCTTCATCAAACCCGCCTGCGACGTTATGGTCCACAAGTTCTTTAACAGGCGGTTGTTTACTGCCAGTAGTTGAACAGAACTCAGTATTCTGAAGATCCCAAAAACCGTCGCCTTTGAGCCGCCAGAAAGGCATATTCGGGTAATGCGCTTTCCTCTATGGGCCAAAGCGTTCTAACAGGCCAAGCAGCTGCTCGTGGACCTCGGTTCCATAATCAAACAGTCGCGCATGCCCCTGCTGATAGTTCACCAGCACGTATAGAAGCAATAAAGGCTTATGCGGCGCACGCTGTTCGCCTTTGCGCCAGATGGTGATGTCGTCAATTGCCTGTTCGAGAGTTTTGCTGGAAGCCATCGCGTTACGGTAGAAGGTAAATAATTGCGATGATGATCGCAAAACCCAGACCAATCAACTCGCAATCAACAAAAACATGACCTTACCGTACATAACATTATTTCCTGAATCCCCCTCGCAAATTCCAAATTTACCCCACACCAAACCGCTGTATTTATATTCAATGTAATGCAGATGAACGCGTTTATGGTTCCAGGTATTGCCTCGCCTGCGCAGCAGTTGAAACAACTTCTAAAACCGTAGCGCGGATAGCGCTCTACCAGCTCAGTCAGTGCCTGGATCACCGCTCCATCACCCGGACATCGAGCTGGTAAAAATAAATCTTCCTGCTCAGCGATAATGTTCTGCAGGCCTAGCGTAAACTCATGGCAAATTGCGCCGTCAGATAGCTGGCGAGTTCACGGATTATCGCGGTTTTTAAAGCTTTTATTTGGTAACGTCTTTCAGAGCCCGGCATTCAAGGCTGAAATAGGCAAACATCTGTTTGGGCGACGATTTTCATCCTCCGGATCTTTGGTTTTTTAAATATCAGCTACTTCCATCCCGCCATATTTTGCTTTCCAATTTTAATAGCTGGCCTCAGAGATACAGGCTTCGCGGCAGACATCCTTAACGGCACGTCCGGCTACGAAGGACTTCAGAACGGCAATGAACTAGTGGTCAGTGAATCGGGCTTTACGCAAGGCGAGCTCCTCAGGCGGACATAATCAGTATGTCGGAAGATCTCTAAAAGTGAATGGTTCGTTTTTGCCGGGATACTTACACTGCCAGCGGTTCGGTCTCGCCCCTGAGGGCACATGGTCAACTTGATAAACTTAGCTTCCTAATACACCTCTGATGTTACCGCTTAACGGCCTTACACGTTGTCTTACCACCAACGGGCTATTATCTGAAAATCAGAAGTCTCTCGGAAGAAAACCTTCTTATGTCCGATTGCGTAGGAGTACGATAAGCCAACAAGTCATTATAGATAAAAGGGTTATCTATGGCTCTACATGGAAAGTTTGTAATTAATGATGCGTACTACTCCCCGTTATCGTTTCCTGGTATAGGCACTTTTTTAGCTTTCTCTGGTAATGGTGCTTACCGTAATCGTGGGGCATGTGGAATGATCCCCAAAGAGGGGCCAGTACCAGCGGTAAATACTGGATTGTTGACCGCCCTCAGGGTGGACTCAAGTCACAGCTAAACGCAGTGGGAAGAGACATTTATAATCACTTCGCCAATGGTGCAACATTCAAACATTCTGAATGGTTCGCATTATGGCGTGATGATTGGGGGAGCGATGATTACACATGGATTGAGAGCGTTAAGCGTGGCAATTTCCGTTTGCATCCAGGCGTACTATCAGAAGGTTGTATCACTCTCCCACATGATTCTGATTTTGCCATGTTGCGTAATGCTCTGTTGAGAAGCCAAAAAATAGATGTTCCTTGCATGAGGAAGCTACAGGCATACGGCACGATTGAGGTGATCTCCAATGGCAAAACATGCCCTTAGTTTATTCATCAAGATAGTGCTGTTCGCTGTTGTTGTGCTGATCGTTGCTGAAATGGTTCCGTATGATGGATTAGTTAATTCTATTACGGAGCTTTTCGATTTCCAAAGCGCCGACAAGTTTACCCGCTTCATTTTAGGTGAACCTGATTCAGAAGTTTGGGAATCGTTAGACGGCTACTTTAGCATCTTAATCAATACATTAATCAGCGTACCTGTCATGAGCGCTATTACCACGGCGTACCGTGGCGCGACTCACAAAGTTAGTCCAGCTGGTATCCCCAGAGAGTGGTTCAGTTCAACATTGCGACGGTTAGCTAAAATCTTCGGGTTTACCTTCCTGTTTTGGGCGTTATTTCGCTTACTGCCTTATCAGTCTTTATTCCCGGATCAAACGTATTCAAATTTCACAATAGCGGCGATTGTGGGCTTTCAGTTGCTCTTAACGATTGTTTGCTACTGGTTCATCACGAAGAAAATCACAACTAAAAGGAGTTTGTAAAATGCCTATTCCGGCTTACATGTGGCTGACGATGGCGGCGCAGACATTAAAGGAGCCTTAGACGTTCAGGATCATGAGGGGAGTATAGAGATTGTTGGCTTTAGTCATGGTCTGAACATTCCAGTAGACAGTGCCAACGGCAAGATTACTGGCAAGCGTTCACATTCTCCGATGATGATTGAAAAGGAGTTTGATAGCTCCAGCCCGTACCTATACAAAGCCGTTGCCACCGGTCAAACGTTGAAAAGTGCGGAGATTCGCTGGTATCGCATTAACCATGCAGGACAAGAAGAGTGCTACTTCGTCATGACCATTGAGGGTGTGAAAGTGACGGGCATTAACCCAGGGATGCCAAACGCTAAAATGGCAGGAAACTCGCAGATCAACCACATGGAATCTGTTTCCCTGATGTATGACAAAATCACCTGGCGTTATGTTGATGGTAATGTCCAGTATACGGACGATTGGAACGTAAGAGCGTAACAAATAGAAAGGAGGCATTGAGTGCCTCCTCTTTATTAACGCTTATCCTCTCAAAGGAGCCTGTCCGTAATGCTGTGTAACTGCCATTGTATTAAAGGTGATCGCTCAGTCGGTCACCGAACTTGATAATAAAACGACTCATTGCCAGCCCGCAGATCGGCGAATGGTTGCTCTGAGGTTCATGCGGGCGCTCACCTTATATTCTGATAGTCCTCGCTGCGTAATTTCTCTGACCCAACCCTTTTCCTGAATCTCCCTTGCAAATTCCAAATTTACCCCACACCAAACCGCTGTATTTATATTCAGCCCTGTATAATGAGCACCAGAAATTACGCCGAACGGCAAAGGAAGTAGCAAAGAATATTTAAAGAAGAATTCGCGATATGAAGGTGCTGCAACACCCCCATACCGCTAACCACTAACAACTAATCAGGAGTTGAAAATGGCTGCGACGAATTTTAAGCCAGAGTTTACTGTTTGCAAAACAGAATCAGACGCTTTCACCGGCATGATTGAAAACCGCGAGCTGGTACGCAAAAACAGCGCCCGGCGTTTACACGGCAACCAGCTCAACGCGGCCCCCGTCCATCCCCGCGCGGAGACGCCGCAGGACAGTGCCGCCTGCTGCGAACTTTATTCCCGCATAGATATGAAATACCTTCTGCTGGGCGGCGAGTGGTTAACCCGTGCGGGCTTTATCGACGGCATGCCCGTAAAAATCCGCGCCATGAAAGACTGCATTGTGATTACGCCGCAGCATACAAGAGAATTATGGGGATGCCTGGAAGGTATGAGCGTGGTGAATATAAATAAGCAGAAAGTCGTGCAGTGGTTGAAAACCTTTCCGGGAGCGCTGAATGATACAGGTGATGTTCCGGTGATTAAGCGTGGGAGTGGGAAGGCCGTTTAAACTTAAGACTAACGAGTGCGGGCATATGAGCACATGCCCGCACTATGCTAAAAATAACTCAATCATGATCTACCTGTTCAACTGCCTTAACCAGCACAGCATGAAGCTCGCCAACGGTTAAATCGCGTATCACCGGTTCCGAAATGCCTCGCAACCGGCGAATCAAGCGGCAGATACCAAAGTAATCTATGCCCTCGGTGCTAAAAAGAAACTCGTTTTCAGCGAGAGAAAAAGTTTTCTCATAACCATCTTCTTCAGTGACGAGCGTAACGCCAAACGCTGCCTCGCAGTCTTCAATCAGGGCATCGCCATCCATGCCGCATATATCGAGGTCGGCTTCGATTAGGGTGTTCTCATCAATGCGCTTGCGATGATGTCCCGAGGACTGACGTACAACCTCAATGACCTGCGAAAGAGTGGGGTACATTATGTTGGATTCCGTGGGTGAAGAAATGACGTAGACATTGATTAATAGACTGAGTTAACGCTTGGGGCTTATTATTGAAGGTACAAAGAAAATTAAAACAATCCACGTAAACATCCCAATGATCTTTATCGGCCAGGGTTCAAACACATCCAGACACACAATTGCGCCAATAACTAATAGCGGACCTTCTATTAGTTCAGCTATCCCCCCTAAAACATGTAACTTATGAGGCAGTGCCCGATTAAGTAATGTCGCAATAAGTTGTGCACTTCCTAAGATTATTGTTATTGCGATTGTACGGTCCTCCCAGTTATCAAAACTAACCAAAGAAATGAGGCATGTAGCCAGTACATAACCACAGAATAATATATTCAGCATGTAAATAATAAACTTGCCCATAGCATTTGCCGAGACGGTTAAAAAATAAAGAGTCTATGAATATAGCGCTCTTAATAGAATGACAAACAACAATGGCTAATAATGCATTTAAGAATTTATTGCGCCTTGCTTATTTTCGTAATAAACGAGTTAGCGGCTTGATGCCGGTACCATACACTCCACCGCTAACTCTCTCTTAACTCACACTTTCAAAACACCGGCACCCCCAGCCCCACCTTCACCTCCCTCAACGTCGCCTGCGTCACCCCCTGCGCCCGTTCCGTGCCGCGCTTCAGCATCGCCATCAATTCCCCCTTGTCCTGCATATACATCGCCCTCCGCTCCCGCATCGGCGCAATCAGCTCCTGCAAACACGCCTCCAGCTCGTTCTTACACGCCCGGTCGCCCAGCCCGCCCGCCTGATAGTGCGCCTTCATCGCCGCCACTTTCTCCTTGTCCGGATGAAACGCGTCGAGGTACGTAAACACCACGTTCCCCTCAATCTGCCCCGGGTCGCTCACCTTCAGGTGGTTCGGGTCGGTGTACATGGCGCTCACCGCACGATGAATGGTCTCTTCGCTGGCCGAAAGGTGCAGCGTGTTGCCCAGCGATTTTGACATCTTGGCGCTGCCGTCGATGCCGGGCAGGCGGCTGGTGTCGCTCAGCATCGCCTTGCAGTGGCGCAGCACCGGGGCGGGCAGCAGGCTGTTCATCTTGTGCACAATCTCGTTGGTCTGCTCAATCATCGGCAGCTGGTCGTCGCCGACGGGCACGCACTCGGCCTTAAACGCGGTGATGTCCGCTGCCTGGCTGATGGGGTAGGCCATAAACCCGACCGGCAGCGAGCGGGCAAAGCCTTTCTGGGCAATCTCGTTTTTCACCGTCGGGTTACGCTCCACGCGGGCGACGGTGACGATGTTCATATACAGCATCGTCAGCTCGGCGAGGGCGGGCAGGGCGGACTGCAGGCAGACGGTGGTCAGGTTCGGGTCGATGCCCGCGGCGAGGTAGTCGGCCAGCACTTCGGGAATGTTGTCGCGAATTTTTTGCGGGTTGCTGCCGTTGTCGGTCAGCCCCTGCAGGTCGGCTATCAGCACAAACTGGTTGTGCGTCTGCTGCAGCGCCACGCGCTGGCGCAGCGATCCGACGAAGTGGCCGAGGTGCAGCGGGCCGGTTGGGCGGTCGCCGGTGAGGATGGTTTGCTTGTTCATAAAGACTCCTTAACGTTGTAATGCCGAAAGGGGTCTTAGATGTGTGAAAGCCGCCTTTCGACGGCTATCTGAAAATGGGAAAAACTACTCCGTGCCGCCTTTAAGAAGGCAGCCACCAGCGGTTTACGGTGAGCACGGCGTGGTTTATGTTCATCTCTTTACCGTACCACGTCCGGCGCGAAAAACAAAAGGGCACGTCATGCTGCAATCTCTCAACCATCTGACCCTCGCGGTCAGCGACCTGCAAAAAAGCGTCACCTTCTGGCACGAGCTGCTGGGGCTGACCCTGCACGCCCGCTGGAATACCGGGGCCTATCTCACCTGCGGCGATCTGTGGGTCTGCCTGTCGTACGACGAGGCGCGCCGGTACGTGCCGCCGCAGGAGAGCGACTACACCCATTACGCGTTTACCATCGCGGAGGCGGATTTTGAACCGTTCTCGCAAAGGCTTAAGCAGGCGGGCGTCACCGTCTGGAAGCAGAACAAAAGCGAGGGGGCGTCGTACTATTTTCTCGACCCGGACGGGCACAAGCTGGAGCTGCACGTGGGCAGCCTCGCCGCGCGGCTGGCGGCGTGTCGCGAGAAGCCCTACGCGGGCATGGTGTTTACCTCAGACGAGGCTTGAGGCGCGCACCTTCAGCCTGCCCGCCAGCGTCACGTGCGTGGCGGCATCTTCCTGATTGCACAGGTACTCCACCGCCAGCCGTCCCAGCTCGCTGTAGGGCAGCTGGATACTGGTCAGCGGCGGGGTGAGCTGCTCGGAAATCTTCTGGTCGTCGTAGCCCGCCAGCAGCATGTCCTGCGGGATGCGCACGCCGTTCACCGCCAGCGCCTGATAGCAGCCAATCGCCAGCCAGTCGCTGGCGCAGAAGATGGCGTCCGGGCGCTCGGTCAGCTCCAGCAGAGAAGTCGTGGCGGTAAAGGACTCGCTGAACTGCCAGTTGGTCTGGCGCACCAGGCTGTCGTCGCACGCCAGTCCGGCCTGCTGTAATGCCGCCTGGTAGCCCGCCAGACGCTGGCGCGAGGCCTCCATCCAGCTCTCCCCGGTGATGTGGGCGATGCGCGTGGCCCCGCAGGCGATGAGGTGTTTAGTCACCTGAAAAGCGTTGGCGTAGTCGTCCGGGATAAACGACGGCAGCAGCGGCGAGCCGGGGTCGCGCTGGTTGAGCAGCACCAGCGGGATGCGGGTGCAGTCCTGGAACGCCGTCATGTCCACCAGCGTGGTGACCGGAGACGCGAGAATAATCCCGATGCAGTTACGCTTCTCCAGCTGGCGGATTATGTTCAGCGCCAGCTCGATGTCGTCGCCGTAGTCGTAGACGGTGAGCAACGTCTCGTTGCGCCACGCCGCTTCCCGCGCCTGGCTGATGGCGTCGATAAACGGGTCGAAGCTCTGCATGGAGCTCACCAGCAGGGCGATCTCCTCCTGGTTGCGCGGGGCGTGAACGGCGGGGAGGCGGTCGTAGCCGAGCTCGGTAGCCACGTTAATCACCCGCTGGCGGGTGTCGTCGCTGAGCTTGATGTTGCGGGACTGGTTAAGCACCAGCGATACCGTCGCCTGCGACACGCCCGCCGCCCGCGCAATATCGTTCATCGTCACTTTCGTTTTTCGCTTCATCCGTCCTCTCCCTTTCGCGATTTCGCATCATACCCTAACCGCACGCTTTAGCGCCGTCGATCACGTTTCTCATTCATCGAAGCGTGAACTTTGTGAGAGCCGTCGCTTTTCGGTGCGCCGTGATTTGCGCATTTATCCCGCAACTAATATTTATTAGCTAAATATTATCAGTAAGAGGACGCGTAATGAAAGAGCAGTGGAGCAGGGAGCAGGCACAGGCGTGGTACGAGCAAAAAGGCTGGCTGTGCGGGTTTAACTATCTGCCGTCGACGGCGGTGAACTGGACCGATATCTGGCAGGAAGAGACCTTCGATGCCAGCACCATCGAGCGCGAGCTGGGCTGGGCGGCGGACGCGGGCTATAACACCCTGCGCATCAACCTGCCGTTTATCGTCTGGGAGCACGACCGTGACGGGCTGATGGCGCGCATCGACCAGTTTTTGACGATTGCCGACGGTCACGGGTTCAGCACCATGCTGACTCTGATGGACGACTGCGGCTTCTCCGGCGACGAGCCGTACCTCGGCCCGCAGAAGCCGCCGGTGCCGGGCAAGCACAACAGCCAGGCGGCGGCGAGCCCCGGTCGCGATAAGGTGTGCGATCCCGACTGCCGGGCAGACATTGAACGCTATATCCGCGACGTAGTCCGCCAGTTTCGAGACGATAAGCGCGTGCTGCTGTGGGATCTCTACAACGAGCCGGGCAACCGCGGCATTTTCGCGACCGGCACGCAGGAGGTGCAGTACGACGCGAAGCTGGAGACCTGCGCGCACGAGCTGATGAAGCTGGCGTTCCGGTGGGTGCGTGAGGAGGACCCGACCCAGCCGCTCACCGTCTGCGCCTGGCGCCTGCCGCCGGAGGAGGAGGGCGAGACGTTCTTCCGGCATCCGCTGGACCAGACCGCGCTGGCACTCTCGGACGTGGTGAGCTTCCACGCCTACACCCACACCGGGCGCATGACGGCGATTATCCAGCAGCTGCAAAAGCTCGGTCGGCCGCTGTTCTGCACCGAATGGCTGGCGCGTCACGTGGGCAGCACCATCGAAGAGCAGCTCCCGCTGATGTACGCGGCGAAGGTCGCGCCGTACCAGTGGGGGCTGGTGCGCGGCAAAACCCAGACGTGGCTGCCGTGGCCGGTGGTGATGAAGGAGTCGACGGACTACTGCCGCCTCTGGTTCCACGACGTGTTTGAGGAGAACGGCATTCCGTTCTCGCGCCGTGAAATCGCCCTGATGCAGCAGCTGCGCAAGATCGCCCCTCAGGCGCAGGACAAATAATATCGACCCGGCGGACCACCGCCGGGCAACCAGGCAGGCATATAACAATGGCAACGACAATGAAAATACCGTCTCGCGAGTTGTGGTCTTATTTTGGCTATGGTTTAGGTCAGTGTTTTAGCTTTGGTTTAGTGGGTTCGTTTATTAACTATTTTTACACCGACGTGCTGGGGATCTCGGCGCTGGCGGCGAGCACCATCTTCCTGATTGCCCGCGCGTGGGACGCGGTTCACGATCCGCTGTTTGCCAGCATTATGGACACCATTAACAGCCGGTTCGGCAAGTTTCGCCACTTTTTGCTGATCGCGCCTTTGCTGATCACCGGCGTCACGCTGCTCTCGTTCTATAAAATCGAAGCGGACATGACCACCAAAATCCTCTACGCCGGGGTGACGTATATCCTGTGGGGGACACTGTACGCCATCTCCGATATCCCGTTCTGGTCGATGTCGTCGGTGATGACCAACGACTCCGCCCAGCGCACCCGCGCGGTGACGGCGGCGATGCTCGGGGTCAACGCGGGGATTGCCTGCGCCAACATCTTCTTCCCGAAGCTGGCGGCGTTCTTCGCCCAGTACAGCAACGATAAAGGTTACTTTATGGCGGCGCTGGTGATGATGCTGGTGGGCCTGCCGCTGATGCTCAACGGCTTTATGCAGATCAAAGAGCGCGTGCCGCCGAGCCCGGAGAAGGTGACCATCCGCGACACCTTCCACAACCTGCGCCAGAACAAGCCGCTGTTTATCGTCCTGCTGTCGTTCTTTTTCTGCGTGTTCCACAACGTGGCGGGCGGGCTGTATATCTACTTCTTTATCAACAACCTGGGCGACGGCAGCCTGCAGATGGCGATTGGTGTGATGGGGATCGTGGCGGCGGTGCTGTGCCTGGTTGCCCCGATGCTGACGCGCCGGATGCAGAAGCGGAAGCTGTTTATGATCCTCTGCGGGCTGGACGTGGCGGTGCGCGTGGTGATGTGGTTTGTCGGCTATCAGCAGGTGACGATGCTGTTTATTCTGCTCGGGCTGAGCACGCTGTTCGTGATGATGACCAACATCCTCACCTCGTCGATGATTGCCGACACCATCGAGTACGCGGAGTACCACACCCACAAGCGCTGCGCGGCGATTACCTTCTCCGGGCAGACCTTTACCGGCAAGATGTCGGTGGCGGTGGGCGGCGGGTTAATCGGCGTGTTTCTGACGATGATTGGCTACGTGCCGCAGGCGCAAATCCAGAGCGAAGGCGTACTGTCGGGGCTGTTCTTCGGGATCTGTTTGTTACCGGCTATCGGCTCGCTGATCCGAATGGGCTTTATGTCGCGCTTTACCTTCACCGAGGAGAAGCATGCGGAGATTTGTCGGCTGCTGGCGGAGCGGAACGCGTCTGCGAAAGCGCCGGGTGGCGGCTGCGCCTTACCCGGCCTGGAAAAAATTACAGCGACTTCACAAACGCCAGCAGATCTTCGTTGAGCTGATCCTGGTGGGTCAGCGCGAAGCCGTGCGGCGCGTTGTCGTACACCTTCAGCGTGGCGTTTTTGATCATCTCCGCCGCCAGCTTGCCGGTGCTTTCAAACGGCACGATCTGGTCGTTGCTGCCGTGAATAACCAGCGTCGGCACGTCGATTTTCGCCATATCCGGGCGGAAGTCGGTTTCGCCGAAAGCGGTCACGCAGTCGATGGTGCCCTTCAGCGACGCCAGCAGGGCGATGTTCAGCGTCTGGGTCAGGGCACCGGCGGAGACGGTCTGCCCGGCGTTGGTACCGTAGAACGGCGTCGCGAAGTCGCTGATGAACTGGGCGCGATCTTTACGCAGTCCGTCGCGAATGCCGTCGAACACGCTCTGATCCACACCCTGCGGGAAGGAGTCGGATTTGCCGAAGATCGGCGTTACCGCGCCCAGCAGCGCCAGACCGGCCACGCGCGCGCTGCCGTAGTTGTTGATGTAGCGCGTCACGTCGCCGCCGCCCATGGAGAAGCCCACCAGCGTCACGTCGCGCAGGTCCAGGGTGGTAATCAGGTCGTTGATGTCGGACGCAAAGGTGTCGTAGTCGTAGCCGTTCCACGGCTGATCCGAGCGGCCAAAGCCGCGACGGTCAAAGGCGATGGCGCGGAAGCCGCGCTCCGCCAGGTAGTTCAGCTGGCTGTCCCACATGTCGCCGTCCAGCGGCCAGCCGTGGCTGAAGAGAACCGGTTTGCCCGCGCCGCAGTCTTTGTAGTAAATCTGCGTGCCGTCTTTTGCCTTAAACGTTGCCATAGTGTCTTCCTCTACAGGTGATTGTTATGTTTAAACCGGCGCGACCAGATAGCGAATTGCCGGTGATGTTGTGCCCTGATGAAAAGCCAGAACGCGGCTCTGCAGCAGGAGGTCATTCATGGTGTGGCGCTCCTGCTGGCGCAGATGCTCAATCCAGGAGCCCATCAGGAAGGTCTCGATAAACAGACCGGGGCGCTCAATATCCTCGTACACCGCCCAGCTCATCGCCCCGGCGCGGCGGCGCACCCGGCGCAGCTCGTGTACCGCCTCCAGGAAGGCCTTCGCGTTGTGCGGGTCGATGATGTACTCGTGCGATACCAGCACCGGGCCACGCTCGTTGGGCAGGTCAATCTCCACGCCGTCCAGCGGCTGGCCGCTCAGGTCGAGGTTCAGGTCCGGATCTTTCTCCAGCTTCCAGCGGAACACGGTGGCGCTTGCCAGCACCATCCCCAGCGTGGCGACCACCAGCGAGGTCGGGGTGCCGAACTGCGAGGCGATTTGCCCCCAGATGGCGCTGCCCGTGGTCATCGAGCCGAAGAACACCGTCAGGTAGACCGCCAGCGCGCGGGCCTTCACCCAGCGGGCGGCGCTGCGCTGCGCGCCGAGGTTGAGGGTGGAGAGCACCGCAATCCACGCGAAGCCGGTGAAGAACTCAAACAGGTTGAGCAGCCAGACGTGGCGCACAAACGCCAGCGCCAGCATGGTGAGGGCAAAAGTCAGGCTGGCGGCCACCATCAGGCGGTCGGCGTTCAGCCGCTGGCGCAGGCGCGGTAGCAGGATCGCCCCGGCAATCGCCCCCAGGCCTATGCACGCCAGCATCACGCCGTAGCCCGCCGGACCTAAGCCCAGCTCGCGGCGCGCCACCAGCGGCAGCAGCGCCCAGCCCGCGCTGCCGAAAACGAAGAAGGCCACGGTGCGCACCAGCACGTTGCGCAGCACCGGGGCGGCGTGCACGTAGCGAATGCCGGAGCGCACCGCAGAGAAGAAGTGCTCCGGCGGCAGGCGCTGCACGGATGGCGCCGGACGCCAGCGCCACAGCACCCACGCCACGCCGACCACGGACAGCGCGTTCAGGGCAAACACCATCCACGGCCCGGCGAGCGACAGCAGAAAACCGCCCAGCGCGGGGCCAATCGCCCGGCTGATGTTCACCCCGAGCGAGTTCAGCGCCACGGCGGCGCCCAGCTCCGGCTTGCTCACCAGATCGGGCACCACGGCCTGGAACGGCGGCGAGCTCATCGCCGCGCCCACGCTCAGCAGAAACGTTGCCACCAGCAGCACGGTGGGGGTGACGTGTCCGGTGAAGGAGAGCACCGTCAGTACGGCGGCGGCGATGAACACCCACAGCTGGGAGAAGAGCAGGTATTTACGTCGGTCGACGATGTCCGCCATCACCCCGGACGGCAGGGCGAAGAGAAACATCGGCAGGCTGCTGGCCGCCTGTACCAGCGCGATATCCAGCGGGTCGGCGCTCAGGGTCAGCATGCTCCAGTTGATGCCGACGTCGCTCATCCATGAGCCGACGTTAGAGACCACCGTGGCGATCCACAGCATGCGGAACACCGGCTGGCTCAGCGGTTGCCACGGCGAAACCGCCTGCGCGGGCGTCGTCTCGACGTGTGCGTCGCGAACGTCGTTAACCTGGGTCATGCGAACCTCTCCGTTGCCTTACGCTGTAGCCGCCACTGGCCCGGCCCGGTGAGGGCGAGGGTGGTGAAGATAATCAGCAGCAGCCAGCCAAACTGCCCTTCGGCAATCGACCAGTTCGGGTGGACCGCCAGCATCGCCACCAGCAGCACGGCGATAATCGGCAGGCACGCCAGGCGGGTGTACACGCCCGCAATGATAAACAGCGGGCAAATCACCTCGGCGACAATCGCCGGGATCAGGCTGGCGTAAGGCCCGAAGCCAAACGGATCTTCAATGCGCGTCAGCTCTTCGCTGAAGTGCAGCACCTTTGGCAGGCCGTGCACGTAGAGCAGCAGCAGGCTGCCGGTCAGGCGCAGGAAGAACAGCCCCAGGTCGACCCGGGGCGGCATAGTAGTGTTTTTCATCAGAATGCAAAGCAGCTGCAGCCCAGCGCCCCCCAGAAAGCGTTATCGTCGGACACCGGCATCTCTGACGTGCGGGCGAAATCATGCTGGTGGCTGTGAACCCCGCACGGGCCGCTGCAGTGGTGAGCCACACTCAAGCCGACGCGTGCGGCCTGCGGCGGCGCGCTGCGGTAGTGGCCCGGCACCTTCACCACCGGGGACCACTCGGGCAGAACCGGAATGGCCGGCGGCGCGAGCGGGCCAAAGCTGCCTGCGGCGTAGACGATGTCGCCGTTGACCACCGTCAGGACGGACTCGATGCCCTTGATCTCCTCTTCCGGCACGCGGAAGTAGTCTTTGCTCAGCACGGCCAGATCGGCAAGCTGGCCGACCTTGATCTGCCCCTTCTGGTTCTGCTCGCTGGAGAACCACGCGCTGCCCTGGGTCCAGAGCATCAGGGCGGTATCGCGATCCAGACGGGCACTGTGGTCGTACATCTGCATTCCGCCGACGGTGCGCCCGGAGACCAGCCAGTAGAGCGCGGTCCACGGGTTGTAGCTCGCCACGCGGGTAGCGTCCGTTCCTAAGCCCACCGGCACGCCGGTCTCCAGCATTTTCGCCACCGGCGGCGTGTGGCGGGTGGCTTCGATGCCGTAACGCTCGGCAAAGTACTCGCCCTGGAAGGCCATGCGGTGCTGCACGGCAATGCCGCCGCCCAGCGCTTTGATGCGGTCGATGTTGGCCTGGGTAACGGTTTCCGCATGGTCGAAGAACCAGTGCAGGCCGTTGAACGGAATGTCGCGGTTCACCTTCTCGAACACGTCCAGCATGCGGCTGATGGATTCGTTGTAGGTGGCGTGCAGGCGGAACGGCCAGCGGTGCTCCACCAGATGGCGCACTACGCGCTCCAGCTCGTCCTCCATGCCTGGCGCGAGGTCCGGGCGAGGTTCGAGGAAGTCTTCAAAATCGGCGGCGGAGAAGACCAGCATCTCGCCCGCGCCGTTGTGGCGAAAGAAGTCGCTGCCCTGGCCCGGCGTGAGCATGTCGGTCCATTTTTCAAAGTCTTCCAGCTCGTGGCCCGGACGCTGGGTAAACAGGTTGTAGGCGATGCGGATGGTCATCTGCTTTTTCTCGTGCAGCTCGGCAATCACCTCGTAATCTTCCGGGTAGTTCTGGAAGCCGCCGCCCGCGTCGATGGCGCTGGTCAGCCCCAGGCGGTTCAGCTCGCGCATGAACTGACGGGTGGAGTTGACCTGCTGCTCCAGCGGCAGCTTCGGCCCTTTGGCCAGCGTGGCGTAGAGGATCATGGCGTTCGGACGGGCAATCAGCATCCCGGTCGGGTTGCCGTTGGCGTCGCGCTGGATCTCGCCGCCCGGCGGGTTGGGCGTGTCTTTGGTGTAGCCGACCACCTTCAGCGCGGCGCGGTTGAGCAGGGCGCGGTCGTACAGGTGCAGGATGAAGACCGGGGTATCCGGCGCGGCGTCGTTAATTTCGTCCAGGGTCGGCATGCGGCGCTCGGCAAACTGGAACTCGGTCCAGCCGCCCACCACGCGCACCCACTGGGGCGACGGCGTGCGCAGGGCCTGCTCTTTCAGCATCCGCAGGGCGTCGGCCAGCGACGGCACGCCTTCCCAGCGCAGCTCAAGGTTGTAGTTCAGCCCGCCGCGAATGAGGTGCAGGTGCGAGTCGTTCAGGCCGGGGATGGCGGTGTGGCCTTTCAGGTCCACCACTTTGGTGCCGTCGCAGTGGTGTTGCATCACCTCGGCGACGGTACCCACTTCCAGAAATTTTCCGTCGCGCACGGCAACGGCTTCCGCGACGGGGTTTTCGCGATCGACGGTGTGAAACTGGCCGTTAACCAGAATGAGATCGGCTTTACCGAGGGTAACCATAACTGCTCCTGACTGAGAGGGGGAATGGTCAGGATTATGGGAACCGGTTTCGGCAAAGATCCAGTTATACAATAGGATAGGTATACCAAAGTATAACTATACCTAAGGTTAACTATACGAAGAGATAATTACGCGCGGCGACGGAAAACCGCAGGATGAGGGTGACTTTATCGTCGTGGCACTCACGGCGATTTCTACCCTTAACCACTGGAAAATGCTATGACCTCTTCAAAGCTCGAAGTGTTAACCCCTGCGAACTGTCAGATCATCTTTATCGATCACCAGCCACAGATGGCGTTTGGCGTGCAGTCTATTGACCGCCAGGTGCTGAAAAACAACACCGTGGCGCTGGCGAAAGCGGCCAAAGTGTTCAACATCCCGACCATCATCACCACCGTTGAGACCGAAAGCTTCTCCGGTAACACCTATCCGGAGCTGCTGGACGTGTTCCCGGGCCAGGACATCCTGGAGCGTACCTCCATGAACTCCTGGGACGACCAGAAGGTACGTGACGCGCTGAAGGCAAACGGCAAGAAGAAGGTGGTGGTTGCCGGCCTGTGGACCGAAGTGTGCAACAACAGCTTTGCCCTGTGCGCGATGCTGGAAGGCGACTACGAAATTTATATGGTGGCGGACGCGTCCGGCGGCACCTCCAAAGAAGCCCACGACTTCGCGATGCAGCGCATGATCCAGGCAGGCGTGATCCCGGTGACCTGGCAGCAGGTGATGCTGGAGTGGCAGCGCGACTGGGCGCGTAAAGAGACCTACACCGCGGTGATGGATATCGTGCGCGAGCACTCCGGCGCGTACGGCATGGGCGTGGATTACGCCTACACCATGGTGCACAAAGCGCCGTCTCGCCAGAAGAGCGAGCACCGCACCTTAGCGCCTGTTCCGGCACGCTAAGTTCCGCTGGCGGGCTGGTCCCTCATCCGGCTCGCCGCTGCCTCTTTCTCTGGAGTTCACAATGAGTACTGGGCTGATATCCCTTGCGGCAGGCGTGTTGATTGGCCTGATGTATGCCGTGCTGAAGGTGCGCTCCCCCGCGCCGCCCGCGCTGGCGCTGATTGGCCTGCTGGGGATGCTGGCGGGTGAACAGGCGACGCGCCATCTGTTATCCCGCGACGGCGCGCCGCCGTCTCAGGTGATTGCTCCGCAGGCCAAATCGCAGACGGGAGCGACCTCATGAAAGCATGGATAATTTCTCTGGTGTGCGGCGTGGGTGCTGGGGTAATTTACGCTCTGCTCAACGTCCATTCCCCGGCGCCGCCGGTTGTCGCCCTGCTTGGCCTGTTTGGCATGCTGGTGGGCGAACAGCTCATCCCGGTGGGACGGCGTTTACTGAGTCGCGAACCGCTTACCCTCGCCTGGTTTCGTCACGAATGCGTACCGAAAATCAGCGGCACGGCGCCTCCTGCGCCCGCGAAGGACGATCGCGACGTTTAATGATTTGTTTGAGGAAAGACAGCATGACGCTGCCGTGGCGCATTGCCATCATTGATGACGAACGTTCCGTCCGCAGCGGGCTGAGTAATCTCCTGGAATCGGAAGGCTATGCCGCCGACACGTTTGATTCGGCAGAGGTATTTCTGAGCCATCCGCTCGCCCTGTCCGGCGCGGCGATGGTGATCGCCGATATCAAGCTGCGGGGCATGAGCGGCCTGGAGCTGTTTGAAAAGCTACGGCTGCTGGCCGTTCCCCCGCCGCCCGTGATCTTTATCTCCGGTCATGCTGATGAAAATATGCAGCGGTACGCTCTCAGCCTGGGCGCCGCTGCATTTTTGCGTAAACCCATTAACATCGATATTCTGCTGGATCATATACAGCGGGAGCTGGCCCGCCGACGATAAGGATCGCGGATGAACGAACACGAGCAGCCTGCATTCTGGCCCGCCCAGGGGAATCTTCACCAGGGGCGGGTTTTTGTCCTTAAAGAGGATGTGATTTTTACCGTGCTGGCGCAGGAGGGCGGTATCTCCTGGATGAACGCGCGCCATCCCCATTCCGGCGGCTCGTTCATCATTGCCACCGCGGTGAGCGACGAAGAAGAGGAGCGGGCGACACGGCTGCTCAAAAACGAGTTTGCTCTGCGCGACGTGCTGCAGGACAGCTGGGCCATCCGCGCCGTCGCGTCCACCCAGTACCGGGGGCGTTTCGCGCTGGTGTATGCGCCGTTTTCGTTTGAACTGCTGGCGCGGCGCGCGGGCAGGGCGATCTCGGGGATCTCGCGCTTTATCGAACTGGCGATCCAGATCTGCGCTCCCCTGCGCCAGATGCACCTGCAAAACCTGATCCACGGTGATATCAAGCCCGGCTCGATTTTTGTTCATCACGATGGCGCCTGCCGTCTGGGCAGCTTTGGCCTCTCCTGCAGCCTCTCCGGCGCCTTTTCCCAGACCCGGCTTGCCGTTTCAGGCGGTACGCCCGCCTACATGTCGCCGGAGCACACCACCCGCACCCGGCGCCCCGTTGACGGCCGCAGCGATCTCTACAGCCTCGGCATGGTGCTGTATGAACTCCTGACCGGACGCCTGCCGTTTGAGTTGGGGGAGGACGATCAGACCAACTGGGCGCACTACCATATTGCCTCGGAGCCGCTGGCCCCGGACGTGATTCGCCCGGACGTGCCGGGAATGCTGTCCACCATTATCCTGAAGCTGCTGGAAAAGCATCCCGATAACCGCTACCAGACGGTCGACGGGCTGATTGCCGACCTCCGCCGCTGCCAGGCGACGCTGACCTGCGAGGGCGAGATCGTCGCCTTTACCCCCGGCCAGCAGGACCGCACCCCGGCGATCCATCTGGCGGACTCGCTGTTCGCGACGCATCCGCAGGCGAATGACGTCATTGCTGCGTTTGAGCGGGTGGGGCAGAGCCTGGTGCCGGAGCTGGTAACGATCGGTGGGCCGTCGGGGATCGGCAAATCGTCGATCATCGCGACGGCGCTCAAAACGCTGCAGCAGCGTAAGGTGCTGCTGGCGGTGGGGAAAGTCGATCAGTTTTCGCCGTCCCTGCCCTACGGCGTATTAAGCTCCGCGTTCCGCACCTTGACGCTGCACCTGCTGGGGCTGCCCGCAGACGAGGTGGCGAAGTGGAAAATCCGCCTCTCCCGCGCCCTTGAGGGGTACGAAGCGCTGGCCGTCAGCCTGGTGCCCGAGCTGGGCCTGCTGCTTGAGAGCAAGCCGCGCTTCTCGGCGGATACGTTTTCCATTGATGCCCGGGCGCGCTTCAGCCATATGGTGCTGGCCCTGGTGAAAACCTTTGCCACTCAGGGCTGCCCGCTGGTGCTGGTGCTTGACGATCTTCAGTGGAGCGACGCCGCCAGCCTGTATACGCTGAAACATCTGCTGGTGACCTGCGGCGCTATCCCGCTGCTGCTGGTAATCGCCCACCGCGATATCGGTTCGTTGTCCGAACCGACACTGCAACAGCAGCTGGCGAGCCTGCCGGAGGCAGCGCAAAACGCGACTGAAATTGTCCCGCAGGCGCTGTCCGTGAAGGCGGTGGCGCGCTGGCTGGCGACGATATTTCGCACCCGCAGCGCGGCGACGACCGACCTCGCCACGCTGATCCATGAAAAAACCGGGGGCAACCCGCTCTTTGTGCACGAGTTTTTCCGCCGCATCGTGGATGACGGGCTGGTGGTGCACAACAAATATCAGGATAAGTGGCACTACGATCTGCAGGCGATCCGCGCCCGACACTACACCGAGAACGTCGTGACTCTGGTTCTGGAGCAGCTTGAAGAGCTGCCCGACGAGACGCGCCGTCTGCTGGGCAGCCTCGCCTGCCTCGGCGGCACGGGTGAGATGGAGATGATATGCCGCGTGGTCGGCATGTCGATGGCGGAAATGCGCTATGCGCTGCACCCGGCGGTGATGGCCCAGCTCATCGTGCTGACGGAAAAAGAGTACGCCTTCACCCATGACAGGGTGCAGGAGGCCGCCTTTGCGCTGCTGGATCAGCATGAGAAAAGCCATCTTCACCTGACCACAGCCAGCCTGCTGGCCGACGCCGCGCGTCAGGCGGCGGGGAACGAACTGCTGTTCCGCGCCGTTCACCACGTCACGGCCGCGCTGGACAGCATTCAGCCCGCGCCGCAGCGGCAGATGTTCCGCGAGCTGAGCCTGCTGGCCGCGCGACGGGCGAAGCGCACGGGGGATTATCTTTCGGCGCTCGGCTATATCCAGACCGCCAGAGCGCTGGGCAACGCCGGGGCGGTGTCAGACTTCATGCTCGATATCGAAGAGGCGGGCTGCGAGTTTGCGCTGGGCCATCTGGAGCGGACCCGCGAGCTGTGTGACGCCATTCTCGGCTGCCCCGGCGGGCTGACCGAAAAGGCGCTGGCGGCCAACCTGCTGGTGGAAGTCTACACTCGCCAGTCGGACAGCCGTCTGGCGCTGGAGGCGGCGCTCTGCTGGCTGGGGATTTTTGGTATTCAGATTGGCCGCTATCCGGAAGATGCCGACTGTGACGAGGCTTGGGCGCTCTTTTGCAACCGCACGGGCGACGCGCCGCAAAATCTTTTTGCCCAGCTCTCGCGGATGGATAACCCGGAAACCGAAGCGGTGATGAACCTGCTCTACAGCGCCAGCATTTGCGCCGGCTTCATCTGCCCGCGTCTGCACTTTTTGCTGCTCTGCCGCATGATGCACCTGACGCTCGACCACGGCATCACCGGCGCCTCCACCACGGCGATGGCCTGGTTTGGCGTGCTGATTGGCCACCGCTACGCCGAGTATCGCCTCGGGTTCCAGTACGGCACTCTGGCCCGCGAGATGGTGAACCGCCACGGCTACGACGCGTTCGAAGCCAAAACCCTGCTGCCCCTCGACCAGCTCAGCGTCTGGACCCAGCCTTTATCGTTTACCATCGAGTGCGCAAAGGCCTGCTTCACCGCCGCAGTGACCCACGGGGATATGACGGTAGCCTGCTTTGCGGCCTGCCATCAGGTCATTAACTTCCTCTCGCGGGGCGATCACCTGGACGGGGTGTTGACCAGCATCGATCGTGGCCTGGCGTTTGTGCGTAAAACCCACTTCCAGGACGTTGAGACCATTTTGATGCTCCAGCGCACCTTCGTGGAGTTTTTGCGCACGCCTGTCATCGGTACCTGGACCGCGTCGCAGGCGCTGCCCGAGACGCTGCTTCCCGCGTCGCCGGAGCAGGCCCCGGAGCAGACCTCGACCATGCTGTTCTGGTACTGGCTCTACCGCGGCATGGCGCACTTTACCTGCGGCGAGTATGCCGACGCGCAGGCGGATCTCGAGATGGCGGGCTGGTACGCGTGGTCTGCGCCGGGGCACATTCATCTGCTGGATTACCATCTCTACAGCGCGCTGGCGCTCTCCCGCCAGCTGACGCCGGAGACGTTTTCGGCGAATCACCGCCGCAGCATTCACGCCCACTACGACAAAATCGCCCTCTGGGCACGCGTTAATCCCGGCACGTTCGCGGATAAAGAGGCGCTGATCTACGCCGAAATCGTCCGTCTGGACGGGATGAACAGCATTGCGCTTGAGCAGTATGAGAAGGCGGTCCGGCTCTCCCGCGAGGGCGGGTTTAACCCTATTAACGCCCTGGCCCACGAGCTGGCGGGCCGCTTCGCGCTGGCCTGCGGCTACCCGACCGCGTCGGACGCCCACTTCCGCGGCTCGATTGCCGCCTGGGGCCGCGCGGGCGCGCAGGCTAAGGTGCGCCAGCTGGAGCAGGATTTCCCGCACCTGCTGGCCTCCGGGCAGGCCAGCGCCTACGACACGGTGGCGTTCGCCCAGAATGAAACGATCCGCGATCTGCAGAGCGTGATCAAAGCTTCCCGCGCGCTGTCGGAAGAGATCAATCTTGAGCGCCTGATCGAAAACCTGATGACGATCCTGCTCGAACGCGCCGGGGCGCAGCGCGGTCTGCTGCTTCGCGTGAGCGATAACCTGATCCCGGAGATCGAGGCCAGCGCCTGGACCAGCACCGACGGCGTGCGGGTGCGGATCCTGAAAGACGTGCCGACGGCGACCGACATGCCACTGTCGGTGCTGGCAGCGGTGATCCGCACCGGGCAGGAGATCCGCACCGGTAAGCCGGAGGAGTTTCATCCCTTCAGCCAGGATCCCTATCTGGTGACCTCGGGGGCAGCGGTCATGTGCGTCCCGATGTTCAAGCAGGCGCGGCTGGTGGGCGTGCTCTACCTGGAAAACCGCCTGATGCCGGAGGTCTTCACCGCCGAGCACTCGCGCGTGGTGAGCCTCTTGGGCGCGCAGGCCGCGGTCTCCCTGGAGACGGCGCGGCTCTATGCCGAGCTGCTTGCGGAGAACATCCAGCGCCGCCGGGTGGAAAAAGAGCTGCGTGCCAGCCAGACCTCGCTGATGCTGGGCGAGCAGATCAGCCACACTGGCAGCTGGCGCTGGGAGCTGGAGCAGGATCTGATGTTTGTCTCGGAAGAGTACGCCCGCATTCTCGGCCTGCCCGAGCAGCAAAAGATGATCTCCATGGCGGAGTTTTTGACTTTCGTTCACGAGGACGATTACGCCCGCATAAGCGCCATCGTTACCCAGAGCGTGCGCGACGGGCTCTCCATGCGCGCGGAGTTTCGCGTTAAGCGTCCCGACGGCTCAACGCGCTACATCCTCGGCATTGGCGATCCGGTGGGCGTGGGCAGCGAGGTGAACGAGTACTACGGCATCATCACCGATATCACCAGCCAGCGCGCCGCGGAGGATGCCATGCGGGTCGCGCAGGCGGATCTGGCGCGCGTTTCCCGGGCCACCACCGTCGGACAGCTGACCTCCTCCATCGCCCACGAGATCAACCAGCCGCTGATGTCCATCGTCTCGAACGCCGGGGCGAGCCTGCGCTGGCTCAGCCGCGAGCCCGCCCGGCTGGATAAAGTGCGTGAAGGGCTGGAGGAGATCGCCGCGGAAGGCGCGCGGGCGGGGGAGATCATTCGCAGCATTCAGTCCCTGACGCGCAAGCAGGATCCCACCTTCTCGCGCATCGACATGCACTACCTGATCCGCCATATCCTCACGCTCTCCCGCAGCGAGCTGGAGCAGCGACACATTAGCGTTGATTATCTGTTAAAGGCGCAGGACAGCTTTATCACCGGCGACAGCGTGCAGATCCAGCAGGTGCTGCTGAATCTGGTGATGAACGCGGTAGAGGCGATGGCCGAGGTGAAGGATCGCGCCAGCACCATTACCCTCAGCACCGGCAACGCGGACGGGAAAGTGATCGTCGAGATCGCTGACACCGGCAGCGGCATTGAGCCCGAGCGGCTGGAGCAGATTTTTGACTCGTTCTACTCCACCAAGCCGCAGGGGATGGGGATGGGGCTGACCATCAGCGCCAGCATCATCGAGCGCCACTGCGGGAAGCTGAGCGCGCGCCGCCGGGAGCCGCACGGCACGGTGTTTACCTTCGCGCTGCCGCTGGCGGCGCAGGAAGGGTAAACGTTACTCCGCGGGCTGGCTTTTGGTCAGGCGCTCAACGGCCCTGACCAGTTCCGCCACGGAGCGTACCTGCATTTTTTCCATCACGCGGCGGCGGTGCACCTTCACCGTGATCTCGCTTACGCCCAGCTCGGCGGCAATCTGCTTGTTGAGCTTGCCGGTGATGGCAAGCTCAAGCACCTCGTGCTCGCGCGGCGTAAGGGACAGATGACGCTGCTTCAGGGCGTAGTGCTCTTTATTGCGTGCGGCGTTGTGTTCCGCCAGCTGAAGCGCGGATTCAATGGCGTCGATAAGCGCAGTGGATTCGACGGGCTTGGTGAGAAATTCGTACGCGCCGCCTTTAATGGCGCGCACCGACATCGGAATAGTGCCGTGGCCGGTGAGAAAAATAATCGGGATCTCGCGCCCGCTGTCCTTGAGCGCGTCAGCCACCTCAAAGCCCGAGATGGCGGGCATTTGCATGTCGAGGATCACGCACGACGGCAGATCCTCAAAGCGATGCTGAAGAAACGTTTCTGCCGATGAAAAGCCGACGGCGTTCAGGCCCGCTGATTCCAGCAGCCCGATTACGGACTGCCTGACTGCGTCATCGTCATCAACCACATACACAATGTGTTCCATTCACCGCCCCGGTGCAGATTTAAATGTCGAGGATGCAAACCGTCCCGGTGGGTACGTAAGGGACTGTTTATGCTGCCTTTCATCTTAACACATTAACTATCATTATCATTTAACAATATGATAACCATATGAAGTATAGCGAGCCGGGGCAGGGGCGGTGAAGGAGCGAAACGCTGTTTTTATGCACCGACAAGCTCAATGCGGTTGCCGTCCGGGTCCGCGATCACCGCTTCATAAAAGCCGTCTCCGGTCATGCGCGGGGCGCTGAGCAGCGTGCCGTTTGCCTGCGCCTGCGCTGCCATGCGGTCCACCTGCGCTTTGCTGCCGACGTTGATGGCGATATGCGCCCAGCCGATAAACTCCGGGTGCGCGGGGGCGTCCGGCAGGCCCGGCAGCGTCATCAGCTCGATGGTCGGCCCGTCATCCAGGGTAATAAAGTGTGATTCGAAACCGGGGCGATTTTTACTGACGTAGCGTTCGTTGCTGCGGCCATTAAAAACCGTTTCCCAGAACTGAACCTGTGCGTTCAGGCTGCGGGTCCAGAGTGCGACATGTGCAATATTCATAGTTACCCTCGTTGTTTGTGTTGCGCGGTTATGCAACATTATGCGCATTGATACTCGATTAGACTTTTCAAAGGACTTTAAATGCTCGATTATGCAACTTTTCCTGAACAGCGACAAGAGCGGATCCGACAGATCCTTCAGGAGAGCGGAAGGGTGGTCTGTACCGAGCTGGCGAGCCAGATGAACGTATCCGAGCACACTATTCGCCGTGATTTACATGAACTTAGCAAAGAGGGCTATTGTAAAAAGGTCTACGGCGGCGCGGTACTTCAGCTTCCGGATGCGGGCAGTTTTTTCAGCCGTGAGCAGAAAATAAGTGCAGAAAAGCACACAATCGCGCAGAAAGCAGCAACACTGGTTCAGGCAGGTGGGTGCATTTTTATCGACGCGGGGACAACAAACCTGGCGCTGGCAAAAGCCCTTCCGGCGGATCTTAACGTCACGGTGGTGACCAATTCTCCGGCGATTGCCGCGGAGCTGCTGCATCATCCTCTGTGTGAGGTGATTGTCACCGGCGGGCAGATCCAGCGAGCGTCCGGCGGAACGGTTGGCGCCACGGCGGCGAGCCAGATTCAGGACATTATCTTCGATCAGGCCTTTATCGGCGGCTGTGCGATGGATCCTGAGGCGGGGCTTACGGGGTTTGATTTTGCCGACTGCGAGTTTAAAAAAGCCGTGATTGCCCGGAGCACCCAGACCATTGTGGCCCTGACCGCAGACAAGCTTCCTGGCGTCGCGCGCTTTGTGGTAGCGAAGAGCCGCGACATTGACGTGCTGGTGGTGGAAGAGGGGATGGAGCAGGGCGTTTTTGACGCGCTGGCGGCGCAGGATGTTCGCATTGTGTGCGCCTGAGGACTTTCACGGGTAAAACAGGCTACACTCTGGTTTTGAGCGCTAAATGCTGAGGACGTAACAATGCACTACACACTGAAAGAAAGCGACAAGGATAAAGCGGAAGGGTCAAGCGGCGCGGGCGCTCTGCAGCAAAAACTGCTGGAGTCCCGTTCGATTGTTATCTCCGGTGAGATCAACCAGGAGCTGGCGCAGAAAGTGATCACCCAGATGATCCTGCTGCAAAGCGTCAGCAACGATCCAATCAAGCTGTACATCAACAGCCAGGGCGGCCACGTGGAAGCGGGCGATACCATCCACGACTTCATCAAATTCATTCGCCCGGAAGTGCACGTCATCGGCACCGGCTGGGTGGCGAGCGCCGGGATCACCATCTTCCTTGCGGCGAAAAAAGAGCACCGCTACTCGCTGCCGAATACCCGCTTCATGATCCACCAGCCACTGGGCGGCGTGCGCGGTCAGGCAACGGATATTGAGATCGAAGCGCGCGAGATCATCCGCATGCTGGATCGCGTGAACAAGCTGATCGCCGACGCCACCGGCCAGCCGCTGGAAAAAGTGAAAAAAGACACCGACCGCAACTACTGGATGTCTCCGGCAGAAGCGCTGGACTACGGCATCGTGGGTAAACTGATTACCCATTATGACGAGCTGAACCTGGATTAAGTTTTCGCGGCGTTAGGTCGGGTGATACCCGACCTACACGCCCTCGTTTGACCCATGACAAGTTCCCCCTCTGCCTTCTTGCCTATAATCGCGCCTGTTTCTCCTCTCACTGGTGCTACCCATGGCGTATCAACTGAACCTGAACTGGCCGGAATTTCTTGAGAAATACTGGCAAAAACAACCCGTAGTGCTGAAAAATGCCTTCCCAAATTTTGTCGACCCGATTACCCCGGACGAGCTGGCAGGCCTGGCGATGGAGCCGGAAGTCGATAGCCGCCTGGTGAGCCATTTCAACGGCAAGTGGCAGGCCAGCAATGGTCCGTTTGAGCACTTTGACGATCTGGGCGAAACTGGCTGGTCGCTGTTGGCGCAGGCGGTGAACCACTGGCATATGCCCGCGGCGGAGCTGGTGCGTCCGTTCCGCGTCCTGCCGGACTGGCGTCTGGACGATCTGATGATCTCCTTCTCCGTGCCGGGCGGCGGCGTGGGTCCGCATATCGATCAGTACGACGTGTTTATCATTCAGGGGATGGGCAGCCGCCGCTGGCGCGTGGGCGACAAGCTGCCGATGCGTCAGTTCTGCCCGCATCCGGCGCTGCTGCATGTCGATCCGTTTGAGCCGATTATTGACGAAGATCTGGCCCCGGGCGATATCCTCTACATCCCGCCTGGATTCCCGCACGACGGCTTTACCCATGAGACGGCGCTCAACTACTCCGTTGGCTTCCGCGGGCCGAACGGTCGCGATCTGATCAGCAGCTTCGCCGATTACGCGCTGGAAAACGATCTGGGCGGCGAGCACTACAGCGATCCGGATCTGACCTGTCGCGAACACCCGGGCCGCGTGGAGAAGTACGAGCTCGATCGCATTCGTCAGATGATGATCGACATGATCGGCAAGCCGGATGATTTCACAAAATGGTTCGGCAGCTTTGTCTCCACGCCGCGCCACGAGCTGGATATCGCCGCCGCCGAGCCGCCGTATTCGGCAGAAGAGGTGCTGGACGCGCTGCAGGGCGGCGAAACGCTGTCTCGCCTGAACGGCCTGCGCGTGCTGAACGTCAATGGCAGCTTCTTCATCAACAGCGAGCAGCTGGAGACGGTGGACGCGAAGGCGGCGGATGCGCTGTGCCGTTACACCGAACTCGGGCAGGCCGAGCTGGGTGAAGCGCTGAATAATCCGGCGTTTGTTGAAGAACTCACCGGGCTGATTAATCAGGGGTACTGGTACTTCGACGAGTAGTGCGGCACGGTTTTCTCCCTCTCCCTGTGGGCTGAGGAATCCCCAGTAATGATTAAACAGAAGCAATAACGTTGTTTCAGAAAGATTGAAGACTTACAGCGACGCCCTGGTCCGGCTGTAAATCGCTGAGGCGTTTGCCTTCCGGCCGGGGCGAGGCGCAGGGATGCGCCGAGAGGGCGGGCTTTACAGGGACGTTACCTCCGCCCGTACCCGATAAGCCGGAAGGAATAAGCCGAGGGCACCGCGAAGCGGCGATTTACCGCCGGGAGCCCGGGTCGCCAGGGTGGTGGCGACTGAGCCACCCTGGCACGTTCACCGGTCATGTCGTTACAGAGTAGCAAGGAACATAAAGTGAACGGAATGACCACCAGAGCTGTATGTTCCCCCTCACCCCAGCCCTCTCCCTCAAGGGAGAGGGGGTCGTCCGTGCTGGCATTATTTTGTGGGGATCCCTCAGCCCTGTGGGAGAGGGGCGGAGTGAGGGCACCAGGCCGCACTAGCCCTCCTCCATCGCAATCACAATCGCCTCGCCCATCTTCTTCAATGCCTCGCGATTTTTCTCCGTCGGCGGCAGCGCCACGTTGATCCGCAGACAGTTGCGGTACTTCCCGGAGGCGGAAAACAGCGACCCGGCCGCGGCCTGGATCTTCAGCCGACACAGCTGCTTGCTGACGCACACCATGTCGACCTTCTCCGGCAGCTCAATCCACAGCAGGAAGCTACCCTGCGGGCGTGTGACGCAAATCTCTGCCGGAAAATACTGCCGCACCCAGCAGGTGTAGGTTTCCATATTTTGCTGATAAATCTGGCGCATACGGCGCACGTGGCGATGATAATGCCCGTCGCGAATAAACGCCGCCACCGCCATCTGGGTGCCAGGCACGTTAAACCCGCCCGCGGCGTATTTCATGTGCATCACCCGGTCGTAATAGCGCCCCGGCACAATCCAGCCGACGCGCAGGCCCGGCGCCACGGTTTTGGTAAACGAGCTGCAGAGGATCACGCGGCCGTCGATATCCATCGAATGAATAGTGCGAGGGCGCGGGTACTCCGCCGCCAGCTCGCCGTAAATGTCATCCTCCACAATCACGATATCGTGCCGCTGGGCGAGGGCTAACACCTGCTTTTTCCGCGCTTCGGGCATGATAAAGCCGAGCGGGTTATTGCAGTTGGGCACCAGGATCACCGCCTTGATCGGCCACTGCTCCAGCGCCAGCTCTAACGCCTCGATGCTGATCCCGGTCTCGGGATCGGTAGGAATTTCAATCGCCTTGATGTCAAACCCGCGTAGCATCTGCATGGTGCCGTGGAACGACGGCGATTCTACCGCCACGATGTCCCCCGGTTTACACACCGAGAGCAGGGCGATCGACAGCGCGCCGTGGCAGCCGTTGGTGATGACAATCTCGTTCGCCGCCACGGTAGAGCCGCTGTCCAGCATCAGGCGGGCGATCTGCTCGCGCAGCTCCAGGCGCCCGTCGAGCACGTCATAGCTCAGCATCTCGCTCGGGTTATGCTGCGCGATACGGCTCATCTCGCGCCACAGGGGCTTCAGGCTCGGCTGATTCACGTCCGGCGAGCCGCCGCCGAAGGAGATCATCTCTTTGTCGGCGCGGGCGTCCAGCAGCATCATCACCTCGTCCCACTGGGTGACGTCCACCGGGCGCTGAACCGGGCGGGTCATGGCCGGGACAGGCGGCTGGGCCTTGCGCTGCGAGACAAAATAGCCGGAGCGCGGCTGGGGTGTGATGAGCTGGAGGTTTTCGAGGATCTGGTAGGCCTGCTGTATGGTGCTGATGCTCACGCCGTGCTCCTGGCTCAGCGCGCGCACCGACGGCAGACGTTCGCCGCTGCGGTACAGCCCTTGTTCAATGCGTTCTGCCAGAAGGTTGGCCAGATGTTGATAGCGCGTCATGCTGTATCCTTTGTTTTCACCATACAGATTATAAAACCAGTACAGATTGCCGTAAAAATTGGCATGCAGATACTGTTTTAGCGGATCTGTATGTTAAAAAAAAGTTGTTTTTGAGTCTGTATTGCATGGGCCGATTTCCAGGATGATAACCCTACTGGCACAGCGAGGAGAGCATCATGGAATTCTACGAAAACCGTTCAAAACGTCCGTTTATTGTGTTTGTCTGGATCGGCAAAACGATCTGCAGCTGGTATCGCATCAACCGCACCCGCCGCATCCTGAGCCAGATGAGCGACGAGCAGCTCAAGGACGTTGGGTTATCCCGCAATGATATTTAAACCGCAGGCCGGGTAAGGCGTAGCCGCCACCCGGCGACGTTCAGCTCAACAGCGCAAGCGTCTGCCGCTTCGGCCTTTCCAGCAAATCCAGCGCCTCCTGATACGACCGCACGTTGTTATAGCCCATCACCAGCCCGTAGCGTTTGCCCGACCCGCGATACCACTCCGAAAGCGCGTTCACCTGCAGCTGCTGTTCCTGCCAGCAGCGCGCCACTTCCCGGTCACAGCTTCCTTTGGTCAGGAACGCCACAACATGCATTCCGCCGTCGTTTTGCTCGGTGAAAAACAGATCGCCATACAACTCGCGCAGGGCGGCAATCATCCAGTCGCGGCGGGTCTGATACAGCGCGCGCATCTTTTTCAAATGACGGAAAAAATGCCCTTCGTTGAGAAACGCGGTGAGGATCTTTTGCGTCAGCACCGGCTGGCCGCTGGTGGTAATGTCCGCGCAGTCGGTAAAAGCCCCGACGGTGCTGGCGGGCATCACCACGTAGCCCATGCGCAGCGACGGCATGATGGTTTTACTGAAGGTGCCCATAAAAATCACCCGGTCATGCCGGTCGAGGCTTTTCAGCGACGGCAGCACCTTGCGGGTGTAGTGAAACTCTCCGTCATAATCATCTTCGATAATCCACGCTTCGTTCTGGCTGGCCCAGTCGAGCAGCTGCTGCTTGCGCGGCAGCGAGAGCGTCACCGCCAGCGGGCTCTGGTGCGACGGGGTGACGATGGCAAAACGCGCGTCGCGATGGTGACGGAGCAGGTACTCGGTATCGATACCCGAACGATCGACCGGCACCGTGTGCAGGCGCGGCACGATCCGCTTGAGCAGTTGCTGGCCCATAAAATAGCCCGGATCCTCAAACACCACCTTGTCGCTACGGCTGGCGAGGGTGTCGAGGATCAGCCGCAGGCTGCCGCTGTAGCCGCTGGTGATCAGCACCTGTTCGGCGCTGCAGGACAGCCCACGTGAAATGTTGAGATAGCTGGCGATGGCCTGGCGCAGCGGATACCAGCCCAGCACCGGCGGGTTGAGCATCTCTTCCTGACGCATGGCGCGCGTCGCCTGGCCCGCCAGCAGCAGCCATTTTTTATACGGGAAGCTGTCGAGGGCGGGGATGCCGGGGCGCAGAAACCCCGCCCGCTCTCGCTGGCTAATGAGCGATGCCGGAAGCGCTCCGGTGGGCTGTTCCGCAGGGGCAGGCTTATCTGGCAGCAGTAAATCGGGGTTAACCCGCGTGCCGCGCGCGCCCTGGCTCACCAGATACCCTTCACCCGTCAGAATGGCATACGCCGTTTCGACGGTTTTACGCGCCACCTTCAACTCTTCCGCCAGAACGCGGATGGCAGGCACCTTATCGCCCGGCTTCAGCACCCCACGCGTGATGTTGTCGCGATAGCGGGTATAAATCTCGTAATAGCCCGGCTTCATGTCCTACCTCATTTCACGCTTTTTGTATCTTTTTACTATGTCATGAACGGCGTAGATTTGCCTCATCGCATGACACATGCCGCACAAAAAGAGGAAAGACAATGAGCACTCGCGTTAACCACCATAAAGTTACACCTGCCCTCGCCAACGCGCTGTCTGCCCTGAGCATGGAGGTGGCAAAAACCTCCATCGACCCGGCGCTGAAGCATCTGATCGACATTCGCGTATCGCAGCTGAACGGCTGTACCTTCTGCCTGGATATGCACTCGAAAGAGGCCAAAATTGCCGGCGAGCGCGAGCTGCGCCTGTACCATCTGGCGGCCTGGCGCGAGTCCCCGCTGTTCAGCGCCCGGGAGAAAGCCGCGCTGGCCTTCACCGAAGCGCTGACCCAGATTGGCGTTCACGGCGTGAGCGACGCGCTGTACCGCAGCGTGGCGGAGCACTTCTCGGACGTGGAGATTTCAGAGCTGAACTTCGCCATCGTGGCGATCAACGCCTGGAACCGTCTGGGGATCACCTCCCGCATGGCGCCGGGCTCGCTGGACGCGGCTTACGGGCTGAATAAGGCTAACCTGGAATAGTTCCGCGCTCGCGGATCATCGCCACCAGCGCCCGTAATCCAGGCGGGACGTGGCGATGGCCGGGGTAATAGAGGCGCAGCCCGGCAAAGGGCTGCGCCCAGTCGTTTAACACGCTAACCAGTTCTCCACGCTCAAGCTCTTCCCGGATATACAGTTCCGGCAAAAATCCCACACCTAATCCCGCTTTTACAGCGCGGATCGAGGCAAAAAGATCGGATGTCGCAAAGCGCGGCGGTACGGCAAGGGCGTACGTTTCCCCCCGACGCGCCAGCTCCCAGCGGTAGATCCCGCCGTGGGCCATGCGCATGCCGATCCCCTGATGTGAAAGCAGATCGTCCGGCGTCTGCGGAATGCCGTGACGGGCAAAATAGTCCGGCGTGGCTGTGACCAGCTGGCGGATCTCTCCGGTCAGCGGCACGGCGATCATATCCTGCGGCACGGACTCTTCGAGGCGGATCCCCGCGTCATAGCCTTCCGCGACGATGTCGATCATCTTCGCTTCGCTCACCGTTTCCACGCGCATCTTCGGATAGCGGATCATAAAGTCGATCAGCAGTTGGTCCAGAAACAGAGTGCCGATATGGTTCGGCACGTTCAGACGCAGCGTGCCGGCGGGTTCCCCGGTGTCGCTGTGGATCTCCTCGCCGGCGAGACGGATCTCCTGCAGGGCCGGGCCGATACGCGCCACGTAGCGCTGTCCGGCGTCGGTGAGCGCCACGCTGCGGGTGGTGCGGTTAAAGAGGCGGGTATCAAGGCGGCTCTCCAGCCCGGCGATGGCGTTGCTTACCGCCGTGGCGGACATGCCCAGCTCCTGCGCCGCGCCGCGAAAGCTGCCGCGCCGCACCACCGCCATGACCACTTCCAGCTCTGTCAGACCTGAACGATGCATAGATTATCCTGAAAATCGAAACAACCCTTGCAGCATAGCGTGGATTATCGCAACGGAGAAGCCGTGCCAGACTGTGCTCACACAGCCTGAGGAGGTTTATATGCACACCATCGAACAGATCTTTATTAACGGCGAATTTGTTACCCCGCACGGCACCGAGTGGTTTGATTTGTACAACCCGGCGACGGCGCAGGTTATAGGGCAGGTACGTCTGGCGGATGAGGTTGACGCAGAGCGCGCCGTTGCGGCGGCAAAAGCGGCGTTTCCGGCGTGGTCGAAGACCACAAAGCAGGAACGCATCGCGGCGCTGAAGCGCATGCACGCCGCCGTGGCCGCTCGTCACGACGATCTGCTGGAAGCGGTCATCGAAGAGTACGGCGCCCCCGCCTCGCGCTCGGCGTGGATGGCCAGCTATCCGGCGGAAGTGATTGCTCAGGCCATCGAGGCGCTGGAGGCGTTTGAGTTCGTCACCTCCGCAGGCGCTGCAACGGTGCAGATGACGCCGCTTGGGGTGGCCGGGCTTATCACACCCTGGAACAGCGACGCCGGGTTTATCTGCGGCAAGCTGGCGGCCGCGCTGGCGGCGGGCTGCACGGCGGTCATCAAGCCGAGCGAAATGAGCGCCCTGCAAACGCAGATTGTCACCGAAGCGCTGCGCGACGCCGCACTGCCGCCGGGCGTGTTTAACATCGTCACCGGACGCGGCGAGACGGTAGGTGAGACCATCAGCCGCCATCCGGACGTGGCAAAAATCTCGTTTACCGGCTCCACGAATACCGGCAAAGCGATCCTGCGCAATGCGGCGGAGAGCTTTAAGCGCGTAACGCTGGAGTTAGGCGGTAAATCGCCGACCATCCTGCTGGATGATGTGGATCTGGCGCAGGCGATCCCGCTGGTGATTCAGGCCGGGTTTATGAACAGCGGGCAGGCGTGCGTGGCCGGAACGCGCATTCTGGTGCCGCAGGCGCGTAAGGCGGAGATTGAAACCGCGCTGGCGCAGGCCGTGGCGGCGGTGAAATCCGGCGACCCGCGCGACAGCGCGACGGACGTCGGCCCTATGGTCAGCGAAAAGCAGTGGCAGCGGGTGCAGGGCTATATCCGTAAAGGCATCGAAGAGGGGGCGCATCTGCTGGCGGGTGGTGAAGGGAGACCGGACGGGACGCGAGACGGCTGGTTTGTGCGCCCGACGCTGTTTACCGACGTGAACAACCGGATGACGATTGCCCGTGACGAGATTTTTGGCCCGGTGCTGTGCGTCATCCCCTATCGTGACGAGGCGGAGGCTGTTGCGATTGCCAACGACACGGACTACGGCCTGAGCGCGATGGTGCTGGGCGGCGATGCGGAGCGCGCGCGCCGCGTAGCGCAGCAGATTGTCTCCGGTCGCGTGCTGGTGAACACCCTTGCCCATGAACCGAAAGCGCCGTTCGGCGGGTTTAAGCACTCCGGCGTGGGGCGCGAGATGGGCGAGTGGGGGATTAGGGCGTTTATGGAGCCGAGGTCGGTCCTGGGCTAAAACTTCGCTCTTTACCGAAGCATTGTGCTTTTCCATCCTGCATTCTCTCCTCAACATCACAGCGGAGAGACCCTCATGATCGCAGTCATTTTCGAAGCCAAAGCCGCGCCTGCCCATCAGGCGCGCTACCTGCAGCTTGCCGCAGAGCTTAAGCCTTTGCTGGCCGACATCGACGGCTTTATTGATATCGAACGGTTCCAGAGCCTGACGACCGACGGCAAAATCCTGTCCCTTTCCTGGTGGCGGGATGAAGAGGCCGTCCGCCGCTGGAAGCAGAACGTTTTCCATCAGGCGGCGCAGGCCGAAGGGCGGGAGTCGATTTTTACTTTCTACCGTATTCGGGTGGCGCAGCTGGTGCGGGAGTACAGTTCCGAAACCGGAGGGCACGCGGATGTATGACGTTCACCTTATTCTGCTGACGGATAATGATAAGCTGGCCGCAGAGATCACCAAACCCTGGGCGACATATGTTAAAAACGAGCCTACCTCCTGATAACAGCGCGGCGCTGGAGCAGGCCATTGCGGCGGTGGCGGCGGCAATGGCCGATCCGTCGCGCGTGAAGATGCTGTGTGCGCTGATGGACGGGCGGGCGTGGACCGCCACCGAACTGAGCACCGCGGCAGACGTTGCGCCGTCGACCGCCAGCGGGCATCTCGCCCGGCTGGTGGAGGGAAAGTTGATCACCTGCCTGTCTCAGGGGCGGCATCGCTACTATCGCCTGGCGGGGCACGACGTGGCGGCGCTGGTCGAGCAGATGATGGGGCTCTCCTGGAGCCGCATTGCGCCGCCGGAAACCACCGCGCCGAAGGCCATGCGGGAAGCGCGGACCTGCTACGACCATCTTGCCGGAACGGTCGCGGTGCAAATCTATGATTTCATGCAGGCAGAAGGCTGGCTGGAGTCAGACGGTTCAGCGCTCACACTGCATGGCCGGGAGCAGTTTATGAAGCTTGGGATTCCGCTAAATCCTAATACCCGTCGCAAGGCCTGCTGCGCCTGTCTGGACTGGAGCGAGCGGCGGTTTCACCTTGGCGGTGAGGCAGGCGCGGCGCTGCTTATTCATCTGGAAAGCAAAGGGTGGATACAGCGGGTGCCGGGGTACAGGGAGGTAGTGGTGACGGCGTCGGGGAAGGTTGCCGTCAGGAAGTATTTTAGCCGCTAAATTCCTCTGCGGGCTGAGGAATCCCCAGTAATTTCTCTACCTGAAGCGATGGATGTTGCTTCAGGAAAATGAATGGCTTTCAGCGACGCCCTGGTCCGGCTGTAAATCGCTGAGGCGTTTCCTGCAGGCCGGGGCGAGGCGCAGGGATGCGCCGAGAGGGCGGGCTTTACATGGATGTTGCCTCCGCCCGTCCCCGATAAGCCGAAAGGAATAAGCCGAGGGCACCGCGAAGCGGCGATTTACCGCCGGGAGCCCGGGTCGCCAGGGCGGCGGCGATTGAGCCGCCCTGGCACGTTCACCGGTACAGGAATCAAAGAGTAGCAAGGAACATAAGGTGAACGGAATGACCACCAGAGCCGTATGTTCCCCCTCACCCCAGCCCTCTCCCTCAAGGGAGAGGGGGTCGTCCGTGCTGGCATTCTTTTGTGGGGATCCCTCAGCCCACAGGGAGAGAGGGAGAGCGGGAACATCCTTTTCGCAATTCCTGCGCTTTTACCTCTCGTTTCTTGATACTTATCCTGATAACTATTATCTTGCCTGCGTGTGACGAGAGGTTTCCCCATGAGTGAAGAAGAACTGTTTAGCCGCAGGCCGATGGGCATGCGGATGGCGATGATCGTGCGCCAGTGGCGTGCGGTGATCGATGACGCCATTCTCGATACCGGGTTAACCCAGTCGAGCTGGACGGTGATGATGCAGCTTCATCAGCTTGGGGATAACGTTTCAATGAGTGAGCTGGCGGAGGTGCAGGGTATTGAACTGCCGCCGCTGATGCGCACCCTGACACAGCTGGAAAAACAGGGTTACCTGCTGCGCACCACATCGCCTTATGACAAGCGCATCCGGCTTCTGACGCTGACGCCTGAGGGAAAAGCCATATTAACAAGGCTCACTCAGGTGATTGAGACCTATCAGGCGCGCGTATCGCAACACATCGCGCCGGAACATATCGAGATTTTCAGCGCTACGTTGAATCAAATCGCCTGCAATTTGCGGACAATCCGCGAAGAAGACAACAAGACCGAAAAATAATGACCCCTGAACAAAAGTTTGCCCGCTGGGTAAGGGTGAGTATTGCCTCTTTCCTGCTGATGTTTATCTATTTTGTCGTCGCGGATATCTGGATCCCGCTGACGCCGGACTCCACCGTGATGCGCGTGGTGACGCCGGTTTCTCCGCGCGTCTCCGGCTACGTGGCGGCGGTACATGTCCACAACAACAGCCAGGTGAAGAAAGGCGATCTGCTGTTTGAGCTCGACGATACGCCGTTTCGCAATAAAGTGGAGGCGGCGCAAATCGCGCTGGAGCAGGCACGCCTGTCCAACGAACAGCTGGACGCGCAGATCGCCGCCGCGCAGGCCAGCCTGAAAACCGCGGTGCTGACGGCGCGGAACGACAAAGTGACCTTTGACCGCTACCAGAAGCTGAGCACGTTACAGAACGTTTCGCAGGCAGATCTGGATAAAGTTCGCACCGCCTGGCAGAGCAGCGAGCAGTCCGTCAGCTCCATTCAGGCCAACATCCGGAACCTGCGCATCCAGCGCGGCGAGCGCGAAGAGCACCGCAACGTGACGCTGCAAAAATACCGCAACGCGCTGGATGAAGCAGAGCTGAACCTCGGCTGGACGAAGGTCTACGCCCAGGCGGACGGCACGGTCAGTAACCTGCAGTTAAGTCCCGGTTTTTATGCCTCATCCGGCTCTGCCGCGCTGGCGCTGGTAAACAACCAGACCGATATCGTGGCCGATTTCCGCGAGAAGAGCCTGCGCCATACCCATCAGGGCACCGATGCCGTCGTGGTGTTTGACGCCTTCCCGGGGCAGGTGTTCCGCGCCCACGTGGCCAGCAGTGACGCGGGGATCCTCGCAGGCCAGGAGGCGGTTAACGGCCAGCTCTCCCAGCCGGAGACCTCTAACCGCTGGGTACGAGACGCCCAGCGCATGCGCATTCACGTCACGCTGGATGATTCGCTGCCGAAGCCGCTGCCAACCGGCGCGCGGGCAACCGTGCAGCTCTACAACAGCGAAGGGCCGTTTGCGCGCTTCTTCTCAGGGATGCAGATCCACCTGGTGAGCCTGCTGCACTATGTCTATTAATACGCTGGCGCGGGTGTTCACCCCGCACGGCAACATCGTCTATACGGCAAACGACTTTCGCCAGACCCTGCGCATCGTCTTTGCCGGGATGATTGCCCTGAGCATATCGAGCTTCTACAACACCAGCTATGGCGTGTTTTTCGTGGTCTACCCGATCATGCTGCTGTCGCTGGTGCCGGTCTTTAACCGCCACGTGGCGAAGCAGTTTATCTTCAGCGCATCGCTAAACTGCGTCGAAATGGTGATTATCATCGGCTATCTGTCGCAATGGCCGGTTATCATGACGCTGGTGGTGTTTGCCCTGTACGTGATGCGTTTTCGTTTTATGAGCAAAGGGCCGCTGTTCCTGTTTGGCTCGATGGGCGTGGTGTGCCAGAGCGTAATGCTCAACTTTATGAGCTACCCCACCACCAACTGGCACACGCTGCTGTTTTCCAACATCGAAGCGAGCGTGATGGCGGTGTGCCTGAGCGCGCTGATGAACTACCTGCTGCCAGACGTTGAGCCCCGCAAGCCGCCGCCGCTGATTGAGAAAGACGACGCCCGCGTGCGCCACGAGTCGCTGCTCTCCGGCAGCGTCGCGACGATGATTTTCGTGGTGTTTCAGATTAGCGACTTAAGCGATTCGCTCTCTGCGCTGATGGCGGGGATCCTGATCCTGTTCCCGATGCACTATCGCGGCGCGGTGATGAGCTCCATCTGGCGCGTGGTCGGGGTGGTGCTGGGCTGCCTCTATATTCTGGTGGTGCAGCTTATCCTTTACGATCACAGCAGCCATATGCTGCTGATGATGCCGCTGATTGGCCTCGGGCTGGCGTTTGGCGCGCGTCTGCACGTGATGGAGAAAGTGGGCGCGGGGGTGGGTTTTTCCAGCATCACCACCATCGGCATTATGTTCGGGCAGAACATGCACCCGGACAGCGATCTGGTGTTCAGCGATCTCTACCGCATCACCTCCGTGACATTTTCGCTGGTGGCGACGCTGACGATGGTCTTTCTGGTGCATTTGATCCTCAACCGCTTCGCTGCCACGCGCTACGTCATTCAGGGCTGATAGCGTATACCGCCGCTGAAGCTCCAGTCTTCAGCGGCAGTAAACTGGATAACGACCATCACGTCCCCACCATCGATGCCCATCTTCTGATTCAGTTGCGCAGCCAGCTGGCGATAGAGGGAAGCTTTCTGTTCATTGCTCCTCGGCTTACCGGCCACGATATTGAATAATATCGCCCCCTCCGTTCTGCCCGTGCTGAGATAGTGCCGGTCAATGTATCGATCCCCGGCAGCGAAGCATTCAAAAAAATGAAACCGGTCCTGCGCGGGAACGGCGAAGGTTTCCGTGAGCGCCTGGTGCAGAATGTCCGAGATCTGTTTTTTCTGCATCTCGGTATAGCGGTCACCCGTCATGATGCGAACAAACGGCATTATTTTTTCTCCTCTGCCAGGCAGGTCAGAGCGCTGACGGCTGCCGGCCAGCCTGCGTAAAATGCCAGGTGGGTAAACGCTTCGGCAATCTCGTCGTCCGTCACGCCGTTTTGTCGGGCGAAGTCGATATGCCAGGGAAGCTGCGCGGTGCGCCCCAGGGCGGCCAGTGCGGCAAGCGTGATCAGGCTGCGGTCCCGCGGGGTCAGCTGCGGACGCTGCCAGATATCGCCAAAAAGCACCTGCTGGCTGAGTTCCGCCAGTTTAGGGGAGACCTGCGCAAGCGTGTCGCGATTCAGTGTTGTATTCATTTTTTTCCTCCTGTTGTCTGGCAATGACTCTCGCAGGCTGCCACCATAAAGAAAATCGCAATGTTTCGGACGAAACGTCCCGAAAATGAGGATGATATGGATAAACGGTTTTCAGTATTAGACCTGGACGCGCTGCGCAGCTTTGTGGAGGGTATTCAGTCCACCAGCTTTGCCGTGGCGGCGGACAGGCTGTGCCGGTCTACCTCTGCGGTTAGCGCCCAGCTAAAAAAGCTGGAGCAGCAGTGCGGCGTGGCGCTCACCGTGAAGCAGGGGCGAACGCTGGCGCTGACCCCGGAGGGTGAAATTTTGCTGAGCTACGCCCGACGCATGCTGGCGCTAAATGATGAAGCGCTCCGGGCAATCAAGGGAGAGCAGCTGCAGGGAGAAGTGCGTCTGGGTATGCAGGAGGACTTCGGGGAGTCCGTGATGCCGCAGGTGCTCGGCGATTTTAACAGACAGCACCCTGAGCTCCGGTTGACCGCACGCGTCGAACGCAACCAGCCGCTGCTGCGGGGTGTTGAGGCAAACGAACTCGATCTGGCGATGGTCTGGCAGGAAGGACGAGAAGGCGACTATGTGCGCAGCGAACCGCTGGTATGGATTTGCCGGTCCCGTGAGGACGTTGAAGCACTTTTGCAACGAGGGGAGCCGCTGCCGCTGGTGATGTTTGACGCGCCCTGCCTTCTGCGCAGCCGAGCCATCGCGGCGCTGGATTCGGCAGGTATACCCTGGCGTATCGCTTTTACCAGCCATAGCCTGAGCGGGCTGTGGGCGGGCGTCAGCGCGGGGCTGGGGATTACGCTTCGCACAGGTATTGGCCTGCCAGAGACCTTACAGATCGACAACCGCCTGCTGCCCTACGCAGGAGAGCTGGGGATTGCGCTGCATCAGGGGAGCGCCTCCGCCGATGCAGCTATTACCAGCATGAAGGCGCTGATCCTCAGGACGCTCAATGGATAAGCGTCGGAATTTGCGAGAGTAAAAACAGGATCAGACCAATCGTCCCGCCCACCAATGTGCCGTTGACGCGGATAAACTGCAGATCTTTACCGATGTTAAGCTCAATCTGGCGGGACATGTCTTTGGCGTCCCAGCTTTTGACCGTGTCGCTGATGTGGCGGGTCAGGAAGGCCGCGAAATCCGGCGCGACGCGGTGCGCGGCCTGCTCCAGATGCTCGTTCAGCGACGCGCGCAGGCTGGCATCGTTAGACAGCGTTTCGCCAAACCACAGCCCGGCGTTGGCGATGCGCTGCTTCACCCGCGAGTCCTCGCTCTGCATATCCGCCTTCAGCCACTGGCGCAGGTCGGCCCACATCTCTCCCAGATAGCGGTTAAACGCCTCGTCGTTTTTCAGGTAGTGCTTGATGTTGTCGGCTTTGGCCGCCATCTCCGGGTCGTTTTTCAGGTTGTCGATAAGCTTCAGCGTGGCGCGGTCAAACGCCTGACGGATCTGGTGCGTGCGGTCGTGGCTGATATCGTCCAGCAGCGTATTCACCGCGTTTGACACCATCTCCGCGCTTTGATCGCCCAGCCACTCGGTGGGCAGCACCATCGCCTTGCGCGGGTGTTCGGTCTTCAGCCAGTGGACGATCTGGTCAGAGATAAACTCTCGCGTGCTTTCCCGCTGAATCAGGGTAATCAGGCGGTTGATGATGGCGTCCAGCAGCACCTGGTGGCGGTTGTTTTTGGTCATGCTCTCCAGCATCACGGCGCTGGTCTCGGTGAAATCCACCTTGTCGATGGCCTTATGCACCGCCCGTTTAAGCAGGCGCTGAATGCGTCCGTCATCGGTCAGTTCGAGAAAACCACTCATCACCTGCATCAGATGCAGCCCGACGCGCTGGGCGTTGTCGGGCTTGCTGAACCAGGCGCCAATCATTTGCGCGGGTTCATAGCGGCGGATCAACGCGACCAGCGACTGGGTATCGAGAAATTTCTCCTGCACAAACTGGCCGAGATTGTCGCCGATCCGGTCCTTATTGCGCGGGATAATCGCCGTATGGCGCGAGATAAATGGAATGGGCACCCGGCGGAACAGCGCGACGACGGCAAACCAGTCCGCCAGCGCGCCGACCATCGCCGCCTCGGCAATGGCCTTCACGCCGCGCACCCAGAAGGTTTGCGGCAGGAACAGGGTGGTGATAAACGCCGCGGCGGCAACCAGCAGCAGCGACAGCGCAAGAAGCTTGGCGCGTTTGAGTTCAGCGATTTTTTCCATGGGTTAAGGATAGAGGGAAGCGGGGGGAAAGTGCAAAGAAGGAGAAGGACCTCCGCGTTTCAGCTTCTGGAATACGCCTTCAGAAAATGAAATTGAACGATGTCGACCGGTTCAATTTACGAACGTTTTGTATATGCTTTTTTGTATATACAATAAGGGAAGGGTACACTATGCCAACGGAGTTTGAATGGGATACCAACAAAGCGAAAAGTAATCTTATTAAGCATGGGATCCACTTTGAAGAGGCTGTTCTGGTGTTTGACGATCCTTACCATTTATCTCTGCAGGATCGTCATGAAAATGGAGAGTTCCGTTGGCAGACCATTGGTCTTGTACATGGTCTAATTGTCATTATGGTCGCACACACGGTACGTTTTGAAAGTGGTGACGAAGTCATTCGAATCATTAGCGCACGAAAGGCGAACCGTAAAGAGAGGAGCCGTTATGAGCATGGTTAAACATAAACGCGGTAGTGCGCCTGAGGTTAGTGCTCGTCGTGAGGCTGAGCTCAAAGCACTCGCCGAAAAATCGGAAGCAGAGATTGATTACAGCGATATCCCTGCCACGGGGGATGAACAGTGGTCAGGGGCGGTGCGAGGGAAGTTCTATCGACCACTCAAAACTCAGGCATCTGTACGTATCGACGCTGACGTGATGGAGTGGCTTAAACGGCCTGGAAAAGGTTATCAGACGAGGCTCAATGCTATTTTGCGTGAAGCAATGCTGCGCGATCAAAACAAAAAATAAGCAATGGGCGGCGTCAGGCTGCCCGCTATCTCAGCGTATAATTTCCAGTAGCCGCCACAGCACCCACCCCCCAAACCCCATCAACACCACCCCCGCCGTGCGCTCAATCCACCACAGCGAACGGCTGAGCTTCTGTTGCACCGCCGATAAGCCCATCAGCGTCACCAGCGCCAGATCCCACGCCAGCACTACCATTACCATCCAGACGCCGCAGGTCGCCTGCTGAAGCAGCGTGACGTCCGGCCCCAGCAGCGCCTTCATCAGCGCCAGATAGAACAGCGCGTTCTTCGGGTTAAGCAGCGCCGAACCGAGCCCCAGCAGGATCTGCTTCATCAGAGAAGGGCACCGCTGTCGGGTTTCTGCAAGCGCCAGCGCCTGCGGCCGGCTGCGCACCAGATGCGAGCCGATCCACAGCAGGTACAGCGCGCCGCAAAGTTCGATAAGCGTAAACAGCCACGTAAACTGGCGCAGCGCGCTCCAGCCGATAATCACCAGAACAATATAGAGCGCGTTACTCGCGGCGATGCCGACGCACAGCCCGGCGCTGCCGCGCAGTCGATAGCGCGCCGCGTAGCCCACAAGCAGGAAAAAATCCGGGCCCGGGCTCAACAGCGCAACAAAATGCGCCAGCGCCAGAGCGGGAAAAGCGGAAGGGAAGAACAGTTCCATAGCGACCTCAGTTAACCATCTGAGGACAGGCTATGGCGCTGCAGAACCTATTTATTGTCTGATATTGATCGGCCCGTGGCGTACTGGCGCGGCGTGGCGGCGGTATAGCTGACGAAGGTCTTATGAAAATGGCTCTGGTCGGCAAAGCCGCTCTGGTAGCCGACGTCGGCGATGTCGTCCCCGGCGCGCAGCCGCGCTTTGGCGAACTCCACGCGGGAGATGTTGAGGAAGCTGCCCGGCGTCAGGCCGGTGTCCTGCCGGAAGGTGCGGATCAGCGTCTCCTTGCGCAGCGAGAAGCGTTGGGCAAGTTCGTCGAGAGAGGGCGGGCTGGTGAGATTGGAAAGAAACGCCTCCTGAACCTGCTGGCTGGTTGGCCGAAGCGCGTCTGCGTTATCCGCGCAGCGGGGAAGGGCAGAAAGCAGCGCCTCCACGGACACTGGAGACATTGTCTTAACGACGTCCAGGTAACGGGCAAACAGGGCAGGGTTACGAATCACCTGTAGCGCCAGAGGAAGATCGGTGTCGATATAGAGCATATGGTAGCTGCGCGGCTGCCCGTCGACGGGGTTGCAGCTGTGCGGCGCATAAGCCGGGATCGCAATCAGGTCCCCGGGATGAAGAATGTACTCTTGATCATGGCACACGCAGCAGGTCTGGCCCTCAACAATCGCCCCGATGGAGAGTTGAGGGTGACAGTGGCGTTTGTACGCCTGCGTGCTTTGCCAGGTGCTGCGCAGCTCAAGGCCCCTGGCGCGGTGAAAAGTCTGGCGAACGTGTCGGGTATCGGTCATGGAAACTCCTTCTGGACGTTTTTTATACCACGTCAGCGAACCGTCCGGCACTGCTTAACTCAGAACCTTCCGGATATACCCAACTTTACGTCCACAGCCAGTCATGTTGACTACCCTTAATACCCTAAGCGGTAAAACATGGAGATTCGATATGGCTTATCAGACAGTAAATCCTGCCACTAACCAGCTCATCAAAGAATACCCCTCACATACCGACGCGGATATCGAAGCGGCGCTCAGAGCGGCCGATGCGCTTTATCATTCCGAGTGGGCGAAAGGCGACATCAACCAGCGCCTGCCGGTGCTGCATAAGCTCGCCGACTTGATCGACGAGCGCGTGGAGGATCTGGCGAAAATTGCCAGCCAGGAGATGGGTAAGCTCATCGAACAGAGCCGCGGCGAGGTGAAGCTGTGCGCGCAGATCGCCCGCTACTACGCCGACAACGCGAAGCAGTTCCTGGCCCCGGTGAAGTATGACTCTGAACTCGGGGAAGCGTGGGTGGAGCATCACCCCATCGGCGTGCTGATGGCCGTTGAGCCGTGGAACTTCCCGTATTATCAGCTGATGCGCGTTCTGGCGCCGAACCTGGCGGCGGGGAACCCCGTCATCGCCAAGCATGCCAGCATCGTGCCGCACTGCGCCGAGACCTTTGCGCACCTGGTGCGCGAGGCGGGGGCGCCGGAAGGGGCGTGGACCAACCTGTTTATCTCGTCCGAGCAGGTGGCGAACATCATTGCCGACGATCGCGTACAGGGCGCAGCGCTGACCGGCTCTGAAAAGGCCGGCAGCGTGGTGGCCGCGCAGGCGGCGAAGCACATCAAAAAATCTACGCTGGAGCTGGGCGGTAACGACGTCTTCGTCGTGCTGGATGATGCAGACCTTGAGAAGGCCGTCAAAATTGGCGTGAATGCGCGACTCAACAATGCCGGGCAGGTCTGCACCGCGGCGAAGCGCTTTATTCTGCATGAGAAGATTGCGGATGCCTTCCTGAGCAAATTCACCGAAGCGTTTAAGCAGGTGAAAATTGGCGATCCGCTGGACGAGAGCACCACGCTGGGGCCGCTGTCGTCTAAAGATGCGCTGGAAACGCTCACCAGACAGGTTAACGAGGCGGTGAAAAACGGTGCCACACTGCACTATGGTGGCAAGCCGGTGCAGCGCGACGGGAGCTTCTTCGAACCGACGATCCTGACGAATATCTCCCGCGACAACCCGGCGTACTTTGAAGAGTTCTTCGGCCCGGTAGCGCAAATGTACGTGGTCAAAAACGACGACGAGGCGGTCGCCCTGGCAAACGACTCCCACTACGGCCTGGGCGGGGCGGTGTTCAGCCAGGATATCGAGCGCGCGAAGAAAATGGCGTCGCGGATCGAGACCGGGATGGTGTATATCAACTGGCTCACCGATACCGCGCCAGAGCTGCCGTTCGGCGGCGTGAAGCGCTCCGGCTACGGGCGCGAGCTGTCGGATCTGGGTATCAAAGAGTTTGTGAACCAGAAGCTGGTGGTGGTGCGTAAGTAAGAGGTAATAAAAAACCTGCCAGCCGGCAGGTTTTTTTAAAGGGATTATTGCACTTCGATCTTGTCCCAGCCGCTTTTAAACATGCAGCTGTCGACTAACGTATCCCGGCGATATTCATTCGCGTCTTCTACCGTGTAGCTCGTGGAAATATCCTTTTTCTTGTTCTTTTTGTCCGTTTTTTCCGAGCTCGAACCGGTCACTACGTTATCCGGGGGCAGATCGATCAGGGCCTGTGCTTCGCATTCCGTGAGCTTTTTATTCATCTCAGTATCGCTGACGCCTGGTTTTACCCATTTGTACTGGACGCACCCGGTGAGCATCAGCGTGAGGCTCAAAACGCAAAGCGCGGTGATGCGGTGTTTCATCAGAAGCTGACTCCACCGCCTACATATGCGCCGTCAATCAGGGTGTGGTTTGGACGACCATCTTTGCCGTCAACGCTCACGTGGCGGTAGCCCACTTTCAGCGTAACCGGTTTGATTGGGGTCCAGCTTACGCCGCCGTTGGCTTCCACGTAATTTTTCACGCTGTTGTTCAGGCCTTCTGGTGCCGCATAGCCTTCACCGTACACGTGGATGCTGTCGGTCAGCGCAACGTTTACGCCGCCGCCAATCGGGAAAGCAACGCCGTTATCGCCTTTTTTCGGGCCGATGTAGATGGCTTTTGCGCCCGCGTTCAGCATCACCGGGCCCACTTCCAGGTTGTAACCTGCGCCCACGCCGCCAGTCTGGGTACCGTCGTCGGTGTTTTTCAGCCAGTTACTTTCGAGATAAACACCGGATGAGGATTTCCCCATTTCCAGATTGAGGTTGGTAAAGTTTTTACCCTGTTCAATGCTGCCGCCCATTGCCAGTGCGGAACCTGATACGGCAGCCAGAGCAGAAAGGAGAAGGATATTCATTTTTTTCATGTTTCGTGCCTCATCATCAAATTAATCTGGGGGCACCTTAACAAGCGATGTTTATGACTGCAAATGTGATGCAAATCGACTTTTAATGCTGGTATTGTTAATTTTTTTATCTTTATTTGTAACGCCAAGGTTGGGTTGTTGGTGTGTCAACGCACAAATTTCAGGCGTTGAGGAACAGTTTAATTTTGTGACTAAACGAAATCTGAACGAGCCGGGGATAGTAATTTGAGATGAATTAATTGGGATTCTAATAATTTCCAATTCCATTTCTAAAATCACATAAAAAAACAATTTTTTACATCTTTGTGGTCAATATTCGTTCAGATGCCCGGCCACGTTTTCGTTCTATGTCATTTTTCTGACACGTTTGTTCATTACGTTGTGGGCTTCACTTTCTGGATACTAACAATATGAAAAGAAAAATTATTCCTGTGCTTATCGGTTGTGCGCTCTCTTTCTCTGGCCTGGCGGCACAGCCCACGGCGGAGCGCTATGTCGTCAGCTTCCCTGACGGCTCACACGTAAAATACAGCGGCGCGTTTGCTGACGCGTTTCCGAATGGACTCCCGGTGGGGATTGGTTCTGGCCTGCTGTTTACGGGCAAGCAGGGCGATGCCCTTACCTTCGCGACCGTGACCGATCGCGGTCCCAACGCCGATGCGCCCAAAATGGGCAAAAACGAAGCCAAAATTTTTGTCACTCCGGATTTCGCGCCGCTACTGATGACTATCCGCGTTCAGAACGGCAAAGCTGAGGCAACGGATGCCCGCCCGCTGCATGATGATAAAGGCGAGATTAACGGCCTGCCGCTGCAAAGCGGCGTGATTGGCTCCACCAATGAAGTAGCGTTCAGCGATACCCTCAAAATTCTGAAGGGTGACAACCGCGGTCTGGACACGGAAGGCATCACCCCGGACGGCAAAGGCGGCTTCTGGCTGTGCGACGAGTATGGCCCGTTCCTGATTAACGTCGACAGCAAAGGGAAAATTCTGGCGATCCACGGGCCGCAGGCCGCGGAAGGGGAAAAATCCATCGCGGGCGGTCTGCCAAACGTTATCAAATGGCGCCAGCCGAACCGTGGCTTTGAAGGCCTGACCCGGATGCCGGACGGGCGTATTATCGCCGCCGTGCAAAGCACGCTGGATATCGACGGTAAGAGCAAAAAGCAGGCATTGTTTACGCGTCTGGTCAGCTTCGACCCGGCGACCGGGAAAACGGCGATGTACGGCTACCCCATCGACAGCGCGGCCTACAGCAAAAACAGCGATGCTAAAATCGGCGACATCGTGGCACTGGATGACCAGCACATCCTGCTGATTGAGCAGGGTGAGGATAAAAACGACGCGATGCGTAACCTTATCTACAAGGTGGATCTGAGCAAGGCGAGCGACCTGACCACCTTCGACAAGCCGGGCGAGTACCCGGAGTTTGATGATGAGAAAACCCTGGCGCAGCGCGGCATTACCCTTGCTGCAAAAACGCAGGTCGTCGATCTGCGCGCGCTGGGCTGGCAGCAGGAGAAAGCTGAAGGGCTGGCGCTGATCGACAGCAAACGGCTTGCGGTGGCGAACGATAACGACTTTGGCGTGAAGGTGGCGATGCAGCACCCGGTCGAGGGCAAAAAGCTCAAGGATTATCGGGTGAACGCGGAAGGCAAGCTTACGCTGGATGATAAACCGGTGGAAACCACGCTCAGCGTGAAGCCGCTGAAGAAGCCGGAATCGGACAGCGAGCTGTGGATTGTGACGCTGCCGGAGGCGTTGAAATAATACCAGGCGTTACCCCTCACCCTAACCCTCTCCCCGCAGGGGAGAGGGGATTGTTCGGTGCTTACTGGACAGCTAGACCGTCTTAACGCTCTTTTCCCAGGTCTCGACCAGATGATCGCGCAGACTTCCGGTTCCGTGCATGGTCACCAGAAGATTCTGGCGCGCGCGGGTAAATCCAACATACAGTCGCTTAATATCGTCGCTCAGATCTTCTTCATTCCTTTCCTTTGCGGCATCCATAATGGCGACCGATTGAAATTCAAGACCCTTACTGCTTGGCAGCGGCATTACGCAGAGGAAATCATTCTGTGGTGACCAGTGTTTTTTATCATCGCTGGAGACAATCATCTGGTAGGGGATCTTGCGGGCTTCGAGCCTTGGTCCGAGCATACCCGAAATGCTGTAAGTTGAGGGGCAGAGTATGGCGATTTCCGACCAGGCAACACCCTGTTGTCGCTGCTCAGTGACCCAATCGAGAACGCGTGTAATTTCCTCGTCCTGATTATCAAAGCTTGCCAGCGCCGGATAGTTTCCGGACAGTCCACCTGCGGCGGGCAGCTGGTATTTGAGGGAATCTTCAATGTGATTATTGAGATAATTAAAAGCAATACTGCTGGCAAAATGGAGTATTTGCCGGGTGTTGCGATAATTGGTATCCAGAATAGTGGTGCGGCCCTGCGCCTTTATATCGACGCTGGACAGGGTAAAATCGAGAGCTTTCTTTTTCTGATAGATTGACTGAGCGTCATCGTAGAGGAAAAGCAGGGAGCTATCTTTATCGTCCGGCATCTTAGCGAGGATTCTTAGCCATTCCGGCTTAAAATCATGTCCTTCATCTATCAAAACGGCGCTGTACTGTTCTGGTTTGATAATGCCCTCTTCAAATGCCACCGTCAGCGCATTTTCCATTAGCTCAATAAAATTTTTGCCCCTGGGGGGAAGTCGTCGATGCGCGTTTAATTGCTGGTAGCACCAGGCATGAAAATGGATAACCTCGACAGGAAGCCTCAGGCTGTGCTGTTCGAGCTGCGCTTTGAGCTTTTTGGCCAGCGTAATGTTGTAGCAAATCACCAGTATCGGTTTGGTGTTTTCTATATTGTTGGCAAGCTCGATGCAGCGGTGATACAAAATGAGCGTTTTGCCTGATCCTGCCACACCATGAATGACCCGGTGTCCCGTCCCCATACTTCTGGCGAGTTGTTCCTGGTTCCTGTCCATCATGCATACCACATCAGGGGTGTGGAACGTAAAATTATCCAGGTCAACCCGCGTGACCGATGGGTTAATGCGGACATCGGGATAAAGATGCCATCGGATGCGGTCGAGCTGCTGTGGTGTTGTGTGATGAACGAAGTGGTGTTTGAGAAGGGATTCGAGCCGGGCGGAGATTTGTTCTCGGGTCATAAACTCGGTCAGTTCATCTTTGCAAATCACCTGGCTGGTGGGCAATATTTCTTCTAACGCTTCGGGGGTAAAACTCTTTTCCAGCTGTGCCCGGGTGATGTTGCTCAAATAAACACCGTATCCATACGGCATAATAAAGCTGCCTTCATAATCCCCTTGTTGTTGACGAAGCAGAGGATCGTTTTTCAGACTGTCAATGGTGTTAAAGGTATATTGTCGAACCTGTTCGAGTGGGTTTTTCAACGGCTCAACGCCGTTTTTGGTTTCATAGTGAATATGCGTTTTGTTGGCCGACTTTATTTTTGTGACAAACCAGTCTTTGACTTCTATAAACAGCAAACCTTTTTCGGGGGCGAGAATCACAAAGTCGGGATGCTCTTGCTTATCGCCCATTCGGGTATCATACCAGCAGGTACACTGTTCGCTGAGGCCCCCCTCCAGGAGTCTTGCCAGCCTTTTTTCTCCAGCCGTGATCTTCTCGCTACAGCTGCTGATTGTGGGAATAATGAGTGCCATGTGATGTCTACCAATTCATGAATAGTATAACTCTGCGCAATTAATATTGTCGTAAATATTAATCTAAGCAGGATTTCATTATTGTTAAGGACATTAACAGACAATATTGCAAACAGAAAGAGTGAAGCGCGGAATTTGCTTTAGGGGAACGCGCTCCCTTTCAGGATTATAAGGGAGCGATTGTTTATTTTTTCAGACCCGCAAACGCTGCCCGGATTTCTTCTTCCGGCAGCTGTATGCCAATAAACACCATCACGCTGTGCGGCGCTTCATCGCCCCACGGGCGATCCCAGTCGGCGCTGTACAGGCGCTGTACGCCCTGGAACAGCAGGCGGTTCGGCTCGCCGTCTATCCACAGCATCCCTTTGTAGCGCAGCAGCTTGTCGGCAAACGACAGCAGCAGGTTTTCCATCACGCGGGAGACCTCGCTCATGTCCACCGGGTAGTCCAGCTCCACCACAATCGACGCCACGTCGTTTTGCTTGTCGGACATAAAGTGGAAGCGCTGTTTCGCGGTGACGTTCTCCTCCAGCATAAAGCCGTTGGTGTTGAACAGCTGAGACAGATCGATGTCGCCATGCGTCACCGTGTAAATCGGCGCGCGGGAATTAATGCGCGTCAGCCGTTCGCGCAGTTTTTCGCTGTCGCCCGCCACGTCGGTTTTGGTCAGCAGGATGCGGTCGGCGTAGCCCACCTGAGACTGGGCGATGGTGAACTGGTTCATCTGCTCGTCGGCGTGAACCGCATCCACCAGGGCAATCACGCCGTCCAGCAGGTAGCGTTGGCAAAGAATCTCATGGGAGAAAAAGGTCTGAATGATCGGGCCGGGGTCGGCCATGCCGGTGCACTCGATCACCAGGCGGTCAAAGTCGATGTCGCCGCGATCGCGGCTGTCGAGCAGGTCCAGCAGGGCGTCTTCGAGCTCGTTAGAGCGGGTGCAGCAGATGCAGCCGTTGGTCAGGGTTTTGATCTGGGTGGCGCGATCGCCAATCAGCTGATCGTCTACCGAGACTTCGCCAAATTCATTTTCGATGACGGCGATTCTGAAGCCGTGCTGCTCGTTCAGGATGTGGCGCAGCAGGGTGGTTTTACCGGCGCCGAGGAAACCGGTCAGCAGGGTAACGGCAATCGGGGTCATGGTCTCTCCTTTAGCAGCAGCGGACGCCGCCTTCTCCACTTCCGCCGTAGCGCGCTTCCTGACGCTCGCGGAAGAATTCGGTGTAGGTCATGTACGGCTTGTCCGGATGATTGGTCTTCATATGCTCAACGTAGTTGTCATAGTCCGGAATGCCAATCAGCATTTTCGCCGCCTGACCGAGGTATTTTTTCGCTTCGCCTAAGTTACCAAACATTGTGGGGTCCAGACAGGAAAAGCCCCTCACCCCGGCCCTCTCCCCAAGGGGGAGAGGGTGTATAAAGTTTCCTCTCCCCTTTGGGGAGAGGGTTAGGGTGAGGGGGGATGATTAATGGTGCGAAGAGGTTTTCACGCCGCCTTCCGGTACCGGCACGTACGGGGTTTCTTTATCCGTACGGCCTTCGGTGTTGCGCACTTTCATCCAGGTTTTGATGCCGTAGAAGATAATGCTGTACACCACCACCAGGAACAGAATGCTCAGACCCGCGTTGGTGTAGTTGTTCACCACGATATGGTTCATGTTGGCAATCTGCTGGGCGGTCAGATCCGCGCCGCCTGCGGCAATCTTCTCTTTGTACTGGTTAGCCATGAAGAAGAAGCCTTCCAGTTGCGGGTTGGTGCTGAACAGCTTCAGGCCCAGCGCCCAGGTGGTGCAGAGCAGCAGCCACAGCGCAGGAACAACCGTTACCCAGATGTATTTGGTGCGTTTCATCTTCACGAGGACCACGGTACCGAGCACCAGAGCAACGGCTGCGAGCATCTGGTTAGAGATACCGAACAGCGGCCACAGGCTCTTCACGCCGCCGAGCGGGTCGACAACGCCCTGATACAGCAGATAACCCCACAGACCTACGCAGCCGGCAGTACCCAGAACACCTGCTACCAGAGAGTCGGTTTTCTTCAGGAACGGCACGAAGTTGCCGAGCAGATCCTGCAGCATAAAGCGGCCCGCACGGGTACCTGCATCCAGCGCGGTGAGGATGAACAGCGCTTCAAACAGAATACCGAAGTGGTACCAGAAGCCCATGTCCGCCCACGGCAGCACTTTGTGGAATACGTGTGCGATACCCACTGCCAGCGTCGGTGCACCGCCTGCACGGTTCAGCACGGACGGCTCGCCGATGTCTTTCGCGGTCTGCATGATCTGCTCAGGCGAAATCACGAAGCCCCAGGAGCTGACGGTCGCCGCCGCATGTGCGCTGGCCTCTTTCAGCTGCGCCATGATCAGCGCGGTATTTTCGCCACCCATCTCGTGCAGGTTTGGCATGGTGATGCCCAGACCCGCCGGCGGGGTGTTCATCGCGAAGTACAGACCTGGCTCGATGATAGACGCCGCGACCAGCGCCATAATCGCCACGAAGGACTCCATCAGCATTGCGCCGTAACCGATGAAGCGCGCGTCAGTTTCGTTGGCCATCAGCTTCGGCGTGGTGCCGGAGGAGATCAGCGCGTGGAAGCCAGACACGGCACCGCAGGCGATGGTGATAAACAGGAACGGGAACAGGGCGCCTTTCCACAGCGGACCGGTGCCGTCAATGTACTGCGTCACCGCCGGCATTTTCAGCTCAGGGTTGATGATCACAATCCCGATCGCCAGCCCGACGATCACGCCGATTTTCAGGAAGGTCGCCAGGTAGTCGCGCGGAGCCAGAATCAGCCACACCGGCAGCAGGGCGGAAACGAACGCGTAACCGATCAGCGCGAAGGTGATGGTGGTGTCTTTGAAGGTCAGCGCCGGGCCCCAGTACGGGTCGTGCGCAATCACGCCGCCGAAGTAGATGGAGGCGACCAGCAGCACGATACCGATGACCGACACTTCACCCACGCGGCCCGGGCGCAGGAAGCGCATGTAGATGCCCATGAACAACGCAATCGGTACGGTAGAGCAGACGGTGAAGACGCCCCACGGACTTTCGGCCAGCGCTTTCACCACGATCAGCGCCAGCACCGCCAGGATGATGATCATAATCAGGAAGCAGCCGAAGAGAGCGATCGTGCCCGGCACGCGGCCCATCTCTTCTTTGATCATCTCGCCCAGCGACGAGCCGTTACGGCGCGAGGAGATAAACAGCACCATAAAGTCCTGCACCGCCCCCGCCAGCACCACGCCCGCCAGCAGCCAGAGCGTACCCGGCAGGTAGCCCATCTGCGCGGCCAGCACAGGGCCGACCAGCGGGCCAGCGCCTGCAATGGCGGCAAAGTGGTGACCAAACAGCACGTAGCGGTTGGTTGGCACGTAGTTCAGGCCGTCGTTGTTAATGACCGCCGGGGTGGCGCGCGTCGGGTCGAGCTTCATGACCTTCTGCGCGATGTACAAGCTGTAGTAGCGATAAGCCACAAGATAGACGGAGACAGACGCGACCACGATCCACAGGGCGCTTACGTGTTCGCCCCGGCGCAATGCGACAACCGCCAGACAGAAAGCACCGAGGATCCCGAGTAAGGCCCAGGGCACGTGCTTAAGTAGTTTTTTAGTATCCATAGTAAGACCTGGTTTTTTATGTAATGAAAAAAGGGTCAGGGTTCGTTGTGAGGAGGTATTGATAATGCTGGAGCGATCGTGCCAGATCCGCGCGCGCGTAAAGGGCGGTAAATGCGTGAGTGGTTGAAAGTGACGGGTGAGCGGTCAAAGAACGCGGCGAGTGGTTAAGGCTCGCCGCTGGCGGGGGAAATTATGTGATTGAGATCACGTGGTTTTCCGGGCTGCGCTCCATCGACAGATAGTTTTCCAGCGTCTTGATGAGCTTCTCCTTCAGCCAGCTCGGCTCCAGGATCTGAATATTCGGCAGCCAGTAGAACAGCAGCGGCAGGATCTGGTTTTCGTGTGCCGCCTGGCAGCGAAGCGTGACGCCGCCGCGTTGTTGCTCCAGCAGCTCTTGTTCCGGCAGGAGATCGCGGCGCAGGAAGTAATGTGAAATATTATCCTTAATGAATATTTTCACGGTGAAAGTAGTTTCAGAAACCCACGGGTCGAGGCTTTTTTCCAGCAATGCCCGCACATTTTCATCAGGGGTAAAAACGTTTTTTTGAATATCAAACCAGCTAATCTGGCTTAATGAAAAGGATTTCAACCGGCTATTTTCGGTAGCTTGTAAATACCATATATTTTTTTTGTTAATGAGTTTATAGGGATTAATCAGACGGGTTTTACCCTTATAAACGATCTGACAGACATTATGGTTCTTAATCGATTTCTCGATTTTTGCTAAATGGCGGCGGATATCACGCTGTACCGTGTGCTCTGCGTCATTACCGAGGATGAGAATATGGTTTTCGTCGACGCGCGCCTCCAGCTTTTGCCAGAAGTCCGTATTTCTTTCAGGGAAAAAATTATCGGCATTCAGGAAGTTAGCCAGAGCGTGATGTAATCCCTGCCCGCCGGGAGATTGGGCGGAGTGGATCAGCCGATATAGCCCGTTACCGGTATGTTCAACAATGGGCGAGAGCGCATTTAAATCCCGGTAGACGGTACGCTCGGTAATTTTAAATTTCTCCATTAGCGCACTGCGGTTTACCACGCCGTGTAAATGTAGCTCAAGGAGAATATCGACCAGACGTTCAGCCGAGCGGCTCCGCGTCGTTTTAGCCATAAGGTCTTCCTGTATATTGGGTATGCGCTGAACAATGCAAAAAGCACTGACCGGAGATGTCAGTATTCAGGCACAGAAAATTTCTCTTATGGATATATAACGGCGTGATTTAGTGGAAACCTTAGGAATTTTTGTAGAAAGCGGCGCTGGCCCGAAAAAAGGCCAGCGCGAGGGGGGATCACACGGCGGCTTCCGCCTCCATCATGACCGGATGGAAACGACGCCTGAAGTAGATCAGGCCGTGTCCCGCGTCACTCAGGATGATGTTTTTCACTTCGACAAGATAAACCAGATGCGTGCCGATGGTTTGCACCTGGGTAATCTCGCCTTCGAGGCTGGCCAGCGCACCTTTCAGCACCGGCTGCGCCAGCGGGCCTTTCTGCCAGCAGGAGAGGGCGAAGCGCTCCTCCATTGTCATGCCGGTCATGCCGGCGAAGTGGCGGGCCATGATCTCCTGCTCGTGGTTCAGCACGTTAACGCACAGCCTGCCGTTGCCCTGAAAGACCGGGTTCATGGCGCTGTTGGCGTTGATGCACACCATCACCGACGGCGGGGTATCCGTCACCGAGCAGACGGCGGTGGCGGTAATGCCGCAGCGTCCGGCGTCGCCTTCGGTGGTGACCACATTGACCGCCGCCGACAGGCTGCTCATTGCGTCGCGAAAACGCAGGCGTTGTTCATCTAAATGCATTGCAACCTCCCGCTGCGCTATTTCAGCAGCTTGTCGAGCATGTTGATATCGCTGTTGTTGTGCAGGTGCGGCACCGTCCAGCCGTGCTGGTCGTATTCGGACATGCAGCGGTCGACCATCGCCATCATTTTGTCCATGTTGCCGGAGCTCTGCGCCTGACGCAGGCACTGCAGGCGGATCTCATCCTGGCTGCCGGAGTAGTTGATTTCGTACAGCTCGTGGCGGCCGCCAAACTCACTGCCGATGGCGTCCCACATCAGTTTTAAAATCTTGATGCGTTCGACGTGGTCCATACCGTTGGAGCCGCGCACGTATTTCGCCAGATACTGGTCGATCTGCGGGTTGTTCAGATCCCGGGCGCTGGACGGCAGGTAGATCAGCCCGGACGTCACGTTACGCTCGATGATGTTCTTGATCTTCGCGTAGGCCATCGGGGCCATGACGCGGTAGGTTTGCAGCGCGGCGTGATCCGGCAGATACGCGCCGTTTACCCACGGGGTGGCTTCGGAACACATGGAGTCGCTCAGCGCCCAGAACATATTGCGCCAGGCCACCACTTCGCCGAGATCCGCCTGTACGCCGCGGAACTCCAGGGTACCGGTGCACTCCAGGGATTTCTTCAGCAGGGCAGTGATGAAGTCGAGCTTCACCGCCAGGCGCACGCAGGCCTGCAGCGGGTACATGCGTGCAAAGCCGCCCTCCATCGTCCAGCGACGGCAGCGGTCGAAATCGCGGTAGATCAGCACGTTTTCCCACGGGATCAGCACGTGATCCATCACCAGAATCGCGTCGTTCTCATCGAAGCGGCTGGAGAGCGGGTAGTCGTACGGGGAGCCGGTAGCGCCTGCCACCATCTCGTAAGAGGCGCGGGAGATCAGCTTCACGCCTTCGGCATCCATCGGCGCGACGAACATCAGCGCGAAGTCCGGGTTTTCACCCATCACCTGCGCGGAGCCGAAGCCGATCATGTTGTAGTGGGTCAGCGCCGAGTTGGTTGCCACCACTTTCGCACCGCTGACGATAATCCCGGCGTCGGTCTCTTTCTCCAGCTTGATGTAGACGTCTTTCACCTCGTCCGCAGGCTTGTGGCGGTCGATCGGCGGGTTAACGATGGCGTGGTTGAAGTACAGGCCGGTTTCCTGAATGCGGGTGTACCAGTTGCGGGCGTTCTGCTCGAACTGGCCGTAGAAGGCCGGGTTGGCGCCGAGCGCGCAGCCGAACGCGGCCTTGTAGTCCGGCGTACGTCCCATCCAGCCGTAGCTCAGGCGCGACCACTCAGCGATGGCGTCGCGCTGCTGGCGAAGGTCGTCGGCGCTTTTCGCCACGCGGAAAAACTTGTGGGTATAGCCGCCGCTGCCGGTGTCGGTGCCCCAGCAGAGCGTGTCCTGCATGTCCGGCTTGTGCAGGGCGTCGTACATCTGCGCGATGGAGGCCGCCGCGTTGCGAAACGCCGGATGGGTGGTGACGTCTTTGACGCGCTCGCCGTAGATATAAATCTCACGACCGTCCTGCAGGCTTTTTAAATACTCTTCGCCGGTTAACGGACGTTTGGCGTCTGCGCGAAAATCTTCAGGCTTCATAGGGACCTCGTATCGGAATTGGGTTGTTAAATTTATGTTTTGTTTTTGTTGTTTAATTGAAGCCTGAGAGGGGCGAGACGTGAAGGGACGATTGGGACAACGGCGGGTACTTTTCGGGCGGGATTGGGATTTGTGATCGTTGTCCCCTCACCCCGGCCCTCTCCCCAAAGGGGCGAGGGTGTAATCGTTCCCTCTCCCCTTTGGGGAGAGGGTTAGGGTGAGGGGAAAGGTTTTACCGGTACTTTCTGCGCCCGATACGCGCTCGGTGAGCACCCCACTAATCGGTTAAAAAACCGGGCAAAATAGGCAGGATCCTTAAACCCCAGCTGCCAGGCAATCTCGCTGACCGCGCTGTCGGAGAAGAGCAGCAGCCGTCTGGCTTCGCGCAGCTGGCGGTCGAAGATCAGCCGCTTCGGCGGGCGGTTGGCAAAGCGGCGGCAGATATCGGTCAGGCGGGATTCGGTGAGGTGCAGCTCGCCAGCGTATTCCGGCACCGTCCAGTGCTGGTGGTAGTGCGCATCAATCAGCTGGGTAAAGCGCTGGAACAGCTTCAGCTCGCCGCGCATACCGCCCGAAGCGTGGTCGTCGAGCTTTGCGTTGCGCAGCAGCAGGGTAAAGACCGCCTGCGCCAGCAGGACCAGCGTGTGCTCGCGCCCCGGCAGCTGTTCCGTGGATTCCCGGGCAATCAGCTGCCAGTAATGCTTCAGCGCCGCCAGCTCGTCCGGCCTGTCGGCCAGCGAGAGGCAGATCCCCGGCAGGCCGAAGGCTTCCCGGGTGCCGGGGTAGAGCACCTCCAGCAGCGGCCAGATCAGATCTTCGCGTACCGTCAGCACGTGGCCGTCGCTGTCGGATTCGGTGATAAACGCGTGCGGCACCGACGGCGGCGTGAGGACAAACAGCGGGGCCTGCACCGAGTAGCGGTGATCGTCGAGCTGGAGCTCAATTTGCCCGGTATCGAGAAAGTGCATCTGAAAATACTGATCATGACGATGCGCCTGCATGTCGCGGCCAAAAAAGGCCGCCATGCGGGCGAACGACTGGTAGTGCACATCGTCGGTGCCCAGACTTTCGTCGTACTCCTTGCTGATATCAATGTTGGCGATAGGGCTCTGGCACATGCTCGTTCCTCTGTTGATCCCGCTGCGTCATCGGAATGCGCGTCAGCACCAGCGCGCCGACCACCAGCAGCCCGGCCACAAACCACAGCCCGGAGCTGAAGCTGCCGGTCGCGTCGCGCAGGATCCCAATCAGCAATGGGCTGACGGCGGATCCGACGTTGCCGATGGCGTTGATCACCGCCAGCGCCACCGCGCGGGACTGCAGGCTAATAACCTGGTCCGGCGTGGTCCAGAATATCGCCATGGCGGTAAAGGATCCGGTTGAGGCCATAATGATGCCAAGCAGCTGGATCAGGCTGTGATCGGTGGCCGAGGCCAGCATCCATCCCGCCGCGGCGAACAGGTACGGCAGGATGGTGTGCTTTTTTCGCTCTTTCAGCCTGTCGGAGCGGCGGCTCCACCAGATCATCCCGAGGATGGTGCAAAACTGCGGGATCGCCGCCAGCAGACCGATGACGATGTTGCTGCTGCCCGTGTTGAAGCTTTGCAGGATCTGTGGCGTCCAGATGTTAATGGCGCTCAGGGTGTTGGTCAGGCAGAAGTAGGCCAGCGTGTAGAGCAGTACCGCAGGCGTCAGCACCTCGCTCAGCGTCGATCGCGGTGTGACGGATTGGGCAATGGCGATCTCCTGCTCGCGGGCGATCATCGCTTTCAGCGCCTGCTTTTCGTCATCGTCCAGCCAGGTGGCCTGATCCGGCGTGTCGTTGAGGTAAAACCAGGTCACCACGCCGAGCACCACCGACGGCAGCCCCTCCAGCAGGAACAGCCACTGCCAGCCCTTCAGGTTCCATAGCCCGTCCATCGCCAGAATGTAGCCGGAGAGGATCGAGCCAAGCATCATGGTCACCGGCATGGCGATCATAAACAGCGCGTTGGCGCGGGCGCGGTGATAGGCCGGGAACCACCAGGTGAGATAGACCAGGATCCCCGGCAGGAAGCCAGCTTCGGCGATGCCCACCAGCATGCGCAGGACGTAGAGCGTTTCGGGGCTGGTGGCGAACATGGTGCAGGTGGAGGCGATGCCCCACACCACCATGATCCCGGCGATCCAGCGGCGCGCGCCGATTTTCGCCAGCATGATGTTGCTCGGGATCCCGCACAGCACGTAGGTGACGTAAAACAGCGTCGCGGCCAGGCCAAACATGGTCGACGTAAGGCCCAGATCTTTACCCATCGTCAGCCCGGCAAAGCCGATGTTGATGCGATCGAGAAACGAGAAAACAAACAGGATAAAGAGAAACACGATCAAACGACGGAACAGCTTATTTATTGCGCGATGTTCTACATCTTTATTATGCAGGGTTGAGGTCGTCATGTTGCGCTCCACATCGTACGTTTAGTAGACGGATTTATTGTTATCAACTGCTGTGGTGACGTCGGTAAAGCGGGCCGCCAGCACTTCGGCGCTGCGGGCGAGCAGGGTGGTATCCACACCGACCGCCACAAACAATGCGCCGAGGCCGAGATAGCGTTTCGCCAGCTGTTCATTCGCCATCAGGATGCCGGGCGCTTTGCCCGCGCTGAGGATCTGCGCGATCGCCTGCTCGATGGCGGCCTGCACCTCCGGGTGCTGCGGATTGCCGGCAAAGCCCATGTCGGCGCTCAGATCCGCCGGGCCGATAAACACGCCGTCGACGCCTTCCACGTCCAGGATCTGCGGCAGGTTTTTCAGCGCCTCGCGGGTTTCGATCTGCACCAGCACGCACATGGCGTCGTTAGCCTGATGCAGGTAATCCGGGATGCGGTTCCAGCGCGAGGCGCGCGCCAGGGCGCTGCCGACGCCGCGGATGCCCGCAGGCGGGTAGCGGGTGGCGCTTACCGCCAGCCGCGCCTCGTCAGCGTTTTGCACCATCGGCACCAGCAGGGTTTGCGCGCCTATGTCCAGCAGCTGCTTGATCTGCACCGGATCGTTCCACGACGGGCGCACCACCGGCTGGCTGGGATAAGGGGCGATAGCCTGAAGCTGAGTCAGGATGGTCTGCACGCTGTTCGGCGCGTGCTCGCCGTCGATCAGCAGCCAGTCAAAACCGGCCCCGGCCATCAGCTCGGCGCTGTAGCTGCTGGTCAGCCCCAGCCATAAACCGATTTGCGGGCGGCCCGCCTTCAGCGCCGCTTTGAATGCGTTTTGCATGGTCGCCTCCTTACACAAAGCGACAGCTGATGGAGCCCATGTTGCCGTAGTCAACATGGAAGGTGTCGCCTCTGCTGGCGGCAACCGGACGGGTAAACGAGCCGCCGAGGATGATTTGTCCGGGCTCAAGCTGCACGTCGTACGGCGCGAGCTTGTTCGCCAGCCACGCCACGCCGTTCGCCGGGTGGTTAAGCACGCCAGCGGCGACGCCGGTCTCTTCGATCACGCCGTTGCGGTAGAGCAGGGCGGAGATCCAGCGCAGATCCAGCGCGTCGGGCTTAATCGGACGACCGCCGAGGATCACCCCGGCGTTGGCGGCGTTGTCGGAGATGGTGTCGAACACCTTGCGCGGGCGCTGGGTCTCCGGATCAACGTTGTGGCAGCGGGCGTCGATCAGCTCCAGGGCGGGAATGACGTAATCCGTGGCGTTGTAGACGTCGAAGATCGTGCAGTCCGGGCCGCGCAGCGGTTTTGCCAGCACGAAGGCCAGCTCCACTTCGATACGCGGGACGATAAAGCGATCGACGGGAATGTCGCTGCCGTCGAGGAAGAACATGTCGTCCAGCAGCGCGCCGTAGTCCGGCTCGCTAATCTGCGAGCTGGCCTGCATCGCTTTCGAGGTGAGGCCAATCTTGTGGCCTTTCAGCACGCGGCCCTCGGCAATTTTCAGGCTCACCCATTCGCGCTGTACGGCGTAGGCGTCTTCGATGGTGATCTCCGGGTACTCCAGCGAGATCGCGCGGATCTGCTCCCGGGACTGTTCCGCCTGATGCAGGCGGTGGGCGATCAGGGTATGGGTATGTTTGTCGAGCATGGCGATATCCTGTTATACGTTTGTTTTCTCCCTCTCCCCGTGGGAGAGGGACGGGGTGAGGGCATCAGGCCGCAGAGATTTGCCCTCACCCTAACCCTCTCCCAAAGGGAGAGGGGACAGTCCGTGCGGTATTACTTAAACAACGCGTGCACGTTGTTCTGCTTAAAATTCAGCGTCGGGTGCAGCTCGTCGAGCTCGAACGACAGCGCCAGATAGCGGCTCGCCATCAGATCTGCAAAATGCGTTTTGATCAGTGCAAACAGCATCTCCCCCACGGCTTCCCGGCTCTCAAGACTGCGCCCGGCGCCGATTTTCAGCGTCATATGCACAAAGGCGTAATCGTGCTTGCCGTCGGCCATCTGCCAGGTATCCAGCCAGTGGGCGCGACTGCGGATACCGCCGATGGGGAAGATGCCCGTGGCGGCGAGTGCCTCGTTCACTTTGGCGAACAGCCCCGGCAGGTCGGCCTGCTCGCGGATGTTGTCGGTACATTCGGCAATAAAGTGCGGCATGGTGGCTCCTTACGCGGGCAGCGGGAAAACGGCGTTAACCTGGCCGGTGCCGGAGCTGGCGAACAGCTCGGTGAGGAACTCCACCCTGCCGTCGTATTTGTCCCAGCCGAGCATCCCCAGCAGCATCACCGTGTCGTGCATGTTGCCCTCGCCGTAGCAGTAGTCGGCGTACTCCGGCAGCATGCTGCAGAATTCTTTGAACTGGCCTTCGCGCCACAGCTTCACCACGCGCTCGTCCATCTGGCGGTCGAACTCGCGGGTGTAGCTGTTCATTCCCTCTTCCGCGCGCTGGTCGTCGATAAAGCGGTGCGACAGCGAGCCGCTGGCGAGCACCGCCACGGTGCCGTCGTATTTCTCGATGGCGCTGACGATGGCCTCGCCCAGCCGGCGGCTGTCGGCGAAGTCGTGAACCGTGCAGAACGCCGAGATGGAGACCACTTTGAAGTGCTTATCCGCGTTCATGTAGCGCATCGGCACCAGCGTGCCGTACTCCAGCTTGAGGCTCGGGATGTTGTGCGCTTTGGCGCGCACGCCCAGCTTCACCGCCTCGTCGGCAATCAGCTGGCCGAGCGCCGGGTTGCCGTCGTAGTCGTAGGTCATGTCGCGGATAAAGTGCGGCAGCTCGTTGCTGGTGTAGACGCCCGAGAAATGGTCCGCACAGTTAATGTGGTACGCGCTGTTCACCAGCCAGTGGGTGTCGAACACGATGATGGTGTCCACGCCCAGCTCGCGGCAGCGCTTGCTGATTTCTTTATGTCCGTCGATGGCCGACTGTCGGCAGCCGTGGTTTTTGCCCGGCAGCTCGGAGAGGTACATCGACGGCACGTGGGTGATTTTTGCCGCTAACGCCAGTTTACCCATGATCAGATCCCCCATTTTGGAATCGGGTGGTCGCCCATCGAGATGCAGACGTTCTTCATCTCGGCGAACACTTCGAAGCTGTACTCGCCGCCCTCGCGGCCGGTGCCGGATGCCTTCACGCCGCCAAACGGCTGGCGCAGGTCGCGCACGTTCTGGGTGTTGACGAAAACCATCCCCGCTTCGATGCTGCGCGCCAGGCGCAGCACTTTGCTGACGTCCTGGGTCCAGATGTACGACGCCAGGCCGTACTCCACGTCGTTGGCCAGGCGCAGGCCCTCCGCTTCGTCCTTAAACGGCAGCAGGCAGGCCACCGGCCCGAAGATTTCCTCCTGCGCCACGCGCATGCGGTTGTCGACGTCCGCCAGCACCGTCGGGCGCAGGAAGTTGCCGCCTTTCAGGTGCGCGGGCAGATCGGTCGGTTTGTCCGGGCCGCCCGCCAGCAGGGTTGCACCCTCTTCAATGCCGAGGCGGATATAGCCGGAGACTTTCTCCCAGTGTTGCTGGCTGATGAGCGCGCCAACCTGGGTATTCGGATCGTTTGGATCCCCAACGCGCAGGCGGTTGGCGCGCTCGGCAAAGCGCTTGACGAACTCCGGGTAGATGCTCTGCTGAATGAAGATGCGCGAGCCCGCGGTGCAGCGCTCGCCGTTGATCGAGAAGATGGTGAACAGGGCGGCGTCCAGCGCGCGCTCGATGTCGGCATCTTCAAAAATCAGCACCGGGGATTTGCCGCCCAGCTCCATGGAGTATTTCTTCAGCCCGGCGTTTTTCATGATGTTGCGCCCGGTGGCGGTGCCGCCGGTGAAGGAGACAGCGCGCACGTCGTGGTGGCGCACCAGCGCGTCGCCTGCCGTTGCGCCGTAGCCCTGCACCACGTTCAGCACGCCCGCCGGAATGCCCGCCTCCAGCGCCAGCTCGCCCAGACGGTCGGCGGTTAGCGGGGAGAGTTCAGACATCTTCAGCACCGCGGTGTTTCCGAGTGCCAGGCACGGCGCGACCTTCCAGGTGGCGGTCATAAACGGCACGTTCCACGGCGACACCAGCGCGCAGACGCCCACCGGCTGCACCAGGGTGTAGTTGAGCATCTTGTCGTCAACCGGGTAGGTTTTGCCGTTCATCTGCTGGCACACCTCGGCGAAGAACTCGAAGTTGTGCGAGGCGCGCGGAATGAGCACGTTTTTGGTCTGGTGGATCGGCAGGCCGGTGTCGGCTGTTTCCATCGCGGCGATCTCAGGCACGTTTTGGTCGATCAGATCCCCCAGGCGACGCATCAGGCGCGCGCGCTCCTTCATCGGCAGGTTAGCCCACTTCGGGAATGCCTCTTTGGCGGCGGCGACGGCCTGGTGAATTTCAGCTTCTCCGCCGGAGGCGACTTCTGCTAATACCTCGCCGGAGGCCGGGTTGGTGGTGTGGAAGTACTCGCTTCCGGCGACGTTTTTACCGTTGATCCAGTGGTTAATCTTTTTCATTTTGCAGTCTCCTCGCTGACAATCCGGTTTACCAGGCGGCCTACGCCTTCCACTTCCACCACCACTTCATCCCCCGGCACCACGTCTGACAGCCCTTTTGGCGTGCCGGTGGCAATCATGTCGCCCGGCTGCAGGGTCATAAAATCGCTCAGGTACGCGATCAGGAACGGGATGCTGAAAATGAGATCGGCGGTGGTCCCTTCCTGACGCAGCTCGCCGTTGACGAAGGTGCGAAGACGAAGGTTGTGCGGGTCGGGGATGGCCGCTTTCGGCACGATGTTCGGGCTAATGGGCGTAAGCCCGTCGCGGCTTTTGACCCGCAAGTTCGGGCGGTAGTAGTTTTCCAGGTAGTCGCGGATGGCGTAGTCGTTGCAGACCGTATAGCCCGCAACATACTCCATCGCCTCGGCTTCGCTGACCTTACGCGCGGTTTTACCGATGACCACCACCAGCTCCGCTTCGTAATGCATGTATTCGATATTGTTCGGGCGCACCGAGGTCTGGCCGTCGCCATTAAAGGTGTTTGGCGCTTTGATAAACACCAGCGGCTCGGTGGGGGGCTTGAAGTCCAGCTCGCTGGCGTGGTCGGCATAGTTCAGGCCGAGGGCAAACAGCGTGGCCTGCGGCGGCGTGCTGTGCGCAATAATGACGTTGCGCTCATCCACCACCGGGTTTTCCAGCGGCGGAAACCCTTCCGCCAGAATACGCACGCGATCCCCCGGGCGGATCTCAACGCGGCTTTGCGGGGTGCCGAGCAATATTGCATCGCCGGGATTAAGGGTGGCGAACTCGCTCAGGGCGCTCAGCAGTTCGGCGGCGTTGCGCTGAAGATCGGCCGTGTTCCAGTGGTCCGCTTCGCGGCCGTTGATCTCGGTGATAATGGTCAGGTTGTCTACGTTATCAACGGCGACAGGTTCGCCGAGCGGGCAAAATCCGTCCCGGCATTTGGCCTTGATGGCCGGGCGGTAGAAGCTCTCCTCCGGCAGGCTCACCTCGTTAGCCAGCGCATACCCCGCGATGTATTCCGCGGCCTCCTCCACGCGCACCCTGCTGGCGGTTTTACCCACCACCATTGCCACCGTCGCGCCGCTCAGCACCGTTTCCCCCTGCGGGAAGGGGATCGGTTCGCCCGCGCGAATCACGGTGTTATGCGGTTTGATAAACCACACCGGCGTTTTCGGCGGCGTGTTGTAGGGGGCTTTTTCAAATGCCTCACGCCAGGCTTCACGCTGGCTGTGATGGTTCAGCGCGACGGCAAAAACGGTACCTTTCATTCACATACTCCTTACCCCGACGGCCCGGGTTATGATTTCATTAATATATTAATGATCTGGTTTTATGCTTTTGCTGTTCATTTCGCAATCAGAAGTGAAGAATTTGTGATATGAATAACAATAAATTTACATATTGATTTTTATGTCTATTAAAATCATATTGTTAAATAAATTGACTGGTTTCTGTTAGACTTTTTGACGGAAAACGTGTTGTTTATAAAAACATCTTTTATGGATTGTTTACTTGTTAATGATGCAAAGGGGAGAGGCTATGCATGATTCATTAACCATCGCGCTATTGCAGGCGCGGGAAGCGGCGATGTCCTACTTCCGACCGATTGTGAAGCGCCATAACCTCACCGAGCAGCAGTGGCGCATCGTGCGCGTGCTGGCTGAGCATCTGTCGATGGATTTTCACGACCTGGCGTTTCGCACCTGCATTTTGCGCCCGAGCCTGACCGGCATTCTGACGCGCATGGAGCGCGACGGCCTGGTGCTGCGCTTAAAGCCGGTGAACGACCAGCGCAAGCTGTACGTGTCGCTGACCAAAGAGGGTAATGCGCTGTACGAGCACGCCCAGGCGCAGGTGGAAGAGGCGTATCAGCAGATTGAGGCGGAATACACGCCGGAGAAGATGAAGCAGCTGACGGCGCTGCTGGAAGAGTTTATTGAACTCGGAAACCGCCATAACGCAGCGCGGGAAGAAGAGTAAAAACCACAAATTCCAGGATGATTTTCGTAAAGTTTTCCCTTTCCAGGCCGAAAATTCTGTATCTGTCTGAGGAAAGAGAAAACATGTTAAACCGTATCAAGATTGTCACCAGCTTAATGCTGGTTTTAGCTATATTTGGCCTGTTACAACTCACATCCGGTGGTCTTTTCTTTAATGCTCTGAAGAATGACAAAGAGAATTTCACCGTCCTGCAAACCATTCGTCAGCAACAATCCACCCTGAACGGGAGCTGGGTTGCGCTGCTGCAAACCCGTAATACCCTTAACCGCGCGGGCATCCGCTACATGATGGATCAGAGCAATATCGGCAGCGGCGCGACCGTTAACGATCTGATGCAAATTGCGTCTGCCTCGCTGAAACAGGCGGAAAAAAACTGGGCTGACTATGAAGCCCTGCCGCGCGACCCGCGTCAAAGCGACGCCGCTGCGCTGGAGATTAAGCGTAACTACGATATCTACCACGGTGCGCTGGCAGAGCTGATTCAGCTGCTGGGGGCAGGTAAAATCAACGCCTTCTTCGACCAGCCGACCCAGAGCTACCAGGATGGTTTTGAGAAGCAGTACGTGAGCTACCTGCAGCAGAACGACAAGCTGTACCAGATGGCGGTTGAAGACAGCAACAGCTCCTTCAGCCAGGCGATCTGGGTGTTGATAAGCGTGCTGGTTGCCGTGCTGGTGGTGATCGTGGCTGTCTGGCTGGGTATCAAGCAGGCGCTGCTCTCTCCGCTGACGCGTCTGATCGACAATATTCGCCATATCGCCAGCGGCGACCTGGTGAAGCGCATTGACGTGGAAGGGTCCAACGAGATGGGTGAACTGGCTGACTCGCTGCGTCATATGCAGAGTGAGCTGGTGCGTACCGTGGGCGACGTGCGTAACGGCGCGAATGCGATCTACAGCGGCGCGAGCGAAATCGCGATGGGCAATAACGATCTCTCTTCCCGTACTGAACAGCAGGCCGCTTCCCTGGAAGAGACCGCTGCCAGCATGGAGCAGCTGACGGCGACCGTTAAGCAGAACGCCGAGAACGCCCGTCAGGCGAGCCATCTGGCGCTGAGCGCGTCTGAAACCGCGCAAAAAGGCGGTAAAGTGGTGGACAACGTGGTGCAAACCATGCGAGACATTGCCGGTAGTTCACAGAAGATTGCCGACATTATCAGCGTGATCGACGGCATTGCCTTCCAGACCAACATCCTGGCACTGAACGCGGCGGTAGAAGCGGCGCGTGCGGGCGAGCAGGGCCGTGGTTTTGCGGTGGTGGCAGGGGAAGTGCGTAACCTGGCCCAGCGCAGCGCCCAGGCAGCTCGTGAAATTAAGAGCCTGATTGAAGACTCTGTGGGCCGCGTGGAAGTGGGCTCAACGCTGGTAGAAAGCGCCGGTGAAACCATGGGTGAGATCGTGAACGCGGTGACCCGCGTGACCGACATCATGGGCGAGATTGCGTCTGCCTCTGACGAGCAGAGCCGCGGTATCGACCAGGTGGGTCTGGCGGTAGCAGAGATGGACCGCGTGACCCAGCAGAACGCCTCGCTGGTGGAAGAGTCTGCCGCAGCGGCGGCGGCGCTGGAAGAGCAGGCGAGCCGCCTGACGCAGGCCGTGGCGGTGTTCCGCATTCAGCAGGAGCAGATGAAGGCGCGCGAGTTTGCTGCCGCGAAAAGCGTTGCCGCGCCGGTGATATCGCGTAAGGCCGCGACGGCGGACGCGGGCGATAACTGGGAAACGTTCTAATCCTGCGCGTTGTGCCGGGTGGCGGCTGCGCCTTACCCGGCCTACGGAAAGGTGTTGTAGGCCCGGTAAGCGAAGCGCCACCGGGCGATATCAAAGCGGCAGACGCATGGCGCAGCGTGAGTTATACGCTAAGCCGTGCGCTGCTTCTTCTTCACGTTTTTCAAGCAGTTCAGGCGTGAGTTCAGTGACGTATTCAAACCCCAGCTTTGCATAGAAGGGCGCATTCCACGGAACGTCCCGGAACGTCGTCAGTGTCAGCGATGTCAGTCCCACTTTGCGGGCATGGTCAGCCGCACGGGCGATGAGCTGCCGGCCGATCCCGTTTCCCTGCCAGGCCAGATCAACCGAGAGCTCCACAATAAACAGTGACGAAGGGTGTGCCTCTGCAAGGAGAAACCCCACGGGACGCTCGTTCGCCAGCGCCAGCCAGCTTAGCCCCCGTTCGGCATAGCCGAGGTGCTGTTCAGCGGAAATGACCTCACCCTCGGCAAGCCAGGCGAGATCCGGGTCGTCACGAAAACGTTCGCCCGCCGCGCGTTCAAGGGCGGGCAGGGCGGCAACGTCGTCGCAGGTGGTGGGGCGAATGTAAATGTTCATGGCGGGAAGTATAGCCTGACCTTCCGACATTATTCCGAGCAGACCAGCACCGGCGAGTAAAAGTTGCTAATCACCAGCGCATCATGCGGCGTGCGCTCTATCGTCAGGAGCCTTTTTTTCCCCAGCGTCAGGCCTGCCACGTATTTTTCAAATACGCCGGGCGGCATCGCATCGTGGCTAAAACGCTCCACTTTTTGAATGATGATTTCATAGAGTTCCCCCTCCACGTGCCGCCACTTAAACATCTCCTGCCGCGACACTTCCCAATTTTGCGGGGCGTTCTCGACGTTGCCGTTTAGGGTGATGTACCCGGTTTTGTCGGGGTGGAACCGCATAATGATCTCCCCATCAAACGTGAAATCATGATTGTCGCGTCTGTCGGAGAAGGTCAGGTTACCGTCGCAGGCCACCGCCAGCGGGGGCGTGTAGAAGTACCACGCCAGCGCGGCGCCGATGAGCATCAGGTTAAAGATCAGAATGAGCCAAATTTTTATCTGTCGCATATCACCACTCGTAATAGTAAAGCGTACGGCAGGCGCTCGCTTTATCCCGCGTGAGGGAACACTGGGAAAGCACCAGCCGTCCTTCGTGGCCGTAAAAAAGCGTTCTCTGGATGTGCATATAGAAAATGGAATTTTGCAGACACGGGAGATGGCCGTCCTGCTGAAGGGTTTGCGCCAGGGCAATCGCCTTCTCGTGAAACACATCCGCCAGCGGCGTAAAGGTGTAGACCGGACAGGTGCCGATATGGGTCAGCAGATGGATCTCCCGCTGCGGGTTTACTGGTTTGATCGCCGTTATCCAGAGGCACAGCGTTACGATCGCCAGAGTAAGCGCGCCGCAGAACAACCGTTCCGGTCGAGCGCGCCATGCCGGTTTCGCCATTTTGGCGGCCGGGGGCGCTTCCTCCTGGGGCGTTACCGTGACGTCGGCGCTGAGCATAAAGCCCGTCTTAGGGACCGTGACGATAAACAGCGCGTCGGGAAGCAGGCTTGCCAGCATTTTGCGCAAAATACTGATGTACTGGTTTAACGAGTTGTTCGATCCCTGGAGCCCTCGCCGATCCCAGACCTCATGGAGAAAGGTGTCCCGTTCAATCACGTTGCCATGATGCTGGACCAGCAGCTTCAGGATGGTATTGGCCGTGCAGGTGAGGATCTGCGCATCCTCATCCGGCGCATTGATAAGAGAAACAGAACCGTCCTCGTCGTTGTAGACGATGGCGTCAGCAAGCAGATATTTCATAAGTTGTTGTAAAACAGACAGAGATAATGAAAAAAAAGAGAAGGTGTTTACATCTTCTAAGCAGAGATGCTGGCTATTTTAACGCCATTGTTACCGATAACATTGATCCAGACGGTTTTTTGAGTGGTTTAATAAGTCAGCGTAATTATCACGTCGTCAATAAATTCCCCCGTACCGCTCAGAGGCTGGGCCGGGACTTCTCCGTAAACGGTGAAGCTTTGGGTGCCGCCTGCGGGATGGGTGACGACCAGCGCATCCCCGCTGCGCGAATCGCCCCAGCGTTGCGTGGCAGCGGCATCCTGCCAGAGCGCATAGCGCAGGCATTGGCCTTCGTCGTTGCAAAGCTGCCGCTGATTGCCGCTGGCATGGTTGCCGTTGCCCATGGCAAGGGTAAACGCCGTGCCGGCCGGACATCGCGTGGTGAGTGTTGCCGTGGAACGCGTCGGGTGCAGCGTGGCGGTGCTGCTCAGCGTGCCGAAGTTAAGCGGGGTGACGCGTTCTATGTAGCACCCTTGGCTGATTTCGGCCTGCGCGCTGGTGCCGCCCTGCACCTGCTCGCCCTCCGCGGAGCCGTCCGAGCAATTTTGCAACGCATCCTGACGGGGGGCGCTGTGCCAGGCGATGCGCAGATTCATGTTGTAGTTGTAATAGTGGTACGCCGGCAGTTGGTTTTGCCCCGGCGGGAGGGTGGCGATAAGCGGAAAGCTACCGCTGATGCTGGTATTGCTTTGTGCAGTCAGGGTCTGCTGAATGAGATCCCCGCCGCTGGCGGGGCCCAGCTCCTGAGAGCGCGCGACGCCGTTAAGCAGGCGGAAGAGCAGGGTGTACTGTTTCCCCTCCTGGTCCCCGTTCGAGAGCATCTGAAAGGGTGGAGCATCAATGCTGCTCAGGCAGACGTTGATATATTCCATCGTGCCGTTATTGTCGGCCTGACAGCTAAATTTAACCTCGGTGTTGGTCGAGGCGGCATTTCCCGCCACGACGCTGCCAAAGTTGATGGCGGCGGGTGAGGTTATCCAGCACGCTGCCGCCATCGCCTTCATGGACAGCACGAGCAGCAGCAATAACGGTGTTTTTAATGACACAGTTGTTCTCCAATATTCTGTATTGATGACGCGGTGCGCGGGGCCGGAAGCGTGACCCGACACTCCCCCTCGCCGGTTTTCACCACCAGTTCACCCGGCAGGGGCGGATCTTCAAGCCAGATAAAACCGTCGCGTCCGACGATGGTCGCGCCGCGTGGCGTTGAAACGATGCTGCCCAGCGGGAGCGGCTTGTGGCGGCTGTCGACCAGCCGGGCCTGAACCGTCACGGCGTGATGGACATTAAAATCGACCTTTACCGCGCTGCCGTTGCCCGGTCTGGCATCCATGTCGGTGACGGGGGCCATAACATCGGCAGGGAGATCCAGCGGATTGATGCTGACCTTGCTGCTGTGGTATTGCGGCAGGTCGGTCAGCAGCAGATAGCCGTTTTCATCGGTTTCGCCTGCAGGGCGGTTTTCCAGCATTACCGGCACGTGTCCAACGCCGTGGGTGGAGACCAGCGCCAGACCCTGTTGGCTGTAGCGCAGGGCATGAAGGCTGCCATCCAGCAGCGTCAGGCTGCCTTCGGCTGAGGCGTACTGGTTGCCCAGCTTAGCGCCTTGCTCCAGCCCGACGTGCCACTCGCCTGCATGACCCAGATAGCCCACGTCCGCATAGGTATCCCGGCGCTCACCAACGCTTTGTCCCAGCTGCCATGACCAGCCGCCGAGCCGATCGTCCGGCTGGTGGCGATAATCCATGCGTGATGTCTCGCGGCTGGTCTGAACGGAGAGAGTATCCGCACGGCCTAACGGGACCGAAAGCATAAGCTGAACGTTACTCGACGCATCCGTAAACGAACGGGTATAGCTCAGCGTGGTGGAGAGATGGGCCGGCAGCGAGACGGACCAGGAGGCGTTGAGGTAGCGCTGTTTGTTGCCCTGAATGTTTTGCTGTACCCAGCCTGCGCCTACGGTACCAAAATGAGGAACGGAGTGGCTTAGCCAGACGCTATCGCTGCGTCTGACCGGCAGGGCGCCGATCGTGCGGGCGTTATCGGCAAAATTGGCATCAGTACGGACGGTGCTGGCAGAGAAGCCCGTCCCGCTGCCGTTCCATTGCCAGCCAAGGCCCCACTGTTTTCCCTGGCCATAAGGGCTGTCGCTCAGGGCAACATGCTGGCTAACAATCCCGATGTCGGGCGAGATCAGCCAGTCGACGCCTGTCCCGACATTGCGCAGTTTGCTCTGCTGTTCCGTGTGCAGCGCCAGCGTCAGCCGGTTACTTACCCCATAGCGCCAGCCCGCGTCGAGCACGGGATCGGGGGCATAGTCATTCGATCGCAGGGCGTAGTTTTGCCGCATCCAGCCGATATCCAGCGAGCCGCTGCTGAGCCCTTCCGCCAGCATCCCCGGTGCGCCGTAGAGATCGAGCTGTACGGTGCGACGCTGACCGTTGATGTCGGTAATGACCACCTGCGCCTGTCCGCTTCCGGTGAAGGAGGGTAGGGTATCCAGCAGAAAATCCCCCGGTGTCACGTGCTCGCTGCTCTGCTTAAGCCCGTCGATGTAAAGATCGACCGTTGAAGGCAGGACGGCAGTGTCGCTGTAGCGGCTGCGCGGTTCGGTGTTGAGCTGCGGATTAAGCTCAAAATTCCGCGCCCAGTGCAGGCCGCCAAAACGTACCTGCCGGCTCCAGCGGGTGCCCGTGGTGATGTTGTCGCCCAGCGCCAGGCTGGTCAGCGAGTCTGCGTTGTCCCACTGCCAGCGGGTTTCAAGACGCGTGTGGCTGGGCCGCCCAGCGCTGTTTTCCTCCCCCGCATGGCTTGAAAAGCTGCTGCTGAAGGTGCCGGGAAGCGCCCCGGATGCGGTCAACGAGGTCTGCGCGTTAAGCTGGCGGTTCCCCTGAGAGTCGCTGGCATAAAGGGCATACCCGAGCGTAAACGCGCTGATGGGCTGCGCCTCGGGATAGCGATACTGCGCGGTCGGCCTCTCGATAGTCAGGCGCTGCTGGCCGTCGAGCGCCTCTGCGTCGGCGGTAAGGGAGACCTGCTGAGCGTGTAAGTCGAGACTGACCTTCAGGCCAGGCAGGGACGTCAGTTCAACCCATTCGCTGTGGTCATCCGGGGCGCGAAGCCCCAGCTTTTTGAGGTCGCCGCGGTCAATCCACAGCGCCTCACCCACGACCCGGCAGGCCCACAGCTCCCCTCGAGGAGCGTGATTCACCGTGATGGCCAGCCATTGTACGGTGTCGGCGGCGGGTTCAACCCGGGCTGACAGCGTGAGCGGTAGCCAAAGCAGGAGCGCGAGTAGCGAGCGGGCGCAGGGGGATCTGGCTGGCATGGTGTTCATCATTGAGATAGGCGCGCAGTGCGCTGAGCGTGTGGTGTGAAGCCTGCTTAAGTGTCACAAGCGCGGTCTGTCCCGGTAGCACATAGCCCGCCAGCCCTTTCACCGATCCCACAACCTGCCCGCTGGCCGTCAGGGCCTGCAGGTGGCTCAGGCGAATATGGCTGTTCCCGGCGTTATAGCAGCGGATCGTTCCCGGGGGCTCCGCCTGTTCGCAGCTCAGGGCATCGCGGCTAACGGGCATATTCTGGTTTCCGGCAATAAAGACGGGAATCGAGTAGCGCAGCAGAAAGTGCACCGCGTTGGGGTTGGCCGCACGGGACGTTTCATCCGGCAGCTCATCAATGACCAGGCGGTAACTTTGCTCCTGTTCACGGATGCCGGGCTCCATAACGATGATGCGCACCAGCTGCTGCTGGCCCGGGGCCAGAGAGGTCATCGCCGGGCTACTGACCACCTCGTCGGTGGCCGTTAACACATCTTTGCCGTTTTGCTGGGTCCATTCGTAAACCCGTATCTGAGCATGGATGGCCGCTTTGCCGCTGTTCGTGAGGTAAACCGCGGATGCTCTTTGACCGCTCTGGAGATCGAGCGTCACGGGGGCCACCTGAAGCGTGGCGGCCAGCGCGTAGCGAGACAGCAGCGTCAGCATCAGGAGCCACAGAATGAAGCAGGGAAGACAGCGCCGCATGATCAATACACCAGATTTAAGGTGACATCGTCGCTGTAGGCGCCCGCCTGCGCGGTCGTCAGCGCCCCTGCGTCAATAACGCCATACAGCGTCTCTTCCTGCGCCATGCCGTTGCCGGTATCGGTAAGCCCATCGGTGCTGGTGATTTGTGTCTGTTTGCTCTCATCGGCAAAAAGTTTCCACGCTATCTTCTGTGCGCCCGTTTCACCGTTTTCCGGCTTCAGCCAGAAGGTGCCGTTTTCGCTGCTATCATTGCTGGTGGCGGAGAGCGTGAATGGCGTACCGTTGGTACAAACAATATCGACCTGCGTTTTGGCCTGAATTTCGCTTGATTCATCCGACCCGTGGCGTGAGAAATTGAGGTCGTTGGCTTTGAGGGTGCAGGATTTTACCACCTCAAGTGAAACGTGCATCGTCGCGCTTGCGGTGCTGTCTGCGGCGATCGCAGCGGCAGGAAGCAGGAGAGCGGAACAACATACAGCAGTGGAGATAATTTTCATGATCTTATTTCCTGACGTGAATAACAGTGCAATTACAGAGAAGTGGCCAGAGCGTCCAGCAGGCAGAGTTTTCGATGGAATTCTGCCAGGTTCTGACAGCAAAATTTGTTCATCGCGTTACGCTTGTGGGTGTAGATCGTTTTCGGTGACTTATTAAGGATTTGTGCGATACGCACCGGGCTGAAGCCTTTTTGAAGCAGCATGCAAACCCGCATTTCCTGGTACGTGAGCGTGGCGGTATTTTCTAAAGAGAAGGTCATGTCGCTAAAGCAGTGGCTTAGTTGGGCAAGGGACACATTTCCCGGGACCACTCTGATCCGCTCATTGCCTGGCAGGGCGTTAATGTCGTTGACCCTGGCCGTATCCGTAAATAACAGCCAGCTCTGCCCGGCGTGCGTGCTGAGCAGCTCCTGCAAACGCAGAAGCCCTTCTGGAGTAACGTTGTTGATCCAGTACGCCTCAGGACGGGGGGACACGGCCGTCGATACTATCGAATGGAGGCCGAGCCACAAAAACGCATTGCTGCTCAGAACGATGACCTGATAGCCGGCATTCGGGATGAAAGGCGTCATTTCATGCCCCACAGATAACCCTGGCCGTAGTCGGCCACGCTGGCGCGGGCCAGCGCGAAATCACCCGCGGTTTCGATGCCTTCTATCAGTACCTTACTGGCGACACGCTTGTACTGGCGGGTAAGGTGCAGGAACTTAGCCTGCTCGGTACGTCCGATCCAGAAGGTATGTTTGTCAATTTTGACGCCGCAGAAGCGGATCTGGCTGGCAAGCAGCTCGGGAAGAATGTCTTCGCAGACGTCGTCGGCCCACACTTCAACGCCCCATTGATGGAGCATCGCGATACCTGTTCGCAGGGACCGGCTTTGCATATCGTCGAGTTGTACCATCGTATGGAGATCGGTAACTTCGATAGCCAGCCTCTCCGGGCAGGAGGTTTCTTCTTTCAGCCTGTCGAGGAAGTCCGGTTCCAGCAGCAAATCCGATGTCGCATTGAGGTAATACTTGTCGCCTTCTTCGCAAGACAGGGTATGGCGAAGCTGCGCAAAGAAGTGTTCTTTACGCTGCGCAGAGGGCATTGAGCTAAAGTAGTCTTCAAGATTGACGTGGGGCTTTGCCGTGGACAATACCTCCCAGGCAATGACATTTTCACTGCGCAATGCCCGGATGGACTCGAACTTATAGCCGGTTAGCATGATAAAAGTGTGTACCGCTCCGTAGTGATTTCAGGAGCTGTACATTCTATGGTGGTGGCTTTTGGTGGGATATTTATAAATAAAATTGACTTATATAAAGAGTTTTTATCTGATTTATAAAATTTATATAGAATTATTTATTTTCATAACCGCCCGACGGAATGCCGGGCGGGGCATGCGTTAGCCTTGCTTGCTGACAATTTTGATTTCGACCATGCCAATCCCGAGCTGGCGGGGTGAGTGGCCGAGAATATTCCCTTCATTGGTGGACTGCGGGTCTGGCGGCACAATGACTAAAGTATTGCTGCGCGATGGATTGGTGAAATGCAGCGTGTGAGTGCTTACGTCGTTACCAAGCGTCAGCGTCTGCTCTTCATCGCCCACGCGCACCGGCACGGGCTTATTCGCGTTGGGCCCGTAAGCTCTGGCTGTGATCAACAGGTCGAACTGTTCCGGCAGCGGATGGGTGTACTCAATTTTCACCTCGTTGCCCAGCTGCGCGTTCGACCAGCGCCCCCAGGACTCCGGACGGGAGATGCCGCTAAACTGCTTCACTTCTTCAGGCGCACCTGCCACGTTAAAGATGAAGCTGTCCGCTTTATAGCGAATGTCGTTGTCGACGATTTTAAGCATGTCGATGTTGTGCTGATAGCGAGCCGTATCAATCACCGTATCTTTAAAGGCGGTTTTGCCTTTCCACTGAGCTTTGTCGACATGCTGCACGGTTTGTTCCCCGCCAAGCTGCCCCTGAGAGACGCACCAGTCGGTAGAAAGCGCCAGCGGCTGTGACCAGAGCTGGCCCATTTTGTAACACCGGTCGATCCAGACGAAGTTGTCGCGAGGGGCGAAATCGGCCAGCTGGAAACGCAGCGGCGCGGAGTACTCACTTTCCGGCAGCGGTTCAACGCGGCTATCCGACACGCGTACCAGCAGCGGCAGACGGAAATTGCTGCCGGAGAAGGCGACGGTGTTTTTATCCCGATCGATGGTGAAGTCTTTCATCTCTTTCGGGAAGTTCCACAGGCGGATGATGTCGGGCTTCCAGGCGAGAATTTTCTCCTTCATGTTGAGGAAGACCTCCGACAGGGATTGTCCGGACAGCGTGCTGCGCCCAAGGCCAATAAAGTTGTCGCCGCCCAGAATGTCCAGCACCGTCGCGCCGTTATCCATGGAGTTGCGCTTGGTGGCGATCGTCTCCTGCTGCGGCTTGTCGCCGCGCAGGACGAAGAACAGATTGCTGCGGTCCTGCTTGTTGAGCTGATCCCACGCGCTGTTTTTCATCGCCAGATGATCGGACGAGACGACGATGACGGTGTTTTTAAACCAGGGCGAGGTTTTGATTTTCTCGACCAGCGCGGCGATGTGCTCCTGGCTACAGGTCACGGCGCTGAAAGACTTATTGTTTTTGCCATCCACGTCATAGCTTTTGCGCTTACAGGTGCGCGAGACGAACCCGTCCGGATGGTGGGTATCCACCGTCAGCGCAAAGAGAGAAAAACGCTTCCCGGCGCGGGACAGTTCCTCAAATTTCTTCCAGGTTTCGTCCAGCACCGTATCGTCATAGAAGCCCCAGTCGTTGCGGTAGGTCGGATCGGCAACCGTCGTTTTTAACTCTTCCGAGCCATACAGGTGGTCAAAACCGTGGGATTTCAGAAACACATCTTTTCCGGCAAAGCGCAGGTTTGCTCCCTGCATAAAGTAGTTTTCATAGCCGGAGTTTTTCAGAATATCGCCCAGGCAAATATTCTGCGGGAAGAACGTCGACATTGAAGCGGAGGCGTTGCCTTCAAAAGGCGCGAAGAGCGGGATACCGCACTGGGAAGCCACCATTCCGGCGATAGTGTAATCCGTGCCGGGCAGTTGCATGGTGTGGCTGAAGTCGAGACCTTCATTTTTCAGCGCGCCCAGGTCCGGCGTCAGGTTAGGGAACGCGTCGTTATCAAAGTAGGTACGCTCCAGGCTTTCACCGTAGATGTAGACAAGGTTGAGCTTCGGGTTGGCGATCGTTTTCGACGGCTCTTTGTAATAGGCCACGAAGTCCGGATCGCCGTCACGCGACTGGGATTTCACAAGCTCGGTAATTTGATGAAACGCCGGGCTGGCATCAACGGAGGCCAGCGCCAGGAACAGCGCCAGCAGGCTGTAGCCATGATGGTGAGGGAGATGGCGACGGCGGCGCAGCACCCAGGCGAGCGCGCCGAAAATCGTCACCAGCGCCACGATCAGCCCCAGCCCCGGAAGGATGTACTTACCCACCCCCGCGCCCGTCAGGCTGTTCGTCAGGGTGTAGAGCACAGCATCGTTAATGCCGTCGCCGGTGAAGTAATCGCTGGCGTATAAGGTAATGTTTAAAATGATAAAAATGCCGAGCACCACCAGCGTGGCGATAAACCACCAGGTGTTACGGCCGGCTTTCCAGGCATAAACGCCGACGGAGGCCAGGAAAAGGATAAGAGAGATAAATTCTGACAACAGCATATCCTCATGACGCCAGGTGCTTCGCTGGCTAACTGTTTATTTTTGGTAAGACAATGTAATGGCGATGCCGTTTAGCTGCAATTTTAGTGTCACGAAAGTGTGCTGTTGTTAGGATTTGGTTTATAAAATCGTTTTTATGAAGGCGGTCTCATCCTGACAAACGGACGCTGAGACGGTGACAGGTAGGAAAAACGCTCGTTTAACGCCGCGATGCAAGCCTATCGCATTAAACGCGGCGTGTTGTGGCAGAAAATGGGGCGGATCAGGAGATGAAATTAACGCCTTGTTTCAGCACCAGATCGCAGGCTTTGGTTTTCACCTGTTTTGCCAGAGAGGAGTTGCCAAGGGTGCTCAGGTTAAGCTGCTGGCCGTTTTGCGCGTTAAGCAGGCCCTGAATGCCGTCCATATAGCTGGTATCTGCTTTCTGTTCCTGCGTATCGAGACCCAGTTTACCCAGCACCTGGTTTTTCACGTTTTGCGCGTCGGTCACGGACGCCAGCTTCTGCTTCGCGCAATATTCCAGAATCCCCGCCGCGTTGTTCATCGTGCCCGCGCTCAGGCTCTGGGAGCTATTGCTCAGCAGGCTGGTGAGAGAAGAAGCCGAGAGCCCGCCCTGGGCGCTGCTGCCCTCTTTGGTCAGCTCATTTGCTGCGCTTGACAGGGAATCCTGCCAGGAAGCCGCTTGCGCTGCGCCGGTAACCAGCAGCGCGCCTAAAAAGGTGCTGATAAGAATCTGTTTTTTCATAATGGCTTTCTCAAAAAGGTCCGTTTTGGGCCGGAAGGGGTTCCAGTATATACCTGCGCCCTGCTGGTGATTCCTGGAACTGTCTTAATACTCTTTGCCGGTGACGCGGCTGCGGTAACTGTCCCAGTCGAAGATGACATACAAACTGTTGCCCAGCTTCATGCGGTCCATGACGCGTTCACCCAGTAAACGGGTCATCTCGTCAATGTTGTGGTTCGTCAGCATGCCGGTGGGGCGTTTGGAGGAGGAGCGGCGATCGACAATCTGGTTAATGATGACCTTTTCATAACGGGATTCCGTCTGAACGCCTATCTCGTCGATGACCAGGAGATCCACATTGCTTAGATCGTTAAGCAGCTGTTCTTCGCTGGTTTCACGGTTGCTGAAGGTGTCTTTCATGGCGGACATGATATCGGCCACGGTGATGATGAGGACCGATTTACCGCGCAGAAGCAGCTCGTTGCAGATGGCGGCTGCGAGGTGGTTTTTTCCGGTCCCGGGCTTGCCGCTAAAAATGAAGCTCGCGATATTGCCGTCGAATTCATCCACGTACTGACGTGCGGCGGCAAGCGCGTTCATCTGCCCGGTGGTCTCAATTTTATAGTTATCAAACGAGCAGTTCTGATGCAGGGGACGAATACCGGAGCGGTTAAAGGTGCGCTGCATTTTCATCGCCCGGTTTTCGCGGGCGAGCGCGGCGGCACGAATTTCACCTTGCTCCTTTTGCCACGCCAGCAGCTCTTCACCCGTGGTGAAAGCGGGCTTCACGTTGGCAGGCATCATTTTTTGCAGACGTTTCATCAGGTCGCCGACGTTCTTCATTTCGCACCTCGGAATCCGCTTGGGATCTGTTTATCCGGTTCTGAAAACGTGTTGATATCGCGCTTTGGCTGGCCATTGTTGCTGGCGCGGGTTATTTGAAGATGACGCGCGAGCTTTTGCTGCCACTGGATGTGGGTGAACACTTTGCCTTCCGCCTGCCACCAGGCGGTAAACGCGGCGAGCTCTTCCGCGGTGGCGGGTTGGGTTAACGCAATGCCCCACAGTGCAGCCTGCCGCTGAAAATCCGCGTCAGGCTGCCAGCCCGCGTACAGGGCAAATTTACCCATCGGAACGGCCAGTGGGGCATTAACCGGTTCATCAAAGAACTGGTTATCCAGCGTGACGTCGCTCGCCGGGCGTGACAATTGCGCCTCGATCTCCAGAAGCTGTGCCAGACGTTCCGGCGTGATTGCGTAAAACGCCGGCGCGTTGTCGGCAAAAACCGCAACCGTGCCGCCTTCGGCGTGGGTCAACACACCGCGTGGGTCGCGCATAAAGGCATCAATGCCAGCAATGCTGGTGGTCAGAATTCTGGAGGACATAACGCTTACTCAACTGATTACTACGGGCGTGATATGGGCTTATGGTAGCACAGAGAGGGGGAAGGAAAGGAGGGGGAAGTGCAGGCTGGTGCCCTCATCCTGGCGGGCTGAGGGATCCCCAGTAATTTATAAGCAGAAGCAATAAGGTTGTTTCAGAACGAGTTAAAGCTTTCAGCGACGCCCTGGTCCGGCTGTAAATCGCCGAAGCGTTTCCGTAAGGCCGGGGCGAGGCGCACGGATGCGCCGAGAGGGCGTGGCCTGCAGGGATGCAGGCTCATGCCCGACCCGATAGCCTGAAGGAATAAGCTGAGGGTACCGCGAAGCGGCGATTTACCGCCGGGAGCCCGGGTCGCCAGGGCGGTGGCGATTGAGCCGCCCTGGCACGTTCACCGGTCATGTCCTTACAGAGTAGCAAGGAACATAAAGTGAACGGAATGACCACCGGAGCCGTATGTTCCCCCTCACCCTAACCCTCTCCCCAAAGGGGCGAGGGGATTACTCACTGCTCGCATTAATTTGTGTGGATCCCTCTCCCGGCGGGAGAGGGAACAGAACCGATTACGCGATGATATTCAGCGTGACGTCAATATTGCCGCGGGTCGCGTTAGAGTAAGGGCAAACAATGTGCGCCGCATCGACCAGTTTTTTAGCTTCAGCAGGATCCATACCTTCTACGTGGATATTCAGTTTTGCTTCGATACCAAAACCGGTTGGCAGCGGGCCGATACCCACTTCGCCTTCAATAAACGCATCTTTTGGCAGGGTAAATTTGTCGCGAGCCGCCACAAACTTCATCGCGCCCAGGAAGCAGGCAGAGTAACCCGCGGCAAACAGCTGCTCAGGGTTCGTGACTTCTCCCCCCATGCCGCCCATCTCTTTTGGTACGCCCAGTTTGACATCTAGTACGCCATCGGAAGAGGTCGCGCGGCCGTCACGGCCCCCGGTTGCTTTTGCTTTGGCGGTATAAACAACTTTTTCTAAAGACATGGCAGGTTCCTCATCTTACTTTTGTATGTGCTATTTAATAGCGTGCGATATATATGGGTAAACTAAGACGCGTAAAGTATAGCCTCACGCGCGTTGAATCTGTTGTCGCAAAAGTTCCAGCTGTTGCTTGAGCGCCAGCATGGTGTCGGTATCACACTGTGCGGCGCATCCCACCGCATGTGGGATACCCAATGCCTGCTGCTGAAGTTCACGTCCGGCTTCAGTCAGCGTGACGGCGACCTGACGTTCATCTTTGCGGGAACGGTGGCGGTTGATGAGCCCTGCGCTTTCCAGACGCTTCAGGAGCGGCGTCAACGTTGCGGAGTCAAGGAACAACCGTTCACCGATGTCCGACACCGTCACGTCATCCTGCTCCCACAGCACCAGCATCACCAGATATTGCGGGTAAGTCAGGTTCAGCGGTGCCAGCAGTTGCCGGTACAGCTTATTAAGCGCCAGATTTGCCGAATAGAGGGCAAAACAGAGCTGGTTATCCAGCAGGAGCGCAGCGGTCGTGTCGTTCGTTTTTGCGTTCATGAAATGAATATAGATTGTGTGCGATTTAATTGCAAGCAATATTATGGGCAGGTATAACGCAGCGCCACCTGAACGGCCATTTTACGGTAGTGCTGGCGCTGGGCCTGTTCGTCTGCACCCTCTTCAAACAGCAGGGTGAAGGTGTAGCTGTTGGCAACGTAGTGAAAGCTGAAGCTGCTGATCAGACGGTGAAGATCGCGGGCGTCAACCGTCTGGCTGAATAGCAGCTTTTCTTTGCCCCGGTGCAGGATGCCTTCCAGCAGGTCGAGCGCGCTGCGGTTGACCTGGCGAAGATAGTTTGACTGCTGCATAAAGCGGCCGCGCTGCATGTTTTCCATGCAGATTATGCGGATGTAATCCGGGTGGTCGGCGTGATAGTCAAAAGTGGCTTCAACCAGGTGGACCAGCGCTTCGACAGGGGGCATATCCGCCAGGCTGAGCGCTTTTTCACTGGCGCGAATTTGGGTGTAAACGTATTCCAGGACAAGCAGGTAGAGATTTTCTTTGTTTTTAAAATGGTAAACCACCATGCGTTTGGTGGTACCCGCTTTCTCGGCGATCTGCTCCATGCGGGCACCGTTCAGTCCAAATTCGGCAAACAGCGCGATAGCGCTCTGAAAAATTTTCTCTTTCAGGCTCGATTCTTCACTGTGCTCGGGGTGTTCGCTGCCAGGGTTAGCCACATCCTTTCCTTATTTTTACCAAACGGACCAGAAAGATTATCTCCACGGCAGCGAAATAACACAAATATCAAACGCGCGGGCGCTTGCGGTAGAGCCATAGCCCGGGTATCGACAGCCCGATAGAGAGCGCGCCGACGATGGAGGACGCCTTAAGAAAGTTGCTCAGGAGAAGAATCATCTGCGGCTCGGTGTAGCCAAAATGGCTGATTTTCACCGCGGAAATCATCGCCGTATAGGCAGATATGCCGGGGAACATCGGAATAACGGCGGCGACGGTGAACACTTTCGGATGCGCCAGATACCAGCGCGACCACTGAATACCGATGCTGCCGACCAGCATAGAGGCGATAAACGTCGACCATTCGATGTTAAAGCCCGCCGTCATCATCACCATTCGTGAGCCATGACCGATTGCGCCCAGCAGGGCACACCACGGCAGCGCGCGTTGCGGAACGTTAAATACCATCGCAAAGCCGACGGCAGGAATGGCGGCCAGGAGCATGTCCTGTGCCAGCGCCAGCAGAAAATCTATCACGCCCATCCGCGTAGCCCCCACAACGTCATCGCCATCACCACGCCGATGCAGGTCGCCAGCGTCAGCAGGCTGGCGATGGCCCAGCGTGCCAGGCCGGTATTGATGTGCCCTTTAAACATGTCGGCGACGGCGTTAATCAGTGGGAAGCCCGGCACCAGCAGAAGCACGCTGGCGGCCATCGCAATCGTCGGGGTAGAGGCAAACTGCGGCAGGCGCAGCAGCAGGCCAGACACCGTGGTGGCAACAAACGCGGTGATGCAGAAATTAATTTGTGGGTGCAGCTGCCGGTGCGTCAGCATCTGGCGCACGTACATGGCGATGCTGCTGGCGAAAAAGGTGACGATCGCGCCGTCCCAGCCGCCTTTATTGAGCTTACAAAAACAGGCGCACGATAGCCCCACCATGAGCACGACCAGCCAGCGTGGATAACGTAATGGCTTGATTTGGTTAAACCGTTTTTCAATCTCCTTGAGATCGAGAAGCTTATGCTCAGCCAGGATGACGATGTGCTGGACCTCAGTTACAACGTGCATATTAATGCCGCGGTCGTGGTTTTTACGGGTGGACGTCAGACACTGCCCGTCTTTAATGGTGGTCAGCACAATGGCGTTGGATGAGATAGCACTTTCAACGCTGTCCATTCCCAGCGCCAGTCCCAGCCGGGTTGAAAGCTCCTCGACCAGCGCGCTTTCCGCGCCGTGCTGGAGCAGAAAAAGACCGCACTGAATACAGAGCCGCGTGATAGCACGCTGCGTTGACCGATCTGCCTGCATGTCGTGTCCCGAAGAGAAAGTGGATAGTTGCCGATTGGCCCATAATGCCTACTTTTAGCACAAAGTGCGGTGACCTTTGCTGTGGATCAGATCAAGGTTTATGCAAACAGTTGCGACCCCCGCCACGAAAGGTTTTTTGTATTAATTTATCAATGCGGTGAATTATTAATTTGGAAATATAAGATATTTGTATTTAGTTATTCTAATTTTATATTGTCGTTATTTTAATGACTACGTAATTAAATTTATTTGCGCTTTGTGAGATATTAGCGCTGTTTTAGGCGTTTCTTAAACCAAGAACATATCTCATCTTCTGCTTGTATTAATCCGTTTTACACTCAGGGACGAAAATACTTATACATTGATGCGTTTAAGGTTACTCATCAAATGAAAAATGGACACGGAGGGTCTATGTTGTCACTGCCTGGTAAGCATGGCGTTGTCATTAGCCGAATACCCGTAATGCAAAATGGGCTAGGGGACGTAATGGCGCGTCATTTCCCCGATTTTGAATTGACCTACTGCCGCTCACTACAGGAGTTAACCCTGCTTCAGTTGCGCCGCGCAGACGTGATTATCGCCGATGTTTCAGGCGAATACAGGAACCCACGGGGTACGCTCGAAGAGTATTACCGCTTACTGAACCAGTACCGGGAAATCCACTGGATCTTTTTGGTCTCCCGGCCGTTTTACCCTATTGCCGTTGAGCTGCTTATGCGGCCGGAAAGCACGCTGCTTTCTGATATGGAACCTATTGAAGGTGTCGTTAACGCTATCCGGGCAGGGAGTGAACGCGCGGAGCGGATAAGCCAGACGTTATTAACCCCAGAACCTCAGGAAAGTGATGATGATGACGAACACTTTATTGCGCTCACGCACTCTGAACGTAAGGTGCTTCGCCTGTTAGGCAAAGGGTGGGGGATTAACCAAATCGCTACATTGCTTAAAAAGAGCAATAAAACGATCAGTGCGCAGAAAAACAGTGCGATGCGAAGGCTCTCATTGCGGAGTAATGCCGACATGTACGCCTGGATCAACAGTACACAGGGAATGAGAGAGCTGAGTTTAATGTCAGCCTATGGAGAGTTCGAGGAATGGAAAAAACCGATTCAACAAGACATATCGCCATCATCGAAAATTGCGCGATGAGTGCGGTCGGGCTGCAGCATCTTTTTACGCAGTCTGAACTCAGCCAATATCAACTGCACCTGTTTAATGATTTTGATGGCTTTAAGAAAGCACTGCATCACGTGAATTTTTTTTCGCTGATCTATTCGCTTTCCGATGCGCGAGAAGAGCGCCGTAACTGCCTGGCGCATCTGCGGGATCTTGCGTTTACGCATAGCCATATCCAACGCATTATCCTGGTCTCGGATGAGATGGAAGCGCGGTTGATTAGCCATCTTTCGCCTTCACGTCTGCACGGTGTGGTCAGTAAATCGGTGACCCTCGAACACCTGATGAAGGAATTCATGGTGTTGTTGAGCGAAACGCTGCGCATTAATGACAATATGCTTAACCACTGGTACTGCAGTCAGAACCGGATGTTAAGCCCAACGGAAAGAGCGATTTTGCGTTATATGTCATGCGGGTATTCCATCCCCGAAATCGCGGCGCAGCTTGAGCGCAATATCAAGACTATTCGCGCGCATAAATTTAATGCGATGGTGAAGCTGGGGGTGAACTCTGACGTAGGGTTGCTTGATGCAGCGGATATTCTTACCCATCTCCCGGTTAGAGAACCGCGAACTGCGGGGCTAAGCAAACCGACATTTTTGTAACCTGCCTTTTGCGCGCCAGATACGCTCTGGCGCATCATTCAGATGCACACATCAACCCACTTTGCGGATGTCAGCTCTGCCATTCTGTCTGGAGAAATACGCACGGCACTATGAATTGCGCCAGCGGCGGGGAGCACTTCAGCGTATTGTTTTAACGAGATATCGCAGTAAACCGCGAGCGGGTTTTCCAGCCCGAACGGGCAGACGCCACCAACGGGATGACCAGTAACGGTAACCACTTCATCGCTGCTGAGCATGCGTGCTTTCGCGCCAAACGTGTCTTTCAGTTTTTTGTTATCCAGACGCGCATCACCCTTCGCCACGACAAGAATCACCTCATTTTTAACCTTCAACGATAAGGTTTTGGCAATTTGTCCCGGCTCTACACGGTGGGCGGCAGCAGCCAGCGCAACGGTAGCCGTACTCTGGCTAAGTTCTATTACCTCTATCTCCGGCGCGTTGTCGGCAAAAAACTGCTGTACGGACTGCAAACTCATTGTTTCCTCCTGACAAATATCCTGCGTAATCTGTCATAAGAATTTATGCTCTGTAAATATCTCTTAAGTAACAAATATCCAGGATGGCTGATTTCTGGATCCTCTTCACAATCACAGAAACCGGTTACAGTAACCGGTTGCAGAGCGTGATGCGTAGATTAATACTGAGTATGTAACGTCCCCTGTATCCAATAATAAGAGCCAATTATGAAACCATTTCGTCTGAGCAGTACCGCTGGTACGCAAGCCAGCAAGGTTGTGAAGCTGATTTATGGAACAACGTGCGGCGCGAGTGCGCCCGTAATAAACGTCTGACAGGAGATCAACCATGTCTGCCAACCATGCTGCGTTTAATCTGATATTCCGTTTCGTTGAAAATTACGTGAGCCCGATTGCCGGGCGTATCTCGTCCCAGCGTCATGTCATGGCTATCCGTGATGGGTTTATCTCCGCGATGCCGTTCATGATTGTAGGTTCATTTTTATTAGTGTTTGCTTACCCGCCGTTTTCGCCTGATACCACCTGGGGTTTTGCGCGCGCCTGGCTGGATATGGCAAAGCAGTTTGAAGGCCAGATCCTGACGCCGTTTGATATGACGATGGGCATCATGTCCATTTATATCTGCGCGGCCATCGCCTATAACCTTGGCAAACATTATGTCAAAACGCACCAGCTGGACCCGTTCATGTGCGCGATGCTGTCTCTGATGGCGTTTCTGCTGGTTGCAGCCCCTAAAACTAAAGGCACGCTTCCCGTCGACAGCCTGGGTGGAACGGGTATTTTTACCGCCATTCTGGTGGCGATTTACTGCGTTGAGATGATGCGTTTCCTGAAAGCGCATAACATCGGTATTCGCCTGCCAGACCAGGTGCCGCCGATGATCAAAAACTCCTTTGACCTGCTGATCCCGGTGCTGGTGGTGGTGTTAACGCTTTATCCGCTAAGCCTGTTGATTCAGTCTCAGTTTGACATGCTGATCCCGCAGGCAATTATGTCCATCTTCAAGCCCCTGGTTTCCGCGGCGGACTCACTGCCCGCAATCCTGCTGGCGGTGTTGATTGGGCATCTGCTGTGGTTCGCCGGGATCCACGGGGCGGCCATCGTCTCCGGGATGCTGCAGATGTTCTGGCTGACTAACCTCGGGGCTAACCAGACCGCGCTGGCCGCCGGTCATCCCCTGCCACATATTTTTATGGAAGCCTTCTGGACGTTCTTTATCGTGATTGGTGGGTCGGGTGCGACGATGGGGCTGGTGATTTGCTATCTGCGTAGTCGCTCAGCGCATTTACGCTCTATCGGCCGATTGAGCGTGGTGCCCAGCTTCTTTAACATCAACGAACCGGTTATCTTCGGTACGCCGATCGTGATGAACCCGGTGTTCTTTATTCCGTTCCTGCTGGCCCCGATGGTTAACGCCGTGCTGGCCTGGGCGGCGATGACGTTTGATCTGATTGGCCGTGTTATTTCCGTAGTACCCTGGACGGCACCGGCGCCGATAGGCGCAGCATGGGCGCTGGGCTGGGATTTCCGTGCCGCTATTCTGGTGGTCGTTCTGGCCTGCGTATCGGCAATCATCTACTTCCCGTTCTTTAAAGTGTACGAGAAACAGCTGCTGGAGCAGGAAGCGGAAGAAGCGCAGCGTAACGCGGAAGAGGACAATCAGCAGGTGGCCTAGGTAAAAGCAAAACGGCAACTTTCAGGTTGCCGTTTTTAGTGTTTGTTCCCTCTCCCACGGGGCTGAGGGAACCCCAGTAATTTTTTAGCAGAAGCAATAAGGTTGTTTCAGAACGATTTAAGGCTTTCAGCGACGCCCTGGTCCGGCTGTAAATCGCCGAAGCGTTTCCGTAAGGCCGGGGCGAGGCGCACGGATGCGCCGAGAGGGCGTGGCCTGCAGGGATGCAGGCTCATGCCCGACCCGATAGCCTGAAGGAATAAGCTGAGGGCACCGCGAAGCGGCGATTTACCGCCGGGAGCCCGGGTCGCCAGGGCGGTGGCGATTGAGCCGCCCTGGCACGTTCACCGGCCATGTCCTTACAGAGTAGCAAGGAACATAAAGTGAACGGAATGACCACCAGAGCCGTATGTTCCCCCTCACCCTAGCCCTCTCCCCAAAGGGGCGAGGGGATTGTTCACTGCTCGCATTAATTTATGGAGATTCCTCAGCCCTGTGGGAGAGGGGCAGGGTGAGGGCATCAGGCCGCACTCTACTATTTCAGCGTGCAATCCCCGCACTGCTTGACGTCCGGCAGGCGATAGCGCTGGCAGCAGGTACGACGCACCAGAAGCCCGTCACGGAGCACAACGGTACGGAATAATGGGTTATCGCGGCCATCGGAAAGTTGTTTTGCAAAGAAGCAGGACTGACGCAGGGCCTCCACTTTCTCATCGCCGAGCAGCGGTTTCATTTCCGTTAAATACCAATGGATTAAATATCCGGTATTACTCCAGATAAGCTTCCCGTTGATCTCGCCCGTTGCTTCAAGTGCCTCCACCACTGGGATCAGGGCCTGGATGACAAGCTGTTCCAGACGTTCCTGAGCAGAGAACTGCTCTGCGCCGCGATCTTCGTGCAGGTCAATCCAGAAACAGGCTGCTCGGCCAGTTTCGTGGAACTCGACGTGAAAATGATCCGGGGAGAGCGCCAGCATGCTCTTTTGGGTTAACACCGCCAGCATGAGCGGGGGAACCATCAGCCCGATATACCATTGTGCCCACAGGGAAAGCAGCGGTTTATTTTCCCGCGTTAGGGTCGGCTGATTGCGATAGATATGGTCGGAATAGGTTGCAAGTAGCGACTGCAGCGTAGAGGGTTGCTGCCACTGAGCGAGCGTCATGGCGTGATGCGGGGGCGCTTCATCAAGCCTGATAAAGTCCAGAAGGTGGGCACGCGTCTGTGCAATCTTATCCCGTATGGCATCCGCAAGCGACGCATCCCCGCTGGTGAGCGGCGCTCGCCAGAGGAGTGGTTCAACGATGTGTGCGGTTTGCGTAGCCATAGTTGAGATAGGAATCTAAATGATAATGATTGCCAATCCTAACTATTGCTCATACCAATGGCAAGACTTTTGTCCTGATTAACCGCTTACGCGCTTAAGCGGTTTGTAGCTCTTCACTTAGCAGAATGTTATTGCGACCTAAATGCTTTGCTTCATAGAGCGCTCTGTCTGCTCTCTCCAGCGCGCCTTCAACGTCTTCATTTTCGAAAATGGCAATACCGATGCTGATGGTGACGTTGGTGGCGACACTTTCGTTGAAAAGATGAGGGATTTTCAAATCATAGACTTTCTGACGGATCCGCTCTGCCGTATGGCGGGCGTGTTCAAGGGAAATATTCGTCAGCAGCACCATGAACTCTTCCCCACCGAAACGCGCCACAATATCGCGTGAACGGACGGCATCACGGATGGCCGCAGAGACGCGTTTCAGTGCCTGGTCGCCCATCATATGGCCATAATGGTCGTTATAGGCTTTGAAGTGGTCGATATCCATCAGAAGGACAAAGTGTTCGCCGTTTTCTACCGCCGGCAGGTTCTCCAGACGGCTCTGCAGGCCGCGACGATTATAGAGCCCGGTTAGAGGATCCATCATGCTGAGATCGGTCAGCGTTTCCCGTTCTTCCAGCAGGCGAGAGAGCAGCTCCTGGGCGAAGCGATCGTTGCGCCTTTGCAAAATGTTATGAATAGCAATAGCCACCACAGGAAGTGCGAAAGAATAGGACATTCTTAGCCATATATCTTGGTCGCTTAACCACAGGCAGACAATAAAGGCGGGGAGCGAGTGCAGCGTAAATGCTTTGATATTACTGGCGAAGGCCAGCGTTCCGATAAAAAGCACCGTGAGTAAGGCTATTATCAAATACATAGCCTGGTCATGGGTAATTAGCGAAAATTTCGAATCAATTTGCCAGGCCCACAAAATACCAAAGATTGCTGAAACGGCAGGAATATTTATCTTCCGCGCGCGCTTTTTCCAGTGCCAGACGAACAGGCCAGTACTGATCGCGAAAATTGCAATCAGAGGGGCAGAAAACACGCGTACAGAATAGAGCGGGTTTGTTACCGAGAACACGGCTGAAGTTGCGTTCAGAAATAAAAATAAACGTAACGATAATTGATATTTTCTTTGAACCAAAGACCGCCAGGATTGTGATGTCATAGTCGTGCGTTTTTATTAAAATTTAATTAAAACAGATAAATAGGTGTGGTTTCGCACTAAAATATGCAAAAAACTCAAAGCGTAATTATAAGAAAAACTTTATGTGTAGTTAACAGGTGAGCAATTTATCACCTTAGGAAATTTCTGTCATTCTACATAAGGGTAAAGGCCGATCTTTTTTGCTTCACTGCGCGACAAATGATAATTTTTATCATATGATATTGTTTATCATTATCGTTATGAAAGGGCGATGTATGTTGAACAGGGCGCTGGGAAGTGCATGGGGAGTATTGTTGCCGGGCGTAATCCTTGGCGTGTTGATGTTTGCCGATCTCTCCATCAATATCTGGAAGGCCATCATTGTGTCAGGATTGCTGGTTACGTCAGGCATGATATGGCATAAGCAACTTCGTCACTTTGTTTTACTGCCATCGTGTGTCGCATTGATCAGTGGAATTCTGGTAATACTGATGAGTTTGAAATAACAGGGAAAACAAGAGGAGTTACAGAAGGGATGTAAGATAATTGGTGCGAGGGGGGGGACTCGAACCCCCACATCCTAAGGACACTAACACCTGAAGCTAGCGCGTCTACCAATTCCGCCACCTTCGCACAGTCATCTTACTTTTTTTGATATCGCCTCGTTGGTGCGAGGGGGGGGACTCGAACCCCCACATCCGTAAGGACACTAACACCTGAAGCTAGCGCGTCTACCAATTCCGCCACCTTCGCCCAGTGCGAGCAATATCAACGTGATTTATGGTGCGAGGGGGGGGACTCGAACCCCCACATCCGTAAGGACACTAACACCTGAAGCTAGCGCGTCTACCAATTCCGCCACCTTCGCATACCATCGATACTGTAAAAGTATCGTAACCACGGAGGCGCATTCTAGATGTTTTCAGCTTTACGTCAACTGAAAATTGCGCGCCTTTTATTGATTGCTGCAAAAATGGACGGAATTGAGACGCCTGCTTGCCGGATGGCGCTGGCGCTTATCCGGCAAGCATTTTATGGCAAATTATTTCTTTGCCTGACGCGTCATCACGGTGCGGTAGACCTTAAAGCGGCCAGTCTGGGCGATCACTTCATGGAAGCCGAAGGTTTCGTCCAGCACTTTCGGGTACGCCAGGAAGGCGTTCGCCACGATGCGCAGCTCGCCGCCGCTGTTGAGGTGGCGAGTCGCGCCACGGATCAGCGTTTGCGCAGCTTCGAGGCTGGTCTCCATGCCGTCGTGGAACGGCGGGTTAGAGATAATCATGTCAAAGCGGCCGGTCACGTCAGAGAAGACGTTGCTGGCAATCACGTCGCCTTCAATGCCGTTTGCGGCAAGCGTTGCGCGGCTGGCTTCAACCGCCGGGGCGCTTACGTCACACAGGGTTAAACGCACTTTTGGTGAATGACTGGCAAGCACCGTTGAAAGCACGCCCGCGCCGCAGCCCACGTCCAGCACTTTGCCTTTGGTGTGCGGCGTCAGGGTGGAGAGCAGCAGCTTGCTGCCCGTATCCAGCGCATCACGGCTGAAGACGCCCGGCAGGGTTTTGATGGTCAGGCCGTCAAGCTGGTATTCGTCCCAGAAGGTGTTGGCATCGAACGTTGTCTGCTTTTCCAGACGGCCATGATACAGACCGCAGCGACGCGCGCTGTCGACTTTGGTCAGCGGCGCGTAGGCTTCCAGCATCTGCTCGGCGCTACGGACGCCGCTGCGGTTTTCACCGACCACGAAAATATCACAGCCAACCGGCAGCAGGGAGAGCAGGTTCATCAGCTGGAACTGGGCTTCCGGCTTGTTCTTCGGCCAGTAGTAGATCAGCGTATCGCAGTCGGCAATATCGCTCTGCTCCGCCACCAGGCTGAAGCGCGCTCGCTCGCCCATCTGGCGGCTCAACACCTGCCAGTGGTGGTAGTATTGGGTGTGGGCACGGCTTTCAGCACAGTCGAAACGCGCGGGCAGGTCATCCTGCATATCTCCGGCAAACAGAATACGGCTTTCTTCGAAATCATCACTGTGACGCAGCAAGACTTCACTTGCCGGGGTAAATGCAGACATGAATTGTTCCTCAATAAACTCAGGCGGGGATTATAGTAGGTAGATGGCGCACTTTCGACACATTTGCTATATTTGCGCGCCTGAGAGACAGGAGTTATCCCTATGACATCCCGACGAGACTGGCAGTTGCAGCAGCTGGGCATTACCCAGTGGGCCTTGCGTCGCCCGACGGCGTTGCAGGGCGAAATCGCCATCTCCATCCCTGCGCACGTTCGGCTGGTGATGGTAGCGGAAGAACTGCCTGCCCTGAATGAACCCCTGATCGGTGATGTCCTTCGCAGCCTGAAGCTGACGCCCGACCAGGTCTTACAGCTGACGCCTGAACGGGTTGCCATGCTTCCTCCTGATAGCCGCTGTAACAGCTGGCGCATCGGAGAGACTAGCGACATCTCTCTTCAGGGGAGCAAAATCAGCTCGCCAGCACTGGACGAGCTGAAAGCCAATCCAAAGGCGCGCAGCGCGCTATGGCAACAAATCTGCGAATATGAACACGATTTCTTCCCTCACGACGCCTGACCTGACCGCAGCGTTCGCGATTGAAACACGCGCCCACACCTTTCCGTGGAGCGAGAAAACCTTCGCCAGTAATCAGGGCGAACGGTATCTGAACTTCCGTCTGGACGTTGACGGCACCATGGCCGCCTTCGCGATCACGCAAGTTGTTCTTGATGAAGCGACGCTGTTTAATATTGCGGTTGATCCCGCGTTCCAGCGCCGTGGGCTGGGAAGAGAACTGCTCGAGCACCTCATTCGCGAGCTCGAAACCCGTGACGTTTTCACCCTGTGGCTGGAGGTGCGCGCGTCGAATGTCGCCGCCATCGCGCTTTATGAAAGCTTAGGCTTTAACGAGGCGACAGTCCGCCGTAACTACTACCCCACCGCAGAGGGACGTGAAGACGCCATCATAATGGCTCTGCCGATTGGATAACGAAGATAAGGTTGTAACGATGAAATGGGACTGGATTTTCTTTGATGCCGACGAAACGCTGTTTACGTTTGACTCGTTTGGCGGCCTACAGCGGATGTTTCTCGACTATAGCGTGACCTTCACCGCTGAAGATTTTCAGGACTATCAGGCGGTGAACAAGCCGCTGTGGGTGGATTACCAGAACGGTGCCATCACTGCGTTACAGCTTCAGCACCAGCGTTTTGACGTCTGGGCGGAGCGCTTAAACGTGAGTCCGGGCTCGCTGAATGATGCTTTTCTCAATGCGATGGCGGATATTTGCGCGCCACTGCCGGGCGCGGTTTCTCTGTTGAATGCGTTGAAAGGCAAAGTGAAACTGGGAATCATCACTAACGGCTTCACCGCGCTGCAGCAAATCCGTCTGGAGCGCACCGGCCTGCGCGATCATTTTGACGCGCTGGTGATCTCCGAAGAGGTGGGGGTGCCGAAACCGGATCCGCGGATTTTCGATTATGCGCTGGCGCAGGCCGGTAATCCCGACCGCGATCGCGTGCTGATGGTGGGGGATACCGCAGAGTCTGATATTCTTGGCGGTATGAAGTCAGGTTTGTCGACCGTCTGGCTAAATGCGCATGGCCGCGTGAAGCCTGAAGGCATCGAGCCAACCTGGACCGTCACGTCATTGACCGAACTGGAGCAACTCCTGTGTAAACAATGATTGCCTGCCCCCCGTTGATGGGTAAAATAGCCGCAATTTTGTATTCCATGATGCGTGGCGTGCTGCCGCGCTTATAAAAGAAGATTTAATTATGACGTTGTCTCCTTATCTGCAAGAGGTGGCCAAGCGCCGTACTTTTGCCATTATCTCGCACCCGGATGCCGGTAAAACGACCATCACCGAAAAGGTGTTGCTGTTCGGACAGGCGATCCAGACTGCGGGTACCGTTAAAGGCCGTGGCTCCAGCCAGCATGCAAAATCTGACTGGATGGAGATGGAAAAGCAGCGTGGTATTTCGATTACCACCTCCGTGATGCAGTTCCCGTATCACGACTGCCTGGTAAACCTGCTGGACACCCCGGGCCACGAAGACTTCTCCGAAGATACCTACCGTACCCTGACGGCGGTGGACTGCTGTCTGATGGTGATCGACGCCGCGAAGGGTGTAGAAGATCGTACCCGCAAGCTGATGGAAGTTACCCGCCTGCGCGATACGCCGATCCTCACCTTTATGAACAAACTCGACCGTGACATCCGTGACCCGATGGAGCTGATGGATGAAGTGGAAAACGAGCTGAAGATCGCCTGTGCGCCAATTACCTGGCCAATTGGCTGCGGTAAGCTGTTCAAAGGCGTTTACCACCTCTATAAAGACGAAACTTATCTGTATCAGACCGGTAAAGGCCACACCATTCAGGAAGTGCGCATTGTGAAAGGTCTGGACAACCCGGATCTGGACGCCGCGGTTGGCGAAGAGCTGGCCGCGCAGCTGCGCGACGAGCTGGAGCTGGTGAAGGGGGCGTCTCACGAGTTCGACAAAGAGCTGTTCCTGAGCGGTGAAATTACCCCGGTCTTCTTCGGTACCGCGCTGGGTAACTTTGGCGTAGACCACATGCTGGACGGTCTGGTGGAGTGGGCTCCGCAGCCAATGCCGCGTAAAACCGACACTCGCGAAGTGGAAGCGAAAGAAGAGAAATTCACCGGTTTCGTCTTCAAAATTCAGGCCAACATGGACCCGAAACACCGCGACCGCGTGGCCTTTATGCGCGTAGTGTCCGGTAAGTATGAGAAGGGCATGAAGCTGCGCCAGGTGCGTATTGGCAAAGATGTGGTGATCTCCGACGCGCTGACCTTTATGGCGGGTGACCGCTCGCACGTTGAGGAAGCGTATCCGGGCGACATCATCGGTCTGCACAACCACGGTACGATCCAGATCGGCGATACCTTCACCCAGGGCGAAATGATGAAGTTCACCGGGATTCCGAACTTCGCGCCGGAGCTGTTCCGTCGTATTCGTCTGCGCGATCCGCTGAAGCAGAAGCAGCTGCTGAAAGGCCTGGTTCAGCTCTCCGAAGAGGGCGCCGTGCAGGTGTTCCGTCCAATCGCCAACAACGATCTGATCGTCGGCGCGGTGGGTGTGCTGCAGTTCGACGTGGTGGTTGCGCGTCTGAAGAGCGAGTACAACGTGGAAGCGATTTACGAATCGGTCAACGTGGCCACCGCGCGCTGGGTTGAGTGTTCAGACGTGAAGAAATTCGAAGAATTTAAGCGTAAGAACGAAATTCAGCTGGCGCTGGATGGCGGCGACAACCTGACCTATATCGCGCCAACGATGGTCAACCTGAACCTGACGCAGGAACGTTATCCTGACGTACAGTTCCGCAAAACGCGCGAACACTAATCCCCTCTCAGAGCACGGCAATCGCCGTGCTCTTCTTTTATTCCAGTCTTATTAATCCCTTGCGGAATGTTCTTAATTCACCGCTATTTCACGCTATTCGCGCGTTTTTTACTCAATTCTGAAAGCGGCATTGTGAGAGTGATCTATATTTAACTCAGTGTTTAGCACCGGGTGTGGATGAATTAACTGTTCAATGCATGTCGATTGGTTCTCCATTTCACCCGTGTGTTTATTCGCAATATATAAAACTACTAAGGAAGTATGTAGCCCGAATAGCGGGTAAAACACAGGAATAAATCGATGAATATGACAAGACTGAAGATTTCTAAAACTCTGCTGGCTGTAACACTGGGTAGCGTTCTGGTTAGCGGTTCCGCCCTCGCGGAAAGCAGCACCATGGATAAAGCACAGTCCACGGCCGATACCGCAGGGCAAAAAATCGATAGCTCTATGAATAAAGTCGGTAATTTCATGGACGACAGCTCTATCACAGCAAAAGTGAAAGCCGCGCTGGTGGATGATGAAGCCATCAAGAGCACCGATATTTCCGTTAAGACCGACAAGAAAGTGGTCACCCTGAGTGGCTTCGTGGAAAGCCAGGCGCAGGCAGAACAGGCGGTGAAAGTCGCTAAGGGTGTCGAAGGTGTGGCCTCCGTGAGCGATAAACTGCACGTTCGCGACGGTAAAAACGCGTCGGTGAAAGGTTATGCCGGGGATGCGGCAACCACCAGCGAAATCAAAGCTAAACTTTTAGCAGATGACATCGTGCCGTCTCGTAAGGTGAAAGTAGAAACCACCGATGGTGTGGTTCAGCTTTCCGGTACGGTTGATTCCCAGGCGCAAAGTGAACGTGCCGAGTCAATTGCGAAAGCCATTGATGGTGTGAAAAGCGTTAAAAACGATCTGAAAACGAAGTAATTCTGGACCATTCGCCCGCCGGGCTAAATCCTGCGGGCGAAATAAGAACGACTCTGGAAAAACGCCGGTGAGTGACCTGAGCGCTCACGTTTAGCGGCCGACATTAACTATGGTAAAGGAGAAGCTTATGTTTCGTTGGGGCATTATATTTCTGGTTATCGCGTTAATTGCCGCCGCATTGGGCTTTGGTGGTCTGGCAGGTACAGCGGCATGGGCAGCTAAAATTGTCTTCGTCGTCGGTATTATTCTGTTCCTGGTCAGCCTGTTTACGGGGCGTCGACGTCCATAGCAAACGCAATATTTCTTCAACAAAATAAAGCCAGTCCCTGCGACTGGCTTTTTCTTATTTGCGTTACAGGTCGGGTGCGTTACTGTGGAGTGATAAAATAATCAAAACAGGAAAGCAGAGGTGGGGCAACGAATTCCCGTTACGATCGGCAATATTGCGCCGCTGACGTTAAAACCGTTTCGCGCGGGTCAACTCGCACTGGTTTGTGAGGGGGGAGGACAGCGCGGCATTTTCACCGCCGGCGTGCTGGATGAATTTATGCGCGCGCAGTTCAACCCGTTTGACCTCTACTTCGGTACGTCCGCCGGGGCGCAGAATCTCTCTGCCTATGTCTGTAACCAGCCCGGCTACGCGCGAAAAGTAATCATGCGCTACACCACGGCGAAAGAATTTTTTAACCCGGTGCGCTTCGTGCGCGGCGGCAACCTGATCGATCTCGACTGGCTTCTGGAGTCGACCTCCAGCCAGATGCCGCTGGCCATGGATACCGCCGCCCGTCTGTTTGATAGCGGCAAAGCGTTCTGGATGTGCGCCAGCCGGGGGGATGACTACTCGCCGGGCTATTTCTCACCGCAGAAGGATAACTGGCTGGACATCATCCGCGCCTCCAGCGCTATTCCCGGTTTTTATCGTACCGGAGCTCTGCTGGACGGCATCAGCTATCTGGACGGCGGCATCAGCGACGCGGTGCCGGTGCAGGAAGCCGCCCGGCGCGGGGCGAAAACCATCGTGGTGATCCGTACCGTGCCGTCGCAAATGTATTACACACCCCAGTGGTTTAAACGGATGGAGCGCTGGCTGGGCGACAGCAGCCTGCAGCCGCTGGTGAACATCGCAAAGCAGCATGAAACCACCTACGGCGCGATGCAGCGCTTTATTGAAAAACCGCCGGGTAATCTGCGAATTTTTGAAATCTATCCGCCGAAGCCGCTGCTGAGCATGGCGCTGGGCAGCCGCGTCCCTGCGCTGCGCATGGATTACAAAACGGGGCGGCTGTGCGGGCGTTACTTCCTGGCGACGGTGGGGAAAATGCTGGCAGAGCAGCCGCCGCTTCATCGGCATAAACGGATTATTATGCCGCCTGCGGTTGTCGCCAATGATGCCCTGACGATGCCGCTGGTGGATATCCCGCAGGCGAATGACGCTTTACTGGATAACGAGGATCTGGCGTGACGCACCTCTTTGTTGATACCCACTGCCACTTTGATTTCCCGCCGTTTGCGGGGGATGAAGCGCAAAGCATTGCGAAAGCTGCCGAGGCAGGCGTTCAGGCCATCATTGTGCCGTCAGTAGAAGCGGCCTATTTTTCCCGCGTGCTGGATCTTTCCACGCGCTACCCCGCGCTTTATGCCGCGCTCGGCCTGCATCCGATTGTCATTGAGCGCCATCGTGATGAGCATCTTGAAGAGCTGGATCAGGTGCTGCAAAGTGCAGGAGAGAAACTTGTCGCCATCGGCGAGATCGGCCTCGATCTCTATCGCGAGGATCCGCAGTTTGAACGCCAGCAGACGATCCTCGACGCGCAGCTCAGGCTGGCAAAGCGTCACGATCTGCCGGTGATCCTCCACTCAAGGCGCACGCACGATAAGCTCGCAATGCACCTTAAACGTATCGATCTGCCGCGAAGAGGCGTTGTACACGGTTTTTCCGGCAGCCTGCAGCAGGCGCAGCGTTTTATTGAGCTGGGGTATAAAATTGGTGTCGGTGGCACCATCACCTATCCGCGCGCCAGTAAAACCCGCGATGTGATGGCTCAGCTGCCGCTGTCCGCGCTTCTGCTGGAAACTGACGCGCCGGATATGCCGCTGAATGGTTTTCAGGGGCAGCCGAATCGCCCGGAACAGGCGGCGCGCGTTTTTGACGTGCTGTGCGAACTGCGTCAGGAACCTGGAGATGTGATTGCCGGCGCGCTGCTGGAAAATACCCGTTCGGTTTTTGGCATCACGCTATAGATAAAGCGCCGGACGAATCACCGTTATTTTCTTTTTTTCCAGCGCCCGGGCCAGCGGTTCAACGTCCTCCGGCGTGGCGCTGCGCCATGACGCTGCCTCGCCGTAAACCCCATGCGCATGAAAAGCGTTGATGCGCACCAGCACATTCCCAAGCCCGTGGATAAAGGTCGTTAGCGGCTTGAGATGTTCCAGGTAATCACACTGCTCCGGAATAACCAGCAAGCGGAGTTCCGTCAAACGGTGACGATCTGCCAGCCAGCGGATGCTCTGTTTAATCTGCGGGTTTTCGCGCCCGGTCAGGAAGCGGTGATGCTCGTTCCCCCACGCCTTCAGATCCAGCATCGCGCCATCCAGTACCGGCAGCAGCTTTTGCCAGCCGGTTTCGCTTAACAGACCGTTGCTGTCTACCAGACAGGTTAAATGATGTAGCTCAGGATCGGTTTTGATCGCGGTAAACAGGGCGATTAAAAACGGCAGCTGCGTGGTGGCTTCGCCCCCGCTGACGGTAACGCCCTCAATAAAGGGGGCGGCTTTTCGGATCTGCGTGAGGATCTCCTCCACGCTCAGGCGGTTCGCCATAGGCGTTGCCTGCTGCTGGCACAGGCGCAGGCAGGTGTCGCACTGCTGGCAGTGACTCTCCTGCCACCAGACGCGTCCTGCCTGAATGGTCAGCGCGTCATGCGGGCAGTGGGGCACGCAGTCCCCGCAGTCGTTGCAGCGCCCGATGGTCCACGGGTTGTGGCAGGTTTTGCAGCGCAGGTTGCAGCCCTGCAGGAACAGCGCCAGGCGGCTGCCCGGCCCGTCCACGCAGGAGAAGGGAATGACCTGACTAACTAAAGCGCATCTGCTGTTCATGGCTTATCACGCGAGGCTGACGTTCCAGAATTCGAGTATTGCGTGCGGCTTCTTCACCCAGCCAGGTGGTATTGGTGCGCGATCCGGCTTCGCGGTACTTTTCCAGATCCGACAAGCGCACCATATACCCGGTTACGCGGACCAGATCGTTACCGGCGACATTCGCGGTGAACTCACGCATACCGGCCCTGAACGCACCCAGGCAAAGCTGAACCACCGCCTGAGGATTGCGTTTTACCGTCTCATCCAGCGTTAAAATATCGCTAATCCCGGAGTGATAGTGTTTATGGTGCGGCGCAACGGCCAGCAGATGACTGATGGGGTCCGGCTCGTCGCCGTAGGGCAGACGCGCGCCCGGCGTGGTGCCCGAATCGGAGCTGATGCCTGACTGGGCGTGCAGCATCGCGCGCTGCTTCCAGCCGTGTTTCACCGGCGTGTTTTCGACAAACGCTGCAAGCTGTTCGCTGATGCGATAGCCCAGCGCGTTAGCCTGTTCGTCCTTTCCGTAGCGTCCCGCTATTCCTGCTTTCTCACAGAGCGCGTTTACCGCTTCCGCCAGGCCGTACATGCCAAACATCGGCACAAACCGATCGGCATCAATCAGCCCCTCTTTCACCAGGAAGCTATTCTCAAAGAAGCCGGATTGCTCATACAGGAACTCGCAGCGGGCATTGATGATGGCAATTTGCTGCTGACAGTAGTGCGGGAGCGTGCGGGTGAAGAAGTCTTCAATGGATGTGCTGCGTTCGGCGATTGCCTTGAGGTTAAGGCGCACCAGGGTGCTGCCACCGCCTGCAAGCGGCAGGGAGTTGTAACAACTCACCACGCCGTAACGGCCTTTTGTGAAAATTTTATCATTCATTGGGCCATTGGAAATATGCGGTTTGCTGCATTCACATATGTTTTTTGCCACCTCAAGCAGCAAGTCGTCCGGGGTGATATCGGGATCGTAGATAAAGGTCAGGTTCGGCGCGACCTGCTTCAGCTCTGCGTCGGCACGCAGAATGGCGCGGGTGATGGGGCCGTCGGTAGGCCCGATGTTTGCGTGCATAAACGCATCCGGCAGCGTACGGTCGAGATAGCGCCAGAAACGTTTTACTCGGCTATCGATCTCTTCTTGTGTTAGAATTCTAACATACGGAGTTAATATCGCATCAAGCTGACCGAGATAGACCGGCATCGATGTGACGGACGGAACATGGTGGTAGAGGATGGTTAACAGCGAGAGGGCGTCGTCGAGATCTTTCGCCCCTTCCAGCTCCAGCCATTCTGAACCGTTAGCCAGAAATTTTGCGTAATCCGGCAGAACGTAACGGGGTTTGTAAGGCGCGTGGCCTTCGAACATGTCGCAGATAAACCCTTCGTCCAGCGCGGCTCGCGCGGCCTCAGGAAGTGTCGGATACGGCAGGTTGTTTTCCGCTTCCAGCGCCAGAAAATGACGTTTTTGTTCCGGGGTTAACACCGGGCTTGTCACAATGTGCTGGCAACGTTGTTGCAGGGCGTCGGGGCTGGAGTGGGGCATATTCGCTTCCTTGAGTGTTCTGCGGATGATGAGCGAATTGTAGGAAGCCAGCCTGTCGGGGCTTTTGATCCGACAGGGGGTATCGCTGCTTTAGTCGGCAATTTACGCGCTAAAGTTTGAAGAAGATCTCATTACAGTAATGCAAATTTGTACGCAGTTTTCATTAACTGTGATGAATGTCGAAGTGTGGATGCGGGTGGATGTTAGAATACTCACAGACCCGCAAGGTAAAATTTATACGGCACTGCCGTTGGAGAATGTTATGACCGATTTAACTGCAAGCAGCCTGCGCGCGTTGAAACTGATGGACCTGACCACCCTGAACGATGACGACACCAATGAAAAAGTCATCGCCCTGTGCCATCAGGCGAAAACGCCAGTGGGCAACACCGCCGCTGTCTGCATCTACCCGCGCTTTATCCCGATTGCCCGCAAAACGCTGAAAGAGCAGGGCACTCCGGACGTGCGCATTGCAACCGTGACTAACTTCCCGCACGGCAACGACGATATCGAGATCGCGCTGGCGGAAACCCGTGCGGCGATTGCCTACGGTGCAGACGAAGTTGACGTGGTGTTCCCTTACCGCGCGCTGATCGCTGGCAACGAGCAGGTCGGTTTTGACCTGGTGAAAGCCTGTAAAGACGCGTGTGCGGCGGCAAACGTGCTGCTTAAAGTGATCATCGAAACCGGCGAGCTGAAAGAAGAGGCGCTGATTCGTAAAGCGTCTGAAATCTCCATCAAAGCCGGTGCGGATTTTATTAAAACCTCTACCGGTAAAGTGCCGGTGAATGCGACCCCGGAAAGCGCGCGCATCATGATGGAAGTGATCCGCGACATGGGCGTGTCCAAAACCGTTGGCTTCAAGCCTGCGGGCGGCGTGCGTACCGCGGAAGACGCGCAGCAGTTCCTGGCAATTGCCGACGAGCTGTTTGGCGCAGAGTGGGCGGATTCCCGTCACTACCGCTTCGGCGCGTCCAGCCTGCTGGCCAGCCTGCTGAAAGCGCTGGGTCACGGCGACGGTAAGAGCGCAAGCAGCTACTGATTGCCAGACAATGCCGGATGACGCTTCGCTTATCCGGCCTAAAGGATCGTAGGGCGGGTAAGCGTAGCGCCACCCGCCACAACTCCCCCGATTCCGCATGGAGGTTACCGTGTTTCTCGCACAAGAAATTATTCGTAAAAAACGTGATGGTCAGGCATTAAGCGACGAAGAGATCCGCTTCTTTATCAACGGCATTCGTGATAACACCGTCTCAGAAGGGCAGATTGCGGCTCTGGCGATGACCATTTTCTTCCACGATATGTCGATGCCCGAGCGCGTGTCGCTGACCATGGCGATGCGAGATTCAGGAACCGTTCTGGACTGGAAAAGCCTTAACCTTAACGGCCCGATTGTGGACAAACACTCCACCGGCGGCGTGGGCGACGTGACGTCTCTGATGCTCGGCCCCATGGTGGCAGCCTGCGGCGGTTACATTCCGATGATCTCCGGGCGCGGCCTGGGCCACACCGGCGGTACGCTCGACAAACTGGAAGCCATTCCGGGCTTCGATATCTTCCCGGACGACAACCGCTTCCGCGACATTATTAAAGACGTTGGTGTGGCGATTATCGGCCAGACCAGCTCTCTTGCTCCGGCAGACAAACGTTTCTATGCAACCCGCGATATCACCGCGACCGTTGACTCCATCCCGCTGATCACCGCCTCTATCCTGGCGAAGAAACTGGCTGAAGGGCTGGACGCGCTGGTGATGGACGTGAAGGTGGGCAGCGGCGCCTTTATGCCGACCTATGAACTCTCTGAGGCGCTGGCCGAAGCGATTGTTGGCGTCTCTAACGGCGCGGGCGTGCGCACCACCGCGCTGCTGACCGACATGAACCAGGTGCTGGCTTCCAGCGCCGGTAACGCGGTTGAAGTCCGCGAAGCCGTGCAATTTCTCACCGGCGAATACCGTAACCCGCGTCTGTTCGACGTCACTATGGCGCTGTGCGTGGAGATGCTCATCTCCGGCAAACTTGCTAAAGACGATGCGGAGGCCCGCGCGAAGCTGCAGGCGGTGCTGGACAACGGCAAAGCGGCGGAGATCTTTGGCCGCATGGTGGCGGCGCAAAAAGGCCCGACCGATTTCGTCGAAAATTACGCGAAGTACCTGCCGACCGCGATGCTCAGCAAAGCCGTCTATGCGGATAGCGAAGGCTTTGTCTCTGCCATGGACACCCGCGCGCTCGGCATGGCTGTCGTGTCTATGGGCGGCGGTCGTCGTCAGGCATCCGACACCATTGATTACAGCGTCGGCTTTACCGACATGGCCCGTCTGGGCGACAGCGTTGACGGCCAACGTCCGCTGGCGGTGATCCACGCCAAAGATGAAGCCAGCTGGCAGGACGCGGCGAAAGCGGTGAAAGCCGCCATTACGCTTGATGATAAAGCGCCGGAAAACACCCCAACGGTCTATCGCCGTATCACCGAATAGCGGTATACTGATCTGATCGCATTTTTATGAAGCACTAAGTACGGAGAACAATTATGAAACGTGCATTTATTATGGTGCTGGACTCATTCGGCATCGGCGCAACCGAAGATGCAGAACGTTTTGGTGACGTGGGTTCCGATACCATGGGTCACATCGCGGAAGCCTGTGCTAAAGGCGAAGCGGACAACGGTCGTAAAGGCCCTCTGACTCTGCCAAATCTGACCCGCCTCGGTCTGGTGAAAGCGCATGAAGGTTCTACCGGTAAAATCGCAGCCGGTATGGACGGCAACGCGGAAGTGGTGGGCGCCTACGCCTGGGCGCACGAGCTCTCTTCCGGTAAAGACACCCCGTCCGGTCACTGGGAAATCGCCGGTGTGCCGGTGTTGTTCGACTGGGGCTATTTCTCCGATCACGAGAACAGCTTCCCGCAGGAGCTGCTCGATAAGCTGGTCAAGCGTGCCAACCTGCCGGGCTACCTCGGTAACTGCCACTCTTCCGGTACCGTGATTCTGGACCAGCTCGGCGAAGAGCACATGAAAACCGGCAAGCCGATTTTCTACACTTCTGCTGACTCCGTGTTCCAGATTGCCTGCCACGAAGAGACCTACGGCCTGGATAAACTCTACGAGCTGTGCGAAATCGCCCGTGAAGAGCTGACCGAAGGCGGCTACAACATTGGCCGCGTGATCGCGCGTCCGTTTATCGGCGACAAAGCGGGTAACTTCCAGCGTACCGGTAACCGTCATGACCTGGCCGTTGAGCCACCAGCGCCAACCGTGCTGCAGAAGCTGGTTGAAGAGAAAGACGGCCACGTGGTTTCCGTGGGTAAAATCGCGGATATCTACGCCAACTGCGGCATCACCAAAAAGGTCAAAGCGACCGGTCTCGATGCGCTGTTCGATGCCACCATCAAAGAGATGAAAGAAGCGGGCGACAAAACCATTGTCTTTACCAACTTCGTGGACTTCGACTCCTCCTGGGGCCACCGTCGCGACGTTGCGGGTTATGCTGCTGGTCTTGAACTGTTTGACCGCCGTCTGCCTGAGCTGATGGAGCTGGTGGGTGAAGATGACATTCTGATCCTGACCGCAGACCACGGCTGTGACCCAACCTGGACCGGTACCGACCATACCCGTGAGCACATCCCGGTGCTGGTGTATGGCCCGAAAGTGAAGCCGGGCTCGCTCGGTCACCGTGAAACCTTCGCGGACATCGGCCAGACCCTTGCGAAATATTTTGGCACGTCTGACATGGAATATGGCAAAGCCATGTTCTAAACGGATTGGGTGCGGCCTGATGCCCTCATCCCGCTCCTCTCCCACGAGAAATACGGGTGCGGTCTGATGCCCTCACCCCAACCCTCTCCCACGAGAAACACGGGTGCGGCCTGATGCCCTCACCCCAACCCTCTCCCACAGGGAGAGGGAGAAATTACATGAAAAGGAACTGAAGATGGCAACTCCTCACATTAACGCAGAAATGGGTGATTTCGCTGACGTCGTATTGATGCCGGGCGACCCGCTGCGCGCGAAGCACATTGCAGAAACCTTCCTCGAAGACGTGCGTGAAGTGAACAACGTTCGCGGCATGCTGGGCTTCACCGGTACCTATAAAGGCCGCAAAATCTCCGTCATGGGCCACGGTATGGGTATCCCATCCTGCTCCATCTACACCAAAGAGCTGATCACCGACTTCGGCGTGAAGAAAATCATCCGCGTGGGCTCCTGCGGCGCGGTGCGCATGGACGTTAAGCTGCGTGATATCGTTATCGGCATGGGTGCCTGCACCGATTCCAAAGTTAACCGTATGCGTTTCAAAGACCACGACTTCGCGGCGATTGCTGACTTCGGCATGGTGCGTGACGCAGTCGACGCGGCAAAAGCGCTGGGCGTTGAAGCGCGCGTGGGTAACATCTTCTCTGCTGACCTGTTCTATGCACCGGACGGCGGCGAGATGTTCGACGTGATGGAAAAATACGGCATCCTGGGCGTGGAAATGGAAGCGGCGGGTATCTACGGCGTCGCGGCTGAGTTTGGTGCGAAAGCGCTGACCATCTGTACCGTCTCTGACCACATCCGTACCCACGAGCAGACCACCGCTGCCGAGCGTCAGACCACCTTCAACGACATGATCAAAATCGCGCTGGAATCCGTTCTGCTGGGCGATAAAGAGTAATGTTGTCTTTGCCGGGCAGCCATGCTGCCCGGCATGTTCTTACTGCTGCGTTAACACTTCCCACATCAAATCACTTTCAAGCGTTGTGATATCCGTTGAGTATGAAAATTGCCTATCGTTAAGTACGGGCGTCAATTTCATGGTGAAACTCATATGGCTACCGCTTACCGGAGCCTGGTTATCGACGGCAATGATCCCATCGTTATTACGCAGTAACAGGCTTTCCTGACTCTCTCCGCTCGGGGTGAACTGCGTGCGATCGACCGTTTTTGAGAACGCGTAGCTTTTTCCGTCCACCACCATATTGCTCACGCGCACTGCCAGACCGCTGTTATCACCAAAGTAGAAACGGCCTTTTTCCCCGGCGCGCCCCTGGATAAACAGGGCGATGGGCTGGCTTTCCGGGCAGTTGACGTTGACGTTGATCTCCCTGGACGGCATCTGGTTCCAGCCTTGTTTTGCCTCCACGACGTCATTCTGCTTCAGCAGGCCAAAGCTGACGCCGCTGTTCGTAAAGGAGAGCTGGCATTCATCATCCGCCAGGGCCATGCGGGCTGAAAGTGAAGATAAGGCTGCAACGGCAATCAGCAGATATTTTCCCCGGGAACTCATTGGCAAACTCCTTGCGCCATTTCATAGAACGCTTCTTTGTCCTGAGCGTCACTCAGCGTGTATTTGATGCGGCACAGGCGCTGCATATTGTCATCCACGGCATACAGCGTCGGACTTTTCGACATATCGGAAACGAAAATGCGCCCGTCATCGACGGTGCTGACCAGATAGTTGTTTTTCTCATCCACAATACTGGTGCCTTTCGGTAACCAGCTGCCGTCAGCCTGTTTCACTTCCAGCATGACGCGGCGGGTGTTCAGTACCTCAAAATTCAGCTCTTTGAAGGCGGCGTGGGCTGCCGAGATATTTTTGATCCCGTTAGCCAGGTCCATGCTCTTCGGTAAGGTGTTGGCGTTCACTTCGATACGTGACTTCCGCCACTCCGTCATTTCAGGAACGACGGCCTGACCCCAGCGGTCGGTCCAGACGCGGCCCTGAGGCGTGGAGATTTCAATGCCGCTCTCAGGTTCACTCAGACGAGCGATACCGAAGGTCTCTTTCACCTCGTATGGCGAGAAGGTCAGGCCATGTTGGTGCGCGGCGATCCCGCCGGAGAGCGTTGCGCTGTAGTTGCGCTGGTCGCTGCCAGTGGTTCCTCCTCCAATACCGAGCTGGGTGTAATGGAGGTTAGTATTAATGTTGCCGTTGAAGCTGTTTTCGTGATTCTGGTCATCACGATCGGCAGAGAGATAGTAGTTTGTGTCCTGTCCCAGCGAACCGCTATTTTGCAGGCCATAGTTGGTCTTCTCACCCTGGCTGCGCATATACGCACCGACACGCTGCGATCCCAGCGGGAAGCTGACGTTGACGTAAAACATATCATCGTCGTTCAGCGTGCTGCCGTCGTCGTCGTCCGACTGCTGATTCACGGCGTGCTGCCAGTTGGCAGTAATATTTATGTATTTGAACGACTGGCTCCAGGAGACGATCACGTTGCGGGTATCATCGCTGTCGTTGGTTGCCTGATAGCCGTAATAGCCCAGAGAGAAGGTACCCAGCATATTATTGCTCCAGCTCAGGTTCGCGCTGTAGCTGCTCTGATAACCGTCAAAGTCGTCGACAAGGGCTTCCGTCAGTTCGCGATAGCCGGTGCTGTATTTCGCCGCGCTTAAGCTGACGTTCAGGTTGCCCGGCATCGACATCCCGGCCCTCAGTTCTCCCTTCGCCCCCTGCTGCGATTCGCCGTAGTTTGCTTTGCTGCCCAGCAGCGAGCCGGAAAGCGTCATGCGATCAGCCGGGAGCCACTGCAGCATGCCCCCGACGGCCTGGTAGTCCTGGGCGAGTACGCCGGATGCGGTGGTGATCCAGTCCCTGTCGAGACGCCATCCGTCGGAAACGTTGTAGACCCAGGGCATGGAGTAATCGCTGTCGACGTCGCGAACGCGGCCCAGCGACATCGCCAGGCCCACCGGGCGCGATACCTGGAAGTTGAACGAAGAGGACGGCACGGTAAAGCGGGTAATGGAGTTGTCGGTTTCCACCACGCTGACGTCGAGGTTGGCGTTGCTGCGGACAACTGGCACGTTTTCAAGGCTGAACGGCCCTGCGTTAACCAGCGTGGAGTAAATCAGCTGTCCTGACTGGCGAACTTCAACGCGCGCCTGGTTGCCCCGCGCAAGCCCCTTAACAGTAACGCCAGGCGTATCCTGCGCTAAACCCTGTTCGGGAATAAACTGTACGCCGTTGATGGCCGCACCGCCGAAAAGCTGAGACTGAACGTTAATTTGCCCGACCTGCGCGCGAACCTTCTGTGACTGGAACACGTGTTCACCGTAGGTATACAGGCTGTCTGAACGGTATTTCCCGTTGTCGTCGGTGATCATGTAGCGGCTACGTACCGCCCACTCCGAGAGGTTAAATCCGGCTTCGAGGTTGGCCTGGGTATAATCCTGGCTTTCTGAACCGCTAAATTCACTGCGGCTGCTGAACAGGTTGTAGTTTAACAGCCCGGCGGTACCGCCCTTAATGAAGTTTTGCGGGTTCAGAAAACCGTTATCCAGCGCTTCTGCCGGTAAATAAAACTCCAGCGTTTCGTTGCCGGGCATGGCGTTAATGACGGCAGAGGGATAATCCGCGAGCAAATTGTGGCAGGATTCATTCTTTCCGATGCGCAAGGGCATTAAGCCCATGGCGCTGAGAAAGTCCTCATCAGCGCACACCTGCCCTTTATCTCCAAAAAGCACTGCCAGTGACCCTTTGTCCACGCCGTTAATTTTGACCGAAACGGTATGTCTTCCAGGAAGAAAACGCGGCGCTTCGGCAAAGTAATCCGCCAGGTTTTTACTGATCCCGCGCGTGGCAAGAATATCCGTATCAAAGGTCACTTCCCTCGCCAGCAACGTCGAGCCTGGGATCAGTGAAACTGTCAGCGAGCAGTAAAGTGCTGCTCGAATCAAAGAGGCAAGGTTCAGGTTGTTCACGCATTAACTCTCATTATATTTATTATTATTGGCCTAACGGCGCGGTGAAATCCGGAACGCTAATGCCGTAGCGGCTGGCTGGATAGAAACGCACGGATTTATCACCGGTAATGCCTTTCGCCACGCTGACGTCCAGCGTCTGGCCCGGCAGGATATAGGTTTTCTGCAGCTTCCCTGTGGTATTGGACGGCAGGAAAGTGACGTTTTGCGCCAGGCGAACCACGTAAGCAGACGGGTTTTTCACTTTGATTGTCTGGCCGCTGCCGGACCAGGTCAGCAGCTTCCAGGCATCGGTGACCACGGGCAGGTTTTTAGGGCGAATAAGCACCGGCAGATCCTGGCGCATGTTGAAGCCAATCTTCATGTTTTTATCGGTGCTTTTTGGTGGAATGCCTTCAAACGTCACGCGTTTGAGGTGCTCAACCGTGAGCGGCTGCGTGTTTTGCATAATAAAGCGCAACTGCTGCTGTTGGCCTGGCTCGACGCGTACGACCGGCTGGGTCACGTCCAGCTTGATGCCGGTGTCATCGGGCAGATCGATAATGGTGGTGTACAGCAGCGCAGGGCCGTTATCGGTGTTTTTGACGTTCATCACGCCGCTGTGGGTGGATTCATCAATCACCAGCAGCGTTGTTTCCGGCACCATGCCCGCGGCATTCGCCTGCGTAACAAGGGCAGAAAACAGAAATGGGGCGGCAAGCGCCAGTTTGCAAAGAGAGGATGATATAGACATCGAGATTATTCCTTTAACCTGATAAAAAAGGCCTCCTCAATAAAAGGAGGCCTGGTTCATTCATTATCGCGTTGATAATTAGATATATTTCACGGTGATCGTGGCCTGGCCTGACAAGTTGGTATCATCCGTAATGGCCAGCGTAGTGGTGTCCTCAATCGCCAGAGAAACCTTCAGCGGGAATACTGCAGTGCTGTAAGCCAGAGGTGCAGTGGTACCGGTGGCCGCCACGGTCATCATTTCGGCATTGCCGTTTTTGATGATACCGGTGGTGGATTTCGCCCAGGTCGGAGTGGTTGCCGCACCGAAGATCGGATCCACTCTTACGCCGTCAGCCAGGACGTTGGCGACATCGGTATAAACCGAGTAAGCACCGATTTTCACGTCGCCTGCCAGACCTACGCCGTAAGACTGGTCTGCGCTGCTTACTGAACCGTTTGCGGCATCGCCGTTAGTGATGGTCACGCCAGTTGCGCGAGACGCCGCGCTGTCATCGGTAATGGTCCAGCCCGCTTTCGCACCGGCGTCCGGGCAATTGATGGTCAGGGAGATGTCTTTGGTGCCCAGCTGGTTGTCGGTGGTGGCAGACAGTTCAGACAGGTGGATACGGCCGTAGTCCACTACGCCGCCGCCGCTCAGGGTCGGGGTGCAGGCTTCAACAGAGAGCAGGCCGGTCACTTTCAGTACAGCGGTAGAGGCTGCGTTCGCGCCTGCGGCGGTCAGCGCCATCGCGACGGCACTGGCAAGTAAAATCTTTTTCATCGTTGTTCCTTAACGGTTAATTCATCGCGCCAATATCAGCAGCACGAAAAGGGATTACAGGTAATAAAGCGTAATGGTTGCCTGACCAGCAATTGGGGTATCGTCAGTAATCGCCAGCGTGCTGGTTTTATCCACGGCGAGGGCTACGCGCAACGGGAAGACGGCGTTGGTAAAGGCGATGGGTAGGTGTGCAGGCGTTCCCAGCGAATATACTTGTCCATCATGTGTAACGTAATCCCGGGGGTTACCGTCATAAAAGCCAGACCACCCCATGAAATTAGTGGAGGATGCCGAAATAACGTTCTGCGCGACGCCATCAGCCGTTGAGTTTGCTTTATCAATCGTAACGGCATAGGCGCCAATTTTGACTCCGCCAGTGGTACTGCCTACGCCAAACTGGACATCTGTTTGATCGTCATAAACATCGCCAGCCGTGGTGAAGCCAGGGTTGGTGATGCCTACCGCTGCAGGCGAACCGACGTTATCTTCTATGCCCCAGGCAACTGAGGTTGTGGGGGCCGAGCATGCGATAGACAGCGTGATGTCTTTTTTACCGAGCTGGTTGGTATCCGTTGACGAGAGCGTATCAACGTAGGTGGTGCCGAAATCAACGGTACCGCCGCCGCTCAGCGTTGGGGTACAGGCGTCGTTAGTCAGGACACCCTGAACTTTTAACTGTGCAGTAGAATCTGCAGCGTGTGCAGCCGCAGAAAGCGCCATAGCAACAGTTGTTGCAATTAATAACTTTTTCATCGTTAATCCTTAACGAAATTGTGAGGAGATCGCGGAGTGGATAATTAATATTATCTTGCGAACCTACATTCTCGTTTCGGATGGGGAAAGCATCTAGTTAGATTATTTGAAGCGTGTTTTAAGAAGGGCTAAATAAATAATGGAATGATAAAGTTAATTGTATTGCTGTTATTAAATGTAAATTAAATATAATTACCCCACTAAAGCTATTTCGTAGGCTTTAGTGGGATATTCAGTATTATTGAACCGCATTTATTATCCATTGCGATAATTCTCGCAACTCTTTTTCCTGCTCTGGAAAATCCCCAATCAACGCGTCGCATTCCTGCTGCAGCATATCTGCCCGATACAAACAGCCCTGCAAGCGGGCCGCCAGCGCTTCTAACGGTGCCGGGTTGAGGCTGTCCGTAAATACCTGCGTGCGGGTGATATGGCCTTTCTCCACGTCAAAATGCAGCTCTACACCGCCCCAGGTAAAACGTTCGTCCAGCAGGTGAGAAAACGCGGGGGCCTGACCGAAGTTCCACTCCCAGCTGCTCTGGCGGGCAAAGGTTTCGGCGAAGTTGGGCAGATCCGGGGTTTTATCCGGCGAAATCACTTCCGCATCCACGCGCTCGCCGTAATGTTTAAAGAACGCGTCACGGATCGCGTCGCAAATCTGCTCGTGCGTAATCCCCGGCAGCAGTTCAACCAGATTCGCCACGCGCCCGCGCACGGAGGTGATCCCTTTGGCCTGTAGCTTTTTCTTGTCCGGGTTGAGGTAGTTAGCGAGACGGCTGAGATCGGCGTTCAGCAGCAGGGTGCCGTGGTGGAACCCGCGATCCATGGTTTCGCGGTAGGCGGAGCCGGAGACTTTTCGGTCGCCCTCGGTCGTTTTCACTACCAGGTCGTTCCGCCCCGACGCCTCCGCCGTTACGCCGAGCGAATTCAGTGCGTTTAGCACGATGGAGGTTGAGATGGTTTTATCGTATTCAGGCTTGCCGGCCATAAAGGTAAAGCAGGTATTGCCCAGATCGTGAAACACCGCGCCGCCGCCGCTGCTGCGGCGCGCCAGACGGACGTTGTCCTCTTCCATACGCCGCGTATTGCACTCTTTCCACGGGTTTTGCGCGCGGCCAATGACCACTGTATCGGCGTTGCGCCAGAGAAACAGCACGCGCTGGGTGGCGGGCATCTGGCGGAAGATGCACTCTTCTACCGCGAGATTAAACCAGGGATCATAAGAGTCAGAGATAAGCAGGCGTAACGTCGTCATGGCAGAGTTCCTTTTCCGAATCGTTCGCCTACTTTATCACTATTCTTTCTTCTCGCTCTCTTCGTCTTCGGGAACCGATCTGCTGGCGGTCAGCAGGAACGGCGACTGCTGCCAGCGGGTGCGCTTGCCCTGAAGCAGGGTACGCGCCAGCACGACGCCAATGGCCAGCGAGAGCAGCAGCATCAGGCGCAAAATATTGGTGGTATTATCCACCTGTTTGGCTTCGGTCGGCAGAGTGTGAGTATCGAGCGTCAGGCGGAGATAGCCCAGCGGACCATTCTTGCCCTGAATGGGTTCGACGATCTGCTGGTTAAAATAGCCCCCGGCTTTTTTGCCGTCCAGCGCCAGTCTGTCGCGCACGTCGACGTGCTCTCCGGCGCGGGCAATCAGGTCACCTTTTTCATCGTATACACCCGCATCCAGAATGCGGCTGTTTTCCGTAAGCTGACGCAAGACCTGGCCTATCCGCTTATCGTCCGGCGTCTCGGTGCGCATCAGGGGCGCAACGTTGAGCGTCACCTGACGCGCCAGCGTGCGGGCCAGCTCTTCAAACTGCGGGTTGCGCTGCCGCTGATGGTTCTGACTAAACCACGATGCCCCCTGCATCAATGCCACTAACAGTGCGAGACAGGAAAGGACAATCACGGCGCGATGAAGCCGGAATTTCAGTTTTGCGCGAGCCATATTCCACCTGCTGAAAATTTAGGGCTTAATGTTGCCAGAAGTGATGGTTACAGGGTAGCCTCATGCGTTATTTTCCCTCTGGAACCTTCCGGCGCGAACGAAATTACAGGAGCTTTAATGCCGAACATTACCTGGTGTGACCTGCCAACGGATGTCTCTTTATGGCCAGGATTGCCGCTCTCGTTAAGTGGCGATGAGGTGATGCCTCTGGATTACCACGCTGGCCGTAGCGGCTGGCTGCTGTACGGACGCGGCCTGGATAAGCAACGCCTGACCCAGTATCAAACCAGGCTGGGCGCGGCGATGGTCATCGTAGCGGCCTGGTGCGTGGAAGATTACCAGGTCATCCGGCTGGCGGGTTCCCTGACGCAGCGCGCAACGCGTCTGGCGCATGACGCCGGGCTGGACGTTGCGCCGCTCGGCAAAATTCCGCACCTGAAAACGCCGGGTCTGCTGGTGATGGACATGGACTCCACCGCCATTCAGATCGAGTGTATTGACGAGATTGCGAAGCTGGCGGGCAGCGGCGAGCTGGTGGCGGAAGTCACCGAGCGTGCGATGCGCGGCGAGCTGGACTTCACCGCCAGCCTGCGCCAGCGCGTGGCGACCCTGAAAGGGGCCGACGCCAACATCCTTCGCCAGGTGCGCGACGTGCTGCCGCTCATGCCGGGACTGACGCAGCTGGTGCTGAAGCTGCAGTCCCTCGGCTGGAAAGTGGCGATCGCCTCTGGTGGCTTCACCTTCTTCGCGGATTACCTGCGGGAAAAACTGCATCTGACCACCGTGGTGGCCAATGAACTGGAGATCATGGACGGCAAGCTGACCGGCCAGGTCATCGGCGACATCGTGGATGCCCAGTACAAAGCCAACACCCTGACGCGCCTGGCGGAGAAATATGACATTCCTGTCGAGCAGACCGTCGGCATCGGTGATGGCGCGAACGATCTGCCGATGATCAAAGTTGCTGGCCTTGGCATTGCCTACCATGCCAAGCCAAAAGTGAATGAAAAGACGGAAGTGACTATCCGTCACGCTGACCTGATGGGGGTGTTCTGCATTCTCTCCGGCAGCCTTAATCAGAAATAACGAGGTAAACCGTGGCGAAAGCTCCAAAACGCGCATTTGTCTGTAATGAATGTGGTGCGGATTATCCGCGCTGGCAGGGGCAATGCAGCGCCTGTCATGCCTGGAACACCATCACCGAAGTGCGTGGTGTGGCGGCTTCGCCGAGCGTGGCCCGCAATGAACGCCTGAGTGGCTATGCGGGCAATGCAGGCGTGTCGAAGGTACAAAAACTTTCAGATATCAGCCTGGAGGCGCTGCCGCGCTTCTCCACCGGCTTCAAGGAATTTGACCGCGTGCTCGGCGGCGGCGTGGTGCCGGGCAGCGCGATCCTGATCGGCGGTAACCCGGGCGCGGGGAAATCGACCCTGCTGCTGCAAACGCTTTGCAAGCTCGCCGAACAGATGAAAACTCTGTACGTCACGGGGGAAGAGTCACTCCAGCAGGTGGCGATGCGCGCGCACCGTCTTGGCCTGCCGACCGGTAACCTGAACATGCTCTCCGAAACCAGCATCGAGCAGATCTGCATGATCGCCGAAGAAGAGCAGCCGAAGTTGATGGTGATCGACTCCATCCAGGTGATGCACATGGCGGACATTCAGTCCTCGCCGGGCAGCGTGGCGCAGGTGCGTGAAACCGCAGCTTACCTGACGCGCTTTGCCAAAACGCGCGGCGTGGCGATTGTGATGGTCGGCCACGTGACCAAAGACGGCTCGCTGGCGGGGCCGAAGGTGCTTGAGCACTGTATCGACTGCTCCGTGATGCTCGACGGCGACGCGGATTCCCGCTTCCGCACCCTGCGCAGCCATAAAAACCGTTTTGGGGCGGTGAACGAACTGGGCGTGTTTGCCATGACCGAGCAGGGGCTGCGCGAGGTCAGCAACCCGTCAGCCATCTTCCTGAGCCGTGGCGATGAGATCACCTCCGGCAGCTCGGTGATGGTGCTGTGGGAAGGCACGCGCCCGCTGCTCGTCGAAATTCAGGCGCTGGTGGATCACTCTATGATGGGTAACCCGCGGCGCGTGGCGGTCGGTCTGGAGCAGAACCGTCTGGCGATCCTGCTGGCGGTGCTGCACCGTCACGGCGGCCTGCAGATGGCGGATCAGGATGTGTTCGTTAACGTGGTTGGCGGCGTTAAAGTCACTGAAACCAGCGCAGATCTGGCGCTACTCCTGGCGATGGTCTCCAGCCTGCGCGACAGGCCGCTGCCGCAGGATCTGGTGGTGTTTGGCGAAGTGGGGCTGGCCGGGGAAATCCGTCCGGTGCCGAGCGGCCAGGAGCGTATCTCCGAGGCAGCAAAACACGGCTTCCGTCGGGCTATTGTTCCGGCAGCTAACGTGCCGAAAAAAATCCCGGAAGGGATGCAGGTCTTTGGTGTTAAGAAACTCGCAGATGCGTTAAATGTCTTTGACGACTTATAATTACGTATTCGATTTTGCAGGAGGCACCGTAATTTATGTCATCATTTGACTACATCAAAACCGCAATCCGTCAGAAAGGCTGCACGCTGCAGCAGGTGGCTGACGCCAGCGGCATGACCAAAGGCTACCTGAGCCAACTGCTGAACGCCAAAATCAAAAGCCCCAGCGCGCAGAAGCTCGAAGCGCTGCACCGTTTTCTGGGGCTCGAATTCCCGCGTATGCAAAAGAACATCGGCGTGGTGTTCGGCAAGTTTTACCCCCTGCATACCGGGCATATCTATCTGATCCAGCGCGCCTGTAGCCAGGTTGACGAGCTGCACATCATCATGGGTTACGACGAAACTCGCGACCGTCAGCTGTTTGAAGACAGCGCCATGTCGCAGCAGCCCACCGTGCCGGACCGCCTGCGCTGGCTGCTGCAGACCTTTAAGTACCAGAAAAACATTCGTATTCATGCCTTTAACGAAGAGGGCATGGAGCCGTACCCGCACGGCTGGGACGTGTGGAGCAACGGCATCAAAGCGTTTATGGAAGAGAAGGGCATTGCGCCTAACTGGATCTACACCTCTGAAGAGTCCGACGCGCCGCAGTTCCGCGAGCATCTGGGCATCGAGACGGTGCTGATCGATCCAAAACGCACCTTTATGAACATCAGCGGGGCGCAGATCCGCGAGAACCCGTTCCGCTACTGGGATTACATCCCGACCGAAGTGAAGCCGTTCTTCGTGCGCACGGTGGCTATTCTGGGCGGTGAATCGAGCGGTAAATCAACGCTGGTCAACAAGCTGGCGAACATCTTCAACACCACCAGCGCGTGGGAGTATGGCCGCGATTATGTGTTCTCGCACCTCGGCGGCGACGAGATGGCATTGCAGTATTCGGACTACGATAAAATTGCCCTCGGACACGCCCAGTACATTGATTTTGCCGTGAAATACGCCAATAAAGTGGCCTTTATCGATACCGATTTCGTCACCACGCAGGCGTTCTGTAAAAAGTACGAGGGGCGCGAACACCCGTTCGTGCAGGCGCTGATTGACGAATACCGCTTTGACCTGGTGATCCTGCTGGAAAATAATACCCCGTGGGTGGCCGACGGCATGCGCAGCCTCGGCAGCTCGGTGGACAGGCGAGAATTCCAGTCCATGCTGGTGGAGATGCTCAACGAAAACAACGTTGAGTTTGTGCATGTGGAAGAGTCGGACTACGACTCGCGTTTCCTGCGCTGTGTCGAGCTGGTGAAGGAGATGATGGGGGAGCAGGGGTAGTTTACCCCTCACCCTAACCCTCTCCCCAGAGGGGCGAGGGGATCGAACGGAGCCGTCTTTACCCTCTCCCCTCTGGGGAGAGGGCAGGGTGAGGGGGACCAACCACTCAGAACTCAACCACCACTTTCCCCCGCATATGCCCCTCCAGCACTTTACGGTGCGCTTCGGTAATGCTTTCCACGCTCAGCCCGTGCAGTGTTTCACTCAGCGAACTTTCTACCACGCCGTTATCCACCAACTTCGCCACCTCATTGAGGATCTCACCCTGCCGCGCCATATCAGCGGTCTGGTACATGCTGCGGGTGTACATAAACTCCCAGTGCAGCGCGGCGGATTTGGACTTGAGCTTGTCCTGGTTCAGCGGATGTTCATTCTCAACGATGGAACAGATATGCCCCTGCGGTGCAATCAGTTCGCTGACCGCATCCCAGTGCCCGTCGGTGTCGTTGAGGATGAAAATGTAATCCACAAAGGTGATGTCCTGTTTTGCCAGCTCGCCTTTCAGATCGCGGTAGTTCACCACCGCGTCAGCCCCACGATCGCGGCACCATTGGGCGGAATCTTCTCGTGAAGCGGTTGCGATGACCTTCACTTTGCTGTTGTGCTTCGCAAACGGGATCGCCAGCGAGCCCACGCCGCCCGCGCCGCCGATGATCAGCAGCGTTTTGTCCGCCCCTGCATCCTGAATGTTCAGCCGTTCAAACAGGCCTTCCCACGCGGTGAGCGCGGTTAAGGGCAGTGCTGCGGCAGCCGCCCAGCCGAGGCTGGCAGGCTTGTGCCCGACTATGCGCGCATCGATCAGCTGATGCGTGGTATTGCTGCCCGGGCGGGTGATGTCTCCCGCGTACCATACCTCGTCACCCGGTTTGAATCCGGTCACGCCAGTCCCCACGGCTTTGACGATCCCGCTGGCATCCCAGCCGAGCACGCGCGGATCTTTCAGCCCGTTTTTGGCAATGCCTGCGTGCACCTTGGTGTCTACAGGGTTTATGGAGACGGCTTTCACCTCCACCAGCAGATCGTGCTCGCCGGGCTGCGGCATAGGCGGGGTGATTTCAATGAAGGTGGATGGATTTTCTGGGTTAACGGCAATGGCTTTAACAGACATGGTGTGCTCCTCAATGGCATGCGTTTTGTTGAGGCTAGTCTATTAAGTGGCCAGCTGCATGATAAGATGGACAATCAAGAACTCAGCGTTCGCACAGGATGAACAATCATGTTTAAACAGCTGCAGGATATGGCTCTATTCGCGCTGGTGGCGGAGATGGGCAGCTTTACCGCGGCGGCGCAGAAGGCGGAACTGCCAAAATCCAGCGTGAGCCAGCGGATTAGTCAGCTGGAGCAGCAGGTGGGGATCCGCCTGCTCAACCGCACCACGCGCAGGATCAGCCTCACGTTCGCGGGCGAGCACTATCTGGTGCACTGTCGCGAGATGCTGGCGGCCAGTGAGCGGGCGGAGTACGCCATTCAACGGCTGCGTGAAAACCCCAGCGGGCGACTGCGGATCACCTGTCCGGCGGGGATTGGGGCGACGCTGCTGGCGCATATGAATGCCGAGTTCCAGCTTCGCTATCCTGACGTTTCGCTGGATGTGTCGATCTCTGACGACGTGGTGGATCTGGTCGAGTCCGGCTTTGACGTGGCGCTGCGCACCGGCAGGCCGCAGGACTCCTCCCTGATTGGCCGGATGATCGGGCATTGCCCGCGCTACATGCTGGCCTCGCCGGACTATCTGGCGCGCCGGGAGCCGCTGACGCATCCTCGCCAACTGGTGGATCACCGCAGTATTACGCACCGGGCGTGGTCGGAGTGGCTTCTGCGAAGCGAGGGCGAGGATTACCGCTACCTGCCGAATAACGCCCACTTGACCGATAATCTGGTGTACGCCCGCGAATGTGCGATTGCCGGTGCGGGGATCACGCTGTTACCCGCATTTCTGCTGGAAGATAAGATCGAAAAAGGTGCACTGGTTCAGGTGCTGCCGGAGTGGAGCGTTGAAGGTAACGATCTCTGGCTGGCCTACCCGAGCCGAAAGCTGAACTCGCCCGCGCTGATGAGCTATATCGAGTTTGCGATGCAGTTCGATGAGGTGAAGCGGTATTACGTGGGCAAATAAAAAAGCCGGGTGGCGCTCACGCTTACCCGGCCTACAAACTGCGCAGTACCGTAGGCCGGGTAAGGCGAAGCCGCCACCCGGCACTCAGGCACTTATTTCGCAATACGCTTGTACTTAATACGCTTCGGCTCCAGCGCGTCGGCGCCCAGCGTGCGTTTCTTGTACTCTTCGTATTCGGTGAAGTTACCTTCGAAGAACTCCACTTTACCTTCGTCCTGGTAGTCCAGGATGTGGGTGGCGATACGGTCCAGGAACCAGCGGTCGTGCGAGATAACCATCGCGCAGCCCGGGAACTCCAGCAGGGCGTTTTCCAGCGCGCGCAGGGTTTCGATATCCAGGTCGTTGGTTGGTTCATCGAGCAGCAGAACGTTACCGCCAACCTGCAGCAGCTTCGCCAGGTGCAGACGACCGCGCTCGCCGCCGGACAGCTCGCCCACGCGTTTGCCCTGGTCGGTGCCTTTGAAGTTAAAGCGGCCAACGTAGGCACGGCTTGGCATCTCGGTGTTGCCGATACGCATGATATCCAGACCGCCGGAGACTTCTTCCCACACGGTTTTGCTGTTATCCATCGCGTCACGGAACTGGTCAACGGAGGCCAGCTTCACGGTTTCACCCAGGGTGATAGAGCCGCTGTCAGGCTGTTCCTGACCGGACATCATGCGGAACAGGGTCGATTTACCCGCGCCGTTCGGACCGATGATCCCAACGATAGCGCCTTTCGGTACGGAGAAGCTCAGGTCGTCGATCAGCAGGCGGTCGCCGTAAGACTTGCGCAGGTTGCTGACTACAACCACTTTATCCCCCAGACGTGCTCCAGGTGGAATAAACAGTTCGTTGGTTTCGTTACGTTTCTGGTATTCGGTGTTGTTCAGCTCTTCGAAGCGTGCCAGACGGGCTTTGCCCTTAGACTGACGGCCTTTCGCGCCCTGACGCACCCACTCCAGCTCTTTCTCAATAGACTTACGACGGGCCGCTTCCTGAGAAGCTTCCTGCGCCAGGCGCTGATCTTTCTGCTCCAGCCAGGAGGAGTAGTTGCCTTCCCACGGAATGCCTTCGCCGCGGTCCAGCTCCAGGATCCAGCCTGCGACATTGTCGAGGAAGTAACGGTCGTGGGTAATCGCCACCACGGTGCCTTCGAAGTCGTGCAGGAAGCGCTCCAGCCATGCCACGGATTCCGCATCCAGGTGGTTAGTCGGTTCATCGAGCAGCAGCATGTCTGGTTTTTCCAGCAGCAGGCGGCACAGCGCCACGCGGCGGCGTTCACCACCGGAGAGGTTCGCGATTTTCGCATCCCAGTCCGGCAGACGCAGGGCATCAGCCGCACGCTCCAGCTGCACGTTCAGGTTGTGACCATCGTGCGCCTGGATAATCTCTTCATATTTGCCCTGCTGAGCGGCCAGCTTGTCGAAGTCCGCATCCGGCTCGGCGTATTTGGCATACACTTCATCCAGACCTTTCAGCGCGTTAACCACTTCGGACACCGCTTCTTCAACGGACTCACGTACGGTGTGTTCCGGGTTCAGCTGAGGTTCCTGCGGCAGGTAGCCGATCTTGATGCCAGGCTGCGGACGGGCTTCACCTTCGATGTCTGTATCGATGCCGGCCATGATGCGCAGCAGGGTGGACTTACCGGCACCGTTGAGACCCAGAACACCAATTTTTGCGCCCGGGAAGAAGCTCAGCGAGATATTTTTAAGAATATGACGTTTCGGCGGGACAACTTTGCCGACACGATGCATGGTATAAACGAATTGAGCCACGTGGACTTCGCCTCTTTTATCGTAATGAGAAGGAATTTCAGCCTCGAAGTGTAGCCTTTTTCACGCCCTAATCCCAGCCAGGAACGTCGGGAGTGTTAAAACGCGCAAGAAAGGTAAAAAAGTGTCCATGACGTGGCGCGTTGCAGGATGCCTGGTTAGCATAAGTTGTTGTGACTTTGACGTGGCAAGACGCTGCAATTGACGAAAAAACAATGAGGAAGAGCTTGTGGAAAAAGCCAAACGGGTGGTCTGGCGTCTGCTGGCTGCCAGCGTATGCGTAATGGCGGTAAGCCAGGCGGTGCATGCAGATTCACTGGATGAACAACGTAACCGCTACGCCCAGATTAAACAGGCGTGGGACAACAAGCAGATGGATACCGTGCAGGCGCTGATGCCGACGCTCAAGGATTATCCGCTGTATCCGTATCTGGAGTATCGCCAGATTACCGACGATCTGATGAACCAGCCGACCGTCACCGTGAATAATTTCATTAAGGCGAACCCGACCCTGCCGCCTGCCCGAAATCTCCAGTCTCGCTTTGTGAATGAGCTGGCGCGTCGTGAAGACTGGCGCGGCCTGCTGGCGTTTAGCCCTGACAAGCCGAATACCACCGAAGCGCAGTGTAATTACTACTATGCGAAATGGGCGACCGGACAGCAGGAAGAGGCATGGGCCGGGGCGAAAGATCTGTGGTTGACCGGCAAAAGCCAGCCGAACGCCTGTGATTCCCTGTTTGGCGCATGGCGCGCGTCCGGCAAGCAGGACCCGCTGGCCTACCTTGAGCGCATCCGCCTGGCGATGAAAGCCGGCAATACGCGTCTGGTGACCGCGCTGGCAGGGCAGATGCCGTCCGATTACCAGACTATCTCCTCGGCGGTTATCGCGCTGGCAAACGATCCGAACAGCGTGTTGACCTTTGCCCGCAGCACGGGCTCGACCGATTTTACCCGCCAGATGGCGGCGGTGGCTTTTGCCAGCGTGGCGCGCGACGATGTCGAAAATGCGCGGCTGATGATCCCGCAGCTGGTGCAGGCGCAGCAGCTGAATGAAGATCAAACCCAGGAGCTGCGCGACATCGTGGCGTGGCGACTGATGGGCACGGATGTGACCGACGAACAGGCGCGCTGGCGAGACGATGCCATTATGCGTTCTAACTCCACGTCGCTGGTGGAGCGCCGCGTGCGCATGGCGCTGGGTACCGGCGACCGCCGTGGCCTCAACACCTGGCTCGCGCGTTTGCCGATGGATGCCAAAGAGAAAGACGAATGGCGCTACTGGCAGGCGGATCTGCTGCTGGAGCGTGGTCGTGAAGGCGAAGCCAAAGATATTCTTCACTCGCTGATGCAGCAGCGTGGGTTCTACCCGATGGCGGCCGCCCAGCGTCTGGGCGAAGAGTACACGCTCAGGATCGACAAAGCGCCCGCTAATGCGAACCCGTCGCTGACGCAGGGGCCAGAGATGGCGCGTGTTCGCGAGCTGATGTACTGGAACATGGATAACACCGCGCGCAGCGAGTGGGCCAACCTGGTGACCAGCCGCACCACGGATGAAAAAGCGCAGCTTGCCCGCTATGCGTTTGATAATCACTGGTGGGATCTGAGCGTGCAGGCGACGATCGCCGGTAAGCTGTGGGATCATCTCGAAGAGCGTTTCCCGCTGGCGTATAAAGATCTGTTTGACCGCTACACCAGCGGCAAAGATATCCCGCAAAGCTACGCCATGGCGATTGCTCGTCAGGAGAGCGCCTGGAACCCGAAAGTCCGTTCCCCGGTGGGCGCCAGCGGTCTGATGCAGATTATGCCGGGCACGGCAACGCACACGGTGAAGATGTTTAATATCCCTGGGTACAGCAGCCCGTCACAGCTGTTGGATCCGGATACCAACATCAACATCGGCACCAGCTACCTGCAGTACGTGTATCAGCAGTTCGGCAATAACCGTATCTTCGCGTCGGCGGCGTATAACGCCGGCCCGGGTCGCGTGCGCACCTGGCTTGGCAATAGCGCCGGACGCATCGACGCCGTGGCGTTTGTCGAGAGCATCCCGTTCTCGGAAACGCGCGGCTACGTGAAGAACGTGCTGGCCTATGACGCCTACTATCGCTACTTCATGGGGCAGAAAGATACCCTGATGAGCGATGCTGAGTGGCAGAGACGTTACTGATCGGCATGGGTTGTGTTATGCTGTACTCGCTAATGAGTACAAGAGGCAGCATAACATGACCCAGCATTCCCCATATTCCTCGGCGATGGCCGAACAGCGTCACCAGGAGTGGCTTCGTTTTGTGGAGCTGCTTCGCCAGTCTTACGAGCAGGATTTGCACCTACCCCTCATGCAGCTGATGCTCACGCCGGACGAGCGTGAGGCGCTGGGCACGCGCGTGCGCATCATTGAAGAGCTATTGCGCGGTGAGATGAGCCAGCGCGAGCTGAAAAACGAGCTGGGCGCGGGCATCGCGACGATAACCCGTGGATCGAACAGCCTGAAGTCTGCGCCGGTCGAGCTGCGTCAGTGGCTTGAGTCAGTCTTATTGGGCGATCAACGATAAATGGCGTTATGAAACGGGCTTAACGCCAGGATCACCGCCTGATGGTAAACCCCTGAACGCGTGAGCTTACCCGCCGTAAAGACGCCAATTGCCCCTTCTTTACGGCCAATCTCATCAATGCCGGTGTAGTGCGACATTACCGGCCCGAGCGCTTCACCTGCGCGGACTTTTTCCAGAATGATCTCCGGCAGCGGCAGGGTGGCCGAGCGTGCTTCGCCGCGCTGCTCGCGGCTTTCAATCACCACCCAGCTAAAGGTTGCGCCTTCGTCGATGCCTGCTTCTATGGCGACCCAGAAGTCAGCCTTCGGGGCCGCGGCTTTTGCATTTGCCACGCGATTTCGTGCGCCAGCGCGCGTTTCCTCGCTGCCAAACGGCTGTTCAGGTACGCCACTCTCGACGCCGATGGCCTCAATATGGCAGGATCCTTCGCCGAAAATCTCTTCAAAAGCCTTTAGAATTGCCTGAATTTTGGCAGGATTGGTGGTAGCAGAGACAACATGGTGCATAATTAAGCTCGATTCAAAAAAAACTCATCGCAGTATAACGGAAAAAAAGCATGTTACAGGTATACCTTGTTCGCCACGGTGAAACGCAGTGGAACGCCGAGCGACGTATTCAAGGCCAGTCAGACAGTCCTCTCACCGAGAAGGGTGTGCAGCAAGCGTGGCAGGTGGCGGAACGCGCCAGAACGCTGGGCATTACCCACGTTATTACCAGCGATTTAGGTCGCACACAGCAGACGGCGCGCATCATTGCAGACGCCTGCGGCTGCGATGTGATGCTTGAGCCGCGCCTGCGCGAGCTGGATATGGGCGTGCTGGAAAAGCGCCATATCGATACGCTGACGGAAACGGAAGAGGGCTGGCGTCGCACACTGGTGAACGGTACCGAAGATGGCCGTATTCCTGAGGGCGAATCCATGCAGGAGCTGAGTGTGCGTATGCATGCGGCACTGGCGGAATGCCTCAAGCTTCCGGCAGGCAGCCGTCCGCTGCTGGTGAGTCACGGTATCGCCCTGGGCTGCCTGGTGAGCACCATTCTGGGATTGCCGGCTTATGCCGAGCGCCGTTTGCGTCTGCGCAACTGCTCCATTTCCCGGATTGATTACCAGGAAAGCGCGTGGCTAGCGTCGGGCTGGGTGGTGGAGATGGCAGGGGACATTTCGCATCTCGATGCCCCTGCGCTTGACGAACTGCAGCGTTAACGACGGATCGGAATCAAGAATTCCATACGCAGATTGATTGGGCCTTCTTCCGGTTTGGCATCCTGCGCCGGGTAGTAGCGCTCAATATCCTGACCTTTACGGCGATTCAGATTCAGCATTGGCATGCAGGTTCCGTAAACGGTCAGGATAAACTCCTGGACGCCCGTTCCTAAACCCTCGTATGAGAACATCACATACTCGCCGCCTTCCAGTACGACAGGTTTAGAGCCCTGAATGTAGCCGTTGGCCATGTCAGGGGTGAGGGCGGTGGTGTAAAACACCTCCTGCTCGTCGTCTTTTTCCTGGCTTGGATGCGTTTCGTTGAGGCCATACAGGATCGGCGGAATGGCCGGCGCATGGCTCAGAAAATCGCGCCAGAACTGGACGCGCATCTGATGACGGAACTCAGAAATCTGCTCCAGAGAGCAGGAATAGCTCTGGGTCGTACCGATCAGATGGGTTTCCGGCAGAGTGACCATTTCGTATTTCGGCATTGCGAACTCGCCCAGACGCAGCGGCGGACGCATACCAAACGAGCTCCAGTCAGGCGAGCGGCGATAGAGCGCTGGCGTCAACGAGAACTGTTTTTTAAAGGCGCGGGTGAAGGTCTGCTGCGAATCAAAACGGTACTGCAAAGCAATATCCAGAATGGGCCGCGCCGTCAGGCGCAACGCTACAGCAGATTTCGATAAACGACGTGCGCGAATATAGGCCCCGATAGCATGACCGGTGACATCCTTGAACATCCTTTGCAGATGCCACTTGGAATAGCCCGCTTTAGCCGCCACATTATCCAGTGACAAAGGCTGGTCGAGATGACCTTCCAGCCAGGTGAGCAGGTCGCGAATAATTCCAGCCTGATCCATATACTATCCTCATCCTTAAAACAGCAGGTGCCTGATAACAGGTTAGCGGATAATAGCATTTTTTGATGTTTTAGCATTCAGTGTTTTTTTTGCGCATTAATGCCTTTTCTCCTTCGTTTTGGGTGAATATATTCTAATCCTGTGATCTTGCTACATTTTTGACTAACGTGTTGAATAATTGCTCAGTGCAATTTTAAAGAATGGTAACAATATGAAATACAAGACTTTGCTTCTTACTGCCCTGTTGCTGGTAGCGGGCCGTGCGGCGCAGGCGGAACAGATTGGTTCTGTCGATACCGTGTTCAAAATGTTCGGTCCGGACCACAAAATTGTGGTGGAGGCGTTTGACGATCCGGACGTGAAAAACGTCACCTGCTACGTTAGCCGTGCGAAGACGGGCGGTATTAAAGGCGGCCTGGGGCTGGCGGAAGACACTTCCGATGCGGCGATCTCCTGTCAGCAGGTGGGGCCGGTTGAGCTGAGCGATAAAATCAAAAACGGCAAAGCGCAGGGCGATGTGGTATTCCAGAAACGGACTTCGCTGGTGTTTAAAAAGCTACAGGTGGTGCGTTTCTATGATGCCAAACGCAACACCCTGGCCTACCTGGCGTATTCCGACAAAGTCGTGGAAGGCTCACCGAAAAACGCGATCAGCGCGGTGCCGATTATGCCGTGGCATTAATGCAGGGATGAACCATGCAACAACCTGTGGTCTGGCTGGTTGAAGACGAAACCAGTATCGCTGATACGCTTATCTACATGCTTCAGCAGGAAGGGTTTGCGGTAAAGGCGTTTGAACGAGGGCTACCGGTGCTGGAGGCGGCGCGGCGGCAGGTTCCGGCGCTCGCCATTCTGGACGTCGGGCTGCCGGACATCAGTGGATTTGAGCTTTGCCGCCAGCTGCTGGCGCAGCATCCCTCACTGCCCGTGCTGTTTCTGACGGCGCGCAGTGATGAGGTAGACAAGCTGCTTGGCCTGGAAATGGGCGCTGATGACTACGTTGCGAAACCTTTCTCACCTCGTGAAGTCTGCGCCCGGGTGCGGACGATTTTACGGCGCATGCAAAAATCCGCCGCACCATCAGAAACGTTGCGTATCGGGCAGTTTGAACTGAACGAACCTGCAGCCCGAATCAGCTGGTGCGGTGAAGCATTGCCCCTGACTCGCTACGAATTCTTGCTGCTCAAAACCCTGTTACAGGAGCCCGGACGAGTATTTTCTCGCCAGCAACTCATGGACAAGGTATGGGGTGAAGACGGGGACAGTTTCGATCGTACCGTGGATACCCACATCAAAACCCTGCGCGCCAAGCTGCGGGCGGTGAACGAGGAACTTTCACCCATCAGCACCCATCGCGGTATGGGCTATAGTCTGGGCCTTTACTGATGCGCATTGGGATGCGGTTGTTGCTGGGATATTTCCTCATCGTGGCCATCGCCGCGTGGTTTGTGCTGTCGATCTTTGTTCAGGAAGTGAAGCCCGGCGTGCGCAGGGCAACCGAGGGCACGTTGATCGATACCGCGACCTTGCTCGCCGAAGTCGGGCGTGAGGATCTTCTTTCGGGCAATGCGCAGCAGGGCAAACTGGCGCAGGCCTTTTCCCAACTCCATCAGCGGCCTTTCCGCGCCAATATCGGCGGCATTCATAAGGTGCGCAACGAGTATCACGTCTATATGACCGATGCGCAGGGTAGAGTGGTTTTTGATTCCGCCGGTCTGGCCGTGGGGCAGGATTACTCTCGCTGGAACGACGTTTGGCTGACGCTTCGCGGCGAATACGGCGCGCGCAGTACTCAGATCAATCCCGAGGATACGGAGAGTACGGTGATGTATGTTGCCGCGCCGGTTGTGGAGCAGGGCAAAATCATCGGCGTGCTGTCGGTAGGGAAACCTAACAGCGCGATGGCACCGGTTATCCATCGCAGCGAGCGGCGAATTCTGTGGGCAGGCGGGGCGCTGCTCGGCATTGCTTTGCTGATCGGTCTTTTTGTCGCCTGGTGGATCAACCGTTCCATCAGTACGTTATCGCGCTACGCCGACTCGGTGACCACTGACACGCCTCTCCCGCTGCCCAATCCAGGTAGTAGCGAACTGCACAAGCTGGCCCTGGCGCTGGAAAATATGCGCATTCGCCTCGAAGGGAAAAACTATATTGAACGCTATGTCCATGCGCTCACCCACGAGCTGAAAAGCCCGATCGCCGCCATACGCGGCGCGGCGGAAATACTCGCCGAGCAGCCGCCGCCGCAGGTGGCTGCTCGTTTCATCGATAATATTCTGGTACAAAACGCGCGAATGCAGTCGCTGGTTGAAAAACTGCTCGCTCAGGCTCGGCTTGAAAATCGGGTCGAGATTACGCCCGAGGCCGTCCGGGTCGACTCGCTGTTTACCCGGCTTGCCGACGCGCGATCGGCGCAGCTGGCGACAAAAGAGATTGCGCTGACCCTCCAGCCTGCTTCGCTTTATGTTGAAGGCGATCCCGATCTGCTCGAACAGGCGCTCGGCAATTTACTGGATAACGCTATCGATTTTACGCCGCAGGGCGGATCCATAGAACTGGCGGCCCGGGAAGAGCGCGGGCAGATACAGCTGATCGTCACCGACAGCGGAAGCGGGATCCCGAATTACGCGCAGGATCGTATTTTTGAACGCTTCTATTCCCTGCCGCGGGAGAACGGGTTTAAGAGCAGCGGGCTTGGGCTGGCCTTTGTCCGGGAGGTGGCTCGTCTGCATCAGGGAGACATTACATTGCGCAATCGTGATGAAGGTGGCGTGATGGCCACGCTGACACTTCACCGTCCCTTCACATAACTTCAAACTGCCCCCACACAGCCTGGTTACGCTCTCCTCATCACAAAGGAGACGTAATGATGAAATCCCCCCTGTTCTGGAAAGTAAGCACCCTGCTGGGGTGCATTCTGCTGCTGTTAGTTCCGCTGTTTATGGTGAGTAACCTCATTTCAGAGCGTGAAAGCTACCGTAACGATGTCGAAAATACGCTTCGCCAGAGTACCAGTGGACCGCAAAAACTGGTCGGCCCACTGATTGCGATCCCGGTGACGGAGGTCTTCTACAAGTTAGAGGATGAGAAGAACGTCGAATACAAGAAAAGCTATATGCGCTTTATTCTGCCGGAGTCTCTGCTGGTTGAGGGTAACCAGCACGTTGAGTCCCGAAATATCGGTATTTATGACGGGCAGATCTGGAACACTAAACTCAACATAAAAGCACGGTTCAACACCGAAAAAATCACGCAGCTGAAAGGGGAGGCGATGACCCTGGGGCAGCCGTTTATCGTTGTTGGCGTGGGCGACGCTCGCGGTATTGGCACGGTGAACGTCTCCAGTATCAACGGTGAGACACTGGGCGTAGAGCCGGGTTCAGGCGTGTATGGGGGGCTTTCAGGGATTCATATCCCGCTGACGGACAAAGCGCTGGAGCCAAAAACGTTTGTCATGGAGATGTCGCTGAATCTGGCAGGGACGGGAAGCTTTGCCGTGGTGCCTGTGGGACGTAACAGTGAAATGGCGCTGAACAGCAACTGGCCACATCCAGGCTTTATGGGTAACTATCTGCCGGTGAAGCACAAAATTGGTGATTCCGGTTTTCAGGCGAACTGGCAGAGCAGCTGGTTTGCGAACAACCTTGAGAGCTGGTTCAACGGCAGTGAATCTCCGGCGTGGGAGTCGATCCCCGCTTTCAGCGTCACGGTAGCCACGCCCGCCGATCAGTATCAACTGACTGACCGGGCGATCAAGTACGCTATTTTACTGATTGCTCTGACGTTTATGGCCTTCTTTGTTTTCGAAACTCTGACCGGGCTGCGCCTGCACCCGATGCAGTATCTGCTGGTGGGGCTGTCGCTGGTGCTGTTCTATCTGGTGCTGCTGGCGCTGTCAGAACACGTCGGCTTTACGCCAGCCTGGGTTGTTGCAAGTCTGGTTGGCGCGGCGATGAACGGGATGTACCTGCGGGCTGTGCTGAAAAGCTGGAAGCGTAGCGGGCTGTTCGTGCTGGCCCTGCTGGGGCTGGACGTGGTGATGTGGTTCTTGCTGCGCTCGGAGGATAGCGCGCTGCTGTTGGGGTCAGCGGTGCTGGCGCTGGCACTGTTCGCCGTGATGTACCTGACCCGACATCTCGACTGGTATTCACTTTCACAGCCGAAGCGCCCTGAGCCACCTGCATCGCCGGATGACGGTACGATGCGGATCTGGAAATAAAAAAAACGGCGCAAATGCGCCGTTTTTTCATGCGTAAACTGCCGGATTACTCCTGCAGGTCTCCGCAGAAGCGGTACCCTTCGCCGTGGATCGTGGCGATAATTTCCGGCGTATCAGGCGTAGATTCGAAATGTTTACGAATACGACGGATGGTCACGTCTACGGTACGGTCATGAGGCTTCAGCTCACGGCCGGTCATTTTCTTCAGCAGCTCTGCACGGGACTGAATTTTGCCCGGGTTTTCGCAGAAGTGCAGCATCGCGCGGAATTCACTGCGCGGCAGTTTATACTGCTCACCGTTCGGGCTAATCAGCGAACGGCTATTGATATCAAGTTCCCAGCCGTTGAATTTGTAGCTGTCGACGCTACGGCGCTCTTCGCTGACCGTGCCCAGGTTCATGGTGCGGGACAGCAGGTTGCGTGCACGAATGGTTAACTCGCGAGGATTGAACGGCTTGGTGATGTAGTCATCCGCACCGATTTCCAGGCCAAGGATCTTATCAACTTCGTTGTCACGGCCCGTCAGGAACATTAACGCGACGTTCGCCTGCTCGCGCAGTTCGCGCGCCAGAAGAAGACCGTTTTTGCCCGGCAGGTTGATATCCATGATCACCAGGTTGATATCATTTTCAGAAAGGATCTGATGCATCTCTGCGCCATCGGTCGCTTCAAAGACATCGTAGCCTTCTGCTTCGAAAATGCTCTTTAACGTGTTGCGTGTTACCAACTCGTCTTCAACGATAAGAATGTGCGGGGTCTGCATGTTTGCTACCTAAATTGCCAACTAAATCGAAACAGGAAGTACAAAAGTCCCTGACCTGCCTGATACATGTCGCAAATTAACATGATCGGCTTAACGTGACTAAAGTACGTAATTGCGTTCTTGATGCACTTTCCATCAACGTCAACAACATCATTAGCTTGGTCTTGGGTACTTTCCCTTTGGACCCGACAGTGTCAAAAACGGCTGTCATCCTAACCATTTTAACAGCAACATAACAGGCTAAGTGACACCAGACACCCAATAAAACTACGCTTCGTTGACATATATCAAGTTCAATTGTAGCACGTTAACAGTTTGATGAAATCATCGTAGCCGAATGCTAGCCTTTGTCACAATTTTTCAATAAACCAACTAGTTGCGGAGATTGATTTATAAACGAAGCGAATCCAATCAGAATAGGGTATTCATGTTGCCATTATCATTATAAAACATAGGGATAATAGGCTCCTGTTAACATTCTAACTGATTGTTCAGACACAAAATAGTTTAGCGTCTTTAATTTATTATGAAACGCTATTTCGGTGATTTGTGTTGCAAATTTGTAAATTCGCGCTGCGTAATATGTTGAAGTGCATCACATTTTTACCCGCTAACTGATTAAAAAGAGAGCATAAATGCATCTGTCGATTGTACTGGTCGCTCCAGCCAGAGCCGAAAATATAGGCGCTGCGGCGCGCGCCATGAAGACCATGGGTTTTACCGATTTACGTATTGTGGACAGCACTGCGCACCTGGAGCCTGCCGCCCGCTGGGTGGCGCACGGTTCGGGTGATATTCTCGATAATATAAAGACTTACGCTACGCTTGCCGACGCGCTGCACGATATTTCGTTTACCGTTGCGACCACCGCACGCAGCCGGGCGAAGTTCCACTACTACGTCACGCCTGCTGAACTGGTACCCATGCTGGAGGAGAAAAGCCAGTGGCTGGAGAAAGCCGCGCTGGTATTTGGTCGCGAAGATTCCGGGCTCACCAACGAAGAGCTTGAGCTGGCGGACGTTCTCACCGGTGCGCCGATGGTAGCCGATTATCCTTCCCTGAATTTAGGCCAGGCGGTCATGGTCTATTGCTATCAATTAGCCTCCCTAATGCAAATCCCCCAACCTCAGGCAGAAGCGGCAAATGAAAATCAGCTGGCCGCGCTTCGTGCTCGCGTGGAGAGTCTGCTATCGAGCCTTGGCGTTGCGGACGATCAAAAAATGGCCGACTGGCTACAGCAGCGCCTTGGACGTCTTGAGCAGCGGGACACTGCCATGTTGCACCGTTTGCTGCACGATATTGAAAAAAAATTGGCCGAGTAAAATGCTGCCATAAGTTTTTAGTATGGCGAAAAGGTCTGTCGTGGAGGGTTGCAGTTGGGGGATTCGGATGAAAATAAAACGGCGCGCAGCGTGACGTGAACGTCTGCGGAATTGTGATCAAATTAAAAATTCATTGACTTAAGGTGCCCGATCCTTTAACCCTAAAAGAATACAGCACAGACAGATAATAATGACAGAGTACACAACATCCATGAAACGCATCAGCATTACCACCATTACCACAACCATCATCATTACCACAGGTAACGATGCGGGCTGACGCGTACAGGAAAAACAGAAAAAAGCCCGCACCTGAACAGTGCGGGCTTTTTTTTCGGCTAAAGGAAACGAGGTAGAACCATGCGAGTGTTGAAGTTCGGCGGTACATCAGTGGCAAATGCAGAACGCTTTCTGCGTGTTGCCGATATCCTGGAGAGCAACGCCAGGCAGGGGCAGGTTGCGACCGTCCTCTCTGCCCCGGCAAAAATCACAAACCATCTGGTGGCGATGATTGAAAAGACCATCGGTGGCCAGGATGCACTCCCGAACATCAGCGACGCAGAGCGTATCTTCGCTGAGCTGCTGCAGGGGCTGGCAGAGGCACAGCCTGGTTTCCCGCTCGCGCAGCTGAAGTCTTTCGTTGAGCAGGAGTTTGCTCAGATCAAACATGTGCTGCACGGCATCAGCCTGCTGGGCCAGTGCCCGGACAGCGTCAACGCGGCGCTGATCTGCCGGGGCGAAAAACTCTCCATCGCCATCATGGCGGGTGTGCTGGAAGCGCGCGGCCATAGCGTGACCGTTATCAACCCGGTTGAGAAACTGCTGGCGGTGGGTCACTACCTCGAATCTACCGTTGATATTGCCGAATCAACCCGCCGTATTGCCGCGAGCAAAATCCCCTCTGACCATATGATCCTGATGGCAGGTTTCACCGCCGGAAATGAGAAGGGTGAACTGGTGGTGCTGGGCCGCAACGGCTCCGACTACTCTGCCGCCGTGCTGGCTGCCTGTTTACGCGCGGACTGTTGTGAGATCTGGACTGACGTCGACGGCGTCTATACCTGCGACCCGCGCCAGGTGCCGGACGCCAGGCTGCTGAAGTCGATGTCGTATCAGGAAGCGATGGAGCTTTCTTACTTCGGCGCCAAAGTGCTTCACCCGCGTACCATCTCCCCGATTGCCCAGTTCCAGATCCCTTGCCTGATTAAAAACACCGGTAACCCACAGGCGCCAGGCACGCTGATTGGTGCCAGCAGCGATGAAGATGGCCTGCCGGTGAAAGGTATTTCCAACCTGAACAATATGGCGATGTTCAGCGTCTCCGGTCCGGGGATGAAGGGGATGGTCGGCATGGCGGCGCGCGTTTTTGCGGCCATGTCACGCAACGGTATCTCGGTGGTGCTGATCACCCAGTCCTCTTCCGAGTACAGCATTAGCTTCTGCGTGCCGCAGGTCGACTGTCTGCGCGCCCGCCGCGCGCTGGAAGAAGAGTTCTACCTGGAGTTGAAAGAGGAACTGCTGGAGCCGCTCTCCATTCAGGAGCGCCTGGCCGTGATCTCTGTGGTCGGTGACGGTATGCGCACTCTGCGCGGTATCTCCGCCAAATTCTTTGCCGCGCTGGCGCGGGCCAATATCAATATCGTGGCGATTGCCCAGGGCTCGTCCGAGCGTTCAATTTCCGTTGTTGTGGATAACGACGATGCGACCACCGGCGTTCGCGTGGTGCACCAGATGCTGTTCAACACCGATCAGGTGATCGAGCTGTTCCTGATTGGCGTGGGCGGCGTAGGTGGCGCATTGCTGGAGCAGGTGAAGCGCCAGCAGGAGTGGCTTAAGAAAAAGCATATCGACCTGCGCGTCTGCGGTATCGCCAACTCCAGGGCGCTGCTGACCAACGTCCACGGTCTTAACCTGGAAAACTGGCAGGCGGAGCTGGAGGAGGCGAAAGAGCCGTACAACCTGGGGCGCCTGATCCGTCTGGTGAAAGAGTATCACCTGCTTAACCCGGTGATCGTTGACTGTACCTCAAACCAGGCTGTGGCCGACCAGTACGCCGACTTCCTGCGCGAAGGCTTCCACGTGGTGACGCCGAACAAAAAGGCCAACACCTCGTCGATGGATTACTATCACCAGATGCGTCTGGCGGCGAGCAAGTCGCGCCGCAAGTTCCTCTACGACACTAACGTCGGTGCCGGCCTGCCGGTTATCGAAAATCTGCAAAACCTGCTGAACGCGGGCGACGAACTGCAGCGTTTCTCCGGCATTCTCTCCGGCTCCCTGTCGTTTATTTTCGGCAAGCTGGATGAGGGCATGAGCCTCTCGGAAGCGACCCGTGCCGCGCGCGAGCTGGGCTATACCGAGCCGGACCCGCGTGACGATCTCTCCGGTATGGACGTGGCGCGTAAGCTGCTGATCCTGGTGCGTGAAACGGGGCGCGAGCTTGAGCTTTCCGATATCGTGATTGAACCCGTGTTGCCAGCCGAGTTTGACAGCAGCGGCGATGTCAGCACCTTTATGGCGAATTTGCCCCAGCTTGACGACGCTTTTGCCGCGCGAGTGGCGAAAGCCCGTGATGAAGGTAAGGTATTGCGCTATGTTGGCAACATTGAAGAAGATGGCGTGTGCCGGGTGAAGATTGCCGAAGTGGATGGCAACGACCCGCTGTACAAAGTTAAAAACGGCGAAAACGCCCTCGCGTTTTACAGCCACTATTATCAGCCATTGCCGCTGGTGCTTCGCGGCTATGGCGCAGGGAACGATGTTACGGCGGCGGGTGTGTTTGCCGATCTGCTGCGTACCCTGTCATGGAAGTTAGGAGTTTAACATGGTCAAAGTTTATGCCCCGGCTTCCAGCGCCAATATGAGCGTCGGATTTGACGTGCTGGGTGCGGCGGTGACGCCGGTAGATGGTTCGCTGCTGGGCGATACGGTCACGGTTGAAGCGGCAGAGAGCTTCAGCTTGAATAACGTGGGCCGCTTCGCCAGCAAGCTGCCGTCTGAGCCGCGCGAGAATATTGTCTATCAGTGCTGGGAACGCTTCTGTCAGGAGATCGGCAAAAATGTGCCGGTCGCCATGACGCTGGAAAAAAGTATGCCGATTGGCTCGGGCCTGGGCTCCAGCGCCTGTTCGGTGGTTGCCGCACTGGTGGCGATGAACGAGCACTGCGGTAAGCCGCTGAATAACAGCCGTCTGCTGGGGCTGATGGGCGAGCTCGAAGGACGCATCTCCGGCAGTATTCATTACGATAACGTGGCGCCGTGCTTCCTCGGCGGCATGCAGCTGATGATCGAAGAAAATGGCATCATCAGCCAGCAGGTGCCAGGGTTTGATGAGTGGCTATGGGTGCTGGCGTATCCGGGCATTAAGGTCTCTACCGCGGAAGCGCGTGCGATCCTGCCTGCGCAGTATCGTCGCCAGGACTGCATCGCCCACGGGCGTCATCTGGCGGGCTTTATCCACGCCTGCTACACCCGTCAGCCGCAGCTGGCGGCGAAGCTAATGAAGGACGTCATTGCCGAGCCGTACCGCACGAAGCTGCTGCCCGGCTTTAACGAGGCGCGACAGGCCTCGATGGATATCGGCGCGCAGGCGTGCGGCATCTCCGGCTCCGGCCCGACGCTGTTCGCCCTGTGCGATAAGCCAGACACCGCGCAGCGCGTGGCGGACTGGCTCTCTAAACACTACCTGCAAAATCAGGAAGGCTTTGTTCATATTTGCCGTCTGGACACGGCTGGCGCACGAGTACTGGGATAATTAATGAAACTCTACAACCTTAAAGATCATAACGAGCAGGTCAGCTTCGCGCAGGCGGTGACTCAGGGGCTGGGCAAAAATCAGGGACTGTTTTTCCCGCATGACCTGCCGGAATTTCAGCTGACCGAGATTGACGAACTGCTGAAACAGGATTTTGTCACCCGCAGCACCAAAATTCTTTCCGCATTTATCGGCGATGAAATCCCGCGGGAGCTGCTGGAAGAGCGCGTGCGCGCGGCGTTTGCTTTCCCGGCTCCGGTTAAGCAGGTGGAGCCTGACGTTGGCTGTCTGGAGCTGTTCCACGGCCCGACCCTGGCGTTTAAAGATTTCGGCGGCCGCTTTATGGCGCAGATGCTGACCCACATCAGCGGCGACAAACCGGTGACCATCCTGACCGCCACCTCCGGCGATACCGGCGCGGCGGTGGCGCACGCGTTCTACGGCCTGAAAAACGTCCGCGTGGTGATCCTCTATCCAAAAGGCAAGATCAGCCCGCTGCAGGAAAAACTGTTCTGCACCCTCGGCGGCAACATTGAAACCGTGGCGATCGACGGCGATTTCGATGCCTGCCAGGCGCTGGTCAAGCAGGCGTTCGATGATGAAGAGCTGAAGGCCGCGCTGGGGCTGAACTCGGCGAACTCCATCAATATCAGCCGTCTGCTGGCGCAGATCTGCTACTACTTCGAAGCGGTGGCGCAGCTGCCGCAGGAAGCGCGCAATCAGCTGGTAGTTTCCGTACCAAGCGGTAACTTTGGTGACCTGACGGCGGGCCTGCTGGCGAAATCTCTGGGGCTGCCGGTCAAACGCTTTATCGCTGCTACCAACGCCAATGACACCGTGCCGCGCTTCCTGAAAGACGGCAAATGGGCACCTAACGCCACGCAGGCCACGCTCTCCAATGCCATGGACGTGTCACAGCCGAACAACTGGCCGCGCGTGGAAGAGCTGTTCCGCCGTAAGATCTGGCGTCTGGGTGACCTGGGCTACGCCGCGGTGACGGACGAAACCACCAAAGCCACCATGCGCGAGCTGAAGGCGGTGGGGTACACCTCTGAGCCGCACGCGGCAATTGCCTACCGCGCGCTGCGCGACCAGCTTAACCCGGGTGAATATGGCCTGTTCCTGGGCACCGCGCATCCGGCGAAGTTCAAAGAGAGCGTGGAAGCGATCCTGGGCGAAACGCTGCCGCTGCCGAAAGAGCTGGCCGAGCGTGCTGACCTGCCGCTGCTGTCTCATGAGCTGCCGGCGGACTTTGCGGCGCTGCGTAAGTTGATGATGACGCGCGCGTGATTGTGTTGCCCGGTGGCGGCTACGCCTTACCGGGCCTGCAACGACCGCGACCACCGTCCGGGACCGGACTGGAAACACCATTAACGCAAAACCCCGCCAGCAGGCGGGGGTGTGTTTTACTGCTCGTGGCGCTTAAACACCAGTTCGCCTTTCCCCGACGCCTCTTCGTCAAAGAAATACCCTTCACTGTTAAACCCGGTCAGCTGCTCCGGCTTCGTCAGGCGGTTCTGAATGATGTAGCGGCTCATCAGGCCACGCGCTTTTTTGGCGTAGAAGCTGATGACCTTGAACTTGCCGTTCTTCTCATCAAGGAAGACCGGCTTAACGATCTCCGCGTTCAGCTTTTTCGGTTTCACCGACTTGTAGTACTCATCGGATGCCAGGTTAACCACCACGTTATCGCCCTGAGCGTGCAGCGCCGCGTTCAGCTTGTCGGTGATGATGTCGCCCCAGAAATGGTACAGGTCTTTGCCTTTGGCGTTTTCCAGGCGAATCCCCATCTCCAGACGATATGGCTGCATCAGATCCAGCGGGCGCAGCACGCCATACAGACCCGACAGCATGCGCAGATGCTGCTGGGCAAAATCAAAGTCGGCTTCGCTAAAATCTTCCGCCTGCAGGCCGGTGTAGACATCGCCCTTAAACGCCAGGATCGCCTGGCGCGCGTTGGCGGGGGTGAAATCCGGGTGCCACTCATGGAATCGGGTCGCGTTAAGGTCTGCCAGCTTGTCGCTGATGCTCATCAGCGAGGCGATTTGCGGCGCCGAGAGCTTACGCGCTTCGCGGATCAGCTGTTGCGAGTAGTCCAGCAGTTCTGGCTGGGTATAACGCTCGGTGGCGAGCGGGCTCTGGTAGTCGAGCGTTTTTGCAGGTGAAATCAGAATCAGCATATCCAGTCCTTGCAGGAAATTTAGAGCGACTTTAACAAAAAATCGCCCTGAATTGATCGATAGCTGTTATCGCCGGGGCAAATCATCCCAGGTGCCGGGGGCGAGTTGTGACTGAATTTCGGGATAGCGTGCGGCATCAAAAACCGGGGGGACGCCCAACTTGCGCTGGCGCAGATAATCCCTGGCAATAAGGTTCACAACGGGCGAGAGCAGCAGGATCGCCGTCAGGTTAGTGATTGCCATTAGCGCCATAATGACATCCGCCAGCTGCCAGACCAGCGGCATGTTCAGAAGGGAGCCCGCGATCACCATCAGTATCACGCCCAGGCGAAGCAAGAGGATGGCCGGACGAGAGTCGAATTTCAGGAAGATGAGGTTGTTTTCGGCGTACAGGTAATTCACCACAATCGAGCTGAAGGCGAATAGCATCAGAATGAGCGAGACAAATCCTGCCCCCCTGCCTCCAGTAAGATTCACCAGCGCCTGCTGGAGAAATTGGATCCCGACGGCGTCCGAGGTATGGGGTACCGGGCCGGCCAGCAGGAGGATCATGGCGCTGGCAGAACAGATAATAACGGTATCCATAAAAACGCCTATCATCTGCACGATACCCTGCGCTGCCGGGTGTGGCGGCCAGGAAGAGGCGGCCGCGGCGGCGTTGGGAGTGGAGCCCATTCCGGCTTCATTGGAGAACATGCCTCGCTGAAAACCTGCCATCAGCGCCTGGCTCAGGGTGTAACCCAGGGCGCCAGACGCGACCTCACGCCAGCCAAAGGCGCTTTTAAAGATGGTCGCAATCACGCCCGGAACCTGGTCGGCATGCAGCGCAGCGACGACCAGACTCGCGGCAACCCAGAGCAGCGCCATGATGGGAACCAGCCACTGCATCAGACGGGCGACGCCTTTGATGCCGGCAGAAATGGTGAGCAACACAAAGAGGGCTAAAACGATGCCGGTGATCCACTCCGGGCAGGAGAAGGTATAGCGCAGGGCATGGGCGACGGAGTTTGACTGCACGGTATTAAAGATTAGGCCGTACGCGAGAAGTAAAAAAAGCGAGAACAGAACGCCCATCCAGCGCATTCCTAAGCCACGCGCCATATACCAGGCCGGACCGCCGCGAAACTGCCCGTTTCTGTCTTTCTCTTTGTAAAGCTGCGCCAGCGAGCTTTCGGCAAAAGAGGTAGCCATTCCGAGAAGCGCCGTGACCCACATCCAGAACACCGCGCCTGGCCCACCGGCGCTGATGGCCAGCGCAACGCCCGCCAGATTACCGCTGCCAAGGCGTGCCGCCAGGCTGGTACAGAGCGCCTGGAACGACGTTAATCCCCCCGGCTGGGGCGTGACGCTGTTTTTCAGACTTCTGCCAAACTTGCGGATATAACGAAACTGGATAAACCCACTGCGTAGCGTAAACCAGATACCTGCTCCCAGAAGCAGGTAGATCATTATCGAACCCCAGAGGACTTCGTTAATAAAGAAAAAGAAATCAGGCATTAACGTCCCTCTTGTTGATGCCAACGTGAATATGTAAGCGCTACCACTGATTGGGCATGCTGTTGCTTAGCAGCCTGTTAATATTCTGAGTTTATCATACTCTGCCTAAGCGCACTGTCTGCGGTTGCGCTACCCCTCCGTCGTGTTATCATCAGGGCAGACCGGTTACATCCCCCTAACAAGTAAACCTGTCATTTTTCCGCTGCAGGCATGCTGTCGGTAGCGTGAATTATCCAGGGCACGTTAAAAGAGAAACACTATCATGACGGATAAATTGACCTCCCTTCGTCAGTTCACCACTGTCGTAGCTGACACCGGAGATATCGCGGCAATGAAGCTGTACCAGCCGCAGGATGCCACAACTAACCCTTCTCTGATCCTTAACGCCGCACAGATCCCTGAGTATCGCAAACTGATTGACGAGGCTGTGACCTGGGCGAAAGCACAGAGCAATGACCGCGCGCAGCAGGTTGTGGATGCTACTGATAAACTGGCAGTGAACATCGGTCTGGAAATTCTGAAGCTGGTTCCGGGCCGTATCTCTACCGAAGTGGATGCACGTCTCTCCTACGACACCGAAGCGTCAATCGCGAAAGCAAAACGCCTGATCAAACTTTACAACGATGCGGGTATCAGCAATGACCGTATCCTGATCAAACTGGCGTCGACCTGGCAGGGCATTCGCGCTGCTGAGCAGCTGGAAAAAGAAGGCATCAACTGTAACCTGACCCTGCTGTTCTCCTTCGCACAGGCACGTGCGTGTGCGGAAGCAGGCGTGTACCTGATTTCTCCGTTCGTGGGCCGTATTCTGGACTGGTACAAAGCCAACACCGATAAGAAAGAGTACGCACCGGCTGAAGATCCAGGCGTGATTTCTGTGACTGAAATCTACGAATACTACAAACAGCATGGCTATGAGACTGTGGTTATGGGCGCAAGCTTCCGTAACGTCGGTGAAATCATCGAGCTGGCTGGCTGTGACCGCCTGACCATCGCGCCTGCGCTGCTGAAAGAGCTGGCAGAGAGCGAAGGTTCCCTGGAGCGTAAACTGTCCTACACCGGTGAAGTGAAAGCACGCCCAGAGCGCATCACCGAATCCGAGTTCCTGTGGCAGCACAACCAGGATCCAATGGCCGTAGACAAACTGGCGGACGGTATCCGTAAGTTTGCTGTTGACCAGGAAAAACTGGAAAAAATGATCGGCGACCTGCTGTAATCATTCTGCGTGACCGGGCTCCCGGTCACGCGTCTTCTTCTGATCCCTGTCTGAATTTTCCCTCTGCGTGTATCATTCCCTTTAATCAGTACTTTTTGAATGGAATGGATATGAATACCTTACGCATCGGCTTAGTGTCGATTTCTGACCGCGCCTCCAGCGGCGTTTACCAGGATAAAGGCATCCCCGCTCTGGAAGCGTGGCTGGCGAGTGCGCTGACCACCCCGTTTGAGATCCAGACTCGCCTTATCCCCGACGAACAACCGATCATCGAGCAGACCTTGTGTGAGCTGGTGGATGAGATGAGCTGTCACCTTGTGCTGACCACGGGCGGAACCGGCCCCGCGCGCCGGGATGTGACGCCAGACGCGACGCTGGCTATCGCCGATCGTGAAATGCCGGGCTTCGGTGAACAGATGCGCCAGATCAGTCTACACTTTGTCCCGACGGCGTTCCTTTCCCGGCAGGTGGGGGTGATCCGCAAGCAGGCGCTGATTCTGAACCTGCCGGGACAGCCGAAGTCGATCAAAGAGACGCTGGAAGGATTAAAAGCCGAGGACGGCAGCGTCATTGTGCACGGCATATTTGCAAGTGTACCGTATTGTATACAGTTGCTTGATGGGCCGTACGTGGAAACTGACGACAAAGTGGTAGCAACATTTCGTCCTAAAAGCGCACGCCGCGAGACAATCTCCTGAAATTAACTAAAATGTGACATTAGCGCCAGCCGCAGTAGCGTGTAAATGGATTTACGATATAGTAATTTTTTATTTACGATTGCTGTAAAAAATAATCCACAACACATGCACAATGGTTCGCTATGTCACATAACACCCGACCTCTGAATCGACAGGACTACAAAACCCTCACGCTCGCCGCCTTAGGCGGCGCGCTGGAGTTTTACGACTTCATCATCTTTGTCTTCTTCGCCGCCGTGGTGGGGGCGCTCTTCTTCCCGGCTGATATTCCGGAATGGCTGCGTCAGGTGCAAACCTTCGGCATTTTTGCTGCCGGGTATCTGGCGCGTCCGCTGGGCGGCATCATCATGGCCCACTTTGGCGATCTTGTCGGGCGTAAGAAGATGTTTACCCTGAGCATCCTGCTGATGGCGGTGCCGACGCTGGCCATTGGCCTGCTGCCAACTTATACCTCAATGGGCATTCTCGCCCCACTATTGCTGCTGCTGATGCGCATTCTCCAGGGCGCGGCTATCGGCGGGGAAGTGCCGGGGGCCTGGGTGTTTGTGGCGGAGCACGTTCCTGCCCGCCGCATCGGTATCGCCTGCGGAACGTTAACGGCGGGGCTGACCGTCGGGATCCTGCTGGGGTCGGTGGTGGCGACGATAGTCAACACCAGCATGACGCAGCAGGCCGTGCACGACTGGGGCTGGCGTATTCCGTTCCTGCTGGGTGGGGCGTTTGGCCTGGTGGCAATGTACCTGCGTCGCTGGCTGCAGGAGACGCCTATTTTCCTCGAAATGCAGCAGCGCAAAGCGCTGGCGCAGGAGCTGCCGGTCAAAGCCGTCGTGGTGCGTCATAAAAAAGCGGTGGTGGTGTCGATGCTGCTCACCTGGCTGCTGTCGGCGGGCATTGTGGTGGTGATTTTGATGTCGCCGGTGTGGCTGCAGAAACAGTACGGTTTCGCCCCTGCCGTGACCTTACAGGCGAACAGTATCGCGACAATCATGCTCTGCTTTGGCTGTCTGGCCGCCGGGCTGGCGGCGGATCGTTTCGGTGCCAGCCTGACTTTTATTGTCGGCAGCCTGCTACTGGCCGCGTCGAGCTGGGCGTTCTACCATCTGGCGGGCACTCATCCTGAACAGCTGTTCCTGCTGTACGGTATCGTGGGGCTGTGCGTGGGCGTAGTGGGTGCTGTGCCTTACGTCATGGTGCGCGCCTTCCCGCCGGAGGTTCGCTTCACCGGGATCTCGTTCTCTTATAACGTCGCGTATGCCATTTTCGGCGGGCTGACGCCGATAGTGGTCACGGTGATGATGGGGGTGTCGCCGATGGCGCCTGCCTGGTATGTACTCGCGCTCTCGCTGATGGGGCTGGGATTAGGCGTTTGGCTTCGTCAGGCGGGAGAATATCGTGCCCGCGAGGCGGGCACGACAGAGGGCTCAGTGTTTTTCACCAATCGGTAAAATGGTGCGGTCAAACTGTTCGTTCAGCACTTCACCCATTGCCAGGTAAATAGCGCTTGCGCCGCACACCAGGCCAATCCAGCCTGCTACGTGAACGATGCCTTCGTTATCCGCCAGGTGGCCAATCGCCAGCAGGGCGAACAGCACGGTCAGGCTCAGGAAGACGAACTGCAGCGCGCGGTTGCCTTTCAGGGTGCCGAAGAACATGAACAGGGTGAAGACGCCCCACAGGCCCAGGTAGACGCCCAGGAAGTGGGCGTTTGCCGCGTCTGCCAGGCCCATTTTAGGCATCAGCAGGATGGCGACCAGGGTCAGCCAGAACGAGCCGTAAGAGGTGAAGGCGGTTAAGCCGAAGGTGTTGCCTTTCTTATATTCCAGCAGGCCCGCGAAGATTTGCGCGATACCGCCGTAAAAAATGCCCATCGCCAGGATAATGCCGTCCATCGGGAACATCCCGATGTTGTGCAGGTTCAGCAGAATGGTGGTCATGCCAAAACCCATCAGGCCCAGCGGAGCCGGATTAGCCAACTTAGTGTTGCCCATAAGTCCTCAAAAAAATCATCATTAATATGGTGAAATGGTTAAACCCGCGTCAATTCTCCCTGACGGGGCGCGGCATCATAATGGGCGGCATCGACGCCGTCTATGATCTCATCAGGGTGAAATTAAAATTTTTTTTATCGCTCCCCCTTGATGGATGCCGTCGCGACCCCATCTTGTAGTCAACCGCAGTGTGTGGACCTGAAAAAAATCAAATCTGGGCAGTTGAAAAAGCACGTTCTGCCCTTATTACAGGTACACAACCACATGTTGACTGAATTTTTAGTGGAGACGTTTAGATGGGTAAAATTATTGGTATCGACCTGGGTACTACCAACTCTTGTGTAGCGATTATGGACGGCACTACTGCACGCGTGCTTGAGAACGCCGAGGGCGATCGCACCACGCCTTCTATCATTGCTTATACCCAGGATGGTGAAACTCTGGTTGGTCAGCCGGCTAAACGTCAGGCAGTGACAAACCCGCAAAACACCCTGTTTGCGATCAAACGCCTGATTGGCCGCCGCTTCCAGGACGAAGAAGTTCAGCGTGACGTTTCTATCATGCCTTACAAAATCATCGCGGCAGATAACGGCGATGCGTGGCTTGATGTGAAAGGCACCAAAACGGCGCCACCGCAGATTTCTGCTGAAGTGCTGAAAAAAATGAAGAAAACCGCTGAAGATTATCTGGGTGAGCCGGTAACTGAAGCTGTTATTACCGTTCCTGCGTACTTCAACGATGCTCAGCGTCAGGCAACTAAAGATGCTGGCCGTATCGCAGGTCTGGAAGTAAAACGTATCATCAACGAACCAACCGCGGCTGCGCTGGCTTACGGTCTGGATAAAGAAGTCGGCAACCGTACTATCGCGGTTTACGACCTGGGTGGTGGTACCTTCGATATCTCTATTATCGAAATCGACGAAGTTGACGGCGAAAAAACCTTCGAAGTTCTGGCAACCAACGGTGATACCCACCTGGGTGGTGAAGACTTCGATACCCGTCTGATCAACTACCTCGTTGACGAGTTCAAGAAAGATCAGGGCATTGACCTGCGTAACGATCCGCTGGCAATGCAGCGCCTGAAAGAAGCCGCTGAGAAAGCGAAGATCGAACTGTCTTCCGCTCAGCAGACCGACGTGAACCTGCCGTACATCACTGCAGACGCGACCGGTCCTAAACACATGAACATCAAAGTGACCCGTGCGAAACTGGAAAGCCTGGTAGAAGACCTGGTGAACCGTTCTATCGAGCCGCTGAAAGTTGCACTGCAGGATGCTGGCCTGTCTGTATCTGATATCCAGGACGTTATCCTGGTGGGTGGTCAGACTCGTATGCCAATGGTTCAGAAGAAAGTGGCTGAATTCTTTGGTAAAGAGCCACGTAAAGACGTGAACCCGGACGAAGCGGTTGCTATCGGTGCTGCGGTTCAGGGCGGCGTTCTGACCGGTGAAGTGAAAGATGTACTGCTGCTGGACGTTACCCCGCTGTCTCTGGGTATCGAAACCATGGGCGGTGTGATGACTGCGCTCATCAACAAAAACACCACCATCCCAACCAAGCATAGCCAGGTGTTCTCTACCGCTGAAGACAACCAGTCTGCGGTAACCATCCATGTGCTGCAGGGTGAGCGTAAGCGTGCGTCTGATAACAAATCTCTGGGTCAGTTCAACCTGGATGGTATTAACCCGGCACCGCGCGGCATGCCGCAGATCGAAGTCACCTTCGATATCGATGCTGACGGTATCCTGCACGTGTCTGCGAAAGACAAAAACAGCGGTAAAGAGCAGAAGATCACCATCAAGGCATCTTCTGGCCTGAACGAAGCGGAAATCGAAAAAATGGTTCGTGATGCCGAAGCTAACGCGGAATCCGACCGTAAGTTCGAAGAGCTGGTTCAGACCCGTAACCAGGGTGACCATCTGCTGCACAGCACCCGTAAGCAGGTTGAAGAAGCGGGCGATAAACTGCCAGCGGAAGACAAAACTGCTATCGAAGCTGCACTGAGCGCGCTGGAAACGTCTCTGAAAGGCGAAGACAAAGCGGATATCGAAGCGAAGATGCAGGAGCTGGCACAGGCTTCCCAGAAGCTGATGGAAATCGCTCAGCAGCAGCACGCACAGCAGCAGGCGGGCGCTGACGCTTCTGCGAACAACGCGAAAGACGACGACGTTGTCGACGCTGAGTTCGAAGAAGTTAAAGACAAAAAATAATCGCCCTGATGCAGGGTAATTAATCGGCACGGGCGTAGGAGAACTCTCCACGCCCGTGCTCGCATGTTAAGGGGCTTAAAAAAACCAATGGCAAAGCAAGACTATTACGAGATTTTAGGCGTTCCGAAAACTGCGGAAGAGCGTGAAATCAAAAAGGCGTATAAGCGCCTGGCCATGAAATTCCACCCGGACCGTAACCAGGGTGACAAAGAGGCTGAAGCAAAATTTAAAGAGATCAAAGAAGCCTACGAAGTCCTGACCGATGCACAAAAACGTGCGGCCTATGACCAGTACGGCCACGCAGCCTTTGAACAGGGCGGCATGGGCGGCGGTGGATTCGGTGGCGGCGGCTTTGGCGGCGGTGCGGATTTCAGCGACATCTTTGGCGATGTGTTCGGCGATATCTTTGGCGGCGGTCGTGGTCGTCAGCGCGCGGCGCGCGGCGCAGACCTGCGCTACAACATGGATCTCACTCTTGAAGAGGCCGTTCGTGGCGTCACGAAAGAGATCCGTATTCCGACGCTGGAAGAGTGTGATGTTTGCCACGGCAGCGGCGCGAAGGCGGGTACCCAGCCACAGACCTGTCCAACCTGTCACGGCTCCGGCCAGGTACAGATGCGTCAGGGCTTCTTCGCGGTACAGCAGGCCTGTCCGCACTGTCACGGTCGCGGTACGCTGATTAAAGATCCGTGCACCAAGTGTCACGGCCATGGTCGCGTTGAGAAAACCAAGACCCTGTCCGTTAAGATCCCGGCTGGCGTTGATACGGGCGACCGCATCCGTCTGGCGGGTGAAGGTGAAGCAGGCGAGCACGGCGCGCCGGCAGGCGATCTGTACGTTCAGGTACAGGTGAAACAGCACGCCATCTTCGAGCGTGAAGGCAACAACCTGTACTGTGAAGTGCCGATCAACTTCGCGATGGCGGCTCTCGGCGGTGAAATCGAAGTGCCGACGCTGGACGGTCGCGTCAATCTGAAAATCCCTGGCGAAACCCAGACCGGCAAGCTGTTCCGCATGCGCGGCAAAGGCGTGAAATCCGTTCGCGGTGGTGCTCAGGGCGACCTGCTGTGCCGCGTCGTCGTGGAAACGCCGGTTGGCCTGAACGACAAGCAGAAACAGCTGTTGAAAGAGCTTCAGGAGAGCTTTGGCGGCCCAACGGGTGAGAAAAACAGCCCGCGCTCCAAAAGCTTCTTTGATGGCGTCAAAAAATTCTTCGATGATTTGACCCGCTAGCTCGTTAGCTGGTGTTCATCTTCAAAAAGCCCGGAAGCGATTCCGGGCTTTTTTTATTTGCCGATATAGATCGGTAAAACTGAGTCTATACTCAATATTAATCTGTTTTTGCCGAGTTATTTGGCTTGGTATTATGGTTTTATCGAGGTATTGTTGTAAAAGAGAGAACATAAATGAAATTACTACACCGTTTCTTTAGCAGTGAGGCGTCTGGTGGTGTGATCCTGATTATTGCCGCGGCGGCCGCGATGGGGCTGGCTAACCTGGGCATGACCCGCGATCTCTATCACGCATTTCTGGAAACACCCGTCGAGCTGAAGGTCGGGGCGCTGGAAATTAACAAGAACATGCTGCTGTGGATCAACGATGCGCTGATGGCGGTGTTCTTCCTGTTGGTAGGACTGGAAGTTAAGCGCGAGCTGGTGCTCGGCTCGCTCGCCAGCCGCCAGCGCGCGGCGTTTCCGGTGATCGCTGCCATTGGCGGGATGGTCGTTCCGGCGCTGCTCTTCCTCGTATTTACCTGGCAGGATCCTGTCGCGCGTGACGGCTGGGCTATCCCGGCCGCAACGGATATCGCCTTTGCGCTCGGTGTCTTAGCCCTGCTCGGTAGCCGTGTTCCGGTTGCGCTGAAAATCTTCCTGATGGCGCTGGCGATTATTGATGACCTGGGCGCCATTGTGATTATCGCGCTGTTCTACACCAGCGATCTGTCGATCCTGTCCCTGAGCGTGGCCGCCGGGGCGATTGCAGTGCTGGCGCTGCTGAACATCTTCAATGTTCGCCGCATCGGTATCTATATTCTGGTGGGGATGGTGCTGTGGACGGCAGTGCTGAAATCCGGCGTGCACGCCACGCTGGCAGGCGTGATTGTCGGCTTTTTCGTGCCGCTTAAGCCGCAGGACGGAAAGTCTCCCGCTAAACAGCTGGAACACGTACTACATCCGTGGGTCGCCTTTATGATCCTGCCGCTGTTTGCGTTTGCCAACGCGGGCGTTTCCCTGCAGGGCGTTACGCTGGACGGGCTGACGTCTGTCCTGCCGCTGGGCATTATTGCCGGGCTGTTTATCGGTAAGCCACTAGGGATCAGTCTCTTCTGCTGGCTGGCGCTGAAGATGAAGCTGGCGTCGTTGCCGAACGGTACAAGCTTTGGTCAGATTATGGCCGTCGGCGTGCTGTGCGGCATTGGATTTACCATGTCGATCTTTATCTCGACGCTGGCGTTTGGCGCAAACGCGCCTGAGCTCATCGTCTGGGCGAAGCTCGGCATTCTCATCGGGTCATTACTGGCCGCAGTGATTGGCTATACCTTGTTGAAGGTGAAGTTGTCCGGACAGGCCGTCCAGGCATAGCGGAACACCGGGAGGAGGCGATCCTTCTCCCGATACACACTCAGGGAGAGAAGACGCGATGTCTCATTTAAATTACAACCACCTGTACTACTTCTGGCACGTCTATAAACAGGGCTCGGTCGTGGGGGCCGCAGAGGCGCTTTACCTGACGCCGCAAACCATCACCGGGCAAATTAAAGCCCTGGAAGAACGTCTGCAGGGTAAGCTCTTCAAGCGAAAGGGCCGTGGGATTGAGCCGAGCGAGCTGGGTGAACTGGTTTTCCGCTATGCGGACAAAATGTTCACCCTGAGCCAGGAGATGCTGGATATCGTCAACTACCGCAAAGAGTCGAACCTGCTCTTTGACGTGGGCGTGGCGGATGCGCTCTCCAAACGGCTGGTGAGCGGCGTGCTGGATGCCGCTGTGGTAGAAGATGAACAAATCCACCTGCGCTGCTTTGAATCCACCCACGAGATGCTGCTGGAGCAGCTGAGCCAGCATAAGCTGGACATGATTATCTCGGACTGCCCCATCGACTCCACACAGCAGGAGGGGCTGTTCTCAGTGAAAATTGGCGAATGCGGCGTGAGCTTCTGGTGCATCAATCCGCCGCCGGAGAAACCTTTCCCGGCCTGTCTCGAAGAGCGTCGCCTGCTGGTGCCGGGAAGGCGTTCCATGCTGGGACGCAAGCTGCTGAACTGGTTTAACTCACAGGGGCTGAACGTGGAGATCCTCGGTGAGTTTGACGATGCTGCGCTGATGAAAGCCTTCGGCGAAGCGCATAATGCGATCTTCGTGGCACCAACGCTCTATGCGCACGATCTCTATTCAGACGATAAGATCACGGAGATTGGCAGGGTAGATAACGTGATGGAAGAGTACCACGCCATATTCGCCGAAAGGATGATTCAGCATCCGGCGGTGCAGCGAATCTGCAACCGTGACTACTCGGCGCTATTTACGCCACCGGCATTCTGAAGACATAAAAAAACCCGCGTTAAGCGGGTTCTTTAAACAAGCAACAACAAGTGGCGATTAAGCCAGTTTGTTGATCTGCGCGGTCAGGTTTGCTTTATGACGCGCTGCTTTGTTTTTGTGGATCAGACCTTTAGCAGCCTGACGATCCACGATTGGTTGCATTTCGTTAAATGCGTTCTGCGCTGCAGCTTTGTCGCCAGCTTCGATTGCTGCGTATACTTTCTTGATGAAAGTACGCATCATAGAGCGACGGCTTGCGTTGTGCTTACGAGCCTTTTCAGACTGAACGGCACGTTTCTTAGCTGATTTGATATTAGCCAAGTCCAACTCCCAAATATGTTCTATGTGGACAATTCAAAGGCCGAGGAATATGCCCTCTTTGCCTTCTTTTGTCAATGGATTTGTGCAAATAAGCGCCGTTAATTAGCGACGCTACGTTACGTAGTGATGGCGCAGGATTCTACCAGCTTGTCTTTCGTGAATACAGCCTTTCGGCGTAAAAATCGCAGTTCACGGGCAGATTTTTTCGCTGTGAAAGGTCAGCCTGATGAAATCATTACGGCTTTCTGTTTTGCGCGAACAATCGCCGGTTAACCTTAACCGCTGTACAAGGTATACTTTGGCGATTTTCACTGTTTTGAGCCAGACATGAAGCTGATACGCGGCATACATAATCTCAGCAGAGCCCCACACGGGTGCGTGCTGACTATTGGTAATTTCGACGGCGTGCATCGTGGTCATCAGGCGCTGTTGCAGGGATTGCGTAAAGAAGGGGAGGCCCGTGGCCTGCCCGTTGTGGTGATGATTTTCGAGCCACAGCCGCTGGAGCTGTTCGCGGGCGATAAATCTCCCGCCCGCCTCACTCGCCTGCGCGAAAAGTTGCGCTACCTGGCAGAGTCCGGCGTGGACTACGTATTGTGCGTGCGTTTCGATCGTCGCTTTGCCGCACTGACAGCACAAAATTTCGTCAGCGACCTGCTGGTTAAGCGTCTTGGCGTACAGTTTCTCGCCGTGGGGGATGATTTCCGCTTTGGCGCTGGTCGTCAGGGCGATTTCTTGCTATTACAGAAGGCTGGTCTGGAGTACGGTTTTGACGTCACCAGCGCGATGACCTTCTGTGAAGGCGGCGTGCGCGTCAGCAGCACGGCGGTGCGTCAGGCGCTGGCTAATGATGAACTGGAGACGGCAGAAACTCTGCTGGGACATCCATTTACCATCTCTGGCCGCGTGGTCCATGGCGACGCGCTGGGCCGCACGATAGGTTTCCCGACGGCGAATATACCGCTGCGTCGTCAGGTTTCCCCGGTTAAAGGGGTCTATGCGGTGGAAGTAGCAGGACTTGGCGATAAGCCGTTTTACGGCGTTGCCAACATTGGCACGCGTCCGACCGTTGCAGGTGTGCGTCAACAGCTAGAAGTGCACCTGCTGGACGTTGTAATGGACCTTTATGGTCGCCATATAGATGTGATACTGCGTAAAAAAATACGCAACGAGCAGCGATTTGCTTCGCTGGATGAACTTAAGGCGCAAATCGCGCGAGATGAATTGACGGCCCGCGAGTATTTTGGGCTATAGAACCGGCTTAACTGCCTACGTGATAAATACGGAACCGAGAATCTGATGAGTGACTATAAATCAACCCTGAATTTGCCGGAAACAGGGTTCCCGATGCGCGGCGATCTCGCCAAGCGCGAACCGGGAATGCTGGCGCGTTGGACCGATGATGACCTGTACGGCATCATTCGTGCAGCTAAAAAAGGCAAAAAAACCTTCATTCTGCATGATGGCCCTCCATATGCGAATGGCAGCATTCATATTGGTCACTCTGTAAACAAGATTCTGAAAGACATTATCGTGAAGTCCAAAGGACTCGCGGGATATGACTCGCCTTACGTTCCGGGCTGGGACTGCCACGGTCTGCCCATTGAGCTGAAAGTGGAGCAAGAGTTTGGCAAGCCTGGCGAGAAGTTTACCGCTGCAGAGTTCCGCGCGAAGTGCCGCGAATACGCTGCCACCCAGGTTGAAGGCCAGCGCGCTGACTTTATCCGTCTGGGCGTGCTGGGCGACTGGTCGCACCCGTACCTGACCATGGACTTCAAAACCGAAGCCAACATCATCCGTGCGCTGGGCAAAATCATCGGTAACGGCCACCTGCACAAAGGCGCGAAGCCGGTGCACTGGTGCGTGGACTGCCGCTCTGCGCTGGCAGAAGCGGAAGTGGAGTATTACGACAAAACTTCACCTTCTATCGATGTGGCCTTCGAAGCGGTCGATCAGGATGCCATTAAAGGTAAATTCGGTCTGCCTGGCGTTAGCGGCCCGATCTCTCTGGTGATCTGGACAACTACCCCATGGACGCTGCCAGCCAACCGTGCAATCTCGCTCTCCGGCGAGTTCGAATACGCGCTGGTGCAGATTGATGGCCGCGCGGTTATCCTGGCGAAAGATCTGGTTGAAAGCGTGCTGAAACGCGCGAATATCACCGACTACACCGTGCTGGGTACCGTAAAAGGCGACGCGCTGGAGCTGATGCGCTTCAAACACCCGTTCCTGGACTTCGACGTTCCGGCGATCCTGGGCGACCACGTGACGCTGGACGCGGGTACCGGTGCGGTACATACCGCCGGTGGCCACGGTCCTGACGACTACAACATCAGCCTGAAGTACGGTCTTGAAATCGCCAATCCGGTTGGCCCGGACGGTTCTTACCTGCCTGGCACCTATCCGGCGCTGGACGGCATCAACGTCTTCAAAGCGAACGACATTATCGTTGACATGCTGCGCACCAGCGGCGCGCTGCTGCACGTCGAGAAAATGCAGCACAGCTATCCGTGCTGCTGGCGTCACAAGACGCCAATCATCTTCCGTGCGACCCCGCAGTGGTTCGTTAGCATGGATCAGAAAGGCCTGCGCGAGCAGTCTCTGAAAGAGATCAAAGGCGTGCAGTGGATCCCGGACTGGGGCCAGGCGCGTATCGAATCCATGGTGGCTAACCGTCCTGACTGGTGTATCTCCCGTCAGCGTACCTGGGGCGTGCCGATGTCTCTTTTCGTGCATAAAGAGACGCAGGAACTGCATCCGAACACCCTGGAACTGATTGAAGAAGTGGCGAAGCGCGTTGAAGTTGACGGAATTCAGGCGTGGTGGGATCTCGACGCCCGTGACATCCTGGGCGCGGACGCGGACAACTACGAGAAAGTGCCGGATACCCTGGACGTGTGGTTCGACTCCGGGTCTACTCACGCCTCCGTGGTCGATGTGCGTCCGGAGTTTGCCGGTCACGCTGCCGATATGTATCTGGAAGGCTCTGACCAACACCGCGGCTGGTTCATGTCATCTTTGATGATCTCCACCGCGATGAAGGGTAAAGCGCCTTACCGTCAGGTACTGACTCACGGCTTCACCGTGGATGGACAGGGCCGTAAGATGTCCAAATCCATCGGTAACACCGTCTCTCCGCAGGACGTGATGAACAAGCTGGGCGCGGATATCCTGCGCCTGTGGGTAGCCTCTACCGACTACACCGGCGAAATGGCGGTATCTGACGAGATCCTGAAGCGTGCTGCTGACAGCTATCGTCGTATCCGTAACACCGCGCGCTTCCTGCTGGCGAACCTGAACGGTTTTGATCCAGTGAAAGACATGGTGAAACCGGAAGAGATGGTCGTGCTGGACCGCTGGGCGGTAGGCTGCGCGAAAGCGGCACAGGAAGACATCGTTAAGGCGTATGAGTCCTACGACTTCCACGAAGTGGTGCAGCGCCTGATGCGCTTCTGCTCCATCGAGATGGGCTCGTTCTACCTCGACATCATCAAAGACCGCCAGTACACCGCGAAGGCGGACAGCGTGGCGCGCCGTAGCTGCCAGTCCGCGCTGTTCCATATCGCAGAAGCGCTGGTGCGCTGGATGGCGCCGATAATGTCCTTCACCGCAGATGAAATCTGGGGCTATCTGCCTGGCGACCGTGAGAAATATGTCTTCACCGGCGAGTGGTATGAAGGTCTGTTCGATCTCTCCAGCACCGAAGCAATGAACGATGCCTTCTGGGACGAGCTGCTGAAAGTGCGTGGCGAAGTGAACAAGGTGATCGAGCAGGCGCGTGCTGATAAGAAAGTTGGTGGCTCTCTGGAAGCGGCAGTGACTCTGTACGCCGAACCTGAGCTGGCGGCGAAGCTGACCGCGCTGGGCGATGAATTGCGATTTGTCCTGTTGACCTCCGGTGCAAAAGTTGCGGATTATGCCGAGGCTTCTGCTGATGCTCAGCAGAGCGAGCTGCTCAAAGGGCTGAAAGTCGCGCTGAGCAAAGCCGAAGGTGAGAAGTGCCCGCGCTGCTGGCATTACACTACCGATATCGGCCAGGTGGCGGAACACGCAGACATCTGCGGACGCTGTGTAAGCAACGTCGCCGGTGACGGCGAAAAACGTAAGTTTGCCTGATGAGTAAAACTCTCTGTTCAACAGGACTGCGCTGGCTGTGGCTGGTTGTGGTGGTGCTGATTATCGATCTGGGCAGCAAGTTCCTGATCCTCCAAAATTTTGCTCTGGGGGAGACGGTTTCGCTGTTCCCGTCGCTTAACCTGCACTATGCACGCAACTACGGCGCGGCGTTTAGCTTCCTTGCCGACAGCGGTGGCTGGCAGCGCTGGTTCTTTGCGGGTATCGCTCTCGGTATCTGCGTGGTGCTGGCCGTGCTGATGTACCGCTCAAAGGCCACGCAAAAGCTGAATAACATTGCCTACGCGCTGATCATTGGCGGCGCGCTGGGCAACCTGTTTGACCGCCTGTGGCACGGCTTTGTGGTCGATATGATCGACTTCTACGTCGGCGACTGGCACTTCGCGACCTTTAACCTGGCCGATACCGCAATTTGCATCGGTGCGGCGTTAATCGTGCTGGAAGGCTTCTTGCCTAAACCGGCCGCGAAAGAGCAGGCGTAACACACTCGCCCGGTGGTGTAATGCCACCGGGCAAAACAAGCGAGCAATTTGCATGTCTAAATCCGTACAGAGCAACAGCGCGGTTCTCGTTCACTTCACGCTGAAGCTGGATGACGGCTCCACCGCCGAATCCACCCGCAATAACGGCAAACCTGCCCTGTTTCGTCTCGGCGATACCTCCTTGTCTGAAGGTCTTGAGCAGCAGCTCCTGGGCCTGAAAGAGGGGGAGAAAAAAGCGTTCTCGCTGGAGCCGGATGCCGCGTTTGGCGTGCCAAGCCCGGACCTGATCCAGTATTTCTCGCGCCGCGAGTTTATGGACGCGGGCGAACCGGAAATCGGGGCGATTATGCTCTTTACCGCTATGGACGGCAGCGAAATGCCTGGCGTGATCCGCGAGATTAACGGCGACTCTATCACCGTTGACTTCAACCATCCGCTTGCCGGGCGTACCGTTCATTTTGATGTTGAAGTGCTGGAGATCGATCCGGCACTGGAGGCCTGAAATGCAGATCCTGTTGGCTAACCCGCGCGGCTTCTGCGCCGGTGTAGACCGCGCTATCAGCATTGTTGAAAATGCGCTGGAGATTTACGGCGCGCCAATTTACGTGCGTCACGAAGTGGTGCATAACCGCTACGTGGTGGACAGCCTGCGCGAGCGCGGCGCTATTTTCATCGAGCAGATCAGCGAAGTGCCGGACGGTGCGATCCTGATCTTCTCCGCGCACGGCGTCTCTCAGGCGGTGCGTAACGAAGCGAAAAGCCGCGATTTAACCGTTTTCGACGCAACCTGCCCATTAGTGACGAAAGTGCATATGGAAGTGGCGCGTGCCAGCCGTCGCGGAGAAGAGTCGATTCTGATTGGCCATGCGGGTCATCCGGAAGTCGAAGGTACCATGGGCCAGTACAGCAATCCGGAAGGGGGAATGTATCTGGTTGAGTCGCCGGAAGATGTCTTTACGCTGAACGTGAAAAATGAAGCCCGTCTGTCGTTTATGACCCAGACGACGCTCTCGGTTGATGATACCTCGGATGTGATTGACGCCCTGCGCCAGCGCTTCCCGAAAATCGTCGGGCCGCGTAAGGATGACATCTGCTACGCGACCACCAACCGCCAGGAAGCGGTGCGTGCGCTGGCTGAACAGGCGGACGTGGTGCTGGTGGTCGGCTCCAAAAACTCGTCTAACTCCAACCGTCTGGCCGAACTGGCGCAGCGCATGGGTAAAGCGGCGTTCCTGATCGACGACGCGGCGGACATCCAGGAAGCGTGGGTTAAAAATGCGGTCTGCGTTGGCGTTACCGCAGGCGCTTCCGCGCCGGATATCCTGGTGCAGAACGTGATAACCCGTCTGCAGGAGCTGGGCGGTGGCGAAGCGGTTCCGCTGGAAGGACGCGAAGAGAATATCGTCTTCGAAGTGCCGAAAGAGCTGCGTATCGACGCCCGCGAAGTGGAATAACCCCTAAACAGCGAAAAGGCCAGCATCTCATGTGCTGGCCTTTTTTTTGCCCCGTACTTTATCGTGACCACAAAATCATGTCTTTTACTGATATTTAAGTCGGTTTCACGTTAAATTCTAATTATTGGTGTTTTCAGTTGGCAGCCTCCGCGAAGGCTGGTTAATCTGAAAACGATTTACATCATTTTAACGTAAGAGAATAACTATGCATGATGCACAGATCCGTGTCGCCATTGCGGGCGCGGGTGGACGTATGGGCCGTCAGCTGATTCAGGCGGCACTTCAGATGGATGGCGTAGCGCTGGGCGCGGCGCTGGAGCGTGAAGGCTCATCGCTTTTGGGGGCCGACGCAGGTGAACTGGCGGGTGCAGGAAAGACGGGCGTTACTGTCCAGAGCAGCCTGGATGCGGTTAAAGATGACTTCGATGTGTTTATCGACTTTACCCGCCCGGAAGGTACGTTGACGCACCTGGCATTTTGCCGCCAGCACGGCAAGGGGATGGTGATCGGCACCACCGGTTTTGACGACGCGGGTAAGCAGGCCATCCAGGACGCATCAAAAGAGATCGCGATTGTCTTCGCGGCGAACTTTAGCGTGGGCGTTAACGTCATGCTCAAGCTGCTGGAGAAAGCAGCGAAGGTCATGGGCGACTATACCGATATTGAAATTGTCGAAGCCCACCACCGCTACAAGGTAGATGCGCCGTCAGGCACGGCGCTGGCGATGGGCGAGGCGATTGCTCATGCACTCGATAAAGATTTAAAAGACTGCGCGGTTTATGCCCGCGAAGGTCACACTGGCGAACGCGTACCGGGCACTATTGGTTTCGCAACGGTACGTGCGGGTGACATCGTCGGCGAACATACGGCGATGTTCGCCGATATTGGTGAACGCGTGGAGATTACTCATAAAGCCTCAAGCCGCATGACGTTTGCCAACGGCGCGGTACGTTCCGCTTTGTGGCTTAAAAACAAGAAAGATGGACTTTTTGATATGCGAGATGTGCTCGATCTCAACAATTTGTAAGTATTATTACCCATCGTGATGTGGTTATTGCAGTCGTAATTCTTTGATTGCATAGGGCAATATTTTATTGCCCTTATATTTTACCTGTTTAGCTCTTGTTTTGTTTGTTGAGCCATGAAAACACAACTATTCTTCCTGGTTTTCGTTACTGAAATGTAAATTTTGACCATTTGGTCCACTTTTTGATGCTGTGTCGACTCATTTTTCATTAAATTCGGCGCGCAAGCGTTTTCCGCAGTGATTTACCTGATCTTTTTGTCGCTTAAGCTTCACTCGCCTCACCAGATGCGCAAAAGACTAAACAAAATATCCGTTTTAAGTTGACTTTTACCCACCAAATCTCCAGAATGCCGCCGTTTGCCAAAAATCCGCTGGCAACACATTTGCATTGATCCATGACATGGTTATGAATTAATATGCAAATAAAGTGAGTGAATATTCTCTGGAGGGTGTTTTGATTAAGTCAGCGCTATTGGTTCTGGAAGACGGAACCCAGTTTATCGGTCGGGCCATAGGGGCAACGGGTTCGGCGGTTGGGGAAGTCGTTTTCAATACTTCAATGACCGGTTATCAAGAAATCCTCACTGATCCTTCCTATTCTCGCCAAATCGTTACTCTTACTTATCCTCATATCGGCAATGTCGGCACCAACGCGGCTGACGAAGAATCTTCTCAGGTACATGCGCAAGGCCTGGTCATTCGCGACCTGCCGCTGATTGCCAGCAACTTCCGCAATACCGAAGACCTCTCTTCTTACCTGAAGCGCCATAACATCGTGGCGATTGCCGATATTGATACCCGTAAGTTAACGCGTCTGCTGCGCGAGAAGGGTGCACAGAACGGCTGCATCATCGCGGGTGATAACCTCGATGCGACGCTGGCGCTGGAAAAAGCGAAAGCCTTCCCGGGCCTGAACGGCATGGACCTGGCGAAAGAAGTGACGACCGCGGAAGCCTACAGCTGGACACAGGGTAGCTGGACGCTGGAAGGCGACCTGCCGGAAGCGAAAAAAGAGAGCGAGCTGCCGTTCCACGTGGTGGCCTACGATTTTGGCGCCAAGCGCAACATTCTGCGCATGCTGGTTGACCGCGGCTGCCGCCTGACGGTGGTGCCGGCTCAGACCTCTGCCGAAGACGTATTGAAGATGAATCCGGACGGTATTTTCCTGTCCAACGGTCCTGGCGACCCGGCACCGTGCGATTACGCCATCGCCGCCATTAAGTCCTTCCTGGAAACCGACATCCCGGTATTCGGCATCTGCCTCGGCCATCAGCTGCTGGCGCTGGCGAGCGGTGCGAACACCGTTAAGATGAAGTTCGGCCACCACGGTGGTAACCACCCGGTGAAAGACATCGATAACAACACGGTAATGATCACCGCGCAGAACCACGGCTTTGCCGTCGATGAAGCCTCAATGCCGGCTAACCTGCGCGTGACCCATAAGTCGCTGTTCGATGGCACCCTGCAGGGGATTCATCGCACCGATAAGCCAGCATTCAGCTTCCAGGGTCACCCGGAAGCCAGCCCGGGCCCGCACGACGCCGCGCCGCTGTTCGATCACTTCATCGAACTTATCGAGCAATACCGTAAGACCGCTAAATAATCAGGAGCCGAGAAGACCATGCCAAAACGTACAGACATAAAAAGCATCCTGATCCTTGGCGCTGGCCCGATTGTCATCGGCCAGGCCTGTGAATTCGACTACTCCGGCGCTCAGGCGTGTAAAGCCCTGCGTGAAGAGGGCTACCGCGTTATCCTGGTGAACTCTAACCCGGCAACCATCATGACCGACCCGGAAATGGCCGATGCAACCTACATCGAGCCGATTCACTGGGAAGTGGTGCGTAAAATCATCGAGAAAGAGCGTCCGGACGCGGTCCTGCCAACCATGGGCGGCCAGACGGCGCTGAACTGTGCGCTGGAGCTGGAGCGTCAGGGCGTGCTGGCCGAGTTCGGCGTAACCATGATTGGTGCGACCGCCGACGCGATTGATAAAGCAGAAGACCGTCGCCGCTTCGACGTGGCGATGAAGAAAATCGGCCTCGACACCGCGCGTTCCGGTATTGCACACAACATGGAAGAGGCGCTGGCCGTTGCGGCTGAAGTGGGTTATCCATGCATCATCCGCCCATCGTTCACCATGGGCGGCACCGGCGGCGGTATTGCCTACAACCGCGAAGAGTTCGAAGAGATTTGCGAACGCGGTCTGGATCTTTCCCCAACCAAAGAGCTGCTGATTGATGAATCGCTGATTGGCTGGAAAGAGTACGAGATGGAAGTGGTGCGTGATAAAAACGACAACTGCATCATCGTCTGCTCCATCGAAAACTTCGATGCGATGGGTATCCACACCGGCGATTCCATCACCGTTGCGCCAGCCCAGACGCTGACCGACAAAGAGTATCAAATCATGCGTAACGCCTCGATGGCGGTACTGCGTGAAATCGGCGTGGAAACCGGCGGCTCTAACGTGCAGTTCTCCGTTAACCCGAAAACCGGCCGTCTGATTGTTATCGAAATGAACCCGCGTGTGTCCCGCTCCTCCGCGCTGGCCTCCAAAGCGACCGGCTTCCCGATTGCGAAAGTGGCGGCGAAACTGGCGGTGGGTTATACCCTCGACGAGCTGATGAACGACATCACCGGTGGCCGCACCCCTGCGTCCTTCGAGCCGTCCATCGACTACGTTGTGACTAAAATTCCTCGCTTTAACTTCGAGAAGTTCGCAGGCGCGAACGACCGTCTGACCACCCAGATGAAATCCGTCGGTGAAGTGATGGCGATTGGCCGCACGCAGCAGGAATCCCTGCAGAAAGCGCTGCGCGGCCTCGAAGTGGGCGCGACCGGCTTTGACCCGAAAGTGAGCCTGGACGACCCGGAAGCGCTGACCAAAATCCGCCGCGAGCTGAAAGACGCGGGCGCGGAGCGCATCTGGTACATCGCCGATGCCTTCCGTGCTGGCCTGTCCGTCGACGGCGTGTTCAACCTGACCAACATCGACCGCTGGTTCCTGGTGCAGATTGAAGAGCTGGTGCGTCTGGAAGAGAAAGTGGCAGAGCTGGGCATCAACGGCCTGGACGCAGACTTCCTGCGCATGCTGAAGCGTAAAGGCTTCGCCGACGCGCGTCTGGCTAAGCTGGCGGGCGTGCGCGAAGCGGAAATCCGTAAGCTGCGCGACCAGTATGACCTGCACCCGGTTTACAAGCGCGTCGACACCTGTGCGGCAGAGTTTTCTACCGACACCGCGTACATGTACTCCACCTATGAAGACGAGTGCGAAGCGAATCCGTCCGTCGACCGCGACAAGATTATGGTGCTGGGCGGCGGTCCAAACCGTATCGGCCAGGGCATCGAGTTTGACTACTGCTGCGTACACGCCTCGCTGGCGCTGCGCGAAGACGGTTACGAGACCATCATGGTCAACTGTAACCCGGAAACCGTCTCCACCGACTACGACACCTCTGACCGTCTCTACTTCGAGCCGGTTACCCTGGAAGACGTGCTGGAAATCGTGCGCATCGAGAAGCCAAAAGGTGTTATCGTGCAGTACGGCGGCCAGACCCCGCTGAAGCTGGCGCGCGCGCTGGAAGCGGCAGGCGTGCCGGTTATCGGCACCAGTCCGGATGCGATTGACCGTGCGGAGGACCGCGAGCGTTTCCAGCAGGCGGTTGACCGTCTGAAGCTGAAACAGCCTGCGAACGCCACCGTGACCGCTATCGAACAGGCTGTCGAGAAGGCGAAAGAGATTGGCTACCCGCTGGTGGTGCGTCCTTCCTACGTACTGGGCGGCCGCGCGATGGAAATCGTTTATGACGAAGCCGACCTGCGACGCTACTTCCAGACCGCGGTGAGCGTCTCCAACGATGCGCCTGTGCTGCTCGACCGCTTCCTCGACGACGCGGTAGAAGTGGACGTGGACGCCATCTGCGACGGCGAAATGGTGCTGATTGGCGGCATCATGGAGCACATCGAGCAGGCGGGCGTACACTCCGGCGACTCCGCCTGCTCTCTGCCAGCGTACACGCTGAGCCAGGAAATTCAGGACGTGATGCGTCAGCAGGTGCAAAAGCTGGCCTTCGAACTGCAGGTCCGCGGCCTGATGAACGTTCAGTTCGCGGTAAAAGACAACGAAGTTTACCTGATTGAAGTGAACCCGCGTGCGGCACGTACCGTACCGTTCGTCTCTAAAGCCACTGGTATTCCGCTGGCGAAAGTGGCGGCACGCGTGATGGCAGGCCAGACGCTGGCTCAGCAGGGCGTGACAAAAGAGATCATCCCACCGTACTACTCGGTGAAAGAAGTGGTGCTGCCGTTCAACAAATTCCCGGGCGTTGACCCGCTGTTAGGGCCAGAAATGCGCTCTACCGGGGAAGTGATGGGCGTGGGCCGCACCTTCGCAGAAGCGTTCGCGAAGGCGCAGCTGGGCAGTAGCTCCACCATGAGAAAATCAGGCCGTGCGCTGCTCTCCGTTCGTGAAGGTGACAAAGAGCGCGTGGTTGACCTGGCCGCCAAGCTGCTGAAACAGGGCTTCGAGCTGGATGCAACCCACGGTACGGCGATTGTGTTGGGCGAAGCCGGCATCAACCCGCGTCTTGTGAACAAGGTGCATGAAGGTCGTCCGCACATTCAGGATCGTATCAAGAATGGCGAATACACCTACATCATCAACACCACCGCAGGCCGCCAGGCGATTGAAGACTCCAAGCTGATTCGCCGCAGCGCGCTGCAGTACAAAGTGCACTACGACACCACCCTGAACGGCGGTTTCGCGACGGCCATGGCGCTGAACGCGGACGCCACCGAGAAGGTGATTTCGGTGCAGGAAATGCACGCGCAGATTAGCAAGTAAGACAAATTGCCCGGTGCCGTTCGGTAACCGGGCATTCTTCCTCTCTTCAGAACCTTCTGGTTTTTCATCCGCTTTCAGTCAGTTAGCCTAAAATAGTTAGGTCGATAACGAAATTCATCTGAGAGCAGGGGAAAACACCATGCAAAATAAATTACTGATCGCTTCCGTTCTGGCTGCCACGACAATGTTTACCGTGGCGGGCTGTTCGTCTAATCAGGCCGTAAAAACCACCGATGGCAGAACCATTGTCACCGACGGCAAACCGCAGGTGGATGACGATACCGGTCTGGTGTCTTACAAAAACGCTGAAACCGGCCAAACTGAGCAGATTAACCGTGACCAGGTTAAATCGATGGGCGAACTGGATAATTAAAAAAAAGCAGTGGCATCAGCCACTGCTTTTTGCTTCGCGCTGACAGATTACCAGCGGTGATTTAACAGAATATGACCGCCGTAAGCGGCATAGCTGTTTTCGCCCCATTCGCCGCTGGCACGCAGGGAGATCGTCGTGGTTTCGTTCAGGTTGCCGGTGACGCCCAGCTCTAACTGACCACGATCTTCTGGCGTATCGTTACTGACGGTTTCGTCGTTGAATGCCAGATCGTTTTGACCAGCACCTTTCAGCCAGTTAACCGCAACGTACGGCTGCCATGCGGTGACGTCTTTCTGCTGGAAGTAACTGGATTTCACGCCCAGACGACCGAAGACGCTGTCATTGTCCAGCGTGGTGACGCGAACGCCGTCGCGATCGGTATGATTTTCCTGATCGAGATAGCTGTAGATCACCTGCGCCTGCGGCTCGATCTTCCAGGTACGTTCGTTTTCAGACTGGATAACCCACGCGTGACCGACTTCAACAGACGCGGCAAAGCCTTCGCTTTCGTAGTCTTCATCGTTGCGATTGCTGGTCACTTTGTTGTTATACCAGCTATATGCGGCCCAGGTATCAATGTAGCTGCCAAGACGTAATTTCTGATCTTCCTGCCAGGTGGCGTACATCCCAACGTTGAAACCATCTACCTTGCCCTGCGCATCACGCACGTTGTGCTTCGCATCAGAGTGGGTTTTCGCCTGGCCAGCACCGAACATGCCGCCGGCTCGCAGGATACCGTTGTCCATCGGCTTGCTCATAAAATCGCTGCCGACTTGCAGAACGGTGGTGGTGGTGTCGTAGCTGACCTTATCGCCACCTGCGTCGTTCTCATGATAACGGCCTTTAACGTACATCCAGGTGTTTAGATCGTCTTCATTGCGGAAGGTGATCTGGTCACGGTCATCACGCTTATGCAGGAACATGCTTTGTGCGGCAAGGTAGTTGCCTAAATAAGCTCCCACTTCAGGGGCCATGACTTCCGGAGCATTGCTACCGTCGCTATCGGTGTTGCCGCCGTTGTCTGGGTTGCCACCGTTGTCGGTATTATCGGTGTTGTCGCCATCCGCGTTTCCACCTTCATCGGTATCATCTGCCGGTTCATCAGAAGGGGTCGCTTTTGATTCCAGATACCAGTTGCCGTCGCCGTGCTGATAGAGATTGTATTCATAAGCCCCGGCAACAACCGGTGCTGCCAGCGTCAGCTCGGCTTCAGAACTGCCGCCGACGCTCACAATTTCCATACCATTTACCGTCTGCGCACCCAAACCGCCTATATTCGTGACGCTAACACCAGACTGACCAAAGCTGCTGCCTGTAATAGTGAGATGGTCGGTTGGAGAGTTATCTTCACCAACGCTGCTGTTCAATACGATCTGGCTACCAGACGAGCCGGTGTAGTCACCGTTAATCGTAAAATTATTGCCAACGCTATTATCAGCCGCACTGAGCAACAGCGTGCCGCTATTTGTGACGTTGCCGTTTACGGTATCGATCCCGGAAACGCTTAACGTTGAGTTACCCTGAACGGCATTCCATGCTGCCAGCGTACCGCCGGTAAGAATCGCGATATTGTTGTTAACTTCGCCTGCGGTAGCAAAAGTCGCACCATTTTCAACGGTGACGGTGGCGTTACTGCCTTTGACACCGAGCGTTGCTCCGGTAGAGACCAGCGTGGTTCCGCTGTGCAGGACCGTATTTCCTGTATAGCTATTTTTGCCGGTCAGCGTCAGAGTATTGGAGTCCGTTTTTTCTACGTTACCGCTACCTGTCATGCTGGTGGCGAAGGTGGAATCGCTGCCCTGATTAAAGATGACGGTACCGTTGTTGGTCAGTCCACCGCTGAGCGTCGCTGTTTTTTGGCTATCACCCAGCTGCAGCGATGCGCCTTTTGCAACGAGGGTATTACCCGTATTGGATACCGCGCCCGACAGGGTTAACGTGCCGGTTTCTACCTGCAGAGAATCACCAGAGCCGATAATGTCGAGATTGCCCGCCAGCGTCCAGCTTTCTCCTTCCATTTTCACGCTGGCAAAGCCGTCGCCCTCATTCAGGCCAACGAAGTTGCTGTCTTCCGTGCCGGTGCCGACCAGTGTGAGGGTATTTCCTTTTGAACCAGTGGAAATAACGTCACCCTCCAGGGAGGAACCCGTGTCGAGAACCAGTGTGTTATTTTTATCGCTGGCAAACGTAATTGCGTTGGTATCACCGCCGATCGTTCCGCTATTCGTAATATCTACTTTTGCAGTATCTTTAACGTTAATACCATTTTGGGTGCCCTTCACGGTAGCGCTGTTTATAACCTTGGTATTGCCATCACTTAACGTAATAGCATCGCCGCTTGTACCGATTATTGTGCCGCTGTTATTAATACCAATGCCAATCTGAGACGTCAGGCCTGTTTTACCTTTGATCGTTGCCGTGCTGGTATTGGTTATGTTAACTGCTGAGGAGTTCTCGCTGACAAATATGCCGTTTTCCGCGCCGGTAATACCGCCATCATTATTAAAATCACCGAGTATTGACTGAATGTTTACTGCATTCCCGTTGGTAGAGGAAATGGTTGCGCCGCTCTCATTGTTAATAACGACACGTTGTGCACCAGTATTAATGTCCAGACCATTGCCTGTACCGGAAATATTGCCGTTGTTTGTGACAGTGGTGACATTAAATCCGGTTACTGACACGCCCGATTCATTACCAGCGGAGGAAATCGTGACGTCTTTACTAATAACATATTCTGAATCGGCTGAAAAATCTTGAGGTACAGAAGTTGATTGGTCAATCGTTGCAGAAAACGCAACGACAGGAGTACACATTAATAAGGCAGGAAATAGCTTGCCCAGAGTTTTGGTTGTATTGTTCAATTTAAAAAATTTGTTGCTCATGTACACATCCATTTGATTGAGAAGTAATATCAGGTAACGTATGTAAGAACGTATATTGATTTGGAAATAATGAGCTCACAGAAAAGAGCGTAAAATTATTATTTTTTCAATGAGTTATGTACAGGTTGATTTATTAAATGGTAATTTAAGATTCTCTAAAAATATCTGTAAACACTATGGTTATGTATTATTATTTTGTTGGGTGAATTTGTCGTAGCTGCATCTTAGTGCCAGCAATGCTCGCAAGGCGGCGTCGGTTGCCAATACTTGCGTTTTACTTTGGGGTGTTAGTTTGCCCCTTTCAGTCGGGAAGGTAACTGTCTACACTCACTGCTACAGAAAAGAAGAAGACAGGCATATTCATGATTCTGATAATTTATGCGCATCCCTATCCGCACCATTCGCATGCGAATAAGCGGATGCTTGAGCAGGTAAGGACGCTTGATAACGTAGAGATACGTTCCCTCTATGAACTCTATCCCGATTTTAATATCGATATCGCTGCCGAACAGGAGGCACTTTCCCGTGCCGATCTGATTATCTGGCAGCATCCCATGCAGTGGTACAGCACGCCCCCGCTCCTGAAACTGTGGATTGATAAAGTCTTCTCCCACGGCTGGGCGTATGGTCACAATGGCCATGCGCTGAAAGGCAAAAGCCTGATGTGGGCGGTCACTACCGGCGGTGGGGAAAGCCACTTTGATATTGGTTCCTTTCCGGGGTTTGACGTGCTGGCGCAGCCGCTGCAGGCTACTGCGCTTTACTGTGGACTGAACTGGCTCCCGCCGTTTGCGATGCACTGCACCTTTGTTTGCGACGATGAAACGCTGCAGGCGCAGGCTCGCCATTATAAACAACGCTTACTTGAGTGGCAGGAGACGCACCATGGATAGCCATACGCTGATACAGGCGCTGATTTATCTCGGCGCGGCGGCACTGATTGTGCCCGTGGCGGTACGTCTGGGGCTGGGCTCTGTTCTCGGCTACCTGATTGCGGGCTGCGTCATTGGGCCGTGGGGATTTCGACTGGTCACGGATGCGGAGGCGATCCTCCATTTCGCTGAAATTGGCGTTGTGCTGATGCTGTTTGTGATTGGCCTGGAGCTGGATCCGCAGAGATTATGGAAGCTTCGCGCCTCGGTATTTGGCGGAGGCGCGCTGCAGATGGTGGCCTGCGGCCTGCTGCTCGGCGGGTTCTGTATCCTGTTGGGTATGGACTGGAAAGTGGCAGAGCTTATCGGCATGACGCTGGCGCTCTCCTCAACGGCCATTGCCATGCAGGCGATGAACGAGCGAAATCTGACGGTATCCCAGATGGGACGCAGCGCGTTCTCGGTGCTGCTGTTTCAGGATATTGCCGCTATTCCGCTGGTGGCGATGATTCCGCTGCTGGCGGCAAGCGGCTCGTCCACGACGCTGGGTGCGTTCGCACTTTCGGCATTAAAAGTCGTGGGGGCGCTGGCGCTGGTGGTCCTGCTGGGGCGTTACGTGACCCGTCCGTTACTGCGGTTTGTTGCCCGCTCGGGCCTGCGCGAAGTGTTCAGCGCCGTGGCGCTGTTCCTGGTGTTTGGCTTTGGTTTGCTGCTTGAGGAAGCCGGATTGTCGATGGCGATGGGGGCCTTCCTCGCAGGCGTTCTGCTGGCGAGCTCTGAATACCGTCACGCGCTGGAAAGCGATATCGAGCCGTTCAAAGGGTTGCTGCTGGGGCTGTTTTTCATCGGGGTGGGGATGTCCGTCGACTTCGGCACGCTGGTCACGCACCCGCTGCGGATTGTCATCCTGCTCGTCGGTTTCCTCGTCATTAAAATGGTGATGCTGTGGCTGATTGCGCGCCCATTGAAGGTGCCGAACAAGCAGCGCCGCTGGTTTGCCGTGCTGCTGGGTCAGGGAAGCGAATTTGCGTTCGTGGTGTTTGGCGCCGCGCAGATGGCAAACGTGCTCGATCCCGAGTGGGCGAAAGCGTTGACGCTGGCGGTCGCGCTGTCGATGGCGGCGACGCCTGTTCTGCTGGTGGTTCTGACGCGCCTTGAAAAATCGGGTAGCGAGCAGGAGCGCGAAGCCGACGAGATCGACGAGGAGCAGCCGCGCGTTATCATCGCCGGATTTGGCCGCTACGGGCAGATCGTGGGGCGTTTACTGCTGTCGAGCGGGGTGAAGATGGTCATCCTCGATCACGACCCCGACCATGTTGATACCCTGCGTAAATTTGATATGAAGGTGTTTTACGGCGATGCGACCCGCGTCGACTTGCTGGAATCCGCCGGGGCGGCAAAAGCAGAGGTGTTGATTAACGCCATTGACGATCCGGAGACCAGCATGCAGATGGTGGAGCTGGTAAAAGAGCATTTCCCTGCGCTGACGATAATTTCCCGCGCGCGCGATGTGGATCATTACATCCGGCTGCGGCAGGCAGGGGTTGAGGCGCCGGAACGTGAGACATTCGAAGGCGCGCTGAAGTCCGGCCGGATGGCGCTGGAAAATCTGGGGCTCGGCGCGTATGAGGCGCGCGAACGTGCGGATCTGTTCCGCCGCTTTAACACCGGGATGGTGGAAGAGATGGCGGCGATGGCAGGCAGCACGGCTACGGAGCGTGCAGCGGTGTTTAAACGCACCAGCGCGATGCTGACGGAAATCATTAACGAGGACCGCAATCACCTGTCGCTGATCCAGCGTCACGGCTGGCAGGGCACGGAAGAGGGCAAGCATACCGGCGATCCGGCTGACGAGCCCGAGAGTAAACCTTCCGCGTGAAGTGGAGTTGCCAGCAATAATAAAAAATTTCTGTATCTTTACTCTGCCGCCAGTCGACGAAAGATTAAGCTTTCCGTATAGTGGCGGCAATTTTTTGCATCCGGGAAATTTTCAATGATCAGTCTGATTGCAGCGCTGGCGGTGGACCGCGTTATCGGTATGGAAAATGCCATGCCGTGGAACCTGCCTGCCGATCTCGCATGGTTTAAACGTACTACGTTAAACAAGCCGGTAGTGATGGGCCGCCTGACCTGGGAGTCGATTGGTCGTCCATTGCCGGGCCGTAAGAATATCGTTATCAGCAGCCAGCCGGGCACTGACGATCGCGTCGAATGGGTAAAATCAGTAGACGAGGCGATTGCTGCATGCGGCAATGCCGAAGAGATCATGGTGATCGGTGGCGGTCGTGTGTATGAACAGTTCCTGCCAAAAGCGCAGAAGCTGTATCTGACCCACATTGATGCAGAAGTGGAAGGGGATACCCATTTCCCGGATTACGATCCGGACGAATGGGAATCTGTGTTCAGCGAATTCCACGACGCCGATGCGCAGAACTCCCACAGCTACTGCTTCGAGATTCTGGAGCGTCGTTAAGTGATTTTCCTACCCCTCTCCCCTCTTCCCAAAGGGGAGAGGGGACTGTTCGGTGCGGTCTTTTGGGGAGGGAGGCAATAGTCAGGAGGCAACGGCCTCACTTTCCCCTAAGTCCAGCTGTCGGTTGGACGGCTGCACAAAGTAAGCTTTATCTTCCCAGCGTAAGCAGGTTAACTCTCCGCCCCAGCAGCATCCGGTATCCAGACCGTAGATCCCGTCCGGCGTGCCTTTTCCTTCCAGCGCAGCCCAGTGACCAAATACCACGCTATACTCGCTTGTCACCGGTCCAGGAATAGCAAACCACGGTTTGAGCGGGGCAGGCGCGCTTTCCGGTGTCTCTTTGGAATACATGTCCAGCTGCCCGTTCGGGAAGCAGAAACGCATGCGGGTGAACGCATTGGTGATAAAGCGCAGGCGGGCCAGACCGCTGAGATCCTCGCTCCAGTGGTTCGGCATATCGCCGTACATGGCATCAAGGAAGAAAGGGTACGAGTCGCTCGCCAGCACCGCCTCTACGTCACGTGCGCAGGTTTTCGCTGTCTCAAGATCCCATTGTGGCGTGATCCCGGCATGGGCCATGACCAGCTTTTTCTCCTCGTCGACCTGAAGTAAGGGCTGACGGCGCAGCCAGTTAATCAGTTCGTCCGCGTCTGGCGCATCCAGCAGGGGAGAGAGGCGATCTTTAGGTTTGTTGCGGCTGATCCCGGCAAATACGGCCAGCAGGTGAAGATCGTGATTGCCCAGCACCATGCGAACGCTGTCGCCCAGCGATTTGACGAAACGTAAAACCTCAAGCGATCCCGGGCCGCGCGCGACTAAATCGCCCGTCAGCCAGAGCGTGTCCTGTCCTGGCGTAAAGTCGACCTGTTTTAACAATGCGATCAGTTCATCGTAGCAACCGTGAACGTCGCCAATCAGATATGTAGACATTAGATTAATGAATGAGTGTGGTTACGGCGAGACGGAACACAGGAATAGCAACGCGGAACACGTTGCCATCGACGTCGACCATTTCGTAATGGCCTTGCATGGTACCCAGCGGCGTTTCAATCACCGCGCCGCTGGTGTACTGGTACTCTTCGCCAGGGGCGATGTGGGGCTGCTCACCGACCACGCCTTCACCCTGAACTTCAATTTCGCGGCCATTGCCGTTAGTGATAAGCCAGTAGCGCCCGCGCAGCTGCACGGGCATCCGCCCCAGATTGCGAATGGTCACGGTGTAGGCAAAGACAAAACGCTCTTCATCCGGCGAGGATTGCGATTCAACATAGACGCTTTGTACATGGACACATACGCGGGGCGAATCAATCATGGCTTAACTCTCCTTCGGCGGCGCATTTTCGCTGATGTAATTAGCCAGCTTGCAGTACTGCTCTACGGAAATGTTTTCCGCACGCATTGCCGGGTCGATCCCCAGCTCTGCTAACACCTCAACGGTAAACGAATTGCTCAGGCTGTTACGGATCGTTTTACGGCGCTGGTTGAACGCTTCTGTTGTGATGCGGCTGAGTACGCGCAGATCTTTAACCGGATAAGGTTTTATTTTGTGCGGCACCAGGCGCACAACCGCAGAATCTACTTTCGGCGGTGGCGTGAACGCGGACGGCGGTACTTCGAGTACCGGGATCACGTTGCAGTAATATTGTGCCATCACGCTTAAACGACCATACGCTTTACTGTTCGGCCCTGCAACCAGACGGTTAACAACCTCTTTTTGCAACATGAAGTGCATGTCGGCAATGGCATCAGTATAGCTAAAGAGGTGGAACATTAGCGGCGTGGAGATGTTATACGGCAGGTTGCCGAACACGCGCAGCGGCTGGCCCATTTTTTCCGACAGTTCGCCAAAGTTCATGGTCATGGCATCCTGCTGGTAGATGGTCAGCTTTGGTCCGAGGAACGGGTGCGTTTGCAGGCGTGCGGCCAGGTCGCGGTCCAGTTCGATAACGGTCAGCTCGTCGAGGCGTTCGCCTACCGGCTCGGTCAGCGCGGCAAGACCCGGGCCGATTTCGACCATAGCCTGACCTTTCTGCGGATTAATAGCAGACACGATGCTGTCGATCACGAACTGATCGTTGAGAAAGTTTTGCCCGAAGCGTTTACGGGCTAAGTGGCCCTGATGGACTCGATTAGTCATTGAGTATTAACAATCATTTTGATGGCGAGATTAAGCGCCGTAATAAAACTGCCGACATCCGCTTTCCCCTGGCCTGCCAGATCCAGCGCAGTGCCGTGGTCAACGGATGTTCGAATAAAGGGTAAACCGAGGGTGATATTCACCCCGCGGCCAAAGCCCTGGTATTTTAGCACGGGCAGGCCCTGATCGTGGTACATCGCGAGCACGGCGTCGGCATTATCCAGGTATTTCGGCTGGAAAAGGGTGTCCGCAGGCAGCGGTCCACTGAGATTCATCCCCTTCGCCCGCATTTCGTTGAGCACCGGAATAATGGTGTCGATCTCTTCGGTGCCCATGTGCCCGCCTTCTCCGGCGTGCGGGTTCAGACCGCAGACCAGCACGTGGGGCTGCGGGATCCCAAATTTTGTCTGCAGATCATGGTGCAAAATCCCGATGATCTCGCGCAGGAGTTCAGGGGTGATCGCATCAGGAATGGCTTTGATCGGCAGATGGGTTGTCACCAGCGCAACGCGCATCGCTTCGGTCGCCAGCATCATCACCACTTTCGGGCTGTGCGAGCGCTCTTCGAAGAACTCCGTATGCCCGGTAAACGGTATGCCCGCTTCGTTGATGACGCCTTTGTGGACGGGGCCGGTGATCAGAGCGGCAAATTCGCCCTTCAGGCAACCGTCGCAGGCGCGAGCAAGGGTGTCAACGACGTAATGGCCGTTTTCCGTGCTGAGCTGGCCTGGAACAACGGGTGTACGAAGGGGGACAGAGAGCAGCGTGAGCGTACCGGCCTGCTGTGGTGCGGGCTGTTGGCCTTCATCGTAAGGGATGAGCGTTAGAGGCAGACCGAGCAGCTTCGCCCGGTCTTGTAACAGTGTTGCATCAGCGCAGACAACCAGTTCTACCGGCCAGCTGCGCTGGGCGAGCTGGACAACGAGGTCAGGCCCAATCCCGGCGGGTTCGCCGGGCGTGATAACAACACGATGCTGTTTCATTAGTTGCTCAGCACTTTCACATAAGCACTGGCGCGTTGTTCCTGCATCCAGGTTGCCGCTTCTTCAGAGAATTTACGGTTAAACAGCATACGGTAGGCTCTGTCTTTCTGCGCCGCATCCGTTTTGTCCACGTTGCGTGTGTCCATCAGTTCGATCAGATGCCAGCCAAATGAAGAGTGAACCGGGGCGCTGAGCTGACCCTTATTCAGCTTCATCAGTGCATCGCGGAAGGCAGGATCGTAAATGTCCGCTGCCGCCCAGCCCAGATCGCCGCCCTGGTTCGCAGAGCCAGGATCCTGAGAGAACTCCTTCGCTGCATTGGCAAACGAGGTTTTACCGCTCTTAATGTCCGCGGCAATCTGCTCCAGCTTCGCACGCGCCTGATCGTCAGTCATAATCGGTGACGGCTTCAGCAGAATGTGGCGAGCGTGAACTTCAGTCACGGAGATGTTCTGGCTCTGACCGCGCAGATCGTTCACTTTCAGAATGTGGAAGCCCACGCCTGAACGGATTGGACCCACAATATCGCCTTTCTTCGCCGTGCTCAGCGCCTGAGCAAAGATGGAAGGCAGCTCCTGAATACGTCCCCAGCCCATCTGGCCGCCTTTCAGCGCCTGCTGGTCAGCGGAGTAGGTGATAGCCAGCTTGCCAAAGTCGCTGCCGTTACGCGCCTGGTCGACAATAGAACGTGCCTGACTTTCTGCTTCCGCAGCCTGATCGGACGTTGGGTTCTCTGGCAGTGGGATCAGAATGTGGCTCAGGTTCAGCTCTGTGCTCGCATCGTTCTGGTTGCCCACCTGCTTTGCCAGCGCGTCCACTTCCTGCGGCAGGATCGTGACGCGGCGGCGCACTTCGTTGTTACGCACTTCCGAAATCAGCATCTCTTTACGGATCTGGTTGCGGTAGGTGGCGTAGCTGATACCGTCATAAGCCAGACGACTGCGCATCTGGTCTGGCGTCATGTTGTTCTGCTTTGCAATGTTAGCGATGGCCTGATCGAGCTGCTCGTCAGTCACCTTCACGCCCATTTTCTGACCCATCTGCAGGATAATCTGATCCATGATCAGACGCTCCAGGATCTGATGGCGCAGCGTAGCATCATCCGGAAGCTGCTGGCCTGCTTCGCCCGAATTGAGCTTCACGGATTTCATCAGACCGTCAACGTCACTTTCGAGCACGACGCCGTTGTTAACGACAACCGCGACCTTATCAACAACCTGGGGGGCCGCGAAGCTGGTATTCGCAACCATAGCGACACCGAGCAGCAGCGTTTTCCAGTTCTTCATACTTTTTCCATTTCAATTAACCGCAAAGCGGATTACGTTGTAAATCAAGCACATTACAAAGAGCTACTGTACGGCAGAATGTTCGAACGTAGCATCTGATGCGTGCCAAGGCCGTAGTTGGAACTCAGGCCGCGCAGTTCGACATTAAAGCCAATCACGTTATCGTATTTGCCCTGATTGTTTTCACTGTCCCAGCCGTTAAGCTTACGCTCGTAACCGACGCGCAGCGCGTAACAGCAGGAGTTATATTGCAGACCCACCATCTGGTCCGCTGGCTTATTCGCGTTAGTGTCAAAGTAGTAAGCGCCTACGATTGACCAGCGGTCGGCGATAGGCCAGCTTGCTGCGCCACCCACCTGCGAGATGCCGTCTTTATACTGTTCATTGCCAGCATAGGAAGGCAATGTTGCCTGAATATATTCCGGGCTGGCGTAACGATACGTCAACTGCATCATCCGGTCTTCATCGCGGCGGTACTCAATAGCCGCGCTACTTGTGGCGATATTATCGAGGCGAGTGTCATACTGCACGCCGCCACGCAGACCCCAGCGGTCAGTCATGCGCCAGTAAGTATCACCCGCCCAAACCAGCGATCCCGTTTTGTTGTCTTTCTCCCAGTTAATGTTGTCATCACCGGTACGTGACTCGGTGAAATAGTAGATTTGACCAACAGAAACGTTAAAACGTTCAACGGCGGCATCATCATAAACGCGCGTAGTGACGCCTGTCGTTAACTGGTTAGCGGATGCGATACGGTCCAGACCGCCATAAGTACGGTCACGGAACAGGCCGCTGTAGTCAGACTGCAGTAAAGAAGAGTCGTAGTTCTGGATATTGCTCTGATCGCGATACGGCACGTACAAATACTGCATACGCGGTTCAAGCGTCTGGGTATAACCATCCGCCAGCAGGCCCATATCACGTTCGAAGATCAACTTGCCGTCCATTTTGAACTGTGGGAGCGTTCGGTTTACCGACTCTTCCAGATGCGCATTTCGGGTGGCATTGTAATTATCAACATTTTTTTGTTGATAGTGAGTCGCCATCAGCTTGGCTTCGGTATTCAGGCTTGCCCAGTCGTTAGACCACGGCAGATTGATCGTCGGCTCAAGGTGAAGACGCGTGGCTTCCGGCATATCCGAATCCGTGTTCACGAAATGTACTGCCTGAGCGTAAACCCGGGTGTCGAATGGACCTACGTTATTCTGATACCAGTTAACGTCCAGCTGCGGCTCTGCGCCATAGGTAGGCGTGGACTGGTCAGAGAATACCTGGAACTGCTTGGTTGAGACGGTGGCATCAAAGTTCTGCACCGCGTAGCCAACGCTGAACTTCTGCGTGGCATAGCCATCCGTGCTCGAACCGTATTTGGACGAGAAATCGTTAAAATAAGATGAGTCGCTAACTTTGGTGTAGTCAATATTAAAGCGCCACACCTGATCCATCACCCCGGCATGCTGCCAGTAGAATAACCAGCGGTGTTTATCACCTTCCGTTGGATGCTCATCCTGGAACACTTTATCTGACGGCAGATAATCCAACTCCATCAGGCCAGCCCCGGCCTGAGTCAGATAGCGGAACTCATTCTCCCACATGATGTTGCCGCGCTTGTGGATATAGTGCGGCGTGATCGTGGCGTCCATGTTGGGCGCGATGTTCCAGTAATACGGCAGGTAGAACTCAAAGTAATTCGAGGTGCTGTATTTGGCATTGGGGATCAGGAAACCTGAGCGACGCTTGTCACCCACGGGAAGCTGCAGGTAAGGGCTGTAGAAAACCGGAACTGGGCCGAGCTTAAAGCGGGCGTTCCAGATTTCCGCGACCTGTTCTTCACGGTCATGGATAACTTCGCTCCCGACCACGCTCCAGGTATTTGAACCCGGCAGACAGGATGTAAAGGAGCCATTCTCCAGAATCGTATAGCGGTTTTCACCGCGCTGCTTCATCAGGTCCGCTTTACCGCGTCCCTGGCGACCCACCATCTGGTAATCACCTTCCCAGACGTTAGTGTCTTTGGTATTCAGGTTTGACCAGGCTTTCGGACCTTTCAGGATGACCTGATTATCGTCATAGTGCACATTACCCAGCGCATCCACCGTTCGTACCGGCTCGGCCGCGCCTTCCGGCTGCTTCTGGTGCAACTGCACTTCATCCGCCTGCAGGCGGCTATTGCCCTGGTTAATATCCACATTACCCGTAAACGTGGCATTGTCAGGATAAGTACCTTTGGAGCTATCGGCAGTAATGGTTACCGGCAAGCTATTTGTATCGCCCTCCACCAGTGGGCGATTATAACTTGGGACGCCAAGCATACACTGCGAGGCGAGATCGGCCGCCAGCCCCTGTTGACTGTAAAGGGCGGAGCCAATCATTGTGGCCAGGAGGGTGGGGATACGTTTTTTCATACGTTATATTTTATTGTTCCGTCATCAGTGGCTACGGCTTACAAACGCTCAGAGACTATCTTACTCATCTGCGCAGTACCAGCGTTAATCCTGCCCGTTTGCGTGCCAGAGTGTTAGGCTCGCTATCGAATGAAGAGTATGATAAAGCAAATTATAGGCGATGTCCTTCAATTGACCGTGACTTGAACACAGTGATGATGACGTTGCGTCGGCCAGGAATATGACTATCCGGGGAGTATATGCAGTATTGGGGTAAAATAATCGGCGTTGCGTTCGCCATCATCATGGGTGCCGGGTTCTGGGGGATTGTGCTTGGGCTTATTATCGGCCACATGTTTGATAAGGCGCGCAGCCGCAAAATGGCCTGGTTTGCCAATCAGCGCGAGCGTCAGTCACTCTTTTTCTCCACCACCTTTGAGGTTATGGGGCACTTAACCAAATCCAAAGGGCGTGTCACAGAAGCCGATATTCAGATTGCCAGCGTATTCATGGATCGCATGAATCTGCACGGTGAATCTCGTGTGGCTGCGCAAAATGCGTTTCGCATCGGTAAATCCGATAACTATCCGCTGCGTGAAAAGATGCGCCAGTTCCGCAGCATCTGCTTCGGACGTTTTGATTTAATTCGGATGTTTCTGGAAATCCAAATCCAGGCGGCATTTGCCGACGGTTCACTTCACCCTAATGAACGTGATGTGCTGTACGTCATTGCGGAAGAGCTGGGCATCTCCCGTATGCAGTTTGACCAGTTCCTGCGCATGATGCAGGGCGGGGCACAGTTTGGCGGCGGCTATCACCAGCAGTCGTCCGGTGGCGGCTGGCAGCAGGCGCAGCGTGGCCCGACGCTGGAAGATGCCTGCAACGTGCTTGGCGTGAAGCCCACGGACGATCAAACCACAATTAAACGTGCCTACCGTAAGCTGATGAGTGAACACCACCCGGACAAACTGGTCGCGAAAGGCTTACCGCCGGAAATGATGGAGATGGCGAAGCAAAAAGCGCAGGAAATCCAGAAAGCGTACGAGCTGATTAAAGAGAAGAAAGGTTTCAAATAAGCAAAAGCCCGACAGCGTCGGGCTTTTTTTTCAGAAGTCCACCGGGGCTTTAAACGTCATCGCGTTACCGAAGGCCGGGTGGGTGATGGTGAGCGTCTGCGCGTGCAGTTGCAGACGTGGCGCTAACGCCAGCGCTTCCGGCGGGGCGTAAAACCGGTCGCCCAGAATCGGATGACCCAGCGCAAGCATATGCACGCGCAGCTGGTGCGAACGTCCGGTAATCGGCTTAAGCAGGACGCGCGCGGTATTATCCGGCGCGTACTCCAGCACTTCATATTCGGTCTGCGCGGCCTTGCCGGTTTCATAACACACCTTCTGCTTTGGCCGGTTCGGCCAGTCGCATATCAGCGGCAAATCCACCAGCCCTTCCGACTGCGCCGGATGGCCCCAGACGCGGGCGACATACTGCTTTTTCGGCTCGCGCTCGCGGAACTGGCGCTTCAACTCACGCTCCGCCGCTTTATTCAGCGCCACCACAATCACGCCGCTGGTGGCCATATCCAGGCGATGGACGGACTCTGCCTGCGGAAAATCGCGCTGAATGCGCGTCATCACGCTGTCCTTGTGCTCGTCCAGGCGCCCCGGCACGGACAACAGGCCGCTCGGCTTGTTGACCACCATGATGTGTTCATCCTGATACAGAATGACCAGCCAGGGATCCTGCGGCGGATTATACGGCTCCATCACCATCTTGCGCTCCGTTTACTGATGCGTCACAACGATAAGACGCAGGGCATCCAGGCGCCAGCCCGCCTGATTCAGGCTTTCCAGCACCTGCTGACGGTTGCTTTCAATCGCCGCCAGCTCGTCGTCACGGATGTTCGGATTGACCGCTTTTAACGCTTCCAGACGGGACAGCTCGGCAGACAGTTTCTCGTCGGCTTCATTGCGCGCAGCGTCAATCAGTTCTCGGGCCGCTTTTTCAATCTGGGTTTCGCCCTGCTGAAGAATAGCGTGCACGTCCTGCTGCACCGCATTGACCAGCTTGCTGCCGGTATGGCGGTTCACCGCGCTCAGCTGACGGTTAAAGCTTTCGAACTCAACCTGTCCTGCGAGATTCGTACCGTTTTTATCCAGCAGCAGACGCACCGGCGTTGGCGGCAGGAAGCGGTTGAGCTGCAGCTGTTTCGGCGCCTGCGCTTCCACAACGTAGATCAGCTCCAGCAGCAGCGTGCCTACGGGCAGCGCCTTGTTTTTCAACAGGGAGATGGTGCTGCTGCCGGTATCGCCGGAGAGGATCAGATCCAGCCCGTTGCGGATCAGCGGGTGCTCCCAGGTAATGAACTGCGCATCTTCGCGGGACAGCGCCACATCACGCTCGAAGGTGATGGTACAGCCGTCTTCCGGCAGGCCCGGGAAATCCGGGACCAGCATGTGGTCTGACGGGGTAAGGACAATCAGATTCTCGCCACGATCGTCCTGGTTAATCCCGACGATGTCGAAGAGGTTCATGGAGAAGCTAATCAGACTAGTGTCGTCATCCTGTTCTTCAATGCTCTCAGCCAGCGCCTGTGCTTTTTCACCGCCGTTGGAGTGGATCTCCAGCAGGCGGTCGCGGCCCTGCTCAAGCTGCGCTTTCAGCGCGTCGTGCTGCTCGCGGCAGGACTTGATCAGATCGTCAAAGCCGTCGGTGTTTTCCGGCGCGGCCAGGAAGCCAATCAGATCGCCGTGCACCCGATCGTAAATGGTGCGGCCGGTTGGACAGGTATGTTCAAACGCATCCAGACCTTCGTGGAACCAGCGCACCAGCACGGACTGGGCGGTTTTTTCCAGATATGGGACGTGGATCTGAATATCATGCGCCTGACCAATACGATCCAGGCGGCCGATACGCTGCTCCAGCAGATCCGGGTTGAACGGCAGATCGAACATCACCAGATTGCTGGCGAACTGGAAGTTACGGCCTTCGGAGCCGATTTCAGAGCACAGCATCACCTGGGCGCCGCTGTCCTCTTCGCCAAACCAGGCCGCCGCGCGGTCGCGCTCGACGATGGACATCCCTTCGTGGAACACGGCGGCGCGAATGCCTTCGCGCTCGCGCAGGACCTGCTCCAGCTGCAGCGCGGTGGCCGCTTTGGCGCAGATCACCAGCACTTTCTGGGAGCGGTGCGCGGTCAGGTAGCCCATCAGCCACTCTACGCGCGGATCGAAGTTCCACCAGGTGCCGGTATCGCCTTCAAATTCCTGGTAAATCTGTTCCGGGTAGAGCATATCGCGGGCGCGCTCTTCCTGGGTTTTGCGCGCGCCCATAATGCCGGAGACTTTAATCGCCGTTTGATACTGGGTTGGCAGCGGCAGCTTGATGGTGTGCAGCTCGCGTTTCGGGAACCCTTTCACGCCGTTACGGGTGTTACGGAACAGCACGCGGCTGGTGCCGTGGCGGTCCATCAGCATGTCGATCAGCTCTTTGCGCGCGGATTCCGCGTTCTCGCTGTCGCTGTTCGCGGCCTGCAGCAGCGGTTCAATATCCTGCTCGCCAATCAGATCGCTCAGGGTGTTGAGCTCGTCGTTTGAGAGACGTTTTCCCGCCAGCAGCAGCGCGACGGCATCCGCAACCGGACGGTAGTTATTCTGCTCTTCCACAAACTGCGCGAAGTCGTGGAAACGGTTTGGATCGAGCAGGCGCAAGCGGGCGAAGTGGCTTTCCAGACCGAGCTGCTCCGGCGTTGCGGTCAGCAGCAGGACGCCGGGCACGCGCTCGGCAAGCTGTTCAATCGCCATATATTCGCGGCTCGGCGCGTCTTCGCTCCAGACCAGATGGTGCGCTTCATCGACCACCATCAGATCCCACTCGGCGTCACACAGGTGTTCAAGACGCTGCTTGCTGCGGCGCACGAAGTCCAGGGAGCAGATCACCAGCTGTTCGGTTTCAAACGGATTGTCGGCATCGTGCTGCGCTTCGGCATAGCGCTCGTCGTCGAACAGGGAGAAGCGCAGGTTAAAGCGGCGCAGCATCTCGACCAGCCACTGGTGCTGCAGGGTTTCTGGCACCACGATCAGCACGCGCTCGGCTGCGCCGGAAAGCAGCTGTTGATGCAGGATCATGCCAGCTTCAATGGTTTTACCCAGGCCCACTTCATCAGCCAGTAGCACGCGCGGCGCGTGGCGACGGCCCACGTCATGGGCGATATTCAGCTGGTGGGGGATCAGGCTGGTGCGCTGGCCGCGCAGGCCGCTCCACGGCATACGGTACTGCTCGCTCTGGAACTTGCGCGCGCGGTAGCGCAGGGAGAAACGATCCATGCGGTCAATTTGCCCGGCAAACAGGCGGTCCTGCGGCTTACTGAACACCAGTTTGCTGTCGAGCAGCACTTCACGCAGGATGACATTCGTCTCGTCGGTATCAAGACGCGTCCCGATGTAGGCGAGCAGTCCATTCTCTTCTTTTACGTCTTCAACCTTCAGTTGCCAGCCGTCGTGGCTGGTCACGGTGTCACCCGGATTAAACATCACGCGGGTTACAGGGGAGTCATTGCGGGCGTACAGGCGGTTTTCACCGGTGGCAGGGAAGAGGAGGGTAACCATGCGCGCATCAACGGCAACGACGGTTCCTAATCCAAGTTCGCTTTCTGTATCGCTGATCCAGCGTTGACCAAGTGTAAAAGGCATAGTTGTTCGGCTCTAATCTTTAATTGCAGGCAATAGTTCGACCCCCGTCAAAAAAGACGGTCATCGAAAAATGGGTCCGGGAATGGAAAGGGCGCTATGGTACTGGATGGCAGCCATTTCGTCACGCGTCAAAATAGGCCAAGTTGCCCTGTCACTAGTGTAGCAAAATCGTCGTCAATGAAGGGCAAAATTCCGTCGGCGACGGGCTGAAGCTGACGCGTAAGATAGTGATCGTAATCGAGCGGAGACTGCTGGTAATCAACGGGTTCCGGGCCGTTAATCGTCCAGACGTACTTAATGGTACCCCGATTTTGATACTGTGGCGCACGTCCGCGGCGCACGTTTTCTTCATCCGCCAGACGCGCGGCGCGCACGTGTGGAGGAACGTTACGCTGGTACTCCGCCAGCGGGCGGCGCAGGCGTTTGCGGTAGACCAGCTGGTTATCCAGTTCGCCCGCCATCAGGCTGGCGATGGTTTCACGCACGTAATCCTGATACGGCTCGTTGCGAAACACCCGCAGGTAAAGGGTTTGCTGAAACTGCTGTGCCAGCGGCGTCCAGTCGGTGCGCACCGTTTCCAGGCCTTTAAAGACCATACGCTGCTTATCTCCTTCCTGAATCAGCCCGGCGTAGCGCTTCTTGCTGCCCTGATCGGTACCGCGAATGGTGGGCATTAAAAAGCGGGCAAAATGGGTTTCAAATTCCAGTTCTAATGCGCTGGTTAACCGCTCTTTTTGCAAATGTTCCTGCCACCAGGCGTTCACGAAAGCGACCAGTTCTTTGCCGATTCGCGAGGCATCCTCTTCTGTACGTGCGCTCTTAAGCCACACAAAGGTGGAATCCGTGTCGCCGTAGATAACGTCATAGCCCCGCGATTCAATCAGCGCTTTGGTCTGGCGCATGATGTCGTGCCCGCGCATAGTGATGGACGAGGCCAGACGGGGATCAAAGAAGCGGCAGGCGCTGGTCCCCAGCACGCCGTAAAAGGCGTTCATAATGATTTTCAGCGCCTGCGAGAGCGGCTTGTTGCCGTGGCGCTTGGCCTCATCGCGGCCGTGCCAGATGTTCCCCACGATTTCAGGCAGGCAGTGCTTTTCCCGCGAGAAACGGGCGCCGAGGAAACCGTCGGTGCTGTGGGCGTCGTCCGGCTGCGCCATGCCTTCTACCAGCCCGACGGGATCGATCAGGAAGGTGCGGATAATCGACGGGTAGAGGCTTTTGTAGTCCAGCACCAGAACCGAGTCATACAGTCCAGGCCGGGAGTCCATCACGTAGCCGCCGGGGCTGGCCTGCGGCGGCACGTCTCCGAGGTTGGGCGCAACATAGCCCGCACGGTGCATTCGTGGGAAATAGAGGTGGCTAAAGGCCGCTACCGAGCCGCCGTGCCTGTCTGCCGCCAGGCCGTTTACCGTCGCCCGCTCCAGCAGGAACGGCATGATCTCGGTTTTATGGAAAATCTGCGTCACCAGCTCGCAGTCTTTCAGGTTATAGGTAGCGAGCGCGGGTTTGTCTTCGTTGAAGCGCCGGTCGATCTCGTCCATGCGGTCCCACGGATTGTCGATGGATTTGCCTTCACCGAGCAATTCCTGCGCTACCGCTTCCAGAGAGAAGGAGGAGAAATTCCAGAAAGCGGATTTCAGCGCCTCGATGCCGTCGATAATCAGTCGACCGTTGGCCTGCGCAAAGAACACGCCGTTCTTAAAGCCGTGCTCGCGCCACTCCAGCTCCGTATTTCCGCGCCCGAGCATCAGCGGGATGCGATACCGCTCGGCGTGTTTTTGCAGCACGCGCAGGTCAAACTGCACCACGTTCCAGCCGATCAGCACGTCCGGGTCGTGCTCGGCAAACCACTGGTTAAGTTTCTCCAGCAGCTGCGGGCGGCTGCTGACGTACTCAAGCTGAAAATCCAGCGCGGACGCATCGCCGTTCGGCGGCCCGAGCATATACACAACCCGCTGCCCGCAGCCTTCAAGACCGATGCAGTACAGTTCGCCATGACGGGTGGTTTCTATATCCAGGGAGACCCACTTCAGCGGTGGACGATAATGCGGATTCGGCTTCAGGCGAGCGTTGATGAGGGTGCCGTTTTGCTCTGCGCCGTCTACCCAGACGGGCGCGGTTATAAACCGCTCCATCAGAAAGCGTTCCGGCGGGCGGATATCCGCTTCGTAGAGCGTCACGCCCGCTTCGCGCAGCAGCTTTTCATAGCGCATCAGCTGACGATGGGCGCGGCAGTAAAGGCCGTAAACCGGCTGGCGGTGGAAATCTTTCAGTTCAAGCGGGGTAATGCGCCAGCCGCTTTCGTCGCGCAGCAGCTGCTTCACCTTTTCGACGTGCGTTTCAGGGATAAATGCCACGGACTCCTGCGGCGGCAGCGCAACGTGCAGCGGGCCGTTGTCCGTCGCCAGCCAGAACGCGACCTCGGTGCCCTGAGGGGTATCCCGCCAGTGTCGGGTCAGTAAAAAGCCTTGTTGCGCCTGTGCCACGCCGCTATCCCATAAAACAAAACCAGGCCTGATTATAGCCTGGTTGAATGTTTTATGCTGGAGATATATACAGTTTATTGTCCGTAATAGGCCTTCGCGCCGTGCTTGCGCAGGTAGTGTTTATCCAGCAGGGTTTGCTGCATATCCGGCAGCTGCGGCGCGAGCTGGCGACAGAAGATCCCCATATAGGCCACCTCTTCGAGCACGATCGCGTTATGCACCGCATCTTCCGCGTTTTTACCCCAGGCAAACGGGCCGTGGGAGTGCACCAGCACGCCGGGCATCTGTGCCGCGTCGATTCCCTGTTTTTCGAAGGTTTCGACAATTACGTTACCCGTTTCCCACTCGTACTCACCGTTGATCTCTGCATCGGTCATCAGACGCGTGCAGGGAATGGTGCCGTAAAAGTAGTCCGCGTGGGTGGTGCCGGTCGCCGGGATCGACTGGCCCGCCTGCGCCCAGATGGTCGCGTGACGAGAATGGGTATGCACAATGCCGCCGATGGTCGGGAATGACCGGTACAGCAGGCGGTGAGTGGGCGTATCGGATGACGGTTTTTTGTTACCTTCCACCACTTCACCCGTCTCGATGCTGACCACCACCATATCGTCCGCGGTCATCACCGTGTAATCCACGCCGGAAGGCTTGATCACGAACACGCCTTTTTCCCGGTCAACGGCGCTGACGTTGCCCCAGGTCAGGGTCACCAGGTTATGTTTCGGCAGCGCCAGGTTGGCTTCGAGCACCTGACGTTTGAGATCGTCTAACATTGTTGTCTCCCTGCCCGGTGGGCGTAGCGCCACCGGGCATTCCGTACTTAGCGTTTTGAACCGTAATAGACTTCGTTCCAGCGCAGCGCGTCCTTAAAGGCAGGCAGGCGGGTATCGTTATCAATGACGGTCAGCTCGATATCGTGCAGCTCGGCGAACTGACGCATGTCGTTCAGATCCAGCGCGTGGCTGAACACCGTGTGGTGCGCGCCGCCGGCCAGGATCCACGCCTCTGACGCGGTCGGCAGGTCCGGCTGCGCTTTCCACAGGGCGTTGGCGACAGGCAGTTTCGGCAGCGAATGTGGCGTTTCAACCGCATCGACGCAGTTCACCAGCAGGCGGAAACGATCGCCCAGATCGATCAGGCTGGCGTTGATGGCCGGGCTGGTGCGGGTGTTGAAGATCAGACGCGCCGGATCGGCTTTGCCGCCGATGCCGAGATACTGCACGTCGAGGATCGGTTTCTCTTCGACGGCGATAGAAGGGCACACTTCCAGCATGTGGGAGCCGAGCACCAGGTCGTTGCCGTTTTCGAAGTGGTAGGTGTAGTCCTCCATAAAGGAGGTGCCGCCCTGCAGACCGGTCGACATCACCTTCATGATGCGAAGCAGAGCGGCAGTTTTCCAGTCGCCTTCGCCTGCAAAGCCGTAGCCCTGCTGCATCAGACGTTGTACCGCCAGGCCCGGCAGCTGTTTCAGGCCGTGAAGGTCTTCAAAAGTGGTAGTAAAAGCGTGGAAGTCGCCCTGTTCCAGGAAGCGCTTCATGCCCAGCTCAATGCGCGCTGCATCCAGCACGTTCTGGCGCTTGTCGCCGTTGATTTGTGCCGCAGGGGTCAGGCGGTAGCTGCTTTCGTATTCATCCACCAGCGCGCTCACGTCGCCATCGCTAATGTCGTTTACCACCTGCACCAGGTCGCCCACTGCCCAGGTATTTACGGAGAAGCCGAATTTAATCTGCGCAGCGACTTTATCGCCGTCGGTGACCGCCACTTCACGCATGTTGTCGCCGAAACGCACCACTTTCAGGTGGCGGGTATCCTGCTTAGAGACCGCCTGTCGCATCCAGGAGCCGATACGTTGTTGCGCCTTGCCATCCTGCCAGTGGCCGGTGACCACCGCGTGCTGCTGGCGCATGCGCGCGCCGATGAAGCCAAACTCACGGCCGCCGTGCGCGGTCTGGTTCAGGTTCATGAAGTCCATGTCGATGCTGTCCCACGGCAGGGAGGCATTGAACTGGGTATGGAACTGCAGCAGCGGTTTGTTGAGGATAGACAGACCGTTGATCCACATTTTGGCCGGAGAGAAGGTATGCAGCCACACCACCAGACCTGCGCATTTATCGTCGTAGTTCGCGTCGCGGCAGATGTGGGTAATTTCGTCCGGCGTGGTGCCCAGCGGTTTCAGTACCAGTTTGCACGGTAGTTTGGCTTCCGCGTTCAGCGCATTAACCACGTGCTCCGCGTGTTTCGTCACCTGCTGCAGCGCTTCCGGTCCGTACAGATGCTGGCTGCCAATCACAAACCACACTTCATAGTTATTAAAAATGGTCATCATCGTGTCCTTAATGGGTCAGGGTTGCCGTAGTGTCCGCGGTGCTTTTGGCCGGGGCGGCGACAGGGAGATAGTGAAGTTCGGCGCTTTTTGCCCATTGCTGGTAGCGCTGATAAAGCTGTTCAAAGCGTTGTGCCTGCCGGGCACGCGGCTGGAGCGTGTTTTCGACGGCGCTCGCCATATGCCGCTGTGCGGCCGGGATATCGGAATGCACGCCTGCGGCCACGGCAGCGAAAATCGCCGCGCCCAGCGCGCAGCACTGATCGGAAGCCACAATCTGCAGCGGACGGTTCAGCACGTCGCAGCAGGCCTGCATAATCACCGGGTTTTTACGGGCGATGCCGCCCAGCGCCATCACGTTGTTCACGTCGATGCCCTGCTCGGTGAAGCACTCCATAATGGCGCGGGCACCGAAGGCCGTTGCGGCAATCAGGCCGCCGAACAGCGCTGGAGCGTCGGTCGCCAGGTTGAGATCGGTAATCACTCCTTTCAGACGCTGGTTGGCAAACGGCGTGCGGCGACCGTTAAACCAGTCCAGCACCACCGGGAGGTGATCGAGAGACGGATTTTTGGCCCAGGCTTCGGTGAGCTGCGGCAGGAGCTGCTTTTTGCTGTCGGCAATCTGGGTTTTCAGCTCTGGATGCGCCGCTGCCAGCTGGTCCAGAGGCCAGCCCAGCACGCGGCCAAACCAGGCGTAAATATCGCCAAACGCGGACTGACCGGCTTCCAGGCCGATAAAGTCCGGCACCACGCTGCCGTCAACCTGGCCGCAGATGCCTTTCACCGCGCGGTCGCCGACGCTGGCTTTATCTGCCGTCAGAATGTCGCAGGTCGAAGTACCGATAACTTTTACCAGGGTGTTGGGCTGCGCGCCCGCGCCCACGGCGCCCATATGACAGTCAAACGCGCCGCCGGAGATGGTCACGTTCTGCGGCAGGCCGAGACGCGTCGCCCACTCTTCACAAAGCGTGCCGACCGGAATATCGGCGGTGAAGGTGTCGGTAAACAGCGGGTATTTGAGATTCTTGTTGATGATTGGGTCGAGTTCATCAAAGAACGCGGCCGGAGGCAGGCCGCCCCAGCTTTCATGCCACAGGGATTTATGCCCGGCGCTGCAACGCCCGCGGCGAATATCCTGTGGCCGGGTGGTGCCGGAGAGCAGGGCAGGCACCCAGTCGCACAACTCAATCCAGGACGCTGCGGCCTGCGCAACGGTTGCGTCGGCGCGGGTGACGTGGAGGATTTTGGCCCAGAACCATTCGCTGGAGTAAATCCCGCCGATGTAGCGCGAGTAGTCTGTTTTACCCGGCTGATGGCACAGGCGCGTGATGGCTTCGGCCTCTTCCACGGCAGTATGGTCTTTCCACAGCACGAACATGGCGTTCGGGTTGTCGGCAAACTCCGGGCGCAGTGCCAGCACGCGGCCTTCGGCATCCACCGGGGCAGGCGTGGAGCCGGTGCTGTCGACGCCAATCCCCACGACCTCGGCCCGCTGGGCGTCCGTCAGTTCGGCCAGTACGGTTTTGATTGCCGCTTCCATCGACTCAATGTAGTCCCGCGGGTGATGACGGAACTGGTTGTTCGCCGCATCGCAGTAGCGCCCTTCCTGCCAGCGCGGGTACCACTCAACGCTGGTTGCTATCTCCTGGCCGGACGTACAGTCCACTGCCAGCGCGCGAACCGAGTCGCTGCCAAAATCGAGGCCAATTGCAATTGCCATGGTGTTGCTCCATCCAAAAAACAGGTATGGAAGAACATTAGAGACTGGGGGCGAAAATCGTCAGGCAGGATCCGCTAATCTTATGGACTAAATTGCTGTTACGACGGAAAGTGTGACGCCGTGCAAATATTCAATGTGGACATTTCTGCCGCACTTATAGACACTTTTGTTACTGCTTATCTGCCTGTACTGGCGGAGAAATCAGGGGGAAAGGCTGAAACATGGCGGACGTAAAAGAGGCGTGATGCTTTTTGGATCTTTTCGCAGGCCATTTTTATACTGCTTTTAGTGATATGGACAATTGGTTTCCTTCAGGACCCTTGGGAGAACTGAATCTATGGCCGAAACGCAAAACGATCCCCTGTTGCCGGGATACTCGTTTAACGCGCACCTTGTGGCGGGACTGACCCCTATCGAGGCTGAGGGATATCTCGATTTTTACGTCGACCGACCGCTCGGGATGAAAGGGTATATTCTCAACCTGACCGTGCGGGGGGAAGGGATCATCAAGAACGGTGACCAGCAGTTTGTCTGCCGTCCCGGCGATATCCTGCTGTTCCCGCCGGGAGAGATCCACCACTACGGGCGTCATCCGGATGCTAAAGAGTGGTATCACCAGTGGGTCTATTTCCGCCCGCGCGCCTACTGGCAGGAGTGGCTTTCGTGGCCGGCTATTTTTGCGCATACCGGCTTTTATCGCCCGGATGAGGTTCATCTGGCGCAGTTTCGCGAACTGTTCGCGCAGATTATTGAGGCGGGGCAGGCCGGCGGGCGCTATGCCGAACTGCTGGCGATAAACCTGCTTGAGCAGGTGCTGCTGCGCCGCATGGAGGCCATCAACGAATCGCTTAACCCACCGCTGGATAACCGCGTCCGCGACGCCTGCCAGTACATTAGCGACCATCTGGCCGACAGCCAGTTTGATATCGCCAGCGTCGCCCAACACGTCTGTCTGTCGCCGTCGCGGCTGTCGCATCTGTTCCGCCAGCAGCTGGGCGTCAGCGTTCTGAGCTGGCGTGAGGATCAGCGCATCAGTCAGGCGAAGCTGCTGCTCAGCACCACCCGAATGCCGATTGCTACCGTTGGGCGCAACGTGGGATTTGAAGATCAGCTCTATTTCTCTCGCGTGTTTAAGAAATGCACCGGCGCGAGCCCGAGCGAATTCCGCGCGGGATGTGAATAAACGGTAAAAAAAGATAAACAAGCAGGTGAATGCGGAAAGCAACCTGTAAACTATTCAGACAATTGTTGCCTTGACGCGGTGCGGGGCGCTAAGCAGAATCGCTGATTCGTTTTCTGACCGGAATAGTTATGCAGGCATTGCTGGAACACTTTATTACCCAGTCCGTTATGTACTCGCTCATCGCCGTGGCGCTGGTGGCGTTTCTGGAATCGCTGGCGCTTGTTGGGTTGATCCTGCCCGGAACCGTGATGATGGCGGGGCTTGGCGCGCTGATCGGCAGCGGCGAGGTTAATTTCTGGCAGGCGTGGCTGGCCGGGATTATCGGTTGCCTGATGGGGGACTGGATCTCCTTCTGGCTGGGCTGGCGCTTTAAGAAGCCGCTGCACCGCTGGTCTTTTATGAAAAAGAACAAAGCGCTGCTGGATAAAACCGAGCATGCCCTGCATCAGCACAGCATGTTTACCATTCTGGTAGGCCGCTTCGTTGGGCCAACGCGTCCGCTGGTGCCGATGGTGGCGGGGATGTTGGACCTGCCGGTCGCGAAGTTCGTGGTGCCGAACATCATCGGCTGCGTCTTCTGGCCGCCGTTTTACTTCCTGCCGGGGATCCTCGCCGGCGCGGCGATTGATATCCCTGACGGCATGCAAAGCGGTGAGTTTAAGTGGCTGCTGCTGGGCACGGCTGTGCTGCTGTGGCTGGCGGCCTGGCTCTGCTGGCGGCTATGGCGCAGCGCGAAAGCCAGCGTCGATCGCCTGACGCGCTATCTTCCGCGCTCTCGTCTTTTGTGGCTGGCCCCGCTGACGCTGGGCGTTGCGGTGGTGGCCCTGGTGGTGCTGATTCGTCACCCGCTGATGCCGGTGTACGGCGAGATTCTGTTGAAGGTGGTAAGCCGTTAATCTGTTTCCGCTCTAGAACCCCATATCTCTGTAAGCCCGGTTTGAGCTGGTGATAGACAGGAAAGCGCCTGTCACCGCTGGAACCAGAACAGAGAGTATTATGCTTGCCGCTAATACCAGTATGGAAGGCATCTCACCGGGCTTATTTGTTATCATCATAATGAAAAATAACGAGAATAATAAAAATAGCCCCGTCATTACCCCATTAACAAAAGGAAGCAGCCAAACGTCCCATCGGCAGATTTCGGGTACATGAGCTTCCTGCGAGGAAAGGGCGGTGACGGAGAATTTATTCATTGCTGAATTCGCCACCAGCTGAGTTCCCTGCGCATACTTTACCGCATCGGCAGCAAGCGCCAGCGCCAGCCATCTGTACCCCTCGCTCTTTTCCCCGAGCGAGGATTCCATTTCCAGCCTTTCCATAACAGCGTTTTTAGCATCCAACGCCTGCATCAAAGGATATTTTTCCGTACGGGATAATCCGCTGTACCAGAGCGCTTTTGGGGCCGTCACAGGGCCAACATCCAGATAAACCGGCATCGTTTCTTCTACGTCCGTGATCTTACTCATCGGTTGGTACAGATAAACCGGCTTCTCTCCCTCTGTATGCACGTATTGGTTAGTGAAGAGAAAAGCGCAGGCGTTTTCCATTCGCTTACTGTCACCGTCTTCACCATGCATATCGACGACGATCAGCAGCCTGTTAACGATGAATTTGTCGCTTGCCGCTATCCAGTCCCCGATGAGCGAGTAGTCAGGGCACTCGCTGATAAACTGAATTTTGCCGCCGTGCGCACTGTGTAACTTCAGATTTTCCAGCGCTCGTCTCAGATCCTCAACACAGTTCGCATCGCCCCCGCGAACCCAGACGTATGTATCCCTTCGCTGATACGCACTCATTTTGAGCTTATCGGCCATCGGCGCGAGCAGGCGCGAAAAGACGGCTTCGTCCGGAGTCTGGTCAAACGCTTCGGTTGCCTCAATTTTTAGCGGCGTTTTGGGCGCCAGCGGAAACTCACCTTCAAGCTTTAGCATATTCAGCGCCAGTTGATCGACCGGAGAGAGGGCCGACCAGGCTGCTATGGTGATGTTCTGACGCGCAAAACGTTTAAGCCTGATAGCCCTCTCTTTTGCAATATATTTGCGAGTTTCTGCATAGTTTACAGAGGTACTTATTATCATTTTCAGCGCAAATACCAGACACGTTACCAGGCTGAGCGGTAGCAGTACGGACGGCAAGAAAAAAAAGAGCGTCACATGTTTATTCTGAGGCCAGGTAAAAATCTCAAGAATGATCCCCATGACAACAGCGACGATATACACAGCAACGATCGCTAACGTCGGCATTTTTACGTCAGCATCTTTCTGCTTCGAATATAACCACCACTCCATCATATAGCCCCCCCCGTTGACAGCGTTGTTCTTATTTCACACCCGCACGCCGCTTTACACCGGTCGACAACCACGCCTCGTCCGAGCATCGTCCAGCGTGGATGGCACTCTGTAATCGGGTATTTCCCTTTGTGCAGCAGGCATTCAACGATGTCATCTTTTAGCGCCACGGGTTTACCCATGAAATTGGCCCCTGAAGCTGAAGTCACTTTTCCACCGTTCGCCAGCGGATCGTCTAAGCGAATTACGCCGTTCATTGTTTATCCTTAGTCGTTTATCGCGCATCCATGTCACAGCGCATATGGTCCCAACCGGTGTAGTTTTTCACTTCAGGGACCTTATCGGGTTGGTCTTCCCAATTAGTCTGCAATGACTGTACGGTGTCCTTGAGGCCTTGCTTCGTCATATAAACCATTCCCCACGACCAGCCACCCGTTCCTGCTGTAATATCGCCCTGCACCCCATCCTGAAGTTCGTAATGAATACCCTTACCACCGGGCAATAGACGGGGGTCATCAAACGGCCTGGAAGACATATAAAGGCGGTGCTTTGTCTGCAGAAAGCCCTGGTCATTCACTACTGTGAAAGAAAGAATGTCGTCATAGGGAGGTGCATTGTCTCCATTAGGTTCATTTTCGCCGGGCGAGAATGAGGACGGGTACCAGGTTTTGCCATAATCCTTTGATACCATAGAGCCAGGGGAATGCCATGTCGGAATCGCTATATAGCGCTCCGACGGATGGACGTATTTTTTAGTAAAAATACGATAGAACTGACTGACCGCCTCTGAATGAATCCCCCGCTGCGTATCGGTGTACCAGAGCTCGCCTTCACAGTCCCAGCCTTTCAGTTCCAGATAACGATGGTCATCAAAACGATAGACTACCTGCGTCGGCGGCTCTTTCGCCTGACAGCCTGAAGCCATCAGTACAGCAGCAACAGCCATGCCTGAGCATAATGCTTTCATCAGTTAGCGCCCCGCATCCATGTCACATTGCATATGGTCCCAGCCGGTGTAACCTTTCACTTCAGGGACCTTATCGGGTAAATTTTGATAATTGGATTCACGCCTGACGACTTTTCCCTTCAGCCATCCTTTTGTGAAATACACCATCCCCCATTTCCAGCCAGGTGCATCTGAAGTTATTTCGTCCACCTCACCATTTTCAAGCTGGTACTTAATTCCAGAACCACCTGGCAATACGCGCGGATCGTCAAATGGTCTGGATGACATATAAAGGCGATGCTTTGTCAGTAGAAAGCCCTGATCGTTTATTACCGTCAGAGAAAGCACCTCATCATAAGCTGGTGAGGAATCACCATTCGGCTCGTTTTCTCCGGGAGAAAACTGCGCTAACTGCCAGGTCTTTCCGAAATCTTTTGATACGGTAAAGGCACCACCACCCCATGATGTGAGGACAATATATCGCTCTGAAGGGTGAATAAATTTTTTGGTAAAAATGCGATAAAATTGTGAATACGGCTGCGAATGAATCCCCCGCTGCGTATCGGTGTACCAGAGCTCACCTTCACAGTCCCAGCCTTTCAGTTCCAGATAACGATGGTCATCAAAGCGGTAAACCACCTGCGTCGGCGGCTCATTGGCCTGACAGCCTGAAGCCATCAGTACAGCAGCAACAGCCATGCCTGAGCATAATGCTTTCATCAGTTAGCGCCCCGCATCCATGTCACATTGCATGTGGTCCCAGCCGGTGTAACCTTTCACTTCAGGGACCTTATCGGGTAAATTCTGATAATTGGTATGGAATTTTGCCGTATCGTTCTCCAGTGCCTCCTTAGTGATGTAATCGAGCCCCCACGCAGGCCCTGGTGATTGTGGTTTAATTCTGTGAGTTACGCCTTCAACTACATAATTAATTCCTGGCCCACCAGTTGCCAGGCGTGGGTCATCAAACGGCCTGGAGGACATATAAAGGCGGTGCTTTGTCTGCAGAAAGCCCTGGTCATTCACCACTGTGAAAGAAACAACATCATCTCGCGGAGGTGAGTTCATTCCATCCGGTTCGTTTCCTCCGGGAGAGAATTGTGCAACCTGCCACGTTTTCCCGTAGTCCTTAGAGACACGAAAACCACCGACTCCCCAGCCTGTAATAGCGATGTATCGTTCTGAGGGATGGACAAACTTTTTAGTAAATATTCTGTAAAACTGGCTTACAGGTTCAGAATGAATCCCCCGCTGCGTATCGGTGTACCAGAGCTCGCCTTCACAGTCCCAGCCCTTCAGTTCGAGATAACGATGGTCATCGAAACGATAGACCACCTGCGTCGGCGGCTCGTTGGCCTGACAGCCTGAAGCCATCAGTACAGCAGCGGCAGCCATGCCTGAGCATAATGCTTTCATTGGTTAGCGCCCCGCATCCATGTCACATTGCATATGGTCCCAGCCGGTGTAACCTTTCACTTCAGGGACCTTATCGGGTAAATTCTGATAATTGGTATGGAATTTTGCCGTATCGTTCTCCAGTGCCTCTTTAGTGATGTAATCGAGCCCCCACGCAGGCCCTGGTGATTGTGGTTTAATTCTGTGAGTTACGCCTTCAACTACATAATTAATTCCTGGCCCACCAGTTGCCAGGCGTGGGTCATCAAACGGTCGGGATGACATATAAAGCCGGCGCTTTGTCAGCAGAAAGCCTTGATCGTTTATTACCGTCAGAGATAGCACCTCATCATAAGCTGGTGAGGAATCACCATTCGGCTCGTTTTCTCCGGGAGAAAACTGCGCTAACTGCCAGGTCTTTCCGAAATCTTTTGATACGGTAAAGGCACCACCACCCCATGATGTGAGGACAATATATCGCTCTGAAGGGTGAATAAATTTTTTGGTAAAAATGCGATAAAATTGTGAATACGGCTGCGAATGAATCCCCCGCTGCGTATCGGTGTACCAGAGTTCGCCTTCACAGTCCCAGCCTTTCAGTTCCAGATAACGATGGTCATCAAAACGATAGACTACCTGCGTCGGCGGCTCATTGGCCTGACAGCCTGAAGCCATCAGTATTACAGCCAAGGCTGTACCTATTCTATTTTTCATTTCCCTTTACTTCCCTGTTTTGTTCAATAAGGGCGAAGATCGAGCGCCGATATCTGATTTTGTAATCCCAGTTCACGGTCACTTTTTGCTTTGGGCATATCCCATTGCAAATTTGCGACTTCCTGGTTACCAGCTGCCAAATCTCGCGATGGCTTTACCGTCGTGGCATTCTGAAATTCATTTACCACCCCAAACTGCCCTGTCGGTAAAATGTCATTTGGCTTATTCATAAATTTTTTTGTGGCATCGACATTCAGTCGACCTGAACGATAGTATTCTCTTGCCAGCAGATTATTGTTCAGCGGATCCCGCCAGTCCGCACGGTGCAGTAGGTCTTCCCAGAATTTGCCTGCCTTATAATCAAAGGACCGGCACTGGCCGATGGCCAGGTCAAAAGCCATCGCATGGGACGGGGCATATTCACTCATCACGATTGACGAGTGCTGGCTGTAACTTACCGGGTCGGACTTCGCCCATTCCTTTTCCAGCTCTTCGCGCGGGCGAAGCCAGGTTAATGTCACGGTCGGAAAATCCTTTGAACCTGCCACCACGCCGTTAATCACCTGGACACCGCGCTCATAGCTTTCCATTTTCAGCTCATCGGGCGTCAAGACATGGCCGGGATGCCAGCTTAGGCTTTGGTATCTGCTAACACCGTATGTGGCGCTTTGCGTCCGTTTGATGGCGTAGGCTTTTGCTGAGTAGGAAATATAGGCGTCCGGGCTGTCCGGATCGATGGAGGCGGTATACGGCTTATCTCTCGTTTTTGGATCGTCGCCTTTATAATTATTTGCCCCCTGCAATGTGAATATAAACTTCACCGGTAGCTCTTCACCGTTCACCATCACGTCATGCGCGGTGTAAGAGGCGTTACCGACTGAACCGTAATCCGCATCACCCGTTCTCACGGGCGGCAGGCTAAACGGTTTCCCGTCCGGCGTCGTTCCCACCTCTCCATGTTGATAAAATACCCGCTGATACAGGTTTGGAATATGGCTGGCAATATCTTCAGGAATACCGCGCCAGCCGAACCCCTGTATGTTCTTGAGGGAGACCGTGCCGTCATTCGGACAAAAATAGTTATAGACCCGGCCGTTATTATCACGTCTGTATCTTGTATCCGTCCTTAACGGGTTGTCGGACGGTTTACGCAGCGTGCAGGCCGCTTCCATTGCCAGAATATCGGCTTCTGTTATCTCACCGCCGTTGTAATGCGTCGCCATCAGTGCGCAAAAGTTCTTAAACGTCTGCACCCGCGCATCGGATGTCTGATGATGACCCGGTTGAATATCTTCAGCCAGCCGACTTTCGAGCGAGTAAGGGGAGTGATTGAGAATGACGCAGTTAACCGGTTCATATCCCGCCTGCTTTACCAGCATGTTTGCCAGCATGGTGATAATCGTCCCCTGACTGTGGGCCACGATATTTATGACATCATTTTCTGTTACCGGCTCACGCCGGATTGTGAGGATCAAATCCGCCAGGCGCTGTGCGGCAAAGAACTGGTAAATCCGGTGAGGATTAGAAAAAATAGGATGGGTAAAATCACCATCATTCGCATGCAATGTTATAATCCCTGCTGCGGACGTTGCTAAACCCCCCGCGCCTGGCCCCAGCATATCCGGAATATTGGTTGTCGCATTCGCAAAGGTGCCGCCGCCCTTGGCATAGTTCACATCAAGCGCGTTACCAAAATTGTCGTTCTGGTATTTAAACGCCCCCTGGCCGTCATTACCCAAATCCGCTTTTTTCTTCGCATCATCCTCCTGGTAAGCGTCGAACGGCAGATGTGCCTCCGCCTTGAGCTTGCTGACTTCATTGCGATAGCGCTGCTGATCTGCGCGGTATTCTTCATGCGTTACGGGCTTATAGCCCCAGTAAAACGGGATAACCGGCGAGCGGCCCGGCGCCGCGATTTTCTTTTGCGCTTCTTCATTGTGCGTCATGATGAAGTGATTCCATTCATGCGCGTACATATCTGTCCGGTTAAGCCGTTTATTTAACCCGGCGATAATGCCTTTCTCCTGATTCTGATAGGCTTCACCCACATCGTTTACCCCATGAACCAGAATCACGATCCCCGGCATCGGACGAGGAATGCCCACCCTGCATGTCTGCGCCGTCAGGCTTAATGATTTGGGGACGGGGATATCGTTCTCAGAGACCACGCGCGGGCAATACGGGCTTTTCTTCTCATCAGCCATCAGAGTACCTCCAGTTTGTACGAATCAAGGTCGGCCGCATCCAGCAGCGGGGAACAGCCATTGCTGTCGGTCACGCCTTCAATCATTTGGCCCGCCGAGCTTTTAAGGCGGAACGCGCGGTTAGCGAGGATCTGCTCCGGGTCGTCAGACGCATGCAGCTGATAGCGCTGTGCAAACGCGCCCTTGTTAAATGCAGGCGGTTGCGTTTGCACGCTTTCCGCCCCTTTATAGGCAAAATTCGGCGCTTTAATGTCCACGCCGGTTGGCGAGAAAATTTCAACCAGCCCGCTGGGACTAATACGGATGCCACCACCACCGCATACCAGCTGTATTCCCTGCTTCGCACTGCCGTTAATTTTGCCTGCCGTGCTCGTGACGGTGAAATCATCCTGAGAAAGCATGTGCAGGGCTCCGCGCTGCGCCTCCGTTTTGATATCACCGGCACTGGCAATCAGCTGTATGCCAAGTTTGCGGGCGAACAGAGAGAGCCTTTCCCCTACGGCCAGCGAGAACTTTTTCACCACGTTTACGCTGCCGTTGCGGCCAGCGGTTGCAATCAGATCCTGACCTGCCGAAAGCTGCAGGCTTTGCGGCGTGACGTGGGCCTGTCCTTCTCCGGCATAGGTCAGCAGGCCGGCGCCCGAAAGCTTATTCAGCGTCTTAAGCAGGGCATTTTGTCGTTCGGTATCCACCTCATCGGCACCGGCCGTCATTGCGCACTGCTGCAGCGTTATGGCCAGCGAGAGTGCTTTTTCGAGCTGCGCGATGGCCGCCGTCATATCCAGCTGTTGTCCCTGGGCGCGCGGTTGCGCTTCAGTGCTAATCATTACGCCTTTTGCCGCTCGCAGCGCCATCCAGTCATCTGTTCGCGCTTCAAGACCTTCCCCGCGTGGCTTTCCTTCCGCATCGACAAGATGGCCCACGCTGAGCTGTCCCTTTCCGCGCTCTGTTGAAATCTTGATATGTTCCTGGCCCCGCTTGTCTTCCAGACGGATTTTATTCAGGCCTGCAGTACGGATGATGTTGCGGGTATCATTGCGGTTTGTGACTAAATCAGTGTGCGCGCCGTTATGCATGGCATGGGCGATGAACGGGCGATCCGGATCGCCGCCTTCAAACGCAATGGCGACCTCCGTGCCTTCGAGCAGTGGAAAATGAAAACCGTAAACATCTCCGGCGTACGGTCTGGCAAGGCGCACCAGCGCACTTTCAAAGCCTGAACGTTTCTCATCGAGATCAAAATCGAACTTCACCCGGTAGCGTCCGGTGGCATCAATCCCCGCATAGATTTTATTGCTGCCTATCGCCATTACCCGTGCGGGAACGGTACCTGCAATTTGTGGTCGGGGAAGAAATTCTGGCCTGAAACTATACTCATGCCGGCAAGGGATGCCTGACAGCAGGGCTTGATAATGCTCTGCGCGACTGCCCGTTATCGTCATTGACGTAACGAAAAAACCTTTCTTAAAGCCATCAGGAATTTGACCGGTTATATCGAATTTTATTCCCGGCTGCAGTTCCGCTGCGCCGGTTGTGGCACCGAGTACACACTGGGTATTTAGCAGGCGCTCATAGCGCAAACGTGCATAGAACGCAGCGGTTTCGCTTTCTTTTCCATAAAAATCCCCGCCCTCAAGAAAATGATCTGAATGGTGATACTCTCTGCCTGCCGTCATGCCACCGGGAATGTCGGTACTTACAATAGTTTTGTCCGCCTGTGGAGAGAGGGGAGCGCGGTAGTTATAGGCCCTCACCATTATATTTTCGGGTATTAACGCATGTCGTTCTTCGAGTTTTGTCACGTACTCATCATGACTGGTCACCCCGGAGCGACGAACAAAGGGGAATTTCTTTTCGCTAATGATATAGCGACTGGCAGAGTCGCCAAATATAACCACTGTTTCCGTCGGCGTGGTGCTGTGATTTTCAAGACGGAACCATATTCCTACTTCGGCCAACAGGCGGCGAATAAACTGCAGGTCGGTCTCTTTCCACTGAATAATCATTTCCCTGCGGGGATAGCTACAGCTGAGGTTGTCGAAATCAATATTGAAGCCTTCAAAATAACGGCTCTCTTTCATCAACTGCGTGACGACCTCCGGCACGGAGACATCGGTGTACACTGCCGAACGGAAGTTTCTGTTCAGTAACGCAAGTTCATGTTCAAGCACGCATTCATAGAGCGCTTCATCTGAAGATGACTTAAGGCGGGAAAACGCAGTAATGGTTCCATTGATCTGGCGCACTGGCAGCCAGGTTGGCTGACCATGCCATGACGCCTCAGGGTTAGGAGCGCGAAGAAGAAATTCCGCCTTCTGATTCAAAACGGCGTCAGGTGAAATATTTGCATTGGGGCTGGTAAATCGGATGGTATAGCGATAGGGCTGGCTGAGTGCTTCTTCGCCTGTAAAGGAATGTACGTCGTTTAACGCGTTAGCGTTACGTGGGAAAAAAAGTAAATAGCGATTTAGCGTGTCATTTTGCTGAAAGTTTCCTGGGCGCACTGCCATGACAATATCCCTTTCAAGAGCAGTAAAATCATAAAATAATACTCTCTTAGCAAAGAAACGTAAGGGTAAAAATCATGTTGATGTATTTATTTTTGCCTGATGTATTTATTTTTCGTATATATAAAAGATATTAATTCATAAATAAAATGTGATTTAAAATAATAATGAAAAAGTTCGATTTATTATTTTTCAGGATCGTCGGTTGCCAAACAGGGTTATATGCGCTCTGACTTTTCATTCAGAGCGACATTCGGCTATGGACTTGCAGTAGGGGTTTTCATCACTTTTGAAAAAATGGCGGAGGATTTATTCGTCCTCTGAGTGAAGGGGAGGGCATCAGACTGCCCTGATGCCCAGCAGTGAAGACGCGGTAGCTTTCCCCTTCAGCAATTCTTCTGTCTTCCCATCCCACGCAATTCGCCCTTCGGCAATCACCACCGATCGCGGCGCAATCCGTGCGGCATCCTCAATACTGTGCGACACCATCAGCATCGTCAGTTGCTGGCGCTGACAGACGTCCTGCACCAGCGCCAGCATCTCCTGGCGAAGCGCGGGATCGAGCGCAGAGAAGGGCTCATCCAGCAGCAGTACTGGCTGCTCTCGCACCAGACAACGCGCCAGCGCCACGCGCTGACGCTGGCCGCCGGAAAGCTCGCCCGGCAGCCTGTCGATGAACCCGGTGATCCCCATCTGTGCGGCAATGATCTCCAGCTTCTGGCGCTGGGCGTCGTTCAGCCTGAGCCCCGGATGCATTCCCAGAGCGATGTTTTGCCGCACCGTCAGATGGGTAAACAGGTTGTTTTCCTGGAACAGCATTGAGACCGGACGTTTTGCGGGCGGCGTGTGGGTATGATCGTGATTTTCAATGACGATCGCGCCGCTTGCCGGCTGAAGAAAACCCGCAATCAAATTAAGCAGCGTGCTTTTTCCCGCGCCGCTTGGGCCAAGTACGGCGATCATCTCCCCCTGGCGCACGGAGAGCGTGAAGCGCATCGGCAGATGCTGGTAAAGCCAGGTTACATCAGTCAGTGTTAACATCGCGCCCCGGAAGTTTTTCGATAACGGTAAATAAGGCAAAGCACAGCAGCAGCAGTAACAGTGCTGTGACCGCGCCATCATGACTGCGATAAGAGCCGATTTGCTGATAGAGCCAGAACGGCAGCGTGCGGAAATCTTCGTTGCCAAAGAGGGCTACCACGCCAAAATCGCCAATCGACAGCACGCAAGCAAACGCCAGCGCCTGGGCGAGCGGCCGTTTTAGCGCGCGGAGTTCGACCACCTTCAGTCGCTGCCAGCCCTGCATGCCCAGCGACTGGCACAGTAAACCGTAACGGCTGTTGACGTCGCGCATCGGGTTTTCCAGCACCTTAAGCGCGTAAGGGATGGCCATTAAGGCGTTGGTAAAAATGACGATGCCGTCGGCGCTTTCCGGCAGGCCGATGGTGCTATTGAACAGTAAAAAGAAGCCCGTCGCCAGCACGATGCCCGGCATCGCCAGAATCAGCATGCCCGTCAGCTCCAGCGCCTGTCCGGTTTTACGAGCATGACGCGCGTAGAGTTCACGGCTGCTCCAGAGCAGCATCATGGTCAGAAGTACACAGACCAGCCCGGCAGCCAGCGCGATGCGCAGCGAGGTCCACGTTGCTTCCCAGAGCACGGGCTGCTGCAGGACGGACGTGAGATTGAGGTTCAGTCCGTCAACGATAACGGCCAGCAGCGGCGGCAGCAGCAGCATGAGCGCCAGCGTAATCAGGATAAAATCGGCGACGCGGCTGTGCAGGCTGTCCTGCGGGTCGCGCCAGCCGGTTATTTGATTACTGCCAGCGGGAATGGCTTTACTCAGTCGCTGGCTCAGCAGCACCAGCACCAGACAGCACGCCATCTGCACCATCGCCAGCAGCGCGGCGCGGCCCGGATCGTAGTCGTAACTTAAGGCCTGATAAATCGCCAGCTCAATGGTGGTGGCCTGCGGCCCACCGCCGAGCGAAAGCACGGTGGCAAAGCTGGCGAAGCAGAGCATAAAGATTAGCGCGGCCACCGGGGCAATCTGACGTCGCAGCCACGGCCATTCGACAAAGCGGAAGAACGACCAGCCGCGCATGCCGAGCTGAGCCGCAATCTGGCGCTGTTCGCCGGGAATGTTTTCCAGCGCCTGTAAAAAGAGGCGCGTCGCCATCGGCATATTGAAGAAAATGTGCGCCAGCAGAATGCCTTTCAGCCCGTAAGGGGAAAAGGTCCACTCCAGCCCCAAAGATGCAAAGAGCGAAGCCAGCCAGCCCTGACGACCGTAGACGCTCAGAATGCCAAAAACGGCCACCAGAACTGGCAGGATCAGCGTCATGGCGCACAGGCGCAGCAGAGCCTGCCTGCCGGGAAAACGCCGGCGGTACAGCGCTCGCGCGAGGAAAATGGCCGGGATCGCTGACAGCAGCGCAGAAAGAAACGCCTGCCAGAAAGAGAACCGGATAACGTGCCAGAGATAGCTGTCGTGCCAGAGCGCGAGCAGATCGCTCTCTGGCGCATTAAACCACAACGCAAGGAATGCCCCCAGGCTGACCACCACCATCAGCATGGCGGCGAGCAGGCCGGGGATTAACCAGCCGGGAATTAACGGCTGACGGCGCGTTGCCATTCACTTACCCATGCTGCACGCTGCGCGGCGACCTGCTGCGGCGTAAATTCCAGCGAGGTTGTTGGTTTGGTCAACTGCTCGAAACCTGCGGGCAGCGCAACGCTGGTGACCGGATACATCCAGTTGCCTGCGGGAATCGCATTCTGGAACGCCGGTGAAACCATGAACTTCAGGAACTTCTCGGCCAGCTCCGGCTGTTTGCTGGCGGCGGTACGCGCTGCCACTTCCACCTGCAGATAGTGCCCTTCAGCAAAATTCGCGGCGGCGTAGTTGTCTTTCTTCTCGGCGATGATGTGGTAGGCCGGAGAGGTGGTGTAGCTCAGCACCAGGTCGCTTTCCCCTTTCAGGAACAGGCCGTAGGCTTCGCTCCAGCCCTTGGTCACGGTGACGGTTTTGGCGGCCAGTTTCTGCCACGCTTCCGGCGCTTTATCTCCATAGACTTTCTGCATCCACAGCATCAGGCCCAGACCCGGCGTGCTGGTACGCGGATCTTCATAGATCACGCGCCACTTCTGGTCACTTTCCACCAGCTCTTTCAAGCTTTTCGGCGGGTTTTTCAGCTTATTTTTGTCGTAAACAAAAGCAAAATAGCCGTAATCGAACGGCACAAAGGTGTCGTTTTTCCAGCCGCCCGGCACGTTGACGGCATCTGCCGCCACGCCGCTTTTGGCAAACAGTTTGGTTTGCGTCGCGGCTTCCAGCAGGTTGTTATCCAGCCCGAGCACCACGTCGGCCTTGCTGTTTTTCCCTTCCATGCGCAGACGGTTGAGCAGCGACACGCCATCTTCCAGCGCCACGAACTTCAGCTCGCAGTTGCAGTCGGCTTCAAAGGCTTTTTTTACCACCGGGCCAGGGCCCCAGTCGGCGGAGAAGGAGTCGTAGGTGTAGACCGTCAGGACGGGTTTCGCGAAAGCAGGCAGCGCAAACAGCGCCAGCAGGGGGAAAACTTTTTTTAACACTTTGCACCTCAGAGTTGAGTGGCAAAGGATTTTGAGCGACAGCCTCAAATCCCTTCGCCGGCGTTATCCGGATCAGGTTCGACGGGTATTATCTCAGCGCACATCTGTGATGCAGCACCCCGTTGAGAACGGCGCTATTGTAATGATTTGGTGAATATTACGAAAGCGTTATGGTTCCGGCGGCGCAAACCAGGCGGATTTAAAATCAAACCAGCCCAGGGTGTTCATCCGCAGGCCGCGCATGCTGCGCTGTCCCTGGATCAGCAGCCAGTGGTGGATCAACGGTACGATCGTCTGCCCGGCCAGCAGCTCCTGACACCATGCGGCCAGATCCATTTCGCCTGCCCGCCATTTCGCGGCGTCCTGCTGCCAGTCCCGGTTGATACAGTGCTGAATGAGGGGCACTTCATACAGGTGAGAAAAGAGCGAGAAATCAAGCGGCAGCGTGAAGTTGGCGCTATTGAGCCAGATATCGCTGACGACATCCCCGCGGTGCCATTCATCATAATCGACTTCCTGTATCGCCAGCGTCACGCCTTCGGCCGCCAGCAGCTTGCTCATAATCTTCGCGATAAAACGGTGCTCAATGTGATCGCGATAGTAGCTGAGGGTGATGGTCTCCAGCCCGGCAGGTTTTCCACTGCGCACCGGCTGAGCATGGTGCCAGCGCGGAAGCAGGCCATATGCCGGGAACCACCAGGTCTGGTATTGCTCCTCTGCGTGATAAATCAGGTTAGCCGGGGCCAGAACATGGCTGATCCACGTGCGGACGTCGTGGTTTGCTCCGCGGTGGCTGCGGCTGTCAAAGAGCAGGTAGTAACAGCCCTCCTCCAGGCGACTTTCGAACGCCTTTTCGCTTGTTGTGGGGCCTTCCAGCGTCAGGCCTGCGCTCAGCTCTTCGTTGAGATCCGGTAATACCCAGACGTTCACTTCGTCGATCAGCGCCCGATAGCCAAAATAGTCATCAAAGGCGCGGATCTTGAGCTGGTTGTTGGTATTGCGCGTCACGGAGTAGGGGCCCGTGCCAATCGGCAGGCTGGCAAAATTGTTCAGCGATCGCCATTCGCCGGGCAGGATCATTGAGGGCACATAGCCCAGCAGCCACGGCAGCCATCTGTCCGGCTGCGACAATTCAATGTCCAGCGTCCAGGCCGTGGGGGAGTGGATCCGCGAGACGTGCGAATAGAGCGGAAGCGTGCGGGCGCGTTCCAGAGAGGCGATGACGTCACTCATCTCCAGCTCGCGTCCGTGGTGGAAGTGAATGCCCGGGCGTAAAAAGAAACGCCAGTGCAGGGGGGAAAGCTGCTGCCAGTGGTGCGCGATGTCCGCTTCCAGTTCCCCGTTTTCCTCATTTATTTTCGTCAGGCCGCTGAATATCTGCCGGGCCATATGGGTTTCAGAACGACGCAACGCCGTGCCGGGCAACAGGTTTTTCATTGGCCGATAGTAGAGCACCCGCATAATGTGGCGGCCCTGACGAAAGCTGCGCCCCAGATGCGAGACCAGCATCTGGCGCACGGCGGCCTTGTCGCCCACCAGCTGGACCAGCTGATCGATGCGATCCTGCTCCAGCAGATCCTCCGCCCGCTGTTGTTGCAGCGCCAGACCGGTATAGAGGAAGGTCAAGCGTGAGCGCTTACCGCGTCCGGCCTCGGCCTCCCAGCTTAGCCAGCCCTGCTGCTGCATGGTGTTGAGCAACGTGCGCATATGGCGGCGAGAGCAGTTGAGGAGTTCTGCCAGCTCGTTAAGCGTGGTCTCCTGCGATTGACCCTCGCAGCACTGCCACAGGCGGATAAATTGTTGTTGCAGTCGACCGGATGGCATAAAAGAGGAACTCCTGACAAAAAATCAGCAATTTATTAATCCCTATATTAGGCCAATAATGCTTTCCGATGAAGTGAGGAGGTAAATTATGAAGAGGTCTACCGCACGTCAGTTTTATCAGCAGTACTTTTCAGCGACAAAAGGATCGTCCTGGCTGGCCCGCCAGTGTGCAGAGCAACGGCTGAAAATATTGGAAGAACTGATGCAGTGGGACGTTACGAAACCGACCTCTTCCCGCTAACTCGCCTCGATCATGTGTGACTGAGTATTGGTGTTTATCACCCGCCAGCAAAATGTTTTTGCTGGCTTTTTTCGTTTATTCTTTCACCCAATTTCGATTCGCTTTCACAAGGACTTGCGCATGCTGTGGTTGATGACGATGGGGCGCCGCCTGAATGGCGTATATGCCGCTTTTATGCTGGTGGCCTTTATGATGGGCGTGGCGGGGGCCCTACAGGCGCCGACGCTGAGCCTGTTCCTCAGCCGCGAGGTGGGCGCACAGCCGTTTTGGGTTGGCCTGTTTTATACCGTTAACGCCATTGCCGGGATCCTCGTTAGCCTGGGACTGGCGAAACGATCGGACAGCCAGGGCGATCGCCGCAGGCTGATCCTCTTTTGCTGCGCGATGGCCGTGGGCAACGCGCTGCTTTTTGCCTTTAACCGGCACTACCTGACGCTCATTACCTGCGGCGTGCTGCTGGCCTCTCTTGCCAATACCGCCATGCCGCAGCTGTTCGCGCTGGCCCGTGAATACGCCGACAGCTCGGCGCGGGAGGTGGTGATGTTCAGCTCGGTGATGCGTGCGCAGCTCTCTCTTGCATGGGTCATCGGCCCGCCGCTGGCCTTCATGCTGGCGCTGAACTATGGCTTCACGGTCATGTTTTCTATCGCGGCAGGCATTTTTATTATTAGCCTGGCGCTGATTGCCTTTGCGCTGCCGTCCGTCGCTCGGATTGAGCAGACGACGGATAAGCCCATCACGCAGGTGAGCGGCTGGCAGGATAAAAACGTCCGCATGCTGTTTATTGCCTCCACGCTGATGTGGACCTGCAACACCATGTACATCATTGATATGCCGCTGTGGATCAGCAGCGATCTGGGCCTGCCGGACAAGCTTGCCGGGATCTTAATGGGCACAGCTGCCGGGCTGGAAATTCCAGCGATGATTCTGGCGGGGTATTACGTGAAGCGCTTCGGAAAGCGTCGGATGATGATCGTCGCCGTGGCGGCCGGGGTGCTGTTTTACGCGGGACTGATCCTTTTCCATTCGCGTGAAGCGCTGCTTGCGCTGCAGCTGTTTAACGCTGTGTTTATTGGCATCGTTGCCGGGATCGGCATGCTCTGGTTCCAGGATCTTATGCCCGGACGCGCAGGCTCTGCGACCACGCTTTTTACCAACAGCATTTCGACGGGCGTTATTCTGGCGGGGGTGATTCAGGGGGCGCTGGCGCAAAGCTATGGCCATGCCTCGGTTTACTGGGTGATTGCGGCGATTTCGGTGGTTACGCTTGGGCTGACCTGCCGGGTCAAGGATGTTTGATTCCGGGAGGTGGCTTCACGAAATGAAACGATTGTCTGACAGGTATCGGAGGGAAGCAATGGCCCGCGTGCAGCGGGCCACTGCTTTTAGCCCATAAACGCAGGCTGTTTTTTCTCGTACGCGGAGATGGCGTCCTCGTGCTGGAGCGTCAGGCCAATGCTGTCCAGACCGTTCAGCATGCAGTGGCGACGGAAGGCATCGATGCTGAAGCTGTAGGTCTTATCCCCGGCTTTCACCACTTCCCCTTCCAGATCCACCTCAAACGCCATGCCCGGGTTCGCCTTAACCAGCGCGAACAATTCATCGACCTGCTCGTCGCTCAGCGTCACCGGCAGCAGCTGATTGTTGAAGCTGTTGCCGTAAAAGATATCCGCGAAGCTCGGGGCGATAACTACCTTAAAGCCGTAGTCGGTCAACGCCCATGGCGCATGCTCACGCGATGAGCCGCAGCCGAAGTTTTCCCGCGCCAGCAGAATGGAGGCACCTTTGTATTCCGGGAAGTTCAGGACGAATTCCGGGTTCGGCACTTCGCCTTTGTCGTCCAGAAAACGCCAGTCGTTAAACAGGTGTGCGCCAAAACCGGTGCGGGTCACTTTCTGCAAAAACTGCTTAGGAATGATCGCGTCCGTATCGACGTTAGCGGCGTCCAGCGGGACAACACGGCCCGTATGTTGGGTAAATTTTTCTGCCATGATTGTCTCCTTATTTCAGGCTGCGAATATCGGCGAAATGGCCGGTAACTGCCGCGGCGGCGGCCATTGCCGGGCTGACCAGATGGGTGCGTCCACCGCGGCCCTGACGGCCTTCAAAGTTACGGTTGCTGGTAGAGGCGCAGCGCTCGCCCGGATTCAGGCGGTCGTTGTTCATCGCCAGACACATTGAGCAGCCCGGCAGGCGCCACTCGAAGCCTGCTTCGATGAAGATCTTATCCAGACCTTCCGCTTCCGCCTGGGCTTTCACCGGACCGGAGCCTGGAACCACCAGCGCCTGCACGCCCGGCGCCACTTTACGGCCTTTGGCAATCTCTGCCGCCGCGCGTAAATCCTCGATACGTGAGTTGGTGCAGGAACCGATAAAGACTTTATCAATGGCGACATCGGTCAACGGTACGCCTGGCTTCAGTCCCATATAGGCCAGCGCTTTTTCCGCACTGGCGCGCTCGACCGGATCGGCGAAGGACGCCGGGTCCGGGATGCTGTCGTTGACGGAAATCACCTGGCCCGGATTGGTGCCCCAGGTCACCTGAGGGGCGATCTCTTCCGCCTGCAGCGTGACAACGGTATCGAAGGTCGCGCCGTCGTCGGTTTTCAGGGTTTTCCAGTACGCCACCGCGTCGTCAAAATCCTGACCCTTCGGCGCATGCAGACGGCCTTTCACATAGTTGAAGGTGGTTTCGTCCGGCGCGACCAGGCCAGCTTTTGCGCCCATCTCAATAGCCATGTTGCACAGGGTCATACGACCTTCCATGCTCAGCGCCTGAATCGCGTCGCCGCAAAATTCCACAACGTGGCCGGTACCGCCCGCGCTGCCGGTTTTACCGATGATGGCCAGCACGATGTCCTTCGCGGTAATGCCCGGCGCGGCTTTACCCTTTACTTCAATTTTCATGGTTTTGGCGCGCCCCTGCTTCAGGGTCTGGGTCGCCAGAACGTGTTCCACTTCAGACGTGCCGATCCCGAAGGCCAGCGCGCCAAACGCGCCGTGGGTTGCGGTATGGGAGTCGCCGCAGACGATGGTCATGCCCGGCAGGGTAATACCCTGCTCAGGCCCCATCACGTGGACGATGCCCTGATACGGATGGTTCAGGTCATACAGCTCAACGCCAAACTCGTTGCAGTTCTTGATCAGCTCCTGCATCTGGATACGCGCCATCTCACCCGAGGCATTAATGTCTTTGGTCTGGGTGGAGACGTTGTGATCCATAGTCGCGAAGGTTTTACCCGGCTGACGTACCGGGCGCTTGTGCGCGCGCAGGCCGTCAAATGCCTGCGGAGAGGTCACTTCGTGTACCAGATGACGGTCAATGTACAGCAGCGGGGTTTCGTTTGGTGCCTCGTAAACAACGTGCGCATCAAACAACTTTTCATATAACGTCTTAGCCATGATTACACCCCTTCAGCGACATAGCGGGCAATAATGTCGCCCATTTCATCGGTACTGACTGCTGCCGTGCCGCGCGCTAAGTCACCGGTACGGACGCCTTCTTCTAACGCCCGGTTAATGGCGTTTTCAATTGCGGTTGCTGCGTCGCCTGCATCGAGGCTATAGCGCAGCAGCAGGGCCAGGGAGAGGATCTGCGCAATCGGATTAGCAATGTTTTTGCCGGCGATATCCGGTGCGGAGCCGCCCGCCGGTTCGTACAGTCCAAAGCCTTCTTCATTCAGGCTGGCGGATGGCAGCATGCCCATAGAACCGGTGATCATCGCGCACTCGTCAGACAAGATATCGCCGAACAGGTTGGAGCAGAGCAGCACGTCAAACTGGGACGGATCCTTAATCAGCTGCATCGTTGCGTTGTCGATGTACATGTGCGACAGCTCAACGTCCGGGTACTGCTTAGCGACTTCACTGACGATCTCGCGCCATAAAATGGACGACTGCAGCACGTTCGCTTTATCAATGGAGGTCACCTTATGGCGGCGCTTACGTGCTGACTCAAACGCGATATGGGCGATACGTTCAATTTCGAAACGGTGATACACCTCGGTATCAAACGCTTTCTCATGCTGGCCGCTGCCTTCGCGACCTTTTGGCTGACCAAAGTAGATTCCACCCGTCAGCTCGCGCACGCAGAGAATGTCGAATCCGTTGGCCGCGATGTCCGCGCGCAGCGGGCAGAACTCTTCCAGCCCCTGATACAGCTTCGCCGGACGCAGGTTGCTGAACAGCTTAAAATGTTTACGCAGCGGCAGCAGCGCGCCGCGCTCTGGTTGCTCTGCCGGCGGGAGATGTTCCCATTTTGGGCCACCGACGGAGCCAAACAGCACGGCATCGGCATTTTCGCAGCCTTCAACGGTGGCTTTCGGCAATGGCGTTCCGTGATTATCAATCGCAATCCCGCCCACGTCGTAGTGGCTGGTGGTAATTTTCATCGCAAAACGCGTGCGAACGGCTTCCAGTACTTTCAGCGCCTGTGCCATTACTTCCGGGCCAATACCGTCACCCGGCAACACAGCAATATGGTAATTCTTCGACATTACACGGTTTCCTTGTTGTTCTCTTTATTCTGAGCTTTGCGTTGCAACTCTTTTTCGACTTCAGCGGCGCGCCAGATGTTGTTCAGGACATGCACCATCGCTTTCGCGGAGGATTCGACAATATCCGTCGCCAGGCCCACACCGTGGAAACGGCGGCCGTTGTAGTTGACGACGATATCCACCTGACCCAGCGCATCTTTACCATGTCCTTTCGCCGTCAGGTCATACTTCACTAACTCAACGTCGTACTCGGTGACGCGGTTGATCGCCTGATAGATAGCGTCGACAGGGCCGTTGCCGTTTGCCGCTTCCGCTTTAATTTCATCACCGCAGGCCAGTTTGACCGAGGCGGTGGCGATGTCGCTGGAGCCGGACTGCACGTTGAAGTAATCCAGACGGAAGTGCTCTGGCTCTTCCTGCTGCTTGTTGATGAAGGCCAGCGCTTCCAGGTCGTAATCGAACACCTGGCCTTTCTTGTCGGCCAGCTTCAGGAACGCGTCGTACAGCTGATCCATGTTGTAATCGCTGTCCTGATAGCCCATCTCTTCCATACGGTGTTTCACCGCCGCACGGCCGGAACGGGAGGTCAGGTTCAACTGCACCTGGTTCAGGCCGATAGATTCCGGGGTCATGATTTCGTAGTTTTCACGGTTCTTCAGCACGCCGTCCTGGTGAATGCCGGAGGAGTGTGCGAAGGCGCCGGTGCCGACAATCGCCTTGTTGGCCGGAATCGGCATGTTGCAAATCTGGCTGACGGTCTGGCTGGTGCGCCAGATTTCGTTGTGATTGATGCGGGTGTGCACGTCCATGATGTCCTTGCGCACCTTGATTGCCATAATCACTTCTTCCAGCGAACAGTTGCCCGCGCGCTCGCCGATACCGTTCATCGCGCCTTCTACCTGACGCGCGCCGGCGTGCACCGCGGCGATGGCATTGCCTACGGCCAGGCCCAAATCATCATGGGTATGCACTGAGATGATCGCTTTATCAATATTCGGTACGCGCTCATACAGGCCGGTGATGATGTTGGAGAACTCAAACGGCATGGTGTAGCCGACGGTGTCCGGGATGTTGATGGTTTTCGCGCCCGCGTTGATGGCGGCTTCCACTACGCGTGCCAGGTCTTCGATTGGCGTGCGGCCCGCATCTTCACATGAGAATTCAACGTCATCGGTGTAGTTGCGTGCGCGCTTAACCATATATACCGCGCGTTCAATGACCTCATCCAGCGTGCTGCGCAACTTGGTTGCGATATGCATGGGGGAGGTGGCAATAAAGGTGTGAATACGGAAGGCTTCGGCCACTTTCAGCGACTCAGCAGCTACGTCGATGTCTTTCTCTACGCAGCGCGCCAGACCGCACACGCGGCTGTTTTTAATGGTGCGGGCGATAGTCTGGACGGATTCGAAATCACCCGGAGACGAGACCGGGAAGCCGACCTCCATCACGTCGACGCCCATACGTTCGAGAGCCAGCGCAATCTGCAGTTTCTCTTTTACACTCAGGCTTGCCTGTAATGCCTGTTCACCGTCACGTAAAGTTGTATCGAAAATAATGACTTGCTGGCTCATGGGTTAGGTCCTTGTCAGTCTTAGGGCGCCTTGCTACGAGCATAAAAAAACCCGCGCAGTGGCGCGGGTTTTTAGTCTTACTGGTGACGATTCAACGCTGAATTTCGCCCGCCAGTCTACCGCGCACAGTGGATGCGTTTAGTAGTAGTAGACCGGTGAAACGAATGGTGCGTGTCATGAATCGTGCTCCGTTAAATTCAATATGCTTTTAGTGGTACTGGATACGACTGTGCATGTCAACCCCTGATGGTAAAAACGGCCCCGGAAGGTCGAGCAGGGAGGATGTGTGCTTTAGCTTATTGTGCTGGATTTTTCTTGTCTGGCTTTACAAATTGTCTAAATTTGGACTTAAAAAACATTTGCAGAAACAAATAAAATTAATAGGTATTTTTCAGGCGATCGTTTTGTTATGTAGGTGTCCTTTTAAAAATTCTTTAATATCACTTATTTATCATTCTGGTAAGTGTGTTTTGACTTCATTGAAATGAAAGGTGATAACAGATTATTAACTCAGTGCTGAGCAACAGCGATAACAGTTTAATTATACTTAAGTCATCCTTAACTGGATGGTTGTTGTATATTGATTCGGTTTATGGTTTCATTCCAGCACTAAAGTTAAACATATCTTTTGCGTCTATTTTTATTTTAACGTTATTACGTGATCTTTATATATTCCGATTTTTAAACAATTTTCTTTCGCTGGTCGTATTTGCATGGTAAATCATATTTTCTGAAATTATTACAGTGCGTTGGCGAAGGGAGTGTAGCGTGACAGTGGAGTCAGAAGTGCCAGAAAATAATATTAAACAACCACAAGTTACTGATGGGATTAAACCGCAGTTGCGCACGGTGGATCTTAATCTATTGACGGTGTTTGATGCCGTCATGCAGGAGCAGAATATCACCCGGGCGGCACAAACGTTGGGAATGTCACAACCTGCGGTAAGCAACGCGGTTGCCAGGCTTAAAGTGATGTTCAACGACGAATTATTCGTTCGTTATGGCAGAGGGATCCAGCCGACAGCGCGGGCTTTCCAGCTTTTCGGCTCCATCCGCCAGGCGCTGCAACTGGTGCAAAATGAGCTGCCAGGCTCGGGCTTTGAACCCTTAAGCAGTGAGAGAGTATTCCATCTCTGCGTCTGCAGCCCCTTAGATAATTATCTGACATCAATTATTTATAATAAAGTTGAAGAGATCGCACCTAATATTAATCTTGTCTTTAAATCGTCCTTAAATCAAAACACTGAACACCAGTTACGTTACCAGGAAACCGAATTCGTCCTGGGTTATGAAGAATTCCGCCGACCTGAATTTTCCTGCGTACCGCTGTTTAAAGATGAAATGGTGCTGGTTGCCAGCAAAAAACATCCACGACTGAATGCTCCGCTACGTGAAAGTGACGTTTATAGCGAACAGCATGCCGTTGTCGCGCTCGACAGATATGCCTCCTTTAGCCTGCCGTGGTACGACACTGCGGAGAAACAGGCGAGCGTGGCTTATCAGGGGATGGCCATGGTCAGTGTATTAAACGTCGTTTCCCAGACGCAGCTGGTGGCAATTGCGCCACGCTGGCTGGCAGAAGAGTTCTCTGGCGCATTAAATCTGCAAATTCTGCCCCTGCCACTCAAGCTAAATAGCCGTACCTGCTATCTCTCCTGGCATGAAGCCGCTGGACGGGATAAAGGACATCAGTGGATGGAAGAGCTACTTATTAGGATCTGCCGTCGATAATCGAGTCAGGATAAATTGCATCTCTGCATGTGATTTATCCTGGTTTTATTTCATTTATTGATATTTTGTTCTGTTGTGTATTTTGTCTGGCGGCTGCCAGGCCTGTAAAAATAGATGATTTTCTGAATCGCCGCGCTTTTCAGCGATGATTTATCATTTCGTCCTCTAATTTCAGATGAATTAACCATATCCTCTGACAATGTCTGTTTTTTCTGCTTTCACGGCCTCTTCTCTCTCCTGGTTTGCGAATTGCCTGCCTCATAACGAGCGGTTAAGGTAAGTATCACTCTGCAAAATAGAAGACGGGTTCATCCCGATCGCAAGACGGTGCGGAAATGAATTCGGCGGTCCGTCTATAACAAAATGCCTGGAGGCAAAGCATGGAGATGTTGTCTGGCGCGGAAATGGTCGTCCGGTCGCTGATCGATCAGGGCGTAAAGCAAGTGTTCGGCTATCCTGGCGGTGCGGTTCTTGATATTTATGATGCGCTGCATACGGTAGGGGGCATTGACCATGTGCTGGTACGCCATGAGCAGGCGGCGGTGCACATGGCCGATGGCCTGGCGCGTGCGACGGGTGAAGTAGGCGTGGTCCTGGTCACGTCGGGGCCCGGTGCGACAAACGCCATTACCGGCATTGCGACTGCGTACATGGACTCTATTCCGCTGGTGATCCTTTCCGGACAGGTCGCGACATCACTGATTGGCTATGACGCGTTTCAGGAGTGCGACATGGTCGGGATTTCGCGTCCCGTTGTGAAGCACAGCTTCCTGGTCAAGCAAACCGAAGACATTCCTGGCGTGCTGAAGAAGGCGTTCTGGTTGGCGGCAAGCGGGCGCCCGGGGCCGGTGGTGGTCGATCTCCCTAAAGATATCCTGAACCCGGCAAACAAGCTGCCTTATGTCTGGCCGGAATCGGTGAGCATGCGCTCTTACAACCCAACAACGCAGGGCCACAAAGGTCAGATCAAACGCGCGCTGCAAACGCTGCTGGCCGCAAAAAAACCGGTGGTCTATGTCGGTGGCGGGGCTGTCAATTCAGCGTGTGAGGCACAGCTTCGTGAACTGGTTGAAAAGCTCAATCTTCCTGTTGCGTCATCGCTGATGGGGCTTGGAGCATTTCCCGCCACCCACCGTCAGGCGCTCGGCATGTTAGGGATGCACGGTACCTATGAAGCCAACATGACAATGCATCATTCTGACGTGATCTTTGCCGTCGGCGTGCGTTTTGACGATCGTACTACCAACAACCTGGCGAAGTACTGCCCGAATGCCACCGTGCTGCACATTGATATTGATCCAACCTCAATTTCAAAAACGGTGTCGGCTGATGTACCTATCGTCGGTGACGCTCGTCAGGTCCTTGAACAAATGCTGGATCTGCTGGCCCTGGAGAACACAGCTCAGCCGCTGGATGAGATCCGCGACTGGTGGCAGCAAATTGAGCAGTGGCGCGCGCGGCAGTGTCTGAAATATGACACCCAAAGCGAGCATATTAAGCCGCAGGCGGTCATCGAAGCGGTCTGGCGACTGACGAAAGGCGATGCATATGTAACCTCTGACGTGGGCCAGCATCAAATGTTTGCCGCCCTCTATTATCCGTTTGATAAACCTCGTCACTGGATCAACTCGGGTGGTTTAGGCACGATGGGCTTTGGCCTGCCTGCCGCGCTGGGCGTTAAGCTGGCGCTGCCAAATGAAACTGTTGTCTGCGTGACCGGTGACGGCAGTATCCAGATGAACATTCAGGAGCTCTCCACCGCGCTGCAATATGAGCTGCCGGTGCTGGTGCTCAACCTCAACAACGGCTATCTCGGCATGGTGAAGCAGTGGCAGGATATGATCTACTCGGGCCGCCACTCTCAGTCGTACATGGAATCGCTGCCGGATTTTGTTCGTCTTGCTGAAGCTTACGGTCATGTGGGGATGCGGGTGACCGATCCGGCTGAACTGGAAACGAAACTCGCAGAAGCGCTTGAGCACGTTAAAAACAACCGCCTTGTCTTTATGGATGTCATCGTTGATGGGACCGAGCACGTTTATCCGATGCATATTCGCGGCGGCGGAATGGATGAGATGTGGTTAAGTAAAACGGAGAGAACCTGATATGCGCCGGATATTATCGGTATTACTGGAAAACGAGTCTGGCGCACTGTCGCGCGTCATTGGGCTTTTTGCGCAGCGCGGCTATAACATTGAAAGCCTGACCGTAGCGCCAACGGACGATCCGACGCTGTCGCGTATGACGATTCAGACCGTTGGCGACGCCAAGGTGATTGAGCAGATCGAGAAACAGCTGCATAAGCTGGTCGACGTGCTGCGCGTGAGCGAGCTGGGGCAGGGCGCTTACGTTGAGCGTGAGGTCATGCTGGTAAAAATTCAGGCCAGCGGTTACGGGCGGGAAGAGGTCAAACGCAATGCGGATATCTTCCGCGGGCAGATCATCGACGTCACGCCTTCTCTTTATACGGTTCAGCTGGTCGGAACCAGTGACAAGCTGGACGCTTTCCTGGCGTCCGTGCGGGATGTAGCAAAAATTGTTGAGGTGGCGAGATCGGGGATCGTTGGTCTGTCACGCGGCGAGAAAATCATGCGGTAGTTGTTAAAAAGGTTCGCCTCTTTCAGCCCGGTCACCAAAGCCGGGCTTTTTTTTGCGTAATCAGCCGACAACGCAGATAAAAGCGGTTGCCGCGAAGGCTTTTCTGCGTTTAGATGTTAAAAGATTTAACCATAACCTTGACAGGGCCATGGACTCTTTTCTTTTTTTAAGGGGCAATTGTGAAACTGGATGAAATCGCCCGGCTAGCCGGCGTGTCACGAACAACGGCCAGCTATGTGATTAACGGCAAAGCAAAGCAGTACCGTGTCAGCGATAAGACCGTTGAAAAAGTTATGGCGGTGGTTCGTGAGCATAACTACCATCCGAATGCTGTCGCTGCCGGCCTGCGTGCCGGGCGCACCCGCTCTATTGGTCTGGTGATCCCGGATCTGGAAAACACCAGCTATACCCGTATCGCCAACTATCTTGAACGTCAGGCTCGTCAGCGCGGTTACCAGTTGCTGATCGCCTGTTCTGAAGACCAGCCCGATAACGAGATGCGCTGCATTGAGCATCTGCTCCAGCGTCAGGTTGATGCCATCATCGTCTCGACCTCCTTACCGCCGGAGCATCCGTTCTACCAGCGCTGGGCGAACGATCCTTTCCCCATCGTTGCGCTGGACCGCGCACTCGATCGTGAGCATTTCACAAGCGTAGTGGGTGCCGATCAGGATGACGCGGAAATGCTGGCCGCTGAGCTGAGAACTTTCCCCGCTGAAACGGTGCTGTATCTTGGCGCGCTGCCTGAGCTTTCCGTGAGCTTCCTGCGTGAGCAGGGGTTCAGAACCGCCTGGAAAGACGATCCGCGTGAAGTCCACTATCTCTATGCCAACAGCTATGAACGCGAAGCCGCTGCGCAGCTGTTCGAAAAATGGCTGGAGACGCACCCGATGCCCCAGGCGCTGTTCACCACGTCGTTTGCTCTTCTGCAGGGGGTGATGGATGTCACCTTACGTCGTGAAGGCAAGCTTCCCTCCGACCTGGCGATCGCCACGTTTGGGGATAACGAGCTTCTCGATTTCCTTCAGTGCCCGGTGCTGGCGGTGGCTCAGCGTCACCGCGATGTAGCTGAACGCGTTCTGGAGATTGTTCTGGCGAGCCTGGATGAGCCGCGAAAACCGAAGCCGGGTCTGACGCGTATCAAACGTAATCTCTATCATCGCGGAATTTTGAGCCGCCATAAATGAAATGACGGGGCGGCGAAAACCGCCCCTTTTTACTGAAATAATTTGCCGAGTTAATTCCCGCAATGAAATTAGGATAATTCTTGAGAGATCATAATCTACTATTTTTCCTAATTCATTTTGTCGTTTTAAATGGTCCTTAAAGAATCACGAAGCCATTTTAAAAGCCTATCTTTGTATTATTTTGTTACAAACCCTCTTCGGTCGATGAATATTCAGCCGTTTTTCCTTCCCCCTTGACCGGCCAGCAACGCAGCCGCTGCCTTCACCGTCCGCTTGCGTGAATCTGGCGCTGTTATCCCCAAAGAATCTGTCATAAAATGCTGCCCGCGTCGCAAACTGACACTTTATATTTATCTGCGATGATATTGAGTGAGCCTTAACGCTAGTGTGCATATTCGGTTTTTTTCTTACAAATATTCATAACGTTAATTTTGCCTCGCCAGTTGTGCAGTTATTAGCCAGGTCTGTTTATCTCTGTAAATAGCGGCCTTTCGGGTCCTTATAGGGAGAGTCCTGGCTTGACAAGCTTTTCCCTCGCTCCGTAAACTCCTTTAGGTGGGAATTTGTGGGTTAAAGTGGTGAGGAGGGGTGAGACTGGCATGTTCCGTGGAGCTACGTTAGTCAATCTCGACAGCAAAGGGCGTTTATCGGTCCCAACCCGATATCGCGACCAGCTGATTGAGAACGCTTCGGGTCAAATGGTTTGCACCATTGACATCAACTCCCCCTGCCTGCTGCTTTACCCCTTACCTGAATGGGAAATTATTGAGCAAAAGCTGTCGCGACTGTCGAGCATGAACCCGCAAGAGCGCCGCGTGCAGCGGCTGTTATTGGGACATGCCAGTGAGTGTCAGATGGATAGCGCCGGGCGATTACTGATTGCGCCCGTGCTGCGGCAACATGCCGGTCTGACCAAAGAAGTGATGCTGGTCGGACAGTTCAACAAGTTTGAACTGTGGGACGAAACGACCTGGTATCAACAGGTCAAGGAAGATATCGACGCTGAGCAGTCTGATTCCGCAACTTTATCGGAACGGCTGCAGGACTTGTCTCTATAAATATGATGGAAAATTATAAACACAAAACGGTGCTGCTGGACGAGGCCGTAAACGGCCTGAACATTCGTCCGGATGGCATCTACATTGATGGCACGTTTGGTCGCGGTGGTCACTCGCGTTTGATCCTCTCCCAGCTTGGAGAGGAAGGGCGTCTGCTGGCAATCGATCGCGATCCGCAGGCGATTGCCGTTGCACAGACCATCAATGACCCACGCTTTTCCATCGTGCATGGACCTTTCTCTGCGCTCGCGGATTACGTTGCCGAGCGCGATCTTACGGGCAAGATCGACGGGATTCTTCTCGATCTTGGCGTCTCTTCACCCCAGCTTGATGATGCAGAACGCGGCTTCTCCTTTATGCGCGACGGTCCGCTGGACATGCGTATGGACCCGACGCGTGGCCAGTCTGCCGCCGAATGGCTGCAGACCGCTGACGAAGCGGATATTGCATGGGTGATCAAAACCTTTGGCGAAGAACGTTTTGGCAAGCGCATTGCGCGCGCCATCGTTGAGCGCAACCGCGTTGAGCCAATGACCCGCACCAAAGAGCTGGCTGAAGTGATTGCGGCGGCGACGCCGGTGAAGGATAAACACAAACATCCCGCGACCCGTACCTTCCAGGCGGTTCGCATCTGGGTAAACAGTGAACTGGAGGAAATAGAGCTGGCGCTAAAAAGCTCGCTCGACGTGCTGGCCCCGGGTGGGCGGTTATCCATCATCAGCTTCCATTCGCTGGAAGACCGCATTGTGAAACGCTTCATGCGTGAACAGAGCCGCGGTCCACAAGTGCCAGCGGGGCTGCCGATGACGGAAGAACAACTCAGGAAGCTGGGTGGCCGTCAGTTGCGAGCATTAGGCAAGTTGATGCCGGGCGAAGAAGAGGTGGCAGAGAATCCACGCGCCCGTAGTTCAGTGCTGCGAGTTGCAGAGAGGACGAACGCATGATCGGCAGAGTGACAGAGACCCTAAGCAAAGTTAAGGGATCGTTAGGAAGCAACGAGCGCCATGCTTTGCCTGGCGTGATCGGCGACGATCTTTTGCGGTTTGGGAAGCTGCCACTCTGCCTGTTCATTTGCATCATTGTCACGGCAGTTACGGTGGTGACCACGGCTCACCATACACGTTTATTGACTGCGCAGCGCGAGCAGCTGGTGCTGGAACGCGATGCGCTGGATATTGAATGGCGAAATCTGATCCTTGAAGAAAACGCGCTCGGCGATCACAGCCGGGTTGAACGGATCGCAACGGAAAAGCTGCAACTGCAGCATGTTGATCCTTCCCAGGAAAATATCGTAGTACAAAAATAAGGGAAAACGCGACGCATGAAAGCAGCGGCAAAAACGCTAAAACCAAAACGTCAGGAAGAACAGGCCAACTTTATCAGTTGGCGTTTTGCGTTGCTTTGCGGCTGCATTTTACTGGCGCTGGGTTTCCTGCTGGGGCGCGTGGCGTGGCTGCAAATCATCGCCCCTGACATGCTGGTACGCCAGGGGGATATGCGCTCCCTTCGCGTTCAGGAAGTGTCGACTTCTCGCGGAATGATAACCGACCGTTCAGGCCGCCCGCTGGCGGTGAGCGTGCCGGTGAAAGCGATCTGGGCCGACCCGAAAGAGCTGCACGATGCCGGTGGCATCACGCTTGATAACCGCTGGAAAGCGCTGTCAGATGCGCTCAAAATGCCGCTGGATCAGCTTGCCTCCCGCGTCAACGCGAACCCGAAAGGGCGTTTTATCTATCTGGCGCGCCAGGTTAACCCTGACATGGCGGACTACATTCGAAAACTGAAGCTGCCGGGCATTCATCTGCGCGAAGAATCCCGTCGTTACTATCCGTCCGGTGAAGTAACCGCTCACCTCATTGGCTTCACCAACGTCGACAGCCAGGGGATTGAGGGCGTTGAAAAAAGTTTCGATAAGTGGCTCACCGGCCAGCCGGGCGAGCGAATTGTGCGTAAGGACCGCTACGGGCGCGTCATCGAAGATATCTCCTCTACGGACAGCCAGGCGGCGCACAACCTGGCCCTGAGTATTGACGAGCGCCTGCAGGCGCTGGTCTACCGCGAGCTCAACAACGCCGTGGCGTTTAACAAGGCCGAGTCAGGTAGCGCCGTGCTGGTGGATGTCAGCACTGGCGAAGTGCTGGCCATGGCCAACAGTCCGTCCTACAACCCGAACAACTTTACCGGCACCGCAAAAGATGCGATGCGTAACCGGGCGATTACTGACGTGTTCGAACCCGGCTCCACGGTGAAACCGATGGTGGTGATGACGGCGCTTCAGCGCGGTATAGTCAATGAAAACACGGTCCTGAACACGATCCCTTACCGTATTAACGGCCACGAGATTAAAGACGTGGCGCGCTACAGCGAATTGACCCTGACCGGGGTGTTACAGAAGTCGAGTAACGTCGGTGTTTCAAAGCTGGCGTTAGCGATGCCGTCCTCAGCGTTAGTAGAGACTTACTCACGTTTTGGACTGGGAAAGGCGACCAATTTGGGGTTGGTCGGAGAACGCAGTGGCTTATATCCTCAAAAACAACGGTGGTCTGACATAGAGAGGGCCACCTTCTCTTTCGGCTACGGGCTAATGGTAACCCCGTTACAGTTAGCGCGAGTCTACGCAACGATTGGCAGCTATGGCGTCTATCGCCCGCTGTCCATCACCAAAGTTGATCCACCGGTTCCGGGCGAGCGTATCTTCCCGGAATCCATCGTTCGTACCGTTGTGCACATGATGGAAAGCGTGGCGCTGCCGGGTGGCGGCGGCGTGAAGGCGGCCATTAAAGGCTACCGCATCGCCATTAAAACCGGTACGGCGAAAAAGGTGGGGCCAGACGGTCGCTACATCAACAAATACATTGCCTATACCGCAGGCGTTGCGCCTGCAAGCAATCCGCGTTTTGCGCTTGTGGTCGTCATTAACGATCCACAGGCGGGTAAATACTACGGCGGCGCCGTTTCTGCGCCTGTGTTTGGCGCCATCATGGGCGGCGTGTTACGCACCATGAACGTTGAACCGGATGCGCTGGCGACGGGTGAAAAAAGTGAATTTGTAATTAATCAAGGCGAGGGTACAGGTGGCAGATCGTAATTTGCGCGACCTTCTCGCTCCGTGGGTGCCTATGCTACCTGCGCGAGCACTACGAGAGATGGTACTGGACAGCCGCGTGGCTGCTTCTGGCGATCTTTTTGTGGCGGTGGTCGGTCATCAGGCGGACGGGCGTCGTTATATCCCGCAGGCGATTGCGCAAGGTGTTGCTGCCATTATTGCTGAGGCCAAAGACGAGGCAACCGACGGTGAGATCCGTGAAATTCACGGGGTGCCGGTTGTCTATCTCAGCCAGTTGAATGAGCGTCTCTCTGCACTGGCAGGACGTTTTTATCACGAACCTTCCGACCAGCTGCGTCTGGTTGGCGTGACGGGCACGAACGGAAAAACCACCACCACACAGCTGATGGCGCAGTGGGCTCAGCTGCTGGGTGAAACGGGGGCCGTGATGGGCACCGTAGGCAACGGCCTGCTGGGCAAAGTGAGCCCGACGGAAAACACCACCGGCTCGGCGGTTGACGTACAGCATGTGCTTGCCGGTCTGGCAGGTCAGGGGGCAACCTTTGCCGCGATGGAAGTCTCTTCGCACGGTCTGGTTCAGCACCGCGTTGCGGCGCTGAAATTTGCTGCTTCAGTGTTCACGAACCTGAGCCGCGATCACCTTGATTACCATGGTGATATGGAGCACTACGAAGCCGCGAAATGGCTGCTGTTCTCTACTCACCATTACGGCCAGGCTATCATCAACGCCGATGACGAAGTGGGCCGCCGCTGGCTTGCGAAGCTGCCGGACGCGGTTGCGGTGTCGATGGAAGACCATATCAATCCGAACTGCCACGGCCGCTGGCTGAAGGCCGTTGACGTTAACTATCACGACAGCGGCGCGACGATCCGCTTTGCCTCTTCCTGGGGGGAAGGTGAAATTGAAAGCCGCCTGATGGGGGCGTTTAACGTCAGCAATCTGCTGCTGGCGCTGGCGACGTTGCTGGCGCTGGGTTATCCGATGGCGGAGCTGCTGGAAACGTCAACGCGTTTGCAGCCGGTCTGCGGCCGTATGGAAGTGTTCAGCGCGCCGGGTAAACCGACCGTAGTGGTTGATTATGCCCACACCCCGGACGCGCTGGAAAAAGCACTGGAAGCAGCGCGCCTGCACTGCACCGGTAAGCTCTGGTGCGTGTTTGGCTGCGGCGGCGATCGCGATAAAGGCAAACGCCCGCTGATGGGGGCTATTGCCGAGCAGTTCGCGGATATTCCGGTTGTGACCGATGACAACCCGCGTACCGAAGAGCCGCGCGCCATCATCAACGACATTCTGGCGGGAATGCTGGACGCCGGTCGTGCCCGCGTGGTGGAAGGCCGTGCGGAAGCCGTGACCAACACCATTATGCAGGCGCAGGAGAATGATGTTGTTCTGCTGGCGGGCAAAGGGCATGAAGATTATCAGATTGTTGGCAATCGCCGTCTGGACTACTCGGACCGCGTAACGGCAGCACGCCTGCTGGGAGTAGTGGCATGATTAGCATCACGTTACGTCAGGCCGCTGCCATCCTGCAGGGCGACCTGCACGGGCAAGACCTGACCATTGATGCCGTGACGACGGACACCCGCAAAATTACTGCGGGCTGTCTGTTTGTGGCGCTGAAAGGCGAGCGTTTTGACGCGCATGATTTTGCAGAACAGGCCAAAGAGAACGGCGCCGGTGCGCTGCTCGTCAGCCGCAGGCTCGATATCGATCTGCCGCAGATTGTGGTGAACGATACGCGTCTCGCGTTCGGCGAGCTGGCCGCCTGGGTGCGTCAGCAGGTGCCTGCTCGCGTTGTCGCACTGACCGGGTCATCAGGCAAAACGTCGGTGAAAGAGATGACGGCGGCGATCCTCAGCCAGTGCGGCAATACGCTCTATACCGCGGGCAACCTCAATAATGACATCGGCGTGCCGATGACATTACTTCGCCTGACTAAAGAACATGAATTTGCGGTGATTGAGTTAGGGGCAAACCACCAGGGCGAAATCGCCTGGACCGTAAGCCTGACTCGCCCGGAAGCGGCGCTGGTGAATAACCTGGCGGCGGCGCATCTTGAAGGCTTCGGCTCGCTGGAAGGCGTGGCGAAAGCGAAAGGTGAGATTTACACCGGCCTGCCGGATGACGGTATTGCCATTCTTAACGCCGATAACAACGACTGGCTGAACTGGCAAAGCATCATTGGTTCGCGTAAAACCTGGCGCTTCTCGCCGAATGCGGCCAACAGTGACTTTACCGCGACCAATATCCATGTGACGTCGCACGGTACGGAGTTCACCCTCACCACCCCGACGGGTGGCGTAGACGTGCTGCTGCCGCTGCCGGGACGCCATAACATCGCCAATGCGCTTGCGGCAGCGGCGTTATCGACGGCGGTGGGCGCGTCGCATGAGGCGATCAAAGCGGGGCTGGCGAACCTGAAAGCCGTGCCGGGACGTCTGTTCCCGATTCAGCTTTCGGAAAACAAGCTGCTGCTGGATGACTCCTACAACGCGAACGTCGGCTCGATGACGGCGGCGGTGCAGGTATTATCTGAAATGCCGGGCTACCGCATCATGGTGGTTGGCGATATGGCCGAGCTGGGCGATGAAAGCGAAGCCTGTCATACCCAGGTCGGTGAAGCGGCAAAAGCGGCGGGGCTGGACTGCGTGCTGAGCGCAGGAAAACTGAGCCAGGCGATTAGCCGTGCCAGCGGCGTTGGCGAACATTTTGCCGATAAAGCCGCCTTAATTGAGTGCCTTAAGGCATTAATTACAGAAAAACAAATTGTGACAGTGTTAGTGAAAGGTTCACGTAGTGCCGCCATGGAAGAGGTTGTGCACGCATTACAGGAGAACGGGACATGTTAGTTTGGCTGGCCGAACATTTGGTCAAATATTATTCTGGCTTTAACGTCTTTTCGTATCTGACGTTTCGCGCCATCGTCAGCCTGCTGACTGCGCTGTTCATCTCGTTGTGGATGGGCCCGCGCATGATTGCCCGTCTGCAAAAACTCTCTTTCGGCCAGGTCGTACGTAACGACGGTCCGGAGTCGCACTTCAGCAAGCGCGGTACGCCGACGATGGGCGGGATCATGATCCTTACCGCGATCGTTGTTTCCGTGCTGCTGTGGGCCTACCCGTCCAACCCGTACGTATGGTGCGTGCTGACCGTGCTGGTGGGCTACGGCATCATCGGATTTGTGGATGATTACCGCAAAGTCGTTCGTAAAGACACGAAGGGCCTGATCGCCCGCTGGAAGTATTTCTGGATGTCAGTGATTGCGCTGGGCGTGGCCTTCGCGCTGTATCTGGCCGGGAAAGACACGCCTGCCACCGAGCTGGTGGTGCCGTTCTTTAAAGACGTGATGCCGCAACTGGGGCTGTTCTACATCCTGCTGGCCTACTTTGTGATTGTTGGCACCGGCAACGCCGTTAACCTGACCGACGGTCTGGATGGCCTGGCCATTATGCCAACCGTCTTTGTGGCCGCCGGTTTCGCGCTGGTGGCGTGGGCGACCGGTAACATGAACTTTGCGAACTACCTGCACATCCCTTATCTGCGCCACGCGGGTGAGCTGGTGATCGTCTGTACGGCGATTGTCGGCGCGGGGCTGGGCTTCCTGTGGTTCAACACCTACCCGGCGCAGGTCTTTATGGGCGACGTCGGTTCTCTGGCTTTAGGCGGTGCGCTCGGCATTATCGCCGTACTGCTGCGTCAGGAGTTCCTGCTGGTGATCATGGGCGGCGTGTTTGTGGTTGAGACCCTGTCGGTGATTTTGCAGGTTGGCTCCTTCAAGCTGCGCGGTCAGCGCATCTTCCGTATGGCGCCGATCCACCACCACTATGAACTGAAAGGCTGGCCGGAGCCGCGCGTGATTGTGCGCTTCTGGATTATTTCGCTGATGCTGGTGCTGATTGGCCTGGCAACGCTGAAGGTACGTTAATCATGGCAGATTACCAGGGCAAAAAAGTCGTTATCATCGGGTTAGGCCTCACAGGCCTCTCCTGCGTGGACTTTTTCCTTGCGCGCGGCGTTACGCCGCACGTGATGGATACGCGTGTCTCTCCGCCGGGTCTGGACAAGCTGCCGGAACAGGTTGAACGCCACCTTGGTGGTCTGAATGATGACTGGCTGCTGGCAGCCGATCTGATTGTCGCCAGCCCGGGAATGGCGCTGGCGCACCCTTCATTGAGCGCTGCCGCGGATGCGGGCGTTGAGATTGTCGGCGATATCGAACTGTTCTGCCGCGAAGCGCAGGCGCCGGTTATCGCGATCACCGGTTCTAACGGCAAAAGCACCGTTACCACCCTGGTGGGTGAAATGGCAAAAGCCGCAGGCATGAACGTAGGGGTAGGCGGCAATATCGGTCTGCCCGCGCTGATGCTGCTGGACAAAGGCTGCGAGCTGTACGTTCTGGAACTTTCCAGCTTCCAGCTTGAAACCACCTCCAGCCTGCATGCGGCGGCGGCAACAATCCTCAACGTGACTGAAGATCATATGGACCGGTATCCATTTGGTCTGCAGCAGTACCGCGCGGCCAAGCTGCGCGTATACGAAAACGCCAAAGTCTGCGTGGTTAACGCCGATGACGCGCTGACCATGCCCGTGCGTGGCGCGGACGAGCGCTGTATCAGCTTTGGTATCACCATGGGTGATTATCATCTGAACCGTCAGTTGGGAGAAACCTGGCTGCGCGTGAAAGGCGAGAAAGTGCTGAACGTGAAAGAGATGAAGCTTTCCGGCCAGCACAACTACACCAATGCCCTGGCGGCGCTGGCGCTTGCGGATGCCGTAGGGCTGCCGCGCTCTTCCAGCCTGAAAGCGTTGACCACGTTTTCCGGCCTGGCGCACCGTTTCCAACTGGCGCTGGAGCATAACGGCGTGCGCTGGATTAACGACTCCAAAGCGACCAACGTGGGAAGCACGGAGGCCGCGCTGAACGGTCTGCACGTTGACGGTACCCTGCATCTGCTATTGGGGGGAGACGGCAAATCCGCAGATTTCTCCTCCCTGAAGCCGTATCTCACCGGCGATAACATCCGCCTGTACTGCTTTGGCCGCGACGGCAGCGAGCTGGCTGAACTACGCCCGGAAATTGCCGAGCAAACTGAAACGATGGAACAGGCGATGCGGCTGATCGCCCCGCGCGTACAGCCTGGCGACATGGTTCTGCTCTCCCCGGCGTGCGCCAGCCTCGATCAGTTTAAGAATTTCGAACAGCGTGGCGATGTCTTTACCCGCCTTGCGAAGGAGTTAGGCTGATGCGTTTATCTCTCCCTCGCCTGAAAATGCCGCGCCTGCCAGGATTTGGGATCCTGGTGTGGCTGTTTGCGGCGCTGAAAGGCTGGGTGATGGCTTCACGGGATAAAGATTCCGATAGCCTGATTATGTACGACCGCACCCTGTTCTGGCTGACGCTGGGGCTGGCGGCGATCGGCTTTATCATGGTGACCTCGGCTTCCATGCCCGTCGGGCAGCGTCTGGCGAACGATCCCTTCCTGTTCGCCAAGCGTGACGGGCTGTACATCATTCTGGCGTTTTGCCTGGCGCTGGTGACGCTTCGTCTGCCGATGGCGTTCTGGCAGCGGCACAGTACCGCGATGCTGATCGCTTCTATCATCATGCTGTTGATCGTGCTGGTTGTCGGGAGCTCCGTTAACGGGGCATCGCGCTGGATCGCCTTCGGCCCGCTGCGTATTCAGCCGGCGGAATTTACCAAGCTTTCATTGTTCTGCTATCTGGCGAACTACCTGGTCCGTAAGGTCGATGAGGTGCGTAATAACCTTCGCGGGTTCTTAAAGCCGATGGGCGTGATTCTGGTGCTGGCGATTCTGCTGCTGGCGCAGCCTGACCTCGGTACTGTGGTGGTGCTGTTCGTGACGACGCTGGCGATGCTGTTCCTGGCAGGGGCTAAGCTGTGGCAGTTCATTGCCATTATCGGAATGGGGATATCAGCGGTGGTGCTGCTGATCCTCGCTGAGCCTTACCGTATCCGCCGCGTTACTTCATTCTGGAACCCCTGGGAAGATCCGTTCGGCAGCGGTTATCAGCTGACGCAGTCTCTGATGGCGTTTGGCCGCGGTGAAGTCTGGGGGCAAGGCCTGGGCAATTCGGTTCAGAAACTGGAGTATTTACCGGAAGCGCATACTGACTTCATCTTCTCCATTATTGGGGAAGAACTGGGTTATATCGGTGTGGTATTAGCGCTATTAATGGTATTCTTCGTCGCTTTCCGTGCTATGTCCATCGGCCGGAAAGCGCTGGAGATCGATCACCGCTTCTCAGGCTTCTTAGCCTGCTCAATTGGTATCTGGTTTAGCTTCCAGGCGCTGGTTAACGTCGGGGCCGCAGCGGGTATGCTGCCGACCAAAGGTCTGACGTTGCCGCTGATCAGCTATGGTGGTTCGAGTCTGTTGATCATGTCGACGGCCATTATGTTTTTGTTACGCATAGATTATGAGACGCGTCTGGAGAAAGCCCAGGCGTTTACACGAGGTTCACGATGAATCAACCGAAGCGGTTAATGGTGATGGCGGGCGGTACCGGCGGACACGTGTTCCCGGGACTGGCGGTTGCGCACCATTTAATGGATCAGGGCTGGCAGGTACGCTGGCTGGGAACCGCAGACCGCATGGAGGCCGACCTGGTACCGAAGCACGGTATCGAGATCGACTTTATTCGAATTTCTGGCCTGCGGGGAAAAGGCCTCAAGGCCATGCTGCTGGCACCGGTGCGTATTTTCAACGCCTGGCGTCAGGCGCGCACCATCATGAAGCGCTTTAAGCCCGATGTGGTGTTGGGCATGGGCGGCTATGTCTCTGGTCCCGGCGGGCTGGCCGCATGGTCATTGGGTATTCCCGTTGTGCTGCATGAGCAGAACGGTATTGCCGGCCTGACCAACAAGTGGCTGGCGAAAATCGCGACCAAAGTGATGCAGGCGTTTCCCGGCGCGTTCCCGAAAGCGGACGTGGTGGGCAACCCGGTGCGCGTGGACGTGCTGGCGCTACCGCTGCCGGATGCCCGCCTGGCGGGACGTGAAGGTCCGGTTCGTGTGCTGGTTGTCGGTGGGTCTCAGGGGGCGCGTATTTTAAACCAGACGATGCCGCAGGTGGCGGCAAAGCTGGGGGATGCCGTGACGATCTGGCACCAGAGCGGAAAAGGCGCTCAGCAGACCGTTGAGCAGGCTTATGCCGAAGCGGGAAAACCGCAGCATAAAGTGACGGAATTTATTGACGATATGGCCGCAGCCTATGCCTGGGCCGATGTCGTGGTCTGCCGCTCGGGGGCGCTGACGGTGAGCGAAATTGCCGCCGCCGGTTTACCCGCGCTGTTCGTGCCGTTCCAGCACAAAGACCGACAGCAGTACTGGAATGCGCTGCCGCTTGAGAAAGCCGGCGCGGCGAAAATTTTTGAACAGCCACAATTTACCGCCGATGCGGTCGCCACCACCCTGGCGGGCTGGAACAGAGACGCACTGCTGGAGATGGCACAACGCGCGCGCGCGGTTGCTATCCCGGATGCGACAGAACGGGTGGCAAAAGAAGTGAGCCTGGCAGCCCAGGCTTAACCCTCGCAGCGCGTGAAGCGCGGCACGAATTTTAAGTAGTCGATGGCGTTTAGAGAATGAATACACAACAACTGGCAAAACTGCGTTCAATCGTGCCCGAGATGCGTCGCGTCCGGCACATTCACTTTGTTGGCATCGGTGGTGCTGGCATGGGCGGTATTGCCGAAGTGTTAGCTAACGAAGGCTATCAGATCAGCGGGTCTGACCTGGCGCCAAACCCTGTAACGCAGCAGCTGGCGTCGCTTGGGGCGACTATCTATTTCAACCATCGCCCGGAAAACGTGCGCGATGCGAGCGTGGTGGTGGTCTCAAGCGCCATCTCCTCTGACAACCCGGAAATCGTTGCCGCGCATGAAGCGCGCATTCCCGTGATCCGCCGTGCTGAAATGCTGGCGGAACTGATGCGTTTCCGTCACGGCATCGCGATTGCCGGCACCCACGGTAAAACCACGACCACGGCGATGGTCTCCAGTATTTATGCGGAAGCCGGGCTCGATCCGACGTTCGTCAACGGCGGTCTGGTGAAAGCGGCAGGCGTGCATGCGCGTCTGGGCCACAGCCGTTATCTGATTGCGGAAGCGGATGAGAGTGACGCGTCGTTCCTGCATCTGCAGCCGATGGTGGCGATTGTCACGAACATCGAAGCTGACCATATGGATACCTACCAGGGCGACTTCGAGAACTTAAAGCAGACCTTTATCAACTTCCTGCACAACCTGCCGTTTTATGGGCGTGCGGTAATGTGCGTCGACGACCCGGTGATCCGCGAGCTGCTGCCGCGCGTCGGTCGTCAAATCACCACCTATGGTTTCAGCGAAGACGCTGACGTCCGCGTGGAAGCGTACAAACAGATTGGTGCGCAGGGCCATTTCACTCTGGCGCGTCAGGACAAAGAGCTGTTGCACGTCACGCTGAATGCGCCTGGGCGCCATAACGCGCTCAACGCCGCTGCGGCAGTGGCTGTTGCGACGGAAGAAGGCATTGACGATGAAGCGATCCTGCGCGCGCTGGAAAGCTTCCAGGGCACGGGGCGTCGCTTCGACTTCCTCGGTGAATTCCCGCTGGATGCGGTGAATGGTAAGCCAGGCACCGCGATGCTGGTAGACGACTACGGTCACCATCCGACCGAAGTGGACGCGACCATCAAAGCCGCACGCGCGGGCTGGCCGGAGAAGAATCTGGTGATGATCTTCCAGCCGCACCGCTTCACGCGTACCCGCGATCTGTATGACGATTTCGCCAGCGTCCTGTCGCAGGTGGATACCCTGCTGATGCTGGATGTTTACGCCGCAGGCGAAACGCCGATTCCGGGCGCGGACAGTCGTTCCCTGTGTCGTACCATTCGCGGGCGCGGTAAAGTTGACCCTATTCTGGTATCTGATCCGGCGCAGGTGGCGGAAATTCTGGCACCGGTCCTGACCGGTAACGATCTGATCCTGATTCAGGGTGCGGGAAATATCGGCAAAATCGCCCGTACTTTAGCCGAAATCAAACTGAAGCCGCAAACCCAGGAGGATGAGCATCATGGCTGATAAGATTGCAGTCCTCTCTGGCGGCACCTCCGCCGAGCGCGAGGTTTCCCTGAATTCCGGGGCTGCCGTGCTGGCGGGCCTGCGTGAAGGCGGCGTAAACGCGCACCTGGTCGATCCAAAAGAGGTCGACGTGACGCAATTAAAAGCGATGGGCTTCGATAAGGTCTTTATCGCGCTACATGGTCGTGGCGGTGAAGACGGAACCCTGCAGGGGCTTCTGGATCTGATCGGCATGCCTTACACCGGCAGCGGCGTGATGGCTTCCGCCATCTCTATGGATAAACTGCGCAGTAAGTTACTCTGGCAGGGCGCGGGGCTACCTGTTGCACCTTGGGTGGCGCTGACCCGTCGCGAATTTGAATTGGGCCTGTCGGACAGCGTTAATACACGCATTGCGTCACTGGGCTTACCGGTTATTGTAAAGCCGAGCCGGGAAGGGTCGAGCGTCGGGATGTCAAAGGTCGATAAAGCTGAAGATTTGTCATCTGCTTTAGCGCTGGCATTTCAACATGATGAAGAAGTTCTGATTGAAAAATGGCTCAGCGGGCCGGAATTTACCGTCGCGATGCTTGGCGAAGAAATTTTACCGTCAATTCGCATCCAACCCGCCGGAGTCTTCTATGATTATGAGGCGAAGTATCTCTCTGATGAGACGCAATATTTCTGCCCTTGTGGTCTTGAAGGTGAGCGTGAAGCCGAATTACAGTCCCTGGTGGTAAAAGCCTGGAATGTTCTCGGGTGTCGCGGCTGGGGACGCATTGATGTGATGCAGGACAATGACGGGCAGTTTTATCTGTTGGAAGCCAATACCTCGCCGGGAATGACCAGCCACAGCCTTGTGCCGATGGCGGCGCGTCAGGCGGGAATGAGCTTCTCACAGTTAGTCGTACGTATTCTGGACCAGGCGGGCTGATATGTCTCAGGCTGCATTGAACACGCGCAACCGCGATGACGAAGAAGAATATACTTCTTCACGCCGGAGTAATGGAACGCGTCTTGCAGGGATTATTTTCCTGCTCGGGGTGCTGTGCACCGTGTTTATCAGCGGCTGGATGGTGCTGGGCTGGATGGAAGATGCGCAGCGGCTGCCGCTGTCGAAGCTGGTGGTGACCGGTGAGCGTCACTACACGCGTAACGATGATATTCGCCAGTCAATTTTGGCGCTGGGATCGCCCGGCACCTTTATGACGCAGGACGTCAATATTATTCAGAGCCAGATTGAACGTCTGCCATGGATAAAACAGGCGAGCGTCAGAAAACAATGGCCTGATGAATTGAAGATTCATCTGGTTGAATATGTGCCCATTGCGCGTTGGAATGATCAGCACATGGTTGACGTAGATGGAAATTCCTTCAGCGTCCCGAGCGATCGTGTCAACAAGCAAAATTTACCGATGTTGTATGGCCCGGAAGGCAGCGAAAACGAAGTATTGCAAGGTTTTCGTGAAATGGGCCAGGTGCTGGCGAAGGACAGGTTTACGTTAAAAGATGCTGCGATGACGGCGCGCCGCTCCTGGCAGCTGACGTTGACGAACGGCATTAAGCTCAACCTGGGACGCGGCGACACAATGAAACGTCTGGCGCGTTTTGTAGAACTTTACCCGGTTTTACAGCAGCAGGCGCAGACGGACGGCAAACGGATAAGCTACGTTGATTTGCGCTATGACTCAGGCGCAGCAGTCGGTTGGGAGCCGGCTCCGGTCGAGGAACCTAATCAGCAACAGAATCAGGCACAGGTACAGGCAGAACAACAATGATCAAGGCGACGGACAGAAAACTGGTAGTTGGACTGGAGATTGGCACCGCGAAGGTTGCCGCTTTAGTAGGGGAAGTTCTGCCCGACGGTATGGTCAATATCATTGGCGTGGGCAGTTGCCCGTCCCGTGGTATGGATAAAGGTGGGGTAAACGACCTTGAGTCGGTGGTGAAGTGCGTACAGCGCGCCATCGATCAGGCTGAATTAATGGCAGATTGCCAGATTTCTTCTGTCTATCTGGCCCTTTCTGGCAAGCACATCAGCTGCCAGAACGAAATTGGTATGGTGCCTATTTCCGAAGAAGAAGTGACGCAGGAAGACGTTGAAAACGTTGTGCATACGGCGAAGTCCGTGCGCGTTCGCGATGAGCATCGCGTGCTGCACGTGATCCCGCAGGAGTATGCGATCGACTACCAGGAAGGGATCAAGAACCCGGTTGGTCTGTCTGGCGTGCGTATGCAGGCAAAAGTGCACCTGATCACATGTCACAACGATATGGCGAAGAACATTGTAAAAGCCGTTGAACGTTGTGGCCTGAAAGTTGACCAACTTATTTTCGCCGGTCTGGCGGCAAGTTATTCCGTGCTGACCGAAGACGAACGTGAACTGGGTGTCTGTGTGGTCGATATTGGTGGTGGTACAATGGATATGGCCGTGTATACCGGCGGTGCGCTGCGCCACACCAAAGTGATCCCATACGCAGGGAACGTTGTGACCAGCGATATTGCTTACGCTTTTGGTACGCCACCGAGCGATGCAGAAGCGATTAAAGTACGCCACGGCTGTGCGCTGGGGTCTATTGTTGGCAAAGATGAGAGCGTTGAAGTGCCGAGCGTGGGCGGTCGTCCGCCGCGTAGCCTGCAGCGCCAGACGTTGGCAGAGGTGATTGAGCCACGCTATACCGAGCTGCTCAACCTGGTCAACGAAGAGATTTTACAGTTACAGGAACAGCTTCGTCAGCAGGGCGTGAAACATCATCTTGCGGCGGGGATTGTATTAACCGGCGGTGCAGCGCAAATTGAAGGTCTTGCGGCCTGCGCTCAGCGCGTGTTCCATACGCAGGTGCGTATTGGTGCGCCGCTGAATATTACCGGTTTAACGGATTATGCCCAGGAGCCGTACTATTCAACGGCAGTGGGCCTGCTCCACTACGGGAAGGAATCTCATCTCAGTGGTGAAGCAGAAGTGGAAAAACGCGTTTCAGTGGGGTCGTGGGTCAAACGACTGAACAACTGGCTGCGAAAAGAGTTTTAATTTTTTAAAGAGACCGGAGAGAATTAGCGGTCTCGGGCGACAGGCACAACGGAGAGAGAAATTATGTTTGAACCTATGGAACTGACCAACGACGCGGTGATTAAAGTCATCGGCGTCGGTGGCGGCGGCGGTAACGCCGTAGAGCATATGGTGCGTGAACGCATTGAAGGTGTTGAATTCTTTGCAGTTAACACCGATGCGCAAGCACTGCGTAAGACGGCAGTTGGCCAGACTATCCAGATCGGCGGTGGTATCACCAAAGGCCTGGGGGCTGGAGCTAACCCGGAAGTTGGCCGTAACGCGGCTGAAGAAGATCGTGAAGCCCTGCGTGCTGCACTGGAAGGTGCGGACATGGTCTTCATCGCAGCAGGCATGGGCGGCGGTACTGGTACCGGTGCAGCACCTGTTGTGGCTGAAGTGGCAAAAGATTTAGGTATCCTGACCGTTGCTGTCGTGACCAAGCCTTTCAACTTCGAAGGCAAAAAGCGTATGGCCTTCGCGGAGCAGGGCATCACCGAGCTGTCCAAGCATGTGGACTCGCTGATCACTATCCCGAACGACAAGCTGTTGAAAGTGCTGGGTCGCGGTATCTCCCTGCTGGACGCCTTCGGCGCAGCAAACGACGTGCTGAAAGGCGCGGTTCAGGGTATCGCTGAACTGATTACCCGTCCTGGCCTGATGAACGTTGACTTTGCAGACGTTCGCACCGTGATGTCCGAAATGGGCTACGCGATGATGGGCTCTGGCGTGGCGAGCGGTGAAGACCGTGCTGAAGAAGCGGCTGAAATGGCTATCTCTTCTCCACTGCTGGAAGATATCGATCTGTCTGGTGCGCGCGGCGTGCTGGTCAACATTACCGCTGGCTTTGACCTGCGTCTGGATGAGTTCGAAACCGTGGGTAACACCATCCGTGCGTTCGCCTCTGACAACGCGACCGTGGTAATCGGTACGTCTCTTGACCCGGAAATGAACGACGAGCTGCGTGTTACCGTTGTTGCGACCGGTATCGGTATGGACAAGCGTCCTGAGATCACCCTGGTGACCAACAAGCAGACTCAGCAACCGGTAATGGATCGTTACCAGCAGCACGGTATGTCTCCTCTGACTCAGGAGCAAAAACCGGCCGCGAAAGTGGTGAACGACCCAACGCCGCAAACGGCAAAAGAGCCAGATTATCTGGACATCCCGGCGTTCCTGCGTAAGCAAGCTGACTAAGAATTGGCTGGAATTTGGGGATTTGCGCTCTTTGTGCTAAACTGGCCCACCGTTAGTGATATACACTCTCGGTTGGATAGTTAATTTGGCGAGATTATACGATGATCAAACAAAGGACACTTAAACGTATCGTTCAGGCGACGGGTGTCGGTTTACATACCGGCAAGAAAGTCACACTGACGTTACGCCCTGCGCCGGCCAATACCGGGGTCATCTATCGTCGCACCGACTTGAATCCACCGGTAGATTTTCCGGCCGATGCCAAATCTGTGCGTGATACTATGCTCTGTACTTGTCTGGTGAACGAGCATGACGTGCGGATTTCTACCGTAGAGCACCTGAACGCCGCCCTGGCGGGTCTGGGTATCGACAACATTATTGTTGAAGTCGATGCGCCAGAAATCCCGATTATGGATGGTAGTGCTGCGCCGTTCGTTTATCTGTTGCTGGATGCCGGCATCGAAGAACTGAACTGTGCGAAGAAATTTGTTCGCATTAAAGAGACCGTTCGCGTCGAAGATGGCGACAAGTGGGCTGAATTCAAACCGTACAATGGTTTCTCGTTGGACTTTACCATCGACTTTAACCATCCGGCGATTGATGCCAGCACCCAACGCTATGCGATGAACTTCTCTGCTGATGCGTTTATGCGCCAGATCAGCCGCGCACGTACGTTTGGCTTCATGCGTGATATCGAATATCTGCAGTCCCGCGGCCTGTGCCTGGGCGGCAGCTTCGATTGTGCCATCGTTGTTGACGATTATCGCGTACTGAACGAAGACGGCCTGCGTTTTGAAGATGAATTCGTTCGTCACAAAATGCTGGACGCGATCGGCGACCTCTTCATGTGTGGCCACAACATCATTGGTGCATTTACCGCGTTTAAATCCGGTCATGCACTGAACAACAAACTGTTGCAGGCCGTCCTGGCAAAACAGGAAGCCTGGGAATATGTGACCTTCGAAGACGAAGCTGAGCTGCCGCTGGCGTTCAAAGCACCGACTATGGTCCTGGCGTAACGGTTAACGCCGTTTCGTAAGAAAAGCGACTGGTTCACCTGGTACTCTCTCCGACCAGGGAAGCCAGTCGTTTTTATTTCTGCCCTTCTGTGATTTGTCCCTCTATTCCCTGGCCTTTGTCGGGTGCCGAATAACGGTGTGTTCGCTGCATTATTGACCGTTTTTACCTGCTACAAGGTGTCATTCCTGCTGCTGTGTAGTGGCTTTAGTGGTAATATCTGGGCGCTAAAAAAAGAATAACTGAACTCAGCCTGCACTGGCGGGCGAATGTGGTGGAGCAAGTGAGCGGAATACTGACGCGCTGGCGACAATTTGGCAGACGTTACTTCTGGCCGCATCTCTTATTAGGGATGGTCGCGGCGAGTTTCGGCTTGCCTGCGCTCAGCAACAGTGCGGAAGCGGCGACACCAGCACGTTCCACTACGACTAAACACGATCTCTCGACGCGGGTTAATTTTACTAATCTCGCGTGGCTAGAAGCCAGCCGTCGTCCTAATTTCTCCGTTGATTACTGGCAGCAGCACGCCATCCGCACGGTTATCCGTCATCTGTCGTTCGCGATGGCGCCGCAGACGATGCCTGTTGCTGAAGAAACGCTGCCGGTTCAGGCTCAGCATCTTGCCCTGCTCGATACGCTTAATGCGCTTCTGACGCAGGACAACCAGCCGCCTGTGAACGTGAGTCAGACGGCGCAAACCGGGTTTGTCTCCCCTGTATCATTCTCCGTTTCGACATGGATTAGCCAGGTTCACGGCATCCGCGCCGGGCCACAACGCCTCAGCTAAATTAACTTTTTCAATACCTTAATTTATCTGCCCGTCTGGGGCGTTTGAGAATTTATTATGCTAATCAAATTATTAACCAAAGTTTTCGGTAGTCGTAACGATCGTACCCTGCGCCGTATGCGCAAAGCTGTAAACGTCATCAACGGTATGGAACCGGCGATGGAGAAGCTCTCTGATGATGAGCTCAAAGCGAAAACGGCGGAATTCCGCGCGCGCCTGGAAAAAGGCGAAACCCTGGAGAGCCTTATTCCGGAAGCTTTCGCGGTTGTGCGTGAAGCGAGTAAACGCGTATTTGGCATGCGTCACTTCGACGTTCAGCTGCTGGGTGGTATGGTGCTTAACGAGCGCTGCATCGCGGAAATGCGTACCGGTGAAGGTAAAACACTGACCGCAACGCTGCCGGCTTACCTGAATGCACTGACCGGTAAGGGCGTTCACGTCGTTACCGTCAACGATTATCTGGCCCAGCGTGATGCCGAAAACAACCGTCCGCTGTTCGAATTCCTCGGCATGACCGTCGGCATCAACATGTCCGGCCTGCCGGCGCCCGCCAAGCGTGAAGCGTATAACGCTGATATCACCTACGGTACCAACAACGAATACGGCTTCGACTACCTGCGTGACAACATGGCGTTCAGCCCGGAAGAGCGCGTCCAGCGCAAGCTGCACTATGCGCTGGTGGATGAGGTTGACTCCATTCTTATCGATGAGGCGCGTACCCCGCTGATCATCTCCGGCCCGGCCGAAGACAGTTCTGACATGTACCGTAAAGTCGACAAAATCATTCCACACCTGCTGCGCCAGGAGAAAGAAGACTCCGATACCTTCCAGGGTGAAGGCCACTTCTCCGTTGATGAGAAAGCGCGCCAGGTGAACCTGACCGAACGTGGTCTGGTGAAAATTGAAGAGCTGCTGGTGGCTGAAGGCATTATGGAAGAGGGCGAGTCTCTGTACTCTCCGAGCAACATTATGCTGATGCACCACGTAACCGCCGCGCTGCGTGCGCACGCGCTGTTCACCCGCGACGTCGACTACATCGTCAAAGACGGTGAAGTCATCATCGTCGATGAACACACCGGTCGTACCATGCAGGGCCGTCGCTGGTCTGACGGTCTGCACCAGGCCGTTGAGGCGAAAGAAGGCGTGGATATCCAGAACGAAAACCAGACGCTGGCGTCTATTACCTTCCAGAACTACTTCCGTCTGTACGAGAAGCTGGCGGGGATGACCGGTACTGCAGATACCGAAGCGTTTGAATTCAGCTCCATCTACAAGCTGGATACCGTGGTTGTGCCAACCAACCGTCCGATGATCCGTAAGGATATGCCGGACCTGGTGTACATGACCGAAGCGGAAAAAATTCAGGCGATCATCGAAGATATTCGTGACCGTACTGCCAATGGTCAGCCGGTTCTGGTGGGGACCATCTCCATCGAGAAATCTGAAGTGGTTTCTAACGAACTGACCAAAGCTGGCATCAAGCACAACGTTCTGAACGCCAAGTTCCACGCTAAAGAAGCAGACATTGTTGCTCAGGCTGGCTATCCGGCAGCCGTGACCATCGCCACCAACATGGCGGGTCGTGGTACCGATATTATGCTGGGCGGTAGCTGGCAGGCTGAAGTTGCAGAGCTGGAAAACCCAACGCCAGAGCAGATCGCGCAGATCAAAGCCGACTGGCAGGTGCGCCACGACGCGGTGCTGGCATCCGGTGGCCTGCACATCATTGGTACCGAGCGTCACGAATCTCGTCGTATCGACAACCAGCTGCGTGGCCGTGCGGGTCGTCAGGGGGACGCCGGTTCTTCCCGCTTCTATCTGTCTATGGAAGATGCGCTGATGCGTATTTTCGCCTCCGACCGCGTGTCCGGCATGATGCGTAAGCTGGGCATGAAGCCAGGCGAAGCCATTGAGCACCCGTGGGTGACTAAAGCGATCGCTAACGCCCAGCGTAAAGTGGAAAGCCGCAACTTCGATATTCGTAAGCAACTGCTGGAATACGATGACGTTGCCAACGATCAGCGTCGTGCAATCTACACCCAGCGTAACGAACTGCTGGACGTGTCCGACGTGAGCGAAACCATCAACAGCATCCGCGAGGATGTGTTCAAAGCCACCATCGACGCGCATATTCCACCGCAGTCTCTGGAAGAGATGTGGGATGTTGAAGGCCTGCAGGAACGCCTGAAAAACGACTTCGATCTCGATCTGCCAATCAAAGAGTGGCTGGACAAAGAGCCTGAGCTTCATGAAGAGACCCTGCGCGAACGTATCTTTGAAACCGCGCTGGAGGTTTACAAGCGTAAGGAAGAAGTGGTTGGCGCTGAGATGATGCGTCACTTCGAAAAAGGCGTGATGCTGCAGACGCTGGACTCCCTGTGGAAAGAGCACCTGGCGGCGATGGACTACCTGCGTCAGGGTATCCACCTGCGTGGCTATGCACAGAAAGATCCGAAGCAGGAGTACAAGCGCGAATCCTTCTCCATGTTTGCCTCTATGCTGGAGTCGCTGAAGTATGAAGTGATCAGCACCCTGAGTAAGGTTCAGGTGCGTATGCCGGAAGAAGTGGAAGCGATGGAGCAGCAGCGTCGTGAAGAAGCTGAGCGTCTGGCGCAGATGCAGCAGCTGAGCCACCAGACCGACGAAAGCGAAGCCGCAGCAGCGATCGCCGCGCAGACCGGCGATCGTAAAGTGGGTCGTAACGATCCATGCCCATGTGGTTCTGGTAAAAAATACAAGGCCTGCCACGGCCGTCTGAACTAAGTTCATAAAAAAAGAAAAGGCGCAGACATCTGCGCCTTTTTTATGGAAGTGAAACTATGAAAATACTGCAAATTGCCGTCGGGATTATTCGCAACCCGCAAAACCAAATCTTCATCACCCAGCGCGCTGCCGACGCCCATATGGCGAACAAGTGGGAGTTTCCTGGTGGGAAAATCGAATCAGGAGAAACGCCGGAAGAGGCGCTGGTGCGTGAGCTGCAGGAAGAGGTGGGGATTACCCCGCTTGACGCCACGCTGTTTGATAAGCTGGAATACCAGTTTCCCGACAGGCACATCACGCTGTGGTTCTGGCTGGTGGAAAGCTGGGAAGGTGACCCATGGGGAAAAGAAGGACAGCCGGGTAACTGGGTGGAACTTCAGGCCAGTGATGCCGATAAATTCCCGCCAGCCAATGAGCCTGTGATCCGCCGCTTAGCGGCAAATATGTAGGCCTGCCGGACGAAGCGCCAGCAGGCTTTGAACGTTACTGCTGGCTTTCGCTCCAGTCATCGCTATCCGAGAGGTCCCCTTCGCTCGGAATACGTTTCTCTTCCGCCGCCCATTCGCCCAGGTCAATGAGCTGACAGCGCTTGCAGCAGAATGGGCGAAATGGACTCACTTCGCCCCAGACAACGGTTTTGCCACAGGTTGGGCAGTTTACGGTGGTGACGTCAGACATTGGCACTCCTTAACAACAGGCCAGTTCAAAATCGAGGCGTTCCGGCACGGTGCCATTTTCACTGTCCAGCGGCATAAAGCGGATCGCGAAACGGCTTTTATGCCCGGAAATTTGTGGATAAAGCTGCTCGCCAAGAGACAGATTTAGACGCAGAAGATCGGCGTCGTCGCCGTTGTCCTGATAAAAACCGTTGAGACTGGTTTGCTTGCGGAATGGGGCAGAGTTACGCACAAGATCGAGGATCAGCGATAACGTCTGATTCATCGGCTCCAGGCTGCCCAGCCAGCTGTTTACCTGACGATCGCGCTGTTCCTGCGGCATATGCAGCCACATATGCAGCGTTGGCAGGTCAAAGCTACAGCAACCGCCCGGTATGCTCAGGCGCTGGCGCACCAGCGCAATCAAACGGTCTTCTCGTAAATATTGCCCAACGCGCGGCGCTGCCATCAGCGTTGTGCTGCTGTTTTTCAATTGCTGACGTAAGGCGTCAATCCGGCTTTGATCCACGCCCGGCACTTCGGCCCAGACCTGTAATTTACGCTGCTGGCGCTCCAGCTCTTTCAACAGTTCCGTACGGACATCGCCACGCTCAATCACATCCAGCAGATCGCCTACGTTGCGAAAGAAGTGCAACGCCGTGGCATGATCGTTAACAGGAAGATGTTGTGAAAGCTGTTGGATAAGAAATTCAATGCGCAGCCAGGTACGCATTTTTTCATTAAGCGGGTGCTCAAAAAGAATGTGAGTGGACATTATGGTTTTTCCTGTGCAACGGCCTGCGCGGCGAACGTCAGATACTGCGCGTGCAGACGGGCAACATCCGATGCAATGGCATCTGGTGCGCCGTTATTATCAATAACATCATCCGCAACGGCAAGGCGCTGAGCGCGCGTGGCCTGAGCGGCAAGAATTTGTTCAGCATGTTCACGCGAGACGTGATCGCGCGTCATGGTTCGCTGGATTTGCGTTTCGGGTGTGACATCAATCACCAGTACCCGATTGGCTTTCTTATACAGCTGATTTTCCACCAGGAGCGGAACCACCCACAGGACATAGGGCGAGCGGGCTGCGGCTATCTGACGCTGAGTTTCCTGGTGGATAATGGGGTGGAGCAGGGCATTAAGCCAGGCTTTTTCCGCAGAATCAGAAAAAATATATTCGCGAAGCTGACGGCGGTTCAGCGTGCCGTCGGCATTGATGATTGCCTGACCGAAATGGTCTGCGATGGCCTTTAGCGCGGGTGTATCGGGCTCTACCACCTGACGGGCAATAATATCGGCATCAATAATCGCGATGCCGAGACGAGAAAACGCGTCCGCAACGGTACTTTTGCCACTACCGATGCCGCCGGTTACTGCGACGATATACCCCATTAAATCAAATCCTGGGAATTATTCATTATGAAAATCAGTTGCTTAAAAAACAAACGTGCGACAGTAATTGTTTGATTCTCTTTACCCGCTTTTTACCAGGTAAATTTATAGGATTGTAGCGTAAAAAAAGAGAATTTCGCAGTCTTGCGGAGCAGGTATTAGTGCGTATGATAGCGTCACTGGAGTTGTGCTTTTAACATATTTGCCTCTAACCCCAGGAATCCGCACATGCGTATCGAAGAAGATCTGAAGTTAGGTTTCAAAGACGTTCTTATCCGCCCTAAACGCTCTACACTGAAAAGTCGCTCAGACGTTGAACTCGAACGTCAATTCACCTTTAAACACTCCGGTCAGACCTGGTCTGGCGTGCCAATCATTGCTGCCAACATGGATACGGTCGGTACCTTTGAGATGGCAACGGCGCTGGCTGAGTTCGATATTCTTACTGCAGTCCACAAGCACTACACTCCTGAAGAGTGGAACGCGTTTGTTGCGTCCGCCTCTGCTGATGTGGTGAAGCACGTGATGGTCTCCACGGGTACCTCCGATGCAGATTTCGAAAAGACCAAACAGATCCTGAATGCCAACCCGGCGCTTAGCTTCGTTTGTATTGATGTGGCGAACGGTTACTCCGAGCACTTCGTACAGTTCGTCAGCAAGGCGCGCGAAGCCTGGCCGAACAAAACTATCATCGCGGGCAACGTGGTGACCGGTGAAATGTGTGAAGAGCTGATCCTTTCCGGTGCCGACATCGTGAAAGTGGGCATTGGCCCGGGCTCCGTATGCACCACGCGCGTTAAGACCGGAGTTGGTTATCCGCAGCTTTCCGCGGTCATTGAATGTGCCGATGCGGCGCACGGCCTGGGCGGCCAGATTATCAGCGACGGCGGTTGCACCATGCCGGGCGATGTCGCAAAGGCCTTTGGCGGCGGCGCGGACTTCGTGATGCTCGGCGGTATGCTGGCAGGTCACGAAGAGAGCGGCGGCACCGTAGTGGAAGAGAACGGCGAGAAATTCATGCTGTTCTACGGTATGAGCTCTGAGTCCGCGATGACCCGTCACGTCGGTGGCGTGGCTAAATACCGTGCGGCAGAAGGCAAAACCGTGAAGCTGCCACTGCGCGGTCCGGTTGAAAACACCGCGCGCGATATTCTCGGTGGCCTGCGCTCAGCCTGCACCTACGTAGGTGCATCCCGCCTGAAAGAGCTGACGAAACGCACGACGTTTATTCGCGTTCAGGAGCAGGAAAACCGCGTTTTCAATAGCCTGTAATGGCTTTCGCTGGCGCATGCCCGTGCGCCAGCGCTGTTGCACTACCCCGCGCTCATCGCATCTCCCAGATGGAAAATCGGCAGATACATTGCCACCACCAGCGTGCCGATGATGACTCCAGTAACAACCAGCAGCAGCGGCTCCAGAAGCGCCGCCAGGTTGTCTGCCCGTTGAAAGGTCTGTTCCGTGTGATGGCGGGCAAGGTTTGCCAGCATGACGTCCAGCGAACCTGACATCTCGCCGGTTCGTAAGAGCTGGATGCAGAGCGGGGTAAACATCGCCGCTTTCTGGAAGGAAGACCAGACGGGGAGACCTTTTTCGATGTCCTCCCTTATGCTGCTGAGTATCCCTTGCCAGTACCGGCTTTCAGCGGTCTCTTCTGCGCTCTCAAGACCCTGTAAGAAGGCAATGCCCGCCTGCTGCGTAAGTGACAGCACGGTGAAGATCTGCCCCAGCTTTTGCCCTTTCGCCAGCGCTCCCATTACGGGAAAACTCAGCAGAATACGCTGCCAGCGAGGATGGTGACGCAGAGCCCAGGCAGCGGTTACGGGAACAAGTAGCATCGCGAACAGCACGAGGGCATATGACTGCATAAACGCGGCTATCCCCATCACTATTCGCGTCAGTGCCGGAAGCGGGGTGTTAAACGTTTTGTAAATCGCGGCAAACTCGGGCAAAACCAGGGTGACCATTGCCAGCACGACGAGCACCGCCAGCGTCAGGACGATCGCCGGGTAGCGCAGCGCTTTTTTCACTTTCGCGTTGAGTTGCTGCTGCGCTTTTTGCTGCTCTGCAAGCTCCCGGCAGCACGCTTCAAGCTTCCCTGTTAGCTCTCCGGTTTTCACCATTGAGATATGCAGTGGGCTAAAGACTGCTGGCCACCGTTTAAGCGCCTCAGAAAAAGGACGCCCTTCGCTGAGTTCATCGGCAACGCTTTGCAGTAGCCCCCGCCACGGTTCTACTGGATGCTGGTCTGCCAGCATTTGCAGACTATGTGCGAGCGTCAGGCCTGCCTGCAGAAGCGTTGCGAGCTGACGAAACATCTCGTAGCAGTGATGTGGACGCCAGCGGTGTCTTTGAGCGCATCGGGTCAGGGCCAGAGGATGGAGGTCGTTACGCATCAGCCTGGTGAAGGCCGCGCTGCGGTCTGTGGCCCAGAGAACCCCGCTTCGGGGTTCTCCTTCAGCGGAGATTGCTCGCCAGCGCCAGAGTTGATTAGCGGCCATCGGGCATTCCCAGAACACGCACTAACTCTTCAAGCGTAGTGAGCCCTTGCTCGACGGCCATGCAGCCGTGTTCAAACAGCGAGATGAGTCCCGCCTGCCGTGCACTGGCTTCTATCACCTCAATGCCTGCCCCGCTGGCAATCGCCTGGCGCAGGGGATTATCGATCGCAAGCGCTTCAAAAATGGCCACGCGGCCGTAAAAACCGTGATAACAACGATCGCAGCCTGCGGGCTGCCAGCGAGGAAGTTGCCGCGTCCAGGCCGAGCGCGGTAAGTCCGTATGCTCCCCTGTTTTCTGTCGGCAGTGCGGGCAAAGGCGTCGAACCAGCCGCTGGGCAATCACCATCGAGAGCGCGGAAGAGATCATCCAGCGTGCAATGCCCATCTGCTCCAGACGAATGAGGGTTTCCATCGTCGAGTTGGTGTGCAGCGTCGACAGCACCAGGTGTCCGGTCTGTGCGGCTTTGATGGCAATTTCTGCCGTTTCACAATCACGAATTTCCCCGACCATAATGATGTCCGGATCCTGACGGAGCAGCGCCCTAAGTACGCTCTGGAATGTTAAGCCCGCGCGGGGGTTAATCTGAGTCTGATTTAACCCTACAAGCGGGATCTCAATGGGATCCTCCACGCTGCAGATGTTGACGTCAGGGGTGTTACGCGCCTGCAGCGCGCTGTAGAGCGTTACGGTTTTGCCGCTGCCCGTTGGGCCGGTGACCAGAATTAGCCCCTGAGGCTGGTGGAGTACCTCATTAAAACAGGCCAGCTGTTTAGCGCTCATGCCAAGCGCGTTCGGTTCCAGCGCCTGCTGAACCTGGTGCAGCAGGCGCAGCACAATTTTTTCCCCGCAGCTGCAGGGAAGCGTGGAGATACGAAACGAGACCGGCTCGTTTGTCAGCTCAATCGTAAACTGACCGTCCTGCGGTAAGCGGCGTTCTGCAATATCCAGATTACCCAGCACTTTTAACCGGGCGCTGAGCATCGTCGTCAGCGCGGCGGAAAGGGGAGGCTGCGGGTAAAGTACCCCGTCGATACGCAAGCGGATCTGGCACGCGTGCTCCATCGGTTCGATATGAATGTCAGATGCGCGCTGGTTTATTGCCTGCTGCAGCGTGTGGTTGAGTATATCCACCGCGGAGTGGGGTTGTGAAACGACAGGCAGATGCGATTGCGCGGTTAACTGCCGGTGCTTTTCCATGCGTTCAGCGCTCCAGCATTCGATATCAATCCGCTTCTGGGTCGCGAAGCGCAGGGCCTCCATCAGTTCAGGCGCGGGGTTTCCCACGACGGCGATGCTAATCATGTCGCTGTCGCTGGTGAGCAGCAGCGCATGGTGGCGAAGACAAAGTGCCACGAGTTGATCGGTGTTCATTATCCGCTCCTCAGTAAGTGTCGAAGCGGAAGACGTCTTCGCAGGCCTGCTTAAGCGCGCTGTCAGCACTGATGTTGCAGTCACGCGTCCAGCCCGTCATACCGTTGCCGTTGTTCCACTGTGGCGTCATGGTTACCGTCAGCCCGTTCAGGCTTTCCTGGCCCGTTAAGGCCACGACCCCTTTCGCCACGCTCATTCCTGAAACGTAACGCGTCGTGGCAGGAGAGGGTATACCGTTACTGCCGGCATCGCAGCTTTCCACGCCGCCGCGATCGAGCGCGCAAAGCTCAATGGCGGTACGGTAAGGCACGAAAGTTTGCAGCATATCGGTGAGGGCTGCTTTACGCAGGTAGTTCTGATAGGCGGGAACGCCGATGGCGCTCAGAATCGCGATAATGCCAATGACCACCATCAGCTCAATGAGCGTGAATCCTTGTTGTCTGTCCATATCTGCTCCTTGTGCAAAGTGGCGCTACTTTGTCAGCGGGACAGGGCAGAAACGAGGGGCAAATAAGGGAACGGGAAAGAGGCTTCAGAGAATTCATTCCGTGTTGCAGGAAGAGACAATGGATTTGCGAGCAGAGCTGAAATTCCCCTCTCCGGGCAGAGAGGGGAGCGCGCTTTATTTGAAGCGCATTGAGAGGTCGAGGGCGCGAACGTGCTTGGTCAGCGCGCCGACGGAGATGTAATCCACGCCGGTTTCAGCGAACTCACGGATCGTGTCGAAAGTGACGTTTCCGGAGACTTCAAGCTGGGCCCGGCCGTTGGTCAGTTTCACCGCCTCGCGCATCTGCTCCGTTTCGAAGTTATCGAGCATGATGATATCGGCCCCGGCCTTAATCGCCTGCTCCAGCTCTTCCAGGCTTTCAACTTCCACCTCAACCGGCACATCCGGGTGCAGCCAGAAGGCTTTCTCCACCGCCTGACGCACGGAGCCAGAAGCAATTATGTGGTTCTCTTTAATCAGGAAGGCATCGGATAAACCGAGACGATGGTTTGCGCCGCCGCCGCACAGTACCGCATACTTCAGGGCGGTGCGCAGGCCCGGCAGCGTTTTACGGGTATCCAGCAGCTGGGTTCGGGTGCCGGCCAGCAGGTCAACGTAGCGGCGAACTTCACTGGCGACGCCAGAGAGCGTTTGGACAAAATTGAGCGCGGTACGCTCGCCGGTCAGCAATACGCGGGATGGCCCGTCCAGCTCGAACAGTGGCTGATTGGCGGTCACCGCATCACCATCATCAACGTGCCATGTCACCTGCACATCGTCGCCCGCCAGCTGAGTAAAGACCTCTTCAACCCAACGCTTGCCGCAAAAAACGCCCTCCTCACGGGTGATAATGACCGCGTGCGAGCGTGTCTCTTTTGGCAACAATTGTGCGGTAATGTCTTTATCGGCGTTAACGTCACCCCCCAGGTCTTCTTTCAACGCATGGGCGACGCTTGCTGGAATATCCATATTAATACGTTCCAGAAGCGCTTCACGTCGGTGGTCGGGGTTGTAGCGGCGAGGCGGCATGATAAAACTCCAAATTGGTAACGAATCATAATATTGAAACATGCTACTCTGAACCGAGTCATTGCACCATACAGAAGGAGTTCCAGCATGTTGTTAGAAAACGGATGGCTGGTGGATGCGCGGCATGTGCCCTCGCCGCACCACGACTGCCGCCCGGAGGATGAAAAGCCCACACTGCTGGTGGTTCATAATATTAGCCTCCCGCCGGGTGAGTTTGGCGGCCCGTGGATCGATGCGTTATTCACGGGAACGATAGATCCCAATGCCCATCCTTTCTTCGCTGAGATTGCGCATTTGCGTGTGTCGGCTCACTGCCTGATTCGCCGTGATGGTGAGGTGGTTCAGTATGTTCCTTTTGATAAGCGTGCCTGGCATGCCGGTGTGTCGATGTATCACGGGCGCGAACGGTGCAACGATTTCTCAATAGGGATCGAGCTGGAAGGCACGGACACGCCCCCCTACACCGATGCTCAGTATCAGCAGCTGGTTGCTATTACCCACACGCTTATCGGACTCTACCCGGCAATCGCCGACAATATTACCGGGCACAGCGATATCGCTCCGGCGAGAAAAACCGATCCCGGCCCGGCATTTGACTGGTCACGGTTTCGCGCCATGCTTGCCGCGTCGTCAGAATAAGGAGATACCATGACGTTGTTTACCATGCTGCTGGTTATCATCGCTGAACGCCTGTTCAAGCTCGGCGAACACTGGCAACTGGATCACCGGCTGGAAGTGTTATTCCGCCGCATCAAGCACTTTTCCATGCTGCGTACGCTGTTGATGACGGCGGGCGTCATGCTTATTACCTTCCTGCTGCTGCGCTCGCTGTACGGGCTGTTTTTCAACGTGCCGCTGCTGGTGGTGTGGATCCTGCTTGGGGTGCTGTGCATTGGTGCGGGCAAAGTGCGTATGCACTATCACGCTTATCTTAAAGCCGCCTCCCGTGACGACGCCCATGCGCGCGGCGCCATGGCGAGCGAGCTGACGATGATCCACGGCGTGCCGCCGGACTGCGACGAGCGCGAGTTTCTGCGCGAGCTGCAAAACGCGCTGCTGTGGATTAACTTCCGCTACTACCTGGCACCGCTGTTCTGGTTTGTGGTGGGCGGCCCGTGGGGGCCGGTACTGCTGATGGGCTATGCGTTTCTGCGCGCCTGGCAGACCTGGCTTGCCCGTTATCTGACGCCGCATGAGCGTTTGCTGTCCGGCATTGATGCCATCCTGCACGTGCTCGACTGGCTTCCGGTGCGTCTGGTGGGCGTGGTGTACGCGTTAATTGGCCACGGTGAAAAAGCGCTGCCCGCATGGTTCGCTTCGCTTGGCGACCGCCATACGTCGCAGTACCAGGTGTTAACGCGCCTGGCGCAGTTCTCACTGGCGCGCGAGCCGCATACCGACAAGATTGAAACGCCAAAAGCCGCCGTTTCAATGGCGAAGAAAACGTCGTTTGCGGTGGTCGTTATTGTGGCGCTGTTGACCATTTACGGCACGCTGGTGTAACCCAGCGCGCCGCAAACGCTACAGCGTATCCGCAGGCGGGATGCCGAAATCAGGCATCCCGTTTTCGTCCCAGCGGACAAGCTTCAGGCGGGTATGACGGTTCGGATCGTACAGCGGATCGCCCTCAATTTCGGTGTAATTACGCGCGTGATACACCAGTACATCTTCCCCTTCCGGCGTTTGCGTAAAGCTGTTGTGTCCTGGCCCGTACTGGCGGTTCTCAAAGCTGGTGACGAAAACCGGGCGAGGGGATTTGTGCCAGTTTGCCGGGTTTTGCGGATCGGCGTTCATATCTATCCAAAGTAATCCCATGCAGTAGTTCTCATCGGTGGCGCTGGCAGAGTAGCTGATAAACAGCTTATCGTCATGGAACAGCACCGCAGGGCCTTCGTTGACCCAGAAACCGCGGCATTCCCAGTCGTATTCCGGTTTGCTGAGCATCACCGGCTCGCCTTTCAGCGTCCACGGGTTCGCCATTTCGCACAGATAAAGATTGGAGTTGCCGGTGATATCCGGCGCTTTTTGCGCCCACAGATACCAGCGTTTCCCCTGATGAACAAAGGTGGTGGCGTCCAGGGCGAAGGTGTCGAACTGCGTTTTTATCTGACCTTTTTCCGTCCACGTACCGGTGAGCGGATCGCCGTCAGCACATTCAATGGCGAACATGCGGTGCTGGAACATCCCGAGCGCGTCGAGCGCCTGGGTGTGCGTCGCGGCAAAATAGATGTACCACTTGCCGTCGACGTGGTGCAGTTCGGGCGCCCAGATTAGCTGGCTCATCGGGCCGGTGTCGGGTTTGCGCCAGACCACCACCTCTTCAGCGTCGCGTAGCCCTTCCAGCGAGTCTGCGCGGCGGAGCGCCAGCCTGTCGTACTCCGGCACGGAGGCAATAAAACAGTACTGCCCCTCATGGCGTAAAATGTACGGGTCGGCGCGTTGTTCGATAAACGGATTTGGCCAGGTTTGCATTCGGCTTTCCTTATTTAGTCTCAGCGGCTTTAAGTTCCTGATAATCATTCAGCTCGCGGTAGTTGGTGCGGCGCTTCTCCAGATCGGCCTGGATCTGCTTCATGGTTTCGCGATCCACTTTCAGCAGACGTACCACGCCCGCGGTAATTAAGTATCCAATGCCGGGAATAACGGTAAAGAGCAGCACGATCCCGTTAATGGCGTCCGCGCTTTGCGCTTTCGCGCCCGCGTCATAACCGTACCAGGAGAGCAGGAAGCCGACCATCGCTCCGGCAATCGCCAGGCCCAGCTTCAGGAAGAAGATGTTGCCGGAGAAGCTGATGCCCGTGATGCGCTTCCCGGTCTTCCACTCGCCGTAGTCGTCCACGTCGGCCATCAGCGACCAGTGCAACGGAGACGGGATCTGGTGCAGGATGTTCAGCAGGAAGTAGAGCACTACGATGGTGACGGTGGCTTTCGGGTCGAAGAAATAGAAGGCGCAGGAGAATACCGCCAGCACGATGTTGGTCCAGAAGAAGACCTTCAGCTTGCACCAGCGGTCAGTCAGCACTTTTGCCAGCACGCTGCCGAGCATCATGCCGACAACGCCCAGGCTGATAAACAGGGTGGCGAAGTGGGTGCTCTGGCCCATCACCCAGGTGACGTAATACATGGTCGCCGCCATGCGGATAAAGCCCGGACAGACGTTGCACAGCGTCAGCAGCAGAATGCGTACCCACTGGTCGTTCTTCCACACGTCTTTCAGGTCATTTTTCAGCTCGTCGTTGGTCTGTACCGCCGGGCGTACGCGCTCGCGCACGGTGGCGAAGCAGAACAGGAACATACAGGTACCTGTCAGCGCCAGGACGGTCATTGCCATCTGGTAGCCCTTGGCTTTGTTATCCCCGCCAAACCAGTCGGCCATCGGCAGCAGCGTTAATGAGAGCAGCAGCGTGGCGATGCCGACCAGCACGAAGCGATACGACTGGCAGGCCACGCGCTCTTTTGGATCGTTGGTGATCACCCCACCTAACGAGCAGTAGGGGATGTTGATGGCGGTATAGGTGAGCGACAGCAGGAAGTAGGTGACAAACGCATAGATAACTTTGCTGTTATAGCTCCACTCCGGGGTGGTGAACATCAGGATGCTGAACAACGCGTAGGGGAAGGCAATCCACAGCAGCCATGGACGAAACCGGCCATATTTACTGCGGGTACGGTCGGCAATCGCCCCCATGATCGGGTCCGTTACGGCGTCAATCACGCGGACGGAAAGCAGCAGTACGCCGACCAGCGCAGGCGCCAGGCCAAAAATATCCGTGTAGAAATAGTTAACAAACAACATGATGGCGCCGAAGATAATGTTGCATCCCGCGTCGCCCATCCCATAGCCGATCTTTTCTTTTACTGACAGTTTGTTGTTATCCATCGACAGCTCTCCGGTTTACGGTATGGAGAGAATTATTTGCTGGCAAAGGAATATATGCGTTGCAGTATCAGGGCGGTGATATGGATAAATGCGCTATGGGCGTGAAAGTGTGAGGGAGGTAACAACGCGCGGCACCCGCAAAAGCAAGGTGCCGCGGTGGGAGGCTTAGTGCGCCTTCATGGCATTACGGCTTTTCTGGCTGAAGAGATAGCCAACGCCAAGGATCGCAATCCAGACCGGGATCAGGTAGACGGAAATCGCCATACCCGGCGTGATCAGCATGATCACCAGCACGGCCGCCATAAACAGCAGGCAGATCCAGTTACCCAGCGGATACAGCAGGGCAGGGAAGCGCGTAGTGACGCCCTGCTGCTGCCTCGCGCGGCGGAACTTCATATGCGCCAGGCTGATCATTGCCCAGTTGATGACCAGCGCAGAGACCACCAGCGCCATCAGCAGGCCAAACGCCGATTCCGGTGCCATATAGTTAATCAGCACGCACAGCGCGGTCACGATGGCTGAAACAATGATGGTATTGACCGGCACGCCGCGTTTATCAACGTTGAGCAGCATCTTAGGCGCGTTGCCCTGCTGGGCAAGGCCGAACAGCATGCGGCTGTTGCAGTATACGCAGCTGTTGTAAACGGAGAGCGCTGCAGTCAGCACCACGATGTTAAGGGCGTTTGCGACGAAGGTGTCGCCCAGCTCATGGAAGATGAGAACAAACGGGCTGGTGTCAGCGGTCACGCGCGTCCACGGCAACAGGGAGAGCAGCACGGCCAGCGAGCCCACATAGAAGATCAGGATGCGGTAGATAACCTGGTTAGTGGCTTTCGGAATGCTCTGCTCCGGATTGTCGGCTTCTGCGGCGGTGATGCCCACCAGCTCCAGGCCGCCGAAGGAGAACATAATGATCGCCATCATCATCACCAGACCGGTCATGCCGTGAGGCAGGAAGCCGCCCTGTTCCCAGAGATTACGCACGGTAGCCTGCGGGCCGCCGTTGCCGCTGAACAGCAGCCAGCCGCCAAAGATGATCATCGCCACAACGGCAATCACTTTGATGATGGCAAACCAGAACTCCATCTCGCCGAACACTTTCACGTTGGTCAGGTTAATGGCGTTGATAATCACGAAGAATGCCGCTGCGGAGGCCCAGGTGGGGATCTCGGGGTACCAGAACTGAATGTACTTCCCGACGGCGGTCAGTTCTGCCATTGCAACCAGAACGTACAGCACCCAGTAGTTCCAGCCGGAGGCAAAACCCGCGAAGCTGCCCCAGTATTTATAGGCAAAATGGCTGAATGAGCCTGCTACCGGCTCTTCAACGACCATTTCTCCCAGCTGGCGCATAATCAGAAAGGCAATAAAACCGGCAATCGCGTAACCCAAAATAATGCCGGGACCGGCTGACTGGATAACGGATGCGCTGCCCAGAAACAGGCCGGTACCAATCGCACCGCCCAGTGCGATGAGCTGTATATGGCGGTTTTTAAGCCCGCGCTTTAGCTGATCGCCGTGCTGTTGAGCTTCCATTTGAAACCTCGTGTGTGGTTGTTATGTTCACGCTGAGCGTGTGTAATTATGAAAGTCCATATTCTGTATTTATTTCTTTACGGTTAAACAAACCGAAAAAAGCGGTGATGACTTCCGTACGCGCCAGAATAGTGGTAAGCGCCTGCGAATGCACCTGCTTTATGAAGGGATGCTGACGACTTGAATAAAAAGAAAGCATTTGTAAATCGGCCCGCTTATTCTTCCTAACCCAACCTATAGAATAGAAATGCTTATTAAGTGGACGAATTTTCATTATTTGCCCTGTTGAATCGCTTCAGATTGCAAAAACCCTCGTTTCATTATGGTTAAAACTCCCTCTTTGGGAGTAATCAACTCATTTGTGCAAAGTTACATTTCTGAAACGTTATTTCTGTAAGGTTGTTAAAATGTGCAGGGTTTACTGATTTCAATCAAAACCAATATGGACAGAAGGTGAATACTTTGTTACTTTAGCGATACGAACCAGAAATTGGTAAGACCAATTGACTCCGGGCAAAAAGGCGTAAGACAGGGAATATGGCCTACAGCAAAATTCGCCAACCAAAACTATCTGATGTGATTGAGCAGCAGCTGGAGTTTTTAATCCTCGAAGGGACTCTGCGCCCGGGTGAGAAACTTCCGCCAGAACGCGAGCTGGCAAAACAGTTCGACGTTTCACGCCCCTCTCTGCGTGAGGCGATTCAACGCCTCGAAGCAAAGGGCTTGCTGCTTCGTCGCCAGGGCGGCGGAACCTTTGTGCAAAACAGCCTGTGGCAGAGCTTCAGCGATCCGCTGGTAGAACTTCTCTCTGACCACCCAGAATCCCAGTTTGATCTGCTTGAGACCCGTCACGCGCTGGAAGGTATTGCGGCCTATTACGCCGCCCTTCGCAGCACTGATGAAGATCGCGTGCGTATCCGCGAACTGCATCAGGCCATTGAACGGGCACAGCAGTCCGGCGATTTAGACGCCGAGTCCAGCGCCGTCGTCCAGTATCAAATCGCCGTCACCGAAGCGGCACACAACGTGGTGCTCCTCCATCTGCTACGCTGCATGGAGCCGATGCTGGCCCAGAACGTTCGTCAGAATTTTGAATTGTTGTATGCCCGTCGGGAGATGCTCCCACTGGTAAGCAACCATCGCACCCGAATATTCGAGGCGATAATGGCCGGGGAGCCGGAGCAGGCGCGCGAAGCGTCGCACCGTCACCTGGCTTTCATTGAGGAAATCTTGCTGGACCGCAGCCGTGAACAATCGCGTCGCGAACGTTCATTACGCCGCATACAGCAACGAAAGGATTAAGCGCCAGGTACTTTTAGAGCGCGGCAACTAAACGCAGAACCTGTCTTATTGTGTTTTCTGACGAAAATACAATGGGACAGGTTCCAGACAAATCAACGTATTAGATAGATAAGGAATACCCCCATGTCAGAACGTCTCCAAAATGACGTGGATCCGATCGAAACTCGCGACTGGCTACAGGCGATCGAATCGGTCATCCGTGAAGAAGGTGTTGAGCGCGCTCAGTATCTGATTGATCAGCTGCTTTCTGAAGCCCGCAAAGGCGGCGTGAAGGTTGCTTCAGGTGCAGGGGCTAGCAACTACGTAAACACGATTGCCGTTGAAGACGAACCGGAATACCCGGGCAATCTGGATCTGGAACGTCGTATCCGTTCTGCAATCCGCTGGAACGCCATCATGACCGTTCTGCGCGCGTCCAAGAAAGACCTGGAGCTGGGTGGCCACATGGCGTCCTTCCAGTCTTCTGCAACCGTTTACGAAGTGTGCTTCAACCACTTCTTCCGTGCAGCGAACGAGAAAGACGGCGGCGATCTGGTGTACTTCCAGGGCCACATCTCTCCGGGCATCTATGCACGTGCATTCCTGGAAGGTCGTCTGACCGAAGAGCAGATGAACAACTTCCGTCAGGAAGTTCACGGTAAAGGTCTGTCTTCTTACCCGCACCCTAAACTGATGCCTGAATTCTGGCAGTTCCCAACCGTATCAATGGGTCTGGGCCCAATCGGTGCGATCTACCAGGCGAAATTCCTGAAGTATCTGGAACACCGTGGTCTGAAAGACACCTCCGAGCAGACCGTTTACGCCTTCCTGGGCGACGGCGAAATGGATGAGCCAGAATCTAAAGGCGCGATCACCATCGCAACCCGTGAGAAGCTGGACAACCTGTGCTTCATCATCAACTGTAACCTGCAGCGTCTGGATGGTCCGGTAACCGGTAACGGCAAGATCATCAACGAACTGGAAGGCATCTTCGCAGGTGCTGGCTGGAACGTGATTAAAGTGATGTGGGGTTCCCGTTGGGACGAACTGCTGCGTAAAGATACCAGCGGTAAACTGATCCAGCTGATGAACGAAACCGTTGACGGCGACTACCAGACCTTCAAATCCAAAGACGGTGCCTACGTGCGTGAGCACTTCTTCGGCAAATATCCTGAAACCGCCGCACTGGTTGCAGACTGGACTGATGAGCAGATCTGGGCGCTGAACCGCGGTGGTCACGATCCGAAGAAAATCTACGCTGCACTGAAAAAAGCGCGCGAAACCAAAGGTAAAGCGACTGTAATCCTGGCCCACACCATTAAAGGTTACGGCATGGGTGATACCGCAGAAGGTAAAAACATCGCTCACCAGGTTAAGAAAATGAACATGGACGGCGTGCGTTACATCCGCGACCGTTTCAACGTTCCAGTGACCGATGAGCAGGTAGAAAACCTGTCTTACATCACCTTCCCGGAAGGTTCAGAAGAGCACAAGTACCTGCACGAACGTCGTCAGGCGCTGAAAGGCTACCTGCCTGCTCGTCAGCCTAACTTCACCGAGAAGCTGGAACTGCCGGCGCTGGAAGACTTCTCTCAGCTGCTGGAAGAGCAGAACAAAGAGATCTCTACCACCATCGCTTTCGTTCGTGCCCTGAACGTGATGCTGAAGAACAAGTCGATCAAAGATCGTCTGGTTCCAATCATCGCCGACGAAGCGCGTACTTTCGGTATGGAAGGTCTGTTCCGTCAGATCGGTATCTACAGCCCGAACGGCCAGCAGTACACCCCGCAGGACCGTGAGCAGGTTGCTTACTACAAAGAAGACGAGAAAGGTCAGATCCTGCAGGAAGGTATCAACGAGCTGGGCGCAGGCGCATCCTGGCTGGCTGCTGCGACCTCTTACAGCACCAACAACCTGCCGATGATCCCGTTCTACATTTACTACTCCATGTTCGGGTTCCAGCGTATCGGTGACCTGTGCTGGCAGGCAGGCGACCAGCAGGCTCGCGGCTTCCTGATCGGTGGTACTTCCGGTCGTACGACCCTGAACGGTGAAGGTCTGCAGCACGAAGATGGCCACAGCCACATTCAGTCTCTGACTATCCCTAACTGTATCTCTTACGATCCGTCTTACGCGTACGAAGTGGCAGTCATCATGCATGACGGTCTGCAGCGCATGTACGGTGAAGCGCAAGAGAACATTTACTACTACATCACCACCCTGAACGAAAACTACCACATGCCGGCAATGCCAGCAGGTGCCGAGGAAGGGATCCGTAAAGGTATCTACAAACTCGAAACCATCGAAGGTAGCAAAGGTAAAGTTCAGCTGCTGGGCTCCGGCTCTATCCTGCGTCACGTGCGTGAAGCAGCGCAGATCCTGGCGAAAGACTACGGCGTGGGTTCCGACGTGTACTCTGTAACTTCCTTCACTGAACTGGCGCGTGATGGCCAGGATTGTGAGCGCTGGAACATGCTGCACCCAATGGAAACCCCACGCGTTCCGTACATCGCTCAGGTGATGAACGACGCGCCAGCGGTGGCATCTACTGACTACATGAAACTGTTCGCTGAGCAGGTTCGTACTTACGTTCCGGCTGATGATTATCGCGTACTGGGTACTGACGGCTTCGGTCGTTCTGACAGCCGCGAAAACCTGCGTCACCACTTCGAAGTTGATGCTTCTTACGTGGTTGTAGCAGCACTGGGCGAACTGGCTAAACGTGGCGAAATCGATAAGAAAGTGGTTGCGGACGCAATTACCAAATTCAACATCGATGCAGAAAAAGTTAACCCGCGTCTGGCGTAAGAGGTAAAAGAATAATGGCTATCGAAATCAATGTACCGGACATCGGGGCTGATGAAGTTGAAATCACCGAGATCCTGGTCAAAGTTGGCGACAAAGTTGAAGCTGAACAGTCGCTGATCACCGTAGAAGGCGACAAAGCCTCTATGGAAGTCCCGTCTCCTCAGGCTGGCATCGTTAAAGAGATCAAAGTCTCTGTTGGCGATAAAACCGAGACCGGCAAACTGATCATGATTTTCGATTCCGCCGACGGTGCAGCAGCTGCTGCACCTGCGCAGGAAGAGAAGAAAGCCGCTCCGGCCGCCGCTGCTCCAGCAGCTGCCGCGAGCGCGAAAGAAGTGAACGTGCCTGACATCGGCGGTGACGAAGTTGAAGTCACTGAGATCCTGGTAAAAGTGGGCGATACCGTTGCGGCCGAGCAGTCACTGATCACCGTAGAAGGCGATAAAGCCTCTATGGAAGTGCCGGCGCCGTTCGCCGGTACCGTTAAAGAGATCAAGATCAACACCGGTGATAAAGTGTCTACCGGCTCCCTGATTATGGTCTTCGAAGTGGCGGGTGCTGCACCTTCTGCCGCGCCTGCACAGGCTGCTGCTCCGGCTCCGGCGGCTGCACCAGCGGCTGCTGGCGGCGCGAAAGACGTTAACGTACCGGACATCGGCGGTGACGAAGTTGAAGTGACCGAAGTGATGGTAAAAGTGGGCGACAAAGTTGCCGCTGAACAGTCACTGATCACCGTTGAAGGCGACAAGGCTTCTATGGAAGTCCCTGCGCCGTTCGCCGGTACCGTTAAAGAGATCAAAATCAGCACCGGCGACAAAGTGTCTACCGGCTCTCTGATCATGATCTTCGAAGTGGAAGGCGCTGCGCCTGCAGCAGCTCCAGCTGCCGCGGCTGCTCCAGCACCGGCTGCTGCACCGGCTCAGGCTGCTAAACCCGCTGCAGCTCCTGCTGCTAAAGCAGAAAAATCTGAGTTCGCTGAAAACGACGCGTACGTCCACGCTACCCCGCTGATTCGCCGCCTGGCGCGCGAGTTCGGCGTGAACCTGGCGAAAGTGAAAGGAACCGGCCGTAAGGGTCGTATCCTGCGCGAAGACGTGCAGACCTACGTGAAAGACGCGGTGAAACGCGCCGAAGCTGCACCAGCTGCAGCCGCTGGCGGCGGTATCCCGGGCATGCTGCCATGGCCGAAAGTGGACTTCAGCAAGTTCGGCGAAATCGAAGAAGTGGAGCTGGGCCGCATTCAGAAAATCTCTGGTGCGAACCTGAGCCGTAACTGGGTGATGATCCCGCACGTTACGCACTTCGACAAAACCGATATCACCGATCTGGAAGCGTTCCGTAAACAGCAGAACGCCGAAGCTGAGAAGCGTAAGCTGGACGTGAAATTCACCCCAGTGGTCTTCATCATGAAAGCCGTTGCCGCTGCCCTTGAGCAGATGCCACGCTTCAACAGCTCCCTGTCCGAAGACGGTCAGAAGCTGACGCTGAAGAAATACATCAACATCGGTGTTGCGGTTGATACGCCAAATGGTCTGGTTGTTCCGGTCTTCAAAGACGTGAACAAGAAGAGCATCACTGAGCTGTCCCGTGAACTGACCACCATCTCCAAAAAAGCGCGTGATGGTAAGCTGACTGCCGGCGAAATGCAGGGCGGCTGCTTCACTATCTCCAGCATCGGCGGCCTGGGTACCACCCACTTCGCGCCGATTGTTAACGCGCCGGAAGTGGCTATCCTCGGTGTGTCCAAGTCCGCGATGGAGCCGGTGTGGAACGGCAAAGAGTTCGTGCCGCGTCTGATGATGCCAATCTCTCTGTCCTTCGACCACCGCGTGATCGACGGTGCTGATGGTGCACGTTTCATCACCATCATCAACAACACCCTGAGCGACATTCGCCGCCTGGTGATGTAATCGAAAAGCCGGCCGCTCGGCCGGCTTTTTTCTGATAACCTCATGGGGTTTATGAGGTTATGGGTGAAAGCGATAATTCGTGAGCCGTTTGTTGTTTCAAAATTGTTAACAATTTTGTAAAATACGGGCGGATAGAACGACCCGGTGGACGACGGGTATAAATTAAGAGGTCATGATGAGCACAGAAATCAAAACTCAGGTCGTAGTACTTGGGGCAGGCCCAGCAGGTTACTCCGCAGCATTCCGCGCAGCGGATTTAGGTCTGGAAACCGTCATCGTAGAACGTTACAGCACCCTCGGCGGTGTTTGTCTGAACGTCGGCTGTATCCCTTCGAAAGCGCTGCTGCACGTAGCGAAAGTTATCGAAGAAGCCAAAGCGCTGGCTGAACACGGTATCGTCTTCGGCGAGCCGAAAACCGATATCGACAAAATTCGTACCTGGAAAGAGAAAGTTATCACTCAGCTGACCGGCGGTCTGGCGGGTATGGCCAAAGGCCGTAAGGTGAAAGTGGTAAACGGTCTGGGTAAATTCACCGGTGCGAACACCCTGGAAGTTGAAGGCGAAAACGGCAAAACCGTGATCAACTTCGACAACGCGATCATCGCGGCAGGCTCTCGCCCAATTGAACTGCCATTCATTCCGCATGAAGATCCACGCGTGTGGGATTCCACCGATGCTCTGGAGCTGAAAACCGTTCCTAAGCGCCTGCTGGTCATGGGCGGCGGTATCATCGGTCTGGAAATGGGTACCGTGTACCATGCGCTGGGTTCAGACATTGACGTGGTTGAAATGTTCGACCAGGTTATCCCGGCTGCCGACAAAGACATCGTTAAAGTCTTCACCAAACGCATCAGCAAGAAATTCAACCTGATGCTGGAAACCAAAGTGACTGCCGTTGAAGCGAAAGAAGACGGTATTTACGTTTCCATGGAAGGCAAAAAAGCCCCATCCGAACCACAGCGTTACGACGCCGTGCTGGTGGCTATCGGTCGTGTGCCGAACGGTAAAAACCTCGACGCGGGCAAAGCTGGCGTGGAAGTGGACGACCGTGGCTTCATCCGCGTTGACAAGCAGCTGCGCACTAACGTGCCGCACATCTTTGCTATCGGCGATATCGTCGGTCAGCCAATGCTGGCGCACAAAGGTGTTCACGAAGGTCACGTTGCCGCTGAAGTTATCGCCGGCATGAAGCACTACTTCGATCCGAAAGTCATCCCATCTATCGCGTACACCGAGCCAGAAGTTGCATGGGTCGGTCTGACCGAGAAAGAAGCGAAAGAGAAAGGCATCAGCTACGAAACCGCCACCTTCCCGTGGGCTGCTTCTGGCCGTGCTATCGCGTCTGACTGTGCTGACGGTATGACCAAACTGATCTTCGACAAAGAGACTCACCGCGTGATCGGTGGTGCGATTGTCGGCACCAACGGCGGCGAGCTGCTGGGTGAAATCGGTCTGGCTATCGAAATGGGCTGCGATGCGGAAGACATCGCGCTGACCATCCACGCTCACCCAACTCTGCACGAGTCCGTGGGCCTGGCGGCTGAAGTGTTTGAAGGCAGCATCACCGACCTGCCAAACGCGAAAGCGAAGAAGAAATAAGTTTCTTCAGATGAAAAAAAGCGGCCAATGGCCGCTTTTTTTATGCGCTGCGTTTAGGGCGCCACCGGCTGCCAGGTTTTATCAGGGCTGTAGGCGGCTAGCGCACGGGCTTTCTGCTCTGAATCACTGCCGAGATCGGACTGGTACACCTTGTCGTCCTGGTTAATCACAAAGCTCATTACGCCCGTCTGACCATAGCTGACCGGCCAGGCCACCATCGCAAAACCGTGATTATCCGGCAGGATGCGGAAGCGATAGCCGTGGTAACCCGCCCCCGGCTCTTTCGGACTGAACGCAGGGCCAAGCGGGCTCGGCGTTTCTCCGGGCGAGACGGGCCAGTACAGACCGTCCTTTTTCCCTTCAGAGCTGACAATCTTCTGCGCGTATTTCTGGTTCATCGCAAAATAGCTCTGCTGGGCATCTACGTAGGCATGCAGGGCTTCGATGGCGGCGAGCTCGTTACGCCCAATTTCGCGGGTCAGGATCTCCTCGGCCCCTTCTTTGATGTCAAACTGCCAGCCGGAGGCGGTTTTGATCACCGGGATGGGAAGCTGCCAGCCGCTGTTTCCGACCACAAGATGCGCCGTATCCCCTTCGACAACGGTGCTATGACGGACGTTCCAGTCGCGCAGGAAGCGATCGACCGCATCCGGATCAACGCCTTCAGGCGGCAGAAAATCGCGCCAGTTTTCGCCGAGCAGATTGTTCATCGCACTTTCGTTTTGCTCGCTGATGGCGCTTGCCAGCGCATTGGTTGCCTGTTCTGGCGAACTGAAGGATTGCTGCGCCATAACGGTCGCCGAAGCCATGAATAATACTATTCCACTGAGTAATTTACTTTTCATGTCGGCTCCCTTAACGATGACGGAATTCACGGCGTTCTACACGTTCGCCAGAAACCTGGCGCGATTGCTGTTGACGAGCAGCGAGCTGCCGACTCTGTGCACCTCGCTGCTGCTGCGCCTGCCAGTTGGCGGAGCGGCTGTCGTTGCCGCTCAGCGCATTGGCACGATGCTGCCTGGCTGGCTGCTGTACCGTCTGTGAAGCCCGCTTCCCCTGTCTGTGCACGGCAGTCTGGTGATTTTCACGCTGCGGTGTACTCGCGCGTTTTACAGTCTGCGGCCTGGCGTCATACCCGCGATAGTTATTGCGCTGCGAAATCTGCGCTAACTGTTGCGTCGAGGCCAGACGCTGAGCATCCCGCGTGCCGGTGTGCGGGAAGGTTTTTCCCGTTGATTTTTCCATCTGGCTGAGCGCGGCCTGGCGCTGGCTGTCGCGATTAACCGGCTTTTGCTGCGTTGCGCTTAGCCCTGTGGCTGTATTGGTGGAGTGGAAACGGTTAGCCAACTGATTATTCGGGTAGGGAACGCCCTCACGATAGGCCGGATTGTGCTGCCATGTGCGGTTGATATCGGTGAGATGCTGCCCGCTGATTCTGTTGAAATTATCAACGTTAATATTGATGTTGTTATCACCGTTGTGGCTATAGCCGCCGTGATTTTCCCAGTCGTCGTGGTGATGATCCCAGTCATCGTCATCATCCCAGTCGATATTGCTGAAGATGGCGTAGGTTGTTGCGACCCCGAGACTGAAACCCAAACCTTTGACCAGGCTGTCGGTGAATTGCTCGCCGGGGGAGGGCGGGAGATACACCGGCGGGTAAGTGGTGTTGGGCCATGTACCGTAAACCGTATTCGGGTTATAGGTGGGAACGTAAACCACCTGCGGATCGGCGGATTCAATTTTAATGACCGTCGGATTGCTGGTTGTTTCCGTTGCCGTTGTTGATGTTGTTTTTGCCGGTGCGGGCTTCGTGACGGTGGTGACCGTCTGCTGCGGCGTGGATTGCAGCACACCCGCTTGTTGCGCCAGCAGGCGCAACCGTTGCACCGAATCCATCACGTCTTTCGGCTGCGCGAGAAACGCATCCCCCAGATTTTGTACCCACGGCGGATTTTCACCCATTAGCGACATCAGCTGAGGAAACGCGACCAGCGATTTCACGCTGGGATCCCACGGCTGATTGGCCACCGCCTGAATGGCGGCATCACCCTGCATTTTAGGATTGTCCTTTGACCACTGCGCCGCCTGGATAACGTTAGACGGATAGGTTGACGCCATTAAAATCTGCGACAGCAGGGCATCCGGATAGAGCGCAATGGGGGCAACCCACTGGTCGATTTGCGCGGCAGTGTAGGTTGGCGCGACAACCGGAGCAGGCTGGGCTGCGGCAGGCGCCGGTGCAGCTGGCTGTTGTGCGACGGGGGCAGGCGCAGCGGGCTCCGTTGCGCGGCCTTTGACAAACATCACGCCCGAGGCGGCAAACAGCCCGGCACTGCACAGAAGGACGAGCAGGTGAGGCTTAAAAGGCAACTTCATAAAATGACTCCGATGAGACAAGCGCTGTGCCGTGAGGCGTTACGGTTGGCGTGAGTATCAATTACACGTCTTTTACTTTTTTGACTTTTATTGGGAAGCGTTCGGTGTGTCCGGATAAAGAGTGTGAGTATTTATTACGCAATTATATGCGATGCGGGAAAAACCGGAGGGAATTCAGAAGGCCGCTCTTGCGAGCGGCCAGCAGCTAGTTCATGGCCCGGTGACTGGTTGCTACACCAGCGAAGCAGGCCGGGGGCAACAGTATTACAGCCGAAATGGACTGAAAATAGGTGAAATGCAGTTTCATCCTTTTTCATTCGAAACTGGATGGCAGCTCGTAAACATAAAATATGTGCTTGCGGATCTGCATACTCAGGAACATTATTCATGCCGAGTGCATTGCCGCAAATCTGCCAGCCCGGTGTGCTACCACCGCAAGGCAACAAAATAACCGCTACCAGGCGGTTTTTTTGTACCCAAAATTCATCTCGACCCCCCGCTACACCATGCTTAACGATTCAGCAAATTTTTTAATGTTGCTTTTTTGTAAACGGATTAACACTGTGCAGAAATCCTGCTATGCTGCCCGACGCGGTATCGGGCATTTACCCTACAAACTGCTGTCTCACAGGAGCGTGAAGAGAACGCCCGCCGCATATGACAATGAGAGCGAGGAGAACCGTCGTGCTAGAAGAATACCGTAAGCACGTAGCAGAACGTGCCGCCGAGGGAATTGTACCCAAACCTTTAGATGCAACCCAAATGGCCGCGCTCGTCGAGCTGCTGAAGAACCCGCCTGAGGGCGAAGAAGAATTCCTGTTAGATCTGCTGATCAACCGCGTACCGCCTGGCGTAGATGAAGCTGCCTACGTAAAAGCCGGATTCCTTGCTGCTATCGCCAAAGGCGAAGCCACCTCCCCACTGGTTACTCCTGAAAAAGCCATTGAACTGCTCGGCACCATGCAGGGTGGTTACAACATTCATCCGCTGATTGACGCGCTGGATAACGACAAGCTGGCACCGATTGCCGCTAAAGCGCTCTCTTCCACGCTGCTGATGTTCGATAACTTCTACGACGTAGAAGAAAAAGCCAAAGCGGGCAACGTCTATGCGAAGCAGGTGATGCAGTCCTGGGCTGATGCCGAATGGTTCCTGAACCGTCCAGCGCTCGCTGAAAAAATCACCGTCACCGTCTTTAAAGTGACCGGTGAAACCAACACCGATGACCTCTCTCCGGCGCCGGATGCGTGGTCTCGCCCGGATATTCCTCTGCACGCCCTGGCGATGCTGAAAAACGCCCGTGAAGGCATTGAGCCGGATCAGCCAGGCGTTGTTGGGCCGATCAAACAGATCGAAGCGCTTCAGAAGAAAGGTTTCCCGCTGGCCTATGTCGGTGACGTTGTCGGTACCGGCTCTTCCCGTAAGTCCGCCACCAACTCCGTGCTGTGGTTCATGGGCGACGACATTCCGCACGTGCCAAACAAGCGCGGCGGCGGCCTGTGCCTCGGCGGCAAAATTGCGCCAATCTTCTTCAACACCATGGAAGATGCGGGCGCGCTGCCGATCGAAGTGGATGTGAGCAACCTGAACATGGGCGACGTGATTGACGTCTATCCGTTCAAAGGCGAAGTGCGTAACCACGAGACCAACGAGCTGCTGGCAAGCTTCGAGCTGAAAACTGACGTGCTGATCGACGAAGTGCGCGCCGGTGGCCGTATCCCGCTGATCATTGGTCGTGGCCTGACCACCAAAGCGCGTGAAGCGCTGGGTCTGCCGCACTCGGACGTTTTCCGCCACGCGAAAGACGTTGCGGAAAGCAACCGCGGCTTCTCGCTGGCACAGAAAATGGTGGGTCGCGCGTGCGGCGTTGCCGGTATCCGTCCTGGCGCGTACTGCGAGCCGAAGATGACCTCCGTGGGCTCTCAGGACACCACGGGCCCAATGACCCGTGATGAACTGAAAGACCTGGCGTGCCTGGGCTTCTCGTCTGACCTGGTAATGCAGTCATTCTGCCACACGGCGGCCTATCCGAAGCCGGTTGACGTAACCACGCACCACACGCTGCCTGACTTCATCATGAACCGTGGTGGTGTCTCCCTGCGTCCGGGTGACGGCGTGATCCACTCCTGGCTGAACCGCATGCTTCTGCCGGATACCGTCGGTACCGGCGGTGACTCCCACACCCGTTTCCCAATCGGTATCTCCTTCCCGGCGGGCTCCGGTCTGGTGGCGTTTGCTGCGGCGACCGGCGTAATGCCGCTGGACATGCCTGAGTCGGTGCTGGTGCGCTTCAAAGGTAAAATGCAGCCGGGCATCACCCTGCGCGACCTGGTTCACGCGATCCCGCTGTATGCGATTAAACAGGGCCTGCTGACCGTTGAGAAGAAAGGGAAGAAAAACATCTTCTCCGGCCGTATCCTGGAAATTGAAGGTCTGCCGGATCTGAAAGTGGAGCAGGCGTTCGAGCTGACCGATGCCTCCGCAGAGCGTTCTGCGGCGGGCTGTACCATCAAGCTGAACAAAGAGCCGATTGTTGAGTATCTGACCTCCAACATCGTGCTGCTGAAGTGGATGATTGCGGAAGGCTACGGCGACCGTCGTACGCTGGAGCGTCGTATTCAGGGCATGGAAAAATGGCTGGCGGATCCGCAGCTGCTGGAAGCCGACGCTGACGCAGAATACGCGGCGGTGATCGACATCGATCTGGCGGATATCAAAGAGCCAATCCTGTGTGCACCGAACGATCCGGACGACGCACGTCCGCTGTCTGAGGTTCAGGGCGAGAAGATCGACGAAGTGTTCATCGGCTCCTGCATGACCAACATCGGCCACTTCCGTGCTGCCGGTAAGCTGCTGGATACCCATAAAGGCCAGCTGCCGACCCGTCTGTGGGTGGCTCCGCCAACCCGTATGGATGCGGCGCAGCTGACCGAAGAGGGCTACTACAGCGTGTTTGGTAAGAGCGGCGCGCGTATCGAAATCCCTGGCTGTTCCCTGTGTATGGGTAACCAGGCGCGCGTGGCCGACGGTGCGACGGTGGTCTCCACCTCAACCCGTAACTTCCCGAACCGTTTAGGTACCGGTGCGAACGTCTACCTGGCCTCTGCGGAGCTGGCGGCGGTTGCGGCGCTGATTGGCAAACTGCCAACGCCGGAAGAGTACCAGACCTTCGTGGCTCAGGTTGATAAGACGGCGGTGGATACCTACCGCTATCTGAACTTCGACCAGCTCTCTCAGTACACCGAGAAGGCCGACGGGGTTATCTTCCAGACGGCAGTATAAACAGCAAAACCGTCTCTACGAGACGGTTTTTAGTGTTTGCACCCTCTCCCACGGGAGAGGGACGGGGTGAGGGCATCAGGCCGCAGGATCTTGCTCTCACCTTTTTATTTTCATTCCTCCCACCTCTCCCGCTTTTTTTCTTCCTCTCTGCTGCGATAATTACCCTAATGGCTTTGCAGAGGAAAATGCTATGGATTACGAATTTCTGCGCGACATCACCGGCGTGGTGAAAGTGCGTATGTCGATGGGGCACGAAGCCGTTGGACACTGGTTTAACGAAGAGGTGAAAGAGAACCTCGCGCTGCTGGATGAAGTCGAACAGGCGGCGAAGACGGTAAAAGGCAGTGAACGCTCCTGGCAACGCGCCGGACATGAATACACGCTGTGGATGGATGGCGAAGAGGTGATGGTGCGCGCTAACCAGCTCGAGTTTTCAGGTGACGAGATGGAAGAGGGGATGAGCTACTACGACGAAGAGAGCCTTTCGCTGTGCGGCGTGGAAGACTTCCTGCAGGTCGTGAATGCCTACCGTGAGTTCATGAAACAGAAGTAACTCCCGAAGCATCCCTGCTCCGGGCAACACTTACACGGCCGGAATATTGCGGCCGTAGTAGATTTCGCGCATCTCTTTCCAGAGCAGGTCGGTGATGACCTTGCGCTCTTCTTCGCTTAAATCTTCCGGCTTTGTGTGGAACATGTAGTGCTTAAGGTCGAACTCTTTAAGCAACATTTTGGTATGGAAGATGTTTTCCTGATACACGTTCACGTCCATCATGTCGTACAGCGATTTCATGTCCTCGGACATAAAGTTCTGAATGGAGTTGATCTCGTGGTCGATGAAGTGCTTCATGCCGTTGATATCGCGGGTGAAACCGCGCACGCGATAATCAATCGTGACGATGTCCGATTCCAGCTGGTGGATTAAATAGTTCAGCGCGTTCAGCGGGGAAATCACGCCGCAGGTCGACACCTCAATATCCGCGCGGAACGTGCACAGCCCGCCTTCCGGGTGGCTTTCCGGGTAGGTGTGCACGCAGATATGGCTTTTGTCCAGATGGGCGACGACCACTTCCGGCAGCGGGCCCGGGTGTTCAGTTTTGTCGATAAGCTTTGGGTCGACCGGCTCTTCGCTGACCAGAATGGTCACGCTGGCACCCTGAGGTTCATAATCCTGTCGGGCGATATTCAGGATGTTCGCACCGATGATCGAGCAGGTTTCTGACAGGATCTCGGTCAGACGGTTGGCGTTGTAGAGTTCGTCGATATAGGCGATGTAACCATCGCGTTCTTCCGCTGTTTTGGCATAGCAGATATCGTAAATACAAAAACTCAGGCTTTTGGTCAGGTTGTTAAAGCCATGCAGTTTAAGCTTTTTCAATTAGCTCACCCCCTTAGTGGATAATGCGTCTTGCAGGTACTGCGGCAGAGCAAACGCTGCGGTATGAATGGCCGGGTTGTAGTACCGACACGTGAGACCGGCCTGATGGAAGCGGGCCTGAATAATTTCGGTGGAGAGATGGCGCAGCACGTCGTTATCCGTCGCCCAGGCAAAGGTCATGATCCCGCCGTAGTACGTCGGAATGGCCGCCTGATAGAAGCTGACGTCGCCGAAATAGGTGCTCAGCTTACGATGGCTGTCGAGGGCTTCATCCTGCTGCAGGAAGCAGACGCCATTTTGCGCGACGAAGATACCGCCAGGGTTCAGGCAGCGCTTGCAGCCTTCGTAGAACGAGGAGGTAAACAGCGACGCGCCGGGGCCGATGGGGTCGGTACAGTCGGAGATAATGACGTCGAAGGTCTGCGTGGTCTGGTTAACGAAGTTAACGCCGTCGTCAATGACCAGATTAAAACGCGGGTCGTCATAGCTGCCGGCATTGTGGTTGGGCAGATACTGACGGCAGAACGAGACCACGCCCGCATCGATCTCCACCATGGTGATGGTTTCAATGGACCGATGACGGGAAACCTCGCGCAGCATTGCGCCGTCGCCGCCGCCGATAATCAGGACATGCTTCGCGTGACCGTGGGCCAGCAGCGGAACGTGGGTCATCATTTCATGATAGATAAACTCGTCGCGCTCGGTCGTTTGCACGACGCCGTCCAGCGCCATCACGCGGCCAAAGGCGGCATTTTCGAAAATGATGAGATCCTGGTGATCGGTTTTCTCATGATAGAGCACGTTATCAACGGCAAAGTACTGACCAAACTGGTCATGCAGTGTTTCATGCCACAACGTGTGGTCGGCCATACGCGGACTCCTCCTTTGTTAACTTCCGTAACACTCATAAAAAATGAGCGAAACATGATAGCTAACTATAACCGTGGTTGCACGGTTATAGGTTCAACAGGGGGCGTTGGGAAGGTTATTTCACGTAGGCGAGCAGGCTGAGCGAATCGCGAGCCAGCGCTTTGCATTTTTTAGCCGTGGGAATGCCAATACCGCTCAAGTCGCGGTAGCTGTCTTCACCGAGCGCCTTCATGTCAAAGCTGTCGTAGTTGCTGAGATCCCACTGGTTTTGCTGGGCGAAAAAGACCAGCGCGCGGCGAATTTGCCCGTTGGGTAAATTCTGGTAGCCACAATCATTTTTCAGGAATACAAAAACCGCCGTTAAATCGGCCATATCTTCCGCTTCATTTTCACTGAGCGCATAGCTGTTCGCACACATTGCCATCAGGCTTCCGAACAAAATTGTCCTGAAAAACGTCTTCATTGCTTCTACCACTTCTTCACGGAAAATTAACGTTAGCATACTTGATGCCAGTGCGACGATCTTTATTATTGCCGCTTTACTTGACCTTCCGGTAAGGGGAGGGTTTATGCTCAAAAGATCGCCTGCTGGAAATAAGGAAATGAACATGCAACGTCGTGATTTTTTAAAATATTCCGCTGTGCTGGGGGCTGCCAGCGCATTACCACTCTGGAGCCGCGCGGTTTTTGCGGCTGACAGGCCTGCCTTACCCATCCCTGACTTACTGACCGCAGACGCCCGCAGCCGTATCCAGCTTGTTGTTCAGGCCGGTAAAACGACGTTCGGCGAGAACAACGCTACGACGTGGGGCTATAACGGCAATTTGCTCGGTCCGGCGCTTCAGTTACGTAAAGGGAAGGCGGTGACGGTGGATATCCACAATACGCTCGCTGAAGAGACCACTCTGCACTGGCACGGGCTCGAAGTCCCGGGCGAAGTAGACGGTGGACCGCAGGGGGTTATCAAGGCCGGTGGCAAACGTAGCGTCACCTTTACGCCTGACCAGCGCGCGGCGACCTGCTGGTTCCACCCGCATCAGCATGGAAAAACGGGCCATCAGGTAGCGATGGGGCTGGCGGGGCTGGTGCTGATTGAAGACGACGATAGCCGCCTGCTGCGCCTGCCGAAACAGTGGGGCATCGACGACGTGCCGGTGATTGTGCAGGACAAAAAATTCACCGCGGACGGCCAGATTGACTATCAGCTGGACGTGATGAGCGCGGCGGTCGGCTGGTTCGGCGATACGCTGCTGGCCAACGGCGCGATCTATCCGCAGCATGCCGCGCCGAAAGGCTGGCTGCGTTTACGTCTGCTTAACGGCTGTAACGCGCGTTCGCTGAATTTTGCTGCCAGCGATAAGCGCCCGCTGTATGTCGTGGCGAGCGACGGCGGCCTGCTGCCGGAGCCGGTGAAGGTGAGCGAGCTGCCGATGCTCATGGGCGAACGCTTCGAAGTGCTGGTGGACATCAGCAACGGCAAGCCGTTCGACCTGGTAACGCTGCCGGTCAGCCAGATGGGGATGGCGGTTGCGCCGTTTGATAAACCGCATCCGGTGCTGCGCATTCAGCCGCTACAGGTCACGGCCTCTGGTACGCTGCCGGACACCTTAGCCACGCTGCCTGCTCTCCCGTCGTTGGATGGCCTTACGCAGCGCAAGCTTCAGCTTGCCATGGATCCGATGCTGGACATGATGGGCATGCAGGCGCTGATGAAGAAGTATGGCAATCAGGCGATGGCGGGGATGCACCACGGGCAGATGATGGGCCATATGAATATGGATCACGGCAAAATGGGCGGCATGGGGAACATGGATCACGGTGGTCACGGGTTCGATTTCCACAACGCCAACACGATCAACGGCAAAGCGTTCGACATGAACGCGCCGATGTTTGGTGCCACTAAAGGTCAGTTTGAGCGCTGGGTGATTTCAGGCGAAGGCGACATGATGCTGCACCCGTTCCACATCCACGGTACCCAGTTCCGCATTCTTTCTGAGAACGGCAAAGCGCCGGATGCGCATCGCGCAGGCTGGAAAGATACGGTGAGAGTAGAAGGCGGCGTCAGCGAGGTGCTGGTGAAGTTTGACCACGACGCGCCGAAAGAGTTTGCCTATATGGCCCACTGTCATCTGCTGGAGCACGAAGATACGGGGATGATGCTGGGGTTCACGGTTTAAAGCAGAGCGGCCTGATGCCCTTACCTTGACCCTCTCCCACAGGGAGAGGGAACAAACACAAAAACGGCAACCGAAGTTGCCGTTTTGCTTTTATTTGCCTTCGTCCGGCAATGCGTACGCGACGATATAATCGCCCATCTTAGTGCCAAACGAGCCGTGACCACCCGCAGAGATGACAACGTACTGCTTGCCATTCACTTCATAGGTCATCGGCGTTGCCTGTCCACCGGCCGGCAGACGGCCCTGCCACAGTTTTTCACCGTTGGTCATGTTGTACGCGCGCAGATAGTTATCTGCGGTTGCCGCGATGAACAGCACGTTACCGGCGGTGGAGATAGGGCCACCCAGCATTGGCATACCCATATTGAACGGCACCGGAACCGGCATCGGGAACGGCATGCTGTCCTGTGGCGTACCAATACGTTTTTTCCAGACGATCTGGTTGGTTTTCAGATCCAGACCGGAGATGTAACCCCAGGCCGGCTGTTTACACGGCAGACCAAACGGAGACAGGAACGGGTTCAGGGTCACGCCAAACGGCACGCCATACTGCGGCTGAATACCGGCTTCGGTACCGCTGCCTTTCGCGTCTTTCGGCTGCTCCATCGGATTGCCCGGACCGCGTGGGATCAGACGAGAAACGAACGGCAGCGCCATTGGGTTGGCAATCGCCACCTGACGGTTCGGGTCAACGGAGATACCGCCCCACTCGAACATCCCCAGGTTACCCGGGAAGACCAGCGTGCCCTGCTCAGACGGCGGCGTGAAGATGCCTTCATAGCGCAGCTGATGGAACATCACGCGGCACACCAGCTGGTCAAACATGGTGGCACCCCACATGTCTGCACCGCTGAGGTCTTTCTTCGGACGGAAGCTCAGGTCAGAGAACGGCTGGGTTTTGCTGACGTAGTCGCCTTTTGCGGCACCCTGTGGAACCGGTTTTTCCGGTGCCGGCACAACCAGCTTACCGTTGCTGCGATCCAGGACGAAGATGTTGCCCGTCTTGGCCGGAGCGTAAATGACCGGCACGGTTTTGCCGTTTACGGTAATGTCGGCCAGCGTCGGCTGGGACGGCATATCCATATCCCACAGATCGTGGTGAACGGTCTGGTAGCTCCACGCCAGCTTACCGGTGGTCGCGTTCAGCGCCACGATAGCGCTCGCATAACGTTCCTGCTCCGGCGTACGGTTACCGCCCCAGATATCCGGCGTGGTCACGCCCATTGGCAGATAGACCAGGTCCAGCTTCGCGTCATACGCGGCTGGCGCCCAGGAGTTTGGCGAGTTGAAGGTAAAGGTGTGCTCGTCCGACGGGATCGCGTTTGGATCTTTCGCGCCCGGGTCGAAGGCCCACAGCAGTTTACCGGTGTTCACGTCGAAACCGCGGATAACGCCGGAGGTTTCACGCGTGGAGAAGTTATCCGTTACCGAACCGGCAATCACGATGGTTTTATCGGTGATGATTGGCGGCGAGGTTGGCTCATACAGACCCGGCGTGGTGTCCGGCATGTTGGTCTGCAGATTCAGGATGCCTTTGTTGGCAAAGGTTTCACACAGCTTGCCCGTTTCTGCGTTGATGGCGAACAGACGGCCATCGTTCACCGGCAGCATAATGCGGCGCGGGCAGTCGGCAATCACTTCCGGGCTGGCATTATCGGCACGCGCTTCGTGGTAAGAAACGCCACGGCAGGTGACATGCTGGAAGGACGGGTTGGAGTTTAGCTGCGGATCGAAGTGCCATTTCTCTTTACCGGTGGCCGCGTCGAGCGCGAACAGACGCTGGTGCGCCGTACACAGGTAGAGCATATTGCCCACTTTAATCGGGGTCACTTCATTGGTCAGCTCGCCCGGATCGTTTGGCATCTTCAGGTCGCCGGTACGGAATACCCAGGCTTCCTTCAGGTTTTTAACGTTGTCCGCGTTGATCTGCTTCAGCGGGGAGTAGCGTTGACCTTCCTGGTTACGACCATAGGCCGGCCAGTCGCCGTCCGCCACCTGAGAGATAGCTGCCGCAGGCGTGGATTCCGCGTTCAGCGTGCCGTTGATCTCCTGTGGGTCGTTAAAACCTGCCCATGTCAGGATGCCGCCGCTGATTAACAGCGCTACCACCAGCGCCGCAACGGCACCGCTGGAAGGGACAATCAGACGACGCCAGACAAACGGCAGGATCAGCCAGATACCGAAGAAGACCAGGATGTCGCTGCGCGGGGTCAGTGCCCAGAAGTCGAAGCCGACTTCCCAGACGCCCCAGATCATCGTGGCGAGGAGCAGTGCGGCATAGAGCCACAGTGCGGATTGTTTTCTACGCCAGAGCAGGACGGTTACGCCAAGCATAACCAGGCCCGCAATCGGGTAGTACCAGGAGCCGCCGATCGCGACCAGCCAGACGCCACCGATTAACAGGTACAGGCCGCAGAAGGCGGCGAATAGCGCTGTTAGTGTCACCAGTAGACGCGGCTGTTTAGAGTTTGTTTCAGCCATAGAAAGTGTACTCGTCAGTTTTTGTTAATAATTTGCTAGCAACTAATTATAGGTATTAACAAGTGTGATCGGAATCACAATATTTGCTTTTTATAACTCATGCGCCAGGGTTATCCATTTGCTGGTATAATGGCTGGCTTGCGTATCGATGCCGGAAATACATTCACCTGCATTGAGAGATTTTCATTAAAATCATATGGTTAGTAATATGAAACATACTGTTGAAGTGATGATCCCGGAAGCCGAGATCAAAGCGCGTATCGCCGAACTGGGTCGTCAAATCACCGAACATTACAAGGACAGCGGCAGCGAAATGGTGCTGGTGGGCCTGTTGCGTGGCTCTTTCATGTTCATGGCAGACCTGTGCCGTGAAGTGCAGGTGCCGCACGAGGTCGATTTTATGACCGCCTCCAGCTACGGCAGCGGCATGTCCACAACCCGTGATGTGAAAATCCTGAAAGATCTGGATGAAGATATTCGTGGCAAAGATGTGTTGATCGTTGAAGACATTATTGACTCCGGCAACACGCTGTCAAAAGTGCGCGAGATCCTGAGCCTGCGTGAGCCAAAATCTCTGGCGATTTGTACTCTGCTGGATAAACCTGACCGCCGTGAAGTGCAGGTGCCGGTGGAGTTTGTCGGTTTCTCGATTCCGGACGAATTCGTCGTCGGTTACGGCATTGACTACGCGCAGCGTTATCGTCATCTGCCGTATGTCGGGAAAGTGGTATTGCTGGACGAGTAATAGCGGGCTGATGCCCTCATCCCTGCCCTCTCCCACGGGGAGAGGGTGAAAACCCCCGGCTTTGTTTATTTATGGTTCACATGCTTAAGCTTGAGGTTGGCAATCCCAGAACGGTAACGCTGCTCCAGCGTTTCGCGGTTGGTGGCGGTGACTTCCAGATTGCGCAGCAGGCCATCGTGAATACCGTACGCCCAGCCGTGGATTGAAACCTTCTGCCCGCGTTTCCACGCCGACTGCATGATGGTCGAATGCCCAAGGTTATATACCTGCTCCATCACGTTGAGCTCGCACAGGGTGTCCATGCGTCGCTCCTGCGGCATTTCGCCGAGCAGTGAACTATGTTTGAACCAGATATCGCGGATGTGCAGCAGCCAGTTATCAATCAACCCCAGTTCCGGATTTTCAACCGCCGCCTGCACGCCGCCGCAGCCGTAGTGGCCGCAAATAATGATGTGCTCGACTTCCAGAACGTCAACGGCATACTGAACCACGGAAAGACAGTTGAGATCGGTATGAATCACCAGGTTGGCGACGTTGCGGTGAACAAACAGTTCGCCGGGCTCAAGGCCGGTCAGGCGTTCCGCAGGTACGCGGCTGTCGGAACAGCCAATCCAGAGAAAGCGCGGGTTTTGGGCTTGCGCCAGTTTTCCAAAAAATCCGGGGTCTTCCTCCACCAGCATTTTTGACCATAGTGCATTGTTGCTAATGAGTGTATCTATGTCGTTCATGGAGGTTAGCGACCTGTAACCAAGTAATTGCGTTGCGCTACTATAGGGTAACCCGACTTTTAATGAAACCACACAACGTGTGTAAGAACTGAAGGTAAGTTAAATTCATGGCAATTGCACTGGAGCTTGAGCAGCTTAAAAAAACCTATCCGGGTGGCGTTCAGGCGCTACGCGGGATAGATCTAAAAGTAGAGGCCGGTGATTTTTACGCGCTTCTGGGGCCGAACGGGGCGGGGAAATCCACCACCATCGGGATCATCAGCTCGCTGGTGAACAAAACCTCCGGCCGCGTCAGCGTGTTCGGATACGATCTGCAAAAAGATGTGGTCAACGCCAAGCGTCAGCTGGGGCTGGTACCGCAGGAGTTTAACTTCAACCCGTTTGAGACGGTGCAGCAGATTGTCGTTAACCAGGCGGGTTATTACGGCGTTGAGCGTAAAGAAGCGCTGGAGCGCAGCGAAAAATACCTCAGGCAGCTCGATCTCTGGGAAAAACGTAACGAGCGTGCGCGGATGTTGTCCGGCGGGATGAAGCGCCGCCTGATGATTGCCCGTGCGCTGATGCACGAGCCAAAGCTGCTGATCCTCGATGAACCGACTGCGGGTGTCGATATCGAACTTCGTCGTTCCATGTGGGGCTTCCTGAAAGATCTCAACGACAAGGGCACTACCATCATTCTGACCACCCACTATCTGGAAGAGGCTGAAATGCTGTGCCGCAACATCGGCATCATTCAGCACGGCGAGCTGGTGGAAAACACCTCGATGAAGGATCTGCTCTCCAAGCTGAAATCAGAAACCTTTATTCTCGATCTGGCGGCAAAAAGCCCGCTACCGAAGCTTGAAGGGTACCAGTATCGCCTGGTAGATACCTCGACGCTGGAAGTGGAAGTGCTGCGTGAGCAGGGGATCAACAGCGTGTTCTCGCAGCTGAGCGCGCAGGGGATTCAGGTATTAAGTATGCGTAATAAAGCGAACCGACTGGAAGAGCTGTTTGTCTCTCTGGTGCAGGATAAACAAGGAGACAAGCCATGACGCATCTTTACTGGGTCGCGCTGAAGAGCATCTGGGCGAAAGAGATTAACCGCTTTATGCGTATCTGGGTGCAAACCCTGGTGCCGCCGGTCATTACTATGACGCTCTATTTCATTATCTTTGGTAACCTGATTGGCTCCCGCATTGGTGAAATGCACGGCTTTACCTACATGCAGTTTATCGTGCCGGGTCTGATCATGATGGCGGTGATCACCAACGCCTACGCCAACGTGGCGTCGTCGTTCTTTAGCGCCAAATTCCAGCGCAACATTGAAGAACTGCTGGTGGCACCGGTGCCGACGCACGTCATCATCGCCGGTTACGTGGGGGGCGGCGTGGCGCGCGGGCTGTGCGTAGGGATCCTGGTCACGGCGATTTCGCTGTTCTTCGTCCCGTTCCAGGTGCACTCGTGGCTGTTCGTGGCGCTCACGCTGCTCCTGACGGCGATCCTGTTTTCGCTGGCCGGTCTGCTGAACGCAGTATTCGCCAAAACGTTTGACGACATCAGCCTGATCCCGACCTTCGTGCTGACGCCGCTGACCTATCTCGGCGGGGTGTTCTACTCCCTGACGCTGCTGCCACCGTTCTGGCAGGCGCTGTCGCACCTGAACCCGATTGTCTACATGATCAGCGGTTTCCGCTTTGGCTTCCTCGGCATTACCGATGTGCCGCTGTTTACCACGGTGGCGGTGCTGGTGGTGTTCATCATCGCCTTCTACCTGCTGTGCTGGTATCTGATCCAGCGCGGGCGCGGTCTGCGCAGTTAGCCTCCTGCCCGGCGACGTTCTGGTTGCCGGGCACTTTCTTTGACAGTTATCACCGTAAGCAAACCTTCACTTCGCTAAACTACTTGCCTGCTAAGGAGAGAGTTATGCTGGGATGGGTTATTACCTGCCACGATGAACAGGCGCAGGAAATGCTGGACAAGCTTGAGGCCAGATTTGGCCCGCTGGCGCAATGCCGGGCGGTAAATTACTGGCGCGGGTTGAGCACCAACATGCTCAGCCGGATGATGTGCGATGCCCTGCATGAAACGGACACCGGTGATGGGGTCATTTTTCTTACCGATAAATCCGGGGCCGCGCCTTACCGGGCCGCGGCGTTACTGAGCCACAAGCATGATAACTGTGAAGTGATCTCCGGTATCAGCCTGCCTTTACTCGAAACCGTGTATCCGCTTCGTGCCTCGTTAAGCAGCGCCGCGTTTCGTCACGCCATCGTGGCAGAGGGGCTGCCGGAAGTGAGCAGCCTGTGGCACCAGCAGCAGAAGAACCCGCCTTTCGTTCTGCTTCACGATCTGTATAAGCATTAAACATTGGTATTGATGTCGCTTTTGCTACAATGGCGACTGATTTCCTGTGTCGATTAATATCCTATGTTCATGCGCGTTATCTTTCTCCTTTTGCTGCTGGTTTCCGGCGGAGCGTCTGCCAGCCTGATAAGTCAGCAAGGGCTTCCTGCTCAATATATGCAAACCACTGAGGATGCGGCCATCTGGTCCCAGGTGGGGAATGAGGTGGTTAACGTAGGCAATATTCGCGCCGGGCAGATCCTCGCGGTCTTTCCCGCTGCGGCGGATTATTATGAATTTCGCTTCGGATTCGGCACGGGGTTTATCGATAAAGATCACCTTGAGAAAGTGCAGGGCAAACAGCGCGTTGAGGACAGCCTGGGCGATCTGAACAAGCCGCTCAGTAACCAGAACCTCATCACCTGGAAAGATACGCCCGTCTATAACGCGCCCAGCAGCGGAAGTGCGCCTTTTGGCACCCTTAGCGCCAACCTGCGTTATCCCATTCTGAACAAACTTAAAGACCGTCTGAATCAGACCTGGTTTCAGATCCGCATTGGCAATCGTCTGGCGTGGATCAGCAGCCTGGATGCGCAGGAAGATAACGGCATTCCGGTTCTGACCTACCACCATATTCTGCGCGATGAGGAGAACACCCGTTTTCGTCATACTTCCACGACCACCAGCGTACGCGCGTTCAGCAACCAGATGACCTGGCTTCGCGACCAGGGGTACACCACGCTGACGATGTACCAGCTGGAAGGCTACGTGCGTAACAGGATGAACCTGCCAGCAAAGGCGGTGGTGATTACCTTTGACGACGGTCTGAAGTCGGTGAGCCGCTACGCGTATCCGGTTCTGAAACAATATGGCTTCAACGCGACGGCGTTTATCATTTCCTCACGAATTAAAGGCCATCCGCAGAAGTGGGACCCGAAATCGCTGCAGTTTATGAGCGTTCAGGAAATTAAGGGCATTCAGGACGTGTTCGACATTCAGTCTCATACTCACTTCCTGCACCGCGTCGACGGGTATAAACACCCGATCTTGCTGAGCCGCAGCTATCACGTGATCCTGTTTGATTTTGAACGTTCTCGTCGCGCGTTGTCGCAGTTTAATCCGCGCGTGCTGTACCTTTCCTATCCGTTTGGTGGCTACGACAATAAAGCGATCAAGGCGGCGAACGACGCCGGTTTTCATCTTGCGGTGACCACAGTGAAAGGGAAGGTGAAGCCGGGGGATAATCCGTTCTTACTGAAGCGTTTGTATATATTAAGAACGGATTCTCTGGAGACCATGTCGCGGCTGATCAGCAATCAGCCGCAGGGGTAACGATCAGGCAACCTGAACAGGAATCGCCTTCGCGGTACGCTTCATGTCGTTGTCGCCTTCAAAATAGGCCACTTTTGGCTGCCAGCGGCGCGCTTCTTCGTCAGACATCATCACGAAGCTGGCGATGATCACGATATCGCCCACGTCCGCGCAGTGCGCTGCTGCGCCGTTAACGGAGATGATTTTGGAGCCGCGCTCGGCGGCAATGGCGTAGGTGGAGAAGCGTTTGCCGTTGTTCACGTTCCAGATATCAATCGCTTCGTTTTCAAGAATACCCGCCGCGTCGAGGAAATCCTGGTCAATGGCGCAGGAGCCTTCATAGTGCAGGTCGGCCTGGGTGACTTTCACACGGTGAAGCTTACCTTGCAGCATTTTGCGAATCATTACGTTTACCTTTAATTATCCAGGGTGAAGAACTACGCCAGCTCAACCACTTTATTGTCGATAAGGCGTGCCTGGCCGAGCCATGCCGCCACCAGAATTACCGCGCGTTTGCTGGTCTGCGTCAGTTCAAGCAGGGTATCAGCATCGCGGATTTGAATATCATCAGCGCGGAAGCCTTTGTCGTTCAGCGCCTGCTCTGCAAGGGCGACGATCTCTTCTGCGGCCAGCTCTTTCGCCAGCAGCTGTTCCGCCATGGTGTTCATGATCTTGCTCAAGCCCGGTGCGAGCTTACGCTGGTCAGCGGTCAGGTAGCCGTTGCGCGAGCTGAGCGCCAGACCGTCTTTCGCACGCACAATCGGCACCCCGACAATCTCAATATCGTATCCCATATCGGCAACCATCTTGCGGATCAGCGCCAACTGCTGGAAATCTTTCTCACCGAAGCAGGCAACGTCCGGCTGCACCAGGTTGAACAGCTTACTGACGATGGTGGAGACGCCGCGGAAGTGTCCAGGGCGGCTGGCGCCTTCCAGCATGGTGGAAATGCCGGGGACATCAACGTACGTCGCCTCGTCGGTACCCTGCGGGTAGATATCTGCCGGGGCCGGTGAGAAGACGATGTCTGCGTGGCGCTTTTTAAGCTTCTCGCAATCTTCCTGCAGGGTGCGCGGATAGCGTGCCAGGTCATCGGCGCGGTCAAACTGCATTGGGTTAACGAAGATACTGACCACCACGATATCTGCGCGGGCTTTTGCTTCGTCCACCAGCTTCATGTGGCCGTCATGCAGGTTGCCCATCGTTGGGACCAGTGCGATACGTTTACCTTCCTGACGCGCGCGACGAATATGCTGGCGAAGCAGCGGCAGGGTTTCAATGATTAGCACAACGAGACTCCTTAATGGAAACTGTGTTCTTCACCCGGGTAAACACCGGATTCAACGTCGGCAATATACTGCCTGACCGCAGCGCGCATGTCGCCCGCTTCGGTAAGGAAATTTTTGGCAAACTTCGGAATATGCCCGCCGGTAATGCCAAAGGCGTCGTGCATTACCAGAATCTGACCATCGGTCACGTTGCCTGCGCCAATACCAATCACCGGAATGGTTAGCGCGTCGGTGATGCGTTTCGCCAGCTCAACCGGCACGCACTCCAGCACCAGCAGCTGCGCGCCAGCGGCTTCCAGCGCCTGGGCATCATCAAACAGCGTCTGGGCTGCGTCGCCGCGGCCCTGCACTTTATACCCGCCAAAGATGTTGACGGACTGCGGCGTCAGGCCCAAATGACCGCACACCGGTACCGCGCGTTCGGTGAGCATTTTCACCGTATCGACCAGCCAGGCGCCGCCTTCAATTTTGACCATGTTAGCGCCCGCGCGCATTACCGCCGCCGCGTTTTCAAATGCCTGCTCTGGCGTGGCGTAGGCCATAAACGGCAGGTCGGAAAGCAGCAGGCAGGCAGGGGCTCCACGGCGCACGGCGCGGGTATGGTAAGCGATATCCTCAACCGTGACCGGCAGGGTGGAATCATGTCCTTGTACCGTCATCCCTAACGAATCTCCGACCAGCATAACGTTGATACCCTCTTCGGCAAACAGTTTGGCGAAGCTGTAGTCATACGCGGTGATGGTGGCGAAGCGTTTTTTTTCCTGTTTGCATTTCTGCAGTAAGGAGATGGTGGTTGGTTTCATACTGTTTCCTGATAGCCCAAAGCGAATCTTTGCGCATTCTAACAGTAACATTCGAGGGAACAATGATTTTAGGTAACCGATTAACCACAATTATTTTGCGGTCAATCGGTGGGGGAGAGGATCACCAGCGAGCGGGTCTTTCCGCGTTGAGGTTGCTCAGAACGGTCTTTAATGCGGTACCGTCCGGGAAGGTGAGATCGGGTGCCACTTCGAAGAGCGGCCAGAGCATAAAGCCACGGTTTTTCATGTCGTAATGCGGTACGGTGAGGCGCTCGGTATTAATTACTTCATGGCCGTACAGCATAATATCGAGGTCGAGCGTGCGCGGCCCCCAGCGTTCGGCTTTACGCACGCGCCCCTGCTGTAGCTCGATGCGCTGGGTATTGTCCAGCAGCGTTTCGGCATCGAGGGCCGTTTCCAGCACCACGGCGGCGTTCAGATAATCAGGCTGATCCTGCGGGCCGAGCGGCGGGGTGCGGTAAAACGAGGAGACCGCCACGATACGGCTTTGCGGGATCTCACCCAGGGCCTGTACGGCAGCGTTAACCTGCTCCAGCGGAGAGGCTAAATTACTGCCGATGGCGATATACGCGAGGGTCATGCTGTCCCTTCACGACGCGGCGCGCGTTTGCGCGGCCGACGATGACGGCGACGCGGCGCAGGCTCTTCATCCAGCCCGGTCAGCATATCTTTCTGCTCCGGCGGGGCGGAAACCTGGAACTCAGCCCACCACTGCGCCAGACGCTGCAGCTCCTGATTACGTTCAGTTTCCGCACGCAGCGACAGCAGATCGAAGGCCGCGCGGAATTTTGGATGCTCCATCAGCTTCCAGGCGCGCTTGCCCTGACGGCGGGACATGCGCAGCTGTAGCTGCCAGATATCGCGCACCAGCGTGGTAATACGTTTCGGGATTGCCAGCGTGCGGCACCCTTCGTCCAGCACGTCGTTCGCGGCGAGCGCGAAGGCATCGTAATAGGCGAGGCCGCTCTCCTGGGTGATTCTTTGAGCCGTTTCCAGCAGGGGATACCAGAACATCGCCGCAAACAGGAACGCCGGGTTCACGCGCATATCATTATGGATGCGGGTGTCGGTATTTTTCAGCACCTGCGCAATCATGCGCTCCATTGGACTGTCACCGTTTTCGGTGAAGTAGCGGGTAATGGTCGGGAACAGCGGCTGGAACAGGTTGTATTCGCGCAGCAGATTGTAGGTTTCAAACCCGTAGCCAGCCTGCAGCAGCTTCAGCGCCTCTTCAAACAGGCGGGCAGGTGGTACGTCGTTAATCAGCGTTGCCAGACGCGGGATAGGCTCTGCGGTTTCCGGGCTGATGCGCATGTTCAGCTTGGCGGCAAAACGCACGGCGCGCAGCATGCGCACCGGATCTTCGCGATAGCGCGTTTCCGGCGTGCCGATCAGACGGATCAGACCCTCTTTCAGGTCCTGCATGCCGCCGACGTAATCGCGCACTGTGAAATCCGCCACGCTGTAATAAAGGCTGTTGATAGTGAAGTCGCGGCGCTGGGCATCTTCTTCGATAGAACCGAAGATATTGTCGCGCAGCAGCATGCCGTTCTGGCCGCGCTGTGACGTGGTGCGATCGGATGCGCCTGCTTCGTGGTGGCCGCGGAAGGTCGCCACTTCGATAATTTCTGGCCCAAACATCACGTGAGCGAGACGGAAACGGCGGCCAACGAGACGACAGTTACGGAATAATTTGCGCACCTGCTCAGGCGTGGCGCTGGTCGTCACGTCGAAATCTTTCGGTTTTTTGCCCAGCAGTAAATCACGCACCCCACCGCCAACGAGATAGGCCTCGTAGCCCGCTTTATTCAGACGATAGAGTACCTTGAGGGCATTTTCACTGATATCTTTGCGGGAAATATTGTGCTGCTCACGCGGAATAACCGACATGTGTGGCTGTGCAATAGCGTCGTTCGCCATGCTCTCTTCGCGGCTTAGCACTTTACGGCAAAAATTAGCGACTCGGGTAAAAATGGTACACCTCGTAGTGTGTTTTGTTATGAAAAAAGCGGCTAATCATAGCTCAGCGCAACGCATTTGAGAATGCTGGATTTTTGGCACCGCCGTGAGCGTCCAGTTGGCAATGGCTATTTTCAGCAGTTCGTCAATGCACAGATCCTGCCATTCGTTGGTTACATTCTGGTTGAGAAATCGCAGCGCGTCGATCAAAACAGGACGCGGATCGCCGTCTGGCAGGGCCGGGGCGTGGTTTTGCTTGGACAGCTTAACGCCCTGCGCATTGACCGCCAGCGGCAGATGAATGTAATCCGGCGCTGTCCAGCCAAACTGATGATACAACGATATTTGTCGCACCGTCGGTTCGACCAGATCTGCCCCGCGCACAATTTCCGTGACGCCCTGGAAACGATCGTCGACGACCACGGCCAGGTTATAGGCGAAAAGGCCGTCGCGGCGGTGAATAATAAAATCCTCGCGCGCGAGGCGCTCATCAGCATGGATTTCGCCGGAGAGTAAATCGTTAAAGCACGTCACCGGGAAGCGCTGCTTTATCCGTACGGCGGCATTTTCCGGGGGAAGATTCAGCGTGCGGCAGTGGCCGTCATAAACCCCTCCCACGCTCTGGATACGCGCGCGGGTGCAGGTGCAGTTATAGGAAAGCCCCTGAGCGCTAAGCCAGGCCAGACGTTCCCGGTAGGCTTCATGACGGTTTGACTGCCAGAGGACGTCGCCGTCCCAGTGAAGACCGTAATGTTCCAGCTGACGCAGAATGGTGTCTGCAGCACCGGGAACTTCACGCGGAGGGTCAATATCTTCAATGCGTACGAGCCATTTGCCCTGGCGGGCGCGAGCCTGCAGGTAGCTGCCGAGCGCGGCAATTAATGAGCCGAAGTGTAATTCACCGGAAGGAGATGGCGCGAAGCGCCCAATATAGTGTGATTCAGACATATCAACAGTAACAAGGCGGGAGAGACTCCCGCCTTTGGAGTGTGTAAACAGCGCTGGCGTTAGCCGGCCATCTGTTTTTCGCGGATTTCGGCCAGCGTTTTACAGTCGATGCACAGATCGGCGGTTGGACGCGCTTCCAGGCGACGAATACCGATTTCAACACCGCAGGATTCGCAGTAGCCAAAATCTTCGTCTTCGACTTTTTTCAGCGTTTTCTCGATCTTTTTGATCAGCTTGCGTTCGCGGTCACGGTTACGCAGTTCGAGGCTGAACTCTTCTTCCTGAGCGGCACGGTCTACCGGATCAGGGAAGTTAGCCGCTTCATCCTGCATATGCGAAACGGTGCGATCCACTTCATCCCTGAGTTGATTACGCCATGCTTCAAGAATACGCTTGAAGTGCGACAGCTGGGCTTCGTTCATATACTCTTCGCCCGGCTTCTCTTGATACGGCTCCACCCCAGCGATGGCGAGAATACTCAGGGACGATGTTTTACGGTTTTGCCCTTCTTGCATGTTGCTTCTCCTTAACACGCACTATCGATCCCCGTGTTGGGGGAAAAATCAGGTCGCTATAAATAGCAGATGCTTTTCCGTATGGCAATTATCTAAACGTAACACTTGACAAGCCTGTGAGGAAAAGCGTATTTGCGCACGCGGCCAGAACACTTATTCATCAATCGTCTAATCCCTTATAAGACAATGGGAAGAGACGATCTCAGAGTCATATTATCGGCAGAAAGTTCCGCTTTATAAGCTAAAACCTCTACCCCCTGCTTTTGTGCCTCATTCAACAGTTGTGCGTATTTAGGATCGATATGGCGGGCAGGGGAAAACCGTTCAATGGCTGAATGCAAAACCGCAAACAGCAATACGGCGCGTTTGCCCGCCGCCGCAACACTCATTAGCTCTCGCAGATGCTTCTGCCCGCGTAGCGTTACCGCATCCGGAAAGAAGCCATTTTCCTGTTCCGCTAACGTCACTGATTTTACTTCAATATAGCACTCAGGCCGGTCTTCCGCCTGTAACATGAAGTCAATTCTGCTGCCTTCATCGCCATATTTCACTTCACTTTTATGCGTACCGTAACCCACCAGTTCGGGAATGGCGCCATTAGTCAGCGCTTCCTTAACGAGCTGATTTGCGCGCAGGGTGTTAACGCAAATAAATGCCCCGTTTTGCGTCTCGGTTATTTCCCAGGTATGGGCATATTTGCGTTTAGTATTCTCTGACGTGGAATACCAGACCGTGTCACCCGGCGCGGCACAACCGGTCATGGCGCCGGTATTGGGGCAGTGCAGGGTGAGTGCTTCGCCTTCCGGCGTCACCACGTCCGCGAGGAAGCGTTTGTAGCGTTGGATCAGCGTGGCGGACTGGAGTGCAGGACTAAACTTCATCAGAATTCCTTGTGGTGTCGCCCAGCGTCCAGCGCTGTAGCGGCGTATAGCGGGTGCGTCCCTGTGCAAAGACGGATTCATAAAGCGCGAATTCATTGACCGGAAAAGTCCAATGAAAGCCCGGGGGCGGGATGGCAACGGCCTGACCGGCATCGCGCAATAACGTGATGTGCGGGTGAAACGGCTGCGGGCTTTGATAACAGCCACTTCGCGCCGCCTGCGAGCGCAGCATATTGGCAAGCTGTAACAACCCGCGCGGCGGCTGGCGCGTCCCCAGCCAGACCACGCGCGAACGCAGCCACTGGCCCGCGTCGTCAAGGTGCAGCGTAAACGGTGGCTGAGAAATTCGCCCGGCCATGGCGGCCAACGCCCGCTGTTTTTCGGCGCTCACGTCACCCAGAAACGCCAGCGTAAGGTGCAGGTTGGCTGCCGCAACGGGTCGGCCCGCTTCCGGCGGAAAATGTTCCGCGCGCCAGCGAACGATGTGCCGCTGTACGGTGGTGGGCAATTCAATGGCAAAAAACAGCCGTTTCGACTCAGACATTCGGGGGGACTCGGTAATGATATGCGCCGATGCTACAATGTACGCCGACTAATGTTAACCCTCTGGAGCTGTTAGTGTCCTCATTGCCGGTCGCCGTCGTCCTTCCTGAGCTTCTCGCTGCCTTACAACATGCCCCGCAGGTTTTGCTTAACGCGCCTACGGGGGCGGGTAAATCTACCTGGCTGCCGTTGCAGATCCTCAAAGAGGGGAAGATTGCCGGAAAAATCATCCTGCTCGAGCCGCGCAGGCTGGCCGCGCGCAACGTGGCGCAGCGGCTGGCGGAACTGCTGAATGAAAAACCGGGTGAAACGGTGGGCTACCGGATGCGTGCCGAAACCTGCGTCGGCCCGTCCACGCGTCTTGAGGTGGTCACCGAGGGCATTCTCACCCGCATGCTGCAAAACGATCCGGAGCTGACCGGCGTCGGGCTGGTGATTCTGGATGAGTTTCACGAGCGCAGCCTGCAGGCGGATCTGGCCCTGGCGCTGTTGCTGGATGTACAACAGGGACTGCGCGACGATCTCCGGCTGCTGATTATGTCGGCGACGCTGGACAACGAGCGGCTGCAGCAGACGCTGCCCGATGCGCCGGTTGTCGCCTCCGAAGGTCGAGCGTTCCCTGTTGAGCGCCGCTATCTGCCGCTTCCTGCCCATCAGCGCTTTGACGAAGCGGTGGCTGTTGCCACTGCTGACCTGCTTCGCCAGGAGCCCGGTTCGCTGCTGCTGTTTTTGCCCGGCGTGGGGGAGATTCAGCGCGTGCAGGAGCGGCTGGCCTCCAGGGTGGGCACTGACGTTATGCTTTGCCCGCTCTATGGTGCCTTGTCGTTGACCGAGCAGCGTAAAGCCATCCTTCCCGCCCCGGCGGGGCAGCGTAAAGTGGTGCTGGCAACCAACATTGCCGAAACCAGTTTGACCATCGAAGGCATTCGCCTGGTGGTGGATAGCGCGCAGGAGAGGGTGGCGAGCTTTGATCCGCGCACCGGGCTGACGAAATTGCTGACGCAGCGCATCAGCCAGGCGTCAATGGTGCAGCGCGCGGGCCGTGCGGGGCGTCTTGAGCCGGGGATTTGCCTGCACTTGACCAGCGCGGAGCACGCTGAACGCGCGGCACAGCAAAGCACGCCGGAGATTTTACAAAGCGATCTCTCAGGGCTGGTGATGGATCTTCTGCAGTGGGGCTGCCCGGACCCTGAACAGCTCACCTGGCTCAATCCGCCGCCCGTCGTGAACCTCGCCGCCGCGCGCAGCCTGCTGACTCAGCTTGGCGCGCTGGAAGGTGAACGTCTGACGGCGCGCGGTCAGAAAATGGCGGCGCTGGGCAACGATCCGCGTCTGGCGGCGATGCTGGTGGCCGCGCAGGGAGAAGATGAAATTGCCACGGCGGCGAAACTGGCGGCTATTCTCGAGGAACCGCCGCGCGGAGGCAGCAGCGATCTGGGGCAGGCGTTTTCGCGCAATCAGGGAAACTGGCAGCAGCGGGCGCAGCAGCTGTGCAAACGCTTGAACTGCCGGGGCGGTTCACCTGACGGCGATAAGATTGCCTCCCTGCTGGCGCTGGCCTTCCCGGACAGGATTGCGCGCCGCCGCGGGCTTGACGGTCGCTATCAGCTGGCAAACGGTATGGGGGCGATGCTGGACAGCGATGATGCCCTGACGCGTCACGAGTGGCTGATCGCCCCGCTGTTGCTTCAGGGCAGCCAGTCTCCGGATGCGCGTATCCTGCAGGCGATTGCCGTGGACGTAGACGCCCTGACGCGCACCTGCCCGCAGCTGCTCCAGCAATCGGACATCGTGGAATGGGATGACGCCCAGGGGACGCTGAAGGCGTTTCGGCGTAGCCAGATTGGCAAACTGATCCTCGGGACGAAACCGCTGGCGAAGCCGTCGGAAGAAGAGTTACACCAGGCAATGCTGAACGGCATCCGGGAAAAAGGGCTGGGCGTGCTGAACTGGACGCCGGAGGTCGAACAGTACCGTATTCGTCTGCACTGCGCCGCGAAGTGGCTACCGGAATACGGCTGGCCAGCGGTGGATGATGAGACGCTGCTGGCCACGCTTGAGCACTGGTTATTGCCACAAATGAGCGGCGTGCACTCTCTGCGCGCCCTTAAGGCGCTTGATGTTAAGACCGCGTTACAGAATTTACTGGACTGGTCATTACGTCAACGTCTGGATAGTGAGCTTCCAGGGCATTACACTGTGCCCACCGGGAGCCGGATTGCCATTCGTTATCATGAGGATAATCCTCCGGCGCTGGCGGTTCGGATGCAGGAGATGTTTGGTGAAGCCACCACGCCGTCTATTGCTGAAGGGCGTGTGCTGTTGGTACTTGAGCTGCTCTCGCCTGCGCATCGTCCGTTGCAGATCACCCGCGATTTGGGGGCGTTCTGGGCGGGAAGCTACCGTGAAGTGCAGAAAGAGATGAAAGGGCGCTATCCCAAACACGTCTGGCCGGACGATCCGGCGAATACGGCGCCGACGCGGCGCACGAAGAAGTATTCATGAGTTAGGTGAAAGAGGGGAGTGCGGCCTGATGAGTGCTGCACTGATGAGTGCGGCCTGATGCCCTCACCCCGGCCCTCTCCCACAGGGAGAGGGAGAAAACACTAAAGACTTTCCTGACAGGAAAGTCTTGCTGTTTATTTTGAGAGATTTCTTCTTTCACAGGCCTGTGGAAGAAAAGAAAATCTGGCCTTTGCGCCTGAAAGTTGCGGAGAAAAAGCATGGCGGGGAATGACCGCGAGCCAATTGGACGTAAGGGAAAACCCGCGCGTCCGGCGAAAGAAAAGATAAGCCGTCGTCGCCTCAGAGATGAGGACTATGACGATGACTATGAAGACGATTATGAGGATGAAGAACCTATGCCGCGTAAAGGGAAAGGCAAAGGGCGTAAGCCTCGGGGCAAGCGTGGCTGGTTCTGGCTGCTGCTGAAGCTGTTTATTGTTTTTGTGGTGCTGATCGCAATTTACGGCGTCTATCTGGATCAGAAGATCCGCAGCCGCATTGACGGGAAAGTCTGGCAGCTGCCTGCGGCAGTGTATGGTCGCATGGTGAACCTTGAGCCGGATATGTCCATCAGCAAGAACGAGATGGTGAAACTGCTGCAGGCCACACAGTATCGTCAGGTCACGAAGATGACGCGCCCGGGCGAGTTTACGGTGCAGGCGAAAAGCATTGAGATGATCCGTCGTCCGTTCGACTTCCCGGACAGCAAAGAAGGGCAGGTGCGCGCGCGTCTGACCTTTGACGGCGATCGGCTGGAAACCATCGAGAACATGGACAACAACCGCCAGTTCGGTTTCTTCCGTCTCGATCCGCGTCTGATCACCATGCTTTCGTCGGCGAACGGCGAGCAGCGTCTGTTCGTGGCGCGTAACGGCTTCCCGGACCTGCTGGTGGATACTCTGCTGGCAACCGAAGACCGCCACTTCTACGAGCACGACGGTATCAGCCTTTACTCCATCGGCCGTGCGGTGCTGGCGAACCTGACTGCTGGCCGTACCGTGCAGGGAGCGAGTACGCTGACCCAGCAGCTGGTGAAGAACCTGTTCCTCTCCAGCGAGCGTTCTTACTGGCGTAAAGCCAACGAAGCATACATGGCCGTGCTGATGGATGCGCGCTACAGCAAGGATCGTATCCTTGAGCTGTACATGAACGAGGTGTACCTCGGCCAGAGCGGCGATAACGAGATCCGCGGCTTCCCGCTGGCGAGCCTGTACTACTTTGGCCGCCCGGTGGAAGAGCTCAGCCTGGACCAGCAGGCGCTACTGGTGGGCATGGTGAAAGGGGCGTCCATTTACAACCCGTGGCGCAACCCTAAACTGGCGCTGGAGCGTCGTAACCTGGTGCTGCGCCTGCTGCAACAGCAGCAGGTCATTGACCAGGAGCTGTACGACATGCTGAGTGCACGTCCGCTGGGCGTGCAGCCGCGCGGTGGGGTGATCTCTCCACAGCCTGCCTTCATGCAGATGGTGCGTCAGGAGTTGCAGTCTAAGCTCGGGGATAAAGTCAAAGATCTCTCCGGCGTGAAGATCTTCACGACCTTTGATTCCGTGGCGCAGGACGCGGCAGAAAAAGCGGCGGTTGAAGGGATCCCGGCGCTGAAGAAACAGCGCAAGCTGAGCGATCTTGAAACCGCGATGGTGGTCGTTGACCGTAACACTGGCGAAGTGCGTGCGATGGTGGGCGGCGCCGAGCCGCAGTATGCGGGCTACAACCGTGCAATGCAGGCGCGTCGTTCGATTGGTTCTCTGGCTAAACCGGCGACCTATCTCACCGCGCTGAGCCAGCCGAATATGTATCGCCTGAACACCTGGATTGCCGATGCGCCAATCTCCCTGCGTCAGCCTAACGGCCAGGTATGGTCACCGCAGAACGATGATAAACAGTTCAGCGGCCAGGTGATGCTGGTGGATGCGTTAACCCGCTCCATGAACGTACCAACGGTTAACCTCGGTATGGCGCTGGGTCTGCCGGCCATTGTCGATACCTGGCAGAAGCTGGGCGTACCGAAAGATCAGCTGCACCCTGTTCCGGCGATGATTCTGGGGGCGCTTAACCTGACGCCGATCGAAGTAGCGCAGGCGTTCCAGACCATTGCCAGCGGGGGGAACCGCGCACCGCTCTCTGCCCTGCGTTCGGTGATTGCCGAAGATGGCTCCGTGCTGTATCAGAGCTTCCCGCAGGCGGAACGTGCCGTTCCCGCGCAGGCGGCCTATATGACGTTGTGGACGATGCAGCAGGTTGTGCAGCGCGGTACCGGTCGTCAGCTGGGGGCGAAGTATCCTGGTCTGCATCTGGCGGGTAAAACCGGGACCACCAACAACAACGTCGATACCTGGTTTGCCGGTATTGATGGCCGTGAAGTGGTGATTACCTGGGTAGGCCGTGACAACAACCAGCCGACCAAACTGTACGGGGCGAGCGGGGCGATGTCGATTTACCAGCGCTACCTGGCGAACCAGTCACCTGTGCCGCTAAATCTGGTTGCGCCGGAAGATATCGTCGATATGGGCGTGGATGGTTCCGGGAACTTTGTCTGCGGCGGGGGGATGCGTACCCTGCCGGTCTGGACGACCAACCCGGACTCGCTGTGCCAGCAGAGCCAGCCTGAACAGCCAACGGGCAACCCGTTCGATCAATCTTCTCAGCCGCAGCAGCCGCAGCAACAACCGGCTCAGCAGCAGAACGAGAAGAAAGACAGTGATGGCGTGGCCGGCTGGATCAAGGACATGTTTGGTGGAAACTAATTAATTTCCTGAATAAAAAAGCCGCTTTATATTAAAGCGGCTTTTTTTGTGATTTACACTTTGTAATTATTAAAAAAATTAAATCTTAAATTAAGTATTTTTAAGTTCATGTATTTTTCATTTAAAACATGCGGTTGTGGCTAACTGTATGTCTCGCCTCATTGTCCGCTCTGGACATAATGAAGAAAAATCTGATGTAATCTCCTCAAGAAATTCACTTTCTCTAAGGATATTTCTAAAGAGTTAGTGGCGTAACTGTCGGAGAACATTCTAACGCGAAATATTCGTAGCGAGAATGGATGCCTCTATCATCAAATATAAGGATATTATTATGAATAAGTATGTTGTTTCTTCGTTATTAGCCGGAAGCATAATGGCCGCGCTGTCTTTGCCTGTATTTGCATCGAACGATTCCGGTACGGTGAACTTTGCCGGAAAAATTGTTGCTGATACCTGCGAAATTAACGTGGATGGATCCGGAACTAACGCTTCCACCGTCACTTTCGCCGATACCTATCCTTCGGATTTTGGCGCTGATGGTACGGTTGGCACCTCAAAAGCCTTTAAGATTGAAGTGAAAAAATGTGACCCTCTGGTCGCTAAACTGAACCTCAAGTTCAGCGGCACGACGACAGACGCCGCGTACAAGCGTTTGAAGAACGATCTGACAGGCGCAGGTAATGCGACCAACGTAGGTATTATCGTCAGCAATGATAACGGCTCAAAAGGCGATGTTATTTTCGACGGTTCAGTACCGGATGCGGGTACCGATGTGAATAACGACGCGACCGGGGCAACGGCTTCTGTCTTTAACTACACCGCGAAAGTGATTCAGGTGGGGGATACCGCGCCAACTGCAGGCCATTACTCCTCCTCTGCAACATTCGAGGTTGTCTACCGCTAAGCAATGACTGGCAGCCTGAACGGCTGCCTTTTTGGAACATTGTATGAAGACTTTCTTTAAATTGTTATGTGGTTGTTTAATTGTTTCCTGCTGTTCAGTACAGGCAAGTGTTGTTCTCGGCGGTACGCGAATTATTTATCCATCGAATAAATCTGAAGTTCAAATAGCACTTAAAAATAAAGATCCTCATACGCGTTATCTGGTGCAAAGCTGGGTCAGTTATCCCAATGATGCAAAAGCGCCTTTCATTATTACGCCTCCTGTTTACAAATTGCAGGAAAATCGTCAAACCCTTTTGCACGTTATTTTTACCGGCGATAAAAAAAGCCTGCCCGCAGACCGGGAATCACTGTTTCTGGCGAACGTTAAATCGGTATCGGCACTTTCACCTGAGCTGAAAGAGAAAAATACGCTGCAGTTTGCGATGAAAACGCGCCTCAAACTGTTCTGGCGCCCCGCTCAGTTGAAAGAAACCGATGCGCTGAGTGCCTATGAAAAAATCACTTTCCATCGCCAGGGTGACACGCTTATCGCAAACAACCCGACACCGTTTTACGTCTCGTTTGGCGAGCTTGCCGTTGGCGGGAAAAGCGTGCCGGTGAAAGAGACCAAAACCACGCCTGGAGCCATTTCCATGATGGTGGCACCGTTCAGCGAGCAGCGTTTCGCGTTACCGAATTCAGCAAAGGGCGCGGTGACCTGGACGGCAATCAACGATTTCGGTGGACAGACCCCGCAACGCAAACAGGCTCTTTAAATAATCATGTTGGTATTTTATGTCGTCATCTCTGCTCCACAAACAGGTACTATCCGGGATCGCGCTGGCGCTGCTCGCCGCGATCCAGCCTGCAAGTGCCGATGACGAATTTAACCTGCGGATCCTTGAACTGGATACGCCGCTCGAAAATACCTCTACGCTACAAAACTTCATCAACGATAACGGGTTACTAGCCGGAAGCTACCTCACGACAGTTATGTGGGATCGGGACGTTGTGGATAAACGTCCCATCGCCTTCGTGCTCTCTGACGATAAACAGCGCCTGCTGCCGGAGCTAACGAAAGCGGACCTGCGTGATTACGGCGTGAAAGTCGACGCGATCCCGGACTTAAAAGATCTGGATGACGGCGCTTACGTTCGCGATATCTCCCATTTTATTGAAAATGCGCGTTACGAATACAATCAGGATGACCAGACCCTGAAGCTGATCATCCCGCAGGCGTATCGCGACCACACTGCCGCTGGCGCGATACATCCAAAATTCTGGGATGACGGCGCACCTGCCGCCTGGACAAGCTATCAACTCAGCGGTTCTCAGCAGCACTACAGCACGGGCAAAACTTCTTCGACCTGGCTTGGCCTGGAGTCGGGGATTAACCTTGGAGCGTGGCGGCTGCGTAATAACAGCACCTGGAGCGACGCTTCCGGCTGGGAGGCCATTGCCAGCACGTTACAACGCGACATCAAAACGCTAAAAAGCCAGCTTGAGATTGGCCAGACGTATACCAACGGCGAGCTTTTTGACAGCGTCCAGATGACCGGCGTGAAGCTGGAAACGGACTCCTCTATGCTGCCCGTCAGCCAGCAGGGCTTTGCGCCTGTCGTGCGCGGTATTGCCAATAGCGATGCGAAAGTCACTATTAAGCAAAACGGCTACATCATTTATCAAACGAACGTCTCGCCGGGGCCGTTTGAGATCCGCGATTTAAGCCAGGTAACATCCGGCGCCGATCTGGAAGTGACTGTCGAAGAGGCGGACGGCAGCGAGCATAGCTTCATCCAGGCCAGCGCCTCGGTGCCGGTGTTGCAGCGGGAAGGTGGTTTTAAGTATTCACTGGCAGCTGGGCGCTATCGCGGTAATGAAGGTGAAGATGAACCGATCTTTGCGCAAGGCACGGCCATCTATGGTCTGCCTTACGGCGTTACGGCGTATACCGGCGCGATGGGGGCGTCCCTGTATCATGCTTTGCTGTTGGGGCTCGGCGCCGACCTGGGACACTTCGGCTCGGCATCTGTCGATCTCACCGCCGCGCGTACCGCGTTTGATGACGGACGTGACGATGCCAGCGGTTTATCCTGGCGGGCTCAGTATTCGAAAGATATTCCTGACACGGATACGACCGTGACGCTTGCCAGCTATCGCTACTCCACCTCGGGTTTTTATACCTTTCAGGAAGCTCTCGATCAGCGTGACAGCGAGATCGATGACGGCATTTATACCTACCGCAGAACCAACAACCGCCGTAGCCGCATGCAGCTCAACCTTTCCCAGCGTATTTCAGACTGGGGCTCGGCCTATCTCAACGGCTATCAGCAGGATTACTGGGACATGGACGGCCACGAACGTAGCGTCAGCGCGGGGCTGAGCTCCAGCTGGCGCAATATCACCTGGTCGATAAGCTACAACCTGACCCGCACGCCAGATGCCGATACCGACCGGCAAATGGCGTTGACGGTCAATATTCCCTTATCGAAATGGCTGCCTGATGCCTGGGTAACCTACAGCGCTAACACCGCCAGCGGTGGGTTTGTTTCGCATCAGGTCGGGCTCGGCGGTACTGCTCTTGAGGACAATAAGCTGAGCTATAACCTCCAGCAGACCTACGCCAGCCAGGATACGGGCTACGGTGGCAGCCTGTCCGGGCGTTACCGCGGCGCTTCCGGTGAAGTGGGGATGGGGTACAGCTACGGCGGCGACAATCGACAGTGGAATTACAGCGCTCAGGGGTCAATCGTTGCTCACGAGCATGGCGTGACGCTGGGGCAACCCGTGCGCGACGCCTTCGCCATTGTGCACATTAAAGATGGCGATAACGTCAAAGTGCAAAACGGACGCGGCATTTCAACCGATCGTTTTGGTAACGCGATCGTTCCCTCCCTGACCGCCTATCGACACAACGTCATTACGGTCAACACTCAGGATCGGGAAGATATTGATATCGACGCGGCGACGAAGGATCTCGTCCCGACGAAAGGCGCCGCGCTGCACGCCACCTTCGATGCCCGCGTTGGACGACGCGCGCTGGTGACTTTGCTTTATGCGGGCAAACCCGTGCCGTTTGGTGCCGTCGTAGCGCTGGATAACACCACTGCCATCGTGGGTGATGACGGTGAGGTTTACCTGACGGGGCTGTCCGGCAAAACCATGTTTAGTGTGCAGTGGGGGGAAGAGCGCGATCGGCAGTGTCAGGGGACGCTGGATATTCCTTCAGAGAGCCCGGCAGGGATCGTCAAAGCAACGGTCAACTGCCATTAACAGAGGTATTTCATGATTCTCCACCGTTCAGTCAATACGTTTCTCTCGCCCGTGCTGCTTTTGCTGGCGGGCCTTTTTTTCCATTCAGCCCGGGCTGAATGTACCTTTAACGGCAGCGCTGGCGTGGATGCTGTCGTAACGTTTCAACTTCCTCCGGTGATTATTGTCCAGCCCGATACGCCCGTCGGCACCGTGATTTATGATGCCAGCGTTGAAAGTAAAGAGGTGCTGGTGGACTGTAGCGGTGAAGCGCAAATTCGGCGCGGATATCTGTATCTGACCGATACCGACGCGCGGGAGGATGTGATGACCGGGGTTTACCAGACCAACGTGCCGGGTATTGGCATCCGTGCGGCATCGTCGAACGAGCAGTTCCCCAGCTACAACGAGGAAGATATCCTCAGGCCGATGCACTATCTGGGATCGACACATGGAAGCTCGCAAAGCAAATCGGTATTTCGTGCCGCCGCACAGCTGGTGGTCACGGGCGATATCCAGGAAGGGTATCTCGATACCTCACGATTAACCTCAATGGACATTCTGGGCAACGCGGTGATAGGTGAGATGCGTTTTTCTCCTGCCAGCGTTCGCATTACAACCAACACCTGTAACCTGGTTGACCGAAACATTTATGTGCCGCTGAAAACGGTCAACACCCAGGACTTTAACGGCCAGTACTCAGACATACTCACGGACAGCAGCTTCAGGATTGAAATCACCGACTGTGCGACGGGCACAAAGGTTGATTATCAGTTTACCAGCGCGGGTTCAACGGGGGTCACGAACGGCAATATTCTCGGCATTGCTGCCGGAGACTCTGCCGCCGATGGCGTCGGCATACAGATCCTTGACCAGAATAATACGGTGCTGCACTTTGATCAGAACTACACGGCCATAACCAGTACGCAGGACAAAGTCCCTGTCGAGATCCCGCTCAAGGCCCGCTACATCAAGACGGGAGAGATTAAAGCCGGCAAAGTCGACTCTGTCGCGACGTTCGAAGTCTTTTACCGATAATCCATCCTGCCCGCTCCGGCGGGCTTAAACGATCATTTCACTACACTTATTAACCCCCTGTTTTCATCTGGTTAATTCTTAAACCCTTAAATCTTGTAGGGCCGCTTACTGCTTGCTATGCAACCAGCGTTTCGCATATTATTCTGCGGTCATAATAATAATTCTCGTTTACGTTATCATTCACTTTTCCATCAGAGATAAACATGGCGCTTTCCAATACTGCTCAGCCAATTACCACGTCGCTGCGTAAAGTCGCGGCGGTCGTAGCCACAGCGGTTGCCGGCATGTCGACTTACGCACATGCTGCCGAAACCCAGAAAAAAGAAGAAACCATTACGGTAACCGCAGCACCTGCTGCCCAGGAAAGTGCCTGGGGGCCCGCTGCGACTATCGCTGCAAGGCAATCCGCCACCGGCACGAAAACGGATACGCCAATCCAGAAGGTTCCGCAGTCTATTTCTGTGGTGACGGCCGAAGAGATGGCGCTGCACCAGCCGCGCTCGGTGAAAGAAGCCCTGAGCTACACGCCGGGCGTTGCGGTAGGCACGCGCGGTGCGTCTAATACCTATGACTATTTGATCATTCGCGGCTTCGCGGCGGATGGGCAGTCGCAGAATAACTACCTCGACGGCATGAAAATGCAGGGGAATTTCTACAACGACGCGGTAATTGACCCTTACATGCTGGAGCGCGCCGAGATCATGCGCGGTCCGGTTTCCGTTCTGTACGGCAAAAGCAGCCCTGGCGGTTTGCTGAACATGGTCAGTAAGCGCCCGACAACCGAACCGCTGAAAGAGATCCAGTTCAAGGTGGGTACGGACAGCCTGTTCCAGACCGGCTTTGATTTTAGCGATGCGATCGATGATGACGGTGTTTACTCGTACCGTCTGACGGGCGTTGCGCGTTCGAACAATTCGCAGCAGGAAGGTAAAGGCGAACAGCGTTATGCCATCGCGCCATCGTTCTCCTGGCGTCCGGATGAGAAGACCACCTTCACATTCCTCTCTTACTTCCAGAACGAGCCTGAAACGGGCTACTACGGTTGGTTGCCAAAAGAGGGGACGGTTGATCCGCTGCCTGACGGCGATCGTCTGCCAACGAACTTCAACGAAGGCGCGAAGAACAACACCTATTCCCGTAACCAGAAGATGGTGGGATACAGCTTCGACCACGAATTCAACGATACCTTTACCGTGCGTCAGAACCTGCGTTATGCGCAGAATAAAACCTCGCAAAACAGCGTCTACGGCTACGGTATGTGTTCTGACCCGCTCTATTCGAGTAATCCGGCATCCAGCCCTTGCGCCAGCATTCCTCAATCGCAGTGGGGTCATACGTTGACTCGCCAGTATGTGATCGATAACGAGAAGCTGGAAAACTTCACTGTCGACACGCAGTTGCAGAGCAAGTTCGCGACGGGTTCGCTCGATCATACGCTTCTGACCGGCGTTGATTTTATGCGCATGCGTAATGACATCGATTCGTGGTTTGGTTATGCCGGTTCCGTAGCTCCCTCTGATATCTATAACCTCGATCGTAGCGATTTCGATTTCGGTTCACATCCCGGGCCGTCAGGTGCTTATCAGGTGCTGAACAAGCAAAAGCAGACCGGTATTTATGCTCAGGATCAGATCGAGTGGGATAAAGTGCTGGTAACGCTGGGTGGTCGATATGACTGGGCCAATCAAGAATCTTACAACCGCGTGACAAATACGACTTCCGAGCGTAATGACACCCAGTTCACCTGGCGTGGCGGTGTTAACTACCTGTTCGATAACGGCGTCACCCCGTACTTTAGCTACAGCGAATCGTTCGAACCGGCTTCTCAGACCGGAGCGAACGGCAACGTCTTTGCACCGTCTAAAGGCAAACAGTACGAAGCGGGCGTGAAATACGTGCCGAACGATCGTCCGATCGTTGTCACCGGTGCGTTGTACCAACTGACTAAAACCAACAACCTGATGGCCGACCCTGCGGGTTCCTTCTTCTCCGTTGAAGGCGGCGAGATCCGCGCCCGTGGCGTAGAGCTGGAAGCGAAAGCGGCCCTGTCTGCGAGCGTGAACGTTGTCGGTTCTTATACCTACACCGATGCCGAGTACACCACGGACACCAACTACAAAGGCAACACGCCTGCTCAGGTGCCAAAACACATGGCGTCGCTGTGGGGCGACTACACGCTGTTTGATGGTGCACTGTCCGGTCTGACGCTGGGTACCGGCGTGCGTTATACGGGCTCCAGCTATGGCGATCCGGCGAACTCCTTCAAAGTAGGCAGCTACACCGTGGTGGATGCGCTGGTCAGATACGATCTTGCTCGCGTTGGCATGGCAGGCTCTAACGTTGCGCTTCACGTGAACAACCTGTTCGATCGTGAATACGTCGCCAGCTGCTTCAATACCTACGGCTGCTTCTGGGGTGCCGAACGTCAGGTTGTTGCCACCGCGACCTTCCGCTTCTAATCGCTTTTTGGGCACGGTTCGCCGTGCCCTTTTTATTTAAGTTGGCTGACATGCAGGATAATAAAACGCAATCCGACACCACCTTTACGCTCAATCAACTCTCCTTTCGCGTACCCGGGCGCACGCTGCTGCATCCGCTCTCTCTGACGTTTCCGGCCGGTAAAGTGACGGGCCTGATTGGCCACAACGGCTCCGGTAAATCCACGCTGCTCAAGATGCTGGGGCGCCATCAGCCGCCTTCAGAAGGCGCTATTCTGCTGGATGACCAGCCGCTGGAGAGCTGGAGCAGCAAAGCTTTTGCTCGCAAAGTGGCCTATCTGCCGCAGCAGTTGCCTCAGGCGGAAGGGATGACGGTGCGTGAGCTGGTGGCGATTGGGCGTTATCCGTGGCACGGTGCGCTTGGGCGCTTCGGCGTCGCCGACAGAGAAAAAGTGGAAGAGGCGATTGCGCTGGTGGGGCTAAAACCGCTGGCGCACCGTCTGGTGGACAGCCTGTCCGGCGGTGAACGTCAGCGGGCGTGGATTGCGATGCTGGTGGCGCAGGACAGCCGCTGCCTGCTGCTGGATGAACCGACCTCTGCGCTGGATATTGCCCATCAGGTGGACGTGCTGGCGCTGGTGCATCGCTTAAGTCAGCAACGTGGCCTGACGGTGATCGCGGTCCTGCACGATATCAACATGGCGGCACGCTACTGTGACTACCTCGTCGCGCTGCGTGGCGGCGAAATGATTGCCCAGGGCACGCCGTCTGAACTGATGCGCAGCGAAACGCTGGAACATATTTACGGTATTCCGATGGGGATTTTGCCTCACCCGGCCGGGGCTGCACCGGTGAGCTTCGTATACTGATGCTGGATAACATTTCCCTTAGCCGCCGTCGTCTTCTGACGTCAATGGCGCTCTCACCGCTGCTGTTTAAAATGAATGCGGCGCGCGCTGCCGCCGTCGATCCGCACCGCATTGTGGCTCTGGAGTGGCTGCCGGTCGAACTGATGATGGCGCTGGGCGTCACACCGTATGGCGTGGCGGATATTCCAAACTATAACCTCTGGGTGAACGAGCCTAAGCTGCCGGACTCGGTGATCGACATCGGCCTGCGCACGGAGCCAAACCTCGAACTGCTCACTCAGATGAAACCGTCGTTCCTGTTCTGGTCTGCGGGCTACGGTCCGTCAGAAGAGACCATGGCGCGGATTGCGCCCGGGCGCGGTTTTTCCTTCAGCGACGGTAAAAAACCGCTGACCGTGGCGAAAAACTCCATTAACGAGATGGCGCATTTCCTCAACCGCGAGGCGGAGGCCAAAAAGCATCTCGATGACTTCGATGCCCTGATTGCCGCCCTGAAGCCGCGTTTTGCCAACCGGGGAGATCGCCCGCTGCTGATGGTGACGCTGCTGGATGCCCGCCATATGCTGGTCTTCGGTAAAAACTGCCTGTTCCAGGAGGTGCTGGACAGCTTCGGCATTAGCAATGCCTGGGAAGGGGAGATGACCTTCTGGGGCAGCACCGCCGTCGGTATCGATCGTCTGGCGGCGTTTCGCGATGTGGACGTGCTGTGCTTCGACCACGGCAACGAACGCGAGATGCAAACGCTGATGGCGACGCCGCTCTGGCAGGCGATGCCGTTTGTGCGCGAGAAGCGCTTCCAGCGCGCACCTGCAGTATGGTTCTACGGCGCGACGCTGTCGGCCATGCATTTTGCCCGCGTGCTGGATAACGCGCTGGGAGGCAAATCATGAGTACGCGTATCGCCCGTTTCCCGGTGCTGCTGTTGTTCCTGCTTTTCCTGGTTGCGCTGGCTCTCACCGGGTTCAATCTCTCGACGGCATTACCGCGCGCACAGTGGGGCGCCGCGCTGGCCTCGCCGGATATCGACAATATTCAGCAGATGCTGTTCCACTACAGCCTGCTGCCGCGTCTGGCGATTTCACTGCTGGTCGGGGCCGGTTTAGGGCTGGTGGGCGTGTTGTTCCAGCAGGTGTTGCGTAACCCGCTGGCAGAGCCGACAACCCTGGGCGTCGCGACGGGGGCTCAGCTTGGGATCACGATAACCACGCTCTGGGCGTTACCCGGGGCGTTAACCGCGCAGTTTGCCGCTCTCGCGGGAGCGTGCGTGGTGGGGGCGCTGGTCTTTGGCGTCGCCTGGGGCAAGCGCCTTTCCCCGGTAACGCTGATCCTGGCCGGGCTGGTCGTCAGCCTCTACTGCGGCGCGATTAATCAGCTGCTGGTGCTGTTCCATCACGATCAGCTGCAAAGCATGTTCCTGTGGAGTACCGGTACGCTCACCCAGACCGACTGGAGCGTTGTGCAGCGCCTGTGGCCGCAGCTGGCGGGCGGCGTCGTGCTGACGCTGCTGCTGCTGCGTCCGCTGACGCTCATGGGGCTGGATGATGGCGTGGCGCGCAACCTGGGGCTGGCGCTGTCGCTGGCTCGCCTGGCGGCGCTCACCCTGGCGATTGTGCTCAGTGCTCTGCTGGTTAACGCGGTCGGCATCATCGGGTTTATTGGCCTTTTTGCGCCCCTGCTGGCGAAAATGCTCGGGGCGCGTCGCCTGCTGGCGCGTCTGCTGCTGGCGCCGCTGATTGGCGCGCTGATCCTCTGGCTTTCCGATCAGATCATTCTCTGGCTGGCGCGCGTCTGGATGGAAATGTCTACGGGGTCGGCAACGGCGCTTATCGGGGCGCCTCTGCTGCTGTGGCTGCTCCCGCGCCTGCGCAGTATCAGCGCGCCGGCGATGGACGCCGGTGATAAGGTCTATGCTGAACGTCAGTCGGTGCTGTGGTTCAGCCTTGCCGGTCTGGCGGTGTTGCTTATCGCCTCGTTTGCCGCCCTCGCGTTTGGGCGCGATGCCGCAGGCTGGCACTGGGCAACGGGTGACTTACTCAACGAACTATTACAGTGGCGCTGGCCGCGTATTCTCTCTGCGTTGTTTGCTGGCGTAATGCTGGCGGTCGCTGGCTGTATTATTCAGCGTCTCACCGGCAACCCGATGGCAAGCCCTGAAGTGCTGGGGATCAGCTCCGGCGCTGCCTTTGGCGTGGTGCTGATGCTGTTCCTGGTGCCGGGCAATGCGTTTGGCTGGCTGATGCCTGCCGGAAGTATCGGTGCGGCGGTCACGCTGATGATTATTCTGGTTGCCTCGGGCCGCGGCGGATTTTCTCCACACCGCATGCTGCTGGCCGGTATGGCCCTCAGCACCGCCTTTACCATGCTGCTGATGATGCTGCAGGCGAGCGGCGATCCGCGCATGGCGAAGATCCTGACCTGGATTTCCGGCTCAACGTACAACGCCACCGCCAGCCAGGTTGCCTGGTCAGGAAGCGTTATGATCGTGCTGCTGGCAATTGTGCCGCTGTGTCGTCGCTGGATGACCATTTTGCCGTTGGGGGGCGAAACCGCGCGTGCGGTTGGCTTAGCGCTGACGCCAACGCGCGTCGCGCTTCTGCTGCTGGCGGCGTGTCTGACGGCAACCGCCACCATGACCATCGGTCCGCTGAGCTTTGTAGGGTTGATGGCACCGCATATCGCCAGAATGATGGGTTTCCGCCGAACGATGCCGCATATTGTGATGTCGGCCCTGACGGGCGGGGTCATTCTGGTGTTTGCCGATTGGTGCGGAAGGATGGTGCTGTTCCCGTATCAGATCCCGGCGGGCCTGCTGTCGACCTTTATCGGTGCGCCGTACTTCATCTATCTGTTGAGAAAGCAGAGTCGGTAATAAAAGTAAACGGCAATCCTTGGATTGCCGTTTTAGTGTTTGCTCCCTCTCCCCGTGGGAGAGGGTTGGGGTGAGGGCACCAGGCCGCACATCTTACAACTTCGCAAACACCTTACGCGCAGCGTCGATGGTGTTATTGATATCTTCTTCGCTGTGCGCCACGGACATAAAGCCCGCTTCGAACGCGGACGGTGCCAGGTACACGCCTTCTTCCAGCATCAGGTGGAAGAAGCGCTTGAAGCGTTCAACGTCGCACTTCACCACGTCCTGGTAGCAGGTCACGGTTTTCGCATCGGTGAAGAAAATCCCGAACATGCCGCCGACGTGGTTAACAACCAGCGGAACCCCCGCTTCTTCTGCGGCTTCCAGCAGACCGTTTGCCAACTGCGTGGTGCGGTCCGTCAGGGTTTCATGAATACCCGGCTGCGCCACTTCGGTCAGACAGGCGAAGCCCGCAGTCATGGCAATTGGGTTACCGGAGAGCGTACCCGCCTGGTAAACCGGGCCGGTTGGCGCCAGGGCCTCCATCACGTCCTTACGACCACCGAAAGCACCGACCGGCATGCCGCCGCCGATGATTTTGCCGAGGCAGGTCAGGTCCGGCTCAACGCCGTAGTAAGACTGGGCACCCGCCAGCGCCACGCGGAAGCCGGTCATGACTTCATCGATGATCAGCAGCGCGCCGAACTCGTCGCACAGGGCGCGCAGGCCCGGCAGGAAGTCAGGCTGCGGAGGGATGCAGTTCATGTTGCCCGCAACCGGCTCAACGATAATGCAGGCGATCTCCTGCGGATACTGCTCGAACGCCGCGCGAACGGTGTTCAGATCGTTGTAGGTGCAGGTCAGGGTGTGCTTCGCGAAATCCGCAGGTACGCCAGGCGAGTTTGGCTGGCCGAGCGTCAGCGCGCCGGAGCCCGCTTTCACCAGCAGGCAGTCCGCATGGCCGTGGTAGCAGCCTTCGAACTTGATGATTTTGTCGCGACCGGTAAAACCGCGCGCCAGGCGGATGGCGCTCATGGTGGCTTCAGTACCGGAGTTCACCATACGCACCATGTCCATGGTAGGCACCAGTTCGGTCACCAACTCCGCCATTTTCACTTCCATCTCGGTTGGCGCACCGAAGCTCAGGCCGCGCTGCGCGGCTTCGATGACCGCGTTACGAATGGCAGGGTGGTTATGTCCGAGAACCATCGGCCCCCAGGAACCGACGTAATCGATATAGGCTTTGCCATCGACATCATACATATACGCGCCGTCAGCACGTTCAATAAACAGCGGCGTTCCGCCCACGCCGGTAAAGGCGCGAACAGGTGAGTTCACGCCACCTGGGATAAGCTCGCGGGCTGCACTGTAGAGGTTTTCAGACTTGCTCATGGCGTCGTTCCTGGTTCGTATAAAATGATTAAGCACACTATTCTAAGTGATTCGTGGAAGGTTATGAAATTTTTAGCCGGGTAATGCTTTAAGATTTGTTAAGTATTTTTCAGGCGACGCAGGGAAGGTCTCTGGTAAAATCTGCGCGGCTTTTTGTATGACGAATAAGAACAGGACATGAAATCAGATTCTCCGTCTTTTGAAGAACAACAGTTTACGCGCGCCCAGCACCGAATCAGCATTCGGCGGCTGCTCAATCGCGATAAAACGCCGCTGGCGATCCTGCTGGCCGCTGCCGTGGTGGGTACCCTTGCAGGTCTGGTTGGCGTGGCGTTTGAAAAAGCGGTTAATGCCGTACTCAACTGGCGAGTGGGAACCGTAGCCGGTTTCGCCGAGAGCGAATGGCTGGTATGGGTAGCGGCATTCGGCCTGTCTGCGCTGTTTGCCATGGTGGGGTATTTTCTGGTGCGTAAATTCGCTCCGGAAGCGGGCGGGTCTGGCATTCCGGAAATTGAAGGCGCGCTGGAGGAGCTGCGTCCGGTGCGCTGGTGGAGGGTGATCCCGGTTAAATTCATCGGCGGCATGGGGACGCTGGGCGCGGGGATGGTGCTAGGCCGGGAGGGGCCAACGGTGCAGCTGGGGGGGAACGTCGGCCGCATGGTGGGCGATCTGTTCCGTATGCGTAGCGCCGAGGCGCGCCATACGCTGCTGGCCACCGGTGCAGCGGCGGGGCTTTCTGCGGCATTTAACGCGCCGCTTGCGGGTATTTTGTTCATCATCGAAGAGATGCGCGCGCAGTTCCGCTACAACCTGATCTCCATTAAAGCGGTGTTTACTGGCGTCATTATGTCGAGCATTGTCTTTCGCATCTTTAATGGCGAAGGGGCGGTGATTGAAGTCGGTAAACTGACCAACGCACCGGTGAACACCTTGTGGCTATATCTGATCCTCGGCATGATTTTTGGCGTGGTGGGGCCGCTGTTCAATGCCTTTATCTTACGCGCTCAGGATATGTTTCAGCGCGTTCACGGCGGCAATACCACGAAATGGGTGCTGATGGGCGGCCTGCTGGGTGGCATTTGCGGCGTGCTCGGCTTTATCGAACCGAATGCCGCGGGCGGTGGCTTCGGGCTTATTCCCATTGCTGCAGCCGGAAACTTCAGCGTGGGTTTGCTGCTGTTTATGTTTATCTCCCGGGTTATCACGACGGTATTGTGCTTCTCCTCCGGCGCTCCCGGCGGGATTTTTGCCCCGATGCTGGCGCTGGGAACGCTGCTCGGCACCGCGTTTGGTATGGCGGCTGAGGCGGGTTTCCCCGCTTACCATCTGGACGCTGGCACCTTTGCCGTGGCCGGGATGGGGGCACTGCTGGCCGCGTCCCTGCGTGCGCCGTTAACCGGCATAGTGCTGGTGCTGGAGATGACGGATAATTACCAGCTCATTTTGCCAATGATCATTACCTGTCTCGGGGCGACACTATTAGCCCAATTCCTGGGTGGAAAACCGCTATACTCCACCATCCTCGCGCGTACCCTGGCAAAACAAGAGGCGGAGCGGGCCACCACGCAGAATACTTGAATGAATTACCAGGGTATTAGATAATGACGAAAAGAATTGGGTGAATTTTACCCAATAGCAGTATTCATGGGAGCATAAGATGAGTGATGACGTAGCTGTGCCGCTGGAATTTACCGAAGCAGCAGCCAACAAAGTGAAAACCCTGATTGCCGACGAAGACAATCCGGATCTGAAACTGCGTGTCTATATTACCGGTGGCGGCTGCAGCGGCTTCCAGTACGGTTTTACCTTTGACGATCAGGTGAACGACGGCGATATGACCATTGAGAAGCAGGGCGTCGCGCTGGTGGTTGACCCGATGAGCCTGCAGTATCTGGTAGGCGGCTCGGTGGATTATACCGAAGGTCTGGAAGGCTCGCGCTTTGTGGTGACCAACCCGAACGCAACAAGCACCTGCGGGTGTGGTTCTTCATTTAGCATTTAAGCCTGAATGCGGATTGTAGGCCCGGTAAGCGAAGCGCCACCGGGCTTATAAACGACGACTATCTTGAAGTTTCATCCAGCGCAAACGTCGGCAGCTTCAGGTGCCAGCGTATCGCCGCTAAACGTATCACCAGCGTAACGACCATCCCCAGCATGGCCGCATTTTCCAGCGGTATCGCGAAGGTGTAGTACGCCGTGGCGTGCACAATCCCGCCAATTATACAGGCCGTGGCGTAGATTTCAGTCCGCAGGATCATCGGTACTTCGCGCGCCAGGATGTCGCGAATGATCCCGCCGCCTACGCCGGTCAACACCCCCATGCAGATCGCCACCATCGGCCCTGTTCCGGCATTGAAGGCTTTATTCACCCCGATCCCCACAAACACGGCCAGACCCACGGCATCCAGCACCGGCAGGATCCATTTCGGTAATCTGCGGGGCTGGCGAACCAGTACAATGGTTAACAGACAGGTCACCATCGCCACCACCAGGTCGGTAGGATCTTTCACCCAAAACACCGGGCCATTATCCAGCGCCATATCGCGGATTGTCCCGCCGCCCACGGCGGTCACCACGCCCAGCACCAGCACGCCAAACGGATCCATGCGTAGTTTTCCGGCGAGCAGGACGCCGGAGATAGCAAAAACGGCTGTACCAAGAATATCCAGCCAATAAACGAGCATCGCTAAATCCTCGAACGTATGTTAGTGGCTCTCTGCCAGGGCGGCACAGAGCTGTTTTGCGGCGAGGATAATACGCGGGCTGGCGCGTTCAAACCAGTCGCTGTTAAGCGGGATCACCGGAATTTTTAGCTGGCTCTGCCAGAATTGTTTAATTTTAGGAATCTCGCTCGCATTTCCGACCACTACGATGGCCTGCGGCTGGCGCGCCAGAACCTGCTCACGGCTCACCTGAGGCCACGGTACCCGGCTGGCAGCAAAGATATTTTCACCGCCACAGACTTCAAGTACCTGGTTCTGAATCGAGCCTTTTCCGGTGGTGAACAGCGGCTGGCTGCCAAACTGCAGGAAGATGCGTTTTTTGGCTGGCGTATTGTATTGGGCTTTCAGCGCGGCATAGTCGCTGAGCATTTGGTTCGCCGCACTCTCGGCTTTTTGAGGCGCAGGGCTATAAGGGGTCAGGGCGCGGAGTGCCTGGGCGACTTGCTCAATACTTACCGCGTCAACCCACATGACTTTGATGCCAAGCGAGGTGAGCTGGTTAACCTGCCGCTCGGCGTTACCACCACGCCAGGCCAGCACGAGATCCGGTTTAAGCGCCACGATGCGCTCAAGGTTCATCCCTTGCCAGGTTGCCACTTGCTCAATGCCGGACGCCTGTGGGGGGTAATCCGAAAAGCTGCTGACGCCAACGGGCGTGATCCCGGCGGCAAACGCCAGTTCGGTATTGGCGGGGGAGAGGGTAATCACACGCGGCGCGGCGAAAAGCCACGCCGGTGCGAGCAGAAGCAGGGCGACCAGCGCCCTGAGGGACTGTTTAACCACGTGCCAGGTTCTGCACCAGGCGTTCCACCATCACGGTAGACTGTTTCGCTGCAACGGTCAGGAACTCGTCGAAGCTGATGTGAGACTGCTGGTCTGCCACGTCAGAGATGGCGCGAACCACTACGAACGGTACGCTGAAGTTGTAGCAAACGTGCGCAATCGCGGTCGCTTCCATCTCAACGGCAACCGCCTGCGGGAAGTTGTGGCGGATTTTCGCCAGACCGACGGAGCCATTGATGAACGCATCACCGCTGACAATCAGGCCGCGCACCGCGTTGAGGTTGAGCTCAGCAATACAGGTCTCTGCCGCCGCAATCAGTTTGTCGTCAGCTTTAAACCCTGCCGGGCAGCCCGGAAGCTGGCCGTATTCGTAGCCGAACGCGGTGACGTCAGCATCGTGGTAACGCGCTTCGTCGGAGACAACGATATCACCCACTTTCAGCGTCGGTGCCAGGCCGCCTGCCGAGCCGGTGTTAATGATGACGTCCGGCTTGCAGCGCTCAAGCAGCAGGGTCGCACCCAGCGCAGCAGCCACTTTACCGATGCCTGATTTCAGCAGAGCCACCTCAACACCGTTCAGCTGGCCGGTGTAGATCTCACAACCCCCGAGAGAGAGGGTCTGACGGTTCTCAATTTTGTCACGCAGGAGCGTAACTTCTTCTTCCATTGCACCAATAATGCCGATTTTCATAGATTTACTCGCGATGTGCCTTGTTAAGAGGCATAGTCTATCATGCGGTTAAGGGGAAACGCATTCTCACGCGGGGGAGCACATGTCACCAATCGATTTTCGTACCAAAATTAACTGGCACCGACGTTTCCGTTCGCCGCAGGGCGAAAAGAGCGAACATGAGATCCTGCGTATCTTCGAAAGCGATCGCGGCAGGATCATTAACTCACCCGCCATCCGGCGTTTGCAGCAAAAGACCCAGGTGTTCCCGCTGGAGCGTAACGCCGCGGTGCGCACGCGCTTAACCCACTCAATGGAAGTGCAGCAGGTCGGGCGTTATATTGCCAAAGAGATTTTAAGCCGCCTCAAAGAGCAACGTTTACTGGAAACCTATGGCCTGGATGAGCTGACGGGGCCCTTCGAGAGCATCGTTGAGATGGCCTGCCTGATGCACGATATCGGCAACCCGCCTTTTGGCCACTTTGGCGAGGCGGCTATTAATGACTGGTTTAAACAGCGGCTTCATCCGTCGGATGCGGTAAGCCAGCCACTCAGCGATGACCGCTGCATCGTGCGTGATTTACGCCTGCGTGAGGGCGAAGAAGGGCTAAACGATCTGCGCCGCAAAGTGCGCCAGGACCTTTGTCACTTTGAGGGCAATGCGCAGGGGATCCGGCTGGTGCACTCTCTGATGCGCATGAACCTGACCTGGGCGCAGGTCGGCTGCATTCTGAAATATACGCGTCCCGCCTGGTGGATGGGGGAAACGCCCGCGTCCCACAGTTATTTAATGAAAAAACCGGGCTATTACCTTTCCGAAGAGGCCTATATAGAACGGCTCCGTAAAGAACTTTCCCTGACGCCAAACGGCCGCTTCCCATTGACGTGGATTATGGAAGCCGCCGACGATATTTCCTATTGCGTGGCCGACCTGGAAGATGCCGTCGAGAAAAGAATATTCAGCGTCGAGGAGCTTTATCAGCATCTTTATGCAGCATGGGGAACCCATGAAAAAGGATCGCTGTTCGCGCAGGTTGTCGAAAATGCCTGGGAAAAATCGCGCTCAAATACGTTAAGCCGCAGTACGGAAGATCAGTTCTTTATGTATTTACGGGTCAATACATTAAATAAACTGGTGCCGTATGCCGCCTCTCGCTTTATAGATAATTTGCCGCAAATCTTCAGCGGGGAATTCAACCACGCGCTGCTGGAGGATGACAGCAGTTTCAGCCAACTCCTTGAGCTTTATAAGCATGTGGCGATGCGGCATGTATTTAGCCATCCGGATGTCGAGCAGTTAGAGCTGCAGGGCTATCGGGTAATCAGTGGGTTACTGGAAATTTATTCCCCGTTGCTCCAGCTGTCGGTGGACGATTTCAGCGAGCTGGTGGAGCACGAGCGCGTGCGCAGAATACCCATCGAATCGCGGCTTTATCAGAAACTCTCTACCCGGCATCGCCTGGCCTATGTCGAGGCGATCGGTAAGCTGGATCGCCATTCTCCCCAATGGCCGGTGATGGAATATTATTATCGCTGCCGTCTTATCCAGGACTATATCAGCGGCATGACGGATTTGTATGCCTGGGATGAATACCGCAAGCTCATGGCGGTGGAATAACCACGGAGTTTTGTAAAGACGGCCAATAAATTTTTACCTTTTCCATAAACTTATGGCCGGAACTAAGCGGTATAAAATGAATCTGAGTTACACAGCAATTTTGCGTTACCTGTAAATCGAGATTGAGAAACATGAAAAAAACCACATTAGCAATGAGTGCACTGGCTCTGAGTTTAGGTTTAGCGCTGTCTCCTCTGACTGCTACTGCAGCTGAGACCGCGTCGTCGGCAGCAACCGCGCAGCAGATGCCAAGCCTGGCACCGATGCTCGAAAAAGTGATGCCATCGGTGGTGAGTATTAACGTTGAGGGTAGCACGACCGTCAATACGCCGCGTATGCCGCGTAACTTCCAGCAGTTCTTCGGTGACAATTCACCGTTCTGCCAGGACGGTTCGCCATTCCAGAGCTCTCCGTTCTGTCAGGGCGGTGGCGCAGGGGATGACAGCCAGGGCGGCGGCCAGCAACAGAAATTCATGGCGCTTGGCTCGGGGGTGATTATTGATGCGGCGAAAGGCTACGTCGTCACCAACAACCACGTTGTGGATAACGCTAACAGCATCAAGGTTCAGCTGAGCGATGGCCGCAAGTTCGATGCGAAAGTGGTGGGTAAAGACCCGCGCTCCGATATCGCGCTGATCCAGATTCAGGATCCGAAAAACCTGACGGCGATTAAGATTGCCGACTCCGACGCACTGCGCGTGGGCGATTACACCGTCGCTATCGGTAACCCGTTCGGTCTGGGTGAAACCGTGACCTCCGGTATCGTCTCTGCGCTGGGCCGTAGCGGCCTGAATGCGGAAAACTATGAAAACTTCATCCAGACGGATGCGGCCATTAACCGCGGTAACTCCGGTGGTGCGCTGGTGAACCTGAACGGCGAGCTGATCGGTATCAACACCGCTATTCTGGCACCGGACGGCGGCAACATCGGGATTGGCTTTGCTATCCCGAGCAACATGGTGAAAAACCTGACTGCTCAGATGGTGCAGTACGGCCAGGTGAAACGCGGCGAGCTGGGTATTATGGGTACCGAGCTGAACTCTGAACTGGCGAAAGCGATGAAGGTGGATGCGCAGCGCGGCGCGTTCGTGAGCCAGGTTATGCCGAACTCCTCTGCGGCGAAGGCGGGCATTAAAGCGGGTGATGTGATTACCTCCCTGAACGGTAAACCGATCAGCAGCTTTGCCGCCCTGCGTGCGGAAGTGGGCTCGATGCCGATTGGCAGCAAAGTGACCCTTGGCCTGCTGCGTGACGGCAAACCGGTTAACGTGAGCCTTGAGCTGCAGCAGAGCAGCCAGAATCAGGTAGATTCCAGCACTATCTTCAGCGGTATTGAAGGTGCCGAGATGAGCAATAAAGGCGCAGATAAAGGCGTGGCGGTGAACAACGTGAAGGCGAATTCACCTGCTGCCCGTATCGGCCTGAAAAAAGGTGATGTGATTATTGGGGCTAACCAGCAGCCGGTGAAAAACATCGCTGAATTGCGCAAAATCCTCGACAGCAAACCGTCTGTGCTGGCGCTGAATATCCAGCGCGGTGACACCTCAATCTACCTGCTGATGCAGTAATCCCTTTAAGCCCCTGCGTGCAGGGGCTTTCTCGTTTCTGTGACGCCTACCGCAACTCCATACTTCCCCCTCTCACTTTGTGCATTCGCACAATGCAGCCGTCGCTGAACTTCCCTATGCTTGAGCTCTGCTCACAGGAGGGTTACATGGCTGGCTGGCATCTTGATACCAAAATGGCGCAGGATATCGTGGCGCGCACCATGCGCATCATTGATACCAATATCAACGTAATGGATGCCCGCGGGCGCATTATTGGCAGCGGCGATCGCGAGCGTATTGGGGAATTGCACGAAGGTGCGCTTCTGGTGCTCTCTCAGGGCCGCGTGGTTGATATCGACGATGCGGTAGCGAAACACCTGCACGGCGTGCGTCAGGGGATTAATCTGCCGCTGCGTCTGGAAGGGGAAATTGTTGGCGTCATTGGTCTGACGGGCGAACCGGAATCTCTGCGTAAATACGGCGAGCTGGTCTGTATGACGGCGGAAATGATGCTGGAGCAGTCGCGTCTGATGTATCTGCTTGCCCAGGACAGCCGTTTACGCGAAGAGCTGGTAATGAACCTGATTCAGGCGGAAGAGCATACCCCTGCTCTCAGCGAATGGGCGCAGCGTCTGGGGATCGATCTGAACCAGCCGCGCGTGGTGGCGGTGATTGAGGTCGATAGCGGACAGCTTGGCGTAGACAGCGCGATGGCTGAACTTCAGCAGTTGCAAAATGCACTGGCGACGCCGGAGCGCGACAACCTGGTGGCGATAGTCTCGCTGACGGAAATGGTGGTACTCAAACCTGCGCTCAATCCGTTCGGCCGCTGGGATGCTGAGGATCATCGTCGTCGCGTGGAACTGCTGATCTCCCGTATGCAGGAGAACGGCCAGCTGCGTTTTCGCGTTGCCCTGGGCAATTACTTTACCGGGCCCGGCAGCATCGCCCGGTCCTGGCGTACTGCGCGCACCACCATGATGGTGGGCAAGCAGCGAATGCCGGAGAGCCGCAGTTATTTTTATCAGGATCTGATGCTGCCGGTGCTGCTCGACAGCCTGCGCGGTGGCTGGCAGGCCAACGAGCTGGCGCGGCCGTTAGTGCGCCTGAAGGCAATGGACAATAACGGCTTGCTGCGCCGGACCCTGCAGGCGTGGTTCCGCCATAACGTGCAGCCGCTGGCGACCTCAAAAGCGCTGTTTATTCATCGCAACACCCTGGAGTACCGGCTTAACCGGATTTCGGAGCTGACCGGGCTGGATTTGGGAAACTTTGACGACAGGCTACTGCTGTACGTGGCGCTGCAGCTGGACGAGCAGAGATGATGCAGTGTGCGTTTTCACCCTCTCCCTGTGGGAGAGGGCCGGGGTGAGGGAATCAGACCGCACCTGACTTATTTATTGCGAGTTAATTTCTCAAGATCCGCTTCAATCTCGCTGATCTTGTTGGTGACAACGCTTTCAAGGTGACGCAGATCGTCGAGGATCTTACGCTTGAGATCGACTTCAGTGCGATCGCGCTGGCAAATCTGATCGAGTTCATCGATCACATAGCGCAGATTAGGGCTGATTTCCTGAACTTCTTTATAGCCTTGTCCTACGCCGTCGGCGACGACGGTCTTACGCTGGCGTGGATATTTAAACTTCACGCTCTTGGCGAAAAACTCTCCTTTATCCTTGTGAAAATAGATTTTTAAAATGTCGTTGTTGGCTTCCTGGCGAAGGCTGTAACGATCAATTTCATCAGGATTGGTAATGCCCAGACTTTTCAGATTATCGTACATAGCGGTACCCTTATCTCAACATAACCTTTGAATAATTAACGAAAAAATTCCTTTTTGCCACCCTCACATACAAAAAAAGCGGGGTCGATCCTGATTACATTTCACTGAAATTACCGGGCAGGGAAGGTGCATTGCCCCCACTCGTTTATTGTTGTTTTTAACGACTACGTCAAGTGGAAATCAATTTTATACCTTAATCGGCATTCTCAAGGCTTACGCAGCATAGCGATAGCCGCGAGAAAAGGAGGGCGAGACGGGTATTCAAAAGCGGGGAAATGAGGCAAAGTTATCGCACAAAAGCGTAGCCCGCGGGGATAATGACATGTCAGGACGCATTGATTATCAAATCGAAAAATACAGCTTTGGCGCCGTAGAGGAGAGCCCAAGGCTCACGCACCAGTGGGCAGAAGTTGCCGCTGAGTGCCGCCAACTGAAGGCGGGTGCGGAAGAGCGTTTACGCATTGCCTTACTGAACGTGGATTATGTCACCAGCTTCGAACTGCCATTCCGACTGGTGCTGACCCGTGCCCCTCAGCTCATCGCCGGGCTGCGCGATGAGTTTCAGCTAAGCCAGAAGAACGTTATCTTTAACGGCAAGCGCTTTGGCTGCGTGTATAGCCTGAAAGCCGATCTCAATGCGATTCCCGAGGCTTTTCAGTACCGCATGAGCACCCGCATTCGGCGGATCGATCCCACCGGACTTACGGCAGAGCCTTTCCGGCAGATTGCCAAAGAGGTAAAAGCGCCGCGTGAGCGACTGAAACTGGCGCTGGAGTCGGGGCTGGCGGTGACGGCTCTCGACGGGCTGTTCTGGCTGGGGAGCCAGCGTATGGCGGCGGATATCGCAGGGTTGCGAAAAAAGGGAATGGCAATCGCGACAGCGGAAACGGACGTTTTTGATGATTATACCGGGACGCACAGGCGGGTCCCGGTTTATCAACGCGTTGGGGATTAGTCGATGGTGCGCAGCAGTTCGTTGATGCCCACTTTACCGCGGGTTTTCGCATCCACTTTCTTCACGATAACCGCACAGTACAGGCTGTATTTACCGTCTTTTGACGGCAGGTTACCGGAAACCACCACGGAGCCCGCAGGAACGCGACCGTAGTGCACTTCGCCGGTTTCACGGTCGTAAATACGGGTGCTCTGACCGATGTAAACGCCCATGGAGATCACGGAGCCTTCTTCCACGATCACGCCTTCTACCACTTCTGAACGCGCGCCGATGAAGCAGTTGTCTTCAATGATGGTTGGGTTAGCCTGCAGTGGCTCCAGAACGCCACCGATGCCGACGCCGCCAGACAGGTGGACGTTTTTACCGATCTGCGCGCAGGAACCGACTGTCGCCCAGGTATCGACCATGGTGCCTTCGTCAACGTACGCACCGATGTTCACATAGGATGGCATCAGCACGGTGTTACGTGCGATGAATGCACCCTGACGTACTGCTGCCGGTGGTACCACGCGGAAACCTTCTTTCTGGAAACGCGCTTCGTCGTAATCCGCGAATTTCATTGGCACTTTATCGAAGTAGCGGCTTTCTGCTCCGTCGATAACCTGGTTATCGTTGATGCGGAAAGAGAGCAGCACGGCTTTCTTCAGCCATTGATGAGTGACCCACTGACCGTCGATTTTTTCTGCCACGCGCAGCGCGCCGGAATCCAGCAGGGAAATAACCTGGTTTACCGCTTCACGGGTCACGGTATCCACATTTGCCGGAGTGATCTCGGCGCGACGCTCAAAAGCGGACTCAATAACGTTCTGTAACTGCTGCATTGTTTACTCTTTCCATTTCACTAAAAAACACGTCACCCTTTATCGTTTGGATTGAGGGCTGCTGTCAACCGTTGTTGCACTTCAAGCTGCAGGTCATTATTAAGGGCACGCCGGTCGGCGGTGGCGATTATAAATAAATCTTCTACTCGCTCGCCAATGGTTGTAATTCGGGCCCCATGGAGCGAAATTCCCAGATCGGCAAAAACCTGGCCGACGCGGGCGAGCAACCCTGGCTGGTCGAGCGCGATCAGCTCCAGGAACGATTTACGGTCGGTATGGGTCGGCAGGAAGTTGACCTCGGTATCGACGGTAAAATGACGCAGTTTCGCCGGCTGACGGCGCGGCTGCGGTGGCTGCCAGCTGCGCTGGGTAATCGCCTGCTCCAGACCAAAGCGTATCCCTTCATGCCTGTCCGAGGACAGCGGGCTGCCATCCGGCTCCAGCACAATAAAGGTATCCATCGCCATGCCGTCGCGGGTGGTAAAAATCTGCGCGTCGTGAACGCTCAGGTTACGCCTGTCCAGCTCGGCGCAGACGGCAGCAAACAGATAAGGCCGGTCCGGGCTCCAGATGAATATCTCCGTTCCGCCGCGCGTGGCCTGCGGGCTCAGCAGGATCATCGGCTGAGACAGATCATGCTTCAGCAGGTGCCGCGCGTGCCAGGCAAGCTGGTTTGGGCTATGGCGCACAAAATAGTTGGCACGGCAGCGGGCCCAAATCTGATGCAGCGCTTCTTCATCAATGTTATCCATCCGCAGCAGCGCCAGCGCCTGCAGCTGGTGATGACGCACGCGCTCGCGCATGTCCGGGGTGTTTTGCATCCCGCGACGCAGCTGTTTTTCGGTGGCGAAGTACAGTTCGCGCAGCAGGCTCTGCTTCCAGCTGTTCCACAGGGTTTCGTTGGTGGCGCAAATATCGGCCACCGTCAGGCAGACCAGGTAGCGCAGGCGATTTTCCGTCTGGACTTCTTCGGCGAACTGCTTGATCACTTCCGGATCCTGAATATCACGACGCTGGGCGGTAACCGACATCAGCAGGTGATGGCGCACCAGCCAGGCGACCAGCTGCGTTTCACGCGAGTTGAGACCGTGCAGTTCGGCAAATTTCAGCACGTCCTGCGCGCCCAGCACCGAGTGATCGCCGCCGCGGCCCTTGGCGATGTCGTGGAACAGGGCGGCAATCAGGATCAGTTCAGGGTGGGTCAGGCGCGGCCACAGCTCCACGCACAGCGGGTGGCGGGGCCGCGTCTCTTCTTTCGCAAAGCTTTCCAGCTTGAGCATGACGCGGATCGTATGTTCATCCACCGTATAGGCGTGGAACAGATCAAACTGCATCTGCCCGACGATGTGCGACCACTGCGGCATATAGGCCCACAGCACGCTGTGGCGGTGCATCGGTAGCAGACCGCGGCTGACGGCGCCCGGGTGGCGGAGCATGCTCAGGAACAGCGACCGCGCTTCCGGGATATAGCACAGCGGCTGCGTCAGATGACGGCGCGCGTGGCGCAGATGGCGCAGGGTGGTGGAGTAGATCCCGGTGATGGTGCTGTTGCGCACCATGGTGTAGAACATCCGCAGGATTGCTTCCGGCTCGCGGATAAACAGCGTTTCGTCGCGCAGATCGATCAATGTGCCGCGCAGCTGGAATTCGTCATCAATCGGGCGCGGCTTTTCGTCCGCCGTCAGGGCGAGGATTGCTTCATCAAACAGCTGCAACAGCATCTGGTTCAGCTCGGTGACCCGGCGGGTGACGCGGAAGAAATCCTTCATCATCTGCTCAACCGGCTCGTTACCTTCGCCCTGATAATTCAGCCGCTGTGCCACGCTGAGCTGGCGGTCGAACAGCAGGCGGTTATCGTAGCGGGTAACTTCCAGATGCAGGGCAAAACGGATGCGCCACAGCAGGTGCAGACACTCGTTTAGCTCGTTACGTTCGGCCTCGGTCAGGAAGCCAAAGCCGACCATCTCGTCCATTGAGGTGGCGCCAAAGTGGCGACGGGCGACCCACTGTAACGTGTGGATGTCGCGCAGGCCGCCGGGGCTGCTTTTAATATCGGGTTCAAGATTATAGCTGGTGCCGTGGTAGCGCTGGTGGCGCTGGTTTTGCTCCTCGACCTTAGCGGCGAAGAATTTCTCAGATGGCCAGAAGCCGTCGCTGAAAATATGCTTTTGCAGCTCCAGGAACAGCGCGACGTCGCCAATCAGCAGACGGGTTTCAATCAGGTTGGTGGCGACGGTCAGGTCAGATAACCCCTCCAGCAGGCACTCTTCCAGGGTGCGCACGCTGTGGCCCACTTCAAGCTTGACGTCCCAGAGCAGGGTCAGCAGTTCGCCAATTTTTTGCGCCTGTTCGTCCGGCAACTTTTTGCGGCTTAAGATCAGGAGATCGATATCGGAGAGCGGATGAAGCTCTCCGCGGCCATAGCCCCCGACGGCAACCAGCGCAACATCACTGATTTGCCCAAATCCGTAATCGATCCACAAACGCTGCAGCAGCTGGTCGATAAATTCGGTGCGCGCTTCAATGAGCTGCTCGGCAGATACGCCCGCGTCGAACGCGCTGCCCAGCCAGCGATGGAAAACGTCCATATGGGCTTTTATGTGCGCGCAGGTCAGCTCGTGCGGCGGCCAGACGCCCGGGTTATCGGGCTGGTCGGGGAGGGTGGGAAGTGCTGTGTTAGCATACTGTTCGGGTAATAGATTACTCATCGTGCGCCACCCATAAGAAAAAGCTATCGCCATTAAAAAAGCCGGCATTTGCCGGCTTCTTATCACTCAATGTTCGTCAGTATCGCCGGGATGGTGTCATCCTTGCGCAACGTCATAATTTCGCAGCCGTTGTCCGTTACCACAATAGTATGCTCGTACTGGGCAGACAAGCTTCTGTCTTTGGTTTTCACCGTCCAGCCGTCTTTCATGGTGCGAATGCGGTAGTCACCGGCGTTGACCATCGGTTCGATGGTGAAGGTCATCCCTTTTTGCAGTACCACGCCGCCGTCATCGGCATCATAGTGCAGAACCTGCGGTTCTTCATGGAAGACGCGGCCAATGCCGTGACCGCAGTACTCGCGCACCACGGAGAAACCTTCCGCTTCCACAAATTTCTGAATTGCGGCACCGAGGGTGCGCAGGCGAATACCCGGTTTAACCATTTTCAACGCCAGGTAAAGGCTCTCTTGCGTCACTTTGCACAGACGCTCGCCCAGAATCGTTGGTTTGCCAACGATGAACATTTTTGAGGTGTCACCGTGGTACTCGTCTTTAATGACGGTCACGTCGATGTTGACGATGTCGCCATCTTTCAGCAGTTTTTCGTCGTCAGGAATACCGTGGCAAACCACTTCATTAATAGAGATGCAGACGGATTTCGGGAAACCGTGGTAGCCGAGACAGGCGGAAACCGCGTGCTGCTCGTTAACGATATAGTCATTACAGATGCGATCCAGTTCGCCGGTGCTGACGCCCGGCTTCACGAACGGCTCGATCATTTCCAGCACTTCCGCGGCCAGACGACCGGCGACGCGCATCTTTTCAATTTCTTCAGGTGTCTTAATAGAGATAGCCATGTAATCTGTCCATCGGTGTCGATTTTTTCGACAATACTAGTCTAAGTGTCGTCAATGGTATCAGTCAGGCACGCTCCGTGCCAAATTGAGAATCATTAACAGCACACTCCGCCAACAACTGTTGGTTTCTGGTCGTGTTTTGTGGTATAAAGCGCGCCGGACTTCCGATCCATCTCAGATACACAGGCTGGACGGAAGCGACAAATCTCACTTTGTGTAACAACACACACGTATCGGCACATATTCCGGGGTGCCCTTCGGGGTCGGTAATATGGGATACGTGGAGGCATAACCCCAACTTTCAATATAGAGGTTTTAAAACATGGCAACTGTTTCCATGCGCGACATGCTCAAGGCTGGTGTTCACTTCGGTCACCAGACCCGTTACTGGAACCCGAAAATGAAGCCTTTCATCTTCGGCGCGCGTAACAAAGTTCACATCATCAACCTTGAGAAAACTGTACCAATGTTCAACGAAGCCCTGGCTGAGCTGAACAAGATCTCTTCCCGTAAAGGTAAGATTCTGTTCGTTGGTACTAAGCGCGCTGCAAGCGAAGCTGTGAAAGATGCTGCTAACAGCTGCGACCAGTTCTTCGTGAACCATCGCTGGTTGGGCGGCATGCTGACCAACTGGAAAACTGTTCGTCAGTCCATCAAGCGCCTGAAAGATCTGGAAACCCAGTCTCAGGACGGTACTTTCGACAAGCTGACTAAGAAAGAAGCGCTGATGCGCACTCGTGAACTGGACAAGCTGGAAAACAGCCTGGGCGGTATCAAAGATATGGGCGGCCTGCCAGACGCGCTGTTCGTAATCGATGCAGACCACGAGCACATCGCTATCAAAGAAGCTAACAACCTGGGTATCCCGGTATTCGCTATCGTTGATACCAACTCCGATCCGGACGGTGTTGACTTCGTTATCCCGGGTAACGACGACGCAATCCGTGCTGTTAGCCTGTACCTGAGCGCTGTAGCTGCTACCGTTCGTGAAGGCCGTTCCCAGGATCTGGCTTCTCAGGCGGAAGAAAACTTCGTAGAAGCTGAATAATAAGGTTTTACCCCTTATTAGTACCGTGTATGAATAGGGGCCCATTATCGGCCCCTTTTTTCAATTTACACTGTTTGGCCTCCGGCCGGGCAGTTCACATCTCCCGAGGATTTAAGAATGGCTGAAATTACCGCATCCCTGGTAAAAGAGCTGCGCGAGCGTACTGGCGCAGGCATGATGGATTGCAAAAAAGCGCTGACTGAAGCGAACGGCGACATCGAGCTGGCAATCGAAAACATGCGTAAATCCGGTGCGATCAAAGCAGCTAAGAAAGCAGGCAACGTTGCTGCTGACGGCGTGATCATCACTAAAATCGACGGCACCTACGGCATCATTCTGGAAGTTAACTGCCAGACTGACTTCGTTGCTAAAGATGGCGGTTTCCAGGCATTTGCGAACAAAGTTCTGGACGCAGCTGTTGCTGGCAAAATCACTGACGTTGAAGTTCTGAAAGCACAGTTCGAAGAAGAACGTGTTGCGCTGGTTGCTAAAATCGGTGAGAACATCAACATCCGTCGCGTATCTTCCCTGGAAGGCGAAGTACTGGGTTCTTACCAGCACGGCGCACGTATCGGTGTTCTGGTTGCGGCTAAAGGCGCTGACGAAGAGCTGGTTAAACAGCTGGCTATGCACATCGCTGCAAGCAAACCAGAATTCGTTAAGCCAGAAGACGTGTCTGCTGAAGTGGTAGAGAAAGAGTACCAGGTTCAGCTGGACATCGCGATGCAGTCTGGTAAGCCAAAAGAAATCGCAGAGAAAATGGTTGAAGGCCGCATGAAGAAATTCACCGGCGAAGTTTCTCTGACTGGCCAGCCTTTCGTTATGGATCCAAGCAAGTCTGTTGCTCAGCTGCTGAAAGAGCACAACGCTGACGTAACTGGCTTCATCCGCTTCGAAGTGGGCGAAGGCATCGAGAAAGTTGAGACTGACTTCGCAGCAGAAGTTGCTGCAATGTCCAAGCAGTCTTAATGATTGAAAAGGAGCCGCCTGAGGGCGGCTTCTTTTTGTCACCCGTCACAGGAAATCAGACAGGCTCCAGTATCGCCGTGCTGATTTGCGGCATATTATGTCGCCAGAATTAACTCCCATCTTAATCGTTGACAGTCTCAGGAAAGAAACATGGCTACCAATGCAAAACCCGTGTACAAACGCATTCTGCTTAAGCTGAGTGGCGAAGCGCTGCAGGGATCGGAAGGCTTCGGTATTGACGCAAGCATCCTTGATCGCATGGCACAGGAAATCAAAGAACTGGTCGAACTGGGTATCCAGGTTGGCGTGGTCATTGGCGGTGGCAACCTTTTCCGTGGTGCTGGTCTGGCGAAAGCGGGGATGAACCGCGTTGTGGGCGACCACATGGGTATGCTGGCAACCGTGATGAATGGCCTGGCAATGCGTGACGCGCTCCATCGCGCTTATGTGAACGCCCGCCTGATGTCCGCGATTCCACTGAATGGCGTATGCGATAATTACAGCTGGGCAGAGGCCATCAGCCTGCTGCGCAACAACCGCGTGGTGATCCTCTCCGCCGGTACGGGTAACCCGTTCTTTACGACCGATTCCGCTGCCTGCCTGCGCGGTATCGAGATCGAAGCTGATGTGGTACTGAAAGCGACCAAAGTCGATGGCGTGTTTACTGCCGACCCGGCAAAAGATCCTTCTGCCACCATGTACGATCAGCTGAGCTACAGCGAAGTGCTGGATAAAGAGCTGAAAGTGATGGATCTTGCCGCCTTCACGCTGGCTCGCGACCACAAATTGCCGATCCGCGTCTTCAACATGAACAAACCTGGCGCACTGCGTCGCGTGGTCATGGGCGAAAAAGAAGGCACTTTGATCACGGAATAATTTCCGTTGACGATAAATACAGGTAAGATTCCGCTTTACTTTGTAGTGGTATCTTACCTGGACGCGCCTTTGGCGTTGTCATGAATTAAACGCGACTATACTTAGCACACCTGTAGCGCTGTGCTGGCGGATAGTCTGCCTGAGACAAGTTTTCAAGGATTCGTAACGTGATTAACGACATCAGAAAAGATGCTGAAGTACGCATGGACAAATGCGTAGAAGCGTTCAAAAACCAAATCAGCAAAATCCGTACTGGCCGTGCTTCCCCAAGCCTGCTGGATGGCATCATCGTAGAATACTACGGTACGCCAACGCCTCTGCGCCAGCTGGCGAGCGTGACGGTTGAAGATACCCGTACGCTGAAAATCAACGTCTTCGATCGCTCTATGAGCCCGGCCGTTGAGAAAGCGATCATGGCCTCTGACCTGGGTCTGAACCCAAGTTCTGCGGGCGCTGACATCCGCGTTCCGCTGCCTCCGCTGACGGAAGAACGTCGTAAAGACCTGATCAAAGTGGTTCGCGGTGAAGCTGAGCAGGGTCGTGTTTCCGTGCGTAACGTGCGCCGTGATGCGAACGATAAAGTGAAAGCACTGCTGAAAGAAAAAGAGATCAGCGAAGATGACGATCGTCGTTCTCAGGACGACATTCAGAAAATGACCGACGCTGCCATCAAGAAAATTGATGCGGCGCTGGCAGAAAAAGAAGCGGAACTGATGCAGTTCTGATTTCTGTCGTACACTGATAAACGCCGTTCAGAGGGACTTCGGGTCTTGCTGGCGGCGTTTTGCTTTTATCTGGTCTAACTTTTTTCGGGCATCTCATGAAGCATTTAACACTCCTCGGCTCAACCGGCTCCATCGGTTGCAGTACTCTCGACGTCGTCCGCCATAATCCTGAACTTTACACCGTGACAGCGCTGGTGGCCGGTAAGAATGTGCAGCGTATGGTCGAGCAGTGCCTGGAGTTTATGCCCCGCTACGCGGTGATGGATGACGAAGAGAGCGCGCGTCTGCTGAAAGCCCAGCTGCGGGAGAAGGGCAGCCGAACCGAGGTGCTGAGCGGCCAGCAGGCGGCCTGCGAGATGGCTGAGCTGGATGAAGTTGACCAGGTTATGGCGGCCATCGTCGGAGCGGCCGGGCTGCTGCCGACACTTGCTGCGATCGATGCCGGTAAAGACGTTTTGCTCGCCAATAAAGAGTCGCTTGTTACCTGCGGCCGCCTGTTTATGGACGCGGTAAAACAGCGTGGGGCGCGCCTTTTGCCGGTTGACAGCGAGCACAACGCCATTTTTCAGAGTTTACCGCAACCTTTTCAACAGAACCTGGGGTACGCTGACCTGGAGCAGAATGGCGTCGTGTCGATTCTGCTTACCGGGTCTGGTGGCCCGTTCCGTGAAACGCCACTGTCTGAACTGCGCGCAATGACGCCGGACCAGGCATGCCGTCATCCGAACTGGTCAATGGGGCGTAAAATCTCCGTTGACTCAGCCACCATGATGAACAAAGGTCTGGAATACATTGAAGCGCGCTGGCTGTTTAATGCGTCAGCGAAGCAGATGGAAGTACTGATCCACCCGCAGTCGGTGATTCACTCGATGGTGCGCTATCAGGATGGCAGCGTGCTGGCACAGCTCGGCGAGCCGGATATGCGTACGCCTATTGCCCATTCAATGGCGTGGCCAAACCGGGTGAAATCCGGCGTTAAGCCGCTTGATTTCTGTAAGCTCAGTTCCCTGACGTTCAGTGAACCAGACTACGATCGTTATCCTTGTCTGAAGCTTGCAATGAATGCCTTTGACCAGGGGCAGGCGGCGACGACGGCACTGAATGCAGCCAATGAAATTACCGTTGACGCATTTCTGAATCAGCAGATCCGTTTTACCGATATTGCGACGTTAAATTTATCGGTACTGGAGATGATGGATTTGCGCGAGCCACAAAGCGTGGAAGAGGTGCTGGCAGTGGATACAGCTGCTCGTGATATTGCGCGTAAACAGGTGACACGTCTTGCAAGCTGGTGATAAAGCAAGCACTAGTGGTCGTGCTATTTGTTAGCGTTGGGCTTCAGTGATATAGTCTGCGCCACCTGATCGCAGGAATTTGACTTTATGTGGTCAGGTAAGCCGTGGTTTGACACGGCTTTTTTATGTACAGGCTTAAGTATTCCTGAGTACCGTTAAATCCTTTTCAGGGACAAAAAACGCGTTATGTTGTCTGCGAATCAACCAATAAGCGAAAACTTGCCAGCTCATGGCTGCCGTCATGTAGCAATCATCATGGATGGCAACGGGCGCTGGGCGAAAAGACAAGGGAAAATACGAGCCTTTGGGCATAAAGCGGGAGCGAAATCTGTTCGCCGTGCCGTTTCTTTTGCCGCTAATAACGGCATTGATGCGTTAACGCTCTATGCTTTTAGCAGTGAAAACTGGAATCGACCTCCGCAGGAAGTGACTGCGTTGATGGAATTGTTTGTGTGGGCGCTAGACAGCGAAGTAAAAAGCCTGCACCGCCACAACGTTCGCCTGCGCATCATTGGCGATACCAGTCGTTTTAACTCACGTTTGCAGGAGCGGATTCGTAAAGCAGAAGCGCTGACTGAAAATAATACCGGTCTGACGCTCAACGTTGCGGCGAATTACGGTGGACGCTGGGATATTATCCAGGGCGTTCGGCATCTGGCCGAACAGGTTCAGGAAGGGCTGTTGAGACCCGACCAGATTGATGAAGAGGCGCTGAGCAAGCAAATCTGCATGAATGAACTGGCACCTGTGGATTTGGTAATTAGGACAGGGGGGGAACATCGCATAAGTAACTTTTTGATATGGCAAATTGCCTATGCTGAACTTTACTTTACGGATGTTCTTTGGCCCGATTTTGATGAACAAGACTTTGAAGGTGCGCTGCATGCCTTTGCCAATCGAGAGCGTCGTTTCGGCGGCACCGAGCCAGGTGGCGACAAAGCCTGATGGGGGTAGCTTTTGCTGAAGTATCGCCTGATTTCCGCTTTTGTTTTAATACCCATTGTCATTGCGGCGCTGTTTTTACTGCCCCCGGTGGGATTCGCCATTGTTACGCTGGTGGTGTGCATGCTCGCCGCGTGGGAATGGGGACAGTTTAGCGGCTTTACCTCGCGCAGCCAGCGAGTATGGCTTGCGGTACTCTGTGGCTTTATCCTGGCCATAATGCTGTTTACGTTGCCTGAATATCACCATGATATTCATCAACCGCTGGTTGCCGGCTCCTTGTGGATATCGTTGGCCTGGTGGGTTGCCGCGCTGTTGCTGGTTCTTTTTTATCCAGGCTCCGCGGCATTATGGCGTCATTCAAAAGTGCTGCGACTGATTTTTGGTTTGCTCACCATTGTTCCGTTTTTCTGGGGCATGGTCGCGCTGCGAGCCTGGCACTATGACGAAAACCATTACAGCGGTGCGATCTGGCTGCTTTATGTGATGATTCTCGTCTGGGGGGCTGACTCCGGGGCCTATATGTTTGGTAAACTGTTTGGCAAACATAAGCTGGCACCAAAAGTTTCTCCGGGTAAAACCTGGCAAGGCTTCATCGGCGGCTTGTTTACGGCAGCGATCATCTCCTGGGGCTATGGCGTCTGGGCAGATCTGGCCGTAGCACCGTCAATACTGCTGGTGTGCTCGATTTTTGCTGCACTTGCCTCAGTGCTCGGTGATTTAACCGAAAGTATGTTTAAGCGTGAAGCAGGGATTAAGGACAGCGGACATCTTATTCCAGGGCATGGCGGTATACTGGATCGCATTGACAGCCTGACAGCGGCTGTTCCAGTATTTGCTTGCCTGCTTTTACTGGTATTCGGGACGATTTAACGGAAGGTTTTATGCTGAGCATTCTCTGGAATCTGGCGGCGTTCATTGTTGCACTGGGTGTACTGATTACCGTGCATGAATTTGGCCATTTCTGGGTTGCTCGCCGTTGTGGTGTGCGGGTAGAGCGATTCTCCATTGGTTTTGGCAAATCACTCTGGACGCGCACCGACCGTCACGGCACGGAATTTGTCATCGCCCTTATCCCGCTTGGCGGCTACGTCAAAATGCTCGACGAACGCGTTGAGCCTGTCGCTCCTGAACTGCGACACAGTGCGTTTAACAACAAAACCGTTGGACAACGCGCCGCCATCATTGCTGCCGGACCGGTAGCCAACTTCATCTTTGCGATTTTCGCTTACTGGCTGGTGTTTATCATCGGCGTCCCTGGCGTGCGTCCGGTAGTGGGGGAGATTGCCCCTGACTCCATCGCGGCGAGTGCGCAAATTACGTCCGGGATGGAACTTAAAGCGATTGATGGCATCGAAACCCCTGATTGGGATGCCGTGCGACTGCAGCTGGTAGCCAAAATTGGCGATCCGCAGACAACCATCAGCGTATCGCCGTTTGGGTCAGACGCGCGTCAGGACAAAGTACTGGATTTACGCCACTGGCGTTTCGAGCCAGACAAAGAGGATCCCGTCGCTGCGCTGGGCATTCGTCCCCGCGGCCCGCAGATTGAGCCGGTGTTAGCCGAAGTACAGGCAAATTCGGCGGCGAGTAAAGCGGGTTTGCAAGCTGGCGACAGGATCGTTAAAGTCGATGGTCAACCATTAACAGAGTGGATGACCTTTGTTACTCTGGTGCGCGATAATCCGGGGACGTCCCTCGCGCTGGAAGTTGAAAGGCAAGGTAGTCCGCTTTCGCTGACGCTGATCCCGGATACGAAGTCGGTCGGCAAAAAGGCAGAAGGGTTTGCAGGCGTTGTGCCAAAAGTGATCCCGCTGCCAGATGAGTACAAGACAATACGCCAGTATGGGCCGTTCAGCGCCATTCTTGAAGCCACGGATAAAACATGGCAACTGATGAAGCTGACGGTCAACATGTTGGGGAAATTGATAACCGGTGATGTGAAACTGAACAACCTCAGTGGGCCAATCTCGATTGCTCAGGGGGCTGGGATGTCAGCGGAGTTCGGGGTGATTTACTATCTCATGTTCCTCGCGCTTATTAGCGTGAACCTTGGGATTATCAACCTGTTCCCGCTTCCCGTTTTAGACGGGGGTCATCTGCTGTTTTTAGCGATTGAAAAGCTAAAAGGCGGACCGGTATCCGAGCGAGTTCAAGACTTTAGTTATCGCATTGGCTCGATTTTGCTGGTGCTGTTAATGGGGCTTGCACTTTTCAATGATTTCTCTCGGTTGTAAGAGAGTTAGTTAGGAAGAACGCATAATAACGATGGCGATGAAAAAGTTGCTCATAGCGTCGCTGCTGTTTAGCAGCGCCACCGTATACGGTGCTGACGGGTTCGTAGTGAAAGACATTCATTTCGAAGGCCTTCAGCGTGTCGCCGTTGGTGCGGCCCTCCTCAGTATGCCTGTGCGCCCCGGCGATACGGTTAATGATGATGATATCAGTAACACCATCCGTGCTCTGTTTGCCACCGGCAACTTTGAGGACGTCCGCGTCCTGCGCGATGGTGATACGCTGCTGGTACAGGTAAAAGAACGTCCAACGATCGCCAGTATCACTTTCTCCGGTAACAAGTCGGTGAAAGATGACATGCTCAAGCAAAACCTTGAAGCATCGGGTGTTCGTGTGGGTGAATCTCTGGACCGCACAACCCTTTCAGACATTGAAAAAGGTCTGGAAGACTTCTACTACAGCGTCGGTAAATACAGCGCCAGCGTGAAAGCGGTTGTCACTCCGCTGCCACGTAACCGTGTTGACCTGAAATTGGTCTTCCAGGAAGGTGTTTCTGCGAAGATCCAGCAGATCAACATTGTGGGTAACCACGCGTTCAGCACCGACGAACTGATCTCGACCTTCCAGCTGCGCGATGAAGTGCCGTGGTGGAACGTAGTTGGCGATCGTAAATACCAGAAGCAGAAACTGGCGGGCGACCTTGAAACCCTGCGCAGCTACTATCTGGATCGCGGTTATGCCCGCTTCAACATCGACTCGACTCAGGTCAGTCTGACTCCGGACAAGAAAGGTATCTACATTACGGTTAACATCACTGAAGGCGATCAGTACAAGCTTTCCGGTGTTGAAGTGAGTGGTAACCTGGCGGGGCATTCTGCTGAGATCGAATCGCTGACCAAAATTCAGCCGGGCGATCTGTATAGCGGCTCCAAAGTCACCAAAATGGAAGACAGTATTAAGAAGCTGCTCGGCCGCTATGGTTACGCCTATCCGCGCGTACAGACTCAACCAGAAATCAACGACGCAGATAAAACCGTTAAGCTGCACGTTAACGTTGATGCGGGCAACCGTTTCTACGTGCGTAAGATCCGCTTCGTCGGTAACGACACCTCCAAAGACTCCGTTTTGCGCCGCGAAATGCGCCAGATGGAAGGTGCGTGGCTGGGCAGCGACCTGGTCGACCAGGGTAAAGAGCGTCTGAACCGTCTGGGCTATTTTGAAACTGTAGACACTGAAACCCAGCGTGTACCGGGGAGCCCGGATCAGGTTGATGTCGTTTATAAAGTGAAAGAGCGTAACACCGGTAGCTTTAACTTCGGCGTGGGCTACGGCACGGAAAGCGGCGTGAGTTTCCAGGTGGGCGTCCAGCAGGATAACTGGCTGGGTACGGGTTACTCTGTTGGTATTAACGGTACCAAAAACGACTACCAGACCTACTCTGAGTTCTCCGTTACTAACCCATACTTCACCGTTGACGGTGTGAGCCTGGGCGGTCGTATCTTCTATAACGACTTTAAAGCGGATGATGCAGATCTGTCTTCCTACACCAATAAAAGTTACGGTGTGGACGGAACGCTTGGCTTCCCGGTTAACGAATACAACACCCTGCGCGCGGGCTTAGGTTACGTGCATAACGACCTGTCCAACATGCAGCCGCAGGTGGCGATGTGGCGTTATCTGGACTCTATCGGCCAGTCTGCAAGCACGTCCAGCGATGACAACGGTTTTGCTGCAGATGACTTCACCTTCAACTACGGCTGGACTTACAACCGTCTTGACCGCGGTTACTTCCCAACGGAAGGCTCTCGCGTCAACCTGAACGGTAAGGTGACCATTCCTGGTTCCGATAACGAATTCTACAAGGTGACGCTGGATACCGCGTCCTACTTCCCAATTGATGACGATCACAAGTGGGTGGTTCTGGGTCGTACCCGTTGGGGCTATGGTGACGGTATCGGCAGTAAAGAGTTGCCGTTCTATGAGAACTTCTACGCGGGTGGTTCAAGTACCGTGCGTGGCTTCCAGTCCAACAACATTGGTCCGAAAGCGGTTTATTACGGCGGTAATGATGAAGATAACTGCGCAAGCCGTGATCCAAAACAAGTATGTAGCTCTGATGATGCGGTAGGCGGTAACGCCATGGCCGTGGCCAGCCTGGAGTTCATCACCCCAACGCCATTTATCAGTGATAAATACGCGAACTCCGTACGTACATCCTTCTTCTGGGATGCGGGTACGGTGTGGGATACCAACTGGCAGAATACTGAGCAGATGCGTCTGGCTGGCGTTCCAGACTACAGCGATCCGAGCAATATTCGCATGTCTGCCGGTATCGCATTACAATGGATGTCACCGCTGGGGCCGTTGGTCTTCTCCTACGCCCAGCCGTTTAAGAAATACGATGGAGACAAAGCGGAGCAATTCCAGTTTAACATTGGTAAAACCTGGTAATAATCCGCTGCAACGGAATGCGTTGGCAGTGTAGCGCTGACAACCGGCGATCGGTCAAACGGTCGCCTTGCCACGCAAAGAACGGTACCTTCTGGTGCCAATGGGATGGTAAGGAGTTAATTGTGAAAAAGTGGTTATTAGCTGCAGGTCTCGGTTTAGCGATGGCAACTTCTGCTCAGGCAGCAGACAAAATCGCAATCGTCAACATGGGTAATTTGTTCCAGCAGGTTGCACAGAAAACGGGTGTTTCTGCGACGCTGGAAAACGAATTCAAAGGCCGTGCGAGCGAACTGCAGCGTATGGAAGGCGATCTTCAGTCCAAAATGCAGCGTCTGCAGCGTGATGGTTCTACCATGAAAGCAAGCGATCGCAGCAAACTGGAAAAAGACGTTATGGCTCAGCGCCAGACCTTCTCCCAGAAAGCGCAGGCTTTCGAGCAGGATCGTCAGCGTCGTTCTAACGAAGAGCGTGGCAAGCTGGTGACTCGCATTCAGACTGCTGTTAAAGCAGTTGCTGCCGATCAGAGCATCGATCTGGTTGTTGATGCGAACGCCGTTGCTTTCAACAGCAGCGATGTTAAAGACATCACCGCTGATGTTCTGAAACAGGTTAAATAAGTAATGCCTTCAATTCGACTGGCTGATTTAGCTCAGCAGTTGGATGCAGAATTACACGGTGATGGCGATATCGTCATCACCGCTGTTGCGTCCATGCAATCTGCTAAAGCTGGCACGATTACCTTCATGGTAAGCCCTAAGTACCGTGAACAACTGGCTCAATGCCAGGCGTCAGCTGTTGTTCTGACGCAGGACGATCTTCCCTTTGCCACTGGAAGCGCGCTGGTAGTGAAAAATCCCTACCTGACGTATGCACGCATGGCTCAAATTCTTGATACCACGCCGCAGCCGGCGCAGAACATTGCTGCCAGCGCAGCGATTGATCCGACGGCTAAGCTGGGTAACAACGTGGCCGTTGGCGCGAGTGCGGTTATTGAATCTGGCGTTGAGCTGGGCGATAACGTCGTCATTGGCCCTGGATGCTTTGTTGGGAAAAATACGAAAATCGGCGCTGGAACCCGTTTATGGGCCAATGTGTCCGTTTATCATGAAGTTGAAATCGGCGAAAATTGCCTCGTCCAGTCCAGTACCGTGATTGGTTCTGATGGCTTTGGCTACGCGAACGATCGCGGTAACTGGGTTAAGATCCCGCAGCTTGGTCGCGTTATTATTGGCGATCGCGTGGAGATCGGGGCCTGTACAACGATCGACCGTGGTGCACTCGACGACACGATCATTGGTAATGGTGTTATCATCGATAACCAGTGCCAGATTGCGCATAACGTTGTGATTGGCGACAATACCGCGGTTGCGGGGGGCGTCATCATGGCGGGCAGCCTGAAAATTGGTCGTTACTGCATGATTGGCGGCGCGAGCGTGATTAATGGCCATATGGAAATATGCGACAAGGTGACGGTGACGGGTATGGGCATGGTAATGCGTCCTATCACTGAACCTGGCGTCTATTCCTCCGGTATTCCGCTGCAACCCAACAAGGTATGGCGTAAAACAGCAGCTCTGGTGATGAACATTGATGATATGAGCAAGCGACTCAAGTCTCTTGAGCGTAAGATCGATCAACAAGACTAAACGTCACCCGTTTAACGCTATCTTTCCCGGCCTGTCGGCTTTCTAATAAACCGGCAGGCCGTGTTATTATTGTTATCAGTACATTTTGACAGGAAGAGTATTTTGACTACTGACACTCATACTCTGCATATTGAAGAGATTTTAGAACTTCTGCCGCACCGCTACCCGTTTCTGCTGGTAGACCGCGTGCTGGATTTTGAAGAAGGTCGTTTTCTGCGCGCAGTGAAAAATGTTTCCGTGAATGAACCATTCTTCCAGGGACACTTCCCGGGTAAGCCTATCTTCCCGGGTGTGTTGATTCTGGAAGCGATGGCTCAGGCTACCGGTATTCTGGCGTTTAAAAGCGTCGGTAAGCTGGAGCCGGGTGAACTGTATTACTTCGCAGGTATTGATGAAGCGCGCTTCAAGCGTCCTGTCGTGCCTGGCGATCAGATGATCATGGAAGTCACTTTTGAAAAAACGCGTCGTGGCCTGACTCGCTTCAAAGGCGTAGCGCTGGTTGACGGCAAAGTTGTTTGCGAAGCGACGATGATGTGTGCTCGTAGCCGGGAGTCCTGATACGTGATTGATAAATCCGCCTTTATTCATCCTACCGCTATTGTGGAAACCGGTGCCATCATTGGTGCTAACGTCCACATTGGCCCGTTCTGTATTGTTGGACCCCATGTCGAAATTGGTGAGGGTACAGTACTGAAATCTCACGTTGTCGTGAATGGTCACACGACCATTGGCTGCAATAACGAGATCTATCAGTTCGCTTCCATCGGCGAAGTTAACCAGGATCTGAAATATGCTGGTGAGTCGACCCGTCTGGAAATTGGCGATCGTAACCGCATTCGCGAAAGCGTCACCATTCATCGTGGAACCGTGCAGGGTGGTGGGTTGACGAAGGTGGGCAGCGACAACCTGTTTATGGTTAATGCGCATATCGCGCACGACTGTACCGTGGGTGACCGCTGTATTCTTGCCAACAACGCAACGCTGGCAGGACACGTTTCGGTTGATGACTTCGCAATTATTGGCGGCATGACCGCAGTCCATCAGTTCTGCATCATTGGTGCACACGTGATGGTCGGCGGATGCTCCGGTGTGGCGCAGGACGTCCCACCGTATGTGATTGCGCAGGGCAACCATGCCACGCCGTTTGGCGTGAACATCGAAGGCCTCAAGCGTCGTGGTTTTAGCCGCGAAGCGATTACCGCCATCCGCAACGCGTACAAATTGCTGTACCGTAGTGGTAAAACGCTGGAAGAGGCGAAGCCGGAAATTGCCGAACTGGCGAACAAGCATCCTGAAGTGAACGCGTTCATGGAGTTCTTTGACCGTTCAACAAGGGGCCTGATTCGTTAATGGTCGACAGTCGTCCGCTTACGATAGCCCTGGTCGCCGGAGAAACCTCCGGCGATATTCTTGGTGCAGGTCTCATCCGTGCGCTTAAGGCGCGTGTACCCAATGCTCGCTTTGTGGGCGTAGCGGGCCCGCTGATGCAGGCCGAAGGCTGTGAAGCCTGGTATGAAATGGAAGAGCTGGCCGTTATGGGCATCGTTGAGGTGCTGGGGCGCCTGCGACGCTTGCTGCATATTCGTGCCGATCTCACCCGCCGCTTTACCGAACTCAAACCCGATGTGTTCGTCGGTATCGATGCACCCGATTTCAACATTACCCTCGAAGGTAATCTGAAAAAGCAGGGCATCAAAACCATTCACTATGTCAGTCCGTCCGTGTGGGCGTGGCGACAGAAACGCGTTTTCAAAATCGGACGGTCCACCAACCTGGTGCTGGCTTTCCTGCCTTTCGAAAAAGCGTTTTACGACAGATTTAATGTTCCGTGCCGTTTTATCGGTCATACCATGGCGGATGCGATGCCGTTGGATCCGGATAAAAACGCGGCGCGCGACGCGCTGGGCATCCCGCACGATGTGCACTGTCTGGCGCTGCTGCCGGGCAGCCGTGGCGCAGAGGTAGAGATGCTGAGCGCTGATTTCCTGAAGACCGCGCAGATTCTTCGCCAGACCTATCCCGATCTTGAAGTGGTTGTGCCGCTGGTGAATGCCAAACGCCGCGAGCAGTTTGAGCGCATCAAAGCCGAAGTCGCCCCCGGTCTTCACGTCCGTCTTCTCGACGGAAAAGGACGGGAAGCCATGTACGCGAGCGATGCCGCTCTGCTGGCCTCTGGTACGGCGGCGCTGGAGTGTATGCTGGCGAAATGCCCGATGGTGGTCGGTTATCGTATGAAGCCGTTTACCTTCTGGCTGGCAAAACGTCTGGTGAAAACGGATTATGTCTCCCTGCCAAATCTGCTTGCCGGGCGCGAGCTGGTAAAAGAGCTGCTGCAGGATGAGTGCCAGCCGCAGGCGCTGGCGGATGCCCTGCTGCCGCTGCTGGCCAACGGCAAGACCAGCCACCAGATGCACGATACCTTCCGTGAACTGCACCAGCTGATCCGCTGTAATGCTGATGAGCAAGCGGCTGATGCAGTGCTGGAGTTAGCAAAATGATGGAATTTATTTATCCCCACACGCACCTCGTTGCCGGAGTGGATGAGGTCGGACGCGGCCCGCTGGTGGGGGCCGTGGTGACCGCGGCGGTGATCCTCGATCCAACGCGCCCGATTATTGGTCTGAATGACTCAAAAAAACTGAGTGAGAAGCGCCGCCTGGCACTGTTCGATGAAATTAAAGAGAAGGCGCTGGCCTGGAGCGTTGGGCGCGCAGAGCCGAATGAGATTGACGATCTGAATATTCTCCACGCCACGATGCTGGCAATGCAGCGAGCTGTTGCTGGCCTGAAGGTTGTGCCTGAATATGTGCTGATCGACGGTAACCGTTGCCCGGCGCTGCCTATGCCTTCTATGGCCGTCGTTAAAGGCGACAGTCGCGTCGCAGAGATCAGTGCAGCTTCTATTATTGCCAAAGTGACGCGCGATGCCGAAATGGCCGCGCTGGACCTTACTTATCCTCAGTATGGTTTCGGCCAGCATAAGGGGTATCCAACGGCTTTCCATCTGGAAAAGCTGGCTGAACATGGCGCAACCGAACATCATCGGCGCAGTTTTGGCCCGGTGAAGCGCGCGCTGGGACTGGTGTCCTGAATCAATACGCAAGCAATTAAGTAACGCGGAATCTGAAGATGGCTGAACCACGTTTCGTACACCTGCGGGTGCATAGCGACTATTCCATGATCGATGGGCTGGCGAAGACCGGGCCGCTGGTAAAAAAGGCGGCCTCTCTGGGCATGCCCGCGCTGGCGATCACCGATTTTACCAACCTGTGTGGCCTGGTGAAGTTCTACGGAACGGCGCATGGCGCGGGAATGAAGCCTATCGTCGGTGCGGATTTTCATGTGCAGAGCGATCTCATCGGCGATGAGCTGACGCAAATCTCCGTGTTAGCCATGAACAATTCGGGCTACCAAAACCTTACCCTGCTTATCTCAAAAGCCTATCAGCGCGGTTACGGCGCACTGGGCCCGTGGATTGACAGGGAATGGCTGGCTGAACTGAACGAAGGGCTGCTGTTGATCTCCGGTGGCCGCATGGGCGATGTCGGTAAATCACTGCTGCGCGGTAACAGCGCGCTGGTGGATCAATGCGTCTCGTTCTATGAAGAGTACTTCCCGAATCGTTACTATCTGGAACTGATTCGAACCGGTCGGCAGGATGAAGAGAACTATCTGCACGCTGCTGTCGCGCTGGCAGAAGAGCGCGGCTTGCCCGTTGTGGCGACGAATGACGTGCGTTTCCTGGAGTCCGGTGATTTTGACGCGCACGAAATTCGCGTTGCTATCCACGATGGCTTCACCCTCGACGATCCGAAACGTCCACGCAACTACTCATCGCAGCAGTACATGCGCAGCGAAGAGGAGATGTGCGAGCTCTTCTCCGACATTCCGGAAGCGCTGGAAAACAGCGTGGAGATTGCCAAGCGCTGTAACGTGACCGTGCGCCTCGGCGAATATTTCCTGCCGCAGTTCCCGACGGGGGACATGACCACGGAAGATTTCCTGGTCATGAAATCGAAAGAAGGTCTGGAAGAGCGTCTCGAATTCCTGTTCCCGGATGAAGAAGAGCGTAAAAAACGTCGTCCGGAGTATGACGAACGCCTGGATATTGAACTTCAGGTGATTAACCAGATGGGCTTCCCCGGCTACTTCCTGATCGTAATGGAGTTTATCCAGTGGTCGAAGGATAACGGCGTTCCGGTTGGTCCGGGCCGTGGCTCGGGGGCGGGCTCGCTGGTGGCGTATGCGCTGAAAATCACCGACCTCGATCCGCTGGAATTTGACCTGCTGTTCGAACGCTTCCTCAACCCGGAACGTGTTTCCATGCCCGACTTTGACGTCGACTTCTGCATGGAAAAACGCGACCAGGTTATCGAGCACGTAGCCGATATGTACGGCCGTGACGCGGTTTCGCAGATCATTACCTTCGGCACCATGGCGGCGAAAGCGGTTATCCGCGACGTGGGCCGCGTGCTGGGTCACCCGTACGGTTTTGTCGATCGTATTTCTAAGCTGGTACCGCCCGATCCGGGCATGACGCTGGCAAAAGCGTTTGAAGCCGAGCCGCAGCTGCCGGAAATCTACGAAGCTGACGAAGAAGTCAAAGCGCTGATCGACATGGCGCGTAAGCTTGAAGGCGTGACGCGTAACGCCGGTAAGCACGCGGGGGGCGTGGTTATCGCCCCGACCAAAATCACCGACTTTGCACCGCTCTACTGCGACGAAGCGGGCCAGCACCCGGTCACCCAGTTCGATAAGAACGACGTGGAATACGCCGGGCTGGTGAAGTTCGACTTCCTCGGCCTGCGCACGCTGACCATCATTAACTGGGCGCTGGAAATGATCAACGCCCGCCGCGAGAAGAACGGCGAGCCGCCGCTGGATATCGCGGCCATCCCGCTGGATGACAAGAAAAGCTTCGACATGCTGCAGCGCTCGGAGACGACAGCCGTCTTCCAGCTTGAATCCCGCGGCATGAAAGACCTGATTAAACGCCTGCAGCCCGACTGCTTCGAAGATATGATCGCACTGGTGGCCCTGTTCCGTCCGGGCCCGCTGCAGTCAGGGATGGTAGATAACTTCATCGACCGTAAGCACGGACGCGAAGAGATTTCCTACCCGGATGTGCAGTGGCAGCACGAAAGCCTGAAGCCGGTACTGGAGCCAACCTACGGCATCATCCTGTATCAGGAACAGGTCATGCAGATTGCCCAGGTGCTTTCCGGCTATACCCTCGGCGGCGCGGACATGCTGCGTCGTGCTATGGGTAAGAAAAAACCGGAAGAGATGGCCAAGCAGCGCTCTATTTTTGAAGACGGTGCGAAGAAAAACGGCGTTGACGGCGAACTGGCGATGAAAATCTTCGACCTGGTGGAGAAATTCGCCGGGTACGGGTTTAACAAATCCCACTCCGCTGCCTATGCTTTGGTTTCGTACCAGACGCTGTGGCTGAAAGCGCACTATCCCGCTGAGTTTATGGCGGCGGTGATGACCGCCGATATGGACAACACCGAGAAGGTGGTTGGCCTCGTGGATGAGTGCTGGCGTATGGGTCTGAAGATCCTGCCGCCGGATATTAACTCCGGGCTTTACCATTTCCACGTCAACGATGACGGAGAGATCGTCTACGGGATCGGCGCGATCAAAGGCGTGGGTGAGGGGCCGATCGAGGCGATCATCGAAGCGCGTAACAACGGCGGCTACTTCCGCGAGCTATTCGATCTCTGCGCCCGTACCGATACCAAAAAACTGAACCGCCGCGTGCTGGAAAAGCTGATCATGTCCGGCGCGTTCGACAGGCTGGGGCCGCACCGCGCCGCGCTGATGAACTCTCTCGGCGATGCGCTGAAAGCAGCCGATCAGCACGCGAAAGCGGAAGCCATTGGCCAGGCGGATATGTTTGGCGTACTGGCGGAAGAGCCAGAGCAGATTGAGCAGTCTTACTCCAACTGTCAGCCCTGGCCAGAACAGGTGGTGCTGGATGGTGAACGTGAAACGTTAGGTTTGTACCTGACGGGACACCCGATCAACCAGTACATCAAAGAAATTGAGCGCTATGTCGGAGGCAACAGGCTAAAAGACATGCATCCGACAGATCGTGGTAAAATCACCACGGCTGCGGGGCTCGTGATTGCTGCAAGGGTTATGGTCACCAAGCGCGGCAATCGTATCGGCATCTGTACGTTAGATGACCGTTCCGGGCGTCTGGAGGTGATGCTGTTCACCGACGCGCTGGATAAATACCAGCAATTGCTGGAAAAAGACCGCATACTTATCGTCAGCGGACAGGTCAGCTTTGATGACTTCAGTGGGGGGCTTAAAATGACCGCCCGCGAAGTGATGGACATTGACGAAGCCCGGGAAAAATATGCTCGCGGGCTTGCTATCTCGCTGACGGACAGGCAAATTGATGACCAGCTTTTAAACCGACTCCGTCAGTCTCTGGAACCCCACCGCTCGGGGACCATTCCAGTACATCTCTACTATCAGAGGGCGGATGCACGTGCGCGGTTGCGCTTTGGCGCAACGTGGCGTGTCTCTCCGAGCGATCGTTTACTGAACGATTTGCGTGGCCTCATTGGTTCGGAGCAGGTGGAACTGGAGTTTGACTAATACAGGAATACTATGAGTCTGAATTTCCTTGATTTCGAACAGCCGATTGCTGAGCTGGAAGCGAAAATCGATTCTCTGACAGCGGTAAGCCGTCAGGATGAAAAACTGGATATTAACATCGACGAAGAAGTGCATCGTCTGCGCGAAAAAAGCGTAGAACTGACGCGCAAAATCTTTGCCGATCTCGGCGCATGGCAGATCGCCCAGCTGGCGCGTCACCCACAGCGTCCGTACACCCTGGATTATGTCCGCCTGGCGTTTGACGAATTTGACGAACTGGCAGGCGATCGCGCATACGCTGACGACAAAGCTATCGTCGGCGGTATCGCGCGTCTGGACGGACGCCCGGTGATGATCATTGGTCATCAGAAAGGCCGTGAAACCAAAGAGAAAATCCGTCGTAACTTCGGTATGCCAGCACCAGAAGGCTACCGTAAAGCCCTGCGACTGATGGAGATGGCCGAGCGTTTCAATATGCCTATCATCACCTTCATCGATACTCCGGGTGCATACCCTGGCGTGGGCGCGGAAGAGCGTGGCCAGTCTGAAGCCATCGCACGTAACCTGCGGGAGATGTCTCGCCTGAAGGTTCCGGTCATCTGCACCGTTATCGGTGAGGGTGGTTCCGGCGGTGCGCTGGCGATTGGCGTGGGTGATAAAGTGAATATGCTGCAGTACAGCACCTATTCCGTTATCTCTCCGGAAGGCTGTGCGTCCATTCTGTGGAAAAGCGCCGACAAAGCGCCGCTGGCCGCTGAAGCGATGGGCATCATTGCGCCACGTCTGAAAGAGCTGAAGCTGATCGACACCGTTATCCCGGAACCTCTGGGCGGCGCGCATCGTAAGCCGGAAGTGATGGCTGCTTCCCTGAAAGCACAGCTGCTGGCCGACCTGGCCGATCTGGACGTCCTGAGCAAAGAAGATCTGCTCAACCGTCGTTACCAGCGTCTGATGACCTACGGTTACGCATAAGCTTCACAATTATCTGAAAAGCCGCACGATGTTGCGGCTTTTTTTATACCTGCCGTTTACCTTAACTATGCTTATCTGATGTTTTTCAAGGAGGTAAACCATGAACATCATTGCCATCATGGGGCCACACGGCGTCTTTTATAAAGACGAGCCCATCAAGGAGCTGGAGCAAGCCCTTAAAGCACGCGGATATCAGCTAATCTGGCCGCAGAACAGCGCCGATCTGCTGAAATTCATCGAACATAATCCGCGCATCTGTGGCGTGATATTCGACTGGGACGAATACGACATGGAGCTGTGCAGCGAGATCAACAGGCTGAATGAATATCTTCCGCTCTACGCCTTTATCAACACTCACTCCACCATGGACGTCAGCGCTCACGATATGCGCATGGCGCTGTGGTTCTTTGAATACTCGCTCGGCGTGGCGGAAGATATTGCGACCCGCATTCAGCAATACACTGGCGAATATCTTGATAACATCACACCGCCGTTTACGCGCGCGCTATTCACCTATGTGAAAGAGGGGAAATACACCTTCTGTACGCCGGGACACATGGCCGGAACGGCCTATCAAAAAAGCCCGGTGGGGTGCCTGTTCTACGATTTCTTCGGCGGCAACACCCTGAAAGCAGACGTGTCGATTTCAGTGACCGAGTTAGGCTCTCTTCTGGATCACACCGGCCCGCATCTTGAAGCTGAAGAGTATATCGCCCGCACCTTTGGCGCCGAGCAGAGCTATATGGTGACCAACGGCACCTCGACCTCGAACAAAATCGTCGGAATGTACGCCGCGCCAGCCGGAAGCACGTTGCTGATTGACCGTAACTGCCATAAATCGCTGGCGCACCTGCTGATGATGAGCGACGTCGTCCCGATCTGGCTGTCACCCACGCGTAACGCGCTCGGTATCCTCGGCGGCATTCCGCGCCGGGAGTTCACTCATGACGCCATTGAAAGTAAGGTCGCGGCAACTCCTGGCGCAAGCTGGCCTGTTCATGCGGTGATTACCAACTCCACCTATGATGGTCTGCTCTACAATACGAACTGGATCAAGCAGACGCTGGACGTACCGTCGATCCACTTCGATTCCGCGTGGGTGCCGTACACCAATTTCCACCCGATTTATTCGGGTAAAAGTGGGATGAGCGGCGAGCGCGTGCCGGGCAAAGTGTTTTTCGAAACGCAGTCGACGCACAAAATGCTGGCCGCATTTTCGCAGGCGTCTCTTATTCATATCAAAGGCGAGTACGACGAGGATACGTTTAACGAAGCCTTTATGATGCACACCACCACCTCACCGAGCTATCCGCTGGTGGCGTCTATTGAAACGGCCGCGGCGATGCTGCGCGGTAATCCGGGTAAACGCCTGATTAACCGCTCGGTGGAACGGGCGCTGCATTTCCGTAAAGAGGTCCAGCGGCTGAAGGATGAGGTCGACGGCTGGTTCTTCGATATCTGGCAGCCGGAAGCGATCGACGAGGCGGAGTGCTGGGCCGTCGCGCCGGGAGAGAGCTGGCACGGCTTCCGGGATGCCGATGCGGACCACATGTTCCTCGATCCGGTTAAGGTAACGATCCTGACGCCGGGGATGGACGAGCAGGGTGTGATGGGAGATGAAGGGATCCCCGCCGCGCTGGTGGCGAAGTTCCTTGACGAGCGCGGCGTGGTGGTGGAGAAGACCGGCCCCTACAACTTGCTGTTCCTGTTCAGTATCGGGATCGATAAAACTCGGGCAATGGGGCTGCTGCGCGGGCTGATGGAGTTTAAGCGCGCCTACGATCTCAACCTGCGGGTGAAGAACATGCTGCCGGATCTCTACGCGGAAGATCCTGACTTCTACCGCACGATGCGCATTCAGGATCTGGCCCAGGGGATCCACAGGCTGATCCGCCAGCACGATCTGCCGCGCCTGATGCTCCAGGCGTTTGATGTCCTGCCTGATATGAAACTGACGCCTCACAAGGCCTGGCAACGGCAGGTGAAAGGTGAAATCGAAACCATTGAGCTGGAAAACCTGGTCGGGCGGATATCGGCCAACATGATCCTGCCGTATCCACCAGGCGTGCCGCTGCTGATGCCGGGTGAGATGATCACCGAGGAGAGCCGGGCAGTGCTCGATTTCCTGCTGATGCTCTGTTCGGTAGGACGCCACTATCCGGGCTTTGAAACGGATATCCACGGCGCGAAACGCGATGAAAACGGCGTGTACTGGGTGAGAGTCCTAAAATAAATGTGACCGCTTGCCAGGTGTGGGTTTTCGGTTGTAACGTTCAGGCATCATAAAAAGGAGAAGCTATGCTGGGTTTAAAAGCGGTTCACCATATTGCGATCATTGCCACCGATTATGCGAAAAGTAAGGCCTTCTACTGCGACATTCTTGGCTTTACGCTCATGAGCGAAGCCTACCGCGAGGAGCGCGACTCCTGGAAGGGCGATCTCGCGTTAAACGGGCAGTATGTGATTGAGCTGTTCTCTTTTCCTTTTCCGCCTTCGCGTCCGTCCCGCCCGGAAGCCTGCGGCCTGCGTCATCTGGCCTTCAGCGTTGATGACCTTGATAGCGCAGTAAAACATCTGGAAGCGCACGGCGTGACGTGCGAGGCGATTCGTGTCGATCCGTTTACCGACAAGCGCTTTACCTTTTTTAACGACCCGGATGGCCTGCCGCTGGAGCTTTACCAGCAGTAATGTTTGTCCTGTGTGATAATGCCCGCTCAGTTCGGGCATTTTTTATGTGTAATTTCCTATGACCTTACCCGCTATCGCACAAGCCGTTTCACCGTACCGCCAGCTGCTGGTGGGGTTTAGCGGTGGCCTGGATTCCACCGTGTTGCTGCATCGCCTTAGGCTCTGGCGCGACCGGGACCCTGACGTTCAGCTTCGGGCTATACACATCCATCACGGGTTAAGCCCACACGCGGAGGAGTGGGTGGCGCACTGTGAAGCCTTGTGTGAGGCGTGGGCTATCCCGCTCGTCGTTGAGCGCGTCACGCTTGCGGATGAAGGACTGGGTATTGAGGCGCAGGCGCGTAAAGTTCGCTACGCCGCGTTTGCCGGGGCATTACGTACTGGAGAAGCGCTGGTCACGGCGCAGCATCTGGACGATCAGTGCGAAACTTTTTTGCTGGCGCTTAAGCGGGGCAGCGGACCCGCTGGGCTTTCCGCCATGCCGGCGCTTTCTGAGTTTGCCGGGACGCAATTATTGCGTCCGCTGCTTGGCGAGACCCGCGCATCGCTGGAATCCTGGGCGCGGGAACATCGGCTGAGCTGGATCGAAGATGAGAGCAACCAGGACGACAGCTACGATCGTAACTTCCTGCGTCTGCGCGTCCTCCCGCTTTTAAGCGAGCGCTGGCCGCATTTTGCCGACGCGACAGCAAGAAGCGCCATGCTGTGCGCCGAACAGGAAAGCCTGCTGGATGAGTTACTCAGCGAAGAGCTGGCTGATCTGATCTCTGAAGACGGTGCGCTGGCGATCGCGCCGCTGGAGGCGGCAAGCCCGGTGCGTCGGGCCGCGCTGTTACGCCGCTGGCTCGCCTCTCATCATGCTGTGATGCCGTCGCGGGCAATGCTGAGCCGCATCTGGGACGAAGTCGCACAGGCGCGGGAAGATGCGTCCCCTTGCGTACACCTGAATGGCTTCGAGGTCAGACGCTATAAAGGAAAACTCTGGTGGGTAAAATCCTTCCCCCCGCTGACCAATGTGGTGCTCCACTGGCCGTCACCGGAGGCTCCGTTAATATTGCCCCAGGATGCGGGGAGTGTCTCTCTGATGCCGACGGGTCATGTGCGTCTGCCAAACCCCGGTGAACCGGTCAGCGTGCGCTTTAAGGCTGGCGGCTTGCTGCATATCGTCGGACGCAACGGGGGACGGAAACTGAAAAAGATATGGCAGGAATGCAACGTGCCGCCGTGGCTGCGCGACACCACGCCGCTGCTGTTCTACGGTGAAACGCTGATTGCTGCTGCAGGGGTGTTCATCACGGAAGCGGGGTGGACAGAAGAAGGGGCATGCTTCGAGTGGCGGAAAGCGTAACGGGCAGCCCGGCTGCCCGTTAGTGTCATCAGGATTCGCTCACCACGACGGTGCCGATTTGCGGGTGGCTGAAGCTGGCTATTTTGTCCAGACGCAGCTCACGCGTCGCACCGGCGTCTTCCACGACCAGGTATTCCACATTCTTGCGTGAAACCAGATCGCTGGCCTTCGCCTTCAACACTTCGCCATCTTTTAGCTCCAGCGTCAGTATTAAATGATGCTGGCAGGCGAGTTCGAGGTTGTCATAGTCATCACAATTGATGGGTTGATAAGTATCATTCATCGACATAATCGCTCACCAGTAAATTCGCCGCAGCATACGCTGCTTTTTCCCTGACCGACTCTGAAAGGCTCTCATCAGAGGCCACTTCATTAAGCACTTTCAATACACAGCCCAACGCGTCCGGGACATACCCCAGATCTCCGCTGGCGATTTCCGCATACCGTTTGCGAATTAACTCACAATAATTATTCACATCCCCTCCCGCCAGCGCACTGACTTACTGTGAGATATCATTAAGCCTACGAAGATAAACTCGGTTTAGCAAGGTGACTATACCATACTCATTTAAGCAATATCAGCGCCTTGATAGTGGTGTATTTATTACTCCGTAACAGCCTTTTGCCTCTGTTTTCGCTACAATGTGCGGCTGATTCGAATGGAGTTCTCTCATGGCGCTGAAAGCGACAATTTATAAAGCAGTGGTCAACGTGGCCGATCTTGATCGCAACCAGTTTCTGGACGCGTCGCTTACTCTGGCACGCCACCCCTCCGAAACTCAGGAGCGCATGATGCTGCGCCTGCTGGCGTGGATTAAATACGCCAACGAGCGGCTGCAGTTTACCCGCGGCTTAAGCGCGGAAGACGAGCCTGAAGCCTGGCTGCGCAACGATCATCTTGGGATCGATTTATGGATTGAACTCGGTCTGCCGGACGAGCGCAGGATTAAAAAGGCGTGTACTCAGTCCGCGGAAGTGGCCTTATTCGCCTATAACCAGCGCGCGGCGGAAATCTGGTGGCAACAAAATAAGAATAAATGCGCGCAGTTTAAAAATCTCGCCGTCTGGTATCTGGATGATGAACAGCTGGCGCAGCTGAGCGAGTTCGCCAGCCGAACGATGGCGTTGCAGGCAACGATTCAGGACGGCGCCATCTGGCTTTCTGATTCTCAGAATAATCTGGAAATTCATCTGACGGCCTGGCAGCCTGCGCCATGATCGTTTTGTCCCGAAACGTCAGCATCCCTGATAACGAGCTGGAGATCACCGCCATCCGTGCTCAGGGTGCGGGTGGACAGCACGTCAATAAGGCTTCAACGGCTATCCATTTGCGTTTTGACATTCGGGCATCAAGCCTGCCAGAGTATTATAAGGAAAGTCTGCTCGCTGCCAGCCATCACCTGATCACCAGCGAAGGTGTGATCGTGATTAAAGCCCAGGAGTACCGCAGCCAGGAATTAAACCGGGAAGCGGCGGTAGCCAGGCTGGTGGCGGTCATCAAAGAGTTAACGGCAGTACAAAAAAGCCGCCGGGCAACGCGGCCAACCCGCGCATCGAAAGAGCGTCGGCTGTCCTCGAAAGCTCAAAAATCCACAGTGAAAGCACTACGCGGTAAAGTTCGTCGCCCGATGGAGTGACGAAAGGGAACACAATTTTCATAAGGAATTCATTGTGAAAAAAGCATTATTTTCAGCGCTGGCAGTGAGTACGCTGTTTGCGCTTTTCGGGTGTAACAACCGTTCTGAAACGCAGGTTTTGCAGCCAGCGCAGAATGAAGAGTTAAAGCCAATGCAGCAGAGCTGGCGGGGCGTATTGCCTTGCGCGGATTGCGAAGGCATTGAAACGTCACTGTTCCTGCAAAAAGACGGTACCTGGGTGATGAACCAGCGCTATCAGGGCGCAAAAGAACCCTCTTCATTTGCGACTTACGGGACATGGGCGCGTACGGCTGAGAAGCTGGTGCTGACGGATACTTCCGGTGACAAAACCTGGTTCCGCCCTAAAGGCGAGAACATGGAAATGCTCGACCGGGAAGGCAATCCGATTGAATCCCAGTTCAACTACACGCTGACACCGGTGAAAGCGGCGCTGCCTGCCACGCCGATGGCGATGCGGGGGATGTATTTCTATATGGCGGATGTGGCGATCTTTACCGACTGCGCTACCGGTAAGAAAGTCAGCGTGGCAAACAATGCACAGCTTGAACGTGATTACGCCGTGGCGCGCGGCAATGACAGCAAGCCGATATTGTTGACGGTTGACGGTCACTTTACGCTGGAGCCAAACCCGGATAGCGGGGAGATGGTGAAAACGCTGGTGGCAGATAAAGACGCGAAATTTATTGCGGGCAAAGACTGTAGCAGCAAATAAGCTGACGTTGAGCCATTAAAAAACCCCGCCTGAGCGGGGTTTTTTGTTTAGCCTTTGATGGCTTTCACCAGGTAATCAAGAATGTCGCCGGTCTTGATCATCTGTTTTTCGCCGCTGCGACGGTATTTGTATTCAATCTCATCGCTGTCGAGGTTACGGTCGCCAATGACGACGGTGTGCGGGATACCGATCAGTTCCATATCGGCAAACATCACGCCCGGACGCTCTTTACGGTCATCCATCAGCACTTCAATACCCTGAGCGCGCAGCTCGGCGTACAGCTTCTCGGCCAGCTCCTGCACGCGGTAAGATTTGTGCATGTTCATTGGCAGAATAGCCACCTGGAACGGCGCAATGTTGTCCGGCCAGACGATGCCGCGCTCGTCGTAGTTCTGCTCGATGGCCGCAGCCACCACGCGCGTCACCCCGATACCGTAGCAGCCCATGGTCAGGATCTGGTTACGGCCATCTTCACCCTGAACGGCGGCGTTCAGCGCGCGAGAGTATTTATCACCCAGCTGGAAGATGTGGCCAACTTCGATGCCGCGCTTAATCATCAGGGTACCCTGACCATCCGGGCTTGGATCGCCTGCAACCACGTTACGGATGTCAGCCACTTCTGGCGTCGCCACGTCGCGATCCCAGTTGATGCCGAAGTAATGTTTACCGTCGATGTTCGCACCTGCAGAGAAGTCGCTCATTGCAGCAACCGTGCGGTCAATAACAACCGGCACAGGCAGGTTGACTGGACCCAGTGAACCTGGACCCGCATTCACTACGGCACGGATTTCCGCTTCCGTTGCGAACGTCAGCGGGCTGGCTACCTGCGGCAGCTTCTCGGCTTTTACTTCGTTCAGTTCATGATCGCCACGCACCAGCAGGGCAACCAGCGGGTAAGCGCTGCCTTCGGTGGATTTCACCAGCAGCGTTTTCACTGTTTTTTCGATCGGCAGACTGAACTGCTCAACCAGCTCGGCGATGGTTTTCGCGTTTGGTGTATCAACCAGCGTCATCTCTTGCGTGGCCGCGCCGCGTGGTTCTTTTGGTGCCAGCGCTTCTGCAAATTCGATGTTCGCCGCGTAGTCTGAAGAGTCAGAGAAGATCACATCGTCTTCACCGCTCTGTGCCAGTACCTGAAACTCATGGGACGCGCTGCCGCCGATGGAGCCGGTATCAGCCTGCACAGCACGGAAATCCAGACCCATGCGAGAGAAAATTTTGCTGTAAGCCTCGTACATTTTGTCGTAGGTCTCTTGCAGCGATTCCTGTGACGTATGGAAAGAGTAGGCATCTTTCATCAGGAATTCACGAGAGCGCATCACGCCGAAACGTGGGCGCACTTCGTCACGGAACTTGGTCTGGATCTGGAAGAAGTTCAGCGGCAGCTGTTTGTAAGAGCTCAGCTCATTACGAATCAGGTCGGTGATCACTTCTTCGTGCGTTGGGCCGAGAACGAACGGACGCTCGCCGCGATCGACGAAGCGCAGCAGTTCTGGGCCATATTGCTCCCAACGGCCGCTCTCCTGCCACAGGTCAGCGGGCTGAACCACGGGCATGGACACCTCGATAGCACCGGCGTTGTTCATCTCTTCACGCACGATGTTTTCGACTTTTTTCAGGACGCGCACGCCGGTCGGCAGCCAGGTGTATAACCCGGAGGCCAGCTTGCGGATCATCCCGGCGCGCAGCATCAGCTGATGGCTGATCACTTCGGCGTCGGCAGGCGTCTCCTTCAGAGTGGAGAGCAGATATTGGCTAGTACGCATGTTGTTACGGTTCCATTTCGACGATTGGAACAGGCTGAAACACCAGCCTGACACAAAAAAAGTGGTTTAGTTTACCAGTGTGGCAAAGATGCCAAAAGAGAGGAGAACAAAATTACCTGGGTTCAAGGGCAAACACTTCGAAACCTGCCCCGGTGACGCGCCAGCGCACGTTAAAATCCAGCAGCCAGACGGCGTACGTTTTTCCTGCTTCCTCTTCTTTACGGTAGGCCGGACGGGGGTCCTGTGCCAGAACTTCAGTGATGAAATCCCGTAAGCGAGGATAGCGTTTCTCCAGTTGACCAAGCTGCGCGGTTATCTCAGGCGTAAAATAAACAGGCATATCCGCCTGCGGTGCGTCCTGAGCATAGCTTGCACGCGCGTCCGGGAGGGCTTCGGCGAAGGGCAAATAGGGTTTGATGTCGATAACCGGCGTGCCGTCGACCAGGTCCAGACTGCCCAGCTCAAGTATGACCTGTTCCTTCTGGCAACGTATGCCCTTCAGTTCAACCAGCGACATCCCGATCGGATTTGGACGGAAGGTCGAGCGAGTCGCAAACACGCCCATTCTCGCATTTCCGCCCAGGCGCGGGGGACGCACGGTGGGACGCCAGCCGCCTTCCATTGTCTGGTGAAAGACAAATACCACCCATAAGTGGCTGAACGCCTCAAGCCCGCGTACTGCATCGGCCTGGTTATAAGGCGCCTGAAGATGAAGCTCGCCGCTGCCGCTGGTGACCAGACCAGGCTGGCGGGGTACGGCAAACTTCTCTTTATACGGAGAGTGGATAACGCCTATCTGCTCAAAATGAAATGCACTCATTTCGCCGTGATGTTCAGCGCAGAACCGATGCAAACCGCCTGACGGTAGCAGCCCGGCGTGCCGCTGGTGACTTCGCAGCTGTGCAGCAGCACCGCGTTAGCTTTCATTTTTGCGGCGTTAATCTGCATACGTTTGCGCGCTGTCGGGATATTCGGTGGAGAGTCCTGATTGGTTGCCTGACAGGATTCACCGCTCACTTCACCCAGTTCACGGAACGGTTTGCCGACCAGTTCGTCAGCTTTGGTGATAATGCGAACCGGCGCAGGGCGAACCACTTTCGGTTTCGCAGGCTCAGTTTTTGGCGGGGTTGCCGTGCTTTGAACAGGTTCAACAGGAGATCTGCTTAGCATAGAACAGCCGCTCAGCATGAGTGCTAAAAGACAGATCGGTAAAGCACGCATAATAATTCCTCAATGGATAATCAAAACGTCAGATATTGAATCAGGTGACTGCACAAATGACAAGACGGGCATAAGCCCGTCCTGATGATATTACACTGAGGTGAGATTACCAGCCTTTAACAGCGCCGCCGTTAAACACTTTGTTGGCTTCCTGGTAAACTTCATCAGACTGATAGGCCTGAACGAACTTCTTCACGTTTTCCGCGTCTTTGTTATCTTCGCGAGTCACGATCAGGTTAACGTACGGGGAGTCTTTATCTTCAACGAAGATACCGTCTTTTGCTGGCGTCAGGCCAATCTGGCTGGCGTAAGTGGTGTTGATAACGGCCAGGGCAATCTGTGCATCGTCCAGAGAACGCGGCAGCTGCGGTGCTTCCAGTTCAACAATTTTCAGATTTTTCGGGTTCTCGGTGACGTCCAGAACGGTTGGCAGCAGGCCAACACCGTCTTTCAGTTTGATCAGGCCCACTTTCTGCAGCAGCAGCAGGGAACGACCAAGGTTGGTTGGATCGTTAGGTACGGCAACCTGAGAGCCCGGCTGCAGTTCGTCCAGCGATTTAATTTTCTTAGAGTAACCGGCAATCGGGTAAACGAAGGTGTTACCCACACCCACCAGTTTATAACCGCGATCTTTGATCTGCTGATCCAGGTATGGCTTATGCTGGAAGGCGTTGGCGTCGATATCGCCCTTGCTCAGCGCTTCGTTCGGCAGAACGTAATCATTGAAGGTCACCAGCTCAACGTCCAGACCATATTTCTCTTTCGCCACTTTCTGAGCAACTTCAGCAACCTGCTGTTCGGCACCCACGATAACGCCCACCTTAATGTGGTTTGGATCTTTTTCGTCCTGACCGCAACCCACCAGTGCCAGAGAGCCAATCAGCGCGCCTACTGCTGCAAGGGTCTTTAATTTAAACGCCATGTTTTATCCTTAACTCGTCGAGTTTGTGTTGTGTGTAACGTTATTTGTGAGTAACGGTCCGGACGATGCGATCGCCGGAGAACTGGATTAAGTAAACCAGAACAACCAGCAATACCAGAACGGTATTCATCACGGTAGCGTTATATCCAATATAGCCGTACTGGTAACCAATCTGTCCTAAACCGCCAGCACCAACTGCACCGCCCATTGCGGAATAACCGACCAGGGTGATGAGCGTGATGGTTGCCGCGTTCACCAGGCCCGGCAGTGCTTCAGGCAGCAGAACCTTGCGGACGATCTGCATCGGCGTGGCACCCATCGCGCGGGAAGCTTCGATTAAACCGGTTGGGATCTCCAGCAGGGCGTTTTCCACCATACGGGCGATAAACGGCGCTGCGCCTACGGTCAGCGGAACGATAGCCGCCTGCAGACCGATAGAGGTTCCGACGATCACGCGGGTAAATGGAATCATCCACACCAGCAGAATAATGAACGGGATAGAACGGAAGATGTTCACCAGCGCAGAGAGCGTACGGTAAAGTTTCGCGTTCTCAATGATTTGACCTGGACGCGTCACGTACAGCAGTACGCCCACCGGCAGGCCAATTACAAAACCAAAGAAACCCGATACGAAGGTCATTGCCAGCGTTTCCCAAACGCCGCGAACCAGCAGCCACATCATCGGCTCAGACATAACCCAGTACCTCTACTTTTACGTGGTGTTCTTGCAGCCAGGCGATTGCTGCCTGGGTTTCTTCTTGGGTGCCGTGCATTTCCGTCAGCATGATGCCGAACTTCACGCCACCGGCGTAATCCATCTGCGCGCTAATAATGTTGTTGTTCACGTTAAAGCGACGCGCAGTTTCGGAAAGAAGGGGAGCGTCAACGGACTGACCGGTAAACTCCATGCGCAGCATCGGGACGCTGTCTGCTGTGGATTCGGTTTTCAAACGCTCCAGATAATCTTCCGGAATATCCAGATGCAGCGTGGACTGAATGAACTGCTGCGCCAGCGGCGTCTTCGGATGGGAGAACACTTCGCTTACCGTATCCTGCTCGATCAGCTCGCCGTTGCTGATGACCGCCACGCAGTCGCAGATGCGTTTCACCACGTCCATCTCGTGCGTAATAAGGAGGATCGTCAGGCCCAGGCGACGGTTAATGTCTTTCAGCAGTTCCAGAATAGAACGCGTGGTGGCCGGATCCAGCGCGCTGGTGGCTTCGTCGCACAGCAGTACTTTTGGGTTGCTGGCCAGCGCGCGGGCAATGGCGACACGCTGCTTCTGCCCACCGGACAGATTTGCCGGGTAGCTATCATGCTTATCGCCCAGACCCACGAGGTCGAGCAGTTCGGTAACGCGACGCTTCACTTCTTCTTTCGGCGTGTTATCCAGCTCCAGCGGCAAGGCGACGTTGCCGAACACGGTGCGGGACGCCAGCAGGTTAAAGTGCTGGAAGATCATGCCAATCTGACGCCGCGCTTTGGTGAGTTCTTTTTCTGAAAGGGCGGTAAGTTCCTGACCGCCAACTTCTACGCTGCCCTGGGTTGGGCGCTCAAGCAGGTTAACACAACGGATCAGCGTGCTTTTACCTGCACCCGATGCGCCAATGACGCCATAAATTTGACCAGCAGGAACATGCAGGCTGACGTTGTTCAGCGCCTGAATGGTTCGGTTCCCCTGCTGGAACACTTTGGTGATATTGGAAAGTTTAATCATTAGATTATTTTTATCGTATGTAAGTTAGCCGTGGCATTTTCTTCTGCCAGATACGGGTGATGACCGTAAACAAAACGGATGTTAAGGCATCCAGACGTCTAAATCAATCCAACTCTGTACGATGAGCACTTTATTGCGCTGCGATTCATGAGATACTAGCTCAACAGGCCTTTTTCAGGAGCAAACCGGTGGCAAAATCAGTACCCGCAATTTTTCTCGATCGTGATGGCACTATTAATGTGGATCACGGTTATGTGCATGAGATCGATGAGTTCGAATTTATCGACGGCGTTATAGAGGCAATGCGCCAGCTGAAAGAGATGGGCTATGCGCTGGTGGTGGTCACCAATCAGTCTGGTATTGCGCGCGGTAAATTCACTGAAGCACAGTTCGAGACGCTGACCGAATGGATGGACTGGTCGCTGGCCGATCGCGGCGTGGATCTCGACGGCATCTACTATTGTCCGCATCACCCGCAGGGTACGGTAGAAGAGTATCGCCAGACCTGTGACTGCCGTAAACCGCATCCGGGGATGTTCATCTCTGCGCAGGAGTTTCTGCACATTGATATGTCTGCTTCTTATATGGTGGGCGATAAACTGGAAGATATGCAGGCAGCAACAGCAGCGGGTGTAGGGACCAAAATATTAGTTCGCACCGGTAAGCCAGTGACGCCAGAAGCGGAAAATGCAGCGGATTGGGTGATTAATAGCCTGGCTGAGCTGCCGAATGAGATAAAAAAGCATCAAAAATAGCCTTTCTGGCGAAAAGGTGAGCGGTCGAAATAAAAATGTATATTTCCCCTTGTCATTCCTCGGCAGCTCCCTATAATGCGCCTCCATCGACACGGCGGATGTGAATCACTTCACAGACAACCCGGTCGGTTGAAGAGAAAAAATCCTGAAATAACGGGTTGACTCTGAAAGAGGAAAGCGTAATATACGCCACCTCGCAACGGTGAGCTGAAAGCCGCGTTGCAACTGCTCTTTAACAATTTATCAGACAATCTGTGTGGGCACTCAAAGTGACATGGATTCTTAACGTCGCAAGACGAAAAATGAATACCAAGTCTCTGAGTGAACATACGTAATTCATTACGAAGTTTAATTCACGAGCATCAAACTTAAATTGAAGAGTTTGATCATGGCTCAGATTGAACGCTGGCGGCAGGCCTAACACATGCAAGTCGAACGGTAGCACAGAGAGCTTGCTCTCGGGTGACGAGTGGCGGACGGGTGAGTAATGTCTGGGAAACTGCCTGATGGAGGGGGATAACTACTGGAAACGGTAGCTAATACCGCATAACGTCGCAAGACCAAAGAGGGGGACCTTCGGGCCTCTTGCCATCAGATGTGCCCAGATGGGATTAGCTAGTAGGTGGGGTAACGGCTCACCTAGGCGACGATCCCTAGCTGGTCTGAGAGGATGACCAGCCACACTGGAACTGAGACACGGTCCAGACTCCTACGGGAGGCAGCAGTGGGGAATATTGCACAATGGGCGCAAGCCTGATGCAGCCATGCCGCGTGTATGAAGAAGGCCTTCGGGTTGTAAAGTACTTTCAGCGGGGAGGAAGGCGATAAGGTTAATAACCTTGTCGATTGACGTTACCCGCAGAAGAAGCACCGGCTAACTCCGTGCCAGCAGCCGCGGTAATACGGAGGGTGCAAGCGTTAATCGGAATTACTGGGCGTAAAGCGCACGCAGGCGGTCTGTCAAGTCGGATGTGAAATCCCCGGGCTCAACCTGGGAACTGCATTCGAAACTGGCAGGCTAGAGTCTTGTAGAGGGGGGTAGAATTCCAGGTGTAGCGGTGAAATGCGTAGAGATCTGGAGGAATACCGGTGGCGAAGGCGGCCCCCTGGACAAAGACTGACGCTCAGGTGCGAAAGCGTGGGGAGCAAACAGGATTAGATACCCTGGTAGTCCACGCCGTAAACGATGTCGACTTGGAGGTTGTGCCCTTGAGGCGTGGCTTCCGGAGCTAACGCGTTAAGTCGACCGCCTGGGGAGTACGGCCGCAAGGTTAAAACTCAAATGAATTGACGGGGGCCCGCACAAGCGGTGGAGCATGTGGTTTAATTCGATGCAACGCGAAGAACCTTACCTACTCTTGACATCCAGAGAACTTTCCAGAGATGGATTGGTGCCTTCGGGAACTCTGAGACAGGTGCTGCATGGCTGTCGTCAGCTCGTGTTGTGAAATGTTGGGTTAAGTCCCGCAACGAGCGCAACCCTTATCCTTTGTTGCCAGCGGTTAGGCCGGGAACTCAAAGGAGACTGCCAGTGATAAACTGGAGGAAGGTGGGGATGACGTCAAGTCATCATGGCCCTTACGAGTAGGGCTACACACGTGCTACAATGGCGCATACAAAGAGAAGCGACCTCGCGAGAGCAAGCGGACCTCATAAAGTGCGTCGTAGTCCGGATTGGAGTCTGCAACTCGACTCCATGAAGTCGGAATCGCTAGTAATCGTGGATCAGAATGCCACGGTGAATACGTTCCCGGGCCTTGTACACACCGCCCGTCACACCATGGGAGTGGGTTGCAAAAGAAGTAGGTAGCTTAACCTTCGGGAGGGCGCTTACCACTTTGTGATTCATGACTGGGGTGAAGTCGTAACAAGGTAACCGTAGGGGAACCTGCGGTTGGATCACCTCCTTACCTTAAAGAACCTGCCTTTGCAGTGCTCACACAGATTGTCTGATGAAAAACAGCAGTAAAAATCTCTGCAGGCTTGTAGCTCAGGTGGTTAGAGCGCACCCCTGATAAGGGTGAGGTCGGTGGTTCAAGTCCACTCAGGCCTACCAAATTTTCCCTGATACTGCGTTGCGGCAACGCTCACATACTGATGTATGCTTCGCGTTTCCACGCCTTGTCTCAGGAAAAATTACCGGTACAGAGATTTGTAATACGATGGGGCTATAGCTCAGCTGGGAGAGCGCCTGCTTTGCACGCAGGAGGTCTGCGGTTCGATCCCGCATAGCTCCACCATCTTTTACTGCGAACACAAGAAAACTTCAGAGTGAACCTGAAAAGGTGCACTGCGAAGTTTTGCTCTTTAAAAATCTGGATCAAGCTGAAAATTGAAACGACACACAGTTAATGTGTGTTCGAGTCTCTCAAATTTTCGCAATCAGAAGTGAAACATCTTCGGGTTGTGAGGTTAAGCGACTAAGCGTACACGGTGGATGCCCTGGCAGTCAGAGGCGATGAAGGACGTGCTAATCTGCGAAAAGCGCCGGCGAGGTGATATGAACCTTTGACCCGGCGATGTCCGAATGGGGAAACCCAGTGCAATTCGTTGCACTATCGTTAACTGAATACATAGGTTAACGAGGCGAACCGGGGGAACTGAAACATCTAAGTACCCCGAGGAAAAGAAATCAACCGAGATTCCCCCAGTAGCGGCGAGCGAACGGGGAGCAGCCCGGAGTCTGAATCAGCTTGTGTGTTAGTGGAAGCGTCTGGAAAGTCGCAGGGTACAGGGTGATACTCCCGTACACGAAAGCACACAGGCTGTGAACTCGAAGAGTAGGGCGGGACACGTGGTATCCTGTCTGAATATGGGGGGACCATCCTCCAAGGCTAAATACTCCTGACTGACCGATAGTGAACCAGTACCGTGAGGGAAAGGCGAAAAGAACCCCGGCGAGGGGAGTGAAAAAGAACCTGAAACCGTGTACGTACAAGCAGTGGGAGCACCTTCGTGGTGTGACTGCGTACCTTTTGTATAATGGGTCAGCGACTTATATTCTGTAGCAAGGTTAACCGTATAGGGGAGCCGTAGGGAAACCGAGTCTTAACTGGGCGTTAAGTTGCAGGGTATAGACCCGAAACCCGGTGATCTAGCCATGGGCAGGTTGAAGGTTGGGTAACACTAACTGGAGGACCGAACCGACTAATGTTGAAAAATTAGCGGATGACCTGTGGCTGGGGGTGAAAGGCCAATCAAACCGGGAGATAGCTGGTTCTCCCCGAAAGCTATTTAGGTAGCGCCTCGTGAACTCATCTTCGGGGGTAGAGCACTGTTTCGGCTAGGGGGCCATCCCGGCTTACCAACCCGATGCAAACTACGAATACCGAAGAATGTTATCACGGGAGACACACGGCGGGTGCTAACGTCCGTCGTGAAGAGGGAAACAACCCAGACCGCCAGCTAAGGTCCCAAAGTCATGGTTAAGTGGGAAACGATGTGGGAAGGCACAGACAGCCAGGATGTTGGCTTAGAAGCAGCCATCATTTAAAGAAAGCGTAATAGCTCACTGGTCGAGTCGGCCTGCGCGGAAGATGTAACGGGGCTAAACCATGCACCGAAGCTGCGGCAGCGACGCTTATGCGTTGTTGGGTAGGGGAGCGTTCTGTAAGCCGTCGAAGGTGGCCTGTGAGGGCTGCTGGAGGTATCAGAAGTGCGAATGCTGACATAAGTAACGATAAAGCGGGTGAAAAGCCCGCTCGCCGGAAGACCAAGGGTTCCTGTCCAACGTTAATCGGGGCAGGGTGAGTCGACCCCTAAGGCGAGGCCGAAAGGCGTAGTCGATGGGAAACAGGTTAATATTCCTGTACTTGGTGTTACTGCGAAGGGGGGACGGAGAAGGCTATGTCAGCCGGGCGACGGTTGTCCCGGTTTAAGCGTGTAGGTGTGTGTTCCAGGCAAATCCGGTTCACTCTAACACTGAGGCGTGATGACGAGGCACTACGGTGCTGAAGTGATAAATGCCCTGCTTCCAGGAAAAGCCTCTAAGCATCAGGTAACACGAAATCGTACCCCAAACCGACACAGGTGGTCAGGTAGAGAATACCAAGGCGCTTGAGAGAACTCGGGTGAAGGAACTAGGCAAAATGGTGCCGTAACTTCGGGAGAAGGCACGCTGATATGTAGGTGAAGCCCCTGCGGGTGGAGCTGAAATCAGTCGAAGATACCAGCTGGCTGCAACTGTTTATTAAAAACACAGCACTGTGCAAACACGAAAGTGGACGTATACGGTGTGACGCCTGCCCGGTGCCGGAAGGTTAATTGATGGGGTTAGCGGCAACGCGAAGCTCTTGATCGAAGCCCCGGTAAACGGCGGCCGTAACTATAACGGTCCTAAGGTAGCGAAATTCCTTGTCGGGTAAGTTCCGACCTGCACGAATGGCGTAATGATGGCCAGGCTGTCTCCACCCGAGACTCAGTGAAATTGAACTCGCTGTGAAGATGCAGTGTACCCGCGGCAAGACGGAAAGACCCCGTGAACCTTTACTATAGCTTGACACTGAACACTGGTCCTTGATGTGTAGGATAGGTGGGAGGCTTTGAAGCGTGGACGCCAGTCTGCGTGGAGCCGTCCTTGAAATACCACCCTTTAATGGCTGGTGTTCTAACGTGGACCCGTAATCCGGGTTGCGGACAGTGTCTGGTGGGTAGTTTGACTGGGGCGGTCTCCTCCCAAAGAGTAACGGAGGAGCACGAAGGTTAGCTAATCCTGGTCGGACATCAGGAGGTTAGTGCAATGGCATAAGCTAGCTTGACTGCGAGAGTGACGGCTCGAGCAGGTGCGAAAGCAGGTCATAGTGATCCGGTGGTTCTGAATGGAAGGGCCATCGCTCAACGGATAAAAGGTACTCCGGGGATAACAGGCTGATACCGCCCAAGAGTTCATATCGACGGCGGTGTTTGGCACCTCGATGTCGGCTCATCACATCCTGGGGCTGAAGTAGGTCCCAAGGGTATGGCTGTTCGCCATTTAAAGTGGTACGCGAGCTGGGTTTAGAACGTCGTGAGACAGTTCGGTCCCTATCTGCCGTGGGCGCTGGAGAATTGAGGGGGGCTGCTCCTAGTACGAGAGGACCGGAGTGGACGCATCACTGGTGTTCGGGTTGTCATGCCAATGGCACTGCCCGGTAGCTAAATGCGGAAGAGATAAGTGCTGAAAGCATCTAAGCACGAAACTTGCCCCGAGATGAGTTCTCCCTGAGACTTTAAGTCTCCTGAAGGAACGTTGAAGACGACGACGTTGATAGGTCGGATGTGTAAGCGCAGCGATGCGTTGAGCTAACCGATACTAATGAACCGTGAGGCTTAACCTTACAACGCCGAAGGTGTTTTGGCGGTGAGAGACACAAACAATATTCAGCCTGATACAGATTAACAGAATTTGCCTGGCGGCTTTAGCGCGGTGGTCCCACCTGACCCCATGCCGAACTCAGAAGTGAAACGCCGTAGCGCCGATGGTAGTGTGGGGTCTCCCCATGTGAGAGTAGGGAACTGCCAGGCATCAAATTTAGTAGTAAGCCGGTGCATTAATCCGGTGGTTACAAGCAGTCTTCGGTGGAGCGGTAGTTCAGTCGGTTAGAATACCTGCCTGTCACGCAGGGGGTCGCGGGTTCGAGTCCCGTCCGTTCCGCCACTTATTAAAAGCCCTGAGCTAACGCTCAGGGCTTTTTTCTTATCTATCGTTTAATTATTGCTAAATTAGCAAAAATCCTCTGCATTTTGCGATCTTTTTCTCCATAACAGCGCCAGCGATAATCCTCCTCACTTTACGAACATAATGATTGAGGAATAGTATGACTCTCCCTGCATTTGGTCTGGGCACCTTCCGCCTGAAAGACGACGTTGTTATCGCATCAGTTAAAACCGCTCTTGAACTTGGCTATCGCGCAATTGATACGGCACAGATCTATGAAAACGAAGCTGCTGTTGGACAGGCTCTCGAAGAGAGCGGTGTACCGCGCAATGAGCTGTTCATCACCACCAAAATCTGGATAGAAAATCTCAGCAAAGACAAGCTCATCCCAAGCCTGATAGAGAGCCTGAAGAAACTGCGCACCGATTATGTCGATCTGACGTTAATTCACTGGCCATCGCCGAACGATGCCGTTTCAGTGGAGGAGTTCATGCAGGCGCTGCTGGAAGCGAAAAAGCAGGGCTTAACCCGCGAAATTGGGATCTCGAACTTCACCATTCCGCTGATGGAAAAGGCGATTACCGCTGTTGGCGCTGAGAATATTGCGACCAACCAGATTGAGCTCTCCCCCTATCTGCAAAACCGCAAAGTCGTTGACTGGGCAAAACAGCATGGGATCCACATCACCTCATACATGACGCTGGCCTACGGTAAGGCACTGAAAGATGAAGTGATTACGCGTATCGCAGAGAAACATAACGCCACTGCTGCGCAGGTGATTCTGGCATGGGCAATGAGTGAAGGTTATGCCGTGATCCCATCATCAACTAAGCGTGAAAACCTGGCCAGCAACCTGTTAGCAATGGATCTTCATCTGGATGCTGACGATAAAAAAGCGATCGCAGCTTTGGAGTGCAACGATCGCCTGGTCAGTCCGGAAGGTTTAGCTCCTGACTGGGATTAAGTTTGGCCCACCCTCTGTCACCTGAACCCTCACACAGCTCCTCCGGGAGCTGTTTTTATATGCTCGCTCAGAAAATCAATAAAGGCACGAATGCGCGTACTCACCGCTCTGTCGCTGTAATACACTGCGCTAAAAGGCATCTCTACCGGCAGACGTTTATCGGCCATCAGCTCTACCAGTTCACCCCGCGCTATCTCCTTATCAATCATATAGTCTGACAGGCAGGCGATCCCATTTCCTTCCAGGCAAAGCTGCTTCAGCGTTTCTCCGCTGTTAGACGATAATCCGCAGGTAATTTCATGAAGCTGACCATCGTGACAGGCAACAGGCCAGGTGTTCAGCGACACCGGCTCCGTAAAGCCCAGGCACAGGTGCTGCTTCAGTTCTTCAACCGTCTCCGGTTTACCATGTTCAGCAATATACTGTGGCGACGCGATAATTTTGCGGTAGCTGGCAAATAGCGGACGGGCCCGCAGGCTGGAATCCGTTAGCGTTCCTGCGCGAATAGCTACATCCACTTTTCGCTCGATGAGGTTAATAAACGTCTCGGACGAGACCAGAGAAAGCGTCATCTCCGGATAGCGTTCACGGAAAGGTTTGATTAGCGGCATCAGGAAATGAAGCACAACCGGCGTGGCCGCATCAATGCGCAGCAATCCACGCGGCGTGCTGCGGGTTTCCATAATCTCCGTCTCCGCTGCGGCCATCTCCTGCAGCACCGACTGCACGCGGCGGAAATAACGTTCTCCTTCTTCCGTCAGGCTCAGCTGCCGCGTCGTTCGGTTGAGCAGACTCACGCCAAGCTTCATCTCCAGCTTTTTCACTGAACGGCTAATGGCCGAGTTAGCCTGTCCCAGTTGCTCGGCTGCGCGGCTAAAGCTGCCGCTTTCGACGACGGCGACAAAGATTGTCAGCTCTTCCGACGTTGCTTTCATTGTTGCACCATCCGCAAAATTCTATTGATATTTTGACCATTTTTGTTATTTAAACACTGGCGCATACTGCCTGTCATCTTAATCCTGATGATACGGAGTATTTTATGCCACTGGCGCTACTTGCCCTGACGATCAGTGCCTTTGCAATTGGCACGACCGAATTTGTTATCGTGGGACTGGTTCCCACCATCGCTAACCAGCTTGCGATCTCGCTACCCTCAGCCGGGTTACTGGTGTCTATCTACGCCCTTGGTGTTGCCGTCGGCGCGCCGGTGCTGACGGCCCTGACCGGACGTTTTCCGCGTAAGCAGCTGTTAGTTGCGCTGATGGTGCTGTTTACCGCCGGCAACATTCTGGCCTGGCAGGCGCCGGACTACACTACGCTGGTGATTGCCCGTCTGCTGACCGGCCTGGCACACGGTGTGTTCTTCTCGATTGGCTCCACCATTGCAACCAGCCTGGTTCCCAAAGAGAAAGCGGCCTCGGCTATCGCAATCATGTTCGGTGGGTTGACCGTCGCACTGGTCACGGGCGTACCGTTGGGAACGTTTATCGGACAGCATTTCGGTTGGCGTGAAACGTTCCTGGCCGTCTCCTTACTGGGTGTTATTGCCCTCGTGGCTAGCCTGCTGCTGGTACCGTCGAATATCCCGGGCCGGGCAAGCGCAAGCCTGAGCGATCAGTTGAAGGTGCTTACCCATCCGCGTTTGCTGATCATCTACGCGGTCACGGCTCTGGGCTATGGTGGCGTATTCACCGCCTTCACCTTCCTGGCACCAATGATGCAGGACCTGGCGGGCTTCTCCCCCAATGCCGTGAGCTGGATTTTGCTGGGATACGGCATTTCTGTGGCCATTGGCAATATCTGGGGCGGCAAGCTTGCGGATAAGCATGGTGCGGTACCGGCGCTGAAGTTTATCTTCGCCGCCCTGGTCGTTCTGCTGATGATTTTCCAGTTCACGGCTTCAATGCAATACGCCGCGCTGATCACCGTACTGGTCATGGGGATCTTCGCCTTCGGTAATGTGCCCGGGCTTCAGGTTTACGTTGTCCAGAAAGCCGAACTCTATACGCCAAATGCGGTGGATGTTGCATCGGGTCTGAATATTGCCGCTTTCAATATCGGTATCGCGCTGGGCTCCATTATCGGCGGACAAACCGTCGAACACTTCGGATTAACCCAGACCCCATGGATTGGCGCGGTGATTGTCCTGGTGGCCTTCCTGCTGATTGGCCTGAGTGGACGCCTCGATAAGCCAGCCCGCGTCGCGCTGGGATAACATCAGTAAGTGCTTGCTTACAAAACTGGAAAGCGGTTTCTCAGAAATTGCGTTGAAAGTGTGACCTAAAGTCCCTATAACATTAGAACCAGTCCGTTTTCAGGGCTGGTTCATGTTACAGGGGCTGTTTCCAAAAGTGCGAAAAAATACCTATGCCATGCGTTATGTTGCCGGAATGCCCGCGGAGAGGATCTTGCCTCCGGGGTCGTTTGCGAGCATAAGCCAGGCATTACCCGCCGGCACACCGTTAAGCAGCGATGATAAAATCCGGGTGCTGGTCTGGAATATCTTCAAGCAGCAGCGTGCTGAATGGTTATCGGTACTCAAAAATTTTGGAAAAGATGCCCATCTGGTTTTGCTCCAGGAGGCGCAAACTACCCCTGAACTGGTACGGTTTGCCACCACTAACTACCTTGCCGCCGATCAGGTGCCGGCATTTGTCCTGCCGCAGCATCCCTCTGGCGTAATGACGCTTTCTGCTGCACATCCGGTCTACTGTTGCCCGCTCCGCGAGCGCGAACCTATCCTGCGTCTGGCAAAATCAGCCCTGGTGACGGTCTACCCGCTGCCGGATACCCGTATGCTGATGGTCGTGAATATCCACGCGGTAAACTTTAGCCTGGGCGTGGATGTCTACAGTAAGCAGTTACTTCCGATTGGCGATCAAATTGCCCATCACAGCGGCCCCATCATTATGGCAGGCGATTTTAACGCCTGGAGCCGTCCGCGCATGAATGCGCTGTATCGCTTTGCGCGCGAAATGTCGCTGCGTGAAGTTCGTTTTAGCGACGATCAGCGCAAAAAAGCGTTCGGTCGTCCTCTCGATTTTGTCTTCTATCGCGGTTTGAACGTGCACGATGCCTCTGTTCTGGTGACGCGCGCTTCGGATCACAACCCTCTACTAGTTGAATTCAGTCCCGGCAAACCTGATAAATAACGGTGTGTCAGGTCTGCCGTGGGGCAGGCCTGCGCGGGTGCTGCCCTTTTATTTTTAACCAACAAAGGACAGTACGATGACAACGACACACTCCCATCATGACAACGTAGAAAAACAGTTTGGTTCTCAGGCAAGTGCCTATCTGAGCAGCGCCGTGCATGCCTCAGGACGCGATCTGGTGCGTCTCGGTGAACGCCTGGCGGCGTTCCCTCAGGCCCACGTGCTGGATTTGGGCTGTGGGGCAGGGCACGCCAGCTTCACGGCTGCGCAGCAGGTGGCCCGCGTTACCGCGTATGATTTATCCAGCCAGATGCTGGACGTTGTTGCCGAGGCGGCGAAAGCGAAGGGGCTGGACAATATTGATACGCGCCAGGGCTACGCCGAATCCTTACCTTTTGATGATGCGTCGTTTGAGGTGGTTATCAGCCGTTACTCCGCGCACCACTGGCATGATGTCGGCCAGGCATTACGCGAAGTCAAACGTGTTCTTAAGCCGGGTGGCATCTTCATTATTATGGATGTGATGTCCCCTGGACATCCGGTGCGCAATATCTGGCTGCAGACGGTCGAAGCGCTGCGCGATACCTCCCACGTGCAAAACTACGCCAGCGGTGAGTGGTTATCGTTTATCACTGAAGCCGGGCTGATTGCGCGCTCGTTAATAACAGACCGTTTACCGCTGGAGTTCAGCTCGTGGATCGCGCGTATGCGTACCCCGGAAGCGTTAAGCCAGGCGATCAGGCTGTATCAGGAGAGTGCGTCCGCAGAGGTAAAGGCATACTTTGAACTGCAGGACGATGGCTCGTTTACCAGCGATACCATCATGGCTGAAGCGCAAAAAGCGGGATAAGCAAAAAGGCACCGAGGGGAATCGGTGCCTTTTTATCTTTCGAACGTGCTATCAGGAGTCTGGCGTGGCGCTGTTCTTCACAAACAGCGTCAGCTGGTCGCCCGGTTTCAGATTGTCAGTATCATTATTCCAGCGCATCACATCTTTGATGTTCACGCCGTGTCGTTTTGCGATACTGGACAGTGAATCACCTTTGCGCACGCGATAGGTAATGCTATCGCTGTTGCTGGCGAGACGCTGTGCGCTGCTACCTGCACCCACGGTCAAAGTCTGACCCACTTTCAGCCCTGAACTACGCAGATTATTCCACTGCTGCAGATCTTTCGCCGTCACGCCAAGACGTGAAGCAATGCCTGAAAGCGTATCACCTGAACGCACCTTATAGCTGCGGCTGCTAACGGATGAGGCATCGGCGATCAGCGTTGACTGAACGGCGGCAATCTCACCCGATGCTAAAGACTCACGTAACTGCGCAGCATGTTTCTGCGGAACCATTACATACTGCGGGCCGCTTGCCCCCAGCGTCGAGCCTTTAACGCCTGCATTAAAGGTTTTCAATTTACTTACCGACATACCCGTCATATCAGCAACCTGTTGGATATCAACCGGATTGCTGAGGCGAACGCGCGCCAGTGCACGACTTTCGTCTGGTGTTGGCAGTTGTACACCGTAACGCTTGCTGTTCTTGAGAATATCGCTCAAGGCCAGCATCTTCGGTACGTAAATCTTCGTTTCCTGTGGCAGTGAGAGCGACCAAAAATCGGTGGATTTACCCCGTGCTTTATTCGCTTTCATTGCCTTCAGTACACGACCTTCGCCACTGTTATACGCTGCGACCGTTAACAGCCAGTCGCCGTCAAACATCTTGTTCAGACGTTGCATCATGTCGAGAGCGGCTGTCGTTGAAGCGACAACATCGCGACGCGCATCATAGTTGCGGGTCTGTTTCAGACCATAGTTTCGCCCGGTGCTCGGAATGATCTGCCAAATACCTGCGGCATTGGCGCCAGACGTCGCGTGTGGGTCAAAAGCGCTCTCCACTATGGGTAGGAGTACCAGCTCCATAGGCATGTTACGTTTCTTAACTTGCCCGGCTATCCAGTACATATACGGCTCTGCCCGTAACGTTACATCGTGGAGATAGCTCTTATTTCTTAAATACTTCTGTTTCTGTTCGCGAATCCGGCTGTTTTCCGGAATTCCCATCTTTAGCTCGTCGCCAATAGAGGTCCACAAGTCTTGCTCCTGCGCGAAAGATGTCCCATCGTCCATCCAGCGCGCCGAACTTGTAAACTTCCCTGCTTCCCCTTGACCAGCTGCAGAAAGGCTCTGTGCGTGCTGTTGTACGTTGCTGCCGTTCTGCGACTGGCAACCTACAAGCAGGACAGAGGCGAGTAATATCGCTTTTGCCTTCATGTGTGTGTCAATAGTTGCTTAAAAGACGAGCGATGATAACGGCGAAATTTTGAAAAGGCAACCCGCATTTATCTGAAGTTATCTTTCTTTGACCTTAACCATGCAAATCGTTGTTCTGGTTGTTGCAAATTTGTTTCTTGGTTAATTTTATTAATTAAATCAATATCATCTGTTCGTAAAAATAAATTAATCTGGCGCTCATTTTTCAGAGTTACGGGCAGTGTATTTTGGTTTTTTGCACGTAACTCCTTCACTTTGTGATAATAATCCTGAATCGCTCGATCCTCGGGTAAGAGGCTCACAGCAAACTTCATATTCCCTAATGTATACTCATGGGCGCAACAAATAAGAGTATCGTCGGGTAATGCGCTAATTTTTTGTAAAGACTGGTACATTTGTTCTGGCGTGCCTTCAAACAGTCTTCCGCAGCCGCCAGAGAACAAGGTGTCGCCACAAAAAAGATAAGGTTTGCTGTAGAAACACAGATGTCCCAAAGTGTGACCCGGTGTAGCAAATACGGAAAACTCCCACTCGCGGATGAGGATATTTTCGCCCTCTTCGACTACTTGCGTCGTTCCTTTATTTTGTGTCTCAGCCGGTCCGTAAACCACAAGATGCGGGAAATGGGCGCAGAGTTCCTGCACGCCGCCGGTATGATCGTTATGGTGATGCGTCAACAGAATGGCTTCTGGCAGCCAGCCGTTCTCATTTATAGCGCGCAGTACAGGGGCGGATTCGCCGGGATCGACAATGACGCATCGGCGAGCGTCGTCGACTAAAACCCAGATGTAATTGTCCTCAAAAGCGGGAATACTGATAAGATTCATACATTACCTCTTATAGCGTGGCGGGTGTTTTGATGAAACCGGCAAGGATACCTCAGACTGTCGCAGCACCGGAACGTTGGGCCGAATTGCCCTGGGGTGAATACTATCGCGAGGCACTGGAGCAACAGCTGAAGCCCTGGCTCGCGAAAATGTATGGCTTTCACCTGCTTAAGATTGGCAATCTCAGCGCGGAAATCAATACCGAAAGCTGCGCTATCTCACATCAGGTTAATGTCTCGCTCGGCGGATCGCCGGTTCAGGTGAAGGCAGACCCGTTGCATCTGCCGTTTGCTGAGAAATCCGTGGATGCGTGCCTTCTTGCACACGCGTTACCCTGGTGCAGCGATCCTCACCGTATGCTGCGTGAAGCCGATCGCGTGCTGATTGACGACGGCTGGCTGATCCTCAGCGGATTCAATCCGCTGAGCCTGATGGGGCTGCGCAAGCTGGTGCCGGTGCTGCGCCGAACGCCACCCTATAACAGCCGGATGTTCACCATGATGCGCCAGCTCGACTGGCTTTCGCTGCTGAACTTTGAAGTGCTCTGCTACGGCGGTTTTCAGGTACTGCCGTGGGCGCGGCAGGGGGGAGTCTTGTTGAGCACGCATTTGCCCGCCTTAGGCTGCATGCAGTTTATCGTCGCGCGTAAGCGAACCATCCCCCTTACGCTTAACCCAATGAAGCAGAGCAAGTCGAAAACGCCTATCCGGCAGACCGTTGGCGCAACGCGACAGTACAGAAAACCCTGATCAGGATTCAGGCTGGTAGCCTGCATCCTCATGGGCCGGGTTCAAAGCCGCCGCGCGCGCCAGCTCGTCGCAGCGTTCGTTTTCCGGGTGGCCTGCATGTCCTTTTACCCATTCCCATTTGATTTGGTGCTGACCTAATGCCGCATCCAGACGCTTCCAGAGGTCGACATTTTTAACCGGTTTTTTATCTGCTGTTTTCCAGCCGCGTTTTTTCCAGTTATGGATCCACTGGGTAATGCCCTGGCGAACGTACTGGCTGTCGGTACTGAGCACCACGTCGCAGTGTTCTTTCAGGGCTTCCAGCGCCACAATGGCTGCCATCAACTCCATACGGTTGTTGGTGGTCAGGAAATAGCCTTCGCTAAAAGTTTTTTCATGCTGGCGATAGCGCATAATCGCGCCGTAGCCGCCGGGCCCTGGGTTGCCGAGACAAGATCCATCGGTGAAAATTTCTACCTGTTTACGCATCTCTGGTAGACTTCCTGTATTTGAAACGTTCAGTTAAACGATAAGTCTGACATAAATGACCGCTATGAGCACTGCAATTACTCGCCAGATTGTCCTCGATACCGAAACCACCGGTATGAACCAGATCGGCGCGCACTACGAAGGGCACAAGATCATTGAGATCGGCGCCGTTGAAGTGGTGAACCGTCGTCTCACGGGGAACAACTTCCACGTGTACCTCAAACCCGATCGATTGGTGGATCCAGAAGCGTTCGGCGTTCACGGTATTGCCGATGAGTTCTTGCTGGATAAACCGACCTTTGGTGAGGTGGCAGACGAGTTTCTGGAATACATCAGAGGCGCCGAGCTCATCATCCATAACGCCTCGTTCGATATCGGCTTTATGGACTATGAGTTTAGTAAGCTCCATCGCGATATTCCGAAAACAAACACCTTTTGCAAAGTAACCGATAGCCTGGCGCTGGCGAGGAAGATGTTTCCCGGCAAGCGTAACAGTCTCGATGCACTCTGTTCACGTTACGAAATAGATAACACCAAGCGAACGCTGCACGGGGCATTGCTCGATGCCCAGATCCTGGCCGATGTCTATCTGGCAATGACCGGCGGTCAAACGTCGATGAAGTTCAGCATGGAAAATGAGTCACAGCAGACGCAGGGTGAAGCGGGCATTCAGCGCGTTGTCCGCCAGGCAAGCCGCTTGCGGGTGGTTTTAGCCAGTGATGAAGAACTGCTTAATCATGAATCTCGTCTCGACCTGGTGCAAAAGAAGGGCGGAAGCTGCATGTGGCGCGCCTGAAAAAACGCCACAATGCCTGTAAAATCATCGGTTGGGTGAATTTTGCAGCAAACGATTCAAAACGTGAGAAAAAGCGTTGACGAGATCGGAGGCACACCGTAATATGCGCCTCGTTCCCCAAGCGGGAACAGTGGAGCGGTAGTTCAGTCGGTTAGAATACCTGCCTGTCACGCAGGGGGTCGCGGGTTCGAGTCCCGTCCGTTCCGCCACTATTCAGGCCCACGTTATTTATAACGTGGGCCTTTTTCATATCTGTACGTTTTCGTCTACGCGTTCAATCTTCACGACTTTCCTTTGCGAGGCGCGAGAGCAGAGTGCTATACCACACAGAATCAGTACCGTGCTGACCAGATGATACGAATGCAACGTAACGTGCAGGAACATCACGCTGAACAGACCGCCGCTCAGTGGAATGAGGTGTGAATAAATTTCCCCGCGGGTTGCACCGATAGCCGCAATGCCTTTATTCCACAGCAGGTAAGAGAGCCAGGAAGGAAAGACCACCAGGTACAGCAGTCCGCTTAAAAAGCCCGGCGCGGTATAGGCCGTCCAGTCTGGTAATCCTGTCTTTATCAACGATATCGCCAGTACCGGTAACAACACCAATGCACCGAAGATCGCGCTCACGGCCACAAAGGCATTCCCACCGACGTTATGCGGCTTCATCCGCAAGAAGGCACAATAAACGGCCCAGCTGGCGGCAGAACCCATGGTCCAGATATCGCCGCGATTAAGATTTTTAAGCGTATCCAGATGCAGCAGATCGCCCTGCATGACCAGCCAGACGACGCCCAATGAACTGAGAACAACGCCTGCAATATTCTGCACTGATATTTTCTCTTTAAATACCAGCTTATTTATCAATAAAACCAGGGCTGGCGTTGTAGATAAATAAATAGCTGCATTAAGAGATGAAGTATATTGCAGGCCGATATACAGCGTGAGTGGGAACATAACCTGTCCGCACAGCGCAAGAAATATAATCGTACCTCTCGCCTTTTTCATCATTGGCCACTGGGCGCGAATCTGTCTGATATAAAGCATAGATAAGAGAAGAGCCGTCAGTATCCAGCGTGCGGCGGATAATATAATCGGGTCTGCATGCGCCACCAGTAAATGACCGACGACATAATTTCCGCCCCAAAAACAGGCCGCGAGACTGAGTAAAAAATAGGGCATAGAGGCTCCTGAAAATAAACATTTTGTCTGCCTTAAGAGTACTGCCGGTGCAGAATTAAATGCTAATATAATATTTTCATCTTCCGGTATTGGCTGAAACTATGAAGTTTACTCTCAGGCAACTTGAGTTCTACATTGCGTTAGCGGAAACACTACAAATTTCCAAAGCGGCCAGCCGTTGTCATATATCGCAATCTTCCATGACGGTCTCCATGCGTAACCTGGAGGAGGCGGTAAATGCCCCCCTTTTTATCCGCCATGCAAAAGGGATCCAGTTGACGCCCGTGGGCGAGCGATTTCTTAACCATGCCCGCAAGATCCTCCACGATAGCCGCGCGGCGGTGGAGGATCTCCATCAGCAGCCAGAGGCGATCAACGGCGTCGTGCGCATTGGTATTGCCGAAACCCTTTCCGCTTATCTGCTGCCCAATCTCTGGGGCGATATCGCGCAGCGTTTTCCGCTGCTGGAGACGGCGTTCCATGAGGCGCCCGCATCACAGCTGCTTCAGGGTTTGCGTCAGGGAGAGCTCGATTTTTGTCTTTTGCTGACCTCTAATATTAGCCACGATAGTACGCTTGAGGTAGAAACGTGGATCCGTTCGCCGCGCCGGTTATGGACCGCCATCGGTCATCCTCTCCTCAGCGTGCCGGAGCTTCGGTTAAAAGAGGTGGAAAAGGTGCCATTCTTGTTGCTGGTGACGGACGACTATCCCGATGTAATATCCGACTACTGGCAAAGCCGGGGCTGCCATCCTGATATTCATTTTCGCACCAACTCCTTTGAGGCGATTCGAAGCCTGGTTGCACAGGGTAAGGGCGTTACGATTTTATCCGATCTGGTCTATCGCCCATGGGCGCTCAGTGGCCAGCGCGTGATCCGGCGAACCATTGATGACTGTATTACCTATATGGATGTGGGGATCGTCAAAAACGCCGGGCAGCCGCTCTCTCCGGCCTGCTTGCGGTTAATGGATTTTTTACGACAGCAAACGGCCCGCCTGGGCGAAGAGCTCTGAACAGCGCCCCTGAGATTTCCGTTAGACGCCAGATATTTCCTGATTTCCCTGAGGGCCTTCTTGCCCACAGGTCGTGTATTCCGTTACAGGGGATGAAGACAATAAGCGCCTTGCTTATTTTCTTTACCGAAACGGAATTGTGTTATGTCTGGTATCACCGCGAGCGGTATTCGCTCCCTGATCGCCTCCCGTCCACTATTATTGGCCCTCAGCTGTGCGGCCGCTTTGCCGGTATATGCTGAAGAGTCGATGACCGTTGAGGGGCACTATCGCGATCCCGCGTCATTTATCGCTCCGGCTCATACTCCAGCACAACAATTGCCAGCCAGCGACGGTGCGGGCGCGCTAAAAAACATACCAGGTTTTTCCGTGCTGCGCAGCGGCGGCAGTAACGGCGATCCGGTGCTGCGCGGGATGTTCGGCTCCCGTCTGACGTTGCTTGCGGATGGCGTCAGCACTCAGGGGGGCTGCGGTTCGCGCATGGATACCCCAACCGCCTATATCACCCCGCAAAGCTACGACACGATAACCGTCATTAAAGGCCCCCAGAGCGTACTGTGGGGGCCAATGGGCTCCGCCGGAACGCTGCTCTTTGAGCGTCAGCCGGACTATTTCAGCGCACCAGAGCTGGAAGGCAGCGCTGAGCTGCTGCAGGGCGCTAACGGACGCGCGGATCAAAACCTTAATCTTGCGTTTGGCGACCCGCGCGGCTATGTCCGCCTTGACGGTAATCATTCGGTGGCGGATGACTACCGGGATGGTCACGGCAACCGCGTGCCGGGCCTGTGGCGCAGATGGAACAGCGGCGTCACAGTAGGGCTCACGCCTGATGAGGACACGCTGGCGGAACTAAGCGTGGGGGCCAGCGACGGTAAAGCCCGCTATGCTGGTCGGATGATGGATGGTAGCCGCTTTACCCGCAAAAGCGCAGCGCTAAAACTGGAGAAGTATCACCTGAGCGAGCACGTCAGCAAACTTAGCTGGCAGCTCTATGCCAATGATACCGATCACATCATGGATAACTACAGCCTGCGTCAGCCCGTTGGACCGAAGCGTAAGTCTGAAGTGGGCGGCGTGGTAATGGGCAGTCGCCTTACCGGCGTGTGGGAAGATGAAGCCACCACGCTTACCGCTGGCGCAGACGTAATGCGCAAAAGCCACCGTAAAAAAAGCGCCGGAACGTGGCGTGACGATGCCCGTTTTACCCAGATGGGTTTGTTTAGCGAATGGCGCCAGTCCGTCACGGCGGATGATACGGTCATCGTGGGCGCGAGGCTGGACAGCCTCCGCGCGGACGATCGGCGCAGCGCGCAAAATACCTCCCGGCGCGATCTTCTGCCTGGGGTGTTCACCCGCTATGAGTATCGCGTGCCGGACGCACCCGTCATGCTTTATAGCGGTATCGGTTACACCGAACGTTTTCCTGATTACTGGGAGCTTTTTTCCGGTAAGGCCGGAGAACAAAGCTTTCGTCAGCTGAAAACAGAAAAGACCCTGCAATGGGATAGCGGCGTACAGTTTCACGGCGACAAGGTCAGCGCCTGGGCATCGGCCTATGTCGGGCGGACTGCCGATTACATTTTGTTTGATTATAGCCGCACGCCGTCGCAGGCCAGCAATATCAATGCCGCCGTAATGGGCGCGGAGACGGGCGCAAGCTGGAGCCTGACGCCCAACTGGGCAATGACGGGAAGCCTGAGCTACGCCTGGGGCGAGAATCGTAGCGATAAACAGCCGCTGCCGCAGATGCCCCCGCTCGAAGGGCGGCTGGCGCTGGACTATACCGGGCAAAAATGGCGTACCGGATTACAGTGGCGTGTGGTGGCGCCGCAGCATCGCGTGGCGCAGAACAAAGGTAACGTCACCGGCCAGGATCTTGGCCCGAGTGCGGGGTTTGGCGTGCTTTCGTGGAGCGCGGGCTACACATTTAACGACCATTTCGAGTCCCGCGTGGGTATTGAGAATCTGTTCAATAAATACTACAGCGAGCACCTCAATCTGGCGGGGGCCAGCCAGTTTGGATACGCCTCAGATCAGCAAATCCCTGAGCCGGGGCGCGTCTGGTGGCTGGCTGCGACATACCATTTCTGACCCTGAGTGTCATTGCTGAGAGCGACCGTTGAGGCGTTTGTTTGCCTCTACCGCCTGTTTACAGGCGGTTTTTTTATTTCAGATAGCAATATCGAACATCTGCGTTTTGGCAAGCAGGCAATAGAGCTGACAGTCGCTGTTTACCCCCAGTTTTTCCATCGCGCGCAGCTTATGGGCGCTGACGGTTTTATTACTCAAATGCAGCTGTCTGGCGATCTCTGTCAGACTCATCCCTTTGCAGAGCATCCGCAACACATCAATTTCACGGGGCGAGAGCTCCTGCTCCGTTTGCGCGCCGGTCTGGAACAGGGAATGCATCAGCTCGCGCTCAATATAGACTTCTCCATTGATCACTGACGTCAGCGTTCTGCTCAGGGTTTTCTCACAGGTATCCCGGCTAATATAGGCTTTGGCGCCTGCCTCCAGCGACATGCGGATAAGCTGCGTGTTTTTGTAGGGCGAAAGCACAATGATCTTAAGCTGCGGATATTTACGGCTGAGCCATTTAATCAGTAATACGCCGTCCATTCCGTTGAGCGGGTTAACGGTTTGGCTGGTGGCCAGAGAAAAGCCAAGAAACAGAATGTCGACAGGATGTTGGGACAGCAGTGAAAGCAGCTCAGATGGCGACGCCGTATCGCCCTGAATGCAAAACTCCGGGCGGGGGGAACCGTCGCTGAAAAGAGACGGCATATTGGTAATCATGGATAAGACGCCACGACGAATAATGGTGTGCTCATCGGCAATAGCGATACGAACTTTCATGGTTTCTCCTTCGAAAATGTGGGCGACGCCAGGGATAACGCCGCCGGATGACCAGAAAGATACAGATCCTATGCAGAGCATTCTTTAGTACTTGTCAGATAATTCCTTCAGTGCGGTATCGAGTTGCTGCAGATTGGCTTCCATGCGCGCGCAGAATCGCGATGTCAGCGCAGGCAGGGCTTCAGGCTCTATCATCCCTGCCGCCAGCATCTCCGGCAACACTTCCATCGCCTGACAGGTGCGGGTAGCGTCGTGCATGGCAAAGAGGCTCCACGAGGCCTTCAGACGATGCGCGAGCTGGCTTAGCGTTTGCGGTGACGGGGTGTTTTCCTCTAAATGACGAATATCAAGAGTAATGGCATCGCGCATTTGCTGGCGCATCAGGGTCATGATCTCCGGTTGACCATTGGCCAGACGCCGGAGTTCGCTGAGGTCAGGCACCTGATTGCGCAGGCTGTGATGCTGCGCCAGCGCCTGGTGCAGGGCGTTGAGGGAGAGCGGTTTTCGCAATAGCGCGTCCATCCCGGCATGTTTTGCCCGATCGTCCTCACTCTGCAGTGCGCTGGCGGTGTAGCCGAGGATAGCGGGCGGTGCGGTGATACTGCCGGCAATATCGCGCAAAAGTATCAACGAGGTGAGCTGATAGCCGTCCATGAGGGCCATCTGGCAGTCGGTTATCAGAATATCAACCGGCTCGTTTTCAAGGCGCGCAAGCGCTTCGCTTGCGCTAGCGCAAGGAATAACCTCCTGGCCCAACTCCTGCAGCTGAAGTGCTAACACCGTCAGGTTAGCCGGAAAATCGTCAACAATCATAATGCGATGCTGTGGCAGCGGGGTAATAACGGGTGTCTCATCGACCGTTGTCGCAGCGCTGGTAGCATGAAGCGGTATGCTGACCGTCACCTGCGTACCGCTTCCCGCTTCGCTGGCTATCGTCAGCTTCCCTCCCATCAGCTCGACTAGCTGATAACAAATCGCCAGGCCGAGTCCGCTGCTTTGCGGCGTGCTGCTGTCAGTCTGAAACCATGGCTGGCCGAGGTGTGGAAGGGCATCGGCCGGGATACCAATGCCTGTGTCACGAATCAACAGCTGCAAATGTTCACCGTGGAGCCGGGCGTGGAAGTCAATTTCTCCCTGCGGCGTATATTTAATGGCGTTGCCTAACAGATTGGCGATGACCTGATTCAGCCGGGCTTTATCGAACAGGAACCAGCCGTCGCGCGGCACGTTCAACTCGCTGCGCCAGTGGAGCCCTTTAGCGTTTGCGCTGCTGGCAAAAATCTCCGCGCTGGCGTTGAGCGTCTGCCACAGGGGCCAGGCCTGTGGCTCCAGCCTTAACTCGCCTGCTTCAATGCGCGACAAATCCAGTACGCCGCCAATCACGTCGCGCAATGACCCTGCTGCCTGCCAGGCGATGTTGAGAGATTCGCTTTTGTCGCGCTCCATCTCCAGCAGGCCCAGCATGGCGTTGAGCGGGGTACGAATGTCATGGCTCATGCGGGCGAGGAAGTTCGATTTTTCAGTGCTGGCCTGCTCCGCCTGTGCCAGTGCCCGATTGAGCGCAGCGGTCAGCGCGGCTTTTTCAGTGATGTCGATCCAGCCCCCGACCACGCCCTGAGGCCGCCCCCGCGTATCGGTATAGCGGCAAAGCCACCAGTAGAGGGTGGTGTTGTTCTGGGTGGTTTCACCCGTTAACGGTGTCGCGGCATGGAGCAGCGAGAGGCGATGCGGCAACGTAAACTGTTGGGCAAGCTCGCCCAGAGGCAGGCTGGAAAAGGGAGAGCCCTCTTCGGGCAATGCCGTGAGTAACGGTGAGTGAATAAAGGAGTCGTTATAGCGCGTCAGCCGCCCGGCCGGATCGCAGACGAACAGCGGCACCGGGACGTTGTTCATCAGGGTTTGCCAGAGAGAGAGCGCGTTGTGCAATTCAGCCGTGTCCCGCTCGCGCTGGCGCCGCTGGCTCTGCGCGGCGCTAAAGGTCAGCAGGGCGACTAATGCCGCACAAATCGCCACTACGGCGAGCATGACCAGCCATAGCGATTGCGCCGGGGCAGCGGCTGTCGTCTGTGCGGGCTTCGACAGGTTAAGGCTCGCGTAGATATCAGCCTGCGTGACGGACGCCATGACCGCATTCACCCTTTTGGCATCCGCCGGATCAGGCATATTCGGTACAAACCATAGCGGTACTTCCGGCAGCGCCAGCGGCGTCAGCGACAGGTTACTGGCGTTATGCTGGCGCAGCAGGTGATGGAGTATAAACGCGTCGCCCGCAAGCCCGTCCGCGCCTCCGGCTTTGAGCAACTCAAACCCCTGATCGAGTGAGTTAACCAGCACCAGGTTATCTGCCGGTAACACCTGACGCAGTAACGTGACGAGAGGTGAGATGCGCATGACGGCAATCCGCTTATGCCGTAATGCGGACAAGGCGCCGGAAAGCGGGTTGCTGTCTTCACTGAGCAGGGCCCAGCTCAGTGAGTCAAACGTGATGGCACTCTTTGACGGTGGCGTCGCGCTGGCGACAATGCGCAACGTGTTCTCCGCATACTGAAGCGGAGGCGCATCAAGGTTGAAGGTCAGGCTATACAGGTTGGACGGAAACAGGTTGAGCAGCAGATCGCGCCATACGCCCTGGATATGCCCGTCAGACGTGATCGTGACCATTGGCGGTGAAATGGCGGGAAGCAAAACGTGCAGCGTGATTTTGGGCGCATTTTCCTTCACGGGGGAATGGCGAGCGTCAAAGACGCTACCGTCCGGCAGAAGCCATTTTTGTTCCAGCCATTCAGCGTCTTCCGGGTTAACGGTGTGAATACGCTCGTTGAATATTTCCAGCGTGTTTGCCTGCTCAGGCAGAGCCCATGCGCGAAAATGCAGCGGCGGAGCGTCGCCCAGCGGCGTCAGGGTCAGCGTGGTGGCGGGAGAGTGGGTCAGCCAGTTACGCAAAACAAATTCCGGGGCAATGAATTCCCGCGCTTTCCCTGCTGCCAGCTGCCTGACGCTTTCACCCGGTGAAGCTGAACCTGTCGCAGAGCAGCGGGTCGCGACCTCTGGCGGTAATTCTGGAAAGCACAGCGTTCCGCCTTGACCCTCTTTTATGCTCAGAGAGGCCAGCGGGAAAGCGAGCATTGGCTCGCTGGCGACCAGATCGGCAGCAGGACGCTGGGCGGCAATTAACACATCGATGCGCTTTCGCTTCAACGCATCCAGCGCCGATGCCGGGTCGCTAAAGCGCTGAACGTCCGGCAGCGGCGTATTGCTAAACAATATGCTGAGCTCGTCATCCAGAATTCCCGGCGGCCGGTCGATGACGAGAAAAGGCGGCGCGGCGCTCAGCAGGCCTACACGCAGCACGCTACCCGCCGCGTGCCCGCTTATCAGCAAGAGGATAAATAATGTTGCCAGCCATCCTCTGCGCATGCTTAGCTAACCAGCCCCAGACTTTGCGCGCACTGGAGCAGCTCGAAATCATTTCTTGCGTTGAGTTTGCTCATGGCACTCTTTTTTTGCGTACTAATGGTCTGCTTTGTCCGGTTAAGCTGGGCACTGATCTCGTTCACGGTGAAACCACGGACCAGCAGGCGCAGCACTTCAGTTTCCCGTTCGGTCAATTGTGCATGGGGTTTCACCGGTTCAACATGCCCCTGTAGAGTGCTGCGCAGTGTCTGTAGCAGATTGTTGGACAAGCTGGCTTTGTTGAGAACGGCATGCACCCCGCTGCGACGCAGCGAGTCCAGAAGCTCAGGATTGGTGATCATGGTGACCACCACAATCATGCTCTGAGGATAATGGCGAATCAGCGAGCGGATCATGATGAGCCCGTCCGGGCTTCGCGTGCCGGGCATACTCAGGTCGGTGATAATGATATCGACAGGCTCGCGCGCCAGTTTACTCATAAGTTCATCAGCACTGAGCGCTTCATGAACGACCCGATAAAGGTCCGGGCGCGTCTGCAGCAATGTGCGCAAGCCTAATAAATAGACAGGGTGGTCGTCGGCAATCAGAACGGTTTTTTGCATGACATCCGATCCGGTTAGGAAAAGACAGGTGTTCACCGCACATCTTAGCGAATGGCGCTTTAGCATCACTCTTACAGTGTAGAGCAGAGTAAGGTGAAAAAGAGTAGCTAAAAAGTGGGGGGCTGTATAGCTGCTGGTGGGCATCAGCCGATCCTGATGGAAAACCGAAAGGTAAAGTAACGAAGCTTTCACATTCTACGAAATAGATTTTTTTCTGAGCAGCCGAATGGTTTGTTATTTATCACGAAATAGCGGCATGGAGGGCGATATTTCTCAGGTACGGAAAGGAATTCCTTATTGTTCAGGTTGAATATCAGGTATTGCTCAGGCGTTACTCAGAATAAACTTTCTGAAATCATGAATGGGCCGCGAAAAAATCAGGACGGGAAATAGCGCAAATGGCGAAGGTACTATCATTTATAGGGATATGTTGTTAATTTGTGCCTGAATTAGATAACAGACATGTAACTGTTAATACCTGCGCTTTTTCGTCATAACAATGTAAACGCTGTAATTTTAATATCCAGGACCTACCCGTGAATAACGAAGAAATATCTCTTTCAGCGTCAGTAACGTTCGTACCGGAAAAATCATCTCTGGCAACCGTGGAGCATGGTGATATACACCTGACGCCCAACGAGCGTCGTTTGCTGGAGTTGATCCTCAGCGGCAAATGTAAAAAAGAGACCATATTTGAAGAGATCTGGCTCAACCAGGGCATGATTGTTAGCGAATCCAGTTATCACCAGCTTATAAAAATGCTGCGCCGCAAGCTGCAAAATGCCGGCTTGCCGGGCTCGATCATTAAAACCATTCCCCGTTATGGTGTGGTACTGGCACCCTGCGAAACGCAGGGCAGTGAGGCAGCTTGCCCGCCAGAAGTGCCTGATAACGCGCCTTCTCCCACTCCCGTTGATTGCCCGTCGCTGCCTGCTATCACGGCGGAGCCAATGAAAACGCCGTCACGTCAATACGGGGCTTTGCTGACGGTGTTGTGCAGCTTGTTGATTATCCTTCCCACGCTGGTGGTGGTCTGCACGGCGGACACGCCGCAGGCCTTTCAGGAAAATATCTACGTGGATGGCGTCATGTTTCATCTCTCTTCGCTGCGCAGTGTCGATCGCCAGGCGCTGGCGCGAAAGCGGCATGACCTGCCGGCGGGTATCAATAATGTTTACATCGCGTCGAACGGCCCGAAAGTGTTTGTTGCGCAATGTGAAGGCGAACTATCTAAGGAGGGAAAATGCGGTTACGAATACTATTCGTCATATTAAGCGTTTGCATCAGCGTTTCGCTGGGTGGCGTGCTGGCTTACCTGACCAGCGGCTACCTGGAGAGCAGAATGGTGCCTGTCGAGCCCTGCAGCAGCGTCATTCGTAACGGCAAGTTTATCGATGAAAGCCTGGAACATTACCAGTTTAATGGTGTTATCACCTGGTGGCCTAAACTGCACAGGCTAACGTTATTTGGTGTAAAAACCGATGAGGCCGGAAATCGGGTATTCAACCGAACCCTGCAGTTAAAATCGGTGACACAGAAAGGAAACGTCATCAATGGTCGGGTGGCAGAATTAAAAATTGCCGTTGGCGATCAACTTCCGCAGAAGACTTTTCTGATAAGTGAAGATGATCAGTATATTAATCTGTTATTCAAGCCGATTAATAAAAATAGCTGGCTAATGAAAATTAACGATAACTGGGTAGCAATGTGTGAGTATAAGTAATCTCACGTGAATCTTATTATAAGACATATCCAGGCTGGCGAGTTTTAAATCTGCTGCTGCGGTTAGCTGTTCTCCTGTTTTCAGGGAGATGAATATCCTATCTTGCGGGACAGGATTTCATTATTAAACCTGGAGCAGGATATCTCCCATGTTAAAGAAAAATAAAATATCTCTGAGCGCTATTGCCGCAGGCCTGGCGTTAAGCGGAATGCTGTTCAGCACGTTTAGCCATGCGGCCGCAACCGACGCCGCCTCACAGATGCCGGATATCAGTCAGAAAAAAATTCTCGTCGGTTATTGGCACAACTGGGGAATTAACCCGGAAGAGATAGACAAAGCGCGCGGCTATCAGGGAGGCTTACCTTCTGATATGTCGCTGCGTGAAGTGCCGAGAGGCTACAACGTCGTCAACGTCTCCTTCATGAAAGTCATGGATGGGCAGAGCGGGAATATCCCCACCTTCAAACCCTACAACGCGAGCGATGAGGAGTTCCGCGCTCAGGTTGCAGAGCTGAACGAGCAGGGGCGCGCGGTGTTGATTTCACTGGGCGGCGCTGACGCGCACATTGCACTGAACAAAGACCAGACTGAAGCGCTTGCGGCGGAGATTATTCGCCTGACCGATCGCTATGGTTTTGATGGTCTTGATATCGACCTGGAGCAGACGGCCATTACTGCGGCTGACAACAGTACGGTGATCCCGGCGGCGCTGAAAATGGTGCGCGACCATTATCAGCAGCAGGGCAAACACTTCATCATCAGCATGGCACCAGAGTTCCCTTATCTTCAGTCCGATCGCGGGGTGAACTACAAAGCCTACCTGCAAAATCTTGAGGGCGTGTATGACTTTATCGCTCCACAGTATTACAACCAGGCGGGCGACGGCGTGAATATGATGACGCAGGAGGAGAAGGACGAAGTCGGTGAATGGTGGCTGCCGCAGGAATGGGGGAAGGGCTATAGCGATCGTCAAAAAGAGCTTTTCCTTTACTATCTCACCGACAGCCTGGCAAACGGGACGCGCGGGTATGTGAAGATCCCGGCGAACAAGCTGGTGATTGGTCTTCCGGCCAACCCGGATGCGGCAGGAACCGGCTATGTGCGAGACGCGCAGAGTGTCTTTAACGCACTTTCGCGACTGGAAGCGAAAAATGAAGCGGTAAAAGGGCTCATGACCTGGTCAGTGAACTGGGACAATGGCAACACTATAAATGGTCAACATTACGGCTATGAATTCCTGAACCGCTACCAGAGCATCCTTGACGGCAGTCTGCCGGATGGGGGCGACGAAACGGATACTCAGGCGCCAACACAGGTGCAGGGCGTGCAGGCCACGCTGAGGGGGCAGGATGTTTCGCTCAGCTGGCTGCCGGCTAAGGATAATACTGGCGTGGCGGGGTATGCCATCTGGCGCGGTCTGGAAAAGATCGGTGATACCCGTGAACTCAACTTTACCGACAGCCAAACCACGCCGGGTGTGACCTACCGCTACACGGTTATCGCCTATGACGCCGCCGATAACTACGCCGCCCCGAGCCAGGCGGTGACCGTTACCGTGCCTGAAGGTGACGAAGGCACTGGCGAAGAGGGCGGTCAGGGTGGCAACGCCACAGCGTTCACACCGGGAACCGTCTATGCGGTGGGGGATAAAGTGCTCTATGAGGGCAAGGTTTACCGCTGTCAGATTGGCCACACAGGTGCCAGCCATTGGTCGCCGGATCGGGCCCGCAACTTGTGGGTAGCTGAATAACCTCTTTTATAAACAGCATGGCTTCTCAGGGAGCCGTGCTGTTATGTTTTACAGGACAACGACTATGCAAACTTCTCTGGTTATTGCCAAACGTTACGATCGGTTTTCTCGCCTTCTGCACTGGGTGGTCGCAGCCGTCATTATCTACGCGATGTGCATGGGCTATATTCTGCACGCGCTGGAAGGAACCCGCTGGTTTACCTTCTTTTCCGTGCTGAATATGTCGCTTGGTACCATCGCCACGCCCATCATGATGGTGCGTTTCGTCTGGCGCTTCTTCCGCCCTTCGGTGCCCTATCCGGCCACGGTGGCCGGACGTAAAAAACAGCTGGTCGTATTTATTCATGAGCTGTTTTATCTGACCATAATGGTGGTGCTGGTTAGCGGTTTTCTGATGCTGCAAAAAGATTACAACCTGTTTGGTCTGGTGCCGGTTTCCCGCCCGATTGCCATCGCCGAAGTGAATGCGTTTTTCTTCCAGGTGCATCGCTATAGCTGCATTCTGCTGGGCGTAATTCTGCTTGGGCATGTCGCGGCGGTGTTGAAATACACCTTTAGCGGGCAGCGGGAGATCCTGCAGCGGATGCTGTGAGAAAGAGGCTCACTCCCCCCATCAGATGCGCGGTGTTATCGATCCTTTGAAACATCACCATCCCGCGCATCTGCCTTCCCTGCAGCGTTTGCAGAACAACTTCCCGGGCAAAGCTGTTTTCACCCTGTCGTGAGTACCAGGCGCGAAAATCGGGCAGGAACGACGTATCGCAGTGTGCGTCCAGAAGCGTCAGGGTGCTTAGCGTCTTTTCCTCATCCGGGAAGAGCGCTTCCGTGCTGCCTTGCCAGTGGATCTCCTCCTCCGGCATCGAAAGGCGAAACACGACGCATGAACCCGTTTGTGACAGGCGGATCATGATGGCACTGGCGCTGGTCGCGAGCGCCTGCTGCTGTTGGATCCAGCGGCGATACTGAAATAAGCAGTTCGCAAAAATCGCCGAAAATACCAGATACCACTGCGCCTGCCAGATTGCCGGGATGAGATCGGGCGTTAGCGTGTAAAAAATCCCTTCTCGCTGCTGGGTCGCCAGCACCACAATCAGGTACTGGATAAGCAGCAGAGCGCCGACACCGCGTCCGGAGAGCGCAAACACGCTCAGTAAAACCACCGTTGTTTGCACCAGCAGCAGGTTTAGCCCTTGCCAGAGCGGGGGCAGGAGAAAGTAGCCCGTAATCAGCGCAAGCGTATTCGCGGCAAGGATCAGAGCTTCCCGCCCGTTAACGTGCTGGCGCGACGGCATCTTGTTCTCCCGCAACAGCGGCAGAATGGCGAGAATGCCGGTTAACGCCGCCAGCACCCAGGAAAAAAAATGCAGTGGCGCAATCGGGTACCCTGACAGTAACAGCGCCAGATTAAGCAGCAGGCTGCCGCAAAAAATGCTGAGTATTAACTGCAGGGGATAGACCAGCTCACCAATAATCGGCCTGCGCGCAAAACGCAGCGCAGGCAGCTGCGCATTCAGACGAAAGACGGCGACGCAAAGCGGAAAAATCGCAACGTCGAAAAGGGCGAACAGGCACGCCAGTGCGAGCGGACGGCCTATCCAGACCCCAACAAACACATGCAGCAGGCCAGCGGTAGCCAGCCACAGCGGCCACTCGCGCGGGGCTGTTAGCCATAACGCGGCAAAAAGCAACGGCGCCGGGAACCAGAGCGTGGTGGAGAGGCTCCAGCTATCCCGCGTGTGAAAGCTCAGGAATGCCAGCAGGATATAGAGACCTGAAAAGGCCAGCCAGCGGATGATATTGGTAATCAGCGTTGTTCTCCCACTGAGGCGTTCAGCGTTAATCAGGTATTTATCATTTTAATCTCAATTATTTTATCGTCGCTATTGATACGCTGGGATTTTTTCAAAAGGAATTAACAATGGACTGGCAAAGCGACAAACACGATCCTGCTACCGTTTGGTTTTCACTTTCTTCCCGTGCGGCAGAGCATGAGCAGGGAAAGCAGTGGCATATCGCGGCATTATTGTGGAAAGAGGCGGCGCAATATGCAAAAGTGCATCTGAATATCGAGTGGGCAAACCTGCGCGGTGAATTTTGTGCTTTACGTGCAAACAGGATGCCTAAATATAACGAGTAGGCTCTGCTATTATCGGATATCGCATGTTCCTCAGAGTGTTGAACCATGGTAGAGAGTGTAATACTCGTTTTTAGTGTTTTACTGGGTGCCGTTATCGGCAGCTTTTGCAACGTCATTATTTATCGGCTCCCCTTGATTCTCCACGGTGAAGCACTTTCTTTATCGTGGCCTGCTTCCCATTGCCCCCGCTGTAAAAACCCCATTAAATTTCGTCACAATGTACCTCTGATTGGCTGGCTGCTGTTGCGTGGACGCTGCGCCAGCTGTGGTCAGGCGATATCGTGGCGCTATCCGCTGGTTGAAGCGCTTATGGCGCTGCTGTACGGGGTGATTATCTGGCAGCAGGGCGTCACGCCGCAAAGCCTGTTCGACGTGTTGGCGGTGACGTTTTTGCTGCCGCTGCTGTTTATCGACCTGCGCACCATGCTCCTGCCCGATCGTCTGACGTTCCCGCTGCTGGCGTTGTCGTTGGCGTTTGCCGCCAGCGGCTATAGCCATGTCGAGCCGATGCAGGCATTAATCGCCGCTCTGCTGGGCTTTGGTGTGCCCTGGACGCTCTCTTTACTGTTCCGTTTGTTGCGCGGTCATGAAGGTATGGGGATGGGGGATATGAAACTGCTGGCGGCGCTCGGGGCGTGGCTTGGCCCGCTGGCGCTGCTGGATGTTTTTGTTGCCTCTACGCTGCTGGCGCTGGTCACGGCGCTGATTCTGTTGCGGATCAAGCCCGGTCAACCGTTTCCCTTCGGCCCGTATCCGATTATCGCCGCGATAGGGTGGGTGGTGTTATACCGATAAAAAAGCGCCGGAAGGAAGGGGCGATTTCCGGCGCAAAAATGATAACGAAAGTGTAGGCAGGGAATGATAATGTGAGGCACGGGTCAGTGAAGACCCGGCCAGAGTTAACTTACAGTATTATTTGCAATCTTTAGGCATGTTGGATGCACCTTCTTTCTTCCAGACGCCCCATTCGCCATCGGAGCCAGGCTTAACGCCTCGGGTTTCCCAGCTGTTCAGCCAGATGTTGCCTTCATAGCTCACTTTTTCACAAGGTGTCTTATAAGTCTTGCTGTGGTCCCAGGCTTTGACATCGGTTTGTGCCGGGCGCAGTTTAATCACCTTCGTTGCCGTGGAGACTTTACCGGTATCAGGCGTCGTCACTTTCACCTGCAGCGTCACGTCCACATTGTCGGTATACGGATGTTTACCCATGAGGTTGGTGCTGAAGTTATTCGGTGACGAGATCTGAATCTTATCGGCGTGATTCAGTGCGGACCATTCAATTTTTGCCCCCTTTAACGAGTCATTATTTTTGGACACGACTGCGGCAGCAATAACGTCACTGCCAACGATGGTGTCCTGGTTGTTGCCCGTATTGATCTGCACATCAGAAGCCTGCTGCGCTTCCTTCACGGTCACCGTGATATCGTCGGAGCTGGTTTTGCCATTTTTGGCCGTAACCGTCAGGCGATAGGTCACTTTACCGATTTTGCCGGGCTTAATCAGCGCACGGGCTTTTGCCGCGTGGACGGTTGAAACCCATTCGCCACCGTTAGCGACCTGCAACGCACCAATGTCCTGACCAGAGACGATAGTCCATTGATATTTTTCAGCATTGACGCTTGCGGAACCGTTGAGGTCATAACCACGAGAATCACTGTTGCTGGTCACGGTGAAGTCACTGCCTGCCTTCGCCTCCGGTGCCGTGTTACCCGCGTCCGCTTTGGCATTCAGGGTCACGGTTTTTGAATCACTCTCGTTTTTGGCGTTGGTGACGGTCAGCTTCACATTTACGCTAAAATCGTTCTCAGGTTTAGCCTTCAGGCGAATGCTGGCCTTAGCACTGGTGCTGTTCTCCAGAATGACCTTGTCGGCATTGCTGGTGACGGCCCAGCTGTACTTCAGCTCTTTCCCCGTAGAGGCGCTACCGTCCAGCGACAGCGCGCTGGTTGACAGGTTATGGCTGGATGGCGTGACGTTGGCCACCGGTTTGCTAATGACTTCACCGCCGAAATCGACGTCGATCATCTGATAAAATGCGTTATCGGTATCACGCACGCGCCAGACGGCATAAATTTTCTGTTTACCTTCACGCTCCGGTACATCACAGGTGTGGGTTTCGAAGCCTGTCGGGATAGAAATATCGGCAGAAGGGTTGCCTGGTGCGTAGGTATAAACCTTGTGGCAGAAAGGTTTATCTTCAAACATCGCTCTGGTCAGGCGCGAATCCGCTCCCGGCATAGAGTGCCAGTCCGGCTTCGTAATGTAATAGGTAAAATAGGTGGTACGGTGCTTAGCCGGTAAATGCCATTTAAACTGGTGCGGGCCCGCAGACATCGGGTTGTTATAGGTATTCTGCTTTTCGTCATCCAGCTTGCTGAAGGCAGGAGTAGCCGTGGAGCCACCGCTTGCGAGTTTTCCATCCTGCGGGAACTGGAACAGCTGTTCGTTAGCGATCGGGGTTGGGCTCATATCGTTGCCAGCCGGGAGCTTTGGCGCTTCCACGGCGTCAGCAGGCCAGACGTTACTATGTTCACCTTTATCATTCATCGGCGGGAAATGAATCACCGAACGGGATTTTGGTTCAAAAACATAGCCATGTGCCAGCGCGCTCGTGGAATACATGCCAATCAATGCCACGGCTAACGCCGACGTAATATTATTCATCTTGAGTAGTTTCAAAATAATCTTCCCTGAATTAATTGAAGGACACTTCTACGTGAGTGAGGGGATTGTTCCCTTTGGCATACACCTTATTCGGCTGAGACTCATCGGGCGTAATCTCGCCGTTGCTGTGCTGGAAACCGGCACGCAGATCGGGATGCTGCTGGTTGATGGCCTGGGCAAGAGCGTAGGACCAGTGTGCCTCTTCGCCAGCAAGAATGGTGACGCGGGTTTCCAGGGCGGGCAGTTCGGTTGCGTCGTTAAAGAAGCGCGCGCGAATCGTTTGCCCTTCAACGACCTTCACTTTCGCACCGTTGACGGCGCGTTCCAGTGAACCAAGTTCTTTCATGCAGTTCTGGTGACCCTGTTCGCAGTTTGCCGCTGGCGAGGTCGTGGCGGCGTTGGCTGAAACGCTGACGCCCGCCCCTGCCAGTAATGAGGCAAGGACAAAAGCAGATCCTGTTAATTTCATAAGTTCCCTTATTAATGACTGAACAATAACGAAAGGTAAATCTCACCTGCAGAGCAGGTAAAAAATGGCGTTATTACCGTGTGATAACAGGGACAAATAGTACCGGGAGGAGACAACTGGCTTGAATAAGAGACTTCTCTGGGCCATTAAGAGTCGGGGAGTTTCGGCAGAGAAGAGCGGCCGGTCATGCTGTTAAGAGGCTTGAGAGCGATATGGGGGGAAATGGCCAATATCAATCCTTTACTCTTTATATTCAAATATGAGCGTATATCGTTTTTTTAAATGTCTTTTTTACGAATTTCCTGCGTGTTGAGTTAATAAAATAAAGCCTGGCTTACATCCAGGCTTTACAATTATGTTAACCAAACAGGTATTTAAGGGCAGCTATTATTGGCTGCATCCGACGCTCGCCATGCCCCCCACTCACCGCCGCGTCCCGGCTCCTCTTGTCCGGCATTGACATACCACTGATTCAGCCAGATTTTGCCGTTATGCGATACGCGGGTACATTTCACCGGGTAGGCTATGCGTGGGTTATACGCTTCTACGTTGTCGTCAGGAATATCAGGTAATTGCGGTTTTTTCACCGTTACGGTGATCTTCTCAGCGCTCACGCTTCCGTCTTTGCCCGTAACGGTTAACCAGTAGGTCGCTTCCCCGTCTGTATTGGCGGGTATAAGCGCCCGGGCGGCAGGGCCTGAAACTTCACGTACCCAGCCTCCGGCCTGTTTCTCCTGTAGCCAGAATTTGCCTGTACTGTTTTTGTCGATGGTCCATTTCCAGGAGACGGCATTCTTGCTGGCGCTGCCGTCTAACTGATACGCCCGTGAGGAATCGGTCGTGCCGGTAACGGTAAAGCTTTCTCCAGGCACAGCCTTTACTTCCTCCTTATCTTCCTCTTTAAGTTCCATAATCCTGGCCACCGCTTTCGCCATATTTGGGTGAGTACCCACTTTCGCTGAATCGCCTGCCGCTAAAGATGTACCGGTTTCCTGCAGGATGGTACGCATCTGTTGAGGCGTGACGGTGATATTGTGAGCTTTTGCAATGGCCGACAGGCTGGCGACCACGCCTGCGATAATCGGGTTCGCGGAGGAGGTGCCGGAGAAACTTGAGGTGTATTCCGCGTTTTTTATGCTATGCAAACCGCCATAACCCGTAGTAACCACATCCCAGCATCCCCAGCTGGCGCTGGTCACGCGTGAACCATAGGTACTGAAAGAGGCTTTTTTGCCATTGTCAGCGCAGAATGCACCCGCGATGATCGCACCGGAATCCCGTTTTTTAACGTCAAATTTTCCGTTAAATCCAGCATGATCGAGGTTGATATTGCCATTGCCTGCTGCCTCGATAACGTGCACGCCTTTGTCCGTCAGCGCTTTAATCACGTCATAATAGGCAGGGGCGTTTTCCTGGGGGACGTAGCAAGAGGAGGTACAGCCTGTCACATCCCCTCCGCCGGTCTGCATGCCAATTTGCACCACATCTCCTGCCTGGAGTCTGGGGATCATGTTGTAGAGGTGATTGGCCTGCCATTTGACGTATCCCATACGAGCGTTCCACGTCAGGCCTTTGATGCCCGCATTGATATCTTTCGCCGCCATAATCCCGACGGAGCTGGTGTCGTGATCTTCGCCCGGCGTATAGCGCGTATCACCTTCATGGAAATCGATCGGCGGCAAATTCACATGGCTGGTATTCCACGCATTGTTTTCCATTGAGACCAGCGAAATGCCGCTTCCATCGTGTCCTGAATACTGGCTCACGCTGTCGCGATTTACGCCACCCATGTAATAGCCGGGCCGTTTTTCATCTGGTGATTTGGTGTAATCCTGCAGTCCACGAAAATCCGGGACGGTGGTCCGGTTGGGACTATTCAGGGCATAGCTCAGTCCGGAATAGGGCGGCACGTCAGGAATGTTGGCACCCTTCTCCAGCGACACCGGCATGGATTCCGGGTAAGCCAGCTCAATATCTTGTCGCGTCGCCAGTTCATTAATTACGTTATTGATATATGCCGTGTCATGTTGCTTATTGGCTGGCAGCGCTATACGTAAGTAACGATTAAAGCCATAGCGTTCATTAAGCGCATCCATCTCGCTTAATTCACTGCTGCGCAAATTATTTGCCGTAAATAACGGACTCACAGACAGGGTGCTGTCGCGTAATGAAAAGGGCGATGACTTATTGAGCGTCGTCCCGGGTTTTAATTTCACGATAACGGAGAGATACGAAGTGCCTTCCCAGGCTTGCTCATGCGTGACGGAGTTCTGCGCAAAAGAGGGGGCACTCAGTAGTGCACAAATTAGCAGGGCCAGTCCAGTTTTATTCATGTCAACGATCGTCCTTATAAAATGCCATCCAGAGTATTGCGGGAACCATCCTGCCATGCGGGGAAATTCCCCTTAAGAAGAAGGTCAGCGATGAAATTGCGAGATGTCTGGCCCGTGTAGAGAATTTCCTGCTCCGGAAAATATAAGGCTGAAATTTGGCTGATGGATTTATGAGGTGGGCTGAAAAAGTTGTTAATCATCAATGCATAAGTATTGAATTTAATGAGGAACGGAAAATCTCATGAACATCTCCTGAGTGCTGTATGGAGTTTAAGAATTATCTGGAACTTAATATCACTAACCAGGGAGTTTAATTAATAAGGGATGCGTCACAATGCCCGGTGTTTCATATTGTTCTTTACGTCAAAAATTATCCGTGTGGGTAATCCTCTTACATTATTTATTTTCCATCTTTTTGCTTACGGTCCCTCCCGTCGCGCGGGCGCAAAATGAAACCCGTGCGACCGTTGAAAGCGAAAGCAATCAACCCCTGCGGGATAAAATGGCCGGTATATGGGGAAGCGCCCAACAAAACGGCGCGGGTGATGCCTTGCGCGGCGCGGCAAACAGCGAGGTAAATGCCGCATTAACGCAGGAGGTGGAAGCGTGGTTAAACCATACCGGCGGGAAAGCCCGCGTTACGGCAGATGTCGGTATTGGCGGGAGCGATAGTCGCGATTTTGGGCTGGACTATCTGTGGCCGGTTAAAATCTGGCAACACGACATTCTGTTCACTCAGATGAGCGCACACCGCTGGAACGAGCGCGATATCCTTAACGTTGGCCTGGGCTGGCGACATACCTTTAACCCGCATTTGATGGCGGGTGGAAACCTCTTTTTCGATCAGGATGTCACGCGCCACCATAACCGAATGGGGGCGGGCGCCGAGCTGTGGAGCGATGGGATTCGTGCGTCAGCGAACTACTACCTGCCCCTGAGCGGCTGGCGTCATTCTGACGACAGCATGTTTAATGACGATCCCGACCGCTATGAACTGTATGAACGTGCCGCCCGCGGCTGGGATCTCAATCTTGAGACGGCGCTTTCACAGCACGTCGCGCTCAAAATGGGCTGGTTCCAGTGGTATGGCGACAAAGTAGACGTTAACGGCAGCCGCAGCGAGGCCAGCCGCAATCCTCACGGGCTTAACCTCGGGCTTAAGTGGCAACCTGTGCCGCTGGTAGGGGTCAGCGCGGAGCAGAGCATGATTAGCGGGCAGCGGGATAACTTCTCTGTGGGACTCAATTTCCACTGGGAGTTTGGCCGCAAACTCTCCGAAATGCTGGCAAGTGAAAATGCGGCGGCTTTACCATCGCTGATGCAGTCCCGCACAGAGTTCGTTACCCGTAATAACAACATCGTTCTTGCCTATAAGCAGGAAGAAAAAGACAGACGCCTCTATTTCACCCCTACGGAAAAAACCACGCAGGCTGGCGTGCCGCTGCTTCATGTGGTGAAAGGTGGGCAGGGGGGCGTCATTCGCTACATCTCCTCCAACACGACGATCGCGACCGTGGAGCCGGGCAGCGGTCTGGTGAACCCAACGCATCGGGGCGATGTCACCATCACCGCGACGGAAACGTCACCTGTCGATCCGGAGCACGTGCTAAGTTCCGCCAGCTATCACCTGACCGTAACGCCGGGGGATTTTGCCCCTTCCGTTGAAGGCGTTGCCATTAAAGGGGACATGTCACCCGGCAAGATCCTGGAGGGAAGTTACCTCTATAAATCCAATGAAGGGGAAGATGAAGATCCCGAGCAAACCCGGCTGCGCTGGTATGACGCAGATTCAGGCGAGACGCTGAAGGAAGGGAGTGCCACGTATGAGGTGCAAACGCGTGATATGGCCCGAAGCGTGATCTTCGAAGTCACGCCGGTCAACAAAAAAGGGATCGCGGGGGAGAGTGGGGCGGCGAAAGTTTCCGGTAGCGCAACGATAACCGCCCTGCGTATCGATCATCTGCTTTCACCGGGCGAGATCCGTCGTGACGGCAGCGTGAAGTTCTTCGAAGAAAGTCACGGTGCGTTGCTGCTATTAGCCGAGGTAAAAGACGGTCAGGGCTCTCCGCTGACCGATCAGATGGTGTACTGGCAGAGCAGGAACTCGCTTGGCTCGTTGTCACAAAACAGCGTACGCACCGATGAGCACGGTCAGGCGCTGGTCAAAATAGAAAACATCATGGCGGATGGCGAGGATGAAATCACGGCCTCGTTGATCCCGCCTGCCGGGATCCAGAGCAAAGCCAGTGATAACAGTGTTCAGCAGGAGAAGATGGCGCTGGTTGTCGATTTTGCCCACCCGCTTGCCATCCGCTTCGTGGCGTCTCCCGGGCGTGCAGAAGTTGCCACGGAAAATACGTTCACTATTGAAGTTACCGATCAGGATGGTAAGCCTCTGACGGTTGAAAAAAACGTTACGTGGAGCAGCAACGGTGAAACCCTGAGCGGCAAAACGGATAGCGAGGGAAGAGCGTCCATCGCGCTCACCGCGCCGCAAAAAACAGCAGATAAGTGGGTGGTGAATGCCACGGTGGATACCGTGAGTAGCCCGTCCGATCCCGTAAGCCTTGAGCCGGGGTCGGTGGCAAAAGTGGTGCTGGAAGTCCCGGAAAACGCGGTTGCTGGCAGCGCGGATCAAACCGTCAGCGCGCAACTGTATGACCGGTTTGATAACGCGGTTATCAGCCGTAAACAGGCTATCGCCTGGCGGATTGAAGGGAGCCAGTTCCGGGAAGCGCCCACCGGAGACAGCGATGAGCGCGGTATTGTCAGTGCAACCGTCGTGGTGCCTGAAAAAGCGCCATCGCAGGTGAAAGTCTACGCCGGTGATGAGCATAAGACTATCAATGTGAATGTCGGGAAGGTGGATCATGTCGAGCTGAAAGGCACGCCAGATACGCTGAATGCCAATGGCAGCAGTACCTCTACTCTAACCGCCATCGCGCTGGATGAGCACAACAATAGCGTGTCGGAGGTTCCCGTGAAGTGGACCCTCATCACGCAGCAGTTTGGCGCGCTGAGTAAAACGATTGAAAAAACGGATGCGGATGGCAAAGCGACGGCCACGTTTACGACCGCATCAGCGGGGGGCAATGCGCTAATTGAGGTCGACATCGACGGCAAAAAACAAACGACGCAGCTGACGCTCAACGGTTACCCGATTATCCGCAGCATCACCCTGAATAAAACCGCCGGGCTGAAGGTCGGCGACACGGTAAGCGTGGAAAAGGTGGACGTGGAGCAAAACGGCGGTGGCGAGGTGACGCTGAGCTACCAGTGGCATCGTGACGGTGGCGCGATCGATGCCGCCACGTCGGACAGTTATCGCCTGACGGAGCAGGACACGGGGGCGACCCTCTTTGTGGCGGTAACTGCCACCAACGCGGCCAAAAATGAAGGGTATAAGGCGTCGTCGAAAACGGAGCCGGTGGTCGGGAAGGCATCGACCGTGACGGTGAGCGCCAGCGCGGACAGCGTGGACGCGAACGGGCTTAACACCATCACCTACACCACCACGGCGAAGGACACCTTCGGCCGTGCGGTCGTGGGCGAGGCGATTACCTGGGATATCGACAAGCCGGAGCTGGTGAGCCGGGGAGAAGCCAGCGCTGTTACCGATCCGGAAGGCACGGGAACGATGACCGTCACCACGAAAAAGACCGGCGGAACCGTCACGGTGAGCGCCACGGTCAATGGTAAAAAAGGCGAGTCCGGCGCGGTGCTGAAAGGGATTCCAACAATTAAAAGCATCACCCTGAACAAAACCGCCGGGCTGAAGGTCGGCGACACGGTAAGCGTGGAAAAGGTGGACGTGGAGCAAAACGGCGGCGGCGAGGTGACGCTGAGCTACCAGTGGCATCGTGACGGTGGCGCGATCGACGGTGCCACGTCGGACAGTTATCACCTGACGGAGCAGGACGCGGGGGCAACCCTCTTTGTGGCGGTAACCGCCACCAACGCGGACAAAAATGAGGGGTATAAGGCGTCGTCGAAAACGGAGCCGGTGGTCGGGAAGGCATCGACCGTGACGGTGAGCGCCAGCGCGGACAGCGTAGAGGCGAACGGGCTGAACACCATTACCTACACCGCCACGGCGAAGGACCGCTTTGGCCGTGCGGTAGTCGGCGAGGCGATTGTCTGGGATATCGACAAACCGGAGCTGGTAAGCCGGGGAGAGGCCAGCGCTGCTACCGGCGCGGAAGGCGCGGGAACGATGACCGTCACCACGAAAAAGACCGGTGGAACCGTCACCGTGAGCGCCACGGTTAACGGGAAAAAAGGTGAGTCCGACGTTGAGGTTTATGGCACACCGTGGGTGACAGACCTGCATATCTCCGGCACACCGGAGGTGGGGCAGACCCTGAGGGCGGAATACACCTTCACGGCAAACGGGGCCGGTACGGATGCCTCCACCTGGCAGTGGCAGTGGAAGGAGGGGGAAGCATGGAAAAATGCTGAAGACGGAACGGCAAAAACCTTCACGCTACCGGACAGCTATGCGGGTTACAGCGTGCGGGTGGTGGTGACGCCGAAGGGCAGCAGTCACCCGTCGCTGACCGGGACGGTACAGGAGAGCCAGGCGGTGGCGGCGTACGGCGCCCCAGCGGTGGAGGGCCTGCGTATCTCCGGCACGCCGGAGGTGGGGCAGAACCTGAGAGCGGATTATACCTTTATGGCGAACGGAACCGGTGCGGATGCCTCAACCTATATCTGGGCGAGGTACGAGAAAACCAGCTGGATGCCGATCGAGGGGGCCACCGATCGGGAATATACCCTCCGGGCCGAAGATGCGGGTTACAGCATTAAAGTGACGGTAATACCGAAGGGCAGCAGCCAGCCGACGCTGGCCGGCGCGGTCCAGCATAGCTCCGCACAGGATGTTTATGGCGCGCCCTCGGTGACAGATCTGCGTCTATCGGGCACGCCGGAGGTGGGTCAGGCCTTAAGGGCAGAATACACCTTCATAGCGAACGGAACCGGTGCGGATGCCTCAACCTATATCTGGGCGAGGTACGAGAAAACCAGCTGGATGCCGATTGAGGGGGCCACCGATCGGGAATACACCCTTCGGGCCGAAGATGCGGGTTACAGCATTAAAGTGACGGTAATACCGAAGGGCAGCAGCCAGCCGACGCTGACCGGGACGGTTCAGAGCAGCCCGGAGGTGAACGCTTTTGGGGCGCCTTCGGTGACGAATCTGAGGATTTCCGGCACGCCGGAGGTGGGTCAGGCCTTAAGGGCAGAATACACCTTCACGGCGAACGGAACCGGTACAGATGCCTCAACTTATATCTGGGCGAGGTACGAGAAAACCAGCTGGATGCCGATCGAGGGGGCAACGGGTCGGGAATATACCCTCCGGGCCGGAGATGCGGGTTACAGCATTAAAGTGACGGTAATACCGAAGGGCAGCAGCCAGCCGATGCTGACCGGGACGGTACAGAGCAGCCCGGAGGTGAACGCTTTTGGGGCGCCTTCGGTGACGAATCTGAGGATTTCCGGCGCGCCGGAGGTGGGTAAGGTCCTCAGGGCTGAATACACCTATACGGCAAACGGAAGCGGTACGGATAACTCTACCTATATCTGGGGGAGGTACGAGAAAACCAGCTGGATGCCGATCGAGGGGGCAACCGGCCGGGAATATACTCTGCGGGCCGGAGATGCAGGTTACAGCATTAAAGTGACGGTAATACCGCAGGGCAGCAGTCAGCCACAGCTGCAGGGCGAGACACAACATAGCCCGGCGGTAGATGCGTATGGCGCGCCGACGGTGACGAACCTGAGTATTTCCGGTACGCCGGAGGTGGGGCAGACCCTGAGAGCGGATTACACCTTTACGGCGAACGGTACCGGTGCAGATGCGTCTACCTACATCTGGGGGAGATACGAGAAAACCAGCTGGATGCCGATTGAGGGGGCAACGGATCGGGAATATACCCTTCAGGCCGGGGATGCTGGGCACAGCATTAAAGTGACGGTAGTACCGGGAGGCAGTACTCAGCCGTCGCTGCCCGGCGCGGTGCAGAACAGCCCGGCGGTAGACGTTTATGGTGCGCCTTCGGTAACTGATCTGCACATCTCCGGGACGCCGAAGGTGGGGCAGACCCTGAGGGCAGAATACACCTTCAAGGCAAATGGGGCCGGGACGGATGCGTCCACCTTCCAGTGGCAATGGCAGGACGGTGCTGCATGGAGGAATGCGGCAGGCGGCACGGCAAGTACGTTCACGCTGCCGGACAGCTATGCGGGCTATAGCGTGCGCGTGGTGGTAACGCCGAAGGGAAGCAGTCACCCGTTGCTGACCGGTGTGGCACAGGAAAGTCCGCCGATGGCAGCCTATGGTGCGCCAGTAGTAACGGGGCTACGTATTTCCGGCACGCCGAAGGTGGGGCAGACCCTGAGGGCGGAATACACCTTCAAGGAAAACGGGGCCGGTACGGACGCCTCCGGCTTCCAGTGGCAGTGGCAGGACGGGGCAACATGGAAGAACGCCGCAGGCGGCACGGCAAGCACGTTCACGCTGCCGGACAGCTATGCGGGTTACAGCGTGCGGGTCGTCGTAACGCCGAAGGGCGCTGGCCAGCCGTTGCTGCCCGGAACGGTACAGAATAGCCCGGCGGTAGCGGTATATGGCGTGCCGTCTGTGGTGGGGCTGAGGATCTCCGGCACGCCGGAGGTGGGGCAGACGCTGAGCGCGGAATATACCTTCACGGCAAACGGATCGGGTTCGGATGCCTCCACCAGGCAGTGGCAGTGGAGGGATGGTCAAACGTGGAGAAATGTTGCAGGCGGCACGGCAAAAACGTTTACGCTGCCGGACAGCTATGCGGGCTATGACGTGCGGGTAGCCGTAAAGCCTAAAGGTTCAGGGCAACCTGAGTCCGGCAATGAGGTCTTTAGTAATGCTGTTACCATAAGATCTAAGCCCGTGCCTTTCGTTACAAATTTGGGATACAGCGGCAAAACCGGGGCCTGTAACAGAATAACGGCAACCTACACTTATAATGCTAATGGCGGAGCATCTGAAGGCAACACTATATTTCAGTGGAAATGGGGAAGCACCGTCGTTTCCAACGTACAAGGCGTTACTTTAGGCTATTGGGGTGAGGTCACACTGTATGTGACGCCAGTAAATAAAGACGGTATCAGAGGTAAGACGGAATCAAAAACGTTTAAAAACACGGGATCAAGTACCTGTGATTGGTAAGTAGGTTAATTCTTTCTGAGGTACTTTTGTAAACAGGGGGGCATAAGCCCCCCTGAATCCTACCTGTCGAATATTTGTTTACGGAGCACAGGGATAAAATTCATGAATAATGTTTATCCTGAAAAGCAAGCATCACTACTCATCGGTGATGCAGCCACGCATTTATCCTTGCAGGGTATTAATATTGATCATGTTTCGCTCAGTCATTACCTGAGTAAAAAACTTGAGTATGCCAGGCGTATTGATGATTGCCTGTATGCTGAGGTGATTTATCTGGCACTTTCAATGTTGAAGGAAAACGCTCAGCCCTGCGGGCAATGCTGTTGTCAATATTATGAGTGGCTTGATACATCTAACGGTTAAAGGCATGGCTTTTAATTCGCTTTCAAAGCTGATTATTACTGCTTCGGGCAATTTTCACTTCTTCAGCAAAATCCAACGCTTCTTTGTAATCAAAACGACGCGTCTTTGCGTTATGCCTGCCGGGTAACGGTGCCGGTATTTTCACGCCGAATAGCTCACCTGTCGTCATCAGCGCATAAACTAATTCAGCTTCAGTGACATCGGCCATCTTCGCCATAATATTCGTCCTGATACAAAAACTTAACTTCACGTTTAGTCCTCCGTTTGCAAAAGCGTTTCAGTCATGTTGCCTTCTGTAAAAATCGATAATGCTGTCGAGATTGGGTCGCATAAAGTTCATGGCGTCGATGGTTTCACACCAGCCCGAAAGGGATTCATTTGCTTTTACATACCATGCATGCTGTTCGCTTCGGGGGTGATGACCTGTAATCAAAACAAGCATGTCGGGTTTAATTCTTCTGATGAACTCCAGATACTTCACCAGATGCACCTTCGTGCCAAACGTGTCGGCATCAATAATGCAAAGTATTTTATCTCTGGCGATAAAGTAATAACGTGCAATTTCTGCAAGCCCTTTTTCAAATAAAAAAGAGTTTGTTCGCACGCAAACCCGAATTTTTTCAGGGGGTTGTTTAACTGAATGATCCATCTTTTGTCTCGCTCATCATGGTACAAAATATGAGATGGCTTTCAAGGCTACTATTCCAGACTAAAGGCTGGCAAGGCATTATATTCATTACTCAGAACAAAATAAGATGGGATTGGTATTGTGATTATTAAGAATCCTCTCTTTGTCTATGAGCTAATAATAAATAACTGCTGATATTATTCAGAGCCATGTTCTACTGACTGGCACATTAAGATATGGTCAGTGTTGTGCAAAGTTGTAATTTTTATTTTTTTCAAAGAGGATTTTTTCATGACAAAGGACATCGAAAGTCTTAGCATTAGCAATGCTTAGCATTTTTTTTCACAGCATCAGGATGTGCCAGTGATTACGCGCGTATGATCAACATTGAAAATCCTGACCATCTGAAAATCAGGATTTATAATGCTATCTATGAAGAGGGTAACAATAATGATTTTATTACCCATGTCTGGTTTGGTAACGAAGAAAACGGCGTCAACTTACAGGCAAACGGTAAAAACTGTAGTTATAAGAAAAAGAATTACCGTTTCGTTAACTCTCCCGTGGTCACCATTATTAATGATTCATCTTTAAATCTGCGACCCTATTTTTCTGTTAACGGGAGCGATTTTTTTGCTGCCGGCAGCTCGATCATCCCCAACGGGATCCGAATGTTTACCGGGGACAGTGGCACATGGAAAAAACAGGGCGTTCGCCACGGTGATAACCTGAAAGTGAAGTTTAGCTACGCGCTGGCTGAGCCGGGTTCACAAAAAGAGGTCATCTGTCCCTCGCTGGACTCCTTAACAGAAAACCAGCTTTATCGTCTTCAGGGTGGGGAGCAAAATGCGCTCTGCGTCCTTGAGAGTAACGAGATTCAGATAAAAAACGATCGTATTCAAAAAGCTAACAAAGCCGTCAGGCAACATCTCAAAAGCGTGTTGCCTGACGCGTCATAGTCTTATGGAATGGCGGTCATCACCCATTGTGGTCGATATTTTTGCTCCCCACCTTTGATATCACACCAGGCCATTAGCGGGTCGGTAACAGCGCCAGTTTTTTCATAGAGTAACATTGTACTGCTCTCCGGGTTGGGTTCGGATGCTTTAACCCCTGCGGGTAGCCACCATTTGCATGCAAACTGGGAAACATCGGGTATGGAGCCCGGATCCGGAATGACCTGCGCCACATTGACGCTCGCATAACCTTTCAATGATTTCTGGACGGCAGCCACCTGGTCATTGATGATAAAAGACGTATCGGGAATCGCGCCGTCAGGAAAGAATGCTTTAATCTGCGGCCAGATCCGGGCAATCGGCATTGCCTGGTTATAACCATTCACCAGCTCACCGCTGGTACTGAGCGCCAGAACGCGCTGCGTGTAGTTATCGATCAACGGCGCACCTACGCCCGGCTTCATAGGGTTGTTCTTATTACCCATATCGTTGTTGTATGTGCTACAACGATGCCGGAACTGACCCGCTTCGCGGTCGTATAGCTCAATAGCACAGTGGGTGCCATCTGACTTATTCACTGCAGCATACAAACGCGCATTATCTTTTTTAAACTGCGCCTGCGGCAGATAAAATTCGGTTTTTTGGGTGGCAATGTCGTTAGCCTTCGTCTCATCTCTTGGATCAATTCCTAAATAACCCAGTGATTTGACGAAATCTTCCTGCGCTTTATCCCCCGCAAAATCTAACGACAATAAACGATATTTACCGTCTCTGCTGGATGACTTGCCAAACGCTTTCACTTTGGCCGTTTTCTTTATCTGATAACTGGTGCAATCATTTGGATTGACCTCAACCTCCTGAACAAACCAGACCTCTGTGGTTCTCACCTTTTTATCTTCTTTTAACGGGAAACTGCTCAATACCAGCAGGTCACCATCAACCCCTTTTTCGCCGATGCGCCATCCGGTATTGTAATGCGGTTTTTCTCGGTCATAGGTATCGCGGATCACCGCGACGGGTTTTGTATAGTTATAGATAAAAGGTGAGTCTTTAAAGCAGGAGTGCGGGAGCGGGTTTTTGTCACCCGGAATGATATTAAACAATGACATATCCTGAAGCGCTGGCTCGCCCCTGACCTGGAAGGCAATTTCGGCCTGTCGGGAAGAGGGAAGTGCAGAACCATCGGCAGCTAACAACCGTACCGTTACGCTATCACCAAAGATGGATAATGCATCGAAACTGACATGGTGCTCATCTGAGCCGCTCAGAATTTTCTCAGCCGCATAACGGTAAACTTCGTTGTTATTTTTACCTGCAATTTCCACTATCGCATCGGCGGGCAGGTTAGCATACGAGATATGGACATCAAGCAGCGCCGCATCTTCTATAACAACCGTCTCCTGCGTTTTATTTTGATTAAGATAATTATCAGCGACCTCCAGTGGGGTATTCGTTGCATGATTATTTACCGTTATTGCCTGCTCGCCTGCAAATACAGGAAGGATGCTTTGAGATCCCACGGCCAGTGAAATAAGAAGGTAAGCCAGTCGTTTTTTTGGCATATACGCACTCTCCAGTTTGTGTATTTCCGCACGTCCAGAGTGACGATCAATAACATGCCCGCCATGGCCCCGCTGGTAAGAAAAAGATATATTTTTATGATATTGTGTCTAACACCGTATTATTCCATTAGCGACCACAGGACGCAGGCAGCGGGGCCTGCGGATCGCTCTCTACCTGAAATTTCCAGTCGTAATACGTTTTGGCTTTGGCAAACTGTTTTGGATCGTGACGAAAGCCGGTTTTTTTCCGTGGTGTACCTTTTCCGAGACTGCGCACGCCAATCCATCGCCCCTGAGGGTCGAGGATCATTCCCCAGTTTTTACTCCCGGTTAGCGGGTCGGCGTATTGCTGGCGCAGGTGATAAAGCGGTTTTCGCCCGCGTTTATCAATAAGTAGCTGTTCAAAACGCACGGGAAAACAGCCATCACCGTTGCCGCGGTAGGCTTGTATTGCTGCGCGGATTTGATCGCCGCGAAATAAAAGCTCAGCCTCCTGCTGCGCCTGATAACGCATCTGCACCTCGTCGCGGCTTTTCAGCAGCGACAACGCCAGCGTGGAGAGCGCAATCAGCAGCAAAAGATAGGTAAAGCCTCCCTGTTGTTTAATCGAACGCATCGGGATGATCCTGCCCGGGTTTAGGTGGCGTCTCGACGTCAATAATTTGCCCTTCGTCATCGGTCTTCGCTTCCCAGATATCGCGGCGGTTGGTGATCGGATCCAGCGGCATCTGGCGCAGGTAACCGGCCTCGATCAGATCCTCCAGGCTGTACGGCCCCGCCAGGCGATCGCGGCGGTAGTGATCGATCGCGCTGCGCAGCGCATGCAGGTTATGCTCGCGCACCACCTCTTTGGCTCTGTCCGCGTGCTGGAAAAATCGTGGGGCGACAAGGGTCATCAATGTCGCGATGATTGCCATCACCACCAGCAGCTCGATGAGCGTAAAACCTTTTTCACCATTGCGCATAGGGCACTCCATTCAAACCGCTGGCCGTACTGGTGCTGCTGACATCAAACACGTCTTTCCCTCCGCCGCTGAAATCGCCGGGTGGCTGTGTGGATGCGCGTAACCGCCAGGTCTCTTCATCATTTTTTCCCTCGCAATCGCACATCGGATCGCGCGGAATATGGCGCAGAAAGTAGATCATCGCGCCTGTGGGCGACGTCTTATCCCGCACGCCTTCCACCAGGCTTTTTAGCGACGGCGGGTATCCGGATTCGCTGGTTTTTTTCTCAATGATGCCGTCCACGCTTGCCTGGTGATAACGGTCAATGGCATCGCGCAGCGTGCGCAGCGACTCGCGTAGCTGCGTCTCCTGCTGCCGCTGGTGATAGTTACGCATCAGCGGCGCAGCGGCAGCGGCAAGCGTGGCGAGTAGCGCCAGCGTGACGATCATCTCAATCAAGGTAAAACCGCGCTGGCGCTGCATTACGATGCTCCGTTTTCCGTTTCAGACTCATCGAGGATCGGTGGCGGCAGGGTTGCCGCGCGGTCAGGGAAATGAGCCGGCGGCGCAAGCGCCGGTGCGGTAAACCCGCTGCCAGGCTCGTCGCGCTGCAGGTCGCGCAGCTGGATGCTGTCGCCCGTTAAATCGTCGCTACCCATCTCAATGGTACTGACGTGGCTTCCCGGTAAATCGAGGTTGCGTTCGATGGTCGGCGTAATTAACAGCACGACCTCCGTGCGCTCTTTATTGTCGGAATTGCTGCTAAACAGGCGGCCCAGCCCTGGGATGTCACTTAATAATGGCGTTCCTTTTTGGGTCGTGGTTTCATCCTGCTTGATCAGCCCTGCCAGCATCTGGGTCTCGCCGTTCATACTGCTGAGCGTGGTATTGGCTTCGCGTTTCGTGGTGCGGTAATACTTTGCGCCGTTCTCACCGGGTTCCTCGGCACCCAGGGCACTGAGCGTGAACTTCACCTCCATTGAGATATTGTCATCCATACTGACTTCCGGAGTGACTTCCAGCTTCAGGCCGACATCCTGATAATCCACTTTCTGTTGCGAAATACCGTCGTTGACGGTTGTGGTCAGTACCGGGATAGTTTGACCAATATCGACCAATGCTTTTTTATTGTTTTTCACCCGGATCCGCGGGTTTGCCAGCACTCTGGCGTTGCTCAACACCTTTTTCATGTCAATGGTCATATTGTCGACATCGACCATGATATTTTTGGCGCTCAGGTCGCCCAGCGGGATCCCACTTCCCTTTAAATCACCGTCTTTACTTTTGGCAAAACCCGCGCTGATGGTTTGCGGCAGCTTCACGCCAAGCGCTTCAAGATCGTTGGTATTCACCTCCAGCACCTCAACGGCCAGCGTGACCTCCGCTTCAGGCCGGTCGAGCGTCACTAACAGGCGCTCCGCTTTTTCCACGCTCTCTTTTGGTCCGCGCAGGGTGACGGAGTTGGTTCGCTCATCAACGTGCACATCCTTCAGCTTGACCATGTTGCGCAGGGCGACATTGACATCTTTCGCTTTCGCGTAGCCCAGGAAGATGGTTTTGACGACCACGTCACGATAGATCTTCTCTTTTTGCGCGGTAGCGGGGTAGATCAGCAACGTATTGCTGTTCAGCACTTTTTTCCGCAGGTTATTCGACAACAGCAGCACGTTGATGGCATCTTCCGCAGTGGTGCGTTTGGCGATAAGGCTGCCGGTGGTGCTGGAAGAAATATCTTTGTCGAAGATGATATTGACCCCGGTCATCTGGCTGATGGTGTTAAAGATGGCCATCAGGCTGTGCTCGCGAAAATTAAGCGCAATCGTTTTTTGCAGCTCCCGGTTCAGACGCTGCTCCGGCTGGTTGATCCGTGAAACCTCACGCATCAGATGATCGCGCAGGGCGCGCGCCTGTGGCCAGTTAGGGTCCTCTTCCAGCACCTGCTGGATTTTGTGCAGCGCGCGTGCCGGGTCGCGGGTGCTGTTAGCCACCGCCTCCTTATACAACGCGTCCAGCGCCCGACGGGCATCGAGTTTACGTAGCCCCTGCAGGGCGCGCAGATTGCCGGGCTCATAGGTAAGCGCATCGCGCCACATTTGCGTCGCCAGGGTGTAGTTGTTCTGACGCACCGCGAGATCGGCATTTTTCAGGTAGTCATTTACCAGCTTTTTGCTGATATCAGCCTGCTCGGCGCGAAGCGCAATATCCTGCGGACTGGCGATGCGCTGTTGGTCTATTTCCTTCAGCCGCTTAACCAGTACCTGTGGCGAGGCGGTCACCGATTCCCGGGCCGGAGGCGCCGCACGTTGTGCACAGCCGCTCAGTAGCGCGCATGACAACAAAAAAGTGAGAGCAATTGTTTTTTTCATGATTAATGTGTCGGTTCCGATTGCAGTTCATCCAGTTCCAGCCGCTGCTGGGTATGGGTGGGCTGCCATTCAAACAGGAGGTGGTCGTTCGCCACCGCTTTTAAAATCCAGTTGTTGACCGGCGAGCTACCGATCCAGATCCTGCCGTCCGCTCTGCAGCGCTCGCAGACCGGCCAGGTCTCTTTGCCATCCGTCAGCACAACGATCCTCTGACGGTTTTCCCACCAGGCGCCGAGAAGCTGGAACGGTAGCGGCGGTGCGGTCGGTATCGCCTCTTCAGGCCGATCGCTGTCCGGCTGCTCTTCTGCCGCGTCTTGCGCCCTGCTGTGTGGGGTTGAAAAGAGATCGACGCGCGTTGGGTGAGCCGTCTCAGGCTTTGCCGGCGCGGGGCGCGGGCGTGAGACCGGCTGCACCTCAGGCGGCGCTTGCGATATCTCTTCATCGGCAAACTGGCTCCAGAACACAGCACCGGCTGTCAGCACCAGTGCGAGCTGTAAATAGCGCGGCAGTTTCATGGCGACTCCTTCAACAGACGAAGCTGCACGGTGGCACTGAGCTGGCTTTCCGATGGCCCGGCGCGCCGCAGGCTTAGCTGCTCAATGCGTAACGGCAGGGTGCGGCTCAGCGTTTCCAGCGCGTCCACCAGCGGCAGATATTCACCGCGCAGCGGAATATCCAGCCGTAGCGCGGTTTTACCGTCGTCGTTTTCCAGCTGGTAGCGGCTGGCGTCCACCTTCATTCCCCGGCTCCTGAGCTGCTCAAAAATGAGCCTGACCTGCTGATATTCTCCGAGGCTGATGCGGTTCTGGAGTTCCGGCTGCTGTTTATCCAGCGGCAGCGCGGTTTGTAGCTGCGTCTGGATCCGGGCAAGGTTCTCCTGCAAATGAATGGTGTGCGGCCGCACGCCGCCAAGCCATAACACCAGCAGCCCAGCGGGAAGCCCGGCGAGCACGAGCGGAAGCGTTCCGATGCGTCCGGCAAACAACGCCGCCTGCCAGCGCAGCACGGCGGATTTATTCTGAAGCCGCATGGTGCTCCTCCGTCGTCACCTTGACGTCAAGTACCGCGTTAATCGGCCAGGCAGGATCGCCCTGCGCCGACTGGCGATGGTTCTCCAGCACCACATGCGCGGGCAACTGCTGTAGCCGCTCGCTAAAGGCGAGCAGGGCGTCAAGATTGCTTGCATTCACCGTCAGTCGCGCATCGCCTTTACTGGCAATGACGTCAATGCTCAGTAGCGCAATATCAGGAGTTAGCACGCTGCCGATGTTGTCCAGCAATTTGATAGCTGGTGGGACGGCCTGTAGCTGCTGAGACATGCGCAACCGGCGCTGCTCTGCTTCACGCAGCTGGCGCAGAGCCTGCTGCCGTTGGGCGAGCTGCTGCTGTACCTTCGACGTCTCCAGCTCAATGCGCTGGTGCTCAAACAGGCCATACACTACGGCGCTGGCGAGCGGTAAACAGAGGAGTCCGGTTAACAGCAGCGTGCGTGCGGCCCACGGGGTGCTACGCGTAAACAGCGGTGCCATGTGGACTCTCCTGTAGCGCGACTTCCTGGTGATGCTCGCCGTCGGTATGAATGACGTAGCCTGGACATTCCTGCATTCCGCTTAGCCGGGCGATAACCCGCAGCTGGGCGTCCATCTCCTGCTGTGGAAGAGTCAGTGTCCAGACGTCACGCCAGCTGTGATGCTGACGGCTGGCAATCCGGCTATGGTGGGGACTCATCGCCACAAACAGGCCGTTTTCCGGCAGGGCGCGGGCGAAGTGGCTTAACAGCTTTTGAAACGGCGTGACAACCCCGCGAAAACGCAGCCGCTCCCGACGCGCCAGCGCGCCAAGCAGATGCCAGCAAGGTTGCTTCAGGCACGCGGCCAGCGCCGACTGCTGCCAGTTCAGGGTCTCGAAGCGCACCAGCCAGTCGACGGGCGGACTCGCGCGATGAACCGCCTGTTGTCGGGCGAGTTGGAGCAGCTCCTGCGGTGTGGTCACGCCGTCATGCCAGGGCTGGATTAAAAACGTCAGATCGTCGGTATCGAGGTGAAATTCCACCGCGTCACGCCACGGTAAGGCGGCGGGGCGCAGGCGCAGCAGCGTTTCGAGCGCGGCCTCCAGAGGCTGATCGGGCTGGCGTTCATGCGTGGCAAGTACCACATTGTTGCGGCGCAACCGCACGGCATGAGGCCAGATGTCGCACTGCCAGGTGTTAGTGAGTGATAACACGGTTCACCTCCTCCCAGGTGGTTTTGCCTTCGACCACGGCGCGCAGCGCGATGGTTGAGAGCGGAACAAAACCGTCATTCAGCGCCACCTCCTTTAACTTGCGCCGGGGCGAGCGCGCCAGCATTGCTTCTTTCATCGCATCACTGAAATGCAGCACTTCCGCCAGCGCCAGCCTGCCGCGAAAGCCGCTGTCGCGGCAGGTATCGCAGCCCCGCCCTCGACGCCAGCGGGGCGTAAGCTGCTGTAGCGGGCCGGATTGCCACGCCGCGAGAAGGTCATCCGTGGGCGTGGTGTCATCAATACAGTCCGGGCAAATCTGGCGAACCAGCCGCTGCGCCACGACGCCGTTAAGGGCGGTGATCAGGCTGGCGGGCTCGACCTGCATATATAAAAAACGTTCCAGTACGCTAAAGACGTCATTGGCGTGAACCGAGGAGAGCACCACGTGGCCGGTGAGCGCCGCCTGCACGGCAATGCCGGCGGTTTCGCCATCGCGGATCTCACCCACCAGGATGATGTCCGGGTCGTGACGCAAAATGGCGCGCAGGCCTCGGGCGAAGGTGAGCCCTTTTTTATCGTTGACCGGAATTTGCAGCACGCTGTTGAGCTGGTACTCCACGGGATCTTCAATGGTGATGATTTTGCATTCACCGCTGTTGAGTTCGCTGAGTGCCGAATAGAGGGTGGTGGACTTCCCGCTCCCAGTAGGTCCGGTGACGAGCACCATACCGTGGGGCAGATGGGTTAACTGACGAATGGCGCCCAGCGTGTGCTCATCAAAGCCGAGCGTCTCCAGGCGCAGGTTTTGATCGTGTGATTTATCCAGCACGCGCAGTACGGCATCCTCGCCGTACACGCCCGGCATAATGGACACGCGAAAATCGACGGGACGCTGGAGAATTAACGCCTTAAAGCGTCCGTCCTGAGGCGTGCGCCGTTCGGAAATGTCCATACAGCTCAATACCTTGAGACGGGATATCACCTGTTCCGCCTGCTGAAGCCCGGCGCAGTGGCGAATGCTGTGCAGGACGCCATCGATGCGGTACTTCACCATCAATCCATCCGCTACGGCGCAAAGGTGAATATCGCTGGCCCGGCTTTGCAGGGCATCAAACAGCGTGGCGTTAACCAGCTTAATGACGGCATGGGGTTCACTGGCAATGGCCGCAGGGGTGATCTCCAGCCACCGGGCCTCTTTATTCTCTTCACTCTGCTGCTGTTCCAGCTGATCGAGCGTGCGCTGCTGTTTGGCGAGCTCATCAAGCCGGGCATTAAGCTGAGAAAGCGGAGCCAGCGCGGGTAACGCATTCACGTTATAGGCCCACTGGCGCAGCGCCAGCGAAAACGGATCGCCCAGCGCAACGTGGAGCTGACCGTTCACGCGCAGCGGCAATGCCCGCTGGCTGAGTGATTCGGTCAACGGTACGGCTTCGAAATCCTCTTCGCTGTCGGCGAGCTGTGTGGGTGAGAGCGGCGTGAGCCCCAGGGAACCGGCGGCTTCTTCTAACGCGCCGGGGAAACTGTCCAGCAGTTCCGCCAGGGCCTGACAGCGCTGCTCGTCCGGCAGGTCGAAAAGGGGGTCTACAGACGGTGAGTGAGACATTATTGCAATCCTCCTGCCAGTTCAAAAATGGGCATGTACAGTAAAAACACGACGAGCCCAACGATGCCGCCAACGACCATCATCAGAATCGGTTCAAAAATTTTGCTAAAGGTTTCAATCGCGCGTTCCAGCGATTCATCATAAAAAGCGGCGATCCGCTCGCACATGGCAGGCAGTTCGCCGCTGCGCTCGCCGACCTGCAGCAGACGGCTGGCGACAGGAGTCGTCATCTGCTGGGCTTCCAGCATGCGGGAGAGCGACTCGCCGGCGGCGACGTCGCGGATAACCTGTTCAACCTGCTGACGATGCGTGGCGGGCAGGATCTCCCGGCTCAGCATTAACGCATCAGGCGCGGGGAGGCCGCCCTGCAGCAGCAGGCCCAGCGTGCGGTAGAAACGCACCAGCACAGAAAGCTGATGCTGCTGGCGTAAGGCGGGAATGCGCAGCAACAAACCGAGCGCACGCTGGCGCAGGCGCGGGCTACGCACCGCCATCACGATGCCTGCAACCGCTGCCGCACAACCGGCCAGCAGCAGTGAACCATGGGTTTGCGTCAGACGTCCCCACCAGAGGATAAGCTGTGCGCTGGCGGACGGGTTCTTCATCCCGTCAAACACCACGGAAAAACGCGGAATAATAAAGCCGAGCAGAAAGAACAGAATTATCCCGCCGGCGGCGATCACAATCGTCGGATAGAGCAGGGTTGATTTAATCCGCTTGCGCAGAATTTCCATTCTTGATTCGTAAAACTGAAAACGCTTTAGCGCTTCGGGTAAGTGTCCGGTTTGCTCAGAAGAGGCGACGGTATTAATCAGCAGAGGCGGAAAGAGCGCCGGTAGCGCCATCATCGCCTGGGATAGCTGTGCTCCTTCATAGAGCTTTTTAACCAGCGTATCCAGAACCAGCGAGGTGCCACCGTCGCGGCTGCTTTCGCGCAGCGCTTCGACGGCCTCGACCACGACCAGCCCGGCCTCCAGCAGGGCGATAAGCTCCTGCAAGAACAGATTCAATGGAAAGCGTTTCTCCTTGCGGGCAGGGCGTTCCTGTACCTGCAAAACGATGCCGCCGGCGGCAATAATGCGGGCGCTGGCATCATCAGGCGACGCGGCAAGCACGGTTTGATTGACGCGCTTCCCCCCCTGAAGGATGGTGACGATATATGGTTTCATTTTGGCGACAGTGTATGGCTCTGCCTTTTAAGGCGGGCATAATGCGGAGCCACTTTTTTTATATATTGTTGACGAAGCGCGCGGCGCTGCGGCGTATTTGCCGTTCCGGCGTTATATGCGCCCACCGCGTCCCAGGTATAACCAAAGCGCTGGATTTGACCAGCCAGGATCCAGGCGCCGGTCATGACACTTTGGCAAGGGTCGGTCAGCAGATCTTTTTGACTAATACGAAATTTACGCAGCGCATCGAAGTGAATGCTATTGATCTGCATCAGCCCGACATCCAGTGAGCCATCACGGTTTTTGTTGATGGCCCGCGTGTTGCCGTTGGATTCCACTATCGCTATCGCCTGTAATAGCTCTGGCTCAATACCGTAACGTTCTCCCGCCAGCTGCCAGCAATCGGCATGGCAGGAAAATACGCTGAAGATAAACAGCGAATATAAGGACAGGCGCAGCATGTTCAGAACCCGTACGTGACAGGCTTACCGTCTTTACCGCCGGAGGTAATTTCGACTTCATTAATAGCGTCTTTTGTCCGGGCGGGGTTATGCCACTGGTACGGATTGCCCCAGGGATCTAACGGCACATGCTGGCTGAGATAAGGGCCATTCCAGTTTTGTACGTTGGACGGTTTTTCAGTCAGGGCTTTCAGCCCTTGCGTTTCACTTGGATAACTGCCGGTGTCGAGGCGATATTGCCCTAGCGCCTCCGCAAGTGAGCGCATCTGTCGGGCGGCGGTTTTCTCTTTAGCCGAGTCGACATTGGAGAAGACCTTAGGTCCGACGAACCCTGCCAGCAGCGCAATAATCATCAGTACGACCAGCAATTCAAGCAGGGTGAAACCACCCTGTTTTCGCATCACGTTTGTTGCGTATTTCATTGAGAGCGTCCTTATTGGATATAAGTTGTGATTAATTTCTGAATTTTCCCTGAAAAAAGAGAGGGCACACAGGTATGCCATCTTTTTTAATTAGTGAAGATGGGAAAACTAAATAAAGAAGCGTCTTACAGGATGCGAGAATTTTCCCGGGCTGTCGTTGAGGTATTTATTATAAATACGAGAGATATTTCTGAGTGAAGCCGTAGGTTTTTGATGGTGTTCGATATACATCGAGCAAATAAATATGAATAACGCGATTTTTTTTGGCAAAAGAAATTTCTTATTTAACGCGGATGGATTCCTGATTCGCCACTCTTTAATCCCCAACGATCTCAGCGCTAAAAAAAAAGACAATTTGAGAGGTAATCCACAGGACTATCATCACAAAGCAATAAGGAACTTTGATGAAAAAACTTACATTATCTCTGTTAATTGGTAGCGCATTAATGGCGCAGTCGGCTTTCGCGGCGCAGGCACCGCGAGCGGTCACCTATCTGACCTCCTGGGGGGTTCCGGTTGAGTCCGTTGAGGATATGAAAGAGGTGAAAGCGGATACGTTCCTGCTTTCATTTGGTGGCTGGGATGCAAGCGGTAAGCTGTCCAGTTCAGATAATATTGTTGCAGTACCACAATATGATCCCTGGTACATTAATGCGCCAGCCTATGTCGTGTGGAGTCAGTTGAAGCTGGCGCATCCGGAGAAAAAAATGATGCTGGCGCTCGGCGGTGAGACTTATTCCTCCATGTGGTCTTATCTGAATAACGCGCAAACGCGAGAAACGCTGGCGCAGAACCTGGTGAATCTGCTGAACACCAACTTCCCGGTGTATAAAAAGAACCTGAAGCCGGAAGAGATGGTCGGCGAATGCCTGAGCGCCGACTGGCAAGGCAAATGTAATATGGCGAACTACCAGAAGGCGGGTACCGTTCAGCTTGACGGCATCGATTTTGACTTTGAAAAACCCGAGCGCGTCACGCCAGAGGAAAACGCAAACCTGTTGGATCTGGCTGAACGGGTTCGTAGCAAGCTCAATGCGTCCGGCAGCAAAAAGCTGCTGAGCCTGACCACCTATCACGTTGGTGCTGACCCGGAGAACTGCGCAAACAGCGCGGTAACCGAGAATTGTTCCTTCGTTGAGGCGGCTCGCTCTTCACACCACGGCGAAGTTCTGCCGCTGCTGACGCAGGGGAAAAACGTTTTCGATTTCTTCAACGTCATGGCCTATGACGCCGGCCCGCGCTTTAAGTATGACGTGGCGATGGCCAACTACGCCCGGGCGGTGGGTGATAAGAGTAAAATCGTTCTCGGCCAGACTATCAATTCCCAGTGGGGGCCAGAAGGCCGCTTTGTTGAGAGCCGGCAGAACAACGTAAATCGTGCGGGATGGCAGGCGCAGAACGGCTATGGCGGTTTCTTTATCTGGACATTGGGTTCAAACGATCAGCAGCTTTCCATGTCGCAGCAGGTTGACTACTTCAATGAAATGAAAGAGCGCGCGGACCTGATGTCGCCCGAACGCCCGCAAGACACCGTCGCGCCAACTGCACCAACAGGACTGAAGGTGCTGAACAATGGCTTGACGATCACCCTTGCCTGGCAGCCCTCCACCGATGACCATGGCGTGGTGGGATATGACATCTACCGTAATGACAAAAAAGTCGGAACTTCAACGGACACCCAGTGGACCGATAGTGCGGTTGAAACCGGTGGTGTGGTGTACCGCTACAGCGTGAAAGCACATGATGCAGCGAACAATATTTCCGAAAGCAGCAACGTGGTTGAGGTTGAAACCGTCCAGGTCGAAGAGGGACGCCCGGGCGCGCCAACCGGTCTGACCCTGGTTTCTTCGACGGAAAACAGCCTGACGGTGAAATGGAATGCGGTAGATAAGGCGGTGAAATATCGCGTACTGCGCGATGGTGCGGAGTTGCTTACCGTGAGCGAAACGCAGATTTCCGACAGCGGCCTGCGCGCGGGAACAACTTACAGCTACCAGGTAATCGCCGAAAATGCCAAAGGTCATCAGTCTCTTGCGAGTGCGCCGCTTAAAGCCACGACGAAAGAGGGTTCAGTGACGCCTGAGCCGGAAGGCGAGTGGAAAGTCGGTACGAGCTATAAGACCGGAGAAATCGTTACCTATAACGGCACACAGTATCGCTGCGTGCAGGGTCATACGTCTCAGTCCGACTGGACTCCTTCAGCGGTTGCGACGCTTTGGCAGCCTGTACCTTAATCTTTCCCGGCCCTCGCAAGGGGGCCTTTTTCAGGCGTGAGCGCGACTTACCAATTACTTTTTGTTAACTAATTGTTATCATTTATAGTGCAATAAATTAACATAAGCGCTATTTTGGTGCAATAATTGCACTGTTTTTGTGCGTTTTGTGTTCTTTTCTGGTCTCTGCCGTCTTCGGAACCCGCCTGCATCTGTAACAATACGTTGCTGTAACCCCTTCATTTCCTGTCGTTTTTCAAAATCTATTTTGAACCAATTCAAAATTGGTTCGTTTATTGCTTAATCATTAGCACGATAAGTAGCACCTCATATCAATAACTTATCGTTCATAACAAGAAAATAATGATGATAGTGAGCGAACCAATATGGAAAAACCGTCACGGTTTCTGGCCAATTCCAGCACCGCGCTTGAGCAGCTGCGCGGGCTAATCAACCAGCATGAGTCAACACCAGGCATTCCGCTGCCCACGGAACGTGAGCTGTCGGAAACACTCGGCGTAGGACGACGCGAAGTGCGTCGCGCGCTGGACGTGCTGGAAGAAGAGGGGCGGATCTGGCGTAAACAGGGGAAAGGCACCTTTATTGGTCCGGCTGCCCCGGTTGAACCGCTGGCCCTTCAGGGATTGGTTCAGCAGACCAATCTGCTGGAAGTGATGGAAGCTCGTATACAGATCGAACCCGGCTTAGCCCGGCTTGCGGCACTGCGTGCCACCAGGGAAAACCTCGCGCTCATGCAGCGCATGCTGGAACGCATCGACAAGGTCAGCCCGGATGACCGCGATCTCAACGAACTGTGGGATAGCGCCTTTCACCGCGCTATTGCCGAGGCGGCGGGTAATCGCCTGATGCTCGGTCTGTTTGATGCCATTGATGCCGTGCGGCGCGAACCCGGCTGGCAGCATCTGCGTGAATTGGCCCGCACGCCCGAACGTGTCGACAGCTACAACGACCACCATCACAAGATCATGTTCGCGATTATCCATCGCCAGCCTAATGAAGCAGCGGCCGCCATGCGCGAACACCTGCTCAGCCTGCAAACCGCCCTGATTCAGGCGATCCATCTTGAGGACGACTTCACGCTATGACGACGATCCCGTTTAAGGACTCCGCGCCTGTACTCCGGCTGAATAATCTCAACGTTAAATTTTCCGGCTCGCCGGTCAGCGTCCTGGACGGCATTTCCCTGACGGTCAAAGCGGGCGAAACGCTGGCGCTGGTGGGCGAGTCCGGCTGCGGAAAAAGTATCACCTCACTGGCGCTGATGGGGCTACTGCCCGCCAGTGCGCAGATCGTCAGCGGCGAGATGCAGTTTCGCCGCCACGACCTGCGCAAGCTCTCGCCGCGGGAGTATGCCGACCTGCGCGGCAGCGAGCTGGCGATGATATTCCAGGAGCCGATGACCTCACTCAATCCGGCGTTTACCCTGGGGGATCAGCTGAGCGAAGCGGTGATGCGGCACCAGAACGTTTCGCGCGCCGAGGCGATGAAGGTCGCGCTGCAGATCCTCGAGAAGGTACAGATCCCGGCGGCGGAGATGCGCCTCAAGGCGTATCCGCACCAGCTTTCCGGCGGCATGCGCCAGCGCGTGATGATTGCGATGGCGCTGATCAACCATCCTAAACTGCTGATTGCCGATGAACCGACCACCGCGCTGGACGTCACCATTCAGGCGCAAATCCTGACCCTGCTGAACACCCTTAAAGAAGAAACTGGCACGGCGGTGCTGATGATCACCCACGATTTGGGCGTGGTGGCGGAAGTCGCCCAGCAGGTGGCGGTGATGTACGCCGGGCAGGTGGTGGAGCAGGGAAGCGTGGAGGCCATCTTTGCCGACCCGCAGCACCCGTACACCATCGGCCTGATGGGCTCGATCCCCTCGCTGGGGGCACGCAAAGGCCAGCTCTCCACCATTCCCGGATCGGTTCCGCTCCCGGAGTCCATGCCGAAAGGCTGTCGTTTCGCGACGCGCTGCCCGTTTGCGCAGTCGCGCTGCCATGATGAAAAACCGCAGCTCACCACGCTCGGCGCGGGCCATCAGGTTGCCTGCTTCCGCGTGCCGCTCGAACACCACATTGCCCTGGGAGAGACCGCATGACCACGCCCATCCTTGAAGCCCGGGACCTCAGCAAGCTTTTCCCCGGCCCGAAAAAACTCTTTTCTCCGGCCCGGTCTGTCACGGCGGTCGATCGCGTTTCGCTTGCCGTGATGCCGGGCGAAACGCTGGCGATTGTCGGCGAGTCCGGCTCCGGGAAATCCACCCTCGGTCGTCTGCTGCTGCGCCTTCTGGCCGCCAGCGAAGGGCGCGTGTTTTATCAGGGGGAGGATATCACCGACGCCTCCGGCGCCCGTTTGAACCAGCTCCGGCGCGAGCTGCAGATTATCTTCCAGGACCCTTTTGCCTCGCTGAACCCGCGCATGACGGTGGAGCAGATCGTCGGCGAGCCGCTGTGGCTGCACCAGAACATGAAGAAAGCGGATCGTCAGTATCGCGTCGCGGAGCTCCTCAAGACCGTTGGCCTGCCTGCCGCCTGGGCCGGGCGCTATCCGCACGAGTTTTCCGGCGGGCAGCGCCAGCGTATCGGCATTGCGCGCGCGCTGGCCTCGGGGCCAAAGCTGCTGCTGGGCGACGAGCCGGTTTCCGCGCTGGATGTGTCGGTGCAGGCGCAGGTGGTCAACCTGCTGGAGAGCCTGAAGCACCAACTGGGGCTGACGATGGTGATTGTCGCCCACGGTCTGGCGGTGATCCGCCACATGAGCGACCGCGTGGCGGTCATGTATCTTGGGCAAATCGTTGAGCTTGCTACCGTTGACGAGATCTTTGACGCACCGCTGCACCCTTACACGCAGGCGCTGATCGCCTCGGCTCCCCAGATGCAGCCCGGCGTGGAACGCGACGCGCCGCTGCTGCAGGGGGATCTGCCGAACCCGGCTAACCCGCCGTCCGGCTGTCGCTTCCACACCCGCTGCCCGTACGTCACCGATGAATGCCGGCAGGTCGAGCCGATTAATCAGGTGCTCGACGGCGGGCGTCAGGTTGCCTGCCACCGCTGGCAGGACATTAATCGCGATCGCAGCGTTATCCAGATCGCACCGCCATCCGCAGCCTTTCTGCGCCGCCGCGCGCTGTTTGAACACGCGGCTACTCACTCCTCCCTTCCTTCAAGGAACTCATGATAATGACAATGCGTAATTCTCTTTTGACCGTACTGGGAAGTGTTATGTTGCTTGGCGCGGCGCTGCCCGCCCATTCTGAAAGTGTGCTGCGGATCGGTCTGGGGGCAGACCCGGACATGCTCGACCCACATCTGGCGCGCACCTACTATGGCCGCTTCGTGTTTGCCTCCCTGTGCGACAGGCTGGTGGACGTCGACGAGCGCCTTAAGGTGGTGCCGGGTCTGGCGAAATCCTGGGCCTGGAGCGAAGACGGAAAAACCCTGACCATGGATCTGCGTGAAGGCGTGACCTTCCACGACGGTGAAAAATTTGATGCCGCCGCCGCGAAATACAACCTCGACCGCGCCCTGACCCTCAAAGGCTCCCTGCGTAAAAGCGAGATCTCTTCCGTGGAGTCGATAGAGGTCACCGGCCCGATGCAGATTGCGCTGCACCTGAAAACCCCTGACGCCGCGCTGCTGATGCAGCTTACCGACCGTGCGGGCGCGATGATGGCACCCGAAGCCGCGAAGAAGCCTGACTTTGCCGCCCATCCGGTCTGTTCCGGCCCGTATAAGTTCGACAGCCGCGTGTCGCAGGACCGCATTGTTCTGACCCGCTTCGACAATTACTGGAATAAAGACGCCTACCACTTCGACAAAATTATCTATCTGCCGATCCCGGACGCCTCCGTGCGCCTCGCGAACCTGCGCGCGGGCGATCTCGATCTGACCGAAGGCATCGCCGCCAGCGACGTTAAAACCGTCGAAGCCGACAGCAAGCTGGCGCTGGCGAAGATAACCGGTCTGGGCTATCAGGGCATCACCTTCAACATCAACAATGGCAAGGTGCCGGCGAACGATCCGTTCAGGGATGCCCGCGTGCGCGAGGCGTTTTCTCAGGCCATCGACCGTGAGGCGTTAAATCAGGTGGTCTTTGAAGGCCTCTACACCCCGGCAAACCAGGCGTTTTCTACGGTGAGCCCGTATCACGTCAACCTGCCGGTGCCACCTCGTGACGTCGAGAAGGCCAAAGCGCTGCTGAAAGCCGCAGGCGTCACCGCGCCGCTGACCGTCAACCTGCTGGTGCCGAACAACCCAACCTCGCAGCAGGTGGGACAGGTGCTGCAGGCGATGGTTGCTGAGGCGGGCTTCACGCTGAACCTGCAGATGACCGAATTCGCCACGCTGCTGGATCGCCAGCAGAGCGGTGACTATCAGCTGAGCTTCTCCGGCTGGTCGGGACGCCCGGACCCGGACGGCAGCATCTACGGCTTTATCCACAGCAAAGGTACCCTGAACGACGGCCGCTACAGCAACGCTCAGGTCGACGAGTGGCTGACCCAGGCGCGTCAGAGCACCGACCAGGCCGCGCGCCAGCCGCTGTACGACAAGGTGGTGAAGCAGCTGCAAACCGACATGCCGATTGCCTACCTCTACTTCGAGCCGCGCATTTTTGGCCTGAACAAAAGCGTGCAGGGCTTTAAGCCGTACCCGGACGGCATCGTGCGTCTGGCCGGTTTGACGCTGGCGAAATAAAGGTCCTGAGGAGAACCCATGCTGGAACTGATTTGCAAACGTCTGCTGCTGGCCGTCCCGACGCTGTTGCTGGTGAGCATGATGGTGTTCGGCCTGCAAAAGCTGCTGCCCGGCGATCCGCTGATCGCCATGGCCGGGGAAGAGCGCGATCCGGCGGTGATCGCCCAGCTGCGCGCGGAGCTGAACCTGGATGCGCCGATCCCTGTGCAGTATTTCCACTGGCTGACGCGGGCGCTGCAGGGCGATCTGGGCGTCTCCTTACGCACGCACGAACCGGTGACTGAGCTTATCGCCAGCAAGCTGCCGGTTACGCTGGAGCTGTCCCTGCTGGCGATGATTATCGCGCTGGTGTTTGGTATTAGCATGGGGATCCTCGCGGCGGTGAATAAAAACAGCTGGGTGGATCACGGGGCGAACTTCGTGGCGATCTCGGGGATCTCGATCCCCCACTTCTGGCTGGGGATCCTGCTGATTCTGGTCTTTTCGGTGAACCTGCAGTGGCTGCCCGCATCCGGCTACGTGCCGTTCAGTGAAGATCCGCTCCAGAACCTGCGCACGCTGCTGTTGCCCGCGTCCGTGCTCGGAACCGGCCTCGCGGCGACGCTGATGCGCCACACCCGCGCGTCGATGATTGCGGTGCTGAAGGCAGATTATATCCGCACCGCCCGGGCCAAGGGGCTGCTGCCGAAAGCGGTGATCCTGAAGCACGCGTTTCGCAACGCGCTGGTACCGGTGATCACCCTCACCACGCTGCTGTTTGGCGAGCTGCTGGGCGGCGCGGTGCTGACCGAGCAGGTCTTCACCATTCCGGGCTTTGGCAAGATGATCGTCGATTCGGTGTTCAACCGTGACTACGCGGTGGTGCAGGGCGTGGTGCTGATCGTGGCGATCGGCTTTCTGCTGCTCAACCTGCTGGCCGACGTGCTCTACGTCCTTATCAACCCGAAAATGCGAGGTTAACGATGGCGGAACTGACGACGCAAACCGTTGCGCCCGCGCTGCCGCGCGCGGAAAACCGGGTGCTGAAGAAATTCCTCGCCAACAAAAGCGCGGTGATTGGCGCGCTTGTGGTGGGCTTCTTTGTGCTGGTGGCGCTGCTGGCTCCGTGGATTGCCCCGTTCGATCCGGTCAAAGCCAACTTCCTGGCGGTGCGTAAAGCGCCGTCGGCGATGTACTGGTTCGGCACCGACGAGCTGGGACGCGACATTTTGTCCCGCATTATCTGGGGGGCTCGCACCTCGCTGATGGCGGGCTGTATGTCGGTGGTTATCGCCGTGGTCATCGGCGTGCCGCTGGGGCTGGTGGCGGGCTACTTCCAGAAGATGTGGGACGGCGTGATATCGCGCTTTATCGAGGCGCTGCTGGCCTGTCCGTTCCTGATCATGGCGATCGCGCTGGGGGCATTTTTGGGCCCAAGCCTGACCAATGCCATGATCGCCATCGGTCTTTCGGCAATGCCGATCTTTGCCCGCCTGACGCGCGGGCAGGTGATCGCCATCCGCAACGAAGAGTACATCGACGGCGCGCGGGCGATTGGCCTGCCGGATCGCTGGATCATCATTAAATACGTTTTGCCAAACGTGATGTCGCCGATCCTGGTGCAGGCCACGCTGGCCATCGCCTCGGCGATTATCGCCGAAGCCAGCCTGTCGTTTTTGGGGCTAGGGCAGCAGCCGCCCAATCCGTCCTGGGGCTCCATGCTCAACACCGCGAAAGGGTTTCTTGAGCAGGCACCGTGGATGTCTGTTTTCCCCGGCGTGGCGATTTTTCTTGCCGTGCAGGGCTTTAATTTACTTGGCGACGGGCTGCGCGATGCGCTCGATCCGCGCCATGACTAAGGAGTCATGATGACCAAAGCGCTTGATTTTACGTCCGGTTACGATTCACGACGCCCACCGATGATGGGCCATAATGCCGTTGCCACGTCGCAGCCGCTGGCGGCGCAGGCGGGAATGAAAATGCTGCAGCTGGGTGGCAACGCCGTCGATGCGGCCATTGCTGCCGCGATGGCGCTGACGGTGGTTGAGCCGACCGGCAACGGGATCGGCAGCGACGCCTTTGCCATCGTCTGGGACGGTGAAAAACTTCACGGCCTGAACGCGTCCGGGCGCTCGCCGGCCAGCTGGCATGCGGATCTGTTTGCCGGCAAAAAGGCGGTACCGGAAATCGGCTGGGACGCGGTGACGGTGCCCGGAGCTGTGTCCGGCTGGGTTGCCCTGGCGGAACGTTTTGGCACGCTGCCGCTGACCACGCTGGCGCAGCCTGCGATTGACTACGCGCGCGACGGTTTCCCGGTCTCACCGCTGATTGGTCATCTCTGGCAGCGTGGCTATAACAAGCTGAAAGATCAGCCGGGCTTTAGCGCCTGCTTTGCGCCGGAAGGCCGCGCTCCGCGCGTGGGAGAGATCTTCCGTAACCCGGCGCAGGCTAATTCGCTGGAGCTGATTGCCAAAACCAACGGCGACGCGTTTTACCGCGGCGAGCTGGCGCAGAGAATTGCCGACTTCGCCCGGGAGCACGGCGCGCACCTGACGGCTGAAGATCTGGCAAACCACCGCGTGGACTGGGTTGACCTGCTATCGCGCGACTTCGCGGGCGGCTCGGTACAGGAGCTGCCGCCAAACGGGCAGGGGATCGCCACGCTGATTGCGCTCGGTATTCTGGAGCAGTGCGGCATTGAGAAGCATCATCCGGACTCCGTGCAGTCCCTTCACCTGTCCATCGAGGCGATGAAGCTGGCGCTGGCGGATCTCGACCGCTACGTGGCGGATGAAGAACACATGGAGTTCGCCGCAAAAGAGCTGCTGAGTGACCATTATCTGAAGTCGCGCGCGGCGCTTATCGACCACGATAAAGCCTCTGATTTTGTCTACGGCTCCCCGACGCAGAGCGGCACGGTCTACATCAGCACCGCCGACGCCAGCGGGATGATGGTTTCGTTTATCCAGTCCAACTTTATGGGCTTTGGATCAGGCATCGTGGTGCCGGACACCGGGATCAGCCTGCAAAACCGGGGCTGTGGATTTGTGCTGGATCCGAATCACCCGAACGCGCTGGCGGGCAGCAAGCGTCCGTTCCACACCATCATTCCGGGCTTTGCGATGGACGGCAGCGGCAAGCCGCTGATGTCCTTCGGCGTGATGGGCGGCCCGATGCAGGCGCAGGGGCACATGCAGATGGCGCTGCGCATTATGCTGCACGGGCAAAACCCGCAGGCGGCCATCGACGCGCCGCGCTGGCGCGTGGTGCAGGGCAGGGAGGTGATCGTCGAATCGACGTTCGATCGCAATACGATTGCGGCGCTGCGCGAGCGCGGGCATCAGATCGTAGTGGAAGATCCGCTCCAGGATTACAACTTCGGCGGAGCGCAGGTGATTTACCGCATGCCGGAAGGGCACTACGTGGCCGCGACGGAAAGCCGCAAAGACGGGCAGGCGTTAGTGAGTTAATGTTTTATCCCCCTAATGCGAGCAGCGAACAATCCCCTCTCCCCTTTGGGGAGAGGGTCAGGGTGAGGGGAAAATTTCACCCAATGCTAAACGGATCCGCATCCTGCCACGCCGGAAACTTCTCCCGATACTCCTTCAGCGCCGTTAACGACAGCTCGGCATCAATGCGCGTCGCCTGATGCGGCTCGGCGGTGGCAATAATCTCGCCCTGCGGATTCACCACCCGGCTGTCGCCGCGGTAGTGATGCCCGTTGCCGTCCGTTCCCACGCGGTTACAGCCCACCACGTACGCCTGGTTCTCAATCGCGCGGGCCACCAGCAGCGCCTGCCAGTGCAGCGAGCGCGGCGCGGGCCAGTTGGCGACGTACAGCGCCAGGTCGTAATCGTTGCGGTTGCGCGACCACACCGGGAAGCGCAGGTCGTAGCAGACCAGCGGCAGGATGCGCCAGCCGCGCCACTCGAACACCACGCGTTCGTTACCGGCTTCATAGTGATGATGTTCATCGGCCATGCGGAACAGGTGGCGTTTATCGTAAAAATGCACTTTTCCTTCCGGCTCCACCAGCAGGAAGCGGTTCACCGGTCCGCGCTCCGTCTGCAGGGCGGCGCTACCGGCGATCAGCGCGTTGGTCTGCTGCGCTTTGGCATGCATCCAGGCGACCACCTCTTCCTGCGGCATCGACTGTTTAGCCGCTTCCATCGCGAAGCCGGTGGTAAACATCTCCGGCAGGACAATCACATCTCGCCCGGTAATTTCTTCCAGTTGACGATCAAAGTGGCGCAGGTTGGCAGGGCCATCCATCCACACTAAAGGCTGCTGCAAAATCGAAATCTTCAAACCAGGCACGATACAGACTCCTCAAACGACCCCTTTTTGACACTGTAGCACGTCATTACGAGAAAATGTGGCAATAAAAAACCCCGCACCGGGCGGGGTTTGTCAGAGCGAAGCGGGTTATGCCGCTTCAGGTTTGCGGTGCTTCTCCGGCAGCTTTACCGGCTGCGTCGCCAGCTCTTCCGGTTCGAAATCATCCACGTTAATACTGCGCAGACGGCTCTCTTCGGCTTTCACCAGCAGCGCAGCTTCGTCGTTATTGATAATGCCACCGGCCAGCGCCTGTTTCGCCAGTTCGTCCAGACGGGTAAACGGCAGGTTTTTACCCAGCTGTTTACAAATTTTCTGGTGAATCGGATCGGCGGCCATCACGTCCAGCAGCGCCTCTTCCAGCAGGCCCACCGGGTTATGCGGCGTTGGCGCCAGATACTGACCGCGGCCGATACGGGAGCGGGTTGCGCTCGGAACCTGCAGGATCTTCGCCACCTTGTGGTCCAGTTTGTCCGACGGCGCCAGATGATGGCGACCGGTCGGGAAGATCACCGCGCGCAGGGCGCCCGCCACGAAGCGGTTCGGGAAGTTGGCCAGCAGGTCGTCAATCGCCTGTTCCGCCTGATACATTGCATCTTGTACGCCCCAATGCACCAGCGGCAGATCCGCTTCCTGACGGCCTTCGTCGTCGTAGCGCTTCAGGACCGCAGAGGCCAGGAAGATCTGGCTCAGCACATCACCCAGACGGGCAGAGATACGTTCGCGACGCTTCAGGCTACCGCCCAGCACCGCCATAGAGACGTCAGACAGCAGAGCCAGGTTGGCGCTCAGTCGGTTCAGATGCTGGTAGTAACGTTTGGTCGCATCCCCGGTTGGCGTTGCGCTGGTCAGGCCGCGCGTCAGGCCGAGCCAGAAGCTGCGCACCTTGTTGCTGCCCACGTGACCGATATGTTTGAACAGCAGCTTGTCGAAGGCATCCACGTCGTTGTTCTGCGCGGCGGCCATCTCTTCCAGCACGTATGGATGGCAGCGAATCGCCCCCTGGCCGAAGATCATCATGCTGCGGGTCAGGATGTTTGCCCCTTCCACGGTGATAGCAATCGGTGCGCCCTGATAGCCACGCGCCAGGAAGTTGCCTTCGCCGAGCATAATGCCTTTACCGCCTGCGATATCCATCGCGTCAATAATCGACTGCTGCGCGCGGTGGGTACAGTGGTACTTCACAATCGCGGACAGCACGGCCGGTTTTTCGCCCAGCATAATGCCGTAGGTAATCAGGGATGCAGCGGCGTCCATCACGTAGGCGTTGCCTGCGATACGCGCCAGCGGCTCTTCGATACCTTCCATCTTGCCGATGGAGATTTTGAACTGACGGCGAATGTGGGCGTACGCGCCAATCCCCATTGCCACCGACTTCAGACCGCCGGTTGAGTTCGACGGCAGGGTGATCCCGCGGCCCACCGACAGACATTCAACCAGCATGCGCCAGCCCTGACCGGCCATTTTCGGGCCGCCGATGATGTAGTCAATCGGCACGAAGATATCCTGACCGCGGGTCGGACCGTTCTGGAACGGCACGTTCAGCGGGAAGTGACGACGACCAATTTCAACGCCCGGAGTAGAGGTTGGGATCAGCGCACAGGTAATGCCCAGATCTTCTTCTCCGCCCAGCAGTTTTTCCGGGTCGGAGAGCTTAAACGCCAGGCCGAGCACCGTGGCGATAGGCGCCAGGGTGATATAACGTTTGTTCCAGGTCAGGCGCATGCCCAGTACCTGCTGGCCCTGCCATTCGCCCATGCACACTACGCCGGTATCCGGGATTGCGCCTGCATCGGAGCCCGCTTCCGGGCTGGTCAGCGCGAAGCAAGGGATTTCCTGACCGCGCGCCAGGCGCGGCAGGTAGTGATCTTTCTGCTCTTCCGTACCGTAGTGCTGCAGCAGCTCGCCCGGCCCTAAGGAGTTCGGCACGCCGACGGTAATCGCCAGGATCCCGGAGACGCCCGCCAGCTTTTGCAGGACGCGAGCCTGAGCGTAAGCGGAGAATTCCAGACCGCCGTACTCTTTCTTAATGATCATCGCGAAGAAGCGATGCTCTTTCAGGTACGCCCACAGCTCCGGCGGCAGGTCGGCCATCTCGTGGGTGATAGCGAAGTCGTTTGCCATGCGGCACGCTTCTTCCACCGGGCCGTCGATAAAGGCCTGCTCTTCGGCGGTCAGACGCGGCTGTGGATAGTTGTGCAGCTTTTTCCAGTCCGGGTTGCCCTGGAACAGATCGCCTTCCCACCAGGTGGTACCGGCGTCAATCGCTTCTTTCTCCGTGCGCGACATCGGCGGCATCACTTTACGGAAGCCCTTGAACACCGGCGCGGAGATCATCGACTTGCGCATCGGGGCCAGGTTAAACGGCAGAAGAATGATGGCAAGAGGGACTAAAATCCAGATATTCCAGAGGCCTGCGACGCCAAGCGCAGCCGTCCAGGCCAGAAGAATCAGGCTGCTCAGGAATAAACTGACGCGGTGATAGAACAACACACCGAGCAGTACAACGGTTGCGAGAATGCTCAAAATCATCATAAAGAAAAGCTCCCTTGCTTGTAGGAGGTCTGACCACTTGTGATGATATGGTTGTAGTTGATGTGAATTCCTTTAGCAATGTGTTTACAAAATAATTACAACCTGGTTCACATTGTTCGTGTTTTCGCCGGCACAAAAAATCAAAACGCCGGACGATTCGCATGGCTTTAGCTTCTCGCTTTTCCCGCTATCCGGTACACTCCCCTATGTTATTTCATCAATACTGAAGGATTATCCTCATGTACCAGGATCTTATTCGTAACGAACTGAACGAAGCGGCGGAAACGCTGGCGAACTTTCTGAAAGATGATGCCAATATTCACGCTATTCAGCGCGCAGCGGTCCTGCTGGCCGACAGCTTCAAAGCCGGTGGCAAAGTACTCTCCTGCGGTAACGGCGGTTCCCACTGTGACGCCATGCACTTCGCCGAAGAGCTGACCGGACGCTATCGCGAAAACCGTCCGGGCTACCCGGCGATTGCGATTTCCGACGTGAGCCACATCTCCTGCGTAGGCAACGACTTCGGTTACGACCACATCTTTTCCCGCTACGTTGAGGCAGTAGGCCGTGAAGGCGACGTGCTGCTGGGTATCTCTACCTCCGGTAACTCCGCGAACGTGATCAAAGCGATCGCCGCCGCGCGTGAAAAAGGGATGAAGGTCATCACCCTGACCGGTAAAGATGGCGGTAAGATGGACGGTACGGCGGATATCGAAATTCGCGTTCCGCACTTCGGCTATGCAGACCGCGTTCAGGAAATTCACATCAAAGTGATCCACATCCTGATCCAGTTGATCGAAAAAGAGATGGTTAAGTAAGGCTTCGCTGGGGGGCACCAGCGCCCCCCGCAGTTGTGGAGTGGAGGTAATCTATGTGCGAACTGCTCGGGATGAGCGCCAATGTGCCAACCGATATCTGCTTTAGTTTCACCGGGCTGGTTCAGCGCGGTGGAGGAACCGGGCCGCACAAAGACGGCTGGGGCATCACCTTCTACGAAGGCAAAGGGTGTCGCACGTTCAAAGATCCGCAGCCCAGCTTTAACTCACCGATTGCCAAACTGGTGCAGGATTACCCCATTAAATCCTGTTCGGTGATCGCGCATATTCGTCAGGCAAACCGCGGCGAAGTGGCACTGGAAAATACCCATCCCTTTACCCGTGAGCTGTGGGGCCGTAACTGGACCTACGCGCACAACGGGCAGCTTACGGGCTATAAGTCGCTGGAGACGGGGAACTTCCGACCGGTTGGCGAAACGGACAGTGAAAAGGCCTTCTGCTGGCTGCTGCATAAGCTGACGGAACGTTATCCGCGTACGCCCGGCAACATGGCCGCCGTATTCAAATACATCGCGACGCTGGCCGCTGAACTGCGAGAAAAAGGCGTGTTTAACATGCTGCTGTCTGACGGGCGCTACGTGATGGCGTTCTGCTCGACGAATCTCTTCTGGATCACGCGCCGCGCGCCGTTTGGCGTCGCTACGCTGCTCGATCAGGATGTGGAGATAGATTTTCAGAAAGAGACCACACCCAACGATGTGGTCACAGTCATTGCAACGCAGCCGCTGACGGGCAACGAAACCTGGCAAAAGATTATGCCAGGCGAGTGGGTGCTATTTTGTCTCGGGGACCGTGTAATTTGACGCCAGCTGTGGATGGACAACTTCGTGGCTCAGCGGTTTGCTGACCACGTAACGGCCATCGACGATAGAGACCACTGGTGGTTTGTGGGTCTGCTCAAAGTAGTCATAACCTGGCTTCAGCTGTTTCCAGAAATCGGCGTAGTAAGAGTACTTATGGCGCGCCATGTTGGCATCCGTCATGCGGAACGGGTAGATGCTGACCTGAACGTTAGGCTGCCCAAAGACCAGTGCGCCGGTCACGAACTGGAAAATCTCATCAATGCCGGAATCGGTCATCGCGTAGCAGCCGACAGACACGCAGGCACCGTGGATCATCAGGTATTTCCCTTCATAACCGTGAGCACGGTCATAGGCGTTCGGGAAACCGATGTTGATCGCTTTATAGAAGCGGCTATCCGGCTTTAACTGGTTGCGCTGAACGTTGTAAAACCCTTCCGGACTCTTGAAATCGCCCTGACGCTGTTTCGGGCCCAGCCCGCCGGAATAGTTACAAATCTTGTAGCTATCAAGCAGCTGATACGTCTCGCCCATTTTTACAAACAGATCGAGCGTGCGCTCTTCCTTGAAGATTTGAATATAAACCGGGGATCCCATTAACTGCTGTTTATATTCTTTGCTGATCGGCGTCGTGGAGCTGTTGCTGCTGAGCAGCCCGGCAAACGACATGCACGGAATCAGAAGCATCGCAATGAACAATGCGATTTTACGCATACTACTAGTTCCTTGATAAAACCATGACCAACTTGCCAGGACGGCAAAAGAGACCCGAAATCAGATTATTCTGTTAGGAGCGCTCACATTAGCACCGCTATAGATTTTCGCAAGAGCCGGGCGGTGAGTTTACAAATTAGTTTTACTTTATAAACCATCAAATACCCGCTGGCTCCAGGAACTTTGCGTAATAGCTCGCATTTTGGCGCGCCCGACGGCGGATTACCTGCCCGTCAGAAGGGGAAAATGTTACACTTCGCGCCCACTGGATTGTTGTTTATGGAAACCTGCTAACCACATGTTTAAAATAAAAAAAGGACTTAATCTGCCGATTGCAGGCGTGCCTGAGCAGCACGTCTCGTCTGGCGTAAGCGTCCGTCATGTCGCAATTTTAGGTGACGATTATCTGGGAATGCGTCCTTCAATGCTGGTGCAGGAGGGCGATCGCGTGCTCAAAGGGCAGGCGCTCTTTGAGGACAAAAAAAATCCCGGCGTCATGTTCACGGCCCCCGCCAGCGGCACCGTTGTGGCGATCAACCGCGGCGAGCGTCGCGTGTTGCAGTCGGTGGTTATCCGCATCGAAGGCGATGAACAGCGTGAGTTTGCTCGTTATGATGCGGCAGACCTCGCGACGCTTAGCCGCGAAGATGTGCAGGCTCAGCTGCTCGCGTCCGGCCTGTGGACGGCGCTGCGTACGCGTCCTTTCAGCAAATCGCCCGTTCCTGATACCGCCCCGGCCGCTATTTTCGTTACGGCCATCGACACCAACCCGCTCAGCGCGGATCCGCAGCCCATTATTCTGGCGCAGCGTAAAGCCTTTGATGCCGGGCTGACCGTTCTGACTCGCCTGACGCCCGGAAAAGTGCACGTTTGCCAGGCCGGGGGCGGCAAGCTTGGCGGCCATCCTCAGGGGCAGGTCACGTTTAATGAATTTTCCGGTCCGCATCCGGCGGGGCTGGTCGGGACCCATATCCACTTCCTTGAGCCGGTGAGCCTGAAGAAACAGGTCTGGCACCTTAATTATCAGGACGTCATTGCCATCGGTAAGCTCTTTACCACGGGTGAACTCTGCGCTGAACGGATCGTCGCTATCGGCGGGCCTCAGGCCGCCAACCCGCGTCTGGTTAAAACGCTTCTGGGAGCAGACATTAATGAACTGCTTGCGGGGGAAACGAAAGAGGGTGAAAACCGCCTGATTTCCGGTTCGGTACTCAGCGGCCGCCGCGCTGTAAATGCGTACGCGTACCTGGGACGTTTCCATCTTCAGGTGAGCGTAGTTATGGAAGGGCGCGAGAAAGAGCTGTTCGGCTGGGTTCTGCCAGGTGCAGAAAAATACTCCGTCACCCGCACCACGCTGGGCCACTTCCTGCGGCACAAGCTGTTTAACTTCTCTACCAGCACGAACGGCGGCGAGCGCGCGATGGTCCCGATTGGCAACTACGAACGTGTAATGCCGCTGGATATTCTACCCACCGTGCTGCTGCGCGATCTCCTGGCCGGCGACACCGACGGCGCGCAGGCGCTCGGTTGTCTTGAACTGGATGAAGAAGATCTGGCGCTCTGTACCTATGTGTGTCCAGGTAAATACGAATATGGACCCGTATTGCGCGAGGTGTTAACCCGCATTGAGCAGGAAGGATAACCATGGGATTAAAACACCTCTTCGAAAAAATTGAGCCGCACTTTACCGAAGGGAAGCTCAAAAAGTACTACCCGCTGTATGAAGCAACGACGACCATTTTCTACACCCCGGGTCTGGTAACGAAAGGGGCAGCGCACGTTCGCGATGCCATCGATCTGAAACGCATGATGATCCTGGTGTGGTTTGCGGTCTTCCCGGCCATGTTCTGGGGCATGTACAACGTCGGCCTGCAGACCATTCCGGCGCTGCACCATATGTACGACGCCCAGCAGCTGGCGCAGGTGATCCAGTCCGACTGGCACTATCGTCTGGCCCAGTCGCTGGGGGTAAGCTTTGCTGCAGACGCGGGCTGGCTGAGTATGATGACGCTGGGCGCGGTCTTCTTCCTGCCGATCTACATGACCGTCTTTATCGTGGGCGGCTTCTGGGAAGTGCTGTTCGCCATCATCCGTAAACACGAGATCAACGAAGGTTTCTTTGTTACCTCCATTCTGTTTGCCCTGATTGTTCCGCCTACGCTGCCGCTCTGGCAGGCGGCAATGGGAATCAGCTTTGGCGTGGTGATTGCCAAGGAGATCTTCGGCGGGACCGGACGGAACTTCCTCAACCCGGCGCTGGCGGGGCGTGCGTTCTTGTTCTTTGCTTACCCGGCGCAGATTTCGGGCGACCTGGTATGGACGGCGGCGGACGGTTTCTCCGGCGCGACGCCGCTTTCTCAGTGGGCGGCAGGCGGCGGTGAAACGCTGGTCAACAATGCTACCGGCCAGCCTGTGACCTGGTTCGACGCGTTTATTGGCAACATTCCGGGCTCCATTGGTGAAGTGTCTACCCTGATGATTTTGATCGGCGGGGCCATCATCCTCTTTGGCCGCGTGGCGTCCTGGCGCATCGTCGCGGGCGTCATGCTCGGCATGGTGCTTACCGCCACGCTGTTCAATCTCATTGGTTCAAACACGAACCCGATGTTCTCCATGCCGTGGTACTGGCACCTCGTGCTGGGAGGCTTTGCGTTTGGCATGATGTTCATGGCCACCGATCCCGTCTCGGCCTCCTTTACCGACAGAGGTAAATGGTGTTACGGGGCGCTCATTGGCGTGATGTGTGTACTGATTCGCGTGGTCAACCCGGCCTATCCGGAAGGGATGATGTTGGCCATTCTGTTTGCCAACCTGTTTGCGCCGCTGTTCGACTACCTGGTCGTGCGCGCCAACATTAAGCGGAGGAAGGCGCGTGGCTGAGGTTAAAAATAACGACAGCATCAGCAAAACGCTGCTGGTGGTTTTGGTACTGTGTCTGGTTTGTTCCATCGTGGTTGCCGGTTCTGCCGTAGGGTTGAAACCGCTGCAGCAGGAACAGCGCGCGCTGGATAAACAGCGCAACATCCTGGCCGTAGCCGGGCTGATGCAGAAAGGCATGACGAAGGACGACGTCGCGGCCGTGTTTGCTGAACGTATTACCGCAAGGTTGGTGGATTTAAAAACCGGCGAGCTGATGGATAAAGACCCGGCGAAATACAACCAGGCGCTGGCGCTGAAAGATCCGCAGATGAGCACCGCGCTTGACGCCTCGCAGGATCCGGCAGGTATTAAGCGCCGCAGCAACATCGCGGAGATTTACCTGGTGCGTGACGAGCAAAAGCGTGTGCAGGAAGTGGTTTTGCCCATCTACGGCAACGGCTTGTGGTCAATGATGTACGCCTTTGTGGCACTGGATACCGATGGCCGCACGGTCAAAGGCATCACCTATTACGATCAGGGCGAAACGCCGGGGTTGGGGGGGGAAGTTGAGAACCCTAACTGGCGTGCGCAGTTTGTCGGTAAAAAAGTCCTCGACGACAGCGGCCAGCCTGCGCTGAAGGTGGTGAAAGGAGGCGCGCGTCCCGGTGATGAATTCGCCGTTGACGGCCTTTCCGGCGCCACGCTCACCTCTAACGGGGTACAGCACAGTTTTGATTTCTGGATGGGTGAACTGGGCTTTGGTCCCTTCCTGAAAAATGTACGTGAAGGAGCGCTGAACAATGGCTGATACGGGTGAACTGAAAGAAGTTAAAAAAGTGCTGATTGGCCCACTTTTAGCCAATAACCCGATAACTCTGCAGGTGCTGGGCGTCTGTTCTGCCCTGGCGGTGACCACCAAACTGGAAACGGCGGTGGTGATGACGCTGGCGGTAACGCTGGTAACGGCGTTCTCCAGCATGTTTATCTCGATGATTCGCCACCACATCCCCAACAGCGTGAGGATCATCGTGCAGATGGCGATCATCGCCTCGCTGGTGATCGTGGTTGATCAGCTGCTGCGCGCTTTCGCCTACGAAACGTCGAAGCAGCTTTCGGTGTTTGTCGGCCTGATTATCACCAACTGCATCGTGATGGGGCGCGCTGAAGCCTACGCCATGAAAATGCCGCCGCTGGCGAGCTTTATGGACGGTATTGGCAACGGCCTGGGTTACGGCGTAATCCTGCTGACGGTCGGTTTCCTGCGCGAGCTTATTGGCAGCGGCAAGCTGTTTGGCGTTCAGGTACTGGATACGGTACAGAACGGCGGCTGGTATCTGCCGAACGGCCTGTTCCTGCTGGCCCCAAGCGCATTTTTCATTATCGGTTTGCTGATCTGGCTGATTCGTACGTTGAAGCCTGAACAGCAGGAAAAGGAGTAACCGACGATGGCTCATTACCTGAGTTTATTTGTGCGCGCGGTGTTTGTTGAAAACATGGCGCTCGCCTTCTTCCTGGGCATGTGTACGTTCCTTGCCGTTTCTAAAAAGGTTTCGACGGCATTTGGCCTGGGCGTGGCGGTCACCGTTGTGCTGGGGCTTTCGGTTCCGATTAACAACCTGGTGTTCAACTTCGTGCTGCGGGACAGCGCGCTGGTGGAGGGGGTTGATCTTAGCTTCCTGAACTTCATCACCTTTATCGGGGTGATTGCGGCGCTGGTGCAAATCCTGGAGATGATCCTCGATAAGTATTTCCCGTCGTTGTACAACGCGCTGGGGATCTTCCTGCCGCTGATCGCGGTGAACTGCGCCATCTTTGGCGGCGTCTCGTTTATGGTGCAGCGCGATTACAACTTCAGTGAATCGGTGGTGTACGGCTTCGGTTCCGGTATCGGCTGGATGCTGGCGATTGTCACCATGGCGGGGATCCGTGAAAAAATGAAATATGCCAACGTGCCCGCTGGGCTGCGCGGCTTAGGGATCACCTTTATCACCACCGGCCTGATGGCGTTGGGCTTTATGTCCTTCTCCGGTGTGCAGCTATAAGGGCTAACAGATGGAAATTATTCTTGGCGTGGTAATGTTCACGCTGATAGTACTGGTGCTGTCAGGGCTGATTCTGGCGGCGCGCGCAAAGCTGGTCAATTCCGGGGATGTGATCATTGATATCAATGACGATCCGCAGAACCAGATCCGCACCCCGGCAGGGGATAAACTGCTTAATACGCTCTCGGGGAACGGGATTTTTGTCTCATCAGCCTGCGGCGGCGGCGGCTCGTGCGGACAGTGTCGTGTGACGGTGAAAGAGGGGGGCGGTCATATTCTGCCAACTGAACTGTCGCATATCACGAAGCGTGAAGCGAAAGAAGGTTGCCGCCTGGCATGCCAGGTTGCGGTGCGCCAGAACATGAAGATTGAGCTGCCGGAAGAGATATTCGGCGTGAAAAAATGGGAGTGCGAGGTTATCTCGAACGATAACAAAGCGACGTTCATTAAAGAGCTTAAGCTGCGTGTCCCTGAAGGGGAGAGCGTCCCGTTCCGCGCGGGGGGCTATATCCAGATTGATTGTCCGGCGCACACCGTGGCGTATGCCGACTTCGACGTGCCTGAAGAGTACCGGGCCGACTGGGATAAATTTAACCTCTTCCGCTTTGTTTCCGAGGTAAAAGAGCCAGCGCTTCGCGCCTATTCCATGGCTAACTACCCGGAAGAGAAGGGCATTATTATGCTCAACGTGCGTATCGCCACGCCGCCACCGAATGTGCCTGATGCGCCGCCGGGCGTCATGTCGTCATATATCTGGTCCCTCAAGCCAGGCGACAAGGTGACGATCTCCGGCCCGTTCGGTGAGTTCTTTGCCAAAGATACCGACGCGGAAATGGTCTTTATCGGCGGCGGTGCTGGTATGGCCCCGATGCGCTCGCACATCTTCGACCAGCTCAAACGTCTTAGCAGCAAGCGTAAAATCAGCTTCTGGTACGGTGCGCGTTCCCTGCGCGAAATGTTCTACGACGATGAGTTCGAGCAGCTGGCGCGTGAGAACCCTAACTTTACCTTCCACGTGGCGCTTTCCGATCCGCAGCCGGAAGATAACTGGACGGGCTATACGGGCTTCATCCACAACGTGCTGTATGAAAACTACCTCAAACAGCACCCGGCACCGGAAGACTGCGAGTTCTATATGTGTGGTCCGCCAATGATGAACGCCGCGGTGATCAAGATGCTAAAAGATCTCGGCGTGGAAGATGAGAACATCCTCCTTGATGATTTCGGAGGCTGATCGTGTTGACCTTTCTGGCAACCTTCGCGGTGTTTGTGCTGGTGATCTTCGGGATGTCGCTGGGCTGGATCATCAAGCGTAAAAGTATTCAGGGCAGCTGTGGAGGCATCTCTTCCATCGGGATGGAAAAGGTGTGCGACTGCCCGGAACCGTGCGATGCGCGTAAAAAACGGATGGCTCGGGACCAGCAGAGGATCATCTAGAAAAAGGCCGCTTTGAGCGGCCTTTATCATTTATTTCCAGCTTTTGGCTTTAGCTGGCGAGTCCACCAGAACTCCTTCGGCACCCAGTGTTTTCGCCTTCTGGTAGTCCTCTTCAGAGTTCACGCCGATAAAAATCAAATGGGCATTGCCCTGAGAGCGGAAGCAGTCAACGGCCTCTTTGTCCCACGTTAATGTTGCAGGAGAGACACCTTCGCCTAAGGTGAATTTCTCGACTACCTCTATTTTTCGGTTTAACTCAAGCCCATACCAGTAATCGGCCATTTTTTGTGAAGGAGGCAGACATTCGTGGCTCAACGAAATCGTGGCCAGACGCGTGCGAGTCTCGCTGCGTGTGACAAAGCGGGGGATTTCGGCAGGCAATGCTTCCATATAGCGATCTTCGGTTGAATAGACGCGAACGCGGTTCAGGCTGTTGGTCTCTTTCAATACGTTAAGCAGCGTGTTGCCCATGGTCGCTGGATCTGCATCCGGCGATTTGATGTCAATGAAAAATCGCGTATCTGGCCAGGCGGTCAGTACCGACTTCAGCGTCGGTATCGGGGTATTAAGCAGGTTTTCCGGCAGGCCTTTATCTTTCCACTTCACGCTGGCATCCGCCTTTGCCAGTTCTTCAGCGGTATACTGTGACACCTTTCCCTGCAAATTGGTTAACGCCTTCAGGTCGGCAGGCCGAAAGAGAACCGGTACGTTATCCCGGCTTAACTGCACGGTTATCCAGACGATATCTGCTTTGTTTTCGAGCGCGAGCTTTATGGCTGGCAGGGTGTTTTCAGGTGCATCCGCGGTACCGCCCCGGTGGGCGACGATTTCTGGATTTGCTGATGCGGCACTCGCCAGAAACAGTAGCGAAACCGATAATATTTTCTTCATGAATGATTGCTCTCCATTTATTAGCTAACTCTATGTAAATAAAGGATTTGTCTTGAGCGTTTGTAACACGTTTTTATGACAACTGTGAGTAAGGAAAATTGCTGACGCATTTTTTGCCTTTTGTTATACTGTATATAAATACATGTGTGGTATGACCGATGCGCAAAATAATCCATGTTGATATGGACTGCTTTTTTGCCGCAGTGGAGATGCGTGACAACCCGGCGCTGCGGGATATTCCCATCGCCATTGGCGGCAGCCGCGTTCAGCGCGGTGTGATAAGCACCGCCAACTATCCTGCGCGCAAATTTGGCGTGCGCAGCGCCATGCCGACGGCGATGGCGCTGAAACTGTGTCCGCACCTCACCCTTTTGCCCGGTCGCTTTGACGCCTATAAAGAAGCCTCAAACCATATTCGGGAAATTTTCTCCCGCTACACCTCACTGATTGAACCGCTATCGCTGGACGAAGCCTATCTTGACGTCACCGATAGCCTGCACTGTCACGGCTCCGCTACTCTGATGGCGCAGGAGATCCGACAGACCATTTTTAACGAGCTGAATCTCACCGCATCGGCAGGCGTCGCGCCGGTAAAATTTCTCGCCAAAATCGCCTCCGATTTAAATAAACCCAACGGCCAGTACGTCATCACCCCTGAAGAGGTCCCGGCGTTTTTAAAAACGCTGCCGCTTGGCAAAATCCCCGGCGTAGGCAAAGTCTCCGCCGCTAAGCTGGAAAGTATGGGGTTACGCACCTGCGAAGATGTGCAGCGAAGCGACCTGGCGATGCTGCTCAAGCGCTTTGGGAAGTTTGGTCGCGTACTGTGGGAGCGCAGTCAGGGCATCGATGAGCGCAGCGTAAGCAGCGAACGGTTACGTAAATCGGTCGGGGTTGAACGCACGCTGAGCGAAGACATCCATGACTGGTCGGAATGCGAAACCATTATTACGGAACAGCTCTATCCGGAGCTGGAACGACGCCTGAGCAAAGTAAAGCCTGATTTACTGATTGCCCGACAGGGCATCAAACTGAAATTTAACGACTTTCAACAGACAACGCAGGAGCACGTCTGGCCGCGCCTGAACAAGGAGGATCTTATCGCAACGGCGAAAAAGGCGTGGGAAGAACGACGAGGCGGACGAGGGGTGAGGCTGGTGGGACTGCATGTCACATTACTGGACCCGCAGTTAGAACGTCAGTTGGTTTTGGGATTGTAATAGCCCCGTGGCACGAGGTTGTTCACCCTCTCCCTTGAGGGAGAGGGCTGGGGTGAGGGGATTACTTAGCAGGAATCGCCTTCAGCAGTTCTGTCAGCAGCGTCCAGTAATGGCCGACGCTTTCGATATGAACCTGCTCATCAGGAGAGTGCGGACCGGTGATGGTCGGCCCGATGGAAACCATGTCCATATCCGGGTACGGTTTCTTGAACAAACCACACTCCAGACCCGCGTGGATCACCTGGATGTTCGGGGTGCTGTTGAACAGACGCTGATAGGTTTCACGCACCAGCGCCATTACCGGAGAACTTGCATCCGGCTGCCAGCCCGGGTAGCTGCCTTTTGCAGACGTTTTCGCGCCCGCCAGCGTACCCAGAGATTCCAGCATGCTCACCACGTACTCTTTACCGCTGTCGATCAGGGAGCGGATCAGGCAGATGATTTCCGCGCTGTCGTCGCTCATGGTCACCACGCCCACGTTAAGGGAGGTTTCCACCACGCCTTTCGCCACGTCAGAGTTGCGAATAACGCCGTTTGGCGTCGCATTCAGCAACTGAACGAAAGTGTCACGAGACTGCGCGGTCAGCGCGGCTTTATCCGTAGAAACGGATTCCAGCACCACGGTCAGGTTCTTCTCTTTCGCCGACAGTTCGTTTTTCAGGATATCCAGGTAGACGCTGGAGAGTTTTTTCAGCTCGTCCGCTTTTGCCGCTGGCACCGCCACGGTGGCAAAGGCTTCGCGTGGGATTGCGTTGCGCAGGGTACCGCCGTTGAAGTCCACCAGACGAAGATCCAGCTCGGCCGCGTGGCCCGCCAGGAAGCGCGCCAGCAGCTTGTTGGCATTACCCAATCCCAGGTGAATATCACCGCCCGAGTGACCGCCTTTCAGCCCTTTCAGCGTCAGCTTGAAGGTCTGGAAGCCTGCAGGAATCGCTTCGCGAGACAGCGGCAGAGTAGAGATGAAATCAATCCCTCCCGCGCAGCCCATGTAGATCTCACCTTCTTCTTCGGAGTCGGTGTTGATCAGGATGTCGGCCTGCAGCCAGTTCGCCTGCAGACCGAACGCGCCGTCCATGCCCGCTTCTTCTGTCATGGTCAGCAGCACTTCCAGCGGACCATGCTCAACGCGGTCGTCGGCCAGCACCGCCAGCGCAGAGGCCATACCGATACCGTTATCCGCGCCCAGCGTGGTGCCACGCGCTTTCACCCAGTCGCCGTCGATGTACGGCTGGATTGGGTCTTTAGTGAAGTCGTGAACGGTGTCGTTGTTTTTCTGCGGCACCATGTCCAGGTGCGCCTGCAGCACAACCGGTTTACGGTTTTCCATGCCTGCGGTGGCAGGTTTGCGGATCAGAATGTTGCCAACCTGGTCGCGCTCAGCGTGCAGGCCTTTTTCCTTCGCCCAACCCATAATATGTTCGGCAAGCTGTTCTTCATGGTAGGAAGGGTGTGGAATGGAGCAAATTTTGGCAAAAATATCCCACAGCGGCTGCGGAGATAATTGAGACAGTTCAGACACGATAAGTCTCCTTGTCGAGGCGCTGCAAACAGGGTTGCAGGCCACAGGGTTAGCAGGTTAATAGTTACCACAAGACAGGCTTGCGAGATGCAACTGAGAATACCACTTTCTCTGCTGGCGGGTAGCATAAAGCATGTAAAAACTCAGGCAGAGGGCGCTAAACACTGGTTTTTAGTGCGTCAGATCTCTATAATCTCGCGCAACCTATTTCCCCCTCGAACACTTTTTAAGCCGTATAAAAACAGGCTGGGACACTTCACATGAGCGAAAAATACGTCGTCACCTGGGACATGTTGCAGATTCACGCACGCAAACTGGCTGCGCGTCTGATGCCTTCCGAACAGTGGAAAGGCATTATTGCCGTCAGCCGTGGCGGTCTGGTACCGGGGGCGCTGCTGGCACGTGAGCTGGGTATTCGTCATGTCGATACCGTCTGCATCTCCAGCTATGACCATGATAACCAGCGTGAGCTGAAAGTGCTGAAACGCGCTGAAGGCGACGGTGAAGGCTTCATCGTTATCGACGATCTGGTGGACACCGGCGGTACCGCGGTGGCTATCCGCGAAATGTATCCAAAAGCGCACTTCGTGACGATCTTTGCTAAGCCGGCGGGCCGTCCGCTGGTTGACGATTACGTAATTGATATCCCGCAGGATACCTGGATTGAACAGCCGTGGGATATGGGCGTGGTCTTCGTACCGCCTATTTCAGGCCGTTAATTTCAGTACGTAACTTTACACGCCCGGCTATGCCGGGCGTTGTTCTTTTTATCCCGCCACGCGTTACAATGGGCACTATATGACGTATCCATGGAGGCAACGCAATGACGCAGGCGAATCTCACCGAGACTCTTTTCAAACCCCGTTTCAAACACCCTGAAACGTCGACGCTGGTCCGTCGGTTTAATCCGGGTACCATGCCTGCCGTCCAGTCTGCGTTAGACGGTAAAAACGTGCCCCACTGGTACCGCATGATTAACCGCCTGATGTGGATCTGGCGCGGTATAGACCCCCGTGAAATCCTCGACGTGCAGGCGCGTATCGTGATGAGCGAGTCGGAGCGTACCGACAGCGAGCTTTACGATACGGTGGTGGGCTACCGGGGCGGAAACTGGATCTACGAATGGTCTAAACAGGCGATGCTCTGGCAGCAAAAAGCCAGTCAGGAAGAAGATGCCACGCGCAGCGGCAAGCACTGGCTGCATGCAGCCAATCTCTACGCCATCGCCGCCTATCCGCATTTGAAAGGGGATGAGCTGGCCGAGCAGGCTCAGGCGCTGGCGAACCGTGCCTATGAGGAGGCGGCTCAACGCCTGCCGGGTCAGATGCGCGAGCTTGAGTTCGCCGTTCCGGGCGGTGCGCCCGTCACCGGGTTCCTGCACATGCCTGAAGGCGATGGCCCGTTCCCGACCGTGCTGATGTGCGGCGGTCTGGATTCCCTGCAAATTGACTATTACAGCCTGTATGAGCGCTACTTCGCACCAAAAGGGATCGCGATGCTGACGCTCGATATGCCATCCATTGGCTTCTCGTCGAAGTGGAAGTTAACGCAGGATTCCAGCCTGCTACACCAGCATGCGCTTAAAGCGCTGGAAAATGTTCCGTGGGTTGACCACACCCGCGTTGCGGCATTCGGCTTCCGTTTTGGGGCAAACGTCGCGGTGCGTCTGGCTTATCTTGAATCTTCGCGGCTGAAGGCCGTCGCCTGCCTGGGCCCGGTGGTTCACGCCCTGCTCAGCGATCCTGCCCGTCAGGGGAGCGTGCCGGAGATGTACCTTGACGTGCTGGCCAGTCGCCTTGGCATGCATGATGCATCAGACGAAGCGCTGCGTGTCGAACTCAATCGTTACTCGTTAAAAACGCAGGGGTTACTGGGCCGCCGCTGCCCGACGCCGATGCTTTCCGGTTTCTGGAAAAACGATCCGTTCAGCCCTGAAGAAGAGTCACGCTTAATCACTTCGTCATCTGCGGATGGCAAATTGCTTGAGGTGCCGTTCAGCCCGGTGTATCAGAATTTTGACAAAGCCTTGAAAGAGATCACGCGCTGGATCGCCCAGAGAGTGTGTTAATAGATTGCTAAATTTCGCTGGTTTGGTAAAACAGTGGCTTCACAAAAGGAGATCGCAATGACGTTACCGAGTGGACACCCGAAAAGTAGGCTGATTAAGAAATTTATGGCTCTCGGCCCGTATATTCGAGAAGAGCAGTGTGAAGAGAATCGCTTTTTTTTCGACTGCCTGGCTGTTTGCGTCAACGTGAAGCCTGCACCCGAAAAACGTGAATTCTGGGGCTGGTGGATGGAAATGGAAGCAGAGGAGAAGCGTTTTACGTATAGCTACCAGTTTGGCCTGTTTAATAAAGACGGCAACTGGCAGGCGACCACCATTAAAGATCAGGAAGTAATCGATCGCCTGGAATATACCCTGAAAGAGTTCCACGACAAAGCGAGCGCACTGCTGGCCACCCTGGACCTTAAGTTCGAGCCAGCGGATGACTTTTCCAGCGAAGCGGTGAAGCTGACCGCGTAATGGTTTTCTCCCTCTCCCTGTGGGTGAGGGCATCAGACCGCATTTATCTTGGGCAAAAAAATCCCGGCTTATATGCCGGGATTTTCTTATTTGGATAATCTTAGAACTGGTACGTCACGCCCAGCGCAACGATATCATCGCTGCTTACGCCCAGTTTATTATCGTCGTCAATCTGGTTGATTTTATAATCAACAAACGCGGACATATTCTTGTTGAAGTAATAGGTCGCGCCAACATCAATGTATTTCACCAGATCTTCATCACCAATACCTTCGATATCTTTGCCTTTAGACTGGACATAACCCAGCGACGGGCGCAGACCAAAATCGAACTGATATTGCGCAACAACTTCAAAGTGTTGTGCTTTATTTGCAAAGCCGCCTGAAATTGGCGTCATATTGCGGGTTTCAGAATACATCGCTGCCAGATAAATATCGTTCGCGTCGTATTTCAGACCGGTAGCCCAGGCCTCTGCTTTCTGCCCCTGGCCACGCGCCAGCAGGTTCTGCGCGTTGGTGCGGTCAGAGTTGGTGTACGCGCCGCTGACCGCGAAATCGCTGCCGCCGAAGTCATAGGTCAGAGACGTACCGAAACCGTCACCGTTCTGTTTCTTGGCGTCACGGTTTTCGTTTTTACCCTGGTACTGCAGCGTCATGTCCAGGCCGTCAATCGCACCGAAGAAATCCGTGTTACGGTAGGTGGCAAGACCGGACGCACGCTTGGTCATAAAGTTGTCGGTCTGCGCGGAAGAGTCGCCGCCGAACTCCGGGAACATATCGGTCCACGCTTCGACGTCGTACAGGGCACCCAGGTTACGACCGTAGTCCAGTGAGCCAAAGTCTTTCACTTTCAGACCAGCAAACGCCAGGCGTGTTTTCTGCGAGGAGTCGCTTTCCGCTTTATTACCGGCAAATTCTGCTTCCCAGCGGCCATAGCCCGTCAGTTGATCGTTAATCTGGGTTTCGCCTTTAAAACCGAAACGAACGTACGTCTGGTCACCATCTTTGGTGTCATCATCACTGATATAGTGCATAGCTTTCACTTTGCCGTACACGTCCAGTTTATTACCGTTTTTATTATAAACTTCTGCTGCGTGAACAGATGCGGAAGCCACCACGCCCATAACCACTAATGCCAGAGTGCTCTTTTTCATTTTCGATCCTGTCTTATAAACGCGCTTAAAAAATTCGCTGGACGATAAGCTCATGCTTAAGTCCCGTGAAAAAACAGGAAGGGTTTTATCGTTCTGGAATGAAACTTTTATGACAAACTAAGAATAATTTTAAAAAACTGTGATTTATTATTACGGTAATAAATTTGTCAAATTCTGCCGCTACGCTTCCTGATCCCGCGCAACAAAGTGCCTGGTGATGCACTAAGGCAGTTGGCAACCGGGCTGACTCCTGTTAAAACGTTCGTTCGACATTACTTTCCCTTATCGTTGAACGGCAGAGAATCATGAGTGACAGCCAGACGCTGGTGGTAAAACTCGGTACCAGTGTGTTAACAGGCGGATCGCGCCGCCTAAATCGCGCCCACATTGTTGAGCTTGTACGTCAGTGCGCTCAGCTGCATGCCGCAGGGCACCGTATTGTGATTGTGACCTCCGGGGCGATTGCCGCCGGGCGTGAACACCTGGGTTACCCCGAACTCCCCGCGACGATCGCCTCTAAGCAGTTGCTGGCCGCCGTGGGACAAAGCCGACTCATTCAACTCTGGGAACAGCTGTTCTCTATCTACGGTATTCACGTCGGGCAGATGCTGCTGACGCGTGCGGATATGGAAGACCGGGAGCGTTTCCTTAACGCGCGCGATACGCTGCGCGCGCTGCTGGACAACAACATTGTTCCCGTTATTAACGAAAATGATGCCGTTGCCACCGCTGAAATTAAAGTGGGCGATAACGATAACCTCTCTGCGCTGGCCGCCATTCTGGCCGGTGCCGATAAATTGCTGCTGCTGACCGATCAGCAGGGGCTATTTACCGCCGACCCGCGTTCCAACCCGGATGCCGAACTGATCGCCGACGTTCACGGCATCGACGATGCCCTGCGCGCCATCGCCGGTGACAGCGTTTCAGGCCTGGGTACGGGTGGCATGGGCACTAAGCTGCAGGCCGCTGACGTGGCCTGTCGTGCCGGTATCGACACTATTATTGCTGCGGGCAGCCGCCCTGGCGTGATTGGCGATGTGATGGAAGGCATTTCCGTCGGCACCCGCTTCCATGCCCAGGAATCCCCGCTGGAAAACCGCAAGCGCTGGATATTTGGCGCGCCTCCCGCTGGCGAACTCGTCGTCGATGAAGGGGCAACCGCTGCGATTCTGGAACGAGGGAGTTCATTGCTTCCTAAAGGAATTAAAAGCGTGACAGGCAACTTCTCCCGTGGTGAAGTGATCCGCATCCGTAACCTTGAAGGTCGCGACATCGCCCACGGCGTAAGCCGCTATAACAGCGATGCCCTGCGCCGCATTGCGGGCCACCACTCGCAGCAGATCGACGCCATTCTGGGCTATGAATATGGTCCGGTTGCCGTACATCGCGATGACATGATTATTCGTTAAGGAGCCAGAACATGCTGGAACAAATGGGCGCCGCCGCGAAGGCCGCCTCTTACAAACTGGCGCTCCTTTCCAGCCGCGAGAAAAACCGCGTGCTGGAAAAAATCGCTGATTATCTGGAATCACAGTCCCAGGAAATTTTGCTCGCCAACGAGCAGGATCTGCTGGAAGCGCGTCGCAACGGCCTGAGCGAAGCGATGCTCGACCGCCTGGCGTTGACCCCGGCCCGCCTGAAGGGCATCGCCGACGATGTGCGTCAGGTCTGCAATCTGGCCGACCCGGTAGGGCAGGTGATTGACGGTGGGCTGCTCGACAGCGGTTTACGCCTGGAGCGCCGTCGCGTGCCGCTCGGCGTCATCGGCGTGATTTATGAAGCCCGTCCAAACGTGACGGTTGACGTCGCTTCCCTGTGCCTGAAAACCGGTAACGCCGCCATTCTGCGCGGCGGGAAAGAGACCTGGCGCACTAATGCCGCGACGGTAAAGGTCATCCAGCAGGCGCTGGAAGAGTGCGGCTTGCCGGCGGGTGCCGTGCAGGCGATAGAAAGTCCTGACCGCGCGCTGGTCAACGAAATGCTGCGCATGGACAAATACATCGACATGCTGATCCCACGCGGTGGCGCGGGCCTGCACAAGCTTTGCCGCGAGCAGTCGACCATTCCGGTGATCACCGGCGGCATCGGCGTATGCCATATCGTGGTCGACGACAGCGCTGAAATTGAACCGGCGCTGAAGATTATCGTGAACGCGAAAACCCAGCGTCCAAGCACCTGTAATACGGTGGAAACGCTGCTGGTGCACCAGGATATCGCAAACACCTTCCTGCCGGCCCTGAGCAAGCAGATGGCGGAGAGCGGCGTGACGTTGCATGCTGACGCCAACGCGCTCGCACTGCTTCAGAATGGCCCGGCTAACGTGGTTCCCGTAAAAGCGGAGCAGTACGATGACGAGTTCCTGTCACTGGATCTGAACGTGAAAATCGTGAGCGATCTCGACGACGCCATTGCGCACATCCGTGAACACGGCACCCAGCACTCGGACGCCATTCTGACGCGGACGCTGCGCAATGCCGATCGCTTCGTGAACGAAGTGGACTCATCCGCTGTGTATGTGAATGCCTCTACCCGCTTCACCGACGGTGGACAGTTTGGGTTGGGCGCAGAAGTGGCGGTCAGCACGCAGAAACTGCACGCGCGCGGTCCGATGGGCCTCGAAGCACTCACCACTTACAAGTGGATCGGCTTCGGTGACGATACGATTCGTGCGTAAATAATCACGGGTGATGCAAAAATAGCCGTTTGATTCAAAAGGGCATTGACGCATCACCCGGATAGATCTAACCTTTTGCCCCGTGGTTACACTCGTAACCGGCCTCTCAGGGCCGATATAGCTCAGTTGGTAGAGCAGCGCATTCGTAATGCGAAGGTCGTAGGTTCGACTCCTATTATCGGCACCATCTTTTCCAATAAAATCATATAATTACTGTTGCATTGTTTTGCTTTACTTAACACGAATGTGCATTTTTGCGCGTTGTGAGTGTGGCAAAATTGTGGCAGGTACAGTGAGATTGTGTGTGGCTCAATGCAAGAGTATGCTAACAGCATGTGTTACCTTGTAGTCATACCTGTTTTGTCTTTTAAGCAATATTGCTACTTTGATGGCTGCTGGTTACGGATGTTATTAGTTTAGTTCACCGCCTCAACTGTGAGGTCGAGAGGATGTCGCGACACCTTTAGGTATTGTTTCTCGATTGATTGCTATCATCCCTGAAATGGCTATCAAATTTTCAGCTGTAATCGGCAGAACACACGCACTATGGTTACGTATATAAGGTGCTTATGACCTAGACTATGAGAAAAACGGTCGACCTATCTGTGTTGAATACAAGTTATAAGCCTGCTACTTTACAAGGTATTAATAAGTAGTTTATGTGGCATTAAACGCCGTATATTGTAAAATGTATCAATGATTACACTTTATTCTGTATCTTTATCATAACACTATGAATTTATTGGACATTAATCTGAAGAAATCACTTGGAAAGTACTTTACCCGTGATCTAATAAGTGATTTGTTAATTTCTTCTTTGTCAATCGAAGAACCTAATTCAGTTTTGGATTTGGGAAGTGGTGATGGATCGCTGTCCAAGGCTGCAGCAAGACGGTGGGATAAAGCAAATTTTTTCACGGTTGATATACATGTTCATACAGCTATCAATGAGAAAGAAACCACTCAGCCACTAACAAACCACAAGCATTTTTTACTCGATGCTCTCGAACCTACCTTGGTCAGTAGCATGGGGATCAATCATGAGGCTTTCGACCTAGCACTCTGCAACCCCCCCTTTGTGAAACCCAAATGGAATAAAAAACATTTAGAATTTCTAGTCTCATCAGGCTATTCACCTGATATAAAAGGTGTAATGAATGTTTCTGCAGAAGTTTTTTTTATAATTCAGAATTTGCTTTTTTTAAAAAAAGGCGGAAAGCTTGGCATAATTATTCCTGATGGATTCATTAGTGGGGAAAAAAGTAAAAGTTTTAGAGAATACCTTTTGTCTAAAAATTCAATCGATAAAGTCATTAAGCTACCAAAAAATGCTTTTATCGGTACGCATGTACAAGCTCATATTTTAATAATTACCAAGGGGCGTGTTAAAGATGATATTTCAATTGAGACACTTTCATCATTGGGTTGTCTTAAAGAAAAAATCATAATAAATAGAGATGACGCTGTGGAATCATTGGATTATGACTTTCATAAGCATAAAAAACCCTTGAGCATTATTTATAAAACCTTGGGTGAGATAGGGTGTAAGCTATACCGAGGTCGATACAACTCTAAAGAGTGCAGGGAATCAAAATTTCCAATTTTTCATACCGTTGACTTTAAAAGTCATGAGAGATTTATTTCTTTTGGCAGTACTGAAATTGACATGAAGTCAATTGGTGAAAATCAAATCATAGCAGAGGAAGGTGATATTCTCCTGTGTAGGGTTGGAAGAAATCTCGCTAGTAAAATATCATTAGTTACTGCGGGTAAAATGCCAATTTCCGATTGCATTTATAAACTATCTGTCCCCCTTGAATGGAGAGAAATAGTATTTGATTTTCTATGTAGTGAAAAGGGACGATTATCGCTACAAGCTAGATCAAAAGGAACAGGGGCTATGTATTTAGCTAGGGAAATGCTTCTCAATCTACCAGTGCAACATGCTGAATTGGAAAAGAAATGAACAACAATACACAAGACTTATTAGAAAAAGCCATTGAGCAAAGAGCTGACTTCATACCATATGATGAACTTAAAAACGAAACTTCTGAGTCAGACTATTTCAATAAAATAATTAATAATCTTATTGGAAAAAAAACAGTTTTAATTGTTGGCCCACGTGGTTGCGGCAAAACACATATGATGCGCTACACTTCTCTATTGTGTAAAGAAGACTCAGCCAAACCTTTTGCTGTTTATGTTTCCTTTAATAAATATTATCGCTTAGAACCTCTGTTGACATCTAAAATTGATGCCATAGAACTATTTCATTCTTGGATGTTAGCACAAATTTTAGTTTCAGCAAAAAATGCACTGATAGATTTAGCAATTGAAGAAAAACTAATATTAGATCATTTCGAAGGCTTCAGTGTAGGTGCATTAAATTCTTTGATTACTCAATTAGAGAAAGGAGCTGCATTAAATGAAGATGAGCAAATTGTTGCTCGAAAGTTATCAGTATCCAATGTAAAGATAACTCTCGAAAACCTTAGGGTGTTAAGTGGTAGAAAAAGAATAGTACTTTTATTTGATGATGCTGCATTAACACTTACTCCTGATTATATGAAGGAGTTTTTTGATGTATTCAAAAATTTAAAAAGCATAAATATTACACCAAAGGCCTCTGTTTATCCGGGGACTACAGAATATGGTGCCCGATTCCATCCAACTCAAGAAGGTGAGCTTTTACCTGTCTGGTTATCCGTCGAAGATGATTCATACATCGAATCGATGGAGAAGATTGCAAGTAAAAGGATTTCAAATTTTCAAGATATACCTAAAGACGTTAATGAATATATTAAAATGGCCTCTTTTGGAATTCCTCGAGCCTATTTGAATATGTTGCAAGAGTACCAAAATGGAGACTTTAAGACTGTACAACAGGGCTTAAATAGGCTAATTCAGCAAAACATTGAAAATAGAATAACTGAATTTAAATCAATATCATTTAAATCCCCGAAGCTAAAAAATATCATAGAAGTTGGAGAGGTTGTATTTGATAGGATTTGTCAGGACTTGAAATCCGCCAACAGTGAGGCTCTTGGTAAACAGCAGAAGCAGATAAAGATTGGCATCTCAAATATTGATAAATATCCATTTGTCGAGAGGATGTTTAATTTACTTATTGAAGCGGGGCTGCTATACGAAGTTCCTGAAAATGTTTCTCATGGTAATATGAGAGATTATATTCGGTATATCCCACACTTTTCTGCTTTACTAAATAAAAAAATCTTCTCTGAAAATGACAGAGGATTTTCTGTTAAGAAAATAATTGAAAAAATCAACCTCCCCTCATCAAAACACCCATTAAGACGTTCTGTTTCAACCCTTATCAAAAAAGACACTCTAAACTCTCTTACTTTTAACTTACCGAAGTGCTCTGCCTGCGGAAAAGATAGAATAAATACAACGCAAAAGTTTTGTCATAATTGTGGCGCTGAACTTATTTCGGCTTCTACATTCGAGCAATGTATGTCTCTTCCTTTACACGATGTACCTGGGTTAACAAATTGGCAGATAAGTAAAATTAAAAATGAAATCTCAAAATTTAAAAACATCGGCGATTTTTTGTCATCTCAGGATCCAAGCAAGGAACTAAGAAAAGCTCAACGTATAGGTGTAGTTCGAGCGGAAAAAATCATAAATTTAGTTTTAGGCTATGTTGACGAGTTTTTACAATGAATAATGCTATCCCTATTTTTTCAGAAATCGTGACAGTTCAAGCTATAACTCAGTCAGTTAATACTGAAGAGTTATTTGATCGAAATCATAAAGAAACAAACATTTCACCAATTGATGCATTCTTGACTAATGTCAATAAGATAAACATGCTATGGGTCTCAGAAGAAGAAATATCTTCAGAAATGGCTAATATAGTTTTTCTTGGGTATATGTCTGCTGTTGAAAGCTATATTCGAGCGCTTGTTAGAGGGCTTATTCAAATCGATGCACTTTCTCAAAAGATTGCATCTGTAAAAGAAATAACTTTTGGCGCTGCTTTACATCACTCTAAGGAATTGCTCCCTGAAGCGCTTATGGACGAGTTTTCATTTACACATAGTGATAACATTAAAGAAACTTTTAAAGAGTTGCTAGGCATTAGAATAGGATTGAATAATCAAACTGAACTTGAATTCAATAACATTTGTCAGTTAAGACATTGCTGCGTCCATAGATTTGGTAAATTAGGTGCAAAAAATGCAATGAAATTGGGGATTGAAAAACATAATTCTCTATTTGAAAAGCCAATGAAACTTTCAGTGGAAAATTTAAATTTAATAGCCAAGAATTTAAGATCTATAGTTAAGCAGATTAACAACTCTACTTATAAAGAAATAATGATTAGGACCTTTCCGGTTCCCAAGAATAAAGAGCAGCGAAAAGAATTTGAGCAGCAGGGAATTAAAGTTATATGGAAAAAAATTTACGCAGATGATAAAGCTTTATTTAAGCTATATTATAACTTATTCGCTACTAAAGTTGATGCTATAAAATCTGACACAATGCATAATAGTTATAAGTCTTTTATGGCTAGCCGTAACGCTGAGTTAGCTCTCAAAGCCGCCTCTAACGCCTAAATTATAGGTGGCCATGTTATAAAAGACTTGGTCACTTTTAATTATGTTATTGGTTGGCTCCACGTTAAACAACGCAAAGTTATGACATCAACGTCAGCTCCCGGCACATAGCAGTCATTCAGGTTTATGACAAATAGCTCAACACTTCCGCATCTGAGCGGTCGAATTTTATTGGCGATGGTCGAGTAATCTGCAAATGGGGAGTCAAGTTAAGTGCAACTACGTATCCACTAGTATTTTCAACTAATTATATGTAAGATTTTAACGTCTAATGTAGGATGTCCCATTCGGTCCAGAGTGCCAAAACAAAAAAGCCCGATCTTACCAGTCGGGCTTCTTTATGTCGGTTTTCAGTGTCGCCTGTACCACTGCTAAAATGATTTGTCCGGTCAGGGCTGTGTTCCATCATCCAGGATACGATTTTTTAACCCTCAGTCCTCCTATTGTTATCTTATTTTAATAAGTCACTAGTAATACATGAGTATTTTTCAAAGCAAATTATGCATTACGATTAAGAAATCTAATTGAATACCCTTACTTTTGTTTATTAAACCATGTCTTATATAGCTCTTGCAGTTTCATCCAAAAAGATGCATCTGTGTTGAAAATTATCGAGAGTTGAGTAGCTTCTTCATGAGTTATATCTCGCTCATTTTTAATTATTTCCCACATTTTTTCATATGTTGTATCCATCAGTTCAGCAAGTCTTGCGGGAGGCATATCCAACGGTTTCAAGAATTCATCGTATAAAATCTCTCCGACAGTTGAAGGTGCAGCATTTATCGTCCTCATATCTCCCCCTTTTTTTCAAACGTCATAGAATTCCTTGTAGTAATTTGTTTAGCTAAACAAATCAGCGAGTAAGGTTAGTTGAAGTATTGTTCTTACTAAAATTCGATATATCCGTTGTCAGAAATGAAAAATTTACCAACAGTGTTTGTTATAAAGGTTAGCTAACCAAATTTCTAAATCATGTACAACCCCTTGTTGTTTACATTTTGTTTCATTTTATTTGTAGCCATTTAGTTTAGCTAAACAATTTATATTTATCTTGTATAAGCTGTGTATTTATCCACAGATTCTGTTAATAATGTTGTGTATAACCTGTTTCTTTATTTTCTATATTATTGACATATGAAGTAGGGTTTATTGACATTTGAAGTAGAGTTTCATGACATATGAGGTACGCTACTAATCAAAAATTATCATAATAAACAATTAAATGTATCTCTTTTCCACACCCTTCTAACCAGATCTTTAACCCTATATATAACCAAAAAGATTAAAAGAATTATTAAAACCTTAGCGTCGTTCAAAAAACGCCTAAAAAAACAAATTTCCTGCAGAATAAGAACCCACTGAATAAAAAACTCTGTTGACATAATTATTTTTGCCAGTAAGTTTTAATTATTCTCAATTCATAACGTTGGTTTGCAAATTTTAGCAGCTAAAATTTTAGCCGCTAAAATCCTCTAATTTTTACTGAGAGATAGGTTCTTCGATGAAATCAGTTATGCCAGAACTTATAACCGTTGAAGAGTTGGCTTTTGCGTTAAAGAAAACCGTAAAAAGTATACGCAGTGATGCAACGCGAAATCCAAAATGTCTGCCACCAAGGTGCCGTCTTCCAGGTAATAAACGCCTTCTCTGGCGTAGAGAAGATGTCAAGGACTGGATAGATAAATCCGTTGAGTCAAAGAAAGAGAATGATGATATATCGAAAGAGATAAATAAGTCTCAAAGGAAACGTGGCAGACCACCAAAGCTCAAGCCGCAAGAATAAAAATATTCCTTGGGGTATTCAAATAAGTTTCCTTTCAATAAACACATATGCTGCACACTTTTACACGACTAATCCTGCACAAATGCTTTAGGAAAACACACTGAGTACACAGTAATACACAATACGTACACAGATTCACAACGGCAAATGTAGGGCAGGACATGTAAAGTAGGCCCACCGTAAACGGTGCTTCTACTTTACCTTCCCTTATTCGCAGCTGAGCTGCTCAACGGAGTCCTGCTCTGCGAGGCTGATCGGCTACCGCCTGTATGGAGAATGATATGACCGTTTCTCAGACTAGAAAAAATAGTACACCAATTAAAGTTTATTGTTTGCCAGATGAAAAAGCGCAAATCCAGGAAAATGCAGAAGCATCTGGCTTAAGTGTAGCGAGTTTCATTCGTAAAGTAGCAATGGGTTATCAGGTTGAGTCTATGGTAGATATTGAACAGGTTGTAGAGCTTAGCCGAGTAAATGCTGATCTTGGTCGACTTGGTGGGTTACTTAAACTGTGGTTAGCTAACGATCCACGCACAGTTGATTTTTCACCCTCATTGATAAAAACGTTGCTTGCTAAAATAGAATCAACCAGACAAGAACTAAGAAATATTATGGATAGAATCTTGGATAAATAAATTTATGGTTTCCTAAATATCTGTATTTGTTAAAAGTACGAGTTTTCAATATTAATAATCAGTTAAATTTGAGGTGGGCAAATGAAGTTAATGCTCCGAGTGTTTTCATCACTGAGAGGGATTTTAGCAGCTAAAAAATCATTAGCAGCTTCCTTCCTGGCGTCCATCATGGCATTACCGGCGACAGCCGGTATCCCTGTAATCGATGGTACTAATGTGGTGCAGACCACAATCAGCGCAGTCAACAACGTTCAGGCTGTGGCAAAACAGATCCAGCAGTACCAGACGCAGCTGCAGCAGTATGAAAACATGCTCAAAAATACAGTCGCACCTGCAGCCTATATCTGGGATCAGGCCAATTCGACCATCAACAAATTGTTGCAGGCGCAGGACACCCTTAATTACTACAAAAACCAGGCCGGGAGTCTTGATTCATATCTGAGACGTTATCAGGACGTGAATTACTACCGCTCATCACCGTGCTTTAACAGTAATGTTGAATGTACTGCGGATGAAATTAGCGCACTGCGCAAAGCTGAACAGAACAGCTCTGAGGCACGTAAAAAGGCCAATGACGCTGTATTTAAGGCTCTTGACGAACAGCAGGAAACACTGCAAAGCGATGCTGACAACCTTGCAGATTTGCAAACGCAGGCAACCGGCGCACAAGGGCAAATGGAAGCTATTCAGGCCGCTAACCAGCTTGCTAGTGCTCAAACGAACCAGTTGCTGCAAATCCGCTCGCTTTTGGTAGCTCAGCAAAACGCTGCAGCAACACTGGCACAGGCTGAGGCTGATAAAGAAGCCCAACAAATAGTCGCTGATGAAAAAGCGTTAGCTGGCGAGAACACACCAAGCCCGAAGCGAATTTGGTGAGGGAGAGCTGAATGAAAGATAAACTTTTGGTCATTTTTATTCTAATAATTTCATTAATTCTATGCTCTTGCGATAAAAAAGATGAAGATTGTTTATCGACGCCAGAGAATAAATTGAACGAACATAACTACGATAAATGTGCCCTGCGTGGCAATAACAATCCTAGCCCTAAGCGAGAATGGTAATTATGAGAATAGTAAGCAAGCTCACTTTTTTAGGAATGGTTTTTTTGTTTTCTGTAAATGCTTATGCTGGTCAATTAGATAGTAGCGGATTACTGGATACGTTATTAGATAAGTTTCAGCAAGTAGCCAGCACATGGTCATTAGTAATTGGTGATTATGCAAATTGGCTCTTCTGGGGGCTGGTATTAATAAGTATGGTTTGGACATTTGGTATGTTGGCGATGCAAGGGGAAGGTTTAATCAGTGCACTTGCAGAAATAGTTCGTTTTTTTGCCGTGATTGGTTTTTTTTATTATCTTTTAATCAACGGCCCAGCCATATCACAATCTATAATTAACTCAATGAGACAACTTGCAGCAAATGCTTTAGGAACAAGTACTGGTATTTCACCCTCCAGCATAGTGGATATGGCTTTTGTGATATTAACAAAGGTCAGTTCAGCAGCATCAATTTGGTCTCCAATGATTTCGACCATTATGATAACCGTCGCGATAATAGTATTAGTAGTAATGGCGCTTATCGCGATAAATATGCTAATAATGTTAGTTTCTGCATGGGTGTTGTGTTATGCAGGAGTTATTTTGCTTGGGTTTGGTGGCTCGAAATGGACTTCTGATATAGCAATAAATTACTTACGCACAGTATTATCGATTGGTATTCAGTTATTTACGATGACATTAATCATTGGGATTGGGCAATCATTTATAGATCAGTATTTTTCTATTATTAAAAATGATATTCCTGATCTTAATAGTCTTATTGTTTTACTTCTGGCGTCAATTATTCTTTTAGTATTGACGAATAAATTACCGTTGTTGTTATCAGGCGTTGTTGGAGGAGCGTCCTTACAAGGGATCGGTGGTTTTGGAGCAGGTATGATTACTGGCGCTGCTACTACTGCAATCAGTGGCGCTGGGGCAATGGCAATGAGTGCTACAGCTCAAGTCAGTGGTGGTGCTTCCGCTCTAAAAGCAGCATTTGAATCTGCACAAGCGGCGATGGCCGAAGAATCTGGTTCTGGTGATAAAGGTGGTTCAGGTGGAGGATTTGGCGGAGGGGAAGATACCGGTTCCGTAGATACTTCTGGAGGACAACCATCAGGCGGTTCCGGTGGTTCTTCTGCAGGGAGTAATACAGGTAGCGTCAGCGGAGGAAGCCAGGGGTTTGCTTCATCATTCTCACGAGTTGGCCGCATGGCTTCTCACATGGCGAGCGGGCTGTCTAACGGAGCTTCGGAGTATCAGATGATGAAGGGAAGTACTAATTCTATCCGAAGACAACAGACCGTTGGTGGGGAAATAGCGAATCAAATACGTAAACACACAGCCGATCGTCAGACTAACCACGAACAGGATGAGTTTGAGGGTGATAGTTTAACAGGCAGTAAAAAATCTTGATTTAGGCGCGTCAGTTAGCGCGGTAACGTTAACTGACGCTTCCACTAAACGCCTGTAAGGAGGTGGATAATGGCTGATTATAATAGCTTTGTTTTGGAAGGAATAAAAATTATTTTTGCCGATAACAACAAGGAGTTTATTAAAGAGATTTGTGAACCATTGATAAATATTCTTTGCATCGAAGAGTATTATTCTGCTACCGGAATTTATAATTATGATGATGCTGATGTGCAAACTGAGTTGCTTAAAAATGCATTAAGGGACTATAAAATAGCTCACTAGTGAGAAGAGGCTAACTAAATGTTAGCCTTTTTTATTTTGATTTTTAGATTGTTCAATGTGATAATTTAATACTTCTCTCTTTGCCTCTTCATAGGTTAGCTCTCCATTGATCACCTTATTTTTTATTTCATTAAAAAATGAGGAGCCTTTAGGATCTTTACTTGATAAAAAAAGACTGGCTTCAGCCCTCCGAAAAGCTTCTTTCCTTGCTTTTATAGAAAATGAATTTGCAGGGTTATTTTTGTTCATAAGTTGAAGTGCCCTTATTATTTATATTCGAGATGTTTTTATCTACAAGCGTTAGTCTTAACTCCGAGAATTTATTTCCTGATATTCTATAACACTGATTTTCATTTTTTTCAATATAAAGCGATTTGCTTTCTGAGCTATCACATGTCGTAGATGTTCTTGCATCAAGAAAAATAAACTTTTCTTGAAATCTTTCAATATATTTCATTGCTGTCATGCTAATAATAAAAAGAGCAACTGACACAGCAAAAAGGGATAAGCCTGATACTAAACGATTAAAATTAAATTTCCTTTTAATAACTAACGAACTGGCTAGATTGACCATGTTATAGGGGACCATAATTATGAGTCCTATTAATAATATTTTTTCAGGAAGATTGTTCATTTGCATATGATGTTGAGCCAAGTTTCCAATATATACTGATATCATAGAGGATATTACTACTTTTGCTGGGGATACATCTCGCAAAAATATGTATATATAGACTGTAATTGCACAAATCATTGCTCCTATTGGAAATGAGAGCATGAAAGCATAAGCTAATGTCGAGTAATTAAGATTTTCTGGGACTATACCATAAGCTATGTCAAGCTTAAACTTTGCGATCCATAAGCATACGGAATATGTAAAGCCAGTTACGCCCCATTTAACTACTGCATTATTAAATACTTTATTTAATAAATCACGATATCCTATGTATACACTGGTTAATAAAGCTATGGATGATAGGAAAATTGGAGCGGCAACGTATATATTTTCTAGCCATAATGGGTTTTCTACAATCAAGTATCCAAAAGGTATTAAGTATATTATAGCCAATAGTTGAGGGTTGTTTAATTTTGGTGATGCATCAACTAACTTATTTTTATAATCCATACAACGTCCTTATTTCAACTTTAACGCCAAATCTTCAGCTTTTGGATGATAATACCGCATTAGCATTCTTGGATCTTTATGTCCTGTAATTTTGGTTAGTTCATGCATAGGGAAAATTTCAGCAAGTCGAGAAGTTGCTTCATGTCGAAGGTCATGAAATCTTAAATCTTTAAGGAAAGATTCCTCACATAATGAGTTTGTTTTCTCGTATCGTTCTCTGGCTCGTTTTACAGCTCGGTCAAAAGCTCGGGTAATCGCGTCTGCACGCATATCAAAAACCTTATCAGCAGCTGGCTTAGAATGTTCCTTGAGACTGGACAGTATCGTAATGGCTTTCGTTGATAAAGGGACATCGCGGGCATTACCATTCTTAGTATCCGGCAGATGTGCAACTCGCCGATCAAGATCGATAAAGCGCCATCGAAGCTCTGCGATTTCGCTACGGCGCATGGCTGTCTCTAACGCCAGAAGAATGATTGCTGGCAATACTAATGAATGTGTTGCGGCGATGATATGTTCGATCTCGTTGGCTATTTCCTTTCCTGACGTAACACCGGTTTTCTCAGAAACTACAGGCAGCGCTTCCAGGCGTCTGGTCCTGGAGTTCTTGGGTTGGGGTTTGCGAATGGCCTCTACGGGGTTCAGCAGGCTCTCCATGCCCCATTCTTTCCGCGAAACATTGAATACATGAGAAAGTAAGGCCAAACGCCTTAAAACGGTTGCAGGAGCATAAATTTTCAACCATTCATCTCTTAGCTTGGCGACATCGGCACTCCTGATGCTGGCCATATAGTTTTTCGCCAGCTGAGTGCCTTTTAGTATCCGCACCAATGATCGGTCTTGCACTGCCCCTTTTTTGTCGGGAACAATCTCTTTTTCATATCGCGTTAGGGCTTCATACAATGTCGTAGATTCCGCTTCGCTGCGGCTAAGCCAAACTCCTCTCGCCATTTCTGACTCGATCATTTTGGCCCAAGCTTCTGCTTCTACTTTGGTGTTAAAGGTTTTGGTTTGAGAGGGAAAACCTCGTTTACGGATTTGAGCTTCCCATTGGTAGTTACCACGTTTGCGTATAGTCGCCATTTCTGTCTGATTCCTAACGAACTGTGGCAATATTGTGGCAAAAAATCCATTTAAATTCGATAGGTATTGATTTTACAAGATCAATTTACGCATTCGTAATGCGAAGGTCGTAGGTTCGACTCCTATTATCGGCACCATTTCTTCCTCATAAGTCTATAATTCCTCTAATTTATAAAGCTTTATATACACAGCTAGCGGTAGTGCTTTCAGATAAGAGTGTGACAGAAGCGGAAACGCTGAATACCCTGTTACCGGGTGAGCCTGGCATTTTACTCGGAGCGGTAGAAATGGCCGGTGCAATGGCATTATGTATTGCTCGAAAACTGACTGGATTGATGAAGGCATGATGTGATGTCATTGCAACTTAAATTCTTACCCGGCGTTGGAAAAACGTTGGACGTTTTTTGGGTTTCTTGATGACCGTGCGTCGGTTTGCCTTTGAATAGCAATAAGTGTTGCGGCATTAGCAACTTAAGCCTCGTCTTCACTCTGTAATATCTCACGCAGGATGCGGCTCGATTCCAGTATCGGCAGATCTTCCATTAATAACGACGATCTCGATGGCAATTTATTAAACAAGCGCTCCGTTTGCGAGGCGAGATAGGCCACCAGAGGATGTGCGTCAGGGTCGGCTGAAATCAACTCCACGTTGTATTGCGTGATCGTGCCTTCACCAAAGACCCCCGAGCAGTAGTTGGTCCCGCCCATTTATCTGAAGTCTTCAATAAAAAAGCTGAACATATGCATTATTTTGTGAATGTCGCGTTGGTTAGTACGGTTATCCGCTATCCGAAACAGTATGGTATTACCTTCAATGTCATATTGATAACGAAGGCGCTGCTGCTTAAACAGCAAGATAAGCAGTAAGCGATTTATCCTGCTGAACTGTTCCGTCACCCTGACAACGTTGCTAATCATTGCATCTGACCGCTTTTTCATTTTCCCGTGACGGTGCGCCGCGCTTTTACCGGGGCGAAGCTGTGGCTTTTCGATCCCCTGCAGTAGCTGAGCATTAATGACGCCATGCTCAATAACGTAATGAATATGCTTAATTGCGGGCTCCAGCGCCTCAATGGAAAACAGCTCGGTATAGCCGTCGCCGGCATCAATACCCGTTTGATATTTGGCCAAAAGAAAATGCAGCATTTTCTCCAGCTTAAAAACCTCGGACTGCGGCAAGGCAATACGGTAAGAATGGGCATAATCCACATCGCCCCAGAACCGTTTTAGCGACTGAATTCGGTTATAGATGTTGTTGGCTTTACCCACTTTCATCATTTTTTTGGCCGGGAAAAGTAATAAATAGAGAAAAGAAGGGGTGTCCATAAGGCGCCTGTGATTACGGTAACCGAAAAAGCAATGATAGAAGTTTTTCATGTCAGGCGTAGCGCAGCGTTCACAACGCTGAGCGCTTCCTGCCTAAGGCGGTATAGCCCCAAAAGGCTATACCACTCGTTCCCTCCTATCGTGCAATTAACGCAAACACGCCCCAGCCAACATATTCCCTTGTGTAAGCCACGTGGCGCTTGGGCGCTACCGTCAGCTCCGCGCGCACCTCCTGTGCAAAATCATCGTCGGGGTTGTGATCCAGCCAGCGGCGCATTGTCATCCATTTCGCGGCTTCGTATCTGTCCCAGCCCTCCTGGTCTGCCAGCACCATTTCGACCAGGTCATAACCCTGCTGATCGAAAGACGCGACGAGATCGGGCAGGGTGAGAAAGTCTGCGGTGGACGAGACGCCGCAAGCCCGAGCCGTCTCCTCCGTTGCGGGAACCTGTCGCCAGTAAGGTTCGCCGATGAGCATGGTTCCCCCAGGCTTAAGGCTTTGTGCCAGCAGGTCCATCGTCCCGGCAACGCCGCCCGCAATCCACGTGGCGCCAACGCAGGCCGCCACGTCGCATTGTTCATCAGCCACGTAGCCTGCCGCGTCGTTATGAACAAAATGGACGCGTTCGCTGACGCCGAGCGCCTCTGCGCGCCGCGTTGCCTGCGCGGTAAAGAGCGGGCTCATGTCGATGCCGATACCAGTAATCCCGTAATCACGTGCCCAGGTGCACAGCATCTCTCCTGAGCCGCTGCCGAGATCGAGAATGCGTGCGCCTGGCTTCATGCGTAACACGCGCCCCAGCGTGGCGTACTTTTCTGGCGTGAAGGGGTTATGAATGCGATGTTCGCTTTCGCTAATGGTAAAAATACGTGGGATATCCATCATCCTCTCCTTAACGATTATCAGGCTGGGCACGGACGTTATTCAGCCCGGTGGTATTGATGCGGTAGGGCTGACCGTTCACGGATTTGATCAGCTTTTTGGTTTTGAGTTTTTTGAAGACGGCGAGCGTGCAGTCGCTGAGCAGCAGACCTTCGCGGCTGTAGCATTCAACGGCGGTGACGCGGCCGGACGTATCGCGGACGTGCACAATACGGCCACCTTTGGCGAGAACGTGTAAGGTACGCTGTTCCTGACGGGATAAATTCATACTGGAAAACCTGTTTCATCATCATGTGCAAAACGTGCAAACACACAGCGGTGTCCGCATTCGATTTCGGCGCAGTGATAATCAGTCCGGCCTGAAAAGGTCGGGGAAACTGATTATCGGATGATGACATTCTCCAGCATCAAAGCCTCGGGTTGAGTAGAAAGGTATTTACGGGGTGAATGGTAACACCGGGTTATTGTATGTGAATACCCAGAGCTGAAAAGTGTGATCCCGGTAGGATCACACGGTACCGTTTTTTATTTTTCTGTCGATTTCAGCCTGCGGCTTGCCGAAAAGATAGCCCTGCACGAGATCGCAGCCCAGCGCCTGAAGGCGTTCAAGCTGCGCTTCGGTTTCCACACCTTCTGCAATAACCCGCATATTCAGGCTCTTTGCCATGCCGGTAATCAGTTTAACGATATTAAGCGCATCATCCTGCGTGGATATCGGATTCACAAAGGATTTATCTATCTTAATTTTATCAAAATTCAGTTCACTCAGTCGCGAGAGCGATGAATATCCCGTTCCGAAATCATCGATGGAAATTTTGACACCCAGTGCTCGGAGTTTTTTGAGAATAGTGATCGGCATGTTGCTGTCACTGAAGAGCGAAGACTCTGTTACCTCTAACTCAAGTCGGCTGGCCGGCAGGCCTGTCTCTTTCAGGATGGACTGAACCATCGTCGTAAACGATTTTGTGCCTAACTGAACGGGTGAGACGTTCACCGAGATTCTGGCCGGCACCGCCCAGGACACCGCTTCCCGGCAGGCAAGTTCAAGCACATTTTTGCCGATCTCATTGATCATGCCGGTTTTTTCAGCAACAGAAATAAAGTAATCAGGTGACAATATCCCCTTCACCGGGTGTATCCAGCGAATAAGCGCTTCATAGCCGTAAATTTCATTGCTGAATGAATCGACAATAGGCTGGTAATAAACAACGAATTCATGGTTATCGATCGCGAGAGCCATATCATGCTCAAGGGTTCTGCTTTCCTGCAGCTTCTGCAGCATCCACTGGCGGAAGACTTTTATCTGCTGTGAGCCCTCTTTTTTGGCTTCGTAGAGGGCAAGATCGGCGAATTTATAGAGATAATCCGAGCGCCGTTCATTATCAGATAAAACGATACCCACACAGGTGGCAATTTTTATCAGCTGGTTATTAATCGTGTAGGGCTGACTGATACGATCGCTGATCTCTTTAGCGCGCGAAACCGCAGCGCTTTCGGTCAGGCCGCTCGAGAGAAGTGCAAATTCGTCACCGCCCAGGCGGTAAAACGTATCTGTCGCGTTGCTCATTGAGGTAAGCCGTCGGGATACCTGATTCAGCAGTAAATCGCCCGCATCATGGCCATAGGTATCGTTGACCTCTTTAAATCGGTCTAAATCAAATAACATCACCGTAACAGGGGTATGGTTTTTATCTGCCTGAAGGTTAATTTTATTGAGGTCGTCCCAGAAGAAAAGACGGTTTTTCATGCCGGTGAGGGAGTCATGATACACATCGTATTCCAGCTTCGAATTCTGGATTTGCAGCGTTTCTTTTGACAGCTGAAGTTCGTCAGCGAGGGTTTTCACCTGCATATGGGCTTTAAGGATATTTTTATTCTGGTAGATCATTAAGAATCCCAGAATAAAGCTTAATATCACCAGCAGTAACGAAAGTGCTGAGTAAATATAATAAAGAATCTGTATTTTATGGTTGGATTCATTAATCGTGTTAATATCTTTTGTTAACGCACTTGAAGACAGTTGACTTAGCGGCGCGTCGAGCAGGTGCATATTTGCCAGGTATTTTTTTAACTCTGCATGGCTCATTTTTTCCAGATTACTGTCCAGATACGCCAGTATTTCTTCCAGGCGTGCAGCAAGCTCTTGATGCGTTTTATCGCTCCCAATATAGCGGCCTAAATCTCCTCCTTTCAGCAATTCGCCCTGGCTGAGCATAATTTCGAGACGCATGCGGGCCTGGTCTATCGTAACGTCATCGGTATCGGTTGCGTATAGACCAAGCCATGATTCAAATCGGTAATACTCGGATACCAGTTGAGCCACGGACCAGGACTCGGTGTAATGAGTTAATTTTTGCAGCTCTTGCTGACGATCGTAAACAAGAAAGGCAATATATCCCGTCGTGATAAAAAGAGAAAAAATGATACCAACCAGTATCCTGTTCATTATGTTCTCCTGAACTGCTACTCAATCTTCATTTTGCTAACCTGCCATGCTGAACGCGAGTAATAAATCTGATTATTCAACTCAGGAAGACTGTCATAAGGGTATACAATGAATGAGGGTCCTTTATCGCGGATGCGCATATATTCGCCATTAATCTTTAAGGCAAGAATGGCATTATATTTTTTAAAATCACTAAGAGGTATAGCGGTAGCGTAATCATTGAGCGCAATCACATTTACGTTAGTCCCTTTTGCCCCAACATAATCCATGAGCTTGCTCATTGGAACACCCTCAAACTTCGTGCGGCCCGTATACCAGGGAGAGGTCGTCTCGAAGCTCACCATACCCAGTTTTTCAAGGCTGGCGAGATCAAACACTGCTTTTCCAGCTTCGTTCGTATTTTCTATATTACCGTAAATCGTCAAAATGGGTTTTCCCGCGGGTTTCGGCAACTCACCCGCCCAGGCTAAACTCTGAACCAGACAGCATACCAGCATTAGGGTTAATCGCATTATGGCCTCCACTTTTGAACAGAAGTATATGAATTATAATTTAGTAATCCTACTAGTTTATATATTTTGTTGAGCCACCCTTATCTTTGCAGTGGTTTTCTTTTAAATTTCTTACTAATCATATGGTTAGCGTGTTTTTGCAATGGTGGGAGTAAGGGGCCTTAAACGCGTCATTTTTTTTAGATACGCTGGCTTTACTTGAATAAACTCTCTGGCGTTTAAAAAACGATCGTTTTTATTGACTCTCGTTTTTCTCTCCGCAGATTCATCTGTGATACAAACCCTTTAAACGTACTTAACGCCTGAAAGCGGTGCCGTTATCCGCCCGGGCAGGCGCCGGGATGCTACCCGCTCATGCGCTATGCTATCCTGCTAAATCGTGCCACTGCATACCTGACAACGGGGCGACAGGCGACAGTCTTTTTTTAGAAGTTTGTTGGGTGCGCGAACAGTAATCTTTATTTGTCACGCCTGAAATTATGACCTGACTTTGTACCGACGGCGAAAGAGTAAAAATGTCGTAGAGCTGCTTCCATTTTTCCAGGAAAAATCTTAGACCTTCGTCTGTGGATATTATCCATTTCTTTAATATATCAGTCGCGTTTATTCTGGCAGGGGAGCCCCGGAATGTTCGGAATAATATCGGGAGTGTCGATAATATTTTCATGGTATTTCAAGGTGTACCCAGAGCGAAAACAATATGCCTCGCTCAGGTTGCTAAATGATGCGCCACCCGATTTCCATCCGGGTAGCGAACAGGGGAATTAAACAAACGGACGCGGTTGGGCGATGGCGATGTTAGCGCTCTTGAGGCGGCTGACTCGCCGATTTGCCACTTTTCGCCATGCTGGCAAAAACGCTGTCCCGGTAGATCCAGGCATGAACTAATGCGGCTGAAATATGTAAGAGCACCACGGCAAAAAGGAGTTTCGCCAGAAGGCTATGGGCATCGTGGCACCATGCGAAAAGCGTTGGGCTTGTTGGCACAATCGGTGGGAGGTTAAAACCCTCAAACATAACGACGGGCAAGCCTGCTGCCGACAGCTGCGCCCAGCCCAAAAATGGCATTGCCAGCATGAGCGCATACAGCAGCCAGTGCGACGCCTTTGCCGCAAATACCTGCCAGAAGGGCAAATCTGCAGGGAGCTGGGGGGGCTGGCTACGCAGGCGGTTCATCAGACGGAGCAGCGCCAGCAGTAGTATGGCAATCCCCAGAGGGCGATGCAGGTCGATTAGCGCTATCCGATGATGGAGCGTCGTCATCATTGCCGTACCAATGAACAGCATTGCCAGAATCATCGCCGCCATGAGCCAGTGCAGCCCTCGAGCCAGCGCGTTGAAATGCTGGGGCGTTTTTTCTTGTCCTTCACGGTTCGGGTTCATTTAACCTCCTGCATTTGAACGGCCTCGGTTGCCTTGCCGTAGCCAATTTCCCGCTCGCGGCGGCTGAAAGAGTGTGAATACGCGGCAGAACGCGCGTTCAGGACAGGATCGGCAGACACTTCCACACCCGCTGGAACCGTCGATGGGTCGAAGTTAACGTCGCGGCAGGGACCCTCTGCCTGGGCTTCCACCTGCGTTACCTCCAGCGTTCCGGCCACTATTTGCTTGCGATCGTTCGGCCACGGCTGGGAAGGGTCATCCACCGGGTCACCCGGCTGCGCGAGCTGAAGAACGAAATCCCAGTAGAGTGGTTTCTGAGCAAGTCTCTGGCTGACGCCCTCGAACATGGCGTTGCGATCGGCTGTCTGACGCTGCGCCTCGCTCAACGATATAAAAGGATCGTGCGGGCGCATCATCCAGCGCACCGCCTGGCGATTACCGTGGGCGTCAACAAGGTAGAAGGCGTTAATGCTGTAGAACGTTGCGCCAGCAAAACTGCCGGGTGCGGGTTTTTGTGCCGCCCATTTAAGGTATTTCGCTGCTTCCGGATAGGCTTTTAAGAATGCAGCGAGCCGCTGCGGATCCGGTTTGCCGGTTGCTGCATCTGGCGCGGTTGCTTTGCGAAGAGCCAGAAAGCCTTCTGGATCCCGGGTGGCAAAGTAGGGCTCGTTGTTCATCGCCATACGCCACTGCTGTTTGTCGTCTGTGCTGAACATCAGTGCCATGCTCAGGGTTTTCGTTGAGTTATCCGCCGCGTAGGGGTTGCCAGTGCCAATAGAGAACCGGCCGACAACGCGCGTTTCCGTTTGTGAAAAGAGACGCGCAGTAGACAGTGACCTCGCAGCTCCTTCAGGAACGAAGTTTCCGGTAAAGCACATCCCTTTGCCGTGCGCACGGCGAAATCCAGGAGGAAACGGCGTTGGCGTTTCCGGGACTAATGTCTCGCTGATGGTGCGTGAACCAAGCCAGCCCGCCGTCCACGCAAATGCGGAAGCCATCGCCCCCGCGATCGCGGCAATTAAGGCCAGCGCTCCCCAGGTTTTTTTGGATCGTAAATCCACTTTAGACATAGACGTTTTTCCATTGTGAAGAATAATGCCTGCCACGCTCACAATCTTCTGCGCTGCATGCATTAATACAGGGGTAAAGATGAGGCGATTATTTTTTTATAATCGCGGTAACATTAACGCCGTGGTTAATATGCCAGAGGATATTTTTATGATGAGGCGGCCACCTACGCGCTAAATAATAACGGACTGAAAAGTCAGTATTTTTATAACGTGCGTTTGTCCGCTCTGAGAAGAGTATATGAGGTAAACCCGATCAAAAAAGAATATCACGAAAAGTTTATCATTTTCTGATACCCGACATTCTTGCGTCTGCCACCCGGCGGGTGGCCTAGCCCGCCTCCAGCATCCCAAAACTCACAATTCGCGAGCGTCCCAGCTCTTTCGCCCGGTACAGGGCCACGTCCGCGGCGCGCAGCAGGTTGTCGCTCTGAGCATGCTCTGGATAGCTGGCGATGCCAATCGACACGTCCACCGGCCCAATCTCGGTCAGCCCGTAGCGAAGCGACAGTTCATGCACGGCGTTGTAGATCTTCTGCGCGCAGGCGTGCGCCTCTGCTTCACCGGCATTGGGAAGCAGAACCAGAAACTCCTCACCCCCGTAGCGGAAAGCCAGCCCGCTGTCGTGCGCGGCCCGCTGAACAATCGACGCCACGTTTTTGATCACCCCATCGCCGGCCTCGTGACCAAAGCGGTCATTGATGCTTTTGAAGTGATCGATGTCGATCATCATGCAGCTTAACGGCTCGCCGTTGCGCATGGCCTGCGTCATTTGAGTATGCAGGGTATCTTCCAGATGATGACGATTACGCAGGCCGGTAAGCGGGTCAAATAAGGCTTTTTCCAGCAGCGCGTCGCGCAGGCGCTGGTTTGCCAGCGCCAGCCCGAGCGCCTCGGCCATCAGTTCCAGATACGCGCGGGAAGGGGCATTTTCCGGGGTGATGTTCTGGAACGAGAGCAGGCCAATAGCCTCTCCCTGGGCGATAAGCGGCACGCACAGCGCGCTTTCCGCCTGTGACGCCGGGAGATGATAGCAGGCGACATCCGGCTCACCGTTAACCGGCGGGTGGCTCTGACCGCGACGCACGGCCCAGCACGCATCGGGGTGGAACGTGGTCTCATCACCGGTCGGTGAAAGCCATTGGGCGGCGCAGCGCATTTGCCACGGATCGCGATCGAAAACGTAGAGCCGTCCCGCTATACCCGGCGCGATGTTGGGAGCAAACATCTCAGCCACGTTAATGACATCGTTAAAGTTTTCACACCCCTGCAGCCGCTGCGTCATGCGCGCCAGCAGCTCGCGGATGGCCCAGTCGGCGTCGCGCTCTTTTTCCAGCCGCTGTCGCGCAAGGCCGTTTTCGCGGAAGATGCGGATGGCCTGAGCCATATCGCCTATCTCATCAACCTGGGTGAAGTTCGGGGGTTGGACGGCGTAATCCTGTGATGCCAGACGATGAACGACGTCGCTCAGGCGTACCACCGGACGCAGCACGCGACGCTTGAGGATAAAGCCCATCACAAACAGGAAGAGCACGGCGGTCAGTCCGACCATCACCTCTGAAGCGGTACGAAGCGCTTTTGACGTTCTGGTGGCAGCCTGCACGTCGGCGATAATGCGCTTGTCCAGCAGCAGGCGAAAGCGGTCGATGTTACTCTGCGCCCGCTCTAATTCCAGTTCATAACTTTTACCGAAGAGTAACGCAACGGCTTGCCGATCTTCGCCCCGGGTGATGCCGTCAATGGCTGCCTGTTGCTCATCCTGCAGTTCGTCAACAATCTTCAGTCCGTCATACAGCAGCGCCAGCTCCTCACCCGATGCTCCCATGTTTTTGAGCTGCTGCAGCGTATGTTCAATATTCTTCAGTTCAGCTTCTTTCGCCTGATATTTCTCCAGCACATCAGGCTCTTTTTTAATGGCGTAAAGTCGCGCCAGATCAGAGAGCATCCAGGCGTCTGTTTCGATCTCTTCCGTAATCTCATCAAACACTTGCCGTTGTTTTACGGCCTCACGTTCTATGTTGTCGGCATGGGAAGCCATCACCATGACGATGCCGGAAGCAATGGTCAGGCACACCGTGACCCCATAAGCCCAGTTTGTGATCGTGGCGATTCGCACCTGTTGGTTTCCTCTACGGCAAAAATGGAAGAACGTTCTTTCAGATTATAGAAAACCTCTGATTCAGAGCGAAAAAAAAGGCGGCACAGCGCCGCCTTTCAGAACGCCTGTTCTTACAAATCAGGAGAGTTTTTTCCCTCTTCGATGAAATCCGCGTCCAGCTCTTCGGCGTTGCCTTCGTGATCGCGTCCGGAGAAGAGGTTCCAGCAGGCGATAAACAGCGCGGCAATAAGCGGCCCAATCACAAAGCCGTTAATGCCGTACAGCTCCATACCGCCGAGGGTAGTGATCAAAATCAGGTAGTCCGGCATTTTGGTGTCTTTCCCCACCAGCAACGGGCGCAGGATATTGTCCACCAGCCCGACGATTATCACGAAGAAGCCGACAATAAACAGCCCCTGCCACAGCTGGTGCGTGGCGAACAGGTAGATGGCGGCTGGCACCCAGACAATCGCCGAGCCGACGGCGGGGACCAGCGAGAGGAACGCCATCAGCGCGCCCCAGAGCACGCTGCCGTCGATGCCCGCGATGGCAAACGCGATCCCGCCGAGCGTGCCCTGAACGACGGCCACTACCGCCGTTCCTTTCACCGTCGCCCGGGAGACGCCGACAAACTTGGCGAACAGGTGCTGTTTAACAAAATCGGACAGCGGCAGGGAGTCGAGGATCTGGCGCACCAGATACGGTCCATCCTTCAGGAGGAAGAACAGCAGATAAAGCATGATGCCGAAGCTAATGGCAAAGCCAAACGTGCCTTTGCCGATCAGGAACGCGCTGCCCGCCAGATACTGCCCGCCCTGCAGCGCGACGTCGGAGAGTTTTTTCTGGATCTGCGCCGCGTTAGTCAGGTTGTGGTCCGCCAGGAAGCCGCTGGCCCAGTCCGGCAGGTGGTTAAAAATGCTCGCTACCACTTCCGGGAATTGCGTGTTGTTCTCCTGGAGCTTCGTGTAAACCACGTTCAGCTCAATGGCGAGCGAGGAGAGGATCACCATCAGCGGGATGAAGACGATCAGGCAGATAATGCCAATCGTCAGCAGCGAGGCCAGCCCGTTGCGATCCCCCAGCGCGGCGCGCAGCCTGTTTTTTACCGGGTTGAAGATGACGGTCAGAATAGCGGCCCACAGTATCGCGGAGAAGTAGGGCGACAGCACGTCGAAGAAGGCCCAGGTCACAAGGGCGAGAATGAAAATAAAGAAACCTTTGGTCAGTCCGTTAAAGCGCATCAGTCAGTCCTGGTTACTAATAAACTGTGTCGACTATAGAACTGATTGTGAGAATTACCAACCTTTGCGCCGGGTGGTGGCCTGTAGGGCACTATAACGGTATGAATTCGCGCTTCACGGATAGCACTTTCGACTGACCGAAGATCGCACGCTCCCGCACCATGCTGTAAGTATCTGCTTGCGGAGGTGCTTATGGCCTGGCGTCCGATTCTCTATGTGATCCTCACAACCCACCCCAGACTCAGCGCGCGGCGCGCCCGCTTGCGTCTGGTCATCTAGCTTTTTGTTAATAATCGCGGTATAACACCTTCTTTGGATGTTTAGATGTCCATACGTATAGAAGGTAATATGCAAACACAACAAGAAAATGGGCAGCTTAAGCGCACCATGAAAACACGCCACCTGGTTATGCTCTCCCTGGGCGGCGTGATTGGGACAGGGTTGTTTTTCAATACGGGATACATCATCTCCACCACCGGTGCGGCGGGCACGCTGCTGGCGTACCTGATCGGCGCGCTGGTGGTCTGGCTGGTGATGCAGTGTCTGGGCGAGCTTTCCGTGGCGATGCCGGAAACCGGCGCGTTCCACGTCTATGCCGCCCGCTATCTTGGCCCGGCGACGGGCTACACCGTGGCGTGGCTCTACTGGCTGACCTGGACGGTGGCGCTCGGGTCGAGCTTTACCGCCGCCGGGTTCTGCATGCAGTACTGGTTCCCGCAGGTGCCCGTCTGGGCGTGGTGCGTGGTCTTCTGCGTGGTGATTTTTAGCCTTAATGTCATCTCCACGCGCTTCTTTGCCGAAGGGGAATTCTGGTTCTCGCTGGTGAAGGTCATCACCATCGTCGCCTTTATCATCCTCGGCGGGGCGGCGGTCTTTGGTTTCATCCCGATGCAGGACGGTTCACCCGCGCCGGGCTTAAGCAACCTCACTGCCGAGGGCTGGTTCCCGCACGGCGGCCTGCCGATCCTGATGACCATGGTGGCGGTGAACTTTGCCTTCTCCGGGACCGAGCTTATCGGCATCGCGGCGGGTGAAACGGAAAATCCGCACAAGGTCATTCCGGTTGCGATCCGCACCACCATCGCGCGGCTGATCATCTTCTTTATCGGCACCGTGTTTGTGCTGGCGGCGCTGATCCCGATGCAGCAGGCGGGCGTGGAAAAGAGCCCGTTCGTGCTGGTGTTTGAGAAGGTCGGTATTCCTTATGCGGCTGATATCTTTAACTTCGTGATCCTGACGGCGATCCTCTCGGCGGCGAACTCCGGGCTGTACGCGTCTGGCCGCATGCTCTGGTCGCTCTCGAATGAGAAAACGCTCCCGCGCTGCTTTGCCCGCGTGAACAAAAACGGCGTGCCACTGACGGCGCTCTCGGTTTCCATGCTCGGCGGCGTGCTGGCGCTGTTCTCTAGCGTGGTGGCCCCGGACACGGTGTTTGTCGCGCTCTCAGCTATTTCTGGCTTTGCGGTGGTGGCAGTGTGGATCAGCATCTGCGCGTCGCACTTCGTTTTCCGCCGTCGTCATCTGCAGTCCGGCCAGCCGCTCTCTGCGCTGCAGTACCGCGCGCCGTGGTATCCGCTGGTGCCGGTGCTCGGTTTTATCCTCTGCGTGGTGGCCTGCGTCGGCCTGTGGTTTGACCCCAGCCAGCGGATTGCCCTTTATTGCGGGCTTCCGTTCGTCGCCCTGTGTTATGGTGCCTACTATCTGACCCGAAATATGACATCGCAGGAGCCTGAACATGTCGCAGAATAATCCGCTTACCGCCATCCTTGAAAAACAGCCGTTTGTGGTGCTGGATGGCGCAATGGCAACGGAGCTGGAAGCGCGCGGCTGTAACCTTGCAGACAGCCTCTGGTCTGCCAAAGTGCTGGTGGAAAACCCGGATCTTATTCGCGAAGTGCATCGTGATTATTACCGCGCGGGCGCGCAGGTGGCGATCACCGCCAGCTACCAGGCCACGCCTGCGGGCTTTGCGGCACGCGGTCTGGACGAGGCGCAGTCCCGCACGCTGATTGGCAAAAGCGTGGAGCTGGCGCGCAAGGCGCGCGAAGCGTATCTGGCTGAAAATCCGCATGCGGGCACGCTGCTGGTGGCGGGATCCGTTGGGCCTTACGGCGCGTATCTGGCGGATGGCTCAGAGTATCGCGGCGACTACGTGCGTAGCGCCGAAGAATTCACAGAATTCCATCGCCCGCGCGTGGAAGCGCTGCTGGATGCGGGCGCTGACCTGCTGGCCTGCGAAACCCTACCGTCCTTTGAGGAGATTAAGGCGCTGGCGGCACTGCTGACCGAGTATCCCCGCGCCCGGGCGTGGTTCTCATTTACCCTGCGCGACAGCGAGCACCTGAGCGACGGTACGCCGCTGAGTGACGTAGTCAACGTGCTGGCAAACTACCCGCAGATTGTCGCGCTGGGCATTAACTGCATCGCCCTGGAAAATACCACCGCGGCGTTAAAACATCTGCAAAGCCTGACGGCGCTGCCGCTGGTGGTTTACCCGAACTCGGGCGAGCATTATGACGCGGTAACCAAAACCTGGCATCACCACGGCGAAGCGTGCGAGACGCTGGTGGGGTATCTGCCGCAGTGGCTGGCGGCGGGAGCGAAGTTAATCGGCGGATGCTGTCGCACCACGCCGAAGGATATTGCGGAACTGAACGCACAGCGCTGATGCCCTCACCCTGACCCTCTCCCACGGGGAGAGGGAAAAAAACCAACTGCACAAAATTCGCTATCCTTTCCCGCTTTTTTTCTAAAAACGAATCGTCATTAACGATTCTTTTTTATTCCTTTATCAAAATTCCCGTGCCGGAAATACTGCCCTCATAACAACAAGGGGAGCAGGCACTATGGCAAATTCATCGCGAATCACACTTCTCGGCGCGCTGGCGCTGTGGGCATTTCAGGCGCAGGCGGTGGACGTTACCGTCGCGTATCAAACCTCTGCGGAGCCAGCGAAGGTTGCGCAGGCAGACAATACCTTTGCGAAAGAGAGCGGCGCGAAAGTCGACTGGCGCAAGTTCGACAGCGGCGCGTCCGTCGTGCGTGCGTTAGCCTCCGGCGACGTGCAGATTGGCAATATCGGTTCCAGCCCGCTGGCGGTCGCGGCCAGCCAGCAGGTGCCGATTGAGGTTTTCCTGCTCGCCTCGCAGCTTGGTAACTCTGAAGCGCTGGTGGTGAAGAAAAACATCACCAAACCGGAAGATCTGATCGGCAAACGCATCGCTGTGCCGTTTATCTCCACCACTCACTACAGCCTGCTGGCGGCGCTGAAACACTGGGGCATCAAGCCGGGTCAGGTACAAATCATCAACCTGCAGCCGCCGGCGATTATCGCCGCCTGGCAGCGCGGCGATATTGACGGGGCCTACGTGTGGGCACCGGCAGTGAACGAACTGGAAAAAGACGGCACCGTGCTGACCGACTCCGAAAAAGTGGGCCAGTGGGGGGCGCCGACGCTCGACGTGTGGGTAGTGCGCAAAGACTTTGCCGAGAAACATCCTGAGGTGGTGAAAGCCTTCGCCAAAAGCGCGATTGACGCCCAGCAGCCGTACATCAGCAATCCGGAAGAATGGCTGAAGCAGCCCGCCAACCTGGAAAAACTCTCCCGCCTGAGCGGCGTGCCGGAATCGGACGTGCCGGGGCTGGTGAAGGGCAATACCTATCTGACCCCCGCGCAGCAGGTGCAGCAGCTGAACGGGCCGGTGAGCAAAGCGATTGTTGATACCGCCACCTTCCTGAAAGAGCAGGGCAAAGTGCCCGCGGTGGCGGCAGATTACAGCCAGTACGTGACCGACCGCTTTGTGAAATAAGGAGTCCGCCATGCTGAATATTACGAACCTGTACGCCGATTACGGTGGGAAACCCGCGCTGGAGGACATCAACCTGACGCTGGACAGCGGTGAACTGCTGGTAGTGCTCGGCCCGTCCGGCTGCGGAAAAACCACGCTGCTGAATCTGATCGCCGGGTTTGTACCGTATCAGCACGGCACCATTCAGCTGGAAGGCAAAAAGGTGGAAGGCCCGGGCGCCGAGCGCGGGGTGGTCTTTCAGAACGAAGGGTTGCTTCCCTGGCGTAACGTGCAGGAAAACGTAGCGTTTGGGCTACAGCTTGCGGGTATTAACCGCGAACAGCGGCTGGAAACGGCGCGGGTGATGCTGAAAAAGGTCGGGCTGGAAGGGGCGGAAAAACGCTTTATCTGGCAGCTTTCCGGCGGTCAGCGCCAGCGCGTCGGCATTGCCCGCGCGCTGGCGGCCAATCCGCAGCTGTTGCTGCTGGACGAGCCGTTCGGGGCGCTGGATGCCTTCACCCGCGAGCAGATGCAAACCCTGCTGCTGCGCCTGTGGCATGAGACGGGCAAGCAGGTGCTGTTAATTACCCACGATATCGAAGAGGCGGTGTTTATGGCGACGGAGCTGGTGCTGCTCTCGCCGGGGCCGGGGCGCGTGCTGGAGCGCTTGCCGCTGGATTTCGCCCGCCGCTACGTCGCGGGCGAACCCGTGCGCAGCATCAAATCCGACCCGCGGTTTATTGAGCAGCGCGAATATGTCTTAAGCCGCGTGTTTGAGCAGCGGGAGGCCTTTTCATGAGCATCGTTTTCAGTGAAAAAACGCGCCGCACGCGTCTGGCGCTGCGCTGGCCTTTCTCGCGCCAAATCACCTTGAGCGTCGGTACGCTGCTTGTACTGTGGGCATTGTGGTGGGCGGTTGCGGCCCTGCAGTGGGTCAGCCCGCTGTTTCTTCCGCCGCCGGGACAGGTGCTGGACAAACTCATTACCATCGCCGGGCCGCAGGGCTTTATGGATGCCACACTCTGGCAGCATCTTGGGGCAAGCCTGACGCGCATTCTGGTGGCGTTGCTGGCGGCGGTGATTATCGGTATTCCGGTCGGGATCGCGATGGGCCTAAGCCCGACGGTGCGCGGCATCCTCGACCCGCTGATTGAGCTTTACCGTCCGGTGCCGCCGCTGGCCTATCTGCCGCTGATGGTGATCTGGTTCGGCATCGGTGAAACGTCAAAAATCCTGCTGATTTATCTGGCGATTTTCGCCCCGGTTGCCATGTCGGCGCTGGCGGGCGTGAAGAGCGCCCAGCAGGTGCGGATCCGCGCGGCGCAGTCGCTGGGGGCCAGCCGCACGCAGGTGCTGCTGTTCGTGATTTTACCGGGCGCGCTGCCGGAGATTTTAACCGGGATACGCATCGGGCTTGGCGTGGGCTGGTCCACGCTGGTGGCGGCAGAGCTGATCGCCGCCACGCGAGGATTAGGGTTTATGGTGCAGTCGGCGGGGGAGTTCCTGGCGACTGACGTGGTGCTGGCAGGGATTGCGGTAATTGCTGCGATCGCCTTCGGATTAGAACTGGGGCTGCGCGCGTTACAGCGCCGCCTGACGCCCTGGCATGGAGAAATACAATGAGTGAACGTCTGACCATTACCCCGCTGGGGCCGTACATTGGCGCGCAGGTGTCGGGCCTGGATGTGACCCGTCCGCTGAGCGATAACCAGTTCGAGCAGCTGTACCACGCGGTGCTGCGCCATCAGGTGGTGTTCCTGCGCGAACAGGCGATCACCCCGCAGCAGCAGCGCGCGCTGGCCCTGCGCTTTGGCGATCTGCATATCCACCCGGTTTATCCGCATGCGGAAGGGGTGGAGGAGATTATCGTTCTGGACACCCACAACGATAACCCACCGGATAACGACAACTGGCACACCGATGTGACCTTTATCGAGACGCCTCCCGCCGGGGCGATTCTGGCGGCGAAGCTGCTGCCGGAGACGGGCGGGGATACGCTGTGGGCCAGCGGGATTGCGGCGTATGAGGCGCTTTCCGCACCGCTCCGGGTGCTCCTGAGCGGGCTGCGGGCGGAGCACGACTTCAAAAAATCGTTCCCGGAATACAAGTACCGTAAAACCGAAGAGGAGCACCAGCGCTGGCTGGAGGCGGTGGCGAAGCATCCGCCGCTGCTGCACCCGGTGGTGCGCACCCATCCGGTCACGGGCAAGCAGGCGCTGTTCGTGAACGAAGGATTTACGACGCGCATTGTGGACGTGACGGAAAAAGAGAGCGAAGCGCTGTTAGGTTTCCTGTTCGCACATATCACTAAACCGGAGTTTCAGGTGCGCTGGCGCTGGCAGGAGAACGACCTGGCGATCTGGGATAACCGCGTGACGCAGCACTATGCCAATGCGGACTATCTGCCGCAGCGAAGGATTATGCAGCGGGCGACGATTTTAGGGGATAAGCCGTTCTATCGTGCGCCTTGATCCCTCACCCTAACCCTCTCCCCAAAGGGGCGAGGGGACTGTAGGGTGCGGTTTTCACCCTCTCCCTTTCAGGGAGAGGGCTGGGGTGAGGGTGTTAAATGCGCCTCAATATACCGCTGATAGCGGTTCGCCTTCAGGTAACATAAATCCACCAGCACCAGACCGTCTACGCAGTTGTTAAACGCCGGGTCGCTGCCAAAATCAATAAACTGCACGCCGCCGGGTTCACAGAGTTCGGAATACTGCTTGTAGAGCGGCGGTATACCACAGCCCAGATTACCGAGCAGGGATTTCAGCTTTGTCAGGTCATCCACGTAATCCACGCCGCCAAACTGTGCCAGTACGTCCGGCAGCGACGCCGGGTAAGGCTGGCGCGAGGCGGCGAGCGGATGCGTCGCCGGGAACCACAGGCGGTAAAAGGCGACCAGCAGATCCCGCGCCGCAGGCGGTAAGCCGCCGGAGATGGAGACGGGCCCAAACAGGTAGCGGTAGTGAGGGTAACGCGCCAGGTAAGCCCCGATGCCGGACCACAGATAGTCCAGACCGCGACGCCCCCAGTAGCGCGGCTGAATAAAGCTGCGCCCCAGCTCAATGCCGTGTTCCAGCACGTCCTGCATTTTGTCGTCGTAGTGGAACAGGCTATAGCTGTACAACCCCTCAACGCCGCGCTTTTCGATCTGCATGGCCGTCGGCATAAAGCGATACGCCCCGACGATCTCCAGATCGTCCTCATCCCACAGGATCAGGTGCAGATAATCATCATCGTAGCTGTCGGTGTCCCGGCGTTTACCGCTCCCTTCCTCCACCGCGCGAAAGGCAATCTCGCGCAGGCGGCCCAGCTCCCGCAGCAGCGGGGCGTCTTCCTGACCGTTGCGCTGCCACAGGTAGATGGTTTTGCCGTCGCTGGTTTTACCCAGACACTCGGCCTGCGCCAGTTCACGTCTCAGCGTGGCCCGGTCTTCCGGACGGGCAATCGCACACTGGGTTTTAAAAACGCCAGGCAATCCCTTGCCAAGACGCATCACGTGCTGACGGCACTGCTCGGCCATCTCACGAGACGAAAGGGTAGCGCTAAACCAGCTGTTCCACGCAATCTGCTGGCCGATTTTAATCGGCAGCTGGCTGTGGCGGCGGCGGAACATCTGCTGCATCAGCAGCAGCATCGACAATGTCGGTGACACCAGCGTGCTGGCATAAAAGAGCAGGCTGTTGTGCGCCTGAATATGCACCGGCAGCAGCGGGGCGCGCAGCTTGCTGGCGAGTTTGATAAAGCCTGAGTGCCATTTTTTATCGCGAATGCCTTTGCGCGTGGGCCGTGAAACTTCTCCCGCCGGGAAGAAGATCAGCACGCCCGCGTTTTGCAGATGCTGCTCCATCTGAATCAGGGACGACTTCGCCGTCCTGCCGCCCATATTGTCGACCGGAATAAACAGAGAACTGAGGGGCTCAAGGTGGGTCAGCATCCGGTTGGTCACGACTTTAACGTCGCGTCGCACGCGGGAGACGGCGTACATCAGCGCCAGCCCGTCCAGGGGGCCCGTCGGGTGGTTGGCAATAATGACCAGCGGGCCATGTTCGGGGATTTGTTCGAGATCGCGGGCGGAAACGGTGCAGAGAATATCAAGGTGTTCCAGAACTTGCTCCACCATATCCAGTCCTTTCAGGTGGCGGTGAGCGGCGGCAAACTGCTGGAATTCGTCTTCGTAAAACAGCCTTTTTAACAGACTTTTTTGCCAGGGTGCAGGCCTCGCCTGAGGCCAAAGATCGTCGAGAACGCTATCGAGGCTAAACATGATTACTCCTCCTGCCGTCTTGCGAAGACAGTAGAAGGAGCAGATGTCGGTTGTATTGCAGTTTGGTGAAGATTAGCGGAGGATTTTTTTCTCAGCCAGATCCAGCGCGAAGTAGCTGAAGATCAGATCCGCGCCCGAGCGTTTGATCGCCCCCAGGCTTTCGAGGATCACTTTCTCTTCGTCGATAGCCCCTGCCAGCGCGGCGAATTTGATCATCGCGTACTCGCCGCTCACCTGGTATGCCCCCAGCGGCAGTTCGGTGCGCTCGCGGATGTCGCGCAGGATGTCGAGATACGCGCCCGCTGGTTTCACCATCAGGCAGTCTGCGCCCTGAGCTTCATCGAGCAGGGATTCACGAATTGCTTCGCGGCGGTTCAGCGGGTTCATCTGATAGGTCTTACGATCGCCCTTCAGCGCCGTACCAGCTGCTTCACGGAACGGGCCGTAGAACGAGGAGGCAAATTTGGTGGAGTAGGACATGATGGCGGTGTCGGTAAAGCCTGCCGCATCCAGCGCCTGACGGATCGCCTGAACCTGGCCGTCCATCGCCGCAGACGGCGCGATGAAATCCGCACCCGCAGCGGCAGCGACCACAGCCTGCTTGCCGAGGTTCAGCAGGGTGGCATCGTTATCCACGCCATGATCGCACAGCACGCCGCAGTGGCCGTGGGAGGTGTATTCGCAGAAACAGGTGTCGGACATGACCACCATTTCCGGCACGGTCTCTTTGCAGATGCGGGACATGCGGGCCACGAGCCCGTCTTCTTTCCACGCATCGCTGCCGGTCGCGTCAGTATGGTGGGAGATGCCGAAGGTCATCACCGAGCGGATCCCCGCGTTGGCGATGCGTTCGATCTCGCGCGCCAGATATTTTTCAGGAATGCGCATCACGCCCGGCATGGCTTCGATGGCTTTGTAGTCATCAATCTCTTCTTCAACAAAAATCGGCAACACCAGATCGTTTAAGGTCAGTGTTGTCTCTTCAAACATAGCGCGCAGTGCAGGTGACTTGCGCAGGCGGCGGGGGCGTGCAATTAAATCGGTCATGGTATGCCTGATGTTTGTGGAACAAAGAAGGTTAGTGTAACCGAAAGCACCGTGAGGTGTTTATTAAAGTGGGCGGTTTAGCGGTAGATAATGCAAGACTGCGGAAGGGGGAGCGTTCGGGGCAAACGGTTTAACATCAACCGCTTGCCCTGAAATTATTAAGATCAGTTAGATGCGGTAAGCACCTGGGCTTTATTGGCGCTCAGCTCAGCCACCAGGTTATTAATGCCGTCACTCATATTAACGAAGCGCGTGTTAGGAGAACGGGTGACCACCACAAACGCGCCCACGTTGGACTGCGGAATCATCGCCATGTAGGTGATGAATCCGCCGCCGCCGCCAGTTTTCTGAATAATGCCCGGACGGCCATTTTTCGGCGCCATATAGACCCAGCCCAGGCCGAGCGCATCGGCTTTACCCGGCACGTCCATCCCGATGACGCGGTGCAGCTGAGTACGCTGATAAATGAGGGTCTGCATACGATCGGCCTGGCTGCTGCGGGAGTAGAAATCCGAAGAAAGGAACTGCTGCATCCAGCGCATCATGTCGCCAGGGGTGGAATAGACCCCGCCGCTGCCCACGGCCGCCAGCGTGTTGTTACACGGGCTTGCGCCTTTCTCTGCCACCATCAGGCGTTTGCACTGGTCCGGGGAAGGGGTAAAGGTGGTGTCTTTCATGCCCAGCGGACGCGTGATCTGCTCTTCAAACAGCTGCGGATAAGGTTTGCCCGCCGCCGCTGAGAGCGCATCCGCCAGCAGATCAAACGCCAGGTTCGAGTAAGAGGCCTGCGATCCCGGGGCGGATTTCAGCGTGGCGGTACTCAGGTAGTTCCAGCGCTGTTGGCGCGTTGGCCAGACAAAAACGTCGCGGTGCGCTGCACCGCCCGGCTGCTCGCGCGGCAGAGCGCTGGTGTGGGTTGCCAGGTTCACAAGGCGGATTGGCGTGCCCTGATACGTCGGAACACGGGCACCCGGCGGGGCGTATTTGCTGAGCGGATCGTCGAGCTTCACCACGCCCTGGTCGAGTAGTTTCACCAGCATTTCACTGGTCATCAGCTTGGTTAAGGACGCGACGCGCACAACGGAATCCAGCTGCGGGCGAACGTTATTACCTGGACGCGTTTCACCAAAACTGCGAAAAACGCGCTGGTTGCCGTCGATGACCACCATTGCCATCCCGGTCGCGCCGCTGCCGTAATAGATAAGGTTCGCGTAGCGATCGGCAATATCTGAAGCCAAAACGGGCGCCGTCAGCGGCTGGGCTGCCTGGGCGGTGGAGAAGCTCACCGCACACAGCGCGGCAAAAGAGAGCAGACAACGTTTCAACGAAAAGCATCCATGAAGTGAATGAGGAAAGTAATGGGTATTTATACTACTAATCGGCACCGTGCAATGCCCCGATTAGCATAACCATAGCGAGAAAAACGTAACCATGGGTAAATATGAAGAATTTCCCTGCGAGCGCTCTCCCATTTTGTGACATCGGGCTTATGATAGGTACCAGTGTTACTCAATCTTGCGGAGAACGGTATGTCTGAAAAGCGTGTGGTAATGGTGGTTGATATGCAGAACGGGGTGTTTGAAACCCCTCGTCATCAGCGCAAGAACTGTGTCTCTTTGATCAACCAGCTTACGCAGGCAGCCGACACGGTGATTTTTATTCAGCATGCCGAGGCCGGGGGGCTGGAAGAGGGAAGTGAAGGGTTTGCGTTGCTGCCTGAACTCCATCAGCCCGCTGGCGCGCTGTACGTGACCAAGACCGCGTGTGATGCTTTTTACAACACCACGCTAGAAACGCTATTACGCGAGCAGGGCATTCGTGAGTTTGTCATTTGCGGCTGCGCCACCGACTACTGCGTTGACGCCACGGTCAAAAATGGCGTCAGCCGGGGTTACCACATTACCGTGGCGGAAGATGCCCATACCACCGCCAACCGCCCGGCAGCTGAAGCACACATCCTGATTAACCATCACAACGACGTCTGGCGAAACTTCATTGCGCCGGCGAACCCTGTCGCGGTGAAACGCACCGAAACAATTCTCGAAAACTGGAAAGCGAACTAATAATCAACCCACGGGTCTGACCTTTTTGCCCGAGCCGGGAGACCGGCCCGGGCAAGGTATTCGTGTGGTAATGCGTTGAGCACAGCAACAACCATAACAACAAGAAGGAAGCATCATGTTTAAGTCTTTTTTCCCAAAGCCGGGGCCTTTTTTCCTGTCGGCATTTATTTGGGCACTGATCGCGGTCGTGTTCTGGCTGGCGGGCGGCGGTGCATGGCTGGCACGCATCGTGGGGGCGACAGGCGAGGTGCCAATTAGCGCGGCGCGCTTCTGGTCGTTCAGCTATCTGCTGTTTTATGCCTATTACGCGCTGTGCGTGGGGCTGTTTGCGCTGTTCTGGTTTAATTATTCCCCTCATCGCTGGCAGACGTGGTCCATTCTGGGAACGTCGCTGATTATTTTTGTCACCTGGTTTCTGGTCGAAGTGAGCGTAGCAATTAACGCGTGGTATGCCCCGTTCTACGATCTCATCCAGAAAGCGCTGAGCGCCCCTAACAGGGTGCCAATCGGCGAGCTTTATAATCAGTTAAAAATTTTTATGGGCATTGCGATGATCGCTGTCACCGTGGCGGTGCTGAATAATTTCTTCGTCAGCCATTACGTCTTCCGCTGGCGTACGGCGATGAACGAATTCTACATGACGCACTGGGAGCGTCTGCGTCATATTGAGGGTGCTGCTCAGCGCGTTCAGGAAGACACCATGCGTTTCGCGTCAACGCTTGAGGATATGGGCGTCAGCCTGCTTAATGCCATCCTGAAACTGTTTGCGTTCTTACCGATTCTGGTCGCGCTTTCTCCCCATATTTCAGCATTGCCGATTGTCGGACATTTACCGTACGGCCTGCTCATCCCGGCGCTGATTTGGTCGCTTATGGGCACAGGCCTGCTTGCCGTCGTCGGGATTAAGCTGCCGGGCTTAGAGTTTAAGAATCAGCGTGTTGAAGCGGCCTATCGTAAGGAACTGGTCTACGGAGAGGACGACCCAACGCGCGCTGCGCCCCCGACGATAAAAGAGCTGTTCCGCAACGTCCGTTTCAACTACTTCAGGCTCTATTTTCACTACATGTATTTCAATATTGCCCGTATTTTCTATCTGCAGGTCGATACTGTTTTTGGACTATTCCTGTTGTTCCCGTCTATTGTTGCGGGAACAATCACGCTGGGCTTACTGACCCAGATTACGAACGTGTTCGATCAGGTCAGAAACTCATTCCAGTATCTGATCAACTCCTGGACCACGCTGGTAGAGTTGATGTCTATCTATAAACGTCTGCGCAGCTTTGAACATGAGCTGGGCGATCGTGACCTGCAGGAAGTCACCAACACATTTAGCTAATACAGGAAGTTGCTATGTCTTTTGCCTTACCGCGTGCGTTACCGTTGTCCTTGCTGGCTGCCCTCGTTCTGGCGGGCTGTGCCGAAAAAGGGGCGACTCCGCTTAAAAAGGGTGAGAAGCCCGTGGATGTGGCAAGCGTTGTGCGGCAAAAAATGCCCGCCAGCGTGAAGGATCGCAATGCGTGGGCCGATGCGCTGGCAAAAACCTTCGAAAGCCAGAAGATTGCCCCTACCGAGGAGAATATCTGCTCGGTGCTGGCGGTGGCGCAGCAGGAGTCGATGTACCAGTCAGACCCGGTGGTGCCGGGTCTCAACAAAATTGCCTGGAAAGAGATTGACCGCCGCGCGGAATCAATGCATATCCCGGTGTTCCTCGTGCATACCGCGCTGAAAATCACCTCGCCAAACGGCAAAAGCTACAGCGAACGGCTGGACACGGTGAAAACCGAAAAACAGCTCAGCGCCATCTTTGATGATTTCATTAACATGGTGCCGATGGGACAGAAACTGTTTGGCTCGCTGAATCCGGTTCACACCGGCGGCCCGATGCAGGTGAGCATTGCGTTTGCTGAGAAGCATACCGACGGCTACCCGTGGGAAATTGACGGTACGGTGCGTCAGGAGGTCTTCTCACTGCGCGGCGGGCTGTGGTTCGGCACGTATCATTTGCTGAACTATCCGGCGAACTACAGCGAGCCGCTGTACCGCTTTGCAGACTTTAACGCGGGCTGGTATGCCAGCCGTAACGCGGCGTTTCAGAGTGCGGTCAGCCGCGCAAACGGCGTCAAGCTGGCGCTGGACGGCGATCTTATCGCCTACGGCAGCAGCGAGGCGGGAAGCACCGAGCGGGCGATTCGGAAATTATCGACAGCGCTTGATATGAGTAATAGCGACATTCGGCGTCAGCTTGAGAAAGGCGACAGCCTGGCGTTTGAGAAAACGGATCTCTACAAGAAGGTATTTGCCCTTGCAGAGAAGAAGAGTGGGAAAACGTTACCGAGGGCTATTCTGCCGGGTATTCAGCTGGAAAGCCCTAAGATCACGCGTAACCTGACAACAGCATGGTTCGCGAAACGCGTGGACGATCGCCGGGCTCGCTGTATGGGGCTTTAATGGCGACGACGAAAGCGCAGGACGAGCGCGACAACGCCTAAAATCATACACCCCGCGAGGAAGGGAACGAGGCCAAACAGCGTGCTCACGCCAAACCCGATTTCAACCCGCGGGCGTCCGTTATCCTGCACCTGCATCAGGTGTTCATAAACGCCTGGCGCGTGCACCAGCATATTGAGCAACTGGGAGCCAGCCCAGAAACAGAACAGGACAAACAGGGCATACGCGATATTACCCGCCGTGGAGGTTTTTGGTTTGCCGCCAAAAATCGGTTTCGACAATGTAAAGTCAGCCATGTTGACCTCCCGAGATATCACTCTGTTTTAATACGCGTCTTACGGAGTGAGTTTGACAGGTCATCGCATTTGTCAATATCAGAATCGTGGTAATTTTCGCTCAGGAATTCTCCTGGATTGTTGATTTCTGCAGCATGTCACAATTTGTTAACTTAAATGAAACTGCGCCGCGTTTCAGAATTTCCGCATCTGCCACAGACCTGGCGGTAAAACTGTGAGAGGATGTCTTTTTTTCCCTGCCGGAGTTGTTATGAAGCTCACGTCCAAACTTCGCCGTGACTGGCACTACTACGCCTTTGCTATTGGCCTGATTTTTATTCTTAACGGCGTCGTGGGGCTGTTGGGATTTGAGGCAAAAGGCTGGCAAACCTATGCCGTGGGCCTGGTGACCTGGGTAATCAGTTTCTGGCTCGCAGGGTTGATTATCCGCCGTCGTCCGGAAGAGACGACAGCGGAGGAGACGGCTAAGGGTGCCGATTAACCGTTAACGGAACTTTTCAGGGCGCTGTCGGCGGCGTGACGCTCCAGCGCCAGTTCGATCAGGCGGGTGATCAGCTCAGAGTAGCCTAGCCCGCTGGCCTGCCACAGTTTTGGATACATGCTGATGTTGGTAAAACCCGGCAGCGTGTTGATTTCATTGATAACAACTTCGTTCTCCGGCGTCAGGAACACATCTACGCGCGCCATGCCGCTGCAGCCGAGCGTCTGATAGGCGCGAATGGCGATCGCCCGGATCGCGTCGTTGATCACCGGATCGATATTCGCCGGAACGACAACCTGTGCGCCTTTATCATCAATGTATTTGGTGTCATAGGAGTAGAAGTCGCTGTTTAAGACCACTTCACCGCAGGTGCTCGCCTGTGGAAAATCGTTGCCCAGCACGGCGCACTCAATTTCGCGGCCTTTGATCCCCTGCTCAACCACCACTTTATGGTCGAACTCAAACGCCATACGAACGGCCTGCGTGAACTCTGCTTCGCTGGTGACTTTGCTGACGCCCACGGAGGAGCCCTGATTGGCCGGCTTAACAAACAGCGGCAGACCCAATTCAGCGCTGATCTGCGCGAAGCTGTGCTTATCGCGGTTGGCGCGGGTGAGCGTCACGAACGGTGCGATATTCAGCCCGGCATCACGCAGCAGGCGTTTGGTGACGTCTTTGTCCATGCAGGCGGCGGAGCCCAGCACGTCCGAGCCGACGAACGGCAGGTTGGCCATGCGCAACATCCCCTGCAGGGAACCATCTTCGCCCAGGGTGCCGTGCACGATAGGGAAGACCACGTCGATCTGGGCGAGAGCCTGCGCGTTGCCTGCGTCGATGAGCTGTCCCTTCATGACGCCGGGTACGGTGGCGACGCTGATCTCCGAAGGGTTGAGGGCGATGTGCGCCGGATCGTGGGCATTCAGCAGATACTGGCTGGCATCGTTAACGTGCCACTGGCCCTGTTTATCAATGCCCAGCAGCACCACGTCGAAACGGCTTTTATCGATCGCATCAACGATATTTTTAGCCGATTGCAATGACACCTCGTGCTCTGCTGATTTTCCCCCAAAGACAATACCTACGCGCTGCTTTGCCATCTCACTCTCTTCCAGTCTGACGAAAAGCCAATAACATACCACGATGCCCTGCGGGTTTCGCGGCCTTCTGCCATAATGTTTTGGGTAACAGTGAGGGGGGAGAGTGAAAGGAAAAACGCTGCTGATCGTTTTCATCCTTGGGGTAATCGCAACGGCGGGCTATCGCTGGTTGCCGTCTTACTACAACCCCTTCACGCCGCTGACCCTGGACGACCCGCCTGGCCGCATTACCCAGTATAAACTTCGGCGCTTAACGCCCGAAGCCTGCTCGAGCCTGTTAGCGCAGGCTAATCAAAGAAACCTTATTCGCACCCAGGCGGTGGCTGACAGCGGCGGGGAATGTCCGCTGAGCGACGTCGTGCGCGTGCGAGACTTCGGCCCGGTGAGCCTGAACGGCAGTTTTCTTGCCAGCTGTCCGCTGGCGCTCAGCTCGGCCCTGTTTGTCAGCCAGCAGGCCCGGCCCCTGACTAAACGCTTCACCGGCAGTGAACTGACCCGCATTGAGCACCTCGGCAGCTTTGCCTGCCGCAATATCTACCACCGGCCCGATGCGCGGCGCAGCGAGCATGCCACGGCAGAGGCGCTGGATATCGCCGCTTTTCGGCTGGCGAACGGGGAGCATGTTACGGTGCTGAAGGGCTGGAAATCGGCAAAAACGCAGCCCTGGTTGAAGGCTCTGCTGGCGGCAAGCTGCGGCTACTACGGTAACGGTCTTGGGCCGGAGTATAACGCGGCGCACGCCAGCCATTTTCATCTGGGAATGCGCGGTTTTGGCCTCTGTCGCTGAAGCATAATCTTCCGCCAGAAAATGGATGATTTGTGACTTATTTCACAAATATGATGACTGGGAAGATAAAACACCAAAGTCAGCAAGGCCGCATCTCTGGTGCGACGTTAAGGCGCGTAACTTGCTAATCTGACGCCGAATTCGCCTAAAAATGAAGACTATTTCTGTATGGAATCCTGGAAAGTTAATCTCATCTCGGTCTGGTTCGGCTGCTTCTTTACAGGGCTTGCCATCAGCCAGATCCTGCCGTTCCTGCCGCTGTACGTCTCGCAGCTGGGGGTCACCTCGCATGAAGCGCTCTCCATGTGGTCCGGCCTGACGTTCAGCGTCACGTTTCTGGTTTCCGCCATTGTGTCACCAATGTGGGGCAGCCTGGCCGACAGGAAAGGGCGCAAGCTGATGCTGCTGCGCGCCTCGCTCGGGATGGCGATAGCTATTCTGCTCCAGGCCTTTGCCACCAACGTCTGGCAGCTGTTTTTCCTGCGGGCGGTAATGGGGCTGACGTCCGGGTATATTCCCAACGCCATGGCGCTGGTTGCCTCTCAGGTGCCGCGCGAGCGCAGCGGCTGGGCGCTGAGTACGCTCTCTACCGCCCAGATCAGCGGCGTTATCGGCGGCCCGCTGCTGGGGGGCTTTCTGGCTGACCACGTCGGGCTGCGCGCGGTGTTCATCATCACCGCGATCCTGCTGGTGATCAGCTTTCTGGTTACGCTCTTTCTTATCAAAGAGGGTGGCCGCCCCGTTATCAGTAAATCTGAGCGCCTGAGCGGCAGGGCCGTCTTCGCCTCGCTGCCTTACCCGGGACTCGTGATTAGCCTGTTTGTCACCACCATGGTGATCCAGCTCTGCAACGGTTCGGTCGGCCCGATTCTGGCGCTGTTTATTAAGTCGATGGAGCCGGACAGCAACAATATCGCCTTTCTCAGCGGCATGATTGCCGCCGTGCCGGGCGTTTCCGCGCTGATCTCTGCCCCGCGCCTGGGGAAGTTAGGTGACAGGATCGGCACGGCGCGCATCTTGATGGCGACGCTGATTTTTGCGGTGGTGCTCTTCTTCGCCATGTCGTTTGTTACCTCTCCGCTTCAGCTGGGCGTGCTGCGATTTTTACTCGGCTTTGCGGATGGCGCTATGTTGCCTGCCGTACAGACGTTGCTGGTCAAATATTCCAGCGACCAGGTCACGGGGCGTATTTTTGGTTATAACCAGTCTTTTATGTATTTAGGCAACGTTGCCGGTCCGCTTATTGGCGCATCCGTTTCTGCAATGGCGGGTTTTCGCTGGGTATTTGCCGCGACGGCGATAGTCGTTTTAATCAATATTATTCAGCTGGCTATTGCCCTGCGTCGCCGCAGGCAAATAGCGGAGGCGAAATCGGCGAAATAACCGCTGACAGATGTATTATATATTCTTATGGTTGCCGCATTTTTATATAACAAAATGCGGCGTTTGTTTTATAGAAAAACGTTTCGCTGAAAATGCCGGGGCGCTAATTTGGCGGCAACGTCACTTTTGCATAAGATAATACTTTTCTCCGCTTTGCATATTTCATTCCTGGTGTTAATTTCAGAGAAAATCCCATAAGGAAATAGCACGATGAAGAATCTCATTGCTGAGTTGCTGGTCAAGCTTGCACAAAAGGAAGAGGAGTCGAAAGAGCTGGTCGCCCAGGTCGAAGCGCTGGAAATCGTTGTCACGGCGCTGCTGCGGCAGATGGCAACATCTGACCAGCAGGCGTTGATTGATAGCATCGAAGGGGCGCTGGACAAGGCGCGGCCCGATACGCAGGTTCCGCCAGAGGATGCCGAGTTGCTGCAGCAATACGTAAAGAAGCTGTTGAGGCATCCGCGCAGTTAAGCCGTTATGGACGGTGCTGACATGTCATAAAATTGTCATGCCGGATGCCTGTAGTCGCTCTGTTTTATTTTTTATGTATTGGGACCTGGATAAAATAAATTGAAACAGAGCGCATGTTTCATCGCGTTACTTCCCCTGTTAATTACCCCGGCTATTTATGCCGAGACCGTCCATTTCGGCGCGCTGGATATGAAATGATAAATTCCCGGCGGAAATCACATCTGCCGGGTGGTTTTTTTTCTGTCACGAACCAGACTTACAGGGAATGTTCACAAAAGGATGGTGCAATGAAAACAACATTACTGGTTACTCTGTTCTCCGGCCTGTTCCTGATCTCCTCGGCGAATGCGGAAGAGAAAACGCTCACGCCGCAGCAGCAACGTATGACCACCTGCAATCAACAGGCGACGTCCCAGAGTCTCAAGGGGGATGCGCGTAAAACCTACATGAGCGACTGCCTGAAAAACGGCGCCACGAAACCCGGCGAAAAAAGCCTGACGCCGCAGCAGCAAAAAATGCGCGAGTGTAATGCGAAAGCGACCGAACAGTCCCTGAAGGGAGACGATCGCAGCAAGTTCATGAGTGCCTGCCTGAAGAAAAAAGTGTAGTTCTAACGGGTGAGCGGCGCGGGCTGCTCACCCGAAATTTCATACTTTCCTTGCAGACCCCCTCTCTATAATTTGGGAAAATGTTTCAGAATATTCCCAAAAATGATGAATGATGAAACGTATTACACCAAAAAGCGCATTCGGGAAGAGTGGAGTTTAACTCTTTCTCAGGATGACCCTCACCGCGCCGGCTTCCAGCTCGCCAGGCGAGTTCGGCTGGCGCGCGCTGTCGGGCTGGCGGCGATGTTTTTCCCCGTGGCAGAAATGCTGGTCAGCCATTTTTTACCCGGCGGCTGGTGGTTGTTACTGGTGGGGTGGGCATTCGTCTGGCCGCACTTCGCCTGGCAGTTATCCTGCCGCGCCGCTTCACCTCTTCAGCAGGAGATCTTCAACCTTAAGATGGATGCCATTATCGCCGGGCTATGGATTGGCGTGATGGGAGTTTATGCGTTACCTGCGGCAGCGTTGTTGATGATGGTGGGTATAAATATGATGGGCTCAGGCGGCTGTCGTCTGTTTATTTCAGGGATGGCACTCACCACGCTTTCCGTGCTGGTCACATTACCTCTCGTTGGCCGCGTGGTGCCCTTTAATCCGGGAGCGCTGGAGTGGGGCTTAACGCTTCCCGTCCTTATGCTTTATCCCATGCTGTTTGCCTGGCTTAGCCATCGTACTGCCGTCAGGCTGGCGGAACATAAGCGGCGGCTGGAAATGATGAGTACCCGTGACGGCATGACCGGGGTCTTTAACCGTCGACATTGGGAAATGCTGCTGCGCAATGAGTTTGAGCTCTGTCGCCGGAGCCACTGCACTGCCACGATATTGCTGATTGATATCGACCACTTTAAAAACATCAACGATACCTGGGGGCACGACGTGGGCGACAAGGCTATCGTGGCCATTACCCGCCAGCTCCAGATGTCGGTGCGGTCAGGCGATGCGATAGGCCGGTTTGGCGGGGATGAATTCGCGGTGATTATGTCCCAGACGGCCGCTGAAAGCGCCATCGCCGTCATGTCGCGGGTTCACGCGCGGCTGGAAACGCTATCGTTACCATGTGCGCCGAAAGAGCCTCTGCGCATCAGCGTGGGCGTGGCTCCCTGGGGACCGCAGTTTGTGCACTATCGGGAATGGCTGAAGGCGGCAGATGTGGCGCTGTATAAGGCGAAAAATGCCGGGCGCGGCCGCACCGAAGTGGCGGCCTGACGCCCGACCAGACATCAGGATTTACTCAGCTTCTCTGACTTTTCCATGCATTTGGCCATCGCCTCGATGACGGCCGAACGGAACCCGCGCTCTTCCAGCACCCGCACCGCTTCGATGGTGGTACCGGCCGGGGAGCAGACCATATCTTTCAGTTCTCCCGGGTGTTTACCGGTCTCCAGCACCATTTTGGCGGAGCCCATCACTGCCTGTGCGGCGAATTTATACGCCTGCGCGCGCGGCATACCGCCAAGCACGGCGGCGTCCGCCATCGCTTCTAAAAACATGAAGACGTACGCGGGGGCTGAACCGCTCACGCCGACCACCGGATGGATCATCGATTCCGCAATCACTTCCGCCTCGCCGAAGCAGCGGAAGATGTTCAGCACGTCCGCTACCTCTTCTGAGGTCACCAGCGCGTTAGGGGTGACGGAGGTCATGCCGGCGTTGACCAGTGAGGGGGTATTCGGCATTGCGCGGACGATTTTACGGTCGTGGCCCAGCGCGCGGGCCAGCTGATCGAGCGTCACGCCCGCGGCAATCGACACGACCAGCGTCTCTTTATTCAGGCTGGAGGTGATGTCGCTTAACACTTTGATCATGATGTTCGGCTTAACGGCACCAAAGACGATATCGGCAACCTGGGCCACCTCCTGCGCGCTTTCGGCGGCGTTGATCCCGTATTGATCGCGCAACGCGGCGACGTTATCCGGTGACGGGGTATAGACCCAAATCTGACCCGGCAGGACCTGCCCGCTGGCGATCAGGCCGCCCAGGATGGCTTTGCCCATGTTACCGCAGCCGATAAACCCGATTTTCTTATCCATCACGATTCTCCGTCATTATGCGTTGTTTTCTCTGATTGATAGCTTAACAACGAAATGCAGGCGACAATAGTCGGCAGAGTCATTATGGGGAGACAATATGGCGATTTGGGTTGATGCGGACGCGTGTCCGAATGTGATTAAAGAGATTTTATTCCGCGCCGCCGAGCGCGTTCAGATGCCGCTGACGCTGGTGGCGAACCAGAATATTCGCGTACCGCCTTCGCGGTTCATCCGCTCCTTGCGCGTGCCGGCCGGGTTCGACGTAGCGGATAACGAAATAGTTCGTCTGTGCAGCGCGGAGGATCTGGTTATTACCGCCGACATACCGCTGGCGGCTGAAGTGCTGGAGAAAGGGGCGGCGGCGCTCAACCCACGCGGTGAACGTTATTCGCCTTCAACCATTCGTGAAAAGCTCACCATGCGCGATTTTATGGATACGATGCGGGCCAGCGGCGTGCAGACCGGTGGACCGGACAGCCTGTCCCAGCGCGATCGCCAGCAGTTTGCCGCCGAACTGGATAAATGGCTGCTGGAAGTGAAGCGCCGTACAGCGTAATGATAATTATTGTCAATTTGTGGTACAGTGTGGCTTCCACAGGGTTGTCATCCCGTACCGCTTTGCAGTAAAGTAATCGACACATCTTCTGCAATTATTTCTTTACACTCTTCAGCCATTCGGCATCAAGGGGAACACCTGGCTATGACCCAACCCATCTTTTTAGTTGGCCCCCGCGGCTGTGGGAAAACCACCGTTGGCCTGGAACTGGCACGCGCGTGTCATCGTCAGTTTATTGATACCGACCACTGGCTGCAGACCGAGGCCGGCAAAACCATTGCAGACATCGTGGAGCAAGAGGGATGGGAAAGCTTTCGCGCCCGCGAAACGGCCGCGCTGAAAGCGGTCACCACGCCGTCAGCCGTCATTGCGACGGGAGGCGGCATTGTTCTGGCCGAATGTAATCGTCACTTTATGCGCGAAAAAGGCATTGTGATCTATCTCTGCGCGCCGGTGGCGGCGCTGGTCGGGCGCCTTGAGGCATTTCCTGAAGAGGGACAACGCCCGGCGCTGACGTCAAGGCCGCTCAGCGAAGAGGTGAGCGAAGTGCTGGCCGAGCGCGATGCCCTGTACCGTGAAGCGGCGCACCATGTTGTGGATGCCTCTGCGGCCCCGGAAGATGTGGTAATTCAGATTATTACCGCCCTGCGTCTGGCGTGTGCCAGCTAACCGCCGTCTATACTGATAGCTCAGACATAAAAAAAGGATGAGCTATGCCAACCAGACCTCCCTATCCGCGCGAAGCACGTATTGTTACCGTTGAAAAAGGCAATGGCGACCAGACTGTCACCTGGTACCAGCTGCGTGCCGATCACCCCAAACCGGACTCGCTGATCAGTGAACATGAGACTGAACAGGAAGCGCTGGATGCCAAACGGCGCTACGAAGATCCCGATAAGTCATGAATGTTTTCCTAAACGCTCCAATACCGTGCCTGAATCACACTTTTTACTCATCGCAAATGTTAAGCAGGAGTTAATATTTAGTTATTACAGGTAGCTCCGTTACCGGCAGGCGATCTTTACATTTCGGGACAAAGATCGCCTGCTACGCTTGGTGCTGTTTTGTTGAAAAAACGAACTGTGCAGCGTAGTGAGCCTGTACCTGTGTACACGTTTTTGTAGTGATGGAAGGCGAAGAAGATGAAGGCAACGTTGGCGATCCTCACCATTGGTGTGGTCCCTGTAAGCGAAGTGTTACCGCTCTTAACCGAGCATGTATCTGAACAACAGATCACGCATCTTAGCCTGCTGGGTAAGATGAGTCGGAAAGAGGTCATGGAAGACTACGCTGTAGAGGCGGGGGAGGATCCCCTGGCGACGTTATTAAGCGACGGTAAACTGGCGCATGTTTCTCGACAGAAAATTGAGCGTTCGCTGCAGGCTGTAATAGAAGTCCTCGATAATCAAGCGTATGACGTTATTTTGCTGATGAGTACCGCCCCCATTAAGGGACTCATTGCGCGTAATGCGATTCTGCTTGAGCCAATGCGAATTATTCCTCCGCTGGTTGCCTCCATTGTTGACGGGCACCAGGTTGGGGTTATTGTGCCCATTGAGGAGCTCATGGACAACCAGGAAGCAAAATGGCATGTGCTCGAAAAAACGCCCCTGTATGCGCTGGCAAATCCCTTCTGGGACAGCGAGGCTAAACTCATTGCTGCCGGGAAGGCGCTGCTGGAGAGAGGGGCAGATGTGTTGATTCTGGACTGTCTTGGTTTCCACCAGCATCACCGCGATTTACTGCAAAAGGCGCTGGACGTGCCGGTGCTGTTATCCAACGTTCTGATGGCTCGCCTGGCCTCAGAGCTTCTGACGTAATGATTTTGCGTGACAGGTGATGAGCATGGCCCCTATAGTGAATTTTTATCTCTGAATATAAGGGCCAGTTCATGCTTCAAAGTAACGAATACTTTTCCGGTAAAGTGAAATCCATCGGTTTTACCAGCAGCAGCACTGGCCGCGCCAGTGTGGGCGTGATGGCTGAAGGGGAATACACCTTTGGCACGGCTGAAGCGGAAGAGATGACGGTGGTCAGCGGCGCGCTGAACGTCTTACTGCCGGGTGAAACGGAATGGAAAGTTTACGCTGCCGGGCAAGTTTTCAACGTACCTGGCCACAGCGAGTTCCATTTGCAGGTTGCTGAGCCGACCTCTTATCTGTGCCGCTACCTGAAATAAAAAATAAGCCGGGTGGCGCTCACGCTTACCCGGCCTACGTTTTGCCTGTTATCTCTGCGCTTCGCCGCCAAGACCTTCCACCAGATTCTGAATTAACGCGGCCAGCTCGCCGGTCATCAGGATAAAGTCCGCGTCAAAGCGCTGGGCGTAATCTTCCCGGTCGATATCTTCGTTCTGATCGCGCAGTTCATCGCAGAACTTCAGACGCTTCACGGAGCCGTCGTCACACATCACGAACTGAATGCGCTGCTGCCAATCGAGCGCCAGTTTGGTGACCACTTTACCAGCCTCAATGTGTACGGCGATCTCGTCGCTCACCAGATCCTGCTTCTTCGCGCGGATCACGCCGCCATCTTCCAGCAGGGCTTTCAGCTCGGCCTCGTCCAGGATCTGGAAACCTTGCGCCGCGGTACCGCTGCGGACCCATTCGGTCAGGGTCAGCTCAATCGGCGTTTCCAGCGCCAGCGGAACGACCGGTAAAGAGCCGATGCTTTTACGCAGCAGGGCCAGCGTATCTTCGGCTTTTTTGGCGCTGGAGCAGTCCACCATAATCAGCCCGTTAACGGTATCGATCCACATCATCGTCTGGCTGAAGCGGCTAAAGGCACGCGGCAGCAGAGAGTGCAGCACTTCGTCTTTCAGCGAATCTTTTTCGGTTTTTTTCAGCTTGCGGCCCTGTTCGGCTTCCAGCTTGAAAATTTTTGCTTCAAGCGCCTGCTTAACCACCGGCGTGGGCAGAATTTTCTCTTCTTTGCGGGCGCAGACGATGATTTGACCCGTGCTGCTGGCGTGGGTCAGTGCATCGCTTTGTGAGCCCATTGGCGGAACCCAGCCGGTTTTCGCCATATCCTGGCTACCGCAAGGGGAAAAGCTATAAGCGGCTAACTGTTTTTCCATCTCTTCTGCGCGCAGCGAAACGTCGCGGCTGAGACGGTAAACCATCAAATTTTTGAACCACAGCATGATAATTTCCACGGCCTTGTCGTTAAATCAGCGGGCATGATAACGAATTGTCGCATCGCTTGCATTGCTAATCGGGAAGCGTGCTTCTACTCTGTTGATAATCAAAATAATGAGGAGAGTCTTGTGCGTATTGGGATTGATTTGGGCGGCACCAAAACAGAAGTCATCGCACTGAGCGAGCAGGGGGAACAGCTGTTTCGCCATCGTCTGCCGACGCCGCGCGATGACTATCACCAGACGATCGAGACGATTGCCCGGCTGGTCGATATGGCCGAGCAGGCGACAGGACAAACCGGCAGCGTCGGGATGGGGATCCCGGGGTCGATCTCGCCGTATACCGGGGTGGTAAAAAACGCCAACTCCACCTGGCTCAACGGTCAGCCGTTTGATAAAGATTTAAGCGTGCGCCTGAACCGGGAAGTGCGTCTGGCCAACGACGCTAACTGCCTGGCGGTCTCTGAGACCATCGACGGCGCGGCAGCCGGGGCGCAGACCGTGTTTGCGGTGATTATCGGTACCGGCTGCGGCGCGGGTGTGGCCTTTGGCGGACGTGCCCATATCGGCGGCAACGGCACGGCGGGCGAGTGGGGACACAACCCGCTGCCGTGGATGGATGAAGATGAGCTTAAATACCGCGCCGAGGTGCCGTGCTACTGCGGCAAGCAGGGCTGTATCGAGACGTTTATCTCTGGCACCGGTTTTGCGACCGACTACCATCGCCTGAGCGGTCAGCCGCTCAAGGGGAACGAGATTATGCGTCTGGTGGAAGAACAGGATCCCGTGGCCGAACTGGCGCTCAGCCGCTACGAAATGCGTCTGGCGAAATCGCTGGCGCACGTGGTGAATATTCTTGACCCGGACGTGATTGTGCTCGGCGGCGGCATGAGCAACGTTGATCGACTGTACGCCACGGTACCGAACCTGGTGAAACAGTGGGTCTTCGGCGGCGAGTGTGAAACCCCGATCCGCAAAGCCGTCCACGGCGACTCCAGCGGCGTGCGAGGCGCGGCGTGGTTATGGCCGGAATAAACGCATGTTGTGTTAGTACCCTCTCCCTGTGGGAGAGGGCCAGGGTGAGGGCATCAGACCGAACGATCCCCCCATTTATTCCACCGCAAACACCCTATCCAGCCTGCTATACCCCAGCCCGTTGATTTTCTTCACCTTAATCTGCACCGGAATGCGTTCTTTCATCGCTTCAACGTGGCTGATCACCCCGATGGTTTTTCCAGTGGCGTTCAGCGCGTCGAGCGCATCCAGCGCGGTATCCAGCGTTTCACTGTCGAGCGTGCCGAACCCCTCATCCAGGAACAGGGAATCAATTCGCGTTTTATGGCTCACCAGATCGGACAGCGCTAACGCCAGCGCCAGGCTGACCAGGAAGCTTTCGCCGCCGGAGAGCGTACGCGTATCGCGCACCGCATCGGCCTGCCAGGTGTCGACCACTTCCAGCTCCAGCGCCTCGCTGGCTTTGCGCTGCAGTAGATAACGCCCGTGCAGGCGGTTGAGCTGCTGGTTAGCGAGCCAGACCAGGTTATCCAGCGTCAGCCCCTGCGCGAACTTGCGGAATTTGTCGCCGGTGCTGGAGCCAATCAGCGCGTTCAGATATCCCCAGTCATCTGCCTGGCGCGCGGCCTCTTCAATTTGCAGCATTAACGCCTGCTGATGCTGGCGGTTATCGCTGTCCTGCTTAAGCTGCTGGCGGATCTCGCCCTGATGCGTGGTGTTCTCGCGAAGCCGTTGCGCCAGCTGCTGCAGCTGGCTTTGCAGAGTTGACGCATCCGCATCAAGTTCTTCCGGGCGCAGCGCAAGGTGCGCCTGCAGCTGCTGATTAGCCTGGCCGGAAAGGGCTGCGGCCTGCTGTATCTGGTTTTCCAGCGACTGTTTCAGCTGCTGGAGGTGACTGATAGCGTCGTCGTCCAGCAGGGCCGCAAGGAACGCCTCCCGATCGGCAAAACAGCTCGCTGCGATCGCCGCGGTGAATTGCGTCTGCGACTGCTGCAGGCGCTCGTGCTCCAGCGCTTCCTGCTGCTGCTGGGCGGTGAGCTGGCTTTGCAGCGACACGCATTCATTGTGGATGTCGCGCCAGCCATCAGGAATGGCCGGTTCAGCCTCTTCGCTGTTTGTTGCCGGAAGCGTGTCGAGCAGCGGCTTCAGCGCGTTTATATGTTCCTGAAGCACGCCGTGCTGCGTTTGCTTCTCCTGCCATTGAGAGAATTCCGCTTCGCGGGCGTGCAGCCAGCCGGCTTCATTACCCTCTTCGGGAATGCTAAGCGAGAGTGCGAGCAGGGTGTGTTCCAGCGCCTGGCGGGCGGCCGTCAGCTGCTGCTGATACTGGCGCTCCTGCGCTTCCTGCTCGTTCAGCTGGTTTTGCAGGGTCAGGCGCTGGCTGAGCTGATAAAGCTGCCGCTCGTACTGTTCCTGCTCGTTCATCCATGGCGCGATATCCTCCTGAATATTCAATGCGATATTCAAAGACGCGCAGGCCTCCACCCACGCTTTAGTGAGTGCTTGCTCCTCCTGAGACAAGGCCTGCGCTTCGTCTGTCTCACGCTGGATTTGCTGAGCCAGGGCATTCACCTGCCCCAGCACCAGCAGGCCTTCCTCTTTAAGCGCGGCGACCTCTTTTTCCAGCGCATCACGGCGGCGCTGGTTATCCGTCAGCTCAAGCGACCGGTATTGCTCAACGGCAGGATGGTCACTGGAGCCGCACAGCGGACAGGGTTTGCCTGCCTCAAGCTGTGAGCGATAGCTTTCCAGATCTTTAATCGTCGCTTCACGTTCGCACAGGGCCTTCAGGTCCAGATAGTGCTGGTGTTTCTCTTTGTACCGCTGGCGGCGCAGCGCCAGCGTTTCATTGAGCTTGCTCTGCTCAGCCTGGGCTTTTTGCGCGCTTTCACCGCTCTGGCGCAGGCGTTTTTGCAGCGGCTGATAGCGGGCATGGAGCGACGTCAGCTGCTGACGCAGCGTTCGGGACCGGGACTGCTGCTCCATGGCCGCGCTGACCTCATCCGCCGTCAGCGTCAGCGTATTTTCCGGCATCTCCGCCAGCTTCTGACGTAGCTCAGTCATCCGCGCAGCAAGTGCGGCGAGCTGACTTTTGTCACGGTTTAGCTGTGAGAACTGGGCGCGCCAGCCGGCAATTTCCTGTCCCAGCAGGCGATAACGCTCGTGCTCCGCCAGCCACTGCGCCAGTGCCGTCAGTTCGGCCTGTAGCCGCTCATGGGTACGCAGGGCGGTATTGCGGATCCGCGCGCGCAGTGCGGTTTTAGTCTGTAAGCGAGTATTTACTTCGTTAATTCGCTGCTGGGTTTGCGTCAGACGTGAGGTTTGCTCCTGCTGGTGCTCCCAGAGCGGACGAAGCTGGGCGGCGGGCAGAGCAAGCTGGAGCTTTGCCAGTTCCGGCGCCGCGTTCGTTAGCGCCTGTTGCGCCTGCTGCTGCAGGGCGGTGACGCGCTGCTGCTCCTGCACAAGCTCGTCATGGCGCGTAAGCCACTGAAAATCTTTCTGCTGTCGCTGCTGTTGGGCCAGCAGGGTTTTCTCTTCGTCAGTAAGTGCCTGCAAACTTTGCTGCAACTGCTGCTGTTGCGCTTCGCTGAGCAGCACGACGCCCGCCGCCTGCGCCTCGTACTTTTCCAGCACGCCGCGTGCAGCTTTGTGTTTTTCAAACACCATGGCGGAAATCTGACCGTAGATCTCGGTGCCGGTTAGCTCTTCCAGCAATTCTGCGCGATCGCCCGGTTTGGCATTAAGGAAGGCGGCAAACTGCCCCTGCGAGAGCAGCATCGAGCGGGTAAAGCGGCCGTAGTCCAGCCCGGTGAGCGCCGCGGTTTGCTCCAGTTTATCCGAAACTTTATCGGCCAGAATCTTGCCGTCCTCGCAGCGGGCCAGCTCCACGCGCGGTGCCTGTAAGTTCCCGTCCGGCTGGTTGCGCGCCCGGTTCTGGCTCCAGAAGGCGCGATAGGCAACGCCTTTCACCTCAAACTCCACTTCCGCCAGGCACTCGGCGGTGTCGCGCGTCATCAGGTCGTTTTGCGCCTGAGAGACTTTATTCAGGCGCGGCGTTTCGTGGTAGAGCGCAAGGCAGATGGCGTCGAGCAGGGTGGTTTTGCCCGCACCGGTTGCGCCGGTGATGGCAAACAGGCCGTTGCTGGCAAACGGCTCTGCGGTGAAGTCAATTTTCCACTCGCCCTTGAGGGAGTTGAGATTTTTCAGACGCAGGCTCAGAATTTTCATGCGTTTTCTTCCTCGTCATTGAGGGCGTGCAGGGTATGGCTGAACAGCTCGTTGAGCCGGACGCGCTTCGCATCATCGATCTCTTCCTGCGACAGGCGGCGTTCAAATACCTCTTCTACCCGCAGTTCACTGAGGGTTTCGCGCTGGGTGCCGAGCAGAATTTTCTCGCGCTGCTCGCGGCTGCGGCGCACCAGCAACACCTCTACCGGCAACTCTTCGGTCAGCGCCTGAATTTTCCGCTGTATATCGTGGAGATAGTCGTAGGTGGTGATTTCGATATCCAGCCAGACGGGCGGGTTAAGCTCCGCGCCGCGCCACTGCTCAAGCTGGGCGGTAATGGCGTCCAGATCGCCCTTCAGCACCGCCAGCGGCTGGGTGACCGGTACCTCCAGCGTCTCGACGGCGCTGAGTTTACCCTCGCTGAAGCTCACCAGATGCACGGACTTGGCTTTCCCGGTTTCATCGAAGCTGAGCGAAATAGGGGAACCACAGTAGCGGATATGCTCGCAGCCGCCGATGACCTGGGCACGGTGAATGTGCCCGAGCGCGATGTAGTCGGCTGGCGGGAAGTTTTGCGCCGGGAACGCATCCAGCGTGCCGATATAGATCTCGCGGACAGCGTCACTTTTACTGGCCCCGACGGTGGTGAGGTGCCCGGTGGCAATGACCGGAATGGCCTGTTCACCGCGCAGGGCGCAGGCATCGGCATGCTGCTGGTGGTAATAATCGGTGATGGCCTGTAATAAATGCTGCTGCTTTTCCGCACCCGACAGCCCCGCCTGGCTTTGCAGGATGTCGCGCGGCCGTAAAAACGGAATGGGGCACAGTACCGCCCCCGGGGTGCCGTCGCGTTTTTTCAGGATCTGGGGCGCGTGCCCGGCGCTGGCGACCACGGTGGTATTGAGAAACGCCAGGATGTCGCGGGATTCATTGAGCGTCGCGACGGAATCATGGTTGCCGGCAACAATCACCAGATGACAGCCGGTCTGCTGCAGGTTGACCACGAAGCGGTTGTACAGCTCACGCGCATAGCTGGGGGGCGAGCCGGTATCAAAGATGTCACCCGCCACGATAATCGCGTCCACCTCGTGCGTCCGGGCCGTTTCCAGCAGCCAGTTCAGGAACGCTTCATGTTCAGCCGCACGGCTTTTGCTGTAAAAATTTTGACCCAGATGCCAGTCCGAGGTGTGAAGTATGCGCATAGGAGATCCGTGGCGAAAAACGATGCGGGCGATTATAAACTGTCAGGGAGAGGAAAATAACCGCTGTAATAAAACAACAGTTTGCCATTTGTAGTGGTACTGTTTTTCATAAATCTGTCATAAAACTGACGCATAATGGCGCCGCATTACAAACTTGTAACTTAAATAAGATAAGACAGGGCAAAGTATGGCGAGACGTATTCTGGTCGTAGAAGATGAAGCTCCAATTCGTGAAATGGTGTGCTTCGTGCTCGAACAAAATGGCTTCCAGCCGGTTGAAGCGGAAGATTATGACAGCGCGGTGAACCAGCTGAATGAACCCTGGCCCGATCTGATTCTGCTTGACTGGATGTTGCCCGGCGGCTCCGGACTGCAGTTTATCAAACACCTGAAGCGTGAAGCGCTGACCCGCGATATTCCGGTTGTGATGCTCACGGCGCGCGGAGAGGAAGAGGATCGCGTGCGCGGTCTGGAGACCGGCGCGGACGATTACATTACCAAGCCTTTCTCCCCGAAAGAGCTGGTTGCGCGCATTAAAGCCGTGATGCGCCGAATTTCGCCGATGGCGGTGGAAGAGGTGATCGAAATGCAGGGCCTCAGCCTTGACCCCACCTCACACCGCGTGATGACCGGCGAAAACCCCCTCGACATGGGGCCTACCGAATTTAAACTCCTGCACTTCTTTATGACCCATCCGGAACGCGTTTACAGCCGCGAGCAGTTGCTGAATAACGTCTGGGGAACTAACGTGTATGTCGAAGACCGGACGGTTGACGTACATATCCGCCGCCTGCGAAAAGCGCTGGAACTGAGCGGCCACGATCGCATGGTACAGACGGTCCGCGGCACGGGTTATCGTTTCTCGACCCGTTTCTGAACAATGACAGGAGTGTGACGCGTGCTGGAACGTCTGTCATGGAAAAGGCTCGTCTTTGAACTGATCTTATGCTGTATTCCGGCCCTTCTTCTGGGGGCCTTTCTTGGGCATCTGCCGTGGTTTCTGCTGGCGGCGGTCACCGGGCTGTTAGTCTGGCATTTCTGGAACCTGCTGCGTCTCTCATGGTGGCTGTGGGTTGACCGCAGCATGACGCCGCCGCCGGGAAGCGGCAGCTGGGAGCCGCTGCTGTACGGTCTGCACCAAATGCAGATGCGTAATAAAAAGCGCCGTCGCGAGCTGGGAAGCCTGATCAAACGCTTTCGCAGCGGTGCAGAGTCGCTGCCGGATGCGGTGATCCTGACGACCGAAGAAGGAACGATCTTCTGGTGTAACGGCCTGGCGCAACAGCTGCTGGGTCTGCGCTGGCCGGACGATAATGGTCAGAACATCCTCAACCTTCTGCGTTATCCCGAGTTCACGCTGTATCTGAAAAAGCGTGATTTTACCCGTCCCCACAATCTGAAGCTGAATAACGGTCGCCATCTGGAAATCCGCGTTATGCCCTACAGCGATCGCCAGTGGCTGATGGTGGCGCGCGACGTTACCCAGATGCACCAGCTGGAAGGGGCGCGTCGTAACTTCTTCGCCAATGTGAGCCACGAGCTACGCACTCCGTTGACCGTGCTGCAGGGCTACCTGGAGATGATGCAGGAGCAAACCCTGGAAGGCGCGCCGCGTGAAAAAGCGCTGCACACGATGCGTGAGCAAACGCACCGTATGGAAGGGCTGGTGAAACAGCTGCTGACGCTCTCGAAGATTGAAGCGGCGCCGTCGCTTGCGCTGAATGACACCATAGATGTGCCAATGATGCTGCGCGTCGTTGAGCGTGAAGCGCAGACGTTAAGCCATAAAAAACATCAGCTGACCTTTGAGGTCGACAATACGCTGAAGGTGCTGGGCAGCGAAGATGAACTGCGTAGCGCCATCTCCAACCTGGTGTACAACGCGGTAAACCATACGCCGGAAGGGACGGATATCGTAGTGCGCTGGCAGCATACGCCGACAGGCGCCGAGTTTAGCGTGGAGGATAACGGGCCGGGGATTGCCCCGGAGCATATTCCGCGCCTGACCGAGCGTTTCTACCGGGTGGATAAAGCGCGATCCCGGCAAACGGGGGGGAGCGGACTGGGGCTGGCGATTGTGAAACACGCGGTGAATCACCATGAAAGCCGTCTTGATATCCAGAGTACCCTGGGTAAGGGAACCCGCTTCAGTTTCGTTATCCCGGAACGATTAATTGCCAAAAAGAGCGCCTGACGGCAGGTATGTCATTTTACCTTTCCACGGGTCAGCGTTTGCTGGCCCGTTTGCTTTGCAGTCAAGCGAAACGCGTGTGAATTTTATACGGCTGTCTGTTTTTTGTTCGCATGATTAGCCATGGGTTTTTCTTATAATTAGCGTATTGTGCTGGAGTATATTTTCATGCTGGCATATTGTTCTGGTTTTACGATCCCACCTTGCCTTTAAACGTTATAAGCGTTTAAATTGCCCCCCAGATACTGTCAGACCGACTGTATTTGCGTGGTAAATCGAAAAACTATTCTTCTCCACGCCAGGACGGGAGCATTTCCCGCTGAAATTGAGCAAATTTTCGGCTGTATCGTCCCGTCAGGGGAATCGAAAATCTCAACGTTTTCAACACCACATCCACAGGCAGTAAGGTTTTATGACCCATCACTTAAAATCGCGTGACATTATCGCGCTGGGCTTTATGACATTTGCGCTGTTCGTTGGCGCAGGCAACATCATTTTCCCTCCAATGGTTGGCTTACAGGCGGGTGAACACGTCTGGACCGCCGCGTTTGGTTTCCTGATTACTGCCGTGGGTCTGCCGGTCCTGACCGTTGTCGCGCTGGCGAAAGTCGGCGGCGGCGTGGATAGCCTCAGCACCCCGATTGGTAAAGTGGCGGGCGTACTGCTGGCTACCGTCTGCTATCTGGCCGTTGGCCCGCTGTTTGCGACCCCGCGTACCGCGACCGTTTCCTTCGAAGTAGGTATTGCTCCTCTGACCGGCGACGGCGCGATGCCGCTGTTTATCTACAGCCTGATTTACTTTGCCATCGTGATCCTGGTTTCCCTCTATCCGGGCAAGCTGCTGGACACGGTCGGTAACTTCCTGGCACCGCTGAAAATTGTGGCGCTGATCGTGCTGGCCGTGGCGGCCATCATCTGGCCAGCCGGTCCAATTAGCGACGCGATGGACGCCTATAAAAACGCCGCGTTCTCTAACGGCTTTGTGAACGGCTACCTGACGATGGATACGCTGGGCGCGATGGTGTTTGGTATCGTTATCGTTAACGCCGCGCGTTCCCGCGGTGTGACCGAAGCGCGTCTGCTGACCCGCTATACCATCTGGGCTGGCCTGATGGCCGGCGTGGGGCTGACGCTGCTGTATCTGGCACTGTTCCGCCTGGGCTCTGATAGCGCGATGCTGGTTGATCAAAACGCCAACGGTGCGGCTATCCTGCACGCTTACGTTCAGCACACCTTCGGTGGTGCGGGCAGTATGCTGCTGGCGGCACTGATCTTCCTGGCGTGCCTGGTAACCGCGGTTGGCCTGACCTGCGCCTGCGCAGAGTTCTTTGCGCAGTATCTGCCGCTCTCATACCGTACCCTGGTGTTTATCCTCGGTATCTTCTCCATGGCGGTGTCCAACCTCGGTCTGAGCCACCTGATTCAGGTCTCGATTCCGGTGCTGACGGCGATTTATCCGCCGTGCATCGTGCTGGTGGTGTTGAGCTTCACCCGTCCGTGGTGGCATAACTCCTCACGAATTATTGCGCCAGCCATGTTTATCAGCCTGATTTTTGGTATCCTTGACGGGATTAAAGCATCAGCGTTCGCTGAAATTCTGCCAGCCTGGACACAGCGTCTGCCGCTGTCCGAGCAGGGCCTGGCCTGGCTGATGCCTACCGTTGTTGCACTGGTTCTGGCGGTTATCTGGGATCGTGCTGCAGGGCGTCAGGTCGCATCTAACGCTCATTAATCAACGGCAACAAACTGTTTAACCACGGGGCTTAAGGCCCCGTGGTTTTTTGTTTTTTTCGTGTTGAATGGCAAGATTTAAATGGAAAGCACTAACAAACTTAAACGTGGATTGAGCACGCGCCACATCCGCTTTATGGCGCTGGGCTCTGCTATCGGCACCGGTCTTTTTTATGGCTCGGCAGATGCCATCAAAATGGCCGGTCCCAGCGTTCTGCTGGCGTACATTATCGGCGGCGTGGCGGCGTATATCATCATGCGCGCCCTCGGCGAAATGTCGGTTCACAACCCGTCTGCCAGCTCCTTCTCCCGCTACGCGCAGGAAAACCTCGGCCCGCTGGCCGGGTTTATCACCGGCTGGACCTACTGCTTTGAAATTTTGATTGTGGCGATTGCCGACGTGACGGCATTCGGCATCTATATGGGCGTCTGGTTCCCGGCGGTGCCGCACTGGATTTGGGTGCTGAGCGTGGTGCTGATCATTTGCGCCGTCAACCTGATGAGCGTGAAGGTGTTCGGCGAGCTGGAGTTCTGGTTCTCCTTCTTCAAGGTCGCCACCATCATCATCATGATTGTGGCCGGTTTCGGGATCATTATCTGGGGAATTGGCAACGGCGGGCAGCCGACCGGTATTCACAACCTCTGGAGCAACGGTGGCTTCTTCAGCAACGGCTGGCTCGGGATGGTCATGTCGCTGCAAATGGTGATGTTCGCCTACGGCGGTATCGAGATTATCGGTATCACCGCCGGGGAAGCGAAAGATCCAGAGAAGTCCATTCCGCGCGCCATCAACTCGGTGCCGATGCGTATTCTGGTGTTCTATGTGGGTACGCTGTTCGTGATTATGTCCATCTACCCGTGGAATCAGGTGGGTACCAACGGTAGCCCGTTTGTTCTGACCTTCCAGCATATGGGGATTGCCTTTGCGGCCAGCATTCTTAACTTTGTGGTGCTAACCGCGTCTCTCTCCGCGATAAACAGTGACGTCTTTGGCGTGGGCCGCATGCTTCACGGCATGGCGGAGCAGGGCAGCGCGCCGAAGGTGTTCGCCAAAACCTCACGCCGCGGTACGCCGTGGGTGACGGTGTTGGTGATGACCGTAGCGCTGCTGTTCTCGGTTTACCTGAACTACATCATGCCGGAGAACGTTTTCCTGGTGATTGCGTCCCTGGCGACCTTCGCGACGGTATGGGTATGGATCATGATCCTGCTGTCGCAGATTGCCTTCCGCCGTCGTCTGTCGCCGGATGAGGCGAAAGCGCTGAAGTTTAAGGTGCCGGGCGGGGTGGCGACAACCGTGGTCGGGCTGATCTTCCTGGTGTTTATTATTGGCCTGATTGGCTACCACCCGGATACCCGCATTTCCCTGTACGTGGGCTGTGCGTGGATCGTTCTGTTGCTGATCGGCTGGGTGTTTAAGTGCCGCCGCGACCGCCAGCTGGCGGAAGCGCAGTAATATCCATTTTCCCTCTCCCCGTGGGAGAGGGTTAGGGTGAGGGCATCAGGCCGCACAGATGCCTCCTCCCCCGTCCTCCTCCCCCAATAAATCACGTCATGGTGAGCTATCCTTAACCACCCTGTGGCAAGGTGACGTCAATTTCATCAGAGGGGATTCGTGATGTTAAACGCCTGGCACCTTCCGGTTGCCCCATTTGTTAAGCAAAACAAAGACAACCTTGTGATTACGCTCTGGCTGGCGGGGGAAAACCAGCCTGAACGCGTGACGCTTCGCGCCGAAATTGATAACGAAGAGACCGGGCTGAAAATGCACAAGCTGCGCAGCCAACCGCAGCCGGGGATCACCGCGTGGCGGGCGAATATCGATTTGCGCAGCGGGCAGCCGCGCCGTCGATACAGCTTCAAGCTGCTGTGGAACAACCGTCAGCTGTGGTTTACCCCGCAGGGGTTTAGCCGTTTCCCGCCCGCGCGGCTGGAGCAGTTTGCCGTCGATTATCCTGATAACGGCCCGCAGTGGGTTAACGAACAGGTCTTTTACCAGATTTTCCCGGACCGCTTTGCGCGCAGCGAAAAACGCACCGCCGACCAGGACAAGGTCTATTTCCATCATGCGGCCGGTCACGACATCATCCTGAAAAAATGGGATGAACCGGTGACGGCGCAGGCAGGTGGCTCGACGTTCTACGGCGGCGATCTCGACGGCATCAGCGAAAAGCTGCCGTACCTGAAAAAACTGGGCGTGACGGCGCTGTACCTCAACCCGGTGTTTAAAGCCCCGAGCGTGCACAAATACGATACCGAAGATTATCGCCACGTTGATGAGCAGTTTGGCGGCGACGAGGCGTTGCTGCGCTTGCGTAAGAATACGCAAAAAGAGGGGATGCGCCTGATCCTGGACGGCGTGTTCAACCACAGCGGCGATTCGCACGCCTGGTTTGACCGCCATAACCAGTCGATGGGCGGGGCATGTCATAACCCGGACTCGCCGCAGCGCGACTGGTACAGCTTTAACGAAGAGGGCCGCGCGCTGGACTGGCTGGGCTACCCGAGCCTGCCGAAGCTGGATTTCCAGTCGCCTTCTCTGATTGATGAAATTTACGGCGGTGAAGACAGCATCGTCCGTCACTGGCTGAAGGCACCGTGGAATATGGACGGCTGGCGCCTGGACGTGGTGCATATGCTCGGTGAAGCGGGCGGGGCGCGGAATAACCTTCAGCACGTCGCCGGGATCGCGCGCTCGGCAAAATCGGCCCAGCCGGAGGCGTTTGTGTTTGGCGAACACTTTGGCGACGCGCGCCAGTGGCTGCAAAACGATGCGGAAGATGCGGCGATGAACTATCGCGGCTTTACCTTCCCGCTGTGGGGATTCCTGGCAAATACCGATATCTCATACGATCCGAACCATATCGATGCCGAAACCTGCGCAGCGTGGATGGATAACTATCGCGCAGGCCTGTCGCATCAGCAGCAGCTGCGGATGTTTAACCAGCTCGATAGCCATGATACCGCGCGCTTTAAATCCCTGCTCGGCAAGGATGTGGCGCGTCTGCCGCTGGCGGTCACCTGGCTCTTCACCTGGCCGGGTGTGCCGTGCATTTACTACGGAGATGAAGTGGGGCTGGACGGCAACAACGATCCGTTCTGCCGCAAAACCTTCCCGTGGGAGGAAGAGAAACAGGACAAGGTGCTGTTCAGCCTGTATCAGCGGCTGGCGAAACTGCGCAAGCAGAGCCTTGCCCTGCGCTACGGTGGCTGTCAGGTGGTGTACGCCCACGATAACGTGGTGGTGTTTGTCCGCGTCTATAACCAGCAGCGCGTGCTGGTGGCGATCAACCGGGGCGAGGGCTGCGAAGTGGTGCTGGATGATTCACCGCTGCTAAAGGTGGCGATGTGGAAGAACAAAGAGGGCAAGGCGACGATGCAGGACGGCGTGCTGGCGCTGCCTGCGGTATCCGCGACGGTCTGGCTCGGCAGCTAATCCGCTAATGTTTCCACCTTTTAAGATGGCGCAAATGCAACGATTTGTGTCAATCTTAACGGATTGTATACGGTGAAGGTGGAAACATGGACGAGCTTTACATCCTTGGCTGTTTGTTCCTGGTTTTTGCGCTGCTGGTTGCGCCCGTGCTCGCGGTTATCGGGTTTAATCGAAGCACGGCGGCACAGCAGGAGATCGCCCGGCTACGCCAGCGCATTGAGGCGCTTGAGCAGCGCGGCGCGGCAGAGATAGCGCCGGAGCCAGAACAGGTGCAAGCTGCTACTCCGGCGGTCGTGACCGCGCTGGTGGCTGAGGACGCTCCCGCGCCTGTCGATCCCTGGCGTCCCGAAATTCCCGCTATCGAGGCCGAACCCGCTCCGGCCCCTGCGTCAGCGGCTAAACAGCCTTCTGCCTTTGGTGGCATAGTGACGTCGCTGGCGCGCTGGTTTATGCAGGGTAATCCCCTGGCGAAGCTTGGCATTCTGCTGCTCTTCCTCGGCCTCTCTTTCCTGCTGCGCTATACCGTTGAACACTCCCTGTTCCCGCTTGAGCTACGCCTGGTGGCGACGGCGCTGTTTGCCATCGTGCTGCTGGCGGTTGGGTGGCGGCTGCGGCACAAGCAGCTGGTCTACGCGCTTATCTTACAGGGCGGGGCGACGGGCATTCTCTACCTGACGGTCTTCGGCGCCTTCCGGCTCTGGCAGATGCTGCCGATGACGCTGGCCTTTGCGCTGCTGGTGGTGATTTGCGCCGCGAGCGTCGGGCTGGCGGTGCTGCAAAAGGCGTTGAGCCTTGCCATGCTGGCGAGCCTCGGTGGATATCTCGCGCCGCTGCTGCTATCTACCGGGGGCGGCAACTTTGTGGCGCTGTTTTCCTTCTATCTCCTGCTTTCCATCGGCATTCTCGCCATCAGCATCTGGCAGCACTGGCGCGAGCTTAACCTGCTCGGACTGCTCTTTACCTTTGGCGTGGGCGGCCTGTGGGGGCTGAGTGATTACCAGCCTGAAGACTATTGGATCTGCCAGCTGTTCCTGATTGCCAATACGCTGATCTTCGGCGTGCTGAGCGTAGCGCTGTCGCTGAGGGCGCAGGAGAAAGGGAAGCAGATTATTGACGGCGTGCTGCTGTTTGCCCCGCCGCTGGTGGGTTTTGGGATGCAGTACGGCATGACCCGACACTGGGAATATGGCCCGGCCCTGAGCGCGCTGGGATACGGGGCGTTTTATCTTACCCTCGCGTTCCTTGCGCTGCGGCGCTATCCCTCCATCGGACGACCGCTGGTGATGGCGGCGCTGGCCATCGGCGGCGGATTTGCCACGCTCGCCATTCCGCTGGCGCTCTCCGCGCGCTGGACGGCGATGGCCTGGGCGCTTGAGGGGCTGGGTATCCTCTGGCTGGGCGTGCAGCAGCACCAGCGACGCATGAGCTATAGCGGGACGGCGCTGCTGGTGCTGGCGCTCGGCAGCGCGCTGTGGGCGCAGATGAATGGCGTTACGTCGCTGAGCCTGCTGCTGATCTTCACCATCCTCAGCCTTTGCTGGCTGGCTGCTGCCTGGCTGTGGCGGAACCTCTTTCTGCCGGTTAGCTGGGCGCTGCTGGCAGGCGGGCTGCTGTTCTGGCTCGTGGCGCTATTTGGCGCGTCGCGGCTGGTGTTGAAGCAGGAATTACCTGTTCTGGCAGGCGTGCTGGCGCTGACGGCGGCGTCGGTCTGGGGCTGGCGGCAGGCTGCGGCTCGTCTGGCGTGGCGGGAACTGGATGCCAGCAAATGGCTGCTGTGGCCGCTGATGCTGGTGATGGTGGGCTATCAGCTCTTGCACCAGCAGATGTTTGCCGCCGGCTGGTCAAATCTGGCCTGGGGAATCGCGCTTCCTGCCGCGCTGATGCTGCTGCGGCGCGACGGCGCCCGTTTAGCGCCGCGCATCTCTGGGGGGCTGCATCTGTCTCTGTTCTGGATGATTTTACTGGCGCTGGCGGCGGAGCTTTACTGGTTTGCCCGGTCGCTGCCGTGGGGCATGGCGGCCTGGGGCAGCGGGCTGGCAATGGCCGCAGGCGGCGGGGTGATTATGGCGCTCTCTGCGGCGGTACGCCGTCGCGGGTGGCCGTTCCGGGAGTGGCCCGCACTCTACGCGTGTATAGCACCGATCCCCGTGGTCGCGGCGCTGCTGGTATTGCTGGTGGTGACCAATTTCCAGGACGGCGTGGTTTACCGTCAGACCTGGCTGCCGCTGGTGAATCCGCTTGAGGAAGGCGCGGCGTTCGCGCTGCTGGGGCTGGTGGTCTTTTATCAGATGGTGGAACGCTACTACCCGGCGCTGCTCTCGCAGGCACGTCCGTGGCCTGCCGTCGCGATTATGGCGTTTGGCTTCTGGTGGCTTAACGGTGCGCTGATGCGCGCCCTGGCCTGGTACGGCGACGTGGCCTGGAATATGGCATCACTGTGGGATTCGCGGCTTATCCAGACCTCGTTTGCCCTGTTCTGGATGCTGAGCGCGCTGGTGATCATGGTCCACGCCACCCGCCGGGCTTCCCGTCAGGAGTGGCTTGGCGGTGCCGCGCTGCTGGGGGTGGTGATGGTTAAACTGATGCTGGTAGACAGTGCGGGCGGAGGCGGTCTGTCACGCGCGGTGGCGTTTATCGGCGTGGCAATACTGGTGCTGATCGTGGGGTATTTCTCGCCGCTGCCGCCCAAAACAGGAGACGAAAAATGAAATGGATGAAAGCGGTAGCCTGTACCGCGCTGCTGGCGCTTGCCGCCCCGGGGTTCTGCGAAGAGGTACAAACGGAATCGCCCCGGGACTATGCCTTTGGCCGCTCGCTGGATACGTCTGCTCCTTCCCAGTGGTATCGGGTGACGCTGCCGCTCGCCGTCTATGCGCAGAGCACGTCGCCGGATCTGCATGACGTTCGCGTCTTTAATCAGTCGGGCGAGCCGGTTCCCTTCAGCCTGGTTACCGCGACGCGCCCGCAGGCGGCAGTGCAATCCACGGCGCTGCGCCTCTTTCCGCTGGACGCGTCGCCCCTTGCGCCTGCGCGAGGGGGTGAGGAGAGCGATAAGATCCTGCTCCGTTCCGCAAACGGCGTTGAGATTGTGCTTGAAGGACAAAATGCCGCCGCAACCGGCCAGCATTATCTGCTGACTCTGCCGGAGCAGGATACGGGGGAAATAAGGCTGTCCCAATTACAGCTGCTCTGGAATACCCCTCAGACGCCGTGGCAGGGAACGGCGTCGGTCTATTACAGCGAGGATCTTAAGCGCTGGTATACCCTGCGTGAGGATATGCCGCTGCTGGACGTGGTGAGCGGGCAGGATCGTCTTAAGCTGGACCGGATCGATACCGATATTGTTTTGTCTCCCGATACGAACCGCTATCTCCTGGTGGTGCTGAACGCGCAGAGCCAGGGAATAACCTTGACCGGCGTAAACGCAATCAGCGCACCTGCCCAGGCGGCCCCGGAAGCGATCGACCTTGAGGGGGAAGGGGAGCAGCTATCGACAAGCGAAGCGCAGTGGCGCTGGGCGCGTCCGCAGCCGCTGAGTGCTGTCAGCATCTCACTGAACGGCGATGGCGTCCTTCCCGTGGAGATAGCGTGGCGGAGTTCGGATAAAGACGCATGGCACCCCCTGAAAAAAGAGGTTCTTTACCGTCTGGAGGGAAAAACGTCTCCACCAGTTTCGCTTAACGGGGGCCTGGTGCAGGCGGTGAAAGTCACGACGCTGAATGCGCGCCTGCCGGAGTACCTGCCGAGCGTCACCGGGCATCGCGATCGCTATGACCTGGTGTTCAACGCGCAGGGAAAAGCACCGTACGTGCTCGCCTGGGGTAACGGGGCGGCAAAACCTGCCAGCGTGGAGCCGGGCATGCTGATCCCTGCCGGGCTGCGCAAGACCTATGATATGGCGAACCTGCCGCAGGCCGACATTCTGGATGATGTCGCGTTAGGCGGCGAGGGGCGTCTGACCGCGACCTCTGCGTCCGAGCGGGAGAGCAGGATGAACGCGCTGCTGGTGTGGGGTGTGCTGATTGCGGGCGTGATTCTGTTGGCGGTCATGGCCTGGCGCATCTGGCGAGAGACGCAGCGTAAGGCATAAAAAAGGCCCGCATAAGCGGGCCTCTTCCGTAAACCGTGCCGATTACAGGCTGGATACGTTCTCAGACAGGTATTTAGCTACGCCGTCTGGGGAAGCTGCCATACCTTCTTTACCTTTTTCCCACTGAGCCGGGCACACTTCGCCGTGCTCTTCGTGGAACTGCAGCGCGTCAACCATGCGCAGCATTTCGTCGATGTTACGACCCAGCGGCAGATCGTTCACAACCTGGTGACGAACGATGCCGTTTGCGTCGATCAGGAAGGAGCCGCGCAGCGCAACGCCAGCGTCCGGATGTTCGATACCGTAAGCTTGCTGGATTTCGCGTTTGATGTCCGCAACCATTGCGTATTTCACCGCACCGATGCCGCCGTTTTCGACAGGGGTGTTACGCCATGCGTTGTGTACAAATTCAGAGTCGAAGGAGACGCCAACCACTTCCACGCCACGCTTCTGGAATTCTTCATAACGTTTGTCGAACGCGATCAGCTCAGACGGGCAAACGAAAGTGAAGTCCATTGGCCAGAAGAACAGAACGGTCGCTTTACCGTTGGTGTGCTGTTTGAAGTTGAAGTTTTCAACGATTTCACCGTTGCCCAGAACTGCTGCAGCTGTAAAATCCGGAGCCGGACGAGTTACCAGAACCATATGATTCTCCTGTAGATACTAAGGTTATTTGGAACGCAACGCGAGCCAGTATAGAGAGTGTTCCTGGATAAGACAAAGAGGTGGTGACAATCGTTCCACCAGCTTTTACCTATCAATGTGAATTCTGTTACAGCTGTTTGTTTTTCGCCTGCGCCATCATGCGTGGATAGAACTGCCAGAATTGGCTCTCCAGCGCATCGTAATGTTCATCCAGGTCATACCAGGAGTCGCGCAGCGCATCCAGCCGCGGGCGGCGGCTTGCCATCCCATTCAGCACATTCTGGATGAAATCCATCTCGCGATAGCGCTCCAGCCAGCGTTCTGACCACAGGTAGTTATTCAGATTCACAAAGCGCGGCGGCGAGTCGGGCAGAATAATCGACACCTGCTGGTGAGCGTAGCGCACAAACGCCGGCAACGGCATCTCCGGCGACAGCTGTTCCCAGTGGCGCGACAGGAAGTGGTCCCACATCACGTCGAGCGTGATCGGCGCAACGCGGCGCGTTTCAGGGCGAAACCACGCTTTGGCTTCCGTCACTTCCGGCAGCTTATCCGTCAGCACGTCGATGCGGCGGTGCATAAAAATCCCGTCGACAACCTCAGGGGAATAGTCCTCTGCGGGGTTGCCGCGCACAAAATCGGCCAGCAAATTGCCGGAAAGGGAGCTGTCAGCGAGATGAGCGAGATGCAGGTGAGCGAGAAAATTCATGCGTTTTATTTGTCCAGTGGCGGCTAGTTGTTGCAGCAAAAGGGTGTGAGCACTAGACTATGCCGCCTGTTTTTAAGTCACGAGTATACGTCATGCGCGTCGCCGATTTCTCCTTTGAACTACCTGAATCCCTGATTGCTCACTATCCCATGCCTGAGCGCAGCAGCTGTCGCTTACTGTCACTGGATGGGCCAACGGGCGAGCTGACGCACGGTACTTTCACCGATTTGCTCGACAAGCTCAACCCTGGCGATCTGCTGGTCTTTAACAATACCCGCGTGATCCCGGCGCGCCTGTTTGGCCGTAAGGCCAGCGGCGGCAAGATTGAAGTGCTGGTCGAACGTATGCTCGATGATAAACGCATTCTGGCACATATTCGCGCCTCCAAGGCACCGAAGCCGGGCGCGGAGCTGCTGCTCGGCGATGACGAGAGCATTAAAGCGACCATGACCGCGCGCCACGATGCGCTGTTTGAGGTGGAATTCAACGACGAGCGTACGGTGCTCGATATCCTGAACGCCATCGGCCATATGCCGCTGCCGCCGTACATTGAGCGCCCGGACGAAGAGGCTGACCGCGAGCTATACCAGACCGTTTACAGCCAGAAGCCAGGCGCGGTGGCTGCACCCACGGCGGGTCTGCACTTTGATGAGCCGCTGCTGGAAAAGCTGCGTGCCAAAGGCATTGAGATGGCGTTTGTGACGCTGCACGTTGGCGCGGGCACCTTCCAGCCGGTGCGCGTGGACAGCATTGAAGACCACATCATGCACTCCGAGTATGCCGAAGTGCCGCAGGATGTGGTGGACGCGGTGCTGGCGGCGAAAGCGCGGGGTAGCCGCGTCGTGGCCGTCGGTACGACGTCCGTGCGTTCACTGGAGAGCGCCGCGCAGGCGGCGAAAAACGATCTTATCGAGCCGTTCTTTGGCGATACGCAGATCTTTATCTACCCGGGCTATCAGTACAAAGTAATTGATGCGCTGGTGACCAACTTCCATCTGCCTGAATCGACGCTGATTATGCTGGTCTCCGCGTTTGCCGGTTATCAGCATACGATGAACGCCTACAAGTCTGCGGTAGAACAAAAATATCGCTTTTTTAGCTACGGGGACGCGATGTTTATCACGTACAATCCGCTGGCTTTGAATGAGCGTGTCGGGGAATAAGTCCGCGGCACCGTATTACAACGTTGGACTGTTTTTCTGACGTCGGAGAAAAAATGAAATTTGAACTTGATACCACCGATGGCCGCGCGCGTCGCGGTCGCCTGGTGTTTGATCGCGGCGTGGTGGAAACCCCCGCGTTTATGCCTGTGGGCACATACGGCACCGTAAAAGGGATGACGCCGGAAGAAGTTGAAGCCACTGGCGCACAGATTATCCTCGGCAATACCTTCCACCTGTGGCTGCGTCCGGGTCAGGAGATCATGAAGCTCCACGGCGATCTGCACGATTTTATGCAGTGGAAAGGCCCGATCCTCACCGACTCCGGCGGCTTCCAGGTCTTCAGCCTGGGCGATATCCGCAAGATCACCGAGCAGGGCGTACACTTCCGTAACCCGATCAACGGCGATCCGATTTTCCTCGATCCAGAAAAGTCGATGGAGATTCAGTACGATCTCGGTTCTGACATCGTGATGATCTTCGACGAATGTACGCCATACCCGGCAGACTGGGACTACGCGAAACGCTCTATGGAGATGTCTCTGCGCTGGGCGAAGCGCAGCCGCGACCGTTTTGACTCCCTGCAGAACAAAAATGCGCTGTTTGGCATTATTCAGGGCAGCGTTTACGAAGATTTACGCGATATCTCTGTTAAAGGTCTGGTAGAGATAGGTTTTGATGGCTACGCTGTCGGCGGTTTGGCTGTGGGTGAGCCGAAGGAGGACATGCACCGCATTCTGGAGCACGTCTGCCCGCAAATCCCGGCGGATAAACCACGATACCTGATGGGTGTGGGTAAACCCGAAGATCTGGTGGAAGGCGTACGTCGCGGCATTGATATGTTCGACTGCGTGATGCCAACCCGCAACGCGCGTAACGGTCATCTGTTCGTTACCGATGGCGTGGTGAAAATCCGTAACGCGAAGCATAAGAGTGACACCAGCCCGCTCGATTCCGAGTGCGATTGCTATACCTGTCGCAATTATTCTCGCGCGTATCTGCATCATCTCGATCGTTGTAACGAGATTTTGGGCGCGCGTCTCAATACGATTCATAATCTTCGCTACTATCAGCGCTTAATGTCTGGTTTACGCAAGGCTATCGAAGAGGGTAAATTAGAGAGCTTCGTGACCGATTTTTACCAACGTCAGGGGCGGGATGTTCCACCGTTGAACGTTGATTAATATTAATAATGAGGGAATTTGAATGAGCTTTTTTATTTCTGATGCGGTAGCGGCAACAGGTGCTCCGGCGCAGGGCAGCCCGATGTCTCTGATCCTGATGCTGGTTGTGTTCGGTCTGATCTTCTACTTCATGATCCTGCGCCCACAGCAGAAGCGTACCAAAGAGCACAAAAAGCTGATGGACTCCATCGCGAAAGGCGATGAAGTGCTGACCAACGGTGGTCTGGTCGGCCGCGTAACCAAAGTGGCTGAAAGCGGCTACATTGCTATCGCCCTGAACGACACCACTGAAGTGGTTATCAAACGTGACTTCGTAGCTGCCGTTCTGCCGAAAGGCACTATGAAGGCGCTGTAATCCCAACTTTTCCCAAAGGGAACTGCCGTGTTAAACCGTTATCCTTTGTGGAAGTACATCATGCTGGTCGTCGTGATTATCGTCGGCCTGCTGTACGCGCTTCCCAACCTGTATGGTGAGGATCCGGCTGTTCAAATCACTGGCGCGCGCGGTGTCGCCGCCAGTGAGCAAACGCTGATCCAGGTCCAGAAAACGTTACAAGAAGAAAAAATTACCGCTAAGTCTGTGGCTCTGGAAGAGGGTGCAATTCTTGCTCGCTTCGACACCACCGACACGCAGCTCCGCGCTCGCGAAGCGCTGATGGGCGTGCTGGGTGACAAATATGTCGTGGCGCTTAACCTTGCTCCTGCAACCCCTCGCTGGCTGGCTGCGCTGAACGCAGAGCCAATGAAACTCGGTCTTGACCTGCGTGGCGGCGTTCACTTCCTGATGGAAGTGGATATGGATACCGCGCTCGGCAAGCTGCAGGAACAGAATATCGACAGCCTGCGCAGCGATCTGCGTGACAAAGGCATCCCATACACTACCGTGCGTAAAGAAGATAACTACGGCATGAGCATCACGTTCCGCGACAGCGCGGCGCGCGATCAGGCTGTAGATTACCTGACCCAACGTCACCGTGACCTGGTGATCACCTCTCAGGGCAGCAACCAGCTGCGTGCGGTGATGACCGATGCGCGTCTGAAAGAAGCGCGTGAATATGCCGTTCAGCAGAACATCAACATTCTGCGTAACCGTGTGAACCAGCTGGGTGTGGCTGAGCCGTTGGTACAGCGTCAGGGTGCTGACCGTATCGTGGTTGAACTGCCGGGTATCCAGGATACCGCGCGTGCGAAAGAGATTCTCGGTGCGACCGCGACGCTGGAATTCCGTCTGGTGAACTCCAATGTTGACCAGTCCGCCGCGGCGTCTGGCCGTATTCCGGGTGACTCCGAAGTGAAACAGACCCGCGAAGGTCAGCCGGTTGTGCTGTACAAGCGCGTGATCCTGACCGGTGACCACATCACCGACTCCACGTCGAGCCAGGATGAGTACAACCAGCCGCAGGTTAACATCTCGCTGGATAGCGCGGGTGGTAACATCATGTCTAACTTCACTAAGGACAACATCGGTAAACCGATGGCGACCCTGTTCGTGGAGTACAAAGACAGCGGTAAGAAAGATGCAAACGGTCGTGCGGTGCTGGTGAAAGAGGAAGAGGTGATTAACATCGCCAACATCCAGTCTCGTCTGGGTAACAGCTTCCGTATTACCGGTATTAACAACCCGAACGAAGCGCGTCAGCTCTCTCTGCTGCTGCGTGCCGGTGCGCTGATTGCGCCAATTCAGATTGTTGAAGAACGTACTATTGGTCCAACGCTGGGTATGCAAAACATCCAGCAGGGTCTGGAAGCGTGTCTGGCCGGTCTGGCGGTCTCTATCCTCTTCATGATCTTCTTCTATAAGAAGTTTGGTCTGATTGCGACGTCCGCGCTGATCGCGAACCTGGTGCTGATCATCGGCATTATGTCCCTGCTGCCGGGGGCGACGCTGACCATGCCGGGGATTGCGGGTATCGTTCTGACCCTTGCGGTGGCGGTCGACGCCAACGTACTGATTAACGAACGTATCAAAGAAGAGTTGAGCAACGGTCGCTCTGTTCAGCAGGCGATTGACGAAGGCTATAAAGGCGCGTTCAGCTCCATTTTCGATGCGAACGTAACAACACTGATTAAGGTTCTTATCCTGTATGCAGTGGGTACTGGCGCGATCAAAGGCTTTGCGATTACAACCGGTATCGGTGTCGCAACGTCAATGTTTACCGCTATTGTCGGCACCCGTGCCATCGTGAACCTGCTGTACGGCGGCAAGCGCGTCAAAAAGCTGTCTATCTGAGGAGTGCGTTGTGGCACAGGAATATACTGTTGAACAATTGAACCATGGCCGTAAAGTCTGGGACTTTATGCGCTGGGACTACTGGGCCTTCGGCATTTCAGGTTTACTGCTGATTCTGTCCATCATCGTTATGGGCGTGAAAGGCTTTAACTGGGGTCTGGATTTCACCGGTGGTACGGTCATCGAGATCTCCCTGGAAAAACCGGTCGATATGGACCAGATGCGTCTGTCTTTGCAGAAAGCGGGCTTTGAAGAGCCGCTGCTGCAGAACTTCGGCAGCAGCCGCGACATCATGGTGCGTATGCCGCCGGTGCACGATGCCAACGGCAGCCAGGAGCTGGGCAGTAAGGTCGTACAGGTCATTAACGAGACCACCAGCCAGAGCGCGGCGGTCAAGCGTATTGAGTTCGTCGGCCCGAGCGTGGGTGCAGACCTGGCGCAGACCGGCGCCATGGCGCTGCTGGTGGCGCTGATCTCCATCCTGGTGTACGTCGGTTTCCGCTTCGAGTGGCGACTGGCGGCCGGTGTGGTTATCGCTCTGGCGCACGACGTGGTGATCACCATGGGCATACTGTCTCTGTTCCACATTGAGATTGACCTGACTATCGTGGCATCCCTGATGTCCGTTATCGGTTACTCACTGAACGACAGTATCGTGGTATCTGACCGTATCCGTGAAAACTTCCGTAAGATCCGTCGCGGCACGCCGTACGAAATCTTTAACGTGTCGTTGACCCAGACGCTGCACCGTACCTTGATCACATCCGGTACCACCCTGATGGTGATCCTGATGCTGTTCCTCTTCGGTGGCCCGGTGCTGGAAGGCTTCTCGCTGACCATGCTGATCGGTGTCTCCATCGGTACGGCGTCGTCCATCTACGTCGCGTCCGCTCTGGCCCTGAAACTCGGTATGAAGCGCGAGCACCTGCTCCAGCAGAAAGTCGAAAAAGAAGGGGCGGATCAGCCGTCCATTCTGCCGTAAGGCGACGTTTAGTGCGTTATCGGAATCCCGGTCTGTTGACCGGGATTTTTTTTATCTGCTCCTGACAAACACTCCTGACAGTATGCTGTCAGGAGCCCTGTCGTAGACTCCTTCTGAACCCAAACAACAGGCAGGAGGATGTATGAAAAGCGTAATTAACTGGTTTGAAATTCCGGTCTCGGATATGGATCGCGCCATCAAATTTTATGAGCCGGTCATGCAGCTCGCGCTGCGTCGCGAGAAAATGGATTGCGCAGAGCTGGCGGTTTTTCCGCATGAGGATCCCGCCACCGGTGGGGCGCTGGCAAAATTTGACGGCGTTACACCGTCTTTGCAGGGCGCTATTATTTACCTGCATACTGACAATCTGGCGGCGACGCTCGATCGCATTGCCTCCGCGGGCGGCGAGTGCGTGTTTGGCCCGCTGGAACTGCCGCATGGTATCGGCACTATCGCACTGTTTACCGACAGCGAGGGTAACCGCGTCGGCCTCCATCAACCTGCCTGAGAGCGGAATGAGATATGACCCGACGCGCTGACCGTTTGTTTCAGATTGTGCAGATCCTGCGGGGCAGGCGTCTGACAACGGCAGCGCATCTGGCGGACCGGCTTGGCGTGTCCGAGCGCACGGTCTACCGCGATATCCGCGACCTGTCGCTTTCCGGCGTGCCGGTGGAAGGCGAGGCAGGAAGTGGATATCGGCTAATGTCGGGTTTTGATCTACCGCCGCTGATGCTGACAAATAAAGAATCCGAAGCGCTGATGGTCGCGATTCGCCTGCTCAAAACCTGGGGAGGCGAATCGCTGTCGCGCGAGCTGGAGTCGGCCCAGGAGAAGGTGCTGGCTATCCTGCCCGAGGAGAACCGTCGAAAGGCGGAGCAGACGCGGATCTACGCCCCGGATTTTTGCATGCAAAGCCACTCCCGCAGCGATTTTGACATGATCCATCAGGCGATTTCCGCCCAGCGCGTATTGGCGCTGCATTATCGTGATGAAGCCGGGCAGCTCTCAAAACGTGAGGTTCAGCCGCTGGGCTTGTTCTTCTGGGGGGAGCGCTGGCTGCTGGCAGCGTGGTGTGAACGGCGCGATGACTACCGCTGTTTTCGGCTCGACCGGTGTCTCAATATTGTGCAGACGGAGAGGCGTTTCAGCGAGAGTGCGGACAGGTCTTTGGCGGATTTTTTGCGGAAGGTGAGGCAGTAAAAAGCCGGGTGGCGAGGTAAAAGCAAAACGGCAACGTGTGTTGCCGTTTTTAGTATTTGTTCCCTCTCCCTGTGGGAGAGGGGCAGGGTGAGGGCATCAGCCCGCACGGTCCCGCACTGATTAGAAGTTGTAACCTACGACCAGGTAACCACCCCAGCCGGTAGAACGAACGTGTTCGTTCATCCATACCAGTTTAGCGTCGTCGTTCCACTGGCCGCCGTTGTGCCAGTAACGTGCCACAACAGAGTAGTGCCAGTGATCGTAGTTCAGCGCCAGGATGTGACTGGAGGCGATGGAGTCATTGGTACGCTGCTTAATACCGTTCTCTGCGTAACCGCTCTTATCGCCCAGATCTGAACCCCAGTCGAAGTTGGTGAAGCCGATGTAGCTCAGGTTACCGCCCCAGAGTTGGGTAATTGGAACAAAGTATTTCACTTTGAAACGGTAGCCATCCCACTCGTTCTGGTTTTCAGCACCGTAGTTCTGCCACTGATATTTCGCGTATACGTTCAGGGACAGGCTCATTGGCAGGCCCGTGTCGATGTCGGTACCCAGACCCATATACCAGGTGCTCTGACGACCGGACTCGTTGCGGCCCATGTCGTAGATATAGTTGTTCGCGAAGTACCACTCTTTAAACGGACCGAAGCTTAGATTGGTGCCGGTCAGCTTGTCGATGGAGAAGCGCGGTTCGATCTCCATGAACAGTGGGGAACCGTGGTTCCAGATACCTTTAGCCTGAGAGTTACCACCGAAGAAGACCGGTGCATCCATATAGCCATAGAAATCAAACCAGTCTTTCTTGGCGAATGCTTCGTACTCCAGGTAGGTATCGTTGCGGATCTGTGGTCCGAAACGGGTGTGGTAGCTGCCTACCACGTTAACGCTCTGGTGCCACCAGTCGGAGAGGTATTGTGGTTTCTCGTTTTCCGCTGCGTTAACAGTGAAAGAGGAGGAAAGTGCCAGAACTGCACCGGCTGCGAGTAATGTTTTTTTCATAATCATGCCACTGATTGAAATTCCCTTCCGGGAGTGAAAAATGCGCGAATTGCGTTTCTAAATATTTCGTGTTTCTGCGGTGCCTATTATAGGAATCCCTGCTCACAAAAATATGTGTTGTTTCACATATCTCTCACACGCGTAATCGATTGCGTTCACGTTTGCGTACTTTAAACGGCCGGGATTGTAGCGGCAATCATTTCTGTTGCCAATCCATACGAAATGTAAATGTTAGCGGAGTGACATTTCACTCCGCTCAAAAGGAGGGGATTACTGCGCGGCGGGTTGGATATCGTGAATGCGGATAAAGCCTAACTGCTCAGGCGTAAGGCCGCTTAACTGAAGCGGAATATCCACATCGCTGGGCGCTAACACGCTGGCCGGAGCGGTGAACAGCTGATTCTTCACATTCACCTCCTGGTAATTCTCCGTGGTGCCCTGGATCTGTCCCCATTCGACGGTACCGCTAAAGGCTGGCAGCGGATCGTTAGATTCGCCATGAATACGCAATGTTGCGCGCGTACCATCCGCATTCGCCGCCACGTTCACCAGCGACATTTTCAGCGTGCCAATCTGGCTGTTGAGCAGAGCAGGCGTGTTTGCCCCCGGCAGCAGGTACACCCCGCTGCTGGATTTGGCGTTCAGCGCGTTTTGCTGGGTGATCTTCACCGTTTCTTTGTTCAGTTTGTCCATCGCCGTGTTGAGCGTATTCACGCTTTGTTTCATCTGACGAACTTCGGTTTGCTGTGCACAGGCACTGAGGGTGAAGAGGCTCCCCACCAGTAAAATTCTCAGGTAACGTCTTGTCATAGCGTTTATTTCCTTGAAATAACGGATCCCCATAATGGTAGCCAGCAACGCGTCGCCAGACATAGATCCTTTGTCTCAAAAAAGCTCTTCCTTTGTTGTCAGGCCAGATCAGGGTAAAATGAAAATCAGTTAACCAGATAACAGGGATACCGTATGCATTGCCCATTCTGCTCCGCTGTGGATACCAAAGTCATCGACTCTCGTCTTGTGGGCGAAGGGTCTTCAGTGCGCCGTCGTCGGCAGTGTCTGGTGTGCAACGAGCGTTTCACGACCTTTGAGGTTGCAGAGCTGGTAATGCCGCGCGTGGTAAAAAGTAACGACGTGCGCGAGCCGTTTAACGAAGAGAAACTGCGCAGCGGAATGCTGAAGGCCCTCGAAAAACGGCCCGTCAGCGCGGATGACGTCGAAATGGCGCTAAACCACATTAAATCTTACCTGCGTGGCCTTGGCGAGCGTGAAGTGCCGAGCAAAATGATCGGCAACCTGGTGATGGAGCAGCTGAAAAAGCTCGATAAGGTCGCCTATATCCGCTTCGCTTCGGTCTACCGCAGCTTCGAAGACATCAAAGAGTTTGGCGAAGAGATCGCCCGCTTACAGGATTAAGCTCATGCACGATGAGATGTACATGGCGCGAGCCATGAAGCTGGCGCAGCGCGGTCGTTTTACCACCCATCCCAACCCGAACGTCGGGTGCGTTATCGTGAAAGATGGCGAGGTCGTGGGGGAGGGTTTTCACTATCGCGCAGGCGAGCCGCATGCGGAGGTTCATGCGCTGCGCATGGCCGGCGAGAAGGCGCGCGGCGCCACCGCCTATGTGACGCTGGAGCCCTGCAGCCATCACGGGCGTACGCCGCCGTGCTGTGAAGCGCTGATTGCTGCGGGCGTTTCACGCGTGGTCGCATCGATGCAGGACCCGAATCCGCAGGTGGCCGGACGCGGCCTGTATCGCCTGCAGCAGGAAGGGATTGACGTCAGCCATGGGCTGATGATGCAGGACGCCGAAGCCCTCAACAAAGGCTTCCTGAAGCGCATGCGCACAGGGTTCCCGTATATTCAGCTCAAGCTGGGCGCCTCGCTGGACGGCCGTACGGCGATGGCAAACGGCGAAAGCCAGTGGGTAACTTCGCCACAGGCAAGGTGCGATGTGCAACGTCTGCGCGCGCAAAGCCATGCTATCCTCACCAGCAGTGAAACGGTCCTGGCTGACGATCCGGCCATGACCGTGCGCTGGGATGAACTGAATGCCGATACCCAGGCGCTTTATCCGCAGGAGAACCTGCGTCAGCCGCTGCGTATTGTTATTGATAGCCAGAACCGCGTAACGCCGCAGCACCGCATCGTCCAGCAGCCGGGTGAAACCTGGATTGCGCGCACGAGGGAAGATACGCGCGACTGGCCGGAAGGCGTGCGCAGCGTTATGGTGCCGGAGCATAACGGGCATCTGGATCTGGTGGTGCTGATGATGCTGCTCGGCAAGCAGCAGGTGAACAGCATCTGGGTCGAAGCTGGTCCGACGCTTGCCGGCGCGCTGCTTCAGGCGGGGCTGGTGGATGAACTGCTCGTCTACGTTGCACCTAAACTGTTAGGTCACGACGCGCGCGGCTTGTTTGTGCTGCCCGGCCTTGAAAAACTGGCCGACGCACCGCAACTCACATTCAGCGAGATTCGTCCGGTGGGTCCGGATGTCTGCCTCCATTTAACGACAGCGTAATTGCTCCCGAAATAGGGAAGCAGTGCGCAAAGTATTATGATAAAATCCGCCCCCCTGCGGGGCCAAATGAACCCGTAAAGGAAGAGTATGAACATTATTGAAGCTGCTGTAGCTACCCCGGACGCTCGCGTCGCCATCACCATTGCGCGTTTCAACAACTTCATCAACGACAGCCTGCTGGAAGGTGCGATTGACGCCCTGAAACGTATCGGCCAGGTTAAAGATGACAACATTACCGTTGTTTGGGTTCCAGGCGCTTATGAACTGCCACTGGCGGCGGGCGCGCTGGCGAAAACCGGTAAATACGACGCGGTGATTGCGCTGGGTACTGTTATTCGTGGCGGCACTGCGCACTTCGAATACGTTGCGGGCGGTGCAAGCAACGGTCTGGCACACGTTGCGCAGGATGCTGAAATTCCTGTCGCGTTCGGCGTGCTGACCACCGAAAGTATTGAACAAGCCATCGAACGTGCTGGCACCAAAGCCGGTAACAAAGGTGCAGAAGCTGCACTGACCGCGCTTGAAATGATCAATGTATTGAAAGCCATCAAGGCCTGATTTTTTTGTAAGGGGAATTCCGTGAAACCTGCTGCTCGTCGCCGCGCCCGTGAATGTGCCGTCCAGGCACTTTACTCCTGGCAGTTGTCCCAGAACGACATCGCTGATGTTGAATACCAGTTCCTGTCAGAACAGGACGTGAAAGACGTTGACGTTCTGTACTTCCGTGAACTGCTGTCGGGAGTGGCGACTAATAGCGCGTATCTCGATGGCCTGATGAAGCCATACCTGTCCCGTCTGCTCGAAGAGCTGGGCCAGGTGGAAAAAGCAGTGTTGCGTATCGCGCTGTTTGAGCTGTCTAAACGTGATGATGTCCCGTACAAAGTGGCCATCAACGAAGCGATCGAACTGGCGAAAACCTTCGGCGCTGAAGACAGCCACAAGTTTGTTAACGGCGTACTTGATAAAGCAGCACCTGCGATCCGTCCCCACAAAAAGTGATCCGCAAACCGGAGTCCTGCATTGCCTGACGGGCAGTGCGGCTCCGGTTTTTTCTTTTATTTGCTGAGGCATAACGTATGGCATGCGGCGAATTCTCCCTGATTGCCCGTTATTTCGACCGTGTCAGAACCTCTCGTCTTGATGTTGAAACCGGCATTGGCGATGACTGTGCACTTCTCAATATTCCTGAAAAGCAGACGCTGGCAATCAGCACCGACACCCTGGTGTGCGGACGTCATTTCCTGCCCGATATCGATCCTGCCGATCTGGCGTATAAAGCCCTGGCGGTGAACGTCAGCGATCTGGCGGCTATGGGGGCCGATCCTGCCTGGCTGACGCTGGCTCTGACGCTACCAGAGGTGGATGAAGCCTGGCTGGAAGCCTTTAGCGATGCGCTGTTTGAGCAGCTTAGCTACTATGATATGCAGCTGATAGGCGGTGATACCACTGCCGGGCCGCTGTCGATGACGCTGGCGATCCACGGCTATGTGCCGTTCGGTCGCGCGCTGAAGCGCTCGGGCGCTAAACCGGGCGACTGGATCTATGTGACCGGTACGCCGGGAGACAGCGCGGCAGGGCTGGCGATCCTTCAGGATCGCTTAACCGTGAAGGACGCTGACGATGCGGCATATCTGGTGAAACGCCACCTTCGCCCAACGCCGCGCATTCTGCACGGTCAGGCACTGCGCGAGCGGGCCAGCTCGGCTATCGATCTCTCTGACGGGCTGATCTCGGACCTCGGGCATATCCTGAAGGCCAGCGGCGTGGGCGCGCGCGTTGACCTGGATCTCTTCCCGCTGTCTGAGCAACTGCTTCGCCATGTAGAGCCTGAGCAGGCGCTGCGCTGGGCGCTATCCGGCGGCGAGGATTACGAGCTGTGCTTCACCGTTCCTGAGCTGAACCGTGGAACGCTGGACGTGGCGTTAGCGCATCTCGGCGCGAAATTTACCTGTATCGGTCAGATCATGCCAGAGAGTGAAGGGCTGAAGTTTGTGAAAGACGGTGCGCCCGTTACGCTGGACTGGAAAGGGTACGATCACTTCGCGTGAGTTTGTGCCTTTGTATTGCCGGGTGGCGGCTACGCCTTACCCGGCCTACGGATTAGAGGGTTAGGGTGAGGGCTTATTTAAACCCCACCACCGGATGCTGCTGATACGGCGTTTCCAGCTCGGCAACCTGCTCCGGCGTAAGCGTGATATCAACCGCATTCAGCAGCTCATCCAGCTGTTCTTCCCGCGATGTGCCGATAATCGGTGCCGCAACCCCGCGCTTGCCCAACAGCCAAGCCAGCGCCACCTGCGCGCGGGTGGCGCCGGTATCATCGGCAATTCCGGCTAACCGTTCGGCAATCAACGCATCGCTGGCTTCGGTACCGGAATAAAGATTTTTTCCCACTTCATCCGATACCAGACGAGCCGTGGTTTCTCCCCACGGGCGGGTTAATCGACCGCGCGCCAGCGGGCTCCACGGGATCACCGCCACGCCTTCCTGATGGCACAGCGGCAGCATCTCGCGTTCTTCTTCCCGGTAGATCAGGTTGTAGTGATCCTGCATGGTGACAAAGCGCGCCCATCCGTGCTGCGCCTGGAGATCCAGCGCCTGAGCAAACTGCGACGCGTGCATAGACGATGCGCCGATATAGCGTACCTTACCGGCTTTCACCACGTCGTTGAGCGCCTCAAGCGTCTCCTCGATCGGCGTGTTGTAATCCCAGCGGTGTATTTGCAGCAGGTCGACGTACTCCATGTTCAGGCGTCTGAGGCTGTCATCAATGGAGCGCAGGATCTGCGCGCGAGACAGGCCCTCAGCCAGGTCGCCCACTGGATAGTAGACCTTGGTGGCAACGACGATGTCATCCCGGCGGGCAAAATCGCGCAGGGCGCGGCCGACAATCTCCTCGCTGCTGCCGTCGGAGTAGCTGTTGGCGGTGTCAAAGAAGTTAATGCCGCCCTCGATGGCGCGTTTGATTATCGGGCGGCTGCTCTCTTCCGGCAGCGTCCAGGCGTGGTTTCCCCGATCGGGCTCGCCAAAGGTCATGCAGCCCAGGCAAAGCCGGGAAACGCTAAGGTCGGTTTTTCCTAATGTTGTGTATTGCACGGTCCGCTCCTGCTGTTTTAAACATGAGGTTTAAGCATAGCAGGAGCAGAAAAGGGGGAGGGGTTATGCCAGCCAGCTGCGGATTTTGGCTTCGATACCGGCAGCGTCCAGGCCAATCGCCGCGCGCGCTTCGTCCTGGGTACCTTGCGGAATGAAGTAGTCCGGCAGGCCGAGGTTTAGCACAGGAACGGCCTTACGGTTTGCCATCAGCACCTCATTCACGCCGCTGCCCGCGCCGCCCATAATGGCGTTTTCTTCCAGCGTAACCAGCACGTCGTGCGTCTCAGCCATATTCAGAATCAGGGACTCATCCAGCGGCTTCACAAAGCGCATGTCCACCAGGGTAGCATTCAGCGTTTCAGCCGCTTTCGCCGCCTCCGGCATCAGCGTGCCGAAGTTCAGGATCGCCACTTTCTCACCGCGACGCTTCACCAGACCTTTACCGATCGGCAGTTTTTCCAGCGGCAGCAGCTCGACGCCCACTGCATTGCCGCGCGGGTAGCGAACCGCGCTTGGGCCATCCTGATAGTGGTAGCCGGTAAACAGCATCTGACGACATTCGTTCTCGTCGCTTGGCGTCATGACAACCATATCCGGGATACAGCGCAGGAAGGAGAGATCGAACGCGCCCTGGTGCGTCTGGCCGTCGGCACCGACGATGCCCGCGCGGTCGATAGCAAACAGCACCGGCAGCTTCTGGATGGCCACGTCGTGGATAACCTGATCGTAGGCGCGCTGCAGGAAGGTGGAATAGATAGCGACAACCGGCTTGTAGCCGCCAATCGCCAGGCCAGCTGCAAACGTCACCGCATGCTGCTCGGCAATAGCAACGTCGAAATACTGGTCAGGGTATTTTCTGGAGAACTCCACCATGCCGGAGCCTTCACGCATGGCCGGAGTGATCGCCATCAGCTTGTTGTCTTTCGCTGCGGTTTCGCACAGCCAGTCGCCGAAAATTTTGGAATAGCTCGGCATGCCGCCGCTGCTTTTTGGCAGACAGCCGCTGGACGGATCGAATTTCGGCACCGCGTGGAAGGTGATCGGATCTTTTTCCGCCGGCTCGTAGCCACGCCCTTTTTTGGTCATGATGTGCAGGAACTGCGGGCCTTTCAGGTCGCGCATGTTCTTGAGCGTGGTCACCAGACCCAGCACGTCATGGCCGTCAACCGGGCCAATATAGTTAAAGCCCAGCTCTTCAAACAGGGTGCCCGGTACGACCATACCTTTGATGTGTTCTTCGGTACGTTTGAGCAACTCTTTAATCGGCGGTACGCCGGAGAAAACTTTTTTGCCGCCTTCGCGCAGCGAGGAGTAGAGCTTGCCTGAAAGCAGCTGCGCAAGATGGTTGTTCAGCGCGCCGACGTTTTCGGAGATCGACATTTCGTTATCGTTAAGGATAACCAGCATGTCCGGCTTGATGTCGCCTGCGTGGTTCATGGCCTCGAAGGCCATACCGGCGGTAATGGCACCGTCGCCAATCACGCAGACGGTGCGGCGCTGCTTGTTCTCTTTTTCGGCGGCAACGGCAATACCGATGCCCGCAGAAATGGAGGTCGAGGAGTGGCCGACGCTCAGTACGTCATACTCGCTCTCTCCGCGCCACGGGAAGGGGTGCAGGCCGCCTTTCTGGCGAATAGTGCCAATTTTATCGCGACGTCCGGTCAGAATTTTGTGCGGATAGGCCTGGTGGCCCACGTCCCAGATAAGCTGATCGAACGGCGTGTTATAGACGTAGTGCAGCGCCACGGTCAGCTCTACCGTGCCAAGCCCGGAGGCGAAATGGCCGCTGGAGCGGCTTACGCTGTCGAGCAGGTAGCGACGCAGCTCGTCGCACAGCTTCGGCAGGCTCTCTTTCGGCAACAGACGTAACTCCTGGGTGGAGTCAACTAACGCCAGTGTCGGGTATTTGGCAATATCAAAACTCATCAAAGGCTCATCGAGATATATAGTTTATTTATTACGCTGGATTATATAGTCCGCTAGCGCTTCCAGTGCCGAGGTATCCAGCGATTGCGCGGCCAGCTCATTCAGCGACCGGCGGGCATCGTCAATCAGATCCCGGGCTTTACGTTGGGCTTGCTCAAGTCCCAGCAGGGCGGGGTAGGTACTTTTGCCAAGCTGCTGGTCGGCACCCTGACGTTTACCCAATGTTGCAGTATCGCCCACCACATCCAGAATGTCATCCTGAACCTGGAATGCCAGACCGATACTTTCTGCGTATCTGTCCAGAATCGGCAGGGCTTTGCGCCCTTGCTCACCCGCGCTCAGCGCGCCCAGGCGAACGGCGGAACGAATAAGCGCGCCCGTCTTATGGCGGTGAATACGCTCCAGCTGTTCCAGATTAACCTGACGTCCTTCCGCTTCAAGATCCAGCGCCTGACCGCCGCACATGCCGGCCACACCGCTGGCCATCGCCAGTTCGGAGATCATCGCCAGGCGGTCGCGGTCGCTTACTTCCGCCATCGGCGCGTCGCTCAGAATGGAGAACGCCAGCGTTTGCAGGGCATCACCCGCCAGAATGGCATTCGCCTCGCCAAACTTAATGTGGCAGGTTGGCTGACCCCGACGCAGATCGTCGTCGTCCATCGCCGGAAGATCGTCGTGAATCAGCGAGTAGGCGTGAATGCACTCAACGGCGGCTGCCGGGGCGTCCAGCGTGTTATCGCTGATACCAAACATATTGCCGGTGGCGTACACCAGAAACGGGCGCAGGCGCTTTCCACCCAAGAGTGCGCCATAGTGCATGGCTTCAACCAGTGGAGTGTTCTGAAAAGGCTGTGGCGCAATAAATCGGCGCAGGGCGTCGTTGGCGCGCACGACGCGCGCCTGAAGCTCGTTGGCAAAATCCATTTACTCGGCGTCCGGTGTGAAAGGCGTGGTTTTCGCCTCTTCGCTGTCGGAGAGCAGGATCTGCACGCGCTGCTCGGCCTGCTGCAGTTTGACCTGCCCCTGGCGCGCCAGCTGCACGCCGCGCTCGAATTCGTTGAGCGCTTCTTCCAGCGGGAGATCGCCGCTCTCAAGACGGGTAACGATTTGCTCCAGTTCACTCAGCGCAGTTTCGAAACTGGCCGGTGCGTCGTTCTTCTTCGGCATAGTGAATTGACTCTTATATTCTCAGCCCCGACATGGTAACGGACTCAGGGCAATTATCAAATAACGCGCAATGTGCACAGGAGCGGCGCGATGGTGGTATACTTGCGCGCCTGGATGCAGCCACGGGTGTGGGCTGCTGTACTCTTTTCCATTACAAGCCTTAATACGCTTGCCTAAGAAACATTGCCGCCATGAAGTTTATCATTAAATTGTTCCCTGAAATCACCATCAAAAGCCAATCTGTGCGTTTGCGCTTTATTAAAATTCTCACCGGGAACATTCGTAACGTATTAAAGCACTACGACGAAACCCTCGCCGTGGTGCGCCACTGGGACCACGTTGAAGTGCGCGCCAAAGACGAAAACAAACGTCAGGATATTCGCGACGCGCTGACCCGTATTCCGGGGATCCACCATATCCTGGAAGTGGAAGATGTTCCGTTCAGCGATATGCACGACATCTTCGAGAAAGCGCTGGTCCAGTACCGCGATCAGATCGAAGGCAAAACCTTCTGCGTGCGCGTGAAGCGTCGCGGCAAGCACGAATTCAGCTCCATTGAAGTGGAACGTTACGTTGGCGGCGGTCTGAACCAGCACGTTGAAACGGCGCGCGTACGTCTGACCAACCCGGACGTGACCGTGAACCTGGAGATCGAAAACGATCGCCTGCTACTGGTGAAAGGGCGCTATGAAGGCATCGGCGGCTTCCCGATTGGCACCCAGGAAGACGTATTGTCCCTGATCTCCGGCGGCTTCGACTCCGGCGTCTCCAGCTATATGCTGATGCGTCGCGGCTGCCGCGTGCACTATTGCTTCTTCAACCTGGGCGGCGCGGCGCACGAAATCGGCGTACGTCAGGTGGCGCATTACCTGTGGAACCGCTTCGGCAGCTCCCACCGCGTGCGTTTTGTGGCGATCAACTTCGAACCTGTGGTCGGTGAAATCCTTGAGAAAGTGGACGACGGCCAGATGGGCGTGGTGCTGAAGCGCATGATGGTGCGTGCGGCGTCCAAAGTGGCGGAACGCTACGGTGTGCAGGCGCTGGTCACCGGCGAAGCGCTGGGCCAGGTCTCCAGCCAGACGCTGACCAACCTGCGTCTGATCGACAACGTCTCTGATACGCTGATCCTGCGTCCGCTGATCTCCCACGATAAAGAGCACATCATCGACCTGGCGCGCGAAATCGGCACCGAAGATTTTGCCCGTACCATGCCGGAATACTGCGGCGTGATCTCAAAAAGCCCGACGGTGAAAGCGGTGAAGGCGAAGATCGAAGCGGAAGAAGAGAATTTCGACTTCAGCATTCTGGAAAAAGTGGTGGCGGAAGCGTCCAACATTGATATCCGCGAGATTGCCCAGCAGACCGAGCAGGAAGTGGTTGAAGTTGAAACCGTGAGCGGTTTCGGCGCTAACGATGCGATTCTGGATATCCGCTCCATTGACGAGCAGGATGACAAGCCGCTGCAGGTGGAAGGCGTGGAGGTGGTTTCGCTGCCGTTCTACAAGCTGAGCACTAAATTTGGCGACCTCGATCAGAGCAAAACGTATCTGCTGTGGTGTGAGCGTGGGGTGATGAGCCGCCTGCAGGCGCTTTATCTGCGCGAGCAGGGCTTTGCGAATGTGAAGGTGTATCGCCCGTAGTGTTTTGTCGGGGAGTGCGGCCTGTTGCCCTCACCCCGACCCTCTCCCACGGGGAGAGGGAGAACACCTATTCGTAATAATTATAAATTCCCGCCGGCATCACCAGCGATGACGCCACTTCGTAGGCCTTCTCGCGTCCGACCAGCAGGTCAATAATCTTTAAGCCAAAATCAATCGCGGTGCCGGGCCCCTGGCTGGTCAGCAGGTTGACGCGCGGGTCCCAGACGACGCGTTTATCCACCCAATGCTCTTCCGGGATGGTGTCCTTCAGCCCCGGGAAGCCGGTCATGTTGCCGATGGGGAAAATGTCGTGCGGAATAAGCACCGTTCCTGCGGCAGCGCAGATTGCCGCGACAATGCGGCCGGATAGATGAAACTGACGCACGGTCTCGACCAGCAGCGGGCTGTCGCGAAAACATTCCGCGCCTTTTAAGCCGCCGGGCAGCACGATGATGTCGTAATCGCCATCAGCAACCTGAACAAGCGGTGCATCTGCCAGAATTTTCACCCCTCGGGAACAGGTGATCGCCAGGCTGCCGTCGCTGGCAACGCTGGCGGTGGTGACCTTAATGCCGCCACGTACCATTAAATCAATGGTGGTGACCGCTTCCATCTCTTCGCTACCAGGGGCGAGGCAGATCAGTGCTGACGCGCTCATATTCACTCTCCTTACGTTTAACCAGGTCATACAGACGGGCGTTTTCCGGCACGGCGATGCCGTGCGCGCGGGCGCGCTTTAGCAGATATCCCGTGATGTAGTCGATTTCCGTGTGGCGTAAGGCCCGAACGTCCTGCAGCATTGAGGAGATGTTCTCAGCCGTACTCTCAATCACTTGCTCGACGTAACAGCGCAAATCCTCTGCTGAGGTGTGCAGGCCTTCTCGCTCAATTACCGACGCGACTTCCGCACACAGGGACGCCACCTCCTGCGGATGGTTTTTCAGCTCACCGTTCGGGCAGTTCCACAGCGCCGTCAGCGGGTTGATCACGCAGTTTACCGCAAGCTTACGCCACAGCTGAGGGTGAATGTTGTTATGCCATGCCACGTCCGGCAAAACCTTCTGCAGCACGTCTGCGAGATAGCTGTAGTCGCCATCCTGTGTCCTGGCCGGGCCGATGTGCGTCACGCCGCTGGCGACATGCACGATAATGTTGCCGTCGCGACGCGCGGCGTGGGTGGTGGTCGCCATCAGCAGAGGCTGCGGGACGCTTTTCAGCTCATCAAGGGTTCCCATACCATTGTGCAGGAGCAGAATGGGGGACGTGGGGGGGAGCTGCGCGGCCAGCGTCTTTACCGCGTCTGAAACCTGCCACGCCTTGAGCGTCACCAGCAGGAGGTCGCTTTGCGCCAGGAAATCAGGATCGTTTGCCGTGAGGGACTCGTTAAAAATGCTTCCGTCTTCACCAATCAGGTTGACACTGCAATAGGGCTGGGGCACGCGCAGCCAGCCCTGAACCTCATGTCCGTGCTTGCGCAGCGCGGTCAGCCACAGCTGACCAAGCGCTCCGCATCCGAGCACCGTAATTTTCATTGTTCCTCCTCACCTGCAACTGCGCCAGGTGTTACAGCTTAATTATACAGCTAAGCTTCTGTTGAGTTATGCCTCGTAGCGGGTATTATGCAACGCAACAAAAGTGAAGGGAGAAGAAAAGATGCCATCTTTCGATATTGTTTCCGAGGTTGATATCCAGGAAGTTCGCAACGGCGTTGAGAACGCAACACGCGAAGTTGAGTCACGTTTCGATTTTCGTGGCGTTGAGGCGTCGTTTGAGCTGAACGACGCAAATAAGACCATTAAGGTGCTGAGCGAGTCTGATTTCCAGGTGAATCAGCTGCTCGATATTCTGCGTGCCAAGCTGTTAAAACGCGGCATTGAAGGGACATCTCTGGACGTGCCGGAAGAGTTTGTCCACAGCGGTAAGAACTGGTTTGTGGAAGCCAAACTCAAGCAGGGCATCGAGAGCGCGGTGCAGAAGAAGATCGTTAAGCTCATCAAAGACAGCAAGCTGAAGGTGCAGGCGCAGATCCAGGGCGAAGAAATTCGCGTGACCGGTAAATCCCGCGACGATCTGCAGTCCGTGATGGCGCTGGTGCGCGGCGGCGATCTGGGGCAGCCGTTCCAGTTTAAAAACTTCCGCGATTAAGACTGAAAAGCCCGGTTTAACCGGGCTTTTTTTAGGCTTTAAGCGCCTGCTCGACCTCAAAGCGGTTGGTCACCTTGCTGTCTATTTTGACGTAAGCGCTCCGCTCTTCCGGGACAATGAACACCTCTGTCACGCCTTCTTTTGCTTCCAGACGCTGCTTCAGCGCATCGCTGATTTCTACATCATCCGGGATTTCTACCCGCAGGCTGCTCACATAGCGCGGCTCTTTCATGGTGCTGGCGACCAGCAGCCAGACTGTCGCCAGCAGCGCGCCCGCGAGAAACACGGTTTGTGAATCAAACAGGCCGTCGACCCAGCCACCGAGCGAGCCGCCGATCGCCACGCCGAGAAACTGGCTGGTGGAGTAGATACCCATCGCCGTGCCTTTGTAACCTGCAGGAGACTCCTTGCTGATAAGCGACGGCAGCAGCGCTTCCATCAGGTTAAACGCCAGGAAGAACAGCTGTACGCCAGCAACCAGCTCCCAGAAGTGCGGGCCGGATCCCCAGAGCACGATCTCGGCTATCAGCAGCAGCGCCACGCAGCCCACGAAGACGCGCTTCATTTTGCGCTTCACTTCGGCATAGATGATGAATGGCACGACGGAGACAAAAGATATCAGCATCGTGACCAGATAGATTTTCCAGTGCTCTGCGGCCTGGAAACCCGCTGCGGCAAGCTGGCCGGGCAGGGCGACAAAGGTCGACATCAGCAGAATGTGCAGGCACATAATGCCGAAATTCAGCTTGAGCAGGCGTGGCTCAACGAGCACTTTGCTGAAGCAGCCTTTGACCATGCCTGACTCACGGTTCAGAACGTGGTTTTTACTGTCCGGCACGACCCACAGAGTTAAGGCAATGCCGATGGTCGCCAGCACGGCAATCATCCAGAACAGAGCGTGCAGGCCGAGCGTATGGGTGATAATCGGACCGAGCACCATCGCAATCGCGAAGGTGACGCCAAAGCTCACGCCGATAAACGCCATCGCCTTCGTGCGGTTCTGTTCGCGTGTAAGGTCTGACAGCAGCGCCATAACGGCGGCGGCAATCGCGCCGGAGCCCTGGAGGGCGCGACCAAGAATAATCCCCCAGATGGAGTGGGAGAGGGCGGCAATGACGCTACCGAGAACAAAAATAAGCAGACCGCCGACAATCAGCGGCTTTCGACCCACCCGATCGGAGAGCAGACCAAACGGGATTTGAAATATCGCCTGCGCAAGACCGTAAATACCAATTGCCAGGCCAATCAGCGCCTCGCTGGCCCCCTGCAGCGCCATGCCGTACGTGGTCAGAACAGGCAGGACCATAAACATGCCGAGCATCCGTAGCGAGAAGACAGTCCCTAAGCCCCAGGTCGCGCGTAGCTCGCCTGGCGTCATTTTATAATCGTTCATTACCACCTCAGTTCAAAAGCAGGCCATAGTGTAGTGCGGGGAAGGGGCGGGGTAAATAAAGGGTTATTTAACAAATATTACATGCGTTATTAATGGATTTGATGAATAAAAAAGGGTGCCGAAGCACCCTTTTATTCACCTGCGAGTCTTACCAGACGTAAGTCAGCAGGTTATGTGAATCCGGCACCATAAAGTCTACGGACATCATCACGGATAGTGAAGTGATAGCAACGATAGAGAACACAAACAGCTTGCGCGCCCAGACTTTGTCATCTTCCACTTTGTATCCGCGCAGGGCCATACCGAGCCACCAGAAGCTCACCGCAGCCGCTACCGCCAGATATTTATACCCGGCGTAGCCACCCAGAGAGAGCATCAGCGTTGCCACGGCAAAAGCGATGATGTAGAGCGTGATGTGGTTCTTGGCAACCGAAATGCCCTTCACGACCGGCAGAACCGGGATGTTCGCTGCCTGATAATCCTTAAAGCGGAAAATCGCGATGGCATAGGAGTGCGGCATCTGCCAAAGGCTAAAGATAGCCAGCAGGATCAGCGCACCGCTGTCGAACTCGTTCGTGACCGCGCAGTAGCCAATTACCGGCGGCGCAGCGCCGGAGAGAGAACCAATCAGCGTGCCGTAGACGGAGTGACGTTTCATATACAGGCTGTAGACGCCTACATACACTACGAACCCCATCACCCCCAGCCAGCAGGCCAGCGGGTTAGCACCAAACCACAGCAGCATAAAGCCAGCAATACCCAGCAAGGTGGCGTACACCAGCGAGACGGAAGGGGCGATCAGGCCTTTAACCAGCACCCGATTTTTGGTCCTTTCCATCTTCTTGTCGATATCCATGTCGATGTAGTTGTTAAATACACAACCGGACGCAACAACCAGTGACACACCGACCAGCGTAGAGATAAAGAGGGCGTAATCAATGCTGCCTTTAGAGGCCAGCAGGAACCCTCCGATCACGGAGATCAGGTTGCCAAAGATGATGCCTGGTTTCGTTACTTGCAGGTATTGCTTAAACATACTCGCCGCTCTTAGTGAACCATCATGTTGTAGTTGAGGTTCCACATAATCCAGATGGAACCGACTACCAGGATAGCGATGATAATCACGGTAAAGATAAAGGCGGTCATATTCCAGCCTTCATCGGACTTGGTGTTCATGTGCAGGAAGCAAACCAGATGCACCAGAATCTGAATCACCGCGGTTACCAGGATTGCTCCCAGGATAACCGGCTTGGACGCAGAACCGCTCATCACCATCCAGAACGGGATCACCGTCAGGATGATCGACAGGATGAAACCTGTCATGTAGGTTTTTACGCTGCCGTGGGAAGCGCCATGATCGTTAGAATGACTCATTACATCGCCCCCATCAGATAGACAACAGAGAACACACAGATCCATACCACGTCCAGGAAGTGCCAGAACAGGCTCAGGCACATGATACGGGTACGGTTAGTGCTGGTCAGGCCGCGGCGGGAGATCTGGAACATCAGTACTGCCATCCAGATCAGACCCGAGGTCACGTGCAGACCGTGGGTACCCACCAGCGCGAAGAACGCGGACAGGAAGCCACTGCGATCCGGGCCGAAGCCTTCCATAATCAGGTGATGGAATTCATAGATTTCCATCCCGATAAAGCCAGCACCAAACAGCCAGGTCAACGCCAGCCAGGAGACAACCTGGCTCTTGTTGTTTTTGTACATGGCGATAGCCGCCATGCCGTAGGTGATGGAGCTGAATAACAGCAGTGCGGTTTCAACCAGAACGAACGGCAGTTCAAAGATGTCCTTGCCGGTCGGGCCGCCCGCTGTGCCGTTCACCAGAACGGCATAGGTCGCGAACAGACAGCAGAACAGAATGCAGTCGCTCATCAGGTAGATCCAGAAACCGAAGACTTTCGTCGGTCCTGTATCGTGGTGCGCATGTTCATGCGCGTGGGCAGTTGAGTGCGCCAGAGTATCAGTTGCCATTTTTCAGCCCCGCTTTAGAAATCTCGTCGAAATGCTGATTTTCCAGCTTTTCAACTTCACGGACTGGTACGTAGTAGTCCACGTCCTCGTCAAAGCTCTTCACAATCCAGCTGATTACGATGCCGGCGAAGCCAACAATCGCCATCCACCAGATGTGCCAGATCATTGCGAAACCAAATACCGTTGCGAAAGCGGCAATCACGATGCCCGCAGCGCTGTTTTTCGGCATATGGATCTCTTCGTAATGCTCAGGTTGCTTGTACGCTTCACCTTTTTCTTTCATTTCCCAGAAGGCATCACGCTCGTGAATGTGCGGCACTACGGCAAAGTTATAGAACGGCGGTGGAGAAGAGGTTGCCCACTCCAGCGTACGGCCACCCCATGGGTCACCGGTCAGGTCGCGGTTCAGGTTACGGTCACGGATGGACACGTAGTACTGAATCAGCTGGCACAGAATACCGCAGGCAATCAGCGCTGCACCGCCCGCTGCAACCATCAGCATTGGGTGGAACTGCGGATCGATCTGCTGGCTCAGACGACGGGTCATACCCATGAAGCCCAGCACGTACAGCGGCATAAACGCCACGAAGAAGCCAATGATCCAGAACCAGAACGCGCGTTTACCCCATTTTTCGTTCAGCGTGAAGCCGAACGCTTTTGGCCACCAGTAGGTTACGCCAGCGAAGCAGCCGAAGACCACGCCGCCGATGATAACGTTATGGAAGTGCGCAATCAGGAACAGACTGTTGTGCAGAACGAAGTCAGCGCCCGGTACCGCCAGCAGTACGCCGGTCATCCCACCTACGGAGAAGGTAACGATGAAGCCGATGGTCCACAGCATTGCTGAGTGGAACACGATACGGCCCTGGTACATGGTGAACAGCCAGTTGAAGATCTTCACCCCGGTAGGGATGGCGATAATCATGGTGGTGATACCGAAGAAGGCGTTTACGTTCGCGCCCGCACCCATGGTGAAGAAGTGGTGCAGCCAAACGATGAACGACAGAACGGTAATACACACGGTTGCCCACACCAGAGAGGTGTAACCAAACAGGCGTTTACGCGAGAAGGTTGCCGCGATTTCGGAGAACACACCGAAGACAGGCAGAACCAGGATGTACACTTCCGGGTGACCCCAGGCCCAAATCAGGTTGATGTACATCATCATGTTGCCACCCATATCATTTGTGAAGAAATGGGTGCCCAGATAGCGGTCCAGGGTCAGCAGCGCGATGGTGACGGTCAGAATTGGGAACGATGCGATAATCAGTACGTTGGCGCACAGAGATGCCCAGGTAAATACCGGCATCTTGAACATCGTCATACCAGGAGCACGCATCTTCAGGATGGTCACGAAGAAGTTGATACCGGTCAGGGTCGTACCGACACCGGAGAGCTGAAGCGCCCAAATCCAGTAGTCAACACCGACACCCGGACTGTACTCAATTCCCGACAGCGGCGGGTACGCCAGCCAGCCGGTCTGCGCGAATTCGCCCACACCCAGTGACAGGTTAACCAGGATAACGCCGACAACGGTGAACCAGAAGCTCAGGTTGTTCAGGAACGGGAACGCCACGTCGCGCGCACCAATTTGCAGCGGAACGACGACGTTCATCAGACCGATTACCAGCGGCATCGCCACGAAGAAGATCATGATAACGCCGTGAGCGGTAAAGATCTGATCGTAGTGGTGCGGCGGCAGGAAGCCGGCTTCGCCCGCAGATGCGAGTGCCTGCTGGCTACGCATCATGATCGCATCCGCAAAGCCACGAATTAACATGACGATACCGACGATGCAGTACATGATACCGAGTTTTTTGTGGTCAACCGAAGTCAGCCACTCATTCCACAGGTAGCTCCACTTACCGAAGTAAGTGATCAGGCCAACTAAGGCCGCGCCACCAATGATAATTGCAGCCACCGTAACCATGATAATCGGTTCATGGTAGGGCACTGCATCCAGTGTCAATTTTCCGAACATTTTCTTCCTCGGCCCCTTAGTGAGCGGTTTCCGCGTGGCTCATGTCCATGCCTTCCATACCTTCATGCGCGCTGTGCTCGCCTTCTGGCTGGGTCATGTCCATGCTCTTGCCGTGATCCATAAATTTGCCAATAACGTCTTTGAACAAATCAGGTTTCACGTTAGAGAAGTACTCCACCTTGTTGTATTCGCTAGGTGCAGCCACTTTTTCGAACGCCGCCATGTCAGACATGGTGTTTGGAGACTGCTTCGCTTTTTCAACCCACTGGTCGAAAGCGGCACGGTCCGGCGTCGCAATAGCTTTGAACTTCATACCTGAGAAGCCCGGGCCGCTATAGCTGGCGGAGATACCATCGTAGGTGCCTGCTTCATTCGCGATCAGATGCAGGTTCGTCTGCATACCGGCCATCGCGTAAATCTGGCTACCCAGACGCGGGATGAAGAAGGAGTTCATTACGGAGTTGGAGGTCACTTTGAACTGAACCGGAGTGTTCGCCGGGAAGGCGATTTCATTCACGGTAGCAATGCCCTGCTCTGGATAGATGAAGAACCATTTCCAGTCCATGGAGACCACTTCAATGGTAATAGGTTTTTCATCGTGAACCAGCGGCTTGCTTGGCTCAAGTGCGTGAGTGGTTTTCCAGGTCAGTACGGCAAGGAACAGGATGATCAGAATAGGCACCGTCCAGACCACAGCTTCCACTTTATTGGAGTGTGACCAGTTCGGGCTATACTTCGCATCTTTATTGCTCGCACGATACTTCCAGGCGAAACCAACAGCCATCAAAATGGCAGGAATAACCACAATCAACATCAGGCCAAAAGCCGTCAATATCAGTGAACGTTGTTCCAGTCCAATCTGTCCTTTGGGGTCTAGTAGTGCAGAATCGCAGCCACTGAGTAATACAGTACCTGCGAATAATGACAACCATCCCAAACTTTTATTGTATTTCCTGAGTCTCATTTAACGACCTCAATTCCACGGGAGTCTGGTGGCGTTTAAAGTGTGCGGGCATTTTACGGGAAGGTTACATTACTGTAAACATCATTAGGCCTGTGTCAGGAAGGTGTTACCGGGTTCTGCCGCACGTGTCACAAGTGTTGCAGATTATGTCGGTTTTTATGACCGAAGCCGCATGAGATGGGCTTTATAACGAAAGGACCCCCAAGCATACCCTAAAAGGGGCAATTGGTATAACCATTGTTAAAAATAAACAAAAAATTAACAATTAATTATCAATAAAAAGACATCTAAAAAACGAAAAATCAAACTTTCCAATGCTGAATCGTTTAATGAAAAATAGCAATTTGGAACCGGCTCCAATAATTTCCAAATCCTATCCCGCACAAAACAACAAATATTTTTTTAGCGGCTGATGGCTATTTCGCCGTTATAATTTCGGTTAGTGATTACAACGGGAAATAACCTTTCGCTTTTTCTTCAGGTCATCTGCGTTTTACGCAATGCCATAAAATCGAGCAGACCGCCCGTCAGGATCCCGGCGATGGCCAGCAGGGCTCCGGCGTCCAGCAGAAGGGCTTCGAGGGGGAGCGCCAGAGACGTACTGGCGTTAACAATAAGTACCACAAGCCAGAGCGCCAGCGCGGCGCAGCCCGTCATTAACAGACGTAACGCAAAACGGTAGGCGCGATGATATTCAGTGCGCGGCATAAAGTGTTCAGTCCGCTGGGTATATTCCAGCGTCTGGCGACACACCAGCAATAATAAAATCCCCGGCACGGCAGCCGCGACCGAGAAGAGATAAAACGTTGGCCAGCCGTGGGCTTCCACAAACCAGCCGGCAATCGGGCCTACGTACACGCGGCCAACGGCCGAGAGCGCCGAGAGCAGAGCGAACTGCGTGGCGGAAAATGACTTATTGCACAGGGTCATCAGCAGGGCAACAAACGCCGCCGTCCCCATGCCGCCGCAGAGGTTTTCGAAGAACACCGCTGCGGCCATGCTGATCGTATGTTTGTCGGTAATCGACAGCAGCCAGTAACCGGCGTTAGAGGCGCCCTGAAGAATGCCGAAGATCAGCAGCGCGCGGAACAGCGTCAGGCGCTGCATCAATACACCGCCATAAAGTGCGCCGACGATGGTCGCAAACAGCCCCAGCGTTTTGTTCACTACCCCCACTTCACCGGCATCAAAACCGACGCCGCGGATCAGGAAGGTGGTGGTCAGGCTCATGGCAAAGGCATCACCCAGCTTATAAAGGACGATGAGCAGCAGGATCAGCCAGGCATTGTTACGGCCAAAGAAGTCGCGCAGCGGTTCGGCCACGGCCTGTTCCAGTGAGCGGGGGACCGGAATGACGTCACTCGGTTCGGGAGCAAAGAGCGTTGCGATAATGCAGGGGATCAGCAGGGCGGCCATCAGCCAGTACATGCCCTGCCAGCCGAGGTAACGGTCGGCCAGCCACAGCGCCAGGCCGCCGGAGACCAGCATCCCGAGGCGATAGCCCAGCACGCTGATGGCCGCACCGGCCCCGCGCTCCTCGGCGGGTAAGACGTCCGTCTTCCAGGCGTCAAACACAATATCCTGGGAGGCGGAACAGAAGGCTATCACCACCGCAAGCGCGGCCATCCAGCGAAGCTGTGTGGTCGGTTCAAGGAAGCCCATCGCCGCAATCGCCAGCAGCAGCAGGACCTGCGTCATCACTAACCAGCCGCGACGACGTCCCAGGAACGGGGGCGTATAGCGATCCATCACCGGCGACCACAGGAACTTAAAGACATAAGCCTGGCCGACCAGCGAGAAGAAACCAATGGTTTTGAGATCGATGTTCTCGACCGTCATCCACGCCTGAAGCGTGCCGGAGGTGAGCGCGAGGGGTAAACCGGAGGCAAAGCCGAGAATCAGCAGAATCGCTGATTTCGGTTGCTGGAAAATGCGTAAGTAGTGACTGGACATGGTTTTATGAACTGACCCGGTGAAGCACCGGGTCAGTAAGCAGGATTAACGTGCGTTCTGCTTGATAAAATCGTGAATGCTGGTGTCCTGCGCCATATCGGCGATGGTATCCGTCAGCACGCTGTTAACGGCGTTAGCAATGTTCTGGTTGGATGCCTGGAACGCGCCTTCAACGGAGTAGCTGGCGCGGTAGTTTTTCGTCATCTTGTTACCGTTTTTCGCGGTGGCAATGATGGCGATATCCGCTTTGGTCGCGATGTTGTAGCGCACGTTGCCCTGAGACACGTCTGCATAAAGGTTGTTGACGATGATCTGCAGGTCAACCGCGCCGCTTGGGCCAATCATGTAGCCGCGAGCGGTCATTTGCTTCTCAAGCACTTCCTGCAGCAGGAAGCGCAGGTCGCGGGACGCGGTGAGGGTAACCTGCTGGTTATCGCGGGTCACTTTTGCCAGAGCCTGGTCCTGACGCTGATCGGCACCGTTAATGCTCACGGTGACGCCCATCAGGCTAGGGTCCTGCTGAGGCAGAGTGATTTTTGGTGAGACATCAATAGTGGTAGGCGGAGTCGCACAGCCTGCCAGCATAAAAAGGGCTACCAACGGAAAGAAGAGTTTTTTTAACATTTTCAGGTTCTCAACGAATCGTAAGCATAAAGAAAGAGAAATTGCCGCCATCATAACATCGACTACGGTCAGGGGAAGTGGTCAACGCATGTAAATTCATCGTCTTGTCTGAAAACTGACCAGCTCACCCTTTTTCTCCTCCCGCGAATGATGAAAGGAATGAGTCTCACAGTGAACTTCATTCGTTTGAATGAGAAAATTAGACGAAAGCTAAATATTTGTTGTCAAGGTGTAATGGAAACGGTAAAAGCGGCTAATATTTAAAGGGATGGGTGACATCTCAGCGTTGTCGGAGGAGTAATTTCATGATGATACGTGAACAGATAGAAGAAAAATTAAGGGCAGCGTTCAACCCTGTGTTCCTCGAAGTCGTCGACGAAAGCTATCGTCATAACGTGCCGGCAGGTTCTGAAAGCCACTTTAAAGTGGTTCTGGTTAGCGATCGCTTCACGGGAGAACGTTTCCTGAACCGACATCGCCTGATCTACAGCACCTTGACGGAAGAACTCTCCACAACCGTGCATGCGCTGGCACTGCATACCTACACCATTAAGGAATGGGAAGGCTTGCAGGATACGGTTTTCGCGTCGCCGCCCTGTCGAGGTGCCGGCACTATCGCCTGATAAATCGGATTTGCAACGGCCGGAGCTTTTCCAGTATGTTGCTTACAGATTTCCTCAAAACGGCCTCCGGGCCGTTTTGTTTTGTCTGAGTTTTGAGCGGATGGTGCGATTTTAAGGCTAAAAATAGCCTTAAAGTGTGAAAAAAGCCGCAGCAACATGCCCCAACCGTTCTCGACTCACCTAAGTGATGCCGCTATAATGCCGCGTCTTAATGAATGTCTTCGGGATGATTCTGGCGACAGGGAATGTGAATCTGCACTAAGAGAGCATCCCGGTATAACAGACAGATTCAGAGTTGACCGAGCACTGTGATTTTTTTGAGGTAACAAGATGCAAGTTTCAGTTGAAACCACTCAAGGCCTTGGCCGCCGTGTAACGATTACTATCGCTGCTGACAGCATCGAAACTGCTGTGAAAAGCGAGCTGGTCAACGTAGCAAAAAAAGTACGTATTGACGGCTTCCGTAAGGGCAAAGTACCAATGAATGTTGTTGCTCAGCGTTATGGCGCTTCCGTGCGTCAGGATGTGCTGGGTGAACTGATGAGCCGCAACTTTATCGACGCGATCATCAAAGAAAAAATCAATCCGGCGGGTGCACCAAACTACGTGCCAGGCGAATACAAACTGGGCGAAGACTTCACCTACTCCGTAGAGTTCGAAGTGTATCCGGAAGTTGAGCTGAAAGGTCTGGAATCTATCGAAGTTGAAAAACCGATTGTTTCCGTAACTGACGAAGACGTTGACGGCATGCTGGACACCCTGCGCAAGCAGCAGGCGAACTGGAAAGAGAAAGAAGGCGCTGTTGACGCGGAAGACCGCGTAACCATCGACTTCACCGGTTCTGTTGATGGCGAAGAGTTCGAAGGCGGTAAAGCGTCTGACTTCGTACTGGCAATGGGCCAGGGTCGTATGATCCCAGGCTTCGAAGACGGTATCAAAGGCCACAAGGCTGGCGAAGAGTTCACCATCGACGTGACCTTCCCGGAAGAATACCACGCTGAAAACCTGAAAGGTAAAGCAGCGAAGTTCGTCATCAACCTGAAAAAAGTCGAAGAGCGCGAACTGCCAGAACTGACTGAAGAGTTCATCAAGCGTTTCGGCGTTGAAGATGGTTCTGTTGCTGGCCTGCGTACCGAAGTGCGTAAAAACATGGAGCGCGAGCTGAACGGCGCTGTGCGTAACCGCGTGAAATCTCAGGCGATTGAAGGTCTGGTAAAAGCGAACGACATCGACGTTCCTGCTGCTCTGATCGACAGCGAAATCGACGTACTGCGCCGTCAGGCTGCACAGCGTTTCGGTGGCAACCAGCAGCAAGCGATGGAACTGCCGCGCGAGCTGTTTGAAGAGCAAGCGAAACGCCGCGTGGTTGTTGGCCTGCTGCTGGGCGAAGTGATTCGTACCCACGAGCTGAAAGCTGACGAAGAGCGTGTAAAAGGCCTGATCGAAGAGATGGCGTCTGCATACGAAGATCCATCAGAAGTGATCGAGTTCTACGGCAAGAACAAAGAGCTGATGGACAACATGCGCAACGTCGCCCTGGAAGAGCAGGCTGTTGAAGCGGTACTGGCGAAAGCGAAAGTGACCGAAAAAGCGACCTCTTTCAACGAACTGATGAACCAGCAGGCGTAATTTCGCCCTAACGGTTTAAAGTTTGAACAAAAAACCCGTTGCCCTCCGGCGACGGGTTTTTTTTATCGCAGCTTGGGTTCTTGAAGGGTGCTAAAACGCCCTTTCAGTGTTAGCGTTACAACAAAAGGTTGTTATGCTTGAAATAGGGCGTGGCGAACCCCATAAGTGTGTAATCACGATGATTGAGACTGGCTGATAATCCGTCCATAAGGTTACAATCAGTACAGCAGGTGTTTTCAATTTTGAACCAGGAGACGGAAATGTCATACAGTGGCGAACGAGATAACTTTGCACCCCATATGGCGCTGGTGCCAATGGTTATTGAACAGACCTCACGTGGTGAGCGTTCTTTCGATATCTATTCCCGTCTGCTCAAGGAACGCGTTATCTTTCTGACCGGCCAGGTAGAAGACCATATGGCTAACCTGATCGTGGCGCAGATGCTGTTCCTGGAAGCGGAAAACCCGGAAAAAGACATTTACCTGTACATCAACTCGCCTGGCGGTGTGATTACGGCGGGCATGTCCATTTATGACACCATGCAGTTCATCAAGCCAGATGTCAGCACTATCTGTATGGGTCAGGCTGCATCCATGGGGGCCTTCCTGTTAACCGCAGGGGCGAAAGGTAAGCGTTTCTGCCTGCCTAACTCCCGCGTGATGATTCACCAGCCGCTGGGTGGTTACCAGGGGCAGGCGACGGATATCGAAATCCACGCCCGCGAAATTCTGAAAGTAAAAGCGCGCATGAATGAACTTATGGCGCAGCATACAGGTCAATCTCTTGAGCAGATCGAGCGCGATACCGAGCGCGATCGCTTCCTCTCTGCTCCAGAGGCAGTTGAGTACGGCTTAGTCGACTCCGTATTGACCCATCGTAATTGATGCCCGCGACGCGAGTGTGCCGCTATACTAAAGTAGGGCGGCACGCTGCTTAATGCAGCTTGCGTCTTAGAATGGCATTTGCGTCGTCATGTGCGGCACAAAGAACTTAAAAAGAGGTTTGGACTCATGACAGATAAACGCAAAGATGGTTCGGGCAAACTGCTGTACTGCTCTTTTTGCGGCAAAAGCCAGCATGAAGTGCGTAAACTGATTGCCGGGCCGTCCGTGTATATCTGCGACGAATGTGTCGATTTATGTAACGACATCATTCGCGAAGAGATTAAAGAAGTTGCGCCGCACCGTGAGCGTAGCGCATTGCCAACGCCGCATGAGATTCGTCATCACCTTGACGACTATGTCATCGGTCAGGAGCAGGCCAAGAAAGTGCTGGCGGTGGCGGTATATAACCACTACAAACGTCTGCGTAACGGCGACACCAGCAATGGCGTGGAACTGGGCAAAAGCAACATTCTGCTGATCGGGCCAACCGGCTCCGGTAAAACGCTGCTGGCGGAAACGCTGGCGCGCCTGCTTGATGTTCCGTTTACCATGGCGGATGCCACCACACTGACCGAAGCCGGTTATGTGGGTGAAGACGTTGAGAACATCATTCAGAAGCTGCTGCAGAAGTGCGATTACGACGTACAAAAAGCCCAGCGCGGGATTGTTTACATTGATGAGATCGACAAGATCTCCCGTAAATCAGACAACCCGTCCATTACCCGTGACGTATCGGGTGAAGGCGTGCAGCAGGCGTTGCTGAAGCTGATCGAAGGTACGGTTGCCGCCGTTCCGCCGCAGGGTGGACGCAAACATCCGCAGCAGGAGTTCCTGCAGGTTGATACTTCCAAGATCCTGTTCATCTGCGGCGGTGCGTTTGCAGGCCTGGATAAAGTGATCTCCCACCGTGTTGAAACCGGCTCCGGCATTGGTTTTGGCGCAACGGTGAAGGCGAAGTCCGAGAAAGCCAACGAAGGCGAATTGCTTTCGCAGGTTGAGCCTGAAGATCTGATCAAATTTGGTCTGATCCCTGAGTTCATTGGCCGTCTGCCGGTTGTGGCAACGCTGAATGAGCTGAGTGAAGAGGCGCTGATTCAGATCCTGAAAGAGCCGAAAAATGCGCTGACCAAGCAGTATCAGGCGCTGTTCAATCTGGAAGGCGTTGACCTGGAATTCCGTGACGAAGCGCTGGACGCAATTGCCAAGAAAGCGATGATCCGTAAAACCGGTGCGCGCGGCCTGCGTTCTATCGTTGAAGCGGCACTGCTCGACACTATGTACGATCTGCCGTCGATGGAAGATGTTGAAAAAGTGGTTATCGACGAGTCCGTGATCGGTGGCCAATCCAAGCCGCTGCTGATTTACGGTAAACCGGAAGCCCAGCAGGCATCTGGCGAATAATTCACCAAATCATACAAGCAGTTAATCAAAAAGGGGGGATTTTATCTCCCCTTTACTTTTTCCGTGTTCATAGCGTTGAATGTGTGGGAAACATCCCCATATACTGGATACATGTTAATGGTTATGTGAAGCACTGTGACATGACCAGCTTACCTGGCGGACACTAAACTAAGAGAGAGCTCTATGAATCCTGAGCGTTCTGAACGCATTGAAATCCCCGTATTGCCGTTGCGCGATGTGGTGGTTTATCCGCACATGGTCATACCCTTATTTGTAGGGCGGGAAAAATCTATCCGTTGCCTCGAAGCCGCTATGGATCATGATAAAAAAATCATGCTGGTGGCGCAGAAAGAAGCATCAACGGATGAGCCGGGTGTAAACGATCTTTTCACCGTCGGGACCGTGGCCTCTATTTTGCAGATGCTGAAGCTGCCTGACGGCACCGTGAAGGTGCTGGTGGAAGGGCTGCAGCGTGCGCGTATTACCACCCTGTCTGACAATGGCGAACACTTCTCTGCTAAGGCAGAGTACCTTGATTCGCCTCAGCTTGATGAACGCGAGCAGGAAGTGCTCGTGCGCACCGCAATCAGCCAGTTTGAAGGCTATATCAAGCTGAATAAGAAAATTCCACCAGAAGTGCTGACGTCGCTGAACAGCATCGACGATCCTGCGCGTCTGGCGGATACCATCGCTGCGCACATGCCGCTGAAGCTGGCTGACAAACAGTCCGTGCTGGAAATGTCCGACGTTAACGAACGTCTGGAATACCTGATGGCGATGATGGAGTCTGAAATCGATCTGCTGCAGGTTGAGAAGCGCATTCGTAACCGCGTGAAAAAGCAGATGGAGAAGTCTCAGCGTGAGTACTATCTGAATGAGCAAATGAAGGCGATTCAGAAAGAGCTGGGCGAGATGGACGACGCGCCGGATGAAAACGAAGCGCTGAAGCGTAAGATCGACGCGGCGAAGATGCCGAAAGAGGCGAAAGAGAAAGCCGAAGCAGAACTGCAGAAGCTGAAAATGATGTCTCCAATGTCGGCTGAAGCGACCGTCGTGCGTGGCTACATCGAGTGGATGGTTCAGGTGCCGTGGAATGCCCGCAGCAAGGTCAAAAAAGACCTGCGTCAGGCTCAGGAGATCCTGGATACCGACCACTACGGCCTGGAACGCGTCAAAGACCGCATTCTTGAGTACCTTGCGGTACAAAGCCGTGTAAACAAAATCAAAGGTCCAATTCTGTGCCTGGTAGGACCGCCAGGGGTGGGTAAAACCTCTCTGGGTCAGTCCATTGCCAAAGCGACCGGACGTAAATATATCCGTATGGCGCTGGGCGGCGTGCGCGATGAAGCGGAAATCCGCGGTCACCGCCGTACCTACATCGGTTCTATGCCGGGTAAACTGATCCAGAAGATGGCGAAAGTGGGCGTTAAAAACCCGCTGTTCCTGCTCGATGAGATCGACAAGATGTCTTCGGACATGCGTGGCGATCCGGCGTCTGCACTGCTGGAAGTACTTGATCCAGAACAGAACGTGGCGTTCAGCGATCATTATCTGGAAGTGGACTACGACCTGAGCGATGTGATGTTCGTGGCGACCTCCAACTCCATGAACATTCCGGCCCCGCTGCTGGACCGTATGGAAGTGATCCGTCTCTCCGGTTATACCGAAGATGAGAAGCTGAATATTGCTAAACAGCACCTGCTGCCGAAACAGATTGAGCGTAACGCGCTGAAAGCCAACGAGCTGACCGTCGAGGACAGCGCGATTATCGGCATCATTCGCTACTACACCCGTGAAGCGGGCGTGCGTAGTCTTGAGCGTGAAATCTCTAAACTGTGTCGTAAAGCGGTGAAACAGCTGCTGCTGGATAAGAGCCTGAAGCACATTGTGATTAACGGCGACAATCTGCATGCCTACCTGGGCGTTCAGCGCTTCGACTACGGTCGCGCGGACAACGAAAACCGCGTTGGTCAGGTCACCGGTCTGGCATGGACGGAAGTGGGCGGCGATCTGCTGACCATCGAAACCGCCTGTGTGCCGGGCAAAGGCAAGCTGACCTACACTGGCTCGCTGGGTGAAGTGATGCAGGAATCCATTCAGGCGGCGCTGACCGTGGTGCGTGCGCGTGCGGAGAAACTGGGTATCAATCCGGATTTCTACGAAAAACGCGACATCCATGTGCACGTTCCGGAAGGGGCGACGCCGAAAGATGGCCCAAGCGCGGGTATTGCCATGTGTACGGCGCTGGTCTCCTGTCTGACAGGGAACCCGGTACGTGCCGATGTGGCAATGACCGGTGAAATCACCCTGCGTGGTCAGGTCCTGCCAATCGGTGGGTTAAAAGAAAAACTGCTGGCGGCACACCGCGGTGGGATCAAAACCGTATTGATTCCTTACGAGAATAAACGCGATCTGGAAGAGATTCCGGACAACGTGATTGCCGATCTGCAGATCCATCCTGTTAAGCGAATTGAGGAAGTTCTTACTCTCGCATTGCAGAATGAACCGTCCGGAATGCAGGTTGTAACCGCAAAATAGTGACCTCGCGCAAAGAGCGTCAATAAAAACAAGGCTGGTAAGTCATTTCGCACTTGCCAGCCTTTTTTTGTATAGCTAATTTAGATTGCTGATTAGGTCAGCCATCAACAACGGGTGTTGTAAGGTCATGGCAGGCCTGATATAACTGCTGCGCGGTCGCGTTGTGAAGGACTCAGGCGCGATATAAATTATAAAGAGAGGAAGAGAACAGTGAATAAATCTCAACTGATTGACAAAATTGCTGCTGGTGCTGATATTTCTAAAGCTGCAGCTGGACGTGCGTTAGATGCATTAATTGCTTCTGTTACTGAATCTCTGCAGGCTGGGGACGACGTTGCACTGGTAGGCTTCGGTACTTTTGCTGTTAAAGAGCGTGCTGCCCGTACTGGCCGCAACCCTCAGACCGGTAAAGAGATCACCATTGCTGCTGCTAAAGTGCCGGGTTTCCGTGCAGGTAAAGCGCTGAAAGACGCAGTAAACTGATTGCTTTCCCGTTTCAGGGAAGCCGGATAGTACAAGGGCGCATCGTTTGATGTGCCTTTTTTGTTTGTCCAGACCTGATTTGTGCGAGTTTATGCGAGTTGTGGGCTGACAATCGCCCCGTTTTCTTGTCACAATACGCCTTTACGCGCGACGGGCAGGATTTTCCGTCAGCGTCAGGTAACCAGTCACCTACAGCGGAGTGTTGTTACACCATGATGGACAGCTTACGCACGGCTGCTAACAGTCTCGTGCTCAAGATTATTTTCGGTATCATTATCGTGTCGTTCATATTGACCGGCGTGAGCAGTTACCTTATTGGCGGTGGCGCGAACTATGCCGCAAAAGTGAATGGCCAGGAAATCAGCCGTGGTCAGTTCGAGAATGCTTTTGCCGGTGAACGTAACCGTATGCAGCAACAGCTGGGCGACCAATTCTCTGAACTGGCGGCGAATGAAGGGTACATGAAAACCCTGCGCCAACAGACGCTGAACCGTCTTATCGACGAAGCGCTGCTGGATCAGTATGCCAAAAAGCTGGGCCTTGGCATCAGCGACGAGCAGGTGAAAAAAGCGATCTTCGCCACTCAGGCATTCCAGTCTAACGGTAAATTCGACAACGCGCGGTACAACAGCATCGTCAACCAGATGGGCATGACGGCGGATCAGTACGCGCAGGCGCTGCGTAACCAGCTGACCACTCAGCAGCTTATCAATGCCGTTGTGGGCACCGATTTTATGCTCAAAGGTGAAACGGAAGAATTGGCTGCGCTGGTAGCACAGCAGCGCGTTGTCCGTGAAGCGACCATTGATGTGAACGCCCTGGCGGCGAAACAGCAGGTGAGCGACGCAGAGGTTAACGCCTGGTACGAGCAGAATAAGAACGCCTTTGTTTCTCCGGAGCAGTTCCGCGTCAGCTACATCAAACTGGATGCAGCTGCGCTGCAGGAAAGCGCGTCTGACGCGGAGATCCAGTCTTACTACGATCAGCATCAGGATCAGTTCACTCAGCCGCAGCGTAACCGCTACAGCGTGATTCAGACCAAAACTGAAGCAGATGCTAAGGCGGTACTGGATGAACTGAACAAAGGCGCTGATTTCGCCACCATCGCGAAATCGAAATCCACCGATATCATCTCTGCGAAAAACGGCGGTGATATGGGCTGGCTGGAAGACGCAACCACGCCGGACGAACTGAAAAATGCCGGCCTGAAAGAGAAAGGCCAGCTGTCTGGTGTGATTAAATCATCCGTTGGTTTCCTGGTCGTGCGCCTGGACGACATCATCGCGGCGAAAACCAAGCCGCTGGCTGAGGTTCGTGATGATATCGCTGCGAAAGTGAAACAGGAAAAAGCCCTGGATGCCTACTACGCGCTGCAGCAGAAAGTGAGCGATGCTGCCAGCAACGACAACGAATCTCTGGCAGGTGCAGAGCAGGCAGCGGGTGTGAAGGCGGTTGAGACGGGCTGGTTTGGTCGCGACAACCTGCCGGAAGAGCTGAACTTCAAGCCGGTTTCTGATGCCATCTTTAACGGTGGTCTGGTGGGCGAGAACGGTACGCCGGGCAGCAACTCTGACATCATTACCGTCGACGGCGATCGTGCGTTTGTTCTGCGCGTCAGCGAGCACAAGCCAGAAGCGGTCAAACCGCTGGCGGAAGTGAAGGATCAGGTCGTCGCTCAGGTTAAGCACAACAAAGCGGAACAGCAGGCGAAACTGGATGCTGAGAAGATTCTGTCTGACCTGAAAGCGGGTAAACAGGACGCGCTGAAAGCGGCTGGCCTGAGCTTCGGTGAGGCGAAAACGCTGAGCCGTTCCGGTCAGGACCCAATCAGCCAGGCTGCGTTTGGCCTGACACTGCCGTCAAAAGACAAGCCAAGCTTCGGCACCACCACCGATATGCAGGGTAACGTTGTTCTGTTGGCGCTGGACGAAGTGAAAGCCGGCACCCTGCCAGAAGCGCAGAAGAAGGCGATGGTTCAGGGCATTACTCAAAACAATGCTCAGATTGCTTTCGAAGCCATGATGAGCAACCTGCGTAAAGAAGCCAAAATTAAGCTGGGCGATGTCATGACTCAGCAGCAATAATTACGTGTCTGCTCGCAGATTTTCGTAACGCTCTGCAAAAACTAAAGGCCGCTTTCGCGGCCTTTTCCATTTCTGCAATCTGCTGTTTGTGCCTGTTTTCTCCGGGAGCTATCGTTGCGTGGCTGTCAACAAACAAGGAGATAACAGCATGAAATGTGGAATCAAAGCACTGTTAATTACGCTGGCTATTGCCACCACCGGGATGAGCGCGGGCGCGCTGGCGGCGACGCCCGCCGCCAAACCACAGACCACGCAGAGCAAATCTGATGCGGCCGCGCCGGTGCAGGGGCAAACCAAAGCGGCTGACGCCGTTAAAAATACGGATGATGACGGTACGCGGGTCAGCATTAACTCGGCCTCGGCAGAGGATCTTGCCCGCGCAATGAACGGTGTCGGCCTGAAAAAAGCGCAGGCCATCGTCAGCTACCGCGAAGAGTATGGCCCTTTCAAAACGGTCGATGATCTCAAGCAGGTCCCGGGCATGGGCAGCGCGCTGGTTGAGCGCAACCTCTCACACCTGACACTGTAATAACGCAATTTCTTGCACTGCGGCAAAAGTTTGCCAGGATAAAGAGGTCATACCAGTTATGACCTCTGATCCTATATCAACGTAAGGCTATTGCGCTATGCAGACAAAAATCAAAGTACGCGGTTTCCATCTTGATGTTTACCAGCACGTTAACAACGCCCGCTATCTCGAATTTCTTGAAGAAGCGCGCTGGGACGGACTAGAGAACAGCGAAAGCTTTCAGTGGCTGACCGCGCACAACATCGCTTTCGTGGTCGTCAATATCAACATCAACTACCGCCGCCCGGCCGTGCTGGGCGATGTGCTCACCGTGACCAGCCAGGTACAACAGCTAAACGGCAAGAGCGGCGTGTTAAGCCAGGTGGTGACGCTCGATCCAGAAGGGCAGGTAGTGGCTGATGCGCTGATTACCTTTGTCTGTATCGATCTGAAAACTCAGAAAGCGCTGCCGTTGGAAGGGGAGCTGCGGGAAAAGCTGGAGCTGATGATCGCTTAGAAAATTTGTCTTTTATAAAAGACAAAAGGATTTTTCAGGGATAGAATAATGGACAGGGACTACGTTGTTGAACGTTACCGGACCCGTGACGGGAAAGTGCCGTTTGAGGAGTGGGTAGCCAAAATGAACCGAAAGGATCCTGATATAGTTTTCCGGATCCTTATGCGGATTAACCGCGCGATAAAACGTAATTTTGGTGATTACAGGTATCTCAGGGAAGGTGTTTGGGAGATGCGAGTCGACAGTGGCCCCGGCTACAGGATCTATTTTGCAGTAGAGAATCGGCAGGTTTTATTGTTACTGATCGGTGGTAACAAAAAGAGCCAAAAAGCGGATATCAAACTGGCAATAGATTACTGGAAAGATCACCAGACAAAAGGACATTTCAATGAGCGCCGCTGAACGAAAATATTCGAGTTCCGTTAGCCACCATGATGCTGTTGTAAAAATGCTGCGAGAAAATCCTTCCTACGCTCAGCGTTATCTGCAAACAGCCCTGGAAGAGATCTATGAAGACCAGGGCATCCCTGCCTATCTCATTGCACTCCGTCAGGTCATCGAAGCCCGTGGCGGCATAGGTGAAATCTCTGCCAAAGCCGGTCTTTCCCGCCAGCAGCTATATCGAACCTTATCAGACAACGGCAACCCAACGCTGACTACGCTAATGAAGGTTACCCGTGCTGCCGGGGTAAAACTGTTCGACAGCACGGTGAGGTAGCCTTATTTAAGCCCGGTTTTTTGCTTCATTGCCGCCATTACGCCGACTTTATCAGCCAGGTAGTGGTTCAGTCCGTTAGCGCGCAGATTACAGGCGGCGCACTGGCCGCAACCGTCGCCTTTGATACCGTTATAGCAGGTGAGGGTTTCGCTGCGAACTAAATCCAGCTTGCCCCAGTAGTCGGCCAGCGCCCAGGTTTCGGCTTTATCCAGCCACATGAGCGGGGTTTCAAAGCGCGTCTCTTTTGCCATCCCCAGATTGACGGCGTGGTTGAGCGCTTTTACAAACTCATCACGGCAGTCCGGATATCCTGAGAAGTCGGTCTCGCATACGCCCGTAATTACCGCTTCGGCTTTTACCTGATAGGCATAAATTGCCGTCAGGGTCAGGAACAGAATATTACGGCCCGGCACGAAGGTGTTCGGAATGCCGCTGGCATCGGGTTCGTAGTCCGGGACGGGAATACTGTCCCGGGTGAGGCTGCTGACTGCCAGTTCATTTAACAGCGTAACGTCCAGCACCTTGTGCGCGCGTGCCCCCAGTTTCAGGGCAAGTTCACGGGCAACGTCGATTTCAGCGCGGTGACGCTGGCCATAATCGAAAGTCACACAGTGAACTTCATCATACTGATGAAGGGCCTGAACCAGGCAGGTTGTAGAGTCTTGTCCTCCGCTGAACACGACGACGGCACGTTTCATAAATCATCTCGACTGTTACGGTAAAAACGTTATGTTACCGTCTGGCTACGGCGGCGACCAGCTTCTTCACGATTTGGGGGCGGGTAGCCAGGCTTCGGTAAAATCAAACCAGCCGCGGGTGTTGAGGCGTATGCCGTTGACCCCTGGCGGGGCGCTGATTTGATATTGATAGTTAAAAAGCGGCGTCAGCACCGCATTCTCCATCAGGCGGTTGAAAATGGCTTGCAGACCGGCGTGTCGGTCCCGAGCTTCGGCCTGCGACTGCACCGCATCCAGCGTGGCTTGCAAATGAGCGTAGGCCGGTGCGCTTAACACGTGCGGCCACAGTGCATCGCAGCGCAGCCATTGCTCAAGCGTATACGCTGGCGCTTCGCCAATCAGCCTGTCCCCCATCATGATATCTGCATCGGCAAGCTGCTGGCATCCGTCCCACGTCTTGGCGTCGTGGAAGACGACGGTCAGTTCACAACCCTGTCGCGCCAGGTACGTTTTTAACTGGCTGGCCATGGTGTGAAGCTCAACGGGAAGATGGTAAACCAGCGTCAGCGACTCGGGCAGGGCAACGTCCGTTAAATCAGGCCATTCGGGAATTGTCCAGCCGGGAAGCAGTTCCTGAGTGGGCGTAATGAGCCCTTCATTGAGCGGAAGCGTGTGCAGAAGCCTGGAGAGATGGATGATATTGATAAGCCGCTTTGCCTGGAGCTCACTCAGACGCGCGCTCTGTTTCAGCGTGAGGTAACAGAAGCCCAGACTGGTACTGCTGCTGACCAGCCTCAGGGTTTCCAGCTCATCGGCCTCGCCAATCGCAATTTGCACCGGGTGACGACAGCTGGTACCCAGCCTGTAATCAAACAGCTGGGGAGTGATCCAGTATTCGATGGCTTTAAGCAGCGGATGGCTCAGGTGGTACTGCTCATGGCTTTCCAGACGAACCAGGTCGGGCTCAAAGGCGGCCAGCCGGAAGGGACCGCAGCCAACCGCAGGATGGTCGGGATGCGCCAGACGACTGCAGTAGGTTGCCAGCCTGTGCGCCAGCCAATAGTCCGGTTGATGCAGCACAAACGTCAGACACTGTGGATGCGTTGTTTCGATACGTAAGACGCTCCGAAACAGGGTGCGCAGGGCGGGAAGCGTCAACAGCGCGGTCAGGCTTCGCTGGAGTTGCGCCGTTTCTATTTTATCGCCGTTATGCCAGTGCAGCGTGGAGCGAATATAGAAATGCCAGCGCAGCCCGTCAGCAGAGACCTCCCAGTGATGCGCCAGATCGCCCGTAGGTTCACTGCTGTTGCCGTTAAAACGCGTCAAACCTGAAAATACCTGTCCCGCCAGATGCTGCTCCGCCCGGCCAGGCAAGAAGCCCGGCTGAAGCGGCTCCAGCGAGCGATAGTAGGGGATGCGCAGCGTCGGCGTGTCGTTTTGCCATTGCCCGCCTAAAAACGGATGCAGCAATGATCTCAGCGCGTCCGGCGCAAGCTGCGCCAGCTCCAAAGCGTTATGCTGCTGCCCGCTCTTCAGTGCCTCTTCCATCATCGCATTGCGCAGTGACTCCGGGCTGGCATGGAACGTCAGCTCACCGCGCTTGCCGCGACCAGACCGCGCGCGCCAGCTGAGCCAGCCCGCCTCCTGAGCCTGGCGCAGCAGGGTGCGGACATGCCTCTCGCTACAAAAACAGCGGCTGGCAAGCTCGCTTACGGTTACGAGCTGCGGAGCGCCGGCGGAAGGTTGCCACAGGCGTTGATACTGGTTAAGGCGGTTAAGCTGGCGCATAAGAAACCCGGAACAATAATTTTCATCTATTCACTATTACTTCCGTATATCTCACACGATACTGATGCACAAGTTAATCGCATCACATTTCAGGAGTAAACATGGCCCGGCTCGCTGCATTTGATATGGACGGTACGTTGTTAATGCCGAATCACCGTCTGGGGGAGAAAACGCTGAGTACCCTCAAGCGCCTGCGCGAGCGTGATGTCACCCTGACGTTTGCTACGGGTCGCCACGTACTGGAGATGCGTCATTTGCTGGGCGCGTTTTCCCTGGATGCGTTTTTAATCACCGGCAACGGGACGCGCATTCACACCGTTGAAGGGGAGGTGCTGCACCGCCAGGATCTCAACCCGGAAGTGGCGGACATCGTGCTGCACAGTACCTGGGACACGCGGGCCAGTATCCACGTCTTTAACGATCAAGGCTGGTTTACCGGAAGCGAAATCCCCGAATTATTGCACGCGCATGTTTATAGCGGCTTCAAATACCAGCTTATCGATCTGCGTCGGATCCCCGCCCACGCGGTGACCAAGATCTGCTTCTGTGGCGATCACGACGATCTTTGTCGCTTACGGATTCAACTGAATGAGGCGCTGGGCGACCGGGCGCACCTGACCTTCTCGGCGGTAGATTGTCTGGAAGTGCTGCCGGTGGGCTGTAACAAAGGTTCCGCCCTGGCGGTACTGAGCGACCACCTGGGCTTAACGCTGCAGGATTGTATGGCGTTTGGCGACGCCATGAATGACCGCGAAATGCTGGGCAGCGTGGGGCGCGGTTTGATTATGGGGAACGCGATGCCGCAGCTGATCGCAGAGCTTCCTCATCTGCCGGTTATCGGACACTGCGGTAACGAAGCGGTGTCCCATTTTTTGACGCATTGGCTGGACAACAATAACCTCCCATATTCCCCCGAATAGTGAGACCCTTCCAGCAAGCCAGACTTCGGTCTGGCTTTTTTTTATTTCAGCAGCTGCGCAATCTGCGCTTTCCACGGGGTGATGTCGCCGATGTTGGCCTGTACCCACTCCGCATTGTAGTAGGTTTCAAGATAGCGCTCTCCGCTGTCGCAAAGCAGCGTGACGATGGAGCCGGTACGGCCTTCCTCGCGCATGCGTGCCGCAAGCTGCAGTGCGCCCCACATGTTGGTGCCCGTTGATGCACCAACCTTGCGGCCGAGCTGCGTCTCCAGCCAGTGCGCGGTGGCGATGCTGGCAGCGTCCGGCACGCGAAGCATTTCGTCCACCACATCCGGGATGAACGACGGTTCCACGCGCGGGCGCCCAATCCCTTCAATTTTACTGCCCACCGGGCTGCGCAGGCCGGCATCGCGGCTTTGCCAGTAGTCGAGGAAGACGGAGTTCTGCGGGTCAACCACCATCAGTTGGGTATCGTAGCCCTGACAGCGGATGTAACGTCCGATAGTCGCTGACGTGCCGCCGGTACCGGCGCTCATCACAATGTACGATGGAACCGGATGCGGCTCGTGGGTCATCTGGCGGAAAATACTGTCGGCAATGTTGTTATTGCCGCGCCAGTCGGTTGCGCGCTCGGCGAAGGTGAACTGGTCCATATAGTGGCCGTTTAGCTCGCGGGCCAGCATTTCAGAGGCGGCGTAGATTTCGCAGGCGCTTTCCACAAAGTGGCAGCGTCCGCCGTAAAATTCGATCTGCTCGATTTTACGTTTTGCGGTGCAGGAGGGCATCACGGCGATAAACGGCAGGCCCAGCAGGCGGGCAAAATAGGCTTCGGACACCGCCGTTGAACCAGATGAGGATTCAATGATGGTGGTGCCTTCTTTAATCCAGCCGTTACATAAACCGTATAAAAACAGGGAGCGCGCCAGGCGATGCTTCAGGCTACCGGTAGGATGGGTACTTTCATCCTTCAGGTAGAGCTGAATACCGTCAAATCCCGGCAGGGAAAGGCGAATCAGGTGCGTATCCGCCGAGCGCTGATAATCGGCATTGATTTCACTGATGGCATGTTTAACCCAGGTGCTATTCATCGTAGTTATCCGTTTGTCATTTTGTGCCCAGCATAGCGAAAAGCACAGAAAAAATTGTTGCTATCTGGCCTTTAAAATAGAATGAAGGGAGAAAAATTTTCTCTGTGAGGTGGGTATGCTAGATAAAATTGACCGCAAGCTCCTTTCATTGCTGCAAAGTGACTGTACCCTCTCTTTGCAGGCGCTGGCAGATGCCGTTAATCTGACCACCACACCGTGCTGGAAGCGCCTAAAAAAGCTGGAAGATGACGGTATTCTGCTGGGCCGCGTCGCGTTACTCGATCCCGAAAAACTGGGGCTTGGGCTGACGGCATTTGTGCTGATAAAAACTCAACACCACAGCAGCGAGTGGTATTGCCGCTTCGTCACTCAGGTGTCTGAGATGCCCGAGGTGCTCGGCTTCTGGCGTATGGCCGGCGAGTACGATTACCTGATGCGCGTCCAGGTGGCTGACATGAAGCGCTATGATGACTTCTACAAGCGGCTGGTGAACAGCGTCCCGGGCTTGTCGGACGTCACCTCAAGCTTCGCCATGGAACAGATAAAGTACACCACAGCATTACCCATTGAATAACTTCGTAAAATACCTTCAGGAACAAACCGCGTGCGATTATTTGCCCAATTAAGCTGGTACTTTCGTCGGGAGTGGCAACGCTACCTCGGTGCAGTCGCCCTGCTTATTATCATTGCCATTTTGCAGCTGATCCCGCCGAAGGTGGTGGGCTACGTCGTGGATGGCGTCACTGAACAGCATTACACCACCGCACGGGTGTTGATGTGGGTCGGCACGCTGGTGCTGACGGCGGTCATTGTTTATCTCCTGCGCTACGTCTGGCGCGTGCTGCTGTTTGGTGCGTCCTATCAGCTGGCCGTTGAGCTGCGCGAAGATTTTTACCGCCAGCTGAGCCGACAGCATCCTGAGTTTTATCTCCGCCACCGCACCGGGGATCTTATCGCTCGCGCGACTAACGACGTCGATCGCGTGGTTTTTGCCGCCGGGGAAGGGGTGTTGACGCTGGTGGACTCGCTGGTGATGGGCTGCGCGGTGCTGATCGTCATGTCCACGCAGATCAGCTGGCAGTTGACCCTGCTTGCCCTGCTGCCGATGCCGCTGATGGCGCTGGCGATCAATCGCTACGGCGAACAGCTGCACGAGCGCTTCAAGCTGGCGCAGGCGGCGTTTTCATCTCTGAACGATCGCACCCAGGAGAGCATGACCAGCATCCGCATGATCAAAGCGTTTGGCCTGGAAGACCGACAGTCCGCGCTGTTTGCCGCCGATGCGGCAGACACGGGGGCGAAAAACATGCGCGTAGCTCGCATTGACGCCCGGTTTGACCCGACGATTTATATCGCAATCGGCATGGCAAACCTGCTTGCCATTGGCGGCGGGAGCTGGATGGTGGTGCAGGGCACGCTGACCCTGGGGCAATTAACCAGCTTTGCGATGTATCTGGGGCTAATGATCTGGCCGATGCTGGCGCTGGCCTGGATGTTTAACATTGTTGAGCGCGGCAGCGCCGCCTACAGCCGCATTCGCGCCATGCTGGCCGAAGCCCCGGTGGTCAATGACGGCAGCGAAGCGGTGCCGGAAGGGCGCGGTGTCATGAACGTCGACGTTCGTAAATTTGTCTATCCGCAAACGGAACATCCGGTGCTGGAGAACGTTAGCTTTACGCTGCAGCCGGGCCAGATGCTGGGCATCTGCGGCCCAACGGGGTCCGGTAAAAGTACCGTTCTCTCTCTGCTGCAGCGCCACTTTGACGTCACCGAGGGCGATATTCGTTTCCATGATATCTCCCTGACGAACCTGCTGCTGGACGAGTGGCGCGGTCGCCTGGCGGTCGTCAGCCAGACGCCGTTTTTATTTTCGGACACCGTGGCGAATAACATTGCTCTTGGTCATCCGTTGGCGACGCAGGAAGAGATCGAACACGTGGCGCGCTTAGCCAGCGTACATGACGATATTTTGCGCCTGCCGCAGGGCTATGAAACGGAAGTCGGGGAACGTGGCGTCATGCTCTCCGGCGGGCAGAAACAGCGGATCTCGATTGCCCGCGCGCTGCTGCTGAATGCTGAAATCTTGATCCTGGACGATGCGCTTTCCGCCGTGGACGGCCGTACCGAGCATCAGATTCTGCATAACCTGCGCCAGTGGGGCGACGGCCGCACGGTGATTATCTGCGCCCACCGTTTGTCAGCGCTCACTGAGGCCAGCGAAATTCTGGTCTTACAGCACGGGCACATTGCCCAGCGTGGGCAGCATGAAGCCCTTGTCGAACAGCCGGGCTGGTATCGCGATATGTATCGCTATCAACAGCTTGAGGCGGCGCTGGACGATGCGCCGGAACAGGATGAGGAGGCCGCCAATGCGTAAGCTCGGAACGATGTGGCCGACGCTCAAACGTCTGCTGGCTTACGGCTCGCCGTGGCGTAAACCGCTCTCCGTGGCCGTGCTTTTACTCTGGATTGCGGCGATTGCTGAGGTGAGCGGCCCGCTGCTCATCAGCTATTTTATCGACAACATGGTCGCCAAAAGCTATCTCCCGCTGGGTCTGGTAGCGGGCTTAGGCGTGGCCTACGTTGGCCTGCAGCTGGCGGCGGCAGGGCTGCACTATGCTCAGTCGCTGCTGTTCAACCGTGCCGCCGTGGGCGTCGTTCAGCAGCTGCGCACGGATGTGATGGACGCGGCGCTGCGCCAGCCGCTCAGTGAGTTTGATATCCAGCCGGTCGGGCAGGTGATTTCGCGCGTGACCAACGATACCGAGGTGATCCGCGATCTGTACGTCACCGTGGTCGCGACGGTGTTACGCAGCGCGGCGCTGATTGGCGCGATGCTGGTGGCGATGTTCAGCCTCGACTGGCGCATGGCGCTGGTGGCGATTACCATCTTCCCGGCGGTGCTGATCGTGATGGTGATCTACCAGCGATACAGCACGCCGATTGTGCGCCGGGTTCGCGCCTATCTGGCCGACATCAACGATGGTTTCAACGAAGTGATTAACGGCATGAGCGTCATCCAGCAGTTCCGCCAGCAGGCCCGCTTTGGCGAGAGGATGGGGGAAGCCAGCCGTTCGCACTACATGGCGCGTATGCAGACGCTGCGCCTGGACGGTTTCCTGCTCCGTCCGCTGCTCAGCCTTTTCTCTGCGCTGGTGCTTTGCGGGCTGCTGATGCTCTTTGGGCTGAGCTCAAGCGGTACGATCGAAGTCGGCGTGCTGTACGCCTTTATTAGCTATCTCGGACGTCTTAACGAGCCGCTGATCGAGCTCACTACCCAGCAATCGATGCTGCAGCAGGCGGTCGTCGCCGGTGAGCGCGTGTTTGAGCTGATGGACAGACCGCGCCAGGCCTACGGCAATGATGAGCGACCTCTGCAAAGCGGGGATATTGCCTTTGATAACGTCTCGTTTGCCTATCGCGAAGACCGGCTGGTGTTGCAGGACATTACGTTGGATGTTCCGTCGCGCGGTTTTGTTGCGCTGGTAGGTCATACGGGCAGCGGCAAGAGCACGCTTGCCAGCCTGTTGATGGGCTACTACCCGGTCATGCAAGGCGAAATTCGCCTCGACGGACGCCCGCTCGCGTCTCTCAGCCACAACGTGTTGCGTAAAGGCGTCGCGATGGTGCAGCAGGATCCGGTCGTTCTGGCCGATACCTTCTACGCTAACGTGACCCTGGGGCGGGACTATACCCAGGAGCAGGTCTGGGACGTGCTGGAAAAAGTGCAGCTGGCAGAACTGGCGCGTGGGTTTAGCGATGGGATCAATACGAAGCTGGGCGAGCAGGGGAACAACCTCTCCGTGGGGCAAAAGCAGCTTCTCGCGCTGGCGCGGGTGCTGATCGAAACCCCGCAGGTGCTGATTCTGGATGAAGCGACGGCCAGCATTGACTCCGGCACTGAGCAGGCCATCCAGCAGGCGCTGGCCGCCGTGCGCGATCATACGACTCTGGTGGTGATTGCCCACCGCCTTTCCACCATTGTCGATGCCGATACCATTCTGGTGCTGCACCGGGGACAAGCCGTGGAACGCGGCACGCACCGTGAACTGCTGGAAGCTAAAGGACGCTACTGGCAGATGTACCAGCTTCAGCTTGCGGGCGAAGAGCTGGCCGCCAGCGTGCGTGAGGAAGAGTCGCTCAGCGCCTGATGCACCAAAACAAAGCAACGCGCTAACAGTCATTCCTGTTGGTGCAATACTGAAACGCACCGTGCACCGACATGGTGCGTTTTTTTTCGCCGGTTCGTTAATGAAGACGGCGTAACGCTCGTCGCACCGCTTTTCCCCCTCGTTTTCATTTCTGGCACACCCCTTGCAATACCTTCTGCGTGAGCTGCGGCCATTACCGAATTCTGACTGGAGGGGATCTATGAAGCTGGTTACGGTGGTAATCAAACCATTCAAACTCGAAGACGTGCGTGAAGCGTTGTCTTCAATGGGTATTCAGGGACTGACTGTCACCGAAGTGAAAGGCTTTGGTCGTCAGAAGGGTCATGCCGAGCTTTACCGCGGGGCGGAATACAGCGTTAACTTTCTGCCAAAAGTAAAAATTGATGTCGCGATTGCTGACGATCAGCTTGATGAAGTGATTGATGTGATTAGCAAAGCGGCCTACACCGGCAAAATTGGCGACGGCAAAATTTTCGTTGCCGAACTGCAGCGCGTCATTCGCATTCGTACCGGCGAATCTGACGAAGCGGCACTGTAAATAACGCCTGGCACACAGTGATAGGGATCGAGAAAATGAAGATAGCAACACTTAAAACGGGTCTGGGTTCGCTGGCACTGCTGCCGGGCCTGGCGCTGGCTGCCCCTGCCGTGGCTGACAAGGCCGATAACGCCTTTATGATGATCAGCACCGCGCTGGTACTGTTCATGTCTATCCCGGGCATTGCGCTGTTCTACGGCGGCCTGATCCGCGGCAAAAACGTTCTCTCCATGCTGACGCAGGTTGCCGTGACGTTCGCGCTGGTCTGCGTGCTGTGGGTGGTTTACGGCTACTCGCTGGCCTTCGGCACCGGCAACGCCTTCTTTGGTAACTTCGACTGGGTGATGCTGAAAAATATTGAGTTGACCGCGCTGATGGGCAGTTTCTATCAGTATATTCACGTTGCGTTCCAGGGCTCGTTCGCCTGCATTACCGTCGGGCTGATCGTTGGCGCGCTGGCGGAGCGCATTCGTTTCTCTGCCGTCCTGATCTTTGTGGTGGTCTGGCTGACCCTCTCCTATGTGCCGATTGCGCACATGGTCTGGGGCGGTGGTCTGCTGGCAACGCACGGCGCGCTGGACTTCGCGGGCGGTACCGTTGTTCACATCAACGCCGCGGTAGCGGGTCTGGTGGGGGCGTACCTGATTGGCAAACGCGTGGGCTTCGGTAAAGAGGCGTTCAAACCGCACAATCTGCCGATGGTGTTTACCGGTACGGCTATCCTTTACTTTGGTTGGTTTGGCTTCAACGCCGGTTCCGCCAGTGCAGCAAACGAAATCGCCGCGCTGGCCTTCGTGAACACCGTTGTGGCCACGGCGGGTGCGATTCTCTCCTGGGTATTCGGCGAGTGGGCGGTACGCGGTAAACCTTCCCTGCTGGGTGCCTGTTCAGGTGCGATTGCCGGTCTGGTTGGTATCACCCCTGCGTGTGGTTATGTCGGCGTAGGCGGTGCGCTGCTGGTGGGTCTGGTCGCGGGCCTTGCGGGTCTGTGGGGCGTCACCGCACTGAAACGTGTGCTGCGCGTTGACGACCCATGCGATGTGTTTGGCGTGCACGGCGTGTGCGGCATCGTCGGCTGTATCATGACCGGTATCTTTGCCGCGAAATCGCTCGGTGGCGTGGGCTACGCTGAAGGCGTGACGATGGTTCATCAGGTGCTGGTGCAGCTGGAAAGTATTGCTATCACCGTGGTGTGGTCTGCCGTTGTCGCTTTCATCGGCTATAAGCTGGCGGATATGACGGTTGGTCTGCGCGTACCAGAAGAGCAGGAGCGCGAAGGTCTGGACGTCAACAGCCACGGCGAGAATGCGTATAACGCCTGATAAACAGAAAAACGGTAACCTTTGGTTACCGTTTTTAGTGTGTATTCCCTCTCCCTGTGGGAGAGGGGCAGGGTGAGGGCATCAGGCCGCACAACATCAACCGCGATTACGCATTACCCCTTCCTGCACCGTAGAAGCGACCAGCACGCCGTCCTGAGTATAAAACTCTCCACGCACAAACCCGCGAGCGCTCGACGCTGAGGTACTCTCCACGCTGTAAAGCAGCCACTCGTTCATATTGAACGGACGATGGAACCACATGGAGTGATCGATGGTCGCGACCTGCATCCCTTTTTCAAGGAAGCCAACGCCGTGCGGCTGTAGTGCAACCGGCAGGAAGTTGAAGTCTGACGCGTAGCCCAGCAGATACTGATGCACGCGGAAATCTTCCGGCACGGTACCGTTGGCGCGGATCCAGACCTGGCGTTTCGGCTCGGCGGTATGGCCTTTCATTGGGTTATGGAACTCAACCGGGCGGATCTCCAGCGGCTTATCGCAGAGAAACTTCTCTTTGACCTGCGGCGGAAGCAGATGCGCCAGCGCGCGGGCGATATCGGTCTCTGACTTAAGTTCGTCAGGCGACGGTGCTGGCGGCATCACTTTCTGATGCTCATACCCCGGCTCCGGTGCCTGGAAAGAGGCGGTCATATAAAAGATCGGCTTACCGTTCTGAACAGCCGCCACGCGGCGAGCGCTGAAGCTGTTGCCGTCTCGCAGAACTTCAACGTCATACACGATCGGTTTAGCACTGTCGCCAGGGCGTAAGAAATAGCTGTGGAATGAGTGCACCAGACGGTCTGCAGGGACAGTCTCCTTTGCAGCGTACAATGCTTGTCCGACGACTTGCCCGCCGAACACCTGACGTAAGCCCAGGTCTTCGCTCTGTCCGCGAAAGAGTCCTTCCTCAATTTTTTCCAGATTCAGTAATGTCAGCAGATTGTTCAGTGCCTGACTCATAGTTGTCCTCAGTAAACGCCGCAGCGAAAGATAGGCAGAGTATAACGCAGAAATGAAAGTGGTCCGATGGGTAGAATAATCTGAATGTCGGTACGTTTTTAGGCATTAATCGGTGATCTGTGCCACACTTAAAAACGTTATGTGATTGAAACGACATCGGATGGGATCGATCCCGCTGGTGCATTGATGATAAGGAGACTTCAATGAAACTCGTGCCCATGCTAAGTGGTGTAGCTATTGCGGTGGCGTTGTCCGCCTGTGCCGGTAAGAGCGCCAAGGTGCCGGTGCCAGCTGCAGATCCGAACGGGATTAATACCCTTTCACAGCAATCCATTCAGCAGCCTAACGTTTCCGGTACAATCAGGATTAAACAGAGAGTCGCGCTGCCGCCGGATGCGGTATTAACGGTAACGCTGTCTGATGCTTCCCTGGCCGACGCACCGTCGAAAGTTCTGGCCCAGCGTGCGGTCCGTACTGAAGGTAAGCAGGCTCCGTTTAGCTTCGTGTTGCCGTATAACCCGTCAGACGTGCAGCCGAATGCCCGTATCCTGCTGAGCGCAGCGGTAACCATCAACGGCAAGCTTGTCTTTATCACCGATACGGTTCAGGAAGCGATTAATCACGGTGGAACCAAAATTGACCTGAATCTGGTACCGGTGCAGCAAACCGAAGTTCCGGTTGCTCCACAGACCAATCAGCCGTCCCTGCCAACCCCACCGACTCAGATGTAATTGTTGCTATTACCCTCTCCTTCGGGGGAGGGATTAATACACCCAACGGTACTTCTGTAGATCAATCTGTCCTGCTCCTGATACCTGCACACCCTCTGAAAGTAATGCCTGACGCTGACGCTGGAGATCCGGCCCGGTTAACGAGATGGCGCCATGACGGTTCACCACCCTGTGCCAGGGCAGCGTACTCCCTTCCGGCAGCCGCTTCAGAACGCCTCCAACCTGTCGCGCCGCGCGGGGAGAACCGGCCAGCCGTGCGACATCACCGTAAGTGGTGACGTAGCCTTCCGGAATCGAGGCCACGATTTGCCATACGCGCTGTGGAAAGGAGTCGTGTTCGTCCATACCTTCACCTGTGGGGTTGTCTGGACCGTCATGGTAAACGAAGATCGTCGTGTTTGCTGCGTCTGTTTGCGCAAGAAACCAGCATCCGGTTTGTGGTCGCTTGCAATTGAGGCTTTGCGCAGGGATAATGCGCCAGCGCGTTGGTTATCAACGCTCTCAATGGGGGCTCTGTTGGTTCTCCCGCAACGCTACTCTGTTCACCAGGTCAGGTCCGGAAGGAAGCAGCCAGGGCAGACGACGTGGGTGCCGGGATGTAGCTGGCAGGGCCCCCACCCATTTGTGGCCTCATCCGATCTTTCCTGTTTCCGTCTCTTTTTAGCCTTTATTCCACAAAAATATAATGCCTATACCATGTAATATATATTTCATCGCTTTGAAATATTATTGTCATAAACCTGTAATAATAGACTGGCATTTTATAATTGGACGTCTATTTTTCGTCAAAACTCAAAAAAATATAGAACTGGATAACAGTGATAACTTCGTGTATTAAATAAAGTACTTATTCCGAAGGGAAGTGACAAACATGGCTACTGCAGTTTTAAATGTTAAAATTGACGAAGCGCTAAAAGAAAGACTCCGCCACTATGCGGAAGTAAATAACGAGAATTTAAGCGTGACCACAGAGAAACTGCTGCTGCTGGCGTTTGAAGCAGTAGAAGAGGCGGGAGTATCGGAAGAGGATATTGATAATCAGCATACGGAAGAAGAGAGTGTTTCTCCTTTTACTCCTAAAGAAATCAAGGCCCTACGTAAACTTCTGAAGAAGAGAAAATGAAACAACAACTGTCAACTGCCAGTGACTACAACGAGGCCTGCGATCTGTTGCGTTCAGGCTACGTGAAGCATGTACGTCTTGGCTGGAATGTTGGAAGCGATGAGTTCTTTCGTATTGCGTCTGACTGGTGTGATACCGGTGCAAAAATAAAGAAAGACGGTGATAACTTCGTTATTTCATTGAAAGGCTTCCCGATTCCTCCTCAACACTAAATCACTGACCAGTGAAAACTGCTGACTGCATATATTACAGTCAGCAGTTTTTATTTTATGATCCAGTTCAAAATTTGAATATTAAACCAGGCTGCGTTTGACTGCTGGCGTATTTGAATTTAGCGCGATCCATAATGGTTTAATCCGCAGTAACGCCGCTTCCAGCTCCGCTGGCTCCAGCGAAAAGGGCATACGTAAAAAGCGATCAAACGCCCCCGATAAGCCAAACCGCGTCCCGGTTCCCAGGTTAATCCCGATGATTTCTGCCCGTGCGGCAAGCTGTGTCCCCATCATGCCTGGAAGCTCAATCCAGTAAGAGAGCCCGCCTTCCGCCTCATGGAACTTCCACTCCGGGAAATGTTCTCGCAGCAGGTCACTGCAGCGATCGCGGCGTTCTGCCAGCATCTTGCGGCGAGCGGGAAGAAAACGTTCGCTGTTGTCGATAAGCCACAGCGTCGCCAGCTGCTCCAGCACCGGCGAGCCTAGATCCAGCGTATCGCGTGTCTGGGTAAGGGTGGCGATGGTGCGCGAGGAGGCGCGGATCCAGCCAAGACGCAGACCGCCCCAGAAGCTTTTTCCGGTAGAGCCTAACGTAATTACGTTGGCCTGCGGGTTAAACGATGCCAGCGGTGGTGGCGGAGGCGAATCAAACCAGAGATCGACCATCGTTTCATCGACGACCAGCGCCGTGCGGGTTTGGGCAGCAATATCGGCGATAGCCTGACGGGTGGCGATATCCATACATCGCCCGGTTGGGTTGTGAAAATCTGGCATCAGATAGGCCAGGCGTGGCGCCGTCTGGGCAAGCGTTGCGGCAAAGCCATCCGTATCCCAGCCGGTTTCCGGCAGCGACACCCCGACAGGCCGACACTGCGCCCCCTGAATGGCGGCAATCGCCAGCGGATAGGTGGGATGATCGACCACGACGCGGTCCCCCGGCCCGGTCATCATCCGCAGCACCAGCGCAAACCCGCTGACGGCACCGTTGACCACCATCACCTCGTCTGCGCGGGTAGGCAGACCCCGCGCGGTATAGCGTGCAGCAATCGCCTCACGCAGGGCAGGAAGCCCAAGCTGATCGTAGCCCGTCAGCGAGAGGTGCTGGGTAATGGCCGTGATCGCATGGGTGTAAGCCTGGTGGATCTCCGGCCCGGCATTGAGGGCGGCAGTGGAGAGATCCAGGGCGGCGCTCGCCGCTGAAAGGGTGGGAACGGCGCGCGCATCAGGGAGTATGACGCGCGACCCGCTGCCGTGGCGGCTTTCGAGGTATCCCTCCTCACGTAGGTGGGTGAGGGCGCTGCTGACGGTGGTTCTGCTCACGTCCAGCGCCGCGGCCAGTTCCCGTTCGCCCGGTAGCCGCGTATGCAGCGCCAGCCGGCCATCAAGGATTAACAGGCGCAGCGCGTCAGCCAGCTGGCGCCAGAGCGGCGTGCGGGATGAGGTTTGCTGCCAGTGCCCTAAAAGGCGCACCAAAGACTGGCTTCCGAAGCGGCGTGATGACATATGCAGTCCACTATTTAAAAACTGGACATTAATCTTAGTGCCATTTTGGGTCAGGATGAAAGTCGGGTTCACTGGAGAAGATAAAAAATGGTACGTCGTCTGCTACAACTTTATGTCGGTTTAGGGCTGTATGGGCTTTCAACCGCGATGTTTATTCGCGCCGATCTGGGGGTCGATCCGTGGGATGTGTTTCATCTTGGCGTGGGAATTCAGCTGGGTATGAGCATCGGGACGGTGATCATTTTGACCGGTGCTGCGGTGCTGCTGCTGTGGATCCCACTGCGTCAGATGCCCGGTCTTGGCACGATCAGTAACGTAATTTGTATTGGTCTGGCGGCGGACGCCAGCATGGCGCTGCTCCCCGAACTGAGTTCGTTACCCGTGCGCATCGCTTTCCTGGTGTCGGGCATCGTGATGAACGCGATTGCCACCAGCATGTACATCGGGGCCGGTTTTGGGCCTGGCCCGCGCGACGGCCTGATGACCGGCATTCATGCCCGGCTGGGGTGGTCCATTCGCAGCGTGCGTACCTCCATCGAAGTGTCCGTCCTGCTGATTGGGTGCGTGCTGGGGGGCTCGTTTGGGGTGGGGACCGTAGTGTACGCTCTGACCATTGGCCCGCTTATTCAGCTCTGCTTGCCCTGGTTCCGCCAGAAGCCGCGCGGTGAGAAAATACCGCAGCCGGAGCGGGTTGTTTGATTTGCGAAGCGCTCACATGCTTTAACGGCATTGCTGTGCCAGAATAGACGCTTCGAAAATAGCGATGCCGGAACGCATGAAAGCAATCACTCTCTATGATGTTGCCCTCCTTGCGGGGGTTTCTTATCAGACCGTTTCCCGCGTGATTAACGACGCGGAGCACGTCTCTGCCCGCACGCGGGAAAAGGTGCAGCAGGCGATGGCGGAGCTGCATTACGTCCCCAACCTGCGGGCGCAGCAGCTGGCGGGTAAACGCACCCGTACGCTGGGCCTCATCACCACCGATCTGGCGCTGCATGCGCCCTCGCAAATTGTGTCGGCGGTAAAATCCCGGGCTGCAGAGCAGGGGGCGAGCGTCCTGATTTCCATGGTGGAACAGCCGCATCAGTGCCAGGCCGCGCTTCAGGCGCTGCTGGCGCAGCGGGTAGACGCGCTGCTGGTAAATGTGCCGCTTGACGATCCGCTCGCCGAAGAGCTCATGGCGCTGGCGACGCCTGTCCCGGTGCTGTTCCTCGACGTGTCGCCGTCAGCACAGGTAAATAGCCTCGTGTTTAACGCCGGGGAAGGGGCGCGCCTGGGCGTTGAACATCTGCTTTCGCTGGGGCATCGGCATATTGCCCTGCTGAGCGGGCCGGAAAGCTCGGTTTCCGCGCGCGCGCGTCTGGCGGGGTGGAAAGCAACGCTGGCACAGGCGGGTCTTGACGCGGTTGCGGTGGCTTACGGAGACTGGAGTGCGGCCAGCGGCTATGAGAAGGGACACGTGCTGCTCTCGGGGGCGGTATTACCGGATGCCATTCTGGTGGCGAACGATCAGATGGCGCTTGGGGTGATGCGCGCCTGTGCGGAAAAAGGGATCGCTGTTCCCGGTCAGATATCGGTGGTCGGGTTTGACGATACGGCCGACAGCGCCTGGTTTTCCCCACCGCTGACGACCATTCGTCAGGCGTTTCGCGAGGCGGGCGAGCGCAGTGTGGAGTGGCTGCTGGGCCCCTCCGGGGACGAGGAATGCTGGCAGGTTCAGCTGCCGGTGACGCTGGTGACCCGCCACTCCTGCGCGCGCCGCACCCCGAAGCAGGCCGAACGAGAGGATCTGGCGCAGCAGCTCAGAAGCCTGGCACTCCTTGCCGAGCAGCTTGCCCGCAAATAAAACTTTGTGATCGGACTCGCTACCCCGCGATTCAACGCTTTACCGTCGCCGGGCGCCAGGGCATGTTAACCAAAATTGTGAGCGCTTCGCAAAGAGGTTAATATGCCCAACACTTTATCGCTGACTCTCAGCGCCATTCTGGCCCGACGGGACTGGGAAAACCCGGGCGTCACCCAGTGGAACCGTCTGGAGGCACATGCGCCGTTACACAGCTGGCGTCTTGAACAGCCTGCCCGGGAGGATGCTGCATCTGCCAGCAGGCGCTCCCTCAATGGGGTGTGGCGATTTAACTACTTTACTGCACCCGAGCAAATCCCGGAGGCATGGATAACCGAAGATTGCGCAGACGCCGTTGCGATGCCCGTGCCGTCGAACTGGCAGATGCAGGGGTTTGATACGCCAATCTACACCAACGTCACCTATCCCATCCCCGTTAATCCCCCTTTTGTGCCGCAAGAAAACCCAACTGGTTGTTACTCGCTCACATTCAATGTGGATGACGCGTGGCTTCAGAGCGGGCAGACCCGCATCATCTTTGACGGCGTGAACTCGGCGTTTCATCTGTGGTGCAACGGGCGGTGGATGGGCTATTCCCAGGACAGTAGGCTGCCTGCCGAATTCGATCTCTCAGCGGTCCTGCGGCCCGGTGAGAACCGCCTGGCGGTCATGGTGTTACGCTGGTGCGACGGCAGCTATCTGGAAGATCAGGACATGTGGCGCATGAGCGGCATTTTCCGCGACGTGACGCTGCTGCATAAACCCGAAACGCAGATTGCTGATTATCACGTGGTGACGGATCTGAATGCAGAGCTGGACCGCGCGGTGCTGAAGGCTGAAGTCGCGCTGGCAGGGACTGGCTTTGCAGACTGCGAGGTGATCTTTACCCTGTGGCGCAAGGGTGAAAAATGCGCCAGCGTTTCCCGGTGTCCGGGGTCTGACATTGTGGACGAGCGCGGCAGCTGGGCCGAGCGCTTAACGGTGGCGATCCCCGTCGACCACCCCGCGCTCTGGAGCGCTGAAACGCCGGAACTGTATCGTCTGACGATAGCGCTCCTTAATCCGCGGGGTGAGGTGCTGGAGGTTGAGGCCTGCGATGTGGGCTTCCGCCGCGTTGACATCAGCAATGGCCTGCTGAAGCTTAACGGTAAACCGCTGCTGATCCGGGGGGTTAACCGGCACGAGCATCACCCGGAAAACGGTCAGGTGATGGACGAAGCGACCATGCGTCGTGATATCGAAATCATGAAGCAGCACAACTTCAATGCCGTGCGCTGCTCCCACTATCCGAACCATCCCCTGTGGTACCGGCTTTGCGATCGCTACGGGCTGTACGTCGTTGACGAAGCCAATATCGAAACGCACGGCATGGTGCCGATGAGCCGCCTGGCTGACGATCCGCGCTGGCTGCCCGCCATGAGCGAGCGCGTTACCCGCATGGTGCAGCGCGATCGTAATCACCCCTCAATTATCATCTGGTCCCTGGGCAACGAGTCCGGCCACGGCGCGAATCACGATGCGCTGTACCGCTGGCTGAAAGCCACCGATCCAACGCGGCCTGTGCAGTACGAAGGCGGTGGGGCCAATACGGCGGCGACCGACATTGTCTGCCCGATGTACGCTCGGGTCGATTGGGATCAGCCCTTCCCGGCGGTGCCTAAATGGTCAATCAAGAAATGGATCGGCATGCCGGACGAGACACGTCCGCTGATCCTCTGTGAATACGCCCACGCGATGGGAAACAGCTTTGGTGGGTTCGCGAAATACTGGCAGGCGTTTCGCAGCCATCCTCGCCTGCAGGGTGGGTTTGTCTGGGACTGGGTCGATCAGGCCCTGACGAAGCAAGACGAAGAGGGCAACGCGTTCTGGGCGTACGGCGGAGACTTTGGCGATCAGCCGAACGATCGACAGTTCTGCCTCAATGGGCTGGTATTCCCCGATCGCACGCCGCACCCGGCGCTGTACGAGGCGCAGCGCGCCCAGCAGTTCTTTACCTTTACGCTGGTCAGCACCTCTCCGCTGGCGATCGAGGTGCAAAGCGGCTATCTGTTCCGTCACAGCGATAACGAAGTGCTGAGGTGGACGGTTGCCCGGGACGGGGACGTGCTCGCTGCGGACGAGGTGACGCTAGCGATGGCGCCGGAAGGTATCCAGCGTCTGGAGTTCGACCTGCCGGAGCTGAAGGACGAGCCGGGTGAAATCTGGCTGAACGTTGAGATTCGCCAGCCGCGGGCAACGCCGTGGTCACCGGCAGGCCATCGATGCGCGTGGGAGCAGTGGCCGCTTCCGGCTCCACTCTTTATTGCTCCGCCAGCTCCGGCGGGCGAGCCGCCGGTGTTAACGCAAAGCGATCGCATCCTGGAGATCACGCATCGTCAACAGCGCTGGCAGTTCGATCGCGCCTCCGGATACCTGACTCAATGGTGGCGAAATGGCGTTGAAACGCTGCTTTCCCCCGTGTCGGATAACGTCTGCCGCGCGCCGCTGGACAACGACATTGGCGTGAGCGAAGCGACGCGCATCGATCCGAACGCGTGGGTGGAACGCTGGAAAGCGGCGGGCATGTACGATCTCACATCGCGCGTTCTGCACTGTGAGGCAGAGCAGCACGCAGGCGAAGTGGTGGTGAGAACTCAGCATGTCCTGGAGCATCGCGGCAAGGCGCTGTTCCTGAGCCGTAAAATCTGGCGGGTGGACGAGCAGGGGATTCTGCATGGCGATATTCAGGTCGATATGGCGTCTGATATACCTGAACCTGCGCGCATTGGCCTGAGCGTTCATCTCGCTGAAGCGCCGGAAAAGGTTGACTGGCTGGGGCTGGGGCCGCATGAAAACTACCCGGACAGAAAGCTGGCGGCGCAGCAGGGGCGCTGGGTATTGCCCCTGGAGGCCATGCACACGCCGTATATCTTCCCGACGGAAAACGGTTTGCGCTGCGATACCCGGAAGCTTCTGCTGGGACCGCACCAGCTGAACGGCCGGTTCCATTTCTCGGTGAGCCGCTACGACCAGCAGCAGCTTCGTGAGACAACCCATCATCATCTGCTGCGGGAAGAGCCAGGGTGCTGGCTCAATCTCGATGCGTTCCATATGGGCGTGGGCGGCGATGACTCCTGGAGCCCCAGCGTCTCGCCGGAATTCATCCTGCAGACGCGCCAGCTTCGTTATACCTTTAGCTGGCAGCAGAACCCTTAACTGACCATTCAGATGCGGCCACATGGCGTGGCCGCAGGCTTACGCCAGAATGCCGCTCAGGCCATGTAGGCTCATGTAAATCCCTACCACGATAATTAGCGCCGCGGAGATCCACGGCGCTTTGCGGGAAAGTTCGCTAAATCCGGGCCAGCGTTTTGTCGCGTGCTTAAGACTTAAGGCGGCAATCGCGCCGGAAGCGACCAGCGTTAACGCCAGACCGATACTGAAGCTGAATACCAGCGTCGCGCCGAGCGCAAAATGCTTCAACTGCAGGCAGATTAGCAGAACGGTGATGGATGCCGGGCAGGGGATAAGCCCGCCGGTCAGGCCAAACATCGCGATCTGTCCCGTCGTCACGTTTTGCCCGTTAAAACGTCGATTAATATCCTGCGCGTGCGCGCGCTGGTGGGCATCCTGCCACTCCTCTTCAACCAGCGGGTGTGAGTGGTGATGGTGATGATCATGATGGTGATGATCATGATGGTGGTCATGATCGTGATGATGATCGTGCGGCTGGCTCTCTTTCCAGGTTCGCCACGCCATCCACAGGGCGATCGCAACGATCAACACCCCGGAGATCAGCTGGAACCAGGGTTCGGACGTATGTGCGTCCCAGCCGCGGCCAAACCATAATCCCGCCATGGCAATGATCCAGACCACCGCCGTATGGGAAAGCGTTGCCGCCAGACCGAGCAGCACCGCCTGCTTCAGCGTGCCGCGGATAGCCACGATAAAGGCAGCCATCATTGTTTTTGAGTGGCCCGGCTCCAGGCCATGCAGCGCACCGAGCAGGATAGCGCTGGGAACAAACAGCCAGGCATTACCCTGCTGCAGGAGTGAAGCAAAATCGTTCATTGAAATTTCCGGTGTGGAAAGCGTGCGCAAATAGTACTCCCCCCCAGTAGAGTAATACTACCCCCCAGTAGAAAAATACTCAGGGGGAGTAGAGCGTGATATGCTTTAAAAGCCAAAACAGAGGGAGACAGAGATGTCACATACCGTTCGCGACAAGAAGATGTTATTGACTCGCCTGAAGAAAATTCAGGGGCAGAGCACCGCGCTGGAAAAAATGCTCAACAGCGATCACGAATGTGCCGACGTGCTACAGCAGCTGGCGGCGATCCGTGGAGCGGTCAATGGCATGATGATGCAGGTGATTGAAGGGCACCTTACCGATCATGTCGTGAAAGAGCCTGAAGAGGCGCAGCGTGAAGCCGATCTTGGCGTTGTGCTGCAGGTGATCAAATCCTATCTTAAGTAGAGCGCGTGGCGAGGTTGTTTTCTGCCCAAAGAATAAATTCCGTCTTTGGCAGCGCCTTACTGTAGAACCATCCCTGCCCGTACTGCACGCCATGGCGGTGCAGCCAGGTGAGCTGCCCTTCGGTCTCCACGCCTTCCGCCACCATCGCCAGCTGCAGCGATTTCGCCATTTCGATAATGTGCGGCGTTACGTTTTTGTACTCCAGCGCATCCACGAACGATTTATCAATTTTTAGCGTGTCGACATCAAGATCCTGCAGATAGCTGAGGCTGGAATAGCCCGTGCCGAAATCATCAATGTAGACAGGGTGGCCCGAACGGCGAAACGCGGCGATAGCCGGCGCGCTGATTTTGGGGTCAGCAAAGCCACGCTCGGTTAACTCAAGGGCGATTTGTCTGGGGTGAATCTGCCACTTATTCAGTAGCTGGCTCAGTAAAAGCGGCAGGTTACTGGAGGTCAAATCGGCCGGGGCGAGGTTGATGGAGATATGCTGATCGGGGTGGAGCTGCAGCCAGTGGCCCATATCTTCAAACACTTTTTCCACGACTAACTGCGTCAGCTGCGAGATGAGGCCGGTTTGTTCAGCAAGCGGCACAAAAATATCAGGCGAGAGACTGCTTCCGTCTGGCTGGGGCCAGCGCGCCAGTGCCTCTGCGCCGACAATTTTGCCGCTACACAGCGCCACAATGGGCTGATAGTGAACTACAAAATCGCGGCTGTTAATGGCGTCAAGCAGGCGATTGCGTGGCGACTGGATGCGTCGCAGGATCCGCAGGACAAACAGTGCCGCAAGCACGCTTATCAGCATGCCAAACGGCAGCCAGAAAAGCAGTTGCCGGTGCCAGGTTTCAGCCAGGGGCTTGAGCGTAGCCCATGCGACGACGGTAAACCCCAACTCAGGGACTGGTTTCATCACATACATCGAACCATTGTACTGAATGCTGGAGATACCCCGATCGTTAACCCGATCGCGGATATGCGGATCAAGCGTGTTACTGCTGGCGAAAATAAGATGCGTTGCGCTTCCCACCAGGGCGGCATCAATGGCAATCGCCCCGAAGGGGATCACATCCACAAGCGAGGCAGGATCGATCAGAACAAGGTAATGACCTTTTCCCAGGACGGCCATGTAGCGGTGAAAACCAAGATCGTTTTGTGCGGTAAGCCACGCGCTGTAACCATCTTCGGTTATCCGCATGGGAGGAGGGTAAGGGACCGCTTTGCTGGCCTGCTCAAGCGAAGAGCAGATTGGGCGGAGATTGTCGATGTAGATCACCTCCTGGATATAGCGCCATGAGAACGCGACCCGACGTATCTCCCTCAAGTGCAGCGGGCTACAGGGGACCCCTTTAAATTCCTGCAGATGATTTAACGCTTCTTTAGCTTGATCCACGACCCTGTCGGTGCGCATCAGCACGCGAGAAGCATAGCTATCCAGCGCATCGACAAATTTCTCTTCCGCCTGGCGATGGGCCAGCCAGATGCTGAGGCAAATGGGAACCAGCACGGAAAAGATAAGTACGCCAGTCACCAGACTGACCAGATGTCGGGTTTTCATACTGTCGTTTCCTTTCTCATATGCCCGAATTCGGGCACTGAGTTCCCTACCTGCAGAGAGATATTTTACCGCGAAATGAAATAGTTATAGCACGTGGGGGCAGGGTTTTCATGTTATCTAAAGCAAATCAGAAAATATCGTCGGAAGAGAGGGGGGTTGTTTTTTCAACATGGCCTGGATATTATTTTGTTATGTTATAACAAAACACATGGGGTTTACGATGAAACCAAACATCCATCCAGCGTATCGCACCGTGGTATTCCACGACACCAGTGCCAATGAATACTTTAAAGTTGGTTCAACCATTAAAACCGACCGCGAAATTGAACTCGACGGTGAAACATATCCGTACATCACCATCGAGGTTTCTTCAAAATCGCATCCGTTTTATACCGGCAAGCAAAAAACGTTCTCCACGGACGGCAGCGCGGCGCGCTTCCGCAAGCGTTTTGGCGGCTTTCTTAATGCGAAGCGGGGCTAACCATGCAGGTGCTTAACTCATTGCGCAGCGCAAAACAGCGTCACCCGGATTGCCAGATAGTCAAACGCAAGGGACGCTTATACGTGATTTGCAAATCCAATCCGCGCTTTAAGGCGGTGCAGGGACGTAAAAAAAGACGCTAAACGCGTGTTTCTCGCCAGCTTTCCAGGGATCTCTTCTGTTTGCCATCGGCAGTAAAATTGTCGGTGGCAAGCCAGCCTTCAAAGGCGCTCGCCAGTGCCGACCACTCTTTGTCGAGAATCGAAAACCAGTCGGTATCCCGGTTACGGCCTTTTATGACCAGCGCCTGGCGAAAGCGCCCTTCAAACTGAAAGCCCAGACGCAGTGCCGCTTTGCGCGAAGGCTCGTTCAGGCTGTTGCACTTCCATTCATATCGCCGATAGCCAAGGGTATCGAGCACGTACCGCATTAGCAGATATTGCGCTTCTGTTGACATGGGCGTACGGCTTAATAGCACGGAGAAGTGAACGTGTCCTACTTCCACAACGCCGTTTTTGGGATCGATCCGCATCAGGGCCAGCGTCCCGACCGGGGCCTGAGTCTGATTATCTATAACCGTAAAGTGCATCGGGTCCGATAACTCACACACGCTTGCCACCCATTCGGCAAACTCCGCGGCCGTGGCATCGGGTTCACGCAGCAGCCACGTCCAGCTGCGGGTGTCTCCGGCCAGAGCATAGGCGGAGAACAACGCTTCGGCATGCTCCACGCGCAGCGGTTCAAGCCGGCAATAACGCCCCTGCAGTACCACCCGGGACGGATGAGGGCGGGGCTGCCAGTTGGTAAGAGCTTCGCCCACAGGTTGTCCAAACTCATTGAATGTCTTCATTTTTATTTCCGTGACGTTGAGAAGAGTTCCAGATTAGAAAATTACTGGTTCCTTAAAAAGAACCACTCGACTATGTTTTAGTGGTACCACAAGGAGATGAAATGAACATACCGGGCGATGAACTTTATACTTTGCTTCACGCTGCGCTGAAAACGCGTGGGGAAGAGACGCTCCAGCGCGCGCTCTATCTCGCTTTGCGGGAGGCCATACTGGGCGGAAGACTTCGCTCCGGGAGCCAGCTGTCCGGCTCGCGAACGTTGGCGCAGCAGCTCTGCGTTTCCCGGAACACCGTCAATGCGGCGCTGGACCAGCTCACGCTTGAAGGCTATTTGCTGCGTAACCGTCAGGGGACGCGGGTGGCGCAATTCGCCCATCGTGCCAGCCGGCGGGTGCTGCCGGATCCTGACGTCCGGCTTGCAAAACGTGTCGCTCAGCTGCCTGAGCCTGTACCGCGCGACACCCCGGTAATGGCGTTTACGCCGGGAACGCCCGCCATCAACTATTTCCCCTTGCCGCTGTGGCGACGATTGTACGATCGCGTCCTGCGGGAGGAGGGGAGCGCTCTGCTGGGCTATGGCGACCCGGCCGGGGAGCCGTCGCTGCGGGCAGCCATTGCCCGCCACCTTGCTCTCTCTCGCGGCATTGACTGTGACGCCAGCCAGATTGTGATAACAGAAGGGGCGCTTGAGGGCGTTAATTTGTGCACGATGCTGTTAAGCGAGCCGGGGGATGTCGCCTGGGTGGAAAACCCTGGCTATAGCGGGGCTAAAAGCGCCTTTGTTAAAACGGGCCTGGCGATGACCGGTATACCGGTGGATGACGAGGGGATGCGCTGGGAAGGGCTGCATGCGCCTTCACCCACGCTGATTTTTACCTCGCCATCGCACCAGTTTCCTTACGGGAGCGTGCTCAGCGCGCGGCGGCGGCTTGCCCTGCTGGAGCTGGCCCGCCAGCACAAGGCGTGGATCATTGAGGACGATTACGACAGCGAGTTCCGTTATGTCGGTGAGCCGGTACCGGCGATGCTGGGAATGGTCAACAACGCGCCCGTTGTGTATCTGGGAACCTTCAGCAAAACGCTGTTTCCGTCTCTCAGAATGGGGTTTATGGTGTTGCCGCCAGCGCTGGCGAAAGCGGCGCGCCCGGCCATCGGCTCGCTGCTGCGCGGCGGGCATCGTGCAGAACAGCGCACCCTGGCGCTGTTTATTGAGGAGGGACACTATGCCCGTCATCTGGCCGCCATGCGTCGCCTTTATCGTAAGCGTTACCGCCAGCTGCGGGAGGTGCTCGGCGCAGAGCTTCATACTCCGCACCGTATTCTGGCCGGTGAAGGCGGTATGCACCTGACGCTGTCGATAGACGGTATTGATGACCAGAGGCTGGTAGAGAAGGCGAGGCCGTTTCAGCTGGCACCCGCGGCACTGAGCGGGTACTACCTGGAGAGGAAGCAGGGGCAAACCGGCCTGGTTTTAGGTTACGGCAACACCTCTGCTTCGCAGTTTGCACCGGGGATCCGACGCCTGCAGGCGTTAATTACGCAGCAGCAGGTCGGGAAAGGGTAAAGACATCATAAAACGAGAGCTGGCCTTTGGTGGCGACCATTTTCTGCAGCTTCTCTTTTTGCACAGTGTCGACAGCCGGAGAGTGCATGATGTTTTCGATTAGCTCCCTGGGCACGAAACGCGTGTTGTACCATTCGCCGTTGTAGCAGACCCGGAAATCGAGCACGTCAATATCTTCGTAACGGTAGCGGGGATTCACGTCGAAAAAGAAAAAGGCGTTAAAGACGACAAACAGCACCACCAGCAGCCAGACGGAGTCCACCAGCGTTTCGGACTTCAGCATTACAATCAGCGTCGCCAGCCAGGCGGCATACATGGCAACAAACAGCCCGGGATGTTTGCGGATAAAGCTAATGCTAAAGCGCGGGCGATTGTCGCGCTTTTCGCGGTGGTTAAGATCGTCGATGGTGGCGGTAAGCAGGCGCTGTATCTCGGTCATTTTTGGCCTTTATGAGAGTTGACAATACAGGGTGTCTGCCAATTTTAGGGGAGCCATCAGGCTGAAAAAAGTAACAGTCTGGTGCTAAAAGACCATAACAGTTGGCTCCCCCGGAGCGTTACAGCGTTTTGATGATTTTTGCCGGGTTGCCGCCCACGACGACGTTAGCCGGGACGTCTTTCGTCACGACGGCACCGGAAGCCACCACCACATTATCGCCAATGGTGACGCCAGGGTTAATGACCGCACGTCCACCAATCCAGACATTATTGCCAATAGTGACGGGCTTACCGAACTCCACGCCGCTGTTACGTTCTTCTGCATCCAGCGGATGGGTTGCCGTATAAATATGTACGCCTGGCGCGAGCATGCAGTTATCGCCAATACGAACAGGGCAGACATCAAGCATCACGCAATCGAAGTTAGCGTAAAAGTCTTTGCCGAGATAAATGTTATATCCATAGTCACAGCGGAAGCTCGGCTCAATATACGCCCCTTCGCTTTGTCCCAGCAGTTCCGCCAGAATGTTCTGGCGTTCTGTTTTTTCGTCAGGCGCGGTGTGGTTATAGCGGTGAATCAGATGGCGTGCCCGCAGCCGGTCGGCTCGTAGCGTCTCATCACCGGGGCGGTAATGTTCACCTGAAATCATCTTCTGTTTTTCTATGCTCATCGGAAACCTCTCTGGATGTTATTCCTGAAGGGTAATCGCAACTGGCAATCAGGGGAACGTTCCCGGAAAGCCGATGTGACCAGAGTCACAACATTGTTGCTGATGAGCGCGTTTAACACGGAGACCTGGCTTTCGCGCAGGGAGCATAACGGGACAGGTGAATACAGCTTATAACGTGGCGTAGAACCTCTACAGACACACTTCAAAGATTAACGAACAAATTTCCACACAGAAGTGGGGATTTTGTCATACAGCTTATTCATCGTCAGCTCTGCAAGGTGATGGTCAGCGGCTGAATAAAATACCGCCAGTTCATTATCAGAAAGCTCGTATTTATTCTTTTCAATGACGCGTTCAAGGGTATCAATTGACTGGCAACGTCGTAAGCGCATCAAATAATCGATCTTTGTGAGTGGTTTATCAGACATAAATTCACCTTAGTAATTGTAATAATTTTAACAGGAAAGACTAACCGGGTTAGCTCTGCTCACGTTGACGAAACAGCGGAATAGCCGGTTTCCCGATTTACGCCATTTTTGCAAATCCTGGGCGTTAATGCCGTAACTGCTGAACAACGTAAAGGTGTCGTCCAGGTATTCATCAATTTGCTCAATGAGCTTATTATCTTCATTGTACTTAATTTTATAATTAAGTGCGAAGGTAGCAATATGCTCTATCAGCTCATTCAACTGTAAATTGATGGCAGACGTTGGGTCGTTTACCCAGCCATGGTTGCTTTCATCAAGATTGGCAAGGCAGTCATGGTACAAGGATTCGCAGAGAAATTTCAACTGCGCGATATCATGCCTTTTTGGCGAGTACTCGTCCATAGCGCATCCCCTTCTGAGTGATTTCTTACTCACCGAACATCATTGTCGGGATGGATACAACTGACTTAGCTACATGAGTGCTGTGTTCCTGATAACCTAACTATAAGCCACTCCTTCCTGGATTTCACCGCGCTATTACGAAAAATTACAAATAAAACCGCAGGCTGCGAGCGTCTACGCAAATGTTCATCCGGAACCGGACGTTTTTATCCTGATTAACGATTGTTTTTTTCGCTTCCTTACGTTTCATCGGCTTAGCGTACGGTCAGAAGAAAAGTTCAGAACTGGCGTTTTGTTTGTCTGAACTTTTAATTAGGAATATTCCTAACAACTTAAGCGGGGAAATAGATTTAGAAAAATTCTGAATTCACCGATTAAGTTATCAGTTAATTATGATATGCCTGATTAAGATGGCAGAAAATAAATAGGACCTCAATAAGCTTATTTTATGATTTATTCTGAAAATGAAAAAGGCCGCAAATGCGGCCTTTTTATTATATGAAACCGGTATCAGTGAGGTTCTACCGAATGACTATGCTCAACATCTTCATTCTTACGGCTGAAGCGGCGGCGAACCACCACGAAGAACACCGGGACGAAGAAGATAGCCAGTACGGTCGCGGTGATCATACCGCCCATTACACCTGTACCTACCGCGTTCTGCGCACCGGAGCCCGCACCGGAGCTGATAACCAGCGGCATTACGCCGAGGATGAACGCCAGAGAGGTCATCAGGATTGGACGCAGACGCATACGCACCGCTTCAAGCGTCGCCTCGATAAGCCCTTTGCCTTCTTTCTCCATCAGATCTTTGGCGAATTCAACGATAAGTATCGCATTCTTCGCCGACAAGCCAATGGTTGTCAGCAGGCCTACCTGGAAGTATACGTCGTTGGTCAATCCGCGGAACGTTGCGGCAAGCAGCGCACCGATAACCCCGAGTGGAACCACCAGCATAACGGAGAACGGAATTGACCAGCTCTCGTACAGTGCCGCCAGACACAGGAAGACCACAATCAGTGAAATGGCGTACAGGGCAGGGGCCTGGTTACCGGACAGACGTTCCTGATAGGACATACCGGTCCAGTCATAGCCGATACCCGCAGGCAGTTTGCTTGCCAGCTCTTCCATCAGGTTCATGGCTTCACCGGTGCTTCGGCCCGGCGCGGCCTGACCCAGGATTTCCATCGACGGCAGACCGTTGTAACGTTCCAGACGCGGTGAACCGTATTCCCAGCGCGACGTCGAGAAGGCTGAGAACGGCACCATCTGGCCATTGCTGCCGCGAACGTACCAGTTGTTAATATCGTTCGGCAGCATACGGTACTGCGCTTCTGACATCACGTACACTTTCTTCACGCGACCGCGGTCGATGAAGTCGTTGACGTAGCTACCGCCCCAGGCCGCACCCAGCGTGGTATTGATGTCGCTGATGGACACGCCCAGCGCCTGCGCTTTCTCCTGATCGATATCGATCTTGTACTGCGGCGTATCTTCCAGGCCGTTTGGACGTACGCCAACCAGCAGGTCAGGGTGTTTAGCCACTTCGCCGAACAGCTGGTTACGCGCCTGCGTCAGTTTCTCGTGACCCAGACCGCCCTGGTCGATCAGCTGGAAGTCGAAACCGGTTGCCGTACCCAGTTCAACAATCGCTGGCAGGTTAAAGGCGAAGACCATCGCATCTTTAATCTGCGAGAAGGTGCCCATGGCACGGCCCGTGATCGCTTCAACTTTATTCTCATCGCCCGGACGATCCGCCCAGTCTTTCAGAGAAACGAAGGCGATACCGGTGTTCTGACCACGACCCGCAAAGCCAAAGCCGTTAACCGCAAACACGGATTCAACGTTCGCTTTCTCTTTGGTGAGGTAGTAGTCCGTCACTTCATCCAGCACTTTCTGGGTACGCTCTTGCGACGCCCCTGCCGGAAGCTGCGCCATCGTCAGGAACACGCCCTGGTCTTCATCTGGCAGGAACGAGCTTGGCAGACGAACGAACAGGAAAGCCATCCCCACAACGATGATGATATAGAGCAACAGATAACGACCGGTGCTGCGCAGGATATTGCCCACGCTGTCGGTGTAGTGGTGCGTGCTCTTATCAAACATGCGGTTAAACCAGCCGAAGAACCCTTTATGCTCGCCGTGACCGCCTTTCTGAACTGGCTTCAGCATGGTGGCACACAGCGCTGGCGTCAGGATCAACGCCACCAGTACCGACAGCGCCATCGCGGAAACGATGGTAATGGAGAACTGGCGGTAAATCGCACCCGTAGAGCCCCCGAAGAAGGCCATCGGAATAAATACCGCGGACAGCACCATCGCGATACCCACCAGCGCGCCCTGGATCTGGCCCATAGATTTACGGGTGGCTTCCTTCGGTGGCAAACCTTCTTCCGCCATCACGCGCTCGACGTTCTCTACTACCACGATGGCGTCATCCACCAGCAGGCCGATGGCGAGCACCATCCCGAACATCGTCAGGGTGTTTATCGAGAACCCAAAGGCTGCAAGGATGGCAAAGGTCCCCAGCAGAACGACCGGCACGGCGATGGTTGGGATCAGCGTCGCGCGGAAGTTTTGCAGGAACAGATACATCACCAGGAACACCAGGATGATCGCTTCTACCAGCGTTTTAACCACTTCGTGAATCGAAATTTTAACGAAAGGCGTAGTGTCATACGGATAAACGATTTTCAGACCTGACGGGAAGAACGGTTCCATCTTCTTCAGTTCCGCACGGATCGCCGTCGCGGTGTCCAGGGCGTTCGCGCCCGTCGCCAGTTTGATACCCAGGCCAGAGGCCGGTTTACCGTTAAACTTCGCGATGATGTCGTAGTTCTCACCACCCAGCTCAACCTTGGCCACGTCGCGCAGACGAACCTGCGAACCGTCCTGGTTCACCTTCAGCAGAATTTTGCTGAACTCATCGGCGGAGGTCAGACGGGTTTGCGCGATAATGGACGCGTTAAGCTGCTGACCTTTCACTGGCGGCGTACCGCCTAACTGACCGGCTGCCACCTGGGCGTTCTGCGCTTTAATCGCGTTAATCACGTCAACCGGCGTCAGCTGGAAGTTGTTCAGTTTGTTCGGATCCATCCAGATACGCATCGCGTACTGGGAACCGAACAGCTGAACGTCACCCACACCGGACGTACGGCTGATGGCGTCCTTCATGTTGGCGCCCACGTAGTCGGAAATATCCTCCTGCGTCATAGTGCCGTTGGTGTTGATAACGCCGACAACCATCAGGAAGCTGCTGGACGATTTCTCGACGCTCACACCCTGCTGTTGCACTTCCTGCGGCAGAAGAGGCATCGCCAGCTGCAGTTTGTTCTGCACCTGAACCTGCGCAATGTCCGCATCTGTACCGGATTCAAAGGTCAGGGTAATCTGAACCGTACCGGTGGAGTCACTGTTTGAGGACATGTACATCAGGTTATCGATACCGTTCATGTTCTGTTCGATAACCTGAGTTACGGTATCCTGCACCGTTTTCGCATCAGCCCCCGGGTAGGTTGCGGAGATCGTCACCGCCGGTGGCGCAATCGTTGGATATTGCGCAACAGGCAGCTTCAGGATCGCAAGTCCCCCGGCCAGCATGATGATAATGGCGATCACCCACGCAAATATGGGGCGATCGATAAAGAAATTAGGCATGTCTTAACGGCTCCTGTTTAAGTTAAGACTTGGTTTGTTCTGACTGGCCAGCGGCCGAAGCTTGTTGTTTATCGTCAGATGTCACTTCCTGTGCTTTTACCTGCGCGCCAGGACGTACTTTTTGCAAACCAGTAACAATCACGCGATCGCCATCTTTCAGACCTTCCGTCACCAGCCATTTATCGCCAATCGCCTGAGTGGCGGTGATATTGCGCGTTTCGACTTTGTTATCTGCCCCGACAACCAGTGCGCTTGCATCGCCGCGTGGCGTACGGGTCACACCCTGCTGTGGAACCAGAAGTGCGGTTGGATTCGTTCCTTCTTCCAGACGCGCGCGAACGAACATACCTGGCAGCAGATTTTTGTCAGGGTTCGGGAAAATCGCACGTAAGGTGATGGAACCGGTGGTCTGGTCGACCGTCACGTCGGAGAATTCCAGAGTACCTTCCTGCGGGAACTTGATACCGTCGTTGGTAACCAGCTCCACTTTGGCTTTGCCGTTTTCCTGTTTCAGGGTGCCGTTAGCCAGCTCCTGTTTCAGGCGCAGGAAATCATTGCTGGACTGCGTCACGTCAACATAGATCGGATCGAGCTGCTGCACGGTTGCCAGTGCAGTGGTCTGACCGTTCTGTACCAGTGCCCCTTCCGTCACGGAAGATTTACCAATACGTCCGCTGATAGGGGAGGTCACTTTGGTATAGGCCAGGTTGATGCGGGCGGTTTCGACTGCCGCTTTGGCTGCTACCACGGCTGCGTTAGCCTGCTGGGCATCAGCCAGGGCGGTATCGTAATCCTGTTGGCTGATGTACTTCGTGCCGAGCAGTTTCTGGTAGCGGTTCAGCGTCAGCTGGGCAATTTTTGCCGCGGCTTGTGCTTTAGCCAGGTCACCTTTCGCGCTTTCATAAGAAGCCTGATAGGTCGCGGGATCAATCTGATACAGAGACTCACCGGCCTGCACATCGCCGCCTTCGGTAAAGTTACGCTTCAGGATAATGCCGCTAACCTGAGGACGAACTTCCGCAATGCGGTAAGCGCTAGTACGGCCTGGTAATTCGGTGGTGATCTGCAGAGGTTCAGATTTGAGTGTCACAACGCCGACTTCTGGCGCCTGCTGAGCTCCTTGTTGAGCCGGTTTGTCGTCACATCCTGTAAGCGCTAAGCTGCCTGAGAGCATCAGAACGACCGCCAGAGGCGTTAACCCTCTGTTTTTGTTCATATGTAAACCTCGAGTGTCCGATTTCAAATTGATCAAGGGTCCTGAGTCTAAAACCCATTGCTGCGTTTATATTATCGTCATGCTATGGTACATACATTCACAAATGTATGTAAATCTAACTCCTGTAAATTCACTCACCTATGGCACGAAAAACTAAACAACAAGCGCTGGAAACCCGACAACACATTCTGGATGTGGCGATACGTTTGTTCTCTCAGCAGGGTGTTTCTTCAACCTCGCTGGCGCAAATTGCTCAGGCCGCTGGTGTGACGCGGGGAGCGATTTACTGGCATTTTAAAGACAAGTCAGATCTGTTCAGTGAAATCTGGGAGCTTTCAGAGTCCAGCATTAGCGATCTCGAGAGTGAGTATCGGGCAAAATTCCCTGACGATCCACTCTCAGTATTGAGAGAAATATTAGTATATATCCTTGAAGCAACGGTAGTTGAAGAGCGTCGCAGATTAATGATGGAAATTATTTTTCATAAATGCGAGTTCGTGGGCGAAATGGCGGTGGTGCAACAGGCGCAGCGCAGCCTCAGCCTGGAGAGCTATGACCGGATTGAACAGAACCTGAATCTGTGTATGCAGGCAAAACTGTTACCAGCCAGTCTGCTGACCCGCCGGGCGGCTGTCCTGATGCGCAGCTACATTTCAGGGCTCATGGAAAACTGGCTGTTTGCGCCGCAGTCCTTTGACCTCAAAGAGGAAGCCCGCAGCTACGTGGCGATTTTACTGGAAATGCTACAGCTCTGCCCCACGCTGCGCGGCGACGCGCCTTCGTTATCTGCCTGAGTCATTCCAGGATTTATCTTAGAGGGGAATGTTCGCGCTATTCTGCTTCCGGCGAGCGTGATATTCTTCACGCCGGACTATTTTCGGTCATCTGCTGACATCATTCACAACTATGCTGCCCATCAATCGCTCGCAACATCCTGTATTTGCATTGCTCTTTGCTATGCTGTTTTTCTTCTCCACTGCGCCGCTGACCTGGGCTCGCGCAGATAACAGCACTGATATTCCCTCGCGCAGTGAAATTCAGTCGCAGCTCGACACTCTGAATAAACAAAAAGAGCTCTCTCCTCAGGAGAAACTCACCCAGCAGGATCTAACGGAAACGCTGGAAAATATTGATAAGATTGAGCGCGTTAAAGCAGAAACCACCCAACTTCGTCAGAAGGTGGCGCAGGCGCCGGAGAACATGCGTAAGGCCACGGAAGCGCTGAGCGCGCTGAGTGACGTCGATAACGACGACGAAACGCGCAAGACGCTCTCCACGCTCTCTTTACGTCAGCTGGAATCGCGCGTCGCCCAGCTGCTCGACGACCTGCAAACCGCACAGTCCGACCTCGCGACCTACAACAGCCAGCTTGTCTCCCTGCAAACCCAGCCCGAGCGCGTGCAAAATGCGATGTACACCGCGTCTCAGCAACTGCAGCAGATCCGCAACCGACTGAACGGCACGACGGTGGGCGAAGGCACGCTGCGCCCGACGCAGCAAACCCTGCTGCTGGTTCAGCAGTCGTTGCTCAATGCGCAAATCGAACAGCAGCGTAAAAGCCTGGAAGGGAACACGGTGCTGCAGGACACGCTTCAGAAACAGCGTGATTACGTGACGGCGAATATTAATCGCCTTGAACACCAGCTTCAGCTGTTGCAGGAAGCGGTAAATAGCAAACGCCTGACCCTGACGGAAAAAACCGCCCAGGAGGCCGTATCGCCGGACGAAACTGCCCGCATTCAGGCCAACCCGCTGGTGAAACAGGAGCTTGAGGCTAACCATCAGCTCAGCCAGCGCCTGATACTGGCGACGGAAAACGGCAACTCGCTGGTTCAGCAAAATATCAAGGTGAAAAACTGGCTGGATCGCGCGCTGCAGGCGGAACGCAATATTAAAGAGCAGATTGCGGTCCTGAAGGGCAGTCTCCTGCTGTCGCGTATTCTCTACCAGCAGCAGCAGACGCTGCCGTCCGCCGACGAGCTGGAGGACATGACCAACCGCATTGCGGATTTACGTCTGGAACAGTTTGACGTCAACCAGCAGCGCGATGCCCTTTTCCAGAGCGATACCTTCGTCGCCAAAATTGAAGAGGGCCATTCCAGCGACGTGAACCCTGAGGTGCATGACGCGCTGCTCCAGGTGGTGGATATGCGCCGCGAACTGCTGGACCAGCTCAACAAACAGCTGGGCAACCAGCTGATGATGGCGATTAACCTGCAGATCAACCAGCAGCAGCTGGTCAGCGTGTCAAAAAGCCTGCAGGAGATTTTGACGCAGCAGATTTTCTGGGTGAACAGCAACAAGCCGATGGACTGGGACTGGATTAAGTCCTTCCCGGAAACGCTGAAAACGCAGATTAAGAGCATGAAAATCACCGTGAACTGGGAAAAAGCCTGGCCTGCGGTAATGATTGCTTTCCTGGCCGGTTTACCGCTGCTGCTGATCGCCGGTCTTATTCGCTGGCGTTTGAAATGGCTGAAACAGTACCAGGCGAAGCTGGCGTCGGAAGTGGGGCAACTGCGCAACGACAGCCAGCTCCATACGCCAAAAGCGATTCTGATCGATCTCATTCGCGCGCTGCCGGTGTGCCTGATCATTCTGGCCGTGGGGCTGATTCTGCTCACGATGCAGCTTAACGTCAGCGATCTGCTCTGGGCGTTCAGTAAAAAACTGGCGCTGTTCTGGCTGGTATTTGGCGTGTGCTGGAAGGTGCTGGAAAAAGACGGCGTGGCGGTGCGTCACTTCAACATGCCTGCTCAGCTAACCAGCCACTGGCGCCGTCAAATTGTGCGCGTCAGCCTGGCGCTCCTGCCGCTGCACTTCTGGTCGGTTATTTCTGAGCTTTCCCCGCTGCATCTGATGGATGATGTGCTGGGTCAGCTGGTCATTCTGCTGAACCTGCTGCTGATTGCCATCCTGATGTGGCCGATGTGCCGCGACAGCTGGCGCGATAAAGAGTCCCATAATCTTCGTCTGGCCACCGTGACGGTGCTGGCGATCATTCCGCTGGCGCTGATGGTGCTTACGGCAACGGGCTACTTCTACACCACGCTGCGTCTGTCCGGGCGCTGGATCGAGACGGTCTATCTGGTGATCGTCTGGAACCTGCTCTATCAGACCGTGCTGCGCGGCTTAAGCGTTGCGGCCCGCCGCATTGCTTACCGCCGTGCGATAGCGCGTCGTCAGCATCAGGTGAAAGAGGGGGCCGAAGGCGCGGAGCCGCAGGAAGAGCCGACCATCGCGCTGGAGCAGGTTAACCAGCAGACGCTGCGTATCACCATGCTGGTGATGATCGCCCTGTTTGCCGTGATGTTCTGGGCGATCTGGTCTGATTTAATTACGGTCTTCGCCTATCTCGACAGTATTACCCTCTGGCAATACAACGGTACCGAAGCCGGCGCGGCGGTGATGAAAAGCGTCACCATGGGCAGCCTGCTGTTTGCGCTGGTGTCTTCGGTGGTGGCCTGGGCGCTAATTCGCAACCTGCCGGGTCTGCTGGAAGTGCTGGTTCTGTCACGGCTGAACCTGCGCCAGGGGGCGTCATACGCCATCACCACCATCCTGAATTACGTCATCATTATTGTCGGCGCGATGACGGTATTCGGCTCGCTGGGCGTCTCGTGGGATAAACTGCAGTGGCTGGCGGCCGCTCTCTCGGTCGGTCTTGGTTTCGGCCTGCAGGAGATCTTCGGTAACTTCGTCTCCGGCCTGATCATCCTGTTCGAGCGCCCTGTACGAATTGGCGATACCGTTACCATCGGTACCTTCTCCGGTACGGTCAGCAAGATCCGTATTCGTGCCACCACCATCACCGACTTCGATCGTAAAGAGGTGATTATCCCGAACAAAGCGTTCGTGACCGAGCGTCTGATCAACTGGTCGCTCTCGGATACCACCACGCGCGTGGTGATTCGCCTCGGCGTGGCCTACGGTTCCGATCTGGATAAAGTGAAAGAGGTATTGCTAAAAGCCGCTAAATCGCATCCAAAGGTCATGCACGATCCAGCGCCAGACGTGTTCTTCACCACCTTCGGGCCAAGCACGCTGGATCACGAACTGCGTTTATACGTGCGTGAACTGCGCGATCGCAGCTACACCGTGGACGAATTGAACCGCGCGATCGACCGCCTGTGCCGTGAAAACAACATTAACATCGCCTTCAACCAGCTTGAGGTTCACCTGCATAATGAGAAAGGCGATGAGCACACGGAAGTGAAGCGCGAGATTAAGGGAGATGACCCTCACCCAGCCCTCTCCCCGGAGGGGAGAGGGTAAAAAGCGAATCAATGCAGATCTTTCAAACCGTACCTAACGGTCCCCTCTCCCTCAAGGGAGAGGGTTAGGGTGAGGGCAACCGACCTTCACCTTTCCTTCAAAATCCCGCCGCACAATCTCCAGTGCCTTCAGCACCGTCTCCGCCGGGATCTCATGATTCTCCAGCAGCATAATTAAATCGACGGCCAGCTTGACCTCATCGGGTGCATTTTCCAGTGACATAGATGTGGCTCCTGTTAACGGGTCAGGCGTTCAATCACGCGCTCAATTTCATCCAGCGCCTGACGGCAGCGAACGATGCGTCCTTCCAGCGCGCTAATCTCGCGCATCAATAGCTGCTGCTCTTCCAGCGTTTCGCTGTTGTTCAGGCGCGTTTCGCGCTCGCGCTTCATCTCAAACAGGCGACGCTCAAACTCCTGGTTCTCCAGCCGCTTGCGCTGCCATTTTCCGAGCCCAGGCGAGGCGCTGTCCCAGGCGCGCAGCGGCCAGGCGGCGATTTCACGATGCATGGCAGTGATCTGCTCAGTGAGATGCTCTGCGAGCCACTGAGCCTGCTCCAGTTGTTCACTCTCAACCGCGTGACGAAGCTCGTCAAGGTTGGTCTGCGCCTCCGCAAGATAATCCTGAATTAAAGTACTGCGGGTGCGGAACAGCTGACGGTCAAAGCGCGGCTTCACCGTGGCGTGGCCCATCAGCGGCGTGGCCTGAGTCCGCAGTGTTGTTAGCTGATTTTGCAGCGTCTCAAGAAGCAAGACTGTTTTCAAGGCGCTCTCCAGTGGTAAAGTAGCCGTTCAGTTTGATAACGATTCGCATTATGCAGCGTACTATTTTAATCATCATTGGCTGGCTCGCGGTAGTGCTGGGCACGCTGGGCGTGGTTTTGCCCTTGCTGCCTACCACGCCGTTCATCCTGCTGGCGGCCTGGTGCTTCGCCCGGTCGTCGCCGCGTTTTCACCACTGGCTGCTCTACCGCTCGTGGTTTGGCGGTTACCTGCGGCACTGGCAAAAACACCGGGCCATGCCGCCCGGCGCCAAGCCTCGCGCGATCGCGGTGATCCTCATCACCTTCGCAATCTCACTCTGGCTGGTGAAAATGATGTGGGTGCGGATCCTGCTGCTGTTCATCCTGACCTGCCTGCTGATCTTCATGTGGCGGATCCCCGTGGTTGATGAAAAGCAACAAAAGCACTGAAGCCTCATAATGGCTGTTGCAATTATTGCGTACAGCCAGTAAATTCGACCGTTTTCGAGCACAGGCGCGCCTGGTTAAAGGTTAAACAATTGTTACCTTTGCCGACTCGTTGCGCGCCGTGAGTAACACTGTTTCATTTAGGCACAAACCGATGACCGCAACTGCACAGCAGCTTGAATATCTGAAAAACAGCATCAAAAGCATCCAGGACTATCCAAAGCCTGGCATTCTTTTCCGTGATGTCACCAGCTTGCTGGAAGACCCGAAAGCGTACGCGCTCAGCATTGAACTGCTGGTCGAGCGTTATAAAAACGCCGGGATCACCAAAGTAGTAGGTACCGAAGCCCGTGGCTTCCTGTTTGGCGCACCGGTTGCGCTGGAGATGGGCGTGGGTTTTGTGCCGGTGCGTAAGCCGCGCAAGCTGCCGCGTGAAACCATCGCGGAGAGCTACGAGCTGGAGTACGGCACCGATCAGCTGGAAATCCACGTTGATGCCATCAAGCCAGGCGACAAAGTGCTGGTGGTGGACGATCTGCTGGCAACCGGCGGCACCATTGAAGCCACCGTGAAGTTGATCCGCCGTCTGGGTGGAGAAGTGACCGACGCGGCATTCATCATCAACCTGTTCGATCTCGGCGGTGAACAGCGCCTGGAAAAACAGGGCATTACCAGCTACAGCCTGGTGCCTTTCCCGGGTCACTAATCCCGGTTTTCACAACCTCGCTCAATGGGTGAGGTTGTGGTAGCATTCCCCTCCATAAATTCACCTTCCAGCGTTGCAGAGCCTGCCCATGAGTTATCAGGTGTTAGCCCGTAAATGGCGACCACAAACCTTTGCTGACGTTGTCGGTCAGGAACATGTGCTGACGGCCCTGGCGAACGGCTTGTCGCTAGGTCGCATCCATCACGCCTATCTTTTTTCCGGCACCCGCGGCGTAGGTAAGACCTCTATTGCCCGTTTGCTGGCGAAAGGTCTCAACTGCGAAACCGGGATCACCGCCACCCCTTGCGGCGTGTGCGATAACTGCCGGGAGATCGAGCAGGGGCGTTTTGTCGATCTGATCGAGATTGACGCCGCCTCGCGCACCAAAGTGGAAGATACCCGCGATCTGCTCGACAACGTGCAGTACGCCCCGGCGCGTGGCCGCTTCAAGGTCTACCTGATCGATGAAGTGCACATGCTGTCGCGCCACAGTTTTAACGCCCTGCTGAAAACGCTGGAAGAGCCGCCCGCGCACGTTAAATTCCTGCTGGCGACCACCGATCCGCAAAAGCTGCCGGTCACGATCCTGTCGCGCTGCCTGCAGTTCCATCTGAAGGCGCTGGACGTTGAGCAGATCCGCGCGCAGCTTGAGCACATTCTCGATGAAGAGAATATTGTCCACGAACCGCGCGCCCTGCAGCTGCTGGCCCGCGCGGCGGACGGCAGCCTGCGTGATGCGCTGAGCCTGACCGATCAGGCCATTGCCAGCGGTGACGGTAAGCTCTCCACCGAGGCGGTCAGCACCATGCTCGGCACGCTGGATGACGATCAGGCTCTGTCGCTTATCGAAGCGATGATTGCCGCCAACGGTGAGCGCGTGATGTCGCTGGTCAACGCCGCCGCGGGGCGGGGGATTGAATGGGAAGCGCTGCTGGTCGAGATGCTCAGCCTGCTGCACCGCGTGGCGATGCTGCAGCTTTCACCGTCCGCCATCGGTGCGGACATGGCCGCCATTGAACAGCGGATGCGTGTACTTGCCCGCACCGTGCCGCCTGCCGACGTACAGCTGTATTACCAGACGCTGCTGATTGGCCGCAAAGAGCTGCCGTACGCGCCTGATCCACGTATGGGCGTTGAAATGACGCTGCTGCGCGCGCTGGCGTTCCACCCGCGCATGCCGTTGCCGGAGCCTGAAGTGCCGCGGCAGTCTTTCGCCCCGGTCGCCCCTACGGCGGTGATGTCGCCGCAGCAGGTGCCACCGCAGCCGACACCGCCGCCGCAGCAAAACGTGCCGCTGTCGGATGCCACCAGTTCGGTGCTTGCCGCACGCAGCCAGCTACAGCGTGCGCAGGGAGTAACCAAACCAAAAAAGAGTGAACCGGCAGCGCCAGGAAGAGCGCGGCCGGTGAACAACGCCGCGCTTGAACGACTGGCCTCGGTAACGGAGCGCGTACAGTCGCGTCCGGCACCGTCCGCGCTCGAGCAGAAAGCCCCGGTGAAAGAAGAGGCTTACCGCTGGAAGGCAACCACCATTACTGAAACGGTGAAGGAAGAGGTCGCCACGCCAAAAGCGCTGAAAAAGGCGCTGGAGCATGAGAAAACGCCGGAGCTTTCCGCGAAGCTTGCCGAAGAGTCTATCGCGCGGGACGCCTGGGCCGCCGAGGTCAGCAAACTCCAGTTGCCGAAGTTGGTGGAGCAGGTCGCGCTGAACGCCTGGAAAGAGCAGGACGGCAATCAGGTGTGTCTGCACCTGCGTCCGGGCCAGCGGCACCTCAATTCCCCTGGCGCGCAAAAGGCGCTGGCCGAGGCGCTTGCTGCTTTACAGGGCTCACCGGTTGAATTGACTATCATTGAAGATGATAATCCGGCAGTGAAAACGCCGCTCGAATGGCGCCAGGCCATTTATGAAGAGAAGCTCGCGCAGGCGCGCGAGGCGATAATTGCGGATAACAACATTCAGACCCTGCGCCGGTTCTTCGACGCCGATCTGGATGAAGAGAGTATTCGCCCCATTTGATCGTGAGTCTGACTTACGGTTGTAATCCTTAAACGTGAAAGAAGAGAGAAGCCTATGTTTGGTGGAAAAGGCGGTCTGGGTGGCCTGATGAAGCAGGCTCAGCAGATGCAGGAAAAAATGCAGAAGATGCAGGAAGAGATCGCTCAGCTGGAAGTCACGGGTGAATCCGGTGCCGGTCTGGTCAAGGTGACCATCAACGGTGCGCACAACTGCCGTCGCGTGGAAATCGACCCGAGCCTGCTCGAAGACGACAAAGAGATGCTGGAAGATCTGGTTGCAGCCGCGTTTAACGATGCCGCTCGCCGTATCGACGAAACTCAGAAAGAGAAAATGGCCTCTGTTTCCAGCGGTATGCAGCTGCCGCCTGGCTTCAAGATGCCATTCTGATGCAAACCAGTCCGCTGCTCACGCAGTTAATGGAAGCGCTGCGCTGCCTGCCGGGCGTTGGCCCGAAGTCGGCGCAGCGCATGGCGTTTACGCTATTGCAGCGCGACCGCAGCGGCGGGATGCGCCTGGCGCAGGCTTTGACCCGCGCCATGTCAGAAATTGGTCACTGTGCGGATTGCCGCACCTTTACCGAGCAAGACGTGTGTAACATCTGTACGAACCCGCGTCGTCAGGAAAACGGTCAGATTTGCGTGGTGGAGAGTCCGGCGGACATCTACGCCATCGAACAAACCGGGCAGTTTTCCGGCCGCTACTTCGTGCTGATGGGGCATCTCTCCCCGCTCGACGGCATTGGCCCGGATGATATCGGTCTTGACCGCCTTGAACAGCGTCTTGAGTCCGAAACGATCAAAGAGGTGATCCTCGCCACCAACCCAACGGTGGAAGGGGAGGCAACCGCCAACTACATCGCCGAGCTGTGCGCGCAGTACGGCGTTGATGCCAGCCGCATCGCCCACGGCGTGCCGGTGGGCGGCGAGCTGGAGATGGTCGATGGCACCACGCTGTCGCACTCGCTGGCCGGACGCCACAAGATTATTTTCTGACCAAACGGAGGCTGCGCGCGCGGCCTCCGCTTGAAAATTTCTCCCCTTATCCCCATCTCTCCCTCAACGTTTTAAAACCCCATTAAATGGCATTGTTGAGGTCGACTTAGATGAAAGGACAAGAAACCCGTGGTTTCCAGTCAGAAGTAAAACAGCTTCTGCACCTGATGATCCATTCCCTGTATTCCAACAAAGAAATTTTCCTGCGTGAGCTGATTTCCAACGCCTCTGATGCGGCGGACAAGCTGCGCTTCCGCGCGCTGTCCAACCCGGATCTGTACGAAGGCGACGGCGAGCTGCGCGTGCGCGTCTCTTTCAACAAAGAGAACCGCACCCTGACCATCGCCGATAACGGCATCGGGATGAACCGCGACGAGGTGATCGACCACCTCGGAACCATCGCCAAATCCGGCACCAAAGCGTTCCTCGAGTCCATGGGCTCTGACCAGGCGAAAGACAGCCAGCTGATCGGCCAGTTCGGCGTCGGTTTCTACTCGGCGTTCATTGTGGCCGACAAAGTTACCGTGCGCACCCGTGCGGCGGGCGACAGCGCCGAGAACGGCGTGCTGTGGGAATCCAAAGGGGAAGGCGAGTACACCGTTGATGACATCACCAAAGCGGATCGCGGGACTGAAATCACCCTGCACCTGCGCGAAGGCGAAGACGATTTCCTGAACGACTGGCGCGTGCGCTCCATCATCAGCAAGTATTCCGATCACATCGCCCTGCCGGTAGAGATTGAAAAACAGGAAGAGAAAGACGGTGAAACCGTGGTTTCCTGGGAGAAGATCAACAAGGCTCAGGCGCTGTGGACGCGCAACAAGTCGGAAATTAAAGACGACGAATACAACGAGTTCTACAAGCACATCGCCCACGACTTTACCGACCCGCTGACCTGGAGCCACAACCGTGTGGAAGGTAAGCAGGAGTACACCAGCCTGCTGTACATCCCGGCGCAGGCGCCGTGGGACATGTGGAACCGCGATCACAAGCACGGCCTGAAGCTGTACGTGCAGCGCGTATTCATTATGGACGACGCCGAGCAGTTCATGCCGAACTACCTGCGCTTTGTGCGCGGTCTGATAGATTCCAACGATCTGCCGCTGAACGTTTCGCGTGAAATTCTGCAGGACAGCACCGTCACCCGTAACCTGCGCAACGCCCTGACCAAACGTGCGCTGCAGATGCTGGAAAAACTGGCGAAAGACGATGCCGAAAAATACCAGACCTTCTGGAAACAGTTCGGCCTGGTGCTGAAAGAAGGCCCGGCTGAAGACATGGCGAACGTTGAAACCATCGCCAAACTGCTGCGCTTTGCCTCTACGCACACCGACTCCTCCGCGCAGACCGTGTCGCTGGAAGAGTACATCTCCCGTATGAAAGAAGGGCAGGAGAAGATTTACTACATCACCGCCGACAGCTACGCGGCGGCGAAGAGCAGCCCGCACCTGGAGCTGCTGCGTAAGAAAGGCATCGAAGTGCTGCTGCTTTCTGACCGCATCGACGAGTGGATGATGAACTACCTGACCGAGTTCGACGGGAAGGCGTTCCAGTCTGTCGCTAAAGCGGACGAATCCATCGACAAGCTGGCGGATGAAGTGGACGAAAGCGCGAAAGAAGCCGAGAAGGCGCTGGAGCCGTTCGTTGAACGCGTGAAAACCCTGCTGGGCGACCGCGTGAAAGAGGTGCGCTTCACGCATCGTCTGACCGACACCCCGGCGATTGTCACCACCGATGCCGACGAAATGAGCACCCAGATGGCGAAGCTGTTCGCCGCGGCGGGCCAGGCGGTACCGGAAGTGAAATATATCTTTGAGCTTAATCCGGATCATCCGCTGGTGAAACGCGCCGCGGATACCCAGGACGACGCCCGCTTTGCCGAGTGGGTTGAACTGCTGCTGGATCAGTCCCTGCTGGCCGAGCGCGGCACGCTGGAGGATCCTAACCTGTTCATTAAACGTGTGAATGCGCTGCTGCTGGCGTAATTAAACACCTCCCCCTCACCCTGCCCTCTCCCCATAGGGGAGAGGGTGTTCAAATTCCCTCTCCCCTATGGGGAGAGGGTTAGGGTGAGGGGAATCAACTGCACTAACCCAAATAATCTCCCCCCATTAACCGTTTCAGCCTTCCCGCCTTCCTTGAGCGATGCCCGTTCTGGTGGTATTGTTTAGCGCTTTTGAAAATTTGAAACGACTTTTGAGGGGATTTTCGCAATGCGTATTATTCTGCTTGGCGCTCCGGGCGCGGGTAAAGGAACTCAGGCTCAGTTCATCATGGAGAAATACGGTATTCCGCAAATCTCCACCGGTGACATGCTGCGCGCCGCTGTTAAATCTGGCTCCGAGCTGGGTAAACAAGCGAAAGACATCATGGACGCGGGCAAGCTGGTAACCGACGAGCTGGTTATTGCTCTGGTCAAAGAGCGCATTGCTCAGGAAGACTGCCGTAACGGTTTCCTGCTGGACGGCTTCCCACGCACCATTCCTCAGGCTGACGCCATGAAAGAAGCGGGCATCTACGTGGACTACGTTCTGGAGTTCGACGTACCGGACGAGCTGATCGTTGACCGTATCGTTGGCCGTCGCGTACACGCTGCTTCTGGCCGCGTTTACCACATCAAATTCAACCCGCCTAAGGTTGAAGGCAAAGACGACGTGACCGGCGAAGAGCTGACCACCCGTAAAGACGATCAGGAAGAGACCGTGCGTAAACGCCTGGTGGAATACCATCAGATGACCGCGCCGCTGATCGGCTACTACACCAAAGAAGCGCAGGCGGGTAACACCAAATACGCGAAAGTTGACGGTACCAAAGCCGTGGCTGACGTTCGTGCAGAGCTGGAAAAAATCCTCGGCTAATTGCGCGCCTCTCACCCGGGCTCCCGGGTGAGAAATATTCTCATCTCACCTATTACAGCAATGGGTTTCGTTTAAACGCATTTCCGCTACAATTGACAACCTATCAAATGGTTAAGAGGCGTGAATGAGTCAGGCGAAAACCGGCATCCTGCTTGCCAATCTGGGCACTCCAGAAGCACCCACTCCAGACGCGGTAAAACGCTATCTGCGACAATTTTTAAGCGACACGCGCGTCGTGGATTTTCCGAGACTGCTGTGGTGGCCGCTGCTGCGTGGCGTCATTCTGCCGATTCGCTCTCCGCGTGTTGCCAAACTCTATCAGTCCGTCTGGATGGAAGAGGGCTCGCCGCTGATGGTGTACAGCCGTCGTCAGGAAAAAGCGCTGGCCGCCCGCCTGCCGGAGATGCCCGTCGCGCTCGGCATGAGCTACGGCAAACCGTCCCTGAAAAGCGCGGTGGACTCGCTGCTGGCGCAGGGGGTGGACCATATCGTCGTGCTGGCGCTTTACCCGCAGTACTCCTGCTCGACGGTGGCCGCCGTCTGGGACGAGCTGGCCCGCATTCTGGCAACCCGCCGCCGCATTCCTGGCGTGACCTTTATTCGCGATTACGCTGATAACGAGCTTTATATTAAAGCACTTGCCAACAGCGCCCGTGCGTCGTTTGAAAAACACGGCGAGCCGGATCTGCTGCTGCTTTCCTACCACGGGATCCCGCAGCGTTTCGCTAATGAAGGGGATGATTACCCGCAGCGCTGCCGCGATACCACGCGCGAGCTGGTCTCCGCCCTCGGCCTGCCGCCGGAGAAGGTGATGATGACCTTCCAGTCGCGCTTTGGCCGTGAGCCGTGGCTGACGCCGTACACCGATGAGACCCTTAAAATGCTCGGCGAGAAGGGCGTGAAGCACATCCAGGTGATGTCACCGGGCTTTTCGGCAGACTGTCTGGAAACGCTGGAGGAGATCGCGGTGCAAAACCGTGAGTTTTTCCTTGAGGCCGGCGGCGAAAAGTATGAGTACATTCCGGCGCTTAACGACTCGCCTGAACATATCGACATGATGGTCTCGCTGGTGACGAACAGCCGCTGATCGCACTCCGGGCCGGGTTTGTGCTACCATTCCCGGCCCATATTCTTCGTACAGTTCAGACCATGAAATTTCCCGGTAAACGCAAATCTAAACATTACTTCCCCGTTGATGCCCGCGATCCGCTCCTGCAGCAAATCCAGCCAGAAAATGAAACCAGCGCGGCGTGGGTCGTCGGTATCGATCAGACGCTGGTGGACATTGAAGCGAAAGTCGATGATGCGTTTGTCGCCCGTTACGGTCTGAGCGCCGGTCACTCGCTGGTCATTGAGGACGACGTCGCCGAAGCGCTGTACCAGGAACTGGTGCGCGAAAATCTGATTACCCATCAGTTTGCCGGCGGCACCATCGGCAACACCATGCACAACTACTCTGTGCTGGCAGACGACCGCTCGGTGCTGCTCGGCGTGATGTGCAGCAATATCGAAATCGGAGGCTACGCCTACCGTTACCTGTGCAACACCTCCAGCCGTACCGATCTGAACTATCTCCAGGGCGTTGACGGGCCGATTGGCCGTTGCTTTACGCTGATCGGTGAGTCCGGCGAACGTACCTTTGCCATCAGCCCGGGTCATATGAACAAACTGCGCGCGGAAAGCATTCCCGAAGAGGTGATCGCGGGCGCCTCTGCGCTGGTTCTGACCTCCTACCTGGTGCGCTGTAAGCCGGGCGAGCCGATGCCGGAAGCGACCATGAAGGCGATTGAGTACGCCAAAAAGTACGATGTGCCGGTGGTGTTAACCCTGGGCACGAAATTCGTGATTGCCGATAACCCGGAGTGGTGGCAGGCGTTTCTGAAAGAGCACGTCTCGATTCTGGCGATGAACGAAGAAGAGGCCGAAGCGCTGACCGGTGAAAGCGATCCGCTATTGGCGTCTGATAAAGCGCTGGACTGGGTGGACCTGGTGCTCTGCACCGCCGGCCCTGTCGGGCTGTATATGGCGGGCTTCACTGAGGAAGAGAGCAAACGCAAAACCCAGCACCCGCTGCTGCCGGGCGCGATTGCCGAGTTCAACCAGTACGAGTTCAGCCGCGGCATGCGCCATAAAGATTGCGTGAACCCTCTGCGTATCTACTCCCACATCGCGCCGTACATGGGCGGGCCGGAGAAGATCATGAACACCAACGGCGCGGGTGACGGCGCGCTGGCCGCGCTGCTGCACGACATTACCGCTAACGCCTACCACAAAACCAACGTGCCGAATTCCAGCAAGCACAAGTTCAGCTGGCTGACCTATTCGTCGCTGGCGCAGGTGTGTAAATACGCCAACCGCGTGAGCTATCAGGTGCTGAACCAGCATTCACCGCGCTTAACGCGCGGTCTGCCGGAACGGGAAGACAGCCTCGAAGAGGCGTACTGGGACAGGTAAAAGAAGGCCCCTCACCCTGACCCTCTCCCCAAAGGGGAGAGGGAACTTGAACACCCTCGCCCCTTTGGGGAGAGGGCCGGGGTGAGGGGGGGCCGCACAAATTACCCCGTAACAGCCTCTTCAGCCGGCGGTTTCGCCAGCAGCGTCAGCATCGTATTCGCAATTTCGCGCTCGCCCATCACCACCTGATTTGCACCGCGCTCGGTAATGTATTCTACCTCGTCGTCATAGTGTGCACGGGCGATAATCTCAATTGTTGGGCACTTTTCGCGCGCGGAGGCCACAATCTCGCCCGCTTCATAGCCGTTCGGAATCGTCAGCAATAGCCAGCGGGCACAGTCCAGATGCGCCAGCTCCATGATCTCTTCGTTCGCCGCATTGCCCAGCACCGCGCGAATACCGCGCTCGCGCAGTTCGTCGACGCGGGTGCGCGACGTTTCTATCACCACCAGCGGGATCCCTTGCGCCATCAGCTTCTCACCGAGCAGGCTGCCGACGCGGCCAAAGCCCACCAGCAGGGCATGGTTACAGATATCTACCGGGATCTGCTTCTCTTCCTCGATGGCCTCTTCAAGCGTTTGTTCTTCCAGCGTTTCGGTTTTATCGAGGTATTTTTCCAGCAGGGCAAACAGTACCGGGTTCAGCATAATCGACAGAATCGCTCCCGCCAGCACCAGATTTTGCCCGGCCTGCGGCAGCAGGTTGAGGGCCATACCCAGACCGGCGAGGATAAAGGCGAACTCACCAATCTGCGCCAGGCTGGCGGCAATCGTCAGCGCCGTACGCGGGGAGTGGCCGAACATCCGCACCAGGAAGAAGGCGGCGAGCGACTTACCGAAGATAATAATCGCCAGCGTGCCCAGCACGGCCAGCGGCTGCTGAACCAGAATCATCGGGTCAAACAGCATGCCGACGGAGACAAAGAACAGCACGGCGAAGGCGTCGCGCAGCGGCAGGGTATCGTGCGCCGCGCGGTGGCTCAGCTCGGACTCGTTCAGCACCATCCCGGCGAAGAACGCGCCCAGGGCAAAGGAGACATCAAACAGCTCAACGGCACCAAACGCGATACCCAGCGCCAGCGCCAGCACGGAGAGGGTAAACAGCTCGCGGGAGCCGGTCGCCGCGCTGCGGGACATGATCCACGGCACCAGACGGCGGCCCACCAGCATCATGATGGCGATAAACGCCACCACCTTGCCGATGGTGATGCTCATGTCCAGCGCCAGCGAGGCGAAGCCGATGTTCTCTTTTTCCATCATTCCGGCGACGGCGGGCAGCAGCACCAGCGTCAGCACCATCACCAGATCTTCCACAATCAGCCAGCCGATCGCGATCTGCCCGCGCTGGCTGTCTATCAGTTGCCTCTCTTCAAGCGCGCGCAGCAGCACCACGGTACTGGCGGTTGAGAGGCACAGCCCAAATACGATGCCGGTCATCAGCGACCAGCCAAGCACTGCGGAAAGCGCCATCCCCAGCAGCGTCGCCACCCCTATCTGGGCGATCGCTCCTGGTATGGCAATCGACTTTACCGCCATCAAATCCTTCAGGGAGAAGTGCAGACCGACGCCAAACATCAGCAGGATCACGCCCAGTTCCGCCAGCTCAGGCGCCAGTTTGGTATCCGCCACGAAGCCTGGCGTGAAAGGTCCCGCCAGTACACCCGCTAACAAATAGCCGACAAGAGGAGAAATACGCAGCTTATTGGCAATCATGCCAAGGATAAAAGCGAGTACAAGTCCACCAACAATGGTGGTAATAAGCGGTGTGGCGTGGTGCATTCCGTCTCCTTTCGTGGTGGGTGTTCCATTTTTGGCGTGAATACCAAAAAGCCAGGTAATAGTTTATGACAATTTTTACCCTTATGTTTATGAATAATTGTTGAAGTTTGAATAAAACAGCAATATGCACGTAAAAAAGCGCATTTTGATAAATTCAGCTAGGGGATAATGAAGAAACCCTTATGGCATCAGGGTGTCAGGTAGCCAAAGTAAAACTTTGGCTACCTGTAATTCAGGCTTTATGACGGTTATCAGGCAGGAATATGGTTAACATCCCAAGAAGCGGCAGGAAAGCGCAGATTTTATAAACCAGGAAGATGCTGGTGTGATCCGCAACCATCCCTAACACCGCTGCGCCAAGCCCTCCCATGCCGAAGGCGAAACCGAAAAAGAGTCCGGAAACCATACCGATCCGGCCAGGCAGCAGCTCCTGGGCATAAACCAGAATGGCGGAAAAGGCGGAAGCGAGGATAAAACCAATAATCACGGTTAAAATCCCCGTCCATTCAAGGCTCGCGTACGGCAAAATAAGGGTAAACGGTGCAACGCCGAGGATAGAGCCCCAAATGACATATTTACGGCCAATCTTATCCCCCACCGGCCCGCCAATGACCGTACCTGCCGCAACGGCGAACAGGAAGGCAAACAGGTGGAACTGTGCGTTTTGTACCGATAATCCGAATTTTTGCATCAGATAAAAGGTGTAATAACTGCTGATGCTCGCCATATAGAAGTATTTCGAGAAAATCAGCACCAGCAGCACAGAGACGGCCAGGATAACCTTATTGCGCGGCAGGGGATTGATAACCTTCGCTTTAGGTTTCCCTTTATTTACGCGATGCTGAGCGGCATACCAGCGGCTGATCTGCGCCAGCACGATAATCGCCAGCAGTGCGGCCAGCACAAACCAGGCCACGTTGCCTTTGCCGTACGGGGCGATAATCACCGCCGCCAGCAGCGGGCCGAGGGAGCTACCGAAGTTGCCCCCTACCTGGAAGAGTGACTGCGCCAGCCCGTGACGACCACCGGAAGCCATACGCGCCACGCGGGAGGATTCCGGATGGAAGACGGACGAGCCGGTGCCCACCAGCGCCGCGGCAATCAACACCGTTTCAAAACTCCCCGCCATGGCCAGCAGCACCAGCCCGCTTAAGGTAAAGCACATGCCTATCGGCAGCGACCACGGCATCGGGTATTTATCCGTCCAGTAGCCCACCACCGGCTGTAGCAGCGAAGAGGCGAGCTGGAAGGTCAGGGTGATCATCCCGATCTGTACGAAGGTTAACGAAAACTCGGACTGCAGCAGCGGGTAGATTGCCAGAATCAACGACTGGATCATGTCGTTGAGCAGGTGCGAGAGGCTGATTGCGCCTAAGACTTTAAAAGAGGTGCGCGATGCTGGCGGCGACGCCGGCGCGCCCGGAACGGGCTGGGTTGATTCACTGATTGCCATAGAGAGAAGTACCACGTCTTTAGTTATTAGAGAGGCAGGGTGTAATTATTATCCGACTAACATACCCGCGTGTGACATTTGAAGAAAGTCGCAATTCTGAAAACTTATTTGTCTATTCTTGTTAGTCACTGTAATTTTTGCCTTTGTCTATTGGTCAGGGAGAGAGAAGATGAAGTTAATGAAGCGAGGCGTCGCGCTGGCGCTCATCGCCGCATGGGGGCTGACAAGCCTGCCCGCGCAGGCGTATGAAAAAGATAAAACCTATAAAATCACCATCCTGCATACTAACGATCATCATGGCCATTTCTGGCGCAGCGAATACGGCGAATACGGCCTGTCGGCGCAAAAAACGCTGGTGGACGGCATTCGCAAAGAGGTGGCGGCCCAGGGCGGCAGCGTGCTGCTGCTGTCTGGGGGCGATATCAACACCGGCGTACCGGAATCCGATTTACAGGACGCTGAACCCGATTTCCGCGGCATGAATTTAATCGGTTACGACGCGATGGCCGTGGGTAACCACGAGTTTGATAACCCGCTGAGCGTGCTGCGTCAGCAGGAGAAATGGTCCAAATTCCCGTTCCTCTCCGCCAATATTTATCAGAAAAGCACCGGCGAACGTCTGTTTAAGCCATGGGCGCTGTTTAAGCGTCAGGATCTCAAAATCGCGGTCATTGGCTTAACCACCGACGATACGGCAAAAATCGGCAACCCTGAGTTCTTCACCGATATCGAATTCCGCAAACCGGCAGACGAAGCGAAGCTGGTGATTCAGGAGCTGCAGCAGAACGAAAAGCCGGACGTGATTATCGCCACTACCCACATGGGACACTACGATAACGGCGAGCACGGCTCCAATGCGCCCGGCGACGTGGAGATGGCGCGCAGCCTGCCGGCAGGCTCGCTGGCGATGATTGTGGGTGGTCACTCACAGGATCCGGTGTGTATGGCTTCCGAAAACAAAAAGCAGGTGGACTACGTGCCGGGCACGCCATGCGCGCCAGACCGTCAGAACGGTATCTGGATAGTACAGGCGCACGAGTGGGGTAAATACGTGGGTCGGGCGAATTTTGAGTTCCGTAACGGCGAGATGAAGCTGGTGCGCTATCAGCTCATTCCGGTCAATCTGAAGAAGAAAGTGACCTACCCGGACGGGAAGAGCGAGCGGGTACTTTACACGCCAGAGATTGCTGAAAACCAGCAGATGCTCTCCCTGCTGACGCCGTTCCAGAATAAAGGTAAGGCGCAGCTGGACGTGAAAATCGGCACGCTGAACGGTCGTCTGGAAGGGGACCGCAGCAAAGTCCGCTTCGTGCAGACTAACATGGGCCATCTGGTGCTGGCGGCGCAAATGGCGCGCACGAATGCCGACTTTGGTGTAATGAGCGGCGGCGGCATTCGTGACTCCATCGAAGGTGGAAACATTACTTACAAAGACGTCCTGAAAGTGCAGCCGTTCGGCAACGTGGTGGTGTATGCGGATATGAGCGGGAAAGAGGTCGTTGACTACCTGACCGCCGTGGCGCAGATGAAGCCGGACTCGGGTGCCTATCCGCAGTTTGCCAACGTCAGCTTTGTGGCGAAGGACGGCAAGCTCAGCGATCTGAAAATCAAAGGCGAGCCGGTCGATCCGGCGAAAACCTACCGTCTGGCGACGTTAAGCTTTAACGCCACCGGCGGCGACGGCTATCCGCACATTGATAATAAACCGGGCTACGTAAACACCGGCTTTATCGATGCGGAAGTGCTGAAGCAGTACATCGAGCAGAATTCGCCGATTGACGTGAACGCATATGAGCCGAAGGGCGAGGTGAGCTGGCAGTAGGGCGGGTTGTTTTTTTGCCCGGTGGCGCTGCGCTTACCGGGCCTACGGGTCAAAATGTAGGCCGGGTAAGGCGTAGCCGCCACCCGGCTTTTCTTTTACTCCCGGCGCGCAATATCCGCAAACTTCGCGTCCAGCATTTTCGCCAGATCGCCCGCCGCCAGCTCGATATCCAGCCCGCGTTTGCCGCCGGATATAAAGATGGTTTCAAACTCCTGGGAAGGCGCATCAATCAGCGTCGGCAGGCGTTTTTTCTGTCCGAGCGGGCTGATCCCACCCACCAGATAGCCCGTGGTGCGTTGCGCAACTATCGGGTCGGCCATATCCACCTTCTTCGCCCCCAGCGCTTTGGCGACTTTCTTCAGATCCAGCTGTCCCGCCACCGGGGTAACCGCCACGGCGAGGTGCTTCATATCACCATTCACCGCGACCAGCAGCGTTTTATAGACCTGGTCAGCGTTCAGCCCCAGCTTTCGCACCACTTCATCACCAAAGTTGGTTTCGTTCGGATCGTGATCGTAGGTGTGGATCCGGAAAGAAATGTTGTGTTTTTCGAGTAATTTAACGGCGGGAGTCATAGCTATCCTTCTTACGGCAGACAATTCATGCGGCCAGCATACGCCTGACGTTTGTCTAAAAAATAGCACCATCTTGCGCAATAGTGTTGGCAGTGATGGTCACTTTGAGCGACAATCGGCTCAGCCGAAGGTCACTTCGGTATAATAAAAACGATGAAATTCCTCTTTGACGGGCCAATAGAGATATTGGCCATTTTTTTATTTCAACAGCGACGGCAAATTCCCTTCGCCGTATAAATGCAGCGCCCCGACCGCCACCACGTATTCCCCCGCAGGTAAAGCATGCAGCGTCTCTCGCCAGGCTTTGTTGCGCGCATTCATCAGCACATCATACAGCGATTCGCTGAACGTCGACGGTAACGCCAGCTTACCGTCCGCGGGCGGCGCATCCAGCCACCAGCCAATCATGGTTTGCAGCAGGCGCGCGTTGGTGTGCCAGTGGGTGAGGGTATCATCCAGCAGCATCAGACCGTCATCAGGAAGCTGGCGCAGGAGCGCAATCTGGCTGTCCGTCCCTTCCAGCTCGATGATGGGCATACGGCGCGCCCGCGCCACGTTCAGCAGCTGATAATCAATGCCGTAATCACCGCGCAGGCCCAGACGCTGCGCCTGCGTGGCCTGCAGTACCATGGCAATTTGCCACAGCGGCAGGGTATCAATCATGGAGAGCGACACGCCGGTTTCATCCGCGACGCGTGTCAGTTCCGCAAGCTGGGCCTCATTCAGACGTTCCGCCAGTGGGAGATCGCTTTCAAGCCCGGCAAACGGCGACTCGTGGCCGGAAATGTCCGCCTCGACGACCAGCGCGTCGGCGCGCTTCAGGCGTTTTATCAGACCGGGTGGCAGGGGTGACATCCCCTGCGTGCCCATATGGATGCTGCCGACCAGGTGAAGGTGTTGCCCACCCGGAAGCGTAATATCCATACCGGGCCAGTCATAGCGGCGGGGGAAGAGGGCGCGAAACGATGCTTTTATACGATTAAACAGACTCATACGCGCTCCATGACCGGAAAGGGTCATGCTAGCGCGTACGAGAACAAGGTTCAATCTTTCGGTTTAAACCGCAGCAGACGGTTGGCGTTGCTCACCACGGTGATGGACGAGAGCGCCATCGCCGCACCCGCAACAACCGGGTTCAGCAGGGTGCCGGTCAGCGGCCACAAAATGCCTGCGGCAACCGGGATACCGAGCGAGTTATAGATAAATGCCCCCAGCAGGTTCTGCTTCATGTTGCGCAGCGTAGCTTTTGAAATGGCCAGCGCATCGGCAACGCCCATCAGGCTGTGGCGCATCAGCGTAATGGCAGCGGTTTCAATGGCGACATCGCTCCCGCCGCCCATGGCAATCCCCACGTCCGCCTGGGCCAGCGCCGGGGCATCGTTGATGCCGTCGCCCACCATCGCCACCTGTCGACCCTGACTTTGCAGGTTCTTGATGGCGTCCGCTTTGCCATCCGGCAGCACGCCCGCAATCACCTCATCTATACCGGCTTCTTTCGCGATGGCGTTGGCGGTGGTCGGGTTGTCCCCGGTCAGCATCACCAGACGGTAGCCCGCGCGGTGCAGTCGCTGTAAGGCATCCACGCTGTCCTGGCGAAGCGGATCGCGCACGGCCAGCAGCGCGGCAGCGTTGCCATCCACCGCCAGCAGAACCGGGGTGGCGCCCTGAGAGGCCTGCGCTTTCAGCTCATCTTCCAGCGCGGACGTATCAACACCGTTTTCATTGAGCAGCGCCTGGTTACCCAGCAGCAGCGCGTGGCCGTCGGCTTCACCGCTGACGCCTAGCCCGCGCAGGGTGCGGAAATTGCTGACCTGCGGCAGGGCAGAAGCATTCGCCTTATCGAGAATGGCGCGGGCCAGCGGGTGGCTGGAACCCTGCTCCAGCGCGGCGGCAAGGCGCAGCGCGTCCTCTTCCGCAATGCCAGCGGTGCTCACGGCCACAACCTGCGGTTTGCCCTCGGTTAGCGTGCCGGTTTTATCAAAGACAATGGTATCCAGCGTGCTCGCCCGCTGCAGGGCATCCGCATCACGGACCAGCACGCCAAACTCGGCGGCGCGTCCGACGCCGGAGATAATCGACATCGGTGTCGCCAGGCCAAGGGCGCACGGACAGGCGATGATCAGCACCGTGGTGGCGATCACCAGGGTGTAAACAATCTGCGGTGCCGGGCCGAAGAAATACCAGATAGCCGCGCTCAGCAGGGCAATGCCGACCACCACCGGCACAAAAATGGCCGAGATTCTGTCAGCAAGCTGGCCAATTTCCGGCTTGCTGCTCTGCGCCTGACGCACCATGCGGATAATACGCGACAGCGTCGTGTGGCTGCCGACGGCGCTGGCGGTAAACAGCACGCTGCCGTCCTGCACCACCGTGCCAGCATGAACGGCGTCGCCGTCTGATTTCTGCTGAGGGATAGGCTCGCCGGTCAGCATCGCTTCATCCAGCCAGGCTTCGCCCTGGGTTATCTTACCGTCAACGGGAACGCGATCGCCCGTCGTCAGGCGCAGCGTCATGCCGGGCTGAACCTCGGCCAGCGGGACGCTTTTTTCCCCGTCGTCCGTAACCACGCGGGCCGTCGGCGGGGTTAAATCGAGCAAGCGTTCCAGCGCTTTCGAGGAGCGCTGACGGGCGCGGGCTTCCAGCATATGGCCCAGGTTAATCAGGCCGATAATCATCGCGCTCGCTTCATAATAGAGATGCCGCGCCTCCATCGGGAACCACTGGGGCCAGACGTTCACGCTCATTGAATAGAGCCACGCCGCGCCGGTACCGAGCGCGACCAGCGTATCCATCGTCGCAGTGCGGTTTTTCAGGCTCTTCCAGGCGCTGGTATAGAAATGCCCGCCTGCAAAGACCATGACCGCCAGAGTAATCAGGCCTATCGCCAGCCACAGCGTGCGGTTTTCAGCGGTGACCATCATGTTGTCACCCATCATGCCCCAGACCATCACCGGAATACCGACCAGCAGGGCAACGATCGCCTGCCAGCGGAAGCGCTTCATGGTGGCGATAGCCGTTTCCTGCTGGCGCTCGCGGCGCTCGGCATCGTCTTCGATGGCCTCCGCCCCGTAGCCCGCTTTCTCAACGGCCTGCACTAAATCTGCGGCGGAGGCACTGCCCATCACCAGCGCAGTACGCTCCGCAAGGTTGACCCGTGCCTGCGCGACGCCCGGTACGGCCTGCAAGGCGTTTTGTACCCGAGAGACGCAGCTGGCGCAGCTCATGCCGTTGATCAGCAGCTGTTGGCTGTCATCAATATCATCAGCTGCCGGAAGCTCAGGAGTGGCCGCTGTCAGTGCTTCCGACGGGGATGATGACTCTGCCAGCGGTTTAGCCTTTGGGTGGCTTAACTCCGCCCCGTAACCGGCCTGTTTAATGGTATCAATCAGCGCGTCGGCGCTGGCGCTGCCGGTTACGGCGGCATGATCGATAGTCACTTCAGCGCTTTCCACATCAGGACGCTGTTCCAGGCTTTCTTTCACGCGTTTGACGCAGTGGCCGCAGGAGAGGCCGTCCAGCGTAAGGTCGATAGTGTGAGACATAACAAAACTCCCGTATAATATATTGGTCAGTTGTTGACCGGAGTAACGCTTTTCGCTAACTGTTATGAAGGTTAAACCTTCCATCAAGGGGAAGGTCAAGGGGGAAAAGTGAATATCAGTGACGTGGCAAAAAAAACGGGCTTAACCAGCAAGGCAATCCGCTTTTATGAAGAGAAGGGGCTGGTGACGCCACCGCTGCGCAGTGAAAACGGCTACCGCAGCTATACGCAGCTGCATCTCGATGAACTGACGTTGCTGCGCCAGGCAAGACAGGTGGGGTTTAACCTGGAAGAGTGCGGCGAGCTGGTTAACCTGTTTAACGATCCGAAGCGCCACAGCGCCGACGTAAAAAAACGCACGCTGGAAAAAGTGGCAGAGATTGAACGCCACATCATCGAGCTGCAGGCGATGCGCGAACAGCTGTTGCAGCTGGCGGAATCCTGTCCGGGGGATGACAGCGCCGACTGCCCGATTATCGATAATCTTGCCGGCTGCTGTCACCGCAAAACCCACGCTTAGCAGGCTTTCACCCGCAGCGTAATGCCTTCCACCGCAATGACCTCAACCTGTGTTCCGGCGCTGAGGTCGTCGTCGGCCACCACCGGCCACGAGCTGTCGCCCACGCGCATATGCCCGCGCCCGTTCACCAGCGCGGCGTCGAGCGTAAAGCGCTTGCCGATAATCTGCTGTCCGCGCTGGTTAAGATGCGCGTCCAGCGGTTTCTGCTCTTTTACCTGGCGGTTAAGCCAGCGCCACCACAGCCAGGCGGCGACCAGCGTCAGCACCGCAAACAGCGCGCCCTGCCACGCCCAGTCCAGAGGAAGGATCCAGACCAGCAGGCCAGTAATGACAGCGGCAACACCGCTCCAGAGCAGGTAGCCGTTGCCGCCCAGCATTTCCGCCGCCAGCAATAAGCCACCGAGGCTTAGCCAGAAGGCATAAGGATGTGCAACGATGAGCTCAATCATTTTTTACGCTCGTTTCCGCTGTCTTTGATCAGTTCGGCGATCCCCGCGATAGAGCCCATCAGGCTGCTGGCGTCCAGCGGCATCATCACCACTTTGCTGTTGTTCGCGGAGCCGATCTCTTTCAGGGCATCGGTATATTTTTGCGCCACGAAGTAGTTCACGGCCTGAATGTCCCCGGCGGCAATCGCCTCGGAGACCATCTGCGTCGCACGGGCTTCCGCTTCTGCGGAACGTTCACGCGCTTCTGCCTGCAAGAACGCGGACTGACGGTCGCCTTCGGCTTTCAGGATCTGCGACTGTTTTTCCCCTTCCGCTTTGAGGATCTCCGCCTGACGGACCCCTTCGGCTTCCAGAATATAGGCGCGCTTGGTGCGCTCGGCCTTCATCTGGGCGTTCATGGAGGCGATAAGCTCAGCCGGCGGGCGCACGTCGCGGATCTCAATACGGGTAACTTTGATCCCCCACGGGTTCGTGGCCTCGTCGACAATGTGCAGCAGGCGGGTATTGATGCTGTCGCGCTGGGAGAGCATCTCGTCCAGCTCCATCGAGCCGAGCACGGTACGGATGTTGGTCATGGTCAGGTTGACGATCGCCAGCTCCAGGTTGCTCACCTCATAGGCCGCTTTCGGGGCATCAATCACCTGAATAAAGCAGACGGCATCAATGGTGACGTTGGCGTTATCTTTGGAGATCACTTCCTGAGAGGGGATATCCAGCACCTGTTCCATCATGTTGATCTTGCGACCAATTCTGTCCATGAACGGGATAATCAGGCTTAAGCCGGGCTGCAGCGTGTTGGTATAGCGGCCGAAGCGCTCTACGGTCCACTGATAACCCTGCGGGACAATTTTGACGCCTGCGCCCACAATAACCAGCGCAACGAATATTAGGACGGGAACAACGATGAGCATAAAAACCTCCTGTTTTGCATGCTTTGGTGAGAAAAAGAGCGTGTTTGCTATTCGTAAGTATATCGGCTAATGGGCTAAAATTCGCCCCGTCCGACGGGCGGGGCGGTGTGTCAGTGGTAGCTGTAGGTAAAGTCAGCGATCAGCGCATCGTCACCCGCATCAGCGATGGCTTTCGACAGGCCGTGATAGAAGGTTTCCAGCCCAATCTCTTCTACCTGGTGCAGCTGCTCACGGATCGGTGCGCAGAACAGTTCCGCATTGCCCGCGCCAACGCGCTTGTTGTTCGGCGGAAGTTGACCGGTGATCCCTTTGAACCAGGTGCGTACCGCGCCTTTCAGAGAGCTGGGCGCGTCGTTGACGGCGTCGTGTCCCGTCAGAATTTGCAGCGTCGGGAACTGGTCTGCACACACTGCCGTTTTCATGCGCGCATAAAACTGGCTGAAGAGTTCGAAAGACTGTAGATCGGTGACTTTGGGTTTGGTCGTTTTGCCCTGAACGTTGCCTGTCTTTTTCGCTGCGGGCTGCGCGGGCGCCAGCTTATTAAGCTGCAGATCGAACAGCAGGTTCGCGTGTTCGCGTCGTTTGCTTACGTCCGGGAAGCGTTCGATAAACGCGCGGATAAATTCCGGCGTCATCAGGTCAGCAAAATCATGGTTGACCAGCCACTGGCCGCGGGCAAACTCACCGGGAGACTGGAACCAGGCCGGAACCTTGCCCGGCTCGAACTCTTTGACATTTCCTTTACCGTCGATTTCAACGAAGCGAGTGCCGTTGTCAAACGCAAAGCGGCAATTCTTCAGCTGAATGACCGGCTTCATCTTCAGCAGGCCCTTAACAAACCGGACAAGCTCTCCCCCGAACACATAAGCCGTAACGGATTCTGAAGCAATAGCGGCAAGAAGCTGATCGATGGTTTTCACGCCAGGTTCAAGTTCAGAAAACTCATAAAAAGTGTGAATATTAGACATTCTGGTACTTCCTTATTGTGTTGCGGCCAGAGCTTAACACCACTTTAACGAATGTTCTAAACCAGGGATGCGGAAGTGTCGCTAAGGTCACGGCGTAAACTGTAAAGCGAAAGTGTAAAGCATGTCTAATGAATGCACGTTAAACACAATGGGAAGTCTTGGTGGCGAAAGGGGGCGCTAAAACGCGTTGTGACGAACGTGCGGCACGGATTATGCTAATAACGCTCGGTGGTTACTGGAAAAAATATGAACAACGAAAATGCAGTTTTGCAGATAAAGGACGTCGGCTTTCGTGTCGCGAATAACACGATCCTTCAGCACGTCGGCTTTAACCTTTCTCCCGGTGAGTTCAAGCTAATAACGGGGCCGTCAGGCTGTGGTAAAAGTACCTTACTGAAGATTGTGGCCTCACTTCTGAGCCCAACGGAGGGGACCATTCTGTTTGAAGGGCAAGATATTGCGTCCCTTTCTCCGGAAAGCTATCGCCAGCAGGTCTCTTATTGCGTACAAACGCCAACGCTTTTTGGCGACACGGTTTTTGACAACCTGATTTTTCCGTGGCAAATCCGCAATAAAACGCCGGAGCCGGAAAAATTCATCAACGATCTGGCCCGTTTTGGCCTGGCGAAGGAGACGCTGACCAAATCCGTCAGTGAGCTCTCGGGCGGAGAGAAGCAGCGCGTCTCGCTGATCCGTAATCTGCAGTTCTTACCGAAAGTATTGCTGCTGGATGAAATCACCAGCGCGCTCGATGACGCCAACAAACGCAACGTCAACGAGATTATTCATCGTTACGCCCGCGAGCAGAATATTGCCGTGCTGTGGGTGACGCATGACTCAAACGAAATTACCCATGCGGATGACGTGATTACGCTCCAGCCGCACGGCGGGAAAATGCAGGAGGCCAACCGTGGGTGAGCATAACATTACCAATGAATCTCTGGCGTTTTCGATGGTGCTGGTGCTGATTGCGATTGTGGTCAGCTACCGGGAAAAGCTGGGGCTGGAAAAAGATATTGTCTGGAGCATCTGCCGCGCGGTGATTCAGCTCATCATCGTCGGCTATGTGCTTAAGTATATTTTCAACGTCAACCACGCGGTGCTGACGCTGCTGATGGTGCTCTTTATCTGCTTTAACGCGGCGTGGAACGCGCAGAAACGCAGTAAATATATTGATAAGGCGTTTATCTCGTCGTTTATCGCGATTACCACCGGGACGGCGCTCACCCTGGCGGTGCTGGTGCTCTCCGGCTCGATTGAGTTTACGCCGATGCAGGTTATCCCTATCTCCGGGATGATTGCCGGGAACGCCATGGTGGCCGTTGGGCTGTGCTACAACAACCTCGGCCAGCGTTTCAGCAGCGAACAGCAGCAGCTGCAGGAGAAGTTAAGCCTGGGGGCGACGCCAAAGGTGGCCTCGGCGCGGCTGATCCGTGAGAGCATTCGCTCATCGCTGATCCCTACCGTGGATTCAGCCAAAACGGTGGGGCTGGTGAGCCTGCCGGGCATGATGTCGGGGCTGATCTTTGCCGGTATCGATCCGGTAAAAGCGATTAAGTATCAGATCATGGTGACGTTTATGCTGCTTTCCACGGCGAGCCTGTCAACCATCATTGCCTGCTACCTGACGTATCGGAAGTTCTACAACGCGCGTCACCAACTGGTGGTGACGCAGTTGAAAAAGTCGGCGTAAACCGTCTTTTGTAGGCCCGGTAAGGCGGAGCCGCCACCGGGCTTTTTTATCAGTACAGCAGCGCATACAGCTGACGACGATACTTCGACGCCAGCGCGTCTCCGGTGCCCAGCGCGGCCAGGATCTCCTGGAACATCTTGCGCGCCTGGCCGTCTGCGGCTGCCAGATCTTTCTGCAGGTGGCTGAACAGCAGCTCCAGCGCCTCTTCGTTACGTCCTACCTGATGCAGCTGCAGCGCCAGCTGGCTTGCCAGCGCGGCATCCGCCGGGTTGTCGGCGACCTGCTGCTGCAGCTGCTGAATTTCCGGGGTGTCCGCTGCCTGCTTCAGCAGCTCAATCTGCGCTACCAGTCCCTGATAGCGGGTGTCCTGATCCTGCATTGGAACCGTCTTGAGCACGGCTTCTGCGTCTTCTGAACGGTGCAGGGCAATCTGCGTTTCCGCCAGCAGCAGGCCAATCTGGCTGTTCTGGTTCGACAGCTGCCACGCCTCTTTCAGCAAAGGCAGTGCTTCGTCGTATTTGCCTTCCTGCATCAGCGCCATGCCTTCCTGCGCTTTAAGCTCTTCTTCGCGCGGCAGCACCTTATCCAGCAGGGCGCGGATAGCCTCTTCCGGCTGCGGTCCCTGGAAGCCATCAACAGGCTGACCGTTCTGGAACAGGTAGACGGTTGGAATGGCGCGCAGACCAAACTGCGACGCGACCATCGGCTCGGCGTCACAGTCCAGCTTAGCGAGAATAAACTGCCCGTTGTACTGGGCGGCAAGGCTTTCCAGCACCGGCGTCAGCTGCAGACAGTGCTGGCTGCGCTCAGACCAGAAGTAGAACAGCACCGGTTTGGTCATTGACTGTTCGAGGACCTGTTGCAGGTTTGCTTCAGTAATATTGACGATATTCTGTACGGACATGCGGCTTTCTCTTTTGTCGGTTTGTTCTTTACATGGGGGATAAGCGTCGTCGCTTCAACTCAACCCTGTAAAATTTTGTCCATTATCCTGCCCGGCAGCAGGCGCTTTAACCAGCCTACGGCATGGGTGACCAGCGTCACCGGGTAGCGCATCTTCGGATGTTCACTCTCAAAAGCATGGCGCACTTTGGCAACCACCGCCTCTGGCCCGAGGGTAAAGCGTGCGGCAATGCCGGGGTTTTCGACCGGCTTATCCGCCTGCGTCTGGTTAACGTTCTCGGTAAAGCGGGTGCGGATCGGGCCGGGCTCAATCAGGCTGACCTTGATGCCGCTGTGGCGTAACTCCATGCGCAGGGCATCGGACCAGGCTTCCAGCGCATATTTACTGGCGGCGTAGGCGCCGCGCCCCGGGGTAGAAATCAGCCCCATCACTGACGATGTCATTACGATGCGCCCTTCGCCGTGCGGTAGCATGGCCGGGAGCAGACGCATGGTGAGCTGATGCACGCCAAAGAAATTGGTTGAAAACTGTTTCTCCAGCGTTTCACGCGAGAGCGTATCCAGCGGGCCATATACGCCGTAGCCGGCATTGTTAAAGAGCCCGTACAGACGATTGTTGGTCAGGGCTATCACCTCGTCGGCGGCGCGTTCAACGCTCTCCGGCGAGTCCATATCCAGCTGTACGCCGGTGAAGCCCATTGCGTTCATGCGCTCGACATCGTCAGGCTTGCGGCAGGCTGCCAGCACCCGAAATCCCTGGCGCTTTAATTCGAGCGCGCTTTCAAGACCGATTCCGCTGGAACATCCTGTAATTAAGACCGATTTTTGCATAACTTTACCTGTCAGGATCTCCGCTTAATCAGGAGTCATGTTTAACTAAAGGAGCCAGCCGCGTTGCCATCCAGTCGGCAATAAACGGCTGCGCATCGCGATTGGGGTGGATACCGTCGTCCTGCATCCACTGGGGTTTGAGATAGACCTCTTCCATGAAAAATGGCAGGAGCGGAATATCAAACTCTTTGGCAAGCTTAGGGTAGATCGCGCTAAAGGCCTCATTATACCGACGACCGTAGTTGGCGGGCAGGCGAATTTGCATCAGCAGCGGCTGGGCGTTTGCCGCCTTGATGTCCTGCAAAATGGTGCGCAGCGTTTGCTCGGTTTGCTGAGGCTGGAAGCCGCGCAGGCCGTCATTACCGCCCAGCTCAACCAGCACCCAGCGCGGCTGATGCTGCTTGAGCAGCGCAGGCAGGCGCGACAGCCCTTGCCGAGAGGTATCGCCGCTAATGCTGCCGTTGACAACGGTCGTCTTGCTTTGCCATTTGTCATTGAGCAGAGCTGGCCAGGCCGCGCTGGCCGCCATGCGGTAGCCCGCGCTCAGGCTGTCGCCAAGAATCAGTAACGTGTCCGCTGTCGCCGCGCGGAAGGTCATCAGCATCAAAAACAGGAAGGGCAAATGCCAGCGGAAAACAGTGTTGAAGTTCATCGTCTTAAGAAGTCCGTCGGTCAGGGGGAGCAGGAGCTTTCAATCCTTACCGGAGTTGAACTCGTTGTCAAACGCGCCGAAACCATCGCGCTGATTGGCGAATCCGGTTCCGGCAAATCCACGCTGCTGGCGATTCTGGCCGGTCTGGATGACGGCAGCAGCGGAGAAGTCCACCTTGTCGGGCAGCCGCTGCACCAGCTTGATGAAGAGGCGCGAGCCGCGCTGCGCGCGCGTCATATCGGTTTTGTCTTTCAGTCCTTTATGCTGATCCCGACGCTGAACGCGCTGGAAAACGTCGAGCTCCCGGCGCTGCTGCGCGGCGAAAAGAGTCGCGAAAGCCGCACGCATGCGAAGGCGCTGCTGGAACAGCTCGGTCTGGGCAAGCGCCTCGACCATCTTCCCGCCCAGCTTTCCGGCGGCGAGCAGCAGCGCGTGGCGCTGGCGCGCGCCTTTAACGGACGCCCCGAGGTGCTGTTTGCCGATGAGCCCACCGGCAACCTTGACCGTAAAACCGGCGACAAAATTGCTGACCTGCTGTTTTCGCTGAACCGTGAACATGGCACCACGCTTATTCTGGTGACGCACGATCCGCAGCTGGCCGCCCGCTGCGACCGTCGCCTGCGGCTGGTGAACGGTATCCTTCAGGAGGAAGCATGATTGCCCGCTGGTTCTGGCGCGAGTGGCGCTCGCCCTCGCTGCTGATTGTTTGGCTGGCGTTAAGCCTGGCGGTGGCCTGCGTGCTGGCGCTCGGCAGCGTCAGCGACCGCATGGAAAAAGGGCTTAGCCAGCAGAGCCGCGAATTTATGGCAGGGGACCGGGCGCTGCAAAGCTCGCGTCCCGTTCCGCCTGGCTGGATTGAGGAAGCGCGCAAAGAAGGGCTGAAGGTGGGGGAGCAAATCACCTTCCAGACCATGACCTTCGCGGGAGACACCCCGCAGCTCGCCAGCGTGAAAGCCGTGGACGACGTCTACCCGATGTACGGTGAATTACAAACCAGCCCGCCGGGGTTAAAGCCGATGCCCGGTACGGTGCTGCTGGCATCGCGCTTGATGGCGCTTCTGAACCTGAAACCCGGCGACAGTATCGACGTGGGCGACGCGACGCTGAAAATCGCCGGGGAAGTGGTGCAGGAGCCCGACTCCGGCTTTAACCCGTTCCAGCTTGCGCCGCGCCTGTTGATGAACACCGCGGATGTTCCGGCAACCCATGCCGTCCAGCCGGGAAGCCGCGTGACCTGGCGCTACAAGTTTGGCGGCACGCCTGCCCAACTTGAGGCGTATGAAAAATGGCTTCTGCCGCAGCTCAAGCCGGAGCACCGCTGGTACGGGCTGGAGCAGGACGAGGGGGCGCTCGGTAAATCCCTGGAGCGTTCTCAGCAGTTCCTGCTGCTGTCGGCATTGTTGACCCTGCTGCTGGCGGTGGCGGCGGTTGCCGTGGCGATGGGGCATTACTGCCGCAGCCGCTACGACCTGGTGGCGATCCTTAAAACCCTCGGCGCGGGGCGCAAGCAGCTGCGCAAGCTGATCGTTGGCCAGTGGCTGATGCTGCTGGTGCTGTCGGCATTCAGTGGCGGGATAATGGGGCTGCTGTTTGAAAAGCTGCTGATGGTGATGCTGAAACCGGTACTCCCGACCGCATTGCCCCCAGCCAGCCTCTGGCCGTGGCTGTGGGCGATTGGCGCGATGACGGTGATTTCGGTGCTGGTGGGGCTGCGTCCGTACAGGCTGCTGCTCGCGACGCAGCCTCTGCGCGTGCTGCGCAATGATGTGGTGGCGAACGTCTGGCCGCTGAAGTTCTATCTTCCGGTGATTATTGCCGTCGCTGTCGGGCTGCTGGCCTGGCTGATGGGCGGTAGCACGCTGCTGTGGGCGGTGCTGGCCGGGGCGGTTGTGCTGGCGCTGCTGTGCGGCGTGCTGGGCTGGATACTGCTCAACGTTCTGAAAAGGCTGACGGTAAAATCCCTGCCCGTGCGGCTTGCGGTCAACCGCCTGCTGCATCAGCCCTGGTCAACGCTAAGCCAGCTGTCGGCTTTTTCTCTGTCGTTTATGCTGCTGGCGCTGCTTTTAGTGTTGCGCGGGGATCTGCTGGATCGCTGGCAGCAGCAGCTTCCCCCGGAAAGCCCGAACTATTTCCTGATCAACATCGCGCCGGAACAGGTCGCGCCGCTGAAGGGCTTCCTGTCGGAGCATCACATTATCCCTGAGTCGTTCTATCCTATCGTCCGCGCGCGTCTGACGCAGATCAACGGCCAGTCAACCGAGGGGAACAAGGACGAGTCGCTAAACCGCGAACTGAACCTGACGTGGCAGGAGAAACGTCCAGACCATAACCCGATTACGGCCGGTAGCTGGCCGCCGAAAGCGGGGGAGGTGTCGATGGAAGAGGGGCTGGCGACGCGCCTGAAGGTGAAGCTCGGGGACAGCGTGACCTTCACCGGTGATACCCAGGATTTAACCGCGAAAGTTACCAGCCTGCGTAAAGTGGACTGGGAAAGCCTGCGGCCAAACTTCTTCTTTATCTTCCCGCCGGGCGCGCTGGACGGACAGCCGCAGAGCTGGCTGACCAGCTTCCGCTGGGAAAACGGCAACGGCATGCTGACGCAGCTTAACCGGGAATTCCCGACGGTCAGCCTGCTGGATATTGGCGCGATCCTGAAACAGGTGGGGCAGGTGCTGGAGCAGGTCAGCCGCGCGCTTGAGGTCATGGTCGTGCTGGTGACGATCTGCGGCGTGCTGCTGCTGCTGGCTCAGGTGCAGGTGGGCATGCGCCAGCGTCATCAGGAGCTGATAGTTTACCGCACGCTCGGGGCGGGTAAGCGCCTGCTGCGCATGACGCTCTGGAGCGAGTTTGCGCTGCTGGGGCTGGTGGCGGGTCTGGTCGCGGCGATTGGCGCTGAGACGGCGCTGGCGGTGCTGCAGACAAAGGTCTTCGACTTCCCTTGGGAGCCTGACTGGCGCCTCTGGTTGATCCTGCCTCTATGCGGTGCGGTGCTGCTTTCTCTTTGCGGAGGCTGGCTCGGCACGCGGCTGTTAAAGGGTAAAGCGCTGTTCCGTCAGTTTGTGAGTTGATTTAGCACGGTGATAGTTGCGCGCCGGGTTTTAATGCCGGCGCGTAATGTTTAAATAGCACAAAATGATAATACCCACTCATTTAGTAGCACAAAACATTAAAAACCCGTCCCCACAGCCCGATTATTTCCAGTTAATATTCACCAGCTAAATATTTAGCAGCGTGTCTATTAAGGAAAAATAATGACTATAAAAAAATCAGCGCTGGCGGTAACGATTGGCGCGGCAGTGGCATTAACGACGTTCGCCTCTCAGGCTGAAATCACCGTTCTTAAGCAGGATCCTCAGGCGGGTAACCCGCTGAGCCGTCTGAACTTCACCGTTGGCGGCAGTATCCGTCCTCAGTTCCAGAACATGACCGGCGACGACGGTAAAAACAGTTACAAGCGTAACGGCTTTGACGGCGGCACCCGTTTCCGTTTCGCGGCTGATTACTACCTGTTTGATGACATTAGCTGGATCAGCTACTACGAGCTGGGAGTGAACATTCCTGCCCAGTTTAACTGGGATCATCACTATGCAGACGGCGCCCACGACACCACTCGCCGTATGCTCTACACCGGTCTGAAGAGCGATACCTGGGGTACGCTGACCTTCGGTCAACAGAACAGCGTTTACTATGATGTGGTTGGCGTGAAAACCGATATCTGGGACTACGACATGATCGGTCAGGCACCGGGTAACGGGATCAACGGCGACTACGACGGCTCTTACCGTTCACGCCAGATGCTGAAATATAAGAAAACCGTGGGCGATGCGGACATTTACGCATCCTACCTCTTTGAAGACAGCGAATACCTGCCGGGCAACGGCCTACGCTACAAGCGTAAAGGCGGCGGCTCGCTGGGTATCGATTACCACCTGACCACCGATCTGACCTGGGGCGCAGCGTGGAACTACACCCGCGCCGACATGCGTAACCCGGACAACGGCGACAGCAAAACCTACGATCAGAATATCGTCGGTACCGCACTGAGCTGGACGCCGGACAACTGGACCTTCTCCGCGGGCGGCGGCTGGTACCAGAACTTCCTGACCACCAAAAAAGTGTCTGTTAACGACTACTTTGCGGGCGACGCGTGGGGTATTGAATACTTCGCAGGGTATAAATTCCCAATCGGTCAGTACGCGGTGAAATCCATCCAGCCTTACTTCATGGGTGACCGTATTGAGTACGTGAACGGCCGCAACTACCAGCGTATCGACAACGGCGTGGGTATCAGCTTCCAGCTGGATTACGGTTTCCGCGTGGATTACGAACACGTGTTCACCTCCAGCACCGACAACCTGGGCGACATGAACCTGGTGCGTCTGCGTTACGACTTCTAAGCCGTCTTGTAGGGTGCGGCCTGATGCCCTCACCCTGACCCTCTCCCACGGGGAGAGGGAACAAACATTAAAAACGGCAACCCTGGTTGTAATGCCGATCAGTTAAGGATCGGTTGACCGATCCAGTGGCTGTGTAAGAATCCGGAAATGTTTACCCGTTTCCGGATTTTTTTATGCACATTGGACAGGCTCTTGATCTGGTATCCCGTTACGATTCTTTGCGTAACCCTCTGACTTCTCTGGGCGACTGTCTTGACCCGGAACTGATTTCCCGCTGCCTTGAAGAATCCGGCACCGTCACGTTACGCAAACGGCGCCTTCCTCTGGAAATGATGGTCTGGTGCATTGTCGGTATGGCCCTTGAGCGCAAGGAGCCGCTTCATCAGATAGTTAACCGGCTGGATATCATGTTACCCGGCAATCGTCCGTTCGTTGCCCCCAGCGCCGTGATCCAGGCCCGTCAGCGGCTGGGAAGCGAAGCCGTCCGCCGCGTGTTCACGCAAACAGCGCAGCTCTGGCATAACGCCACGCCGCATCCGCACTGGTGCGGCCTGACCCTGCTGGCCATCGATGGTGTGTTCTGGCGAACACCGGACACGCCGGAAAACGACAGCGCCTTTCCCCGCCAGACGCATGGCGGAAACCCGGCACTCTATCCGCAGGTAAAAATGGTCTGCCAGATGGAGCTGACCAGCCATCTGCTGACGGCAGCGGCCTTCGGCACGATGAAAAACAGTGAAAATGAGCTCGCGGAGCAACTGATAGAGCAGACCGGCGATAACACCCTGACGTTAATGGATAAAGGCTACTACTCGCTGGGGTTGCTGAATGCGTGGAGCCAGGCGGGAGAACACCGTCACTGGATGCTCCCTCTCAGAAAGGGAGCACAGTATGAAGAGGTCAGAAAGCTGGGTAAAGGCGACTATCTGGTGAAGCTGAAAACCAGCCCACAGGCACGAAAAAAATGGCCGGGTCTGGGAGATGAGATGACAGCCCGCCTGCTGACCGTGACGCGCAAAGGGAAAGTCAGCCATCTGCTGACGTCGATGACGGACGCCATGCGCTATCCCGGAGGAGAAATGGCAGACCTGTACAGCCATCGCTGGGAAATAGAGCTGGGGTACAGGGAGATAAAACAAACGATGCAACTGAGCAGGCTGACGCTGAGAAGTAAAAAGCCGGAGCTTGTGGAGCAGGAGTTATGGGGCGTGTTACTGGCGTATAATCTGGTGCGATATCAGATGATTAAAATGGCGGGCCATCTGAAAGGATACTGGCCGAATCAGCTGAGCTTCTCAGAATCATGCGGCATGGTCATGAGAATGCTGATGACGCTGCAGGGCGCTTCACCAGGGCGTATCCCGGAGCTGATGCGTGATCTTGAAAGCATGGCGCAACTGGTAAAGTTGCCGACAAGAAGGGAAAGGGCCTTCCCGAGGGTGGTAAAGGAAAGGCCCTGGAGATACCCCACAGCCCCGAAAAAAAGCCAGTCAGTTGCTTAACTGACTGGCATTACAACCCTGGTTGCCGTTTTGCTTTTACCTCGCCACCCGGCTTTCTTTTTCAGCGATCAAGCCACTCAGCAATGTCTGCGAACGTCCCGCGATACACAATCTTCTCCGCTTTTTTCTCCAGCTGATAGCCGTACATCGGGTCGTAATAGTCCTTCAGCAGCGGTGCAAGCCAGCTGAAGTGCGCCTCGGTGCTGCCGGAGCGTTGCTGTTCCAACAGCGCGGAATCTAACAGCGCGGTGAATTCTGCATACCGCTGCAGCCCCAGGCGGCGGCGGATGGCGAACAGGCCGTGGTGCAGGTACTCGCTGTACTCTTTCCAGCCCGCTTCCTCGCCGTATGCGGCAGAAAAATCCGCCCACATATGGTCGAAATACTCTTCGCGCAGGCGTTCAAGACGAATTTCAAACGGGTCTTCGACGACAACGATAGGGGCTTCAACCATGCGGTCGCGCAGGCACTCCGGCAGGTGGTTGGAGCCAATCATCCGGCCTTCATCTTCCAGCACCCAGCGCGCAGCGTCTTTTTTCAATAGCTCAACCGCAAGGTGGTTTTCAAAGCTGGCCTGGGAAAGCTGCGGCGTGAGCGTGCGGCCAAACGACGAACCGCGATGGTGTGCCAGCCCTTCCAGATCGATGCCCTGCGGGTGCTGCTTCACCAGCAGCGTTTTACCGTTTCCGGTACAGCCGCCGATTAGCACCATCGGCTTTTGCGACTGCTCGATCGTCACCTGAATCGCCGTCTGACGCAGGGCCTTATAGCCGCCGCGGATCAGCGGGTAGTCGACGCCAGCCTCTTTAAGCCAGGCCTGCGAGATATGCGAGCGCTGGCCGCCGCGCGCACAGCAGAGAAAGCCCTCAGGATGGGCAAGACTGGCTTCCCGCCAGGCGCGGATACGCGCGTCGCGCGTTTCACCGTTCACCAGGCGATGGCCGAGCGCGAGCGCGGCTTCGGGGCCCTGGCGTTTGTAGCACGTGCCAACGGCGGCACGCTCGTCGTCGTTCATTAAGGGCAGGTTGACTGCCGCAGGCATCGCGCCCTGGGCAAATTCGATCGGCGCGCGAACGTCGATTAAAGGGGTATCAGACGCGAGGATCGCGCGATAGTCCGTTCCATCGTTCATGGTTATTCCAGAAGAAAACTCAGCAGCAATGGGCGGGGATTGTACGCCGGGGAAGGGGAAGGTCAACTCCCCGGCGTGGATGTCTTACTTAAGCTTTGACTGTGCCCAGACAATGCCGCTTGCATATTCCGGCGGCAGGAGAGGAACGATCGCTTCCAGGGTGGCGCTCAGGCGGTCCGTATCGGTATCGTTCAGGTTCAGGTGACCGACCTTACGACCCTCGCGGACCTCTTTGTCATACCAGTGCAGGTGCACCAGCGGCAGCTTTAGCCAGTCGTAGTTCAGATCGGTCCCGATCAGGTTGATCATCACCGACGGGCTGTTAACGACGGGCTTCGGCAGCGGCAGGTCGGTGATCGCGCGCAGATGCAGTTCGAACTGGCTGATGGAGGCGCCGTTTTGCGTCCAGTGGCCGCTGTTGTGCACGCGCGGAGCCAGCTCGTTGATCAGCAGACCCGATGGTGTGACGAAACACTCCATCGCCATGACGCCCACGTAGCCCAGCTCGTGCATGATGGCGGAAAGCATCTCTTCCGCCTGCGCCTGCTGGTCGGCATTGGCCTGCGGGAAGGCGACGCTGGTGCGCAGAATGCCGTCCTGATGCAAGTTATGCGTCAGCGGGTAAAACACCGTGCGGCCATCGTGCCCGCGCGCGCCAACCAGCGACACTTCGCCGCTAAAGTTGATGCCCTGCTCAACGATGCACTCGCCGTAGCAGTCGTCCGGCAGCTCGGCGGTTTCATGCGCGCGCAGGCGCCACTGGCCGCGGCCGTCGTAGCCGCCCACGCGACGCTTTACAATCGCCAGTTCGCCCAGCATCGCGAACACGTCATTCCACTCGCTTTTGTCGGACAACAGCTGCCACGGTGCGGTCGGCAGACCGAGCTTGTCGAACAGCTGCTTTTGCGTCAGACGGTCGGCAATAATCGGGAACACGTCGCGGTTCACAAAGGCGTTATGGCGCGCCAGCTCGCGGGTCAGCGCGGTTTCCGGCCAGCGTTCGATTTCTGCCGTGATCACGCTCTGGTGGAACGGGACGGCCTCAGGTTCATCGTCCAGCCCGACGGGCCAGACAGCAATACCCAGCGGCTCACCGGCCTGACGCAGCATACGGCCCAGCTGGCCGTTACCGAGGACGCAAACCTGCTTCATGCTGCACCCCGCGGGTCCGGGTTATCCAGCACCTCGTCGGTCTGGGCTTTACGCCACGCCGCCAGACGCTGGCGTAAATCTTTGTCGTGCGTTGCAAGAATTTGCGCGGCCAGCAGAGCGGCATTCGCCGCGCCCGCTTTGCCAATCGCCAGCGTGCCGACAGGAATACCGCGCGGCATCTGGACGATGGAATAAAGGCTATCGACACCGCTTAATGCGGCGCTTTGAACAGGGACGCCCAGAACCGGCACCAGGGTTTTGGCGGCAATCATGCCTGGCAGATGTGCTGCGCCGCCCGCACCGGCAACGATCACCTCATAACCGTTCTCTTCAGCGCTTTCGGCGAAGCTGAACAGTTTGTCCGGCGTACGGTGCGCGGAGACCACTTCAACGTGGTGCGGTACATTCAGGATTTCAAAGATTTCGGCGGCGAACTGCATGGTAGCCCAGTCGCTTTTGGACCCCATCACGATGGCGACACGCGCCGGATTATTGCGGGAAGACATGCGTCTTAAAACTCCTGTGGTGCGAAACACACTGCTTTCGAGGGCACAGAGAATAGCATGTTATACGGGCAAGGAAAACGGTTGCGCGGTTAAATCTTGAGCCGTTGTTGCCATCAATTCATAACAAAACAGACCGCGATCTGGCGGTCTGTTTTCGTCGAGCGACAATCATTATTTCGTCAGTTCTGCGGTCATGTACACGCGGTTGTTGAACTGCGCGCTGGTGATTTTGTATGACGCACCTTGTTCAGCAGCCTGGGCAGCAATTTTCGCTTCTGCGCGGTCAAGGGTTGAGCCGGTTGCACTCACGCTCTGAGCGAAAGAACCGAAAGAAACCAGGGAGAGAGCAGTAACTGCAACGAAAGTTTTGATGGATTTCATGGTCGTATTCCTTAAATATTTTGTCTGGGATAGGGCGTGTTGCCCTGATGTGATAAATAATAGGCCGACCACGGGCTGATTAAAATCGAAACAATTTGCCGATATTGTTCAAAAAAATAGAACGACTTGTGAGGGGTTAAAACGGAAACGCGATAAGCTCCACGCCCTCTGGCGTGACTTTGACCATAGAGCCTTCGCTGTGCCACGCGCCCAGTACCACGCGATGGGCCGGTTCATCGTTGGCGATAAGACAATGCACGTCAGGACGATGGGTATGACCGTGGATCAACCACTGAACGCCATGCTTTTCCATCACGTTCACCACCGCCAGTGGATTAACGTCCATGATGGTCAGGGATTTGCTGCTGTTGGCGGCTTTACTGCCCGCGCGCATTCTGGCGGCGATGCGGTTGCGGATAAACAGCGGCAGGGCAAGGAACAGCTTCTGGATCCACGGGGTGTGGACTTTGGCGCGAAACGCCAGGTAGCCGGTATCGTCGGTGCAGAGCGTATCGCCGTGCATGATCAGCACCCTGCGGCCATAGAGGTCGAGCACCTGCTCTTCCGGCAGCAGCGTCATACCGCTTTCACGGGCGTAGCGCTTGCCGAGCAGGAAATCACGGTTGCCGTGAATGAAGTAGCAGGGGACGCCGGAATCCACCAGCATTTTAATGGCGGCAGCCATTTCACGGTGCAGCGGGTTTGGGTCGTCGTCGCCAATCCAGGCTTCAAACAGGTCGCCCAGGATGTACAGCGCATCGGCGCTTTTCGCTTCCCCGCGTAAAAAACGCAGAAAACCGGCGGTTATCGCCGGTTCTTCTGTTTGCAGATGCAGATCCGCAATAAAGAGTGTCGCCACGAATTACTCGCTGACGGTCACGCTTGTAATCACAACGTCTTCTTTAGGAACGTCCTGGTGCATACCGCTGCGGCCGGTTGAGACGGCTTTGATCTTGTCAACCACGTCCATCCCTTCAACCACTTCTGCGAAGACGCAGTAGCCCCAACCCTGCAGGCTTTCGCCGGAGAAGTTCAGGAAGTCGTTATCCGCCACGTTGATGAAGAACTGCGCGGTGGCAGAGTGTGGTGCCTGAGTACGGGCCATCGCCAGCGTACCACGGGTGTTTTTCAGACCGTTGTTCGCTTCGTTTTTGATCGCTTCTTTGGTCTCTTTCTGGCGCATGCCAGGCTCGAAACCGCCGCCCTGAATCATAAAGCCGTTGATCACGCGGTGGAAAATGGTGTTGTTGTAGAAACCTTCGCGGCAGTAGTCCAGGAAGTTTTTAACTGTTTCAGGCGCTTTGTCATCAAAGGTTTTGATTACGATATCGCCATGATTAGTGTGGAAAGTAACCATTTTTGCATCCTGTTCCGTTATTGTGGTACGTCGACCCGCCTTCGGGTCATATATAGGGGCTTGTTATAGCATAACCACAGGACGCGATCACCTTGCATTGTGTGCTGATCCTATTCCGAATTATGGGTATTATAGGGAACAAACAACCCACACACGTGTTTACATGGAATCTTCGATGTTAAAAATCTTTAATACAATGACGCGCCAGAAAGAGGAATTTAAACCTATCCATGCCGGGGAAGTCGGCATGTACGTGTGTGGTATTACGGTTTACGATCTCTGTCATATCGGCCATGGCCGTACCTTTGTCGCGTTCGACGTCGTCTCTCGCTACCTGCGCTTCCTGGGCTATAACCTGAAGTACGTGCGTAACATTACCGACATCGACGATAAAATCATCAAGCGCGCTAATGAAAACGGCGAAAGCTTTGTTGCGCTGGTGGATCGCATGATCGTTGAGATGCACAAAGACTTCGACGCTTTAAATATTCTGCGTCCGGACAGCGAGCCGCGTGCGACCCACCATATTCACGAAATTATCGATATCACCGAGAAGCTGATTGAGCGCGGTCACGCGTACGTTGCTGACAACGGTGACGTGATGTTCTCGGTGCCGACGGACCCAACCTACGGTTCGCTTTCCCGTCAGGATCTGGATCAGCTCCAGGCCGGCGCGCGCGTGGACGTGGTGGACGTGAAGCGTAATCCGATGGACTTCGTGCTGTGGAAAATGTCCAAAGCGGGCGAACCAAGCTGGCCATCCCCGTGGGGCGAAGGCCGCCCGGGCTGGCACATTGAATGTTCCGCGATGAACTGCAAACAGCTGGGCAAGCACTTCGACATTCACGGCGGCGGTTCGGACCTGATGTTCCCGCACCACGAAAACGAAATCGCGCAGTCCACCTGCGCCCACGGCGGCGAGTACGTGAACTACTGGATGCACTCCGGGATGGTGATGGTTGACCGCGAGAAGATGTCGAAATCGCTGGGCAACTTCTTTACCGTGCGCGACGTGCTGAAGTATTACGACGCGGAAACCGTGCGCTACTTCCTGATGTCCGGCCACTATCGCAGCCAGCTGAACTACAGCGAAGAGAACCTGAAGCAGGCGCGCTCGGCGCTGGAGCGTTTGTACACCGCCCTGCGCGGCACCGACAAATCAGTGCCTGCGGCTGGTGGCGAAGCATTCGAAGCGCGCTTTGTTGAGGTGATGAACGACGACTTCAACACCCCGGAAGCCTACTCCGTGCTGTTCGACATGGCGCGTGAAGTGAACCGCCTGAAGTCAGAGGACATGGCCGCGGCGAATGCGCTGGCGTCCCATCTGCGCAAGCTCTCTTCCGTGCTCGGCCTGCTGGAGCAGGAGCCGGACGTGTTCCTGCAGAGCGGCGCGCAGGCGGACGACGGCGAAGTGGCGGAAATTGAGCGGCTTATCAAAGCGCGTCTGGAAGCGCGTCAGGCGAAAGACTGGGCGGCGGCAGATGCGGCGCGTAACCGTCTGACCGAGATGGGCATCATTCTGGAAGACGGCCCGCAGGGAACGACCTGGCGTCGTAAGTAATTTCCACCCTCACCCTAACCCTCTCCCTAAGGGAGAGGGGATCGTTCGGTTGTCTCCCTCTCACTGTGGGTGGAGGGCATCAGCGCGCACGCTTTCTCCACCACAGCAACCCCATCAGCACTACCCCCGGCAGCCACACCCACAGCAATTCTGAAACGATCACCTGATGCCCGTACGGCGTGGTATAGCGCGACAGCGCAAACGGCGCGACCTTAATCACCTGCCACGGCGCAAAGAAGCGTTCATCCGACCACGGCCATAACCAGCCGACGCCTTTCCCGCCCGTGGTAATCGAATCCAGCAGGCTGTGCGACAGCAATGACACCGTTAAAAATAGCCAGCACCGCGTCAGGCTGGCCCGGAACCATCGTCGGCCAATCAGCACGCAAAGTATCGGCACCGCAAAGGCGAACAACAGGGAGTGGGTAAAGCCGCGATGACCGAAAACATTTCCGTAGGCAACGCCGAATTTAAACGCCAGCACGTCGGCGTCCGGCAGCATGGCGAGAACGATACCGGCAAACAGCAGGCGGGGAGGGATGACTTTGGTTCCCAGACCTAAGCCCAGGCAAAGAGGGACAGCAGCGTGAGTAATAACGGTAGGCATTACATTTATCCATGGCAAATCATGGCAATATAGCAGCGAATTCGCTGCGGCAAACCGGTGCTAAATTCTGATTTTACGCCGACTCGCGTGCGATAAGCTGCCCGGAAAGCGTAATGCGCTGGGTTTGCAGATCCGGCTCCTTAAGCTTGCGGATAATCAGCCCCGCCGCCTGTCGCCCGGTTTCATCGCTGGCCGAGGAGACGTAGGTGAAGGAAGGGGAGGTGAGGTTAACGTGCAGCATATCTTCAAAACCGATCAGCGCGACCTGCTGGGTTAAGAAGACGTCTTTCCCCACGGTGCGGCCCACCTGATGAATGCCGGAAATGGATCCGATCATCGCATCCGGGGAGTGGCAAAGCAGGGCGGTGATGGCGTTGTTTTTTTCCAGCAGCTGACGCGTCGCCATCGCGGCGGCCTGGGTGTCGTCGCTGCAGGCCGGTGAATATTCATCGCGCCAGACCAGCCCGTTTTGCGTCATCGCGCTGCGAAAGCCGAGCAGGCGCTGCTCGCGGATAAGACAACCCTCGCGCCCGCCAATGTAGGCGATCGTGCGGTGTCCGCGCTCGATAAGATAGCGCGCAGCCAGGTTCGCCGCCTGGCGGTTGTCGCGCATTACCAGATTGCATTTTTCATCCAGCAGGGACTGCGAGACCACCACCAGCGGCAGCGGGCACTGGCGGATCTGCTCCGGTAAAGCGGCGTTACAGGTGTCAGACGCCAGATAAATAACGCCCGCGACGCCCTGCTGCTTAAACGACAGCAGGGTGCGTTCGAGATGTTCACGGTCGTTCAGCGGCTGGCCGAGAAAAACCATATAACCCTGCTTCTCCAGCTCCTGAACGATGCTCGCCATCACCTTGATGGAAAAGCTGTCGCTGAAGTCACGCAGGATCAGGCCGATCAGATTGGAGGTGTTGGCGCGAAGGTTGGCAGCGGCAACGTTATGAACATAGCCCAGCGTCGTGATGGCGGCATTGACCTTCTCGATCGTCGCCTCTGAGATTTTCCCTTTCTGGCGTAGCACCAGCGAGACGGTAGAGACCGACACGCCCGCGTGCTTTGCGACATCAATGATGCTGACTTTCTTCAAAACCGCTCCCTGAAATTTACCGATTATCAGCCGGATAAGACACGGCTCCCAGCGTACAGGAGACGTGTCGTTCAGGCATCTTATTATTTGCCGATCATGGTGGACATGGTCTGGGCGATAAACTGTGCTCTGGCACCGAAAATCACCTGAATCCCGTTATCGCCGACGAAGACCACGCCGCGCGCGCCGAGCCCGTTCAGTCCGTCCCTGTCCACCGCATCGCTCTTCGCCACTTCCAGACGCAGGCGGGTGATGCAGGAGCCGACGGAGTCAATGTTCTGCGCGCCGCCCAGCAGGCCGATGATTTCAGTGGCAAGTTCGGAATCGGACTTGTCATTCGCGCTGGCGGTCACTTCCGTACGGCCCGGCGTTTTCACGTCGAAGCGGCGGATCACGAAGCGGAACGTAAAGTAGTAAATCAGCGCCATCGGGATGCCGATGATAATGGCGCTCAGGAAGTTGGTCTGATAGCCGTTAAACGACGGCAGGATCCCGAACGAAAGGTAGTCGATAAAGCCCGCCGAGAACGATTTGGCGATATGCGCGTGCAGCAGGTACATGGTCATGTACGCCAGGCCCGCCATGATGGCGTTAAAGACGTACAGAATTGGCGCCACGAAGATAAAGGTGAACTCTACCGGCTCGGTGATCCCCGTCAGGAAGCAGGTGAGCGCCGCAGAGAACAGAATACCGGCCGCGATTTTCTTATTTTTGGTGTGCGCTTCGTGGTACATCGCCAGGCACGCCGCAGGCAGCGCGAACAGCATCAACGGGAACTCGCCCTGCATGAACTTACCGGCGTTCTGGTAGGTGTCGCTGCTGAAGGATTTCACCCCCTCTTCGAGCATCTTGAACCAGATGGTCTGGTCACCGTGGATCACCTGGCCCGCCTGGGTGGTGTAATCCCCGAACGAATACCAGAAGGACGGGTACCAGATATGGTGCAGGCCGAGCGGGATCAGCGCGCGCTCCACCAGGCCGAAGATAAAGGTCGATGCCGCCTGGTTGTCGCCGTTCACGATCACGGAGAGTGCGTCGATACCGGCCTGAATATGCTGCCAGACGTACGGCAGCAGCAGCCCCATCAGGAAAGAGAGGAACGCCGTGGCGATTGCCACAAAGCGCTTCCCGGAGAAGAAGCCGAGGAACTCCGGCAACTGCATGGTGTGGAAGCGGTTATAGCACCAGGCTGCGAGGATCCCGCAGATAAGACCGCCAAAGACGCCCATCTGCAGCGTCGGGATACCGACCACCATGGCGTATTTCCCGCCCTGTGAGGCCATTTCCGGCGTAATGCTCAGCACGGTGCTGATGGTGATGTTGGTGACAAACACCGAGACTGCCGCGGAGAGCGCCGCGATGCCGGACTCGGACGCCAGACCTACGGCGGAGCCTATGGCAAACAGCATCGGCAGGTTATCAAAGATAACCCCGCCGGCGTTCATCATTAGCGGCAGGTGGAACTTATCGCCGAAGGCCAGCAGCAGGCCCGCAGCGGGAAGCAGTGAAATTGGCAGCATTAAGGCGCGACCAATCATTGATAATTTAGACAGCGATTTAACAAACCCTGATATCAGACTCATGCTGATTTCCCCCGAGTAGCGCTTTTTTTGGCGCTGTTATTGTAAGTAGAACGTTTTAGTAGAACGTTCTACTTATCGTGGGGAAAGAGTGAAAACTGCGCAACTGAATTCTCACCTTTCAACAGATGAAATAGTGATTCTTTGAAGTTGATCGATAATTAACCGTGATAGAGGTAGGGGGTTTTTGATCCCCTCTCCCCTTTGGGGAGAGGGTTAGGGTGAGGGGGGGACTCAAGCCGTCACGGTTACACTTTGACCTTCAAAGCTCACGGTCTGTCCCGCGACAATCTTGCAGCGCTTGCGGGTTTCCACCGCGCCGTCGACTAAAACCCGCCCGTCGGCGATAACGATTTTCGCCTGCGCGCCGCTTTCGCTCCAGCCTTCGAGTTTGAGCAGATCGCACAGCTCAACGTGCGGGTGTTTGCCTAATGAAAATGTGGCCATCTTATGCTTCCTCTACATCGTGGTACTCTTCGCATGCCTGCAAAGTATTCTGAATCAGCGTTGCGACGGTCATCGGGCCAACGCCGCCCGGTACTGGCGTGATGTAAGAGGCGCGAGCCGCCGCATCTTCGTAGACCACGTCGCCGACCACCTTGCCGTTTTCCAGACGGTTAATCCCTACATCCACGACAATCGCGCCCTCTTTAATCCACTCGCCCGGAATAAAGCCCGGCTTGCCCACTGCGACGATCAGCAGGTCGGCATTCTCGACGTGGTGACGCAGGTTTTTGGTAAAGCGGTGGGTCACGGTGGTGGTGCAGCCGGCCAACAGCAGCTCCATGCTCATCGGGCGGCCCACGATGTTGGACGCACCGATGACGACGGCGTTCAGGCCGTAGGTGTCGATGTTATAACGCTCCAGCAGCGTCACGATGCCGCGCGGGGTGCACGGGCGCAGACGCGGCGCGCGCTGGCACAGGCGACCCACGTTATACGGATGGAAACCGTCAACGTCTTTATCCGGCGCGATACGCTCCAGCACCTTCACGTTATCGATACCTGCCGGCAGTGGCAGCTGAACCAGAATGCCGTCGATCTCTTTATCGGCATTCAGAGTGTCAATAAGTTCCAGTAGTTCCGCTTCGCTGGTGGTTTCCGGCAAATCGTAAGAGCGGGAGACGAACCCCACCTCTTCACACGCTTTGCGTTTGCTGCCGACATAAATCTGCGATGCCGGGTTGCTGCCAACCAGCACAACGGCCAGCCCGGGGGCGCGAAATCCTGCCGCTTTACGCGCCTTCACTTTTTCCGCGACCTCAGAGCGCACCTGCTGCGCAATCGTTTTACCGTCAATAATCTTTGCTGCCATCAGAGAGAAGATTCCGTCTGTAACGTTTGAAAGGGGGGATGGCGTGTATTTTGTCAGAAGCGAGCGCCGCTGTCAGTCACCCTTTACGAGTTTTCATCCGCGAGGCGCAAAAACCCTTCTTAAGGGATGGTCAATTTCTTAGGCGGTATTAGGATGTGACCTGGCGAAATGGCAGTGTTTTGACATATTTAAAAATCACGTCCTGAGCTACTTTGTCTTCTCCGAAATAAGCTTTCAATTAATCAATTGAACGTATTTCTTATTCCCGATTTTCGCGGGAAGGGTTATTTACATTTTAAAGGAATAGACATGAAACTCAGCAACATTGCTTCTTCTGTTATTGCAACACTGGCCCTGGTCGCGGGTGCCGCTAATGCAGCCGACCCGGTTACGCCGGTTACCGTAAATGGCGGTACCGTGCATTTTAAAGGTGAACTGGTTAATGCTGCTTGTTCAGTAAATACCGATTCTTCCGAGCAGACGGTTAATCTCGGTCAGTATCGTACCGCGAAATTCACCAAAGTGGGCGACACCACCTCTAATATTCCGTTCAACATCGAACTGAATGACTGCGATCCGCTGGTTGCTAAAACCGCTGCCGTTGCCTTCACCGGCCAGATCGACGCGACTGACAAAACCCTGCTGGCCGTGACGTCCGGTAACAACGACAACACCGCGAAAGGCGTGGGTATTGAAATCCTCGACAGCAAATCCAGCGTGCTGACCCCGGACGGTGCGACCTTCTCTGCCGCGAAAGACCTGATTAAAGGGACTAACACCCTGCAATTCACCGCGCGCTACAAATCAACGGCTGCGACCACCGAGCCAGGCCAAGCGAACGCTGACGCCACCTTCGTAATGAAATACGAATAATACCCTCGCACAGGGATGTTCAGGCCTCAGGGACGAGGCCCGTCATACGCTACTGCCAGGAACGAAGGATGACAAGGACTGGAACACTACTGCTGTTAACCCTCGCGATGGCTTGCCCGGCATCGGCACATACCGTGGTGATCGAAGGGGGCAAGGTGCATCTTCGGGGGGAGCTGGTAAACGGCGGCTGCGCCGTGGCGCCCGACAGCCAGAATATGCGCATCGACATGGGGCAGTACCGAACCAATTCATTTTCCGGTGTGGGCAGCTTTTCAACGGTTAATGTGCCTTTCACCGTGCGGCTGCTGGACTGCAGCGTGGATGTCTCGCGCACCGTGGGGATCCAGTTTCAGGGCGTGACGCCCGCGGAAGATCCGCAGGTTTTTCTGGCGACATCGCGGCCAGGTGAAACGCCTGTAAGCAGCGGCGTGGGGCTGGCGCTTTTTGATGAGCAGCAGCGTCAGATTATCCCGAATGCGACGGCCATTAGCTGGCTGCCGGTCAATACCAGCGAGCTCGCATTTCATTTTAGCGCCCGCTATCGCGCTATTTCCGAACACCTCGTGCCAGGCAATATACAGTCGGATGTCTGGTTTACGTTGATTTATCCATAACACCTGCGAACACATTATTAAAGGTACGGTTTTGATGAATATGCTAATTAAACCAGGACTGCTTTTATCGTTTATTTTAATGATGGTTTCTGCTTGCGCGAATGCTTCCGGCGGTATTGCGCTGGGGGCCACGCGCGTTATTTATCCGGCGGATGCGAAGCAAACGTCGCTGGCGATCACCAACAGCAATAAACAAGAACGCTATTTAATTAACGCGTGGATCGAAAATGCCAGCGGTCAAAAGGAAAAAACCTTTGCCGTCACGCCGCCGCTGTTCGTTAGCGAGCCGGACAGCGAAAACACGCTGCGTATTATTTACGCCGGTCCGGCGCTGCCTGCCGATCGCGAATCGCTCTTTTACATGAACGTGAAGGCGATCCCGTCAGTGAATAAAGCGAAAACAGAAAACAATAACGTGCTGCAGCTGGCGATCCTCTCACGCATCAAGCTGTTTGTGCGCCCGACTAACCTGGCGATGCAGCCGGATGAGGCGCTGTCCCAGCTGCGTTTTGAGCGCGTGGGGAACCATCTTAAAGTCAGCAACGCCTCTCCGTACTACATCACCCTGGTCAACCTGAAGCTGGGCGGCCAGACGCTGGAAAACCTGATGGTGGCGCCGAAAAACTCGGCTCAGCAGGTGCTGCCCGCCGGGGCCGGCGGTACGCTCTCCTGGCAGAGCGTGAATGACTACGGCGCCATTACACCAGCGCGCAGCGTCAACCTGTGAGCAGAGTCAGGGCGATGAAAAATCACCAGGGACGTTACTGCCCGGTTGCACTGGCGCTGATGGCCGCGCTCTGGCCGCAGGCCGGCTGGAGCGAAAGCTACTTCAACCCGGCCTTTTTGTCCGACGACACCGCCAGCGTGGCGGATTTGTCGCGTTTTGAACAGGGGCACCAGCAGGCGCCCGGCATTTATCGCGTGGATATCTGGCGTAACGATGAGTTTATCGGCACCCAGGACGTGCGTTTTGAGCAGGCCGAGAACATGCCGCCGATGGCGGGCGGTTTGTCGCCGTGCATTACGCGCGCGATGCTCGATCGCTTTGGCGTCAACGTTGCCGCATTTCCCGAACTGGCTAACGTGCAGGGTGAAACGTGCGTTCCGTTGACCACGGCCATTCCCGGCAGCGAAACGGTATTTAACTTTGCCTCGCAGCGCCTTAACATCAGCCTCCCGCAGGTGGCGATGCAGAACAGCGCGCGCGGCTATATTCCGCCTGAACAGTGGGATGAAGGCATTCCCGCCGCGCTGGTGAACTACAGCTTCACGGGCAACCGGGGAAGCGAAGACGACAGCTATTACCTGAACCTGCAGAGCGGGCTGAACTATGGTGCCTGGCGTTTACGTAACAACGGCGCATGGCGCTACACGCAAAATAACGGCAAGCGGCGCAGCGAGTGGCAGAATATTGGCACCTGGGCACAGCGCACCGTTATCCCGCTGAAAAGTGAACTGGTGCTGGGTGACAGCAACACCGGGAATGACGTTTTCGACAGCGTCGGTTTTCGCGGCGGGCGGCTTTTCTCGTCCGACAGCATGTATCCCGACAGCCTGCAGGGCTACGCGCCGACCGTGCGCGGTATTGCCCGTACGCCTGCCAAAGTAGTGGTTCGCCAGAACGGCTACGTTATCTATCAGAGCTACGTCCAGCCCGGCGCGTTCGCCATCACCGATCTTAACCCGACCTCCTCCAGCGGTGACCTGGACGTTACGGTGGAAGAGAAAGACGGCAGCCAGCAGCGCTACACCGTGCCGTACTCCACCGTGCCGCTCCTGCAGCGTGAAGGTCGCTGGAAATATGACCTCGTGGCGGGTGATTACCGCAGCGGTAACAGCGACCAGGATACACCATTCTTCGCCCAGGGCACCTTGATTACCGGCCTGGCCAACGGCATTACGCTCTATGGCGGCACCCAGCTGGCGTCACGCTATACCGCATTGGCCGTCGGTGCCGGGAAAAATCTCGGTGACTGGGGGGCCGTCTCCGTCGATATCACCCACGCCCGCAGCCAACTCGCGGACGACAGCAAACATGAAGGGCAGTCCCTGCGTTTTCTTTATGCAAAATCGCTGAACGGATTTGGCACTAACTTCCAGCTGCTGGGTTATCGCTACTCCACGAAAGGGTTTTACACCCTGGACGATGTGGCCTGGCGCTCAATGGAGGGCTACCAGTATGCCGATAGCCAGGACGATAACGATGTGCCGGACGTGCAGAGCTATCACAACCTGACGTGGAATAAAAAAGGCCGCTTCCAGCTCAACATTTCCCAGTCGCTGGGGGACTACGGTTCGGTCTATATCTCCGGGAGCGAGCAAACCTACTGGGGGACGGACGAAACGAACCTCTGGTATCAGCTGGGCTACGCGGGGGGCGTGAAGGGGATCAACTACTCCCTGTCATGGTCGTGGAACAAATCCGTCGGGATCGACGGTACCGACCGGATCGCGTCGTTCAATGTCTCTGTGCCGTTTAGCCTCTTTACCCGTCAGGGCTATCGCCGGGACAGCGCGATCGATCGCGCCTATGCCACCGCATCCGCCAGCCGAAACAGCGATGGCGACACGAGCTGGCAAACCGGCGTCAGCGGCACGCTGCTGGAGGATCGTAACCTGAACTACAGCGTGACCCAGGGACACGCCAGCACCAATGGCTCAAGCGGAAGCGCCAGCGCCAACTGGCAGGCGACCTACGGCACGCTGGGCGTGGGCTACAACTATTCCCGCGATCAGCACGATCTCAACTGGCAGCTCTCCGGCGGGGTGGTTGGCCATGCCGACGGCGTGACCTTCAGCCAGCCGCTGGGCGATACCAACGTGCTGATTAAGGCGCCGGGGGCATCAGGCGTCAGCGTGGAAAACCAGACCGGCGTGAAGACCGACTGGCGAGGCTACGCGGTCATGCCGTATGCCACCGTCTACCGCTACAACCGCGTGGCGCTGGACACCAATACCATGAGCAACAGTACCGATATCGAAAACAACGTGAGCAGCGTGGTGCCAACCAAAGGCGCGCTGGTCCGCGCCAGCTTTGATACCCGCATTGGCGTGCGCGCTTTGCTGACGGTAACGCGTGGCAACCAGCCCGTGCCGTTCGGCGCCGTGGTGCGTGAAGTCCAGAGCGGCATGACCAGCATGGTGGGTGATGACGGGCAAATATACCTGAGTGGGCTGCCGCTGGAAGGCGAACTGCTGATCCAGTGGGGGAACGGGGCGCAATCCCAGTGCCGTGCGCCTTACAGCTTGCCTGAAAAGAGCCTGCAACAGGCGATCACACTTAAGGGGATCCGCTGTGATTAAAATCCATATCTTAGCCTTGTCGCTTCTGGCACTGCTGCCCGCGACAAACGCGTTAGCCACCGTGTGCGTCAATGAAAAGGGCGTGCCGACGGAGGTGCATTACGACCTGACGGATAAATTCAACAGCTCGAATAACCAGGTTGGGCAGGTTGTGACCCTCAGCGAGAAATCGCAGTGGGTGGGGGTCAATGCCGTCTGCCCGAAGGGCACCGTCGGGAATACGACCAAGCGCAGCTACGTCACGGATTATCCGGTCACCGGGACCAGCGATGGCTATCAGTATCTGAAGCTTAACGACTATCTGGACGGGGCGATGAAAATCACGGACAGCTATGCTGGCGCGTTTTATCCACCCAAAAATTATATCCAGATGGGGAGCCATCCGAACGTTTCAAAAAACAAACCGTTTGGCGTGCAGGATTCCAGCCTTATTTTCCGTCTTAAGGTGACCCGTCGCTTTATCAATATGGTGGTGATCCCGCGTGCCACCATGTTCCGGGTTTACGTCACCACCACCTCCTCCGATCCGTTGACCACGCCGGTCTACACCATCAGCTACAGCGGAATCATTCAGGTGCCGCAGAGCTGCGCCATCAACGCCGGCAATGTGGTTGAGTTTGATTTCGGCGACATTGGCGCCTCCCTGTTCAGCAAGGCTGGCGTGGGTAACAAGCCGGAGGGCGTCTCATCGCAAAGCAAAACCATCGCGATTAAATGCACCAACGTGGAGGCAAACGCCATGCTGACGATGCGCGTCGAAGCTGAAAAGGTCTCCGATAATGTGCTGGTGTCGGATAACCCGGATGTGGGGTTCATCATTGCCAACGAGAGCGGTGCGCCGCTCACGCCTAACAACCTGACGAGCAAAATCCCGTTCCGCCTGGACGACAGCGCCCAGGCGCAGGTGGGGATCCGGGTTTGGCCGGTGAGCGTGACGGGCAACAAGCCAGCTGAAGGGCGCTTTACCTCGCGCGGATATTTGCGCGTGGATTACGACTAAGGAGCAGACATGCGAAACGGGATCCGTTTTATCACCGTGGCGCTCTTTGCGCTTTGCACCCAGGCTCAGGCGGAAACCGCATTGGGCGAAATTAATATTCGTCTCTACGGCAATATTGTCGATTTCACCTGCGTGGCAGAGGGTAACGATAGCGACAAAACGGTCACGCTGGGCACCTGGCCCACGAAGCAGCTCAACACCACGGGGAGCCGCACGCAGCCAATGCCCTTCACGCTGAAGCTGACCGGCTGCCCGCCCGGGGCGGCGTCCATTACGTTCTCCGGTAAAGCTGACGGGAGCAACAGCGGATTGCTGGCGCTGAATGATGCCAGTACAGCGAGCCACGTCGCCGTTGAGATCAGGGATGCGGATAAGACGCGCCTGGCGCTTCAGCAGGCCAGCCAGCCGGTCACGGTTGATGCGCAGGGGAATGCGACGCTGTCATTTTATGCCAATTATATTGCCACTGCCGATAACCCTCAGCCCGGACGGGCTGATGCGGATGCCACCTTCATGATTAATTATAATTAGCACTGACCGCACTCCCTGCAGCTCAGATAAACTGCAGGGAGTGAATTCAGGTTATAGTAGCTCGTGCGCTTTGGCGTAATCTATTAATTCCACGATGCTTTGCACGCCAAGCTTGGAATAAATATTGGATTTGTGCGCGCTAATGGTTTTATTGCTTAACAATAGCTGCTCAGCAATCTCCTTATTGGATAATCCATTCGCCAGATAACGCAATACCGTGACCTCACGATTCGATAATGGCATATCCACAGTCACCCCTTTTCCTGAACCCATATGGTTTATAAAATTCAGCGTTTCAGACGGGAAAAAAGAATAGCCCATCAGAATCATCTCTACGGCATTGTAGATCTCACCCAAATCTTTTCGTTTACTGACGAAGCCGTTGGCCCCGGCGCGAATCGCACGACCCGCGTAAAATAACTCTGATTTAGAGGAGAGGAACAGAACCTTGATGTCTTTGTTTAAGTTCCTGATTCTCTTAAGTAAAGCAAATGCGTCTGTGCCCGTGAGTTCGATGTCAAGGATCACCAAATCGATAGGATGATTGCGAATGCAGTCAAGAACTTCATGGCTATCGCCAGACTTAAGCTTGACTATGATATTTTTATTTTTCTGTAGCAGGACCTCTATCGACATTCTGACGATAGGATGTTCGTCCATAATGATAACGGATGCCGGTTTCATTTTTAATGCCTCAGATTGTTAAAAGCGTTATGCAGAGTTTTGTAAAACTCTCGAAATGCCGGAAGGATATAAAGTGCAGATCCCTATACCGTAGTATTTCCCTGGAAAGAGCGAAAGCATCCTTGTTTACGTAATGAAAAGAACGGTGCCTCAGCGCGGTCATCTCATTTGGCTGGTGTTGGCAAAAAGGTTTTTCTTATTCAGATTTGGTACGCTTCTTATTATACAGGGTAAGTTTTTTCCGAAAACCCTGTAAATTAACCTCCGCTTATTGGTTTGTATTATCTTCTGGATCTGAATGGCTATTTTTTTAAATTTAGCGGAAATATCCTGTTATCCTATTTACCACATCTTTTCATCTTTATGTAATAACAAAAAATAACAGATGTCTCTTTATGTTGCGATATTGTTAACAAAAGAGAGCCTCAATTCGGAGGGCGAGCCAGGGAAATTGAGGCGAAAAAGTATCCCGCAGAGTGTCAAACCTTCATCTGAAAGTACTTAAGGCGTATCACCGTCGCGCCATCATCGCACAGGAGAACATGCTATTCACTTTGCTTTCCGCTCCAGGAGAGTGAAGCGAAGCTGCTTGTTTTTACATCATTATCATCTTATTAACGCCTTCTGCATTCACTTAACGGATGGAGGAAAGTGCTGCCGTTGATTCAATCTGTGACATTTCACATGGTTCCGGACCATAAATTAGGAATAGTTATAAAATCGAATATATTGTTAAAATTTAACCATTAATTAACATTGAAGGTAAGTAAATTCCTAAAGCGCTTTAGGAAATAAGAGGTTAGTGCGCAAGTTAAAACGTACAGTCTGAGAGGTTATTAAGAAGGTGTAACAATTCCTGGCGATGGCTCAGCCCCAGCTTCAGCAGGATGCAGCTGAGACGGTAGATAATGCGGCTATAGGGACGATTCTGCAAAAGGGCAATCTGACGTAACGTATTTCCGCGGGCAAGCTCCTGCAGAATGGGCCATTCGTTGCGGGAAAACCAGTCTTTGTCGGAACCCTGCGGGGGGCGAGAATCCATCAGGCTGTGCTGAAGTCCTGCCGCGTTCATCTGACGTTCCAGCACGTGAAAAGGGCCTGCCGCCTTGCAGAACAGGCGGGTATCATAATTATCTGCCCGGACCAGAAGCCACGGCGTCAGGAAGGGGGGATACAGGCTATGCCTTCTTAACCGATCCAGCTGATCGATAAGCCCGGTGGAACGGCTTTCAATATCCACCACCAGACGGGCTGAAGGCCATTGGAACTGGGCGCCTAGCGCATCATCCAGCGAGGTGTAGTCACAACAGCTGCTCAGGGGAAACTGCCCATTGAGAAAACCGGTGCGCAGAAAATGATCTTCCGTAACAAGGATAATAAACGGAGCATCGGTTTTTCGGGGCTGGCTGATGGACTGGCTCAAAAATTCGAGCCGGTCGAAAAAGGGGGGAGCAAAAGGTGAGCGCGTAAATCCCAGTGCATCACTTCCTGTACGCCGCCGCCGGTAACGGCGCACTGTCATTCGCATGGTCTCCCTCCTGGAAATGGCGTTTTAATCCTCCGGCCATGTCCAGGACGGCCAGTAATACCCCTGGCCGAAATCTGCGCCTGCCTGCAGTGCCCAGGTGCGATCGCGTTCAGTCTCAATACCTTCGATAAGCACGCTCCCGGCCAGCTGAAAGCAACGTGAAACCAGTTGCCTCAGCGCAGGCGTGGCGCGTAAACGCCAGAATGCGTCCTTATCAATTTTGATGCCGCTCAACGGTAACCGACAAAATAAAAACGGCTGAATGATAATTTCGTCAATATCATCCAGCCATATACTGTGCCCCTGCTGCCGGAGTGTCCGCATGTTCTGAATGGCGCTCTGCTTCTGTGCGGCAGAGAACGTCAGAAAAACAGGGGAATCAACAATCTCAATATTCAGCGGCGTGTTTTTCAGTTTTATAAGCCGCTGAAAAGACGCTGGCTCTGTCAGAACGGTTATCGGCAAATTAATAAAAAGGTTATGACCGTGCGGCGTATTTTTTAGTGCGGCAAGCTGCGCTTCAAGCAGCGTCATTGACCAGCCTGCTGGCTGATGGCGGAAAAAATCCTCGCTGTAGCATGTGTCTGACAGGACGCTTAGTACCTCCACGCCAACCCGTCGTTGAGAGGTGAGGGCGACGACAGGCTCCAGTTTGATGCCGACGATGTCCTGAGAAATGTCGTGTAACCGGGGGGGCGTATCGAACGGGTTGTGCGCTGTCACTCCATTATCCTGTTGTCTGTCAGCCTCCAGGCGGCCGGGATACCTCGCTCTAGTGTGACGAGCTGACGTTCCGGAAAACAGCAGGCGTTACTTAAATGCAACTAAGCCTTTTCGCAGTGCTGAATTTTACGGTGAAACAGGGAGAAATGTTGAGAAAATAGCCGTATTTACAATCGGCTAGGGGTAATTGCCCCGGAAAACGGAAAAGGCATTGACTCACCTGCCATTGACCGTATAATTCTTCGCGTTTCACCACCGCGAAGTACACTCTTCTCAGTGCGCCCTTAGCTCAGTTGGATAGAGCAACGGCCTTCTAAGCCGTAGGTCGTAGGTTCGAATCCTACAGGGCGTGCCATTTAAAAACAGGCGTTTACGCCACTTTCAAACCAGCCTGATTTTCTCCTTGTGTCGTATTTGTGTTATGGTTTCCAAAAATGGCATCTATCTTTCGTGCATGTTCGTTTAAATGGTTCGGGGCTAGGTGAGCATAACGACGGATCATTTCGAACGACTCCTAGCCGCCATTTCTTGCAGAACGGACAGCGGTATGCCGGACTGAATTTACCAGCTCGCCCTGGTATGGCGGAGGTCATGAAAACGGAAGTTCTCGATACCTGCTTTTTCCAGTCCTGTACGCCAGGCGGCATTGTCATCCACTCGCATTTTACGGACAGCCGGAGTGACGGTTTTGTCGGGGCGCGTTGATGGCTTCGTGTGAACGAATATCATCATTGCCGTACTGACGAATCTCTATTTCAAAATCCGTGAAGACAACCGCCGCAGCAGGAGCCGAGATGAACCCAACGTTGAGGTTTAAGTTGGTGGGTGCCATTGACGGCGGATCTGGAGCAATCACTGTTGCTGAAATAATGCTGGGCAATGCGGATCGGCTGGAAGGTCGGCGTTATTATGCCTATCAGGATGTGGTCGGTGTATGGGCTGTTTGCGATGACCACATCGGCGCTGACATTCGCCGCGGCGAAGCGACCAGTATCGGCGGCCTGACGATGCTACCGGCCCCAGACTTACTGACTCCTCTGCTCGGGATTATTTCATCCTCAGAGAGTGGAATCTTCACAGTGACGAAACAGGTTGTCTATCTGCAGGAGTACATAACTACACAGTGTATGAGGTAAAATGCCATCTTTATTCGGAGGGCATATGTCAGAACACGAGTTAGCAGTTCAGTCTCTCTATGTAGCACAGTATTCTGCAAGATGGGCGCGATATGCTGTATGGATATATGGAGTTTCTGCAGTAATTGGCTTGGTGGCAGCTATGGCAACATTATGGGCAGTATTAGTTGCAAGAAAAGGGTTGAGTTCATGGAAGGATCAACACATAAGTGTTGCGAAGGCTGAGTGGATTGCTTCTCTGGTAAATTACGCTTCCGGCTTGTCTTCTTTGCCAGATTTAATAGATTGGCGTAATCCTGGTGATGCGAAGCACGTAGAGAGAATTGCTTTTCTTCAATATGAATGTATTAAGTGCTGGAAAGTTCTTCAGGTTCATTTGTCACAAAACCCAGTGTTGGAAAAAGAGTTTCATGAAAGATATAACCTTAAATGGGCAACATTTGGAGTTAACTCCCATAATGCATATATGAGCAGGCAGATGACTAAGGAAGCGTTAAAAAAAATATGCATTGATTTGTATAACACTTGAGATTGTTCATGCCGCCTACGGGCGGTTTTTTATTGCCATCACCATGAACAGACCCATCATAATGGCAATTCTGCTCACTTCTTGCAGAGGATGCGCAAATCCTTGCGATTAAACCCGCCATCTTTTGACAGATCTTGATATCCGTTAGGGCAAACTTCATTTGCTTTTGCATAGCAAACATCCCAACCGGTCGAGGCGCCACATTGGATGTCGTACTCGCTTGAGCCATCAGAGCGTTTGATTTCTTGGGAAGTAGAGCAGCCAACAAGCATGACCGCAAAAGTTAAGGGGAAAAGTGTTTTCATGTTCATCTCCAGGGGAAAGCATGAATATAAACCGCCTGCTCATGATTCGCGAGCCATCGTTATGCCTGGAAGAATAAATGCTGGACATTTACCAAATCACGCTAACCTCCCGGACAGGCGAAACCTTCACGGGCAAGATGTCGCGACGTCAGCCTGAGCTGGTTAACTGCTTTGTGCCGCTGGCGACCGAGACAGGGGAGTGGATATATTTCGCTCCGGCCGATGTGAAGCGCGTGCAATTCACGCCGCTGGTAGGGAGCGTTGAAGAAAAGGGCGAATGAACGCCCTGTGTATTAACCGCGGGCCTCTCGGCCTTCTTCATCCTCAGGGACGCGGTAACGCCAGTATTTTTCAGGTTTAACCCAAACGACATTTTCCCCGCTATCAACTCGAAACTTATTAATCACTTTGGTTGATAGCGCTTGGTTACCGTCAGCATTTTCCTTGATATGCTGCTCGTTGTTATGTTTAACGAGATAGTCGACAACATCTTGTTGGTAAAGACACTTGGATGACTGAAGGTTAAACATCATCCAAGATGACACGTCCGAGACAGATAGCCTTGGTGTGTTTGGGTTTACGGCTTTGGGGATGGGACCATTAACGAAACTTCAGGAAAAACGCCGCTATCAAGTTTCTTCCCTGCGAACCATTGGCATCTGTAAGAAAGTAATTTCTCTCCATATTGAGATGGCAAAATAACATCTTTGATAGTCATATCAGGACCACCGGATTTAAGAGTAACTATATCTCCAGCGGCATATTTAGCTTTGCTGCTCATAAAAACTCCATGAAATGAGATTTCCCATAGCACTCAACGACAAACAAGAAATGTTCTGTCGCGAGTACCTCATCGATTTAAACGCCACTTAAACGGCTATTCGGGCGGGATACAGCGCAAAGACAGCTAACTGCACAGCCTCCGAAAAACTGTCAAAATCTGACGTTGCCCAGAATTGCCGAACTCAAAGCGCAGCGCAATGATCTGGTTGGCATAAATGCGACATACGTCCTGAATCGTCTCGTTGAGATAGAGCATATGGATGTGCTCGACATCCTCAAAGACGATATGAGTCTGAAGCCAGTAAGCGATTGGCCTTCATTCTGGCGGAGATATCTTAGCGGCTGCGATGTGGCTGAGATGTTTGAAAGCCGTGGGGAGGAGCGTGAGATGGTTGGGCTGCTTAAGAAAATTAAGTGGCCGGATAAAGTCGAAAATCTCGAGCTGCTCGGGAAGCGCATAGATGTGATGGCTTTCAAAGAGCAGGCCACTCATGAACATACAGGCAAGAACGGCTAACCTATCGAAATGGCGATGCTGACCAGATAAGAATACAAGACTTCCCGGCGGGAGATGTTGGAGGATGACGACTGCTGAGCAAAAGGGTTACGCCCGAATGATTGAATGTGAAGAGGACGGGCTTTACTACGCTCGTTACTTCTTCAAGCAGCGCACCGGCGGCATGATGATTGTCGCGCCGCACCACAAGGTTATTCAGTAAACACTGGTTCGCGTCATTGATGGTGAGATTTAGCGCCAGATTATCAACGTTCCGCCTGGCTACACGAAAACGGAACTGGCAACCATCGACAAGATGGGGCTTGCGCTTAACTGCCGAGCCCGCTTAATGCACCTGTGGTACTCGCATAACCTTGCGCTGCTGAACTTCTCCACCGCACTCGGAATGATTAAGTCGCAGGCTTATCAGTCAATGTGGCCGATGGCGCTGCGTGATGATGGAGACAGCAAGGCTATGTGGTGGACTGAGCACGGTGGCGGCGTTTATGCGTCGTCAGCTGCCGGACAGGTTACCGGGTCCCGCGCGGGTCACATGGAACCGGGCTGGAAGGGTATGCTGATTATCGATGACCCGGTTAAGCCGGATGACGCTTACTCTGAGAACGTCCGAGACCGCGTCAACAACCGTTTCAACGAGACAATCAAATCACGACTGGCGATCGAGACGACGCCGATGATTGTCATTATGCAGCGGATCCATTACCACGACCTGAGCGGCTATCTTCTGCGGGGCGGGAGTGGTGAGAAATGGCATCACCTGAATCTGCCGGTGATTATCGACAATAGCCAGCCATACGCTGCACATTATCCTGAAAACACCCACGCTATACCGATTGACCATGGTCTTCCTGATGGATGGCTGTGGCCGTTTAAGCATAACGAATCGCATCGCGTATCCCTGTTTTCTCACCGGCGCACCGCCTAAGCTCAGTACATGTAGAACGCGAGGGAAACGGCCAGTGTCATCAGCAAGCGCCTCGATGTGTCGATGTCGAAGACCATCGCTCAGACTGAGCGGGTTGGAGCGCTGCGGCAGGCGCAATGGAACGAAACGGACTGGGCTGCCGACAGGCTGGGGCTGAATACCGGCCTGCTGTGGCTGTCAGCGCTCAAGCCAACAACGCGCAGTTGGCACGCCAGCCGTCAAGGCAAGATCTATACCACCGAAGAGGTGCGTGACTTCTACGCTGAGAAAGGTAACTGGTACAACTGTTACTAAAGTTAGATTCCGGTGCTGCTCAACGACGACGGCAGCATCTTCAATGAAGGAGTGGCAGAAAAGCTGGCAAAGGAAAGAATAGCTTGGAAAACATCAGATTAATAGTATTTTAATATTTTCGAGGAGAGATACTATGAGTCTAAACTTTTTACATTACCCCGTAGGTATTGGATATACCATTTTTCAAAGACCAAGCGGCACGCCAGTGCACATCGAGCAGGCGTATTTGGTGGAAGGTGAAGATAAAGAAATTCAAGATTATCTTAGCTTCCTTAATCAGGTGCTTGGTGAAACTACCCCTGTGACATATGAAGTGATAATGTCTGGCACCTACAAAGTTCCATCACGTGTGAAATTGGTATGGGATATCGATGAATTCATCAAGATGCCGAAAGATGAATTCATTGCTCGCTTCATTAAGCCATACACGAATAATACATGGATCTACAGTTAACGACCTGACCCGCTCCGGCGGGTTTTTTATTTCCTGAAATCCACCAATGAGGACCCAGCATGAAACGCAACCGCGTTAACGTGCTGACCGTCGTCAACTCCGCTTCAAACATCACCACCGAAAGCGTCAACGGCAAGCCACATATCGTGGTTCGCGGAATCACGCCTGTCGTAGATGATATCTTGATGAACCGGAAATTATACCCGGCAGCTGAAATCGAAAAAGCCTACAACACGCTCGAGCGTAACCCGATGCCCCTAGGCCACCCAAAGGTGGATGGCAAGCATGTTTCGGCGCGTGATGTCCAGGCGGTAAACGAGTACCACGTCGGGGCGTGACTGCAGACGTCAGCCACAAAGACGGGAGGGTGACGGGCGACATGTACGATACTCATTGCTACACCGAGTCCACCCAATAGCCGATTCTGCACCGTCTCTGCTTCAGTTACTGTTTTATCAGACAACACGGCAGCCATTTACTCCGGCGACATAACTACATGTAATCCGTTACTTATACCAATACTCCATTTACTTGATTTGTAGATAATAAAAAATATCAGCGCGTTGCGCAAAAGGTGTTGTAGTCTGCTAAAAGTGGCCACTTAGACCTACTGCTTAATAATCGAAACCCTGCTAGTAATAGCAGGGTTTTGTTATAGTTGGAGATCTGCAATGCACAATAGTAAACAGCTGCCGTATTTATTTAACCCTGACATGACCGCTGAGCAACATGAAGACTGGCTTGTACAGCAGAAAAATTGCTTACAAAGCGCTGGCGCTACAGAAAGCAATACATCAGTTCTGGCCAGAAGCATCAGAACTTGAATCTGACCCCCTCCTCTAAAGACCATCCAGCCTACATGAAATGACAAACAATAAATCAAAACATATATCTTTTATGAATGCATCGACGGTTCAGGCCGATTTTATGAGCCACGTAACCCCGAACATGATTCGTTCAGTATAGTCATCCGTCATTGCACTATTTGAACTGAAACATATCCCTGCTTTACTAAAAGGTGATTAATCCTGTGATGAGGGTCCACCTGTGGCATATGTCGACAAAGCACTTCGGTTTAATCCCGCCTCACCTGTCTTTCAGGAAAATCTTCATAACGTCTATCAGCATATGCGACACCACCAGCCGGTGGCGCGAATCGGTAAAACGTGGGTGCTTACCCGCTATCAGGATGTTTATCAGGCGCTGAAAGAGCGAGCGTTCGTCTCTTCGGGCATACCTGAAGATGTTCATACCGAAATGGAAAAACAGTGCTTCAATCTCTCGCCCCCTTTACGGGATCTTCTCTACGGCATTGTGCTGTTTGAAGATGGAAATGTGCATCGCGCGCACCGTCAGGCGCTGCAGGCTCTGTTTACCGGCGAATCCTGGGCGGCGCTAACCCGGCTTGTTTCTGAGGAGTCGCATTCAGTGGTGGCAGATTTAACAACCACCGGCACATTTGACGGCATACGCCAGCTTGCTGCGCCGCTCTGGGGAAAACTGTTTACCGCCTGGCTCAACCTGCCGAAAGCGCAGCAGGAGGTGGTAGAACAAGAGAAAAATGCCATTCGGCTCTTATTAGATCCCAGCGCCATCGATCGAGAGGGGCTTGAGCGGCTGGTCGTGGCGCTTTCCCGTCTGGATGACAGTTTTCGACAACTTGCGCAGGCGCACGGACAGGGTTACGACTCGCTTTTTTATCGCAGCCTTCTGAAAGGTTATGGCGGCGATCGGGATGCGCTTGCCGCACGGTTTAGCACCGATTGCGTCACGATGCTTATCGGCGGCAGTGAAACCAGCGAAGCGTTAACCGGAAACCTGGTGTATATGCTGGCACAGCAGCCTGAACTACAGGAACGCGTCAGAAATAACACTCTCCGGATGAAAGAGATCGTCAGTGAAACCATGCGCTTTGAGTCTCCGCTGCAGATGGGCAGACGAAGGGTTGCGGCTCCCGTGCAGTTTCTGGGGCGCGAACTTAAAGCCGGGGATAACATCTTATTATGCCTCGGCTCTGCGAATCGGGATGAAAGCGTCTTTGAAGAGGCGTGGCGCTTTATTCCCGGCCGCAAGAACGCGCAGCGACAGCTGGGATTTGGCGCCGGTGTACACCAGTGTATTGGGCAACTGCTGGCGCAGTGTCAGGCTGAAACGCTGGCGATGGCCTTAAGCGAACGCGGGACGATCTCTCTTGTGGGAGACGCGAAATGGTCGAATCGAAGCCTGATTCTCCGTACGCTGGAGACGCTGCCTGTTAAAATTATCTAAGCGATAATGAGGGTAATGACAGGATGAGGATCCTATTCCCTCGTGATTCACAATAATATTCACGACACCGAGAACTAGAAATAATGTCATTGCAGCCGCTCCCAACGCAGAGTGGCTGTCCTTCAGCAAGCATTAACTTTCCCGACGAGTTCATCGATCTTCATAGGCTTACCGAAATAGTAACCCTGCAAAAAATCGCTGTCCTTTAAGCGCAGATAGTCAGCCTGAGCCTTTGTTTCTACGCCCTCGGCAATAATCCTCAGGTGCATTTTTTTCGCCAATTCGATAAGACTGTCCACCAGTCTGGTATCGCCATTTTCACTAATCTGGCTGACAAACAGTTTGTCTATCTTGATGAATTCGGGGTCTAGCGCGTGAATGTAAGAGATGTTGGAACAGCCGGTCCCAAAGTCATCCAGAGCCAGGGAGATATTGGCTTGTCGGAGCGTTGCAAACCATTCGCTTAACTGAGGAGTGAAATGCAGCGGATCGCGTTCCGTAATTTCGATAACCAGCTGGACCTGGCTCGACGCGAGTTTTTGCAAAAGCTCAAGCGTATCCGTCTCGAAGCGCGGATCGAGGCAGTTACGGGCGCTCAGATTAAGGTTGATATAAAGCCGGTCAGGGAAAAGGTGAATTCGATGCTGAAGATCGGCAATGACCTGCTGAATCAGATGATGCGTTAGCGGGGCGATAAGCCGGTGTTTCTCTGCCAGCGGGATAAATGTATCTGGAGACACGGGACCGTACAGAGGATGATTCCAGCGAGCGAGTACCTCGATACCCGCGATAGTGCCCGTCTGGCTGTTAAAGAAGGGCTGATAAACCGGCACAATCTCACGCTTCTCGATGGCCGCGCTCAGGGTGCTTTCCGGGGAGAGGGTAAGCAGGCGGGCCAACAGTGCATTGAAGCGGGTGAACCATCCTGAGGTTAATTTTGTCGTGGTTATCATCGTGAGCCTTAAGCGCGCGGCGCCCTCTCCGGACAGCCGCGCGGTGGTTATCAGAATTTGACCCAGTCATCCTGGTCATGGGAAGAAGATCGTTTAATAGGGGTCACGCTGGCGGTTAGCTGGCTTTCTCGTTGGCGGGGGTTGTGCCCGTTTGACACACGGAAAATCGACACCACTTTTTCAAGCTGCACGGCCTGATCCTCCAGCGAACTTGCCGCAGCGGAAGACTCCTCCACCAGGGCGGCATTTTGCTGAGTGGTGGTGTCCATTTCTGCCATCGCCTGGGCAATCTGCGAAATTCCGCGGCTTTGCTCATCAGTGGCGGCGGCAATTTCGTTCATAATGTCACGCACCTGCGCCACGGATGTCTCTATTTTCGTCATCGCATCCCCTGCGCTTTCAACCAGACTAAAGCCGGTATCCACCTGCACGACCGATTCGTTAATCAGGTTTTCAATCTCTTTTGCTGACTGCGCGCTGCGCTGAGCAAGGGTTCTCACTTCTGCGGCAACCACGGCAAAGCCTTTACCCTGGTCGCCCGCTCTGGCGGCCTCAACGGCGGCATTTAGCGCCAGAATATTGGTCTGGAAGGCGATACTGTTAATCACGGTGGTGATCTCTGAAATGCGGTGCGAACTGCTGCGCACGTTTTTCATCGTATCGATCACCTTCAGTGAGATCTGACTCCCTTCCGTCGCATTTTGCGCGGCTTCATCAGCCAGCTGGCGCGCATGATTAGCATTCTCGGCGTTGAGCGCGACGGTAGAAGTCAACTCTTCCATGCTGGCGGCGGTTTCGACGACGGCGGCTGACTGCTGTTCGGTGCGCGACGACAGATCCATATTGCCTGCGGCAATTTCTGAAGACGAACGGGCGACGCTATCCACCCCATTGCGTACGTCATTAATGATGTTTTTCAGGTTTGCATTCATGGTCGCAACGGCCTGCATCAGCAGACCCGGCTCATCACGACGTGTGCTGGTCAGTGTGCTGGTGAGGTCGCCCTGGGCGATTTGCTCTGCAACACGCAGGGTCTCATTAAGCGGACGGGTGATGGACAGGGTGATGCCCATCGCTAAGAGGACGCCAAGCGCAAGACCGATGGCAGCAACGATGCCCATCTGTATCTGAACGCTATCAACCGTATCAGACACTTTTTTCTGCTGCAGGCTAAATAATGTCTGGATGGCCTGCGTCAGCGTTATCGCTTTACCGGTTAAGGTATCGGAGAGCGTCGACTGTTGATTCCAGACGTTTTGGTAATTTATTAACTCTGCCGCGACGTTTTGCATGTCTTCCAGGCCTGACTGCAGCCAGACCTTTTGTTCCTCGGTAGCAACCGAAAGCAGTTGTTCGGTGTCCGATTTTGCGATGTCCAGACGCGCGCGGATCCCTTTCATTAACGCATCCGTAGGATGCTGTTTATAGAGGGTAACCTGAGAATCAATGTCGCTCATGACAAACGCAATCTGAGCGGCTACAAGGGCGTGCGAAGCGTCCAGCGAGCCATTTCGGCTGAGCGTGGAAGCCAGGCCGGAGTTATCGCACAGTCCCTGAGTGCTCAGTTTCTGTTCGCTGATTTTCTTCTCAGAAAGGGATTTTGTGAAAGGCAGCAGGGTGGCGACGTAGCTGTTCACCGCATTTGCCGTATCGTCCAGCGTTTTTTTTCCTTCCGGGGACCAGGACAGTTTTTCCATACTGGCGACAATGCTCTGCATGCGCTGGGTGGCGGCGTTGGTCTGATCAAGGTACTTCTGGTCGAGCGTGTACTGAAAATTCGTCCGCCCTAAGCGAACCTGCGTCAGGGCGTTAAACAGGTCGGTGGTATGGCCGTTCTTTTCGACTTTATCCTGAATGTTGCTGAGACCCAGCAAACCTGAAATCAGAATAACAATCGTCACGAGCAGCACGAGAGAAAAACCAAAGAATAACTTCTTACGAACTTTCAAGTTGGCAAAATGGTTGATTATGCTCATATATAAAATTCCAGTGTTGGTATAAACCAAACAACAGTGCTAATAAATCATTAACGAAAAAAATGCTGAGGCAGAGAGATGATAAAAAAAAGCCCCTCACACGTGAGTGCTCAGGGCAAGAACCTGAGTTGACATCACTCACTCAGGCTATCTGTCTTCTCCTCTTTTTTAACAGAATGAGCCGGGAGTTCGCTCATTCTGTAATAAACGGGGATTACATCCGAATAATTAATGATGTAACCACACCCTTTAATATTGCGAATAAAATTTTCTGGTAACCCTAGCATACTCAGTTTGTTGTTGAGATTGCGCAGAACCTGCCACAGTCGTTGTGTGGAGGGGCTCAGATTATGCGCTTCCCAAATTTCTTCAAAGAGCTCTTCTTTAGGGATGGGCTGGGTTCTGCCATTCATCAACAAATAAAGGAAAAGCCTGAGCATCGTTTCATTAAAATAAATGGAGGCAAATGCGATGCTTTTATCACTCTGGATGCCAGTAAGGCGGTAGAGTCTGCGGTTAGAAATATCAAAATGAATGTCATCACCGATCATAAACCCATATAGACGATAACCCATATCTAATACCCATATTAAATGAAGACGAACTTGCATCACTACATATAAGCGCTGAGATAATCCATACCGTTTATAGGGTGGATTATATGGCTGCAATAAATGCTTTCCAATACACATCCCTGTGCGCTATGAGAAACCGGTTGTACCTCACCCTGGTATGGAGTTTTTGTCGATATAAGTTGTATTTTTGGAATAAAACGCCAGATGCTTTTCATTTTTCTTTTGTTTGTTCTGAGAATCGATGTGCAATCGACCGCTCAACATAAAAATGCAAATTTTGAAAAAGATTCAGCATTTCTTTCTGTGGACACTACCAGGTAATGAGAAGCCTGATAGTGCCCTTTCGATACCGCATAGGTTACGATTCCTCTGCAGCAAAGAGGAGTGAAGATAAATGATTTATACTGATTAAGTTGATCCTTAAGCTGGGCGGAAGGTGAGAGGGAATGGGGAGTGAAAACCAATAATTCGTTGATAATAAATAACTAAATCCTGAATCAGAAAACGGATACGGATGTGAAAGTATAATAATGATGAATGTACAAAATCCCTGCGCGTTAACGGCCGGTGCGTCATGAAGCCCGTCTTTCTGATAAACGGCACCGTGCTTTTTGAGCCTGAGCTGCGTCGACTGTGCTCACTTTCGGGCTACCCTGAGCGCGCTGTGCTCCTGCATGCTCCGGTTAGCGAGTGCCTGCTACAGCTGCTTGAACACAACGGTGAGGTGCTTACGCAACGTTATCTTTTCTCAGCGGTATGGGAAAAACAGGGGGCAGTTGTCTCGACCAACGCCCTCTACCAGACTATCGCCTCTATCCGTAAGGCCCTTAAGATGGCGGGTCTGGCAGATAATGTTGTGCAAACCGTACCCAAAGCGGGGTTTAAGTCGGTTGCTCAAATTCAGACGGGTACACTCGACACCTTTATCGCGACGGACGCGGCTTCGCCAGCCGACCTGCAAACTGAAGCTTCCGTGCCGACACCGCGCGTAGCAGATAACCGTTTCCGCTTTCTCTCAGGGAAAATAGCGTATGGCGTCGCTACGGTGTTATTTATCCTTTCGTGTATGGTTCTCTATCAACAGTTGCATGAAAAACGCGCCGGATTTGAAACCTATCAACCGATAGGCAATATTGCAGGGTGCGACGTTTATTCCTCCTGGTATGACAAAATAAAAAGTCAGCGGATATATATTGGCCTGACCAAACGTTATCCCATTCAGTGCAACGCCGGTGGGGTGGCCTATATCACGCTCAACCGTTATCAAAATGGAACGTCGGTGATTGTGTGCGATAAATTGCCTGAGGTTGCTGGTGCACAATGTGATTCCATTTTGTACAGGGAGCAATATCATGAAAATGACTAGCCGGAGTGTGCGCTGGTTGTTCATCCTGTTGATGATTATCGCGCCACTTTTTTATGCCTGGTATACGCATTATCAGCGGAATCATTTTACCTGTGAGAGTCATCTCATTATTGTTGATGAAAATTCGCGGGTAGATGCCCTCATGACGTTTACATTTAATAATGGTGTTGGCAGTTACGATTCCACCGGAGAATACAGTCAGGCGGGTCAGGAAACGGTTGCCATCAGCAATAAAATTGCCTTCCGTTACTGGCGCGAAGAAGGGCGAATTATTATGATTTCCAGTGATACAAACGAGCGCCCGAAAAAAGACGAACCTTTTCGTCACTCTATTCCCGATTTTTTCCGCCAACGCGACCATGGCATTAGTATACAGCTCGTTCCGGTGAACGCTGCTTCCTACCTCTTCATCTTCGGAAATACTCCCGCGTTTTACTGTGCTAAAGGATGAGGGTTCCCCTTTATCACGCACTTTTTTGAGCTGGATCTTGCGCATATTTGCGCTTGCCAAAGTATAGATAATGAGTATAGTTCTCATTTGCATTGCAACTAATACATTCTAAGGCCCGCCAACGGGTCATTTTTGCGCGCACTTTCAAACGAGTTAACGATGAACAACACCAAAATGCACAAAACGCTGCTGGCGCTCGCCATTGGCGCGGTTACACATTCCGCCTGGGCGGCGGAGGATAAAAAAGAAGACACCATAGTTGTGCAGTCTGCACCTGCCGGCGACTTCAAACCCGGTGGCGACCAGCTGGTGCCAGCCTTCCTTGACGGGCAGGTGGCGAACGGCGGACGCATGGGGATGCTCGGACAGCAGAACGCCATGGACGTGCCGTTCAACATCATCAGCTACACCTCGAAGCTGGTGGAAGATCAGCAGGCGAAAACCATTGCTGACGTGGTCGCCAACGACGCGGGCGTGCAGTTCGTTCAGGGGTACGGCAACAGCGCTGAAACCTTCCGCATTCGCGGCCTGAAGTTTGACGGCGACGACATGACCTTTGGCGGCCTGTCCGGCGTGCTGCCGCGTCAGGTGGTGGATGCCCAGATGGTCGACCGCATCGAGATCTTCAAAGGGGCAAACTCCCTGATGAACGGCGCGGCAAGCTCCGGCGTGGGCGGGATGATCAACCTTGAGCCAAAACACGCGGGCGACACCCCGCAGGCGAAAGTGGGCGTGGACTACACCTCGGACTCCCAGATTGGCACCACGCTGGATGCGGGCCGTCGCTTTGGCGATAACGACCAGTTCGGCGCACGTGTCAACCTCGTCCATCGTGAAGGGGAAACCGGCGTACCGAACGATCGCCGCCGCACCACGCTGCTCTCCACCGGCCTGGACTACAAAGGCGACCGCTTCCGCTCCTCGCTGGACCTGGGCTATCAGAAAAAAACCTTCCACGGCAGCCCGACCAGCGTCAACATCTCGGCGGTGGATTTCGTGCCTGAACCGCCGAAAAACGATCGGAACTTCTCGCAGAAGTGGGCCTACAGCGATATCGAAAACGAGTTCGGGATGTGGCGCAGCGAGTACGACATTACCGATAACTGGACGGCCTATACCGGCCTGGGCGCGCAGCACGCGCATGAAGAAGGGATCTACAGCGCGCCGAAGCTGGTGGACAAGAGCGGCAAGGCGACGGTCAGCCGTCTGGATACCAACCGCATCAGCGATTCCGTCAGCGGCATGGCGGGCATTCGCGGTAACTTCACTACCGGTTTCGTCTCGCACAAGGTGAACGTCGGGTATTCCGCGATGACTAAAAACGAAAAAATCGCGTGGAAAATGTCGGCGGCGAAGGATAACCCGACCACCAACATCTATCACAACACCGGCGTCGATATGCCGGACAGCACTAACTTCAACGGCTCCGGCGGCAAATACAGCGATCCGCTGACCAGCGGGCGCACCCGCACCCAGGGCTGGCTGCTGAGCGATACCCTGGGCGTGCTTGACGACAAGCTGCTGTTCACCGCAGGCGCGCGCCATCAGAAAGTGGTCGTTCGCGGGTATAACAAAATCACCGGCGCAGAGAACGACGCGGACGGTTTCGACGGCAGTCGCTGGATGCCAACCTACGGCGTGGTCTACAAACCGTGGGAGGAAATTTCCCTCTACGCCAACCACACCGAAGCGCTGCAGCCGGGCAAAACCGCACCTAACACCGCCACCAACTACGGCCAGAGCACCGGCATCGTTCACTCTAAGCAGAACGAAGTGGGGGTGAAGGCGGACTTCGGGCGCGTGGGCGGCTCGCTGGCGCTGTTTGAGATCAAAATGCCGTCGGCGATCCTCGATGCTAACAATCACTACGGCCTGGACGCGGAGCAGTGTAACCGTGGCGTGGAGCTGAACGTCTTCGGCGAGCCGATGCTCGGGATGCGCCTGAACGCCAGCGCCACCTGGCTGCAGGCGGAGCTGACCAAAACCAAAAATGGCGTAAATCAGGGCAACGATGCGATCGGTATTCCGAACTTCTACGCCGTGCTGGGCGCGGAGTACGACATCAAGCCGGTTGACGGCCTGACGGCGACCGCGCGGGTGAACCACTCCGGCACGCAGTATGCCGACCTCGCGAACACCAAAAAGCTCGACAGTTACACCACGCTGGATCTGGGCATGCGCTATCGCTTCGCGGTGAACCACAACGCAAACCAGATGACCGTGCGCGCGGGTATCGACAACGTGACCAACGAAAACTACTGGGCCAGCGTGGACGACTCCGGTACCTACATCACTCAGGGCGAACCGCGGACCTTTAAGGTCTCGGTTGGCTACGAATTCTAAGCGTTCCACCTCGTTATCCGGGGCACGGATGCCCCCATCCTTCCGTCACAGTGTTATAAAATTGTAATAAAAGCTTCTTACACTGGTCGCCACATCCTTACCTCTTGGCCAATGACAGGAAGCCGCTATGGGCAGACCCCTCAAATCCGTTTTTAAAAAAGAACATCGCGACGATATCGCTAATCGCAGCGCTAACCCGGTATTCTCCGAGGTGGCAGAGGTGTTCCTCTCCCGCCGCCGTTTCCTCCAGATGGGTGCCGTCGCGGGCGCTGCCGTTTCATTCCCCTTTTTGATCAAACCCGAAAATGCCGTTGCCGCGGTATCGAAGCCTTCCGCGCTGGCAAAAGCGGTTTCCCTGGGCTTTACCAGTATCGACGTCTCCACGGAAGATACGGTCAGGGTGCCGGAAGGCTATATTGCCCGCCCGTTCTATCGCTGGGGTGACCCGACGGGGATCAAGAACAACATGCCGGCCTTTAAACCGGACGCCAGCAACACCACGGACGAACAGGCCGTACAGGCGGGCATGCACCACGACGGCATGGCGTGGTTTAGTTTGCCGCAGGGGGAGCAAAACCCGGATCATGGCCTGCTGGCAATGAACCATGAATACATCGACAACGGGATGCTGTTTACCGATGGTACGGCGAACTGGAGCCTCGACAAAGCCCGCAAGGGGCAGAACGCGATGGGCGTCTCGGTAGTGGAAGTGAAAAAAACGGGCAGCGACTGGCAGGTGGTACGCCCCTCTTCATATGCCCGCCGCATCACCGTCAATACGCCGATGCAGCTTACCGGCCCGGCCCGGCATCAGGACTTAATGAAAACCGCCGCCGACCCGCAGGGGGAACGCGTGCTGGGCACCATGCAAAACTGCGCCAACGGCCATACGCCGTGGGGCACCTATCTCACCTGCGAGGAGAACTGGTCGGATATTTTTGTTAAAAAAGCCGATCGTAACCCGCTGGAAAAACGCTACGGCATCAGCGACAGCGATGAATCCTACCGCTGGAACGAGGTGGATGAGCGATTCAGCGTCGATAAAACCCCTAACGAACCGAACCGTTTCGGCTGGGTCGTGGAGATCGATCCCTACAACCCAACCTCCACCCCGCGCAAGCACACCGCGCTGGGCCGCTTCAAGCATGAAGGGGCGGCCGTCACGCTCGCCGCCGACAGCCGCGTGGTGGTCTATATGGGTGACGATCAGAAGTTCGAGTACATCTATAAGTTTGTCTCGGATAAAAAATACGATCCCGCGAACCGTGAAGCCAATATGCAGCTGCTGACGTCCGGCACGCTGTACGTCGCCAGGTTCAACGAGGACGGGAGCGGCGACTGGCTGCCGCTGATCTTCGGGCAAAACGGTCTGGATAAAAGCAAAGGGTTTGAAAGCCAGGGCGATCTGCTGATTAAAACCCGCCTGGCGGCCGACGCGGTGGGGGCAACCAAAATGGATCGTCCCGAGTGGATAGCCGTCGATCCGCACGCCAGCGGCAGCGTCTACTGTACGCTCACCAACAACAGCGATCGCGGGAAAGAGGGCAAGGCGCCGGTGGATGCCGCCAACCCGCGCGCCAACAACGTGTTTGGTCATATTATGCACTGGCACGAAGAGGGAACCGATCCTGCCGCCACGCGCTTTAAGTGGGATATTCTGGTGATGGGTGGGCGGACCGACAGCGACGATCCGAAGGCCAAAGGCTCCATGCAGGGCGCGGCATTCGGCAGCCCTGATGGACTCTCTTTCGATCATCAGGGCGTCCTGTGGATCCAGACCGACGTCTCCTCCAGCACCATTAATAAGAAAGCCTACGAGGGGATGGGCAATAACCAGATGGTGGCCACCATTCCGGGCACCAACGAGTATCGCCGTTTCCTGACCGGGCCGCGCGGGTGTGAAATTACCGGCATTGCGTTTACGCCGGACAACCGGACGCTGTTTATCAACATTCAGCATCCGGGGGAGGGCGGGGATGATATTACCGACCCGGCTAATCCGCGCGCCGTCTCTAACTGGCCGGACGCCAGCCCGAACGGACGCCCGCGTTCGTCAACGGTGGTGATTACCAAAGCGGACGGCGGGATCATCGGGTCGTGACGTTTATCCGCCGGGCGCACGCGCTGGCCCGGCGTTAAACTTGCTACCACCAGCATGAAGTGTTAAAACGTGCCCCTTCTAAAAAAGAGACAGGGGTAGGGCGTGAAAGACGCGTCATCCGCTTCAGGCCATGGTAGCGCTGAAGCTTCGTCGGATCAGAATCCGACGCTGCAACGTGGTTTGCAAAATCGACATATTCAGTTAATTGCCCTTGGCGGCGCGATCGGTACCGGGCTGTTTCTCGGCATCGGCCCCGCCATTCAGATGGCCGGCCCGGCGGTTCTGCTGGGTTACGCTATCGCGGGGATTATCGCCTTCCTGATCATGCGCCAGCTCGGCGAGATGGTCGTTGAAGAGCCGGTGTCAGGCTCCTTCGCACACTTTGCCTATAAATACTGGGGCCCGTTCGCAGGCTTCCTCTCCGGCTGGAACTACTGGGTGATGTTCGTGCTGGTGGGGATGGCGGAGTTGACCGCCGCAGGCATCTACATGCAGTACTGGCTCCCGGACGTGCCAACGTGGATCTGGGCGGCGGCCTTCTTCATCATCATTAACGCCGTTAACCTCGTGAACGTGCGCCTGTATGGCGAAACCGAGTTCTGGTTTGCGCTGATCAAGGTGCTGGCGATTATCGGCATGATCGGTTTCGGCCTGTGGCTGCTGTTCTCCGGCCACGGCGGCGAGCGGGCCACTATCGACAACCTGTGGCAGCACGGGGGCTTCCTCGCGACCGGCTGGAAAGGGCTCATCCTCTCCCTGGCGGTGATTATGTTCTCCTTCGGCGGGCTGGAGCTGATTGGCATCACCGCTGCCGAAGCGCGCGACCCGCACAAAAGTATTCCGAAAGCGGTCAACCAGGTGGTGTACCGTATTCTGCTGTTCTACATCGGCTCGCTGGTGGTGCTGCTGGCGCTCTACCCGTGGGTGGAAGTGAAGTCCGACAGCAGCCCGTTCGTGATGATTTTCCACGATCTCAACAGCAATATGGTGGCTTCAGCGCTGAACTTCGTCATTCTGGTGGCGTCGCTGTCGGTCTATAACAGCGGGGTTTACTCCAACAGTCGCATGCTGTTTGGCCTCTCCGTGCAGGGCAACGCGCCGAAGTTTCTCACCCGCGTTAGCCGTCGCGGCGTGCCGGTGAATTCGCTGTTCCTTTCCGGCGCGATTACCTCTCTGGTGGTGCTGATCAACTATCTGCTGCCGAAACAGGCCTTTGGCCTGCTGATGGCGCTGGTGGTCGCGACGCTGCTGCTGAACTGGATCATGATCTGCCTGGCGCACCTGCGCTTTCGCGCCGCGATGCGCCGCAAGGGACGCGAGACGCAGTTTAAGGCGTTGCTCTACCCGGCAGGGAACTACATCTGTATCGCCTTCCTGGGGCTGATCCTGGCGCTGATGTGCACCATGGATGAGATGCGTCTTTCGGCAATGCTGCTGCCGGTGTGGGTGGTGTTCCTGTTTATCGCATTTAAGCTCTCGCGCAAAAAGTAGCGCGGTTTTCTCCCTCTCCCTGTGGGAGAGGGCCGGGATGAGGGCACCAGACCGCACCTGCCTTCACGCCCGGTCAGGCGAAGCAGCCACCTGCAGTATCAAATCTGAAACGCGATCCGTTTCCCATTCGGTAACGTCACATCGATGCTCATTTCACCGCCTAGCGCGCTGACATAACGTTTGAGCGTTGAAAGCCGGGGATCGTTTCCCGGCTGTTCGATTTTTGCCACAGTGGGTTGTTTTACCCCCATTGCCTCGGCCAGCTCTGTCTGCGAAACATTGAGCTCTTCCCGCAGTTGGTTCAGGGCAACAATTCTGCGCATCACTTCAACTTTAGCCGCAATACGCTCCTGACTTTCCGCGCTCTGTTGTGCCATGAGTTCTTTTAGCGTTGCCATATGGCCTCCTTATCCGCCAGATGTCTGCTGTACTCAACGTCAGCCAGCGTAATCATTTCGTCATAAAACCGTTTTTGATTGCAACCGGTTTTGTCTCCAGCACAGAGCACAATTGCCTTACGGTCGGGATCAAAAGCAAAAAAGCTCTGATGGGATTTCTCGCATGTTGAATCCGTAACTCTTTCATGTTCGCATAGGCTGAAGCCTTCACGGTGTCTACGTATGGCCGCCCAAGCGTCGGGCCAAATTCAGCAAGAATATGCATTGTTGCCAGCACATCTTCTTTTAATGCTGTTGTTTGTTCAAAGAACCATTCATCAAATCTTTCCGTTGTCTCGACATTCCACATCGTTTCTCCTGTAGCTTCCTCGCTGTATTATTTTATAGCCTATTGGCTATAGCTACAATCAGAACGTCTCGTTTTGTCATACAACGAGCTTTATCGTGACCCCCCTCCCAAATCTGTTTCGATCCACAGGATCTTTAAATTGTAATCGATTACTTTTTACTTGAACTGTTTTGTAATCGATTACTTTTGAGGGTGGGGCTCATCATGGTGTCAACAACTGAAAGTAGTGGGAAGGCGATAGCACAGCACCGGCTGCTGGTTCCGCGGCTGTCGCTGATGATGTTTTTGCAGTTTTTTATCTGGGGTAGCTGGTCGGTCACGCTCGGCCTGGTGATGACTCAGCACAACATGTCTTTGCTGATTGGCGATGCGTTCTCCGCCGGGCCAATCGCCTCTATTCTCTCGCCGTTCGTGCTTGGCATGCTGGTGGATCGCTTCTTTGCCTCGCAAAAGGTAATGGCGGTGATGCATCTCGCCGGGGCGGCGATCCTGTGGTTTGTTCCGGGCGCGCTGATTGCCGAAAACGGCGCGCTGCTGATTGGCCTGCTGTTTGGCTACACGCTCTGCTACATGCCGACGCTGGCGCTGACCAACAACATCGCGTTTCACAGCCTGGCGAACGTGGATAAAACCTTCCCGGTGGTGCGCGTGTTCGGCACCATCGGCTGGATCGTGGCGGGTATTTTCATCGGCGTTACCGGCGTGGCGGCAAGCGTCACCATCTTCCAGGTGGCGGCGGCCAGCTCCGTGCTGCTGGCGCTTTACAGCCTGACGCTGCCGCACACGCCAGCCCCGGCGAAAGGCCTGCCGGTCAAGGTGCGCGATCTCTTCTGCGCGGATGCCTTTGCGCTGCTCAAAACCCGCCACTTCTTCGTCTTCTCCGTCTGCGCGATGCTGATCTCCGTTCCGCTGGGCACCTACTACGCCTACACCGCCTCGTATCTGGCGGATGCCGGAATTGCCGACGTCAGCACCGCCATGTCGTTCGGGCAGATGTCCGAGATCGTCTTCATGCTGGTCATTCCGCTGTTGTTCCGCCGCCTGGGCGTGAAGGTGATGCTGCTGATCGGCATGCTGGCGTGGTTCGTGCGTTACGCCATGTTCGCGCTGGGCGTCAGCGAAGAAGGACGCATCCTGCTGTACCTCGGCATTCTGCTTCACGGCGTCTGCTACGATTTCTTCTTTGTCGTCGGCTTTATCTACACCGACCGCGTGGCGGGCGAGAAGGTGAAAGGCCAGGCCCAGAGCATGATCGTCATGTTCACCTACGGCATCGGCATGCTGCTCGGCTCGCAGATTTCCGGCGCGCTCTATAACCGCCTGGTGGCCGGGCAGACCGTGCCGCAGGCGTGGGTGACATTCTGGTGGATCCCGGCGGTGGCTGCCGCGGCGATCGCGCTGATTTTCCTTCTCACGTTTAAGTATGACGATGACAAGGCGTAATGTTCAGGAGGTGGTATGAGGACGATAAAAGGACCCGGCATTTTTCTGTCTCAGTTTATTGGCGCAGAAGCGCCGTTTAATTCGCTCGACGGGCTGGCTGAATGGGCGGCAGGTAAAGGTTATAAAGCGGTGCAGATCCCCTGCAACCATCCGCATATTTTTGACGTCGAGAAAGCGGCTGAGAGCCAGGCCTACTGCGATGACGTCACCGCTAAGCTGGCCGCGCACGGGCTGGTTATCAGCGAACTGTCGACCCATCTGGAAGGGCAGCTTGTTGCGGTAAACCCGATTTACAGCGACGCGTTTGATCACTTCGCGCCCACGTCCGTGCGCGGTAACGATGCGGCGCGCCGGGCGTGGGCCACGGAGAAGCTGAAACAGGCGGCGGTCGCCTCGGCCAGATTAGGCCTGAAAGCGCACGCCACCTTCTCCGGCTCACTGGCCTGGCCGTTTTTCTACCCGTGGCCGCCGCATAACGAACAGCGTTTTCAGGAAGCGTTCGGGGAGCTGGCAAACCGCTGGCGGCCGATTCTGGATACCTTCGACGAGCAGGGGGTGGACGTCTGCTTTGAGTTGCATCCGGGGGAAGATCTACACGACGGCGTGACCTTCGAGCGTTTTCTGGCGCTGGTGGATAACCACCCGCGCTGCAACATTCTCTTTGATCCGAGCCACATGCTGTTGCAGCAGATGGACTACCTGACCTTCATCGACATCTACCACGCGCGCATCAGGGCGTTCCATGTGAAGGATGCGGAGTTCCGCCCGAACGGGCGCAGCGGCGCGTACGGCGGCTACCAGCCGTGGATCAACCGCGCCGGACGCTTCCGGTCGCTCGGCGACGGGCAGATCGACTTTAAGGGCATTTTCAGCAAGCTGACCCAGTACGACTATGACGGCTGGGCGGTGCTGGAGTGGGAGTGCTGTCTGAAGGACGGGGATACCGGCGCGCGCGAAGGCAGCGAGTTTATCCGCCGCCACATCATTCCGGTCTCCGGGCGCGCGTTTGATGATTTCGCCGCTGGAGGCAAGCATGATTAACGTCGGAATTATCGGCAGCGGGTTTATCGGCCCGGCGCATATCGAGGCGCTGCGGCGTCTCGGATACGTGCAGGTTGTGGCCCTCTGCGACGGCACGCTTGCCAAAGCGCAGGAAAAAGCGCGTCAGCTTAACGTGCCGCACGCGTACGGCAGCGTTGAGGAACTGCTCGCACACCCCGATCTGCACGTGGTGCACAACTGCACGCCTAACCACCTGCACGCGGAGATTAACCGCCAGATCCTGCGCGCGGGCAAGCACGTGTTTTCCGAAAAGCCGCTGTGCATGACCCCGGACGAGGCGCGCGAGCTGGTGGCGCTGGCGGATCAGACGGGCGCGGTGCACGGCGTGAGCTTTGTCTATCGCCAGTTTGCGATGGTGCGCCAGGCGGAGAGCATGATGCGTGCGGGCAGCGTCGGGCGGCTGTTTGCCTCGCACGGCAGCTATCTGCAGGACTGGATGCTGCTGGAAACCGACTATAACTGGCGGGTAGATGCCGCGCTGGGCGGCGCATCACGCGCGGTGGCGGACATCGGCTCCCACTGGTGCGACACGGTGCAGTTCGTCACCGGGCGGCGCATTACCGAGGTGATGGCGGATCTCTCCATCGTCTGGCCGACGCGCAGGGCCAGCAAAGGCGGGAATCAAACTTTCTCCCACGACGAGCGGGCGGAGTATGAAGACAAACCGGTCACCACCGAAGACTTCGGCTCGGTGCTGTTCCGCTTCGACGACGGCAGCAAGGGCAGCTTTAGCGTCTCCCAGGTGAGCGCCGGGCGTAAAAACCGCCTGACGTTTGAGGTCAACGGCAGCGAGCGGTCGCTGGCGTGGGATCAGGAGGTGCCGCAGCAGCTGTGGATCGGCCATCGCGCGCAGGCCAACCAGACGCTCACCGACGATCCGGGGCTGATGAACCCTGACGTGGCCGACAGCGCCCACTTCCCCGGCGGGCATATCGAAGGCTGGCCGGACGCCTTCAAAAATATGATGGCGCAGTTCTACCGCGCCGTGCAGGCGGGCGCGATGCCGGATACGCCGCAGTTTGCGACGTTTCACGATGGTGCAAACGTGATGTATATCATTGATGCTATTGTGAAAAGCCATCAGCAGCAGCGCTGGGTGCGCGTGGAACAATAACGCGTTGCCCGGTTCGCCGGGCAATAAATTTATGGTAGCCTGCACAAAACGCTAACCGCAGGATGTGTCGTCGCTATGTCAATTCAGAAAATCGCTCAGCTGGCCGGGGTCTCCGTGGCGACGGTCTCCCGCGTGCTGAATAACAGCGACACCGTGAAGGCGAAAAACCGCGAGCGCGTTCTGCGGGCGATTCAGGAGAGCAACTACCAGCCAAACCTGCTCGCCCGTCAGCTGCGCACCGCCCGCAGCTATATGATCCTGGTGATGGTGTCCAACATTGCCAACCCGTTCTGCGCCGAAGTGGTGAAGGGCATCGAGGCCGAGGCGGAGAAAAACGGCTACCGCATTCTGCTGTGCAACTCCGGCTCGGACATCGAGCGCTCCCGTTCGGGCTTAAGCCTGCTCTCCGGCAAAATCGTCGACGGCATTATCACCATGGACGCCTTCTCGAAGCTGCCGGAACTGGCCGCGCTGATTGGTTCTGCACCGTGGGTGCAGTGCGCCGAATACGCCGATGCGGGCGCGGTCTCCTGCGTCGGCATCAATGATGTGGACGCTTCACAGCATGCCGTCAGCCGGCTGGCCGACGGCGGCCGCAAGCGTATCGCGATGATCAACCACGATCTCAGCTACAAATATGCCCGCCTGCGCGAGCGGGGCTACAAAAGCGTGATCCACCTGCGGGATCTGGACTATCAGGCGGTGGAGTATGCCAGCGATCTCAGCTCCGGCGCGGGCATGGCCGCGATGCAAAATCTGCTAAAAGAAAACCCGCCGGATGCGGTATTTGCCGTTTCCGACACGCTGGCGGCGGGCGCGCTGCGTGCTATTCAGCAGGCCGGGCTGAGGGTGCCGGAGGATATCGCGGTCGTGGGCTTTGACGGCACCGAGCTCGCGGAGATGGTTTCGCTCACCACCATCGAACAGCCGTCGCGGGATATCGGGCGCAAGGCGGTCGATCTGCTCTTAAATAAGATCGACAACCCGGATGCGCCCACGGAGAGGGTGATGATGGACTGGCGCTTTATTTCCCGCGCCAGTGCCTGATTATTGCGCGATGACGCCCGCCAGGGAGCGAATATCATTCCCGGTTGGCGACTGGTGAATGCGCAGACCAAATTCATCCACCACTGCAAAAATATGATCGAAGATGTCGGCCTGAATTTCCTCATATTCCGCCCAGACCACTGTGTTGGTGAAGGCATATATTTCAATCGGCAGGCCGTTGGCGTCCGGCGCGAGCTGGCGCACCATCAGCGTCATATCTTTGCGGATGCGCGGGTGGTTGCGCAGATATTCATTCAGGTAGGCGCGGAAGGTGCCGATATTGGTCATCTTGCGCAGATTTAATACTGATTCCCCTTCACCGTTCTTCTGATTCCACAGGCTAATTTCCTCATGACGCGCGGCCAGATAGGGCTTCAGCAGCTTCGCCTGAATCAGCTTCTGCTGCTCCTGCTCGTCGAGGAAATGAATGCTGGTGGTATCAATATTCAGGCTGCGCTTAATGCGTCGCCCGCCGGAGGCAGACATGCCGCTCCAGTTAATAAAGGCGTCAGAGACCAGCGCCCACGTCGGGATGGTGGTGATGGTGTTATCAAAGTTGCGCACCTTAACGGTGGTCAGGCCGATATCCGTCACCGTGCCGTTGGCGCCGTACTTCGGCATCTCCAGCCAGTCGCCGAGCTTGAGCATGTCGTTGGCGGAGAGCTGAATACCCGCCACCAGTCCGAGTATCGGGTCTTTAAACACCAGCATCAGAACGGCGGCCATGGCGCCCAGACCGCTGATAAGAATCGCCGGGGACTGGCCGATCAGCAGGGAGATAATCAATATCCCCACCAGAATGGCACTCACCAGCTTGATGCCCTGGAAAATCCCTTTTAGCGGCAGCTGCGACGCGGTGGCCATTTTCTGCGACAGGTTAAAAATGACGTCCAGCAGCGAGAAGAAGGAGAGCAGGGCATACACCATCACCCACAGCTTCGCGCAGGTGGTGAGCATTTCCGCCGCTTCGCTGCCTTTTTGCAGCCACAGCACCGCCTGAACGTTGACGATTATCCCCTGAAGGGTAAAGGCCAGACGGTGAAATAATTTATTCTGGGTAATGATCTGCAACCATAAATGGCTGCTGGCCTGCGCGCGTTTCTCAAATGCGCGCAGCACCACTTTGTGAAGAATAAAATGAACGATGATGGCGGTAAGAAAAATAATACCAAAGATAATCACTAAAGAGGTGGTGTGATTAATTTCAATGCCTAACTCTTCAACCTGAGCAATTAATTCCTGCATAACATCTCCTGTATTGTTGCAGCCCCATAATGGCGGCTGCGGATCTATTATGCAAATTCGCGGGCTTATTTGGCGGCCTGGCAGACCTTCGCCACCGGCAGGCACAGCCTGCGACGCATACGAATTGTCGCCAGCGCCAGGATAACCATCAGGCCGGTTTCTACTGCCAGGAAAAGGTTAATCGCCTGCGCGTAATTTCCGTGATAATTCTGCAGCCCGTGTAGCAAAATCGCGCCGAAAATGGCCGGGCCCAGCCCCAGCGCGGCCTGCTGCAGCGTGCTGAGAATGGCGCTCGCGGCCCCCGCGTCATCGGGCTGAATATCGCGCATCCCGATGCGGTAAAAGCTGTTTACAATCAGCGCCTGGCCGTAGCCTACCAGCCCGGTGGCAGGCGCCAGCGTCAGCGCAGTATTTTGCAATCCCCAGTAGCGGAACGTGACGATCAGCGCCAGCAGGCCGATTATCTGTATTGCCAGACCCGTCAGCAGAATCGTGCTGGTGCTGTAGCGGGCAATCAGCCTCGGCGCGAACCATGCGGAGATAAAATAGGTCACGCCAAGGGCGATAAAACTGTTCCCGGACTGCCACGGCGCCATCCCCAGCCCGGTCTGCATGGTCAGCGCCATGCAGAACATAAACCCGGACCAGACGCTGAAAAAGAGCAGCGCAATCACGATGCCAAAGCGAACGCTGCGAAGCTGAAGCAGACGCGGCGGGATCAGTGGATGGGCATTCTCACGCTCCTTTTTGCGCGCATTCTGCGCCATCAGCCAGGCCAGCGGAATAATGACAAGAAGCATAACCTTAAGCGACCACGGCCAGTGCTGCTGTGGGCCGAGCGCCATCGGGAACAGCAGACAGCAAAGAATGATCGCCAGCAGCACGGTGCCCGGCCAGTCGATGCGTGACGGCGTCTCACGGCGGGTTTCCGGCACGTAGCGGCGGCTTAACGCCAGCACCAGCAGACAAATCGGCACGTTGATAAAGAAGGCGTTACGCCAGCCCAGCCCGGCGATATCCGCCGACACCAGCCAGCCGCCGCCCATCTGGCCCACGATAAACGCAATCCCGCCGATGCCGCCAAACAGGCTTATGGCTTTCGCGTGGGCGCTGCCTTTTAGCGTGACGTGCAGCGTCGCGAGGATCTGCGGCATAATCAGCGCTGCCCCCGCGCCCTGAACGATGCGCGCGGCCAGCAGCTGTTCAATGTTTCCCGCCATCCCGCACAGCAGTGAGGCCAGGCCAAAAACTGCCACGCCCCACATAAACAGGCGACGGCGGCCAAGGTTATCCCCCAGCTTGCTGCCGAGCGCGAGGCAGACGGCAAAGGCCACGCCGTAGAGGGCGACAATCAGCCCCAGCTCGGTGGCGGTAGCCTGCAGTGAATGGGTGATAGCGTCCAGCGCCACATTGGTGATTGAGGTATCAATCATGGGCAGCATCTGGCCGGTCAACAGCAGTATCAGGCCTGCGCGGCCCGGTGAAACAACTGACGTATTCATGGTAACTCCATTGCGTCATTCATCAGATGGTCGTAGCATCAACCATCTGATAAACGGGTACCAGTTCTTGCTTATACTGGTACTGGCACTACCATGCAGGGGGATTTATGGCCTTGATGTCTGAACCCGTCGCCTCACATCAGGATGACACCCGAAAACAGCTGGGGGCATTTTTACGCGCCCGGCGGGAAAGCCTCGATCCGCAGCGTCTCGGCCTGCCGCGCAGCGGTCGGCGCCGCACGCCGGGCCTGCGCCGGGAAGAGGTGGCGATGCTCGCGGATGTGGGCGTGACCTGGTACACCTGGCTTGAGCAGGGCAGGGACGTCAAACCGTCCAGCACGGTGATGGCCGCCGTGGCGAAAGCCCTGCAGTGCACCCCAACCGAAACCCGACATCTGTTTGTGTTAGCGGGGTTACCGCCGGGTGAAGCGCCGCAGGCGGTCTGCTGCGAGGGCATCAGCGAAGGCACCCGCCGCCTGCTCGATACCCTGATGCCAAAACCCGCCAGCATCCAGAAGCCCAACTTCGACATCGTGGCGTGGAACGACAGCTTCGGGCACCTGATGGGCGTTGATTTCAATGACATCCCGCCGGAAGACCGCAACTGTATTTACCTGTTCCTCACCCATCCGGCGTGGCGCGCGCGTCTCGGCAGACGCGACGACGTGCTGCCGATTTTCGTTTCCTATTTCCGCGCGGCGATGGCCGAGCACCGGGGCGACCCGCTGTGGGAAGCCAAGCTGGCGCGCTTCTTCGCGGTGTCTGAAGAGTTTAAAACCCTGTGGCACCAGCGCAACGACGTGCGCGGCGTGGAGAACCAGCTCAAGCTGTTTACCCATCCAGAACTGGGTGATTTTACGCTGCAGCAGATGTACTGGTACTCCGCACCGCGAAACGGCTCGCGGCTGCTGGTCTATTTACCGGTGGATGAGGCGGGGGAGCGGGCGATGGAATGGCTGGCGGAGCAGGGGAAATAAGTTTTTTGCGAGGCGCTTTCAGGGAATAATGGCTGGTTCTGCTAAGTGGATGAGACAGGTGTAAGGTGGGGTTATCTTAAACCAATCGACTGAATCGACATCATTTCGATGAGGTGTTAAGTCGTCTATACTCACGCCATGAGAAACCACCATGTCGCCACTGATGATTGATTCCGCAGACTTCAGCCAAAAATTAGGCCTTATCTCCCGAAACGTTGAACATACTGAAGCGTTTCTTGCACGAGGCACGGTGGATTTTCATCTGCCTGGATTTATGCTGCCAGCGGGATATCGCCTGTTAAAATCGCGCTACGGCGATGAATACCGTCTCGTGACCACTGACGATGGTAAACCCTATACGGCGTATGCCGTGAAGTTGACGTTTCATAAAGAAATTACATTTCCTCACGGGGCTGCGACACAGGTTATGGTCTGGCGTACGCCACGCGCCGTGCATCAGCGAGTAATAAGTGGGTTACCACAATCCTTCTTTCAATGGGTGCTTAGCGAATACGACATTGTGGTTTCTGACAGCGAACAAACCGGAGACGGACAGCGGTTTTGGTTACGCATGATTGACTGGGCGTTCAGCATGAATTATCAGATAAGCGTGGCGGACGGTACGGTAGGTGAGGAGTGGCACTTAACACCGGTGAGTTCTTACGCCGAGCTGGAAGAGCGCTGGATTGCGTTTGCCTGGGGATACGATCGTGATGTTCATCCACATCGCAGGTTAGTCATCAGTAAAGCGTAACGGGCCGCACAGAGCGGCCCGTTTTGATCAGCACTCGGTCACAATCGTGCTCAGCGGCAGGCGAGACTTCGGCAGCGTGGCGTTGAAATCTTCCACGCTGTGGTGCCCAACCGGCACCACCACCAGGCTGGTGAAGCCTTTCTCTTTCAGGCCAAACTCTTCGTCGAGAATAGCGGCGTCGAAGCCTTCGATTGGCACGGCGTCCAGACCCAGCGCACCCACGCCCAGCAGGAAGTTACCGACGTTCAGGTAAACCTGTTTCGCCATCCACTGGTCGTCATCTTTCAGATCCACGCGGTGCATATCGGCAAAATAGTGGCGTCCTTTGTTATTGGCCGCTTTCGCTTCCGGCGTGTTGAAACGACCATCCGCCTCTTCCTGATCGACAACGCGCTCCAGCCAGGCGTCGTCCATCGCGGTTTTCGCGCAAAATACCACCACGTGAGAAGCATCCAGCATTTTGCGTTCGTTGAACACATAGGTGCCCGCGGCGGATTTCGCCACGCGCGCTTTACCTTCCTCGGTGCTGGCCACAATGAAGTGCCACGGCTGGGAGTTGGTGCTGGATGGGCTGTACTGCAGCAGGGTTTTGATTTTTTCCGCTTCTTCAGCGGTCAGTTTTTTGGTTGGGTCGAACGCCTTGGTAGAGTGGCGTTTCAGGGCGACAGAAATGATATCCATAACTACTCCTGGTAATGAAATTCGCCCGTGCGCGGGCGCGAAAGGAGAGCAGATTACCGCGCGAGGCCGCAAAAGATAAGTGCGATTCGAGCGGTTATACTGTTCGGCACAGACGAACAGTCAGGCTGGCCGTATCCACTTCTGGTCTTTTTTCGGCAGCTTATCGACAACCAGATTCCACGAGTCCGCGATCAGGTCGGCGACCAGTTCTGGCGTGATGTCCTCGGTGCCGTAGAGCGAAATCCAGTGTTTTTTATTGAGGTGGTAGCCCGGCTCAACGCCGCGATAAATCTGCTGGTTTAACAGGGATTTTTCCGGGTCGGATTTCAGGCTAACGTGGGGCCTGCCGTGCGCGGTGGCCATCAGCATAAAAATTTTCCCGCCAACCTTAAACACGTCGTACTCGGGGCCAAACGGCCAGCAGTGTTCGGTGAAAGGCATCTCCAGCGCGACGCGTTTCGCGTGCGCCTGCAGAGAGTTACTGTCCATCGCTATCCTCCTGAGCCAGCCCGCGCCACATGGCTTCAAAACCCAGCGCTTTAAAATCGACGGCACGGGACGGATCGCGGGTGGCAAACTCCATGGTGGTTTCCGCCAGCGATAAGAAAAGCGCATCGCCAAACGTTTTAAATTCATCGGACATAAACACCGGGCGCACCGAGCGGCGGCACAGCTCGTGAAGTTCCGGGAACATCTCCTTCACCGCCTGTTCCGTTTCGGCGCTCAGCTTTTCACTGACGCCAATCTGGCGGATTGCCGCATGAGAAACGGGGTTACGAATACCCCAGTCCACGTAGCTGTTCCAGATATTGCGGGTATGCTCTTTAGGAAGGGTGAGGGTGCGATCGAGGTTCGCCAGCATGGTCTGGCAGAGATCCTGCTTGAGGTGCAGGTAAAGGGCATTCAGCAGGTCGTCTTTAGTAGCAAAGTAGCGAAACAGCGTGCCTTCAGCGACGCCCGCGTTACGGGCAATTAACGCCGTTGAGGCGGCAATACCTGACTGTGCAAATGCCACCGTTGCGGCTTCCAGTAAGGCCTGTTTTTTATCTTCACTCTTCGGACGTGCCACTAAATTTTCCCCCTCTCAATGCTAAAAACCCTGATTGAAACACGTGCTTTGACACGCTGCAACGCGGAATGTCAAAGATCGAAAACGTCTTGACGACTTTATCATCATATCTATAATGAGTGCTTACTCACTCATAATCAAGTTTCCCCCGCGTAAACCATCGGATGGCGCGCGTTTTCGGGTCAGGATATGAAAAAGCCTCTCTTCATCTGCGTGGTGTTCGTCATGATTATTGCTTCAGCTGCGAGTTTACCGTTTGTTCTGAATGCCGGATTTGGCCAGCCGCCGCAGGGTGCGCAGCTTACGGAAGTGGAGGCTTCTCCGCACTATCGCGACGGGAAGTTCCACAACGCGCTTCCGACGCCTGGCTTTACCGGGCAGCAAAACATGCTGGTGGCGTGGTGGCAGTTCCTGACCCGTAAAACCGAAAACGCCCGTCCGGCGCAGCCGTTGCCACTGGTGAAAACCGATCTGGCGAGCTTGCCTCTGGAGCAGGATACGCTGGTGTGGCTCGGCCACTCCTCGTGGTATATGCAGCTGGCGGGAAAACGCATCCTGATCGACCCGGTCCTCGGCAACTATGCCGCGCCGTTCTCGTTCCTTAATAAGGCGTTTGCGGGAGAGTACCCGTGGCGTGCGGAGAGCATGCCGGAAATCGACCTGCTGATTATCTCGCACGATCACTACGACCATCTGGACTACGCCACCATCCGGTCGCTATTGCCGAAGGTGAAGCGCGTCGTGACGCCGCTCGGCGTGGGATCCCACCTGCGCTACTGGGGAATGAAGCCTGAGATTATCGACGAGCGCGACTGGAACCAGTCGGTGCACATCAGCGATGCGCTGACGGTTCACGTGCTGCCCGCGCGCCACTTCTCCGGGCGCGGCATCAAGCGTGACCAGACCCTGTGGGGCAGTTTTATGTTCGTCACGCCAGAGCAGAAGGTCTACTACAGCGGCGACTCCGGTTACGGCCCGCACTTTAAGGCCATTGGCGAGCAGTTTGGCGAGGTGAATTTAGCCATCATGGAAAACGGCCAGTACGACCAGGATTGGAAGTACATCCACATGCTGCCGGATGAAACGGCGCAGGCTTCGGCGGACCTCAACGCGAAAGCGGTGGTGCCGGGGCATAACGGGCGCTTCGTGCTGGCGAAACACACCTGGAACGATCCGCTGATCCAGCTGGCGCGGGCCAGTAAGGATAAAAATTATCGGCTGCTGACGCCGGAACTGGGTGAGCCGGTTCGGGTGAGCGATAGCACGCAACAGTTTCGTGAGTGGTGGGAATAATGTTGAACCAAGAAACAGAGGGGGAGAGCAGCATGACGATTTCCGCTCAGGTCATTGATACCATTGTCGAATGGATCGATGACAACCTACACCAGCCGCTACGCATCGAAGAGATCGCCCGCCACGCGGGTTACTCCAAGTGGCATTTACAGCGGCTGTTTATGCAGTACAAAGGCGAAAGCCTGGGGCGCTACATCCGCGAACGCAAGCTGCTGCTGGCGGCGCGGGATCTGCGTGAATCTGACGAGCGCGTGTACGAAATCTGCCTGCGCTACGGTTTTGAATCGCAGCAGACGTTTACGCGCATCTTTACCCGCACCTTCCATCAACCGCCTGGGGCATATCGCAAAGAGAACCATAGTCGGGCGCATTGAAATTGACGAAACGTAGGCCGGGAAAGGCATTGCTGCCACCCGGCTTTTTTATTGGCCTACGACGCCAGTGAAAACCAGCGGCGCCAGACGAAACGCAGGATGAAGAATTCAATGGCCCCGAGCAGTAAAAACCACACGCAGAACAAAATGGTGTAGAGCTGGTTCAGATCGACCATATGAAAGGTCTGAACCAGCTTCTGCGCCAGCACCAGACCCAGCGACGGTGCGGGCAGCAGTAAGCAAGAGAGCAGGGCCAGCAATAAAATGCCCCCTGCAGTCAGCAGCGATTCCAACGGGTGTTTCATCGTAATGTTAATCGTCAGTTAAAAATGTCATTGTCCGGCATCCTTTAACGTAAAGCAATATCAACCCGCCAGGCCTTTTTTAATTAAATAATTCTCTACACCAACAAATAATGTGCGAAAGGAAATTAATTTAACCATGATGATTAAATTAATTTCGCTCTATGTAAATAAATGTCTGCATCACGAAAATAATTTTACAAACGTATAGGTGCTGTATCCAATTAACGTCGCAATAACAATGGCTGCGACAATGTATAACGCCAGGCGCCGTCCGCGATAAATACCAAACATGGTACCCCCTCGTTTAGGAATGGTTTAGAAATATTTTGTAAAAATCAGCTCGTCGAAATAATTTTAATCAATTCTGAATAACCCAGTGGTAAATATATTGCGGTAGATCAATTTTACCCGCAAGACTTTAAAATCAATTTATTTAAGCCAGAAAGGAATTCAGGCTTCTGTTCACCGGATATTGAAGGAAAAATACGATGACTGAAAAAAAATTCTCCCCAAACATGCCGCCTTCCGGCGGGCTGGCATACCAGCAGACCACTGAGCAGGTGCTTGCCTACGCGCAAAGCCAGGCGAGCGGTCTGGACCGGGCAGAGGCGCAGGCGCGTCTGCAAAAACAGGGACCGAACGCGCTTCCGGAGAAAAAGGGCAAGCCGGGCTGGCTGCGTTTTCTCGCGCACTTTAACGATGTGCTGATTTACGTTCTGCTGGCCGCTGCGGTATTAACGGCGGTAATGGGCCACTGGGTCGATACGCTGGTTATTTTGGGCGTGGCGGTTATCAACGCCTTGATTGGCCATATTCAGGAAAGCAATGCGGAAAAATCCCTGAAGAGCATTCGTAATATGCTCTCCAGCGAGGCGCGCGTTATTCGCAACGGCAACCATGAAACCATCCCAACGACTGAAATAGTCCCGGGCGATATTATTGTATTACGCGCGGGGGATCGTATTCCGGCAGATATGCGTTTAATCGAAGCGCATAATTTACGCGTGGAAGAGGCGATTCTGACCGGCGAATCCACCGTGGTGGATAAACATATTAATCCGCTGAGCGGTGAACTGCCGCTGGGCGACCGCACCAATATGGTCTTCTCCGGGACGACCGTCAGCGCGGGCGGCGGCATCGGCGTGGTCACCGCGACCGGTAAGGAGACGGAGCTCGGCCACATCAACCAGATGATGGCGGGTATCGAAAAGCACCGCACGCCGCTGCTGGTGCAGATTGACAAGCTGGGTAAAGCGATCTTCGCTATTATCCTCGCAATGATGGCCGCGCTGTTTGTCTTCAGCCTGGTGTTCCGCGAGATCCCGATGGGCGAGCTGCTGCTCTCCCTGATCAGCCTGGCGGTGGCCTCCGTGCCGGAAGGTCTGCCGGCGATAATCTCCATCATCCTCTCGCTGGGCGTGCAGGCGATGGCCCGCAAGCGGGCGATTATCCGCAAGCTGCCGACGGTTGAAACGCTCGGCGCAATGACCGTGGTCTGCTCGGATAAAACCGGCACCCTGACCATGAACGAGATGACGGTCAAAGCCATTATCACCGCCGACGCCTGCTACCGCGTGGACGGCAACAGCTACGAGCCGGTGGGCAACATCTACCTGGAAGGCAGCGACGAGCCGGTGCAGATCCAGCCGGGCACCGTGCTGGAGCAGTACCTGCGCACCATCGACCTGTGCAACGACAGCCAGCTGATTCAGGACGAGCGTGGCCTGTGGGGCATCACCGGTGGGCCGACCGAGGGTGCTCTGAAGGTGCTGGCGGCGAAGGCCAGCCTTGAGCCGGTCGTGACCACGCTGGTTAACAAGATCCCGTTCGACTCGCAGTACAAGTACATGAGCACCCACTACCAGATTGGCGGCAAAGAGCAGATTTTGATCACCGGCGCGCCGGACGTCATTTTCGCCCTGTGCGCCGAGCAGCAGACCCGCAACGGTGCGGAAGCCTTCAACCGCGCGTACTGGGAAAGCGAGATGGAGCGCTATGCCCGTCAGGGGCTGCGCATGGTCGCCGCGGCGTTCAAGCCGGCGAACGGCGAGCAGGAACTGACGCACGACGATCTGAGCCACGGTCTGATCTTCCTCGGCATCGCCGGGATGATGGATCCGCCGCGTCCGGAAGCCATTGATGCGATTAACGCCTGCCAGCAGGCGGGGATCCGCGTGAAGATGATCACCGGGGATCACCCACAGACGGCGATGAGCATTGGCCAGATGCTGGGGATCGCCAACAGCGTGCAGGCGGTCACTGGCTACGAGCTGGAGAAAATGGGCGATGCCGCGCTGGCGGAAGCGGCGGTGAAGTATGACATCTTCGCCCGCACCAGCCCGGAGCATAAGCTGCGTCTGGTGAAAGCGCTGCAGGATAAAGGCGAAATCGTCGGTATGACCGGTGACGGCGTGAACGATGCTCCGGCGCTGCGTCAGGCTGACGTGGGCATCGCGATGGGCATCAAGGGCACGGAAGTGACCAAAGAGGCGGCGGACATGGTCCTGACGGACGATAACTTCGCCACCATCGCCAGCGCGGTAAAAGAGGGGCGTCGCGTTTACGACAACCTGAAGAAGACGATTCTGTTCATCATGCCGACCAACCTCGCGCAGGGGCTGCTGATTGTGATTGCGCTGCTGGCGGGGAACATCATTCCGCTGACGCCGGTTCTGATTTTGTGGATGAACATGGCTACCTCCGCCACGCTCTCCTTCGGCCTGGCCTTTGAGGCCGCCGAGCGCAACATCATGCGTCGTCCGCCGCGTCAGACCGGGCAGCACGTGATGGACGCCTACGCCGTGTGGCGCGTGGCCTTCGTCGGCACCATGATTGCCATCGCCGCCTTTGCGCTGGAAGCCTGGCTGGCTCCGCGCGGCCACAGCGCGGAGTTCATCCGCACCGTGCTGCTGCAGATGCTGGTCTGCGCCCAGTGGGTGTACATGATTAACTGCCGCAACACCGAAGGGTTCTCCCTGAACCGCGGCCTGCTGGCTAACAAAGGGATCTGGCTGGTGACGGGCGTACTGTTCCTGCTCCAGGCGGCGATTATCTACCTGCCGTTTATGCAGATGCTGTTCGGCACCGAAGCGCTGCCGCTGCGCTACTGGTTCGTGACCCTGGCGGTGGCGGGCGTGATGTTCTTCGTCGTCGAAATCGAGAAGCGACTGACCCGCAGGTTCCGTAAGGCTGCATAACAAAGAACCCCCTCACCCTGCCCTCTCCCCAAAGGGGAGAGGGTGTTCAAGTTCCCTCTCCCCTTTGGGGAGAGGGTTAGGGTGTGGGGAAAACACTGAGGTACTTCTTAATGAAACTCCCGCTCCTGTTCGCCTTTCTCGCCTGCACCCTGCAAACCGCATTCGCCGCCATCCCCGTGCGCGTCGCCGTCGTGGAAAAGACCGCCCACACCGCCGAGCGCCAGATCCCGGGCCGCATCGAAGCTATCCACACCGTTGAGCTGCGCGCCCGCACGGAAGGCGTGATTACCAAAATCCACTTCCGCGACGGGCAGTACGTGAAAAAAGGCGACGTGCTGTTCGAGCTGGACGACGCCGAGCCGCGCGCCGCCCTGCGCCTGGCGCAGGCCGAGGTGAGAAGCGCCGAAGCCACGCTGCGTCAGGCGCAGCAGCAGCTTTCCCGATTTGAAAGCCTGGGCAGCAGCAACGCCATCAGCCGTCACGACGTGGATAACGCCCGCATGCAGCGGGACGTCGCCAGCGCCGCGCTGGAGCAGGCCAAAGCCCGGCTCGACACCCGCAGCGTCACCCTGAACTACACCCGCATCGCCTCGCCGATTGACGGCCGCGTGGGGCACAGCCAGTTCCACGTCGGCAGCCTGGTCAACCCTGCCAGCGGCGTGCTGGTGGAGGTGGTGCAGCTTGACCCGATCCGCATCGCCTTTGCGCTGGAGGAGGGGGCATTTGCTACCAAAGCCGGACAGCATGCCGACATCAGCGCCATGAAGCAGGCCTGGCAGGCGTTAATTGACAGCAACGGCCAGCGCGTCAGCGGCGAGCTCACCTCCGTGGACAATCGCATCGACCCGCGCACTGCCAGCGTGATGCTGCGCGCCGAGTTCGCCAACCCGCGCCATCAGCTCCTGCCCGGTGGCAATGTAAACGTGTATTTGCGCCCGGCAAGCGAACAGCCGGTACTGACCCTGCCCGCTGCCGCGGTGCAGCAGAACGGCGACGGGTTCTTCGCCTGGGTGGTTAACGCCGACGGCAAAGCCGAAATGCGTCCGCTGATGGTCGCCGGACAGATTGGCCAGCAGTTCCAGATTACCTCCGGCGTGAAGTCCGGTGAGCGAGCGATTACTGACGGCGCGCAGCGCGTGCAGCCCGGCGCTACCGTCCAGATACTCAACTAAGGAGCCATCATGCTGACGTTTTTCATCAAACGCCCGCGCTTCGCGATGGTGATTGCGCTGGTCATCACCCTGCTGGGGGCCATCGCGCTGAGGATTATTCCGGTGGAGCAGTACCCGCAGATCGCGCCGCCGGTCGTGAACGTTTCTGCCAGCTGGCCGGGCGCCAGCTCGGCCGACGTGGCGGAGGCCATTGCCACGCCGCTGGAGACCCAGCTGAACGGCGTCGACCACATGCTCTACATGGAGTCCACCAGTTCGGACGAAGGCACCTACAGTCTGAACATTACCTTTGCGGCGGGCACCGACCCGGACCTCGCCGCCATCGACGTGCAAAACCGTGTGGCGCAGGCCGTGGCGCAGCTGCCGACCGAGGCGCAGCAAAACGGCGTGCAGGTGCGCAAGCGCGCCACCAACCTGATGATGGGGGTAAGCCTTTACTCACCGAATAACACCCACACGCCGCTGTTCGTCAGCAACTACGCCAGCACCCAGGTGCGCGAGGCGCTGGCTCGCCTGCCGGGCGTCGGGCAGGTGCAGATGTTTGGCGCGCGCGACTACAGCATGCGCATCTGGCTGCGTCCGGACCGCATGAACGCCCTGAACGTCACCACCGACGACGTGGCGCAGGCGCTGCGCGAGCAGAACGTGCAGGGGGCGGCAGGCCAGGTTGGCACGCCGCCGGTATTTAACGGCCAGCAGCAGACCCTGACCATCAACGGGCTGGGGCGCTTAAATCAGGCCGAAGACTTTGCCGACATCATCATCCGCGCGGGCGAGATGGGCCAACTGGTGCGCCTGAAGGACGTCGCCACCATTGAGCTTGGCTCGCGCAGCTACAGCTCGGGCGCGCAGCTGAACGGGCACGACTCCGCCTACCTCGGCATCTACCCGACGCCGTCCGCCAACGCCCTGCGCGTGGCCGACGCGGTGCGCGCGGAGCTTGAGCACCTCTCGACGCGCTTCCCGGACGACCTGGTCTACGAGGTGAAGTTCGACACCACTTCCTTTGTGGCCGCCACCATTAAAGAGATCGGCGTCTCGCTGGCGCTCACCATGCTGGCGGTGGTTATCGTCGTTTCCCTGTTCCTGCAAAGCTGGCGCGCGACGCTGATTGTCGCGCTCGCCATTCCGGTGTCGCTGGTGGGCACCTTCGCGCTGCTCTACGCGCTCGGCTACTCCGCCAACACCCTCAGCCTGTTCGCCATCATTCTGGCGCTGACCATGGTGGTGGATGACGCCATCGTGGTGGTGGAGAGCGTCGAAACGCTGATGGCGGAAGGGCAGAGCCGCACGGCGGCGACCGCGCTGGCCCTGCGCCAGATTGCCGGGCCGGTCATCGCGACGACGCTGGTGCTGCTGGCGGTGTTCGTGCCGGTGGCGCTCCTGCCGGGGATTGTCGGCGAGCTGTACCGCCAGTTCGCGGTGACACTCTCCACCGCCGTCACGCTCTCAAGCCTGGTGGCGCTGACCCTGACGCCCGCCCTCTGTGCGCTGCTGCTGCGCCCGCGCCCGGAGAAGCCTGCTGCGGTTTATCGCGCCTTTAATCGCGGGCTGGACGCCACGCGCGGTTTCTATACCCGCATCGTGCACGTCTTAAACCTGCGCCCGTGGCTGGCGCTGCTGGCCACCGCGGGCGCGGCGGTGGTAGTGGTGTTCAGCTTTACGTCGATGCCTAAAGGCTTCCTGCCGCAGGAGGATCAGGGCTACTTCTTCGCCAGCGTTCAGCTGCCGGAAGCGGCCTCGCTGGAGCGCACCGAGGCGGTGATGGCTACGGCGCGCGAACTCATCGCCAAAAACCCGGCGGTGGAGGACGTGATTCAGGTGTCCGGGTTTAACATCCTCAACGGCACCAGCGCCTCCAACGGCGGATTTATCTCCATCATGCTCAAAGACTGGAGCGAGCGCCCGCCGCTGGACGAGGTGATGGGAAGCCTGCAGCGCCAGTTGCTGGCCCTGCCGGAAGCGACCATTATGACCTTCGCGCCGCCGACGCTGCCGGGGCTGGGCAACGCCTCCGGCTTCGACCTGCGCATTCAGGCGCAGGCGGGGCAGAGCCCGGCGGAGCTGGAGCGCGTGACGCGTGATGTGCTGGCGAAAGCTAACCAGCATCCGCAGCTGAGCCGCGTGTTCACCACCTGGAGCAGCAACGTGCCGCAGTTGACGCTGACCGTTGACCGCGAGCGCGCCGCGCGCCTCGACGTGCCGGTGTCGCGCATCTTCAGCAGCCTGCAGACCGCCTTTGGCGGCACCCGCGCCGGGGATTTCAGCGTGAATAACCGCGTTTACCACGTCGTCATGCAGAACGAGATGCAGTGGCGCGAGCGCGTAGAGCAAATCAGCGAGCTGTTCGTGCGCAGCAACAGTGGCGAGCGGGTGCGCCTGAGCAACCTGGTCACCGTTACGCCGAGCGTTGGCGCGCCGTTCCTGCAGCAGTACAACCAGTTCCCGTCGGTGTCGGTGAGCGGCTCGGCGGCTGAAGGGGTAAGCAGCAGCACCGCGATGGCGGTGATGGGCGAGCTTCTGGCGGAGAATTTGCCAGCGGGATACGACTACGCCTGGAGCGGCATGTCTTATCAGGAGCAGCAGACCGGCAACCAGGCGGTGTGGATCGTGCTGGCGGCGGTGGTGATGGCGTGGCTGTTCCTCGTCGCCCAGTACGAGAGCTGGACGCTCCCGGCGAGCGTGATGCTCTCGGTGCTGTTCGCCATCGGCGGGGCGCTGGTCTGGCTGTGGTTGGCGGGCTACGCCAATGACGTGTACGTGCAGATTGGCCTGGTCTTGCTGATCGCGCTAGCGGCTAAAAACGCCATTCTTATCGTGGAGTTTGCCCGCGCGCGGCGCATGGACGGCATGGCGATTGTCGATGCCGCAAGAGAAGGGGCCTCGCGCCGCTTCCGCGCGGTGATGATGACCGCCGTGTCGTTCATTATCGGCGTCCTGCCCATGATGCTGGCGACCGGAGCGGGTGCCCAGAGCCGCCGCATTATCGGCACCACGGTGTTCAGCGGCATGCTGGTGGCGACCGTGGTGGGGATTGTGTTCATCCCCGCGCTGTTCGTGCTGTTCCAGCGCCTGCGCGAGTGGGGCCACGGCCTTACGGACTCGTCGCCCACAGCTCGCAGTGTTTCTGCACCAGAGAAATAAGCGAGCCACCGTCGGCGATAAAGTCCCGCATGCGCTGCGCCTCACTCTTGCCCTGCTTTAACAGCAGGGCAATTTCATTGATTGCGCTGGTCGCGCCGAGCTTTTCGGCCGACGGCGCAACCTGCTCCAGCAGCCACGCAATGTCTTCCGCTACGGTTTTGTGCTCACCGGTGTGCACGTCCGTCAGGATCCCCTCCAGCCCGTAGCGACAGGCCTGAAAACGGTTAAAGCGGTAGAGCAGAAAATCCTTCTCCTGATGCTTATAGGGTCGCGCGGTTAACAGCCAGTGCGACGTCGCCTGAATAAGCCCGGCGATGTTAATGGCGTGGCCGAGCGTCAGCGGCGTATCCATCACCCGCACCTCCACGGTGCCAAAATGCGGGCTGGGGCGGATGTCCCAGTGCAGATCCTTAATGCTGTCGATCATGCTGGTCGAACTCAGGCGGCGGAACAGCCCCTCGAACTCCTGCCAGCTGTTGACCCACGGCATCTGGCCGTTATCCGGGAAGCCGGAGAAGATGTTGAGCCGCGACGAGGAGAACTTCGTGTCCGTGCCCTGCATATACGGCGAGGCGGCCGCCAGGGCGATAAAGTGCGGCACGAAGCGCGACAGGCCGTGCAGCAGGTAAATCGCGTCGTCCCCGGTCCGGCAGCCGACGTGCACGTGCTGGCCGAACACCGTTGCCTGCAAAATCAGATAGCCAAAGCGCTCCAGCGTGACGTTATAGCGCTCGTCGTCGCACACCTCCTGACGCTGCCACTTCTGGAACGGGTGCGTCCCGCCGCCGCAAATCTGAATATGCTGCTCCGCCGCGGCGCGCAGAATGCTCTGCTGCATCACCGAGAACTGCGCCGCCGCCTGGTCGATGTTCTGGCACACGCCGGTGGCGATTTCGAGCATGCTTTCGGTAATGTCGTGTTTGACCTCTCCGCCTTTGATGTCGTCTTTGACGGCGGCGATAAGCGCGGAGGAGTCCTGGCTCAGATCGTAGCCCGGCGGGTTAACCACCTGCAGTTCGAGTTCGATGCCGAGGGTGAAAGTTTCAGAGGACTTGAAATCGGGTAAAGGCATGGCGCACTCCGTTGTCTGTTGTGTGTTGAGTATAGACAACGACGTGGCGCTCACTTCGCAGGGTGGTATAACTGTTAGCAGGCTTAGCGAAAAGGGGAGTTAACCATGTCTGACAATCCAGTGATTGCGCTGATTGGGCCTGGCGCAATTGGGACCACCATTGCCGCGGTGCTGCACGACGCGGGCCGTACGCCGATGCTGTGCGGACGCACCGCACATCCGGAATTACGTCTGCGTTACGACGAGGGGGAAACGGTTGTGCCCGGTCCGGTATTAACCGATCCGACCGTCATTACTCGCCCCGCAGATCTTGTTTTTGTGGCGGTAAAAACGACGCAAAACGCCGACAGCGCCGGGTGGCTGCGCGCGCTGTGCGATGAAAATACCGTGGTCTGCGCCCTGCAAAACGGCGTAGAGCAGAAGGCGCAGCTTGAGCCTTTGGTCAGTGGCGCAACGGTGCTGCCGTCGGTGGTCTGGTTCCCGGCGCAGCGCGAGCCGGATGCCTCCGTCTGGCTCCGGGCGAAGCCGCGCCTGACGCTGCCGGACGCCCCCCAGGCGCAGCGGGTGATCGAAGCGCTTCGTGATACGCGCTGCGCGGTTGAGCTCTCGGAAGATTTCCCCACCGTCGCCTGGCGCAAGCTGCTGCAAAACGCAGTCGCCGGGCTGATGGTGCTGGCCAACCGCCGCGCCGGGATGTTCAGGCGCGAGGATATCAGCGAGCTTGCGCTGGCCTATCTGCGCGAGGGGCTTGCCGTCGCCCGCGTCGAGGGGGCGAAGCTGGATGATGCGGTGGCGCAGGAGATTTTGGCGAACTTCCAGCGTGCGCCAGTGGATTTGGGCACGTCGATCCTTGCGGACCGTCAGGCGGATCGCCCGATGGAGTGGGATATCCGCAACGGCGTGATCCAGCGCTACGGCCGTAAGCACGGGATTGCGGTGCCCATCAGTGACGTGGTGGTGCCGCTGCTGGCGGCGGGGAGCGAGGGGCCGGGGTGAGCCAGGGTCTGGAGTGAAGGAAAGACCCGGCCGTTGTGCGCCGGGTAGCGTCTCTACTTAGCCTGACGGGCTTTCTCTGCTTTCAACTCTTCCATGGTTGCCTCCAGGATCCAGAGGCACTGAGCACCTTCAAACGTTTCCAGCAGCGCCTGGCGGGTACGCTGATAAAACGCGTCGATTTCGGCGGGTGATTTCTCTAAAGGCGGCGTGCAGACGATATCGCTGCCTACCATGTGCGGCCACTTTCCGGCATCAAGGATGCGGAGCGCTTTCAGCGTGGCGTTGGTGTTTGTGGTGAGCGCTGCGGCTAAGGCATCTTCTAACTGCTTTGCCTGGTTCTCGTCAGCAACGGCAGCAAGCTTTGGGGCTTGCTCAATCCGGTGTACATAACCTGAGGCAATTCCCTTCACTGCTGAAGACCAGTCACTAACGTCAGCTATTGCCGGGGCTGTAAGAGCACATATCAGCAGTACGATCGGGTATTTCATCGCACTACCTCAAGCATGCCGCCGTCGCGAAGAATCTTACGTCTCGTTGACGGTGAGAGAATGATGCACCCCTCGGATGCAAACCCCGCGGGGCCATACTTGTGGTCACCATGAATGCGGAATTCTGAGCGACCAAAACTTTCGCCTGAGGTTTGCTCAAGAATGATGGTTATCGGTCCTTTAGAATTCGAATGACCCGCGATTTTATACGTCCCGCGAGGCAGTGGCCCCAGTCCTTTCACATGCTGACGGTCCGGGTTGTTTTTATTCGTAAGAGCACCGGAATATCCGATCTCAATTAATTTACCGTCTTTATACATCTTGCCGGTCGACTGCTCATACTTCCATCCCATAACGTTCTCCTTATGCCGTCTTGCGGCCGTTCCAGCTATCTGAATGTATGATGTTACCGTCGACATAGCGCCAGGTAATTTTTTCATACAACAGTTCTACCAGCTCAAGATGGTTATGCTTCTCGTAGTCAGGATCTTTGATATCTAGCATCATTGGACAGACGCTGACAATCGTCACTCCCTCCATAAGAGTGGAGAAATATTCCACTTCCTGACCGGCATCGTTGATATGGTAAAACTTCACCTCTGCAGATTTTAGCTTCTGACCTGTGCTGACAGCCTTGTACAAATAGGGGCTGGAGGCGTCGATCTCTTTATCAAAAGAGTAGGGGGAATGGACGCGAAGACTTGTCGCCTTACCGGTATGTTTGTCCGTGGGCTGCATTATGCCGTGGTTCAGCGCGATTATCTCGATACTTCCATCACGACCATGTATATCGACAGAGCCTTTGATGTCGGCACCGCCGTCATCTTTGAGCCATAAATAAGCGGGAATAGCCATTTGTTTAAAACTCCATTTAAGGAAAACCTGAAAAAACCTTTTAGTTTAATTGGTTATGTAACCAGGGTAACGCTAGTGCTTACAAAATGGTCCGTCAATTTTTATATGGTATGGATATAAAACGATCTTCGTTTTCGTTGATGAAAATTAAGAAATAATGGGATCTTACTGTTTGGATCTGGATAAAGTGTTAATGATTAATATCGTGGTTTAACTTAAAATTTGATTAAGTGAATAATGATTGCAAATTTAATAAATAGTTGATCTGTTCTCAGGGGTACATTAATTTGACGATTTATGAGGTGATGAATAGCTCTTGTTAGCTCGTCAGAATACCCGCCAGCCCGTAGCAACAGGCCTGGAAACGATTAAAACAGCAAAGCAGAAAATATTTTCCTGGTGTTTAAATGGCCGCAATAAGCGCGGAGGAATCCTGTCTCAGATCGTACCCCGCCCTAACGGCCGCTGTTTTTCCGTTCGGCAAAGTAATGGGCGGGCGTGCTGCCCATCGCTTTACGGAACATGGTGATAAACGCATTCACGGATTCGTACCCGAGCGTTGCCGCCACGTTCTGGACGGGCACGCCGCTGGCCAGCTCCCGCAGGGCAATAATCAAATGCAGCTGCTGGCGCCATCGCCCGAAGCTCAGCCCGGTCTCGCGCTGAATCAGGCGGGCAAACGAGCGCTCGCTGAGGGCAAGCCGTTTTGCCCACTCCTTCAGAGTGCTTCTGTCCTCCGGGCGGCTGACCAGCGCGTCGGCCATGGCACGAATTTTCGGGTCGGTTGAGACCGGCAGGCTCAGCTTCTGCTGTGGCATGCTGGCGAGCTCGTCAAGCGTGACTCTGGTCAGCCTGGCGACGTGGCTGTCGGGAGGATAATCCACGCCTTCGCGCGTCAGACGATCGACCAGCTCCTTAATCAACGGCGAGATCGCCAGGGTGCAGCATCTCTCCGGCAGTACCGCCGCGCCGGGCTCAATAAACAAATAGTTGAGATGCGCGTTCCAGGTCGCCCTGGCACTGTGCGGGATCCCGCCGGGGATCCAGACGGCGCAGTCCGGCGGCACGATCCAGATGTCATTCTCCGCGTAACAGCTGACCGCACCGTATCGGGCAATAATCAGCTGGCCCTTGCGGTGGGTATGTACCGGCACTTCCGCGGCGTAATCCACGAAGTCCAGATGACGCGCCACGGCAGGGGAGGCGGTGGCGTCAGGGTCATACAGCGTATGAGCGAGTTGAGGTTTCACGATTCTGGCAACATTTAGGTATTTTTTGACAGAATAGAGTATTTAAGGGCGTCTGTAAGCCGGTAATAATCCCGGCATGAAAAACATCTTCTCTCATCCCGTGCGCCTGCCCGACGCGTTGCGAAACGACGCGGGCGCGCTGATCTACGCCGCGAAGAGCTTTGCCGCGGCGATGCTGGCTTATTATATTGCGCTCTCGATAGGCCTCGAACGTCCCTCGTGGGCCATTATTACGGTTTACATCGTGTCACAGACGTCAGTTGGGGCATCGCTGAGCCGAAGCCTCTACCGGCTGGCCGGTACCGTGGCGGGGGCCAGCGCGACCGTGCTGATTGTGCCCACCTTCGCGAATACGCCAGTCCTGTGTAGCGTGGTGCTGACGGGCTGGATCGTATTCTGCCTGTGGCTCTCCCTGCTGGAGCGCACGCCCCGGGCGTACGCCTTTGTGCTGGCCGGCTATACCGCGAGCCTGATTGGTTTTCCCGCGGTGTCCGATCCCGGCGGCATTTTTAACGTCGCCATTGTCCGCGTGCAGGAGATCGCTATCGGGATTTTCTGCGCGGCGCTGATTCACCGCTACGTGCTGCCCGCGCGCGTCTCGGGGCTGTTCAACGCGAAATTATCCCAGACGCTACAGGCCGCGCGCGGGCGGGTGGCTGATACCTTATCAGGTAAACCCGATGCGGCTTCCGCCCCTCTGCATCTGGCCCTGGCGCTGCAGTTCCTGCAGGGCATAAGCCACCATATTCCGTATGATTTTGCCCTTTCAGCTCCGGTGCGGCAGGCCAGAAAGGCGATCCACGATCGGCTGGCTCGGCTGGTTATCGTCAACTGTGAACTACACGATCGCCTGCCAGCGATCGGAACCCTACCCGCCGACGTGCAGGCGTTGCTGGAGGACGTTCAGGCCTGGCTTGCCGTTGAAGGCGCCAGCAGCACGGCAGAGGCGCTGCGGCTCCGCTGTGCGCTTCTCGTCGAACGGTATGCCGCGCAGGCGCAGACCTTTGACGACGCGTTGCAGGTCAGTTTTATTCGCTACCTCTCGGAGGCCATCGCTCTTCTGCAGCAGTGCGAATGTCTTTCCGGGGCCATCCACCACGCCAAACCCGTCGTTGGGGAGAGGCAAACCCGCGCGGCGAAAGGCTACGTTTTTCACCGGGATCCTCTGACCGCAGCCCGCACGGCGCTGGGGGCTTTCGCCATCATCCTGAGCGGCTGCCTGGTCTGGATCTTCTCAGCCTGGCCGGATGGCGGCACGGCGGTGTCTATCCTGGGGGTCTGCTGCACGCTGTTTGGCAGCTTCGACACTCCGGCGCCCCACATCGTGAAATACATCGTTGGCTCGTTCTGGGGCGTGGTCATTAGCCTGTTCTACAGCTTTGCGCTGCTGCCGCTGGTGAGCGATTTCCCGGTGCTGGTGGCGGTGCTTGCCCCGGCATATCTGCTGGCCGGGTCGCTTCAGGCGCGTCCGCCCACCACGTTTATGGCGATGGGTATTACCCTGACGCTGCCCATTCTGTGCGAGCTGGGGGCGCACTACAGCGGAGATTTCGCCGTTGCGGCTAACACCGCCATCGCGCTCTTTGCCGCCACCGGTTATGCCGTCGTCAGCATGAGCCTGCTGCAAACCGTGCAGGCGGATGGCGCCATCACGCGTCTGCTGAACCTGTGCCAGCGCGACATTTGCCGCAGCCTGAAGGGCACGCTGCGGGTTGATGAAACGCACTGGATCAACCTGATGATGGACCGAACCGCCCTGTTGCTGCCGCGCCTGCAGCGCAGCGAGCGTGCGCCAGAGCAGGCGCTCGGTCGACTGCTGCACGCGCTGCGCCTGGGGCTTTCAGTCATGCATTTACGCCGCAGTGACGCACCGCCCGGCAGGGAGGTTGACGCGCTTTTTCATCGGATAAACGCCGCAGACCGCCACGCCTTACGCGAACGCATCGTTACCCTTATCGAGCGCCATCTGCCTGCGGCAGATGAACATACGCGCCAGTTGGTCTTCAGGCTGGTGGATCTGCACTGTGCATTACGGGAGCCGGACCATGGTTAACGATCTCAATATCGGCGGGGTTTTTATTCCGGGGCTGCTGATGGTCGCCCTCGCGGCGCTGGTCTGCACGCTGGGCCTCGTCGCGCTTTTCTCTCTCAGCAGGCTCTACCGGCGCTTGCCGTTTCGCCCGCTGATGGATGTTTCCACCTGGATTGTCACCTTTTTCCTGCTGATGCAGGGCCTGACTGCTTTGGGGTTATTGTCATGAAATCACTGCTTTCTTTACTGGCTCGCTATGCGCTGACGTTAAGCGTCGTCGCGGCGGCCACGCTTCTGGCGTTTCAGATGTGGAAACACTATGCACAAACGCCGTGGACCCGCGACGGCCGCGTGCGGGCGGATGTGGTGCAGATTGCGCCGGACGTCTCCGGGCCGGTCATCAGCGTGGCCGTGCGGGACAATCAGTGGGTGAACCGGGGCGATGTGCTCTACACCATCGATCCGCGCTGGCTTAAGCTGGCGGTGGTCAGCGCGCAGGCTGACGTCGAGTCGAAACGCCATGAAATGCTGATGCGCCAGGACGCGGCCCATCGCCGCACGCTGATTAAAAACGCTATTTCGAGCGAGGATTTACAGCAAACCGGCAGCGCGGCGAACGTCGCGGCGGCCAATTATCACGGCGCGCTGGCCGCGCTGGATCTGGCAGAGCTTAATCTGGCGCACGCCACCGTCCGTGCGCCAGTTTCGGGGTACGTCACGCACCTGCGGCTTCGCCCTGGCGATTATGCGACAGCGGGGGAGACGAAGGTCGCCATCGTCGATGCCCACAGCTTCTGGGTGGTGGGGTACTTTGAAGAGACCAAGCTGCGCCATATCCGCGTCGGGGATGCCGCGCAGGTGGTGCTGATGGGGTACGAGCCGGTCATCACGGGTCACGTGGAGAGCATCGGACATGGGATCGGGGACAGCAACGATGAGACGGGCGGGCTGGGGCTGCCCGACGTCGAGCCCACCTTTAGCTGGGTCCGGCTGGCGCAGCGCGTGCCGGTGCGTATTCATATCGACAGGTTGCCGGAGGGGGTTGAGTTGGTGGCGGGGCTGTCGGCGAGCGTGGCGATAGATAAGGAGTGAAGCGACTATGCTTTGTCTACGAACTTATCAGCTTCAGGAGAATAATGCTGACAAACGCATGCCAGCTTATGTCCGTCAGGATCGCGCAGATAGGCAACATAAAAGTCGGGGCCGTACGCGCTTCGTGTGCCTGGCTCGCCTTCATTCGTCCCTCCTGCAAGAAGGCCCGCAGCATGGAACCGTCTGACAAGGTCCGCGTTATCTGCACTGAATGCGAACATAGTCCCGTTTCCCGCCGTTGCGCGATGCCCGTTAAAAGGAGGACAAATACAGAAGCTGAACCCCTCACCTGGATTATTTTCATCCCCCCACATTGCCCAGCTTTCAGTCCAGGCAGGCAGACGCGAGAAGCCCAGAACGTTAAAAACAGCGTCATAAAAGTTCACGGAGCGCTGAAAGTCGTTTGTACCTATAGTGATATAAGCCAGCATTTTAAGATCCCCGGTCTTCAATAGTCGATTTAACAGCCTTCTGCGTCCTTTTACGGATCCAGCCGTGTACAAAACCTTCTTTTGATCATTTCCCCACAAATGCACTCACTGGTAAATCAAAACGCTTCGCCAGTCTACGCATATGATCCAGCGTTAACGTACGCTGTCCGTTGAGGATCCGACTCACCAGAGACTTCTTACCAATTTCGTTCTCGAAGTCGCTCTGAGTGAGTTGGTACTGATCCATCAGCGTTCGCAATAACGCAACGCCTGACGGAATGCTGGCAACACGCGCGTTAAATTCTGCAAACTCCGGAGACTCGTTTTCGTATTTATCGATCCTGGCGGTGAGCATCTCTACCAGCGGGTTATCGGGTTCGTGTTCTATCAGATACTCCACCAGCGCTAGCGCATCCTCGTAATCCTGGCGCGACGGGCTTGAGCCCATGAAAGGGAGCGCGTTTGTCAGATCCTTTGCCGCTTTGATGGCTGCTGCATAATTCATTCTTTCGTTCTCCGGTAGAGGTCCGTGAGCTTGTCATACTCTGCGTGAGTGCTGATGTGTTTGATGAAAATTTTTCCTCGCTCAAAATCAGCAAAAAACATCACTCTTAAATGTCCACCCCCCACATCAATGACTCACCATTTTTCCCAGTATTTCATCCGATCCAGGCTGGGAAAGCGCTTTCGCATGTCGTCTGGTGAAGGGTAGTGTTCCTTCTTTAGTACCCGGTAAAGATCGTCCAGGGTGAGTGATTGGTTGGGAAATTTTCTGGCCGCTGTGTCGAAAGGCGCTCTTGAGACTACGTGCATCCTTGCCCCTTGTTTTCAGGATGGAAACATTTATGGAGTGTAGTTTTCATATGCTCGTGTGACGGCGCTCATTTAATGAGTGCGAATACTGTATCAGGTGAATGTGAAAGATATGTCCGCTTTGTGCCAGGAGCGGACATATGGGAGGCTCTTATTCGACTTTAGCCAGGCGTATTCTCTCCTTTAATTGCTTATGCTTTTAACATCAGACCTAACATAACTCCTCATCAATATCAGTTAGTTAATATGGTTTTTTATCTGGGGGAGGGATAAAAAATGCTGATGCCATATGAAACATTTTAATAATGACAGAATCTCATGCACTTCGTAATGACCTTTATTTGGGGATGAGATATAACGAGCTTCGAAAATAATTAACATTCTCATAACGTTGTTGAGGTTAAGCATATGAAGCAAGTTGGCATTGTTGGTTGGCGAGGAATGGTAGGTTCTGTTTTGCTGCAGCGGATGTTGGAAGAAAATGATTTTAAGGACATTTCTGTGCATTTTTACAGTACCTCCAGCGTGGGGGCTGCGGGACCTGTCATCGATGGCATAAGCTATACGCTCAAAGATGCGTATTCCATTGATGCGCTTGCGGAAATGGACATCATCATAACGTGTCAGGGCGGCGATTATACTAAAGCGGTTTATCATGTATTAATTGCTCATGGTTGGGAGGGCTACTGGATTGATGCGGCCTCAGCGCTGCGGATGAATGAAAGAGCCTGCATTATTCTCGATCCCGTGAATCGCACCCATATCGATCGTGCCGTCAAAGAAGGTCTTAAGCTCTTTGTCGGTGGCAACTGTTCGATCACGCTCAGTCTGATGGGGCTCGCCGGGCTGATAAAGGCAGATCTCATTGAATGGATGAGCGTGATGACCTATCAGTCCGCATCGGGTGCCGGTGCTCAGTATGTACGGGAATTAATCACGCAAAGCGCGTATATAAGCAGCCATTTGTCAGCCGATGAACTGGCATCGTCAGGTTCAGTACTTCCGTTAGTCAATAAGGTCAGTGAACTGATTAATAGCGCTGAAATGCCGACCCAGAACTTCGGCGCGCCTTTAATGGGTAGCATCATTCCATGGATTGATAGTGATTTAGGCGATGGAAACAGCCGTGAAGAGTGGAAGGGTGAAGCAGAAACGAACAAAATCCTCGGCCTTTCTCCCGGAACGATCCCGGTAAACGGTTTGTGCATACGGGTCGGCGTGATCCGCTGCCACAGTGCTGCAATAACCCTGAAGCTCAAGCGTGACGTCAGCGAAGCGGAGTTTTCGGATTTAGTGACGCATTCTCATCCCTGGGTTAACTATGTGCCTAATAACAAGGAGGAGAGTGTCAGTAAATTGACACCAGCTTTTATCAGCGGTTCGCTCCAGGTGGGAATTGGTCGTTATAAGAAAATGTCGCTAAACAATGACCCGATTTATTCGGTTCTGACGGTAGGTGATCAGCTCTTGTGGGGCGCGGCAGAACCTTTGCGCCGCATGTTAAATATTCTGCTCGGCAGAGTTTGATTCATTTTATTCAGACCAAAGCACCTGCTCGGTAGGTGCTATTGTTATGTGGCGTCGCGTCATATTCTACGCCGCCGCAAATTCAATAGGCATAAATGGCTCACTTCATCGTCCGCTCTTCGCTCTTAACGGACATTCAACAAACAACTCTGTACTTTGAGTAAGGCCGAAATCATGCTTATTACCTCGCAGAATTCCGGCCTTCAGTCACCCGCCTCAGTGCGCCGTTATATAAGGCTCCTTCACAAATTCAGCCAGCAGCCAGACCATATCATGCAGCAGCCCGGTGAGTTCTTTCGCCACGCTCGCAGGCAACGTTCCGCCCATCACCGCCAGCGTTAACGCCACGGCATAATCCACCTGCAACGCCGTTTCCTGCCAGCAGTCCGGCACACAGGAGGTAATCTTTTCCCCTGCGATCAACTGTTCAACCAGATACGACGGAAGCTCCGAGTCACAGCACTCACGCAGCCGCTTAAGCGCAGCCAGCAATCGCTTGCAGAGTGTGGCAAACGTCACCGTATCGTCAGTGTCCACCAGCACGCTAACATACGCAGTGCAGGCGTCAGCCAACTCAAAGAGATCAGCAGAATCGGGAAGTTGCAGGTGAAGAAGGTGATGAACAGCACTTTCCTCAGAAAGCGCGTAAGACAGGGAAGGGATAGTTGTCATGTGATTTTCCTTTTTAAACTTACTCCAGACCACCACATAAGTTCCTACGCTCATGGGTGGTAGCGCTGACGGAGGTAGGAATACCGCACATGACAAAGCGGCCAACCTTTCGGTTGCTCCGCCAGCGCGACCGTATTTTAACGGGATGAACGCTGTCGCGACAAAAATAATTGCCGAGTCATGTTAAACGGGTTCCTACGCCCGGTTACGGATGTGCCGCAACGCAGGCACTTTACGACCGCGAAGAAGGGATGAAAAGGGATCCTCCTGGATTACATAAGGTTACTTGCAGGTTTGCGAGGAGTCTTCCAGAAAGCCCTGTCATCAATATCTTTCCAAATGCCACTCCATGCGTTTATGGTGTTACTTCCCCTTCTACTTTATCAGGTTGCACATATGCCGAGCGCCAGCGAGAGCAAAGACTGGGTCAAATTTGCGCAAACGCCAGGGAAAATAGAGCGCATAGAGGCGTATTTCAGCGGACATGGCTATGAGCCACATCGGCATGACACCTACGCGATAGGCAGAACCTTGTCCGGGGTGCAGAGCTTTCACTATCGGGGCAGTCAACAACACAGCCTACCGGGCGGGACGATGGTTCTGCACCCGGACGAAGTGCATGACGGAGAGGCGGGGACGACTGAAGGATTTCAGTATCGGATGCTGTATATCGATCCGGCGTTAGTTCAGAAAATCCTGGGCGGAAAACCGCTGCCGTTTATTCCCGGCGGGATCTCATCCGATCCCCGGCTTTTTGCGGCGACCGAAACCTTGCTAAAAGCACCAGAAGAACCTGTCGATACGCTGGAAGAAGAGGATGCGCTTTACGATCTGGCCAACACGCTGGCCATGGTGGGAGGACAACGCTTTCGTCGATGCGCATTCGATTATCGTCGCGCAGAGCGTGCACGCGAGTATATTCAAACAGAATTCAGCCAGGACATTACGCTCGACACGCTATCCGAGGTCAGCGGCAGGGATCGCTGGAGCCTGAGTCGGGATTTTCGTGCACTTTACGGAACAAGCCCGTATCGCTATGTGACGATGCGGCGTCTTGAATATTGCCGACGTTTGATTGAAAAAGGCCTGTCTCTTGCTGAAGCGGCCGTTGAGGCCGGGTTTTCTGACCAAAGTCATATGACTCGCCAGTTTATCAAAACGCTGGGGATCTCACCGGGACGCTGGCAGAAAATCATCCAAAACAGCCGCACCTGAGCTGCACAATCATTCAAGACCGGCGCAACGGCCTTACTCTATCCTGGACACTTCTCAACCATAGGGAGTGTCACCATGTATCAACCCATTAATCTGGAAAATAAATTTTCCCTCTTCGACGCGCACTGGCAGCCGAAGGTCATCGCTCAGATGAATGACTACCAGTTTAAGGTTGTGAAAATAGAGGGAGATTTTATATGGCACGCGCATCCTGAAACCGACGAAGCATTTATCGTGGTTGAGGGTGTATTACGTATTGATTTTCGTGACGGGCATGTGCTCGTTAATCCGGGGGAATTGTACGTTGTGCCAAAAGGCGTTGAACATAAGACGTCTGCTGAAACGACGGTAAAAATGATGATGATAGAACCTTGCGGGGTTCTGAATACGGGACACGAAGGCGGGGATCGCACCGCAGAGAACGATGTCTGGATTTGAGGACGAAGGATGACTTGCCGGGTGGCGGCTGCGCCTTACCCGGCCAACAAACCCTCAAAACCCCTATAAGCCGCTATGATTCCTCGCTCATCATCGTCAAAAACCGCCTCACCGTCCGCGAGCGTTCAAAACGCCGCCAGCACAGCGCGATATCGGTATAAAGCGCCGGTGAGCTTAACGCATGATAGGTCACATTCGGCGGTGAAATGGCCGCCATGGATTTCGGCACAAGCGCAAACCCGCCGCCGGCGGAGACCATGCTCAGGGACGACGAAAGCTGTGACGATTGCAGCGCGTGCTGCACGTCAATTCCGGCCCGCTCGCAGCAGCCGTGCACCCGGTCATACAGGCCCGGCGCGACCTCCTGCGGGAACAGCACCACCGGCGTACCCCGAAGCTGCTCTAACGCCAGCGAACCGCAAGCCGCCAGCGGATGGTCGCGATGCAGCGCCACCACCATCGGCTCCCGGTCGAGGATTTTAATTTCAAACATCTTACTGCTCTCGCACGGCAGGCGTACGAAGGCAATATCCAGTTCACCCTCCGCCAGCATCGTCGTCAGCGACGACATATTGGCCTCCACCTGGTGAACCTGCACCGCCATGTTCTGCACCTGAAACTGGCGAATCAGCGCGAAAATTTTTGGGTGAAAGGCATCTGAACTGGTGATCCCAATCGACAGATTGCCGTTCAGCCCGCGCGCGATGCCGCGGGCCTTTTCCAGCGCGGCATCGCTCAGCGCCAGGATCTTGCAGGCATCCTCATAGAACGCTTCTCCCGCCTCGGTCAGCTCCACGCCCCGCGTCAGGCGTCTGAACAGCGGCGTGCCGACTTCCTCTTCAAGCCGTTTGATCTGCTGACTCAGAGGAGGCTGTGAAATACCCAGCGCTTCGGCCGCCCGGGTGAAGTGTCGCTCGCGTGCAACCGCGACAAAATACCGCAGATAACGAAGTTCCATATCTAAAACGTCTCAAACCAGCATGGTTTCTATATTGGAACTCTCTGCTGAATCGGGTCAACATTTATTTAACCTTTCTAAATAAAGTTGAAGAGGACGAGCACGATGACGCATTCATCTGCCTGCGACTGTGAGGCCAGCCTGTGCGAGACCCTGCGCGGGTTCTCAGCCCAGCATCCTGACAGCGTGATCTACCAGACATCGCTAATGAGCGCCCTGCTAAGCGGCGTGTACGAAGGGGAGACGACGATCGCCGACCTGCTGGCACACGGTGATTTTGGTCTCGGCACCTTTAACGAGCTGGACGGTGAAATGATTGCCTTCAGCAGCCAGGTCTACCAGCTGCGCGCCGACGGCAGCGCCCGGGCCGCGAAGCCGGAGCAGAAAACGCCGTTTGCGGTAATGACCTGGTTCCAGCCGCAGTACCGCAAAACCTTCGATGCGCCGGTCAGCCGTCAGCAGATCCACGACGTGATTGACCAGCAGATCCCCTCCGACAACCTGTTCTGCGCGCTGCGCATTGACGGCAATTTCCGCCACGCCCACACCCGCACCGTACCGCGCCAGAAGCCGCCGTACCGGGCGATGACCGACGTGCTGGATGACCAGCCGGTGTTCCGCTTTAACCAGCGTGAAGGGGTGCTGGTCGGGTTCCGCACCCCGCAGCATATGCAGGGCATTAACGTGGCGGGGTATCACGAACACTTCATTACCGACGACCGTCAGGGCGGGGGCCATCTGCTGGACTACCAGCTGGAGAGCGGCGTGCTCACCTTCGGCGAAATACACAAGCTGATGATTGATCTGCCCGCCGACAGCGCGTTCTTACAGGCCAACCTTCACCCCAGCAATCTTGATGCAGCGATCCGTTCCGTCGAAAACTAACAGGAGAACTACCGTGAACAGTGAGAAACAGTCACGTCAGTGGGCGCACGGCGCCGATATGGTTGTCGGCCAGCTGGAAGCGCAGGGCGTGAAGCAGGTGTTCGGGATCCCGGGTGCGAAAATCGACAAGGTATTTGATTCCCTGCTGGACTCCTCCATTGAGATCATCCCGGTGCGTCATGAGGCCAACGCGGCGTTTATGGCGGCGGCGGTCGGGCGGCTGACCGGCAAGGCCGGGGTGGCACTGGTCACCTCCGGGCCGGGCTGCTCTAACCTGATCACCGGCATCGCCACCGCCAACAGCGAGGGCGACCCGGTGGTGGCGCTGGGCGGGGCGGTGAAGCGGGCGGATAAAGCCAAGCTGGTGCACCAGAGCATGGACACCGTCGCCATGTTCAGCCCGGTCACCAAATACGCCGTGGAGGTCAGTTCACCGGACGCCATTGCCGAAGTGGTATCGAACGCGTTTCGCGCCGCCGAGCACGGCAGGCCGGGGGGCGCGTTCGTCAGCCTGCCGCAGGATATTGTCGACCAGCCCGCGACGGGCGCGATTTTACCCGCCAGCGGTCCGGCGCTGATGGGCCCGGCACCGGAATCAGCCATTAACGACGTGGCGAAGCTTATCGAAAACGCCAAAAACCCGGTCATCTTACTCGGCCTGATGGCCAGCCAGCCCGCCAACAGCGCCGCACTGCGCAAGCTGCTGGAGAAAAGCCGCATTCCTGTCACCAGCACCTATCAGGCCGCCGGGGCGGTAAACCAGGAGCACTTCACCCGCTTTGCCGGACGCGTCGGTCTGTTCAATAACCAGGCGGGCGACCGGCTGCTCCATCTGGCGGATCTGATTATCTGCGTAGGCTACAGCCCGGTGGAGTACGAGCCGTCCATGTGGAACAGCGGCGACGCGACGCTGGTGCACATCGATGTCCTGCCCGCCTATGAAGAGCGTAACTACGTGCCGGATCTGGAGCTGGTGGGGGATATCGCCGAAACGCTGAACCTGCTCGCAAACCGGATCGACCATAAGCTGGAGCTGAGCCAGCGTGCGTCAGAAATTCTGGTCGATCGCCAGCATCAGCGGGATCTGCTCGATCGCCGCGGCGCCTCGCTCAACCAGTTTGCCCTGCACCCGCTGCGCATCGTGCGTGCCATGCAGGACATCGTGAATAACGACGTGACGCTTACCGTGGATATGGGCAGCTTCCACATCTGGATCGCCCGCTACCTCTACAGCTTCCGGGCGCGTCAGGTGATGATCTCCAACGGTCAGCAGACCATGGGCGTCGCCCTGCCGTGGGCCATTGGCGCATGGCTGGTGAACCCGGGCCGCAAGGTTGTGTCGGTCTCCGGTGACGGCGGTTTTTTACAGTCGAGCATGGAGCTGGAAACCGCAGTGCGCCTCAACGCCAACGTGCTGCACATCATCTGGGTGGATAACGGCTACAACATGGTGGCCATTCAGGAAGAAAAAAAATACCAGCGCCTTTCCGGCGTAGAGTTCGGCCCTGTCGATTTCAAAGCGTATGCCGACGCCTTCGGCGCGAAGGGCTTTGCCGTGGAGAGCGCTGAGGCGCTGGAACCCACGCTGCGTGCGGCAATGGATGTGGACGGCCCTGCCGTGGTGGCCATTCCCGTCGACTACAGCGATAACCCGCTGCTGATGGGCCAGCTCCATCTCAGCCAGATTTTGTGACTCAATATAAGGACAGAGAAATGCAAAAAGTTGCTCTCGTAACAGGCTCAGGCCAGGGGATTGGTAAAGCGATCGCGCTTCGCCTGGTGAAGGATGGCTTTGCCGTCGCCATCGCCGACTATAACGTTGAGACGGCAAAAGCCGTCGCCGATGAAATCACCCGCAACGGCGGCAAGGCCGTCGCCGTGAAGGTCGATGTCTCTGACCGCGAGCAGGTATTTGCGGCGGTGGAGAAAGCCCGCACCGCACTGGGCGGCTTCCACGTCATCGTCAACAATGCCGGGATTGCGCCATCCACCCCCATCGAATCCATCACGCCGGAGATTGTCGACAAGGTCTACAACATCAACGTGAAAGGGGTGATCTGGGGCATTCAGGCTGCCATCGACGCGTTTCGCAAAGAGGGGCACGGCGGCAAAATCATCAACGCCTGCTCCCAGGCGGGCCACACCGGCAACCCTGAACTGGCGGTGTACAGCTCAAGCAAGTTCGCGGTGCGCGGCCTGACTCAGACCGCAGCGCGAGACCTTGCGCCGCTGGGCATCACCGTTAACGCTTACTGCCCGGGCATCGTTAAAACGCCGATGTGGGCGGAAATCGACCGTCAGGTCTCCGAGGCGGCGGGTAAACCGCTAGGCTACGGGACTGAAACCTTTGCCAAACGCATTACGCTTGGCCGTCTGTCCGAGCCGGAAGACGTCGCCGCCTGCGTCTCATACCTGGCCGGGCCGGATTCCGACTACATGACCGGCCAGTCGCTGTTGATTGATGGTGGGATGGTGTTCAACTAAAAACGTAATACTAATAAGCTCTGACATGAGTTTTCCCCTGCCTCCGTGCAGGGGCTTTTTTTTGTCTCCTCAGCCATTGTGCATTACACTGCGCGCTGCAAAACTTTAGTCTTGAGATCTGACAGGCGGTAACAGCGATGAACGGTACAATCACAACGTGGTTTAAAGATAAAGGCTTCGGATTTATCAAAGATGAAAACGGCGACAACCGCTATTTTCATGTGATTAAGGTCGCCAACCCCGATCTGATTAAGAAAGATGCCGCGGTAACCTTCGAGCCGACCACCAACAACAAAGGCCTCTCCGCCTACGCGGTGAAGGTGATTCCTGAGAGCAAGTACCTCTACATTGCGGGCGAGCGCGTGAAGCTCACCTCGATCAAATCCTTCGTGGTGTTCAGCGAAGAAGAGCCGGTTGAGACTAAAATCGACAAAGAGAATGCGGTGCTGTCGGTGGGGCTGCTGATGAACAGCATCAAGCCGAAATCCGACAAGAAGCCGGGCGAAATGCGCACGGTGAAGAAGCTGGCGATCACCACCTTCCAGAACACAACGATGATCTTTACCGAAGATGAGATCGACATCGACGCTACGGTGAAGCTGCTGAAGTGATTTTATGCCGGGTAGCGGCGACGCGTTACCCGGCCTGCACGTTCTCCCTTTCCGACCGCTTTTTAACCTGCTATAACAAACTCCTTACCTTTCAGGGAGTCACCGCCGTGCCCGAAATCAATCAACATGGTCAAACCGTTAACGATATCGTCCCGGACTGGAAATGCGCCCGCGTCTTAACCCGCACCCCGCTCACCGGTCATTATTGCCGCCTGGAGCCGCTGGACGCCGATCGCCATTCGGCTGATTTATACGAAGCTTACGCGCTGGGTGATGACAGCGACTGGACGTGGCTTGCAAGCACCCAGCCAGAAAGCGTGGAAGCCACCGCGCACTGGGTGCTCGGCAAGGTGATGGATGACGATCTGGTCCCGTTTGCGGTAATCGATTTACGCACTGAAAAAGCGGTAGGGCTGGTGAGCTACATGGCGATTGAGCGGTTTCAGGGCTCGGTGGAAATCGGCCACGTCACCTGGTCGCGCAGGATGAAAGGCACCCGCATCGGAACCGAAGTGGTCTGGCTGCTGCTGAAAAATGCCTTCGAGCACAAGTACCGTCGGCTGGAGTGGAAATGTGATTCGATGAACACCGCCTCACGCCGCGCGGCGGAGCGGCTGGGGTTTGTCTGGGAAGGACGCCTGCGCCAGAAGCTGGTGCGTAAGGGGCGCAACCGCGACAGCGATATGCTTTCGATTATTGACGGCGAATGGCCGCAAAGGGATGCGGAGCTGCGCGCCTGGCTGGCGGCTGAGAATTTTGACGCCCAGGGGCGGCAGATTAAGCGGCTGGAGGCGTTTCGTTTATAAGCTTTTTATGTAGGGTACAGCGCAAAGATGCAGTTAATCCGCGGAAATCGCGATTTCAATCAGGTTGGTTTTTCCTGACTGCAGTCCGCGGGTTACCGCTTCGGCGATGTCTGCGGCATCGGTTATCCGACAACAGCGAATGCCCATGGCGGTGCCCAGCGACTGAAAATCGATGTGCGGGTTAACCAAATCCATCCCGATAAAGCGCCCCAGCTGCGTCGAGCTGTAGCCCGGCTGGCCCTTCATAAAGTTTTTAAGAACGTTGTACTCCCGGTTGTTCATCACGATAAAGGTGACCGGCAGGTTTTCGTGTGCCGCCGTCCAGAGCGCCTGCGGTGAATACAGCGAGGCGCCGTCGCCCATCAGGCACACTACCGGCTCGCGGCCCAGCCCCAGCGAGTGGCCCACCGCCGCAGGCATACCCCAGCCCAGACCGCCGCCGCGCATGAAATAGTAGCGCTGGTGCTGCGGGTCGGAGATAAAACGCCGGACATGTCTGGCTGTGGCAATCGCTTCATCAACAATGGTGACGCCCGGCGGAACGGCTTTGATGACTTCATAGGCCGCCACCATCGGCGAAATAGCCGGGCGCAGCCGCTCGGCAGCCAGACGTTCTTCCTGCAGTTGCCACTCTTTTTCACGTTCAGCGCGTGCCGTTTTGAGCAGCCGCTGATGCGTCAATTTGCCTGCCACCAGGCGCTGCGCAAGCAGAGGTAAGAGCGCCTTCAGGGAGAGTTTGATATCCCCCATCACCGACAGGCGTGTAGCGTAGGTGCGGCCCAGCTCGTTCATGTCGGCGGAGAGCTGGTAGACCGCGCATGAGCCCGGAATCGCGTCTCCTTCGCTGTATAATATGGTGATCAGGCTTCTACCCCCGATGATAAACACCGCGTCGTAGGCGTTAACGATGCTGGCAATTTCACTGGCGGTGGTAGGCATATTGCCGCGCCAGAGGGCATGCTGCGTGGGAAAGGGCAAATTCAACGGCCACGATGAGCCGTAAACGTGTGCACCTAGCGCTTCTGCAAGCTGGACAATCTCCGGCGTTGAGCCGCTGGAGTGAACTTCATCCCCCGCCACAATCATGATCCTGCCGGGCGTAACCTGGCTCAGCTCCGCCGCCAGTTCGTCCAGCGAGCCCGCCACGGTGTGGTAGTTCACTTTGGAGGCCGTTTGTATCCCGGCGTCGCTCAGCTCTTCCATCACGTTCATTGGCAGAGAGAGCAATACGGGACCGGCGGGGGGATAGCTGGCAGCATGGAACGCGCGACGCACAAGAACCGGGAGCTGGTCGGCGCTGGTGACCTCCTGCGCCCATTTCACCACCGGCGATCCAATGGAGACTATGTCATCGTACAGGAGCGGGTCGCGCACGTAGTGCCGCGTGTCCTGCTGCCCGACGGTGACAACCAGCGGCGTTTTCATGATCCGCGAGTTGATTAAATTTCCCATTCCGTGCCCGAGACCGCTGGCGGTGTGCAAATTGATAAAACCGGTCTTGCCGGAGGCTTTCGCGTAGCCGTCAGCAATGGCGACCACGCTGCTCTCCTGGAGCGCCAGAATATAATGAATATTTTCATGCCGGAGCAGGGCGTCAATCAGCGGGAGTTCCGTCGTGCCGGGGTTGCCAAATATATATTCCACGCCTTCACTCTCAAGAACCTCAAGGAGAATATCGGCACCTGTTCGCATATTTAAATCTGATAAGGACGTTAATGACTTAATCATAATGACACCTCATTCAGCGTTATTTAAGTCATGCTAAAATTCTTCCTGCGTTGGCCGGACGACAATTTCATTTACATCAACATCATCAGGCTGCTCGATAGCAAATAATACGGCCCGCGCAATGGCATCTGCCGGAATAGCTTGCTTATAAAATTCATGCAGGAATTTTTTACTCTCTTCGTCAGAACTGCCGAACTGCAGTTCGCTCTCGACCGCACCGGGGGAAATAAGCGTAGTGCGGACCGTTTTACCCACCTCCTGACGCAAGCCTTCGCTCAGCGCGCGGACGGCGAATTTCGTGGCGCTGTAGACCACGCCGCCGGGCGCAAGCACCTTAATACCGGCCACAGACGCAACGTTAATAAAATGCCCGCCACCCTGGCGCTGGAACACCGGTAACGCCGCCGCAATGCCGTATAAAACGCCTTTAAGATTGGTATCGATCATCCGATCCCACTCGTCGGTCTTGCGCTCGCTGATGGGGGCGATAGCCATAAAGCCCGCATTGTTGATCAGCACATCGACGCGTTGGTATGCGGCAACGGCAGCGTCAATCGCGTGCTGGACCTCCTCCTGACGGGTCACGTCCGCCTTCACGGCAATCGCCCGGCCGCCCTGCTGGATGATGCGATCCACCAGGGCGTTAACTCTGTCCAGGCGACGCGCCACCAGTACCAGCGAAAAGGGCTTATTCGCTAAATACAGGGCAATAGCCTGACCGATACCGCTGCTGGCGCCGGTGATAACAACAACTTGGTTTGCACTATTATTCATGATCTTATCTCGCGGTTGAGTGATGCAAAAATAAAGGCAGGGGAGAATTAAAGAATAATGACGTTTTCTTTAATTTCAGGTTTAAATATATTGTATATTTCGAATGGAAAGACATTCGATTAAACTTAGTTGAATTGCGGGAGCAGTGTCAACAGACTTTTAAATAAACAAATTAATTGCAGGGTAATATTTATTTCTTATAGGTATCGAAAAATATTATCGTAATGAAGGGATGTATTGAAAACCCTCTCGTTTTACGGAGAGGGCAGAATATTAAACGTTCTGTAATGCCTGACGAACCGGCGCGCCGTTCGCCACGTAATACGCCGCCGTGCTCTTCGCCAGCGGCTCGCGCCCGCGAATGGCATCCGCAATTTTCTCGCCGATCATAATCGTGGTGGCGTTCAGGTTGCCGGTAATAATCTGCGGCATAATCGACGCATCCACCACGCGTAGCCCTTCCAGCCCGTGAACGCGGCCTTCGCCGTCGACCACCGCCATCTCGTCGTAGCCCATCTTGCAGGTGCCGCACGGGTGGAACGCGGTTTCCGCGTGGTTACGCACGAACTCGTCCAGCTGCTCGTCGGTCTGGCACTCGACGCCCGGGCTGATTTCGCGGCCGCGGTACTTGTCCAGCGCGGGCTGGTGCATGATCTCGCGGGTGATGCGGATCGCGTCGCGGAACTCCTGCCAGTCCTGCTCGTGGGACATATAGTTGAACAGGATCGCAGGATGCTGGTGCGGATCGCGGGATTTAATCCGCACGTGCCCGCGGCTCGGCGAGCGCATCGATCCGACGTGGCACTGGAAGCCGTGCTCTTTTACCGCGTTCGAGCCGTTGTAGTTAATCGCTACCGGCAGGAAGTGGTACTGAATGTTCGGCCATTCGAACTCCTCGCGGCTGCGGATAAACCCGCCCGCTTCGAAGTGGTTGCTCGCCCCTACGCCGGTGCCGCCAAACAGCCATTCGGCGCCAATCTTCGGCTGGTTCCACCACTGCAGGGCAGGGTAGAGGGAGACCGGCTCTTTGCACTCGTACTGAAGGTACATCTCCAGGTGATCCTGGAGATTTTCGCCCACGCCGGGCAGGTCGTGCACCAGCGGAATATCAAACTGCTTCAGCAGGTCCGCGCTGCCCACGCCGGAGCGCTGGAGGATCTGCGGGGAAGCAATGGCCCCTGCGCACAGCAGCACCTCTTTGATCGCCGTCGCGTTGGACGGAATAGTGCTTTCACCCTCCAGCCACTCGACGCCCACGGCGCGCTTGCCGTCGAACAGAATGCGATCGGTCGTGGCGTGGGTGCGGATGGTCAGGTTCGGGCGCTGTTTTGCCTGGTCCAGATAGCCGCGTGCGGTGCTGGCGCGTCGGCCCTGCGGCGTGACCGTGCGGTCCATCGGGCCGAAGCCTTCCTGCTGGTAGCCGTTGAGATCCTCGGTGCGCGGATAGCCCGCCTGCACGCCAGCCTCCACCATCGCCTCAAACAGCGGGTTCACGCCCGGCTTCGAGGTGGTAACGCTCACCGGACCGTCGCCGCCGTGGTAGTCATTCGGGCCCACGTCGCGCGTCTCTGCCTTGCGGTAGTAGGGCAGGCAGTTGAGGTAGCTCCAGTGCTCCAGGCCCGGCTCTTTCGCCCAGTGGTCGAGATCCATCGCGTTACCGCGGATGTAGCACATGCCGTTGATCAGCGACGAGCCGCCCAGCCCTTTACCGCGTCCGCACTCCATGCGGCGGTTGTTCATGTACGGCTCTGGCTCGGTTTCGTACGCCCAGTTGTAGCGCTTGCCCTGCAAAGGGAACGCCAGCGCGGCGGGCATCTGGGTGCGGAAGTCAAAGCGGTAATCCGGCCCGCCCGCCTCAAGCAGCAGGACGGTGGTGTTCGGATCTTCAGTCAGTCGCGTTGCCAGGACGTTGCCGGCAGAGCCGGCCCCGATAATGATGTAGTCAAATTGCAAATAAACCTCCCGGTTAAAATATGGACTGGAATTTACCCATCTCAACCTGGATGGACTTCACCTGGGTGTAGCTCTGCAGCGTCATCACACCGTTCTCGCGGCCAATGCCGGAGTGTTTGTAGCCGCCGACCGGCATCTCTGCGGCGGATTCACCCCAGGTGTTGATCCAGCAGATGCCCGCTTCGAGCTGATGAATAGCGCTGTGGGCGCGGTTCAGGTCGGCAGTGACGATGCCCGCCGCCAGCCCGTAGTCGGTGTCGTTGGCGCGGCGAATGGCTTCTTCATCGGTTTCATAGGTGAGGATGGACATCACCGGGCCGAAGATCTCTTCGCGCACGATGGTCATCTCGTCGGTGCAGTCGGTGAACACGGTCGGGGCGACCCACGCGCCGTTGTCAAAGCCGTCGCCCTTCAGCACGTCGCCGCCGCACAGCACGTGGGCGCCTTCCTCTTTGCCTTTGGCGATGTAGCGCATCACGCTGTCGCGGTGCGGGAAGCTGACCATCGGGCCGAAGTTGGTACGTTCATCGAACAGATCGCCTGCGCGGATGCGGCCCACGCGCTCAACGATTTTCTGCTCAAACGTTGCTTTAAACTTCGCGGGCACGAACACGCGGGTGCCGTTGGTGCACACCTGGCCGGAGCTGAAAAAGTTCGCCATCATGGCGATGTCTGCCGCGAGATCCAGATCCGCATCGTCAAAAATAATCAGCGGGGATTTGCCGCCCAGCTCCATCGTCACCTCTTTCAGGGACGAGGCCGCCGAGTTGGCCATCACCTTTTTGCCGCTGGCGACGCCGCCGGTGAAGGAGACTTTCGCGATGCCAGGATGCTCGGTCAGGTACTGGCCGGTTTCCGCGCCCACGCCCGGCAGGACGTTAAACACGCCGTCCGGCAGGCCCGCTTCGGTGTAGATCTCCGCAAGCTTCAGGGCGGTGAGCGGCGTCACTTCGCTTGGCTTGAAGATCATCGCGTTGCCTGCCGCCAGCGCCGGGGCCGATTTCCACAGGGCGATCTGGATCGGGTAGTTCCACGCGCCGATGCCCGCCACCACGCCCAGCGGCTCGCGGCGGGTGTAGACGAACGAGGTGTCGCGCAGCGGGATCTGGCTGCCTTCCAGCGCCGGGATCAGCCCAGCGTAGTACTCCAGCACATCCGCGCCGGTGACGATATCGACGGTTGAGGTTTCGGAATACGCTTTACCGGTGTCGAGGGTTTCCAGTTTCGCCAGATCGTCGTTGCGTTCGCGCAGGATGTCGACGGCGCGTCGCAGAATGCGCGAGCGCTCCATGGCGGTCATTGCCGCCCAGATTTTTTGCCCGCGTTTTGCGCTTTCCACGGCGCGGTCGACATCTTCTCGCCCGGCGGCCTGTACGCTCGCCAGAACTTCACCGTTGACCGGGTTGATGGTCTCGAAGGTGCGACCGCTGGTGGCGGATGTATAACCACCATTGATATAAAGCTGCTGTTCTGCCATTCGGGACATAAATTCTCCTCGGTTATTCGGTCGGTAAATGCTGGCTGATAAAGTGGCTGGTGAGCGACTGCGCCAGGGTTTTGTCCAGCGGCTTGCCGCTCAGCGCGGCGCGCAGCCACAGCCCGTCGATCAGCGCCGCGAGCCCGTAGCCCGCCTCTTCAGCCTGTTCACGCGGCAGCTCGCGGCGGAACTCGTACACCAGGTTTGAGAGCAGGCGGCGGCTGCTGACCTGCTGCAGGCGATAGAGCATCGGCTGGTGCATGCTGCTTGCCCAGAAGGCCAGCCAGGCCTTCATCGCCGCGCCGCTGACCTGGGTTTCATCGAAGTTGCCGCTGACAATCGCCTGCAGGCGCTGCTCCGCGCTGCCGCCCGGCAGGGCGTGTAAACGGCTCAATACCGCGTCGCGCAGCTGGCCGGTAATGTCGCGCATGGTCGCTTCCAGCAGGCCGTTTTTGTCTTTGAAATAGTGACTGATGATCCCCGTGGACACGCCCGCCCGACGGGCGATTTGCGCGATGGTCGCATCGTGCATGCCCACTTCATTAATTGCTTCCAGCGTGGCGTCGATAAGCTGCCTGCGCCGGATCGGCTGCATCCCCACTTTGGGCATTTTTGCCACTCCATTCATCAGCGTTGGTTATATATTAAAGCGGTTTTTGATTGGACGTTCAATATAAAATGTGTCTTAATTGTTGCGGATTTGGATTTTAATAGTTACAAAAACAGTGAGGATACTGGATGACAGACCTTTCACAGGACAGAGAAAAAGACAAAATCAACCCGGTCGTTTTTTATACTTCCGCCGGGCTGATTTTGTTGTTTTCCCTGACGACGATCTTCTTTCGCGATTTTTCTGCCGAGTGGATTGGGCGCACCCTGAACTGGGTGTCGAAGACCTTCGGCTGGTACTACCTGCTGGCGGCGACGCTCTACATTGTTTTCGTGGTTTGCATTGCCTGTTCGCGCTTTGGGTCAGTGAAGCTCGGGCCAGAGCAGTCCAAGCCCGAGTTCAGCCTGCTGAGCTGGGCCGCGATGCTGTTTGCCGCGGGCATCGGCATCGACCTGATGTTCTTCTCCGTGGCGGAACCGGTCACGCAGTATATGCAACCGCCGGAAGGGGCAGGGCAGACGATGGAGGCCGCGCGCCAGGCCATGGTCTGGACGCTGTTCCACTACGGCCTGACGGGCTGGTCGATGTATGCCCTGATGGGCATGGCGCTCGGATACTTTAGCTATCGTTATAATTTGCCCCTTACCATCCGCTCCGCGCTGTATCCGATTTTCGGTAAAAAAATTAACGGCCCGATTGGCCACAGCGTTGATATCGCGGCGGTGATCGGCACCATCTTTGGTATCGCCACCACGCTCGGGATTGGCGTGGTGCAGCTCAACTACGGGCTGAGCGTGCTGTTTGACATCCCGGACTCGATGGCGGCCAAAGCGGCGCTGATTGCGCTCTCCGTTATTATCGCCACCATTTCGGTGACCTCAGGCGTCGATAAGGGCATCCGCGTGCTCTCCGAGCTGAACGTGGCGCTGGCGCTGGGGCTTATCCTGTTCGTGCTGTTTATGGGCGACACCTCGTTCCTGCTCAATGCCTTAGTGCTTAACGTGGGCGACTACGTAAACCGCTTTATGGGCATGACGCTGAACAGCTTCGCCTTCGACCGTCCGGTGGAGTGGATGAACAACTGGACGCTGTTCTTCTGGGCGTGGTGGGTGGCGTGGTCGCCGTTTGTTGGCCTGTTCCTGGCGCGTATTTCGCGCGGGCGCACCATCCGCCAGTTCGTGATGGGCACGCTGATTATTCCGTTCACCTTTACCCTGCTGTGGCTGTCGATTTTCGGCAACAGCGCGCTGCACGAGATCATCCACGGCAACGCGACCTTCGCACAGGAAGCGATGGCGCACCCGGAGCGCGGCTTCTACAGCCTGCTGGCGCAGTACCCGGCGTTTACCTTTAGCGCCTCCGTGGCGACCATCACCGGCTTGCTGTTCTACGTCACCTCAGCGGATTCCGGCGCGCTGGTGCTGGGCAACTTCACCTCGAAGCTCAAGGACATCAACAGCGATGCGCCGAACTGGCTGCGCATCTTCTGGTCCGTCGCCATCGGCCTGCTGACGCTCGGCATGCTGATGACCAACGGCATTTCGGCGCTGCAGAACACCACGGTGATCATGGGCCTGCCGTTCAGCTTCGTCATCTTCTTCGTGATGGCCGGGCTGTATAAATCGCTCAAGGTGGAAGACTACCGCCGCGTCAGCGCGAGCCGCGACACCGCGCCGCGTCCGATGGGTGCGCAGGACAGGCTGAGCTGGAAGAAACGCCTGTCGCGCCTGATGAACTACCCTGGCACGCGCTACACCAAACAGATGATGGAGACGGTCTGCTTCCCCGCTATGGAAGAGGTGGCACAGGAGCTGAAGCTGCGTGGTGCTTACGTGGAGCTGAAAAACCTGCCGCCGGAGGAGGGCGAGACCCTGGGGCACCTGGATCTGCTGGTGCACATGGGCGACGAGCAGAACTTTGTCTATCAGATCTGGCCGCAGCAGTACTCGGTCCCCGGTTTTACCTACCGGGCGCGCAGCGGGAAATCGACCTACTACCGGCTGGAGACCTTCCTGCTGGAGGGGAGCCAGGGGAATGATTTGATGGATTACAGCAAGGAGCAGGTGATAACGGATATTCTGGACCAGTATGAACGGCACCTGAACTTTATCCATCTGCACAGGGAAGCGCCGGGGAATAGCGTGATGTTCCCGGATGTTTAAACGGATTCTTAAAATACCTTTAAGCTGTATATAAATACAGTTATTTGGCGCAGTATTACTCAAGGAAGAGTAACCATGCAGCAAGAGCCTGGTGCTGAAGCATTCGGGCTTTTGCTGCGTTTAGGGAAGGAACTATGGATGAGTCATGCGATAGAGTTTATCGAAACATCACTCTTTACCCGACAGATTAAAAGCATTGCTACGGATGATGAATTAAAGGATCTGCAAAAGGAACTCATTGCCTGGCCTGATAAAGGCGATCTTATCATGGCCTATCCAAAATGCATAAAGGACAGCCTGACAGAAGCAGAGAAAGTAGAACTTAAAAAGCTGACTTCTGTTCTGAAAAATACGGCTTCCAATGCCGTAAATGAAAGGTGTACTATGTACCCCAATCAGGCAGGTGGAGGCTGATAATGAGTATCTTTGATGAATTAAAATCTTCGCTTGAAGAGGCCGTTGAGATCCATAGCGGAAGGAAAGCCGCTTCCAGAGTAACCCGCTATGAAGTTGCAGATGTGCGCGCAATCAGAGAGCAGCTCAATATCACGCAAAGTGAGATGGCGAAGGCGCTTGGCACTAGCGTCGATACGATAAAAAGCTGGGAGTCCAAACGCCGTAACCCAACCGGACTTGCGGCGAAGGTACTTAATGTGATTCAGGCGAATCCTGCGTTTTATAAGGCACTTGCCGGGCAGTAAGCAACCCTTTATGCCGGGTGGCGCTGCGCTTACCCGGCCTACAAAACCACTTTTCCGCAGGCCTGATAAGCGAAGCGCCATCAGGCTTTGAATGTGGATTGGGACTGTAGGGCAATATTTTCTTCATGTAAAATTTTCATCTTATTTTTCTTTTTGCGCGGGTTTCATCCATGCATCGCCATAAAGAATATTGCCTTTCGCATAATTCCACTGAATACCCCGGAATCTAAGTCCAACCACTTCATGCATATTCGGCGCTGAGCTGCCCGGGTAATAGACATGCGTGAAGTCTAGGGATGAGATCACCACGCTATCAAGCGTAATGGTGTAGATCTCTCTTTCTGCTCCCGCTTCAACAATTTCATAATATTTGATAATGGCTTTTTGCAGGCGTCTGCCCTCGCAGGCGGCAACGGCAAGATAAGGACTCACTTTATCTAATTGCTTATGCAGAGTAACCGGGCCATGCTGCCGTGTTCCGGTCATATTTCCGGTATGACTGTCCACTGCCTGCTTTATGCCGTAACTGCTGTTCATGATTTCAATAGCACCTTCCCGGCCTGGCATCAAACAATCGCCCTGAATGAGCATTCCATTCTCATCATAGAGAAATAAGTAAGCGGGTAATGACATTATAATCCTCCCAGATTAGTTAGTTGCCCGTCGTTATCGATAAAAAACTCATGTTCATAATCTGCGCCATTCAGGCCATAGTTGATTACGTAGGTGTATCCATATTTCCAATTGATATCTATGCAATTATCAGGGTAGTTAAGATTCAATTGTTTCCTTCCGGAACCAGTGACGATGGTTATATCGCTACCTTCACTAGAGTAAATTGTATAATAATTAAGTTTGTCTTTTTTATTTACGCTAAAACAGAGATAATCTCCATTAATATACGTGGCTCTGGGATATGGTGCACGTTTGCCTCCCGGACAGCCCGTCAGTAAAATGCATAAACTAAGTAAGGTAATTATTTTTTTCATCCAGGAAAACCTCTCAAAATTGTTTGGTATTTCTGAAGAAGATAATAAATAGTCTCATTCCGGTTAAAATCACGATATTCAAATAAATGCTCATTGTTTGTTAAACCATGGTATTTCAATAACCAATAGTCACTTACTATTGATGCCTGTTGCTCTAAACCATAATGCAATAGATCTGCTTTATCTAAGCTGTATGAATAATCAGCAATGCCAGAAAATAATCCCCTGGTTCTGACAAACATACCTTTTTGCGTCTGCCAGACGTGCATCATTTCATGCATGAATCGATGCTGTTTTCGGAGGCTTTTCTCTAACGAAAAATCCGGCGAATACGTTTCCTCTCTGTACCACATTTCCCCGTTGGGACTCATCGCCACATCAACCGGTTGCAAATTAAAAGGAAGATAACTTTCCCTGTGCACCCAAACCCGATGATAGCGAATGCTGTAACCGTAAAGCGTCTTCGCCAGAGCGATTTCACCAACAGTGAGCTGTCGGACCCCTCCCGGATTAATCGGGGTTCCCGATGTGGGATGAATTCTTTCATTAACCGGCATGTCAATTCCACTTATTTAATATGGGTATTGACCATAAATCATACTCTTGACCGTGAGAGAAAAAAGAACGCACTTTTCCTAAAACTTCTCCTGCTCGCCCTTCATTGACATAACTTTAATGATAACTATTTTCATTAAAATATAGCCTATGCTATACCTTATAGCACGGGCTAATTTTGCTTTGAATTTAAACACCTCTGGAGACTTCTGCAATGCACCCACTGCAAGGATTGAAGCGTCTGTTGCTCGGCGCGCTGCTCATGACTGCGACCACTACCGGCGCGCTGGCGGTTGAAAAGTTTCAGGTCATCACCACCTTTACCGTTATCGCCGATATGGCGAAAAATGTGGCGGGTGAGGCCGCAGACGTGACGTCCATTACCAAGCCGGGCGCTGAAATCCACGAGTATCAGCCCACCCCGGGCGATATCAAACGCGCGCAGAAGGCGCAGTTGATCCTGGCGAACGGCATGAATCTGGAACTGTGGTTCCAGCGTTTTTATCAGCACCTGAACGGCGTGCCGGAGGTGATTGTCACCAAAGGTATTACCCCGATGGGGATTGGCGAAGGGCCGTATAACGGCAAGCCCAACCCGCACGCGTGGATGTCGCCGGACAACGCCCTGATTTACGTTGATAACATCCGCGACGCGCTGGTGAAGTACGATCCGGCCAACGCGCAGACGTACCAGCGCAACGCCGAAGCCTACAAGCAGAAGATCACCGCCACTCTCGAACCGCTGCGTAAGCAGGTCGCGGAGATCCCGGAAGACAAACGCTGGATGGTAACCAGCGAAGGGGCATTCTCTTATCTGGCGCGGGATCTGGGCATGAAAGAGCTCTACCTGTGGCCGATCAACGCCGATCAGCAGGGCACGCCCCAGCAGGTGCGCAAGGTGATCGACCTGGTGAAAAAACATCACATCCCTGCGGTGTTCAGCGAAAGCACGGTCTCGGATAAGCCCGCCCGTCAGGTGGCGCGTGAAACCGGCGCCCATTACGGCGGCGTGCTGTACGTTGACTCCCTGAGCGCGGAAAACGGCCCGGTGCCGACCTATATCGATCTGCTGAACGTCACCACCCGCACGCTGGTGCAGGGCATCCGTGACGGCATGAAGGAGTAACCATGCACAAGGGGATTGTTGTCACAGACGTGACCGTGACCTACCGCAACGGCCACACGGCGCTGCGCGATGCGTCGTTCAGCGTGCCGGGCGGATCGATTGCCGCGCTGGTGGGGGTGAACGGTTCAGGCAAGTCCACGCTGTTTAAGGCGGTGATGGGCTTTGTGCGGGCGGCGAGCGGCACTATCACCATTCTGGGGCTGCCGCCTCACCGGGCGCTGCGTCAGAATCTGGTCGCCTACGTGCCGCAGTCGGAAGAGGTTGACTGGTCGTTTCCGGTGCTGGTTGAAGACGTGGTGATGATGGGCCGCTACGGCCATATGGGTTTCCTGCGCCGACCTAAGGCGCGTGACAGGCAAATAGTGACCGACGCCCTGAAGCGCGTGGATATGCTCGAGCTGCGCCATCGGCAGATTGGCGAGCTCTCCGGCGGGCAGAAGAAGCGCGTGTTTCTGGCGCGGGCGATTGCCCAGCAGGGCGAGGTGATCCTGCTCGACGAGCCGTTTACCGGCGTGGACGTCAAAACCGAAGCCAGGATCATCACCCTGCTGCGGGAGCTGCGCGACGAGGGCAAAACCATGCTTGTCTCGACCCACAATTTAGGTTCAGTCACAGAGTTTTGCGATTACACGGTGATGGTCAAGGGCACCGTGCTGGCGAGCGGCCCGACGGACACCACCTTCACCGCCGAGAACCTTGAGCGCGCCTTCAGCGGCGTGCTGCGCCACGTGGTGCTCAGCGGCTCGGAAGATCGCATTATTACCGACGACGAACGGCCGTTTGTGACCCACCGACAGGAGGCCAAATGAACGCGCTTCTCGAACCCTTCGGCTACGAGTACATGCTCAACGCGATGTGGGTCTCGGCGATGGTGGGCGGGCTGTGCGCGTTTCTCTCCTGCTATCTGATGCTCAAAGGCTGGTCGCTGATCGGCGATGCGCTCTCGCACTCCATCGTGCCGGGCGTGGCGGGAGCGTACATGCTCGGGCTGCCGTTCTCGCTGGGGGCGTTCCTGTCGGGCGGGCTGGCGGCGGGGAGCATGCTGTTTCTCAACCAGCGTAGCCGCCTGAAAGAGGACGCCATCATCGGGCTGATCTTCTCCTCCTTTTTCGGGCTCGGGCTGTTTATGGTCTCGCTCAACCCGACCTCGGTGAATATTCAGACCATCGTGCTCGGCAATATTCTCGCCATCGCCCCGGAAGATATCGTCCAGCTGGCGATTATCGGCGCGGTGTCGATGGTTATCCTGCTGTTCAAATGGAAAGATCTGATGGTGACCTTTTTTGATGAGAACCACGCCCGCGCCATCGGCCTGCGTCCTGAACGTCTGAAGATCCTCTTCTTTACCCTGCTGGCGGTCTCCACCGTGGCGGCGCTGCAAACCGTCGGGGCGTTTCTGGTGATCTGTCTGGTGGTCACCCCCGGCGCGACCGCGTGGCTGCTCACCGACCGCTTCCCGCGCCTGCTGATGATTGCCGTCGCCATTGGCAGCATCACCAGCTTCCTCGGCGCGTGGGCCAGCTATTATCTGGACGGCGCCACCGGCGGCATTATTGTCGTCGCCCAGACGCTGCTGTTCCTGCTGGCGTTCGTCTTTGCGCCGAAGCACGGTCTGCTCGCCAGCCGCCGTCGCGCGCGGGAGGCACACCCATGATGGCAATCCTCCTTGAACCTTTCCAGTTTGCGTTTATGACTAACGCGCTGCTGATTTCACTCCTGGTGGCCGTGCCCTGCGCGCTGCTGTCCGTTTTCCTGGTGCTGAAAGGCTGGGCGCTGATGGGCGACGCCATGAGCCACGCGGTGTTTCCCGGCGTCGTGCTGGCCTGGATAATGGGCCTGCCGCTGGCGCTGGGTGCGTTCGTGGCCGGTCTGTTCTGCGCGGTTGCCACCGGCTACCTGAAGGACAACAGCCGCATCAAGCAGGATACGGTCATGGGGATCGTCTTTTCCGGCATGTTCGGCGCTGGCCTAATCCTCTATATCGCCGTCAAGCCAGAGGTGCATCTCGACCACATTTTGTTCGGCGATATGCTGGGCATTAACGGGATGGACATTCTGCAAAGCGGGATCGTGGCGGGGCTGATCGCGCTGGTGATTGGCCTGAAGTGGCGGGACTTTCTGCTGTTCTGCTTTGACTATCAGCAGGCTCAGGCGAGCGGCCTGCGCACCCGCTGGCTCCACTATGGTTTACTGTGCATGGTGTCGCTGACCATCGTGGCGACGCTGAAGGCGGTGGGGATTATTCTGTCGATTTCACTGCTGATCGCGCCCGGCGCGGTAGCGGTGCTCATCACCCGGCGCTTCCACATGGCGCTGCTGGTGGCGGTCGCCGTTTCAGCCATCGTGTCGGTTAGCGGCGTGTATGCCTCGTTTTATCTCGACAGCGCGCCTGCACCGACCATTGTGGTGCTGTTCGCGGCGGTGTTTATCGTGACGTTTGGGGTTACCAGCGTGAAGGCCCGTCGGCAGGAGAGCGTGACAGCAGGGCGATAGCTTGCTCGCCCTGCTGCTGCCAGTGCAGGGTGAAGGTGGCGCCTTCGTTAAAGCCTGCCAGTTGACGGGTCAAGGCCAGCGTAAGCGTCTTATCGTCGAGCATGGTGACGCGGGCGCTGTCAAATCCCATCCAGGCCTGAACCCGCGGAAAGAGGGCCTTGAACAGGCTCTCTTTGGCGCTGAACGCCAGCGTCAGGGCGAGGGCAAACGGGTATCCCGAGTGGGAAAGCACGCGCTCTTCCCGGGCATCAATGACGCCGTCTTTAATTTCTCTGGCTTCATTTTCGGGCAGGATGGTTTCGCAGTCGATGCCGATAAGCGCGAGTCTGTCGCGAACCACCACCGCCATGGCCTGCGTGCCGCTGTGGGTGATGCTGCCGGAAACGCCCTCCGGCCAGAGCGGTTCCCCGCTGGGGCCGATCGCGGGAATGGTGCGATCGTTCAATGCGTGCGCGGCAGCGATGCGTCCGGCGAGATGGTCGGCCTTGCGCTTGCGTCCTGCGTCAGCGAGCTGTGCGTGATGGGGGAGCCAGAGGAGATCGGCGTCGGTGAAGGTGGCGGGGTCGAAGGTAATGCGGTGGAGGGTGTGGCCGGCGAGAGAATAAGTGCTGTGGGTGGTGTGCATGGTTTTCCCCTCACCCTGACCCTCTCCCCGGAGGGGAGAGGGAAGGATTGACTTCAGTGCCTTAAAAACGCGTATTCACGCTCATGTACCAGGTGCGACCCGGTTCATTATACGTATACGCACCCGCACCGTACATATACGCACCGGTGGTGGCATTTCCGGTCGTCTGGGCATTACCCGCGCGCCACTGACGCTTGTCGAAGACGTTGTCCACGCCGCCGGTCAGGCTGACGTTTTTGGTCATGTCCCAGGTCGCGCTCAGGCCAACGATGCTGTACGGGCTGATTTCGTCTTTCTCAGACCCGGTAACCGGCTGGCCTTTGTAGTTGTACTTCTTCGGCTGCTGCTTGCCGTACCAGGTAAAGGTCGACTGGAGCGAGACGTCCTGATGCACCTGCCAGCTCAGGGTTGAGTTCAGGGTGTACTCCGGAATGATCGACAAACGGTCGCCGGTCTCCTTGTTCTTGCTCTGCAGCATCCAGGTGATGTTGTTGGTCCAGTTAATCGTGTCGCTGACCGGCACGTTCAGGGAGCCTTCCAGACCTTCCACCACCGCCTTCGGCACGTTTTCCCACTGGTAGATGTCCGTCTGCACTTTACCGGACGAGGTGTGACCGATTGGCGCGTAGCCCGCTTCAATCTTGTCGCGGTAGTCGTTGCGGAACCAGGTCACACCCGCCAGCCAGCCGTCGCGTTTCCACTCCAGGCCAATCTCTTTGTTGATGCTGGTTTCGGCTTTCAGGTCGTCGTTGCCCATCATGTAGCAGCCCACGCCGTCAGAGCTTGCGTAGCAGCCCTGGCCTTTGCTGTAGAGCAGGTAGTTCGGGTTGGTCTGGTACAGGCTCGGCGCTTTGTAGGCGCGCGCGATCCCCATCTTCAGCGTGAAGTCATCCCCCAGAGCCTGCGACAGGTTAAGTGACGGGCTCCAGTTGTTGCCGACGATGGTGTGATGGTCGAAGCGCAGGGCAGGGGTCAGCATGGTGCTGTCGGTCAGCTCCATGTTGTTTTCGGCGAAAAGGGAGAAAATCTCCGCCGAGGTGTACGGGCTGCGGTCGTTGCTCATGCCCGGAATGGTGCCGCCCTGCAGGGTTTGCGAGAAGGAGGTGGAGTCCTTCATGCGCTGCTGGTTCCACTCGGTACCCAGAGTCAGGTTCTGGTTGACGAGGAAATCGATCGGCAGGTTGATTTCGCTGTGCAGCATCACGTCGGCCAGGTCGGTGTCGGTGAATTTATCGCTGTTGAACAGGCCTTCCGTACCGCCCGCCAGCCCTTCGCCCAGGCGGGAGTTGCGGGTGTGTTCGTACTGCGCCCAGTTGCTGGTGGTAATGCCGTTGTCCCAGCCGCCGTTCCAGGTCACCGCGAAGTTCTGGCGATAAATACGGTTAGTCTCTTTGCCGTAGTTTTTCTTCACCAGCGCGCTGTCGTTGTTGGTGTTCTGCGTATCGCCCGCGTAGAGGTTGTTCTGGCGGCTGTAGCCCGCCTCAAACTCCAGAGACTGCATCGGCGCGAAGTCCCAGCGCACCACGCCGTTGATGTCTTTGTTCTCCACGCCTTCACGTCCCGCAGGGAGGGTGTTGGCGTAAGCGCCGGTACGCTCAGACTGGTGGCCCTGGTTGATGTCCCACGCGTCGGCCTGGGTCTTATCCAGGTTACCGAACATGCGGAAGCTGAAGTCACCGCCCAGCGGGCCGCTGAGGCTGAAGTTGGTGCGTTTGGTGGAACCCTCGTCCTTGTGTTCAGGCGCGTTCAGGTAGGTGTTCCAGGAGCCGTGCCACTGGTCGTCGAATTTTTTGGTGATGATGTTCACCACGCCGCCTGCCGCGCCGTTACCGTAGCGTGCGGCGGCCGGGCCTCGAATGACCTCAATGCGCTCGATCATCTCCGGCGGCACCCAGCCGGTATCGCCGCGCGTATCGCGCTCGCCGCGCCAGCCCAGACGGATGGAGTTACGGCTGGTGACCGGCTTGCCGTCGATCATGATAAGGGTGTTTTCCGGGCCCATGCCGCGAATGTCAATCTGGCGGTTGTTCCCACGCTGGCCGCTGGTGGAGTTCCCGGTGAGGTTAACGCCCGGCATGGTGCGGATGATTTCCGCCACGTCGCGCGCGGGCGGGTTTTTGCGGATCTCGTCGGCGGTGATGGTAGAAACCCCGGGCGCCTGCAGGTTCTGCTCGGCGGCGGTGATCACCATGGTGTCTTCGTGCTGCGCGGAGGCGGTGTTGTCGTCTGCCATGGCGGGCAGCGCGACACCATAAATCCCTAAATTGACCAGCAAGGCCAGAGAGTGAATCTTCTTATTCATTGTACGTCCCGCTTTTATGGTTATTTAATGAACGCGCTTCCCACAGCGCGGGCATTACGCTATTGCAAATGCAAATAGTTATCAATAATATTATCAATAAAATTTGTCCTGAAACAAAAAAGTCTGTTAAACATGGGGTTATAAGGGTGACGGCGTTAACAACCGGAAGTGAAGCGTGGTGGCAGTCCAAAAACGGGCCGGAATGGAAGCCTGAACAAGGGAAATATCGCGTCAACTTCTGGTGGCGTGACCCGGCAGGAACGCAGAAAACGTCGACAATCAAACGCGTTTGGCTCTACGTTACCGGCGTAACCGACCATCATCAGAATGCCCGCCCGCAATCTCTTGAACGCGTTCCGGATACCGACGTCTGGCAGTGGCAGGGCGAGTTCAGCCCGGAATGGCGCGGCAGCTACTGTTTTATCCCCTCCGTAAATGAAAACGATTTTGCCGATACCGTGTTTGAAGGCCAGCAGCCGGACCGCATGGCGCTGCGCGAAGGCTGGCGCAGGCTGCTGCCGCACGCGGTTTCCGACCCGCTGAATCCGCAGAGCTGGCGCGGCGGGCGCGGTCATGCCGTCTCGGCGCTGGAGATGCCGGAAGCGCCCGTTCAGCCCGGCTGGAATCAGCCCAAAACGCCCTTCAAGGCGCCGATCTGCATTGAATGGGAAAGCGCGCGCCTGAAAAACCGCCGTCGCGTCTGGATTTTCACCACCGGGGATGACGGCCCGGAACGTCCGCTGGCGGTGCTGCTCGACGGGCAGTTCTGGGCCGAAAGCATGCCCGTCTGGCCCGCGCTGGCGTCACTTACCACCGAGCGCAAACTGCCGCCTGCGGTCTACGTATTAATTGATGCGATCGACATGGAACATCGCAGCCGCGAATTGCCCTGTAATCCCGATTTCTGGCTGGCGGTGCAGGAAGAACTTCTCCCTCATGTAAAACAGCTCGCGCCCTTCAGCGACCGCGCTGACCGTACCGTGGTCGCGGGCCAGAGCTTTGGCGGCCTCTCTTCGCTTTATGCTGGCCTCAACTGGCCGCAGCGCTTTGGCTGCATCCTCAGCCAGTCCGGATCCTACTGGTGGCCGCACCGCGGCGGGCAGCAGGACGGGCTGCTCATCGAACAGCTTAAAGCGGGTGAAAAAAACGCACGCGGGCTGCGCATCGTCCTTGAGGCCGGGCGCAACGAGCCGCTTATCTTCCGCGCGAACCAGGCGATTTACGCCGAACTCCGCGCGCAGCAGGTTTACTGGCGTCAGGTTGACGGCGGACACGACGCGCTTTGCTGGCGCGGTGGGCTGACGCAGGGGCTAATGACCCTCTGGCAGCCGCTTATTCAATAACGGAGTCTGTATGGAATTCAGCAATCCTTTCGATAATCCGCAGGGACAGTTCGCCATTTTGCAAAATGACCAGGGCCAGTACAGCCTGTGGCCGCAGCAGTGCGAACTGCCCGCAGGCTGGCGCGTGGTGTGCGAGGCACAGTCTCAGGAGGCGTGCCAGCAGTGGCTGGCCGAACGCTGGCGCACGCTTGAACCGTCCCATTTTGCGGAGGGGAGCGCATGAACCGTCTACCTCTCGTCGCCGCCCAGCCGGGTATCTGGATGGCGGAACAGCTTTCCTCCCTGCCAAACGCCTGGAGCGTGGCGCACTACACCGAGCTGAAAGGCGATATCGACGCGCCGTTGCTGGCTAAAGCCATCGCTGAAGGCATGATGCAGGCCGATACCCTGCGCATGCGCTTTGCCGAAGATAACGGCGATGTATGGCAGTGGGTGGATGACACCGTCATTTTGCCGGAGCCACCTGTCGTTCGCGTTGATTCTCACGACGCCGCCGTGGCGCTGATGGAGGCCGATCTCAATCAAAACCTGCGCGTCGAGAGCGGCCAGCCGCTGGCGTTTCACCAGCTGATTCAGGTGGGTGAAAGCCACTGGTACTGGTATCAGCGCTATCACCATCTGGTGGTGGATGGCTTCAGCTTCCCGGCCATTACCCGGCAGATCGCCGCGATTTACGCCGCGTGGAAGAAGGGTGACCCGACGCCCGCATCCCCGTTTACGCCGTTTGCCGAAGTGGTGGAGGAGTACCAGCGCTACCGTCAAAGCGAGGCGTATCAGCGCGACGGCGCCTTCTGGGCAGAGCAGCGCAGGCAGCTTCCTTCTCCGGTCTCGCTCTCTTCCGCGCCGCTGCCGGGACGCGCCGCCACCACCGATATCCTGCGCCTGAAAATTGCAACGGACGCTCGCGCCTTTAGCCAGCTTGCGCAGGCGGCAGGTCAGGCGCAGCGCACCGATCTGGCCCTTGCGCTGGTGGCGCTGTGGCTGGGCCGCCTGACCGGGCGGCTGGATTACGCCGCCGGGTTTATCTTTATGCGCCGCATGGGCTCCGCCGCGCTGACCGCGACCGGACCGGTGCTCAACGTCCTGCCGCTGGCGGTGAATATTAACCCGCAGGAGAGCCTGCCCGCGCTGGCGCTGCGCCTGGCGAACCAGCTGAAAAAAATGCGCCGCCATCAGCGCTACGACGCCGAGCAGATCGTGCGCGACGGCGGGCGCGCCGCAGGCGACGAAGCGTTATTTGGCCCGGTGCTGAACGTCAAGGTATTCGATTATCAGCTGGATATCGACGGCGTGGAGGCCATCACCCACACGCTGGCAACCGGCCCGGTGAACGATCTGGAGCTGGCGCTGTTCCCGGACGAGCAGGGTGGCCTGAGTATTGAGATCCTCGCCAATAAACAGCGTTACGATGAAGTGACGCTCACCCGCCACGTCGCGCGTCTGAACGCGATGCTGCTGCAGTTTGCGGCCAACCCGGACCTGCGCTGTGGCGAAGTGGAAACCGTTTCAGAGCAGGAATATCAGCAGCTGGCTCGCATCAACGATACCGGGCTGGCGCTGCCGTCCACCACGCTGGCGGATCTGGTGGCGGAGCAGGCGAGCAAAACGCCGGACGCCCCCGCGCTGGCGGACGCGCATATTGAGCTTAGCTATCGTGAGATGCGCGAGCAGGTGATCGCGCTGGCAAACCTGCTGCGCGCGCGCGGCGTGAAGCCGGGCGACAGCGTGGCGGTGGCACTCCCGCGCTCGGTGTTCCTGACCCTGGCGCTGCACGGCATCGTTGAGGCCGGTGCCGCGTGGCTGCCGCTCGACACCGGCTACCCGGACGACCGCCTGCGGATGATGCTGGAAGATGCCAAACCTTCGTTGCTCATTACTACCGACGAACAGCGTTCGCGCTTTAGCGATCTGCCGATTACGGCATTTAGTTACAACACACTGTTACCGGCTGCGGAGGTGGAACCGCTGCGCCTGGCCAGGCCGGAGCAGACGGCGTACATCATCTTTACCTCCGGCTCGACGGGGCGCCCGAAAGGGGTCATGGTCGGCCATACCGCCATCGTTAACCGCCTGAAGTGGATGCAGGATCACTACCCGCTGGACGCGACGGACGTGGTGGCGCAGAAAACGCCGTGCAGCTTTGACGTATCGGTGTGGGAGTTCTGGTGGCCGTTTATCGCCGGGGCGAAGCTGGTGATGGCAGAGCCGGACGCGCACCGCGATCCGCAGGCGATGCAGGGCTTCTTCGCGCAGTACGGCGTGACCACCACCCACTTCGTGCCGTCGATGCTGGCGGCCTTTGTCGCCTCGCTGACGCCGGAAAACGCTGCGTGCTGCAAAACCCTTAAGCAGGTGTTCTGCAGCGGCGAAGCGCTGCCGACCGAGCTGTGCCGCGAGTGGGAGCAGTTAACCCATGCGCCGCTGCATAACCTCTATGGCCCAACGGAAGCGGCGGTGGACGTCAGCTGGTATCCGGCTTATGGTCCCGAGCTGGCGGCGGTGGAGGGCAACAGCGTGCCGATCGGCTTCCCGGTGTGGAACACGGGGCTGCGCATTCTGGACGCGATGATGCGCCCGGTGCCGTTTGGCGTGGCGGGGGATCTGTATCTCACCGGCATTCAGCTGGCACAGGGGTATCTGGGCCGTCCGGACCTCACCGCCAGCCGCTTTATTGCCGACCCGTTCGCTCCCGGCGAGCGGATGTATCGTACCGGTGACGTCGCCCGCTGGCTGGACAACGGGGCGGTGGAATATCTCGGCCGCAGCGACGATCAGTTAAAAATCCGCGGCCAGCGCATCGAGCTGGGCGAAATCGACCGGGCGATGCTCGCGCTGCCGGACGTGGCCCAGGCCGTCGCCCACGCCTGCGTGTTCAACCAGGCGGCGGCGACGGGAGGCGATGCCCGCCAGCTGGTGGGGTATGTGGTCTCCGAATCCGGTTTACCGCTGGACCGCGACGCGCTGCTGGAATCGCTCAAAGCCCAATTGCCGCCGCATATGGTGCCGGTGGTGCTGCTGCAAATCAGCACGCTGCCGCTCAGCGCCAACGGCAAGCTCGACCGCAAGGCGCTGCCGCTGCCGGAGCTGACCAGCAAAACCTCCGGCCGCGCGCCGGAGACGGAAACCGAAACCGCCGTCGCGCAGGCGTTCTCCGCCCTGCTGGGCTGTGAGGTCAACGATATCGAAGCCGACTTCTTTACCCTCGGCGGACACTCGCTGCTGGCGATGCGCCTGACGGCGCAGCTTAGCCGCGTGTTCGAGCGCAAGGTGACGCCGGGGCAGATTATGGTCGCCTCGACGGTGAGCAAGCTTAGCGCGCTGCTGGATTCACAGATGAGCGACGAGCAGGCGCAGCGTCTGGGCTATGAAACCCTTCTGCCGCTGCGCGAAGGCAGCGGCCCGACGCTGTTCTGCTTCCATCCTGCGTCCGGCTTTGCCTGGCAGTTTAGCGTGCTGGCGCGCTACCTCAGCCCGCGCTGGTCAATTACCGGCATTCAGTCTCCTCGACCAGAGGGGCCGATGCAGCAGTGTGCGGATCTGGATGGGGTGATTGAGCATCACCTGAATACGTTGCGTAAGCAGCAGCCACAGGGGCCATATTATCTGTTCGGCTATTCTCTCGGCGGCACGCTGGCGCAGGGCATTGCCGCCCGTCTGCGCGAGCTGGGTGAAGAGGTGGCCTTCCTCGGCCTGCTGGACACCTGGCCGCCGGAAACCCAGAACTGGGCGGAGAAAGAGGCCAACGGCCTCGACCCGGAGGTGTTGGCGGAAATTGAGCGCGAGCGCCAGGCGTTTATCGCCGCGCAGCAGGGGCAGGGCTCCAGCGAGCTGTTTAACGCTATCGAAGGCAACTACGCCGACGCGGTACGGCTGCTCACCTCGGCGCACAGCGCGCGGTTTGACGGCAAAGCGACGCTTTTTGTCGCCGAGCGGACGCGAACGATGAATCCGCAGGTCGCGTGGGCGCCGTGGGTGAGCGAACTGGAGGTGTACAGCCAGGACTGCACCCACGTGGATATCATTTCACCGAAGGCGTTTGAGAAAATTGGGCCAGTGTTGAAGGATATATTGGGGTAACGTCAAAAGCGCCGGGTGGCGGCTACGCCTTACCCGGCCTACGGGAGCCGAGTGTAGGCCGGGTAAGGCGTAGCCGCCACCCGGCAATTACCGCCGACCTAACGGCACCACCAGCGGCGTGCCCGCTACCGGATCGTCAATAATCATGCAGCGCATGCCGTAGATCCTCTCGATCAGATCCGGCGTCACAATCTCTTTCGGCGCGCCCTGCGCCACAATCTCACCGTCTCGCAGGGCAATCAGATGCGTGGCGTAGCGGCACGCCTGGTTTAAGTCGTGCAGCACCGCCGCCAGGGTATACCCCTGAGTGCGGTTCAGCTCGCTCAGTAGCTCCAGCAGGTCAATCTGATGGCTGATGTCGAGCCAGGTCGTCGGCTCGTCCAGCAACATGATGGAGGTCTCCTGCGCCAGCACCATCGCGATCCACGCGCGCTGACGCTGCCCGCCGGAGAGTGTGTCCACGCTTTGCCGGGCGAGATCGGTAATTCCCGTCGCCTGCATCGCGCGGTTCACCGCCTCGTCGTCCTCTTTGCGCCAGCGGGTAAACAGCGGCTGGTGCGGATAGCGCCCGCGCGAGACCAGCTCCTGCACCGTGATGTCTCCCGGCGTGGTGGCGTTTTGCGCCAGCAGCCCGATGCGCCTGGCCACCTCTTTGCTGGCGAAGCGCTGGATCTGCTCCCCGTCGAGGAACACGCTGCCCTCAGCCGGCGTCATCAGGCGGCTCAGCGTGCGCAGCAGGGTCGATTTACCGCAGCCGTTCGGCCCGATAATCGCGGTAAAGTGGCCGTCCGGAATGGCAACGGATAAGTCACGGGCAATGATTTTTTTGCCGTAGCCGAGGGTGAGGTTTTCGCCGCGCAAGCGGGTGGTTGAATCTGTCATTTCTTGCGTGACTCCTGAACGAGCAAGACGATGAGGTAAATCCCGCCGAGGCTGACGGTCACTACGCCCACCGGCAGTTGATAAGGCATAAACAGCCGCTGGGCGCAGAGATCGGCGGCCAGCAGCAGCAGCGCACCGCACAGCGCCGCCTGGGTTAAGCCCCAGCGCGCCGTCCCGCTAAGGCGGCGGGCGATGTGTGGTGCCACGAGGGCGATAAACGAGATCGGCCCGGCAATCGCGGTGGAGGCGGCGGTCAGCAGTACGGCGACCAGCATCAGCATCAGGCGCGAGCGCTCGACGCCCACGCCCAGCGCGCAGGCGCTGTCGTCGCCCATCTCCAGCAGACGCATACGCCGCACCAGCAGCAGCGCGCCGATAAACATCAGCACAATCAGCGGCGCGGCGGGCCAGGTTTTGCCCCACGTCAGGCCGTTGAGGGAGCCGGCGTACCACAGCCCGGCGGAGAGCGCGGTTTCCAGCGAGGCCTGCAGTAAAAGCCAGGTGTTAAAGGCCATCAGCATGGCGCGGATGCCGATCCCGATGACGATCAGGCGGAAGGTGTCGATGCCGTTGCGCCAGGCCAGCGCCCAGATCAGTAAGGACGTCAGAATGCCGCCCGCCATCGCCGTAAAGGTAATCGCCGTCAGGTGCTGACCAAACAGCACCATCGCCACCAGCACGCCGCTCCAGGCCCCGGTATTGAGGCCCATCACGTCCGGGCTGCCGAGCGGGTTGCGCATCAGCGACTGGAATATCGCACCGCTCACGCCGAGCGCCGCGCCGACCAGAATCGCCATCGCCACGCGCGGCAGTCGCCACTCCGTCACCACCATGGTGATATTGCGCGGCGCGCTGCCGAGCAGGGCGTTAACCACCTGAGTAAAGTCGAGCGACACCGCGCCGCTGCGCAGGCTCCAGACCGCCAGCAGCAGAATGGCGAGAAGCAGCAGCGAGACACTGGTCAGTAAACGGCGGGACGGGGCCATCATGCGCCACCTCCGCGTTTACGACGAACCAGGAAGATCAGCACCGGCGCGCCGATAAAGGCGCTGACCACCGAGACGCGCAGCTCGCCGGGCACCAGCAGGCGGCCCAGCACGTCGGCAAACAGCAGCAGGGCAGGGGTCGCCAGCAGCGTCACCGGCAGCGACCAGCGGTGATCCGCCCCTACCAGCCAGCGCGCCATGTGCGGCATCATCAGACCGATAAAGGCGATCGGGCCGACCACGGCGGTCGCGCTGCCGCAGAGTACGGTGATGGCGAGCAGACCAATCAGCTGCGTGCGCGCCACCCGATTGCCGAGGGCGGTGGCGGTGTCGCTGCCGAGGCTCAGGCTGTTGAGCGATCGGCTCAAAAACAGCGTCACGGCGGCAGCGATAGCGACCGGGATCGCCACCACTTTCAGCGTGTCGAGGGTGCGGATATCCAGCGAGCCAGCCTGCCAGAAGCGCAGCTGGTCGTAGACGTCCGGGTTGAGCAGGGCGATGCCGTTGGACAAGCCTTCCAGCACCGCCGCGAGCGCCACGCCCGCAAGCGTCAGGCGTACCGGACTCAGCTGCCCGCCGCCCTGGCTCCCGGTAAAGGCGACGACCAGCGAGGCGGCCAGCGCGCCGCAGAAGGCCATCACCAGCTGTTCGGTGGGCGACGTCAACCCGAACAGCGCCGCGCCGAGCACGATGGCAAAGCTGGCGCCGGAGTTGACGCCGAGAATGCCGGGGTCCGCCAGCGGGTTGCGGGTAAGGGTTTGCATCAGGGCACCGGCAAGGCCAAGCGCGCCACCCGCCAGCAGCCCGGCAAGCGTGCGTGGCAGTCGGGCGTCGAGCACGATAATGCAGTCTGCGCTCTGGCAGGTGCCGGTAAGCGCATCAACGATAACGGACGCGGGCAGCGGCTTCGCGCCGATCAGCAGGCTGAGTGCAACCGCAAGGCTCAGGAGCAGCAGTAAAACGGGCGCGGCAGCGGCGCGCACCGCAGAAGAGGAAAACGACATAGCAACATCCATGATTTGATAATGATAGTGATTATCGTTATCTATCTTATTTGGCTATGTTAGCATGTGCGCCCATTGAATGGGTAGAAATAGACTCAAGGCTTTGTCATGAATCAAAAATCCTGGCTGCTCAACCTCAGCCTGCTGAAAACGCACCCGGCGTATCGCGCCGTGTTTATCGCTCGCTTTATCTCCATTTTGTCCCTCGGGCTGCTCGGCGTGGCCGTGCCGGTCCAGATCCAGACCATGACGCACTCCAGCTGGCTGGTGGGGTTATCCGTCACCTTAACCGGCGGGGCGATGTTCATCGGCCTGATGGTCGGCGGCGTGCTGGCGGACCGCTACGAGCGTAAAAAGCTGATCCTGCTGGCGCGCGGCACCTGCGGCGTGGGCTTTATCGGGCTGTGTCTGAACGCCATGCTGCCGGAGCCGTCGCTGATCGCCATTTACGCGCTGGGGCTGTGGGACGGTTTCTTCGCCTCGCTGGGCGTGACGGCGCTGCTGGCGGCAACGCCCGCGCTGGTCGGGCGCGAGAATCTGATGCAGGCGGGAGCGATTACCATGCTCACCGTGCGCCTCGGCTCGGTGATTTCACCAATGGTGGGCGGCCTGCTGCTGGCGACTGGCAACGTGGCGTGGAACTACGGGCTGGCGGCGGCGGGGACCTTTATCACCACGCTAACGCTGCTGCGCCTGCCGCTGCTGCCACCTCCGCCGCAGCCGCGCGAGCATCCTCTGAAATCGCTGATGGCCGCGATTCGTTTCCTGTTCAGCAACCCGCTGATTGGCGGCATTGCGCTGCTCGGCGGCCTGCTGACGATGGCGAGCGCCGTGCGCGTGCTCTACCCGGCGCTGGCGGGCGAGTGGCAGATGAGCGCCTCGGAGATTGGCGTGCTGTACGCCGCCATTCCGCTCGGCGCGGCGTGCGGGGCGCTGACCAGCGGCAACCTGGCGCAGAGCGCGCGTCCGGGGCTGATTATGCTGCTTGCCACGCTGGCCTCGTTTATCGCCATCGGCTTCTTTAGCCTGATGCCGGTGTGGGCGCTGGGCGTACTGTGCCTGGTGATTTTCGGCTGGCTGAGCGCCATCAGCTCATTGCTTCAGTACACCCTGATCCAGACCCAGACGCCGGAAGGCATGCTCGGGCGCATTAATGGCCTGTGGACGGCGCAGAACGTCACGGGCGATGCGATTGGCGCGGCGATCCTCGGTGGGCTGGGGGCGATGATGACCCCGGTGGCTTCGGCGAGCAGCAGCGGGTTTGTATTGGCAATTATTGGTGTGATTTTATTAATGACGTTGGCAGAATTGCGCCGATTCAGGCAGGAGAGTGCTCCGGTGTGATTTGCCGGGTGGCGGCTGCGCCTTACCCGGCCTACATTTTGCACCCGTAGGCCCGGTAAGCGAAGCGCCACCGGGCGCAGCCGTTACCCAAAGAGTGCTTCTAAACGCTGTAATACCAACATCGCGCTGTAATAATCCAGGCGGAACGTCTCGGTTCCCAATGCCCAAACCCGTTTGTTTTTCACCGAAGGTAGATGCGCCAGCAGCGGGTTGGCGTAAATCGCATCCACGTCTTTCTGGTCGCCGGCAAACACAAACAGCCCTTCGCCGTTCAGCCCAGTCGCCAGGTTTTCCCCACCCAGCTGAATAATGTCGTGGCGTTTGCCCTGGCTTTTTGACGTGTGCAGCCCGGCGGGCAGAGCGGCCAGCGTAAAGCCCAGCTGGTGCAGCAGCTTGCCCTGCGCCGATTCCGCGGTCCACAGGTTGGCGCTGTGCGCGGCGGCGGTGTAGACGATGGCGTTCACCGGCTGCGGCGGCAGCTTCATCTGCTGTTTCACCTGCGCGAGCTGTTTATCAAACTCGGCAATGCGCCCGGCTGCCTGTTTTTCCTGTCCGGTGATGCTGCCCAGCTGGGTCAGTAGCGCCTGCCAGCTCTTGTCGTCGTAGTTAATGATAAGCGTCGGGGCGATGGCGGAGAGCTGATCGTACAGCGCCAGCGCGGAATCCCCGCCGGTGGCGCCGATCAAAATCAGGTCCGGCATTTGCGCCGCTACCGCTTCGGCGCTCGGCTCGCCGATGTACAGCCGCGCAACCTTACGCTGTTTCGCAATATCGCCCCACTGGCGCAGAAAACCTTGTGCATCCGCCACGCGGTTGTTCGGCGTGGTTGCGCCGCTGGCGATGACCGGCGCGTCAATTGCCAGCAGGGAGCCGGTTAAGGTCACGCTGGTGGAGACAATGCGCGTCGGTTTGCGCTCCAGCGTATGCACGCCGCGGCTGTCGGTCACCTGGCGCGGCCAGTCTGCGGCGGTGGCTGAGGTTAGTCCTAAAACAAAAAGTCCTGTCAAAAAGAGGGCATTGCGGCAAACGGCAGGGAATTTCACTGAGCGGCATCCTGTTTTTGTTGAAGATAATGCTTCTCATTTTCATGGTTGTGAGGGAGGGATGCAAGCGTTTGTCGCACAAGTCTTTACCCGACGGTTGACAGCGGGGCGATGTGGGATTAGGTTAGCCGGCGAAAATATAAATGATAATCATTATTGCTTCTTTTATCATTTTGAGGAGGATGATATGGACACGTCCCTGGCTGAGGAAGTTCAGCACGCCGCGACCACGCTGCAATCAGACAGCTTTTTCTTTATGTCGCCTTATCGCAGTTTTACTACCTCAGGCTGTTTTGCCCGCTTCTCTGAATCTGCCGTCGGCGGCGACGATCCGGCGGGGCACTTCCAGCAGAAATTAGCCCAGGCTTTCCGGAATGCAAAAGCCAGCGGCATCGCCCATCCCGTCATGGTAGGGGCCATCCCGTTCGATACCCGCAAGCCGTCGTCGCTGTTTATTCCGCAACGCTGGGAGACGTTTTCCCGTCCTGCGCGTCAGCAGTCCGCGCGCTATTTCTCCGGCGCGCAGGCGCTGAAGGTGGAACAGCGCACCGAGATCCCCGCTCAGCCCGTTTTTGAAGAGATGGTCGCCCGCGCCGCGACGCTGACCGCCACGCCGCAGGTGAACAAGGTGGTGCTGTCGCGCCTGATTGATATTGCCACCGACAAACATATGGACAGCGGCGCGCTGATGGAGCGTCTGATCGCCCAGAACCCGGCTAGCTTTAACTTCCACGTGCCGCTGGAAGACGGCGGCGTGCTGCTCGGCGCCAGCCCGGAACTGCTGCTGCGCAAAGAGGGCAGGCACTTTAGCTCTCTGCCGCTGGCTGGCTCCGCGCGCCGTCAGCCGGACGACGTGCTGGATCGCGAAGCGGGCAATAAGCTGCTGGCCTCCGAAAAGGACCGTCACGAGCACGATCTGGTCACCCAGGCGATGAAGGCCATTCTGGCTCCGCGCAGCCACCATCTCAGCATGCCTGATTCTCCTCAGTTGATTACCACGCCGACGCTGTGGCATCTGGCGACGCCGGTTGAAGGCGACGCGCGCGAGAACGAGAACGCCCTGACCCTGGCCTGCCTGCTGCACCCGACCCCGGCGCTGAGCGGTTTCCCGCATCAGGCGGCGAAAGAACTGATCGCCGAGCTGGAGCCGTTCGACCGCGAGCTTTTCGGCGGCATCGTCGGCTGGTGCGACAGCGAAGGCAACGGCGAGTGGGTGGTGACCATCCGCTGCGCGCGTCTGCATAAAAACACCGTTCGCCTGTTTGCCGGTGCGGGCATTGTCCCCGCCTCCTCGCCGGTGGGCGAGTGGCGCGAAACCGGCGTGAAGCTCTCCACCATGCTCAACGTGTTTGGCCTGCACTAAGGAACACTCATGACCATTCCCTTTACCCGCTGGCCTGAGGAATTCGCCCGGCGCTACCGCGAAAAAGGCTACTGGCTGGATCTGCCGCTGACCCACATCCTGACGGACCATGCGGACAGCGATGCCGTGGCGATTATCGACGGCGATCGGCGCATCACCTACCGCGCGTTTCATCAGGCGGTGAACAATCTGGCGTCCGCCCTTCAGGCGCAGGGGCTGCACCGCGGCGAGACCGCGCTGGTGCAGCTCGGCAACGTGGCCGAGTTCTACATCACCTTCTTCGCGCTGCTGCAGATCGGCGTCGCGCCGGTGAACGCGCTCTTTAGCCATCAGCGCAGCGAGCTGAACGCCTATGCCGTGCAGATCAAACCCGCCGTGCTGATCGCCGATCGTGACCATGCCCTGTTCGCGGGCGATGATTTTCTTAATACCTTCGTGGATGAACACCGCTCGGTTCGCGCCGTGCTGCTGCGCGGCGATAAGGGCGCACATGCTCTGGAAGCGGCGACTGCGCGTCCGGCGGACAACTTCATTCCGAACCCGACGCCCGCCGACGAAGTAGCGTTTTTCCAGCTCTCCGGCGGCAGCACCGGCACGCCGAAGCTGATCCCGCGCACGCACAACGATTACGACTACAGCATCCGCCGCAGCAACGAGATCTGCGGTATCACCGCCGAAACGCGTTACCTGAACGCGCTGCCCGCGGCGCATAACTATGCCATGAGCTCGCCGGGATCGCTGGGCGTCTTCACTGCAGGCGGCTGCGTGGTGCTGGCGAACGATCCGAGCGCCACGCTCTGCTTCCCGCTGATTGAACAGCATCAGATTAACGTCACCTCGCTGGTGCCGCCTGCTGTCAGCCTCTGGCTTCAGGCGATTGCCGACGGGGCGGGCAACGCGCAGCTTAAATCACTGAAGCTGCTGCAGGTGGGCGGCGCGCGCCTGTCCGCCACGCTTGCGGCGCGTATTCCGGCGGGAATCGGCTGCCAGCTTCAGCAGGTGTTCGGCATGGCCGAAGGGCTGGTGAACTACACCGCGCTCGACGACGCGCCGGAGCGCATCATCAACACTCAGGGCCGCCCGATGTGCCCGGACGATGAAGTGTGGGTGGCGGACGAGGACGGCAACCCGCTGCCGCGCGGTGAGGTCGGGCGTTTGATGACGCGCGGACCGTATACCTTCCGCGGCTATTTCAACAGCCCGGAACACAACGCCAGCGCCTTCGACGCCGACGGCTTTTACTGCTCCGGCGATCTGATCGCCATTGACGAGCAGGGCTACATCACCGTACAGGGGCGTGAGAAGGATCAGATCAACCGCGGCGGCGAGAAGATCGCCGCCGAAGAGATCGAAAACCTGCTGCTGCGCCACAAAGCGGTGATCCACGCCGCGTTGGTGAGCATGGAGGACAGCCTGCTGGGCGAAAAAAGCTGCGCGTATCTGGTGGTGAAACAGCCCCTGCGCGCGGTCGAGGTGCGTCGTTTCCTGCGCGAGCAGGGCGTTGCCGAATTTAAGCTGCCGGACCGCGTGGAGAGCGTGGATGCGCTTCCGTTAACGCCGGTCGGCAAAGTCGATAAGAAACAGCTGCGCCTGTGGCTTGCTGAACGGGCACAGGGCTAAGGAACAGAGTATGGCCATTCCAAAATTAACCGCTTACGCGCTGCCGACTGCCGCAGAGCTGCCGACCAACAAGGTGAACTGGAGCTTTGAGCCGGAACGCGCCGCGCTGCTAATCCACGATATGCAGGAGTATTTCCTGAACTTCTGGGGCGAAAACAGCGCGATGATGCAGCAGGTGGTGGCGAACATCGCCAGACTGCGCGCCTGGTGCAAAGCGCACAACATTCCGGTGTACTACACCGCCCAGCCGAAAGAGCAGAGCGACGAAGATCGCGCCCTGCTGAACGACATGTGGGGGCCGGGCCTGACCCGCTCGCCGGAGCAGCAACGCATCGTCGCTGAGCTGACCCCGGACGAAGCGGACACGGTACTGGTGAAGTGGCGCTACAGCGCGTTCCACCGCTCGCCGCTGGAGCAGATGCTAAAAGAGACGGGCCGCAACCAGCTGCTGATTACCGGCGTTTACGCCCATATCGGCTGTATGACCACCGCCACCGATGCCTTTATGCGCGACATCAAGCCGTTCTTCATTGCCGACGCGCTGGCGGATTTTACCCGCGACGAGCACCTGATGTCGCTCAACTACGTGGCAGGACGCTCGGGCCGCGTGGTGATGACCGACGAGCTGCTGCCGTCCGTTCCGGCCTCGAAAGCCGCGCTGCGCGAGCTGATCCTGCCTTTACTGGACGAGTCCGACGAGCCGATGGATGACGAAAACCTGATCGACTACGGTCTGGACTCGGTGCGCATGATGGCGCTGGCCGCCCGCTGGCGCAAAGTGCACGGCGATATCGATTTCGTGATGCTGGCAAAAAATCCAACAATCGACGCCTGGTGGGCGCTGCTCTCCCGCGAGGTGAAGTAATGCGTTTTGATTTTACCGGCAAAACCGTCTGGGTAACGGGCGCGGGGAAGGGGATTGGCTACGCGACGGCGCTGGCGTTTGCTGAGGCGGGCGCAGAGGTGACCGGGTTCGACCTGGCCTTCCCGCAGGGCGATTACCCCTTCGCCACCGAGACGCTGGACGTGGCGGATTTTGCTCAGGTCAGCGATACGTGTGGCCGTTTGCTTAATACCCTCGAACGTCTGGACGTGCTGGTCAACGCGGCGGGCATTCTGCGTATGGGGGCGACGGACCAGCTCTCGCAGGAGGACTGGCAGCAGACCTTTGCGGTCAACGTTGGCGGCGCGTTCAACCTGTTCCAGCAGACGATGGGCCAGTTCCGTCGTCAGCAGGGCGGGGCGATTGTCACTGTGGCATCCGACGCGGCACACGCGCCGCGCATCGGCATGAGCGCCTACGGTGCCTCGAAAGCGGCGCTGAAAAGCCTGGCCCTGACCGTCGGGCTGGAGCTGGCGGGCAGCGGCGTGCGCTGTAACCTGGTGTCGCCGGGCTCAACGGACACCGACATGCAGCGCACCCTGTGGAAAAGCGACGATGCGGAGCAGCAGCGTATTCGTGGCTTTGGCGAGCAGTTCAAGCTCGGTATTCCGCTGGGCAAGATTGCCCGTCCGCAGGAGATTGCCAGCACGGTGCTGTTCCTGGCATCCGATGCCGCCAGCCATATCACCCTGCAGGATATTGTGGTGGACGGCGGCTCCACGCTGGGGGCCTGATGATCTGGAAACGTCATTTATCGCCTGAAGAACTGAACGCCACCAGCGTGAACACCCTTGTGGCACATCTGGGCATCGTTTATACCCGCCTCGGGGACGACACGCTGGAAGCGGAGATGCCGGTGGATGCGCGCACCCATCAGCCGTTTGGCCTGCTGCACGGCGGGGCGTCGGCGGCGCTGGCGGAAACGCTGGGCTCAATGGCCGGTTTTCTGATGACCCGCGACGGGCAGAGCGTGGTGGGCACGGAGCTGAACGCCACGCACCATCGCGCCGTCTCTCACGGTAAGGTGCGCGGGGTGTGCCAGCCGCTGCATCTGGGGCGTTCGAGTCAGAGCTGGGAGATCGTGGTATTCGACGAACAGGGGCGGCGGTGCTGCACCTGTCGGTTGAGTACGATGGTGCTGGGGTAGGCCATTCGGCTGAAAGTGATCGGCTTAACACTGTGGTGTAAATCTCTGGTTTGACCACGCATTATTGCGTTTCAAAGTTGTTAAATTTTATCCGTTGTTCTAGAAACAAAATGTAACATCTCACTGTTTCACAACAACGGATAACAGCTATGAACAACTCAGGGAAATACCTTACATGGGCGGTGCTCTCCGTTGTGGGAGCCTTTGCCCTGGGCTATATCGCCCTCAACCGGGGGGAACAGATCAATGCGCTCTGGATCGTCGTCGCCTCCGTCTGCATTTATCTGATCGCGTACCGTTTTTATGGCCGCTATATCGCCAATACCGTGCTGGCGGTTGACGGCACGCGCATGACGCCTGCCGTGCGCCACAATGACGGTCTGGACTATGTGCCGACCGACAAAAAAGTGCTGTTCGGTCACCATTTTGCGGCGATTGCCGGGGCGGGTCCGCTGGTGGGGCCGGTGCTGGCGGCGCAGATGGGCTACCTGCCGGGGATGATCTGGATCCTCGCGGGCGTGGTGCTGGCGGGGGCGGTGCAGGACTTTATGGTGCTGTTCGTCTCCACCCGCCGCGACGGCCGTTCGCTGGGCGAGCTGGTGAAAGAGGAGATGGGGGCAACCGCCGGGGTGATTGCCCTCGTGGCGACCTTTATGATCATGGTGATCATCCTCGCGGTGCTGGCGATGATCGTTGTGAAAGCGCTGACCCACAGCCCGTGGGGGACCTACACGGTTGCCTTCACCATTCCGCTGGCGCTGTTTATGGGGATCTACATACGCTACCTGCGCCCGGGCCGCATCGGTGAAGTGTCGGTGATTGGCCTGGTGTTCCTGGTGTTTGCGATTATCTCCGGCGGCTGGGTGGCGGAAAGCCCGACCTGGGCGCCGTTCTTCGACTTTACCGGCGTACAGCTGACCTGGATGCTGGTGGGCTACGGATTTGTAGCGGCGGTGCTGCCGGTGTGGCTGCTGCTGGCCCCGCGTGACTACCTCTCTACCTTCCTGAAAATCGGCACCATCGTCGGGCTGGCGATTGGCATTCTGATTATGCGTCCGACCCTGACCATGCCGGCGCTGACCAAATTTATCGACGGTACCGGTCCGGTCTGGACCGGCAACCTGTTCCCGTTCCTGTTTATCACCATCGCCTGCGGCGCGGTGTCGGGCTTCCACGCGCTGATTGCCTCCGGGACCACGCCGAAGATGCTGGCGAATGAAAATCAGGCCTGCCTGATTGGCTACGGCGGCATGCTGATGGAGTCCTTTGTGGCGATTATGGCGCTGGTTTCCGCCTGCATTATTGACCCGGGCGTGTACTTCGCGATGAACAGCCCGATGGCGGTGCTGGCCCCGGCCGGAACCGCTGACGTGGTGGCCTCTGCCGCGCAGGTGGTGAGTGGCTGGGGCTTTGCGATTACTCCGGAAACGTTGACGCACATTGCTGATGAGGTGGGCGAACAGTCGATCATCTCCCGTGCGGGCGGAGCGCCTACGCTTGCGGTGGGCATGGCCTACATCCTCCACGGCGCGCTGGGCGGGCTGATGGACGTATCGTTCTGGTATCACTTCGCCATACTTTTTGAGGCGCTGTTTATCCTGACGGCGGTGGATGCGGGAACCCGTGCGGCGCGCTTTATGCTGCAGGACCTGCTGGGGGTGATCTCCCCGAACCTGAAGCGTACCGACTCGCTCCCGGCTAACCTGCTGGCGACAGCGCTGTGTGTGCTGGCGTGGGGCTACTTCCTGCACCAGGGCGTGGTGGATCCGCTGGGCGGGATTAACACCCTGTGGCCGCTGTTCGGTATCGCCAACCAGATGCTGGCAGGCATGGCGCTGATGCTCTGCGCGGTGGTGCTGTTCAAGATGAAGCGCCAGCGTTACGCCTGGGTGGCGCTGGTGCCCACCGCGTGGCTGCTGATTTGTACCCTGACGGCGGGCTGGCAGAAAGCCTTCAGCCCGGACAACAAGGTGGGCTTCCTGGCGATCGCCAACAAGTTCCAGGCGATGATCGACAGCGGTAAGATCCCGGCGCAGTACACTGAGTCCCAGTTGTCGCAACTGGTGTTTAACAACCGTCTGGATGCCGGGCTGACCATCTTCTTTATGGTGGTGGTCGTGGTGCTGGCGTTGTATTCTCTCAAGACCGCGCTGGCGGCGTTGAAAAACGATAAGCCAACAGCGAAAGAGACGCCGTACGAGCCAATGCCTGAAAACCTGGAAGAGATTGTCACCCAGGCGAAAGGGGCGCATTAATTTAACCAAATATACCCCTCACCCTAACCCTCTCCCCAAAGGGGAGAGGGGACTTTTAATACCCTCTCCCCTTTGGGGAGAGGGCCGGGGTGAGGGGAACATGCGAGAAACGACCTATGTTCGACACCCTTTCCAAAGCAGGTAAGTACCTGGGCCAGGCCGCCAAAATGATGATTGGTGTGCCGGATTACGACAACTACGTCGAGCATATGCGCGTCAACCATCCGGACCAGACGCCCATGACCTACGAAGAATTTTTCCGCGACCGTCAGGATGCCCGCTACGGCGGCAAGGGCGGGGCGAAGTGCTGTTAACCCTCTTTAGGTAAATAGAGGCTGATTTGCTCCTGTTTACAGCCGTAGATGGCCGCCAGCTTTTCACGGGTGCGCTTTTGCGGTCTGGAGTCCAGCGCTTCCAGCTGTGACACGGCAGACTGGCTGATGCCGAGTTTCTCAGCCACCTCCTGCTGGGACATGCCGCGCAGGATACGCCACGCGGCCTGCAGGCTGACGTTCTGCCAGGTCATGATGCTGCACACTTCTCCGGGCAATTCCACGTCATCATAGCAATCGTGTTCGACTTCAATATCCTCCAAATCGTCGTCGGTTTCGTCGTCAATCTCTGCCATCTGTAAGCACATACGAAAGTATTCGTCATAGGGCATGACCACGAACTGTGTTTTCCCATTATTGTCCTTAATCAGCTGAACAGCCATAGGGAGCTCTTTCCTCATGCAGGTAAGTGGTTGATGTTCTGCGTTTAACGTCCACAACATAACAATCGTTATCCGGATCGTCCCGCAGCGTAATAAGGATGCGGTAATCGCCTACGCGTAACCGGTAATGATTTTCTAAAACCGATATTTTTATGATATCGGGGCGGGGAGCCGAGCGGTCATCCAGTTCAGCCAGTTTTGTTTCAATGCGTTGTCGAAAGCGACTATCAATTCGGGACAACGACTTCTTTGCTACCTTTGACCACACAATCTTCATCCGTACCTCCACTGTACGCCCACACAAAATATAAGGAAATAATAAGACTATTAGATAAATTCTGAATTTCTAATGGGCTACTGTAGAGCGGAGAAAAAACGGGAGAAAGCGGCAAAACGCGAACCGTCGAGAGCGCTCGGGAAGGCCTCTGCCGGGCGACAGAGGCTTGCAGAAAATATGCGATCAGGCGTTCAAACCGCCGTCTACGTCCAGACCGGTACCGGAGATCTGACCAGCAGCCGGGCTGGCAAGGAAGGTGACCGCCGCCGCGACGTCTTCCGGCTGACCGTAATGACCCAACGCAATAAGCTGACGCTGAGCGTCAGCCTGTTCCCCGTCTTCCGGGTTCATATCGCTGTTGGTGGGGCCGGGGTGCACGAGGTTAACGGTAATGCCGCGCGGTCCTAAATCACGGGCCAGTCCGCGGGTGAGGGAGTTAAGGGCAGATTTGGTCATCGAGTAAACGGCAATGCCCGGCTGCGCCACGCGGTTTGCCAGACAGCTGCCGATGTTGATGATGCGCCCGCCGTCGGACATGTGCACCAGTGCTTCCTGAATGGCGATCACCACGCCGCGGATGTTGACGTTGATAAGGGCGTCAATGTCCGCCAGCGTCATGGACTCCAGCGGGCCGCCGCGCGCGATCCCGGCGTTGTTGACCAGAATATCCAGCCCGCCAAGGGAACGCGCCGCATGGGTGACGGCATCCTGAATCGCCTGTGCGCTGGCGCTGTCCGCCTGCACGGCTTCGCTGTGTCGTCCCAGCGCCTTAATCTCATCGGCGACCGCCTGGGCTTTATCGGCCGATTTTTCATACGTAATAATCACATCCGCACCGGCGCGCGCCAGCGACAGTGCAATTGCCCGGCCCAGCCCGCGGCTGGCGCCGGTAACCAGCGCCTTTTTACCTGTTAAATCGATCTGCATGATGACCTCGTTACGAAAGTGGTAAGAATCATCATTAGGTATAGCCTGTCGGCGAGATTAACGGCTGAAGGATTCCACTTTCTCAAACGCGGCGCGCAGAACGTCAGGCGTTAACGCAACCGGCAGATAGTGAATCGACTCCACCGGGCGCAGGGTGTGGGCAATGACCTTATCCAGCGCTTCCCGGTTATTGATGTCGACGTCCAGCTCGCGAAGCGTGGTCGGCAGGTTAAAGCGCTTGTACGCCGTCACCAGCTGCGCCAGCACGTCGTCCTGGCCGAGCAGGGCGCTCTGCACCAGAATACCGTAGGCTACCTTGGTGCCGTGCAGGTATTTTTCCGTCTGCGGCAGCACGGTTAAGCCGTTGTGTACCGCATGCGCTGCCGCCACGCGCGTATAGCGTTCGCCCAGTCCGCCGACCATCCCGCCACCGGCGATAATCGCATCCACCACGTCCCGGAACGCCTGCGTCTGTTCGCCGCGCTGCTGGTCGGCCAGCGCTTGCTCACTGTGTTCCAGCAGCACGTCGCGGATCGCCAGCGCGCCGTTGATGCCCAGCCGCACGGTTAGCGGCAGATTTTCAGGCTGCGGGGCAAGCACTACCGCCTCATACCACTTCGCCAGCGTATCGCCGACGCCTGCCAGCAGATATTCCGCCGGGGCGTTAAGGACGATCTGCGGCTCCACCAGCACCAGGAAGTTGGCGTCGTCGAAGATCTCAAAATGCAGCGCCTGACCGGCATCGTTGTACCAGACGGAGAGCGGGGTCCACGCCGCGCAGGTGGCGGCAATGGTAGGGATGCCCACAAACGGCACCCCTAAGCGGCGCGCCACGGCCTTGACGGTATCCAGTACCGCGCCGCCGCCGATGCCAATCACCACGCTGGCGTCGCTGCCGGACTCGTTCACCAGATGGGTGACGTCGCGCTCGCTGCAGTGGCCTTTAAACAGCAGGTGTTTCGCCCCCGGCGCGTTAAAGCTCTCCGGCAGGAACGGGCGCGCACCTTCGATAGCACGCTCGCCGTAGATCCACACCGCGCGGGAAAGCTGTTCCGGGGTAAAGAAGTTATCCAGCTGCGCAAGGCTTCCGGGATGAGAGAAGTAGTTCGCCGGGCCGGGCACGACGCGGATATCGGTGTTGCTCATGGTGTTGTCCTTTTTAGCAAGCGCTAACCCGATGTTATGTCTGGACATCCGGATGGCTAATAATATTTCGCTTTAAGTTATGCCTTTTCCGTCGTTGTCAGTCAACCGGAGCTGTGAAAAATTCGATAAATCAGAAGAGTAATGAAGGATTTACGCGGATGGTTTCCAGTCGCCTTGAAATGCGCGGTATCAGCCTGGCCTTTTCCGGCTTTGAGGCTCTGTCGCGCGTCGACTTTACGCTGAGCGGCGGGTCGGTACATGCGCTGACCGGTGCCAACGGCGCGGGGAAATCGACCCTGATGGCGGTGCTGTGCGGCACGCACGACCACTATGAGGGCGAGATCAGCATCAACAATCAGCCAGTGAGCATCCGTGAACCGCTTGATGCCAAACGGCTGGGGATCCACCTCGTACAGCAGGAGGTGGATGTGGCGCTGATCCCGGGGTTAAGCATTGCTGAAAACATTATGCTCGACCAACTGGCGCTGCCGGGGCATCGCTTCAACTGGCGCGGCGTCCGCCAGCAGGCGAGGCAGGCGCTGGCGCAGCTTGACGTTACGCTGGACGTGCGCCGTTCCATCGACAGCTGTTCGCTGGCCGAAAAGCAGCAGATTTTGCTGGCGCGCGCCTTGTCTCATCACTGCCGTTTTTTGATTCTTGATGAACCCACCGCGCCGCTGGACGCGCACGAGAGCGAGCGTCTGTTTACGGTGGTGAGACGTTTAAAGCAGCAGGGCATCGGCGTGGTGTTTATCTCCCACCGCATTCACGAGCTGAAGGCCATCTGCGACACCTTAACGGTGCTGCGCGACGGCAGGCTGATCGAATCCGGCCCGATGGCGGAGCTCAGCGGCGAAGCGATCGTCGAGAAGATGCTCGGCCACGTGCTGAGCGATATCTATCCGCCCGCGCGGCCCCCGCACGGCGAAGAGACGCTGCTGCGGGTGGAGGGACTGCGCGACGACGCGCTGCTGAAAGATATCTCCCTGCACCTGCGCAAAGGCGAAATCCTCGGGATTGCCGGGCTGGCGGGGGCGGGGAAAACCGAACTTTGCAAGGCGCTGTTTGGCGCCACCAAAAGCCGCGTGGCGCGCGGTGAGCTGAATCATCAATCCTGGCAGCCGCGCGATCCGGCCGACTCCGTGCTGCGAGGTCTGGCGCTGGTGCCGGAGGAGCGGCGCAAAGAGGGCATTTTTATCGACGAGCCGGTGAGCATGAACCTTGCCGTGAGCGCCGATAACAGCTTTTCGCGCTGGAGCCTGTTTGGCCATCGTCAGGCGTGGCGCTGGGCTGAAGAGGTGATTGCCCGCGTCGGCGTGCGCGCGCGCGGGCCGGGGCAGGTGCTGCGCCGCTTATCCGGCGGCAACCAGCAGAAGGTCGCCATCGGTAAATGGCTGCGCAATGACGCCAGCGTGCTGATATTCGACGAGCCTACCAAGGGCGTGGACGTGAAGGCCAAAACCGACCTGTTCCAGCTGATTGACGGCCTGGCGCGCGAGGGCAAAGGGGTGATTTACGCCTCGGGCGAATTTGCTGAACTGGTGGGATTGTGCGACCGCATCTGCGTGCTGTGGGACGGGCGTATCGTGGCGGAAATCGCCGGGGCGGAGGCCCGCGAAGAGACACTACTTTATTATTCAACCGGAGGAACGGCGTCGTGAGCAAGGCCCTTTCAGTAACGGCGGCGGCGTCTGGCCGTCAGCAACTTTTTGATTTTCTCTACAGGTGGGGCATGCTGTTAACCGTCGTCGCGCTGGTGGCCGTCTTTGGCCTGGCGTCGGACAGCTTCCTCGATCCGAACAACATCATCAACATTCTGCGCTCGATTGCCATCGTGACGGTGATTGCCGTTGGCGTGTCAATTTCGTTGACCGTTGGCGGGTTCGATCTCTCCGTGGGCTCCACCGCGTCGCTGGCGAACGCGCTGGTGATTTCCCTTTTCGTCTGGCACGGCTTTGGTACCACCGAGTCGATTCTGATCACTCTCGCGCTCTGCACGCTGGTGGGGCTGTTTAACGCCTTTCTGATCGTCATCCTGCGTATTCCGGACATGCTCGCGACGCTTGCCAGCCTGTTCGTCATTCAGGGCGTGGCGATGACCTACAGCTACGGCGGGTCGATTACCGAGAACATGGTGCTGCCGAGCGGCGATATGGCGGAAGGGACCATTCCGGCGGCGTTTAGCCTGCTGGGGCAGGTGCCGACCATTGTGATCGTCATGCTGGTGGTGACCGTGCTGGCGCAGCTTGGCCTTTCGTTGACCACTCACGGACGCCGGATGTACGCCATCGGCGGCAACCCGGAAGCGGCGCGCCTCTCGGGCATTCGCACCACGCGCTACAAGGTGGCGGCCTACGTGATTGCCTCGCTGCTGGCGGGGCTGGGCGGCATTCTGCTGGCCTCCCGCATTGGATCGTCGCAGGTGAATGCGGGCGGCGGATACCTGATGGATGCGGTGGCGGCGGCGTGGATTGGCTTCTCGCTGGCAGGCTCCGGCAAGCCGAACGCCCTGGGAACCCTGGTCGGGGCGGTCATTCTCGGCGTGCTGTCGAACGGGCTGGTGATGCTCTCAGTGCCGTATTATGCCATGGACATTATAAAAGGGCTGGTGCTCGCGGTGGCACTGGCGATTACCTACATACAAAAACGCTGACAACACAACGGGATAAAAAATGAAAAAGATTGCACTCTCTTTGGTGGCACTTGGATTGCTCACTGCTCTGCCGGGCTTCGCGGCCACGCCCGCGCCGCTTCCGGCGGCCATTGCCAACCATGACGGCCCCATTCGCATCGCGGTGATCCGCAACCTGGGCTCGGATGACAACACCACGCAGTTTGTTGCCGGGGCGATTCAGGAAGGGAAAAAGCTCGGCTTTAAGGTCAGCACCTTTTTAAGCAACGGCGATGACGCCAAATTCCAGGACTTCGTTAACCAGGCGATCAGCCAGAAATATGACGGGATTATTCTCTCTCAGGGGCGCGATCCGTACTCCACCGCGCTGGTGAAGAAAGCGGTGGATGCCGGTATCAAAGTTGCCGTCTTTGATACCGCCGTTAACGGCGAGATCCCGGGCGTGACCGTCACCCAGCAGGACGACGCCTCCCTGACGAACCTCTCTTTCGGCCAGCTGGCGAAAGATTTCAACGGCAAGGCGAATATCGTCAAGCTGTGGGTCGCGGGCTTCCCGCCGATGGAGCGCCGTCAGGCAGCCTATAAAGCGCTGCAAAAGCAGTACCCGGATATTAAAGAGCTGGAGTCCATCGGCGCCGTCTCCTCTGATGTGCAGGGCGATACCGCCAACAAGGTGGGTGCGATCCTGGCGAAATACCCGAAGGGCAAAATCGACGCCATCTGGGGCACCTGGGACGCTTTTAGCCAGGGCGCGTATAAGGCGCTGAAAGAAAATGGACGCACCGAGATCAAGCTCTACAGCATCGACATCTCCAACCAGGATCTGCAGCTGATGCGCGAACCGGGCAGCCCGTGGGCAGTGAGCGTGGCGGTGGATCCGAAGCTGATTGGCGCGACTAACGTGCGCCTGATCGCCAATAAGATTGCAGGAGAAGCGACGCCAGCAACTTACGATTTCAAAGCGGCGGCCATTCCGCAGGCGCTGCTGACCGCCCAGCCAGGGGCGGTGAACGTGGCGTCTCTGGGGAAAATCATTCCGGGCTGGGGCCAGACGGAAGATTTCATCGCGCCGTGGTTTGCGACGCTGGAAGCGAAAAATAAATGAGCATGCTTCCTACGCCAGAATACAGCCGCAATATGCGGCTGATTGGCCATAGCGACCAGGGCGGCCGCCCGGACGGCGTGCAGCTGATGGTGCATCGCGGCTTCGCCTATATCGGCCATATGGTGTCGCAGGGCTTTTCGATTGTTGACGTGCGCGACCCGAAAAACCCGAAAGCGGCGGGCTATGTGCCCGCGCCGCCCGGCACCTGGAACGTGCACCTGCAGGCGCATGACGACCTGCTGCTGGTGATTAACGCCCGGGATCTGTTTGCCGATGCCCGCTTTGCCGACGAGAAGGTCTACTACACCCGCCAGGTGGGGGAGACCGTCAGCGACGTGCAGGACAAAGGCTGGAGCGCCGGGCTTCGAGTGTTTGATATCTCCACACCCGACAGGCCGCACGAAATCGGCTTTCTGTCGCTGAGCGGCATCGGCATTCACCGCATCTGGTACGTTGGCGGGCGCTGGGCCTACGTGTCGGCGCTGATCGACGGCTTTACCGACTACATCTTCCTGACCATCGACCTGGCGGACCCGCGAAAGCCCGAGGTGGCGGGGCGCTGGTGGCTGCCGGGGATGAACCAGTCCGCAGGCGAACAGCCGAACTGGCCTGAAGGGAAACGCTACGCACTGCACCACGCGATTATCGCGGGGGATACCGCCTACGGCAGCTGGCGCGACGGCGGCCTGACGCTGCTGGACGTGAAGGACCGCACCCGGCCGAAGTTGATTAGCCACCGCAACTGGAGCCCGCCGTTTGGCGGGGGAACTCACACCGCGCTGCCGCTGCCGGACCGCGATCTGCTGGTAGTACTGGACGAAGCGGTGCTGGATAACCAGCAGGACGGCGAGAAGCTCATCTGGCTGTTTGATATCCGAGAGCCGTCGAACCCGGTAAGCATCTCGACCTTCCCGCAGCCGGATGAAACCGACTACGTGGCGAAAGGGGCGCACTTTGGCCCGCACAATCTGCACGAGAACCGGCCGGGGAGCTTTGTCAGCTCGACGCTGATTTTTGCGACGTATCAGAACGCGGGCGTGCGCGCATATGACATTTCCAACCCGTATCGCCCGGTGGAAACCGGGGCGCTGGTGCCCGCCGCGCCGGAGAGAATGATGGACACGCGGCCGAATCGCCCGCAGGTGATCCAGTCGTGCGACGTGTTTGTGGACGCGCAGGGAATTATCTACAGCACGGATTATAACGGCGGGCTGTCGGTGATTGAGTATCTGGGGTGAGTGCGGTTGTTGCCCCTCACCCTGACCCTCTCCCACAGGGAGAGGGAATAAGCAGAAGGAATACAATTCAATACCTGCATTTTCAATGGGTTACGAGGAAATCGAACGAAAGATAAACGTTAATGATCTGGTTTCGAAATATATTCCGGGTTTCAGCGACTCACCTAGCGATGCAATTAAAGGTAAAAATGCCCTTCGCATAACTGATATTCTTCATCATACTGCCGGGTTTCCTGCTGACCCACAATATCCTAATCAAAAAGTAGCCGGGGATTTATTTTCTCAGGATAAAGCCACTACGCTGGAAATGATTAAGAAAACCCCGCTTGAATACCAGCCAGGTACAAAGCATATCTACAGTGATGTTGATTACATGATCCTCGGGTTTATTATTGAATCTGTAACATCAATGCCGCTCGATAGGTATGTTGAAAATAACATATACAAACCGCTCGGATTAACGCATACAGTGTTTAATCCACTGGTGAAAGGATTTACGCCTAAACAAATCGCCGCTACTGAACTGAACGGCAATACCCGCGATGGGGTTGTCAACTTCCCTAAAATACGTACCAGTACGATATGGGGCCAGGTTCATGATGAAAAAGCCTGGTACTCGATGGGTGGCGTATCGGGCCATGCGGGGTTATTCTCTACACAAGCGATATTGCTGTTCTGATGCAAGTTATGCTGAATGGGGGGGCGTATGGGAACGTCAGGCTGTTTGACAGAGCTACAGTTGAGCAGTTCACACAAAGCTCGTCAGAAGATGTTACGTTCGGCCTGGGCTGGCGCGTCAATGCTACTGCCTCGATGACGCCAACGTTCGGTGTGTTGGCAAGTCCTCTGACATACGGCCATACAGGATGGACAGGTACACTGACAGCTATAGATCCGGTTAACAATATGGCTATCGTTATACTCGGTAACAGGCCGCATTCACAAGTAGCGAATCCAGCCGTCAATCCTAATGTATTTGTCAGTGGCTTGCTACCAGCGGCGACATATGGATGGATAGTTGATCAAATATACGGTGCATTAAAATAAAGATATAAATATAAAAAGGGACTCGTTAAAGTCCCTTTTTTTATCAAATGAATGCTTCAGAACACATTGCGATAGCCATTGCTGATATAGAAATAACCCAAAGTGCCGCTTCGATTTTGAACCCAAAAGTTAGCTCTCTAGGTAAATGGCGTATAAAATTATATGCTTCAATACTCATATCATGATTAGTTACCCGGTTGTAGGGAAATATCAGGCTTCCCATTATAAATCCAATTTTTGCATGATAAGCACTCGGTGTACCTATTAAACTGGCATTTTTAGACATTCTTGCTGTTAGCGGTAATTGACCAAATTGCTGTTCATATAATTTAACTATTTCAGTATAATTATCTTTGTTGATTACATATGAAATAAATAACAAAAATAAAAAACTCAATAGAAAAACCACTATTGAAGTTATTTCTATAATTTCCAGGTTTTCAATAAAAAAGCTTTTCATACATCATCAACCCAGATTCTTCATTGAATGAATCGGGAGTTGGAATTGATTTATCTTTTAGTTTATCAATTCCTTTATTAACTCCTTGACCTAGTTTTTCACCCATGGATTCACCCACCTTTTCAGCTTGTTTCCCGGCTATTATGCCAGTTCCAATGCCGGTTACAAGGCATAAGCCAGCTCCGATCGCACCCACTTCTGCCGTTGCCAAACCTAAAACCCACATACAAGCTCCCCTGGCAGCTACCCCAGCGGCACCTCCCGCTGTTATACCCGATGCTTGTTTAAGCGTGAATTTACTATATTCATTTATTGTTGCTTTTCTACATTCATTTTCTCTCCCCGTCGCACAAGCCTCATAAATATTGGATGTGTATGATGCAAAATCCAATCCTATTCCAACGTATCCTACGTTTTTCATTATTTTTATTAATTTTGCAGAGTTTTCAATATATGTAGCATATCCTTCAATATTATTAACTCCTGTTCTATCCCATTTATGCATTATAGAGCTTGTGGATAATCCTAAAGATTTTTTTATATCATTGTATTCTTCTAAATCAAGGCTGGATTTGCTGAATTTGGTTAATATTAGTTCTAACTTATTAAACAAGATTTTCCTTCTCCCGAAAAACTCTTACCCTGAAATAATCCCGTTGTTACGGTTGTATGCATCTTTATAAAGATTTTCTATTTCTTTTAATATTCTATTGATTTCTTCATAGTAGCCTTTACCTACTTCACTGATCGCACCTAAGCTATCACCTGCATTTCCTAAATACTTACTATAAAGCTGATACGAAAAGGCATCTACTGCCCCTTTGTTATCATGCAATAATTTAGCTTCCTTCAATGTAAGCGGTTCTAATGCTTTATCTATCCTGTCACGCGCTTTTTGCAGTGTTTCAATTTGTTGCTTATCTTGCTTTTCGGGATCAACAACAATCAAAATCGAGCCTGGTTGTTTCTGTACATCTGGATTTAATTTGTGATAAAGCTCACGTGTCCCTGCTGGCGGATTTATAAAAAACCATGGTTCATATGACGCAGGTCTGGCCCCGAAGGGTAGTACACAAAATCCCGCATCAACAGGCGCACGTGGAGAGTTTACTTTTTCTTTGAACTGTGGCGTTACTTCTACTTTTGCTAGTGATACTTCTCTATTCTGAGCCACGCTTGTATGAGCATTATTTATTTGTGGTTTTGGCGTTGACGCTACTTTGCGCTCACTTTCAAAGTCATAGCTTGATTCGTACCTGGAATTTATAAATCTGCATTTGCATGGACAAGTTCCTCTGCTATGTAATGTTCCTGCCGCACTAACACCATGTATCATGTAATTAGGTATACCGCCAGCAATATGATATATCTTATTATCTTTTCCACAGATATATTTGTCACCGTTACGTGCCGTTGCTTTGTTGTAAAATGAGTGATTCTCACTGCCTGAAATTATTCTCCCCCCACAGCTTGTTTTATCACCTACTACCAAAAAATAGCCTGTAGCCATAATTCCCTCACTTGTATTACTTAATTTCAGTTAAATTATTTGGATTGGTATTAAACCATTCGTTGTTCCATGTTGTGATATACTTGCACTCGTCAATATCAACTACATCGCACTCAATTAGATTCATGGTTTCATATGCAATCACAGCTTGCTGCATTAAACATTCATTGTCAGACGAAATATTGTTCTTACAATAGCTTTCATAATATCCTACTCTATTTCTCCACATTTCTTGGAATTTTTCAGTCACTTGTTTTGGGATTTTTAGTGTTGCATACTTATCCTCAGTACATATTATTTTGGTGTTAAATGTAATTGGGATTGTTGCCTGTAGTATGTGACGCTTTGAAAATAAAACATTAATATCTTTGTTGGTCCAAAAGCCAGAATTGAGCAACACATGATATTGATCGGTATTTTGCACAGCTTGATTATGAGTCATCATTTCTTGTATGTTTAATTCGTTTAATGAATATACTGACCATTTTTCATTAAATTTTCTCTCAATAAACACACTATAAATTGCAGCTTCCATTCGTGACAGAAATACTGATATTCCCTTTATTTCTTCATTGTAACTACGCCACAGTGGTTCCAGCCATTTTATTCCTTTATCAGTATTGGAATCATATAAATCGGTCACTCGTGCTAAGACCCATAATTGATGGTCGCATATATATTGTTTAAAGTTTTTATTGCTTTGTACAAAATACATTTATGGATTATCTCCTTGGATGAAAGGTATAATAAAAATGTATTTATCATACAATTAATGTGGTTTGCATCACATCAATCAAAAAAAAGCCTGAATTTTTTTTGTAAAAATTCAGGCCGTAAATTACTACTTGAAAATGCATTTATAAGAAGAATGTTTTATAGCATTTTTTGTTTCTCGACAATCATTTCTATATTTTGTAACCCATCCTTTGATAAAAAAATTCCAAGCGCTTTATCCCATTTTAAAGTTGTTTCACGCTTCTCTACGAAATAATCATATTTATCATAATGTTTTTTACTAATGGTTTTATTTACGTGCTGGTTGACTATATCACGCTCATTTTCAGTGAAGTGTAACATTCCTCCAAGTGTTTTGAATGTACGACGAATGTCGCGCATTGTGAACGACTGATCGAAATGTTTTTTTTGTGAATTCGTTCATATGCTTTTTCCATGCATCACTATTAAGCCCTTTAGTGGGCTTTTCCATTTTAGTAACTGGATTCATTTTTATTTATTTATTATACTTTTTTAATTGTTCATCAAAGTTGACATTGGGGGAAAAGAAATCACTGTCAGGATATCTTTCAGCCTGTTTTGCCAGAACTACTTTCGCCTTTTCAGAAAGATATATTACAAATTCTATCCCTGTTTTCGAAAACTCTTTAGCAAGTATGATTTTGTTATTTTCAGGAACATATCTACTTTTCTGTAAATGACACAATTCAAAGGGGCGTTGACCGCATGTATAAAATCCCAACTCTATTAAAGAGTGAACGTCAGGAGGGAGTATGTTTTTTTCGTTATTGAGTAGCGTTAATAGATATCGTAACTCTTTAAAATCTAGATAACGTTCTCCGGGGGTTCCTGCGTCAAAGTTCTGAACGTTACGAACAGGATTATTTGAAATCTGAAACTGCACACCGCTTGAGTTTGAATCACTCATTGGATCATTATCAGCTACAGCGCCGTATTCGTACAGCGCATGTAGCTTCTTTCGGACTTCTTTAGCCCTTGACATATAACCTTGCTTTGTCCAGTGCTGGATACAGCGCGTAATCTGCGCAGATGTAATCTCATTTGCTATTTCATCGCCTGTAAATAGCTTTAATTTGATCACCTGTTCCGAGAGTGCGCCGTACTGACTGATTGTACTGCGATGTCCTGAACGCGATTTAAACGCTATGAATGCTGCAAACAGTTCGCGCAATGTTCCGGTACGCATTTTTTTACCCATCGCGTCAGAACGCTCCTGGTGCGCCATACCTGCCAATTCAGCATAACGTTGCGTTGCCTGTTCGAGCGTGAAACGAGGCCAGTCTCCCAACGTTTTAAACTTGCGCTTGCCCCCGACCTGAAAGCGATAGACGAACGATTTACGGCCTGAAGGAAAAATTTTTATACCTAACCGCCCGGTTCCCCTCGTACCGTCGTCCCGGAAAACATAGTAAGCTGACTCTTTTGCGCGTAGTCCGCCGATCACACTATCATTTAACCGCATTGTTGCTTTCTCCTTTTTGCATAAGCGGTGCATACAATTTGCATAACAGCGGGTGTTGTTGCGGGTGCTGTTACACTGAAATCGTATGCATCCGAATAGGATTGCACAACTGTTAAATAGACTTGTTAATCAGTGAGTTACAACAAGTCTGCGATTAAATTATAGTCAATTATTGTGAATGTTCCTCTCTCTGTGGGAGAGGGGAAAAATCAGCTGTACTGCCGCACTCGTGCTACCAGCTCTTCCGCGCTGTCGATGCGGTCGGCAATGACAATCAGCGCTTTACCGAGCGTTATCGCGTGGCGCAGGCATTCGTGGCGCATGGCTTCATCCTGGATGGTGTCGATATCCGCCACGTGGGAAAGCCCGACGCTGCGGCGAATTAATTCGGTGCCGCAGAACCCGATGGCATCATGCCAGACTTTTTTCAGGAACGCGGAGGCATAGCCCGGCGCGCCGAGCGCGGCGTCGCGGGCTTTCTCGTTTGCCAGTGCCTGGAAGCGTTCCGCGAAGGTGTTCCACAGCTCCTGAATATCGGTCAGGCGCTGCTCGCGCGCGGCGGCAGCATCGCGAATGCCCAGATGCCCCGGCAGGCCGCAGAAGTTCAGCAGCAGGTTGCCGATGGCGGTACCGACGTCAAACCCAATCGGCCCGAAATAGCCAAACTCGGCGTCGATGGCCTTCAGGCTGCCGTCGGCCACAAAAATTGAGCCGCTGTGGATGTCCCCGTGCAGCAGCGCTTCGGCATGCGAGAAGAAGCGGTGCTTCAGGGAGGCTACGGCAACTTTAAGTTGGGCGTCGTCGCGCAGGGCGGCCACGTCGTGTTCCAGCTCGGCCGGGTAGCTGTTGCGCTCGTGGAGCTGGTACGGATCGTTGAAGAACAGATCTTCGGTGATCTCGCACATCTCCGGGTTGATGAACTTCGCCACCTGCGCTTTTTTCTCGTGCGGGTACAGGTAGAAATCGCTGGTGTGGAACAGCGCGTGCGCGAGATATTCGCCCAGTTGCTGCGCCGCCTGCGGGTAGTAAATGTTGTTGATCAGCTCGCCGCGCCAGATGCGATGGCTGGATAGATCTTCCATCACCATTACCGCCAGTTCCGGGTCAAAGTGGTGGATTTTCACGGTGTGCTGCGGGCTGTGCCGGTAGTGCTCGACCAGGGTTTGCGCTTCAAGGCGGGCGCGGTCCAGCGTCAGCGGCCAGGACTCACCAACGCAGCGCACGTAGGGCAGCGCCTGCTTAACGATGATGCGGCTCACGCCCGCGCTGTCGAAAATTTTAAAAACCAGATTGAGGTTGCCGTCGCCTACCTCCTGCGCCTCTACCAGCGATGAAGGATCGTCAAGTCCGCCAAACTGCCTGGCATACTCCACGGCATCCTGAGCGGTAAAGGTACGGTATTGCGACATGGCCTGCTCCTCACGAATTTCCTAATTAAGACATGTAGACGTCTATACATCTGGATTTCATCCTGACACAATGTGCTACAACAACGCAACAGGGAATTAACGACATGCAGACATTACAGACGACCAGCCTGCTGGTGGCGGATAATCAGCTCTTTATTCTCGACCAGCAGGCGCTTCCGCAGGAGAAACGCTGGCTGGATGCTTCGACGGTCGAGGCGCTGGTTGGGCACATTCATGCCCTGCGGGTGCGCGGCGCGCCGCTGATTGGTCTCTCTGCAAGCCTGCTGCTGGCGCTGCTTGCGGAAAACGGTAAAAGCCGCGACGAGCTGGCGGCGGCGCTGGAAACCCTGCGCGCATCCCGCCCGACGGCGGTGAACCTGATGAACAACCTCGACCGCATGAAGCGGGCGCTGTGGCAGGAAGATTTCGTTCCGGCGCTGGTGGCCGAGGCGCTGCGCCTGATTGACGAAGACAAACGGCTTTGCGACGCGATTGCGAAAGCCGGCAGCGCTCTGGTGAAGCCCGGCAGCCGCCTGCTGACCCACTGCAACACCGGCGGGCTGGCAACGGCGGGCGTCGGCACCGCGCTGGGCGTGATTGCTCGCGCGCACCAGGAGGGTAACGTCAGCAGCGTCTGGGTCGATGAAACCCGTCCGCTGCTGCAGGGCGGTAGATTGACAGCGTGGGAGCTCGGCGAGCTGGGTGTGCCGTACCAGCTGATTACCGACTCCATGGCCGCCAGCCTGATGGCGAAAGGGCAGGTAGACGCTGTGTGGGTGGGCGCAGACCGCATTGCCGCCAACGGCGACGTGGCGAACAAGATCGGTACCTATTCTCTGGCGGTGCTGGCGAAGTTCCACGGCATTCCGTTCTACGTGGCCGCGCCGCAAACGACCCTCGACCCGGACTGCCCGAACGGTGACGCGATCCCGATTGAGCAGCGCGCCGCCAGCGAGGTGACGGGCGTCGCGGGGAGCTTTGGCGCGGTGCAGTGGGCGCCGGAAGACGCGCAGGTCTACAACCCGGCGTTTGACGTTACGCCAGCCTCGCTGATTAGCGGCTGGGTGCTGGATACGGGCGTGGTCACGCCGGAAGAGGTGGCAAACGGGAAATTTGCCTGAGTCCGGCTATCCTTTAAGGGGCTCCCTTAAGAGGACAATATCGTGACGCTCGATCCTGAAACAGACTTAAAACTGGAGCGCGTGGTGGACGCGCCGCGCGACCTGCTGTGGCTCTGCTGGACCACGCCGGAACACATCAAAAACTTCTTCATTCCTGCTCCCCATAAGGTGACCGAATGCGACCTTGACCTGCGGGTGGGCGGGCGGTTCAACACCGTGTTTGAAGTGGACGGGCAGCGAATGGATAACCGGGGCGTATTTCTTGAAATCGACCCGGGTAAAAAGCTGGTCTTTACCGACGGCTATACTGAAGGCTGGAAGCCGGCTGAAAAGCCATTTATGACGGCGATCCTGCTGCTGGAGGATGTGGGCGAGGGCAAAACCCGCTACACGGCGATTGCGCGCCACCCGACGAAGGAAATTCGTGAGCAGCATGAACAGATGGGCTTCCACGAAGGGTGGGGGATTGTGCTGGATCAGCTGGTGGGATATGTGAAGGGACTGGAGCGTTGAAGCTCGAGCGGCCTGATGCCCTCACCCCGACCCTCTCCCACAGGGAGAGGGAGCAAACACTAAAAATGGCAACTTCGGTTGTAATGCCAGTCAGTTAAGCAACTGACTGGCTTTTTTCGGGGCTGTGGGGTATCTCCAGGGCCTTTCCTTTACCACCCTCGGGAAGGCCCTTTCCCTTCTTGTCGGCAACTTTACCAGTTGCGCCATGCTTTCAAGATCACGCATCAGCTCCGGGATACGCCCTGGTGAAGCGCCCTGCAGCGTCATCAGCATTCTCATGACCATGCCGCATGATTCTGAGAAGCTCAGCTGATTCGGCCAGTATCCTTTCAGATGGCCCGCCATTTTAATCATCTGATATCGCACCAGATTATACGCCAGTAACACGCCCCATAACTCCTGCTCCACAAGCTCCGGCTTTTTACTTCTCAGCGTCAGCCTGCTCAGTTGCATCGTTTGTTTTATCTCCCTGTACCCCAGCTCTATTTCCCAGCGATGGCTGTACAGGTCTGCCATTTCTCCTCCGGGATAGCGCATGGCGTCCGTCATCGACGTCAGCAGATGGCTGACTTTCCCTTTGCGCGTCACGGTCAGCAGGCGGGCTGTCATCTCATCTCCCAGACCCGGCCATTTTTTTCGTGCCTGTGGGCTGGTTTTCAGCTTCACCAGATAGTCGCCTTTACCCAGCTTTCTGACCTCTTCATACTGTGCTCCCTTTCTGAGAGGGAGCATCCAGTGACGGTGTTCTCCCGCCTGGCTCCACGCATTCAGCAACCCCAGCGAGTAGTAGCCTTTATCCATTAACGTCAGGGTGTTATCGCCGGTCTGCTCTATCAGTTGCTCCGCGAGCTCATTTTCACTGTTTTTCATCGTGCCGAAGGCCGCTGCCGTCAGCAGATGGCTGGTCAGCTCCATCTGGCAGACCATTTTTACCTGCGGATAGAGTGCCGGGTTTCCGCCATGCGTCTGGCGGGGAAAGGCGCTGTCGTTTTCCGGCGTGTCCGGTGTTCGCCAGAACACACCATCGATGGCCAGCAGGGTCAGGCCGCACCAGTGCGGATGCGGCGTGGCGTTATGCCAGAGCTGCGCTGTTTGCGTGAACACGCGGCGGACGGCTTCGCTTCCCAGCCGCTGACGGGCCTGGATCACGGCGCTGGGGGCAACGAACGGACGATTGCCGGGTAACATGATATCCAGCCGGTTAACTATCTGATGAAGCGGCTCCTTGCGCTCAAGGGCCATACCGACAATGCACCAGACCATCATTTCCAGAGGAAGGCGCCGTTTGCGTAACGTGACGGTGCCGGATTTTTCAAGGCAGCGGGAAATCAGTTCCGGGTCAAGACAGTCGCCCAGAGAAGTCAGAGGGTTACGCAGAGAATCGTAACGGGATACCAGATCAAGAGCCTGTCCAATGTGCATAAAAAAATCCGGAAACGGGTGAGCATTTCCGGATTCTTACACAGCCACTGGATCGGTCAACCGATCCTTAACTGATCGGCATTACAGCTATAGCTGCCGTTTTGCTTTTACCTATGCCAGCCTTGGATACGCATCCGCGATTGCATCACCCGTAAACTGGGCAACCCAGCCTTCCGGGTTATCGAAAATACGGATGGCGGTAAAGTTCGGCTCTGAGCCCATATCAAACCAGTGCGGCGTGCCCGCGGGCACGGAAATCAGGTCGTTTTTCTCGCACAGCACCTGATACACCTCATCGCCAATGTGCAGGCAGAACAGCCCCGCGCCTTCCACGAAGAAGCGCACTTCGTCCTCGCCGTGGGTGTGTTCGTTCAGGAACTTCGCGCGCAGCGCCTCTTTCTGCGGATTGTCGGCGCGCAGGCTGATTACGTCCCAGCTCTGATAGCCTTTCTCCGCCACCAGCTTGTCGATGGCATGCTGATACGCCTCGATCACGGCCTCGGGCGCGGGATCCTGCCCTAAATCACGATTCGCGTCCCAGCGTTCAAAACGTACGCCTTTAGCGTTGAGCTGCTGGGCGATCTCGGCGGCGTCGGTACTGTGCCACTGGTGTTGACTGGCGTCTTTGTCGGAATAAATGGTCAATGCGCTCATGAAGGGATCTGCTCCGGATTAATCTCGTCAAACTGGTGGACCTGATGGTGATGGCTTGCGCCGTCATCATCGCCGCGAATCAGCTGCAGGGTGCGAAAACCTGCCTGTTCAGCCGCGTCCAGCTCCTGATGGATATCAGACAGGAACAAGATCTGCGACGGGGCGATGCCCGTTTGCGCCGCAATGTTTTGATAAGACTGCACCTCGCGCTTGGCACCGATGTGTGTATCAAAATAGCCGCTGAACAGATGAGTAATATCACCTTCGTCGCTGTAGCCAAATAACAGTTTCTGCGCGGCGACGGAGCCAGAGGAATATACATAGAGATCAATCCCCTGCGCTTTCCACTTTTCCAGCGCGGGCAGCACGTCCGGGTAGAGGTGGCCGGTAAAGTCGCCGTTCACGTAGCCGTCGTGCCAGACGATCCCCTGCAGCGCTTTCAGCGCCGTCGATTTGCGGTCTTCATCCATAAAGGCAAAAAGGGCCTCGATAAGCTCGCTGACGCTGGCGTGCGGGTTACCGATTTCATCACGCAGGTTGTCCAGAATGGATTTGACCGGCTCGGCGTACTGCTGCGCGGTCACGAAGGCCGCCAGCCGCTCACGCGCGTAGGGGAACAAAACATCATGGACAAAACGGATATCGCTGGTGGTCCCTTCAATATCCGTCACAATCGCGCGAATCATACTCTCTCCAGTTGTCGTAAACGCATTTCGCATTCAAATAAGAATTCTAGTCCTTCCAGATGACGCCGGGCTTCGGCCACGTCGCGTCCCCAGCAGGTTAAGCCATGGCCGCGCAGAAGAAAACCATAATTAAGCGGGCGTTTCTGTGCGTAATGGGCGATTCGCGAGGCGAGGGCGTCAATATCCTGGTCGTTATCAAAGACCGGGATAGCCACCGTATCCAGATGCGTGGTCTGCCCGGAGAGGGACTTTTGCATCTCGAAACCGCTGATGTTCAGCTCGGTATCTTTGACCAGACGCGACAGCACCGTGGCGTTAACGGTATGAACGTGCAGAACGGCGTTGGCCTGCGGGAACAGGCGATAGATGAGAGTGTGCAGTCCGGTTTCCGCCGACGGTTTTCGACCGGACGGCGCGCGGTTGGTGGCGATTTCAACCTGCAAAAAATCTTCCGTCGTCAGGCTGCCTTTGTCCTTGCCGGATTCGCTGAGCCAGCACAGATGTTCGTTCTGACGCACCGACATATTGCCGCCGGTGGCGGGGGCCCAGCCTTTGGCGCCGATCCAGCGGCAGGCGTCGACCAGATGCGTGAGTTGCAGGTTGTCTGTCATTTCCTTTTACCCTCTCGGTCAGGAATATTCATATGGTTTATACCCGTCATACTTCAAGTTGCAGGTGCGTTGGCTGCACTCACTCACCCCAGTCACGTACTTTTGTACGCTCCCGGGGATTCATTCCCTTGCCGCCTTCCTGCAACTCGAATTATTTAGGGTATAGACGTCTAAGCGTCTTGATTGCCAAAGACTAACATCGTGTTATAGTGGCAGCAACATAAGTATTACAAGCAGGCACAACAAAATGAGCAATAACGCATTGATCCCGAAGAGTAAACTTCCCGGTCTCGGTACCACCATCTTTACGCAGATGAGCGCCCTGGCGCAGCAGCACAACGCCATTAACCTCTCGCAAGGGTTCCCGGATTTTGACGGGCCAGGCTATTTGCAGGAGCGCCTGGCGTACCACGTTGCGCAGGGGGCGAACCAGTATGCGCCGATGACCGGCGTGCAGGCGCTGCGGGAGGCCATTGCGGATAAAACGGCGGAGTTGTACGGCCATAAGCCCGATGCGAACAGCGAGATCACGGTGACGGCAGGGGCGACCGAAGCGCTGTATGCGGCCATTACCGCGCTGGTGCGTGCGGGCGATGAGGTGATTTGCTTTGACCCGAGCTATGACAGCTATGCGCCTGCGGTTGAACTTTCCGGCGGCGTGGTGAAACGCGTGGCGCTGCAGCCGCCGCATTTCCGTCCGGACTGGCAGGCGTTCACGGCGCTGCTGAGTGACAAAACCCGTCTGGTTATTCTGAATACGCCGCACAACCCGTCGGCGACGGTGTGGCAAAAGGCCGATTTTGCCGCGCTGTGGCAGGCCATCGCCGAACGTGAAATCTATGTCCTGAGCGACGAGGTGTATGAGCACATCTGTTTCGCGAAAGAAGGGCACGCCAGCGTGCTGGCTCATCCGCAGCTTCGTGAACGCGCCGTAGCCGTCTCGTCATTCGGTAAAACTTATCATATGACCGGCTGGAAGGTGGGGTACTGCGTGGCACCCGCCGCCATCAGCGCTGAGCTGCGCAAGGTGCACCAGTACCTGACGTTTGCCGTTAATACTCCGGCTCAGCTGGCACTGGCGGATATGCTGCGCGCTGAACCACAGCACTATCGCGACCTGCCGGATTTTTACCGTGCACGCCGGGATCTGTTTGTGACGGCGCTGGGCCAAAGCCGCCTGGAAATTTTGCCGTCTGAAGGAACCTACTTCCTGCTGGCCGATTACAGCGCCATTTCCGATTTGGACGACGTCAGTTTCTGCCAGTGGCTGACGAAAGAGGTCGGCGTGGCCGCCATTCCGCTGTCGGTGTTCTGCGCCGATCCCTTCCCGCACAAGCTGATCCGTCTCTGCTTTGCGAAGCAGGAATCGACGCTGCTGGCCGCGGCGGAGCGTCTGAACACGCTCTGATTATTTCACCGTCCAGGCTTCTGAGTAACGGCGGTCTGCAAACAGCTCCAGCAGGCCGTTGATTTGCTTGAGGCGCAAGACTTCATCGCTGTCCATTCCCAGCTCCTTGCTTATTTTCTCGTCATTCCAGCCAAGCTGCACCAGTTCGCGAACGATCTCCGACATTGCGTTAATCTGGTGTCGACCCCGCGCCCGGTTGTGCCGAATGGTTGCGGCCATACGGTTATGTTTATCCTGTCGGTCCTGGCGTAGGCAGGTGACGGGGAGGTATCCCTTAAGCTGGTGCTTCAATGCCGCCCGGTTTTTGCCAATTTCATGCCGATGAAATCCATCCACAATTTCGTAATGTTGCGGTTCGCTTTCGGTCACAACAATTGGCTGGGTGAATCCATCAAGTTCCAGGGATTTGCTGAGCAACCGTTTTTCCGGCGGGTCCACATTATTGGGATTGTAATTGTTGGCGGTAATAGCGTCCTGTTTGATCCACAGTACGCAGTCGACAGGCTGATCGTAAAACGGGCTATTTTTGTGTAGTGCCTGGCGAAAGGCATTAATGGCGTTTATTCGATCCTCTTCGGGAAGAGACTGAAGATATGTTTCGATATCGTTGATTATTCTTTGTCGCATAAAATGCCCCACTCCTTGCGTTTAGCCTTCACCCTGTCGCTGTAGCGCTGATAATGTTTGGGTTTATTTGGGCTGAATGACAGTGCTCTGCACCAGTAGTCGTTATTCAGTAAAACCTTACAAATACGGCGCCACGAGGGAATGTCTTTGGCGCCGATATCGCCTTCCTGGGTATCGGGGATATCCTCCATGCCTCTCTTCTGATACCAGTGCAGATAAACGGCGATTTTATTGCGGTAATGCTCAGCCGTATTTTGCGGCATGCTGTTGATAAGCAGCATGGCGTATTCGCGCCAGCAGAGATGGTCCGGTTTGAGTATTTTGCGGTGACCGTAAAAATGGTTGTCATGCCCTGCGTAAATTCCTCCGCTGCGTACGCCGCTGACGCGCTCGCACATCATTGCCCAGCGTTCGGGTTCTACAACGTGGTAGAGCCATAACCCCTGACGCTGTTCCGGGCCAAAGGGTTCGCAGATGCGCATGTAGCGTGGCGGCACGCCGGCCTGAAACATCAGGTCATAGAGTGGGTTATAGCAACTCCCCGATTTGGCGAACCAGGTCCAGATATCGGCGGTTTTCCAGTCGTAGAGAGGGTAGATATACCAGGCATGCCCCCCCGGCGCGATGGTCGTCCAGGGTTTATCGTCGGCAAACCGCTGCTTTCGTGCTGAAGCGATAGCCAGAAAGCGGTTGTAGGATTCATCGGCACGAATACCAATCAGTACGGCCGCCGGGCGGTTGCGTGAATACCAGTCGGAGAAACTGCGAACAAAGACTTCAAACGTCATGCCTGGCTGGTAGAAAGGAAAAAAGGCGGGATCGGTTACTGCATCTTCAGGAGGCTGGCGAACCCACCGGGTGCCCGGTTCCCAGCATTGCCACTCTGGCTGAAATTGCGACAGGGAATTTTGCGTTGTCAGGGGGAGGGCCACCCACCAGAAATGGTCAATGACATCGCTGTACAATTCGCGCATATGTTCAACGTGGGCGATGGTATAAGAAAATTGCGCTTCCCAGTCGATAAACAGCACATCTATTTTTGTTTTCATCTGTCGCGCCCGAAGGGCAACCAGATGCAGCATGACGGTGGAGTCTTTACCGCCAGAAAAAGAGACACAGGTTCTGGGTAAATTCTCGAGAGTCCATTTTATTCGTTCCTGAGTCGCACTAAGAACATCCTGGTGCAGGGGGTACTTATAAATTGACATGTGCATTCTCATCCTGAGTAATTAATGCCGGGCTTAAGTGTCAATACTAAGGTGAGAATTATATCAGTCAAATAATAAATAAATGTATAAAGTTAATGCCGATTGTTTCTATAACGAGGGTGTATGTTTCAGTAATATCGTGGCTCGGCATTCTCAGCGAGAACCACGATAGTTATTCATGGGAACGTTATTTCTTCAATAAAACCCGCGAATGCTGAGCTATTCAGTGCGGAACGATTATACATCATGTAAATATCAATGCTGGGGAATTGAATATCAGTTTCTACTTTGCGCAGGTTGAGTGCCTGGCCATATTGCTCAAAGGCCGGGGTTGGCGCTAATCCGATGAGGTCCGATGAACTGATCATCGACAACAGAGAAATAAAGGAATCACTACGATAGACAACATTCCTTTCGGTTAAAATGTTTTCGGCTTTTTCCTGATAGTCTTTGACGCTGTTCTCATCGCTCAGGTAGGCGGTAAAACCTTCATTGAGGACCTCTTCACGGGTCGGATTTCCGCTCAGGCGGGGATGGCCCTCACGACAAACAAGGACAAAGGGAAGCTGGTAATACAGCGTGCTGGCGACAGAACGGCTGTTAGAGGAGGCAAAAGAAAATACCAGGTCAGCCTTGCGGTAGGCTAAGAGATCTTCAGCAGAGTCAGGCGCAAGAAAAACATCATGTAATTCAATGGAGTAATTGTACTTATCCATCAGCAGCTTCATAGGGGCAAGCATCGTTTTGGTGCTCATAAACTGCGGGCAGTAAATGATAAAGTTCTTCTTTAACCCGCTGCTGTGCATGATATTGATGGTCTGCTCAAGCTGGTTCAGGTTTTGCTCAAGATGATGGTGCAGATTGACCCCGACCGTAGTCGGCGTGATCCCCTTACCTGAACGAATAAACAGCGGATCGTTGAGCTGCCCGCGCAAACGCTGCAGTGACTGGCTTACCGCGGAAGGGGTGATATAGAGCGTCTCAGCGGCTTTACTGATACTCAGATGTTGATAAATGCACTCAAAAATGACCAACAGGTTGAGGTCGAATTTTTTAAGATCGTAGAGGTTTGCCATTTTTCGTCCTGATGATGTCGTGTTTGCTGTGGTTATCACATCACTGATAACTATAGTTTGAAGTTAACCATTTACAATCCTTTCGGTTAACTCTCTTAATTTTAAATTAAACTCACCTTAATATATCACGACATCAGATTATTAAAATAGCGCTTCAAAGATGATTAAGATAATTTTATCTTTGAAAGTGGGGTGAAGAGCTTAAATGACAATTGTCATTTATATATCGAGGTATTTTTATCATAAAAATAAATTTATAACGCCCCGAAATGATGTTCGATACTGCCTATCACAGCCATAGGCAGAAATGCTTCTGTTATGGATTGCTCAATCTCTGCACGGGTGGTGTAATCAAACCGCTGTTACCGCCTTGATATTAAGGGTTGTAGAGCGCAACGCAACGCCAGCTTCGGCTGGCACTGAATGTACCTGCGGGGAATTCAGGTATCAGGGCCGCCCGTCGAGGCGGCCTTTTTACTTTTGGCGTTTCCTTTAAAAGGTTCACCTTACTGTCTTGTTGATGTTGTTAGGTTTGGCTGATTGATTTGATAAAGCATACGCATTAGCCCCGATGAACAAAGTTGGTTACCTTACATCTCAACGAAAACACGGAGGAAGTACAGATGTCTTTGATTAATACCAAAATTAAACCTTTCAAAAACCAGGCGTTCAAAAACGGTGAATTCATTGAAGTCACCGAGAAAGATACCGAAGGCCGCTGGAGCGTGTTCTTCTTCTATCCTGCTGACTTCACCTTTGTTTGCCCGACCGAACTGGGTGACGTGGCAGACCACTACGAAGAACTGCAGAAGCTGGGCGTCGACGTTTACTCTGTCTCTACCGATACCCACTTCACCCACAAAGCGTGGCACAGCAGCTCTGAAACCATCGCGAAAATTAAATACGCGATGATCGGCGACCCGACTGGCGCCCTGACCCGTAACTTCGACAACATGCGTGAAGATGAAGGCCTGGCCGACCGTGCAACCTTCGTGGTTGACCCGCAGGGCATTATTCAGGCTATCGAAGTTACCGCTGAAGGTATCGGCCGTGATGCTTCTGACCTGCTGCGTAAAGTGAAAGCGGCTCAGTACGTGGCTTCTCACCCAGGTGAAGTGTGCCCGGCGAAATGGAAAGAAGGCGAAGCGACCCTGGCGCCATCCCTGGACCTGGTCGGCAAGATCTAAATTTCCGTCGTCTTTCACGCCATAGCTGCGTTGGCGTCGCCTACTCACCCCGGTCACTTACTTCAGTAAGCTCCCGGGGATTCTCAGGCTAGCCGCCTTGCTCTGACGCGAAATACTTTGGAAGTTGTTTCAGTTATGGGCGCTCCCGCGCCCATTTCATTCCAGCACCATGATGCAAGTTGCATTCAGGCCGCCCCTATAAGGCAGCTTGCATGATGACGTCTTAAGAGAGGGAAGAACCATGCTCGACACTACGATGAAAACCCAGCTCAAGGCTTACCTTGAGAAACTGACCAAACCTGTTGAGCTGATTGCCACGCTGGACGACAGCGCGAAATCGGCAGAGATCAAGGAACTGCTGGCAGAGATCGCTGAACTGTCACCGAAGGTGACCTTTAAAGAAGATAATACGCTTGCCGTCCGTAAGCCTTCTTTCCTGATCGCTAACCCAGGCTCTGACCAGGGGCCGCGCTTTGCCGGCTCTCCGCTGGGACATGAATTTACCTCGCTGGTGCTGGCGCTGCTGTGGACCGGCGGTCATCCGTCTAAAGAAGCGCAGGCGCTGCTAGAGCAGATCCGCGATATCGACGGTGATTTTGAGTTTGAAACCTATTACTCGCTCTCCTGCCACAACTGCCCGGACGTTGTGCAGGCGCTGAACCTGATGTCGGTTCTGAACCCTCGCATCAAACACACGGCGATTGACGGCGGTACGTTCCAGAACGAAATCACCGAGCGCAACGTAATGGGCGTTCCGGCGGTGTATCTGAACGGTCAGGAATTTGGGCAGGGGCGTATGACCCTGACCGAAATTGTTGCCAAAGTGGATACCGGCGCGGAAAAACGCGCGGCGGAAGCGCTGAACCAGCGCGATGCGTACGACGTACTGATTGTCGGCTCCGGCCCGGCGGGTGCGGCGGCGGCGGTGTACTCTGCGCGTAAAGGGATCCGTACCGGCCTGATGGGCGAACGCTTTGGCGGCCAGGTGCTGGATACCGTAGACATCGAAAACTACATTTCCGTGCCGAAAACCGAAGGCCAGAAGCTGGCGGGGGCGCTTAAAGCGCACGTCAGCGACTACGACGTGGACGTGATCGACAGCCAGAGCGCCAGCAAGCTGGTTCCGGCAGCGGTTGAGGGTGGATTACATCAGATTGAAACCGCGTCCGGCGCGGTGCTGAAAGCGCGCAGCGTGATCGTTGCCACCGGCGCGAAATGGCGCAACATGAACGTGCCGGGTGAAGATCAGTATCGCACCAAAGGCGTGACCTACTGCCCACACTGCGACGGCCCGCTGTTCAAAGGTAAACGCGTGGCGGTAATCGGCGGCGGTAACTCCGGCGTGGAAGCGGCTATCGACCTGGCGGGGATCGTTGAGCACGTGACGCTGCTGGAGTTCGCGCCAGAGATGAAGGCCGACCAGGTTCTGCAGGATAAAGTTCGCAGCCTGAAAAACGTTGATATCGTCCTGAACGCGCAAACCACGGAAGTGAAGGGCGACGGCAGCAAAGTGACCGGGCTGGAATACCGTGACCGCGTAAGCGGCGACGTTCATAGCGTTCAGCTTTCGGGTATCTTCGTACAAATTGGCCTGCTGCCAAACACCACCTGGCTTGAAGGCGCGATTGAGCGCAACCGCATGGGCGAGATCATCATCGATGCGAAATGCGAGACCAGCGTGAAGGGCGTGTTTGCCGCAGGCGACTGCACCACCGTGCCGTACAAGCAGATCATCATCGCCACTGGCGAAGGTGCGAAAGCGTCCCTGAGCGCGTTTGACTATCTGATCCGCACCAAAACCGCATAATAAAAGAAAGCAAGACGATACCTGCAGTAGCCACCTCATCATGGGGTGGCTTTTTTTTTAGGTTTTTTTTACCCTCAATTATCCTCGTTATTGACTACTTCATGCGTTAATTACCTGCTTCGATCAAAGAAATTAATAAGTCTGCTGATAATATCTCGTCGTTTTCCCGTCGATAAATATTTATATTTAACATGAATGATAAAGATATATTCACCTCTTCAATATATGAGGCGTTAACCTCTTTTGAAATAAAGGGGCTAACGTTTCGCGATTTTTTTAACGCGGCGGATACAACATCGCGATGCGCCTCGTTACACCTTTTATTTCCGGAGAGTCGAGCCTGGCAGCAGGATGAGGCGTTAGAGGTTGAGTATGACTTCAACGCTCTGTTTGTCGGCCCTGCGACGCTGCTGGCACCGCCTTATGCCTCGGTGTATCTGGATGAGGAACCGCTGCTGATGGGGGCCACTACGCTGAGCGTGCGCGAATTCCTGCAAAGCATGGGGCTGTTCGTGACGGAGGAGAATAGCGTTCCCGACGATCACATCAGCTATGAAATGGAGCTGGCGGTGATGCTCTCTGCGCATGCCAGACATTCGCCGCAATATCACGATGCACTTACCCGCTTTATACGCGGCCATCTCGAATTATGGCTCCCTGCATTTATCACAAAAATAAATGATTGTGCAAAAACATCCGCAATGAAATGTCTCGCGTCGCAACTGACTAATTGGTTTGATGAATTAAAAACGAGAGTAATATTATGAGTATTGATAAAGGGCAGCTAAACCGACGCTCCTTTTTAAAAGGACTGATTGCGCTGGGTACCGTCGCCGCATTACCCGGCGGATTATTATCATCCCGATGTGCCATGGCACAGCCTCCCATTCCATTTAACCCGAAAACCTACAAAATTTTCCGTAACGCTTGCCCGCGTAACTGCTACGACACCTGCAGCTTAAAAACCTGGGTCAAAGATGACGTTATCACCTTTGTCGACGGGGCGAGCGAGTCCACGTTTACGCACGGCGCGCCGTGTGTGAAAGGGCTGACCTACCCACGCCGGGTCTACTCCCCGGATCGTATTAAATACCCGATGATTCAGGATGGTCGCGGCAGCGGTAAATGGCGTCGCATCTCCTGGGATGAAGCCATGCAGCGCATTGCCAGCAAAATGCTGGAGATTAAAAAGAAAGACGGCTCTATGCTCGGCCTGGCGCTGTCGAAATACTCCGGCAACCTGGGCGTGATGAGCTATGCCGTGGAAGGAATGATGTCTTCTCTCGGTTACACCACGCGGTTTGCCGGCACGCCATGCTGGCCGGCAGGGATCGATGCTCAGCACTACGACATGGGCGACATGTGGTGTAACGACCCGGAAGATCTGGTTAAAGCAAAATACATCATTATCTGGGGCGCAAACCCGGCGTGGTGCTCCATGCACACCATGAAGTACATCTATCAGGCGCGTGAGAAAGGAGCGAAAGTGGTGGTCATTGATCCGCTGTTCTCGCAAACCGCCGCGAAAGCCGATCTGTATCTGCGCGTGCGTCCAGGCTCAGACGGTGCGCTGGCGCTGGGGATGGGGCGCCATCTGCTGGATATAGGCCGCGTCGACCATGAGTTTGTGAATAACTTCGCGCACGGTTTCCCGGAGTTCGAGCAGTATCTGCGCAGCAATATCACCGTTGAGTGGGCGTCTGAAATCTGTGGCCTGTCGGCAGACGTAATTCGCCAGCTGGCGGAAGAGTTCACCGCGGTAAAACCTGCCACCGTCTGGATCGGCTACGGGATGCAGCGCCACGTCAACGGCGGGGCAAACGTGCGCGCCATTGACGCCTTCGTTGCCATGACCGGCAACATCGGTGTGGAAGGCGGCGGTGCCCGCTACGGCCATCTGCAGACCTGGGGCTACAACTACCATGCGATGACGCAGAAGCCACCGGTCGGGTCTGTTGGCATGGTGGGCGAAAGCGGCCCGGTAGGCGAGTTCGTCAGCGACAGTGGCGAGAAGAGCCACTACTCCGACCGCGCGCTGAACCTGAACCAGACCGCGCAGAGCATTCTTGATGCCAACGATCCGCCCATTCGTATGCTCTGGGTGGCGTGTAAGAACCCGTTTGCCCAGGACTTTGACCGCAACAAAATGGAAAAAGCCTTCAGCAAGCTGGAGATGGTGGTCTGCGTCGATCAGTTCTTCAACGAGACGGTGCAGCATGCCGATATCGTGCTGCCGGTGACCACGACCTTTGAGCACTGGAACCTGTCGTCGTCTTACTGGCATTACTGGCTGTCGGTGAATGAACCGGCCATTAAGCCGATGTACGAATGCAAGAGCGATCTGGATATTGCCGTGCTGCTCTCGCGTACCATCAACAAAATGGAGCCGGGCTCCTGTACCTTCCCGCAGGACATTGACCAGAAAAAATGGCTCGATCTGGAGTTCAATGAGGGCATGGCGAAACAGTTCGGCATCCGCTCCTGGGACGATCTGCTGGATGGGCCGGTGAAAGCCAAAATGGTCAGCTCTGCCGCCTGGCACGACCGCAAGTTTAAAACGCCATCGGGCAAGTATGAGTTCCTCTCTGAGCTGTGTGAAAAGAACGGCCATAAAGCGCTGCCGGAGTATATGCCAGCCGCAGAGGGCAAGCTGCCGTTCCATCTCTTCACCCCGCACTTGCAGTACGGCCTCCACTCTCAGTTCGTCAACCTCGACTGGATGCAGGTCTTCTGGCCGGAGCCGTTTGTCTATATCCATCCTGCCGCTGCGCAGAAGAAGGGCATTCGCGAGCTGGCAAAAGTCCGCGTGTTTAACGACGTGGGCGAAGTGGAGCTGCGGGCGAAGATCACCACCAACGTGCCGGAAGATTTCCTGGTGATGTATGAGTCCTGGTTTAACAAGCTTAAGTACAACGTGCAGAACGTCGTGAAAGATACGCCAGCCGATATGGGCAAAATGGCAACCGGTGCGCCTGGCGCGGCGATCCACAGCCAGTTTGTCGACATTGCCCTTATCGCGAATGAAGGAGCAGACGCATGAGACGCGCATTTTTAGTAAACAGTGATAAATGTATTGGCTGCCGCGGATGCGCCATGGCCTGCAAGAGTTTTAACCAGCTTGAGCCGGATCGTTTCTGGCGCTATGTCTATCCGCTGGATAAAGAAATTTATCCGCATGAGGAGCGTGCGTTTTTCTCGCTGGCCTGTAACCACTGTGAAAACCCGGCCTGTCTGGCGGCGTGTCCGGTGGAAGCCTACACCAAACGTGATGACGGCGTGGTGGTGCATAACCCTGAACGCTGCATCGGCTGTAAAAACTGCATCCGTAACTGCCCGTACGGCGCCCCGCGCTTCAATGAGGAGACGCAAAAGGCTGAGAAGTGCAGCATGTGCTATGAACGTCTGGATATCGGAATGACCCCGGCCTGCGTTAACGCGTGCCCGGTCGGTGCGCTGACGATTATCGATCTGGATGCCGATCCGCTGCCGAACAATGCCGTGCAGTATCCGCCTGGCTTCCCGAAGATGCCTCAGCTTAATCCGGGTACGCGCTTCATTCTGGCCCGTCAGCCAAAACAGCCGGGGGATAAATAATGGAAAAGTATGAATTACCGCTCGTTATCTTTACCGTGCTGAGCCAGATGTCCGTCGGGATGACGCTGCTCCTGACCTGGCGCACGCTGCGTGGCGAAGTCATTGGCAACCGGATGCACTGGCTTATTACCGGGCTGATTCTGGGCGTGGCCTCCGTCGCCGCGGTGCTGCATCTGGCGCACCCGGAACACGCTTACAATGCGCTCATTAACCTGAAGCATGCCTGGCTGAGCCGCGAAATTCTGGGCGCGACCCTCTACGGCGCCATGATTGGGCTGGCCTTCCTGAGTAAGGGGAACAAAGGCGCGGCGTTGCTGGCGTCCCTGTTCGGGATCCTGCTGGTGGTGGTGCAGGGGATGACCTACGCGGCACCGGCGATGCAGGCTATTGCCAACGGCATCACCATGATGCTGTTCTTTGCGACGGTCTGGGTGATGGGCTGTGCCGCAACGCCGCTGCTCGGGCTGAAAGCATCAAACGCCGCGCTGCGCCAGGGGATTATCGCTCTGATGGCGTTGCTGATTGCCGCGCCAGTGATGTGGCTCAGCGGTGGCACTATCATGAAGATGACCGCTCACGCCTGGCTAAGCTCGCCGCTCTATCTGGGCAGCCTGCTGTGCTGCGTCGTGGGAGGCGTGTTGTCGATGAAGCGCCAGCCGATGCAGAAAGCGGTGTTTGCGCTCCTGCTGGTTGGCGTGGTGCTCAGCCGTCTGACCTTCTTCGGCGATACCGTCAGCACCATCGTCAATATTGGTCACCTGTACTGATAAACAAAACCCCGCGAAAGCGGGGTTTTTTGTTGGTATTTACCGGACCACCATCACCGGAATGTGGGTATGGCGGATCACGCTGGAGGCGTTCGACCCCAGCAGGTGAGTGGTAATGGAAGGATTACGTGAACCGATCACCACCACGTCTGCATCCAGCTCCGCGGCCAGCTCATTGACGGCATCGCGCACGCTACCGAACCGGACGTGGGTTTTGATGCGGGAAGGGTCGATGCTGAAATGCCCGACCATGGTCTGCAGGCGCGTCTCGGCTTCGCGCTGTAAATGCTCCTCAAAGCGACGCACGTCGGCGGCAAAGCGGTGCAGACTCAGGCTGGCAGAGCCAGGTAAGACATGTAAAAGATGAATAATTCCGTCCTGCTGCGCGAGAAATTCCGCGTGGCGCACAGCCTTGTCGCTCAGTTCCATTTCGAAAACATCAACCGGCATAATGATTGTCTTATACATAACCGTTTCTCCTTGTTTATAAACGCTGGATACATTCAACCACAAAATATGAATGGTTTCTGTAAGCGCTTCGGCACTTTTCCTCTCTCGCCAGGATAAATCTCAAAAGGCGCGTATTTCCCGGCAGACATTCAGAGGTAGCTACCCTTTATAAACTTACCTGAAACCTTCCGGAGGTTGCATGAAAGCACTCACGTATCACGGTCCGCACCATGTTCGCGTCGAGAATGTCCCCGATCCCATCATTGAACAGCCCGACGATATCATCCTGCGCGTCACGGCCACGGCGATTTGCGGCTCCGACCTGCATCTCTATCGCGGAAAGATCCCAAAGGTGCAGCACGGCGACATTTTTGGACATGAATTTATGGGCGAGATCGTCGAGTGCGGTCGGGAGGTGAAGGATCTGCAAAAAGGCGATCGCGTGGTGATCCCCTTTGTCATCGCCTGTGGTGACTGCTTCTTTTGCCGTCTGCAGCAGTACGCGGCCTGTGAGAATACCAATGCCGGGCAGGGCGCCGCGCTGAACAAAAAGCAAATTCCCGCGCCGGCAGCGCTGTTTGGCTATAGCCATCTCTACGGCGGCGTGCCGGGAGGACAGGCGGAATATGTGCGTGTGCCGAAAGGCAACGTCGGACCGTTTAAGGTGCCGCAGCTGCTCTCCGATGATAAGGCCCTCTTCCTGTCTGATATTTTACCCACCGCCTGGCAGGCGGCAAAAAATGCGCAAGTTGAAAAAGGCTCCAGCGTCGCCATTTTTGGTGCCGGTCCGGTGGGGTTATTGACTATAGCCTGCGCGCGGCTGCTAGGGGCTGAGCAGATCTTTGTTATCGACCATCACCCCTACAGGCTGCGGTTTGCCGAGGCGCGTTACGGCGCCATCCCCATCAACTTCGATGATAATAACGACGCGGCGGAAAAGATCATTGAGCAAACCGCCGGGCAGCGGGGCGTCGATGCCGTCATTGATGCCGTCGGGTTCGAAGCCAAAGGCAGCACAACGGAGACGATCCTCAGCAACCTTAAAATCGAGGGCAGCAGCGGCAAAGCGCTGCGCCAGTGTATCGCTGCCGTCCGGCGCGGCGGGGTAGTCAGCGTACCCGGCGTGTATGCCGGGTTTATTCATGGCTTCCTGTTTGGGGATGCCTTCGATAAGGGGCTGACGTTTAAGATGGGCCAGACGCACGTCCACGCCTGGCTGGGAGAGCTGTTACCGCTGATCGAAAAAGGGCTGCTGACGCCGGAAGAGATTGTGACCCATTATCTCCCCCTGGCGGATGCGGAGCGTGCCTATAAGATTTTTGAAAAACGGGAGGAGGAGTGCCGGAAGGTGATTCTGGTGCCCGGCGCAGAAACGCCTGAGGCCGCCGAGCAAAAAGTGAAGGGCCTGGTGAATGCGTTCCCGGGCGGCGTCGTGTGAGGTCACTCGCCAGTGGCGTTCAGGATACTGTCCCGGGTTGTAGCACAATCGGGTGAAGATGTTCGGAAAGAGGATGCAGGCGCATCCTCTGTGCAACGCGGGTCGCGTTTGTTCAGAATGACATTAACGCAGGTAATCGCCCGCAGCTTCTGGCTGGTAGAGCAGCTCCAGCACTTCCAGATGGGTGGAGGCACCGCCCGGCAATTCCCAGTGGATAGTATCGCCCGTGCGCAGCCCCAGCAGCGCGGCTCCCACTGGAGCAAGAACCGAAAGCTGCGCGCTGCTGTCGGTCATCTGAGCCGGGTAAACCAGCGTGCGGGTCAGCTCTTCACCGGTGGTGAGGTTGCGGAATTTCACCTGGCTGTTCATGGTGACCACGTCATGCGGCATGGACTCTGGCGTGCACATCTGCGCGCGGTCGAGCTCCTCATTCAGGGCGTCGGCCACCGGAAGTGAGGCGAATTCTGCTTTTTCCAGCAGTCTGTCGATACGTTCTGCGTCGAGCTCGTTGATGATAATTGTAGGTCTGGACATTTTTTACTCCATGTCGTTAATGCTGCGTCTAACGCAGAAACCAATCCAAAAGAAAACCCTCGCCGTCTGGCAGCGAGGGTTTTACTCTCCCGATGATACTGGCTGAACGGGCAAGTTTGAAGTGATGAAAGTCACATTCATGGGCCATATGAATTTTTGCTGAAATTTATTCAGTCTTCATTCCTGACGGATTGCGTTACGCTGTGTGTCCTGAACCAGGGCGTTGCCCGCCAACGAGAGAGAACTATGTACTTCTACCAACCGTCTCAGGGTCACGGCCTGCCGCACGATCCGCTGAACGCCATTATTGGTCCACGTCCGATCGGCTGGATCTCCTCATGCGATAAGGCCGGGCAGCAGAACCTCGCGCCGTATAGCTTCTTTAACTGCTTTAACTATCGCCCACCGATCATCGGCTTTTCCAGCAACGGCTGGAAAGACAGCGTGCGTAATATTGCTGAAACAAAGGAGTTTGTCTGGAACCTGGCGACGCGCGATCTCGCTGAAGCGATGAATCTAACCTCCGCCACGCTTCCTCACGACCGGGATGAATTCGCCTTTTCGGGATTAACGCCTGCCGCAAGCCAGCTGGTGAGCGCTCCCCGTGTGGCGGAAAGCCCGGTCAATTTTGAGTGCCGCCTGTCTCAGTGCATTCAGCTTACCGGCGCCGACGGTACGCCGGTGGATACCTGGCTGGTGCTGGGAGAAGTGGTCGGGATCCATATTGCCGAAACGCTGCTGGAAGAGGGGATATACCAGACGGCGAAAGCGCAGCCCATCCTGCGAGCGGGTGGGCCGACGGCTTACTATGGTATCAGTGACGAACACCGGTTCGACATGGTGCGCCCGACGGTGGGTCAGTAACCGGCTTTATCAATGACAAATTGTTTTCCGCAGTTGCCTGGATGCGGCTGCGGGGCAAAGGATGCCGCAGAAAGCGGGGCGTTAATGGTGTCTGCTTTCAGCGAAATCTGCATCTCGGTCAGATACGCAGGATTACCGTTGCAGGTCAGCTTGAAGGCTTTGATATTTTCCTTGCCCCAGGTTTTGGCAACGGCGCTGTCAAAATCACTGCGGCTGACGGTTTTACCGTAATTTTCCGCAAGGAAATGACCGACGGCGCTGTTTTTCATTTCCTGATTCATTCTCACCATGGTGCCGAAATAGGCGTCGGGATCAAAACCAAAGCAGACGCCATGTTTGGCATATTCGTACCGTTCCAGACAGGAGTTTCCACCCGCGCCCGGCATGACCTCGTTCAGCTTAGCCGCGCCGGAGAGCGACAACCCTGTTTCGGCGGCAGCACACTTGCGGCTGGCCTTCGCTTCCGGCATGTTCGGGATGGGACGCGTGGCGCAGCCAAATCGCATCCAACGACGTTCATCCACGCCGCGTGCAGCTATCGATTTTGGCAGGCCTGGCCATAATCCGTGAACGGTCAGAAAATCGGTTTTATTATCGCGCTCTTTTTGCAGACGACACTCATCCGGTTCATTGCGGTTACGCTCGACCATGCTTTGACAAAACCCCGTTTGCCAGGACAAAGCCAGCACATAGCGATCGAAATCGCCGTACTGCGTGGCCTTGAGGGGTTCGGCCTGTGCTGAGAAGAGACTGAGTGCAAGCGCTGCTGCGCCAGACGGGATAACGATATCCTTCCTGAACATGTGATTTCCTGATTGGTTGTGCGCAATTCATTTTTGTGGGTTATTAAAGCACAAAAAGCGCCCGCAGGCGCTTTTTGGCAATCAGGAATTTCACTTAGGCGGCGCCGGGAACCAGCACTTCGGTAGCAATAATGACGATGACCAGGCCAACCAGCACCGGTACTGACGTGCGTTTCACCACTTCAAACGGCGAGATTTTTGCCATCCCGGCAACCGCAACCACCACGCCTGAGACAGGCGAGATGGTACGACCCAGGTTTGAGGCCTGGAGCATGGGAATGGAAAGATAAGCCGGATTGATACCGGACGAGTGAGCCAGCTTAGGGATCATCTCAACGAAGGCGTAAAATGGCGCGTTACCCGAACCCGTGGTCATTGCCGCCAGCATGGTCAGCACCACCAGGACCAGCATCAGGATAATACTGGCTGAGCCAAACGAGGTGGCGATGGAGATCAGGCTCTGGATAAAGCCAATCGTGCTCAGGCCCTGGGCAAAGACGCCCGCCGCAACCAACAGCATCACCACGCCCGCGAAGGCATCCGCCATACCGCGGTATGCCACCTCAAGGCCGGAGAAGACTTTTTGCGTGTTGAAACCGCGTATGAACTCCAGCACAGCAGCCAGCAGCATGCAGATAACCAGAATAGTAATAATGTGCAGCTGTGGGCCCCATTTTCCGTCAAAAATGAGCACGCCGATAATCGGCGTGAACGGCAGAATGGCATAAAACGCAGGCGCGGTGGTGGTGATTTCGCTTACATCCATCATTTCATGGCTGATGTTCTCTTTCTTATCGAGATAGCGCTGCCAGAAGAAATGCGCGATACCCATTCCCACAATGGCGACAATCGAGATTGGCAGCGTGGTCTTAAAGGCGAAGTCGATAAGCGACATTTCGGCTGCTTTCGCCGCCAGCACCACGTCACCTGACGTAGGGGAGAGAATAATGGCCGCCGGGGAAGCGCAAATTGCCGCCGCCGCCCCGCGGCTGATGCCCACGTTCACCATCACCGGGAACAGCGTGGCCATTAACAGTACGCCAAGCCCGGTTGCCGATGAAACGGCCAGTGACATCAGGCAGGCGAGGAAATAGGCGGCAACCATCAGCAGATACGGCGAGTTAATGTACTGCAGGGGTTTCGAGGCAAGCTTCACAACCATGTCGTTCGCGCCGATATGGGTCATATAGGCTGCAAAACCGCACAGCATCATGATCATCATACCCAGATCGCCACCGCGGCTCATGAGCAGTATTTTAATATATTCAACAATATCTGTGGCGGTGTAACCCGTGCTGGCTGCGCTGGCAGGTAAAACCTGATGACCCATTACTGCGCTGATAATCAGCAGCGTTAACCCACCAACAAATAAAACGCCTGTGGCTGAGTATCCTTTGATGATGTAACGCGCTACACCCACAATGACGACGACCCCAATTAGGAGCTCGATAAACGTAAGCATGATTTCCCCTGTATCTTTATGCCCTGAGATATAAAAAATTAATATAAAAAGAAGGATGAAAATGTGCCGAATTAATGGCCTGTCCTTGCTGATTAAAATCAATAAACAGACGACTAACGAACAGCATAACAGCGTTTTTGCCGTGGCTCAGGCATTTATGTCATAAGGATCTTGACCGTCAAAGATAGCGTAACATGTCTATCTAATGATAACAAAATGTTAAGATTTTGTATGGTCTGGCCCGTTAATCCTGGGGACGGTTAACGGACAGTAGGCATACATAGTATGGGTTTATTCAGCGTGTGCAGAACTCCGCTTTAAGAATATTCCCGAAAAGGGGCCTGATATTTAAGAGTAGCGCTGATGCTGTTAAGGCTTGGTTCAATTATTTTATGGTAAACTTTGCCTCGAATATCAAGAATGGTAATTGCATTGTGAGTGTACGTAATACTTTTTTCTCTATTTTATTGTTTATTATTGGCCAGTTAACGTTTTCTTCTGTTGCACAGGCAGAGGACAACGCGACGGATAAAGGCTGGTTCTCTACTTTTACGGATAATGTATCGCAGACCTGGTCAGCACCTGAACATTATGATCTCTATGTTCCGGCAATAACGTGGCACGCGCGCTTTGCTTACGACAAGGAGAAAACGGATAAATACAACGAGCGTCCCTGGGGCGCGGGTTTTGGGCAATCGCGCTGGGATGAAAAAGGAAACTGGCATGGCATCTATCTGATGGCCTTCAAAGACTCCTTTAACAAGTGGGAACCGATTGGTGGCTACGGCTGGGAAAAAACCTGGCGTCCGTTAGCGGATGAGAACTTCCACGTTGGTCTGGGCTATACCGCCGGGGTGACCGCGCGCGACAACTGGAAGTATATTCCGATCCCTGTGTTGCTGCCTCTGGCCTCTGTTGGCTATGGCCCTGCAACGTTCCAGATGACCTACATTCCGGGGACATACAACAACGGTAACGTTTACTTCGCCTGGATGCGTTTTCAGTTTTAACTGACATAACGTTACATGGTGGTGAAAAAACGCGCAGTCGTTGATTCATAAGCGATAAAAATCTGCCAGTGAAAATTAACGCGACTTTAGTCACTTTTTGTCAAAGATCCGCTGGACAAAAGGTCCCACAATTGATGTACTGGTAACCGACACAGCATTTGTGTCGTTTTTTAATGTAAAGGTAATTTTGATGTCTAAGATTAAAGGTAACGTTAAGTGGTTTAATGAGTCCAAAGGATTCGGTTTCATTACTCCTGAAGATGGCAGCAAAGACGTGTTCGTACACTTCTCTGCAATCCAGTCTAATGGTTTCAAAACTCTGGCTGAAGGTCAGCGTGTAGAGTTCGAAATCACTAACGGTGCCAAAGGCCCTTCTGCTGCTAACGTAATCGCTCTGTAATTCAGACGCGTCAGCAAGAATTTCAAAACCCGCTCATTGAGCGGGTTTTTTTCGTTATGAATCAGCCAAGCAGGTACATTTTCAGGAAGCTGGCCACGATCAGTACGCTCAACAACACCATGCCTGCGCTCATCAGACTCTGTTTCATTCTGTCACCCTCGTTCAGTATTGCCTCCAGAGTGACAGAGAAAAATTAAGCCAACATTAACGCTCCGGCAGTTAATGCGTGCTGACAGAGGAAAATAACCAAAATGCGATCCCGGTCATCGCGAAGGATCCGATCATGTTGATGGCGATATTCACCAGCGCCCAGCCGATACGACCTTCCTGAAAGAGAAAAACCGTTTCCGCAGAAAAGGTTGAAAAGGTGGTCAAACCGCCGCAGAAGCCGGTGGTAATCAAGACTTTCCACATGGGATCGATGTGCGTCATCCGGTTAAACCAGGCCAGGCCCATACCAATGATAAAAGCACCAATCAGGTTGGCGGCCAGCGTCCCCATTGGAATCGCCTGATGCAGCGGATTAAAACGCATACTCAGGAACCACCTCGCAACGCTCCCTGTGCCTCCACCAATAAAAACAGCTAAAAGGAGTTGTAACACGCTAAATACCTGCTATTTGATGTGTAAGAGTAGCGAGTTTAACGCTGTTTATGATGAGGGGACAAATATGTATGTTGCGGTAGGGCAGTTTGCAGTCACGCCTGACTGGCGGGTTAACGCAGTGCAGTGCGTTAACCTGATGATGCAGGCCCGACGGAAAGGGGCGTCGCTGCTGGTACTTCCTGAGGCGCTATTGGCAAGGGATGATAATGACCCTGATTTGTCCGTGAAGTCCGCGCAATCCCTTGACGGCGAATTTTTACAGCAGCTGCTTGCCCAGAGCGTGGGCAGTAAGATGACCACCATCTTAACCGTGCACGTTCCCTCAACGCCGGGTCGCGCAGTAAATACGCTCGTGGTTATCCGTGACGGTGCAATTGTTGCGCGCTATGCCAAGCTTCATCTCTATGATGCGTTCAGCATTCAGGAATCGCGACGCGTTGATCCGGGAGATGTTGTCCCACCGCTCATTGATATCGACGGGTTTAAGGTGGGGTTGATGACCTGTTATGACCTGCGTTTCCCGGAGCTGGCCCTGCATCTGGCGTTGCAAGGGGCGGACGTGCTGGTATTGCCTGCCGCATGGGTTAAGGGGCCGCTAAAAGAGCAGCACTGGGCAACGCTGCTTGCGGCACGTGCGCTGGACACGACCTGCTATGTCGTTGCCTCCGGAGAGTGCGGCAATAAAAACATTGGACAGAGCAGGGTGGTTGATCCGCTGGGCGTCACGATTGCCGCCGCAGCGGAAGCGCCCGTTCTGCTGATGGCGGAGATAATTTTAGAAAGAATTGCGCTTGCGCGTCAGCAATTACCTGTTCTTCGCAACCGACGCTTTGCGCCACCGCAATTATTGTGATGTTTTTTTCAACAATGCTTGATTCACCTTGTTACAGATTGCTATTGTGTGCACGCGCCAAATGACCGTTAATACAATCGGGTTTTGGCGCTGAATGCAGCCTGTTTTATGTAAAGAAGGTATCTATGGGTGAGATTAGTATTACCAAACTGCTGGTGGTTGCCGCACTGGTCGTCCTGCTGTTTGGTACCAAGAAGTTACGCACGCTGGGTGGTGACCTGGGGGCTGCCATCAAAGGCTTCAAGAAAGCGATGAACGACGATGACGCAGCCGCGAAGAAAAGCGCTGAGGACATCCCGGCAGAGAAGCTTTCCCACAAAGAGTAACGGCAGTGCCTGAGGGCTTGCGAAAAAAAACCGGCTCATGAGGCCGGTTTTTTTGCATTACTGTAAATGAATATTACGGTGTTATTTGACTTCTTCACCCTTCGCCTGCATGTCCGCGTGGTAAGAAGAACGAACAAACGGACCGCACGCTGCGTGGGTAAAGCCCATCGCCAGCGCTTCGGCTTTCATCTCGTCAAACTCATCCGGGCTGACGTAGCGCTGAACCGGCAGGTGGTGACGGCTTGGCTGCAGATACTGACCGAGCGTCAACATGGTCACACCGTGGCGGCGCAGATCGCGCATAACGTCGATGATTTCGTCATTGGTTTCGCCAAGGCCGACCATCAGACCTGACTTGGTTGGAATATGCGGATGCGCTTCTTTAAAGCGCTCCAGCAGCTTCAGAGACCAGTTATAGTCTGCGCCTGGACGCACCTGACGATAAAGACGCGGAACGTTCTCCAGGTTGTGGTTAAACACATCTGGCGGCGTTGCGGTCAGGATGTCCAGCGCGCGATCCATACGGCCGCGGAAGTCGGGAACCAGCGTCTCGATTTTGATATTTGGGCTTTTTTCGCGAATGGCAGTAATGCAGTCGGCGAAGTGCTGAGCACCCCCATCACGCAGATCGTCACGGTCAACGGACGTGATAACCACATAACGCAGCGCCATGTCGGCGATGGTTTGCGCCAGTTTTTGCGGTTCGTTGGCATCGGGGGCCACCGGGCGGCCATGAGCTACGTCGCAGAATGGGCAGCGGCGGGTACAGATGGCACCCAGAATCATAAACGTCGCGGTGCCGTGATTGAAACATTCAGCAAGGTTCGGGCAAGAGGCTTCTTCACAAACTGAGTGAAGGCCGTTCTTACGCATCGCCGCTTTGATCCCCTGGATACGCGAAGAGTCGGCCGGAAGTTTGATTTTCATCCATTCCGGTTTTCTTAACAGCGCCTCGCGCTCTGTAGCCACGTTTTTAACCGGGATAAGGGCCATTTTATCGGCATCGCGGTATTTAACACCGCGTTCCATCACAATGGGTTTACTCATAGCGTGCGTGTTCCAGTTGCGAATATCGAAGGAAAGCGTTTCAATTCAAGGGAATGTTGTATTTATCAACTATTTTTGAACGAACGACAGGCAGTATATCATTGAAAGGGGCTTTAAAGCAGCCTGTCAGGTCGCCAATTTGTAAAATAGTTGTTGTTTTGTGCGTTTTGCCCTGCAAGCGGCAGGAACGTGTACTGGCACGCTTTGTCAGAAGGCCTGACGGATAATGCGGATGACGTTTTCCAGCACCGGATCGCGCAAGCTGAGTTTGTTGTAATGCAGTGAAATCTCGATAGATTCTGCATTGAGCTGGCTGAGCGGGATGCTCTCCAGCGGCCAGCATTTCCGCAGCAGGTTATACAGGCGTGAAGGCATGATGCACAGCATATCGCTGCTGCCGATCAGGGATGCGGTGGTGAACATATTGTAACTGCTGAAGCTGATCTGACGTTCCGGGAAAATTTCATCAATACGCTGACGCAGGGCATGGTTTGACTGTCCTTCGGTCATGAAAGACGAGTGGTCGTAGTTGCGCAGGTTCTCAATGGTTAACGGCTCGCTGAGAGCGGGGTGCTGCTTGCGGCAAACCAGCACCAGGTTATCCGCGTAAAGCACATTTTGCCCCAGCGCCCGGGCACTAAAGCTGCCGCTTTCAATAACCAGATCCGTCTGGAACTGAGCAAGCTGAACGTCAGGTTCGTTGAGAGGCACATTGCGAAGCAGAAGCTGTGGCGCATGCTCTTTTACAGCCTGGAAGATCGCAGGCATCACCAGCACGCCGACAGAAGGAGAACAGCCGATGGTAATGGTTCTCTGTTTGTCATAGCTTCCGGTTAAATCCAACGCACCCAGAATCGACTCCAGCCCCTGGCTAATGTATTCGTGGAGATGTGTTGCATAGGCCGTCGGCGTGACGCCCTGACCCTTACGGATAAATAAGGGATCGGGAAATATAGCCCGTAACTTTTGAATTGACTGGCTTATTGCAGACGGCGTGAGATTAAGAATTTTCGCAGCGTTAACGATCCCCTTATGGACATATACTGCCTCAAAAATAGTCAGTAAATTGAGGTCAATATTACGTAAAGTCCGAAAAATTTGCGGCTTGTCTTCGCCACCAGGGTCATTCAGGCGTTTGGCTGGTAAATTATTATACTCCACGCTTTCACTCCGTATACATTCACAACATGAATGATAGTTGAATTTATTTATTATGCTTGTAGAGATTCGTAAAGTGTTGGTTTTGTTCCACTTGTTTATCAAAAACAAACAGTTGTGTGATTATCACTCAAGTTACTTAGCCTGTGTATGCCGTGCTGTCCGGAGGCTAAATAATATGTAACGGCAATATTCGGGCGCTTCGAAAATATAGAATCTGCGGTTTATTGTAAAGCGTAAAAGCGGTAAATAAACAGTGGCCCGTCAAATTATCGGGCCGCCTGGAAGATATATTAAGCAGGGATATATTCGTGTGGGGGATTGTTAAGTAGTGCTAACATGTTCTTCAGAAGCACGGGGCGTATATTCCCCGGCGTAGCGGTGTCGACCCACTGGCGCATTTGCGTCATTTCCATGCCGGCGTAGCCGCAGGGGTTTATGCGCTGGAAAGGCGTAAGATCCATATTAATATTCAATGCCAGGCCGTGGAAGGAACAGCCTTTACGAATACGTAGCCCCAGAGAGCAGATCTTCATTTCGCCAACGTAGACGCCCGGCGCATCGGCACGCGGATGCGCGTCAATACCATATTCCGCCAGCGTGTTGACGACGGTTTGCTCCAGCAAAGTGACCAGCTCACGCACGCCAAGCTTTCTGCGCTTCAGATTAAGCAGGACGTACATGACCTGCTGACCCGGGCCGTGGTAAGTCACCTGTCCGCCACGATCGCTCTGGATCACCGGGATATCGCCCGTCATTAATAAGTGTTCCGCTTTTCCCGCCTGGCCCTGCGTAAATACCGGCAGATGTTCGACCAGCCAAATCTCATCAGGGGTAGCGTCATCGCGTGAATCGGTGAACTCGTGCATAGCCTGGGAGACAGGCTCATAAGGTTGCAGCCCGAGATGACGGACCAGAATTTTATCCTGATACAAAACGCGTCTCCGAAGACGAGGAACAAAAGATGAGGGGGGAGTATATCACAGCGGGGGAGAGGGGTTACCCGGTAAACCGGGTAACCGCAAAGGGACTACAGCACCATACGAACAATTTCGATATTGCCGAGCTCTTCGTACAGCGTCTCAACCTGCTCGATATGTGTAGCAGTGATGGTAATAGAAACCGAGTGGTAGTTGCCCTTGCTGCTTGGTTTTACTGACGGAGAGTAGTCACCCGGCGCATGGCGCTGTACCACTTCAACCACCTGATCAACCAGCTCAGGTTTCGCCAGACCCATTACTTTGTAGGTAAATGGGGTAGGGAATTCAAGCAGTTCGTTAAGTTTGGTTTTCATGTCAGCTCCGGCGTAACGTCAAAAAGAATAACTCCCACGTCAGGTGGGAGTTATCAGGATACTTAGTATATGGGGATCAAAATCACACTTTCAAGTGTTCGATTTTTAGCCAAACCAGTGATGGAACATCAATTTAATGTAATCAATGATTTTGCCGAAGAAATTGCCTTCAGGAATTTCTTCCAATACCACGAGTGGGCGCTGGTCGATTGTTTTACCGTCCAGCTGGAAATTGATGGTACCCACCACCTGGTTTTTCTGCAGCGGGGCATGCAGTTCGGTGGTGTTGAGCACATAGCTTGCTTTCAGATCCTTCATACGACCGCGTGGAATGGTCAGATACAGGTCTTTATCCACGCCCAGGGAAGCACGGTCGTTATCGCCGAACCAGACGGGTTCAGAAGCAAACTCTTTGCCGGCCTTCAGTGGGTTCACGGTTTCGAAGAAGCGGAAGCCCCAGGTCAGCAGCTTCTTGCTTTCGGTTTCGCGACCTTTGAAGGTGCGACCCCCCATCACGGCTGAGATCAGACGCATCTGGCCTTCAGTGGCAGAAGCCACCAGGTTGTAGCCGGCTTTGTCGGTGTGGCCGGTTTTGATGCCATCAACGTTCAGGCTGTTATCCCACAGCAGGCCGTTACGGTTGGTTTGACGAATACCGTTGAAGGTGAACTCTTTCTCTTTGTAAATAGAGTACTCGTTCGGCACATCACGGATCAGCGCCTGACCAATCAGCGCCATATCACGCGCGGAGCTGTACTGACCGTCTGCATCGAGACCGTGTACGGTCTGGAAATGGCTGTTCTTCAGGCCCAGCGCGGTAACGTAGCTGTTCATCAGACCGACGAAAGCATCCTGGCTACCGGCGGCGAAATCGGCCATGGCCACACAGGCATCGTTGCCGGACTGCAGGTTAATACCACGAATTAACTGAGAAACCGGAACCTGCATTCCTGGTTTCAGGAACATCAGCGAGGAACCTTTGAAAACCGGGTTCCCGGTAGCCCACGCATCGTTACCGATGGTGACCAGATCCGTCTCTTTGAACTTACCGGCTTTCATTGCCTGACCGATAACATAGCTGGTCATCATTTTGGTCAGGCTGGCCGGGTCACGGCGGGCATCGGCATTCTGTTCTGCCAGCACTTTGCCAGAGTTGTAATCGATCAGGATGTAGGATTCCGCGTCGATTTGCGGAACGCCAGGGATCATGGTCTTGATATTCAGGTCATCAGCATGAGCTGCAGAGAGTGCAGCCGCGCAAAGGGCCGTGGTCAGCGCCATGCGCTGCACAAAACGAGCAGAAAAAGTGGTCTTCATGGTCAGAACTACGACATCCGTGATGGAATTAAAAAAAGTGCCTTACTATAGCAAATGCTATTCAGGCAGGCATCCGACTTTAAGCATGAGTTTGTGAATGTGTTTTACACAAACTGACATTTCGGATACCGCCGATTAATTACTTCGTAACAGCGATAAAGGACTGCAGCTGTGCCTCACTCTGCAAACGCTGCTGCAGGGACGCCGCCTGCGACTTGCTGGAGAACGGCCCCATCTGAATACGCCAGACCGCGCCGTTTTGCTCGACGCGTCCTGGTACGCCAAACTGCTGGCTGAGACGCTGCTGATACTGCTGGGCACGGGCCCGATCGCTCACAGCCCCCACCTGAACGACAAAGCCGCCGCTGGCTGCTGCGGGAGCGGCAACGGCTGCGCTCTGGGTCGTGACCGGAGCCGTTACGGGGGCAGGCTGCTGCACGACGGGGGCGGCAACCGGCGCGGGAGTCGGCTCACTGCCCTCCAGCACGCCCGAGGCTAAGTTCGTTGGTGCGCCAAGGAAGCCGCTGCTTTTTACCGGTGCGCCAGTGGAATCATCGCTTTGCAGGGTGTCATTGCTGATCGGGCGTATTTCTCCCGCCGGCTGAGAAGGCTCTGCTGGCGAGGAGACGCTTCCCATGCCGCCGTCCAGATTTGGGCGGTCAGGGAGGGCATAGGTCTGTTTCGCCACCGTGGTACACGCGGTTCCCGGCCCGGAGAGCGAACCATCCTGCGCCACGACAATCGGGTCAATGCGAACTTTGGTGTTGTTCGAGGTGTTCAGGCGATCGGCTGACGCGCGCGACAGGGAAATTACCCGGTCGTTACCGTACGGGCCGCGGTCGTTAATACGCACGACGATCATTCGGCCGTTCGCCAGGTTGGTGATACGGGCGTAGCTTGGGATCGGTAGCGTCGGGTGCGCCGCAGTCAGCTGCATTGGATCAAATGTTTCACCCGATGCCGTCAGGTTACTGCCCGGCTCAGCATCATAAATGGCGGCAAAGCCAGCCTGGCTAAAGCGGGACGGATCCTGCACGATTTTGTAGCTTTTGCCGTCGCGTTCGTAATCCTGATTCGCGCTGGCATTCAGCGGTTCATAAACGGGATCGGCACCGCTGATTTCAACGATTGGGCCATTACACACCGCAGGCTGCGGCGGCGCGACGGTTGCCTGTTGCTGACCATCATCACTTGTGCAGGCCGCAAGTAAACTTGCCGCAATGCAGATCCCCAGCCACTGCTTACGCATTCCGATCCCCTTATTTTTATACGCTTTTTGACAACATTTTTCTGTGGGTGTGGATCGACATCACGATACCAAACCCGGCCATCAACACGATCAGTGCCGAGCCCCCGTAACTCACCAGCGGCAGCGGTACGCCTACGACCGGCAGAATACCACTCACCATACCAATATTTACGAAGACATAAACGAATAAAATCAGCATCAATCCACCTGCCATGACGCGGCCAAAGGTGGTTTGCGCGCGTGCCGCAATCCACAATCCTCGCATGATGAGCAGCACGTAAAGCGCCAGCAGGATCAGGATGCCAACCAGTCCCAGCTCTTCCGCCAGTACCGCAAAGATAAAGTCGGTGTGGCGTTCCGGTAAAAACTCCAGCTGTGACTGGGTACCGTGCAGCCAGCCTTTACCGCGCAGGCCACCGGAGCCAATCGCAATCTTGGACTGAATAATATGATAGCCCGCACCGAGCGGATCGGTTTCCGGATCGAGAAGCATCATGACGCGCTGGCGCTGGTAGTCATGCATCAGGAAGAACCACAGGATAGGGATAAACGCGGCCACCAGCACCACCGCGATACCAATCAGGCGCCAGCTTAAGCCCGACAGGAACAGGACAAACAGGCCGGAGAGGGCGATAAGGATTGAGGTACCGAGGTCAGGCTGCGCCGCAACCAGCAGCGTCGGCAGGAATATCAGCACCAGGGCGATAGCGGTATTTTTCAGTGACGGCGGACAGACGTCACGGTTGATAAAGCGCGCTACCATCAGCGGGACCGCGATTTTGGCAATCTCCGAGGGCTGGAAACGGACAATGCCCAGATCCAGCCAGCGCTGTGCCCCTTTTGAGATGGCACCGAACGCATCTACCGCCACCAGCAAAATAATGCAGAAGATGTAGAGATAGGGTGCCCAGCCTTCATAGACGCGCGGCGGGATCTGCGCCATCACTACCATGATGACCAGACCCATCGCGATCTGGCCGATCTTGCGTTCCATCATGCCGATGTCCTGGCCGCTGGCGCTCCAGATAACCAGGGCGCTGTAAACCAGCAGGGCCAGCAGGATCAGCAGCATGGCTGGGTCGATGTGAATTTTATCCCACAGCGATTTTTTATTTGGATTATCCGTCATGATTATTGGTCCTCCGCCGCAGCGGCGGCCGGGTTTTCAGCCGGCAGTTCGGTGTTGTTATCACCCAGCATAATGTGGTCCAGGATCTGGCGCATGATGGTCCCTACCGCCGGGCCAGCGCCGCCGTTCTCCAGAATCATCGCCACCGCTACTTGCGGGTTATCATAAGGGGCAAACGCCGTCATCAGCTTATGGTCACGCAGACGTTCGGCAATGCGGTGTGCGTTATAGGTTTCATTGGCTTTCAGGCCAAAGACCTGTGCCGTACCGGATTTCGCGGCTACTTTATATGGCGTACCCGCGAAATACTTGTGCGCGGTTCCGTTTGGACGGTTTGCCACACCGTACATACCGTCTTTCGCTATTTCCCAGAAGCCGGAATGGATGTCACCCACCGGCGCTTCATGGGGCTGCACCCACGGCACTTTTTTGCCGTCTTCAACGGTACTTTGCAGCAGGTGCGGGACCTTAACCACGCCGTCGTTGATGAGGATCATCATCGCTTTGTTCATCTGAAGCGGTGTAGCCGTCCAGTAGCCCTGGCCGATACCCACCGGTATGGTATCACCCTGATACCACGGCTTCTTAAAACGCTTCAGCTTCCACTCGCGGGTGGGCATGTTGCCGGACCGTTCCTCTGCCAGATCCACGCCGGTGTAGTGTCCGTAGCCGAATTTGCTCATCCACTCAGACAGGCGGTCAATGCCCATGTCATACGCCACCTGATAGAAGAAAGTATCCGCAGATTCTTCCAGCGATTTAGTGACGTTCAGATGGCCGTGACCCCATTTTTTCCAGTCGCGATAGCGTTTTTCAGAGCCGGGGAGCTGCCACCAGCCCGGGTCAAACAGGCTGGTATTGCGGTTGATAACGCCCGCACTCAGCGCTGAGACTGCCACGTAAGGTTTAACCGTTGATGCCGGCGGGTAAACGCCTTGCGTAGCGCGGTTCACCAGCGGGGTGTTAGGGTCATTCAGCAGGCCGGAGTAGTCTTTACTGGATATGCCGTCAACAAAGAGGTTCGGGTCATAGCTTGGCATAGAAACCATGGCCAGAATGCCGCCGGTGCGCGGGTCTGTGACCACCACGGCCGCACGGCTGCCTGCCAGCAGGGTTTCAATATACTGTTGCAGTTTGAGATCTAGCGTCAGATAGACGTCGTGCCCCGCCTGAGGCGGTACTTCTTTAAGCTGGCGGATGACGCGGCCACGGTTGTTAACCTCAACTTCTTCATAGCCGGTCTGCCCGTGCAGGACATCTTCGTAGTAGCGTTCAATCCCCAGCTTGCCGATATCATGCGTCGCGGCGTAGTTCGCCAGCTTGCCGTCTTTATCAAGACGCTCGACGTCTTTATCGTTAATCTTGGAAACGTAGCCAATCACATGCGTCAGCGCGGAGCCGTAAGGATAGTAGCGACGCTTGTAACCCTTCACTTCCACTCCGGGGAAGCGGTACTGGTTCACCGCAAAACGGGCGACCTGGACTTCCGTCAGATTGGTTTTCACCGGAATGGAGGTGAAACGGTGCGAGCGGGCGCGCTCCTTTTTGAAGGCCGCGATATCATCATCGTTAAGATCGACAACGCTTCTTAGCGCCTCCAGCGTATTCTGCACGTTATCAACCTTCTCCGGCATCATCTCGACTTGATAGATGGTGCGGTTTAACGCCAGCGGGGTGCCGTTACGGTCGTAGATAATGCCGCGGCTGGGCGCGATAGGCACCAGCTTAATGCGGTTTTCGTTTGAACGCGTCTGGTAATCGGTAAAGCGGACAATTTGCAGATTATAAAGGTTAGCGATCAGCACGCCGGTAAGCAGCAAAATCCCCAAAAAGGCGACCAGCGCCCGGCGCACAAACAGCGCGGACTCAGCCGTATAGTCGCGAAAAGAATTCTGTAGTTTCATCCGCTGCTTAATCTACCCTGGTCAGTCATTACTCGCGGTGATAGGGGTGGTTGGTAGTAATGCTCCACGCGCGATACAAGCTTTCCGCCACCAGGACCCGAACGAGCGGGTGGGGCAGCGTCAGCGCAGAGAGAGACCAACTTTGTTCTGCTGCCGCTTTGCAGGCGGGGGATAACCCTTCAGGCCCGCCAATCAACAGACTGACGTCGCGGCCATCCTGCTTCCAGCGCTCCAGTTCATGCGCCAGCTGCGGCGTATCCCAGGGTTTACCTGGAATATCGAGAGTGACGATGCGGTTCTTGCCTGCGGCAGCCAGCATCAGTTCACCCTCTTTGTCGAGAATACGTTTGATATCCGCGTTCTTGCCGCGCTTCCCGGCGGGGATCTCCACCAGTTCGAACGGCATGTCTTTTGGAAAACGACGCAGATATTCAGTAAAACCGGTTTGTACCCAGTCCGGCATTTTGGTGCCGACGGCGACCAGCTGCAACTTCACGCATTAACCCCAGAGTTTTTCCAGCTCATACAGGCGACGGCTCTCTTCCTGCATGACGTGGACAATTACATCGCCGAGGTCAACAACCACCCAGTCAGCGGTTGCTTCACCTTCAACGCCAAGCGGTAACAGTCCTGCTGCACGCGATTCCTGAACCACATGGTCGGCAATCGAAACAACATGACGCGTAGAGGTCCCGGTGCAGATAATCATGCAGTCGGTAATACTGGATTTACCCTTAACGTCGATAGCGATGATGTCCTGACCTTTCAGGTCATCAATTTTGTCGATAACAAAATCCTGGAGTGCTTTACCCTGCAAGTTTTCCCCCTGGGTGAATGAGATTGTACAACTATGAATTCGTGGCCAGACAGTATACCTGAACTGACGCCCCTGTCGGGACAAATGTCGCCGTCCGGGTTTTTGAAGGCGGGTATCATCCCACCCTCCGCCTGAGATTGCATCGCCATTTTTGTAAAACAATTTCTGTAAAGCAACGTTCGGCGGGAAAGTCTGGCAGCGGAGGATAACAGTATGGCTTAACCTGTCAAGGCAGGATAATCAATATGCTGCTTTTTATGCCTTCCGGCTATTTATCTGCGGTTTTCTGATACAACCCGTGCGTATGAATATACGCCAGCACCGGGGCTGGCAGCAGATCGTCACAGGCTAAACCCTGCTGTAAACGTTCGCGAATAAGGGTGGCTGAGATGTCAAACCACGGCGTCTCCGCCAGATAAATCTTTCCGGCGGGCTGGTTGTGAAGATCTTCAACGTTATCGGTGAGATGGTGTTCAAGCCACTGCTGATATTGCGCTTCTCGCATGGTCAGCGGGTAGCCCGGACGGCGGCAGACGAGCAGGTGGCTGTTCTCCAGAATGGTTTCATACTTGTGCCACGTGGGAAAGTTGAGCAGGGAGTCCTGACCGATAATAAAGGCGAGCGGCTGGTTCGGCCCTTGCTCAGCTCGCCACTCCTGCAGCGTTTCCGACGTCCACGAGGGGGTGTCACGACGCAATTCCCGTTCGTCCAGCCTGAAGAGCGGCTTATCCGCGATAGCCAGAGCGAGCATCTCTTTTCGCTGCTCGCTGGTTGCTTCAGGCTGGGGGCGGTGCGGAGGGACATTATTGGGCATGATGGTAACGCGCTGCAGGCCGATCAGATTCGCCAGAATTTCTACCGGCTTCAGATGCCCGTAGTGTACCGGGTCAAAGGTGCCGCCATACAGGGCCTGTAAAGAGTGCATACTATCCATCAATAAATACGTCAGCCAGCGCCTTGTGGCAGAGCAGCAGGGAAAGGCTTTCCAGCTCTGCCCACACCGACTGGCCGTAATCTTGTTTTAGGGTGAGCTCGGCGCGCATCAGAAGCTGCACTGCCTGGCGAAGCTGTTCATGACTCAGGCGGTTGATGGCCTCGGTGGTCATTGCCCGCCGGTTTTGCCACACCCGGTGTTTATCAAACAGGGAGCGCAACGGCGTATGGGCCGACTGGCGCTTGAGCGTTATCAGCAGCAACAGTTCGCGCTGCAGCGTGCGCAGCAGAATGACGGGTTCACTGCCCTCCAGGCGCAGCTGCTGAAGAATATGCAGGGCGCGTTTGCTTTTCGCCGAGAGCAGCGCATCCACCCAGTGGAACGGCGTAAAGTGCGCTGCGTCGTTCACGGCCTGCTCAACGCGCGGTAAGGTCAGCTTGCCGTCCGGCCAGAGCAGGGAAAGCCTGTCCAGCGCCTGTGCCAGAGCCAGCAGGTTGCCTTCATAGCAGTAGCAGAGCAGCTGGTTCGCCGCATCGTCCAGCTGAAGGTTGTTCTGCTTTGCTCTCGCCGCCACCCATTTAGGCAGGTGCGCCTGCTCAGGCGTCTGGCAGGTGACCAGTACCGCGTGGGTCGCGAGCTGGGTGAACCACGGCGCATTTTCCTGCGCTTTGGTAAGCTTGCTGCCGCGCACAATTAACAGCAGATCGCTGTGCAACAGGCTCACCAGGGTGGCGAGTTGCTCATTGATGGCCGCGTTAGGGCCGTTCTCCGGCAGCAGGATCTGGATTGTCTGGCGCGATGCAAAAAGGCTCATCGCCTGACAGAGTGAGAAGAGGGCGTTCCAGTCGGTGGTGTTATCCACCTGAACGGTATGGTGTTCATCAAAGCCCTGAGCCGCGGCCGCATGCCGCACGGCATCCAGGCTTTCCTGAAGTAGCAACGGATCGTTTCCGAGCAGCAGATACGCCGCGCGCAGCCCTTCATTGAGCTGCGCGCGGAGTTGTTCAGGATACAGCCTGATCATCATTTACCCAGAGAGGTAGAAACAGGAGGCGTGCTGGCATCCGGTTTTTCAATAATGTCAGAACCTTCCCGGTTAGACGCTGCAATACCTGGCAGTTTGCGGATCAGCTGTTCCGCCGCCTTGTCATACATTTCGTTGATAATAATCTGCTCTTCGGCATCTTTCGCCAGCGCGGTTTGCGGGTTATCAAAGAACGAACGATACACTTTCGTGCTGATCGGATAGATGTCTTTACCAGGGATCAGTACAGCCGCGTTGACCGTCAACACCATCTGATACTCAGCGGTACGACCATCCTGGAAAATAGAGGCGGTGTCTTTAGACAGTCCCCCTCCGACAACACGCAGGGACGGTACATCCTGACGAAGCGTACCTTTCTCGATAAGCTCAACGTCATTCAGGCGCAGCTGATTACGGATAGCCCGGCTGAGCGGGCCATTCGGATCTGATGAGTCGAAAATCATCGTTTTCATTTCAGGTGGCACCGCCGTGGTGTTGCGCAGGTGCCAGCCACAGCCAGCGGTGACAAGCACCGCCAGAGATAAGAGTATTGTTGCCAGTTGTCGCACGTTTCCTCCCGCGCTTAGCCAACGACCAGATTGAGCAGTTTACCCGGTACGTAGATCGCTTTACGTAAGGTAACGCCCTCAAGATATTTCGCAACCAGAGGTTCCTGGCCCGCGCGCTCGCGAACCTGATCTTCAGTTGCATCAACCGCCACGGTAATTTTACCACGGACTTTGCCGTTGACCTGGACCACCACCAGCGTGGTGTTTTCCACCATCGCTGCCTCGTCAGCCACCGGCCACGGCGCGTTGTCGATATCGCCTTCACCTTTCAGCTCCTGCCACAGGGTGAAGCTGACGTGCGGCGTGAACGGGTTCAGCATGCGAACGACGGCCAGCAGCGCTTCACGCATGATGGCACGATCCTGCTCGCCGTCCTGCGGGGCTTTCGCCAGCTTGTTCATCAGTTCCATAATAGCCGCAATTGCGGTATTGAAGGTCTGACGACGACCGATATCATCGGTCACTTTCGCGATCGTTTTATGAACATCACGACGCAGCGCCTGCTGATCTTCGCTCAGCGCAGCGGCGTTCAGTGCCGGGGCATCACCCTGTGCGGTGTGTTCGTACACCAGTTTCCAGACGCGTTTCAGGAAGCGGTTCGCGCCTTCCACGCCGGATTCCTGCCACTCCAGCGTCATATCAGCCGGAGAGGCAAACATCATGAACAGACGCACGGTATCCGCGCCGTAACGCTCAACCATCACCTGCGGGTCGATACCGTTGTTCTTAGACTTGGACATCTTGCTCATGCCGGTATAAACCAGTTCATGGCCTTCAGCGTCTGTCGCCTTAACGATACGGCCCTTCTCGTCGCGTTCAACGATTGCATCAACCGGAGAAACCCAGTTGCGCTCGCCGTTCGCGCCAACGTAGTAGAAGGCGTCTGCCAGCACCATGCCCTGGCACAGCAGTTGTTTAGCGGGCTCGTCAGAGTTCACCATGCCGGCATCGCGCATCAGCTTGTGGAAGAAGCGGAAATAGAGCAGGTGCATGATGGCGTGTTCGATGCCGCCAATGTAGATGTCTACCGGCAGCCAGTAGTTGGCGGCGTCAGAATCCAGCATACCTTCTTTGTACTGCGGGCAGGTATAGCGCGCGTAGTACCATGACGACTCCATAAAGGTGTCAAAGGTGTCGGTTTCACGCAGCGCAGGCTGGCCGTTGACGGTGGTTTTTGCCCACTCAGGATCGGCTTTGATCGGGCTGGTGATGCCGTCCATAACCACGTCTTCCGGCAGGATCACCGGCAGCTGATCTTCCGGCGTTGGCATCACGGTGCCATCTTCCAGGGTCACCATTGGAATCGGCGCACCCCAGTAGCGCTGACGGGAGACGCCCCAGTCGCGCAGACGGAAGTTCACTTTACGCTCGCCCACGCCCAGTGAGGCCAGCTTGTCGGCGATGGCGTTGAAGCCCTCTTCGAAGCTCAGACCGCTGAATTCGCCGGAGTTGAACAGGGTGCCTTTTTCGGTCAGCGCTTGCTCGGTCAGGTCGGGTTCAGAACCATCGGCAGCCAGAATAACGGCTTTAATCGGCAGGTTGTATTTGGTGGCAAATTCGTAGTCGCGCTGATCGTGACCCGGAACGGCCATTACCGCACCGGTACCGTACTCCATCAGCACGAAGTTTGCCGCCCAGACCGGGATCGCTTCGCCAGTAAGCGGGTGCTTAGCATAGAAGCCCGTCGCAACGCCTTTTTTCTCCATCGTCGCCATGTCGGCTTCGGCCACTTTCGTGTTGCGGCACTCGTCGATGAAGGTAGCCAGTTCCGGATTGTTCTCTGCCGCTTTCTGCGCCAGCGGGTGACCTGCGGCCACGGCCAGGTAGGTCGCGCCCATGAAGGTGTCCGGACGGGTGGTGTAGACGGTCAGGGTCTGATCGTAGTTCTCAACGTTGAAGGTAATTTCCACGCCTTCAGAACGGCCGATCCAGTTGCGCTGCATGGTCTTAACGGTGTCAGGCCAGTGGTCCAGCGTATCCAGATCGTTCAGCAGCTCATCAGCGTAAGCGGTGATTTTGATAAACCACTGCGGGATCTCTTTACGCTCAACTTTGGTGTCGCAGCGCCAGCAGCAGCCGTCAATAACCTGCTCGTTCGCCAGAACGGTTTGGTCATTCGGGCACCAGTTAACGGCAGACGTTTTCTTGTATACCAGGCCTTTTTTGTACAGCTCGGTGAAGAACTTCTGCTCCCAGCGGTAGTATTCCGGGGTACAGGTCGCCAGCTCGCGGCTCCAGTCATAACCGAAGCCCAGCATTTTGAGCTGGTTTTTCATGTACGCGATGTTGTCATACGTCCATGGTGCCGGAGCGGTATTGTTTTTAACCGCTGCGCCTTCTGCAGGCAGGCCGAACGCATCCCAGCCGATTGGCTGCAGAACGTTTTTTCCCAGCATGCGCTGGTAACGAGCGATCACATCACCGATGGTGTAGTTACGCACGTGGCCCATGTGTAGTCGACCAGAAGGATAGGGAAGCATCGACAGGCAGTAATACTTCTCTTTGCTCTCGTCTTCGGTTACTTCAAAGGTGCGCTTCTCGTCCCAGTGTTGCTGGACTTTTGATTCTATCTCTTCCGGGCGGTATTGCTCTTGCATGGCAGCCAGTGGTCCTGTGTTCAATACAGCTACAAAAATGTAGCCAATGGATGTGGTAATTCAGATCCGCATAGCATAGCCCAAACGCCCGCGTCAAAACAGCCTTTCGCGCAATTGCACTTTGCAGGAATTTACCGGGTCTGTGCTTCACCTGACAAAGCGGCGGTGAAATAAGGTCTATTATTAGAAATAGTTACTTACCCGGGAGGCAAAATGATGAACAAGGTTGCTCAATTTTACCGCGAACTGGTGGCGACACTGACGGAACGGCTGCGTAACGGTGAGCGCGATATTGACGCGCTGGTCGAACAGGCGCGTGCCCGGGTGACGCAAACGGGTGAGTTAACGCGAACCGAAGTGGAAGAGGTGACGCGCGCCGTGCGCCGCGATCTTGAGGAGTTTGCGCGTAGCTACGAAGAGAGCCAGGAAGAGGTCACGGACAGCGTCTTTATGCGGGTGATCAAAGAGAGCCTGTGGCAGGAGCTGGCGGATATTACCGATAAAACCCAACTGGAGTGGCGCGAAGTATTCCAGGATTTAAACCATCACGGCGTGTACCAGAGCGGTGAAGTCGTGGGGCTGGGGAATCTGGTGTGTGAGAAGTGCCATCACCATATTGCGGTGTATACGCCGGATGTGTTGCCGCTGTGTCCGAAGTGTGGGTACGATCAGTTCCAGCGTCGCCCTTTTGAGCCTTAGATAAAAGCGCAGGTTTGTTCCCTCTCCCGGTGGGAGAGGGCCAGGGTGAGGGCATCAGGCCGCAAAAGGTAAAAGCAAAACGGCAACCTGTTGCCGTTTTTAGTGTTTGCTCCCTCTCCCCGTGGGAGAGGGTTGGGGTGAGGGCATCAGGCCGCACTATAGTAAGCCAGTCTCTCCGCCAGCAAATCCACAAACGCCCCCCGGTCGATATCCACCATCAGGGTTGTATTCGGTTTATTCCCCGTCAGCGAATAGTAATCCACCACCGTCATCCCCTGGGTGTATTTCCCCTGCGTCTCGACGCCAACCCATCTGTGCACAGTGGTAAACATCTCAGGCTTCAGTAGCCAGGCAATGGTACACGGGTCGTGCAGCGGCGCGCCGTGGAAACCCCACTTTTCGGCTTTGTGATACTCCATAAAGAAGTCGAGCAGTTCGGCCACGGTTGTCGCGACCGTATTACCCACGGAGCGGAAACGCTCAATATCGTCCGCCATAATCTGCGCGCGGTGGGTAACGTCCAGCCCAGCCATCACAATCGGTAGGCCGGACTGGAAGACAATCTCAGCAGCTTCCGGGTCGACAAAGATGTTGAACTCCGCAGCCGGCGTCCAGTTCCCCAGCCCCATCGCGCCGCCCATAATCACAATACGGGCGATTTTACCGTGCAGTTCCGGGTGGCTGTTTAGCAGCAGCGCAACGTTGGTTTGCGGTCCGGTGGCTACCAGCGTCACGGGATCCGCGCTTTCGCGCAGCACCTTCGCCATCAGCTCCACGGCGGTGCAGTTTTGCGGCGCAAAGCCCGGCTCCGGCAGTACCGGACCGTCCAGGCCGCTTTCCCCATGAACGTTGTCGGCAATGATCAGCTCGCGCATCAGCGGCTTCACGGCCCCGCCGGCGACAGGAATATCGGTGCGTTTGAGCAGCGTCAGCATGCGCAGCACGTTGCGCAGGGTTTTATCAGGCGTTTGGTTTCCAGCGGACGAGGTGACCGCTTTTACATCGAGTTCAGGGGAGGCAAGTGCAAGGACGAGCGCGATCGCGTCATCATGACCCGGATCGCAATCGAGAATAATTGGCTGTGCCATAGCGTTCTCCATACGTAGCGTTATTTTGTGACAAGGTTAACGCTGCAATGTGACGCCGACGAGAGGAACTGAGTGAAAGCGTGAAGCAGTGCGCAATCCGCAGATTGCGCACCGAGAAGATTAGTGCAGGATTTTCGCGAGGAAATCTTTGGCGCGTTCGGATTTCGGGTTGGCGAAGAACTCTTCTTTCGGTGAGTCTTCGACAATTTTCCCTTCGTCCATAAAGATCACGCGGTTGGCCACTTTACGGGCGAAGCCCATTTCGTGCGTCACCACCATCATGGTCATCCCTTCGTGCGCAAGCTCGACCATCACGTCCAGCACTTCGTTGATCATTTCAGGATCGAGCGCCGACGTGGGCTCATCGAACAGCATGGCCACCGGATCCATACACAGCGCGCGCGCGATCGCCACACGCTGCTGCTGGCCGCCGGAAAGCTGCGCCGGGAACTTATCGGCATGCGCAGAAAGCCCCACACGCTCCAGGAGCTTCAGCCCTTTCTCTCGCGACGCTTTTTTATCACGCTTAAGCACTTTTACCTGCGCCAGCGTCAGGTTCTCAATAATGGAGAGGTGAGGGAACAGCTCAAAATGCTGGAACACCATGCCAACGTGAGAGCGAAGCTGGGCGAGGTTGGTTTTCTTATCGTTCACTTTGGTGCCGTTCACAACAATTTCGCCCTGCTGCACAGGCTCCAGACCATTAACCGTTTTGATCAGCGTGGACTTACCGGAACCGGACGGCCCGCACACCACCACCACGTCGCCTTTTTTGACTTCGGTGGAGCAGTCGGTCAGCACCTGAAAGTGCCCATACCATTTAGAAACATTTTTCAGGGAAATCATTATACCGTCCTTTTCTTCAGCCAGCTGACCAACAGCGACGCGCTTAAACTAATCACAAAATAGACCGCACCCGCGAAGAGCACCATCTCGACCTGCGTACCATCACGTTCACCGATGGTCGACGCGGTACGGAAAAAGTCCGCCAGGCTCAGAACATAAACCAGAGAGGTATCCTGGAACAGCACGATACCCTGGGTCAGCAGGAGCGGAACCATGGCGCGAAACGCCTGCGGCAGAATGATGAGCTGCATGGACTGCCAGTGCGTCATTCCCAGTGCCAGCGCGGCGCTGGACTGCCCGCGGGAGATACTCTGGATACCCGCGCGGATAATCTCTGAATAATAAGCGGCCTCAAACATTGAGAACGCCACCATAGCGGAGATCAGGCGGATATCAGTTTTCGGCGACAGCCCCAGCACGTTCTGTAAGAAGCCGGGGACGATCAGATAAAACCACAGCAGCACCATCACCAGCGGAATAGAGCGGAACACGTTAACGTAGGCGGTCGCAAACCAGGCGAGCGGCTTAAAGCTCGACAGTCGCATGACGGCCAGCAGGGTGCCCCAGACGATACCCACGATGATGGCGATCGCGGTGATCTTTAAGGTAATTACCAGACCATCGAGCAGGTAGGGCATGGATGGAACAATAGAACTCCAGTCAAATTCGTACATTATTTGCCCCCCAGATTGCCCGGCAGGCGTACTTTGCGTTCAACCAGGTTCATCACCAGCATGATGAAAGCGTTAATCAGAACATAGGCGAGCGTGATCGCGGTGAAGGATTCCCACGCGTGAGCGGAGTAATCCAGCAGCTTGCCCGCCTGTGCAGCCATATCCACCAGGCCGATGGTTGAGGCGATGGCCGAGTTTTTCACCAGGTTCATCATCTCAGAGGTCATCGGTGGAACGATAACGCGGTAGGCGTTAGGCAGCAGCACATAGCGGTAGGTTTGTGGCAGGGTCAGGCCCATGGCCAGGCCCGCATTTTTTTGTCCGCGCGGCAATGACTGAATGGCGGCACGCACCTGCTCGCAAACGCGCGCAGCGGTAAACAGCCCCAGACACATCATGGAGGAGACAAAGAACTGCACATTCGGATCCAGTTCCGACTTGAACCACATGCCAATATTTTCCGGCAGCAGTTCCGGGATGACCAGATACCAGGTGAAGAACTGCACGATGAGCGGAACGTTACGGAACAGTTCCACATACAGTGTGCCAATGGTTGAAAGGAAACGGTTAGGGACGGTGCGCAGAATACCGAACAGCGAACCGACAAGAAACGCGATGATCCACGCCGTTATCGATAATGCCACGGTAACCTGAAAGCCGCTCCACAGCCAGCCAAGATAGGTGGTGTTGCCGAACGGGGCTTGTTGCAGGAATATGCCCCAGTTCCAGTCTATTGACATAATAAACTCCAGAAAAAAGAGGGTAGCAGCGCTACCCTCGAAGATTGGTGAGAAGCTCATTTTTCGCGCTGAGTGGGGAACGACCACTCAACGTATAGTCTGTCCATGCTTCCCGACAATCGAGAGGGCAGGAGATCCCGCCCCTGTTGTTCTAATTAGTTAAGAGCCTTGTCATTTGGAGATTTGAACAGCGCTTTCATGTCGTCAGAGAGTTCAAAATTCATGTTCAGGTTTTTTGGTGGAATCGGGTTCTTGAACCACTTGTCGAACCATTTTTCCGCTTCGCCGGAGGTCTGAACCTGAGCGATGGTGTCATCGATCAGCTTTTTGAACTGCGGATCGTCTTTACGCAGCATACAGCCGTAGGCTTCTTTGGACTGCGCGGTACCGACGATATCCCAGTTGTCTGGTTTCTTCGCCTTCGCACGTTCGCCCGCCAGCAGGGCGTCATCCATCATAAACGCGACGGCACGGCCGCTTTCCAGGGTACGGAAAGAGTCGCCATGGTCTTTCGCGCTGATGATGCGCATGTCCATTTTCTTCTCGTCGTTCAGCTTGTGCAGCAGGACTTCAGAAGTGGTACCGGAGGTCACAACGACCGCTTTGCCTTTCAGGTCAGCAAAATCTTTGATCGCTCCGCCTTTTTTGGTCAGCAGACGGGTACCCACGACAAAGATGGTGTCAGAGAAGGCCGCCTGCTTCTGGCGTTCGAGGTTGTTGGTGGTAGAGCCACACTCGAAGTCAAAGGTGCCGTTTTGCAGCAGTGGAATACGGTTCTGTGAAGTGATTGGGATCAGCTTCACCTGCAGATCAGGTTTGTTCAGCTTTTTCTTCACAGCTTCAACGATGGCGTTGGAGTAATCCTGTGAATAGCCCACGACTTTTTGCGTGTTGTCGTAGTAAGAGAACGGGACGGAAGATTCACGGTGGCCGACCACGATGACGCCGTTTTTGGCAATCTTGTCGAGAGTGCTGCCTGCTGCCGGAGCGTCTTCAGCGTGAACCACGCCTGCGGACATTCCCATAACCAGCATTGCTGTGGCCAGTTTACGTAATTGCATACCCAACTCCTTTCTTATCAGCGCCAGTGACGCATTGATACCCATTGTGATGTTGTTATATCTCGCGCGATGCGAGTGCAGTGTTATGCAAGCTTGTTAACATTTAGTCTGGCTTAATGTAAAGATTTTGCTGCGTTATTGTTTATTTTTGCGAAGCGCGCCGCACCATTCAGAGGCAATAATCTCCCGTTGCACCGTTTCGGTGCTACCGATGATCTACGCTGGTGCGACAAGGTTACACGTTAAGCCAAACTGCGTTTGCGTGAATAAATAAAGCAATAGGCGTGCCAGATTTGAATTCCACCCTCACCCTGGAAGGGAGAGGGGAAAAGGCGGAGCTGGATAGTGAAAATGTGCAGAGAACAGTTCCCTCTCCCCTATGGGGAGAGGGCCAGGGTGAGGGGTGAGATTACTTACGACGCTGACGCAGGCTCATCAGCACGGCGCCAAAGCCGAACAGCGCGGTCAAAATCCACAGCGGCCAGTTGCCGGTGCGGGCGTACGGCGTAAGTCCCGTGGTTGGCGTGACGTTAGTGGTCAGCACCTCACGGGTAAACTGCGGGATCATGGCCTGGATTTCACCCTGCGGACCAATCACGGCGGTGATGCCGTTGTTGGTGCTGCGCAGCAGCGGACGCGCCAGCTCCAGGGAACGCATGCGCGCCATCTGGAAGTGCTGCCACGGGCCGATAGATTTACCAAACCAGGCATCGTTGGAGATGGTCAGCAGATAGTCGGTATCCGGACGGAAGTTATCCCGCACCTGCTCGCCGAGGATGATTTCGTAGCAGATGGCCGCCGTAAGAGCCAGACCGTGCGCATGCAGCTGGGGCTGAACGTACGGGCCGCGGCTGAAGGAGGACATCGGCAGGTCAAAGAACGGTGCCAGCGGGCGCAAAATCGACTCCAGCGGGACAAATTCACCAAACGGCACCAGGTGGTTCTTGTTGTACCGGTCAGTAGAGTGATAGCTGTACTCGCTATCTTTCCCAAGCGTAATGATAGTGTTGTAGGTGTCGTAGCGGTTCTGCTGATTCAGCCGCGCATCGACAATGCCGGTAATCAGCGTGCTGCCGCGCGCTACCAGCAGGTCGTTCATCATGTTCAGGAACGGCTGCTGGTTGATTTCCAGATCGGGAATGGCAGACTCTGGCCAGATAATCAGCTGCGATTTACCCATCACCTCTTCGGTGGCGTTGGCGTAGATCTTCAGGGTGTTCAGCAGCTCTTTTTCGTCCCACTTCATGGACTGCGGGATATTCCCCTGCACCATGGAAACCTGCATGGTGCGCTCAGGCTCAGGCGTGAACCACTGGATATAGCGCAGCGGGAAGGGCAGGGCGAACAGCACCAGCGCCACAGCCAGCGGTTTCCAGCAGCGCTGGACCAGCGCCAGGACCAGCAGGCCGCTCACCACCATCAGCAGGAAGTTAATGGCTTCAACGCCCATTACCGGCGCCAGACCTTTCAGCGGGCCGTCAATTTGGCTGTAGCCGAACTGTAGCCACGGGAAACCGGTCAGCACCCAGCCACGCAGGAACTCGGTAATCTGCCAGACTACCGGCGCGGCAATGGCGACGCGCAGCCAGGTGGTTTTAGGCCACAGGCGAGAAAGGATACCGGCGAACAGACCGGTGTACAGCGAGAGATAAGCAGCGAGCAGTACGACCAGGAAGACGTTAACCGGGCCCGGCATCCCGCCAAACTGGGCGATACTGACGTAGACCCAGTTAATGCCGGAACCAAACAGCCCCAGCCCCCAGAAGTAGCCAATGGCGGCGGCCTGTACCGGACGACGGTTCAGGGTCAGGCCCTGAAGTCCCATCAGGGAGAGAATGGCCGCGGGCCAGATATCGTAAGGAGAAAAAGCCAGCGTACCGCTGGCTCCGAGCAACAGCGCCAGCAGCAAACGGACGCGCTGGCGTTCAAGCAATGGGGCAAATGCCATTTACATTAATCTTCCAGTTTTGGCACCGGTGAATCGTCCGGCGTTCTGACGTGAACCTGTATAATACGTCGGCTGTCGGCCATTGCTACTTTGAACTGGTAACCGTCGATGTCAACGGTCTCACCGCGCGCCGGAAGATGGCCAAAGGCCTGCATCACCAGTCCGCCAATGGTATCGACCTCTTCATCGCTGAAGTGGGTACCGAAGGCGTCGTTAAAGTCTTCAATCGAGGCCAGCGCGCGCACGGTCCAGGTGTGGCGGCTGAGCTGACGGAAGTCGATATCCTCTTCTTCGTCGTACTCGTCTTCGATTTCACCCACGATCAGCTCAAGAATATCCTCGATCGTGACAAGACCTGAGACGCCGCCGAATTCATCAATAACAATCGCCATGTGGTAACGCTGAGAGCGAAACTCTTTCAGCATCCGATCCACACGTTTACTTTCCGGCACAACCACGGCCTGGCGTAACACTTTTTCCATGCTGAAGGCTTCGGCATCGCTGCGCATAAACGGCAGCAGATCTTTCGCCATCAAAATCCCTTCGATGTGATCTTTATCTTCGCTGATGACCGGGAAACGCGAGTGGGCGGATTCGATGATCACATCGAGGCACTCGTCCAGGGGCTGGTTACGTTTCAGGGTGATCATCTGCGAGCGGGGGATCATGATGTCGCGGACGCGCTGGTCAGCGATGTCCATAACCCCTTCGAGCATTTCGCGCGTATCTTCGTCGATAAGGTCGTTCTGCCCGGAATCACGAATCAGCTCCAGCAGTTCATCACGGTTTTTCGGCTCGCCGTGGAAAAGCTGGTTCAGAATGAGGGAGAAAAATCCCTTTTTACTGGTTGTCGTGTCGCTACTGTGTGAATTGTCGTCGCTCATGGCGTTTGTTAAGGGTTCTCTTATTAGTTCAACGTTAACCACCGCGCTATGTCCCTGCGCGGCGGCATGGTAGTCAGTAACTGACTATTCTTTCTCGGCAATGTACGGATCCTCATAGCCCAGAGCAAGCATTATCTCTGTCTCAAGGGACTCCATCTCTTCCGCTTCGTCATCTTCAATATGATCGTAGCCCAACAGGTGCAGGCTGCCGTGTACCACCATATGCGCCCAGTGGGCTTCCAGCGGTTTCTGCTGCTCTTTGGCTTCCTGTTCCACTACCTGACGGCAGATGATCAAATCACCAAGCAGTGGCATCTCGATGCCCGGCGGCGCTTCGAACGGGAAAGAGAGCACGTTGGTCGGCTTATCTTTCCCGCGATAGGTCAGGTTAAGCTCGTGGCTTTCCGCTTCATCCACCAGGCGAATCGTGACTTCTGATTCTTCCTGAAACTGAGGAATAACGGCATCCAGCCATTTCTGAAACTGTGCCTCTTCTGGCATGCCAGAATTGTCTTCACAGGCCAGCTGTAAATCGAGGATCACCTGACTCATTTCTGTTCTTGCTCCTGCGCTTCGCGCTTACGTTCCGCGGCCTGTTCGGCCCTGCGTTTTTGATCCGCCTCTTCCCAGGCTTCATAGGCGTTAACGATGCGCGCGACCACCGGGTGGCGTACCACGTCTTCACTGTGGAAGAAGTTAAAGCTGATTTCGTCTACCTCTGACAGCACCTCAATGGCGTGGCGCAGGCCGGACTTGGTGCTGCGAGGCAGGTCGATCTGGGTGACGTCACCGGTAATGACCGCTTTCGAGTTAAAACCAATACGCGTCAGGAACATCTTCATCTGTTCGATGGTGGTGTTCTGGCTTTCATCAAGAATGATGAACGCATCGTTCAGCGTACGACCGCGCATGTAGGCGAGCGGAGCCACTTCGATAACGTTACGCTCAATCAGCTTCTCAACCTTCTCAAAGCCGAGCATTTCGAACAGCGCGTCATACAGCGGGCGCAGGTACGGGTCGACCTTCTGGCTCAGATCGCCAGGCAGGAAGCCCAGTTTTTCACCCGCTTCCACGGCAGGGCGGGTCAGCAGGATGCGACGGATCTCCTGGCGTTCCAGTGCATCGACCGCCGCGGCAACCGCCAGATAGGTTTTACCCGTACCCGCCGGACCCACGCCGAAGGTGATGTCATGGTCAAGAATATTAGCGATGTACTGCGCCTGGTTTGGCGTGCGCGGCTTGATGACGCCACGCTTGGTCTTAATGTTGATCGCCTTGCCGTAGTCCGGCACGCTTTCTGCGCTTTGCTCAAGCACTCGCGCCTCTTTAATGGCGAGGTGAATTTGTTCCGGTTCGATGTCCTGAATCTCGCCGCGCATTGGGGCGGTATCGACATACAGGCTGCGCAGAATATCCGCAGCCGCGTTGACGCAGATAGGGCGTCCGGTGAGTTTGAAATGGTTATCGCGACGATTGATTTCGATACCCAGACGTCGTTCCAGTTGTTTGATGTTGTCATCAAACGGCCCGCACAGGCTCAGCAGGCGAGCGTTGTCTGCGGGCTCAAGGCTAATTTCACGCGTATCTATGTTCAAACTGTTCCTCTTTGATTGGTTAACTGACCCGCTGCCACACGGCGCAATAAAACGGTCATTACCGAAATTATTCACGCCACAGAATAAAGGCGCAAGCGTTGCGGAAGATATTGGGGGCGATGAGAGGAAATACAAGGCCTGCCAAAGCGGCAGGCCTGAAGGATTATGGCTGGTAAATCCCAACGCCAGAATCGTTTTCTTTGCGGGTACGCGAGATCACGGATTCCGGTGACTCTGCGATACGCAGGCCCATTTCGTCCTCGGTGCGTACCACCTTCGCGCGCAGCGAGTTGGTCAGCACCTCGACAATCTCGACGTCCACGAATTTACCGATCATATCCGGGGTGCCTTCAAAGTTCACCACGCGGTTGTTTTCGGTACGACCGGACAGCTCCATAATGCTCTTGCGGGAGGTGCCTTCCACCAGAATGCGCTGGACGGTGCCGAGCATACGGCGGCTCCAGGCGTTTGCCTGCTGGTTGATGCGCTCCTGCAGAATATACAGACGCTGCTTTTTCTCTTCTTCCGGCACATCGTCAACCATGTCGGCCGCGGGTGTTCCAGGACGCGCTGAGAAGATGAAGCTGTAGCTGACGTCAAAGTTTACTTCACCGATGAGCTTCATGGTGCGCTCGAAGTCATCAGCGGTTTCGCCAGGGAAGCCAACGATGAAGTCGGAGCTGATCTGGATATCCGGACGCGCTTCACGCAGCTTGCGGATGGTGGATTTGTACTCCAGCACCGTATGCGGGCGGCCCATCAGGTTCAGAACGCGGTCAGAGCCGCACTGAATCGGCAGGTGCAGGAAGCTCACCAGCTCTGGCGTATCGCGATATACGTCAATGATGTCGTCGGTAAACTCCATCGGATGGCTGGTGGTAAAGCGAATTCGGTCGATACCGTCAATCGCGGCCACCAGGCGCAGCAGTTCGGCAAAGCTGCCGATGGTGCCGTCGTAGTTTTCCCCACGCCAGGCGTTAACGTTCTGGCCCAGCAGGTTCACTTCACGGACGCCCTGCGCGGCAAGCTGCGCGATTTCAAACAGAATGTCATCTGCCGGGCGGCTGACCTCTTCACCACGGGTGTAAGGCACCACGCAGTAGGTACAGTATTTGTTGCAGCCTTCCATGATGGAGACAAAAGCGGTCGGGCCATCGGCGCGCGGCTCTGGCAGGCGGTCGAATTTTTCGATCTCCGGGAAGCTGACGTCAACAACCGGGCTGCGGTTACCGCGAACCTGATTGATCATCTCAGGCAGGCGGTGCAGGGTCTGAGGGCCAAAGACGATATCCACATACGGGGCTCTCTGGCGGATCAGCTTACCTTCCTGCGACGCGACGCAGCCACCCACGCCGATGATCAGGTCCGGATTTTTCCGTTTCAGAAGCTTCCAGCGGCCTAACACATGAAAGACTTTTTCCTGTGCTTTTTCACGAATTGAACAGGTGTTCAGCAGCAGCACATCGGCTTCTTTCGCATTTTCAGTCAGCTGGTATCCGTGGGTGGTATCCAGCAGATCGGCCATCTTGGATGAATCGTATTCGTTCATCTGACAGCCCCAGGTTTTTATATGGAGTTTTTTAGTCATCGACTTGCTCAGCTCAGGATTGCAAGCCGCGTATTGTAATGCTTTGGTGGGGTTGTGACCAGTGTGACGGTTATGTGTCTCATGACCGCAAAAATCCGGTAAACTTAAGGGATTCTCCAAGAAGGAAAAATGACCATGACACTCCAACACACCGAAGTTGCCGTTGTCGGCGGCGGTATGGTCGGCGGCGCGCTGGCGCTGGGGCTGGCGCAGCAGGGATTTGAGGTAACGGTAATTGAGCAGTCGGCACCGCCGGCATTCGATCCCGCCAGCAAACCGGACGTGCGCATTTCCGCCATCAGCGCGTCGTCCGTCGATCTGCTGCGCGGCCTGAGCGTCTGGGAGGCGGTGCTGGCGATGCGTGCGCATCCTTACAGCCGCCTTGAAACCTGGGAGTGGGAAAATGCTCACGTGTCGTTTGACGCCGCTGAGCTGAAGTTGCCGCGCCTGGGCTATATGGTGGAAAACAACGTGCTCCAGCTGGCGCTCTGGCAGGCGCTGGAGGCACATCCGAAGGTGACGCTGCGTATGCCTGCGTCACTTAAGGCACTGCATCCTCACGAGAGTGGCTATCTACTGATCCTCGACAGCGGCGATGAGCTGGCAGTGAAGCTGGTCGTCGGGGCCGATGGCGCTAACTCGCAGGTCAGGGAGATGGCGGGCATCGGCGTTCATGCCTGGCAGTACCAGCAGTCCTGTATGCTGATTACCGTTCAGTGCGAAAATGCGCCGGGCGAAAGCACCTGGCAGCACTTTACTCCGAACGGTCCGCACGCGTTTTTACCGCTGTATGATAACTGGGCGTCGCTGGTCTGGTACGACAAGCCGGCGCGCATTCGCCAGCTGCAGGGGCTGTCGATGGAGCAGCTGCAGCGCGAGATCTTGCTTCACTTCCCGAGCCGTTTGGGCAACGTGACGCCGGTCGCCGCAGGGGCATTTCCGCTCACGCGGCGCCACGCGTTACAGTATGCCCGTGAAGGGCTGGCGCTGGTGGGCGATGCGGCACACACCATTCACCCGCTGGCGGGGCAGGGAGTCAACCTTGGATACCGTGACGTCGACGCCTTGCTGGATGTTTTAAGCAATGCGCGCGGTCATGCGGAGGCATGGGCCAGCCATCAGGTACTCAAGCGCTACCAGACGCGCCGTATGGCGGATAACTTCATCATGCAGTCGGGGATGGATCTGTTCTATGCCGGGTTCAGCAATGACGTAGCTCCGGTGCGCATTCTGCGTAACATCGGATTGATGGCAGCAGAGCGTGCCGGTGGTCTGAAGCGTCAGGCGCTGAAATACGCCTTAGGACTCTAATCATTATTCCCTCTCCCAGTGGGAGAGGGCCAGGGTGAGGGCATCAGGCCGCACAATTCTGAGCAACAAAAACAAAAAAGCCCGCAGAGCGGGCTTATTTGTTTTGAGTGGCTGGGGTGCAGGGATTCGAACCCCGGAATGCTGGTATCAGAAACCAGAGCCTTACCGCTTGGCGACACCCCAATTGCGTTAAACATACGGCTTAACGACTTTTTAAATTGGCTGGGGTACGAGGATTCGAACCTCGGAATGCCGGAATCAGAATCCGGTGCCTTACCGCTTGGCGATACCCCAACAATTTTTTATTACCGAAACAAATCGATAATCTTAATTTGGTGGCTACGACGGGATTCGAACCTGTGACCCCATCATTATGAGTGATGTGCTCTAACCAACTGAGCTACGTAGCCAGTACTGCAGTCTTCGATGGCTGGGGTACCTGGATTCGAACCAGGGAATGCCGGTATCAAAAACCGGTGCCTTACCGCTTGGCGATACCCCAATACCGCGGAGAACCGCAAAATCGAAGAAATATGGCTGGGGTACCTGGATTCGAACCAGGGAATGCCGGTATCAAAAACCGGTGCCTTACCGCTTGGCGATACCCCATCCGTGCAACGCTTACCCGGGAATGGTGCGGGAGGCGAGACTTGAACTCGCACACCTTGCGGCGCCAGAACCTAAATCTGGTGCGTCTACCAATTTCGCCACTCCCGCAAAAAGATGGTGGCTACGACGGGATTCGAACCTGTGACCCCATCATTATGAGTGATGTGCTCTAACCAACTGAGCTACGTAGCCATCTTTTTTTCGCGTTACCTTATCGGCGTTGCGGGGCGCATTATGCGTATAGACCCTTGCAGCGTCAACACCTTTTTCAACGAAAATAGCCGGAATGTGACTGTTTGGTTAGGTTGCGAACAGCGTGGCCGAATATTCGGCAATTATTGGTTATTAATCGGTTTTCGGTGGTGAAATGTGAGGCAAAAAAAACAGGCCCCTGAGGGCCTGTTTGAAATCGTTGTGATTATTTATAGGCGGACTGGTGAACGCCAACCGCGCGTCCTGATGGATCGTTCATCGCCTTAAAAGATTCATCCCATTCAATGGCTTTTGCGGATGAACAGGCCACGGACGGACCGCCAGGAACACATTCGGCAGCGCTCGGAACCGGGAACAGCTCTTCAAAGATCTCACGGTACAGGTACGCCTCTTTCGAGCCCGGCGTGTTGTACGGGAAGCGGAAGCTTGCGGTTTCCAGTTGCTGGTCAGAAATCTGTTTTGCCGCCACCTCTTTCAGGGTGTCGATCCAGCTGTAGCCAACGCCATCAGAGAACTGCTCTTTCTGACGCCAGGCCACGCTCGCCGGCAGGTAGGATTCAAAGCATTCACGCAGAATATGTTTTTCCATCTTGCCGTTGCCGCACATCTTGTCCTCTGGGTTGATGCGCATCGCCACGTCGAGGAATTTTTTATCCAGGAACGGCACGCGCGCTTCCACACCCCAGGCCGACATCGCTTTGTTGGCTCGCGCACAGTCGAACATGTGCAGCGCCTGCAGCTTACGCACGGTCTCTTCATGCAGCTCTTTGGCGTTTGGCGCTTTGTGGAAGTACAGATAGCCGCCAAACACTTCATCAGAACCTTCACCGGAGAGCACCATCTTGATGCCCATCGCTTTGATCTTACGCGACATCAGGTACATCGGCGTGGAGGCGCGAATAGTGGTCACGTCATAGGTCTCAATGTGATAGATCACATCGCGGATTGCATCCAGACCTTCCTGCACGGTGAAGTGAATTTCATGGTGCACGGTGCCGAGATGGTTTGCCACTTCCTGCGCGGCTTTCAGGTCGGGTGCCCCTTCCAGACCCACCGCGAAGGAGTGCAGCTGCGGCCACCAGGCTTCGGAGCGCTCCTGATCTTCCACGCGACGAGCAGCGAATTTCTTGGTAATCGCGGAGATCACGGAGGAGTCCAGACCGCCGGAAAGCAGTACGCCGTAAGGCACGTCTGACATCAGGTGGCTTTTCACGGAATCTTCCAGCGCCTGACGCAGCTCGGCTTTATCCGTCACGTTGTCTTTAACCGCGTCATAATCGAACCAGTCGCGCTGATAGTACGGACGGATTTCACCGTCTTTACTCCAAAGATAGCTGCCAGCCGGGAACTCTTTAATAGTGCGGCAAACCGGAACCAGGGCTTTCATTTCGGACGCGACATAGAAGTTGCCGTGTTCATCGTGGCCCATGTACAGCGGGATAATACCGATGTGGTCGCGGCCAATCAGCCAGGCGTCTTTTTCGCTGTCGTACAGGGCGAAGGCAAACATGCCCTGCAGATCGTCGAGAAACTCGGGACCTTTCTCCTGATACAGCGCCAGGATCACTTCACAGTCAGACCCTGTCTGGAACGCGTAGCGGTCGCCGTACTCGGCGCGCAGCGCCTGATGGTTATAGATTTCACCGTTGACAGCCAGCGCGTGCGTTTTTTTCTCGTTATACAGCGGCTGTGCACCGGCGTTGACGTCAACAATAGACAGACGTTCGTGAGCCAGAATCGCTTTATCGCTGGCGTATACGCCTGACCAGTCCGGTCCGCGATGGCGCATCAGGCGGGACAGTTCGAGTGCCTTTTTACGCAGTTCGCCCGCGTCAGTTTTAATATCCAGTACGCCAAAAATTGAACACATAACCTTCTCCGTTAACCCTGTTGCATTGTGATGTTGCTTGCTTATGAAAATGCCGCAAAGGGGGAAGGGGCGCAAGGGTTTTACGGGCTAAAACGGAAATAGTGCAATAGTGATTGTGGAATAGTGAAAAAAGAGTACGTCACTCATCCTTTTATTGATGATTATGCAATAAAACACGCTTTTTGTTAGATAGGGTTTTGTTTGTATGGCTGAAAATGAAAAACCACGCCCTGAGGCGTGGTTCAGTATCAGATAATGTCGATTTCGTCGACGGAGGGGTAAATCCAGCTTGGCCTGAACGGCATTGAGTCAATGTCATCAATCTGCGAGACGCCGGAAAGCACTAAGATAGTTTCCAGACCCGCCTGGAAACCGGCCAGGATATCGGTGCGCAGATTGTCGCCGACGATGACCGTTTCTTCAGAGTGGGCCTGCATTTTGTTCAGCGCGGCACGAATGATCCACGGGCTCGGTTTTCCGACCACAAACGGCTGACGACCGGAGATTTTTTCGATACCGGCGCACAGCGCGCCGCAGGCAGGATAAAAACCACGCCCGTGCGTGTCCGGGTTGGTGGCGATAAAGCGTGCGCCGCTGGCGACAAAGTAGGCAGCTTTATGCATCATCTCCCAGTTAAAGGAGCGTGTTTCGCCGACAATCACAAAGTCCGGGTTCACATCGGTAATGGTAAAGCCTGCTTTATACAGTTCGTGGATCAGCGCGCCTTCACCCACTACGTAAGCTTTTTTCCCTTCCTGACGCTTCAGAAAATCCGCCGTGGCCATTGCCGAGGTATAAAACACGCTGTCCGGCACGTCGACGCCTGCGGTGGCAAAACGGTTCGCCAGATCCTGACCGGTTTGGGAAGGGTAGTTCGTGAGCAGAACCAGTGGCATTCCTTTGTCGATGATGCGGTGCAGAAACTCCGCAGCACCCGGCACGGCAACGTTGTCGTGCATCAGCACGCCGTCGATATCACAAATTACATTCTTAATGGTCATGGACATTCCGACATCAAAAAAAGAAGGCGTTACTATAAGGTCCGATCAGGATTCCAGCAAATGCTGGAGCAGGATCCCGTTGAGCATGGCGCGCTTGACCAGCGCAAATGCGCCAATCGCCGAGCGATGGTCAAGCTTCGAACGAACCACCGGAAGATTCTGGCGGAATGCTTTCAGCGCCTGGGTGTTAATACAGCCTTCGATGGCGGGCAGCAGCACCTTTTCCGCTTCAACAATCTCTCCGGCGATCACCACTTTCTGTGGGTTAAACAGGTTAATGGCGATAGCGATGGTTTTCCCCAGATGGCGACCTACCTGCTCGATCACCTCACAGGCCAGGGCGTCGCCTTTATTGGCGGCTTTGCAGATGGTGCCTATCTTGCAATCGTCCAGCGTGACGCGGCTTTGATAACCCTGCTCAAGCAGGTGGCGAACGCGCTGCTCGATGGCCGTGTTGGCGGCGATGGTTTCAAGGCAGCCGAAGTTGCCACAGTGGCAGCGTTCGCCGAGCGGCTCAACCTGAATGTGGCCGATCTCGCCAACGTTACCGTTGCGACCAATAAATATACGTCCATTGGAGATAATGCCAGCGCCCGTACCGCGGTGTACGCGCACCAGAATAGAGTCTTCGCAGTCCTGACTCGCACCAAAGTAGTGCTCAGCCAGCGCTAAAGATCGAATATCATGGCCGACAAAGCAGGTCACCTTAAAGCGTTTTTCCAGCGCGTCGACCAGCGCCCAGTTCTCAACCTGAATATGCGGCATGTAACGGATCACACCGCTTTCCGGGTCGACGAGGCCCGGCAAAATGACGGAGATGGCGATGAGTTCGCGGATCTTGCGCTGACAGCTTTCAATAAAGTGCGCGATGGTATTCAGCAGCGCGTGTTCCAGCGTCTCCTGTGTGCGTTCGGGCAGCGGGTAGTGTTCTTCGGCAATGGCTTTGCTGCTCAGATCGTAGAGCGTGAGCGTGGTGTCATGACGACCAAGCCGGACGCCAATGGCCTGAAAGTTGCGGGTTTCGGTAATAATGGAGATGGCGCGGCGGCCCCCGGTGGAGGCCTGCTGATCGACTTCTTTGATCAAACCGCGCTCAATGAGCTGGCGGGTGATTTTTGTCACGCTGGCGGGAGCAAGCTGGCTTTGTTCGGCTATCTGGATCCGCGAGATTGGACCATGTTGGTCAATCAGGCGATAAACCGCCGCACTGTTAAGTTGTTTAACGAGATCGACATTACCGATTTGAGCTTGTCCGCCTGGTGTCATACTTTTACTTACTCAGTGACGACCTCGTTACCATTAACGATGGTCTTAATAATTTTATAATCGTGTGTGAATGCCGTCAGGTTTGCAACCATACCTGGTGCAATTCCGCCAAGCTGTTTATCCACGCCGATGGCGCGAGCCGGATAAAGAGTGGCCATACGCAGGACTTCATCAAGCGCAATCCCGCAATGCTCAACCAGATTACGTACCCCTTCAATCATGGTCAAAGAGGAGCCACTCAGCGTACCGTTTTCATCCACACACAGTCCGTTGCGGTAGTATATTGTTTTACCGGCAAAAATGAACTGCTCAATATTTGCACCTGCTGGCGCAGTGGCATCGGTGACCAGGCAGAGCTTGTCACCTTTCAGCCGCTTGGCATTGCGAATGTTGGTGTAATCAACGTGCATACCATCAGCGATAATGCCGCAGTAGACGTCCGGTTCGTCGAGAATCGCTCCGACCAGACCCGGTTCACGGCCGGTAATATACGGCATGGCGTTGTAAAGGTGCGTGGCAAAGGTAATACCCGCACGGAAGCCCGCTTTGGCTTCTTTCAGCGTGGCGTTTGAGTGGCCTGCGGAAACCACAATCCCGGCGGCAGCCAGTTTGCTGATGACCTCAGTGCCGGTCATTTCAGGCGCCAGCGTCACTTTAGCGATTACATCAGCGTTGGCACACATGTAGTCGACCAGTTCAGCATCAGGCTTGCGCACGTAATCCGGATTATGCGTGCCTTTCTTCACTATATTCAGCCATGGTCCTTCCAGGTGCAGACCCAGCGCCTGATTCGGGTGTTTCGCCAGGTATTCGCGCATCACGCGGATACCCTGTTTCATCAGGTCATCACTGCTGGTGATGAGCGTCGGCAGATAGCTGGTGCAGCCTGATTTCTCGTTAGCTTTCTGCATGATTTCCAGCGTTTCAACCGTCACCGCCTCGGCGGTGTCGTTGAATTGCACGCCGCCGCAGCCGTTCAGCTGTACGTCGATGAAACCGGGGGAGATTACTGCTCCATTGAGTGAGCGCTGTTCAATCTCCGGCGGCAGCTCTGCCAGCGGACAAACACGTTCAATCAGGCCATTGGCGATAACAATCGCATGGTCATCCAGAATTTCATGGCCGGTATAAATCCGACCGTGGGTTAAAGCGTACATAACGACCCCCGGTTAAAAAAAGCGGCCGCCTCTTGTGGAAGAGGCGGTTATTCAATTACAGACCTTTGATGTTCTCTGCTTCTAACTCGTTGAAGTATTTCAGCGTTTTCACTTTCAGCTCCATCGTTGACGGTTCGTCGCAGACGATGACTGATTTAGGATGCAGCTGCAGGCAGCTGATGGTCCACATGTGGTTAACGTTGCCTTCAACGGCAGCCTGGAGCGCCTGCGCTTTCACGCCGCCCAGCACCAGAATCATCACCTCTTCGGCATCCAGCAGGGTGCCTACGCCAACGGTCAGGGCGTATTTTGGAACCTGGTTCACGTCACCGTCAAAGAAGCGGGAGTTTGCCACGCGGGTGTCATGGGTCAGCGTTTTAATGCGGGTACGGGAAGCCAGAGAAGAGGCTGGTTCGTTGAACGCGATATGCCCATCGTTGCCCACGCCACCCATAAACAGGTGGATTTTACCGTAAGAACGGATTTTTTCTTCGTACTGACGGCATTCTGCGTCAATATCAGGCGCATTTCCATTCAGCAGGTTAATATTTTCAGCTGGGATATCAACGTGATCAAAGAAATTGCGGTGCATGAAGCTATGGTAGCTTTCAGGATGTTCTTTTGGCAGGCCAACATATTCGTCCATGTTGAAGGTTACAACATGTTTAAAGCTAACCTGGCCCGCTTTGTGCATTTCAACCAGCGCTTTGTACGCGGTCAGTGGAGTACCACCGGTTGGAAGGCCAAGAACGAACGGACGATCGGCAGTAGGCTTGAAGGCATTAATACGGTTAACGATATGGCGAGCGGCCCATTTACCGACTTGTTCAGCAGTTGCCAGGGGAATCAGTCTCATTGTTCACCTCAAGAGTTAAAGTAGAAGAGTGGGCGGATGGTAATCGGAACCTGATGCTTAAGCGTAACCTGGAACCTTTCAGGCCGGATCAATCCGTCTTGATTTTTTGAATGATAAAATAAGTTTTGGCTGTTAGCCAGTGAAAGGGAGGGGGGATTACGATATTTGGTGACAAAAATCACAAAAAATGGGTGTTTAATTTGCGATACGAATTAATTTTTCACACACTCACAATGCCAGTGAATCATCAACTGTATTAATCGTTGTCGACACAATAAAAACATAGTTACTGCACGAGCCCGATAACGGGCCTCGTAGGGGGAATAGGATGAATATTTTAGGTTTTTTCCAGCGCCTCGGTAGGGCTTTGCAGCTCCCTATCGCCGTGCTACCGGTTGCAGCATTACTGTTGCGATTCGGGCAACCCGATCTTCTTAATGTGCCGTTCATTGCTCAGGCAGGCGGCGCTATTTTTGATAACCTGGCGCTGATATTCGCCATCGGCGTCGCGTCCAGTTGGTCAAAAGACAGTGCAGGGGCTGCGGCTCTGGCAGGCGCAGTCGGTTATTTCATCCTGACGAAAGCGATGGTAACCATTAACCCTGAAATCAATATGGGCGTGCTGGCGGGTATCATTACCGGTCTGGTTGGCGGCGCCGTGTATAACCGCTGGGCAAATATTAAGCTTCCTGATTTCCTGAGTTTCTTCGGTGGAAAACGTTTCGTTCCGATCGCGACGGGCTTCTTCTGCCTGGTTCTGGCAGCGATCTTTGGCTACGTTTGGCCGCCGGTGCAGCATGCCATTCATGCGGGCGGCGAGTGGATCGTTTCTGCGGGTGCGATGGGCGCAGGTATCTTCGGTTTCATTAACCGTCTGCTGATCCCTACAGGCCTGCATCAGGTGCTGAATACCATCGCATGGTTCCAGATTGGTGAGTTTACCAATGCGGCGGGCACCGTTTTCCACGGCGACATCAACCGCTTCTACGCGGGTGACGGCACCGCGGGCATGTTTATGTCCGGTTTCTTCCCAATTATGATGTTTGGTCTGCCTGGTGCTGCGCTTGCTATGTACCTGGCCGCGCCAAAAGCGCGTCGTCCGATGGTTGGCGGCATGCTGCTGTCTGTTGCGATTACCGCTTTCCTGACCGGTGTTACCGAGCCACTGGAATTCCTGTTCATGTTCCTGGCTCCGCTGCTGTACCTCATGCACGCAATCCTGACCGGTATCAGCCTGTTCGTTGCCACCCTTCTGGGTATCCATGCGGGCTTCTCCTTCTCCGCAGGCGCCATTGACTACGTGTTGATGTACAACCTGCCGGCGGCAAGCAGCAACGTCTGGATGCTGGTGGTGATGGGCCTGATCTTCTTCGTTATCTACTTCGTTCTGTTCAGCGCGGTGATTCGTATGTTTAACCTGAAAACGCCGGGCCGCGAAGATACGAAAGAAGATGTTGTTACCAGTGAAGCAAACAGCAATACCGAAGAAGGTTTAACCCAGCTGGCGACCAGCTACATTGCCGCAGTCGGCGGTACCGACAACCTGAAAGCGATTGACGCCTGTATTACTCGTCTGCGTCTGACCGTGGGTGATTCCGCGCGCGTGAGCGATGCGATGTGTAAACGCCTGGGCGCGTCTGGTGTGGTGAAACTGAATAAGCAAACCATCCAGGTTATCGTGGGTGCGAAAGCTGAATCTATCGGCGATGAAATGAAAAAAGTGGTCGCCCGTGGGCCGGTTGCTGCCGCCTCAACGGATAGCGCTCCAGTAGCTGAAGCGCCGGTTGCAAAACCGCAGGCCGTGCCAAATGCGGTGACTATCGCTGCGCTGGTGTCCCCGGTCACCGGTGACGTGGTTGCGCTTGAGCAGGTGCCTGACGAAGCGTTCGCCAGCAAAGCGGTTGGTGACGGCGTGGCGGTGAAACCAACGGACAAAACCGTTGTGTCTCCGGCGGCCGGTACCATCGTGAAAATCTTCAACACCAACCACGCGTTCTGCCTCGAAACCGAAAAAGGCGCGGAGATCGTTGTCCATATGGGTATCGATACCGTTGCGCTGAACGGTCAGGGCTTTACTCGCCTGGTAGAAGAGGGCGCTGAAGTGGTGGCGGGTCAGCCGATTCTGGAAATGGATTTGGACTTCCTGAACGCCAACGCGCGCTCCATGATTAGCCCGGTCGTTTGCAGCAACATTGATGACTTCAGCGGCCTGGTCATTCAGGCGAAAGGTCAGGTTGTTGCAGGCCAAACACCGCTGTATGAGATTAAAGGCAAGTAATCGCTCCTGAGTAGAGTCATGCCTTAAGCGGCGGGGGATATCCTCCGCCGCTTTTTTTTGCAGCAAATGCCCCCATTATTTTCATCTGATACGTATTTTCCGTAACTAAGGGTTGTCACTACGTCCGGCTTATAAGATCATACGCCGTTATACGTTGTTTACGCTTTGAGGAATCCACGATGAGTGAGGCAGAAGCCCGCCCGAGTAACTTTATTCGTCAGATCATCGATGAAGATCTGGCCAGTGGTAAGCACACCACGGTACATACGCGTTTCCCGCCGGAGCCGAACGGCTACCTGCACATTGGTCACGCGAAATCGATCTGCCTGAACTTTGGCATTGCGCAAGATTACCAGGGGCAGTGCAACCTGCGTTTCGATGACACCAACCCAGTAAAAGAAGACATCGAATACGTTGAGTCCATTAAAAACGATGTGCAATGGCTGGGCTTCAACTGGTCTGGCGATATCTGCTACTCCTCTGACTATTTTGATCAGCTGTATGCCTACGCGGTGGAGCTGATCAATAAAGGTCTGGCATACGTCGACGAACTGTCTGCTGACGAAATCCGCGAGTATCGCGGTACGCTGACTGCGCCAGGTAAAAACAGCCCGTTCCGCGATCGCAGCGTGGAAGAGAACCTGGCGCTGTTTGAAAAAATGCGTGCCGGTGGCTTCGAAGAAGGCAAAGCGTGCCTGCGCGCCAAAATCGACATGGCGTCTCCGTTCATCGTGATGCGCGACCCGGTGCTGTACCGCATTAAATTTGCGGAACACCACCAGACCGGCAACAAGTGGTGCATCTACCCGATGTACGACTTCACCCACTGCATTAGCGATGCGCTGGAAGGCATTACGCACTCCCTGTGTACGCTGGAGTTCCAGGACAACCGTCGTCTGTACGACTGGGTGCTGGATAACATCACCATTCCTGTGCATCCGCGTCAGTACGAGTTCTCTCGTCTGAATCTGGAATACACCGTGATGTCCAAGCGTAAGCTGAACCTGCTGGTAACAGACAAGCACGTTGAGGGTTGGGACGATCCGCGTATGCCAACCATCTCTGGTCTGCGCCGTCGTGGTTACACTGCCGCCTCTATTCGTGAGTTCTGCAAACGTATTGGCGTGACCAAGCAGGACAACACCATCGAAATGGCGTCTCTGGAATCCTGCATTCGTGAAGATCTCAACGAAAACGCCCCGCGCGCGATGGCCGTTATCGATCCGGTGAAACTGGTTATCGAAAACTACCCGCAGGGTGGAAGCGAGCTGGTCTCCATGCCTAACCATCCGAACAAACCGGAAATGGGAAGCCGCGACGTGCCGTTCAGCGGTGAAATCTGGATCGATCGTGCTGACTTCCGTGAAGAAGCCAATAAGCAGTACAAACGTCTGGTGCTGGGTAAAGAAGTGCGTCTGCGTAATGCCTACGTCATCAAAGCCGAGCGCGTAGAGAAAGATGCAGAAGGCAACATCACCACCATCTTCTGTTCGTACGATGCAGAGACGCTGAGCAAAGATCCGGCAGATGGCCGCAAGGTGAAAGGCGTGATTCACTGGGTGAGCGCTTCCCACGCGCTGCCGGTAGAAATTCGTCTGTACGATCGTCTGTTTAGCGTGCCTAACCCGGGTGCAGCTGAAGACTTCCTGGCGACTATCAACCCGGAATCTTTGGTGATCAAACAGGGTTACGCGGAGCCGTCGCTGAAAGAGGCTGAAGCGGGCAAAGCATTCCAGTTTGAACGTGAAGGTTACTTCTGCCTGGACAGCCGTTACAGCACGGCAGAAAAGCCGGTATTTAACCGTACCGTAGGTCTGCGTGATACCTGGACGAAGATCGGCGAATAAAAACGCTGCACTGGTCAATGAGAAACAAACGCCGCTTATAGCGGCGTTTTTTTATTTAATGATCATATCGTTAAAGTAGACCCGTAATTAGGCCAACTAAAATTTTTGGTCAACGTGGTGCTACTTATTTTTCTAAAAAAAGTTTGTCTTTTTGATAAAACAGAGAATAAAGACAAATACGTGTTTTTTTACGATCTAATACGTTGAAATTACCTGCTTTAGCCCCGCCATACCTCGCATCCGACTAAATGTTACAAAGCACTACCAATTATGTGCACTTCGTCATAATCCTGACTTTTGCCCACTGAAAAGCATTGATAATTCGCGTCGCGAAAAATAACCTAAAGACGGTAGTTAATTCGAGGGTATTTATAACTACCCCTGACCATTTGGTCTTTTATATTTTCGCCGTTTAAGGCGTTTTAATTCGTCAAAGAGGAATAATCTATGCGTACGTTCAGTGGCAAACGTAATGCGCTGGCGCTGGCTATTGCCGGTGTGACAGCAATGTCGGGCCTGGTGGTGACACCAGAGGCGAAAGCAGCAGGTTTCATCGAAGATTCTACCCTCACTGGCGGTATTTATTACTGGCAGCGTGAACGTGACCGTAAAGATGTCACAGAAGATAAATACAAAACCAACCTCTCTCACTCCACCTGGAACGCCAACCTGGACTTCCAGTCAGGCTATGCCGCTGATATGTTCGGTCTGGATATTGCTGCATTTACCGCAATCGAAATGGCGGAAAACGGCGACAGCGGCCACCCGAACGAAATTGCCTTCTCCTCCAGCAATAAAGCCTATGACGAAGACTGGTCCGGAGATAAAAGCGGTATCAGCCTTTATAAGGCTGCAGCGAAATTTAAATACGGCCCGGTCTGGGCGCGCGGGGGGTATATTCAGCCAACCGGCCAGACGCTGTTAGCGCCGCACTGGAGCTTTATGCCTGGTACCTATCAGGGTGCAGAAGCCGGGGCTAACTTTGACTACGGTGACGCAGGTGCGTTGAGCTTCTCCTATATGTGGACCAACGAGTACAAAGCACCGTGGCACATCGAAATGGATAAGTTCTACCAGAACGATAAGAAAACTAAAGTCGATTACCTCCACTCGCTGGGCGCGAAGTACGACTTTAAAAACGATCTGGTTCTGGAAGCTGCATTTGGTCAGGCGGAAGGCTATATCGATCAGTATTTTGCTAAAGCCAGCTACAAATTTGATATCGCCGGTAGCCCGCTGAGCACCAGCTACCAGTTCTACGGTACGCGCGATAAGGTCAGCGATGGCAGCGTAAATGACATTTATAACGGCACCGCGTGGCTTCAGGCGCTGACTTTCGGCTACAAAGTCGGTCAGGTTGATTTGCGTCTGGAAGGGACATGGGTGAAGGCGGAAGGGCAGCAGGGCTACTTCCTGCAGCGTATGACCCCGACCTATGCATCATCCAATGGTCGTCTGGATATCTGGTGGGATAACCGCTCCGACTTCAACGCCGACGGCGAGAAAGCGGTCTTCTTCGGCGCCATGTATGACCTGAAAAACTGGAACCTGCCTGGCTGGGCGGTGGGTGCTTCTTACGCATACGCCTGGGACGCAAAACCAGCAGACATGGCGACGCCGGATGCCTACTACGATCCAAACTATCGCCTGAAAGAGTCCTCCTACAGCCTGGATGCTATCTATACCCTGCAGGATGGCCGCGCGAAAGGCACGATGTTCAAGCTGCATTTCACCCAGTATGACAACCACTCCGATATTCCAAGCTATGCGGGCGGTTACGGCAACATCTTCCAGGATGAACGTGACGTCAAATTCATGGTTATCGCCCCATTCACCATCTTCTGATGAGCACACCGGCGGGCTGAGTCCCGCCGGTCTGGAGACTGCACATGATGAAAAAAATCGTAATCGTCGCGTTGCTGGCATCAGGGCTGGTGGCGTGCGTTCAGACTCAGGCGCCGAAAGAGGATTCCCGTCTGAAGGAGGCGTATAGCGCCTGTATTAATACTGCCGAAGGATCGCCAGAGAAAATCGAAGCCTGTCAGAGCGTGCTGAATGTGTTGAAGAAAGAGAAAGCGCATGAGCAGTTCGCGACGCAGGAGAACGTTCGGGTGATGGATTATCAGGCCTGTATTCAGGCGCGTAAAACCGGTAACGATCAGGAAGTGGCGAAGCGTTGCGATAAGATCTGGAACGAGATACGCAATAACAATAAATAAGTTGCTTTACGCCCGGTGGCACTTTGCTTACCGGGCTTTTTTGACGCAAAAAAAAGCCAACCTCGCGGCTGGCTCAGAGTATGAACGCTAACTTATTTTGTGTCGTGAGCGTGTTCATTCTCGCGGCAATCCCCTTCAGCGCAGTGACCGTATAGGTACAGGCTGTGGTTGGTCAGGCGAATGCCGTGACGAGCTGCGATTTCACGCTGACGCGCTTCGATGGAATCATCGCTAAATTCAATGACCTTGCCGCAATCGAGGCAGATCAGGTGATCGTGGTGATGCTGCTGGGTCAGTTCGAATACAGATTTACCGCCTTCGAAATTATGACGGGTAACAATGCCCGCGTCATCAAACTGGTTCAGCACGCGATAAACGGTGGCCAGCCCAATCTCTTCACCCATGTCGATAAGACGTTTATAAAGGTCTTCCGCACTGACATGGTGATTGTCTGGACCCTGAAGCACTTCGAGGATTTTTAATCGAGGAAGCGTTACTTTCAGGCCAGCCTTCTTTAATGCGGTATTGTTGTCAGTCATGCGGAATCTGTCCTGTTGCTAAACGATTCACTTCTGAAGGAAGTGACAGAAAATGCACCTGGGTTAATGCGTCTCATTATAGAACTGCCATGCCTAAATGAAAACTGCAAGTCTCAGGCAAAGTATGCTTATAAAAACGTGGTATCACCAACAAACTTGCTCAATGAAAACCACATTTTGCCAGGGAGACATTGTACAGGTCTGGGCGAAAAAGTTAAAAGTTTGTAGCAATTAATTTAATCGGTTTTACCTGGAAAACGGGCGCAACCTGCGTTGCGCCGTAGAAAAAATCAGGCGTTGAGAATATCGTCCAGGTGGAGTTCTTCACGGATCTGCTTAACCCACTTCTCTACACGCTCTGCCGTAAGCTCAGGCTGACGGTCTTCGTCAATGGCCAGACCGACAAAATGATCGTCATCGGCCAGGCCTTTAGAGGCTTCGAAGTGGTAACCGGCAGTCGGCCAGTGACCAACAATAACCGCGCCATTCGGCTCAATGATGTCGCGAATCGTCCCCAGCGCGTCACAGAAGTACTCGGCATAGTCTTCCTGATCGCCACAGCCAAACAGTGCGACCAGCTTCCCGTTGAAGTCCACCTCTTCCAGCGTCGGGAAGAAATCGTCCCAGTCGCACTGGGCTTCACCGTAGTACCAGGTTGGAATACCCAGCAGCAGAATGTCATAGCCCTCGAGATCTTCTTTGCTGCTCTTGGCGATGTCATGCACATCAGCAACGTCTTTACCGAGCTGTTTCTGAATGTTTTTTGCGATATTTTCGGTATTGCCGGTATCACTGCCGAAGAAAATGCCGATGATTGCCATGAGTAAAATAACCTCTTGAAACTTAATGGTATGGTGGCGCAATTCGGCCACGGATAAGGGCAATAATAGCAGAACTGGCAACCCTGCGGAAACCGCTATCGCGCAGGACTGCACTCTGTGCTACATGAAAAGGGCGATAAAGGGGTTTTTCAGACTTATGCCTGGCTGCGAAGCGTCTCAAGCTGAGCGATGAGCATCTCTTCAATAAGCTCGCTGCGGCTGATATTACGCGCCTCGGCCAGCTCGTTAAGCGCATCGACAGCGTCAGCGTTGAGCTTCAGTTCGACACGCTTAAGCCCACGATTTTTATCGCGTTTAAGCTGATTGCGTTTATTGATACGCAGCTGTTCATCGCGCGAAAGCGGATTCGTTTTCGGTCGTCCCGGTCGACGCTCATTCGCGAACAGATCTAGTGTCGTACGGTCCGTTTGTTCTTTGGCCATGATTCTGAGACTTCGGGGGAAACACGCCGCCCTGCTAAAGCCCGGGCGATAAGCGCGCCATCATACATCACCAAAAACGGCACGCCAACGACTGGAAGCCTGTCATCTTCCAGTCGCTCTCTTTTTAATCAATTTGCAGTATCAGCGAGATAGCGGCGGATAGCGCGCAGTACAGCGTCAGGTTTTTCGGCGTGAACCCAGTGCCCGGCCCCGGCAATCACGTGGGCGCGCGCCTGCGGGAACTGTGCCAGCAGCGTGTCGCGGTAAGCGTCGGTAATATAAGGAGAGTGGCCGCCGCGAATAAAGAGAGCAGGGTGCGGCCAGGTGGGGACGGTTTCCCAGCCCACGATGTTGTTGTACTGGTCCCACAGCACCGGCACGTTAAAACGCCATTGCCCGTCAACAAACGACTTCAAAAGGAACTGCACCACGCCTTCTTCATCAAGATGTTCACGCATAACCGTTGCCGCCTGCTGACGTGTGGAAACGCCAGCTGCAGTTACAGCATTAATTGCTGCGAAAATCTCATCATGACGTCGAACGTCGTAGTCCACAGGGGCAACATCAATGACCACAAGCCCGGAAATGCGCTCTGGCGCCAGCGCGGTGAGTGCCATAACCGCTTTACCGCCCATTGAATGCCCTATGAGGGTCACCTTCTGCAGATTGTGCGCATCAAGCGTATCCAGCAGATCCTTCGCCATTGCCGCATAGGTCATTTCGTCTGAGCGGCCGGAAAGCCCGTGATTGCGCATATCAACCTGTAGAATATCGTGATCGGTGACCAAATCGCGGGCCAGCACGCCCAGGTTATCCAGGCTGCCAAAAAGTCCATGAACCAGCACGATGGGGGAATTATTGTTCGGCGATTGTGCAGTTTGCGCTCGGGTATTCAATTTCATGGCAAAGTTCTTTTTTTACGTATGTCAGGTTAGGGTATCATGTTGACCATTCTGCCGCCCGGCTGCAAGGTTCCAGTTTAATCTGACTTTTGCCGCCAACCTGGTTTGACGCTATCCGCTGTTGGGATTTGACCTTATAATCCCAATGACTTGTATTCAGATAAGATATCGCACTGGATTAAGATGAAAACAATCGAAGTTGATGACGAACTCTATCAGTATATTGCCAGCCAGACGCGGCATATCGGGGAGAGCGCGTCCGACATTTTACGGCGCATGCTTAAAATTTCCGCCGCTTCACAGCCTGCCACCCCAGTTACCAAAGATGTCGTGTCTCAGCCGAGCGTTGCTGCACAGGCAAAACCTGCCGTGACGCCGGTAAAAGATAAAGTGCGCGCGATGCGCGAGCTGCTGCTCTCCGACGAATATGCGGAGCAGAAAAAGGCGGTCAACCGTTTTATGCTGGTGCTGTCTACACTTTACGCCCTGGATAACAAAGCGTTTGCTGAAGCGACCGAGTCGCTGCACGGCCGTACCCGCGTCTATTTCGCGGGCGACGAGCAGACGCTGCTGCAAAATGGCAATCAAACCAAACCTAAACATGTCCCTGGCACCCCGTACTGGGTGATCACCAATACCAATACGGGCCGCAAGTGCAGCATGATTGAACACATCATGCAGTCCATGCAGTTCCCGGCGGAATTGATTGAAAAGGTTTGCGGTACAATTTAACCCTTGCATCATAAGGACCCGGTAATGGCAAATCACAGCCGTGCAGGCCAACCTGCACAACAAAGCGATTTGATTAACGTCGCTCAGCTGACCGCGCAGTATTACGTGCTGAAACCGGTCGTGGGCAACGCAGAACACGCAGTGAAGTTTGGTACATCTGGTCACCGCGGCAGCGCGGCGCGCCACAGCTTTAACGAACCGCATATTCTGGCCATTGCTCAGGCCATTGCGGAAGAGCGCGCCAAAAACGGCGTTACCGGTCCGTGCTACGTGGGCAAAGATACCCATGCGCTGTCTGAACCGGCGTTCATTTCCGTGCTGGAAGTGCTGGCGGCAAACGGCGTTGACGTGATTGTGCAGGAGAACAATGGCTTCACCCCAACGCCGGCGGTATCAAACGCAATCCTTGTGCACAACAAAAAAGGTGGCGCACTGGCAGACGGGATCGTTATCACGCCATCCCACAACCCGCCGGAAGACGGTGGTATCAAATACAACCCACCTAACGGCGGCCCGGCTGACACCAACGTCACCAAAGTGGTGGAAGATCGTGCAAACGCGCTGCTGGCCGACGGCCTGAAAGGCGTTAAACGTATTTCTCTTGATGAAGCGATGGCCTCCGGCCACGTGAAAGAGCAGGATCTGGTTCAGCCGTTCGTGGAAGGGCTGGCGGATATCGTCGATATGGCGGCGATTCAGAAAGCCGGCCTGAAGCTGGGCGTGGATCCGCTGGGCGGCTCCGGTATTGAGTACTGGAAGCGCATCGCCGAGCACTACAAGCTGGATCTGACCATCGTGAACGATCACGTTGATCAGACCTTCCGCTTCATGCACCTGGACAAAGACGGCGCGATCCGTATGGACTGCTCCTCCGAGTGCGCGATGGCGGGCCTGCTGGCGCTGCGCGACAAGTTCGATCTGGCATTTGCTAACGACCCGGATTATGACCGTCACGGCATCGTCACCCCTGCCGGGCTGATGAACCCGAACCACTACCTGGCTGTTGCGATCAACTACTTGTTCCAGCACCGCCCGCAGTGGGGCAAAGAGGTGGCTGTCGGTAAAACGCTGGTCTCTTCTGCGATGATCGACCGCGTGGTGGACGCGCTGGGCCGCAAGCTGGTGGAAGTGCCGGTGGGCTTCAAGTGGTTCGTTGACGGTCTGCACGACGGCAGCTTTGGCTTCGGCGGCGAAGAGAGCGCGGGCGCGTCCTTCCTGCGCTTCGACGGCACCCCGTGGTCAACCGATAAAGACGGCATCATCATGTGCCTGCTGGCTGCGGAAATCACCGCGGTTACCGGTAAAAACCCGCAGGAACACTACAACGAGCTGGCGGCACGCTTTGGTGCGCCAAGCTATAACCGTATCCAGGCTGGCGCGACCTCTGCGCAGAAAGCTGCATTGTCCAAACTCTCCCCAGAGATGGTCAGCGCAAGTACCCTGGCAGGCGATCCGATCACTGCCCGTCTGACGGCGGCACCGGGTAACGGTGCGTCTATCGGTGGACTGAAAGTGATGACCGAAAATGGCTGGTTCGCCGCGCGTCCGTCCGGTACGGAAGATGCGTACAAAATCTATTGCGAAAGCTTCCTCGGCGCTGAGCACCGCCAGCAGATTGAGAAAGAAGCGGTAGAGATTGTCAGCGAAGTGCTGAAAAACGCGTAAGTGCGGTTCTGGTGCGGGCTGATGCCCTCACCCCGGCCCTCTCCCAAAGGGAGAGGGAGAAAACAATAAAGACGGCAGCCCTTGGGCTGCCGTTTTGCTTTTACCTAACTGTGCTTATTCTTCAATTCAAATCTCGGTGACACCAGACCGTACAGCGTCCAGCCCATAAAGGTCACCATCGCGCCATACAGCATCGCTTCCTGGCCGGATGAGTAGAGCGCATAGAAGCTGTAGATTGCCCCAATCAGCGCCACAATATTCGCCGCACGCGCTTTGCGTGGATCAACTTTCGCCACCTTCTGAATGATCGCCAGCGCCGCCATCGACAGAATATACGGAATGATATTCGTCACCACCGCCAGGTTGACCAGCACGTTAAACTGGCTGTTCAGGGACGGGCTAATGGTCATCAGCGACAATCCGCTCTGGAAGATGACAATTGCCAGCATACCCTGCACCGGCGCGTCGGCTTTGGTCACGCGGGAGAAGATTTTTGGGAAGTAACCTTCATCAGCCGAGGATTTAAACACCTGCGCGATGGTGAACTGCCAGCCGAGTAGCGAGCCGCAGCAGGACATCACCATCAGACCCATGATCACTTTCCCGACTTCCGGGGTGAACATCTGGGCAAAGGCCAGCCCGAACGGCGCCGTGGAGTTAGCCAGATCCATGTTTGGCACAATCCCGGCAATGACGTTAGTCGAGACGATATAGATCACCGCCGCGCCCAGCGTTCCGCCGAGGACCGCAATCGGCACGTTCTTCTCCGGGTTCTCTACCACTTCTGCGTTCGCACAGGCGGATTCCAGACCCAGGAAGGCCCAGAGCGTCATGGCGATAGACGAGCCCACTGCCGTAAAGAACGGCACGTGGTGCGGATTCCAGGAGTTGGCGTAGAGCGTTGGGCTGAACCAGAACCAGCCGATGATGCACAGGCCGACAACCGGGATAATCACGCCCCAGACGGTGATGCTGGAGAGCTGACCGGTAATGCGCGCGCCACCAAAATTGGCCACGGTGCAGATCCACAGAACCCCGATGGTCGCCAGCCCAATTTGTACCGGGCTGAGCGTCACGCCAAACAACTCCGTGCCGTAGCCGACGGCGGAAATGGCAATCGCCACGTTGGCGATCAGCAGCGATACGCCGTAGGTGTAGTTCGCCATAAAGTTGCCGGACTTACCAAAGGCGTACTCAGCATAGCCGCCCATGCCACCTGACTTGCGGCTGAACATCCCACACTTGGCGAACGCCCACGCCAGCGCCATCGATCCTACGGCGGTAACAAGCCAGGAGATAATCGAAATCGTCCCCACTTCGGCGAGCTTGGTGGGCAGCATAATAATCCCGGAACCCATCATGTTGACCATGGTAAGGATAGTCAGCTGCACCACGCCCATCTTATTGGACTTACTCATAATTTCTCTCCTTTCAGCAGCGCGGGCTGAGCGGCGGATTGTTTGATGACGTAGCAGCGAACCTGTTTGCGACCGTCACACTCCTCGACATACACGCCCTGCAACTCCGGCGCGAAGCCCGGCAGCAGGTTGATGCCTTCTTCCAGTGCGGCAAAGTAGCGCAGCACGGAACCGCCCCAGACTTCCCCTGGAACCACGCACAGCACCCCCGGTGGGTAAGGGAGCGCACCTTCAGCGGCGATGCGGCCTTCCGCGTCGCGCAGGGAGACCAGCTCGACCTCGCCGCGCAGGTAGGCGTAGTTCGCGTCCTGCGGGTTCATCATCACGCGTGGGAAGTGAGACTTGCGGAACATCTCTTTTTGCAGCTGCTTCACGTTGTGGCGGGCGTACAGGTCATGCATTTCCTGGCAGATCTGGCGCAGGGTGTAATCCGCGTAACGTTCCGGATGTTGTTTGTAGAGAGAAGGCAATACCTCTTTCAGCGGAACATCGCTCTCGAGCAGTTTTTCGAAGCGCACCAGCTGTGCCACAAGCTGCTGCAGCTTGCCCATATCTTCCGCCGGCGTGAGCAGGAACAGGATCGAGTTGAGATCGCATTTTTCCGGCACGATGCCGTTTTCGCGAAGGAAGTTGGCAAGGATAGTGGCGGGCACGCCGAAGTCGTCATACTCCCCGGTGCGGGCGTTAATGCCCGGCGTGGTCAGCAGGAGCTTGCACGGGTCGATAAAATACTGGTGCTCAGCGTAGCCTTCAAAAGCGTGCCAGTTTTCACCCGGCACGAAGTGGAAGAAGCGTAGATCGGTTGCAATCTCCGCCGTGTCCCAGCTTTCCCACGGACGGCCATCCACTGTCTCCGGCACGAACGGGCGCAGATACCGGCAGTTCTCCAGGATCAGCTTGCGCGCTTCGATACCGTTAACCACGCAGTCCATCCACATGTTGCGGCCGCTCTGGCCTTCATGCATGCGGGCGTTGATGTCCAGCGCAGCGAACAGCGGATAAAATGGGCTGGTGGAGGCGTGCATCATGAAGGCATTATTCAGCCGCTTATGTGGGACATAGCGCTGTTGCCCTTTGATATGGCTGTCTTTCTTATGGATTTGCGAGGTCTGCGAGAAGCCAGCCTGTTGTTTATGCACGGACTGGGTGACCAGGATCCCCGGATCGTTTTCGTTCAGCTCCAGCAGCAGCGGCGAGCAGTCGGCCATCATCGGAATAAACTGCTCGTAACCCACCCAGGCCGAGTCAAACAGGATGTAATCACACAGGTGCCCAATCTTATCCACCACCTGACGGGCGTTATAGATGGTGCCGTCGTAGGTACCCAGCTGGATAACCGCCAGACGGAACGGACGTTCGTCGCGCGCGCGGCCCGGCGCCACCTCTGCTACCAGCTCGCGCAGATAGCTTTCTTCGAAGCAGTGGGCGTCAATGCCGCCAATGAAGCCGTACGGGTTGCGCGCCGTTTCCAGATAGACCGGCGTTGCGCCAGCCTGGAGGAGTGCACCGTGATGGTTAGATTTGTGGTTATTACGGTCGAATAGCACCAGGTCGCCCGGGGTGAGCAGAGCGTTAAGCACCACTTTGTTGGATGACGAGGTACCGTTCAGCACGAAGTAGGTCTTATCGGCATTAAAGACTTTTGCCGCATGCTGCTGGGCGATGCACGGCGCGCCTTCGTGGATCAGCAGATCGCCCATCGCCACGTCGGCGTTGCACAGATCGGCGCGGAAAAGCGTCTCACCAAAGAAATCGACAAACTGATTGCCGGCAGGATGGCGGCGAAAGAACTGGCCACCCTGATGCCCCGGGCAGTCAAACGCGCTGTTGCCCTGTTTTACATAGTCGACAAGGGCGCGGAAAAACGGCGGGCGCAGCTGGGTTTCATACTTCTGGGCGGCCGCTTCCAGCTGGCGTCCATAAAAGTCGTTGCTGGTGTCTGAGAACTCAAATACGCCATGAATGCGAGATAAATAGTCTGCCGGGATGAACTCTTCTTTGTGCGTTGCGACAAATACGGGAATGCCAAAACCGGTGGCTTCTATTTCGTCCAGAATACCGCTGGCAATATCCGTAACCGTCAGAACAATGGCGGCAACATCAATATAATCAGAGGCGCGGACATCCACCAGTTCACGCTGGGTAGTAAAGCAATCCGGACATGCACGGCTGGCTGCGATTTTTAAACTTTTCATCTTTCTCTCTTTATTTTAGGTAATAAGCGTCCTTCGATTTCTTGCAAGAAAGAAATCGATAATTTTTCCGGAAAAAAAGCAAAGGGTGGCCGCTGATTAAAATCAGTGAATTGCTTTTTTGATGATTGAAATTCAGTCCGCCCGGTGCGGATGATTCTGAATCAGGATGAATGAGCGCACGAGATCACAGGCAATAGCCTGTAAAATAAGGTGTTTAAGGATAGCCTGTAAGCGAGTGCGCCAGAAGTCGAAGGACTACCGGGCATTAAAGAGATGAAAGTCAAAGCAGTTTCGGTGGGCAAACATCATGATATGTGTTGTCCGCCTTATATGGGGCATTAAGCGATTGTTGTTTTCCATGTTTCATTTTCCTTTCAGTAATTGAAAGCATGGTCATTTTATCCAGAAAAAGCCGATTAACCGTGAGGTAGATCACCGTTAACCGATCAAATCAGAAATAAATATTCGTTTAAAATGAATATCGCAGATCAAAATTCTGATTTGTTGATGATGTGTTAATGGGTTGTTCTGTTAATGTTTTAAATGAGCGAAAATAACCCGCAAAAATAACGCATGGGTTATTTGTGAAATATTTTCTGAGGGATTTCGTTTTATTTAAAAATAAAGTGAATAGTTATTCAAAGCATAAATCGATAACCGATACCGGTTTCAGTTAATAGATGGCGAGGGCGAGCGGGGTCGACTTCGAGTTTCTGACGAAGATGTCCCATATATATGCGTAGATAATGACTATGTTCTACAGCATTGGGTCCCCACACCTGACTTAACAGCTGGCGCTGGGTGAGTACCTTGCCGTGGTTGTTGAGCAGTACGGCGAGCAGGCGAAATTCTATTGGCGTGAGGTGAATTTCCTCATCGCCGCGCACAATGCGCCGCGCGGCCAGGTCAACCCGGATATCCCCAAACGTGTAGGTTGGGTCAGCGGGCGTGGTTGCGCTGTGGCGGCGCAGCGCCACGCGCAGGCGAGCCTGTAGCTCGCCGATACCAAAAGGTTTAATCAGATAATCGTCCGCCCCGGCATCCAGCGCCACGATTTTATCCGTCTCTTCTGTACGGGCCGAGAGCACGAGGATCGGCATCTGGCTCCACTGACGCACTTCCCGGATAAAATCAATGCCGTCACCGTCCGGCAGGCCAAGATCGAGGATCACCAGGTCCGGCTTGCGGGTGGCGGCTTCAATTAAACCCCGCTGAAGCGTACCCGCATCATGAACGCGCAGACCATCGCCTTCCAGCGCAGCGCGCAGAAACCGGCTAATGGCGATCTCATCTTCAACAATCAGAACGTTGATCACAAATCCTCTGGTAATTCATTAAGTTCTGGCGGGGTTTCCAGAGGAAGTGTAACACAAAAACGCGCGCCGCCTTCCGGACGATTCTCCGCGGAGATGGTCCCGCCATGGACGTCAATAATTGCCTGGCAAATCGCCAGCCCCAGCCCCACGCCCGGAATGGCCGACTCCTTATTGCCGCGCGCGAATTTTTCAAAAATAGCCATCTCCTGCCCGGCAGGAATGCCCGGTCCGGTATCCCAGACGTCAAGATGAAGCGTTCCATCGTCCACCGTAGCATCCACGCCAATCCGGGCGCTGGCACCCGCATATTTGCCGGCATTTTCCAGCAGGTTGATCAGCACCCGCTCAAAGAGCGGGCCATCAACGTGAATTAACGTCAGTGGCTCGGGCATGTTCAGCGCAATATGCCGCCCGCCTAAGCCAGGTTCGAGCATTTTCAGCGCGCTGCCCACCACTTCTTCGAGCGTGAGCCACTCTTTTTTGAGGTTAAAACCGCCTGACTGGATACGCGCCATATCGAGCAAGTTATTCACCAGGCGCGTGGTATTCAGCACATGCTGGCGGATTTCGCTGGCCTGAAGGGCGTGTTTGGAGCCTTCCGCTGCCAGGTCCAGCGTCAGAATTTCTGACTGGCCAAACAGGACGGTAAGTGGCGTACGCAGATCGTGAGACAGCGCCGCCAGCAGCGAGTTACGAATGCTTTCCCGCTCGCTCGCCAGCCGGGCCTGTTCTTCGCTGGCGGTGAGCGCCAGCCGTTCCAGCGCGCTGGCAACCAGCAGGGTAAAGGTCTCCAGCAGTCGCTGCTGTTCGGGGATCATCAGCTGGCGCAGGTTGGAGGGCTCAACAATCACCAGCCCCTGATTTTTATCGGCACTGCGCAGCGGCAGAATTTGATAGGGCACGCCGGGCAGGGTGTCAGTCCCTGCGCCCGCGGGTAGCCCTTTATCAAAGCTCCAGCGCGCGATGGCTTCATCCCAGGGCGTCATGCCTGAGGCCGACGTCAGCGGGCGCAGCTTACCGTGTTCGTCAGGGAGTAAAATCAGGTTGCTGGCATGAAACGTCGAGCGAATAAACTGCTCGCTGGTCTGCACAATATCCAGCGGCGTACGGCCCACCGCCAGCGATTTAGACATCTCATACAGATGGCGCGTGCGCTGTTCGCGATAGCGGGCGATACGCGCCTGGTAGCGCACGCCGGCCGTCAGGTTCCCGATCACCAGCCCGACGGTGAGCATCACGCCGAAGGTGAGGATGTATTGCACGTCTGAAACCGCGAGCGTCCCGCGAGGATCAATAAAGAATAGATCGAAGCTGATGACGTTGATCACCGTCGCCAGTACCGACGGCCAGCGTCCGTAAAAGAGCGCCACCACCACTACGCCAAGCAGGTAGATCATCACCAGGTTGGCCGCGTCGAAGGCAATCAGCCATTTGCTGGCAATAATAGTGATCAGGGCGCAGAGCACAACGGCGACAAAACAGCCGCGAAGCTGAATGCGCCATTTATCGCTGAAGGCTCGGCTGTCCGGGGCGCGGCTGGGTAACGGCGTGGGCTTGTCATCCAGCGCCACGATCACCAGGTCCAGATCCGGCGCGCGGCGGGCCAGCTTGTCGGCAAAGGATTCGCGGCTAAACCAGCGGCGATGCTGGCGGCGGCCAATGACAATTTTCCCCAGATTATGCTCTCGCGCGTAGCGCAGTATGGCTTTATCTTCCTGTGGATCGGAGAGCGTTGCGGTTTCAGCGCCCAGCTCCTGCGCCAGGCGCAGCGAACTCAGGATCGCGCGGCGCTGGTTTTCGGGCAGAGCGTGCAACTGCGGCGTTTCGACATACACTGCATGCCAGACGCTGCCAAATTTGGCTGCCAGGCGCGCAGCGGTGCGGACCAGCTTTTCATTGCCGCTGCCGTGCCCCACGCACAGCAGGATGGCATCCCGCGTATGCCAGACGCGCTCCTGGCCCTGCAGGTCGCGCCAGGCGCGCATCTGATCGTCGACGCGATCGGCAGTACGACGCAGAGCCAGCTCGCGCAGGGCAATCAGGTTACCTTTTCGGAAAAAATGTTCGATGGCGCGCTCGGCCTGGCCGGCGATGTAGACTTTGCCTTCATGCAGGCGCTGGCGTAAATCATCGGGGGGCAGGTCGACCAGCACCACCTCGTCCGCGGAATCAAAGAAGGGATCCGGCACCGTCTCTCGCACCTGAATGCCGGTCACGCCGCTGACCACGTCGTTCAGGCTTTCCAGATGCTGAACGTTAACCGTCGTGAAAACATCGATGCCGGCTTCAAGTAGCTCTTCAACATCCTGCCAGCGTTTTGGGTGGCGTGAGCCTGGCGCATTGCTGTGCGCCAGTTCGTCCATCAGGATAAGGGCGGGACGGCGGGCGAGGGCGGCATCAATATCAAACTCAGTGACTAACCGACCACGATGGCTGATGCGGCGGGGCGGCTGGGTAGCCAGCCCCTTCAGCAGCGACGCCGTCTCTTTACGTCCGTGGGTTTCAACCACGCCGATCAGAATATCGAGCCCCTGCGCCCGAAGCCGCTGGGCTTCCGTCAGCATGGCGAAGGTTTTCCCGACGCCCGCGCAGGCGCCAAAGAAAATTTTCAGTTTGCCGCGATGGGCTTCAGCCGTCTGTTCAAGCAGCCTGTCCGGATCCGGGCGCATGGGCTCGTCGGTCATTTAGTTTTTCCTTAGCGCGTCCAGCGCCAGATTCAGCTCAACAATATTCACCACGGGCATGCCGATGAAGCTGACCAGCGGTTTTTGCGTGTGCTCAGCAACCAGCTTGCTCACCTGTTCGATGGTCAACTGACGGGCGGCGGCGACGCGCGGGATTTGCCAGGCCACTGCTGCCGGGGTCAGGCTGTAGTCCAGCCCGCTGGCCGAGGCGGTTACCAGCTCGACGGGCACCTCACGGCTGGCCTGAGGATTGGCAGCGCGCAGGGCTGCCACGCGCTCAGCAACGGCTTTATCCAGCTCAGGGTTGCTGCCCGCCAGGTTACTGCCGCCGGATGCCATCGGATTATACGGGCTTTCGGCAGTGGCGGAAGGGCGACCCTGGAAGTAACGAGCATCCGTAAAGTTCTGACCAATCAGGCGCGAACCGCGATTTTCACCGTTTTGCATAATCAGCGAGCCGTTGGCCTGATCCTTAAACCACCACTGGCCCAGCGCGGTAGTTACCAGCGGGTACAGCCCGCCGGTAATGAGAGACAGCAGAATAAACAGAAGTATAGCGGGGCGTAACATTGTCATTTGATTCACCTTTTAAACCAGCCCGAACAGGGTCAACAGCAGGTCGATAGCCTTGATACCGATGAAAGGCACCACCAGCCCGCCCAGACCGTAAATCCACAGGTTGCGGCGCAGCATGGCGGCTGCCGTAAGTGGCTTATAGCTCACGCCCTTCAGCGCCAGCGGGATCAGGAAGACAATAATCAGGGCGTTAAAGATCACGGCGCTCAGAATGGCCGATGCCGGGGAGTGCAGGTGCATCACGTTCAGCGCGTTTAATTGCGGATAGGTCGCGGCAAACGCGGCCGGAATGATGGCGAAGTATTTTGCCACATCGTTAGCGATACTGAACGTGGTCAGCGAACCGCGCGTCATCAGCATCTGCTTGCCAATGTGCACCACCTCAATCAGCTTGGTCGGGTTTGAGTCGAGGTCGACCATGTTCCCCGCCTCTTTTGCCGCCTGGGTACCGGAGTTCATCGCCACCGCCACGTCGGCCTGCGCCAGGGCAGGGGCGTCGTTGGTACCGTCACCGGTCATGGCGACCAGACGGCCTTCCGCCTGATACTGACGGATCAGCGCGAGCTTCGCTTCCGGCGTGGCCTCGGAAAGGAAATCATCCACGCCCGCTTCGGCGGCAATCGCCGCGGCGGTAAGACGGTTATCCCCGGTGATCATCACCGTTTTGATGCCCATTTTACGCAGCTGGGCAAAGCGCTCCTTGATGCCGCCTTTGACGATATCCTTCAGGGCAATCACCCCCAGCACGTTCGAGCCTTCTGCCACCACCAGCGGCGTGGCCCCCTGACGGGCCACGCTTTCGACCAGGCTGTCCACTTCTGGCGGGAAGTGGCCATTGTTTGCCTCAATGTGGCGACGAATGGCGTCAACGGAGCCTTTACGGATCATCCGGTCCTGAATGTTAATACCGCTCATGCGGGTTTGCGCCGTGAAGGGCACGAAGGTGGCATGCAGGCTCTGAACGTCGCGCTGGCGAAGGTTAAAACGCTGCTTGGCGAGGATCACGATACTGCGACCTTCAGGGGTTTCATCGGCAAGCGAGGAGAGCTGCGCGGCGTCCGCCAGCGTTTTTTCATCCACGCCCGGAGCGGGTAAGAATTCGGACGCCTGGCGGTTACCGAGGGTAATGGTCCCGGTTTTATCCAGCAGCAAGACATCCACGTCACCGGCTGCTTCAACCGCACGCCCGCTGGTGGCGATGACGTTTGCACCGAGCATGCGGCTCATGCCGGCCACGCCGATGGCCGACAGCAGGCCGCCGATGGTGGTGGGGATCAGGCAGACCAGCAGCGCCACCAGCACCGTGATGGTGACCGCGGTGCCGCCGTAAGCGGAGAACGGCCACAGCGTCGCGGTTGCCAGCAGGAAGACGATTGTCAGGGCCACCAGCAGGATGGTCAGGGCGATTTCGTTAGGTGTTTTACGGCGCTGGGCGCCTTCCACCATGGCGATCATCCTGTCGAGGAAAGTTTCGCCCGGGTTGACGCTGCACTGGATCACCAGCCAGTCGGAAAGAATGCGCGTCCCGCCCGTCACGGAGGCAAAATCGCCGCCGGATTCACGGATCACCGGCGCGGACTCTCCGGTAATGGCGCTTTCGTCTACCGATGCGCCACCCTCAATGACTTCACCGTCGCAGGGGATGATGTCTCCGGCTTCCACCAGCACCACATCGCCTTTGCGCAGTTCATCCGCCGGAACGTGGTCCATCTGCGCGCCGTATTTCGGCTCACGCAGCTTGCGCGCAAACGCCGTTTTTTTCACCCCTTTCAGGCTGTTGGCCTGCGCTTTACTCCGGCCTTCCGCCAGCGCTTCCGCAAAGTTGGCAAACAGCACGGTAAACCACAGCCACAGGCTGATGGCGCCGGTAAACATCGCGTTTCCCGGCATGTGGCCCGTCCCCATGGCAATCGCCAGGGCGGTGGTCAGGACGCTTCCCGCCCAGACAATAAACATCACCGGGTTGTGCCACTGCACGCGCGGGCTCAGCTTTTTGACCGCATCCATAAGCGCCTGACGAACTAACGTCGGTTCGAGCAGGGCCAGTTGTTTACGACTCATGACAAATACTCCGCAAAATCAGCGTAAAGAGAGAGTTTCCGCGACCGGGCCTAACGCGAGGGCGGGGATAAAGGTCAGGGCGCCGACCAGCAACACGGTGCCCGTCAGCAGGCCGATAAACAGCGCGCCGTGGGTCGGTAATGTCCCGGTGGTGGTCGGTTGAATTTTCTTATTCACCAGCGATCCGGCAATCGCCATGACCGGCACAATGACCCCGAAGCGACCCACGAACATGCAGAACGCCAGCAGGCAGTTCCAGAACGGTGAGTTGGCGCTTAAGCCCGCAAAGGCGCTGCCGTTGTTGTTGGCGGCAGAGGAGACTGCATAAAGCACTTCACTAAAGCCGTGAATGCCGGGGTTAAAGATGCCGCTGCGTCCGGCCTCGGTCATCAGCGCCAGCGCGGTGCCGAGCAGCACAAGCGCCGGGGTGACCAGAATCGCCAGCGCGGTTAACTTCATCTCGCGAACGTCGATTTTTTTACCGAGGTATTCCGGGGTGCGGCCAATCATCAGACCGGCAATAAATACCGCCAGCAGTACGAACAGCAGCATGCCGTAAAGACCTGAACCCACGCCGCCAAACACCACCTCGCCAATCTGCATCAGCCACATCGGGATCATGCCGCCAAGCGCGGTGAAAGAGTCGTGCATGGCGTTCACCGCCCCGCACGAGGCCGCCGTAGTGACCACCGCATACAGGCTGCTGGCGAGAATGCCGAAGCGGCTCTCTTTCCCTTCCATATTGATATTGCTATTCGCCCCAAGCTGCATGAAATGGCTGTTACCGTTCCATTCCGCCCACATCACCAGCGCCACGCAGACCACGAAGATCAGCGACATGGTCCAGAGCAGGGTGCGGCCCTGACGGCGATCGTTGACCACGTCACCAAAGGCAAAGCAGAGCGCAGCGGGGATCAGGAAGATCGCCAGCATCTGCACAAAATTGGTCAGGGCGGTAGGGTTTTCAAACGGATGCGACGAGTTGGCGTTGAAGAAGCCGCCCCCGTTCGTCCCGAGCATCTTGATGGCTTCCTGTGACGCCACTGGCCCCATCGGCAGGAGCTGTTTTGCGCCTTCAAGCGAGGTATAAGGCGTGTAAGGCAGCAGGTTTTGCAGGCTGCCCTGCTGAATAAAGAACAGCGCGATAAGCAGCGCAATCGGCAGCAGGATCCACAGCGTAATGCGCGTTAAATCCACCCAGGCGTTACCCAGAGTACTGATTTTTTGACGCGCAAACGCACGCGTCAGCGCGAAAATTACCGCGATACCACTGGCGGCAGAGAGGAAGTTCTGCACGGTTAACCCAGCCATCTGGCTGAAATAGCTGAGCGTGGTTTCACCGGCATAGGACTGCCAGTTGGTGTTGGTAACGAAACTGACTGCCGTATTCAGCGCCAGGTGCCAGGACAGGCCCGGCAACTGTTGCGGATTCAGCGGCAGGATGCCCTGAAGCATCAGCATGGCAAAAAGTGCAATCAGCCCGACAATATTCAGCAGCAGAATGGCGATCAGATATTCACGCCAGCTCATCTCCCGATCGTCGATTCCCAGTACGCGCCAGATCCCTTTCTCAACGCTTCCCGTGCCGGGCAGGGGGACGTTGTTGATAAGCCGTGCCAGTCCCGTTCCCAGCGGCCTTGCCAGAACGAACAATACCACTAAGAAACTGGCAATAAGCAAAAACGCCTGAGCAGTCATCAGAATGCCTCCGCGTTAATCAGGGCATAGACCAGATAACCCAATAACAGGAACACCAGCACGATGCCGGCAATAAGACCTGCACTCACAATCCACCTCCGGGTGACTTTTGTTGTTGTGCTAACGGTAGGATTTACGGCGCAAAGATTTCGCAAAAATGCGGAGGGCGGATGTAAAAAAAGTATAAAAATGCCAAAGGCCACAAATTAACTATTGATAAGTAAACTGTTAACTTTTTTGTAACTTAATTACGGCGGAAGTGTAAATATTCACTAAATGGATAAAAATAAGTGGTCGGATGAGTAGTAAAATTACACGCAAAGCGATATTATTTTAGCCAGGTCACAGATTTCACATTTTCCGGAGAAGATTTCCGGCCAACTACAGGGGAGAAAAATATGGATCTTTATAAAGAGTATCCGGCTCATATCGTGTTCATGCGTCGCACTTTCGCCGTAGTGGCTGGCGTGCTGGCCCTGCCGGTGATGCTGTTCTGGAAAGATCGTGCGCGTTTTTACAGTTATCTGCACCGCGTCTGGGCGAAAACCAGCGAAAAGCCGGTGTGGATGGATCAGGCCGAGAAAGCGACCTGCGATTTCTACTGAAACGACGCTGACGCGTAGCTATAAAAAAAACCGCCAATAGCAATATGGCGGTTTTTTTGTCCCTCGGGATTCGCGGTCCGTTGGGTGGTCTTGCAGCCCCTACCCGGGATTCTTATCATACCCTCCTGTAATCAGATGGCAACCCCTCGAAACCTTTATAAATTCCTAATTTTATTCGAGTATCTTACCTTTATAGCGGATGTTAATTATGATGCTGCGTCCCTTTCCGCCATCTCGCAAATGGGCATCGGTCCTGGGAAAGGTGTATTTACAGCCGTAAAGCAGCCCGCCTACCCGGGCTTGTGTCCACCGACTTATCACCGGTGGTGAACGGTGGAGCGGTTAGCTGCAGGGACCGCATAATGAAACGCTATTTTTGCATCGCGTTCATTGTCGCCAGCGTACTCGTTGTAAAGAGCGATGAACCGAATGTGTTTGTCGCTTTAACTACGATAGCGCAGGACAAGTAGCGTTAAGGCCGCCTCGAGCGGCCTTTTTTATTTCATCCCGTCTACACTTCATGGCAAAGTAGTTCAATGCATGCTTTTTCCTTTTACGGCATGCCCTTATGGACATAATGGATATTCGCCTGGAGTTTTATGCCCACCCATCTGGTTTGGTTTCGCGCGGATTTGCGCGTACATGACAACATCGCACTCGCGGCGGCCTGTCGCGCCAAAGACGCTAACGTATTGGCTCTGTTTATGGCTACGCCCGAGCAGTGGCGGCAGCACGATATGGCTCCGCGGCAGGCGGCTTACCTCAAATCCCATCTGAACGAACTGCAACGCGCGCTTGCCGAAAAAGGCATTCCGCTGATCTACAAAGAGGTCAGCGATTTTACCGCGCAGCTTCATATGCTGCAGGAGATATGCCAGCAGAACGGAGTTACACATCTTTTTTATAACTACCAGTACGAACTGAACGAACAGCAGCGGGACCGCCAGCTGGAGAAAATGCTCGAAGAGGTGGTTTGTGAGGGATTTGATGACAGCGTGATGCTGGCACCGGGCAGCGTGATGACTGGCGGTCACGAAATGTATAAAGTGTTTACGCCGTTTAAAAATGCTTTTGTTAAACGCCTGAAAGAGGCGCTGCCGGAGTGCGTACCTGCGCCCGCCGTCAGAGGGGAAGTTATAACCAATCAGCCTGAATTAACGTTTAACTATCCCCAACAGGCATTTGATGAACTACTGTTTCCTGCCAATGAGAAGGCCGCTATTGCGAAGCTGCGCCAGTTTTGCAAACAGGGTGCTGGAGAGTACGACGCGCGCAGGGATTTCCCGGCAATTGAAGGAACAAGCCGTTTATCGGCAAGCCTGGCGCTGGGCGTGCTCTCTCCTCGCCAGTGTTTACATCGTCTTCTGGCCGAACAGCCGCAGGCGCTGGACGGAGGGGCGGGCTCGGTGTGGCTGAACGAACTTATCTGGCGTGAATTCTATCGCCATCTGATGACGTATCATCCCGATCTCTGTAAGCATCGTCCGTTCATTCCCTGGACCGATAACGTCAAATGGCAGCACGATGAGGCACTTTTACAGGCCTGGAAAAAAGGGGAGACGGGCTTTCCGATTGTTGATGCCGCCATGCGCCAGCTAAATGAAACCGGATGGATGCACAACCGTCTGCGAATGATTACCGCCAGCTTCCTGGTGAAAGATCTGCTTATCGACTGGCGCGTCGGGGAGCGCTATTTTATTTCTCAGCTGATTGACGGTGACCTGGCGGCGAATAACGGCGGCTGGCAGTGGGCGGCCTCTACCGGCACCGATGCGGCTCCCTATTTCAGGATTTTTAATCCGACTACCCAGGGGCAAAAATTTGATGCTAACGGCGACTTTATTCGCCGCTGGTTGCCCGCGCTCAGGAACGTTCCTGCAAAAGCGATCCACGACCCGTGGGCATGGGCGGATAAACAGGGCGTAAAGCTCGATTATCCCCGCCCGATCGTTGACCATAAACAGGCGCGCGTCGCCACGCTGGCGGCGTACGAGGCCGCACGAAAAGTTTGAGAGAATGATGATGAAAAACAGTGAACTGGAACGCCTGATTAACGAAAAGCTTAATACCGCCTCCTTCAGCGACTACGGCCCGAATGGCCTGCAGGTGGAAGGGCGCGAAACGGTGCAGAAAATCATCACCGGCGTGACGGCAAGCCAGGCGCTGCTGGATGAGGCGGTGCGTCAGGACGCCGATGCGGTGATTGTCCATCACGGCTACTTCTGGAAAAACGAATCGCCGATTATTCGCGGCATGAAGCGCAATCGCCTCAAAACGCTGCTGGCGAATGACATCAACCTGTACGGTTACCATCTGCCGCTGGATGCACATCCGGAACTGGGGAATAACGTCCAGCTGGCGCAGCTGTTGGGGATTACCGTAATGGGCGAAATCGAGCCGCTGGTGCCGTGGGGTGAACTGTCGATGCCGGTACCGGGCCTGGAGCTGGCTTCCTGGATCGAGGCGCGCCTGGGGCGTCGTCCGCTGTGGTGCGGCGATACCGGGCCGGATAAGGTGAAGCGTGTGGCCTGGTGTACCGGCGGCGGTCAGGGCTTTATCGACAGCGCCGCGCGCTTTGGTGTCGATGCGTTTATTACCGGCGAAGTCTCCGAGCAGACGGTTCACTCCGCCCGCGAACAGGGGCTTCATTTTTACGCGGCTGGTCACCATGCAACCGAACGCGGCGGTATTCGCGCCCTCAGCGAGTGGCTGACGGAAAATACCGATCTTGATGTGACTTTTATTGATATTCCTAATCCGGCCTGATGAGAGGTAGTTAAGTGCAGCGAGCGCGTTGTTATCTTCTGGGTGAAACCGCAGTCGTTCTGGAGCTTGAACCGCCGGTTACGCTCGCCACGCAGAAGCGTATCTGGCGACTGGCACAGCGTCTGCCGGACATGTCGGGCGTCGTTGAGGCCATTCCGGGTATGAATAATATCACGGTGGTGTTGCGTAACCCGCACACGGGGGCGCTGGATGCGATTGAGCGCCTGCAGCGCTGGTGGGAGGAGAGCGAAGCGCTGGAGCCTGAATCGAGGACGATTGAGATCCCGGTTGTTTATGGCGGTAAGGGTGGCCCCGATCTGCGCGTAGTAGCCGAACACTGTGGGCTCACGGAAAAGCAGGTTGTTGAACTGCACAGCTCGGTGGAGTACGTCGTCTGGTTTCTGGGTTTTCAGCCGGGCTTTCCGTATCTGGGCGGACTATCTCCCCGGCTGCATACCCCGCGTCGGGCCGAACCGCGCCTGAGCGTTCCCGCGGGAACGGTGGCGATTGGCGGTGAACAAACCGGAATTTATCCGCTTATCTCACCGGGTGGCTGGCAGCTTATCGGGCACACCTCCATGCCGCTATTTGAACCGGGGCAGGATGCGCCGATCCTCCTGCAACCGGGTGATACCCTGCGCTTTATCCCGCAGAAGGAGGGGGTATGTTAACGCTTATTCGCGCGGGGCTTTACACCTCCGTTCAGGATGCCGGGCGCTTTGGCATGCGCCAGTCCGGCGTGAGCTACTGCGGCGCGCTTGACCGCCCATCTCTGGAGATTGCCAACTTGCTGGTCGGCAACCCGGGCAGTACGGCGGCGCTAGAAATTACTCTGGGTCAGTGTGTGATTGAGTTTGGTCAGGAGACCTGGTTCGCCTTAACCGGCGCGGGCTGCGACGCGACGCTGGACGGCAAAGCGGTGTGGACCGGCTGGCGTCTGCGGGCGAAGGCCGGGCAGCGCTTGACGCTCAAACGTCCGCTCCACGGTGTGCGCAGCTATCTTGCGGTGGCGGGGGGCATTGACGTGCCGGAGGTATTGGGGTCATCCAGTACCGATCAAAAAGCGGGCATCGGCGGACATGAAGGGCGCCTGCTGCGCGACGGGGATCGCCTGGCGATTAAGCCGTCAGCGCGCCATTTTTCCACCACGCAGGGCGTAAAACAGCTGCTGTGGGGGAACGTGATCCGCGCCTTGCCGGGACCGGAATATCAGGAGTTTGATGAGGCCTCGAAAGAGTCGTTCTGGCGCGCGCCGTGGAAGATCAGCCCGCAGAGTAACCGCATGGGCTACCGTCTGCAGGGGCAGCCGCTGACCCGCACGACGGACCGGGAGCTGCTTTCCCACGGCTTGCTGCCGGGCGTGATTCAGGTGCCAGGCAACGGGCAGCCCATCGTGCTGATGAACGATGCGCAAACCACCGGCGGTTACCCGCGCATTGCCTGTATTATCGACGCGGATCGCTACCATCTGGCGCAAATTCCTCTCGGCCAGCCGATTCATTTCGTGCAGTGTTCGCTGGAGGAGGCGCTGAAAGCGCGGCAGGATCAGCAGCGTTATCTCGAACAGCTGGCGTGGAGGCTTGATGGTAAAGATTGATTTAAACGCCGATCTGGGGGAGGGCAGCAGCGCCGATGCGGAACTGATGACCCTGGTCTCCTCGGTCAATATCGCCTGCGGCTTTCATGCGGGGGATGCGCAAACCATGCTGGAGAGCGTGCGTAATGCCATTAAAAACGGCGTGGCGATTGGCGCTCACCCGAGCTTCCCTGACCGGGAGAACTTTGGCCGCACGGCGATGGATCTGCCCCCTGAGACGATCTACGCGCAAATGCTCTACCAGATCGGTGCGCTGGAGGCGATGGTGCGCGCTGAGCACGGCGTGCTGCGCCACGTGAAGCCGCACGGTATGCTCTACAATCAGGCGGCGAAAGATGCTGCTCTGGCGGACGCCATTGCCCGCGCGGTGCGGGACTGCAATCCGCAGCTGATTTTGGTGGGCCTGGCGGGCAGCGAGCTTATTCGCGCCGGAGAGCGCCTGGGGCTGACGACGCGGCAGGAAGTCTTTGCCGATCGGGGATACATGCCGGACGGCAGCCTGGTTCCGCGCACGCAGGCCGGTGCGCTGATTACTGATGAAGGCAAAGCGCTGGCGCAGACGCTGGAGATGGTGCGCGCCGGGCGGGTTACCGCCGTGGATGGAACTTCGGCAATTGTTCAGGCCGATACGGTGTGTTTACACGGCGACGGTGAGCATGCACTCCAGTTCGCGCGCCGCCTGCGGGCAGCGTTCTCTGAAGAGGGCATCCTCGTCAGCGCCGAATAATGACGATAAGGATACAAAAATGCCAGAAGGTCCGGAGATCCGCCGCGCGGCGGATAGCCTGGAGGCGGCGATAAAGGGCAAACCCCTGACCGATGTCTGGTTTGCTTTTCCTCAGCTAAAACCGTTTGAATCAGAGCTGGTGGGGCAGACGGTGACCCACATTGAAACGCGCGGCAAAGCGTTGCTCACGCATTTTTCCCATAACCTGACGTTATATAGCCATAACCAGCTTTACGGCGTCTGGCGCGTGGTGGAGTCGGGTGAACAGCCGCAAACCACCCGCGTGCTGCGCGTCAGGCTGCAAACGGCGGATAAGGCGATCCTGCTGTACAGCGCGTCAGATATCGAAATGTTAACGCCGGAGCAGCTGCTCACGCATCCATTTCTTCAGCGCGTCGGGCCGGACGTGCTGGACATGCGCCTGACGGCTAGCGACGTGAAGGCACGTCTGTTATCACCAAAATTCCGCAACCGTCAGTTTTCCGGGCTGTTGCTCGATCAGGCATTCCTGGCCGGATTAGGTAACTACCTGCGGGTGGAGATCCTCTGGGAAGTGGGGCTGGCGCCGCAGCACAAGGCCTCACAGCTGAGCGATGAACAGCTGGAGGCGCTGTCGCAGGCGCTGCTGGATATTCCGCGGCTGTCTTACAACACGCGCGGCGTGGTGGATGAGAACAAGCATCACGGGGCGCTGTTCCGGTTCAAGGTGTTTCATCGGGCGGGTAAGAAGTGCGAGCGGTGCGGCGGGATAATTGAGAAGACCACGCTCTCTTCACGACCGTTTTACTGGTGTCCTCGGTGCCAGACGTAAAAAAGCCGGGTGGCGGCAACGCCTTACCCGGCCTACATTTCGCACTTATAGGCCCGGCAAGCGAAGCGCCGCCGGGCGTGTTTATTAGCGCTTAATATCAGACTTAAAATCACGCTGCTCGTAGCCGGTATACAGCTGACGAGGACGAGCAATTTTCATGCCTTCGCTGTGCATTTCGTTCCAGTGCGCAATCCAGCCCACGGTACGCGCCATGGCGAAGATCACGGTGAACATGGAAGACGGAATGCCCATCGCTTTCAGAATAATGCCAGAGTAGAAATCGACGTTCGGGTAGAGTTTCTTCTCGATGAAGTACGGGTCGTTCAGCGCGATGTGTTCCAGCTCCATCGCCACTTCCAGCAGATCATCTTTGGTACCCAGCTCTTTCAGCACTTCGTGGCAGGTCTCACGCATGACGGTGGCGCGCGGGTCGTAGTTTTTGTAAACACGGTGACCGAAGCCCATCAGGCGGAAGGAGTCATTCTTGTCTTTCGCACGACGCACGAACTCAGGAATATGCTCAACGGTGCTGATCTCTTCCAGCATCTTCAGAGCCGCTTCGTTCGCGCCGCCGTGCGCCGGTCCCCACAGGGAGGCGATGCCCGCAGCGATACAGGCGAACGGGTTCGCGCCTGAAGAGCCTGCGGTACGGACGGTAGAGGTAGAGGCGTTCTGTTCGTGGTCAGCGTGCAGGATCAGAATACGGTCCATTGCGCGTTCCAGCACCGGGTTCACTTCGTACTCTTCGCACGGCGTTGAGAACATCATGCGCAGGAAGTTACCAGCGTAGGAGAGGTCGTTACGTGGGTACACAAACGGCTGGCCGATGGAGTATTTGTAACACATCGCCGCCATGGTAGGCATTTTGGACAGCAGACGGAACGCCGCGATATCACGGTGACGCGGGTTATTCACGTCAAGAGAATCGTGATAGAACGCCGCCAGCGCACCGGTAATACCGCACATCACCGCCATCGGGTGAGAGTCACGACGGAACGCATGGAACAGACGGGTAATCTGCTCATGGATCATGGTGTGACGGGTTACGGTGGTTTTGAATTCATCGTATTGCGCCTGCGTCGGCTTTTCGCCGTTCAGCAGGATGTAGCACACTTCCAGGTAGTTGGATTCGGTGGCTAACTGATCGATGGGGAAGCCGCGATGGAGCAGGATACCTTCGTCACCGTCAATGTAGGTGATTTTGGATTCGCAAGATGCGGTAGAGGTAAATCCAGGGTCAAAGGTAAATACTCCTTTGGAACCCAGCGTACGGATATCAATAACATCCTGACCGAGCGTGCCTTTTAGCACATCCAGTTCAATAGCATCATCACCATTTAGGGTGAGTTTTGCCTTTGTATCAGCCATTTACGGTCTCCTTAGCGCCTTATGCTTAAGACTGCTTTTACCGGATTTGCATTCAGCTGTTAATCACCGTTACCAGATTGTTATTTGGCTTACCGCTCAGCTCACGAGGAGTAACCAGGGTACAGAGCTATGGCGCCTTGCAGGTAAACGAATGAAATATCAGTGAAACAACAGCAAATCAGCGTTTTTGCAGTCCGAATTATTCAAACCTGTATATCACTAATAACTGTCCTGATAACTTCGGTCAATACCATCACACTGTTACATAACTATTTGTCAGGTGAAAGAGAGACCTCATAACTTTTGCGCATTATATGCCTTTTCTGATGACGTTTGTAACAATATTGTTTAACATTTGTCAAATCAGATGATTAAAAATTAAAAATATGTTGTTATCGTGACCCTGATCACTGTTCCAGAGAAAACCCAACAAACTGTATGTAGGTTAATTGTAATGATTTTGTGAACGGCCTATACTGCCGCCAGGTCTCCGGAACACCCTGCAATCCCGAGCCACCCAGCGTTGTAACGTGTCGTTTTAGCATCTGGAAGCAATGTTTTGCATGACGCGCAGTTATAGAAAAGGAACGCTGCTTGACCCGCATCGCAGTCCGGAGGAAGGAAACAATAAGAACAGCATGTGGGCGTTATTCATGATAAGAAATGTGAAAAAACAAAGACCTGTCAATCTGGATCTGAAAACGATCCGGTTCCCCGTAACAGCAATAGCGTCCATTCTGCACCGTGTTTCTGGTGTGATTACGTTTGTGGCGGTCGGTATTTTGCTGTGGTTACTGGGCACCAGCCTCTCTTCCCCTGAAGGATTCCTCCAGGCTTCGGCCATCATGAACAGCTTCTTCGTGAAATTCATCATGTGGGGCATTCTGACCGCGCTGGCATACCACGTCGTCGTGGGTGTTCGCCATATGCTGATGGACTTTGGTTATCTCGAAGAGACCTTCGAAGCCGGGAAACGCTCCGCAAACATTTCATTTGTGATTACTGTCGTGCTTTCACTTCTCGCAGGAGTTCTCGTATGGTAAGCAACGCCTCCGCATTAGGACGCAACGGCGTACATGACTTCATTCTGGTCCGTGCTACCGCTATCGTTCTCACCCTTTACATCATCTATATGATCGGTTTCTTCGCGACCAGCGGCACGCTGACGTGGGAAATCTGGAGTGGGTTCTTCGGATCCGCCTTCACCAAAGTGTTCACCCTGCTGGCCCTGTTCTCCATCCTTATTCATGCCTGGATTGGCATGTGGCAGGTGTTGACCGATTACGTAAAACCGTTAGGCGTTCGCCTCCCGCTGCAGCTGGCCATTGTTGTTGCACTGGTGGTTTACGTTATTTATGGATTCGTTGTGGTGTGGGGTGTGTAATGAAACTGCCAGTCAGAGAATTTGATGCTGTTGTAATTGGTGCCGGTGGCGCAGGTATGCGTGCCGCACTGCAAATTTCCCAGAGCGGCCAGACCTGTGCGCTGCTCTCTAAAGTGTTCCCGACCCGTTCCCACACTGTGTCTGCGCAGGGCGGTATCACCGTTGCGCTGGGTAACTCCCACGAAGATAACTGGGAATGGCACATGTACGATACGGTTAAAGGTTCCGACTATATCGGCGACCAGGATGCCATCGAATATATGTGTAAAACCGGCCCGGAAGCGATTCTGGAGCTGGATCACATGGGGCTGCCGTTCTCCCGTCTGGAAAATGGCACCATCTATCAGCGTCCGTTTGGCGGCCAGTCGAAAAACTTCGGCGGCGAGCAGGCGGCACGTACCGCGGCGGCGGCTGACCGTACCGGCCACGCGCTGCTGCACACCCTGTATCAGCAGAACCTGAAAAACCACACCACCATCTTCTCCGAGTGGTACGCGCTGGATCTGGTGAAAAACGCCGATGGCGCGATCGTGGGCTGTACCGCGCTGTGCATCGAAACCGGTGAAGTGGTTTACTTCAAAGCCCGCGCTACCGTGCTGGCGACCGGCGGCGCAGGCCGTATTTACCAGTCCACCACCAACGCCCACATCAACACCGGTGACGGTGTCGGTATGGCTATCCGCGCGGGCGTGCCGGTGCAAGATATGGAGATGTGGCAGTTCCACCCAACCGGTATCGCCGGTGCGGGCGTGCTGGTAACAGAAGGCTGCCGTGGTGAAGGTGGCTACCTGCTGAACAAACACGGCGAGCGCTTCATGGAGCGTTATGCCCCGAATGCGAAAGACCTGGCGGGTCGTGACGTGGTGGCGCGTTCCATCATGATCGAAATCCGTGAAGGCCGCGGTTGTGACGGCCCATGGGGTCCACACGCGAAGCTGAAGCTCGACCATCTGGGTAAAGAGGTGCTGGAATCCCGTCTGCCGGGCATCCTGGAACTGTCCCGCACCTTCGCCCACGTCGACCCGGTGAAAGAGCCGATTCCGGTTATCCCAACCTGCCACTACATGATGGGCGGTATTCCGACCAAAGTGACCGGTCAGGCGCTTACCGTGAATGAGCAGGGCGAAGACGTGGTTATCCCTGGTCTGTTCGCCGTAGGCGAAATTGCCTGCGTGTCCGTACACGGCGCAAACCGTCTGGGCGGCAACTCGCTGCTGGACCTGGTAGTGTTTGGTCGTGCGGTGGGTCTGCATCTGCAGGAATCCATTGCCGAGCAGGGCGCGCTGCGTGACGCAACTGACGACGAAATCGATGCCTCTCTTGAGCGCCTCAACCGCTGGAACGGTAACCGTAACGGCGAAGATCCGGTTGAAATCCGTAAAGCGCTGCAGGAGTGCATGCAGCACAACTTCTCGGTATTCCGCGAAGGCGACGCGATGGCCAAAGGTCTTGAGCAGCTGAAAGCGATCCGCGAGCGTCTGAAAAATGCCCGTCTGGACGACACCTCCAGCGAGTTCAACACCCAGCGCGTCGAGTGCCTGGAGCTGGATAACCTGATGGAAACCGCGTTCGCGACGGCGATGTCGGCAAACTTCCGTACCGAAAGCCGTGGCGCGCATAGCCGCTTCGACTTCCCGGAGCGTGATGACGAAAACTGGCTGTGCCATTCCCTGTATCTGCCAGAGTCGGAAACCATGACGCGTCGTAGCGTCAATATGGAACCGAAACTGCGTCCGGCGTTCCCGCCGAAGATTCGTACTTACTAATGCGGAGACAGGATAATGAAACTCGAATTCTCAGTTTATCGTTATAACCCGGATGTTGATGATGCTCCGCGCATGCAGGATTACACCCTGGAAGCGGAAGAAGGCCGTGACATGATGCTGCTGGATGCGTTAATCCAGCTGAAAGAAAAAGATCCAACGCTGTCGTTCCGCCGCTCCTGCCGTGAAGGGGTTTGTGGCTCTGACGGGGTGAACATGAACGGCAAAAATGGCCTGGCCTGCATCACGCCAATTTCAGCGTTGCAGCGTCCTGGTCAGAAAATTGTTATCCGTCCTCTGCCAGGCCTGCCGGTCGTGCGTGATTTGGTGGTAGACATGGGGCAATTCTATGCACAATATGAGAAGATTAAGCCTTACTTATTGAATAATGGGCAAAATCCACCCGCTCGCGAGCACTTACAGTCTCCTGAGCAGCGTGAAAAACTCGATGGGTTGTACGAGTGTATTCTTTGTGCATGTTGTTCAACGTCCTGCCCGTCGTTCTGGTGGAACCCGGACAAGTTTATCGGCCCGGCCGGTCTGCTGGCTGCCTATCGCTTCCTGATCGATAGCCGCGACACCGAAACCGATAGCCGTCTGGAAGGACTGAGTGACGCTTTCAGCGTATTCCGCTGCCATAGCATCATGAACTGCGTCAGTGTGTGTCCGAAGGGGCTGAACCCGACGCGCGCCATCGGCCATATTAAGTCGATGCTGCTGCAGCGCAGTGCGTAAGTAGTGAGAGGGGAGCGCTGTTCCCCTCACCCTAACCCTCTCCCTAAGGGAGAGGGAATAGATTGCAGGAAATCTTTAAAAACTGCCGACGACCTTCCCCCTCTCCCCACGGGAGAGGGTCGGGGTGAGGGGAAACCCTTAAGACAGTTTCTAAAGGTTCCTTCGCGGGCCAAATGAAAAGAGCTCGCAGGTGAACCCCGGCACGTACACGTGGTGTGCGTGGTAGTTTCTACGGCGAAAGTAAGCATAAAAATGCTTAAGGGATCACGATGCAGAACGGCGCAATGAAAGCCTGGCTGGACTCTTCTTACCTCTCTGGTGCGAACCAGAGCTGGATAGAACAGCTCTATGAAGACTTCTTAACCGATCCTGACTCAGTGGACGCAAACTGGCGTTCCATGTTCCAGCAGTTGCCTGGTACAGGGGTCAAACCGGATCAATTCCATTCCAAAACACGTGATTATTTCCGTCGTCTGGCGAAGGATGCCTCACGTTACTCTTCTGCGATTTCCGACCCTGACACCAATGCGAAGCAGGTTAAAGTCCTGCAGCTTATCAACGCTTATCGCTTCCGCGGTCACCAGCATGCGAATCTCGATCCGCTGGGACTGTGGAAGCAAGACCGTGTGGCCGATCTCGATCCGGCGTATCACGATCTGACCGAGGCCGATTTCCAGGAAAGCTTTAACGTAGGTTCCTTTGCCATCGGCAAAGACACGATGAAGCTGGGCGATCTGATTGACGCGCTCAAGCAAACCTACTGCGGCTCCATCGGCGCGGAATATATGCACATTACCTCTACCGAAGAGAAACGCTGGATCCAGCAGCGCATCGAATCCGTAGCGGGCCACGCGACCTTCTCGGCTGACGAGAAAAAACGCTTCCTGAGTGAACTGACCGCAGCGGAAGGGCTTGAGCGCTATCTGGGTGCGAAGTTCCCGGGCGCAAAACGCTTCTCGCTGGAAGGCGGAGACGCGCTGGTGCCGATGCTGAAAGAGCTGATTCGCCACGCAGGCAAGAGCGGCACCCGTGAAGTGGTGCTCGGCATGGCGCACCGCGGTCGTCTGAACGTGCTGGTCAACGTGCTGGGTAAAAAACCGCAGGACCTGTTCGACGAATTCGCGGGCAAACATAAAGAACACCTCGGCACCGGCGACGTGAAGTACCATATGGGCTTCTCGTCGGATATCGAAACCGAAGGCGGTCTGGTTCATCTGGCGCTGGCGTTTAACCCGTCGCACCTGGAAATCGTCAGCCCGGTGGTTATCGGTTCCGTACGCGCGCGTCTGGATCGTCTGGACGAGCCGAGCAGCAATAAAGTGCTGCCAATCACCATCCACGGCGATGCGGCGGTAACAGGGCAGGGCGTGGTTCAGGAAACCCTGAACATGTCGAAAGCGCGTGGTTACGAAGTGGGCGGTACCGTTCGCATCGTGATCAATAACCAGGTGGGCTTTACTACTTCTAACCCGCTGGATGCGCGTTCTACCCCGTACTGCACCGACATCGGTAAGATGGTACAGGCACCCATCTTCCACGTTAACGCGGATGACCCGGAAGCCGTTGCTTTCGTTACCCGCCTGGCGCTGGACTTCCGTAATACCTTCAAACGCGATGTGTTCATTGACCTCTTCTGCTACCGCCGTCACGGCCACAACGAAGCGGATGAGCCAAGTGCAACCCAGCCGCTGATGTACCAGAAAATCAAAAAACACCCGACCCCGCGCAAAATCTATGCTGACAAGCTGGAAAGCGACAAAGTGGCGACGCTGGAAGATGCGACCGAAATGGTCAACCTCTACCGCGACGCGCTGGACGCGGGTGAATGCGTAGTGAAAGAGCTGCGCCCGATGAACATGCACTCCTTTACCTGGTCTCCGTACCTCAACCACGAGTGGGATGAGAGCTACCCGAACAAGGTGGAGATGAAGCGCCTGCAGGAGCTGGCTAAACGCATCAGCACCGTGCCGGACGCTATCGAGATGCAGTCTCGCGTGGCGAAAATTTACGCTGACCGTCAGTCCATGGCGGCAGGCGAGAAGCTGTTTGACTGGGGCGGCGCGGAAACGCTGGCTTACGCGACGCTGGTTGACGAAGGCATTCCTGTTCGTCTGTCCGGTGAAGATGCGGGTCGCGGCACCTTCTTCCACCGTCATGCGGTGGTTCACAACCAGTCTAACGGTTCAACCTACACCCCGCTGCAGCACGTGCACAACGGTCAGGGCCAGTTCAAGGTCTGGGACTCCGTGCTGTCTGAAGAAGCGGTACTGGCTTTCGAGTACGGTTACGCCACGGCAGAACCGCGCACCCTGACCATCTGGGAAGCGCAGTTCGGTGACTTCGCCAACGGTGCGCAGGTGGTTATCGACCAGTTCATCTCCTCCGGCGAGCAGAAATGGGGCCGTATGTGTGGCCTGGTGATGCTGCTGCCGCACGGTTATGAAGGTCAGGGTCCGGAGCACTCCTCCGCGCGTCTGGAACGTTATCTGCAGCTTTGCGCCGAGCAGAACATGCAGGTCTGCGTGCCGTCCACCCCGGCTCAGGTCTACCACATGCTGCGTCGTCAGGCGCTGCGCGGTATGCGTCGTCCACTGGTGGTGATGTCGCCGAAATCCCTGCTGCGTCATCCGCTGGCGGTGTCCAGCCTGGATGAGCTGGCGAACGGCACCTTCCTGCCGGCCATCGGTGAAATTGACGAGCTGGATCCGCAGGCCGTGAAGCGCGTGGTGATGTGTTCTGGTAAGGTTTATTACGACCTGCTGGAACAGCGCCGTAAGAACGATCAGAAAGATGTCGCCATCGTGCGTATCGAACAGCTTTATCCGTTCCCGCATCAGGCGATGCAGGAAGTGCTGAAACAGTATGCTCACGTACATGATTTTGTCTGGTGCCAGGAAGAGCCGCTCAACCAGGGCGCATGGTACTGCAGCCAGCATCATTTCCGTGAAGTGATTCCATTTGGGTCAGCCCTGCGCTATGCAGGTCGCCCGGCCTCCGCCTCTCCGGCGGTAGGGTATATGTCCGTTCACCAGAAGCAGCAACAAGATCTGGTCAATGACGCGCTGAACGTCGATTAATTAAAGGATACATAATGAGTAGCGTAGATATTCTTGTTCCCGACCTGCCTGAATCCGTAGCAGATGCGACCGTCGCTACCTGGCACAAAAAACCAGGCGATGCCGTTAAGCGCGATGAAGTGCTGGTAGAAATCGAAACTGACAAAGTGGTACTGGAAGTACCGGCTTCGGCGGATGGCGTTCTGGACGCGGTGCTGGAAGATGAAGGTACCACCGTCACCTCTCGTCAGATCCTGGGTCGCCTGCGTGAAGGCAACAGCGCGGGCAAAGAGTCCAGCGCCAAGTCTGAAGAGAAAGCCTCTACGCCGGCTCAGCGCCAGCAGGCTTCTCTGGAAGAACAGTCTAACGATGCCCTCAGCCCGGCGATCCGTCGCCTGCTGGCGGAACACAGCCTTGACCCGGCAGCCATTAAAGGCACCGGTGTGGGCGGTCGTCTGACGCGCGAAGATATCGACAAGCACCTGGCGAAAGCGCCTGCTCAGGCAGAAGCGAAAGCCCCTGCGGCAGCACCAGCAGCACAGCCTGCTCTGGGCGCACGCAGCGAAAAACGCGTGCCAATGACCCGCCTGCGCAAGCGCGTGGCCGAGCGTCTGCTGGAAGCGAAAAACTCCACCGCGATGCTGACCACCTTCAACGAAGTGAACATGAAGCCAATCATGGACCTGCGTAAGCAGTACGGTGACGCCTTTGAAAAACGTCACGGTATCCGTCTGGGCTTTATGTCCTTCTACGTGAAGGCGGTAGTTGAAGCGCTGAAACGCTACCCGGAAGTGAACGCGTCTATCGATGGCGATGACGTGGTTTACCACAACTATTTCGACGTCAGCATGGCGGTTTCTACTCCACGTGGCCTGGTCACCCCGGTTCTGCGTGATGTGGATACCCTGGGTATGGCCGACATTGAGAAAAACATTAAAGAGCTGGCTGTTAAAGGCCGCGACGGCAAGCTGACCGTAGACGACCTGACCGGCGGTAACTTCACCATTACCAACGGCGGCGTATTCGGCTCGCTGATGTCTACCCCGATCATTAACCCGCCGCAGAGCGCGATCCTGGGTATGCACGCCATTAAAGATCGTCCTATGGCGGTAGACGGTAAGGTTGAGATCCTGCCGATGATGTACCTGGCGCTCTCTTACGATCACCGCCTGATCGACGGCCGCGAGTCCGTAGGCTTCCTGGTGGCGATTAAAGAGCTGCTGGAAGATCCAACGCGCCTGCTGCTGGACGTCTAGTTTTGCAGTCTTGCCCGGCGGCGTATGGCTGCCGGGCCAATAAAAGCACGACCTAACGATTACCTGAAGGATGGATAGAACACATGAACTTACATGAATATCAGGCCAAACAGCTGTTTGCCCGGTATGGCTTACCGGCTCCGGTGGGTTATGCCTGTACTACCCCGCGTGAAGCAGAAGAAGCCGCATCTAAAATCGGTTCCGGCCCGTGGGTAGTTAAATGTCAGGTTCACGCTGGTGGCCGTGGTAAAGCGGGCGGTGTGAAGGTTGTTAAGAGCAAAGAAGAGATTCGTGCGTTTGCTGAACATTGGCTCGGCAAGCGTCTGGTGACCTACCAGACAGATGCAAACGGCCAGCCGGTCAACCAGATCCTGGTGGAAGCGGCAACCGATATCGCGAAAGAGCTGTACCTGGGCGCGGTTGTTGACCGTAGCTCCCGTCGCGTGGTGTTCATGGCGTCTACCGAAGGCGGCGTGGAAATCGAAAAAGTGGCGGAAGAAACGCCTCACCTGATCCACAAAGTAGCAATCGATCCTCTGGCGGGCCCAATGCCTTACCAGGGGCGCGAGCTGGCGTTCAAACTGGGCCTGGAAGGCAAGCTGGTTCAGCAGTTCACCAAGATCTTCATGGGCCTGGCGACCATCTTCCTGGAGCGCGACCTGGCGCTGATCGAGATCAACCCGCTGGTGATCACCGCCCAGGGCGATCTGATCTGCCTCGACGGCAAGCTGGGCGCTGACGGCAACGCGCTGTTCCGCCAGCCGGATCTGCGCGAAATGCGCGATCAGTCTCAGGAAGATCCACGTGAAGCGCAGGCGGCACAGTGGGAACTGAACTACGTAGCGCTGGATGGTAACATCGGCTGCATGGTTAACGGTGCGGGCCTGGCAATGGGCACCATGGACATCGTTAAGCTGCACGGCGGTGAGCCAGCAAACTTCCTCGACGTGGGCGGTGGCGCAACCAAAGAGCGCGTAACCGAAGCGTTTAAAATCATTCTCTCCGACGACAACGTGAAGGCTGTTCTGGTGAACATCTTCGGCGGTATCGTCCGTTGCGACCTGATCGCAGACGGTATCATCGGTGCGGTAGAAGAAGTGGGCGTTAACGTTCCGGTAGTTGTGCGTCTGGAAGGTAACAACGCTGAACTCGGCGCGAAAAAACTGGCTGACAGCGGCCTGAATATTATTGCAGCGAAAAGTCTGACGGATGCAGCTCAGCAGGTTGTTGCCGCAGTGGAGGGGAAATAATGTCCGTTTTAATTAATAAAGATACCAAGGTTATCTGCCAGGGCTTCACCGGTAGCCAGGGGACTTTCCACTCCGAACAGGCGATTGCCTATGGTACGCAGATGGTTGGCGGCGTAACGCCAGGTAAAGGCGGTACCACCCACCTGGGCCTGCCGGTGTTCAACACCGTGCGTGAAGCGGTAGAAGCGACGGGCGCAACCGCGACCGTGATCTACGTTCCGGCTCCGTTCTGCAAAGACTCCATTCTGGAAGCGATCGACGCAGGCATTAAACTGATCATCACCATCACCGAAGGCATCCCGACGCTGGATATGCTGACCGTGAAGGTGAAGCTGGACGAAGCTGGCGTGCGCATGATCGGCCCGAACTGCCCTGGCGTTATCACCCCGGGCGAATGCAAAATCGGCATCATGCCGGGCCACATTCACAAACCGGGCAAAGTGGGCATCGTGTCCCGTTCCGGTACCCTGACCTATGAAGCAGTTAAGCAGACCACCGATTACGGCTTCGGCCAGTCCACCTGCGTGGGCATCGGCGGTGACCCGATCCCGGGCTCTAACTTCATCGATATCCTGAAGCTGTTCCAGGAAGATCCGCAGACCGAAGCGATCGTGATGATCGGTGAGATCGGCGGAAGCGCGGAAGAAGAAGCGGCTGCTTACATCAAAGAACACGTGACCAAGCCAGTTGTGGGCTACATCGCGGGTGTGACCGCGCCGAAAGGCAAGCGTATGGGTCACGCAGGCGCGATCATCGCCGGTGGTAAAGGTACGGCTGATGAGAAATTCGCAGCGCTGGAAGCCGCAGGCGTGAAGACCGTTCGCAGCCTGGCGGATATCGGCGAAGCACTGAAATCCATCATTAAGTAAGTCCTCTCTGCTCCCCGAAAGGGGGGCGTTGAAGTATAAAATGTCCGTTTCGACATGGTTGGCCGCTGTAAAGCGGCCTTTTTTATTGCCTGCGTTTGGCGACAAGCGTGAACTTGTAATCGTCGGTATTGAACACGTTGCGGCTGTATTCAAATACCCGTCCGTCCTTCAGAAACCCGCGGGAGACTTTTTCCAGGATCGGCTTCGCCGGATCGAGCGCCAGCGCGGCAATCGCCTCTTCTGACGGCATGATCGGCACCAGCTCCTGCTCGCTGCGATCGATAACCAGCTTCTTGATCTGCTCAACGTAGTGGTATTTCGAATTCTCCATCACTTCCCAGGTGAGGTCGGGGAACATCGCCAGCGGCATCCACGTTTCTTCCAGATTCACCGGTTTTTGTTTGATAAAGCGGACTCGTTTGACGTGCCAGACTTTATCGTCCGGGTTGATCGCCAGCCGTGCCGCGAGCATCTCATCGGCTTTCACCACTTCGAAGACCCTGACGTCGCTGTGCGTATCGACGTTTCGGTCCGCCAGCTTTTCGTAAAATCCGGTGAGCTGGTAAATATCGTAGTTAACCCGCTCCTCTTTTACATACGAGCCGCTGCCCTGAATGCTTTCGACGATCTGCTCATCGGCGAGCAGCTTCAGAGCCTGCCGTACGGTGACACGGCTGACGCTAAAAGCCTCCTGAAGGCTGGACTCCGTCGGGAGTGCGTCCCCGGGTTTTAATTCCCCGGCATTAATTTTCTCGCGGAACGCATCGGCTATCTGCCGGTACATTGGTTTATTGCCCATTTCATCGCGCCTGCTTAATACCTTTTTAGGGCATTATGCATTCAACTAATAATTTGTAAATAATACAACTCAAATACAAATTTGATGGTTAGTGAAAATGATCACATAAATGTATTATTAAGTCTGCCAGAATCCTTCCCAGACAATAACTTTTTATAGGTGAGGATCTTTATGAACCTGACGACTCTGACCGATCCGCGTGCTGTCTGCGTTCAGGCGCAGTTTACTGGCCGTGATGAGGCAATCCGTCAGCTTGCAGCGCGGCTGGTTACGCTGGGCAAAATAGCGGACGCCGATGCCTTTCTGGCGGAAGTTTTCCAGCGTGAATCGCTTGGCCCGACGGCGCTGGGAGAAGGACTGGCCGTGCCTCACGGTAAATCAGCAGCCGTGAAGGAAGCGGCTTTTGCCGTGGCAACCCTGAGCGAACCGCTGGAGTGGGAAGGCGTTGATGGGCCGGAAAAGGTTGAGCTGATTTTTCTGCTCGCTATTCCGCCTGCACAAGCCGGTTCGACGCATATTCAGGTGCTAACGGAGCTAACGTCTCGCCTGGCGGATGACGATCTCAGGGCACGGGTGATGGCGGCCTCCACGGCGGAAGAAGTTCTTGCTGCGCTGGAAGCTGCTCCTGATGCGGAAGAGGCCGATGTCGCGGTAAATGCCCCGACAATCGTCTGCGTTACCGCCTGTCCGGCTGGAATCGCCCATACCTACATGGCTGCGGAGTATCTGGAAAAAGCGGGACGCAAACTGGGCGTCAACGTAGTGGTCGAAAAGCAGGGGGCGAACGGCATTGAGGGACGCATCACCGCGCAGCAGCTGCAGGAGGCCAAAGCCTGCATCTTTGCGGCGGAGGTGGCGATCAAGGAGAGCGAACGTTTTCAGGGGATCCCCGCCATTTCAGTGCCCGTTGCGGAACCTCTGCGCCATGCTGAAGCACTCATTGAACGCGCGCTGGCACTCCAGCCCTCAACCGATGCACGTCAAGTGCATGGCGATCCCGAAACGAAAAAGAGCGTTAAAACTGAACTCAAGCAGGCGCTTCTTAGCGGTATCTCCTTTGCGGTGCCGCTGATCGTCGCCGGCGGGACGGTGCTGGCCGTGTCGGTACTGCTGGCACAAATTCTGGGCCTGCAGCACCTGTTCGACCAGGAAAACTCGTGGCTGTGGATGTACCGCAAGCTTGGCGGCGGCATGCTCGGCATTCTGATGGTACCCGTTCTGGCGGCCTATACAGCTTACTCGCTGGCGGATAAACCCGCGCTGACGCCGGGCTTTGCGGCCGGGCTTGCAGCCAATATGATCGGTTCCGGTTTTCTGGGCGCTATCGTCGGAGGGCTGATCGCGGGTTACCTGATGCGCTGGGTGAAAAATCACATTCGCCTGAGTAGCCGCTTCAACGGTTTTTTAACCTTTTATCTCTATCCGGTTATTGGCGTACTGGGTGCGGGCAGCCTGATGCTGTTTGTGATCGGTGAGCCGGTGGCCTGGCTTAATACTACGCTCACCGCCTGGCTTAACGGTTTATCCGGTGCGAATGCGCTGCTTCTGGGGGCGATCCTCGGCTTTATGTGCTCATTCGATTTGGGTGGCCCGGTCAACAAAGCCTCTTACGCGTTCTGTCTGGGAGCGATGGCTAACGGGGTATACGGTCCCTATGCGATCTTTGCCTCCGTCAAAATGGTGTCGGCCTTTACCGTGACGGCGTCAACGATGCTGGCGCCGAAGTTTTTTAAACCGTTTGAAATTGAAACCGGTAAATCAACGTGGCTGCTCGGCCTGGCGGGCATTACCGAAGGGGCGATCCCAATGGCGATTGAAGATCCGCTTCGCGTCATTGGCTCATTTGTGCTCGGCTCCATGGTAACAGGCGCGATTGTTGGTGCGATGGGGATCGGGTTATCCACCCCGGGGGCCGGTATTTTCTCTCTCTTTTTACTTCACGATGCCGGGTTGAGCGGTGTGGTTGCGGCGGCGGGCTGGTTTGGCGCGGCGCTGGTGGGTACCGCTATCTCCACCTTTATTCTGCTGCTCTGGCGACGCCAGGCGGTAAAAAAGGGCAAATACGTCATTGAAGACGCCATACCGTAAAAACTCACAAAACAGGAAACGAAGATGAAAGCTGTATCTCGCGTTCATATCACGCCGCATATGCACTGGGACCGTGAGTGGTACTTCACCACTGAAGAGTCACGTATTCTTCTGGTCAATAATATGGAAGAGATCCTGACCCGTCTGGAGCAGGACGATGAATATAAATATTACGTCCTCGATGGCCAGACGGCGGTGCTGGAGGATTATTTTGCCGTCGTGCCCGAAAACCGGGCACGCGTGAAGGCGCTAGTCGAGCGCGGAAAGCTCATTATTGGCCCCTGGTATACCCAGACCGATACCACTATTGTCAGCGGCGAGTCGATTGTCCGCAACCTGATGTACGGTATCCGGGACTGTATGGCGTTCGGCGAGCCGATGAAGATAGGTTATCTGCCGGATTCGTTTGGTATGTCCGGCCAGCTTCCGCATATCTATAACGGATTTGGCATTACCCGCACCATGTTCTGGCGCGGCTGTTCTGAACGACACGGGACCGATAAAACCGAGTTTCTCTGGCAGAGCCAGGACGGCAGCGAAGTTACGGCTCAGGTGCTGCCGCTGGGCTACGCGATTGCTAAGTACTTACCGGAGGACGAAGCCGGGCTGCGAAAACGGCTCGATAGCTATTTCGACGTTCTGGAAAAGGCCTCCGTCACCAAAGAGATTTTGCTGCCCAACGGCCACGATCAAATGCCGCTGCAGCAGAACATTTTTGCGGTGATGGATAAGCTGCGTGAAATCTATCCCCAGCGTCAATTTGTGATGAGCCGTTTTGAGGAGGTGTTTGACCATATCGAGGCGCGCCGCGATGAGCTGGCGACCCTGAAAGGGGAGTTTATCGACGGGAAATATATGCGCGTTCACCGGACAATCGGCTCCACGCGCATGGATATTAAAATCGCCCATGCGCGTATCGAGAACAAAATTGTCAATATTCTCGAACCGCTGGCGACGCTTGCCTGGACGCTGGGCTTCGATTACCACCACGGCCTGCTGGAGAAGATGTGGAAAGAGATCCTCAAAAACCACGCTCACGACAGCATCGGCTGCTGCTGCAGCGACAAGGTGCACCGCGAGATTGTCTCCCGCTTTGAGCTGGCTGAGGACATGGCGGACAACCTGGTGCGTTTCTATATGCGCAAGATTGTCGACAACATGCCGCAAAGCGACGCCGACAAGCTGGTGATGTTCAATCTGATGCCCTGGCCGCGTGAAGAGGTGATGAATACCACGATTCGACTGCGCGCCAGCCAGTTCCGTCTGCGGGATGATAAAGGCAACGAGATCCCGTATTTCATTCGCAGCGCGCGCGAGCTCGACCCTGGTCTCATTGACCGGCAGATTGTCCATTACGGTAATTACGAACCGTTTATGGAGTTTGATATTCAGCTCAGCCAGATACTGCCGTCGATGGGCTACCGTACGCTGTTTATCGAACCAAACATGGCCGGGAAGGTGCTCTCGCCGGTGAAAAACACCGAATCCTTGCTCGAAAACGCCTTCTGGCAGATTGATATAAATAACGACGGTACGCTGCGCCTGCGCGACAAAGAAACCGGGCTGATTTATGACCGCGTGCTGGAAATCGAAGAGAGTTCGGATGATGGCGATGAGTACGACTACTCGCCTTCGCGGGAAGAGTGGAGACTCACTTCTGCACAGGGCGAGCATCAGGTCGAGGTTATACACGAAGGCTGGCAGAGCAGGGCGGTGATTCGCCATCAGATCGCGGTACCATCTAATCTGGCCGAACGCGCGGCGGGTCAGCGAAACGGGTCTCTCGGCGCTGAGTTTGAAATCACGCTTAGCCACCACAGCAGACGTATTGATGTGGCAGTGCGTCTGGATAATCAGGCTGACGACCACCGCGTTCGCGTGCTGATCCCAACGCCGTTTACAACCCAGGGCGTGTTAGCGGATACGCAGTTTGGCACTCTCACTCGTCCGGTGCAGGACGCGGCGATGGAAAACTGGCAGGAGGAGGGGTGGAAAGAAGCGCCGGTTCCGGTCTGGAACTTACTCAACTATGCCGTCCTGCAGGAAAAACGAAACGGGCTTGCGCTGTTCACCGAAGGACTACGCGAGTTTGAAGTAGTAGGCGAGGATAAAAAAGCCTTTGCCCTGACCCTGCTTCGCGGCGTGGGGTTACTCGGCAAAGAAGATTTGCTGTTGCGCCCCGGTAGACCTTCAGGAATCAAAATGCCTGTTCCTGACTCCCAGGTGCGCGGTTCGTTAAGCTGTCGCTTTAGCCTCTTCAGCTTCAGTGGAACGCCGGAAAACGCGGGCGTCGCGCAGCAGGCTAAATCGTGGTTAACACCGGTGCAGTGCTATAACAAAATTCCCTGGGACGCGATGAAGCTCAATCGCTCGTCGTTTACCACGCCGGAAAGTTACAGTCTGCTGGCGCTTTCGCCAACGGGATGCGTGCTCAGTACGCTCAAAAAGGCTGAAGATCGAGACGAGCTCATTCTTCGTCTGTTCAACCCTTCTGAGTCCAGCGCATGTGACGCGACGTTATCCGTGGATCCGACCGTGAAACGGTGCTGCGAAACGGACATGAATGAACGGATAATAGACAATCGTGAAGAAGAGGGCATCGTCGGGGCATTCAGACCGGGACAGTCACGAACCTTCAGCATTCTTCTTGCCTGAAAAACGCTGACACGATCAAAAGGCCGCAGAGTTTGCGGCCTTTTATCATTAAATAGTCATGCTTCGGTGTTAACTTCCGGGATAATAAAAGTAAATCAAATGTAATTTCTAAGGGTTGCAAAAACAGAATGGAAAAATAAACTGGCCCGACTACGCTTATTGCTTGTCTCGCTTCGGCAGGGCGTTTTTCTCTCGCGTTAATTAAAATCACTTCTGTTTATATTTTTTTCGTCTTCGATAACCAATCGCATCCTGGATATGCTGACCGTGAAGGTGAAGCTGGATGAAGCAGGCGTGCACATGATCGGCCCGAACTGCCCAGGCGTTATCACCCCTGGCGAATGCAAAATCGGCATCATGCCGGACCACATTCATCGGCCAATCCACCTGTGTGGGCATCGGCTGTGACCCGATCCCTGGCTCTAACTTCATCGACATCATAAAATATGTCGTTTCGACATGGTTGGCCGCTGAAAAGCGGCCTTTTTTTAGAAGTTGTTTTTATTGATGATGGCGCGAATTAACCCTTTGCCCGGGAAATCGGCGGCGATGATCCCTGTGCGCTCAACATAATTATTGTTCAGATAGTTGCGGGTCAGCGTGTTGGTGCCTTCAAACGCGATCGTACAGATGCGGATAAAACAGCTAACCCGTGGGAAATCAGGGTACTTATATTTCCATCCCGGCGTGGTCAGGCCCGTTGAGAGGCGCGGTGCCGATGTGCCTGCGCTGGAGTGGCCGCTGGCAACAAAATAGGGAAAAGATCCCCCCGCCGCGCTCAGATAGTTAATCGAGATATCACCGTAATTTTGATTATCATTAATAAACTTTTTAACCTTTTCCCATTTACCGTAGAGATCCCAGTTTGAACTTACGGACCAGGCATCCTGCATTTCGATACTATTTAAACGGCGGGATGCAACGGGGGTACTGCCGGTGCTTTCAAAATTGTCCCAAATAATAAAGACTTTTCCGCGAACCTGATTAAGCGTAGGGTCGTGAAGGTAACCATAATCCGACAGGAACGTATTTTGATACGTCGAAATATAGCTATCCATGGTTTCGCTGATGCTTCGGGTGTTATTCGACGGGGAATACTCTTCGCGAAGTCGCATCACCACGGTTTCGCCGCGATGCTGTTGCAGGAAGGCCGTCACCGACTTCATTACGTCATCAAAGTTAAGATTTTGATATTTCACGCCGTGATGAATAGCAAAAGCATCATCGATGTGCCGCACCCGAATATCCAGATAGCGGATCCCCGCGTTAAGCTGCTGAGGAATGGTCATGACCTGGTTGGCGATGGCATCTCCACCGTAGCGTGAGCCTGAATCATGCGTGCCTGGGATACTCAATCGTGAAAGGGTAAGGTTGCCAGGGAGGCGGGCCATCCAGTCGGTCTGGGTATAATCCATAATTGCCGCATCGTGACTATAGGCATCGTCATTATGCGCAAATGCGGTCGTGCTTATTAATAAAGCACCGAGCAGAGGTAGGTATTTCATATGGTAATAACTCTTTGAGTGGGTAAAAATTTAAAAAATAATTATTTCAGTAATGAAATGCTCTCACAAGATAAGCTGGCCTAAATAAATTCTTAATATATGATTTTGTTTTTTTATTAATCGCAGGAAAGCGTGGTTTTGTGGTTAATTTGTGCAAATATATAATTTAAATTAATTGATATAGTGTTATTTTTATTCTCAAGCTGCTAATTACACCGCAATCATTCGAAGGGTAAATAATTCACTCACCTGCCCGGCACGCTTTTTTGCTGCAATTTTTTTTTGAAGCTAATAATAGCATCAGCCCCTTTCTGCCCCATTTCTTGAAGGAAGCAGACGATTCGCAGTAAGGGTAGTGAAACACGGAAAAAATGTTCCTCTTTGGCTGGCTTACAGATCGTGAACAGGGGGGGCCGCGAGGGGAGGGAGATCTGTGCGAGGGGCGACAGGATGGTTTTTTAATGTAGAGGGTGCGATGAGGTGATATTGAGCGCGTAGTTAAGGTAAATCACTTTTAACTAAATTTGCATCATCTTTGATAACCTGCACAACTTTTGTATATACATGTATTTAACATGGATTTCACCAAAATCACCACACTTAAACTTTGTTAACATTACTGGTCTTTTTTGATTTAAATCAATGTTTAATTCTTGGAAAAATGAGTAGAAAAGCGCTAAATTGTTCCCGATCAAAATGGCCGAAATGTGGTGATTTTGCTATAAGTTGATCGTCGTCGAAAAACGTAAATGTGATTCAATAAAAACCTGTTTATTGTAAGGGTTTTGCAGCGTATTATATTTGCGGGATCAATTTGAGTTTTTTATTAACCTATTTGTAACCTATCGTTATCGTTTTTATCCTTCTCCAGGGTAATAACGACGACCAGGATGCGAATAATTTGTATTGGGGCATGCGTGTGGATCTCTCTCTGACGGGGTTCACTCTCGGAGTCTTCATGCGATGAGCAAGGAGTCATAATGTTAGACGTAGTCGAACTGTCGCGCTTACAGTTTGCCTTGACCGCGATGTACCACTTTCTGTTTGTGCCACTGACGCTCGGTATGGCGTTCCTGCTGGCCATCATGGAAACGGTTTACGTCCTCTCCGGCAAACAGATTTATAAAGATATGACCAAGTTCTGGGGCAAGTTGTTTGGTATCAACTTTGCGCTGGGCGTGGCAACCGGTTTGACCATGGAGTTCCAGTTCGGGACTAACTGGTCTTACTATTCCCACTATGTAGGGGATATCTTCGGTGCGCCGCTGGCCATTGAAGGTCTGATGGCCTTCTTCCTCGAATCTACCTTTGTAGGTCTGTTCTTCTTCGGTTGGGACCGTCTGGGTAAAGTCCAGCACATGGCCGTAACCTGGCTGGTGGCATTAGGTTCTAACCTGTCCGCGCTGTGGATCCTGGTGGCGAACGGCTGGATGCAGAACCCGATCGCGTCTGACTTCAACTTCGAAACCATGCGCATGGAGATGGTCAGCTTTGCCGAGCTGGTCCTGAACCCGGTTGCTCAGGTTAAATTCGTTCACACTGTGGCATCTGGCTACGTGTGCGGCGCGATGTTCGTGCTGGGTATCAGCTCCTACTATATGCTGCGCGGTCGTGACTTCGCGTTTGCCAAGCGCTCCTTTGCTATCGCTGCAAGCTTCGGTATGGCTGCAATCCTCTCCGTTATCGTTCTGGGTGATGAATCCGGTTACGAAATGGGTGACGTGCAGAAAACCAAACTGGCCGCTATCGAAGCCGAATGGGAAACCCAGCCGGCGCCTGCTGCCTTTACGCTGTTCGGTATTCCCGATCAGGACGCACAGGAAAACCGCTTCGCCATTCAGATCCCTTACGCGCTGGGTATCATTGCAACCCGTTCTGTCGATAAGCAGGTAACGGGTCTGAAAGAGCTGATGGTTCAGCACGAAGAGCGTATCCGTAACGGTATGAAGGCCTACTCGCTGCTTGAACAGCTGCGTGCCGGTTCTACCGACCAGGCTGTTCGCGACCAGTTTAACAACGTGAAGAAAGATCTGGGTTACGGTCTGCTGTTGAAACGCTATACCCCGAACGTTTCTGATGCGACGGAAGCACAAATTCAGATGGCGACCAAAGACTCGATTCCTCGCGTTGCGCCACTGTACTTCGCATTCCGTATCATGGTGGGCTGCGGCATCATCATGCTGCTGATCATTGCGGCGTCCTTCTGGTCCGTGATTCGCAACCGCATCGGCGAGAAAAAATGGCTGCTGCGTACCGCGCTGTACGGTATTCCACTGCCGTGGATCGCGATTGAGTCCGGCTGGTTTGTAGCAGAATACGGCCGTCAGCCATGGGCGATTGGTGAGGTGCTGCCAACGGCAGTAGCGAACTCCTCCCTGACGGCAGGCGATCTGATCTTCTCCATGCTGCTGATCTGTGGTCTGTACACCCTGTTCCTGGTGGCTGAACTGTTCCTGATGTTCAAGTTCGCGCGCCTTGGCCCAAGCAGCCTGAAAACCGGTCGCTATCACTACGAGCAGTCCACTGTGACTACTCAGCCGGCACGCTAAGACAGGAGTCATCAAATGATCGATTATGAAGTATTGCGTTTTATCTGGTGGCTGCTGGTTGGCGTTCTGCTGATCGGTTTCGCCGTCACGGATGGTTTCGACATGGGGGTGGGGATGCTCACCCGTTTCCTCGGTCGCAATGACACCGAGCGTCGAATCATGATTAACTCTATCGCCCCTCACTGGGACGGTAACCAGGTGTGGCTGATCACCGCAGGCGGCGCGCTGTTTGCTGCCTGGCCGATGGTCTACGCGGCTGCGTTCTCCGGCTTCTACGTGGCGATGATTCTGGTGCTGGCCTCTTTATTCTTCCGTCCGGTCGGTTTCGACTACCGTTCCAAGATTGAAGACACCCGCTGGCGCAACATGTGGGACTGGGGCATCTTCATCGGTAGCTTCGTTCCACCGCTGGTGATTGGCGTGGCGTTCGGTAACCTGCTGCAGGGCGTACCGTTCCACCTCGACGAATACATGCGTCTTTACTACACCGGTAACTTCTTCCAGCTGCTGAATCCATTTGGTCTGCTGGCCGGTGTGGTGAGCGTGGCGATGATCATCACTCAGGGCGCAACCTACCTGCAGATGCGTACCGTCGGTGAACTGCACCTGCGCTCTCGTGCTACTGCTCAGGTTGCGGCACTGGTGACGCTGGTTTGCTTTGCTCTGGCAGGCGTGTGGGTGGTGTACGGTATTGATGGTTACGTGGTGACGTCCGCGATTAACCACTCGGCACCGTCTAACCCGCTGACCAAAGAAGTGGCGCGTCAGGCTGGTGCCTGGCTGGTGAACTTCAACAATACCCCTGCGCTGTGGGCGATCCCGGCTCTGGGTGTACTGCTGCCCCTGCTGACCGTGCTGACGTCTCGTCTGGAGAAAGGTGCTCTGGCGTTCGTGTTCTCTTCACTGACGCTGGCGTGCATCATCCTGACGGCGGGTATTGCCATGTTCCCATTCGTCATGCCGTCCAGCACCATGCTGAATGCTAGCCTGACCATGTGGGATGCAACCTCCAGCCATATGACGCTGAACTTAATGACTTACGTTGCTTGCGTGTTCGTTCCGATTGTTCTGGCTTACACCATCTGGTGTTACTGGAAAATGTTCGGTCGTATCACTAAAGAACATATCGAAAGCAACACCCACTCTATGTACTAAGTAAGGAGCTGAATATGTGGTATTTCGCATGGATTTTAGGGACGCTTCTTGCCTGTGCTTTTGGTGTCATTACTGCCCTGGCGCTTGAGCACGTAGAAGCGACCAAAGCGGGTGAAGAAAAACACTGATGAATATTATCGCGAAACTTTACGCGGTAATGGATAAGCGCCCGTTACGGGCGCTTTCTTTAGTGATGGCATTACTGCTGGCAGGCTGTATCTTCTGGGACCCGTCGCGCTTTGCGGCAAAGACCAGCGAGCTTGAGATCTGGCACGGCTTCCTCATCATGTGGGCGGTGTGTGCCGGGGTCATCCACGGCGTGGGCTTTCGTCCAAAAGCGGTTCACTGGCAGGGCATTTTCTGCCCGCTCATTGCCGATCTGGTCCTTCTCGCCGGATTGATTTTCTTCTTCTTCTGAATAAGAAACGTCCTATAACGTTATGGGCTTACCCGAGCCCATAAAAATTTACTCTCCGTTTACTTTCTCCCATTCCAAACCATCTTTCCCGCGCGTATAGTAGCGAAGTTTAAAAGCATTAACTTTTATTGCATTACCGGGATGTAAAGTGAATACAACGCTGTTTCGATGGCCGGTTCGTGTCTATTACGAAGATACCGATGCCGGTGGTGTGGTTTACCACGCCAGCTACGTTGCTTTTTATGAACGGGCACGCACAGAGATGCTGCGCCATCATCACTTTAGTCAACAGGTGCTGTTGGCTGAGCGAGTTGCCTTCGTGGTACGCAAGATGACGCTTGAGTATTTTGCGCCTGCCAGACTCGACGATATGCTCGAAGTCCAAACTGAAATTACATCAATGCGCGGGACCTCACTGGTATTCACGCAGCGGATAGTCAACGCAGAGAACACCGTACTGAACTCAGCTGAAGTACTGATTGTTTGTGTTGATCCAACCATAATGAAGCCTCGTGCGCTTCCTAAGTCTATTGTCGCGGAGTTTAAGCAGTGACTGACATGAATATCCTTGATTTGTTCCTGAAGGCAAGCCTTCTGGTTAAACTTATCATGTTGATTTTGATTGGTTTTTCAATCGCATCCTGGGCCATCATCATCCAGAGAACGCGTATCCTCAATGCTGCTGGCCGTGAAGCGGAAGCGTTTGAAGATAAGTTCTGGTCGGGTATTGAGCTTTCTCGTCTGTATCAGGAGAGCCAGGGACGCCGTGAAAACCTGACCGGCTCCGAACAAATTTTCTATAGCGGATTCAAAGAGTTTGCTCGTCTGCATCGTGCAAACAATCATGCGCCGGAAGCGGTCGTGGAAGGCGCCTCGCGTGCGATGCGTATCTCTATGAACCGTGAGCTGGAAAATCTTGAAACGCACATTCCTTTCCTCGGCACTGTCGGCTCCATCAGCCCGTATATCGGTCTGTTTGGTACCGTGTGGGGGATCATGCACGCCTTTATCGCGCTTGGCGCGGTGAAGCAGGCGACGTTGCAGATGGTTGCACCGGGTATCGCTGAAGCACTGATTGCGACCGCTATCGGTCTGTTTGCGGCTATCCCGGCGGTTATGGCTTACAACCGTCTGAACCAGCGCGTGAACAAACTGGAACTGAACTACGACAACTTTATGGAAGAGTTCACCGCGATTCTGCACCGTCAGGCGTTTACCAGCACCGAGAGCAACAAGGGGTAAACCATGGCCAGATCGCGTGGACGAGGTCGTCGCGAGCTCAAGTCCGAAATCAATATCGTTCCACTGCTGGACGTCCTGTTGGTACTGCTGCTGATCTTCATGGCAACAGCGCCAATCATTACCCAGAGCGTGGAGGTGGATCTTCCGGATGCGACAGAATCACAGGCGGTGAGCACCAATGACGATCCTCCGGTCATCATTGAAGTTTCCGGCGTAGGGCAGTACAGCGTGGTGGTAGAAAAAGATCGCATGGATCAGCTTCCACCCGAGCAGGTGATTGCTGAGGCGCAGCGTCGCCTCGAGTCAAATCCGAAAACGGTCTTCTTAATCGGTGGCGCGAAAGACGTACCCTACGATGAAATTATTAAAGCGCTGAACTTGCTACATAGTGCGGGTGTTAAGTCAGTTGGCTTAATGACTCAACCTATTTGATCATCCGCGTAGTTTTTGGGAACCGATAGTGTCAAAGGCAACCGAACAGAACGACAAGCTTAAGCGAGCGATAATCGTCTCCGCAGTGCTGCACGTTATTCTTTTTGCAGCGCTGATCTGGAGTTCGTTCGACGAGCATATTGATGCATCAGCAGGCGGCGGTGGAGGATCTTCCATTGACGCCGTAATGGTGGATCCCGGTGCGGTAGTGCAGAACTATAATCGCGAACAACAGCAGAAGGCGAGTGCCAAACGGGCTGAAGAGCAGCGTGAAAAACAGGCGCAACAGCAGGCGGAAGAGCTGCGTGAAAAGCAGGCCGCCGAGCAGGAGCGTTTGAAGCAGCTTGAGAAAGAACGTTTGCAGGCGCAGGAAGCAGCGAAAGCGCAGGCGGAACAGCAGAAGCAAGCCGAAGAGGCCGCGAAGAAAGCGCAGGAACAGCAAAAGCAGGCGGAAGAGGCGGCTGCCAAAGCCGCAGCAGATGCTAAAGCGCAGGCTGATGCCCAGGCGAAATTAGCGGCAGAAGCGGCGAAGAAAGCGGCTGCGGATGCTCAGAAAAAAGCTGAAGCGGAAGCGGCGAAGAAAGCCGCTGCGGATGCTCAGAAAAAAGCCGAAGCGGAAGCTGCGAAGAAAGCCGCAGCTGATGCTCAGAAGAAAGCTGAAGCCGAAGCCGCGAAAAAAGCCGCTCAGGAAGCAGAGAAGAAAGCGGCTGCCGAGGCTGCGAAGAAAGCTGCTGCTGCCGAAAAGGCTGCTGCAGAAAAAGCTGCCGCCGCGGAAAAAGCCGCTGCAGATAAAAAAGCTGCAGCTGAGAAGGCCGCTGCCGATAAGAAAGCTGCTGCTGAAAAAGCGGCTGCGAAAAAGGCTGCTGCCGCTGAAAAAGCCGCTGCTGCCGCAGGGGTTGACGATCTGCTGGGGGATTTAAGCTCCGGTAAGAATGCACCGAAAACGGGCGGTGGGGCGAAAGGAAACAACGCAGCGCCGACCGGAAGTGGTAACACTAAGAGTAACGGTGCGACAGGGGCCGAAATCAACGGCTATGCCGCGCAGATTAAATCGGCGATTGAAAGCCGGTTCTATGACGCGTCTTCCTATACCGGTAAAACGTGTACGCTGCGTATAAAACTGGCTCCGGACGGCATGCTGCTTGACATTAAGTCTGAAGGTGGCGACCCGGCTTTATGTACTGCGGCTCTGGCTGCAGCGCGTCAGGCGAAGATGCCTAAACCGCCTTCGCAGGCAGTCTACGAAGTCTTCAAAAATGCACCGCTGGACTTCAAACCTTAAGTTACATTTTCCCCGTGCAAACGGGGAAAAATAGACCAGGTTTAGTCACAGGGTTCTGGTAGTTTTGTCTATTTGAGTTTGTTAACATTCTGCTAAATTATCGTGGGTAAGGTTACCCGGATAAGGGAGATATGATGAAGCAGGCATTACGTGTAGCATTTGGTTTTTTAATGCTGTGGGCAGCAGTCCTGCACGCAGAAGTACGTATCGAGATCACCCAGGGGGTGGACTCGGCACGCCCAATCGGTGTTGTTCCGTTCCAGTGGGCCGGTCCTGGCGCTGCACCTGAAGATGCTGGCGGCATCGTGGCGGCTGACCTGCGTAACAGCGGTAAATTCAACCCGTTAGATCGTTCTCGTCTGCCTCAGCAGCCGGGTAGTGCGCAGGAAGTACAGCCTGCTGCATGGTCTGCGCTGGGTATTGATGCGGTGGTTGTGGGTCAGGTTACCCCTAACCCGGACGGCTCATACAACGTGGCCTGGCAGCTGGTGGATACCGGCGGTGCACCGGGTACCGTTCTGGCACAGAACTCTTACAAGGTCACGAAACAGTACCTGCGCTACGCGGCACACGCGGCCAGCGATGCGGTATTCGAAAAACTGACCGGCATTAAAGGTGCGTTCCGTACCCGTATTGCTTATGTGGTGCAGACCAATGGTGGTCAGTTCCCGTACGAGCTGCGCGTCTCTGACTACGACGGTTACAACCAGTTCCTGGTAAAACGCTCTTCACAGCCGCTGATGTCTCCAGCCTGGTCTCCGGACGGGTCTAAACTGGCGTATGTTACCTTTGAGAGCGGTCGTTCTGCGCTGGTTATCCAGACGCTGGCTAACGGTGCGGTTCGTCAGGTTGCGTCGTTCCCACGTCACAACGGTGCGCCTTCCTTCTCTCCGGATGGGTCTAAACTGGCGTTTGCGCTGTCTAAAACCGGTAGCCTTAACCTGTACGTGATGGACATTGGCTCCGGCCAGATCCGTCAGGTGACCGATGGTCGCAGCAACAACACCGAACCATCATGGTTCCCGGACAGTCAAAACCTGGCGTTTACCTCTGACCAGGCCGGCCGTCCACAAATCTATAAAGTGAACATCAACGGCGGCGCTCCGCAGCGTATTACCTGGGAAGGTTCTCAGAACCAGAACGCAGACGTGAGCAGCGACGGTAAATTCATGGTAATGGTCAGCTCCAATGGTGGGCAGCAGCACATTGCCAAACAAGATCTGGTAGCGGGTGGCGTTCAAGTTCTGTCGTCAACGTTCCTGGATGAAACGCCAAGTCTGGCACCTAACGGCACTATGGTAATCTACAGCTCTTCTCAGGGGATGGGATCTGTGCTGAATCTGGTTTCTACAGATGGGCGTTTCAAAGCGCGTATTCCGGCTACTGATGGACAGGTAAAATCACCTGCCTGGTCGCCGTATCTGTAAATAATAATTAATTGATTACTAAAGGAATCATAGAAATGCAACTGAACAAAGTGCTGAAGGGGCTGATGATCGCTCTGCCTGTAATGGCAATCGCAGCGTGTTCTTCTAACAAGAACGCCAGCAATGACCAGAGCGGCGAAGGCATGATGGGTGCCGGTACCGGTATGGACGCGAACGGCAATGGCAACATGTCTTCTGAAGAGCAAGCGCGTCTTCAGATGCAGCAGCTGCAGCAGAACAACATCGTTTACTTCGATCTGGATAAATACGACATCCGTTCTGACTTCGCTGCGATGCTGGATGCTCACGCTAACTTCCTGCGTAGCAACCCATCTTACAAAGTCACCGTAGAAGGTCACGCGGACGAACGTGGTACTCCAGAGTACAACATCTCCCTGGGTGAACGTCGTGCTAACGCCGTTAAGATGTACCTGCAGGGTAAAGGCGTTTCTGCTGACCAGATCTCCATCGTTTCTTACGGTAAAGAAAAACCTGCAGTACTGGGTCACGACGAAGCGGCTTACTCCAAAAACCGTCGTGCCGTACTGGTTTACTAAGAGAATTGCATGAGCAGTAACTTCAGACATCATCTGTTGAGTCTGTCGTTACTGGTTGGAATAGCGGCCCCCTGGGCCGCTTTTGCTCAGGCACCAATCAGTAGTGTCGGCTCAGGCTCGGTAGAAGACCGGGTCACTCAGCTCGAGCGCATTTCTAACGCTCACAGTCAGCTTTTAACCCAACTCCAGCAGCAACTTTCCGATAACCAAAATGATATTGACTCTCTCCGCGGTCAGATTCAGGAAAGCCAGTATCAGCTTAACCAGGTTGTGGAACGTCAGAAGCAAATCTTGTTGCAGATAGATAGCCTGAGCAGCGGTGGTGCAGCAGCACAGCCAGCGGCAGGCGATCAGAGCGGTGCAGCGACCTCCGCACCCGCACCGTCTGCTGATGCTTCAGCCTCAACAGGGGCGCCTGTACAGAGCGGTGACGCAAATACGGATTACAATGCGGCCATTGCCCTGGTGCAGGATCAGTCTCGTCAGGACGACGCGATTGCTGCGTTTCAGAACTTTGTTAAGAAATACCCTGATTCAACCTACCAGCCAAATGCCAATTACTGGCTCGGTCAGCTGAATTACAACAAGGGTAAAAAGGACGATGCGGCGTTTTATTTTGCCTCAGTGGTGAAAAATTACCCGAAATCGCCGAAAGCGCCAGACGCGATGTATAAAGTTGGCGTGATCATGCAGGACAAAGGCGACACGGCGAAAGCCAAAGCGGTTTATCAGCAGGTGGTCGCAAAATTCCCTGGCACCGAAGGTGCTAAGCAGGCGCAAAAACGCCTGAATTCGATGGGATGATTATCGCATGACCAGAAATCGCGTTATTTCTGGTCGTGCAGCATGATTCGTAAGCAGTTAAGTGATCTTCATCGAAATTTTTGTTGCGCAGAATTCTTAAATCAGTAATATATGCCGCCGTTGCCACGGGATATCAAACAACGTGAAAACAGCGTAAAAGTGGGTCGTTAGCTCAGTTGGTAGAGCAGTTGACTTTTAATCAATTGGTCGCAGGTTCGAATCCTGCACGACCCACCACTTAACGCATTACCGGCAGTACAGAGTGGGTGATTAGCTCAGTTGGTAGAGCATCTCCTTTACACGGAGGGGGTCGGCGGTTCGAGCCCGTCATCACCCACCACTCGGGTCGTTAGCTCAGTTGGTAGAGCAGTTGACTTTTAATCAATTGGTCGCAGGTTCGAATCCTGCACGACCCACCAATTTTATTGGTTCCGAGTGATAATTCAGGCAACACCCAAATGGGTCGTTAGCTCAGTTGGTAGAGCAGTTGACTTTTAATCAATTGGTCGCAGGTTCGAATCCTGCACGACCCACCAGCCTGAATAAATTTGAAGTACATCCCGCAAGGGGTCGTTAGCTCAGTTGGTAGAGCAGTTGACTTTTAATCAATTGGTCGCAGGTTCGAATCCTGCACGACCCACCAGTGTAGAAAGGCGCCCTAAAGGCGCCTTTTTGCTATCTGCGCTACAACAAATGCTCTGCCCATCTATTCCCAGTGACTTTTCACTCCGGATTCGCTATCTTGTTTAGTATATAAAACACAATTGCCGCGCGTTTTGCTTTGTCATGCAAAAGAAAGGCAATATTGTTAAGCCAGTAAAACGAGAAGCCATAATGAGTGTGATGTTCGATCCTGAAGCCGCCATCTATCCGTTTCCGCCAAAGCCTGTTCCGCTGAGCCAGGATGAAAAACAATTCTATCGCGAGAAGATCAAACGGCTTCTCAAAGAGCGCGATGCGGTGATGGTGGCCCATTACTACACCGACCCGGAAATTCAGCAGCTGGCGGAAGAGACCGGGGGTTGTATTTCTGATTCACTGGAGATGGCTCGCTTCGGGGCAAAACATCCCGCTTCCACGCTGCTGGTTGCAGGCGTGCGTTTTATGGGCGAAACGGCAAAGATCCTGAGCCCGGAAAAAACCATTCTGATGCCGACGCTTAACGCGGAGTGTTCACTCGATCTCGGCTGCCCGATTGATGAGTTCACCGCATTCTGCGATGCCCATCCTGACCGAACCGTGGTGGTTTACGCCAACACCTCCGCGGCGGTAAAAGCGCGCGCAGACTGGGTGGTCACGTCGAGCATCGCCGTTGAGCTTATTGAGCATCTGGACAGCCTGGGTGAGAAAATTATCTGGGCCCCTGACCGCCATCTTGGAAAGTATGTCCAGAAGCAGACGGGCGCTGACGTTCTCTGCTGGCAAGGTGCGTGTATCGTTCACGACGAATTCAAAACCCAGGCGCTGGCGCGCATGAAGGCGCTTTATCCTGATGCCGCCATTCTTGTTCACCCAGAATCACCGCAGTCGATTGTTGATATGGCCGATGCCGTTGGCTCAACCAGCCAGCTTATCAACGCGGCCAGGACGCTGCCGCACAAGCAGCTCATTGTGGCGACCGATCGCGGTATTTTCTATAAGATGCAGCAGGCCGTGCCGGAGAAAGAGCTCCTGGAAGCGCCAACGGCGGGGGAGGGCGCGACGTGCCGCAGCTGCGCGCATTGCCCGTGGATGGCGATGAACGGCCTGAAAGCTATTGCCGAAGGGCTCGAGACGGGCGGTGCGGCGCATGAAATCCACGTCGATGCCGCCCTGCGTGAAGGTGCGTTAATTCCGCTTAACCGCATGCTGGATTTTGCGGCTACACTACGTACTTAATTTAAAAACGCCCTGGGGAAAAGATGGATTTTTTTAGCACGCAGAACATTCTGGTTCATATACCGATTGGTGCAGGTGGCTATGACCTGTCATGGATTGAAGCCGTAGGCACGCTGGCGGGTTTGCTGTGTATCTGGCTGGCAAGCCTTGAGAAGATCGGTAACTACGCGTTCGGCCTGATTAACGTCACGCTGTTTGCGATTATCTTCTTCCAGATCCAGCTGTATGCCAGTCTGCTTTTGCAGTTGTTTTTCTTCGCCGCCAATATTTACGGCTGGTACGCCTGGTCCCGGCAAAACAGCCAGCAGGAGGCTGAGCTGCAGATCCGCTGGCTGCCCCTGCCAAAAGCCATCGCCTGGTTCGTTGCCTGCGTGGTTGCCATTGGTTTAATGACCGTCTATATCAACCCGGTGTTTGCGTTCCTGACCCGCGTTGCCGTTTCGGTCATGTCCGCTATTGGCCTGAACGTGACGATGCCGGAGCTCCAGCCGGATGCCTTCCCGTTCTGGGACTCTTGCATGATGGTGCTGTCGATTGCGGCGATGGTCCTGATGACGCGCAAATACGTTGAGAACTGGCTGCTGTGGGTCATCATCAACGTCATCAGCGTGGTAATTTTTGCTCTGCAGGGCGTCTATGCGATGTCGCTGGAGTATCTGCTGCTGACCTTCATTGCCCTGAACGGTAGCCGAATGTGGATTAACAGCGCGCGTGAGCGAGGCTCTCACGCGCTTTCCCGCTAATGGTGGTGATGATGTGAATGGTCGGGCTGCGCCTCGTTAAGGTGGCAGTCCGGCCCGTTACAGGGCTGATACTCCATCTGGATGGTGGCGTGGCCAATCTCGTAGTGATGTTCAAGAAAATGCTGGATGCGTTCAAGCAGCGCGTCGTGGTCATGAGGCGGGATCACCTGGGCGTGCAGCGTCATGACCGGTTTCTCCCCCACCAGCCAAACGTGCACGTGATGCACGTTGCGTACTTCCGGAACTGAGCGGCGCAGGTTACGTTTCAGCTCGTCAATGTCTATGGATGTCGGTGCACCTTCAAGAAGTTCATTGACGCTCTCCTTCAGCAGCCGCCAGGCGCTTCGCAAGACCAGACACGACACCAGCACGGAGAGAATCGGGTCGACGGGCGTCCAGCCGGTATTGAGGATCACCAGCGCGGCGACAATCGCTCCGACCGAGCCGAGTAAATCTCCCAGAACGTGCAGGGCCGCAGCGCGCACGTTGAGGTTCTTTTCCCCGCTGCCGCGGTGCAAAATCCAGAACGCGAGGATATTCGCCAATAGTCCCGCCACGGCAATGACCATCATCGTTGTCCCGGCGATCGGCTGAGGGTGCCTGAAGCGCTGTACGGCCTCCCAGACGATAAGAAGGGTGATCGCCACCAGCGCGATGGCATTAACAAACGCGGCGAGGGTCGTCAGCCTCAGCCAGCCGAAGGTATGGCGTGCGTTGGGCGGGCGGCGAGCAAACTGCACCGCCAGCAGGGCGAAAAGCAGCGCGGCGGCATCGGTCAGCATATGTCCGGCATCAGCCAGCAGCGCCAGAGAGCCGGAAACCAGGCCGCCAATGACCTCAATAACCATAAACGTGGCCGTGACGCCAAAGGCCAGCATGAGTCGTTTTGCGTTGTCATTTCCGGGAGAAGATGCGTGTGAGTGGGTGTGCGCCATGTCTGCTTTCCTGATTCGTTATTATTTTAGTGTAGCGTTTTTAACAGGTTACTCCAAAAAGAAAGGAGAGCCAGGGCTCTCCTTTCGCATTTAAAGCATCAAGAATTACTGGGTTGTGCCATCAGTTTTGGTATTGGCGTCGTTACCCACTTTGTCGTTCGGATCGGGACATTTGCCGTCCTTACACATCGAGTTCTTATGAACCTCATCCGAGCTCATATTGTCATGATTCATGGTGTCGGAAGCACCACCGTTCGGATGCAGCATGGTGCCGCCGGTATTGGTGTTCCCGGTATTGATCTGGCTGTTATCGACATTGTTCGGGGCGATATTCTGTTTCGCATCAGGCGCAACCTGGCCTGCTGCTGCTGCCGCATTGGCATCACCGTTGCTGTCTGAAGTACCCGTTTCTGCGGCCAGGGCGCTGCCGCTGGCAAGGGTGAGTGTGGCAGTCAGGAAGAGGGTTGTCAGTTTTGTCATTTTCATCATGGTGCTCCTGTTCTTGTCGTTACGCTGGATAACATTCTCCAACAGTGCATCTTTTTAGAGGCGAAAGATTCCGCCTTACGGACTTACGTCAGTATGGAATCGCGTTTAAGCGTGTAAAAATGGTTGTTACAGTTAAAAAGCTTAGGTTAGATCTCATTTTTCGCTATTTTGTGGCGATTTTTAGGCGAATTCCAGGAATTATCTGCGTGAAGTGTAAAACCGTGTTTACACTTCCTGGTCGACAAGATAGATTGAAAGGATTGCTTTCATTACTAAAGATATGGCAGAGCTGGAAAGAAGATGAATTATCAGAACGACGATTTACGCATTAAAGAGATCAATGAGTTATTACCTCCTGTAGCGCTCCTTGAGAAATTCCCCGCCACTGAAAATGCCGCAAACACGGTTTCTCATGCTCGTAAAGCGATCCACAAGATCCTGAAAGGTAATGACGATCGTCTTCTGGTGGTGATTGGCCCGTGCTCCATTCACGATCCTGCCGCTGCGAAAGAGTATGCGGCCCGTCTGCTCGCCCTGCGTGAAGAGCTGAAGGACGAGCTTGAAATCGTGATGCGCGTCTATTTTGAAAAACCGCGCACGACAGTGGGCTGGAAAGGGCTGATTAACGATCCGCACATGGATAACAGCTTCCAGATCAACGACGGCCTGCGCATTGCGCGCAAGCTGCTGCTGGAGATCAACGACAGCGGCCTGCCAGCTGCCGGCGAGTTCCTGGATATGATCACGCCACAATACCTGGCAGATCTGATGAGCTGGGGCGCGATTGGTGCCCGCACCACTGAATCTCAGGTCCACCGCGAGCTGGCTTCCGGTCTCTCTTGCCCGGTGGGTTTCAAAAACGGCACTGACGGTACCATTAAGGTGGCTATCGACGCCATCAACGCAGCGGGGGCACCGCACTGCTTCCTGTCTGTGACCAAATGGGGTCACTCTGCCATCGTTAACACCAGCGGTAACGGCGACTGCCATATCATTCTGCGCGGTGGCAAAGAGCCAAACTACAGTGCAAAACATGTGGCAGAGGTGAAGGCCGGGCTGGAAAAAGCCGGGCTGCCGGCGCAGGTGATGATCGACTTCAGCCACGCCAACTCCAGCAAGCAGTTCAAAAAGCAGATGGAAGTGGGGGCAGATGTCTGCCAGCAGATCGCCAACGGTGAGAAGGCGGTAATTGGGGTGATGATTGAAAGCCATCTGGTTGAAGGTAACCAGAATCTGGAAGGTAGCGAGCCGCTGGTGTATGGCAAAAGCGTGACTGATGCCTGCATCGGCTGGGAAGATACCGATGCCATCCTGCGTCAGCTGGCGAATGCGGTAAAAGCGCGTCGCGGCTGAATTCTCAGGCACAAATAAAAAAGCGCGGAAGGCTCCGCGCTTTTTTTACGTCCGGCGAAAATTATTTCGCTTTACCCTGATTCGCGACAGCCGCTGCTTTCGCTGCGATTTCGTCCGCGTTACCCAGGTAGTAGTGTTTGATTGGCTTGAAGTTTTCGTCGAACTCATACACCAGCGGTACGCCAGTTGGGATGTTCAGTTCGAGGATCTCGTCTTCACCCATGTTGTCCAGGTATTTCACCAGCGCGCGCAGGGAGTTACCGTGAGCGGCAATGATCACGCGCTCGCCGCTTTTCAGACGTGGCAGAATGGTTTCGTTCCAGTAAGGCACAACGCGGTCGATGGTCAGCGCCAGGCTCTCGGTGGTTGGCAGCTCAGCGTCGGTCAGTTTCGCGTAACGCGGGTCGTGGCCCGGGTAGCGCTCGTCATCTTTGGTCAGCTCTGGTGGGGTGACCGCGAAGCCGCGACGCCACTGTTTAACCTGCTCGTCACCGTATTTCTCAGCGGTTTCCGCTTTGTTCAGGCCCTGCAGCGCACCGTAGTGACGCTCGTTCAGTTTCCAGGATTTCTCAACCGGCAGCCAGGCCTGGTCCAGTTCGTCCAGCACGTTCCACAGGGTATGGATGGCACGTTTCAGCACAGAGGTGTAAGCAAAATCAAAGCTGAAGCCTTCTTCCTTCAGCAGTTTACCTGCTGCTTTTGCTTCGCTTACGCCTTTCTCAGACAGATCAACGTCGTACCAACCGGTAAAGCGGTTTTCGTTGTTCCACTGGCTTTCGCCGTGACGCACCAGAACCAGCTTAGTAATAGCCATCTCTTACTCCTCAAGCATTTTTAGAATGATAACAATTCTCATTATATTGCCGTGGCGGTGCCACCAGCAACGCTTAACCCTAACCATAGCGAAAATAGTCTCTGAGTGTAAGATGCTTGTGAATCCAGGGTTATGATTTTGTCTGCGATCGGCGCTATTTTCAGCAAGACGCGCAGAAAAAAGCCCTCCGATGGGAGGGCTGGAAATCAATGCGGAATGAAATGATACTCTGTGACGCTCACGTACTCTTCGCCCGGGCGCAGCACGCAGTCCGGCTGCGGCCATTCAGGATGATTGGGGCTGTCCGGCAGGAATTCGCTCTCCAGCGCCAGCCCTTGCCAGTCGCTGTACTCATCGTGTTCGCGCGCCGTCGTGCCGCCAAGATAGTTGCCTGAGTAGAACTGCAGGGCAGGGGCGGTGGTATACACCATCATCTGCAGCTTCTCATCCGCAGACCAGACCTGCGCGGCAGGCTGTTTTACATCACCTTTGGCGTGCAGCAGGAACGCGTGATCGTAGCCTTTCACCTTGCGCTGATCGTCATCGCTCAGGAAATCCTGGGCGATAACTTTAGCGCTGCGGAAATCAAAGCTGGTCCCGCTCACGTCTTTAAGGCCCTGATACGGAATGCCCATCTCGTCAACCGGCAGATAAGCGTCAGCCAGGATCTGCAGCTTGTGGTTACGCACGTCGCACTGGTTGCCGTCCAGATTGAAGTAGGCATGGTTAGTCAGGTTGACCGGACACGGCTTATCGACCGTCGCACGGTATTCAATGGCGATTCGGTTGTCGTCGGTCAGCGTGAAGCGCGCGGATGCGATAAGATTCCCCGGGAAGCCCTGATCGCCATCAAGCGAATCCAGTGAGAACAGCACTTCCCCGTCGTTTTGACGAACAATCTTCCAGCGGCGTTTGTCAAAGCCGTCCGGCCCGCCGTGCAGCTGGTTCTCACCCTGGCTTGGAAGCAGGGCGTACTGGACGCCGTCGAGCTCAAAGCGGCTCTTCGCGATACGGTTGGCATAGCGCCCTACGGACGCGCCCAGATAGGCGGATTGATTGACATACTGCTCAGGCGAGGCGCAGCCGAGCAGGGTTTCGCGCACGCTGCCGTCCGGCATTGGTACGCGGGCTGATAGCAGGGTCGCACCCCAGTCCATAAGCGTAACCACCATCCCCGCGCTGTTGCGCAGGGTTAACAGGCGATACGGCAGACCATCCGGTGCGAGGGTAGGTGTTTCGTTTAGCACTGTCCGGCTCCTTGTGATGCTTTACATACATAGAACGTTTCTTTGATGCCCGTTTGCGCTTCGTACTGCTTCGCCACGGCGTCCTGGACGGCAGGGACCAGCTCTTCCGGAACCAGCGCAACGATGCAGCCGCCAAAACCGCCGCCCGTCATACGTACGCCGCCTTTGTCGCCAATGACCGCTTTCACAATGTCCACCAGGGTGTCGATCTGCGGCACGGTGATTTCAAAATCATCGCGCATGGAGGCGTGAGATTCTGCCATCAGTTCACCCATGCGTTTCAGGTCACCTTTCGCCAGTGCGGACGCGGCTTCAACGGTACGGGCGTTCTCCGTCAGCACGTGACGTACGCGCCTGGCGACAACCGGATCCAGTTCGTGCGCCACTTTGTTAAATTCATTGAGCGTCACGTCGCGCAGGGCAGGCTGCTGGAAGAAGCGCGCACCGGTTTCGCACTGTTCGCGGCGGGTGTTGTATTCGCTGCCCACCAGCGTGCGTTTAAAGTTGCTGTTGATAATCACGACGGCCGCGCCTTTTGGCAGCGGAACGGCTTTGGTGCCCAGCGAGCGGCAGTCGATCAGCAGCGCGTGCTCTTTTTTGCCCAGCGCAGAGATCAGCTGGTCCATAATGCCGCAGTTGCAGCCCACGAACTGGTTTTCCGCTTCCTGGCCGTTCAGCGCAATTTGCGCGCCGTCCAGCGGCAGATGATACAGCTGCTGGAAGACGGTTCCCACGGCCACTTCGAGCGAGGCCGACGAACTTAAGCCCGCACCCTGAGGCACGTTGCCGCTGATGACTAAATCGGCACCGCCGAAGTGCTTGTTGCGCTTCTGCAGATGCTTCACCACGCCGCGTACGTAGTTAGACCACTGCTGGCTGTCGTGCGTCACAATCGGGGCATCGAGGGAAAACTCGTCCGTCTCATTACCGTAATCTGCCGCAATGACGCGGACTTTGCGGTCGTCGCGCTTCGCACAGCTGATGACCGTCTGGTAATCGATGGCGCACGGCAGCACGAAGCCGTCGTTATAGTCGGTGTGTTCACCGATCAGGTTAACGCGGCCGGGCGCCTGGATAACGTGGGTGGCAGGGTAGCCAAATTTCTCAGCAAACAGGGATTGTGTTTTATCTTTCAGACTCATTTTTTAGACTCCTGATTCGCGATAGTGGACGTCGCTAACGGCGCGCAGGCGTTCTGCCGCCTGTTCCGCCGTCAGGTCACGCTGGGTTTCCGCCAGCATTTCATAGCCCACCATAAATTTACGCACCGTCGCAGAGCGCAGCAGCGGCGGGTAGAAATGGGCGTGCAACTGCCAGTGCTGATTCTCTTCCCCGTTAAACGGTGCGCCGTGCCAGCCCATGGAGTACGGGAAGGAGCACTGGAACAGGTTGTCGTAACGGCTTGTCAGTTTTTTCAGCGCCAGCGCCAGGTCGTCGCGCTGCGCGTCGCTGAGATCGGTAATGCGCTGAACGTGCGCTTTCGGCAGCAGCAGCGTTTCAAACGGCCAGGCGGCCCAGTAGGGCACGACGGCCAGCCAGTGCTCGGTTTCCACCACGGTACGGCTGCCGTCGGCCAGCTCACGCTGAGTGTAGTCCACCAGCATGGGTGAGCCGTTTTCTGCGAAATAGGCTTTCTGCAGACGATCTTCACGCTCGGCTTCGTTGGGCAGGAAGCTGTTCGCCCAGATCTGGCCGTGTGGATGCGGGTTAGAGCAGCCCATCGCCGCGCCTTTGTTTTCGAACACCTGCACCCACGGATAGCTCTGCCCCAGCTCAGCGGTTTGCGCCTGCCAGGTGCTGACCACCTCTTTCAGCGCGTCCACGCTCAGCTCTGGCAGCGTTTTGCTGTGATCGGGCGAGAAGCAGATCACGCGGCTGGTACCGCGCGCGCTTTCGCAGCGCATCAGCGGGTCGTGGCTTGCGGGGGCGTCCGGCGTGTCGGTCATCAGGGCGGCAAAATCGTTGGTGAAGACGAAGGTGCCCTTGTAGTCCGGGTTTTTATCTCCGGTGACGCGCGTATTGCCCGGACACAGGAAGCAGTCCGGGTCATGCTGTGGCAGCGTCTGTTTTGCAGGCGTCTCCTGCGCCCCCTGCCAGGGGCGCTTGGCGCGATGCGGGGAAACCAAAATCCATTGCCCGCTTAACGGGTTAAAACGACGATGCGGATGATCGACGGGATTAAACGAAGTCATGACGGATCCTTAGTCCGGATAGCCTTGCGGGTGGCGTGACTGCCAGTGCCAGGTATCCTGTGCCATTTCATCAAGCGTGCGGGTGACACGCCAGTTAAGCTCTTTATCGGCTTTGGTGGCATCGGCCCAGTAAGCAGGCAGGTCGCCATCACGACGCGGAGCGAAGTGGTAGTTCACCGGCTTACCGCAGGCTTTGCTGAAGGCGTTAACCACGTCCAGCACGCTGCTGCCGACCCCGGCGCCGAGGTTATAAATATGCACGCCCGGTTTGTCAGCCAGCTGCTGCATGGCTGCAACGTGGCCGTCTGCCAGATCCATCACGTGGATATAGTCGCGCACGCCGGTGCCGTCTTCGGTGGGGTAGTCATTACCAAAAATGGCCAGCGACTCGCGACGGCCTACCGCCACCTGGGCGATGTACGGCATTAAGTTGTTCGGAATACCCTGCGGATCTTCACCCATATCGCCGGACGGATGGGCACCGACCGGGTTGAAGTAGCGCAGCAGCGCGATGCTCCACTCCGGCTGCGCTTTTTGCAGGTCGGTCAGGATCTGCTCCACCATCAGCTTGCTTTTGCCGTACGGGCTTTGCGGCGTACCGGTCGGGAAGCTTTCCACGTAAGGGATTTTGGGCTGATCGCCGTAGACGGTGGCGGAGGAGCTAAAGATAAAGTTTTTGACGTTCGCCGCGCGCATGGCGGAGATCAGACGCAGGGTACCGTTGACGTTGTTGTCGTAATACTCAAGCGGTTTCGCAACCGATTCACCAACTGCTTTCAGGCCCGCGAAGTGGATCACCGCTTCGATGGCGTGGTCGTGAAGGATCTCGGTCATCAGCGCTTCGTTGCGGATGTCGCCTTCCACGAAAGTTGGCTGTTTACCGCCAAGACGTTCAATTACCGGCAGCACGCTGCGCTTACTATTGCACAGGTTGTCGAGGATGATCACATCGTGACCATTTTGCAGCAGCTGCACACAGGTATGACTTCCGATGTAACCGCTACCACCTGTTACCAGAACTCGCATAATTCGCTCCATTGGGCTTATGGTATGTAATAACCATAGCATAACAGAGACGCGAAAAGTGTGACATGGGATAAAATAGTGGAATCGTTTACACTCGTTTTTACACTCGCTTTTTCGATGAGTCAGAGCATTCTAGATCAAAGAGATAGCGATGTATTGATGCAAGTTATCTGAAAAGAGGAGGGCGGTGCCCTCCACGGTTAATCGACGCTGCTGAGAAGGTAGCGATAACCCTCGCCGTCCGCGACAAACTCCAGGCGGTGGGTAATGCAGGAAGGGGCATCTTCGGCATGGTGTGAAACGAACAGCAGCTGCGTTTCACCTTCGCTAATCAGCACGTCTACAAAGCGGCGGATCAGCTGTCGGTTGAGCGGATCCAGCCCCTGCAGCGGTTCGTCGAGGATCAGAAGCGTAGGGTGTTTTACCAGCGCGCGAACGATCAGTGCCAGGCGCTGCTGCCCCCACGACAGGCTATGAAACGGCGCGTCAGCGACCCGGCTGTCCATGCCCAGAATATCCAGCCACTGCTGGGCCAGCTTGCGCTGTTTGTCCGACACCGCCTGATAAATGCCGATGGAATCAAAATAGCCGGAAAGGATCACGTTGCGTACCGTGGTACTAACCCGGTAATCAAGATGCAGGCTGCTGCTGACGTAGCCGATGTGCTTTTTGATATCCCAGATGGTTTCGCCGCTGCCGCGACGCCGCCCGAAAAGCGTCAGATCGTTGCTATAGCCCTGCGGGTGATCGCCGACGATCAAGCTCAGCAACGTTGATTTTCCCGCGCCGTTAGGGCCGACAATCTGCCAGTGCTCGCCAGGATTGACCGTCCAGCTGAGGTGGTTAAGGATCGGACGGTCATCATAGGAAACCACCCCGTCGCGCAGAACGATAAGCGGCTGCCGGGGATCGAGACCGTGGCGCGCTGCCGGCGCGTCGGGCTCCGGCAGCGCAATACCCGCCAGCTTTTCGCTGTGCGCAAGCTGGGCAATGAGCGCCTGCTTGAGCAGCGCAGATTTTTCCCCGGTTTCGATCAGGCTGCAGTCTGCCAGCACGCCCGCGTTCTGCACGAAATCAGGAATTTCATCAAAGCGGTTCAGCACCAAAACGATCGTATAGCCTTCCTGATTCAGAGAGCCCAGGAGGGCGGCAAGCTGGGCGCGGGAGTGAACATCCAGCCCGTCAAAGGGCTCATCCAGAATCAGCAGCTCCGGCTGGCCCATGAGCGCCTGACACAGAAGCGTTTTCCGCGTCTCGCCGGTAGAGAGGTATTTAAACCGCCGGTTCAGCAGAGCGGAGATGCCAAATTGTTCCGCCAGATGCTGGCAGCGAGCGGGATCTTTCACCTCATCCTGAATAATCTCCGCCGCCGTGCGACCGGTGTCTTCTTCACCAGGACTGAGTAAATCGGTGTTATTGCGCTGCCACTCGTCGCTTACCAGCTTTTGCAGCTGTTCAAAGGACAGGCGCGTCACGCGTTTGAAATTGCTCTGGAATTCGCCTTTGAGAAGGGGAAGCTCTCCGGCCAGCGCCCGGGCCAGCGCGGATTTACCGCTGCCGTTGGTGCCGACAAACGCCCAGCTTTCACCCGCGCGTATTGTCAGATCGGCAATCTTCAGCGTTCGGGTATCGCTAAGACGAAACGTACCTTGCGAAATATGCAATGATGACATGATGTATCCCATTTTTTGCAGCAACTGCTGTCAGGGATACGCACTGTCGGCACGATTGTCAATGCACTCAGCACAATGTGGCGATAATCACCCGGTCTGCGTTGAAATATGCGGTGACGATAGCACCTTCTTCTAAACCGTCCGCCTCGCTGAGCGGGACCGTCGCGCAAAGGGTTTGTCCGTCTGCCAGGGGCATCAGCACCTCGCACTGCTCTTTGCCGCGTTCGATATGGCTGATGGCGCCGCGCAGCTGGTTATCTGCGGCCTTTGCCTTGTCCGGGTCACGCGTGATGTTGACCCAGGGCGCTTTCAGCAACACCAGCACCTCTTTACCTTCGTCCAGATTGAGGCGCTCTGCGCTCTGCGCCGTTATCGCCGCTTTCAGACGGGTGACGCCATCGGCAAGCAGGATCTCAATATGCTGCTGTACCTGGAGATTATCGCGCGCCGTCACCGTACCAAACCACTGGTTGCGGGCGCTGGTCTGTAACGAGAAGCGGGAAATGGCGGCCAGCAAGCTGTCCAGCGGAACGTTATCGTCGTCACTCAATACATCGAACGCTTTTTGCTGGATTTGTCCCAGGAGATCGTAGAGCTGAATCAGACGCTGGCCGTAACGTGTGACGACAGCCCCGCCACCGCCTTTGCCCCCTGTGGCTCTGTCCACCAGCGGTTGTTCGCTCAGGGTGTTCATTTCATTGATGGCATCCCAGGCGCTTTTATAGCTAATCCCGGCATTCCTGGCTCCCTGGCTAATTGAGCCGGTCTGTTCTATCTGTTTAAGCAGGGCAATACGCCGGGGGTCGGCGAAAAGCTTTTGCTGAAGTCGGAGAGTAAGAAGAATTTCGGCCTGCATAACAGTGTCCTGGCAAAAAGAATATTGTGACCCAAATGGTGCAGGGCGCAAAGGGCACCGCACAAAAGGGGATGTTTTTCTTACTTTTCAGGGTAGAATAGCCCATTCACAAAATCTGGAGAAAACCATGTTAGAGTTGTTGAAAAGTCTGGTATTCGCCGTGATCATGGTACCAGTAGTGATGGCCATCATCCTCGGTGCCATCTACGGCCTGGGTGAAGTGTTCAACGTCTTTTCGAATATCGGTCACAGAGACCGTGCGAAAAAGCAGCATTAATTTCCCACAAAACGCCCGGCTTGCCCGGGCGTTTTGCTCTCAAGATTTTTTCATTTTCGCCGATATTATTAAGATATCCGTCCGCCTTACCCCTTGAGCGGTACGATTTACCGCTGGGATCTCCCTGAAGATATCGTTATATTAATTTGTATATAACGCTACTCACAGGAGTTACAGATGGCACGTTCATGGGTACGCCTTTTCGCAGGGGCAACGCTGACGCTTTCACTTACCGGACACGCGCTGGCGGACGAGGGTAAAATCACGATCTTTGCGGCGGCGTCACTGACCAACGCGCTGCAGGATATCGCGGCGGCGTATAAAAAAGAGAAAAACGTCGAGGTGGTCTCCTCTTTTGCCTCTTCTTCGACGCTGGCGCGCCAGATAGAAGCGGGCGCACCGGCGGATCTGTTCATCTCGGCTGACCAGAAGTGGATGGATTACGCGGCGGAGAAGAGAGCGATTGATGCAACAACCCGCGAAACGCTGCTGGGGAATAGCCTGGTTGTCGTGGCACCAAAAGCCAGCGCGCAGGCGGACATCACCATCAATAAAGAGACCAACTGGATAAATCTGCTGAACGGTGGGCGTCTGGCAGTGGGCGATCCGGAGCACGTTCCGGCCGGGATCTATGCCAAAGAAGCGCTGCAAACGCTGGGGGCATGGGAGGCATTGTCGCCGAAGCTGGCCCCGGCGGAAGACGTGCGCGGCGCGCTGGCGCTGGTGGAACGCAACGAAGCTCCGCTGGGCATTGTGTATGGCTCCGATGCCGTTGCCAGCAAAGGCGTGAAGGTGGTGGCAACATTCCCGGAAGATTCCCACAAGAAAGTGGAATATCCTGTCGCGATTGTTGATGGACATAAAAATGCGACCGTAACGGCCTTCCGCGATTATCTGAAGGGGCCGGAGGCGTCCGCAATCTTTAAACGTTATGGATTTACGACTCACTGATGATACTGACCGATCCTGAATGGCAGGCTGTTTTGCTGAGCCTTAAAGTCTCTTCCCTGGCGGTTGCGCTGAGTTTGCCCTTTGGGATCTTCTTTGCCTGGTTACTGGTTCGCTGTCGGTTTCCCGGCAAAGCGCTACTCGACAGTGTACTTCATCTCCCCCTGGTTTTACCGCCTGTGGTGGTCGGTTACCTGCTGCTGATTTCGATGGGGCGACGCGGTTTTATCGGCGAAAGGCTCTACGACTGGTTCGGACTCACATTCGCTTTTAGCTGGCGCGGTGCGGTGCTGGCGGCGGCGGTGATGTCATTCCCGCTGATGGTGAGGGCAATCCGCCTCGCGCTGGAAGGCGTGGACATGAAGCTCGAACAGGCGGCCCGCACGCTGGGCGCCGGACGCTGGCGCGTCTTTTTCACCATCACGCTCCCGCTTACGCTGCCGGGCATTATTGTCGGGACGGTGCTGGCCTTCGCCCGCTCGCTGGGCGAGTTCGGCGCGACCATCACGTTTGTGTCGAACATTCCCGGTGAGACGCGAACCATTCCGTCGGCCATGTACACCCTGATTCAGACGCCGGGGGGGGAGAGTGCCGCAGCGCGGCTGTGCATCATCTCAATCGTACTAGCCCTGGTTTCGCTGCTGGTTTCTGAATGGCTGGCCCGGCTGAGCCGCGAGCGGATGGGGAAATAACGATGCTGGAACTGAATTTCACCCAGACGCTGGGAAACCATACCCTGACGCTTAACGAGACGCTGCCTGCAAGCGGCATCACCGCCGTCTTCGGCGTGTCGGGGGCGGGAAAAACGTCTCTGATTAACGCCATCAGCGGCCTGACGCGCCCGCAGTCAGGACGTATTGTCCTGAATAACCGCGTCCTGAATGACGTGGAGAACAAAGTTTACCTCTCACCGGACAAGCGCCGCATCGGCTACGTTTTCCAGGACGCGCGCTTGTTCCCGCACTACAGCGTGCGCGGCAACCTGCGCTACGGCATGGCGAAAAGCATGGCCGGGCAGTTTGACAAGCTGGTCACGCTTTTAGGCATTGAGCCTCTGCTCGACAGGCTGCCGTCCTCACTCTCCGGCGGAGAAAAACAGCGGGTGGCCATTGGCCGCGCGTTGCTGACCGCCCCCGAACTGCTGCTGCTCGACGAGCCGCTGGCCTCGCTCGATATACCGCGCAAGCGCGAACTTCTGCCTTATCTGCAGCGACTGACGCGTGAAATTAATATTCCGATGCTCTACGTCAGCCATTCGCTGGATGAGATCCTTCATCTGGCCGACAAAGTGCTCGTGCTGGAAGAGGGCAGCGTGAAGGCCTTCGGCAACCTGGAAGAGGTGTGGGGCAGCAGCGTAATGCACCCCTGGTTACCGAGAGAGCAGCAGAGCAGCATCCTGAAGGTCAGCGTTCTGGAACATCATCCGCACTACGCGATGACCGCGCTGGCGCTGGGTGACCAGCATCTGTGGGTCAATAAGATCGATAAACCGTTACAGTCCGCGCTGCGAATTCGCATCCAGGCGTCGGACGTCTCGCTGGTGCTGCAGCCGCCGCTGCAAACCAGTATTCGCAATATTCTGCGCGCCAAAGTGGCGGAGTGTTTTGATGATAACGGGCAGGTGGAGGTGAAGCTTGAAGTCGGCAGCAGGACGCTCTGGGCGCGCATCAGCCCGTGGGCCAGGGATGAGTTAGCAATCAAGCCCGGCCTGTGGCTTTACGCGCAAATTAAGAGCGTCTCAATCACCGCTTGATTACAGCAGGTGGGTATAAATGTACTGCGCGATGCTGTCGGTGGTATTGTCGCCAATCACCACGTTGGCGCGCGCTTTCACCGCGTCGTCGGCATTGCCCATCGCCACGCCCGTACCGGCGGCTTCCAGCATGCTGATGTCGTTGTAGTTATCGCCGAAGGCGATCACGTCCTGCATCGACCCGCCTTTTGATTCCACATACTGCGTCAGGCGCTTGCCTTTGCTGTTACCCTTGCGGGCAATATCCACCTGATCGTGCCAGGACCATTCGCACTCCAGCCCCAGCGTTTCCTCGACGTGCTTCGCGAAGGTATTCAGTTTGGTGGTGTCTTCATCCGTCAGGGCGAATTTCCAGATAGCCTCAACATCCCGGGCCGCCTGGCGCAGGGAGGAAACCTGGGTAAAGACCGGGCGCTGCGCTTCAGGCAGGGACAATGCCCAGTTGCTGGTGCGCACCACGTGGCCGGTAGGGCGCTCGTACACCATCGCGTTATCTACGTACATGAGACCGTGTACGTCATGCTCATCCAGCAGATCAATCAGTTGCAGCGCCTGCGGAACCGGCAGCGGGTCGGCGGCTAAAACCTTTTTTGCCTGATAATCATACAAGTGTGTTATGCTTATACAAACAAAAATTAGAAGGTCGCCCATGAAAAAAGTCTTTGTGTATCACCGTGTTAGCTCCGATCAGCAGCTCGACGGGTCAGGCATCGCACGCCAAGCAGAACTATTAGAAGGCTACTTAGAGCGAACTGGCATTTGTGCGGAAATGGACGATCCAGCCCCAGTAGTACTATCGGATCAAGGTGTCTCAGCCTTTAAGGGTTTAAACATCTCAGAGGGTGAGTTAGGGGCATGGATGGAACAAGTACGTAATGGTATGTGGGATAGTTCTATTTTGGTAGTGGAATCTATAGACCGCTTTAGTCGTCAGAACCCGTTTGATGTGATGGGTTACATCAATGCTCTGATGGCACATAACGTAGCTATTCATGATGTAATGGCTAACATAGTTATCAGCCGTAGTAATTCTAAAGATCTACCTTTTGTAATGATGAATGCTCAACGGGCATATGATGAATCTAAGTATAAAAGTGATCGTATTCGTAAAGGCTGGGCGAAGAAACGCGAACAAGCATTTAACAAAGGTACTATTGTAACTAATAAACGTCCTCAATGGATCGAAGTAGAAAACGATAAGTATGTAGTTAATGAGAAAGCGGCAGTAGTTAAAGAGATTTTTGCTCTTTATCAAACTGGCATGGGATGTCCAACTATTGCCAAACAACTTCAAAGGAAAGAAGGTGAGCAATATAAATTTAATCGTCCGTGGACTGGTGAACTTGTCCATAAGATTCTTACTAATCGCCGTGTAACAGGTAAGATTTTCATTTCAGAAATCATCCGTAACCATGATGATATTGAAAATCCAGTAACTCAGAAAAAGTACGATATGGATGTGTACCCTGTAGTGATTAATGAAGAAGAATTTGAATTAGTACAGGAATTGCTAAAGTCTCGTCGTCCTAATGCTGGACGTGTTACCGTGAAGAAAGATGGACAGGAAGAAGTACTGATTAAAAGTAATTTGTTTAGTGGTATCGCTCGTTGTACTGAATGCGGCGGGCCAATGTATCATAATGTGGTTCGTGCTAAACGTACACCAAAGAAAGGTGATCCCAAAATTGAGGAATACAGATACATCCGTTGCCTCAATGAACGTGATGGACTTTGTGAAAACAAAGCTATGACCTATGAAACGGTAGAACGATTTGTAGTAGAACATTTGTTAGGGATGGATCTTAGTACTGTAATGAAGGAACAGGAATTTAATCCTGAAATAGAAGTGTTGCGTATCCAGATTGATCAAGTTAAAGATCAAATCACTAACTATGAAAATGGTATTGAACGCCGTAAAAGTGCTGGTAAACCTATATCTTTTGATATGCGTGAAGAACTCGATGATGCTAAATCAGAGTTAGAGAGATTGTTAGCACGACAGGCTTCATTAGCTACAGTACAAGTAGATGTGCCAGTATTACAGGAAGTTAACGTTACTGAATTGTATGATGTGAATAACGTAGATATACGCACACGTTATGAGAGTGAACTAAACAAGATTGTTTCTAATATTCGTCTAAAGCGTAATGGTACATCTTACACTATTGATATTAACTACAAGCAGAATGAGCTAAAAAGACATGTGCTTTTTGTTGAGAATAAGAAGAAAGAACAAACGTTAATCAGTGAGGTGATCATTGAAGATGTAGATGGTGCTAAGTTCTATTATACCCCTTCATTCATGATCATGCTTAAAGATGGTGAAATCCGTTTTCAGCAGACTAACGAAGATCTTTCAATCATTGATTACTCGCTATTGCTGAACTATATAGATGCTGTAGATCGGAATGATGCGGTAGGTGTTTGGATGCGTAATCAATTCAATTTTCTGACTTCTAACTAATCTCCGCATTTGAGGGTGTTTTTCTCCTGTATCTACTAAATACTACAAATAGTCAGATACAGGAGGAAACATAAATGACTAACTTTCTAATTGAGATAATCGCTACACTAATCTACATGTTCGTACTATTCCCAATGTTCTTAATACTCAATCTCTTCTTTATGATTCTTGTAGTACTTCTAATACCAGTGAAGATCCCAATGGTTAAAATGAAAATTGAGAGATTTTTGGAACGCCGCTGATTTCCAGGGTATAATATAGGGTGTCAAGGCGAAACTTGGGACAAACCAAATTAATGTGATATAATATAGCTATAGACATTCAAGTGGGATTATTCAACATCCCTTGAAATAATTAATAAATAACATGTAGCTGATCAAGTCGAAACGATCACCTATTGCGAAGTATACCTTTGTACGGGTTAAGGTACTAGATAGTTGTATACATATAAATTCCTCATTAAAAACTCCTGTAATTAAAGAATCCCCATTCGTGGGGATCTTTTATGGTTTTAATTTTGATGAATTTGTTAAACATATAAAAGGAAAAAACATGAAAGAAAAGAAATCGGTAAGCGTTGGTGTACGCCTCAATGAAACACAAGCGGCACACATTCAAAAACTAGTGGATGATGGTAAAGCTAAATCTATTAGCAGTGCTATTCAGTACTTGATCAATATGTCAATGATTACGGGGGAATAAGATAACTAGTATAAAGGTTGTCTACTAACCTTACGATAAGTAGACGCGATTACAGGAAGTAACGCGAATAACAATAAGGAAATTCATATGAGCTATACAAAACAACTTACTTTGGAATCTGGGGAATACATCAGTGATTATATAAAAGATTTTGATTTCAATGGCGGTATCATTGGTCTAAATTCTTCAGTAGGTACTGGTAAAACTACTGGTTTTATCAATATGCCAAATGTTGATATCACAGTACCATTCATCGCAATCAAACAAAGTGAGATTGATAAAGGTGCTGGAAATATCGATACATGGCAAGCACGAGTAATCAAGGTAAACAGCACATTTGATAAGTCATACTTTAGTACACGTACCCTAGTGGTTGATGAAGCACACGGTTTATACATGGATTATAACTATAAGGCTCCAGCAATAAGGGATCTAATTAGTATATTCAAATACTATCATTCCGTGATCCTAATGTCTGGAACGTTTCAGCCTGAATACATATCAAGTATCAATTTAGACCGCTTCTATAATGTCTACAAGCCACAACTAGCAATGAAGGTACTAGATACCTATATCTATGATAGAAACGGTCTAGCGGCGTTTGAAGAGTTTATACACGCACGTAAAGACAATGGACGCAAGAAACTAGTTCTAATCAATGATAAAGCAGTATGTAATCAACTTTCAGAACGCTATGGTGATGATGCTCTAGTAGTCAATGCTGATGAAAAAGCAAATGATGATGTACTTGAACTTTATCGTACTCGTAAGATGGGTAATCAATGGTCTGTAATCTTTGGTACTAACTCAATCCGTGAAGGTCTTAGTATTGAAGATGTTCAAGATGAAGTAGATGTATTCATTTATGGACATACTGATCCAGATGTTATTGAACAGTTTTCAAACCGTTTCCGTAATGTAGGGTATGTGAAGCATGTTCATTACTTCATCCCAAACACAGAAGTACGTGAATTGGCTGATTTTGATATCATTGGATATACTGCTAGTGCTCAAAGATTCGCAGATGTAATTAATACTTTCTATAAGTCTGAAGATAACACAGAACAGTATAAAGAATATTTGCGTAGTGCCTACCATGAAGAAGTAAAAGGTAGTCATTTGAAATATGATAAAGAATCAGATTCATTCATTGTAAACTTGATTTCTATTGATGCTGAATACTATTCACATAGAGAGAAGCAAGCTGTACTAGATCCTGTACTATTTGCTGAACGTATGATGAGTTATGATTTCAATGTCAATCCACGTATGTTGGTATCAGGTGATTCTGGAGTTGCTGAAGTACTCAAAGAGGGTAAGCGAGCAATGAAGGAACAACAACAAGATGAACGTAATAAACGCATTGCTTCGATTACAGAAAGTTTCCGTACTGGTAAGTTTGAGTATGCTGGTGATGAAGAATATGATTATGTAGTTGAAAGTATCAATACCCTACTAAAGAAAGGATTGAAGCGTGAACAAATAGAACTTGTAGTAAATGGAATGGTTGAAGATAAAGAATTCATTAGAAAACGTGTTTGGCCTGATTTCAACTATGTAGATCATCATACGAACATTAGAAACCAAATGCTACGTTACATCGCTACAGATTGTCCTGATGATACTTTGAATGTACTCGATATGGCGATACTTTCAGGGATAGCTATCAAAACTACTCTAACTGAATTCTTTCAAGGTGATGAAACCGAAATGAGAAAGAATAAAGAATGGAGAAAAGTTCTAGAATGGCGTGGTGGTCAACTAGTAGCTAAAGATGGTTGTGAAGCACGCATAATCAATCGTTTTATTACTCTTGGAAAAAGGAAAGAACAACGAATCAGTAAAGACACAAACGCAGTATTCAAGGCGTACTTAGATTGGAAAGGTACGGATCGCTATCAGGTCTATCCAGTGAAGTATACAAACCTAACTGGATTTGAGATTGAACAGCCAGCACCTAGTGAATCATTCAATGCCAGCACTGACAAGACGGCAAACGCGATCCGCGAACGCCTCCTAAGCCTACGTATGGCGGCCTGATGGGCTTTGTACGCAGAAAAAACAATAATTATTCTATATAATAGTGATCTTTTTCTGCGTACATTTTTCTTCCCTTCATGTACTTCTAAAGCAAAACGACATAGGACAAGCAAACTAACTAACAAACCAACGGCAATAAAAAAGGCAGTCCGAAGACCGCCCAATGTTTTTACGAACTATTTATTGCCTCTTCAATGAGGATATACCATGAATGAACAATTCATATATATGACACTAGCCCGTAATATTCACACTGGCCTTTATCTAATCAAACTTGGATTCACTACTAATCCAGAAAGAAGACTAAGTGAACTAAGAAACCGTAATTCACATTTTGAGTACTCAGAAATGATGTTATTCAAACACAAGAAAAAACTAATCCACTATGAAATGGATGAAAAGCTAATTCATGCTAAAAATAGGTATTACTGTACTAACATAAGTAAAAGTTCACTACCAGAAGGCAACAGTGAACACTATGAGTCAGTAATAACTAATGAACTATATGAACAACTAGTAGATATGGGTTACAAGTTGATCAACGAACCAGAACCAGTAAAAGAAAAAGCTATGTTTGAGTGGGCGTGATAGTAACAAAAGAACCAGGAAAACAGGACATAATAGGCATTCTGACATGAAGCGTAAATACAGTTATAACCAACTACTAAGGAATAGTTATGGAAAACACAAATATACGCACTTGGAAAATCCTTGATGAAAACCAAGATACTATTAGATTAGTTGAAATCAAATTCTTTGATGAAGAAGCCAACATTAGAAAGATAGCACTGTTTACTGAAACAGGGATTCTATTTGAATGGACTCCAAACATGTACAGAATCAAAGCTATCGATGATTCATACGATATAACCAATCAAAAAGTATTTGGATTACGCATAATGGGCGATGCTCCAGAAGGGCGTATTAATGATGCCAAAACATGCTACAGATTCAGTGAACAAATCGAACTCACTAACTTAGATGATGATGATCGACTTGATTATCATCTTCTATTTGGACGCTATTAATCACTATATGTCATAAATATATTAAACACTTGAGGATATTACTATGACATTTAGAACTGAATTCACACATTACGAAGATGATACTATCTACTTTCTTTATGTTACTAACAACATAAGAATCGAAACGGATGGTACTTCAAATCTTGAGATACAACGCCGTTCATCCTTCCATACTGAACCTTTAGATACTAATAGGTACTTAACTATAGAAAATGATGAAGCGGCTATGTTCCAGGAAGAACTGATAAACCCAGACTTAGAGGACATTATAAAAGCAGTAAAACTCTTTACATGGCTTATGGATGAACTGTGGGAATCATAGACAACAACACTAAAAACATAAGGCTGTACTGTGTCCTGGATGGGGTAGAGTGCTACTTACAACTAAGATCTGACTACTCAAGCGTAACCCTTGGCACAGGTGAAGTACTTACCTTATCCTTTGTACCTATCAGTACGCAAAAACGGAAACTAATCGTAGAACATACACACGACATTTAATTTTGTAACTTAAACTAAATTTTATTGACAGTGCTTTTGTTATCCGGGAGTCTTTTTAGTACTAACAAAACGAACAGGAAGACTACTTGATGAGCACAGAAACTAACAGCAATGGTATTGTTTATGATTTAACAAACACCTCATTCAAATCTCTTATTGAACGTGTCTCAGCACTTAACTTTAAGTTTGAAGACAGCAAAAAAGATATCTTAGAAAAACTCTTCAAAAAAGAGTCAGAGAAAGAAGCAGAAGAATTCATTAATCAATTGCTTCGTATGGCAACTAATCTTACTAACATCGCAAATGCCTATAAGAAAGAAATAGACACTAAAAAAAGTGCTGATATTGCTGCTTCTATTGATCAACTTGATGCTGATACCCGCCAAGTTTTGATTAATCAACTAGTAGAAAAAGGTTTTATCCCAAAACCTGTAGTAGTAGAAATTGAAAGGACGGGAAGAGCTAAAGATAATAGACAAAAATCAAGTCGTACAATGACCACAACAATAATTGTTATTGGTGGTACTGAGTATGAAGTAAAAACTGACGCAAAAACATTCATTGGAAGATCATTCATAGGAATGGATGAAAACGAAGTGAAGTCAGTTTTTAAAGCAAATGGTATTTCTGAGGATAGTATTAATATTAAGGGTAAAACAGATAAACCTAAATTCATCGCTAAATATGAAAAAAATTGATTGTTGATATAAATTGTTAGCCACCTAAAAGGTGGCCTTTTTTATTGTGGGAAAGTAAATGTTTTTCTGATTTCTATTTTTAAATTTGAGTGATCTAATAAAATTTGACTTTTCAACTCTTCTAATTTTGATATTAATAGGTCAGGGTAAGTATCACCAGTGGTTTTTCTAAAAATCAAAATACCGAAAGCCTGGTTATAATATCCTGAAAGTCTACCAAATGAGTTACCTACCTCTTGAGGAAATGTTATGTTCCATCTACTTAAAGTAGTTAACTTATTGTCTAAATCGAAAGCAGTGTAAATATTTTTTGTGATTTGAGCGATAAGACTATCAAACTTTTCATCAGCAGATTTCATAGTAAGAATATCGAAATGAATACGTTGGATATTGAGCACTTGCTGATCATACTCAGCCATAAGTGTTGTTACAATACCAAATCCAGCATCGTTTTGTTTTTGATTTATCCATTTAGGTGCTTCTCTATATGCTCGATAAGCAATATAAGTAGTTAGTACTGAAGAAGCGGTGCTGAACCAATCACTAACAGATCCCCACTCAAAACCCTCTACATCCAAAAAAAGAACCTTGATAAAGACTAAAGAAGCAACAAGAAACAGAAAAATATTGATACCTAATAAGACTGAATTGGTTTTCTTTAAATTCATTTTGTATTAGACCTACTGCTTAGAGTAACTATACTACTTTACCATTGTATCAACAATCTTGTACACTATTCTCTCACGCCCCCCACGGTGGGTAGGTTTGTTAAAGGTGTGGGTGTGGCGTGAAACTAACCTCAAGTTATCTCAACCTTCTCTTATGGTAGTGAGAAATCAACCCATGAAAGAAAAGCAGCGATAATTTCAGTCAATAAATAATTTACTGTAGTGCTTCATAATATTATTATGCGATGATCTTACAGTTTTGTATTTCTCACTAATTTGTTTATCGTATTCGAAACTGTTTTGTAATCTAAAACGCGATTCATCAGGACCAATTGCTAAAGCCTCACCAATTTTATAGGACAATGCTAAATGAGAATCTATAATTTGAATGAATTCGTTATTGTCTATTGCTTTTAATCCCCATAGTTCCATCCTTTCCAAAGCTGTACGTAAATTTATTGTGTTCTTTCTATAACTTATTTCTCTTTCGGAAATAGTATTCCATCTCTTTCTGAACTTTTCAGCATCGCCTTGTTCATCTGGATTAGTATTGATTAAGTGTTTAGTATCACTGAATAAGTAAAATGCTTCCTGTTGTAATCGACAGAACTGCTCAATAAGTTCATCGGCAAACTTAAATTTCCTTTCATTAAGCTTCGGAGAAAGCCAGTCCTTAGCATTGCTTGCCGCGTAAACAGCTACAATAGCCATAACGCCATTACACACCGCACTAAACCAATCTGAAATGCTACCTAATTCCATTATATCTCCCTATAAAACATTTTGCATTAAAAATGCTATAGATAGTATACTATTGTGAAAACAATTACGCATTTATATCTTCTTTAATTTTTAAAACCGCAATCTGATTAAATATGTACGCTTCATTCCCTTAATGAAGCGTACAAAATATAGTAATATCATTCGTAGATGAATTGTAATACTGATTTTAACTTATGCTCGCATGTTGGATTCAGATTTACATCTCCATCTAAATAAGCCTTAATCCTTTTCCAAGCATTAAAGGGTTTACCTCCTTCTGATGGAGCGTTTCCATCAATAACAGGATCCCATAGAAGATGTTCAAATGTATCATCTACACGATGTACATTATCATCACCAACGATTTCGCTTATTTTTATATTCGCTCGGTAAGCGTTAATTGCTGATAAATTTTCAATTTCCTCTTCCGTCATACCTTTCCTGTCAGTATCGTGAACAACCTTATAAGGTATATTGAGTTTTGAGAGTATTCTTGCGATTGCTGGAATTGTCCATTTGCCGCCTGCGGAGACGATAGTTGTATCTTTAATAAGATTTTTATCTATATTTAACTTATCACATAGTTCAGAAGCAAATCTAAGTATCGCGACTTCCGTATCACCTTCAACAACTACTACACGTTTTGCGAAAAATGCTTCACAGACGGTTGGGTGAAAATCTAATGCGGCTCTGAGCATTTCCCTTTCGTTATATTCGGCATCAATGTGGAATATAGAATCATCTATTTCATGGACAGTTCTTTTCCCTTCATGGTTGTCTTTTATTAACTTCAATGAAGAAGGGTTTTCAGCTATATCGATTAAAAATGGTGAGTGTGTGCTAACAATAACTTGGCAAGCAGAGACAGATGATTTCTCTCTAAGTTTATCTCTAAGTAATCTCATTAAATGAGGATGAATATATAGTTCTGGTTCTTCGTAAAGAATTAGTGTTGAACGTTGTGATTCTGTTACTTCGAAAAGAGCATTTGACTCGAGCAAGGCATAAGCCAATGCTCTTTGAACACCACTTCCTTGATATTCAAGTTGAGTTTCTAATTTATCTTCTATAACTAATGTCGCAGCTTTCATCAAAGCAGCATTGATATCTATTTCTGTTAAGCTCAACTTTACCTTAGATTTTAAATCCATGACTTGATTAAGTGATTCAGTTATGGATTCCATTAGCTCTTGAAGTCCTTCAATCAGTTCACCATCTAATTCACCTTTCATTTTCTTGTGTAGTTGGTCGAGAGATGCGGTGTATTGTGTGAAAGAAGAATCGGCTTGAAGAACAGGGTAAACTCTATTAGAAAATAGGAATCCAAAAGGTGTCCCTTTTTGAGATTTTAGATCATCTTCAATTTTGAAACATGCTGGAATATATAAAACATGTGGTAAGGCTTGCTGTAGGCTATTTTTAAAATTGATTCCTTCTGAAGTCCAACATAGTTCTGATGTAACTTTTTCTGGATGTCGTTGTTTAATCAATCCAACTACATCATTTTGCATTTCTTTATATGCTTTGCTGTTATTACAATCAAGCTCACGGATTATATCGAATAGCCATGGGATGTTTCTGGCGGCGGTTATAGATGTTGTGAACTCATCTATTGACTCTTTGCTGTAGTAAGCTTCATAACTCGGAGCACCCATACATTCATTATCGTGATCCCATTTGGTTCTTACTCTAATGTTTAATTCACCGTTGTGAATTAAGTTAGATATAGCTGGTTTAGATCTTTCGGCATCCTGTATATCTGAAAAGGTTCCAGTTATGATCATTTCATCATTACTGGCTATACGAAATGGCCAATCTTCGGATGTAGGATTTGTTGTATCAACGAGGATTTTAATTGCTTTGAGTATTGTTGATTTCCCGATGTTATTTGAACCAATTAATGTAGTGAAGTTCTCGAGATTAATAGATGCAGAAGAAATTCCTCTGAAGTTTTGTATATCTATACGAACAAGTTTCATAGAATAACCATATCAAGTAAAGGGTTCTTACAATTAACATAACTTAAAATGTTATGCACTAAAAATTACTGAAAATGTGATGTGCGTTGATTGTTAAAATTATTACTTGGCTAATAATTAATTTTGGTAAGCATTCAAAATATATCCTCAATCTTTCAGTTATTAGGTTTTGTGATGCGTTAACTTTTAGTGGTAGGTGTGAGATTTAGACTCTGAATGAAAAGTTAATCATAAATAGATTGTCAGGGATGGCTGAAAAATTCGTTTTATTTTAACAAGTCGATAAGGTACTCCCTGGGCATTTGAAAGACCGCGTAGATTTCGACGCACTTTGTTTTAAATATATGTGAAAAAATACTAAAGAGGCGAAACGATAAACAAAATGAGTAAGAACATTAGCATGAATCAGCTTGCGAAGCAGTACGGGTATAACGAAAGCACAGTTCGCGAATGGAAAGCACAGGGTATGCCAATTGGTGAAGGTACTGAAGAAGCTGATACACGAGCATGGATAGTACAGAATGTAATTCTACCATTACGTAATACCGATACACGCGAACAAATAGATCAAGAACGCCTACGTAAACTAAAAGCAGAAGCGGCATTATCTGAACTTGAATTACAGGTGAAACATGGAACGGTAGTTAGTACTGAATATCTTGAACAAGTACTAACTGAATACCTATTTCAAGTTAAAACAGCAATGAGGGCAATCCCAAGTAAAACATACTTAGAGTTATTCGCACAGACAGACGCGAAAGATTTAAGAGATATATTAAAACAACATATTGATAGTACCTTATTCCAGCTAGGAAGCATGGAATTTGATCTACCCACGGATGAAGAAATATTAGATGGAAACAAACAAGAAGAAATTAACGAAAGTACTGATGAAAGTACTGCCGACGATACAGCCACCGAAGATACAGAAAACGAGTGAATGGATTAGTAATGGTGTAGTTAAATTTGTTGACGGGCCAAATATGGGGCTTGATTGGGTTCCATTCTCCTTTCAACGTGAGTGTATGGATATCGCTCAACATAGAAGTACAAAGAAGATCGTTCTACAGTCATGTAGTCAGCTTTTAAAAACCACAGTTTTACAATCAATAGCATTTAACCTAATGGCAAATGATCCATGTAATTTTGCCTTTGGTAGTTCTTCAGAATCAGAAGTAAAGAAATTCAAGGATGGTAAATTTCTACCAGCAATTGAAACTAGTGAAGAACTAAAGCCACTAGTAACAGATAAGAATGATAAGAACGCCGCGAATAACGCGAAACAAACACAAATGGTAAACGGTACTTTCGTTTATTGGTTAAACCTTAATACACCAGGGAACCTACGTGGTATTACTTGCCGTGTAGTTCTACTTGATGAAGTTTCAAACGTAGGTATTACAGAAGAAGGTTCACCAATCAAACTAGCAGAAGCACGTACTAGTACTTTCGGTGATGATGCCTTAGTAGTTATTTCAAGTACACCACTATATAAAGATGATCTAATTAACTCAGAATATAACCTTTCTGATAAACGCCGTTGGTTTGTTACTCACACTTGCGGTCATGAATATACTTTTGAATGGGAACAAGTGGGTTTTGATTTCAAGCAACTTGAAAATGGTAGAGCGATACCAGACAGTACAACTACACGTTTAATTTGTCCTCATTGTCAGGAAGAGATAGACGAACACACACGCCACCAAATGATAGATAACGGTCGATGGGTCGCTACTAGTACAGATGGTGATCCGGGTGTCATTGGCTATCAAATATCACGCATGTACTCACCGCTTAATACTATTTCAGAAATGGTTAGTAAGTATGCCGATGCTCTTTATAATTTCAATCTTCAAACATTCTATAATAATGAATTGGGATTACCCTATGAAGATGAATATGCGAAAGAACTAGATATACTTCGATTGGAATCATTACGTGAAGATGAATTTAATCTACATAAAATACCTGAAAGTACTTTAGGCATAACTATAGCAGTAGACCAACAATTAGACCGCTTGGAAGCTACCGTATTGGGCTTTGATGAAAAGAACATTTACGTGCTTTCTCATGACTTCTTCTATGGTCATGACTGTACGAAGATTGAATCACAAGCATGGAAAGAACTAGATACTTTCTGTCGTCAAGATTACCGTAGTGTAGATGGTCGCATAGTACCAACACTAGCCGTATTCGTGGATTCATCGAATGGTAACGCTACAGATACGGTTAAGAAGTTTACCGCACGTTGGGCTAAGTATCATCCTATTAAGGGTTCTAGCAGTACCACAAGTGATTTATTCAAACAGAGTACACAAGCAGGTTATAGGCTACAGATACTAAACGTTCATGAGCAAAAGAATAATATACGTAAACTTCTAAATTTGATGCTCAGTACTGAAGCAGAGAACGCACAAATTCAATTACGCTTTTCCAGTACTCTACCATCAGATTACTTTGAACAATTATCCTCTGAAGAACTAAAACCTGCTGGTGGTAAGTTAGTATGGCGACTAAAGAAAGGGCAGAAGAGAAACGAGGCTCTAGATTGTCTGGTCTATGGAATGATCGCAATCGTATATTCCCAATCACAATTAGGTACGCAACCGTTTAGAAAACTACGCGAACATAAAGCCAAATCATTACCACAAAAGATAAATAAACCAGAAGAATCACAATCTACCCAAAGTACCAGACGTTCTAGGCGTACTGGTGTGGGTTCAAACTGGTTTGGAAAAACGTAAAATGATAAGGATATCCAATGGCAATTTTACCAGAAAAGATTTATATGGTGTCAAACCCATATGAATACAGTGTAACAATTCCTGCTAAAACACTTCTCGTTATTTCATATGTCAGTACCGGTAATTCAATTACATTAGATAACAGTCAAAGTGATAGTGATGAAGTATTTGCTATCACCTTTGAAACTAGCGTTGCTTCAGAAAAACTTTTCTGTACAGCTATGACTAATGGAATTGCCAGTACTTTCCAATGTGAAGTAATCGATCCTACTAAACATACTGAAGAATACGCACGTATTCGAAAGATGATTGATGAGATTGAAGCAGTAATTGAAGCGAAAATACAAGGTGGTGCGAATTACAGCATTACAATTAATAACAAAACTCTAGTTAGTGAGTCATTAGCAAACTTAGAATCTATTCGTGCTCGTTATATTGAACGTGCTAATTCTCTATGGGCTAAAATGAATGGTCAATCTACATCTGGTTCAAGTAAGCCATTTAAGAGTATGACGGTATTTCGTGATCCTAACTATCCTAACAGATGGGGAACACGTTAATGTTTTGGAAGAAAAAACAACCCGAACAACCAAAGCCAGTACAGAAAACAAATGAAGTACGTGAACATGTTGGTAAAACCTTACAGCGTGATTTAAACCAGATTCGTACAACTAGTAATGGTGTGAATGCTTTTGGCTTCGGTGTCGGTACTAACTCAGTAAGTATTAATAATATCATTAAATGGCATCTATCAGAATGGCGTAACCAATCACGTGACGCAACATTAGTAAACCCTATCGCACGTAAGTACATGATGCTTTCTGTAGATGGTGTTGTAGGCAGTAATGGTATCTATGTAAAACCATCTGTAGATATTGATGTAGACGAAGAAACCAAACATACCATTAACCAACAACTAGAAAAACTATTTGATCGTTGGGCTTATGATGCTAGTAAATTCTCTATTGATGGTTCAATGACATTTGACCTATTCGCACAAGTACTTGAAAAGCATCGTTGCCGTGATGGGGAAGCGTTTGTACGTATTCATAATTTCAACCGTTCAATTAAACTTGAAATTATTGATTCTGCTAGATTGACTCAATTGAATAACGCAGTGTTAGTAGATGGATATATTAGTAATGGAATTGAATATAATAAGTACCGTCAACCTGTAAACTACTATTTCGCTAAATATAATCCAGTAACATATACATATGATGCTACTAGTTATGAAGTTGTACCAGCAAGTGAAATCCTACATTACTTTGTTATGGATGATGCCACACAGGAACGTGGTATACCGGATCTAATTGCCAGTACAAAAGTATTAGCAGACCTAAAGAACTTCCAAGAAGCGGCACTTTTGGCAAAGCGTATCTCAGCTAGTGTTACAACTTTCATTACTAATAATGGAAGTAACAATGAATTAGCACTAACTGAAGGTGAACAAGATACAGCGATTTATAACGAGTACTTAGAACCAGGTGCTATCTTTGAATTAAATGCTAATCAAGATGTTAAATCGGTAGATCCTCGTAATGGTGTTGACGGCATAGCAGAATTCACAGATGTACTATTTGATAATATTTCAATGGGCTTAAACGTCACTAAGCAATCTCTAATGGGAAGTACTGCTGACGCGTCATTTAGTGCTGCGAAACTTGCCGAACGTCTACAAGCTACAACTTTCAGTACAAGAACTAATGTACTCATAAATAAAGTACTCAAGCCAATTTATACAGCTTGGTTAAAGAATGAAATGCTAAATAATAGTAAGTTGAAATTAAGTTTTTCTGATTTCGATGATCTTGTATGTGCTCGTTATATCCCTACTAAACCTATTTCACTTGATCCATTGAAGGATATTCAATGTGAAGTAGCTGCTATTGATGCTGGTTTGAAATCCCGTACACAGGTAATTAGTGAAATGGGCGGTGATCCACGTGTTGTACTTCAAGAAATAGAGAATGAGAAAAATATGAACAAGGAAGTTCTAGATGAAAATCAAAAACCAGACGAGGGAATTAACCCTACCAACGGCGATTAATTCTGATGATCGTACCGTTGAAGTTGCTTTTTGTTCTGAAACTCCTGTAGCACGTGAAATAGAAGGGAAGTTATATAACGAAGTACTTCTATGTAATCCAGAAAATGTAGACCTATCGCGTTTGAACAATTCAGGGGCAGTACTTTTCAATCATGACCGAGATCATTTGATTGGAAAGGTACTAGCGGCACGTATTGATTCAGACAAAGTAGGTCGTGCTGTATTACAGATTTCCAATGCTTCAGAAAAAGAATGGGAACAAATCAATGAAGGCGTATTAACACATATTAGTTTTGGTTACACAGTTAATGATTACCGTATTGAAGGAAACATTATCTATGTAACTAATTTCACCCCATATGAAATATCACTGGTAACTGTACCTGCTGATTGTTCGGCTGGTGTTGGTCGCTCATTGATAAATAACAATGATGACAACCAGAAGGATATGATCATGGAAGATGAAAACGAAATTGAAAGTACTGAACCTGAAATCAAAGATGAATCAGAAGTAGAAATTACCGAAATTGAATCTGAAGAAGAAATTACTGAACAAGAAGAGGTTGAAGAATCTGAAGAAGTACGTATGAGTGATGATGAACTACTAGCACTAATTGCTAGTCGTCCAGACTTGCTTGAACAAATGATAAATACAAGCGACGTTGAAGAACAACGCGAAGAAGTACAAGAAAGTACTGATGATTCTGAAGTAGAAGATTCTACCGATGAAGTAGAACGTAAACGTGAATTGGAATCAATCGGCGTAGTTCTAAATATTGATGTGTCTGAAGCAATTGAAAAAGGAATTTCAGTTGAGGACTTCAAACGCACACTAAATACAAAAAAAAATCCTAATCATGATAAGGAAATCAAAATGGAAAAATCCGTATTAAATGGCCTAATTCGTTCACTAAGTGAAGGTAATTTCGCTGGCAAAACTGAAATCCCTGCTGGTGATTTCGTCCGTACTTCTACTACTGTTGGCGGTGCTGCTCTAGTTAAAGAAGTATACGCAGATTCTTATATTGATGTGCTACGTGCTCAGTCAGTATTTGCTACTCTACCTGTACAAGTATTCGCAAATCTTGAAGGTGAAGGTAATCTAGTTCTACCTAAACTATCTGCTGATTTCACTGATAACTTCGGTTATGTTACTGAAGGTGCTCCATCACCATCTTATAACGCCGCTTTTGAGAAAATTACTCTCAAGCCAGAAATCTTCACTGGTTCCGTTGAACTTACTCGTACTCTAATTAAATCCGCTTCTACTGCTGAACAGTACATTCAAGATGCGATGGTAAAGGGTGCTGCTCTAAAACTAGAACGTCTAATTCTTGCTGATGTTGTTGCGTCTGCTCCAGAAGTAACCCTAACTGCTGCTCTAACCAAGACCGATGTTATTAATGCTCTAGCTACTCTAGCTGCTGCTAATGTCCGTGTTGAAAACGTAGTTGCGATTGTACACCCTACTACCGCTGCTGTATTGCGTACCACACTAGATGGTTCTAACACCGCTGCTAAGTACTTGCTACAAGGCTATATGGGTGACGGTATTCTAGCTGATTCAGTACGTATTGTTGAATCTACTCAAGTTGCCGCTGGTGCTGTTGTCTTTGGTGATTGGTCAAACATCATCATGGCACAATGGGGTGCTGTAACTATGGATCGTGACGATACAACCCAACGTAATTCTATGGGTATTGTTCTACGTACTTTCAGCTTCCAGGCTCATGCTCTAGCACACGATGAAGCATTCCTAGTGCTTAACCTAGCATAATATAGGAATGAAATATGAGAGCATTTTTTAGTAACTCACAATTAGAGTATCTATTAAATGCTTTTGGTGAAAAGCTCGTCATTGTTCAAGATGGTGTATCAATAACGATTACCGCAATTTTTGAACAAGACGAGCTTTTTTTCGATGATAGTCAAACTACCGTAACATACTTTAGTGCTAAGTCAGGAATTAAACTAAATAGCACCTTCACAATTGATAATACCGAATACCTAGTAAATAGAATAGATGATGATACAAGCGGTATCTCTAACTATCACTATATTCGCAAGATCGATTTAGAAGAGGAAATATAATATGTTTACGGCAGACTATACAATAAGAAAGTATTTGATTAATAAATTAGCAGTAATTGTTAATCTACAATATCCATCAAAAGCAACGGTAGATAATTCAACAATAGTTTACATTGGCGATTCTTCAGTACAACGTACACAGATAGCCAAAGCAAATCAAATTGTAAACAATCAAATCGTACCATCAACTATTAGAAATTTATGTGAATTTCGTGTTGAGTTTGTAGCTGTCGGACAATCATATAAAGGTGCTTCGGATGAAATAGAAAAGATTCTTGAAGCTCTTTATACATCTGGTTTCTTTGATGAACTAAACCAGCAACTTCCAATGCCATTATTCAATATCCGAATTGAAGATAGTCTAATGACTTCACAAGCCGAAGCCACGGAAACCGCATATGTTCACACGCAAACACTATCTTTTAGCTATGGGGAATAATTATGGCTCAAACATTTTTAGGGAATCTAACCACAGTATGGATTAATAACGATACAACCAACGTTGATCCAAATGCCCGTACTTTTGTTCAAGTAGCAAACCTTTCAGGATTTCCAAGTTTTAGTGAATCAACATCTATTTCGACTGTAGAAACATATGATAGTAATTACACCTCTAAAGTAGCGGGTGATAGTTCATATGGTGATATGACTATTGAAGTTAACTATGTTCCAGGTGAAAACGCCGTACTTGATTCTGTTGTTGATTCTCAGCAGTTAGTACAAGTAAAAGTTGAAATGCTTGATGAGGGTTCAAACGATACAACCGTAAACTATGTGCTTTATAACGGGTACTTATCCAGCGTATCAGATACGTCAGATATGGATCAGGTTGTTACCCGCTCATACGTATTCACACCAGAAAACCAGATATCAGCAGGTATTCTTGATGAATCTGTAGTTGAACTTTATCGTGGTGATTGGGGTGTTGGTTCTAACGGTAACGAGTTCCCAAGCTATCAAGGCCGTGATGGTAACTCATTCGTTAAGATTGCAGCAGCCAACGCACCAACAGGTGTTGATATGTTGGGTATCACTAACCTTGATGGTTCTAACGGTACTCAATTAGTAATGAACAAAACTGGTACGCCAGTACTCAATATTCGTAACTTCTCAACAGCAAGTAACGGGGCATGGTACAAGGTCTACACCAGTGCCGATAAACCAACGTTAACAGAACTTGGTGCGGCAGCCGCTACAGATCTCAGTAACTACGTACCAATTACACGTACTGTCAATGGTAAAGCACTTACAGCTAACATTACTTTGGTAGCAGCAGATATTAGTGATGTTTACTCTAAGACCTACATTGATTCAAACGTAGTTCCGAAAGTATTCCAGTTAAACGGACACGCACTATCAGGAACGGCGTTGAACTTAGTAGCCGCAGATATTCTTGATGTGTATTCACAGACTCAGGTTAATAATACCTTTGTAGCTAAAACGGTTACTGTTAACGGATTGCCATTAAGTACTAATATCACATTAACGGCAGCACAACTAACTGATATGGCATCATTAGCATTTAGTAATAGTACATATGTGCCTAAGACGTTCTTAATCAATAACAAGCCATTATCTGGTACTAACATTCAATTGGTAGCAGCAGATATTAGTGATGTATATTCGCGTACTGAAAGTAACGGATTGTTTGCGTTACGCATCACGACGATTAACGGTTATGCTCTAAACAGTAACGTAACGTTGAACTATAACGATGTTGGAACATATTCAAAAGCACAGATTGATGCTAAAGATGCCGCACTACAAGCAAACATTGATACCAAAGTTACTATCACTCAAGACCTTCTTACAATAAATAACGTAGAAGATACTTTAGAACTTGATATGTCTGATGGTAAGCGTGTTTTCAAAGCAACACTAACCGCAGCAGTAACACAGCTAAGTGTAATCAATGCCAGTGGAAGCAACTTAAATAGCCAAACTATTACTATGTGTTTAACACAGGGAACAGGGGCAAATAAAATTTCATGGCCTTCTAATGTTATTTGGTCTTATGGTCGTGAACCAGTATTAACCTTTACTCAGAATTCAATTGATGTAATTCAATTCTTAACTGTCGATGGGGGGAGTACGTGGTACGGCTCCTTACTAATGGCGGATCTTAAAGAATGATAAGAAAACAAAATATAAGCAATGCCCAACAGATGATTGAAGGGCATTGGAAATTTTTAGAACGAAATACGGGTTTAGTTAATGATAATAAAACTGATCACTATGTACTAAACCCACAAAACGTATTAGCAAACAACAGGCACTTTATAGCGGAAACAGGATGGGAAGCACAACCGGACGGTGACGCAACCACAGAAGGACAATCCTTAGCAATTCTTGGTGCTATCTATGCGTATCAGGCAACCAAAGAACCGTACTACCTACAACGTGCTAAAGACTTTTTTAACGCCTATCACATGGCATTCTTCCGTGGTGTTGCGTTCCCCGATCCACCTAACGGTTCATTGCGTTGTAACTGGATCTGTAATGGTAAGGCTCCTGTACTGGCACATTACCCATTAGATCCAGAGTATCCAACTCACGGCGGGTTTAAGGGCGTTTTGTTCAACTGGACAAACGGACAAACACAGATACCTCATGGTTCACCTAACTACGGTGAATACCTCGATGCTGTATGGTTTGCCTTTCCCGAAAGAGCGGGGCTTGGTTGGAATCAGGTAAACGCAACAGCCTACGCATGGTTAGCTAATGAAGATTCCATAGATTGGGATACTAAAGCACCTACGTATGAAGTTGATTGGATAGTTGACCGCACAGGCCGCAAGGTAGATAGCAATGGTGATGTACTGGCAGAAGGACTAACAAGCCAGATTGGTACAGTCCAGCTCAAGGACACGTCTATAAACGGTAATTACCGATTCAACTACGCCACAAAGAACCCTGTATCAGAGGGTGGTTATCTGATGGGGCGTAATGAACGTTGGCACAACAGGCCAGTAAACGTACCCATTGATAACTACGGTTCACTTGATTTCGCTGATAACGCATCAGATGCTGAATTGTGGTTCTGTCAGGCGGCAAAGCTACTATGGGATATCACAGGCGAGCGTATCTATTACTTAGCATGGCAGAACTCACTACTTACATGTATTGGATATTCTGATATTGATAAATTTGATATGTTCTTTCGTAAAAGTACACTTGCTATAACGCCGTTTACTGATGGTATTTCATATGATTATTTCTATCCAAGTAATCAAGTAGCATCATATTCACGTGATTCAGATGGCTATATAGTCATTAATCAAAGTGCCTCAGCACAAACAACACTTGAACAACAATCTATATGGTTCAAATTTAATAATAGTTCAACTTTCCATGTTGAATATAGTGGTGTTGATACTACTGGCAAACCATTAAGCCTTGCTGTAGCAATGACAGTGAATAAAACTAAAACAGAAGATGGTGCTATTAGATACCGTTGTGGTTTACCCATTACTAATACTGATAATAGTATTATATCAATGGATATACCGATGAACCATTTTACCAGAATTGCTAAACCAGACGGTGGACAGTACTTAACAGCAGATATGCGTATGATTTCCGATTATGGGGATAATACAGTAACTACCTTACAATATGTTTCCGGTATTGCTGGAACATACTATGACAACGTGATTTCTACTACTATGGATTCTGACGGTAGTTCTACAGTTGGTTTCTGGATCTTTGATGATGAAACACAGGATTTAAACAGCTTCACATACAGAACATATGCTGATGATTTTAATATCCGTATTGTTGATGATCTTGGTTGGCGTTGGTGGGCTATGCTACCAGCAAGCAACGGGGCATGGGTAACACAAACGTTTAATGTACTGGATTTTAAATTGAGTTCTTATCAACCGGATCATGGAGAAGGTGATGAACAACCAGGACAACCAACATTAACAGGACGTACAGAGTTTACACTATTACTTGATACCGATCCGGTTGATGGTGGCTCAGGGCGTATTGACTGGTATTGTGTTAACGATTTACCAGCACTTTATAACGATGGTGGTACAGGTGATTATTCAGTATTAGTAAGTTTAACATTCAATGATAGTACTGGTAATGGATATACAGCCCGTTTAGGTGATTGTGTAATTCGTAATTACATGCTTGATAGCCTTTCATATACACCAGGACTAATACCATTCAGTAACATCACAGATCCATATGCTCAATTGTATTCCGGTTGGCGTGGATTACCATATCCTGGTTATCAATTGCCTGCTATATGGTGTTTCAAAGGTACTACAATTGATCAAACCAGACTAAATAATAGTATTAAGTTCTTATGTGATGCTCAGGACTGGTTTACTAATAAATTCCATCCTACTTTACCTGGCCCTTGTGCTCAGGCTTATGTATGGAACCGTCAGGACGCTTTAGCATATGCCCCTGATGGTAAACCGGATCAATTCATTATGCAGCACTGGTATGAAGAAGCATGGTCAGGTTATGAACCTCGTGCGTTCTTTGCAGGATGTGATGTAGTTCACGAGCTATATCAACGTGGTGATTATGCTATTCCACAGAACATTATTACGTACTGTAAGAACTGGATGAATTACTTAAAGTGGTTCATGAAAAATAATGATGGTCACGCACCAACACGATTTAAAGATACAGGTGAAGTTATCTATGATGGCTTTACAGGTCATATGTCTGGTTTGTGGCTTGCTGGTGCTTCAATGATGGCAATAGCAGGTTATCCAGATCACGAATTACTTGATTTACTATTCGCGGAAATTCAACAGAACTATAACGTAGTTTCAGCTAATCACGTAATGAATGGTGGCTGGTCATCAGCTATCAGAAGTGGAACACCTACTACACCACAGAACAACTCTATGTTCTTTGGATTCTATACAGGTGAACTACTAAGAGGTTTAGCACTTTACATGAAGTACTACAACCAACATATATAAATAAACAGAAGGGGTATCAAGGAATGATGCCCCAAATATATAAAGGAATATTAAATATGGCTTTTAATTCTATTTTTGTAGGCAATAATGTAAAAGTTGAAATCGCTAATGCTCCAGCGGGTGGCGGTCAGGCAACTACCTTTACTGTTGTTGAAGAAGTTGGTGCTTTTCCATCAGCGGCAGGTGCGGAATCTAACGTTGTTAGTGTGAACACGTTCGGTCAACAGTACGCTAAGAAATTGCTTGGTTCTCGTTCAGTACCGGATCTAACTCTAACTGTTAACTGGAAACCAGGTGCGACAGGTCAAGAAATGCTTGCGGCAGCCGCAGCAGCACAAACCCTAATCCAGGTTAAAGTAACTTATTATCAAAATATTGATGATCAAGATGGTGCGGCTTATTACAGCATCGTAAACGGTTATGTAAGTTCTGATGTAGTTAACGGTGATTTTGATGGTGTAGTAACTCGTGATTTCGTTGTTTCCGTTACTGGTGCTCCAATTGCGGTTGGTGAAGTAACTGGTGCGTAAGTACTAAATACTACAAACCAACTAACAAGGATAAAGCGAAATGGATTTTACTAATCTTATGAATGCTATTGGTGTGAAGTTAACACCAGTAGTACTAACACCAGAATGTACTGTATACATCAAACTACCAACTATTACCCAACACGCAGAAGTTTCAGATCCATATAAAGCGATCTTCTATTGTGTGGTTGATGAAAGTGGTAAACAGATTTTTGATTCACCTGAACAAGTTGAACAGAATGTTGATTTAACAGTACAACTAAAACTAAATGCCGAGATCGGTAATGTGTTTGCCAAATCCTTTAATGTTGAGGATGTAGAGGCAAAGTAAGACGCGATCCGATTCTCAGACTATCACTATCTTTATTGTATAACAGCGGGTGTAGTGTGGATGATCTCTACACTATGCCCGTTTTGCTTTTCTTCTACCTATTAGTTTTCAAAGAATCGGTTGATCCTGATTCATCACAAATTGAACAAATCAGGCATACAGAAATACTACAGGCAATATGGTTAAGTACTGGCAATATCAAGAAAGAAGATATACCGAAATTTAGTATCTATGAACTCGATTCATTGAACATTATTTCAAATAAAACCTTAGCTGAACAACAAGCAGAGAGGGAGAAGAAGATCGCAGAACAACAAAAAGCAAACATGCTTAATTGGATGGGAGTAAAGCCACATGGCAAACAATAATAAACAATCAATGATATTTGAAATCACAGGTGATGAATCTGGATTACAAAAATCATTAAAAAACGCAGCAAATGATATAGGTGATTTTGGGGATCGTGCTGGCGGTGTGTTCGGTAGTTTCAACACCGGACTATCAACCACGGCTAAAGCTATGTCTGGTTTCGCTGGTGCGGTAGGGGTGGCAGGTATCGCCATTGCCGCCACATTAGCCAACGTTCAAGCTCAATCAGAAAAAGCGTTTGAAGTCTTTCAGGCAGCATCACTATCACAAACGGGCATAGTACAGATCCAACAGGCGGCTAATATGTTTGCGGGTGTTGGTCTGACTATGGATCAAGTAGCCGATCAGATGAAAGATGCTAAGGATAAGTTAGGCGATGCTATCACGAATAACGCTGGTTCTATGCTTACTGATGTAATTCAACCATTGAAGTTGAATATGTTTGAGTTACAGAAAGCAGCAGAAAACGGTGAAGATATTATTGCTAAGATTTACTATCAAGCTAAGCAAATGGGCTTTAGTCAGGCTCAGATTGTACAGATGATGGAAACCGTAGCTAACGATGCTACTAAACGCATGACTGTATATAGAGAATTCAGTACTGAACAAGAGTACCAAAATAGCCTTGCTAATGAAACTATACAGTTAACAGCAGAGCAATCACGACAATTTGAAGAATATAGAACGGCAACTAATAATCTATCAAGGGCGTGGGATGCGTGGCGAAATTCAACACTTGCTCCTGTTGCTAAAAGCCTTGCTGATATTCTTGATCTAATGACTAAGATACTCAACAGTAAGCCAGTGGCAGCAGCCGCAGCCGCTACGAGTAAGCAGGGTATACAGGCCGTACAGGAATACCAAAAACAGTACCAACAGCAGATACAAAAAAACTCTTCTATCTATGGTGCTCAGATGGTAGAAGATCAGCAGAAGCAACAAGAAGCTAATAACAAAACCTTTGAGAATCTTTTAGCTAATCTTGATGCCGCACATAATCTACTTGATAAACAGAAAGAAGAATATAATAAAGGCTCTGATAGAAGTGTTATTGATACAGCGTTGAAACCTTATCTTTCAGCTAAGCAGAAGACACAAGCACAGATTGATACACTTGATGCTACTCACAAACAACTACGAGCAACTATTAAAGATTCTTTAGTACGTGCTTATAAGGGTGATGAAGCGGCAATGAATGCCGATTTAGCTAAACTTGATGAAGGTTATAAAGCTAACCGTGAGAAGTTAGTGAAAAGCCTAACAGCCGATGAAGATAAAGCACGTGAAGATAAAGCTAAGAAAGATGAAGCAGCAGCCAAGAAAGCACAAGCCGCACAAGATAAACTTAATGAACAAACTAAAAGAGCAAAAGCACTATTAGAACAAACCCTATCACAGATCGGTACTAACGAAGCTCAGATACGTATTACTCGTTTTAACTATGAACAAGATGAAATTGAAAAGCGTATCAGTACAGCAGGTAAATTAGCAGGTAAGAGTGAAACTGAAATTACAGCAATGTTAGATCAGCAATATAAAAGCCGTGCGACTAAGTACAAAACTATGGTTGATGAAATGCTTGCTGAAACAGATCGTTTAAAACAAGCACAAAACATTGCCGCAATTGCCAGTGATCCGAATGCCACACCAGAGGCTAAAGCCAAAGCAGCAGCAGCGGGTAAGACGTGGACAGGTGGCACAGCAGGTCAGGGATTAGGGTATACAAACCCATTAGACTTCTCACCAGATCCAACGAAAGTACAGCAAGTAAACACTGAACAGCAAGAGAACCAGGATGGGGCTAAAGCTCTATACGATGCCAAAGTAATTGGCTTCCAGGAGTACCAGGATCAGCTAACAGCGATTCAGGCCAACGCCGATATGAAACGTGGTCGATTAACCGCAGACGCACTAACCAGTACTTTAGGTATGTGGCAAGCGGGGGCAGGTGATGTAGGAACTATCATGGCTGGGGTTTTCGGTGAATCATCAGCAGCGGCTAAGGCAGCTTTTGCCGTAAGTAAAGGTATTGCAATTGCTCAGGCAGTGATCAACATCCAGCAGGGCATATCCGAAGCTATCAAACTTGGGTGGCCTATGGGGATCGCAGCAGGTCTACAGGTAGCAGCTCAGGGTGCGTCCATTGTCCGTACTATCAAAGGTACAGCTATCCAGGGGCAAGCCCATGATGGTTGGGATTCACTACCAAGTACTGGTACATACAATCTTGAAAAAGGTGAACGTGTAGTAGGTAAATCACTAAACCAGGATTTAACAAAATACTTGAGTAATCAGGATGGTAGTAAATCAGGTGATATTAAGATTGACGCACCGTTAATTATTAATAGTAATGGTCAAATCTCAGATTCAGATTTCCAAAAGATGTGTGATAAACACGCTGATACTATTGTTCAGGCAACACGTAAATCTCAGAAGAATAACGTATAAATATCATATAGCCCACATGGATTGTGGGCTAACTATTAAAGGAATAATAATATGTTAAATAACACTCTTATTAATGAGTTCATGTTAACGGACAATATACCCCAATACCAAAACCAGACATGGACAGGTGAAACTATTACACGTGTTGTTGGTTCGCAGTACTTTACCCTTAGTTTCAAAGTTACCTTGAACAAGATGAACCGTGCTGAACTCGCTAACTTCTACGCTTTATATGGTCAGGGCAAACCGTTCTCTATGCCTCTTGGATGGTGGAGTACATACAACGGTACTCAAACATCACAAGTACAGGCAACAGCAGCAAGGGCAGCGGGGGCAACATCCATTGCCGTTAATGCTAATACACTTGAAGTTGGTACGTTAGTTCAATTCAACGGACACAAGAAACTATACCGAATCATAGCCAACACTGGCAACGTGATTACTATCTTCCCTGGATTAATCAAAAACATCCAACTTGGGGAAGTAATGAAATATGACAATATTCAAGGTTCATTTATTCTTACACCACAGAACGCAGCATATCAGATGCCAAGTACAAACATTATGGAAGTGACAATAAATGCAACCGAAAACATTCGAGGTTAATTTATGTCTATTCCAAGTAATGTACTAACTAATGCGGATCTTGTCGCGTACTGGAACCTTACACGAGGCGATAACAAAACCGTACTAACAGAAAAAGAACTATATCAATGTGGTGTTATGGTAAAGCTAATAGATGTACTTCCACCTACAGGAAGTAACATATATCTAACTGATGCCATTGCCGATCAAAACTATAATGGGATTAACTATAAGTCTGTACCTGATTTCCTTGATTCATCATTTGCTAACTATGTAGAAAAGAACCAAATCAACAATAACGGTACTTCTTTGAAAGTAAGTAATGTAAGCCAGGATTATCTATCTATGGCGTTACGTGGATTGTGGAATGATGCCAAAGTTAATATCTGGATGGGAATTGTTAACCCAGCTACAGGGGGTATTCTATATGCCTATCGTATGTTTAGTGGTTACATTGATTACTTTAGTTCAGACTTTAACAACACAGCAGGTAATACCACAAATGAAACAACAGTAAATCTAAATTCATTGTGGAAGAAGTTAGACCAAACACAACGCCTGTTATCCAGTACATCAGTACACCAATCATTACACACTGGTGATAAGTTCTTTGACCTAATCGGAATACTAAATAGTTCAGAACAATTCTGGAAGAGTAGCAAGAAATAATGAAAAACGGATTTATAACAGAGTACCTAAGTGGTTTAGTTGGTGAACCTTTAGTGTACGGCACTAATGATTGTCATATCATGGTGCTAACAGTAATTGATATGATCACAGGTAGTAATTACCGTGATGAAATCTACCAGAAATACACAACACCAACAGCAGGTAGAAAATACGCAAAAGCAAACTGTAGTTATTCTACTCTACATCTATTGTGTAAAGAAAAAGGCGAATTAGTAACTGAACCACTTGATGGGGATATCATCATTTCGTCAGGTCACAGTACAGTTTATTGGCGTGGGAAAGTAGTAATTTTATCAGAAGATAAATCTAACTATATCGTTTCTCAATATATCCCAAATGAAAAAGACAAAATATACAGATTTAAAGGGGAATAACTATGGCAGTAGCAGCAGTTGCCGTAGCTATTATCGCAGGGGCATCAGCGGCAGCAGCAGCATACGCAGCAGGTTTAGCTTTAGCAGCAGTAGTAGCTATAGGTATTGGTACAGCAGCACTATCTTACATTAGTTCATCACAGATGATGAATGTAGGCCAAATGGGGGTAACGTATCCGAGTACGGGTAGTAACAATGCCCGATCAACATCACCAAGTACTGGCATACCGATTTCATACGGTGGTTCTAACCGCAACGCAACAGAGGTAGCCTATAACAAGTTAGGCTCTATCGTCGTATGGCAGAACGTCTATAAAGGTACTTCAAACCAGTTATGTACGGTTCACGCGATCAGTATCGGTGAAATCGGGCAAGTACCAGGGGAACAATCACAAGGCGTAATCAAGCAGATCTATTTTGATAATGCTCCGGTACTCATGGATGGTGCGTACATCACCACAGAAGGGATCGTACCTACCTCAATGATGATTGAGAAGTACCGCAAATACTTACAGATTGAGGTACGTTTCGGTAAGCCGTCCTACGGTGGTTCTATGACGCTTGCCCGTCAATATGGCGGTAGTCAATGGACTGACAACATGCGTGGTGATGGTCTTGTACAGATCTGTACCGTAATCAAGAAAACCAACGATTCATTGATTGATGGGATTCTAACGAACCAGAACTATACATTATCGGTAGAAATGCGTGGACGTATGATCTATGACTTAACTGATAATGTACGTAAACCAAGTTCAAACCCACCAAGCCAACTATATGACTTTATCACTAATACAGAATTTGGTTTTGGGCTTGATCCTAATGATATTGATATTACCAGTTTCCGTAATATGGCAAACTATTGTGCTCAGAATCATTTCTATTCCAATGGTAATATTCAATATGATAAATCCTTTAAGGAAAACATTGAAAATATTCTACAAACATTTGGTGGTGTACTTTATGAATCAAACGGTAAGTACTATCTAACCGTTGATGCTCCAGATATTCCAAGTGTACATTTTGATGAAACAAATATTATTGGCAGTGTGAATATCACAACGGGTTCTAAGTCTGACTATTTTAATACAATGGACAGTACCTATACAAACCCAGGTAATGACTATTCACAAGATATTATCCGTTATCCAAGTGATGCCATTAGTAACGCATCCATTGCTAAAGATGGTTATATTATCAAGAAGGATTTAAACTATCTTTGGGTACAGGATAAAAATCAGCTTGCTATTCTTAGTAACATTGAATTGCTAAAATCTAAGTACATTACGAACACGATTACTTTCAATACCTATGTAACAGATATGAAAGTATATGATGTGTTTACAATTGATTTTAAAGAAGCTGGATTTAGTAATAAAAAGTACAGATGTATTCAACGTACTGTACCAATGACCGTAGATAAAGCAGGCATTATCCAGATCACCGCGATTTCATATGATGATGGTATATATCAAGGAAAAGATCCGGGACAATTCCCACAAGATGGATTGACCAATCTACCTAACCCAGCATACGTAGAACCGCCAAGTAACCTACAGGCTCAACGTTTAGGGGCAACGGCATCAGGTAACACCGTTCTATTAACATGGGATCTTAGTCAGGATACAACTGTACGTGGTTATAAGATTCGTTATAAACGCAGTGATTCCAGTGTTTGGATCAGCATTGGTAACGTAGGGCAGTACTCTACAAGTTTTGAGATATTAAATCTTCTATATGGTGTACAGTACGATTTTGCTATTGAGGCGTATAACACATTAGGTTATTCATCGGAATTAGTAGCTATCTATAATCAAACACCACAAGTTATATTCGCATTACCGAAGATTACTAACCTTGATATGGTGAATGATGATGTAGGTTTAAACCAGACTTATGCTCAAGATTTTATTTTACGTTGGGATGATCAGGCTAACATAGCCGTAAATGGGAAAACATTTGCTGATTTCTTCAAACATTATGAAATCCGTGTGTATGACCGATACAGGAACTACATCACATCGTACTACACCACTACAAGCAACTGGACGTACTCATGTTCAATGAATACCAGTGATGGCCTTAGCCGTTACCGTGTGTTTGGGATTATCGCTCATGGTTGGGGTACTGGTATCTATAGTGAAGAAGTTCAGATTGAAGTTAGTAACCCACAACACCCACAGTTGTTAGGTGTAAATTTGAAGAGTGGTTATGATTCTGTGTTCATTGACTGGACAGAATCAAACGTACCGGATTATGCGGGTATAGTTCTACAGATCGCACTTGATGAGGGTTTTAGCTCAGGGTCGAAGTACTTCAGCAGTGCTAACCGCTATTCAGCATCGTTTGGTATTGAAGATGGTTCATGGTTCGCACGTGTAGCAGCCTATGACGTGTTCGGACAGGATGAATTGGTATGGTCGCCTACTATCGGTTTTAACCAGAACACGAAGGTTCCATACAGCAAATTGAACGAAGATGTGATTGATGGCCTACTTAACAGTGATACGGCTACTGGCATTGTTGAGAAACAGATCGTAGATGAACTTGGGTCACGCTGGCAGATTCAGGCAACTAACAATGGTAACGTATCAGGAATGGCATTAGCCAATGATGGCAAAACCTCGGTGTTTACCGTAATGGCGGATCGCTTTAGCATCATCAGTACTGACAGTGCCAAACAATCAGACAGGGTTTATCCGTTTGTGGTTCAGGGTGGTAAGACGTATATCAACTCAGCGGTGATAGCATCAGCGAGTATCAATGAGGCTATGATCAATAACCTTTCCGTTTCACGAGCGAAAATTCAGGATGCCGCAATCGACAACACGAAGATTGCCAATGCCGCAATCCGTAGTGCTCATATAATGGACGGCGTGATCGACTCAGCGAAGATTAGCCAACAGATACAATCCAGTAATTGGGATGGTACGAACGGTTGGATGATTAACAAGAACGGTACAGCCAACTTTGGTAACGCTACTATTCGCGGTACTATTTTTGCGAACAGCGGAGTACTCAACAACGTTACTATCAATGAAAACTGTAACATTCTTGGTACTTTGAGTGCCGCACGTATCGTAGGTGACATTTGCCGTCCTCAGTCTACAGGTATAGCATCAGTGCCGTTTATTTTCGGTTCACATACTGTATCAGGTGGTCAGGCCGCTAATGATCCAGTAGCTTACCAACACTATGTAGCGTTGCGTATACGTGGTGAAGATTTCGATCGTATCCTTGATAGTAATATGACTATCACACTTACTTCATTTGAGCGTCAGTACTTCTATATTCGTATGGGTGGTGATGGCATTGGTTTAACAAACTTAGCTTTCGTTGATGCTGGTAACAATGGACATAACACACCATATACTTTCCCAATCAATGGTATCTATGTACCTGCTGTTGGTCGTGGCAAGTGGAATTATATCTATGTTATGTGTACTACATCGCGTTCTGGTTTAGCTTCACTTAATGTACCTTCGTTATTGAATGCGTTTATATATCGAGCGGGGGATCAACCTTTATATAATGCGTAATAAATACTATTACCAAAATATATAATATAGGGAAATTCTTAATGGATATTGGGACACTTCTTGCTCTGGTTATTAGTGGGTTGGGCGTTTTATATTCTATCTTCCGTGACAATACAAAGGATACTACTGATTTATTAAGTCGTGTATCCTACCTTGAAACTACCATTGCGGTACAAGATAGTAACATTACACGTCTAAGCGACGAACAAGACAAGATGAAAGAAACCTTGCGAAACCTTGAAATTCAAATTCACGAATTGGATATCAAACTTGAAAGGATTATTACTATTCTTGAACAATCAAAGCAGTAATTAAAAAGGGATAGTACCGTAATTGATACTATCCCTTTTTTTACTTATTAGTTAGTTGTGCGATCATCGCATTAACTCTATTTGGTGTCTGACGATACCATAAACTATCTTTTGCTTGTTTGATTGCTTCCGTGTAGTTGGCATCACGTAGTGCTTGAATCATCTTTTTAAACTTCATCGTTCCAGATAGGCCAAGTTGAAAAATCATGATGATCATGAAGTCTTGCCAATCTTTAGGAATGGTTAGGTTCAGTTTACTTAGCTGGCTTGTTGCTATGGCTATATCTTTATCAAGTAGTCGAAGTGCTTCAATCTCAGTAATACCGTTAGTGAAGTTTTCATTTGGTAGTACTTTATGCCCGAATCCTACAGTTAAGAATCCTTCTGTATCTTTATAAGGGTAGTACTTGTCATTGCGAAAGTATCCCATACGTGTTTGATATGCTCGTGAACCCTCATATTCTATTAATCGTATTTTTAAATCCATCTTCATAAATACCTTTAGTTAATTTTAAAAAGGTATTTACTAATGGCAGGACGCATTAATAAGAATTGGGAAATGTTCGATAAGGACCAATGGGATATTTCAGACGTAACAGACGGCAACTATACATCTTTTGTTTACATCATAGAGTTTCCAGAAACAGGTGAATTCTATTATGGAAAGAAAATGATTTATCAAAAAGTAAAAAGCATAGATAAACTAAAAGTTACTTCTGTAGAATCTAACTGGAAAAACTACACAGGTAGTAGTAAGACAGTGAATGATATGATTGATGCTGGCATGGATTATACAAAGAAGATTTTGTATTGTGTTAAATCAGACGCAGAAGCAAGCATTATTGAAACGGCGTTGATCTCATACTTTGGTTTACATCCAGACAATCTAAACAAGGCAATTCTATGTAAAGCACGTTTACCAAAGAATAGACGTGATTTATTCAATGTACTACAAGATTTAGTAGCGACGTTAGGGAATAGGTAATATGGCATGGAAGGGTGGCAATAGTCCTAATGATATGAAGCGATTCATAAACAAGAATAGCCCAAAGATAGGACAAGAATTTAAAAAAGAATTAAGTAGCCGTATGCGTATAGTTACACAGCACATTCAAAGAAAAATTGATAATGATGTAGCGGGTGGTGGTGTCGCGTTTACTGGAAAGAGTATGTACTTTAACTTTAGAAAGATAAGTGAGTTCAAGTCAGTTAACCAGATCATCCTACTACCTAATCAAGCATCATATCTAAAGTACGTTCTTGATCCAGCATATAAGAATGTTAGTGAAGGGAAGATCATACCGTATCAGAATGCTAAGTTAACTAAGCAAGGTAACATTACACAACTACGTTCGAGAACCAAGAGTGATAAATACAAAAAGGTGAAGAGTAGGAACGGTAACACGTACTTAATCGACACTACCAAGAAATCCTCTAAACGTAATCCTAAACTGGCACGTGAACAAAGGGTGATTGGTTATTATGGTTCCGTTGGTAGAAAACCATTGTTTGATTTCTATGATGAAACCGAGAAGCAAGTAATAGAACAATTAAGAACATTACGCGGTACGTTTGATTACCGTTGGAGGAAGTAAGATGGATAACTTAGAAAATTTCCCATGTTATGATCATTCTGTACTAACAGATTTTTCTTTTCAGACAATACAACCTGTAAGTGTTACCTTACCATATGATAAAGCACTATCTGGTAGTAAGCTCATAAAAAAGAAAGTAGATAAAACAAAAGGCGATTTAGTCGTATATAGTTTTCATCATCATACAACACCTAAAGTAAATGAAGATGATGTATTGATGATTGAACTATTAAAAGAACAAGTAGAAGTAAAGGTAGTATTATCTTACAACCACATCTTTAAAGGTCATCGCGTAGTTTCTTGTGTTTGCCAAATACAATAAGGACTAATTATGATTGGTGTAATACTAGAACTACTATCAAAGGGTATGGATTTTTTCATTAAGAGAAAAACTATTCAATCAGATGTAGAAAAAACAAATGCCGAAGGGCAGATAGAAACTAACAAAGAAGAGATTGAAAAGGTATCATTCCATTGGCGTAATGCTCTTGGCTTTGTGATCACCTTAATCATTCTCTATAACTGGATCATAGTACCAGTACTTGATGCCTTTGGTATCGTAGTAATTCAAGTACCTTTGGGGCAGCTACTACAAGTACTTCTAATCATGGTTGGTGGCAGCTAGAAAGCCCTTTGTGGGCATTCTAATGATATATTTCTTGATATCCGATGAGTGATGCTGGTAATCTTTTGTAGGCGATGCTGATGATGGTTATCACAATGAATTTCAATAAAATAGTTGATATTGTAGTAAAATTCCTAAGAGTTAATTTGATTTCTATTCTATCATTTTTCTTTGGTATTTTATCTGTACTTTGTTTTATTAAAACTGATAAGTTGTCTGACTCTATTAGTGCGTTAGCAAATGCTATTATGGCACTTGCTGCGATTTTAGGTTTGGTGTTTGCGAGAAAATGGAAACGGGATGCTACTAAAGATAAAGTAATAGATAAATGTGTTAGCATCATGACTAATATTATACCCGATATTAAAAGAATTTATGTTCCCACAGTATATGTTAAAATTACACAAACATTTCTGAATAATATTAAGTCCAGAAAATCAACTGATTTCAAATTAGCTCGTGAATTATGTAACTCATTAAGATCATATAATGTTATTATGGGTAAAGGTAGCGAATCATTGAATTTGCTTAGTGCTGATTTGAAATATGTAAAAACTCTTTCATGGTTAGTCAGGAAAAATATTGAACCAGATCTTGATAACTATAAAAAAATACTATCATCTATAACCTCCAAAGAATTTGAGTTACTTACATACGTTATCGTTATAGTATCCTATTGGAATCTATATGTAGTTGATGGTGACGATAGTAAGGCATATGACAGTTTGACATGGGATATGTCAAATAACGATTTTGTCGATAAAAGTCTGATGCTCTGTTCAGAAATAATTCAGCTCAAAGAAGATTTGAACACTTTAATTGAGAGGATGAAGATAGAAGAGATGTCAATATTTGATGTTTTTGAGCCTAAGTGACATTATAAAAGCCCGTTTGATTAAACGGGCTTTTGTTTTCACCAATCCCATGTGATAGTAGTATCTAATCCTCTTAAGTTCGTGTGTTCAGTACGAGTAGCTTTTAGGACAGTCTCACCTGTTTCTTTAAGGATGATATCATATTCCTCAATTTCAGTTTGTCCCATCGAACCTTTTACTCTTCTACACTTTCGTACATACAGATACTTTTCTTTTGGATACTCACGTTCAAATTGTTCTTCTGTCATGATTTTATCCTTTCGTAATCATTGATAATTATCTAAGACTATACGATTTCTTCACTAACGTTTTCGAAGTACTGATTTACTACATCAGCAATTCCAGTTTCCGTATTGTTACCTATTACTAAATCAGCACACGCTTTCACTTCATCAACAGCGTTACCCATAGCAACACCCAGGCCAGCAGTCTCCAGCATACTTAGATCGTTGAAATTATCACCAAAGGCCATAACCTGGCTCATAGATAAGCCTTGCGATTCTACCCATTGTGCCAAGCGTTTACCCTTACTGTTTCCGGCTTGTGCTATGTCTACTTGATCGTGCCAAGACCATTCACAGGCAAGGCCAAGCTCACGCTCTACGATCTGACCAAAGTTATGTAGTTTTTCAGTATCAGAATCAGTAAGGGCGAATTTCCAGATAGCATCAACATTTTGCGAGGCTTCACTCAGAGAGGGTACTTGTTTGAAGATTGGACGTTGTGACTCAGGAAGAGATTTAGCCCAATTTTCTGTACGGATAATATGCCCCGTTGGTTCTTGGTAGAACATGGCATTATCGGCATACATCAGGCTATGAACATTGTAACTATCAAGTAAGTTTACTAATTGTGTAGCTTGTTCTGGTTGTAATGGGTCTGAGGAAATAACTCTTTTTTCGATGTAATCGTACAATAAAGCACCATTACAACATATAGCTGGTGTATTAAGTTCTAATGCCTGATAAAAAGGATGGATGGCTACAAAGTGCCGTCCGGTAACTATGACAACCTTTGCCCCTGATTTACGGGCATTCTGTAGGGCAGATAGTGAGGCTGGTAAAATAGTTTTTTCTGGCGTCAATAAAGTGCCGTCCAGATCAAGGGCGATTACCTGATAGTCCATGTAGAGATTCACCTGATTTTGGTATGTAGTTTTTCCGATAGTACACCGCTTTGCGGCTACGACGAAACAAGGTGAAGAGTCTTGTTGAGTACTGGAACAGCGTTGGATACTGGCGTATTGCCCTAGATGGGTAAAGATGTTGTAATAAGCGTCACACACTCAAATAAGTGCCATTACAACAAATTGCAGGTGTATCTAGCGCCAGTGCCTGATAAAAAGGGTGAATGGCAACGTGATGTCGACCCGTTACGATAAGGAGTTGATATCCCACTTCCTGCGCGCGTTTAAGCGCTTCAAGGGAGGAGGGGAGCAGGGTTTTCTGAGGGGTAAGTAATGTTCCGTCTAAATCCAGTGCAATCACACGCGAGGTCATTTGTTCTTCCGGGTTAATGTTGAATTTTAGGTCTCAGGGGATGTTACACCGAGAGTAAATCGCTGCATAATTCCTGGCTAAAATTCAGCATTCACCGTTAAAAATAATCACTTTCACGTGCAGTGAGGAAAGGAGTATTCATGAAACAAACCGTTTATACCGCCAGTCCTGAAAGTCAGCAGATCCACGTCTGGCGCTTGAATGCAGAAGGTTCGCTCACGCTGGTTCAGGTTGTTGATGTGCCGGGCCAGGTGCAACCGATGGTCATCAGCCCGGATAAACGTTTCTTGTACGTGGGTGTGCGCCCGGAGTTTCGCGTGCTGGCCTACCGTATCTCTCCTGACGACGGCGCGCTGACCTACACCGCTGAAGCGCCACTGCCGGGCAGCCCAACCCACATCTCGACCGATCGTAAAGGCAACTTCGTTTTCAGCGGCTCCTATAATGCGGGCTGCGTCAGCGTGACGCGACTTGAAGAGGGTATTCCGACGGATACCGTGGATGTGGTGGAAGGGCTGGAAGGCTGTCACTCGGCGAATATCTCTCCGGACAACCGCACGCTGTGGGTGCCTGCGCTGAAGCAGGATCGTATCTGCCTGTTCACCCTGAGCGACGATGGTCACCTGGTGGCGCAGAATCCGGCTGAGGTCACCACCGTTGAGGGCGCAGGTCCTCGCCATATGGTCTTCCACCCGAACCAGCAATATGCCTACGTCGTCAATGAACTGAACAGCTCTGTGGACGTATGGGAACTGAAAGATCCAAACGGTCAGATTGAGTGCGTGCAGACGCTGGATATGATGCCGTCTGACTTCTCCGATACCCGCTGGGCGGCGGATATTCACATCACGCCGGATGGCCGCCACCTTTACGCCTGCGACCGTACCTCCAGCCTGATTACCGTGTTTAGCGTCTCTGAAGACGGCAGCGTGCTGGCGATTGAAGGTTTCCAGCCAACGGAAACCCAGCCGCGCGGCTTTAATATCGATCACAGCGGTAAATACCTGATTGCGGCGGGGCAGAAATCCCACCACATCGCGCTGTATGAAATCAAAGGCGAGCAGGGGCTGCTGGAAGAGAAAGGACGGTACGCCGTCGGCCAGGGGCCAATGTGGGTAGTGGTAAACGCTCACTAAGCCGCTAAAAACAAAAAACCTCGCGAATGCGAGGTTTTTTATGCCCGGTGGTTGCCGGGTGAGCACATCAAAACGTAACCAACACGTCCATCATAATATTGGCTTAAGGTGATGTAAATTCATCATCAACGAAAAAAAGAGATTATGAGACGATGGTGGATATTAATATTCAGTATAAACAGTTACTTATTTGTTTTCTCTTTATAAATTCCTAAACTCCATTTAACTGTTTTTATGTACAGTAATGGTCTGATATCATTCTGTTCGTTGGTTTGATGTGTTGCAGTTCCGCAATTCAGGATCCGTTTCAAGTCCTGGCTGTCGGGTGGTGCCGACAGTGCCTAAACTGCGGAGCACGTCAAAACATAACCAACACACCTCTGGTGACAGGCAGCGGAAAGGTAAATCAGAGGAGAAGTGCTCTATACCAAAGGAGTGGCGTATGAGCGGTGTGGAATGGGCAATTCTGTTCCTGCAACTCATGGTTGCGATTATGCAACTATTGGATGCGTATCTTAAGTTTGGTGCCTGACGTATCCAGTCGCAGTAAAAAGGGGGATTAACATCCCCCTTTTACTCTTATCTTACTGCTTCGGCTCAGCGACCACGTTACTGCCCAGACCGCGGTTGTTGTATTCCCACATGCGGTTGAAGTTCGCGTCGTTCAGGTTGCGCTGCACGTTCCCTTTATCATCCATCGTACCGGTATTGCCGGAGAACGGACGTTTGGAGACAGCGCCATCAGCCCACGGCTTCGCCACGTTAAAGCCTTCGTTGATCACGCTGTCGCGGATAACGACCTGGCCGTTAGTGGCAGAGTCCACGTCCAGAGAGCGGCCCAGCTGCGCCACGCCGTCACCGGCCGCGTTGAAGCGGCTGTTCACGGCCAGGAAGCCGTAGAACAGGTTAGACTGAGTTGCTGGCGCAAACACGTAGCCTTCCTGCTGGGTACGGGAATTCACCACGCGGAAATCAGTGTTATCAAACACTACCGCGCCGCGACCGGACACCAGATCCACGTCACCTTCAACGTAGCTGTTGGTCACCAGCGTACGGGTCAGGCGGTTATTCTGCAGGGTGTTCTGCACGCCGCTGTTGGTCACGAAGAAGGTGTTCTGACGACCCAGAATGTTGACGTTGTTAATCTGCACCTTATCGCCATCGCTACGCAGCGCAACGGCCTGGTGGTTACCGGCATCTACGCTGTCGCCCAGGGTATTCTGGATGGTCAGGTTCTGCAGCTGCAGGCCGTTATTTTGAGACCAGAATACCGCCGAGCACATCACGCCAACGGTGGCGGAACGCTTGCTCTGGCAGTTATCAAACATATACCACGCCGGTTTGCCCGGCATATATTTGCCGGCCGGGTTCACCAGGTGACGCCAGGTGTTGTTGTCAATTTCGGAATCAATCGCCAGGCCAATTTTTACGTCGATCGCTTTTTCGCCCAGACCGTAAATCGTAATGCTGCCCGGGGCCGCCGGAACATACACGGTGCCTTCATATTCACCCGGCAGGATCGCGATGTACTGGCGAGACGCGCTGTGTTTAGTAATGGCCGCGTCAACCGCAGCCTGAATGGAGGTGTGCGTAACGCCCTGCGCACCCGCCGGGCCAACCACGAAGTCAGGCTGTTTGGGCAGGTTAATTGAAGACGGTGTCCACGGCGCGGCGTTAGGATCCATTGCCGAGAAGTAGTGGGCACGGTCGAAGTTCTTCGCTTCATCTGCGGACAAAATCGGGCGGGAAGCAGTACCGGGCGCTACCTGCTCAGAAGGTCGCTGATCCGGTGGTGTTGAACTGCATGCGGATAATGTCACGCCAAAGGCGAGCGCTAACGCCAGACGGGAAATCCTGGAAATGTTCAAGGTGAAGCTCCTGGGTATGCAAGTCTTTACGGGATAGACGAAATAGCCTGCTTTTTTATACTAAGTTGAGCGAAACGGGAAGATAAAAAGGGTAAAAGTTGCATTTTTTGCCATGAGGTGACGGGAAAGTCATCACAAATAAATAACATTTTCCCTCAAGGCGGTTGACAGCAGACGACGTATGCAAATAAATGTCTATACAACCCATGACAAGTGGAATGCCCATGCAGCTTCATCCTGACGACGTAATATGGCGAAATGCGCGACTGGCAACAATGGTTCCCGACACATCCGCGCCCTATGGCCTGAAAGAGCAGCACGCCCTGGTCGTGCGCGGTCAAACTATCCTTGCCGTGATCCCTGAATCTGACATTCCTGCCGGACACCGTCACGTCGTCGATCTTGAGGGACGTCTGGTCACGCCAGGCCTGATTGACTGCCATACCCACCTGGTGTTCGGCGGCGACCGCGCGGCGGAGTGGGAGCAGCGTCTGAACGGCGTCTCTTATCAAACCATCAGCGCCCAGGGGGGCGGGATTAACGCCACCGTGACGGCAACGCGCGGCAGTTCCCCGGAAACCCTGCTGACACTGGCGCAGCAACGGCTCCAGCGTCTGATGAATGAAGGTGTGACGACCGTTGAAATCAAATCGGGATACGGACTCAACGCCGAGGCCGAAGAGAAGATGCTGCAGGTTGCCCGCCAGCTGAGCCTCAATAATCCGATCGATATCAGCGCAACGCTGCTGGCCGCACACGCCGTACCAGCGGAATACCGGCAGGATCCGGATGCGTACCTCACGCTGGTCTGTGAGCAGATCCTGCCCACGCTGTGGCAAAAAGAGTTATATGAAGCAGTAGACGTGTTTTGTGAAAACGTCGGCTTTACCCCGTCGCAAACCGAGCGCCTCTTCCAGGCCGCGACCGCGCTCGGAATCCCGGTGAAGGGACATGTTGAACAGCTGTCGAATCAGGGCGGCGCGGCGCTGGTGAGCCAATATAACGGGCTGTCGGCCGATCATATCGAATATCTCGATGACGCAGGCGTTCAGGCGATGGCGGAAAGCGGCACGGTTGCGGTATTGCTTCCCGGCGCGTTCTATTTTCTTCAGGAGCGCCAGCGTCCGCCGGTTGAACGGCTCAGAAAACAGGGGGTCCCGATGGCCGTCGCCACCGACTATAACCCCGGCACCAGCCCGTTTGCCAGCCTGCACCTGGCGATGAATATGGCCTGCGTCCAGTTTGGCCTCACACCGGAAGAGGCCTGGGCTGGCGTCACGCGGCATGCGGCGCAGGCGCTGGGGCGCGGTGCTACCCACGGGCAGCTGCGGGCGGGGTTTGTCGCTGATTTTATCGTCTGGGATGCTCGCCACCCGGTGGAGATGGTCTACGAGCCGGGGCGCAAGCCGCTTTATCAACGCGTTTTCCGTGGGGAGGCAGTATGAGGTTATGGCGGCCCGTAGCCGAAACCGTCTGGCAGGGGCGCGACGACAGCGCCGAGGCCAGCAATGCAACGCGCATTTTCCAGACGATACACCATCAGGCGCAGTTTACGCCGCTTTCATCCGGCATTGCGCTGATAGGCTTTGAATGTGATGCAGGGGTTAAACGCAATCAGGGCAGGCCTGGCGCCGTACAGGCTCCTGATATCCTGCGCAAAGCGCTGGCAAATATGGCAAGCCATCAGGGGCACGAACGGCTGGCGGATATGGGCTCGGTGTACGTTGAGGGCGATGAGCTGGAAGCGGCACAGCAGGCGTTAAGCGATGCCGTCACGGCCTGCCAGCAGTCCGGGATGCGCACGCTGGTGTTTGGCGGCGGGCACGAAACCGCCTGGGCGCATGGTCGGGGAATTCTGGATGCGTTCCCTGGAGAGCGTGTGACGGTGATAAATCTGGATGCGCATCTTGACCTGCGCAAGGCCGACCGGGCGACGTCCGGTACGCCGTTTCGTCAGTTGGCTAACTACTGCGATGAACGCGGGAGCGAGTTTCGCTACGCCTGCTTTGGCGTCAGCCGCGCGGCGAACACCCAGGCACTGTGGGATGAGGCCGAACGCCTGAACGTCAGGCTGGTAGAGGATCTCCATTTCAGGCGCGAGGCCCTACCGGCGCTGGAAAAGGTGCTGGCGCAGGCCGATCGCGTCTACCTGACGATCGATCTGGACGTTCTGCCCGCAAGCGAAATGCCTGCCGTTTCCGCCCCGGCCGCGTTAGGAGTCCCGGCGCTGGATCTGCTGCCGGTTATCGAACAAATCTGCCGCAGCGGTAAGCTGCAGGCCGCCGATCTGGTAGAGTTTAACCCGCAGTACGATCGGGACGGACAGGGCGCAAAGCTCGCCGCCCGTCTGGCCTGGCAAATTGCTCACTGGTGGGCATAACACTATTTAAGGAGTCATGATGTTTTCACGCTCGCCCCTGCCGCAGCCGAGCCCTCCCGCGCCTTTCTATGAAAAGGTGAAGCAGGCGATCAGCGAAAAAATCGCAACCGGCGTCTGGCGCCCGCACGACCGCATTCCGTCGGAGGCCGAGCTGGTGGCCCAGTTCGGTTTTAGCCGGATGACCGTCAACCGGGCGCTGAGAGAGCTGACCGACGAAGGGCTTCTGGTGCGCCTGCAGGGAGTGGGGACGTTTGTGGCGGAACCGAAAGGGCAATCAGCCCTGTTTGAAATCCGCAGCATCGCGGACGAAATTGCCGCGCGTAATCATCATCACCGGTGCGAAGTGCTGGTGCTTGAAGAGACCCAGGCCAGCGTCGAGCAGGCCGCAGAGCTGAACGTCAAAGAGGGCAGCCGCATCTTCCACTCCGTGATGGTGCATTTTGAAAACGACATTCCGGTGCAGATTGAAGATCGCTGCGTCAACGCAGAGCGGATACCGGACTATCTCAATCAGGATTACACCCAAACTACGCCACATGCCTATCTCTCGCTCGTCGCTCCGCTGACGGAAGGGGAGCACATTGTGGAGGCCGTGCGCGCCACGCCGCAGGAGTGCGAACGGCTGCGCATTAAAGAGCATGATCCGTGCCTGCTGATCCGCCGTCGTACCTGGTCGTCATCGCACATCGTGTCGCATGCCCGGCTGCTATTCCCGGGTAACCGTTACCGGCTACAGGGCCACTTTATGTCATAAGTTTTATAAGCGTGATCGCTAACGCAATATAACAAAATTGTATCTTTTTTGTTAAATACGACCTTGTGTGTGCTTGTCTATACAAGTATATCTAAATGCATCATCTGTCCCTTATGAGGAGCACACAATGTCGTCAGGTAAATACCGTCAGCAGGACGTCCGCGCCGCGCGCGGCACCACGCTTACCGCCAAAAGCTGGCTCACCGAAGCCCCGCTGCGCATGTTGATGAACAACCTCGATCCCGAGGTGGCGGAAAATCCCCACGAGCTGGTGGTCTACGGCGGCATAGGCCGCGCCGCGCGCAACTGGGAATGCTATGACGCCATTGTACAATCCCTGACCGAACTCGAACACGACGAAACCCTGCTGGTGCAGTCCGGCAAGCCGGTTGGCGTGTTCAAAACCCATAAAAACGCGCCGCGTGTGCTGATCGCCAACTCTAACCTGGTGCCGCACTGGGCCACCTGGGAACACTTCAACGAGCTGGATGCGAAAGGGCTGGCGATGTATGGCCAGATGACCGCCGGTAGCTGGATCTACATCGGCAGCCAGGGGATTGTTCAGGGAACCTACGAAACCTTCGTGGAGGCCGGTCGCCAGCACTATAACGGCTCGCTCAAAGGCCGCTGGGTATTGACCGCGGGTCTCGGCGGCATGGGCGGCGCACAGCCGCTGGCCGCCACGCTTGCCGGCGCCTGCTCGCTGAACATTGAGTGCCAGCAGAGCCGCATTGATTTCCGTCTGCGCACCCGCTACGTCGATGAACAGGCAACCGATCTGGACGATGCGCTGGCGCGCATTAAAAAATACACCGCCGAAGGCAAAGCCGTGTCGATTGCCCTGTGCGGCAACGCGGCGGATATTCTGCCGGAGCTGGTTGCCCGCGGCGTGCGCCCGGATCTCGTCACCGACCAGACCAGCGCCCACGATCCGCTGCACGGCTACCTGCCAAAAGGGTGGGCGTGGGAAGAATACCAGCAAAAAGCGGAGACCGACCCGGAAGGCACCGTGCTTGCCGCGAAACGCTCTATGGCCGAACACGTTTCTGCCATGCTGGCCTTCAGCCAGATGGGGATTCCGACCTTTGACTACGGCAACAACATCCGCCAGATGGCGAAAGAGATGGGCGTGAATAACGCTTTCGACTTCCCCGGCTTCGTGCCTGCCTATATTCGCCCGCTGTTCTGCCGCGGCATCGGCCCGTTCCGCTGGGTTGCCCTGTCCGGCGATCCGCAGGATATCTACAAAACTGATGCCAAAGTGAAGGAGATCGTTGCGGATGACAAACATCTGCACCACTGGCTGGACATGGCCCGCGAGCGCATCAGCTTCCAGGGCCTGCCGGCGCGCATCTGCTGGGTTGGGCTGGAGTGGCGGCAAAAGCTGGGCCTCGCCTTCAACGAAATGGTGCGCAGCGGTGAAGTCTCCGCGCCGATCGTCATTGGCCGCGACCACCTGGACTCCGGCTCCGTTGCCAGCCCGAACCGCGAAACCGAAGCCATGCGCGACGGCTCGGATGCGGTCTCCGACTGGCCGCTGCTCAACGCCCTTCTGAACACCGCCAGCGGCGCGACCTGGGTCTCGCTGCACCACGGCGGCGGCGTGGGGATGGGCTTCTCCCAGCATTCCGGGATGGTCATCGTCTGTGACGGTACCGATGAAGCCGCTGCGCGTATCGCTCGCGTGCTGCACAACGACCCGGCAACCGGCGTGATGCGTCACGCGGATGCGGGTTACGAGATTGCCATTGACTGTGCCAAAGAGCAGGGGCTGAACCTGCCGATGATCCCTGCCACACAAGGAAAGCATGAATGAACGCCTTAACACTCACTCCCGGCTCGCTGACGCTCAAACAGCTGCGTAACGTCTGGCGTAAACCGGTCACCCTTTCGCTGGATGAAAGCGCTCACGCCGCCATTAATGACAGCGTCGCCTGCGTTGAAGCCATCGTGGCCGAGGGGCGCACCGCCTACGGGATTAACACCGGCTTTGGCCTGCTGGCGCAGACCCGCATCGCCACGCACGATCTGGAAAACTTACAGCGTTCGCTGGTGCTGTCGCACGCGGCGGGCGTGGGTCAGCCGCTGGATGATGAGATTGTCCGCCTGATGATGGTGCTCAAAATCAACAGCCTGGCGCGCGGTTTCTCGGGCATTCGCCTGAGCGTCATCCAGGCGCTGATGGCGCTGGTGAATGCAGAGGTCTACCCGTGGATCCCGGCCAAAGGTTCCGTAGGCGCATCCGGCGACCTCGCGCCGCTGGCGCACATGTCGCTGCTGCTGCTGGGCGAAGGCAAAGCGCGCTGGCAGGGCGAGTGGCTGCCTGCGAAGGAGGCACTTAAAAAAGCCGGATTAACGCCAATTACGCTGGCGGCGAAAGAGGGGCTGGCACTGCTGAACGGCACTCAGGCATCGACGGCCTTCGCGCTGCGCGGCCTGTTTGAAGCGGAAGATCTGTTTGCCTCGGCGGTAGTGTGCGGTGCGCTGACCACCGAAGCCGTGCTGGGCTCGCGTCGCCCGTTCGATGCCCGCATCCACGAGGTGCGCGGTCAGCGCGGGCAGATTGATGCCGCCGCGATGTACCGCCACGTGCTTACCGACACCAGCGAAATTGCCGATTCACACCATAACTGCGAGAAGGTTCAGGATCCGTATTCCCTGCGCTGCCAGCCACAGGTGATGGGCGCGTGCCTGACGCAGCTGCGCCAGGCGGCAGAGGTGCTGCTGGTGGAGGCCAACGCGGTGTCCGATAACCCGCTGGTGTTCGCCCAGGAAAAGGAGGTGGTCTCCGGAGGCAACTTCCACGCTGAGCCGGTGGCGATGGCGGCGGATAACATCGCGCTGGCGATTGCCGAAGTCGGCGCGTTGTCCGAGCGCCGCATTGCGCTGATGATGGATAAACATATGTCCCAGCTGCCGCCGTTCCTGGTGCGTAATGGTGGGGTCAACTCGGGATTTATGATTGCCCAGGTGACCGCAGCCGCGCTGGCAAGCGAGAACAAAGCCCTGTCGCACCCGCACAGCGTGGACAGCCTGCCGACGTCTGCAAACCAGGAAGATCACGTTTCGATGGCGCCGGCTGCCGGGCGTCGTCTGTGGGAAATGGCCTCCAACACCCGCGGCGTGCTGGCGGTGGAGTGGCTGGCGGCGTGTCAGGGTATCGATCTGCGTGATGGGCTTAAATCCAGCCCGCTGCTGGAGCAGGCGCGTCAGGAACTGCGCGAGCACGTTACGCACTACGATGATGATCGCTTCTTTGCGCCGGATATTGATAAGGCGATGGTGCTGCTGGAAGAAGGGCGTCTGGTGGGGTTATTGCCTTCCGTACTGTGATGTTTCCCCTCACCCCGGCCCTCTCCCCATAGGGGAGAGGGTGTTCAAGTTCCCTCTCCCCTATGGGGAGAGGGCTAGGGTGAGGGGCCATTAACTCGCTCGATTATGAATACATCGCCGTAATCGACGCGCTGCCCAGCGAATGGAAATGCACGTTAAACCCAACCATCGCGCCGCTCGCCTCTTCATCAACCTCAATCTTCTCCACGTCCAGCGCGTGCACCGTGAAGATATAGCGGTGGGTTTCCCCTTTTGGCGGCGCCGCGCCGCCGTAGCCCGCTTTACCAAAATCGGTGCGGGTCTGAATCGCGCCCTCAGGCAGGGCAACCAGATCAGAGCCGGAACCCTGCGGCAGGACGCGCGTGTCGGCGGGCAGGTTCGCTACGATCCAGTGCCACCAGCCGGAGCCGGTCGGCGCGTCCGGGTCGTAGCAGGTCACGACAAAGCTTTTGGTTCCGGCTGGAACCTCGTCCCACGCCAGGTGCGGGGAGATATTATCGCCCTGATACCCCATGCCGTTGAAAACGTGGCGTTCAGGGAGTGTTTCACCGTCGCGCAGATCTTTACTGATGATTTTCATACGGTTTACCCTCGTTATTCACTCGTTCAGGAAGTGTAACGCATGGGGTTAAATCGTGAAATGCGCGGGAATGTTAACGGCTGTTACGACCGCGTCGGTTAATTTACGCAGCTGCTCTGGCGTAATGCTATACGGCGGCATCAGGTAGATAAGCCTGCCGAAAGGCCGCACCCACACGCCCTGGTCCACGAAGAAGCGCTGCAGCGCTGCCATATTCACCGGATGGGTGGTTTCAATCACCCCGATGGCGCCCAGTACGCGCACGTCCGCCACGAAATTCGCACCGGAGGCGGCGCTCAGTTCCGATTTCAGCTGCACTTCTATCGCCGCAACCTGCGTCTGCCACTCGCCGCTCTCCAGAATCGCAAGGCTTTCACTCGCCACGGCGCAGGCCAGCGGGTTGCCCATAAACGTCGGGCCGTGCATAAAGCAGCCCGCCTCGCCGTCGCTGATGGTGTCGGCAACCTGGCGGGTGGTCAGCGTGGCGGAGAGCGTCATGGTGCCGCCGGTCAGCGCTTTGCCGAGACACAGAATATCCGGCGAAATGCCCGCATGCTCGCAGGCAAACAGCTTGCCGGTGCGGCCAAAGCCGGTGGCGATCTCATCGGCAATCAGCAGAATGCCCTCGCGGTCGCACATCTTGCGAATGCGCCTCAGCCATTCCGGATGGTACATCCGCATCCCGCCTGCGCCCTGCACAATTGGCTCCAGGATCACGGCGGCAATCTCATGACGATGCGCCGCCATCAGCCGCGCGAAACCGACCATGTCCATCTCGTTCCACTCGCCGTCGAAGCGGCTCTGCGGGGCCGGGGCAAACAGGTTTTCCGGCAGATAGCCCTTCCACAGGCTGTGCATGGAGTTGTCCGGATCGCACACCGACATCGCCCCGAAGGTATCCCCGTGATAACCGTTGCGGAAGGTAAGGAACCGCTGGCGCGCTTCGCCCTTCGCATGCCAGTACTGCAGCGCCATTTTCATCGCCACTTCCACCGCTACCGAGCCGGAATCGGCCAGGAAGACGCACTCCAGCGATTCAGGCGTCATCGCCACCAGGCGACGGCATAAATCCACCGCCGGCTGATGGGTAATCCCGCCAAACATCACGTGCGCCATCTGGTCAATCTGGGCTTTCATCGCCGCGTTCAGGCGCGGGTGGTTGTAGCCGTGAATGGCCGCCCACCAGGAGGACATTCCGTCAACCAGCCGCTCGCCGCTGGCAAGGTGCAGCTCGCAGCCGTGGGCCGAGGCCACCGGATAGACGGGGAGGGGGCAGGTGGTGGAGGTGTAAGGGTGCCAGATATGCTGCTTGTCGAAGGCGAGATCGTCCTGGGTCATAATCGACTTGTAAACCATTTTGAAAAGTTTTAGGTTTACGAGTATAAACCGAACCGAAAATTAACAAAACCCTTTGGAGAAGCCCGATGGCTCACCACGCACGCTGGACGATGTCGCAAGTTACTGAATTATTCAACAAACCTTTCCTTGAGCTGATGTTTGAAGCCCAACAGGTGCATCGTCAGCACTTCGATCCGCGCCATGTTCAGGTCAGCACGCTGCTGTCGATCAAGACCGGCGCCTGTCCTGAAGACTGCAAATATTGCCCGCAGAGCGCGCGCTACAAAACCGGCCTGGAGTCCGAACGGCTGATGGAAGTGGAGCAGGTGCTCGACTCGGCGCGCAAGGCGAAAAACGCTGGCTCGACCCGCTTCTGCATGGGCGCGGCGTGGAAGAACCCGCACGACCGCGACATGCCGTATCTGGAGCAGATGGTGAAGGGCGTGAAGGAGATGGGCCTCGAAGCCTGTATGACGCTTGGCACGCTGAACGAGGAGCAGGCGCAGCGCCTCTCGGCGGCGGGGCTCGATTACTACAACCACAACCTCGATACCTCCCCGGAGTTTTACGGCAATATCATCACCACGCGCACCTACCAGGAGCGCCTGGACACGCTGGACAAAGTGCGTGGAGCGGGGATCAAGGTCTGCTCCGGCGGTATTGTCGGCTTAGGCGAAACGGTGAAAGACCGCGCGGGCCTGCTGCTGCAGCTGGCGAACCTGCCCACCCCGCCGGAAAGCGTGCCGATCAACATGCTGGTGAAGGTCAAAGGCACGCCGCTGGCGGATAATGACGACGTGGATGCGTTTGATTTTATTCGCACCATCGCGGTGGCGCGCATCATGATGCCAACCTCTTACGTCCGCCTTTCTGCGGGCCGCGAGCAGATGAACGAGCAAACCCAGGCGATGTGCTTTATGGCCGGGGCCAACTCCATCTTCTACGGCTGCAAGCTGCTGACCACGCCGAACCCGGAAGAGGACAAAGATGTTCAGCTGTTCCGTAAGCTGGGGCTGAACCCGCACCAGACCGAGGTGCTGACGGGCGATAACGAGCAACAGCAGCAGCTGGAGCAGCAGATTTTCAACGCCGACACCGACCAGTTCTACAACGCGGCAGCCGTATGACCTGGCAGGCACGAATTAATGCCGCGCTGGAAGAACGCCGGGCGGCAGAGGCGTTTCGCATACGCAGTGTGGTGGAAAACGGCGCGGGCCGTTTTCTGACCCGCGAGGGGCGGCAGTTTTGTAATTTCTCAAGCAATGACTATCTCGGACTGAGCCAGCATCCGGCCATCGTCCGCGCCTGGCAGCAGGGCGCGGAGCGGTTTGGCGTGGGCAGCGGCGGCTCGGGACACGTCAGCGGCTACACCACGGCGCATCAGGCGCTGGAGGAAGAGCTGGCCGACTGGCTTGGCTATTCGCGTGCGCTGCTCTTTATCTCGGGCTTTGCCGCCAATCAGGCGGTCATCGCGGCCCTGATGGGGAAAGAGGACCGCATTGTCGCCGACCGCTTAAGTCACGCCTCGCTGCTTGAGGCGGCAAATTTAAGCCCGGCGCAGCTGCGCCGCTTTGCCCATAACGATGCGTCACAGCTTGCTGCGCTGCTTGATAAACCCTGCGACGGGCAACAGCTGGCGGTCACCGAAGGGGTGTTCAGCATGGACGGCGACAGCGCGCCGCTTGCTGCGCTGCACGAGGCCGCAAAGCGGCAAAACGCCTGGCTGCTGGTGGACGATGCCCACGGGATTGGCGTGATGGGCGATGGAGGTCGCGGCAGCGCATACCAGCAAAACGTGAAGCCCGAGCTGCTGATTGTCACCTTCGGCAAGGGCTTTGGCGCCAGCGGCGCCGCCGTACTGTGCAACGAGTCCGTCGCTGACTATCTGCTGCAGTTTGCCCGGCATTTGATCTACAGCACCAGCATGCCCCCGGCACAGGCCGTGGCGCTGTCTGCGTCGCTGGCGGTGATCCGCAGCGCAGAAGGGGATGAACGTCGCCAGCGGCTGGCAGAGCATATCTCCCGCTTCCGCCAGGGACTGGCGGCTCTGCCCTTCCTCAGTCCAGAGTCGCAGAGCGCCATCCGGCCGGTGATAGTTGGTGAAAACGGCCGCGCGCTGGCGCTGGCACAGGCGCTGCGCGAGCGCGGCATGTGGGTGACCGCCATCCGCCCGCCAACGGTCCCGCCGGGTACCGCACGGCTGCGTTTAACCCTGACGGCGGCGCATGAAGTTCGGGATATCCAGACGCTGCTGGAGGCGCTCCATGACGCCGGTGAATAAACAGGCCGTTGCGGCGGCATTTGGCCGGGCCGCGCGGAGCTATTCTCAGCACGATGAACTGCAGCGCCAGAGCGCGCAGGGGCTCCTGGCCGCGCTTGGCGGGAACCGCTTTCCGCAGGTACTGGACGCCGGCTGTGGTCCCGGCAGTAACAGCCGCTACTGGCGTGAAGCGGGGAGCCAGGTGACGGCCATCGACCTGTCGCCCGCCATGCTGGACGAGGCGCGCCAGCAGCAGGCTGCGCATCACTACCTTGTGGCTGATATCGAGGCTATTCCGCTGGCGGACGCGCAGTTCGATCTGGTCTGGAGCCATCTGGCGGTGCAGTGGTGCAGCAGCCTGGAACAGGCCTTACGCGAGCTTTATCGCGTCGCCCGCCCGGGCGGGAAGGTGGCCTTTACCACCCTGCTGGAAAGCTCGCTGCCGGAACTAAATCAGGCATGGCAGGCAGTAGATGAGCAGCCGCATGCCAACCGCTTCTTATCGCATGAGCAGGTCACGCAGGCGCTGGCAGGCTGGCGCTGTCGCAGCACGGTGCAGACCATCACGCTCAATTTTAGCGACGCGTTCAGCGCCATGCGTTCGCTGAAGGGCATCGGCGCTACGCACCTGCACGCCGGGCGGGAGAAAAAACCGCTGACCCGGGGCCAGCTGCAGCGCCTGGAGCTGGCCTGGCCGCAGCAGCGGGGCTTTTTCCCGCTCTCTTATCAACTTTTTCATGGGATTATCGAACGTGACTGAACGTTATTTTGTTACCGGCACGGATACGGAAGTGGGCAAGACGGTTGCCAGCGCGGCCCTTCTGCAGGCGGCGCGAAAGCTTGGGAAAAACACCGCCGGATATAAGCCTGTTGCTTCCGGCAGCGAGATGACGGCGGAAGGGTTACGCAACACCGATGCGCTGGCGCTCCAGCGTAATAGTACCCTTAAGCTTGCCTATTCAGCGGTCAATCCATACACCTTTGCCGAGCCGACCTCGCCGCACATTATCAGCGCCGACGAAGGCCGTCCGATTGAGTTCGCCGTGCTGTCTGCCGGGTTACGGACGCTCGAAAGCCAGGCCGACTGGGTGCTGGTGGAAGGCGCGGGCGGCTGGTTTACGCCGCTTTCGGACACGCAGACGTTTGCTGACTGGGTGCAGGCCGAGCGGCTCCCGGTCATTCTGGTTGTCGGCGTTAAGCTGGGCTGCATCAATCACGCTATGCTGACCGCGCAGGCCGTACGGCAGGCCGGGCTGCGTCTGGCGGGCTGGATAGCCAACGACGTGGTTGCGCCGGGGAAACGACATCAGGAGTATCTGGCGACGCTCAGGCGCGTACTGCCCGCGCCGTGCCTTGGGGAAATTCCCTGGCTTGCTGACGGCGCGGAAAATGCCGAAACCGGGCGCTATCTCGACCTCAGCGCCTTGCTTCCCGCGACATCCAGTGGGCAATAAGCTCATCGTTCAGTTCGCTAACGTGGCCGTGCGCCACGTTACGCCCGCGATAAAGCATGCAAAACCGATCCGCCACCCGGCGGATAAACGACAGCTGCTGCTCCGCTAACAGCACCGTCATGCCTAACTCCTGGTTTAAGCGCACCAGCAGCTGCGCCAGCTTCTGGGCAAAGCCGTGTCCCGCGCCGTGCATGGGTTCATCCAGAATCAGCATCCGCGGGCGGTTGACCAGCGCATTCGCCAGCGCGAGCTGATACTGATCCTCCGGCGAAAGGGTGTTGCCTCGCGTCTGACGTCGCGCGTAGAGTTCCGGGAACAGATCGTATACGTCGCTTTTCGCTGCCGGGTCGGGTTTCCCCACCGCCCGCATGGCAATATGCAGATTATCCTCAATCGTCAGCTGAGAAAAAATCCGCCTGTCCTGCGGCACATAGCCTATTCCCGGCCCTGAACGCTCTTCTGACGCCTGGCTGAGCAAATCACGCGGCGGTGCACCCGCTTCATGCCAGATGATGGTGCCGCTATCGACGGGCACTTTTCCGGTAATGCAGTTCATGAGGGTGGTTTTGCCCATCCCCGGCAGGCCAACGACGCCTGTGCACATCCCTTGCGGAAAATCTAAATCCACGTTCCACAGCGTATGTTGGCTTCCGTAAAACTGATTCACTGCACGCAGACTCAACATCTTTCTCTCCTTAAAAATGTGTCGGTGACGCTCGTTTATGCTTCTGCAAAACCCCTGCCAGAAAGCGTAAATCGATTAAAAAAACGGCTTTTTTTAGGAATAAGCCACCGGTGAATCGTCTAAACGAACGGGGATTGCACATCGGCGGTGCTGGCGGTGTTGAATGGTGGTGCAGGACGAAAAATGGCGGAAATGTGAGCAGGATCGCACCGGTTGGTTATGAATGACTCAACTGTTTATCGTCAAAAAATAGCTATAAAAATTTTTTGTTGCCGCCTCGTGGGAAAATCCGGGAATTTGCTGAGCGGCGGTCTGCACGGGCTGGAAGCAGTTATCCACTATTCCTGTGGATAACCATGTGCATTAGAGTTAGAAAACACGCGATAAGCGAGAGAAGACGCGGCTTTCGCCCAAATTGACGCGAAACGCGGCTTTAGAAAATATCCTTTATAATTTAATTGGTTAGATAAAAGCAATTACCGTAATGAAAGTGTCACTCGTTGCCATAAAACTATCATTACCTGGCTTGACAAATGTTAAAAAAGAAAAAGTTCTGGGGATAACCCAGCCTGGCTGGTTTTTTATCTCGTCAGAGCCTAAATTTTGTTCGCTAACGCGCTAATGATTCAGCCGCTACGCTAAATATCCTGACACGCCACTGGTTTTTCATCCAGTGTTTTTTACTGGCATTCCTGGCAACAACGAGTAAAATTACTCACCTGCCGCTTATAACGTCATCAGGTCGTCGCCCATGAGTAAACCGTTCAAACTGAATTCTGCTTTCCGCCCATCAGGCGATCAGCCTGAGGCGATCCGTCGCCTTAAAGAGGGGCTGGAAGACGGGCTGGCGCACCAGACGCTGCTGGGGGTAACCGGCTCGGGCAAAACGTTTACTGTCGCGAACGTGATCGCTGACCTGCAGCGCCCCACGATGGTGCTTGCACCCAACAAAACCCTCGCGGCACAGCTTTACGGCGAGATGAAAGAGTTTTTCCCGGAAAACGCGGTGGAGTATTTCGTCTCCTACTACGATTACTACCAGCCGGAAGCCTATGTGCCGAGCTCTGACACCTTCATCGAGAAGGATGCTTCGGTGAACGAACACATCGAACAGATGCGACTGTCGGCGACCAAGGCGCTGCTTGAGCGTCGCGATGTGGTTGTGGTCGCGTCGGTTTCGGCGATTTACGGCCTGGGCGACCCGGATCTCTACCTGAAGATGATGCTGCACCTGACGCAGGGGATGATCATCGATCAGCGCGCGATTTTGCGCCGCCTGGCCGAGCTGCAATACACCCGTAACGACCAGGCGTTCCAGCGCGGGACGTTCCGCGTGCGCGGTGAGGTGATCGACATCTTCCCTGCGGAATCGGACGATATGGCGCTGCGTGTTGAGTTGTTTGACGAAGAGGTGGAGCGTTTGTCGCTGTTCGACCCGCTGACCGGGCACGTTGAGTCGGTGATCCAGCGTTTTACCATCTACCCTAAAACACACTACGTGACGCCACGCGAGCGTATCGTGCAGGCGATGGAAGAGATCAAAGTGGAGCTGGCAGAGCGCCGTAAGGTGCTTCTGGCGAACAATAAGCTGCTGGAAGAGCAGCGCCTGAGCCAGCGCACACAGTTTGATCTGGAGATGATGAACGAGCTGGGCTATTGCTCGGGTATCGAAAACTACTCGCGCTTCCTCTCTGGGCGCGGGCCGGGCGAGCCGCCGCCGACGCTGTTTGACTACCTTCCGGCAGACGGTTTGCTGGTGATCGACGAATCCCACGTCACGATCCCGCAGATCGGCGGGATGTACCGCGGTGACCGCGCGCGTAAAGAGACGCTGGTGGAGTACGGATTCCGCCTGCCGTCAGCGCTCGATAACCGTCCGATGAAGTTTGAAGAGTTTGAGGCGCTGGCGCCGCAAACCATCTACGTGTCGGCCACGCCGGGCAACTACGAGCTGGAGAAATCCGGCGATGAGGTGATTGATCAGGTGGTCCGTCCGACCGGGCTGCTGGATCCGATTATCGAGGTGCGCCCGGTTGCGACCCAGGTGGACGATCTGCTCTCTGAGATCCGGGCCCGTTCCGCCATCAACGAGCGCGTGCTGGTGACCACGCTCACCAAACGAATGGCGGAAGACCTGACCGAGTATCTGGAAGAACACGGTGAGAAGGTGCGCTATCTGCACTCGGATATCGACACCGTGGAGCGTATGGAGATCATCCGCGATCTGCGTCTGGGCGAATTTGACGTGCTGGTGGGGATTAACCTGTTGCGAGAAGGTCTGGATATGCCGGAAGTCTCGCTGGTGGCGATTCTGGACGCCGATAAAGAGGGCTTCCTGCGCTCTGAACGTTCGCTGATCCAGACCATTGGCCGCGCCGCGCGTAACGTCAACGGGAAAGCGATTCTGTACGGTGACAAAATCACCCCGTCGATGGCGAAAGCGATTGGCGAAACGGAACGCCGCCGCGAGAAACAGCAGCGCTATAACGAAGAGCACGGCATCACGCCGCAGGGGCTGAACAAGAAGGTGGTGGATATTCTGGCCCTGGGTCAGAACATTGCGAAGACCAAAGCGAAAGGCCGCGGCAAGGCGCGTTCAGTGGTAGAAGAAGATACCGTCGTGCTGACGCCGAAGGCGCTGCAGCAGAAAATCCACGAGCTGGAAGGGCAGATGATGCAGCACGCGCAGAACCTGGAATTCGAAGAGGCGGCGCAGATCCGCGACCAGCTTCATCAGCTGCGGGATCTTTTCATCGCGGCATCGTGAGTAAACGTTGTTTTCTCCCTCTCCCTGTGGGAGAGGGCCGGGGTGAGGGCATCAGGCCGCACAAAACGAACCTAACCCAACGCCTGAATCGCCTTCTCCAGCGCGTCGCGCAGCAGGTGACGGTCGTGGCGATACTTGATGTCTGAGGCCTCCAGCGGCTCCTGCACCACCAGACGATCGCCAATCCCTGACACATCCACTTTTGGGCCCACGACTACGCCGTCAATGATCTTCTTCCCGACGTAGTGCTCCATCAAATTGAGTTTGTCCGCCAGCGACAGGCTTGCCGCGGCCGGGCTCAGCTCGCGGCCGAGGTTACCGATGTAAACCATCGGGGCAGGGGTGCGACGCAGCGCCTGCGCCAGCTCTTTCACCAGCAGAATTGGCATCAGGCTGGTGTAAAAGCTGCCGGGGCCGATCAGAATTAAATCCGCTTCCCCGATAGCTTCCACCGCTTCACGCGTGGCGGGTACGCTCGGATAGGTCATTAACTCAGTTGGCGGCAGGATGAGCTGGTCAATATTCACCTCGCCATAAACTTCATGCCCTTCGGCGTCGATTGCCATCAAGTCAACCGGTTGTTCGGACATCGGGATCAGGAATGCGTCCACTTTGAGCAGATTACGGATTAAGTTGATGGCTTCCAGAGGCCGTACGCTCAGGTGATCAAGCGCCTTTAACATTAAATTTCCAAGGTTATGCCCGGAAAGTTCGCCATTACCGCCAAAACGGTACTCAAACATCGCCGACGCGACGCTCGGCTCGGTAATTAACTGATTCAGGCAGTTGCGCATATCTCCCCAGGCGATGCCGCCTTCAGCACGACGAATGCGTCCGGTTGAGCCGCCGTTGTCGGTGGTTGTTACTATCCCTGTCAGCCGTGAGCCCAGTGACGACAACGAGGACATAACGCGGCCCAGGCCGTGGCCTCCGCCAAGAGCGACCACTCGGTCAAGATCCGCAAAAGTGCGACTGCGCATACATATTCCTTTTCACCTGTAATCGCGTAACAGTAACCTAACTACCCCTAAAAGACGATGCCTCACCCGACGCAAAATGACGTATATCAATGCGAAAATACGGTTTTTAAGTATTCTGTAGCGAAAATGCACGATTGATTCGCTATATAGATAATTATATAGCGTGAAGTGATAATGGCGCCGCCAGAATTTCCGCGCTACTATCGCTTAAACCACGTTTTCAATGTTGAAAACATACACTCTAGCCCTGGCGCCTGTGTCGAATGATATGGCGCCCTGGCCGTGGCGGATTTGCCACCAGGGTACAGAAAGAAATGACTGTGCCTCCCGTATCTGGAAAGGTGTACATGGCTTCACAACTTACTGATGCTTTCGCGCGTAAGTTTTACTACTTGCGTCTGTCGATTACCGATGTGTGCAACTTCCGTTGCACCTACTGCCTGCCCGATGGCTACAAGCCGGGCAGCGTCACCAATAACGGCTTTCTCTCCGTGGATGAAGTGCGCCGCGTCACGCGTGCGTTCTCTGAGCTCGGTACGGAAAAAGTCCGTCTGACCGGGGGCGAACCCTCCCTGCGTCGTGATTTCCCCGACATCATTGCCGCCGTACGTGAAAACGAACGTATCCGCCAGATTGCGGTGACCACCAACGGTTACCGCATGGCGCGTGACGTGGCGAACTGGCGCGACGCTGGCTTAACCGCTATCAACGTCAGCGTGGACAGCCTCGATGCACGCCAGTTTCACGCCATTACCGGGCAGGACAAATTCCGCCAGGTCATGGACGGCATCGACGCGGCGTTTGCCGCCGGGTTCGAAAAGGTCAAAGTCAACACGGTGCTGATGCGCGACGTTAACCATAATCAGCTGGACACCTTTCTGGCGTGGATCAAACCGCGCCGTATTCAACTGCGTTTTATCGAGCTGATGGAAACCGGAGAGGGCAGCGAGCTGTTCCGCCGTCACCACATCTCCGGCATGGTGCTGCGCGACGAGCTGCTGAGACGCGGCTGGATCCATCAGATCCGCCAGCGCAGCGACGGCCCGGCGCAGGTCTTTTGTCACCCTGATTACGAAGGCGAAATCGGGCTTATCATGCCCTACGAGAAAGACTTCTGCGCCAGCTGTAACCGTCTGCGCGTCTCTTCCGTGGGCAAGCTCCATCTCTGCCTGTTCGGCGACGGCGGCGTGGACCTTCGCGATCTGCTGGCAGACGATGCCCAGCAGGATGCGCTTGAAGCGCGTATTTCCGGGGCACTGGCGCATAAAAAACAGACCCACTTCCTGCATCAGGGCAATACCGGCATTACTCAGAACCTGTCTTACATCGGCGGGTAATCAGGATTTAGAAGGAATCAGAAGATGAGTCAGGTAAGCGCAGAATTTATCCCGACACGCATTGCTATTCTTACCGTTTCCGACCGCCGTGGTGAAGAAGACGATACCTCCGGCCACTGGCTGCGCGAGGCGGCACACGAAGCCGGACACCAGATTGTTGATAAAGCGATCGTCAAAGAGAACCGTTACGCCATTCGCGCGCAGGTTTCGCAGTGGATTGCGAGTGACGACGTCCAGGTGGTGCTGATTACCGGCGGCACCGGCTTTACTGCAGGCGATCAGGCCCCCGAAGCGCTGCTCCCGCTGTTCGACCGCGAAGTGGAAGGCTTCGGCGAAGTGTTTCGCATGCTCTCATTTGAAGAGATCGGCACCTCTACGCTTCAGTCCCGTGCCGTAGCGGGCGTGGCGAACAAAACCCTGATATTCGCCATACCGGGCTCGACTAAAGCCTGCCGCACCGCGTGGGAAAATATTATTGCCCCGCAGCTGGATGCCCGTACCCGGCCCTGTAATTTCCATCCCCATTTAAAGAAATAAGCTATGTCACAACTAACCCACATTAACGCCGCCGGTGAAGCGCATATGGTGGATGTTTCCGCCAAAGTCGAAACGGTGCGCGAAGCGCGCGCGGAAGCGTTCGTAACTATGCTGCCGGAAACGCTGGCGATGATTATCGACGGCAGCCACCATAAGGGCGACGTCTTTGCCACTGCGCGCATCGCGGGTATTCAGGCCGCCAAGCGCACCTGGGACTTAATCCCGCTCTGCCATCCGCTGATGCTAAGCAAGGTGGAGGTGAACCTGCAGGCGCAGCCGGAGCACAGCCGCGTGCGCATTGAGTCCCTGTGCCGCTTAACCGGGAAAACCGGCGTGGAGATGGAAGCCCTGACGGCGGCCTCCGTTGCCGCGCTGACCATCTACGACATGTGCAAAGCAGTGCAGAAAGATATGGTGATTGGCCCGGTTCGCCTGCTGGCGAAAAGCGGCGGCAAATCCGGTGATTTTAAGGTGGACAGCCATGATTAAGGTGCTCTTTTTCGCCCAGGTCCGCGAGCTGGTCAATACCGACAGCCTGATGCTGGACGGCTCTTTTGAAAACGTCGCTGCCCTGCGCGTGCATCTGGCCGCGCAAAGCGACCGCTGGGCGCTGGCGCTGGACGAGGGCAAGCTGCTGGCGGCCGTTAACCAGACGCTGGTGGAGTTCAGCCACCCGCTGGCCGAAGGGGATGAAGTGGCCTTTTTCCCGCCGGTGACAGGGGGCTAAGATGGCGGAAACCCGAATTCTGGTGAGCCCCGAGCGTTTTAACGTGGGGACCGAATACAGCCGGCTGGCGGAACGCGATGAAGACGGCGCGGTCGTCACCTTCACCGGCAAAGTGCGTAACCACAACCTCGGTGACAGCGTAAAAGCGCTGACGCTGGAGCACTATCCCGGTATGACGGAGAAATCGCTCGCGGCAATTGTGGAAGAGGCGCGAGGCCGCTGGCCGCTTGGGCGCGTCACGGTTATCCACCGCATTGGTGAGATGTGGCCCGGTGAAGAGATTGTGTTTGTCGGCGTGACCAGCGCACACCGCGGCAGCGCGTTTGAGGCCGGGGAGTTCATCATGGACTATCTCAAAACAAAAGCGCCGTTCTGGAAGCGCGAAGCCACGCCGGAAGGGGACCGCTGGGTGGAATCTCGCGACAGCGATAAACAGGCCGCCAGCCGTTGGTAGTCGGTTTACGTGGATGTGTTACTCTTAACGTGTGTGTCTTCTTAATCTTAATCAGGAGTGAATCATGGACCGATTTCCGCGTTCCGATTCAATAGTACAGCAGACCCGTAGCGGCCTGCAGACGTATATGGCTCAGGTGTACGGCTGGATGACGGTTGGCCTGCTGCTTACCGCGTTTATCGCGTGGTATGCGGCGAACACGCCTGAACTGATGATGTTTATCTTCTCCAGCAAAATCACCTTCTTTGGGTTGATTATCGCGCAGCTGGCGCTGGTGTTTGTGCTCTCCGGGCTGGTGCAAAAGCTCAGCGCGGGCATGGCAACCACGCTGTTTATGCTCTATTCGGCGCTGACTGGCCTGACGCTTTCCAGCATTTTCATCGTCTACACCTACTCCTCCATCGCCAGCACGTTTGTGGTGACCGGGGGGATGTTTGGCGTGATGAGCCTGTACGGTTACACCACCAAACGTGACCTGAGTGGCTTAGGCAACATGCTGTTTATGGGGCTGATCGGGATTGTGCTGGCGTCGCTGGTGAACCTGTGGCTGAAGAGCGACGCGCTGATGTGGGCCGTGACCTACATCGGGGTGGTGGTCTTTGTTGGCTTGACCGCCTACGACACCCAGAAGCTGAAAAACATCGGCGAGCATATCGACGTGCGCGACAGTTCCAACCTGCGCAAATACTCGATTCTGGGCGCGCTGACGCTCTATCTGGACTTTATCAACCTGTTCCTGATGCTGCTGCGTATTTTTGGCAACCGTCGCTAGGGTTGTTTTGCCGGGTGGCGGCTTCGCCTTACCCGGCCTACGAAACGCGAACCGTAGGTCGGGTAAGGCGAAGCCGCCACCCGACTTATTCACTTCGCTAACATCCTCTCGTTCTTCGCCCTCAGCTTTTTCGCCCGACTCTCCAGCACCAGATAACAGACCGTGGCCAGTGCCAGCGGCAGGAAGTAATAGAGCATGCGGTAGGCTAGCAGGGCGGCAATAATCGTTCCCTGTGAGACATGCTCTCCGGCCAGCAACGCAATAAATACCGCCTCCAGCACCCCAATCCCTGCCGGGATATGCACGATAACGCCGGCGATACTGCTCACCAGCAGCACGCCCAGCACGAAGAAGTAGTTCACGTCCTCGCCAATCAACAGCCAGATGATCGCCCCCATCGCCATCCAGTTGGCGCTGGAAACCGCCATCTGCAGTACCGCGAACTTCCACGACGGCAGTACCAGTTTCTGCCCTTTAATGGTCATATGGCGGCGTCTGGCAAAGGCGCAGGCCCACAAATACACGGCGATGATCAGCAGCAGCACGAAGCCGAGAATGCGCAGCGTGGCTTCGTCGATATACCAGTGCGCGGGCAGCTGCACCACGCCGATGGTGAAAATTACCCCGCCGAGCAGAATATAGCCCAGCCAGTTGGTGGTGATGCTTAATGAGAAAATGCGCGTGATCGTCCCACCCGGCAGGCCAAGCCGCGAGTACAGGCGATAGCGCATGCCAATCCCCCCGACCCAGGTGCTCAGCGTCAGGTTAAAGGCGTAGCAGATAAACGACACCAGCATCACCTGACGTTTAGCCAGCTTGTGTCCGCAGTAGGCGCGGCCGAGCAGGTCATAGCAGCCGTACATCAGGTAGCTCACGATCACCAGCCCAACGGCGCCGAGCAGCACCAGTCGGTTATAGTTGCGGATAACCTTCCACACCTCTTCCCAGTCCACTTTCTGCGCGTAGATCACCAGCAGTACCGCGACCGCGATAAAGAATACCCAGGTGAGGATTTTTTTCGCCAGCCGCCAGCGAGGATGAGATTTTGACATCAGGGTTTGCCTCCATCTTCCGCTTCAACGCGGTCCTGGGTTTCCATTTCGGGTTGTACCGGCGGATCCACCTGCGCCAGCTTCGGCGTATGCGCCGGCAGCCAGCCGACCATCGCCGGGAAGTGGCGCAGGAAGTGGAACACCACCACGCCGACGCCAACGTTCCACCAGCTCCGTTTCGGCACCATGGATTCATCCACCCGCACGCAGTCCTTATTGATAAGTCCCTGAAGGTTATCGCGCAGGGTCTGATTAAACTGGCGGTCGTGGATGATCAGGTTCGCTTCCAGGTTAAGCGACAGGCTCAGCGGATCGAGATTACTGGAGCCAACGGTTGCCCAGTGGTCATCCATCACGGCCACTTTGCCGTGCAGCGGGCGGCGGCGGTATTCATATATCTGCACGCCGCTTTTAACCAGATAGCGGTAGAGCAGACGCGCGCCGACCTTCACAATCGGCATATCCGGCTCGCCCTGCACGATGAGTTTCACCCGGACGCCGCGGCGGGCCGCGTTGCGCATGGCGTGCAGAATGCGGTAGCCGGGGAAGAAATAGGCGTTGGCGATAATCACTTCGCGCTTCGCATTGGCCAGCATCTTCAGGTAGTGACGTTCAATATCGTCCCGATGCTCCTCGTTGTCCCGCCAGACAAACAGTGCCTGCGCTTCGCCGGGCTTGCGGTTCTCTTCCGGGCGATGACGGCGTCGCCACCAGCGGCGAGCGGCCTCTTTACCGGGCAAGTTTTCCAGCACGAACAGCTGGATGTCCTGAACCACCGGTCCCTCAATGCGGATCGCGTAGTCCTGCTTGGCCTCCGGGCCGTAATCCGACATATGCTCGGCGGAGTAGTTAATGCCGCCCACGAACGCCACCGTTTCGTCCACCACAACGATTTTGCGGTGCATGCGGCGGAACAGGTTGGTGCGCATGCCGAACAGGCGAGGACCAGGATCGTAGTAACGGAACACCACGCCAGCGGCGGTGAGTTCATTAACAAATTCATCGCTGAGATCCGGCGAGCCATACCCGTCGAGCAGGGCCTCGATTTTTATTCCGCGCCGGGCGGCATGCAGCAGCGCGCTGTGCAGCTGCCTGCCAACGTCGTCTTCAAACCAGATAAACGTTTCAAGGTAGACTTTCTGCTGCGCGTGGCTAATCGCCTCGAAGACTGCCGGATAAAAGTTATCGCCGTTTTCCAACAGCGTAATACGGTTACCTTCCTGCCATGTGCATTTCATAAGTGGATCTCCGCGCTCAGCGGGGCATGGTCGGAAAGATGTCGCCAGTTAAGTAACGCCAGCGCCGTCGGGCTGCTGGCATGCGCATTTTTCACGTAGATGCGGTCCAGGCGCAGCAGGGGAAAGCGCACGGGAAACGTCCGTGCGGGACGACCGTGTGCCCGGGTGAAAATCTCCTCCAGCCCCGCATTCACCTTCAGAGGATGGTTGGCCCGCTGCCGCCAGTCGTTAAAATCACCGGCCACCACCACGGGGTCGCCTTCGGGAAGCGCATTAGTCCAGTCAGCCAGCATCTGTAGCTGCGCCTGACGGTGGGCTTCACGCAGGCCAAGGTGAACGCAGCCTACGTGAACGGGTACGTCAAGATCCGGCGGTGCGATGCGGCAGTAAAGCAGCCCGCGCTTTTCGCTCTCTCCAACGGAGACGTCCCGGTTCTCGTAATGTTCGATAGGAAAACGCGACAGCACGGCGTTTCCGTGATGGCCTTCCGGATAGACCGCGTTGCGGCCGTAAGCGTAATCGCTCCACATGGTGTCGGCCAGAAATTCGTAGTGCGGCGTATCGGGCCAGTTTTCGAAATGCATGGGATGCACCTCGTGCGCGCCCATCACCTCCTGCAGGCAGACAATGTCCGCGCTGACGGTGCGTACCGCGTCGCGCAGCTCCGGTAAAATGAAGCGGCGGTTAAATGCTGTGAAGCCCTTATGAATGTTTATCGTCAGCACCTTAAGCGAGAAATGCTGCGTTTTTTTGCTCATAAACACCTTCCTGGGTGACTATCCCGATGAAAATAAAGTGTAGTCGGCGTCACAAAAAGATGCGGCGTTACGGAATTTTCCGTAAAGTGCGGTAGTCTGATTAAGCAGAGAAAAATCCTTCAGGAGAGAAGCCATGAAGTGGCAACAACGTGTTCGTGTCGCAACCGGTTTGAGTTGCTGGCAGATAATGTTGCATTTACTGGTCGTGGCCGTACTGGTGATGGGCTGGATGAGCGGCACGCTGGTGCGTGTTGGCTTAGGACTGTGCGTCCTCTATGGCGTCACCGTGCTGTCGATGCTGTTCTTACAGCGCCACCATGAAGCGCGCTGGCGCGAGGTGGGTGATGTGCTCGAAGAGCTCACCACCACCTGGTACTTTGGTGCCGCGATGATCGTGCTTTGGCTGCTGTCACGCGTGCTGCAAAACAACCTGCTGCTGGCCCTGGCGGGTCTGGCAATCCTCGCAGGGCCAGCTGTCGTCTCGTTGCTCACCAAAGAGAAAAAGCTACGCAATGTTGCGTCTAAACATCGCATAGGCCACTGAGCCCGTCGTGGCCGCTATGACCAGTAGCGGCCACAAACTTCCCCAGACAATGTCCAGACTCGCATCCTTCAGATAGATCTGCTTGGTGATATCCGTAAAGTGTCGAATCGGGTTTATCCACGTTAAATCCTGGAGCCACACCGGCATGTTCTCGACGGGCGAAACGTACCCGGAGAGCAGAATCGCCGGCATCATAAAGACGAATACCCCGATAAACGCCTGCTGCTGCGTCGAGCAGAGCGCGGATATCAGCAGTCCAAATCCCACCAGCGACAGCCCGTAAATCACCATCGTGAAGTAAAACAGCGCCAGCGAACCGGCGAACGGGATCTCGTAGGCCCAAATCCCCACCCCCAGCACGATGGTGGCCTGGAACGTTGCGACGATCAGCGCCGGCACCGCTTTGCCGACGAAAATCTGCCAGGTGGCGAGCGGGGAGACCAGCAGCTGATCCAGCGTGCCCTGCTCGCGCTCGCGGGCGACGGACAGGGAGGTGACGATCATTATCCCGATGGTGGTGATCATGGCGATTAGCGACGGGACCACAAACCACTTGTAGTCCAGATTCGGGTTGTACCAGTTGCGCACCACCAGCTCGCTGTTGTTGGGCTTCGGTTTGCCGTCCATCAGCTCCTGCTGGTAATCCTTCACCACCTGCTGCAGATAGTTCGCCGCTATCTGGGCGCTGTTGGAGTTGCGCCCGTCGAGGATCAGCTGCATCGGCGCGGTCTGGAAGGTGTCCAGGTTGCGGGAGAAATCCGCCGGGAAGCGTACCAGCAGCAGCGCTTTTTGCGTGTCGATGGTGGGCTGGATCTCCTGCGGGCTTTTCAGCAGCAGGATGTGGGTAAAGGCCTTCGCGCGGGCGAAACGCTGCGTCAGCTCGACGGCGTGTTTGCCGTTGTCTTCGTTGTAAATGGCAATGGTGGCGTTGGTCACCTCAAGGGTGGCGGCAAACGGGAACAGTAAAACCTGAAGCAGCACCGGCAGCACCAGAATGGCGCGGGTTTGCGGCTCGCGCAGCAGGGATTGCAGCTCTTTGCGGATCAGTGTCCATAAACGGTGAAACATGTGCGCTCCTTAATCCAGTCGCCGTTTGGTTTTCATCCACGTCAACCCGATAAACATCACCGCCGACGCCATCAGAAACAGGGTGTTGACGATCAGCACCACCGGAATATTCCCCGCCAGGAACAGGCTCTGCAGCGTGCTCACGAAGTAGCGCGCCGGAATGATGTAGGTCACGGCGCGGATCACCGCCGGCATGCTGTCTATCTGGAAGATAAACCCGGAGAGCATTATCGACGGCAGGAAAGCGGCGTTCAGCGCCACCTGCGCGGCATTAAACTGGTTGCGGGTGATGGTGGAGATGAGTAGCCCCATCCCCAGCGTGCTGAGTAAAAACAGGCTGGTGATAAAGAACAGCACCACCAGCGAGCCGCGGTACGGCACGCCGAGGATAAAGACTGCCACAAGCATGCAGAGCAGCATCGCCAGCATGCCGAGGAAGTAGTAGGGGATAAGCTTGCACAGCAGCAGCTCGACCCGGGTCACCTCGGTGGAGAGCAGCGCCTCCATGGTGCCGCGCTCCCACTCGCGGGCGATCACCAGCGAGGTGAGGATTGCGCCGATCACCGTCATGATGATGGTCACCGCGCCCGGAATAATAAAATGCTGGCTGATGGCGGCGGGGTTAAACCAGTAGCGCGTCTGCACGTCGATAAGCGGTTCAAACGTCTCGCCCCGGTCTTCCGCGCGCTGCATCTGCCAGAGCTGCCAGATCCCCTCCGCGTAGCCCTGTACGAAGTTGGCGGTATTCGGCTCGCTGCCGTCGGTAATCACCTGGATCGGTGCATTGGTATTCGCCCGCGCCATGTTGGCGGCGAAATCCACCGGGATGACGATCAGGCCGCGAATTTTCCCGGCCTGCATTTTCTGGATCAGCTCCTGCCGGTTGTCGCTGACGGTGGCGTCGATATAGGGCGAGCCGGTCATGGCGTGGGTAAAGTCCAGCGCCTCTTCGCTCTGCTGCTCAAGCAAAATCCCGACCCGCAGCTTGCTGGAGTCGAGGTTAATGCCGTAGCCAAAGATAAACAGCAGCAGCAGGGGGATCACCACCGCAATCAGCCAGCTGCTGGGATCGCGCACGATCTGCCGCGTCTCTTTAATACACAGCGCGCGCACCCGGCGCCAGGATATAGCACTACTGCGCATGGGCATTCTCCTTGTCCCAGTCGTGGATGAGGGTAATAAACGCCTGCTCCATAGTCGGGTCTGGCTGTTCTTCGTCAGCGGCCTGCTCCTTCAGGTCGTCTGGCGTGCCGTGGGCGATCAGCTTGCCGCGATAGACCAGCCCGATACGGTCGCAGTACTCCGCCTCGTCCATAAAGTGGGTGGTCACCATCACGGTCACCCCTTTTTCCACCATGCTGTTGATGTGCAGCCAGAACTCGCGGCGGGTGAGGGGGTCAACGCCGGAGGTCGGCTCATCCAGGAAAAGAATATCGGGTTCGTGCATCAGCGAGCAGGCCAGCGCCAGCCGCTGCTTAAAGCCGAGCGGCAATTCGTCGGTGGCATGGGAAGCAATATTCGTTAACCCAAAGGCGTCGCTCATGCGGCGGATTTTCTCATTCTGCGCGCGCCCGCGCAGGCCGTACACGCCGGAGAAAAAGCGCAGATTCTGCTCGACCGTCAGGTTGCCATACAGGGAAAACTTCTGCGCCATATACCCCAGATGCTGGCGCGCCTTGCCGGAGCTGACCTTCAGATCCATATCCAGCACCAGCGCCTTGCCGGATGTCGGCACCAGCAGGCCGCACATCATCTTAAAGGTGGTGGATTTTCCCGCGCCGTTCGGCCCCAGCAGGCCAAAAATCTCGCCGCGCTTCACGGCAAAATTGACGTTGTCGGTAGCGGCGAAGTCCCCGAATTTTTTGGTGAGGGATTTCGCTTCTATCACCGTTTCGCCCGGCGTGCCTTCCACCGTGTGCAGGATCGCGCCAAGGGGGGATTCCGACGCGCCCGCACCGCCCAGCAGGTCGATAAACGCATCTTCAAAGCGCGGTGCGGTTTCCGTCATGTCGATCTCAGGCATGCCTGGCGCATGGCGAATATCGTCGACGGTAGCCTCTTTTTTGAGGATCGCGCGCACCGAGCGGCCCTGAATCATCCCGTCGCTGACCTGCGGCAGCTTCAGCACCCGCTGGAGCAGCCTGCGGTTCGACTCTTGCGGGCTGTGCAGCAGGAAGCTGCGCCCGGCCATGGTTTGCGTCAGTTCGGTTGGTTCGCCCTGATAGAGCAGTTCACCCTCGTTCATCAGCAGCACGTCCCGACACTGTTCCGCTTCGTCGAGGTAGGAGGTACTCCAGAGGATCAGCATCCCGTCGCCCGCCAGCTCGTGCACCATCTGCCACAGCTCGCGGCGGGAAATCGGGTCCACGCCGACGCCGGGCTCATCCAGCAGCAGCACCTTCGGCTCGCCCACCAGCGTGCAGGCCAGACCCAGCTTCTGCTTCATCCCGCCGGAGAGCTTGCCCGCCAGCCGGTCGGTGAACGGGCCGAGGGAGGTAAACTCCAGCAGTCGGGCGAAGGTTTTCTGCCGCGTTTCACCGGTGACGCTGCGCAGGTCGGCATACAGGTTCAGGTTTTCCATCACCGTCAGATCTTCATACAGGCCAAACTTCTGCGGCATATAGCCGAGCATGGCGTGGAGCGCGCCGTCGTTTTTTATCGGGTCCAGGCCAAGCACGCTGGCCGAGCCTTCGTCCGGCTTGAGCAACCCCGCCAGCATCCGCATCAGCGTGGTTTTCCCCGCGCCGTCCGGGCCGACCAGCCCGGTTACGTAGCCTTTCTGAATGGTGCAGTTCAGCGGCGCGACCGCCGGCTTGTCCATGCCCGCGAAGCGTTTGACCAGACCGTTGAGCTGGATAACCGCATCATTCATGTCGTTCCCCGTCGTTTATGGTCACGGTAACAGGCATGCCCTGACGCAGCGCGTCGTCCGCATCGGTGACGATGATGCGCAGGCGGTAAACCAGGTCGGTACGCAGGTCCGGTGTTTCCACCGTTTTCGGCGTAAATTCAGCGGTAGGGGAGACAAAGCCCACCTTGCCGTGATACGGCTTGTCCGGGCGGCCGTCGGTATAGAGCAGCAGCTCGCGGCCCGGCTGCATCTGCCCGAGGTTCGGCTCGTCAATGTAGGCGCGCACCCACACCGGACGGGTCAGGGAGAGCGTTAAGACGGTACTGCCCGCGCTGAGCATGCTGCCCGGCTCCACGGCGCGGGTCATCAGCGTGCCGTCAGAGGGAGCGATTAAGGTCGTGTCGTGCAGATCCAGTTCCGCCTGCGCCAGCTGGGCCTGCGCCTGTTCAAGGCTGGCTTTCGCCTGGGCAATGTCCTGCTCGCGGTTACCGGAGCGGTACTGGCTTAATTTATCCTGCGCGGACTTCAGCGTTGCCTGCGCCTGGTCCCGGGATGACCGCGCGTTTTCCAGATCGTTGGCGGAAATGGTGCGGCTTTTCCACAGTCCCTGCTGGCGGTTATAGAAGTTCTGCGCATAGTCGTACGCGGCTTTGGCCTGCTTAACGGCGGCGGCAGCCTGGGCAATCTCTTCATCGCGATAGCCTGCCAGCATCAGGTCATACTGCGCCTGCGCGACGGAAACGCCAGCTTTGGCCTGCATCAGCGCGTTCTCAAAAGGGGCTTTATCCAGCGCGCCCAGCGTCTGACCGGCTTTGATGGCATCGCCTTCGTCAACGCTCAGCGAGGCGAGACGTCCGCCGACGCGGAAGCTCATGTTCACCGTGCGAATATCCACGTTACCGTACAGCGTCAGGCCTTTATCCTGCTGGCTCTGATACCACAGCCAGCCACCGACTCCGGCAGCAAGCAACACAACAACCACCAGAATGATGGCGACTGGTTTTTTCATGACTTCAGGCTCCTTTGCGTTAAGCCTTGCAGGATCAGATCGAGATGACAGGCGATGACCTGGCTAATCTGCGCGGCTTTATCCTCATCAAATTGTGTCCAGCCGGTGCGTAACAGGATAGTTTCCCTGCCCAGACGGAAGGCAAGGATTTCACCCAGCAGGGCGTGGGTATGCAAAATAGTGTCGGTATCGCTGGCGTCCCGCCCGGTATACGCGGCGATCAGCCGGGTCAGGTGGGTATGCATCGGGGCAATTACCCGATCATGTACCCGCTGGTAGGCGGCAGTCGGGGAGAGCTGTTCCCGGGAAATAAACTTGCTCAGGTTGAGCGTATCGTCGTGCGTCAGCAGGCGAATCATATTATGGCAGGCTTTGAGAATAAGCTGGCGAACGGCGGCGCGATCGGGTGACGGCTGGCTGAGCAGCGCGGTGGCTTCCTCAACGTGCGGGTGAAACTGCGCGCCGATAAAATCGGCGATCCACTCGGCGCAGGCGAGATATAAATCCTCTTTTGAGCCAAAATAGTAGGGAATGGCCGCAATGTTTTGTCCGGCCTGGGCAGCGATATCCCGCGTGGTCGCATGCAGCCCGTACTCGCCAAACTGCGCCAGCGCGGCGGCGATAAGCTGATTTTTGGCCTGTTCACCTTTGGTTGTTGTGGGTGTCGTATTCATGGCGGCATTAAGAATTAATCAATCGATTGATTAAGATTATGCCTGATTCCCGCTAACGTCGAGGGAATGCTGAGGGATATTTTATGCGCCACGTCACAAAAGCTGCTACACTCCGCCCCTTCGCGACATTGTGGTTTTTGTCCTCCTAATTGTTATATCTCCCTGAAAACTACACCTGTGATGGTCGGGGCGGTTCGGAGTTTTTATGTCTTTTGATTCCCTTGGCCTGAACCCGGAAATTCTGCGCGCCATCGCAGAGCAGGGCTACGTTGAGCCAACCCCAATCCAGCAGCAGGCGATCCCCGCTGTGCTTCAGGGCCGTGACCTGATGGCCAGCGCCCAGACCGGCACCGGTAAAACCGCGGGCTTTACGCTGCCGCTGTTAGAGCTGCTGGTAAAAAACCAGCCGCACGCCAAAGGCCGTCGTCCGGTGCGTGCGCTGATCCTCACCCCAACCCGCGAGCTGGCGGCGCAGATTGGTGAGAACGTGCGTGAGTACAGCCGCTACCTCAACATTCGCTCGCTGGTGGTTTTCGGTGGCGTGAGCATTAACCCGCAGATGATGAAGCTGCGCGGCGGCGTGGACGTTCTGGTGGCAACGCCGGGCCGTCTGCTGGATCTGGAACACCAGAACGCGGTGAAGCTGGATAACATCGAAATTCTGGTGCTGGACGAAGCCGACCGCATGCTCGACATGGGCTTTATCCACGACATTCGCCGCGTGCTGGCTAAGCTGCCCCCGCGTCGCCAGAACCTGCTTTTTTCCGCGACCTTCTCCGACGAGATCAAGGCGCTGGCGGAAAAGCTGCTGCATAACCCACTCGAAGTGGAAGTGGCGCGCCGCAACACCGCCTCCGAGCAGGTGACGCAGCACGTGCACTTTGTGGATAAAAAGCGCAAGCGCGAACTGCTCTCCCAGATGATCGGCCAGGGTAACTGGCAGCAGGTGCTGGTCTTTACCCGCACCAAGCACGGCGCTAACCACCTGGCGGAACAGCTGAATAAAGACGGCATCCGCAGCGCCGCCATTCACGGTAACAAGAGCCAGGGCGCGCGTACCCGTGCGCTGGCGGACTTCAAGTCTGGCGACATCCGCGTGCTGGTGGCGACCGACATCGCTGCCCGTGGCCTCGATATTGAAGAGCTGCCGCACGTGGTGAACTACGAGCTGCCGAACGTCCCGGAAGACTACGTGCACCGTATCGGCCGTACCGGTCGTGCGGCGGCAACCGGTGAGGCGCTCTCTCTGGTCTGCGTGGACGAGCACAAGCTGCTGCGTGACATCGAACGTCTGCTGAAGAAAGAGATCCCGCGCATTGAAACCCCGGGTTACGAAGTGGACCCGTCCATCAAAGCCGAGCCGATTCAGAACGGTCGTCAGGGTGGCGGTCGCGGTCAGGGCGGCGGCGGTCGCGGTCAGCAGCCGCGTCGTTCAGAAGGCGGCGCGCCAAAATCATCGGGCAAACCGCCTCGTCGCAACAGCGACGGCAAGCCGGCGGGTGAAAGCCCGTGGCGCAGCGGCGAAGGCAAGCCGGCAGGGGAAGGGCTGCGCCGACGCCGCCCGCGCAAGCCTGCTAACCCGCAGTAATCTGGAAGCCCGGTCGTAAAGCCGGGCTTTTCTTTTTGCGGCAGAGAAGAGAAAGTGCCACAATAGTGGCTGTTTATACAGTGTTTCAGGTTTTCCAATGGCTTTAACCGCGGCGCTGAAAGCGCAAATTGGCGCATGGTATAAGGCGCTACAGCAGCAGATCCCCGATTTTATCCCCCGAGCGCCGCAGCGGCAGATGATTGCCGACGTGGCAAAAACGCTCGCCGGGGACGACGGGCGACATCTGGCGATTGAAGCCCCAACCGGAGTCGGGAAAACCTTGTCGTATCTCATTCCCGGCATCGCGATTGCGCGGGAAGAGGACAAAACGCTGGTGGTCAGCACCGCCAACGTGGCGCTGCAGGATCAGATCTTCAGCAAAGATTTGCCCCTGCTGCGCAAAATCATCCCCGATCTGCGGTTTACCGCCGCCTTTGGGCGCGGGCGCTACGTGTGCCCGCGTAACCTGGCGGCGCTTGCCAGCAGCGAGCCGAATCAACAGGATCTGCTCGCGTTTCTGGATGACGAGCTGACGCCAAACAATAAGGCGGAGCAGGAGCAGTGTGCAAAGCTGAAAACCGAGCTCGACGGCTATAAGTGGGACGGCCTGCGGGATCACACCAGCCTGGCGATTAGCGACGACTTATGGCGCAGGCTCAGCACCGATAAAGCAAGCTGCCTGAACCGCAACTGTCACTACTACCGCGAGTGTCCGTTCTTTGTCGCCCGGCGCGAGATCCAGGAGGCGGAGGTGGTTGTCGCCAACCACGCGCTGGTGATGGCGGCGCTCGAGAGTGAAGCGGTGCTGCCGGAACCCAAAAACCTGCTGCTGGTGCTCGACGAAGGTCACCATCTGCCTGACGTGGCGCGGGACGCGCTGGAAATGAGCGCTGAAATTACGGCGCCCTGGTTCCGCCTGCAGCTCGATCTCTTCTGCAAGCTGGTGGCGACCTGCATGGAGCAGTTCCGCCCGAAAACCACGCCGCCACTGGCGGTTCCGGAGCGGCTGAGCGAGCACTGCGAAGAGGTTTATAGCCTCATTTCCTCCCTGAACAACATCCTGAACCTCTATCTTCCTGCCGCCCAGGAAGCCGAACACCGCTTTGCGATGGGGGAACTACCGGAAGAGGTGATGGAGATCTGCCAGCAGCTGGCGAAGCATCTGGAAAAGCTGCGCGGGCTGGCGGAGATGTTCTTAAACGATCTGAGCGAGAAAACCGGCTCGCACGACGTGGTGCGCCTGCACCGTATTCTGCTGCAGATGAACCGCGCGCTGGGGATGTTTGAGGCGCAGAGCAAGCTCTGGCGTCTGGCTTCGATGGCTCAGGCGTCGGGGGCGCCGGTCACCAAATGGGCTACCCGCGAAGTGCGGGATGGGCAGGTCCACCTCTTTTTCCACTGCGTGGGCATTCGTGTGGCCGATCAGCTGGAAAAGCTGATCTGGCGCAGCGTGCCGCACGTGGTTGTCACCTCCGCAACCCTGCGCTCCCTGAACAGCTTCTCCAGGCTGCAGGAGATGAGCGGCCTGAAGGAGAAAGCGGGCGACCGTTTTGTGGCGCTGGACTCGCCGTTTAACCACTGCGAGCAGGGCAAGCTGGTGATTCCGCGCATGAAATTCGAGCCGCTTATCGACAACGAAGAGCAGCACATTGCGGAGATGGCGGCCTACTTCCGCGAACAGGTCGAGAGTAAAAAGTATCCCGGCATGCTGGTGCTGTTTGCCAGCGGGCGGGCGATGCAGCGCTTCCTCGAACACGTCACCGATCTGCGTTTACTCTTGCTGGTGCAAGGGGATCAGCCGCGCTATCGGCTGGTGGAAACCCACCGCAAGCGTATTGATAACGGCGAGCGCAGCGTGCTGGTGGGGCTACAGTCTTTTGCCGAAGGTCTGGATCTGAAAGGGGACTACCTGACGCAGGTGCACATCCATAAAATTGCCTTCCCGCCCATCGACAGCCCGGTGGTGATCACCGAGGGGGAGTGGCTGAAGAGTCTTAACCGCTATCCGTTTGAGGTGCAGAGCCTGCCTGCGGCGTCGTTTAACCTGATTCAGCAGGTGGGACGTCTTATTCGTAGCCACGGCTGCTGGGGCGAAGTGGTGATTTATGACAAGCGTCTGCTCACCAAAAACTACGGCCAGCGTTTGCTGAACGCGCTGCCTGTTTTCCCGATCGAACAGCCGGAGGTGCCGGAGGTAAAAAAACGCCCGGCAAAACTGGCCGCCGGGCGTGGTAAAAGCATCCGTGCTAAGAGGCGCGGTCCTACTGGTAAGTGAATGTCACCTGCACTACGCTGCTGAACGTGCCGGCCGTGACGGGTATGGCGGTGGCGTAATAGCGAGCGGACAACGGAAACGTGGCCGTGTGGTCACCTGGATTAATGACGGCGTTAAAGGCCGCCTGCGGGGCAATCAGGATTTTGTCCTGACGGTCTGCCAGCTCCAGCGCCAGCCCTTTTGCGCTGCCGATGTTGGCGAACTTAGTCGGGTGCGCGCTGTCGGCCTGGCCGTAGAAATAGGCCGTGGCAAGGGCGAGCGTGGCCGGGCAATGTGACACTGAAAGGGAAAAATCTTTCCACTCGCCGGTATCGCCCACGTCTTTAAAATCGCCGGATACTGCCTGGCCTAAATCCACCGTCAGGTTGCGGCTGGCGCTGTCGATGATGCAGGTATTGGCGTAAATGTTGCCCGTCATCTGGATCTGAATATCGTCGGCGTGCGCCTGGGCGATCAGCCCCAGCGCCAGAAGTGCGATTGTCTTTTTCATGTCGGTCACTTATAGGCAAGCGTGATGGTGGCAACGGTATTGGCCGGGCCGGGGGTGACCACGTCGCTGACCTGCTCGTAGCGCACCTCAAACGGTATGGTCAGCGTTTCGTTGGCGATGGCTTCGCTTCGGGTGTTAACGTAGGTATCAAAGGTGGCGATATTGTCGTCGAACAGCATTCTTACGCCGACGCCTGTTGCCGCGCCGGGCTGCTGTGTGAGTTTTAGCACCCCTTCAAACGCCGTTTCATAGCCGTTTGCGCTGGTTATTTTCACCTCAGGTTGTACGGTGCTGTTGCAGTTCACCGTAACGTCAAAGTTTTGTGCCGGGGAAGAGAGCATCCCCACGCTGACGAAATCGCTGACCGGGAAGTCCCCCAGATTAACGGTGAGATTTTTCGGCAGGACGGAGCAGGTGACCTCTTTCAGAATAACGTTGCCCGCATAGGAGATGGTGTTGGGATCGCCCAGCCCTTCGTGGTGATAAACCCCGATGCCAAAGCGGGTCTGACTTTGATTCAGCGTGCCTGACGCGACGGTATCGCTGGTTTTGACCAACTCCAGCGTGACGTCGAAATTAAAGGTCTGTTTGCCATCGCTGGAAACATAACCCACCGGCGTTCCCGTAGAAATGCAGTTAACCCCTCCGGCTCCGCTGATGCGCTGCCCACGATCGTTCATCAGCGCCACGCCGACGCCGGGGACGCCCGAATCGTAGACTCCTTTCAGGCCAGGGATCTCAGAACCGGTGCCGTAGTAACAAGAGACAATTTCCAGCCCGTTATCTTCCGAATTGTCACAATAACCGGCTATATGGGCGATCTGCTCTGTACCCGGGATCGTTTCGCCAACGGCCAGCGTGGTCGGAACGGAGATAGAAGCCACGTTGATCATTTTCGGCAGGTCCGGCGTCGTACAGGTTGCCCTTGCATGCGGCATAAATAACGCGGCGGTTCCCAGAACCAGTAAGAAAAAGCATTGTTTAATCAGTTGCATAGTCGTTAGCCTGAACGGTGGATCAGTGACACTGCGCGGCAGCGTTAATGATGCTGGTTTTCTCTTTCTCATCCGTTAGCGCATAGTCAGCGACGCAGTGCTCGCTCGCCTCCTGTCCCCAGGAAACGTTGAGATGCCCTTGCTGTGGCAGACCAGAGAGATAGGTCTGCCCGTCGTTACCGACAATAAACTCGCTGTCCTTATCGTCCGTGGTTACCGTTGCACCGAAGGGCAGCGGCTTACCGTTTTGTGTCAACGTCATCAGGACGCGGTTACCCACGCGGGTATTAAAGCTGGCGCGCACCACGGCCCCGCGGGTTGGGGTCACGATCTGCGCCGCGTGGGTGACGTCGGCGTTGTCCGGCAGCGTTTCGGTATCCAGCGCGATGGTGTTATGGCGATACGCGGTAACAAACGGCACGACGGTGTAGCCGCGGAAGTCGGTCTCAACGCCCGTCTGGTTAGTGATATGGGTTCCGTGCGTGCCCGGCGCTTTCACCAGCGCGATGGTCTCACCGAGCGGCTGGCTCAGGGTTACCCCGTTAGCATGGGCAATGACGCCGCCCTGCAAACCGACGTTCACGGTCTGCTGATATTTGTCCTGACTGACCCCCGCGCTCACTTCACCATAGGTCGCTTTGTAGTCGGCATTGACGCTGGCGGAGTTACCGCTGCCGGTGCTGCTCAACCCTTCCTGAATGTTCCAGTTAAGGTTGTCTTCCTTCAGCGCCGTGCCGTTCAGGCCGATGTTCTGCGTCGTGCCGTCTTTGGTGTTGTTCAGGTTGTAGGTGGCCCAGGTGTTATGCATCCAGTGGTCCAGCGGCACGGAGACGCTCAGCGAGAACTGATTGTCGTTCGTTACCTCATTACCGTCTTCATCGCTGTCGCTGGTGTTTTTATTCATGCTGTAGCTGAGGCTGTAGCTCACGCCGTGCCAGCTGTTGTTGTAGCTGACACTCATGGAGGTCATGTTCTGGCTCTGGCTCCAGTACGTTTCTTTCACCATGCTCAGGGTGACGGATCCCCAGCCTTCCGGCAGCGTCTGGTCGATGGTGGCTTCGGTTCGGGCGCGGCGCTGCTGCGGTGCAGACCAGTCGTCAGAGCGGGTATACGACTCCATGGTGTCTTCGAGGGTGTAAAACCCTTTGCTGTTGTAGCGGTAGCCGGCCAGCGAGAAGTTGGTGCCCGAGCGGGCGATATCTTTGCTGTAGCGCACGCGCCACGACTGGCCTTTGCTGGCCTGCTGTTTTTTCAACAGGGCTTTGGCGCGGGTGACGTCAATGGAGAACGCCCCTAAATCGCCCATGTTTTTCCCGACGCCAGCCGCCTGAGACTGATAATGGCTACTCTGCTGCACGCCGCCGTAGGCGGTAAAGCCGTAGGGTAAACCGTAGATGGCGCTGCCCTGGGCAAACGGGGTCTTCTCCACGTCTTTGTCATAAGAACGATAGCGTCCGGCGGTCACGCTGTAGCGCAGGTTTTTTTCACGCTGCAATACCGGCACGGAGGCAAACGGCACGACGAAATGGCTTTCGCTGCCGTCGGTCTCTTTCACGGTGACCTGAAGATCGCCGCTGCTGCCGGTGGGGTAGAGATCGTTAATTTCGAACGCGCCCGGTGCGACCGTGTTCTGATAAATGATGTATCCGTTCTGGCGTACCACTACCAGCGCGTTACTGTGGGCGGTGCCGCGAATAATGGGGGCGTAGCCTTTTTCACTGTCCGGCAGCATGTCGTTGTCGGATTTCAACTCCACGCCGGTGTAGGGGACGCTGTCAAACACGTCGGATGGGGAGGAACTCTGGCCGACGGTGAGGTCGCTTTTCATCGCCACAATATCGCGCTGCGCGTAGGTATAAACGGAGGTGAATTTCTGTTCCTCCTCCTTACCCGTGGTACTGCGATTCCAGGTGGAATAGTTGCGAACGCGCCACGCGCCAATGTTCAAGCCAGGACGCAGGTTAACGTACTGGCTGCTGTTATCCTGTTCACCCTGCTGGCGCGCATGGCTTTGGCTGGCATTGGCGCTGTAGTTAAGCAGGCCTGCGTTGATCCCTTCGTCAAATTCTTTTGGGTCAATGTAACCGCGAGGTACCTGACCGAGCGCCGACTGGGGAATGCTCAGCAGCAGCTGCTGGTTACGAACGCGGAAAGTTGCGGATGCTGCAGGGATGGCGTGTAAATCGGCGCACTGGCCTTTGGCCATCAGCTGCGGATATTTTTTCGTTTTGATGCCGAGGCTTTTTAAATCGTCCAGGGTGAAGCAAGGTTGCAGCGTGCTGTTACCCTGAGCGTCTTTTTGCAGAGTGAAGGTGACATCGCGGGTATCAATTTTATTGTTATTGATAAATACCGCGACCTGATATTTACCCGGCGCCTGGCCAGGGCCTTTTTCATAGACGGACAAATCGGTTTTCCCCTGCTGGGGATTATCAATATCCAGCAGGGCCGGGTTAAAATAATCATCAGCCATAACCTGCTGCGCAAAGATCGCCATTGCCAGGCCACAGAGAATGACCAGCAATGACGAAAATCGGCAGGTGAACGGCTTTTTATCGCTGTACATGATTATTTTATTACCGGGGAAGTATTAATGAACGGATTTCGACCAGGTATGGCTGATGCTGCCGTAATCAGTAATAATGGAATACGTTAAGTTCGTGCCCCCGACATTGCCAGGTAAAGCAAAATGCGTTTCCGTTTTCGGGACGGCCCAGGTGGCTTTAGTGATTTTCTGACCATTCAACGTAACGGTCTGGAAATTCATATAGAACGGCGTTGGGTTATTCACGACCAGATCGTTACCTTCGCGGCGCCATTCAAGTTTATCGGCCACATCTTCTGGTCTGCCTTTTACCGCGGACGGGCGATAGAGCAATTTAATGCGGGTGTTAATGGCGATTTGCAGCGTGTTTACCCCCTCAACGTGCTTTGAGGAAGGGATCGCTTTAATGTTCAACCAGTACAGGGATTCCCTGTCTTCCGGTAAATTTCCGCCCGTACGCACCACGCGCAGAACGTTATCTTCTTTCGCATCCAGACGGAAAAGCGGCGGGGTGATCAGGAACGGGGCTTTGGCCAGGTTTTTACCGCCGGAATCAACCCAGGACTGCACCAGATAATCCGTCGCATCTGGATTTGAAAGACCAAGAGATGATTCCTTTTTATCTCCCTGATAGACCAGACGGGTGCCATTAATAACGACACCTGCATGTGCAGTGGCGGCTACCAGTAAAAGAGTGCTCAGTAAATAACCGTGGCGCATAAAGATTTCTCAATAAATAGATGAGATATTAATGCCCGCAAAAGCATTAATATCTCAGGATTGATAAGATCAGTTATAAATAACGGTGAAGGTCGATACAGAGTTAGCAGGGCCTGCGGTAATCGCAGCGCCGGTTTGGATATAGCGTGCGCCGAACTCCAGATCGTTAACCGCCGTGCCGGAGGCTAATGGATATTGCTGAGACGGTGTATACAGGGTGACCGGCTGCTCTGACGCGTCAACCAGCTGAATAGCGACACCTGTAGCTGCATCGGTATCTGGCGTTAAGGCCAGCGTGGCGTTGTTATTCGCATCCGGCGTACCGCCGAAGTTAATCGCAGCGGAGGTGACCGTTTCCGGGCAGTTCGTTAACTGAATATCAAACTTCGTCAATGTGCTGGTAGAGCCTGCGCCGGTAAATACCGTTTTAGACACTTTGCCCAGCTGAACATTTAATGGGTTACTCAACCCATTCACGACCTGACAAGCAGAATCGATAATTTCACCGGTGAAATTGATCTGACCTTCACCGTTTGTTGTCGCAAATGCGGATGCAGAACATCCTATCGTTGCGGCGATAATTAAACCTAAAGCAACCTTGTTCATAACAAATCCTGGTATGTTTCTGGTGATAGCGTTGCCTGGACGTTTTCACCGTTGACCCTTAATGACTTTCCGCTGGTTATTTAAACAAATATTGATGCGTTAAGAATCTTCTGCAGAAATCACAAATAATTGAAATAATGCTTGAGTTTCATTTTTCGCCATAAAAACAAAACGTTGATTGTGTCGAAAAAAACTAACGTCCAGACGTTCAACGGGGCTATATTGTTAACAAGATGATATTTTCAGGAGAGATGTCGTGGATTATCGCAAGATTATCAAAGAGGTAGGCCGGGGCAAAAACCACGCCCGCGATCTGGACCATGAGACCGCTCGCGCCCTGTATACCCGTATGCTCAATGGAGAGGTACCGGACCTGGAAATGGGCGGCATCCTGATTGCGCTACGTATTAAAGGCGAGGGCGAAGCGGAGATGCGCGGCTTTTACGAGGCGATGCAGGCGCAAACGCTGCGCTTAACGCCGCCGGTGGCAAAACCGATGCCGATCGTAATCCCCAGCTATAACGGCGCGCGCAAGCAGGCAAACCTGACCCCGCTGCTGGCGATCTTATTACATAAGCTGGGGTTCCCGGTGGTGGTACACGGGGTCAGCGAAGATCCGACGCGCGTGCTGACGGAGACCATTTTTGGCATGCTGGGGATTGAACCCACGCGTCATGCGGGCCAGGCGCAGGCAAAGCTGGAGGGTCATGAACCGGTTTACATCCCCGTTGGTGCTCTGTGTCCGCCGCTGGAAAAGCAGCTTGATATGCGCTGGCGAATGGGCGTGCGTAACAGCGCGCATACCCTGGCGAAGCTGGCGACGCCGTTTGCTGAAGACGCCGCATTGCGCCTTTCCAGCGTCTCACACCCGGAATACGTGGGGCGTGTTGGGACATTTTTTGAGGAGATTGGCGGCAGGGCGCTGCTGATGCACGGCACGGAAGGTGAAGTTTATGCCAATCCACTGCGCTGCCCTCAGCTGATGCTGATCGATTCTGCCGGTACGCGTGCGGTTCTGGAGCGTGGGGAAGAGAATACGGGAGTCATTCTCCCCGAGGCGAAAGATCCGCTCACCACCGCGCGCTGGATTGAACAGTGCCTTGCCGGAAATGTGCCTGTGCCGCATGCCATTAAGCTGCAAATGGCCTGCTGCCTGCTGGCAACCGGGGAAACTGACACGGTCGAGGCCGGTCTGAAACGCGTTGAAGCGGCGTTTTAGGCAAAAAAAAAGCCCGTCCAGTGGCGGACGGGCAAACAAGGGTAACAACAGGGTCAATGAGGGTTGGAGCAGCTCACCAGAGGGTTTGGCGAGGGTACAGCATTCATTCAGGCGATTATTTGTAGATAACCGCAGTACCGCTCAGTTTGTTATTGGTGTTAGCGGAGGTGATGGTATATCCGCTTGCACCGGCAGCCGCCGCTTTCTCAGCCAGCTTGGCTTCCAGACCGTCCAGCGTGGTTGCGCCTTCTGCACTCACCACACCGATTTTATTCATGCTCTGAGCCTGAGTGGATGAAACTGGCTCTACGGCGAATGCGCCAAAAGACAGAGCGGACAGGGCAACAGCAGCTACAGCATATTTAATGGTTTTCATAATTAATCTCTCGCAGGTGTTTTCTGTTAAGGGGACGATGTTCCGTCGATGTGATAAGTATCACGTTTTTTTCGGTGAGATAAAATCGAAGAGAATTGAGGTGGTCAATCAAAAAAATTGAATGACAAATAACTTATTGATTATTAATTAAATCGAAGTTGCGCTTTACATTTCTTGTTAGTGCGCTTTACAGAAGAGAGATGAAGGGCACATTTTGCTACGCGGTTCGCTAAATTTCGTGAGCGTAAAGGTAAGTTCCCTCGCGGTTAACTTAGGTAAAGGAAAGTCAACGTAGCTGGCTGTCTTTCGATCCTCTGCGATTATAACCTGGATGTGAAGCATTTTTTGAATCTTTATCCTGCTGGCAGGTGATGCATAACCTTACGCCGGGGATGGCTTTACGCCGCGCCTCCGGAATCGGCTCTCCACACTCTTCGCACTCCTTTAAACTTTCACCGCGCGGAATCTCACCGCGAGCGCGCGCAACCGCATCTTCAATCGTACTGTTGATCTGTTCGTTAACGGCGTCGTCATTCGCCCAGCCGGAAGCCATAGCATCCTCCTGAAATTGGTTTATACCCTGCTTTTAATATGGGGTTAAAAAATGAACAATCAAGGTGAAGGGGGAAGCGAACTGCATCCGGCAGGCAGATGCAGTTTTATAGAGAGGGAAATTATTTATAGATGGTCGCAGTGCCGTACATATGGTTATCTCCGCCTGCGGAGTTAACCACGAAGCCTTTGGCACCTTCCTGGCGGGCTTTCTCGGCCAGTTTATTTTGCAGATCGTCCAGATTACTTGCGCGGCTTACCGAGACGGTGCCCGCCGGACGCAACTGGCTGGTATCGTTACTCTCGGTCAGCGACTGGACGGCCATTGCAGAAAATGAAGCGGTCGCCAGGACGCCGGCGATAACAGCAAGGGTCAGGTACTTTTTCATAATCACATCCTCATGAGGAAACAACAGGTGATTCCCTCTAAGTTTAGAAGCCTGACGAGTGTGACTTAGCGCAAATATTTGATGATGATCTGCTTATTTTTTGAACGATAAAAACTGACAATTCACTGACAGATCATAGACGTAGAGGTGTTTGATTTACGGTGTTTTTTTAAGCGCCGCAGAGAAAGATTTACCGTTGGGCCAGCACAGGGTATCTTACGCCGCTGTTTAAAGGAGAATGCCATGACTTCCCAAAAGCCGGGATTGCACCCACGAAACCGCCACCGCAGTCGCTACGACATGAACGCCCTGTGCCAAAGCTGCCCTGCGCTGCAGGACTACATTGTCCAGACCCCAGCGGGTGAGCCGTCTGTCAACTTTGCCGACCCGCAGGCGGTGAAAACGCTGAACAAAGCGCTGCTGGCGCATTTTTACGGTGTGGCGCACTGGGATATCCCGGAAGGCTTTCTCTGTCCTCCCGTTCCGGGCCGCGCTGATTACGTTCATCACCTTGCCGATCTTCTCGCCGAAGACCGTGACGGCGCGATCCCGCAGCAGGCTTCCATCCTGGATATTGGTACCGGGGCAAACCTGATTTACCCGCTGATTGGCGTGCATGAGTATCACTGGCGCTTTACCGGGAGCGAAATCGGGGCCGAGGCCTTTGCCAGCGCGCAGGCGATCGTCAGCGCCAATTCCGGCCTGAGCCGCGCTATTCGTCTGCGTCGTCAGAAAGATGCTGCAGCTATCTTCAACGGCATTATTCACAAAAATGAAAGCTATGACGCCACAATGTGCAACCCGCCGTTTCATGATTCGGCGGCAGCGGCCCGCGCGGGCAGCGAGCGTAAACGCCGCAACCTCGGTCAGGCGGAAGACGCCGCGCTGAACTTCGGCGGTCAGCAGCAGGAGTTGTGGTGCGAGGGCGGTGAAGTAGCGTTTATCCTGCGGATGATTGCGGAAAGCAAACAGTTTGGCCGTCAGGTGAAGTGGTTCACGACGCTGGTTTCCCGCGGGGATAACCTGCCGCCGCTCTACCGCGCGCTGACCGAAGCGGGCGCCGTAAAAGTGGTGAAAAAAGAGATGGCGCAGGGCCAGAAGCAGAGCCGCTTTATCGCCTGGTCATTTATGGACGATAACAAACGTCGGAAGTAAGTACCCACAGGCCCGGTAAGCGCAGCGCTACCGGGCAATAGGGTTACAGCGTCGGCTCCTGCGGAGGGAGCGGCGAGGCGGGCGGCGACAATACCTGATACGTCTGCACCGGCGTTCTCACGTTCGCCAGATCGAAGTGCTTCTTCACCATGCTGTCGAGGGCAAAGCGCACCGTCCACTGCTTCAGCGGCTGGGTGGTGAACGACACGCGCAGGGTAAATGCCGTGTTCGTCAGCCCGACGATGCCGGCAAACGACGGCTCGCCAATCACCAGCCCGCGAATATCTTCCATCTGCATCAGCTCTTCCACCGCATCCCGCAGCGCCTGCTTCGCTTTATCCGCATCCTCGTGACGATCCACGTCGTAGTTCGCCACAACGGAGCCAATGCCGCGCACAAAGTTGGCGAAGGTGGTGATCGATGACCACGGAATGATGTGGTACGCCCCGGTATCCTGACGCACGCCTACCGAGCGAATCGACATGCGCTCAACGGTGCCGGTCAACGGCCCGATGGTCACCAGATCGCCCGTGTTCATCCCGTTCTCAAACTGGATAAAGATGCCGGTAATAATATCCTTCACCAGCGTTTGCGAACCGAAAGAGATCGCCAGCCCCAGCGCGCCGGCACCTGCCAGCAGCGGGGCGATATTCACGCCGATTTCCGACAGCACGATCATGATGGTGATGGTGCTGATGATCACCGCCAGCGCATTACGGAACAGGGTCAACAGCGTCCGCGCGCGGGCGCTGGGGAGCGGTCTGCCGTGAATATCGGAGACCAGACGGTTCTCGATAAGGCTTGCCAGCAGCGTCCAGCCGACGGCGGAGAAAAATAATATCAACGCAATACGAATTAAAATATCGACGGTCTTCTCGCCTGCGCCGTTATGTAGCCAGTTCCAGAAATCAAACAGGCTCCACGCGTTCAGCAGCAGCATGATCGCCACGCAGACGGTCAGAATGCGCGCCACCTTGAGCGAGACCGACATCCAGCCGTTCACCCGTTTTTGCAGTTCCGGGTAATTACGCTGTACCTGCGGCGACAGGGTGATGGTTTTCGAGATCCAGCGCGATAATAGCCCCGACACAAAGGCCGCAACGCCGATAATCGCCAGGCTTTTGAACGTCGCCCCCATCATAAATTTCAGGCTATTGCCCGGGTCAAACAGCGAGAAGAAGCACAGCACAATAAAGTACGCGCTTGCCAGCCAGTGCCACACCAGCGCGAAGGCGCGAATAAACAGGCTGAAGAAGGAGAGGGAGCGGTCGGCCAGATGCAGCAGACTCTCGGTGATCGCCTTTTTATTGTGAAAGATAAGGTACAGAGACCAGACGGTTATACAGAGCATGATCAGCACGTTCGCCAGTGCGCCAAACTGCACGTTAACCTGGTTGGAGATAATCGGCACGGCAACCAGCAGGCCGTAGCCTATCAGGCCGCTGAGGACGCTTAGCCGCACGGCCCAGTATTTCGCGCTGTCGTCGCTGATATTGAAAGGGCGAAGCTCAGGCACGCGCGGGCAAAAGATGACGCGCAGCACCGCTTTAAAAAATTCGATGAGCGCAAACGCATTCAGGAAGAGCGCCTGCTGGAAGGCAATGGTTTTGTTGCCTGTATTTAGGCGATCCGCCAGCACCTGACCGACAAACAGCGTTAATGCCAGCAGCAGTAAATCGATGATAAACGCTCCGGCAACCATAGCGGGGAGGTGCAGCCAGCTGTTTCTATGCTGGTTCTTTTTCCGCCCCCAGTGGCCCATCCTGCGGTACAGCGGCCAGGCGCACAGGCGCACCAGCCAGTAAAAAATAAACACGGCCGCGGCCAGCATCAAAAATTGGGTGGCGGCGGCGGTAAAGGTTTGCGGGTTAAACGCCTTGTGCTGGGATCCCATCAGGTTGCGGTAGAGCTGGGCAAAGCTCGCGGAAAGCGCTTCACCGTAACGGCGGCTCACGTCGGTGACGTTTTCCAGCACCGTTTTTTGTTCCTCCACCTGCGGCGGGGTGAGGGTCGGAACGGTTTCCTGCGGCGGCGTGGCGGCGGCTTTGCGCAGCTGCTCGATGAGTTCCTTTCGGGAGGCGTCGTTTTCAAGAACGTCGGCAAGCGCGCTGTAAGCCGCTTTTTTTTGTTCAGCATCCGGTTCCGGAGGAGGAGAACTTTGCTGGGTCGCGGTCGCTCCGGTGGTGACACCGGGTATCGCCACGGCGAGCGATGGCGCACTAAACAGGCTTATCAACAGCAGCAGGATCCAGGGCACGGCGTCCTCCGACAAAAATATCGTGCAAAATGATAAGTATAGAGGGCGAGGGGAGGAGGGGCGTTTTTGGGAACAATCTGGCGTAAAAAAGCCGGGCAAGCCCGGCTTGGTGTAAAGCGAGGGATCAGGAGACGTGCTGCAGGAACTCCTGTAAACGCTGGCTCGGCGGATTCGCGATCAGCGCCTGCGGGTTACCGTCTTCCGCGATACGGCCTTTATCGATGAAGATCAGGCGGGAGGCCACTTTCTCAGCAAAGCCGATTTCGTGGGTCACGATAACCATGGTCATCCCTTCTTCCGCCAGATCCTGCATGACTTTCAGCACCTCGTGGCGCAGCTCCGGGTCGAGTGCGGACGTCGGCTCATCAAACAGCATCATCTTCGGTTTCACCGCCAGCGCGCGCGCAATTGCCACGCGCTGCTGCTGGCCGCCGGAAAGCTCGGAAGGGTAGTGGTGCGCACGCTCCGCCAGGCCAACCTTCGCCAGCAGATCTTTTGCCAGCGCTTCCGCTGCCGCTTTGTTGGCACCGCGCACGCGCAGTGGGCCAAACATTACGTTTTCCAGCGCCGTCAGGTGCGGGAACAGGTAGAACTGCTGGAACACCATGCCCGCTTCCTGGCGAATCAGACGCTCGTCCACTTTCGGGTCGTTCACCTTCAGACCGTCAACGATCAGATCGCCGCTGGTGATCTCTTCCAGCTTGTTAATGCAGCGCAGCAGGGTGGATTTACCGGAGCCGGATGGCCCGATAATCACCACCACTTCACCCTGCTTGATGTTCAGATCGATATTGTGCAGCACCTGGGTTGGGCCAAAGTGCTTGGAAACGTTTTTAAATTCAATCACAGGATTTTCATCCTTCTTTCAAGACGACGCAGAACGAAGCTTAGAACCAGCGTAATGATCAGGTAGACAACGGCGACCGCACTCCAGATTTCCAGCGCGCGGAAGTTGCCTGCAATAATTTCCTGGCCCTGACGGGTCAGTTCGGCCACGCCGATAACGATGAACAGCGACGTATCTTTAATACTGATGATCCACTGGTTACCCAGCGGTGGCAGCATGCGGCGCAGCGCCAGCGGGAGAATAACGTGGCGGATCGTTTCGCGACGAGAAAGACCTAACGCCAGACCCGCTTCGCTGAAACCTTTATGAATCGACAGAACCGCACCGCGGGTGATTTCCGCAATGTAGGCGCCTGAGTTGATCATAATGGTCACGACGGCTGCGCTGAACGGGTCGATGCGCAGGTCGGTGAACGCCATGGGCAGGGCGAAGTAGATGAACATGACCTGCACAACAATAGGCGTGCCGCGGATCACTTCGATGAAAACCAGCGCGATGTGGTTTGCAATCCAGCCACCGTAGGTGCGGGCGAAACCGGCGACAAGACCGATAATCAACCCGCCAACCAGACCGAGGACCGAAATCCACAGGGTCATTTTAGCGCCTTCAAGCAAGAGTGGAATGGCAGGCCAGATGGCGCTCCAGTCAAACTGCATGATAATTTCCTGTTACTGTTACCGTGTTTCAAAAATAGCAGGGGCGAAAGGCCGCCCCTGAGTGAACGTCGTTTTTACGTCTTATTATTTAGGCTCGGTACCGAACCATTTTTTGTAGATCTCGTTGTAGGTGCCGTTCTCTTTCAGTGTCTTCAGCGCGCCGTTAACTTTCGTGCGCAGATCGTCGCTGCCTTTCGGGAACGCGATACCGTACTGCTGAGCTTCCAGAGAGTCACCCACGGCTTTGAACTTGCCGTTACCTGCCGTTTTGATGAAGTACAGGATGTTTGGCGTATCGTGCAGAACAGCGTCAGCACGGTTGGTGCCGAGTTCCATGTACGCGTTGTCGATGTTCGGGAACTGACGCAGGTCTTTGGTTTTAATGTTCGCTTTCGCGTAATCCACAGAACCGGTACCGCTCTTCACCGCGACCACTTTGCCGTCGAGGTCTTTCACGCTTTTAACGTCGTTGTTATCCGCTTTGACCATCACCAGCAGGCCGCTCTTGTAGTAGCCGTCAGAGAAGTCGATCGCTTTTTTACGTTCTTCGGTAATGGTGATACCCGCCAGCGCCAGATCGACGTTTTTGGTTTGCAGTGCCGGGATGATGCCGCTGAAGTCCATTGGCTTCAGGGTGTAGTCCAGTTTGAGTTCTTTGGCGATAGCGGCCCACAGATCAACATCAAAACCAACGTATTTATCACCCTGCTTAAATTCAAACGGAACGAACGCCGTGTCGGTCGCCACAACCAGTTTGTCGGCAGCCTGAGAGGACACCGCAAAAGCCAGGGTAAGTGCAGCCAGTGAAACTTTTAATACAGACTTCATAGCATTTCCTTTTATATCCACGGGGCGATCCCCTGCGAGAACGACTGGCACAATGAAAAAATCGTGCCAACTTTTCAAGCTGTTGTTTTGCAAAGGGGATGGAGTCATGCATTGCACAAAAAACGTGGCAATGATGTCGTGTTGCACCAGGATGGAGCACCGTTTTGGTGCACTTCGTTTGGGTCAACTGACGGGGAGATATTTAGCGTAAATTCTGACGAAAAAACAATCTTCCATTAACGGTTGTGTGAGGTGATTATTACAATTTCTTCACTTTTGCACCGTATCAGGCAAAAACTGTGCACCATAGATGTGCAAAACCCTCACCAGAGGCGAGGGTTTGATAGAAAAGTCGTATGAATTATTCGATGTTAGATTCGATAAACCACAGGAACTGATCCAGGTCGCGGGACGCGGCGGTGAAGATGTCTGCGGTATCTTCATCTTTGGCTTCGCTAATCGCTTTGCGCACGTCATTGGCCACAATCGCGTAGCGGTCCGCCAGCTCTTTCAGGTGATCCTGAACGGTATGAATATCCAGCGGGTAGCTTTTCAGTGGCGTTTTGCTGTTGATCACCTGCGTGGTCCCAAGCGCGACACCACCCAGCTGTACGGCACGTTCAGCCATCGTATCGAGGTGTGTCACCAGTGCTGTGCGGAAGCCATCCAGCATTTCATGAACGGCAATAAAGTTTGCACCGCGCATATTCCAGTGGGCCTGTTTGGTGATCAGCGAAAGATCGATGAACTGGATCACCTGGCGATTCAGCAACTCAATGGTCGCCTTTTTGTCGCTATCCGATACATCGTTACGGGTATAAAGCAGATTAGACGCTTTCGTTTTCACCAGTTTAGCGGTACTCATAATCTCATATCCTCTTGATGTTTATGTCCCAGGTAATTACGGAACTAAGTATAGCACCGGATTTTTTCTCTGCGGTCTGGCTGTGCCTATCGGTTTAATAGTAAGAAGGAGTTTGATAATTTAATTGCTTGAAATGAATGGGTAATTTTGAAATTGATACAGATCAATCTTAATTCACCGGAAGGGGAACAGGTGGGAAAGGATATTTCGATAATATGACCAGGTATGTAAGAAATTATAACGTATGAATTTCTGGCCTTTATTCTGCATGGCCGTGAAGCCATGCAGAATATATGGCATTAGCTGATGTCGATTTTCTCTACTTTGGGCTCCGGGCGCATGGTGAGCGTTGAACCCATTGACGCCGCGATAATTGAGCAGAGCGCCAGCGTCTGGGTAAACGTCAGCGTTTCGCCCAGGAACACCATCCCGGAGATCGCCGCAAGGGCGGGCTCCATGCTCATCAGGGTGCCAAATATGCGCGTCGGCAGACGCGTCAGGGCGATCATCTCCAGAGAATAGGGGAGAGCCGTTGAAAGAACAGCGACCGCCAGCCCGATGGGCATGACTGACCATTGCCAGATAGACTCCGTGGCCTGCGCCATACCGATCGGCACAAAAACGATAGCCGCAATCACGGAACCCAGGGCAACCGTTGCCGGGCCATGTTCTTCACCCGCGCGCTGCCCGGTGAGGATATAGACAGCCCAGCAGGCCCCTGCTCCCAGAGCCAGCGCTGCGCCCGTGAGATCAATCTCAGAGACATTCTGGCCGAGCGGCAGCAGGAACCATAAGCCCAGAACGGCCAGCACGACCCAGATAAAATCCACCGGACGACGGGAGGAGAAAAGCGCCACCGCCAGCGGGCCGGTAAACTCCAGCGCGACGGCGATCCCGAGCGGAATGGTCTGGATGGAGAGGTAGAACATATAGTTCATTGCCCCGAGGGAGAGACCATAAAAAAGCAGGGGGAGACGCTGCTCTTTTTTGAAGCGCAGACGCCAGGGTTTGAAAATGACCACCAGTATCGCCGTGCCCAGCACGATACGCAGGGCCGTCACCCCGGGGGCACCCACCAGAGGAAAAAGCGATTTTGCCAGCGAGGCACCGCTTTGGATAGACAACATGGCAATGAGTATGACGGCTACCGGCAACCAGACCGACGACGTGCGGGATAACCCAGGCATCCTTTCTCCTGTCAGCTAATGTCAAATGGAGTAAAGGTTGCAGTGTAAAGGAAATATACAGCTACGGTTGAGACTCTGTTGAAAAAAAAGGCCCGTGAAATCCGTAAAATGGTTAAGCGCTGGTGGATTTATCGCCTGAAAGATTAGGAATAATCTGGATGAATGTAACGGCGCAGACGCGCAATATGGGCGTTTAGTAGGAAAAATCGCATGTGATTTGAAAGAGTTAGCTGATGTTGGAAACGTTCTGTTACAGGAAAGGCCTCATTAGACATCACGAATCACAAAGAGTTTCGCAAATTTTTTTGATATATTTAAAACTTACGGACTTACTTGAAGCACATTTGAGGTGGTTATGAAAAAAATTGCATGTCTTTCAGCACTGGCCGCTGTACTGGCTGTTTCCGCAGGTACCGCTGTAGCTGCTACTTCTACTGTAACCGGTGGTTACGCTCAGAGCGATATGCAGGGCGTGATGAACAAAACCAACGGTTTCAACCTGAAGTATCGTTACGAGCAGGATAACAACCCGCTGGGCGTGATCGGTTCTTTCACCTACACCGAGAAAGATCGTACTGAAAACGGCGCATACAACAAAGGCCAGTACTACGGTATCACCGCTGGTCCAGCTTACCGTCTGAACGACTGGGCAAGCATCTACGGTGTTGTAGGTGTTGGCTACGGTAAATTCCAGCAGACCGAAAACCAGGGTCTGAACCGCACTGCAAGCACCAGCGACTACGGCTTCTCCTATGGCGCAGGCCTGCAGTTCAACCCAATCCAGGACGTGGCTCTGGACTTCTCCTATGAGCAGAGCCGTATCCGCAACGTTGACGTTGGCACCTGGATCGCGGGCGTAGGTTACCGCTTCTAATCACTCCGGTGATGAAATAAAAAATCCGCCCAATGTGGCGGATTTTTTTTTTGCCTTTTCCCTCTCCCTGCGGGCTGAGGAATCCCCAGTAATTTTTAAGCAGAAGCAATAAGGTTGTTTCAGAACGATTTAAGGTTTTCAGCGACGCCCTGGTCCGGCTGTAAATCGCCGAAGCGTTTCCGTAAGGCCGGGGCGAGGCGCACGGATGCGCCGAGAGGGCGTGGCCTGCAGGGATGCAGGCTCATGCCCGACCCGATAGCCTGAAGGAATAAGCTGAGGGCACCGCGAAGCGGCGATTTACCGCCGGGAGCCCGGGTCGCCAGGGCGGTGGCGATTGAGCCGCCCTGGCACGTTCACCGGTCATGTCCTTACAGAGTAGCAAGGAACATAAAGTGAACGGAATGACCACCGGAGCCGTAAGTTCCCCTCACCCCAGCCCTCTCCCTCAAGGGAGAGGGGGGCGTCCATGCAAACATTATTTTGTGGGGATCCCTCAGCCCTGTGGGAAAGGGCCAGGGTGAGGGCATCAGACCGCACGAGACGGCAGAAACTACTTACTCTTAATATCAAAAATATCCGTACCCAGATGGTTGTAGTCAACTTTCTGTAACTTGAAGTTGGTAACGTACACTGGGGGCGCTTTCTTGTTGGAGATAAACGGGTAACTATTTTTTATCTCTTTGGCCTTAATCCCCGTCCACTGTGAGAAGAACTGCAGGAAATCATTCGCCGAGCGCCGCGCTTTAATGACGCGATGCGTTTTATCATCACTCGACAGCACCATAAACGGCACCTGGAAGTTCTGCTGGAACTGGTCGTCGTGCGCCAGATACTGGACTTCTTTGCCACGCTCTTTAAACGCCAGCCCGTGATCCGAGAAATAGACCACAGAGAAGCTTTCGCCCGTGTTGCGCAGCTGATCATACAGCTTGCTGAGAAGATCGTCAGTTTGCGTCATGGTGTAGAGATAACAAGAGGTCTCTTTTGACTGCACAAACTCTGCGTATTTCCCGCCAGTGCGATCGCAGGCCTGCGGGTGCGATCCCATCAGGTGGAGAACAATCAGCTGAGGCTGGGTGCGCGGGGTAGCAAAGACCTGCGCCGTCATCTTCAGCAGCGCCTCGTCTTTGGTGTTTTTGTCGGCTTCAAAGTCGCCGCTCTTCAGGAACTGCACTTCGTCAGCACGCTTAGCAATACTGGCGATGGCCGTGTCGTATTCGCCAATTTGCCCCTGATTGGAGAACCACCAGGTCTGAAAACCGGCGCGGTTGGCCAGCGTAACAAAATTATCCTGATACTGAGGTTTGCCATCCACCACGCGGTTCAGCGTCAGGCCAAGCGATTTCTGCGTCGAGCCGCTGGCCGCAACATAATCGGTAAACAGGGTGCCGTTGACCGAGCTGGCAAACGGCGTGTTATTCCAGTGCCCGCCGAAGGCACCCAGTGCGTCGCGACGTGCGCTCTCGCCAATCACCACCACGTAGGTATGATATTTCGGCTTAACCGCCAGCACGTTCCAGGTGTCTTTCATATTGGAAAGTTCAGCCATGCGCGCCTGCTCGTCGAGAACCTCTTTATTGTTGACAACGACGTCTTTAACGAAGCGGAAAACCGGATAGCCGATATTGATGAGCCTTAGCTTACCGTCCCAGGGAATATTCTGGATGGGGGCGACGAACGCCACGGCAAGGCTGAAGACCAGACAGAGTATTTCGATTTTACCCCAGGATTTTTTCTCGCCCGACCGACGGCGGATGGCGATAACGCCCAACGCGAAGATGAATAACCCTACCACGTAGCTGTACCACGGGAAGATCGTCAGGATCTCCGTCGACTCTTCCATGTTGGTCGAGTGCAGCGCCAGCAGGGTATTAAAGTTTGGCGAGCCGTAGGCCTGACCAAACGGGAAATACATCGCAGCAACCAGCGAACAGACCCCCACAAACGCTTTCTGCACGCGCGGGGCACTCCTCCACAGTACGTGGAGCACACAGGTGAAAGCCACCGCATAAAGCAGGCTGAAGGGATAGCCGAGCGCAAAGTTAATCAGCAGCGACTGCAAAAAGTAAAATCCCGTCCACGGGCTTAACCGGCTGCGGGTAACGATGGTATCTATCAGGGTTACATTCATAGGTCACTATCACAAAAACGCCATGTGCTCACCCTGGCGCCAAGGGTCAAAGCCTGCCGGACAGTGCGTGGAAAGGGAATGAGAGGTCCGCTTCAGCGAGCCGCAAATTGTGCAGGGCTGCAAGAAGATAGTGCGAGCGTGAATTAAGGTCAACAGTTGCTAAACAGATGTTTTGCGAAGGGGGCTGCAAATCCGCAAAAATAATCGGGAATTGGTCAGTTTACAGCGGAAATGTGACAGAAAAATGAAGCGGCGTACCGCAACGCCGCTTAGTGGGAAGGTTTGTCGTCCTGATGCGGTTTGTTGTTAAACATATCGCACAGCATGTTCAACAGCATTAAGCGCACTTTAAAAGGAGAGTGGGTAAACACGGTCATACACCTCTTGAATTCGTTCATAAGACCTCCTGATTTTTGATCCCTTCGATCCGTGAAGGGTGACTGCATTACATACAGATATAGCACAGGCTATATTGTATAGCTATGGCTATTTCGTTAATTTTTTGTGCTTGCAGAGCTATGGTTTACAATGTGCGCTCTCGATACCGGGCGCTGGAAGCGTCACCCCACTGAGGAAGTACAATGAACCGTCGTGCAGGTAAGCCAACAATGAGGAAAACGACGCAACTGGTGAATGTTGAAGAACATGTCGAAGGTTTTCGCCAGGTCCGTGAGGCGCACCGGCGTGAACTAATTGATGATTATGTTGAGCTGATTTCCGATCTGATCCGCGAGGTCGGGGAAGCGCGTCAGGTTGATATGGCCGCCAGGCTGGGGGTTTCGCAGCCGACGGTCGCGAAAATGTTAAAACGTCTGGCCTCGGTGGGCCTTATTGAAATGATCCCCTGGCGCGGCGTGTTTCTGACGCCGGAAGGGGAGAAGCTTGCGCAGGAGAGCCGCGAGCGTCACCAGCTTGTCGAGAATTTTTTGCTGGTGCTGGGCGTCAGCCCGGAAATTGCCCGCCGGGATGCGGAAGGAATGGAACACCACGTTAGCGAAGAGACGCTGGTGAAGTTTCGTGAGTTTACCCTTAAATATGGTCCCTCCGCTGAATGAAAATCCCTGGACTGCAGGCCCTGTCACGCGATCGTTTCTTCCATCTCTTATTAATTATTGGCGCAGCGTTAAGCCTGTTTGTGCCGTTTGCGCCACAGGCCTGGTCTGCGGCGATTGACTGGCGCACCATCATTACCCTGAGCGGGTTAATGATGCTGACCAAAGGGGTCGAGCTGAGCGGCTATTTTGACGTGCTGGGCCGTAAAATGGTGCGCCGTTTTGCCACCGAGCGCAGGCTGGCCCTGTTTATGGTGTTCTCCGCTGCGGTATTGTCAACGTTTCTGACCAACGACGTGGCGCTGTTTATCATCGTGCCCCTCACGCTCACGCTGCGTAAGCTGTGCGAGATCCCGGTCAGCCGCTTGATCATCTTTGAAGCGCTCGCCGTTAACGCGGGTTCTCTGTTGACCCCTATCGGCAACCCGCAAAATATCCTCCTCTGGGGACGTTCCGGTCTGTCGTTCGCTGCCTTTACCTGGCAGATGGCGCCTCTCGCGCTGGTGATGATGCTGTCGCTGTTGGCAGTGTGCTGGTTCGCGTTTCCGGATAAAAAGCTGCAATACCATAGCGGGACCACGGGCCCGCAGTGGCAGCCGCGGCTGGTCTGGAGCTGCCTCGGGCTGTATATCGTCTTTCTGTTTGCCCTGGAGCTGAAGTACGAGCTGGCGGGCGTCCTGCTCGTCGCTGCGGGCTTTGTCGTACTGGCACGGCGCGTGCTGGTGAGCGTGGACTGGACGCTGCTGCTGGTCTTTATGGCGATGTTTATTGATGTGCATCTTCTTATCCAGCTTCCGGTACTGCAAAACGTTCTGCACAGCGTCAGCGGCTTGTCGCAGCCGGGGCTGTGGCTGACGGCGATTGGCCTGTCGCAGTTTATCAGCAACGTGCCTGCCACCATTCTGCTGCTCAACTACGTTCCGCCGGACACGCTGCTGGCCTGGGCGGTTAACATTGGCGGGTTTGGGCTGCTGCCCGGCTCCCTGGCAAACCTGATCGCCCTGCGCATGGCCAACGACCGCCGCATCTGGTGGCGCTTCCATCTCTGGTCGATTCCGATGCTGCTCTGGGCTGCGGCGATCGGTTTCGGACTATTCCTTCTCATATAGTGCGCAATTTGTCAGTTTTTCCTGGCAAACGTATAGCAACGTCCTAGCTTTAGTGAACGGCATAGTGTGATGCCGCTCACTGACAGGACCGTTGCTGAACTATGGCTGAAGATCAAAACCCGCCTGCTGACGAGCAGGACAGAAACAATAATGAGCGTAAGCGCCCGGGCAAGAAACCGTTAATTATCCTCGGCATTGTCGTGGTGGTAATGGTCGTTGTGGCGCTGGTCTGGTGGTTTTTAACCCGTAACGAAGAGACGACCGACGACGCCTTTACCGACGGCGATGTGGTGACGATTGCCCCCAAGACGGCGGGCTACGTTACCGAGCTGCGCGTGCGCGATAACCAGCGTGTGAAAAAGGGCGACCTGCTGGTAGTCATCGATCCGCGTGATACCACCGCGCAGCGCGATCAGGCTCAGGCGCAGCTTGGGCTGGCTATCGCGCAGCTCCATCAGGCCCAGGCGCAGCTGGCGCTCTCAAAAGTGCAGTATCCCGCCCAGCGTGATGAAGCTAAAGCGCAGGTGCTGAAAGCGCAGGCCGATCTGGCGAACGCGCAGGCAGAGTACCGTCGCCAGCGCGGCGTCGACCCGCGCGCGACCACCCAGCAAAGTATTGATTCCGCGAATGCTCAGCTACGCAGCGCCCAGGCTGGTCTGGCCAGCGCCCAGGCGCAGCTGGAAGTGGCGGAGCAGGTTCAGCTGCAAATTCGACAGCAGGAGACCAACGTCGAAGCCCGCGAGCGTCAGGTCGATCAGGCCAAAGCGCAGCTGGAAACCGCCAACCTGAACCTCTCTTACACCGAAGTCCGCGCTCCGTTCGACGGCTTTGTCACCAAACGCAACGTGCAGCCCGGCACGCTGGTGCAGGCGGGCACCGCGCTGTTCTCGCTGGTTTCCCCGAACGTGTGGGTGGTGGCGAACTTTAAAGAGTCCCAGCTTGAGCGCATGAAGCCCGGCGATAAGGTCAGCGTCTCCGTGGATGCCTGGCCGGATATGGAACTTGAGGGCCATATCGACAGCATCCAGCAGGGCAGCGGTTCGCGCTTCTCCGCCTTCCCGTCGGAAAACGCCACCGGTAACTTTGTGAAGATTGTTCAGCGCGTGCCGGTAAAAATCGTCATTGATAAAGGTCTTGATCCAAACAAGCCGCTGCCGCTGGGGCTGTCGGTTGAACCGAAGGTTACCGTGGAATGACGGATCACAGCCACGATAACTGGAAGCCCGCCAGCAATCCGTGGGCGGTGGCGATTGTCGTCACCCTGGCGGTGTTTATGGAAATTCTGGACACCACCATCGTCAACGTCGCGCTGCCGCACGTTGCGGGGTCGCTCTCGGCCAGCTATGACGAATCCACCTGGGTGCTGACCAGCTACCTGGTGGCGAACGGCATCGTGCTGCCCATCTCGGCGTTCCTGAGCCGGCTGTTTGGCCGCAAGCAGTTCTTCCTGATCTGCATCGTGATGTTTACCATCTGCTCGTTCCTGTGCGGCATTGCCACCGAGCTGTGGCAAATTATCCTGTTCCGCGTGATGCAGGGCTTCTTTGGCGGTGGGCTACAGCCCACCCAGCAGTCGGTGCTGCTCGACTACTTCAAGCCGGAGGACAGGGGCAAAGCGTTCGGGCTTTCCTCGATCGCGATTATCGTTGCGCCGGTGCTCGGCCCGACGCTGGGCGGCTGGATCACTGACAACTACTCCTGGCGCTGGGTGTTCTTTATCAACATCCCGGTGGGGATTGTCACGGTGCTGGCGATCTACCAGTTGCTGGAAGATCCGCCGTGGGAGAGCAAATCAAAAGAGAAGCTGACAATTGACTGGACAGGGATCGGCCTGATCGCCCTTGGTCTCGGTTGTTTGCAGGTGATGCTCGACCGGGGCGAGGATGACGACTGGTTCTATTCGAACTTTATCCGCACCTTCGCGGTGCTGACGCTGGTCGGCATTATCGGCGCAATCTACTGGCTGATGTATGCCAAAAAGCCAGTGGTGGATCTGCACTGCATGAAGGACCGCAACTTCGCGATCTCCAGCCTGCTGATGGCGGGGATGGCGATGATCCTCTACGGCAGCTCGGTGGTGATCCCGCAGCTGGCGCAGCAGGATCTGGGCTATACCGCCACCTGGTCCGGGCTGGTGCTCTCGCCCGGGGCGGTGCTGATTGTGTTAACCATCCCGCTGGTGCTGAAGCTGATGCCGGTGGTGCAGACGCGCTGGATCATCGCCTTTGGCTTTACCTGTCTGGCGGTGTCGTTCTTCTGGTCGCGCACGCTGACGCCGGATATCGACTTCGAAACGCTGGTGCTGTTCCGCAGCGCCCAGTCGATAGGTCTGGGGTTCCTGTTTGTGCCGCTCACCACCATCGCCTTTATCTCGATACCGAGGCGGCTCAACGCCGATGCGGCGGCTCTGTTTACCATGTTCCGCAACGTGGCGGGGTCCATAGGGATTTCGCTCTCGACGGCCGCCATCACCGAGCGCGCGCAGGCGCACAGCGCGCACCTTGCGTACCACGCCTCGCCGTTCAACGAGCAGTTCCAGCTGGCGATACGCGAGAGCGCGCAGGCTATTCAAAACTTCACCACCCAGGTGGGTGACCCTACGGGAATAGCCACCGGGAGGATGTACCAGACGATGATCGAGCAATCGCGCTTTTTGGCCTACATCGACGTCTTCACCATCCTGAGCGCGGTGGCCTTGTTACTGATTCCGTTTTGTTTGTTGCTCTCGCCGGTTAAGAGCGAGGGGAGTGCAGGAGCACATTGATGATACACAGACGTTTACACCCCCTGATGATAGTGATGCTGCTGGTGGGCTGCGCCGTCGGGCCGGACTACCAGCAGCCTGCGCCGCCCGCCGTTACGCACTGGAACGATAAGGGCGACAGCGCGGTGAAATCGCAAACCACCTCCGCCGCGACCAATCCCCGCTGGTGGAAAACCTTCGGTTCGCCGCAGCTCGACAGCCTGGTTGAGCGCGCCATCGCCGGAAACCTGACCCTGCAGCAGACGGTGCTGCGCATCGCCGGGGCGCGTGAACAGATTAACCAGGCGGGCGGGGCATTTTTCCCGTCGGTGAACGGCAATCTGCAGGCGACGCGCCAGCAGCTCGGGCTGGAAGGGGAGCTGAAATCCCACGGCGTTTACGACCAGCTGGATAATGTCGATCCTGAACTCAGAGGCGCGCTGGGGCCGCTGACGCAGCCGATTAACCTCTACCAGGGCAGCTTCGACGCCCAGTGGGAAATCGACCTGTGGGGCAAGGTGCGCCGTCAGGTGGAGGCGGCGGAGGCTCAGCAGAAGGCGGCTATAGAGCAGCGTAATGACGCGCTGGTGTCGCTGGAAGCCGAAGTGGCGCGCGCGTGGCTACAGCTGCGCGGGGCGCAGAGCATTATTGCCACCCTGAATACCCAGATTAAAAGCGCCCAGCAGACGTTGGATCTGACCGAAAGCCGCCAGCGGGGCGGGCTGTCGCCGCAGATGGATGTGGAAAACGCCCGGGCGCAGCTGGGCAACCTCGAAGCGCAGCTACCGCAGTATCAGGCGCAGGAGCGCCAGGCGATGAACGGCCTGGCGATCCTGCTCGGCAAGCCGCCGGGAGCGCTGGATGCGGAACTGCAAAGCGTGCAGCCAATGCCCGCGCTGCCGGATATCGTGCAAACGGGTATTCCGTCCACGCTGGCGCGCCGCCGTCCGGACGTGCGCGAAGCGGAGGCGAACCTTCACGCCGCGACGGCGCAAATCGGCGTCTCGGTGGCGGAGCTTTTCCCGAGCTTTACGCTCTCCGGGCAGTTTGGCCTGCGCAACAGCGAAAGCAACTGGCTGACCGACTGGAGCAGCCACTTCTACAGCTTTGGGCCGCAGGTCTCCATTCCCATTTTCCAGGGCGGGCGGTTGGTCTCCAGCGTTAAGGTGGCGCGCGCGCAGCAGGGGGCGGCGGTGCTGGATTATCGCCAGACGGTCCTGACGGCGCTCGGGGATGTCGAAAACGCGCTGGTAAGTTACCGTACCGACCAGCAGCGTGAAGCGGGTCTCGCTAAAACGATTGACGCCCTGCAAAACGCCTTTGATTTAGCGAGCGACAGCTACCGGCAGGGGATCGCCAGCTTTATTGACGTGCTGGACGCCCAGCGTCAGCTGGCGCAGGCCGAGCAGCAGCGCGCTCAGGCGCAGGTGCAGAGTGCGCTCGATCTGGTGGCGCTCTACAAGGCGCTCGGCGGCGGCTGGGAGCCCTATCAGCAGGTGCAGCTCCCGGATTACAGCGTCTTTGGTGACGCCCCGCGCGGATAAATTCAGAGGATTGGGCAAGAAACGGACAGGAACGCCACATTCGCGATGACTGAGGGGCGGGTATAACTATCGGGTACCCAATCGACATGCGAGGATTAACTTATGCGTTATCAAAAACTGGGCAACACCGGACTGTTTGTTTCTGAACTGTGCCTCGGCACCATGACCTTCGGCGGTGAAGGCGGCATGTGGGGAAAAATTGGCCAGCTGCAGCAGAGCGAAGCCGAACAGCTGGTAGGGCGCGCGCTGGACGCGGGTATCAACTTTATCGATACCGCCGACGTCTATTCGGAAGGGCGCTCGGAGGCGATCCTCGGGCAGGCGCTGAAAAACCTCAACGTCCCGCGCGAGAATGTGGTGGTTGCCACCAAGGTGTTCGGCGAAACGGGCACCGCGGGGGTGAACTCGCGCGGCAGCTCGCGCTATCACATCATCAGCAGCGTGAAGGAGAGCCTGCGTCGCCTGCAGCTGGATCATATCGATCTCTACCAGCTTCACGGCTTTGACCCCGTAACGCCGATTGAAGAGACGCTCTATGCGCTGGATAACCTGGTGCAGCACGGCCACGTGCGCTACATCGGCGTCTCGAACTGGGCGGCGTGGCAGATAGCCAAAGCGCTCGGGATTTCCGAGCGTCTGGGGCTGGCGCGTTTTGCGTCATTGCAGGCCTACTACACCATCGCCGGGCGCGATCTTGAGCGCGAGCTGGTACCGATGATGCAGAGCGAAGGCGTCGGGCTGATGGTCTGGAGCCCGCTGGCGGGTGGCCTGCTGAGCGGAAAATATGGCCGCGACGGGACGAGCGAAACCGGAGGCCGCCGTCTGGAGTTCGACTTCCCGCCGGTGAATAAAAACCGCGCCTTCGACTGCGTGGACGTGATGCGCACGATTGCCGAAAGCAAGGGCGTCTCCGTCGCGCAAATCGCGCTGGCGTGGCTGCTGCATCAAAAAGCCGTGACCAGCGTGATTATTGGTGCGAAACGTGTCGATCAGCTGGACGACAACATCGCCGCGACCGGGATCCGCTTAAGCGAAGACGAGCTTAAGCAGCTTGATGCGGTGAGCGCGCTGCCGCGCGAATATCCGGGCTGGATGCTGGAGCGGCAGGGAGAATATCGCCGCAATCAGCTCGCACAGCAGTAACCTTCCTTTTCCCCGGTGACGCTTCGCTTACCGGGGCTTTTTTTCCGCATCGCTCACAAAAAACGATCCTCCTCTTTGATCGCCATTTTATCTTCGACTATATGACTAGTCATGAATATTTAAATGACTAGTCATATAGGGAGAGAGAGCATGAACAAATCGCTGCCGGCCAATTTTTTATGGGGCAACTCGGTATCCAGCATGCAGACGGAAGGGGCCTGGAACGAGGGCGGGAAGGGCATGTCGGTGTACGACATTCGCGAAGCCGGGGAAAACATCTCCGACTGGAAAGTGGCGACCGATTCGTACCATCGCTACCGGGAAGATTTTGACCTGATGCAGGATCTGGGCATGAACTGCTACCGCTTCCAGATCTCCTGGAGCCGCGTGTGTCCGCAGGGTGACGGCGCGTTCAACGACGAAGGCATCGCGTTTTACGACCGCTTTATTGACGATCTGATCGCCCGCGGCATCGAGCCGATGATCTGCCTGTACCACTTCGATATGCCGCTGGCGCTGGCGCAGGAGTACAACGGCTTCAACGACCGCCGCGTGATGGACGCCTTTATCCGCTACGGCAAAAAGATGATCGACTGCTTCGGCGACCGGGTGAAGTACTGGCTGACCTTCAACGAGCAGAACATCTTCCATATGCCGGAAGCCTTCCGCATTTCCGGCTACATGAAAGGCGAGAAAACCTTGCGCGAGCTCTACGAGTTGCAGCATCACACCATGGTGGCGCACATGGCGCTGACCGAGTATCTGCACCAGACCAAACCGGGCAAGCTGATGGGCGGCATGCTGGCGCACCAGCTGATCTACCCGGCCACCTGCAAACCGCGCGATATCTTCTGCGCCCAGCAGTACGACGAGTTCCTCAACCAGAACCTGCTGCGCGTCTTTGCCGGGCAGGGCTACAGCCCGGCGGTGATGGCGGTGGTGGAGCAGGAGGGTTTTGGTGATATCTATCGCGCCGAGGATTTAGCACTTCTCGCGCGTACCAGAAACGACTATATGGCCTTCAGCTACTACGCCAGCAAAACGCTGGACAGCGATGCGATCCCGGAAGGCACGCCGGTGAACTATTACCTCCTGCACGGCGATAAAAACAACCCGTACCTGAAGGCCACCGAGTGGAACTGGCAGATCGATCCGCTGGGCTTTCGCACCATCATCACCCGCTACGCCAACGACTGGCGGATGCCGGTATTCCCGATCGAGAACGGTATCGGGGTGATTGAGTCCTGGGACGGCGTGAACCCGATTGAGGACACCTACCGCATCGACTACCACCGGGCGCATATCGACGCGATGAAGGCGGCGATGTTCGAGGACGGGGCGGAGGTGATCGGTTACCTCGGCTGGGGCTTAATCGACATTCTCAGCTCCCAGGGTGACATGCGTAAGCGCTACGGCGTGGTCTACGTCAACCGGGAAAACCACGACCTGAAAGACCTGAAACGCGTGCCGAAGAAGAGCTACGCGTGGTTAAAACAGGTTATTCATACCAACGGACGCGAGATGTAAGCCGTACGCTGCCGGGCCGTTTTTGTGACTGATTGATGGGAACTATCCGCTATGTCTGAAGCAAAAATAACACCGCACATGCAGTCCTTTGTCGATAAATTTGTTGAGTTCTCGGCGCGCCTGGCAAACCAGGTGCACCTGCGCTCCCTGCGCGACGCCTTCGCCACGGTGATGCCGATTTTCATCCTCGCCGGTCTGGCGGTGCTGGTGAACAACGTGGTGTTTCCGTGGATTTTTCACGGCGAGACGCTCGTGCAGTTTAAGGTGTGGGGCGAGGCGATTATCAACGGCACGCTGAACATCGCCGCGCTGCTGCTGGCGCCGATGATTGCCTGGTCGCTGGCGCGCAACAAAGATTTCGACAATCCGGTCTCGGCAGTGGTTATCGCCGTCAGCAGCTTCATCATCATGATGCCGATGCGCCTGCAGCTTACGCCCGTCGGTAGCGACGCCGCGGTGAACGTCACTCAGGTACTGACGTTCGCCAACATTGGCTCAACCGGGATTTTCGCCGGGGTGCTGATTGGGCTGCTCTCAACGGAACTGTTTATCGCTATTTCGCGCCTGAAGGCGCTGCACATTTCGCTGGGTGAGAACGTGCCGCCGGCGGTGAGCAAATCCTTTACCGCGCTGATCCCAACCATTCTTACATTGTCGGTGTTCGCCGTGCTGGCGGCGCTGCTGGCAAACGTTCTGCACACGGACCTGATCCATCTCATTACGACCTTTATCCAGCAGCCGCTGCGGCTGATCAACACCAGCCTGCCGGGGACGATTTTCATCTACAGCTTCGGTAACTTTCTGTTCACCCTCGGTATTCATCAGTCAGTCGTTAACAGCGTGGTGCTGGAGCCGTTCCTGCTGATCAACACCAACGAGAACATGCTGGCCTTCGCCAACGGTCAACCCATCCCGCATATCATCAACAACATTTTCGTGCCGACGTTTGGCATGGTGGGCGGCACGGGCAGCACAATATCGCTGCTGATCGCCATCTTTATCTTCTCCCGACAAAAGTCGGCTAAGCAGGTGGCGCGTCTGTCGCTGGCGCCGGGTCTGTTCAACATCAACGAGCCGGTCATTTTCGGCCTGCCGATCGTGTTTAACCTGCCGCTGATGATCCCGTTTGTGCTGCTGCCCGCCATCGGCATTTACTTCGCCTGGCTCTGTACCACGCTGGGATTAATGTCGCGCTGCGTGGTGATGATACCGTGGACCACGCCGCCAATTCTCAGCGCCTGGCTGGCGACGGCGGGGGACTGGCGCGCGGTGGTGGTGCAGTTGGCAATCATCGTATTTGGTGTATTCTTCTACCTGCCTTTCCTCAAGATTGCCGAGAGAGTGGCGATGAAAAACAGCGGGATAGAAAACTAACTGAAAGGAAGGACGATGGCGGCGAAGTACATCACCATAGCGCGGGAAATTAAAAAACGCATCATCAGCCAGCAGTACGCCGCCAATGAACCGCTGCCGGACCAGTTTGCGCTGGCGGCGGAGTTCAGCACCAGCCGGATGACCATTCAGCAGGCGATGCGCCAGCTGATCGTCGAAGGTCTGGTCTATACCCGCCAGGGACAGGGAACGTTTATCCGCAAAAACTTCCTTCAACTCTCGCAGTGGGATCTCTCCGGCAGCGACTACTTCGGCGCCACCAAAACCTGGGAGCATCTGGGCACGGTCACCAGCCGGGTGGTGCATTTTGAACTGCGCTTCCCGAACGAGAAAGAGCAGGCGTCGCTGATGATTAACGCCGATGCGCCTGTCTATGACTTTATTCGCCTGCGCTTACTAAACGGTGAACCCATGTCGCTGGATTCCACGGTAATGCCGATGAATCTGGTGCCCGGCTTGACGAAAAGCCATCTTGAAGGTTCGGTGTTCCAGTACGTTCAGGAGACGCTGGGGCTGAAAATTATGGGATCGTACCGGGTGGTGAGGGCGCTAAAGCCAAACACGCTGGACAGAGAGCATCTGGTCTGCGAGCAGACCGACCCGGTGCTGGAAGTGGAGCAGGTGATTTATCTGGAGGACGGCACAGCGCTGGAGTATGCCCACTGCCACTATCGCTACGACCACGGCGGGATCGTGATCGTGAATAACGGGTAAAAAAAAGCGGGCATCGAAGCCCGCTTTTTTAATTTTTCTCTGTTAATTCAAACGAACCGGCATACCGGAGCGGTTCTGAATCGCCTGGTCGACGATGGTGGTTTCCACGTCAGGCTGAGAGGTCACGGACTGCACCGCGCTGTTCAGCGTAATCGGTACGATCTCGTTGTTATTGATCTGGTCTTCGCTGGTGGACAGCGGGTTGTGCACTTCAATGTAGCGGCTGCCGTCTGGCTCAGAGGTCGCTTTCACCGGTTCGTTGATGAACTGCACGCGCGTGCCGACCGGCACGTTTTCAAACAGGAACTTAATGTCGTCGTTACGCAGGCGCACGCAGCCGTGGCTTACGCGCAGGCCGATACCGAAGTTGGCGTTGGTGCCGTGGATAGCGTACAGGCGGCCAATGTACAGCGCGTACAGTCCCATTGGGTTATCCGGTCCTGCCGGCACAACGGCTGGCAGCGGTTCGCCCGCAGCGATGTATTCCGCGTGCATTTTGGCGGTTGGGGTCCAGGTTGGGCCCGCTTTCTTACGCTCGACTTTGGTGGTCCAGTTCAGCGGGGTGTCTTTGCCCAGCTGGCCGATGCCGATTGGCAGCACGATAACGGTGTTGGTGCCTTTCGGGTAGTAATACAGACGCATTTCGGCGCTGTTGATTACGATACCTTCATGAACGGTATCCGGCAGGATCAGCTGCTGAGGAATATTCAGCACGGTACCCGCTTTTGGCAGATACGGGTCAACGCCCGGGTTCGCTTCCAGCATGTTAGACAGGCCCAACTGGTACTGTGCGGCGAAATACTCCAGCGGCTGAGAGTTACCCTCAGGTACCGTCACTACCTGATTTTGACCCACCAGACGGCTTCCGTCGGTCGGCAGGGGATACGTCACCGCAGACGCGGTCTTACAAAAACCTACTACGGCTAACGCCGCCGCAAAAAGCGTTGTTAATTTCATGTTCATGTTGTGCGAGGTATCTAAGCCATTCTGGCGATGAGTTGATAAGTCTGAATCTGTGATGGGAGCGCATTATATGTGCATTCCCGCTAACAGGGAATTCAGATGTGTACGAAATCACATTTTTTTCGATTTTGTTAAAGTTTAGTGGATTGCCGCAACACGGGATCTCAATTCGGAATTGTGGCATAATGCCGTGTTTATCACACTTTTCGCAGGAATCTCCCCGTGTTAGTTACCAGCAACGTCACTATGCAGTTTGGCAGTAAGCCGCTGTTCGAAAACATTTCCGTCAAATTTGGCGGCGGCAACCGTTACGGCCTGATTGGCGCCAACGGTAGCGGAAAATCCACCTTCATGAAGATCCTCGGCGGCGATCTGGAGCCAACGCTCGGCAACGTGTCGCTCGACCCTAACGAGCGCATCGGTAAGCTGCGTCAGGATCAGTTCGCCTTTGAAGAGTTCACCGTGCTGGACACCGTGATCATGGGGCACGCGGAGCTGTGGGAAGTGAAGCAGGAGCGCGATCGCATCTACGCGCTGGCCGAAATGAGCGAAGAAGACGGCTATAAAGTGGCCGATCTGGAAACGCAGTACGGCGAAATGGACGGTTATTCTGCGGAAGCGCGTGCGGGCGAGCTGCTGCTGGGCGTAGGCATTCCGGTTGAACAGCATTACGGTCCGATGAGCGAAGTCGCCCCAGGCTGGAAGCTGCGCGTGCTGCTGGCACAGGCGCTGTTCTCTAACCCGGACATCCTGCTGCTCGACGAACCGACGAACAACCTGGACATCGACACCATCCGCTGGCTGGAGCAGACGCTGAACGATCGCGACAGCACTATGATCATCATCTCGCACGACCGTCACTTCCTGAATATGGTCTGTACGCACATGGCGGATCTGGACTACGGCGAGCTGCGCGTTTACCCGGGCAACTACGACGAGTACATGACGGCGGCCACCCAGGCGCGTGAGCGTCTGCTGGCGGACAACGCCAAGAAGAAAGCGCAGATTGCGGACCTGCAGTCCTTCGTCAGCCGCTTCAGTGCCAACGCCTCTAAGTCGCGTCAGGCGACCTCACGTGCGCGTCAGATTGATAAAATCAAGCTGGAAGAAGTTAAAGCCTCCAGTCGTCAGAACCCGTTCATCCGCTTCGAGCAGGACAAGAAGCTGTTCCGTAACGCGCTGGAAGTGGAAGCCCTTACCAAAGGCTTCGATGAAGGCCCGCTGTTTAAAAACTTCAACCTGCTGCTGGAAGTGGGCGAGAAGATTGCCATCCTCGGCGCCAACGGCGTGGGTAAATCCACACTGCTGAAAACCCTGGTCGGCGAACTGCAGCCGGATAACGGCACCGCGAAATGGTCCGAGAACGCGCAGATTGGCTACTACGCGCAGGACCATGAGTACGAGTTCGAAAACGACCTCACCGTCTTCGACTGGATGAGCCAGTGGAAGCAGGAAGGCGACGACGAGCAGGCGGTGCGCAGCATTCTGGGGCGTCTGCTGTTCAGCCAGGACGACATCAAAAAGCCGGCCAAAGTGCTCTCCGGTGGCGAGAAAGGCCGCATGCTGTTCGGCAAGCTGATGATGGAAAAACCGAACATCCTGGTGATGGACGAACCGACTAACCACCTGGATATGGAATCTATCGAATCGCTGAATATGGCGCTGGAGATGTATCAGGGCACCCTGATCTTCGTCTCTCACGACCGTGAGTTCGTCAGCTCGCTGGCGACCCGCGTGATCGAAATTACGCCTGAGCGCGTGGTGGACTTCACCGGAAACTACGAAGACTACCTGCGCAGCAAAGGCATCGAGAACTAAAAAAAAGCCGGGTGGCGGCTTCGCCTTACCCGGCCTACGTTCTATCCCCTCTCCCTGTGGGAGAGGGTTAGGGTGAGGGCATCAGGCCGCACTACACCACCCATTCGCCCCCTTCAACCCCGTTCACCAGCAGCTTACGTTTTTCCCCTACAGGCAACGACACCTTCAGCGCTTTCCACGCCGGACGATAATCCCCGCGTGCGTTGATCTTCAGGTTGACGGTTGCGCCATCGCACACCATTTCCCATTCCACCCATAGCGCATTGCCGTTCTGATAGCCCCAGCTTTCGCCGTCGTCTTCAAACAGCAGCCCGGAGGTGGTGCCGACGCCCTTCACCGGGAACAGCTTCAGCTCGCGGGTGTCGTCTTTTTCAGCGGATACGTGGGTAATGCGCTCGCTCAGCGGCAGACCGGCACCGGCGCGCACCAGCAGCGGCAGTTTTTCCAGCGGCGCGTCGAGAACGATCGACTGGCCGCCCGCATACCACGCGTGGGTGTAAAAATCGTACCAGCCGGTGGCATTATCCGGCAGCCAGACGCGGCGCTCGCGCTGCCCGGCTTCGACGACGCTGGCAACCAGCAGGTCGCGGCCCAGCAGGAAGTCATCGCACTCTACGAAGGTCTGCGCATCGTGCTCGTGGTCGAGGAAGGTCGGGCGCAGCATCGGCTCGTCGTCGGCGTGCGCCTGCCAGAGCAGGGTGTAGAGGTACGGCAGCAGGCGGTAGCGCAGCTCAATCGCGCCGCGAATAGCAGGCGTGACGCCCGGATACATCCACGGCTCGTTCACCGTGTGGTCATCGTTCCATGAGTGAATGGTAAAGCGCGGATGCATCACGCCGTTCTGCACCCAGCGCACGAACAGCTCGGCGTCCGGCTTATCCCCGGAGAAACCACCCACGTCGTGGCCGACGTTGAACAGCCCGGACAGGCTCATGCCCAGCCCCATGCGGATGTTATAGCGCAGGGTGTCCCAGTTGGTGCGGTTATCGCCGCTCCAGGTCTGAACGTAGCGCTGCATCCCGGCGCAGCCGGAGCGGGAGATGAGATACGGACGTTTCTCCGGCGCAAAGCGCTGCTGCGCTTCCAGCGAGGCGCGCATCATCAGCAGCGGCATTACCGGACGAATGTGCTTGATGGCGATCTCCTTGCCGAAGCCAAAGCAGCGCGCTTCCCCGTCCCACACTTCATATTCGTTGTTGTCGTTCCAGGTGGAGTCGATGCCCATCTCCAGCAGTTGGGTAGTGACGCCGTTCTGCCACCACTTCACCGTCTGCGGGTTGGTAAAGTCGAGGTGCGAGCCTTCGTCATCCCAGAAGCTTGAACGTTCTGGTGCATCAGTTTCTGAATCACGAATGAACAGGCCGCTCTCCGCCACTTCGTTATAGCGCGGATGGTCCTGCAGCAGGCACGGCTTGATGTTGGCCGCAAGCTTCAGTCCCGCGTCGTGGAAGGCCTGGCTCATCACCTTCGGCTGCGGCACCTTGTCATAGTTCCAGTTGAAGACGTAGCGCTTGCCGTTGATGGAGGTATATCCGGAGGAGAGCTGGAACGAGTCGCACGGAATGGCGTGCTCTTCGCACAGGCGGATAAAGTTCATCAGCTGGTTCTGGGCGTCCGGCGCGTCGGTGTAGTGCATGGTTGAGCCGCTATAGCCCAGGCTCCATTTTGGCCCAAACAGCGTTTTCCCGGTCAGGCGCACGAAGGCTTTGGTGACGTCCAGCACGCGCCTGCCGGTAAAAATGTAGTAATCGATATCGCCCGCTTCCGCCTGCCAGCGGCGGTAGGCGGTGTGGTAGTTGTCGATCTCGTTGCCCAGATCCAGCCAGCAGCTGCTCAGGTTGTCGTAGAACAGGCCGTAGCTGACGTCGTCGCGGCGGGCGATAGTGAACGGGATGTGCTTGTAGAGCGGGTCGGTGCTGGCCGCGTTGTACCCCATTGCATCGAGGTTGCGCATCTCATAGCGCTTGCCGTTGCGCTGCAGATCGCCCGCTTTCTCGCCCAGGCCGTAGAAACGCTCGTCCTTGCGACGGCTGAGGTAGTGCGCCACGCCGTCGCCGTGGGCGTTCAGCAGGTAGGCGCTGGTCGGACGGTCATTAACCAGCGGCTGCCATTCGCCCGCCTCATTGCGGTAGTGCCACTCCATCCATAGCGGCTGGTGGACGGTCACGCGCAGCTGCTCCGTTGCCACCGTCACGGCATCATCCTGCTGCGTCAGGGTCCAGGCCGGGCAGGAGAAACCGCTTATATCGTCACGACGACGGCCTTCCCACGGCACGTCTTTTTCCGGTGCGATGCTCCAGGTGCGGTCCAGCGCCAGCTCGCCTTTGCGCTTAATCAGCACGCGGAACAGGTTCTCTTCCAGAACATACAGGCACAGGCGGTGCTGGTTATCGACCAGCAGTTCCAGATGGTTTGCCGACTGCTTATCTACGGTCCAGTTTTTCAGGGTTTTCATATGCAATACATCCACTATCAGGCGCGCTTGGCGCGACGTTCAGCAATAAATGCTACCAGGAAGACAGCGCCAATCAGGTCAAAGAAGCCCATGGCAATAAAGAGCGGGTTAAAGCCGATTTTGTCGGCGGTCACACCGATTAACAGCGAGAACAGGAAGCTGGCGATCCACGCCGCCGAGCCGCGCATGCCGTTGACGGTCGCCATCTGGCCTTTGTCGAACGACTCCACGACCAGGGCGCTCAGCATGCAGGAGATGATCTGGTGCCCGAAGCCGCCGATGGAGATCAGCACGATGGTGATATACGGGTCGCGGGTAATGGCGACGATGGCCAGCGAGATCATCAGGAACGCGCCGGTGACGGAGCTTGCCACCACCGAGTTTACGCGGGAGCAGCCGAACCAGCGGGTGTAGAGGCGCGTCAGGTAGCCGCTCGCCACGCTGCCGAGGTCGGCGGCGAGGAAGGGCAGCCAGGCAAACATCGCAATCTGCTTCAGATCCATGCCGTGCTCTTTGGCGAGGTACAGTGGCACCCAGAAGCTCAGCACGGCCCAGGCCGGTTCCGCCATAAAGGCCGGAATGGCGATACCGTAGAAACGTTTGTTTTTCGAGACGGTTTTCAGCGCGGTCAGAAACGGCAGTTTCACCGCGGGCGGTTCGTTATCCTGCTTGATAAACGCCAGCTCGTCCTTGCTCAGGTTCGGGTGCTGCTCCGGGTTGTGGTAAAACGCCCACCACAGGATCACCCACAGCAGCGCCAGCACGCCGGTAAACATAAACGCGCCCTGCCAACCGAACGAGGCGTGAGCAAAGTAGATGATAGGCGGAGCCAGCATCGCGCCGATGGAGAAGCCCACGCCCGCCCAGCCGGCGGCAACGGGGCGCTCTGATTTCGGGAACCATTCGCCGATGGTTTTGGCGTTCGCCGGGGTGGCGGCGGCCTCAGAGGCCCCCATAAAGAAGCGCAGAATCGCCAGGTGCAGCCAGCTTCCGGCGCCCGCGTGGAAGATACACATCAGCGCCCAGATCCCGGCGCAGACCATAAAGCCAATCTTCAGGCCGATAACGTCAATCAGCCAGCCGCACAGGGGCTGGAAAATGGTGTAGGCGATCTGGAACGCGCCGACGATCCAGGAGTACTGCTCGGTGGTGATCCCCAGGCTCTCTTTCAGTTCCGGGGCGAGGATCCCGAGCGAGTTACGGGTGATGTAGTTAACGGTGACGCCAAGTAAGAACAGCACCAGTACGTACCAGCGCAGGTTCTTGATGACGCGACGGGTTTTGCTTGTCGCAACGGTATTATTGATGTCCTGACTCATTTGACTCTCCACAAGACGGACGGTAAGGGGACGGAGGTTCAGGTGTCACACAGATTTTTATGCCTTTGATTTCTATCCGTTTAAACTGCTTAAGTTGCTATACAACTAGTATGGAAGTTGTGTGACAGGTTCACCTTAAGGGAGAAAATGAGAGGGCAAAAGTGGATTTTGTGCAAAATTTCTCATAACTAACGAAAACACTCTGGCATGATGGCGTTCATGGCAGTTTTTGCCTGACGGATACGCTATGAAAATTTTTTCATTTCGCAAATGGAGCCAGATCACAAAATGGACAAAAGGCTAAAAATCACCGAAATCGCGGCCCGCACGCAGCTCTCCATCAGCACGGTTTCCCGCGTGCTGGCGGGTAAAGCGAATACCAGCGAAAAGGCGCGCGCAAAGGTGCTGGCGTGCGCGCGGGAGCTGGGGGTGATGGACGGCATGGCGGCAGGGCGTTTGCTGCTTAACAGCCTGGTGGTTTTTGCCCCGCAGCGGGCGTTTGACGAGCGGTCCGACATCTTTTATTACCGCGTGATCCAGAGCGTGAGCAAAGGGCTTGCCTCGCACGAGGTCCGGCTGCGCTACTGCGCACTGGAGGAGAACGACAGCGACGCCCAGCTGTTTCTGGCGCGCATGAACGAGCCGGATACCCAGGCGGCCATTCTTCTCGGCATCGACGATCCGCATATTCACGACCTGGCGGTGGACGTGGGGAAACCCTGCGTGCTGATTAACTGCCGGGACCGCCGCATGCGCCTGCCTGCCGTCGCCCCGGATCACCGCACCATTGGCGAGCGGGCGGCGGAGTACCTGTTCGAGATGGGGCACCGCGAGGTGATGAACGTGCTGTGCCTGCGCCGCTACACCATGGAGCTGCGCCTGGCGGGGATCCGCGATGCGTGGCAGTCTCATAACCTGAAATTCAACGATAAACGCGATCTGCTGGTGGTGCCAAGCTTCAGCGCCAGAGAAACGGAGCAGCTGGTGAGCGAGTGGCTTAACCAGCAGAAGGGAAAAGACCTGCCGACGGCGTTTCTGGTCGGCGGCGACTTTATGGCGGCGGGCACCATCAGCGCATTACAAAACCACGGTCTGCGCGTGCCGCAGGACGTGTCGGTGATGAGCATCGACGGATTTAATCTGGCGGCAATCCAGGACGTGCCGCTGACGGCGGTGCATGTGCCCCGCGACGAGCTGGGAACCGAAGCGGTGCATATGCTCCAGCAGCGGCTGATGCGCCCGGACGCGCCGGTGGGAACGTTGTTGCTTAACGGCACGCTGACCGTGCGGGAATCGGTACGGCGGATACGTCAGGGGAAACGACGCACCGCCGTAGAGCGGGAAGGACTGTACGACAGTTAGACCATGCCCAGCGCGCGCTTGCCGTGGATGTTGAGATCGTTCACGGTAAAGCGGTCCTGCCAGCTTTTTTCATAATCCTCGCGCGGGAAGTCTCCCGGCGACGCGCCGGTTTCCAGCGCTTCCTTGACCTTTTTCGCATAGGCGAGGTTTTTCTCGCACATCGGCGCGGCAGGGATGTACATCACGTTGCCCCAGCCCTGCTGATTTTCCACCGGCGCGACGGAGTGGATCACATCGCAGTGCCACCATACGGAATCGCCCGCCTCGAGTGCCGGAATGCTGCTTAATGCCTCGATGAGCAGCGGGTGCCACTTCTCGGAAACCGGCAGCACGCGCCCTGGTGCCACGCCGCACAGCTCGTCTTCCGGCACGTCGTCCAGCAGTGGACGCAGCAGAATGTACGCCATCGCCTCCGGAATTGGCACCACGTGCAGCAGTCCCTGACCGGGGATCATGTCCGACAGCGCCGTCCAGCCCTGGAAGGTGCGGAACACCGAGCATTTGGTGGTGTTATCGACGGTGTACTCTTCCACTTCGGTACGGTGCGCGGCGTTCCACGGATCGTACTTATCGACGTTGCCGTCAAACACGCGGGCAAACACCTGTTGATAAGCCGGAAGCAGCCAGCGCTCCAGCGCGCCGGAGTCGGTATGCGCGCCCAGCCCTTTCGAGGTGGTTCCCGGCGGACGGCGGCGAATACGGTCCGGGTAAATCACGCTCACGTCCGGGTCGAACCACTGCTTGCCGTTGCTCTCGAAAGTCCATAAACGGTTCAGGAACGACTGCACCTGCGCCATCTCTTCGCTCTGGCGCGCCTGCATCTGCGCCTGCGACCAGTAAATCGGGTAAATCTCCGGGCGGGAGGCCGTTAAGGTGCCGAAGAAGTTATCGCCTGGCCCTTTGTACACGTCGTCAAATTTGTTCAGATCGAGATAGTCGAGCATCGACCGATCCCACGCCAGCGCCTGCTCGCGCGGGAAATGACCTTTAATCACCGCGCAGCCGCGGCGCTTAACGGCCTCGCGCTGTGCGTCGGTAATCGTGCCGTTTTTCACGTCCGCAAACGGGATCTCCGGCCAGACGGTTTCGCCTTTGTTCTTAAGGGCGTTGATCTCCGCCACGCGGGTGGCAATTTTATCGCTGAGCTTATTAAACACCGCCTGCACGTCGCCGATCTGCGCGCGCAGCTCACGTTTTAACTGACGGATTGCCGCTTTGTGATCCGCCGGCAAAGTTTCACTGGTAAAGGTCATAACCGCCTCGCATCTTTCATTCGAAAGTAAAAATATCTACAAGTGATACTTTAAGTTAAAAATAAGTTAATGCAAGTTTAAAAACTTGACGCAAGCCACAGGACGGAAAAAGAGTGAGAGGCCGGAGCGAGGCTCCGGCGAGGAGAGGATCAGGCGTCGAACGGGGAATGGTTGTCGAGCACGGCCTGAATGACGTTCAGCGCGCCCTGAAGGTTGTTGTCGTCAGTGCTGTAGCGGCTGATTTCTTTGATGCTCTCTGCCGCGTTGCCCATCGCAAAAGAGTATTTCACCAGCTTCAGCATCTCGGCATCGTTGCCGCTGTCGCCAATGCCGACGCACTCCTGCGGGGAGATTTTCCAGCGTTTCAGCAGGCGGCTGATGCCGTTGGCCTTGTGCAGGCCGGGGATAATCAAATCCACAAAGCCAAAGCCGCTGGTGACCGGCTTCATAATGCCGTCCAGGGAGACGTGCAGTTTATCCACCAGAGTTGGGATATCGCTGTCCGGCAGGTTCAGGGAGAATTTAAACAGCACGTCGTCAATGTCGCGGTAATCGCTGATGCGCTTTAAGCGGTGGTAGTGCTTTGACATCAGCGCCACGAACGCGTCCGGGGCCTGGTCGCTGACGTAGGCGCTCTCCAGACCGCAGGCCACGAAGTTCAGCCCTTTGTCTTTCAGTAGTTCGCCAATGACGATCTGCGACTCATGGCGGGTCAGTTCGCCGTGGAAAACCTGTTCGCCGTGGTCGAACACCAGCGCGCCGTTTTCCGCCACGAAGGAGATCTGGTCTTTCAGTTCGGGGAAGAAGGAGATGAGCTGGTAATACTGATTGCCGCTGGCGACAACGAATTCGATGTCGCGGGATTTAAGCTGCTCAAACTGTGCCTGGAAGCGGTCACGATCGTACTGCTTGGCATCATCAAGGAAAGTTCCGTCCATATCGGTGACGATAACTTTAACGGTCATACTGTGCTCCTGGGTCACTGCGTTTTGAAACATTCTAATAACAAGGTGACGGGGAGCACAAATTTAATTTCGAATGAAAGTCAGAAAGCCGGGTGGCGGCTTCGCCTTACCCGGCCTACGGGGAGACTCTGTAGGCCCGGTAAGCGCAGCGCCACCGGGCGTTTTCTTACAGCGTATGCTCAGTACGCGCAATAATATCGTCCTGCGCATCCGGCGACAGGGCGGTGAAGAATGCCGAGTAGCCCGCGACGCGCACCACCAGATCACGATACTGGTCCGGGTGTTTCTTCGCTTCCAGCAGCGTTTCGCGCGAGACGATGTTGTACTGAATATGCCAGCCCTTATGCACCTCGAAGAAGGTGCGCAGCAGCACCATTAGCTTCTGGCGATCGCTGTCGTTTTCCAGCGTCGACGGGTTCAGTTTCTGGTTCAGCAGTACGCCGCCAAGAATCGCTTCCGTCGGCAGTTTACCGACCGAGCCGATCACCGCCGTCGGGCCGAGGTGGTCCGTACCGGAAGCCGGGCTTGCCCCTTCCGCCAACGGGGTGTGCGCCTTACGTCCGTCCGGGGTCGCCATCGTTGCCGCGCCAAACGGCACGTTGGCGGAGATGGACGACGTTCCCGCGTAGTAGTTACCGCCAATCGGGCCGCGGCCGTGGCGCGGGTTGTGGTACTGCTTCAGCTCTTCGATGTAGGTCTGATAGGCGCGCGTCAGCAGCATGTCCACGCTGTCGTCGTCGTTGCCGTACTTCGGCGCACCGTTAATCAGACGCTGGCGCAGCTGCTCGTGAGTCAGCCCGTCGAAGTCATCCGCCAGGGCGGCCGCCAGCTGCTGCTGACCGATAGTGCCCTGTTCGAACACCAGCTTCTTGACCGCCGCCAGGCTGTTGCCGAGGTTGGCGATCCCCACCTGCAAGCCGGAGACCCAGTCATACTTCGCGCCGCCCTGCTTGATGCTTTTCGCGCGCTCGATGCAGTCGTCCACCAGCGCCGAGCAGAGAATATCGTGGACGTTCTCCTCCAGCATGGTGTCCACGACGTACTCAATCTCGATGGATTTGCGGGTGTAGTAGCGGATCTGTGTATCCCAGGCTGCCATCACTTCGTCGAAGTTGTCGAAGTTACCGGCGGAGAGCGCTTTCTCCTGCGGCAGGAATACCTTGCCGCTGGTGGCATCGCGGCCGCCTTCCAGCGCGGCGAGCATCACGCGGGCAAAGTTGATAAAGCTCATGCCGGTGCAGCGGTAGCCCCACTTGCCGCCCACCGCGGTTTCGATGCAGCCGATGGCCGCGTAGTCGTAGGCGTCGTCGCGTTCAACGCCGAGCTTGATGAATTCCGGGATTACGATTTCATCGTTGTTGAACGCCGGCATCCCGAAGCCGCAGCGGATCACCTGCACGCAGGCGTCGAGGAAGTCGTTGCTCATCCCCGCGTGGTAGCGCACGCTCAGGTTAGGCTGGGTGGAGCGCAGGCGACCGCAGGATTCCAGAATCGCGTAGGAGAGCGGGTTCACCGCGTCCATCGGCTCACCGTTGACCAGCTTCTGGCCGCCAATGGTGACGTTCTGGTACAGCGGGCTACCGGCGGAAGCTTTCGAGTGCGAGCCGGAGCGGATTTTGTTCACTTCCAGCAGCTTCAGCCAGCAGCTGTGCAGCAGCTCGATGGCGTGCTCGCGGTCCAGGCTCTGGTCCAGCTCCACGTCGCGGCGGTAGTACGGGTAGAGATACTGATCCATTCGGGCAAATGACACCGAGTGACCGTTAGATTCAATCTGCAGGATCAGCTGAATGAAGTAGCACAGCTGCAGCGCCTGCCAGAAGGTTTTTGGCGGCTCGTGAGCAATCACGTCGCAGTTTTCCGCCATCGCCAGCAGCTCGTCGCGGCGGCTTTCGCTGGTTTCCGCAGACGCCATCTCACGCGCCAGATCGGCGAAGCGTTTGATGTGCAGGCTGACGGCTTCCAGCACGATATCAATCGCCTTCAGGAACTGGTCGCCGTGCAGGTCTTCCAGCACCGTCAGGTTGATGCGCGAGCGGCGCTCGGCCACTTTGGCGCGCAGGCCGTCGAGACCTTTTTCCAGCACCAGCGGGAAGTTCACCGCCAGGTGCGCGTCGCCGGAGGTCATGTTGCCCTCGGCTTTGATAATGCCGGTTTCCAGCAGGCCTTTCTGCTCGTCGGTAAACATGCCGTAGCAGCGATCCTGCACCGTCTGGCCGCGCCACCACGGGCAGATTTCATGCAGTACGCGCTTGTTCTCTTCGCTCACTGCAAAGCCCGCGCCCGGGCGGTCCGCCAGATCGTCAATCTCTTTCTCAATCCAGGAGACGGTGTATTCCGGGAAAATCGGCGCGGCGCGCACTTCGCTTGCCTGGTTACCAATAATCAGCTCGTCGTGTTTGATCCAGATGGTGCGTTCAGCCAGGTGATGCGCCAGCGCCAGAGCGCGACGCACCGGGATCGGCTTGTCCATGTGCTGCTGGTACATCTCGGTGTAATGCTGTGCGCGCTCGGTGCAGACCGGCGGCTTAACGATATGCACCAGCGCCATTTTATGCGCTTTAATGCGCTCGCTGAGGGTGTTGAGATTCAGGGTGGTCATAGGTTTATCCTCGTAAGGTCGCGGTTAACCCTTTCTGGCAGGCGTACTGCTGCGCGAAGTCCAGCAGGGCAGGGTTATCCAGCGGTTTGTCAGGGGCAGAGTAGGGTTGGCCGAGCAGGCTGTATTTGTTCATGCCCAGCGTGTGATACGGCAGAAAATGAATATCCTCGACGCCAAGTTCATCGGCGGCGAAATTGGTAATGGCGGTAATGGACGCTTCATCCGCGTTGAAGCCCTGGATCAGCGGCACGCGAATGGTGATCTTTTTCCCGGCAGCCGCGAGGCGCTTCAGGTTATCCAGGATCCGTTTGGCCGAGCCGTCGGTCCACTGTTTAAACACTTCGCTATCCACATGCTTCAGGTCGGCGAGGAACAGATCGACGTACGGTAATGACGGCTCGATATAATGCCACGGCACGTGAAGGCAGGTTTCGACGGCGGTGTGGATCCCCTGTTCGTGGCTGGCTTTAAACAGGGCGTGCGCCAGCTCCGGGTTCATAAATGGTTCGCCGCCGGAGAGGGTGATGCCGCCGCCGCTGCGGTCGTAGAAGGGTTTATCGCGCAGTACGGTCGCCATGATCTCCTCGACCTGCTGTTCTTCACCGCAGACGGTCAGCGCCTGCGTCGGGCAGCAGTCGGTCAGGGCATTAAGCGTCTCTTCACTCAGCTTTTCGCGATGGATGACCAGCCCGTTCAGCGCGCGTTCGATGCAGCCCGGTGCCGCCTGCTGGCACAGGTCGCAGCCTTCCAGGCACAGACGCGAATCAAATAGCACGTCCCGGCTGCGGGAGCGGCTTTCCGGGTTCTGGCACCAGCGACAGCCCAGCGAGCAGCCTTTCAGGAACACCACGGTTCGAATACCGGGGCCGTCGTGGGTAGAGTAACGCTGAATATTGAAGATCATGATTTCGCCTCTCATCTTGCATATGAAGATTAAATTACTTTCGAATGAAATTTATCTTGATGCAGGTCAACTCTTGAGCAGGTTTTGTCGTGATAGGGTAAGTGCAGGCTAATTTTGAGGGTGACATCATGGAACTTTATCTCGACACATCTGACGTTGCGGCAGTCAAAAAGCTGGCGCGTATCTTCCCGCTGGCGGGCGTGACCACCAACCCAAGCATTGTGGCGGCAGGTAAAACGCCGCTCGACGAGCTGCTGCCCGCGCTGCACGACGCGCTGGGTGGTAAAGGGCGCCTGTTCGCCCAGGTGATGGCGACCACCGCCGAAGGGATGGTGGAGGACGCGCGTAAGCTGCGGGCCATCATTAACGATCTGGTGGTGAAAGTGCCGGTGACCGCAGAAGGGCTGGCTGCCATTAAAATGCTGAAAGCGGAAGGGATCCCGACGCTGGGCACCGCGGTGTACGGTGCCGCGCAGGGAATGTTGTCCGCGCTGGCGGGGGCGGAGTATGTGGCCCCTTACGTCAACCGCGTGGACGCGCAGGGCGGGGATGGGATCCAGACGGTGATTGAGCTGCAACAGCTGCTGACGCTGCACGCCCCGCAGTCAAAGGTGCTGGCCGCGAGCTTCAAAACGCCGCGTCAGGCGCTGGACTGCCTGCTGGCAGGGTGCGAGTCCATCACGCTGCCGCTGGACGTGGCGCAGCAGTTTATTACGTCTCCGGCTGTGGATGCGGCGATTGTGAAGTTTGAGCAGGACTGGCAGGGGGCGTTTGGACGGACGTCCATCTGACGGGTGCGGCCAGATGCCCTCACCCCAACCCTCTCCCACAGGGAGAGGGAGCAAACACTAAAACGGCAACCTGAAGGTTGCCGTTTGCTTTAACCTCCACAAACCTCACACCCCGGGTTACGCATCAGCTTCATCTCGCGGAACTGGCAGGTCATCGCGTCATACATCACGATTTTCCCCGCGGCAGGCGTGCCGTAGCGCGCCAGCACTTTGATCGCTTCCATCGCCTGCAATGAACCAATCACGCCAACGAGCGGCGCCATCACGCCCGCCTCGACGCATGTTAGCGCGTTCTCACCGAACAGGCGGCTCAGGCAGCGATAGCAGGGGTCACCTTCGGCGTACGTGAAGACGCTGATTTGCCCCTCCATACGGATGGCCGCGCCGGAAACCAGCGGGGTTTTGTGAGCAAAACAGCCCGCGTTGAGCTGATTACGGACGGTGACGTTATCAGTGCAGTCCAGGACCAGATTGTGCCGGGCAATCTGCGCGGAGAGCGCGTCGTCATCCAGCATTGCGTCAATCAGGGTGAACTGGATGTTCGGGTTAATGCGCGCCAGCGCCGCTCTGGCGGATTCCACTTTCGGCTGGCCCACCGTCGCGTCGCTGTGCAGCGTCTGGCGCTGCAGGTTGGACACCGACACGGTATCGAAATCCAGCAGCGTCATCCTGCCAACGCCCGCTGCGGCAAGGTACTGCGCGGCGGCGCAGCCCAGCCCGCCGAGACCGACGACCAGCACATTGGCTGCCTTGAGCGCTTCCTGGCCCTCAAAGTCAAACCCGCGCAGCACGATCTGGCGGTTGTAGCGCATCATCTCCTGGTCGCTCAGCTCCACCGTCATGTCAGCCTCCGAACAGGTGGTTAAAGCGCTCGACCTCGACCCATTCGCCGGCTTCCACGTTGCCGCGTTCGCGCTCCAGCACGATGAAGCAGTTGCCCAGACTGAAGGAGCTAAAAATGTGCGAGCCCTGATGTCCGGTTGTGCTCACTTCAAGCTCACCGTCCGCGTTGCGCGCCAGAATACCGCGCTGGAAATCGAGACGGCCCGGCGATTTTTTCAGACGCGTGGCGGCACGCACGCGCAGGCGTTCCGGCAGCGGGCTGGCTTTGTTGCCGGAAAGCTTCGCCAGCAGCGGGATCGCCAGCTGGTAGAAGGTCAGCGCGGCAGAGACCGGGTTACCCGGCAGGCCGCAGAACCAGCTGTGCGGAAGCCTGCCAAAGGCGAACGGTTTGCCCGGCTTGATCGCCAGTTTCCAGAAGGCGATTTCGCCCAGCTCTTCGAGAAGGGTTTTAGTGTAATCCGCTTCGCCAACCGATACGCCGCCGGAGCTGATGACCACATCGGCGGCGTTATCCGCCTCGATAAACGCGGCGCGCAGTTTTTCCGGATCGTCAGGAATAATGCCGAGGTTAATCACCTCGCAGCCCAGCTGCTCCAGCATCAGGTGTACCGCCAGGCGGTTGGTATCGTAAATCTGACCGTCCTGCAGCGGCTGGCCCGGAAGCTGCAGCTCGTCGCCGGTGGAGAACACCGCCACGCGCACCTTGCGGATAACGTCGACGTCGGCGATGCCCAGCGAGGCCAGCACAGGCAGTTCACCCACCGTCAGCTTCTGCCCGGCGGCAAAGACCGTTGCGCCAAGCGTGATATCTTCGCCCGTGCGACGGATGTTTTGGCCCGCTTTAACGCTCGCAGTAAAACGCACGCCGTCGTCGGTCTGTTCGGTCTCTTCCTGCATCACCACGGCGTCGCAGCCTGCCGGAACCGGCGCGCCGGTCATGATGCGTACGCAGGTGCCCGCAGGCCACTCACCGCTAAACGGCTGACCCGCAAAGGCTTTACCCGCCACCGGCAGGGCGTTACCCGTCCGGAGATCCGCCATGCGCACCGCGTAACCGTCCATCGCGGAGTTATCGAACCCCGGTACGTTAAGCGGAGAGACGATATCGCGCGCGGCAATGCGGCCAAAACAGTGCACAAGCGGCAGCGTTTCGACATCGTGCAGGGGAGTAATGCGGTCAAGCATCTGCGAGAGTGCCGTCTCAAGCGGCATCAGTCCGGCGGTAAAATCCATGGTGGGCTCCTGCGGAGTAACAACGAAAGCGCTCATTATGGCAGAAAAGTGCGGCTAACTGTATGACCCGATGGGTGTACGCTTTACATCACTGTTGCGTCTTTCTATATTCAAAAATCATCTGAAGTTTCATCGACGATAATGATATTTATAGAAAAAGCCGCAAATCAGGCTAACGGGTGATGCGAATGGTTAATGCGGTAATCGCAATTCATGGTGGCGCCGGGGCAATCACCCGTGCGCAGCTCAGCCCCGAGCAGGAAAAGCGCTACATTGACGCTCTGTACGCCATTGTGGAAACGGGCCAGAGAATGCTGGAAGCGGGCGAGAGCGCGCTGGATGTGGTCACCGAGGCGGTGCGCCTGCTGGAAGAGTGTCCGCTCTTTAACGCCGGAATCGGTTCGGTCTTTACCCGGGATGAAACCCACGAGCTGGACGCCTGCGTGATGGACGGCGTCACCCTGAAGGCGGGTGCCGTGGCGGGCGTGAGCCATCTGCGAAATCCGGTGCTGGCGGCGCGACTGGTGATGGAGGAGAGCTCGCACGTTCTGCTGGCGGGCGCCGGAGCGGAGAAATTTGCCTTTGAGCACGGCATGGAACCGGTATCGCCGGATCTGTTTTCCACGGAAGAACGCTATCAACAGCTGCTGGAAGCCCGAACGGCGGGCATGACGCAGCTTGACCATAGTGCGCCGCTTGATGAAACCACCAAAATGGGCACGGTCGGTGCGGTGGCGCTGGATAAGGCCGGAAACCTCGCGGCGGCGACGTCAACGGGCGGGACGACCAACAAGCTGCCCGGACGCGTCGGCGACAGCCCGCTGCCGGGCGCGGGCTGCTATGCCAATAACGCCACGGCGGCGGTGTCGTGTACCGGCACCGGGGAAGTGTTTATCCGCGCCCTGGCGGCCTACGACATCACCGCGCTGATGGATTACGGCGGCTTAAGCCTGAGCGAAGCCTGCGAGCGCGTGGTGATGGAGAAACTGCCTGCCCTGGGCGGCGTCGGCGGGCTCATTGCCGTGGATCGTGAGGGCAATGTGGCTCTGCCGTTTAACAGCGAAGGGATGTATCGCGCCTGGGGTTACGCCGGTGATGAGCCGAGCACGGGCATCTATCGTGAATAAGGGGGCAGCGCGTGCCGCACAGTGAAGAGCTGGACAACCGCGAGGTGCTGGCTGTCCACCAGCTGAATATTGCGTTTCAGGAAGAGCGGCAGTTCATCCCCGCAGTACAGAATTTATCGTTCTCGCTCAGGCGCGGCGAGACGCTGGCGATTGTTGGCGAGTCCGGTTCCGGTAAATCGGTCACCGCGCTGGCGCTGATGCGCCTGCTGGAACAGACGGGCGGGCAGATCGGCAGCGAGAAAATGCTCCTGCGCCGCCGTAACCGTCAGGTCATTGATTTAAACGAGCTGAGTGGCGCGCAGATGCAGGGCGTGCGCGGGGCAGATATCGCGATGATCTTCCAGGAGCCAATGACCTCGCTCAACCCGGTTTTCCCGGTCGGGGAGCAAATTGCCGAGTCCATCCGGCTGCATCAGGGTCTGAGCGGCGATGAGGCGCTGAAAGAGGCCCGACGGATGCTGGAGCTGGTGCGCATTCCGGAGGCGCAGGCCATTCTGGGGCGCTACCCACATCAGCTCTCCGGCGGCATGCGCCAGCGGGTAATGATTGCCATGGCGCTCTCCTGCCGTCCGGCGGTGCTGATTGCCGATGAACCGACGACGGCGCTGGACGTGACGATTCAGGCGCAGATCCTGCAGCTCATCAAAGTGCTGCAGCAGGAGATGGAGATGGGGGTGATCTTTATCACCCACGATATGGGCGTGGTCGCCGATATTGCCGATCGGGTGCTGGTCATGCACAAGGGCAGCGCGGTGGAAACTGGCCCGGTCGAGCAGATCTTTCACGCGCCGGTTCATCCTTATACCAAAGCGCTGCTGGCGGCGGTACCGCGCCTGGGGGCGATGAACGGCAGCGATTTGCCGCGCCGCTTCCCCCTGATTTCTCTCGAGGCGTCTGAGCCGCAGGAGGATGAGCGCGAGCAGGACACCGTGGTGCCGGGTAAGCCCATTCTGGAAGTGCGCGATCTGGTCACCCGTTTTCCGCTGCGCAGCGGAATTTTCAACCGCGTAAAGCGCGAAGTGCACGCGGTGGAAAACGTCAGTTTCGATCTCTGGCCGGGCGAAACGCTGGCGCTGGTGGGGGAGTCCGGCTGCGGGAAATCCACCACCGGGCGGGCGCTGCTCAGGCTCGTGGAGACGCAGGAGGGGACGATAACCTTTAACGGTGAACGTATCGACACCCTGCCAGATAACAAATTACAGGCGGTGCGGCGGGATATTCAGTTTATCTTCCAGGATCCGTATGCCTCTCTCGACCCGCGCCACACGGTGGGGTATTCGATTATGGAGCCGCTGCGGGTACATAACCTGCTCGACGGCGAGGCGGCACAGCGTCGCGTGGCATGGCTGCTGGAGCGCGTCGGCCTGAAGCCGGAACACGCCTGGCGTTATCCGCACGAGTTTTCCGGCGGACAGCGTCAGCGTATCTGCATCGCCCGCGCGCTGGCGCTGAACCCGAAGGTGGTGATTGCCGATGAGTCCGTCTCGGCGCTGGATGTTTCCATCCGGGCGCAAATTATCAACCTGTTGCTGGATTTACAGCGGGATATGGGAATTGCCTTCCTGTTTATCTCGCACGATATGGCGGTGGTGGAACGCATCAGCCACCGAGTGGCGGTGATGTTTATGGGGCAAATAGTCGAGATTGGGCCGCGAAGGGCGGTGTTTGAAAACCCGCAGCATCCGTATACCCGCAAGCTTATCGCGGCGGTCCCGGTTGCCGATCCGGCGCACCGTCACGGCCAGCGCGTGCTGCTGCAGGATGAAATGCCGAGCAACATACGTAAACGCGGCGAGGCCGTGGAGCGCGTGACGCTGCGCGAGGTCGGTCCTGGCCACTTCGTGGCTCCCCCGCGTCAGGACAATGCGTTTTCGCGGTTATAACTTACAACAGGCAGGAGAACACAATGGTTACTTTTGTAGCGCGTAGATGGTTGTTAGCCGCGAGCGTGACGGCAGCCCTGGCCGCTGCCCCCGCGTTCGCCGCCAAAGATGTGGTGGTCGCCGTCGGCTCCAACTTCACCACGCTCGATCCGTACGACGCCAACGACACGCTCTCTCAGGCGGTGGCAAAATCGTTCTATCAGGGCCTGTTTGGCCTGGATAAAGAGATGAAGCTCAAAAACGTGCTGGCGGAGGGATACACCGTGTCCGAAGACGGGCTGGTTTATACCATCAAGCTCAGAACCGGCGTGAAGTTCCAGGACGGGACAGATTTCAATGCGGAGGCGGTGAAGGTTAACCTCGATCGCGCCAGCAATCCGGAAAATAGCCTCAAGCGCTATAACCTGTATAAAAATATCGCCAGCACCGAGGTGGTCGACCCGGCGACGGTAAAAATCACCCTGAAAGAGCCGTTCTCCGCGTTTATCAATATTCTGGCGCATCCGGCAACGGCGATGATTTCCCCTGCCGCGCTGAAAAAATACGGCAAGGAGATCGGCTTCCATCCTGTTGGCACTGGTCCTTACGAATTGCTCACCTGGAACCAGACCGATTTTGTGAAGGTGAAGAAATTCGCGGGATACTGGCAGAAAGGGCTGCCGAAGCTGGACACCATCACCTGGCGTCCGGTGGTGGACAACAACACCCGCGCGGCGATGCTGCAAACCGGCGAGGCGCAGTTTGCCTTCCCGATCCCGTACGAGCAGGCCGCCATTCTGCAGAAAAACAGCAAGCTGGAACTGGTCGCCAGCCCGTCGATCATGCAGCGCTACATCAGCATGAACGTCACGCAAAAGCCATTCGATAATCCGAAGGTGCGTGAGGCCATCAACTATGCCATTAACCGGCAGGCGCTGGTGAAGGTCGCTTTTGCCGGCTATGCTACCCCGGCGACCGGCGTGCTGCCGCCGGCTATCGCCTATGCGCAAAGCTATCAGCCGTGGCCGTACGATCCGGCCAAAGCGCGCGAGCTGCTGAAAGAGGCGGGCTTCCCGAACGGTTTCAGCACCACGCTGTGGTCGTCGCATAATCACAGTACTGCCCAGAAGGTGCTGCAGTTTACCCAGCAGCAGCTGGCGCAGGTGGGGATTAAGGCGCAGGTCACCGCGATGGATGCCGGGCAGCGTGCGGCAGAAGTGGAGGGGAAAGGGCAGAAAGAGAGCGGCGTGCGGATGTTCTACACCGGCTGGTCAGCCTCGACCGGTGAAGCCGACTGGGCGCTGTCGCCGCTGTTTGCCTCGCAGAACTGGCCGCCAACCTTGTTCAACACCGCGTTTTACAGCAATCCGCAGGTGGACAAAGACCTGGCCGATGCCCTGAAAACCACCAAACCGGAAGAGAAAGCGCGCCTCTACAAAGACGCGCAGGATATTATCTGGAAAGAGTCGCCGTGGGTGCCGCTGGTGGTGGAGAAACTGGTGTCAGCCCATAACAAAGCGTTGACCGGGTTCTACATCATGCCGGACACGGGTTTTAGCTTTGACGATGCGGATTTAAAATAAACCTCATGCTGAACTATGTTTGTAAACGCCTGCTGGGGCTTATCCCGACGCTGCTGATTGTGGCGGTGCTGGTGTTTCTGTTTGTCCACATGCTGCCGGGCGATCCGGCGCGTCTGGTTGCCGGGCCTGAAGCGGATGCCACCGTCATTGACCTGGTGCGTAAGCAGCTTGGCCTCGACCAGCCGCTGTATATGCAGTTCATCCATTATATCTGCAACGTTCTGCAGGGCGATTTTGGTATCTCGATGGTGTCGCGCCGTCCGGTGTCGGAGGAGATTGCCAGCCGCTTTATGCCGACGTTCTGGTTAACGATAGCCAGCATGAGCTGGGCGGTGGTGTTTGGGCTTGGCGCCGGGATTGTCGCGGCCGTCTGGCGCAACCGCTGGCCGGACAAGCTCGGCATGGCGCTGGCGGTGACCGGCATCTCCTTCCCGGCGTTCGCGCTGGGGATGCTGCTGATGCAGATCTTCTCCGTCGAGCTGGGCTGGCTGCCGACCGTCGGGGCCGATACCTGGAAGCATTATATTCTGCCCTCCATGACGCTGGGCGCGGCCGTGTCGGCGGTGATGGCCCGCTTTACCCGCGCCTCGTTCGTGGACGTGCTTAGCGAAGATTATATTCGCACCGCGCGGGCGAAAGGGGTCAGCGAGAAGTGGGTCATTCTCAAGCACGGGTTCCGCAATGCGATGATCCCGGTGGTGACGATGATGGGGCTGCAGTTTGGCTTCCTGCTGGGCGGCTCTATCGTCGTGGAAAAGGTCTTCAACTGGCCGGGGCTGGGACGTCTGCTGGTCGATTCCGTCGAGATGCGCGACTACCCGGTGATTCAGGCGGAAGTGCTGCTTTTCTCGCTGGAGTTTATTCTTATCAACTTAGTGGTGGACGTGCTCTACGCCGCCATTAACCCGGCCATCAGGTACAAGTAAGATGCGATTGTTGAACTGGCGGCGTCAGGCCGTTTTGAGCGCGATGCCGGGGCTGAAACCGGAGCATGTCCGCACGCCGTGGTCCGAATTCTGGCGGCGTTTTCGCCGTCAGCCGGTCGCGATGGCGGCGGGGCTGTTTGTGCTGCTGCTGATCGCGGTGGCGATCGTTGCGCCCTGGGTGGCGCCGTTTGATGCGGAGAACTATTTTGACTACGACCGTTTGAACGACGGACCGTCGATGCTGCACTGGTTCGGCGTGGACTCCCTCGGTCGCGATATCTTCAGCCGCGTGCTTGTGGGGGCGCAGATTTCTCTCGCCGCCGGAGTGTTCGCGGTGCTGATCGGCGCGGCCATCGGGACCGTGCTGGGGCTTGTCGCCGGGTATTACGAAGGCTGGTGGGACCGCATCATCATGCGCATCTGCGACGTGCTGTTTGCCTTCCCCGGCATTCTGCTGGCGATTGCCGTGGTGGCGATCATGGGCAGTGGTATGGCGAACGTGATTATCGCCGTCGCGGTGTTCTCAATCCCTGCATTTGCGCGCCTGGTGCGCGGCAACACGCTGGTGCTGAAACAGCAAACCTTTATCGAATCCGCCCGCAGCATGGGGGCAAGCGATGCTACCATCCTCTTTAGCCATATTCTGCCGGGCACGGTATCGTCCATCGTGGTCTATTTCACCATGCGTATCGGGGTGTCGATTATCTCGGCGGCCAGCCTGTCGTTTTTAGGGTTGGGGGCTCAGCCGCCGACGCCGGAGTGGGGCGCGATGCTGAACGAGGCGAGGGCGGATATGGTGATTGCGCCGCACGTGGCGATCTTCCCGAGTCTGGCGATTTTTCTGACCGTGCTGGCGTTTAATTTGCTGGGGGACGGGCTGCGCGACGCGCTGGATCCGAGGATTAAGGGGTAGGTTTATTGCCCCTCACCCTAACCCTCTCCCCGGAGGGAAGAGGGGACTGCTCGGTGCGGTTTTCTCCCTCGCCCCTTTGGGGAGAGGGCCGGGGTGAGGGGAATGTAATTAAACCCGGCTACCCCACAGGTCATACTCGTCGGCGTTTTCAACCTTCACGCGAATAATATCGCCCGGCTTAACGTTGGTTTCGCCATTCAGGTACACCGCGCCGTCGATTTCAGGGGCGTCCGCCATGCTGCGGCCAATCGCGCCTTCTTCGTCCACTTCGTCGATGATGACCATAATTTCGCGGCCCACTTTTTCCTGCAGACGCTCGGCAGAGATCTGCTGTTGCAGCTGCATGAAGCGGTTCCAGCGCTCTTCTTTCACCTCTTCCGGCACCTGGTCCGCCAGCTCGTTGGCGGTTGCGCCTTCTACCGGGCTGTATTTGAAGCAGCCGACGCGGTCAAGACGCGCTTCTTTCAGGAAGTCGAGCAGCATCTGGAAGTCTTCTTCGGTTTCACCCGGGAAGCCGACGATGAAGGTGGAGCGCAGGGTCAATTCCGGGCAGATCTCGCGCCACTGCTTGATGCGCGCCAGCTGGCGGTCAACCGAGCCAGGGCGCTTCATCAGCTTCAGGATACGCGGACTGGCGTGCTGCAGCGGGATATCCAGGTATGGCAGGATTTTGCCTTCCGCCATCAGCGGGATCACGTCGTCAACGTGCGGGTACGGGTAGACGTAGTGCAGACGCGTCCAGATACCCAGTTTAGACAGCTGCTCGCACAGGCCCACCATGCTGGTTTTCACCGGCTCGCCGTTGTGGAACCCGGAGCGGTGCTTAACGTCCACGCCGTACGCGGAGGTGTCCTGGGAAATCACCAGCAACTCCTTCACGCCCGCGTCGGCCAGGCGTTTAGCTTCCGCCAGCACTTCGCCAATCGGACGGCTCACCAGATCGCCACGCATGGACGGGATAATGCAGAAGGTGCAGCGATGGTTGCAGCCTTCAGAAATTTTTAAGTAAGCGTAGTGGCGCGGCGTCAGCTTCACGCCCTGTTCCGGCACCAGGCTCAGGAACGGGTTGTGCTTGGGTTTTGGCACGTAGTGATGAACATGTTGCAGCACCTGCTCGTAGCTGTGCGGGCCGGTGATCTCCAGCACCTTCGGGTGCACTTCGCGGATCTGGTCTTCTTTCGCACCCAGACAGCCGGTCACGATCACTTTGCCGTTTTCGGTCAGGGCTTCACCGATGGCTTCCAGTGACTCCTGCACCGCGCTGTCGATAAAGCCACAGGTGTTCACTATCACCATATCGGCGTTGTCGTAGCTTGGCACCACGTCATAGCCTTCGGTGCGCAGTTCGGTCAGGATGCGTTCGGAATCCACCAGGTTTTTCGGGCAGCCCAGGGAGACGAAGCCGATTTTCGGCTGGTGCGTAACATTGCTCATAGGTTAAAAATTCATCAATTATGGAGTTATCAGGGCGGGATTTTACAGCGTATCGCGTGGGATTTATACACTCTTTGCAAGCGGGATGGGCCGGGTAGAGGTTGTAACATTGTAAATAATGTTAATTGGTTAAGAATAATTGATCTCAGGCATTAAACTGTACAAAAAATGAACTTATTCTGAATGTGCAATATGGCTGACAGAGGAGGAAATAGCATGTCCGTTGACAGACTGAAACGCGATCTGCTTAACAAGCTGATCAACGCCCGAATCGACCTGGCCGCCTATCTGCAGCTCAGGAAGGCAAAGGGCTATATGTCAGTCAGCGAAAGCGAACATCTGCGTGATAACCTGTTTGAACTGTGTAATTTCATGCGTGAAAAAGCACCAACCCTGAAGGCGGAATACGATGAATGCGAGCTAATGGCGCTGCGCCGTGCCGCTGAGGTGCTCTCCATTGCAGGGGTATGTTTGATGAACGGACGCCACGACTGCCCGAATTTTATCGCTGTTAACGCGGAGAAGCTTGAAAACTGCCTGACAACGCTCTCTCTTTGCATCATGTGCCTGAATAAGCACGAGACGCTTTCACAGCACTGAGCCCGGGGGGAGACAACTCCCCCCATCTGATTAAGCTTTTGTAAAAGTGGTAACGCGCCCGGAGGTAATGGCTAATCTTTATGCCATATGCCGAAAAAGGAGCGCGTTATGCCTCGATCCTCGTTGATTTTCCTGCCTGCGTTATTCATTCCGTTTTCGCTTATTGCCGCGCCAGAGGCGGTGAAGGTTGAGGTGCTGCAAAACCGACTCGATCACCCGTGGTCGATGGCGTTCCTGCCGGGCAATAACGGTTTACTGGTCACCCTTAAGGGCGGGCAGCTCAAGCGCTGGCAGGCCGGGAAAGGGCTTTCCGATCCCATTGTCGGCGTGCCGAAGGTGTGGGCGAACGGCCAGGGAGGACTGCTGGACGTGGTGCTGGCGCCGGATTTTGAAAAGTCGCGTCGCGTCTGGCTGAGCTATGCCGAAGCCGGGCAGGACGGCAAGGCCGGAACGGCGGTGGGCTATGGCCGCCTGAGCGACGATTTTTCCCGCATCGAGGGATTTCAGGTGGTGTTCCGCCAGATGCCGAAACTCTCTACCGGAAACCATTTTGGCGGGCGACTGGTGTTCGACGGAAAAGGGTATCTCTTTATCGGACTCGGCGAGAACAACCAGCGCCCGACGGCGCAGGATCTGGACAAGCTGCAGGGTAAAGTGGTGCGCCTCACCGAAGACGGCAAAGTGCCGCCGGATAACCCGTTTGTGAATACCTCCGGCGCGCGGCCTGAAATCTGGTCTTATGGTATTCGCAACCCGCAGGGAATGGCGATGAACCCGTGGAGCGACACGCTGTGGCTGAACGAGCACGGCCCGCGCGGCGGGGATGAAATCAACATCCCGGAGAAGGGCAAAAATTACGGCTGGCCGTTGGCGACGCACGGCATCAACTACAGCGGGCTGAAAATCCCGGAGGCCAAAGGCGAGCACGTTGAGGGCGCGGAGAAGCCACTGTTTGTCTGGAAAGTGTCACCCGCCGTCAGCGGCATGGCGTTCTACAACAGCGACGTGTTCCCGCAGTGGAAAAACAAGCTGTTTATCGGCGCACTGAAGGAGAAGGACGTTATCGTGCTGAGCGTGGACGGCAACAGGGTCACGGAGGACGGTCGGATCCTGGGCGACCGGGAACAGCGCATTCGCGACGTGCGGGTCGGGCCGGACGGGTATCTGTATGTACTGACGGATGAAACGGACGGGCAGCTGTTGAAAGTCAGCCCGTCCGGAGCGTAATCAGGTGACCGGGATCATCACCACGTTACGGTATGCCGGGCGATCGCTCAGCTGTTTAAGCCAGCGCTCAAGGTGCGGGCGCGGGGTCCACTTCAGACCGAGGTTGGTCAGGTTCCAGACGAACGGCGCAACGGCAATATCACCCACGCCGAACGCCTCACCGGAGAACCAGGCGTGGTTCGCCAGTTCGTCATCCATCATGGCAAACAGGTTTTCGCAGGCATCCTGCGCGGCATGAATAGCAGGGTAGTCGCGCTCGGCTTCAGGGGTCCTCACCAGCCCCATCAGGATCACGCGGTGAACGGGGGAGAGCGTCTGGTTTGCCCAGTCCATCCATTTCTCACCCTGGGCGCGCTGCGCCGGGTTTTCAACCCACAGGCGGCCAAGACCGTACTGGGCGGCGAGGTAACGCACAATGGTGTTGGACTCCCAAAGCGTCGCGTCTGTTTCGTCATCGCGCAGCAGCGGCACCAGGCCGTTCGGGTTCATGGCCAGAAAGTCGGCCTCTTTGTTCACGCCAAACGCCATTCCAGCCATGATTTGATTAAACGGTAAATCCAGCTCTTCCAGCGTCCAGAGCACTTTCTTAACGTTGGTCGAATTGTTCCTGCCCCACAGCGTAATCATATTTTCTCCTGATGAGATGTGAATCCGGGTCGGCTTTTCGCCATGGTGAGATAAACCTAACAATTACGCAACAGAAGACAAAAAAATCGCCTGAATCAAAGCGTAAATGAATGTTATTGCATAAACTTTAATAACTTTACCCTCGTTGGGTTTCTTTAACCGTTTTAGTGCGCTATTACTCATCGCTTCTTGCGACACGGTGATGTGACGTAATTTTTGAATGGACACTCGGGTGGCATTTATGACGCGAAAAATGACTTCTCTGCGCAGCCTGGCGGCAGGCTCTGCGCTCCTTTTCCTGTTTGCACCAACGCTCTACGCGGCTGAACAGGCTGCGCCCGAAGCGCCGCCAGTGGACGCGCGCGCCTGGATACTGATGGATTATTCCAGCGGTAAAGTGCTGGCGGAAGGCAATGCCGATGAGAAACTCGATCCGGCGAGCCTGACCAAAATCATGACCAGCTATGTCGTCGGGCAGGCGTTAAAAGCGGGCAAGATCAAGCTGGACGATATGGTTACCATCGGGAAGGATGCCTGGGCGACCGGAAACCCGGCGCTGCGCGGCTCGTCGGTGATGTTCCTGAAGCCTGGCGATCAGGTCTCCGTCTCCGATCTGAATAAAGGGGTAATCATTCAGTCGGGAAATGATGCGTGCATCGCGCTGGCCGATTACGTTGCCGGCAGCCAGGATTCTTTCATTGGTTTAATGAATGGCTATGCGCAGAAGCTCGGCTTAACCAACACCACCTTCAAAACGGTTCACGGTCTGGATGCGCCGGGACAATTCAGTACCGCGCGCGACATGGCGCTGCTGGGGAAAGCGCTGATCCATGACGTGCCGGATGAATACGCCATCCACAAAGAGAAAGAATTTACCTTCAACAAAATTCGCCAGCCGAACCGCAACCGTCTGCTGTGGAGCAGCAACGTCAACGTGGACGGAATGAAGACCGGCACTACGGCCGGTGCGGGCTATAACCTGGTGGCCTCCGCGACGCAGGGCGATATGCGTCTGATCTCGGTGGTGCTGGGCACCAAAACCGACCGCATCCGCTTTAATGAATCAGAAAAACTGCTGACCTGGGGCTTCCGCTTCTATGAAACCGTGACGCCGATTAAACCGGATGCCACGTTCGTCAGCCAGCGCGTCTGGTTTGGTGACAAGAGCGAGGTGAATCTGGGGGCAGGTGAGGCCGGTTCCGTGACCATTCCGCGCGGCCAGCTGAAAAACCTGAAGGCCAGCTATACCCTGACTGACCCGCAGCTCACCGCGCCGCTGAAAAAAGGCCAGGTGGTCGGGACGATTGATTTCCAGCTAAACGGCAAGTCGATTGAACAGCGTCCGCTGATTGTGATGGAAGCGGTAGAAGAGGGCGGTTTCTTTAGCCGGATGTGGGATTTCGTGTTGATGAAATTCCACGGGTGGTTTGGCAGCTGGTTTAGTTAAATCTTGTGGGTTTTCTCCCTCTCCCTTTGGGAGAGGGCCGGGGTGAGGGCGTCAGGCCGCACCCCTCTTAATACATCAACTTCACCTGCTGCGCCTTTGCATGGGCCACGATCTCGTCGTCCGGGCGGCAATCGCTGACGATGGCGTCAAACTGCGCCAGCTCGCCCATTCTTGCCGAACGCACCTTGCCAAACTTACTGTGATCGACCACCAGCACATGGTACTGCGCGGCGTTTAACGCCCAGTGCTTCACCGGCAGCTCTTCCAGATTAAAGCAGGTTGCACCCTGGCGCACGTTCACGCCTGCGGCAGAATAAAACGCGATGTCCGGGCATAAATTGCTGAGCGTGTCCTGCAGGTTAAGCGGCTTGAAGATGGCGTTGCTGGCGTGAAACTCGCCGCCGCAGAGGATTACCCTGCACTCGGGTTTCTCCTGAAGCGCCAGAAAGGTGTTGAGGGAGTAGCACACGGCGGTAAAAGGAATGCTGCTGTCGATGGCTTCGATAATCCACGGCGTGGTCGTTCCGCAGTCAAAAAACAGCGTCTGGTGCGGCTGTACCAGCGTGGCCGCAAGGCGCGCGGCTTTGCGTTTCTCGTCCACCAGCCGCGTCTTCTGGTCGCTGATCAGATAATGGCTGGCGCTACGCGGCTCAAGCACAATATACCCGCCCAGCAGCACCACGGGAGCGCTGTCGCTGTTCAGATCCCGACGAATGGTCATCTCTGAGACGCCGAGGAGGTTGGCGGCTTCCTTAAGATGCAGCTTATCGCTGCGCTTCAGCGCCTGTAGCAGCTGAGCAATGCGGTCATCGCGACGTGTTTCCATAGTTCCTCGGGATAAAAAAAGTGAACCCCCGCAGGGCGGGGGTTCAAGTGTAACCTGTCAGGTTGGGGTTAGTCACGTATCCAGCCTTTGCGGATCGGGATAGCGAAAATGGCACGATAGAGTGAAGACAGCGTGCGGTAGAGCGCTTCACCGAAGAGGCTCCACAGGATAGCCGCGCTCACGCAGCCAATCAGCCCGACCAGGAAACCGCCCACCATATCGAGCGGCCAGTGAACGCCCAGGTAAACGCGAGACCAGGCGATTGCCAGGGCCGCCACCATCAGGACTGCACCAGACCACAGGCGATGCCAGAACAGGAAAGCCAGCGCGAAGGTGAAGATAACCGTACCGTGATCGCTCGGGAATGAGTCATCCGGCGCGTGGTGCAGGAAGGTATAGCCGATGCGATCGACAAACGGACGATCGTGTGGGAACGCGTGGCCGAGAATATAGCTAACCAGTACGCTTACTCCGAGTGCCATCGCCACTTTAATCACCAGCTGGCGCTGCGCCTTGACCTGGCTGCGGGGCCCCCACAGCCAGAGAATGGCTGCCAGCGCAGGCACAATACTGATAAGGTCTTTCGCCAGAAAGGTGGCAAAATCGATCATCCACTCTGGCGAGGCCGGGGTGGCGTTGATCAGATAAAACAGCTGATAATTCAGATTCTCTAGCATAGCGTTATCACTCTTTTGCAAACCGGGTGGAAACCAGCCCGTAGACTGCCACCTGGGAAAACCAGACCCACCACCCGGCCCACAGGTTGTGAGAGAAAAAATGTGCCCCGCGCATGACCTGACCGAAGCCCATCGCCAGACCGAGCAGCACGCCGAGGGCAACAAAACTCCAGGCGAGACGCGGACGCTCGCGCCAGAAGGCAAAAAACAGCCCCATCACCATAAAGCCGCTGGAGGAATGACCTCCTGGGAAACAGCGCCCCGGACCGCTGTCTGCCGGAACGGAACTGAACAGAGGGTAAGACACGGCCTTACCGCCATATTCCACCAGATCCCACGGACAGCTATGGTGGCTCATGCTTTTCAGCACGCCGACCACCAGCGCGCCAAGCCCCATCAGCAGCGCAGCGGTGACCAGCCTTGCATTACGTTTATAAGCGCCGTAAAACAGCGCCATGGCGCCTAAGGCGATCGCAATGTACTTCGCCAGACGATGGTTCAGCAGATCCAGCAGGTGGTCTTTCTGCAGCGGGAAAGTCTGTGTCGCCGAGTCATACCAAAAGCCGGTGATCCATCTGTCGAACGCTTCATTGCGCGATAGCCACGTAAACACCACGGTAAGGGCTATTAGCACTAAAAGCTGATAACCATAAAAGCGGGGCGGTAAGCGGTAAAGTCGTTTTGTCTTATTTGTCTGTAAGTTAGACAATTCTGAACGGCTGGAGGTGAGTGCCATAATATGAGGTCGTTGACGAATAATCGGGCTATCATAAATCTGTCAACTTAAGGAAACCTTAAACGAAGACGATATGTGCTTTATTTCTGTTTATCCTCGATAAATTACTATCTCGGGCTGCGGCATTTCATTACACTCGTCGCGATTTTGTCATCATAAAGAGATTGCATGTTAAACCGTTCTACTTCTGGTTCACGTCTGGGTCGTCAGGCGTTGCTTTTCCCCCTGTGTCTGGTGCTCTACGAATTCTCTACCTATATCGGCAACGATATGATCCAGCCCGGTATGCTGGCCGTTGTGGAGCAGTACAACGCGGGAATTGAGTGGGTGCCGACCTCCATGACCGCCTACCTGGCCGGCGGCATGTTTTTACAGTGGCTGTTAGGCCCGCTGTCGGATCGTATTGGCCGCCGCCCGGTCATGCTGACGGGTGTGGTGTGGTTTATCGTCACCTGTCTTGCTACGCTGCTGGCACAAAACATTGAGCAATTTACCCTGCTGCGCTTCCTGCAGGGGGTCAGCCTGTGCTTTATCGGCGCCGTGGGGTATGCCGCCATTCAGGAGTCGTTTGAAGAGGCGGTGTGTATCAAAATTACCGCGCTGATGGCGAACGTGGCGCTGATCGCCCCCTTACTCGGGCCGCTGGTGGGGGCCGCATGGGTGCACGTTGCACCGTGGGAAGGGATGTTTGTGCTCTTTGCCGTTTTCGCCGCTATTGCGTTCTTCGGCCTGCACCGTGCGATGCCGGAAACGGCTACCCGTCTGGGCGAAAAACTCTCGTTGAAAGAGCTGGGCCGGGATTACAAAGCTGTGCTGAAAAATGGCCGCTTTGTGGCGGGGGCGCTGGCGACCGGATTCGTTAGCCTGCCGCTGCTGGCGTGGATCGCGCAGTCACCGGTGATAATCATCAGCGGTGAAAAACTCAGCAGTTACGAGTACGGCCTGCTGCAGGTGCCGATCTTTGGCGCGCTGATTATCGGTAACCTGGTGCTGGCCCGTCTGACGTCTCGCCGCACCGTGCGTTCCCTGATTATTATGGGCGGCTGGCCGATTGCGGCAGGTCTGATTCTTGCTGCGGTGGCGACCGTCGCGTCATCCCACGCCTACTTGTGGATGACGGCGGGGCTGAGTATTTATGCTTTCGGGATTGGCGTGGCGAACGCCGGCCTGGTGCGCCTGACGCTGTTTGCGAGCGAGATGAGTAAAGGCACGGTGTCCGCGGCGATGGGGATGCTGCAGATGCTGATTTTTACCGTCGGTATCGAAGTGAGCAAGCATGCCTACGCTCTGGGCGGCAACGGTCTGTTCAGCCTGTTTAACCTTGCCAACGGCGTGCTGTGGGTTGGCCTGATGGTGGTGTTCCTGAAGGACAAACGCGTCGGAAACGCCCTGCAACCCTAATTATTATTCCCTCTACCCGTGGGCTGAGGGATCCCCAGTAATTTATAAGCAGAAGCAATAAGGTTGTTTCAGAACGAGTTAAAGCTTTCAGCGACGCCCTGGTCCGGCTGTAAATCGCCGAAGCGTTTCCGTAAGGCCGGGGCGAGGCGCACGGATGCGCCGAGAGGGCGTGGCCTGCAGGGATGCAGGCTCATGCCCGACCCGATAGCCTGAAGGAATAAGCTGAGGGTACCGCGAAGCGGCGATTTACCGCCGGGAGCCCGGGTCGCCAGGGCGGTGGCGATTGAGCCGCCCTGGCACGTTCACCGGTCATGTCCTTACAGAGTAGCAAGAAACATAAAGTGAACGGAATGACCACCGGAGCCGTATGTTTCCCCTCACCCTAACCCTCTCCCTAAAGGGGCGAGGGGATTACTCACTGCTCGCATTAATTTGTGGGGATCCCTCAGCCCTGTGGGAGAGGGTCAGAGTGAGGGCACCAGACCGCACGCGGTCAATTAAACGGCGCCTCCCCATCCAGCGCCTTATCAATCACGTCTAAAACGCCTTCATCGTTATTGTGCGGCGCTTCAAAACGCGCCGCCGCTTTAATATGCGGTCTGGCATTCGCCATCGCAAAGCTGAACCCGGACTGGCGCAGCATCTCCACGTCGTTGCCGCTGTCGCCGAAGGCAACCACTTCGCTATCGTCTATACCCCAGCGCTTTTGCAGGATCCGCAGACCGTTGGCTTTATGCACGCCGGGGATAATCAGGTCAATGCTGCCGTGACCGGTGGTGACGGGCACCATAATGTCGCTCAGCTTTTCATGCAGCAGCGCCTGAATGCGCGGAATTTCATCATCGGAAACGTTGAGCCCGAACTTGAAGAAGATGTCGTTCAGGTTGTCGAAATCCTGCACCCTTTCGAGGCGGTGATAATATTTTGACGCGATATCAATGAAGGCATCGTCATAGGCCTTAAGGGTGTAGGCGCTGCCTTTCCCGCAGGCGATAATCTCAATGCCGGGAACATCGTTCAACACGGTGGCTACGGTGCTGAAATGCGCTTTTGTCAGCTCGCCGTTGAATACATCTTCCCCGGCATCGACCACCCAGCCGCCGTTTTCGGCGACGAACGCAATTTCATGCGCGATCTCCGGGAAAAAGGAGATCAGCTGGTAGTACTGGTTACCGCTGGCGACCACGAAGCGAATGCCTTGTGCCTTCATGCGCGCATACTGCGCCAGAAAGCGCGGGCGGTTATAGGTCTTGGCATCACTCAGGAATGTGCCATCCATGTCGACGGCGATCAGTTTAACGCTCATATCCCTTCTCCAGTGTCGTTTGATTCGTTTCCGGCTTTGCCACCGCGCGCGCCACCAGCGCCGCGATGATGACCAACCCTAATACCACCAGCATGGCGCTGCGCAGCCCGTAGTGCTCGCCGAGGAAGCCGAGCAGCGGTGGCCCGACCAGGAAGGCAAGATAGCCCGTGGTCGCCACCACGCTGACGCGCGTCGGGGCATCCGGGCCGGTATCGCTGGCGGCTGAAATGGTCAGCGGGAAGCCGAGCGACGCGCCCAGACCCCAGAGGATCACCGAGACCCCGGCAATCCAGTCCACGTCCACAAAGACGATCATCGCAATACCCAGGCCGCCCAGCAGGGCGCTGGCGCGCACCACCGCCACGCGGCTGTAGCGGTCGATAAACCAGCCGCCGGTGAAGCGCCCGACGGTCATCCCCAGCGTAAACCCGGCGTAAATCAGCGAACCGGAGGTCGGGCTAAAGCCGTGACCGTCCACCATCAGCAGCGGCAGCCAGTCGTTGGCGGAACCTTCCGCGAAGGCCATCGCCAGCACCACCACGCCGATGAGCATCAGCTGGAAATCGCGGTAGAAGGGCAGCCCTTTTTCCGCCGAATGCTGTTCTTCAGCGGAATTCTTGCCGGTGCCGTTCGGGATCGCCCGGATGCCGGTCAGGATCGGAATGATGCACACCAGCGCCGCCAGCAGAATATGCAGATTCGCGCTCACGCCGGTGGCCGTCAGCGCCATCCCCACACCCGCACCGGCGAGGGTGCCGAGGCTGTAAAAGCCGTGCATCATCGGCAGCACGGTTTTATTCATCTCGCGCTCGACCGCAGCCCCTTCAACGTTGATGGCAACCTCAGCCGAACCGAAGCTGCCGCCAAATACCGTCAGCCCCAGGGCAAACAGCACCGGCGAGGCAAACCACAGCGCCACGCTTAATATCACCATCCCGAACACCGCGAAGCACATGGTGGTGCGGATCACCGCCCGCGTACCGAAGCGCTTAACCAGCCAGGCAGAGCAGAGAATGCCGCTCATGGAGCCTATCGACAGGCCGAACAGGACGATGCCCATCTCAGCGGTAGAAACGGACAAAATATCGCGAATGGCGGGGGTGCGCGTGGCCCAGGAGGCCATCAGCAGGCCGGGAATGAAGAAGAACATAAACAGCGCCCACATGCGGAGCTGCAGGGCTTTACGGGGAGAGGTCAGCGTCATTGGGGAGCACCAGAAGTACAACGATAGCGACAACACTAGCAAGTTTGTGTACATTTGTACATAAACCACGTGAGGAATTTATGAGCAGACCACCGAACGATCCGCATCGCCGGGAGAAGATCCTGCAGGCCACGCTCGATACCATTGCCGAGCACGGGATTCACGCCGTCACGCACCGTAAAATCGCCACCTGCGCGGGCGTGCCGCTGGGGTCGATGACCTACTATTTCGACGGTATGGAGCCGCTGCTGGAGGAGGCCTTCACGTGGTTTACCCGACAGATGTCGCAGCAGTACCGGGATTTCTTCGCGGGCGTCACCGGGCCGGAAATGGCGTGCGAATCCATCACCACGCTGATCCACAGCTCGCAGGTGACCACGCCGCACAACATGGCGCTGATGTATCAGCTCTACGCCTTTATGCACCGCAGCGCGGCGCTCAAAACGGTGATGCAGGATTGGATGAAGATGAGCCAGACCACGCTGGAGCAGTGGTTCGACCCGGTTACCACCCGCGCGCTGGACGCGTTTATCGAAGGGATGACGCTGCACTATGTCACTGACCGGGCGCCGTTAACCCGCGAAGAGATCCGGGCGATGGTGGGGAGAATTGCGGGCGAGGGGAACCTTTAGGCATCACTCGCCCTGCCAGTTTTACCTGGGTTCGATTTTGTTCCCGCTGGCGTCCACGACGGCTTCGCCATCCTCTTTCGTAAACGCCCCTTTCTGCGCCTCCGGCAGAATGTCGAGCACGACTTCAGACGGGCGGCACAGGCGGGTGCCAAGCGGCGTCACCACGATTGGACGGTTAATCAGGATCGGGTATTGCAGCATAAAATCGATAAGCTGGTCGTCGGTGAAGGTATCTTCGGCAAGGCCGAGCTGTTCATACGGCTCCACGTTTTTACGCAGCAGATCCCGTACCGAAATGCCCATATCGGCAATCAGAGTGGTCAGCTTCTCGCGCGACGGCGGGGTTTCCAGATAGAGGATAATCTCCGGCTCCGCGCCGCTGTTGCGGATCATCTCCAGCGTATTGCGCGACGTGCCGCAGGCGGGGTTGTGATAAATGGTGATGTGGCTCATATCAGTGGCTCATTACAGTGTGAAGGACAGACGTAGCGCCAGCGCGGCGAGCGTCACAAACAGGACCGGCAGCGTCATGATGATGCCCGTCCGGAAATAGTAGCCCCAGGTAATCGTCATGTTTTTCTGCGCCAGCACGTGGAGCCAGAGCAGGGTGGCGAGGCTACCGATAGGCGTGATTTTTGGCCCCAGATCGCAACCAATCACGTTGGCGTAAATCATCGCGTCCTTGATCAATCCCGTCGCCGTACTGCCCTCAATGGAGAGCGCGCCAATCAGCACTGTGGGCATATTGTTCATTATGGATGACAGAAACGCGGTGATGAACCCGGTTCCCAGCGTGGTGGCCCACAGTCCGTGTCCGGCCAGGCTATTCAGTACACCTGTGAGAGAGTCCGTCAGCCCGGCATTGCGCAGGCCATACACCACCAGATACATCCCCAGCGAGAAGATAACAATTTGCCACGGTGCGCCGCGCAGCACTTTTCCGGTGTTTATCGCATGTCCGCGTTTTGCGACAGCGAATAAAATCAGCGCGCCGACGGTCGCGATGGCGCTGACCGGAATGCCGAGAGGTTCAAGCACAAAGAAGCCGACGAGCAGAAGCAGCAGCACGATCCAGCCCGTTCTGAACGTCGGGAGATCGTGAATGGCCCGCGCGGGCTCCTGAAGTTTCGCCAGGTCATATTTCGGGGGAATTTCCTTGCGGAAGAAGAGATGCAGCATCACCAGCGTTGCGGCAATCGCGGCGATATCTACCGGGATCATCACCGAGGCGTATTCGCTGAACCCCAGCTTAAAGAAGTCTGCCGACACGATGTTGACCAGGTTGGAGACAATCAGCGGCAGGCTGGCGGTATCGGCGATAAAACCTGCCGCCATCACAAACGCCAGCGTGGCCTGCTTGCTGAACCCCAGCGCCAGCAGCATGGCGATAACGATAGGCGTGAGGATCAGCGCCGCACCGTCATTGGCAAACAGCGCCGCCACGGCCGCACCCAGCAGTACGATATAAGTAAACAGCAATCGACCGCGACCGTTTCCCCAGCGGGCAACGTGCAGCGCCGCCCATTCGAAAAAGCCAGACTCATCCAGCAGCAGGCTGATGATGATGACGGCGATAAACGTTGCCGTGGCGTTCCAGACGATATTCCACACCACAGGTATATCGTTAATGTGGATCACGCCGCTTGCCAGCGCCAGCACAGCGCCAATGGTCGCGCTCCAGCCGATACTGAGCCCCTTTGGCTGCCAGATGACCAGCACCAGCGTAAACAGAAAAATAGCCCCTGCCAGAAACATCTTTTACTCCGTTATATCTGCTTTTATGAATGTATTGTTATCAGCACGAGCCCGGAAGCCGGTTTTTAAGCTTCATGCGCGTCTCTTCCCGCAGGCAGTTCCAGCTGTTGTCGATAACGGTTGCCGCCCATGCAGGCATGTTGGGAGAGAGACGGTAATGGACCCATTTGCCCTCGCGACGGTCGATAACCAGCCCGGACTCGCGCAGCAGGGCCATGTGGCGGGAGACTTTAGGCTGCGACTCGTTGGTCGCGGTGCAGAGATCGCAGACGCACAGTTCGCCGGCTTCACGGAGCAGCATGACGATGGCGAGCCGCGTTTCGTCGGAGAGGGTTTTGAAGAGCTGGAGGGGATGGAGCATGCGGATTCCTGCTAGCGGATTAACTCATATGTGTTTAATCATATATGTTTTGATGGTAAGAGAGAAGGTTAGATTAGAGGAAGGGGAATTTCAGGCAACAAAAAACCCATCAACCTTGAACCAAAACGGCGGGGTTGATGGGCTCCACAAATTGGGGACATCAAAGAAAAGCAGTGGCACTAGTTATGACTGCCCCCTGCAAAAAAAGTTCTGCGCGTAACAAAAATTTTTTCATTACGCGCAAACTTAGGAGTTATCCGAGTCCCGGCCAGATGATGATAATCAGCGTACCCGCCAGCGTCAGCAGCACGTTAGCGATAGCGTAGGTGCCTGCATACCCCAGCGCCGGGATGTTGCTGCGCGCGGTATCGCTGATGATTTCCATAGCAGGCGCACAGGTACGCGCCCCCATCATCGCCCCGAAGAGCAGGGCGCGGTTCATGCGCAGCACGTAGGCGCCGAACAGGAAGCAGATCACCACCGGCACCAGGCTGACGATAAGGCCGGAAACCAGCATCTGCCAGCCGACGGCGCCCAGGCTGTGGCCGATACCGCTGCCCGCGCTTAAGCCGACGCCTGCCATAAACACCATCAGACCGAACTCTTTCACCATGTTCAGCGCGCCCTGCGGGATGTAGCCGAAGGTCGGGTGGTTGGCTCGCAGGAAGCCCAGCATGATCCCGGCGAACAGCAGCCCGGCGGCGTTACCGATGCCGAAGCTAAAGTTGCTGAACTGGAAGGTGATCATCCCGATCATCAGGCCAACGATAAAGAAGGCGCAGAAGGCCAGCAGGTCGGTGACCTGGCTGTGAATGGAGATAAAACCGATGCGGTCGGCAACGGTTTTTACGCGTCGCGCGTCGCCGCTGACCTGCAGAACGTCGCCTTTGTTGAGCACGACGTTATCGTCGATGGGCATCTCAATCTGACTGCGGATCACGCGGTTGAGGAAGCAGCCGTGGTCGGTCAGCTTCAGCTGCGCCAGACGGCGGCCCACGGCGTTGTGGTTTTTCACCACGATCTCTTCGGTGACGATGCGCATATCGAGCAGGTCGCGGTCGAACACCTCTTTGCCGTTACGGAAGCTCGGGTCGAGACGGGCATGGGCGTCCGGGTAACCCACCAGCGCGATGTCGTCGCCCATCTGCAGCACCGCGTCGCCGTCCGGGTTCGCCAGAATGCCGTTGCGGCGGATACGTTCGATGTAGCAGCCCGTCTGGCGGTAAATCCCCAGTTCGCGAAGATTTTTGCCGTCAGCCCACGCCACCAGCTCCGGCCCGACGCGGTAGGCGCGGATCACCGGAAGATAGACTTTACGTTTGGAATCGGTATCCAGGCCGCGCTCGCGGGCGATTTGCTGGGCGCTGGTCTGCAGATCCTGGTGCTGCAGTTTTGGCAGGTAGCGTGCGCCAACGATCAGGCTCACCAGACCAATCAGATAGGTCAGGGCGTAGCCGAGGCTCAAGTGGTCGAGGGCGGTAGAGAGCTGCGCGCCCGCCATGCCGGAATGGCGCAGGGTATCACCGGCACCCACGAGCACGGGGGTGGAGGTCATGGAGCCTGCCAGCATACCGGCCGTAAGCCCGATATCCCAGCCAAACAGTTTGCCCAGCCCTAACGCGATCAGCAGCGCGCTGCCGACCATCACCAGCGCCAGCATCAGATAATTTTTGCCGTCGCGGAAGAAAATTGAAAAAAAGTTAGGTCCCGCTTCTACGCCAACGCAAAAAATAAACAGCATAAAACCTAAGTTGAGCGCGTCCGTGTTAATGCTGAAGTGCTGCTGGCCTAATAATAAGGAGACGACTAAAACGCCAATGGAATTACCGAGTTGAACCGAACCCAGGCGCAATTTACCCAGGCAAAGACCCAGCGCCAGTACCACAAATAATAACAGGATGTAATTCCCATTTAACAAGTCTGCGACGTTTATATTCACGGAGGCTAACTTCTTGTTTACCAGTAAGTTGTTGAATGAAAGGACTTTTTGGGCTACTGTTTTCTGGGTCAGGGAAAGGCGTTAACGCTCCCTGTTTCCTGCTTTATTCCCTAAAACATTAGCTGGCGTGTAGTTTAATCGTATTAGCTACTGACAGCTACTGATTATCGCATCACCCTGTGCGTACTTTGGCATGGATTGCCGCACTGCTTTATCTGACTGGGCGTCTACCCGACGAATGTGTATTTGATAGAGATAAGTCAGGAGGATAGTTTGAATATGAAACGAAACTGGGCGGGGGTGATCAGCTGTTTTTTGCTGTTCACGGTCGTGTGCATGTCGCTCGCATTTAATGTGAAGGGCGCGTTCAGGGCGTCCGGGCATCCTGAGCTGGGGTTGCTCTTCTTCACGCTGCCGGGGGCTGCCGCCAGTTTTCTCTCCCGCAAAGGGGAGGTGATGAAACCGCTTCTCGGTGCCATACTCGCAGCGCCGCTGTGTCTGCTGATGATGCGCCTGCTGTATATTTCAACGCGGAGTTTCTGGCAGGAGCTGGCGTGGCTGCTGAGCGCGGTGTTCTGGTGCGCTCTTGGCGCGCTCTGCTACCTGTTTGTGCGCAGTCTGGTTCAGCACCGACGGCACCACAAATAAAAACGCCCTCACGGTGAGGGCGCCTTTTCATTACTGAGCGGCAAACAGGCCCAGATGTTCTTTGGCGTAGGCTTCAAAGTCGGTGCAACCGCCGATGTGTTTCTGATCGAGGAAGATCTGCGGTACGGTTTCAACCGGCTTACCGACGGTTTTTTCCAGATCGGCTTTGGTGATGCCTTCCGCGTGGATGTCCACATAACGGAAGTTGAAGTCATCGCGCTCTTCGGTCAGTTTCTCAGCCAGCTCTTTCGCGCGAACACAGTAAGGGCACCCTGGACGACCAAAAATTACTGCAAACATTTCTCTCTCCTCAAAAAACAAGCCTGACGGCGAATAGCACGTATAGTGCCCGATAACCTGTCGTCATTAAAGAAGGTTTCGCCTGTCGTTATAATATCTATGAGCTATGTTTCGCCAATTACACCGCGCATATCATTGCCTATACTGGCTGCCATACGTATTAAGCACGACAAAGAGAGACAAGATGACGCCAACCATAGACCTGCTCCTTTCCCACCGTTCCATTCGCCACTTCACCAATGAGCCGATTACCGAGGCGCAGCGCGAAGCGATTATTAACAGCGCAAGAGCGACCTCCAGCTCCAGCTTCCTGCAGTGCAGCTCGATTATCCGCATTACCGACCCGGCCATGCGTGAACAGCTTGTCACGCTGACCGGCGGGCAGAAGCATGTGGCCCAGGCGGCAGAGTTCTGGGTGTTCTGCGCCGACTTTAACCGCCACCTGCAGATCTGCCCTGAGGCCGAGCTGGGGCTGGCCGAACAGCTGCTGCTGGGCGTGGTGGATACCGCGCTGATGGCGCAAAACGCCTTTACGGCGGCGGAGTCGCTGGGATTAGGCGGTGTTTATATTGGCGGGCTGCGTAACAACATTCAAAGCGTGACCGATCTGCTGAAACTGCCAAAACACGTGCTGCCGCTGTTTGGCCTGTGCCTCGGCTGGCCTGCGGATAACCCGGATCTGAAGCCGCGCATTCCTGCCGCGATGCTGGTGCACGAGAACCACTACCAGCCGGTCGATCAGAACGTCCTGAATCAATATGATGAAGAGCTGGCCAACTATTACATGACGCGCGGCAGCAATAACCGTCGCGACACCTGGACTGACCATATTCGTCGCACCATCATCAAAGAAAACCGCCCGTTTATTCTTGATTACCTCCACAAACAGGGGTGGGCGACGCGATAGTCCATTCCTCCTGCGCCTGCCTGCGTATATGATATGCAGGCTTTTTCCATGTCTTCAGAGAGGTGCAGGGTGAAAATTGCCATATTGTCCCGGGATGGAACGCTCTATTCATGTAAGCGCCTGCGAGAAGCGGCGGCGAAACGCGGGCATCAGGTTGAGATCCTCGACCCGATGTCCTGCTATATGAACATCGACCCGGCCGCCTCGTCGATTCACTACAAAGGCCGCAAGCTGCCGCATTTTGATGCGGTGATCCCCCGCATCGGCTCCCAGATCACCTATTACGGCACCGCCGCGCTGCGCCAGTTCGAGATGCTGGGCAGCTATCCGCTCAACGAGTCCGTCGCTATTTCCCGCGCCCGCGACAAGCTGCGCTCGCTGCAGCTGCTCGCCCGTCAGGGAATCGATCTTCCCGTCACCGGGATTGCCCATTCCCCGGACGACACCAGCGATCTTATCGATATGGTGGGCGGCGCGCCTTTGGTGATCAAGCTGGTGGAAGGCACACAGGGCATTGGCGTGGTGCTGGCGGAGACCCGTCAGGCGGCGGAGAGCGTAATTGACGCCTTTCGCGGTCTGAATGCGCATATTCTGGTGCAGGAGTACATCGAAGAGGCGAAAGGGCGCGATATTCGCTGCTTTGTGGTAGGTAACGAGGTCGTAGCGGCTATCGAGCGTCAGGCCAAAGAGGGCGATTTCCGCTCTAACCTCCACCGCGGCGGCGTGGCGCGGGTGGCTGATATCAGCGACCGCGAGCGGGAAATTGCCGTCAAAGCCGCGCAAACCCTCGGGCTGGACGTGGCAGGCGTGGACCTTCTGCGGGCGACGCGCGGGCCGCTGGTCATGGAGGTGAATGCCTCGCCGGGGCTGGAAGGCGTGGAAAAAACCACAGGGGTCGATATTGCAGGTAAAATGATCGCATGGATCGAACGTCATGCGACGCCGGGCTACTGTCTTAAAACGGGCGGTTAAATGGATTACCGCGCGCTTTTTGAGTACCCTATGCGAAGTTTTTATTAAAGAGGCTGCACAGCGATGGATTTACAGGTCGTTCCTACACTGGATACGTTACGTCAATGGCTTGATGATGCCGGGATCACGTTCTTTGAATGCGATTCCTGCCAGGCGCTGCATCTGCCTCACATGCAGAATTTCGATGGCATTTTCGATGCCAAAATCGATCTGATTAACGACGTGATCCTATTTTCCGCGCTGGCCGAAGTGAAGCCGTCCGCGCTGCTGGCGCTGGCCTCCGATCTCTCGGCGATCAACGCCAGTTCTTTGACGGTGAAAGCATTTCTCGATATACAGGATGATAATCTGCCGAAACTGGTGGTTTGCCAGTCTTTATTCTCCGGTGCCGGGCTGTCGTTCAAGCAGTTCGCCTGGTTTATGCGCTTGAGTGAAGAGCAAATTTCCATGGTAATGATGGAAGCCAATGCACACCATCTGCTGTATAGCGCGGAAGATGATGCAGAGAATAATGATGCATCTCCCAATTTTCTTCACTAAGCCTGTCTGACTTTTGCGCAGTCGCTGCCAGAGCGGCTGCATAAGGCCATTTTTTCTGCTGCTTTTAACCTTTCTTTAAAGAATATTTCACCTCCTCAAAGGCCATTTCGGCTTATCACGTAGACTTAACCTGCATAAAAAATTGATAAAAGGCGTTTTTTCGTCTGGGCTATAGCCGGAGACACGGGCTACAGTTATTCTTGCGATGCTTAAAAAAGCGAGCGGAAGCTGCCGGGTAAAGAGGTTTCTTTTTATTTTGAGCAGAGCGACAAACTATGCATGATTTTTGCATATATCCAGATTGCACAGTTTTAGTTCGTTTGTTAACGAGCTTTCAGAAGGAATAACACTATGATCGCCTTGAATAAAAAATGGTTATCGGGTCTGGTTGCGGGTGCTCTGATGGCCGTCTCTGCCGGCACGCTCGCTGCGGAACAAAAAACGCTGCACGTTTACAACTGGTCTGACTATATTGCGCCGGACACGGTGGCAAATTTTGAAAAAGAGACCGGCATTAAGGTGGTTTACGACGTTTTCGATTCCAACGAAGTGCTGGAAGGAAAGCTGATGGCGGGCAGCACCGGGTTTGACCTGGTCGTGCCTTCCGCGAGCTTCCTGGAGCGTCAGCTGACGGCGGGCGTGTTCCAGCCGCTGGATAAAAGCAAATTATCGAACTGGAAAAACCTCGATCCGGAAGTGCTGAAGCTGGTCGCCAAGCATGACCCGGATAACAAATACGCCATGCCTTACCTGTGGGCGACCACCGGTATCGGCTACAACGTGGATAAAGTCAAAGCCGCGCTGGGCCCGGACGTCAAGCTGGACAGCTGGGACGTGGTGCTGAAGCCGGAAAACCTTGAGAAGCTGAAAAGCTGCGGCGTCTCCTTCCTCGATGCGCCGGAAGAGATTTTCGCCACCGTGCTGAACTACCTGGGCAAAGACCCAAACAGCAACAAGGCCAATGACTACACCGGTCCGGCGACCGAACTGCTGCTCAAGCTGCGTCCAAACATTCGTTACTTCCATTCGTCTCAGTACATCAACGACCTGGCGAACGGCGACATCTGCGTCGCGATCGGCTGGGCAGGGGACGTGTGGCAGGCGGCTAACCGCGCGAAAGAGGCGAAAAACGGCGTGAACGTGTCTTATTTCATTCCGAAAGAGGGTGCCCTTGCCTTCTTCGACGTCTTCGCGATGCCGGCTGATGCGAAAAACAAAGACGAAGCGTATCAGTTCCTTAACTACCTGATGCGTCCTGAGGTGATCGCCCACATCAGCGACCACGTGTACTACGCGAACGGTAACAAGGCCTCCGTGCCGCTGGTAAGCGAAGCGATCCGCAGTAACCCGGCAATCTATCCGCCGGCGGACGTGTTCGCCAAGCTGTTTACCCTGAAGGTTCAGGATCCAAAAATTGACCGCGTCCGTACCCGTGCGTGGACTAAGGTGAAAAGCGGTAAATAATTTACCGTGAGTCGTAGGCCGGGCAAGCGCACCGCCCCCGGCAACGGGCGCACCGTTCTGGTGCGTCTGCACCATGATTTGATTTATGCCGGAGAGCACCCCGTGAATGACGCGATCCCCCGCCCGCAGGCGAAAGTCCGTAAAGCGCTGACCCCGCTTCTTGAAATTCGTAACCTCACCAAATCTTTTGATGGCCAGCATGCCGTGGACGACGTCAGCCTGACTATCTATAAAGGCGAAATATTCGCGCTACTGGGCGCCTCGGGCTGCGGTAAATCGACCCTGCTGCGTATGCTGGCCGGTTTTGAACAGCCCACCGCCGGGCAGATTATGCTCGATGGCGTGGATCTCTCCAGCGTGCCGCCGTACCAGCGTCCGATTAACATGATGTTCCAGTCCTACGCGCTGTTTCCGCACATGACGGTGGAGCAAAACATCGCCTTTGGCCTGAAGCAGGACAAGCTGCCGAAAGCCGAAATCACCGCGCGCGTGGCAGAAATGCTAAGCCTCGTTCACATGCAGGAGTTCGCGAAGCGTAAGCCGCACCAGCTTTCCGGCGGCCAGCGTCAGCGCGTGGCCCTGGCGAGAAGCCTGGCGAAACGCCCGAAGCTGCTGCTGCTCGACGAGCCGATGGGGGCCCTGGACAAAAAGCTGCGCGACCGCATGCAACTGGAAGTGGTGGATATCCTCGAGCGCGTGGGCGTGACCTGCGTGATGGTCACCCATGACCAGGAAGAGGCCATGACCATGGCCGGACGCATTGCGATTATGAACCGCGGTAAGTTCGTGCAGATTGGCGAGCCGGAAGAGATTTACGAGCATCCGACCACCCGCTACAGCGCGGAGTTCATCGGCTCGGTCAACGTCTTCGAAGGGCTGCTGAAGGATCGTCAGGAGGATGGTCTGGTCATCGAATCGCCGGGGCTGCAGCATCCGCTTAAGGTCGATCCTGACAGCTCGGTAGTGGACAACGTGCCGGTCTACGTGGCGCTGCGCCCGGAGAAGATCATGCTCTGTGACGATCCGCCTGCCGACGGTTACAACTTTGCCGTCGGCGAAGTGGTGCACATTGCCTATCTGGGCGATCTGTCCATCTACCACGTGCGCCTGAAAAGCGGACAGATGCTCAGCGCCCAGCTGCAGAACGAACATCGCTACCGGAAGGGCCAGCCGACCTGGGGCGACGAAGTGCGCCTGTGCTGGGACGCGGACAGCTGCGTTGTGCTGACGGTATAAGGAGCGATCATGAGCACACTTGAACCTCCAGCCCGTGCAGCCAAACCGGGCGGCTTTGCCCACTGGCTGACGCGCCTTAAGATGAACCACGGCCGCAAGCTGGTGATCGCCATGCCGTACGTGTGGCTGATCCTGCTGTTCCTGCTGCCGTTCCTGATCGTGTTTAAGATCAGCCTGGCGGAGATGGCCCGGGCGATCCCGCCGTATACCGATCTGTGGGAGTGGGCCGACGGACAGCTGACGCTGACCTTGAACCTGGGTAACTTCCTGCAGCTCACCGAGGATCCGCTCTATTTCGAAGCGTATCTGCAGTCGCTGCAGGTGGCGGCGATCTCGACGCTCTGCTGTCTGGCGATGGGCTACCCGCTGGCGTGGGCGGTGGCGCACAGCAAGCCATCGACGCGCAATATCCTGCTGCTGCTGGTGATCCTGCCGTCGTGGACCTCGTTCCTGATCCGCGTTTACGCGTGGATGGGGATCCTGAAAAACAACGGCGTGCTGAATAACTTCCTGATGTGGCTCGGGGTTATCGATCAGCCGCTGACGATCCTGCACACTAACCTTGCGGTCTATATCGGCATTGTGTACGCCTATCTGCCGTTTATGGTGCTGCCGATCTATACGGCCCTGACGCGGATTGATTACTCGCTGGTGGAAGCGTCGCTTGACCTCGGCGCGCGTCCGCTGAAGACCTTCTTCAGCGTGATCGTCCCGCTGACCAAGGGCGGCATTATCGCCGGGTCGATGCTGGTCTTTATTCCGGCGGTTGGGGAGTTTGTGATCCCGGAACTGCTCGGGGGGCCGGACAGCATCATGATTGGCCGCGTCCTGTGGCAGGAATTCTTCAATAACCGCGACTGGCCGGTGGCATCGGCGGTGGCGATTATCATGCTTCTGCTGCTGATCGTCCCGATCATGTGGTTCCACAAGCATCAGCAGAAACAGATGGGAGATCGCGGATGAACAACCTACCGGTAGTACGCTCCCCGTGGCGAATTCTGATCCTCATTATCGGCTTTACCTTCCTGTATGCGCCGATGCTGATGCTGGTGATCTACTCGTTCAACAGCTCTAAGCTGGTGACGGTCTGGGCGGGCTGGTCGACGCGCTGGTACAGCGAGCTGTTTCACGACGACGCGATGATGAGCGCGGTGGGGCTGAGCCTGACCATTGCTGCCCTGGCGGCCACGATGGCCTGCGTTCTGGGCACCATCGCCGCGCTGGTGATGGTGCGCTTCGGGCGTTTTCGCGGGTCGAACGGGTTTGCCTTTATGATCACCGCCCCGCTGGTGATGCCGGACGTGATAACCGGCCTGTCGCTGCTGCTGCTGTTCGTGGCGCTGGCGCACGCCATCGGCTGGCCGGCGGATCGCGGTATGCTCACCATCTGGCTGGCGCACGTGACTTTCTGTACCGCGTATGTCGCGGTGGTGATCTCTTCGCGCCTGCGCGAGCTGGATCGCTCCATCGAAGAGGCGGCGATGGATCTCGGCGCCACGCCGCTGAAGGTCTTCTTCATCATCACGCTGCCGATGATCATGCCGGCGGTGATCTCCGGCTGGCTGCTGGCGTTCACGCTGTCGCTGGACGATCTGGTTATCGCCAGCTTTGTCTCCGGCCCGGGCGCGACGACGCTGCCGATGCTGGTTTTCTCCAGCGTGCGCATGGGAGTCAACCCGGAGATCAACGCCCTGGCCTCTATCATCCTCGGCGTGGTCGGAATTGTCGGATTTATCGCCTGGTATTTGATGGCGCGCGCGGAAAAACAGCGCGTGCGCGATATCCAGCGTGCAAGACGCGGCTGAAGCATTTAAAATTTCCAGTGATGTGCCGCGCATGACGCGGCACTGTTTTTCAGGGAAGTAAAACATTGGGATTATTAAAAAAATCACGTCTTACGCACGCCCGTCCTAACGTTCCTGCGCTGGTGCAGGTGGCGGCGCTCGCCATTATTATGATCCGCTGCCTGGACGTGCTGATGATTCTGAATACCCTGGGCGTGCGCGGCATCGGGGAATTCATTCACCGCAGCGTGCAGACGTGGAACCTGACGCTGGTCTTTTTGAGCAGCCTGGTGCTGGTGTTTATCGAGATCTACTGCGCGTTTTCGCTGGTTAAAGGGCGCAACTGGGCGCGCTGGGTCTATCTGCTCACGCAAATTACCGCCGCCAGCTATCTGTGGGCCGCCTCGCTGGGCTATGGCTACCCGGAGCTGTTCAGCATTGCCGGTGGCTCAAAGCGCGAGATTTTCCATGCGCTGGTCCTGCAGAAGCTGCCGGATATGCTGGTGCTCTGCCTGCTTTATATTCCTGCCTCCAGTCGGCGGTTCTTCCGTCTGCAATAATGTGTATAATCGCAGCCCTCGTTTTCCTTAAGGTTTTCATATGCAGTGCGCACTCTATGACGCCGGACGCTGTCGCTCCTGTCAGTGGATAGAACAGCCGGTCTCTCAACAACTCACCGCCAAAATGGCCGACCTGCAACAGCTGCTGGCAGAACGCGCGGTGGGCGAGTGGTGCGCACCCGTCAGCGGCCCTGAGCAGGGTTTTCGCAACAAAGCCAAAATGGTGGTCAGCGGCAGCGTTGAAAAACCATTGCTGGGGATGCTGCACCGCGACGGCACGCCGCAAGACTTAACCCACTGCCCGCTGTATCCCGCCTCGTTTGAGCCGGTTTTTGCCGCACTGAAGCCGTTTATCGCTCGCGCGGGGTTAACGCCTTATAACGTCGCCCGCAGGCGCGGCGAGCTGAAGTACCTTCTCCTGACCGAAAGCCAGAAAGACGGCGGGATGATGCTGCGCTTCGTGCTGCGTTCGGAAGCCAAGCTGGAGCAGCTGCGCGCGGCGCTGCCTTGGCTGCAGGAACAGCTTCCCCAGTTAAAGGTGATTACCGCAAATATTCAGCCGGTGCATATGGCAATCATGGAAGGGGAGAAAGAGATTTTCTTCACCGACCAGCACGCGCTGGCGGAGAGCTTCAACGGCGTGCCGCTGTGGATCCGCCCGCAAAGCTTCTTCCAGACCAACCCGACCGTGGCAAGCAGCCTGTACGCCACCGCCCGCGACTGGGTGCGCGCGTTAAACATCAAGCATATGTGGGATCTGTTTTGCGGCGTGGGCGGTTTTGGTCTGCACTGCGCCACGCCTGAGATGCAGCTCACCGGAATTGAGATCTCTGCCGAGGCGATTGCCTGCGCGAAACAGTCCGCCGCTGAACTGGGGTTAACCAATCTGCACTTCCAGGCGCTGGACTCCACGCAGTTTGCCACCGGTCAGGGCAACGTGCCGGAGCTTGTGCTGGTCAATCCGCCGCGCCGTGGCATTGGAAATGCGCTGTGCGACTACCTGAGCCAGATGGCGCCCGATTTTATCGTCTACTCCAGCTGCAACGCGCAGACCATGGCGAAAGACATCGCCAGCCTGCCGGGCTACCGCATTGAGCGGGTACAGCTTTTTGATATGTTCCCGCACACCGCGCATTATGAAGTGCTGACGTTGCTCGTGAAATCTTAAACAAAATGTGAACTCTGCCGGCCCACAAAATCAGGTAAGCTTACGTCATAAGAGATGAATAAAGGCTTACCCATGAAGCAGATCCTGCTGGTGGAAGATGACCACGATATCGCGGCGCTTCTGCGACTCAATTTAGAAGACGAAGGCTACGCCATTACCCACGAGCCCGACGGGGGCAACGCCCTGCAGCGCCTTGAAAAACAGCCGTGGGATGCGGTGATCCTCGACCTGATGCTGCCCAACGTTGACGGCCTGGAAATTTGCCGCCGCATCCGTCAGATGACCCGCTACCTGCCGGTGATCATCATCAGCGCCCGCAGCAGCGAAACCGACCGCATCACCGGGCTGGAAACCGGCGCCGATGACTACCTCGCCAAACCCTTTTCGGTGCAGGAGCTGATCGCCCGCATCAAAGCGCTGTTCCGCCGCCAGCAGGCGATGGGGCAGGCGCAGGCTGACGGGCAAATTCAGGCCCACGGCCTGACGATCGATCCGCTGGCGCGCAGCGTGCTGCTTCACGGCCAGGCGGTGGATCTCACCCCGCGCGAATTCGAACTGCTGTACTTCTTCGCCCGCCATCCCGGCGAGGTGTTTTCCCGTCTGGCGCTGCTGGAGCAGGTGTGGGGCTATCAGCACGAAGGCTATGAGCACACCGTCAACACCCATATCAACCGCCTGCGCATCAAGATTGAGAAGGACGCCGCCGAGCCGGAGATTATTCGCACCGTCTGGGGCAAGGGCTATAAATTTGCGGAGCCAAACCATCATGCGCCGCTTTAGCCTGAGCCAGCGCCTGACACTGCTGTTTGTCCTGCTGATGATGCTCTGCGCCACCGTCGCCTGCGCGGTACAGCTCTACAGCAGTATGCAGTACGGCAATGCGATGGTGCAGCGGTTGTCGGGCGGCCTGGCGCAGCAGATCGTCCAGCGGGAACCGATTCTGGACGGGCAGGGCAGGGTCGACCGCAGCGCGCTGAAACCGCTGTTTGACCGGCTGATGACCTTTAATCCGAGCGTTGAGCTGTACGTCGTCTCCCCGGATGGTGATATTCTGGCCGACGCCGCACCGCCGGGCCATATTCAGCGGCAAAAAATCGACCTGGCACCGGTTCAGACCTTCCTGGGCGGTACCGCCATACCGGTACTGGGCGACGATCCGCGCAGTCAAAATAAAAAAGTGTTCAGCGCCACGCCGCTGCGACAGGATGGCGAGCTTAAGGGCTACCTGTACATTATTTTGCAGGGCGAGGAGTCGAACGCGCTGGCGGAAATGGCCTGGCATAAGGCGCTCTGGAGCACGGTACTCTGGTCATTGCTGTGGGTCGCGTTGTTTGGCCTGCTGGCGGGACTGCTGGTCTGGTACTGGGTGACGCGTCCGGTTAAGCGCCTGACGGAAGAGGTCACCGGCCTGGAGCAGGACAGCATTGGCGCAATCAGGTTGCTGGCAGCGCAGCCGCCGGACGCCGCGGCCAATGACGAAGTGGCCCTCCTGCGCAACAGTTTTATCGAGCTGGCGCGGAAAATCACCCGCCAGTGGGACCAGCTGGCCGACAGCGATCGCCAGCGCAGGGAGTTTATTGCCAATATTTCGCACGATCTCCGCACGCCGCTCACCTCGCTGCTGGGCTATCTGGAAACCCTGTCGCTCAAATCCGCCACCCTGACGCCGCAGGAGCACCAGCAGTATCTCGCCACCGCGCTGCGTCAGGGACAAAAGGTACGTCATCTTTCGCAGCAGCTGTTCGAGCTGGCGCGCCTTGAGCACGGCGGCATTAAGCCGCAGCGCGAGCGTTTCGCTATGGGAGAGCTGATTTCCGATGTGGCGCAGAAGTTTGAGCTCACCGCCCGCACGCGCGAGGTCAATCTGCATATTGACGTGCCTGGGCCCCTGCCGCTGGTCAATGCCGATGTGTCGATGATCGAGCGCGTGGTGACCAACCTTCTGGATAACGCGATGCGCCATACGCCCACCGGCGGGGAAATTCGTCTGGCGGTCTGGCAGGAGAATGAACAGCTTCAGGTCGAAGTAGCCGACACCGGAACGGGGGTGGATGCCTCGCTGCGCGACGATCTGTTCCAGCGGCCGTCGGCGCTGAATACCCAGGCAGCGCGGGAGAACCGCGGTGGGTTAGGGCTGTTAATCGTTAAGCGTATGCTGGAGCTGCATGGCGGCGGGATCAGGCTGATGGAGTCGGTGAGCGGGGCGCGGTTCAGGTTCTTTGTACCGCTGTGAGAGAGTGCCGGGTAAGGCGAAGCCGCCACCCGGCAAAAGAGATTACTGCGGGAACCACTGGTCGCTGATTTTCTGATACGTGCCGTCCGCTTTAATTGCCTTCAGCGCGCCGTTCAGTTTTTCCAGCAGGGCCTTGTTATCCGGACGTACCGCGATGCCGAGGCCCGTGCCGAAGTACTGCGGGTCGGTGACTTTCTCGGTCGCCGTACCCAGCTGCGGATTGGTTTTCAGCCATTCGTTCACCACGGCGGTGTCGCCGAATACGCCATCAATACGGCCGTTTTTCAGGTCGATAATCGCGTTCTGGTAGCTGTCATAGGCCACGGTCTTCACTTCAGGATGCTTGTCCTGCAGGTATTTCTGGTGCGTGGTGCCGTTTTCCATCCCGATGCGTTTGCCTTTCAGCTCGTCGAAGGACTTGTACGCCCCTTTCTTCGCAATCACTACCGCCGAGTTGGCGTAGTACGGGTCGGTAAATGCCACCTGCTTGCTGCGCTCCGGCGTGATGTCCATCCCGGAGATCACCGCATCGTATTTTTTGAATTTCAGCGACGGGATCAGGCTGTCAAATGCGTGGTTGGTAAAGGTGCAGTTGGCCTGCATCTGCTTGCACAGCGCTTTCGCCAGGTCGATATCGAAACCGACGATCTGGTTGCTGGCATCCAGCGATTCAAACGGCGGATAAGTCGCCGAAACGCCAAAATTGATTTTATCAGCAGCGGATGCGCCAGCGGCGAAGGTTGCCAGTAGTGCGGCCAGAACTAACTTTTTCATTGTAATGCTCCCGTCTGTCTTATTTATGCGCCGTGTCTGCGGCATGGATGTACAATGCCATTTAATGAATTTATATGCAATAAAAATGATTAAATATTATTTTCATGACAAAAAAAAGCGGATAACCCATCAGGTTACCCGCTCTGTGAATATCGTTTTATGCACTCGCGTGGTTAATTTCTGCGCTCAAATGCTAACGCTTTACGCTCAATCAGGCGCATCATCAGCGTCAGCAGGCCGTTTACCACCAGATAGACCACGCCGGCTGCGCCGAACACCATCACGTCATAGGTGCGCCCGTACAGCAGCTGCCCGTGACCCATAACTTCCATCAGGGTGATGGTGTAGGCCAGAGAGGTACTCTTGAACACCAGCACCACTTCGTTGGAGTAGGAGGAGAGTGCGCGCTTAAAGGCGTACGGCAGCAGGATTGCCAGCGTGTCTTTCTTGCTCATGCCCAGCGCCCCGCAGGACTGCCATTGTCCTTCCGGGATGGCGCGGATCGCACCAAAGAACAGCTGCGTGGTATAGGCCGCACTGTTCAACGAAAGGGCAATCAGGGCGCACAGCCACGGCTCAGAGAGCAGGTGCCAGATAACCGGATACTCCTGCAGCGACGGGAACTGGCCCGGGCCGTAGTAAATCAGGAAGATCTGCACCAGCAGCGGCGTACCGGTAAACAGGGTGATATAGCCGCGCACGATCCACACCAGCACCGGCGTTTTCAGCGTCAGGACGATGGTGAAGATAAGGGCCAGGATCAGCGCCACGATAATGGACGCCACGGTCAGCGTCAGGCTGGTGTGCAGCCCTTTCATCAGCTCGGGGAAATATTCAAGCATCAGCCTGGTCTCCGTTCAAAGCGCGTCGCACGCAGGTCAATACGCTTGAGGATGTACTGACTGAGCAACGTGATCACCAGGTAGATAGCCGCCGCCACGATGTACCACGTAAAAGGCTCCTGGGTACGGGTGGCGATGCTTTTGGTTTGCAGCATTAAATCGTTAACGCTGATCAGGCTCACCAGCGCGGTATCTTTCAGCAATACCAGCCACTGGTTACCCAGCCCCGGCAGGGCGTGACGCCACATCTGCGGCATCACCAGACGGAAGAAGATGGCTGATTTCGACAGGCCTAACGCCTGACCGGACTCCCACTGCCCCTGCGGTACGGCCTTCAGCGCACCGCGCAGGGTTTGCGACGCGTACGCGGAGTAGAGCAGGGAGAGGGCAATCACGCCGCACAGGAACGGGCTGACGTCGAAGTTTTCAATCTGCATCTGCACCGGGATCTGCGTAAAGCCAAGATTGAGGGTGAAGCCGTCCGACAGCGTGAGCAGCAGCTGCGAGGAGCCGAAATAGATGAACAGGACCACCAGAATTTCCGGTAGCCCACGCAGCACGGTGACCAGCGCGGAGCCTGTCCAGGCGACGGGGAACCATTTCGCGGATTCCCACACCGCAAAGAACATCGCCAGCACGAGGCCGATAATCAGTGCGCAAACGGCAAGGCCGACGGTCATCCCGGCGGCGCTTGCTAAAGGAAATATTTCATTCATCAGGAATTACTTCTGGAACCATTTTTTGTAGATGGTTTCGTAGGTGCCGTCTTTCTTCACTTTTTCCAGCGCAGCGTTGAATTTCTGCTGCAGCTCGGTGTTGCCCTGACGAACGGCAATCCCCAGACCGGTACCGAAATAATCCTTATCGGTCACTTTGTCGCCCACTGGCGCCAGTTTGTCGTTGGCTTTCAGCCACTCGGTCACGACAGCGGTATCACCAAATACACCGTCGATACGGCCATTTTGCAGATCCAGCTTCGCGTTCTGGTAGCTGTCATACGGAACGGTGGTGATTTCCGGGTGTTTATCCATGATGAATTTCTGGTGCGTGGTGCCGTTCTGCACGCCCACTTTTTTGCCTTTTAGCTGATCGACAGAGGTGAATTTACCTTTCTGACCAATAAACAGGGCGGAGTTGTCGTAGTAAGGGGTGGTGAACAGCACCTGCTTTTCACGCTCCGGGGTGATGTCCATACCGGCCATGACGGCGTCAATACGGCGGAACTTCAGGCTTGGGATCAGGCTGTCGAACGCCTGGTTGCTGAAGGTACAGGTTGCATCGATCTCTTTACACAGGGCGTTTGCCAGGTCTACGTCGAAGCCAACAATTTTGTTGTTCGCATCAATGGACTCAAACGGAGGGTAAGAGGCTTCCGTGGCGAAACGAATGGTCTGGGCTGCGGTAGCGGAAAGGGTAACGCCAGCAAGCAGCACGGCAAGTAATACTTTTTTCATTATATTTCCCCTGACACAATCAATGAGATAAATAGTTTTTGAAGGCATCGGTTTGCGGGTTCGCGAAGCAGCTCGCGTCACCTTGCTCAACGATGTACCCGTTTTCCATGTAGACCACACGGCTGGCGGTTTTACGCGCCACTTCCACTTCGTGGGTAACGATGACCTGCGTGATATTGGTTTCCGCCAGCTCGCGAATAATGCTCACGATCTGGGCTGTGATTTCCGGGTCCAGCGCCGCGGTCGGTTCATCAAACAGCAGTACCGCAGGCTCCATCATCAGCGCGCGGGCAATGGCTACGCGCTGCTGCTGACCCCCGGAGAGGTGCAGAGGATAGCGGTCGCTGTAGGGCTTAAGGCGCAGACGCTCCAGCAGCTTTTCGGCACGCGCGATGGCCTGCTCCTTGCTTAACCCCAGCACGCGGCACGGGGCTTCAATCAGGTTTTGCAGGACGGTCAGATGCGGCCAGAGATTGTATTGCTGGAAGACCATGCCGACGTTTTGACGCAGCTCGCGAATCGCTTTATCTGACGGGGTTTTCGCGAAATCAAAATGGTTACCGGCGATAGCCAGCGTACCGGAACGGGGCATTTCAAGCAGATTAAGGACGCGCAGAAGGGAGCTTTTGCCTGCACCGCTTGGGCCAAGTAAAACCAGCGTTTCGCCTTCCGGGCAGTTCAGCGTGATGTCAAACAGCGCCTGGTGTGCGCCGTAGAAGCAGTTAATGCCGTTTAGTTTAATACTCATCGGGGCAGTCTTTACTCATCCAGGCAATCTATAGCAATTGAGGCCGCAGATAGTACCGTTGACAGAATAGTTATGCAATATTTCTGCGTTAAAAGTTAAATATAACCCGTATTTCCTCTTAAACATAGCACAAAATAGCGAACGGCAAGGTCGGCGAGTATAAATGTCGGCATTCCGCACGAAATGCCGGACATTTTACGGGGGTAACATTTTTATCACTGATGATTTAGCGGTTCTCAATCGACTGGCGCAGCGTGCCGGCCGGGGCATGAACGCTGCCGCCGATGTAGCGCACGTCGTCCACCGCCCAGCACTGACCTTCACGGATCATCAGCACTTCATCCTGCCAGGTCTGGGTTCCCTGGGTCAGCTTCACGCGCAGCGGAATGTTCCGCGCATCGGTGTTCGGGATGGTTGACGCGCTGGCCACCTCGGCGCTGTCCGGCAGCGTGGCGCGGCTGGAGAACGGATCGGATTTCAGCAGAGCGTTATGCTGCGGATCGCGGGTGGCGTCGTTGAGCAGTTTTGCCAGGTTATCGCTCAGGTACGGGCGCAGGGCGGTCAGGTCATTCCCGCGATGCTGAATGCGGTAATCATAAAATTGTTGCGCCACGGTATTCGGGCCGCCGTCGATGCAGGGGCCGCTGCGGGTACCGATATCCTTAAAGGCTGGCGTGACCGTGGTGGTACAGGCGCTGAGCACCAGCGCGCAGGGCACTAAAAGTGTTAAAGCAGAGTAGCGCATGTTGATTTCCTTATTTATTAACTATCCTTTCAATCATAGCGTAACGAACCGATAATGCTGTGCCTAAGGCATTGAACGCTAAAGAAGGAGAAAAGAATGCAGTTTTCAACAACGCCAACCCTGGAAGGACAGACCATCACCGAGTATTGCGGCGTGGTTACCGGCGAAGCGATTCTCGGCGCGAACATTTTCCGCGATTTCTTTGCCGGCATTCGTGACATCGTCGGTGGACGCTCCGGCGCGTACGAAAAAGAGCTGCGTAAAGCGCGAGAAATTGCGTTTAAGGAGCTCGGCGAGCAGGCAAAAGCGCTGGGCGCGGACGCCGTTGTGGGAATCGATATTGATTATGAAACCGTCGGCAAAGATTCCAGCATGCTGATGGTGAGCGTAAGCGGCACGGCGGTGAAAACCCGTCGATGAAGCGTTCGCTTTCAACGCTCCTGCTGGCGATGTTGCTGGCAGGATGCGCCCCGGAAAAAGGTATCGTTGATAAAGGCACCTACGAGCTGGATACGCGCCATCAGGCGCAGGCGGCCTATCCGCGTATCAAGGTGCTGGTAATCCACTATACCGCCGATGACTTCGACACCTCGCTTGCGACCTTAACCGACAAAAACGTCAGCTCGCATTATCTGATCCCCGCGAAGCCCCCGGCACCGGACGGCAAGCCGCGCATCTGGCAGCTGGTGCCGGAGAGCGAGCTGGCCTGGCATGCCGGCATCAGCTTCTGGCGCGGCACCAACCGCATCAATGATACGTCTGTTGGCATTGAGCTGGAAAATCGTGGCTGGCAGAAAACGGCCGGGGTGAAGCATTTTACGCCGTTTGAGCCTGCGCAGATTGCGGCGCTGGTGCCGCTCGCGAAAGATATCATTGCCCGCTACAGCATCAGGCCTGAAAACGTGGTGGCCCATTCGGACATTGCGCCGCAGCGCAAAGACGATCCTGGCCCGCTGTTCCCGTGGCGGGAGCTGGCTCAGCAGGGGATAGGTGCATGGCCCGATCCCGCGCGCGTGGCGTTCTATATAAACGGACGACCGCGCTTTCAGCAGGTAGATACCGTCGCGTTGCTCGATGTGCTTGCGCGCTATGGCTATGACGTGCCGGTTAACAGTACCCCGGCGCAGCAGAAACGCATCATCATGGCATTCCAGATGCACTTCAGGCCTGACCTGTGGAACGGCATCGCTGATGTTGAAACGATGGCCATAGGTGAAGCGCTTTTAGAGAAGTACGGGCAGGGGTAATCCTTCGGAATACCCCGAATCAGTTGTTTTTCCTGAAAACCCTTCAGATTAATCTTAAGTACAAACTCAATTCATTTTTAGTTAATTGACTTAAAATTATCCGGATTTAAGATAGACACATAGCTTGCTAACTAATGCAGCAAATAAATATATCGCATTCAGTTCTTAATTTTTCTCCTTGAGAACATCTTCAGAAAAATTTTCGAAGATTAAGGCTTTTATTGCCTTGGTCCTGCATCTTTAAAATTTCATATCTTAAATCGGGTATAACAATGTTAAGCATCTACGCAAAAAAATTACGTCCGCAACATGAAATGGAAGCCATTATTTCTGCAACCTCAGGTTTTGAAGAGAAAACCTTAAAGAAATGGCAAAAAATATCTACGTCTGATTCGCAATATATCCATGTTATCGTCAGCGGCGAAGTGGAATTCCGACGCGAATCCGACGAGCTGTGCATGTTCACGGTAACGGGTCAGTGCATTTTTGGTCTCGCGGCTATGTACTACAACGCGACCCACATGTACGGCCTCGTTCGCGCCAACACCGTGGTGCGCTCAATCAAAAAAGAGGTCTTCGCGCAGCTGATGACCGATAAAAACTTATGGCCTGAACTGACCAAAGTGCTCTCCTGGTACATTTGCATGCTGAGCAAACGCGATGATGTGCTGGTTGCCCGCAGTGCTTATTCTGTCGTACGTGAATTTTTGTACGAAATTAACGATCTAATTGTTCATCATCAGCGCGATATCAATATTTATGATTATATTCAGGAATACACCAACCTGGCGCGCAGTACCATTATTAAAATCCTCTCCGATCTGAAAAAAGGTCAGTATATTGTCGTGGAAAAGGGTCGACTCCTTAACCTGACAACGTTGCCTGAAAAATATTAACTACTCCAGCCGGTCTCCTTTCTTACTCAAAGGTGACCGGGGATCCACTTTCTGCAATGAACCTTTCTGCGAATTATCCTGCGTCTCGTCAACCGGCGGCGCGGGAATTTTGCCTTGCGAATAATCCTGCTCTTGTTCTTTTAATGCCTGCTTAAATAATTCGGTTATTGAGGCATCGTCACCGCTCGCGCTGGCGGGTACCGCATCGTGCGCTTCGGTTCCGGGTAAAGTATCCCGCGAGGTATCGTGCGGCACGCCGCCGTCAGGTGCCTGCTGCCAGTCAGCATCATCGCTGTTGATGGGCAGATCCTGCATGGCGGGAACATCAGCGTGTACCGGCGCGGGTTTCGGATGCGGATGCGGGAACGGCTTACTTACATACACGTAGTGCATCTCTGAAAGCTGCGTTTCGGGTTTCGCGACGCTCGCTTTAACCGGTTCCGGCACAGGATGGCGCAGGTTCCAGTAAACGTGCGCGTACAACCCTGCCATGACCATGGCGCACAAACCTAACGCCCATAAAAGGGTATTACCGCAAATTTTTCTCAGGCTGGGGAAGCGGTATGAAAACCAGACCGCCTCCCCGGTGACGTAGCTGCGCTGAGCCGCAAGACAGATGGTAGACATTAGGAATGCTTCTCCTGCGTTTTGGCGTCTGATGTGGCCTGGAGCAATACGCTCGGCGTGGTATGGGTTTCACGCATGAGCTGCATCAGCGTGTCTTCCCCAGGAATGCCATCCACGTGCAGATTCATTTTTTGCTGGAACTCGCGGGTGCGTTTCATCATCTCCGCCGTCCAGGTCTGAGCATGGGTTTCAGGCTGGGCAAGAGCCAGGCTCAGCTGCTGATCCAGCCAGCTCATGTCTTTCGCATCGCTGGCGGCACTGATGGCGTCTTTACCTTCCGGCGTCAGGCGGTGCAGCTGTGTAAAGTTCCCGGTCGCATGCTGGTTAAACCAGCTGCGGCTTACCTGCCAGGTGCGGTTGTTCATCAGCAGGTCGATAGAGGTATCCCCAACGCGGGCGACCACGGCGTAGTTAAGATGGTCACCGGTTTTAAGTTCGCTGACCCACGGATAACCCTCTCGTGCCAGCGCGTCCGGCGAGGCGTTGCCCTGTTTACACATCAGGTTCACCTTCGCGGCGTTTTGACACAGGGCGTCATCCGCCGAGGCGTCGTACCCCCACATCAGGTAAAGCTGGTGCATCGCATCCGGCTGATTAACCATTTCGTTGTCGATAACCGGCACCGCGGGCGCCTCAACTTTTGGCGCCTGCTGTTTCCAGCTGACGGGCACCGGCAGTTGAACGGGAAGTTTTGCGGTGATCGAGGAGGTTAAATACCAGCCGCAGGCGGCGAACAGCACGGAAGCGAACAGTCCCACGGTTGCCAGGCGCTTACCGTGTTTTTTCGCAGGAAGGCTCTCACCGGCCGCCAGGCGTAAATGACGAGGGCTGACCTGTAGCGCACGTTCGGTCCAGGCGGCCAGCATTGACAGGTGTGCCAGTTCATTCAGCTTGCTGATATTCCCTTTGGTCAGCGCGTGCATCTTACGCACACGCGCCGGCGTAAGCGGCGAGCTCTCGCACCCGTGCTCTTCACACTGCGCCTGGACATAGCTGAGAAATTCCCGGCAGGTCAGGGGACGTAACGTGTGACGGGTATGTGCATATTCACGCAGTTCAGATTTCTGCATCAGAACGGCGTCCTGATCCTTCGTGCCCATCAGCACCACGGCCAGGCGAAACTCCAGCTCCTGGGCGCGCGTGAGCAACATACCCAGCACCTCGCGGCAGCTCTCTTTCATGGCTTCGGTATGGGTAATGACCAGCACTTTCGTTCTGGCTTTCCCACCCTGCCACTGCTGCAGCACCGCATCTACCGCCTGAATCCGGTTCTTGTTCTCTTTCGTTCCCGGGTTGAGCTTGTACAGCAGGCTACTGGCGCTCAGTTTTGGAAACGCGTTGATGGCAAGAACGCCGGGCGTCGCGGTTTTCAGCGCATGGCTGAACTGACCTAACAAACGGGCGTCGTCACAAAAGAGACCGCTCACGCCCGCCTGTTGGGTTTTCTCTTTCAGCAGGTTGAACACGTCCTGATGATAGGGCACCAGAAAATCCCCGGATGAGCGGGCGATCTCCCTGAACGGCGGGTTTTTAAAATGAAAGTGGCTCTGATACATAACGACTTACCGTCTCTGATTAGGAATAGCAACAGGACGAGAAAGTAAAGCAACGCTATAGGGTGGTCAATTTGCGTGCAGGGTAAAAATATCCAGTGGATGATGCCTAACATCTGGATTTTATACGGTCAATATTTTTCTTTATGAAAGTTAGCGGCAAAGTCAGTGGTCGTATTTACAGCAGCTAATTACTATTTTCTCACATATTGGCGCAGCACGACGCTGCTTATTTTCGCTTTGTTAAAGGCCAGATGAAAAATGAGGTTCTCATTTCTGTCACGGTGGATAACGCCTTGCATTATGTTTGCGCTGTTAATTTTTTGCGGCCAGCAAGGCTATCTGACGTTTAAAGATTATAAAAAAGTTACGAATGAATTGGCTAAATCTGATGAACAGCCACTGAAAAATCGTCGTGAAGAAAAAAAGTTCACCCTTTTCACGGCTGCGGTGCGTCAGGACAACTTACCGACTGCGACGAAAGCCCCGCTGGCAGCGGAGATAGAAGGTATCGTGCGTAGCGATGACGCCTGGCTTTCCTTCGCGGTTATCAAAACGCCGGGGGGGGAGAAGAGCTATCGTGAAGGCGAGCCTCTGACCGGTTTCAACGATGCGTTTATTCAGGAAATTAACAAAGACAATGTGGTGGTTAATTACGAAGGTGCTACGCAGGTACTGGCGTTAAATAAGCCTGACTATTTTAAGGGCGGCGTTGACAGCGGCCCGGTAACCAAATCGACGAAAGATGCAGGCGCGGAAAGCGTGCATCTGGATGATTATCTGGTGCTCAAACCGTTAATCGAAAAAGGCCAGCTGGAAGGCTACAACATTAATCCAAGGAATGCCTCCTCGTTCTATAGCCATTCGGGGCTACAAAAGGGCGATGTGGCGGTAGAAGTTAACTCTGTCGATATGACCGATGAAGCAAAGGCAAAAAGTATTATTGCCAACTGGTCGAAAATGAAAGAAGCGGAGGTCGTCGTCAGACGTCACGCTCACCTTGAAAATATTCGGGTCAATGTTCTAAACAATTAACAAGTGTACAGACATGAAGAAATTTCCTTGGGCGTGCGTGGCGCTGACCGCATTGTCGTTATATTCCAGTTCGCTGCTTGCAGCCAACTTTAGCGCGAGCTTTAAAAATACCGATATCCGCGAGTTTATCGATACGGTAGGCCGCAATCTTAACAAAACCATTCTCGTCGACCCGTCCGTTCAGGGCACGGTGTCGGTCAGAACCTATAACGTGCTGACGGAAGATGAGTATTACCAGTTCTTCCTGAGCGTGCTGGATCTGTATGGTCTGTCGGTGATCCCGATGGACAACGGGATGGTGAAAGTGGTGCGCTCAAGCGTAGCCCGCACCGCGGGTGCGCCGCTGGCGGATAGCAAAAACCCGGGCAAGGGCGATGAGATCATCACCCGCGTGGTGCGCATGGAAAATGTGCCGGTGCGCGAGCTTGCCCCGCTGCTGCGTCAGCTTAACGATGCCACCGGTATCGGGAACGTGGTCCACTTCGAACCGTCCAACGTGCTGCTGTTAACCGGTAAAGCCTCGGTGGTTAACCGCCTGGTTGACCTGGTGCAGCGCGTCGATAAAAACGGTGTTCAGCGTCGCGAAATTGTGCCGCTGCGTTTTGCTTCCGCCAAAGATCTGTCGGATATGCTGAATAACCTCAACAACGAGGAGCAGAAAGGGCAGAACGCACCGCAGCTGGCCACAAAAGTGGTGGCCGATGACGAAACCAACAGCCTGGTGATCAGCGGCCCGGAAGACGCGCGCGCGCGTACCCGTTCCCTTATTCATCAGCTGGACCGTGAGCAGAACAACGAGGGGAATACCCGCGTCTTCTATCTCAAATATGCCAGCGCCACCAAAGTGGTTCCGGTTCTCACCGGGATTGGCGAGCAGCTGAAAGACAAGCCGGGCACCGCCAAAGCGAAAACCGCGAGAGCCTCAACGGATCTGAATATTACCGCCGACGAGTCAACCAACTCCCTGGTGATCACCGCGCAGCCTAACGTGATGAACTCCCTGGAGAAGGTGATCGACAAGCTGGATATTCGTCGTCCGCAGGTGCTGGTGGAAGCGATCATTGCTGAAGTGCAGGACGGCAACGGCCTGGATCTCGGCGTGCAGTGGACCGGCAAGCACGGTGGCGTACAGTTCGGCTCCACCGGCCTGCCAATCAGCCAGATTAAGAACGGTACCATGAAGGGGGCGAGCTTCACCGGCCTGGCGACCGGCTTCTTTAACGGTGATTTCGGCGCCCTGATGACCGCGCTCTCTACCGACGGTAAAAACGACATTCTCTCCACGCCAAGCGTCGTTACGCTGGATAATAAAGAAGCGTCGTTTAACGTCGGCCAGGACGTGCCGGTCCTTTCCGGTTCGCAGACCACCAGCGGCGACAACGTCTTTAACTCCGTTGAGCGTAAGACCGTCGGTACCAAGCTGAAAATTGTGCCGCAAATCAACGATGGCGACATGATCCACCTGAAAATTGAGCAGGAAGTGTCCAGCGTTGACAACAGTGCAACGGAAGACGCCAGCCTCGGCCCAACCTTCAACACCCGCACCATCAATAACGAAGTGATGGTGCACAGCGGTCAGACGGTGGTGCTTGGCGGCCTGATGGAAAACGTCACCAAACAGTCGGTCTCCAAAGTCCCGCTGCTGGGCGATATCCCGCTGGTCGGGCAGCTGTTCCGCTACACCTCGCAGGATACCTCCAAGCGCAACCTGATGGTGTTTATCCATACCACCGTCCTGCGTGACGACGAAAACTACAGCGCGGCGTCGAAAGAGAAATATGACCAGATCCGCGTTCGCCAGATGCAGCGCGCGGAGGAGAAAAAGCTCGGCATTCTTGAACCGGCGGATAACGCCGTTTTACCCGCGTTTCCGTCTGCCAGCACCAGTACCCACACCGCTCCGGTGAAAACCAGCGCGACGCGCAATCCGTTTAAAGAGTAAGGCGGAGGGGCAACGTGGACGAACTGAGTAAAACTCTGTGTAGCAGCAGCTACGCAAAAGATAACGGCGTTTTATTTTATAACAATGACGTCTATATCCGTGATGACACTCCGGCATTTGCACTGCTGGAGGTGCGCCGGGTGCTGGGACGCGCGTTCGTCCCGGTCACCCTGACGCCGGAAGCGTTTGACGAGATGCTGGCCAAAATCTGGCAGCAGAGCAGCGGCGTGTCGCAGCAGCTGGTAGACGACATGGACGCGGACATCGACCTGATGGCGTTAACCGAGGAGATCCCGGACAACGAAGATCTGCTCGATAACGACGAAAACTCGCCGGTGATCCGCCTTATCAACGCCATTCTCGGCGAGGCGGTGAAAGACGGCGCGTCGGATATTCATATCGAAACCTTTGAGCGCACGCTGAGCATTCGCTTTCGCGTCGACGGCGTGCTGCGCCCGGTGCTTCAGCCGGCGCGCAAGCTCGCGCCGCTGCTGGTGTCGCGTATCAAGGTCATGTCGAAGCTGGATATCGCCGAGAAGCGCCTGCCGCAGGATGGCCGTATCTCCCTGCGCATTGGCCGCAAGGCGATTGACGTGCGTGTCTCGACCATTCCGTCCCAGTACGGCGAGCGCGTGGTCATGCGTCTGCTCGATAAAAGCAATCTGAAGCCCGACATCAACAAGCTGGGGCTGATTGATGAAGAGCTGGAGAAGTTAAAGGGGCTGATTGACCGCCCGCACGGCATTATCCTGGTCACCGGGCCGACAGGTTCCGGTAAAAGTACCACCCTGTACGCCATTCTTTCGGCGCTGAACGGTCACGAACGCAACATCCTGACCGTCGAAGACCCGATTGAATACGAGCTGGAAGGGGTGGGGCAGACGCAGGTTAACCCGCGCGTGGACATGACCTTTGCCCGCGGGCTGCGCGCCATTCTGCGTCAGGACCCGGACGTGGTGATGATCGGGGAAATTCGCGACGGTGAAACCGCGCAAATCGCGGTGCAGGCGTCGCTCACCGGTCACCTGGTCATGTCTACGCTGCACACCAACAGCGCCGCAGGGGCGATTACGCGTCTGCGGGATATGGGGCTGGAGTCGTTTTTAATCGGATCATCGTTGCTCGGTGTCATTGCCCAGCGTCTGGTGCGCCGGCTGTGCACGCACTGCCGGACCACCAGTCCGCTGGACGCCAATGAAAAAGCGCTGTTCAGCTTTATGGACGCGCCGCCAAAAGCAATCTATCGCGCGGTGGGCTGTGAACACTGCCGCCAGAGCGGCTATCAGGGCCGGGCCGGTATTCATGAGTTCCTGGTGGTGGACAGCACCATGCGCCGCGCCATTCATGAAGATAAAGACGAAATGTCGATTGAAACGCAGCTTTTTAAGCAGGCCTACAGCCTGCGTGAAAACGGGCTGCTGAAGGTGATTAGCGGCGTGACTTCTCTGGAAGAGGTGATGCGCGTCACCGCCGAGCGTGGGGGGGATGCGTAATGGCCTTCTACGCCTGGACGGCGACGGATGCCGCGGGGAAAACCCAGCGTGGTACGCTGCAGGCCGAGGGGCAAAAGCAGGTTCGCCAGATGCTTCGCGAGCAAAAGCTGATGCCCGTCAGCATCACCGAAACCCGTGAAGCGGCGTCCGCCGGAAAAGCAAAAACCGGGGCAAAGCTCTCAACGCCGGTGCTGTCGATGTTTACCCGCCAGCTTTCCACGTTGGTCAACGCCGCGCTGCCGCTGGAGAGTGCGCTGAAGGCGATCTCTAAGCAGACGGAAGACAAAAAGCTGGCAGCGATGGTGGTGGAGATCCGCGAGAAGGTGGTGGAAGGGCACACGCTGTTTGACGCCTTCAGCCAGTTTCCGCGCACCTTCGACAAGCTCTACTGCACGCTGGTGATGGCCGGTGAAAAGACCGGCCACCTGGGCGATGTGCTGGAGAAGCTGGCGGAGTACAACGAGCAGCGCCAGAAGATGAAGAGCAAGCTGACGCAGGCGATGGTCTACCCGATCACCCTGACCGTGGTGGCCATCGCGGTCATCAGCATTCTGCTGGTGGCGGTGGTGCCGCAGGTGATTGAGCAGTTCACCCACATGAAGCAGCAGCTGCCGATCACTACCCGCACGCTGATTGCGGTGAGCGATTTCCTGCAGGCGTACGGCATCTATATTGTGGGCATCCTGGGGGGCGGCTTTATCGGCTTTAAAACCTGGCTCAGAAATGTCAAAAACCGCTTTCGCTGGAACAGCTGGCTGGTGAACGGTTCGCCGATTAAAAAGCTGGTGTGCGCCATCAACAGCGCCCGCTATATCCGCACCCTGAGCATTCTGCAGGCCAGCAGTGTGCCGCTGCTGGAGGGGATGTATATCGCAATGGACGGTATCGAAAACCTCTACGCCCGGCAGGTGCTGGAGCAGGCGGCGGATACCGTGCGCCAGGGGGCATCCCTTTACGCGGCGCTTGAACAGGCGAAATTATTCCCGCCGACCATGCTGTATATGATTGCCTCCGGCGAAGAGAGCGGGGAATTAGGTAATTTAATGGACCGCGCGGCGGAAAACCAGGAATCGGCATTACAGCATCGCATTACATTAACGCTGTCGGTATTTGAACCGGCGCTGGTGGTATCCATGGCAACGATTGTTTTATTCATCGTACTGTCAATATTACAACCGCTTCTGCAACTTAATAATATGGTAGGTTAAATCATGGCTTTAAAACGTAAAAACCTGGCGCGCCAGGCGGGCTTCACGTTGCTCGAATTAATGGTGGTGATTGTTATTCTCGGCGTTCTGGCGAGTATGGTAGTGCCAAACTTAATGGGGAATAAAGAGAAAGCGGACGAACAAAAAGCGACCAGCGATATTGTTGCGCTCGAAGGTTCACTGGATATGTATAAGCTGGATAACCACCGCTACCCGACCACAGAGCAGGGGCTGCAGGCGCTGGTGACCAAGCCTGAAATCGCGCCAATTCCGAACGGCTACCGCGCCGATGGCTATATCCGCCGTCTGCCGCAGGACCCGTGGGGTGGGGATTATATTCTGGTGAGCCCGGGCGAGCACGGCGCGGTCGACGTCTTCTCAGCCGGTCCGGACGGTGAAGCGAATACCGCCGATGATATTACGAACTGGTCTCTGGACAAGAAAGAGAAATAATGAATAAACAACGCGGCTTTACGTTGCTGGAAATTATTCTGGCGCTGGTGATATTTGCCAGCTGCGCCATGATGGTAGTGTCAACAATACCTTCGCGCAGCGGTGCGGATATATTTGGCCAGCAATTAAAAGCCCTCGTTGATTATGGTTCAGACCGTGCGGTGATGGACGGAAATATTGTCGGGCTGGTGATTACCACGGATAACTATCAACTGGTGACGCTCGAAGATAAAAATGGCGAACGTCGCTGGGTGCCGTTATCCGCGGGGCGAATTACCACCAAAGGCGATTTCCCGGAGGAGATGCACGTTTCGCTCTCGCCGCAGCGCCTTGCCGCCACGGTAACCTCCGACCCGCAGGTGCTCTTTTTACCGGACGGCGAAATCAGCCGCTTCACGCTGACGCTGCAAAGCTACGACAAACAGCACCATTTCCGCGTGGTGTCGCAAGGCGCGGCCCCGGTATCGGTAGAAAACGATGGCTAACGGCAATAAAAAGCAAAAGGGGATGACGCTGCTGGAGGTAATGGTCGCGCTGGTGATCTTCTCCACCGCCGCGTTGGCGCTGATGAACTCCGTCACCCTGAACGTGCGTTTCACCCACGGTCTGGCCGAAACGCTGCAGGCCAGTTGGGTGGCGGAAAATCAGCTGGCGGAAGCGCAGCTCACGAAAACCGACTTCCCGGACGCCGAGGAGCAGGGGACGGAAATCATGGGCGGACGCAGCTGGAACTGGCGTAAGCAGCGGGTAAAAACCGCCGACAACGTCTGGGCGAACGCGATCCGCGTCTACGCGGAAGGCGACGACAGCCAGCCGGTTATTGCCCTGCACATCATTCCGCCGGGAGAGAGCAAGTGAAAAAAACGCGACGCCAGCGCGGATTTACCCTGCTGGAGATCATGATTGCCCTGACCATCTTCGCGGTGATCAGCACGCTGGCCTGGCAAATTCTGGACGGCGCGATGCGCACCAGTTCGGCGACGGATGCCAGCGCCGCAAAGCTCAACCAGCTGCAGCGGGCCTGGAATCTGATGGAGCGCGATTTTTATCAGCTTCAGGCGCGCGCGCCGCGTAACGAGCCGGAACTGTTTCGTCAGGAGGGCGATGCCCTTGAGCTGACCACCCTGAACGGGGTGAGTGGAACGGTTCAGCTGGAGCGCGTGCGCTGGCGGCTGGAAGAGGGGCGTCTGTATCGCGACGTCTGGCCGGTGATTGACGGCCCGGCGGACGTTAAACCCGATGAGGTGCCGATTGTCAGCGAGGTGAAATCCCTGCAGTGGCGTTTTTACCGTCAGGGCTGGCAGAAAAGCTGGAGCGACGCGGCGCATCTGCCGGACGGCGTGGAGCTGACGCTGACCATGGAAAACGGTGACACCTGGCGCTGGGTCTTCACGACCCCGGGCGATATGCCTGAAGCGGCTGCGCCCGCCGCTGCGCCCGCCGCTGCGTCTGCGCCAGCACCAGCACCAGCACCAGCACCGGAAGCAAAATCATGAGTGCATTACGTAAACAAAAAGGGGTCGCGCTGCTGGTGGTGCTGATCCTGCTGGTCATGATGTCGGCGCTGGCCGCCAAAATCAGCCAGCAGTTCTGCCGCAACCTGCAGAAAACCCATTACCAGGTGAGCCAGCAGCAGCTGCGCAGGGCGATGCAGGCGCAGGAAAAGGTGGTGAAAGACCGCCTGCAGGCCGACGCCAGCGGTGAAAACAAGGCCCTGAACCTTGAAGGCGACTGGCATCAGCCGCTGGAAACCCGGGGCGAAGATTACACGGTGGTCAGCCAGGTGGAAGACGCGCAGGACTGCTTTAACGTCAACAACCTGCTGGCCGCAGAGAAAATACCGCAGGGGCAAAACGCGCCCGCGGTGCCGGAAAAACCGCGTAACGAGCAGATTGTTGAACAGATCCTGACGGAAAGCGGCATCAGTCACACTACGGCGGAAGAGGTGTATCAACAGCTGGTGGACTATCTCGATGGCGACGCGACGACCGCCAAAGACGGTGCAGAGAGCGATGCCTGGGCCGGCGTCGTGCCTGCCCGCCAGCCCGCAAACCAGATGATGCGCACCATTGCTGAGATCAAACAGCTGCCCGCGTTCCCGGCAGCGGCATACCCGAAGGTGAGCAAGCTGCTCTGCGCGCTGCCGGACTCTGCCAGCAAAGTGGATGTGAATACCCTGAAACCGGAGCAGGCCGCCTTACTGGCCGCCCTGTTCCCCGGAAAATTAACGGAAGATGACGCCGTTCGCCTGATTGATTCGCGTCCAGAAACCGGCTGGGAAAATATGGAAACCTTCAGCAAGGCGCTGGAGCAGACCTTCCCGCAGTTGAAAGACGATCTCCCGCAGGTGGCTGAGCTTCTCTCCATCAGCAGCCGGTATTTCCGGGTGAACTATACCGGCAATACCGATGAATTAACGCTTCGCGTGGTTAGCCAGCTTCAGGTCAATAACGAAGCCGGTGAGATCGTGACGTGGCAACGTCGTTACCGAATGATTGAATAAGAAAAGTAGATCGCTATGAAACAGGTACTTTTTGTTCGTCCCGATAACCGCGAGGGCGGGAAAATTATGGGGTGTGTCTCCGGCAGCCAGCAGGTTGAGACGCTGGAGAGCCTGGACGCACTGGCGGACCATCCACTGGCGTCCCGTGTTTGTCTGCTGCTGCCCGCCAGCAGCATGATCTTCCGTCATTTTACGCTGCCGAAAAAAGTCGCCTCTCAGGCGACGGCGTTCTCCTGGATGGCGGAAGAGACGCTGATTGGCGACGTGGATAATCTCCACTGGACGGTGCTGAACAAAAAAGGTGCCGAAGTGGATGCGGTGGCGATAGACGCCGATCTGCTGCGCGGGTGGTTAAACCGCTGTCAGGAGGCGGGGTTAAAGGTGATTCAGGTGCTGCCGGATGCCTGGCTGCTGCCCGTGACGGCTGGCGGAAGTACCCTCGTCGCCCTGGATGACAGCTACTGGCTGCGTTTATCACCGCATATTGCCAGTGAGATGGAAGCGAGCCTGCTGCCGCTTCTGATGCAGAAGGCCGGAGAGGGGGAGGTGTGCTGCTACGGTGAAGCGCCTGCCGGCGTCGCGGTCGACATCGCCCAGCCCTGGCAGCATCCGCTGGTGCTGATCCAGCCCCAGTGGCAAGCCTGCCGCGTCACGCTCCTGCACGGCGAATTCAGCGCGAAAGCGGGCTCGGGGAAAGCCTCGAAGGGCATCAAAGCGGCAATTGCCGCGGCGGGTCTGCTCTCTCTCGGCCTGTTGCTGGGCCCGCGCGTCGCCATGGCCTGGATGCTGGTGCAGCAGGAAAATCAGATTCAGCAGGAGATCCTGCAGGTTTATCAGCACCATTTTCCGAGCATGCGCCAGCAGACCAATATCAAATATCACTTTGGTCAAAACATGAAAAAGCAGAGCAAAGGGGTGTTTCTGCAGCTGGAAGATCTGGAGAAAGCCAGGCAGGCCGTACCCGCGCTGGAGATCACGCTGCTCGAATACGATGCTCAGCAAAACACGCTAACGCTGAGCGCCAGTTCGCAAAGCCAATCCGCGTTGCAGACGTTTGTAAACCAGGCGGGGGAATATTTTGATTTCACCTTACAGCCTGTTTCGACCTCAGCTCCTTATACCGCCATGATCGCAGGGAAATATAAATGAAAGAGCGAATCACGCAGCTTAAGTCTCGTTACCAGAATTACAGTGCCAGGGAAAAAATTATTCTGAAAATATGTGCCGTCGCGATAGCGGGGGCGGTTATTTATTACGCGGGAATGGTTCCGCTGGATAATATGATTCAGAACAGTAAGGCCACGCTGAGCAGACAAAAAGAGACGTTGAACTGGATGCGCAGTGAAATAGATAAAAACCATCTTCAGGTCCAGATTGTCAAAACGGATAATCCGCGCACGGTGGTGGAGAACAGCGCCCAGGAGATTCATTTGCCTCTGACAGACGTGCGTCAGGATGGGCAAACCTTATCGTTCGTGGTCAGTCGCGTAAATGTCTATGAATTAAAGAGCTGGCTGCGGGAAATAAACCAGACCTCCGGCGTCAGGCTGCAGAAAATGAACCTCACGCCGATCGACCACCTCAGCGACGTGAAAGCGGAAGTCCAGCTCACCTGGAGCAAAAAGGCATGAACACGTTCGCGCTGATGCGGGACGTTTACCCGGTGGGGTTCCCGGTAATGAGTGCGATCTTCGGCAGTATTATCGGGAGCTTTCTTGGGGTGGTTGCCGAACGCGTGCCGGGCATGGTGATGCAGGAGGAGAGGGGCGGTAATCTGCTCTTTCCGGCGTCGCACTGTCCGGTGTGCCAGCACAGCCTGACCGCCTGGGAGAATATCCCGCTGGTCAGCTGGCTTGTATTACGCGGGCGCTGCCGCCAGTGCAGAACGGCTATCCCCTTGCGGCTATTTTTAATCGAACTTTTTTCCGCGCTGTTTTGCGGCATCACCGCCTGGTGTATGCCAGACATCCTGTCCCTTTTCGCCCTGTGGCTGCTGGCCGCTTTTTTGCTGCCCCTGGCAATGATTGACTGGCGGCATCAGCTCCTGCCGGATTGTCTGACGCAGCCTCTGCTGTGGGCAGGATTATTGTTCCATGCGTTTGACCACCAGATGCCGCTGCGCGATGCGCTGTTCGGTGCGGTCGCGGGCTATCTCTCCCTCTGGCTGCTCTACTGGGCATTCCGTCTGATTACCGGGCGGGAAGGGCTGGGATATGGCGATTTTAAGCTGCTGGCGGCCCTGGGTGCCTGGTGCGGCTGGCAGGCGCTGCCTTCAATTGAACTTGCGGCAGCGTTGAGCGGTATTATGGGTTATTTCACATTAAATAATTTAAATAAAAATAACCTCACTATTTCTTTCGGACCGTATCTCTCATTTGCTGGAATAGTGGTGTTTATTGGACAGCAGTTTGCTTTCATATTTTAAATATACAGGTCAAGTTTTTTTATAAATTTTTTTGATGGTGGAAGAGAAGGACGTCTCTTTGCGCTCAGTGTATCGTAAGGGATATAAGCTACACGGAATATGGGCTTGTATCTTTTTATGGAGGAATACAACGCAGCAAAACGTTTTTTGTCACGGTTTTCAGGTTGGTTAAATACGCATTACGCGAAACGCATCCATGTTCTCAAGGAAGGCATGGGTTATTAACGTTACGAATAAATTTATCAGGAAATAAAAATGAAATTTATGAAGCCTAAATATCTGGCGCTTTTTGTTGCAGCCGCAACAAGCTCAGTATTTGCAGCGGCACCCGGTACGCCTACTATTAGCAGCGGTAATGACAAATTTGCGCTGGTAGAAGTAGACCAGGCTGCACAGGACTATAACAGCCTTGTCAAAGTTCACCCTGACGGCGTGGACGTGAAGGTTGAGTGGAATGTCTGGAGTGGCGACGCGCCAACCTCAGCGAAAGTGCTGCTGGACGGCACCACGGTCTGGTCTGGCGCGGGCAGCGCGTCCGGCTCTGCCACCTTCAAGGTAAAAAAAGGTGGACGCTACCAGGAACAAGTTGAACTTTGTAATGCCAGCGGCTGCACCAAAAGCGCCAGCAAGCTGATTATCGTTGCGGACACCGACGGTAGCCACCTGCTGCCGCTGAACGCGCCGATGCTGGAGAACAACAAAACCTTCGCACAGCATACCGATAAAGTGGTCGGTGCCTACTTCCCAGAGTGGGGCGTGTATGGCCGTAACTTCCCGGTTGATAAAATCCCTGCGGCTAACCTGAACCACATTCTGTACGGCTTCATTCCAATCTGCGGCGGTGACGGCATCAACGACAGCCTGAAATCTATCGAAGGCGGTAATAGCTTTGAAGCCCTGAAGCGCGCCTGTAACGGCCGTCAGGACTACACCGTGGCGATCCACGATCCGTGGGCAGCCCTGCAAAAGCCACAGTCCGGCGTCTCTAACTGGGACGACCCATACAAAGGCAACTTTGGTCAGCTGATGGCGCTGAAAAAAGCGCATCCAGGCCTGAAAGTTCTGCCATCTATCGGCGGCTGGACCCTGTCTGACCCGTTCTATCAGATGAACGATCCGGCCATTCGCGCCCGCTTTGTCTCCTCAGTGAAAGAGTTCCTGCAGACCTGGAAATTCTTTGACGGTGTAGATATCGACTGGGAATTCCCGGGCGGCGGCGGTGAGAACGCGGCGCTGGGCAACCCGCAGCAGGATAAGGCAACCTACACCGCCCTGATGCACGACCTGCGCGCGATGATGGATGAACTGTCTGCGAAGACGGGCCGTACCTACGAACTGACCACCGCGATTGGTTCCGGTAAAGACAAGATTGAAGATGTGGATTACACCACCGCGCAGCAGTATCTCGATCATATCTTCCTGATGAGCTACGACTTCTACGGCGCGTGGAGCAACACGGTGCTGGGTCACCAGGCGGCGCTGCGTGCACCAGCATGGCGTCCAGATACCGACTACACCACCGAAAACGGCGTGAATGCGCTGCTCCAGCAGGGCGTACAGCCTGGCAAAATTGTGGTGGGTGCGGGCATGTACGGTCGCGGCTGGACCGGCGTACACGGCCAGACGGGCGACAATCCGTTCACCGGTACCGCAACAGGACCTGTTAAAGGCACCTGGGAACCGGGCGTGGTGGATTATCGTCAGATTGTGAACGAGTACAAAGGTAAGCCAGGCTGGGAATACGGTTACGATGCTGACGCGGAAGCGCCTTATGTCTTCAACAAGTCAACCGGCGATCTGATCTCCTATGAAGATGCGCGCTCTGCCGCTGCGAAAGGTAAATACGTTCTGGCCAACAAACTGGGCGGTCTGTTCTCCTGGTCTATTGACTCTGACAACGGCGACATTCTGAACGCCATGAACGAAAGCCTGCTGGGCAGCTCTACGCCGGTTGAGCCTGTGGTGACCAACCACGCGCCAATCGCGTCATCGACAGACCAGACCATCTCCGGTCCGGCCACTGTTACGCTGGATGGCTCCGCCTCAACCGACCCGGATGGCGATGCCATTACCTACAAATGGACCCAGATTTCTGGCCCATCTGTGACCCTCACCAACAGCACCAAAGCGAAAGCGACCTTCAACGTTGCGGCTGCTACCAGCGATCAGACTCTGGCGTTCCGCCTGACGGTGACCGACGCGAAAGGCCTGAGCAACGCGATTGATGTGCAGGTTGTGAACAAAGCGCCAAAAGCGAACCAGGCACCCGTTGTCAATGCAATGGAAGCGGTAACGCTGCAGGCGGGTGAAACCTACGCTCTGCATGCGCAGGCTGCGGATCCAGACGGTGATGCACTGACCTACGCCTGGAGCGTTCCAGCGGATATGCACGCGACCGGTACCGACACGGCGAATGTGAACATCACCGCACCGGAAGTGAGCTCCGCCTCTTCCTACACCCTGAGTGTTGTGGTGAGCGACGGTAAAACCAGCGTGCAGTCTAACGTCCAGGTGACCGTGAATCCGAAACCGGCTGACGTTACGCCACCTGCTGATGATGTGACGCCTCCAGCGGACGACGTTACTCCTCCGGCTGATGACGTTACACCACCTTCTGACGAAGGCTCTGCAACCGGCAGCTGCGACGCGCCTGTTGATGCTAACGCCAGCAAGTATGCCGCGTGGGATGCCAGCAAAATCTACAACAATGGCGATACCGTCAGCTTCGACCATCTGGTGTGGAAAGCGAAGTACTGGACGCAGGGCAACCAGCCTGGCTTCGGTGTGGACGCATGGGAACTGGTCAGCGACGTGAAGATGAACTGGCGTTCTGACCTGGTCTACAACGGCGGTGATACCACCACCTACGAGGGCAACGTTTACCGTGCCAAATGGTGGACTCGCGGTGATAACCCGGCTAACAGCGATGTATGGGTGAAAGAAGGTCCTTCAACAGACTGCAAATAATATAGCCCGATAAACACTCACCATCCCCGTGAGGGATGGTGAGTGATTCAAAATTCATTTTACAGGATGTTGCTAAGGAGAAATCACTGACGCTTACAGCAGGTAAAAATGAAAAAGGTAATATTGTTGTTATTAATAATAAGCCAAAGCGCACTGGCAAATTGTTGGGACAGAGCAGCGCACTATTATCATGTCGATCCGTATTTATTGTATGCCATAGCCAATGTTGAATCCGGTATGAATCCGTATGCGGTTGGGCAAAATCATGACGGCACGCGTGATGTCGGGCTGATGCAGATTAACAGTACACATTTTACGGAGCTGGAAAGCAGAGGCATTGACGAATATCGGCTGATGACCGAACCCTGTACCTCCATCATGGTCGGCGCCTCCATCCTTTCAGGGATGATCAAGGTGTACGGCTATAACTGGGAAGCGGTAGGTGCCTATAACGCCGGTTTAAAAAAAGAGAATTATCCGCAGCGAATGAAGTATGCGCATAAGGTCTGGAAAAAATATCAACAGTTGAAATTAGCGGCGCAATATTAAGGTTTTTTATTTTTGAAGAATTCCCGAGGGTGTTCTTCGAAAAGTGAAAACAGCTGTCTGTGGTTTATTTATTAATGGATTAATACATAAGCCGGGATTTATCTTTAACTTCAATTAACAGGAATACTGAAATGAATAAAAGGACGTTACTGAGTGTACTCGTTGCCGGCGCATGCGTAGCACCGTTTATGGCGCAGGCTGCCTCGCTGCAGGCGACCACCAGTGAACCATACACCATGAAAGCCAGCGATCTGGCGAAGAAAGAGAAGGAATTGACGGATTTCCCGCTGATGGCCTCCGTTAAAGAGACCATCAAGACTCTGGACAACGCTCAGGTTGAACTGATTGAACCAGGCCGCGCGGCGAAACCGGAAAACGTGAAGCGCGTTGAAGGGATTGTGAAAGCCAGCGACTGGGAATACCTGTTCCCGCTGCGTGCTCAGGCATACACCTACAGCAACTTCCTGAAAGCGGTAGGTAAATTCCCGGCGCTGTGTAAGACCTACAACGACGGCCGTGACAGCGACGCGATCTGCCGCAAAGAGCTAGCAACCATGTTTGCTCACTTTGCCCAAGAGACCGGCGGTCACGAAAGCTGGCGTCCTGAAGCCGAATGGCGTCAGGCGCTGGTGCACGTGCGTGAAATGGGCTGGAGCGAAGGCCAGAAGGGCGGCTATAACGGCGAATGTAACCCAGACGTCTGGCAGGGCCAGACCTGGCCGTGCGGTAAAGACAAAGACGGCGACTTCCTGAGCTACTTCGGCCGCGGTGCGAAGCAGCTGTCCTACAACTACAACTACGGTCCATTCTCTGAAGCGATGTACGGCGACGTGCGTACGCTGCTCGACAAACCTGAGCTGGTGGCGGACACCTGGCTGAACCTGGCGAGTGCGATCTTCTTCTTCGCCTACCCGCAGCCGCCTAAACCAAGCATGCTGCAGGTTATCGACGGCACGTGGCAGCCGAACGATCACGATAAAGCCAACGGTCTGGTCCCTGGCTTCGGCGTGACCACCCAGATCATCAACGGCGGCGTAGAGTGCGGCGGCCCGACTGAAATTGCCCAGTCGCAGAACCGTATCAAGTACTACAAAGAGTTCGCGAACTATCTGAAAGTGCCCGTTCCGGCCAATGAAGTGCTGGGCTGCGCCAACATGAAGCAGTTCGACGAATACGGTGCCGGTGCCCTGAAGATTTACTGGGAACAGGACTGGGGATGGAGCGCTGATACGCCGGACGGTAAGACCTACTCTTGCCAGCTGGTGGGCTACCAGACGCCGTTCAGCGCCTTTAAAGACGGTGACTACACCAAGTGCGTGCAGAAGTTCTATAACGTCAATATCGTAAACGATGACGGCTCTGCCGTAACGCCGGACGAAACCCCGGTAACGCCAACGCCTTCCGAAGATGAAACGCCGGCACCGGCACCAGCGCCGACGCCGGATGAAACCCCGGCAGAGCCTGTAGTGGCAAACCATGCACCGGTTGCGCATATTGCGGGTCCAATCGGGGCTGTTGACGCGGGCGCACAGGTCTCTCTGAGCGCCGAAGGTTCTACCGATGTCGACGGCAATAAGCTGACCTATACCTGGCGCTCTCAGGACGGCCAGACCGTGACCGGCGAAGACAAAGCGGTAGTGACCTTCACTGCACCTGAGTCCGCAACGGCGCAGCAGATTGAAGTGAGCCTGACCGTCAGCGATGGCGAGCTGAGCAGCACCACCTCATATCTGCTGAACGTGAAGGCGAAAGCGACCCCGTCTCAGGACGAAGGCACTTCCGGCTCTTACCCGGCGTGGAGCGCGAACAGCAAGTACAACGCAGGTGATATCGTGAACAACCACGGTAAACTGTTCCAGTGCAAACCGTTCCCGTACAGCGGCTGGTGTAACAACGCCCCGGCATACTATGAACCAGGCGCAGGTCTGGCATGGTCTGATGCCTGGACGGCATTATAAACAGCAAACGGCAACCGAAAGGTTGCCGTTTTTGTATTTGCACTTTCCCCTCACCCTAACCCTCTCCCCGGAGGGGCGAGGGGACGGTACGGTGCTGTTGCAGGCGGGCAAAACGCTAGCGATGAAGCTTCCCGTGATCCCGTAACCATGCCGCCGTGCGCATAATGCCTTCATCCAGCGTCACAATCGGTTTATACCCCAGCTCGTTCTCCGCCCGCGAAATATCCAGCGTAAAATCAAAGTTGAGCTTCGATACCCCATAGTGCGTCAGCGCAGGCTCTTTGGCGGATTTACTGCCAAAACGCTCCATGCTGCGGGCGATCATGTCCAGCATCGGGTAGGGCACGGAACGGATACGGCAGTCGATCTGCAGTTCATCAATCAGCCGCTGCACAATACTGCGCAGCGTACAGGGTTCGCCGTTGGTGATGTTATACGCGCGCCCGGAAATCAGCTTGTCGCAGTCCGGCTGGCTTGCCAGCCACATGGCGTGGACAGCATTTTCGTAATAGGTCATATCCACCAGCGCATCGCCGCCGCGCGGCAGCAGCACGCTGCCGTAGTGGTGCATCATCTGCGCCAGACGCGGAATAAACACCTTGTCATGCGGCCCGAACAGGCTCTGCGGACGCAGGACCGTAAAACGGGTGTGCGGGTTTGACTGGGCCAGCAGGTCGATCACCTCTTCGCTGGCCGCTTTACTGCGGGCAAACTCACAGGCAAAGCGAGCAGGACGGAAATCCTCCTGCACGTCGCGATGGTGGTGATAGTCGAAATAGAGCGACGGAGAGGAGATATGGATAAAGTTACGCACGTCCCAGGCGACGGCCCATTCGCCCAGACGACGCGTGGCGCGCACGTTGGCGAGATCGAAGGCTTCCTGGGTTCCCCACGGGGAGGTAAAACTGGAGCAGTGCCACAGCGTGTCGATACCGGCGAGCATCACCTTCGCCTGCGAGGAGACCAGCTCCGTCAGGTCGGCATGGACGAACTCCGCGCCCATTTTTTGCAGCAGTTTACCCATCGCTTCGTTGCGACCGGTGGCCCTGACGCTGATGCCCTTGTTGCGCAGAAATTCGACCGCATTTCGGCCTAAGCCGCTGGTCGCCCCGGTAACCAGTACCTTCATATCAATCCACTGTGTTGAAAAGAATTTCGTGCGCATTCTTTCGTGAATTACGATGTGTTGCAATGGGAAAGGTGAAAGAAAGAGGGTTTTATTGAGTTATTTTCGTCTTTTGTTCTGCCAGTTGCGCAATGCGTTTCGCCATCCCCCTGAAGATAAACAGGTGCGCGGGGATCATCAGTAGCCAATAGAACAGACCCGGCATCCCGTGCGGGTGCCACCAGGCGCGAACGTCCAGTTCCCGGTGGTCGCCTTTGTCCCTGAGCGTAAAGCAGAGCCGCCCCAGGCCCGGAGCCTTCATGCCGAACAGCAGCGCCAGCTGTTTTTCCGGTTCGACGATGATCACCTTCCAGCTGTCGACCGTATCGCCCACGTTGAGATATGGGGCGGCAGGACGACCTTTCGCCAGACGATGGCCTACCAGCAGATCCAGCGCGCCGCGCGTTTGCCAGAGGATATTGCCGAAGAAATAGCGCTCTTTGCCGCCGATCTGGTTCACTACCTCCCACAGCGCGTGGAGACTGGCAGAGGTTTTTACCGTGCAGCCCGCCTGCTTCGGGTAATAGCCGTATTCGGGCCGCCAGCGGGCAAAGGCCTGGGCGTCGTAACCCCAGTCGCTGGAGTTCACCAGCTTCTCTTCTTCCTTCAGCGTATGGCGCACCGCGTCGTCAAAGCGGATCAATTCCTGGGGGATCAACGCGCGCAGCGCGCGATCGTCCGCCAGCAGATCGTGCTTCAGCCCCTGGATCAGCGCCTTCGCGGTCGTCGGGGGAACCGAGGTGATCACATTCAAAAACCACACCGATATCCAGCGGGTCGGGAAGGGGATGGGGATAAGCCAGCGGCGGCGGCCGCTGACGCGCATGAAATGTTCGAACTGTTCCTGATAGCTCAGCACCTCCGGGCCAGCGGCTTCCAGCACGCGGTGTTGCTCTGTCGGGTGCTCCAGCAGGGCAACCAGATAATGCAGCAGGTTCTCCAGCGCAATTGGCGTGGTGCGAGAGCGCACCCAGCGCGGCGGCGTGAGCACCGGCAGGTTGTAGACCATGTCGCGCATCACCTCGAAGGCGGCGGAACCCGCGCCGACGATGATCCCGGCGCGCAGCTCGGTGACGGGAATATTCGCCCCGCGAAGCGTGTCGGCCGTCAGCTGGCGGGCGCGCAGGTGATCGGACTGCTCGTGTTCGGGCGCCTGAAGCGAGCTTAAAAAAATCACCTGCTTCACCGGCGTTTGCAGCAGGGCATCGCGGACGTTCATCGCCACCTGCCGCTCGTGGGCGATGAAATCGCCGCCTTCGCCCATGCTGTGAACCAGGTAGTAAAGCGTGTCGACCCCTTCCAGCAGCGCGGGAAGCTCCTTCGGCCAGTTGAGATCGACGTTGTGACAGGTCACGCCAGGCAAAGTGAGTTTTTGCAGACGCTCGGTGTTGCGTGCCGCTGCCCGCACCTGATGCCCCTGCTGGCTTAACGCAGAGGTGAGATGCTGACCAATATATCCGCTGGCGCCAAGCACCAGAATGCGTTGCGGCACGTGATGCTCCTTAGCGCTGTAAAAACGCCTGCCAGTGTTTCACCACGTCCGCCAGCTGTTCGCGGCTCGCGTCGAGATGCATCACCAGACGCACGATCGGGGAGGCGTTGATCAGCACGCCACGCGCTTTCATAAATTCGCCCAGCGCAGCGGCGTGCTCTTCTCCCACGCGAACGAACAGCATGTTGGTGTCATGACGCATCACGTCTGCGCCGATCTCGCGCAGCTGCGTCGCCATCCACGCGGCGTTGTCGTGATCGTCCTTAAGGCGCGCCACGTTATTTTTTAACGCGTACAGCCCCGCGGCCGCCAGAATGCCGGCCTGACGCATGCCGCCGCCGGTCATTTTACGCCAGCGGTTGGCGCGCTTGATGTAGTCCGCATTGCCGACCAGCAGGGAGCCCACCGGTGTACCCAGACCTTTTGAGAGGCAAATGGTGAACGAGTCGCAATACTGCGTTATCTCTTTCAGTTCGCAGCCGTACTCCACCACGGCGTTGAAGATACGCGCGCCGTCAACGTGCAGGCCGAGCCTGCGCTCGCGGGTTAATTCCCACGCCGCTTTCAGGTACTCGCGCGGCAGGACTTTGCCGTTGTGGGTGTTTTCGAGGCTGAGCAGCCTGGTGCGGGCGAAGTGAATATCGTCGGCTTTGATTTTCGCCGCCACCTTGTCGAGCGGCAGGGAGCCGTCCGGTGCGGCGTCAATCGGCTGCGGCTGAATGCTGCCGAGCACGGCAGCACCGCCGGCTTCGTAGAGATAGTTATGCGCGCCCTGGCCGACGATATACTCTTCACCGCGCTCGCAGTGGCTGAGCAGCGCCACCAGGTTCGCCTGCGTGCCGGTTGGCAGGAACAGGGCGGCCTCCTTGCCGCTCAGCTCTGCCGCATAGCGCTGCAGTTCGTTGACCGTCGGGTCATCGCCGTAGACGTCGTCCCCGACCGGGGCGGCCATCATCTCTTCTAGCATGGCACGGCTCGGGCGGGTAACGGTATCACTACGCAAATCAATCATTTCACATCCCTTTAGTTTAAGAGGTCATGCGAAATGTTTTACCTGAGCCAGTTGGTTTTTGCCAGTTCGATCACTTCGTCTCCGCGCCCGCTGATGATGGCGCGCAGCATGTAGAGGCTAAAACCTTTGGCCTGCTCCAGCTTGATCTGCGGCGGGATGGCCAGCTCTTCTTTGGCGACGACGACATCTACCAGTACCGGGCCGTCGATAGAGAAAGCGCGCTGCAGGGCTTCATCCACCTCGAAGGCTTTCTCTACCCGAATACCGGTGATGCCGCAGGCTTCGGCGATGCGCGCGAAGTTGGTGTCGTGCAGCTCGGTGCCGTCCGTGAGATAGCCTCCGGCCTTCATCTCCATCGCCACGAAGCCCAGCACGCTGTTGTTAAAGACCACGATTTTCAGCGGGAGCTTCATCTGCACTACCGACAGGAAATCCCCCATCAGCATGCTGAACCCGCCGTCACCGCACATCGCCACCACCTGGCGCTCCGGTGCCGTCGCTTTTGCGCCCAGCGCCTGCGGCATGGCGTTGGCCATCGAGCCGTGGTTGAACGAGCCGAGCAGTCGGCGTCTGCCGTTCATCTTCAGATAGCGCGCCGCCCAGACGGTTGGCGTGCCGACGTCGCAGGTAAAAATGGCGTCGTCGTCCGCAAAATGGCTGATCTGCTGCGCCAGATACTGCGGGTGAATGGCTTTGTCGCTCGGTTTGGCGAGGTCGTCCAGCCCCTTGCGCGCGTCGCGATAATCGCTCAGGGCTTTATCGAGGAACTTGCGATCCGTTTTTTCTTCCAGCAGCGGCAGCAGGGCGGCAAGGGTGGATTTGATGTCGCCCACCAGCGCCATATCGACCTTGCTGTGCGCGCCGATGCTGGCCGGGTTGATATCAATCTGAATAATTTTGGCATCCGTCGGGTAGAACGCGCGGTACGGGAACTGGGTGCCGAGCAGAATGAGCGTGTCGGCATTCATCATGGTGTGGAAGCCGCTGGAGAAACCGATAAGCCCGGTCATGCCCACATCAAAGGGGTTGTCGTATTCCACGTGCTCTTTGCCGCGCAGGGCGTGGACGATAGGCGCTTTGAGCTTACCGGCGAACTCAAGTAATTCTTTATGCGCGCCCGCGCAGCCGCTGCCGCACATCAGGGCGATATTGCTGGAGTAACGGAGCAGCTGCGCCAGCTTTTTCAGCTCTTCTTCGGCAGGCGTCACCACCGGCTGCGGGGCGTGGTACCAGTGGGTGCTGGCCCCTTCCGGCGCGGCCTTGAGCGCCACGTCGCCGGGGATGACGACAACTGACACACCACGGTTCAGCACGGCCTTGCGCATGGCGATCGCCAGCACCTGCGGGATCTGCTCCGGGGATGAAACCAGCTCGCAATAGTGGCTGCATTCACGGAACAGCTCCTGCGGATGCGTCTCCTGAAAATAGCCGCTGCCGATTTCGGAAGAGGGAATATGGGCGGCAATCGCCAGCACCGGCACGTGGTTACGGTGGCAGTCGAACAGGCCGTTGATCAGATGCAGGTTGCCCGGCCCGCACGAGCCCGCACACACGGCAAGCTCTCCGGTGAGCTGCGCTTCGGCACCCGCGGCGAAGGCGGCGACCTCTTCATGGCGGGTGGGCATCCACTCGATGGTCTTCATCTTGTTGAGGCTGTCGCTAAGCCCGTTCAGGGAATCGCCGGTTACGCCCCAGATACGTTTTACACCTGCCTGTTCAAGGGTCTTCGCTATGTATGCAGCCACGGTTTGTTTCATGGTTGTCCGTCTCCTTTTTGTGATATCGCTTACAAGCTTAGAAGAAAGTCACTGTATTGCCTGCTCTTTACCCCTCAATTAAAGGTGGTTTTCCTGTGCGATTATTCAGCATAATCTGGTCATCACTTGGATGGAAACAGGAATCATTTCAAATGGTTAAATCAATGTTAATTGCTGTTAATGAAAAGCTGTCTCACGACGATTTTGGCAAACTCTTGTTACGACTTACCGTCGGCGGGCTGATGCTGTTTCACGGTTTGCACAAGCTATTGGGCGGTGTGGGGTTCATCAGCGGCATGCTGGTGGAAAAAGGGTTGCCGGGGTTTATCGCTTACGGCGTGTTGGTTGGTGAAGTGGTGGCACCGATACTGATTATTGTCGGCCTCTTCACGCGCCCGGCCGCGCTGGTGCTGGCGTTTACCATGATCGTGGCGTGGCTGATGGTGGGAATGGATGAGACATTCGCGCTCGATAAGGTCGGTGCATGGGCGATTGAAAGCCTGGTGTACTTCTTTATTGGCTCGCTGACGGTGGCGTTTTTAGGGGCAGGGCGGTTTGCGCTGGGGAAAGGTCCGGCGTGGCGGTGAAAGTTGGGTGCTGGAATGAAGGAAGGGGTCTACGGACCATTTTTTATTGGTGGGTTTTAAGTGATTGATTTTATTAGGTTGAATTGTAAGTGGTAAAAAAAGGGTTTAAGGGGAATTTTTAGGGGAATTCTTTATCTTACAAGGTTATAGGTGTAGATTGTTCCAGTTCACTGCCGTACAGGCAGCTTAGAAATCCATGAACCCCACGGATAGCGCTTCCTGGAAGTTCACTGCCGTACAGGCAGCTTAGAAAAGCCAGCCACTGAGTCCGTCCCACTCGCAGCAGTTCACTGCCGTACAGGCAGCTTAGAAAGAGCGCCAGAGTAGGACAACCAGCACGCCGCCGTTCACTGCCGTACAGGCAGCTTAGAAAAAAAACAATCGTCGTAAACCCGCCCCAGCCAGGTTCACTGCCGTACAGGCAGCTTAGAAAATACAGATCAATGTTTGAGCCGTCATTAGCTTGTTCACTGCCGTACAGGCAGCTTAGAAAATCGTTACCGCTGCGGCGATTTTGCCATTCTCGTTCACTGCCGTACAAGCAGCCTGCACAATCCAGGTCGGGTATACGCAGTGTCATCCGACAAAAGCCCGGTGGCGCTGACGCTTACCGGGCCTTCGACCGAACGTTTACCGTTTATGCGAGGATCAGGTCCCCCTGCGGGTGGCACGAGCACGCCAGCACGTAACCCTCGGCAATCTCCGCGTCGGACAGCGTCATGGTGCTGGTGACGGTGTACTCCCCGGAAACGACCTTCGTCTTACAGCAGCCGCACACGCCCGCACGGCAGGCCGCTACTACCGGTACCTTGTTGCTTTCCAGCGCTTCCAGCAGCGTGGTGCCCACGCGGCCAAAGAAGGTCTGCGCGGGCTGCAGCTTGGTGAACTGAATCCCGCTGCTTGCCGCTTCCGCCACCGGCGTGAAGAACTGCTCTTTAAAGAAGCGGGTTACGCCGAGCGCTTTCACCTCTTTCTCCACGATATCCATGTACGGCGCCGGGCCGCAGGTCATTACGGTACGGTTCGCAATGTCCGGCACGCTTTGCAGCAGCTCACGGCTCAGGCGGCCGGGCACAAAGCCGTGTGTCGCGTTGTGTTCCGCCACCAGCGTCACCGGATAATCACGCCACTCCTCGGCGAAAATAACGTCTTCCGGAGAGCGCACGCTGAAGATCGCCTGCACGTCGGCCTGCGGGCGGTTCTTCGCCAGCCAGCGGCGCATCGACATAATCGGCGTTACGCCGCAGCCCGCCGCCAGCAGCAGGAATTTATCGTCTGCCTTGTCGTCACAGGTGAAATCTCCCTGCGCGTCGGACAGCCAGATGTAATCTCCGCGCTTCACGTCACGGGTCAGCCACTGAGAGCCGGCACCGTCATCAATGCGGCGGACGGTGAGCGTGATGTACTCGCTCACGCCCGGTGTGGAGGAGATCGTGTAGGCGCGCAGGGTGTCCGCCGAATGGCGGACGCTGACCAGCGCATACTGGCCTGCACGGTACGGATAGTAGTCGTGACAGAGCAGCGAAAGCGTCCACACATCCGGCGTCTCCTGATGGATGTGATGAACCTGCATCCGCCACGGACATTGTGAGGTTGGCATGGTCATGAATAGCTCCTTACGCGCTCAGCAGTTGCTTCATATCATCTTCAACGTTGGTGACTGAGCGCAGACCGAATTTCTCGTTCAGAACGGCCAGCAGGTCCGGCGTCAGGAAACCTGGCGCAGTCGGGCCGGTCACGATGTTGGTCACGCCCAGAGAGAGCAGGGTGAGCAGGATGACAATCGCTTTCTGCTCAAACCAGGAGAGCACCAGGGAGAGCGGCAGATCGTTGACGCCGCAGCCCAGTTTTTCCGCCAGCGTGACCGCCAGAATAATGGCCGAGTAGGCATCGTTACACTGGCCCGCATCAATCAGGCGCGGCAGACCTTCGATGTCGCCGAAGTCCAGCTTGTTGAAACGGTATTTACCGCACGCCAGGGTCAGGATCAGGCAGTCTTCCGGCACGCGGGTGGCGAAATCGGTGAAGTAGTTACGTTCGCCGCGCGCGCCGTCGCATCCGCCGACGAGGAAGATGTGGCGCAGCTTTTCACGGCTGACGAGATCGATCAGCGAGTCAGCGGCGCCGAGAAGCGTCTCGCGACCGAAGCCGACGGTGATCAGGTGCGGAATTTCGCTGTACGGGAAGCCCGCCATCTGCTGCGCCTGGGCGATAACCGGGCCAAAATCGTCGCCTTCGAGGTGGCTCACGCCCGGCCAGCCGACGATGCTGCGGGTCCAGATGCGGTCGTCATACGCGCCCACGGTCGGGTCGATGATGCAGTTAGAGGTCATCACGATAGGGCCCGGGAAACGGGCAAACTCCACCTGCTGGTTCTGCCAGCCGCTGCCGTAGTTACCGATCAGATGCCTGAATTTACGCAGCTCCGGGTAGCCGTGCGCCGGCAGCATTTCGCCGTGGGTATAGACGTTAACACCGGTGCCTTCGGTCTGCTTCAGCAGGTTGTAGAGATCTTTCAGATCATGACCCGAAATCAGGATGCACTTGCCTTCGGTCGCTTTCACGTTGACCTGTGTCGGCGTCGGGTGGCCGTAGGTGCTGGTTTCACCAGCATCCAGAATGCTCATCACGCGGAAGTTCATCTGGCCGATTTCCATTGAGCACTCAAGCAGAGCATTCATATCGGCAGGCCAGGTACCCAGCCACGCCATGATCTTGTGGTACTGAGCGTAGATGTCATTGTCGTACTGACCGAGCACGTGCGCGTGCTCCATATAGGCCGCAGCGCCTTTCAGGCCGTACAGGCACAGCAGGCGCAGGCCGAGAATATTCTCGCCAATCGCCGCTTTGTCTTTATTCGGGGTAAAGTCTGCCGCCTGGCGCTGGAGGTCGCCCAGATCGTCGCTCACCAGCTGAAGCTCTGACATAGGATTGTCCACATGAGCGTTAGCATCCACCTTCAGGCACTGCGCCTTCAGCGCTTCGCGCAGGGCAATCGCTTCACGGGCATAGCCGACGATGCGCGGAGAGTCGAAGTTAACGTTGGTCAGCGTGGAGAAAAACGCGCGCGGGGCGAAGCTGTCGACGTAGTGGTCGACAATGCCGTATTCGCGGGCTTTGAACGCCCATGCGGAAAGGCCTTGCAGGGCAGCAATCAGCAGGTCCTGCAGGTCTGATGTTTCTGCGGTTTTGCCGCACATACCCTGTGCGTAAGAGCAGCCATTGCCTGCCGGGGTACGGATGGTTTGTTCACATTGCACACAAAACATAATCACACCTGTTAAAGTTATATTTGATATACATGTTTAAGGTTATGCCTGTGCCTGAACGGTGAAAAGGGCTTTCTGCTACAAAATAGGGGGAGATTGATTTAGCGCAATTTTGGCGGCAGGAAACCTACCGCCAAAGAAGTATCAGGCGGAGAAGAAGGCCATCATAACCGGAACCAGCAGACTTAAAATAAAGCCGTGTACGATGGCGGCGGGCACCATCTCCAGCCCGCCAGAACGCTGAAGGACCGGCAGGGTAAAGTCCATCGACGTCGCGCCGCACAAGCCCAGCGCCGTTGAGCGGCTGCGGCGAACCAGACCCGGGATCAGCATGATGGCAATCAGCTCTCGCGCCAGATCGTTAAAGAAGGCGGCGCTGCCGATGACCGGGCCGAAGGATTCGGTCAGCAGAATACCGGAGAGGGAGTACCAGCCGAACCCGGAGGCCATCGCCAGGCCGGTCTTCAGAGGCAGATCGAGAATAAAGGCATTAATGACGCCCGCCACCATTGAGCTGGCGACAACCATAACGGCAACGATCATTCCCCGACGGTTCAGGACGATCTGTTTCAGCGTCATGCCGTTATTTCGCAGCTGAATGCCAATCAGGAACAGCAGGAAGATCAGGGTATATTCGCTGGCCTCTGTTGCGTGCTGTAAAAATGTCCATCCGGTAAGGCCCAGAAGAAATCCGAGCACCACGACGCCGCAGAGCTTTAATGATTCCAGCGCCATTGCAATTCGGGAGGGCAGCTTTTCCTGGTGGTGATTATTTTTCCACGGAATAGTGCGTTCCAGCCACAGCAGGGCGGCAATATTGCACAGCAAAATAACCACCACGGTGACCGCAGAATAATGCAGGATGGAAAGTAAATTCGTCGCCAGATTATCCAGGAAGGCCAGGCTGATCCCCATAAAGAACAGAATGACGTAAACAATCCAGCTGAGAAAACGGTTGATAAGCTTTAAGGCCGATTCATGACGCAGCGGAATAAGATAGCCCGCAATCAGGGGCAGCAGAATAATGAGGAGTCCTGAAAACATGAACAGCCGGTCCTTTTGAGTATTCGTTAAGCGCCAGAGACACTACCCAATAAAGGCTATTCAGTAAAGCGGCAAAAGAAAGCCGGGTGGCGGCTGCGCCTTACCCGGCTTGTATGTGCGGCCTGTTGCCCACACCCCGGCCCTCTCCCACGGGGAGAGGGAGGGATAGATTAATCGCGTTTTTCCAGCAGGGTGCGGTACAGCACGCCGCCCAGAATACCGCCGACGATCGGCATCACCCAGAACAGCCACAGCTGCTCAAGCGCCCAGCCGCCCTGGAAAATGGCCACCGCGGTGCTGCGCGCCGGGTTCACGGAGGTGTTGGTGACCGGAATAGAAATCAGGTGGATAAGCGTCAACGCCAGACCGATGGCAATAGGCGCAAAACCTGCTGGCGCGTATTTGTCGGTTGCGCCGTGGATCACCAGCAGGAAGCCTGCGGTCAGCACAATTTCAATGACGATGGCAGACAGCATGGAATAACCGCCCGGAGAGTGTTCGCCGAAGCCGTTAGAGGCGAAGCCGCTGGCCGCTGCGTCAAAGCCCGCTTTACCGCTGGCAATGACGTACAGAACGCCCGCCGCAATAATACCGCCAACTACCTGCGCCACGATGTAGCCAATAACCTCTTTTGCCGGGAAACGGCCGCCCGCCCATAAACCTAATGTCACCGCCGGGTTAAAATGACCCCCGGAAATATGCCCTACGGCAAACGCCATGGTTAATACGGTTAAACCAAACGCCAGCGCCACGCCGACAAAACCAATGCCTAATTCCGGGAATGCTGCTGCCAGAACGGCGCTACCGCAGCCACCAAATACCAGCCAGAATGTACCAAAGCACTCTGCTGCCAATTTTCTAAACATAACCACCTCAAAATTATTTTCCACGCGTTTTCCCGCGCGCGGGATATATCGCCATAAAGGGATGACGACTCAAAGAGCCCGTATTTTAAAAACCAACAACACCCCTTCGCCACTTAAATAAATTCGATTAATTTGATTTAAGGCAATGTGATGTCAATCCTTGTTCAAGTCAGCGGTAAATAGAGCATAGTTCAAATCTCGCAAGGATGAATGTTCTGCTGTCGTGCCAGGATTCCTGCCGCTATACTGCTGATAACTTAAAGGAAAAAGTGATCATTTCGCGGGGGATTTATGCTTCTCGAACGTGTGGAAATTGTCGGGTTTCGCGGTATTAACCGCCTGTCGCTTCAGCTGGAGCAGAACAACGTCCTGATCGGCGAGAACGCGTGGGGTAAGTCCAGCCTGCTGGATGCGCTGACGCTGCTGCTTTCACCCGAAGATGATTTGTACCACTTTGTTCATGATGATTTCTGGTTCCCGCCCGGCGACGTGACGGGCCGCGAGAAGCATCTGCATATCATCCTGACGTTCCGCGAGTCCGAGCCCGGCCGTCACCGCGTGCGTCGCTTCCGTCCGCTGTCGCCCTGCTGGGTGCCCTGCGACGATGGTTTCCACCGGATTTTCTACCGTCTGGAAGGGGAGATGGCGGAAAACGAGGGGGTGCTGACCCTGCGTGAATTCCTCGACGAGAAAGCCAACCCGATCCCGCTGGAGAATATCGACGATCTTGCGCGTCATCTGATCCGCCTGACGCCGGTGTTACGCCTGCGCGATGCGCGCTTTATGCGCCGTATTCGTAACGGCACCGTACCGAACATGCCGGAAGTGGAGGTCACCGCCCGCGAGCTGGATTTTCTGGCGCGAGAGCTGGTGTCGCGTCCGCAGAATCTTACCGATGGTCAAATTCGTCAGGGGCTGTCCGCGATGGTGCAGCTGCTGGAGCACTACTTTTCCGAGCAGGGCACGTCGGAGTCCCGCCATCGTTTGATGCGCCGCCGCTCTCATGATGAACAGCGCAGCTGGCGCTATCTCGACATCATCAACCGGATGATTGACCGGCCCGGCGGGCGTACCCATCGGGTGATTTTACTGGGGCTGTTTTCAACGCTTCTGCAGGCGAAGGGCACCGTGCGTCTTGACCGGGACGCACGGCCGCTGCTGCTGGTGGAAGACCCGGAAACGCGCCTGCACCCCATCATGCTCTCCGTGGCATGGCACCTGCTCAATCTGCTGCCGCTCCAGCGGATTACCACCACCAATTCCGGTGAACTGCTATCGCTGACGCCGGTGGAGCACATCTGCCGTCTGGTGCGCGAGTCCTCCCGCGTATCCGCGTACCGCCTCGGACCCGGCGGGATGAATGCCGAAGACGGGCGGCGTATCGCGTTTCACATCCGCTTTAATCGCGCTTCGTCGCTCTTTGCCCGCTGCTGGCTGCTGGTTGAGGGGGAAACGGAAACCTGGGTCATCAACGAACTGGCGCGCCAGTGCGGCCACCATTTTGATGCAGAGGGCATTAAGGTCATCGAATTTGCCCAGTCGGGATTAAAACCGCTGATAAAATTTGCCCGCCGAATGGGAATTGAATGGCATGTGCTGGTGGACGGTGACGAGGCGGGGAAAAAATATGCCTCAACCGTGCGCAGCCTGCTGAACAACGAGCGCGAAGAAGAGCGCGACCACTTAACGATGCTGCCCGCGATGGACATGGAGCATTTTATGTACCGTCAGGGCTTTGACGACGTATTCCACCGCATTGCGATGGTGCCGATCGACGTACCAATGAACATGCGGCGCGTGATCGCCAAAGCTATTCACCGTTCGTCGAAACCGGATTTAGCCATTGAAGTGGCGACGGAAGCGGGAAGGCGGGGCGTGGAGGCCGTTCCGACGCTGCTGCGGAAAATGTTCTCCCGCGTGCTGTGGCTGGCACGCGGAAGGGCGGATTAACGCCGGGTTGCCTGTTCTACCTGCTGAATCAGGCTATCCAGCAGCGCGTAGCGGCGGCGATATTCAGAACGTTTTTTGCTCGCAATCTCGTCCATCGGTTTACGCGGCATGGCAAGCGGCAGCATAAAGTGGCCGCTATCCTGTTTTTCCCCACCGAGGGAACTCCAGAAGCTGTCGTAATCGGCCAGCAGTTTCCCCTCTTTTTTCTTGCGGTAGCGCCAGCTGCGATAAATATGGGTGGCGTTACTGACGGCAACAATTTGCGCGACCGGGAATGCGGCGCCGAACGTCATGGCGGCTTCAACCAGCAGGCGTTTCGGGAACAGGCCGTGGCAGGCCTTCGTCGCTTTCTGGATCTGCTCATGGGGAACATGCGCTTTCGCGCCCTGCAAACCGCCGATGAACAGCGTCGATTTTCCTTCAAACTGGCAGAGCGTAAAGGTTAGCTCCGCCAGCACCGTATTCTGACCGTCGCAGTAGGTGAGTGTGGCCTCGCCCTCTTTATCCAGAAACGCATCGGCACACAGGCGGACGGTAAATGGCTGGTCATCTTTCCCGGTTAAGGTCAGCAGCGTAGTCCCCTGCGTCGAAAGATAGCCCTTCAGGAGCGTGGCCGGAAGCTGGCGGCTCATGGCCTCATAGTGCCAGTTCAGGGATTCCAGCGCATGCTGACGGTCCATTTTCACCGTCAGCCAGGGACGGTGAAGCCGACACGGCAGACCGGGCTGCACCTGCAACATCTGCATCAGACGAGGCTGCTTAGCGAGGTTCGTTAACAGGCGAGACGTGCTCACGGGCGTTGCCAGCGAACGCAGCATGAACTTACGGCGATAGGCGGGGTTCTGCCATGCAAGGCCGGGCGCGATCTTACCGAACGCCAGGTTTTTGAAGAGCTGCCAGCCGGATGTCGGCTGCGTCAGGTTTGAAAGAGGTGTATCGACGATAGAAGACATGATAAATCCTGAGTCTTTTGGAATACCGCTATTTCAGCAGGTGAAATATCAACGTCTTGTAAACAAATTAAGGTGATTTCGGAGAACGGGGGTTTCGTTAAGGAGTCGTTTAGATAGAATCAACGTTTATTATTGCCAGAACATTTAATTGGAATATTTATGAACCTCAAGGGAAAACGCAGAACGCTGTTTCTGCTGCTGGCGCTGGTGATTGTAGCCGGTGGATTCTGGTTATGGCAGGTGCTTAACGCGCCTGTGCCGCAGTACCAGACGCTGATCGTTCGTCCCGGTGAACTGCAGCAAAACGTCCTTGCGACGGGCAAACTTGATGCGCTGCGCAAAGTTGACGTCGGCGCGCAGGTCAGCGGCCAGCTGAAAACGCTGTCGGTAGAGATTGGCGACAAGGTGAAAAAAGGCCAGCTGCTTGGCGTTATCGATCCCGAGCAGGCTGAGAACCAGATCCGCGAAGTGGAAGCTACGCTGATGGAGCTGCGCGCGCAGCGTGCGCAGGCGCAGGCAGAGCGTAACCTGGCGCAGGTAACGCTGACCCGCCAGCAGGCCCTGGCGAAAACCCAGGCTATTTCAAAGCAGGATTTAGACACCGCCGCGACTGAACTGGCGGTGAAACAGGCGCAGATTGGTACGATTGACGCGCAAATCAAGCGTAATCAGGCCTCGCTGGATACGGCGAAAACCAACCTTGATTACACAAAGATCGTCGCGCCGATGGCCGGGGAAGTGACGCAAATTACCACGCTGCAGGGCCAGACGGTAATTGCCGCCCAGCAGGCGCCAAACATTCTGACGCTGGCGGACATGAGCACCATGCTGGTGAAGGCCCAGGTCTCCGAGGCGGATGTGATCCATCTTAAGCCGGGGCAGAACGCCTGGTTTACCGTACTCGGCGACCCGCAAACCCGCTACGAAGGCGTGCTGAAAGATATCCTACCGACGCCGGAAAAGGTTAACGACGCCATATTCTACTATGCGCGTTTCGAAGTCCCGAACCCGAAGGGCGTGCTGCGTCTGGACATGACCGCCCAGGTGCATATCCAACTGACCGGCGTGAAGAACGTGCTGACCGTTCCACTCTCCGCGCTGGGTGAATCCGCCGGGGACAATCGCTATAAGGTGAAAGTGCTGCGCAACGGCGAGACGCGCGAGCGCGAGGTGGTGATTGGCGCGCGCAACGACACCGACGTGGTGGTGGTAAAAGGGCTTGAAGAGGGCGAGGAGATTGTTGTCAGCGAAAGCCTGCCCGGAGCCGCTAAATGACCGCGCTGCTTGAGCTGAATGACATTCGTCGCAGCTATCCGTCGGGCGACGGCCCGGTGGAGGTGCTGAAGGGCATCTCCCTGCGGGTGGAGGCGGGCGAGATGGTGGCGATCGTAGGCGCGTCGGGTTCCGGTAAATCGACGCTGATGAACATTCTCGGCTGCCTGGATAAACCCACCAGCGGCACGTACCGCGTGGCCGGGACGGACGTCTCAACGCTGGACGGCGACGCCCTGGCGAAGCTGCGCCGGGAACACTTTGGCTTTATCTTCCAGCGTTACCATCTGCTCTCTCACCTTAGCGCGGCGCAAAACGTAGAGGTGCCCGCGGTGTATGCGGGCGTTGAGCGTAAGAAACGCCTTGAGCGCGCGAAGGGGCTGTTAACGCGTCTGGGGTTGGCGGAGCGGGTGGATTACCAGCCGTCGCAGCTGTCCGGCGGCCAGCAGCAGCGCGTGAGTATTGCCCGTGCGCTGATGAACGGCGGGCAGGTGATCCTCGCGGATGAACCGACCGGGGCGCTCGACAGCCATTCCGGCGAAGAGGTGATGGCGATCCTGCACCAGCTGCGCGATCAGGGCCACACGGTGATTATCGTTACCCACGATCCGCAGGTGGCGGCCCAGGCCGAACGCATTATCGAGATCCGCGACGGTGAGCTGGTGAGCAACCCGCCGCCGCGCGAGGCCAGAACGGCGGCACCGAAGGAAGCGCTGCCTGCTTCGACCGGCTGGGGACAGTTCTCCAGCGGCTTTCGTGAAGCGCTGACCATGGCCTGGCTGGCGATGGCGGCCAATAAAATGCGCACCCTGCTGACCATGCTCGGCATCATCATCGGTATTGCCTCGGTGGTGTCGATAGTGGTGGTGGGCGACGCGGCCAAGCAACTGGTGCTGGCGGATATTCGCGCTATCGGCACCAACACCATCGACGTTTATCCCGGCAAAGACTTTGGCGACGACGAGCCGCAGTATCAGCAGGCGCTGAAGTATGACGATCTGGCTGCCATCCAGAAGCAGCCGTGGGTGAACTCCGCCACGCCTGCGGTCTCGCAAAACCTACGCCTGCGCTACGGCAATATCGACGTGGCGGCCAGCGCTAACGGCGTGAGCGGCGATTACTTTAACGTCTACGGCATGACCTTCAGCGAAGGCGCCACCTTCAACGCCGAACAGCTGGCGGGCAGGGCGCAGGTGGTGGTGCTGGACGCCAACTCGCGCAGACAGCTCTTCCCCAATAAAGCGAACGTGGTGGGCGAAGTGATCCTGGTCGGCAATATGCCTGCCACGGTCATTGGCGTGGCGGAAGAGAAGCAGTCGATGTTCGGCAGCAGCAAGATCCTGCGCGTCTGGCTGCCGTATACCACCATCTCCGGGCGGATTATGGGCCAGTCCTGGCTCAATTCCATCACCGTGCGCGTGAAGGAGGGCTATGACAGCGCGCTGGCGGAACAGCAGCTGGAGCGGCTGTTGACATTGCGCCACGGGAAGAAGGATTTCTTCACCTGGAATATGGACGGCCTCTTGAAAACGGCGGAAAAGACCACACGTACTCTTCAACTGTTCCTGACGCTGGTGGCAGTGATCTCGCTGGTCGTCGGCGGTATCGGGGTGATGAATATCATGCTGGTGTCGGTGACCGAACGCACCCGGGAGATTGGCATCCGCATGGCGGTCGGGGCCAGAGCCAGCGACGTGCTCCAGCAGTTTCTGATTGAGGCGGTGCTGGTGTGTCTGGTGGGCGGCGCGATGGGCATTGCGCTCTCGATGATGATTGCCTTTGCGCTCCAGCTCTTTTTACCCGGCTGGGAGATTGGCTTCTCGCCGATCGCGATACTCACCGCGTTTTTGTGTTCCACCTTTACCGGCATTTTGTTTGGCTGGCTGCCTGCGCGCAACGCGGCGCGGCTGGATCCGGTGGACGCGCTGGCTCGGGAATAACCCGAAAATAAAAATGCCAGCCGATCGGGCTGGCATTTTGACTGCGGGATGTACACAATAAAACAGAGAGCTATGCAACCGTTTCTGCTTCAACGGGTACGATAAGGCTTGCATGATTGCCTTTTGGCCCCTGGTGTACATCGAACCGGACGGATTGCCCGGCTTTGAGCGTCCTGTAACCATCCATCTGAATGGTGGAATAGTGAGCGAAGATATCTTCGCCGCCGCCTTCGGGGCAGATGAAGCCAAACCCCTTGGCGTTGTTGAACCACTTAACAGTACCCATTTCCATGCTTCGACATCCTTCGTAAATCTTATAAATTAAGATGGAATGAACCGGTGGTGGAGTGGGGGCTGTTCAAAACCTCGCCATCTCACGCTTGTACAATTTAGATAAACGAAAGACGTCGTCAAGCGTTTGGCGCTGGAGTTGGGACAATAATCAACCAAAGTTTGAAGCAGTTAACGCTATTGCAACAGTTTGTGACAGACATCGCGGATGACAGTAATAGATGATTGTTATCTAACATCTGAGGTAGATTCAAAGTGGTTATGCAAAATGGGTAAGACCAACGACTGGCTGGATTTTGACCAGCTGGCGGAAGACAAAGTGCGTGACGCGCTAAAACCGCCATCTATGTATAAAGTTATGTTAATGAACGATGATTACACGCCGATGGAATTTGTTATTGACGTGCTACAAAAGTTCTTTTCTTATGATGTAGAACGTGCAACGCAACTGATGCTTACCGTTCATTATCGTGGCAAAGCTATCTGCGGCATCTTTACCGCCGAGGTGGCGGAAACCAAAGTGGCGATGGTGAACGACTATGCGAGGGAGAACGAGCATCCGTTGCTGTGTACGCTGGAAAAGGCCTGATAAGGCATAAAATTGGGGGAGGTGCCTATGCTCAATCAAGAACTGGAACTCAGTTTAAACATGGCTTTCGCCAGAGCGCGTGAGCACCGACATGAGTTTATGACCGTCGAGCATTTACTGCTCGCACTGCTTAGCAACCCATCTGCCCGCGAAGCGCTGGAAGCCTGCTCCGTGGATCTGGTGGCGCTACGTCAGGAACTCGAAGCCTTCATCGAACAAACCACACCGGTGCTGCCAGCCAGTGAAGCGGAGCGCGACACGCAGCCGACGCTCAGCTTCCAGCGCGTGCTGCAGCGCGCGGTATTCCACGTCCAGTCTTCCGGACGTAGCGAAGTGACTGGCGCAAACGTCTTAGTCGCCATCTTCAGCGAGCAGGAGTCACAGGCTGCCTACCTGCTGCGCAAACACGAAGTCAGCCGCCTCGACGTGGTTAACTTTATCTCTCACGGAACGCGCAAAGACGAGCCTAACCAGGCATCGGACTCCAGCAATCAGGTCAATAACAATGAAGAGCAAGCAGGCGGGGAGGATCGTATGGAAAACTTCACCACCAACCTTAATCAGCTTGCTCGCGTTGGCGGTATCGACCCGCTGATTGGTCGCGATAAAGAGCTGGAGCGTGCGATCCAGGTGCTGTGCCGTCGCCGCAAGAACAACCCGCTGCTGGTGGGGGAATCCGGCGTGGGTAAAACCGCGATTGCCGAAGGCCTTGCCTGGCGCATTGTGCAGGGCGACGTGCCGGAAGTGATTGCCGACTGCACCATCTACTCGCTGGATATCGGCTCGCTGCTGGCGGGCACCAAATACCGCGGTGATTTTGAAAAACGCTTCAAGGCGCTGTTAAAACAGCTGGAGCAGGATACCAACAGCATCCTGTTTATCGATGAGATCCACACCATCATCGGCGCAGGGGCGGCCTCCGGTGGCCAGGTGGATGCCGCGAACCTGATCAAACCGCTGCTCTCCAGCGGCAAGATCCGCGTGATTGGCTCCACCACCTACCAGGAGTTCAGCAACATCTTTGAGAAAGACCGTGCGCTGGCGCGCCGCTTCCAGAAAATCGACGTGACCGAACCGTCCGTCGAGGAAACGGTGCAGATCATCAACGGCCTGAAGCCGAAGTACGAAGCGCACCACGACGTGCGTTACACCGCGAAAGCGGTCCGTGCGGCGGTGGAGCTGGCGGTGAAATACATCAACGACCGTCATCTGCCGGATAAGGCGATTGACGTGATTGATGAGGCAGGGGCGCGTGCGCGTCTGATGCCGGCCAGCAAGCGTAAGAAAACCGTTAACGTGGCGGATATTGAGTCCGTGGTGGCCCGCATCGCGCGTATCCCTGAGAAGAGCGTTTCTCAGAGCGACCGCGACACGCTGCGCACCCTCGGCAATCGCCTGAAAATGCTGGTCTTTGGTCAGGATAAAGCCATTGAGGCCTTAACCGAAGCGATCAAAATGGCCCGTGCCGGACTGGGGCATGACCACAAGCCTGTCGGTTCCTTCCTGTTCGCTGGCCCGACCGGCGTGGGGAAAACCGAGGTGACGGTTCAGCTCTCCAAAGCGCTGGGCATTGAGCTGCTGCGCTTTGATATGTCCGAGTACATGGAGCGCCACACCGTCAGCCGTTTGATTGGTGCGCCTCCGGGCTACGTGGGCTTTGACCAGGGCGGCCTGCTCACCGACGCGGTGATCAAGCATCCGCACGCGGTTCTGCTGCTTGATGAAATCGAGAAAGCGCACCCGGACGTGTTCAACATCCTGCTGCAGGTAATGGACAACGGGACGTTGACCGACAACAACGGGCGCAAGGCGGACTTCCGCAACGTGGTGCTGGTGATGACCACCAACGCCGGGGTGCGTGAAACCGAGCGTAAATCCATCGGCCTGATCCACCAGGATAACAGCACCGATGCGATGGAGGAGATCAAGAAGATCTTCACGCCGGAGTTCCGTAACCGTCTGGACAACATTATCTGGTTCGATCACCTGTCTACCGAGGTGATCCATCAGGTGGTGGATAAGTTCATCGTCGAACTGCAGGTTCAGCTGGATCAGAAAGGCGTGTCGCTGGAAGTGAGCCAGGAGGCCCGCAACTGGCTGGCCGAGAAAGGCTACGACCGCGCGATGGGGGCCCGTCCGATGGCGCGCGTGATTCAGGACAACCTGAAGAAACCGCTGGCGAACGAGCTGCTGTTTGGCTCGCTGGTGGATGGCGGCCAGGTGACCGTGGCGCTGGACCAGGCGAAGAACGAGCTGACGTACGATTTCCAGAGCGCGGCGAAGCACAAGCCGGAAGCGGCTCACTGAGTTGTTTTAGTTCAAAAGCCGGGTTTTTAACCCGGCTTTTTTGTGCCCGCTTTTCTTCCTCTCCCTGTGGGCTGAGGAATCTCCACAAATTAATGCGAGCAGTGAACAATCCCCTCGCCCCTTTGGGGAGAGGGTTAGGGTGAGGGGAACAGGCCGCCGAGGAATTTTGCGAGGCGCTTTCCAGTTTCCTTCGAAGTCAGTTGCTGGATAAAACCACAGTAATAAAATGGCGGCGCACCTGCAAAATCAGGTGCCGGGATTGGCGTCCTGATTGCACACATATGGAAAGATGTTGCTCGCAGCAACGTCACTGGTTTCGTTCACTCTTTTTTTAGCTGCGGTATAATCCGTACCTTCAAATATGGTGGGCTGAACCGGGGCTTCTTTTGAAGCGCCGATTTTCCATATGGTCGGTACGCCAAACCGGTTCAGTCTGCCACCCGAAGTTGGCGTTTCTGGTGGTAGTTTTCAGCATCTAATATGGAAATTATGAATATGGAAAACCAGTCTATCTCTCAACTCTACAGCGAACTCTCCCTCGACCCCGATCTCCCAACCCTTGCCGAGCGCTGCAAACTGCTCACCGAAATCCTCCTCGACTGCAAATCACTCCCGCAAACGCAGCCCGTTTGCCGTTGTCTCGGAGCTTACCTGGAAGAGGTGAAATCCGGCCTCACTGAATCAATGCGTGATTTTCAGGTGGTGGAATTTGAGGACGAAGCGGAACAACCGCGACAAAAAGAGTGGTTGCTGGAAGATACAGAAACGAAATGCGACTACTGCCGGGCGTTAAACCACGTACTGCTGGTGTCGCATTTTGACCGCGATATGTTGCCGCACCTGACGGGGCTCCTTCATGACATTACGCATTCGATGGCTGCTGATGTCGTTGCACCTCAACGTGCAGAAAGGTAATTCACATTATTTCCTGAGTGCAATCTGAGGCGTCGGGGGAGTTCCTCTGACGCTATTGGTTTAAACCCTTTTTTCTGATGCTTACGTAACATATTGATTTATATGGTGAGAATTTCTGTTCCAGAAAAAAGGGTTTTATGCGTAAAAGTTGATTATTTTGTTTGCTAACAATAAGATGGCGTTGTTTCCTTTCAGTTCACTGCCGTACAGGCAGCTTAGAAAACAACCACGGGCAAGATTGCTGAGGCATTACCGTTCACTGCCGTACAGGCAGCTTAGAAATCGCGCTTGCCCTGAATCCATCCGGTGACAGTGTTCACTGCCGTACAGGCAGCTTAGAAACTGACGCCTCAGCCGCCTTTTCTGCTCGCTCCGTTCACTGCCGTACAGGCAGCTTAGAAAGTCAAGCAAGCCGCATGAGCACGTCACAGCGTGTTCACTGCCGTACAGGCAGCTTAGAAAACTTCAACCTCAAGGCGATCAAGCTGCATATCGTTCACTGCCGTACAGGCAGCTTAGAAATAACCGCAATGATTAAAAAAGAATTGATCACGGTTCACTGCCGTACAGGCAGCTTAGAAAAGCTACCGATTACATTGAAGAACGTTTATCGCGTTCACTGCCGTACAGGCAGCTTAGAAATTAACTTCGGCGGCAATAAAGCCGAGTTTGCCGTTCACTGCCGTACAGGCAGCTTAGAAAATTGCGCGCCGTTTTTGCGGGCAAAGCGGATCGTTCACTGCCGTACAGGCAGCTTAGAAAGATATCAGTGAACATGATCAGACCTGATGAAAGTTCACTACCGTACAGGCAGCTTAGAAATGAAGCATGGCGGCGCGGCAGGCGTCAAACACGTTCACTGCCGTACAGGCAGCTTAGAAAGCGCCGCTGGAATCAAAGTGAAGGAGTGAGTAGTTCACTGCCGCACAGGCAGAATAAAAACCATCGGCAATCATAACCGAGTCTACCAGGCGAATGCCCGTTTTAATGCTGAGCTAAACGTCACCTCTTCATTATGTTGACCCTGTATGGGGACTTGGCATTTTTAACCTGGAAATAAAATACCTTTGAGTTATTCTTTCCCCGTCAAAAACAAGGAGAAGTATATGAAATTCCAATGGGTTATTATGACAACAATTCTTTTTCTTCCATTAGCCAGTAATGCGGTTGTAATACCTCTCATGGGGGAACTTAAAGCCGAAAGTCATCAGGTTTGTGGGAAAAATATCGATGTGGAAGTTATTATGCTTGCAAATCACTCTACTTTGATTGGCCTGAAGAATAAACAAACACATAATCTGGATTTATTTCTCTCATCCGAGCAATCTTCCGAGGAGATGAATTATGCGAAATTCATTCCCACCAAATATGATAACCTGTCAAAGAGTTTTGTTGCCCGCGAAGATAACGAAATTGATATAGTCTGGGGGAGCTCAAAAAATGATAAGGATGAGGTTTCTTATAGCCTTGCCCTTGGTCCTCAGACATATTCGTGTAGCCCGCTCCAGAAGTGGCCAAGTGAAAAAGCCAATGAAATTTATGGTGAGACCCCCTGACTCTTGTTATGCTTACAGGCGCTTTTTTAAGCGTCTGTATCAATGACACCTTTCTGAACCTGGCAGGGAAGAGAAGTTGCGTAATTTATTTCCTGACATTAAGATGAGCGACGTTCTTCCTGCTTAACTGCTGTACAGGCAGTTTAGAAAAACTCGACTGCGAATTTTTCCGCAATAAAACGTTTACTGCCGTACAGGCAGTCCCCCTCTTTATAGTAAATATTCGTTATGTCAATTTTATAAGTGGAAGTATTCAAGCTCTCGCTTTTTTTCAAACGTATACACGTAAATATTCACGGGTGAATTATATTATTACGTATATATCATTGGTGAAAATAATGATTGAAGTAGGTAGAGTTATTTTTATCTCAATTATAACTGTAATTAGTATTCATTTGATACCCGTCACATTTTTTTTCATCTTGTCTCCGATAACATGCAATGCATACAACACTTTGAAATAAAAGCCCTTGCTATGCCTACAAACAGCATCACCCCTACCGACTTAAAAACCATTCTGCATTCAAAGCGCGCCAACATTTATTACCTGGAGAAATGTCGCATCCAGGTAAATGGGGGCCGCGTTGAATATGTCACTCAGGAAGGAAAAGAGTCGTTTTACTGGAATATTCCCATCGCCAATACCACAGCGGTGATGCTGGGAATGGGAACATCCGTTACGCAAATGGCAATGCGAGAGTTTGCCCGGGCAGGGGTAATGGTCGGGTTTTGCGGAACGGACGGCACGCCGCTTTATTCCGCGAACGAGGTGGATATCGATGTCTCATGGCTCAGCCCGCAAAGCGAATACCGCCCGACCGAATATTTACAAAACTGGGTCTCATTCTGGTTTGATGAAGAAAAACGTCTGCAGGCGGCAAAGCAGTTTCAGTTTATCCGTTTACAGCAAATCGAAAAACAGTGGGCAGGGCTGCGGATGCAGCGGGAAACGTCTTTTCAGCCCGAACGGGATGCGCTGAATACTATTCTGGCGCGTGCGAAAGAGGGCATGGAAAACGCACAGGACCACACGTCGCTGATGCTCCAGGAAGCACAGCTCACAAAATCGCTCTACAAACTGGCCAGCCAGACGGTGGGCTACGGCAGCTTTACGCGCGCCAAACGGGGCGGCGGGGCGGATATAGCGAACCGTTTTCTCGATCAGGGCAACTATCTCGCCTACGGGCTGGCGGCTGTCGCGGCCTGGGTGACGGGCATTCCTCATGGTCTGGCTGTCATGCACGGCAAAACCCGACGCGGAGGGCTGGTTTTTGATATTGCCGATTTAATCAAAGACGCCCTCGTTATGCCGCAGGCATTTATTGCGGCGATGGAGGGTGAGGATAATCAACAGTTTCGTCAGCGCTGCATCAACGCGTTTCAACAGGCTGATGCGCTGGACGTAATGATTACTACCTTGCAGGAAACCTCGCACTCGCTGGCGGGCGTCGCAAAATGAATGTGCTGATTATCTCTCGGTGTACCAAACGTGCGTGTGAGCAAAGCTGTCAGATTATCGATCAGTTCGCAGAGCGTACGGGTGATGCGGCATGGCAGACGACAATTACGATGGAAGGTGCCATCACGCTGCGCAAGCTGCTGCGTAAAACGGCACGTCGTAACACCGCCGTGGCCTGCCACTGGCTGAAAAAAAACGGTCAAACCGAACTGCTGTGGATAGTGGGCAACTTGCGTCGTTTTAACGCGCAGGGGCGCGTGCCAACAAATCGCACAACGCTGCAAATTATCCGCAATGACAGCGAACATCGCTGGCAAAGTGCGGAAAATATCGCCCTGCTGGCGGCGATTGCCGGGCTGTTTCATGATTTTGGTAAAGCAGGGATGTGCTTTCAGCAGACGCTTAAGGGGGAAAGTCAGCACCTTTGTCAGCCGTATCGCCATGAGTGGATCTCGGTTCGTCTGTTCGAGGCGTTTGTAGGTGAGCAAACCGATGAGCAGTGGCTGACATCCCTCACTCAGCTAAAAGCCGCTGACGAAAAGGCCATGCTGAAAGCGCTGAAGATGGACAGGGCAGAGTGGAGCAATAGCCCACTTGAAAAATTACCTCCTATGGCGAGGGTAGTGGCGTGGCTAATGCTATCGCACCACCGTTTACCTCAACCGCACCCGGCAAAAACCTCATTACTGTACAGTGAAGGCTGGATTGAGAAACAGCTGAACGCGGACTGGAACTCGCTTAATCATAAATCCACCGAAAAACATCCATGGAAAGAGCGTGATTTTAAAAATGTCTGGAAATTCCCCCACGGTACGCCGCTAAAAAGCCAAACCTGGCGCGAGAAGGCCCTGCAGATTGGTAAACGCATCCGAAATCTTCCCGCGCTGCTTCATGCGGGATCGCTGAATAATCTCTTCACTCTACATCTCGCTCGCCTGGCGCTGATGCTGGCCGATCACGTTTACTCCTCTCAACCCGCGTATGCCGGATGGCAGGATGATGCCTTTCAGGCGTGGGCTAATAGCGACCGCCAGTCCCGGCAGCTCAAGCAAAAGCTGGATGAGCACAATGTCGGCGTGGCGCATCAGGCGCTATTGATGGGGCGTTCTCTTCCCGTGTTGCGCCGTTCGTTACCCGCCATCGCCCGGCATAAAACGTTTAGGGAAAGGGCGAAAGAAAAGCGCTTTCACTGGCAAAACGAGGCGTGGAACGTGGCGTCGTCCCTGCGCGAGAAGAGTGCCGAGCAGGGCTTCTTCGGCATCAATATGGCCTCGACCGGATGTGGTAAAACCTTCGCCAATGCCCGAATTATGTACGCGCTGGCAGATGAGCAGGCGGGATGTCGTTTCAGCGTGGCGCTGGGGTTGCGCACGCTGACGCTGCAAACGGGTCAGGCTCTGCAGTCGCGCCTGGGGCTTGATGACGACGCGCTGGCCGTCGTGACCGGTGCTGCAGCAGTAAAGGAGCTGTATCAGGGTAATGATGCTGAAGATACCAGCAGCGCCAGCGATGAAGCGTTCTTCGCCAGCCATCATTATGTGCATTACGAAGGGGCGACCAGCAGCGGGATCGTACAGCAGTGGCTGGCGAAAGAACCGGCGCTCAACCGCCTGGTCAGTGCTCCGGTCCTGGTGACAACTATCGATCATCTGATGCCTGCCACGGAAGGCGTGCGCGGCGGCAGGCAGATCCCCGCCATGCTGCGCCTGATGACCAGCGATCTGGTGCTTGATGAGCCTGATGATTTTGACGTTGATGATTTGCACGCCCTTTGTCGGCTGGTTAACTGGGCGGGGATGCTCGGCTCTCGCGTGCTGCTCTCCTCTGCAACGCTGCCCCCTGCATTAACCGAAGCGCTGTTTGAAGCCTATCGGGAAGGGCGCAAAGCCTGGCAGGCCGCGTGCGGTCAGTCGGACAGACCGTCGAGTATTTGTTGCGCCTGGTTTGATGAGTATGGCGCGCAGTCGCAGGACGTGGCTGACGACGCGAATTGGCGATTTTGTCAGGCAGCGGATCAAACGTCTGCCAGACCAGCCCCGGCTTCGTCTGGGTAAACTTGCCGCCGTGGAGCCGCACGCTTCCCGCAATGCAGATGTTGTCTCTGCGTTAGCGCAGACTCTGTATCAGCAAACGATCGCGCTGCATGGCGAGCATCACAGCACGCATAAAAGTGGCAAAACCGTATCCTTTGGTCTGGTGCGGATGGCGAATATCAATCCGCTGGTTGCCGTCGCGCGGGCGCTGATGGCCTTACCTTCTCCGGACAATTACCGCATTCATTATTGCGTGTACCACAGCCAGCACCCGCTGGCGGTGCGTGCGGCGATTGAAAAACGACTTGATGCCGCGTTCACGCGGCACGAGCCGGAGCGGGTCTGGCAGTTGCCTGACGTTAAGCAGGCGCTGACGTCACCGGAACAGCACCATCTTTTTGTCGTGCTCGGAACATCCGTTCTCGAAGTCGGGCGCGATTTTGATGCCGACTGGGGAATTATCGAGCCCAGCTCTATGCGCTCGCTGATCCAGTTCGCTGGCCGTATTCAGCGCCATCGTCAGATCGTTCCTGAGCGCGAAAATCTGGTGATTCTGGAACGCAACGTTCGCGCGCTTCGCGGGGAAACGGTGGCCTACTGCCGACCCGGTTTTGAAACCGAACATCATCTTCTGCCTCACCACAACCTCCATGAACTGCTCAGCGAAGAAGGCTACCGCACGCTGAATGCGATCCCGCGCATCGTTGAAAATCTGCCCGGCAATGCGCTGGCGGCGCTGGAGCATGCACGGTTGCGCGCTGCTCTGCTGGACGGAGAAGACAAGTCCGATGCGGTAGCCGCGTCGTGGTGGCGACTGCCGTTGACGTGGAACGGTGAATTGCAGCGGCGGACGCCGTTTCGCCGCGCTTCACCGCAGGAAACGTTCTTTTTGAGTATGGAAGAGGAAGGCGATGAACCTGAGTTTTGCCTGATGCAGGAAAACGGGGTGTTAAAACCTGCGGGAGGATTTTGCGAACAGGCGTTGTCCATGGCCGACGGCGTAGAGCCGTGGATTGCAATTGATTATGCCGAGGTATTACAGGCGCTGGCCGAAACGAAGCAAATGGAGCTGAACGCGGTGTCGCGACGGTATGGCGAAATTACATTGAGAGTGACCAGGGAGGAGGAAGCAGAGCAATGGCTGTATCACCCGGTGTTGGGTGTGTTCAGGGAATTTCTATAAAAAACCAGGAGACAGTATGTCAGTTGAAGCACTAAGCGCTTTCATCGCTGAGTACATCGCCGGACGACGACAAACAAAGCTGGAAGCATTTGATAAAGAGGCCGCAAAGCGCAGCGATACAGTTAGCGCAACGCTCGCGGCAGAACGCCGGGAACTGGAGCTTCGCTATGAGCCGAAAGCATGGCTGACGGATGCAGCGAAGCGAGCCGGACAAATTAACCTTGTGACCCACGCGGCGAAGTTCACCCACGGGGATTCAAAAAGTAGCAGTATGTACAGCGAGGTAGTGGCACAGGAAGGGTATCTCAGCACCGCTGCCTTGTCAGGTCTGGAACCGGATGCGGTGGGTAACGCAGCTGCGCTGGACGTCGCGAAACTGCTGCAAATGCGGGTAGAAGATGGCGATTCTCTACTCGCCAGTCTGAAACGTGGCGAGCACGCTGCGCTGGCCGCTTTTACCGAAGATGCCAATCAACTGAGTGAATGGATAGCGGGATTTTCCCGCGCGTTTACGCCCGGCGAACCCGCTTCCCACAGGCTGGCGAAACAGGGGTATTTTCCGGCAGGAGAAGGTTACCATCTCTTAAGCCCGTTATTTTCCACCTCGCTTGTTCACGACATGCACCAGAAAATGATCGCCTTTCGTTTTGGTGATGAGGTTAAAGCCATCTGGAAAGCGCGTCGTGAGAAAACCTGGCATCCTTCTGCGCTGACGTTATTCCCGGATTCTGCGGAAATACACTTCGGTGGCACCAAACCGCAAAATATTTCCTATCTGAACAGCGTGCGGGGCGGGCGTAGCTGGCTACTATCCTGCCAGCCACCGCAGTGGAAAAGGGCAGACAAGCCGCCTGCGGGTTTACGTTCCGTTTTCGCTTCGGGTGGGCAATTTGACCGTCGTGCAAGGAGTCACATTCAGCTACTTGTCTCGTTACTAACAAAAACGGGAGATTACACCAATTTTCGTATCCGTGAAGCCCGCGATGGCTACATCAATATGATTATCGATCTGCTGTTCGAGATCGCATCTGAACTTCAGCGTGAACCTACGCAGAACTGGACACTTAACAGCCCCGATCTGAAACGCCATCAACAGCTCTGGCTCGATCCCTGGCGCACAAAAACGGACGAAGCCTTCCGTCTTGAACGAGAAAAAGATGACTGGCAGGACGCTGTGGCCGAAGATTTTGCCCTGTGGCTGAACGCCCGTCTGCGCAAGTCGATGCCGGATTTAGGTGCTGTAGAAAAACATGAATGGGAAACCCGCGAACGTTTACGTACTCACCTCCGCGTGATGGAAAAAATTATCCAGGAGGCACTTAAATGAGCTCACTGATCCTGCTTCGCCGTATCAGCGTCGAAAACGCCAACGCGATAGCCGGGCTGACGTATGGTTTTCCCGCGATTACTCATTTTCTGGGATTCTCTCATGCGCTGTCTCGCCGTCTGACCGAAACGCATGGGCTACGCATTGATGGCTGTGCCGTTGTCAGCCACGAGCAGCAGATCCATGCCCATTCTTCTGGTCGTGACTATCAGTTTGCGCTGACCCGCAATCCTCTTACCCGTGAAGCGAAAACGGCCTCCTTTAATGAAGAGGGGCGCATGCATATGACCGTTTCATTGCTGCTGGAGTGTCGCGGGGAAATCCCTAACGGCGAATACGGGCAGCGCGATCTGGCGGAGCACCTCATGCAGCTGTGCCCAACGCTTAGATTGGCGGGCGGTATCATTGTTGATATTGAGGCTGTTACCGTCATGGCGATGCCGTCCAGCAGTCGGGATATGTGTCGGTTGCAGTGGCAACTGATGCCCGGCTTTGCCCTGCGCGATCGCAGCAGTTGGCTGGGCGAACATCATCAAGCGCTTCTTGAAAACAAGCCTGATGCCACGCTGCTTGATGCCTGGCTCGATTTCGCTGCATTGAAAATGCAGGCCGAAACACCGGAAGACGGCAATATCCGTGAAGGCGATCCGGCAGACTGGCATTACGTCCCCAAACCTAACCCCGGTTATCTGGTGCCGTTGATGATCGGCTACCAGCGTATCTCTGAACTCTACGCGCCCGGCGTCGTAGCAAACGCGCGCGATGCAGAAACGCCCTTCGCGTTTACCGAAGCTGCGTATGGCGTGGGCGAATGGTGCGGTCTGCACCGGATTCGGTCATTAGACGATATTTTCTGGCGTTATCACACGACAGAAACAAGCTACTACTGTCAGGGCGCGGGTGCGCCGGCGACATCTGAACATCTCATTTAAAAAGGACTTATCTATGGCAAAGGCTCCAACTGCCGTTAAAACGGCATCTGTACTGGCATTTGAACGTAAACTGGCGACCTCGGATGCGGTGATGTATTCAGGAAGCTGGGAAGGAGAAACCTGGCAACCGATCCGCATCCAGGAAAAAGCGGTGCGCGGAACCATTTCCAACCGCCTTAAAAACGCGCTCACTAACGATCCGGCGAAACTGGATGCTGAGATCCAGAAAGCCAACCTCCAGCGGGTGGACGTGGCCGCTCTGCCCGCAGACTCAGACACCCTGCAGGTGAAATTTACCCTGCGCGTGCTGGGCAATTTGTCTACACCTTCCGTATGTAATGATCGCGCGTATCAGGATGAACTTCAGCAGGTTATCGAAGGTTATATCAGCGAACACGGTTTTGCCGAACTGGCGCGCCGCTACGCAACCAATCTGGCGAACGGCCGCTTCTTATGGCGTAACCGCGTCGGCGCTGAAAAAATTGTCGTGAACGTGACGGGCAGTAAAACATGGACGTTTGATGCGTATCGTTATGCGCTGCGTGATTTTTCCGCGAGCGATGAGCAGCTCGATACGCTTGCGCGGGAAATCGAAAAAGGGCTTAGCGGCGAAGGATTTGTTCTCCTGAACGTCGAAGCGCAGGTGCTTCTTGGTGCCGGACAGGAAATTTTCCCGTCCCAGGAGCTGGTCCTGGACAGCAACAGCAGCAAGAGTCGTCTGTTGTATCAAGTGGATGATGTTGCCGGTATGCACTCGCAGAAAATTGGTAATGCGATTCGGACTATCGATACCTGGCATCCAAAAGTGGATGAGCTGGGCGCGATAGCCGTTGAACCGTATGGCTCTGTCACCAGCCGCGGTGTGGCTTGTCGTCAGCCGAAAGAGAAAATGGACTTCTACACGCTTCTCGATAACTGGGTGACGAAAGGGCAGAAACCCGAGGTTGAGCAGCAGCATTATGTGATGGCCGTACTGATCCGTGGCGGCGTCTTCGGTGAGAAGGGCGAGTAAGGAGTGGTTATGGATCACTATCTTGAGATCCGCGTCCTGCCCGACCCGGAGTTCAGCGAGGAGATGCTGATGGCCGCGCTGGTGGCTAAACTGCATCGTGCGCTGGGCCAGCGGGGGAAGGGGGATATTGGTGTTAGTTTCCCTGCGCACGGCATAAAGCCCGGCGCGGTGTTACGCCTGCACGGTACTCACCCGGCGTTAAGCGAGCTCGACTCGCTGGCATGGCGAAGGGGACTAAGCGATTACTGTCTGTGCACGGCGATACAACCCGTGCCAGAGGTAAAGCAATGGCGATGCGTGTCCCGTGTGCAGGTGAAAAGCAGCGCGCAGCGGCTTATGCGCCGTTCGGTAAAAAAAGGGTGGATCACTGAGGCAGAGGCGCAGCAGCGCCTATTAAAAATGGAAGAAGCGCGGACTGATTTGCCCTGGCTTAATTTACGTAGCCTCTCTACAGCTCAGTCTTTCAAACTTTTTATTCGTCATGGTGAGTTGCTTCCCGCTCCCGTGGATGGATGCTTTTCAACCTACGGGCTGAGCGCGACAGCGACAGTTCCCTGGTTCTGAGAAAACACGGCCGCATCAGCGTTCAGGGTGCGGTTTTTTCTGCAAGGCGGGTATCAAAAATAAAGGGCAGTTGCTGAACAGAACTGAGCGCCGAATGGAATGCCGGATGTAAGGGGTTAAGGATGGCATTGTTTTCATAAGGAATGATGCAGGAAGGCAGGATGAGGGCGAGGGCGCTGTTAGCCTGCAACCACCCGGTTCCCAGATCCATCGTCGATACCGGTGCCGGATTTTCCTGCCAGTCCTCGGGGAGCCATGCTTTATCCAGGTAATCAATCTGGTCGTCCGGGATATCAATGCTGAAAAGCTGGTACTGATTCAATACGGTATCTTTTCTGACGTGCACCAAAATCTCAAGTGATGCCAGCGAGATGGACGTGGACACATATACGGCGGGATGTCCTTTATGGTTCCAGCGACCGCCGTACTGATTTGCGCCGCTTCCACTCCACGCTTCGCTGGCATAGCGCCCCGTTACCAGCCGATAAAAAATCATGCAAACACTCCGTGTTCGAGTCGACCAATCAGGTCGGTGACTTCCAGCGCACCGGTTTCCGTAGCGATCAGGTCGACAGGCGCAACATTGCCAAGCCCGCGTACCGGCGCCTGCAGCCAGTTCCATGCCTCTTCTTTACTGCCGAAATAATCGACGGCAGCATCCAGCACCCGAACGAAACGGGCCACGCGTTCGCTCTCATCCGGTGTCAGCGTCCGTCCCGCGCTTTTACGGCGAGCCACGTTACGCTCATTAATCCCGGTGACGCGCAAAATGTCCGCTTTCGACATGGCCGTCCACTCATGGATATTGTCGAGGACGCTGACGGGCAATCCCTGATTGAGAAATTCAATCAGCCGCATACCTCTGTTTGCAGGTAAACCGGCGTAGCGCCAAAGTGCGTTATCAGCAGGTTTCTGCGCGGGGATCCAGGTTCTCATGTTATCTCCCTATTAATGTCATTTGTCGTGGTTAAGTATAGTCATTTGTCAGGATGTGTGGAATGGGTGTTTTTTGTACTGGGTGATTTATGAGAAGAAAGGTGTTTTGACCCTAATTTTCATCCTTCTTGTAATTGGTTGATTTTAAATGAAAATATTGAGTGGGTGAAAAAGAGGGTGAGAGAAAGGTTTTTAGCTTTTTTTGTATGAAAATCATGATTGCGTGGATATTATTCCAGTGCACTGCCGTACAGGCAGCTTAGAAAAGGGAAATGGACAACCATCACCACAGGATGAAGTGCACTGCCGCACACGTAGCTCAGCAAAATAGAAAATAAGGCCTCACACCCCTTACTTCCTACACTGTCGAACAGACAGCCACGATGCTCAAACGGACCGTCAAATAATTGTTCAAATTATCGACTGCGCCACAAAAAAATAAGGCCGGGAATATCCCGGCCTTATTTAATATTCATCTGCCATTACAGGCGAAAACAATTAGCGACTACGGAAGACAATGCGGCCTTTGCTCAGGTCGTACGGGGTCAGTTCAACAGTCACTTTGTCGCCCGTCAAAATGCGGATGTAGTTTTTGCGCATTTTACCGGAGATGTGCGCAGTTACCACGTGACCGTTTTCCAGCTCTACGCGAAACATGGTATTAGGCAACGTATCAAGTACGGTACCCTGCATTTCAATATTGTCTTCTTTGGCCATCTAATCCTCTGGGGTATCACTACCAAGTTTTGAACCGGCAAGATAATGCCGAAATTCATCAATTAAGTAAAGAATTGCGCGTTTAAAACGCAGCAAAACAGTTTCGGCGCATTGCCCAAGCGTCACGGTACAACCGAACGGAAAGCGCATTCGTAAAGGGGATACAACAGGATAAACGTCAGGACGTTATCTGAAGCGAAGGTCCCAAACGGCGGCGGGGCAACAGGCAGAAGCTACTCTGCGGCATAATTATAACACCCTCACAAAAAATATGCGGAAAACATTTAGGCATTGGGCATAAAGAGCGTTCTGGGGATCCAGAAGTCGCGCGGGAGCTTCTCCTGACGGCAGGCGTCCAGATGCTCGATATACTGTCGTCGCGGGATGTCAACGGCACCGAGGGAGGCGGTGTGCTCATTGAGCACCTGACAATCGATCAGACGCCCGCCGCGTTGGGCAAAGGCCTGGCAGAAGACCAGCAGCGCGGTTTTCGAGGCGTTGACCGCACGGGAGAACATCGACTCGCCGCAAAATAGCGTCCCTTGCGCCACGCCGTACATGCCGCCAACCAGTTCTCCGTTTTCCCAAACCTCAATGGAGTGGGCGTAGCCAAGCTCATGGAGCTGATGATAGGCGTTGACGATATCGCGGGTGATCCACGTCCCTTCATGGCGATCTTCGGCACAGCCTTCGATCACCTGTCCAAAGGCGTGATTCAGCGTTACGCGGTACGGGGATTTTGCATGGAATCGCTTCATGCTGCGGCTTACGTGAAACTGCGCTGGCCACAGCACGGCGCGCGGGTCGGGAGACCACCATAAAATCGGGTCGCCCGGAGAAAACCACGGGAAAATGCCGCGCTGGTACGCCATTAATAGCCGCGCAGGGCTAAGGTCACCGCCAAGGGCCAGCAGCCCGTTGGGCTCACGCAGCGCTCCCTCCGGCGAAGGGAACGCGATGTTATGACGAGAAAGCTGGACCAGGCGCATGACAGCAAAACTCCATTACGCGAGTGAGGACGCTACAAATATAGTCTACAGACGCTGTTTGAACTGATAGTAGCGACCCTGTTTCGCCAACAGCTCTGCGTGACTACCTTGCTCAATAATGTGCCCGTTGTCCATCACAATTATCCGATCAAAACTTGCCAGCCCGCGCAGGCGGTGCGTCACCATCAGGACGGTTTTTCCTGCCATCACGTTCGCCAGCAAATCAAGGATTTGACTCTCGGTTGTCGCATCAAGCCCTTCTGTCGGTTCGTCGAGCAGCATCAGCGGCGCATCATGCAGCAGCGCGCGCGCAATGGCCAGACGGCGTAGCTCTCCGCCGGAAAGCTGACGACCGCCTTCGCCCAGCCAACTGTTGAGACCTTCGTCCTCAAGCAGCTTTTGCAGTCCGACCTGCTCCAGTACGGCGCGAAGATCATCGTCCGAAGCCTCTGGCGCGGCCAGCAGCAGGTTATCGCGCAGGGTGGCGCTAAACAGATGCACGCGCTGTGGAACGACGCTCACGGTCTTGCGCAGGGCCTGCTCGCTGAAATCGGTCAGCAGCGTATTATTAAAACGAATCTGACCGCGCTGCGGATCCCAGGCCCGCGTCAGCAGCTGCAGCAGCGTCGACTTACCGCAGCCGGTACGGCCGAGGATCGCCATCCGCTGCCCTGCATTAACAGAAAGGTTGATACCGTCCAGCGCGTTCTGGGCCTGCTTGTCATAGGCGAAGGCCACGTTATCAAGCTTCAGCGCCACCTGCTCAGGCACGGCGGTTTGTGCTGCGCTGAACCTGACTTCAGGCTCCTGCTCGGCAATCTGGGTGATGCGCAGGGCAGAGGCGATCACCTGTCCAAGATGCTGGAAGGCGCCCGTCACCGGGGCCAGTGCCTCAAAAGCGGCCAGCGCGCAGAAAACGAAGAGCGCAATTAGAGGGCCTGGCTGGGTATTACCGCCAATCCCGCCGGAAGCCAGCCACAGCATGGCGATCACCGCCACGCCGCCGATTAACACCATCAGCGCCTGCGAGAAGGCCGTCAGTTCAGATTGACGGCGCTGGGCGTCATGCCAGTTCAGCTCCGTATTTTCCAGTCGGGCGCGGTAGCGCTTGCTGGCACCAAAAATAGTCAGCTCTGCCTGCCCCTGAAGCCAGGAGGTCAGCTGCTGGCGATAATCCCCGCGCAGACGCGTCAGGTTTTCCCCGGTGGATTTCCCGGCGCGATAAAACAGCGGCGGCAGAATAAGGAGCGTCAGCAGCATAATTCCACCCAGCGTCAGCGCAACGGGAACATCCATAACGGACAGCCCCAGCGTGACCACTACAATCACCACAAACGCGCCCACTATCGGGGAGATCACCCGCAGGTAAAGGTGGTCCAGTGTGTCGACATCCGCAACGACACGGTTAAGTAACTCACCCTGACGAAAACGCGCCAGCCCGGAAGGGGAGAGGGGCAGCAGTTTGCTGAAGGTGTAAATGCGCAGGTGCTGCAGAACACGGAACGTCGCGTCGTGGCTGACCAGCCGCTCGAAATAGCGTCCGGCAGTTCGGGTAATGGCGGTACCCCGCACGCCTGCCGCCGGCAGCATATAGTTGAAGCTGTATAATCCGGCGAACCCTGCGACGGCGGAGGCCGACAGGAACCAGCCTGAAAGCGTGAGCAGGCCGATGCTGGCGAGCAGCGTCACAATCGCCAGCACGATCCCCAGCGTCAGCATCCATTTGTGGCGTTTATAGAGCGCAAGATAAGGCAGCAGAGCACGCATCAGATGTCCTCCTGACGGTTCGCCAGCAGGGCGGCGAACGGCCCCTGCGCGGCAACGAGAGCGGCGTAATCGCCTTGCTCAACAATTCGGCCGTTCTCCATGACCCAGATCTGGTCCCAGTCGGTAATGCCTTCCAGTTGATGGGTGACCATCAGGGTGGTTTGCTGCCGGGATGCGGCGTTCAGGGCCGCCATGACGCGCTGTTCGCTGTGGGCATCCAGGCTGGCAGCGGGCTCATCCAGCAGCATCAGTTGGCACGGGTTAAGCAGCGCGCGGGCAACGGCCACACGCTGCGCCTGTCCGACTGACAGCCCGGAGGACTGGTCGCCGACCACGGTATCAACTCCTTGCGGGAGCAGCGGCAGAAACTCGCTGACCCAGGCGCGGTCGAGAACGGACTGTAGTTCATCTTCACGGGCATCCGGGCGCGCCAGGAGCACGTTTTCGCGCAGCGTGGAGGCAGGAAGCTGCGGGTTTTGTCCGACCCAACTGAGCTGCTTGCGCCAGGCGTCGGGATCGAGATTACGCAGTTCAGCTTTGTTTATCCGCAGCGAACCGGTGTAGGCCATAAAACCGGATAGCGCATTCAGCAGAGAACTTTTCCCTGAACCGCTGGTGCCGACCAGCACCACGCGTTTTCCGGCTGGCAGGGTAAAGTTCAGCGGACCCGCGAGCACTTTGCCTTCAGGTGACAGAATGGAAAAGTCCTGCGCTTCAATGGTCACGGGGTCTTTAGCATTCAGCGTCACGTCACCGCGCTCCGGGTGCGCCAGCGGCGTCTCCAGGAAGGTTTTCAGACTGTCGGCCGCGCCAACGGCCTGCGCTTTGGCATGATAGAAGGTCCCCAGGTCGCGAAGCGGCTGGAAAAACTCCGGAGCCAGGATCAACGCAAGGAAACCGGCTGAGAGGGTCACCGCAGTGCCGTAGTGGCCGAAATCCAGCGCGCCAAGATAGGAGAAGCCGAAGTAAACCGCCACCAGCGCAATCGACAGCGAGGTAAAGAATTCCAGCACGCCGGAAGACAGGAACGCCAGGCGTAACACCTCCATCGTGCGCTGGCGGAAGTCCTGTGATGCCAGGCGAATATTCTCGGTTTCCGCTTCACCGCGACCAAAAATACGCAGGGTTTCCATCCCGCGCAGGCGATCGAGGAAATGTCCGCTCAGCCTGCCCAATGCCAGGAAGTTGCGGCGGTTGGCATCAGCCGCACCCATGCCGACCATCGCCATAAACAGCGGGATCAGCGGGGCGGTGCCCAGCAGGATCACTGCCGCCACCCAGTTGACGGGGAAAATGGCGATAACAATCAGCAGCGGAACAAAAACCGCCAGCGCCATCTGCGGAAGATAGCGCGCGTAGTAATCGTGCATATCGTCAATCTGCTCAAGGATCAGCGTCGCCCAGCTTCCGGCCGGTTTACCCTGGATCCACGCGGGCCCGGCTTCCTGAAGGCGATCCAGCACCTGACGGCGGATCTCGTAGCGGATATGCTGTCCGGCGTGGAAGCCGACGCGCTCACGCAGCCACACCACCCAGGCGCGCAGGACAAAAACCAGGATCAGAACAATAAAGGGCAGCAGGAGCGCTTCGCGGGGAATGTTCTCCATGATCATGTGATTAAGAATGCGGGCCAGCAGCCATGCCTGGGCAACAATCAACAGACCGCTAACGAACCCCAAAAGACGGGAGATCGTAAGCCAGCGGCGGGAAATAACGCTTTGCTGTTTCAGCCAGCGTGTTAACTCTTGTTGACGGGTTTTTTCCATTGCGTATTTTGCAGGTGACGTTATAAGAAATTAGACATCTGCATGTTACACGCGAGCAAAAATAAAGGCGACCTGTGGCCGCCTTTATTTACGTTTGTTACTGACTTGTAAAGATTATTTACCTTGTTCAGCCAGTCCATCGAGATAGCGTTCAGCGTCCAGCGCGGCCATACAGCCGGTGCCCGCAGAGGTGATCGCCTGACGGTAAATATGGTCCATTACGTCACCGGCAGCGAACACGCCCGGGATGCTTGTCTGGGTCGCGTTACCGTGGCTGCCGGACTGCACTTTGATGTACCCGTTTTCCAGCTCCAGCTGGCCTTCGAAGATCGCGGTATTCGGGCTGTGGCCGATAGCCACAAACAGACCCGCCACCTCCAGCGTTTCGACGTTATCGGTGTTCTGGGTATCACGAATGCGCAGACCCGCAACGCCCATCTGATCGCCCGTGACTTCTTCCAGGGTACGGTTGGTGTGCAGCACGATGTTGCCGCTCGCCACTTTATCCATCAGGCGCTTAATCAGGATCTTCTCGGCGCGGAAGGTGTCACGACGGTGGATCAGATGCACTTCAGAGGCAATGTTCGCCAGGTAAAGCGCTTCTTCCACCGCGGTGTTGCCGCCGCCGATAACCGCGACTTTCTGGTTACGATAGAAGAAACCGTCGCAGGTGGCGCAGGCAGAGACGCCGCGGCCTTTGAACGCTTCTTCAGACGGCAGGCCGAGGTAGCGGGCAGAGGCCCCGGTAGCGACGATCAGCGCGTCGCAGGTGTATTCGCCGCTGTCGCCCGTCAGGCGGAACGGACGGTTCTGCAGGTCAACCTTGTTGATGTGGTCGAACAGGATTTCGGTTTCGAACTTAGCAGCATGCTCGTGCATGCGTTCCATCAGCAGCGGCCCGGTCAGGTCGTTCGGGTCGCCCGGCCAGTTTTCCACTTCCGTGGTGGTGGTCAACTGACCGCCTTTTTCCATGCCAGTGATCAGTACCGGCTGCAGGTTTGCGCGTGCAGCATAGACCGCCGCGGTATATCCCGCAGGTCCAGAACCAAGGATTAGCAACTTACTGTGTTTGGTCGTGCCCATGAGATCCCCATTGTTGTTGGCAGGCAATGGGCTGGATTGTAGGGAATTTGTTGCCGTAAAAAAAGAGCGCTGGGATTTTGCTTTCGATATATGCAATAGCTGCGCCCGATGAATCTTGCGCCGTTACATCACGTTTTCTACTTAAAACCGCTCGTTTATAAGGCAGTAAAATGAGGATTAATACCCCCCCGTAATGAATATCCGGCATCTTGTACTAAAAAACGATGTTTTGCTTTGACAATCCCCTGCGCATTTGCGAAAACATTCAAGGAAGAAAAAAAACCGCGTTAACCGTATGCCGCATAGGCATGCACGTAAATGCCATTTTTACCGTGTCAGTGAAATCTACGCATGGCGTGGACAGACGCCATACGTGATGTCGGTGACAGCCTTCGGGCAGCGGTCTTCTTACCAACAGAACCCGAATCCGCATCGCGTCTAATACATAACCAGGCGATGTGATGACTAACGGGTACAGGCTCTGAACAGTGATGTGCACAGGGTCCAGGCAGGAGTAGGGAAGGAATACAGAGAGACAATAATAATGGTAGATAGCAAGAAGCGCCCTGGCAAAGATCTCGACCGTATCGATCGTAACATTCTTAATGAATTGCAAAAGGATGGGCGTATTTCCAACGTCGAGCTTTCAAAACGTGTGGGACTTTCCCCGACGCCGTGCCTTGAGCGTGTGCGCCGACTGGAAAGACAGGGTTTTATTCAGGGCTATACGGCTCTGCTGAACCCGCATTATCTGGATGCCTCACTTCTGGTATTTGTTGAGATTACTCTGAATCGTGGTGCGCCGGATGTGTTTGAGCAATTTAACGCCGCTGTACAAAAACTTGAAGAAATTCAAGAATGTCATCTGGTGTCCGGTGATTTCGACTACCTGTTGAAAACCCGTGTGCCTGATATGTCCGCCTATCGTAAGCTGCTGGGGGAAACCCTGCTGCGTCTGCCAGGCGTGAACGACACCCGTACCTATGTGGTAATGGAAGAGGTCAAACAGAGCAATCGTCTGGTTATTAAGACGCGCTAACACGGAACAGGTGCAAAATCAGCGTAGTTTGATTACACTCCTGTTAATCCATACAGCAACAGTGCCGGGGAGCCCCGGCGCTGTTGTCCGTTTTAGCAAACAGGCAGGATATGCCTGATACCTGGAGAGCCTTTCTTGAGCCAGGAATACACTGAAGACAAAGAAGTCACACTATCGAAGCTAAGCAGCGGACGTCGTCTTCTCGAGGCTTTGCTGATCGTTATTGCCCTTTTTGCCGTCTGGCTGATGGCAGCCTTACTCAGTTTCAACCCTTCCGATCCCAGCTGGTCGCAAACCGCGTGGCATGAGCCTATCCATAATTTAGGCGGCGTACCCGGAGCCTGGCTTGCGGACACGCTCTTTTTCATTTTCGGTGTAATGGCCTACACCATTCCCGTCATTATTATTGGCGGATGCTGGTTTGCATGGCGTCATCGTCAGAACGATGATTACATCGATTATTTCGCGGTTTCCCTGCGCCTGATTGGCGCGCTGGCGCTGATCCTCACCTCCTGCGGGCTGGCGGCGATTAACGCCGATGATATCTGGTACTTCGCCTCCGGCGGGGTAATTGGCAGCCTGCTGAGCTCTGCGCTACAGCCGATGCTTCACAGTAGCGGCGGCACGCTGGCGCTGCTCTGCATCTGGGCGGCAGGGCTGACGCTGTTTACCGGCTGGTCATGGGTGAGCATTGCCGAGAAGATCGGCAGCTTTATTCTTACGATCCTGACCTTCGCCAGCAACCGTACCCGCCGCGACGACACGTGGGTCGATGAAGAAGAATATGAAGATGAGTACGAAGAGGAAGACGATGTTCCGGTGCAGCGTCGTGAATCTCGTCGTGCTCGTATTCTGCGCGGTGCCCTGGCGCGTCGCCAGCGCGTTGCTGAAAAATTTGCTAACCCGCTTGGACGCAAAACCGATGCGGCGCTCTTCTCCGGTAAGCGTATGGATGAAGATGAGCAGGTTGAGTACCGCGCAGCGGGTAGCGCAGTAGATCCAGATGATGTGCTTTTCTCCGGCAACCGTGCGATGCCGGGTGATTTCGATGAATACGATCCGCTGCTTAACGGGCATACCGTTACCGCGCCGGTTGCCGCAGCCGCAGCAGCAACGACCGCAGCACAGGCGTATGCCGCCCCTGTCGAAGCCGTGATGCCATCCGCGCCGGTTCCACCACCGGAATCCGTTATCCAGCAGCCTCAGGTTGCCTGGCAGACCGCACCGGGTGTCCACACGCCGGAGCCCGTTATCGCGCCTGAACCAGAGAGCTATGTCCCTGTGCAGCAGGAGCAGTGGCAGCAGCCTTATCAGCCGCCGCAACCTGAGTATGAACCGCAGCACTATGAGCAGCCTGCGGCCCAGCCTTATCAGGCGCATGCCCCTGAACCGGTTGAACCCACGCAGCCTTATGTGGAGCCTCAGCCTGAACCTGAGGTGGTGGAAGAGGTGAAACCGTCTCGTCCGCCAATGTACTATTTTGAAGAAGTTGAAGAACGCCGGGCTCGTGAACGCGAACAGCTGGCGGCATGGTATCAGCCTGTGCCTGAACCGGTGCAGGAGCCGGTTACAAAGGCACCTTCAGTTTCGGTTCCGCCGGTCGACCCGACGCCTGCTGTTGCCCCCGTAGCGGAAAGCGTGAAGCAGGCTTCTGCGGCCTCAGCGGCGGCAGCACCGGTATTTAGCCTGGCAACGGGCGGTGCGCCGCGTCCGCAGGTGAAAGAGGGAATTGGTCCCCAACTGCCTCGCCCTAACCGCGTCCGCGTTCCAACCCGACGTGAGCTTGCCTCCTATGGTATCAAGCTGCCTTCCCAGCGGATGGCCGAAGAAAAAGCGCGTGAGACGGACTATGAAGATGATGCCGATGAAATGCAGCAGGACGAACTGGCCCGCCAGTTCGCCGCGCAGCAGAATCAGCGCTACGGTGAAGCCTATCAGCACGATGAACCGATGCTGGAAGACGAAGATGACGCGGCTGAAGCCGAATTAGCGCGTCAGTTTGCGGCAACCCAGCAGCAACGTTACTCCGGTGAACAGCCTGCTGGCGCGAACCCGTTCTCATTATCGGATTTCGAGTTCTCACCAATGAAAGATCTGGTGGATGATGGTCCGAGCGAGCCTCTGTTCACCCCGAGCGTGATGCCTGAAGCAGAGCCTGTGCGCCAGCAGCCGGCGCCGCAGGCACAGACATACGCGCAGCCGCAGCAACCTGTTCAGCAGCCGTATGCGCAACCGCAGCAGCCGCAACAACAGCCGCCGCAGTTCCAGCAGCCAGCGCCACAGCCTCAGGAGAGCCTGATTCACCCGCTGCTGATGCGTAACGGTGACAGCCGTCCGCTGCAGCGTCCGAGCACGCCGCTGCCGTCGCTGGATCTGCTGACGCCGCCGCCGGCTGAAGTCGAGCCGGTTGATACGTTTGCTCTGGAGCAGATGGCCCGTCTGGTGGAAGCCCGTCTGGCAGACTTCCGCATCAAGGCGGACGTGGTGAATTACTCACCGGGCCCGGTTATTACCCGTTTCGAACTTAACCTGGCGCCGGGCGTCAAAGCCGCGCGCATTTCTAACCTGTCCCGCGATCTGGCGCGTTCTCTGTCGACCGTTGCGGTACGTGTGGTGGAAGTGATTCCGGGTAAACCGTACGTTGGCCTTGAGCTGCCGAATAAGAAACGTCAGACCGTTTACCTGCGCGAAGTGCTGGATAACACCAAGTTCCGCGATAACCCATCCCCGCTGACCGTAGTGTTGGGTAAAGATATCGCCGGCGACCCGGTGGTGGCTGACCTCGCGAAAATGCCTCACCTGCTGGTAGCGGGTACCACCGGTTCCGGTAAGTCCGTCGGTGTGAACGCCATGATCCTCAGCATGCTCTACAAAGCGCAGCCGGAAGATGTGCGTTTCATCATGATCGACCCGAAAATGCTCGAACTGTCGGTCTACGAAGGCATTCCGCATCTGCTGACGGAAGTGGTCACCGACATGAAAGACGCCGCCAACGCCCTGCGCTGGAGCGTCAACGAGATGGAGCGCCGCTACAAGCTGATGTCTGCGCTGGGCGTGCGTAACCTGGCCGGCTATAACGAGAAAATCGCCGAGGCGGCGCGCATGGGCCGTCCAATCCCGGATCCTTACTGGAAACCGGGTGACAGTATGGATGCACAGCATCCGGTGCTGGAGAAACTGCCTTATATCGTCGTGCTGGTGGATGAATTCGCCGACCTGATGATGACCGTCGGTAAGAAAGTGGAAGAGCTGATCGCGCGTCTGGCACAGAAAGCGCGTGCGGCAGGTATTCACCTGGTGCTGGCGACCCAGCGTCCGTCCGTGGATGTTATCACCGGCCTGATTAAGGCGAACATACCGACTCGTATCGCGTTTACCGTTTCGAGCAAAATTGACTCCCGTACCATTCTCGACCAGGGCGGCGCTGAGTCTCTGCTGGGAATGGGGGACATGCTGTACTCCGGCCCGAACTCCACCTCACCGGTGCGCGTACACGGTGCGTTCGTTCGCGACCAGGAAGTACACGCGGTGGTGCAGGACTGGAAAGCGCGCGGACGTCCGCAGTACGTTGACGGTATTACCTCCGACAGCGAAAGCGAAGGTGGCGGCGGTGGCTTTGACGGCGGTGAAGAGCTGGATCCGTTATTCGATCAGGCGGTTAACTTCGTCACTGAAAAACGTAAAGCCTCCATCTCTGGCGTGCAGCGTCAGTTCCGCATCGGCTATAACCGCGCGGCACGTATCATCGAGCAGATGGAAGCGCAGGGCATCGTGAGCGAGCAGGGGCACAACGGTAACCGTGAGGTGCTGGCTCCGCCGCCGTTTGATTAACCCTCAACATTTGCAAAGAAGGGTAAATCAGCAAAAATTAAGCATTTTCTTCTGTCGCCTGCCTGCGGGCAGGTCCAGAATAGATGACGGAACCCCCATTTCGGGAAGACGTATTTTAAGGAATAACAATGAAAAAAATCGCCATCGCCTGTGCATTACTCACCAGTTTTGTTGCCAGCAGCGTCTGGGCTGATGCAGCCAGCGACCTTAAAAGCCGACTGGACAAAGTCAGCAGCTTCCACGCCAGCTTCACGCAAAAAGTGACAGACGGCAGCGGCAACGCGGTGCAGGAAGGACAGGGGGATTTGTGGGTGAAACGCCCTAATCTGTTTAACTGGCATATGACCCAGCCTGATGAAAGTATTTTGGTGTCAGATGGTAAAACCCTGTGGTTCTTCAACCCGTTCGTTGAGCAGGCCACGGCGACCTGGCTGAAGGACGCGACCAGCAACACGCCGTTTATGCTGATTGCCCGCAACCAGGCCAGCGACTGGCAGCAGTACAATATTAAACAGAAGGGTGACGAATTTGTCCTGACGCCGAAAGGCAGTAACGGCAACCTGAAGCAGTTCACCATCAACGTAAGCACCAACGGTACCATTAACCAGTTCGGCGCGGTTGAGCAAGACGATCAGCGCAGCAGCTACCAGCTTAAATCTCAGCAGAACGGCGCTGTTGACGCATCGAAATTCACCTTTACCCCGCCGCAGGGCGTAACGGTGGACGACCAACGCAATAAGTAAGAGGCATGAGTGGGCAATCTGTCGCTCGATTTTTCAGATAACGCGTTTCAACCTCTGGCCGCCCGTATGCGGCCAGAAAATTTAGCGCAGTATATTGGTCAGCAGCATCTGCTGGCTGCGGGGAAACCCTTGCCGCGCGCCATTGAGGCCGGGCATTTACACTCGATGATCCTCTGGGGACCTCCGGGCACCGGCAAAACCACGCTTGCAGAAGTGATCGCCCGGTATGCTAACGCGGACGTTGAGCGTATCTCTGCGGTGACGTCGGGGGTGAAGGAGATCCGCGAGGCGATCGAGCGAGCGCGGCAGAACCGCAATGCCGGACGCCGCACTATTCTCTTTGTCGACGAAGTCCACCGCTTCAACAAGAGCCAGCAGGATGCCTTCCTGCCGCATATTGAAGACGGCACAATCTTCTTCATCGGGGCGACCACCGAAAATCCATCGTTTGAACTGAACTCGGCGCTGCTGTCCCGCGCGCGCGTTTATTTGCTTAAATCCCTGACCACCGAGGATATCGAAAAGGTCCTCACGCAGGCGATGGAGGATAAGGCGCGGGGCTACGGCGGGCAGGATATCGTGCTGCCTGACGACACGCGACGTGCGATTGCGGAGCTGGTCAACGGCGATGCGCGTCGGGCGCTAAACACGCTGGAAATGATGGCCGATATGGCCGAAGTGGATGATGCCGGGAAGCGGGTGCTGAAGCAGGAGCTGCTGACCGAAATTGCCGGGGAGCGCAGCGCGCGTTTCGATAATAAAGGCGACCGTTTCTACGACCTGATTTCGGCGCTGCATAAGTCCGTGCGCGGCAGCGCTCCGGATGCAGCGCTGTACTGGTACGCGCGTATCATCACCGCGGGTGGCGATCCGCTATATGTTGCGCGCCGCTGCCTGGCAATTGCGTCAGAAGATGTTGGCAATGCCGACCCGCGCGCCATGCAGGTTGCGATCTCGGCCTGGGACTGCTTTACCCGCGTAGGCCCGGCGGAAGGCGAGCGTGCCATTGCCCAGGCGATTGTCTATCTGGCCTGTGCACCGAAAAGCAACGCCGTCTATACCGCATTTAAAGCCGCGATGTCGGATGCGCGCGAACGTCCTGACTACGATGTACCGGTCCACCTGCGCAATGCGCCAACCAAACTGATGAAAGAGATGGGTTACGGGCAGGAGTATCGCTACGCCCATGATGAACCCAACGCCTACGCCGCTGGCGAGGAATATTTCCCGCAGGAAATGGCACAAACCCGCTATTATCACCCCACAAACAGAGGTCTTGAGGGCAAGATTGGCGAAAAGCTCGCCTGGCTTGCCGGACAGGATCAAAATAGCCCCATAAAACGCTACCGTTAGCGCTATCGTTGCGGTAATGTTGGCGTAGTATCCCTGTGGCTGCAGGCTGTGGTCACATTTTCCTATTTTAATTCGATAAGCACAGGATAAGCATGCTCGATCCCAATCTGCTGCGTAATGAGCCAGACGCAGTCGCTGAAAAACTGGCACGCCGGGGCTTTAAGCTGGATGTAGATAAGCTGCGCGCTCTTGAAGAGCGTCGTAAAGTTCTGCAGGTACAAACTGAAAATCTGCAGGCAGAGCGTAACTCTCGATCGAAATCCATTGGCCAGGCGAAAGCGCGCGGGGAAGATATTGAGCCATTACGCCTGGAAGTGAACAAACTGGGTGAAGAGCTGGATCAGGCGAAAGCGGAGCTGGACGTTCTTCAGGCCGAAATTCGTGATATCGCCCTGGCGATCCCGAACATTCCTGATGACAGCGTGCCTGTCGGCAAAGACGAGAACGACAACGTTGAAGTGAAACGCTGGGGCACGCCTCGCGAGTTCGACTTCGAGGTGCGCGATCACGTGACGCTGGGCGAAATGCACGCGGGCCTGGACTTTGCAGCAGCGGTTAAGCTGACCGGTTCTCGCTTCGTGGTGATGAAAGGCCAGATTGCCCATCTGCACCGCGCGCTGGCGCAGTTCATGCTGGATCTGCACACCGAACAGCATGGCTACAGCGAAACCTACGTTCCGTATCTGGTTAACCACGATACGCTGTACGGCACGGGCCAGCTGCCGAAATTTGCCGGCGATCTGTTCCATACCCGCCCGCTGGACGAAGAGGCAGACAGCAGCAACTACGCGCTGATCCCAACCGCGGAAGTACCGCTGACCAACCTCGTACGTGATGAGATCATCGACGAAGATGACCTGCCAATTAAGCTGACAGCACATTCTCCGTGCTTCCGTTCTGAAGCGGGCTCTTACGGTCGTGACACGCGCGGTCTGATCCGTATGCACCAGTTCGACAAAGTTGAGATGGTGCAGATCGTTCGTCCGGAAGAGTCCATGGACGCGCTGGAAGAGATGACCGGCCACGCGGAAAAAGTGCTGGAGCTGCTGGGGCTGCCGTACCGTCGTATGGCGCTGTGCACTGGTGACATGGGCTTTGGTGCCTGCAAAACCTTCGACCTGGAAGTCTGGGTACCTGCGCAGAATACCTACCGTGAGATCTCCTCCTGCTCTAACGTCTGGGATTTCCAGGCGCGCCGCATGCAGGCACGCTGCCGCAGCAAGTCTGACAAGAAAACCCGTCTGGTGCATACCCTGAACGGCTCTGGTCTGGCCGTTGGCCGTACGCTGGTTGCCGTACTGGAAAACTACCAGCAGGCAGATGGCCGCATCGAGATCCCTGAAGTGCTGCGTCCATACATGAAAGGCCAGCAGTACATCGGCTGATAATTTGTCTTAAAACAAAAAAGCGCCTCAGGGCGCTTTTTTTATGCCTTTGATTTGATACGAAGCAATAACCTCTCCCTCTAAAGTAGTAATACTCCTCCGAATGAAAGTCAGCATAAAAAGCTGATAACGAAGAAATTCGTTATAAATAAAACTATATAGCGGTCTATGCCGCCTCTCATTTCTTTGTGAGCAACCAAAGTGAGTCTTTATGAAAATCAACGCGCCTGAAGCGTTAATGGCTGCCGAGGTCACTCGCCGTGGGTTGATGAAAACCACGGCAATTGGCGGCCTGGCCGTAGCCAGTAGTGCCTTCACGCTCCCTTTCACCCGACTGGCGTCGGCGGCAGATGCACTGTCCCCAGCCTCAGCTCCGGAAAAAGTGGTGTGGAGTGCCTGTACCGTAAACTGCGGTAGCCGTTGTCCGCTGCGTATGCATGTAGTGGATGGTGAAATTAAATATGTCGAAACCGACAATACCGGGGACGATAACTACGAAGGGTTACATCAGGTTCGCGCCTGTCTGCGCGGTCGCTCCATGCGTCGTCGCGTGTATAATCCGGACCGCCTGAAGTATCCGATGAAGCGCGTCGGTAAGCGTGGGGAAGGGAAGTTCGAGCGTATTAGCTGGGATGAAGCCTACGACATCATCGTCACCAATATGCAGCGCCTTATCAAAGAGTACGGCAACGAATCCATCTACCTGAACTACGGCACCGGGACGCTCGGCGGCACGCTGACCCGCTCCTGGCCGCCGGGTAAAACGCTGGTGGCGCGCCTGATGAACTGCTGCGGCGGTTATCTCAACCACTACGGCGACTACTCTTCCGCGCAGATTGCAGCGGGTCTCAACTATACCTACGGCGGCTGGGCGGACGGCAACAGCCCGTCTGATATCGAAAACAGTAAGCTGGTCGTGCTGTTTGGCAATAACCCGGGCGAAACCCGCATGAGCGGCGGCGGGGTAACCTACTACCTCGAACAGGCCCGCGCAAAATCCAATGCTCGCATGATCATCATCGATCCGCGCTATACCGACACCGGTGCCGGACGTGAAGACGAGTGGATACCAATCCGTCCGGGTACCGATGCGGCGCTGGTTTCCGCGCTGGCGTGGGTGATGATCACCGAAAACCTCGTCGATCAGCCTTTCCTGGATAAATACTGCGTCGGCTATGACGAGAAAACCCTGCCCGCCAGCGCGCCGGCTAACGGTCACTACAAGGCGTATATTCTCGGTCAGGGCAGCGATGGCGTGGCGAAAACGCCCGAGTGGGCCTCCACCATCACCGGTATTCCGGTGGCGCGTATCGTTCAGCTGGCGCGTGAGATTGGCTCAGCCAAACCGGCCTATATCAGCCAGGGCTGGGGACCGCAGCGTCATGCGAACGGCGAAATCGCGACCCGTGCCATCTCAATGCTTTCTATTCTGACGGGTAACGTGGGCGTTCACGGCGGAAACACCGGCGCGCGTGAAGGCTCTTATGAAGTGCCGTTTGAACGTATGCCGACGCTGGATAACCCTGTTCAGACCAGCATCTCCATGTTTATGTGGACCGATGCGATCGAACGCGGCCCGGAAATGACCGCCCTGCGCGATGGCGTGCGCGGCAAGGACAAGCTGGACGTGCCGATCAAGATGATCTGGAACTATGCCGGTAACTGTCTCATCAACCAGCACTCTGAAATCAACCGCACCCATGAAATCCTGCAGGATGACAAGAAGTGCGAGATGATTGTGGTGATTGACTGCCACATGACCTCCTCGGCGAAATATGCCGATATCCTGCTGCCGGACTGCACCGCCTCTGAGCAGATGGATTTCGCGCTGGACGCCTCCTGCGGCAACATGTCCTACGTGATCTTTACCGACCAGGCGATTAAACCGCGCTTCGAGTGTAAAACCATCTATGAGATGACCTCTGAGCTGGCGAAACGTCTTGGCGTTGAGCCGCAGTTTACCGAGGGACGTACTCAGGAAGGGTGGATGCGCCATCTGCATGAACTTTCCCGTAAAGCGATCCCTGACCTGCCGGATTTCGATACCTTCCGCAAGCAGGGTATGTACAAAAAGCGCGATCCGGAAGGGCACCACGTGGCGTACAAAGCGTTCCGTGAAGATCCGCAGGCGAATCCGCTGACCACGCCATCGGGCAAAATCGAGATCTACTCCGAAGAGCTGGCAAAAATCGCGTCGACCTGGGAACTGCCGGAAGGGGACGTTATCGATCCGCTGCCGATCTACACGCCTGGTTTTGAAAACTATAACGATCCGCTGACGGCGAAATTCCCGCTGCAGCTGACCGGTTTCCACTACAAAGCGCGAGTGCACTCCACCTACGGCAACGTCGACGTACTGAAAGCCGCCTGCCGTCAGGAGATGTGGATCAACCCGATGGATGCCAAAGCTCGCGGCATCGGCAATGGCGATCGCGTGCGTATCTTCAACGGTCGCGGCGAGGTACACATTGAGGCCAAAGTGACGCCGCGCATGATGCCAGGCGTGGTGGCGCTGGGGGAAGGGGCCTGGTACAGCCCCGATGCCAACCGCATCGACCAGGCGGGCAGTATTAACGTGCTGACCACGCAACGTCCGTCGCCGCTGGCGAAGGGCAACCCATCCCACACAAACCTTGTCCAGGTTGAAAAGGTTTAAGGAGTAACCGATGACAACCCAGTATGGATTTTTCATTGATTCCAGCCGTTGCACCGGGTGCAAAACCTGCGAGCTGGCCTGTAAAGATTACAAAGATCTTACTCCGGATGTGAGCTTCCGCCGCATCTACGAATACGCCGGGGGCGACTGGCAGGAAGATAACGGCGTCTGGCATCAGAACGTCTTTGCATATTACCTGTCGATTGCCTGTAACCACTGTGAAGATCCGGCCTGCACCAAGGTCTGCCCGAGCGGGGCGATGCACAAGCGGGAAGACGGTTTTGTGGTGGTGGATGAAGATGTCTGCATCGGCTGCCGCTACTGCCATATGGCGTGCCCGTACGGCGCGCCGCAGTACAACGCCGCCAAAGGGCATATGACCAAGTGCGACGGCTGCCACAGCCGCGTAGCGGATGGTAAGAAACCCATCTGCGTCGAGTCCTGTCCACTCCGCGCGCTGGACTTTGGTCCTGTTGAAGAGCTGCGACAAAAACACGGTCAGCTTGCCGCAGTGGCACCGCTGCCGTCAGCGCACTTCACGAAGCCGAGTATTGTCATTAAACCTAACGCCAACAGCCGTCCGACGGGTGACACCACCGGCTACCTGGCAAATCCGAAGGAGGTGTAAGATGGGAAGTGGATGGCATGAATGGCCGCTGATGATCTTCACTGTCTTTGGTCAGTGCGTGGCGGGCGGCTTCATCGTACTCGCGCTGGCGCTGTTGAAAGGCGATCTCAACGCTGAACAGCAGCAGCGTCTGGTGTTGAGCATGTTTGGCCTGTGGGTGCTGATGGGAATTGGCTTTATCGCCTCCACGCTGCACCTGGGTTCGCCGATGCGCGCGTTTAACTCTCTGAACCGCGTAGGAGCGTCGTCCCTCAGTAACGAGATTGCGAGCGGGGCAATTTTCTTTGCCGTCGGCGGGCTGGGCTGGCTGCTGGCCGCGATGAAGAAATTGCCTGCGGGTCTGCGAAGCCTGTGGCTGATCGTCACCATGGTGCTGGGAGTAGTGTTCGTGTGGATGATGGTGCGCGTCTATAACACCATCGATACCGTCCCAACCTGGTACAGCGTCTGGACGCCGATGAGCTTCTTCCTGACGATGTTTATCGGCGGGCCGTTGCTGGGCTACCTGCTGCTGCGCGTGGCGGGTATCGACGGGTGGGCAATGCGTCTTCTGCCCGCCGTTTCGCTGCTGGCGCTGGTGGTGAGTGCGATGGTTGCTCTGATGCAGGGGGCTGAGCTGGCAACTATTCACAGCTCCATTCAGCAGGCGTCCGCCCTGGTTCCTGATTACGGTTCTCTGATGGCCTGGCGCATCGTTCTGCTGGTCGCGGCGTTGGTATTCTGGATCGCTCCTCAGCTTAAAGGTTATCAGCCCGCGCTGCCGCTGCTGTCACTGGCCTTTGTGCTGGTACTGGCAGGGGAGTTGATTGGTCGCGGCATTTTCTACGAGTTGCATATGACCGTTGGTATGGCTATCGCCAGTTAACGTTGCATTTAGTTATATCAAGCCGGGCCTGAGTGCCCGGCTTTTTCTTTTTCGATCATGAAATTTTTCGACTGTCGTTTTGTTTTAATTTCGGTCATTAATAAATAAAAACAGACACATAATTAATATCTATAGCAGGCGCTGCATTAGCAGGATAAGTTTTTTAAATCGACAGGGAACATATTGTGCGAGCCAGCTAAATCAGTGGATTGACTTTGTTTTTGCCAGTGGCATGATGCGCACGAAATCTGAACTTCCTCACGGTTTTTAATCCATGACCACCTATACCCGGCCAGTGCTCCTGTTGCTCTGTGGCCTGCTTCTGTTGACCCTGGCGATCGCAGTGTTAAACACGCTCGTCCCGTTGTGGCTCGCCCATGAAAACTTACCGACCTGGCAGGTGGGTATGGTCAGCTCGTCCTTTTTCACCGGGAACCTGCTGGGCACGTTATTAACCGGGAGCCTGATTAAGCGCTTCGGCTTTAATCGCAGCTATTATCTGGCCTCGCTGATTTTTGCTGCCGGGTGCGCCGGGTTGGGCCTGATGGTCGGCTTCTGGAGCTGGATGGCGTGGCGCTTTATCGCCGGTATCGGCTGCGCGATGATTTGGGTGGTGGTTGAAAGTGCGCTGATGTGCAGCGGCACCTCCCGCAACCGCGGACGTCTGCTGGCGGCCTACATGATGGTTTACTACGTCGGCACCGTGCTGGGTCAACTGATGGTCAGCAAGCTGCCAACCGACCTGATGAGCGTGCTGCCGTGGGTGACTGGCATGGTGCTGGCGGCGATCCTGCCGCTGCTCTTTACGCGCATTGTGAACCAAAACAGCGAACATCAGGAAGCGACCCACGTCTGGCCAATGCTGAGACTCCGTCAGGCGCGTCTGGGCGTTAACGGCTGCATTATCTCAGGGATTGTACTGGGCTCGCTCTACGGCCTGATGCCGCTCTACCTGAACCATCAGGGGGTCAGTGATTCCGGAATCGGCTTCTGGATGGCGGTGATGGTGAGCGCGGGTATTGTGGGTCAGTGGCCGATTGGCCGCCTGGCGGACCGCTTTGGTCGTCTGCTGGTGCTGCGCGTTCAGGTCTTCGTGGTGATCATGGGATGCCTCGCCATGCTCAGCAACGCCGCGATGGCGCCCGCGCTGTTTATTCTGGGGGCTGCCGGCTTTACGCTCTATCCGGTCGCGATGGCCTGGGCCTGTGAGAAAGTTGAACATCACCAGCTGGTGGCAATGAATCAGGCGCTGTTACTGAGCTATACTATCGGCAGTTTATTAGGGCCGACGTTTACCGCGATGCTGATGCAGAATTATTCCGATAATTTATTGTTTATCATGATCGCCAGCGTGTCGTTTATTTATCTCTTAATGCTGCTGCGTAAAGCGGGCGAGCATCCAACGCCTGTGGCTCACGCCTGATTAAATAAAAGCCTGTTATAGACAGGCTTTTTTATCCCTGTCACATATAAGACTTTTACGTATTGTTTGTTTTTCCCGCCTGGCGATAATTCAAATGAGTTCTACCACTAAAAGGCAACAATCATGTCTATACGTCGTTTTTCCACTACCGCACTTGCCGTAGTGTTGTCTTTAACGTTTGCAACGGCTCCGGTCATGGCTAATCCTGGTAACGGGAACGGCGGTGGTCACGGAAACGGTGGCGGACAAGGTAATGGCGGCAATCATGGTAACGGGAATTCTGGTAACTCCGGTAACCATGGTAATAAGCAAAATAGCGGAAAGGATAACCCTGGAAAATCGGATAAGAGCTTCAAAAACAGCAAAGATGTCGGTAATGACGTTGATGCTCGCGTGAGCTTCGATCATGCCCGCCACCTGGCACTGAATTACGGCTTAACGGGCTATGAGTCTCTGCCTCCGGGTATTGCAAAAAACCTCGCCCGCGGTAAACCACTTCCTCCGGGCATTGCGAAGAAAACCGTGCCAGCGTCTATGCTCGGCCAGCTTCCTTCCTACCCTGGCTATGAATGGCGCGTCGTGGGTGACGATCTGGTCTTAATTGCGCTGAGTACGGCGATTGTGACTTCCGTTATTAACGGCGTCTTTAAATAGAATATAAAAAGGCCCGGTTCTCACCGGGCCTTCTCTTTAATACATGACCTTGTGACCGTACTGCTCAAGAATACCTTTCACGCGCTCCATCGTCTCTTTCTTCGGCGGCTTCACGCCATCGAGTTTGTACTCTTCGCCCATCGCCACCCATTTGTGTTTACCCAGCTCGTGATAGGGCAGAAGCTCAATTTTCTCGACATTGCCCATGTCGCGGGTAAATTCCCCCAGGCGGTGCGCGGAATCATCGTCATCTGACCAACCGGGAACTACAACGTAGCGGATCCAGGTTTTGATGCCTTTGTCGGCAATGTATTTGGCAAACTCCAGCGTACGGTGGTTAGAAACGCCAACCAAATTCTGGTGGATCTCATCGTTCATCTGTTTGAGATCGAGCATCACCAGATCGGTCACTTCGAGCAGTTCATCAATAACCGGATCGTAGCGGCGCACAAAGCCGTTGGTGTCGAGACAGGTATGAATACCTTCTTTACGGCAGGCGCGGAACCAGTCGCGGACAAACTCAGCCTGAAGAATAGCTTCACCGCCGGACGCGGTCACGCCACCGCCGGACGCATTCATAAAGTGGCGGTAGGTCACCACCTCTTTCATCAAATCTTCCACGGTGACTTCTTTACCGCCGTGCGTGTCCCAGGTATCACGGTTATGGCAGTACAGGCAGCGCATCAGGCAGCCCTGGAAAAAGGTAATAAAGCGGATCCCCGGGCCATCGACGGTACCACAGGATTCAAAGGAGTGAATGCGACCAATAGTTGACATTGCGGTGATATCTCCGAATTTGGCCCATCCGGGGGCCTGTGTAGTTGCACAGCTCAAAGGCTATGTCGAGTCTGTTTTGGCTGTTATCCATAGAGTATAGATAGCGGACAAAAGAGACTGATGAAGCGAGGGTGTTAAAAAGGCCCCACTTGCGTGGAGCCTTTATTGTACGCTTTTTAACGCGTGATTTCAGTCAATTCCACTTACATGGACTGAGTGAAAGTACGGGTGATAACGTCCTGCTGCTGTTCTTTAGTCAGGGAGTTAAAACGTACTGCGTAGCCAGATACGCGGATGGTCAGCTGAGGATATTTCTCAGGGTGTTCCATCGCGTCGAGCAGCATTTCACGGTTCATTACGTTCACGTTCAGGTGCTGACCACCTTCGATGGACGCTTCGTGGTGGAAGTAACCATCCATCAGACCCGCGAGGTTAGTTTTACGCACTTCGTCGTCTTTACCCAGCGCGTTTGGCACGATAGAGAAGGTGTAAGAGATACCATCTTTCGCGTAAGCAAACGGCAGTTTAGCAACGGAGGTCAGAGAGGCAACCGCACCTTTCTGGTCACGACCGTGCATTGGGTTAGCACCTGGGCCGAATGGCGCGCCAGCACGACGACCGTCTGGGGTGTTACCGGTTTTCTTACCATACACAACGTTAGAGGTGATGGTCAGAACAGACTGAGTCGGGATAGCGTTACGGTAGGTAGTCAGTTTCTGAATTTTCTTCATGAAACGTTCTACCAGGTCAACTGCCATGTCATCAACGCGAGCGTCGTTGTTACCAAACTGCGGATATTCGCCTTCGATTTCGAAGTCTACGGCCAGGCCGTCTTCGTCACGAATTGGTTTAACTTTCGCGTATTTGATTGCAGACAGGGAGTCAGCAGCAACGGACAGACCAGCGATACCACACGCCATGGTGCGGATAACGTCACGGTCGTGCAGCGCCATCAGAGAGGCTTCGTAGCTGTACTTGTCGTGCATGTAGTGGATAACGTTCAGTGCAGTGACGTACTGTTTAGCCAGCCAGTCCATGAAGTGGTCCATGCGCTCCATGACTTCGTCATAGTTCAGCACGTCACCTTTGATTGGCTCAGACTTAGGACCAACCTGCATTTTCAGTTTTTCATCAACGCCGCCGTTGATAGCGTACAGCATGGTTTTCGCCAGGTTTGCACGCGCACCGAAGAACTGCATTTGTTTACCAACAACCATTGGGCTTACGCAGCAAGCGATAGCGTAATCGTCGTTGTTGAAGTCCGGACGCATCAGGTCATCGTTCTCGTACTGCAGAGAAGAGGTGTCGATGGACACTTTAGCGGCGAATTTCTTGAAGTTCAGAGGCAGTTTTTCAGACCACAGAACGGTGATGTTCGGCTCCGGAGAAGGACCCATGGTGTACAGGGTGTTCAGGAAGCGGAAGCTGTTTTTGGTAACCAGCGTACGGCCGTCAACGCCCATACCACCGATTGATTCTGTTGCCCAGATTGGGTCACCAGAGAACAGTTCATCGTATTCAGGGGTACGCAGGAAGCGAACCATACGCAGTTTCATGACCAGGTGGTCAATCATTTCCTGAGCGTCTTGCTCGGTGATTTTGCCTGCTTTCAGGTCACGTTCGATGTACGCATCCAGGAAGGTAGACACGCGACCGAAGGACATTGCTGCACCGTTCTGAGACTTAACCGCAGCCAGGTAGCCGAAGTAGGTCCACTGGATAGCTTCCTGAGCGTTGGTTGCAGGACCAGAGATATCGCAGCCGTATTTCGCAGCCATCTCTTTGATCTGACCCAGTGCGCGGTGCTGTTCAGCAATTTCTTCACGCAGACGGATAGTCGCTTCCAGGTTTACGCCGTTTTCCAGATCGGACTGCAGGGAAACAAACTGCGCGTACTTGTCTTTCATCAGGAAGTCGATGCCGTACAGCGCAACGCGACGGTAGTCACCGATGATACGACCACGACCATATGCATCTGGCAGACCCGTCAGAACGCCAGATTTACGGCAGTTCAGAATGTCTTTGGTGTAAACATCGAATACGCCCTGGTTGTGGGTTTTGCGGTATTCGGTGAAGATTTTTTTCAGCATTGGGTCCAGCTCGCGGTTATACGCTTTGCAGGAACCTTCAACCATTTTGATACCACCGAACGGGATGATTGCGCGTTTCAGTGGTGCTTCAGTCTGCAGACCAACGATTTTCTCAAGGGCTTTGTTGATGTAGCCAGCATCGTGAGAAGTGATGGTGGAAGCAACGGAGGTGTCAAAATCAACTGGCGCGTGAGTGCGGTTTTCCAGTTTAACGCCTTCCATTACGCTGTCCCACAGCTTGGTGGTCGCATCAGTTGCGCCAGCCAGGAAGGATTCGTCACCTTCATACGGGGTATAGTTTTTCTGAATGAAGTCGCGGACGTTTACTTCATTCTGCCAGTCACCTTTCGCAAAACCTTCCCAGGCTGTGGCTAACTTTTCATTAAGCTCGGACATGTAACACCTACCTTCTTAAGTGGATTTTTTATTTACTGCCTGAGAAAACCATCAATGATGATCGTCGCCACGCAGGTAAATGACCCAGTATGTCAACCCAACTAACAGACCCCCACCGATAATGTTCCCGATAGTGACGGGGATCAGGTTATCAGTAATGAAATTCATAATAGTCAGGTGAGAGAAACTTTCCGGGGATGAACCAACTGCGGTCCAGAACTCCGGGCTTGCAAAGTTGCGGATAACAATCCCCATCGGGATCATGAACATATTCGCAATACTGTGCTCAAAGCCGCTGGCAACAAACATCGCAACCGGCAGAACCATAATCATGGCTTTATCCATCAGGCTACGACCCGAGTAGCTCATCCAGACCGCCAGGCAGACCATCAGGTTTGCGAGGATGCCGAGAGCAACGGCTTCGATAAATGTGTGATGCATTTTGTGGTCGGCGGTCTGCAGGACGTTAAGGCCCCAGCCGCCGTTGGCGGTCATATACTCGCCAGAGAGCCACATCAACAGAACAAAGAGCAGACAGCCAATCAGGTTACCAACGTAGACGTTAAGCCAGTTGCGCGCCAGTTGACCCCAGGTAATTCTTCCGCTGGCCTTTGCCACGACAATCAGCACCGTTGAGGTGAAGAGGTCGGCGCCGCAGATGACGCAGAGAATCAGGCCCAGTGAGAAGCAAATGCCGCCAATCAGTTTAGCTATGCCGAAAGGCATTCCGGCAGTACCGGTGGTGGCGGTGATGTAGAAGACGAAAGCGATTGAGATGAACACACCTGCGGTGATCGCCAGATAGAACGTCTTCATCGGGTGTTTCGTTGCTTTATAGACACCCGCTTCTTCGGCAACTTTTGCCATCGCGGCGGGGAGTAAAAGATCAAAAGGGTTGTCAGCTTTCACACTAACTCTCTCTTTATTAAGTCGGCGACGAGATACTAACAAAGCATTATAGAAGAGAAATTGATATAGATCATATCTCGCCTGGCTTATAGGCCCGCAGTGTGTATGGTTTTACAACAAATGCGGAGTAAGTATTTGATTATCCGTATAAAAATAAATTTTAAAAGTTATGAAAAGAGTTGAATTTTTTCGTTCGGCCCCCTTCGAAACAGTTAATTAATATGGGGTATTTACCATAAAAAGTAACAATAAAGCCCAGGCAAATATTATTATATTTACCCATGTTTAACTTTATTATTACAATCAATAATCATTGCCGAAGAGAATAAAAAACGGGGCAATGAAATTGCCCCGTAATATAGCCCAGACGATTGAATACGCCTACTGCTGTTAATGTTATGTGCGCTTATTTTGACCAGTAAGCGGCTTTTGCTTTCTGCAGCTTTTCATAGGCCTTCAGCAGAGACTGATGCGCCGGGAAGGCTTTCAAATCGCTGTCAACTGCCTGCAGACCGTAGAACGGCTCTTCACCGCTCAGCGCCGCGCTGGCGGCTTCAACCGCTTCAGCACCGTACATACGTACGAAAGCGTTCAGGTACTGCAGTGGCTCGCGATCGTCTTCCTGTGCAAGCAGCAACAGGGTTTGCAGACAGCGGTAATAGTTGGTGCGCTCGGCGGAGAAGACCGACTGGTTAAACTCCATGGTCCATTCGGTCCAGGCCAGGGCCTGATCCAGATCGCCGCCCGCCAGCGCCAGCATCGCTTTCAGTTCGCCGATGCGCAGGGTGTACCAGCCGTTGTCTTTCCCGGTCGCCAGACCCAGCAGTTCGCGCACGCGGGTAAAATCATCGTGGCCCTCATCGTCCAGCTGGGCGATCAGGTTGAGATAATCTTCTTTCTCCCACTCGCTGCCCGGCAGGGACAGCAGGGTCTCACGCAGGTGCGCGCCCATGCTGTTGTTAGCCAGCCACAAATCTTCCGCCGGATAGATGTCGGACATGCCGGGCACGATGATGCGGCACGCGTAAACGCCCAGGTGTTCGTAGTCGGCAATGTAGACTTCCTGATCTTCGGCGTTGAAGATTGCCATCAGCGTGGCGAACTCTTCTTCCGTGGTACCGGCAAAGCTCCAGTCCACGAACGGATAGTCCGCGTCCTGCTTGAACATATCCCAGGAGATCAAACCGCTGGAGTCGATGAAGTGGGTTTCGAGGTTGGTATGCTCGGCCACTTCTTCATCGTCAAACGTTGGCGGGGTAAACACGTCGAGATCTTTCAGGCTACGGCCCTGCAGCAGCTCGGTCACGGTACGCTCCAGCGCCACACCGAAGTCAGGATGCGCGCCGAACGAGGCAAAGCAGGTGCCGTTAGTCGGGTTAAACAGCACGACGCAGATAACCGGATATTTACCGCCCAGCGAGCCGTCGTAGGCAAAGATTGGGAAACCTTCCGCTTCCAGCTTCGCGATGGATTCCACCACGCCCGGGTAGCGCGCCAGCACGTCCGCCGGGATCTCCGGCAGGCTGATGGATTCAGCGATGATGCGGTTTTTAATGTGACGCTCGAACACCTCAGACAGGCCCTGCACGCGTGCTTCGTTGCGGGTGTTACCGGCGGACATGCCGTTGGACACATACAGGTTGCCGACGATGTTCATCGGAATATAAACGGTCTGCTCGTCAGACTGACGGGTGAACGGCAGGGCGCAGATACCGCGATCTTCGTTACCCGATTGCAGATCGATCAGCATGCTGGCAGTCAGTTCGTTTTCTGGATCGTAGAAAGCGCGCAGGCGTTGATCGAGGATCCCTTCCGGCAGTTCGTCGTCTTCGGTCAGCGGGAACCATTTTTCGTTCGGATAGTGAACGAAAGGACCGTTGGCGATGGTTTCACCCAGCCAGAAGTCAGCAAAGAAATAGTTGGTGGACAGACGCTCAAAATACTCACCCAGCGCAGAGACCAGTGCCGCTTTTTTCGTCGCGCCTTTACCGTTGGTAAAGCAGAGCGCGCAGTCTTTGTCGCGAATGTGCACGGACCAGACGTGAGGCACCGGGTTGAGCCAGGAGGCTTCTTCGATGTTAAAGCCCAGGTCGGTCAGTTTCTGCTGGAAGCGAGCGATGGAATCTTCCAGAGCGGCGTCTTTGCCGGGGATAAACGTTTGAGTCATGGCGTTCACTTTTATCGTACGTAAAGCGCGCAATGATACGGGTTTTGAGTGACGGGTGCTATCTCCGGCGAAAATAAATGGCTGGGCTATGCTTAGTGACAGTAACTGACTGTTAAGGCATAGAAAAATGAAAGCATTTGATCTCCAGCGGATGGCGTTTGATAAAGTTCCTCCTGAATTTCTGGGCGAAGTGGCGCTGCGAAGCCTGTATACCTTCGTACTCGTCTTCCTGTTTCTTAAAATCACCGGCCGTCGCGGCGTTCGGCAGATGTCGCTGTTTGAGGTGCTGATCATTCTGACGCTGGGCTCGGCGGCGGGAGACGTCGCCTTTTATGACGATGTGCCGATGGTGCCGGTATTTATCGTTTTTGTCTCACTGGCGCTACTTTACCGTCTTGTCATGTGGCTGATGTCGAAAAGCGAAAAGCTGGAAGATCTGTTCGAAGGGAAGCCGGTGGTTATCGTCGAGGACGGCCAACTGGCCTGGGAAAATGTGCAAAGCGCCAATATGACCGAGTTTGAGTTCTTTATGGAGCTTCGCCTGAACAGCGTTGAGCAACTGGGGCAGGTGCGTCTGGCGATTATGGAAACCAACGGCCAAATCAGCGTCTATTACTATTCTGACGACGAGGTGAAGCCGGGACTGTGTATCCTGCCGGATATGCTCATAGAGCGTTTCAGAACGGTACCTGAATCAGGCGAGTATGCTTGCGTAAGATGTAGCCATGTTGTCGCGATGCAGCCAGGGGATCGTCAATTATGCCCCCGCTGTGCAAATCCGGAATGGACGAAGGTTAGCCGGGCCAAACGTATTACCTGACAGCCATTTTGTCGGTTTTGTCGTATCGAGGCGGCAGATTGTTTTGTGTGACGCGGGGCACATTTCCCCGGTCATAAGTTTTAGACATTGCGGCGCGTGTCACTGAATGATAAAACCGATATCCACAGTTATAACTTATGGCTTTTAGCGTGGTGAGGGGAAATGGCTCAAGTCTTTAATTTCAGTTCAGGTCCGGCAATGTTACCGGCAGACGTGCTTAAACAGGCTCAACAGGAGCTGTGTGACTGGAACGGTCTGGGTACGTCGGTGATGGAAATCAGCCACCGTGGTAAAGAGTTTATTCAGGTGGCCGAAGAGGCAGAAAAGGATTTTCGCGATCTGCTGAATATTCCCTCGAACTACAAAGTATTGTTCTGCCACGGCGGCGGCCGCGGTCAGTTTGCAGGCGTACCGCTGAATATCCTCGGTGACAAAATGACGGCTGACTACGTTGACGCGGGTTACTGGGCGGCAAGCGCCGTTAAAGAAGCGCATAAATATTGCACGCCGAATGTTATCGATGCCAAAGTGACCGTTGACGGTCTGCGCGCCGTGAAGCCTATGAGCGAGTGGCAGCTTTCTGATAACGCCGCCTATCTTCACTACTGCCCGAACGAAACCATTGACGGGATTGCCATCGACGAGACGCCAAACTTTGGCAAAGATGTTGTGGTTGCCGCCGACTTCTCCTCCACCATTTTGTCTGCGCCACTTGACGTCAGCCGCTACGGCATTATCTATGCGGGCGCGCAGAAAAATATCGGTCCTGCGGGCCTGACTATCGTCATCGTGCGTGAAGACTTGCTGGGTAAAGCGCATAAATCCTGCCCGTCGATTCTCGACTACACCGTGCTGAACGATAACGACTCCATGTTCAACACCCCACCAACGTTTGCCTGGTACCTCTCCGGCCTGGTCTTCAAATGGCTGAAGCAAAACGGCGGCGTGGCGCAGATGGACAAGGTGAATCAGCAGAAAGCCGAACTGCTGTATGGCGTGATCGACAAGAGCGATTTCTACCGCAACGATGTAGCGAAAGCTAACCGTTCCCGCATGAACGTGCCATTCCAGCTGGCGGACAGCAGCCTGGACAAAGTGTTCCTGGAAGAGTCCTTCGCGGCAGGCCTGCACGCGCTCAAGGGCCACCGTGTGGTGGGCGGCATGCGTGCCTCTATCTATAACGCGATGCCGCTGGAAGGCGTTAAGGCCCTGACGGATTTCATGATCGACTTTGAACGTCGTCACGGTTAATTTGCTGTTTTTCACCCCCGCAGCGTCCCTGCGGGGTTTTTATTATGTTGAGTTGAGAGTTTAGTTTTCATGGAATCCCTGACGTTACAACCTATCGCGCGGGTAGATGGCACCATCAATCTGCCTGGTTCAAAAAGTGTCTCGAACCGCGCTCTGCTGCTGGCAGCTCTGGCAAACGGCACCACCGTCCTCACTAACCTGCTGGACAGCGATGACGTGCGCCATATGCTCAATGCGCTGAAAGCGTTGGGCGTTCATTACACACTCTCTGACGATCGTACCCGCTGCGAAGTGACCGGCAACGGCGGCGCACTGCAGGCGAGTGAAGAGCTTGAGCTGTTTCTGGGCAACGCGGGTACCGCGATGCGTCCGCTGGCGGCGGCCCTGTGCCTGGGGAGCAACAACATCGTGCTGACCGGCGAGCCGCGTATGAAAGAGCGTCCGATAGGTCATCTGGTAGATGCCCTGCGTCAGGGCGGCGCGCAGATTGACTATCTGGAGCAGGAAAATTATCCGCCACTGCGTCTGCGCGGGGGCTTTACCGGCGGTCACGTCGAGGTTGACGGCAGCGTCTCCAGCCAGTTCCTGACGGCACTGCTGATGACCGCGCCGCTGGCCCCACAGGATACGGTTATCACGATTAAAGGTGAGCTGGTCTCCAAACCGTATATTGATATCACGCTGCACCTGATGAAAACCTTCGGCGTTGAGGTGGAAAACCAGTCTTACCAGCGCTTCGTGGTGCGCGGGGCACAGCGGTATCAGTCTCCGGGTAACTACCTGGTGGAAGGGGATGCGTCATCCGCGTCCTACTTCCTGGCCGCGGGGGCGATTAAAGGCGGTACGGTAAAAGTGACCGGCATTGGCCGCAACAGCGTGCAGGGCGATATTCGTTTTGCGGACGTGCTGGAAAAAATGGGCGCTATTGTCACCTGGGGCGATGACTTCATCTCCTGTACCCGCGGCGAGCTGAACGCCATCGACATGGACATGAACCATATCCCGGATGCGGCGATGACCATTGCCACGGCGGCGCTGTTTGCCAAAGGCACCACCACGCTGCGTAACATCTACAACTGGCGCGTAAAAGAGACGGACCGCCTGTTCGCAATGGCGACAGAGCTGCGTAAAGTCGGCGCTGAGGTAGAAGAGGGCGAAGATTACATTCGCGTTACCCCTCCGGCAAAACTGCAGTTTGCGGAAATCGGGACCTATAACGATCACCGTATGGCGATGTGTTTCTCGCTGGTGGCGCTGTCCGATACCCCTGTGACCATTCTCGATCCGAAATGTACGGCAAAAACCTTCCCGGACTATTTCGAACAGCTGGCGCGCATTAGCACCCTGGCATAATGAATACCTGCCGCATCACCTGATGCGGCATTTCCTTACGCTTCCTGACGATCTTTCCCGCTCATTTCTTCTACACTCTGCTTCAATCATTCCGCAATTTGCACGCAAAGGTAACAGTTGCGCACGTTGGCGCGTATAATGCGCGGCGTTCATGTTAACGGTATGCCTTATTTAAGGAGAAAAAGATGACGGCAATTGCCCCGGTAATCACCATTGATGGGCCGAGTGGCGCAGGGAAAGGTACTCTGTGCAAAGCGATGGCGGAAGCATTGCAATGGCATCTTTTAGATTCGGGAGCAATCTATCGCGTGCTGGCGCTGGCTGCGCTGCATCATCATGTGGATGTCGCCTCTGAAGAAGCGCTGGTACCGCTGGCTGCGCATCTGGATGTGCGTTTTGTTTCCACCGATGGCAACCTGGAAGTGATTCTGGAAGGTGAAGACGTGAGCGGCGAAATCCGTACGCAGGAAGTCGCTAATGCGGCCTCTCAGGTGGCCGCTTTCCCACGCGTTCGCGAGGCGCTGCTACGTCGGCAGCGTGCGTTTCGTGAAGCCCCGGGTCTGATCGCTGACGGACGCGACATGGGAACCGTAGTATTTCCTGATGCACCAGTAAAAATTTTCCTTGACGCCTCTTCGGAAGAGCGTGCTCAACGCCGCATGCTTCAGTTGCAGGAAAAGGGGTTTAGTGTTAACTTTGATCGCCTTTTATCCGAGATAAAAGAGCGCGATGACCGCGATCGTAACCGCGCCGTCGCACCACTTGTTCCTGCAGAAGATGCTTTAGTACTGGATTCAACCAGTTTAACTATTGAGCAAGTGATTGAAAAAGCGCTACAATATGCGCGCCAAAAACTGGCACTCGCGTAATTGCGACCGATTTAGCAGTACCCCCGCTGCAATGGACTGACGGCGGGTATGTGAAACAACCCCATCCGGCACGGAGCCAGGTGGACGTTAATATTAACCTGAAGATTAAACATGACTGAATCTTTTGCTCAACTGTTTGAAGAATCCTTAAAAGAAATCGAAACCCGTCCGGGTTCCATCGTTCGCGGTGTTGTTGTTGCTATCGACAAAGACGTAGTACTGGTTGACGCCGGTCTGAAATCTGAGTCCGCCATTCCGGCTGAGCAGTTCAAAAACGCCCAGGGCGAGCTGGAAATCCAGGTTGGTGACGAAGTTGACGTTGCTCTGGACGCAGTAGAAGACGGCTTCGGCGAAACCCTGCTGTCTCGTGAGAAAGCTAAACGTCACGAAGCATGGATCACGCTGGAGAAAGCTTACGAAGAAGCTGAAACTGTGGTCGGTGTTATCAACGGCAAAGTTAAAGGTGGCTTCACTGTTGAGCTGAATGGTATTCGTGCGTTCCTGCCAGGTTCACTGGTAGACGTTCGTCCAGTCCGTGACACCCTGCACCTCGAAGGCAAAGAGCTTGAGTTCAAAGTAATCAAGCTGGACCAGAAGCGTAACAACGTTGTTGTTTCCCGTCGTGCCGTTATCGAATCCGAAAACAGCGCAGAACGCGATCAGCTGCTGGAAAACCTGCAGGAAGGCATGGAAGTCAAAGGTATCGTTAAGAACCTCACTGACTACGGCGCATTCGTTGACCTGGGCGGCGTTGATGGCCTGCTGCACATCACCGACATGGCGTGGAAACGCGTTAAGCACCCAAGCGAAATCGTGAACGTGGGCGACGAAATCACTGTTAAAGTGCTGAAGTTCGACCGCGAGCGTACTCGTGTATCCCTCGGCCTGAAACAGCTGGGCGAAGATCCATGGGTAGCTATCGCTAAGCGTTACCCAGAAGGTACTAAACTGACTGGTCGCGTAACCAACCTGACCGACTACGGCTGCTTCGTTGAAATCGAAGAAGGCGTTGAAGGCCTGGTGCACGTTTCCGAAATGGACTGGACCAACAAAAACATCCACCCATCCAAAGTTGTTAACGTTGGTGATGTAGTGGAAGTGATGGTTCTGGATATCGACGAAGAACGTCGTCGTATCTCCCTGGGCCTGAAACAGTGCAAAAACAACCCATGGCAGCAGTTCGCGGAAACCCACAACAAGGGCGACCGTGTTGAAGGTAAAATCAAGTCTATCACTGACTTCGGTATCTTCATCGGCCTGGACGGCGGCATCGATGGCCTGGTTCACCTGTCTGACATCTCCTGGAACGTTGCAGGCGAAGAAGCAGTTCGTGAATACAAAAAAGGCGACGAAATCGCTGCAGTTGTTCTGCAGGTTGACGCAGAGCGTGAGCGTATCTCCCTGGGCGTTAAACAGCTCGCAGAAGATCCGTTCAACAACTGGGTTGCACTGAACAAGAAAGGCGCAATCGTAAACGGTAAAGTGACTGCAGTTGACGCTAAAGGCGCAACCGTAGAACTGGCTGACGGCGTTGAAGGTTACCTGCGCGCTTCTGAAGCTTCACGTGACCGCGTTGAAGATGCCACTCTGGTTCTGAACGTTGGCGACGACGTTGAAGCTAAGTTCACCGGTGTTGACCGTAAGAACCGTGCAATCAGCCTGTCTGTTCGTGCTAAAGACGAAGCTGATGAGAAAGATGCAATCGCAACTGTTAACAAACAGGAAGATGCAAACTTCTCTAACAACGCAATGGCTGAAGCTTTCAAAGCAGCTAAAGGCGAGTAATATCAGGTTCTCGGCATCATTTGAGCTGTAACGCATTTACAGCGCGAAGGATGAGGAGCAGACTTGACAGATTGCAGGATTCGTCCTGTAATCAATAACAAAGGGCGGCTACGGCCGCCCTTGTTTAATAAGCTGTTCAGCTAATTGGTTTGAAAGGAACCGGAGGAATCATGACCAAGTCAGAATTGATTGAAAGACTTGCCAGTCAGCAACCGCATATCCCTGCCAAGGCAGTGGAAGATGCCGTAAAAGAGATGCTGGAGCATATGGCCTCCACTCTTGCCCAGGGCGAGCGCATTGAAATCCGCGGTTTCGGTAGTTTTTCTCTGCACTATCGTGCTCCACGTACCGGGCGTAACCCGAAAACTGGTGATAAAGTCGAGCTGGAAGGTAAGTACGTTCCACACTTTAAGCCGGGTAAAGAGCTGCGCGATCGCGCCAATATTTACGGCAACTGAGTTTAGCCAGCCGGTTAAACTGGGTTCGAAAGAAAGCACCTGCGGGTGCTTTTTTTGTACCCGTCGCTTTCTTTCTGAAGGTGCCCCGCATTTTCCGTTTCGTTTTCTGTAACGCATAAAATACATTGCTGCGCTTGCTGTAAATCGCATTCTTCTTACCTGACGACCCGACCACCCGCTAGCATACTGCCGCCCTGAAACAGGGAGGTAGCAATGGGAATTCCCGCTTTAGGTATCTGCGCCATTCTGGCGATAGCCCCGTTACTCTGGTTACCCGAACTGCCATCGCGTTATACCGTGTGGATAATGATGGCTGGCGGGGCTGCTCTGGCCGCACGCCAAAACATACGGCTGAAGTATGTGGGGCTTACGTTGCTCTTTTGCGTGTGGGGCATTCTGGCTGCGCAAGAGAGCGTCTGGCCGATGCAGCATTTAACCACAGGTGCCGTACAGGCCGAGGTAGAAATCTCCATCACTGATGGTGCCACTGTGCATCAGGGAAAAATACTCACCGTTGATGGCCAACGCTGGTGGGCGTCAACGGGCGTAACGCTTTATGGTCATTATTTGCCGCAGAAAGCGTGTGCCGGTCAGCGCTGGGCAATGACCCTCAGGCTCAGGCCGGCTCACGGCGAACTGAACGACGGAGGGTATGATCCCCAGCGCAGCGCTATTGCCCGCCATCAAACGCTGAGCGGGCGCTTTACCCATGCAGAACTCGTCGATGGGCGTTGCAGTCTGCGAGCGCAATACCTGACGTCGCTGCAAAACCGACTTTCTGCTTATCGCTGGGGCGCGGTGATCCTCGGGCTGGGGATGGGGGAACGTCTGGATGTTCCAGGAGAAATAAAAGACCTGATGCGTGAAACCGGCACGCTGCATCTGATGGCGATTTCGGGCCTGCATATCGCGCTGGCGGCCTCCATCGTCTGGTTGCTCACGCGCGGGCTTCAGTTTTTATTACCTTGCCATCGTGTCCACTGGCAAATGCCTCTGCTGGCCGGGTTATGCTTTGCCGCTTTCTACGCCTGGCTGACCGGCCTGCAGCCGCCCGCGCTACGCACGGTCATCGCACTTGCCATGCTGGCGGCGCTGCGCATCGGTGCCCGGCAGTGGTCTCCCTGGCAGGTGTGGATCTGCTGTGTCGCGGCGATCCTGGTAAGCGATCCCTTAGCCATACTATCGCAGAGTCTGCTTCTGTCTGCATTTGCCGTCGCCGCGCTGATTTTCTGGTTTCAGTGGCTACCGCTTCCTGACTGGCAACGGGCTCGACGTATTCGGCCGCTGCTGAACCTTCTCTATCTTCAGGTCGGCATGCTGTTGCTTCTCATGCCGTTACAGGTTCTGATTTTCCATGGCTTTAGCATTTCATCGTTGATCGCCAATCTCTTTGCCGTTCCGCTGGTGACGTTTGTCTGCGTACCGCTGATTTTACTTGGCATGCTGCTCCATCTGCTGCCACTGGCGGGGCTGGAAAGCGGCATCTGGTATACGGCCGATAAGACGCTTGCCGGGTTGTTCTGGCTGCTGATGCGCCTTCCAGACGGCTGGCAGAGTGTGGATCAACGCTGGCAGTACATGACGTTACTGCCCTGGCTTATCATCATCGGCTGGCGTTTTCGTGCCTGGAAAACCGTTCCTGCCGTTTGTCTGGCTGGAAGTGTCTTACTGGCATTTCCCCTCTGGCGAACGGCGAAAAGCGACGCCTGGACGCTACATATGCTGGATGTAGGGCAGGGGCTGGCAATGGTCATTGAACGGCAGGGTAAAGCCATTCTCTATGACACCGGGCTCGCCTGGCCGGGCGGGGATAGCGCGCAGCGGTTAATCATACCGTGGCTGCGCTGGCATCACCTGCGGCCAGAGGGGGTTATTCTCAGCCATGAACACCTCGACCATGCGGGAGGCCTTGCATCGCTACAAAAAGCATGGCCTGAGATATGGGTAAGAAGTCCGCTGCGCCTGGCGGGGCATCTTCCCTGTTTTCGTGGGCAAAAATGGCGATGGCAGGGGTTAACCTTCTCCGTCCACTGGCCTCCTGAAAATTATCCGGCTCAGGGGAACAATCACTCCTGCGTGGTAAAAATTGACGACGGCGAGCAGAGCGTTCTGCTGACGGGAGACATTGAAGCACAGGCAGAACAGGCTATGCTTAGCCATTACTGGAAACATCTTACGTCAACACTCATACAGGTACCGCATCACGGCAGCAATACCTCGTCATCTTTGCCGCTGGTACAGCGGGTGGATGGACAGATTGCGCTGGATTCAGCGGCCCGCTACAACGCATGGCGGTTCCCGTCGGTTAAAGTGGTCCGGCGTTATCGAAAAGAGGGGTATATCTGGCACGATACCCCCCATTCCGGGCAAATATCGGTGACGTTTTCGCACCATCGCTGGCAAATCCGGCTCTTGCGGGATCAATTTTTACCACGTTGGTATCATCAGTGGTTTGGCGCGCCCGTAGATAACGGGTAGAATATGCGGCTATTTCAACAAATGCTGGTTTTTTGAATGCATAACGACAAAGATCTCTCCACGTGGCAAACCTTCCGCCGACTCTGGCCGATGATTGCACCTTTTAAAGCAGGCCTGATCGTGGCGGGTGTAGCGTTAATTCTCAACGCAGCCAGCGATACTTTTATGTTATCGCTCCTCAAACCGTTACTGGATGACGGTTTTGGTAAAACGGATCGCTCAGTGTTGCTATGGATGCCTCTGGTGGTTATCGGGCTGATGATCTTACGTGGTATCACCAGCTATATCTCCAGCTACTGCATCTCCTGGGTTTCCGGGAAAGTGGTTATGACCATGCGCCGTCGTCTGTTCAGCCACATGATGGGCATGCCGGTCTCATTCTTTGACAAGCAGTCTACCGGGACGCTGCTGTCCCGCATCACCTACGACTCAGAGCAGGTAGCCTCCTCGTCCTCAAGCGCACTGATTACCGTCGTGCGTGAAGGGGCGTCGATCATCGGCCTGTTCGCGATGATGTTCTATTACAGCTGGCAGCTGTCGATCATCCTTATCGTTCTGGCGCCGATAGTTTCTATTGCTATCCGTGTCGTCTCGAAGCGCTTCCGCAATATCAGTAAAAATATGCAGAACACCATGGGGCAGGTGACGACCAGCGCAGAGCAGATGCTGAAAGGGCATAAAGAAGTGTTGATCTTCGGCGGTCAGGAAGTCGAAACCAAACGCTTTGACAAAGTCAGCAACAAAATGCGTCTGCAGGGGATGAAGATGGTCTCGGCCTCTTCCATCTCTGACCCGATCATTCAGCTGATTGCCTCACTGGCGCTGGCGTTCGTTCTCTATGCGGCAAGCTTCCCGAGCGTAATGGAGACACTGACGGCGGGTACCATCACCGTGGTCTTCTCCTCTATGATCGCCCTGATGCGCCCGCTGAAATCCCTGACGAACGTGAACGCCCAGTTCCAGCGCGGGATGGCCGCCTGCCAGACGCTGTTTAGCATTCTGGATTCCGAACAGGAAAAAGACGAAGGTACACGCGAGGTAGGGCGTGCGCGTGGCGACGTTGAGTTCCGCAACGTGACCTTCACCTATCCAGGCCGCGAAACGCCGGCTCTGCGCAATATCAACCTGACGATTCCGGCAGGTAAAACCGTTGCGCTGGTAGGCCGCTCCGGCTCCGGTAAATCGACCATTGCCAGCCTCATCACCCGTTTCTACGACATTAACGAAGGTGAGATCCTGCTGGATGGCTACGACCTGCGGGAGTACACCCTGCAGTCGCTGCGTAACCAGGTTGCGCTGGTTTCTCAGAACGTGCATCTCTTCAACGATACGGTTGCCAACAACATTGCTTATGCGCGCACTGACGAGTACAGCCGCGAGCAGATTGAGAACGCCGCGCGTATGGCCTATGCAATGGACTTTATCAACAAGATGGATAACGGTCTGGATACGATAATCGGTGAAAACGGCGTACTGCTCTCCGGCGGTCAACGCCAGCGTATCGCCATTGCGCGCGCGCTGCTGCGCGATAGCCCGATTCTGATCCTGGACGAAGCAACCTCTGCTCTGGATACGGAATCTGAACGCGCGATTCAGTCGGCGCTGGATGAACTGCAGAAGAACCGTACTTCGCTGGTGATTGCGCACCGTCTGTCCACTATCGAGCAGGCGGATGAGATCGTCGTGGTTGAGGACGGCATCATTGTTGAACGCGGAAGCCATGCTGATCTGCTGGAACACCGCGGCGTTTACGCCCAGCTTCATAAAATGCAGTTTGGCGAATGATTGCACGCATCTGGTCCGGTGAATCCCCGCTGTGGCTGCTGCTTTTGCCGCTCTCCTGGCTGTATGGCCTGGTGAGCGGCACTATTCGCCTGTTTTACCGTCTGGGGATCAAGCGCGCCTGGCGCGCGCCGGTGCCGGTTGTAGTGGTGGGTAACCTCACGGCGGGCGGCAACGGCAAAACGCCGGTGGTGATCTGGCTGGTAGAGCAGCTGCAAAAGCGCGGTATTCGCCCCGGCGTGGTGTCGCGCGGCTATGGTGGCAAAGCGGCGCATTACCCATTGCTTCTGTCGGCGGAAACCACGACCGCAGAAGCGGGGGATGAGCCAGTATTGATTTTCCAGCGTACCGGCGCGCCGGTTGCGGTCTCCCCGGTGCGCAGCGACGCCGTTCAGGCACTGCTTGCCGAACAGGCGGTACAAATCATCATCACTGACGATGGCCTGCAGCATTACGCTCTGGCGCGTGATAAGGAGATTGTGGTTATTGACGGGGTTCGCCGTTTCGGCAACGGCTGGTGGCTGCCTGCTGGCCCCATGCGCGAACGCGCTTCGCGACTGAAGTCCGTTGATGCAGTGATTGTGAACGGTGGAGAGGCAAAATCGGGTGAAATCCCGATGAACCTGCAGCCGGGTCTGGCGGTCAACCTGGCGACGGGTGAACGCCGGTCGGTTGCTGAGCTACCTTCACTGGTGGCAATGGCGGGGATTGGCCATCCGCCGCGCTTCTTCGCGACGCTGGAGCAGTGTGGCGCCCGGCTTGAAAAACGCGTTCCGCTGGCCGACCATCAGGCGCTGGTGGAAGGGCAGGTGGATGCCCTGACCGTGCCCGGACAGTCGCTGATCATGACCGAAAAAGATGCGGTGAAATGCCGTGCCTTTGCGAAAGAAAACTGGTGGTATCTGCCGGTTGACGCTGAACTCAGCGGCGAACAGCCGGAACACTTGCTCAAGGAACTGATTGCGTTGGTGCAGTAGAGACTTACGCGGTTCTGGTGGCGCTTTGACTGACAGGAAAACGCATGTCTTTACCGCAACTCTCGCTTTCAGCCGCACGTCATTTACACCTTGCCGCGCAGGGGCTGCTCAAAAAGCCCCGCCGCCGCGCGCAGCCTGCCGATATCCTCTCTACCGTCCAGCGCATGTCGCTGCTCCAAATCGACACCATTAATATTGTGGCCCGTAGCCCTTACCTGGTGCTGTTTAGCCGTCTGGGAAGTTATCCTTCGCAGTGGCTGGATGAGGCGCTCTCCAAAGGGGAACTGATGGAGTACTGGGCGCACGAAGCCTGCTTCCTGCCCCGCAGCGACTTTGCCCTGGTGCGCCACCGTATGCTTGCCCCGGAAAAAATGGGCTGGAAATACCGGCAGGCGTGGATGCAGGAACACGCGGCCGAAATAGAGCAGCTTATCAGCCATATTCAGGAAAAAGGCCCCGTTCGCTCCGCTGATTTTGAACATCCCCGCAAAGGTGCAAGTGGCTGGTGGGAGTGGAAACCGCACAAGCGTCATCTGGAAGGGTTATTCACGTCAGGCAAAGTCATGGTCATTGAACGGCGTAATTTTCAGCGCGTTTATGACCTGACGCATCGCGTGATGCCCCACTGGGACGACGAGCGCGACATGCTTACTCAGGAGGCCGCCGAGGCTATCATGCTGGAAAACAGCGCCCGCAGCCTGGGTATTTTCCGTGCGCAATGGCTGGCAGATTATTACCGCCTTCGCCAGCCCGCGCTGAAGCCGCTGCTGGAGATATGGCAGCGCGAACAGCGAGTCATTCCCGTCACGGTGGAAGCGCTGGGAGAAATGTGGCTGCATGCGGATCTCCTCCCTCTGCTGCCTGAGGCCCTGGAGGGGAAACTCCGGGCAACGCACAGCGCGGTGTTGTCACCTTTCGATCCGGTGGTCTGGGACAGAAAGCGCGCCGAGCAGCTATTCGATTTCAGCTACCGGCTGGAGTGCTATACCCCGGCGCCAAAGCGGCAGTACGGCTATTTTGTTTTACCGCTGCTGCACAAGGGGCAACTGGTCGGCCGCATGGATGCCAAAATGCACCGCAAGACCGGCACGCTGGAAGTCATTGCGCTTTATCTGGAAGAAGGCGTCAGGGTCACTGCGAGCCTGGAAATAGGGCTAACGTTCGCCATTAGCGAGTTCGCGCGCTGGCAGGGAGCTCACGACGTGACGCTTGGCCGGGTACCTGACGGGTTATTCACATCCTGTCGAAGTGGCTGGGAAACAGGCACTCCCTGAAAAGGGAATGTGTTAAGCTTTAGCGATTACCCATACGGAGGAACTATGGATCACCGTTTACTTGAAATTATTGCCTGCCCGGTATGCAACGGCAAACTCTACTACAGCCAGGACAAACAGGAGCTGATTTGCAAGCTGGACAGTCTGGCCTTCCCGCTGCGTGACGGCATTCCGGTATTGCTGGAAAACGAAGCCCGTTCCCTGGTGGCAGAAGAGAGCAAACCATGAGTTTTGTCGTCATTATTCCTGCGCGTTATGCCTCAACGCGTCTGCCGGGTAAACCTCTGGTGGATATCAACGGCAAGCCGATGATTGTGCATGTCCTTGAGCGGGCGCGTGAGTCCGGTGCCGACCGCATTATCGTTGCAACCGACCATCCTGATGTCGCCCGCGCGGTTGAAGCCGCAGGCGGTGAGGTGTGCATGACCCGCGCCGATCACCAGTCCGGCACCGAGCGTCTGGCGGAAGTGGTTGAGAAGTGTGGTTTCAGTGACGATACGGTCATCGTAAACGTGCAGGGCGACGAGCCGATGATCCCGGCGGTTATTATCCGTCAGGTGGCGGAGAATCTGGCGCAGCGCCAGGTCGGTATGGCGACGCTCGCGGTGCCCATTCACCACGCTGAAGAGGCATTCAATCCGAATGCGGTGAAGGTTGTCATGGATGCCGAAGGCTACGCGCTCTATTTCTCGCGCGCCACGATCCCCTGGGATCGCGATCGCTTTGCGGTATCAAAAGAGAGCATCGGTGATACCTTCCTGCGCCATATTGGGATCTACGGCTATCGCGCCGGCTTTATTCGTCGCTATGTTGCCTGGGCGCCGAGCCCGCTGGAGCATATCGAAATGCTGGAGCAGCTTCGCGTCCTCTGGTATGGCGAAAAAATCCACGTTGCCGTTGCCCGCGAAGTACCGGGAACGGGTGTTGATACGCCGGAAGATCTTGAGCGCGTCCGCGCCGAGCTGCGCTAATCCCGCCTGCATCCCTCCTTTCGGGGGGATGTCCTCTCCCCGCTAATTCCCCTTTCTTTACCCTAATTGATCTCTTCCGGGTGACATCTTCACGCTGTGCGCTCATTATAAAAGCAGTAGTCTTAATGGGGGTAATCTCATATGGAACAGCTGCGTGCCGAACTTAGCCATCTTCTGGGTGAGAAGTTAAGCCGGGTCGAATGCGTGAGTGAAAAGGCCGATACCGCGCTTTGGTCGTTGTATGACAGCCAGGGCAACCCGATGCCGCTGATGGCCAGAAGTTTCACCTCGCCGGGCGTTGCCAGGCAGCTTGCGTGGAAAATGTCGATGCTGGCGCGGGAGGGGACCGTCCGTATGCCGACCGTGTACGGCGTGATGACGCATGAGGAACACCCCGGTCCGGACGTACTGCTGATTGAGCGTTTGCGCGGCGTGCCCGTTGAAGCGCCCGCGCGCACGCCGGAACGCTGGGAGCAGCTGAAAGACCAGATTGTCGAGGCGCTGCTGGCCTGGCACCGTCAGGATAGCCGCGGGCTTGTCGGTCCGGTCGACAGCACTCAGGAAAACCTGTGGCCGCTGTGGTATCGCCAGCGGGTGGAAGTGCTGTGGGGGACGCTTAACCAGTTCAACAATACCGGTTTAACCATGCAGGACAAACGTATCCTGTTTCGTACCCGCGAGTGCTTGCCGGCGCTGTTCGACGGTTTTAATGACAACTGCGTGCTGATCCACGGCAATTTTACTCTGCGCAGCATGCTAAAGGACTCCCGCAGCGATCAGCTTCTGGCAATGTTGGGGCCGGGGATCATGCTCTGGGCGCCGCGCGAATATGAGCTGTTCAGGCTCAGCGACAGCGGGGCGGCGGAAGGGTTACTGTGGCACTACCTTCAACGCGCGCCCGTTGCAGAGGCGTTTCTCTGGCGACGCTGGCTCTACCTGCTCTGGGACGAAGTGGCGCAGCTGGTCAACACCGGACGTTTCAATCGCGCCAACTTCGATCTTGCGGCGAGGTCACTCCTGCCCTGGCTCGCCTGACGATCCTTTCAGCCACTGCCACAGGCGTCCGAGCGTCTCGTAGCCGACGCGATCGCTATGCATCAGCCACATCGGAGATGGAATAATCCGCTCCCATGGGTTGAGCGGCGCGCTGATGGCCATCTGGTTTGCCGGTGCGGGAAGCGGGTGCAGACCTTGCTTCTCGAAGAAGATCATTGCTCTTGGCAGGTGCGAGGCGGAGGTCACCAGTAAGAACGGAACATCGCCAATCGCCTGCTTCACCGCAGCGGCCTCTTCCTCGGTATCCTTTGGGCTGTCCAGGGTGATAATCGAGGAACGCGGGACGCCGAGCGATTCCGCGATTCTGGCGCCCGCTTCAGCCGTACTCACCGGGTTCGTTTTTGCCGCCGCGCCGGTGAAGATCATTTTTGATCCCGGATTTGCCAGCCAGAGGCGAATGCCCTCGTTTAGCCGCGGCAGGCTGTTGTTAATCAGGTTCGAGCTGGGGGCCCAGTCAGGATCCCATGTATATCCGCCGCCCAGCACTACGATGTATTCAACTTTCTGGTTTCCCTGCCACGTTGGGTACTTAGCTTCGATGGGACGTAACAGGCCATCCGCCACCGGTTGCAGGCTCAGCAGCAGCAGGACAAGCCAGCCGAACGTGATAAGCGTTTTGCCACTTTTCTGAAAGCGACTAAACCACACCAGCGCCAGCCCCAGCGCAATGATGATGAGTAGCAGCGGAAGGGGAAGCATCATCCCTCCAACGTATTTCTTAAGGGTAAAAAGCATCCTTTTTGGTTCCTTTTTTGACCATATAGCAGGTGATTACCCGTGATATTACACCAGAGAGGTTCATTCTCCGCGCGGGTGTGACAAAATAGCGGTTTTGCAGTTAGCGAGTGGAACTCTCCCAATGCGGGATCGCAATTTTGATGACATCGCGGAAAAGTTTTCGCGCAACATTTATGGCACCACGAAAGGGCAGCTCCGTCAGACGATCCTCTGGCAGGATCTGGACACCATTCTGGCTACCTTTGGCGGCCAAACGTTGCGCGTGCTGGACGCCGGAGGCGGTGAAGGGCAGACGGCGATAAAAATGGCCGGGCTCGGTCATCACGTCACGCTTTGCGATCTTTCTGCTGAAATGGTCGCCCGCGCGACGCGTGCCGCAGAAGAGAAAGGTGTGAGCGACAACATGCATTTTATACAATGCGCCGCTCAGGACATCGCACAGCATTTGGAAACCCAGGTTGATCTGATATTGTTTCATGCGGTGCTGGAGTGGGTAGCCGATCCGCTAAGCGTGTTACAAACCCTGTGGTCGATGTTGCGCCCGGGCGGCACGCTGTCGCTGATGTTCTACAATGCTAACGGCTTCCTGATGCACAATATGGTGGCAGGAAACTTCGACTATGTTCAGGTCGGGATGCCTAAAAAGAAAAAACGCACGCTTTCCCCGGACTATCCGCGCGATCCGCAGCAGGTTTACGGCTGGCTGGAAGAGATTGGCTGGCAGATCGTCGGGAAGACGGGCGTCAGGGTGTTTCATGATTATCTGCGTGAAAAACACAAACAGCGTGACTGTTTTGACACCTTAACAGAATTAGAAACGCGGTATTGCCGCCAGGAGCCTTTTGTCAGCCTTGGCCGCTATATTCACGTCACCGCGCACAAGCCGCAGATGCAAGGATAACCTATGAGTGAATTTTCCCAGACAGTCCCCGAACTGGTTGCCTGGGCCAGGAAAAACGATTTCTCCATCTCGCTGCCGGTAGACAGACTCTCTTTCCTGCTGGCGGTTGCCACGCTGAACGGCGAGCGGCTGGACGGTGAAATGAGCGAGGGTGAACTGGTGGATGCGTTCCGCCACGTCAGTGATGCGTTTGAGCAAACCAGCGAAACCATTAGCGTGCGTGCCAACAACGCGATCAACGATATGGTGCGTCAACGTCTGCTGAACCGCTTTACCAGCGAGCAGGCGGAAGGAAACGCCATCTATCGCCTGACGCCGCTGGGCATCGGCATCACCGATTACTATATTCGCCAGCGCGAATTTTCCACGCTGCGTCTTTCCATGCAGCTCTCGATCGTGGCCGGTGAGCTTAAGCGCGCCGCCGATGCGGCGGATGAAAACGGTGACGAATTCCACTGGCATCGCAACGTTTACGCGCCGCTGAAATACTCGGTGGCCGAGATTTTCGACAGTATCGATCTCACCCAGCGCCTGATGGACGAACAGCAGCAGCAGGTGAAAGACGATATCGCGCAGTTGCTGAATAAAGACTGGCGAGCGGCCATCTCCAGCTGTGAACTTTTGCTGTCAGAAACCTCTGGTACGCTGCGTGAACTGCAGGATACGCTGGAGGCCGCAGGGGACAAGCTGCAGGCCAACCTGCTGCGCATCCAGGACGCGACCCTGGCGCACGACGATCTGCATTTTATTGACCGTCTGGTGTTCGATCTGCAGAGTAAACTCGACCGCATTATCAGCTGGGGCCAGCAGTCGATCGATCTGTGGATCGGCTATGACCGCCACGTGCATAAATTTATCCGTACCGCGATTGATATGGATAAAAATCGTGTCTTTGCCCAGCGTCTGCGTCAGTCGGTACAGACCTACTTTGATGCGCCGTGGGCGCTGACCTATGCCAATGCCGATCGTTTGCTGGATATGCGCGACGAAGAGATGGCATTGCGCGATGAAGAGGTGACCGGTGAACTGCCGCCGGATCTGGAGTACGAAGAATTCAACGAAATTCGCGAGCAGCTTGCGGCCATGATCGAAGAACAGCTCGCTGTCTACAAAACCAGACAAGCGCCGCTGGATCTTGGACTCGTGGTGCGCGACTATCTGGCGCAATATCCTCGCGCGCGCCATTTCGACGTTGCCCGCATTGTGGTAGACCAGGCGGTGCGCCTGGGTATCGCGCAAGCAGATTTCACCGGACTGCCGCCGAAGTGGCAGCCAATTAACGATTACGGAGCCAAGGTACAGGCGCATGTCATTGACAAATATTGAACAAGTGATGCCAGTTAAGCTGGCACAGGCGCTGGCGAATCCGTTATTTCCGGCGCTGGACAGCCAGCTACGTGCCGGTCGTCACATTGGCCTGGACGAGCTGGATAATCACGCCTTTTTGATGGACTTCCAGGAGTACCTGGAAGAGTTTTACGCCCGCTATAACGTGGAGCTTATCCGCGCGCCGGAAGGCTTTTTCTACCTGCGCCCGCGCTCCACGACCCTGATCCCGCGCTCTGTTCTCTCCGAGCTGGACATGATGGTCGGCAAAATTCTTTGCTATCTCTATCTCAGCCCGGAACGTCTGGCGAATGAAGGGATCTTCACCCAGCAGGAACTTTACGACGAGCTGCTGACGCTGGCGGATGAAAGCAAGCTGCTCAAGCTGGTGAACAACCGCTCCACGGGGTCGGATCTCGATCGTCAGAAATTACAGGAAAAGGTTCGCTCTTCCCTGAACCGTCTGCGCCGTCTGGGGATGGTCTGGTTTATGGGCCACGACAGCAGCAAATTCCGCATTACGGAATCGGTCTTCCGCTTCGGCGCCGACGTGCGTGCGGGCGATGACGCGCGTGAAGCGCAGCTTCGCATGATCCGCGACGGTGAAGCGATGCCGGTGGAAAACCATTTGCAGCTCAACGACGAGCATGAAGAGAATCTGCCGGATAGCGGGGAGGAAGAGTAATGATTGAACGCGGTAAATTTCGCTCACTGACGCTGATTAACTGGAACGGCTTCTTTGCCCGAACGTTCGATCTGGATGAGCTGGTCACGACGCTCTCCGGCGGTAACGGGGCGGGGAAATCCACCACCATGGCGGCGTTTGTTACGGCGCTGATCCCCGATCTGACGCTGCTTCACTTCCGTAACACCACCGAAGCGGGCGCGACAAGCGGCTCCCGTGATAAAGGTCTGCACGGTAAGCTGAAAGCGGGCGTTTGTTATTCCGTGCTGGACGTCATTAACTCGCGTCACCAGCGCGTGGTGGTGGGCGTGCGCCTGCAGCAGGTCGCCGGTCGCGACCGTAAAGTGGATATCAAACCGTTTGCCATCCAGGGGCTGCCAACCTCCGTGCAGCCGACCGCGCTGCTCACGGAAACCCTGAACGAACGCCAGGCGCGCGTGTTGACGCTGCAGGAGCTGAAGGACAAGCTCGAAGCTATTGAAGGCGTGCAGTTCAAGCAGTTCAACTCGATTACCGATTACCACTCCCTGATGTTCGATCTGGGCGTGGTGGCGCGCCGTCTGCGCACCGCATCAGACCGTAGCAAATACTACCGTCTGATCGAAGCCTCCCTGTACGGCGGTATCTCCAGCGCCATTACCCGCTCCCTGCGCGACTACCTGCTGCCGGAAAACAGCGGCGTGCGTAAGGCCTTCCAGGATATGGAAGCGGCGCTGCGTGAAAACCGCATGACGCTGGAAGCGATTCGCGTTACCCAGTCTGACCGCGACCTGTTTAAACACCTGATCAGCGAAGCCACCAACTACGTGGCGGCGGACTATATGCGTCACGCCAACGAGCGCCGCGTCCATCTCGACCAGGCGTTAGAATACCGCCGCGAACTGTTTACCTCCCGTAAACAGCTGGTGGCCGAGCAGTACAAGCACGTCGAGATGGCGCGCGAGCTGGGCGAGCACAACGGTGCTGAAGGCGATCTGGAAGCTGATTACCAGGCTGCCAGCGATCACCTGAACCTGGTGCAGACTGCGCTGCGCCAGCAGGAGAAAATCGAGCGCTATGAAGCGGATCTCGATGAGCTGCAGATTCGTCTCGAAGAGCAAAATGAAGTGGTGGCCGAAGCCGCCGAGATGCAGGAAGAGAACGAAGCCCGCGCCGAAGCTGCCGAGCTGGAAGTGGACGAGCTGAAAAGCCAGCTTGCTGATTACCAGCAGGCGCTGGACGTGCAGCAGACGCGTGCGATTCAGTACAACCAGGCGCTGCAGGCGCTACAGCGTGCGAAAGAGCTATGCCATCTGCCAGACCTGACGCCGGACAGCGCCGACGAGTGGCTGGATACCTTCCAGGCCAAAGAGCAGGAAGCTACCGAGAAACTGCTCTCACTTGAACAGAAAATGAGCGTCGCGCAAACGGCGCACAGCCAGTTTGAGCAGGCTTATCAGCTGGTGGTCGCGATTAACGGCCCGCTGGCGCGTAATGAAGCCTGGGACGTAGCCCGTGAACTGCTGCGCGACGGCGTGAACCAGCGCCATCTGGCCGAGCAGGTGCAGCCGCTGCGTATGCGCCTGAACGAACTGGAACAGCGCCTGCGCGAGCAGCAGGAAGCCGAGCGTTTGCTCGCTGAGTTCTGCAAGCGCCAGGGCAAACAATACGATTTCGACGAGCTTGAGGCACTGCATCAGGAGCTGGAAGCACGTATTGCGGCCCTGTCTGATACCGTATCAAACGCCAGCGAACAGCGTATGACGCTGCGTCAGGAGCTGGAGCATCTTCAGTCTCGTTCGAAGACGCTTCTTGAGCGTGCGCCGGTCTGGCTGGCAGCGCAAAGCAGCCTGAACCAGCTCAGCGAACAGTGTGGCGAGGAGTTTGAATCCAGCCAGCAGGTGACCGAATACCTGCAGCAGCTGCTGGAGCGCGAGCGCGAAGCCATCGTTGAGCGTGACGAAGTGGGCGCGCGCAAGCGTGACGTGGATGAAGAAATCGAGCGCTTAAGCCAGCCGGGCGGGTCAGAAGATCCGCGTCTGAATACCCTGGCCGAGCGTTTTGGCGGCGTACTGCTGTCTGAGATTTACGATGACGTTGGCCTGGACGATGCGCCGTATTTCTCCGCGCTGTACGGTCCATCCCGCAACGCAATTGTGGTGCCGGATCTGTCGCTGATTTCTGAGCAGCTGGCAGGGCTTGAGGATTGCCCGGAAGATCTCTATCTGATCGAAGGGGATCCGCAGTCGTTCGATGACAGCGTCTTCAGCGTTGACGAGCTGGAAAAAGCGGTGGTGGTGAAAATCGCCGATCGCCAGTGGCGCTACTCCCGCTTCCCCGAGCTGCCGCTGTTTGGCCGCGCCGCGCGTGAAAGCCGCATCGAGAGCCTGCACGCCGAGCGTGAAACGCTGTCTGAACGTTTTGCGACCCTGTCGTTTGACGTGCAGAAAACCCAGCGTCTGCACCAGGCGTTCAGCCGCTTTATCGGAAGCCATCTCGCCGTGGCGTTTGAAGCCGACCCGGAAGCGGAAATCCGCAAGCTCAATACCCGCCGTGGCGAGCTGGAGCGCGCGATTACCAGTCATGAAAGTGACAACCAGCAGAGCCGCGTCCAGTTTGAACAGGCGAAAGAGGGCGTCGCTGCCCTTAACCGCATCCTGCCGCGCCTCAACCTGCTGGCGGATGATACGCTGGCCGACCGCGTGGATGAGATCCAGGAGCGTCTGGATGAAGCCCAGGAAGCAGCGCGTTTCGTGCAGCAGCACGGCAACCAGCTGGCGAAGCTGGAGCCCGTGGTGTCTGTACTGCAAAGCGACCCGGAACAGTTCGAGCAGTTAAAAGAAGATTATGCCTGGTCGCAGCAGGTGCAGCGCGAGGCGCGCCAGCAGGCGTTTGCTCTGACGGAAGTGGTGCAGCGTCGGGCCCACTTCGGCTACTCCGATTCGGCTGAAATGCTGAGCGGTAACAGCGACCTGAATGAAAAACTGCGTCAACGCCTTGAGCAGGCGGAAGCAGAACGTACCCGCGCTCGCGAAGCGATGCGCAGCCACTCGGCGCAGCTGAATCAGTACAACCAGGTGCTGGCCTCGCTGAAAAGCTCCTTCGACACCAAGAAAGAACTGTTAAACGACCTGCAGAAAGAGCTGCAGGACATTGGCGTCCGTGCCGACAGCGGGGCGGAAGAGCGTGCGCGCATTCGTCGTGATGAGCTGCATAGCCAGCTCAGCAATAACCGTGCGCGTCGTAATCAGCTGGAGAAAGCGCTCACCTTCTGCGAAGCGGAAATGGATAACCTGACCCGTCGCCTGCGCAAGCTGGAGCGCGACTATCACGAAATGCGTGAGCAGGTCGTGACGGCGAAAGCGGGCTGGTGCGCCGTGATGCGCATGGTGAAAGACAACAACGTTGAACGTCGCCTGCACCGTCGCGAGCTGGCATACCTCTCTGCCGATGAGCTGCGTTCGATGTCGGATAAGGCGCTGGGTGCGCTGCGTCTGGCGGTGGCGGATAACGAACATCTGCGCGATGTATTGCGCATGTCAGAGGATCCGAAACGTCCAGAACGTAAAATTCAGTTCTTCGTGGCCGTTTATCAGCACCTGCGCGAGCGTATTCGTCAGGACATCATCCGTACCGACGATCCGGTCGAAGCCATCGAACAGATGGAAATTGAGCTGGGGCGTCTGACGGAAGAGCTGACCTCCCGCGAGCAGAAGCTGGCGATCAGCTCCCGCAGCGTGGCGAACATCATTCGCAAAACCATTCAGCGCGAGCAGAACCGTATCCGCCAGCTGAACCAGGGGCTGCAGAGCGTCTCGTTTGGTCAGGTCAACAGCGTGCGTCTTAACGTCAACGTCCGTGAAGCCCACGCGACGCTGCTGGAAGTGCTCTCTGAGCAGCACGAGCAGCATCAGGATCTGTTCAACAGCAACCGTCTGACCTTCTCCGAAGCGCTGGCGAAGCTGTATCAGCGCCTGAATCCGCAGATTGATATGGGCCAGCGTACGCCGCAAACCATCGGTGAAGAGCTTCTGGACTACCGTAACTACCTGGAAATGGAAGTTGAGGTTAACCGTGGTTCAGACGGCTGGCTGCGTGCGGAATCCGGGGCGCTCTCTACCGGTGAAGCCATCGGTACCGGGATGTCAATTCTGGTGATGGTGGTGCAGAGCTGGGAAGATGAAGCACGTCGTCTGCGCGGGAAAGATATCTCCCCATGCCGACTGCTGTTCCTGGATGAAGCGGCGCGTCTCGATGCCCGCTCTATTGCCACGCTGTTCGAGCTTTGCGAACGTCTCGATATGCAGCTCATCATTGCGGCACCGGAAAACATCAGCCCTGAAAAAGGCACCACCTATAAACTGGTGCGTAAAGTGTTCCAGAACAGCGAACACGTGCACGTTGTCGGGCTGCGTGGCTTTGCGCCGCAGCCGCCGGAGTCACTGCCGGAAACCACGGCAGACGCGTCCTGAGGCGTTTTGTTACAAAGAGCGGCGCAGAAGCGCCGCTTTTTTTATTCACTTAACTTGTGCTCAGGGCTGCGTTATCTTTAAACTTCTTTACATAAGGTAAGGCAGCAGAGTTGTCGTCTACCTATAATAAAAGAAAGCCCCACCGTGATGGGCATGTCGTGAAAACAGGGGGCAAGGGATGTTGCTAAAGAAAGAATGTGGTCGTCAGCTGTCAGCGCTGAGTTTATGCCTGGCAGTGATGTTTGCTCCACTGTTAACCGCCCAGGCCGACGAGCCTGAAATTGTGCCGACTGACAGCTCCGCAGCGACAGGCGCGCAGCCGACGTCATTGTCTCAGCCGCTGGAACAGTCTCCGGCAACGGCCATCATGGCCGGGATTAAGCCGTTGCCGGAAGGCATCGACGTCGAATCGCTCAGCCAGCAGCTCCAGACGGGGCTGCCGTCAGGCTACACGCCCGCCTATATCAATCAGCTCACGCTGCTTTATGCTGCCCGCGATATGAAACCCATGTGGGAAAACCGTGAAGCCGTGCGCGCCTTCCAGCAGCAGCTGGCGGAAGTGGCGATTGCGGGCTTTCAGCCGCAGTTTACGAAGTGGGTTGAGCTGTTAACCGATCCTGCCGTCACCGGTCAGGCGCGAGATGTGGTCCTTTCCGATGCCATGATGGGCTATCTGCAGTTTGTGGCGGGTATTCCGGTCAACGGCAACCGCTGGCTGTACAGCGATAAGCCCTATAAGCTGGCGACGCCAGCCCTGTCGGTGATTAACCAGTGGCAATTAGCGCTGGATAACGGCGACCTGCCGCGCTTCATTGCCAGCCTCGCGCCGGCGCATCCGCAGTATGCCACCCTGCACCAGTCGCTCCTCGCGCTGGTGGGGGACTCGCGGCCATGGCCGCAAATGCGGGGGACCGCAACGCTGCGGCCGGGTCAGTGGAGCAGCGATGTGCCTGCCCTGCGCGAGATCCTGAAACGCTCCGGTATTCTTGATGGCGGGCCGAAGATTGCCTTGCCGGGCGACGATCCGCAAAGCGCGGTGGTCAGCCCGTCAGCGCCCGTGAAAGAGAGCAAGGCCACTACCCAGAGTAATAAGCCCGCGGCCTATGATCGCGAACTGGTCGCCGCGGTTAAACAGTTCCAGGCCGCTCAGGGGCTAGGAGCCGATGGCGTCATTGGCCCGTCAACGCGTGACTGGCTTAACGTATCGCCTGCGCAGCGGGCAGGGGTGCTGGCGCTCAATATTCAGCGTTTGCGCCTGCTGCCGGGCACGCTGTCAACCGGCATTATGGTTAACATCCCGGCCTATTCCCTGGTCTATTATCAGGATGGTAGCGAGAAGCTGGCCTCGCGCGTGATTGTCGGGCGTCCTGATCGTAAAACGCCGATGATGAGTAGCGCGTTAAGTAACGTGGTGGTTAACCCGCCGTGGAACGTACCGCCGACGCTGGCGCGTAAGGACATTCTGCCTAAGGTCTGGAACGATCCGGGTTATCTGGAACGTCATGGCTATACGGTAATGCGTGGCTGGAACAGTAAAGAGGCGATCGATCCTTATATGGTCGACTGGTCGACGATCACGCCATCTAACCTGCCGTTCCGCTTCCAGCAAGCACCTGGCGCACATAACTCGCTTGGACGCTATAAATTCAACATGCCGAGTTCAGATGCTATCTATCTGCACGATACGCCGAACCACAATCTGTTCCAGAAAGATACCCGGGCACTGAGTTCAGGCTGCGTGCGCGTGAATAAAGCTTCGGAGCTGGCCAACATGCTGTTGCAGGATGCGGGCTGGAACGATACGCGTATTTCTGACGCCCTGAAGCAAGGGGATACGCGCTACGTGAATATTCGCCACAACATTCCGGTCAATCTTTACTATCTGACGGCGTTTGTGGGCGAAGACGGGCGCACTCAGTACCGTACAGATATTTACAATTATGATCTCACCGCGCGATCCGGCGCACAAATTTTGCCAAAAGCGGAACAATTAATCAGGTAAATGAAGCAGTTCGGGAAAAATGATTGTCGTAAGTTATGGTGAATCGGGGCCAATATCGCTGTAAGCCGCGTATTCACTGGGGTTGGGCGCCTTGACGTACCCCGTTTTGCCAGTTAAGGTGCCCTTCGTGCGCTAAGCATATTACGATTTCTTTGACCTGTAGACCTGATTATCATGGACAAATTTGACGCTAATCGCCGCAAGCTGCTGGCGTTAGGTGGTGTTGCGCTTGGCGCAGCGGCCATCTTACCGACGCCAGCATTTGCCACCCTCTCGACACCTCGTCCGCGCGTTTTAACGCTCAGCAATCTTCACACCGGTGAGTCGCTAAAAGCGGAGTTTTTCGATGGCAGAGGCTATATTCAGGATGAATTAGCAAGACTCAACCATTTTTTCCGTGATTTCCGCGCGAATAAAGTAAAAGCCATCGACCCTGGACTGTTTGATCAGCTTTTCCGCCTTCAGGGCCTGCTGGGCACCAGCAAGCCGGTGCAGCTTATTTCTGGTTATCGCTCGATTGATACCAATAATGAACTGCGCGCCCATAGCCGTGGGGTAGCGAAAAAAAGCTACCACACGAAGGGACAGGCAATGGATTTCCATATTGAAGGCGTTTCGTTAGCCAATATTCGCAAAGCCGCGTTATCTATGCGCGCTGGTGGTGTAGGATATTACCCACGTAGCAACTTTGTGCATATTGATACCGGGCCGGTTCGGCACTGGTAATAACGAAACACAGGAGCAGTATGAACTATCGTATTATTCCGGTTACCGCGTTCTCCCAGAACTGTTCATTAATCTGGTGCGAACAAACCAAACTGGCCGCGCTTGTCGATCCCGGCGGTGACGCTGAGAAAATCAAGCAGGAAGTTGCCGACAGCGGCGTGACGCTGATGCAGATTTTACTGACGCATGGTCACCTCGACCATGTGGGTGCAGCGGCTGAACTGGCTAAATATTACGGTGTGCCGATTATCGGCCCGGAAAAAGAGGATGAGTTCTGGCTGCAGGGGTTACCCGCCCAAAGCCGCATGTTTGGCCTTGATGAGTGTCTGCCTTTGACGCCCGATCGTTGGCTAAACGAAGGAGAGCGCGTTAACGTAGGGAATGTGACTTTACAGGTGTTGCATTGTCCTGGGCATACGCCAGGCCATATCGTCTTCTTTGACGACCAGTCCCGTCTGCTGATATCCGGCGATGTGATTTTCAAAGGTGGCGTAGGACGCAGCGATTTTCCGCGTGGCGATCACGGGCAGCTGATTCAGTCGATCAAACAGAAGTTATTGCCGCTGGGTGATGACGTAACGTTTATCGCAGGACACGGTCCGATGTCGACGCTGGGCTATGAACGGCTCCATAACCCGTTCCTTCAGGATGAAATGCCTGTCTGGTAACCAGCATAAAAAAAGCCTGCTTAACGCAGGCTTTTTTGTGGGCGCTATTACAGGACGGCGACAATCGCTTCGCACAGTGGCGCCATGTTGTCAGGGGTCATGCCTGCAACGTTCACGCGGCCAGAGGCTACGGCGTATACGCCGAACTCTTCGCGCAGACGAAGAACCTGCTCTTTGGTCAGGCCGCTGAACGAGAACATGCCGTTCTGTTTGATGATGAAGCTGAAGTCGCGGTCTGCGCCTTTCTCAGCCAGGGTGTTCACAAACAGCAGGCGCATGCGCTGGATACGCTGACGCATATCGTTCAGCTCTTGTTCCCAGATCGCGCGCAGCGCATCGTTGCTCAGAATGGTCGCAACAACAGACGCACCGTGTGCCGGCGGGTTAGAGTAGTTAGCGCGGATAACGGATTTCATCTGGCTGAAGGCGCGATCGGCGGTTTCATCGTTAGCCGCAACCAGCGTACAGGCACCTACACGCTCATTGTACAGACCAAAGTTCTTGGAGTAGGAGCTTGCAACGATCAGCTCCTGATGCACGGCTGCGAACGCGCGCAGGCCTTCGGCATCTTCTTCCAGACCGCGGGCGAAGCCCTGGTAAGCAAAGTCAAACAGCGGCAGCCAGCCTTTCTCAACGGAGAGCTTCGCCAGGTGTTCCCACTGCTCAAGCGTTGGATCGATACCGGTCGGGTTGTGGCAGCAGCCGTGGAACAGCACCACGTCACCCGCCTGCGCTTCGCTCAGGCTTGCCAGCAGGCCGTCAAAGTCCAGAGCGTGGTTCGCCGCGTCGTAGTAAGCATATTCCCGCACTTCCAGGCCCGCAGAGTTAAAGACGCTCTTGTGGTTCGGCCAGCTTGGGTTGCTCACCCATACGCGCTTAACAGAGGTGTTTTTCGCAAGGAAATCCGCCGCAACGCGCAGCGCGCCGGTACCGCCAGGGGTCTGCGCCGTGCGCGCACGTTTGTCACTCACAATTGCGCTGCCTTTACCGAACAGCAGCTCCTGGGTGCAGCGACCAAATTCAGGGATACCATCAATACCGAGGTAGTTTTTGGTGGTTTCATTTTCCAGCAGATACTGCTCAGCTTTCTTAACGCTGGTCAGTACCGGAGTTTTGCCGGTTTCATCTTTATATACACCAATTCCCAGGTTGATTTTGCCAGGGCGGTCGTCGGCACGAAACAGATCGGCCAGGCCCAGAATAGGGTCGGCAGGAGCGGCGGTAATGTTCTCAAACATGACGAAGTTCCATTGTGATTACAGAAGTGAAATCCGCTATCAGGTTAACGGTAGATTTACAAAATGCCAACCGTTTGCGACGAAAAGCGTGCGGCTTTTCAAAAGTCGCCATTATTTTCTGTCAGGCATAAAAAAACAGGGCCGAAGCCCTGTTCATTATGCATATAACAAAGTGGTGTTCTGATTAGAACTGGTAAACTGCAGCCAGACCCAGTTGGTCGTCGGTACCAACCCAGCCGCCGCCAGTGCGCTTGGCCTGATCTTCGTCGATCAGGTTGATACGGTAGTCAGCAGACACGTTGAAGTTTTTATTGAAGTAGTAAGTTGCGCCTACTTCAACGTATTTAGCCAGATCTGCATCGCCGCCGGCTACGGTGTTCAGGTTTTTACCTTTACTCTGCACGTAGGACAGGGATGGACGCAGGCCGAAATCGAACTGGTACTGAGCGATAACTTCGAAGTTCTGGGTTTTGTTCGCTACGTTGAACACGTCACCATTAGCATCCGGAGTATTGGAACCGGTGCTGTTACCCAGGATGCTCATGTTGCGAGTTTCTGCGTACACAGCTGCCAGATACAGGCTGTTAGCATCGTATTTACCACCGATTGCCCATGCTTCAGCTTTGTCGCCTTTGCCATCAGCTTTCTGGTCGAGAGTACGGTTAGCATTACTGTATGCGCCGGTCAGACCAAAGCCACCGCCGAAGTCGTAACCCACAGAGTAACCAACACCGTCGCCGTTGGCACGACGCAGATCAGCACGCTCGTTTTTAGCCTGGTACTGGATACCGAAGCTCAGACCATCAACCAGACCGAAGAAATCGCTGTTACGGTAGGTCAGCAGGCCAGTAGAACGGCTGGTCATGTAGTTATCAACATAACCACCGCCCCAGGTTTCGCCGGACCAGGTTGGCGCCATGTCGGTGTAAGACTCAACATCGTATACGATGCCGTAGTTACGGCCATAGTCGATGCTGCCAGCGTCAGCCATTTTCAGACCCGCGAAAGCCAGACGAGTACGGGTAGAGTTGTTTGAAGACTGCTCACTTTCAGCTGAGCTGGCCAGTGCACGGTATTCCCACTGGCCATAACCGGTCAGTTGGTCGTTGATCTGAGTTTCGCCTTTGAAACCGATCTGCGCGTAGGTGGAGTCTGCGTTGTTGGTATTATCGCCGTTGGTAACGAAATCACGCTCAGCGTTAATTTTTCCGTACAGATCCAGTTTGTTGCCGTTCTTGTTATAGATTTCTGCAGCGTTAGCTGCACCGGCTACCAGCAGGGCAGGGATTACCACTGCCAGAATATTGCGCTTCATCATTATTTATTACCCTCATTGGTTTTTTTATGACACTCGCCACTGCCGTCAATAAATTCTGTCAATAAATATTTCCGGAACTATTGATGAGAGTTAGGTGTCTTTATGTATCTGACAGGCATCTTTCCATTCACCGAAGCGTTTCGCTAGCCTGAAAGTGCTACAATTCTCAAGATTGAGTTACAGAAAGAAAATATATGTAACTAAATATGTATTTTTAGGAACTTTGTGAACCATCTCAAATTTCAGAGCGGCCTGGCGAACTAAGCAACAGCACCTTTCCTATATATATGAATTCCTTATGTTTAATTTGAATAAAGGCAATTCCTATAAACGAATGTTAAACGACTCGTTTTTTCTTATGACCATAGAAAGACTTCTGGATGGCTGAAAAATTGGTTGAAATTTGTGCTATTACTTCAGGCTGTAATAATCGCAATAAGACTGAGGTTTATTTTTTGTGGCTGGATATTTCGCGGAAACAAAACGTAACAGGTAGTGGTTGTGACGGGGTGGTGGTTTATAAACGCTGACTTTACGCTGACAAAAACTGACAAGGCAGAATAAAATAATGGCCAGCAAATGCTGGCCATTGTCTGTTGTGTTACTTAGAAGCTGGCGTTGCGCGGAGTACGCGGGAACGGAATCACGTCACGCACGTTCTGAACACCGGTTACGTAGGCGATCAGACGCTCGAAGCCCAGACCGAACCCTGCGTGCGGAACGGTGCCATAACGGCGCAGATCGCGATACCAGCTGTAGTCCGCAGGGTTGAGACCCATCTCTTCCATGCGCGCGTCAAGCACGTCCAGACGTTCTTCACGCTGAGAACCACCGATGATTTCACCGATGCCCGGCGCCAGTACGTCCATCGCTGCCACGGTTTTCCCGTCTTCGTTAAGACGCATATAGAAGGCCTTAATGTCTTTCGGGTAGTTTTTAACGACAACCGGCGCTTTGAAATGTTTCTCGGCGAGATAGCGTTCGTGCTCAGACGCCAGATCGACGCCCCAGTAAACCGGGTTCTCGAACTTCTCACCGCATTTTTCAAGGATCGCTACCGCGTCGGTATAGTCCACCTGCGCAAAGTCGGCGGAGACGAAACGCTCCAGACGCGCCACCGCATCGCTGTCTACGCGCTCTGCGAAGAATTTCATGTCGTCAGGACGCTCTTCCAGAACCGCTTTGAATACGTACTTCAGCATCGCTTCTGCGAGACCTGCAACGTCATTCAGATCGGCAAACGCCACTTCCGGCTCCAGCATCCAGAACTCCGCCAGGTGGCGGCTGGTGTTGGAGTTTTCGGCGCGGAAGGTTGGGCCGAAGGTGTAGATCTTAGACAGCGCACAGGCGTAGGTTTCGCCGTTGAGCTGGCCGGATACCGTCAGGAAGGCTTCTTTACCAAAGAAGTCTTTGTCATAGTCCACTTTACCTTCCGGCGTGCGCGGCAGGTTTTCCATGTCCAGCGTCGAGACGCGGAACATTTCGCCTGCACCTTCCGTATCGGATGCGGTGATCAGCGGGGTAGACACCCAGAAATAACCCTGCTCATCGAAGAAGCGATGCAGCGCCTGGGCCAGCGTATGACGCACGCGGGCCACCGCACCAATCAGGTTGGTACGCGGACGCAGGTGCGCCACTTCACGCAGGTATTCAATGCTGTGACGTTTTGCCGCCATCGGGTAGGTGTCTGGATCTTCAACCCAGCCGGTCACTTCAATCGCAGAGGCCTGGATCTCGAAGCTCTGTCCCTGACCCGGGGATGCCACAACCACACCGGTGACGATAACGGAACAGCCCGTCGTCAGGCGCAGAACGTCATCATTGTAATTGGGCAGAGAATTATTAATGACGGCCTGTACAGGATCAAAGCAGGAACCGTCATAGACGGCAAGGAAGGAGATGCCAGCTTTAGAATCTCGGCGAGTACGCACCCATCCGCGCACGGTGACCTCCTGGTCAACGGCGACACGGCCCTGGAGTACGTCGGCTACAGGCACAACGCTCATAATATTCTCTCTGTTAATAGTCGGAAAAAATAAACACTTGTCCACCCTTATGGGGGGATATCTATGTTACCTGCCATCCGCTATCAGACAAGTAAATTTCGCAGTCAAAAGAGAAGAATTGAGAAATAAATAAGGGAAGGGAGCCCTGAAGGCTCCCGTAAGCGCTTAACTGGCTTTTTTGATCTGAGGGAGATCGAACGCTTTGCGCAATGCGCGGACAAACGCTTTGTCATGGCAGATGGTTTTACCCGGGCTGTCGGAAAGCTTTGCCACCGGCTTGCCGTTACATTCCACCAGCTTTATAACGATATTCAGAGGTTTTACCTGAGGAATGTCGCAGGTCAACCGGGTACCGATCCCGAAGCCCAGATTAATTCTGGCATTGAAATGACGATACAGTTCTACGGCTTTCGCCAGGTCGAGATTATCGGAGAAGACCAGCACCTTGCTCATCGGGTCAATACCGAGTTTTTGATAATGGGCAATCGCCTTTTCGCCCCATTCAACCGGATCCCCGGAGTCGTGGCGTAACCCCTGGTAACGTTCAGCGAACTCGGGACCAAAGTCGCGCAGGAAGGCATCCATCGTAATGCAGTCGGTCAGGGCGATCCCGAGTTGATTCGGGTACTCTTCAAGCCAGGCGGCCAGCGCCGCACGCTGGCTGTTAGCCAGGTCAGGGCTAATTTGCTGATGTGCCTGGAACCACTCGTGTGCCTGGGTGCCCATTGGCGTCAGGTTGAGGCGACGCGCCAGATCGTAGTTACTGGTGCCCACGAACCACGGCTCCTGCTGCAGACGTTCAACGATAGCCTGCTGAACCTCGCGAGAGAAGCGGCGACGGGTGCCGAAATCCATCAGGCGGAAGCGGGACATATCCAGCCCTTCGGTCAGGGTAGAGAATGCTGCAAGTTTGTTTTCCAGCGAGGCGACCGCCTGTTCGACGCCGGTTTCAGGCGAACGGTAGCGGTGAGCCAACTCGCTGATAACGGCGAGAAGCGGCACTTCCCACATGATCACTTCCCGCCACGGACCTTCAAGACGAATATCCAGCTTGCCGTTTTCGTTGGTCACGGTGACCTGTTCAGGCTTATAGCGGAAGTCGCGCAGCCAGTTCAGATAGTCCGCTTTGAAGAAAGGCAGGCCAGAAAGCCACTGGTATTCATCGTCCTGCAGCGTCAGATGCTGCATCGCATCGACCTGTTCACGAATGGAGTCTGCGTAGATACCGAGCAAGTCGTCACCACGGCAGCGGAATTCCGCCGCGACGTGAACGTCATAGTAATGGTGGAAAACGGCTTGCTGCATATGCAGTTTATACGCGTCGGTATCCAGCAACGTATGCAGAACCGGAGAAGCGAATTGAGTCATAGGTGCGCTGTAGCATCCTCTCACGGGAGCGTTTAGTACAATAAACAACTCCGGAGTATACCTTGTTTAGTGATTTATTGAACCCCGATCACAACATAAGCACACTTTATGGTCGAGCGCATTTCGTGCCCCGTGTTATACAAATGTAGCGAAAAAGGTGTTTCTGCCTGAAAAGATGAACATTCTGCATAGCGCGTTTTGCGCAACAGGAATATATTGAAACGTTACTCGACAAACGATGCATAAGGTTTTCTATGACACAACAGCCACAAGCCAAATACCGCCACGACTACCGCGCGCCGGAATACCTGATTAGCGATATCGATCTGACTTTTGACCTGGATGCCGCAAAAACCGTTGTGACAGCGATAAGCCAGGTGACGCGCCACAGCGCGACAGCCGTACCGCTGCGTCTGGATGGCGAAGATCTGACGCTGGTCTCCCTGCATATTAATGATGAACCCTGGTCAGACTATAAAGAAGAAGGCAACCAGCTGGTCATCGACAACCTGCCGGAACGCTTTACGCTGCGCATCGTGAATGAAATCAGCCCTGCCGCCAACACGGCGCTGGAAGGGCTTTACCAGTCAGGCGTGGCCCTGTGTACCCAGTGTGAAGCAGAAGGTTTCCGCCACATTACCTGGTATCTGGACCGCCCGGATGTGCTGGCGCGTTTTACGACGAAAATCATTGCCGATAAAACGCTCTACCCGTTCCTGCTCTCCAACGGCAACCGCGTCGGTGAGGGTGAGCTGGAAAATGGCCGTCACTGGGTGCAGTGGCAGGATCCATTCCCGAAACCATGCTACCTGTTTGCGCTGGTGGCCGGTGATTTCGACGTGCTGCGTGATACCTTTAAAACCCGCTCTGGCCGTGAAGTGGCGCTGGAACTGTTCGTTGACCGCGGCAACCTCGACCGCGCGCCGTGGGCGATGACCTCGCTCATCAACTCCATGAAGTGGGACGAAGAGCGCTTTGGTCTCGAATATGACCTCGACATCTATATGATCGTCGCCGTCGACTTCTTCAACATGGGCGCAATGGAGAACAAAGGCCTTAACGTCTTTAACTCCAAGTACGTGCTGGCACGTACGGATACCGCCACCGATAAAGACTACCTCGATATCGAGCGCGTGATCGGCCACGAATATTTCCACAACTGGACCGGTAACCGCGTCACCTGCCGCGACTGGTTCCAGCTGAGCCTGAAAGAGGGCCTGACCGTCTTCCGTGACCAGGAGTTCAGCTCCGATCTCGGCTCGCGGGCGGTCAACCGCATCAACAACGTGCGTACCATGCGCGGCCTGCAGTTTGCGGAAGATGCCAGCCCAATGGCGCACCCAATCCGTCCGGACAAAGTCATCGAGATGAACAACTTCTACACCCTGACGGTGTACGAGAAGGGCGCTGAAATTATCCGCATGATCCACACCCTGCTGGGTGAGGAGAACTTCCAGAAAGGGATGCAGCTCTATTTCGAGCGCCACGACGGCAGCGCGGCCACCTGCGATGACTTTGTGCAGGCGATGGAAGATGCGTCCAATGTTGATCTCTCGCACTTCCGCCGCTGGTACAGCCAGGCCGGGACCCCAATTGTCACCGTTAAGGACGACTACAATCCGGAAACCGAGCAGTACACTCTGACCATCAGCCAGCGCACGCCGCCAACCGCCGAGCAGGAAGAGAAATATCCGCTGCACATTCCGTTCAGCATTGAGCTGTACGACAATGAAGGCAACGTCATCCCGCTGCAGAAGGGCGGCCACCCGGTGCACCACGTGCTGAACGTGACTCAGGCAGAGCAGACCTTTATCTTCGACAACGTCTACTTCCAGCCGGTGCCTGCGCTGCTGTGCGAATTCTCCGCGCCGGTGAAGCTGGAGTACAAGTGGAGCGACCAGCAGCTGACGTTCCTGATGCGTCACGCGCGCAACGATTTCTCCCGCTGGGACGCCGCGCAAAGCCTGCTGGCAACCTACATCAAGCTCAACGTGAACCGCTACCAGCAGGGCCAGCCGCTGACGCTGCCGGTGCATGTGGCAGACGCTTTCCGCGCCATCCTGCTGGATGAGAAGATTGATCCGGCGCTGGCGGCTGAAATTCTGACCCTGCCGTCTGCGACGGAAATTGCGGAGCTGTTTGACATCATTGACCCGATTGCCATCGTGGCCGTGCGTGAAGCGCTGACCCGCACGCTGGCGACCGAACTGGCGGATGAGTTCCTGGCACTCTACAACGCCAACAAGCTTGACGCGTATCGCGTGGAACATGCGGACATCGGTAAACGTTCTCTGCGCAATACCTGCCTGCACTATCTTGCGTTTGGCGAGGCAGAGCTGGCGAACACGTTGGTGAGCAAGCAGTATCACGAAGCGGATAACATGACGGATGCGCTGGCCGCGCTGTCGGCAAGCGTTGCCGCCGAATTGCCGTGCCGCGATGCGCTGATGCAGGAGTACGACGACAGGTGGCACCAGGATGGCCTGGTGATGGACAAGTGGTTCATCCTGCAGGCGACCAGCCCGGCGGCGGATGCCCTCAGCAAGGTCCGCAGCCTGCTGAAGCACCGTTCGTTCACCATGAGCAACCCGAACCGCGTGCGCTCGCTGATTGGCGCATTTGCCAGCAGCAACCCGGCCGCGTTCCACGCCGAAGACGGCAGCGGCTATCAGTTTATGGTAGAAATGCTGACCGAGCTGAACAGCCGTAACCCGCAGGTGGCGTCCCGCCTGATTGAGCCGCTGATCCGTCTGAAACGCTACGACGCGAAGCGTCAGGCGAAGATGCGTGCCGCGCTTGAGCAGCTGAAAGGGCTGGAGAACCTGTCTGGCGATTTGTACGAGAAGATTGCTAAGGCCTTAGCGTAATACGAAAAAGTGCCCGGTGGCGCTACGCTTACCGGGCCTACATATGGTTTTCTCCCTCTCCCCGTGGGAGAGGGCCGGGGTGAGGGCATCAGGCATTAGCCTTAGCTCGTTCTAACTCCGTACCCCCGCGCTTCATCACCCGATCCAACACCTCCGCTTCCAGCTCAGCCAGTCTTGCTGAGCCCACGCGACGAGGCCGCGGAAGATCCACTGTTAGATCAAGACCTATTTTCCCATCCTCTATTAACAGCACCCGGTCAGCCATCGCCACGGCTTCGCTCACGTCATGCGTCACCAGCAGCACCGTAAATCCGTGCGCCTGCCAGAGCGATTCAATCAAATCCTGCATTTCGATCCGCGTCAGGGCGTCCAGCGCACCGAGCGGCTCGTCAAGCAGCAGCAGGCCGGGACGGTGAATCAATGCCCGCGCCAGCGCCACGCGCTGCTTTTGTCCTCCCGAGAGGGCCGCAGGCCATTCACCTGCGCGGTTTTCCAGCCCGACGGCGGCCAACGCCCGACGGGCTTCCTCCCGCCAGTTTCCTTTGAGCCCCAGCCCGACGTTATCAATCACCGTTTTCCACGGCAGCAGGCGCGCGTCCTGAAACATCATGCGGGTATCATCCTGAATATTGGCCAGCGGCGTTGTTCCCGCCAGAATGTCGCCGCCATTGGGGGCTTCCAGTCCGGCCAGAAGACGTAGCAGCGTACTCTTCCCACCGCCGCTTCGCCCGACAACGGCCACAAATTGCCCGGCGGGAATATGCAGATCCAGCCCGTTGAGAATGGTGTTTTCGCCGTAGCGTTTGGTTACGCCGTTCAGCAGCAGCGGCGTGCCCTGATTTAGTCGTGCAGTATTCATGCTTTCGCCTCCTGAAGGGTGTAGGCCGGGTTCCAGCGCAGCCAACTGCGCTCCAGCCACTGGGCGCTAACGTCAGCGAGTTTGCCGAGCAGGGCATAAAGAATAATGGCAACCACCACCACGTCCGTTTGCAGGAATTCGCGGGCGTTCATCGCCAGATACCCGATGCCGGAGTTGGCCGATATAGTTTCCGCCACAATCAGGGTCAGCCACATCAGGCCGAGCGCAAAGCGCACCCCGACCATGATGGAGGGCAGGGCGCCCGGCAGGATCACGTGAGTAAAGAGAGAAAAACCCGACAAGCCGTAGCTTCGTGCCATCTCCACCAGACCGCGATCGATATTGCGGATGCCGTGCCAGGTGTTGATGTAAATCGGGAACAGCGTGCCCAGCGCCACGAGGAAGATCTTGGCGCTTTCATCAATCCCAAACCATAAAATCACCAGCGGGATCAGCGCCAGATGCGGCACGTTGCGCAGCATCTGAATGGAGGTATCCAGCAGCCGCTCGCCCCAGCGGGAAAGGCCGCTGATCAACCCCAGCACCAGACCAATGCTGCCGCCGATGGAAAACCCAATCACCGCGCGCCAGGAGCTGATTGCCAGATGCTGCCACAACTCGCCGCTGACGCTCAGCGACCAGAACGCTTCGATTACGCCCTCGGGAGAGGGCAAAATGCGGCTCGACAACCAGCCGGTGGACGACGCGAGCTGCCAGAGAGCCACGATGCCGACGGGCAAAAACCACGGTGCGGCGCGCAGCAGCCATTTTTGTGAAGTGGCAGACATGGTCACTCCTTAGCTTTGTGCGGCTTTACGTGGAATAAACTCGTTTGCCACCGCTTCGCCCTGCAGCTGGAGCCGCTGCGGCTGCGGAATTTCTGGAATGGCGACGTCCAGATGTGGGAATAACAGCTCGCCCACCTTGTAGGCCTCTTCCAGGTGCGGATAGCCGGAGAGGATAAAGCTGTCGATGCCCAGGTCAGCGTATTCATTAATCCGCGCGGCCACGGTTGGCCCGTCGCCGACCAGCGCCGTGCCCGCGCCGCCGCGTACCAGACCGACGCCCGCCCACAGGTTCGGGCTGATTTCCAGATTCTCGCGCTTGCCGTTGTGCAGAGAGGCCATGCGGTGCTGCCCGACGGAATCGGTTTTGGCAAACGCAGCCTGCGCCTTTGCGATGGTCTCATCGTCCAGGTGGGAGATCAGACGGTCTGCCGCCTGCCAGGCTTCTTCATTGGTTTCACGCACAATCACGTGCAGGCGAATCCCAAAGCGTACCCTGCGGCCATGAGCGGCGGCTTTGGCCCGGACCTGGGCAATTTTCTCTTTCACCAGCTCCGGCGGCTCGCCCCAGGTCAGATAGAGATCGACCTGCTCGGCGGCCAGATCCTGAGCCACATCCGACGATCCGCCAAAATAGAGCGGAGGACGCGGCTGCTGCACCGGCGGGAAGTAAAGCTTCGCGTCGCGAACGTGAATATGCTTGCCTTCGAAGGTGACGGTCTCTCCTTCCAGCAGGCGCCGCCAGACGTGGGTAAACTCGGCGGAGGCTTCATAGCGCTCGGTATGGTCGAGGAACACGCCGTCGCCCGCCAGCTCCTGCGGATCGCTGCCCGTCACCAGGTTAAACAGGGCGCGGCCGTTGGAGAGTCTGTCCAGCGTTGCCGCCTGACGCGCCGCTACGGTGGGTGAAACGACGCTCGGGCGCAATGCAACCAGGAATTTAAGGCGCTGAGTGACCGGGATCATCGACGCAGCCACCAGCCAGGCATCCTCGCACGAGCGTCCGGTCGGGATCAGCACGCCGGTAAAACCTATTCGGTCCGCTGCCTGCGCAATCTGCTGCAGGTAAGCATGGTCAACGGGGCGCGAGCCCTCTTCTGTGCCAAGATAGTGTCCATCGCCGTGGGTGGGTAAAAACCAGAAAAGATTCAGACTCATGATTTAGCTCCTTCTTTGCCTGCGGGCTGCCAGATGCGTTCGCGGATATCGACCTGTTTTGGCACCAGGCGGTTTTGATAGAAGAGGTCAGCGGTTTGTTGCTGAAGCGCGGCGACGTGTGCATCCACGGGCGCAATGGTGGTGGGCGGACGGTGGTTGAGATAGCTCGCGATCACCGGTTCAGGCAAGCCCATGGTCTTCGCCAGCAGGGCAATGCTCGCCTGACGCTGGGTCTGGGTCAGCGCATCGGCCTGGGTAAAGGTATCCAGTACGCCCTGAATAAATGCGCCGTTCTTTTCCGCGTAAGGGCGCGCGGCGAGGTAGAACGAGCCGGTCTGTTTCAGCGTAGTGCCGTCCTTCAGAACCCGAACGCCCCCTTGCAGTAAGGCTGCGGAGTAGTACGGATCCCAGATAGCCCAGGCATCAACGTTCTTCTGCTGGAACGCGGCGCGCGCGTCGGCAGGCGTCAGGTAAACGGGCTGAATGTCCGTGAACTTGAGCCCGGCTTCCTGTAAGGCGCGCAGCAGCAGGTTGTGCGAGCTGGAACCTTTCTGGAAAGCGACCTTATGCCCTTTAAGGTCTGCGACGCTTTTAATCTCACTGTTTTCAGGTACCAGAATGACTTCGGCTTTCGGTTTAGCGGGTTCTACGCCGACATATACCAGGTCTGCCCCGGCAGCCTGAGCAAAAATAGGCGGGATATCGCCCGTGCTGCCCAGATCGATACTGCCGACGTTCAGCGCTTCAAGCATCTGTGGCCCTGCCGGGAACTCTACCCAGGAAAATTTGGTGTCCGGGAAGCGTTTTTCCAGCAGCTGGTGGCTTTTTGCCAGCACCATGCTGACGCTGCCTTTCTGATAGCCAATGCGTAAGCTGTCCGGTGCGGTTTCTGCAGCCTGCGCCAGCGCGGTAAACGCCATCAGGCCAGCCAGTCCGAGGTAGGTTAAGGTTTTAAACATGTGCGACTCCCTGCGGCGGATTAAAAGAAGGAACCTGGATATCCCGGCGATGCAGCGCGTGCCAGAAGGTTTCCAGCGCAGCATCAAGGCGGGTTTGCAGATTCGGCGTAAAGTGCGGCTTATGCTGGTAGTCAATGACCTGTGAATCATCCGCGAAAACCCCGTGGAGGATCTCCTGAGCCTTCAGGGCGTTCAGCACCGGCTTCAGGGCATAATCCACCGCCAGTAAATGGGCAACCGTACCGCCCGTTGCCAGCGGCAGAACCACTTTGCCGTCCAGTGCGCGCTCGGGGAGAAGATCGAGCAGGGTTTTCAGCGCGCCCGAAAAAGAGGCTTTATAAATCGGGGTCGCAACGATGAGGCCGTCCGCTTCCTTGAGCTGCTCAATGAGGGTTTTCAGCGCGGGGCTGTCGAAGCGGGCATACAGCAAATCTTCAGGTTCGAAGTTATGCAGATTCCAGTGGCACACTTCCACGTCGAGGGCGTTGAGCTTTTCACGAGCATATTCCAGCAGGGCGCTGGAGCGCGAAGGGAATCGTGGACTTCCGGCCAGGGTAATGACGCGCATACTTCCTCCTTATAACTAATTGTTTGTTTTTATCTAACATTCATAACAATTTTCAGGAGTGTGACATCGCGCGGTTATTCCACTAAATGATTTATCCGCAATTAAAATGCGAAAAAGCGCATAAGAAATAGACAGGGAGGTAAACGATTGCGTTTTACGCCGATTTTTTGCCGCAGGTCAATTCCCTTTCTGAGCGGGATCGCCCATAATCCCCTCCCGGTTTGCACACCGGGAATCCAGGAGAGTTCATGTACTACCCCTTCGTTCGTAAAGCCCTTTTCCAGCTCGACCCCGAGCGCGCTCATGAATTTACATTCCAGCAATTACGTCGTATTACCGGAACGCCTTTGGCCGCTCTGGTGCGTCAGAATGTGCCGGAAAAACCTGTGCAGTGCATGGGTCTGACCTTTAAAAACCCGCTGGGTCTGGCGGCGGGTCTGGACAAAAATGGCGAGTGCATTGATGCTCTGGGCGCGATGGGCTTTGGCTCTATCGAAATCGGTACCGTCACGCCGCGCCCACAGCCGGGAAATGACAAGCCGCGACTGTTCCGCCTGGTTGAAGCCGAAGGGCTGATCAACCGCATGGGCTTTAATAACCTCGGTGTTGATCACCTTGTTGAGAACGTAAAAAAAGCCCATTTTGACGGGATATTAGGCATCAATATCGGCAAAAATAAAGACACGCCGGTAGAGCAGGGTAAAGATGACTATCTGATTTGTATGGAAAAAGTCTACGCCTATGCCGATTATATTGCGGTGAATATTTCTTCACCCAATACCCCGGGGCTGCGTTCCTTACAATATGGCGAAGCGCTGGACGATCTTCTGAGTGCCATTAAAAATAAGCAAAATGAACTCCAGACGATCCATCATAAATATGTTCCGGTCGCGGTTAAGATCGCCCCGGATCTTTCTGCCGAAGAATTGATCCAGGTTGCCGACAGTTTGGTTCGCCATAATATTGACGGTGTGATTGCAACGAATACCACGCTCGATCGTTCGCTCGTTCAGGGAATGAAAAACTGTGACGAAGCGGGTGGGTTAAGCGGACGTCCGGTACAATTAAAAAGCACCGAAATTATTCGCGCTTTGTCTGCGGAATTAAAAGGCCGTTTACCGATTATCGGCGTCGGCGGTATCGACTCGGTGATTGCTGCGCGCGAGAAGATGGCGGCCGGTGCATCACTGGTGCAAATCTATTCCGGCTTTATTTTTAAAGGACCGCCGCTGATTAAAGAAATCGTTACTCATATCTAATCTTTTCTCTTAATCAGACAACCAGGGCTTTATTTCCAGCCCTGGTTGTTTTATATTCCGTCACTGTTGCTTATTTAGACATTATAGTCTTTTATTACTAATGTTATAAACGAAGCGGCGAACAGGACATTTTTAGTACAGGACGTTTGGGGACGGGAGAGACACATGCGAATTAAACCTGACGATAACTGGCGCTGGTATTTTTGCGACGAGCATGATCGTATGATGCTCGATTTAGCCAATGGCATGCTGTTTCGTTCTCGTTTTGCCCGTCGAATGTTAACCCCGGACGCGTTTTCCCCGTCGGGCTTTTGCGTTGATGATGCAGCGCTTTATTTCTCCTTTGAAGAAAAATGCCGCGATTTGATGCTCTCTAAAGAGCAGCGTGCCGAACTGGTATTAAATGCGCTGGTGGCTATCCGTTTCCTGAAACCGCAAATGCCGAAAAGCTGGCATTTCCTGCCTCACGGCATGGACTGGACGCCAGCAACGGGCGATGCGGCCAGCGTTAACCTGAGCGATACCGCCGAAGAGGTGAGTTTATTAGTCGTTGAGCCGGGCGAAAATGCCGCACTCTGTCTGCTGGCGCAGCCCGGCGTGACGATTGCCGGGCGGGTTATGCAGTTAGGTGATGCTATCAAAGTCATGAATGACAGGCTGAAGCCACAGCTGCGCGTAGATTCCTTCAGCCTCGAACAGGCGGTTTAAGCTTCCAGCTGTACCGACGTTTTCGGTACGCAGCTACAGCACAGAATTGTACCGTCATTTCCAATTGCAGATTTCTTCAGCGCACTCACTTCACCCTCCAGCAGCTTGATGCGGCAGCATCCGCAGATTCCCGCGCGGCAGGAATACGGTACGCGAATACCGGCTTGCTCCAGTTGCTCCAGCAGCACCTGCTGATTGTTGCCGCGAATAATCTTGCCCTGCCAGTGAATATCCACCGCAGAGGCGACGTTCGTCTCGGCCTCGACCATTTCTTCTTCCTGGCCTGCGCCATACACTCTGGCCGGCCCGCGGGCGAGAATTTCAACCTCATCGCCTACGCGAATCACGCCGCTGGAGCGGGGGATCAGGTTCTGGCCGAAATCGACATCACCGTTATCCTGCGCGGTACGGAATGATTGCAGGGTTTTCAGCGGCTCGCCGGAAGGGTGCTTCTGGCCTTTTTCAGGACTTACCGTCGTGAAAATGCAGCGACTGCAGGGCTTCACCACGTCGAAAATAACGCTGCCGATGCGGATCGTTTTCCAGGTGTCTTCTTCCCATGCGTTAGCCCCCGTTACCACCAGGTTTGGGCGGAACTGCTCCATCTGCACGCTGGCTTTGCAGCGGTTTTGTAAATCACGCAGCGACGCCTCATTGGTCAGCAGGAACGGGAAGCCATCGGCGAAGGAGAGCGGTACGGCCTCGTGGCGCTTCACGCGACGCGTCAGTTCCGGACCAACCCAGCGCAGCTGCACGTCGCGGGAGAAGAAACCGCTCAGCCAGCGGTTAATCTCATCCGGGGCGATGCGCGCGGTAAAATGATTACCCCATACTTCCGTTGGCGCGTCGACAGCCGCAAAATCAGCAAAGCGAATCACCGTGCTGGAACCGTCCGGCGCGGTCAGATGCAAACCGTCATGAAGCGGGGAAGGCGTAAAGCGAACCATCTGCGGGAACTGGCGTGCGGTAATGAACGTGCCGTCAGGCTCGGTGACCATAAAAATACGATCGAAGGCGAATCCGCTCATGTCGGCCAGCGCGTGAGAGACGCCGATGCCGCGCATGGATTTCACCGGATGAATAAAAAGCCTGGATAACGTCGCCACTGCACACTCCCACAAATGAAAATAAGCCTTCAACTTTATGACATACACGCCATATTAGCTATAATGCGCGACAATTTTCTAAGAGTAAAAGTGACGATATGAATTCTCTGTTTGCCAGTACGGCCCGTGGGCTGGAAGAGCTGTTAAAAACTGAACTGGAAGCCCTGGGCGCGCAAGAGTGCCAGGTGGTTCAGGGTGGTGTCCATTTTGAGGGCGACACGCGGCTTATTTACCAGAGCCTGATGTGGAGCCGTCTGGCGTCGCGCATCATGCTGCCGATGAAGGAGTGCAAGGTCTATAGCGACCTGGATCTCTACACCGGCGTACAGATGATCGACTGGACAGAGATCTTCACGCCGAACGCCACCTTCGCGGTGCATTTCAACGGCGTGAACGATGAGATCCGCAACAGCCAGTACGGCGCCCTGCGCGTCAAAGACGCCATTGTGGACTGCTTCACGCGTAAAAATAAGGAACGTCCGAACGTCGATCGCGAAAACCCGGACCTGCGCATCAACGTCTGGCTGAACGGCGACACGGCGAGTATTTCTCTCGATCTAAGCGGCGCAGGCCTGCACCTGCGCGGCTACCGCGATCGCACCGGTATGGCGCCGATCAAAGAAACCCTGGCCGCCGCCATCGTAATGCGCTCCGGCTGGCAGCCGGGCACGCCGCTGCTCGATCCGATGTGCGGTTCCGGTACGCTGCTGATTGAAGCGGCCATGCTGGCCACCGACCGTGCGCCGGGGCTGCACCGCGGCCACTGGGGCTTCAAAGGCTGGGCACAGCACGACGAAGCGCTCTGGAAAGAGGTTAAAGACGACGCGCAGACTCGCGCGCGTAAAGGCCTGGCGGAGTACACCTCGCATTTCTACGGTTCGGACAGCGATCCGCGCGTGATTGAACGTGCCCGCAGCAACGCCCGTCGCGCCGGTATCGGCGAGCTGGTGACCTTCGAGGTGAAAGACGTGGCGAACCTGACCAACCCGCTGCCGAAAGGCCCGTACGGTACTGTGATCAGCAACCCGCCATACGGCGAGCGTCTGGACAGCGAGCCGGCGTTGATTGCCCTGCACAGCCTGCTGGGACGCAACATGAAGGACTACTTCGGCGGCTGGAACCTGTCTCTGTTCAGCGCCTCGCCGGAGCTGCTGAGCTGCCTGCAGCTGCGTGCCGATCGCCAGTTTAAAGCGAAAAACGGCCCGCTGGACTGCGTGCAGAAAAACTACCATCTGGCGGAGAAAGCGGCGGACAGCAAGCCTACCGGCGTGGCGGAAGATTACGCCAACCGTCTGCGCAAGAATCTGAAGAAGTTTGAGAAGTGGGCTAAACAGGAAGGGATCGAGTGTTACCGCCTGTACGATGCCGACCTGCCGGAGTACAACGTGGCGGTTGACCGCTACGCGGACTGGGTGGTGATTCAGGAATATGCTCCGCCGAAAACCATTGATGCGCAAAAAGCGCGTCAGCGTATGCTGGACGTTATTGCGGCAACTATCGCCGTGCTGGGCATTGCGCCGAACAAGCTGGTGCTGAAAACCCGCGAGCGTCAGAAGGGTAAAAACCAGTACCAGAAAATGGGCGAAAAGGGCGACTTTATCGAAGTGGGCGAATACAACGCCCGCCTGTGGGTGAACCTGACTGACTATCTTGATACTGGCCTGTTCCTCGACCACCGTATCGCCCGCCGCATGCTCGGCCAGATGAGCAAGGGGAAAGATTTCCTCAACCTGTTCTCCTATACCGGGAGCGCGAGCGTGCACGCCGGTCTCGGCGGCGCGCGCAGCACCACTACGGTGGATATGTCCCGCACCTATCTGGAGTGGGCCGAGCGCAACCTGCGTCTCAATGGCCTGACCGGACGCCAGCATCGCCTGATGCAAGCCGACGTGCTGGGCTGGCTGCGCGATACCGACGAGCAGTTCGATCTGATCTTTATCGATCCGCCGACCTTCTCCAACTCCAAGCGCATGGAGGATAGCTTTGACGTTCAACGCGATCACCTGCGCCTGATGATCGACCTGAAGCGCCTGCTGCGCAAAGGCGGCACCATTATGTTCTCGAACAACAAACGCGGCTTCCGTATGGATCATGACGGCTTAGCGGCTCTGGGCCTGAAAGCACAAGAAATCAGCCAAAAAACGCTGTCTCAGGACTTCGCCCGCAACCGTCAAATTCATAACTGCTGGTTGATTACCGCGGTCTGAAAGGAAAAATAAATGTCATTAATTAGTATGCACGGCGCGTGGCTCTCTTTCAGCGACTCGCCGCTTCTCGATAATGCAGAGCTGCATATCGAAGATAACGAGCGCGTCTGTCTGGTGGGCCGTAACGGTGCGGGTAAATCCACGCTGATGAAAATTCTCAACCGCGAGCAGGGACTGGATGACGGCCGCATCGTGTACGAGCAGGATCTGATTGTCTCCCGCCTCCAGCAGGACCCGCCGCGTCATGTGACCGGCAGCGTGTACGATTTCGTGGCGGAAGGCATCTCTGAGCAGGCGGAATACCTGAAGCGCTATCACGAGATTTCGCATCTGGTGATGACCGACCCGAGCGATAAGAACCTTAACGAACTGGCGAAAGTGCAGGAGATGCTCGATCACCACGGCCTGTGGCAGCTGGAAAACCGCATTAATGAAGTGCTGGCCCAGCTCGGTCTGGAACCGGATATGGAGCTCTCGGCGCTCTCCGGCGGCTGGCTGCGTAAAGCGGCTCTGGGCCGCGCGCTGGTCAGCGGGCCGAAGGTGTTGCTGCTGGACGAACCAACGAACCACCTGGATATCGAAGCGATTGACTGGCTGGAAGGGTTCCTGAAAACCTTCAGTGGCACCATCATCTTTATCTCTCACGACCGTTCGTTTATTCGCAATATGGCGACGCGCATTGTCGACCTCGACCGCGGCAAGCTGGTCACCTATCCAGGCGATTACGACACCTATCTGCTGGAGAAAGAAGAAAACCTGCGCGTGGAAGAATTGCAGAACGCCGAGTTCGACCGCAAGCTGGCGCAGGAAGAGGTGTGGATCCGCCAGGGCATCAAGGCCCGTCGCACCCGTAACGAGGGCCGCGTGCGCGCGCTGAAGGCCATGCGCCGTGAGCGCAGCGAACGCCGTGAAGTGATGGGCAGCGCCAAAATGCAGGTGGAAGAGGCGTCCCGCTCTGGCAAGATCGTCTTCGAAATGGAAAACGTCAACTACCAGGTAGACGGCAAGGTGCTGGTGAAAGATTTCTCCGCGCAGGTTCAGCGCGGCGATAAAATTGCGCTGATTGGTCCGAACGGCTGCGGTAAAACCACGCTGCTTAAGCTAATGCTGGGCCAACTGCAGGCCGACAGCGGCCGCATTCACTGTGGCACGAAGCTGGAAGTGGCCTACTTCGACCAGCACCGCGCGGAGCTGGATCCGGATCGCACGGTAATGGATAACCTCGCTGAAGGTAAGCAGGAAGTGATGGTAAACGGTAAGCCGCGCCACGTGCTGGGCTACCTGCAGGACTTCCTGTTCCACCCGAAACGTGCGATGACGCCGGTGCGCGCGCTCTCCGGCGGGGAGCGTAACCGTCTTCTGCTGGCTCGTCTGTTCCTGAAGCCAAGCAACCTGCTGATCCTCGATGAACCGACGAACGATCTGGATGTCGAAACGCTGGAATTACTGGAAGAGCTGATCGACGGTTATCAGGGAACCGTGATGCTGGTTAGCCACGATCGTCAGTTCGTGGATAACACCGTGACCGAGTGCTGGATCTTCGAAGGTGAAGGGCGAATTGGCCAATACGTCGGCGGTTATCACGATGCAAAAGGCCAGCAGTCGCAGTCTCTGGCGCAGAAACAGTCGAAGTCCAGAACAAGTTCTGAACCTGCTGTAACAAAAGCAGAAACTGTCAAGAAAACCTCGGCTAAACTAAGCTATAACCTGCAGCGCGAACTGGAGGGGCTACCTCAGCGTCTCGAAGAGCTGGAGGCTGCGCTTGAGGAGCTGCAAGCGCAGGTGGCTGATGCGTCATTCTTCACCCAATCGCATGACTATACTCAGAAAGTACTGGCTGAAATGTCCGCGGCTGAAAAAGCCCTGGAAGAAGCATTTGAGCGCTGGGAGTACCTTGAGTCTCTGAAAAACGGCGCATAAACAGGGATTAAATATGTGTGACCAGCACCATGCCGACAGGCATATATTATGCTCGCAATGCGATATGCTCGTGGCGTTGCCAGAGCTTGGTCACGGACATAAAGCCCTGTGTCCACGCTGTGGCGCGACGTTGACAACCGAGTGGGACGCGCCGCGGCAGCGTCCCACTGCCTACGCGCTGGCAGCACTGTTCATGCTGCTGCTCTCCAATCTCTTCCCCTTCATCTATATGAAGATCGGTGGGATGACAAGCCAGGTGAATCTGCTTGAAATCCCGGGCGTGATGTTCTCGGAAGATTACGCCAGCCTCGGCACCTTTTTTCTGCTGTTTGTCCAGATAGTCCCGGCGTTTTGCCTGGTCGTCATCCTTTTGCTGGTCAACCGTGTCAGAATGCCGGCATCACTGAAAATCCGGCTCGCGCGTATCCTTTTTCAGCTCAAAAGCTGGGGGATGGCCGAGATTTTTCTGGCGGGGATACTGGTCAGTTTCGTGAAGCTGATGGCGTACGGCGATGTGGGGATTGGCAGCAGCTTTATTCCCTGGTGTCTGTATTGCGTTCTGCAGCTGCGCGCTTTCCAGTGCGTGGACAGGCGCTGGGCCTGGGATGATATCGCCCCGGCACCGACGCTCGCGCAGACGGTGAAGGTGGGCGTGCCGGGTATTCGTCAGGGGCTCCGTTCTTGTCCGTGCTGTACCGCCGTGCTGCCTGCCGATCTCGAGGTTTGTCCGCGCTGCGAAACGAAGGGCCATGTTCGCCGTAAAAACAGCCTGCAGTGGACGATGGCGCTGCTGGTGACCTCCGTCATGCTGTATCTGCCCGCCAATATTCTGCCGATTATGATCACCGATTTGCTCGGCGACAAAATGCCCTCGACGATCCTCGCCGGGGTCATACTGCTGTGGGGCGAAGGATCCTATCCTGTCGCCGGCGTGATTTTCATCGCCAGTATCATGGTGCCCACCTTGAAAATGATCGCGATTGCCTGGCTCTGCTGGGATGCAAAAGGCCACGGAAAGCGCGACAGCGAACGCATGCACCTGATTTACGAAGTGGTCGAATTTGTCGGTCGTTGGTCAATGATCGACGTGTTTGTAATTGCCGTTCTCTCTGCGCTGGTGCGGATGGGCGGTTTGATGAGTATTTATCCCGCGATGGGGGCTTTAATGTTTGCACTGGTCGTGATTATGACCATGTTTGCGGCCATGACCTTCGACCCTCGTTTATCGTGGGATCGTGAGCCTGAATCAAGCCATGAGGAAGAGTAAGAGCATGGAAAATAAGAGTGGAGAGGCGAAAGTGCAGAAGGTCAAAAACTGGTCGCCGGTGTGGATTTTTCCCATTGTGACTGCGCTGATCGGTGCCTGGATCCTGTTTTATCATTACAGCCATCAGGGGCCGGAAGTGACGCTGATTACCACCAATGCCGAGGGGATTGAGGGCGGTAAAACGACCATCAAAAGCCGTAGCGTGGATGTGGGCGTGGTGGAAAGCGCAACCCTGACCGACGATTTAACCCATGTGGAGATTAAGGCGCGCCTTAATGCCGGCATGGAAAAACTGCTGCACGGCGATTCTGTTTTCTGGGTAGTTAAACCGCAGGTGGGGCGTGAAGGGATCAGCGGCTTAGGGACGCTGCTTTCGGGTGCCTACATCGAGCTGCAGCCAGGTGCAAAAGGCAACCAGCCGGCGCAGTACCAGCTTCTGGATTCACCGCCGCTGGCACCGCCTGATGCAAAAGGTATCCGCGTGATCCTCGACAGTAAAAAAGCGGGCCAACTCACGGCGGGTGACCCGGTACTGTTCCGCGGCTATCGCGTGGGGTCGGTGGAGAAAAGCACGTTCGATCCTCAGAAAAGAGCTATCAGCTATCAGCTGTTCATCAATGCGCCTAACGATCGTCTGGTCACCAGCAACGTTCGTTTCTGGAAAGACAGCGGCATCGCGGTGGATCTGACCTCGGCGGGCATGCGCGTTGAAATGGGATCGCTGACAACGCTGTTTGGCGGCGGCGTGAGCTTTGACGTACCGGAAGGGCTCGACCTGGGGCAGCCGGTTGCGGAGAACACCGCTTTCCGCCTGTTCGACGATCAAAAAAGCATTCAGGATGCGCTCTACACCGATCACGTTGACTTCCTGATGTTCTTCAAAGATTCCGTCCGCGGTCTGCAGCCGGGAGCGCCTGTTGAGTTCCGCGGTATTCGCCTTGGTACGGTTGGACAAGTTCCGTTCTTTGTGCCTGGCCTGCAGCAGGTCCTGGATGATGATTACCGCATACCGGTGCTGATTCGTATTGAACCCGAACGCCTGATCAACCAGATTGGCGAGAATCAGGATATTGCCACCCACATCAGCCAGCTGATGGAACGCGGTCTGCGTGGATCGTTGAAGACGGGTAACCTGGTGACCGGTGCGCTGTATGTGGATATGGATTTCTACCCGAAAGCACCGCCGATTACCGGTATTCGTGAATTCGGTGGCTATAAGATCATCCCAACGGTGAGCAGCGGTCTGGCGCAGATCCAGCAGCGTCTGATGGAGACGCTGGATAAGATCAACAATCTGCCATTGAACCCAATGATTGAAGCAGCGACAGGTTCATTGCATCAAAGCCAGGCGACAATGCAACGCCTGCAGGCCACGCTGGATAACATCAATAAGATCACCGCCAGCCAGAGCATGCAGCAGCTGCCGCAGGATATGCAGAAAACGCTGCGTGAGCTGAACCGCAGTATGCAGGGCTTCCAGCCCGGCTCGGCGGCATACAACAAGATGGTCGCAGATATGCAGCGTCTCGATCAGGTCTTGCGCGAACTGCAGCCGGTTCTGAAAACGCTCAACGAGAAGAGCAATGCGCTGGTGTTCGAAGCGAAAGATAAAAAGGATCCTGAGCCGAAGAGGGCGAAACAATGAAAAAATGGCTAGCGATTGCAGGAGCGATGGTACTCACGGCCTGTAGCTCCGGGAGCGAAACGAAAAGCTACTACCAGCTACCGATGGGGACGCAGGCGGTTACGCAAAGTAGCGCCTCGCAGGGCAACCGTCTGCTGTGGGTTGAGCAGGTCGCCGTGCCAGATTACCTGGCCGGCAACGGAGTGGTCTATCAGACCAGCGATGTGCAGTACGTTATCGCCAACAACAACCTGTGGGCCAGTCCGCTGGATCAGCAGCTACGCAATACGCTGGTGGCGAATCTTGGCAGTCAGCTTCCGGGCTGGGTTGTTGCCTCCCAGCCTCTGGGAAGCGATCAGGACACGCTGAACGTCACGGTAACGGGCTTCCATGGTCGTTATGACGGTGCCGTTGTCATCAGCGGCGAGTGGCTGTTGAATCATCAGGGACAGCTGATTAAGCGTCCTTTCCATCTGGAGCTGAAGCAGCAGAAGGATGGCTATGATGAAATGGTGAAAGTGCTGGCCCAGGGCTGGGCGCAGGAATCAGCCAATATCGCCAGGGAAATTTCCCGGCTGCCATAAGTAAAATTCATCGTCAAAAACCGCAATCGGCCTGGTGCTGATTGCGGTTTTTTTTTCGTTTTGGCGTCAGGTTGTTACTTGTGCCGCGTCACAATTTTTGTACAAATGATCTTCTGGCTAGCTCACAAATATGACACCCGTATGAATTTTGAACATTGACGCTGGGACTAATTCGGGGTATTCGTTATCTGTGCCTGCGCATCTGGCGCAGACACTGTTTTCTTTCCACCAGACAAAAGAATGAGGGAAACGAGGCATGAAGAGACAGAAACGAGATCGCCTGGAACGGGCTCATCAACGTGGTTATCAGGCCGGCATCGCTGGACGTTCGAAAGAAATGTGTCCTTATCAGACGATAAACCAAAGGTCACAATGGCTGGGAGGCTGGCGAGAAGCCATCGGCGACAGGGCACTTATAGCCTGATAACGTCTCTTTAAAAAAAGAAACCTCCGCACTGCGGAGGTTTCGCCTTTCTGGATGGGGCTAAAAGCCGTTATCAGAAAGCAGAGGTATCCTGGAACAGACCCACTTTCAGGTCGTTAGCGGTATAGATCAGACGACCGTCTACCAGCACTTCGCCATCTGCCAGGCCCATAATCAGGCGACGGTTAACGATGCGCTTGAAGTGAATACGATAAGTCACTTTCTTCGCCGTAGGCAGAACCTGACCGGTGAATTTCACTTCGCCCACGCCCAGCGCGCGGCCTTTACCTTCACCACCCAGCCAGCCCAGATAGAAGCCAACCAGCTGCCACATGGCATCCAGGCCCAGGCAGCCAGGCATTACCGGATCGCCAATAAAGTGGCAACCGAAGAACCACAGGTCCGGGTTGATATCGAGTTCTGCTTCTACGTAACCCTTATCGAAGTTGCCGCCGGTTTCGGTCATTTTCACGACACGGTCCATCATCAGCATGTTCGGGGCCGGTAACTGTGGGCCTTTCGCGCCAAACAGTTCTCCGCGACCAGAGGCAAGAAGGTCTTCTTTTGTATAGGATTCGCGTTTATCTACCATGTTCTCAGTAAGCCTTATTTTAGTGAAGGACGCAGGATAGCTAACACGTGTACGCTGAACAAGTCCGATCAGTTCGAACTCAACCAACCCAGCCAGCGTAACGGCCATGGATAACGATGACGAGCATCCTGCTGTGTCGCCTGAGCAATGCGCTCCTGGATAGTCTGCATCAGGGTCGTCTGCCCCTCGCCATCCCATACCAGGTTTGTCAGTAAGGGTAGTGCATCCTCAATCCCTTCGATTGCCCAGATGGCGAATTGTTCCTGTTCAACCGCGTCCAGAATATCCTGGCTCAGGCTGAGATGGCGTACGTTGGGCGCGGGAATAATCACCCCCTGTTTGCCGTTTAAACCACGCTGCTGACAAATAGAGAAGAAGCCTTCAATTTTTTCGTTCAGACCGCCAACGGGCTGAGCACGACCAAACTGATCGACCGAACCGGTGATGGCAATATTCTGGTTGATCGGCACGTCCGCCAGGGCGCTGATTAAGGCGCACAGCTCTGCCATAGAGGCGCTATCGCCATCCACTTCGCTGTAGGACTGTTCGAACGTCAGCGAGGCGGAGAAGGGGATTTGCTGCTCGAGCTGCAGCTCGGACATCAAAAACGCCTGCATGATCATCATGCCTTTGGCGTGAATGTTTCCGCCCAGCTCGGCTTTGCGTTCAATATCGGTAAACTCGCCATCGCCAATATGCACAACGCAGCTGATACGGGACGGTTCACCGAACGCGCGCGGATGGCCGGGAAATTCAATCACCGACAGGGCGTTAATCTGACCGACGCGTTCGCCTTCGGTCTCGACCAGAATTTGTTCCAGCAGAATTTCATCCTGCATGCGGTCAGCAAGATAGCCTTCGCGCCACTCCCGCTGCGCCAGCATCTGGGTGAGCTGTTCGCCAGTAAAGGCGCCGTTACCGCCGATGGTACCCACCTCACGCAGCTGCTTGCCGATCCAGAGCGGGCAGAGCGGCAAGGTCTCCTGGTCACCGGTATAGCGAACGGCTTCACGGATCAAACCCGGCCACGCGTCGGCGGCAGGCGTTGGCAATGCAAAACGTTCCGCCACGGCCATCACCCACTGACACCACTGCGCCATGTCGTCAGCATCGGCAATCTGGATGTTGTCTTCATATTCGCTGTAAACTGCCTGCTCGGCCAGTTCCGGCTCCATTTCCTGGAAGTCCGCCAGCGATTCGCGGTCGCCCGTCAGCACGACGGTCAGCGACAGCGGCATTGACGGCACGGAGACAGGAAGAGGGCGAGACTCATCGTAACCGACCCAGTCAAAGCGCTGTTGGGTCACAATGGTTTTCAGGCGCATCCACAGCAGCGGCTGCGAGAGCAGGGTGCGCAGTGAGATGATGAGCACGCCGCCGTTTGCGCGATGCACCAGCCCCGGCTGCAGGGAAAGCTCGCCGTTAAACTGGCGCAGACAGCCAAAGAGCTGTTCAGCCTCGACCCAATTAGCGGTTATCACCTCGCCTTTAGCAGCAAAACGACCGTCGGCCTGGCCCGCCGGTTCGAAGGTAATATTATTCCCCGCGATACGATACTGGCCGCCAAAGACCGCGTTGGTGTCCGGCTGCAGCTGGCGCATGGCATCCCCAAGCAGCGTCAGATATTCCGCTTCTTCCGGGGCTTTCAGCAGCATGAAGGGCGATGTCGCCCACGGACTTAACGCCTGCTCCAGCGCATAATGTAAGCGTGGTTGCGTATCGCTAAGGATGAATTCGTGTTCTTTTGCGAGATCGGGCTGTGCAAACAGTTCCTGATAGCTCTCGGCATCCGGAACAAGGTCACGCCATGCTAGTTTCGTAATGGTCAAAGTTGATGTTTTTTAGTCAGATGTAAAAGCGTGGAGTATACCGTAAGCGGGGGGCTCTACCCAAGCAGGATCGGGTATTTCAGCAGGCGGATTGGCCGCATTCACTCACAGGATATGATTTCTTTTCAGCAGATTGCTAAAAAACTGATATTCTGAACAGAGTTACGTGGTAACACTGAGATCGCAATGAAATATCAACAACTGGAAAATCTCGAAAGCGGCTGGAAATGGAAGTACCTGGTCAAAAAGCACCGTGAAGGGGAGCTGATCACCTGCTACATCGAAGCCAGCGCTGCGCAAGAAGCCGTGGATATTTTGCTGACCCTCGAAAATGAACCGGTACAGGTTAATGGCTGGATTGAGAAGCACATTAATCCTGCGTTGCTAAACCGGATGAAGCAAACTATCCGCGCGCGACGTAAACGGCATTTTAATGCTGAGCATCAGCATACCCGGAAAAAGTCCATCGATCTTGAATTCGTGGTCTGGCAGCGTCTGGCTGGGCTGGCGCAACGGCGTGGTAAGACCCTGTCGGAAACCATCGTGCAGTTGATTGAGGATGCCGAACATAAAGAGAAGTACGCTAACCAGATGTCGTCGCTGAAAAACGACCTTCAGGCGTTGTTGGGCAAAAAGTAGATTTTTGTTTTCTTAAGACAATAAAAAACCCCGCATGGCGGGGTTTTTTTTATAAGACGATAACTTATGCCGCTGGCTGAGTTACAACGTCTTTAACGCCTTTAACTTCGATCTCTACGCGACGATCTGGTGCCAGGCAGTCGATCAGTGCAGCGCGAGCTTTAACGTTGTCACAGGTGTTGCCAGTAACTGGGTTAGATTCGCCCATACCACGTGGGGAGATCTTGTTAGCTGGGATACCTTTAGAGATCAGGTAATCAACAACAGACTGAGCACGTTTCTCAGACAGTTTCTGGTTGTAAGCGTCAGAACCGATGCGGTCGGTGAAGCCCAGAACCACTACAGAACCGTCTTTAGGATCCAGGTTGCTCAGCTGGGTGTACAGCTGATCCAGTGCCTGCTGACCTTCTGGTTTCAGGGTCGCTTTGTTGAAGTTGAACAGAACGTCAGACTTCAGAGTGAAGTGCTTGGTCTGTACTTCTGGAGCTGGAGCCGGCGCTGGAGCAACAACTGGTGCTGCATCTTCCTGCTGGCCGAAACGGTAGGAAACACCTACGCTCAGCATGCCGTTGTCTGGACGAACGCCAACGGTAGCACCGTCACCGATGTTGTTAACCCACTGGTATTCCAGACGGGTAGCGATGTCACGGGTCATAGCCCACTCAACGCCACCAGCGAATACTGGGGAAACGCCAGTGTCATGGTCGTCGCCAGCGATGTTGTTGCTGGAGTCTGCACGCCATACCATGCCGCCCAGACGGGTGTACACGTCCAGATCGTCAGTTACTGGGTAACCCAGTTTAGCGGTCAGCTGAACGCCCTGAGCTTTGAAAGCGCCATTGATGGTATCGCCTTTGTATGGCATACGACCTAACCAGTCGTAACCCATTTCAAAGCCAACATACGGGTTAACCTGATAGCCACCGAACGCACCTGCACCAAGCTGGCTCTCGTGAGTAGGGCCATCGTTGTTCAGGCTGCTGTTGTACCAGCCAGTGTCATGGAACTGAGACCAGCCCAGTTTACCACCTGCATACCAGGTATTATCTTTCGGAGCGGCCTGCGCTACGGTAGCGAAGCCAGCCAGTGCCACTGCAATCGCGATAGCTGTCTTTTTCATTTTTTGCGCCTCGTTATCATCCAAAATTCGCCATGAAGGTCTCAAGAGAGAATCACGGTTAAATCCTTCACCGGGGGGCGTGGTCAAATATAAATCTACCGATATCTTCGGCTTAGGCCGAGCACCCCTGGCGATGTAAAGTCTACAACGTAGCTGAAAACTTACAAGTGTGAAGTCTGTCAGGCATATGAAAAAAAAAGTTCCGTATACCTATTATTTAACATTTTTAGAACGAATTTTGTGCAATAAAATTAAGGAGAACCGCACCAGACAAGCCTTGCCGGAATTTTGAGGCCGGGAACTAAAACCGCATCTTGCGGTCAAAAAAAATTCCAGGAAAAATCTTAATTTCACTCAATGATACAAATTTGAGTGAATTTTTAGCCCAGAAAGTTGTCCTCTGCGATAAGAATCTGGACGAACCGGGCGCATGATAAACCCGATCGCATTCCCTTCTTCAGCCGCTTCGGTCAGACGAAAATGTTCCTCTTCCGTCAATTCTTCCGGTAACCACCCGATCACCACGCTGTAATTTCCGGTGCGCAACGCTCGAATCATCGACTCGACGGTATCACACGGTGAAAGTTGGTTGATCTGCATCACCTTAGCCAGGGGCAGGCCTGCGGACTGCACCCATTCACGGCTCAGTTTCTGCTGTGGCGTCAGCCAGAGTTGCCAGCGAGATTGCTGACCAAGCTGCTGTAATAGCGGCAGCAGCAGGAGTTGGGTCAACAGGGGCTGGTCTTCACGATAAACCACTTCACTAATAAGCCCCGTCGAAGCACCACCAACGGCGTTTTGCGCGACATTGCCCGCGGTAGAGGTGAGAGAAGTTGAGCGATTTGCATAGCCTGAAGTGTACATTTTCATTCCAGCCCTGTAGTTACTGTATGAATATACAGTAACCCCTGTATGCATAAAGATCAACCTCATTTTCGGAAAGCGACTCGCAAAATTCATTCAATATTGATGCCCTTCGAAAAATCATCTTGCTCAACGACGCTAAGTTGCCTATTTTCCTGCTAACGGATCCGCTAGTAAGAAACTTCGTTGTTACTTTATGATTTTGAAGGGAAATATCATGAAAAAGATATCTTATGAACGGATTTATAAATCCCAGGAATACCTCTCACCGCTGGGTGAAATTCATCATCGTGCGCTGTTCGGCGGCTATACCCTGGCGGTGGATGACGCGGTTTTTGCCATGGTGTCAGATGGCGAGCTTTACCTCCGAGCCTGTGAAGAAAGCGCCAAATACTGTGTAAAAAATGCTGCGTCTTTTTTGACCCTGATGAAGCGGGGTCGCCCGGTGCTTCTCAACTATTACCGGGTGGATGACGGGTTATGGCAGGACAGGGAGCGTCTGCTTCAGCTCTCTTCGTTCGCGCTCAATGCGGCGAGAAAAGAGCGTTATCAGCGCCATCAGCGCAATCGACTTAAAGATCTGCCAAACCTGACCTTTCAGCTGGAAGTGTTGCTCCTTGAAGCGGGCATTGCCAACGAAGAAACGCTGCGGGCGCTTGGTGCCAGGGAGAGCTGGCTGAAAATGCGGGCGAAAAATAAAGCGCTTAGTATCAAAGTGCTTTTCGCGCTGGAAGGGGCTATTGAAGGGCTACATGAGGCGGCACTCCCGGCCGGCATTCGCCGGGAGTTGACGGAGTGGTTTAATGCGCTGCCTGCGCCACAGGAAAATCACTCCTCAAGGTAGCGATTTGCTGTTGCAGCCGGCAAATTTCAGGCAGCAAGGCGATGAGCAGGCCAATCTGCTGTAACACCAGAGGCGCTTTGCTGTCGTTTCCGGGCTCCAGATGCGCTATACGTTGCGTCAGTTCATCCAGCGCTTGTCTCACGCGCGGTTCATCGGCTGGCCGGTGATGCAAAGCGTCATCGACATAACAGACCGCGTCATCCAGCAGGCTGAGGATACCCGGGTTGGTCAGTTTCTCGCGGTGGGCACCCAGCGTCGAAATATAGCTCGTGAAGGTATGGTTCAGGCAGAGCAGCCGGAAAGCCGTCTCACGGATCTCCGCCGTGGCGCGCGGCTCCGTTGACATGTTGGAGACGACCGAGGCCAGCTCGGCATCGCTGTTGTGCGCATCGCGGCGGGCTATACGGTAAGCCAGACGGTTATCGCGACCCTGATGGTATTGCTCAAGGATGGCATCCAGATATCGACAGTTGGCGTTCATGGCCCTGTCTAACACGCGCGGTAAGTTACGGAAACGCCAGTCCGGCCAGATAAAGCTGACCGCGGCCCAGGCGATGGCGCAGCCAATAAGGGTATCGATCACACGGGGCAGGGCGACCTCGAAACCTTCACCCAGCAGGTTAAAGCAGAGCAGAACCAGCAGCGTGATGAACATGGTGGCATGAGCGTACTGTACGTTGCGAAACGCGAAGAACAACACGCCGGTGATCACGATCAGGATCAGCTGTCCTTCAATAGACGGCACGAAATAGAGCACCGGAAGGCCGATTGCGACGCCGACCAGCGTGCCGATAATGCGCAGCGCCAGGCGGTGTCGGGTGGCGTTATAGTTCGGCTGGCAGACGAACAGGCTGGTCAGCAGGATCCAGTAGCCGTGGTGCAAACCGGTTATCTGGATAAAAGCATACCCCACGCATAAGACCACGGACATTCGCACCGCGTGGCGAAACAGCGCCGACTCCGGCGTAAAATTGCGGCTCAGCCGCAGCCACATATCGCTAACGCCATGCACGCTGTCATCAGCGAGCTGGTTGTCTATCTCATTGCCCGGCATTGCCATCGCCTGCTCGGACTCAATCGTCGCCAGCTGTGCATCAATCGCCCGCAGGTTGTTCAGCAGAAAACCCAGCGCTTTGATCTGTTCCGGTGACGTTCCACTGGCCTGCACGCGGTCGAGCGCCGCATCAAGATGGCTAAATACCCGTTCGAAGCGTGAGTCATGCTGATAGGGCGTGCGCAGCAGAATGGATCGTGCGAGCTGCTGGCATGCCTGAGACTGCATGGACAGCAGGCGCTGGAAGCGGAACATCACGTCGCTGTAGCGGAACTTCTCGCGCAGAGCGGCGTACTGAACGTGCGAAGAGCTGGCGCGTTCATGAATATCCTGAGCAGCAAAATAGTAGTGTAAGGTCCTTCGCGTTCCGCGCTGGCCGCGATCCCCGCGCAGACGGGTAAGCAGCGAGGCTTTCGTCTGGTTTAGGGTGGCGACCAGTTGGCCGTTGGCCAGCGCCAGATCGTAAAGCGGCGCCTGGCTTTCTTCCTCGATATCCGGGTCGAACAGTCGGGATTTCAGTTCCAGATAGTGGGCTAACTGCTCAAAGCTGCGGGCGAGATTATCCTGCAGAGGGCGAACCGGGAAGATCAGATGCCCGGTTAACGTCAGCAGGTTATACCAGATGGCCCCCAGCAAGAGCAGAACCGGCTGCTGATACCATTGGTCGTAAAGTGACACTCCCAGCATGGTATAGATGGCGATGAGCAAGGCACCGAAGGCGATAGTGGCATAGCGCTGCCCCAGACCGCCCAGCAAAATAAACCCGCTGGTTGAAAGCGTAAGGCCCAGGGCAAACAGCCAGGGCCAGGGAAAGAGCAACTCAACGGACGCGGAGGCGATAAAAAAACAGACGAGCGTAATCACCAGGTTACGCAAACGGCCAGCCAGGCGATCGTCCAGATCCGCCAGCGCTCCGGCCACCACCCCCAACGTGAGCGGGATGGTGAGTTTCACATCATTCAGCCACCACGGCAGGGCAGCCGTGCCGCAAAGCGCGATAAAAATCCTGACGTTGTAGAGCCAGGCGCTGTTCCAGGTATAACGGCGAAGCAGTGGGCTTAGCATAAACGCGGCCAGTCCTTATTTACTGAAAACGACGACGTGCGTTCGCTTCACGCGCCGCCTGGGCCACTTCGACCGGAACCACCCTGCGACCGACGGGCCAAAGGGCGATGGCGGCGATCTTAAAGTTTGCGAGCCCGACCGGAATACCAATTATTGAGATGCACTGCGCAATACCGGCAAAAATATGCATGATGCACAGCCACCAGCCGAAGAAAATCAGCCACAGAATGTTCAGCAAAGTTCCCCCCGTATTCATCAGGGCGCTCTTGCTCTCCGGGTTCAGTTCGTCTACGTGGATAGCTTCGTTACCGTAGGGGATGAACGAGAGTTTCGTGATTTCCCAGCAGGAACGAGTCAGGGGAAGCGTGAAAATCAGGACGATGCTCACCAGCGTGGCAAAAAGCCAGGAAAGGGTGGTGGCAAAACCGCCCAGCACAAAATTCAACACATTCAGAACGGTACGCATAAACCCTCACTTCCTTTCGATAAAATTAACGCCCAATGATTGTAACGTTTTTTTAGGCTGGAGCACCTTAAAACTGGCAGTTAAACTGTCAGGTAAATTATCTCTTCGTGGATTTGGCGGGACATGGAACTGAAAGCAACTTCATTAGGCAAACGCCTGGCGCAACACCCCTATGACAGAGTTGTTCTGCTCAATGCTGGGGTGAAAGTTACCGGAGAACGCCACGAATACCTTATTCCGTTTAATCAGCTTCTGGCTATTCACTGCAAGCGCGGGCTGGTGTGGGGCGAGCTGGAGTTTGTTCTGCCTGACGATAAAGTCGTGCGTCTTCACGGCACCGAGTGGGCGGAAACCCAGCGTTTCCATCATCACCTGAACGCGCTCTGGCAGCAGTGGAGTCACGACATGAGCGTCATTGCCGCTCAGGTACTGCAGCAGGTGCTGGACGATATTGCCCATAGCAACGCGCAACAAACGTGGCTGACACGTCAGCAGACCGCCGGGCTACAGCAAAAGATCCGGCAGGCGCTCTCGGCGCTGCCGCTCTCCGTGACGCGTCTTGATGAGTTCGACAACTGTCGCGACGCCTGGCGTCAGTGTCAGGCCTGGCTGAACGATATGGATAAAAGCCGGCTGGCGCATAATCAGGCCTGGACAGACGCCATGCTCACCCAATACGCCGACTTTTTCAGCACGGTGGAATCTTCACCGCTCAACCCTGCTCAGGCGCGCGCGGTGGTCAACGGCGAGCAGTCGCTGCTGGTGCTGGCGGGGGCCGGAAGCGGTAAAACGTCGGTGCTGGTGGCGCGTGCGGGCTGGCTTCTCACCACCGGGGAGGCCGTTGCCGAGCAGATCCTGCTTCTGGCCTTTGGCCGCAAGGCGGCACAGGAGATGGATGAACGTATCCAGGAACGCCTGCACACCCGGGATATCACGGCCAGAACCTTCCATGCCCTCGCGCTGCATATCATTCAGCAGGGCAGCAAAAAAGTGCCTGCCATCAGTAAACTGGAAAACGACGCGCAGGCGCGGCAGGCGTTGTTTATTAAAACGTGGCGTCAGCAGTGCAGTGAGAAAAAGGCGCAGGCGAAAGGGTGGCGCCAGTGGCTGGAGGAGGAACTCAACTGGGAGGTGCCGGAGGGCAGTTTCTGGCAGGATGAAAAACTGGCGCGTCGGCTCGGCTCGCGACTTGACCGCTGGGTCAGCCTGATGCGAATGCACGGCGGCTCACAGGCAGAGATGATTGAAAGCGCGCCGGAGGCGATCCGCGATCTGTTTTCGAAGCGGGTCAAGCTGATGGCTCCGCTGCTGAAAGGCTGGAAAACCGCGCTGAAAGAGGAAAATGCCGTCGATTTCTCCGGTTTGATCCATCAGGCTATCATCATTCTTGAGAAGGGGCGCTTTGTCAGCCCATGGAAACATATTCTGGTGGATGAGTTTCAGGACATCTCACCCCAGCGTGCTGCACTGCTCTCGGCGCTGCGGGCGCAAAATAAACATACCTCGCTGTTTGCGGTGGGGGACGACTGGCAGGCCATCTACCGCTTCAGCGGGGCGCAGCTTTCACTGACGACCGCGTTCCACCACTATTTTGGCGAGGGTGACCGCAGCGATCTGGACACGACATACCGCTTCAATTCACGAATTGGTGAGATCGCCAACCGCTTTATCCAGCAGAACCCGCATCAGCTGGCAAAGCCGCTCAATAGCCTGCGCCCGGGGGATAAAAAAGCGGTCACCCTGCTGGCGGATGATCAGCTGGAGCCGCTGCTGGACAAGCTCAGCGGCTATGCGAAGCCCAATGAGCGAATCCTTGTGCTTGCGCGCTACCATCACCTTAAACCCGCGGCGCTGGAAAAAGCCGCCACCCGTTGGCCGAAACTGCAGCTTGAATTTATGACCATTCACGCCAGCAAAGGGCAGCAGGCCGATTATGTGATTGTGGTGGGGCTGAAAGAGGGCAGCGACGGTTTCCCGGCCCCGGCTCGCGAGTCGGTCATGGAAGAGGCCCTGCTGCCGGTGCCGGAAGACTTTCCGGACGCCGAAGAGCGGCGTTTGCTGTACGTGGCCATCACCCGCGCACGTCATCGCGTGTGGCTGCTGTTCAATAAAGAAGAGCCATCCGTGTTTGTCGATATCCTGAAGAGTATTGATGTGCCGGTAGCGCGTAAACCATAACGATGTCAGGCAAGATTTTCCAGGCCGGGTAAGGCGTAGCCGCCGCCCGGCAAAAAAGCTACTTCAGTCTTTCGGACAGATAGCGCTGATAGTCCGGAATAAGGATCTCAACCGGCGAGTTAAACTGCGGCGATTCAATGATGAAATCCGCCGTCGACAGGTTCGTCGCCACCGGAATATTCCACACCGTCGCCAGGCGCAGCAGCGCTTTGACGTCCGGATCGTGCGGAACCGCGTTCAGCGGATCCCAGAAGAAGATCAGCACATCAATTTTCCCTTCGGAAATTTGCGCGCCGACCTGCTGATCGCCGCCCATCGGGCCGCTCAGCATCGCATTCACCTCCAGGCCCGTTTCGCGCTGGATCAGGTTACCGGTGGTACCGGTCGCCGAGAGGGCGTGCTTTTGCAGCAACGGCTGATGGCGGCGAACCCAGTTAAGCAGCATTTGTTTACAGTGATCGTGCGCCACCAGCGCAATGTGTTTACGTTCAGGCAGCGTGCGTGTTGTCAGTTCCATAATCATTTCCATCAGGTTAACTGACTACACGATGACGGGAACCGCCTGACCCTGCAAGAGAAAGGCGTAAAAAATGTGGCTTATGATGAAGGTTGCTGCTTTGCCCACTGTAAAAAGCGGGCCCGCGTGTCGGGATCGGCCTGCTGGAACCAGAATTTAAGACGCTGTTCCGTCAGCGTCTGGGACTGCGGCGGAATAACGTCCAGTTCCGAGACGCCGGATAACAGCGTACTGTCGTCCGCCATCATGGTGGCAAACTGCGGAAGGGAGGCACGTTTGCCGGCTTTGTTATAGACCTGCGTCGCGGCCTCGTAGTCCGGGCTTTTCGGGGAGTGGGTCAATGCCAGAATATCCAGCTTCACCGGAATCGGCATCGCGTTCCCGTCCAGCAGCTCAACGCGCGGCGAGGCGTCAAAGGCCGCTGATTCCTTCTCCGTTTCAAGGCGAGGCAGGGTAATGTTCACCTGACTGATTTGCCGGGTGTTAAAGCTGACAATCAGCGGCGGAGAGATGTACATCCGTTGCTCATGGTTGTTCAGGCCGATCGATTTTTCGACCCGGAACACCAGCTGATGCGGCCCGTTATCTAATTCAATGCTGTCAGCACCGCGCAATAACGAGCTGGAGACCTTTTTTCCGTCCAGTACCAGGAGATCAATATCGCCAGAAAGCCGGAGCGTGGTGGCAAATACGCAGACCGGCATCACTAACGCAATCAGAGCAGTGGCAATACCGGTTTTCATAGAAGGCTCCCGTCAGAAATCCTTTCGCCGCATTAATGTATCTAAATCTTTCTATAATCACGTTTACTAACATATAGACATATTTCGCCGTTTTGCCCTCATACAACTGTATGGGATGGATGGTTGAGATGTGCGCTTTGGCGTACACTTTTAAAAAAGCCAGGAGAAAAACCATGAAAGAGAACGATATTGCCGAGATTCTGACATCCACGCGTACCATTGCGCTGGTGGGCGCGAGCGATAAACCCGACCGTCCAAGCTATCGGGTGATGAAATACCTTCTCGATCAGGGCTATCACGTTATCCCGGTGTCGCCAAAAGTGGCGGGGAAAACATTGCTGGGTCAGCAGGGTTACGCCACGCTCGCTGACGTGCCGGAAAAAATCGATATGGTCGATGTCTTCCGTAATTCCGAGGCTGCATGGGAAGTGGCGCAGGACGCTATCGCCGTAGGGGCGAAAACGCTGTGGATGCAGTTAGGTGTAATTAACGAGCAGGCCGCCGTGCTGGCGCGTGATGCGGGATTGAAGGTCGTCATGGATCGCTGTCCGGCGATCGATATTCCCAGACTGGGTCTGGCGAAATAATAAAAAAAAGCCCGTCATCGGGCTTTTTTTACACGCTTAGTTCCGCAGGCGCGGAGCCTGTAACTGTTTGCGGATAGTCTGAGCAAGTTCATCCATCGTGGGTTGTTCCGGATGCTCTTCCTGCAGCTCGCTACTCAGCTGCGCTTCGGCAAGGTAGGTATGAACGGGTTGTCCGTCGTCACCTTCCATCACCACATGGTACCAGGGCGCAGCGCGAAGCTCTGCGTTCACCGCCAGCTCGTCTGCTGACGGTTCATCAAGGGAATACTCCGGGTCGATATCCACGACCACACCCAAATACCCTAGCAAAGTGTGGCGGACCTGCTGGCCGATACCGAATTTGCTGGCAATCATAGTCACCTCCCGGGAAACACTACTTACACATTACGTGTGGGCAATATTTCTCTTTTCAAGTTACATGACGCGACAGGCAAACCCTTTCAGATACAGTCCTTCCGGGTAGGTAGCAATCACGGGGTGATCGGCTGCCTGACGGAACTGCTCTATAAATTGTACATCACGCCCGGCATCTATTGCGGCATCGGCGATGATTTTTTGGAATAAATCGGTGGTCATCAGGCCGGAGCAGGAGAAGGTGAGCAGAACCCCGCCCGGATTCAGCAGCTGGATAGCCAGCATGTTGATATCTTTATACCCGCGGCACGCGCCCATCAGCTGGCTTTTGTTTTCCACAAACTTTGGCGGATCCATCACGATGACGTCGAACTTCTCGCCCTGATCGCGATATTTACGCAGCAGCTTGAACACATCATCGCGAACAAACTCCGCTTTGCTCAAGTCCAGCTTGTTTAGCTCGACGTTCTGTTTTGCCACGTCCAGCGCTTCCTGCGAGGTGTCCACGCTGACCACCTGAGCACAGCCTCCCATCAGCGCCGAAACGGCAAAACCGCCGGTGTAGGAGAAGCAGTTCAGCACGCGTTTGTCTGCAACGTACTGACGCGTAGCAAGACGGCTGTCGCGCTGGTCAAGGTAGTAACCCGTTTTGTGCCCGCCCTGAATATCCACCAGCAGTTTCATGCCGTGCTCTTCAATTGGCAGCAGGGCAGGCGGCAGCTCGCCAGTTACGGGCCCCTGAGTCAGCTCCATGCCTTCTTTTTTGCGCACCGCCACATCGCTGCGGTCGTAGATAGCGCATTCAGGGAACAGGGTTTGCAGCGCGCTAATCAGCGCGGCACGCTGGTATTCCGCCCCTGCGCTCAGGAGCTGCAGCACGAGGAAGTTACCGAAGCGGTCTATGGTGACGCCCGGCAGGCCGTCGGATTCACCTGCAATCAGGCGGTAGCTGTCCAGACCGTCGCGCTTTGCCAGCCAGTCGCGCCACTGCTGCGCCTGCTGCAGGCGGCGGACGAAGAAGTCGATATCAATGGTTTCATCTTTATCGAAGGTCCAGACGCGAGCACGGATCTGGGACGCTGGCGAGTAGGCGCCTCGCGCTAACCATTTCCCCTGATGGTCAACAATATCAATGGTTTCACCGAGGCTGGCTTTGCCTTCCATACGGGCAACCGCGCCGGAAAAGACCCAGGGATGGCGGCGCAGTAATGATTTCTCGCGCCCTTTGGTTAACACTAAACGGGAAAACCTTGTAAAATCTGTTTTTTGGCTTTCTTCTGATGTATTCATTAGGTACTCCCATGGAAAAACGCAAACTGTATAGTTATATACGTTGGTCAAGTGATAAACAGGCAAAACGTTCATCATTGCAACGACAGTTGGAAACGGCGCGTAGGGTAGCACATGAAAACGGTTTAGAGCTTGTTGAAATCATCGATGCCGGATTGTCTGCGTTTAAATCTAAGCATCTTGAAAAGGGCAGTTTAGGCGCATTTATCGAGGCAGTTAAAGAGGGGGAAGTCGCTAACGATTCATGGCTTACAGTCGAAAGTTTAGATCGGATAAGTCGCAATACAATTCTGAAAGCACAACTGATCTACCCCCAGGTTTAGATACAACCTTCAGTTAGTAATATCGGTTGGTTTTTCTTCATATTTCCTGTTTCGCCAGTCCGTTGCGAATTCAGCTGGTGTCTGGTAATCCAGCGATGAATGGGGACGGCACTCGTTATAATCCTGCCGCCAGTCATTAATCGTTTTCAGGGAATGAAGAATATCGCTGAACCCGTGTTCATTCAGACACTCATCGCGAAAGCGTCCGTTAAAACTCCCAATAAATCCGTTCTGCGTTGGCTTACCTGGCTGGATAAGCCGTAGTTCCACACCATGCTCAAAGGCCTATTGATCGAGCGCGCGGCAGGTAAATTCCGGGCCCTGATCGGTTCTTATTGTCGCCGGATAGCCCCTAAACAGCGCGATGCTGTCAAGAATACGCGTGACCTGAACGCCTGAAATACCGAAAGCAGCGGTGATCGTCAGACACTCCTTCGTGAAATCATCTACACAGGTCAGGCACTTGATCCTCCGACCGTTAGCCAGTGCGTCCATAACAAAATCCATCGACCAAGTTAGGTTCGGCGCATTCGGGCGCAGAAGCGAAAACCGTTCGGTTGCCAGCCCTTTACGGCGTCGTCTGCCTTTTACGCTCAGTCCATTAAGGTGGTAAATACGGTATACCCGCTTGTGATTGACGTGAAGGCCCTCCCGACGCAACCGCTGCCAGATTCGGCGGTAGCCAAAACGCCTGCGCTCCAGTGCCAGCTCAGTGTTGCGCCCTGATAAATGCGCATCAACTGCCGGACGCTGAGCCTCATAGCGGCAGGTCGAAAGGGACAAACCTGTAAGCCTGCAGGCACGACGTTGCGACAGACCGGTCGCATCACACATAAACTCAACGACTTCCCGCTTCTGGCTTGGCGTCAGTACTTTCGACCCAGAGCCACCTGAAGCGCCTCCTTATCCAGCATGGCTTCGGCGAGTAGCTTCCTGAGGCGGGCGTTCTCCTCTTCAAGAGATTTGAGCCGCTTCACCTCAGGAACTTCCATGCCACCAAACTTTTTGCGCCAGGTGTAGAAAGTGGCGTCGGAAAGGGCGTGCTTACGGCAGAGCTCACGGGCAGAAACTCCGGCTTCCGCTTCGCGAAGAATACTGATGATCTGATCGTCGGAAACACGCTTCTTCATGGGGATGTCCTCATGTGGCTTATGAAGAAATAACTAACATCGGGGTATATTAATCAACGGGGAGTAGGTCAGCTGCATTTACATTTATTTACATAAATTCACTTTATCCATACATTTCTGTCGTGTGATAGTGAAATAGCACTTTATGTTAAAATGGAAAAGAGGGATTTTTATGTCAAATATCAGAGAATTAACTTTAAGTGAAATAGAACTGGTCAGTGGTGGTGGAAACTCTGGCGACCATGAACACAACTACAACAAACAATCTCAAACTGGAGCACGTAACACTCTGGGACGGAATGCACCGACACATATTTACAGTGACCCAAGCACAGCTAAATGTGGTGATGCTGTCTTCAGTGGGATGGTAGGTGGTGCAATCAAAGGTGGCCTTGTTGGAATGGCCAGAGGAACTATTGGTGGAGCAGTTGTTGGCCAGTGTCTCTCCGGTGGTGGAAATGGTAACGGAGGGGGAAGCAAAGCTGGTTCCAGTAATTGTTCAGGAGGTAACTTTGGTGGTACCTGTAGCCGATAAGTAAGTATCAACGGAGGATGCTACAATGGTTATTAAAATAATGTCTTTTATCTTAAGTTTATTACTGGGTTTTGCGCTATTAAGTGGCTCCTCCATTATTGACCTATCTTGGTTTTCCTTTCCTGAGGAGTTTTCAAAGATAATAATTACATTGATCACCTTGTTTTCCACTGCTAAATTTACTGATATGATTTTAGCAAAAATAAAAACTTTCATAAAGTGACGCCCTTGTAATGAATGAGCGTACGAGCCAGTTTATATATAGTAAACAAAGCACTATCGTTTTTCTTGTAGTGGTTATTATATCAACCATTGTAACTCTATCCCCAGCCTTTACGCTGCGTTATGTCGGGCTGGACACAGCTTTTACTATTGTTTTCATTACAGAGATTCTAATTTCTACTTTCGTTTATTTGTTTTGCCTGAAAAATATCCCTGGGTGTCGAATAAAAGTAAGTGCAAGCCCAGCCTCAGTAAAATTTTCAGCTGCGTCATTTCTTATAATTATTTTTATACAACTTGCTGTTTATTGCTACAGAGACTATTTATACCATTACGAACCATCACAGATAAACTGGATCACAGTTTTAGTGATGACAATAGTAGTACCCTATTATGAGGAAATTATCTACAGAGGATGTGCCTTCGAAGTTGCATGCTCAATTTACCGGAAGAATCTGGTTATTCCGTGTGTAATAACATCTTTGTTTTTTTGTCTAATGCATGGACAGTATTATGATATGCTGGATCAGATCATTCTGTTTTTTGTTTCGATGTTATTGTTCGCGGTTAAAATAAAAAGCAAATCTCTTTTCTATCCTATATTGATACACTCAGGCATGAATGGGTTTGTTATATTGTTAAATATTCAGAACGTTTTATAACTATGAGTATATTCAGGGAGGAAGCATTAAATCATCATAATGATACCGGGTACGGAGATATTGTTTTACCCGCTTCATTCGGCATGTCAGTATGCGCCGTTACTACAATATTCTTGGTTCTGAGCGTCGCATTATTCGTTTATTTAGGTAGCTATACTCGCAAGGCACATCTTACAGGCATCGTTATGCCTTCATCCGGACTGGTGAAAATAACACCTCAATATGCAGGGTACGTCACCCGACAGACTGTTTCAGAAGGTCAGCACGTCATTGCTGGTGAGTCCGTTTACCATATCAGCGGCGAGCATTATAACGAACAGGGCACAGGTACGCTGGCTGCCATGAGCATATCCTTGAGAACTCAATATGCCATGCTGTCTTCTCAACAGGCTCTGGAATTGCGTGACAACAGTCAGCAGCAGCAAGCCATACAACAGCGAATTGTCTCCCTGAAACCTCAGATTAACAGTGCAGAGCAGCGTTTGTCGCTTGCCGAGCATCAGGTTGCGCTGGCTGTGTCCGTCATGGAGCGCTATAAAAAACTTGCCGGCACGCATTACGTTTCTGATATCGAATACCAGCAGAAACAGATTGACGTCTCCACGGCACAGCAAAACGTTGAGGATCAACGTCAGGGGCTTCTGCAACTACACACAGCAATGGAGTCTGCTGAAGATGATCTTACCCATCTCATCGTACAGGGCGAAAGCCGGAAAGCTGAACTGGACAGGCAGTTGCAGGGTATAAGACAACAGCAGGATGAACTGGCCGGACAGGAGCATTTTACGCTGACCGCTCCAGTATCCGGAACCGTTGCCGCCGTTCTGGTCAGACAGGGACAGTCGGTCAGGGCATCTGAACCTGTCATGACGCTTGTCCCCGACAATGCTCGTCTGCAGATAGAACTCTATGCCACCAGTCAGAACGCTGGCTTCGTCCAGCCGGGGCAACGTGTCGCCCTCCGATTCGCCGCTTTCCCCTATCAGAAGTTTGGTGTTCAGTACGGGACTATTCGAGAGATAAGCCGTACAACGCTGACGCCGTCAGATTTAATCTCCGTATCCCCTGTCACCTGGAAGGAGAATGAAGGGCACTACCGTGTCATTGTCGAACCTGAGAATACTTTTATTCTGGCTTATGGAAAAAAAGAACCTCTTCGACCCGGTATGACCCTTGAGGGGGACGTCAGCTTGGATACGCGTCATTTGTGGGAGTGGCTTACAGAACCGCTCTGGAGCCTGAAAGGAAAACTGTAATGGGATCACTGAACTGGACAGGGAAAAGACGGCTTCCCCTCATCCGCCAGACAGAGTCAGCGGAGTGTGGACTGGCGTGTCTGGCAATGATGGCCAGCTGGCACGGTCTGCAGACGGATCTACCCACGCTCCGTGAACGCTTCAGTATCAGTACTCAGGGAATGACCCTGCAGAGACTGATTGAATGTGCAGCCGGTATCCATTTGTCTTCCCGCGCCGTCAGGCTGGAGCCGGAAGACCTGAAGTCTCTTTCTTTACCCTGTATTCTCCACTGGAACATGAATCATTTCGTTGTACTTCATAAGGTTCGCGGTAGCAGGCTGGTTATACATGATCCCGATAAGGGGAAGGTGACAATTTCCCTGACGGACGCAGGGAAGCACTTCACCGGCGTCGCGCTGGAGCTGATGCCAGCCAGCGATTTCACCGCCAGGGATGAAAGAAAGAAAATTCGTCTGCGCCAGCTGACAGGAAAAACACCCGGCCTGCTGGCGGCAATGTCACGCATCATCGTTTTTGCCCTGGCACTGGAGATACTGACATTAGGAAGTCCTCTTCTCAACCAGTTGGTGATTGATGAGGTCCTGGTTGCCGCCGATCGAAGCCTGTTGACCGTTATTATCATCGCCCTGTTGTTGCTGTCACTTACCCAGATGCTGCTGTCGCTGGCCCGTCAGTGGGCCAGTCTCACCCTGTCTGTTAATTTTAATATGCAGTGGACTGCCCGGGTGTTCCATCATCTGGTCCGTCTCCCTCTCTCCTGGTACGATGCACGCAGTAAGGGGAGTATTAACGCGCGTTTTGATGCGGTAGATACCATCCAGCAGGCGCTGACCACGCAGGTACTTGAAGGCATTCTGGATGTGCTGCTTGTGGTGACTGCACTCTGTATGATGTTGTTATACAGTCCTGAAATGACGCTGATAGCGGTACTGGCAGCCGTCATCTACGGCGTGCTGAGAGTGCTCTGGTATCCGTCTCTTCGACAGTCTGCAGAAGACGCTTGGGATGCTGGTGCCAGGGAATCAGGATATTTTCTTGAAACCCTTAACGGGATCCTAAGCCTGAGAATAAACGGTGTGACTGCATTTCGGGAAGCCGCCTGGCTGAATCTCAACGTCACCCGGAGAAATACGCAGTTGCGCCAGAGTCGTCTGCTGATGTGCTATGACATTGCGCACACCTTGACCGGCAGTGTGGTATCGGCGGTTATTTTGTGGAAAGGTGCTGGCGAGGTGATGAATGGCACTTTTACTGTCGGTATGTTGGTTGCCTATTTGTCTTATCAGATGCGGTTTTCTTCGAGTATTAGCAGCCTTACTGACAAGTTTTTTTCCTGGCGAATGCTTGATGTTTATAATGAGCGTCTGGCTGACATTGTGCTAACCCAAACAGAAGGGCATCAGCAACGGTCCGTTCATGAAGATGTCAGTACTTCTGTCATTACCTCCGTAGTCAGTGGGACTCCGAAAGCTCATCCCCCGTTATCTATCGAGCACATCGTATTCAGCCACAAGGGTGGGAACAAACCGATACTTCGCGGAATTTCACTGGTGCTTCAGCCAGGTGAAGTAGTGGCCATTACGGGTAAATCTGGGTGCGGAAAATCGACGCTGGTAAAACTTATCCTGGGAATTCATATTCCTGATGAAGGGACAATCAGAACATTTGGCATACCGCAAACGCACCCCGATTATTTTCAGGTACGACGGCGGATTGGTACCGTATTGCAGGATGATCACCTTTTCAGAGGATCCATTGCAGATAACATCATTTTCTTCAGCGAAGACCGCAATCAGGAAAGAATGATCCAGTGCGCCCGTCTGGCGCTAATTGACACTGATATCATGGCAATGCCGATGGGATATCAGACATTAATCGGTGAAACCGGTGGTGTACTCTCCGGAGGGCAAAAGCAACGTATTTTGCTGGCAAGAGCGTTGTACAAACAACCGGGGTTTTTGTTACTGGACGAAGCGACCAGCCACCTTGATGTTGAGAGTGAAATACAGATAAGCCAGACACTACGCCAGTTGGGGCTACCTGTCCTGCTGGTTGCCCATCGCCCGGAAACCATTGCCTCTGCCGACCGGGTTCTGTATCTCGCAGATGGATATTTGGAAGAACAAAAATGCCAGTACACAGGTGATAACGATTATATAGTTTATGAAGCCAATGATGATAATGTGGTTAAGGAGACCTGACTATGGAATATGCTATATTCAGCGGGATATTTACACTCGCATGACCAAAAGAAAGTATGCAATATCTGCACCTTGCTCAGGGCGGGCGGTCATATCCGAGAGCATTATTCCGATCTAATTCAAATATAATTAGTTTACTAACTCCTTCTTGATGCGGTAGAACGTTGCACGGCTGATATCTGCAGCTTTCATGATGTGGGCTGGTTTAACATTCTGCGCCAGCATTTCACGCACTGTATCACGGGCTTCCATATCTTTTTCTTTTCCCGTATACAAGCCTGCCTGTTTTGCTCTTTCGATCCCCTGTGCCTGGCGTTTACGGCGGGTTTCATAATCTTGTCGTGCCATTGTCGCAAGGATATCGATCATCATAGCATTGACGGCCCGAAGAATGCCGCTGGTAACGTCGTTACCGTACATTTCAACCATCTGCCAGCTTGTTGGCAAATCCATTATTTGCTGTTCTGTCGATTTCAGGGAGATGGCGCGTAGAGTAGCACATTCAGCCAGGCGCAATCATCTGCGGATGCCGTTGAGCGTTTCGGCACAAAATCAAATCGCTTAAGCACATTACGATATTGCAGCCGGCATTACAGTGGGGCTTCCGGTACAGCAGAGGGAGCACCCATGAAAAAGCGAAGTGTGATCGCATTAGCCGCTCTGGCGGCAATCAGTTTTCAGGTTTCAGCGGCAACGCCTTTCAGCATCACCAGTCAGGATATTTCCGGCGAGCGCCATTTAGCGCAGCCGCAGGTATTCGAGGGATTCGGCTGCCACGGCGGTAACCAGTCCCCGCAACTGGCGTGGAAAAGCCCGCCCGCCGGTACGCAAAGTTTTGCCGTTACGGTCTATGACCCGGATGCCCCCACCGGCAGCGGCTGGTGGCACTGGACCGTAGCCAATATTCCCGCGAAGACAGCGACGCTGCCCGCTGGGGCCGGAAACCCTAATGGCGAGAAATTACCTGCCGGTGCGGTGCAGGGGCGTAATGATTTCGGTTATTCTGGATTCGGCGGCGCATGTCCGCCCGCAGGAGATAAGCCTCACCGTTATCAGATTACCGTCTGGGCGCTGGACGTGGATAAACTGCCTGTCGACAAAAATGCCAGCGGCGCGCTGGTCGGCTTTATGCTTAATAGTCACGTTCTGGCAAAGGCGCAGTTAACCGCAACCTACAGCAGATAAGGATGAACCGGTGCAGGAGTTCCATTTTCGACATAAACACCTGACGGCGGGTGAAGTGACCGCCAGCAAAATGCATCGCCTGCACCAGGTTAAGCTCTTTTTTCCGGCCATTTGTCATATCACGCATGGCAGCAAGGTGATTGTGCAGGACGACAATCGACTGGTGGCAACCCGGGATGAGCTGATTATTATCCCGGCCAATACGGCGATGGAGATTATCAATCAGCCTGTAAACGGTCTGTTTCACTCGGATTTGCTGATGTTGTCCCCGGAGATCGTCGCCGAGTTTAAGACGCATTACCTGAAATCCTGGCCGCGCACTACGCTGCATTCGCTTTGTGCTCCGCTGAGCGAAGGGCTGGCGTTTATGTGGGATAACCTGCTGCACGCCGTGCGTCAGGAGTTACCGGAGGCGCTGCAAAAGCATCAGGCCTTCGGTCTGTTGCTGGCCTTGCTGCATGACGGCATGGCAGGTCCGCTGCTTGTTGAGCGGAGCAGTAACCTGACCGAGCAGGTGCGGCAGTTCATTATGCTGTCGCCCGCCAGAGCCTGGACCGCGCAGGACGTCGCCAGCCGTCTCGCATTAAGCGTACCGACGCTGCGCAGGCGGTTACGCGAGGAGTCGCAGAGTTTTCGCCAGATTGTCGAGGAGGTGAGGATGGCCATTGCTTTGTCGCAGCTACAGTCAACCCGATTACCGATTGGCGAAATCGCATTACAATGTGGGTATCTTTCCAGCTCTCGTTTCACCGCCCGTTTCCGGCAGCACTACGGTTGTTTGCCGAAAACGCTACGTTAAGGAGAAGAAAAATGTCAAAAGTCTGCACCATTGCCTGGGTTCACGGCGTCGTTCAGGGCGTCGGGTTCCGCTACAGCACCCAGCGCGAAGCGATTGAGCTTGGGCTCACGGGATACGCGCGAAATATGGACGACGGCAGCGTTGAGGTGGTCGCCTGCGGCGACGCGGAGCAGGTTGAAAAACTGATGGCGTGGCTGAAAGCGGGCGGGCCGCGCAGCGCGCGGGTTGATAAAGTCTTAACGGAACCACATCAACCCGGCCGGGAGTACGTTAACTTCGGTATACGCTACTAAATGCACTTCACCGGTTTTGGCAGGCCGGCAATTTTGGTGGCCTGTTTTGCCGGGCCCTTCGGGAACAGACGATACAGATAGCGGCTGTTGCCTTTCTCTTCGCCGAACTTGTTGGCCATTGCTTTAACCAGCATGCGGATCGCCGGAGAGGTGTTGAATTCGAGATAGAATTCGCGCACGAAACGCACCACTTCCCAGTGTTCGGGGGAGAGGGTAATCCCTTCTTTCTCAGCAATCACTTCTGCCAGCGCTTCGCTCCACTGGCCACTCTCTTTCAGATAACCGTCATTATCGGTCTCAAACTCTTTGCCTTCAAAACTCAACATAGTCATTCACGCGTCAGTCAAAAACCGCAGCAGTGTACCAAAAAACAAAGCCCCGCATAAGCGGGGCCAGGTTCACAGCGCTGTGGATTAATCCCGGCTGGCGAAGCCCAGGATGCTCAGCAGGCTGACGAAGATATTGTACAGCGACACATAGAGGCTCACGGTCGCGCGAATGTAGTTGGTCTCACCGCCGTGAATGATGTTGCTGGTTTCGTACAGGATCGCGCCGGATGACAGCAGGATAAACACCGCGCTGATTGCCAGATGCAGGGCAGGCAGCTGCAGGAAGATGTTTGCCACCATGCCAATCAGCACCACCACGATACCCGCCATCAGCATACCGCCGAGGAAGGACATGTCCTTGCGCGTAGTCAGCACGTAGGCCGAGCAGCAGAAGAACACCAGCGCGGTGCCGCCCAGCGCCATGCCAATCACGTCACCCATGCCGGCAGACAGGTACGCGTTCAGGATCGGCCCCAGGATGTAGCCCAGGAAGCCGGTGAAGGCGAACGCGGAAAGAATACCGACCGGTTTGTCAGCGGTTTTGTAGGTCAGGAACATCAGACCATACATGCCCACCAGGGTCAGAATCAGCCCCGGAGACGGCAGCATCAGCACGGTGCTGGCGGTAGCGGTGATCGCCGAAAACGCCAGCGTCAGGCTGAGCATGAAGTAGGTGTTGCGCAGCACCTTGTGGGTACTGAGTAGCGATGTGCGGTCGCGTGAGGAAGTAATTATACGATCCATGAGTCACTCTCTTATGACAGATGTAATTAACGGAAAGAATAGGAAACGGCGCGTCAGTCTCAAAGTGGTTTTACCCATCTTTACTCAGCAGGTTAGCGCCGGAGCTGGTTATTTCTTCTGCAGAAATACGTTTCATCAGTATGAACAACGGTTTGTCGAGATTAATCAGATCAACCTCTTATAGGTTACTGAAAAATATTGCTTTATTACCATAAGGCCGCTAAGAGTTATTTCCGGATCGTCACAAAACAGACAATAAGGCGAAGGAAATGAAACCACAAACACGCACGCGCTTTACGCTCACTTTACTCACCGCAGGGATCCTGTGCGCCAGCACGGCGACCTGGGCGGCGAATGTGCCGGCAGGAACCGCGCTGGCCGAAAAACAGGAACTGGTCAGAAACAACGGTAGCGAACCGGCCTCGCTCGACCCGCATAAAGTCGAAAGCGATGTCGAATTTAATATTATCAGCGATTTATTCGAAGGTCTGGTGAGTGTTTCCCCGTCAGGGGAAATTCAACCACGGCTGGCAGAAAAATGGGAGAACAAGGACAACACCGTCTGGACGTTCCACTTGCGTCCGGGCATCACCTGGAGCGACGGCACGGCGATTACCGCAGAGGATGTGGTCTGGAGCTGGCAGCGCCTGATCGACCCTAAAACGGCTTCTCCCTATGCCAGCTATCCGGGCAACATGCATATCGCCAACGCGGCCGATATCGCTCAGGGGAAAAAATCCCCCGACACGCTGGGCGTAAAAGCAATTAACGACACCACGTTGGAAGTGACGCTCACCCAGCCCAACGCGGCGTTTCTGGCGATGCTGGCGCACCCGTCGCTGGTGCCAGTGGATAAAGTGCTGATTGGCCGTTTCGGCGAAAAGTGGACTAAACCGGAGCATTTCGTCAGCAGCGGGGCGTATAAACTGTCTCAGTGGGTGGTCAACGAACGCATTGTGGCGGAGCGTAACCCGCGCTACTGGGATAACGCGCATACCGTCATCAACAAGGTGACCTACCTGCCCATCACCTCGGAGGCCTCCGATGTGAACCGCTACAAAGCGGGCGAAATTGATATTGTGTACACGGTGCCGATTAACCAGTTTGCCCAGCTCAAGAAAAACCTGGGCAGCCAACTGGATGTCTCCCCGCAGTTGGCGACCTATTACTACGAATTCAACACCACCCGGCCGCCGTTCAACGACGCGCGGGTGCGTAAGGCGCTAAATATGGCGCTGGATAAAGACATCATTGCCGGAAAAGTGTTAGGGCAGGGACAGCGCCCGGCGTGGCTGATTAGCCAGCCGGACATTGGCGGGGTCAAGCTGCAGAATCCGGATTACGCCAGCTGGCCGCTGGACAAGCGCATTGCTGAGGCGAAAAAACTGCTCAACGAGGCCGGGTACAACGAAAGCCATCCTCTGCGCTTCAACCTGCTCTATAACACCTCTGAATCGCACCAGCGCATCGCGATTGCAGCCAGCTCTATGTGGAAGAAAAACCTTGGCGTAGACGCGAAGCTGCAAAACCAGGAGTGGAAAACCATGCTGGATACCATGCACACCCACAACTTTGACGCGGTACGTTACGCCTGGATTGCCGACTACGACGACGCGGCGACCTTCCTGAACAACTTCCGTACCGGCGACAGTGAAAATACCAGCCAGTACAGCAACCCGGACTACGATCAAGCCTTGATCAACGCCGCAAAGGCCAAAACGCCGGCAGCGCGGGGTAAGTTCTACCAGCAGGCGGAAGATCTGTTGGGCCGTGATGTGCCGGCCATTCCGGTTTATCACTACGTCCGTACGCACCTGGTCAAACCGTGGGTCGGTGGCTTTACGCCGGATAAGCTGGGGTACTACTTCACAAAAGATATGTACATCAAAAAGCACTAAGCGAGAGGGCTGGATTTTATGCTGATAAAATCGCCGATATGTTGTCAGTTCAACCGATTAAACACGTTTTGGCTATTTTTACAGCGAACGAGTACAGCCGCTCTTTACAGCATGCGGTGAGGTGTTTATAGTTCGCCTCACTCAGGAAGTGTGGCCGAGCGGTTGAAGGCACCGGTCTTGAAAACCGGCGACCCGAAAGGGTTCCAGAGTTCGAATCTCTGCGCTTCCGCCAGATATAAACCCCAGCTTACTCGTTAAGCTGGGGTTTTTCTTTTGCGCTTATCTGTAAACCTGACGTCTAGGAACGAATAAAGGCCAGGATGTCCGCGTTAATGGTATCCGCGTGCGTGGTATGCATCCCGTGCGGGAAGCCCGGATAGATTTTCAGCACGCTGTTCGCCAGCAGCTTATCCTGCAGAAGGGCGGCATTCTTATAAGGCACAACCTGATCGTCGTCGCCCTGCATCACCAGAACGGGAACCGTAATGGTTTTCAAATCCTCTGTCTGATCGGTTTCTGAAAACGCCTTGATCCCCTCATAGTGGGCTTTGGCGCTTCCGATCATCCCCTGACGCCACCAGTTCTGAATCGTACCCTGTGAAACCTCGGCTCCCTCCCGGTTAAAACCGTAAAAAGGACCGCTGGCGACGTCGAGGTAAAACTGGGCGCGATTAGCCGCCAGCGCTTTACGGAAGCCGTCGAAAACCTCAACGGGCGTCCCGCCGGGGTTAGTGTCCGTTTTGACCATCAGAGGAGGAACGGAACTGACGAGCACCGCTTTGGCGACGCGCCCCTGCGGCTGGCCGTACTTCGCAACATAACGGGCAACCTGACCACCGCCGGTCGAGTGGCCGACGTGCACGGCATTGTGCAGGTCCAGGCTTTCAACCACGGCTGACGCGTCGGCCGCATAATGATCCATATCGTGCCCTTCACTGACCTGATCAGAACGGCCGTGACCACGACGATCGATAGCGATAACGCGATAGCCTTCTGCAAGGAAGAAGAGCATCTGGTTATCCCAGTCATCGGCACTCAGCGGCCAGCCGTGATGGAAAACAATGGGCTGAGCCTCTTTCGGACCCCAGTCTTTGTAGTAAATGTTGACGCCGTCTTTCGTTGTTACGAATGCCATACCGCAGACTCCTCTGTGAAAGACACAACGATCGCTGGCTGAACGCATAGCGAACCATTATTGTCCTGATGATGTTGGCTTGTTTTTTTTCCCGTACCGACAGTACCCCTAAAGTGTAGGAGAAATAGTAAAAGCGGTGGGTTTCATTCCTGTGAAAGATATCCAGAAGGGGAGAGCGAATGATGGGCCCCGGTGAGATCCCCGGAGCCATCAGAGGAGCGGGCGTTAACGGTTCTCTTCAATATAGCGGGCGAGATCTGCCGGGGTTTTCAGCACCGTCGCCACGTCGGTCGGCGGGATCGTACAGCCGTAAACGTCCTGCACCTCCAGCACCATGTCGACCGCCAGAATGGAGTCGAGAATGTCAGATTCAATCAGTTCATCGTGAAAGCCCACCTTGCGGGATAACACTTTTTCAAACAGGGCGAGAATATCTTGTTCCATCATTTTTCCTGGGATAATTAATGTGTGCGGGCGTAAGCGTCCAGCAGCTTGCGGTCAATTTTGCCGTTAGGATTCAGCGGCAAAGCGTCTTTTACGATAATTTGTGAAGGCACCATATAGTGGGGAACCACCTTTGCCAGAGAGGTTTTGATCGCATCCGGTGCCATATCCGTCACGCAGAACGCGGCGATGCGCAGCACGCTGCCGCAGGGTTTCATCAGCGGCATCACCACCGCTTCGCTGATGCCGGACATAGCCAGCAGGCGGTTTTCGATCTCGTTGATCTCAATGCGGTAGCCATTCAGCTTGACCTGGCTGTCGTTGCGGCCCTGGCAGTAGATAAGCCCGTCTTCATAGCCCAGATCGCCGGTCCGGTAGCCGCGAAACGCGTCATTTTCCCGACGCAGCAGTTTTGCCGCGTTCTCCTGCGGCAGGCCGAGGTAGCCGCGCATGACGTTTTTGCCCCAGATAATCAGCTCGCCCTCGGCGGAAATTTCCATTCGGCTGTCAGGCATCATGACTCCCACCGGCAGCACGGCGCTGTCGCTATTCAGGATCTCATCCGTGATTTCAACCACGGTCGTTGCGATGGTCGCTTCCGTTGGGCCATAGGAGTTGATGATTCTGGCCAGCGGGAAGCGGCGGCGCAGCTGTTTAACCAGCACTTTATTGAGCACTTCGCCAATAAAGATAAAGACGCTGAGTGCAGGTAAATACTCGCTGTTAAAGTGCGGGGAAAGCAGCTGTTGGTAGGCAAAAGAGGGGGTGGAAACCCAGGCGGAAACCGCGTTGCTTTTCAGCCGCGCCAGCCAGTTCTCTTTCTGGATATCCTCTTTAGCGTTCAGCACGATGTGGCCCCCCATCGCCAGATTCGCCAGTAAAGGGATCAGGGAGAGGTCAAAGCTGAACACCGCGTGGTTCATCAGCACCGGTTTTTCCGGCAGCGAAAAGTCCTGACTGACCCACTTCATGAAGTGCCATACGCTTTCACGACCAATCTGCACGCCTTTCGGTTTGCCGGTGCTGCCTGAGGTAAACATGATATAGGCCAGATCTTGCTCCTCCAGCATCTTGCCCGCCTCGCCGGTGGCGAGGAACTGCCGCGTCGCCACGTCGTAATAGTAAGGGGCGCTGGCCAGATGGCAGATCTCCCGCAGGCGCTCCTGCGGGTAAATGCAGTCCACCGGAATGTACGGAATGTTGTGCAGCAGGCAGCTATAAATCGCCACGGCGAACTCGGCCTGCTGATGTCCGTACAATACGACCGGCGTACCGGCAACAGGCTGGCAACGCTCATAGCGCTGTGCCCAGTCCGTCACGGCAGCGGAAAGCTGCAGCCAGCTTAAGGCCTCGTCGCTGCCGCTGATGGCCAGCTGCTGCGGGGAGGCGGGATCGCATAATGCCGCACGCAAGAAATCCTGCAGTTCCTGCAGATCGGTGTGATTTTTCATAGAGGTGACATTCCACTAAAGATGTAAAGGGAGCCCGCGGCGCTTCCCAGCGTCAGAATTCGCCCTAAAAACGCAACGGCCGGATACTGCAAGCCACGCTGTAACGCCGGGCTGCGTTTGGCTGACCACAACAGCATGTTGTGCGCGACGGAAATCGCGCCAAACAGCGCGCCGCTAATCACGTAATGGCGTTCCAGGCCGTTCCACGCCCCCATGCAGAACAGGGTGCAAAAAATACCGATATTTTGCGCCAGCGTTTTGTTCTGGCGGAAAAAGTTGAACTTCATCAGGTTCATATAAACGGGCATAAAGACCACGTCGCGCAGCCATTCAGACAGGCTGATGTGGAAGCGGCGCCAGAAGTCCTGCGGATTTTTCGCCAGAAGCGGCATATTGAAGTTTGCCGGAATGTTCAACCCAAACAGGCGGCCTGCGCCGATGGCCATATTGCTGTAGCCCGCAAAATCAAAGTAGAGATAGGCGCTATAGGCAATCGACATCACCACGCCCACGGTCAGCGTAAACGGCTTATGGCTCCAGGGCTGCACGACAAGTGAATCAATCAGCATGGCAAACAGGAACTTCTGGATAATGCCGGTAATAATTTGCTCTAACGCGACTAAAAACTGCTCGCGATTAAGGGCAAAGACGGGCTTGCTGACGTCGCTCATCCATGTCCGCCAGCGGTACATTGGGCCAGCCAGAATAATAAAAGGCATAAACAGATAGCAGAAATAGTGCAGGAAATTCTGCCCTTCTTTTTTACTGCGATAGAGCAGAACGTCCACCGCGCGGAACGTCATAAAAGAGAGGCCGATCATGCCGAGATGATGATTAACGTGCAATTTCACCAAAAATAAAGGAAGCAGCGTTAACACAATAGCCTGCCAGGTTTTTAACCATCCTTTTTCTTTTAACGTGGCGACAAGGTAAAAACTGAAAAAAACGACCGCGGGAACACGGTAATCACCCTGAAAAATATAGCCCCAGCCTAGTGCAGCCAGGACGGATAAGGCCGATAAATAAGTCAGACGATGACGTAATACGCGATTGACCAGCGCAAACACCAGGGCAGATGAAAACAAATAGACAAAAAACATTCCTGAGCTATACATCATTCGGCCTCAGAACTTTTGATATTCAAAATGCAGCTGCATACTCATGCTGTCATCGACAGCGGTCCACGCGACGATGGTGATCGCCAGCAGGAGATAAAGGAAAAAAAGACGGATCGCGATTTTCATTATTTAAAGCTCTGTGCAATAAAGCGAATCATAGGAACCCAGGCCAGTTCGGAAGGGTGCAAACGATCCCAGTTCCAGCCATTCTGATAAGGCATGGCGTACATATCTAAATAAGGGATCTGGTTCTCTTTCAGAATGGTTTGAATTTGCTTATCAACCGGGCGGAAGGTGTCGGTATTGTAAAGCGCCCAGGGGTTTACCGGGTCGACGATCGCAATCACCTGCACGTGACGGTCTTTCAGCAGCTGGACGGTTTTTCTGAATGCGGCGATTTGCGCAGGTACGACCGGCGTGTCATCCCACTGCTGCCGTGTACCGTCCTCCTCGTAAATCGTTTTGTCCATCCACAGGGTGGCCGCGCTCTGCTGGCGTTTTTTATTTAACTCGCGGGCATTCGCCAGCTCTTTATCCCAGTCAGGGGCAATGTGGGTGGTTGGCTGCGGCGGCCAGGGTTGCGCCGTTTTTGGCGTAATGTTGAGCAGCGACAGCCAGTCGTTTTTTATCAGGGTGCAAAAATTTGCAAATTGAAAACTGAGTTCATCCCAAATCAGGTCGGGGTGCCAGCCGTAGATACGCATTTGGCCAAAGGTTAAATGGCTTATCCCTTTAGGATCAATATGCTTTACGTCATTCACCAGTATCGGACGCGCTTGCGGATCTTTCATCAGAGGATTAAAAACAGAACCCGGGAAATTATCCGCATAGATAGCGGGCGGCAGACCTTTTGAGTAAAAGGCATCGGGTGCGAGAAGCAATACCACTTTGCTGTTTGCATTAAAGCTATTTTTAAAACGCGAGAGAAGTAAAAATTGCGTTTCGTCATCGACAAACGCATCGCCATAGGCCACGACGGGCTGGTGTAATTGCTTATTAAAATAATTATATACGGCGTAATGTTCATCTTCTGAGGTGGCAACCTCAGACGCGCCGATGAAAAAAATAGCGTTCCCTTCGAGGGCATGAGAAATGGTGGCTATTTTTTCCGCCTGTTCTTTAGCCGTCCCCGCCATGGATTTGATCAACGGCTGGAATGTAAGCGGCGGATCAAAGCTTGTCACCAGCGGGTGAAAGCTCAGGGCTAAAATGGCCAAAACCGCCATCAGGATATGTAAGCAAAACGTATTTTTGATTTTCATCATCAACCAGTAAGGTTATATGGCGGTAATGCGTTAAAACCCGCGTTACCCGGGTTTATTACAATTACACAACAATTGACCGTCTATTTTTGGGGCATTCTATACCACGGTGATTTAAAAGAATGAGCGTTGCTGTGTAACGGTATGTACAAGGTAGGAGGAAGCGATGGAAGGGCGGCGTCCGGGTGACTTTTTGCGCAGTCAAACGCCTGTGGGGAAAAATAGAAAAATTCCTGCTTTACAAGGCGCTAATAGATGTTTATAGTGCGCCTCACTTTGGAAGCGTGGCCGAGCGGTTGAAGGCACCGGTCTTGAAAACCGGCGACCCGAAAGGGTTCTAGAGTTCGAATCTCTACGCTTCCGCCAAATTCGAAACCCAGGTCGTTATGCGACCTGGGTTTTTTTGTGCACAGAAGACCCCCGGCCAGGCTGGAGGTTCAGCAAACCCGTCCGCTTTGATCCAGCGTTCAAAATCCCCTTTGATTTGTTAAAACCGCCCTAACAGGGAATTCTGGTGCAGCGGATACTGCGTCGATACTGCAGTGGCGTCTGACGCATCATCTTTTTAAAGCAGGTGATGAAATAGGTCACCTCGCTAAACCCGACTGCCAGGGCGATGGCGTCAATAGGCTCATCGCTGTACCGTAACAGCTCGCAGCTGCTTTTTATTCGCCGGGTCAGCAAATATTCGTGGATAGTACCGCCGGTCTGCTGGCGGAAAATGCGTGAGGTATAGCTGCGCGAAAGCCCCAGGTCGTGCGCTAGCTGGTCGAGCGAAAACTTGCTGGCATAGTGGGCTTCGACCCAGCTCATAATCCGCGAGGCGACGGTCTGCTGGCGCGGAGGGTAGGGCTGCGGCTGCTCGGGCAGAAACGTCATGAGCTGCATCACCAAAAATGCAACCTCGCAGGCCTCGGTCTGCTCGTTGCCCTCCAGGCGCTGAAACTGTTCAAGGATCCTCTCGATAAACGCCGCGTGATTGCTGAGATCGTAAATCTGTGCTGGCAGATTGCTGGCGGCCAGCGCGGCGAACCGGGCCTGATGGCGCGGGAAGGCGCTGAGCGCACTTTCGACGACCGATTGCTCAATGTGCATGGTAGTGCGGTGATAGGGGTTCTTATCGCTATGATCCACCTGCACTTTGTGCAAGCGGAAGGGTGGGAAGATAAATAATCGCCCCGGACGGGCGGTGTAGTGCTGATTATCCACCACCACGATGCCGTAGCCGCTGGAGATATAGAGCAATTCAACGCATTGATGCCAGTGGTAGTAAATCGCGCTGGTGGTGTACATGCGGTTGAAAGAAATGGCCTGCCGATCGAGCGTAATGCGTTCCAGCAGCTGCGCTTCACCCATTTTACCTCCAGAACAACAGATTTAAATTTTTAGGCCATCATTTGTAATTTATCCCCCTCGCGTTCGACAAAATCCAGTAAAAATGAAATGGCGGTTTAATTTTGTGAGTCGGCTCACTCAGCGCCGGGAATAAAAGCAGATACTCTTCATTCAGACGTCGCCCTCGTGGCTTTAAAAAGCCTAATAACAATAACTTATCTCTACCCTCGTGTAATGCGGGAGGACCCTGTGCAACCTGAAAATATTCATCTGGATAATCCACTGACAAGCCGGGAAGAGGTGCAACGGCTGGTCAACGATATGCTGAACGCGGTGGCGCCCTGGTTTAAAAAAGACGCCAGCCGCATTGATTTAGCGAACTTTACCGCTCACTACGGCCAGCGTGTCGCGAGCATGGAAACGTTTTCCCGCCTGCTGTGGGGCGTGACGCCGCTGTTGGCTGGCGGCAGCGAGCCGCAGCACTTCTCATTCTATTTACAGGCAATAAAAAACGGCACCAATCCGCACCATGCCGATTACTGGGGCGATGTCGGGCCTTACGATCAGCGAATCGTCGAGATGGCGGCCTACGGGCTGCTGCTGGCGCTGGCGGGTGAAACCGTACTGGCACACTTCACCGAGACGGAGAAAGAGAATTTATGGCGCTGGCTAAAGCAGTGCGAGACCCAGGATATCCCCGATAACAACTGGCACTTCTTTCCGATTCTGGTGCAGGTCGGCTTCCATTATTGCGGCATGCCAACCAACCCGCAGGCGCTGGAAGCTCATTTTGCTGCCATGGAGCACTACTACCTCGGCGATGGCTGGTACTCCGATGGTCCGGGCCGGCCGCGCGACTATTACATTTCGATGGGCTTCCATTTCTATGGCCTGATTTACGCGAAGCTCATGGCCGGGGTCGATCCAAAGCGTTGTGCAACGCTGCGTGACCGGGCCGCGCGTTTCTCCTCTGACTTCATCCATTTCTTTGCCGAAGACGGCGCGGCGATCCCGTTTGGCCGCAGCCTGACCTACCGCTTTGCTGAGGCGGCGTTCTGGAGTGCGGCGGCCTTCGCCGGGCTGGAGGTTTTTTCGCCCGGCGTGATTAAGGGCATCGTTCTGCGCCATCTGCGCTGGTGGCTGAAGCAGCCGATGTTCGACCGCGACGGCGTACTTAGCGTTGGCTACAGCTACCCGAATCTGGCGATGGCGGAAGACTACAACGCGCCGGGTTCACCGTACTGGGGCCTGAAGACCCTGCTGGTGCTGGCATTAGATGAGGGCAATGCCTTCTGGCAGGCGGCTGAGCTGCCGCTGCCGCCGTTGCCCGCGCAGCACACGATAGCCCACGCGGATCAGGTGGTGGTGCATCAGGCCGACCACCTGTGGATGCTGACTTCCGGCCAGCTGGAGCTGAACAACTTCGTCAATACCGAAGCGAAATACTGCAAATTTGCCTATTCCACCCGCTTTGGCTTCACCATTGAACGCGGGCGCTACGGCCTGAACCATGCCGCGCCTGATTCGATGCTGCTGCTGGCCGAAAAGGATAACTACTGGCGTGGCCGCCGCGAATGCCAGCACGTGGTCACCGCAAACGGCACCATTTACAGCCGCTGGCTGCCGTGGCGCGATGTGGTGATTGAGACCTGGTTGCTGGCGCTGGGTGACTGGCAGCTGCGCGTCCATCGTATCGATACCCGGCGCGCGCTGGACTGCGCGGAAGGTGGCTTTAGCCTGGCAAACCGCCCGCAGCCGCAGGTCCACGAGAGTGACAGCGCCTGCTGGTTACGCAATGTCCGGGATGTATCAGCCATTTTCTGTCTCCATCCGCACGCCCGCCGCGGCGAGACGGTGTTGACGCCGCCAAACAGCAATCTTTTGTTCGCCGAGCGCGCGGCGGTGCCGCTGCTGCGCGGTGAACTCGACCCCGGCAAGCATGTGTTAATCAGCGCGGTGTGGGCGGGAAATGCCGCCGACTTCGATCCGCAACGCTGCCCACAGGCCATCATTAGCGATGACGCGGTACGCTTCGTGACGGCACGACAAGAAACGACGCTCGTTCTGGCTCCGGAGGCATCACTATGAGCACATCATCGTCCGTACGCGCCGCGCAGTACAAAATGAGTACCTTTATTTTCCTTTACTTCTTCACGTGGTCATCCAGCTTTGGCCTGTATGCCCTGTGGCTGAGCCAGAAAGTGGGCCTTGATAGCGTCACCATCGGCAGCGTGTTCGCTATTAATGGCGTCTTCGCGGTGGTCCTGAAGCCGGTGTACGGCTACATCATGGACAAAATCGGCATGAGCAAGTGGCTGCTCTATTTTGTCTGCGCCATTTCTGCGCTGATGGCGCCGTTTTTTGCGCTGGTATACCAGCCGCTGCTGCAAAGCCATGCGATGGCGGGGATTATCATCGGCGCGCTGTATCTGAGCCTGGGCTGGTACGCCGGCGTGGCGGCGTCTGAATCTTACGCCGACCGCTTTAGCCGCCTGTACGGGCTGGAGTTTGGCCGCATCAGAATGTGGGGCTCGCTGGGCTGGGCGATGGCGGCTTCGGTCTCCGGGCTGTTGTTTAACGTCACGCCGCTGGCCAACTTTCTGCTCAGCAGCGGTACCTCGGTAGTGATGCTGCTGGTGCTGATTAGCCTCAAAATCGGCGACGAGCAGCTGCGCAACAACAGCGTCATTTCCGCCAATAAGATCGTTTTTGCCGACGTGCTGATGCTGCTGAAAAACCGCAAATTCTGGATGTTCAGCCTCTACGTCGCCGGGGTGGCGTGGATGATGTTTATCGCCGAGCAGCAGTTCCCGCGCTACTTCGTGTCGTTCTTCGCCACCAAAGAGCAGGGGAATGCCTGGTACGGCTACCTGAGCACCGTCCAGTCGGGGATGGAGTTCGTGATGATGATGTTTATCCCGTGGCTGGTGAACCACTACGGCGCTAAGCGCGGCCTGCTGTTCTGCGGCTGTGTGGTCGGAGCACGGCTGATCGCCTCCGGACTGACCAGCGACCCGATTGTTATCTCCATCATCAAACCGTTTTATGGCGTCGAGATCGCGCTGCTGCTGATTTCGGTCTTCAAATACATCGCCGAACATTTCCATCGTCGGGTTAACGCCACGATGTACCTGCTGGGCTACCAGGCGATGATTTACGTTGGCTCGATTGTGGTCGCCCCGCCTGCCGGCTACCTGTACGACAGGATAGGCTTTGAGCATACCTATCTGCTGATGGGCTGCTGCGCCCTGATATTTACGCTGATTTCCGCCTTTACGCTGTCGCGCTGCCAGTCGACGCGCGATGACTCACGACCCTTTGCTCCGGCTTTAGATACCGCCCCGGTTGAACCGGCCAAACATTAATTCAGGAGTTGTTATGACCAAATCTGTTATCACCGAAGCGCTGCGGCCGATCGAGCTGCTTCAGGTCGATCGCCTGGCGCTGAGCCAGAAGCTGGAAGCGGCGTTATCCCGCGTCACGCGCAAGCTCGACAAGAATATTGTCGCCTTCGGCGATAAGTTCCCCGGCGAAGCCTGTGAGAAGGGGGTCTGGCCGCGCACCGATAACGTGGAATGGACCACCAGCTTTTGGCCCGGCCAGCTGTGGCTGGCGTGGGAGATGACCGGCAAAGCGCATTATCGCGAAGCCGCCGAGCGCTATTTACCGTCGTTCGCCCGGCGTATTGAGCAGCGTATCGACACCGCCACGCACGATCTCGGGTTCCTCTATTCGCTCTCCTGCATCAGCGCCTGGCGGCTCACCGGCAACGAAGCCGCTCGCCAGTCGGCGCTGCTGGCGGCAGAGCGCCTGATGGAGCGTTTTAATCCGACGGCCAACATTATTCAGGCGTGGGGTGATTTAAACGACCCGGAGCAGCAGGGACGAATGATCATCGACTGCAATATGAACCTGCCGCTGCTGTACTGGGCCAGCGAACAGACCGGGGATCCGCGCTATGCGCAAGCGGCGACGGCGCACGCCGGACAGGCAGCGAAGTATATCGTGCGTGAAGATGCCTCGACTTATCACACTTACTATATGGATGTGCAGACGGGTGAGCCGCGCTTTGGCAATACCCATCAGGGCTACAGCGATACCTCGTGCTGGTCGCGCGGCCAGGCATGGGGCATTTACGGCTTTCTGCTCAGCTATCAGCACACCGGCGATAAGCAGATGGTTGAGCTGTCACGCAGCCTGGCGCATTACTTCCTCAACCGTCTGCCGGAAGATGATATTTGCCACTGGGATCTGGCCCTGCTCGGTACCGACGCCGTGCGCGACAGTTCAGCGGCGGCGATTGCCGCCTGTGGCCTTCTGGAGCTGGTCAAGGCGCTGCCGACGCTCGACGCAAACCGCGCGTATTATGAAGAGATGGCGCTGCGTATTGCGCAGTCGCTGACCGATAACTACCTTGCCCATGACGACGATCCGACCGAAGGGCTGCTGCAGCACTCGGTTTATCACATGGGCAGCGGTAAGGGCGTCGATCAGTGCTGTAGCTGGGGTGACTATTTCTATCTTGAGCTGCTGGCGCGGTTGCGACAGATTTGGCATCCGTACTGGTAAGCCTTAAGCAATGGAGAGCAAGATGAAAAGCGTAGCCGTGCTATTAGCCCCCGGTTTTGAAGAAGGGGAAGCGATCGTCACTGTCGATATCCTGCGCCGCCTGAATATTACGGTGCAGACAATTGCCTGCGGCGAGAGTCGCGAAGTGGTGAGCTATCACGCCATCTCTGTGATGGCGGACAGCACTCTGCAGGTCAGCCTCGACCAGACCTTTGACGCCGTGGTGTTACCGGGAGGCCCGCAAGGCAGCGTTAACCTGGCGAAAAGCGCGGAGGTTATTGCCTTCGTCCGCCGCCACGATGAAGCGGGCAAATATATCTGCCCGATCTGCTCCGCCGCCGCTCGCGTGCTGGGCGGCAACGGACTGCTGAAGGGGCGTCGCTATGTCTGCTCCGGCGAGTTGTGGAAAACGGTCAGCGATGGCATGTACGTCAACGCCGACGTGGTGGAGGATGGCAATCTGCTGAGCGGCCGCGGGCTGGGTAAAGTATTTGATTTCGCTTTTACCCTGGCGGCGCGATTGCAGGGCGATGAAGCGTTGGCGCGCGAGCAGGCCAACCATATTGATTACGCGTGGCAGCCGGGACGCGTCTGATAACAAAGCCTTACCGGCACATCTGAAAAACCTCCGGCTGTGCCGGAGGATATTTATTTCGTTTTACAGCCCAATCACCAGCTCCCTGGAATGGCTCCGAGAACAGCACAGCGCCACCTGCTGGTCCGGCGAGCTTTTTTCCGCCTCCGACTGCACGCTATCCCGGTGATCCACCACGCCGTCAATCACTGGCGTCAGGCAGGCACCGCAGATCCCCATCTCGCAGGACAGCGGCACGTCCACGCCGTTTTCCTGCAGTACCCGGGCGATGGTTTTATCCGCAGGAACCGGCCAGCGCTCCCCGGTGGAGGCGAGTTTGACCGTAAAGATCTCGCCCGCGATACCGCCCGTGACAGGCGCAGCGGGCTGAAACGCCTCGCTGTGGATATGGTCGTCCTCCCATCCCTTCGCCGTCGCCACCTCACGCACTTTTTCCATAAAGCCCGCCGGTCCGCACACCCAGGCGCGCAAACCTGCCTCGGGCGCGGGAAGGTGCTCTGCCAGGGTGGATCGCGGGCTGGCGGTATGAATAATGCACTCACCATGCTGCGAGAGTTCGCGCGCAAACGCCGCGCTTTGACGGTATTTGACGTAATAGTGCAGCGTAAACGGCGTACCGGACGCCTTCAGCTGCAGGGCCATCGCATACAGCGGCGTAATGCCAATCCCCGCCGCCAGCAGCAACACCCGCTCAGCCTGATGTAGCGGAAACAGGTTGCGCGGGGCAGAGATCGAAAGCGTCTGTCCGGGACGCAGCGTCTCGTGAACGTAGCGCGACCCGCCGCGCGAGGCGGCTTCACGCCCCACGCAGATAAGATAGCTCTCGTCCTGACATGCCCCGGTCAGGGAGTACTGGCGTACCACGCCGCTGGGCAGGTGGACATCAATATGCGCGCCGGGCTGCCAGGACGGCAGCGTTTCGCCGTTTTCGGCCACCAGCCTGACGGCAAGGCTTTTATCCCCCTCACGCCACAGCCCGTCGACAATCACGTTCAGCATATCGGCCTCCGTCATACCAGGAAAAATTCGCCAAAGCCCATTTTTTTCAGTCCCCGGCGGTAGGCAATTGAGCTTTTATCGGCGGGAATATGGGCTTCCAGCGTCAGATCCAGCGGCAAACTTTCCGGGCGCTGGGTTTCCACCATCAGTCGATCTTCCTCGAAGATGCGCAGGTTAAAGGCATGCACGTCCTCCACCGGAATATGCAGGTCAAAGTTGCGCGCAATAGGGGCGAACATGCGGGTCACGCGCGATGACACGGGCGAGGCGGCGTTCATAATCACCAGCCGCGATTCACCCGGAAAATGAATCGTCAGCGTGGCGGTAAACGGCAGATGCATCTCGAAATGACGCAGCCACTGGAAGCCGTCCGGAGCCTGCACGTCAGAGCTGGCTGGGTAATTGCTCACGGAGCTCCAGTAATCGGCCTCGAAGCCGAACGGCGTCTCCTGCGGCTGATAGGTGGGAACCAGCTGATTATTGGGATCCGCAAAGGTATCGGTGTGGATCCACGCAAAGTGTGCCACGTCCAGAAACCCCTCCACCTGACGCCCGGCGAAGCCGTTCACCTCAAACGCCGGGCAGTTAATCTGCTGAAATCCATCGTCATCCCAGTGCGGCATGGCGGGCAGCGGCGCAGGATTGTCCGGGTCAAACGCCAGGCAGGTCCAGATCAGGCCGAAGCGCTCCTCCACGGCATAGTTAATCAGGTTCAGCTTCGCCGGAACGGGCTGGTCAGGGCTGGACGGAATACGGTTGCAGCGTCCGTCTTCCCCAAAGCGGAGGCCGTGGTAGGGGCATATAATCCCGTGCTCGTCGTGAAAGCCGAGCGTCAGCGGCACGCCGCGGTGCGGGCACACGTCACGGGCGACCACGACCTGGTCGTGGATCCGGTAAATCACCAGCTGTTCATCCAGCAGGGTCGCTTTGACCGGCGCCGGGCCGACGTCGCAGGCGCGCGCAACCGGGTGCCAGCATTTCGCCAGGCGCAGCCAGTCCTCTGGCTCAAACGTGCAGTGGGCGGGTGGTGTCGGTTCTCTTTTCATCGTTGTCCCTCTTGCGTTCAGCCTAACGGGCCGCCCTGAATGGTCTCGCACAGACCGTTGATAATGCGCTCCCCGGTCTCCTCTTTGAGCTCCTGATACCAGGCCTGCGTCAACGCCATGTCTTTCCCGTGGGTGACGTCGCAGCGTTTACGCGCCTTCAGCACCAGGTCACGCACCCGGTCGCAGCGCAGCGCTTCGTACTGCCGCAGCGCCAGCGTAATGTTGTGGTTTTCACGCAGGCATTCCCCCAGCACCACGGCATCTTCCATCGCCGCACAGCCGCCCTGGCCGATATCAGGCGTGGTGCTGTGCCCGGCATCACCGAGCAGCGCGACGTTGCCGCGCACCAGGCTGTCGAACGGCTCAATGTCGTGGATTTCAATGCGGTTGGTCGTTTCAGGATCCAGCGCCGCGATAAGCCTTTGCACCGGCGGCGCCCAGCCGCGGAAGTAGCCAGTGAGGTCGGCGCGCAGGGTGGTACGATCCTCCGCCAGGCCCGCGGGCAGCGGCACGTCAAAAAAGAAGTAGAAGCGGCCGCCGGAAACGGGCATCAGCGACACGCGCTTACCCTCGCCAACGAAGGTGGTCCACTGGTGCGCCGGGGCAATCTCTTCGTCAATTTTCACCAGCCCGTTCCAGTTCACGTACCCGGCGTAGCGGCGCTCCGGGGTGTATCCCAGCACATACGGGCGAACCGCCGAGTGGCTGCCGTCGGCGGCAATCAGGAAATCCCCGGCTGCCGTGGTGCCATCGGTGAAGGTGACGCTCACGCCCGCGTCGTCTTCATGCACATGTTCCACGCGCTTGCCGAACTGCACCCTGTCGCGTCCCCAGAAGTCCAGCATTTCGCGCTGGAGTTCAGCGCGCGAGACGGGGCAGGGGCGTCCGCCGGTACGCTCAACCAGCGGGGCAAGACTGAAGCGGGTCAGGGTGTCGCCGCGCCGGTAATCCTTGTAGGCCATAAAACGCATCGGCCCGCCGTACGTCTCGATGATGTCGCCCATGCCGAGGTGCTGCATGCATTTCACGCCGTTCGGCCAGATGGAGATGGCCGCCCCGACGGGCCTGATCTCTTTTACGGCTTCAAACACGGTACAGTCGATGCCCGCTCTCTTCAGCGCGACGGCGGCGCTCAGACCGCCAATACCCGCGCCAATCACGATTGCTTTCATGCTTCTCTCCTTTTGCAGGGTGTAAAGGCATTCAGCAATTTGCGTACCAGGCTGCAGAGTGGCGAAAACGGCGTTGTGAGGGAGACGTTTGCACTGCTAAGGTGCGCAAACGCGGTGAGCGTGCCTTTTTATGAATCAAAAATTTCCAGTTGCGCTACAGGGAATCGACTGTTTCACGCCTGCGCTCAAGGTGGCGTGGTTTGTGCAATAGCCTGGAGAAGGACAATAAAGGAGACACTATGATCGCACTGCACGACTTCAATCATCTTCCCCACAAAAAGGCGTTAGCGCTGATTCACCCCTGCGTGGCGCTCCCCGACTGGGTCGATGCGCTGGTTCACGGGCGGCCTTACGCCAGCCGGGACGAATTGTTCAGTACGGCAAAATCGCTGATGCAAAACTGGGACGAAGCGGCGCTGGCGCAAGCCCTGAGCGCCCATCCGCGCATAGGGGAAAAGCCCGCGGGCTCACAGGCGGAGGCGGCGCTGTCGCGCCAGGAGCAGGGCGCGGTGAATGACCGCGATGCTGACCTTGCCCGGGCGCTGCGCGAAGGCAATGCCCGCTACGAGGCCCGCTTCGGACGCGTCTTTCTGATCCGCGCGAAGGGCCGCAGCGGCGAAGAGATTTTACAGGCGCTGCGCGCGCGGCTGGAGAACAGCGACGCTCAGGAAGTTCGTGCCGCGCTGGAACAGTTGCGGGAAATTACGCTGCTACGGCTGGAAGGAGCTATTAGCGAATGAGCACGCTCAGCACCCATATTCTCGATATCTCAACCGGCAAACCCGCAGCGGGTGTGACGGTCCATCTGCAACAGGAGGGGGGCACGCTGGCCACGGGCGTGACCAACGCGCAGGGTCGCATCACTGCGTTCGTTCCCTCTCTGCCCGCGGGCCGCTATCGGCTGGTGGCGGAGATCGGCGCGTGGTTTAGCGAAACCGGTCGCGATACGCTCTATCCCTGCGCGCAAATTGATTTTGTGACGGGAGAGGCGGCAGACGAACACTACCATCTGCCTTTTGTGATTGCCCCTGGCGGGTGGTCAACCTACCGGGGTAGCTGACCACACCCGCTCGCCGTTGACCCAGGTCTCGCTGATGTTGCGCTCGTCGCCCAGGGTCATCAGCACGAAAAGCTGCTCGTAAATATCCTTGCAGCGGGAGTTGCGCAGGCGCTGCAGCGGCGTTACGTCAGGGTCGATAACCACAAAATCCGCCTCTTTGCCGGGCGCGAAGTTGCCAATCTTATCGTCCAGCCTGAGGGCATGCGCGCCGCCCAGCGTGGCGTGGTAAAACGCCTCGCTGGCGCGCAGGCGGTAGCTCTGCAGCTGGCCCACCTTGTAGGCTTCCCCCAGAGTGCGCAGCATGCTGAAGGTGGTGCCCGCGCCGACGTCGGTACCGATGCCCATCCGCACCCTGTGCTGCCAGCAGGCGGGCAGGCGAAACAGCCCGCTGCCGAGAAACAGGTTAGAGGTGGGGCAAAACGCTACCGCCGAACCGGTGTCATGCAGGCACTGCCACTCGCTGTGGTGAAGGTGAATCGCGTGGGCAAATACGCTGCGCTCGCCGGTCAGGCCGTAGTGGTGATACACGTCCAGATAGCGCTCATGCTCCGGCCAGAGATCGCTTACCCAGGCCACTTCGTTGGGGTTTTCGCTCAGATGGGTCTGCAGCCAGGTATCCGGGAACTCCTCTCTGAGCAGGCTGACCGCGGCAAGCAGCTCGGGGGATGAGGTCGGGGCAAAGCGCGGCGTGATGGCATACCCCAGCCGCCCCCGGTGATGCCAGCGCTGGATCAGCGCCCGCGTCTGCCGGTAGCTCTGCTTCGCGTCTTCGCTCAGGTAGTCCGGCGTGTGTCTGTCCATCATCACCTTTCCGGCGATAAGGCGCATGTTCAGGCGCAGGGCCTCGGTAAACAGCGCCTCGACCGATTCCGGATGCAGCGTGCAAAACACCAGCGCGGTAGTGGTGCCGTTGCTCACCAGCTGCTGAATGAAAAATTCGGCGATCTCTTTCGCGTAGGCTTCATCGGCAAACTGGCTCTCCACCGGGAAGGTGTAGGTAGTCAGCCACTCCAGCAGCTGTTCGCCAAAGGCACCGATCATCTCCGTTTGCGGATAATGGACGTGGGTGTCTACAAAACCGGGCAGCAGCAGCCTGCCGCGCAGGTCGGTGTAGCCCTTGCGGGGGTCAAGGTACTGCTCGCCCTCCTGCCACGGCACGTGCGCCAGAATTTTTCCGTGCTGGATAAACAGCAGGCCGTCCTCAAGGTAGCGCGCGTGTTGGGCGATGGCGTCTGCGCTGTCGCAGACCCGGGCAATATCGAAAAATGCACCGCGTATCGCAGTCTGGTATTCCATCATGGTTCCTGCCTTAGTGTTTGCGTAGCGGGGTAAGAAGGCTCAGCAAGAACGGTGCCAGAATGAACGGGCCGCAGATAAACTGCGGCCGGAGGAAGGGGTTACTCTTTTTGCGTCGCCACGCGGGAGCTGAACGAGGTCGCGCCTGCCGTCTCGCGCTCTTCCCGCGCCAGCCAGCGGTAGGTCACGCCGCCCAGGAAGACGCCGATAAACCAGCTGAAGTTTGCCACCTCATGCAGGGCCGGGATAAAGCCAATCACCAGCCCCACGGCAACGGACGGGATTAGCGCGCCAATGGCTTTCGGGTTGAAACCGTTGCGGTACCAGTATTTGCCCTTTGGCGTGTCGTCGAACAGATCGTCCACCGACACCTTGCCGCGCTTAATCAGGTAGAAATCGGCAATCAGAATGCCGAACAGCGGGCCGATAAACGCCCCGAGCACGTCCAGGGTGTAGTGAATAAGCTCCGGCGAGTTGAACAGGTTCCACGGGGTGAGCAGGATCGAGCCGACGGCGGCAATCATCCCCCCGGTGCGGAAGCTGATTTTCTGCGGCGAGCAGTTAGAGAAATCAAACGCCGGGGAGACGAAGTTCGCGACGATGTTAATCCCGATGGTGGCGGTGATCATCGTCAGCAGGCCAATCGCCACGGCCAGATCGTTACCCACGCGGCTGACGGTTTCAATTGGGTCGGTGATCATGCGGCCAAACAGCGACTGGGTGCCGGAGACAATGACCACGGTGACGATGGAGAACAGCAGGAAGTTAAACGGCAGGCCCCAGCGGTTGCCGCGGCGGATCTCGCCCATGCTTTTGCCGTAGCGGGAGAAGTCGCCAAAGTTGAGCAGCGGGCCGGAGAAGTAAGAAACCACCAGCGCGGTCGCGGTGATCATCTGCCAGGTCTGCTCGCCCGCGCTAAGGGATTTGCTGGCGAGGGTGAAGGAAATGCCGTCAAAGCCGGTCTTGTATACAATCCAGCCTGCGAGGGCCAGCATCACCACATAAACCGCCGGACCGGCGATATCAATAAAGCGCTTGATGGCGCTCATGCCGTGCCAGAAGACCATCGCCTGGAGTACCCACATGATGGCAAAGCAGATCCAGCCCAGCGGCGACAGGCCCAGGAAGGCACCGATGGTAAGGCTCGCCAGAGAAGGCCAAAACTTCAGCACCACCAGCATCAGCGCGTTGGCGGCCAGCCAGGTCTGGATGCCGTACCACGCAAAGGCAATTAGCCCGCGGATGACCGCCGGAATATTGGCCCCGAAGACGCCAAAGGCCTGACGGCTGATCACCGCGTAGGGCACGCCCGCCATCTGGCTCGGTTTGGCTACCAGGTTAGCGCACAGCTGCACGATGCAGATCCCCACCAGCAGGCAGAGCAGCACCTGCCAGCTTGCCAGCCCGAGCGTGAAGAAGCTCGCGGCGACAACATAACCCCCCATGCTGTGGACGTCCGACATCCAGAACGAAAAGATGTTGTACCAGCTCCAGTTCTGGTCACGCGTCGGTGCCAGATCCTCATTGCAAAGACGTGGGCTGTAAACCGCACCGGAATCAGCGGCCGTACCTTGCTGCGCGTTTTGACTGTTTGGCATGAAACCTGCTCCTGTGTGTGAAAACCCGTTAAGTGGGAGTGGAATCGGTGTTGCAGGATCCAGGCCAAAATATTAAATCTTGTATGCAATATTTTAATTTTATGTATACGATTCGATAAAGAAGAGTAAAAGACGGAGTGGTGAATGAATAACGTAAATGCCCTGCAGACCGCGCCAGACCTGCATGACAAAGACGAATCGATCTTTCAGGCGCTGATGACCGCGATTGTCGAACATCAGCTGCTGCCGGGGAGCAAACTGCCGGAAGAGGCGCTGGCCGAGGTGTTTGGCGTAAGCCGCACGGGCATCCGTAAGGTGCTGCAGCGACTCGCCGCTGTGCAAATGGTCACCTTAACGCCCAAGCGTGGTGCACACGTCGCCAGCCCGACGGTGGAAGAGGCGCAGCACATCTTTCGCACCCGCGCCCTGCTGGAGGTCGCCAACCTGCCGGACGTGCTGGCCCACTGTCAGCCGCCGCATCTCGCCGCGCTGGAGGCCATTATTCGCCAGGAGCAGCAGGCGCACGAGGCGTACGACGGGCCGGCGGCGATCCGTCACTCCGCCAATTTCCACATACAGCTGCAGGCCATCTCCGGCAACCAGGTGCTGACGGAGATGGTGACAAGCCTGAGCCAGCGATCCTCGCTGGTGATTGCCGCCTGGGGCGCGCCGTGGCGCCAGGGCTGCCGCTGCAACGACCACGAAAAGCTGGTGGAACTGTTGCGCCAGAAGGCGCTTGAGCCGCTCAGCGATGCCTTAATGCACCATTTTGAACATATCGTCGCCAGCCTCTGCTTCGAGCGGGCGGGCGAGTGCCTGCCGGATTTTGCCCGGCTGTTTGCCGGCCACAAGGAGTCGTAATGTCGTCTGTCTGTATACAAGTGATCAACCCCAACACCAGCCTCGCGATGACGGAAACCATCGGCGCGGCGGCCCGCGCGGTGGCGGCGCCAGGTACGGAGATCCTCGCGGTCTGTCCGGGCGCGGGCGTGCCGTCTATCGAGGGCCACTTTGATGAAGCCATCGCCGCCGTGGGGGTTCTTGAGCAGGTCAGGCTCGGCAGAGAGCAGGGCGTGGACGGTCACGTCATCGCCTGCTTTGGCGATCCGGGCCTGCTGGCGGCGCGTGAGCTGGCGCACGGGCCGGTGGTGGGCATTGCGGAAGCCGCCATGCATATGGCGACGCTGGTGGCGACGCGCTTTTCGGTGGTGACCACGCTGCCGCGCACGCTGATTATTGCCCGTCATCTGCTGCACCAGTATGGCTTTCACGATCGCTGCGCGGCGCTGCACGCTATCGATCTCCCGGTGCTGGCGCTGGAAGACGGCAGCGGTCTGGCGCAGGAGAAGGTGCGCGCGCGCTGTATTCAGGCGCTGAAAGAGGATGGCTGCGGCGCCATCGTGCTCGGCTGCGGCGGCATGGCGACGCTGGCGCAGGAGCTGACCCGCGAGCTGCGCGTGCCGGTGATCGACGGCGTCAGCGCGGCGGTGAAGATGGTGGAGTCGCTGGTGGCGCTGGGGCTCTCGACCAGCAAGCACGGGGATCTGGCATTTCCGGAGAAAAAAGCGTTAAGCGGACATTTTCAGGCATTGAATCCATTTTAATTTTTGGGGGGGCAATGGGACTTTTTGAACAGGATTACCCGCGGGATCTGCGCGGCTACGCGGGCAACCCGCCGCACGCGCGGTGGCCAAATCAGGCGCGCATCGCCGTGCAGTTTGTGCTCAATTATGAGGAAGGGGCGGAAAACCATGTTCTGCACGGCGATGCCGGATCCGAGCAGTTCCTGTCGGACATCATCGGCGCGGCCAGCTACCCGGACAAACACATGTCGATGGACTCCCTCTACGAATACGGCAGCCGCGCCGGATTCTGGCGGATCCACAGTGAATTTCAAAAGCGTGGCCTGCCGCTGACGGTCTTCGGCGTGGCGATGGCGCTGGCGCGTCACCCGGAGATCGTCGAGGCAATCAGGGCAGCGGATTACGACGTGGTGAGCCACGGCTGGCGCTGGATCCACTATCAGCACATGGATATCCAACAGGAGCGCGAACATCTGCACAAGGCGGTGCACGTGCTGACCGACCTGTTCGGCAAGCCGCCGACGGGCTGGTACACCGGACGCGACAGCCCCAACACGCGCCAGCTGGTGGTGGAGCACGGCGGCTTCGACTACGACAGCGACTACTATGGCGACGACCTGCCCTTCTGGACGGAAGTGGCCTGCGGTGACGGCACCCAAAAACCTCACCTGATCGTGCCGTATACGCTGGATGCTAACGACATGCGCTTCGCGACCGCGCAGGGGTTTAACACCGCCGAGCAGTTTTACACTTATCTGAAGGACAGTTTTGACGTGCTGTACGAAGAGGGGGAAAGCGCGCCGAAGATGATGTCCATCGGCATGCACTGCCGTCTGCTGGGGCGGCCGGGGCGTTTTCGCGCGCTGCAGCGCTTCCTGGATTACGTGCAGCAGCATGAGCAGGTGTGGGTCTGTACCCGCCAGCAGATTGCCGACCACTGGCGGGAGGTGCATCCGTTTCAGAAGTAAGTGTGCCGTGTTTAGCCGGGAGGCGGCTGCGCCTTGCCCGGCCTACGGAACCATGTATTCCCGGTGGGGTTACACCATCAAACTCACCTGCGCTGCAACAATGCGCCACCCGTAGGCAAACCGCACCCACGTCTGCTGCTGGCGGCCAATCCGCTCCGTGCCCTCCCGGGTAAACTCGGTGCTGCACACCGCGTAATCCTCCCCGAAGGTGGTGATGACGGTGTGGCGCAACGTCCGCTGCAACCCGGCGGCGGGGCGCGCCGCCCGGAAGGCGCGAATTTCATCAATCCCGTACAGGTTTTCACCCGCCCCCAGACGCACCGTGTTTTTGTCGTGCCAGAACAGCTCGTCCAGCACCGCAATGTTGTTGCTCACCAGCGCGTCTTCATAGCGGTAAAACGCGGCGGTCACCTCGGCGACTACCCACGGCAGGTTAATGTCATCGTGATTCATCATGCGGCCACCTCCGCCGGACGCGCGTCGGCGATGCCGCTCTCTTCCAGCACGTGCGCGACGCGCAGGCAGGCCTGCTCGTTAAACGGCGCGGCAATCAGTTGCAGGCCAATAGGCGCACCCTGCGCGGTACGCAGCGGAACGGTGGTCACGGGCAGACCCAAAAATGATATCGGCTGGGTCAGCATGCCCATGCTGGCGCGAATGGGAAGCGGCTGACCGTTAATCTCCATGGTTTGTTCGCCAATCCGCGTGGCGCTGCGCGGCGTCGCGGGGGCGATCAGCACGTCGGCCTGGGCAAACAGCGTGTGAAACGCCTGCCGGGCCTGCGCGCGGAACCGCTGGGCCTGAATATACCAGGCGGAGGGGATCATCGCCCCGGCCAGCAGTCGTTCGCGGGAGTGCGGCTCAAAACGCTCGGGCTCGCGGCGAAGCGCGGGCAGATACTGATTTCCGCCCTCGGAGGCGCTGATGATAAACGCCGCCGAGCGCGCCAGTTCCGCGTCCGGGAACTGCAGCTCATCCTGCACGTCCATCGCCTTCGCCACCCGCGCCACGGCGTCTCTGGCATCCGTGTCGCACCAGGTGGTGAAGTAGCCGCCGAGCACCGCGCAGCGCAGGCCGTCAAGCCCGCGATCGAGCAGGGGGCGCGTCTGCTCGCGCGAGCTCTCTGCCTGAAAACCGTCGCTGCTGTCCCGACCCTGCAGCGCGTCGTACACGGACGCCAGGTCGCACACGCGGCGGGCGAAGGGCCCGATATGATCCAGGCTCGCGACAAATGGATGGCTGCCGGAGCGCGACAGGCGGCCAAAGGTGGGCTTCAGGCCGTAGATGCCGCACAGGGAGGCCGGAACGCGAATCGACCCGTTGGTATCGGTGCCGAGCGAAAAGTTCACCAGCCCGGCGGCCACGGCGGCAGCTGAACCGCCGGAGGACCCGCCCGCAATGCGTGTCAGGTCGTGTGGGTTACGCGTCGCGCCGTAGCGGCTGTTCTCGGTGGTAAAGCCGTAGGCGTAGGCGTCCATATTCACCATCCCGGACAGCAGCCCACCCGCGCTGCGCAACTGGCGCACGGCGAAGCTGTCGGCGGCCGCGGCGGGGCGCTGGCTGAACAGCTCTGCCCCCGCGAGGGTGGTGTGTCCGGCAACGTCGAACAGGTTTTTCACCGCGTAGGGCACGCCCGCCAGCGGCGGCAGGGGGCGCTTCTCGCGCCGCAGGGTGTCGATGTTCTCAGCCTCGGCGAGCATGCGTGCTTCCGTCACGGCGGTCCAGGCGTTGATCTGCGGGTTAACGCGCGCAATGGCCTCCAGCGTCTGGCGGGCAATCTCATGGGCGCTCAGCTCGCCCGCGCTCAGCGCCTGCTGAATGTCGCTGATACTCATCTCATGTAGCGTCATGCTTTATACACTCCTGCGATCTCCAGACGGTCGTCGAGCGGCAGCGCCATCAGTGGGGCGGCCATGCTGGCAATGCGGCTGAACTGCACATGCAGCTCGGCGCGGCGGGCATCGTCCAGCTCTACGCCTAGCACAGACTCCATTTGCGCAAGATAGGCCTGCCAGTTGGGTTGTGGTGTCGTCATTTTTTTCTCCTCAGAATCCGGCGGCTGCGCCGTTGCTGCGCGGGTCAAATGCCCCTTCGAACAGCCCGTTGGGATGGCGGACAATCGCGCCCGCGTGGCCCATCGCTTCACTGAAATCAGGGAATATTTCCACCTCATGTCCCCGCGAGCGGAGCTGCGAGACCGTCTCAGCGGTAAAGCGTCCTTCCAGCTTTAACGTGTCAGAGGTTTGTCCCCAGGTGCGCCCCAGCAGCCAGCGCGGGCGGGAAATGCTTTCCTGTAAAGGCACGCCCTGAACCACGTAGCGGGTAAAAAGCGCGGCCTGGGTTTGCGGCTGTCCGTCACCGCCCATCGATCCGTAGACCATCACGCGCCCGTCCTTAAGACGCGCCGCCGCCGGGTTCAGGGTATGGAAAGGCTGCTTGCCCGGCGCGAGTGCCAGAAGATGATTGGGATCGAGGCTGAACGATGCCCCCCGGTTCTGCCAGACGATGCCGGTGTCGGGCAGCACCACGCCGCTGCCGAACTCGTGATAGATACTCTGGATAAACGACACGGCGAGCCCGCTGTTATCCATTACCCCCATCCACACCGTATCGCCGGGGCCTTTTCCGGTGCCCCACGGCGCGGCGCGGCCGTCGTCAACCCTCCCGGCAAGCGCCTGCAGAGCGGCGGGATCCAGCAGACCCTGAATATCGGTTTTCAGCTCGCGCGGGTCGGTGATGTGGGCATCGCGCAGGCCAAAGGCCAGCTTGGTGGCTTCAACGATGCGGTGAATGGTGTCGGCGTCGTCTGCCTCCGCCATGTTCAGGCGGTCGGTGATGCCGAGTATTGCCAGCGAGACCAGCCCCTGCGTCGGCGGGGCGTGGTTAAAGATCTCGCCCTGCTGATGTAGTAGCTTCAGCGGCGCGGTGCGCCGGGCTGCGTGCGCGTTAAGATCGGCCAGCGTCACGGGCAGGCCCAGCGTCTCCATGCCGTGCGCCAGCACGTCCGCCAGCGGGCCGCGGTAAAAGCTGTCCAGGCCGTCTTCCGCCAGGCGCGTCAGGGTTGAGGCCATGGCGGGCTGATAAAAGCGGCTCCCGACCTGCGGCGGCCTACCGTCCACCAGCCAGGTTTCCGCGAAGCCGGGGACGTCTTTCAGCTCGTCGAATTTGCTGGCCGTGGCATGGGCCTGTGAGGCCGTGACCGGCGTGCCGTTCTGCGCATACTCAATGGCGTCGGCCAGCAGGCGAGCCAGCGGCAGCGACTTGCCGGTCATCTCGCGGGAGACCTTCAGCGCCTCGTCCCAGCCGCTTACCGTGCCGGCGACGGTCAGCGCCGCCTGCGGCCCGCGATGGGGAATATGCGTTAGCCCCTCGTAGGCGGCGAGCGTTGCCCGCGAACCCGCCGCGCCGCTGGCATCAATGGCGACAGGTTCGCCTTCCGGCGGCACGATAAGCCAGAAGCCATCGCCGCCCAGCCCGTTCATGTGTGGATACACCACGGCGATGGTGGCCGCCGCGGCGACCATCGCTTCTATCGCGCTGCCGCCTTCGCGCAGCACCGCCAGCGCGCTCTGGCTGGCAAGATGATGGGGCGCTACGGCCATGCCGTGCGTGGAGACATTACTTTGCATGAGGAGTCCTCGTAACCCTGAAAGTCACAAGGTGCTGCAAAAGCTGTTCCAGTTCTGAAAGAAAAGTTTCAGTAAACTGGCACGTATAATGAAAGGTAGAATGAAAGGCAAAATGTGATGAAACAAAAGTTACAGAGGCGCTATGGAACAACTGGATGAACGTCTGAAAGCACAGTACCCGTCGCTGTCGCCGCAGGAGCAGCGGGTGGCGGATTTTATATTCGACCATTTTGACGACCTGATCAGCTACAACAGCGCCGAGCTGGCGCAGCTGAGCGGGGTGTCGAAAGCCACGGTCAGCCGTCTGTTTAAGCGTCTGGGCTACGAGAAATATAAGGATATGCGCGACGAGCTGCGCACCCTGCGCCAGAGCGGGATGCCGCTCACCGATAACCGCGACGCGGTGCAGGGCAACACGCTGCTGGCGCGCCACTATAAGCAGGAGATGGCGAACCTGACCCAGTGGGTCAATGCCCTCGACGCGCAGCAGTTTGCCGACGCCATGGCCTGCATGGTCAAGGCGCGGCGCATCGTCATTATCGGCATGCGTAACGCCTATCCTGCGGCACTCCACCTGCGCCAGCAGCTGCTGCAGGCGCGCGGTCAGGTGCTGGTCCTGCCGCAGCCGGGGCAGAGCCTGAGCGAGGAGATGGTGGACTTAACGCCGGACGATCTGGTGGTGATGATGGCCTTTCGCCGCCGCCCACGCATTATCCGTCCGCTGATGCAGCAGCTTCAGAGCAGCGGTATTCCGGTGCTGCTGATGTGCGAGCCGCAGGCGCACAGCCTGTTTCCGCTGGCGAGCTGGCAGCTCTGCGCCCCGCTGGACAGCGTCTCGGCCTATGACAGCTACTCCTCGGTCAACAGCCTGATTAACCTGCTGGCGAATGCCTTCCTGCATGAAATTCTCGATAAAGGGCGCCCGCGTATTCACGAGATTGCCTCCCTCTATCAGCAGCTGGACGAACTCGAACAACGATAATGGGGCATCAGGCTGGTGCTTTTGCATTGAAATGGTGCAGATGACGGATCGGGGAAAAGCACATTTTTCCGACCCGTCCGTGTTTTATCAGGCTTCACAAGAATATTCCCCGCTTCGCCTTATCTGGCACATTAGTTGCAAAAACACATTCAAAGAATCTTTTGTTTCATGTTAACGTTACGGGGAAGCACCATGAAAAAATTGTTAATTGCACTGGCCGGGGCCGCATGTCTCTTCACACAGCTGTCGGCAAAGGCTGACCAGCTTCAGGATATCGAGAAGCGCGGCACTATCCGCATTGCCGTTCCGCAGGACTTCCCGCCGTTTGGCTCGGTGGGGACCGATCTGCAGCCGCAGGGCTATGACATCGACATGGCGCGCTATCTGGCCAAACAGATGAAGCTCAAGCTGCAGCTGGTGCCGGTGACCAGCGCCAACCGCGTGCCGTACCTGCAAACCGATAAGGTGGATCTGGTTATTTCAAGCCTCGGTAAAAACCCGGAGCGCGAGAAGGTGATCGACTTCAGCCGCGCCTACGCGCCGTTCTTCCTCGGCGTGTTTGGTCCGAAAGGGGCCGAGCTGAAGGACGCCGCCGCGCTGAGCGGAAAAACCATCGGCGTGACGCGCGGGGCGGTGGAGGACATGGTGCTGACCGGCCTGGCGCCGAAAGATGCCAACGTGAAACGCTACGAAGACAACAACACCACGCTCTCCGCCTACCTCTCCGGCCAGGTGCAGTATGTGGCAACAGGTAACCTCGTGGTGGCAGCCATTTCGCGCCAGAACGCGGATAAAGCCCCGGTGCCGAGCTTTATGCTGAAAGACTCGCCGTGCTTTATCGGCCTGAAGAAAAACGAACCGGCTCTGAAGGCAAAAGTGGATGCGCTGATTGAGCAGGGCATCAAGGACGGCACGCTGAACGGCCTGTCTGAGCAATGGCTGAAGGCCCCGCTGCCGGCAAACCTTGGCGCCTGAGCCGATGACGGAGCAACTTGATTTTTCAGCCCTCTGGCCGCACTGGCCGGAGCTGCTGGCGGGATTGTGGGTCACCATTCAGCTGACGGTAATGGCGACCGTCGGCGGGCTGGCAATCGGGATTTTCGGGGCGGCGATCCGCAGCGGACGCACCACCTGGTACAGCCGGATCTGGGGCGCGTACGTGGAAATCATCCGCAACACGCCGTTTGTGGTGCAGCTGTTTTTCATCGTCTTCGGTCTGCCGAATCTTGGCCTGAAGATGACGGCGGGGGAAGCGGCGCTATTGGCAATGGTGGTGAACCTGGGCGCGTACAGCACCGAAATTATCCGCGCGGGCATTCAGGTCACGCCGAAAGGGCAGTGGGAGGCCGGGCGCGTGCTGGGGCTGACCCGTCTGCAGACCTTTATTCGCGTGGTGCTGCCGCCCGCGCTGCAGCGCATTTATCCGGCGCTGGTGAGCCAGTGCATCATCGTGATGCTCGGCTCGTCGGTGGTGTCGCAGGTCTCGTATGAAGAGCTGACCTTCGCCGCCAACCTGATCCAGTCCAGAACGTTTCTGAGCTTTGAGGTTTATCTGGTGACAACCGGGATTTACTTAGCGCTGTCGATTACCCTGCGCCAACTGATGATGGCGGCGGGACGCAAATGGCTGGGGGTGCAGGCATGATGACCACCTTTACCGACTGGGACATTATTCGCAACCTGCTGCTGGCCGGACGCTGGACGGTGCTGCTGTCGCTGGTGGCGTTTGTCGGCGGGGCGGTGGTAACGCTGCCGCTCCTGCTGCTGCGCCTGACGGGCGGACGCACGGTGAAGCGCATCATCCGCGGCTATATTGAGCTCTTTCAGGGCACGCCGCTGCTGATGCAGTTGTTCCTGGCCTTCTTCGGCGTGGCGCTGTTCGGCATCGACGTCTCGCCGTGGACCGCCGCCTCGCTGGCGCTGACGTTTTACACCAGCGCGTTTCTGCTCGATATCTGGTACGGCAGCATTCGCGCGCTGCCGAAGGGGCAGTGGGAAGCCTCGCGCTGTCTGGGGCTGACCTTTGCCCAGACCCTGTTTCGCGTGGTCGCCCCGCAGGCGCTGCGCATCGGCATTGCGCCGACGGTCGGCTTTGCCGTGCAGGTGATCAAGGGGACCGCGCTGGCGTCGATTATCGGCTTTATCGAGCTGACCAAGGCCGGGACCATGCTGACCAACGTGACGTATCAGCCGTTTAAGGTCTTTGCGCTGGTGGCGCTCGGCTACTTTATTCTGTGTTATCCGCTGTCGCGCTACAGCCGCTATCTGGAGACGAAATTCAATGCCTCTCATCACCATTAATCAGGTGCAGAAATACTACGGTGATAACCACGTGCTCAAGGGCGTCGATCTGGATATCGACATGGGCCAGGTGATCTCCATTATCGGGCGCAGCGGGTCGGGCAAAAGCACGCTGCTGCGCTGCATCAACGGGCTGGAAGGCTATCAGGACGGCAGCATCAAGCTGGGCGGTATGACCATTACCGACCGGGATTCCCAGGCGCGTGAAATCAGCCGCTCGGTCGGGATGGTGTTCCAGAGCTTCAACCTGTTCCCGCACATGACGGCGCTGGAAAACGTAATGCTCGCCCCGCGTCGGGTGCTGAAGAAAAGCGCCGCTGAATGCCGCGAGCTGGCGCAGCGCATGCTGGAGAAAGTGGGCTTAGGCGATCGTCTGGATTACTACCCGTCGAGCCTCTCCGGCGGCCAGCAGCAGCGCGTGGCGATTGCCCGCGCGCTGGCGATGTCGCCTAAAGTTTTACTCTGTGACGAGATCACCTCCGCGCTCGACCCGGAGCTGGTGGGCGAAGTGCTCAAGGTGCTGGAGCAGCTGGCGGCCGAGGGGATGACCCTGATCCTCGTGACCCATGAAATGAATTTTGCCCGCGAAGTGGGCGACCGCGTGGTGTTTATGCACCAGGGGAAAGTCTGGGAGCAGGGCGACAGCAAAACGCTGTTCGCCAACCCGCAGACCACGGAACTGAAGCAGTTCATCTCCTCCGTGCGCGGCCTCAACTGATAAGGACTGATAAATGGATATCGCACGCTTTCCGCAAATCAACCCGCCCCAGCGTCTGCTGATGGGGCCGGGCCCGATCAACGCCGACCCGCGCGTGCTGCGCGCCATGTCGAGCCAGCTGATCGGCCAGTACGATCCGGCTATGACCCACTACATGAACGAGGTGATGGCGCTCTACCGGGGGGTGTTCCGCACCGAGAACCGCTGGACGATGCTGGTGGACGGCACCTCCCGCGCGGGGATTGAAGCCATTCTGGTCTCCGCCATCCGCCCGGGAGATAAGGTGCTGGTGCCGGTCTTTGGCCGCTTTGGTCATCTGCTGTGCGAAATTGCCCGCCGCTGCCGCGCGGAGGTGCATACCATTGAGGTGCCGTGGGGCGAGGTGTTTACCCCGGATCAGGTCGAGGATGCGATTAAGCGCATTCGTCCGCGCCTGCTGCTGACCGTGCAGGGCGACACCTCCACCACCATGCTGCAGCCGCTCGCCGAGCTTGGCGCCATCTGCCGCCGCTACGACGTGCTGTTTTACACCGACGCCACCGCGTCGCTCGGCGGCAACGCGCTGGAGACCGACGCCTGGGGGCTGGATGCTGTGTCAGCCGGGATGCAGAAGTGCCTCGGCGGCCCGTCGGGCACGTCGCCGATCACCCTGAGCGCGCGCATGGAGGAGGCGATCCGCCGCCGCAAATGCGTTGAGGAGGGCATTCGCACCGACGCCCACCGCGACGGGGACGAGGAGATGATTTACTCCAACTATTTCGATCTCGGCATGGTGATGGACTACTGGGGGCCAGAGCGTCTTAACCACCACACCGAAGCCACCACCGCGCTGTTTGGCGCCCGCGAATGTGCGCGTCTGATCCTACAGGAAGGGCTGGATAACGGCATCGCCCGCCACAAGCTGCACGGCGATGCGCTGCTGAAAGGCATTCAGGCGATGGGGCTGGAGACCTTCGGCGCTCTGAAGCACAAGATGAACAACGTGTTGGGCGTGGTAATCCCGCAGGGCGTCAATGGCGACCAGGTGCGTAAGCTGATGCTGGAGGATTTCGGGATTGAAATCGGCACCTCGTTTGGCCCGCTGCACGGCAAAGTGTGGCGCATCGGCACTATGGGCTATAACGCGCGCAAGGACTGCGTGATGACCACCCTGAGCGCGCTGGAGTCGGTGCTCAACTACCTGAAATTCACCACTACGCAGGGGGCCGCCATGCAGGCCGCGTGGGACCACTATCACCGCGAGACGCCGCAATGAGCCCGGCGGCAGAACGGGTGATGGCCCGCGCCGACGCGCTGGCCGCCATCAGCGAAACCCCGGATGCGCTGACAAGGGTCTATCTCTCCACGCAGCATCTGCAGGCCAACCAGCTGGTGGGGCAATGGATGAGCCAGGCGGGAATGACCGTCTGGCAGGACAGCGTGGGCAATATCTGCGGCCGCTATGAGGGCGCGCAGGAAGGGGCGCAGGCGGTGCTGCTCGGCTCGCATCTGGATACCGTGCGCAACGCCGGGCGCTACGACGGCATGCTCGGGGTACTCACCGCCATCGAAGTGGTGGACAGCCTGCACCAGCAGGGTGTGCATCTGGCACAGGCCATCGAGATTGTCGGCTTTTGCGACGAAGAGGGCACCCGCTTCGGCATTACGCTGTTAGGCAGCCGGGGGCTGACGGGCACCTGGCCGCAGGGCTGGCTGGAAAAAGCCGACGCCAGCGGCATCAGCGTGGCGCAGGCGATGACCGAGGTGGGGCTCGATCCCGCCCGCGTGTCGAATGCCGCGCGCCGTCAGGAGGATTTCAGCGCCTATCTGGAGCTGCATATTGAGCAGGGGCCGTGTCTTGAGCAGGAGACGCTCGCGCTTGGCGTGGTGGAAGCCATTAACGGCGCGCGTCGTCTGAACTGCCGCTTCACCGGCGAGGCCGGGCACGCGGGAACCGTGCCGATGCACCACCGCAGGGACGCGCTGGCCGCCGCCGCCGAGTGGATGGTTATCATTGAAAACGCTACCCGACAGCAGGGCGGCAACCTGGTGGCGACGGTCGGGGAATTGCGCTGCCTGCCGGGGGCGGTGAACGTGATCCCCGGCGAGGTTGCGCTCTCGCTGGATATTCGCGGCCCGCAGGATGTGCCGCTGGATCGGTTGCTTGACGACCTGCTGGAACATGCCCAGGCGATCGCATCGCGCCGCGGGCTGGCGTTTAGCGCCGAGGAGTTTTACCGCATTGCTGCCACGCCGTGCGATCGCCACCTGCAGAGCGTGCTGGGGGAGGCCGTTAAATCGGTACAGGAGCGGTCGCTCTCGCTGCCAAGCGGTGCGGGCCACGATGCGATTGCTATCGCGGAACGCTGGCCGGTAGGCATGCTCTTCGTACGCTGCAGGGGAGGCGTCAGCCACCATCCGGCGGAATCGGTGATGGCTGAGGATGTCGCGCTGGCGATTGAGGCGTTTTCGCGCGCGGTGATTCAGCTGGCGGACCGCGTTACTCCAGCCCCAGCGTATATTGCGCGATCTTGAAGTAGATAATCAGCCCGGTACCGTCGATAAGCGTCGCGATAAACGGCGCGGAGACGACCGCCGGGTCAATGCCGCAGCGCTTGAGCACCATTGGAATGACGGACGACACGATCGCGCTCCAGAGCGTAATGCACACCAGCGTCAGGCTGACGATAAGCGTAATTTCCAGCCCAATCCCCATCATCCAGGCGCGGATACACCCGGCGATACCGAGCGTCACGGCAATCATTAGCGAGGTGGTCATCTCTTTGCGCAGCACGCGGCCCACGTCGCGCAGACGCACTTCACCCAGCGCCATGGCGCGCACCAGCGTGGAGGTGATCTGCGTTCCGCTGTTGCCGCCCGTGCCGATCAGCAGCGGAATAAAGAACGCCAGCGCGATGGCGGACTCCAGCGCCTCTTCAAAGTGCTGGATCACCGAGCTGGTGTAGGCTTCCGCGACAAACAGCAGCAGCAGCCAGACGGAGCGTTTCTTCCACAGGCTGAAGGCGCTGGTTTCCAGATAGGGCTTCTCCAGCGGCAGCGTCGCCCCCTGAAGCTGGGCGTCTTCGGTGACGTCGTCTTCCAGCAGGTGGGCGATTTCGCGCTCGGTCAGGCAACCGACGAGCTTGCCGTGGGTGACCACGGGCACGACGTCCGCCTCGCCGTGGGCCAGCAGCCCGGCAACATCGGCACGTTCATCCTCCGGTTTAACCTGCAAAAACTGCGAAATCATCAGGCTTTTAATTGGCTGCACGGTATCCGTGACCTGCAATAATTTGCGCACGGCAATCATGCCCGCCAGGCGTCCATGGTCTTCAATAAAAATATGCGACGGAATATCATCGTCTTTTAATTTTTCGAAGAATTGCTCGCGCGCCAGCGCGACGCATAATGAAATGTCGAGGACGATAAAATCGGTATTCATATATTGCGCGACCGCGCTGTCATTGAATGCCAGGTTCTGGTTGTGAATAGCGTAAGACATAGTGAATTCCCTTTGAATAATAACATCTCTCAGGGGCGAGCAAGACAGGGCATGTCGGAGAGGAGATCCCCACGTCCTGGGTTCAGCACTGTACACCGTATCCCGCAAGGGAAGTTATACTGACAAAGCCTTGATTCGACAGTGCCTGTTTTACCCTGTGCCGGTTCTCTCGAACCCACCAGAGCGATAACGTGTATTTGTACAGGAGCCTCGCCATAACGAGATCGTTGTAAAACGTGAGAAATAATACGCTTATTTGATATTACCGCTTGGGAAATTAAATAATGTTTAAGAATGGTTTAGATAAATCTTATTAGTAAAATGTTGAGGGTTTATTTAAGGTTATTCCTTTTAAATGGAGGATTAATTAACGGGGGGACGGAAAATGGCGTGGTTTGATAATCTGCTGAATCATTTTGCGCTGTATCCGGCACATCTGTTCGCGCTGTTATTCGTGATGGCGCTGAGCAAGTCGACGGTGCTGGTCTCCTCCGTGTTGCCGCCCGCCTCGGTGATGCTGCTGGCGGGCATAACCGTCAGCCACGGGAGCATGCATCCTGCGCTGGCGTGGCTCGCCGTGGTGCTGGGGGCAACGGCGGGGTCGGTGCTGAATTACCATATCGGCCAGCTGATGGGGCACACCCGGCTGGTCACGCGTTTCACCTCAAAGCATGCCGATAAGTTCTTGCGGGTACAGCATCAGCTGCAAAAGAACGGCGTTGTTGTGCTGTTTACGTCGCGCTTTCTGGCGGTGTTGCGTTATATCGTGCCGCTGGCGGCGGGGATGCTCAGGCTGAACGCCGTCAAGGTCTACGCCGTCAGCCTGCTTTCCGCCTGCGCGTGGGCGGCGCTGTATGTCGGCGCGGTCACCGGCATCAGCGCCTTTTGAGTTACAGACTTCCCATACCGCCGTCCACCAGCAGCTCCGTCCCTACCGTGTAGCTCGACTCGTCTGACGCCAGATAGAGCGCGGCTTTCGCCAGCTCCGTCGTCGAGCCCATTCTGCCGAGCGGCACCAGCTTGATGATGTCTGCCATCATCGCGCTAAGCGTCTCTTCGCTTAAGCCCGTCTTCGTAAACGCCGGGGTTTCCACCGGGCCGGGGCTCAGGCCGTTGACGCGGATCCCGCGCGGCAGCAGCTCCGCCGACAGGGTGCGCGCCAGCGACAGCAGGGCGGCCTTGCTCGCGGCATACACGCTGCTGGTGGGCAGGCCGATGCGCGCGCTCACGGAGCCGCAGAGGATCACCGACGACGGGTTATTCAGCAGCGGCAGCAGCGCCTGAATTAAAAAGAACGGTCCCTTCAGGTTGATGCCCATCAGGCGGTCCCAGGCTTCTTCCTGCCACGCTTCCAGCGGCGCGTGCGTCACGTCGCCTGCGTTGAGAAACACCGCGTCCAGGCGCGGCCAGCGGGCGGCGAGGGTTTCCGCCAGCGCGCGTTGCGCTGTGATATCTCCCGCATCGGTCGGGATCACCCAGGCCTTATCGCCCAGAATACGTTCTGCTTCGGCAAGGGTGGCCGGGTTGCGTCCGGTCACGGCGACGTGCGCCCCTTCGGCGATAAACGCCTGCGCGGTGGCAAGACCAATACCGCTGGTGCCGCCGGTAATCAGCGTATATTTATCTGTTAAACGACCCATGTTCTTCTCCTGAAAAGTCACTGGAGAAAGCACTATAGAAACGTTAGTATCGAAAGGAAACCAGGTACCAAATGGATACTAAAGAGGCAAGAGGTGTGCTATGGCGGAAATGCTGACTGAGTGCTGTGAAAAAAAATCTGAGGTTTATACCTGCCCGATGACGCAGTTTGTCAACCTGATTTCCGGCAAGTGGGCAATCCCGATCCTCTATCGCCTGATTGTGATCAACGCGCCCGTCCGCTTCGGCGATCTGCTGCGGGCGGCTGCCCCCATCACCCAGAAAGAGCTGACGAAGCAGCTGCGCCTGTTTGAACAGCGCGGGCTGGTGACGCGGACGGTCTACCCGGAGATCCCGCCGCGCGTGGAGTATCAGATAACCGGGCTGGGGTTAACCCTTCAGGACGCACTCTCCCCGCTGGCCGCCTGGATGAGCGAGTACGGCGACCAGCTGGAGCGTTAGCCAGCGTTTCTGGAGTGGGGGTGGTGATGTAGCGTAAGAACCGGCCCCCTTGGGGGCTGGTATCGTTACCGCATTTTATTAATGCATAGAGCAAAAGGCGACTGCACGTTGCCGATTAGCCACGCGTTTTTCAACGGGCTGAGCCGCAGCTGTCTGCTGGCCCCTTTCGGAGCATATAAAAAGCTTTTTTTGAATATTTCATCCCTTGCACTGTCTTTGATGTTCTTTATATAGGCAAAACTGTGCAAGGTAATTTCATCGGGAGAGAGTGCGTCCCAGGCAAACGCAATGCTGCGGGAAATTGTCTGCCTCTCTCCTGGAGTGTTGATCGTGCCCGATAGCGTTGCTCTGCCCGTATTATTTTTAAATAGGCGAAAATTAACTTCAACGACAGACGTAAAGTCCGGTTCCCGGTGGTCATACTGGATTAAGGCAGAGCAGTTAACCCTTATGCCAGGAGAGGTATGGTGGTGATAAAGAACCGCACCGCAGCCAGCTAACAATATGGCTGTCAGGGCGGCTATAAAAGCGTATTTAAATCTCATCATTACTTTCATGCCCGGACCAGTAGAAGTTGAGGCACGAGAGATAGTTATTTTCATCAGAAGTGCAGCTACTGATGAACGCTCGTCCTTTTTTTCCAAAAATATAAGACTCTGAAGCCTGATAAAGAAAAGAGGTGCCGCTCAGGCATAATATATTTTCTTTCGCAGCAAGTTCGAGGAAAAGCTTCTTTTTCTTTTCAGAAAGGGCCACTGAGTTTTTTTGCACGGTATAGACAGGGCAGCTTTGATAGTTAAATAAGAAAAAGCGCGGAATATCCTCTCTGTTGATCACAACGGACTGCGAGAGCAGATAGCCACAAGCGGTTAATAAAACGCCCATAGCGGCGATCGACAAGATGAAGATCAAATAGTTTAGGGAGGAATAACGCGCGAAGTTGCTTACCTTGTCTGCAAATCCGGATTCACTCTTCCCGGCGTTGTCTTGCTTTTCCGAAGAGAGCACGGGTATTTGTGCGTCTGCCTTGCTCGTCTCACTCAGTTGAAACTGTACATCAATATCTGCATTAAACATAAACCCTACGCGGGGTATGGTTACAATGCATTCGCGCCTCATTCCTAACTGCGTTAAGTACTTTCTTAACTCAGAAATATATTTATTCAGCGTATGGCCTGAAGAGCGAAGGCCGTTTGCATCCCAGACGCACTCCAGCAGTTTGTCCCGGGTCAGCGTGTGACCTCGCATTTCCAGCAGCAGCGTGAGGAGGCGCTTCATGGTCAGGGTCAGAACGATAGCTGAACTCTCGTCTTCGTAAGACCACAAACACCCATCCTCCGGGCGAAATCGTACCGTCGAATCAATCCAGAAAACCATTCCAGCGTCCTGTTTGCCCGTTAAGGGGGGTTAAAAAAAATGCTTTATCTGATTATTAAAGCGCCAAATTCAAGATTGCGGCAGTTTAGCACAATCTGAATATCCCCCCTTATACCAGAGTTAATTTTTGTAAAAATCCGTTTTACTGGATTATTTATTTGTAAATTAATCAATTGGCGATACATGTAGCTTTATGACATCTGACGTTGCTAGGCTAGGTCGCAGAAGTGATTGAACGCGAGGCACTAGCGGAACTGGTGGGATGCATTAGCCCCTGCCAGCAACGGAATATCGACTTATCACTGTGGCTTCGGACTTATTGACCAAAACCGTGGTAACCGATCTAAACAGGAGGGGATAAAAACCGTGTTAATAAACTGTGGGATGTGGAGCTGTTATGCATGTTAATAGCCGACGTTATTATAAAACATTCTTCTTTTTTTGAGATGAATAAAGGAGATAGAACTTCATGATTATAACTGGAGGTTTAACTGCAATGAATTTACGTTAATGCTACTTATTGGAATAATGTACTGGTTTTTTGTTTTTAAATGGTGTTATGTGCTGTTTTTGGCGTTGGGTGTTAACATTTAGACTTATGGTTTACATAAATTGATGTTTTGATTCTCCCAGATCTATATTAGCCGCATAGCATCTAAAGGTTTTATTAAAACGGAATGAACACTGTAATTTTCCAGCGGTTTAGTGGAGGTGCAGCACAATGAAACGATTAGGTTATTTACTGGGGAGCGATTCTGAAGGGGTGTTCTTCATGAAAGAGCAGTCCCTGTTGATACCTTTAAACATTGTATCAAAACCCGTTCGTTTGAGAAGGACGATGTTTCATTTGCTGGATTTTATCCTGGAGAAAGCAAATACGGGTCTCATACCTGATGACGAGATCATGCGCAATGTCTGGGAGGGGTATGGCCTTAAAGCATCCACTCCACGTTTATGGCAAGTCATGAACGAATTAAAGAAAAAACTGACGAATCTGGGGGTTGAACCAAATTTTATCACCCGCGTAGAAGGTAAAGGCTATATTGCAAACCGTGCAATTATGGAACCTGTTTACATCAGGGCATCCTTTATCTGGCAAAGCAGTATGGTGAGTGATAATAAAGAATCGTTATTACTGAAATCTTCAATAAATTAGCGTCTTCTGCATGAAGTTATCACCGTTACGGTTAATCGTACAAGGTGAGGGGTTAGCATGCCTGGCTGATGCGAAGGCGAATATTTCAAGAGTGTGAATGATGAAAAAATACAATTCTGGATTTATTAAGATCTATATTTTGACCCTGGTTATCATCGGCCTGATTACAGGCTGGTGTTTTGTAAACTTCAAAAAACCGACGTTCGTGATTGTTGATACCGACAGGGTGCTTGCGTCCTCCTCACTGAGTGAACAGGAACAGGCGCGAATGAATGCGGTACTCGATTCGGTGCGTAATTCTGAGCAGGAGGCTGAAAGCCTCTACTCCACGCTGTCGGCTGACGTAGCCAGAGAGACAAAAATGGTCGATCAGCAGATTTTGCGTCAGGTCATTGAAAAAAACCGTCAGCTGGCCCGGCAGGCGACGATGCTTGAAATTAACAAGGCCGTTAAAAACGTTATCACTGCCAGGGGTTATCCGTTGGCGGTAGACAGTTCGCTGGTGCTAACCAACGATCAAAGCCTGGATATTACCGATCAGGTTATTGCGGCGTTATCTGTTACCGAAGTCAATTTTGGACCATTGCCTGAAATTAAAGTCACTCGCTCTGAGGAGGAGTAATTCCTGCAACTGATGAACAGGGCCGCGCCAATCCGTTGTTGGCGCGTTTCAGGGTATTTAACGCGGAGTATAACGAACGTAATAAAGTTAATTATTTAGCCACCAATATTAGCGGTATCCGGTCTGACAGCACTTTTGTATGAGCGATGCAATGCCTGGCATTACGCATCTGCACGCATGTGTTGTGAGTTTGTATTTATCTGTACTAACGCATGGCAGGGATATTTCTCTGCCCTCAGGGATTTTTTAATCGAGAATAAGCTATGAATAAAATATATAGACTCGTCTGGGATAGTTCTCGTCAAATGTTAATACCGGTTAGTGAACTTTCTCCCTCTCATGGTAAAAGCAGCGTTGTGGGTGCCGTTAAGGAAAAAGGGCACGCAGTATTCCGTCTGAAGAAATTATATATTGTACTGGCTGCATTGCAGGGGCTGCTGTTTGTGCCTCAGACTCAGGCGTTTGTGCAATCCGGAGGGGCATATTGCACAAATGGTACTCAAGATAAGGGGGGGACTACAGTAACTGCTGGAAATTGTGTACTCTCAAATACAGCCGATGCAAATGCGAGCATCGCTATTGGTACCGGTGCACGCTCTTCAAATTTATCTGTAGCACTTGGATTAAATGCTCTGGCCGGTAACACGCGTACAATTGCATTTGGTGATAATGCGCAAGCTCTGGGACAAGAGTCTGTTGCCATCGGATATAATTCTACAGCCAGAGGTACCAAGAGCGTTGTAATTGGAGCGGGTGCTTCAAGCGTATTAACGGATGCGGGTGTTTCTATTGGCTACCATAACCAACTTTTAAATACCGTATCCTCAACGGCAGATGATTACAATTCTAATATGCTCGCAGTAGGTAATGAAAATACCATTGATGCCCCGGGCAGGAGCATGACGTTTGGCTCATGGAATAAAATTAGTGACTCTTCTTTACATGGTGGGCCTACAGACGGCGGTAGCCTTGTGATGGGGTTCCAGAATACTGTTACAAATTCGCATAACGCCTACGTTTTTTCTGGTCAGGGGCTAGTGAATAATTCCGCCAAGAGTGTTGTGATAGGTCAACACGCAACGGTTGAAAATTCAGACAGCGCAATTGTTATCGGCGGCGGGACTTTCGATGTAGCAACGCAAAAAGCGATCTCCAGTAAGGTATCCAACTCCGCGAAAGGTATTGCTGTTGGCGAACTGAGTGAGCTTACGAATGCCAGCGGCGGTATTATCCTCGGTAATAATGGTGCGGTTACGGCATCTAACGGATTGATCCTCGGAAACAGCGGTAGCGTCTCAGCTGCCAGTGGAGTACTGCTGGGGAATAACGGTAAAGTAACCGCTGCCAACGGTCTGGCGCTGGGCAACAATACCAGTGTAGCTAATGCCAATTCCGTGGCTTTAGGATCCGGGTCTGTAACGAGTGCTGCAATTAAAACTGCCAGCGTCACGCTGGGCGGTAAGAGCTATTCTTTTGCGGGGGCGGCCCCCGGCAGTACAGTGAGTATTGGCACATCCGGGATGGAAAGAACGCTGACAAATCTCGCGGCGGGTCAATTGACTGCAGCGAGTACTGACGGTGTAAACGGCTCGCAGCTTTACGCCACTAACACGGCGCTCAACACCCTGTATGGTGACGTCAACGCTCTGGCCGACGACGCCCTGCTCTGGGATGCCAGTAAAAATGCCTACAGCGCTACGCATGGTACTGCGACCACAAATAAAATAACCAATGTGGCTGCTGGGGCGCTTAACAGTTCCAGTACCGACGCAGTGAATGGGTCCCAGCTGTTCACAACAAATCAGAACGTGGCGACGAACACGACCAATATTACAAAAAATACCCAGGCGATCTCCACACTCGCAGATACGCCGTTAACATTCAAAGGTAATACCGGTTCGGTGATAAAAAAACTGGGCGATACGGTAAACATTGTTGGCGGTGCGTCAACGGCGGGGTCATTCTCTTCCGCAAATATCAGTACGAGCGTTGATAACCAGACGGGTAATCTGATTATACAGATGGCAGATAATCCGGTATTTACCTCCGCAACGATCGGCGGAACTGCAGGTAATACCAAACTGGATAATACAGGTCTGACTATTAGCAACGGGCCGACTGTCACAACGTCTGGAATTAGTGCAGGCAGTAAGAAGATTACTAACGTTGCCGCTGCCGCACTGAATAGTAACAGTACGGAAGGGGTCAATGGTTCCCAGCTTTATGCCACGAATCAAAATGTAGCAAGCAATACAACCAATATTACCAACCTTGGTAACACGATTCAGAATATTAATAACACAGGCACTAAATACTTCCATGCAAATTCAACGGGTACTGATTCAAACGCCACAGGTAATGATTCCGTTGCTATTGGCATGGGGGCAATAGCGACTAACGCGAACGACGTTGCTCTGGGGGCCGGCTCCGTTACGGCCAGTGCTGTAGGAACGTCTGGGGCGACAATCGCCGGTAGCAGCTACACGTTTGCAGGGGTGTCGCCAAAAAGCACCGTAAGTGTCGGCACGTTAAACAATGAGCGCACCATCACCAACGTGGCTGCCGGGCGCCTGACGGATACCAGCACCGATGCCGTCAACGGTTCACAGCTGTATGCCACTAATTCAGCGCTGAATACGCTCAATAACAACGTGAGCGGATTGCAGAACGATGCGCTGCTGTGGGACCCGACTCTGAATGCGTTCAGCGCCAGCCACGGCACCACTGCGGTCAACAAGATCACCAACGTAAAGGACGGCGATCTGACGGCTAACAGTACCGATGCGGTAAACGGTTCGCAGCTTAAGGCCACCAACGATCAGGTTGCGACCAATACGCAGAATATTACGCAAAACACGAAGGATATCGGCGATGTCGATAACCGGGTGACCAATATCTACGACACGGGTACGAAGTACTTCCATGCTAATTCCGTTGGTAGTGACTCCAGCGCGCAGGGGCTGGACTCCGTCGCCATTGGTATGGGGGCCGTCGCCCTGCACGCTAACGATATTGCGTTGGGAGCAGGCTCAAAGACGGCGAAGGCTGTAGGAACGGATAAAACCACCCTGGCAGGTACTGAATATACATTTGCCGGTACCAATCCGCTAAGCACGCTAAGTATCGGCGACGTTGGCAGCGAACGTACCATCACCAACGTGGCTGCCGGGCGCCTGACGGATACCAGCACCGATGCCGTCAACGGTTCACAGCTGTATGCCACTAATTCAGCGCTGAATACGCTCAATAACAACGTGAGCGGATTGCAGAACGATGCGCTGCTGTGGGACCCGACTCTGAATGCGTTCAGCGCCAGCCACGGCACCACTGCGGTCAACAAGATCACCAACGTGAAGGACGGCGATCTGACGGCTAACAGTACCGATGCGGTAAACGGTTCGCAGCTTAAGGCCACCAACGATCAGGTTGCGACCAATACGCAGAATATTACGCAAAACACGAAGGATATCGGCGATGTCGATAACCGGGTGACCAATATCTACGACACGGGTACGAAGTACTTCCATGCTAATTCCGTTGGTAGTGACTCCAGCGCGCAGGGGCTGGACTCCGTCGCCATTGGTATGGGGGCCGTCGCCCTGCACGCTAACGATATTGCGTTGGGAGCAGGCTCAAAGACGGCGAAGGCTGTAGGAACGGATAAAACCACCCTGGCAGGTACTGAATATACATTTGCCGGTACCAATCCGCTAAGCACGCTAAGTATCGGCGACGTTGGCAGCGAACGTACCATCACCAACGTGGCTGCCGGGCGCCTGACGGATACCAGCACCGATGCCGTCAACGGTTCACAGCTGTATGCCACTAATTCAGCGCTGAATACGCTCAATAACAACGTGAGCGGATTGCAGAACGATGCGCTGCTGTGGGACCCGACTCTGAATGCGTTCAGCGCCAGCCACGGCACCACTGCGGTCAACAAGATCACCAACGTCATGGACGGTGAGCTGTCGGATACCAGTACCGATGCGGTGAACGGTTCGCAGCTTAAGGCCACCAACGATCAGGTTGCGACCAATACGCAAAATATCACACAAAACACGCAGGATATCGCCAACGTTGATAACAGAGTAACGAATATCTACGACACGGGTACGAAGTACTTCCATGCTAACTCGACCGGGAAGGATTCCAGCGCCTTAGGTGATGATTCCGTTGCTATCGGTATGGGCGCCGTTGCTAACAACGATAATGATATTGCGTTGGGAGCAGGCTCAAAGACGGCGAAGGCGGTTAAAACGGAAAAAACGACCCTGGCAGGAACCGAGTACTATTTTGCTGGAATAGACCCGCAAAGCACGCTCAGCATTGGCGACGTCGGCAGCGAGCGTACCATCACCAACGTGGCTGCCGGGCGGCTGACGGAGACCAGCACCGATGCCGTCAACGGTTCGCAGCTGTTCGCAACGAACAGCGCTATTGAGAACATTTATGGCGATGTGCAGGGCCTGCAAAATGATGCCTTACTGTGGGATCCCGCCCTGAATGCCTTCAGTGCCAGCCACGGCAGCAAGGTGATCAACAAGATCACTAACGTGGCTGAAGGCGAACTGTCTGCAACCAGTACCGATGCCGTCAATGGTTCACAGCTTTATGCGACCAACGTCAAGGTAGAAAATATTGATAACCGTCTGATTGGCGTCGAAGACGTTGTCTACGGCAGCATCGTACCGACAATGCGCTATCTGAAGGTGAACTCGACGGGAACAGAAGCGATGGCGATCGGCGCCGATGCCGTGGCGCTGGGTCAAGGAACCCTGGCATCGGGTGATAATTCGGTGGCGACGGGTAATGGTGCCCAGGCCACCGGAAATGGGGCAATTGCTAATGGCCACAACGCGAATGCCGCAGGTGAAGGAAGCGTGGCGATAGGTGAAAACGCCAGCGTGATGGCCAACAACTCCGTCGCCCTCGGTGCGGGATCCGTTGCCGATCGCGACAATACCGTTTCTGTAGGCGCTAAAGATAATGAACGTCAGATTACCAATGTTGCCGCCGGTACCGAAGATACCGACGCGGTAAACGTTGCGCAGCTGAAAGAGGTAAGTGGCGATGTCTCCAACATCGGCAACACGGTGAATAATATTGCCAACGGAACGGAAGGGATGTTCCAGGTGAATAATACCGATAACTACGCCAAGCCAGTGGTTAAAGGGAATAACGCCGTCGCAGGGGGGGCGGGCTCGAAAGCGTCGGGAAGCAATAGCATGGCAATCGGCACGCTCGCATCTTCGACGGCGGAAAATAGCGTTGCGCTGGGTAACGGTTCTTCCGCTACGGCCACCAACTCAGTGGCCCTGGGCGCAAACTCGGTTGCCGATCGCATGAATACAGTATCCGTAGGGGTTGCCGGGGGGGAACGTCAAATCACGAACGTTGCCGCCGGTACGGAACTAACGGATGCCGTAAACGTAGGCCAGCTTAAGCAGACGGAAGCGAATGCTAACCAGTATACGAACAACCAGTTCAAAGCCTTAAAAAATATGGTGAACGACCAGAAGGATAAATTAAGCGCGGGTATTGCAGGCGCGATGGCGATGTCTGGTCTGCCTCAGCCTTATTCTCCTGGCGCCAGCATGGTCGGTATGGCGGGGGGGACCTATCAGGGGCAGTCTGCCATTGCCTTAGGTGTTTCCACGATTTCTGATAACGGCAAATGGGTAACAAAATTGTCTGGCTCGACAAACAGTCAGGGTGATTTTGGCGCGGCTATCGGCGTAGGCTATCAGTGGTAATTATATTTCCCCGCCTCCGGGCGGGGAATATAAAAATTAAAGGACACAAAATGAAACTGCACATTAATAAACTGGCCATTGCCTTTTCAATGGCGCTGGTCGGCTGTACTCACTCTATCAGCGACGTGGATAAAGCAGGAAAAACGGCTTCACCTATTTTCCCGGATTTAAACCAGGCGGTAGTCGGAGAGGGGAGTTACGTTACGCTGGAGAATATTTCCAGAATAAAACCCGGCATGACCAAGCATAATTTATATGAAATGATTGGCGTTCCACATTTCAATGAGGGTGTATTAGGCGTAAAAGAATGGGATTACATTGTCCATATTCCCAACGCTGAAGGCGAAGAAATTACATGCCAATATAAGGTTCTATTTGATTCCCGTATGAAAATTGGCAGCACCTGGTTTAAACCAGAAAATTGCCTGACGTTAGCGGGCCAAAAAACAAAAGGCAATACGTATAATAAAGATATCTCGGCGGAAGCCTTGTTCGCCTTCGCAGAGAGCAGATTAAGCCCGCAGGGTGTGCGTACAATTCGCCAGGTTGCGGAGGAGATTCAACAGACGAGTAACAAGCCTCAGAGTATCAAGGTCACTGGCCATACGGACAGAATTGGTTCGCAGGAGAAAAATTACCTGCTTTCAATGGCCCGTGCGCAGGCAGTAAAAGAAATTCTTATCGAACAAGGCATTTCTCCTTCTGTGATCGCGATTGAAGGTATGGGATCGATGATGCCACGCGTGATGTGTCCAGGGCCTGTATCACCAACCGTGATCGCCTGCCTGGCAGAAAACCGTCGAATTACAATAGAAGTAAAATAAGGAATAGCATATGAGCGCAAAAATGGCCTTGATTTCATCACAATTACTGTTAAATCCTGCGAATGCCGTTGCTGAGCAGGATTACAGACCGTTCAATACGATCAGCATGCCGGCCTATACGGTAATCAATGATGCACTCAAGAGCGCCTTTCCGCTGGTTAATGGAAAAGAGAATAAGCCACTGATGCGCCTCATATGCGATCTTGCCCGCGGTGTAAAACGTCAGGATGAGATCAATTTCATCCTGACGAAAAATAATGTCAATATCTCTTCCATTCCCGCTTCGGGGAACCCGCTTTCGCTGCTGGTGAATAGAGACAGTAAACATCAGCAAAAAGCTTGTGCATCGTGGCTTGCGATCTCCCTGCACAATAAAATGAATCTGGATGCATATAAGATCAAAAAGACGAAAGACGCAGATAATAATAAGAGCAAAACGTGGTCATTCTGGCCACTGATGAATCAAAGCAATAAACAGGAACCATCCGTGACTATCGAATGGGATAAAGCACGTTTCAACGAACTGGCCATCGATCAAATGGCCGTGGCGAAATCCACGGCCCAGTTTTATTCGTTAATAGCCAATGATTTGCAACAGAAATCTGAATATTCTTTTTCTGAGCTTAAAAAAGATCTTGATACGTCAATTGCTAGCTACGCCGCCCAATATTTAAATGCGATTAAAATTAATGCTGAAACACTTCGGTCTGCTGGTGTTGAAGTGAGTGAACTCTCAAGCGCAGGGTACAAAATAACTGATAATCAAGGGACTTCCCTTTCAAAAGAAGGTGACGGTTTTCTTCTGGCTTATCAGCAAATCCCATGGCTTGGGAACGGGAAAATCATGGGTAAAGATTATTACATAACCGTTAATCTGGCTGCTGACGCAAAAGTGACTACGATACCCGCTGAATGATTATGTTTCATTCCATACAGGAAGTTTTATGAACCGTTCAATACTCATAGCCATACATTGCAAAAATCCCTATTTTACGCATGGGTTGAAATGCTTAATTGAGGAGCGCATCGCACCGAAATTAAGCCGCGATGGCCTGAAGATTGCCGTGGCCGAGAACCCTGCATTGTTAACGAAGCACCATGGGGCCTCGCGAATTATCAACCTTATTGATGTGCGTTACAATGGGGTAAATGAATTTATTACACCCCGCAGTGTCACCAGGGAGTCATTTATATTCGCAATCATTCGTGATATTGTCAGGATTCAGGTTAGAGGCAATGTCTACCTAATCAAAAATACCTTAAATTGTTTTCTGAAGGCAATCTGTAATGTATTAACCAATAAGGTAATAGCTTCAGATCACATTACTTCGTTTGCAAGTTTGTACTTAACATTTACAGAGCGATACATCATGAATGCGATCATCGCGGGAAGGAGTATTCATGATATTGCACGAAGTCTGAATATGTGTGTGAAAACCGTCTATACCTACAAATATAGAGTCTTCACCAAGTGTGGAATCAAGACCCTGGCTGATGTTTTCATTGTTAAGAACACGATATTAAATACTGACAGTAAGCTGTAAATATTTTCTCTAACAGGGAGATCGATCCGATGTACGATGAAGATAAAAACATTGAGTTAACGGTTTCTGGAATAGACAGGGATGTGCTTTACGCCCTAAGTGCTATATCCAGAACCTTAGGCAAGACCAAGAATGAAGTTATTCTGGGATTGATAAACAAGGAGTTTCTCAATCCGATTACCACCTACGCAAAAAACAGTTTGCTCGTAAAGGCTATGGACAAGGATCTGTGTGAAAGGTTTGGCTGTACGTTAATGAGTGCCGATACCGTAAATGAACATGCGATTATCTCTGACCGATTTTACAAGGAAATTTTAGATTTGAAGACCGAGAGAGATGTTGATCTCCTCTTCAAAAAGAATATCTCTCTTATCGAGTTCAGGGCTAACCAGGTATGTAGTCGAAGAGCTTACACCCATCTGCCTGAAGGGATTTCACTTATCTTTGCACTGTTTATTGAGGTTGCCGTTTCCACGCCAGAGGTCATTAACCAGATTTGGGAAAATATTTTCAAACCGACTGACGTGGAAGGATATTTCCACAGCGACCTGCAGGAGATTGAGATGAAGATCGCATCCGTTTAAAGCCTGATGAGTAAGCCATCATTACCGCCGGCGCTGACCTACAAGGCACGTCAACCTACCCGCTTTCAAAGGATTTCTGAGTCGACCGTTTGTACCCCCGTAGGAAGCGGGGTTATCCGGGACGGGGCACATGACCAACCTCATACTGGTGCTGCTGGAGTCGAAAGGGCTTAAGGCTCCAGCATATTTTTACCACATTGAGTGCGAAGCCTTATAGTTGATGAAATCAGTTTCACCCGAGAAATAGGGGAGAGGACCAAATTCAATTTTACTCTCTTTTAATTCATTAATGACCAGGTCGGTAATATCAATATCATCAGAACCTGACAAAATCAGAGAACCATATCTGACAAGGCGTAATCCATTTATATTACCGATCGCCTCGGCTGTCTCAATGGCCTGGTTGATAATCCTGGTTTTCGCCGTCCGTTTGGCCGTCGTCAACAGCTTATGAAGCCTTATCGCATTAGATTCCAGAGCCGCTATACGTGCTTCTTCTTCCAGATTTTCGTACCGTTTCAAGGCATTTATCTCTTCTTGCTTTACGACTTCTATAACTGAATCTAGCCACGCCCTCTCCTGCTGCCTAAGTTCTGGCAAACTCATAACCTTCGCCAGATCAAAATAAGCAACGTTCTGCTCCGCCTGGCTCTTGCCGCAGCCAGAAAAAAGAGAGAGCAGTAGTACTATAGTTGTTGCGTAAAAAGAGTATGATTTATTTATCATCTTTATTCCCTGTTTGTGGGCGATCATGTTAAATAAAATCCTGTGGCTTCCTGAGTATTATTTTCATGGTAAGCCTGAAGGCCCTTGTATATTACTTTTATGCTGAATTAAATTTCAAAAAACCTGTTTCATAAAAACAATTGACCAGCAGAGTAGGGTGAGGCAGTACTACGCTCTGAAAGAATGAAGTTTATGCATGTTAAGGTCTGAATAGCCTTGCATTTCACGCGCGGTAAGTTGGTGAAAGGAAATTTATTAATGAAGCGTTTTATTCTTATTATTCCTGTCTGCTGATGTTTTATATCCTTCATACCGTTTTCGTTGCACTGGCGCACCCAACTCCGCACTTTGCGACCCCCATCCGCGCAATCTGTCACAAACCTGTCACACTCATTACGATGATTAAAAAAGCGAGGAATGAGGGATGAAAAAAGCACTACTGGCGATCGCCGTGGCAAGCAGCGTCGCGCTCAGCTCCGGGGTACAGGCGCAAACCGCGCCGGAAGGCTATCAACTGGAGCAGGTGTTAATCATGAGCCGTCACAACCTGCGTGCGCCGCTCGCCAATAACGGCAGTGTGCTGGAGCAGTCCACGCCGAAGCAGTGGCCGGAGTGGGAAGTGCCGGGCGGTCAGCTCACTACCAAGGGTGGCGTGCTGGAAGTCTATATGGGCCATTACATGCGCGAGTGGCTGGCGCAGCAGGGGATGGTGAAGACGGGAGAGTGCCCGCCAGCAGATAGCGTGTATGCTTACGCCAACAGCCTGCAGCGTACCGTCGCGACCGCGCAGTTCTTCATTACCGGTGCGTTCCCGGGCTGCGACGTTCCCGTGCATCATCAGGAAAAAATGGGCACCATGGACCCGACCTTTAATCCGGTGATTACCGACAACTCGCCGGAATTCCGCGAAAAAGCGCTCAAGGCGATGGAGACGGAACGGCAGAAAATGCAGCTTGGTGAAAGCTATAAGCTGCTTGAGCAGATGACGAACTACGCGGATTCCCCGTCCTGCAAGGAGAAAAAGGTCTGCTCGCTGGCAGACGCGAAAGATGCCTTCAGCGCCGACTATGAAAAAGAGCCTGGCGTGTCCGGGCCGCTGAAGGTGGGTAACTCGCTGGTGGACGCGTTCACGCTGCAGTATTACGAAGGCTTCCCGGCCGACCAGGTGGCCTGGGGCGAAATCAAAACCGACCAGCAGTGGCGCGTGCTGTCGAAGCTGAAGAACGGTTATCAGGACTCGCTGTTTACCTCGACCGAGGTGGCGCAAAACGTGGCGAAGCCGCTGGTGAAATATATCGATAAAACCCTGGTCACCGAACAGGCAAAAGCGCCGAAAATCACCCTGCTGGTGGGGCACGATTCGAACATCGCTTCCCTGCTCACCGCGCTGGATTTCAAGCCGTATCAGCTGCACGACCAGCAGGAGCGTACCCCGATTGGCGGCAAAATTGTCTTCCAGCGCTGGCATGACAAAAACAGCAATCAGGAGCTGATGAAAATTGAGTATGTCTATCAGAGCTCGGAGCAGCTGCGAAACGCCAGCGTGCTGTCGCTGCAGTCGCCCGCGCAGCGCGTGACGCTGGAGCTGAAGGGCTGCCCGGTGGATGCGAACGGCTTCTGTCCTGTCGATAAATTCAATGCGGTGATGAATAACGCGGCGAAGTAAAAGAGAACCCCCCGCTGCGGCGGGGGGAAACGCTTAGACGTTTTTACGTTCGATGGTTTGCTCGCCCCAGAAGAGCGAATCTTTGTCCGTTTTTTCGAAGGCGCGCACCAGCACTTCATCGCTGCCTTCTTCCCAAATCTGCTCCGCCAGCTTTTCATCGTACTTCGCGACTTCAAAGATAGCTTCGGCAATCTCCGGAGAGGTATTGCGTAAACTTGCCCATTCGCCCACGCGGTGGGCTTTGGATTCTTGAGTTGGCATGCTTGTCCTCCTGTTGGGTATTAGCCGTTGAGTTTTTTGGCGAGACCCGCGACGTATTCACCCTGATAGCGGGCGATAGAGAGTTCTTCATTGCTTGGCTGACGCGAGCCATCCCCACCGGCAATGGTGGTTGCGCCGTACGGCGTACCGCCGCGCACCTGGGAAACGTCAAACAGCTCCTGCGCGCCGTAGCCAATCGGCACGATTACCATCCCGTGATGGGCAAGGGTAGTCCAGGTTGAGGTAATCGTCTGCTCCTGGCCACCGCCGGTGCCGGTAGAGCTGAATACGCTGGCGAGTTTGCCGTAGAGCGCCCCGGACGCCCAAAGCCCGCCGGTTTGATCGAGGAAGGTTCGCATCTGGCCTGACATATTGCCGAAGCGGGTCGGGGTGCCGAAGATAATCGCATCATACTCCGCCAGCTCCTGCGGAGTGGCGACCGGGGCGTTTTGTGTTTTTCCCCCGGCTTTGGCGAAGGCTTCCGCCTGCATGGTTTCCGGTACGCGCTTCACCACAACCTCAACGCCGTCCACCCTGTTTGCGCCTTCTGCTACCGCGTGAGCCATGGTTTCAATGTGTCCATACATGGAATAATAGAGCACCAGAACTTTTGCCATTTTGCATCACTCCTCGTTGGTTTTTCTGACAGCGGATCGCTGCGTTCTTTTAAAGATATGTCATCACGGCCAGACTGCAAAAATGAACGGCATTTCTTTGATTTATAACAATATGGTGGGTAAACAGGTTTGTAGCAAAATGAAACAACTTTCTCGCCGCCGTTTTTTGAAATGATAAGAAAGGTTTATGAGTCTCCGTCGCGTCAACTCACCCGAAAGACTGAGATCATGTTGCAGGATATTACCTGTGACTTGCCGGATAGCCTCAGTCCACTAAGCTTAGTTTCACGCGGCACAGATAAAGGCGCTGTCCTTGAGCCGCGAGGTGAAAGAATCCTCTTTTACTGAATGCAATATGATGTCTAATGTTTCACACTCTGGAGGTTAGAGATGGCAAACCATCGTGGTGGTTCAGGTAATTTCGCTGAAGACCGTGAAAGAGCATCAGAAGCAGGTCGTAAAGGTGGCCAGCACAGCGGGGGGAACTTCAAAAATGACCCTCAGCGCGCATCAGAGGCTGGTAAAAAAGGGGGGAAAAACAGCCACGGCAGCAGTAAGTAACACGCCGGGTTGAATCCCTGCCGCCGGGTTTCCCCCGGCGGTTTTTTTATTTCTGCAACATTGAACTGTAACCAAAGGCGACGCACACTAGAGAATTGATCTCACTTGCTGGTGCCGCATGTCCGTCTCACGCTTTAAATTTTCCGTAAAACCGCAGGAAGCTATCCTCATTCTCATCACCATGTTCTGGGGCGGGACCTTTCTGGCCGTCCAGTACGCGGTGACCCTCAGCGATCCCTTCTTTTTCGTTGGCCTGCGCTTCGCGACGGCGGCGATAGCCGTGGGGCTGATATCCCTTAAAACGCTGCGGGGCCTGACGCTGAAAGAGCTCAAGGCGGGCGTGGCGATTGGGGTGGCAATAGCGATGGGCTACAGCCTGCAGACGTGGGGGTTGCAGACCATCTCCAGCAGCAAATCCGCGTTTATCACAGCGATGTATGTTCCGCTGGTGCCGCTTTTGCAGTGGCTCTGTCTCGGCAGAATTCCGGGTTTGATGTCCTGTATTGGCATCGTGCTGGCGTTTATCGGCCTGATCCTGCTGGCCGGGCCGGAAAATAATCTGCTGGCGCTGGGGCCGGGCGAAATCATCACCCTGATTGGGGCGATTGCCATTGCGGCGGAAATTATTCTGATTAGCGCCTGGGCGGGCAAGGTCGACGTCAAACGGGTGACGGTGGTGCAGCTCGCCACCGCGTCGCTGGTGGCGTTTGCGACGATGGTGCCGGCAGGGGAGTCCGTACCGCCGATCTCCACCGGGCTGGTGGTGGTCGCGCTTGGGTTGGGTATCTTCAGCGCCATTATTCAGGTCACCATGAACTGGGCGCAGCGCAGCGTATCGCCAACCCGCGCGACGGTGATTTATACCGGAGAACCGGTCTGGGCGGGGATTTTCGGACGTATTGCAGGTGAGCGTTTACCGCTGCTCGCGCTGGTGGGCGCGGCATTTATTGTCGCCGGGGTGCTGGTGAGCGAGTTAAAGCTCAGAAAGCGTCGGAGTGAAGCGAGTCATTTGACTGCTGAAAAAGGTTTAGATTGAAAAAAAGCGCAACGTTACTTAGGATATGTACGGATAAATACCGTACACGGTGAAGTAAACCATGCCAGCACTTAAAAAACAGCGTATCGATCTTCGCTTAACGGACGAAGACAAAACAATGATTGAAGAAGCGGCGGCGATGACGAATCAAACGATCACCCAATTTATGGTGAACAGCGCGTCAGAGCGTGCTGCTGAGGTCATCGAGCAGCACCGTCGTCTCGTATTAAACGAAGCCTCATGGAATGCGGTGATGGATGCCATCGACAATCCGCCTGAGCCAAATGAACGCCTGAAACGAGCAGCAAAACGTCTTCGAAACATGGAGTGAAGCGTCGTGGCAAATCTCACGATCGAAATGTTATCTGAGGGAACCGATTACGACTTCGAGGATTTTGATTGTGGTGAACCCTCGCTAAATGCCTTCCTTGCAGAACACCTGGTGCGTCAGCACAATGGGCGTATTTTACGAGCCTACCTGCTTAAAGAGCGCGATCGTCCGCGCGTCCTGGGCTATTACACGCTATCGGGAAGCTGCTTTGAAAGAGCGATGCTTCCTTCAAAGACTCAGCAGCGTCGGATCCCTTATAGCAACGTACCCAGCGTGACGCTGGGACGTCTGGCTATTCATAAAGAACTACAGGGAAACGAGTGGGGAACAACGCTTGTTGCACACGCTATGCGCGTGGTTTACCTGGCGTCGCAGGCTGTGGGAGTACACGGAATATTTGTTGATGCCCTTAGCGAGCAGGCTAAACGATTTTATCTGAAGCTGGGGTTTATCCCGCTGGCAGGCGACAACAGCCATTCTTTGTTCTTCCCGACAAAATCTATCGAACGGCTGTTTGAGCAGGCGTGATCGCTCTTAAGGAGCATGCAGGTCGGGTAAGGCGTAGCCGTCACCCGACATATCGATTTCACGAATCCTGATGTACCACCTCGCCCTGCGGCGCAGCGGCCATCCGGCGGCTCAACAGGGCGTTAAGCAGGATCGCGCCGAAGGTCGCCGTACCAATTCCGCCAATCGTAAACCCGCCCAGCGTCAGGGCAAAATCGCCCGCGCCCAGCACCAGCGTGACGGCCACCATGATCAGGTTGCTGTTCTGGCTGAGGTCGACCCGATGCTGCACCCAGATACGCGCGCCGGCCACGGCGATCAGCCCGAACACCACAATCGACGCGCCGCCGATGACCGGTGACGGAATGGTGTGGATCAGCGCGCCGAACTTCGGTGAGAAGCCGAGCAGCATCGCCATCACCGCCGCCGCCACGAAGACCAGCGTGGAGTAAACTTTGGTTACCGCCATCACGCCGATGTTTTCGGCATAGGTGGTGACGCCGCTGCCGCCCACGGAACCGGAGAGCATAGTCGCCAGCCCGTCGCCGACGAACGCGCGGCCCATGTACGGGTCCATGCTGCGCCCGGTCATCCCCGCCACAGCTTTCAGGTGCCCCAGGTTTTCCGCCACCAGGATCACCGCCACCGGGGCGATAAGCATCATCGCCTGGGTGTTAAAGGTGGGTGAGGTCACCTTCGGCAGGCCGAACCAGGCGGCCTGGTGAAGCAGGGTAAAATCAACCGGCTTGCCGAGGCCAAAAACGTTGGCCAGCAGCGCATAAACCAGACAGGCAACAATCAGCCCGACCAGAATCAGCAGCCGCTGGATCATCCCCCGCGTAAATACCGCCACCAGGCCAATGCACAGCACCGTGATCACCGCCATCCAGCTTTCAAACGGCGAGGCGGAGACGCTTTTTACCGCAATTGGCGCAAGGTTCAGGCCAATCGCCATCACCACGGCGCCCGTCACGACGGGGGGCATCATCCGTTCGATCCAGCGCGTGCCGATCTTCATTACCACCAGACCAATCAGGGTGTACACCAGACCGCAGGCGATGATGCCGCCGAGGGCCACGCTCAGGTTGGGGTTGATCCCCTGGCCGTTAAACCCGGTAGTGGCGATGACAACGCCGACAAAGGCGGCGCTGGATCCGAGGTAGCTGGGCACGCGCCCGCCGGTGACGAAAAAGAACAGCAGCGTGCCGATACCCGACATCAGAATAGAGAGGTTGGGGTCCAGCCCCATCAGCATTGGCATCAGTACCGTGGCGCCAAACATGGCGACCGCGTGCTGAACGCCCATCACCATCGTCTGCCCGAGCGGGAGGCGTTCATCCGGCGCGACCACGCCTGCTTCTGTAGAGGTCGATTTCAACTGCCAGTGGGGAAATCCGAACATGGTCTGTCTCCTTAGAGCGGGTTAACAGGCGGGTCGCATAAGCGCGTGGTAGCCGCGGTCAAACCACACCAGCCCTTGCGGCGCGGGGTGGCGAACAATCGAAACAATGTCGCAAAACAGAATGTCGTGGGTGCCGACGCTCACCACCTGGCTGATGCGGCAGTCAAACGAGGCCAGCGCATCCTCCAGGCGCGGGCAGCCCGTGTCGCCCGTCTGCCAGCGGGCAGCGGCAAAGCGTTCCTCCATCGGCGTTTTCCTGCCAAACAGATTGGACAGCGGCTCCTGCCCGGCGCTCAGGGTATTCACGCAAAGGGTGCGGTTTTCGCTAAACGTTGGCCAGACGGATGCGCCGCGGTTCAGGCACACCAGCAGGGTGGGCGGTGAATCCGTGACGCTGCACACCGCGCTGGCGGTGAAGCCTGCCATCCCCGCCGGGCCGTCGGTGGTGATGATGTTGACCGCCGCGCCAACGCAGGCCATGGCGTCGCGAAAGGTTTGTTTATCCGGTGTCATCACGATCGCTCCTTACGCCAGTCCGCAGGCATCGTCGAAGGCCAGGCGCGGCAGGCGCCCGTAGAGTTTGCGGGTATCGCCGTAGCCAATGTTGATCAGCAGATTGCTTTTAAGCGTTGTGCCGGTGAAAAAGGCCTCGTCAACCTTTTGGCGGTCAAAGCCCGACATCGGGCCGGTGTCCAGCCCCAGGGCGCGACAGGCGAAAATCAGGTAGGCGGCCTGCATTGAGCTGTTGCGAAAGGCGGTCTCTTCCGCCAGCGCGTGGCTTGCGGTAAACCAGCTTCTGGCATCGCCGTGCGGGAACAGTTCAGGCAGGCGCTCGTAGAATTCACCGTCCCAGGCGACAATTGCCGTAACCGGGGCGGTGAGCGTTTTCTCCAGGTTGCCGCTGGAGAGCGCCGGGCGCAGCTTCTCTTTTCCCTCTGCGCTTCGCACAAACACAATCCGTGCCGGGGAGCAGTTGGCGGATGTTGGCCCCCATTTCATCAGATGGTAGATCTCGCGCAGCGTCTCGTCGCTGACCGGAATATCCAGCCAGCCGTTGTGGGTGCGGGCGCTGGTAAACAGGGTTTCCAGCGCAGCGGGCGTAATGGCTTCGCTCATCAAGGCTCCTTATAAAGCGGGTTCAGGGCTGTGCAGCAGGCTGGCAAGCCCGTTCAGCAGCAGGGTGTTAAAGGTGTCCGGCTCGGTAACGTTGCAGGCATGCCCGCCCTGGCGCATTACCGCGCTGTGGCTGTGCGGGATCGCCGCCTGCAGCTCGGACGAGCAGACAGAGGGCACCAGCATGTCGTCGGCGGAACAGATGATCTGTACCGGGCAGCGGATCCGCGCGGCATGGCGGCTGAAGTCGGCCTTTTTCAGGGCGCTGAGCCTGTGCAGCAGGTTGTCTTTGCCCTGGAAATGGGCCAGCGCCAGCGCTTCTTCTGCCTCCAGGCGTGGCGCGCGGGCCGCCATCCAGTCTGCCGGATAAAGAAACAGCGGCTGCGCCTCGACCCACGCCTGGGCGCCGCCATAATGGAGCAGGCGCTCGCGGATCTGAAAGCAGCGGCGAGTGTGGGCGTTGAGGGTCAGCCAGCCGTTGACGCACACCAGCGCGGTGAGTGCTTCGGGCCTGTCGATGGCCAGCTGCAGGCCGACCAGCGCCCCCAGCGCGTGACCCACGACGCTGTAGCGGGCAATCCCGGCATCAGCCAGCGCCTGGGCCAGCTCGTCCGCCATCTGCGCAAGGCTGTACCCGTCCGGCAGGGTGTCAGGGTTATTGCCCGTTCCCCGCTGGTCATAGCACACCACCTGATACTCCGGCTCCAGCGCGGCCAGTTGGGGCAGCCAGTAGCTGCCGCTGCCGCCGAGACCGGAAATAAAGACCACTACTGGCGCGCCCTCATACGGGGGCGGCGAGACGGAGAGTTTCATGGCTGCCTCACTTCGCGATGTGCGCAACGGTGGCGATTTCAACCAGCGCGTCCGGCTTCACCAGCCCGCACTGAATGCAGAACCGGGCCGGTTTATCGCCGGGGAAGAACTCGGCGTAAATCTCGTTAATCGCGGCGTAGTTTTTCCAGTCGGTGATAAAGATGCTGTTGAAGGTCACGTCCTCCATGGTGCCACCCGCCGTTTCGATCACGGTTTTGATCGTCTCCAGCACGTGGCGGGTTTGCGCCTTTGGGTCGTTGATAAACACCACGTTGTTGTCTTTATCAAACGGCAGCGTGCCGGAGACATACACCACGCCGTCGGCGAGGGTGCCGGGAACAAACGGGGCAATCGGGGTGCTGGTCCCCGGCGGAATAATCACGGATTTTGGCATCAGGTGTCTCCTCAGGCGATACGGGCGAGCGGGGGATTCAGGGCGTCGCAAAAATCACTGACGTTACTGACCCAGCCAAAAAAGGTTTCGATATTGAACAGGGCCGCTTTCTGGGCGAATTCCGGCCCGGCCTGATGGGTCGCGTCTTCCAGCACCACGCCAAAATATTCGAGGAAAAAGCCGTCGCGCAGGGTCGACTCCACGCAGACGTTGGTGGCGATCCCGGTGAAGACCAGATGGCGAATGCCCCGGCTGCGCAGCAGGCTGTCGAGCGGGGTGTTAAAAAAGCCGCTATAGCGCGGTTTCGGCAGGACGAGATCACCCGCCTGCGGTACCAGTTCGTCCACCAGCTGATAGTCCCAGCCGCCTTTTGCCAACAGCTTGCCCTGCAGTTCGGGCCGCCTGCGCATGGTTTTCAGGGCGTTCGACTTGTGGAAGTTGGGCGAGCCGGGGCCGCCGGCCTCGACGTACTGGTCATCCCAGCCGTTCTGAAACCAGATGATGAGCATCCCCGCTTCGCGCGCGGCGGCGACGGCGGTTTTGATGTTCTCGATCACAGGCCTTGTGGCGGAGACGTCGAACCCCGCCAGGTCCAGATAGCCGCCTTTACTGGCGTAGGCGTTTTGCATATCCACCACGATCAGCGCGCTCTGCTCAGGCGCAAAGGTGATGGCTTCCGGGCGTGCGTTAAGGGTCGTCATTACGCCACCTCCTTCGTGACGGCAGGGATGTGGGCGCGGCACTGCATCAGCGGCTGGACGCGCTCGCCGAAGGTCTCCACGCCGGTGAGAAAATCATCGAAGGTAAGCAGGACGCCCTCGGCACCGGGCACGGCCGCCACTTCGTCAAGCATTCTGGCGACGCTGGCATACGAGCCAACCAGGGTGCCCATGTTGATATTGACGGCAGAGGTCGGGTCGGCCATCTGGCGCACGTTGGTATCCGCGCCGGAGCGGGTATCCTTCTGGCTCTGCTCCGTAAGCCAACTCAGGGCCTCCTCGTCGGCGCCGTCCTTATAGCGCTGCCATTTGGCGCGCGCGGCCTCGTCGGTTTCGTCGGCAATGACCATAAACAGCACGTAGGAGCCCACGTCGCGCCCGGTCCTGTCGGCGGCCTCTTTCATTCGCGCGGCGGTCGGTGCGAAGGCGGCAGGGGTGTTGACCCCTTTACCGAAGCAGAAATTGAAGTCGGCGTATTTGGCGGAAAATTCCATCCCCGCGTCGCTCTGCCCGGCGCAAATCACCTTCATCGGCACAGACGGCTGCGGGCTGACGCGACAGTCGTTCATGGTGAAGAAGTCGCCCTTGAAATCGCTTTTGCCGGTGCCCCACAGATCGCGCAGCACCTGCACGTATTCGGTCAGGTAGTCGTAGCGCCGGGAAAAGTAATCGTCACCCGGCCAGAGCCCCATCTGCTCGTACTCCGGTTTTTGCCAGCCGGTGACCAGGTTAACACCAAAGCGCCCGCCGGAGATGGAGTCGATGGTGGACGCCATGCGCGCCACGATCGCCGGGGGGAGAGTGAGGGTGGCGGCGGTGGCGTAGATTTGGATCCGCGAGGTGACCGCGGCCAGCCCGGCCATCAGGGTAAAGGACTCCAGGTTGTGATCCCAGAATTCGGTTTTACCGCCAAAGCCGCGCAGCTTGATCATCGAAAGCGCAAAGTCGAAATGGTAGTGCTCCGCTTTCTGCACGATGGCTTTATTCAGCTCGAAGGTCGGCATGTATTGCGGTGCAGTGGTCGAGATAAGCCAGCCGTTGTTGCCGATGGGTACAAATACGCCAATTTTCATCACGAACCTCTCTTCATTACGTCGCAGGTGTAACGGTGGTTTTGCAAAGGCGGTGCCAGTTTTGAAAATGGCTGTGTTATTAATGTGTTAATCAGAGGTTGGGGAATTGATGTCGGCAAATGTGGACTAACTGGTCAAAAACGTTGCACAGAAAACAGGCATTCATGCGCGATGGGAGTGCAGAATGTCGTGGCGAGACGGGGGTTTTGCTATGCTGAGGGCAACGCAGAATAAGGAGAGCGGGAATGGCACAAGGCGCAGTGAAAACACCAGGTAAACGTTCGCAGGCGGTGAGCGCCAAGAAGCAGGCGATCCTCAGCGCGGCGCTGGAGACCTTTTCGCAGTTTGGCATTCACGGCACGCGCCTGGAGCAGGTGGCGGAGCAGTCCGGGGTATCCAAAACCAATCTGCTCTACTATTACCCGTCGAAAGAGGCGCTGTACGTGGCGGTGATGCAGCAGATCCTCGATATCTGGCTGGCACCGCTGAAGGCCTTCCGTGAAGAGCTGGCCCCGCTGGTGGCGATCGAAGAGTATATTCGCCTGAAGCTGGAGGTGTCGCGCGATTACCCGCAGGCATCAAGGCTGTTCTGTCTTGAGATGCTACAGGGCGCGCCGCTGCTGCAGGCGGAATTAACCGGAGATTTAAAGCAGCTGGTTGACGATAAGTCGGCGATTATTGCCGGATGGGTAGCCAGCGGTAAGCTGGCCCCGGTCGACCCGCAGCACCTGATCTTTATGATTTGGGCCGCCACCCAGCATTACGCTGACTTTGCGGCCCAGGTTGAGGCGGTGACCGGCAAAACGCTCCAGGACGAGGCGTTTTTCCAGAGTACGCTGGAAAACGTGCAGCGGATGATTATTGAAGGGATCCGCGCGCGCTAGTTCTCCCCTCACCCTAACCCTCTCCCCAAAGGGGAGAGGGGACTGTTCTGTGCTGTCTTTTAGCCCTCGCCCCTATGGAGAGAGGGGGACTGCTCTGAGCTGTCTTTTCTCCCTCGCCCCTATGGGGAGAGGGGACTGTTCTGTGCTGTCTTTTAGCCCTCGCCCCTATGGAGAGAGGGAACTGCTCTGAGCTGTCTTTTCTCCCTCGCCCCTATGGGGAGAGGGCCGGGGTGAGGGGGCAGCTTAAGTCGCCCTCTTCACACTGCATCAGAGAGGCCAGAAACGCTTCACGCTCCACGGTTTTCTCCGCCAGGCACTGGTTAACAATCATTGGCTGGACGCTCCCGCCTTCCGTCCCCGAACCGATAAACGCGCAGTCCGCGTCGCGCAGGGCAATCCAGGCCTGCTGCGCCTTTTTCAGCAGGTCGCGCTGGGGAGCCGCTGCACGTTTAATGGCGGCCTGATAGGTCTGGTTGAGCTTTTTATCGGCAGCCTGGTACTGCTGCGCGCTACAGGTATTCATTTCAAGCTGGGTGGTGGCTTTGTCGCACTCGTTGGCCAGCGCGCTGGCGCTCAGCAGCAGTGCGGCACCGGCGATAAGATATCGTTTCATATACTCCCCAATAAAATAAGGCTCCGTCTCCGGAGCCTTATTAGCACAGCGTTAGCCGATTGTCATCAGGCTGGCGTTACCCCCCGCCGCCGCGGTGTTGACGCTGAGCGAGCGCTCCACGTACAGGCGCTCCAGCAGCAGGTTGGTTTCCCCGCGCGCAAAGCCCTGCACGGAAACGATGGCCCCGCTGCGAGCCGCAACCTGCTCGCACAGTTCGCGCAGCTGGTCGGAATCGCCGTGGTAAATCACGGCATCAAACGGCTGCGTCAGCAGCGCATCGGCCTTCGCAAAGCGAATACGGGCCGAGACCGCTTTCGGCAGCTGTTTGGCGAGATCGCGATGCAGCGCGTCTTCCGGCCACAGCACCTCACAGCCGGTTGCCATCGCCGCGGCCAGCTGCACCAGCGCGTCCTGCTCGTTATCGGCCACGCACAGCACGCGCTCGCGCGGCATCAGCGTCCAGGTGTTGCGCTCGCCGGTTGGCCCCGGCAGCAGGCGCTGGGTGCCCGCCTGCGCCAGCTCCCCGTACTGCCGGGCAACCGCACGCAGCTCAGGACGTTTTTCCGCCCAGGCGATCATCGCCTCCAGCGGCTGCGTCAGCACGGTTTTCACCTGCGTATCCACCGGATAACTTGCGTCCTGGCGCGCCAGGGTGACGCCCAGGGCGTTTTCCGGACGGTTCGCCAGCAGACGGTACAGGTAGAGCGGACCGCCCGCTTTTGGACCGGTGCCGGAGAGGCCTTCGCCGCCGAACGGCTGCACGCCCACGACCGCGCCAACCATGTTGCGGTTAACGTACAGGTTGCCGACTTTGGCATTGCCGGTGACCTGCGCAATGGTTTCGTCGATACGGGTATGCACGCCGAGCGTCAGACCATAGCCGGAGGCGTTGATCTGATCGATAAGCTCCTTGAGATTGTTACGGCTGTAGCGCACCACGTGCAGCACCGGGCCGAAGACCTCTTTTTTCAGCTCGTCGAAGCTTGCCAGCTCAATCAGCGTTGGTGGCACAAAGGTGCCGGTCCGCCATTCGCGGGCATCTTCGCTGTTCTCGCGCACCGCCTGGAACACCGGACGGCCTTTCGCGCGCATGGCCTGAATGTGGTTTTCAATGTTGGCTTTGGCTTCCGCGTCGATCACCGGCCCAATGTCGGTGGTGAGACGGCCCGGGTTGCCCATGCGGCATTCGGCCATCGCGCCGCGCAGCATCTTCAGCGTGTGGTCCGCCACGTCGTCCTGCAGGCACAGCACGCGCAGGGCGGAGCAGCGCTGACCAGCGCTGTCGAACGCGGAGGCCAGCACGTCGACCACTACCTGCTCGGTGAGGGCAGAGGAGTCAACGATCATGGCGTTCATGCCGCCGGTTTCCGCGATGAGCGGGGTAGGACGGCCCTGCGCATCCAGACGGGTGGCAATATTGCGCTGCAGCAGGGAGGCCACTTCGGTCGAACCGGTAAACATCACGCCACGCACGCGGTTATCGGAGGTCAGCTTAGCGCCGACGGTTTCACCGCGGCCCGGCAGCAACTGGACCACGCCCGCCGGCACGCCGGCTTCCAGAAGAATGTTGATGCCCTGCGCGGCAATCAGCGGGGTTTGCTCTGCCGGTTTTGCCAGCACGCTGTTGCCTGCGGCCAGAGCGGCGGCAATCTGGCCGGTGAAGATCGCCAGCGGGAAGTTCCACGGGCTGATACAGACGACCGGACCCAGCGGACGGTGGGTTTCGTTATCGAAATCATCGCGCACCTGACCGGCGTAGTAGTGCAGGAAGTCAACGGCCTCGCGCACTTCGGCGATGGCGTTGCTGAAGGTTTTACCCGCTTCGCGCACCAGAATGCCGATGAGCGACTGCATCTGATCTTCCATCAGCACCGCGGCGCGTTCCAGAATGGCGGCACGCTCCTGCGGCGGCGTGGCGAACCAGATTGGCGCGTTGTTCACCGCGCTGTCCAGCGCCTGGTCAACCTCCGCTTCGGTGGCTTCACGCACGTAGCCGACGATATCTTTTGGCTCTGCCGGGTTAATGACCGGCTGCATTTCGCCGTCCTCGACGGACTGCTCAAGGATCGGTTTGGCCTGCCATTTCTGCAATGCGCTGTTGAGCAGGGCAGAGGAGAGTGACGCCAGGCGGTGTTCGTTGGCGAGATCCAGACCCGCCGAGTTGACGCGGCCTGCGCCATACAGTTCGCGCGGCAGGGCAATCTTCGGATGCGGCAGGCCAATCTGGCCTTCCTGCGCCGCCATCTTCTCTACGGCCTGCACCGGATCGGCCACCAGCTCGTCCAGCGGCAGGGTGGTGTCGGCGATGCGGTTAACGAAGGAGGTGTTCGCGCCGTTTTCCAGCAGACGACGCACCAGGTACGCCAGCAGGGTTTCGTGGGTACCCACCGGAGCATAGATACGGCACGGGCGGTTCAGCTTGCCGTCCGCCACTTTACCGGTGACCTGCTCGTACAGCGGTTCACCCATGCCGTGCAGGCACTGGAACTCGTACTGGCCAGGATAGTAGTTTTGACCCGCGAGGCTGTAAATGGCGGCCAGGGTGTGGGCGTTGTGGGTGGCGAACTGCGGATAGATCAGGTTCGGCACGCCAAGCAGCTTTTTCGCACAGGCGAGGTAAGATACGTCGGTGTAAACCTTGCGGGTATAAACCGGATAGCCTTCCAGCCCTTCCATCTGGGCGCGTTTGATTTCGCTGTCCCAGTAGGCGCCCTTCACCAGACGGATCATCAGGCGACGGCGGCTGCGGCTGGCCAGGTCAATCAGGTAATCAATGACGAACGGGCAGCGCTTCTGGTAGGCCTGGATAACGAAACCAATGCCGTTCCAGCCTGCCAGCTCCGGCTCGAAGCACAGTTTTTCCAGCAGATCGAGAGAGATCTCCAGACGGTCGGCCTCTTCGGCGTCGATGTTAATGCCGATGTCATACTGGCGAGCCAGCAGTGTCAAAGACTTCAGGCGCGGGTAGAGCTCTTCCATTACGCGGTCATATTGCGCGCGGCTGTAGCGCGGGTGCAGGGCGGAGAGCTTAATAGAGATGCCCGGGCCTTCATAAATACCGCGACCGTTGGACGCTTTACCGATGGCGTGGATCGCCTGCTGGTAAGAGACCATGTAGGCCTGCGCGTCGGCGGCGGTCAGCGCCGCTTCGCCCAGCATGTCGTAAGAGTAGCGGAAACCTTTATCTTCCAGCTTGCGGGCGTTTGCCAGCGCTTCGGCAATGGTTTCCCCGGTGACGAACTGCTCGCCCATCAGGCGCATCGCCATGTCCACGCCCTTGCGGATCAGCGGCTCGCCGCTCTTGCCGATGATGCGGTTCAGGGAGCGGGAGAGGTTGGCTTCGTTATGGGTGGAGACCAGCTTGCCGGTAAACAGCAGGCCCCAGGTCGCCGCGTTGACGAACAGCGACGGGCTGCGGCCAATGTGGGAGTGCCAGTTGCCGTTGCTGATCTTGTCGCGGATCAGCGCGTCGCGGGTGGCTTTATCCGGAATACGCAGCAGCGCTTCCGCCAGACACATCAGCGCCACGCCTTCCTGTGAAGAGAGGGAAAACTCCTGCAGCAGACCCTGAACCATCCCGGCGCGGCCGGTGGCGGTTTTCTGGTTGCGCAGCTTGTCGGCTAACTGATACGCCAGGCTGTGCGCCTGGGCGGCAATGGCTTCCGGCAGGCGGGCCTGCTCCAGCAGCATCGGCACGGCATCGGTTTCTGCACGGCGGTAGGCGCCGGTAATGGCGGCGCGGCTGACGGACTGCGGCAGGATCTGCTCGGCAAATTCGAGGAACGGCTGGTGATTCTCTTCCACCGCCGTCGCGGCGTCGTCGCTTTCGTTCGCTGCGCCCGCCAGCAGTGCAGGCAGCTCCGGCAGACCTTCTTCGCTCTCCAGCCTTTCCAGATAGTTGAAAATCGCCTGCTTGATTAACCAGTGCGGTGTGCGGTCAATGCGGGTTGCTGCGGTCTTAATCCGTTCGCGGGTCGCGTCATCCAGCTTAACCCCCATGGTGGTCATCCCCATGCCAAAACTCCTGTTGTTCTGTAATAGCGTTCTGTAGATAGCGTGAAATATCCACCATGTTGCAACTTTGTGCAACCGTGTTAAATGTGACCTGGTTTGCAACCCGGAAAATGAATGGATTGTTAACGAATGGTTAGCTGGAAAAACGCGCTGGCTTTTGTGCGGGAAGCCTGTTTTTATGCGGGAGTTAACACTTTTCAAAGGTGCAACCCGTAAAAGCGTGAGCGAGTGCAACCTATAGGAAACTCGTATCAAACCGGGGATGAATTTGATGTAAATGCAGTGTTAAATCGTTTGTCAGCGGGATGCGCATACGGCAGGATAGCGCGCCCAACTGAAACACATACACACATCACTACGTTCCGGTGATGACATAACAAGGCAGCCCGGACGGCTGTCGCTCGACATTTTGGAGAATTTGAATGGCTATTAGCACACCGATGCTGGTGACATTTCTCGTTTATATTTTTGGCATGATCCTGATAGGGTTTTTGGCATGGCGTTCGACGAAGAACTTTGACGACTACATCCTGGGCGGCCGCAGTTTAGGCCCGATGGTGACCGCACTCTCTGCGGGCGCCTCCGACATGAGCGGCTGGCTGCTGATGGGGCTGCCGGGCGCGATTTTCATCTCTGGTATTTCCGAAAGCTGGATCGCCATCGGCCTGACCGTCGGCGCGTGGATCAACTGGAAGCTGGTGGCAGGCCGTCTGCGCGTGCATACCGAGGCCAACAACAACGCCCTGACGCTGCCGGACTACTTCACCGGACGTTTTGAAGACAACAGCCGCATCCTGCGCATTATCTCTGCGGTAGTCATCCTGCTGTTCTTCACCATCTACTGTGCCTCCGGCATTGTGGCCGGCGCGCGTCTGTTCGAAAGCACCTTCGGCATGAGTTACGAAACCGCCCTGTGGGCCGGTGCCGCGGCGACCATCCTCTATACCTTCGTGGGCGGTTTCCTGGCGGTAAGCTGGACCGATACCGTGCAGGCGAGCCTGATGATCTTCGCCCTGATCCTGACCCCGGTGATTGTGATTTTCACCGTCGGCGGCTTTGGCGAGTCGCTGGAAGTGATCAAGCAGAAGAGCATCGAAAACGTCGACATGCTGAAAGGGCTGAACTTCGTGGCCATCGTCTCCCTGATGGGCTGGGGGCTGGGCTACTTCGGTCAGCCGCACATTCTGGCGCGCTTTATGGCGGCGGATTCTCACCACACCATCGTGCATGCCCGTCGCATCAGCATGACGTGGATGATCCTGTGTCTGGCGGGGGCGTGCGCGGTCGGCTTCTTCGGTATCGCGTACTTCAACAACAACCCGGCGCAGGCGGGCGCGGTGAACCAGAACGCCGAACGCGTGTTCATCGAGCTGGCGCAAATTCTGTTCAACCCGTGGATTGCCGGCATTTTGCTCTCCGCGATCCTGGCGGCGGTGATGTCCACCCTGAGCTGCCAGCTGCTGGTCTGCTCCAGCGCAATCACCGAAGACCTCTACAAGGCCTTCCTGCGTAAAAACGCGAGCCAGAAAGAGCTGGTGTGGGTAGGGCGCTTTATGGTGCTGGTGGTGGCGCTGGTGGCGATTGCGCTGGCGGCCAACCCGGAAAACCGCGTGCTGGGACTCGTGAGCTACGCGTGGGCGGGCTTTGGCGCCGCGTTTGGTCCGGTCGTGCTGTTCTCCGTGCTGTGGTCACGCATGACCCGCAACGGCGCGCTGGCCGGGATGATTATCGGTGCGGTCACTGTTATCGTCTGGAAACAGTTCGCATGGCTGGGCCTGTACGAAATCATTCCGGGCTTCCTCTTCGGCAGCATCGGTATTGTGGTGTTCAGCCTGCTGGGTAAAGCGCCGTCAGCCTCCATGCAGAAGCGCTTTGCGGAAGCGGACGCGCATTACCACACTGCGCCGCCGACTAAGCTTCAGGCAGAGTAATTTTCCCCTCACCCTAACCCTCTCCCCAAAGGGGAGAGGGGACAGACCGTTCACCAGTTCGAGATGATAAATGATGATTAAAACAGGGTTAATGGTGGCAGCATTAGTGATGCTGGCGGGTTGTAACGCTCCCACGCAGCACGCGGCGGTAGAGATCTGCAAAGCGGATAACCAGATGCAGCAGACCACGCTCTATTTTGGCTTAAATCGGCCTGCAGGGGCGCAGATTACCGGCAGCGAGTGGCAGCAGTTTGTCGACCAGGACGTGACGCCGCGCTTTCGCGATGGCTTAACGGTGTTTGATGCGCGCGGCCAGTGGCTGGGGAATGATGGGAAAGTGGCGCGCGAGCCGAGCAAGGCGCTGATGCTGATCCACGGGAAAGATGCCCAGAGCGAGAAGAACATCGAAGCGTTGCGCGGGATTTATAAGTCACGCTTCGCGCAGGAGTCGGTGATGCGCGTCGACCAGCCGGTGTGCGTGCAGTTTTAATAAAAAACGGCGGGAAATCCCGCCGTTGTTGTTTTGTAGCAAAGCAATTTACAGCACTAATCCCGCAAAGCTCGCCGACAGCAGGCTCACCAGCGTCGCACCGTACACCAGGCGCAGACCAAACCGCGACACCACGTTGCCCTGCTGCTCGTTCAGCCCCTTAATCGCCCCGGCGACGATGCCGATGGAGGCGAAGTTCGCGAACGACACCAGGAAGACGGACAAAATGCCCAGCCCGCGCGGTGACATTTCATGGGCAATTTTTTGCAGCTCAATCATTGCCACAAATTCATTTGCCACCAGCTTGGTTGCCATAATGCTGCCCGCATTGAGCGCATCGCTCAGCGGAATACCGACAAGCCACGCCAGCGGATAAAACACATAGCCCAGGATCTGCTGGAAGCTCATGCCGAATACGCTGGAGAAGAGGGCGTTAACCGCGCTGATGAGGGCGATAAAGCCAATCAGCATTGCCAGAATAATCATCGCTACCTTAAAACCGGCCAGAATATACTCGCCGAGCATTTCAAAGAAGCTCTGGGATTCGTGCAGCTTCTCCAGCTTGATATCCGGCTCGGCTTCCGGACGCACCGGGTTAATAACCGAGAGAATAATAAAGGTGCTGAACATGTTCAGGATCAGCGCGGCAACGACAAATTTGGCGTCGAGCATGGTCATATAGGCGCCGACAATCGACAGGGAGACCGTCGACATGGCCGTGGCCGCCATGGTGAACAGGCGACGTGAGGAGAGATCCCCCAGCACGCCTTTGTAGGCAATAAAGTTTTCCGACTGGCCGAGGATCAGCGAGCTCACCGCATTGAAGGATTCCAGCTTGCCCATGCCGTTCAGTTTTGACAGCAGCGTCCCGATGATTCGAATAAAAATCGGCAGGATCCGCCAGTGCTGGAGAATACCAATCAGCGCCGAAATGAAAATAATCGGGCAAAGCACGCCGAGGAAAATAAACGCCAGCCCTTTTTCACCCATTCCGCCAAAGACGAAATTCGTCCCTTCCGAGGCAAATTTCAGCAGTGACTCAAAGAAGCCGGAAACATATTTAATCAGGAAAAGCCCGCTTTCGGCGTGCAGGAAAAAGAACGCCAGCGCAATTTCAATAATTATCAGCTGTAAAACATAACGAATGCGAATTTTTCGGCGGTCGAAACTCACCAGCCAGGCGAGCGCAAGAATAATCACCAGCGCCAGCAGGAAATGGACAATCTTAAACATGGGTTATTTTCAGTTGGTTTTTGAGGCGGATATTTAGCCACAGCGATGGTTAACCGTAAATGGGCATTTTTATTATAACTTATAAACTTAACGGTAACGGTGGTAACTATTAACAGGCTTTGCGTTTACAACTCGTCATCAAATCACCACACATTTCGCTTGTGTTTCTTTTCGCCGTAATGATAATCACTATCACAAGAATTTACCTTTCTTTGCATCAGTTGACCGCGATAAACATTTAAGGTGTCGGCATGTTTGTTCCATTTCTCATTATGTTACGTGAAGGCCTTGAAGCGGCCCTGATTGTCAGCCTTATCGCCAGTTATCTGAAGCGCACCCAGCGAGGGCGCTGGATTGGCGTGATGTGGGTTGGCGTTTTCCTTGCCGCGGCGCTCTGCCTGGGTTTAGGTATCCTCATCAATGAAACCACCGGCGAATTCCCGCAGAAAGAGCAAGAGCTGTTTGAAGGTATCGTCGCCGTGATTGCGGTGTTCATCCTGACGTGGATGGTGTTCTGGATGCGCAAAGTATCCCGCAACGTGAAGGTGCAGCTGGAGCAGGCGGTGGATAACGCCCTGCAGAAGGGGAATCACCACGGCTGGGCGCTGATTATGATGGTCTTTTTCGCCGTTGCGCGCGAGGGGCTGGAATCGGTCTTCTTCCTGCTGGCGGCATTCCAGCAGGACGTGGGTATCTGGCCGCCGCTGGGCGCCATGCTCGGTCTGGCAACGGCGGTGGTGCTGGGCTTCCTGCTCTACTGGGGCGGCATTCGCCTTAACCTGGGCGCCTTCTTTAAATGGACCAGCCTGTTCATTCTGCTGGTGGCCGCGGGGCTGGCGGCAGGGGCGATCCGCGCCTTCCACGAGGCGGGCCTGTGGAACCACTTCCAGGGCGTGGCGTTCGATCTCAGCAACGTCCTCTCCACCCATTCACTGACTGGCACCCTGCTTGAAGGGATTTTCGGCTACCAGGAAACGCCGAGCGTCAGCGAAGTGGCGATGTACTTTATCTATCTGGTTCCGGCGCTGGTGCTGTTTGCAATGCCGCCGCGTACCGGTTCGCAGACGTCGCGCGTTGCGCCGTAATTATCGTTTTAGTTACAACATACTTTTTAAGGGAAGAGTCATGGCAATTCAGTTTCGTCGTAGTGCATTGTGCGCAGGCATTGCCGCGCTGTTCGCTTCTGCCTTCACCGCGCAGGCTGCGGATATTCCGCAGGTGAAAGTCACCGTCAACGATAAGCAGTGCGATCCGATGACCATCACGGTTAAGAGCGGGAAAACCCAGTTTATCATTCAGAACCATAGCCAGAAGGCACTGGAGTGGGAGATCCTCAAAGGCGTGATGGTGGTGGAAGAGCGCGAGAATATCGCCCCGGGCTTCAGCCAGAAGATGACCGCCAACCTGCAGCCGGGTGAATACGACATGACCTGCGGCCTGCTGACCAATCCGAAAGGCAAGCTGATCGTCAAAGGTGCAGCGACGGCGGACGCCGCCAAAGGCACGGCCCTGCTGAGCCTGGGCGACGCCATCACCGCCTATAAATCCTACGTCACCAAACAGACGGCGGACCTGGTTACGGGCACCAAAGCCTTCACCGACGCGGTGAAAGCGGGCGATATCGAAAAAGCGAAATCCCTGTATGCGCCAACCCGCCAGCACTACGAGCGCATCGAGCCGATTGCCGAACTGTTCTCTGACCTTGACGGCAGCATTGATGCCCGTGAAGACGACTACGAGCAGAAGGCCGCCGATCCGAAATTCACCGGCTTCCACCGTCTGGAAAAAGCCCTGTTTGGCGATAACACCACCAAAGGAATGGAGAAATATGCCGGGCAGCTGAACGCCGACGTGCTGGAGCTGCAAAAGCGCATCAGCGAGCTGGCCTTCCCGCCGTCGAAAGTGGTGGGCGGCGCGGCGGGGCTGATTGAAGAAGTGGCCGCGAGCAAAATCAGCGGGGAAGAAGATCGCTACAGCCATACTGACCTGTGGGACTTCCAGGCCAACGTCGACGGCGCGCAGAAAATTGTCGACCTGCTGCGTCCTCAACTGCAGAAAGAGAACGGCGAACTGCTGGCGAAAGTGGATGCCAACTTCAAAAAAGTGGACACCATTCTGGCGAAATACCGCACCAAAGACGGGTTCGAAACCTACGACAAGTTGACCGACGCTGACCGTAATGCGCTGAAAGGCCCGATTACGACCCTGGCGGAAGATCTCTCCCTGCTGCGCGGCGTACTGGGTCTGGACTAAGCACGATGAACAAGCATGACGAGCACGACGTGGCGGAACCTTCCCGACGTCGTTTGTTAAAAGGGGTCGGGGCGCTGGGCGGCGCGCTTGCCCTGGCAGGTGGCTGCCCGGTTGCGCATGCGGCGAAACCGCAAAGCGCTCCCGGCACGCTGTCGCCGGATGCCCGGATGGAGACGCAGCCGTTTTACGGTGAGCACCAGGCGGGCATTCTGACGCCGCAGCAGGCTTCCATGATGCTGGTGGCCTTTGATTCGCTGGCCAGCGATAAGGCGGATCTGGAGCGGCTGTTCCGCCTGCTGACGGCGCGCATCGCGTTTCTTACCGCGGGCGGTCCGGCACCGGAGACGCCAAATCCGCGCCTGCCGCCGATGGATTCCGGTATCCTCGGGGCGTTTATCGCGCCGGATAACCTGACCATCACCGTGTCGGTGGGGGAGTCGATGTTTGATGGCCGCTATGGCCTGGCAAAGCAGAAGCCAAAAGCGCTGCAAAAAATGACGCGCTTCCCGAATGACTCCCTCGACGCGGCGCTGTGCCACGGCGACCTGCTCCTGCAAATTTGTGCCAATACCCAGGATACGGTGATCCACGCCCTGCGCGATATCATCAAGCACACGCCGGATCTGCTGAGCGTGCGCTGGAAGCGGGAAGGGTTTATCTCCGATCACGCCGCCCGCAGCAAGGGGAAAGAGACCCCGGTGAACCTGCTGGGCTTTAAGGACGGTACGGCCAACCCGGACAGTCACGATGGTGCGCTCATGAAGGAGGTGGTGTGGGTCACTGCCAATCAGGGCGAACCGGCGTGGGCGGTGGGCGGCAGCTACCAGGCGGTGCGGATTATCCAGTTCCACGTGGAGTTCTGGGACCGCACGCCGCTGAAAGAGCAGCAGACGATTTTCGGCCGCGACAAGCAGAGCGGGGCACCGCTGGGTATGAAGCACGAGCATGATGTGCCTGACTATGCGAGCGATCCGGATGGCGACGTTATCGCGCTCGACAGCCATATTCGCCTTGCTAACCCGCGCACCAAAGAGACGCAGTCCAGCCTGATGATGCGCCGTGGTTACAGCTATTCACTGGGCGTGACCAACTCCGGGCAGCTTGATATGGGGCTGCTGTTCGTCTGCTATCAGCACGATCTGGAGAAAGGTTTCCTGACGGTGCAGAAGCGGTTAAACGGTGAAGCGCTGGAAGAGTACATTAAGCCCATCGGCGGCGGGTATTTCTTTGCCCTGCCCGGCGCGCGCGATGCTGGTGCGTATCTCGCTCAAGGGCTGCTCGAAGCCTGATAATTGTCCCTGCGATAGTTCGCAGGGACATTATTTTTTCATATGACTAACATATTGTTATATTTCTGTAATATTTCTATATAAGACTGAATCCGCTGCAGGAGCAGTCTGAAAAGTTGCATTCAGGTAAAATAAATGTTGCATTTATGATAACTCCTGATGTACTTAAGATAAGACAGCGGTAGTTCCCGGCAGTGATGCTGAATCACTATGGAGATCGCGAATGGTTGCGTCCTGTACTGGACATGGTAAACATAACAACCGCAGCACCCGGCGCGGAGGCTCAGACTCCGGCAGCGATTTCCTCACCACTAAATTCTCCCCCACACCTCAAGAATCTGATTCGACCGACGTGCAGACCGGTGCGCGTAGCCGTTCTGTATCGTCATCTGATAAAGCAAGCAATGGCTTACAAGGAAGCCAACCCTCTGATGTTCGTGCGCATAATCGTGCCGAAGCTGGCGCGTGTGATGAATACCAACAACTCAAGGTGCTATCCATGGGAAGACAAAAAGCAGTGATCAAAGCTCGTCGCGAAGCAAAACGTGTGCTGAGACGGGACTCACGTAGCCATAAACAGCGTGAAGAAGAATCGGTCACCTCGCTTGTGCAGATGAGTGGCGTAGAAGCAATTGGCATGGCCCGAGACAGCCGTGATAATTCTCCAATTGTGGCGCGCAATGAGGCTCAGGCGCACTACCTGAATGCTATCGAGAGTAAACAGCTCATCTTTGCAACCGGTGAAGCCGGATGCGGGAAAACGTGGATCAGTGCGGCCAAAGCGGCGGAAGCGCTGATTCATAAGGACGTGGAGCGCATTATTGTTACCCGTCCGGTACTGCAGGCGGATGAAGATCTCGGCTTCCTGCCCGGAGACATTTCGGAGAAGTTTGCCCCTTACTTCAGGCCCGTCTATGACGTGCTGGTGAAGCGACTGGGTGCATCCTTTATGCAGTACTGCCTGCGGCCAGAGATTGGCAAGGTGGAAATCGCGCCGTTCGCCTATATGCGCGGACGTACATTTGAAAATGCGGTCGTCATTCTTGACGAGGCTCAGAACGTGACCGCTGCGCAAATGAAGATGTTCTTAACGCGCCTCGGGGAGAACGTGACGGTTATCGTTAACGGCGATATTACCCAGTGTGACCTGCCGTCCGGCGTAAAATCCGGGCTGAGCGACGCCATGTCACGTTTTGAGGAAGATGAGATGATTGGGGTGGTACGCTTCACCAAAGAGGACTGCGTGCGTTCAGCGCTGTGTCAGCGCACGCTGCAGGTCTATTCCGACTAAAGGTAAAGCATTATCGTTTTGCCGCTTTCCTGTAATTTCTTCCCGGCGTCATGCCGGGAAGCGTCTTTTATTCTTTGCAGAATTCACCTGTTATTGATAATTAACCATTTCGATTATTAATTTTTTTACGGCTGCTTTTTATTTGAGCGGTAGAAGTGTGACATGTGTTTATAATACCCACAAAATATCTATGAATATAATGATCCCGCTAATTGTTAGTTAAAAATTAAACGTGAATGTTGTCACAGATCATTACTACGAAGTAAAAATTAAGTTGGTGTCTGAAGGGGAGTTATCTATGTTTCGTACTTGTTCGAACAAAATTCTAAGAAGAAACACAACAGGGGATCCGTTCCCCCGAAACATCACGCTGAGGGTCATACATGAACGAACTGGTTGGTGCTATTAATGGTGTAATCTGGAGCCCTGCGTTAATATTTTTATGTCTGGGTGTTGGCCTCTATTTCTCACTGCGTAGTCGCTTTCTGCAATTACGTCATATCAAGCACATGATTACCCTGATGTTCCAGGGGCGTCCTACGGATGCAGGCGTGTCGTCGTTTCAGGCACTGACGATGACGCTGGCAGGCCGTGTGGGGACAGGGAATATCGCTGGTGTGGCCACGGCAATTACTTTTGGCGGTCCGGGCGCGCTTTTCTGGATGTGGATAGTCGCTTTTTTAGGCGCCAGTTCAGCATTTGTCGAATCCACCCTGGGCCAGGTTTATAAAGAAAAAATTAACGGCGAATATCGTGGTGGTCCTGCCTTTTATATTGAAAAAGGTTTAGGCGTTAAGTGGTACGCATGGTTATTTGCCATTGTGACTATTTTCTCCTGCGGGTTATTACTTCCGGGCGTGCAGGCAAACTCAATTGGTGCGAGCCTGGATATTGCCTTTGGTCTGAGTCCGAACGTGACGGCGGCATTACTTGCTGTGCTGTTAAGCTTTATTATTTTCGGCGGCGTGAAAAGGATCGCCAGCTTTAGCAGTATGGTCGTTCCATTTATGGCGCTGGGCTATATTATTGTCGCCTGCGTGATTATCGCCATTAATATTAACCAGCTCCCTTCGGTTATTCTGCTGATCTGGAAAAGCGCGTTCGGCCTGGAAGCAGGCTTTGGCGCCATCCTCGGTCAGGCGATTATGTGGGGTGTTAAGCGTGGCGTCTATTCTAACGAAGCGGCGCAGGGGACCGGGCCGCATGCGTCATCCGCGGCGGCGGTAAGCCATCCGGTGAAGCAGGGGCTGGTTCAGGCATTCTCGGTCTATATCGACACGCTGTTTGTCTGCTCCGCGACCGGGTTTATGCTGCTAATTACCGGGCTGTATAACGTCCAGGGCGTCGACGGCGCCGCGCTTTATACGGGAATTGCAGGCGTGGCCGCAGGTCCTGGCTACGTGCAGACGGCAATGGAAAGTATGATGCCGGGCTTTGGTAATTACTTTGTTGCTATTGCGCTGTTCTTCTTTGCCTTCACTACGATTATTGCTTACTACTATATTGCCGAAACCAATATCGCCTACATCAACCGCAAAATTCACCGCCCGTGGCTGACGTTCCTGCTTAAGTTATGTCTGATGGCGTCCACGGTCTACGGCACGGTTCGTACCGCGGATCTGGCCTGGGGACTGGGGGATATTGGCGTAGGGCTGATGGCATGGCTCAACATTATTGCCATTGTTCTGCTGCATAAAAAAGCGTTTGCCAGCCTGAAGGATTATGAAATCCAGAACGCGCAGGGGCTGGATCCACAGTTTGATCCGGTGCGTCTGGGGATTAAAAATGCGGATTACTGGCTGGAGGAGCGCAAGGATGAAGAGGGTTTGAATATCGGCCAGAGACCTGCTCCCGAGGGAAAGCAACCGGCTGGAAAGCTGAATAGCTGAGGAATGGTTGAGACCGGCCCGTGCTTTTGTACGGGCTTTTTTTTGTAGGTGGGGCAGCTCGTGTCGCACCGGGGGGGATTGACTCGCTTCGCTCGCCCTTCGGGCAGCCTGTTCGCTACGTTCTCAGTCTGTCCAACTGGCTGCGCCAGTTGTCGAACCCCAGTCGGGGGTTCTCATCCCCCCCTTACGGAGAATATAAAAGAAAAAAGCCCGTACTTTCGTACGAGCTCTCATCTCAAATATGGCGGTGAGGGGGGGATTCGAACCCCCGATACGTTGCCGTATACACACTTTCCAGGCGTGCTCCTTCAGCCACTCGGACACCTCACCATATTGTTTTGCTGCCTGACCGCTTGGGGGGCAACGGGGCGCTACTATAGGGAGTTGCGCTAACACGGTCAAGCAGATTTTCAGCTTTAGTGCCTGTTCGGTTAAGCATTAATCAGCTCCACGGTTTTTACGCCGTGGAGCAGGGGATTAACGCTGTGAATCGAGTACTTCGCTGTTTTTAACCACTTCCTGTGCTTTGCCGTAGCTTTCGATCAACAGCTGGTAAGCCGGGAAGATGTGGGTATACACCTCAGCCCATTCAGCCGCGTCCTCACGGTTCCAGGTGCGCTGGATCTCAGAGGCCACCGCGGCGGTATCCATTGGTACCACACCGGCCTGGACCACGCGTGCCAGGGTGATCTCCTGCGCCATTTTGCTGTAGGTGCCGGAAGCATCAATCACCGCAAACACTTTATAGCCGTCCGCCACCGCGCTGATGGACGGGAAGGCCATGCAGACGCTGGTGATTGTGCCGGCAATAATTAACGTCTTGCGACCGGTGGCTTTTACCGCCGCCACGAACTCCGGATTATCCCAGGCGTTGATCTCACCTTTGCGGGCCACATACTGCGCATGCGGCGCGTTGGCGTGGATCTCCGGGATAAGCGGGCCGTTCGGTCCCTGTGGAACGGAGGCCGTGGTGATCACCGGGATCTTCGCCAGCGTAGCAATTTTTGCCAGCGCCGCCGCACGGGCGCGCAGCTCCGGCATGGGCATGTCGCCGACGGTCTGGAACAGCCCGCTCTGGTGGTCGATAAGCAGCATGACGGCATCATTTACGTCAATGACCGGACGTGCACCGTTGAAGTTTGCAGGGGTAGACATATTGCGCTCCTTTATTACGTTCAGATCTGGCCGAAGCGGCCGGAATTGAAATCACGAATGGCTTCCGCGATCTCGGTTTTACTGTTCATCACAAACGGGCCGTAGCCCACAATCGGTTCATTCAGCGGCTCGCCGGCCATCAGCAGCACTTTCGCGTCGCTGTTCGCTTCCAGATGCAGCCTGTCACCGCTCTGGCTCAGCACGACCAGCTGCGCTTCACCCGCGGTCGTAGTGCCGTTCACCGCCACGCTGCCCTCAAGCACCACCAGCGCCGTGCTCCAGCCTTCGGGCTGATTGAGCGTCAGATGGCTGCCCTGGCGTAGCGTCAGATCCCACACGTTCAGCGGTGAGTAGGTATGTGCCGGGCCCGTCACGTCCTCAAAGCGACCGGCGATGACCCGCAGCGTGCCGCTGTTATCCGGCAGCGTAACCACCGGGATCTCCGCTTTGGTGATGCTCTGGTAGCCAGGCGTCGCCATTTTGTCTTTGGCAGGCAGGTTGACCCACAGCTGCATCATTTTCAGCTCGCCACCTTTCTGCGCGAAGGCGCTGGAGTGGAACTCCTCGTGCAGGATGCCTGCGCCTGCCGTCATCCACTGCACGTCGCCCGGGCCAATGACGCCGCCTCTGCCGGTTGAGTCGCGGTGCTCCACTTCCCCGGAGTAGACGATAGTGACCGTTTCAAAGCCGCGATGAGGATGCTCGCCCACGCCGCGTTTCGCGCCGTCCGCCGGGAAGGTGTACGGTCCGGCGTAGTCCAACAGCAGGAACGGGCTCAGCGGCTCGCCGTGCGTCTGGTAAGAAAACATTGAACGAACCGGGAAACCGTCACCGACCCAGTGCGGACGAGGTGCGGTATAAACGCCTGTTACGTTTTTCATGATGAGCTCCTGATGTTCTGTTGATGTAATTAGCTTATATTCAGGGTTAATATCCCGGTAGATAGTGAAATTGACATTCACTGTTCTGAAAATGGAACGATGAGGGCGTATGCAGGATCTCAATGATTTCGCGTGGTTTGTGAAGGTGGTGGACCATGGTGGGTTTGCGGCGGCGGGTCGGGCGCTCGATCAGCCCAAGTCGAAACTGAGCCGCCGGATTGCTCAGCTGGAAGAGCGCCTTGGCGTGCGGTTGATCCAGCGCACTACGCGGCAGTTTACGGTGACCGAAGTCGGGCAGACCTTCTATCAGCACTGTAAAGCGATGATGGTGGAGGCCGAAGCTGCGCAAGAGGCGGTGGCGGCTTTACAGGCCGAGCCGCGCGGTGTGGTCAGGATCACCTGCCCGGTAACCTTGCTGCACGTTCACGTGGGGCCGATGCTGGCACGGTTTATGGCACGCTATCCGGGGATCAATCTTCAGCTTGAGGCCACCAACCGGCGAGTCGATCTGGTGGGCGAGGGCATTGACGTGGCGATCCGCGTTCGTCCACGTCCCTTTGACGACAGCGATCTGGTGTTAAGAGTGCTGGCAGACAGGGGGCACTGCCTGGTGGCGAGCCCTGCGCTGATTGAGCAGATGGGCAACCCTGCCGTGCCCTCTGAGCTGAGCGAATGGCCGGGGTTGAGCATGGGGGCGGGAAAGCAGCTGCATAAATGGGAACTGGGCGGGCCGGACGGGGCAAAAGCGGAGATTCACTTTACGCCGCGCTTGATTACCACCGACATGCTGGCGCTGCGTGAAGCGGCAATGGCGGGGGTAGGGGTCGTGCAGCTGCCGATTTTGATGGTCAAGGATCAGCTGGCATCAGGGGAACTGGTGCGGGTGCTGGATGCATGGGAACCCAGACGGGAAGTGATTCACGCGGTTTATCCTTCCCGGCGTGGTTTACTGCCGTCGGTCAGAACGCTGGTGGATTTTCTTACCGAAGAATATGCCCGGATGGTGGAGGAGTAACAATCCCCTCGCCTTGCGGGCTGAGGAATCCCCCGAAACTAATGCGAGCAGTAAATAATTCCCTCGCCCCTTTGGGGAGAGGGTTAGGGTGAGGGGCTCAGGCCGCACCGAGCTGCTTATAGCTCAGGGGGGATTGACTCGCTTCGCTCGCCCTGCGGGCAGCCTGTTCGCTACGCTCTCAGTCTGTCCAACTGGCTGCGCCAGTTGTCGAACCCCGGTCGGGGATTCTCATCCTCCCCTTATGGAGAATATAAAAGAAAAAAGCCCGTACTTTCGTACGAGCTCTCATCTCAAATATGGCGGTGAGGGGGGGATTGACTCGCTTCGCTCGCCCTTCGGGCAGCCTGTTCGCTACGCTCTCAGTCTGTCCAACTGGCTGCGCCAGTTGTCGAACCCCGGTCGGGGGTTCTCATCCCCCCCTTATGGAGAATATAAAAGAAAAAAGCCCGTACTTTCGTACGAGCTCTCATCTCAAATATGGCGGTGAGGGGGGGATTCGAACCCCCGATACGTTGCCGTATACACACTTTCCAGGCGTGCTCCTTCAGCCACTCGGACACCTCACCATATTGTCATCCCGTTGTTGTCGGGACGGGCGCTAATGTAAGGAAAAGCCGAACTGCCGTCAACTCACTTTTTCAGTAATTTAGCGCGTTTAGACAAACTTCAGGCAACATGATTCTTAAATGTGCTGAAAGCGTCTTTTTTATCAACAACACAGTCGCGCAATAAATTTGCTATGCTGACCGTCCAGTTAAAAAGCAAACTAAATCAGCGCAATAAAAGGCAGGAATGACTATGGATATACTCTTCTATCACCCCACTTTTGATACGGCTTACTGGATTGAAGCACTTTCTGCGGCGCTGCCGGGCGCTCGCGTTCGTGAATGGAAGCGGGGTGATAACGAACATGCCGACTACGCGCTGGTCTGGCATCCTCCGGTGGAAATGCTTCAGGGCCGTAAGCTGAAGGCCGTTTTCGCGCTCGGGGCTGGCGTGGATTCCATTCTGAGCAAACTGAAGGCACACCCTGAAATGCTGCCGGAAGAGATCCCTCTGTTCCGCCTGGAAGATACCGGAATGGGGCAGCAAATGCAGGAATATGCCGTGAGCCAGGTGCTGCACTGGTTCCGCCGCTTCGACGATTATCAAGCCTTTAAACAGCAGGCCCACTGGGAGCCGCTGCCGGATTACCGTCGCGAAGATTTTACAATCGGCATCCTCGGCGCGGGTGTGCTCGGCTCAAAAGTGGCTGAAGCGCTTGCCCCGTGGGGCTTCCCGCTGCGCTGCTGGAGCCGCAGCCGTAAAGATTATCCGGGCGTTGAGAGTTTTGCCGGAACGGATGAGCTTCCGGCCTTCCTGAGCGGCACGCGCGTGCTGATCAACCTGCTTCCCAATACGGCGGAAACGGTAGGGATCATCAATGAAGCCTTGCTCAATCAGCTGGTCGATCAGAGCTACCTGATGAACCTGGCGCGCGGGGTTCATCTGGTCGAGCCGGATCTGCTGAGGGCACTGGACAGCGGGAAGCTTAAAGGCGCCATGCTGGATGTTTACAGCCGTGAACCGCTGCCGGAGGAAAGCCCGCTGTGGCGACATCCGCGCGTGGCCATGACGCCGCACGTGGCCGCCGTCACGCGACCGGCCGAGGCGGTGGCCTATATCTCGCACACGATCGGTGAAATAGAGAAGGGTAACCCGGTTACCGGACAGGTCGACAGACAGCGCGGCTACTGAGAGAAACCCGGCGTTCGCCGGGTTTTTGCTAATATTCGCCGCTGATAACTGCTATCCTTTGGAAAAAACGCAGAGGAGAGAAAGATGTATCCCGTTGACCTGCATATGCACACCGTCGCCAGTACCCACGCGTATAGCAACCTCCATGATTATATCGCTCAGGCGAAGCTTAAAGGCATCAAGCTATTTGCGATAACCGATCACGGCCCGGATATGGCGGATGCGCCGCACTACTGGCATTTTGTGAATATGCGTATCTGGCCGCGTCTGGTGGATGGCATCGGGATACTGCGCGGCATTGAGGCGAACATCAAAAACACCGACGGTGAAATTGACTGCACCGGCCCGATGCTGACCTCCTTAGATCTGATCCTCGCCGGTTTCCATGAGCCGGTTTTCCCGCCGCAGGATAAAGAGACCAATACCGCGGCGATGATTGCCACCATTGACAGCGGCAATGTGCATATCATTAGCCACCCGGGCAACCCGAAGTACCCGATTGATATTCAGGCCGTGGCGCAGGCCGCGGCGAAACACCGCGTGGCGCTGGAGATTAATAACTCCTCGTTCGTGCACTCGCGTAAGGGCAGTGAAGCCAACTGTCGCGAAGTGGCTGCCGCCGTGCGTGATGCGGGTGGCATGGTGGCGCTGGGCTCTGATTCGCACACGGCCTTCACGCTGGGGGATTTCAGCGAGTGCCTGAAAATATTGCAGGATGTGGATTTCCCGGAAGAACGCATCCTGAACGTCACGCCGCGTCGTATGCTCGATTTCCTTGAGTCGCGCGGCATGGCGCCGATTGATGAATTTGCCGATCTTTAATTGAATAACGGAATAAAATAATGAATGAATTCTCCATCCTTTGCCGCGTGCTGGGCTCCCTCTATTATCGCCAGCCGCAGGATCCGCTGCTGGTTCCGCTGTTTACGCTGATTCGCGAAGGTAAGCTGGCGCAGAACTGGCCGCTGGAACAGGATGAGTTACTGGAACGCCTGCAGAAAAGCTGCGATATGCAGCAGATCTCAACGGACTACAACGCGCTGTTCGTAGGCGAAGAGTGCCGCGTGTCGCCGTATCGTTCGGCCTGGCAGGAAGGGGCGACCGAAGCGGAAGTGCGGGCATTTCTCTCCGAACGCGGGATGCCGCTGAGCGATACGCCAGCCGATCATATCGGTACGCTGCTGCTGGCAGCCTCCTGGATCGAAGACAACGCAGGCGACGATGAAAATGAAGCCATCGGGATCCTCTTCGAGACGTATCTGCTGCCGTGGGTCGGAACCTTTCTGGGTAAAGTGGAAGCCCATGCCACCTCTCCGTTCTGGAGAACGCTGGCCCCGCTGACGCGTGACGCCATCGCAGCAATGTGGGACGAGCTGGAAGAAGAAGCTGAAGAGTGATTTTCATCACAAAAATCCTGCAACGATACATTTCCGCATGTGCGTAATGTGCTTCCGATCTCATTTCTATGGCGCGCATCTGTTAAGATGCGCGCCATGAACATATTACTTTGTATTGCGATCACGACAGGCATTCTCTCCGGTGTTTGGGGATGGGTAGCGGTGTCTCTCGGTTTATTAAGCTGGGCCGGTTTCCTGGGCTGCACGGCCTATTTCGCCTGTCCTCAGGGCGGGCTGAAAGGGCTCTTTATCTCAGGCTGCACGCTGATGAGCGGCGTGATCTGGGCGCTGGTCATCATGAAGGGCAGCGCGCTGGCGCCGCATCTGGAGATGCTGGGGTACGTCATGACGGGTGTGGTCGCCTTCCTGATGTGCATCCAGGCGAAGCATCTGCTGCTGTCGTTCGTGCCGGGCACCTTTATGGGGGCCTGCGCAACCTTCGCCGGGCAGGGGGACTGGAAGCTGGTGGTTCCTTCCCTGGCGCTGGGACTGCTGTTTGGCTACGCCATGAAGAACTGCGGTCTTTGGCTGGCGGCGCGACGGGAAAAAACGCAAAACATCACCGCGGTGAGTGAATAAAAAAAGGCGAGATAATCATCTCGCCTTTTTTATGCGCTGCCTGTCAGGATTCCGGAGGCACCGACATATCACGGTATTTCACCAGGATCGGGTTCTGCACGTCCGCTTTGTTTTGCAGATCCCACAGCCCGCGATCGATACCATCGTTAATTAAGAAGATCACGCCGGTTTCAATGGCTGACATCAGACACATCATGACCGGTTCGTTAGAGGTGTAGCCAATTTCACCCTCCAGCAGACGCTGGTAGTCGATGAAGCGGAATACCCCAGCCTGAACTTCGTAAGACAGTATCGTTTTGCTGGTGTTGACCGAAGAGAGCACTTCACCGGTACTGACGTTAACGACGCGCAGGTTAACCGCAATTTGGTCGAGCTGGTACTGGGTATCCGCGCCGATACCGAAGTAGCGCGCCCCAACACCGCCCGATTTTACGTTACTCTCGTAACCGATAATCGAACCCTCAATCATCACGTTTGCGGCGGCCAGAGACTGCAGAGGCATCCGGTTATTGTCCGCGACGGTGCCATTCTCCTGCGCGGCGCGAATGATTTTGCGTTCATTTAACAGGTTCTGAAGCCCCTGGCGTTCCAGCGGTATAAACCAGTGCGAATCCTTCAGTGCGGTCACCAGCATGGCGGTGGCGCTTTGCGGCACCGCGGTGGAGAAGTTACTTGCCGGGTAAGGCTTAAATTGCCCGGTTTCATCCTGAATGTTGTATACCGAGACAAATATCTTGCCCGTAGGTGAAGGCAAATGGGTTAAATCACGATAACTCTGGGCCCGGGGCATTAATGTTGGTTTTGCAGCTTCTTTAGGTGGAGCAGTTAAACAACCGCTCAATAAGCACACTGCAACAAATATCAGGAAGCGCTGCATGATCGTTGTCCTTATTTAGCTATTGTTTAAAAGTCAGTTGAATTATTTTGCAGGCCGGAAACCTCTATGGTGGAGGTTTTTCCGGTTTTACGATCGGTCACATTCAACTGGAGCTGTCCGTCCCTGTTGGCGATGTCGACAATAAAGTCGTTGGTCATCATTCGGCCGGGTTTGCCGGTATTAATGTTGGTCAGCAATCCCCCTAAAATCTGCGACTGGATAGCCTGGGTGAAGTTATCCAGTGCGGAAGGGGTATCAACGGTAAAATCCTGATAGCTCGGATCTTTATAAGAGTTTTGTGCCTGGGCTTGATTCAGCAGAAAGGCACCGTTGTTGGGGTTGCCGCCAAAGTTAGGGTTACGGAACTGGAAGGTCATATTTCCGGCCCAGCTCAGGGGAGCAATAAGCATGATCGAAACAACTGCATATGCAATACGCATGACAGCCTCCGCATATCGGTTCGCTAGAACTCATCTTTTGCTAAATCGCTGGTGCTTAATAGGGCTTTATCTATTTGCAGGCGATTAATAGCGTCTTCAGTTTGAGCCAGTGCTAAGGCTACGTTTTTATCGAAGTCTGTTTTCGAGGGGAATAAAAACGTTTGATAAATAACGTCCTGATTGGCCGTTATGGTTATCCAGCTTCCCCAACGTGCACTGGGCCGCTCGTTGATTGTTAAATTACCCGTGTAGGGACTGTCCCATTTATCGCTGAAGGCCCGGTAAAAACTGTGCCCGATCGATGAGACCGTGTGGTCAGTTAACAATCCGGGAACTTCGACCTCAACGGCCTGCAGGTTCCCAGCAGCGAGCAGGAGACTCGCTGCGGCGATCCAACTCAACGTGCGCTTCATGTCATTAACGCCTGAGGTTATCGTTTGCCCATGAAACAGCCTGAGTTCGGTTTTTAACAGCTATCTTCTTGAAAAGATTATAAAGGTGCGTCTTCACCGTATTTTCGCTGATAAATAACGAACGGGCGATTTCAATATTTGAAGCACCAATGCGTAATTTGTTCAGGATCTCTTTCTCACGGTGGGTGAGCAGCGCTGATTCCGAACTGTTATAGCGGTAATTTCCGGAGTGCGTGATGAGGTAGCTGGCCAGCTTTTGCGAGAAATAGCATTCGCCGCGCAATATGCCTTGCAGACCATCTACCACCCGAACCTCTTCTTCAGTGACGTAGAACACGCCATTGATATGCGGCCAGTTTTCAATATCTCTGAAAGGATATTCATCAGGCGTATTCAATAATAACACGCGGATATTATTGTTTTTCCTGCTTAAGTTATCTTGCCAGTAATGGATAAGCTTTTTATCGGCTTCCATCATATCAAACAGAATGATGCTGCCAGGCGCAATATCATCAAAAGAACGTTGAATATTATGCAATTTTCCGTTCAGTGATAAAGATTGCTTTAAATGTTGTAATAAAGCTGTCGCTTGCAGAGAAGGTTTTGTGATCAACAGTAATGTATGACCATGTAAACTATGGACTTCATTATACATGATGAAACCCCACTTATTTTTGGCACCTGACAGCCGCCCTCTCTGTAAAGAAGAGGGCACCAGAAGTACTGACAGATGTTGCACTGCTGTGTGTAGAAACAGAACATAACCTCCACAGGGAGGTAAATATAAAACCAATTTCGTACATCTAATTTCAATCTAGCTTTTACGAGTTTTAAAGCAAGTGTTAATCATGTAACAAGATGTAAAAATCAATATTAATTTGTGTAAATTACAGATTTTTAATGTTGTTATTTGATATGAAAGTTGTACATGTAAATAGTTGTGCATAGATTTTAAAAATCATACAAATATTATCAATCAATTGATATTTAAAAGTATTTATTATTTTCTTTGGTATGTGTCAAGGTATGAGTAACTGATACTTTCTAAGTCATACCGCTCTGGTTTTTCTGGCTTAAGAAAACTCGCCTTGTGTCACGCACTGAAGAAAATGTCATCCTGGCGTTACGCTTAAACAACGCGGGAAGGGGCATGGGCGGCTTTCTCGCCGTTGTACAGCATGCCACGCATAAATATTTCATAAAAAATAAAACCGGCCTGAGTAATGCCTTTTATGGTGCAAATTACAACTTTGTGGTGACCTGAAAAATAAAAATAAGCCGCGCGGGTGAGATATTTAAAATGTTTCAGCGGACATACTCTTCACCGTAACGACGCGTTAACAAAAAACGAGTCGTTTAATACGAAATACGATCAAGGTGTTTTCAGGTAGCCGGGTCCAGGGTGACAACATGAAAAACACAGCGTTATTTTTGATGTTTACATTACTGGGTGCGCCTGGATTTGTAACCGCATCGAATTCAGATTTGGCAAACGCTGAATATAATTTTGCGGTTAATGAATTAAGTCATTCATCATTAAATCAGGCAGCCATTATTGGTCAACAGGGCGTGTTTAATGACGCTCAGCTTCGCCAGGAAGGATCGAAACTCTTGTCCGTCATTTCCCAGGATGGGGCAGGCAACAGAGCGAGAGTTGATCAATCAGGGACTTATAATATTGCCTGGATCGATCAGAGCGGTAACGGGAACGGTGCAGGCATTACGCAGGATGGATATGGTAATAGTGCGAAAATTATCCAGAAAGGGTCGGGTAATAGAGCAAATATTACGCAGTACGGTACGCAGAAAACCGCAGTTGTAGTGCAGAAACAGTCGCAGATGGCAATTCGCGTTATTCAGCGCTAGTTATTTCGCGACGACGTTAATCAATCCGATGGGGGTTTACCATGAAATTTATCAAAGTGGCAGCACTTGCAGCAATCGTAGTTTCTGGTAGTGCTATGGCTGGTATGATTAATCAGGGCGGATGGGGTCATGGACACGGTCATGGTCAGGGCGGATACAGTGGTCCAAATTCAACTCTGAATATTTACCAGAACGGTGGCGGTAACTCAGCGCTGGCCCTGCAGACGGATGCCAGAAATTCCGTTCTGAATATTAGCCAGACCGGTGGTGGTAACGGGGCTGATGTCGGTCAGGGTTCTGACGACAGTAAAATCAACCTGACCCAGAACGGTTTCGGCAACAGTGCGACACTCGACCAGTGGAACAGCAAAAAATCCGTTATGAATGTTAGCCAGTACGGCGGCCTTAACGGTGCGCTCGTAGACCAGACGGCGTCTAACTCCACTGTCAACGTGACCCAGATTGGCTTTGGTAACCACGCGACAGCGCATCAGTACTGATACTGAAATCTGGAATACAAAAAAACAGGGCCGATGCCCTGTTTTTTTTCGGGAGTTCCTCATGAATACCTTCATTCTCCTTGCCGCGCTTTCCGGGCAGATCGCTTTTAAAACGTCACAGCAGGGAAATATGACAACCATTATTCCGCAGGTCATTTTGTCGGAACCGTGTGATTGTCAGGTTCAGATCCTCTCACTGAAAGAAGGGCAGAGTGGGCAAAGTGCTTCACGGCAGCAAAATACCCTTTTTATCCCCGCTAATCAGGCGATTGATTTAACGCGGTTGAGTTTAACTATTTCTGCGGGAGACACGGTAAAAATCGTCGTCACCGTCACGGATGGAAAAGCGCTTCATTTATCACAGCAGTGGTCGCCAGCCGGGGGTACGCTGTAAATATTCATGAAATCAATGCATTGCGAATATTTGCCGTTGAACTAAGCTGTTATCAGGAACTGCGTTGTTTGGTTCCGTAACGTCAGCCTTCGTTTGCATAATGAAGCGCGTTTGCCCCTCATGGACGATTTTCATTGAGGAGTACATATCGTGACCCACTATTTTGCTCATCTTATTTCAGGTCTGGGCCTGCTCGTTTCTGCTTTAATCGCTCCAGCTTATTCAGCCACTATTGCGGAAGGTGGTGTTATTCACTTTCGCGGTGCAATCGTTGCTGACCCTTGTGAAGTCACACCACAACAGCGGCAGCTTGCGCTGTCATGCCCGGAAAAAAACCGTATGCAAACGCGTACGATCAGTTTTGACGATGCGCTGAACGGCAAGTCGACTGCTTCCAGCCTGGCGACGGTCAATATGACGTACCTGAATCCTGAAAAAACGCTCGCGGTTGTTCAGATCCAGTACCGTTAATACCCGTGCGCGCCCGTCGGTGGGCGCGGTTTTATGCCTGTCATTTTTCTCAATAACCCCTCTGCGATACACTTATAAAAAAGCGGACAGCAGAGGGGCTTTATGAAACCGCAAATTGAAATTATTCATGGCGATATTACGACCGTCCATGTCGACGTCATCGTCAATGCGGCCAATCCTTCCCTGATGGGGGGAGGAGGAGTAGACGGCGCTATTCATCGGGCTGCCGGACCGCAGTTACTGGAAGCCTGTAAAATCGTGCGTCAGCAACAGGGTGAATGCCCTCCGGGACATGCGGTGATTACGCTTGCGGGCAACCTTCCCGCCAACGCGGTGATTCATGCTGTCGGGCCCGTGTGGCATGGCGGCGATCGGCATGAAGCGAGTCTTCTGGAAGAGGCATACCGGAACTGTCTGCGGCTTGCCGCCGACAACGGCTTCAAAACGATGGCGTTTCCGGCCATCAGCACCGGCGTGTATGGTTATCCAAAGGCGGCTGCGGCAGCCATCGCCGTAGATACCGTCTACCGTTATCTGTCACTCAAGCCGCTGCCAGAGAAGGTGATTTTTGTCTGCTTCGATGAAGACACCACGCATCTGTATCAGCGTCTTTTGACTCAGCGCAGGCAAGAGCTGGAAAGCTGAAGCAAGGGCGGCGCACGGAGTGCGCCGCGCTGCTCAGGCGGCTTTCGGCTGTGGTTTTCCTGAAAACAGGAAGCGCAGGAGAGGGATCCGCAGATGGATCTCATAGAGTACGACGGCAATCCCCACCACAAACACCAGCCCGGTAAAGAAGCCCAGCGTGTTGGATGCGATATGCGGCGTGATGTATGCCCCGAAGAACAGCGTCAGAGGATGATGCACCAGATAGATAAACAGTGAAGCGTTGACGAAGTAGGTCACGCGGCTGGACTTGAAGTTCAGCAAACGGTGGCCGAGGGCGAACACCACATTCACCATCCACAGGCCCAACAGCATAGTGATCACGCTTTCCGTTTCATACATCCAGGCATCGCCGCTCCCGTATCGCTGGTTCAGCAGATAGGCCACGAAGGCGATGGCAGCACCTACCGCGCACCACGGTGACGGGGTAGTAAACAGCGCTTTAAGCTTCGGATGAATAAAGGCCAGTGCGCCGATTAAAAAGAACGGAATGTAGAACAGCGACTGCATCACCACAAAATTGAACAGGCCGTCGCTTAGTATCGGTGGATAGACGATAAACAGCGTGCGTCTCACCGCGGCATAAGCGATCCCCAGCAGTAAGAAGAGCACCGACAGTCTGCCCAGCGTGATGTTGGTGAAGAAAGAGTCGGCCGTCGTGCTGAGATGGCGGCGCAGGCGGCTGAAAATCACCAGACTGACCGTGGTCAGCACCACCAGAACCAGCAGGAACCAGAGGTGAGACACCAGTTCCCAGACCAGCGTGTTGTACTTTTCGTACAGCGAGAGATTCGGCCAGTTTTCCGCCTTGCCTTTAACGTACTGCAGCATAATGAACTGCGGCAGCGTTAGCAGCGGGATGGCGGTTAACATGGGAATACCGACGCGCTCCACGCGCACTTTCCACCAGCGCTTAAGCGGGTAGCGTAAAAAAAGCATGTACGAAAAATAGCCGGATATGACAAAAAACACCTGCATGCGGAAAGCGTGAATAAAGTCATTAAACAGCGTCAGCCACCAGGAGGGCATCTGGCTATTAACATGCCACGTGTGGCTGGAGTAAATCAGTGAAATATGAAAGGGGATCCCCAATAGCATCAGCCATGCCCGGATCGAGTCGAGGAAATATTCCCGTTGTATCGGTGTTGTGCTCATATAACGTTGTGCATTCTCAGACTTTTCGCCTTATCCCTAAGACTCATATTGGTTACATTCGAAGCCAACCCTACACCAAGACCGACACACTGTCTCCAGGATAAGCACGCAAAGTGAATAGCGGGTTCTTTCATTTGCTTAATCCATGAGCCAGCAGCTGAACAAAGCAGTGATTATGTTGTCGGATTGCCTGAGTTTCCATTAAAATGGATCGGATCGATATAAGCACACAAAGGGGGAAGTGCTTACTTATTATGAAACATAAACCACAGATGATGAAAATGCGTTGGTTGGGTGCTGCAGTGGTGTTATCACTGTATACCTCATCGGCACTGGCCTTTAACATCGACGATGTCGCAAAACAGGCAAAATCGATGGCAGGCAAGAGCTACGAAGCGCCGAAAAGTAACTTGCCCTCCGTTTTCCGCGACATGAAGTATGCGGACTATCAGCAGATCCAGTTCAACCACGATAAAGCGTACTGGAACAACATTAAAACCCCGTTCAAGCTTGAATTTTATCATCAGGGTATGTACTTCGACACGCCTGTTGCCATCAATGAAGTGACGGCAACCGCGGTACGCAAGATCAAGTACAGCCCGGATTACTTCAATTTTGGCAATGTGCAACACGACAAAGATACGGTGAAAGACCTGGGCTTCGCAGGCTTCAAAGTCCTTTACCCGATCAACAGCAAAGATAAAAACGACGAAATCGTCAGCATGCTTGGCGCCAGCTACTTCCGCGTGATTGGCGCGGGTCAGGTGTACGGGCTTTCTGCGCGCGGTCTGGCTATTGATACCGCGCTGCCATCAGGTGAAGAGTTCCCGCGTTTCCGTGAGTTCTGGATTGAACGTCCAAAACCAACGGACAAACGTCTGACTATTTATGCGCTGCTCGACTCTCCGCGTGCAACCGGTGCCTATCGCTTTGTGATTATGCCGGGTCGTGACACGGTCGTTGACGTGCAGTCTAAGGTTTACCTGCGTGACAAAGTGGGCAAACTTGGCGTTGCACCGCTGACCAGTATGTTCCTGTTTGGGCCGAACCAGCCGTCACCAGCCACCAACTTCCGCCCGGAACTGCATGACTCCAACGGTCTGTCTATTCATGCCGGCAACGGTGAGTGGATCTGGCGTCCGCTGAATAACCCGAAACATCTGGCGGTCAGCAGCTTTGCGATGGAAAACCCGCAGGGCTTTGGCCTGCTGCAACGTGGCCGTCAGTTCTCTCGCTTTGAAGATCTTGACGACCGCTATGACCTGCGTCCAAGCGCCTGGGTTACGCCGAAAGGTGACTGGGGTAAAGGCAAGGTAGAGCTGGTTGAAATTCCAACCAACGACGAAACCAACGACAACATCGTTGCATACTGGACGCCGGATCAACTGCCGGAAGCCGGTAAAGAGATGAACTTCAAGTACACCATTACCTTCAGCCGCGACGAAGATAAGCTGCATGCGCCGGATAACGCGTATGTGACGCAGACTCGCCGCTCTACGGGGGACGTGAAGCAGTCTAACCTTATCCGTCAGCCTGACGGTACGGTGGCGTTTGTCGTGGACTTCACCGGCCAGGATATGAAGAAACTGGCTCCGGATACTGCGGTGTCGGCCCAGGCCAGCATCGGTGACAACGGTGAAATCGTAGAGAATACCGTGCGTTACAACCCGGTAACCAAAGGCTGGCGTCTGACCCTGCGCGTGAAAGTGAAAGATCCGAAACAGACCACTGAAATGCGTGCTGCGCTGGTCAGTGAAGATCAGCCGCTGAGTGAAACCTGGAGCTACCAGCTACCTGCCAATGAATAATACATCTGAATATATTGATGCCATGCCGCTGACGGATATCGAAAAAGCGGCGCTGCCTAAGAGCGACATCCGCGCGGTTCATACCGCGCTGGATGGCGAACATCGTCAGTTTTCCCGTGATGATGATACGCCGCTGGGGTCAGTCAAGGCTCGTCTGGAGCAGGCCTGGCCGGACTCGCTGGCAGAAGGGCAGTTGATTAAAGACGACGAAGGACGCGATCAGCTTCAGGCCATGCCGAAGGCGACGCGTTCCTCAATGTTCCCCGATCCATGGCGCACCAACCCGGTTGGTCGCTTCTGGGATCGCCTGCGCGGGCGTGACGTCACGCCGCGCTATCTGTCGCGCCTGACGAAAGAAGAGCAGGCCTCTGAACAGAAATGGCGTACCGTGGGCACAATCCGCCGTTATATCCTGCTGCTTCTGACGCTGGCGCAGACGGTTGTCGCGACCTGGTACATGAAAACCATTCTGCCTTACCAGGGCTGGGCGTTTATCAACCCCACTGACATGATGGGCCAGGATCTCTGGGTCTCCTTCATGCAGCTGCTGCCGTACATTCTGCAAAGCGGCATTCTCCTGCTGTTCGCGGTTCTCTTCTGCTGGGTATCGGCCGGTTTCTGGACCGCGCTGATGGGCTTCCTGCAGCTGCTGATGGGACGGGACAAATACAGCATTTCGGCGTCAACGGTCGGGGATGAACCCCTCAATCCTGAGCACCGTACCGCGCTAATTATGCCTATCTGTAACGAAGACGTTGACCGCGTATTTGCGGGCCTGCGTGCGACCTGGGAGTCGGTAAAGGCGACCGGTAACGCGGAGCATTTCGACGTTTACATCCTGAGCGACAGCTACAACCCGGATATCTGCGTGGCAGAGCAAAAAGCCTGGATGGAGCTGATTGCGGAAGTGCAGGGCGAAGGGCAGATCTTCTATCGCCGCCGCCGCCGTCGCGTGAAGCGTAAAAGCGGCAACATCGATGACTTCTGCCGTCGCTGGGGTAACCAGTATAGCTACATGGTCGTGCTGGATGCTGACTCCGTCATGAGCGGTGACTGCCTGAGCGGTCTGGTACGCCTGATGGAAGCCAACCCGAACGCGGGCATCATTCAGTCTTCGCCAAAAGCGTCCGGTATGGACACCCTGTACGCGCGCTGCCAGCAGTTCGCCACCCGTGTTTACGGGCCGCTATTTACCGCCGGTCTGCACTTCTGGCAGTTGGGTGAATCGCACTACTGGGGCCACAACGCTATTATCCGTGTGAAGCCGTTCATTGAGCACTGTGCGCTGGCGCCGCTGCCGGGCGAGGGTTCGTTTGCCGGTTCGATTCTGTCGCATGACTTCGTGGAAGCGGCGCTGATGCGTCGTGCTGGCTGGGGAGTCTGGATTGCCTACGACCTGCCGGGATCGTACGAAGAGCTGCCGCCGAACCTGCTGGACGAGCTCAAGCGAGACCGCCGCTGGTGTCACGGTAACCTGATGAACTTCCGCCTGTTCCTCGTGAAAGGGATGCACCCGGTTCACCGTGCGGTGTTCCTGACGGGCGTGATGTCTTATCTCTCCGCACCGCTGTGGTTTATGTTCCTCGCGCTCTCCACTGCGCTGCAGGTCGTCCATGCCCTGACGGAGCCGCAATACTTCCTGCAACCGCGCCAGCTGTTCCCGGTGTGGCCGCAGTGGCGTCCTGAGCTGGCGATTGCGCTGTTTGCTTCTACCATGGTGCTGCTGTTCCTGCCTAAACTGCTCAGTATCATCCTGATCTGGTGCAAAGGCTCGAAAGAGTATGGCGGTTTCTTCCGCGTGACCCTTTCTCTGCTGCTGGAAGTGCTGTTCTCCGTGCTGCTGGCGCCGGTGCGTATGCTGTTCCACACCGTTTTTGTGGTCAGTGCGTTCCTGGGCTGGGAAGTGGTCTGGAACTCACCGCAGCGTGATGACGACTCCACGCCATGGAGTGAAGCCTTTATGCGCCACGGTTCTCAGCTGCTGCTGGGGCTGGTGTGGGCGGCCGGAATGGCCTGGCTGGATCTGCGCTTCCTGTTCTGGCTGGCGCCGATTGTCTTCTCGCTGATCCTGTCGCCGTTTGTGTCCGTGATCTCCAGCCGGTCAACGGTGGGGCTGCGTACCAAGCGCTGGAAATTGTTCCTGATCCCGGAAGAGTATTCCCCGCCGCAGGTGCTGGTGGATACCGATACCTACCTGGAGCAGAACCGCAGCCGCACGCTGGATGATGGCTTTATGCACGCCGTGTTTAACCCGTCATTCAACGCCCTGGCGACGGCGATGGCCACTGCGCGCCACCGCGCAAGCCAGGTGCTGGAGATTGCCCGCGATCGTCACGTTGAGCAGGCGCTTAACGAGACCCCGGAAAAACTCAATCGCGACCGTCGTCTGGTGCTGCTGAGCGATCCGGTCACGATGGCAAGGCTTCACTATCGCGTATGGTCCGCTCCGGAGAAGTATTCTTCGTGGGTGAACTACTACAAAGAGCTGAAGCTGAACCCGCTGGCGCTGAAGGCCAAGTAAGTGGTTAAGCAGGGTGGGTAAGCATAGCGCCACCCTCCAGATAAAATACCGGCTGCGAGGCCGGTATTTTTTTAGAGGTTACTGATGAAAATAATCATCGTCGTTATGATGACATGCCTGCTAAGCGGCTGCGGCAGCATCATCAGCCGCACCATTCCAGGGCAGGGCCATGGCAACCAGTACTATCCGGGCGTGAAATGGGATGTACGCGATTCCGCATGGCGCTATCTGACGGTGCTCGATCTGCCGTTTTCGCTGATTTTCGACACGCTGTTGCTGCCGATTGATGCCAGCCACGGCCCGTACGAGTAGCGTAAATTAACGCTCGTCCCACTCATCGGCTGCGGTTTGACCTTCTTCCGTATCCAAAGGTGGCTCGAGCTGAAATTCGCCTTCATCCCACTCGTGCAGCGTATTCTCCTCCAGCCATTCCTGGCGTAACTCGATTTCGTCATAGTCGCCATCAAAGACGGCCTGCGCACCTGCACCGCTCAGGACCGGCAAACATTCCCCTTCTTCGCCTTCATCGGCAAAGAATTCGGCCTGCCACATAATATCCCCATCCTGCAGAACGTATTTTTGGATATTAAGTTGTTGCACGTCAGCATCTTCTTCCTCAACACCGGGATTATCGGCAAGGAACTCTTCACGAGCGGCATCAATAGCTTCTTCCAGCGTGGCGTACATGGTCATTGGTGTCTCCCTGTTTTCCAGAAGGTTTCAGGGAAAGAATAGCTGAATATCAGATTCTGCAAGTATGAATGCGAAAATAAGCCGTCAGGCGTTCGTCTTATTCCGTCACCGGCCGTAACGCGCGGGATAAACTGAACCACGAATAAATCGCGTTGAACAGCACCACGCCAGCCGTCACGATAAAGACGGCGCGAAAACCGAAGCTGGCGGAAATACCCGCGCCGAGAAGCGGCCCGGTGACGTTACCGATATCGCGAAATGACTGGTTATAGCTAAAGATTCGCCCGGCAATCTGGTTCGTGGAGTTGTAGACCAGCAGGGTCTGTACGGCGGGCAGCAACGCCCCGTCGGCGGCGCCCAGCAAAAAGCGAAGCACGCCCAGCTGCCACGGAGAGTGCACCATCGACATGGGGATGAGCAGCAGGACGGAGATAACCAGCGCACAAATCAGGATCTTCTCAGGACCCACGCGGTCCCCCAGCTTCCCCAGCCGCGGCGCACTAAGCAGTGCCGCCACGCCGGGCACGGAGGCAATTAGCCCGCTGATAAAGGCAATATTGCTAACGTTACCCGCCAGGTCGCGAACGTACAGGGTCAGAATAGGGGCAATCGATCCGGTTGCTACCTGAATGATCATTGTCGTTACGAACAGGCTCAGCACCAGCCTGGGATTTTTAAGCGAGGTCAGCACGTCTCTGGCGTGAAGCAGCTCTTTTTTGGCGACGGGCGTAAATTTTTCACGGATGCAGAGCAGGGTGACAATAAAGCACAGAAACAAAACGCTCGCGGTGATGAAAAAAACCGGGCGCAGGCCGTAGTTATCCGCCAGTAACCCCCCCGCCAGCGGCCCCAGCAGGGCACCGCTCACGCCACCGGTTGAGAGCGTTCCAAGCGCCCAGCCGCTCTTATGGCGAGGCATTTGCGTGGCGATCAGGGCGTTCGCGTTGGGAATAAATCCGCCCAATAAGCCCAGCAATGCGCGCAATATCAGAAACTGCCAGACGTTCTGCGCCACGCCCATCAGCGCCATGATAATGGCCATCCCCAGTGCCGAACGCAGCAGCATGATTTTACGTCCCTTGCGGTCAGCAAGGCCGCCCCAGAAGGGCGAGGCAATGGCGGAAAAGAGAAACGTGATGCTGAATACCAGGCCAGACCACATGTTGAGCGCGCCGTGGCCCGTCACGCCCAGCTGCTCGACGTAGAGCGGCAGGAAAGGCATGACCAGGCTAAACGCCGCGCCGGTAAGAAAACAGCCAAGCCACGCAACCGTGAGGTTACGCTTCCAGTTTATGGGGGCATCTGAGGGTGACATAACAATCCGCATAGTGAGGTGCAGAGCACCTGAAGCATGAAGTAATAAGCCTGCTAATTATGCGCCTGGGTTATGATTGCCGCAATGAGGGGGAGCTTTTAAAGCTAAAACAGCATGCGGCCCTGAAGGCCGCATAAGGATTAATAGCGGGACGGCGTGCCTTCTGGCCGCGTTTTAAAGCGGCGATGCAGCCACATGTATTGCTCTGGCGCCAGCATAATGCACTTCTCCACAACGCCGTTCATCCAGCGCGCGGTGGTTTCCGCATCTTCCAGCGGCGGCGCGAGTTCCGGCTCAAGCATCATCAGCTCGTAGCCTGAGCCATCCGGCATACGGCGGGGAACAAAGGGAACAATAGCGGCTTTGGACATCCGCGCCAGCATCCAGGTGCCGGTCGTGGTGGCGGCCTCGTCGACGGCGAAGAAGGGAACAAAGACGCTGGCCTGTGGGCCATAGTCGTGATCGGGGGCATACCAGACTACTTCACCGGACTTTAGCGCGCGGATCATGCCCTTCAGATCCTTACGGTCGATCATGCTTTTGTTGGAGCGCATGCGGCCGTTGGTCTGAATGAGATCGATAACCGGGTTGTCGTTAGGACGATAAACCCCGATGCCGGGCGCCTGCATGCCGAACATGCGCGCCCCGATTTCCAGCGTCAGGAAATGGACGCCGATCAGCAGCACGCCGGTCTGATTGGCCTGAAGGGTATGCACCGGCTCCATGCCGGTTCCGGTCACCTTGCTCCAGCGCGCCATGCGTTTGTCCGGCCAGAACCACGCCATGCCAGTTTCCATGAGCCCCATGCCGACGGATTCGAAATTCTTCGAGACCAAATCATGACGTTCTGCCTCGCTCATCTGCGGAAAGCACAGCTCAAGGTTACGATACGCGATGCGGGCGCGGCGCTTCATAAAGATTTGCGCGAGTCGGCCTAATGATTTACCTAACCGGAAGATAACAGGGTAGGGAAGCTGTACCAGTAGCCATAAAAAGCCAATGCCAAGCCAGGTCATCCAATAGCGGGGGTGCAAAAGGGCGACGGTAAATTTTGGTAACTGGGTCATGTCTTTCCTGTGTTCAAACGTCCTGTTTCGCTATTGTCGCATTTTTTGAGACGTAGCCAAAATATCTGCCGCCGAAACCTGCGCGACGACGGCAATTGTTAAGCCTGATTCATCAGGGTGTGTGAAATGTAGCGTAAATTGTGTGGATGTAAATTGGTTTTGTTTGCTATATGATGCCGACCGATTTTTCATTCTCTCTGACGATTGCAGGACTTGTACACCATGCCAGTGTTACACAACCGCGTTTCGAATGAGATGTTAAAGGCGCGTATGTTGGCTGAAACCGAACCGCGCACAACCATCTCTTTCTACAAATATTTCACGATCGACGATCCGCAGGCGACCCGCGATGCGCTTTATCAGGCCTTCACGGCGCTGAACGTCTTCGGGCGCGTCTATCTTGCCCGCGAAGGCATTAACGCACAGATTAGCGTACCGGAAAGCAAGGTGAACGCATTCCGTGACGTACTTTACAGCTTCGATCCGGCCCTCAACGGCCTGCGCCTGAACATTGCCCTGGATGACGACGGGAAATCGTTCTGGGTGCTGCGCATGAAGGTGCGTGAACGCATCGTGGCGGACGGTATCGACGATCCTGAGTTTAATCCGGCGGATGTCGGTGAATATCTGAAGGCCGCGGAAGTGAATGCGATGCTGGACGATCCGGATGCCGTATTCATTGATATGCGTAACCACTATGAGTACGAAGTGGGGCATTTCGAGAACGCGATGGAAATTCCGGCCGATACCTTCCGCGAGCAGCTGCCGAAAGCGGTGGAGATGATGCAGGAGCATAAGGATAAAAAAATCGTTATGTACTGCACCGGCGGTATCCGCTGCGAGAAGGCCAGCGCGTGGATGAAGCACAATGGGTTCAACAAGGTCTGGCACATTGAAGGCGGTATTATCGAGTACGCCCGCCGCGCCCGCGAGCAGGGCTTACCGGTACGCTTTATCGGTAAAAACTTCGTCTTTGACGAGCGCATGGGCGAGCGTATTTCTGAAGACGTGATTGCCCAGTGCCACCAGTGCGGCGCGCCGTGCGATACCCACACCAACTGCAAAAACGACGGTTGCCACCTGCTGTTTATCCAGTGTCCGGCCTGTGCCGAGAAGTTTAACGGCTGCTGTAGCGAGCTTTGCAGCGAGGAGAGTATCCTGCCGGAAGAAGAGCAGCGTCGTCGTCGCGCAGGACGTGAAAACGGCAATAAGATTTTTAATAAATCACGCGGCCGTCTGAATACTAAACTGGGCATTCCTGACCCGGAATAATAATAACGCCCGGCGCGGCGAGAGCCTGCCGGGCGAATCTATTACGACTTCTGTTGCACACCTTCAACGGAAATAACCAGCTCAACGTCCTGAGACGCCGGGCCTAAATCCGTTGTGATATTAAAATCTTTCAGGTGAATTTTACCCGCCGCTTCAAAACCTGCGCGTTTACCGCCCCACGGATCGTCACCCTGACCGATCAATTTTGCGTCCAGAGTGACGGGTTTGGTTACGCCATTCAGCGTCAGATTACCGGTAATAGCCAATTTATCACCCTCTTTCTTCACTTCCGTTGAGGTGAAGGTGGCCTGCGGGAATTTTGTGACGTTCAGGAACTCTGCGCTGCGCAGGTGTTTATCGCGCTCAGCATGGTTTGTGTCGACGCTGTTCGTATTAATGGTCACATTGACTTTATCTGCCGCAGGGTTTTTCTCATCAAAAGTGAATGTGCCGTCGAAATCTTTAAAGGTACCGTACAGCCAGCTGTATCCCAGATGCTGAATGCGGAAATTGACGAAAGCGTGCTGGCCCTCTTTATCAATTTTATAGTCAGCCGCCACGGCAGAACCGGCGGTGAATAACAGAGAGCCCAGGGCGATACCCAGCAGGTGTTTTTTCATTTTATGCTCCAGAGTCAACTGACGAGCGGCCAAGCATGCGCTTAAGCGTATCGTCTTTATCAATAAAATGGTGTTTAAGGGCGGCGAGCCCGTGCAGTACGGACAGGATCACCACGCTCCAGGCAAGCCAGAGGTGAACGACGCCCGCCGTGTCGGCCTGAGCCCCGGCATCGCTGAGCGTTGCCGGAACCTCGAACAGGCCAAAAACGCTAATCGGCTTACCGTCTGCCGTTGAAATGAGATAGCCGCTGATCAGAATGGCGAAGAGCAGTGCATACAGCACAATATGCGCGGCGACAGCGCTAACGCGGGTTATTTTACCGTATGTCTTTAGTGGCGCGGGCGGTGGAGAAACATGTCGCCAGATTACGCGAAATACCAGCCCCAGCATCAGGAGGACGCCAATGCTTTTATGCAGCTCGGGTGCCTGATGATACCAGCCATCGTAATAGCTGAGCGTGACCATCCAGAGTCCAAGTCCGAACATACCATAGACGGCAATGGCAAATATCCAGTGCAAGCTTATGGATATTATTCCGTAGCGCCGGGAGGAGTTACGCAATTGCATCAGAATGTCCATTTTCAAATTAACCGAAAGATAAAAATGAACGGGAAGGCGCGATATTGCAACTAAAATAATTGACTATTGATTTTTATTTTATTTATTTCAGCGATTTTGAAAAGGAACCGCAAATTTAATTCAGTGGCTTCGTGCAAGACGTATTTAGAAGAAGAAAAAAGCTTAAATAAACATAAAGTAACGTCAGCTAATGTCAGTTATCGCTTTCAATAAAACACAATGTAAATAACATCGACGATAGCGAGCAGCGCCCACAATAAGATATAGAGCATAAAGTGCTCGCGAATGTTATTGACGAGAAAACCCACGATCCTGCGCATATCGCCCCACAGTTGAGTACGAAAAAAACGGGTCCCGGTACCGCCGGAGCCCGTGGCCGATTATCCGTTAAAACGCGATAGTGAGAACGGTGTCAGATCAAACTGCGACGTGATACCCTGGGCAAACTGCGCGGCGATTTCACCCAACACCGAAGCGAACTTAAAGCCATGGCCGCTCAGCCCGGTAATCAGCAGGGTGTTGTCATGGCCCGGCAGCGTATCAATGATAAAATCTTCATCCGGGGTGTTGTCGTAGGTGCAGGCCGCGCCATAAAGCAGTCCACCGACGCCCGGGAGAATATTGCGCAGGAACGAGAAGGCTTCTGAGCCGTCCTGCGGGCACGCGCCAAAGGGTTTGCGCTCCTCCGGTGAGGAGATGACCTGCCCGCCGTTGTGTTTACCAATCTTGAGGGCGTCCTTCTCGGAAGGGAAACCGTAGAACTGATCGCCGTTGGGTAACTCGCCGGTAAACGCCGGGAATTTGTTTTGCGCGCTGTAACGCCCGTCCGACTGGAACCAGGAGAAGACCTTGCGCACTGGCTGGATCGGCAGGTCCGGGAGCAGGCGGGTAACCCAGGTTCCTGCGCTGATAAGCAGGCGGGAAGCCGAATACTCTCCGTCTACGGTTTTCACCGTAACGCCGTTTGCATTATGCGTGATAGCCTCTACGGGGCAATTGAACAGCTGCGCGCAGCCCGCTTTGGCGGCAAGATCGATCCAGGTTTTGATCGCCGTTTCACAGTGCAGGACGCCGGAGTTGGCTTCAAAGAGGCCGATATAATCCTCCGGGACGGTAATCTCAGGCCAGCGCGAGGTAATGGCTGCCACGTCCAGCTTCTCAACGTCAAGATTAAACGCCTTCGCGCTGCGTTCGACGTTGGCGAGAAATTCCGAACGAGCCGGACCAAGGTTGATGACTCCCGTCCGCTCGAAAACACGCTCTTCGGTCTGTTTTGCCAGCTCGTCCCACAACGTCTGGGCGCGAAGCACCAGCGGAACGTAGCGCTCGCCCTCGCCATAGGCGTGGCGAATGAGGCGGGTGTCGCCATGATGGCTGCCTTCGCTGTGCGGCGGCAGGTGGGCGTCAATCATCAGGACGTTTAGCCCTGCCTGCGTTGCGTAATAACCGGCGGCCGAACCAACGGAGCCGCTACCAATAATGATTAAGTCGTATCTCATATGCATCTCGTAAACTTACGGTTTGTTAGCAGAGTAATTAACAACGCGGGCGTAAACAAGCGGGAAATAAATAAGGCACCGCGAGGGTGCCTGTTGAGTGAAAAGTGGGCATACGGTTAGTGCCGTTTATACTCATTTTCCTGATAGTCGCCAGATTCTATTTTTGCAATGCCTGCCTCTAAAATAGAAATAAACTGACGGGCGACGTCTGTTGTTAGCCACAGCGTCTGTCCAACTTCCGCTTCGTCACGGTTGAGTTGATTTGGGGTCTGGTAGTGCAAACGCAGCATCAGCGCATCGTAGCTATCTACGGTACTGATATCCCAGCCTACAAGCGGATGGGTCTGGATGACTTCGTTATTCTTTTCCATTATAACCCCCTAAATGCGTGTTAGAAGACAACGGCTCTGAGGTTCAATGCATGTTTTTCTGAAAGCTTCTTCAGTATACCAAGTAATAAGGGTTCCAACGGGAAAAATAAACAGGTAGCAACACATTTTTCTGCTTTTTAGGATTGTTCGAACAATAAAACACCATATCGTTCACGATTTTCTAAGAAGATGCTGAATTAATTTGAACGTCAGGAATGACAGGCAAAAAAAAGCCGGGGCGACCCGGCAAAAAAACACAATGAGGGAGCAGTGTTAATCGGTAATGAACCAGTCGTCTGCGCTTTCCCACGTTTCCTGCAGGATTTCGCTTATGCGATCTTTATCTTCTTTTGCGGCACCCATGACGGAGAGGTTGTTCGCTGCGGCGTAACGAACCGTTACGGCGCCCGCGTTATCGGGAAAAGTGTTGTTAATACGACGGGATAATTCGCCTGCCAGTGCATCAAGCGCGCCGGCAGGCAGAACGGTAGTTTTGGCTATGGTGACTTCAATACGCATAAATGCCCCCTGTGTAATATACTGTTTATTTATACAGGCATATTATCGGTTTGACAACAAGGGGCGTTGATTTTTTAGCGTTTTACCGTCCAGTTTACGGTTTCACCTGCCAGGAAGGGGATCAGTGCGTCATCCGTCAGCGCAATGGACTCCTCAACCTGGCTCGCTTTGCGCTCCAGCTCAATGAAGGTCTCATTGACCGGCAGGCCGTAGAAGCGCGGGCCGTTGAGGGAGCAGAACGCTTCGAAATGCTCCAGCGCGTTCATCTCTTCAAATACGGTTGCGTAGCTGGCAAGGGCGGTTGGAGCGTTGAAACAGCCCGCGCAGCCGCAGCTTGCCTCTTTGCGATGGCGGGCGTGAGGCGCGGAGTCTGTGCCAAGGAACGCACGCGTGAATCCGCTGGCGACCAGCTCGCGCAGCGCCTGCTGGTGAACATTGCGCTTGAGGATCGGCAGGCAGTACAGGTGAGGGCGCACCCCGCCCACCAGCATATGGTTACGGTTAAACATCAGATGCTGTGGGGTGATGGTCGCGGCGATCAGCTCGTTGCCGTCGCGAACATACTCTGCCGCGTCTTTGGTGGTGATATGCTCAAAGACGACCTTAAGCGCCGGCAGACGCTGGCGCAGAGGCTCCATCACGGTCTCGATGAAACGGGCTTCACGGTCAAAGATGTCAATCTCCGCATGCGTTACTTCGCCGTGTACCAGCAGTGGCATGCCCAGCTTCTGCATACGCTCCAGCACCGGCATGATGGCATCAATGCTGGTGACGCCGTGGCTGGAGTTGGTGGTGGCGTTCGCCGGGTAGAGTTTCGCCGCCGTAAATACGCCTTCGTTAAACCCGCGTTCCACCTCGTTCGGGTCCAGCGAATCGGTCAGGTAGCAGGTCATCAACGGGGTGAAATCATGTCCTGCCGGAACGGCATCCAGGATGCGCTGGCGGTAGGCTATCGCGGCATCGACGGTGGTGACTGGCGGAACCAGGTTTGGCATGACAATCGCGCGGCCATAAATTTCACTGGTATAGGGCACGACGGTTTTCAGCATATCGCCATCACGCAGATGGATATGCCAGTCGTCAGGGCGGCGGATTTTAAGAACCTGGGGTTGTGCAGTCATGGAAGCTCCGGCTTGTCAGGAATCAGTCATAAGGATGGCTGTTTTTGCCGGACACAAATCATAAGCGGAAACGTTTTCGTTTGCACACTTTTCCGTAAAAAAAAAGGGCGCCGCAGCGCCCTTCAGGTTAATCGGTGAAAGGAATGATGATCTCTCCCGGCTTCACCTCTATCCCTTTTGCGTATTTCTTCGCGAGGGCTTCACCCTTGCTTTTGTCTTCGCTTAAGACGTACGCCGGCTGCTGATTAAAGTAGTTACGCAGCGACTGGTTCAGATAGGGCATCAGGGTTTGCAGAACCGGTGCCATCTTGTCCGGCGAAACCTGCGCATCGACCACTTCCATCTCCTGCAGGAAAATCGCCCCTTTCTCTTTATTGAAAACGGGGAGCGCCTTCAGCTTGAGCTTGATGTTGGCTTTCTGATTGCCAAATAGAGACGTCATATCAAGCGCGGCATCGCCTGCCAGCGTGACTTTATTCGGCTCTTCACGACCAATCTGGCTGGTGAGATTGGTGAGAACGATGTGGGCATCGGCCAGCCCCGGCACGCCAATGTCTTTAGAGAAATTGTTATGTTTTTCCAGCGCCTGATTAATTTCCTGCTCACTGACGGTATATTGCGTAAGCTGGTTACAGCCCACCAGCAGACCGCTGATGATAAGTGCGGCGGCAATGACAATTTTCTTCATAGTGTTCCTCAACGAAAAATCGGCGCTACTGTCCTGTTTCGTCAGTATGTCAGTGTGAAATGGCAGAAACCAGCAGAAAATACTGAGAAGTGTGGCGGGAGCATTCTCCCGCCGGAGGGAAGGGCTACGCGCCGGGTTCGAGCATGCCGCTCGCGCTGCGCTTCTGGCTGAACTGCCACCACAGGGCGAGAAGCGTCATGACGCCCACCACGCCGAGCATCATCCAGGGGAGCTCCGGCTGGTTCAGCGCTTTGCCGGCATCGAACAGCCAGCCGCCGCCGGCGTAACCCAGCGCACCGCCAAAGGCCAGTCCCAGGCGGCTGAAGCCCATATAGCTGCCGCGCGCACGCGCATCCGCAAGCGAGGCGCTCAGCGTTTCCCGGGCGGGCTCGGCGATGATAGAGCCGATGTAGAAGGTGCAGATCAGCATAAAAAGCTGCTGGAGCGTGTTTACCAGACCGATAGGCATCATGCTCAGCGTCATCAGAAACAGACCGGCCATCAGGCGATGCTCCAGGCGAAAACGCCGTTCACTCCAGCGGGCGATGGGGTAAAGCAGCGTCAGCGACAGGCAGGCTTCGATGGCGTACATCCATTTCACGGCGGCAGGCGTGCCCGCAATATCGTTCACCATGATTGGCAGCATCAGCATCACCTGTACGGCCAGCATGTAATAGCCGGTCAGGGTCAACACGTAGGTGACAAAACGCCTGTCGCGAAGCACCCTTCCGAGCCCCTCGCGTACCGGCGCTTTTACCGTAGACAGCTTCCAGGCCGGGAGATAGAGACCGTTAAACAGTGCGCACAGAATAAACAGCACCGCCCCGGCCGCGCAGACCAGACGGAAATCGTACTGCAGCAGCCAGCTGCCCAGCAGGGCGCCAACAACCGCCCCGGCGCTGTCCTGCATCATCAGAATGGAGAAGAAGCGGCCGCGGTGCTGCGGACGAATAAGCTTTACCACCAGCGCGGTGCGCGGCGGGTCAAACAGGGTGCCCCCGATTCCGGAGAGGAAGCAGGAGAACCACAGCAGCCAGGGCTCGTGGGCAACCGCCATCGTGGCAAAGCCTGCCGCGCGGAGCAGCATACCGGTAACGATCATCGGTTTAGCGCCAAAGCGGTCAGCAATCGCGCCGCCAAAGACGCCAAGACCCTGCTGGACAAACTGGCGTAGCCCCAGCGCAATGCCGACCATCAGCGCCGCCCAGCCCATTTGATCGACAAAGCGGATCGAGATGAGGGGGAACACGACAAAAAAGCCGAGCACGACCAGCATGTTATCGACGAGCAGGAAATATTTACCCAGGCTCCTGGCCTGTGATACGCGGGACATTTTCCCTCCAGGGAAAATAAGAAGGTGAGCACGCTAACATTCTGCGGTGTCGCCGCGCTTTTTCCCACCCCTGAGCGCGACAATATTTTTTTATCAAAACGGTGCTTTGATAGAGAGTTCTCATCGAAAAATGTGAAAAGAGGTCAAAATGGTATGTCACTGTTTTCACAGACGGCACAGGCGCAGGTATAGTAAAGCTAATGGGTAAGCTGAAGCGACGGGAAGGAGTGGTATTGATGTTTGGCTATCGCAGTAATGTGCCAAAAGTGCGTCTGACAACGGACAGGCTGGTCGTTCGTCTTGTGCATGAGCGTGATGCCTGGCGTCTGGCGGATTATTACGCCGAGAATCGCCAGTTTTTAAAACCCTGGGAACCCGTTCGGGATGAGAGCCATTGTTACCCCTCCGGCTGGCAGGCGCGCCTCAGCATGATCGCTGAATTTCATAAGCAGGGCAGCGCGTTTTATTTCGCGCTGCTCGATCCGGAAGAGAAAGAGATTATCGGAATTGCCAATTTTTCAAACGTGGTGCGGGGTTCGTTCCACGCTTGCTACCTTGGCTACTCTATCGGCCAGAAATGGCAGGGGCAGGGGATGATGTACGAGGCGTTAACGGTGGCCATTCGCTATATGCAGCGCACGCAGCATATCCATCGCATTATGGCGAACTACATGCCGCATAATCAGCGCAGCGGCAATTTGCTGGCGCGTTTAGGGTTCGAGAAAGAGGGTTATGCCAAAGATTATCTGCTGATAGACGGAGAGTGGCGCGACCACGTTCTGACGGCGTTAACCACCCGAGACTGGACCGCAGGTCGTTAAGGAGAAAAGATGAAGTATCAGCTAAACGGTACGGAAGCGCGCGTGATTGGGTGCTTACTCGAAAAACAGGTCACCACGCCGGAGCAGTATCCGCTCTCAGTTAACGCCGTGACCATGGCCTGCAACCAGAAGACCAACCGCGAGCCGGTGATGAACCTCAGCGAGCATGACGTTCAGGACGTGCTGGACGCGCTGGTAAAGCGCCACTATTTGCGCACCGTCAGCGGCTTTGGCAACCGCGTGACCAAATACGAGCAGCGCTTCTGTAACTCTGAATTTGGCGACCTGAAGCTGAGCAGTGCGGAAGTGGCGATTATCACCACGCTGCTGCTGCGCGGGGCGCAGACGCCGGGGGAACTGCGAACGCGCGCTTCCCGCATGCATGAGTTCAGCGACATGCAGGAGGTCGAGCAGACGCTGGAAGGGCTGGCCGCGCGTGAGGATGGCCCCTTTGTGGTGCGTATGGCGCGCGAGCCGGGCAAACGTGAAAGCCGCTATATGCACCTTTTCAGCGGTGACGTTGACGCCGCAAGCGTGGCGACGGAATCGGGCCCCGCAATCAGCGACGACCTTTCAGCACGCGTAGAGGCGCTGGAAGAAGAGGTAGCCGGGCTGAAGCAGCGGCTGGACGCGTTGCTCGCACATCTGGGAGACTGACGGTGAAAAAATTACGTATTGGCGTGGTGGGGCTGGGCGGTATTGCGCAAAAAGCCTGGCTGCCTGTTTTAGGTGCGGCGACAGACTGGACCCTGCAAGGGGCCTGGTCACCCACGCGCGAGAAGGCAGAGCGTATCTGCGAAACCTGGCGCATCCCGTATGCCGCCTCCCTGCAGGATCTGGCCCGCGAGTGCGATGCGGTATTCGTGCATACCTCAACGGCAACCCACTATCAGGTGGTGAGCGAGCTGCTCAATGCGGGTGTTCACGTCTGCGTGGATAAACCGCTGGCGGAAAACGTTCAGGACGCGGAGCGGCTGATTGAGCTGGCGGCACGTAAAAACCTGACGCTGATGGTCGGTTTCAACCGCCGCTTCGCGCCGCTTTATCAGCAACTGAAGGCGCGGTCAGGCACGCTCGCCTCGCTGCGGATGGATAAGCACCGTACCGACAGCGTGGGCCCGAACGATCTGCGCTTTACCCTTCTTGATGACTACCTTCACGTGGTGGATACCGCGCTGTGGCTGACCAACGGCGAAGCGCTGCTGAAAAGCGGCACTCTGGTCACTAACGAACAGGGGCAGATGGTGTATGCGGAACACCATTTTGCCGTTGAGCACCTTCAGGTCACCACCAGCATGCACCGCCGCGCAGGCAGCCAGCGGGAATCCGTTCAGGCGGTGACAGACGGCGCGCTGTACGACGTTACCGACATGCGGGAGTGGCGGGAAGAGAAGGGCAGCGGCGTGGTGACGCTCCCGGCGCCAGGCTGGCAAAGCACCCTCGAGCAGCGCGGTTTCGCGGGATGTGCCCGCCACTTTATCACCTGTGTGCAAAATCAGACGGTTCCTGAAACGTCCGGCGAGCAGGCCATTCTGGCGCAGCGCATTGTGGAAAGACTCTGGCGCGATGCCATGAGCGAATAACTCGCTGTAACATCTGCGGATAGTAATTCGTTGAAATCCGGTTAGACTAAGCGCCGCCTGTTGGCTTTGCCGGGTGGCGCTTACGCTTACCCGTCCTGGAAATCCGTATGGTTCTGGAAATTCACGTTAATGAACTTATTAAAATCGCTGGCGGCCGTCAGCTCGATGACCATGTTCTCTCGCGTACTCGGTTTTGCGCGCGATGCCATTGTGGCAAGGGTCTTTGGTGCAGGGATGGCAACGGACGCCTTTTTCGTTGCGTTCAAGCTGCCGAACCTGCTGCGTCGCATTTTTGCTGAAGGGGCGTTCTCCCAGGCGTTCGTTCCCATTCTGGCGGAATATAAAAGCAAGCAGGGTGAAGATGCGACGCGCGTATTTGTCTCTTATGTCTCCGGGTTGCTGACCCTGGCGCTGGCCGTGGTGACCGTCGTCGGTATGCTGGCCGCGCCCTGGGTGATTATGGTGACCGCACCCGGTTTTGCCGACACGGCAGATAAATTTGCCCTGACCTCGCAGCTGCTGCGCATTACCTTCCCCTATATTCTGCTGATCTCGCTGGCCTCGCTGGTGGGGGCGATCCTGAACACCTGGAACCGCTTCTCCGTTCCGGCGTTTGCGCCGACGTTTCTCAACGTCAGCATGATCGGTTTTGCGCTGTTCGCCGCGCCGCACTTCAACCCGCCGGTGCTGGCGCTGGCCTGGGCGGTCACCGTGGGCGGCGTGCTGCAGCTGGCGTATCAGCTGCCGCATCTGAAGAAAATCGGCATGCTGGTGCTGCCGCGCATCAATCTTAAAGATGCCGGGGCGATGCGCGTGATTAAGCAGATGGGGCCCGCCATTCTTGGCGTCTCCGTCAGCCAGATCTCGCTTATCATCAACACCATCTTTGCCTCTTTCCTGGTGTCGGGTTCCGTCTCGTGGATGTACTACGCTGACCGTCTGATGGAGTTCCCGTCCGGCGTGCTGGGTGTGGCGCTGGGGACCATCCTGCTGCCGTCGCTGTCGAAAAGCTTTGCAAGTGGCAACCATGATGAGTACTGCCGCCTGATGGACTGGGGCCTGCGTCTCTGCTTCCTGCTGGCCCTTCCCAGCGCGGTGGCGCTGGGGATCCTCGCTAAGCCGCTGACGGTGTCGCTGTTCCAGTACGGGAAATTCACCGCGTTTGACGCCGCGATGACCCAGCGCGCGCTGATAGCCTACTCGGTGGGATTGATGGGGCTGATTGTCGTCAAAGTGCTGGCGCCGGGGTTCTATTCGCGTCAGGACATTAAAACGCCGGTGAAAATTGCCATCGTGACGCTGATTATGACCCAGCTGATGAACCTGGCATTTATCGGCCCGCTGAAGCATGCCGGACTGTCGCTGTCTATTGGTCTGGCGGCCTGCCTGAATGCCGGGCTGCTTTACTGGCAGCTGCGCAAGCAGGATATCTTTACGCCGCAGCCAGGCTGGGCAAGTTTTCTCGTGCGTTTGGTTGTGGCGGTGCTGGTGATGTCTGCGGCACTCATCGGGATGATGTACGTCATGCCGGAGTGGTCCCTGGGCACGATGCCCTATCGTCTGATGCGGCTGATGGCCGTGGTGGGCGTCGGGGTGGTAGCGTATTTCGCCACGCTCGCCGTGCTGGGCTTCAAAGTGAAAGAGTTTACCCGCCGTACGGCATAAACGCCAAAAGGGGAGTTCACCTTAGGGTGCTCCCCACTGCATGATTTGTCGCTGATGCGTCAAATCGAAATCTTTTTTACACCCGCAATACGCGCAGTCGCCGTCTGACCATCCGCGCCGTACAGTCCGGTTTCTTTATGCGGCTTCAGCACCTCAAGCGCCTGCTGATTGCGCTCAATCTGCCCTTCAAGCAGCCAGCCGTTATGCTGATTGAGATCGCGCAGATGCTGGGTTTTTTCGGTAATGGTCTGCCAGCGCTCAACAATATCGTCATTGGCGCTGCGCTTCGGATCCTGCTCGGCGCGGCGCTGCTGCTCCAGATAATCCAGCGTCGCCAGCAGCGAACTCTTATCTTCAGTAATACGCTGCAGCGCGCTGCCGTTGATGTGGCCGGAAGAGAGATGCTGCTGTTCAGCGTCCATTACCGTTTTCAGGTCGTTCAGGACAACCGTCATTTGATCCAGTATTTCTGACAGTCGACTCATACGGTTAATTACTCTGTAAGAAACTCTGTGCTTCCTGAATCAGGGCGTCAGCGATTTTGCTGGTGTCCATTTTCAGCTCACCGTTGCGAATAGCCGTTTTCAGCGCTTCAACACGTTCCATATTGATATCGTTGCTGCCTGGCTGCATCAGTTTTGCCTGGGCATCGCTCAGGGTCACGCTGGTGCTGTTAGACGTTGACGGTTTTTCCAGACGCGTTTTCTGAGGGGTAGCGTCGTTCGTTTCGCGAGGCTGTACAGCGCTTACCGGCTTCAGGGCTGATGTACGATCAATGCTCATAGTGTTGTCCTCATCGAGGGTTCGCGGCGTTTGCGCCTGACATCATCATTAGTTGAATATTTATCGGCACGCGCCGCGGAATCTTTAAAAAGATTATAGGTTAATCAGAATATTCCCATCAGAATCGACGGTTCCGCTAACCACCTGGCCCGAGGACATTCTGACACGGGCGTTTTGCGCCACCGCAGCATTGTTTAACGCTTTCCCTTCACTGTTGATGCTAAAGCCATCTCCGTTGGCGACCACCATCACCTGCTGTCCTGCTTTAACACGCCACGCCTGGCGAAGCATGGAGAGCTGAATCGGCTGGCCCGGGGCCACGTCGCGCAGGCTGACGGCGTCCTGTGCCTGATTCATTTCCAGCATTGTCCGTGGCGGAAGCTGGTCCAGACGCCCGCGCTTCAGCGTCACGCTGTTTGCCTGGAGTGTGCTGCCACGCGCAATGGGGACGGCGGCGACAACATAATTGCCCGTCGCCTGAACTGCAACCTGTAAATAGCGTTTTTCGTTGGCGCAGCGTGCCAGCACGTTCACATTGCCCCATAGCTTCGTGGTCCCCGTCACGCTGAATGACGGTTGCTCGCAGGTCGGATACAGATTCGGCGGCGTACGGATGGTCACGTTAACTTCGTCGCTAAAGCCCGCCAGCTTCTGGGCAAAAAAATTCGTCAGCGCATTCTGTAAATCCCCGGCCTGCACCAGAGGGCTAAACAGCAAGACGGTTGCCATCAGGCCACGTTTTAACGTTTGCATCGCAAGTTCCACCGTTTCCAGAGTTGGGTGAATTCTACCTGCAGTGGTTTTGCATCAACGGAATAAATAGCGACGCATTTTGCGCTTATTCCGTCGATAGGGGAGACCGGGTGAGATTTAAGCTGTGAACTGAAATTTTGCCATCAGCGGAGGAGACATGCTCGATAAACTCGACGCCGCGTTACGTTTTCAGCAGGAAGCGCTCAATTTACGCGCCCAGCGGCAGGAGATTTTAGCCGCCAACATCGCTAACGCCGATACGCCCGGGTATCAGGCGCGCGATATTGATTTTTCCAGTGAACTCAAAAAGGTGATGGAGCGTGGACGTGCCGAAGGAACGGGTGTTGCACTCGCCATGACATCCTCTCGCCATATTCCTGCTCAGGCGATGACCGCGCCAGCGACCGATTTACTTTATCGCATCCCCGACCAGCCTTCACTCGACGGTAACACCGTGGATATGGACCGGGAGCGTACGCAGTTTGCCGATAACAGCCTGAAATACCAGACGGGCCTGACCGTACTCGGCGGACAAATCAAAGGCATGATGAACGTCCTGCAGGGGGGCAACTGATAAATGGCCTTGCTGAATATTTTTGATATCGCCGGCTCGGCGTTAACCGCTCAGTCAAAACGGCTGAACGTGGCAGCCAGTAACCTGGCGAACGCCGACAGCGTGACCGGACCTGACGGTCAGCCTTATCGTGCTAAACAGGTTGTGTTTCAGGTCGACGCTGCGCCAGGTGCGGCAACGGGCGGCGTGAAGGTGTCTGACGTGGTAGAGAGCCAGGCACCGGACAAGCTGGTGTACGAGCCCGGTAACCCGCTTGCGGACGCTAACGGATACGTGAAGATGCCTAACGTGGACGTGGTGGGCGAGATGGTGAACTCCATGTCGGCGTCCCGTAGCTACCAGGCGAACGTCGAAGTGCTTAATACCGTGAAGAGCATGATGCTCAAAACACTGACTCTCGGCCAGTAAAGGAGACATGCATGTCCATCGCCGTAAATGTGAATGATCCTACGAACACAGGTGTTAACAACACCAAAAGTTCGACAAGCTCCAGCTCCCTGACGGGAAGCAATGCCTCCGATTTGCAGAGCAGCTTCCTGACGCTGCTGGTAGCGCAGCTTAAGAACCAGGATCCGACTAACCCAATGCAGAACAACGAACTGACCACGCAGCTTGCGCAGATCAGCACCGTGAGCGGCATTGAGAAACTGAACACCACCCTGGGTTCCGTCTCCGGTCAGATTAATAGCGCCCAGTCCCTGCAGGCTGCAAGCCTGATCGGTCACGGCGTGATGATCCCGGGTACCACTATTCTTGCGGGTACCAGCACCACCGAGGGTACATCGACCACCACCACTACGCCGTTCGGCGTGGAATTGCAGCAGGCGGCTGACAAAGTGACCGCGACGATCACCGACTCAACCGGCGCCGTGGTTCGCACCATCGACATTGGCGAGCTGAAGGCGGGCGTTCACACCTTTACCTGGGACGGCAGCCTGACCGACGGCACGAAAGCACCAAATGGCTCCTACAAAGTCGCGATTAGCGCCAGCAACGGGACAACCCAGCTGGTGGCGCAGCCGCTGCAGTTCGCGCTGGTTCAGGGCGTGATTAAAGGGGGCGACGGCAACAAACTGGATTTGGGTACCTCCGGTACCACCACACTCGACGAAGTTCGGCAGATTATCTAAGCCTTAACACTTATCAGGAGTAAGTCATGGCCTTTTCTCAAGCGGTCAGCGGCCTGAATGCTGCGGCCACCAACCTGGACGTCATTGGCAACAACATCGCCAACTCCGCGACCTATGGTTTTAAATCCGGTTCTGCTTCCTTTGCAGACATGTTTGCCGGTTCCAAAGTGGGTCTGGGCGTAAAAGTTGCGGGCATCACTCAGGACTTTACCGACGGTACTACCACCAACACCGGTCGCGGCCTGGACGTTGCCATCAGCCAGAACGGTTTCTTCCGTATGGTCGATGCAAACGGCTCGGTGTTCTACAGCCGTAACGGCCAGTTCAAGCTGGACGAAAACCGTAACCTGGTGAACATGCAGGGGATGCAATTAACGGGTTATCCGGTTGCCGGAACGCCATCAACGGTTCAGACCGGTGCGAATCCACAGGCGATTAATATCCCGACCACGCTGATGGCCGCGAAATCCACCACCACGGCTTCCCAGCAGATTAACCTCAACTCCACCGATGCCGCACCGACCGCCGCCTTCGATCCGGCTAACCCGGATACCTACAACAAAAAAGGTACGGTAACCGTCTTTGATAGCCAGGGTAATGCGCACAACATGAACCTGTTTTACGTCAAAGATGCGACCCCGGCTAACTCCTGGAAAGTGTATGCCCAGGACGGCAGCGTAGCAGGCAGCACGGCGGCAGTGGCCACGACGTTGACCTTCGATAATAACGGTACGTTGATTGGTGGTGGAAACATCAACATCACTACCGCGACTATCCCAGGTGCGGACCCGGCGACCTTCGCCATGAGTTTTGCAAACTCCATGCAGCAGAACACCGGTGCGAACAATATCGTGGCGACCAACCAGAACGGCTTCAAGCCGGGCGACCTGGTGAGCTATCAGATCAACGATGACGGCACCGTCGTCGGGAACTACTCCAACGAGCAGACTCAGGTGCTGGGCCAGATCGTGCTGGCGAACTTTGCCAACAACGAAGGCCTGAAATCTGAAGGCGATAACGTCTGGTCGGCTACCCAGTCCTCCGGCGTGGCGCTGCTGGGTACGGCGGGAACCGGTAACTTCGGCACGTTGACCAACGGCGCGCTGGAAGCCTCTAACGTGGACCTGAGTAAAGAACTGGTGAACATGATCGTCGCGCAGCGTAACTATCAATCGAACGCGCAGACCATCAAGACCCAGGATCAGATCCTCAACACGCTGGTTAACCTGCGTTAAGCGGCTAACAGGAAAGCGCAATGGATCACGCAATATATACCGCGATGGGCGCGGCAAGTCAGACGCTCAGCCAGCAGGCCGTTACTGCCAGCAACCTGGCAAACGCCTCGACGCCGGGCTTTCGCGCGCAGCTGAATGCGCTGCGCGCGGTGCCGGTGGAAGGGCTCTCCCTGCCGACCCGTACGCTGGTGGCGGCATCGACCCCGGGCGCAGACATGACGCCAGGGCAGATGGATTACACCTCACGCCCGCTGGACGTTGCCCTGCAGCAGGACGGCTGGCTGGCGGTGCAAACGGCGGACGGCGGTGAAGGCTATACCCGTAACGGGAATATCCAGGTCAGCGCGACCGGCCAGCTGACGATTCAGGGGCATCCGGTGATGGGTGAAGCGGGCCCGCTGACCGTGCCGGAAGGCTCTGAGCTGACCATTGCCGCGGACGGCACCATCTCGGCGCTGAACCCGGGCGACCCGGCCAATACCGTTGCCCCTGTTGGTCGTCTGAAGCTGGTCAAAGCGGAAGGCAAAGAGGTGCAGCGCGGCGACGACGGCATGTTCCGTCTGACCCAGGCGGCCCAGGCTACTCGTGGCGCCACGTTACAGGCCGATCCGAGCATCCGCGTGATGTCCGGCGTTCTGGAAGGCAGCAACGTCAAGCCGGTCGAAGCGATGACCGACATGATCGCCAGCGCCCGTCGTTTTGAAATGCAGATGAAAATTATCAGCAGCGTGGATGAAAACGCGGGCAAGGCTAACCAACTTCTGTCTATGAGTTAACAGGACTCTTTATGATCAGCTCCTTATGGATCGCGAAAACTGGCCTGGACGCGCAGCAAACCAACATGGATGTGATTGCCAACAACCTGGCAAACGTCAGCACCAATGGTTTCAAGCGTCAGCGCGCCGTTTTCGAAGATTTGCTTTATCAAACCATCCGCCAGCCGGGCGCGCAGTCTTCTGAACAGACGACGCTGCCGTCAGGTCTGCAGATCGGTACCGGCGTTCGCCCGGTGGCGACCGAGCGTCTGCACAGCCAGGGCAACCTGTCTCAGACCAACAACAGCAAAGACGTGGCAATCAAAGGTCAGGGTTTCTTCCAGGTGCAGCTGCCTGACGGAACCTCTGCCTATACCCGTGACGGTTCCTTCCAGGTCGATCAGAACGGTCAGCTGGTGACGGCGGGCGGTTTCCAGGTTCAACCTGCGATCACCATTCCGGCGAACGCCCTGAGCATTACCATCGGCCGTGACGGCATCGTGAGCGTGACCCAGCAGGGGCAGGCCGCGCCGGTCCAGGTCGGACAGCTCAACCTGACCACCTTCATGAACGATACCGGCCTGGAAAGCATTGGTGAGAACCTCTACACCGAAACGCAATCCTCCGGTACGCCAAATGAAAGTACGCCGGGCCTGAACGGTGCCGGTCTGCTGTATCAGGGGTATGTAGAAACCTCCAACGTGAACGTGGCGGAAGAGCTGGTAAATATGATCCAGGTCCAGCGCGCGTATGAAATTAACAGTAAAGCAGTCTCGACGACCGATCAGATGCTGCAGAAACTGACGCAACTCTAAGGCGTAGCCCGGTGCGGTAAACCCCGCACCGGCTCCCTGTTTTCGAAGATGAAGGCAATGCAAAAAAACGCGGCGTTTCGTTATCCGATACTGACTGTTCTGGCTGTCACTCTCAGCGGGTGCGCTTTGATCCCGTCTAAACCATTGGTCCAGGGTGCGACGACTGCCCAACCCGTTCCTGGCCCTGCGCCAGTGGTAAACGGCTCCATTTTCCAGACCGCGCAGCCGATTAACTACGGCTATCAGCCGCTGTTTGAAGATCGCCGCCCGCGCAATGTTGGCGATACATTGACCATTGTGCTGCAGGAAAACGTCAGCGCGAGCAAGAGCTCGTCGGCGAACGCCAGCCGCGATGGCAAAACCAATTTTGGCTTCGACACCGTTCCACGCTATCTGCAGGGCCTGTTCGGCAATGCCCGTGCGGATGTTGAGGCTTCCGGCGGCAACACCTTTAACGGTAAAGGTGGCGCAAACGCCAGCAATACCTTCAGCGGTACGCTGACGGTTACGGTTGACCAGGTGCTGGTTAACGGCAATTTACACGTCGTGGGTGAAAAACAGATCGCCATTAACCAGGGCACTGAATTCATTCGCTTCTCGGGCGTGGTGAATCCACGCACCATCAGCGGCACCAACACCGTTCCGTCCACCCAGGTGGCGGATGCGCGCATTGAGTACGTCGGTAACGGCTACATTAATGAAGCGCAGAATATGGGTTGGCTGCAGCGCTTCTTCCTTAATTTATCGCCGATGTAAGCGAGGTGACCCATGTTTAAATCGATCTTCGCCGTGGCGCTGGTTCTTGTAGCAACGTTTGCCCAGGCTGACCGCATCCGCGATCTCACCAGCGTTCAGGGCGTCCGCCAGAACTCGCTGATTGGCTATGGCCTGGTGGTGGGGCTGGACGGTACCGGTGACCAAACGACCCAGACGCCGTTTACCACCCAAAGCTTGAACAACATGCTTTCCCAGCTCGGCATTACCGTGCCGGCAGGAACCAACATGCAGCTGAAAAACGTGGCCGCGGTAATGGTCACTGCCTCTTACCCGGCGTTTGCGCGCCAGGGGCAGACCATTGACGTGGTGGTCTCCTCAATGGGTAATGCCAAAAGCCTGCGCGGCGGTACGCTGCTGATGACCCCGCTGAAAGGCGTCGACAGCCAGGTCTATGCTCTGGCGCAGGGTAACATTCTGGTTGGCGGTGCGGGTGCATCGGCAGGCGGAAGCAGCGTGCAGGTGAACCAGTTGAACGGCGGACGTATTACCAACGGCGCGATCATCGAGCGTGAGTTGCCGACCCAGTTTGGCGCAGGCAACACCATCAACCTGCAGCTGAATAATGAAGACTTCACGATGGCGCAGCAGATTGCCGACACCATCAACCGCAGCTATGGCAATGCCACGGCGCTGGATGCGCGTACCGTGCAGATCCGCACCTCTACCGGCAGCAGCAACCAGGTGCGCATGCTGGCGGATATCCAGAATCTGGAAGTGAACGTGCCGGTGCAGGATGCCAAAGTGATCATCAACTCCCGTACGGGCTCCGTGGTGATGAACCGGGAAGTGTCGCTGGATAGCTGCGCCGTGGCGCAGGGTAACCTGTCGGTGACGGTTAACCGTTCTGCCAACGTCAGCCAGCCGGATACGCCATTTGGTGGCGGCCAGACGGTGGTGACGCCACAAACGCAGATTGATTTACGCCAGAGCGGCGGCTCTCTGCAGAGCGTGCGCTCCAGCGCCAACCTGAACAGCGTGGTGCGTGCCCTGAACGCGCTGGGCGCGACGCCGATGGATCTGATGTCCATTCTGCAATCCATGCAAAGCGCGGGCTGCCTGCGCGCCAAACTGGAAATCATCTGATGCTGACCGATAGCAAACTGTTGACCAGTGCCGCCTGGGACGCCCAGTCGCTCAACGAACTGAAAACCAAAGCAGGTAAAGACCCGGCGGCGAATATCCGCCCGGTCGCCCGCCAGGTAGAGGGGATGTTTGTCCAGATGATGCTGAAAAGCATGCGCGAAACCCTGCCGAAAGACGGGATGTTCAGCAGCGATTCAACGCGTCTTTACACCAGCATGTATGACCAGCAGATTGCGCAGCAGATGACCGCCGGTAAAGGCCTCGGTCTGGCTGACATGATTGTCAAACAGACCGCCGCCGCACAGGGTGTTCAGCCAGAAGAGCAGCCGCAGCAGGTGCCGATGAAGTTCGATCTGGAAACGGTGACCAGTTATCAGAACCAGGCGCTGACGCAGATGGTGCGTAAAGCGATACCGAAGGCAACGGGCAGCGGCGACGAGGCGCTCTCCGGTGACAGCAAAGACTTCCTGGCGCAGCTATCTCTGCCTGCGCGACTGGCCAGTGAACAGAGCGGCGTGCCTCACCATCTTATTCTCGCCCAGGCCGCGCTGGAGTCGGGCTGGGGCCAGCGCCAGATCCGCAAGGAAAACGGCGACCCGAGCTTTAACATCTTCGGCGTGAAGGCCACCTCCAGCTGGAAAGGGCCGACCACGGAGATCACCACCACCGAATACGAGAACGGTGCGGCGGTGAAGGTGAAAGCGAAATTCCGCGTTTACAGCTCTTATCTGGAAGCACTGTCCGATTATGTCGGGCTGCTGAGTCGAAATCCGCGTTACACCGCCGTTACGCAGGCGGCGACGGCGGAGCAGGGCGCGCAGGCCCTGCAAAACGCGGGCTACGCGACCGACCCGAACTACGCGCGCAAGCTTACCAGCATGATCCAGCAGCTGAAATCCATGGGCGAGAAAGTCAGCAAAGCCTATAGCGCAGATATTGAAAATCTGTTCTGAAAGTTCTCAAGTCCCGGTGGAGGTTGCCGATAACCTTCATCAGGACTCGTGTCTGAACGTATAAAAGGAACCCCCATGTCCAGTTTGATTAACAGCGCCATGAGTGGCCTCAGTGCCGCGCAGTCGGCACTCAATACCGTCAGTAATAATATTTCAAGCTACAACGTGGCAGGTTACACCCGCCAGACGACGGTGCTGGGTGCATCTAACAGCACGCTGACCGGCGGTGGCTGGGTGGGTAACGGGGTGTATGTCTCCGGTGTCCAGCGTGAATATGACGCTTTTATCACCAACCAGCTTCGCGCCGCGCAGACGCAGAGCAGCGGCCTGACCACACGCTATCAGCAGATGTCAAAAATTGACGATGTGCTCTCCGATACTACCAACTCGCTTTCCACCACCCTGCAGGATTTCTTTAAAAGCCTGCAAACGCTGGTGAGCAACGCGGAAGACCCGGCTGCGCGTCAGACGGTGCTGGGAAAAGCGGGCGGCCTGGTCAATCAGTTCAAAACTAACGATCAGTATCTCCGCGATCAGGATACGCAAGTCAATACCGCAATTGCGACCAGCGTTTCGCAGATCAACAACTACGCCAAACAGATTGCCAATCTGAACGATCAGATTTCCCGCCTCACCGGCGTCGGCGCGGGCGCATCGCCTAACGATCTGCTCGACCAGCGCGATCAGCTTGTCAATGAGCTGAACAAAATCGTGGGCGTGGAAGTCTCTGTTCAGGATAGCGGCACGTTTAACATCTCTTTCGGCAACGGCTACAGCCTGGTGCAGGGCAGCAAAGCTAACCAGCTGGCGGCCGTGAAGTCCAGCGCCGATCCTTCCCGTACCACTATCGCCTACGTCGATGAGGTTGCGGGCAATGTCGAGATCCCGGAAAAGATGGTTACCACCGGCTCGTTAGGCGGCTTGCTGACGTTCCGCGCTGAAGATCTGGATAAGGCCCGTAACACTCTGAACCAGATGGCGCTGGCGTTTGCTGACGCGATGAACAAACAGCATGAGGCCGGCTTTGATGCCAACGGCGATGCGGGCGGCAAGCTGTTCGGCTTTGGTTCTCCGGCTGTGCTTTCTAACAGCAAAAATAGCGGTTCGGCGGTCGTCAATGCCACCGTTGCGGACAGCACCAAAGTTCAGGCAACGGACTATAAGCTGCAGTTTAACGGTACCGACTGGACCATTACCCGTACCTCGGACAAGACCAGCTTTACAATGAGCCCGGATGCCAGCGGCAATCTGTCGTTTGATGGTCTCAACGTGAACGTCAGCGGTTCGGCAAACGCTAAAGACAGTTTTACCGTGAAGCCTGTGTCCGACGTCATCATGAATATGGAACTGTCCATCAGCGACGAGTCCAAACTGGCCATGGCCGCGGTGCAGAACGGCGGTGAGAGCGACAACCGCAACGGGCAGAAAATGCTCGATCTGCAAAACAGTAAAGTGGTTGGCGGAAACAAAACCTTCAACGATGCCTATGCCTCACTGGTCAGCACCGTGGGTAGCACCACCGCTTCACTGAAAGTAAGCAGCCAGACGAAAGCCAACGTGGAAACGCAGTTAATCAAGCAGCAGCAGACCATCTCCGGGGTAAACCTTGACGAAGAGTATGGCAACCTGCAGCGTTATCAGCAGTATTACCTCGCCAACGCGCAGGTGCTTCAGACTGCCAGTACGCTCTTCGATGCAATTATCAACATTCGTTAAGGTTGAGGTGAAAAATGCGTATTAGCACCCAGATGATGTACGAACAGAACATGCGCGGGATCACCGATTCCCAGAGCAGATGGCTGAGCTACGGTGAGCAGATGTCCACCGGCAAACGCGTTAATCGTCCGTCGGACGATCCTATCGCGGCTTCGCAGTCTATTGTTCTGTCGCAATCTCAGTCACAAAACAGCCAGTTCGCGTTAGCGCGCACCTTTGCCACGCAAAAAGTGTCGCTGGAAGACAACGTGCTGACCCAGGTGAACACCGCGTTATCAAGCGTGCGTGAGAAGCTGGTCTACGCGTCAAACGGCACCTTAAGCGATGACGACCGTCTCTCTCTGGCGACCGATATCCAGGGGATCCGCGACCAGCTCATGAACCTGGCTAACACGACGGATGGCAATGGTCGCTTTATCTTTGCGGGTTACAAAACCGAGAGCGCACCGTTTGATGCCGCAACCGGCACCTACAATGGCGGCACTGAGGCGATCACCCAGCAGGTTGATACGGCGCGAAACATGGCAATCAGCCATACCGGCCAGCAGATTTTCGAAAGCATTACCAGCAATGCGCAAGAGCTGCCGGGCGGAGGCTATGGCGAAACAAACATGTTTAAAATCCTTGATTCCGCCATTGCTTCGCTGAAGACGCCGATTGAAAACGATCCGGCCGCGGCTGCCGCACAAAGCCAGACAATTTCCAACGCGCAGATCGGTATTAAAAACGCGCAGAACAACGTCCTGACGGTCGTTGCGGATGTCGGCACCAAGATGAACGAACTGGAAAAACTCGATACCCTTGGTGACGACCGCGCGCTGGGCCAGACTAAGCAGATGAGTGATTTGGTGGACGTGGACTGGAATGAAGCGATTTCCTCTTACACCATGCAGCAGGCGGCCCTGCAGGCCTCTTATAAAGCGTTTAGCGATATGCAGGGCATGTCTCTGTTCCAGCTGAACAAATAACATCTTGACCTCTTGGAACATGTCTTGAAACTGGGCATGTTTTAGTGCCCAATCCGTCTGGATTGGGCATTTTTTTTATGCCATTTCTGCTGGTGCTGAGGCGACGCGCGCGCTTTCAATCAGGCGGATTGCCAGCGCAATGATGCCGCAGACCGTTGCCAGCGCGACCACACCCGTCCAGCCAGCCAGCGTGTAGATATTGCTGCCTAACGCGGAACCCAACGCCATGCCGATAAAGATCACGGTAAAGAGCAGGGCGTTCAGGCGGCCACGAGCCTGCGGCTCAAGGCTGTAGACCAGGTTCTGGTGCGCGACCAGGCTGGACTGCAGGCCCAGATCGAACCCGATGGCAGAGACGGCAATCAGAATCAGCTGTCCGTGAACCCCCAGAGCAGGCATCAGGAACATCAGGGCAAACGAGACGGTCACAAGGATTGCGCCAAGCTGCGTCACTTTCCCGGCACCCAGTTTATCCGCCAGGCCGCCCGCCAGCGGTGCGGCTAATGCACCGGCAGCACCTGCAATACCAAAACCACCGGCGACGGCACTGCCGAGGTGATAGCGTTCCAGCAGCATGACTGCAAGCGTTGACCAGAAGGCGCTAAAGGCAATCGACAGAAAACCCTGGGCCAGCGCCGCACGGCGCAGAGCGGGATAACGACGCCACAGATGTTCCATCGAGCGCATCAGTGCGGGATAGCTCAGCGTGGAGTGAATAGCGAAACGAGGGAGCACGGCCCACATCACCACCCCGATAAACGCAATACTTGCCGCAGCCAGCTGGTACATCACGCGCCAGCCAAACGCTTCGCCCACCACGCCGCTGACGGTTCTGGAGAGCAAAATGCCCAGCAGCAGACCGGTCATCACCGTACCGACGGTTTTTCCCTGTTTACCTTCCGGCGCAAGAATCGCCGCTGCCGGGACAATATCCTGCGCCATGGTGGCGGCCATGCCGATGAGCAGACTTGCCAGCAGCAGGGAGTGGATCTGTCCGGTCAGGCTACAGCCCAGGAGAAACAACGCCAGCGCCGCACTCTTTATCAGGATTAACGTTCTGCGGTCGTGGCGATCGCCGAGCGGCAGCAGGAACAGGATCCCTAAGGCGTATCCCGCCTGGGTGAGCGTCGGGACCAGGCCCATTCCTTCGATACTCAGGTGAAGGTCAGCGCCCATCAGGGGCAGCAGCGGCTGGGCATAATAGATGGAAGCCACGCTGAAGCCTGCGCCGAGCGCCAGCATTAAGATGACCCAGCGGCTTACGGCATGGGCGGCAGTTGTTGTGTTCATAAGACGTTCCTCATTCATCGTGTGAGGCTATTTTTTATCAGTACGCCTTGCGACGGTAGCGGGTGCGGTGGTAAAACGCTTATACGTTGAACGTATAAATGAAAATAAGATGAAAAGAACTGAGCGTATAGACAGGGTGGAGCTAATGCGGACGTTTGTCCGCATTGTGGAGGCAGGGTCACTCTCTGCGGCGGCACGGCAGCTGGACACAACCCAGGCCACGGTGAGCAGGCGGCTGCAGTCGCTTGAGACAATGCTGGGCGTGCGCCTGATGTTGCGAACGACCCACACGACGCGGCTCACGGATGACGGCGAGCGCTGTTATCAGCACGCCCGTCGGGTGATTGACAGCTGGCTGGCGCTGGAAGATGAGGTGGGACAGACGGAAGATGAACCTGTAGGCGTGCTGCGGGTGCGGGCACCGCACGCGTTTGGTCAGGATCAGCTCCTGAAACCGCTAACCGAGTTTTTGCAGCGTTACCCGCAACTTTCGATTGAGTGGATGCTCAACGATCGGTCGGCTGATTTCCTGGGCGACAACCTTGACTGTGCTATTCGGGTGGGAATGGAAGTCGATCCGGCGACCGTATCCGTGCTGCTGGCCGAAGTGCCGCGTTCGGTGGTGGCTTCTCCGGCACTGCTGGACCGTTTTCCGACGGTTAATACGCCGGAGGATCTGCAGCAGCTGCCGTGGATTGCTATCAGCTCTTTCTACCAGCGCCATGTGGAGCTCTTTCACGAGGCATCATCCGCTACCGCGCGAGTGAATATTACCCCACGCCTCAGTACCGACAGCCTGTATGTCGCACGCAATACGGCACTCACCGGGCTTGGCGTGGCGGTCGTATCCAGCTGGACGGTTCAGGACGATATTCGTGAAGGGCGGCTGGTGCATTTACTGCCAGAGTGGCAGCCGGCGGCGTTACCGGTGCATCTGGTTTACCCCTGGTCCCGCTATTATCCGGCGCGCTTGCGGCGATTTCTGGAACTGATGCGGCAGATCATGCCGGAGGTCACCGGGATGAGAAAGCCCGTGCAGCAGGCATAAAAAAGCCGACCCGAAGGTCGGCTTTTTACTTTCTGTGTCGTTATTCGACAGACTGCGGACGCGTCGCCGGTGCAGTCGCCTGATGCGTTGCACTGTGGCCGCCTGCAGCGCCTTTACCGTCGAAGCTGAACGCCGGGCGAACCCAGTCGCTGTGGCGCGGGGCTTCAGGCACATACTCTGGTGCCGGAGCACGCGTCATTGGCGCTGTCGCAACGTGAGCTGGCGCAGGCGCGGCAACAACCTTAACCGGCTCAGGCTTCACTTCAGGCGCTTTCACTTCTTCGACAACCGGCTCAACCTGAATCTCAACGTCCTGAACGACTTCTTCAGTGGTGGTTTCGACGAGGGTTTCAGCGGCTTCTTCTACCGCGGCTACAGGTTCAGCCTCTTCAGCGACTTCCTCAGCCACCACGACATCCTCTTCAGCGATAATCTGCGGTGCGGCATCAACCGGCGCGGCAATCACTTCAGGGTGGGTGGTTTCGACGTCCACTGCGTGTGGTTCTGCCGCTTCAACAACCTGAGGTTCAACCACGGTTGCTGCTTCGGTCACCGCGTCTTCAACCGGTGCTACAGGGGCAATTACCTCTTCGGTCACAGTCTGTTCTTCAACAGCTTGCTCCAGGCGAGCGACCGGGTAACGGATCCAGACTTTGCCGGATGCCATTTCTGGCGACGCGCACGCCACGGTCAACGGCATTGGAGACTGAGTCGGGTAACGCTCGTCACGATAGCGACGACGACGCTGGCCGCTGACGCGCAGATGACGTGGAGAACGGCGGGAGCGACGCGGCATACCTGCGTTGTCACGGTTTTCACCGTTTTCATCCTGCTCAACGTTATTGTCCACGACGGCTGGCAGGTCAACTTTTGCAACCTGAGTACCTGTTGCGGTTTCTGCCGCTTCAGCCGCCACAACTGCAGTTTCTTCTACCGGAGCCGCACCGATGCGCACTTTCTGCGCCAGCTGGCGCTGCTTACGACGTGGCATAACCTGAGTACGTTCTTCCTGCTCGACGTCCTGCTGCTCAGCAGGCTCTTCCCGGTTCAGGTTTTTAACTTCCTGCTGCGCCTGACGCTTCTCGTCGTTACGACGACGGTTGCGTTCGCGGCGTGGCTGCTGCTCGTCGCGCTGTTTGCTCTTCTCGGACTCATCGCCCGCCTGCTGGCGAATTTCACGATCTTCAACATTCTGCTGCTGTTTCTCGCGACGGTTGCGACGGTTGTCTTCGCGCGGCTCACGGCCTTCGTTGTTATCTGAACGGCTGTCGCGACGCTCGTTACGGTCGCTGCGGTCGTTACGATCGCGGCGGTTGTTCTGACGTTTGCGACGGTCCTGCTGACGCTCAGGTTTGGCTGCTTTTGGTTCTTCCTTCGGCTGCTCTGGCTGAACGTCTTCACCCGCAAACATCTTCTTCAGCGCGCCGAAGAAGCGGCTCAGCAGACCCGGTTGCGCCGGCTGGGCCTTCGCGGCCGCGGCTTCTGGTTTCTGCGCTGCAGGCTTGGCCGCCGGTTTTTCCAGGGCTGCTTCCGGTGGAGCTTCAGGCATGATGAAGGTCGCTAACGCTGGCTGCTCTGGCAGTTTGCGCTCTGCGGGTTCTTCATCGGAAGGCAGCGCCATCTCTTCTTCATGCAGCTTCGGCAGCAGGTAGCTGAGGGTGCTGGTCTCTTCGCCTTTACGGACACGCAGCACGTGATAGTGCGGGGTTTCCATCTGATCGTTCGGTACGATGATGCAGCGAACGCCGCCCTGACGCGCTTCAATCGCACTGACAGCTGCACGTTTTTCGTTCAGCAGGTAGGAGGCGATTGGCACAGGCACAATGGCGTGAACCTCTTTGGTATTCTCTTTCAGCGCTTCTTCTTCAATCAGACGCAGGATAGAGAGAGACAGCGATTCGTTGTCACGCACGGTACCGGTGCCGGAACAGCGCGGGCAGACGTGATGGCTGGACTCACCCAGCGACGGGCTCAGACGCTGGCGGGACATCTCCAGCAGGCCAAAGCGCGAGATATGGCTAATCTGGATACGCGCGCGATCCTGACGCACCGCTTCACGCAGGCGGTTTTCAACCGCACGCTGGTGGCGAACAGGGGTCATGTCGATGAAGTCGATAACAATCAGACCGCCCAGGTCGCGCAGGCGAAGCTGGCGGGCGATTTCATCAGCGGCTTCAAGGTTGGTGTTGAAGGCCGTCTCTTCGATGTCGCCGCCGCGGGTTGCACGCGCGGAGTTGATGTCGATAGCGGTCAGCGCTTCCGTGGTATCGATGACGATAGAACCGCCGGACGGCAGGCGCACTTCACGCTGGAAGGCGGACTCGATCTGAGATTCGATCTGATAGTGGCTGAACAGCGGGATTTCACCGGTGTACAGCTTGATTTTGCTGGTGAAATCCGGACGACCCAGCGCGGCGATGTGCTGGCGAGCCAGCTCAAGCACTTTCGGGTTATCGATCAGAATCTCACCGATGTCCTGACGCAGGTAGTCACGGAAGGCACGCACGATAACGTTGCTTTCCTGGTGAATCAGGAACGGAGCAGGGCGGCTTTCAGCGGCTTTCTGGATCGCTTCCCAGTGCTTCAGACGGAAGCTCAGGTCCCACTGCAGCGCTTCGGCTGATTTGCCGACGCCTGCGGTGCGTACGATAAGTCCCATGCCGTCCGGCAGTTCGAGACTTGCCAGAGCTTCTTTCAGCTCGGTACGGTCATCACCTTCGATACGGCGAGAGATGCCACCCGCACGCGGGTTGTTTGGCATCAGCACCAGATAGCTCCCCGCCAGGCTGATAAAGGTGGTCAGTGCGGCACCTTTGTTGCCACGCTCTTCTTTATCAATCTGTACGATAACTTCCTGACCTTCACGCAGAACATCTTTGATGTTTGGGCGGCCATGGGCGTTGTAGTTTGCAGGGAAATATTCGCGAGCGATTTCTTTCAGAGGGAGGAAACCATGACGCTCAGCACCGTAGTCGACAAATGCAGCTTCAAGGCTTGGTTCAATGCGGGTGATTTTACCTTTGTAAATGTTCGCTTTTTTCTGTTCGTGTCCAGGACTTTCGATATCCAGATCGTACAGGCGCTGCCCATCCACAAGGGCGACACGCAACTCTTCTTGCTGAGTTGCGTTGATTAACATTCTTTTCATCGTAACTTACTCGTTATTCTTACATTGACGACAAAGCTGCGGGCAAGGTGACGCTTTCCGGGGTATGAACCGATGGCCTCGTGTCTGTTCACGTCGCCAACCTCACGGTTGTCGCTCGCTTAAGAGGCGCAGAGTGTCGGTTGCCTGTGTTTCATACGGAAACACAGCGCAATTATCAGGGGAATTGCCTGGGTAGAACTCTCCAGAGAACAATCCTTATACCGGGAAGTACTGCAACCCGCAGCCCGCTAACTGCCTGAAAGATCAATACGTCTTACGCCATTGCTGCGTTGATGATCGGTCAGACAAAATTGGTCATTCCGTCGACATCCTTACAAAACCCGGATTTAACGCGGAAAACAGCCTCATTATTCCACTGCTCGCCAGGTTATAGCAAGATGACTTTTACCAATTATCACCCGGTTACTCACAGTTTCTTCACCTCAAGGTGGTGATTGGTTTAATAACCACCAAATCGATTGCGTGAAACAGGGCGCAGGCCGGATAAAAGTAAATATAAGCATAGAAAAATGAGTGGCGCTAATGGCTGACGATATTTAGAATCGCCAACCATGAAAACAGAGACTCCAGCCGTAAAAATGGTTGCTATCGCGGATGACTACGCGGGGCAACGTATCGATAACTTCTTGCGCACCCAACTGAAGGGTGTGCCAAAGAGTATGATTTACCGCATCCTGCGTAAGGGCGAGGTGCGGGTGAACAAAAAACGCGTGAAGCCTGAGTATAAGCTCGAAGCGGGCGATGAAGTGCGTATTCCACCGGTGCGCGTGGCAGAACGCGAAGAAGAGGTGGTTTCTCCTAAGCTGCAAAAAGTCGCGGCCCTGAGCGATGTTATCCTTTATGAGGACGATCATATTCTGGTGCTCAATAAGCCATCGGGTACCGCCGTCCACGGTGGTAGCGGTCTGAGCTTCGGCGTGATTGAAGGGTTACGTGCGCTGCGTCCGGAAGCCCGTTTCCTCGAACTGGTTCACCGTCTGGACCGTGATACCTCAGGCGTGCTGCTGGTAGCGAAAAAGCGTTCTGCGCTGCGTTCCCTGCACGAGCAGCTGCGCGAGAAGGGAATGCAGAAAGATTATCTGGCGCTGGTGCGTGGTCAGTGGCAGTCCCACGTGAAGGTGGTGCAGGCGCCGCTGCTGAAGAACATTCTGCAAAGCGGCGAGCGCATTGTCCGCGTGAGCCAGGAAGGGAAACCGTCTGAGACGCGCTTTAAGGTTGAAGAGCGCTATGAGTTTGCCACGCTGGTGCGCTGCAGTCCGGTGACGGGACGTACTCACCAGATTCGCGTCCATACGCAGTTTGCGGGCCATCCGATTGCGTTTGATGATCGCTACGGCGACCGCGAATTTGATAAACAGCTGGCGGGCACGGGGCTGTCGCGTCTGTTCCTGCATGCGGCCGCGCTAAAGTTTACCCATCCTAATACCGGTGAAATTATCCGTATTGAAGCGCCGCTGGATGAGCAGTTGAAACGCTGCCTGAAGGTTCTGCGCGGCTAAGGTAAAAGCAAAACGGCAACGAAGTTGTCGTTTTTAATGTTTGCACCCTCTCCCTGTGGGAGAGGGCCGGGGTGAGGGCATCAGGCCGCAACGCTCACGCCGTCAGCGGATTACACTCTTCACGCCTTAACATCTGGCACAAGGCAATCAGCGGCAATCCCACCAGTGTGTTCGGATCCCGACCGTCCAGCTTGTCGAACAGCGCAATCCCCAGTCCTTCACTTTTAAAGCTCCCCGCACAGTTCAGTGGACGTTCCCGGCGCACGTAGTCCGTAATCTCCTGCTCGCTTAAATGGCGGAAGTGCACGTCGAACGGCTCGCATTCGGTTTGCAGATGGCCGGAGGCGGAGTTATAAAGCGCCAGGCCCGTATAAAAGGTCACGATACTGCCTCGCGCACGCAGAAGCTGCTGGCAGGCGTTCTCTTCCGTATGGGGCTTGCCGGTGATTTCGCCATCCAGCACGCAAACCTGATCGGAGCCTATAATCAGATGTGCAGGATAACGTGCGGCCAGCGATTGTGCTTTCTCCTTCGCAAGACGCGTCACCAGATGACGCGGCGACTCGCCCGGCTGCGGCGTCTCATCAACGTCCGGCGCGGCGCATTCAAACGGGAACCCGAGCTTTTCCAGCAGCATTCGACGGTAGGGGGACGTGGAAGCAAGTACGAGATTTGGCATATTTTTATCACCAGATATAGCGTATCGATGCCAGCCATTTTAAACTACAGGCCGCAATGTGTGCGAATAATTGGCAAAAGGCAGCTCTGGTTGCCTTTTTCTTTGACTCTATGACGTTACAAAGTTAATATGCGCGCCCTATGCAAAAGGTAAAATTACCCCTGACTCTTGATCCGGTTCGTACGGCTCAAAAACGCCTCGATTACGAAGGTATCTATACTTCCGATCAGGCCGAGCGTATTGCCGAATCTGTAGTCAGTGTGGACAGTGATGTAGAATGCTCCATGTCGTTCGCTATCGACAACCAGCGTCTCGCCGTTTTAACCGGTGATGCGAAGGTAACGGTAACGCTCGAGTGTCAGCGTTGCGGGAAACCGTTTGTACAGCATGTTCACACAACGTATTGTTTCAGTCCGGTTCGTTCTGACGAACAGGCTGAAGCACTCCCGGAAGCGTACGAGCCGATTGAGGTTAACGAATTCGGTGAAATCGATCTTCTGGCTCTGGTTGAAGATGAAATCATCCTCTCCTTGCCAGTAGTTCCGGTGCATGATTCTGAACACTGTGAAGTGTCCGAGGCGGACATGGTCTTTGGGGAACTGCCTGATGAAGCGCAAAAACCAAACCCATTTGCCGTATTAGCCAGCTTAAAGCGTAAGTAATTGAGGAGTAAGGTCCATGGCCGTACAACAGAATAAACCAACCCGTTCCAAACGTGGCATGCGTCGTTCCCATGACGCGCTGACCGCAGTTACCAGCCTGTCTGTAGACAAGACTTCTGGTGAGAAACACCTGCGTCACCACATCACCGCTGACGGTTTCTACCGCGGCCGCAAGGTTATCACTAAGTAATCACGCGTCAGCGTGATTAGGCTTAGTGAGGATTTCCCCGTGCAAACGGGGAAGTTACCGAACCAGGCTGCGACGATACCTTGACACGTCTAACCCTGGCGTTAGATGTCATGGGGGGAGATTTCGGCCCTTCCGTGACAGTGCCTGCAGCATTGCAGGCACTGAATTCTAATTCGCAACTCACACTTCTTTTAGTCGGCAATCCCGACACAATCACGCCATTACTTGCAAAAGCTGACTTTGAACAACGTTCGCGTCTGCAGATTATTCCTGCGCAGTCAGTTATTGCCAGTGATGCCCGGCCCTCGCAGGCGATTCGCAATAGCCGCGGCAGTTCTATGCGCACCGCGCTGGAACTGGTGAAAGAAGGGCGAGCGCAGGCTTGCGTCAGTGCCGGCAATACCGGCGCGCTGATGGGGCTGTCGAAATTACTGCTCAAGCCGATTGAGGGCATTGAGCGACCGGCGCTGGTGACAGTGTTACCGCATCAGCAGAAGGGAAAGACGGTGGTGCTCGATTTGGGCGCTAACGTGGATTGTGATAGTACCATGCTGGCTCAGTTCGCCGTGATGGGGTCGGTGCTGGCAGAAGACGTGGTCGGGATTAGCAATCCCCGCGTTGCGTTATTGAATATTGGTGAAGAAGAGACCAAAGGCCTGGACAGCATTCGCGAAGCTGCTGAAATGCTCAAACAGGTTCCCTCCATCAACTATATTGGATATCTCGAAGCCAATGAGTTGCTGACGGGAAAAACGGATGTTCTGGTGTGCGATGGCTTCACCGGAAACGTAACGTTGAAGACCATGGAAGGGGTCGTGCGCATGTTCCTTTCTCTGCTGAAATCTCAGGGAGAAGGCAAAAAAAGCGCCTGGTGGTTGATTTTATTGAAGCGTTGGTTACAAAAGAGCCTGACGCGGCGATTCAGTCACCTCAACCCCGACCAGTATAATGGCGCCTGTCTGTTAGGATTGCGCGGCATCGTGATTAAGAGTCATGGCGCCGCCAATCAGCGAGCATTTTCTGTCGCCATTGAACAGGCAGTGCAGGCGGTGCAGCGACAAGTCCCTCAGCGGATTGCCGCTCGCCTGGAATCTGTATTAGCTAAAAGTGACTGAGCGTACATGTATACGAAGATTTTAGGTACCGGCAGCTACCTGCCAAAACAAGTGCGTACCAACGCCGATCTGGAAAAAATGGTAGATACGTCTGACGAGTGGATTGTCACGCGCACAGGTATCCGCGAACGTCGTATCGCCGCGCCAGACGAAACCGTATCCACTATGGGTTACGAAGCCGCACAGCGCGCTATCGAAATGGCGGGTATCGATAAAGAAGAGATTGGCTTAATCGTGGTTGCCACGACGTCTGCCACGCATGCTTTCCCAAGCGCGGCGTGTCAGGTGCAGAACATGCTCGGCATTAAAGGCTGTCCGGCATTTGACGTCGCTGCCGCGTGCGCTGGCTTCACCTATGCCCTGAGCGTTGCCGATCAGTACGTGAAATCCGGTGCCGTTAAATATGCGTTGGTAATCGGTGCTGACGTGCTGGCGCGCACCTGCGATCCAACCGATCGTGGAACGATCATTATTTTCGGTGATGGTGCCGGTGCTGTGCTGCTGGGGCAGTCCGAAGAGCCGGGTATCATCTCTACGCATCTGCATGCCGATGGCAGCTATGGCGAACTGCTGACCCTGCCTAACGCCGATCGCGTTAATCCGGACAACTCGATTTACCTGACCATGGCAGGGAACGAGGTGTTCAAGGTTGCGGTGACAGAGCTTGCACACATCGTTGATGAAACGCTGGAAGCGAATAACCTTGAGCGTTCCGCGCTTGACTGGCTGGTACCGCATCAGGCGAACCTGCGTATCATCAGTGCGACCGCCAAAAAGCTGGGCATGTCGATGGATAACGTTGTGGTGACGCTGGATCGTCACGGCAACACCTCTGCGGCGTCGGTACCGTGCGCATTTGATGAAGCGGTACGCGACGGACGAATCAAACGGGGCCAGCTGGTCTTGCTTGAAGCCTTCGGTGGCGGGTTCACCTGGGGTTCCGCGCTGGTTCGTTTCTAGGATAAGGAATAAAAAATGACGCAATTTGCTTTTGTGTTCCCGGGCCAGGGTTCTCAAACCGTTGGGATGTTGTCTGAAATGGCAGCAAACTACCCGGTCATTGAAGAGACTTTTCGTGAAGCTTCTGATGCGCTGGGTTATGATCTGTGGGCACTTACCCAACAGGGGCCGGCCGAAGAGCTGAACAAAACCTGGCAGACTCAGCCAGCGCTGCTGACCGCGTCCGTTGCGCTGTGGCGAGTATGGCAGCAGCAGGGTGGTAAAGCGCCAGCGCTGCTTGCGGGTCACAGCCTGGGTGAATACTCTGCGCTGGTGTGCGCCGGTGTGATCGCGTTTGCTGACGCGGTGCGCCTGGTAGAACTGCGTGGTAAGTTCATGCAGGAAGCGGTGCCAGAGGGTACCGGCGGCATGTCTGCCATTATTGGTCTGGATGATGCCGCGATTGCAAAAGCGTGTGAAGAATCCGCTGAAGGTCAGGTGGTTTCTCCGGTTAACTTCAACTCGCCGGGCCAGGTCGTTATCGCTGGTCATAAAGAAGCGGTTGAACGTGCCGGCGCTGCCTGTAAAGCCGCTGGCGCGAAACGCGCGCTGCCTCTGCCGGTCAGCGTACCGTCTCACTGTGCGCTGATGAAGCCCGCCGCTGAGAAACTGGCGGCTGAGCTGGAAAAAATTACCTTTAACGCACCGACGATTTCCGTTGTGAACAACGTCGATGTGAAATGCGAAACCGCGCCGGAGGCTATCCGTGACGCACTGGTTCGCCAGCTCTACAGCCCTGTACAGTGGACCAAAACCGTTGAGTTTATGGCCTCTCAGGGCGTTGAGCACCTGTATGAAGTCGGCCCTGGTAAAGTCCTCACCGGTCTGACAAAACGTATTGTTGACACCCTGACTGCCTCGGCGATTAACGAGCCGGAAGCGATGTCAGCGGCACTCTCGCAATAAAAGAGGAATACCATGAGTTTTGAAGGAAAAATCGCCCTGGTGACTGGCGCAAGCCGCGGTATCGGGCGCGCAATTGCTGAAACACTGGTTGCGCGCGGCGCGAAGGTGATTGGTACAGCAACCAGCGAGAAGGGCGCTCAGGCCATCAGCGAGTATCTGGGTGCGAACGGTAAAGGTCTGGTACTGAATGTGACCGAACCTGCATCTATCGAATCTGTTCTGGAAAATATTCGCGCAGAGTTTGGCGAAGTGGATATTCTGGTCAATAATGCCGGGATCACACGCGACAACCTTCTGATGCGAATGAAAGATGATGAGTGGAACGATATTATCGAAACCAACCTGTCATCTGTATTCCGTCTGTCAAAAGCGGTAATGCGCGCTATGATGAAAAAGCGTCATGGTCGTATTATCACTGTTGGTTCTGTGGTTGGTACCATGGGAAATGCTGGTCAGGCTAACTACGCTGCGGCGAAAGCGGGTCTGATTGGTTTCAGTAAGTCGCTGGCGCGTGAAGTCGCGTCCCGCGGTATTACTGTAAACGTTGTTGCTCCGGGCTTTATTGAAACGGACATGACGCGTGCGCTGACTGATGATCAGCGTGCGGGTACGCTGGCGGCAGTTCCGGCGGGTCGTCTTGGCGACCCTAAAGAAATCGCCAGTGCGGTTGCATTTTTAGCCTCTGACGAAGCGGGTTACATCACTGGTGAGACCCTCCACGTCAACGGCGGGATGTACATGGTTTAATCACGATCGAAAATATTTGCGTTATTAGGGCAAATGGCCTCAAAATAACGTAAAATCGTGGTAAGACCTGCCGGGATTTAGTTGCAAATTTTTCAACATTTTATACACTACGAAAACCATCGCGAAAGCGAGTTTTGATAGGAAATTTAAGAGTATGAGCACTATCGAAGAACGCGTTAAGAAAATTATCGGCGAACAGCTGGGCGTTAAGCAGGAAGAAGTTGTGAACTCCGCTTCCTTCGTTGAAGACCTGGGCGCAGATTCTCTTGACACCGTTGAGCTGGTAATGGCTCTGGAAGAAGAGTTTGATACTGAGATTCCGGACGAAGAAGCTGAGAAAATCACCACCGTTCAGGCTGCCATTGATTACATCAACGGCCACCAGGCGTAAGTGAACATCTCCAGGCGGTCATTCGACCGCCTGAGTTTTATCTTTTTTAGTCCCACGAATCTCTTTTTTTATCCCTCCCTGGAGGACAAACGTGTCTAAGCGTCGTGTAGTTGTGACCGGACTTGGCATGTTGTCTCCTGTCGGCAATACCGTAGAGTCCACCTGGAAAGCTCTCCTTGCCGGTCAGAGCGGCATCAGCCTAATCGACCATTTCGATACTAGCGCCTATGCAACGAAATTTGCTGGCTTAGTAAAGGATTTTAACTGTGAAGAGATCATCTCGCGCAAAGAACAGCGCAAGATGGATGCCTTCATTCAATATGGAATTGTCGCTGGCGTTCAGGCCATGCAGGATTCTGGCCTTGAGATTACGGAAGAGAACGCAACCCGTATCGGCGCTGCTATCGGCTCCGGGATTGGCGGTCTTGGCCTGATTGAGGAAAACCATACATCACTGATGAATGGCGGACCGCGTAAGATCAGCCCGTTCTTCGTTCCGTCCACGATTGTTAACATGGTGGCAGGTCACCTGACCATTATGTTCGGCCTGCGTGGGCCAAGCATTTCTATCGCTACCGCGTGTACGTCTGGCGTGCATAACATCGGCCAGGCCGCGCGTATTATTGCGTACGGCGATGCAGATGCTATGGTTGCGGGCGGTGCTGAAAAAGCCAGTACCCCATTGGGTGTCGGTGGTTTCGGCGCGGCGCGTGCGCTCTCTACCCGTAACGATAACCCTCAGGCGGCGAGCCGTCCGTGGGATAAAGACCGCGATGGTTTCGTGCTGGGTGACGGCGCAGGTATGCTCGTGCTCGAAGAGTACGAACATGCGAAAAAACGTGGCGCAAAAATTTATGCTGAAGTCGTTGGCTTCGGTATGAGCAGCGATGCTTACCACATGACGTCTCCTCCGGAGAACGGCGCGGGCGCTGCGCTGGCGATGGAAAACGCGATCCGTGATGCGGGTATTACCCCGGCGCAGATTGGCTACGTTAACGCGCACGGCACTTCTACGCCGGCAGGCGACAAAGCAGAAGCTCAGGCGGTTAAGTCTATCTTCGGCGAGGCTGCCAGCCGCGTAATGGTCAGCTCCACGAAATCCATGACCGGTCACCTGTTGGGTGCGGCGGGTGCAGTAGAGTCTATTTACTCTATCCTTGCGCTGCGCGATCAGGCTGTTCCGCCAACCATCAACCTGGATAACCCGGATGAAGGTTGCGATCTGGACTTCGTTCCGCACGAAGCGCGCCAGGTTAGCGGTATGGAGTACACCCTGTGTAACTCCTTCGGCTTTGGCGGCACGAATGGTTCTCTGATCTTCAAAAAGGTCTGAGCCTGACTGCCCGAAAGCTATAAAAAAAGGTCCGCTTGCCGGGCCTTTTTTATTAGGGAAAATCCCCTTGTCCGGCTTATAACATCCTGCCAGACTGAGCCTCCACGCATAAGGAGCCACCATGTTTTTAATTAATGGCCTTGAGCAAGAAACGCTGCCGGCAAGCGACAGGGCAATTCAGTTTGGCGATGGCTGTTTCACCACTGCGCGTATTCTTGACGGTGAGGTATGTCTGCCTGACGCCCACATCCGTCGTTTACAAAAAGCCTGCGAGAAATTGCTGATTCCCTTCATCCAGTGGGACATTCTCGAACGCGAGATGCGTCGGCTGGCGTCAGGCAAAACAAGCGGCGTCTTAAAAGTTATCATCAGCCGCGGCAGCGGCGGGCGAGGGTACAGCGGGTCCGCCTGTCAGCATCCCACGCGTATTCTTTCTGTTTCAGCTTATCCCGCTCACTATGCGCGCTGGCGTGAGGAGGGGGTGACGCTGACGCTGAGCCCGGTACGCCTGGGGCGAAACCCGATGCTCGCCGGAATAAAACATCTTAATCGCCTTGAACAGGTACTTATTCGTACTCATCTTGAACAGACGGACGCCGATGAGGCGCTAGTTCTTGACAGCGAAGGGTTCATTACGGAATGCTGTGCGGCTAATTTATTCTGGCGGAAGGGCCGGGACGTATTCACGCCTTCGCTGGAACAGGCTGGGGTTAACGGCATCATGCGCCAGTTTTGTTTGCAACAGCTGGCACGTGCGGGCTTTAACGGTGTCGAAGTACACGCAAAGGAAGAGGCGCTGCTGACCGCCGATGAGGTCGTTATCTGCAATGCGTTGATGCCTGTTATACCCGTCCGGGCGTATGGGCAACAACGCTGGTCTTCGCGCGAGCTGTTTACGTTTTTAGCCCCGATATGTGAGCAAATCAGATAGTCATGAAGAAAATGTTGCGCTTTGTCCTTCTCCTGATCGTTGCGCTGGGTATCGCCGGCGGAGCGGGAGTATGGAAGGTTCGCCAGCTGGCGGACAGTAAAATCCTGATTAAAGACGAGACGATTTTTACCCTGAAAGCAGGTACCGGGCGGATGGCGCTGGGCGAGCAGCTTTACGGGGATAAAATCATCAACCGTCCACGCGTGTTCCAGTGGTTATTGCGTATTGAGCCTGAACTGTCTCACTTCAAGGCTGGCACCTATCGCTTTACGCCCGGCATGACCGTCAGAGAGATGCTACAGCTGCTGGAAAGTGGTAAAGAGGCACAGTTCCCGCTGCGTTTTGTCGAAGGGATGCGCCTGAGCGATTACCTTAAAAAATTACGTGATGCGCCTTACATCAAGCATACGCTCAAAGATGACCGTTACGAGACGGTCGCCGAGGTGCTGAAATTTGAACATCCTGAGTGGGTAGAAGGCTGGTTCTGGCCAGACACCTGGATGTATACGGCAGGCACGACCGATGTGGCGATTCTTAAACGGGCACACAAAAAGATGGTTGCGGCGGTTGATTCCGCCTGGGAAGGGCGCATGGACGGGCTGCCTTATCAAGATCAAAACCAGTTTGTGACAATGGCCTCGATCATCGAGAAAGAGACTGCCGTTGCTGCCGAGCGCGATCGTGTCGCTTCGGTATTCATCAACCGTCTGCGCATCGGCATGCGTCTGCAAACCGACCCGACCGTCATCTACGGCATGGGCGAGAGCTACGCCGGCAAGATCTCCAGAAAAGATCTGGAAACGCCAACGGCGTATAATACCTACGTGATTAACGGTTTACCGCCGGGCCCGATAGCCACGCCGAGCGAGGCTTCGCTCAAAGCCGCGGCGCATCCGGCCAAAACTCCGTACCTCTATTTTGTGGCTGATGGAAAAGGGGGGCACACCTTTAACACCAACCTTGCCAGCCATAATCGCTCTGTTCAGGACTATCTGAAGGCACTTAAGGAAAAAAATGCGCAGTAAATACATTGTCATTGAGGGACTCGAAGGGGCGGGTAAAACCACAGCCCGCAACGTGGTGGTCGATACGCTGAAATCGCTCGGCATTTCCGACATGGTTTTCACCCGCGAGCCGGGCGGTACTCAGCTGGCGGAGAAACTGCGTAGCCTGGTGCTGGACATTAAATCCGTTGGCGACGAAGTTATCACTGACAAAGCCGAAGTGCTGATGTTTTACGCGGCCCGCGTCCAGCTGGTTGAGACCGTTATTAAACCTGCTCTGGCCGAAGGCAAGTGGGTGATTGGCGACCGTCACGATCTGTCGACTCAGGCCTATCAGGGCGGTGGGCGCGGTATTGACCAGACGATGCTGGCAACCCTGCGTGATGCCGTACTGGGGGATTTTCGCCCGGACCTGACGCTCTATCTGGATGTGACCCCGGAAGTGGGCCTCAAACGCGCCCGCGCGCGCGGCGAACTGGATCGCATTGAACAGGAATCTTTCGACTTCTTTAACCGCACGCGCGCACGCTATCTTGAACTGGCCGCACAGGACAGCGCAATTCGTACCATTGATGCAACGCAATCTCTGGAAAACGTGACGCGAGATATCCGGCAGACCGTTACGCAGTGGCTACAGGAGCAGCAGGCATGAAATGGTATCCATGGTTGCGCCCGCATTTTGAACAGCTCATCGGCAGCTATCAGGCCGGGCGGGGGCATCATGCGCTACTGATTCAGGCGTTGCCGGGAATGGGGGATGATGCATTGATCTACGCCATCACCCGCTTCCTGATGTGCCAGCAGCCGGAAGGGCACAAAAGCTGCGGTAAATGCCGCGGCTGCCAGCTGATGCAAGCGGGCACGCATCCTGACTACTATATGCTTGAGCCTGAGAAGGGCAAAAGCGCGCTCGGTATTGATGCCGTGCGTGAAGTCAGCGAGAAACTGTATGAACATGCGCGACTGGGCGGGGCGAAGGTTGTCTGGCTCAACGACGCTGCGCTGCTCACCGAGGCGGCGGCGAACGCTCTGCTTAAAACCCTGGAAGAGCCGCCGGAAAAAACGTGGTTCTTCCTCTCATGCCGGGATCCGGGACGATTGCTGGCGACGCTGCGCAGCCGTTGCCGCCTTCATCACCTGACGGTGCCCCAGGAATCGTGGGCGCTGAGCTGGCTGGAACGAGAGGTGACAACGTCACAGGAGAGCGCGCTGTCTGCGCTGCGCCTCAGCAGCGGCGCACCCGCGGCGGCGCTGGCGTTACTGCAGCCTGACGTCTGGTCGCAGCGAGAAGCGCTCTGCCGGGCCCTTGAGGCTTCACTTAACACCCAGGACTGGCTGGGTTTACTGCCTGCGCTGAATAGCGATCGGGCCGTTGAGCGTCTGCACTGGCTGGCCTCCCTGCTTCTGGATGCGCTAAAAATCCAGCAAGGGGCAACGCTGCTGACTAACCCGGACGAGTGGCCCCTGGTGAACATGCTGGCGAGCCGCCTTACAGGCGCGTCTCTGCACGCTATCCTTCATGATGTTTGCGAGAGCCGCGAACAGCTTTTAACCGTGACGGGCCTTAATCGCGAGCTTTTGCTGACAGACCAGCTGTTGCGTATCGAACATTACCTGCAACCAGGCGTTACGCCGCCTGTTTCCCATCTCTGAGAGAGACATTATGTTTTTAGTCGACTCACACTGCCATCTTGATGGCCTGGATTATCAATCCCTGCACAACGACGTGGATGACGTGCTGGCGAAAGCCGCTGCCCGCGATGTGAAATTTTGTCTTGCGGTGGCGACGACGCTGCCGGGGTATCGCTCAATGCGTGAGCTGGTGGGCGTTCGCGATAACGTGGTGTTCTCCTGCGGCGTTCATCCGCTGAACCAGGATGAAGAGTATGACGTAGAAGATCTGCGCCGACTGGCAGCAGAAGAGGGCGTCGTGGCGATGGGGGAAACCGGGCTGGATTATTTTTACACGCCGGAAACGAAACCGCGTCAGCAGGCGTCCTTCCGCAACCATATCCGCATTGGCCGCGAACTGAACAAGCCCGTCATCGTGCATACCCGCGACGCGCGCGCCGATACGCTGGCGATCCTCCGGGAAGAAAACGTGACGGATTGCGGTGGCGTACTACACTGTTTCACAGAAGACAGAGAAACGGCGGGTAAACTGCTTGATTTGGGGTTTTATATTTCGTTTTCCGGGATCGTGACGTTCCGTAACGCTGAGCAACTCCGTGATGCTGCGCGTTATGTTCCGCTCGATCGCATTCTGGTGGAAACAGACTCTCCGTATCTGGCGCCGGTACCGCATCGCGGTAAAGAGAACCAGCCGGCCATGACGCGAGACGTAGCGGAGTACATGGCCGTGCTTAAAGGCGTCAGTATTGAAGAACTGGCCCGCGTCACGACGCAAAACTTCTCTGCGCTGTTCCATATTGACCCCGCCCGCCTGCAATCCGTCTGATAAGCCTGTTTTTTTTAGGCTCGTAATTAATAAATAAAACGAGTAAAGTTCACCGCCTCATTTGGGGCGGTAACGGTCTTCTTAGAAACATCCAGACATGCTTTTTGTAAATTACTGAAAGTTTTTCGACCGCCTTAAGCTGAAACGTGATAGCCGTCAAACAAACTCAGAGGGAATTATTTTACTCTGTGTAATAAATAAAGGGCGCTTAGATGTCCTGTCCACGGCACGGTACTCCCCCCGGGCCAATGCGTGAAAGCGTAAAAAAAGCACAAATACTCAGGAGCACTCTCAATTATGTTTAAGAATGCATTTGCTAACCTGCAAAAGGTCGGTAAATCGCTGATGCTGCCAGTATCCGTACTGCCTATCGCAGGTATCCTGCTGGGTGTCGGTTCTGCTAACTTCAGCTGGCTGCCAGCCGTAGTTTCCCATGTGATGGCTGAAGCAGGCGGTTCCGTCTTTGCTAATATGCCTCTGATCTTCGCTATCGGTGTTGCGCTGGGCTTCACCAATAACGACGGCGTTTCTGCGCTGGCTGCAGTGGTTGCTTACGGCATTATGGTGAAAACCATGGCCGTGGTTGCGCCACTGGTTCTGCATTTACCGGCAGAAGAGATTGCCGCGAAACACCTGGCAGATACTGGTGTTCTGGGCGGTATCATCTCCGGTGCGATTGCAGCGTATATGTTCAACCGCTTCTATCGCATCAAGCTGCCTGAGTATCTGGGCTTCTTCGCGGGCAAGCGTTTTGTTCCGATCATCTCTGGTCTGGCAGCGATTTTCACTGGCGTGATCCTGTCCTTCATCTGGCCACCAATCGGTTCCGCTATCCAGACCTTCTCTCAGTGGGCTGCTTACCAGAACCCGGTTGTCGCGTTCGGTATCTACGGCTTCATCGAGCGTTGCCTGGTGCCATTCGGTCTGCACCACATCTGGAACGTTCCATTCCAGATGCAGATTGGTGAATTCACCAACGCAGCGGGTCAGGTGTTCCACGGCGATATCCCACGTTACATGGCGGGTGACCCAACTGCAGGTAAACTGTCTGGTGGCTTCCTGTTCAAAATGTACGGCCTGCCGGCTGCTGCGATTGCTATCTGGCACTCTGCTAAGCCAGAAAACCGTGCAAAAGTGGGCGGTATCATGATCTCCGCAGCGCTGACCTCGTTCCTGACCGGTATCACCGAGCCGATCGAGTTCTCCTTCATGTTCGTTGCGCCGATCCTGTACATCATCCACGCTGTACTGGCTGGCCTGGCGTTCCCAATCTGTATCCTGCTGGGTATGCGTGACGGTACGTCCTTCTCTCACGGCCTGATCGACTTCATCGTTCTGTCCGGTAACAGCAGCAAGCTGTGGCTGTTCCCAATCGTGGGTGCGTGCTATGCCGTTGTTTACTACACCATCTTCCGCGTGCTGATCAAAGCACTGGACCTGAAAACTCCGGGTCGTGAAGATGCAACAGAAGACAGCAAAGCAGGTGCGACCAGCGAAATGGCTCCGGCACTGGTTGCCGCGTTCGGCGGTAAAGAGAACATCACTAACCTGGACGCGTGCATCACTCGTCTGCGTGTGAGCGTTGCTGACGTTGCGAAAGTAGACCAGCCGGGTCTGAAAAAACTGGGCGCAGCAGGCGTGGTTGTTGCAGGTTCGGGCGTTCAGGCAATCTTCGGTACTAAATCCGATAACCTGAAAACCGAAATGGATGAGTACATCCGCAACAGCTAAGCTGTGACCTGGGGAGACTAAGGCAGCCGAATGGCTGCCTTTTTTTTTGCTGTAGTTTGTTGTGCCAGGTGGCGGCTTAACGCTCAGAAGTCGTAGCTTGCGCTCAACGAGACGTTCAGCGGCGCGCCATAAACCACGTAAGAGCCGACGTAGTCGTAATACTCTTTGTCGAACAGGTTGTTAACGTTCGCCTGAACAGCAAAATCTTTGGTCACCTGATAACGGCTGAACAGGTTAACCAGCCCGTAGCTGCCTTGCTCTGCGCGGGATTGTCCCGCCGGGCCACCGTCCACATCTGTCCACACTTTGTTCTGCCAGTTTACGCCACCGCCTACCGTCAGCGCTGGCAGCATTGGCAGTTGATAACGGGTAAACAGCTTCAGTGTCGTGCGCGGCTGATCGGAACTGACAGCGTTGCCGTTCTTATCTTCCGCAATGTAGCGGGTTGCGCCGAACGTCAGCTGCCAGTTATCGGTCAGGGCGCCGTTTAGCTCGAACTCAATCCCTTTGCTGACCACGCCGTCCAGCGATTCATAAATCGACTCACCGCTCGGCATGTAGGTATAGGTGTTGCTCGCCACGTTATCCTGTTCAATGCGGAAAATCGCCAGCGAGGTGGTGAGGCGGGTATTGAACCAATCCGCTTTTACGCCGGCTTCATAGCTTTTGCCCGTCGTTGGGTCGAGATAGCGTCCGCTGGCGTCACGCTTGTCCTGTGGCTGGAAGATGGAGGTATAGCTGACGTAGGTCGACCAGTCTTCGTTGATATCGTAGACCAGGCCCGCGTAAGGCGTTACGTCATCTTTGGTGCTTTCAAGACGGGTGTCAGGAGAGCCCGCCGGGTTATAGCGAATGTTGTAGTTGGTGTAGCGCGCCCCGAGGATCAGGTGCAGCGGGTCGGCCAGCGAGAAGCGGGCGGAAGTATAGGCCGATGACTGGCGGATGTCGTCCTGGCTGTAGAGCTTCCACGGCGTCCACTGCGGATCGGCGATATTCCCGTTCCAGTTTTTGAAATTCCCCACGTCAACCATGCCGTACAGCGCATCCGGCATTCTGTTGTCATAATGGTTGCGCTGTCGGCTGAAGCTGCCGCCAAACATCATCTCGTGCTGACGGCCGAAAAGATCGAAGCCGCCGCGCAGGAAGGCATCAACCGCATCCTGTTTGCGTTCACCTTTGTTCCAGCCGCCGTAGCCCACCATGCCCGCACCGGTCTGTTTATCGGGATAGCCGGACATATACATCAGCTTGCTGTCGAAGTTGGTCTCCGCGTGCATGCCGTTGACGTGCGCTTCCCAGCCGTTATCGAAACGCTGCGTCAGGTTAGCGAAGATGCGGGTGCTGTCCTTGTCCGAGTAGGCCCAGTCAGGCGCGACGGTCTGGCTACGGCTGTAATCGGTTTTACTGCCGTCGCTGTACCAGGTCGGCAGCCCGCCCCAGGTCGGATCGGCGGTGTGGCTTTCCTGATACTCATACCCCACTGAGAGGGTCGTGCTGTCGGTGACGTCAGCATCCATCACGCCGTAAAGGAACTTCTTCCGGTAGTGATAGTTGTCCACGAAGCTGTCGTTGTCCTGATAGCCCGTAATCAGGCGTCCCCGCACCTTCCCGGACTCTACCAGCGGTGCCTGCAGATCCAGCACGTAGCGCTGTTTGTCCCAGCTGCCGTAGCTGACGGAGACATTGCCTTTGAATTCATTGCTGTCTGCATGTTTACGCACCATATTGACGTACGCCGCCGGATTACCGGTACCGGACATCAGCCCGGTTGCGCCGCGGACCACTTCGATACGGTCGTAAATCGCGGTATCGGCGGCGGTGTCGCCGAAGTTCCACACTTCGCTGATGGAGGTTGGCAGGTCGTCAAAGGCGTAGTTGCTGACGAAAAATCCGCGTGAATAAAATACGGTACGGTCGCTGTCCTGGACCTGCGCCGTTACGCCAGTCGTGTTGTTTAACACCTGGCCGATAGACTGCAGGTTCTGATCCGCCATGCGCTGTTGGCTAATGACGCTAACGGACTGCGGAATATCGCGGGGCACGAGGAGCAGTTTGGTCCCCGTGGTAGTGGTCTTTACGCTGTAATCCCGATCCTGCCCGCTGGAGGCATCCGGGACGCTATCGAAACCGCCATCAACCACAACGGTATCTTCGCCTGTGGCGGCGGCAAAACTCACGGCTGGCATCAATGCCATGGCAATACAGGCTGCCAGCAACGAAGGCGTTGCGACAGACTGACGTTGCCCATCCCTGGTGTGATGATTGAAAGACATTATCAAACCCTTAATGAACGGTGAAGGTTAGCTGCGTCAGTCCCGAAGACACGGTCTGACGTCGTTTTCTATGTTAAAAATGCGCATGAAAATGCAAATGCGAAATATACGCATTGCTATTAATGCTGTAAACAGATGTGTCGAGCGGAACTGAAATAATGTTTCAGCTCGTTTAGACGCGCGAGCGGTCACTCTTCAGTCAGCTGATGAATATTCAACAAAGAATTCGGGGGAGGAGGTTGAAAGGACAGGAGAAACTCGCTCATACTCATGAATTGTGTCGCGCACTCATTCATAGAGTGTGTTAACAGCGGACGCACCACGCCAGATTTAACAAAAAAGGAAAAGGTCATGGCCGAAGAAACGATTTTCAGTAAAATTATTCGCCGCGAAATCCCGTCGGATATCGTCTATCAGGATGAACTGGTAACGGCTTTCCGGGACATTTCCCCTCAGGCACCGACACACATCCTTATCATTCCCAATATTCTGATTCCGACCGTAAACGACGTAAAAACCGAGCATGAAGTGGCATTAGGTCGTATGCTGACGGTGGCTGCGAAAATTGCCGAGCAGGAAGGCATAGCGGAAGACGGCTATCGTCTGATCATGAACTGTAATCGTCACGGCGGCCAGGAAGTTTATCATATTCACATGCATCTGCTGGGTGGACGTCCGCTGGGACCGATGCTGGCTCACAAAGGTCTGTAACATGTTTAAAGGGCGTATTGCAGCGCTGGTAATGACGATGATGATTGTAGGATGCAGCACGCGTCCGGCGATCCCCGTGAGCGATGAACAGACGCTGGTGATGGAATCCTCCGTGCTGGCCGCGGGCGTTACGGCGCAACAGCCTGCGTTAACGATCAGTGAAATTAAGTCTTCTGCTTCCTCTGCGCTCTTTAACGAAAGAAATGAACCTGTAACGGTCCACTACCGTTTTTTCTGGTATGACATAAGAGGTCTTGAGATGCATCCGCTGGAGGCGCCGCGCAGCGTCACCCTTCCGGCAAGGTCGTCGGTAACGCTCTATGACAGCGCCAGCTATCTGGGTGCGCATAAGGTGAGACTTTATCTTTATCTCTAAGGGGTGAACCTTGATTAAAAATTTGAGCCGTTATGCGCTCGTGACAGCTTTCGCTCTGTTCCTTGCAGGGTGTGTGACCCGTACTGAACAGCCTGCGCCCGTGGAAGAGGCTAAACCGGGTACTGAACAGCCGACGACGCCAACGCAGCCGCAGCCAACCGTGCCGTCGGTACCGTCGATTCCGTCCCAGCCTGGCCCGATTGAACATCCGAACCAGACGTCACAGCCTGCGCCGCGCGTGCGCCACTATGACTGGAACGGTGCGATGCAGCCGATGGTCGGCAAAATGCTGCAGGCTCAGGGCGTGACGGCAGGCAGCGTGCTGCTGGTCGATAGCGTGAACAACCGTACCAACGGTTCGCTGAACGCGGGCGAAGCGACAGAAACGCTGCGCAACGCTCTGGCAAACAACGGTAAATTTACGCTGGTCTCTGCTCAGCAGCTCGCGGTAGCCAAACAGCAGCTGGGGCTGTCGCCGCAGGATAGCCTCGGCACCCGCAGCAAGGCGATTGGCATTGCCCGCAACGTTGGCGCACAGTATGTGCTGTACTCTAACGCGACCGGCAACGTGAATTCCCCAGCCCTGCAAATGCAGCTGATGCTGGTTCAGACAGGCGAAATTATCTGGTCAGGTAAAGGTGCGGTTACGCAACAATGACAGCACGCGTGAAGACATTCTGACGCGCTTTTTTCCGCAGTACCGCCTTATCGCGCCGCAGGCCCACTCCGGGCTTGGCGGCGCGAGTTGCATTATAGCGCAGGGCGAGCACCGCCTGGTCTTGCGGCAGAATCACGATCCCTTCGCGCCCGCTTTCCATTTTCGCCGTCAGTTTCGAGCCCTCAGGCGTCTTCCGTCGGATCTCGTGCCGGAACCCCGTTTTTTCAGGCAGGGCTGGATGGCCGTCGACTATCTGGAGGGGGAGGTGAAAAGCGCGCTACCGGACACCCCAGCGCTTGCGGCGATGCTGTATCATCTGCACCAGCAACAGCGTCTGGGATGGCGAATCACCTTACTTCCGCTGCTGGAAAACTACTGGCAGCAAGCCTCTCCAGCAAGACGTACCCCAGTGTGGCTTGCGCATCTCAAACGGCTGCGTAAAACGGGCGAGCCGCAACCGATTCGGCTCTCCCCGTTGCATATGGATGTGCATGCCGGGAACATCGTGCATACACCACAAGGAGCCAGGCTTATCGACTGGGAATATGCCGGAGACGGCGATGTGGCGCTGGAGCTGGCCGCGGTCTGGACGGAAAGTGAGGCCGCGCGGCAGAAACTCATCACAGAGTATGCCAGAGTGGCGCACTTTGACGCCGATGCGCTGGCGCGCCAGGTAAGACGCTGGCGGCCATGGGTCATCATGCTGATGGCGGGCTGGTTTGAGATGCGTTTACAGCAGTCTGAAGATAAACAATTTATTGCGCTGGCAGACGATGCCTGGCGCCGGTTACAAACGAAAGGATAAGAGAGGTGAGTGTGGGTCCAGTCATGTTGGATGTTGAAGGGTTTGAGCTGGATGCGGAGGAGCGTGAAATTCTGGCGCATCCGCTGGTGGGTGGCCTGATCCTGTTTACCCGCAACTATCACGATCCGGCGCAGCTGCGTGAACTGGTGCGCCAGATCCGCGCCGCGTCGCGCAATCATCTGGTGGTGGCCGTCGATCAGGAAGGCGGCCGCGTGCAGCGTTTTCGCGACGGTTTTACCCGCCTGCCTGCAGCCCAGTCTTTTGCCGCGCTGCTCGGCACGGAAGAGGGGGCAAATCTGGCTCAGGAAGCCGGCTGGCTGATGGCCAGTGAAATGATTTCCATGGATATCGACATCAGCTTTGCACCGGTGCTGGACGTGGGACATATCAGCGCCGCGATTGGCGAGCGCTCCTACCATGAAGATCCGCGTATTGCGCTGGCCATGGCGACCCGCTTCATTGACGGCATGCACGATGCCGGGATGAAAACTACCGGGAAACACTTCCCGGGCCACGGGGCGGTAACAGCGGACTCGCATAAAGAGACCCCGCGCGATCCGCGCCCGGAAGCGGAGATTCGCGCGAAAGATATGTCGGTGTTCCGCTCGCTTATCACCGATAACAAGCTGGACGCCATCATGCCTGCGCATGTGATTTATAGCGACGTCGACCCGCGTCCGGCCAGCGGCTCTCCGCACTGGCTGAAGACCGTTCTGCGTCAGGAGCTGGGCTTCAACGGCGTGATTTTCTCTGACGATTTATCGATGGAAGGGGCGGCGATCATGGGCAGTTACGCTGAACGCGGTCAGGCGTCGCTGGATGCAGGTTGCGATATGATCCTGGTCTGCAATAATCGTAAAGGTGCCGTTAGCGTGCTGGATAACCTGTCGCCGATCAATGCAGAGCGTGTTACACAATTGTATCATAAAGGTTCATTTAGCCGTCAGGAGCTGATGGATTCGGCGCGCTGGAAGACGGTCAACGCCCGGCTTGAAGACCTGAACGAGCGCTGGCAGGCACATAAAGCCAGCCTGTAAACCCTCCCGGAAGGCGTAACGTGGTGAGAAGACAATGATCATCTATTTACACGGTTTTGACTCAAACAGTCCTGGTAATCATGAGAAAGTGCTGCAGCTGCAGTTTATCGATCCTGATGTACGGTTGATCAGCTACAGCACGCGCCATCCAAAGCATGATATGCAGCATCTGCTCAAAGAGGTGGACAAAATGCTGCAGCTCAACGTTGACGACCGCCCGTTGATTTGCGGCGTGGGGCTGGGTGGCTACTGGGCGGAGCGGATTGGTTTCCTGTGCGACATCCGCCAGGTGGTCTTCAATCCTAACCTTTTCCCGAACGAGAACATGGAAGGCAAGATCGATCGCCCGGAAGAGTATGTCGATATTGCGACCAAATGCGTCAGCAATTTTCGGGAGAAGAACCGTGACCGCTGCCTGGTGATCCTGTCGCGTAATGATGAGGCTCTCAACAGCCACCGGGCTGCAGAACTCCTGCATCATTACTATGAGATCGTCTGGGACGAAGAACAGACCCACAAGTTCAAAAACATCTCCCCGCACCTCCAGCGCATCAAAGCCTTTAAAACACTGGGCTAAACCACAGCCTGCCACTTCAGAAACCCGGTCGCGAACGCGCACCGGGTTTCTTTTTGTCCAGAATTGTCTACTTTTAAGCCATCAAAACTTGATGCATATCAATTTTGGTATGACCATTGCGCCTGACGTGTTATTCTCAATGCACCTGAATGGTTTCAGTGCTGTAACCTGTTGTTAATTAAGGGTTATTTTCATAACTTTTAATTAACAATTGGTTAATAATTTGAGGGGGTCACGTTGACTACGCCATTGAAAAAGATAGTGATTGTAGGCGGTGGTGCTGGCGGGCTGGAGCTGGCGACACAGTTAGGCAAGAAGCTGGGGCGCGGTAAAAAAGCCAAAATTACGCTGGTGGATCGTAACCACAGCCACCTGTGGAAACCGCTGCTGCATGAAGTGGCGACCGGTTCTCTGGATGAGGGCGTGGACGCGCTGAGCTATCTGGCGCACGCGCGCAACCATCATTTCCAGTTCCAGCTGGGCTCGGTGGTGGATATCAACCGTGAAAGCAAAACCATCACCCTGGCAGAGCTGCGTGATGAAAAAGGCGAGCTGCTGGTTCCTGAGCGTAAACTGCCGTATGACACGCTGGTGATGGCGCTCGGCAGTACCTCCAACGACTTCAACACGCCGGGTGTTAAAGAGCACTGCATCTTCCTCGATAACCCGCACCAGGCGCGTCGTTTCCACCAGGAAATGCTGAACCTGTTCCTGAAGTACACCAGTAACATGGGTGCGAACGGCAAGGTTAACATTGCCATTGTCGGCGGCGGCGCGACGGGCGTAGAGCTGTCCGCGGAGCTGCACAATGCGGTGAAACAGCTGCACAGCTACGGTTACAAAGGGTTAACTAACGAAGCGCTGAACGTCACGCTGGTTGAAGCGGGTGAGCGTATTCTGCCTGCGCTACCTCCGCGCATTTCCGGCGCAGCGCACAATGAACTGACGAAACTGGGCGTGCGCGTCCTGACGCAGACCATGGTGACCAGCGCTGACGAAGGTGGACTGCACACCAAAGACGGCGAGTACATCAAAGCGGATCTGATGGTCTGGGCGGCAGGTATCAAAGCGCCTGACTTTATGAAAGATATCGGTGGTCTGGAGACGAACCGCATTAACCAGCTGGTTACGGAGCCAACGCTGCAAACCACGCGTGACCCTGATATTTTTGCTATTGGTGACTGTGCCTCCTGCGCGCGTCCTGAAGGGGGCTTCGTGCCGCCGCGCGCTCAGGCCGCTCACCAGATGGCAAGCCTGGTGCTGCACAATATTCTGGCGCAGTACAAAGGTAAGCCAATGAAGGCGTATGTCTATAAAGACCACGGTTCCCTGGTATCGCTGTCAAACTTCTCTACCGTCGGTAGCCTGATGGGTAACCTGATGCGTGGCTCGATGATGGTGGAAGGGCGCATTGCACGCTTCGTGTATATCTCCCTGTACCGTATGCACCAGATCGCGTTGCACGGCTATTTTAAAACGGGCCTGATGATGCTGGTGGGCCGAATCAACCGCGTCATTCGTCCGCGTCTGAAGCTGCACTAATCTTTCACTCCCTCCGGGCCCTCCGGGGGGAGTTTTTAGCATATCATGCTGCTCGTCGTGGATTAGGGACTTAAGAGTTCTCCTAAACACGATATATCTCTCCCCGATGTCCCCTTTTTGATCCTTTGTCTTATTGGCGAAGCCGCGCCTCCATTGCAGAATTGTTACCAATAGCAACAAAGGAGGAAGTCCCGTGAATAAATCAATGTTGGCGGGTATAGGGATTGGTGTCGCAGCTGCGTTAGGTGTGGCAGCTGTTGCCAGTCTCAACGTTTTAGATCGCGGCCCGCAGTATGCGCAGGTGGTTTCCGCAACGCCTATTAAAGAAACCGTAAAAACCCCTCGTCAGGAGTGTCGTAACGTCTCCGTAACCCATCGTCGTCCGGTACAGGATGAAAACCGTATTGCCGGCTCTGTTCTCGGCGCGGTAGCGGGTGGGGTGATTGGTCACCAGTTCGGCGGCGGCCGGGGCAAAGATGTGGCGACTGTGGTCGGCGCGCTGGGTGGCGGCTATGCCGGTAACCAGGTGCAGGGCGCGATGCAGGATAATGATACCTACACTACGACTCAGCAGCGCTGCAAAACCGTCTATGACAAGTCGGAGAAAATGCTGGGCTATGACGTGACGTATAAAATTGGCGATCAGCAGGGCAAAATCCGCATGGATAAAGACCCGGGTACCCAAATTCCACTGGATGGAAATGGTCAGCTGGTACTGAACAACAAAGCGTAAAAAAGATGTTCTCTGAATTTAGCTCCTCATGCGCTCAGGCTGAGGAGCTTTTTTTTTCAGATTTTCAGTAGCTCAGGCCACAGCCGCAGCGTGGTGTCGCTAATATTCTGCAGTTTTTCCAGCGTCGCCCCTTCACGGGCGCTGATCGACATCCCCTGCAAAATACAGCTCAGGTATTGCGCCAACAGCTGAGGATTGCATTGCGCAGGGATTTCACCGCGCTGCTGGCGCTGAGCCAGAAATGCGCTGAGCGTTTCTTCCTGCATTGCATGACGCGATTTCACCGTATTGGCGATCTCTTTCGACGCCGCCGCCAGGGTGGCAGAGGTGTTAATCATAAAGCAGCCCGCGGGCGTCTCTTTACTGGTGAAACAGGTGGCAACGGCGGTGAAGTAATCCCGTAGCGCCTGTTCAACACTTTTCTCTTCACAAAATAGCTGCGCTTCGTGTTTCGCCGCAAAGCGCGAAATGTACCTGTCCAGCACCGCCCTGAACAGCCCCTCTTTATTGGTAAATTCAGCATAAAGCGTCGGCGCTTTGGCTCCGGTGGCTTCTACCAGATCGGAAAGCGAGGTCGCTTCATACCCATGTTGCCAGAAGAGAGTCATGGCCTTATCAAGCGCTGCATCCCTGTCAAACACTTTTGGTCGGCCACGGCTTTTCTTCGTACAACTCGTGACGTCGGTTGTCATTTGCCGTTGGTCCTCTGTTGGTTTGTTGAATGACCATTATAAAAATAAACGCTACCCACCACCAGTGCAGAATGCTTAAAAATAAATTAATCATATATGTATGAAAAATAACGACTTTAAAATTTAATTAATGCTCGTTATAAAAATATGTTGACGCGTGAGCTGGATCACACTTATGATTTACCTATCGATCGTTAACTTAATAGATAACGACCTCTAAATTCATCTGCCAAAGGTAAACATTATGAAAAACGTAAAAACCCTCATCGCTGCTGCTGTCCTGAGTTCACTCTCTTTCGCAAGCTTTGCTGCTGTACAGGTACAATCCACTCCAGCCGATCAGCATAAAGTCGGGACGATCTCTGCGTCTGCCGGGACTAACCTGGGCTCACTGGAAGATCAGCTGGCGCAAAAAGCGGAAGCAATGGGTGCAAAATCTTACCGCATCACCTCTGTGACCGGCCCTAACACCCTGCACGGCACCGCTGTAATCTACAAATAAGCCGGGCATAAACCCTCATTTATGCCACTGCAATAAAAAACGCCCTGCTCAGCAGGGCGTTTTTTATTTCTGATTTACATCGGCTGCGGGACGACATCGTGATGCCGGGTGACATCGGTCGGCATGCCTGACCGTGCCTCCATCGCGCGCTCCATCACCAGACTATCGGTATTCGCATTCGTTTTGAAGCTCACCATCGCGGCATTCAGGTTAATGGGTAACGTCTGCGGATCGTCGCCGATATTTTTTGAAAGCGGCTGGTGAATCTCAACCAGCCGCACGCCGCCTGGCTCTTCAGAGACCTTAATCGGCGTATTGATAATATTCACCTTCGTTCCCGGCGTAACGACGTTAAAAAGCGTTTTGATATCGTTATCGCGCAGACGAATACAGCCGGAGCTGACGCGCATGCCGATGCCAAAATCCGCGTTCGTCCCGTGCAGCAGGTAAACGCCGCCGTACGCGGCAAGGCGGATCGCGTGGTGACCCATCGGGTTATCCGGGCCTGCCGGCACCACGGCAGGAAGATCGATGCCCTGGGCCTTATACCGGGCGCGAATGTTGGCCGTCGGCGTCCAGGTTGGGTTGGCGCGTTTATCCGAGACGGTCGTGACCATCGTCGGCGTCAGCGTATCGCCGCCCAGCTGACCAATACCGATAGGATAGACGGTAACCTCATTTTTACCCGGCGGGTAATAGTACAGACGCAGCTCCGCCAGGTTGATCACGATCCCTTCGCGCGGGGCATCCGGCAGGATAGTCTGTAACGGGATGGTCAGCACGCTGCCCGCGCGCGGGACGTACGGGTCGACGCCGGGGTTCGCCTGCAGCAGGGCCAGAAAACCGACGTTATATTTTTTGGCTATCGCTTCCAGTGAACCGCCATTGTTTTCAACCACATGAAAGCGGTTCTCACCCACCACCTTGCTGCCGGGCGGGGGAAGGGGCCAGGTGTTTGCGCGCGCAGGAAGCGCAACCGCGACGGTGGCCGCCAGCGCAAACAGGGTTATCCAGCGGGTAAAACGCGAAGAGGTCATCATCACCATAATCCATGCAAACGATAAGGTTATTGTTTTATAAGAAGTTAATGATAATTATGGCGAATGGGTGTGTCGGGAAGATCGGATGAAGTGCAAAGAATTTGTAAATTGTCCCCCCGGCAGCACTGCACTGACGGGGGGAAGGGCGAGTTATGCGACGGCGTTCTCTTCCAACTGACGCATAAAGTTACGCACCCAGTCCATGCGGGTTTTGCGCTCCGTCAGCTCCTGGGTAAATTTCAGACGGGTTGGACCATCCAGACGGAAATGCTGCGGCTGTTTTTGCAGCAGACCGATCAGCCACATCGGGTTGACGTGATTCTTCTCGGCAAATTCAATTACGCCGCCTTTTTCGTTGCCTTCAAGTTTGCGAATGCCCAGCTTCTGCGCCTGCTGGCGCAGGCGCGCGATATCCAGCAGGTTTCTCGCCGCATCTGGCAGCAGGCCGAAGCGGTCAATCAGCTCCACCTTAATCTCTTCCAGCTCGTTCTCATTTTTCGCACTGGCGATACGCTTGTAGAACGACAGCCGGGTATTCACATCCGGAATGAAATCGTCCGGCAGCAGGGAAGGCATGCGGAGTTCAACCTCGGTCTGCTGGCTGGTCAAATCTTCCAGAGACGGTTCACGTCCGGCCTTCAGGGCATCGACCGCGTTTTCCAGCAGCTCCATATAGAGCGAGAAGCCGATGGTCTCCATGGAGCCGCTCTGATCTTCACCCAGCAGTTCGCCGGCACCGCGGATCTCAAGATCGTGCGTGGCCAGCGCGAAGCCTGCGCCGAGATCTTCCAGCGAGGCGATGGCTTCCAGGCGCTTTTGCGCGTCGGTGGTCATCGCTTTCGGATGCGGTGTCAACAGCCACGCGTAGGCCTGATGGTGCGAACGCCCGACGCGGCCGCGCAGCTGGTGAAGCTGGGCCAGACCAAAGTGATCCGCGCGTTCGATAATAATCGTGTTCGCGGTCGGAATGTCGATCCCGGTCTCAATGATGGTGGTACACACCAGCACGTTAAAGCGCTGGTGGTGGAAGTCGTTCATCACCCGTTCCAGCTCGCGTTCGCGCATCTGCCCGTGCCCGATGGCAACGCGCGCCTCCGGTACCAGTTCCGCCAGCCTGTCGGCGGCTTTCTGGATATTTTCGACGTCGTTATACAGGTAATACACCTGGCCGCCGCGCAGCACTTCACGCAGGATCGCCTCACGCACCACCAGATTGTCATACTCGCGGACAAAGGTTTTTACCGCCAGACGGCGCGCCGGCGGCGTGGCGATAATCGACAGATCGCGCATGCCGCTCATCGCCATGTTCAGCGTGCGCGGGATCGGCGTTGCGGTCAGGGTCAGGATGTCGACGTCCGCGCGCATCGCTTTGATGCGCTCTTTATGACGCACCCCGAAGCGGTGCTCCTCGTCGACGATCAGCAGCCCCAGATCTTTCCACTTCACGTCGCTTTGCAGCAGCTTGTGGGTGCCGATCAGAATGTCGATTTTGCCTTCGCTTGCCTGCTCCAGGATCTGTGTTTGCTCTTTAGTGCTGCGAAAACGCGACAGCATCTCTATACGTACCGGCCAGTTGGCGAAACGGTCCCGGAAGTTGTCGAAGTGCTGCTGGGCGAGCAGGGTGGTCGGCACCAGCACTGCCACCTGCTTGTTGTTTTCCACCGCAAGGAAGGCGGCGCGCATCGCCACTTCGGTTTTGCCGAAGCCGACGTCGCCGCAGACTAAGCGGTCCATTGCCAGCGGCTGGCACATGTCGCTCAGCACGGCATTAATGGCCTGGGCCTGATCCGGCGTGGTTTCAAACGGGAAGCTGTCGCAGAACAGCTGGTACTGTTCTTTGTCGTGCTTAAAGGCGAAGCCCTCTTTGGCCGCGCGCTGGGCGTAGATATCCAGCAGCTCGGCCGCCACGTCGCGCACTTTCTCCGCTGCCTTCTGGCGCGCACGCGCCCAGGCATCTCCGCCCAGCTTGTGCAGCGGCGCGTTCTCCTCCGCACCGCCCGCGTAGCGGCTGATAAGGTGCAGGGACGAAACAGGCACATAGAGTTTGGCGTCGTTGGCGTAGGTCAGCATCAGGTACTCACCTTTGATACCGCCCGCTTCCAGCGTGGTCATCCCCTGATAGCGTCCGACGCCGTGCTCCAGGTGAACAATCGGCTGGCCCGGATGCAGCTCGGCCAGGTTACGGATCAGCGTGTCCGGGTTGATGGTCCGACGACTGTCCTGCCGACGGCGCGCGACGCGCTCGCCTAGCAGGTCGCTTTCGCAAATCAGCGCCAGGTTTTTGAGCGTGTCAATGAACCCGTGCTCGGCGGCGCCAATCATCAGGTAACGACCATTCCCGGTCGCTTCGCTTAACCGCAGAATGCGCTTCGGCGCAACTTTGATGCGTCCCAGCAGCTCACCGAGCGCTTCGCGGCGGCCTTCACTCTCAACGGAAAACACGACCGGGCCGGTAAAGGACTCCAGGAACTTGCGCAGATTATCCAGCGGCGATTTCTGCTGCGCCTGAACGGCCAGGTCCGGCAGCGTCCGGAAGGCGAGGTTCGTATTGGCGGCTTTATCGGCGAGCGAGTCGGTTTTGAGCTGCATGCGCGGCCAGCGCTTCAGCTCGGCGTTAAGCTCGTCGGTGCGCAGCCACAGCGCTTCCGGCGGCAGGAGCGGACGCATCGGGTCAACGCCCCGGTTTTCGAAGCGCGCGCGGGTTTCGCTTTCAAAGCGGCTGGCGCTGGCGTCGATATCGCCGGTGTTTACAATCAGCGTATTCGCCGGGAAATAGCTGAACAGGGCAGGCAGCGGCTCGTTGAAGAACAGCGGCTGCCAGTATTCGATCCCGGCCGGGAGCGTGCCTTTGCTGACCTGCTGATAGATATGTTCTGCATCACGCTTCACGTCGAACCTGTCGCGCCACTGGCTGCGGAACAGTTCGATGGCGGTTTTGTCCGTCGGGAACTCATGCGCGGGCAGTAAATTGATAGACTCCACTTCCTCCAGCGTGCGCTGGGTGTCGGCATCGAACACGCGCAGGCTGTCGATTTCATCATCAAAGAAATCCAGACGATACGGCTGGTCGCTGCCCATCGGGTAAAGGTCGAGCAACGCGCCGCGGGTCGCGTATTCCCCGTGTTCCATGACCTGATCGACATGGCGATAGCCGGCACCGTCAAGCTGGTCGCGCAGGGTGTCGCGAGACAGGCGCTGGCCTTTTTTCATCACCAGCGCGTGACCGTGCAGATAGCTGTGCGGGCAGACGCGTTGCATCAGGGTATTGACCGGCACAATCAGCACGCCGCGCTGCATAGTCGGGAGTTGATACAGGGTCGACAGGCGCGAGGAGATGATCTCCTGATGCGGAGAGAAGCTGTCATAAGGCAGCGTTTCCCAGTCGGCCAGGCTGAACACCAGGCTATCGGTGAACTGGCGGATTTCGTCGTGCAGGCGCAGGGCGTTTTGCATATCCGGGGCAACCAGTACCACCGGGCCAGGGTGCCGCTCGGCGATTTCTGCCACCAGCGTGGCGCACGCCGCGCCCGTGAGTTCACCCAGCTGACGCTGGTCGCCCGCTTTGACGGGCAAGGAATAACGATAGTGTTCAGGCATGGCTATGTCAGAGTCTCTTATGGATATACCAACAGTATTGGGGCATATCACTGATACGCAATGTCTTTATTATCCTCGATCGTTTTACATAAGCAAATCGTAACCGCACGGCAGGGCTAAACGCCCCCAAAACGGGGGCGGAGGGGCATTAACGGGTGGCAGGTGACAGGCTCCGCGTAGACGGAGGAGAGAAGAAAACGTCCCCGAACAGCGCGGTGGAGATTTTACGCACCCCGAGCCCGGCAAGGGTACAGATAAGCAGGCTGGCAAACGGGTAGACCAGTATTAAGCACAGTTCTGCCCAGATCGGCCACAGGGCGGCATTCATCTCGCCAATCAGGATCAGGCTGAAGGCCTCTATTAATATGCGGTGGGTGGTATAGATCGCAATGGTGTTTGAGCCAATCACGTTCAGCAGGTTGTTAGGATGCACGGCATAGCGCTGCTCGAAGCTATAGAACAGCTTCATGATCAACACAATCGACAGCAGGGAAAGCAGGAGAGGAACGTTTGCAAACCACAGCACCACGGAGACGGCCGCGAAAGCGCCAGTTGCCAGCCAGGTGCGGCGCAGGTTGAAGCTTTTCATCCACGTCATCAGCTCCGCGCCATACCACGCCCCCATGCTGTAGTAGATCATGTTGCGTACCACGCTGTTCATTCCCCACCACGGCAGAGGCAGGAAGTTGATCGCGATGCTCGCCAGCGCCAGCAGTCCGAGTACCGGCAGCTTCCAGCGGCTCAGCAGTTTACACAGCGTGAAGTAGACCACCAGAGCATACAGATACCACAGGCTGGTGCTGGCGGTGACCATCCCCAGCACAAAGCCTGAGAACGAGTCGGCGTAGGCCGCATTCGACGAGGTGGCAAGCTCGCGGTCAGGCGCCAGCCAGGCATTCAGGTGGGTCAGCGCTTGCCATTGCAGGACGCCCCACAGCGCCAGAACCCAGACAATGCTCCAGATCCGCTTGTCGAGGCTGGTGCGCCAGTCTACCTCATCAATATAACGACGGATCAGATAGCCGGAGATAAAGAAGAAGACCGGCATACGGAACGGGGCGAGATAGAGGTTAAAATAGACCCAGCATTTGGCGAGAAGAGCGGAGAGCGGGTGTTGCAGCCCGCTCAGATGCGGGTAAAAGGTGATGACCGAATGATAGATAACCACCAGGCAGATACAGAGCCCTTTTATCTGGTTAATCCATAATGCTTTTTGCTTCATTGTTCGCGACTACCTTATTGCCATAAACGAACGAGCAATTGTTGTTAAACGAAGCCGGGATGTAACGGGTAACAGTCTGTATCAGGTGGTTTTTCGGAAAAGGTGGAGGCTGTATGGTGACGATTCAGACAATAGCACTCTGATTTATCTGAATTTTTCAGAAAAATGATTACCAAAGCTTACGGTTTCAGTCATTTACCCTTAACGGATTCGCTTATATACTCGTGGGTCTGCTATCAGCAAACAGACGGACTTCATGTATCAACCTGTCGCACTCTTCATAGGCTTACGTTACATGCGTGGGCGCGCCGCGGACCGCTTCGGTCGCTTTGTCTCCTGGCTTTCGACTATTGGCATTACGCTTGGCGTGATGGCACTGGTGACGGTACTTTCCGTTATGAATGGCTTCGAGCGCGAGCTGCAAAACAACATCCTGGGGCTGATGCCGCAGGCCGTTCTCTCCTCCACCAACGGTTCGGTGAACCCGCAACAGCTGCCGGAAAGCGCGGCGAAGCTACAGGGCGTCACGCGCGTTGCGCCGCTCACAACGGGCGACGTGGTGCTGCAAAGTACCCGCAGCGTGGCGGTCGGCGTGATGCTGGGAATTGACCCGGTGCAAAAAGACCCGCTGACGCCGTTCCTGGTTAACGTCAAGCAGACCGATCTGGAAGCCGGAAAGTACAACGTGATTCTGGGTGAGCAGCTTGCCGGACAGCTTGGCGTCAACCGTGGCGACCAGCTGCGCGTGATGGTGCCGTCCGCAAGCCAGTTTACGCCGATGGGACGTTTGCCAAGCCAGCGCCTGTTTAACGTGGTCGGCACCTTTGCCGCCAACAGCGAAGTTGACGGCTATCAGATGCTGGTGAATATCCAGGACGCGTCACGTCTGATGCGTTACCCGGCGGGAAACATCACCGGCTGGCGCCTGTGGCTCGATCAGCCGCTGAAGGTCGATACCCTCAGCCAGCAGAAACTGCCGGACGGCACCAAATGGCAGGACTGGCGCGAGCGTAAAGGCGAACTGTTCCAGGCCGTGCGAATGGAAAAAAACATGATGGGGCTGCTGCTGAGCCTGATCGTCGCCGTGGCTGCATTTAACATTATCACCTCGCTGGGCCTGATGGTGATGGAGAAGCAGGGCGAAGTCGCCATTCTGCAAACTCAGGGGCTCACGCCGCGCCAGATCATGGCGGTGTTTATGGTGCAGGGGGCCAGTGCCGGTATCATCGGCGCGCTGCTCGGCGCCGTGCTGGGGGCACTGCTTGCCAGCCAGCTTAATAACTTAATGCCGATCATCGGCGCGCTGCTTGACGGCGCGGCGCTGCCGGTGGCTATCGAGCCGCTGCAGGTGGTCGGGATTGCGCTGGCCGCGATGGCCATTGCGCTGCTTTCTACGCTTTATCCTTCCTGGCGCGCTGCCGCCACCCAACCCGCTGAGGCTTTACGTTATGAATAAGATCCTGTTGCAATGCGACAACCTGTCCAAACGCTATCAGGAAGGCACTGTGCAGACCGACGTGCTGCACAATGTGAGCTTTAGCGTGGGTGAGGGCGAGATGATGGCGATTGTCGGCAGCTCCGGCTCGGGCAAAAGTACGCTGCTGCACCTGCTGGGCGGGCTCGATACGCCAACCAGCGGCGACGTGATCTTTTCCGGCCAGCCGATGAGCAAAATGTCCTCTGCAGCGAAGGCCGAGCTGCGTAACCGCGAGCTGGGCTTCATCTACCAGTTCCACCACCTGCTGCCGGATTTCACGGCGCTGGAAAACGTGGCGATGCCGCTGCTGATTGGCAAAAAGAAACCGGCAGAAATTAATGCCCGCGCCAGCGACATGCTGAAAGCGGTAGGGCTGGGGCATCGCGGTAACCATCGTCCGTCAGAGCTTTCCGGCGGCGAGCGCCAGCGCGTGGCGATTGCCCGCGCGCTGGTCAATAATCCGCGCCTGGTGCTGGCGGATGAACCGACCGGTAACCTGGACGCGCGCAATGCGGACAGTATTTTCCAGCTTCTCGGCGAGCTGAACGCCTCGCAGGGGACTGCGTTTCTGGTGGTGACCCACGATCTGCAGCTGGCAAAACGCATGGGGCGCCAGCTTGAGATGCGCGACGGTCATCTGAACGCGGAACTAACCCTGATGGGGGCGGAGTAATGGCGTCACCGTTATCGTTACTTATCGGGTTACGCTTTAGCCGCGGCCGCCGTCGCGGCGGCATGGTGTCGCTCATCTCCGTCATTTCGACCATCGGTATTGCGCTGGGCGTGGCGGTGCTGATTGTGGGCTTAAGCGCCATGAACGGCTTTGAGCGGGAGCTGAATAACCGCATTCTGGCGGTGGTGCCGCACGGGGAAATCGAGCCGGTTAACCAGCCGTGGGCCAACTGGAGCGACGCCCTGACTAAAGTGGAAAAAGTGCCCGGCATTGCGGCGGCCGCGCCCTACATTAACTTTACCGGGCTGGTAGAGAGCGGGGTAAACCTGCGCGCCATCCAGGTGAAAGGGGTCAACCCCGCCCAGGAAGCGCGACTGAGCGCGCTGCCGAACTATGTGCAGAACGGCGCGTGGGCGAACTTTAAGGCCGGCGAGCAGCAGATCATCATGGGCAAAGGCGTTGCCGATGCCCTGAAGGTGAAGCAGGGCGACTGGGTGTCAATCATGATCCCCAACGCCAGCGCTGACCACAAACTGCAGCAGCCCAAGCGCGTGCGCCTGCACGTCACCGGTATTCTCCAGCTGAGCGGCCAGCTTGACCATAGCTTTGCGATGGTGCCGCTGGAAGATGCGCGCCAGTATCTCGACATGGGTGACAGCGTGACGGGCATTGCCATTAAGGTGAACGACGTCTTTAACGCCAACAAACTGGTGCGCGATGCCGGCAGCGTCACCAATAACTATGTCTATATCAAAAGCTGGATCGGTACTTACGGGTATATGTACCGTGATATCCAGATGATCCGCGCGATTATGTATCTGGCGATGGTGCTGGTGATTGGCGTGGCGTGCTTTAATATCGTCTCGACGCTGGTGATGGCGGTTAAGGACAAGAGCGGCGACATCGCCGTGCTGCGTACCCTCGGGGCAAAAGACGGTCTTATTCGCGCCATCTTCGTCTGGTATGGTTTGCTGGCGGGGCTGTTCGGCAGCCTGTGCGGCGTGGTGATTGGCGTGGTGGTTTCCCTGCAGCTGACGCCGATTATCAACGGAATTGAAAAGCTAATCGGCCACCAGTTCCTGTCCGGTGACATCTATTTTATTGACTTCCTGCCGTCTGAACTGCACTGGCTGGACGTTTTTTATGTGCTGCTTACAGCACTTTTACTGAGTCTGCTGGCAAGCTGGTATCCGGCGCGTCGCGCAAGCCGAATCGATCCGGCGAGGGTATTAAGTGGCCAGTAATTACGTCATGGTGTAGCGGTCCTGAGGCCGCTATGTCAGAAAGAGGAATGCACTATGTATTATGGATTTGATATTGGCGGCACCAAGATTGCGCTCGGCGTGTTTGATAAAAACCTCAAACTGCAGTGGGAAACCCGCGTTCCCACCCCGCGCGAAAGCTACGATGAATTTTTAACCGCCATTGCCGCGCTGGTTGCGCAGGCGGATGAACGCTTTGGCGTGAAAGGTAGCGTCGGTATCGGGATCCCGGGGATGCCCGAAACCGATGACGGCACGCTGTATGCCGCCAACGTGCCTGCCGCCAGCGGTAAACCGCTGCGCGCCGATCTTTCAGCCCTCCTTGAACGCGACGTGCGTTTAGACAACGATGCCAACTGCTTTGCCCTCTCTGAAGCCTGGGACGATGAGTTCCGTCAATATCCGCTGGTGATGGGGCTGATCCTCGGTACCGGCGTCGGCGGGGGGATTGTCATCAACGGTAAGCCGATTACCGGGCGCAGCTACATCACCGGGGAATTTGGTCATATCCGCCTGCCGGTGGATGCGCTGGAGGTGGTGGGGCGCGATTTTCCGCTGACCCGCTGCGGCTGCGGCCAGCACGGCTGTATTGAGAACTACCTCTCCGGCCGCGGGTTTGCATGGCTTTACGAACACTTCTATCATCAGAAACTTGAGGCCCCTCAAATCATTACCCTGTGGGAGCAGGGGGATGCGCAGGCGCGTGAACACGTCGAGCGCTATCTGGATCTGCTGGCGGTGTGTCTGGGAAATATTCTCACCATCGTCGACCCGGATCTGCTAGTGATCGGGGGAGGGCTATCAAACTTTACCGCGATTACGGAAAGGTTGTCCGGGCGTCTGCCCCGACATTTATTGCCGGTCGCCCGCGTGCCGCGTATTGAACGTGCGCGCCACGGGGACGCAGGAGGCATGCGCGGAGCCGCATTCCTTCATCTCACCGATTAGTTTACGAGGTCTTTATGCTGTCGCGTCGCCAGGGTCGACTCAGCCGTTTTCGCAAAAACAAACGCCGCTTACGAGAGCGCTTGCGCCAGCGGATCTTTTTCAGAGACAGAATAATGCCAGAAGCGATGGATAAACCCAGAGTGGTGGTGCTGACCGGCGCGGGGATCTCCGCCGAGTCAGGAATTCAGACCTTCCGTGCAGCGGACGGGCTGTGGGAAGAGCACCGTGTCGAGGACGTGGCGACGCCGGAAGGCTTTGCCCGCGACCCGGATCTCGTGCAGGCGTTTTACAACGCTCGCCGCCGGCAGCTTCAGCAGCCTGAGATTGCGCCGAACGCGGCGCATCTGGCGCTGGCGAAGCTGGAAGAGGCGCTGGGGGATCGTTTTCTGCTGGTGACGCAGAATATCGATAACCTGCACGAGCGGGCCGGCAACAAGAACATCATCCACATGCACGGTGAGCTGCTCAAGGTTCGCTGCGCCTGGAGCGGTCAGGTGCTGGACTGGAAAGAGGACGTGCTGCCGGAAGACAAATGCCACTGCTGCCAGTTCCCGTCGCGCCTGCGTCCGCACGTGGTCTGGTTTGGCGAAATGCCGCTGGGGATGGATGAGATCTACAGCGCGCTGGCGATGGCGGACGTGTTTATTGCTATTGGCACATCGGGTCACGTTTACCCGGCGGCGGGGTTTGTTCACGAAGCGCGACTGCACGGGGCGCATACGGTCGAGCTCAATCTGGAGCCAAGCCAGGTGGGCAGCGAGTTTGAAGAGAAGCAATACGGCCTGGCGAGTGAAGTCGTGCCGGCCTTTGTGGATAAGCTTCTGAAGGGGCTGTAAGAGTAACGGGCGACGCTGCGTCGCCCGTTATGTATTGCATTAACGACCTGCTTTTAACTTCTGATAATACTCTTCGTAAAGGCGGCTCGCGTCGCCAACGTCATTCTGCCATTCGCCTTTGCTGATGGTTTCGGCATCCGGATAGAGTGACTTATCGTTAGCCACGTCAGGCTTCAGCAGCTTGCGGGCGGCCAGGTTTGGCGTCGGGTAGCCAATCGTCTCGGCAACCTGTTTCGCCACGTCCGGGCGCAGCAGGAAGTTGATCAACTTCAGCGCGCCGTCCACGTTTTTCGCGTTGGCCGGGATCGCGAGGCTATCCATCCAGAAGATGCCGCCTTCCTTCGGCCAGACCACCTCCAGCGGCGTACCGGCCTGGCGGGCAACATACGCAGAGCCGTTCCATACCATTCCCAGGTTCACTTCGCCTTCCATATACGGGTTTGCCGGGTTATCTGAGTTGAATGCCGCCACGTTAGGCATCAGCTTTTTCAGCTCGTTGTAAGCCGCATCGATCTCTTTCGGATCGGTGGTATTACCGGAAAAGCCGAGTTTACGCAGCGCGATCTGGAATACTTCGCGCGCATCGTCGGTTAACAACAGGCTGCCTTTGTATTCCGGTTTCCACAGGTCGGCCCAGCCGGTGACCGTTTTCGGATCGATGGCCTCGCTGTTAACGCCAATCGCCGTTGCGCCCCAGATGTACGGAATGGAGTAGTCGTTATTCGGGTCGAACGGCTTGTTGAGCATCTCCGGATCGAGGTTTGAAAAATGGGTTAGCTTCGTTTTATCGATCTTCTGGATCATCCCCTCTTTGCGCATTTTGTCGACAAAGTAGGTGGAGGGAACGACCAGATCGTATGCACCGTCTTTATAGGTTTTCAGCTTGGCATACATGGTTTCATTCGACTCGTAGGTCGAGTAGATAACCTTAATGCCAGTCTCTTTGGTGAACTGCTCCAGCAGGCCTGGCGGCACATACTCGGTCCAGTTGTAGAAGTAGAGCGTTTTGCTGTCATCAGCGTGCGCCGCTCCCATGCCAAGCACCAGCGCCGCAGCGGCGAGCATTTTTTTCATTTCATTGTCCCCTGAGATTTTGTTTTATCACGAGCAATAACCTGGCTGGCTATCACCAGAACCAGCGAAAACACCAACAGAATGGTCGCCAGCGCATTCACCTCTGGCGAGACGCCGACTTTGACCATCGAATAGATCTTCAACGGCAGAATTTCATAGCTCGGCCCGGTCACGAAGGAGGAGACCACCACGTCATCCATCGACAGCGTAAAGCTGAGCAGCCATCCGGCCGCCACGGCGGGCATCGCCAGCGGCAGGATGATTTTGCGCAGGATGGTCATTTCGCTGGCGCCCAGATCCTTCGCCGCCTCCAGCATGCGCACGTCGAACCCTTTCAGGCGCGCGAAAACAGTCACCACCACAAACGGCAGGCAGAAGGTGATATGGGAAAACAGCAGCGACCAGAAGCCAAGCTGTACGCCCAGCAGCATAAACAGCACCAGCAGCGAAATCGCCATCACGATGTCCGGCGACATCATCACCACAAACAGCATGCCGCTGACGAACGGCTTGCCGCGAAAGCGATAGCGGTACAGCGCCACGGCGGTGAGGGAGCCAATCAGCGTGGCGAAGGTGGCGGAGACGATCGCCATCGTCAGCGAGTGCTGGGCTGCCTGCAGCAGGCTGTCGTTGTTCATCAGCAGGCTGTACCAGCTGGTGGTAAATCCCTGCCAGTTAATCCCGAACCGCGAGCTGTTAAAAGAGTTCACGATTAAAATGATAATCGGGATATAAAGATAGGCGTAGATGGCGGTCATAAAACCGCCGCGAAGCAGTCGACCGATCATTCGAGTTCCACCCTTTTATTCAGCAGGCGCGAGGCGCGCCAGTAGACCAGCAGCATCAGCCCCATCACTACCGTCAGCGTAATGCTTGTCGCGGAACCGAACGGCCAGTCGCGGATGTTCAGGAACTGACTCTTAATCACGTTACCGATCAGCAGGTTTTTCGCTCCGCCCATCAGGTCGGACACGTAGAACAGGCCCATCGCCGGAAGCATTACCAGCAGACAGCCGGCAATAATGCCGGGCATGGTCAGCGGAATAATAATGCGGATGAAGGTCTGAAGCTTGTTAGCCCCCAGGTCTTTTGCCGCCTCCAGCAGCGGTTTATCAAGCTTCTCGATGCTGGAGTAGAGCGGCATCACCATAAACGGCAGCAGGATATAGACCAGACCAACGATCACCGCGCTCGGGGTAAACATGATGCGTATCGGCGTATCAATCACCCCCAGCCACAGCAGAAATTCATTGAGGTAGCCTTTGGTGCTGAGGAAGATTTTCAGCCCGTAGATGCGAATCAGCGAGTTAGTCCAGAACGGCACAATCAGCAGAAACAGCAGCAGCGGGCGCACCTTTTGTGGCAGCCTGGCCAGGAACCATGCGAAAGGGTACCCCAGCAGCAGGCAGGCGACGGTGGCGATCAGCGCCATATTAAGCGAGTGCAGCAGCACGTCGAAATAGAGCGGATCGAGCAGGCGCGCGTAGTTGTCCAGCGTAAAGACCAGCGAAACGAAGTTTGTATCGTCCCGGGTCAGGAAGCTGGTGGCAACGATCATCAGGTTGGGTAAAAAGACAAACAGCACAAGCCACCCGACGATAGTGGCAATCACCACCTTCTGGAACTTACTTGTGTTCTTCATCGGCCAGCACAACCTCCCAGCTTTCTACCCAGTTGATAACCATTTTCTGGTCGAGAGAGTGGTCGAAGTCAGGATCGTCCTCGTTAAAGAATTCGCTGACCATTACCATTTTGCCGTTCTCCAGCTCGACGACAGATTCCAGCGTCATCCCTTTGTAGTTGCGCTCGCGGATATAGCCGATTAACCCTTCGGCCTCGGTATTGCCGTGAATTTCATCGACGCGCAGATCTTCCGGGCGCAGCAGAACGTTGAGCTTTTGTCCCTTTTCGACGGGGAAATTCACCGTGATATTGCACTCGCGTCCTTCAACGCTGGCGCGCACGCGCTTGTCGCCCAGACGCTCAATCACCGTGGCGTTAAAGATATTGATTTCGCCAATGAAGCTGGCGACAAACAGGTTTTTCGGCTCTTCGTAGATTTCGCGCGGCGTACCGTCCTGTTCAATCTTGCCGTCGCGCATCACCACAATACGGTCTGACATGGTCAGTGCCTCTTCCTGGTCGTGGGTGACGAAGACAAAGGTGATGCCAAGCTTGCGCTGTAGCGCTTTCAGCTCGTTCTGCATCTGCTTGCGCAGCTTGTAGTCCAGCGCGGAGAGGGATTCATCCAGCAGAAGCAGGCGCGGTTTATTGACCACGGCGCGGGCAATCGCCACGCGCTGCTGCTGACCGCCGGAGAGCTGGTGGGGCTTACGCTGGGCAAACGCTTCCAGCTGTACCATGCGCAGGGCGTCGGTGACGCGCGGTTCAATCTCATTAGCCGGGGTCTTTTGCATCCGCAGGCCAAACGCCACGTTCTCAAACACGGTCATGTGCGGGAACAGGGCATAGCTCTGAAAGACGGTATTGACGTGGCGATCTTCGGCAGGAACCTGGGTTATGTCCTGGTTCTCAAGATGGATGCGGCCATTATCAACGCTTTCCAGCCCGGCGATAAGGCGCAGTACGGTGGTTTTGCCGCAGCCGGAAGGGCCAAGCAGCGTAAGAAACTCACCATCATTGATGGTCAGGTTGAGGTCGGAAATGACGTCTTTGCCATCAAAGCTTTTACGAATTCGTTCCAGTTGCACCAGCGGTGAACGAGAACGGGATTGTGTATTCAATTTTTGCGCTGTCCCATATAGACGCCTCAGGCAGCAGACTGAAGCGGGGTTTGTGTGTAACCACCTTGGTGACTCGTAATGAGGGCGGACATTCTACGGCAATCCCCCGTAATCGCCAATCCTTGTCACTGATTCATAAGCTACATTTATTAACGTATAAAGATATAAACGTAAAAAGTTCTCGTTTGCGGGATAAAAGTGACCTGACGCAATATTTGCGTTTTGATGCTTACTGATAATGTTGTCACAAAAAGTGAGGGTGACTGCATGGATAAATTACTTGAGCGTTTTTTACAGTATGTTTCGCTGGATACCCAATCTAAGCCGGGTGTCCGCCAGGTGCCGAGCACCGAAGGCCAGTGGAAGTTGTTAAACCTGCTTAAAGAGCAGCTTGACGCCATGGGGCTGGTCAACGTCACGTTAAGCGAAAAAGGCACTGTGATGGGAACGCTGCCGGCGAATATGCCGGGTGATATTCCGGCGATTGGCTTTATCTCCCATGTCGACACCTCTCCGGATTTTAGCGGTAAGCATGTTAACCCGCAGATCGTGGAAAACTACCGCGGCGGCGATATTGCGCTGGGTATTGGCGACGAAGTGCTGTCTCCGGTGATGTTCCCGGTGCTGCACCAGCTGCTCGGTCAGACGCTGATCACCACCGACGGTAAAACGCTGCTGGGAGCGGATGACAAGGCGGGCATCGCGGAGATCATGACCGCGCTGGCGGTGCTGAAAGAGAAAAATATCCCGCACGGAGATATCCGCGTGGCCTTTACGCCGGACGAAGAGGTCGGCAAAGGCGCGAAGCACTTCGACGTGGAAGCCTTTAACGCGCAGTGGGCCTATACCGTTGACGGCGGCGGCGTCGGTGAACTGGAGTATGAAAACTTCAATGCCGCGTCCGTTACGATCAAAATTGTCGGTAACAACGTTCACCCCGGTTCGGCGAAAGGCGTCATGGTGAACGCCCTGTCGCTGGCGTCGCGTATTCATGCGGAAGTCCCGGCGGAAGAGAGCCCTGAACAGACCGAAGGTTACGAGGGTTTTTATCACCTCACCAGCATCAAAGGCACCGTGGACAGCGCGCAGATGCACTACATCATCCGCGATTTCGACCGCAAAGCCTTTGAAGCCCGCAAGCGCAAGATGATGGAGATCGCTAAGAAGGTTGGTAAAGGATTACACCCTGATTGCTATATTGAGCTCATTATCGAAGATAGCTATTACAATATGCGCGAGAAGGTGATGGCCCATCCGCACATTCTTGATATCGCCCAGCAGGCGATGCGCGACTGTGATATTGAACCGCAGCTGAAGCCGATTCGCGGCGGCACCGACGGTTCTCAGCTGTCGTTTATGGGACTGCCGTGCCCGAACCTGTTTACCGGTGGCTATAACTACCACGGCAAGCATGAGTTTGTGACTCTGGAAGGGATGGAAAAAGCAGTGAAGGTGATAGTGCGGATAGCGGAACTTACTGCTAAAGGCTAAAAAACGCCCGGTGGCGCTACGCTTACCGGGCCTACATTCGGATCGTAGGTCGGGTAAGGCGAAGCCGCCACCCGACAATGAGGCAAGGAGTGCCCATGTCAAACTATCGTCGCCACTATATCCCCGGCGGTACATGGTTTTTCACCGTCAACTTGCAAAACCGCCAGAGCGATTTGCTTACCCGTTATATCGACAGTCTGCGCGCTGCCACCTCTTTGGTTAAACGTGCAAAGCCGTTCACAATCAACGCATGGGTTATTCTGCCTGAGCATATGCACTGTATCTGGACCTTACCGGAAGGAGATAGCGACTTTTCGGCACGCTGGCGTGATATCAAAAAAACGTTTAGCCGCAACATCGACATGCGCCACGTATGGCAGCCGCGTTTCTGGGAGCACACCATTCGCAATGAAAAGGATTACCTGCGACATATGGATTACGTCTACATCAATCCGGTGAAGCATGGCTATGTCAGTAAGGTTATTGACTGGCCTTTTTCAACGTTTCATCGCGATGTGGCTGAAGGGTTGTATCCGGTGGATTGGGCGGGAGAGATCGAGGATTTTGCGGCGGGTGAGCGGAAGTGAAAAGCCGGGTGGCGGCTACGCCTTACCCGGCCTACATTCGGATCGTAGGCCCGGTAAGCGAAGGGTATGACCGGATACAAAGGTGACAGATCAGACCGGGAACATAGGTAACACTTTTTAGTCTATCCGGAGCACACTCTGGGTTTTTCGGTCATAGTACGCAAGCGTTATTCCGTTAAAGATGATGGCCTCAAGGCCATCATCTTGTTCTTCCAGCATGATGTACTCATCAGTCAGCGCTTCACTCAGGAACACCGTCCCCTTTTTCCCCATATAGAGTGTCCCCCTTGATTTCACCCTGTAGACCGTACCTCCTTCCGGATAAGCATATTCAGGAACCCTGCCATCCCAGTGACGGCCTGAAGGCTTCCACACCGTTCCGGGCGTTGCACCCGCCAGGGCTTCATGCGGCCTTTCGTAGTTAAACTCTTCCCGGTAGTCACTGAACCACCGCTGTTGTTCTTCCATCGTCATGAAGGTGTTGCCCTGTTTCACTGCACTTTTCAGCGAGCGGTGCATTCGCTCATGACGGCCGTTTTCTTCCGGATGCCCCTTTCTGATACGTTCCGGTCTGATGCCCAGCTTTATCAGCCAGACTGCAAGGCGACTTAACCCGGCGATACCTGTTCCCGCGAACGGCTGACCATTATCCGTTCTCAGGACTTCCGGCAGACCGTACTCCAGGAACGCATCCGTCAGGCACTGCCTGACGAAGGGCTCGCTCTCCCGGTCCGTTCCCCGGCAGCTCAGAAGATACCGGCTGTGATTGTCGGTCAGGGTGAAGGGATGGCAGTATTCCCGGCTCAGCAGCCTGAACTTGCCTTTAAAATCAGCACTCCAGACCTGATTGTTCTCACTGATGATGGTCAGAGGCTGCCGATTACCCGGTGTTCTGCGTTTTCGCTTTTTATCCGGAACCAGGCCTTCACGCTTGAGGATATCGCCGATAGTGCTGGCAGCAGGTACGGTAAAATCGACGTGATGATTGAGCAGCCACATCCGCAGTTTTTTAGGGCCCCAGTCAGGGTGTTTTTGACGCAGGGCAGTCAGGTGTCCGGCAATATCATCAGGAACCGTCCGGGAGTGGGAGTGTGGTGCACGCGATCGGTCAGAGAGAGATGACAGGTCAGAGGGGTCAAAACGCTGAAGCCATTTATAGCCGGTTTTACGGCTGATGCCAAAAAGGCGGCAAAGAGCGGAGAATGAGTCCGTACCTGCATGGCAGGCACGGATAAAATCAAGGCGTTGCATAGGTCGGGTCTCAGTCCAGGGCATAGCGAGTCTCCTCTTCTATGCCAGTTATAACTGTTACCCATGTATCCGGTCTAAAGTGTTACCCATGTTTCCGGTTCATACCTAGCCGCCACCCGGCACATATCATAACTCAGTCCTCAAAGAACCAGTACCCGCTGTTGACCAGCGCGGCCAGCATCGCGAGGAAGGACGGATCTTCCAGCGCATCGCCAAAGGTGTCGGCAGTCAACACCAGATGGCTGGCAATGGCTTCCAGCGCCGGTCGGTGCGGAGAGTCCAGCTTCTCGCCGTTGACGAACACCTCTTCACCGATGCGCAGCACGCGCAATCCGCCCAGACGTACCAGCTTGTCGCCTTGCTGGAGCGCATCGTAAATCTCGTCCGCCTGATACGGCGGCTCCGGTGGCGCAACGTCCAGCTCGTGGCGGGACTGGCTGATAAACTCGCCAAACCATTGTTTAAAGTGTTCCGGCTCGTTGATCAGATCCAGCATCATGCCGCGCAGTTTATCCAGCTCTTCTGGCACGATATCTGCCGGATGCTCTCGCGCAGGTACATCCGGATCGCTGTAGCGATAGCTGCCCAGCTCGCGCTGCAGAACATAGTCGGCAAAGCCGCTGATCATCTCGCGGCCGCTCGGCGCGCGGAATCCAACGGAGTAGTTCAGCGAGTTCTCCAGGGAGTAACCTTCGTGAGGGAATCCCGGCGGAATGTAGAGGATATCGCCCGGCTCCAGCTCTTCGTCGATAATTCCTTCGAACGGATCCACCTGAAGCAGATCCGGGTGCGGGCAGTGCTGTTTCATTGGCACTTTTTCGCCCACGCGCCAGCGGCGGCGGCCCGTACCCTGAATGATAAACACGTCGTACTGGTCCAGATGCGGACCCACGCCGCCGCCCGGTACAGAGAAGGAGATCATCAGATCGTCCATTCGCCAGTCGGGCAGGGCGCGGAACGGGCGCATTAGCGCGGCAGTTGGCTCGTGCCAGTGGTTGACCGCCTGTACCAGCAGCGACCAGTTGCTTTCGCCGAGGTGATCGTAGCTTTCGAAAGGACCGTGGCTGACCTGCCATTTCCCGTCCTGGTGGCTGACCAGGCGGCTGTCGACTTCGTTTTCCATGGCCAGACCGGCCAGCTCGTCAGGCGAGATAGGGTCGACAAAGTTGCTGAACCCGCGTTTCAGAACCACCGGGCGCTTTTGCCAGTAACGTTCGATAAATTCGGGCCAGTTAAGTGTTAAGTGATAATCCATATTTTTTTATTCCGCAGGCTCTTACTGACTCGGATTATAACGGAAGCTCAGGCCCCCGGCTGCGAGATCCTCGCATTTTTCACATAACGGGTTAACTATCGTCCGAAGTGGGCTGCTGTCGACCAAAAATCACTTCCATTCTGGCCCCACCCAGCAAGCTTTCGCTGGTTTCGATTTTGCCATCGTACTGGTCGACAATCTCGCGGGCCACGGCTAATCCCACCCCCTGACCGGGACGCAGCGTATCCGCACGCTGACCGCGATCGAACACCACATCACGTTTATTGCGCGGGATCCCCGGGCCATCATCCTCGACGATAATATGTAATTCGTTATCCGTCTGGCGCGCCGACACTTCCACAAACTCCAGGCAGTACTTGCAGGCGTTATCCAACAGGTTGCCCATCACTTCCATAAAGTCATTTTTTTCGCCGACAAAGCTAATCTCAGGCGAAATATCGAGGCTGATATTCACCCCTTTACGCTGATACACCTTGTTGAGCGCGGACGTGAGATTATCCAGCAGCGGGGCTACCGGGTGCAGCTCGCGGCTCAGGAGCGCGCTGCCGGAACGCATGCTGGCGCGGTGCAGATAATAGCCAATTTGCTGCGAGATTCGGCTGATCTGTTCCAGCATCACCGGCTCGGCATCATCGACGCTCAGCTTTGAGCTGCGCATTGAACGCAGAGTGCTTTGCATCACGGCCAGCGGCGTTTTCAGGCTGTGCGTGAGGTCGGTCAGGGTCGTACGGTACTTATCATAGCGTTCACGCTCGCTTTTCAGCAGGCGATTGAGGTTACGCACCAGGCTGGTCAGCTCACGGGTGGTCTCCGGGTTGAGCTTTTCACGATGATGTTCCTCAAGCTCGCGCACCTCTCGCGCCAGGGACTCAATAGGACGCAAGCTCCACCACGCCGCCACCCAAAGCAGCGGGATCACCAGCAGCAGGTTTGCGGCGAGAACATAAACGAACCAGCCCCAGACCTTATAGGAACGTTTTAGCTCAACCGGGATGGTGTCAATCACCACAATGGTCAACTGCGGCATGTTCATGGTCGCCGGGTAGATATTGATCGCCACCGAGTGCGTCATCTCCGTCTCGGCATCGTCAGCGCGGATTTCATTGAGCTTTTGCTGCATTGAGCGATCTTCGCGGATCAGGGTGCTGGTGGTGTTGAGATCGGCTTCAATCTCATGAAATCCGTTGGTTTTGAGCCATTCAGGACGAATGCTATTGACCAGCCACGGAATATCGCGCTGCGCCCAAAGCAACTTTCCCTTTTCGTTATAAATCATGGCCAGGGTTGGACTCTGCTGATTCAGATTTTCCGGCATTTCAACGGTGATGTGGTTGTCTTCCCATTTCGCCAGGGTATAAAACAGATTGCTTTCGCCGCGTAACAGACGAAAGGTCGTTTTATCGAAGCTGACGCTGTACCCTACGAGGGCGACCATACCGTAGGAGAGCGACAGCACCAACACCACCGCGGCCGTAGCCAGTAAAAAGCGAACCCGCAGCGAGAGGGGCAGAATATGGCGCAAAATCCGTCTCATTTAGCGTAATTCAAACAGGTAGCCCTGACCGCGGACGGTGGTAATCACATCCTGCGGATACTGCGCCTGAATTTTCTTACGCAAACGCCCCATCAGCACGTCGATGGTGTGACTCTCGCGCAGCTCAGCGTCAGGGTAGAGCTGGAGCATTAAGGAGTCTTTGCTCACTACCTTGCCGCTGTTACGGATCAGCGTTTCCATAATGGTGTATTCGAATGCGGTCAGCTTGATCGCTTCATCGTTAATTGAGAGCTCGCGCCGGGAGAGATCCACCTGGAAAGGCGGAATGGAGATAACCTGTGAAGCCAGCCCGCTGTTGCGGCGTAACAGCGCCTGCATGCGCGCCGCCACTTCTTCAATATGGAACGGTTTGGTGACGTAATCATCCGCACCGGCGCTGAGCACTTCAACTTTGTCCTGCCAGCCTTCGCGTGCCGTCAGAACCAGAACCGGCAGAGAAACATCATGGCTGCGCCAGCGACGAATTAACGACAGGCCGTCTTCATCAGGCAGGCCTAAATCGACAATGGCGATGTCCGGCAGGTGTTCATTGAGATAATAATCGGCTTCTTTTGCATCTTCAGCATCGTCCACCTGATGTCCCATCTCCTGAAGCTGAACCTTCAGGTGGTGGCGTAGCAATGCGTTATCCTCAACAACCAGTACGCGCATCATCTTTTCTCCGGGAATAAATAGTATGAATAGTTTAACGCTGATTATGTTGCTGTGGGGATAAACATTCAGTAAACCGGGGAAAAGCAACCCCCTTTCCGGGCGGAAAGGGGGGGGAAGGACGTTATTTCAGCTCGTCAACCATGGTGATGGCGCGGCCAATGTAATTCGCCGGGGTCATGGCTTTCAGGCGGGTTTTCTCTTCTTCCGGCAGTGCCAGACCGTCGATAAACTGCTTCATGCCTTCGGCGTCAACGCGTTTACCGCGGGTCAGCTCTTTCAGCTTCTCGTACGGCTTTTCGATACCGTAACGGCGCATCACGGTCTGAATCGGCTCTGCCAGCACTTCCCAGTTGTGATCCAGTTCGTCCAGCAGACGATCGCGGTTCACTTCCAGTTTGCTCACGCCTTTCAGGGTGGACTGATACGCGATCAGCGCGTAGCCGATGCCCACGCCCAGGTTACGCAGTACGGTGGAGTCGGTCAGGTCGCGCTGCCAGCGGGAAACCGGCAGTTTGCTCGCCATATGCTGCAGCACGGCATTCGCCAGGCCCAGGTTGCCTTCAGAGTTTTCGAAGTCGATGGGGTTCACTTTGTGCGGCATGGTGGAGGAGCCGATTTCACCGGCGATGGTTTTCTGCTTGAAGTGGTTCAGCGCGATGTAGCCCCAAACGTCACGATCGAAGTCGATCAGGATGGTGTTGAAGCGCGCGATGCAGTCAAACAGCTCGGCGATGTAGTCGTGCGGCTCAATCTGGGTGGTGTACGGGTTCCACTGAATGCCCAGCGAGGTCACGAACTCTTCGCTGAACTGGTGCCAGTCCACTTCCGGGTAAGCGGCGATGTGGGCGTTATAGTTACCGACCGCGCCGTTGATTTTGCCCAGAATCTCAACCTGTTCCAGCTGACGATACTGGCGCTCCATGCGGTACGCCACGTTCGCCATCTCTTTACCCATGGTGGATGGGGTGGCCGGCTGGCCATGGGTACGGGAAAGCAGTGGAATATCGCGGTATTCCACGGAGAGTGCTTTCACCGCGTCGATGATTTTACGCCAGTAAGGCAACACAACCTCTTTACGCGCGGTGGAGAGCATCAGCGCGTGAGACAGGTTGTTGATATCTTCGGAAGTACAGGCGAAGTGAATGAATTCGGATACCGCGTGCAGGGCAGGGACGCTTTCCACTTTCTCTTTCAGGAAGTACTCAACCGCTTTCACGTCGTGGTTGGTGGTGCGTTCAATGGTCTTAATACGCGCGGCGTCTTCTTCGCTAAATTCAGCAACGATTTTATCAAGGTAATCGTTTGCCTTTTCATCAAAAGCAGGAACTTCCTTGATTGCTGCCTGGGCGGCCAGCTTCTGCAGCCAGCGTACTTCAACCTGAACACGGAACTTCAGCAAACCATATTCGCTGAAGATCCCGCGCAGCGCGCTGACTTTATCGCCGTAGCGTCCATCGACAGGGGATACGGCGGTCAGTGAGGATAATTCCATAATTCGCAACTCCGGGAGGTTAACAATGAGCAAGAATTTGTTTTGCCTGAGTGGTCAGGCGATTACGAGAAAACATTAACTGCAGGCGGCCACCGCCAACCTGGTGCCACAGCACGGCAGCGCGGATCCCTGCCAGCAGGGACGCGCGCACTTTTGCCTGTACCTGCGGACTTTGCAGTACGGCAGGGGATCCGGTGACCTGAATACGCGGGCCCAGCGGGCTGATGACATCAACGTAAATGCCCGCCATGGCGCTCAGCAGCGTTTCGGACTGCAGGTCGAAATGGTCGAGCTGACGCTGTAACCCGGCGATGCGATCGCCCAGGGTATTAAGCGCGCCTTTCGCGGCGCTCAGCTTACGCTCCAGCACCATCAGGCTTAAGGTGTAGCGGGTCAGCTCCGCGTTTAACCCCTGACGGCTGCTGGCGTTAAGTACGCCAAGCAGGGTTTCAAGACCGAGACGAAGATTGGTTTCACTGCCGCCGAACACACCCAGAGTTGAACCGGGGTTGAGGTCGATAACGCTGTTGAGCGAAACGTGCAGGGCGTCAGCGTCGCAGTGACCCTGATGCGCCAGCTGTTGCACCAGACGAGCTGACTGGCAAATTCCCGCCAGCGCCAGGGTGATGTCATAGTAATTCTTCGCCACACGGTCTCCTTTATGTGTGCAATCGTTTAAACAGCGGGCAGCGGCAGGCGCTGTTCAATGATCCCGCCGCCCAGGCAGATCTCACCGCTGTAGAAGACAGCAGACTGGCCCGGGGTAACGGCGGCGACCGGCTCGTCGAAACGCACGTCAATACGGTCATCATCAAGCGCGGTGATGGTGCAAGGAATATCGGTCTGGCGGTAGCGCGTTTTCACCGTGCAGCGCAGCGTGCCTTTCAGCGGCTCGCGATCGACCCAGTGCAGCTGCTGTGCGATAAGGCCAACGGACATCAGACGCGGGTGGTCGTGACCCTGAGCCACCACCAGAATATTGTTTTCGACGTCTTTGTCGACCACGTACCACGGATCTTCGCTGCCTTCTTTGGTCCCGCCAATACCCAGGCCTTTACGCTGGCCTAAGGTGTGGTACATCAGCCCCTGATGCTGACCAATCTCGTCGCCATCAACGGTGACAATTTTACCCGGCTGCGCAGGGAGGTAGCGGCCAAGGAAATCACGGAACTTTCGCTCGCCGATAAAGCAGATACCGGTAGAGTCTTTTTTCTTCGCGGTGATCAGGTCCAGCTCTTCAGCGATTTTACGCACTTCCGGTTTTTCCAGTTCGCCAACCGGGAACAGGCTTTGCGCAATCTGTTCGTGGCTCAGCGTATAAAGGAAGTAGCTCTGATCTTTGTTGCCGTCCAGGCCGCGCAGCAGCTGGCTTTTGCCATTCACGTCTGCACGACGCACGTAGTGACCGGTCGCAATGTAGTCTGCGCCCAGATCTTCCGCGGCGAATTCCAGGAAGGCTTTAAATTTGATCTCTTTGTTGCACAGAATATCCGGGTTCGGGGTGCGGCCTGCTTTGTACTCTTCAAGGAACAGTTCAAAGACGTTATCCCAGTATTCTGCGGCAAAGTTAACGGTATGCAGTTCAATGCCGAGCTTATCGCATACGGCCTGCGCATCGGCGAGATCCGCAGCGGCAGTGCAGTATTCCTCGCCATCGTCTTCCTCCCAGTTCTTCATGAACAGGCCCTCCACCTTATAGCCCTGTTGCTGTAACAGGTAGGCGGAAACGGAGGAATCGACACCGCCGGACATGCCGACGATCACTTTTTTCTGGCTGTTATCTGACATGGAATACTCACGACATTGAACTTCAAGGCGGCGTATTCTATCACGCCCCCCCACCGATGACACCCTCTGTAAACGGCCAGTTAAATTCTCCGATGACACCCAGCGGCAAGCGCGCGTCTGACTGCCAGCAGCGGATGCTTTCCGCAACCAGCGGTGAGCGCAGGTTTGGCGCGTTCAGGATCTCCTCGGCGGTGACCCACAGGCAGCGATCGATATCGTCATCGTGCGGTTCAGTGGCGCACGTTTCGCTAAGCTCAACGGCAAATAAAAAGCGCAGGAATGGGGTGCTGTCGGGAGCAATCCACTGGTGCATGCGGATGAAGTGCTGCGGTTCAGCGTGAATGCCCGTCTCTTCCCAGAGCTCGCGCTTCGCGGCCTGCAGCAACGTTTCATTGGCTTCAAGATGCCCGGCAGGCTGATTCCACAGCGCCTTGCCGTTGATGCTCTCTTCCACAACGAGGAATTTTCCCTGCGCATGCACCACGCAGGCGACCGTAACATGAGGTTTAAACATCGTTTCTCCTTAAGGGGCAACGTCGCGCCATTCGCCGTTTGCCAGCGTATCCAGCGTATAGCTGCCCATGGCATAGCGAATCAGACGCAGGGTAGGGAAGCCGACGTGTGCGGTCATGCGCCTCACCTGACGGTTGCGGCCTTCATACAGGGTGATTTTGAGCCAGCTTGTCGGGATGGATTTGCGCTCGCGAATGGGTGGGTTACGCGGCCACAGCCACTCCGGCTCATTCACGCGTTCAATACCGGCGGGCAGGGTGGGGCCGTCGTTCAGCGTCACGCCGCTGCGTAATTTTGCCAGCGTCTCTTCGTCCGGCTCGCCCTCGACCTGCACGAAGTAAATTTTTCCGGTGCGTTTGCCCGGCTGCGTGAGCTTCGCCTGCAGAGCGCCGTCATTGGTTAAGACCAAAAGTCCTTCGCTGTCCCGGTCCAGACGCCCGGCGGCGTAAACACCCTGAACGGGGATGTAATCCTTCAGCGTGCTGCGCCCGGCCTCATCGGTGAACTGCGGCAAAACATCGTAGGGTTTATTGAACAAAATCACCCGCTTCGGCTGGGTTTGCTGGGGTCGTCTGGTGGCTTGTCGCGAGCTGAATCGCTCAACCCGGTGTTTTGTAAAAGAAGTTTTCTTCATGGTATTTTCAGGCGTTATCAATTGCCGCATTATAGCCTAATAACGAAGACCTTTCATGGCGCAGGACAATCAGGTACTATCGAAGGGCTCATTACAATTTATTAACATAAGATCAGTAACAACCAGAAGCGCTCGAAGGAGAGGTTAATGGAAAGCAAAGTAGTTGTTCCGGCGGAAGGTAAAAAGATCACCCTGCAAAACGGCAAGATTAACGTTCCTCACAATCCGATTATCCCGTTCATCGAAGGTGATGGTATCGGCGTAGACGTTACCCCGGCAATGCTGAAAGTGGTTGATGCCGCTGTTGAGAAAGCCTACAAAGGCGAGCGTAAAATTTCCTGGATGGAAATTTACACCGGTGAGAAATCGACTCAAGTTTATGGCCAGGACGTCTGGCTGCCAGCGGAAACGCTGGACCTGATCCGCGAATACCGCGTTGCTATTAAAGGCCCACTGACTACCCCAGTTGGTGGCGGCATCCGTTCACTGAACGTGGCACTGCGTCAGGAGCTTGACCTGTACGTGTGTCTGCGTCCGGTTCGTTACTATCAGGGCACCCCAAGCCCGGTTAAGCACCCTGAACTGACCGACATGGTTATCTTCCGCGAAAACTCAGAAGACATCTACGCGGGTATCGAATGGAAAGCGGACTCTGCTGACGCAGAAAAAGTGATTAAATTCCTGCGCGAAGAGATGGGCGTGAAGAAAATTCGCTTCCCTGAGCATTGCGGTATCGGCATCAAGCCGTGCTCCGAAGAAGGGACCAAACGTCTGGTGCGTGCGGCCATCGAATATGCGATCACCAACGACCGTGACTCTGTGACCCTGGTTCACAAGGGCAACATCATGAAGTTCACCGAAGGCGCGTTCAAAGACTGGGGCTACCAGCTGGCGACCGAAGAGTTCGGCGGTGAGTTGATCGACGGCGGCCCGTGGCAGAAGATTAAGAACCCGAACACCGGCAAAGAGATCATCATTAAAGATGTGATCGCCGATGCGTTCCTGCAGCAGATCCTGCTGCGTCCTGCAGAATACGACGTCATTGCCTGTATGAACCTGAACGGTGACTACATTTCTGACGCCCTGGCAGCGCAGGTTGGCGGTATCGGTATCGCCCCTGGTGCGAACATCGGTGACGAGTGCGCCCTGTTCGAAGCGACCCACGGTACTGCGCCTAAATATGCCGGGCAGGACAAAGTGAACCCAGGCTCTATCATCCTGTCCGCAGAGATGATGCTGCGTCATATGGAATGGTTCGAAGCCGCAGACCTGATCGTTAAAGGTATGGAAGGCGCGATTAACGCCAAAACCGTCACCTATGACTTCGAACGTCTGATGGAAGGCGCTAAGCTGCTGAAATGTTCAGAGTTTGGCGACGCGATCATCGCGAACATGTAATCCAGATTCTGGGTTTAACAAGAGCGGGGGCCTGAGGGTTCCCGTTTTTTTTGCCTCTGCCTGCAGGAAATAACACGATGCTCGCTACTGTTCTTATTGCTGTCGTTGCATTCATCCATGTCTACATTCTTGTGCTGGAAATGTTCCTGTGGAACACCAGAACAGGGCACAAGGCCTTTAATTTGCGTCCCGACTTTGCGCGGGAAACCCGCGTGCTGGCCGCGAATCAGGGGCTCTATAATGGTTTTCTGGCGGCGGGCCTGGTCTGGAGCCTCTGGCTTGGCGAAAAAGGCGTCCATGTGGCCATCTTCTTCCTGGTCTGCGTGCTGATTGCCGGTCTCTTTGGCGCAGTGACGGCCAGCCGGAAGATACTGTACGTTCAGGCATTACCTGCTCTCGCGGCCCTGCTTGCGCTGCTTCTCTGACGCAACGCGTTGGTCAACCGTCCGTCGTCGGATATACTTTTGGCTTCACCCTGAGAGGTTAACACTGTTATGAATAACGAAATCCCACTGAAGTATTATGACATCGTCGAAGAATACGCGACGGAAGCGACAAAGCCCGTGAGTGAATCGGAGCAGGACCCGCTGGCGCATTATTTCCAGCTGCTTCTCACGCGTTTGTCGAATAATGAGGAGATTGATGAGGAAGCCCAGCAAGAGATGGCGCGTGAAGCTGGAGTACATGCCGAACGTATTGATGATATTGCGAATTTCCTCAATCAGTGGGGAAATGAATAACCTACCGAGCGATACCAGTGAGCTGCTTCGCAAGCTCACTCCGGGTGACCGATTTTGAGAAATACCATCCCTGAACGAAAGCCTCGGGATATCTTTCTGCAATAAAGCGATACTGTATTTCGCTCTCAACGCCTTCGAAAACAAGCGTTTTATTCAGTTTTGCGAGGGCGTCACAAAAGATAACAAAAATATTCTGCTTATAATGCTCGCTGATGCCGTCGACCAGCGACTTGTCGATTTTGATCTCATCATATTCCAGAAGAGAGAGTCGGGCCAGGTTTGAGTTTTGCACCCCGAAGTCATCAATGGATATCTTTACGCCAAGCGATTTTAACTCCTTACAAAAATCCTCCAGAATAGTCTCCGTGGAAACGGCTTTTTCAGAAAGCTCGATTTTAACCAGAGACAGGGGAATGTTATTAGCTAAACACAGACGGCGTAAGATGCTGATAAATTGTCCATCTTCTATTTCCGTTCTTCCTACATTGAGTGAAACCACCAGTCGATGTTTAATAACAAGCGGTGCGATATCCGCAAGGGATTTTTCGAGAATGTTAATGTAGTATTTTTTATACAGGCCTATTTTTTTGATTAGTGGAATAAACAGCTCCGGGGAGACGTCACCGTATTTTACATCACGCCATCGGGACAAAACTTCCACACCCACTATTTTTTTATCCTGAATCCTGACAATAGGCTGGTAGTGCACGCCGATAGTGTTGGTAAAAACGGCTTTAACCAGCGTCCGCTCCAGTGAGAATCGATCTTCATTGAGTCGAAAGAAAAATAGCGTTATCGCCACCCAGATAAAACATAAAATGGCCGCGAGCACGGTAAACACGACGGGCGACAGGGAGGCCAGTCCCGCATTGTGGTGCTTCACAATGACGCACAAATCCCAGGATGCGCTGCACTGGGTGAGTGTAAGGGTAAACAAAGAGGAATGCAGTCCGCTCTGCTTTTTTAACTCCGGGGTCGCCGAAAAAAATATTCTGCCGAAGTCTTTTGTGGTTGTGCTGAGAGAGTAGTTTGCGGTGACCGGGATGAATTTATCGTAAGCGTTGCGGGAGGTGAAGATAATAAGATTATTATAGATGGCCGCATTGCCGGTAAAAAAATCTTTTCTGGAAAATTGCGCGAGGAGGAATCCTCTGGGCGTTTTATGCAGTTCTGCAGGAAGCGGGACAGGATTAGCGAGTTTTCCCCAAAAAGCGGTACAGATTATTTTCCCCTGTTCTATATAACCGATGTCTGCAAGATAGCGGCTTTCAAGCTTTATCTGCCTGTAGCGATCGAGACTGCTTTTGTCACATCCCTGAGCGCTCAGGCTTTTGAGTGTCTGTGCCACGCTCTGGGTCAAACTTTCCGAATAGTGTAAAAGGGTACGGGAAATTTCAAGCTGCTTGCTTTTCTGCTGACCCACGATAACCGCGTTGACCGCATAAAGAGACAGGAAGACCAGAAACGCTGAAACGATAGCAACGGCAATGATCTTTTTCATTTTCCGGATACCCTGTCTGCTCCCTGATTTCTCAAATCTTAACACAGGCAGGGCAAGCTACAAGCGTGATAATAACGGCAGCCGGGCTACTCCAGAGAAATGAACGCCTGCCTAAGTGCAATTCATTTTCCTCTTAACCAGAGCTTTGTTACAGTGACAACAGTTGTCAGCCAGGGATGACTGGCGTGATAAGGTGGAAAAGCTCGTGCATGTGAAAAATACTTTTTACACAACAACCATTACCGTCATCATTGTCTCACTGATCGTTTCATTGTCGCTTGCCGTCCAGATTGCCACGTCCCGACAGCAGTCAATCCAGCAGATCAATACCAGCGTTGCCAATTTGAGCCATACCCTGAACGTCTACACTGAAGGGATCATCCGCCAAAGTGAAATGTTGATTACCACCGTTTCCGACACAATTGAAATTTATGGCATGACCCCTCAACAGGCGATCAATATTCAGCGAATGATAAGCAATCAGGATAATCTTCTCACTCAGATTAATAATGTAGTTGTCTATGATGCGCATGGGGATATCTTCACCGCGTTGCACAAAAATTTTGCGGGTCCCCGTAAAGGCGCGGACAGGGCATTTTTTGTCTATCACAAGGAAAATAAAAGTCAGCAGATTTATATTGGTGAGCCGGTGATAAGCAGAACCAATGGTAAATGGGTTATTACCCTTAGCCGACGACTTGAAACCCATACCGGTGCGTTTAACGGTGTTGTGGTGGTGACACTGGGTATCGAAAATTTTCTGGCCCTGTATGGACAGATAAATATTGGTCACGCGGGTGTTATCGGTTTAACGACACAAGCAGGCGTTTTACTGATTCGTTATCCTTTTAAAAATAACTATATCGGTACGATTTTTTCTGATTCACCTCTCTTCAGAAAATACCTCAAGGTACAAAATACAGGTATAGCCAGCTCTGTCTCCCGGTTTGATAAAATCGAACGCATTTATGCCTATGAGAAAAACAGACGCTACGGACTGGTTACGACGGTAGCGGTAAGCATCGATGAAGCCCTTTCACCGTGGCGCAAGCAGGCGATTCAGCTTGCCGCACTTATTTTGGTCTTTACCGCGACACTCATCGTGGCGTCCTGTTTCCTCTATTCCGATTTATCCAGAAAAACACGGGATAACAAAGCGCTAAAAATTATTGCCTCGGAGGATGCGCTGACAGGGCTTTATAACAGGCGCATCTTTGATGAAAAAATTCTCTCGGAAATTGCGGCGTGTGCGGTAAAGGACGCGCCGGTTTCGCTGCTCCTTGTGGATGTGGACTACTTCAAAAAGTACAACGATAACTACGGCCATCCGGAAGGAGACAGATGCCTGGCGTTGCTGGGAAACTGCCTCAGGGAAAGTCTCACTCGGGACAACCAGATTGTGGCGCGCTATGGCGGGGAGGAGTTTGCGTTGATTTTGCCTGAAACGGATATTCAGGAGGCGCTCCGCCTTGCGCAGACGATTATTCGCAATGTTTTCTCTCAGCAAATTGAACACGCGTTTAGCCCCTTCGGGCGGGTCACGGTAAGCGTAGGGATCTCCAGTGCGCGTGCTGTCAACATCGCGGATAGCCAGCAGAATATTATTAATGCTGCCGACCAGGCGCTCTATCAGGCAAAACGCGGGGGACGCAACCGGCACGCTTTTGTTGGGGCATGATCAAAAAAAAGCCCACTCATGAGTGGGCAAGAAATACTGGAAGCAATGTGAGCAATGTCGTACTGAATACCTGAGTGTTTTTCTCAACTATTCAGTGTTGAGAAAGATAATCTTTCTCAACAAAAGATGCAACCCCACATTTCTTGTGGAAGGGCATATTGATGAAGAAATGTTCACATGCTCTCTGTGAGGCTTATCACAAATTTCCTTTCTCAGATCCTGTGCTATCCTTTTTGTGTCGTTGATTTAATGACAAAAACCATACAGAGAGGAAAGTTATGGGAATTTTATCCTGGATTATCTTTGGGCTTATTGCGGGTATTCTGGCGAAGTGGATCATGCCGGGCAAAGATGGCGGTGGGTTTATCGTCACCATAATACTGGGTATTGTCGGCGCGGTAGTCGGCGGTTGGATCAGTACGCTGTTCGGTTTTGGTAAAGTCGATGGCTTTAACTTCGGCAGTTTCGCGGTCGCGGTGATCGGCGCGCTGGTTGTGCTGTTTATCTACAGAAAGATCAAAAGCTAATACTGAAGCGTTAAAAAGGCTGCCAGATGGCGGCCTTTTTACGTAGCGGGTTTACCACCAGCCAAACTGTGTGCCGGCAAACGCCACGACGGCAACGAGCAACATAATGAGGGTGGTTTTTCTCATTTATCCCCCCGGAGCTGCGTAACCACCGACAAAAAACCACGCCAGAAAGACTACCGCCGTTATAAAAATAACGACCGGGAAGAGGATCCCTATTCTCATATCATCACCTGTTTCGGTTTCTGTAACGCCGTAGAGTGTACGGGGTTAATCCATAACGAGAAAGCCTGTTTTGCTTTTTCCTTTCTTATCCTGATACATCGCGATATCTGCGGCACGTAACGCACTGTCCGGATCGGTTACCCCGGGATCCACTTCGATAACGCCGAGGCTGGCGCCCGGATAAATGATGCTGATGGTACCCAGCCAGTATTCCCCCGCAATGCGGGCGCTGAGACGCGTTCTGAGAAGGTTAATTTGCTCCTCATTCCCGGCATTGCTCAGGGAGGCCACCAGAAACTCATCGCCGCCCAGCCGACCGATGATATCGTCCTGCTGTTTTTCTGCGGTCAAACGCTTGCCCACTTCAATCAGGAACTGGTCGCCTGCTTCATGCCCGTAGCGATCGTTAATCAGCTTGAAATCATCCAGATCGATAAAGGCAATGATGGCGTTACGTTTCAGATGTCGCGCCAGTGAAAACAGGGTGGTGAGATCCTCAAAAATGGCGCGACGGTTGGGTAACCCTGTAAGGGCATCTGTGTAGGAGTGTGCAATAAGGGCCGCATTGGCTTCACGAAGCTGGGTCACCAGAGACTCTTTCTGGATGGACTGGGCAATCAGCCCGGCGAATAACTTCAGAACCTGTTCACCGCGCTCGCTAAGCGGCTTTCTGGCCGTGCTGGTGGCACAGAGCGTTCCGTAGAGTGAACCATCCGCAAGATGGACAGGAATACTCATGTAGGTCGTAATGCCGAGCGCTTTCGCCGCTTCGCACTCTGGCCAGCGTTCGGGAACGTCGTTGCTGAATACGGTATCACTGTCCAGCGCACGCTTACACAGAGTTTCATCCCACGGGACGCTCAGCCCCTCAGGGATTGTCATCTGCTTGCTGTTGCGGGCATACAGGATATGCTGCAGTCGGGCTTCGATATCGATCTTAGTGAGGTAAGTCGACTCCATATCCGTCACGATCTCCAGCATCTCCAGCAGCTGACGAACGAGACCTTCAAGGGATTGTTCAGTGGCGAGGGTTTCTGAAACACGGGCAAGGATAATATCCGACATGACGTAGAAAGACTCCCAGCAGAAGACGTCTGCATCTGCATGCTATGCTGAATTCGTAGGCTTCCGGCATAGTTAAACATGAATGCAGAAAATTTAATACAGGCTGAAAGAAGGGGGATTAAGCGGGGAAAAAAGCCCCGTTGTTGTGAACGGGGCAAAGACATCTTGATTACGGAATGATGTTCTCTGGTCATAGTGAGAACATGCCGGACTATAGCGCTGAAAAGTGCAGTTAGAATGGAGAAATCATGGAGAATACGGCGACAAGCCGTTACCCTTAGCTTACGATGATGCTAAAAGGATCAATGAGATGAGATTTCTGCTTCTGGCGCTGGCGCTTCCCCTGGTTGCCTGCACCGCAAAAACAACCCCACCCGACGCCCCGAAACCGCCGCACGCCGTAGGCATGGCGAACCCGGCTTCCGTTTACTGCCTTGAAAAGGGTGGGGAACAGGTCCCGATTCAAAGCCCGCAGGGTGTCCGCACCGAGTGCAGGCTGCCTGGCGGTGAAGCGATCGACGAATGGACGCTCTATCGTCGCGATCATCCGCAACCCGCCAGGTGACAGACGGATACCGCCTGCGATACACTTCTCTTTAGGATTAATCTTAGCCAGTACCTGGCTACCGTTACCGCGAGAGAAGTATGTTTCAGCTTAAACCGGGCAGCATGGCGATGATCATCGGTGCCCGTACGGCGTCTGGACGTCGCAATATTGGTAAATCTGTTGAGCTATTTGGTCTTTGCCAGCCAGGCCTGCGTTTCGTTAACCCGGTCAACGGCGTGATGACGCAGTTGCCCGCAAGCGCGGACCGCGCGCTCTGGCTGGTGACGGGTGATGTTTACGCCTTTGACAATCAGCACGGCTTTGCGTTTGTTCGTGCCGAACACCTGATGCCGCTCACCCCGGACGAAGCTCCACAAATCCAGGATGCGCTGGCGGTCGGCTGATCACAGATGGCGCAGCCAGTCGGCTAAAACCAGAGCGTGATTCTGCTTCGTGTCTTTCGCGCCGTAGAGCAGGGTTACGGTCTGCTTGTTCGCCAGCGCCGCCAGACGCTCTCCTTCGTCCTTATGCTGCGCCAGCTCTTCCTTGTAGGCTTGAGTGAACGCCGCGAAATCAATCGCTTCGCTATGAAAGTCCTTGCGTAACGCACTGGACGGCGTGAGTGTTTTGCACCATTCGTCATACGCGAGGTCCGTTTTTTTCATCCCGCGGGGCCAGAGCCTGTCCACCAGAACCCGATAGCCATCGTCCGGGCTTGCCTGCTCATAGACGCGTTTGCATTGGATCATGATTCCACCCTCCCAATTTAAGGTATTGTGATAATTGCAGAAGATCGGTAGTCTGAGGTTCCTTATGTTATCTGATAATACTCTGGCATAAGGAACCTTTCATGGAACACCTCCCGGTTAAAACGACGCTGCGCATTGCGCTGGTTGGCGATTACAATCCTGATGTTATTGCACACAAGGCGATCCCACTGGCCATTGACGACGCCGCCGCGGTCCTTGACCTCACCGCCGATTACGACTGGCTAGCCACCACGGAATTAACCAGTTCTGAGGATCTGGTGGGCTACGATGCCATCTGGCTGGTTCCCGCAAGCCCCTATAAAAACACCGAGGCGGCCTTTATTGCCGCACGCTACGCGCGTGAAAACAGCATTCCGTTCCTGGGCACCTGCGGTGGATTCCAGCATGCGTTGATTGAGTATGCCCGTAACATGCTGGGCTGGAGCGACGCGGCACATGCTGAGACGGATACCGAAGGCACGATGGTGATTGCGCCGCTGACCTGCTCGCTGGTGGAAAAAACCGATGCCATTGAGCTGCGTAATAATACGCTGATCGCGAAGGCCTACGGAAAGCCGGAAATCGTTGAGGGTTATCACTGTAACTATGGCGTGTCGGCGGCGTTTGCGCAGGAACTGGAGAGCGGTGATATGCGCGTGACGGGCTGGGACGAGCAGGGGGAAATCCGCGCTGCGGAGCTGGTGACCCATCCGTTCTTTGTGATCACCTTATTCCAGCACGAGCGTGCTGCGCTGGAAGGGCGTCCGGTGGTGCTGGTGCAGGCAATGCTGCGCGCGGCGCGCGGTTAAAAAAAGGCAGACCCTATGGTCTGCCACCGTGTTTAACGAGGCGTGATTTCGCGGTCGCGCCCGGCAAGTACGCCGCAGATGGCCATGACGACAGCGGCCAGCGCGCAGGCGAGAAGCGGGATGCGCCAGTCTCCAGTCGAATCGTGAATTTTACCCATCAGCGGCGGACCGCAGGCGGCGAGCAGATAGCCAATCGACTGCGCCATACCTGACAGCGCCGCGGCCTGGTGCGCGGTGCTGGCGCGCAGCCCGATAAACGTCAGGCCGAGGATCATCGTTGCCCCGGTACCAAAGCCGAACACCAGCGTCCACATCACCGCCATGTCAGGCATAAACCATAGCCCCGCCGCGCTTACCGCGCACAGCAGCGCCACTGCGCCTGCAATGGTTCGCTGATCTTTCAGACGGTGGAGGATCAGCGGCACGGCAAGCCCAGGCACGGCCGTGGCCAGCTGCAACAGCCCGTGCACCGAGCCGGCCTGCGCTTCGCTGTAGCCGTGGCTGAGCAATATCGCCGGCAGCCAGCCGATGATGACGTAGTAAATCAGCGAGTTAATCCCCAGAAAGAGCGTCACCTGCCAGGCGAGGGCCGAGCGCCAGATGGCGCGATTATGCAGCGCGCCGGCGCCTGTTACCGTCGCAATGTGTTTCTGACGCCACTGGGGCAGCCAGAGCAGCAGCGCGACCAGCGGAAACGCCATCAGCATCAGCAGCGCGCCATGCCAGCCCGCGCTACCCTGCGCCAGGGGAACAATCATCGCTGAGCCAAACGCCGCCGAGATGCCCATTGTCAGGGAATAGGCGCCCGTGAGTCGGGCAACCTGGCCCGGGAAATCACGTTTGATTAAGCCGGGCAGCAGCACATTCCCGAGCGCGATCCCGCAGCCAATTACCGCCGTTCCGACGAAAAGCAGGGTGGTGGAAGGCAGGGAGCGAACCGCAATTCCGGCGCAAATCAGCAGCAAGGCGACAAACAGGCTGCGCTCCATGCCGATACGCCGGGCAACGCCTGCTGCGAGCGGCGAGACAAGGGCGAAAGCCAGCAGGGGCAGGGTGGTCAGCAGACCGGTTTGCGCCGTGCTTAAGCCATAATCGAGGCGAATAGTATCGAGCAGCGGGGCTGCTCCGGTAAAGGTGACGCGAAGCGTGGTGGCAATCATCAGGATGCCTGCGATTAACAGCGCGCCGTGTTTTCCTGAGGTGCGAAGAGCAGTAGTCATTGTGTTCTCATACGTTCAAGCGAGCGCACACAATACCGATTTTTTCAGCGGTTGAAATCAGGCTAAAATGACAGTTTATCGCTTATATCGGACAAACTGATGATTGGTCTGGGACTGGACGGCTACGATCCTGATAGCCAGCACGATGCGGCCGTCGCGTTTCGCATCCGCGTGGTGGCGGAGGAACAATATATTCCCCGGCATCAACACCGTAAGGGGCAGCTGATTCTGGCCCTCGGCGGCGCCATTACCTGCGAAGTGGAAAATGCCATGCTGATGGTACCGCCTCAGTATGCCGTCTGGATCCCTGGCCAAATGCCGCACAGCAACAGGGCCACGCCGGGGGCGCAGCTCTGCTTTTTGTTCATTGAGCCAGGTGCCGCCAGCCTGCCCGACCGCTGCTGCACTCTGAAAATTTCCCCCCTCGTGCGGGAGCTGATTTTATCGCTGGCTGAGAAATCACGTGAACAGCTTCAGCTTGCGGCCACATCGCGTCTGGTGGATGTCCTTTTTGACGAGCTGCCGCTCCAGCGGCAGGAGCATCTGCAGCTGCCCGTCTCACCCCATCCTAAAATCCGGCTGATGAGCGAGAAGATGGCGGAAGAGCCCGCTGCCTGGCAGACGCTGGCACAGTGGGCGAGCCACTTTGCGATGAGCGAACGTAATCTGGCGCGGCTGGTGGTGAAAGAGACCGGCTTAAGCTTTCGACGCTGGCGTCACCAGCTGCAGCTGATTTTGGCGTTACAGCATCTGATAAGCGGGAAATCGGTTCAGCAGGCGGCACAGTCGCTGGGCTACGACTCTACCACCGCGTTTATTACCATGTTCAGGAAGGGGCTGGGCCAGACGCCGGCACGTTATATGGCCAGCCTGACTATGACTTCCCGATAAACAGGGAAACCAGCCCTGCCGCAATCAGCGGGCCCACCGGCACGCCGCGAAAGAGCGCCACGCCCAACACGGTACCCACCAGCAGGCCGGCAACCAGTGAAGGCTGGCTGCTCATCAGCGTAACGCCGCGCCCGCCCAGCCACGAGACAAAAATGCCTACCGCGATCGCCACCAGCGATTTCCAGTTCACAAACGAGTGTAGTAACGTCGAGGCGGGAAGCGTTCCGCCGGCAATGGGCGCCATCACCCCGATGGTTAAAATGATGATCCCGATGGTGAGGCCTTGCTTTTCTATCCACGGGAAAAAGGTGTTTAACGGGGTCACGCGCACAATAATCAGCACCAGAATCGAGATGGCGACTGTGGTGTTATGGCTGATAAACCCGAGCGCGGCGAGAGCCAGAAGAATGAGCAGAGTAGGGTCAAACATGGGAAGTCCTTGCCAGAATAGTTACCCTGCTTACTGTACGCGGAAAAGCGGCGGAAGACAGTTTTAAAAAGATTCTCTTGCTGTCATAACCTTGTCATTTACGCGGACTAAAACGAAGGCAGGTATCGCAACGGGGCCGCCATCATGAACGATCACATGTTTGTTGAAGCGCTGATCATCTCCTCATCGTTTTTCGCTATTGCCGCGATTCTCGTCGCCTCCGTCCTGTTTCTGGAACGAAAAGGCTGACAGCGCCGTCACGACGACGCTTTATGGAAGTTAACAAGCTCAGGACGGGCAATGCGCAGGTAATCCTGGGTATCCATAATCACGGATTTCTCCAGTAAGCCGGCGTTAAAGGCGATTTCGTCGAAACGCTCAAACAGCAGCGGGTCTGCAACCAGCGCTAAATCAGGATGGAAGCTAAAGGGCGGGATAGCGCCAAAAACGCAGGCGGTAAGGGTATCAACCTCGGCCGGGCTGGCGAGGGAAGCCTTAAGCCCGCCAAAATGGCTGGCAAGCTGGCTCAGATCGGCCTGCAGGTCTGCGGCAAGAATCGCCAGTACGTGTTTTTTAACGCCGTTGCCCTTCACTTTGCAGACCAGGGCTTTTGCACCCTGGCGCAGATCGGTCCCGCGAATTTCACTCACCGCTTCACATTTCCCGACCGCCTCATGCTCCATGACGCGAAAACGCGCGCCCTGCTCGGTGAGTAAGGAAATCAGCTTCTGGTGGGTTCCTGCCCCAAAAACGTCGTCAGTCATCACAATTTTCCCGGTGATAATCCAGTATGCAGCTTGCTACATTAGCACGGGATGAACGGGGTCGAAAGAAAACAGCCAGCGGATTCGCTGGCTGCAGGGTTATACGTTGCTGGTGGCAGATTGCTTGTGGAAGAGCTCTCTGAATACCGGATAAATATCATCCTGATCGCGGATATGCTGCATGGCAAAGTTATCGAACATGGACTGCAGATGTTCATACTCCCGCCACAGGGTCTGGTGAGCGCGACGGGTGATTTCGATATAGCTGTAGTAACGCACCACCGGCAGAATTTTCTTCGCCAGGATCTCGTGACACAGCGGTGAGTCGTCGGCCCAGTTGTCGCCATCCGACGCCTGCGCGGCATAAATGTTCCACTGCGCCGGGTCATAACGCTCTTTCACCACTTCGTCCATCAGTTTCAACGCGCTTGATACGATGGTCCCCCCGGTCTCCTGAGAGTAGAAGAACTCATGTTCATCCACCTCTTTCGCCTGGGTGTGATGGCGGATATACACCACTTCCACGTTCTTATAGGTTCTGCTCAGGAACAGGTAGAGCAGAATATAAAAACGCTTCGCCATATCTTTGGTGGCCTGGTCCATTGAGCCGGAGACGTCCATCAGACAGAACATGACCGCCTGGCTGGAGGGTTCAGGGCGTTTTTCGTAGTTCTTATAGCGCAGGTCGAAAGTGTCGATAAACGGCACGCGGTCGATCTTCGCTCTTAGCTCGGCAATCTCTTTACGCAGGCGCTCCTCTTCCAGCAGTTGCGCTGGCTCCGTGTTTTCCACGACCTTCAGGCTGCTCTCCAGCTCGCGCAGCTCACGACGTTTGCCTGCCGTCATGGCCGTGCGTCGCGCCAGCGAATTCTGCAACGAACGCACAACACTGATATTGGCGGGCACGCCGTTGGCGGTATAGCCCGCGCGATGGGTTTTGTACTCATTAAGCTGACGATGCTGATTTTTTTTCAGGTTCGGCAGCGCAAGGTCCTCGAACAGCAGGTCGAGATATTCATCTTTCGAAATCTGGAAAACGAACTCATCCTGACCTTCACCGTCCTGGCTGGCCTGTCCCTGACCGCTTCCTGAACCACCACCGCCGCCCTGAGGGCGCTCAATTCTGTCGTTCTGAACAAAGTGGTCATTACCTGGGTGTACGCGATGGCGCAGGCCCCCGCGCCCCTGATGAAACATCGGTTCGCTGATGTCATCGGTAGGGATGGAGACAGACTCGCCGCTGTCGACGTCGGTCACCGAGCGTTTGTTGATGGCCTCGGAGATCGACTGTTTAATTTGCGCTTTATAACGGCGCAAGAAGCGCTGGCGGTTCACCGTGCTCTTGTTTTTGCCGTTAAGACGCCGGTCAATAAACCAGGTCATATACCCCCCGTACTGCATTTGCCAACTTGCGTTTTTGTTGGCCCGGCAGGCGCAGGCGCTACCGGGCACTTGTTTTAGGACGATTTACGCACGCGCAGATACCATTCGCAGAGCAGGCGAACCTGCTTGCGGGTGTAGCCTTTTTCCATCATACGGTCGACAAAATCGTCGTGTTTCTTCTGCTCGTCGGTTGAGGTTTTGGTGTTAAACGAGATCACCGGCAGCAGCTCTTCGGTATTGGAGAACATTTTCTTCTCAATGACCGTGCGCAGCTTCTCGTAGCTGGTCCAGTTCGGATTGCGACCGTTGTTATGCGCTCTGGCGCGCAGGACGAAGTTCACAATCTCATTACGGAAGTCTTTCGGGTTGCTGATCCCGGCAGGCTTCTCAATTTTTTCCAGCTCCGCGTTCAGGGATTCACGGTCAAACAGCTGGCCGGTATCCGGGTCGCGGTACTCCTGATCCTGAATCCAGAAGTCAGCGTAGGTGACATAGCGGTCGAAAATGTTCTGCCCGTATTCTGAGTAGGATTCCAGATAGGCCGTCTGGATCTCTTTGCCGATGAACTCAGCGTATTTCGGAATCAGGTAGCCTTTCAGGAACTCAAGGTAGCGTTCAGCCTGCTCCTGCGGGAACTGCTCGCGCTCAATTTGCTGCTCCAGCACGTAGAACAGGTGAACCGGGTTGGCCGCCACTTCCGCATGATCGAAGTTAAAGACGCGGGAGAGGATCTTAAACGCGAAACGCGTGGACAGACCGTTCATCCCCTCATCGACCCCGGCGTAGTCACGGTATTCCTGATAGGACTTCGCTTTCGGATCGGTATCTTTCAGACTTTCACCATCATAGACGCGCATTTTCGAATAGATGCTGGAGTTTTCCGGCTCTTTCAGGCGCGACAGGATGGAGAAGCGCGAGAGCGTTTCCAGCGTACCCGGGGCGCATGGCGCGTGTACCAGCTCGCTGTGGTTAAGCAGTTTCTCGTAAATTTTGATCTCTTCGGAGATCCGCAGGCAATAAGGCACCTTGACGATGTAAACGCGGTCAAGGAAGGCCTCATTGTTTTTATTATTACGGAAGGTCACCCATTCTGATTCGTTAGAGTGGGCGAGAATGATGCCGTTAAACGGCAGGGCGGAAATACCTTCCGTCCCGTTGTAGTTCCCTTCCTGGGTCGCTGTCAGCAGAGGATGCAGCACTTTAATCGGTGCTTTGAACATCTCAACGAATTCCATAATCCCCTGGTTGGCGCGGCACAGCGCACCGGAATAGCCATAGGCATCCGGGTCGTTTTGTGCGTAGTTTTCCAGCTTACGGATATCGACTTTGCCCACCAGCGCCGAGATATCCTGGTTGTTCTCATCACCCGGTTCCGTTTTGGCGATAGCGATCTGCTCCAGTATGGATGGCCATACTTTCACCACACGGAACTTAGTGATATCGCCGCCAAACTCGTGGAGGCGTTTTGCCGCCCACGGCGACATGATGGTGCCGAGGTAGCGGCGCGGGATGCCAAACTCTTTATCCAGAATTTGCGCATCTTCCTGCGGATTAAACAGGCACAGCGGATGGTCGTTCACCGGGCTGCGTTCGCCGTTGGCGCTCAGCACATAAATCGGTACGCGCTGCATCAGCGACTTCAGGCGTTCAGCCAGCGAGGATTTACCGCCGCCGACGGGGCCGAGTAAATAGAGGATCTGTTTCTTCTCTTCCAGACCCTGGGCGGCATGCTTCAGATAGGAGACAATCTGTTCAATGGCATCTTCCATACCATAGAACTCTTCGAAAGCCGGATATCGGGCGACCACCCGATTCGAAAACAGACGGGAAAGCCGTGGCTCCAGGGCAGTATCAACCATGTTTGGCTCACCGATAGCCATCAATAGCCGTTCTGCCGCATTGGCATAGGCACTGCGATCTTGCCGACAAATGGTAAGAAACTCCTGCAGTGTGAACTCTTCGTCCTTGGCAGCTTCATAGCGCTGGCGATAGTGATCGAATATATTCATGGCATGCCGTCCTTTCGTTTTTTAGCACAGGATAAGAGCCGTTCGTATGAGTAGTGGAGGCTCCCGGAAGAGAATCTCTCGCACCCCACTGCCAGAGCAGCAACCTGTGTGCCAGGTCAGACGCTAAGAACCGCAGGTGTTCAGGAAAACTCTTCTTAAATTTAAGCGTAGATGGCATTTGCCAAACTTGCATGCTGAGAAAAACTAATTTCAATGACATATCAATAACTCATCCAAAAATTTCCACCTGAGTTATAAGGCTTAAGGACGTTTTTCATTCAGCGGTCATATAAATGAAAGCGGGCTGTCATCTGAAAAGTTAAAAATAATGGGTTAATCAGACTGATTAGCAGGCAAAAAATTTTGGGATGTACGGGAATGGCGGTTACACTTCACCCGCTGATTATTTGACTACAGGAAAGAATGGATTGTGACCAAACTCAAACTTCTGGCATTGGGCATCCTTGCCGCTACCGCAGTTAGCACCGCTCAGGCGGAAAGTCAGTGGACGGTGGGCGCGGGCGTTGGCGTCATTAACAGCCCATACAAACAGTATGACCGCGATGTTTATCCTGTTCCCGTTATCACCTATGAAGGCGATAATTTCTGGTTCCGTGGTCTCGGCGGCGGCTACTATCTCTGGAACGATACGGCCGATAAGCTATCTATCATGGCCTACTACGATCCAACGCACTTCAAGCCGGGAGACAGCGACAGCCATGCGCTTCGCCAGCTCGACAAGCGCAAAAGCTCTATGATGGCCGGGCTTTCGTACGTGCATAACACCCAGTATGGCTTCCTGCGTACGGCCCTGGCGGGTGATACGCTGGATAACAGCAACGGCTTTATCTGGGATCTGGCCTGGCTGTACCGCTATACCAACGGTGGGCTCACCCTGACGCCGGGTATCGGGGTGCAGTACAACAGTGAAAACTACAACGACTACTACTATGGCGTCTCTAAAAACGAGTCCCGCCGCAGTGGGCTGAAAAGCTACAGCGCTGATGACGGCTGGGATCCTTACCTGGAGCTGACCGCGAGCTATAACTTCCTTGGCGACTGGAACGTCTACGGCACCGGTCGTTACGAGCGTCTGAGCGACGAAGTGAAGGATAGCCCGATGGTCGATAAGTCCTGGGCTGGCATCTTCTCTGTGGGTGTGACCTACAAGTTCTGATTGTGCATTATTTTAGTGCAATCTTTGCATCAAAACGGGGCGCTTGCGCCCCGTTTGCTTTTGCGTGGTGCGGCGGCATTATCGCTTAACGATGCGGATCGTCTGCCCTAAACGTGATGGCTTTTCTTCACTGGCTTTCTGCGGGGTGGTCACGCAGGCCGTTTCCACGCAGACGAACGTTTTATAACCGTCGTCAGGCACGTCGGCCATGCTTACAGACAGAGCAGGACCCGGGTTCCAGCCCACCACGTTGCTGTGATGGTGATGGACCACCTCAATGCTGCGGTTCAGGGCACCGTCGTGGATCACGCTGCATGCTTCCGGATGCAGATAGACGCGGTCGGTACGGTCAGGGAACGCCTGAACGCCGTCGCTCAGTTTGCCTTCTTTGGCGTTATCCACTTTATCGATAAAGGTATCGCCAAGGCCGCTCACCTTCACTGCGCTGATATCACCCACGTTGAAGTAGGTATGCAGGGCCGAGGTGGTGTCGAACTCGCCGTGGGCTTCCAGCTCAATTTCGCAGGTTTTACCCAGCTTGAAGCGGGCATACAGGGTGAACTCGTGCGGCCACAGGGCGCGGGTCTCGTCATTTGCCTGCAGCTCAAAGGTCAGCACGGCGCCGTTATCGTCTTCGTTATGCGCTTTCAGCGTCCACTGCTGGTTGCGGGCAAAACCGTGAGAAGGCAAACCCGGCTGTGCAGACGGGCCAAACCACGGCCAGCAGATCGGTACGCCACCGCGAATAGCCGCCCCTTTTTTGAAGGAGGTCGCATCGCTCAGCCACAAACCTTCGGCTTCGCCTTCCGGTTTCCAGGAGAGCAGGTGAGCGCCGTTCAGCGCCACGGACGCTTTAACGCGGGGATGGTCAACGACGATAACGTCGGCACCGTCAATCTGACGGCGGGAGAGCACAGGGGTAAGTTGTTCGACTACCGGAAGTGCAAAAATTTTATTAATCATTAAGCAATCCTCTGTCTAAAAAACAATAAAAAAGGCGACCGAAGTCGCCTTTTTGGATCAAGCACTCATCTCAACTTATTTGGAGATGTGAGCGATCAGGTCCAGTACTTTGTTAGAGTAACCAGTTTCGTTGTCGTACCAGGAAACCAGTTTCACGAAGTTGTCGTTCAGTGCGATACCTGCTTTAGCATCGAACACGGAAGTGCACACTTCGCCGTTGAAATCGGTAGATACAACGTCGTCTTCGGTGTAACCCAGAACGCCTTTCATTGCGCCTTCGGAAGCAGCTTTGATTGCTTTCTTAATTTCTTCATAAGAAGCAGCTTTTTCCAGACGAACAGTCAGGTCAACAACGGATACGTTAGGAGTTGGAACGCGGAACGCCATACCAGTCAGTTTGCCATTCAGTTCTGGCAGTACTTTACCTACAGCTTTAGCAGCACCGGTAGAGGATGGGATGATGTTCTGAGCCGCGCCACGGCCGCCGCGCCAGTCTTTGTGAGACGGGCCATCAACGGTTTTCTGAGTAGCGGTGGTAGCGTGAACGGTAGTCATCAGACCTTCGATGATGCCGAAGTTGTCGTTGATAACTTTAGCCAGCGGTGCCAGGCAGTTGGTGGTGCAGGATGCGTTAGAAACGATGTCCTGGCCAGCGTAAGTTTCGAAGTTTGCACCACGAACGAACATTGGGGTGTTGTCTTTGGAAGGACCGGTCAGAACAACTTTCTTCGCACCCGCAGTGATGTGTTTACGTGCAGTTTCGTCGGTCAGGAAGATACCGGTTGCTTCAGCAACAACGTCAACACCGATTTCGTTCCATTTCAGGTTAGCTGGGTCTTTCTCAGCAGTAACGCGGATGGTTTTACCGTTAACAACCAGGTGGCCGTCTTTCACTTCAACGGTGCCGTCGAAACGACCGTGAGTTGAGTCGTACTTCAGCATGTACGCCATGTATTCAGCGTCCAGGAGATCGTTGATACCAACGATTTCGATGTCAGAACGTTTCTGAGCAGCACGGAAAACAATACGGCCGATACGGCCAAAACCGTTGATACCTACTTTGATAGTCATATATTCCACCAGCTATTTGTTAGTGAATAAAAGGTTGCCTGTAAAATTACAAAAACCTTACGCAGCGTCAAGCGGAATCGTGTCAATCATTGCGACAAATCAATCCTGTGACTAACGTTTGTGCGACTGACTCGCCTCACTTTCCCTTTGAGCTTGCAACCACATGGGGGCTGCGCCCGGAATTTTAAAGGCCTCGCAGGATAAAAATGTGAACATGATCACAATTGCCTGACCGCCTTTTCGCGACACATAAGTTTAGAACAAAAGTGCACGCAAGGGTGTTAATGTTTTGTTAGAATCGGGGTTAAAAGATGTCTGTTTCTACAGCGAGATGTAAGCATATGTCGAACCAACGTAACCCTGACGATTTGAAAAAAAACCTCACAGAAATGCAGTTTTACGTGACGCAGAATCACGGAACGGAGCCGCCATTTACCGGGCGTTTGCTGCATAACAAGCGAGACGGCGTCTACCACTGTCTGGTCTGCGATGCCCCGCTGTTTAATTCACAAACGAAATACGACTCTGGCTGCGGCTGGCCGAGCTTTTACGAGCCGGTGAGCGATGACGCAATCCGCTATCTGACCGACTCGTCGCACGGTATGGTGCGCACGGAAATTCGCTGCGGCAACTGCGACGCGCACCTGGGGCATGTTTTCCCGGATGGCCCTCAGCCAACGGGCGAGCGTTTCTGCGTAAACTCAGCTTCTCTGAGCTTCAGCGACGATGAAAACGGCGACCAGATTAAGGGTTGAAAAAACGATTCAGCAAATTATTCCTTTGAAAGGGAGAGATCGTGAATATTGAGGACATGATTAACGGGATGACCCCGGAAGTTTATCAGCGTCTGGTGACCGCCGTTGAGCTGGGTAAATGGCCCGACGGTGTGGCCCTGACGCCTGAGCAAAAAGAGAACAGTTTGCAGTTGGTGATGCTGTGGCAGGCGCGCAACAACACCGATGCACAGCACATGACTATCGATACCAACGGTCAGATGGTGATGAAGAGCAAGCGCGAGCTTAAGGAAGATTTTGGCATCACGCCGAAGCCGATTGCGACTTTCAAATAACGCTCTCCGTGTGGGCCGGGTAAGCGCTAGCGCCACCCGGCACATACACCTTAGTGCTTAATTCCGAGTGATTCCGCCAGCTGTTTCGCTAACTGATTGTTATCATCAGCCCCGTACTCCCAGAACATCGCCCCGGCGAGGCCTTTCTCTTTGATGTAGTCTGCCTTGATCGCGACGGAACGCGGGTTCTCATACGAAATCGCAAACAGCGCGTTGCCATCAGAACCCTTTACCGAGAGCCACGGCACCTTCGCCTGGTCGTCCCAGTGCTCGGTAAAACGCTTCTGCGGATCGTTCAGCAGCTTCTTCACGATATCGTTGTACTTCACGTAGGTATCTTTGGTCAGGTCATAGCCGAGCGATTTAAACAGGCCGATCTCCTGCGGCCCGAAGTAGGGCTGGGTGACCGGATTTTTTTGCGCGTCCGGCTTGCTCCAGTCAATGCCCGGTTCAACCGCACGTTTCGGTACGCGACCGTAAAAACCGATCCCGAGGTTCATCTGCTTCGGCTTAAGTCCGGCGGCCAGATAGTTGCTCACCACAAAATCGACGCTGTATTTATCGGCGGCAGCCACCGTTGGCCAGGCGCTGGAGTCATACAGGTTCGCGTTGAAATACTGGGTACCGTACGCCATGTCGTAGGTCATCAGGTTGATATAGTCGAGCAGGGGCGCGATGGCTTTGACATCTACCCAGCTTTTCGGACTTTCCGCATTCGCGCCCACCGCAATGGTCACCAGCTTTTTCTGCCCAAACGCCGCGCGCATCTCTTTCAACAAGGCGGTGAAGTTATCCCGATCGGCTGGCTGGCTTGCAACCAGCCCCCACGCGCCGTTAACCGGATACTCCCAGTCGAGATCGATCCCGTCCAGGCCGTATTTGTCGACAATTTCCTGCGCGGAGCGGATAAACACTGCGCGACTCTCTTTGGTTGCCGCCGCGCCAGAGAAACCACGCGCGCCCCAGCCGCCAACAGAGAGCAGGACTTTCAGGTTCGGGTTTTGTTTACGCAGGGCCGGTATGAGGGCCAGATCGGACGCCACTTTTGGCGACAGCCAGATTTGATGCAGTTTCGTCGGATCTTTCAGCGCGGCGTTGGTCTCGTCTTTCTCGTCGTTATAAACAAGTCCAAACGAGTAGTTCAGATGGGTGATCTGGCGAACGTCCAGCTTATTAATATCGCCACCCGGTCCGGCGGTGACATCGCCACCCCCGTTAAAGTAGCCCACGGACATCAGCGGCGCGGCGGAAGCAAGTGACGCGCAAAGCAAGGGTAATGCTGCCAGCAGGGGCAAACGTTTCATACAAGTTCCTCTTTGACGTAATAAAAATAACCACGCCACAGAAAAGGCGTGGCGAAAAAACAGCCTGATGAGAATAGCATTGCCGTTTCGCTTGTGATGCGAGGGAGTTCACTTTATGGGAGATCGGAGCGGGGTAAGCCGGGTAAGCGTCAGTGCCACCCGGCTTAAAAGACTACGCCTGCGTTTCCAGCCAGTCTGCCAGCGTATACAGCGTAGCACCTTCAGCGGCCATATCCATAAACGCCTGAGCGCTGTCCTGTGGGTGAATGTTCACCCCACGACAGCCGTCGGTGATGACGCTGACGGTATAGCCTAACTGGAGCGCGTCCAGCACGGTAAACTTCACGCAATAATCCGTCGCCAGACCCAGCACGATCAGCTCCGTGATTTCATGGTGACGTAACCACGCGTCCAGCGCCGTCTTCTGACGATGCCCGTTATCGAAAAACGCGCTATAGCTGTCGATAGCCGGGCTTTCGCCTTTATGGAACACCGCGTCGATGGCTTTCTGATTCAGGAGCGGATGCAGCTCCGCGCCTTCCGTCTGCTGTACGCAGTGATCCGGCCAGAAAGTTTGCGCCAGCCCGTCGAGTTCACCCTGGGTGAACGGCTCGACGTTGTGCTGGCTGGCAAAGCTGCCGTGATTCGCCGGGTGCCAGTCCTGGCTGGCGACAACCGCTTCACTGCGTGCTTTGCACCAGTCAATCAGCGCGTTGGCCACGTCAACGGTGCTGTCACCTTCGGCGACGGCAAGCGCACCGCCCGCGCAGAAATCATTTTGCAAATCGACCAGTAGCAGGGCGCGTTGCTTCATGAGACCTCCTTATTCGTCCGGGGTCAGTTCGCCGCGCAGGTTTTGCATCATGGCGCGGCGAATGGACTGAATGTCCAGATCCTGACTCAGTAAATAGTGAAGTTTAGTCAGCGTCGCCTCAACGGTCATATCGAAGCCGCTGATCACCCCCGCGTGCGCCAGCGCGTTGCCGGTGGCATAGCCCCCCATATTCACTTTGCCGGACATGCATTGGGTCAGGTTCACGACCACAATTCCGCGCTCGCTGGCTTCCTGAAGCTCTTTCAGGAACTCGCCGTTCTGCGGAGCATTGCCCACGCCATAGGAGCGCAGGATCAGCGCTTTCACCGGCTGGCGCAGGAAGTTGCGCACCACGTCTGCGGAGATCCCCGGATAGATGGTGACCACGCCAATCGGCTGCGGGGTAATCGGATGCACGATCAGCTCGCCAGCGGTGTTCGGTGCCGGAGGCGTTCCCAGACGACGGATATGAATCCCGGCTTCCAGCAGCGGCTGCAGGTTAGGGGAGGCGAAGGCGTCAAAACCGTCGGCATGGGCTTTGGTGGTGCGGTTGCCGCGATACAGACGGTTGTTGAAGAACAGCGACACTTCGTTGATCGGGTAATTGGCCGCCACGTACAGGGAGTTCAGCAGGTTGATCTGCCCGTCAGAGCGCAGCTCGGCCAGCGGAATTTGCGACCCGGTGACGATCACCGGCTTGCTCAGGTTCTCCAGCATGAAGGAGAGCGCCGAGGCGGTGAACGCCATGGTGTCAGTGCCGTGCAGGATCACGAAGCCGTCGTACTGGTCGTAATGGGCTTTAATGTCATCCGCAATGTGCTGCCAGTCTTCCGGCGTCATGTCGGAGGAGTCCATCAGCGGCTCGTATTCGTGGATGGTAAAGTCAGGCATTTCCGGACGGTGGAATTCAGGCATCAGCGCAAGCTGACGCTGCAGGTGGCCGGAGACCGGAATATAGCCGTTTTCAGAGCGCTGCATCCCGATGGTACCGCCAGTGTAGGCGACATAAATCGATTTCTTCTGCATGGTAGTGAGTTCTTGTTCTTCAAAAGAAAAAATCCCCTCTTCACGGGAAGAGGGGACGGTTTTTAACGGACGTTCGCGCAGGTCAGGCAAAACGCGTAACGGCTTTGTGGATCGTTGAAGGCCGCGAGCTTATCGCTTTCCGCCTTCATTGCTTTCGCAGCCGTGGCCACCGGGGCAGGCAGGTACGCCTGCAGCGCCTCCGGCAGCATGGCGCGAACGGAAACGGACATGCTGTCCATCACCATATCTAAGAACGACGGCTCGTCCTGGTAATACTCAATATGCCACTGCTTGAGCTTCGCCAGTTCGGCGGCTTTCTTCACCGCGTCGTCAAAGTCGCCCAGGCTGTCGACCAGACCGTTACTCTTCGCATCCTGCCCGGTCCAGACGTGGCCCTGAGCAATCTGGTCGATCTGCTCAGGCGTCTTCTTACGCGAGTCGGCAACCAGCGTGATAAAGCGCTTATAGCCGTTCTCAATGCTCAGTTGCATCATCTCTGAAACTTCCGGCGGCAGGGATTTGGTCATCGACACATCCGCCAGCGGCGACGTGGAAACGCCATCGGTATGCACGCCCAGATAATCCAGACTGTTTTCCACGGTGTTAATCACCCCGAAGATGCCGATCGAGCCGGTCAGCGTGCTTGGGTTCGCCACAATGTAGTTGGCAGGCGTGGAGATCCAGTATCCGCCAGACGCGGCCATACCACCCATGGATACGACGACAGGCTTGCCGGCGGCACGCGCCGCGGCCAGTTCAGCGCGGATCACCTCGGAGGCGCTGACGCTGCCGCCAGGGCTGTTGACGCGCAGAACAATCGCTTTCACTTTCGGGTCAAGACGCGCGTCGCGGATTTGCGACGCGGTGGTGTCACCGCCGACGTTCCCCGGCGTTTCCTGACCGTCCATGATGGCGCCGTTAGCAAAGACCACGGCTACGCTGTCACCGCTATCGTCCGGCTTTTTCGCAGCATAGTCATACATGCTGATGGCGCTGTAGTTTTTGTCCTCTTTGCTCCAGCCAAACTGTTTGGTCAGGGCCTTTTCGATATCCGCACTGGTGCCCAGCGCGTCAACCAGCTTATTGTCGAGCGCGTATTTCGCGGTATCGCCGTCGACCTTACGCAGCCCGTCCAGCACGCCGCGAGCGCCAGGGAACACCTGCTCAGCGGTAATTTGACGGTTAGCGGCAACGGTGCCGAGATAGTTCTGCCACAGCTCGCCAATCCAGCGGCTGTCTGCTTCACGGGCGGCAGGAGACATATCGTCGCGGATAAACGGCTCCACGGCAGATTTATAGGTGCCGACGCGGAAGACGTGGGTGGTGACCTTCAGCTTGTCGAGCAGCGATTTGTAGTACAGGCCGTTGGTGGCAAAGCCGTGCAGATCGACCGTCCCCTGCGGAGAAAGCCAGATCTTATTGGCGAAGCTCGCCAGATAATATTGCCCCTGGCTGTAGCTGTCGCCCACGGCAATCACCGGCTTGCCGCTGTCGCGGAATTCGCGCAGCGCTTTCCCGATGTACTGCATGGAAGGCTGGTCGCCGCCGGCAAAATCTTTCAGATCCAGCACGATCCCGGTGATGTTACGGTCGTCTTTGGCCTGTCGGATGGTATCGACGATATCGAACAGGGAGTTCTCCTGCAGGCGGTCTGACGTCGCGCCAAACAGCTGTCGGCTGATAACCCCCAGACGGTTGCTGGTGGACGGTTTATCAACGATCACGCCGGTGATATCGAGTAACAGGGCCCCGCGAGTCGAATGCTGAGCCTGATTCGCGTTGCTGATATGCATCCAGATGCCCGCGCAAACCAGAACCAGCAGGATGAAGAAGATATTCATCACCAGGTTGCGGACGAAGTTGAGCAGTCGCCACGTCCATTTAAAGAAACCGGCAAAGATTCGCCAAAGGGTTCGCATGTATTCTCCCTAACCAGAAAATGACTGTTTCCGTCGCCACTGGACGGTAATGTTGGGTTATCGTAATGACCCAACCGCCACTTGTCAGCAGGAATCGCCTGCCAGGCTGTAACAAAATCTGCCGTCGTGTTAATTTTGTGAGTAAATTTCAAGAAAGGAGTTAACCAATGGATGCACTCGAACTGCTTGTTAACCGTCGTAGCGCGTCACGTCTGGCCGAACCTGCCCCTGTGGGCGAGCAGCTGGAAAACATTCTGCGTGCCGGCATGCGTGCCCCGGATCACGGCACGCTGCAGCCATGGCACTTCTTTGTGATTGAGGGTGAAGGCCGCGAACGTTTCAGTCAGTTGCTGGAGCAGGGGGCGATTGCCGCTGGGCAGGATGAGAAGGGGATTGATAAAGCTCGCAACGCGCCGTTCCGCGCCCCGATGATCGTTACCGTCGTGGCCAAATGCCAGGCCGACCATAAGGTGCCGGTCTGGGAGCAGGAAATGTCTGCTGGCTGTGCGGTGATGGCGATGCAAATGGCCGCCGTTGCGCAGGGGTTTAACGGTATCTGGCGCACCGGTCCGCTGACCGAGAGCGCTGCCGTGCGGGCAGGATTCTCCTGCGGTGAGCACGACAAAATTGTCGGCTTCCTCTACCTCGGTACCCCACAGCTTAAAGCCTCCAGCACCATTAGCGTGCCGGACACCACGCCTTTCGTCAGCCGTTTCTGATAACGCGCGCTAAACTGTCTGGATTCTGAGCATCTGCCGCAGAATTCAGACAGTCATACTTACCTCTTTATGGAATGAGCGCTACCATAGCGCGATTGAGATGACAGGAGACGTCCATGAGCGAGCAAACCATTCGTTTAACGCAGTACAGCCACGGAGCCGGTTGCGGTTGTAAAATTTCCCCTAAAGTGCTGGAGACCATTCTGCACAGCGAACAGGCGAAGTTTGTCGACCCGAACCTGCTTGTCGGCAATGAAACGCGTGACGATGCGGCGGTTTATGACTTAGGTAACGGTACCAGCATTATCAGCACCACTGACTTCTTTATGCCGATTGTCGACAACCCGTTCGACTTCGGGCGCATTGCGGCCACCAACGCCATCAGCGATATCTTCGCCATGGGCGGTAAGCCGATCATGGCGATCGCCATTCTGGGCTGGCCGATCAACACCATTCCACCGGAAATCGCCCGCGAGGTGATTGATGGTGGGCGTTTCGCCTGTCAGCAGGCGGGAATTGCCCTGGCCGGCGGCCACTCGATTGATGCGCCGGAGCCGATCTTCGGCCTGGCCGTGACGGGCGTGGTGCCGACCGAGCGCGTGAAGCGCAACAGTACCGCGCAGGCGGGCTGCAGGCTCTTCCTCACCAAGCCGCTGGGCATTGGCGTGCTTACCACCGCCGAGAAAAAATCCCTGCTGAAACCAGAGCACAAAGGCCTGGCAACGGAAGTGATGTGCCAGATGAACCTCGCCGGTGCGGCGTTCGCCAATATCGACGGCGTGAAGGCGATGACCGACGTCACCGGTTTTGGCCTGCTGGGGCACCTCTCTGAGGTCTGTCAGGGCGCAGGCGTGCAGGCGCAGGTCTGGTATCAGGACGTGCCGAAGCTGCCGGGCGTGGAGGAGTACATTGCCCAGGGCGCGGTCCCGGGCGGTACCCAGCGCAATTTCGCCAGCTACGGTCACCTGATGGGCGAAATGCCTGAGGAGTGGCGCAACCTGCTGTGCGATCCGCAAACTTCCGGCGGTCTGCTGCTGGCGGTCACGCCGGAATCCGAAGCCGAGGTACAGGCAACCGCGGCCGAGTTTGGCATCACCCTGACGGCGATCGGCGAGCTGGTGACCGCGCGCGGTGGCCGACCGATGATTGAGATCCGTTAATTCGATGCGGTTGTTTATTGCCGAAAAGCCGAGCCTGGCCCGAGCCATCGCCGACGTGCTGCCTAAGCCGCATCGCAAAGGCGACGGCTTTATCGAATGCGGTAACGGACAGGTGGTGACCTGGTGTATCGGCCACCTGCTTGAGCAGGCGCAACCGGACGTCTACGACAGCCGCTACGCCCGCTGGAACCTCAACGATCTGCCGATTGTGCCGGAAAAGTGGCGCCTTCAGCCTCGCCCGTCCGTTACCAAACAGCTCAACGTTATTAAACGTTTTCTGCACGAAGCGACGGAAGTGGTCCACGCGGGTGACCCGGACAGAGAGGGGCAGCTGCTGGTGGACGAAGTGCTGGACTATCTTGAGCTGGCGCCGGAAAAGCGCCAGCAGGTGCAGCGCTGCCTGATCAACGACCTCAACCCGCAGGCGGTTGAGCGTGCCATTTCGCGTCTGCGTGCCAACAGCGAATTTATCCCGCTGTGCGTCTCCGCGCTGGCGCGTGCACGCGCCGACTGGCTGTACGGGATCAACATGACCCGCGCCTACACTATCCTCGGTCGCAACGCGGGCTATCAGGGCGTGCTCTCCGTGGGCCGCGTGCAGACGCCGGTGCTGGGGCTGGTGGTGCGTCGCGATGAAGAGATTGAGAACTTCGTCGCCAAAGATTTCTTTGAAGTGAAAGCCCACATCGTCACGCCAAAAGACGAACGCTTTACCGCCGTCTGGCAGCCGAGCGATGCCTGCGAGTCGTATCAGGACGAAGAGGGGCGGCTGCTGCACCGTCCGCTGGCGGAGCACGTGGTCAACCGTATTACCGGCCAGCCCGCTATCGTCACCAGCTATAACGATAAACGGGAATCAGAACCCGCGCCGCTGCCGTTCTCCCTTTCTGCTCTACAGATTGAGGCCGCGAAGCGCTTTGGTCTCAGCGCGCAGAACGTGCTGGACATCTGTCAGAAGCTTTACGAAACCCACAAGCTGATCACCTATCCGCGTTCGGACAGCCGCTATCTGCCGGAAGAGCACTTTGCCGGACGCCACTCGGTGATGAACGCCATCGGCGTCCACGCGCCGGATCTGCTCCCGCAGCCCGTCGTTAACCCGGATACCCATAACCGCTGCTGGGATGACAAAAAGGTGGATGCCCACCACGCGATTATCCCGACGGCGCGTGCCAGCAGCGTCAACCTGACCGATAACGAAGCGAAGGTGTATAACCTGATCGCCCGTCAGTACCTGATGCAGTTCTGCCCGGACGCGGTATTCCGTAAATGCGTGATTGAGCTTGAGATTGCCAAAGGCAAGTTTATCGCCAAGGCGCGTTTCCTTGCGGAAGCTGGCTGGCGCACGCTGCTCGGCAACAAAGAGCGCGACGAGGAGAACGATGGCACGCCGCTGCCGGTGGTGGCGAAAGATGACGAACTGCTGTGTGAAAAAGGCGAAGTGGTTGAACGACAGACCCAGCCGCCGCGCCACTTCACCGATGCGACGCTGCTTTCCGCCATGACCGGGATCGCCCGCTTTGTGCAGGATAAAGATCTGAAGAAGATCCTGCGCGCCACCGACGGTCTGGGTACGGAAGCGACCCGCGCGGGGATCATCGAGCTGCTCTTTAAGCGTGGTTTCCTGGAGAAAAAGGGACGCTATATTCACTCAACGGAACCGGGCCGGGCGCTAATTCACTCTCTGCCGGAGCTGGCCGCCCGGCCGGACATGACCGCACACTGGGAATCGGTGCTGACGCAGATCAGCGAGAAGCAGTGTCGTTACCAGGACTTTATGCAGCCGCTGGTCGGGACGCTTTACCAGCTGATCGATCAGGCTCGCAGCACGCCGGTGAAAACGTTCAGAGGGATGGTTGCACCCGGTGGCGGTGCGAAGAAACCGTTCAAGAAGAAAAAGAGCGCGGCCTGATACGCCCGGTTTTCTCCCTCTCCCTGTGGGAGAGGGCCGGGGTGAGGGCACCCGGCCGTACGATATAAACCTTAAATCACACCCTGCCCAATCATCGCATCCGCTACCTTCACGAACCCGGCGATATTCGCGCCGCGCACGTAGTTGGTCTGCGACGCTTCACCGCCGTACTCCACGCAGGCGTGGTGAATATCGAGCATGATGTGGTGCAGGCGTGCATCCACTTTCTCCGCCTTCCAGCTGAGACGCGCGGCGTTTTGCGCCATCTCCAGACCGGACGTTGCCACGCCGCCCGCGTTAGCGGCCTTGCCCGGCGCAAACAGCACGCCCGCCTCCAGGAACAGATCCGTCGCCTCGATAGTGGTCGGCATATTCGCCCCTTCGGCCACCGCTTTCACGCCGTTGGTAATCAGCGTGCGCGCGGCGTCCGCGTCCAGCTCGTTTTGCGTGGCGCACGGCAGGGCGATATCCACCGGCACGCCCCACGGCTGTTTACCTTCCAGATACGTCAGGCCAAACTCCGCGGCATAATCGGCAAGTCTGCCATCGCGGCTGGCTTTGATTTCGCACAGGCGCGCCAGCTTCTCAGCCGTAAAGCCCGCTTCATCCACTACCGTGCCCTTAGAGTCGGAGGCCGTCACCACGCGGGCGCCAAACTGCATCGCTTTTTCGATAGCGTACTGCGCCACGTTTCCGGAGCCGGAAACCGCCACGCGCATCCCTTCAAAACCTAAGCCGTGACGCTTGAGCATTGCCTCGGTGAAGTAAACCAGGCCGTAGCCGGTCGCCTCCGGGCGGATCAGACTGCCGCCAAACGATAGTCCTTTCCCGGTAAAGACGCAGGCGCTGTTATTGGAGAGTTTTTTCATCATCCCGGCCATAAAGCCCACTTCGCGGGCCCCCACGCCGATATCCCCCGCCGGTACGTCGGTGTCCGGGCCGAGGTGGCGGTAGAGCTCGGTCATCAGCGCCTGACAGAAACGCATCACTTCGCCTTCGCTTTTGCCTTTGGGATCGAAATCACTCCCGCCTTTACCGCCGCCCATTGGCAGGGTGGTGAGCGCATTTTTAAACGTCTGCTCAAAGCCGAGGAATTTCAGAATCGACAGGTTAACGGAAGGGTGGAAGCGCATGCCGCCCTTAAACGGACCGATGGCGGAGTTAAACTGCACGCGCCAGGCGCGGTTGACCTGCACCTGGTTGCGGTCATCCACCCAGGTCACGCGGAACTGGATCACGCGTTCTGGCTCAACCAGACGTTCCAGCAGCGACAGTTGACGATAGCGCGGGTTTTCTTCAAGGAACGGCCAGAGGGTGGTCATTACTTCACGAACAGCCTGAGCAAATTCGCTTTGGTGCGGGTCGCGCTGCTGAACATGGGCAAGGAAACTTTCCAGAGAGCGTGTCTGATCCATAGATATAAGAACCTCTTATAGTAATTTATGTCTGTTGCTTATGCGATTTGTGTTGTTTTTTTGACTATACCACCCGTACCGCTTTGTGAAGCAAGCGGAAATGTATGCCGAAAGGGAAATTAATGACCCGGGCCGCGTCATAACAAAAAGCGATGACGCGCTAAATTAAAGATTCTGCCCGATTTACCGTTATAGTCATTAACAGGAGACAACAGGAAGAGAAGTCTATGAACCGTTACGTGATGGCCGCGTTATCATTGATGTTGACCGCAGGCGCGCAGGCTGACCGCATTCGTCCGGATGTAGAAGTGAATGTGCCGCCGGAGGTGTTTAGCTCCAGCGGCCAGCGCGCGCAGCCGTGTAACCAGTGCTGCATCTACCAGGATCAAAACTATTCTGAAGGGGCCGTCGTGAAGGCCGATGGCGTGCTGCTCCAGTGCCAGCGCGATGAACGTACCATCAGCACGAATCCGCTGGTCTGGCGGCGCGTAAAAGAATAAACGCCTCCAGCAGCGGGATATCCGCAGGGGCCAGGCTGTAGCAAAGCGCCTCTTCCGGCGTACACCACACCAGCGCGCTGTGGTAGTGCGCCGTTAACTCTCCGCTGAAGGTAGGCACGTGCCAGGCATGCAGGTTGATTAACCGCTGTGATACCTCGCGCTGATGGCTTGCCACGTACTGCTCAGGCTGCGCCTCAATACCCAGCTCTTCACGCAGCTCGCGGATAAGCGCCTCGGGATGGGTTTCTCCGGCCTCCACTTTGCCGCCAGCGAACTCCCACATACCCGGCTGGTCGGCGTGAGCAGGGCGCTGCGCCAGTAAAATTTTGTCGTCTTTTTCGATGATGGCCGCAACGACATCGACTGTTTTTAGCATGGTCGTCAATACTTGATAGCGAAAAACGCCATATTATCGTGCCCTTTCAAAGAGTCCAGCCATCAGGAGAATCAGGTGAAAGAGACGTCCACCTGGGTAGAGCCCATCCCAACCCTTCCGGCGAGCGTAAAACCCATTGCCGCCGCGCAGCGAAAACACTTCGGCGCCGTGCTGAACCCCACGCGCTGGTGGGGACGCATGCCGCGTCTGTTCTGGCTGGTCGCCTTGTTCGTGGCCTTTCTGGAGCGCAGAAAAGCGCGCCTGACGCCAGTGCTGCGCTCGCTGCTCATGACGCGCGTATCGCAGCTGTGCCACTGTGCGTTCTGCATTGATGCCAACAGCCTGCGCCTGGCCGAGCGCTGCGGCGCGCTGGATAAAGTCCAGGCCGTGAGCGGCTGGACTGATTCTGACTTGTTCAGTGAACAGGAGCGCGCGGCACTGGCATATGCGGAGGCGGTGACCGCCACGCCACCCCGGGTGGATGAGGCCGTCAAAACGGCGATGAAACGCCACTTTACGGATGATGCCATCACTGAAATGACGGCACTCATTGCCTTTCAGAATCTCTCGGCCCGGTTTAATGCCGCGCTGGATATTCCGGCTCAGGGGCTGTGCGCCACGTTTAAAGGGAAGCCAGATGCTTGACCGTCACCTGCACCCGCGGGTAAAGCCCGCTCTGAACCGTCTGGTTTCCATGCTGGATAAGCCGGGCATTACGCCCGACGGGCTAACGCTTGCCGGGTTTGCCATCGGCCTGCTGGCGCTGCCGTTTCTGGCCCTCGGCTGGTATCTGGCGGCGCTGGTTGCCATCGTTCTGAACCGCCTGCTGGATGGTCTGGACGGCGCGCTGGCGCGTCGGAGAGGGCTGACGGATGCGGGAGGGTTTCTGGATATCGCCCTCGATTTTCTGTTCTACGCGCTGGTGCCGTTTGGCTTTGCGCTGGCTGCACCCGCAGAGAATACGCTGGCCGCCGCCTGGCTGCTGTTTGCGTTTATCGGTACCGGCAGCAGTTTTCTGGCCTTTGCCGCGCTGGCCGCGAAGCATAACATCGACAACCCCGGCTATGCGCACAAGTCGTTTTACTATATCGGCGGATTAACGGAAGGGACGGAAACCATCGCGCTGTTCGTGCTGTGCTGCCTGTTTCCGGCCCACTTTACGCTGTTCGCGTGGATATTCGGCGCGCTGTGCTGGCTGACCACCACAACGCGCATCTGGAGCGGCTACGTGACGCTGAAGTCACTCGCCCCTTAGAGAGTGCTTTCCGGCCCGCGCTCGCCGGTAGTGACCGGGTTCTGCGGGTGGCTGCTCCATTCATACCAGCCGCCGTCATAGACGGAGACGTGCTTCCAGCCCATCGCCCGGGCGTACATAAAGGTTTCTGACGCTCGCCAGCCGGTGCCGCAGTAAAACGCGACCTGCTGTTCCGGCAGGATGTTCCAGCTTTTCCACTGGGCGGCGATATCGTCCGCGCTGCGCATGGTGCCATCCGGGTTATGGAAGTCTTCCATATGGGTGGCATCGCTGCCCGCATGGCCCCAGCGGGCGCCGGCAATTTCACCTTTTGGCTTGATGTAGCTGTAGCCGCTGGTTTCGCCGATAAACTCCGGCCACGAACGAATGCTGACCAGGGAGGCATCCTGGCGGTGCAGCATGCCGCGCGCCTGTTCCATATCCACCATCAGCTGCGGCTGGCCGGGGATCGGCGCGCCAAAATCAGCGGCCGGAGCTACTTTAGCGGGCATGCCGCGCTCAACTGGCAGACCGGCATCTGACCACGCCTTCCAGCCGCCATCGAGAATGCGCACATCCTTCACGCCCGCGTACAGCATAATCTGTGCCACGCGCGCGGCGGCGTAAACGTCACGGCCATACAGAATGACGGTGGTATCGTGACGGATCCCGTGCTTTGCCAGCATCGCTTTCAGTCTTTCGTCGGAGACTTTATTCCACAGCGGCTCGCTTTCCACCTCATTAGTGTCGATGTAGCCCGCGCCGGGAATGTGGTTCAGCAGGTAAAACTTCGGCGCGCCCCAGGCAGCTTCAATTACTTTCCATTCGCCCGCCGGCGCGGCGGTCACCGGTTTACCCTGCTGGAGCTGGTGGATCCACTGCGGGTAGACGAGCTGTTCAAAGTGCGCCAGACGCTGAAGGCGGTCGGGCACCTGCAGGGCATCGCTGAGAAGCGAAACGTGGCGGTATCCGACTTTCTCCAGGCGGGCTTTCACCGCCAGGCTGGCGCCACTGTCGCCGTATAGCGCGATGGCCGTCCCCGGCGTCAGCTGATGCTGCCTGGCCCAAAGCGCAATCTGCTCGTCGCTCATTGCATCAAGCCAGGCGGCAGCCAGGTTGAGCGCTGCGGGTTCATGCCCGGATGGGCCGCTGAGGGTCTGCGGCCAGCCGTTATAGAAGGCGCTGGGGCGGGTGTCGATTGCCGCGCCGTGCTGTGCCTGAAGCTGAGACAGCGTCATCGTATTGGCCATATCAGCTGCCAGAGAGGAAAAAGAGGCGAGGCCGCAGATCAGGGCCAGCGCGGTCAGTTGAGAAACACGTTTCATCGAATAACCTGACGTCAGTAAAAGAGGGGGGCATTGTCGTCTCTCCCGAAACGGAAAACATTGCGTTAGCACATTATTGCCAGAGAGAAATCTCCATCACCTCGCCGCCGGGCGGAATATCGTCCTCGTCATGGGTGACCAGCACCACCGGAATATTGCGTGCGCGGACGGTGTCAAACACCCATGCCCGGAACGTCGTGCGTAACGCTTTATCAAGGCGGCTGAACGGTTCGTCCAGCAGCAGCGCCTGCGGCTCTGCGAGCAGGGCGCGCAGCAGGCTAACCCGGGCACGCTCGCCGCCGGAAAGCGTGGCCGGATCGCTGGCGTAATGACCGCTCAGCCCGGCGGAAGCCAGCGCCTGCTCGACCGCTTCCCGACGCGCGCGTCCGACGATCCGCTCGGGCAGCGCCAGCATCAAATTCTGCCCGACGCTGAACGGGTCAAACAGCAGCGCGTCCTGAAAAAGAATGCCCAGACCGCGGGATTCGACGGGCAAACCGTCGCAGCGGCGTTCGTCGAGCCACAGTTCGCCCCACGCCTGAAACTCGTCTGACAGCGCGCCGACCATCCAGGCAAAAAGGGTCGATTTGCCGCTGCCGGATGGACCCATCAGGGTGACAATCTCCCCGCGGGGTACGCAAAAATTGACCCCGCGGAAAAGCGGTTCGATGGTGAGATTGCTTACCTTCAGCATTAACGTAATCCTTGACGGTAGCGGCCCGCGAGCCGGGATAACAGCGCGGCAAGGCCGAATACGACGCCCGTGACGAGCAATAATCCCAGGGCACGGTTCGCGAGAACCGGGATGCTGCCCCCGCTGCTGAGCGCGACGGTCTCAGTGGTCAGCGTGGCGAAACGCCCCGCGCCCAGCCAGAGCGTCGGCATATATTGCGCCATGCTGACGGAAAAGCCGGTGGCAAAGGCCAGCAGCGCAGGGCGCACCAGCATGGGGCATTTCAGCAGTAAGAATATTTTTTCCCGCCGCCAGCCGAGCGTTCTGGCGGTAAGGATAAGCCGGGGATCGATCTGCCGCCAGGCCGGTTGCAGCACCAGCAGCATCCACGGTAGCACCCACAGCAGATGGCTCCAGAGGACGGCGGCAAAGCGTCCATCGAGCCCCAGATGCAAAGCAACCGCGTATTGCCCGGTGACGAGCGGCAGGGCCGGAAGGGCGAGCGGTAACCAAACCCACGCCGCGCCTCGCTGCGGCCCCCATTCCAGCCAGAGAAAAATGACGATAAGGGCGATAAGGCTCGAAAGCAGACCGAAGGAAAGGCTGATGCCCACGGGACCCACGTCGTCCCGTTGCGCCAGCATCAACAGCACGGCGGCGCACAGGATGCCGCAGGCGGGCAGAAACCCGCTGAATGCGCGTTCAGGCAGCACGATATGCGACCTGCGGCGCGTACCTGTCTGGTCCGGAATCGCGCGACGCCAGGCCTTCCACAGGCCGTACCCCAGCGCGGCAAGCGCGGCCAGCAGGCAAAGGAGCAGCAGGCACAGCAGCGTCCCTTTTGCCTGCTGCTGCGCGTCGCCCTGGCTCAGCCACTGCCAGGCCAGCACGGCCAGCGTGGGCGGGTTGCCGGGCCCGAGAACGATCGCCACGTCCACGACCGACAGCGACCACGCCAGCACCGCCAGCATCACCGCCCCGAGAACGGGCGCGATCACCGGAAGGATCAGCCAACTGAGCGTCTGAAAACGCCCGTAGCCGAAGGTCTGCAGGACGATCTTCTGCTGCGCGAGCCCTTTTTCCGGCAGCACGGCGTAAATCGCCCACAGCACAAACGCGCTCTCTTTGACCGCGAGCGTCAGGCCCAGCCCGGCGCCGTAGCGGTCAAACGGCGGCGAACAGACGGTACAAACCTGATACAACAGACCGCCCTCGGCAAACAGCAGTAGCGCGCTGGTGGCGAAGGCTACGTGGGGGATCGCCAGCAGCCACGGCAGGCGCGTGCTGAGGCGCCGCCAGCGGTTGCCGGGCCAGAAAAGGGCCACGAGAGAAAGGGCGATAAACAAGGCCCCCAGCGTGGCGATAAGCGTTGAGACCAGCGTGGCTACGGCTGCCTGCGGCAGCTGCGGATCGTTCAGCAGCCGCTGCCAGTTCGTTACGGAAAAGGCCGGTGCGAACAGCATGGCGCCAGCGGGCAGGATCGGCAGATAAATCACCGCCATCGCCAGCCAGACAAGCCAGCTTAACGGGTGCCGTAACGACGCAGCCATTCCTGCTCCAGCGCGTTCACCCAGGCGGACTGCGGCTCCGCGAGCATCTTCGGCAATCCCTGAGGCGTATGGACCATCAGCTGTTTCGCTTCACCTTCGGGCAGCGTTTTCGCATCCAGCACGCTCGGATCTCCCCAGACTGCCGGGTCGGCTTTGCGGATCTGCGCCTGCGGCGACAGCAGGAAATTGGCGACCACTTTCGCCCCCGCACTCGCGCTGGCATTGGCCGGAACAGCCACAAAATGCACGTTGCCGAGCATCCCGTCGCGAAAACCAAAGCTGTAGCTGTCGGCAGGCAGCTCGCCGCTCGCCACTTTTTGCTGCGCGTGCGCCGGGTTAAAGGTCAGCGACAGATTCAGACTGCCGCTGGCAAGCAGGGCATCCATCCGGGCGGGAGAGGGAGGGAAATCTTTTCCTTCACGCCACAGCAGTGGGTGTAGCTTATCGAGGTAGGCCCAGAGCGGCGCCGTAACCTGGGCAAACGTAGCGTCAGGCGCTTTTTGTAACGCCTCGGGATGCGCCGCAAGCGTCAGCAGCAGCTGCTCCAGAAAGGCCGTGCCGGTAAAATCGGGCGGGCGAGGATAGCTGACTTTGCCCGGGTGCTGCTGCGCGTACGCCAGCAGCGCCTGAGGATCTTCTGGCGGCGTCGGCATGCTGACCCGGCGGGCGATAAAGGTCAGCTGCGCGCCGCCCCACGGCGACTCCGCGCCGTCTGTGGGAATGGCAAAATCTTCCGTGACGGGTTTGCGGGTATCGACATAGCGCCAGTTAGGCAACCTCTGCGCCCACCCGGTTTGCAGCAGGTTAGCCTCTTTCAGGGTGCGGAAGTTTTCGCCGTTGACCCACAGCAGGTCGACCGAGCCGTTGGTCTTTCGCCCTGAAGTGGCTTCGGTCTGGATACGTTTGACCGCATCGGCGGCATCCGCCAGCGGGACGATTTTTAGCGTAATGGCATAGTGCGTTTGCATCTCACCGCTAACCCACTCAAGGTAGCGGTTGACCGCCGGATCGCCGCCCCAGGCGTTAAACCAGACGGTCTGGCCTTTGGCCTGCTGTTGAACAGTTTGCCAGCCTTCGGCGGCATAGAGGGGGGCTGCCAACAGCAGACCGGTCAGGAACGTGCAAAAACGCACACGGCGCATAATGCCTCACTTTTTAGCAGAAGGGAGATAGCGGGATAAGAGCCGGCGCGTGGCCAGCGGTAATAACCCCAGTAGTGTAAAGGCGAATACCATGCCCGGCGACAAAATATCGCGAAGCGATGCCACTTTTCCCAGCTCCCGCCCGGCGTTCAGAAAGACAACCGTCGCGGGCAGCATGGCGACCTGGCTGACCCACCAGTAGCGCCGCACCGTGATGCGTGTCAGCCCCATGAGCAAATTCACCAGAAAAAACGGGAACAGCGGCATCAGGCGCAGGGCAAAAAGATACCCCGTGCCGTCGCGCGCCATGCCGGCATTCACCATTGTCATCTGACGGGCAAACTGCCGTTGCACCCAGTCGCGCAGCAGGTAACGGCTGGCGAGCATCGCCAGCGTGGCCCCGAGCGTGGAGGCAAACGAAACCAGCACGGTGCCTTCCCACAGCGTGAATAACGCCCCGCCCAGCAGGGTCAGAACTGCTGCGCCGGGTATCGACAGGGCGGAAACCGCAACATAAAGCGCAAAGAAGATCAGCGCGCTATGCAGCGGCGCGCGGTCGACATGGGAGAGTAACGTCTGCTGATGCGTTTTAATTCCTGCCAGAGAGAGCGTGTCAGGCGGCAGAAAGACAAATGTCATAAGAAATGCGCCCAGAAGGGCGCACAGGAAAAGTGTTTTTCGCATGTTCACGCGCGATTACAGCTTGAATTTAGCCCATACCGGCGCGTGGTCCGACGGTTTTTCCATGCTGCGGATGTCGTAGTCGATTCCGGTTTCGATGCAGCGCTCTGCCAGCGGCGTGCTGGCCAGCAGCAGATCGATACGCAGGCCGCGGTTGTCGTCAAAGCCCTTTGAGCGGTAGTCAAACCACGAGAAGCGATCCTGCGTTTCCGGGTTGGCACTGCGGAAGGTATCCACCAGGCCCCAGCCCAGCAGGCGCTCCATCCACTCACGCTCTTCCGGCAGGAAAGAACATTTGCCGGTGCGCAGCCAGCGCTTGCGGTTCTCTTCGCCGATGCCGATATCGAGATCCGTCGGGCTGATGTTCATGTCGCCCATGATCAGCACCGGATTCTCTTTTTTCAGTTCGGTCGTCAGGTAATTCTGTAGATCCTGATAAAACTTCGCTTTGGCCGGGAATTTTGTCTCGTGATCGCGGCTCTCGCCCTGCGGGAAATAGCCGTTAATGACCGTGATGTTCCCGAGCGCGGAAGGCACTTCCGCCATGATGATGCGGCGCTGCGCTTCTTCTCCGTCGCCGGGGAAGCCGCGGCGCACGGAAACCGGCGTATCTTTGGTGAGCAGCGCGACGCCATAGTGACCTTTCTGACCGTGGTAAAAGACGTTATAGCCAAGTTTCGCCACCTCTTCGAGGGGGAACATGTCGTCGTGAACCTTGGTCTCCTGCAGGCCGATCACATCTGGCTGATGTTGCTCAACAATGGCTTCAAGCTGATGGGGGCGGGCGCGCAGGCCGTTGATATTAAAAGAGACAAATTTCATAGTCGCTGCCAGTGCAAGGTGAATAGTGCATGGATGGTAGCAGAATTTGCGTCAACTGTTACCGGGTTCGACCAATAACTGCGACAGATCATGCCGGTGGTGCAATATTTGCACCATTCTGACGCGCTTCGCCCCCAAAGAGGGCGTAAATGGCCGATAAATTTCGCGAGCGATCACAATTCCAGAATTATATTTGGCCTCTGCATACTCTTTCTGATTTTCATGCGGCAAAGCGCCGCTTGTCGTAAAAATATTCACTTTTTATGCACTAACAGTGAATAACTCCATGTTGTAACTTGTTGATATTCTGTTACCTCAACCCGTTTATGCAATTTTATCGCTGGCTGGCACGAAGGCTGCAATCTACATTCACAGTGCAAACACTCAATTATTTAACATTCAAATAACTTTTTATTTACCGGATGAGGTCGCTATGTCTCTGTCAATTACGCGTGAAAATTTCGATGAATGGATGATGCCGGTTTACGCTCCGGCGGCTTTTATTCCGGTTCGCGGGGAAGGCTCACGCCTGTGGGATCAGCAGGGTAAAGAGTATATCGACTTTGCAGGTGGGATTGCGGTCAATGCGCTGGGTCATGCGCACCCTGCGCTGCGTCAGGCGCTGAATGACCAGGCGGCGAAGTTCTGGCATACCGGCAATGGCTTTACCAACGAACCCGCACTGCGCCTGGCGAAAAAGCTGATTGACGCGACCTTTGCCGAAAAAGTCTTTTTCTGTAACTCCGGGGCGGAAGCCAATGAAGCGGCGCTGAAGCTGGCGCGCAAATATGCCCACGATAAGTTTGGTACGCACAAAAGTGGGATTGTGGCGTTTAAAAATGCCTTCCATGGACGCACGCTCTTTACCGTGAGCGCGGGCGGCCAGCCTTCTTATTCACAGGATTTTGCCCCGCTGCCGCCGGATATTCGCCACGGCATCTATAACGACCTGCAGTCCGCCAGCGAGCTGATTAACGACACCACCTGCGCGGTGATCGTCGAGCCGATGCAGGGCGAGGGCGGCGTGCTTCCGGCGCAAAAGGCATTCCTTCAGGGGCTGCGCGAGCTGTGCGACCGTCACAACGCGGTCCTGATCTTCGACGAAGTGCAGACCGGCGTGGGCCGCACCGGCGAGCTGTATGCCTATATGCACTACGGCGTGACGCCGGACGTGCTCTCTACCGCCAAAGCGCTGGGCGGCGGCTTCCCGATTGGCGCGACGCTGACTACCGATAAATTCGCCAGCGTGATGACCGTGGGCACGCACGGCACGACCTACGGCGGCAACCCGCTGGCGACCGCCGTCGCCGGACAGGTTCTTGACATCATTAACACACCTGAGGTGCTGAAGGGCGTTAAACAGCGTCACGAGTGGTTCGTTGAGCGCCTGAACGCCATCAACGGCAAGCTTGGCCTGTTTAAAGAAATTCGCGGTCTGGGGCTGTTAATCGGCTGCGAGCTCACCGCTGAGTTTGCCGGAAAAGCTAAACTTATTTCACAGGAAGCGGCAAAAGCGGGTGTGATGGTGCTGATTGCCGGTGCCAACGTGGTGCGTTTCGCACCTGCGCTGATCGTCAGCGAGGAAGAGGTGCAAACCGGTCTGGACCGTTTTGCGCTGGCGTGTGACAAGGTGAAATCCGGGGTGTCATCATGATGGTCATCCGTCCCGTTGAGCGCGGCGATATCGCCGGGCTCATGCAGCTTGCCGGTAAGACGGGAGGCGGGCTGACCTCGCTTCCTGCCGATGAAAAAACGCTGTCGGCGCGCATCGAGCGCGCCCTGCAAACCTGGCAGGGGACGTTGCCAAAAAGCGAACAGGGTTACGTGTTCGTGCTGGAAGACACCGACACGGGGAGCGTGGCCGGGATTTGCGCCATCGAAGTGGCCGTCGGGCTTAACGACCCGTGGTACAACTACCGCGTCGGCACCATGGTTCACGCCTCGAAAGAGCTGAACGTCTATAACGCGCTGCCCACGCTGTTTCTCTGTAATGACCACACGGGCGCCAGCGAGCTCTGCACGCTGTTCCTCGACCCGGCGTGGCGCAAAGAGGGCAACGGCTATCTGCTCTCCAAATCTCGCTTTATGTTTATGGCCGCCTTCCGCGATCGCTTTAATGAAAAAGTGGTGGCAGAGATGCGCGGCGTGATCGACGACAAAGGCTACTCTCCCTTCTGGGAGAGCCTGGGCGAGCGCTTCTTCTCGATGGAGTTCAGCCGGGCGGACTATCTCTGCGGCACGGGCCAGAAGGCCTTTATTGCCGAGCTGATGCCTAAACATCCTATCTATACCCATTTCTTAACGCCGGAAGCGCAGGCGGTGATCGGTGAAGTGCATCCGCAAACCGCGCCTGCCCGCGCGGTGCTGGAGAAAGAGGGCTTCCGCTACCGTAACTACGTCGACATCTTTGACGGCGGACCGACGCTTGAGTGCGATATTGACCGCGTGCGCGCGATCCGCAAAAGCCGCCTGGTTGAGGTATCCGAAGGCCAGCCTGCGCCGGGTGACTGGCCAGCTTGCCTGGTGGCGAACGAAAATTACGCCAACTTCCGTGCCATGCTGGTGCGGGCCAACCCGAAATGTGAACGTCTGGTGCTGACGGCGGCTGAGCTGGATGCCCTGAAATGTAACGCCGGCGATACGGTTCGCCTGGTGCGTCTCTGCCCTGAGGAGAAAACAGCATGACATTATGGATTAACGGTGACTGGGTCACGGGCGAAGGCGAACAGCGCACAAAGACCAATCCGGTTGGAAAAGAAGTTCTCTGGAAGGGGAATGACGCCAGCGCCGCGCAGGTCGAGCAGGCCTGCCGTGCCGCGCGCCGCGCGTTTCCCGCGTGGGCAAAACAGCCTTTCACCGAGCGCCAGGGGATTGTTGAAAAGTTTGCCGGTCTGCTGGAGGCGAACAAAGCCGAACTGACGCGCATCATCGCGTCTGAAACCAGTAAACCGCGCTGGGAAGCGGCAACCGAAGTGACGGCGATGATTAATAAGATCGCTATTTCGGTCAAGGCGTACCACACCCGCACCGGCGAACAACATACCGAGATGCCGGACGGCGCGGCCACGCTGCGCCACCGTCCGCACGGCGTGCTGGCGGTGTTTGGCCCGTATAACTTCCCGGGGCATCTGCCGAATGGCCACATTGTGCCCGCGCTGCTGGCGGGCAATACCGTTATCTTCAAACCGAGCGAGCTCACGCCGTTAACCGGCGAGGCAGTGGTGAAGCTATGGGAACAGGCTGGCCTGCCGCCGGGCGTACTGAACCTCGTGCAGGGCGGACGGGAAACCGGCCAGGCGCTCAGTGCGCTGAGCGATATTGACGGCCTGCTGTTTACCGGCAGCGCCGGAACGGGTTATCAGCTGCACCGCCAGCTGGCGGGCCAGCCGGAAAAAATCCTGGCGCTGGAGATGGGGGGCAACAACCCGCTGATTGTGGAAGACCCTGACGATATCGACGCCGCGGTGCACCTGACGATCCAGTCCGCCTTTATTACCGCCGGACAGCGCTGTACCTGCGCTCGCCGCCTGCTGGTCAAGCGCGGCGCGCAGGGGGATGCCTTCCTGAAACGTCTGGTAGAGGTGAGCGCGCGTCTGGTGCCTGCCGCGTGGGATGCCGACCCGCAACCGTTTATCGGCGGGCTGATTTCCGAACAGGCCGCGCTGAACGTGCTGAAGGCCTGGCAGGACCACGTCGCGCGCGGCGCGAAAAGCCTGCTGGAGCCGAAGCAGGTTCAGCCGGGTACCTCGCTGCTGACGCCGGGCATCGTTGAGATGAGTGGCGCGAGCAACGTGCCGGATGAAGAGGTGTTTGGCCCGCTGCTGTGCGTCTGGCGTTACGACGATTTTGACGCGGCCATTGCGATGGCCAATAACACCCGCTACGGCCTGTCGAGCGGGCTGATTTCACCGCATCGCGAGAAGTTTGATCGCCTGCTGCTGGAAGCGCGCGCCGGGATCGTGAACTGGAATAAACCGCTGACCGGGGCGGCGAGCACCGCGCCGTTCGGCGGCGTAGGGGCATCCGGTAACCATCGCGCCAGCGCGTGGTATGCCGCCGATTACTGTGCGTGGCCGATGGCGAGCCTGGAAACCCCGGCGCTGACGCTGCCGGAGACGCTCAACCCGGGGCTGGACTTTAGCGAAGGGGCTCGACATGAAAGCGCGTGAAGTTAACTTTGACGGGCTGGTGGGGCTTACGCACCACTATGCCGGTCTCTCTTTTGGTAACGAAGCCTCGACGAAGCACCGCTTTCAGGTCTCCAACCCGAAACTGGCGGCGAAGCAGGGGCTGCTAAAAATGAAGGCGCTGGCGGATGCCGGTTTCCCGCAGGCGGTGATCCCGCCGCAGGAACGCCCGAACGTGGCCGTGCTGCGCCAGCTCGGTTTCACCGGCAGCGATGAGCAGGTGGTCGAAAAAGCGGGCACGCAGACGCCGCACCTGCTCTCTGCCGCGAGCTCCGCCTCCTCAATGTGGGTGGCCAACGCGGCGACCGTCGCCCCGTCAGCCGATACGCTGGATGGCAAAGTCCACCTGACGGTGGCGAACTTGAACAACAAATTCCACCGCGCCACCGAAGCGGACACCACCGAGCGCGTGCTGCGCGCCATTTTCAAGCATGACGCCCATTTTGAGGTCCATCAGGCCCTGCCGCAGGTGGCGATGTTTGGCGACGAAGGTGCGGCCAACCATAACCGTCTGGGGGGCGATTACGGCGATCCCGCCGTGCAGCTGTTTATTTACGGGCGCGAGGAGGGCGGGCATTCCGCCCCGGTCCGTTATCCAGCGCGTCAGACGCTGGCGGCCAGCCAGGCGGTGGCCCGCCTGAACCAGGTCAATCCCTCACAGGTTATTTTTGCCCAGCAGAACCCGCAGGTGATCGATCAGGGGGTGTTTCATAACGACGTGATTGCTGTGTCCAACCGCCAGGTGCTGTTCTGTCATGAGCAGGCCTTTGCCCATCAGGAGAAGCTGCTTGCCACGCTGCGCGAACGCGTGCCCGGCTTTATGCCGATTCAGGTGCCAACGCAGGCGGTCAGCGTGCAGGACGCGGTCGAAACCTATCTGTTCAACAGCCAACTGCTGAGCCGCGATGACGGTAGCATGATGCTGGTGCTACCGCAGGAGTCCCGGGATCATCAGGGCGTGTGGCGCCATCTCACTGAACTGGTGAAGGCCGATAACCCGATTGACGAGCTTCGCGTCTTTGACCTGCGCGAAAGCATGGCCAACGGCGGTGGTCCCGCCTGTCTGCGCCTGCGGGTCGTGTTAACGTCGAATGAAATGCAGGCCGTTAACCCGGCTGTGATGATGAATGAGGCGCTGTTCAACACCCTGAACGACTGGGTAGATCGCTACTATCGCGACCGGTTAACGCAGGCCGATCTGGTCGACCCGCAGCTGCTGCGCGAAGGGCGCGAGGCGCTGGACGCGTTATCGACAATCCTGCAGCTGGGATCGGTTTATCCGTTCCAGCGCTAGAGGAGTGGGTATGGAAAATTTACTGGCGCTGACCCTGGCGGATGAAACGCCGGAACAGAGCGAGGGGGAAGGCCCCTCATTCCGCTGGCGGTGGCAGGGGCGCGGGGTGCTTGAGCTGACGCCGAGCGCAAAAAGCGATCTCTCGCTGCTGCTTTCCACTGGGATTCACGGGAATGAAACCGCACCCGTTGAGATTGTCGATGGGCTGCTGCGCGCGCTTTATCGCGGAGAAATCACCCTTGCGTGCCGCGTGCTGGTGGTGCTTGGCAACCCGCCTGCGCTGGCGCAAAACAAACGGTACCTGGTGAGTGATATTAACCGCATGTTTGGCGGTCGCTGGTCGCAGTTCCCGCAGAGCGACGAAACAGCGCGCGCTCAGTGGCTGGAGAACGTCGTGACGACGTTTTTTGCCGCGGCGGGGCCAGCGCGCTGGCATCTCGATCTGCATACGGCGATCCGCGCCTCTTACCATGTGCGCTTCGGCGTTCTGCCGCAGCGCAATCAGCCGTGGGATGAGGGCTTTTTGAGCTGGCTCGGGGATGCCGGGCTGGAGGCGCTGGTGTTCCATCAGTCGCCGGGCGGAACGTTTACGCACTTTACCTGTGAAAACTTCGGTGCGCTGTCCTGTACGCTGGAGCTGGGAAAAGCACTACCGTTCGGACAGAACGATCTTACGCGCTTTGCGCCAACGCGTCTCGCGCTTCGGGCGCTGCTCGGTGGGACAGCTCCCGAGCACGCACATCAGCCCGTTGAGCGGTACCGGGTCGTACAGCAGATCACCCGCCGTAGCAATGCTTTCCAGCTTCATATGGCCGCGCATACCCTGAACTTCACGCCGTTTCGCAAAGGGGCGCTGCTTGCGGAAGATGGCGAAGATCGTTATGAGGTGCAGAAAACAACCGAATATGTGCTGTTCCCTAACCCCACAGTGGCGTTTGGCCTGCGAGCCGGTCTGATGCTGGAAAAACTCTCCTGACCTTTCCCCTCTCGTCATCCGGGAGGGGAAGTAAAAATGTTTTCTTAGCGATTAAAGCGCTCTGACTTGTTTTACGGAATATTCCTGGCGAATTGCTTTATTATTCACCTTCACTCCGTTATACTTCTGCTAAATATCTTTAAAATCATCGCGTTGAATATTTTTTGTTGCAACTCTCCACGCTTTATCCTTATTTCCTCCACATTTGGCGAAAAATTGTTTTTTACACTTTCATTGTTTTACCGTTGCTCTGACTAATTGACGATAAACCCCGTAAAGTTAATCTCGTCAACACGGCATAGCGCCGAAGAATAACTGAAAGAAAGGAAATAAATTATGCGTAAGTTTACTGCACTGTTTGTTGCTTCTACCCTGGCTCTGGGCGCTACCAGCATGGCGTTCGCCGCAGATACCGCAACCACCGCTGCCGCGCCGGCTGAGGGCAAAATGATGATGCATCATCAAGGCAAGCCGGGTATGCACCATGAAATGATGATGTTTAAAGATCTGAACCTGACGGACGCGCAGAAGCAGCAGATCCGCGAGATCATGAAAAGCCAGCGCGACCAGATGAAGCGTCCTCCGCTGGAAGAGCGCCGCGCAATGCATGACATCATTGCCAGCGACAGCTTCGATAAGGCGAAAGCTGAAGCGCAGATCGACAAAATGGCCGAGCAGCATAAAGCCCGCATGCTGGCTCACATGGAAACCCAGAACAAGATCTACAACATTCTGACCCCGGAACAGAAAAAACAGTTTAATGCCAATTTTGAGAAGCGTCTGACAGAACGTCCGGCGATGGAAGGTAAAATGCCAGCACCAACCGAATAATCGGTTCACTCTCTTAAGACCGCCGGGATCCTGTCCACAAAAGCGCAATCGCTGTGGACAGGACCGGCGGTTTTTCTATTCTGCCCTCTTGTCTGCCGCCGCCAGCGCGGTATTCTCCTGTAGTCGCTTCAGAGAATGTTTGTAGAGTCATGGCGTTAGCTTTTTTTACTAACGCTCCTCTAAGGCCTGCCCGCTCTGCTGCCGATACTGTGTCTGTGAATCTCTAACGATAACAAACAAGACTGCAAGGATAGCGATATCCTTGCCCTGGCACGGGTTGTGCCATTCAGGAGTGGTGATGGAGTTCTTTGATATTCGTAAGATGCCGGTCAGCCTCTGGCGCAATGGTGCCGGCGAAACGCGAGAAATTTGCTGTATTCCTCCCGCGACGCGCGATTTTTTCTGGCGTGCCAGTATCGCGACCATCGCCAGCAACGGCGAATTCTCTTCGTTTCCCGGTGTCGACCGGGTAATTACGCTGCTGGAAGGCGGGGAGGTGACGCTGGATGCCGGTCAGGCGTTCTGCCATACCCTTAAACAGCATCAGCCTTACAGTTTTGCCGGCGATTTGCCGGTGAAGGCGCTGCTTTCCGATGGCAGGATGGCGATGGACTTCAACATCATGACCCGGCGCGACTGCTGTCAGGCGAAGGTACGGGTTGCCGATCGTACCTTTACCACCTTTGGCTCGCGCGGAGGCGTGGTGTTTGTATTAAGCGGGGCATGGCAGCTGGGTGATAAATTGCTGACGGCCGATCAGGGCGCCAGCTGGCAGGAGGGGACCCATACTCTGCGTCTGCTGGAGTCACAGGGTACCCTGCTGTTCAGTGAAATTAACTGGCTGCCGGGTCACTGAGCGCGATGACCTCGAACTTGCCCGCTAAGACGGGCTTGCAGAGGATTTTGTAGCCGTCGTGGTCGAATCCGGCGGGGGTGCGCAACAGGGTTGCCGCGTCGCTTAAATCATCGACAGCCCCCAGCCAGAGCCAGTTATTGACGATGTGATACTGCGTCATGGTTTCACCCACCTCTTTTAGCGCAACGGCGCCGTCCCACGGCCAGCAGTTGACGCTGATGGCCGCCAGACCGCTGAGGAGACGGGTGTGATGCGCCTCAAGGCTCTCTTTCCCGCAGCAGGCGCCTGCGCAGCGCTTCAGCGCGGAGCGAAAACAGGCGCGGCCCCGCGTGGTGCCCTCTAACCCTAAAAGGCTGTAGCATAGCTGCAGCTCGTCGGCGAGCGCCTGGAGAGACTGCAGGGCCGCACGCTTGTTTGCGAATAATCCAAAGAGATTAGGGGCATGTGAAAAATCGACTTCGCGGGCGTACACCACCTGCGGCTTGCCGTCGGCGATCTGCAGGGAGCAGAGCTGGCGGTTGCGTCGCAGGCGCTTATTAAAGAGCGGCTGCTGCTCCTTTATCAGCCGGGCTTCCAGCAACAGCGCGCCCATTTCTCCCGCCGTCTGGAACCAGGTAATGCGTCGCGACTGGCGCAGCATGGCGGCCTCGTCCGGGGTACGCAGGTGGGATAATACCCGGCTGCGAATGTTAACGCTTTTGCCGATGTAGAGCGGCAGGGTCTCGCTTTCACCGTGAAAGATGTACACGCCCGGCTGTTTGGGCAACGCCTCAAGCCAGGGGCGGAGATGTTCGGGATATTCATAGATAGCCGCCGCTTCAAACTCAAGACGCGGGGCGGATTGACGCCTGCTCACATACTGCTCCATATACTGTTCAGGTATACAGTGTAGCAGGTGTGCTGTGGTTAAAAAAGAGCCGGGTGGCGGCTGCCCCTCACCCTAACCCTCTCCCCATAGGGGAGAGGGGATTCTCCACTGCTCGCATAAGTTTGTGGAGATGCGTTTATTTCCAGAAGTCGTCAAATACCGTAATTGGCGTGTGGCGCTTGTGCTCGGTTTTCAGATACCAGCCTTCGATAATTTTCGCGGTACCTTCATCCAGCGTTTTGCCTTCCAGATAGTCATCAATGTTGTCATAGGTAACGCCAAGGGCAGCTTCATCCGGCAGGGAAGGGCGATCGTCTTCCAGATCCGCTGTCGGTGCTTTCTTGTACAGGTGCTCAGGGCAGCCCAGCGCGGCGAGCAGCTGCTTGCCCTGTCGCTTGTTGAGACGGAAAATCGGGTTTATGTCGGTGCCGCCATCGCCGTATTTGGTGAAGAAACCGGTGATCGCTTCTGCTGCATGGTCGGTGCCTACCACAACGCCTTTGGTCATCCCGGCGATGCTGTACTGCGCTTTCATGCGCTCGCGCGCTTTCTCGTTGCCGCGCACAAAATCGCTCAACTCAATGCCCGCTTCGCGAAGCGCCTGCTCGCTTGCCAGCACCGAGCCTTTAATATTGACGGTGAGCACGCGGTCAGGCTGGATGAAGGCGATGGCATCCTGGCAGTCCTGTTCGTCCGCCTGTACGCCATAAGGCAAACGCACAGCGATAAACTGCAGCGCGTCATCGCCCGTCTCTTCGCGAAGCTCTGAAATCGCCATTTGACAGAGTTTACCGGTCAGGGTTGAGTCCTGCCCGCCGCTGATGCCCAGCACCAGGGATTTCAGGAAAGCGTTCTTTTTTAAGTACGACTTTAAAAAATCCACGCTGCGGCGGATCTCTTCATGTGCATCTATCGCAGGCTTTGCGCCCAGCGCCTGAATAATCTCTTGTTGCAGAGCCATCATGCCCTCCGTATGCAGAACATAAACAGAATGTGTTAACTGTTAAAACTAAACCTTTGGGCGGAAAACGACAAGGATCACAGTTTCGAGTGCGTTAATTTGCGGCGATTTAGCAGGTTATCGTTGTTTTATTAGAATTTTCCGAAATTCGTCTGGCATAAATCACAAAGTTGAACAATAGTACTTTTTATTCCATGCTTAGATAACACGCTGATAAACAAGAGGACGGAATATGAACAAGAACGTAGCAGGAATTCTTAGCGCAGCGGCGGTACTGACGATGCTGGCAGGGTGTACAGCTTACGATCGCACCAAGGATCAGTTTACCCAGCCCGTGGTTAAAGACGTTAAAAAAGGGATGACCCGTTCGCAGGTGGCTGCAATCGCCGGCAAGCCTTCTTCTGAAGTCACCATGATTCACGCGCGCGGTACGTGTCAGACCTATATCCTGGGTCAACGTGATGGTAAGGCAGAGACCTACTTCGTCGCGCTGGATGATACCGGACATGTGATTAACTCCGGCTATCAGACCTGTGCTGAATACGACACCGATCCGCAGGCACCTAAGGCGCAGTAACCCTGCTTGCCTGACGATGTTAATAAGCCGGCCCATGGGCCGGTTTTTTTATGCATACGTAAATCTTATTTCTTTGCGCGAATTATTTGCCTGAAATGTGAAGGGAGTCAACAAGCCAGGTCAATGAGAGACAATTTGAGTCTATCCAGAATTATCCCCTGTCTGTACCATTGCGTATACTCACTCCAACGATAAACAACAGTATGCAAGCTACCTGTCTGCCGGGACAGCGAGTCGAGTGATAGCGCGACGGCAGGTAGTCCTACAAGAGGGAAATTACGATGGAAAAGAAACATATCTACCTGTTCTGCTCAGCCGGCATGTCAACCTCGCTTCTGGTGTCAAAGATGCGCGCGCAGGCTGAAAAGTATGAAGTCCCTGTGGTGATTGAAGCGTTTCCAGAGACGCTGGCGGGCGAAAAAGGCCAGAAAGCCGATGTTGTTTTACTGGGGCCGCAAATTGCCTACATGCTGCCCGAAATTCAACGACTGTTACCGAATAAACCGGTCGAGGTGATCGACTCGGGGCTGTACGGCAAGATTGATGGTTTAGGTGTACTAAAAGCTGCTGTGGCAGCCATTAAAAAAGCTGCTAATTAATTTTTATTTTTCCCGTCAAAGAGTTATTTCACACACAATTACGCCGTAACATGCGTTACGGCATTTAAGGGTATTTTCCTATGAGTAAAGTCATCGCTTCACTTGAAAAGGTACTCCTTCCTTTTGCTGTTAAAATAGGAAAGCAGCCTCACGTTAATGCCATCAAAAACGGTTTTATTAAATTAATGCCGTTGACGCTGGCAGGGGCCATGTTCGTTTTAATTAACAACGTTTTTCTTAGCTTCGGTGAAGGTTCCTTCTTTTATTCATTAGGAATTCGGTTAGACGCTTCCACTATTGAAACCCTTAATGGTTTTAAAGCCATCGGCGGCAACGTCTATAACGGTACGTTGGGTATTATGTCGCTGATGGCGCCTTTCTTTATCGGGATGGCGCTGGCTGAAGAGCGGAAAGTGGATCCGCTGGCCGCCGGGTTATTATCCGTTGCCGCGTTTATGACCGTCACGCCATACAGCGTGGGGGAGGCGTATGCCGTCGGCGCGAACTGGCTGGGTGGCGCCAACATTATCTCCGGTATTGTTATCGGCCTGGTGGTGGCAGAAATGTTCACCTTTATTATCCGTCGCAACTGGGTCATCCGTCTGCCGGATAGCGTACCGGCCTCCGTTTCTCGTTCATTTTCCGCGTTGATCCCAGGCTTCATTATTCTCTCCATCATGGGGATTATCGCCTGGGCGCTCTCTCACTGGGGCACGAACTTCCACCAGATCATCATGGACTCTATCTCTACGCCGCTGGCGTCGATGGGTGGCGTGGTCGGTTGGGCGTATGTGATTTTCACCTCTCTGCTGTGGTTCTTCGGCGTGCATGGTTCACTGGCACTGGCCGCGCTGGACAGCGGGATTATGACCCCATGGGCACTGGAAAACGTTGCGCTTTACCAGCAGTACGGCTCCGTTGATGCGGCGCTGGCGGCAGGTAAAACCTTCCATGTGTGGGCGAAGCCGATGCTTGACTCCTATATCTTCCTGGGTGGTACCGGGGCGACCCTGGGTCTGATCATCGCGGTCTTTATTGTCTCTCGTCGCGCTGACTACCGTCAGGTGGCGAAACTGGCGCTGCCATCGGGCATCTTCCAGATTAACGAGCCGATTCTGTTCGGTCTGCCAATCATCATGAACCCGGTAATGTTTATCCCGTTCATTCTGGTGCAGCCGCTGCTGGCAGCGATCACCCTGACGGCCTATTACATGGGTATTATTCCACCGATCACCAACATTGCGCCGTGGACCATGCCGGCAGGTCTGGGCGCGTTCTTTAACACCAACGGTAGCGTCGCGGCCTTCCTGCTGGCGATATTCAACCTCGGGATTGCCACCCTGCTGTACATGCCATTCGTGGCGATTGCGAACAAAGCCGCCACCATCATTGATGAAGAAGAGAGCGAAGAGGAAATTGCCCTCTCACTGAAATTCTAAGATTGACCGGCGCGGGAAAGCCCGCGCCAGCCACAAGGAGCTTAAACATGTTAGATTTGGATAGTATCGTCGCAGACGAAGCCGCAGAGAACGATCTCGAAGAAGTGGTGATGGGCCTCATCATCAACTCCGGTCAGGCGCGCAGCCTGGCGTATGCCGCACTGAAGCAGGCCAAGCAGGGCGATTTCGCCGCCGCGAAAACCATGATGGAGCAGTCCCGCACGGCGCTGAACGAAGCGCACCTGGTGCAGACAAAGCTGATTGAAAGCGACCAGGGCGAAGGGAAGATGAAGGTCAGTCTGGTGCTGGTACACGCACAGGATCACCTGATGACGTCCATGCTGGCGCGCGAGCTGGTGGCGGAGTTGATTGAGCTTCACGAGAAAATGCATTAAGTCGGATTGAGCAGCAGGAGGTCAGCACGATGGAAATCAAAACCGCATTTGAACAGCAACTGTTTAATGGCAAAAATTTTCACGTGGTTATCTACAACAAGACGGAGAGCGCCAGCGGTCTGCACCAGCATGACTACTATGAGTTCACGATTGTTCTGACCGGGCGCTACTACCAGGAGATCAACGGTAAGCGCGTCCTGCTAGAGCGAGGGGATTTTGTCTTCCTGCCGATGGGTTCCTATCACCAGAGCTTTTACGAATTTGGCGCGACCCGCATTCTGAACGTGGGCGTCAGCAGACGCTTCTTTGAGAAGCACTATCTGCCGCTGGTGCCGTTCTGCTTTGTGGCGTCCCAGGTATACCGTGTGAAAAACGAGTTCATGACCTGGATTGAAACGGTCATCGCCTCGCTTAACTTCCGCGACAATGAATTTGATGAGTTTATTGAAACGGTGACCTTCTACGTGATGAACCGGTTGCGGCATCACCGTGAAGAGCAGCAGGTGACGGATGATGTTCCACAGTGGCTGCGCAGCACCGTGGAACTGATGCACGATAAAGGCCAGTTCAGCGAAAATGCGCTGGAAAATATGATATCCCTCTCGGGGAAATCCCAGGAATATCTGACCCGCGCGACGCAGCGTTATTATCGTAAAACGCCGGTGCAAATTATTAATGAAATCCGCATTAACTTTGCCAAAAAACAGCTGGAAATTACCAACTATTCTGTCACCGATATTGCGTATGAGTCAGGATACAGCAGTCCCAGTCTGTTTATTAAAACTTTTAAGAAATTGACGTCATTCACACCGAACAGCTACCGGAAGAATTTAACGGTAATTAATTAACTTTCGGCGGGTTACCCGCCACAAATATTGCTTTAATGGCTTGCCCAAATAGCGGGAAGAGTACGCTATACCTTGCAGGCGATTAACCTGATACGCTAAGGGAGATATTATGCAAAAGAAATTAAAAGTCGTAACCATTGGCGGCGGCAGCAGCTATACCCCGGAATTACTTGAAGGCTTTTTAAAACGCTATCACGAATTACCGGTCAGCGAATTATGGCTGGTGGATGTTGAGGAAGGTCAGGAGAAGCTGGATATTATTTTCGACCTGTGCAAGCGCATGGTTGAGAAAGCGGGCGTGCCTATGACCGTGCATAAATCCGTCGATCGTCGCCTGGCGCTGAAGGATGCGGATTTCGTCACTACCCAGCTGCGCGTCGGCCAACTGAAAGCGCGCGAGCTGGACGAGCGTATTCCGCTGAGCCACGGCTATCTGGGGCAGGAGACCAACGGCGCGGGCGGCCTGTTCAAAGGCCTGCGTACCATTCCGGTGATTTTCGACATCGTAAAAGATGTGCAAGAGGTCTGCCCGAACGCGTGGGTGATTAACTTCACTAACCCGGCCGGAATGGTGACCGAGGCGGTTTATCGTCATACCAGTTTCAAACGCTTTATCGGCGTCTGCAATATCCCGATCGGCATGAAGATGTTTATCCGCGACGTGCTGGAGCTGACCGACAGTGACGATCTTTCTATCGACCTGTTCGGCCTGAACCACTTGGTGTTCATTAAGGACGTCATCGTGAACGGAAAATCGCGCTTTGCCGAGCTGCTCGACGGCGTGGCTTCCGGTCGCCTGACCGCGGCCTCCGTGAAGAACATCTTTGACCTGCCGTTCAGCGAAGGGCTTATCCGCTCGCTGAATCTGCTGCCGTGCTCGTACCTGCTTTACTACTTCAAGCAGAAAGAGATGCTGGCCATCGAAATGGGCGAGTACTATAAGGGCGGCGCGCGCGCGCAGATCGTTCAGAAAGTTGAGAAGCAGCTGTTCGATTTGTATAAAGATCCGAACCTGAACGTTAAACCGAAAGCGCTGGAGCAGCGCGGCGGGGCCTATTATTCTGATGCGGCGTGTGAAGTGATCAACGCCATCTACAACGACAAGCAGGCGGAGCACTATGTCAACGTGCCGCATCACGGCCATATCGACAATATCCCGGCTGACTGGGCGGTTGAGATGACCTGCATCCTGGGACGCGATGGCGCTAAACCGCATCCACGCATCACCCACTTCGATGATAAGGTCATGGGCCTGATCCACACCATCAAAGGCTTTGAAGTGGCGGCAAGCAATGCAGCGCTGAGCGGCGAGCTCAATGACGTGCTTCTGGCGCTGAACCTTAGCCCGCTGGTGCATTCCGACCGCGATGCGGAGCAGCTGGCCAGCGAGATGATCCTGGCGCATGAAAAATGGTTGCCGAACTTTGCCGCCACGATCGAGAAGCTGAAGTTCAAACATCACTGAGAGGACGCACAATGGAAAACCTGCTGATCGTTAATGCTGATGACTTTGGCCTCTCTAAAGGTCAGAACTACGGCATTATTGAAGCCTGTCGTCGGGGGGTTGTAACCTCTACCACGGCACTGGTGAATGGTGAGGCGGTTGAACACGCGGCGCAGCTGAGCCGCGAGGTGCCGGAGTTGGGCGTCGGCATGCATTTTGTGCTGACGCTCGGGATGCCGCTTTCGCCAATGCCGGGCCTGACGCGCGACGGCCTGCTGGGCAAATGGATTTGGGAGCTGGCGGAGCAGGACGCTCTGCCGCTCGAAGAGATTGCCCGTGAGCTGGACTGCCAGTACAACCGCTTTGTTGATCTGTTTGGCAAGGCGCCGACGCATATTGACAGCCACCATCATGCGCACATGATCCCGGCGATTTTCCCGATCGTTGCGGCGTTTGCCCAACGCAAAGGCGTGGCGATGCGCGTGGATCGTGAGGTGCGGGGCGTGCAGGACTGCGCCGTGGCAACCACTGAGGGGTTCAGCAGTGCCTTTTACGGCGATGAGATCGACGAAGGGCTGTTCCTGAAGGTGCTGGAAGATTCCGCCGCCAGGGGGGAACGGTCGTTGGAAGTTATGGCGCATCCTGCTTTTGTCGATAACACAGTGCGGAAAAGCGCCTACTGCTGGCCGCGCCTCGCTGAGCTGGACGTGCTAACGTCGGCGTCGCTGAAGTATGCGATTGCCGAGCGTGGGTATCGTCTGGGGACGTTTGGGGATCTGTGAGAAATTCCCCCTCACCCTAACCCTCTCCCCAAAGGGGCGAGGGAACCGGGCGGTGCTGTCTGTAATGCGAGCACAGGTCTGCATTTCTCCCTCTCCCTTTCAGGGGTGTACGGTCCGGGGACATGGTGAACACTTTTTAACATCCTTTATCCAAAGGGGCGAGGGAACCGGGCGGTGCTGCCTGTAATACGAGCACAGGTCTGCATTTCTCCCTCTCCCTTTCAGGGTGTACGGTTCGGGGACATAGTGAACACTTTTTAACATCCTTTATCCAAAGGGGCGAGGGAACCGGGCGGTGCTGCCTGTAATACGAGCACAGGTCTGCATTTCTCCCTCTCCCTTTCAGGGTGTACGGTTCGGGGACATAGTGAACACTTTTTAACATCCTTTATCCAAAGGGGCGAGGGAACCGGGCGGTGCTGTCTGTAATGCGAGCACAGGTCTGCATTTCACCCTCTCCCTTTCAGGGGTGTACGGTTCGGGGACATGGTGAACACTTTTTAACATCCTTTATCCAAAGGGGCGAGGGAACCGGGCGGTGCTGCCTGTAATACGAGCACAGGTCTGCATTTCACCCTCTCCCTTTCAGGGAGAGGGCCGGGGTGAGGGTATTTTTAGGCCGGTATCTGGTCAATCTTACTGCTGCGTGACCAGACGCGGTGCGCGGCGAGCAGGTCAAACAGCTTCGTCATAAAGGCATCGTCCACGTTATCGCCCTCGACAATGCCATCCTCACCTTGATCGGCAACCTTCAGCTGCGCCTTAAACTGTCGCGCGTCGCCGGACAGCGCGATCGGTTTCAGGTGCTTATAGGCTTCCAGCAGATAATACACGGCGTCACCGTTGTTCAGTAGGCTGTCAATATCCCCGCACGGCACAATCACTGCATCGACGGTCAGCGATGGTGCCCCGGCAAAGGTCGCCGCCACCGGCAGCACGGAGCCGTCATCGGCGGTCACTTCCCCCATGCGGGAATAAAGCAGTTTCGCATGCACGCCCTGGGTTTTCAGCGCCTGCATGATCCCCAGCACGTCGCTGGCGCGGGTTTTATCGTTCAGCAGGATGGCGACCACGCGGCCTTTAATCGAGCCTCCAGGCACCGCATACAGGCTCAACGACGGATCTTTCTTCACGCCGTTAACCTCTTTCGGCGGAGCAAGGTTGCGCTGCTCGTCCGTTAGCGTAATGCCCAGGTTATCCGCCACGCTCTGGGCAAGCTGAATATCAATATGTGCCAGCTGATCGACCACCCGCTCGCGGATATAGGTGCGCACCACTTTGCTGAGCTCGAAGCTAAAGCCGCCGATGATGTGCTGTTGCTCAATCGGCGTCTGGCTGTTCCAGAACAGGCGAGGGTGGGCGTAATACTCGCCGAACGAAGGGCTACGCTCGCGAATTTTGTTGCCGTCGATACGTTCCTGATAAGATTCGAATCCGCCGCGTTTCGGCCCCGGCGGGGTTTCTCGCGGCCAGTTATCGTTGATGGAGTTCGGCTCATAGTTCGCCGGGTTGGTATCAATATCCTGACGGTGCATCCCGTCGCGCTGGAAGTTATGGTACGGGCAGGTTGGGCGGTTAATCGGTATCTCGTGGAAGTTCGGCCCGCCAAGACGGCTAATCTGCGTATCGGTATACGAGAACAGACGGCCCTGTAACAGCGGATCGTTGGTGAAATCCAGCCCCGGTACGATATGGCCCGGGTGGAACGCGGCCTGCTCGTTTTCGGCAAAGAAATTATCCGGGTTGCGGTTGAGCACCATTTTCCCCACCAGCTGTACCGGCACCAGCTCCTCAGGAATGAGTTTGGTCGGGTCAAGCAGGTCGAAATCGAACTTAAACTCGTCCTCTTCCGGAATAAGCTGCAGGCCCAGTTCGTACTCCGGGAAGTCGCCCGCTTCAATCGATTCCCACAGCTCGCGACGATGGAAGTCCGGATCGCGCCCGGTGAGCTTCTGTGCTTCATCCCACACCAGCGAGGCTTTGCCCGCTACCGGCTTCCAGTGGAAGCGCACAAACGTGGCTTTACCTTCCGCATTGATCATGCGGAAAGTATGAATACCGAACCCTTCCATCGTGCGATAGCTGCGCGGAATGCCCCGGTCGGACATCGCCCACATCACGTTGTGTAAGGTTTCAGGCTGCAGGGAGACATAGTCCCAGAAGGTATCGTGCGCGCTTTGGCCCTGGGGTATGGCCCAGTGGGGCTCCGGTTTTACCGCATGGACAAAGTCAGGAAATTTATGCGCATCCTGAATGAAAAACACCGGGGTATTGTTGCCCACCAGATCGAAAATACCCTCTTCGGTATAAAACTTAGTGGCAAAGCCGCGGATATCTCGGACCGTGTCTGCCGAACCTGCGCCGCCCTGCACGGTGGAGAAACGCACAAATACCGGGGTGATTTTATCCGGGTCAGAAAGGAAATCCGCTTTGGTGATCGCTTTCAGGCTCTTATAGGGCTGGAAGTAGCCGTGTGCAGCCGAGCCGCGCGCGTGAACGATGCGTTCAGGAATGCGCTCGTGGTCAAAATGGGTAATTTTTTCCCGCAGGATGAAATCTTCCAGCAGGGTTGGCCCGCGCGCGCCTGCGCGAAGGGAGTTTTGATCGTCAGCAATCCGCACGCCCTGATTGGTGGTGAGCGCAAAACCTTCGCTGCCTTTGCGGTGCGGCTCAAGCGATTTCAGCTTCTCGTTTCCAGTATCCGGCGATTTCATGCTTCCCGGCGCGGTTGGCTGTTCGCCAGGGGCTGAAGGGCCAGGCGAGGGGCGGTGAGAGCCGTCAGCAGGGGCGAGAGAGTCCATACCCGGTTGAGATTCTTCAGTGCCATGAATCGGTGATTGATGTGTTTTATCTTTGTTCGACATTGCACGCTTCTCCTTTATCCATTGCTAAAAACCCTATTAAGGATAGAACAATGTCGTGAGATGGCTCGCGAACTAAGAGTTTTCACATCTCGCCATTAACGAAAGGAGCCATCTCACCCACTCGGAGCGCGACGTAAGGTAGCAGGATCGGCTATCATAGAATTTTCCTGCTTCAAGAATTTGCTTTAGTGAATCCGTCGCTTATGAAACCTCTTCGTCAACAAAACCGCCAGGTTATTAGCTATGTGCCCCGCGTTGAGCCCGCGCCGCCTGACCATGCCCTGAAAGTGGATGGTTTTCGTGATGTCTGGCTGCTTCGCGGTAAATATGTGGCTTTTGTCCTGATGGGTGAACATTTCCGCCGGTCGCCGGCGTTTTCCGTGCCGGAGTCAGCCCAGCGATGGGCGACGCAAATCCGCCAGGATGAAGAGGTTGAAGAATAACAGCCATAAAAAAACCGCCATCAGGCGGTTTTTTTATTTCTACCGTGATTAACGGTGCGCCAGCTCGGCGTCGTCTTCACTTTCCAGAATGGCTTTGTCGGTCTGCTTCAGCCACTGGCTGGTCAGCGTACCGGCAGTCATGGAACCGCTCACGTTCAGCGCGGTACGGCCCATGTCGATCAGCGGTTCAACGGAGATCAGCAGGGCGACCAGCGTAACGGGCAGGCCCAGCGCGGGCAGCACAATCAGCGCGGCGAAGGTTGCGCCACCGCCAACACCTGCAACGCCTGCGGAGCTGATGGTAACAATCCCGACCAGCGTGGCGATCCAGACCGGATCCAGCGGGTTGATACCCACGGTCGGGGCAACCATCACTGCCAGCATCGCCGGGTAGAGCCCCGCACAGCCGTTTTGACCAATTGTGGCACCAAAGGAGGCAGAGAAGCTGGCGATGGATTCCGGCACGCCCAGACGACGGGTCTGCGCTTCAACGTTCAGCGGAATAGACGCGGCGCTGGAACGGCTGGTGAAGGCGAAGGTCAGTACTGGCCAGACTTTGCGGAAGTATTTCAGCGGGCTGACGCCGTTTACGCCGAGCAGGATACCGTGCACCACGAACATAATGCCCAGACCCAGATAAGAGGCGACAACGAAGCTGCCCAGTTTAATGATGTCCTGCAGGTTAGAGCCAGCTACCACTTTGGTCATCAGCGCCAGAACGCCGTATGGCGTCAGCTGCATGACCAGACGGACCAGCTTCATCACCCAGCTTTGCAGGGTATCAATAGCGGTCAGCACGCGTTCGCCTTTCGGCGCATCGTCTTTCAGCAGCTTAAGCGCCGCCACGCCCAGGAAAGCCGCGAAGATCACCACGCTGATAATAGAGGTTGGACTTGCACCGGTCAGGTCAGCAAACGGGTTCTTCGGAATGAAGGAGAGCACCATCTGCGGAACCGTCAGGTCAGCCACTTTACCCACGTAGTTAGTTTGAATGGCAGTCAGACGCGCCGTTTCAGCGGTACCCTGAACCAGACCTTCGGCGGTCAGGCCAAACAGGTTGGTAACCAGCACCCCCACCAGGGCGGCAATCAGCGTGGTAAAGAGCAGCGTACCAATCGTCAGAAAGCTGATTTTACCCAGCTGGGTCGCGTTGTGCAGGCGGGCAACGGCGCTCAGAATAGAGGCGAACACCAGCGGCATAACGATCATCTGCAGCAGCTGAACGTAGCCGTTACCGACAATGTTGAACCACTGGATGGACTCTTTCAGTACCGGGCTATCGGAGCCGTAGACGGCGTGTAAGGCCAGACCAAACGCCACACCCATGACCAGGCCCACCAGCACTTTTTTCGCCAGGCTCCACTGTTTGTGACGCGCCTGCGCGAGAAGCAATAGTAATACGACGAACACGACTATGTTCGCGATGAGTGGAAAATTCATCCCCGTTCTCCTGATTTATTATGTGGGATCGGTTTTTCCCGATCCTGTTGGCGGAAGGTTAGCAGAAGTGTGATGTGGCGCTTATATCCAAATGGAATGGTTTATGACAAATGGAATGATTTTGTTGGTTTACTGTTCAATCTGGTGATGAATAAAACGATTGAACTGAAATTGCAGCGAATTGATCATCTGGGAAGACCAGCGCACTGCACTGTTTTCGGGCAAGGTTTGCGGCATCCAGACGGCGTACGCGAACAGCGCCATGCACAGCACGCGTTCAAGCTGGTTCCCTTTCTGCGGCGCAAGGATCGGAAAACGAAAACGCCAGCGGCAGGGCCACAGCAGCGGTACGCCCGCGGGCGTCAGCATATCGGCGAGGATATGGCTTAAATAACCCAGCACCATCCCCTGGATGGCATCGCCCGGCACTATCCAGCTTTCTGGGACTTTTAAATAGAAAAGCGTTAGCAGGCCAAACACGGCCAGCAGACTGTGGGTAAACCCGCGGTGGCCGAACGCGCGGGCGATGGGCTTAGACACCCACTTCAGCCGCTGCCCGAGGAAGGATTTCGGGTGGTCAATATCGGGCAGCAGGCAGGTTAATACGGCGGAAGGGACAATATGCCACCAGTCTCCCTGTGCAAGCACGGGAGTGAGCTCTGCGTTTTTGGCAAATACTGCGCACGCAATTGAAAAAAGCAGGTGGCCTTCCGCCGTCATGATAAAACCCACAAAACTGTCAATTTATACAGTATAGGGTTTTTATACAGTGGGCGAAAGAGGTGACGGTGTAACTGTTTGTCACAAACGCGCGTCAGCGCGCCAGCCAGCCGCCGTCGACGGCTAAGGTGTGGCCATTTACGTAATCCGAGGCGGAAGAGGCCAAAAAGACGACCGGTCCCTGAAGGTCGTCCGGTGTTCCCCAGCGACCCGCCGGAATGCGCGCAAGGATCTCGGCATTGCGTTGTTCGTCCGCGCGCAGCTGCTGCGTGTTGTTCGTCGCCATGTAGCCCGGCGCGATGGCATTCACGTTGATGCCATGTACCGCCCACTCATTCGCCAGCAGGCGCGTTATCCCCAGTACGCCGCTTTTCGAGGCGGTATACGACGGTACGCGAATGCCGCCCTGGAACGAGAGCATAGAGGCGATATTGATAATTTTGCCGCCCTGGCCCTGGGCGATAAACTGTTTAGCGACCGCCTGCGAGAGGAAAAAGAGCGATTTGAGATTCAGATTCATCACCTCATCCCAGTCCTTTTCACTGAACGCCAGAGCGTCCTCCCGGCGAATCGTCCCGGCATTGTTCACCAGAATATCGACCCGCCCCATCTCCGCCACGGCGGTATCCACGACGTGCTGAAGGCTTTCCTGCTGGCTCAGATCGGCCCGAATAGCTAAAAAACGTCTTCCCAGGGCGGTGACGGAGCTGGCCGTTTTCTCTGGATCTTTGCGATTTACCCCAACGATATCGCAGCCTGCCTGCGCCAGCGCAATGGCCATGCCTTGTCCCAGCCCGGTATCGCACCCGGTGATAAGGGCCACTTTGCCTGAAAGAGTAAAGGTGTCCAGTATCATACGCGCCTCAGAAGCTGGTTATCGTCGTTCTGACGTTAAAGATAGGAGGCAGGAATGAGAAAAGCAAATAAAATGAAACAGTGTTTTGTTTTTCAGGCAGCATGATGCTGCCTGAAGGGGGGCGTTACTCGCCGCGCAGGTGTTGCACCGTCAGTTCAGCCAGCGAATTGAGCTTTACGTCGGCAAGAGCAAACCGGGGGTCGTGGCGGTTTTCTTCAGCAGGTACCACAATGGAGCGCATACGCGCGGCTTTGGAGGCCACCATGCCGTTAACGGAATCTTCCAGCGCGACGCAGGTAAGCGGATCAAGACCCAGCTTCGCGGCGCAGTCCATATAGACCTGCGGATGCGGCTTGCTGTAGGGCAATTTTTCCGCAGACGCCAGGGCGTCAAAACTGTCGCGCAGCTCAAACATGATCAGCACTTTTTCCAGCATATGCAGCGGTGAAGCGGAAGCCAGGCCAACCTTCAGCCCCTGAGACTTGCACAGCGCGACAGCGTCACGTACGCCGGGCAAGAGCGGCTTGGTCTCCTCCACCAGCGCGATGGCGCGGCTGATAATGCGCGCGGTGACTTCGTCGCGATCGGGCCCAACCCACGGCTGTTGGGCGTACCAAAGGTCAACGACCATATCAATGCGCAGGCCCAGCGTGTCGGGAAGTTCATTACGGCGGCTGATATCAACGCCCAGGCTGGCCATCACGTCCAGCTCGGCGCGATCCCACAACGGCTCGGAATCAATCAGTAATCCATCCATGTCAAAAATAGCGGCAAGTATCTGGCGCGGTGTCGACATCACAACGTCTCCTTATCCAGGGTGTTCGACAGACGATAAGTGCTAAGCACAGTCTGCAATTTAGCATATTGCTTTCAAAGAGCGGGCGAAATTGATGTCCAGCAGGTAGACTTAGGCACACATAACGCGTCTTTATGAAGAGGAACTGATGACGTATCAACAAGCTGGACGCATTGCTGTCTTAAAACGTATTGCAGGCTGGGTGATTTTTATACCCGCCGTCATTTCTACGCTGATCTCCGTGCTGAAGTTTATGTACGATCACAGCGAAAAACAGCCGGGCATTAATGCGGTAATGCTTGATTTTGCACATGTCATGATTGAGATGGTGCGGTTTAACACCCCGTTCCTGAACGTCTTCTGGTTCAACTCGCCAACGCCGGACTTTCACCAGCAGCTGAATATTGGTTTCTGGATTATCTATGCGCTGATTTTTATTGCGATGGCGCTACAGGCATCAGGTGCACGAATGAGCCGCCAGACCCGTTTTTTACGCGAAGGGGTGGAAGATCAGCTTATCCTCGAGAAGGCGAAAGGCCCTGAAGGAATGAGCCGGGAGCAGATTGAATCCCGCATTGTGGTGCCTCGTCACACCATTTTCCTGCAAATTTTCCCGCTCTATATCCTACCGGTTATTATCATCGTGGCGGGATACTTCTTCTTCTCACTGCTCGGTTTTCTGTAACAGATAAGGGTGGCGGCAAGGCCACCCGTTTTGTCTTTATACCGCAAGCACGCGTTCAAGCGCACGCTGGGCGTTGACCAGATGTTGCCCGCCAAAAAGAATGGCTCGGTTCATCAGCGTATAGAGCTGGTACACGGGCTGGCGCTCAAGGAAGTCCGGCGGCAGGGGGGAGACAGACTGATAGCCATCGTATATTTGCGGCGGCTGTTCGGGATGCAGGGGCAACATGGCCAGATCGCACTCTCTGTCACCCCAGTAGCAGGCCGGGTCAAAGATATACGGGCCGTTGGGGCCCAGCGCGCAGTTATCGGACCATAGATCGCCGTGCAGCAGAGAAGCCTGAGGCTGGTGGGAGGCCAGGCGCTGTTGCACATGCTCGACGATGGCATCAATGTTGCCAAATTCCAGCCCTTTTTCAGCGGCCAGCTCAAGCTGCCATCCGATGCGCTGCTCGGCAAAGAATGTTGCCCAGCGGCGCTGCCAGGCATTGGGCTGCGGCGTGGTGGAAAGGTCGTTGTCAAAGTCGAGGCCAAACTGGGGCTGGTCGCTCCACTGGTGCAGACGCGCTAACTGTTGTCCGAGAATAAAGGCATTATGGGCATCCAACGGACGGGCAGGGAGATAGTCCATCACCAGAAAGCTGTAGTCCCGGTCGCTACCCACGGCCAGTACCTCAGGTACCGTCACCGTTTTACTGCGGGACAACAGTTCAAGCTGATCGGCTTCAGCGGTAAAGATCGGGAGCAGCTCTCGCTCGTCGCATTTAACGAACAGATCGCGTCCTGCGTAGCGTAAATGCCACGCGGCGTGAATTTCACCGCCCGGCAGCTCGTTACGCAGTTCAATTTCACCTTCACCCAATTGCTCATGTAAAAGATGACTGATAGCCTGCCACATGTTGACTCTCCCATGTTGTCTGCCAGATCATAAAGTTAGCGCATAATTGCGGTAAAAAAATACGAACTAACGCACACCTGAGCGGTTTAATTTCATGCAGGGCACTTATTGTTCTTTTTTCTGCCAGCGCTCCCACGTTTCCACGGTAATGTCGGCAGGCTTGTCGGTCACACTTTCCACCAGACTGGCGGCCAGCGCATGCACCTCTTCTTCACTCAGGGCAGCGATCAGGCCAAACGCCAGGGTGCCTAAATCATGAATATGACCTTCGTCATCCGTCAGCGTGAGCAGGAAGTTCGCCCGTGTAAAGGCGTTGTTGAGCTCATTAAGCTCGGTCAGCGATGCTTCATGAAGGCTGATGGTCACGACGTAGCGGGTGATATCACCACTGCTCATAATTCACCTCGTTGTTATCCTGAAAGTTTTTTTAGCATAGTCGATACGCTATATTTGGCGACTTCGACGTGTATCCCCCTCCGTCAGGAAGGGGAATAGCGGTCAGCTTCGTGACAGGTAATCGACGATTTTCTGCGTATCGGCAAGCGAACACAGGCGCGTTCCCTGATTGATGGTGGCGGCACTCCCCGCTGCGACACCATAACGGGTCATCTCCAGAAGTGACGCGCCCTGTGCCAGCTTCAGCGCCATCGCGCCCACCATACTGTCACCTGCGCCGACGGTGCTCTGGCTCTTCATTGGGGGCGGCACAACCTGCACAAATCCCGTCTTGTCGACGGCCAGCGCACCCTGAGGACCGAGAGAGACGACAACGCGGTGCGCTTTGCCGCTGCGAACTAGCTCTTCTGCGGCAGTACGCACGTCATCCGGCTGGCTAAGTTCGCGATTAACAAGCGCACTGAGCTCTTTCTGGTTAGGCTTAACGAGCTCAAGCTGTCCGGGTTCCAATGCTGCCTGCAGGGCTTCGCCTGAGCTGTCGACAATGCAGCGGATGCCGCGCTGAAGTACGGCCTCAACCAGCGCGGTCAGCTTTTCTGTTCTGACGCCCGGCGGCAGGCTACCGCTGATGACCAGCAGCGAGCCGCTTTCAATAGTCAACACCTTCTCTTCCAGTTGACGAAACTCATCATCGCTCAGCCTGGCGCCCGGCATAACGAAGCGATACTGTTCACCGCTGGACTCAACGTGGACATGCAGGTTCTGCCGGGTCCAGTCTTTGGCGTCGACGGTATCCACGGCAACCTGTTCATCGGCCAGCAAGGTAACAAGATGCTCCCCCGTGGCGCCACCGGCCGGGAATATGGCCGTTGCTTTACCGCCGAGGTGAGTAATCGCGCGCGCCACGTTAATCCCGCCGCCGCCCGGCTCAAATACGGGTGCGCTACAGCGTAGTTTACCTTCCGGGTAAATTTGCGGCGTTATGGTCGCGGAGTCGAGGGAAGGGGAGAGCGTCAGCGTATAAATTGAAGCCATCATAACCTCCTTTTAGCATGGGTTCTTTTAAGCCTGGCACCGATCGACAGGAAGGCAATGTAAATAACAGTATGATTTTAAAAATGAATGCTGACATAAATGCGATGAGGGATATATAAAATAAAACGCGTTTTGAGATCGTTCTTATTCAAAAAATGAAATAAGAAAATATTGCTATGTTATTTGCGCCTTTTTATAATTTGTTACCTTTCTCTGGACGCCTTGTCATTGATCCTCAAGAAAGTTTCCGAGACCGTGGTGGTCTCTTTTTTTGTTGTACGGACTCCTTAAATAAAATGAAGCTTTTGAAGACAGTACCCGCAGCACTGATGCTGGCGGGTGGCGTTTTTGCATCACTGAATGCAGCCGCCGATGACACCGTTTTTACTGTCATGGACGATCCCTCCACTGCCAAAAAACCGTTTGAAGGTAACCTTAACGCCGGGTATCTCGCGCAATCGGGTAATACGAAAAGCTCTTCTCTGACGGCGGACAGCACCCTGACCTGGTACGGCAATACCACTGCATGGTCGCTGTGGGGAAATGCCAGCAACACGTCCGCTAACGATGAACGCTCATCCGAGAAATACGCGGTAGGTGGACGTAGCCGTTACAACATGACCGACTATGACTACATCTTTGGTCAGGCTAGTTGGTTAACCGACCGCTTCAACGGCTATCGCCAGCGCGATGTGTTCACCGCCGGTTATGGTCGTCAGTTCCTGAATGGACCGGTACACAGCCTCCGTTTCGAATTCGGTCCTGGTGTCCGCTATGACGAGTACACCAATGGCGAAAATGAAACCCAGCCGCTGGGTTATGCTTCTGGCACGTATGCCTGGCAGATGACCGACAACACCAAATTTACGCAGGGTGTTTCTGTGTTTGGTGCCGAGGATACGACGCTGAACTCCGAAAGTGCTTTGAACGTGGCTATCAATGAACACTTTGGTTTGAAATTGGCCTACAACGTGACCTGGAACTCTTCGCCGCCAGAAACGGCACCGGATCATACCGATCGCAGAACCACGATTTCGCTGGGCTATAAAATGTAATCATAGCGGGCCGATGATGGTGTCGGCCCGTTTTCATTATTATGGTTAACCCGCGCCAATAAATTCTCTTCACGCGCAACGGCATTTATTTTATTTGGACAGCTAAAGTTGTATTTAGCCCCAAATCATTGCCGCCCACCGAAATAACAGCATTGCGCCGCAGATGGCAACCAGCACCAGCACCATTTTCCAGTGTTTTACGGCAAATCGTTTTGTTGGCATAACCTAATCCTTGTTCGTTGATACGCATAGTCTATCAAACGGGGCTAAAAGATGCGCCTTCCCGGGAGCGATCGGGTTATGCCAACGAGGGTTCGGCTCAGAACCAGTGGAATCGTTCGGCGAGAATCAGCAATAAACCTGTTGCGGAAAGGACGTTCAAAATCACAACCGTTCTACTGGATACATTCATGGTATGCACCTGTTGATTTAAAGGCATGTTCAAGAGTAGCCCAGCATGTCTGAAATGCGAGCGCCGGAGAGATGCAGCCTGCAAATTCGCGCGAAATGCCAGCCTATCAATCTGGCTGCAGAGGGTGCAATCTCCTTGCTGATAGTGTTAACATTACGTCGCTTGCCGTAAATCCGCATTAATCTGAATTCGGCAGGTGCATGATGACGAACCAATTTGACGATTGTTGGTCAGATGGTGTCGTAATCTATTGTCAAATCACGATTATTTTCTTTGTATATGCTCTTATGTGTGGGGCATCACTGCAAATAAGGATATAAAATGCCTGTAATTACTCTTCCTGATGGCAGCCAACGCCATTTCGACCACGCTGTTAGCCCTATGGATGTTGCCCTGGACATCGGTCCTGGCCTCGCGAAAGCGACCATCGCCGGCCGTGTGAACGGTGAGCTGGTTGATGCGTCCGATCTGATTGAAAACGATGCGACGCTTGCAATCATCACCGCGAAAGACGAAGAAGGTCTTGAGATCATTCGTCACTCCTGCGCGCACCTGTTGGGTCATGCTATCAAGCAGCTGTGGCCAAACACCAAAATGGCGATCGGTCCGGTTATCGACAACGGCTTCTACTATGACGTTGATCTTGACCACACCCTGACCCAGGAAGATATCGACGCGCTCGAAAAACGTATGCACGAGCTCGCCGAAACCAACTATGACGTCATCAAGAAGAAAGTCAGCTGGCACGAAGCGCGTGAAACCTTCGTCAAGCGTGGCGAGAGCTACAAAGTCTCTATTCTTGATGAAAACATCGCTCATGATGACAAGCCTGGCTTGTACCATCACGAAGAATACGTCGACATGTGCCGTGGACCGCACGTGCCGAACATGCGCTTCTGTCATCATTTCAAGCTGATGAAGATCGCCGGCGCCTACTGGCGTGGCGACAGCAACAACAAGATGTTGCAGCGTATCTATGGTACCGCGTGGGCTGATAAGAAAGCCCTGAACGCGTACCTGCAGCGCCTGGAAGAGGCCGCGAAGCGTGACCACCGTAAAATCGGTAAGCAGCTCGACCTGTACCATATGCAGGAAGAAGCGCCGGGCATGGTGTTCTGGCATAACGATGGCTGGACTATCTTCCGTGAACTGGAAACGTTCGTACGCTCCAAGCTGAAAGAGTATCAGTATCAGGAAGTGAAAGGCCCGTTCATGATGGACCGTGTGCTGTGGGAAAAAACCGGCCACTGGGACAACTACAAAGATGCGATGTTCACCACCTCGTCTGAGAACCGTGAATACTGCATCAAGCCAATGAACTGCCCTGGCCACGTACAGATCTTCAACCAGGGTCTGAAATCCTACCGCGACCTGCCGCTGCGTATGGCGGAGTTCGGTAGCTGCCACCGTAACGAGCCATCAGGCGCGCTGCACGGTCTGATGCGCGTTCGTGGCTTTACTCAGGATGATGCGCATATCTTCTGTACTGAAGATCAGGTCCGTGATGAAGTTAACGCCTGTATTCGTATGGTCTACGATATGTACAGCACCTTTGGCTTCGAGAAGATCGTGGTCAAACTCTCAACGCGTCCGGAAAAACGTATCGGTAGCGATGAGACCTGGGATCGCGCAGAAGCGGATCTCGCCGTAGCGCTGGAAGAGAACGGTATTCCGTTTGAATACCAGCTGGGCGAGGGCGCGTTCTACGGTCCGAAAATTGAATTTACCCTGTATGACTGCCTCGATCGCGCATGGCAGTGCGGAACGGTACAGCTGGACTTCTCCCTGCCGCAGCGTTTAAGCGCCTCTTATGTTGGCGAGGACAACGAGCGTCAGGTGCCGGTCATGATTCACCGTGCCATTCTCGGTTCTCTGGAGCGCTTCATTGGCATCTTGACCGAAGAGTTCGCGGGCTTCTTCCCAACCTGGCTTGCGCCAGTGCAGGTCGTAGTGATGAACATTACCGATTCTCAGGCAGATTACGTTAAAGAATTGACGCAGAAACTACAAAATGCGGGCATTCGCGTAAAAGCAGACTTGAGAAATGAGAAGATTGGCTTTAAAATCCGCGAGCACACTTTACGTCGTGTCCCGTATATGTTGGTCTGTGGTGATAAAGAGGTGGAAGCAGGCAAAGTTGCCGTTCGCACCCGCCGTGGTAAAGACCTGGGCAGCCTGGACGTAAGTGAAGTGATTGAGAAGCTGCAACAAGAGATTCGCAGCCGCAGTCTTCAACAACTGGAGGAATAAGGTATTAAAGGCGGAAAACGAGTTCAAACGGCACGTCCGAATCGTATCAATGGCGAGATTCGCGCCCAGGAAGTTCGCTTAACAGGTCTGGAAGGCGAGCAGCTGGGGATTGTGAGTCTGAGAGAAGCGATCGAAAAGGCTGAAGAAGCTGGAGTAGATTTAGTTGAAATCAGCCCTAACGCCGAACCGCCAGTTTGTCGTATCATGGACTACGGCAAGTTCCTTTATGAAAAGAGTAAGTCTTCTAAGGAACAGAAGAAGAAGCAAAAAGTTATCCAGGTTAAGGAAATCAAATTCCGTCCTGGTACCGACGATGGCGATTATCAGGTAAAACTCCGCAGCCTGATTCGCTTTCTGGAAGATGGCGATAAGGCCAAGATCACGCTGCGTTTCCGCGGTCGTGAGATGGCCCACCAACAGATTGGTATGGAAGTGCTTAACCGCGTCCGTGACGATCTGAGTGAACTGGCAGTAGTCGAATCCTTCCCTACGAAGATCGAAGGCCGCCAGATGATCATGGTGCTCGCTCCTAAGAAGAAACAGTAAGGCCTTCAAGCAGCAAAATCTGTGGAGCCTTCGGGTTTCATAGGTTTTGTTCGCCTATGTTTCGTTTATTTAACAATGCGAAGTGGAAGTTATTAAGATGCCAAAAATTAAGACCGTACGCGGTGCTGCTAAGCGCTTCAAAAAAACCGGTGGTGGTGGATTTAAGCGTAAGCACGCAAACCTGCGTCATATTCTGACCAAAAAATCTACTAAGCGTAAACGTCACCTGCGTCCAAAAGGCCTTGTTTCTAAAGGCGATCTGGGTCTGGTTATCGCGTGCCTGCCGTACGCATAAGCCGTTAACGTTTAATTTTTTACTAAGAATATAGATACAGGAGAGCACATATGGCTCGCGTAAAACGTGGTGTAATTGCACGTGCACGTCACAAGAAAATTTTGAAACAAGCTAAAGGCTACTACGGTGCGCGTTCACGCGTATACCGCGTTGCCTTCCAGGCTGTTATCAAAGCAGGTCAGTACGCTTACCGTGACCGTCGTCAGCGTAAGCGTCAGTTCCGTCAACTGTGGATTGCGCGTATCAACGCAGCAGCACGTCAGAACGGTATTTCTTACAGCAAATTCATCAACGGCCTGAAAAAAGCCTCTGTTGAAATCGACCGTAAGATCCTGGCTGACATCGCAGTATTCGACAAAGTAGCGTTCACCGCTCTGGTCGAAAAAGCGAAAGCAGCACTGGCATAAGCCAGTTGAGAGAGGGGGCTTTGCTCCCTCTTTTCATTTAACACCATCAGAAGATTGACATTTATCCGTCCAGGCTTTTCAATAAGGTCTTAACGGTTTACCACACAAGGTAACGCAAGCATGAATGCTGCTATTTTCCGCTTCTTCTTTTACTTTAGCACCTGATCTCAGGAGGCTAGCGCGTGAAAGATGAAACGAAAAACAGCGCCAGATAAGCCTCCCGATGGAGGCTTTTTTTGTGCCTGAATTTGAGAGAATAACTCCACCAAATCGGTGTCTGCACCGACATAATGAGGAAAATCATGTCACATCTCGCAGAGCTGGTTGCCAGTGCAACAGCCGCCATTAATCAGGCCTCAGATGTTGCCGCGTTAGACAATGTCCGCGTCGAATATCTTGGGAAGAAAGGGCACCTGACCCTTCAAATGACAACCCTGCGTGAACTGCCGCCTGAAGAACGCCCGGCAGCGGGTGCGGTGATTAACGAAGCCAAAGAGCAGGTCCAGCAGGCGCTGAACGCACGCAAGGCCGAGCTGGAAAGCGCGGTGCTGAACGCGCGTCTGGCGGCAGAAACCATTGACGTTTCTCTGCCGGGCCGTCGTATCGAAAACGGCGGTCTGCATCCGGTCACCCGCACCATCGATCGCATTGAAAGTTTCTTCGGTGAGCTCGGCTTTACCGTGGCGACTGGCCCGGAAATCGAAGATGATTACCACAACTTCGACGCCCTGAACATTCCAGGCCATCATCCGGCACGCGCTGACCACGACACTTTCTGGTTTGACGCTACGCGTCTGCTGCGTACCCAGACCTCAGGCGTTCAGATCCGTACCATGAAGGAGCAGGAACCGCCAATCCGCATCATCGCGCCGGGTCGCGTCTATCGTAACGACTACGATCAGACCCACACCCCAATGTTCCACCAGATGGAAGGCCTGATTGTTGATAAAAATATCAGCTTCACCAACCTGAAGGGCACGCTGCACGATTTCCTGAACAACTTCTTTGAGGAAGATCTGCAGGTTCGTTTCCGTCCTTCCTACTTCCCGTTCACTGAGCCGTCTGCGGAAGTTGACGTGATGGGCAAAAACGGCAAATGGCTGGAAGTGCTGGGCTGCGGCATGGTGCATCCAAACGTGCTGCGCAACGTGGGTATCGATCCGGAAGTTTACTCCGGCTTTGCGTTCGGTATGGGCATGGAGCGTCTGACCATGCTGCGCTACGGCGTCACCGACCTACGTGCATTCTTCGAAAACGATCTGCGTTTCCTCAAACAGTTTAAATAAGGGCAGGACAGAACAATGAAATTCAGTGAACTGTGGTTACGCGAGTGGGTGAACACCACGCTGGACAGCGAAGCGCTTTCCAACCAGATCACCATGGCGGGCCTGGAAGTTGACGGCGTTGAGCCGGTTTCCGGTGCCTTCAACGGTGTGGTCGTCGGCGAAGTGGTAGAGTGCGGCCAGCACCCTAACGCTGACAAACTGCGCGTGACAAAAGTGAACGTGGGCGGTGACCGTCTGCTGGATATCGTCTGCGGTGCGCCAAACTGCCGTCAGGGCCTGAAGGTGGCCGTGGCGACCGTCGGTGCCGTGCTGCCGGGTGATTTCAAAATCGAAGCCGCCAAGCTGCGCGGCGAGCCGTCTGAAGGCATGCTGTGCTCTTTCTCCGAGCTGGGTATTTCCGACGATCACAACGGCATCATTGAGCTGCCGCTGGATGCACCAGTTGGCACCGATATCCGCGAATACCTGAAGCTTGATGACAACACTATCGAAATCAGCGTCACGCCAAACCGTGCCGACTGCTTAGGCATTATCGGCGTGGCGCGCGACGTGGCCGTACTGAACCAGACCGAACTCAACGCGCCGGACATTGCGCCGGTTGAAGCGACCATCAGTGACGTGCTGCCGATTCAGGTTGACGCTGCTGACGCATGCCCGCGCTACCTCGGCCGCGTGGTGAAAGGCATCAACGTTAAAGCGCCAACCCCGCTGTGGATGAAAGAGAAGCTGCGCCGCTGCGGTATCCGTTCAATCGACGCCGTGGTTGACGTCACTAACTACGTTCTGCTGGAGCTGGGCCAGCCGATGCACGCGTTCGATAAAGATCGCATTGAAGGCGGCATCGTTGTGCGCATGGCGAAAGAGGGCGAAACCCTGGTGCTGCTGGACGGCACTGAAGCCAAACTGAATGCCGACACCCTGGTGATTGCTGACCACAGCAAAGCGCTGGCAATGGGCGGTATCTTCGGGGGCGAGCATTCTGGCGTGAACGATGAGACGCAAAATGTCCTGCTGGAATGCGCGTTCTTCAGCCCGCTCTCCATCACCGGTCGCGCACGCCGTCACGGCCTGCACACCGATGCCTCTCACCGCTACGAGCGCGGCGTTGATCCGGCGCTGCAGTACAAAGCGATGGAACGTGCGACCCGCCTGCTGATCGACATCTGCGGCGGTGAAGCGGGGCCGGTTATTGACGTCACCAACGAAGCGACGCTGCCTAAGCGTGCGACCATCACCCTGCGCCGCAGCAAGCTGGATCGCCTGATTGGCCATCACGTTGCCGATGCGCAGGTGACCGACATCCTGAAGCGTCTGGGCTGTGAAGTGACCGAAGGCCAGGACGAGTGGAAAGCCGTTGCGCCATCATGGCGTTTCGACATGGAAATTGAAGAAGATCTGGTCGAAGAAGTGGCCCGCGTTTACGGCTACAACAACATCCCTGACGAGCCTGTCCAGGCGGGTCTGGTAATGGGGACCCACCGTGAAGCTGACCTGTCCCTGAAGCGTGTGAAAACCATGCTGAATGACAAAGGCTACCAGGAAGTGATCACCTACAGCTTCGTTGATCCTAAGCTGCAGCAGCTGATCCACCCAGGTCAGGAAGCGCTGATCCTGCCAAGCCCAATCTCCAGCGAAATGTCCGCGATGCGTCTGTCCCTGTGGACGGGCCTGCTGGGGACTATCGTTTACAACCAGAACCGCCAGCAGAACCGCGTGCGCATTTTCGAAAGCGGTTTACGCTTTGTGCCGGATAATCAGGCAAATTTAGGCATCCGTCAGGATCTCATGCTGGCTGGCGCCATCAGCGGTAACCGCTACGAAGAGCACTGGGACCTGGCAAAAGGCACGGTTGATTTCTACGATATGAAGGGTGATCTGGAAGCGATTCTGGATCTGACCGGTAAATTATCTGAAATTGAATTCCGCGCGGAAGCGATTCCTGCGCTCCATCCGGGCCAGAGCGCGGCGATTTATTTAGAGGGCAAACGCGTTGGTTTCATTGGGGTTGTTCATCCTGAGCTGGAGCGTAAGCTGGACCTGAACGGCCGTACCATCGTGTTCGAGCTGGAGTGGAACCCGGTTGCAGACCGCGTTATTCCTCAGGCGCAGGACGTCTCTCGCTTCCCGGCGAACCGCCGTGATATCGCGGTTGTGGTCGCTGAAAACGTGCCCGCAGCAGATATTTTGGCCGAATGTAAGAAAGTTGGCGTAAATCAGGTAGTTGGCGTAAACTTATTTGACGTGTACCGCGGCAAGGGCGTAGCAGAAGGTTTCAAGAGCCTCGCTATTAGCCTTATCCTTCAGGATACCAGCCGTACACTCGAAGAAGAGGAGATTGCCGCTACCGTCGCCAAATGTGTAGAGGCATTAAAAGAGCGATTCCAGGCATCATTGAGGGATTGAACCTATGGCGCTTACAAAAGCTGAAATGTCAGAATATCTGTTTGATAAGCTTGGGCTTAGCAAACGGGATGCCAAAGAGCTGGTAGAGCTGTTTTTCGAAGAGATCCGTCGTGCTCTGGAAAATGGTGAGCAGGTAAAACTCTCCGGTTTTGGCAATTTTGATTTGCGAGACAAAAACCAACGTCCGGGCCGTAACCCGAAGACGGGGGAAGATATTCCCATTACAGCCCGCCGCGTGGTGACCTTCAGACCCGGCCAGAAGTTAAAGAGCCGCGTCGAAAACGCAACGCCTAAAGCAGAGTAATATGAACTAACCAAAAAGGCCGCCCACGCGGCCTTTTTTCTTTGCGCTCTTCGGCAAAGCCGCCGTAAAATCAATTACATCACTCGCTAACAAACCGTACACATGCTTGATTATGCTCATCGTCAGCACCGTTCCGATCGGCGTCGCCTGCTTCTGCTGGTGCTGCTGCTTATTCTCGCCGCGGGTATCAGCCTCTGCGCAGGCGACAGCTGGATCGGGCCTGAAAGCTGGATGGGGCCTGACGGGCAGCTCTTCGTCTGGCAGATTCGTCTGCCGCGCACCGTCGCGGTGATCCTGGTCGGCGCCGCGCTGGCGCTGTCTGGCACCATAATGCAGGCGCTGTTCGAAAACCCGCTGGCGGAGCCCGGCCTGCTCGGCGTGTCGAATGGTGCAGGCGTCGGGCTGATTGCGGCGGTAATGTTGGGCGGGGGAGAGCTGTCCGGCTGGAGTATTAGCCTGAGCGCCATTCTCGGCGCACTGCTGATCACCGTCATTCTTCTTCGCTTCGCCAGACGGCACCTGTCGACCAGCCGGCTGCTGCTTGCCGGTGTCGCGCTGGGGATCATCTGTAGCGCGCTGATGACCTGGGCGGTCTACTTCTCGACGTCCTTTGACCTGCGTCAGCTGATGTACTGGATGATGGGCGGCTTTGGCGGCGTTGACTGGCAGCAGGGCTGGCTAATGGCGCTGCTGGTGCCTGTCATCGCGTGGGCTGCTCTGCAGGCCCAGCCGTTGAACCGGCTCGCGCTGGGGGAAATCTCTGCTCGCCAGCTCGGCATGCCGATTGGTTTCTGGCGTAACGTACTGGTCATTGCCATTGGCTGGCTGGTGGGCGTGAGCGTGGCCCTGGCGGGGGCGATTGGCTTTATCGGGCTGGTCATTCCGCACATGCTGCGTCTGTGCGGTTTCACGGATCATCGAACCTTGCTTCCGGCCTCGGCGGTTGCCGGGGCCGCCACGCTGCTGGTGGCCGATATCATCGCCCGGCTTGCCCTGACGGCCGCAGAGCTGCCGATTGGCGTGGTGACCGCTACGCTGGGCGCGCCAGTCTTTATCTGGCTACTATTAAAAGCCGGACGTTAAAAACTACCCGTAAGACAACCTGAGGGAATGCTATGCAGTCAGATATCCTGAATACCGAAGTGACCACCATTGATGGGGATAACACCACGCTGGAAGGCTACAAAGGCAAGGTGTTGCTCATCGTCAACGTGGCATCGAAATGCGGCCTGACGCCGCAGTACGAGCAGCTGGAGAATATTCAGAAGGCCTGGGAGAAAGACGGTTTTACCGTGCTGGGCTTCCCGTGCAACCAGTTCCTGGGCCAGGAGCCGGGCAGCGAAGAAGAGATCAAAACCTTCTGCAGCACTACCTATGGCGTGACGTTCCCGATGTTCAGCAAAATTGACGTCAACGGTGAAAACCGCCATCCGCTGTATGCGAAGCTGATTGCTGCCGCGCCGAAGGCCGTTGCGCCGGAAGAAAGCGGTTTTTACGAGCGTATGGCCAGCAAAGGCCGCGCGCCGCTCTATCCGGACGACATTCTGTGGAACTTCGAAAAATTCCTGATTGGTCGTGACGGCCAGGTCGTTCAGCGTTTTTCGCCGGATATGACGCCTGAGGATCCGATCGTCATGGAATCTATCAAGCTGGCGCTGGCGAAATAATGCCACTCCTGATGCAGCTCACGGACGTCGCCGAGAAGGGGCGTCTGGAGCCGATAACCTGCGGCATCGATTCGGGCGAAATCCTGCATCTCGTCGGGCCAAACGGCGCGGGTAAAAGTACGCTGCTGGCGCGGATGGCGGGGCTGACTACCGGGCCTGGGCAGATTACGCTGCTGGAACATGCCCTGGCCGACTGGTCACCCGCCTCGCTGGCCCACCGGCGCAGCTACCTGGTGCAGCAGCAGGTACCGCCTTTTGCGATGCCGGTCTGGCATTATCTGATGCTGCATCTGCACGACAAACAGCATACGGCACTGCTGGAGGAAGTGGCTGCGGCGTTAGGGTTGGAAGATAAACTGTCCCGGCATGCCAGCCAGCTTTCCGGTGGTGAATGGCAGCGGGTGCGTCTGGCGGCGGTCATTCTGCAGATCCATCCCGCGGGCAATCCTCACGGGAGGCTGCTGCTGCTGGATGAACCGATGAGCGGTCTGGATGTCGCCCAGCAGGCGGCGCTGGATAGCCTGTTAAGCGCTCTGAGCAGGAAAGGTATCGCCGTAGTGATGAGCAGCCACGATCTTAACCATACGCTGCGTCACGCCCATCGGGTATGGCTCCTGTCGCGCGGCAGAATGATTGCCAGCGGCACGCGGGACCGGGTCCTTACGCCGCCAAATCTCGCCCGCGCCTACAGCATGTCGTTCCGCAGGCTGGATATAGAGGGACATAAGATGCTGATTTCTACCGGGCAGGAGTAACCGTTTCTTGCCTGTGAACACAATTGCACGCTAAATTACCGAAAGAACAATAAAAGCAGAGGATTCGTCTGAAAATGCGATTCTGGTTTCTCCTCATGGCGGCACTATTTCTTGCGGGATGCAGCAGCCATCGTGCACCGCCGCCTAACCCGCGGCTATCAGATTCTATCACCGTCATTGCCAGCCTTAACGATCAGCTGAGCAACTGGCGCGGTACGCCTTATCGCTACGGCGGCATGAGCCGCGGCGGAGTGGACTGCTCAGGCTTTGTCCTGATGACGTTTCGTGACAAGTTTGATCTACAGCTTCCGCGAGACACGCGCAAACAGGCGGAAATAGGAACAGAAATTGATAAAGACGATCTCCTGCCCGGGGACCTGGTCTTTTTCAAAACCGGCTCGGGAGAAAGCGGTTTGCATGTTGGCATATATGATACAGACAACCAGTTTATTCATGCATCTACCAGCCGCGGCGTGATGCGCTCTTCTCTCGATAACGTGTACTGGCGTAAAAATTTCTGGCAGGCGCGACGTATTTAGTCTGCCCGGACACGTTTTTTATGTCGGCATGGTAACTATTAAACCATGCCGTTTTTTCTCAAATAAGCTGATTAAAGTTAAATTTACCTAAATTAGCAACATCCTTATGTGTCTGTTTTATCTAAAACTGGCTATTACTCTGTAACCAGGATAAGATTATTTTAGATTCAGGGATAAATCTGAAAATTAATACGGAACTAATGAAATTAAACTTATTAAAATCAAGACAGTGGAATTGTGTCAGCAATTGCTCCAGGATGTCCTCTCTCATCTTTAATGCGGGGCGAGTGCAATGATTATTACGCTAGATAATGCTTACCAGTCTGAACTGATGCTTCTGCCTGCCCGTAATAGTGCAGGCGAGCTAAAAGGTTTAGAAATACTGGTTAACTTTACTGGCGTCGGCACCGATGTGAGGATCCCTACCGAGCTCGTTATCCCCCGGCTTTCAGCGGCAGAAGAGTTAGCGCTGTTTAACGAAAAACTGCAATTGCTTGATACCTGTAAACTGTTTTTTATTCAGCATCAGTTAATTGCATGGATCAATATTACACCAGCAATTGTTGAGTTTTTATTAAGTAATGGGAATGCTGTTTCAATTCTTGAGCGTTATCCGTTTCTTGAGTTTACTGTTAATGAGAACTATCCAGGTTTAAATAACGGAAAGGACGATCTGCAGCTGGCAAGAATGGCGATCCATTTTCCGCTGGTCCTGGCAAACTTTGGTGCCGGTGCTGCATCGCTCAAGGCCGTCTATGATGGATTATTTAAACGGGTTATTCTTGATAAAGGATTCATCCAGCAGCGTGCTTCGGAGCTTTCTTTCGAGCCTTTTATGCGCGCGATCCTCTGGCAAATAACGCCGCACTGCCAGTCGGTGATCGTCTCCGGCATTGACGACCACGCTCTGCTGCAGCGCGTCCTGTCCTTTAATTTTGGTGCCATGCAGGGCGCGCTCTGGCCAGCCGTCTCGCCGGAGCACGTCACAACGCTCGTTCAGCAGCGATAACCCTGCCTTTCGCCCGTGTTTAAGTCCGGGTAAACCCTCTACACTAAAAGCAGGAGGACTTATGACCCTGTCTTTTACCGCTCACTGGCATGACGAGTTGCCTGGCTTTTACACCGCACTCAAACCAACACCGTTACATAATTCACGTCTTATCTGGCATAACGATCGGCTGGCCGATGAGCTGGCCATTCCGCCTGATATGTTTCAGTGTTCAGACAGCGCTGGCGTCTGGGGAGGAGATACGCTTCTCCCCGGTATGCAGCCTCTGGCTCAGGTCTATAGCGGACACCAGTTTGGTGTCTGGGCGGGGCAGCTGGGCGACGGCAGGGGGATCCTGCTCGGCGAACAACGCCTTCCCAACGGAGAGACGGTTGACTGGCATCTCAAAGGCGCAGGTCTTACCCCATATTCACGAATGGGCGACGGGCGGGCTGTATTGCGGTCTACAATACGCGAAAGCCTGGCATCCGAAGCGATGCACGCGCTGGGTATTCCCACTACCCGCGCGCTGTCGATCGTCACCAGCGACACGCCGGTGACGCGCGAAACGGTGGAAAAGGGGGCGATGCTGATGCGCATTGCGCAAAGCCATCTGCGCTTTGGTCATTTTGAGCACTTTTACTATCGCCGCGAGCCGGACAAGGTTCGCCAGCTCGCGGACTTCGCCATTCGCCACCACTGGGCGCATCTGCAGGATGAGGCGGATAAATACGTTCTCTGGTTCCGGGACGTGGTTGCCCGTACCGCCATGATGATTGCGCGCTGGCAAACGGTAGGCTTTGCTCACGGGGTCATGAACACGGACAACATGTCGATCCTCGGCCTGACCTTTGATTACGGTCCGTTTGGTTTCCTTGATGATTATCAGCCGGGGTATATCTGCAACCATTCCGACTATCAGGGGCGTTACAGCTTTGACAATCAGCCCGCGGTTGGGCTGTGGAACCTCCAGCGGCTTGCACAAACCTTATCGCCGTTTATCGACGTCGATGCCCTGAACGATGCGCTCGACAGCTATCAGGACCTTTTGCTGCGGGAATACGGCACGCTGATGCGTAACAAGCTGGGGCTGATGACCCAGGAGAAGGGTGATAACGACATCCTTAACGGACTGTTTGCCCTGATGGCGCGTGAAGGGAGCGATTACACCCGCACCTTCCGCATGCTGGGCCAGACGGAGCAGCACAGCGCCGCCTCGCCGCTGCGCGACGAGTTTATTGACCGGCAGGCGTTTGACGACTGGTTTACACAGTACCGCACGCGGCTGCAGCAGGAGCAGGTAGACGATGTTACACTTCAGGTACAGATGAACGCAGCGAATCCGGCAATGGTATTGCGCAACTGGCTGGCGCAGCGGGCGATTGAGCAGGCAGAGCAGGGCGAGTATGACGAGCTACACCGTCTGCATCTGGCGTTGCGCACGCCGTTTGCCGACCGGGATGATGATTACGTCAGCCGCCCGCCCGACTGGGGCAAGCGGCTGGAAGTCAGCTGCTCAAGTTAAGGATTTTGGCCGGGCGGCGGGGTCGCCTTACCCGGCCTGTTCATCACTGAGCAACCCAGCCGCCATCCATATTCCACGCGGCGCCGCGAACGTTCACGGCGCCCTCGCTGCACAAAAACAGCGCCAGTTCACCCAACTGCTCCGGGGTAACAAACTCCCCTGAAGGCTGTTTCTCTGCAAGGAGCTGTTCGCGAGCCTGCTCCGGCGGCACGCCATCCGCGATGCGCTTATCAATTTGCTGTTGTACCAGCGGCGTCAGTACCCAGCCGGGGCAGATGGTATTGGCGGTAATACCCGTGCGGGCGGTTTCCAGCGCCAGCGATTTGGTAAAGCCCACTACGCCATGCTTGGCCGCAACGTAGGCCGATTTCTCTTTCGACGCGACCAGCCCGTGAACGGAGGCAATATTGATAATGCGCCCCCAGTTTTTCTCGCGCATGGCCGGCAGCGCCAGCCGGCTGGTGTGAAACACTGCAGAGAGGTTTATGGCGATAATGTCGTTCCACTTCTCCACCGGAAAGGCGTCAACCGGGGCCACGTGCTGGATCCCGGCGTTGTTCACAAGAATATCCACCCCGCCAAACTGCGATTCGGTGTAGCGCATCATGGCCTCAATCTGCAGCGCGTCACGCAGGTCCGCATCGTGATAGCCAGGCTTTTTACCCAGTTGCGCAATTTCTTCCCGTGCCGATGCGCTGTCGCCAAAACCGTTGAGGATCAGCTGCGCGCCCGCCTTCGCCAGTACGCGGGCGATCCCAAGTCCAATGCCGCTGGTCGAGCCGGTCACCAGGGCGGTTTTACCGTTCAGATTCATTTTTCTCTCCTTACACAATGCCGGTCAGATAGAACACGGCAATGACAAAAAGCACTGCCAGACTTTTAATGATGGTGATTGCGAAAATGCCGCCGTAGGCCTGGCGATGGCTCAGGCCGGTGATAGCCAGCAGGGTAATCACCGCGCCGTTATGGGGCAGCGTATCCATCCCGCCGCTCGCCATCGAGGCCACGCGGTGCAGCACCTCAAGCGGAATATTGGCCGCATGGGCGGCAGCAACAAAGGTATCGGCCATCGCCGCAAGGGCGATGCTCATTCCGCCGGACGCCGAGCCGGTGATCCCCGCGAGAACGGTCACGCTGATGGCTTCATTCAACAGCGGATTCGGGATAGTCGCCAGCGCTTTGGATAACACCAGGAACCCGGGCAGGGCGGCGATAACCGCGCCGAAACCGTATTCGGAGGCGGTATTCATCGCCGCCAGAATGGCACCGCTCACCGCGGTCCGACTGCCTTCAGCCAGACGCCCCCGGATATTGCGAAAGCCAAAAATCAGCACCAGCACGATACCGGAGATCAGCGCCGCTTCCACGGCCCAGATGGCGGTGATCTTGCCCACCTCGGTGACAATCGGTTTCGCCAGACCTGGCAGAGTAAGCTCGTGGGTCGTGCCGTACCAGCCGGGGATCCAGCGGGTAAACAGCAGGTTCAGTATGCCCACCAGCAGCAGCGGGGAGATAGCAATCAGCGGATGCGGGAGGTTAATGTTATCCGGCGTTTCGGGCTCATTTTTCAGATCCGTGCCGTAACCTTCATTGTTATTCAGCGCCTTACGACGCTGGCGCTCCAGCCAGAGCAGGCCAAAGACGATAATAAACAGTGAGCCGATAAGCCCCAGCCACGGCGCCGCCCAGGCGTTCGTACCAAAGAAGCTGGTGGGGATGATATTCTGGATCTGCGGCGTGCCGGGCAGGGCGTCCATGGTAAATGAGAACGCCCCCAGCGCGACGGTTGCCGGGATCAGCCGCTTAGGGATGCCGCTCTGGCGAAACAGCTCGGCGGCAAACGGGTACACCGCAAACGCCACCACGAACAGTGAAACGCCGCCGTAGGTTAACAGCGCACACACCAGGACAATCACCGGGATGGCGTGTCGACGCCCGAGGATCTGGATCGCGGCGGCGACGATGGAGCGTGAGAAACCGGAAAGCTCAATCAGCTTGCCAAAAACGGCCCCCAGCAGGAACACCGGGAAGTAGAGCTTAACAAAGCCGACCATCTTTTCCATAAACAGGCCGGTAAACGTCGGGCCGACGGCTCCCGGATCGGTCAGCAGCACGGCACCGAGCGCCGCAATCGGCGCAAACAAAATAACGCTGTATCCGCGATAGGCCGCCAGCATCAGCAGCGCCAGCGCCGCCAGGGCAATTAACACGCTCATTACGACTCCTCACTTTAATTATTATTCGGGTACCAACGAGAGGCTTAACGCTCGACGGTCAGGGCGATGCCTTGCCCGCCGCCTACGCACAGGGTGACAAGCCCTTTTTTGACGTCACGGCGCTGCATTTCGTACAGCAGCGTCACAAGAATGCGGCAGCCGGAGGCGCCAATCGGATGGCCCAGGGCGATAGCGCCGCCGTTAACGTTCACCCTGCGTTCATCCCAGCCGAGCTGCTTGCCCACCGCCAGCGCCTGGGCGGCAAAGGCTTCGTTAGCTTCAATGAGGTCCACCTCGTCGAGCGTCCAGCCCGCCCGCGCCAGTGCCGTCCGGCAGGCGCTGACCGGGCCGATACCCATTACCGACGGATCAACGCCCGTCACGGCGTAACTTACGATGCGGCCAAAAACAGGCAATCCGCTCTCCCGCGCCTTTTCCTCGCTCATCAGCAGCACCGCGGCAGCACCGTCGTTGAGCGTGGAGGCATTCCCCGCCGTGACGGTGCCTTCCTCGTGTAAAAATGCGGGGCGCAGCTGGGCCAGCTTCTCAGCGGTGGTGCATGGCCGGGGCTGTTCGTCACGGCTGACGATAAGCGGCGGTTTTTTACCCTGTTTCACCGTCACCGGCGCTATCTCGTCGTCAAAGCGACCCGCTTCGATGGCGGAGGCCGCTTTTTGTTGCGACCGGGCGGCGAAGGCGTCCTGGTCCTCGCGGGAAATGTCATACTCACGGGCGACGTTTTCAGCGGTGAGCCCCATGTGGTAATCGTTGAAGGCGTCCCACAGGCCATCGGTAATCATGCTGTCCTTAAGGCCCGCATGCCCGAAACGCAGCCCGGCACGTGCGCCGTCCAGCAGATACGGCGCGTTGCTCATGCTCTCCTGACCGCCGGCGATAGCCACCTCCGCGTCGCCGCAGCGGATCGCCTGGGCGGCGAGCTGCACCGCTTTTAAGCCCGCGCCGCACACCAGGTTGACGGTGGTCGCCGGCGTGCTGACAGGCAATCCGGCGCTGATGGCCGTCTGGCGGGCGGGGTTTTGCCCGCATCCGGCCGTCAGCACCTGTCCGAAAATCAGTTCGTCTATGTGCTCTGTGCTGAGACCGCTGTTCTCAAGCAGGTGCCGTACCGTGACGGCCCCAAGCTCAACCGCAGAAAGGGACGAGAGCGATCCGCGAAAACTGCCTATGGGGGTTCGCGTTGCCCCGACAATCATGACCTTTTTCATGCTGACCCCTCAGTTGAAGCGCATCTCGCGCACGTCATCCGCCACAATGATTTTCCCTGCCGTTTTACGCACGATCTCGTCAATACTGATGCCCGGGGCGTATTCCCGCAGAATGAACGCGCCGTCCTCGATTTCCAGCAGCGCGAGATCGGTCAGGACCCGACGGATGCAGCCCGCGCCCGTGAGCGGCAGCGTGCAGCGCGGCAGCAGCTTTGACTCACCGCTTTTTGAGGCGTGGGTCATCACCACGATGATGTTCTGTGCCCCGGCGACAAGATCCATCGCGCCGCCCATGCCCTTCACCATCTTTCCGGGGATCATCCACGAGGCGATGTTGCCCTCCACGTCCACTTCAAACGCGCCCAGCACGGTCAGGTCGACATGGCCGCCGCGGATCATGGCAAACGACTGGGCCGAGTCGAAAATGGCCGCGCCGGTCCGCGCGGTCACGGTCTGTTTACCGGCGTTGATCATGTCGGCGTCAAGGCTCTGCTCATCAGGAAACGCGCCCATCCCCAGCAGCCCGTTTTCCGACTGGAGCATCACATCCATCCCGTCCGGAATGTAGTTCGCCACCAGGGTAGGGATGCCGATCCCCAGGTTGACGTAGTAACCGTCGCGCAGGTCGCGGGCGACGCGCATGGCCATCTGTTCACGGGTTAACATCGTCACACTCCTTCCGCGCGCAGCGTGCGCTGTTCAATGCGTTTTTCAAACTGGCCGACAATCAGCCTGTCGACGTAAATTCCCGGGGTGTGAATGGCCGAGGGGGGCAGCTCACCCGGCGGAACAATCTCTTCCACCTCCACCACCGTGATCCGGCCTGCCGTTGCCATCAGCGGATTAAAGTTTTGCGCGGTATGGCGATAGATAACGTTGCCGTACCAGTCTGCTTTCCAGCCCTTAATGAGCGCGAAATCACCGGTAATAGCCTCTTCAAGGATGTAGTGCTTCCCCGCAAACTGGCGCACGTCTTTACCGACAGCCACGGGCGTGCCGTAGCCGGTAGCCGTGTAAAATGCCGGAATGCCCGCGCCGCCCGCGCGCACCTTTTCCGCCAGCGTGCCCTGCGGCGTGAGTTCAATCTCCAGCTCGCCGCTCAGCACCTGCCGCTCGAACAGTGCGTTCTCGCCGACGTAAGAGGCCACCACTTTGCGTACCTGCCGCGTTTCGAGCAGTATCCCGAGACCGAAACCGTCCACGCCGCAGTTGTTTGACACCACGGTCAGATCTTTCACCTGACGGCGTCTGACCTCTGCAATAAGGTTCTCCGGAATGCCGCACAGACCGAAGCCGCCTGCCAGCAAAGTCATTCCGTCCGTCAGCCCATCCAGCGCCTGCGCATAGCTGCCGACGCGCTTATCCAGTCCTGCCATAGTCATCCCTCCCGTTAACCGTGGCGGTATCATTAGGGGCGGCGACTCATTTGTTAATTTTGAATTTGTGACCCACTCATTTGGTTTTCTTATTAATTTACCGTTAACTAATTCTTTTCAATTAGTTAACGGGATGAAAAATGAGAATGAGTGTCAAACAGTTACGCGCGTTTTTAGCGGTAGCTCACACTCTCAATTTCGCGCACGCCAGCGAACGCTTAAATCTCTCCCAGCCGGCACTGAGCCTGACGATTAAAAGTCTGGAAGACGCGCTCGGTGGCCCGCTGCTGCAGCGGAGCACGCGCAAGGTCGCGCTGACGCAGGAGGGAGAGACGTTTTTGCCGATGGCGCGCCAGCTGCTTGCCGACTGGGATAACGTCGAAGAGGCGATGCACCAGTGCTTTACCCTGCAGCGCGGTAAAATCTCGGTCGCCGCCATGCCGTCGTTTGCCGCGAATGTCCTGCCCGAGGTGCTGAAAGCGTTTCGTGATCGCCACGCCGGGATCAACGTCACCGTGCATGACGTCATCAACGAGCAGGTGATTGAGATGGTGCGGGAAGGGCGGGTTGAGATGGGGATCGCCTTCGAACCGGCCCCCACGCACAACCTGCTGTTTACGCCGCTGGGGCTCGACAGGTTTGTTGCCATTGTGCCTAAAGATTCCTCGCTGGCGGGCAAAAAGCGGCTGGCATGGGAAGAGCTGCTGACGCTGGATTTCATTACCCTGCAGCGCCCTTCGGCGGTACGTCTGATGATGGAGGAGGAGCTGGCGCGAAGCGGCAGAAAGCTGGACGTGGCGCTGGAGAGTCATCAGCTGGTGACGGTAGGGCGCATGGTCGCCAGCGGGCTGGGCGGCAGCGCCGTACCGGCGCTCTGCGAGGCGCAGATGACGGCACTGGGCGCGGTCTGTATCCCGCTGGATAGCCCGCCTATTGAAAAGTGCATCGGAGCAATCCATCCAGGGCACACGCAGCTCTCTAAGGCGGCGCATGCCCTGCTGGAAACGCTGAAGGATTTTTACCAGCCCACTCAGGGGGCGAGAAATACCTGCGGTACGGGGTGATCCGGGTGGCTGCCAACGCACACCTGCGCGCCGTACCAGCGCGCCAGCGTCCCGGCCTGCAGCACGTCCTCGGGCGCGCCGCGGGAGACCAGCCTGCCGTTGTGCATCAGCAGAATGCGATCTGCCCACAGCGCCGCCAGATTGAGGTCGTGCAGCACCACGCAGACATGGAGGTGACCCCGACGGGTCAGGGATTTCAGCAGGCGCAGCAGATGCTGCTGGTGGTAGAGATCCAGCGCGGAGGTGGGTTCATCAAGAAACAGCCAGCCGCGCGGTGCCCCGTCGCACCAGAGCTGGGCCAGCGCGCGGGCGAGCTGGATCCGCTGCTGCTCTCCGCCGGAGAGCGTCGAATAGTGTCTGCCCGCCAGCGGTAAACAGCCCGTAATCGCCATCACTTCCTCAACCACTGATGCTTCAGGGGCGCGAGTCCAGGGCGCCCGGCCCATACCGACCACCGCTTCTACCGGCCAGTCGAATCCAGGCTGTGTATTCTGGCGCATCACCGCCCGGTAGCGGGCGAGGGTATCCGGCGGCCAGTCCGCAAGCGGCGTGCCGGCCAGAGTGCAGCGTCCGCTTGCGGGCTTGAGGTAGCCGGTAAGCAGCCGCAATAATGTCGACTTCCCGGCACCGTTGGGGCCAATCAGTGCGACCAGCTCACCCTGAGAGAGAGTAAGCGACACATCGTCGATCAGCGTCCGCTGCCCGGCGTGAAAGAAAATGTTCTCCGCACAATAGCGTTCAGCCATGCGTACCTCCGCGACGAAAGATAAGCCACAGGAACCACGGCGCACCGAGAAGGCTGGTCAATAACCCGACGGGCATCTCCGCCGGGGAGACCAGGGTGCGCGCCAGCGTGTCGGCAACCAGCAGCAGCAGCGCGCCGGCCAGCACCGAGCCGGGAACGACGGCCCGGTGGTCGGCTCCCAGCCACATGCGCATCAGGTGCGGCACCACAAGGCCAATAAAGCCGATCACGCCGCTGACGGCCACCGCCGCGGCAACCAGCAGGGCGCTGCACAGCAGCAGGATCCTCTGCACAGTGGCAACATCCACCCCGAGATAGTGCGCCTCTTCATCGCCCAGCTGCAGCAAATTGAGCGGGCCAGCCAGCCGCCAGATAATCAGCACCGCGGGCACCATCAGCGACGTTACCGCCAGCAGGGTGGACCACTGCGCCTGCCCGAGGCTGCCCATTCCCCAGAGCGAAAGCTGGCGAAGCTGGGCATCGTTGCTAAGCCAGGAGAGCACCCCGACGGCCGCGCCGCACAGGGCGTTGATGGCGATCCCCACCAGCAGCAGGCGGGACAAGGAGCCGTGACGCTGCTGGCTGAGCAGGAAGATAAGAACGGTTGCGGCCAGCGCGCCGAGGAACGCCGCAAGCATCGGGGCGTACAGCATCAGCAGGGCAGGTAAAGCGGCGGGAATAACCACCCACAGCGCCACCGCCAGCGCCGCGCCGCTGCTGATCCCCAGCAAACCCGGGTCCGCCAGCGGGTTGCGGAACAGCCCCTGCATCACACAGCCGGCCAGCGCCAGCGCACCGCCAATCACCAGCGCCAGCAGCACGCGGGGCAGGCGAATGGTAAGCCAGATCTGACGCATGGCCTCATCGCTGCCGCTCCACAGCAGGCTGACCGGCAGGTGCAATGCCCCAAACCCCGTCGCCGCGAGCGTCATGATGCTCAGGATCGCGGCCAGCATCCACAACGACAATGCGATCCGCCGGGACATCAGGGCAGTTGCTCCGCTTTGGCGCGCAGCTTCAGGATGGCATCCGGCGTTCGCACGCTGAAGCCCAGCAGGGCCATATCATCAATCGCCAGCATCTGCCTGTTGCGTCCCGCCGGGGTTTGCGCCAGGCCGGGCAGCTTCCACAGGTTTTCCTCGCCGCCCAGCGCGTTCACGCCGTCCTGCGAAATCACCACCAGGTCGGGCCGGCTGGCAATGACTCCTTCCTGCGACAGCGGCTGATAGCGGGTGAATCCCTGCATCGCGTTCTGCAGCCCGGCGGCCCGGATGGCGGCGTCTGCGCCGGTCTGCTGCCCGGCGGCCATCGCGGTCATTCCCCCGTGGTTGAGGATAAACAGCACCCGCTTGTTAAGGGGCGCTGCGGGCAGCGCCGCCAGCACCTGACGCAGCGTGTTGCGCAGGGCTTCCCCCTCGGCTTCACGGTGCGTGGCGTCGGCAATCACCCGAACCTTTTCGTCAATGACGCTCAGGTCGTTGCGGCCAGGAACGGTAACCACCCTGACGTGACTGTGTTCGACCTGCTTCAGCGCAAGAGACGGCTGCGCCTGGTCGCTGGCCAGCACCAGCGTGGGGCGCATGGACAAAATGCCTTCGGCGTTGAGCTGACGTAAATATCCCACGTCAGGCAGATCGTTTGCCGCCTGCGGCCACTGGCTGGTGCTGTCGCGTGCGACCAGAGAAGACTGCGCGCCAAGCGCATAGACAATCTCCGTCACGTCGCCGCCAAGGGCGACAATTTTCTCCTGCGCGGCGGCAAACTCTACCAGAGGCAGGGCGCACAGCAGGGCTAACCACGTTTTCATGCGGCCAGCCCTTTTGGCGTCAGGGCGTCAATCTGGCTGCGCCACTGGCTCTGCTCCGGCTCGCCTTCGGTACGCTGGCCATAAAGCTGCGCGATTTGCGTGCCGTCGGCGGCAAACAGCTCCAGGCTGGTGACGTGGCCGTCTGCGGTTGGCTTGCGCGTAACCCAGCTCTCCGCGATGGTTTCTTCCAGCAGATGCAGCGTAAAGGCGGGATTAAAGATGTTCAGCCAGCCTTTCATCGGCACGACTTTCTGTACTGCACCGGTGAAGATCTGCACGCAGCCGCGGTTACCGACGAATACCATGATTTCGTTGCCGTCCTGACGTGCCGTTTCCAGCAGCTGTGCCAGCGCGCTATTCTCCACCTTACAGGCAAGGTCGTCGCCCACCAGGCGAAACGCCTGCTGACGGCTGAGATTGTGGCGTTTGAGCAGGCTGAAGAACTGATGCACGTCAGTCATGGCGCGCCACTCCTTATCCACGAGAGCGGCATCCGCGTTTTCGGCGTGAGCCGGGGCATCCGCAGCGCCCAGCTCAAGCGGCGGATTATCGGCAAAGATAAAGCGGGTCAGCACATCGCCCCAGGCAGCGAGGTCGGTGTTGTCCGTGGTATAGACCTTGAGCACCGCATCGCCCTGGCGATCGAAGAACTGAATGCTCTGCCGCTCGCCGCGTGGGGTGGCTTCGCTGAGGTGAAACGCGCTCGCCCACTGGTTGAGGAACAGGCGAAGATCCAGCGCGCGCGGGTTCAGCACCAGCCCGGCGTGGCCCTTCAGGTGCTGGTTGGTGAAGTTGCCAACCTGCTCGTGCACGGCATACTCGTTGCGGCAGATGCATTTGGTTTCACCCACTGCTTCCAGCGCGCCCAGGATATCGCGGATTTCACCGCGCAGTCGCCAGGCGTCGTGACCCACGCGGGCAAAGGTCAGCTCCGCTTCGCTGATATTCATTAACCCTGCGATGTCTCGCGCGTACTTACCCGGATGTTCTTCTTTTAGCTCAAGCCAGCGTGTGTAGTGATTCATTGTCTTATCCTTCTGAAGAGTGGCCCCGAAGGGAATTACCACTGATAGCTTACGAAAATCTTGCCGTTACGCCCGTCCTGCGGAATGCCCTGAGGTGACCAGTACTCTTTGTCAAAGGCGTTGCCCAGCACCAGCGTGGTGGTGACGCCCTTGAGCTGCTCCTGGCCCTTATAGCTGACGTAAAAATCGTTGACCGCATAGCCCGGCTGCTTGCTGTAGCTGCTGCTGACGTGAGTTGAGCGATCGGCAAAAGTGCCGATCCAGCCGACGGAGAACCCGCTTTGCGCCACCGGAACGTCCAGCTTGCTGGTGACGGTGTCCGGGTTGATGCTGGAGATGTACTCCCCGGTATTGGTATCTTTCCCGCGCGTGCGGTTATAGGCCACGTCAAGGTTAAACAGATCGGCCGAATATTTTGCCATTACGTCCCAGCCCCAGATTTTGGCGTCAGGAACGTTGTACGACATGGTGGTCGCCGCGGCGAAGTTGACGGTGGTGGAGATGTAGTCTTTCGCTTTGGTATCGAAATAGCTGGCCTTGAACTCCAGCGCATCGTTGGCGAGCATCAGATCGTCAAAGCGCAGGCCAAAACCAAACTCCTGCGTTTCGTTGGTTTCCGGGCGCAGGTTCGGGTTAGGTACCCAGTAGTTGGTGTAGAACCGGCCGATGGAGAAGTGTTTAGCGTCGTTATACATTTCACCCATGGTCGGCGCGCGGAAGGCCTGCGCGTAAGAGCCGAACAGCATCAGCCAGTCGGTGGGGCTGACGGTTAACCCCGCCCGGGAAGACCACTTATCGGCATTGACGTCATCGTAGCCATCGCTGCTACCGCGATAGTTGTCATAGCGCGTGCCGCCCAGAAGGGTAACGGGCAGATCGCGCAGGGTGATTTCATCCTGCAGCCAGCCGGAGCTAAAGTCGATTTTCGCCTCCGGGAAGCCGGTCGTGGCGCCGCCCGGACGCTGCTCCTGACGATAGTATTCTCCGCCGTAGGTCAGAAGGTGAGACGCAAAGGAGTCGCTGAACAGGCGGGTACGGTTTTCCACCTTGCCGCCTTTGGTGGTCTGCTTGCGGAACTCGCCGGTGCTGTCGATGTTCTGGGCGTTAATGCGCGCTTCAGACCAGTAAACCTTCGCATCGGCGTTCAGCCAGTCGTACCCTTCCGGCGCAATGCGGTAGCCAACCTGCGCATCTCGCTGGATGGTGGAGCGGTCGGTCATCGGGTTGCTGCTGTTGGCATCTGATGTTTGCGGGTTTTTCGGCTCCTGCGCGGCGTTGTTGTAGTAGCGCAGGGCGCCACTCAACGTCTGAGCCGGGTCGATTTTCCAGCTGCCTTTCGCCAGCATGTTATTAATGGATTCGTCGTTCGGCGCCGTTGCACCGTCGCTCTGGCGGATATCACCACGGTCGCGGCTGGACCACGACACAAGGCCGTCCAGGGTATCGGTGCGGCCATAGGCGCTGGCCCCCAGGCCGAGGCTGTGGTCACCCGTTGCACCGGTACCAAACACGCGATAACCGCTGTTTTTACCCGGCTCCAGCAGGTCTTTGGCGTCGACGGTGTCATAGGAAATCACGCCGCCCAGCGCGCCGCTGCCGTAGAGCAGGGCCGACGGGCCGCGCACCACTTCAATACGTTTGATGAGCGCGGGATCGAGGAAGGTGCTGTTCAGGTGGCCGGTATCGGTTCCCTGACGCACGCCGTCAACCAGTACCAGCACGCCGCGACGGTCGTAGCCGCGCAGGTTAACGTCCTGACCGTTGGTGCGGCCGGTGCCGTCAAGCGTCAGGCCGGGGACGTTGCGCAGCAGATCGGCGGCAGAGCTGGCGGTCTGTTTTTCCGGGGCGGTGGCGTCAATCACGCTCACCATCATCGGGGCTTCGAAGGCGCTACGGGCGTTGCCTGTGGCGGTGACGGTTATTTCATCTGCGGCAGCAAACGCGACGCCCGGCAGGGTGCTGACAATCGCCAGCGCCAGAAGGGACGGGCGTAAACGTGCGGTGTGCAGGTGTGGCATAGCAACTCTCCATAAAGTATCGAAAGCGCTGGCTGCCTGGGGATGACCTGGGTGGCTGGCGAAGGTTTTAGTTTATTTTGTGAGGATCAATTTTCCGGCATTCGTCTGGCGCAGCAGGTAGTGCTGGCCGTCATGCTCGATAATCACCCGGCCCTCATCACCCAGCAGAGTTTTGCTGTCGATGCGACGATCGCCAGGGGCAGGGGACGGTGCTGTGTGTGTTTTTGCTGGCGTTGCCGCGCTGTTATCCGTAGGTGACATCATGTTTATAAATAACAATCAATGTAACAATGATAATCATTATCAATAAACTGCAAATTCACGGCAAGCGTTTTTGTGAAAATTGTGTGACGGGATCAAATTCAGGGGGCGAGGTGCGGTCTGATCCCCTCACCCTAACCCTCTCCCCAAAGGGGCGAGGGGATTGTTCACTGCTCGCATTAATTTGTGGGGATTCCTCAACCAAAAGGAAGAGAATCGTAGGTCGGGTAAGCGTAGCGCCACCCGACAAGGTTTTAGAATCGCGTATCAACCGCAGCTGCAAGCTTCTCCAGCAGCAGTTCGCTGTCTTCCCAGCTCAGGCACGGGTCGGTGATCGACTGACCGTACACCATCTGCTGGCCGGCAATGATTTTCTGCGTGCCTTCCTTGATGAAGCTTTCGGCCATAATCCCGGCAACGGCGGTCGAGCCGCTGCGGATCTGCTGACAGATCTCATCGCAGACGTCCAGCTGGCGGCGATGCTGCTTCTGGCAGTTGCCGTGGCTGAAATCCACCACCAGGTGTTCCGGCAGGTCGAACTCGGCCAGCGTTTCACAGGCCGCCGCAATATCTTCTGCATGGTAATTGGGCTTCTTCCCGCCGCGCATAATGATATGCCCGTACGGGTTACCGCTGCTCTGGTAGATGGTCATATGACCGCTTTTGTCCGGCGACAGGAACATGTGGCTGGCACGCGAGGCGCGGATCGCATCTACCGCGATACGGGTGTTGCCGTCGGTCCCGTTTTTAAAGCCGACCGGACAGGAGAGGGCGGAGGCCATCTCGCGGTGGATCTGGCTTTCGGTGGTCCGCGCGCCAATCGCGCCCCAGCTGATCAGATCGGCGATAAACTGCCCGGTCACCATATCGAGAAATTCGGTGGCCGTCGGCACGCCCAGCTCGTTGACCTGCAACAGCAGCTTGCGCGCCAGTTCGATGCCGTGGTTCACGCGATAGCTGCCGTTAAGGTCAGGGTCCGAAATCAGCCCTTTCCAGCCCACCACGGTACGCGGTTTTTCAAAGTAGGTGCGCATCACAATCTCAAGGCGATGCTGGTATTTATCCCGCAGCCCCTGAAGGCGTTTTGCGTAGTCCATTGCCGCATCCAGATCGTGGATGGAGCAGGGGCCAATCACCACCAGAAGACGCCTGTCTTCACCATTGAGGATTTTTTCAATGCGGCGGCGGGAGGCCGTCACATGTTCCGCGACCGCGGCGGAAACGGGGTGCCGCTCGGCCAGTTCAGCCGGGGTGACCAGGCTGTCTATGCGCGCCGTGCGGAGTTCATCGGTTTTATTCATGACTTGTCTCAGAAAATTTTTGCTTCATCGGCAGACTACCGGGAAGTGATGGGCATCACATTAAACCAATCCCTGCTGATTTCAAGTTCGGGGCGACACCGCCCCGCTGTTGAAATGGATGATACATGAATCCGAGCTAATGTACTAGCTTATTAGTACATTCGGCGGTTAAGTCCCATGATGTCGAGAATTTTGGTGGCGATCTCTTCAACCGAATAGTTGGTGCTGTTCAGCCACGGGATCTGGTTTTTGCGGTACAGCGCCTCTACTTCGGAAACCTCCATGCGGCACTGGCGCATCGAGGCGTAGCGGCTATTCTCGCGGCGCTCTTCGCGGATCGCCGCCAGGCGTTCCGGGTTAATCGTCAGGCCGAACAGCTTGTGCTGCAGCGGCTTAAGAGCAGCGGGCAGCACCAGGTTATCCATGTCATCAGCGATAAACGGGTAGTTTGCGGCGCGGATGCCGAACTGCATCGCCAGATAGAGGCTGGTTGGCGTTTTGCCGCAGCGCGACACTCCGAGCAAAATCACCTGGGCCTGGTCGAGATTGCGCAGCGAAATCCCGTCGTCGTGCGCCAGGGTGTAGTCGATGGCGGCGATACGCGCATCGTATTTGGTCAGGTTGCCGGGGTTCAGCCCGTGGGTGCGATGCGCGATAGGCGTCGGATCAAGCTTCAGTTCGCTCTGGAGCGGAGCCACCAGCGCCTGCACGATATCCTGGCAGAAGCCCTCGCTTTGCAGAATGATGTGGCGAATTTCGGGAATCACGATGGAGTAGAACACCAGCGGGCGCACGCCGGTCTGCTGGTAGATGGCATCGATCTGATCCTTCACCGCTTTGGCGCGGCTCTCATTTTCCACAAAAGGCAGCGTGATGCTGTTAATCGAAACGGGGAATTGCGACATCACCGCGTGGCCCAGCACCTCGGCGGTGATCGCCGTACCATCAGAAATATAAAAAACGTGACGATCGACAGCATTATCCATTTTACCCACCCTGAATATCATACGTAATTGTCTGAAAGCATAAATTAAAAAAGGTAATTACACAGCAAAGAACTTATCCTAATTATAAATGAAACGCTGTTTTTGATTTTACTGAAAAGCGGATTTCATTTTTCAAATAGCGACTTTATTTTTGGGGTTTATGGCTGAATATAGAGGAATCATCGGGTTATTGGCTGGTGGGAAACTATCCGAAAAGTTGAAAATTTAAATTGCTTACACGATTCACCGTTTTTTTAGCGCAAATAATTATGCCAGTATAAATACGTAGTCAGGTGTTACTTACTCCGATCAAATATCACAAAAGGATTGTTTCGATGTCCAACAATGGCTCGTCACCGCTGGTGCTTTGGTATAACCAACTCGGCATGAATGATGTAGACAGAGTTGGGGGCAAAAATGCCTCCCTGGGTGAAATGATTACAAATCTGTCCGGTATGGGTGTCTCCGTACCAAACGGGTTTGCCACTACCGCCGACGCGTTTAACCTGTTTTTAGACCAGAGCGGTGTAAACCAGCGCATTTACGACCTGCTGGATAAAACGGATATTGATGACGTCACCGAGCTTGCAAAAGCCGGGGCGCAGATCCGCCAGTGGATCATCGACACACCTTTCCAGCCGGAACTGGAAAAAGCCATCCACGACGCCTACAACCAGCTCTCCGCTGACGATGCGCAGGCGTCCTTTGCCGTGCGTTCTTCCGCGACCGCAGAAGACATGCCGGACGCCTCGTTTGCCGGACAGCAGGAAACTTTCCTGAACGTTCAGGGCTACGATGCCGTGCTGGTGGCGGTGAAGCACGTGTTTGCCTCCCTGTTCAACGACCGCGCCATCTCCTATCGCGTGCACCAGGGCTACGACCATCGCGGCGTGGCGCTCTCCGCGGGCGTGCAGCGTATGGTGCGCTCCGACGTTGGCTCCTCCGGCGTGATGTTCTCCATTGATACCGAATCCGGCTTCGACCAGGTGGTGTTTATCACCTCCGCGTGGGGCCTGGGCGAGATGGTGGTGCAGGGCGCGGTTAACCCTGACGAGTTCTACGTCCACAAGCCTACGCTGGCCGCTGGCCGTCCGGCGGTGGTGCGCCGTACCATGGGCTCGAAAAAAATCCGCATGATCTATGCCCCGACCCAGGAGCATGGCAAGCAGGTTAAAATTGAAGATGTACCGCAGGAGCAGCGCGACCGCTTCTCACTGACCGACGCAGAAGTGCAGGAACTGGCGAAGCAGGCGGTGCAGATAGAAAAACACTACGGCCGTCCGATGGATATCGAATGGGCGAAAGACGGGAACACCGGCAAGCTCTTCATCGTGCAGGCGCGCCCGGAAACCGTCCGCTCACGCGGTCAGGTGATGGAGCGTTATACGCTGCACGCGCAGGGTAAAATCGTGGCGGAAGGCCGTGCCATTGGTCACCGCATCGGTGCCGGCCCGGTCAAAGTGATCCACGACATCAGCGAGATGAACCGCATTGAGCCAGGCGACGTGCTGGTGACCGACATGACCGACCCGGACTGGGAACCGATCATGAAGAAAGCCGCGGCCATCGTCACCAACCGCGGCGGTCGCACCTGTCACGCGGCGATCATTGCCCGCGAGCTGGGTATCCCTGCGGTTGTCGGCTGCGGTGATGCCACCGAGCGCATGAAGGACGGGCAGAACGTGACCGTCTCCTGTGCCGAAGGCGATACCGGCTACGTATACGCCGATATTCTCGATTTCAGCGTGAAGAGCTCCAGCGTGGATACCATGCCGGACCTGCCGCTGAAAATCATGATGAACGTCGGCAACCCGGACCGTGCGTTTGACTTCGCCTGCCTGCCGAACGAAGGCGTTGGCCTGGCGCGTCTGGAATTCATCATCAACCGTATGATCGGCGTTCACCCGCGCGCGCTGCTGGAGTTTGACGACCAGGATCCGAAGCTGCAGAACGAAATCCGCGAGATGATGAAAGGCTACGACTCGCCGAAAGAGTTCTACGTCGGCCGTCTGACCGAAGGGATCGCCACGCTGGGCGCAGCGTTCTACCCGAAACGCGTGATCGTGCGTCTGTCTGACTTCAAGTCAAACGAATACGCCAACCTGGTGGGCGGCGAGCGCTACGAGCCGGAAGAAGAGAACCCGATGCTGGGCTTCCGCGGCGCCGGACGCTACGTGTCCGACAGCTTCCGCGACTGCTTCGCGCTGGAGTGTGAGGCCGTGAAACGCGTGCGCAACGATATGGGGCTGACCAACGTCGAAATCATGATCCCGTTCGTGCGTACCGTGGATCAGGCGAAAGCGGTGGTGGACGAGCTGGCGCGTCAGGGGCTGAAGCGCGGTGAAAACGGGCTGAAGATCATCATGATGTGCGAGATCCCGTCCAACGCCCTGCTGGCCGAGCAGTTCCTGGAGCACTTCGACGGCTTCTCTATCGGCTCGAACGACATGACTCAGCTGACGCTGGGCCTGGACCGCGACTCCGGCGTGGTTTCCGAGCTGTTTGACGAGCGTAACGAGGCGGTGAAAGCGCTGCTTTCCATGTCCATCCGCGCGGCGAAGAAGCAGGGTAAATACGTCGGCATTTGTGGTCAGGGTCCATCTGACCATGAAGACTTTGCCGCCTGGCTGATGGAGGAGGGGATCGATAGCCTGTCCCTGAACCCGGACACCGTGGTGCAAACCTGGCTGAGCCTGGCGGAACTGAACAAGTAACGACATCACGATCGGAAAAAGGCGAGGATATTATTCCTCGCCTTTTTTATTTCACCGCTAATTTGCTCCCCATCACAAATAAACTAAAAAACCAAATATCATAATTTGTCTGTTAATTAAGACAATTGTTAGTGCGCAAAGCGTTGCTAATACTTGAGCCTTACTGCGCATTTTCCTTCGGAAGATGCGCAACTGGTTGAAATACGTTTTAACCTGATAAAAAGGCAAATAACAATGACACTTTCCTCTGTATTGCGTACCAAAGATAAAATAGGTTATGGCTTAGGCGATATGGCCAGCGCGCTGGTCTGGCAAACGGCCACGTTATTTCTTGCTTATTTCTATACCGACGTTTTCGGTTTACCCGCTGCCATTATGGGCACCATGTTTTTAGTGGTGCGCGTGGTCGATGCGTTTGTCGACCCGTGCATTGGCGCGCTGGTTGACCGCACGCAGACGCGTCACGGCCGTTTCCGTCCCTGGCTGCTGTGGTTTGCTATTCCCTTTGGCGTAAGTTGCCTTATCACCTTCTACGTACCGGACGTCGGGCCGACGGCAAAAATTGTTTATGCCTGCGCGACCTACGCGATTTTAAGCCTGATTTACTCCGCCATTAACGTGCCTTACTGCGCCATGCCGGGGGCGCTGACGCTGGATCCGCGCGAGCGCCACTCCCTGCAGTCCTGGCGTTTTGGCTTGTCGTTTATCGGCGGGCTGATCGTAACGGTTATCGCCTTGCCGCTGGTCTCATTGTTAGGACAGGGCAACGTGCAGAAAGGCTATTTCTACGCCATGAGCCTGATGGGGCTGCTGGGGATTGTGCTGTTTTTCTGCTGTTTCCTGATGACCCGCGAGCGTTATTCCCCACGCAATGATACCTCCGGCTCCATGCTAACCGATTTAAAACTGCTGGCCGGGAACAGCCAGTGGCGTATTGTCTTCCTGTTTAATATTTTGCTGTTAACGGCGGTGGTGACGCGCGGCTCTGCCACCATGTATTACGTCAACTATGTGCTGTTGCGCCCGGAGCTGGTTTTTGCCTTTATTGTTTCCGGCATGGTGGCCTCCTTAAGCGGCGCATTATTATCTGAACGGCTGCTGGGGAAATTTGACCGCGTCCGCGCCTATCAGTGGACGATTATTTCCTTCGTCATCTTCGGCGCGCTGATTTTCTTCCTGCCGCCTTCTCAGGTGTGGCTGATTTTTGGCCTCAACATTGTCTTTAGCTTTGTGCAAAACCTCACCACGCCGCTGCAGTGGACTATGTTCTCAGATGTGGTCGACTACGAAGAGCACCGCAGCGGCCGCCGTCTGGACGGGCTGGTCTTCTCCACCGCGCTGTTTGCCATCAAGTTTGGGCTGGCGCTGGGCGGGGCGGTCGTCGGCTGGGTGCTCGGCATGGTGGATTACGCCCCGGGCCAGGTAGCCCAGGCGCCGCACGTGCTTTCCACCATCAACGCGCTGTTCACCCTTATTCCGTGCGCGCTGTTCCTCTGCATGGTGGCGCTGCTTTCCATCTACAAGCTCAACAGCCGGCTGGTGGATTCCATCGCCCGGGAGCTGGCGAGCAAGCGTGAGGTAAGACCCGATGCGGGGCAGCTCAGCCCGGCAACCCCTTCCGCACTACAGGAGTAAAATATGACTGCTATCTATAAGGACGCTGGACGTCCCGTACACGAGCGCGTCGCCGATTTACTGGCGCGCATGACCCCGGAAGAGAAGTTCGCCCAGATGCATGCGTACTGGCTGATCCTCGATGAAAACGGTAACCACCGCGAGCGCAGCGACCTCAGCGATGAGTTCGCCGGCGTGAGCCAGCAGGCTGCACTCAGCGAACGGCTGAAGCTGGGCGTCGGTCAAATTACGCGCCCGCTGGGCACCCACATCGTTGATGCGAAAACCGGCGTGCGCGCCGCTAACCGCCTGCAGCGCATGATGATGGAGGAGACGCGTCTTGGCATTCCGGCATTGTTCCATGAAGAGTGCCTGGTGGGGCTGCTGTGCAAAGACGCCACGTTGTTCCCGTCGTCGCTGAACTACGGCTCCACCTGGGACCCTGAACTGGTGCAGCGCGCGGCAGAGCAGATTGGTAAAGAGGCGCGTTCCGTCGGCTGCCAGCAGGGGCTGGCCCCGGTGCTGGACGTTTCCCGCGACGTGCGCTGGGGGCGAACCGAAGAGACCTTCGGGGAAGATCCCTGGCTGGTGGGGGTGATGGCCACCGCCTACGTGAAAGGCTTACAGGGCGATAAGCGCGATCTGCTGGCGACGCTCAAGCATTACGTGGGCCACTCGTTCAGCGAAGGGGCGCGTAACCACGCCCCGGTTCATCTCGGCTTCAGCGAGCTGAACGACACCTTCCTGCTGCCGTTTGAAATGGCGGTTAAGCTGGCAAACGCCGGTTCGGTCATGCCCGCCTACCACGATATCGATAACCAGCCGGGGCACAGCGACAGCTTCCTGCTGACCACCGTCCTGCGCGAACAGTGGGGCTTCGACGGCATTATTGTCGCGGACTACGGCGGCGTCAGCCTGCTGCACCAGCATCACGGGATTTCCCACGACGCAGCGGAGTCCGCCGCGCTGTCCTTTAACGCCGGGCTGGACGTTGAGCTTCCGAAAGACGACTGCGCGAGCCATCTGGCAGACGCCGTTGCGCGTGGATTGATTTCCATGGCGAAGGTGGATGAGATCGTAGCGCGTACGCTGACCGAAAAATTCCGCCTCGGCCTGTTTGAGAACCCGTATGCCGATGAAAACGGTATCGATCTGCAAAATGAGATGACCCGAGAGGTCGCGCGGGAGGTAGCGACCAAATCGATCACGCTTCTGGAAAACGACGGCATTCTGCCGCTGAACGGTAAGCCCCGCGTGGCGGTGGTGGGGCCGACGGCAGACGATCCGCTGGCGTTACTCAGCGGCTACAGCTTCCCGGTGCATTTGATCATCAGCGATATGGTTGAGGAGACCTCGCAGGTGACGACCCCGCGCGCGGCGGTGGAGCAGTACCTGGGGGCATCGAACGTGCGCTACGCGAAAGGGTGCCACATTATCGAAAAACGGATGGCGGGCGCGCCGGTCTTCCCCGGCGACAGCGGTGGCAAGCCGATGCAGCAGTCTCCCGTGTCGCAAAGCACCGCACTTATCCCTGAGGCGGTCAGCGCCGCGCAGGATAGTGACGTGGTGGTGGCCTGCGTGGGCGATCTCGCCGGACTGTTCCAGAGCGGCACGGTCGGGGAAGGATCTGATACCGATTCTCAGAATCTGCCCGGCGTGCAGCAACAGCTGCTGGACGCCCTGGTCGCCACCGGCAAACCGGTGATTGTCGTGATGACCGGCGGGCGCCCGTACAACCTTCAGGGGCTGGAGGAGAAGGTTGCCGCGCTGATGATGGCCTGGGCGCCGGGGCAGGAAGGGGGCTGGGCGATTGCCGATGTGCTGACCGGTCGCGCGGAGCCGCAGGGGCGGCTGGTTGTCAGCGTGCCGAAAAGCGCCGGGGCAATGCCGTATTACTACAATCACAAGCTGAAAAGCGGCGGCACGCCGTTTGCGTTCCATTTCGGTGCGCGTTATCCGTTTGGTTTTGGCCTTGGCTGGACGCAGTTTAGCTGGGGCGCTGCCCGCGTCGCTGAAAGCCGCGTGCCGGTCGACGGTGAGGTGACGCTGAGTGTGGATATCACCAATACCGGCGAGCGCAGCGGGAGTGAAGTCGTGCAGGTCTACGTGCGGGATAGGGTCGCTAGCCAGGTGCGCCCGCTTCAGGAGCTGAAGGCTTTCCAGCGCGTCACGCTCTCGCCGGGCGAAACCGCCACGCTCACCTTCACGCTGCCGGTTGAGATGTTCAACTTCACCCGACGTGACGGGAAACGCATTGTTGAGCCTGGCGAGTTTGAACTGCAGATTGGCGCATCGTCGGCGGATATCCGCGAGGTCGTGACGGTCAACGTAACCGGAGAGACGTGGGTTCTGCCTGCTGAATGGCGGATGCTCAGTCGCTGTGACGTGAAGCGCGCGTAGTCAGGATAAAAAAAAGCCCATCGTGGGAGATGGGCAAAGACTACACACAGCAATTCGTTGTTTCACTCAGGGGATTTCCATGCTTATAAACCAAGGTGTTGATTTATAACCGTGAGCTAATAGTAGGCATTGTGTTATTTAGCGTCGATCAGATTCGTCTCAATAGTTAAAGAGACTTAAAGATTTCTTGAGGATAATAGCGGACTTACTGTTGAAATAGCGGGTCTGACCAGTGAGTGACGAATAAATAGTTTAGTAATGCTTAAGTGTTGGTGAGGGTAATGTAGACCGGGTGCGCGTTAGCGCCACCCGGCCAAAAGGCTTACTGCGTGTTCTTCTCTTCCAGCTCTTCCAGCTCGCTCAGAATCACGTCCGGGTCGGTTCCCGGCGGCGGCACTTCATGAACCCAGGCGGAGAACAGACGCCAGGTGACGGCAAGCAGCACCGGGCCAATGAACAGACCGATCATCCCGAAGGCAATCAACCCGCCGATAACGCCGGAGAGGATCAGGATCAGCGGCAGGTCTGCACCCATACGGATGAGGATGGGGCGAATCACGTTATCCATGGTGCCGACCACGCAGCTCCAGACCAGCAGAACCGTTCCCCACGTGGTATCACCCGTCCAGTAAAGCCAGATAATACTCGGAACCAGCACCAGCAGCGGCCCCAGTTGCGCAAGGCAGGTCATCAGCATGACCACGGTAAAGACGGTGGCGTACGGTACGCCGGAAATCGCCAGGCCGATACCGCCCAGCACCGCCTGCACCAGCGCCGTCACCACAACGCCCAGGGCGACCGCGCGCACGGCCTGCGCAGCCAGCAGTACCGCGGCATCGCCCCGTTTTCCCGCCAGGCGGGTGGCAAAGTGACGAACGCCTAAAGCCACCTGCTCACCGCGCCAGTAAAGCAGGGCGCTGAAGACCAGCATCAGGGTACAGTGCATCATAAAGCGGCCGATATGCGCGGCCTGACCGACAAACCAGGTGGTGGTGGTGCCAATATACGGACGCACTTTCGCCATCAGCGCGCTGCCGCCCATCTCCAGCAGGCTATGCCAGCCGCTGTAGAGTTTAGCGCCCACGACCGGAATGCTGTTCAGCCAGGCGAGATCCGGCAGCGTCAGGTCGCCGCTGGTCACGGCGCGGATCACCGGGCCGCTGGAGTCGACAAGGCTGTTAACCAGCAGGGCAATCGGAATAATAAACAGCAGGAACAGCAGCAGCGTCATGACCAGCACGGCTAAGCCGCGGCGGCCAAACAGCAGCTTCTGCAGGCGTAATAAAAGAGGCCAGGTTGCGACGACAACGGTCGCGGCCCACGCAAAGCCGAGAATAAAGGGTTGAACAATCCACAGACACGCAATAATCATGAGGGCTAAGAACAGCACCGACAGCAGAATTTGCGCAACATCCCTGGGCTGACGAAGATTGACCATAAACGAAACATTTCCTTAAATGAACGCCAGCCGGGCTGGCGGGAACGTAAACCACATCTCTCTAATCATTAGTGATATCAGCGATTTTTGACAGGCGAATTCTGCCTGTAATTCAGCAGAGATTATAAGAAAAAAATGTGATAAAACTTTTAAGATACACGCAAACGATTCCCACAACTCTAATTAGGGTCGACAGTAATGATCCCACAGATTTCTCAGGCACCTGGCGTCGTTCAGCTGGTGCTTAATTTTTTGCAGGCACTGGAGCAACAGGGTTTTACAGGTGATACCGCCACGAACTATGCCGACAGGCTGACGATGGCAACCGATAACAGTATCTACCAGCTTCTTCCCGATGCCGTTGTTTTCCCTCGATCTACGGCCGACGTGGCGCTTATCGCCCGGCTGGCAACGCAGGAGCGCTTTGCCTCTCTGGTCTTCACGCCGCGCGGCGGTGGCACCGGGACCAATGGTCAGGCGCTGAACCAGGGCATCATTATTGATATGTCGCGCTATATGAACCGCATCATTGAGATCAACCCTGAAGAGGGGTGGGTGCGGGTCGAAGCGGGCGTCATCAAAGATCAGCTTAATCAGTATCTCAAGCCTTACGGCTACTTTTTTGCCCCTGAGCTCTCCACCAGCAACCGCGCGACGATTGGTGGAATGATCAATACTGATGCTTCCGGCCAGGGCTCGCTGGTCTACGGTAAAACCTCCGACCACGTGCTGGGCGTGCGTGCGGTGCTGCTGGGCGGAGACATCCTTGATACCCAGCCGATGCCGGTTGAACTGGCGGAAACGCTGGGCAAAGATAACACCGCCAGCGGGCGCATCTACCGCACCGTGCTGGAGCGCTGCCGCGACAACCGCCAGCTTATTCTCGACAAATTCCCCAAACTGAACCGCTTTTTAACGGGCTACGACCTGCGCCACGTGTTTAATGACGACCTGACGCAGTTTGATTTAACCCGCGTGCTGACCGGCTCCGAAGGGACGCTGGCGTTTATTACCGAGGCGCGGCTGGATATCACCCGCCTGCCGAAGGTGCGTCGTCTGGTGAACGTCAAATATGACTCCTTCGACTCCGCGCTGCGCAATGCGCCGTTTATGGTGAAAGCGCAGGCGCTGTCGGTGGAAACCGTCGACTCGAAGGTGCTCAATCTGGCCCGGGAAGATATCGTCTGGCACTCCGTTAGTGACCTCATTACCGACGTGCCGGATAAAGAGATGCTCGGTCTCAATATTGTGGAATTTGCCGGCGATGATGCGGAGCTGATTGAACGCCAGGTCACCACGCTCTGCCAGCGTCTGGATGAGCTGATTGCGCAGGGAGAAGGCGGTGTGATCGGCTGGCAGCTCTGTAACGATCTGGCCGGTATCGAACGTATTTACGCCATGCGTAAAAAAGCCGTGGGCCTGCTCGGCAATGCGAAAGGGGCGGCGAAGCCCATTCCTTTTGCCGAAGATACCTGCGTGCCGCCTGAACATCTGGCGGATTATATCGTTGAGTTTCGCGCCCTGCTGGACAGCCACGGCCTGAGCTACGGCATGTTCGGCCACGTGGATGCCGGGGTGCTGCACGTGCGTCCGGCGCTGGACATGTGCGACCCGCAGCAGGAGATCCTGATGAAGCAGATCTCCGACGACGTGGTGGCCTTGACCGCCAAATACGGCGGTCTGCTGTGGGGAGAGCACGGGAAAGGGTTCCGCGCGGAATACAGCCCGGCCTTCTTCGGGGAGCAGCTCTACGCGGAGCTGCGTAAGGTGAAAGCGGCATTTGACCCGGATAACCGCCTTAACCCGGGGAAAATCTGCCCGCCAGAAGGCGTGGACGCGCCAATGCTCCAGGTGGATGCCGTCAAGCGCGGCACCTACGACAGACAGATTCCGATTGCGGTGCGCTCGTCCTGGCGCGGCGCGATGGAGTGTAACGGCAACGGCCTGTGCTTTAACTTCGACGCGAAAAGCCCGATGTGCCCGTCAATGAAAATCACCAGCAACCGTATTCACTCGCCGAAAGGGCGGGCGACGCTGGTACGCGAGTGGCTGCGTCTGCTTGCGGATCGCGGCGTCGATCCCCTGAAGCTGGAGCAGGAGCTGCCGGAAAAACGGGCCAGCCTGCGCTCGCTGATTGAGCGCACCCGCAACAGCTGGCATGCCAACAAGGGCGAATATGATTTCTCCCATGAGGTGAAAGAGGCGATGTCCGGCTGCCTGGCCTGTAAAGCCTGCTCTACCCAGTGCCCGATTAAAATCGACGTGCCGGAATTCCGCTCGCGCTTCCTGCAGCTTTACCACACCCGCTACCTGCGCCCGGTGCGCGACCATCTGGTGGCGACGGTGGAAAGCTACGCGCCGCTGATGGCGCGCGCGCCGAAGACCTTCAACTTCTTTATCAACCAGCCGCTGGTGCGCAAGCTTTCCGAAAAACACATCGGCATGGTCGATCTGCCGCCGCTGTCGGTGCCGTCTCTGCAGCGCCAGCTCGTCGGCCATCGCTCGGCAAACATGACCCTGGAGCAGCTCGAAGCGCTTACCCCTGAGCAAAAAGCGAACGTGGTGCTGGTGGTCCAGGATCCGTTTACCAGTTACTACGATGCCCAGGTCGTGGCCGATTTCGTCCGTCTGGCGGAGAAAGTGGGTTACCAGCCGGTTGTGCTGCCGTTCTCGCCTAACGGCAAGGCGCAGCACATCAAGGGTTTCCTGAACCGATTTGCGAAGACAGCGCAGAAAACGTCTGACTTCCTGAATCGCGTGGCGCAACTCGGAATACCGATGGTCGGCGTCGATCCGGCGCTGGTGCTTTGCTATCGCGATGAATACAAACAGACGCTGGGTGAGAAGCGGGGCGATTTCCACGTCATGCTGGTGCACGAGTGGCTGCCGTCGGCCCTGGAAGAGAAGACCGTTCAGGAGGCTGGCGGTGAACCGTGGTATCTGTTCGGCCACTGTACCGAAGTGACGGCGCTGCCGGGGGCCCCGGCGCAGTGGGCCGCTATTTTTGCGCGTTTCGGCGCGAAGCTGGAGAGCGTCAGCGTGGGCTGCTGCGGGATGGCCGGCACCTACGGCCACGAAGTGAAAAATCACGCCAACTCGCTCGGCATCTATGAGTTGTCCTGGCATCAGGCGATGCAGCGTTTACCGCGCAACCGCTGCCTGGCGACGGGCTACTCCTGCCGCAGCCAGGTCAAACGGGTAGAGGGTAACGGCGTACGCCACCCATTGCAGGCTTTACTGGAGATAATTGGATGATCTGGAAACGTGCCGTGACGCTGCAGGCGCTGAACGCCATGGGCGAAGGGAATATGGTGGGGCTGCTGGATATCCAGTTCACCCGCATCGGGGAAGACGATCTGGAGGCGACGATGCCTGTCGATAGTCGCACCCACCAGCCGTTTGGTCTGTTGCACGGCGGGGCCTCCGTCGTGCTGGCGGAAACCCTGGGCTCTGTCGCGGGGTATCTCTGCACCGAAGGCGAGCAGAAGGTGGTCGGGCTTGAGGTGAATGCTAACCATATTCGCTCGGTGCGTAGCGGACGCGTGCGCGGTATTTGCCGCGCGCTGCACGCCGGTAGCCGCCACCAGGTGTGGCAGATTGATATTCTCGATGAGCAGGATCGCCTGTGCTGCTCGTCGCGGCTGACGACGGCGGTCGTGTAAAGTTTTCAGATGAATTGGCTTTGGTCAAAAACTAGCCAGGATGTTGTGATATACTGGTCAGGATTTGTACATAAGCGAGGACATCATGGATACTGAAATAACCCCAACACAGCTGGCAATTGAATATTTACGTCGCGATAAGAGCAACCTGTCTCCGGCGCAGTACCTGAAAAAGCTGAAACAGCTTGAGCTGGAGTTCACGGACTTGCTGGCGCTCTCTTCGAATGAGCTGAAAGAAGAGATCTACTTTGCCTGGCGGTTGGGCGTTCACGTCCATTGAGCGAGTGTTGTTGAAAAGGCCGCGACTGCGGCCTTTTTTGTGCCCCGAATTCAGTATCGGGCAGGAAGCTTGTTGATCCTGATGAGTCGGCCTTCTTCGATTTCGATAAATCCGCCGGTTTTTAAATCCGCCAGAATACGCATTACGCCGCTGCGGGAGAGCTGGGTTTTCTCCCGAATATACCTTTCCGCCGTCACGCTGCTGCGATAGCTCTCATCTTCCTCCATCAGCTTTATCAGCTGCTGGCGAATCATCTCATACGCCGTCGGGGCGCCCTGCGGCATTACATTGTTATAAAGACGGCTATACACAAACATGAGTTGCTTCGAGAGTAGTCCCCACAGCGCCTTATCTTTAATAATCTCATTCACCCGCGCGGTGGTGAGCGTGCCAATCAGGCACGGGCTAACCGTCTTGATATAATCATTAAAATAGATATCGGTGAGGTTAGCGAGGCCGAACACGGCGGGGCTGCGGGCCGTAGACAGCATCATGTCATCGCTTCTTCTGTAGATGGCGACCGTTCCCTCAAGAATTAAATAGCAGATTCCCTGACCGTTGATCTGGAGGTCAAGCCGCTCGCCGCGAGCGGTGCGTCGCGTTGTGCAATCAGGCAGTAAGTGTGAAATAAGCTCTTGTGCGTAAGGTGAGCCGCGGTGAGACGTTTCTGGAAGGGACATGGTAGCCGGTAACCTTAAGAATAACCTGGCTAATTATAGCGTCTCTCGCTGATACAGGCACGGTGGCAATCAATATTTGCGTGGCAGATGGTGAATTTCACGCAGCACACCGCGCTCCATGGTGATGTACTTGCCGGTCCGAAGTTCCGACAGGATACGCATAATTCCGCTACGTGAAAGATACGTCCGGCTTTTGATGTAGGCTGCCGCCGTCGTATTGTGCCGTATGGCGTCCGGCTCCTGCATCAGCTCAACAAGCTGGAACCGGATGATATCGTAGGCAGACATTTGCGATATTTGCGCGCAATGTTCGTATACCCGCGAGGCGGTATAAATAAGCAGCTTTGAAAAGTGCTCCCATAAATCATGCTGCGACACAATCTGGTTAAAGCTTTCCAGGGGCACGCGGGCGATTTCCGCGGTTTCCAGCGCCCTGACGTAAAGATGCTCAGAAGAGAATTGACTGCTCACGCCCAGAATAAAAGGCGCTGACTCAGAGTTTAATACAATACCGTCACCGCGGCGATGAAGCGCCACGCTGCCCTGGATAAGCAAAAAGCACTGCCGAACATCATCTTTATAATAATGAACCGTTTCACCCCGGGCGATGATCATTCTCTTCGCTGCCGGGACCACATGGTTAATCAGCGTGTCTATATGGAATAACGGTTTTAAATCCAGAGCGGATGACGGCTGATTATTCAGCGGGGTGGTTAAACGTGTATTCATAAGATACCTCACATCGACTGCTTGTGTGATCATTTTTTGATCTGCGAAGAGAATTATCTTAAAAATTAATAACTCAGGGAACATTCTGCAGAGGTCTAAAAGTAGACTGGGGAGTTTTTTCTATCTAACTCCTTGAAAAACAAGAGGAATTTATTTAAGTCTATTAATAGACCTGAAGCAACACGTGATAAGAATTTTCAAAAAATGAATGTTTCTTTTTTGTTAAATCTGAGTCTACAGCTAGACCATATAACCGTTGTCCTTGTGAAAAGAATTATATAAATTTTAACCAAGCAGTAAGAAAAGGCTTAAGCCATTTATTGGAGAATAAAAATCCCCAGGATTTTTATCGGCCCTCTACTGCATGAATCTCAGTAATAAATAAAGTGATACAGGGTAGAGCATTATGAAAAAGCAATTAATGATGGCAATGTTTGCAGCCAGTTCTGTACTGACCATGACAAATGCATTCGCAGCGGCAGGTACCGTTAATTTTAACGGTAATATTCTTGATTCTGCCTGCGATGTTGATGTGGCTTCGCAGAACCAGGTGGTGGTGCTGGGCGATTATAATAAAACGGAATTCCCGGTTACGGGTTCCAGAACGGCTGCAACACGATTTGATATTGTACTGAAAAACTGTCCGGTTACGGTTACCAGCGCAAAAGTCCGTTTCGACGGCACGCCGGATCCAACCAATGCCAACCTGCTGGCAATTGATTCGTCGGTGGCAGGGGCGGCAACAGGGGTGGCGATTAACCTGATGTCAGCGGATAAGGCCGATCTGCCGTTACACAGCAGCAATAATTATTCCTATGTGCTCAGTAGTACAACGGATAATACGCTGAATTTTTACGCGCAGTATATTTCCACTGAAGCAACGGTAACCGCCGGTCCTGCAAATTCCGTGGCTAATTTCTCCGTTGTCTATAACTGATTTTTCTTGACGGAAACCATTGGGGGGCCGTCTGTTGGCCCCTTTGTTATTGAGGTATAAAATGTATTTTCTGAGTAAAACTTTACTTGCCTGCGTGTTTCTTTCAGTCGGTATTTCTCAAGCCACTGCGGGTGTGGTCATTGGCGGGACGCGCGTTATTTATGATGGCAATAAAAAAGAGTCTTCTATTAGCGTCACTAACCCCGACACGGCACCGTATTTAATTCAGTCGTGGGTAGAGTCGCAAAACGGAAGTGCTGAGAAAACACCTTTTATTATCACGCCACCACTCTACCGCCTGGATAAAGGCCAGCAGAACGTGGAACGTATTGTATTAGCAGGTTCGGTTGCCCAGGATAAAGAGTCGCTCTACTGGCTAAATATTAAGTCTATTCCTGCGGCATCGCGAAAAGACAATACGCTGCAAATTGCGGTAAAAACCCGCATTAAATTGATCTATCGTCCAGCAGCCCTGAAAGGGGTCATTCCTGAAGAGCTGGCAGATAAATTAACCTGGCAGCGTAGCGGGAATCAGATTCAGGTCACTAACCCAACTAACGTGGTAATGAATTTCAATGAAATCCGCGTGAATGGTAAAAAGCTCGAGGATGTAACTTATGTACTTCCCGGGGCTAGCGCACGGTTTGATTTGCCGAAAGGTATTACCGGCGGTTCGGTAACGTTCAAGTTAATTAATGATTACGGTGGTACCGGAAATGTGCACAACGCCACTCTGTAATTCGTATTGTGCCAGAGGCTCCCTTTATTCTCGGTATGGAGTAACGTCGTGATTAGCCATAATAAGCAGGCGGTTTTATTTAATCCGGCACTGTTAATCGCTGTCGTACTCGGTTCGGTTACCGAGACCGCTTATGCAGGTGAGTATTTTAACCCTGAGCTGATTGAACTGGACAACCCTGGCATGAAAGGCGCCGATCTTTCGGCGTTTGAATCCGGTTCGCAGCTGCCCGGCACCTATCGCGTTGATGTGCTCATCGGCGGGCAGGTTGTTGACACGCGCGAGATCAGATTTGACGCGGTAAAAAACGCGGAAGGTGAGACGTCCTTGCAGCCCTGCCTGAGCGTGGCGCAGCTGAAAAGCTGGGGGGTAAAAACCGAGCTATTCCCTGACCTGAATTCAGGCGGCGAATGTGCGAAGCTCTCGGCGATCCCGCAGGCGTCAACCGCGTTTATTTTCAGTGCCCAGCACCTTGAGATTACGATTCCACAGGCGGCGCTGTCACCGCAGGCTCGCGGATATGTGCCGCCAGAAATGTGGGACGAGGGGATCACCGCCGCGCTGCTCAACTACAGTCTGAGCGGCTCAAACAGCTGGGGACGTGACGGCAACAGCAGTAACACGAACAGCCAGTACGCCAACCTGCGTCCGGGCATTAACGTCGGTCCATGGCGGATCCGCAACTATTCCACCTGGAGCCGCGACGGCAGCGGTAAAGACAAATGGGACACGGTCTACACCTACGTACAGCGGGCGATCGTTCCGCTGAAGGCTCAGCTCACGACCGGCGACAGTGCCTCTCCGGCTGACGTATTTGACAGTATTCCATTCCGGGGGGCGCAGCTGGCCTCTGACGATGACATGATGCCGGACTCGTTGAAAGGCTATGCTCCGGTGGTGCGCGGTATTGCCCGCACCAATGCACAGGTCATCATTCGTCAAAATGGCTACCAGATTGCTCAGAGCGATGTGGCGCCGGGGGCGTTTGAAATTACGGATATATACCCCACTGGCGGCGCGGGTGACCTCGACGTTACCGTGAAAGAGAGCGACGGCAGCGAGCAGCACTTCACCGTGGCCTTTGCTTCACTGCCGGTATTACAGCGTGAAGGGCGTTTTAAGTATGCGGTAACCGCAGGCCAGTACCGATCGTATAGCAGCGAAGTTGATAAAACCCCGTTCGCACAGTTGACCGGGATCTACGGCCTGCCGCATGGCCTGACGCTCTACGGCGGTTTCTAGGAATCGAGCAAGTATCAGTCTCTGGCAGCAGGGATCGGTAAAAACATGGGCGACTTTGGCGCCTTCTCGACGGATGTTACTCAGGCGTGGTCAACCCCACAAAATCTGCCGGGAAGTAGCGGTCAGTCCTGGCGCATTCGCTACAGCAAGAACTTTGTTGAGACGGGAACCAACTTCGCCATCGCGGGCTACCGCTATTCAACCAGCGGCTACTACGGAATGCAGGAAGTGCTGGATTCCTATGGCGACAGCAGCGCGCTGCAGAACCGCCGTCGTAACCGGGCCGAGCTGACGATGAGCCAGAACATCGGTCAGAACCTGGGATCGCTCATGCTCAGCGCCGTTCGTGAAGATTACTGGAATTCAGGCAGGACCACAGCGTCTTACAGCGCCGGGTACAACAACGCCTGGAAAAGCGTGAGCTATGGGATCACCTATACCTACAGTGAAAACGGCAGTACTGACGGCAACAGTGGTTCATCCCGCAACGGTAAGGATCAGCAGATTGCACTGAACGTTAGCGTGCCGTTAGAGGCCTTCTTGCCGCGTACCTGGGCTAATTACAGCATGAACGCCAGCAAGAACAACGGCACGACGCACAGCGTCGGCCTTAACGGCACCGCGCTGGAAAACAACGCGCTCAGCTGGAACGTACAGCAAGGTTACGGAACGGATTCCGTGGGATATACCGGCAATGCCAGCGCTGATTTTAAAGGCACGTATGGTGAAGTCTATGCGGGGTACGGTTACGACAAGGGCAGCGATCGTCTGAACTATGGATTGCAGGGGGGGATCCTTGCCCACGCCGACGGGGTGACTTTCTCGCAGCCACTGGGTGAAACCAACGTGCTGATAAAAGCACCCGGCGCGAAAGGGGTGAGTATCCAGAATCAGAGCGGCGCAAAAACCGACTGGCGTGGCTACACCGCGGTGAGCAATTTAATGCCGTATCGCAAGAACGACGTGGCGCTGATGACCGATACGCTACCGGATGATGTGGAGCTGGAGTTAACCAATAAGACGGTGATACCAACCCGCGGTGCGGTGGTCAGGGCGGATTATGTGGCAAATGTCGGCATGCGGGTATTGATGACGCTTCAATATCGTAATGGCCAGCCGGTCCCGTTTGGCGCTATCGCCACTGTCAAAGGGCAGAGCGGGAACAGTTTTATTGTTGGGGATAAAGGTCAGGTTTATTTGACCGGCTTGAGTCCGAACGGAACGTTATGGGTTAAATGGGGTAGTGATAATTCAGAACAATGTCAGGTCAACTATGCGATTACTGGAAAAGACAGGTCAAACAGTATCCCTGCCGTTGTTTATGATTGTCGTTGAGGAAGCGTTATGTATTTAGTAAATAAATATCGGCCGTATGCGCAATTCATTTTTCTGGCGCTGTTATGGTTATGCTCACTACGTGCTGAAGCCGACTGTACGTATGGGGGAAGTGGATTTAACCCGGCACAACCGTTTAACATACAGCAGCCCGCCGTAACGGTTCAGCGTGATGCTCCCGTTGGCACAGTGATAAGTAGCTTCATTACCAATGGCAGCGGTGATATTGATCTCTGTGTCGGTTCGGGAACTATTACGTATGAAATGAGTATGTTCAGTACGCCGTCATCCATCACTCATTATTATAATACAAACGTGCCGGGCGTCGGTATTGCGTTAAGATTTGCTTCTGCAAGCTGGTATTTTTCCAACGTCAGGCAGTATGTAGACTCAACACCGACAAAAACGGTTGTGTATCCTCTGGAGGTGACGTTAATAAAGACGGGGGATATTACGTCAGGCGTGATCGGCTCTGGATTACTGGCAACGGCTCATGGTGACGATAACATTCAGTCGTTAACGGTTAACTATATTGGCAATAAAGTGACGCAATTAGCATGCGCAATAACAACGCCTAATTTAACTTTTCCAATCGGTGATATATCGGCATCGGCTTTTGGCAATACTGTCGGCACCATTCCTTCTGGTGCTCAAAGCACACAGAATCTGGGTCTTGATTGCGATGCCGATGCGAATATTAACGTCATGCTGCAGGGGATGCAAAACCCGGACGTCAGCACTGACAGCGTATTAGCCTTGACTGGGCAAGGGAACGCGGACGTGGCGAAAGGTGTCGGCGTGCAATTGCTATATAATGGGGCGCCTTTAGCGTTAAATAACCGAATTGTTTTGAAACAATCCGCAGGTGGCCAGGAAACGTTCCCGATAACCGCCCGTTATTATCAGACTCAGGCGAGTGTTTCAACAGGCAAGGCCAACGCATCAGCCACCCTTGACTTAACGTATCAGTAATGGATAACGCGATGAATATTTTGCGCGCGGCAGCGCTTGCCGCCACGTTAATAAGCTGCAATACCTTTGCAGGGGACGCTGTTAACGTCAGCGTTACCGGAAATATTATTGCCTCGCCCTGCATATTTAACGGAGGGAATGACAATATGGATATTAACTTCGGTAATATTCAGGCATCAAACATGTCTACGCCGGGTTCATCTTCCGATCCTGTGCCGTTTAACCTGATGTTTACCCAGTGTCCGGCTGGCACTAGCAGCGTAACGGTCTCATTTACCGGTAACCCCGATCCCGTCGCGGGGGCGGATTACTACATGAACAGCGGTTCTGCCACTAATGTCGCGATAGCGATGAGTGAGGCGGCAACCGGTGCGTTAAAGGGGACGGGGACAAGCATTACGCAGACGATCGCAGCAGACAGAACCGCAACGATGGCCATGCAGGCCGCGGTGACATCCTTTACCGGCGGGGCGACGCCGGGGAACATCAGCGCCGTTGTTGTCATGACGATGCAGTACAACTGATCGCTACGTGGAGATAATGGTGATGATTGACTGCTGGCGGTAACTGCTATGTTGAATATTCTCATTAAAGAGACTGATTTATTTTTTAGAGACGGATTGCAGCGTTTTCTTGTGGATTTCTTCACCCATAATTTCAGGCATTCGCTCCATTTTGACGTTGAACTTTCTCATGAACATGTTAGTGCCGCCGATATTATTTTTCTCGCGTTATGTCAGGGGGAAACCCTGACCTGCTATCCTGAATTACTGGCGCGCAAAAAAGGAATTGTGGTTGGTCTGGTCGAGGATGAGCACCGTTTCTCGGCATGTCCGTCTTGTTATCAGGACATGATATTTCTCTCTCGGCGCACCTCGCTTGACAGAATGACCGAGACGCTGTTTATCGCATGGTATCGCACCCAATTACCCAGCTTTCGCTGGAAAAATAAAAGCTGCGATGAATGCCAGCACAAAATATTATCGCTGCAGCAAATTCGCGTTATGGTGCATTTTTACAGAGGATTATCGGTAGGGCAGATTGCGGATAAGCTTAACACCAGTGATAAAACCATTTTTACCCATAAATATCTGCTGATGCAGAAATTTGACCTGCGTAGTGATTTTGAACTCATGGCCTTGATCCACCGGATGGTAGAGAAGAATACCTGTCCGAACCGGTTGCGTGACTATCTGACTAACGATTGATAAACAGCAGCAAAGCTAACGCGTGGAGTTGTTGCCGGGTGGTGTGGTGCTGACGCCACCCGGCAGATGCATCAGACATTCACTGCATTAATCAACCGCGTTTTCATCGTCTGGTAAGACGACGCCGCAAAATCCTCCGCCCAGCGCTGGTCCTCAATCGCCTCCAGCTGCACTGCGCAGTACTTCGTTTCCGGGGTTTTGGAGATGGGATCGAGGTTATCCTGGGTTAGCTCGTTGCAGGCGCCAATCCACCACTGATAGGTCATATAGACGGCTCCGGCGTTGATACGCTCGCTGATGCTGGCGCGGGTAATCACCTTGCCGCGACGTGAACGTACCCAGACCAGCTGTCCGTCGGTAATGCCCAGTTTGTCCGCATCGGCAGGATTCATTTGCACCCGACCCGGCTCATCGGCCAGGCTTTGCAGCGCGGCGCAGTTCCCGGTCATCGAGCGGCAGGAGTAGTGGCCTACCTCGCGCACCGTGCAGAGTACCAGCGGATAATCATCATCGGGCGTCTCTGCCGGCGCGCGCCACGGCGCGGCAAACAGTTGACCCTTGCCTGTTGGCGTGTCGAACTGATTGTTTTTGTACAGGTACGGCGTTCCCGGATGATCGAGCGTCGGGCACGGCCACTGCACGTGCCCCATCTCGCCCATCTTTTCATACGTCACGCCATAGAAGAGAGGGCACAGCTCGCGCATCTCGTCCCAGATCTGCTGGTTGGAGTCATAATGCATCGGGTAGCCCATCTCGGTGGCGAGCAGGCTGATGATCTCCCAGTCGCGCTTCACGTTGCCGCTGGCCTCAATGGCTTTGCCAAAACGCTGGAAACCCCGGTCGGCGCAGGTAAAGACGCCGCCGTGTTCGCCCCAGGAAGTGGCAGGGAGCAGAACGTCCGCCACTTCCGCCGTTTTGGTCATAAAGATGTCCTGAACCACCACAAAATCGAGGGCGTCAAAACCGCTGCGGACGAGACCGAGATCGGCTTCCGTCTGAAGCGGATCTTCCCCCATGATGTAGTAGGCCTTGACCTTGCCTTCCAGCGCCAGATGAGGCACCTCGGTAATACGCGTCCCGACCCGATCGTCCATTTTATTGACGTCAATCCCCCAGGCATCAGCGAACTTCTGCCTGACCGCCGGATCGGTCACATCCTGATAGCCGGGGAACATATTCGGCAGAACGCCCATATCACAGGCACCCTGAACATTGTTTTGTCCGCGTACGGGGCCGACGCCGACGGCGGGGCGGCCCAGGTTGCCGGTCAGCAGTGCAAGGCTGGAAAGCCCTTTGACGACATCGACGGCCTGACCAAACTGGGTCACGCCCATTCCCCACATTACGGTGGCGGAAGGGGCCGCCGCGAAGGTGCGCATTGCCTGACGTACGTCTCGGGCGGGAATGCCGGTAAGATGCTCGACCTTCTCCGGCGCATAGTCTTTTACCGTTTGCCGGTAGGCCTCAAGCCCTTCCGTAAAGCGAGCGACATAGTTTTTGTCGTACAGCTCCTCTTCCAGCAGCACATAGCCAAAGGCGTTCACCAGCGCCATGTTGCTGCCGTTTTTCAGCTGCAGGTGCTGATCGGCAATGCGCGCCGTTTCGATGCGGCGCGGATCGCAGACGATGATTTTCGCGCCGTTTTCACGGGCTTTGAGTACGCGGCGGGCGACGATAGGGTGAGAGTCTGCGCAGTTATAGCCGAATACCAGCAGACATTTAGAATGCTCAATATCGTTGATGGAATTACTCATCGCACCGTTGCCGAGGGTCTCCTGTAACCCTGCCACGGAAGGACCGTGACAGACGCGCGCGCAGCAGTCGACGTTGTTGGTGTGCAGCACCGCACGGGCAAATTTTTGCATGACGTAGTTGGTTTCATTGCCGGTTCCGCGTGATGAACCGGTAGTCATGATTGACCGCGGCCCGTGTTGCGCTTTAATGCTGCTGAGCTTCTGGGCGGTGTATCGGATAGCCTCCTCCCAGGTCACGGGAGTGAATGCTTCGCCTTTACGGTAGCGGATCATTGGCTGGGTCAGGCGTGGGGTGAGGAGGCGGGTATCGTTGAGGAAGTCCCAGCCGTAAAATCCTTTCAGGCATAAAGTGCCCTGGTTTGTCACCCCTTCTGCCGCTTCGGCACGGATGATACGGTTATTCTCAACGACAAGGTTTAATTTGCAGCCTGCACCACAGTAAGGGCAGACGCTGGCGATTTTTTTCATCAATAACAGACCTGTTAAGAAATGAAGCAAAATGACTGGTAAGCCCAGTCCCGTAAAAGGGAGTAAGCAGAAACCATGCCATCTTTATAGCGCTTATTTAACAGGGGATTATGAAGAGAAAGCGTGTCATCGTCAGAACGTTCGTCAGTTTTGACGATGACACGATTGCGGAATGGCAGGGTGCTTAAACGTCATCCATGGTGTAGCCCACCACGATTTCAAGCGTCTTACGAATAACATCCGCCTGAACAACGTCGTTGGTCGCTTCCAGCGTCTGAATGAGCCAGAGAATGATGGCTTTATTGGACAGATGTCCTTCAGAAGCCAGAACACAGCGTACTGCAGTAGAAAAAACAGCAGACTCTTCAGCAAAACGATCGCCTGCATGACGGAAATACTCCGACAGCGCGCTTTCTAAAAAAGCAGAATGGTATTCGGGTTGCAGCTGAATATTTTGTCTCATTTGTTCTCACCGTAGCTGTTAAATTGCAGTCAATGTATTTTTTTGGGATCGGACGGTTTTCCCTTTCCAAATAACGGCACTACATTGTCTCTTTGATAACTGAGAGGTCCCTCTCTGTTCATTCGTCCTTGTGCGGCTCTGCGACGTTTTAATCCGAGGCTTTTTGATCCGATATCGGCAATCACCCTCGCAAGTGTCTCCCGCCGCCGGGGATCCTTTTCATGTGCTTTCATATCCCGCAGACGCAGAACCAGCGCTTCCGTTGTAACGGGACCGTGCTCCTTCAAAAGTGAAAGAACGGCTTGTCCAATCAGCTGGTCAGTCAGCGTGTCTGCGTCACTGCTTTTCATAACATTATCGTTCGAAGAGAAGACCAAGCAGCATGTGGTAATGCTGCTCCTCTTCCGGGCCATCGGCTCTTTCGAGGCGGCTTAATAGTTTGGTACAGAGCGATTTACGATTGAGGTTCCGCCCGTCGCTAAGGATCTCAACAACCACCTGACCGAGCGTTTCTTGCTGGGTAGGAAGAGAGGCTTTTTCGAAGTACTGTGCGATTGCTGCTGCGGAATCTGCGACGTGACCTTTCTGCTGCATGTTTCGCTCCTGTAAAATTTTGTAATCAGTAACGTTACATTTAAGGTATACACAATTTATAAATCTGTACATTAAAAATGTACAATTTTTTAAATTTAGTATGATATATTTTATAAAGTGCTTTTTATTCAGGTGGTTAAGATGATGTAGCGCATCGGTGAAATCACAGGATATATTGTACAAAGCTGTGCGTTGCAGTTAAGTTGTACAGCACGGAAAAAGGTCTCATTAAAAGCCGTAAATGGTTGAGATGTAAATTATTTGTCAGCCAATTAATGTGCTATAAATGATCCTTACCCACCTTTATTGTGGCCAAAACCCTAACCCCCAGGAATAGCATGCTTACAACCATCATTTACCGCAGTCATATCTGCGAAGACGTTCCAGTGAAAGCGCTGGAAACAATGGTCGCTGCTGCAAATAGTAAAAACCGGCAATCCAATGTCACGGGGATCTTGCTGTTTAACGGCACACATTTTTTCCAGTTGCTTGAGGGGCCAGCGGATCATGTTTCTGCTATTTATGAGCAGATCTGCAACGACACCCGCCACCATAACGTGGTAGAGCTGATGCGGGATCACGGGCCTGTCCGGCGTTTTGGCAAGGTGGGCATGGAGCTTTTTGATTTACGCCAGTTCGACAGGGATGAGGTGCTGCAGCAGGTGCTCAACAGAGGCACGACGCGCTACCAGCTGACGTATAATGACCGCCCGCTGCAGTTTTTTCGGACCTTTGTTGAGGCCACAGAAAAAGCGAACTATTTTGAACTGCCTCCTGCAGATTCATGGGATTTTGTTCCTGAAGACACTCACTTATCTGCACAACCTGAGGTGGTCGCGAAAGGGGCGGATTGTAGCTTTGCCTTTCAACCGATAGTCGATCCGTTTATGCAGCGGGTCGTCTCCTGGGAGGCGCTTCTCCGCACCCCGTCCGGCGACTCGCCGGGGGTCTACTTCGCCAACCGCTCGCGCGAGGACGTGTATACCTCTGATTTGCAAAGCAAGCAGGTAGCGCTCTCAATGGCCAGCGCGCTGGGGTTACAGGACCAGACGTTGTCTCTTAACCTGCTGCCTATGACGCTGGTCAATCTCCCCAACGCCGTGGACTTTCTGCTTACCGCCATCGAAGCAAATGGTTTTGTGCCCGAGCAAATTATGGTCGAGTTCACCGAGAACGAAGCCATTTCCCGTTTCGATGAGTTCACAGACTCGGTCAGGCAGTTAAAAAGTGCGGGGATCAGCGTAACGATCGATCACTTTGGTGCCGGTTTTGCCGGGCTACAGCTGCTGGCCCAGTTCCAGCCGGACAGAATTAAGATTAATCGCGATCTGGTAGCGAACGTGCACAAAAGTGGCCCGCGTCAGGCTATTATTCAGGCGATTATCAAATGCTGTTCTTCGCTGGAAATTCAGTTCTGCGCGGTCGGCGTGGAGAAGGCGGAAGAGTGGATGTGGCTGGAGTCTGCGGGGATTTCGCAGTTCCAGGGACATCTTTTTGCCAGCCCCCGGCACGGCGGTATTCCGGCCATTGCATGGCCAGAGAAAAAATTCGACTTTTGATAAAGCCGGGCGCAATTGAGTCGGTCTGGCTGTACGAATGGCAAATTTTGTACAACAATGTATTAACAGGTGGATGGTGGAATGCCCCATTCACCTGGGCAAAATACGGTCTTAGTTATACAAATGGTTTGTACAATCTGATAAGGTTGGTGCAGTTAGGTATGGAAGTTCTGAGCGTGAGGGAGTTAATGGCCTATTACAGTATCGGCGAAGTAGCCGAACGATGCGGTATCAACCCCGTTACGCTGCGTGCCTGGCAGCGCCGTTATGGATTGTTGAAGCCGCAGCGCAGCGAAGGGGGTCATCGTCAGTTCGACGATGAAGATATCCTGCGTATCGAAGAGATCAAGCGCCTGATGAAAAGCGGCGTTTCGGTCGGAAAAGTCAAAGCCCTGCTGGAAAACAAAGAAGTTCTGACCCAGGGTAACTGGGCCTCGTTCCAGGAAGAGATGATGACCGTTCTGCGCTACGCCAGCCCGGCAAAGCTGCGTGCCAAAATCGGCGAATTTCGCCGCGACCACGCGATGGATGCGCTGATCGATAACATCATTTCCCCCGTCCGCCAGCGAATGAATCAGGATCAAAATACCGTACGCCACATGGCGAGCATGCTTGACGGTGTTCTGATTGAATTCGCGATTGCAAGCCTGGCGGAGTCGCGCAAGAAAGCGGGTAATGATGCGTTGCTTATCGGCTGGGAATGCGATGACCGGACCCATCTGTGGCTGGAAGCCGCGCGCTTATCGCACAAGGGCTGGCACATTGATGTTCTGGCCGAGCCGATTGATTCCCCGCGTCCTGAACTCTTCCCGGGGCAAAAAATCTTCGTCTGGACGGGAAAAACGCCAACACCGCGTCAGCAGGAACAGCTCGATCACTGGCGTGAACAGGGTTTTACCGTTTCATTTCATCACTCATAATCAGAGGCCTTGAGGGCCTTTTTTTGTTTTGGTCACTTCCTGAACAAAAGCTATCTCAAAAATAGGCATTTCCGATGCATATTTTACTTTTCCTTTCGTCGCTGTTTCCTCCGTTCAATAATCTATTAATTTTCAAAGCATTGAACAATTTAATCCATCCCGCCCGCATCTTCTGACAGGGTCTATGCTTAATAAAAGTAGACAAAAAGGGCGGTTTAGCCGAATGCCCCTGCTGACAGAGGGTTGAAGTGATAATCGTTATCACTAACATGGTGTTATGCCCTGATGGCTAATCAGATGAGGTGGACCTATGGAACTGCATTCAGAAACCTTCAATCCTGCCGATTTTGCCTGGCGTGGTTTAACGCTCACGCCTGCGGCGGCAGCGCATATCCACGAGCTGGTGGCGAAAAAGCCCGAGATCCTCGGCGTACGCTTAGGCGTTAAGCAGACCGGCTGCGCGGGCTTTGGCTACGTACTGGATACCGTCACCGCACCGGAAAAAGATGACCTGGTGTTTGAAACCGATGGCGCAAAGCTGTACGTCGCGCTACAGGCTATGCCGTTTATCGACGGTACAGAGGTGGACTACGTACGGGAAGGTTTAAACCAGTTATTCAAATTTCATAACCCGAAAGCCCAGAACGAATGCGGCTGCGGCGAAAGCTTTGGGGTATAGGCGGTACTATGTCTCGTAATACTGAAGCAACGAGTGATGTAAACACCTGGAGCGGCGGACACCTCAACTATAAAGAGGGTTTTTTCACGCAGCTGCAGACAGACGAGCTGGCGAAAGGGATTAATGAAGATGTCGTGCGCGCCATCTCGGCCAAACGTAACGAGCCCGAGTGGATGCTCGAATTTCGCCTGAGCGCCTTCCGCGCCTGGCTGGAGATGGAAGAGCCGCACTGGCTGAAAGCCCATTACGACAAACTGAACTATCAGGATTACAGCTACTACTCCGCGCCCTCCTGCGGCAGCTGTGACGATACCTGCGCTTCGCAGCCCGGCGCGGTACAGCAGACCGGTGCCGAGAACAGCTTCCTGAGTAAAGAAGTGGAAGAGGCCTTTAATCAGCTTGGCGTCCCGGTTCGCGAGGGCAAAGAGGTGGCGGTGGACGCCATTTTCGACTCCGTCTCGGTGGCGACCACTTATCGCGAAAAGCTGGCCGAGCAGGGGATTATTTTCTGCTCCTTTGGCGAAGCGATTCATGACCATCCCGAGCTGGTGAAGAAGTACATCGGCACCGTGGTACCGAGTAACGATAACTTCTTCGCCGCGCTAAATGCCGCGGTAGCCTCTGACGGCACCTTTATCTACGTGCCGAAAGGCGTGCGCTGTCCGATGGAGCTCTCCACCTATTTCCGCATTAACGCCGAAAAAACCGGCCAGTTCGAACGCACCATTCTGGTTGCGGACGAAGGCAGCTACGTCAGCTATATCGAAGGGTGTTCTGCACCGGTGCGCGACAGCTATCAGCTGCACGCGGCGGTGGTCGAGGTCATCATTCATAAAGACGCGGAGGTGAAATACTCCACGGTGCAGAACTGGTTCCCCGGCGACGGCAACACCGGCGGTATCCTGAACTTCGTCACCAAGCGCGCGCTGTGCGAAGGTGAAAACAGCAAAATGTCCTGGACGCAGTCGGAAACCGGCTCCGCTATTACCTGGAAGTACCCGAGCTGCATCCTGCGCGGGGATAACTCCATCGGTGAGTTTTACTCGGTGGCGCTCACCAGCGGGCATCAGCAGGCCGATACCGGCACCAAGATGATCCACATCGGTAAAAACACGAAATCTACCATCATTTCGAAAGGGATCTCTGCCGGGCATTCCCAGAATAGCTATCGCGGGCTGGTGAAAATCATGCCGACGGCCACCAACGCGCGTAACTTCACCCAGTGTGACTCGATGCTGATTGGCGCAGACTGCGGGGCGCATACCTTCCCGTACGTGGAGTGTCGCAACAACACGGCCCAGCTGGAGCACGAGGCGACCACGTCGCGCATTGGGGAAGATCAGCTCTTCTACTGTCTGCAGCGTGGGATCAGTGAAGAAGATGCCATTTCGATGATTGTGAACGGCTTCTGTAAGGACGTGTTCTCTGAACTGCCGCTGGAATTTGCCGTTGAAGCACAAAAACTCCTCGCCATTAGTCTTGAACACAGCGTCGGTTAAGGAAAGCACATGTTAAGCATTAAAGATTTACAGGTTAGCGTGGAAGAGAAAGACATCCTGCGCGGTCTCAATTTTGACGTCAAGCCGGGTGAAGTTCACGCCATTATGGGGCCGAACGGCTCCGGGAAAAGTACGCTTTCTGCAACGCTGGCGGGACGTGAAGATTACGAAGTGACTGGCGGTTCGGTCGAATTTAACGGCAAAGATCTGCTGGAGATGTCGCCGGAAGACCGCGCGGGTGAGGGCATCTTTATGGCCTTCCAGTACCCGGTGGAAATTCCGGGCGTCAGCAACCAGTTTTTCCTCCAGACGGCGCTGAATGCGGTGCGCAAGTATCGCGGCCAGGAGGCACTGGATCGCTTCGACTTCCAGGATCTGATGGAAGAGAAGATCAAGCTGCTGAAAATGCCGGAAGACCTGCTGACCCGCTCGGTCAACGTTGGCTTTTCCGGCGGCGAGAAAAAGCGTAACGACATCCTGCAGATGGCGGTGCTGGAGCCCGAGCTGTGCATTCTGGATGAGACCGACTCCGGTCTGGATATCGACGCCCTGAAGATTGTCGCCGACGGGGTGAACGCCCTGCGCGACGGCAAGCGTTCATTCATAATCGTCACCCACTACCAGCGCATTCTGGACTATATCAAGCCGGACTACGTGCACGTGCTTTACCAGGGACGCATTGTGAAATCCGGTGATTTTACGCTGGTTAAACAACTGGAGGAGCAGGGTTATGGCTGGCTTACCGAACAGCAGTAATGCACTCCAGCAGTGGCACAGGCTGTTTGAGGCGCAGGGTAATACGCGCTCCGAGCAGGCGCAGCAGCATCTCCAGCAGATGCTGCGTCTCGGCCTGCCGACGCGCAAGCATGAGAACTGGAAATACACCCCGCTCGACGGCCTGCTGAACGGCGAGTTTGTGACGCGCCTGGCGGAGATCGACCCGGCCCGGCGTGACGCTCTGGCGCTGACGGTGGATGCGGTGCGTCTGGTCTTTGTCGACGGCGTCTGGCGCCCTGAACTGAGTGACGACGTTCAGGGGAGCGGGTTCGATATCGTGATTAGCGACGACCGCCAGAGCCTGAGCGCCCCGGTTCAGCCGGAAGTGTTTCTCCACCTGACCGAGAGCCTGGCCCGCAGCGTGACGCATATTCAGGTTAAGCGTAACCAGCGCCCGGCCAAACCGCTGCTTCTGATGCACATCACGCAGGGCGTGGAGGGCGATGAGATCAACACCGCGCACTATCGCCATCACCTTGATCTGGCGGAGGGGGCGGAGGCTACGGTAATCGAACATTACGTCAGCCTCAACGAGACCCGCCACTTTACCGGGTCGCGGCTGACGATGAACGTCGCCGCAAATGCGCAGCTTCACCACATTAAGCTGGCGTTTGAGAATCCGCAGAGCCACCATTTTGCCCATAACGATATAGCGCTGGGTCAGGATGCCGCGGCGTACAGCCACAGCTTTCTGCTCGGCAGCGCGGTGCTGCGCCACAACACCAGTACGCAGCTTAACGGTGAAAACACCACGCTGCGCATCAACAGCCTGGCGATGCCGGTCAAATCAGAAGTGTGCGACACGCGCACCTGGCTTGAGCACAACAAGGGCTACTGCAACAGCCGCCAGCTGCATAAAACCATTGTCAGCGATAAAGGGCGGGCGGTGTTTAACGGCCTGATTAATGTGGCCCAGCACGCCATTAAAACTGACGGGCAGATGACCAACAACAATCTGCTGTTGGGGCGCCTGGCGGAGGTGGACACCAAACCGCAGCTGGAGATCTACGCTGATGACGTGAAATGCAGTCACGGCGCGACGGTCGGGCGGATTGACGACGAACAGATGTTTTACCTGCGTTCCCGCGGCATCGACCGGCAGGCGGCGCAGAAAATGATTATCTACGCCTTTGCGGCGGAGCTTACGGAAGCGCTACACGATGGCGTATTGAAGCAGCAGGTGCTGGCCCGCATTGGTCAGCGTCTGCCCGGAGGCGAAGCATGAGTTTTCCCGTAGAGAAAGTGCGGGCCGACTTCCCGGTTCTGACCCGTGAAGTGAACGGCCTGCCGCTGGCCTATCTCGACAGCGCGGCCAGCGCGCAGAAACCGAATCAGGTGGTGGATGCGGAAGCCGAGTTCTACCGCCATGGTTATGCTGCGGTGCACCGGGGTATCCATACCCTGAGCGCCGAAGCGACCCAGCGCATGGAGAACGTGCGCACGCAGGTGGCCGCTTTCCTCAATGCACGTTCGCCTGAAGAGCTGGTCTTCGTGCGCGGAACCACTGAAGGGATCAACCTTGTCGCCAACAGCTGGGGCAACGCGCAGGTCCACGCGGGGGATAACATCGTCATCACCCAGATGGAGCACCACGCCAATATTGTGCCGTGGCAGATGCTCTGCGAGCGTGTCGGCGCACAGCTGCGGGTCATTCCGCTGAATGAGGACGGCACGCTGCAGCTTGAGCAGCTTGACACGCTGCTGGACGATAAAACGCGGCTGGTGGCGGTCACACAGGTCTCTAACGTGCTGGGCACCGAAAACCCGGTGGCAGAGATTATCGCAAAAGCCCATCAGGCCGGTGCGAAGGTGTTGATTGACGGCGCGCAGGCGGTAATGCACCACGCGGTGGATGTGCAGGCGCTGGACTGCGATTTCTACGTATTCTCCGGGCATAAGCTCTATGGTCCAACCGGCATCGGCGTGCTGTATGTGAAAGAGGACATTCTGCAGGCGATGCCGCCGTGGGAAGGCGGCGGATCGATGATTGCCACCGTAAGCCTTTCGGAAGGGACAACCTATGCCCGTGCGCCGTGGCGTTTTGAGGCGGGTACCCCCAACACCGGCGGGATTATCGGCCTGGGGGCGGCGGTGTCTTACGTTTCCGCAATCGGCCTGGACGCCATCCAGGAGTACGAACAGCTGCTGATGCACTACGCGCTGCAGGAGCTTGCCAGCGTGCCGGATCTAGCCCTGTATGGCCCGGCCGACCGCCAGGGCGTGATTGCGTTTAACCTTGGGAAACACCACGCCTATGACGTGGGCAGCTTCCTTGATAACTACGGCGTGGCCGTCCGTACCGGGCACCACTGCGCCATGCCGCTGATGGCCTTTTACCAGGTACCGGCAATGTGCCGCGCGTCGCTGGTGATGTATAACACAATGGAAGAGGTCGACAGGCTGGTGGCGGGGCTTAAGCGCATTCACCAGCTGCTGGGCTAACGAAGAGGCAAAAGATGGCAGAACTGCCGGACAGAGATAAATTGCTGCGCAACTTTGGGCGCTGCGCAAACTGGGAAGAGAAGTACCTTTATATCATCGAGCTGGGGCAGCGTCTGCCGCCGCTCGGCGAAGAGGCGCATAACCCGGAAAACATTATTCAGGGCTGCCAGAGCCAGGTGTGGATTGTGATGGAGCAGTCTGACGACGGCACTATCGCACTGCACGGCGACAGCGATGCGGCCATTGTAAAAGGGCTGATTGCGGTGGTCTTTATTCTTTACCACCGGATGTCGGCGCAGGATATCGTTGCGTTCGATGTCCGCCCGTGGTTTGAAAAAATGGCCCTGACCCAACACCTCACCCCGTCCCGTTCCCAGGGGCTGGAAGCGATGATTCGCGCCATTCGCGCCAAAGCTGCAATCCTTAGCTAGACTTACAGAACAGCATTCATTCTGTTTCGCGAGGTGGTTCCCGCCTCGCTGGTTTTTCAGCTTTCTGGCGTCCTGCCAGTGAATAAGGAATCTCAGCATGAAGCGCGCGTCTCTAATAACTCTATTACTCGTCAGTTCGCTCGGTACGTTTAATTCGGCCCGCGCGATGGACTATCCGTTGCCGCCCGCAGGCAGTCGCCTGATTGGGCAAAATCAAACCTACACGATACAGGAAGGGGATAATAAGCTTCAGACCATCGCCCGTCGGTTTAATACGGCGGCGCAGGTGATCCTTGAAACGAACAATACCATTGCGCCGGTAAACCCGGCACCGGGTACCGTTATCACGATTCCGTCGCAGATGCTGCTGCCGGATACCCCGCGCGAGGGCATTGTGGTGAATCTCGCTGAGCTCCGGCTCTACTACTTCCCGCCGGGAGAAAATATTGTCCAGGTCTACCCGCTCGGCATCGGACAGCTGGGGCTGGAAACGCCGGTGAGCACCACCCGCGTAAGTCAAAAAATCCCTAATCCAACCTGGACGCCAACGGCGGGCATCAGAGCCCGTTCGCTGGCACAGGGTATTAAATTGCCTCCGGTCGTCCCGGCCGGGCCAAATAACCCGCTGGGGCGCTACGCGCTGCGTTTGGGTATTGGTAATGGGGAATATCTTATTCACGGCACCAGCGCGCCGGACAGCGTAGGCCTGCGCGTCAGTTCCGGCTGCATGCGTATGAACGCCCCGGATATTAAAGCCCTGTTCGAACAGGTACGGGTTGGCACGCGGGTACAAATTATCAATGAGCCGGTGAAGTTCTCGGTTGAGCCGGACGGGAAGCGTTATATTGAGGTTCACCGTCCGCTGGCGCAGGTGGAGGGCGAGAACCCGCAGATTTCGCCCATTAACCACTCCGCAGAGTTTGCGACCTTTGTGTCTCAAGCCGGAAGCGACAAAGCGCTTATTGATAAAGCGCTGGCACGCCGCGCGGGGATCCCGGTTGTCGTATCCGCGGGTAGCGGCCCGTCGGCCAGCAATAGCGTGCTGTCGGTACAGAACAGTCGGGTGTCGGCTGCGGTAGCTGAAGAGGAAGGGGAGAAGGTAACGCAGTAGTCGTTTGACGCAGGCAAAAAAAATGGCGCACAATGTGCGCCATTTTATTAACAGGTACTATTACTTACGGTATTTAGTAGCCTGGTTGTCCAGACGCTGGTTAGCGCGAGCTGCGTCGTCTTTAGCAGCCTGAACGTCGGAACGCATTGCGTTCACGTCGTTGCTCAGCTGGTCAACTTTAGCGTTCAGAGTCTGAACGTCAGAAGACAGCTGATCGATTTTAGCGTTGCTGGAGCAACCAGCCAGCAGAGTAGAACCCAGGATTACCGCGCCCAGTACCAGTTTAGTACGATTCATTATTAATACCCTCTAGATTGAGTTAATCTCCATGTAGCGTTACAAGTATTACACAAACTTTTTTGGGTTGAGAATATTTTTTTGATGGGAATACGCCTATTTTTGATCGTTCGCTCAAAGAAGCATCGAATCAGCCCTTTTTGAGTAAAAAGCTATGTAAAAAAAGGCATTTTTCATCGGATTCATCTTAGATAATTCGCAATTAAATAGAAAAACCCGATTTGCTTTTTGAATGAATTTGGCTAATGACGGTAATAAAAAAAGCGCCTATTGGGCGCTTTTTATCAAAACTAATTCGTTCCTGAATTATTACAGCACGTGAACGGAGGCCGTATTGGTCGTTCCGCTTGGTACCAGCGCACCAGAAACCATCACAACAACGTCGCCTTTCTGCGCCAGACCGCTTTCCAGAGCCAGTGCTTTACCCTGAATGTAGAAATCGTCAGTAGAGGCGATCTCTTTGACCAGGTGCGCAACCACGCCTTTGCTCAGCACCAGCTGACGTGCGGTGGTTTCGTTGGTGGTCAGGGCCAGGATGGTGGCATCCGGGAAGTATTTACGTACTGCGCGCGCAGATTTACCGCCCTGGGTCGCTACCACAATCAGTGGTGCTTCCAGTTTCTCAGCGGTTTCTACTGCACCGCGGCATACTGCTTCGGTGATGCGCAGCTTGCGGCTGTCGTTGTTGAAGTCCAGACGGCTTGTCATCACGCGGTCAGTACGTTCGCAGATGGTTGCCATGATGCCGACCGCTTCCAGAGGATATTTCCCTTTCGCGGATTCACCGGACAGCATCACTGCATCGGTACCGTCGAGGATGGCGTTCGCCACGTCACCTGCTTCAGCGCGGGTAGGGCGTGGGTTTTTGATCATGGAGTCCAGCATCTGCGTTGCGGTGATAACCACTTTACGCGCGCGAACACACTTCTCGATCATCATCTTCTGCGCGAAGATCACTTCTTCAACCGGGATTTCAACGCCCAGGTCGCCACGTGCAACCATGATGCCGTCAGATGCTTCAAGGATTTCGTCGAAGTTGTTCAGGCCTTCCTGGTTTTCAATTTTGGAGATGATCTGGATCTTCTCGCCGCCGTGCGCTTTCAGGTGCTCACGAATTTCAACCACGTCGGAACGCTTACGGATGAAGGACGCCGCAACGAAGTCAACGCCTTGTTCGCAGCCGAAGATCAGGTCCTGTTTGTCTTTCTCAGCCAGTGCCGGCAGTGCGATGGAAACGCCCGGCAGGTTAACGCCTTTGTTTTCGCCCAGGTCGCCGTTGTTCAGCACTTTACAGATAACCTTGTTGCCTTCGATAGCGGTCACTTCCATACCGATCAAACCATCGTCGACCAGCACGGTGTTACCCACGGAGAGATCGCTGGTGAAGCCTTCATAGGTTACCGCAACGATTTCGCTGTTACCGACAACGGATTTATCGGTAGTGAAGGTGAAGGTCTGGCCCGCTTTCAGAGAAACGTCGTTACCGCCTTCCAGTTTGATGGTACGGATTTCCGGACCTTTAGTATCCAGCAGAATAGCGGCTTTTTTGCCAGTCTTGCTCATCACGTTGCGCAAGTTCTGGATACGCTGACCGTGCTCAGCATAGTCACCGTGGGAGAAGTTCAGACGCATCACGTTCATGCCGGCGTCCAGCATTTTGCTCAGCATCTCTTCGGATTCGGTTTTCGGGCCGATAGTACAAACAATTTTCGTCTTTTTCATGACAGTCTTAGTCTTTAAGTTGGGAAGGATATGGAAATCTCGCTCCGGGGGCGCACCGCCGCGGAGTCAAACCTGTGTTGCAAAAGAGTATATGACACGCACTAAGGATAGGAGACATCAAATGAGCGTGCAGAAGAAAGTGTGCCTGAGTGTCAGCCCAACGAAGGAGAGGAGAAGTTGTACGTTGTTTTTTGTATTCCAAGCGCTGAAACCATTCACCAGGGATTTGGCGCGCATTATACGCTGATTTTAAGATAAAAGGAAAATGGATACGGCGTTTCAGAATTAATCAATGCCGTTTCACATAATATTGTTATCAAGGCGTTAAGCCATGATGACAACTTTTGGCGGCAGGCGTTTGACCTGCCGCATTTTGCTTATTTTTGCAGCGCCTGACTGAGGTCGGCAATCAGGTCTTTCGGATCTTCAATGCCCACCGACAGTCGAATCAGCTGCGGCACAATGCCGTTTGCCAGGCGTTGTTCCAGCGGAATCGAGGCGTGCGTCATGCTGTAGGGCTGGCTCACCAGGCTCTCTACGCCGCCCAGGCTTTCCGCGAGGGTGAACAACTTCAGGTTGCGAATCACCTCTGTGGCGCGTTGCGCATCGCCTTTTACCACGACGGAAATCATCCCGCCAGGCAGGGCCATCTGCGTGCGGGCAAGCTGATATTGTGGATGCGATTCCAGCCCGGGATAGAACACCTTTTCAACCAGAGGATGCTGCTCCAGCCATTGCGCAATCGCCAGCGCGTTGCTGCTGTGCTTTTCTACCCTCAACGCAAGCGTGCGGATACCGCGCAGGGTCAGGAAGCTGCTAAAGGGATCCAGGACGCCACCGACCGCATTTTGCAGGTAGCCAAGCCGGTCCGCCAGTACCGGGTTATCACCCACCACCGCCAGCCCGGCCACCACGTCCGAGTGGCCGTTGAGGTATTTAGTGGCGGAGTGCACCACGATATCGAAACCCGACGCCAGAGGGCGGTGGATCGCCGGCGACGCGAAGGTGTTATCCGCCACGCTGATGACGTTATGGCGCCGCGCGATAGCGGCAATGGCCGCCAGGTCCGCCAGCTTCAGCAGCGGGTTGGTCGGCGTTTCCACCCACACCATGCGCGTGTCCGGGCGAATGGCGGCCTCAAGCCCCGCTAAATCGTCAGGCTTAACCCAGCTGACCTGCAGGCCGGTGCTGCGCTTGCGCACGTTTTCAATCAGGCGGTACGTCCCGCCGTAAACGTCGTCAATGGCGACGATATGGCTGTCTTTGTCCAGCAGTTCGAGCACCGTGGAGATGGCGGCGAGACCGGAAGCAAAGGCGTAACCGCGCGTGCCGCCTTCAAGTTCAGCGATAGCGGTTTCCAGCGCGTGGCGGGTAGGGTTGCCGCTGCGGGAATACTCATAGCCGGTATGCTCGCCGGGTGACGGTTGCGCAAACGTCGAGGTGGCGTAAATCGGCGGCATGACGGCGCCGTGCTGGTCGTTGAACGCGCCGCTGTGGACGCTCAGAGTTGCCAGGTTTTTCATCGTTTATTCCTTTATTGCTGTAGACGATTGCGCCACGCGGTCAGAACGTCGCTGCGCGTAATCAGGCCGAGAAAACGGTCATTGTCGTTAATCACGGCCACCAGACCGCGGTCGAAGATGGCGTGCAGGGCGCTCTCCGGGGCGCGTTTGTCGAGGAATTCCACCTGACGCGTCATGGCTGCCGTCACCGGAAGGGCAAAGCGGTCGCCGTCACCGCCGATATGCCGCAGCAGATCCCACTCGTCGATAATGCCCACCACCTTGCCGTCCTCAAGGACCGGCAACTGGGAGATGTCATACAGGCGCATGCGTGCCAGTACGGTGGAAAGCGTGTCGTCCGGAGCGGCGGTGACGGTGGCGCCTTCATCGTGTCGCAGGGCGATGTAGTCGGAGAGATCGCCCGCCTGAGGGCGCGTGAAAAGCCCCTGCTGGCGCATCCACTCGTCGTTGAACATCTTCGAGAGATACTTATTGCCGCTGTCACAGGCGAAGGTCACCACGCGTTTCGGTGCGGTTTGTGCCTGGCAGTATTTCAGCGCGGCCGCCAGCAGCGTGCCGCTGGAGGAGCCCGCCAGAATGCCTTCCGTTTTCAGCAGATCGCGCGCGGTGGTGAAGGCTTCGCGGTCGGTGATGCGCCAGGCGCGATTCACCCCTTCGATGTGAGCCAGCGGAGGAATAAAGTCCTCTCCAATGCCCTCAACCAGCCAGGAGCCCGCGTCGTGGTAGCGTCCGGTTTCCACCTGGTCGGCGAGAACCGACCCGGCGGGGTCTGCCAGGACAAACTCCGTGTGTGGAGAGTGCTCGGCAAACCACGCCTGCAGGCCGCCGAGCGTCCCGCCTGAGCCGACGCCGACCACGATGGCGTCGATCCTGCCGTCAAGCTGCTCAAACAGCTCCGGTGCCGTGGTGGTGCGGTGCGCAAGCGGGTTGGCTTCGTTATTGAACTGGTCGATGTAAAACGCGCCGGGCAGCTCGTTAGCCAGACGCCGGGCGTAATCCTGGTAATAGGCGGGGTGGCCCTTGTTGACGTCGGAGCGGGTCAGCACCACCTGGGCACCCAGCGCGCGCAGGTGGAAAATCTTCTCGCGGCTCATTTTGTCCGGCACCACCAGGATCAGCGAGTAGCCTTTCTGGGCGGCGATCAGGGCCAGGCCCAGACCGGTATTCCCCGCCGTTGCTTCAATAATCGTGCCGCCCGGCTGCAGCTGACCGGTGCGCTCCGCTTCGTTAATCATCGACAGCGCAACGCGATCCTTGATAGAGCCGCCCGGGTTCTGGTTTTCCAGCTTCAGGAACAGCGAGCAGGGACCGGTATCAAGCTTATGCAATTGGATAAGCGGGGTACGACCAATCAGTTCAGTGACGGAGTGATAAATCGTCATGATGTTTTCCTTTCTGGATGTCATGACGGGATGATAGAGCGGTGAAATTTTCGCAATAAAGAACCATTCACTGCCGTTTAGAACGGAATGGAATATAAATGTTTTTTTTGGATGGCAGGACAGCAAGACGTAAAGTTGTCTGGAAGTGAGGATGGCTATATCCGCATAAAATGCTGCAAAAATGACCGTTTTTTTAGCCAGTCAGCCAGCTGATATGCGTCTGACAGATAATTATTGCTGAAATTGGTCTAAATGCTTTCGACCCTCTAAATCCGCTGTTTATTACCTCAGGTTATAACACATGCTTTTTTGTTCATTTAAAAGCTGATAACGCCTGTTTACTATCTTTTGGACATCCATACTGCTAAACCGCCAAGGGCGGATCGGATAACGAATAAGAATGATCGTACTCAGGAATATTTCGAAGGTTTTCGACAACGGAAAGGTCGCGCTGACTGCCGTTGATAACGTCAATTTGACGATAGAGCAGGGACAGATTTACGGCATTATCGGCTACAGCGGCGCCGGGAAAAGCACGCTGATTCGTCTGCTGAACGGTCTGGAAAAACCCAGCGCCGGAAGCGTCACAATTAACGGGCAGGATATCTCTGCGGCAAAAGGTGAAGCGCTGCGTCAGGCGCGTCTGAAAATCAGCATGGTGTTCCAGCACTTCAACCTGCTGTGGTCGCGCACGGTGAGCGAGAACATCGCTTTCTCGATGCAAATCGCCGGTGTGCCAAAAGCCCGGATTAAGGCGCGCGTGGCCGAGTTGGTGGATCTGGTTGGCCTGAAGGGGCGTGAGCATGCGTATCCGTCGCAGCTGAGCGGCGGGCAAAAGCAGCGCGTGGGTATTGCGCGTGCTTTGGCTAACAACCCTGATGTGCTGCTCTGCGATGAAGCCACGTCCGCGCTCGACCCGCAGACCACCGATCAGATCCTCGATCTGCTGCTGGACATTAACCGTCGCTTCAAACTCACCATCGTGTTGATCACGCACGAGATGCACGTTGTGCGCAAAATCTGCGACCGCGTGGCGGTGATGGAGAACGGTAAAGTCGTGGAGGAGGGCGACGTGCTGAGCGTCTTTACCCATCCGCAGCAGCCGATTACGCAGCAGTTTGTCCGCCAGGTGAGCCAGTACGCTGAGGAAGAAACCTTCAATACCGAACTGGCAAACGATCTGGAAGGCACGGTCATCAGGCTGACCTTTACCGGGCACAGCACCCATAAGCCGATCGTGGGTGAACTAACCCTGCGCTACGGCCTGCCGTTTAACATCCTGCACGGGAAAATGACCCAAACCGCCCACGGCGTGTTTGGCCAGCTCTGGGTGCACGTGGTGGCATCCGACGAACAACTGAACAATATCCTCGCCGACCTGCAGCACAGCGATATTGAAGGCGAGGTGATTAAACATGGCTGAGAATCTCTTTCCGCATCTCAAGTGGGATCAACTCTGGGCGGCAACGCTGGAGACGCTTTACATGACCGCGCTTTCCGGCGTAGCGACTTTTGTGCTGGGCATCGTGCTGGGCCTGGCGCTGTTTTTAACCGCGCGCGGCGGGCTGTTCCACAACCGCACGGTTTACAGCGTGATTTCGATTGTGGTGAACGTGTTCCGCTCTATTCCGTTCATCATTTTGATTGTCCTGCTGATCCCTTTCACCAAGACCATCGTCGGCACCATTCTTGGCGCCAACGCGGCGCTGCCAGCGCTGATTGTGGGCGCCGCACCGTTCTACGCACGCCTGGTGGAGATCGCCCTGCGTGAAGTGGACAAAGGCGTTATAGAAGCAACGCGCTCGATGGGCGCACGACTGAGCACGTTAGTGTTTCGGGTTTTGCTGCCGGAATCATCACCTGCACTGGTATCAGGCATAACGGTGACGCTCATTGCGCTGGTGAGCTACAGCGCGATGGCGGGGGTGATTGGCGCCGGCGGTTTGGGAAATCTGGCTTATCTGGAAGGATTCCAGCGCAACCATGGTGACGTCACGCTGGTGGCAACGGTGACCATTCTGATCATCGTTTTCATTATCCAGTTCTGCGGCGATGTCATTACATCACTGTTAGATAAACGCTAATACCCGTCATATTTCGAGCCTCAGGCGCGTTGGCTGCATTCGTTCACCCCAGTCACTTACTGTATGTAAGCTCCTGGGGATTCGCTCACTTGCCGCCTTCCTGTGACTCGAACTATTTAGGGTAACAACAACACACAGGAACCACATCATGAAAAAGACACTGACGCTGATTGCCGCCGTAACCCTGAGCGCCCTGAGCTTCGCCTCCTGGGCCGACACTCTGACCGTGGGCGCGTCCAACACGCCGCACGCCGAAATTCTGGAGCAGGCCAAGCCAATTCTGGCGAAGCAGGGTATCGACCTGGAGATCAAACCGTTCCAGGACTACATTCTGCCCAATACCGCGCTGGCGGGACATGACATTGACGCCAACTATTTCCAGCATATTCCTTACCTGAACAGCGTGCTGAAAGATCACGCGGGCGATAAAGACTATGACTTTGTCAGTGCGGGCGCGATCCACATTGAGCCCATCGGCATCTACTCCAAAAAATACAAATCGCTGAAGGACCTGCCGGAAGGCGGCAAGATCATCATGCGTGATGCGGTTTCCGAAGAAGGCCGTATTCTCTCCATCTTCGAAAAAGAGGGCGTGATCAAGCTGAAGCCGGGCATCGATAAAGTGACCGCGCGCATCAGCGATATCGTCGAGAACCCGAAAAAGCTGAAGTTCACGCCAAACGTTGAAGCCTCTCTGCTGCCGCAGATGTACAACAACGACGAAGGCGACGCGGTGGTGATTAACGCCAACTACGCGATTGACGCCGGTCTGGACCCGGTTCATGACCCGATTGCGGTCGAGAGTGGTGAAAACAACCCGTACGCCAACATCATTACCGTGCATCGCGGCGACGAGAAGAAGAAAGACATTGTCGCGCTGGTGAACGTGCTGCACTCCAAAGAGATTCAGGACTGGATCCGCACCAAATACAAAGGCGCGGTCATTCCCGTAAACAACTAATTACCTGATTTTCAAGATGAAGCCCGGCGAGTATCTCGCCGGGCTTCTTTTTTGTATCCGGCAGGAGAATCATTTAAGCTCAACGTTTAACAGGCAATGGAGTGATGACGATGGGTAACGTGACCAAAGATGAAGCGCTGTACCAGGAGATGTGCCGGGTGGTCGGGAAGGTGGTGCTTGAGATGCGTGATTTAGGGCAGGAGCCAAAGCATATTGTCATTGCCGGAGTCCTGCGAACCGCGCTGGCGAACCAGCGCGTTAAACGCAGTGAGTTGACGACCGAAGCGATGGAAACGGTGGTTAAAGCGCTGGCCGGGTAAGGCGCCAGCGTTTCGCAAGCTGCTCGAGCGCGCAGCAGAGCAGGTAGTAGACCACGCCCGTAAAGATAAAAATGGCCGCCGGGTAGATTTGCACCCGGTTGTTGACCTGGCCCGCTACGGTGGTCAGTTCCGGGACGTTCACGATAAACGCCAGCGACGTATCCTTCAGCAGGCTGATAAATATCCCCACCAGAGACGGCAGAATATTGCGCATTACCTGCGGGAGCAGCACGCGCCACAGGGTTTGCCGCGTGCTGAACCCCTGGGTCAGTGCCGCTTCATATTGCCCGGCGGGCAACGCGTTTAGCCCGGCGAGAACCGAATGCATGACCGATGCCGCCGTGAACCAGGCCAGCGCCAGCGTGACGGTAAGCGCCCCCGGCAGATCGCCGCCGGTCATCAGCGGCAGCAGATACCACATCCAGAAAATCACAAAGATGAGCGGAATACCGCGTATCAACTCTGCCCATAAAAACAGCGCCTTACGCCCAGGTCCGGGATAGCGCCACGCGGCGCACGCCAGCGCAATACCGCCGGGCAAAGCAAGTATGGCGGCACCCGCGGCCATCAGCAGCGAGAGCAACACGCCTCCGGGCTCACCCGCAGCGGCACGTCCCCACAGCAGATAATCCAGGTTATCAGCAATCACGTTAAATCCGGCAATCATGCTGAGCCCTCCCTGCGCGGGGGCCGAGTCGCGTCAGTAGCGTACCCATCACAACGCCGGTAAGCAGATACAGTGCGGTTCCCACGGTAAAGGCCTCCAGCGCGTGCGCGTTGTAGCTTTCGATCTGCCGCACCTGACAGGTGAGTTCGGCAAAGCCAATTCCGCTGGCGAGGGAGGAGAGCTTCATCAGGTTGAGATACTGACCAACGACAGGCTGCCAGGCGTTCGCCAATCCTTGCGGCAGCAGAATGTAGCGAAATAACCGCCAGGCAGAAAACCCCTGCGCCAGCGCCGCTTCCCGCTGTCCGCCGGGGACGGAACGCAGCCCGGACTCAATCTCCTCAATTAAAAATGCTGAGGTGAACACGCCCAGCCCCCAGGCAGAACATAAAAATTCAGGGGTGAACCACCAGACGTCACCGGGCAGAATCGACCAGGCGTGATCGGCATTCACGACGTCCTTAAGCCCGAGCGGCAGGCCGTTCCAGGCGGCGAAGTACCAGAACAGGAGCTGCACAAGCAGCGGCGTGTTGCGAAACAGCGAGACCCAGCCGCTGACGACGGCATGACCAAACCGTCCTGCGGAGAGGCGAAGAAGCAGAAACAACAGCGCTAGCAGGGTGGCAAGCGCCACTCCCGCAAGCGTGGCCCACAGCGTGGTGAGAAAACCGGATAATATCCACTGCAGGGGCTGCCCGGTCAGCACGCCCTGCCAGTCGAACGCGTGCATTACAGCGGCTCCTGGTGAAGCGGGTCGAGCACTTTTTGCAGGAACCGCCGCGCACGCGGATGTGACGGCTGGCTGAAAAACTGTGCCGGCGGAGCGGTTTCCAGAATTTGCCCGCCGTCGATAAAGACGATCCGGTCAGCAATCTCCCGGGCAAACTGCATCTCGTGGGTCACCACAATCATGGTGATCCCGCTGTGGGCGAGGGCCTTCATCACGTACAGCACTTCGCCAATCATCTCCGGATCCAGCGCGGAGGTGGGCTCATCGAACAAAATGATTTGCGGCGACGAGGCCAACGCGCGAGCAATCGCCACGCGCTGCTGCTGGCCGCCGGAGAGTTGCGCGGGAAAGTGGTGGGCTTTATCAAGCATGCCGACTTTTTCCAGCAGTGCCAGGGCGCGCGCCTGGGCAGGCTGCGGCTTCCAGCCGTGCACGTGCTCCAGTGCCAGGGTAATGTTCTGGCTGGCGGTGAGGTGGGCGTAAAGATTGAACTGCTGGAAAACAAAACCGACGCGGCTGCGTAACTGGCGCAGGGCCGCAGCTGCAAGTCGGGCGGTGGGTTTGTTATCAATCAGAATGTCGCCGTCACTGAGGGTTTCAAGCTGGTTGATAAGACGGATCAACGTCGATTTACCTGAACCGGATGGACCGAGGATTGCCACCACTTCACCCGGAGAGATGCTGAGGTTAATGCCTTTTAATACCTCGTGGTCGCCGTAACGTTTAACGACGTCACGAAACTCGACACTGGCGTGTTCCAGATGTGAAAAATCCGCGGCGCTGGCCGCGGAGTGTGAAAATAAACCTGAGAGCATATTACTGAGCTTCTATTTTAAAGGCGCGAGGCTGTGGGGCGGGGGTGTTTGGGCCAAACCAGACATCGTAGATTTTTGCCGCCTGACCGTTCTTCTCAAGATTAACCAGCTCGTCGTTGACGGCCTTCAGCAGCTCAGCTTCGCCTTTTTTCACCCCAACGCCAATCTCTTCCTTGCTGAGCAGATCGGGGAGGATTTTAAAGTTCGCTTTATCCGGGGCCTGTGCCAGCAGGCCTGCAAGAATAGTGCTGTCCTGGGTGATGGCCTGCACGTTGCCGTTGCGCAGTGCCGTCAGCGCCAGAGGAATATCATCATAAGAAAGCACGCGAGACTGCGGGAAACGCTGGTGCAGCGCCTGCTCACCCGTTGTCCCTTTCACTGCACCAATGCGCGCCCGGCTATAGTCATCAAGCTTGTCCGATGATTTAGCCGGAACCAGAAACTGTTGTCCGGTCACGAAATAGGGGGTGGAGAAATCAATCACCTGCGCGCGTTCCGGGGTGATGGTGATATCCGCCACAATCAGATCCGCTTTACCGGACTGAAGCAGTGGAATTCGGTTCGCCGGATTGGTGGCAACCAGCTCAAGCTTCACGCCGAGTGATTGCGCCAGCGCTTTGGCGAAGTCCACGTCATAACCCACGATCTCGTGCGTTTTGGCATCAATAGAGCCAAACGGCGGGTTGGCGTCAAACGTGGCCACTTTCACCACCCCTGCGGCCTTAATATCCGCCAGCCGATCGGCCTGTGCTTGTGCTGAAAGCAGGCTGCCCGCCGCCAGTAATCCCAGAACCAGTGTCCGTTTGGTAAACCCTTTCATGTTTGCTGCCATAGTCATTCGCCATCCCGTTGTTTTTGTTTTACCCCGCTACGCTCCCATAAGCGAAAGCTATCACCAAATAAGAAATCGTTCTTTGCTATGAGAAAAAAAGCATTAGTGAACAGGGTGTTATGAACAGGTAAATAAAAGGGAAGGCTATTTGCAGATACTGCACATGAACAGTCGATATTGGTATTTCCCCCGCGCCAAATTTGAGTGTTTAACTTAGATCAGGTGAAGCAAGAGGAGTAAAGACGATGAAAAAATGGATCAGCACGTTACGGCGGTTTTTTGCGACCCGACCCGCGAATGCGGAGAACAGCGCGCAGCGTGTTCTTGAGTCGATACTGCCTGTTGCCAGCCTGTATGGCGTGGACGTTGCCACCATCGACCCGGAGTGGTTCCATGATAAAACGTCACGCTGAACTGCGCCGCACGCGCGAAATGTACTGGAATGAGCTGTGCGTGCTGCATGTAAAGCAGGGATGAACGGAAAAATACGCGGGCAAATCCTCGGTAAACCATAGCCGTTTTGTTACCAATATCTCCTTTCTCAGAGGGAGATGATAATGAAACGGACAGTATTAACCCCGGCACTTTCTGCCACCGCACTACTTTTTGCCATGCAGGCGGCACACGCTGCGCCACAGGCGCATGTCGTCTGCGGTTACTCCCACACGCTCGGCGACGATGCCATTATGATGTACGGCATGCCCAACGAGGCTATGCTGCACGATTTTTTTGGCAACGTGCAAACGGATGCCTTCTCCAGCCGTGAATCGCTGCGTAGAGATGAAAAGACCACCTGCGATAACAAAGCAGACAGCTCGGCCTACTGGGCACCCTCTCTGAGATTGCCTGACGGAACGGTGGTTAAACCTGCCTATCAAAAAACCTATTATCAGGCATCGAACGTGTACGCCTGGCCGCTGCACCCATTCCCGGCGGGGCTGTCGCTGCTGGCGGGCGATCATCACGGCACCGCGCCGAATCCACATATCACCTTCCTGTGCGCTAACGGCAATGGCTACACCACCAAAACGGGTGAGGTCTGCGGCTTACGCAAGGCGAACGATGCTGTGCAGTTTAATATCGGCATTCAGTTTCCGAACTGTTGGGACGGGGTAAACCTGAAGCCCGCCCACGGTCTTGTCAACGCCACCTACGACACCAAAGGGCAGTGCCCGTCCGATTTCCCGGTGAAAATTCCCACCGTGAACATGAACATTGCGTACGTGCTCCCGACAATTAGCTCGCTCGATACCAGCAAAGCGCAGCTTTCCCTCGACCCCATCATGCACGGCGACGAGCGTGAAGAGCGATGGGGAAGCCTGTATACGGCGCATGCTGACTTTATGAACGGCTGGACGGAAGACGCCGCGCGCTTTATGACTGACATGTGTATGAATCGCGGGCTGGATTGTGGCACTACCGTTCCGTATGGTTATTCAAAAGCGAAAGCCAACGTCTGGCTCAGCAGCCTGGAGCCAGCGCTTTCCCAGCCCGATCCCCAGGCCCTGCTGGTGCAGGATAACTGGCAGAACGGCGGACGCACGAGAAACAGCGAAACGCTGTCGCTGGTGAAGTTCCATATTCCGCCGCTGCCTGCCGGACAAGATCCTGCGCAGTTTAAATACCGCGTGCGGATTTATGGCGGGAAAGTGGAAACCAACGGCGCGGATCAAATCTTCTTCTATCCGGCAAGCAACGACTGGGATCCGGCCAGCGTGAGCTGGCAGTCGCGGCCAGCCTGTAACTACCGTTCGGATGCGGTGCTTTACCTTAACCACTCCCGCGAATACCGGATGGTGGACGTGGATAAAGCGGTGCGCAAGGCGCTGGCAGAAGGGAAAACCGAGATTTCGTGGTACATCGGCGGCGATCGTCAGGGCAATCACTACCAGTTTGAGACGGCAGCATCCCCACAAAGCCTGATCCTCATGCTGACCGGCTTTAGCAAAACGCCGGAGATCTGATCGCGCCGCGTTTTTTTGTTCTCATCAACGTTAACTGGTAATGTCGATAGCCTGAATGACGGTGCCAGTTAACGCTATGAGCATAAAAAAAATGATAAAGCGCAGCATCGCGGTATGGGTGCTGGTCTGCCTGATAAGCGGCGTGCTGCTGTATGCGGAACAGATACGCCGCCAGTTCTGGGAGCGCGATCGCGAGTTTACGGCGCTGTATTCGGCGATCGGCGCCGTGCTGACGCAAAACGAGTCGGTGCTTCCGCTTCTGAATGGCGATGAAGACCTCGCCGCGTTGCGCAAAAAATTCCCCCACATTAAGGCCCTGGAAAAAACCACCGGTCGTGCACTGGACGCCGCGCGCGTGGAGCCGTTTAGCGGTGTTCAGTACTGGCTATACAACCCGTGGCGGCAGATCCGCGTCCTGATCGACTTAACCGCGCTGCTTGCGCCGGGCCATCGCTTTGCAGAGCTGCATCTGAACCTCTCGAATGACGAACAACCGGGGTCTACAGGCGCGTTCTGGCACTGGCAGCGCGCCTTCCCGCAGCATACACAACCCTTTATTCTCACTGCCACGGCAGATCCGGACTGGTTCAGGGTCTCCTGGCTGGCGTATCCGCTGCTCTTTCTGACGTGGGGAATGGTGATTGCAGGCGCGGGAACCGTGCTCTGGCAGCGCAAACAGCGCCAGCAGGCCGAGCAGCGTGCACTTTATTATCAGCATGCCAGGCTTAACACGCTGGGGGAGATCACTGCGGGCATCGTCCATGAAATCAATCAGCCGCTTACCGCCGTGCAAACCTGGATCCAGGGGGCGCAGCGACAGCAGCAGGATAATCCGCAGGCCGTCTCGCAGGCGCTCGCGGCCGCGCTGCTGCAAACGCAGCGTATCAGCGCTTTGCTGACGCGGTTTCGCGAGCATGTGGTACAGGAGAAGGTGACCCTGCGCGAAACCGATCTGGTGCAGTGCTGGCAGCAGGTGGAGAATTTACTGGAGCACGAGCGTAAATCCCGGCGTATCGCGGTCATTCATGCGTTTGCTGCGGATGCCACGATCGTGATGGCGGACCGACTCTGGCTGGAACAGATCCTGCACAATCTGCTCAGCAATGCGATTCAGGCGCAGCAGGAGAGCATGCACGGCTGGGTGCGAATCGACAGTCAGAAAAATGAGAAGGGCATTCTGGTGACTCTGACCGACGGCGGGCCCGGGTTTAGCCCGGATGCTCTGCAGAACGCATTTATGCCATTCTTTAGCGGACGTACCGGCGGAATTGGGCTGGGGATGACCTTAACGGAGACGCTGATGACGCGCATGAACGGCTCGATCGCCCTGGGCAATGCCCCGCAGGGTGGGGCGCAGATCCGCTTGCAGCTGGCAGCAGGAAAGGAGATAAAGCATGGATAAGGTGGTCTGGCTCATTGATGACGACGAGTCCATCAGAGAATCCCTGGCGTTTTTACTGTCAGGGATGGGCTGGCAGGTTAAGGCCTTTGAGAGCGTCGAGGCCTTTACTAAGGCGCAGCGCGATGAATCGACGCTCGTCGGCTGTCTGCTTCTGGATATGCGCATGCCGGGCAAAGGCGGGCTGACGTGGCTGGAGGAGGGCGAATGGCCGTGGCCGCTGCTGCCGATTATTATCATGACCGGGCACGGAACGATTGACGCCTGCCGTCGCGCGTTTCGCAACGGCGTGTTTGAGTTTTTCACCAAACCGTTAGACGCCGATAAACTCATCGAAACGGTTGGGTTGGCCTTTGAGGAGAGCCAGCGACGGTCTGCCGCCTGGCAGGATCTTTCACAGATCAAAGCACGCTTTGAACAGCTAACCGCGCGGGAGCACGAGGTGCTGACTGTACTGATGGAAGGGTGCAGTAATAAAGAGGTTGCTGCACGTCTGAATCTTTCCCCGAGGACCGTGGAAGCGCACCGCGCAGCGGCGTTTGCCAAGCTCGGCGTTACTAGCCTGGTGCAGGCGAGCCGGGCGTACGACAAATTGCAATCCGTATAACTACCAGGTGGAGTGCGTAATCAACCGAATTACGTTTCATCGCGCCGTTAAGTAACCTCCGGGATGTCTAACAACACGCGAGGAAGTGCGATGAAAAAAGTCATGATGGTTGCGGCACTGGTCGCGGTTAGCGTAAGTCTGGCCGCGCAGGCCGAGACGTTGACCCAAAAAAATCTCTCTCTGACCCAGGCTAACGCGCTGGCAACATCCGCCATTCAGGCGTGCGCAGCGAAAAATTACCAGGTTGCTGTTACCGTGGTTGACCGTGCGGGCGTGGTAAAAGCGGTGCAGCGTATGGATAACGCCGGTCCTCACACGGTAAAAGCCAGCGAAATGAAAGCGTTTACGGCGCTTAGCGCAAAGAATGCGTCAGGCAAAGTAATGGAAGCGGCGCAGAGCAATGCGGGCGCACAGAATATGCGTGATATTCCAGGCTTCCTGCTGCTGGCCGGCGGGCTGCCGGTAAAAGAAGGTGATGAGGTGATTGGGGCTATCGGCATCGGCGGTGCGCCGGGCGGTCATCTTGATGAAGCCTGCGCTCAGGCGGCCATTGACGGGCTGAAAAAGTAGTAAAAAAAAGCACCGGTTTTCCGGTGCTTTTCTTATCAAATCTTGCAAGCATCACCGCAGTCGTCGTCAGCAACAACCGCCTGCGCTTTTTTATCCGCGTCGTCCAGACGTTCCGCGTTACGCTCTTCCGCTTCATCCAGTCCGTTAAAAACTAAGTTATCGAGATCAATTTCCATGTTGCACCTGCTCTGTTCGGGTTTTGATACTGGCACAGTATAGGGTAAAAAAAGCCGGCAATGTACCTCGCAGCACATAAGGATAATCCCTGCCATACTCAGTGCTTTATCACCGAGGAGCGCTCATGATTACACTCTGTAGAACCTGCGGTACTTCCTATGATGGAAAGCCGGAGAGATGTCCGATTTGCGAGGATGAACGCCAGTATGTCCCGGCCAGCGGTCAGGCGTGGATTGATTACGCGACGGTGACGGCCACACACGCGAACAAGTGGCAGCAGCTGGAGCCCGCGCTGTTCAGTATCAAAACGGTACCGTCCTTTGCTATTAACCAGCGAGCGCTGCTTCTGCGCACCCCCCACGGCAATATTCTGTGGGACTGCATTGCCAACCTCGATCCCGCAACCCAAACGCTCATCACCGCGCTCGGTGGCCTTCACGCCATTGCGATTTCGCACCCGCACTATTACACCACGATGCAGGCGTGGGCAGCGGCTTTCGATGCGCCGGTCTATCTCCACGCCAGCGATAAGGAGTGGGTGATGCGCGACAGCCCGGCGATTCATTTCTGGGATGGCGACGCGCTGGAGATTATGCCCTCGGTCACGCTGCTGCGCCTCGGCGGGCATTTTGCGGGCGGGACGGTGCTGCACTGGCAGGAAGGCGAGGGCGTTTTGCTGGCAGGGGATATTTTGCAGGTCACCCCGGGGAAAGATGCCGTGTCGTTTATGTGGAGCTACCCGAATATGCTTCCGCTGCCTGCCCGTACGGTTGAGGACGTTACCCGGCGCCTGGCGGGAAAACCGTTCGCTCGTCTTTACGGCGCGTTCGAAGGGCAGAACATCCAGGCCGGTGCCGACGACATCGTGCAGCGGTCGGGCCAGAAATATATTGCTTGTCTCAGGTAAAGTACGGTGGGTAAACTTTACGAGTGTGATCGCGATCATACCTAAACGAAAACAGATAAAAGAGAAATTGCTATGCAACATATCATTGAAGGTTTTCTCAGCTTTCAAAAAGAGATTTTCCCGCAACGTAAAGAGCTCTTTCGCAGTTTAGCGTCCAGCCAGAATCCCAAAGCGCTGTTTATCTCCTGCTCCGACAGCCGTCTGGTTCCTGAACTGGTCACCCAGCAAGAGCCGGGACAGCTCTTTGTCATTCGTAATGCTGGCAACATTGTCCCTCCGTTCGGGCCGGAGCCAGGCGGCGTCTCTGCAACCATCGAGTATGCGGTAGTGGCGCTGGGCGTGACCGACATCGTGATCTGCGGCCACTCCAACTGCGGCGCGATGAAGGCGATTGCCGATAACGCGAACCTGGAGCCAATGCCTGCTGTATCGCACTGGTTGCGCTATTCCGACGCGGCAAAAGCCGTGGTTGAGAAAAAAAGCTGGGATAAGCCGATCGATAAAGTGAATGCGATGGTGCAGGAGAACGTGTTTGCGCAGCTCAGCAACATCAAAACCCACCCGTCCGTCGCGGTGGGCCTGCGTAATAACTCGCTTCGCCTTCACGGCTGGGTGTATGACATTGAAAGCGGCGATATCCGCGCGCTGGATAAAGCGACGAAAACCTTCGTTTCACTGTCTGAGAACCCGGACGTGTTCTTCGAGTAATCTCGCTTTGCAGGGCATGGAAGCCCTGTCAGTTTTCAACGTAAAGTAATCTCCGCCGTAAACCAGAAACGGGTATTTCCGCTACCTTCATCCGTAGCATCCAGCTATTTACATCGCGTCGTTAAAAGGCAGAACGTTTTTTTTGCGCGGCATTTTTCTGCACGGATTAAAAAACCGTGAAACGGTAATGTACAGTGTTGTGAAATCATCGTCCGCACATTGCCTGTGTTAAAATAAAAATTGAGATGTTTTACGAAACATTAATCAGGGTAAATTAATAGCCCTTAAATATAACTCACGTAAATAATGACAGTGTCAGATGGTAAGGTGTTTTATTGTTTATTGGGGGCGGGTTGGTATATTAGGTGTGAATATTTGTCTGAGGCAGATATAACTGATATCTATTAATATCTGGTCTGTCTTGCAGGCTGAATTCTTGGTTTTATTGCCTGCTGTGCTTTTAAATTCCTCATTGCGTGAGATGCTTATAGAGTTGTATTGCTAATCATTCTTCTATTAGCTTAATTTTTTTGCGACAAGGAAAAAATAAATGAAACTCAGTGCAATGAGTAAAGCGATGCTTGCTGTTGGATTATTATGTTCTGCCGTGCCGGTATTTGCGCTTGAAGCATGGAACGGGCAGGAAGGTTCGGGGCCCTATGAAGTCATTTATGACAGCAACGTTTACACCAATGCATGGTGGGTCGCTAAAACCGACTGCCCGGGGACCGAGTCTGACAGCAATCCCTGGAAGTATGAACGTGTTGCGACAAGTGCAGAAATGAGCCAGTACGGTAATCCTACGACTTGTGAGACCAGCGGCGGCGATGTGACCTACCCGGACTACAACAGCGCTAACAGTTATAACGCAAATGATGTCGTCACTTATAACGGTACAACCTGGAAAACCTCCACAGCTCAAAGCCCGTATGGTTTTGCTCCAGGTGAAGGTAACCCCTGGGCTCTTTATTCGGAGGTCCCGCAGTGGATTTCAACTACCACTTACAATAAAGGGGATAAGGTTCAGAAAGACGGTCAGGAATATGAAGCTCTGTTCTATACAGTCGGCGAGGATCCTTCTCTACCTGCCAACCAGAACCCGACAGGCACCAACGGACGCCCATGGAAACCGTTGGGTGCAGTTGTTGTGTATACAGAGGATCAGTTAAATAACGCACCTGTGTTTAGTGACAGCACACTTTACGCGAGTGGTACGTTAATTCGCTATAACGGGGAGAATTTCGTTTCCCAGGCGAAAGTTCAGAAAGTAAGTCCTTCTGATACAAACCCATGGAAAGTATATATCGACTGGTCTGGAACCAAAGCGATGGTGGGTACACCTTCAGCGCCGTGGCCAGCCCATGTTTATGCACCATACGTCGATTTTACGCTGAACAGCATCCCGGATCTGGCAACTCTGGCGAAACAAGAGAATGTCACTCACTTCACCATGGCATTTGTGGTGAGTAAAGATGCTGACACCTGCCTGCCAACCTGGGGCACTGCGTATAATATTAACGATTATGCCCAGTACAGCAAAATCAAGGCACTGCGTGAGGCGGGCGGCGATGTAATGGTATCGATCGGTGGCGCCAACAACTCACCTTTGGCAGCCTCTTGCAAAAATGTATCCGACCTACAACAGCATTATTATGACATTGTTGAAAATCTGAACCTGAACGTTCTGGATTTCGATATTGAAGGGACGTGGGTTGCCGATCATGACTCCATCAATCGTCGCAACGAAGCTGTTAAAGCGGTGCAGGATCAGTGGAAGTCCGAAGGCCGCAGTGTAGGTATCTGGTACACTCTGCCTGTCCTGCCTACGGGGCTGACGTCAGACGGTCTGTATGTGCTGAACGATGCAAAAGCAAAGGGGGTAAACCTGGCAGGGGTGAACGTGATGGCGATGGATTATGGCAGTAGTATCTGCCAGTCCGACGGAACGGAAGGGCAAAATATCCATGGCGCATGCGCAACGTCAGCCATTGAAAACCTCTTCAGTCAATTGAAGCAGATCTTCACCGATAAATCAGACAAAGAAATTAATGCGATGATGGGCGTCACGCCAATGAACGGCTATAACGACGTTCAGGGTGAAGTGTTCTATATCTCCGATGCGAAGTTGGTGGAGGACGATGCTCAGGATCGCGATATGGGTATGATCGGTATGTGGTCGATGATGCGCGATCAGCCGGGTGTACCGGGGCAGGTCTCTCCGGAACACAGTGGTCTGACAGAATCACAGGCACCGCAGTATGCTTTCAGCGAGGTGTTTGCACCGTTTACGCATAACGATACGGTACCCGTTGATACGGAGATCAAAGACGTCGCAGTGAATAAGGAAAGTTATGCTCCTTCACTTGAATGGTCTCAAAATACTGCCAGTGTGCAGGGGAAAAAATATAACGTTGTGTTGCAGCGAGACGATTTCCATGATGGTCAGCCCTACTCAGGCGGAAGCTATGGGGCAGGCGTTGACCAAACTCCAATTGTTCAGACCGATCTTGGGAATGGCTATACAAAAATCAGCTTTAAGGGCAAAGATCTCCGTGAAGGACATCTCCTTAAAGTGATGGATGAAAGTAACAATGTTGTTTTAACCTATCAATTTACTGTTGAGGACTTTGCGACTGCAACGTCTGCAAACATCGACTGGGCAAAAACAGAAAGGGTAGGCTCGCAGTTTAAATATTCTGTTGGTATCCCCACCCAGTATTATGCCTCGTATCAATATTTCAACCTCTACATAGATTCCCAGGATGCCACTGGAAAAGTGAGCACGACTTTCTGCGGTTCCTGGTTCCAGGGGAAATTTAAAGGAGGCAGCACGAATAAGTGTTCTGGATGGGGCACATCCAACATGGACTACGCAGGTTATGTTTTGGGTGAGACAGCCTCTACGCTTCCTAAGGTGGGCGACAAATTCTTTATCGCTACAGCTGACGGAAATACAAAAGATGCCAAAATCTTCAATGTTCTAAACAGCCTGACGGTATCGGAAGGAATGCTTCAGTCAACAAAATAAAGGATCCATAATGTCTGAAAAAAGCCGCAATAGTAATATTGCGGCTTTTTAATAGCATGACAAATTTCTCTTTCCACATGCCCGGCGGAGTAGGACAGGGGGGATTTTCATTACCGGTAGGTTTATCGATATGTTAGCGAATTCCGGAACACAAAGAATACGTCTGGGGAGACGGCAGTGAACTCGGCAAAATTTGTGTGCTGGATAAAGCAACGAGAACCTTCGTCTCGCTGTCTGAAAACACGGACGTGTTCTTCGAGTCATCTTGCTTTGCAGGGCATGGAAGCCCTGTCAGTTCTCCACGTAAGGTAATCGACGCCGTACCCCTGAGGCAGGTTTTTCAGCCGCCTTCGCCATCGCTTCTGCAATCTCCGCGCACTCCGCCAGCCCCTGAACGAAGGGACTATCGTGCATCAGCCAGGGTATCGCGCCGAAAGCGATGCGCCCGCGAACCGATTCAGGCGCTTGTAGCGTGTAATCCTCGCCGATATCGGGTATTTCTTCCCCCGTTGCTTCCAGTCGTTTGCGTATCGTCGGGAAGGGCAGATCTTTCGTTTTGAGCGGCTTTTGCCCGCGAGCGTCAATAAAAACGTCGAAACGATAAACGGTCTCTCGTGTGGTGATGACTGTCCGATCGCTGCCGGCATCAAGCGTGTAATCATCGCCGAGCGCTGTCACGCTAATGATGCCTGCCTCGCGAAGCGCGAGAAGCCTGCGAATAGACTGCGGCGGGATGGCGGCATAGTTGTCGATAAACACGCGCGCCAGGCCCTGCTTAAAGCGTTTTCTGTCCTGCTCGCTGAGATGCGGAACGATCTCCTGAACGACCTCATGCAGCCGAAGTACGGTGTAGCGCCAGGCCACGGTACGGCGTTCACGTTTGTTCCGCTCAACCTCGCTGAGGTTCTCTTCCGCCCAGGTGAAGGGCCCGTGCCGTTTACGATCCTCAAACCACGCCTCACGAAGGCTGTCGGCATCCTGGTTACGCAGAGAAATTTTCTCGCACCACGCCGGGTCGGCGAGTTCAAGCTCTTTCACCATCAGAGCAAAGATGCGGTCAAGCAGGCCATCCGATCCTTTGGCTATCTCGCTTTCAACCACGAATTCGGTCAATACCGACAGCGGTTCATAAGGGATAGGGCAGTAAAAATCGGCTTCCGGCAGAATGCCCGTTCGGGACAATAGCGTAATGTTTAACCCCTCGCTGCCTTTGTCGAGGATGAATTCACCATCACGAAACTCACCGTGCTGCATCACCACCGCCATAGCCGCGTCCAGACCGCTCAACGAGGTTCCCATAATGCCCACGCGGCAAGGGGGAATGCTGGCGTCCATCAAACCGGACCACGGGCTTGGGAAGAACGTGCGCGTGGCTTCATCCTCTTCTGGCCAGACATGGCCGGTGGCGATAACCGCCAGGTCGAATTGATCGGGCAAGGTGTCGTCATTGACTGAAAGCGTTACGCCGGATGTCGAGGGGATGATGTCCGTTACCTTCGCGGATTCATGGACCGTAACCTGGAACCCCAGCTTTTGAGCCTCTTTTACAATTGAACGAAAGCTGTCGCGAAAATACTCTCCCAACAGGAGTCTGGGCAGGAACTGCCGATCATGCAGGCTGGCTTTATCAACCTTAAAGCGCGCCAGATGGATGTCGCTCTGTTCCTTGAGCCAGTCGAGGTAGGTCATAAAAATGGGGGGAATTTCAATGCTCGCAATGTTCGCCAGCATCAGCCGGGAATTATCGTCGTCATTATAGGGCATGCCTACGCCGGCTTCATCGGCCTGTTCAAAGACTGACACGGAGAGCGGGGTGCTGTTATTCAGCAAATGATAAAAGGTGTAAATCCCTGTGGGGCCGGAGCCGATAATCGCGATATTCTTCATTGACGCGCTTCCTGTATTTTTTCCATAAGAAAAGCGTAGCAGGAGAATAATGATGGAAATAAGGGATTAAGAAAATTCAGGGTAACAAGAGAGGATTTGCACCATTTCAGGACTGAAATGGTGCGTCCGAGTGGACTCGAACCACCGACCCCCACCATGTCAAGGTGGTGCTCTAACCAACTGAGCTACGGACGCAGAATGGTGCGTTCAATTGGACTCGAACCAACGACCCCCACCATGTCAAGGTGGTGCTCTAACCAACTGAGCTATGAACGCAACGTGTTGTCGGTGACAACGGGGACGAATATTAGCGGCACAGCACCAAGGAGGCAAGAGGGAAAACGCATTTTTCTCTCTGATTTCACGCGATTGCTTCATTACCGCGCAAAGTGAAGAGAAAGTAGCCGCCGGGCGGCGGCTACTGCGTAGTTAACGTGCAGCGCGCTGCAAAATCATCGTTGACGGCTGGCGCTGCAGGAAGCGCATGCGCAGCATCATCATGATCGCCGCCGATGTGAGTCCGATGATAAAGCCCATCCAGAATCCGGCTGGCCCCATGCGATCAACGACCAGATCGGTCAGCGCCAACACGTAGCCAGCCGGCAGACCCAGCACCCAGTAGGCGATAAAGGTAATAAAGAAGATCGAACGCGTGTCTTTATATCCGCGCAATACGCCGCTGCCAATCACCTGGATGGAGTCAGAAATCTGATACACCGCAGCCAGCAGCATCAGGTGTGAGGCCAGCGTCACCACGTCCGGGTTGTCATTGTAGAGCAGGGCGATCTGCTCACGCAGTGCCACCGTGAACAGCGCCGTACAGATGGCCATACAGACGCCGACGCCCAGCCCGGTACGCGCGGCCGTTTGCGCATCCAGCGTCGAGCCCTGGCCCAGGCGGAAGCCAACGCGAATCGTCACCGCCGCCGCCAGCGACATCGGCAGGACGAACATCAGAGAGCTGAAGTTGAGGGCAATCTGGTGCCCGGCCACGTTAACAATCCCCAGCGGGGAGACCAGCAGGGCGACCACGGCAAAGAGCGTCACCTCAAAGAACAGGGCCAGTGCAATCGGCAAGCCTAGCTGTACCAGACGCGTCATGATGCTCCAGTCCGGCGTGCTGAAGCTCTTTGCGTTGCGAATATCGCGCATTGAACGGGCGTGTTTCACATAGGCGATCATACTGAAGAACATTACCCAGTAAACGGCCGCCGTCGCCACGCCGCAGCCGACGCCGCCCAGCTCCGGCATGCCGAAATGACCGTAAATAAAGACATAGTTCACCGGAATATTTACCAGCAGGCCGATAAAGCCCATCACCATGCCGGGCTTGGTTTTCGCCAGCCCTTCACACTGGTTACGTGCTACCTGGAAAAAGAGGTAACCAGGCGCTCCCCAGAGCAGGGCGCGCAGATAGCCCACGGCTTTGTCTGCCAGCGCCGGGTCAATATTGTGCATGGCGCGAATGATATGGCCCGCGTTCCAGAGCACGACCATAATCAGCACGGAGACAAACCCTGCCAGCCAGAAACCCTGGCGGACCTGATGGGCAATACGCTCGCGACGACCCGAGCCATTGAGCTGAGCGATAACCGGCGTGAGCGCGAGCAGCAGACCGTGGCCGAACAGGATGGCCGGAAGCCAGATTGACGTGCCGATGGCAACGGCCGCCATATCGGTGGCGCTGTAGCCACCTGCCATTACCGTATCCACAAATCCCATTGCGGTCTGGGCCACTTGCGCGACGATCACTGGTATAGCCAGTGCCAATAACTGGCGCGCTTCATTCATGTACTTCTGCACGTGAACACCTTTATTTTGTAGTTATATGAGAGACAAAAAAGCCGCCGTAACTGGCAGCAAGAAGAAAATGCAGGGGGGTGCCAGCTATTGTAGCGGGCTTTAGCTATTTATCTAGTGAAAAAATCGCCAGAAAATGCGCTCCGCTGGCAACCTGTTTTTCCAACTGTTATTGTGGTGGGATTAAACGGTGTTACCACCGTCCGGAAAAAACAGGAGTTGTAAGCATGTTTACTGGTATTGTGCAGGGCACCGCCAAAGTGGTGTCCATTGATGAAAAACCTAATTTTCGTACGCATGTTGTAGAGCTGCCGGAATATATGCTCGACGGCATCGAAACCGGCGCCTCGGTTGCCCATAACGGCTGCTGCCTGACCGTCACCGAAATTAATGGCAACCAGATTAGCTTTGATTTAATGAAAGAGACGCTGCGTATTACCAACCTGGGCGAGCTGGTGGTGGGGGACACCGTCAACGTTGAGCGCGCGGCGAAGTTCAGCGACGAGATTGGCGGCCACCTGATGTCCGGGCACATCATGACCACCGCCGAAGTGGCGAAAATCGTTACATCAGAAAATAACCGTCAAATCTGGTTTAAAGTGCAGGACCCGTCATTAATGAAATACATCCTCTATAAAGGGTTTATTGGCATTGATGGGATTAGTCTGACGGTAGGAGAAGTTACTCCGACGCGTTTTTGCGTGCATTTAATTCCCGAGACGCTGCAGCGCACCACGCTGGGTTCGAAAAAACTGGGGCATCGCGTGAATATCGAAATCGATCCGCAAACCCAGGCGGTTGTAGATACCGTTGAGCGCGTGCTGGCCGCAAAAGAAGCCGCAATAATTAAAGCTGTAGAAGAAGAATAAAAAATACCCCCGGCTTGCCGGGGGTATTTTTCTAGCGTGCGACCCGCAAGCCGTGTTCAATCCCTCGGCTGAAAACAACCTGCCAGAGCTGAATATCGCGCGCGCGAAACGCCCCCGCGCAGGCATTCAGATAATAGCTAAACATCCGCTTGAATCGTTCAGAATAGTTGTCCGCAATTTCAGGCCAGGCTTCCTGAAAACGCGCATGCCAGGCCATTAACGTGGTGTCGTAATCCGCGCCGAAGTTATGCCAGTCTTCCATGACGAAATGGGATTCGCTGGCGTTGGCAATCTGGCGAACGGACGGTAAACAGCCATTCGGAAAGATGTATTTGTTGATCCACGGGTCGACGTTATTGTCGGTCCGCTTCGAGCCGATGGTATGCAGCAGGAAGATGCCGTCCGGTTTCAGATTACGGTCCACCACCTCAAAGTAGGTGTCGTAGTTTTTTGGCCCCACGTGCTCGAACATGCCGACGGAAACGATCCGGTCAAACTGCTCATTCAGGTCACGGTAGTCCTGCAGCCGAATATCCACATCAAGATCCTGACAGCGCTCTCGCGCCATTTTTTGCTGTTCTGCTGAGATCGTCACGCCGACCACGCTGACGCCGTAGTGCTTCGCCATAAAATACGCCAGTCCGCCCCAGCCGCAGCCGATATCCAGCACGCGCATGCCGGGCTGTAGCTGCAATTTCTCGCTAATCAGGCGCAGCTTGGCCTGCTGAGCCTCTTCAAGCGTCGACGCCTCTTTCCAGTAGGCGCAGGAGTATTGCATGAAGGGGTCCAGCATGCGGCTGAACAGATCGTTGCCGAGATCGTAATGCTCTTTGCCGACGATCCACGCACGTTTTTTACTTTGCAGATTAAACAGGCGGGCAGAGGCGACACGCAGGGTGTCTTTCAGATTGCGAGGGAGCTGTTTTTCCAGACCGGCACGCAGCACGCTGGCGAAAAAGGTATCCAGCCGTTCGCACTCCCACCAGCCGTCCATATAGCTTTCTCCCAGACCTAACGATCCCTCCCGCAACACGCGTTTATAAAAATCGGGATGTTTAACCTGAGGATCGGATGGCGATGATCCATTGATAGTGATGCCTGCCCGACCTAACAGTTCACTGACGATCCGGGACCAGTTATCGTCCGGAACGCTGACTTCTTCTATACACGATGAACTCATAGCTTCTCCATCACCCTACTGTGATCAGAACCTTAAAACAGCGTAGACGCTTTTTTTGGTTTGTGAGAAATCTCACGGTAAATACCGCGAGGCTAGTATCCGACGTAGAACAGAGGAAGGGAGATAACCCTTGCCGAAATGCCTTCCATGGTAAAACGGGAGCACTCCGGCTCCCGTTAACACTTAATATTTATCGTATTTAATCGAACCAAATTTAGTATAGGCCTCAAAATTTGGTGATTCAATAGAAAATTCTTAGCAACCTAATCACTGAAAATTAACATAGTTCCTGGTGCGATCAGGCGTGCGAGGTTTCAACCTGCGTACTCTCATCCTGCGCGGCAGCCTGCATGCGATAGCCTATGACGGCCAGCGCAACGGTAGCCAGCATTACGCTGGTTGTCGTCAGCAGCGGCGTGGCAATCAGCGCTGAGACTACCAGACTTGCCAGGAAGCACAGCCCCAGTTGCAGGGTGTTCTGCAGCGCGGCCGCGCGGCCTGTCGCCTGCGGGAACGGACGCAGCGCCTGCGCCACCACGATAGGGTAGATCGCCCCGTTCGCGACGGCCATCACGCAGAATGGAATCAAAATTTCGGCCAGACCGGCACCCGGAATAAAGCCAACGGCCCAGGTCCCGATGACGCTCAGCGCATACAGCACCAGCAGCCATGGCAGCATCTGCTGACCTTCCCACTTTTGCAGCGCCGCGCGGCAGCCATACCCGCCCACCAGGAACGCGATAGTCTGTGGAACATAGCTCAGGCCGATGGCTGCAGGGCTGTAGCCTATATCGTGCAGAATGAACGGCGAACCGGTGAGCCACGCGAAGAAGCTTGCCGAGCAGGCGGCATAGATCAGAACGTTGCCGCGATACGCTTTGGTGCTGAGCAGGGAGGTGAAGGTGATCGGCTTCGCGTCTGCGTGCACCTCTTTTTTATGCGCGGGCTTGAGGGCGAATGCCGGCAGCATCAGCACCAGCGTGATGGCAAACAGCGTGGCAAAGATGGCCTGCCAGTCAAAGTGCGCGAGGATCCAACTACCCAGCAGCGGAGCAAGGGCAGGTGAAAGCCCTACCAGCGGCATAATGGTGGCGAAAATACGGTTGGTGCGGTTTGCCGGGTAGTAGTCGGTGACCAGCGCCTGCCAGGTCACGGCAGCGGCACAGACGCCGACCGCCTGAACAAACCGCAGTACCAGCAGCCAGGTGGCATCGCGCACCCATAGCATTCCCAGGCAGCCCACGGCAAAAATGGCCAGACCCAGCAGCAGTACCGGTTTACGGCCGAAGCGATCCGAAAGCGGTCCCCAGAGCAGCTGCGCGAAGGCAAAACCGGCAAGGAACAGGCTCAGGCTGGCGCTGATGGCGGCAGCAGGGGTTTGCAAATCTTCCTGCATGGCGGCGAAAGCCGGCAGGTACATATCGGTGGCCAAAAAGCCCAGCACGCTTAAGCCGCCGAGCCAGACTAAAAAACCTTTCCTGGGTTGCACTGTTTTATTCTCCTGAGGAGGCAGGTATACGTTGGCGCTGAGTGTAGGGAGTGCAAAGCCGCTTGTGAAACGCTAATATTTGGCGGGTGCATTCAAATTTTTTGCAGGCAGAAAATGTGGTCAGATTATTCTCTTGAAGTGGTCGATGCTGTCGCACGTAACGGCAGCTTTAGCGGGGCGGCGCAGGAGCTGCACCGCGTCCCTTCGGCTATCAGCTATACCGTACGTCAGCTTGAGGAGTGGCTGGCGGTACCGCTGTTTGAACGGCGGCATCGTGATGTGGAATTAACGCCTGCTGGGGCGTGGTTTTTGAAGGAAGGGCGTTCTGTTATCAAAAAAATGCAGATCACCCGCGAGCAGTGCCAGCAGATCGCGAACGGCTGGCGGGGACACCTTTCCATTGCGGTGGATAACATCGTTAAGCCCGAGCGCACCCGGCAGATGATTGTCGATTTCTACCGTCATTTTTCTGACGTCGAACTGCGGGTTTCGCAGGAGGTGTTCAACGGCGTCTGGGATGCGCTGGCGGACGGCAGGGCAGAGATGGCCATTGGGGCCACGCAGGCGATCCCGGTCGGGGGGCGTTACGCCTTTCGTGATATGGGGATGCTGAGCTGGAAATGCGTGGTGGCAAGCGATCATCCGCTGGCGAAGATGGAAGGGCCGCTGAGCGATGATACGCTGCGCGGCTGGCCGTCGCTGGTGCTGGAGGATACCTCCCGCTCGCTGCCCAAGCGTATCACCTGGCTTTTGGACAACCAGCGGCGGGTGGTGGCCCCTGACTGGGAATCGTCGGCGACGTGCCTCAGCGCCGGGCTCTGCGTCGCGATGGTACCCGTTCATTTTGCGCGACCGCGAATCGACACCGGTGAGTGGGTTGAGCTGGCCCTGGAGAATCCGTTCCCGGATGCGGCCTGCTGCCTCACCTGGCAACAAAATGATGTTTCGCCGGCGATGGCCTGGCTTCTGGATTATCTGGGGGACAGCGAAACGCTTAACCGGGAGTGGCTGAGGGAGCCAGCCTGGCTGGCTCCGCAATGAGATTAACGACGGTAGTCGCGGAACGGGCCATCCGCAACGGAACGGCGTTCGATAAGGCGAGGGTGAACTTCAATGGACTGCGACTCTTCACGTTTGTTGACGATCCTGTCCAGCAGCATATTGAAGGCGGTTTCACCCAGCGAATCTTTCGGCTGGTGAATGGTGGTCAACGCTGGCGTGAAGAAGCGCGCGTTGCGCACGTTGTCATACCCGATCACGGAGATGTCCTGCGGGACGCGCAGACCCAGCTCGTCGGCCGCACAGAGGGCGCCCATCGCCATGATGTCCCCCCCGCAGAAGACGGCGGTCGGGCGGTGCGGCTGGGAGACGATCTGCTGCATCGCGCGGTAGCCTGATTCCGGCTCAAAGTCGCCCTGCACGATCCAGTTTTCCGGCACGGTAATCAGCGCTTCTTCCATCGCTTTCATAAAGCCGGCCAGACGGCCCGCGCCGGTGTTGCGCTCCAGCGGACCCGGGATCACGCCAATCTCGCGATGGCCGCGCTCAATCAGATAACGGCCGGCCATATAGCCGCCCTCAAAGGCGTTATCGATAACCGAATCGGTGAAATCCGCGCGCGCTTCGCCCCAGTCCATCACCACCATCGGAATATGGCGATACTCTTCCAGCATCGACAGCACGGATTCCGGGTACTCGGAACACATTACCAGCAGGCCATCCACGCGCTTTTGCGCCATCATCGACAGGTAGGCGCGCTGTTTTTCAATGCTGTTCCATGCGTTGCCGAGAATCAGGGTATAGCCTTTCTGGAAGCAGTTTTTCTCCACCGCTTCAATGATCTCGGCAAAATAGGCCGCTTCACTGCTGGTCGCCAGCAATCCAATGGACTTGGTGTGATTGACCTTGAGGCTGCGCGCAACCGCGCTTGGCGAATAGTGCAGCTCTTTGATTGCTGCCCAGACCGCGTTGCGCGTCTCTTCCGCCACGAAGCGGGTTTTGTTAATTACATGTGATACGGTTGTAGTGGAAACGTTTGCGCGTTTTGCTACGTCTTTAATTGTTGCCATTAAATGTCACTCCAGACCATATCCTAAGCTCCTGAAAAACTTGAAGGTAAACGTTTGCCTTCTCTCACCCTTATCACGCAATTTTGGATTGCGGCACGCCAGGAAAACGACACGGGACGTCAGGAGGGGGTCAATGGCCGGTACGCTAATAAATTTAGCGTGGAATTTTGGCCTATCTTGATGAAAAGGGGAAGAGGTAAAGTGGTTATCAGTATAAATCCAGGAAGATTTTTGACGGAATCTGTGCAAAAATGAGCAAGCTCACTTTTCGTGGGGGGATTAAAAGGAGAAAAATTGATGAGTTCCGATCTGAAGTTTTCGCTGTTCACCACCGTTGTTGTGCTGGCTCTGATTGTCGCGGCCGGTCTGACGGCTGCACTGCACTGATTTACGCGGAGGGAGAGCCTTCTCCCTCCCCATCGCCGCGATTGTTACTTCTCTGGCAAAAATCTTTTGCCATTTTGTTAACTTCTCATTTTTTGTGATTGATGTCATGCTTTCCGCTTCTTTGTTCTGTGTCACCACATGACACGGCATCCGGAGTTGACGCATGAAAATCAATTTTCCCCTGCTGGCCCTGGCGATTGGCGCTTTTGGGATTGGCACCACTGAATTCTCCCCGATGGGGTTACTGCCTGTTATTGCCCGGGGCGTAGACGTCTCGATCCCTGCGGCAGGCATGTTAATCAGCGCCTACGCCATCGGCGTGATGGTGGGGGCGCCGCTGATGACGCTTCTGCTTTCTCACCGGGCGCGCCGCAATGCGCTGATTTTCCTGATGGCGATTTTCACTCTGGGCAACGTGCTTTCGGCCATTTCGCCGGACTACACTACCCTGATGCTGTCGCGCATTCTGACCAGCCTGAACCACGGCGCGTTCTTTGGGCTGGGCTCGGTCGTGGCCGCAAGCGTAGTGCCAAAACACAAGCAGGCAAGCGCTGTAGCGACCATGTTTATGGGGCTGACGATTGCCAACATTGGCGGGGTGCCGGCGGCAACCTGGCTGGGGGAAGCGATCGGCTGGCGTATGTCCTTCCTGGCGACGGCCGGGCTGGGCGTGGTCGCAATGGTGGCGTTGTTCTTCTCTCTGCCGAAAGGCAGTGCAGGAGAACGTCCGGAAGTGCGTAAAGAGCTGGCGGTGCTGATGCGCCCGCAGGTGCTCTCCGCGCTGCTCACCACGGTGCTGGGGGCAGGGGCGATGTTTACCCTCTACACCTATATTTCACCGGTGCTGCACGATATCACCCACGCACCGCCTCTTTTCGTTACCGCGATGCTGGTGCTGATTGGCGTCGGCTTCTCGATCGGCAACTATCTCGGCGGGAAATTTGCTGACCGTTCCGTGAGCGGGACGCTGAAAGGCTTCTTAACCCTGCTGATTGTCATTATGGTTGCTATCCCGTGGCTGGCGCGTAATGAGTTCGGAGCGGCGATTGCGATGGTCGTCTGGGGGGCCGCAACCTTTGCCGTGGTGCCGCCGCTGCAGATGCGCGTGATGCGTGTCGCCCATGAGGCGCCGGGCCTCTCGTCTTCCGTGAATATCGGGGCGTTCAATCTCGGCAATGCGCTGGGCGCAGCCGCCGGAGGCGCAGTGATTTCAGGTGGTCTGGGGTACAGTTTTGTGCCGGTGATGGGGGCCATTATTGCCGCGCTCGGCCTGCTGCTGGTAATGATGTCCGGCCGTAAACAGCCTGAAGCCGTTTGCACGGCGGAATAAGCAAAAACGCAGAAGGGCGCACCCTTCTGCGTGTCTTTTACGCGGCGAAATTCTTCGCGACAAATTCCCAGTTAACCAGCGCCCAGAAGTGTTCCAGGTAGTTCGGGCGCGCGTTGCGGTAATCAATGTAGTAAGCGTGTTCCCACACGTCCACGGTCATCAGCGGCGTAGCGCTGGTGGTCAGCGGGGTGCCCGCGTTAGACGTGGACACGATAGCCAGTTTGCCATCCGCCTCTTTTACCAGCCACGTCCAGCCAGAACCGAAGTTCTTGATGGCTGCATCGGTAAACTTCGTCTTAAACTCGGCGAAGCTGCCAAAAGCGGCGTTAATCGCGGCCGCCAGCTCACCGGCAGGTTCGCCACCGGCATTGGGTGCCAGGCAGTGCCAGTAGAAGGTGTGGTTCCACACCTGAGCCGCGTTGTTAAAAACGCCACCCTCTGAGCTGCGAACGATCTCTTCCAGCGTTTTGCCTTCGAAATCGGTGCCCTTGATCAGGTTGTTCAGGTTGGTGACGTACGTCTGGTGATGTTTGCCGTAATGATATTCCAGGGTTTCCGCTGAAATGTGCGGTGCCAGGGCGTCTTTTGCATACGGTAGTGCAGGTAATTCGAACGACATTGCTTCTCTCCTTATTGTATTTTGCGTTGCCAATAACCACACAGACAACAGGGACAGGATAGCAAATTGAAAGGGTATGCAAAAGAGGAACTTACCCTGCCACGGATGTGGCAGGGCAGGGATTAGCGAATGGTTTTTGGCGTCATCACGCGACGCGCGCCGACGTAGTGGCGCATCCAGTAGTCTTCACTGAGCGAGGTGATCTGAATATCCTGGCCGCTGCGCGGTGACTGGATGAATTTCCCGTTGCCGACGTAGACGCCGACGTGGTCAGCCGTGCCGCGACCCTGGGTACGGAAGAAGACCAAATCGCCGTTTTCCAGCTCCGCGCGGTTAACCGGTGACGCATCGCGCAGGTGATACATCTCGTTGGCGGTACGCGGAATGCGGAATTTAACCAGATCTTTATAGGCGTAATAGACGAGGCCGCTGCAGTCGAAACCGGTACGCGGCGAGCTGCCGCCCCAGCGATAAGGTTTGCCAATCTGTCCCATCAGCTTATTCATCGCGGTTTTTTGCGCTTTTTGCACACGCACTTTATGCACATCCGCCAGTTTCGTCACCTTCGTGCATTTTGCTTTATGCCCTTTACGGGTAATGCATTTTTCTGTAACGAGGTTAGCGGCGGTCAGCGAAGCTTTATTTTTGGCGGTGCGGGTAGTGCGGGAAGATTTTGTTTTCGTCTTGCTGGAAGCGGTCTGTTTAGTCTGAGCGGTGGTTTTTTTCTTGACGTTCTTTGTGGTGGTTTTTTTCTTACGTTCTGTGGCTTTTACCAGATGGCTTTTTTGTACAGCAGATTGCCGCGCCTGCTGAGAGGCGTTTGCCGCTGGCGTGAAAGTGAGTGAAGTAAACAGTAAAGCACAGAGCGTGATCGAGATTTTAGTTATCCGCGCCACTGGGCAGTCCCCTGATATATGCAGGTCATCAATAATACCCGCGTGTGATTTACAAAGCCCGTCGATTCTAATCCATAAAAACCCGAGAAGTTAATAGCATTTTTCAATCTAAAAACCTGTTTCGTTAGCAAGTGCAAAAAAAATCATCGTTCTGCCGCACAATTGTTCACTCCCTGAGCAAAACCCTGACGGTCGCAGGGGTAAACACCATTTGCAATGCAACTTTTGTAGAGTCGCGGTAAAATATATAAACGTGACGAAAATGTTATTTTCCGATGCCAGCCTGACCCGCTACAATGTCAGACTATTGCCGTAACAGAAGTTAAAGGAAGCAAGACATGAGCACCACTATTGAAAAAATCCAGCGCCAGATCGCTGAAAACCCGATTCTGCTGTATATGAAAGGTTCTCCGAAGCTGCCAAGCTGCGGCTTTTCCGCGCAAGCGGTTCAGGCGCTGTCAGCCTGTGGTGAGCGTTTTGCTTACGTTGATATCCTGCAGAACCCGGACATCCGCGCAGAGCTGCCAAAATACGCTAACTGGCCGACTTTCCCGCAGCTGTGGGTTGACGGCGAACTGGTTGGCGGCTGCGATATCCTGATTGAGATGTACCAGCGCGGCGAACTGCAGCAGCTGATCAAAGAGACGGCGGCGAAGTACAAAACCGAAGAGCCAGACGCTGAGTAATTTTCTGCGTTAATAAAAAAGCGACCTGATAAGGTCGCTTTTTTTTATTCTTCACTGTCGCCCATCGGCAGCGGCCAACCGCCCAGACGCTTCCAGCGGTTGACGATCTCACAGAACAGCTCTGCGGTGCGCTCCGTGTCGTATAAGGCGGAGTGTGCCTGGGTGCCGTCAAACGGTATACCCGCCGTAATGCAGGCCTTTGATAACACCGTTTGTCCCAGCGCCAGGCCGCTCAGCGCGGCGGTGTCGAAGGTCACAAACGGGTGGAAAGGGTTGCGCTTGAGCGACGCGCGCTCGGCTGCAGCCATGGTAAAGCTGTGATCGAAGGTGGCGTTATGGGCCACCATGATGGCGCGGCTGCAGTTGCTCTCTTTCATGCCTTTACGCACCATTTTAAAAATGGCGTGCAGCGCATCATATTCGCTGACTGCACCGCGCAGCGGGTTATGCGGATCGATACCGTTAAACGCCAGCGCCTCCGGCTGTAAGTTTGCCCCTTCGAAAGGTTCAACGTGGAAATGCAGCGTGGTGTCCGGTGTAAGCCAGCCCTGTTCATCCATCTTCAGCGTGATGGCGGCAATTTCAAGCAGCGCATCGGTTTTAGCGTTAAATCCGGCTGTTTCTACATCAATGACAACGGGATAAAAACCACGAAAACGGTCGCACAGACCGCTAAATTGAGCGTTATCGGACATCAGGGTCTCTTACCAGGGAAAAAGCAGAGCGCATTATGGCAAATTTTGCGGGGGGATGCAGTAAAACTACGGGCGCATATTGCGCCCTGAGGGATCAGTTGCCCAGACCGCGACCCGCGTCTTTGGCTTCAATCAGCTCGATCTTGTAACCGTCCGGATCTTCAACAAACGCAATCACGGTGGTGCCGCCTTTTACCGGGCCTGCTTCGCGCGTGACGTTACCGCCATTTTTGCGAATGCGTTCGCACGCTTCGGCCGCGTTGTCCACTTCCAGCGCGATATGGCCATAGGCGGTACCCAGCTCATAGCTGTCCACGCCCCAGTTGTAGGTCAGCTCAATGACAGCTTCATCCGTTTCCGGTCCGTAACCCACGAACGCCAGCGAGTATTTGTATTCCGGGTTTTCGCTGGTGCGCAGCAGCTTCATGCCCAGGACGTTAGTGTAGAAATCGATCGAACGTTGCAGGTCGCCAACGCGCAGCATGGTGTGAAGTAGGCGCATAATTTCCTCATTAACCAATGGAATAGACTATTTTTTTGAACAGAAACGATGTTTTAGTATAGCGGCGAAGTGTCGCCGCTATCAATGAACAATGGCGAGATTACAGAGAAGGATAGTCGGTGTAGCCTTCCGCGCCGCCGCCGTAGAAGCTCTCAGGACGCTGCGGGTTCAGGGCCGCTTTCTGCTGCAGACGGGCTACCAGATCCGGGTTGGCAATATAGTCGCGGCCAAATGCCACGGCGTCGATCAGCCCTTTATTAATCAGGTCTTCGGCTTTCTCTGGGGTATAAGCACCCGCACCGATGATCACCCCGTGGAAGCGCTCGCGCACTTTCTGACGGAAGGCTTCCGTGTAAGGCTTGCCGCCAGCCCAGTCCGGCTCGGACATGTGCAGATAAGCGATGCCACGTTTAGCCAGTTCTTCGATCAGGTACAGGGCATCGGCTTCTTCGTTCGGACCGTTGTCGACGTTCTGGAAAGAACCGATTGGGGAGACGCGGATCCCGATACGTTCCGGGCTCCACTCCTGGCAGACGGCGTCAACCACTTCCAGCACCAGGCGAGCGCGGTTTTCGACACTGCCGCCGTACTGGTCGGTGCGATGGTTAGACGACGGTGACAGGAACTGGTGCAGCAGGTAACCGTGCGCGGAGTGCAGCTCAACCAGGTCAAAACCGGCTTCACGGGCGTTGGCTACGGCCTGGCGGAAATCGTTCACGATACCCGGGATCTCGTCCAGCTCAAGCGCGCGTGGCGTAGAGGTATCGACGCGGATCGCGTTGCCGTTTTCATCGCGCAGCGAGGTACGGGTATTCGCATTCAGGGCAGAGGCTGAAACCGGTGCCTGACCGCCAGGCTGAATGCTGCTGTGGGAGATACGACCGGTATGCCACAGCTGGACCGCAATGCGACCCTCTTCAGCGTGAACACCCGCGGTGATTTTCTGCCATGCGGCGATCTGCTCCGGGCTGTGCAGCCCCGGTGCACCCGCATATCCCTTGGCCTGAGCAGAAATCTGCGTGGCTTCGGTGATAATCAGGCCAGAGCTGGCGCGCTGACGATAGTATTCACCCATCAGTGGGGTTGGGATGTCACCCGGCTCAATGCTGCGCAGACGGGTAAGCGGAGCCATAAACACGCGGTTTGGCGCGGTGACGGCACCCACTTTTAAAGGGGTAAATAATTTTTCAGCTGACATAAAGACTCCTGAGTAGACCAGTCGACTAGTAATAATGGAAATAAAAACGCCTGCTAAGCGCCAGGCGCAGTAATCGTACTTTTCACATGCGCCAGCGAGCTTTCGAGCGGCACGGCACTGCGAGAAATTTTAGCCTGCAGGTTGGCCCCTAACCAGAGAGAGTAGAGTACCTGAGCCTGCGTTAAGGGATCGCCGGGGAAGGCGAGCGTATTTTCTTCGCGCCCCTTCGCCAGCGCCTGCGCCAGCAGGGCGATAACGCCGCTGGCGCCTTTATCCATTGCCGTGCGCATATCTTCTGAGAGATCGCACACTTCGGCAGAGAGTTTAACCGTCAGGCATCCGCTGATAATGCCCTGCTGACAGAACTGGTTCAGCGTTTCCTGATAGTAGTTCAGAACACGATCCCGATAGTTACCTTTCCCCGTGGCGAAGTGGGTCGCGAGGCGCTGGTGGTAGGCAGCATAGTGCCGCTCCAGCATCGCCACGCCAAAGGCCTCTTTGGACCGGAAGTAGTGATAGAACGACCCTTTCGGTACCTCAGCGGTTTTTAATAGCTCGCTCAGCCCCATACCGGTAAAGCCGCGGTGCATGCACAGCCGCTCGCCGGTCGCCAGGAGATGTTCGCGGGTATCGTGTTCAGTATTTCTGCTCATGGATTCACTCTAATAGACCGTTCGGTCTAATGCAAGCTCTGTTACTGGCGACACGCGTTCAGAATGTCCAGCTGTTGCTGATAAACGCTTGATTTAACGTCCATCATGCCCAGCACCGTCGAGAACAAATTGTCCTGCGAAACCGCATTTTTTGCTGCGTGGTCGCGTAAACACTGCTCGTTGATGCCAAAGTTTTTCGCATAGTCCGGGGACAGCCAGAACATAAACGGAATGTGCGTTTGCTGCTCCGGCGCCAGCATGTACGGCGTGCCGTGCAGATAAATACCGCTCTCACCGAGCGATTCCCCGTGATCGGAGAGATAAATCAGCGCGGTGTTCATGTTCGCCTGACGGGCTTTCAGCGCGTCAATGGTTTTGCTGACCATGCTGTCGGTATACAGAATGGTATTGTCATAGGTGTTCATCAGCGCCTGATGATCGCAATCCTGAATTTCGTTGGTATCGCAGGTAGGGGTGAATTTACGGAAATTATCCGGGTAACGGCGATAGTACGCCGGGCCGTGGCTGCCCATCAGGTGGATAACCAGCACCGTGTCCTGCTTCAGACCGTCCAGCACGTTGTCCAGGCGGTAGAAGTTCACGTCATCAATACAGGATTGGTCTTTGCAGAACTGATCCAGCTTCCACTGCGTCATGTCGGTATGGGGAATACGATCGCACGCGCCTTTACAGCCACCGTCGTTGTCGCGCCACAGGAGGTTGAAACCCGCATGCTTGAGCACGTCGAGCAGCCCTTCCTGATGGTGCGCCAGGTCGGCATCGTATTTGCTGCGCGTCATACCGGAGAACATGCAGGGAACGGATACGGCGGTTTCAGTGCCGCACGACGAGGCCTGGGGGAAGTTGATCACATCCTGCTTTTTCAGTTCGGGGTTGGTTTCACGCCCGTAGCCATTCAGGGAGTAGTTCGCCGCGCGCGACGCTTCGCCGATGACCAGCACCAGAACGGTTTTCTTATGCTGACCCGAAATCAGCGCGCCTTTGTGCGCATCTTCGCCAATCCGCACCAGCGTTTGATCGCCGGCAAACCAGCGCATTTTGCTGTATTTCACCACGGCGCTGACGTAGTTCGCCGGGGTGACCATTTTGACGATGCTTTTATTATTGCGGAACAGCGAGGCGTAATCTTTATAAAACACAGCGGCGATTAGAATAATCACCAGCAGGGCACCGAGCATCGCAGCAACGCGCGTCAGCAGGGCGTACCACCATTTTCCGGTACGAATACGGGTCAGCGCCAGCACCAGGGATGGAACAAGACCGGCTATGACAATCCACAGAATCATCTGCGGGGTCACCAGGGCGGTGGCTTCCTGGGAGTTAGTTTCGAACACGTTCACAATCATGTTTTGATCGATGACCGCGCCGTAGGTAAACATAAAATAAGTTGCCGCAGCGCACCCGACAGTTAAGACGATCAGCAGTGGCTTGCGGATATACGGAATATTGAGCAGGCTAAAAACAATCACCCAGCCACAAAACAGCACCACCGGTACGGACGCGGCAAAGAGAATGTCGTGTAGATGAGCAGGGGCAATAATGGCCCAGCTGCGCTGGATAAACAGCCCGTTTAGCAGCGTAAAGAAGAGTGCACAGCCCAGAGTGAATTTAATGTCGTTACACTGTAACTTTTTACTTAACCACATCGATCGCAAAACCTGTCATTGTATTGATGTGGCGAGTATAGAGAGTGAAGATTAGTGAAACCTTAATGCCATAAAACTGTGGTAAAGCCCTTGCACGCGGCGCTGTTAGCGTCTTCACTGTAGGTGAGAGTGGTTAACCGGAGGTGAGTGTGGCAGAGCAACTGGAGTTTTTCCCCATCCAGAGCCCGTGCCGGGGGATTTGTCAGGTAGATGAGCGCGGTTATTGCCGCGGGTGCATGCGTACCCGTGACGAGCGTTTTAACTGGCAAAACTTCAGCGACACGCAAAAGCAGGAGGTGCTCCGCCTCTGCCGGCAGCGACTTCTGCGCAAAATCCGCGCAAACAAAGCCAGCGAGGCCGAAGAACCCCAGCAACCTTCACTATTTTAATGCGGTAATTGCGTATACTCATGACATCACGTCCTTGAGGAAAATGTTATGGTTCAGCGAATTACCCTTGCCCCCCAGGGGCCAGAATTCTCCCGTTTTGTGATGGGCTACTGGCGCCTGATGGACTGGAATATGTCCCCCCTCCAGCTGGCAAGCTTTATTGAAGAGCACCTCGATTTAGGCATCACCACGGTCGATCATGCGGATATTTACGGAGGCTATCAGTGCGAGGCCGCCTTTGGCGAGGCGCTCAAGCTGGTTCCGGCGCTGCGCGATCGCATGGAGATCGTCACAAAATGTGGTATTGCCACCACGGCCAAACCTGAACATGCCCTCGGTCATTACATCACCGACAGCGCGCATATCATCAAGAGCGCCGAGCAGTCTCTGGTCAATCTGGCAACCGATCGTATCGACCTGCTGCTGATTCACCGTCCTGACCCGTTGATGGATGCCGATGAGGTGGCGGAAGCCTTCCTGAGCCTGCATCAGAGCGGGAAAGTGCGACACTTCGGCGTCTCCAACTTTACCCCGGCCCAGTTTGCGCTGCTTCAGTCTCGTCTGCCGTTTACCCTGGCCACTAACCAGGTTGAGATCTCCCCGGTACACCAGCCGCTGCTGCTGGACGGTACGCTCGATCAGCTGCAGCAGTTGCGCATTCGCCCGATGGCCTGGTCCTGCCTGGGCGGTGGACGCCTGTTTAATGACGAGGCGTTCCAGCCGCTGCGCAATGAGCTGGAAACCATCGCCCGCGAGCTGAACGCGGAGAGTATCGAACAGGTGGTTTATGCCTGGATCCTGCGTCTCCCGTCAAAACCGCTGCCGATTATTGGCTCCGGAAAAATTGAACGCGTCCGTTCCGCTCTGGCCGCCGAAGAGCTGCAGATGACCCGCCAGCAGTGGTTCCGCATCCGCAAGGCCGCGCTGGGTTACGACGTGCCATAAACCGCCAGAAGGTGACTTTCCGGTGAAATCTGTGCCCCTGGTATACACTTAAGGGGCAAAAAATAACCCGCGGAGGTCATTATGAAGCGTTTTGCTCTGGCAATGGTCGCGCTGGTTGTTTGCGCAGGGGCGCAGGCAGCCAGCGACGAAGTAGAAATGAATCTCGTCACCTCACAGGGGGTGGGTCAGTCAATCGGGACGGTGAAAATCACTGAGACCGATAAAGGGCTGGAATTCGCACCCGATCTTAAAGCACTCCCGCCGGGCGAACACGGCTTTCACGTTCATGCCAAAGGGAGCTGTCAGCCAGCAATGAAAGAGGGTAAACCGTCGGCGGCGGAAGCAGCAGGGGGCCACCTCGACCCGCAGAACTCAGGTAAACATGAAGGGCCTGACGGAATGGGGCACCTGGGCGACTTGCCGGTGCTGGTGGTAAACAATGACGGTAAAGCCACGGATCCGGTCGTGGCCCCGCGGCTTAAAAAGCTGGATGAGGTCAAAGGCAAAGCGCTGATGATCCATGTGGGCGGGGATAACATGTCCGATCAGCCTAAACCGCTTGGCGGCGGTGGGGCACGCTATGCCTGCGGCGTAATCTGATCTCCAATCGTGCCCGGCGGTGGCGCCTGCTCGAGCTGCGACAGCGAGCAGTGCAGGCGCCAGATAATCGAGGCCAAATCGCGGGCTGCGGGCAGGTGATGCCGTGCAAGGGTATCGCAGATGCGCTGCAGTTCAGCAAGCGTGGCCTCCAGCGGCCGCTGCTGAACCCCGCGCTCGCTCATGACATCGCGCAGCAGGGAAATGCAAACGTCACGCACCTGCGACAGCGGATCGGAACGCGTTTCCCACGCGCGAAGCTGCCAGACTACATGTGAACAGTTCAACAGCACCACGCCCCAGCGCAGCAGCCAGCGGCGGGAAAGCGCGTCCTGACTGTTATTTAACTGGCTGACGTGGTGATACACCAGCGATTCATACTCGCTTTCACGCAGATGCGGTTTGCGGCTGAGTTGGTCGACAAACCCTCTGCGCAACTCCCGAATATGCCTGCGGCTTTTGCGCGCGTCAGAGCCGGGACGCAACACCGCGAAGGCCAGCCACGCCAGCCCCACGCCCAGGATCTTCGCCAGGTTGTCATTGAGAAAGTCGGCGTAATCGTAAACCGGCGGATTCGTCACGGAGATAAACGAGCCCATAAAGACAATCAGCTGTCCCCAGAGGCCCGCCAGTTTCGGCATTTGCAGCTTAAGTAGCTGCATGGTGGTTAACAGCGGAAACAGGAACAGCAGAAACTGCCAGAGATCGCTTATCTGTACCATCAGGCCAAACTTCACCACAAAACTGAACAGTGACAGCAACACCAGCGTTCGCAGCAGCAGCGTAAGGGAGTTAAACGGCGAGGCCGCGACGGAGTATAGCACGCAGCTGATGGCGGCCAGCGTCAGGGCCGCCGAACCGGACTCCCACTGCGTGGTGATGCTCCATGCCCCCACCAGCATCAGCGCGCAGAAGGTGCGAAAACCGCTCCACAGCGCTTCCAGATAATCGGTGTGCCGCGCGAGAGCCGGGCTGCCGGGAACGGTGAACTCCGTGACCGGGGTGGCATTCTCTACCGCCTTAATCCAACGGCTGCTGCGCAGGTATAGACGGCAAAAATAATTCAGACGCTGCCAGAAGGCGCGATGGCGGTAATCATATTCATCCACCGGAGCGAGCGGGGCAATGATCTTCGCAACGGTGTAGATATCTGCATCCGGGCGGGCAAGCGCCGCGAGCAGCGTTTCGATCACGGCGCGCGTGTTTTCCGGCGGCGTTGACCAGTTGAGCAGCATCCGGCGCAGGCTGGAGATGGCGCTGGTCATGCGCAGCTGCTGGTGCAGCAAATAGTTAAGCAGGGTGTTCTGACGGCGAAAACGGTAATGGCTCCAGAAAGCCTGAATCCGCAACAGATTCATGGTCAGGATCTGCCCGATAACCTTTTCATGCGCGAGGCGGATGTCATCGCTGGTATCCGGTTGCCACAGCAGGCTCGCGTGTTCCAGCAGCCGGGTATGCATGGTTTTCAGCGCTGTGATAAGCGCGGTCCCGTCGGAGGTGCTGGGCAGGACCATCATCATAAATCCGCCGCAGAGGATCCCGACAATCACTTCGCAGACGCGCGCCTGAGCGATATCCCACAGCTCGGTAGTGTCGAGCACGTTGACGACCGGGAAGGCGATAATGGCGGCCGTATAGCCCGCCAGCTGAAAAGCGTAGGCGACGTTATTGGTGAAATGGGCGCAGGCCCATGTACAGCATCCCAGCCATGCCGCCATGCTCAGCAGGAACAACCACGGATCGTTCAGCGTGTGGCCCGCGATAATTAACGCCGCGGTGGCACCCAGCAGACTGCCTGCGATACGGCCAAGGCTTTTGCTGATCACTCCGCCAACGGTCGGGAAACTCACCACCGCCGCGGAGGTCATCGCCCAGTAGGGTTCGTCCAGGTTCAGGTAATAGGCGACGGTCAGCGCCAGGCACATGGCTATGCCGTTACGCAGCGCGTAGCGCCACTGGGGACGCGTCGCTTTCATCCACGGCGTGTTTTGCCAGGAGAGCGCCTGCAGCTTCATTAACGGGTTCCGATGGAGACAGTGCAGGTGGTGCCGGATACCAGCGTGATGTCCCCGGGTAAATGGTCAAACTCCACGCGCACAGGCACGCGTTGAGCCAGGCGCACCCATGGTACATTCGGTTTGATGTCCGGCACCAGCCCGGAATCGGTTTCAACGCTTTGATCGTAAATGGCGCGGCCAATGCTGGAAACGTGACCCCGTAACTTCTGCGAGCCGCTGTAAAGCGTTATGGCGGCGGGTGCGCCTTCACGGATGTGCCGAAGCTTGGTCTCTTCGAAATAGCCCACTACGTAGAAGGAGTGGCTGTCGACGAGGGCAAAAATCGGCTGGCCGGTGGTGGCATAATTCCCCACGCGGGCGGAGAGGTTGGTCACCCATCCGTCGACGGGGGCGGTAATCACGGTTTGAGTCAGCTCCCACTGCGCTTGCTTCAGCGTCGCCTCTGCCGCGTTAACGCTCGCCTGCATCGCCTTAACGTTGATGTTGGCGGTATCCAAATCTTCCGCAGAGATGTAGTTTTTCGACAGATGACGGCGGCGGTTGGCCTCGTTGTTGGCCTTTGCCAGATCGGACTGGGCTTTCGCCAGCTGTGCCTGGGCGTTCAAAATCGCAATATGGTACGGGGTGTCGTCGATGCGGAATAACACCTCTCCCTTTTTAACGTACTGGTTATCCTTAATCAGCAGCGACGTAATGCTTCCTGACACCTGCGGGGTGATGCTGACCTGCTCAGCGCGAATTTTACCGTCGCGGGTCCAGGGGGACTGCATATAGAAATTCCACAACCACCAGCCAGCGACCAGGGCGAGGACCAGGACAAACAGGGTGGAAAAGTACTTCAGCGTTTTCAGAGGCATATTCACCACACGATCAGAACAGCAAGGCCCAGGCACACGGAGAGGGCAAACAGGGAGAGATCCATCAGCATGGGATGCCAGATTTCGCCGGAGTACATCCAGTCGCGAAGCAGGCGATGCGCGATGAGCCAAAGAATAAAGCCCACCAGCACGGCTTTAAACAGAGGGGGAAAGTAGACTGACGCACCGAAGATCAGGTCCTGGAGGGGTAAACCCTCTGAGCGATGAAAAAAGGTCACGAGCAGAGATCCTTTGCAGTGAACAGAATGCCGCGTTGGCTTGTCTGAGTATGAAGAAGCATCACGATTCAGTGTAAGTCATACTTTTGAGTTAGATGAATGCAGTATTGCATTTGTTTTGCCAATACAAATGCTGCACACTATTCTAAAATCAGTATAATAACTTAGCAAGCTAATTATAAGGAGATGAAATTGGAATCGCCATTAGGTTCTGATCTGGCAAGGTTGGTACGCGTCTGGCGTGCTCTGATTGACCATCGCCTGAAACCTCTGGAACTGACACAGACGCATTGGGTCACGTTGCACAACATTCATCAGCTGCCGCCGGACCAGTCGCAAATTCAACTGGCTAAAGCGATAGGCATTGAGCAACCGTCGCTGGTGCGCACGCTTGACCAGCTGGAAGAGAAGGGGCTGATCTCCCGACAAACCTGCGCCAGCGATCGTCGCGCCAAACGGATTAAGCTGACCGAGAAAGCGGCTCCTATCATCACTGAAATGGAAGCCGTAATTACCAAAACGCGCGGTGAAATCCTTTCAGGGGTTTCACCGGCGGAGCTGGAAATGCTCATCAGCCTGATTGCACGCCTTGAGCAAAACATCCATGAGCTGCAGTCTCGCGACTGACAAACACCAGGCCTTGCAGCAGCAAGGCCTTTTAATTACTTAAAGACGACCACCCGATTACGGCCGGTCTCTTTCGCTTCATACATCGCCTTGTCGGCACTTTCCACGCACGTTTCAGCGGTTATCGATGATGAGGTTGCCGTGAATACCCCCATGCTGATGGTAATCGGCTCCGGTAACTGCCCCCCGCTGCTGGCTTTATCAAAGCTGCTTAGCTTTAACCGTATACGTTCCGCCACCTGACATGCTGCCTCAGAGGAGGTGTTTGCCAGCATCAGGACAAATTCTTCGCCACCGATTCGCGCCGCGATGTCCTGCGGGCGCACGGAATCCATCAGCAGATTGGCGACAAACTGCAGGACTTTGTCTCCCTGAAGGTGACCATAGTTATCGTTGATGCGCTTGAAGCGATCGAGATCGCTGACGATAACCGAAACGGGCCGGCTGGATTTCGCGATCTCCAGCGCCTGGTTTAACGATTCATAAAAATAGCTGCGGTTATAAAGGCGCGTGAGCGGATCGCGAATCGAATTCTGATACGACTGCTGATATTTTAAATGGGAATCGCGGTACAGCATGAAAACGTCGTAAAGCAGAACAAAAATAATCATCAGCGTAGCGACGGTTTCAAATAGCCGGGCGCGATACCACGATATATCTTCAGCATGTCCGCCCACTAACAGCATTACAAGCGTAACGATATAGCACACGCACAGAAAATTACCGCCCACCCAGAACAGATTACGTACCCGCGTAATAAACATCAGGCTTGCTAATGTTACAACCCAGAGAACAATTAATGAAATATTGATGCAGTGGCTCCACAGAACCATAAACTGCCGCGTTTCATTATCAACCAGGTCGATGGATAAAAACGCAGAATGGCTGGAATATATCCAGGCTAACAGTACGCCGCAGGCGGTAAACAGAAATATACCGCTGACGATGGCGATATGGGCCGCACGGGAAAAGGACTGATTCCGAGTGGGATAGAGTAATGCCGAAGCGATCATCAGCACAGCCATTAAGAGATGGCGGAACATATAGTAGATCATCGCATCGTTGTAGTTAACGACGTTAAACTGATAGAGGTCAAGCCACGCTGGAAAGCTGGACAGCGTTCCGACCATCAGCAGTGCCGAACCGGCAAAGGCAAAGGCGATCGCAATCAGATAGAGCCGCCTCTTATCGCACCAGTATTTCATAGCCATAAAACAGGCAATAAACAGGTGAAACACGAGTAAAAAAATGGTGAGCGTAGGGAACACAAGAGGCGAGAAGGATGGTACCCATTCAACCAGTTTTGAAAAGAGGGCTTGTAGTATTCCGATAACGACAAGGCACCCGAAACAGAACGAGATATAACGACCTTTTAGACAAAGACTATTCGCAAGCATATAAATTTTTACAAAATGAAAAATAATTTATGAAGAGGTAATTGCGAAGAGTCTAATCAATTAATGCAATAAATACTTTGCGCAGAAACAATATACGGTGAGGTTAATTATTGGTGGGGTGAATGGATTTTGTAAATATATTCGTTCAAGTGATATATATTGTAAATGGATGTGGCCCGACGGCCACATCCATTTTTAATTAACGTGGGGACACGGTAACCTGGCTTCCGTTGCTTGCCAGCACAACGCGCTGACCTGCTGAGAAGCGGGTATTGCCCTGTTTCTGAACAACCATAATGGTGCTGCCGTCGTCTTTACGAATTTCCAGCTCTACGCCCTGCGTTTTGTTCATCGCACCCTGGACGCCCTGGCCTGCCACGCCACCGGCAACGGCGCCCGCTGCGGTTGCCAGAGAGCGGCCTGTGCCACCGCCAACGGTGTTACCCAGGAAACCACCCAGAACAGCACCACCGATTGCGCCCATGACGTTGTTTTCATCACCACCCTGAATTTGTACAGGACGGGCGTTAACAACGGTACCGTAAGTCACGCTCTGAACCTGTTTAGCTTCAGAAGCGCTGTAAACGTCGCCAGACAGTGAGCTGTCGTTCACACAGCCAGCCAGGGTTAAACCAATCAGCGAAACGCCCAGTACACGTACAATCATTTGAATCTCCTGTTCACCAAAAACGCCCATTTGGAGGCATCCGTTATGGCTAAATTATATGGCATAAAGGGCCATAGTTCATATCTTTGCACTAACAATAAGAAAATTGTACTTGAATTTGACTTAACGAGACATAAACAGGATCCGCTCGCGTTACCGGCATGACATTGTTAAAAAATATTATCGTCGGATGGCAAAGCAGCGTCGTTTATGGTTGAGTGGATATCCTTAGCCCACGCAACGTAAGGAAAGCGCATGAAATCGGGTCGCTACATTGGTGTGATGTCGGGCACCAGTCTGGATGGGGTAGATGTCGTTCTGGCCGCCATTGACGAACATATGGTAGCACAGCAGGCGAGCCTGACCTGGCCAATCCCCATTTCGCTGAAAGAGGATATTCTGAGTATCTGTCAGGGGCAGCAGCTGACTCTCTCCCAGCTTGGTCAACTTGATGTTCGCCTGGGGGCGCTGTTTGCGGATGCGGTGCAGGCGTTAATGCAAAAAGAACATCTTCGACCTCAGGATGTGGTCGCCATCGGGTGCCATGGACAAACCGTCTGGCATGAGCCGATTGGCGAGGCGCCGCATACGTTGCAAATCGGCGATAACAACCAGATAGTGGCAAAGACGGGCGTGACGGTCGTCGGGGATTTCCGTCGTCGCGATATTGCCCTTGGCGGGCAGGGCGCACCGCTGGTGCCCGCTTTCCATCAGGCGCTGTTGGCGCATCCTTCAGAGCGTCGCATGGTGCTCAACATTGGCGGGATTGCTAACCTCTCGATGCTTATTCCGGGGCAGCCCGTTCGCGGTTACGATACCGGCCCCGGGAATATGTTAATGGATGCCTGGATCTGGCGGCAGTGCGGTCAACCGTATGATAAAAATGCCGAGTGGGCGAGCGAGGGTAAAGTGATCCTCCCGCTGCTGCAGTCTATGCTCAGCGACCCATATTTTGCCTTGCCGGCGCCGAAAAGCACGGGGCGTGAATACTTCAACTTTGGCTGGCTTGAGCGCCAGCTGGCGCTGTTCCCGGCACTGGCCCCGCAGGATATTCAGGCGACGCTTGCCGAATTAACGGCCGTGTCTATCTCTGAGCAAGTGCTGCTCAGCGGCGGCTGCGAACGCCTGCTGGTGTGCGGCGGCGGAAGCCGAAACCCGTTGGTGATGGCACGCCTTGCCGGGCTGCTGCCGGGTACAGAAGTGACGACGACGGACGAGGCCGGCATCAGCGGTGATGATATGGAAGCGCTGGCTTTCGCCTGGCTTGCCTGGCGCACCATCGCCGGGCTACCGGGCAATTTGCCGTCGGTAACTGGCGCGCGCGAGGCCAGTGTCCTCGGGGCGATTTTCCCGGCAAATCCGCGTCATAATCAGAGTTAACTGAAATTCAGCGCGTCGTCTCGTCGTTAGAATGGAGTAAAACAGGAGGGCGGTCATGCCCTCCAGGACCAGGAAAGTCTTCGGAATACGCCCATGAAAAAAGTTCTTCTTATTGTCGCGCCTTTATTGCTGTCAGGGTGCAGCGTCTATAACCAGTTCCTTGAGCGCATGCAGACCGATACGCTGGAGTATCGCTGCGATGAAAAACCGCTGACCGTGAAGTTGAATAACCCACGTCAGGAAGCCAGCTTCGTTTACGACAATAAGCTGCTGACCCTTAAACAGGGGATCTCGGCCTCCGGAGCACGTTATTCTGACGGTATCTATGTGTTCTGGTCAAAAGGCGACAGCGCTACGGTCTACAAACGCGACCGCATTGTGCTGAACAACTGCCAGCTTGAAAATCCGAAGCGTTGAGATTTTTACAGGGGCGGCGCACAATAGCGCCACCCAATCTCAAGATCAGCTAACGCCATGTCAGATAACGATGAACTGCAGCAAATTGCGCATCTGCGCCGTGAATACACCAAAGGCGGCCTGCGCCGCCAGGATCTTCCCGCTGAACCCCTCGTGCTCTTTGAACGCTGGCTGAAACAGGCCTGCGATGCGAAGCTGGCTGACCCAACGGCCATGGTCGTCGCGACGGTAGATGAAAACGGTCAACCGTATCAGCGCATCGTCTTGCTCAAGCATTACGACGAGAAAGGGCTGGTGTTCTATACCAACCTGGGTAGCCGCAAGGCGCACCATCTGGAAAATAATCCCCGCATCAGCCTGCTGTTCCCCTGGCACATGCTGGAACGTCAGGTGATGGTCACCGGCAAGGCGGAACGTCTTTCGACGCTGGAGGTGGTGAAGTATTTCCACAGCCGTCCACGCGACAGCCAGATTGGCGCCTGGGTGTCAAAACAGTCCAGCCGGATCTCTGCCCGCGGCGTGCTGGAAAGTAAGTTCCTGGAGCTGAAACAGAAGTTCCAGCAGGGGGAAATTCCCCTGCCAAGCTTCTGGGGCGGCTTCCGCATTCCGATTGAGCAGATGGAGTTCTGGCAGGGCGGTGAGCATCGCCTGCACGACCGCTTTTTATACCAGCGCGAGAATGGCGGCTGGAAAATCGACAGACTGGCACCGTAATCCCCGAAATTTGTTGATTTAAGCGCTAGCGCACACCGCGCTTGCGCTTTATTCTATTGTCCTTTCGCATCAGGCGAAAAGTCGTGTACCGGCAAAGGTGCAGTCGTTTATACATGGAGAATTTGATGGCAAGCAGTAACTTGATTAAACAATTGCAAGAGCGGGGCCTCGTGGCCCAGGTGACGGACGAGGAAGCGTTAGCAGAGCGACTGGCGCAAGGCCCGATCGCGCTCTATTGCGGCTTCGATCCCACCGCTGACAGCTTGCATTTGGGGCATCTTGTTCCATTGTTATGCCTGAAACGCTTCCAGATGGCGGGCCATAAGCCTGTTGCCCTGGTGGGCGGCGCGACCGGTCTGATTGGTGACCCAAGCTTTAAAGCCGCGGAGCGTAAGCTGAACACCGAAGATACCGTGCAGGAGTGGGTGGATAAGATCCGCAAGCAGGTTGCACCGTTCCTCGACTTCAACTGTGGTGATAACTCTGCCATTGCCGCCAACAACTACGACTGGTTTGGCAGCATGAACGTGCTGACCTTCCTGCGAGACATCGGCAAGCACTTCTCTGTTAACCAGATGATTAACAAAGAAGCCGTGAAGCAGCGTCTGAACCGTGACGATCAGGGTATCTCCTTTACCGAGTTCTCCTACAACCTGCTGCAGGGCTATGACTTTGCCTGCCTGAACAAGCTGCACGGCGTTTCTCTGCAGATCGGCGGTTCTGACCAGTGGGGGAACATCACCTCCGGTATCGACCTGACCCGTCGTCTGCATCAGAACCAGGTGTTTGGCCTGACCGTTCCATTGATTACCAAAGCGGACGGCACCAAATTCGGTAAAACCGAAGGCGGCGCGGTGTGGCTGGATCCGAAGAAAACCAGTCCGTACAAATTCTACCAGTTCTGGATCAACACGGCGGACGCCGATGTTTACCGCTTCCTGAAGTTCTTCACCTTCATGGACATTGCAGAGATCAACGCGCTGGAAGAGGAAGATAAGAACAGCGGTAAAGCACCGCGTGCCCAGTACGTGCTGGCGGATGAAGTGACCAAACTGGTTCACGGTGAAGAAGGTCTGGCCGCGGCAAAACGCATTACTGCAAGCCTGTTCAACGGTACCCTGAGCGATCTGAGCGAAGCGGACTTCGAGCAGCTGGCGCAGGACGGTGTGCCGATGGTCGAAATGGAAAAAGGGGCTGACCTGATGCAGGCGCTGGTGGACTCTGAGCTCCAGCCTTCCCGCGGTCAGGCGCGTAAAACCATCGCGTCCAACGCTATCACCATCAACGGTGAAAAGCAGGCTGACCCGGAATACACCTTCGTTGACGGCGATCGTCTGTATGGCCGCTACACGCTGCTGCGCCGCGGTAAGAAAAACTACTGTCTGGTCTGCTGGAAATAATTAAAAGTCTTCAGGGGCGTGGGAAACCACGCCCTTTTTGTTTTTTTCGGGTTTGGTAAGTAAAAGATGAAGAACATCCTCGCCATTCAGTCCCACGTTGTATTTGGACATGCTGGCAATAGCGCAGCGGAGTTCCCGATGCGCCGCCTCGGTGCCAACGTCTGGCCCCTTAATACCGTGCAGTTCTCTAACCATACGCAATACGGCAAATGGACCGGCTGCGTGATGCCGCCTTCACACCTCACCGAAGTTGTGCAGGGTATTGCCGATATCGACCAGCTCAAACGCTGTGACGCCGTGCTGAGCGGCTACCTCGGCTCAGCGGAGCAGGGGGAACATATCCTCGGTATCGTGCGTCAGGTTAAAGCGGCAAACCCGGCGGCAAAATACTTCTGCGACCCCGTCATGGGACACCCGGAGAAAGGCTGCATCGTGGCGCCTGGCGTAGCGGAGTTTCACGTTCGTCATGCGTTGCCCGCCAGCGATATCATTGCGCCCAACCTGATTGAGCTGGAGATCCTCTGCGAGCATTCGGTTAATAGCGTAGAAGAGGCGGTACGCGCGTCTCGCGAGCTGATAGCCCAGGGGCCTGAAATTGTGCTGGTAAAACATCTCGCCCGCGCAGGACTGACCCAGGAGCGTTTTGAGATGCTGCTGGTGACGAAAGATGACGCATGGCATATCAGCCGCCCGCTGGTGGATTTCGGCACGCGTCAGCCGGTGGGTGCGGGTGATGTGACCAGCGGGCTGCTGCTGGTGAAACTGTTGCAGGGCGCAACGGTGAGAGACGCGCTGGAGCACGTTACGGCAGCGGTGTATGAAATTATGATTGCGACGAAAGATATGCAGGAATATGAACTGCAGGTGGTCGCGGCACAGGATCGAATCGCTAAGCCGGAGCATTATTTCAGCGCAACGCAGCTTTAAACGATGCCGGGTGGCGCTGCGCTTACCTGGCCTACTTAATCCGCAGGCCCGTGCAAGCGTAGCGCCGCCGGGCGATATTAGTTAAGACCTTCCGCTTTTAGCGCCGCAGCCACCGCTGGACGCTCCGCCACGCGCGCCATATACGATGCGATGTGGTCCAACCCCTCCAGGTTCAGCTTAACCGCACGCGCCCAGCGCAGTACGGTAAACAGGTACGCGTCGGCAATGGTGAAACGTGAACCACAAATCCACTGATCGTCTTTCAGCGCTTCATTCACAAACTGCAGCTTTTTCTCCAGCAGGGCTCGCACGGTTGGCTTGTACTCTTCCGGCGTATCCGGGCGGAACAGGGGGGTAAAGCCTTTGTGCAGCTCGGTGGCGATATAGTTTAACCACTCCAGCGTCTTATAACGTGCGACGCTGCCGGTAGGGGCAAGGAGCTGGCGATCCGGTACGTTGTCCGCCAGGAATTGCATAATCGCCACGCCTTCGGTCAGCAGAGTACCGTCATCCAGCAGCAGGGCCGGAACCTGCCCTTTTGGATTAATCGCAAAAAAGTCATCCCCGTTTTCCAGGCGCTTTTTCATCAGATCAACGCCATCCAGCGTGAAATCTTTGCCGCTCTCGCGCAAGGTGATATGGGAAGCAAGAGAGCACGCGCCCGGTTTGTAGAACAGTTTCATCGGTAACTCCTTTTTGCTGAGGTTTCAGCTATGTTAGTGCGCGAAGGGACAAAAAAAAAGCCGCTAATCTCTTAGCGGCTTCTGTTCAGTCGTTTCTCTCAGATATTACGCGGTAGCGGTTTTGGTCGCTTCAGCCGTCTTGTCGTCGTCCTGAGTCATTCGATTCAGTTTCGGCGCGGTCAGCAGCATCAGCGCCGCGATAACCGCCGTAGCGATACCAATCTGCATGAACACGGTACCGTAGACGTTCAGGGAGACCAGTGGATCGGTCACGTTTTCCGGCACCGCCATCAGGTTCGCGATCTTACCGGCGATGATTGCTGCACCGGCAGTGGTCAGGAACCAGCTACCCATAATGAAGCCCATCAGACGCTGTGGCACCAGCTGTGCAACCATCGCCAGACCCAGACCGGAGATCATCAGTTCGCCGATAGACTGCAGCGCGTAGCTCAGGATCAGCCAGTTCACGGACACGATACCTGCGTCAGTCGCAAACCTGGTACCCAGCGGCAGCACCAGGAACGCACCGGAGCACAGCACCATTCCGATGGCGAACTTGTGCGGCATCGGCAGGCGGTCGCCCATCTTGTTATAGATAGCGGCCAGAATCGGGCTACCAATCATGATCCAGAATGGGTTCAGCGCCTGATACTGCTCCGGCTCGAACGCGATGCCCAGGATAGAGTGCTCAACGTTACGAATCGCGAAGAAGTTCAGAGAGGTTGGCATCTGGCTGTACAGCACGAAGAAGATAATCGCTTCCAGCATCAGAATGAACGCCACAATCATCTTACGGCGCGCAGCACCCTGCATAGCGAACGCTTCTTTCGCGAAGATGACCACGATACCCAGCGCAACCACGCCCAGAACGGCACGAGCGATACCCTGGTTGTGCAGCAGCCAGGTGGCGATCGCCGCCAGGACGACAACGCCCACGATAGTCGCCAGCAGTTTACCCATGTGTACTGGCTCGAAGTCAGGTTTTGAACCGTAGTCTTTTACCCAGCTGCGGCAGAACAGGAAGTTCACCACGGTGATCAGCATACCCACGAAGCTCAGCGCAAACGCCACGCTCCAGCCAAATTTCGCGGCCAGCCATGGGGTTGCCAGCATGGAGAAGAAGGAACCAATGTTGATGGACATGTAGTACATGGTAAATGCACCGTCCAGACGTGGGTCATCTTTGCTGTAGCAGGTTGAGAGCAGGGAAGACGGGTTCGCTTTGAACAGACCGTTACCCACGGCGATGGTTGCCATGCCCATATAGACCACAGCCGCATCATGTCCAGACCATGCAACCAGACCATAGCCAATAGCCAGAACAATAGCGCCCAGCATAATGACGCGCTTAGTACCAAGAACTTTATCACCCAGCCAGCCGCCAATGGCAACCAGACCGTAGACGAGGGCACTGAAGGAGGAGAACAGCGTGATGGAATCGGCTTCGGACATACCCAGCTGTTTAACCAGGTAAACCGCCATGATCCCTTGCAGGCCGTAGTAACCAAAACGCTCCCATAACTCGATAGAGAAGATGAGATAAAACGCTTTCGGTTGTTTAAAAGCGTTCAGACTCACGCTTTCATCTGTTGGTTTATTGTTTGCAGTCGACACATATACCTCTTTTTTTACATCCCATATTAACGGGGGTGTTCATAGCGTGATGGCCGTAGCCCATCCGCCTTATAGTTATATTGGGAGGAGAAACGGCGGGTAATGTTCACTATCCTGACCCGTCTGGCAATACGTTTGTAATACTCTGTTACATATATCTGGAGCGGTATAATCGTCGGTTTCTGCAAATGTTATTCAGCGTTAAATTTTATACGATAACTAAAGGTAGTTTTTTCGACTGGTATACACCCTGTGTGATGGGCTTTTGGCGATATGTTCTGCTATTTGCCGTCTGTTGCAGTGATATAGCCCATATTCTGAAAAATAGCTGGTCTTATCTTCCGGGTAAGCACAGTTATATCTTGCCCGGCAAAGGGTTTGCGATGACTTTGACTACAAAAAATCAACATGACGTTATCAGAGTGATCGCGATCACAGATGTATAGAAATTTTTGGCTATGAAAAAACTATTAACCTGTTTGAGCGTTATAGCGCGGAAGAAGTGACAGGCTGGAGGATAAAGAAGGCGGATGATTTATGGTCAGGAGAAGGGTTTCTGGAAGGCCCTCTCCTGGTGTGGGATTGTGATTGCGGATAAAAGTCAGGGATACACTTTTTCTTTATATTCGCAGAGATCTTCAATAATACAGGAGCCGCAGCGCGGCTTTCGGGCTATGCAGGTATAACGACCGTGCAAAATCAGCCAGTGATGGCAGTCAACCTTGAATTCGGCAGGGACCACTTTTAATAGCTTCTCTTCTACCTGCTCGACATTTTTCCCTGGGGCGAAGTTGGTCCGGTTTGAGACGCGGAATATATGGGTATCAACGGCTATCGTCGGCCAGCCAAACGCGGTATTGAGTACAACGTTCGCGGTTTTACGTCCCACCCCCGGTAAGGCCTCCAAAGCCGCGCGGTCTTCCGGCACCTCGCCTCCGTGCTGTTCCAGCAGGATCCGGCAGGTCTTAATGACGTTCTCCGCCTTGCTGTTAAACAGGCCGATGGTTTTGATATAAGACTTAACGCCCTCCACGCCCAGCTCCAGCATCGCTTTTGGCGTATTGGCGACCGGATAGAGCAGGGCAGTGGCTTTGTTGACGCTCACATCGGTCGCCTGCGCAGAGAGCAGCACCGCGATCAGCAGCTCAAACGGGGAGGTAAAATTCAGCTCCGTCGTCGGGTGCGGGTTCTCGTCCCGCAGACGAGTCAGGATCGCAATGCGCTTTTCTTTATTCATGAAGCTTTCTCGGGTGTCCCTTCCAGAACGCTGCGCTCTGCCGCGCGGCGCTTACGTTTTTCATCAATCAGGTATTTTACCGCCAGCATCATGCCAAGGCCAATGAACGCGCCAGGCGGCAGCATCGCCAGCAGGAATGGCGTGTCGGTGTGGAACACTTCTATGCGCAGCACCTTGGCCCAGCCGCCCAGCAGGGCATCGGCACCGTCGAAGAGCGTCCCGTTGCCGAGAATTTCACGCATGGACCCGAGGACGAACATGGCGGCAGTCGCGCCCATGCCGATGGAAAACCCATCCAGAGCGGAAATGGCCGGGTTGTTTTTTACCGCGAAAGCCTCAGCGCGGCCAACGACGATGCAGTTGGTCACGATAAGCGGAATAAAAATCCCGAGCGACTGGTACAGGCCAAACGCGTAAGCGTTGATAAGCATCTGCACGACGCTCACCACCGACGCAATGATCATCACGTAAATCGGAATACGGATCTCCGACGGCGTCCAGCGGCGCAAAACAGAAATAGAGAAGTTGGTCAGGGTCAGCACCAGCGTGGTCGCCAGGCCCAGCCCGAGCGCGTTGGTAGCGGTAGATGTCACCGCCAGCAGCGGACAGAGTCCCAGAAGCTGTACCAGCGCGGAGTTGTTCTTCCACAGCCCCTGGACAATAACCTCTTTAACCTGGCTCATGATGACTCCCCACAGGCCGGAAGATTGTTGATTTGCGCGGGCAGCGTTTCAGCATATAGCCCGGCTCGTTTTACGGCGTTCACCACGGCGCGCGGCGTGATGGTTGCGCCGGTGAACTGGTCAAACTCACCGCCGTCTTTCTTCACCGCAAACGCGGTGTCACCTTCGCCATGGATTACTTTACCGGCAAAGTGCAAAATCCAGTCGCTCAGCCGGGTTTCAATTTTATCGCCCAGGCCCGGCGTTTCATGGTGTTCCGTCACGCGGGTGCCCAGTATGGTTCCGGTGAAATCGCTGCCGACAAGCAGTTGAATGGAGCCAGAATAGCCATCGGGCGCCGTCGCTTCCATCACTGCGCCTACGGGTTTATCTCCTTTGCGGGCGATAAAGACACGGTGCGTGCCTTTTCCAAGCTGCGTCGCGTCTACCACAAAGCAGCTTTTTTGCAGGTCATTATCGTAGAAATCGGACGGGATCACCTGATCGAACAGCGCCTTTTGCTGCTTCAGCGCCTGTTCTTCAATGGTCGTTTTGGTCAGCGCATTGACCAGTGCCGTCAGCCCGGTCAGGACCGCGGCGAAGACTGCCAGCGTGACGCCGTGTTTTTGCATCGTTTTTAGCATGGCGAAACCCTTAGCGATGGCCGTACACGCGGGGGCGCGTGTAATAGTCGATGAGCGGAACGGTAATATTGGCAAGCAGCACGGCAAACGCCACGCCGTCCGGGTATCCGCCAAAGCTGCGAATAAGCCACACCAGCAGCCCGGCCAGCGCGCCGAAGATCAGACGGCCGCGGTTAGTCGTTGATGCCGTAACCGGATCCGTCAGGATAAAGAAGGCACCCAGCATGGTCGCACCGGAGAGCAAATGCATCTGCGGGCTGGCCAGTGATTCAGGAGAGAAGAGCCAGCCCAGCGTGGCGCAGAACGCCAGCGTCACGAGGAAGCTCACCGGAATATGCCAGCGAATGGCTTTTTGCTGCAGCAGGAACAGGCCGCCCAGCAGATACGCCAGGTTGACCCACTGCCAGCCCGCGCCCGCCAGCATGCCGCTGTAGATCGCGGATTTCATGGTCTGCTCAACGCTGTGCCCGGCATGCAGGGACGTTTTGAAGGTATCGAGAGGCGTCGCCTGGCTGATGCCGTCCACGCCCATACGCAGCGCGTTCATATCAGCCCCCAGCGCCGTATGGCCGGTAAAGATCACGTGCAGGGCATCCATAAAGCCCGGAACCGTGGCCGCAATCTCGTGCGGAGGAAGCCAGCTGGTCATCTGCACCGGGAAAGAGATCAGCAGCACCACGTAGCCAATCATCGCCGGATTAAACGGGTTATGGCCCAGCCCGCCATACAGCTGTTTAGCAATAATTACGGCAAACACGGTACCAAGTATCACCATCCACCACGGGGCAAACGGCGGAATACTGATGGCCAGCAGCAGGCCGGTCAGCAGCGCGGAGTTGTCGGCCAGGATGCGTGAAACGGCCATCTTGCGCAGCTTCAGCACGAGAGCCTCTGCTGCTATGGCGCTGGAACAGCCCAGGGCTATCTGGAACAGGGTTCCCCAGCCGAAAAACCAGCACTGAACGGCAATGCCCGGCAGCGCGGCCAGGCAGACCAGCATCATGATGCGCGAGGTCTGACGCTGGTTGTGGGTGTAAGGGGAACTTGCGATTCTGAAAACCATTTAATCCTCGTTTACGGCTTGCTGTGCGGCTTTCTTCGCCTGAACGCGCGCGATCGCGGCCGCGACGGCGGCCTTGCGCGGGTCGTCGTTTGCGGCCTGCGGCTGCTCTTCCTGCTGTGCCGCTTTATGCGCTTTGGCGCGAGCAATCGCGGCTTCAACGGCGGCTTTACGCGGGTCGACCGGTGCTTCGGGTTCTGCGGCAGGCGCCTGCTGCGCCGCTTTGCGCGCTTTGGCGCGGGCAATTGCGGCTTCAACGGCGGCTTTACGCGGATCGACCGCTTCCTGTTCAACCACTACCTGCTGCTCCCCGGCCTTGCGGGCTTTGGCGCGGGCAATGGCCGCTTCAACGGCAGCTTTGCGTGGATCGACTTCAGCTTCCGGCTGTGCCGTTTGCGCTTTTTCCGCCTGGCGGGCGCGGGCCGCAGCCTTACGTGCTTCGCGGGCGGCAATCGCTTCGCTGTTATCCGGTTTTTCACCGGCCTGGATCACCAGCGTCTGGGCGGCATTGGCTTTTTTCTCGCGAACGCGCGCCAGGGCGGCGTTAATCGCATCCTGATCTTTTTCGGCAGGCTGAACGGCGGCCTGCTTATGTCGCTCCTGACGAGCCATCTTCTCACGTTCGAGACGCGCCTGGCGCGCTTCGAAGCGAGCCCTGGCTTCCGCGGCGCGTTTTTCTTCCATGGAGATGGCATAAATCTCGGCCTTCTCCTGGCGGAAGTACTGCACCAGCGGAATGTTGCTTGGACAGACCCAGGCGCAGGCGCCGCATTCGATACAGTCGGCCAGGTTATGGGCTTTGGCTTTATCGTGCAGCTGGCCTTTGCTGTACCAGTACAGCTGCTGCGGGAGCAGATCCGCCGGGCAGGCATCGGCACAGGCGCTGCAGCGGATGCAGCCTTTCTCTTCCTGTTCTTCGCCCATCTCAGTCGGGGAAGGGGCGAGCAGACAGTTGGTGATTTTCACTACCGGGACATCGAGCCACGGCAGGGTAAAGCCCATCAGCGGGCCGCCCATGATCACCATCTGGTCGCTGGCCGGGCAAAATTCAGCCTGTTCCAGCAGGTGGCGCACCGGCGTACCAAGACGTGCCCAGACGTTGCCCGGACGAGAGACCGACTCTCCGGTCAGCGTCACCACGCGTTCGGTCAACGGCTCGCCGTCAATCACCGCGCGCTTCACGGCGTAAGCGGTTCCGACGTTTTGCATCAGTACGCCGATATCCGACGAGCGTCCGCCGTGCGGCACCTGCTTTCCGGTGAGGATTTGCGTCAGCTGTTTTGCGCCGCCAGAAGGGTACTTGGTCGGAATGACGCGCAGTGCGATATCATGGCTACCGGCCAGCACGGCGCGCAGCATCGAGATAGCCTGCGGTTTATTGTCTTCAATACCAATCAACACTTCTCGCGGCTGTAAGATGTGCGCGAGGATGCGGATGCCTTCCACCACCTGGGCGGCGCAATCCTGCATCAGACGATCGTCAGCGGTGATATACGGCTCGCACTCGGCGGCGTTAATAATCAGCGTCTGAATGTTATCGCCACCGCCGCGCAGCTTGACGCCGGTCGGGAAGCCCGCGCCGCCGAGGCCCGCGACGCCGTACTGATGAATACGCTCGATAAGCGCTTCGCGGCTCCGGCTGCGGTAGTCGCTCCAGCCGTCACGGTCAATCCAGCGATCTTCGCCGTCGGCTTCAATAATCACGCTCAGTTCCGATAGCGCGGACGGATGCGCCACCGTATGAGGGGCAATCGCCACCACTTTACCGGATGTTGGGGCGTGAATCGGCAGCATACGTCCACGGCCAAAGGTCAGCGGCTGACCGCGCAGGACCGTATCGCCTTCTTTCACGCACAGCTCGCCCTCAGCGCCAATATGCTGCTTGAGCGGCATGACGAAACGGGTAGCCAGCGGAATTTGACGCAGCGGCGTGCCGTTGGACTGGGTTTTCATCTCCGGCGGATGGATCCCGCCGTCAAAGTCCCAAATCTTCTCTTTTCTGAAAGCAGAAAATAACTTAAGCATGTTGTTCCACAGGAATATTGCGAACCGGAATGGTTTGAAGATCCCACTTCCAGCTTTCGGTAGTCGTTTCAACCGGGCGCAGCTCAATACATTGCGTCGGGCAGGGGGCCACGCAGAGGTTACAGCCGGTGCACAGATCCGCCACAACGGTGTGCATGGCGCGGGTCGCGCCGACAATGGCGTCAACCGGGCAGGCCTGAATACATTTGGTGCAGCCGATGCAGTTTGCTTCGTCGATCACGGCGAGGGCGCGAACCGGCTCCTGCACCTCCGCATCGCCATCTACGGGCTGCGGATCTACGTTAAGCAGGGCGGCAATTTTCAGCATTACCGCTTCGCCGCCGGGCGCACAGCGGTTAATTTTTTCACCCTGAATCCCTACCGCTTCAGCGTAAGGGCGGCAGCCCGGGTAGCCGCACTGCCCGCACTGACTTTGCGGCAAAAGCTCATCAATTTTTTCAACAACAGGATCGTCCTCTACCGCGAAACGGCGGGAGGCGTAGCCCAGGATAAGGCCAAACACCAACCCCAGGACGCTGATAGAGGCGATGGCAATCCAGATAGCATTCATTACAACTTCACCAGACCACTAAAGCCCATAAAGGCCAGAGACATTAAACCCGCGGTGACCAGCGCAATGGCATTACCGCGAAATGGCGCAGGGATGTCCGCTGCCGCCAGACGTTCGCGAATCGACGCGAACAGAACCATAACAAAGGAGAAACCGACGGCGGCGGAAAAACCGTACAGCGCCGACTGCATAAAGTTATGCCCAAGGTTGATGTTCAGCAGCGCCACGCCGAGTACCGCGCAGTTGGTGGTGATCAACGGCAGGAAGATACCCAGCAGGCGATAGAGCGCCGGGCTGGTTTTACGCACCACCATTTCAGTAAATTGCACCACAACCGCAATGACCAGAATAAATGCCAGCGTACGGAGATAGATTAACCCCAGCGGGATAAGGATCCAGGTGTCAATCAACCACGCGCAGATAGACGCCATCGTCATGACAAAGGTCGTCGCCAGCCCCATGCCCATCGCCGTTTCCAGCTTCTTGGACACGCCCATAAACGGACACAGGCCAAGGAACTTCACCAGAACGAAGTTGTTAACCAGCACGGTGCCGACAAAGAGCAGTAAGTAATCGGTCATTATTTAGCCTGAAATAAAAAAGCCGCCTATTATCGGACAAACCGGGTCAGGCGACAACAGGTTATCTGTAAGGTTATTACGGGTTCACGAAGGTGTTTTTCACACGCGTTGAACGCTTGAAATAGGGCACCAGCAGCGCCGCAGCCAGTAACGGGAAAAGCAGCTGGCGGACAGCAAGCGCGTCAGACACGGGCGAGAAAGCAAACGCTTTAACCGCCAGCAGAACCGAAATGAGCAGCCAGATAATATAGTGCTTAGGCACGCTCTTGCGGCGCTTAAAGAAGGCGATGGTCAGCCACAGGGTGTAGTACCACATCCCAATCGCGAAAACGAACGACACAAACCACATAGCTATATTCAGCACGCTTTGCGACATCAGGGTCTGGATGGCGTGAGGGGTAATCAATGCGGTGGTATAAAGCAGCAGCGCAAGCGATGCGCTTAATAAGGCAACCAGCAGCCATGCCAGTGGGGCGATTAACCAGCCTCCGATGCGTTCTCCAGGCGTTGCGGTCATGAACTCTCCCATTATCTGCGCGAAATGTTGTACAGCCAGTTTGCAGGGCGGAGAGTATATAACATTTCGCGCGGATGGCTACTTTCTTATAAAACGTAGCGCCATACGGACTTCGGCACCTCGCCGACGTTGAACAAGCGTCCGCCGGAGACCAGCTCCGCACGGCGGTGGTCAGCGGCGCGATACATATTGATAATGTCCTGATTATCCGACAGGGTGTAGTTCAGATGGTCAAACAGTTTTTCCAGGCTCTCAAGCGAATTGATCTTGCGAAATTTTAATAAATAGTCCTGAACTGTCATATTAATAAGTTTCCATATAAAAGTGAGTAATACCAGTTAAGGTAATTCGGTCGAATAATAAACGGATTAATAAAGACGTAAACAGCCCACTCAGGTAACGCGACGAAATTAGGAGTTTTCTTTGCTGAAATTCAGGCACCGAAGGCGATGCCTGGAAGAGAAGGTTAACCGCGTTCACCAGGGCTGGCAATATGAAACTGACATATTATGTCACTCTTTATCGCAGCAACCGGTTACTTAGGATGGGTGACGGCAGCAGGCTCCGGCGGCTGGTAGTTATCAATATGGCTGGCTACGCCGAGCAAAATGACCGAAACCCCAAGAACAATCCATCCCGCTAATTCAATGATTCGATTAATAATTGATGCCATGATTTGCTGTTGTAATTTATCCATAAATACAGGGCGCAAATGTTACAGCGCTGTTTCTCTGACGGCAAGCGCTTTGGGAACGATTCCCTTAAACAAAATCAGAAGGTTAATACTATGTAACAAAAATAACCGCTACAGCCTGCTATTTTAAGCGCCATGGCTCATTATTAATGAGGGCAATGCCAGACAGGCCAGTATGAAATAAGAAACGCAAAAAGAGGACAACACGATGAGTGATAACATCCGCGTCGGGCTTATAGGCTACGGGTACGCGAGCAAAACGTTTCATGCGCCTCTGATAGCCGGGACGCCGGGGATGGCGCTGGCTGCGGTATCCAGCAGCGACGCTGCTAAAGTCCACGCTGACTGGCCCTCTGTGCCGGTTGTCTCTGAGCCAAAACATCTCTTCAACGATCCGAATATCGATTTAATTGTTATCCCCACGCCTAACGACACGCACTTCCCGCTGGCGAAAGCCGCGCTGGAAGCGGGAAAGCACGTCATTGTTGATAAACCCTTCACCGTGACGTTGTCACAGGCGCGTGAGCTGGAGGCGCTGGCAAAAAGCCTGGGAAGGGTGCTGTCCGTTTTCCATAACCGCCGCTGGGACAGCGATTTTCTGACAGTAAAAACGCTTCTCGGTGAGGGTACGTTAGGGGAGATCGTTTTTTTTGAATCGCACTTTGACCGCTTTCGCCCGCAGGTAAGAAACCGCTGGCGCGAGCAGGCCGGTCCGGGCAGCGGCATCTGGTACGATTTAGCCCCGCATCTGCTGGACCAGGCCGTTAATCTGTTTGGTCTGCCGGTGAGCATGACGGTCGATCTGGCCCAGCTCAGGCCCGGGGCACAGACAACCGATTACTTCCACGCGGTGCTCAGTTACCCGCAGCGCCGGGTTGTGCTGCACGGCACGATGGTCGCGGCTGCGGAATCTGCCCGATATATCATTCACGGCACGCGCGGGAGCTACGTGAAGTTCGGCCTCGATCCGCAGGAAGACCGGCTTAAAAACGGTGAACGTCTGCCGCAGGAAGACTGGGGCTATGATATGCGTGACGGCGTCGTGACGCGGGCAGAAGGTGAGGAACGGGTCGAAGAAACGCTACTGACGATACCGGGTAACTATCCGGCTTATTATGCAGCCATCCGCGATGCGCTGAACGGAACGGGGGAAAACCCGGTTCCGGCCAGCCAGGCGATTCAGATTATGGAACTGATTGAGCTGGGGATTGAATCAGCCAAACATCGCGCAACGCTTTGTCTGGCATAATTTTTGTAAGCCGGGTAAGCGCCAGCGCTACCCGGCAGCGCGTTAACCGCGCGCCACTTTATCTCGCAGCGCCTGCTTCTCTGCTGGTGTCAGGAAGGCTATTTCCAGCCCATTAACCTGCGCCTGACGGATCTGCTCGCGGCTCAGACCTGCCTGCGGTGCCGCAATGTTGTACTCGTGGATGATATCCACGCCCTGGACCGCCGGATCGTCCGTGTTCAGCGAGGCCAGCACGCCGTGCTCAAGGAACGTTTTCAGCGGATGCTGCGCCAGCGTTGCCACGGTGCTGGTCTGAATGTTGGACGTCAGGCATGATTCTATCCCGATACGCTGCTCCGCCAGGAAATCCATCAGGGCGCGATCTTCTACCGCCTTCACGCCGTGGCCGATACGCTCGGCGCCCAGCTCGCGGATGGCCTGCCAGATGCTTTCCGGGCCCGCTGCTTCCCCCGCATGCACGGTAATGTGCCAGCCGGCATCGCGCGCGCGGTTGAAGTGGGAGAGGAACAGGCTGCCGGGGAAGCCCAGCTCGTCACCGGCGAGGTCGACGGCGGTGATGGCATCGCGATGGGCCAGCAGCGCTTCCAGCTCCTGCAGGCAGGCGGCTTCACCGAACGTACGGCTCATAATACCGATAAGACGGGCCTGAACGTCGAAGGTTTTACACCCTTCGCGGACGCCTTCAATGACGGCTTCCACCACGCCTGCAACGGGCAGGCTGTGGGTCATCGCCATGTAGCCCGGCGAGAAGCGCAGCTCGACGTAATGCAGGCCGTTACGTGCCGCATCTTCAATGTTCTCAAACGCCACGCGGCGACAGGCATCCAGCGAGGCCAGCATCTTCACGCCCCAGTCGAGCTTGCTCAGGAAGCTGACCAGATCCGGTTCATTGGAGGTCACCTGTACGTGAGGGATCAGCGACTCAAGCGTCTGCGCAGGAAGCGTTAAATTGAACTGGCGGCCAAGATCGAGGATGGTTTGGGCACGAATGTTACCGTCAAGGTGACGATGAATATCAGTTAAAGGCAGGCGTGTATCAATCATGGTCGCACTCTTTTCTGGTTAAAGTGCGCCATATTATAAAAACAAAACGGGGTAAAAAGCTATTTGCGCAAGTGAAAATTCCGTTGCGCAAACAAATTACAGCAGCGTGTTGATCCCGGCGATGAGGCGCTGAACCCCTTGTTCCAGCTTGCTGCGCGGACAGCCGGCGTTTAGCCGTACGAAGCCGTTACCTTCGTTTCCGTACGTGTATCCCGGCATGATGGCGACCTTTTGCTGCTCGATCAGCACTTTTTGCAGCGCTCTGTCGTCAATGTTCAGCGGGCGCAGGTCGATCCAGGCCAGATAGGTTGCTTCCGGCGGCTGCCAGTTCAGTTTCGGAAAAGCACTGTTTACTTCATGCGCGACGTACAGAAGATTCTCCTCCAGATAACGCCGTAAGGCATCCAGCCACGGCTCTCCCTGCTGGTAGGCGGCAATATGGGCCGTCAGCGCCAGTACGGAAGGAGAAGAGAGTCCATCCCGGCCTTTTAGCGCGCTGAGATAGCCGTCGCGGCTCTCTTCATCGCCAATCAGGCCATATGCGCCCGTCAGCGCCGGAATATTAAAGCTTTTCGAGCCGGAGGTGAGAAGCGCCCATTTGCCGCGCGCCACCGCGTTCCACGGGGTGTGGCGATGCGCGCCCCACACCATGTCCATATGAATTTCATCGCTGATAACCGCCACGTCATAGCGTGCGCAAAGCTCCGCCATATGAGTCAATTCTTCCCGCGTCCATACTTTTCCGGTTGGGTTTTGCGGGCTGCACAGTAGCAAAATTTTGTTTTCCGATTTCGCCAGCGCCGCTTCAAGCGCCGCCATATTGCCCTGCCAGCCTGCCGCCTGTTTCTCCATCTCAACGGGCACCACAAGGCGCGCATTGCCCTCAATGGCCTTAAAAAACGCATCGTACGCCGGGGTGTGAACCACCACGCCGTCACCGGGCTTTGACCAGAGGCGAATCAGCTCTGACACCATGTAGATGACGGAAGGTCCATAAACGACGGTTTCCGTATCAATCGGGCTGTTGAAGCGCTGTCGGAACCAGTGCGCGACGGAGGCGAGAAACTCGTCGTTCTTCCAGCGGCTGTAGCCCAGCACGCCGTGGTTAATGCGCTGATGCAGCGCGTCGGTTATGCAGGGGGCGGTGGCGAAATCCATATCTGAGATGGTGAAGGGCAGCAGATCTGCCGCGCCAAAGCGGTCGGCGACGTAGTCCCACTGCGTACACCAGGTGCCGTGTCGATCCACGACGGTAGAAAAATCAAACATGACGTAAATCCTTAAAGTAAAACCCCCTCATGAGAGGGGGTTGAGGCATCAGGCTTCTACTGTTCGCATCAGGGTGGCCAGCTCATCCTTCACTGACTGAACCTGCGGGCCGATAACTACCTGCAAATTGTGCTGGTTTAATTGTACCACGCCGATGGCCCGGTTGGCCTTCAGGGCGTTGGTATCCACTTTTGCCATATCCGCCACCGACAGGCGCAGGCGGGTAATGCAGTTGTCCAGTGAGGTGATGTTATCCGCACCGCCCAGCGCCGCCAGAATGGCTGGGGTGTTATACCCGGATTTGCCCACGGTACCGGTAACCGCCTGCTCAACGCTGGTGGCCGTATCGGTATCGCGGCCCGGCGTTTTCAGGTTAAAGCGGGTGATGGCGAAGCGGAAGATACCGTAGTATACCGCGAACCAGATAGCCGCCACGACCGGCACCAGATACCACTTGGTGGACAGACCGTGCAGGATCCCGAACACCACGAAGTCGATGACGTTGCCGTCGGTGTTGCCGATGGTCACGCCCAGCACCGCCATCACGGTGAAGCCCAGACCGGTCAGCAGCGCGTGAATGAGATACAGCACCGGCGCAACAAACAGGAACAGGAATTCGATAGGCTCGGTGGTGCCGCCGACGACGCAGGCAATCACGCCGGAAATCAGCAGCCCTTTAATTTTATGACGGTTTTCCGGGCGCGCGCAGTGGTACATTGCCAGCGCGGCACCCGGCAGGCCGCCGAGGAAGGCCGGCATTTTGCCCTGAGACAGGAAGCGGGTGGCGCTTTCGGAGAAGCCGTGGGTGGTCGGGCAGCTCAGCTGCGCCTGGAAGATGGTCAGCGCACCGCTCACGTCGTGACCGCACACTTCCATGGTGCCGCCCGCTTCGGTGAAGCGAATCAGGGCCACCAGGATATGCTGCAGGCCAAACGGCAGCAGCAGACGTTCGCCGGTGCCAAAGATCATCGGACCAAAATCGCCCGCGCCGTTGATGATGCGGCCAATGCCGTTAATGCCCATCGCAAAGACCGGCCAGATTAGCGGAATGATCAGGCCGAACAGACCCATGACCACCAGAGTGACGATCGGCACGAAGCGGGTACCGCCGAAGAAGGCCAGGGCATCCGGCAGGCGGATATTGTGGAAGCGCTCGTGCAGCATCCAGATAATGACCCCCGCGATTACCGCCCCGAGGATCCCGGTATCAATAGACTGGATACCAATCACGCTCTGGATGTTGTTAGCCTTCAGCACGGCAGCGTCGGTGGTCGGCAGAATGCCTTTCGCGGTCAGCCAGAAGTTAACCGCCAGGTTCATCACGGCGTAACCCACAAACCCGGCAAACGCCGCGACGCCTTTGTTCTCGCGGGCCAGGCCCAGCGGGATGGCGATGCAGAACATCACGGGCAGGAAGCTAAACGCGAAGGAGCCGACCTTACTCATCCAGATAAAGATCGCCTGCAGCACAGGGGTACCGAGGAACGGGATCAGCGTGATGACGTCTTTACTGCTTAGCGAACTGCCGATCCCGAGCATGATCCCGCAGAATGAGAGGAGTGCCACGGGGAGCATAAAGGTTTTACCCAGTTGCTGGAAAAACTCCCACAGCGATATTTTTTGTGCCGCTTTCGCCGTCATAAAACGACTCCTTTATTGTTAAAATCAATTTATCTGCTTCAATGCTGCGAGAAGATAAAACGTTTTATCAAAGTTTAGTGCGCGCTGAATCACATTCTCAGGCTTTGACTGGTAGTATAAAGATAACGTATTGATAAAACGTTTTACCGATCTCATTTCAGGGAGTCACGCTGACACATGGCTGTAGCGAAAAAAGTCACCATCAACGATGTCGCGCTGGCGGCGGGGGTTTCCGTCAGCACCGTTTCTCTCGTGCTCAGTGGAAAAGGGCGCATCTCGCCCGCAACCGGCCAGAGGGTGAACGAGGCGGTTGAACAGCTGGGCTTTGTGCGTAACCGTCAGGCGTCGGCGCTGCGCGGCGGGCAAAGCGGGGTGATTGGCCTGATTGTCCGTGACCTGACGTCACCGTTCTATGCGGAGCTGACCGCCGGCTTAACCGAAGCGCTTGAAGCGCAAGGGCGGATGGTCTTTCTGCTGCACGGCGGTCGCGAGGCCGATCAGCTGCTTTCCCGGCTCGATATGCTGCTGAATCAGGGAGTGGACGGGGTGATCGTTGCCGGGGCGTCGGGCGTGGGCAGCGAGCTGTGCGAGCGTGCCGCCGAAAAAGGCGTGCCGCTGGTGTTTGCCTCGCGCGCCAGTTACCTGGACGAGGCCGACACGCTGCGCCCGGATAACATGCAGGCTGCGCAAATGCTGACCGAGCATTTGATTCGTCGCGGCCATCAGCGCATTGCCTGGCTGGGCGGCAAAAGTTCGTCCCTGACGCGCGCCGAACGGGTCGGCGGCTACTGCGCGACGCTGATTAAATACGGCCTGCCGTTCCACAGTGAATGGGTCGTGGAGTGCGAATCCAGCCAGAAGAAAGCGGCGGAAGCGATTGGGGCACTGCTGCGAAGCAGCCCGACGATCAGCGCCGTAATTTGCTACAACGATGTGATTGCCATGGGCGCGTGGTTTGGCCTGATCCGCGCCGGGCGTCAGAGCGGTGAAGGGGGCGTTGAAACCTTCTTCGGCCACCAGGTGGCGCTGGGGGCGTTCGCCGACGTTGGTGAGAACGCGCTGGACGATCTCCCCATCGTCTGGGCCACCACCCCCGCACGCGAGATGGGCTACACCCTGGCGGACAGGATCATGCAGCGCATCGACAATACGGATGTCCAGGCCGGGCACCAGATTGTGGCGGCACGGCTGGTGACGGTGAAGTAAATCAGCTCTGCCGCGTAAGAGGGTTGAGCGTCAGCTGTGTCTCCAGTGCCTCTATAAATTTTCGCACTTTTGCTGGGATCAGGCGAGAAGTCGGGTAAACAGCCCAAATGGCCAGCGATTCCGGCTGAGCATCTTCAAGGACGATCCGCACGAGTTTACCCTCTGTAATTGCAGGCTCTACGTACCAGCGAGATAAATTTGCGATGCCGAGTCCCCCCTGGCAAGCCTCGAAAATTGCCTCAATCGAGTTAGCCGAGAATCGGCCTGACACCTTTTGTTTGTAGCGCTGTTCACCCTTTTCAAATGACCAGTGTGTCGTATCTGAGATGGTCAGGCAGCTATGTCCAGCCAGATCGTTAAGTAATTTCGGCGAACCGTACGCAGCCAGATACTCCGCGCTGGCGCAAAGCTCGCGGGGATTATCACAGATGCGGTGTGCAACCAACCGGTTATCGCGCAGCGGGGCAATGCGTAACGCCACGTCTATGCCTTTCCCGACAATATCAATCTGATCATCGGTTGCCAGCAGGTCAACCTGCAGGGCCGGATGTTGCTGCATAAACAGCGGCAGCATTGGCGCGACGATCTTGCGCCCAAACGCCGCTGAGGCGGTAATGCGAAGGCGTCCGGACAGGTGCGTACCATCGGGAAACAGATCGGCAAGCGCGTTATTTTTATCTTCCAGCAACGCCTGTGCATGAGGCAAAAAAACCTCCCCATCGCTCGTGGGTGAGAGGGAGCGCGTGGTGCGATGCACCAGCCTGACACCCAGCTCAGCCTCAAGATTATTAAGAGACCGTGACGCCGCCATGGCGCTCATTGAGAGCCGACGCGCGGCGCCCGCCAGGCTACCTGCCTTAATGGCTTCGACAAACACTTCAACGTCTTCAAGCTTCATTATATCGTTTTTCGTTACTCTGCCTTATCAAAGTACATATCTACAGTATTTATCGTTGTGCTGCCATAGTCTCTTCACATCCTGAAAACATGAATCTGGAGTGAAGATGAAAAAGTTGAAAACGGTTCTGGCATTCAGCGGCCTGTTCCTGGTAAGTGCCGCCTGGGCTGACGCACCTGCGCAGGTGAAACAGCAGGTCCCCGGCTATTATCGTCTGGCGGTAGGGGAATACGAGGTCACGGCGCTGTTCGACGGCTATAATGACCTTTCGCCGTCATTACTACACGGGCTTTCAGGCGACAAGGTTCGTAAGCTGCTGGATCAGAATAAAATTGATGCCGAACGCATGCCGACCGCGTTTAACGCTTTCCTGGTTAATACCGGGAAACATCTGGTCATGATTGACAGCGGAGCGGGACACTGCGTGCCGCAAACGGCAGGCCAGCTGGTCAACAATATGAAAGCATCAGGCTATCGTCCTGAGCAGGTTGATACCATTTTCCTGACGCATCTTCATCTTGATCATGTTTGTGGCCTGAGCGACGCGGACGGTAAAGCGTTGTTCCCCAATGCGACCGTCTACGTACCGCAGGGGGAGGCCGACTACTGGCTCGATCCGGCAAAAGAAGCGAGCGCGCCGGCTAATGCGAAGGATTATTTCGCTATCGCCCGAAAAGCGTTATCTGAGTATAAAGCGTCAGGACACCTTAAAACCTTCGTTCCGCCAGCTTCGCCTATCCCGGAAGTCCAGACGGCCTATGCCGTTGGTCATACGCCTGGCAGTACCGTTTATCGCTTTGCGTCCCAGGGAACGGCTATTAACTTCATTGGGGATCTGATCCATGCGCCTGCCGTCCAGTTCCCGCATCCTGAAGTATCTATTCGCTTTGATGTCGATTCGAAAAAAGCCATCTCGTCCCGGGCGCAGGAGTTTAACGCGCTGGCGAAAGACGGTGAGTGGATGGCTGCAGCGCATCTGCCTTTCCCCGGTATTGGGCATATCACCGCCTGGCAGCAGGGATATAGCTGGAACCCTGTAAATTACGGTCCTTATCAACGTGCGGCCAACGTGCCTCTGCTGAAATAAAGTGAGGTTACGACCATGAAAAGTTACACCGTAACGGCAAACGGCATCCGCCAGTTTGTGGTTGAAGAGGGTGAAGGCGCGCCAGTTATTCTCCTGCACGGTTTTCCTGAAACAAACTATGCCTGGCGCTTCCAAATACCGGTATTGTCCCGGCACTACCGCGTAATCGCGCCGGATTTACGAGGATATGGCGAAACGGATAAACCGGCTTCTGGCTATGATAAACGGAACATGGCGCGGGACATCCGGGAGCTGATGCGTGCGCTGGATTTACAGAAGGTGGTGCTGGTGGGGCACGATCGCGGCGCGCGCGTCGCGACGCGGTTCGCAAAAGATTCCCCTGAGCTGGTGGATCGTCTGGTGGTGATGGATAACGTGCCAACGCGCATTGTGGCGCGCGATTTGAATGCGTCCATCGCCCGCGCATACTGGTTCTTCCTGTTCCATCTCGTGCCCGATCTTCCGGAAGCGCTGATTGCAGGTCGAGAAAATATCTGGCTGCGCCACTTTTTCTCGGACTGGACCTACGATCCGTCAACCATCAGCGGCGAGGCGTTTGACACCTATGTTCGGGCGTATCAGGCGCCCGGAGCCGTGCGAGGCGCGATGGCTGACTATCGCGCCAACGCAGAAGATGTGGCGCAGGATCTTGCCGACGCTGACGTGAAAATCGCGTGTCCGGTAATGTCGCTGTGGGGCAATGATTTTCATGCGGTCGGCAAGCTCTTCGATATGCAAAGCGTCTGGGCTGAAATGGCGGATAACCTTCGGGCGTACGGTATCGACGAGTGCGGCCATCTTCCTCAGGAGGAACAGCCTGAGAAAGTTAACGCACTGCTGTTGGATTTCCTGCAGGGATGGAAGGGATAACGGTAATAAAAAAACCCCTCATGCGAGGGGCTTTGCTGTTTACTTCTGCGGTGCCGCCGGGTCTGCTGGCGCTGCCGGTTCAGCCGGTTCCGGCATCCCCAGCGTGGGCATACCAAACATGCCGACAAACTCTTCCAGCGGCATTTTGTCGCCGTTGAGCGTGACCTGGCCGTTGGCGTACTGCAGGCTGGTAGAAATCGTGTTGTTATCCACCTTCGTGATGCGGAACATCTGGCCCATGGCCGCCAGACCTTTCACCTGCTGGTTCGCCAGCTTGCCGGCATCTTCATCGCCGTAGCCTTCCAGCTTCGCAATCTGGGTCATAAACTCGGTCGCCATATCCATCGGGATGGTCAGCTTGCTGTCGAGCGACTTCACGCTACGATCCACTTCCTGCGCCAGCGTCTGCGGTTCACCCGTTGCGGCTGCAGGATCTTTCAGGAACAGCGACAGGTTAAAGCTGGTTTCGCCTTTGCTGTTTTTCCAGCTCAGCGGCGCAACGGTGACCACCGGCTCGCCTTTCAGCAGGATCGGCAGGTTATTGAACAGCACCGCCATCGCCTGCTGCTGGTACACCTCAGGGTTCTGCTGCAGCGCGGCGTCGGTCAGCAGCGCCTGGCTCTCTTTGCTGTATTTCTGGCTAAACTCGTGCCACGCCTGACCGTCGATATTGCCGATCTTCAGCGACAGCTTGCCGGTGCCCAGATCCTGATTCTGCACTTTCAGGCTCTTCAGGGTGTAATCCAGCTGGGTGTTGATGCTCTTACCGTCTTTAGATACGTCGGATTTACCGTTAACGTCCATGCCTTCCAGCACGGCCATCTCTTTCCCTTCAATTGCGATAGCAATCTTATCAACGGAGAGCTTCTGGTCGCCGATACGCTCTTTAAAATCGGTCATACGGCTGTTGCCGTCGGCTTTCAGGTTGTTGAAGGTGAGCTGAACCTTCTGATTATATTCGTTCACGGCGTTGACCAGGCCACTTTCCGCTTCACCCGTCATGGAGAAGACGTTGCCATCCCGATCTGCATCAAGTTTGAAATGACCGCCGCTGAAGGCGACTTTCTCGTTCTCTTTCTCGTAGTTCAGCGCTTTCAGCGCGATATCAGAGCTGGTATCACCGGAGTAGCTAATACGGGTATTAATGTCGAAAGGTGACTCATTCTTTGCCAGGTCAAACAGCGGTTTAGTGACGTCGTTATTCACCAGCACGGTATGAACTGACGCCATGGACGGGATCAGGTTAAACGACTTCAGCTGCGCCAGCGGCAGCGGACCGTGGCTTACCACTTCATCCAGCACCACGCTCTGGCCCGGCTTCAGCCAGCCGTTTGCTGCACCGGCCACCGGCTTCACCACCAGCTGCATACGGCTGGTAAACACGCCGCGCTGATAGTTCTGATAGCTCAGCTCCAGACCCGCCTCCGGCGCGCTGCGCTTAATTTCTCCGTTAGCCTGTGCCACCATCTCAGCCAGACGGCTTTCCAGCTGTTTCCCGGTAAACCAGGAGGCACCCGTCCAGACCACGCCTAACGCTACAATCACTCCAACCGCTACGACCGATTTTTTCATTGCGACTATCCCTAAAATGAAACCAGGCGGTAAAAACCGCCCGGAGATATTAAGCCTGCAACTAGCTTAGCAAGAGTTGTTAAAAAATTCAGTAAGTGCTTAAAGCTTATTAAAAACGCGCGCCAGGCGACCGGCGCCGCTTACGCTAACCGGAGACTCATTGGCTGCAACGAATGCTGACTCACCGGGCTTAAGCACCAGACGCTGTTCGCCTTTATGCAGCGTCGCTTCGCCCTCCACGCAGAACAGGATCGCCGCGCTCTCCTGCGCAATGGCGGTTTCGGCCTGGCTCAGGTCGTGCAGAGAAAACGCAAAATCCTCAACCGGAATCGGGAAGTCCAGCTCTGCGCCGTTTTTCACCGGCTGAGTCAGCAGCTCCGCGGCAGGCTTCGCCACAAACTTCACGTTGGCAACCAGCTCAGGGATGTCGATGTATTTCGGCGTCAGGCCCGCGCGCAGCACGTTGTCGGAGTTGGCCATCACCTCCAGTGCCACGCCCTGCAGATAGGCGTGCGGGGTTTCGGCGAACAGGAACATCGCTTCGCCCGGGTTCAGCTTCACCACGTTCAGCAGCAGAGGGGAGAACAGGCCGCTGTCGTCCGGGTAGAATTCGGAAATCAGGCGGATGGTCTCCCACGGCTCACCCTGCTGGCTGTCCAGGGCCGCTTTCAGCACCGCCAGCGCGTGAGATTTCTCTTCACCCTGCATATTCAGCAGGCTGGCGAACAGCTGGCTCAGCGCGTCTGCGTTCGGGTTTTCGAGGAAGTGGGCGATAGCCTTGTTGGCACCCGCGACCGGCTGCAGCAGGGAGATAATCTCTGAAAACTCGCGGAACGCGTTCATCGCCAGGAACGGGGTCAGCGCAAACACCAGCTCCGGCTTGTGGTTAGGATCTTTGTAGTTACGCTCTGCGGCGTCTAACGGGATACCCGCCGCGTTCTCTTTCGCGAAGCCAATTTCAGAGGCTTTCTTGTTCGGGTGAACCTGGATCGAGAGCGGCTGGTCGGCGCACAGCACCTTGAACAGGAACGGCAGTTCGCCGAAGCGCTGAGCCACCTTGTCGCCCAGCAGCGCGGTTTTATCGGCATCAATCACGTCACGCAGGCTGCGAACCTGGCCGCTGGCGTCTTCAATTTTTGAGCTGCTCTTCGGGTGCGCCCCCATCCACAGTTCCGCCATCGGCAGGTTGTTCGGGTTCGCGATACCGTAGAGATCCGTTAACGCAGTTTTACTTCCCCAGGCGTAGTTTTGCACTGAGTTAATGAGTTTTTGCATTATCAAGCCCTGATTCAAATGTGGAATTAACTCCGGGTATTAAAGCAATAAACCACGTGGAAGTAACCTGTGGATGTAAAAAGTCGTACTAGTCTCAGTTTTTGTTAAAAAATTGTGTAGGATAAGCTGACTCGCTTTTAAGCCGGGCAGCGGAACATCTGCCCTGAATAAACAGACCGAAGCAGTAAGTGAGAGAACAATGTCGAATAAACCCTTCCATTATCAGGATCCTTTCCCCCTCAGCAAGGATCAGACCGAGTATTACCTGTTAACCCGCGATCACGTCTCCGTCTCTGAGTTTGAAGGACAAGAGATCCTCAAGGTGGATCCGCAGGCGCTGACGCTGCTGGCGCAGCATGCTTTCCACGACGCCTCGTTTATGCTCCGCCCCGCGCATCAGCAGCAGGTTGCCGATATCCTGAGCGACCCGCAGGCCAGCGAGAACGATAAATACGTTGCCCTGCAGTTCCTGCGTAACTCAGACATCGCGGCGAAAGGCATTCTGCCAACCTGCCAGGACACCGGCACGGCGATCATCGTCGGTAAAAAAGGCCAGCGCGTCTGGACCGGCGGCGGTGATGAAGCGGCGCTGGCGCATGGCGTCTACAACACCTACACCGAAGACAACCTGCGCTATTCGCAAAACGCGGCGCTGGATATGTACAAAGAGGTCAACACCGGTACCAACCTGCCCGCGCAGATCGATCTCTACAGCGTCGACGGTGACGAGTACAAATTTCTCTGTATCGCCAAAGGCGGCGGTTCAGCCAACAAAACCTATCTCTACCAGGAAACCAAAGCGCTGCTCACCCCGGGCAAGCTGAAGAACTACCTGGTTGAGAAGATGCGCACCCTCGGCACCGCGGCGTGCCCGCCGTACCATATTGCCTTCGTGATCGGCGGTACCTCGGCGGAAAGCACGCTGAAAACCGTCAAGCTGGCCTCAACCAAATACTATGACGGCCTGCCTACCGAAGGTAACGAGCACGGCCAGGCGTTCCGCGACGTGCAGCTTGAGCAGGAGCTGCTGGAAGAGGCGCGTAATCTGGGCCTCGGCGCGCAGTTTGGCGGCAAATACTTTGCCCACGACGTACGCGTGATCCGTTTGCCGCGTCACGGCGCATCCTGTCCGGTCGGGATGGGCGTCTCCTGTTCTGCAGATCGCAACATCAAGGCCAAGATCAACCGCGAAGGCGTGTGGATCGAAAAACTGGAAAACAACCCGGGCAAATACATCCCGGAAGAGCTGCGTAAAGCGGGTGAGGGTGAAGCGGTTCGCGTTGACCTGAACCGTCCGATGAAAGAGATTCTGGCGCAGCTTTCGCAGTACCCGGTCTCGACCCGCCTCTCCCTGAACGGCACGATTATCGTGGGCCGCGACATCGCGCACGCGAAGCTCAAAGAGCGTCTGGACAACGGTGAAGGGCTGCCGCAGTACATTAAAGATCACCCGATCTACTACGCGGGCCCGGCGAAAACGCCTGAAGGCTACGCCTCTGGCTCGTTAGGCCCGACCACGGCAGGGCGTATGGACTCGTACGTTGACCAGCTGCAGGCCAACGGCGGCAGCATGATCATGCTGGCGAAAGGCAACCGCAGCCAGCAGGTGACGGACGCCTGCCACAAGCACGGCGGCTTCTACCTCGGCAGCATCGGCGGACCGGCGGCGGTACTGGCCCAGGGCAGCATCAAGAGCCTGGAGTGCGTGGAGTACCCGGAGCTGGGTATGGAAGCGATCTGGAAAATCGAAGTAGAAGACTTCCCGGCGTTTATCCTCGTGGATGACAAAGGTAACGACTTCTTCAAGCAGATCCAGTCGTCCCAGTGTTCGGCGTGCGTGAAGTAATTCTGTAAATTGCCGGGTGGCGCCAGCGCCACCCGGCATCAAAAAGAGCGCACAAAGCGCCATAACGTTTCTCAGAAGTCATCAATACTTATCCCTTAAGCATGTGAGCAATCCCTCTTTTGTTATCAAGGAGAAAGTAATGACAACGGTACGCCATGAGAAAGATTCTATGGGCGCAATCGCGGTTCCGGCCGACAAGCTGTGGGGCGCGCAAACCCAGCGTTCGCTGGAGCACTTCCGTATTTCGACCGAAAAAATGCCCGTCTCGCTGATTCAGGCGCTGGCGCTCACCAAACGCGCCGCCGCGAAAGTGAACCAGGATTTGGGCCTGCTGGACGCCGATAAAGCCACCGCTATCATCAACGCCGCCGACGAAGTGCTGGCGGGCAAGCATCCCGATGAATTCCCCCTCGCTGTCTGGCAGACCGGTTCCGGCACCCAGAGCAACATGAACATGAACGAAGTGCTGGCGAACCGGGCCAGCGAGCTGCTTGGCGGCGTGCGCGGCATGGAGCGTAACGTCCACCCGAACGATGACGTCAACAAAAGCCAGAGCTCTAACGACGTCTTCCCGACGGCGATGCACGTGGCGGCGGTAATTGCCATTCGCGAGCAGCTGATCCCGCAGCTCAACGTGCTGAAATCCACGCTTAACGAGAAAGCGCAGGCCTTCCGCGACATCGTCAAAATTGGCCGTACGCACCTGCAGGACGCCACGCCGCTGACCCTCGGCCAGGAGATTTCCGGCTGGGTGGCGATGCTGGAGCACAATCTGAAGCATATCGAGAACAGCCTGCCGCACCTGGCGGAGCTGGCGCTCGGCGGGACGGCGGTCGGTACCGGGTTAAATACCCACCCCGAATACGCGGTACGCGTGGCGGAAGAGCTGGCAAGCATTACCGGACAGCCGTTCGTCACGGCGCCCAACAAGTTCGAAGCGCTGGCGACCTGCGATGCGCTGGTCCATACCCACGGCGCGCTGAAGGGGCTGGCGGCCTCGCTGATGAAAATTGCCAACGACGTGCGCTGGCTGGCTTCCGGTCCGCGCTGCGGCATTGGCGAAATCAGCATCCCGGAAAACGAGCCGGGCAGCTCTATCATGCCGGGTAAAGTGAACCCGACCCAGTGCGAAGCCATGACCATGCTCTGTTGTCAGGTGATGGGCAACGACGTGGCCGTCAACATGGGCGGAGCGTCCGGCAACTTTGAGCTGAACGTCTATCGCCCGATGGTGATCCACAACGTGCTGCAATCTGTTCGTCTGCTGGCAGACGGGATGGAGAGCTTTAACGAACACTGTGCGGTAGGGTTTGAGCCCAACCGCGAACGTATCAGCCAGTTGCTCAATGAATCCCTGATGCTTGTGACTGCACTCAATACCCATATCGGCTATGACAAAGCCGCGGAGATCGCTAAAAAAGCGCATAAAGAGGGGCTGACGCTGAAAGCCTCCGCCCTGGCGCTGGGCTATCTCACGGAGGCGGAGTTTGACGCCTGGGTTCGTCCGGAAGCGATGGTCGGCAGCCTGAAATAATCATCCCGCCACGTACAGGTGCAGCCGCGGAATAATCAGCTGTAGCGGCTGTGCCTGAGGTCTGTAACGGTGCTGAACATTTTCAGCATCGTAATTCAGCAGTTCCCCAATATCGGGCACCACCGCGCCCTGGTTGGCATCGTAAAGCGCAATCAGCGGCGTCGGGCAGGCATACTGCACCTGCTTTTGCTGACCGGAATACCAGACTCGGGCGATAGGCTGCACCTTCACCGGCCGCTTTATCTTGAGGCGCGTATCCGCCGGAAGCGAGGCGATGCTGTGGTACTCCTGCTCCAGGCGCTCAATCCACTGTTCACGCGACCACGGCGCGACGGTGCGCGGCGTCTTCAGGCTTTTTTCCAGCTGCGCCAGAATCTCATCCCGGGTGAAGTTTTTAATGATGTGTTTATTCGCCCAGCCGAAGCGCAGCGTGGCGGGGTGACGCAGTACCGTCAGGGTTCGGTAGGCATTCAGAGTAATCAGCCCCGGAAGCTGGCGGTGCACCCACTCAAACCGCGCGGCAGGCGCGAGGCCGGACTCTTCGGTGATGATCTTTTCAAAGGCCGCTTTCAGGGTGTTGATATGCGTAATCTGGCTTTCCAGCGCTTCACGCGTTATCGCATCGGTTTGCAGACAGATGACGCCCGGCAGGCGCACGGCGGCCTTACTGCTGCGGTTTTCTGACTGCTGCTGGATAAACAGGCGACGATAGTGCTTCAGTGCCCGTTCAAGAGCGGCATTGCCGATGTGCTGTTCGACCTCGATGGCATCCAGCGGATCGTGCTCGGCCCCTTTAGCCACATCGGGCAGGGTAAAGACGCGCGCGGCCAGCAGACGGCAGGCCTGCAAGCGCTCGGTCAGGGTCAGTAGCTCATGTTCTATTTCCCGAAACGTGCTGTTCAGCCGTTCGATGAGATCGTAAGTTGCCATAAACACCCTCATTAGTTACAACATACTTATCATATAGCACAGCACACCGGGTCAGGCCAGCGTGCGGGTGAGGTCAGGCAGGAACGGGAAGGGCGATGTTATGGTACACCGGCCAGCTAAAGCAGAAGCGCGCGCCGCCGAGCTCGCTCTCCTCGCAATGCACCGTGCCCCCCATCGCCTGCGCGATTGAGTAAACAATTGCCAGCCCCAGGCCGCATCCACCGGTGGCGCGATCGCGGCTGGGGTCGAGGCGGACAAACGGTTCAAACACGGTTTCTCGCGCTTCCGGGGCAATTCCCGGTCCGTCGTCCTCCACCGTCAGGCTGGCCCGGTTGCCCTGCAAATCCAGGCCAATCTGGAGCGTACTCTCGCTGTAGCGCATGGCGTTGTTCATCAGGTTGTCCAGCACGCGCTCCATCAGGCGCATATCGAGCGCGCCGTAATCACCCGGCGTGACGCGCGTCAACAGCGTGCGCTGCGGGTTTACGCTCTGAACATCATCAATGTGGGTTTGCAGCCAGGCGGGTAGGTCCGGCGTGCTGAGGTTCAGCTCGTTCTGCGGACGATCGAGACGCGCGTAGGTCAGCAACTCCTCAATCAGCGCTTCAAGCTGGCCAATGTCGCGGTTCAGGGCCTGAGACTCCGCTTCCGTCAGATTTTCGCTCATCTCCAGACGGTAGCGCAGACGAACCAGCGGCGTGCGCAGCTCGTGCGCAATCCCGTCGATCAGCTGCTTTTTACTGGCGATCAGGGCATTGATGTTATCAGCCATCTGGTTAAAGGCCACGCCCAGACGCTCAAAGCTGGAACCGCTGTCGAAGTGAATGCGCTCGGTAAAATGCCCCTCGCCAAAACGCTGCGCGGCGGACTCCAGCTTCAGCATGTCCTGCCAGTGGGGGCGCATCCAGATAAAGACCGGAAACGCGAGTGAAATGGCGATAAAGGCCATCAGCGCCATATCCAGCAGACGCATCTGGTGCAGATAATAGAGATAGGGCACCGGCCCGACGGCCAGCACGTAATGGCTGCGCGGGATGCGCTGGATAAAGGTGTATTTCTCATCCAGCGCGACGATATCCCCGTCGCGCAGGCGCTGCATGGCGGGTGGATCCAAATCGAAATCTTTTAACGGCTCGATGCGTAAATCAAACGACAGGTTCAGATCGAGCTCTTTGAGGGTTTTTGCCCAGTCGTGCGGCGGGATCTCTCTCAGCTCGCTGCGCATCAGATACAGCGAGCTTTTCATCAGATCGTCCAGCGACTGCCTGCCCGCACGTTCGGCGGTGAACTTATAGACCAGCCCGACCAGCATGGTCATCACCAGGAAGCAGACAAACAGCAAAAGATAAAACTGCACAAACAGCTTTTTCATTGGATCTCACCGAAAAAACGCTTTGTGCAGAATATACATGAAAACCCGTCGATATTTTCATGTCTGTGAAGCGTGTTACATGGCTTTCGCGCTGTTTTTTACCCTGGCGATGAGTGTTTCCGTTACGGCCAGTCCTTCCGCAATGTGCGGTTCAATCACGGCGGTCCCAAATTCGTTAATTAAATCCAGAAGAATTTCGTAAAACTGGATGAGTTCAAGGAGATCAATGAGCGCTTTTTGATCGGCGCGTGAGAGGGAGGAATGGCTAAGCGCAGCCTGATTAACAATCCATTCAAGATTGGTTTTGATGGCTTCGACTTCGTGGTAGCTATACATAGTTCATGGGCTTAAATCCTCATTTCAAGATTTTATGGGAGAAATGTGCTGAAAAGGTGTGGGTTTATAGCCGGCCCGGTGAGGCTTTAAGAAAAGAATGTAGGAATGTTAATTATGGATTAGTTCGCGGGCTTATCAAGTTAATTGTTGCGCAAACTGGCAAACTAACGCGCGAAAAAGGGGACATCGACGGGTAATGCCTTCATTTCGCGCACGTTATCTTTTATCAGGTTTCCCAGGCGTGCGGGGCAAACAGATACCCCTTATTACGCACGGTTTTAATGCGGTAGGGCTCGGTGGCGTTATCCTGCAATTTTTTGCGCAGACGCGAAATCGCTACGTCAACGCTGCGATCCATTCCGTCATAGCTCACGCCACGGAGGTTTTTCAGCAGCGCGTCGCGGTCCATGATTTGCCCGGCATGCGTGGCTAGCTCCCACAGTAGGTCAAAGTCTGCGGTGGAGAGGGCGATAAGCTCGCCGGAAAGCAGGACCTGGCGGTTAACCGGGTCAATAGACAGCGTACCGAAGCGCATCGCTTTGTGAGGCGTCAGAGACGGTGCGGGCGCTTCGCGTTCGATACTGGCGTGCTGGCGCAAATGCAGGCGCAGGCGGGCCAGCAGGACGGCAGGCGGTGTGGTCTTCAGAATGTAATCATTGGCGCCCATCTCCAGCGACAGAATATGGTTCATATCGCTGTCCAGTGAGGTGAGCAGAACGATAGGGCCGTCCCAGCGGGCGCGCAGGTCACGGCAGAGCGTCATGCCGTCTTTGCCTGGCAGCATGATGTCCAGCAGCACTAAATCCGGATTTTCACGGACGACCACCTCTTCGGCACGATCGCCGCGAGGCTCAACAATGACGTCCATATCATGTTTACCCAGATAGGCGGCGATCAATTGCCCGACTTCGGGTTCGTCTTCAACATAAACAATCTTATTCATACAACGTCTGTTTTCGTGAAAAAAGCCAACATACACCGCGGAACCTTAACCTTCCATTAATCTTTCAAAATTAACGCCGCTTCCGTTATTCTGACGTCTATTGTTACTTGATTGTTATAGGGAAAAATATGGGGCTGGTGATCAAAGCCGCGCTGGGGGCGCTGGTGGTGTTATTGATTGGCATTCTGGCAAAAACCAAAAACTACTATATTGCCGGGCTGATCCCGCTGTTCCCGACCTTCGCGCTGATTGCCCACTATATTGTGGCTTCTGAACGGGGCACGGAGGCGTTACGTACGACCATTGTGTTTGGCATGTGGTCGATCATCCCATATTTTCTCTACCTGCTTTCTCTGTGGTATTTCACCGGTTTTCTGCGGCTTCCCCTGGCGCTGGGCGGGGCGGTGATCTGCTGGGCACTCAGCGCCTGGATGTTAATATCCTTCTGGAGCCGCTTTCACTAGCGCAGCGGGCGTCCACCGTCCACGGCAAAGGTTCTGCCGGTGACATAGCAGCTGGTGAGGAGGTAATCCACAAGGTCGATCACCTCTTTCTCGCCTGGGGCAATTTTCATCAGCGACTTATTCAGCGCCTGCTGGCGGTACTCCGCATCATCGTTTTCGTTAAACAAAATCATCGCCGGGGCGATGGCGTTCACCTTCACCTCGGGCGCAAGCTTGCGGGCAAAGGAGCGCGTCATGTTGTCCAGCGCGGCTTTACTGGCCGCATAAGCGATGTGCTTGTCGCTGCCGCGCTCAACCACATAATCGGTGAAGTGGATAATGTCACCCGCCGCATGGCCGTGACCGCGCAGCAGATCCTGCAGGGCGTGGTTAAGCAGATAAGGGGCGTTGACGTGGATCTGCAGCATGGCGGATAGCGTATCGCTGAGGGACGTGCCGGGCTTCTCTGCACACCAGGCGCTGGCGTTATGGATCACAGCGCGCAGCCCCGTCGCGGTGGATTTCACCTGCTCCGCAAAGGCCAGGATGCCTTCATCGGTGGAAAAATCAGCCTGAATGCAAACCGCTCCGGCTTTGCGCAACCCCTCAATCGACGGGTATTCCGTACGGTAGCTGACAATGACCGGATGGCGAAGGTTGAGAAAGTGATGGGCGAGGGCGAGGCCGATACGGCGGCCTCCACCGGTGATCAATATTGGGCGAAGCGGTGCATTTCCCATCGTATTCTCCTTTACAGTTCAACAATGGGAAAGACAGTGCTATCCCATTAACATCCAGGTTGCCGGTACGGCAGCAACCAGTAACAGCCCGATTAAGGCCATTTCACGGCGTTTCAGCGCGTTCTCCAGCTGATGCGTGCGGCGGGCGTAGATAAATACCAGCAGGCCCGGCGCATACAGCACTACCGACAGCAGCAGATGCATCGGCCCGGAAGCATACAACAACCACAGGCCGTAAATACAGGCCCCAACGCCCACGACATAGTGCGCCGGACGCGTGGCGATTTTTAACAAATACGCACCCACTAAGAAATAGGGTACCAGAATCATCTCGGAGGCGATGGTCAGCAGGGTGTTATAGTCTGAACCTGTGAGCCAGATCAGCACCAGGCAGACCTGAACGCTGATGTTGGTCAGCCAGAGTGAGGCTGATGGTGCATTATTTTTGTTTTGTCGGGCAAACAGGCGTGGAAACGCCTTGTGCGTCGCGGCCAGGAACGGCACTTCAGCCGCCATGATGGTCCAGCTCAGGTAAGCGCCGCAGACGGAGACGATCAGCCCTGCGGCAATCACCACGTCGCCCCAGGGGCCGAGCATTTTCACCATCAGGCCTGCCATCGACGGGTTACGCATTTCGGCCAGTTCAGGACGCGCCACCACGCCCAGCGACAGCAGCGTTACCAGCAGATACACGCCCAGCGCCGCCAGGACGGCCAGCAGCGTGGCGCGGCCCACATCGCGTTTATTACGCGCGCGGGCAGAAACCACCACCGCGCCTTCAACGCCGATAAACACCCACAGGGTAATCAGCATCGTGTTTTTCACCTGTTCCCAGACCGGAACGCCAAGCGCAATTCCGCTGAAATCAAGCGTAAACACGTCGAGACGGAACGCAATGAAGGCCAGCACGATGAACAGGCCAAGCGGCACCAGTTTCGCCAGCGTCGCTACCAGGTTGATGCTGGCGGCGGTCTGGACGCCGCGCAAAATCAGCCAGTGAACAATCCATAGCAGCGCCGAGGCGCCGACGATAGACTGCCAGGTATTACCGTCGCCAAACAGGCGCAGCTCAGGGGTATCGGTAAAGAAACTGAGCGCCGAGAAGACAATCACCAGATAAGAGACGTTAGCGATGACCGCGCACAGCCAGTAGCCCCAGGCGGAGCAGAAGCCAATCAGCTCGCCAAAACCTTCACGTGCATAGGTGAAAATACCGCCGTCCAGATCCGGGCGAACCCGGGTCAGCAGTAGCATGGCGAATGCCAGCAGCAATATCCCGACACCGGTAATGCCCCAGCCAATGAGCAAGGCGGCAGGGCTTGCAACGGCCGCCATGTTCTGCGGTAAACTGAATACGCCCGCACCCAGCATTGAGCTTAAAACGAGTGCAGTCAGAGCACTCAGGCCAAGTTTCTTTTCCATTGGCTTCCTGTTATGAAAAGTCCCAATCCAGAATAATTATTTCGCTAAGGCGCATAAAAATGGTGGATCACACTAAGGCGCGGGATTTTACGGAGTGTAACGAAAGCATGCAATGATGTGTGGCAGAAATTCGAAAAAAGTAACAAAAAAAGGCGGCATTGCGCCGCCTTTCGTCAACGATTTTGTTACTTGTACAGATCGGCGCTGATGGTCACGTTGTTGCCACGTTCCTGCCACTGGCGGGTGATGTGGTAATACTTCGCCCCTTTCTTCGCCGCACGCTTCGCGACCTGGTAGGAGACTTCCGTCATATTGCCGTAGTTGCCGGTGAACTTGATGCTGTCGAACGGCACCATTTGCGCGGCAGTGGCTTTGTTCAGCTCTTCAATTTTAGTGCCGTCCGGCAGCGTAACGGAGTAGCGGCCACCTTTCGTGGATTGTGTTTCAAAGAAACGGCCCACTTCAGCGCTTGGCGCCGCAGAGGTCGCGACGCCTGGAATTTCAACTTTCTTCGCTTCTTCGCCGCCTTTGGCTATCGCCGCGCGACCCGCTTCAGAATCCGCAGGGATGGCATCCGGGCTCTGCAGAACGCGTTTTTTCGCATCTTCTTTGTAGATGAATGCGGTAATGCGCTGGTTGCCACCCTGGTTAGCATCCACCTGACGCACGATATAGAAAGAGTAGGCACCTTTCTCTTTTGCGGCTTTGGTGATGGCATCGTTCACTTCAGGCTGGCTGCGATAGAAGCCCTGAACGGTAACGGTGTCGTAAGGTTCCAGCTCAATGGCCTGATCTTTCGGCAGCTCAACGATACCGTTGATCACGCGGTTTTTCGGTGCGTCAGCCTTTGGCGCATTATCTTTATATAGCGCAATGGTCACGCGCTGGTTACCGCTGTTGCCGTAATCGGACTGGTCAACAACGTAAAACGAGGCCGCCCCGTTTTTATCAGCGGCTTTTGATGCGGCGGCGACGGCATCGCCAATAGAATTATAACGACCCACAATGACCGTATGGTCAAAAGGTTTTAATGCTGCCGCTTGCTCCGGCGTTAACTCTGTTGCGGCATTCGCAGACAGGGCGGTCGCACAGAGAAGTGCGGACGCCAGGAGTGTGTTCTTAAGCTTCATAAAAATAATCCTTCGCCTTGCGCAAACCATGTACTGGTATTGTTGTTTATTTGAGACGGTCCCGATTATGGCATTTAAAACCCGTCGCTGTCTGCGCCATTTTTCACAGCCTGTGCTCACTGAATTACCGAATTCGATAACATTTAGTGATATGTTGAAAAAACAGGCGTTTGACAAGCAAAACTGATAAAGCATATGACTTTTACAAGTTAATTTAATGTTAATAACTTGTTCTCTTATGGCGCTATATCATGTTTTTACCGCTTCGCTTGCGCGATTTATCGGTTCTGGCGATGAATTTAAGGTAAATATCACTGTCAGTGACGCCGATCGCTTATTTTTCACAGATAAAGTAAGAAATAGTGTTTTCTGGCGGTAGATCACAAGCGCTATTTTCAGTAGGTTATAGACAGTTTGTTACTGTTTTATTTTGCGGGGGTACTCATTTCTCGTCGCTATCATACTGGCGAAAATTGATACAAACCGCGGGCATTTATCGACAAACCATCATCAAAAACCGATGGAAGGGAAAACTATGCGTATTGGGGTACCAAAAGAACGGTTAGCCAATGAAACCCGCGTAGCGGCAACACCGAAAACGGTGGAGCAACTGCTTAAGCTGGGTTTTACCGTCGCGGTTGAAAGCGGCGCAGGCAAACTGGCGAGTTTCGATGACGAGGCCTTTATTCAGGCTGGCGCAGAAGTGGTGGACGGTGCTGAAGTCTGGCAGTCTCCCGTGATTCTGAAGGTCAACGCGCCGGAAGAGAGCGAGATTGCGCTGCTGAATCCGGGAACAACGTTGGTGAGCTTCGTCTGGCCTGCACAAAATCCTGAACTGATGGAGAAGCTGGCGGCCCGTGGCGTGACCGTGATGGCGATGGACTCCGTGCCGCGTATTTCGCGCGCGCAGTCGCTGGATGCGCTCAGCTCCATGGCAAACATTGCCGGCTACCGCGCCATTGTCGAAGCCGCTCACGAATTTGGACGCTTCTTTACCGGTCAAATCACCGCGGCGGGGAAAGTCCCGCCGGCGAAAGTGATGGTGATTGGCGCGGGCGTGGCGGGTCTTGCTGCAATCGGTGCGGCAAACAGCCTGGGCGCTATCGTGCGCGCGTTCGACACCCGTCCCGAAGTGAAGGAACAGGTTCAGAGTATGGGGGCCGAATTCCTTGAGCTGGACTTTAAGGAAGAAGCGGGCAGCGGTGATGGCTATGCGAAGGTGATGTCAGAAGCCTTTATCAAAGCCGAAATGGAACTCTTTGCCGCGCAGGCGAAAGACGTCGACATTATTGTTACCACCGCGCTTATTCCGGGTAAACCCGCGCCGAAGCTGATCACCCGCGAGATGGTGGACTCCATGAAGCCGGGCAGCGTGATTGTCGACCTGGCGGCGCAAAACGGCGGTAACTGCGAGTATACCGTTGCCAATCAGGTGACCACGACCGCTAACGGCGTGAAGGTTATCGGCTATACCGATCTCCCTGGCCGCCTGCCAACCCAGTCTTCCCAGCTGTACGGTACCAACCTGGTTAACCTGCTGAAGCTGCTTTGCAAAGAGAAAGACGGCAACATCACCGTTGATTTTGATGACGTGGTGGTGCGCGGCGTCACCGTGGTACGCGAAGGTGAAATTACCTGGCCTGCGCCACCTATTCAGGTTTCTGCTCAGCCTCAGGCGGCGCAGAAAGCGGCACCCGAGCCAAAAGAACCTGCTAAACCGGCTTCGCCGTGGCGTAAATACGCCATCATGGCGCTGGTTATCATTCTGTTCGGCTGGCTGGCTGACGTTGCGCCGAAAGAGTTCCTCGGCCACTTTACCGTCTTCGCGCTCTCCTGCGTTGTAGGTTATTACGTGGTGTGGAACGTCTCCCACGCGCTGCATACGCCGCTGATGTCGGTCACTAACGCCATCTCGGGGATCATCGTAGTGGGGGCGTTACTGCAGATTGGACACGGCGGCTGGATCAGCTTCCTGAGCTTTATCGCGGTGCTGATCGCCAGTATCAATATTTTCGGTGGTTTCACCGTGACTCAGCGCATGCTGAAAATGTTTCGTAAAGGCTAAGGGGTAGCATATGTCTGGAGGATTAGTCACAGCCGCATACATTGTTGCTGCAATCCTGTTTATTTTCAGTCTGGCGGGGCTTTCCAAACACGAAACGTCTCAGCAGGGAAATAACTTTGGTATCGCCGGGATGGCGATTGCGCTGATTGCCACCATCTTCGGGCCGGATACCGGCAACGTGGCGTGGATCCTGGTGGCGATGATCATCGGCGGCGCGATTGGTATTCGCCTGGCGAAGCGCGTTGAAATGACCGAGATGCCTGAGCTGGTGGCGATTCTGCACAGCTTCGTGGGGCTGGCGGCGGTGCTGGTGGGCTTCAACAGCTACCTGTATCACGAACCGGGCATGGAACCGATTCTGGTCAACATTCATCTGACCGAAGTGTTCCTCGGCATTTTCATCGGTGCAGTGACCTTCACCGGTTCTATCGTGGCGTTCGGCAAGCTGCGCGGTAAGATCTCTTCTAAACCGCTGATGCTGCCTAACCGTCACAAGCTGAACCTGGCGGCGCTGGTGGTGTCGTTTGTGCTGCTGGTGGTCTTCGTGCGTACCGAAAGCGTGGGCCTGCAGGTGCTGGCGTTGCTGGTGATGACCATCATCGCGCTGGCGTTCGGCTGGCATCTGGTGGCGTCCATCGGCGGTGCGGATATGCCGGTGGTTGTCTCAATGCTGAACTCCTACTCCGGTTGGGCAGCGGCGGCTGCGGGCTTTATGCTGAGCAACGACCTGCTGATCGTCACCGGTGCGCTGGTGGGTTCTTCCGGTGCGATCCTGTCTTACATCATGTGTAAGGCGATGAACCGCTCGTTCATCAGCGTTATCGCCGGTGGTTTCGGGACCGATGGGTCTTCTTCCAGTGCGGATGAAGAAGTGGGTGAGCACCGTGAAATTTCTGCGGAAGATACCGCAGAGATGCTGAAAAACTCGCATTCCGTGATCATCACCCCGGGCTACGGCATGGCGGTGGCACAGGCGCAGTATCCGGTGGCGGAAATCACCGAGAAGCTGCGCGCGCGAGGCATCAAGGTTCGCTTTGGTATTCATCCGGTGGCAGGGCGTCTGCCGGGCCACATGAACGTGCTGCTGGCGGAAGCGAAAGTGCCTTACGACATCGTGCTGGAAATGGATGAGATCAACGATGATTTCGCCGACACCGACACCGTGCTGGTCATTGGCGCCAACGACACCGTTAACCCTGCTGCACAGGACGATCCGGGTAGCCCAATCGCCGGGATGCCGGTTCTGGAAGTGTGGAAGGCGCAGAACGTGATTGTGTTTAAGCGCTCCATGAACACCGGCTATGCCGGGGTTCAAAACCCGCTGTTCTTCAAAGAGAACACCCACATGCTGTTTGGCGACGCCAAGGCCAGCGTGGATGCGATTCTGAAAGCGCTGTAATTCGCTTTCTCCTGACAAACCGCCCTTCGGGGCGGTTTTCTTATTTCTGCGGTCAGCTTTTCTCCTCTGTCTATACTTTACCCTTTGTGTAATACGAGGAGGTGTAATGCAATTTCTGTCCCGCTTCGACTTCATCGCGTTGATGATGACGCCGACATTCTGGATAGGCGCCGCCACGGTTGTCTTTGTGACGCTGCTGGTGTACTGGCTGCTGACGCGCCTGATCGCGTTCGTTAAGAAAGGCATCACCACCTGGGGCGACAAGCACCCGGCCACCAACCGGATGCGTTTTATCCTGACGGATATGCTTAACCGCACCAGCCGTTTCCTGCTGTTTGTGGTGGCACTGCTCCTCAGCCTGCGTTTCGTTGACCTGCCCGATCATCTTTTTGGCACCGTCAGCCACGCCTGGTTCCTGGTCTTCGCCATCCAGGTTGCGCTGTGGATGGATCAGGGGGTCGTGTCGTGGCTTCGTCACGTCATGCTGGCGCCGGGAAGCCATAAAAACCCGGTTACGCTGGTGATCACGGGGCTTATTCTCCGTGCCATCGTCTGGTCAGTGATGCTGCTGTCTATCCTTGCTAACGCGGGCGTCAACATCACTGCTCTGGTTGCCAGCCTTGGGGTAGGGGGTATTGCCATTGCCCTTGCCGTACAAACGATTCTGAGCGACGTGTTTGCCTCGCTTTCTATCGGCTTTGATAAACCGTTCGAAATTGGCGATTTCGTGGTGTTCAACGACGTGGCGGGGACGGTAGAGCACATTGGCCTGAAAACGACCCGTATCCGCAGCCTGAGCGGAGAGCAGATCGTCTGCGGCAACGCCATTTTGCTTCAGCAGACGCTTCACAACTACAAACGCATGCAGACGCGCCGCATCGTCTTTACCTTTGGCGTTGCCAGCGACACGCCGCCCGATAAGCTCCGCTACGTGGGGGATATGGTCAGGCAGATCATTACCGATGTCGGTGAGACAAAATTTGATCGCGCCCATTTTCTCGGATTCGACCGCGACCGCCTGACGTTTGAAGTCGTCCATATTGTTAATACCGCGGATTACAACAAATACATGGACATCCAGCAGGAGATCAATATCCGTATTCTTGAAGGGCTGAACGCCCAGGAGATTAAGCTGGCGCTGCCCAGCATGGTATTGCACGCGCCGTGGATGCAGGAGGAGTCAGGTGAACAGCCGAAGCCGGTAATGGAGAGCTGATGAGAAAAGCCCGCCGGAGCGGCGGGCTTTTAAATTACATTAATCGTCTTCCGGGTCGTCCAGCTCAATCGGCGTCTGATACTCATCCGGCTTAATGACCAGCAGGTCGCAGCGCAGATGGTCGATCACCTGTTCGGCAGTATTGCCGAGGAAAGCGGCAGAAATACCGGTCCGGCCAATGGTTCCCAGGACCACAATCCCGGCCTGCAGATGCTCGGCTAAATCCGGGATCACCTCTTCAGGCAGCCCTTTTTCCACGTGCGTCATGTTTTCGTCGATGCTGAACTTCTGGCGCAGCGCTTTCATCGCCAGCAGATGCTGGCCGCGGATGGCGTCGTTATAGACGCTAGGGTCAAATTCCGGCAGCTCGATGGCGATATTGATCGGGGTAACCGGATAGGCACCCACCAGATGCACTTCGGTGTGGTTGACCTGGTCAGCAAGCTGGATGGTCTCCTTCACCAGCTTTTCGTTGAGCGAATTGTGATAATCCTCTTCGCTCGCGAGGTTCACCGCCACAACGGCTTTCCCGCCTTCAGGCCACGGCTGGTCTTTCACCATCCAGACCGGGCAAGGGCATTTACGCAGCAAATGCCAGTCGGTCGGGGTGAAGATCACGGATTCCAGCTTGTCGTGCTGGTGCGCCATCTTCAGCAGCAGGTCGTGCCCGCCGGCAACCACTTCCTGGATAATGGCTTCAAAAGGTCGGTTATGCCAGACCACTTTAATATCAATAGGCACACCCGCTTCCAGGTAATACTTCGCCTGTTCACGGATCCACGCGGTACGCTGGCTGATGACGCCCTGACGCATAGCGGTGCGCTCGTCAGGCGACAGAAGGGTGGTCATCTCATACGAGAAGTCATAGATCGGCAAAAACGCTTTGATTTTGCCACCAATCCGTTGATGTAAATACACAGCACGTCGTAATGCCGGCTGATCGTCCTGATTCGGATCGATAGCCACCAGCATGTTTTGATACTTTGCCATACAGGTCTCCTTACTACTGTCACCACAGTCTGTAATTAAAAGAGTAACCTATATATCCTGAATGAAACAGAGGGGAGCTTTTGCCAGATCAATAATTCATGAAAATTTATCAGAGGAAAAGCACGGTGGTTGTCACCGCGATAAACGCAATGAACAGCAGCACCATTACCGCTATCGCAAAGGTCGTGGAATCCTGAACGTAGGTTTTTTCCTCCCCCTTCATTGGGCCGACAAGCATGATCCAGATGAAGATAAAGGTCACAGAGGCAATCACGACTGAAACGAAAAACAAACTTTCTCTCAATTCATAACCTCAACGACAACCTTTCAGGCGCTGTGTAGGGACGTGCTACGGTGAAAATGTCTTGAAACGGGGGCGATTATACCAGACCAATAAATCACGTGAATTTATCAGTCTGGTTATCAGCATGCGGAGAGTTATGCCACGTTGCGGGCGTGCCCGGCAAGAACGGCCAGCGCTTCACCGTTTTCGATAGTGATGTATTTACCCTTAACGGCCAGCATACCGCTTTTCTGGAAACGGCCCAGCAGACGGCTGATGGTTTCCACGGTCAGGCCCAGGTAGTTACCGATATCGCCACGGGTCATGGTCAGACGGAACTCACGCGGCGAGAAACCGCGCTCGGCGAAGCGGCGGGAGAGGTTATAGATAAACGCGGCCAGGCGCTCTTCTGCATTCTTTTTGGAAAGCAGCAGAATCATGTCCTGATCGCCTTTAATCTCACCGCTCATCAGACGCATCATCTGCTGACGCAGATTAGGCATCTTGCCGGACAGATCGTCCAGGGTTTCAAACGGGATTTCGCAAACCATCGAGGTTTCGAGTGCCTGAGCAAAGCTCGGGTGGTGGCCAGTGCCGATGGCATCAAAGCCCACCAGATCGCCAGCCAGATGGAAGCCGGTGATCTGCTCGTCACCCTGTTCGGTGATGGTGTAGCTCTTGATGGTGCCAGAACGGATTGCATAGAGCGATTTCAGTTCGTCTCCCGCTTTAAACAGCGTCTGCCCTTTCTGAATAGGCTTTTTGCGCTCGATGATGTTATCAAGCTGATCGAGTTCATGCTCATTCAGGGTAAACGGGATACAGAGCTGGCTGATGCTGCAATCCTGGCAATGGATAGCACAACCGCCAGACTGAATGCGTCGTATAATTCGCTTTTCCGGGATCATAGGTTTGCTCAAGCCTTAATTGATATTGGTCAATTTTAACATCTTTTTGGTAAGTACGTAAGCCTGACAAACCCTCAATAAGGACAAGTGGCGACATTGTGTCGCCATCTTCTTGAAATTCCACAGCTTGATTATGGATTTTTAGCCTAACCGGTAGAAAATTAAGCACAAAAAGCCTGGGAACTAGAGTAAGAGATACCCTTCGTGACGCAGCAACCACTCTTTTCGCTGCACGCCGCCGGCATAGCCGGTCATGGTGCCGTTGCGGCCGATGACCCGATGGCAGGGAACCACAATGCTGACAGGGTTGGAGCCATTGGCAGCACCCACCGCGCGTGCGGCGCCCGCGCGACCTAGCTGCTCCGCGAGTTGACCATAATGCATGACCTGCCCGCACGGAATCGACCGCAGCGCCTGCCACACTTCCCGCTGAAAAGGCGTGCCTGCTGTGGCGGTTGGCAGAGTATCAATGATGCTGAGATCGCCTTCGAAATAGGCGCTGAGCTTATCGCACAACCCCCCCGGGTTAACCGCATTCCGGCGCTGATAGCCTTCTTTACTGTAATGGATGGCGAGCAGCACCTCCATGCGATCGCTGTGCTCTTGCCACTCTACAGCTCTTAAGCGGTACTGTTCATCACATATGACCCATAGCGGCCCCAGCGGCGTGGGGATCAATTCCTGCAATAGCGTTAGCATAAGCGATACCTGAATAACCAAAGCCATTATCATGTCGGGAAATTTCGGGATGTTCAAGATGTTGCGAGGGAACAAGAGGGGTAGTTTTTCAGATTATATTTACATGCAGGAGGAATAATTTCCGAAGGCGTTAGCATATACTATGGATAATTGTGTCTGGGATTAATTATGCGTGCGTCCTTATATTTATTCATTCGGTTTGTCTCCGTCGGTGTGCTGAATACCGCTATTCATGCCGCTGTATTTCTCCTGACCTTTTTTTTATTTTCATTTTCGCAAAGCCTGGCTAACGTAACTGCTTTTTTTGTTGCGGCATCATTTAGTTTTGTTGCTAACGCTACCTGGACGTTCAAAAAAAAAAGGACCTTACATAAATATCTGCTTTTTGTCATGGCGATGGCGTGTCTGGCGTGGTTGACGGGCAAGCTGGCGGAGGTTGCCGGACTTCCCGCTTTATTCACGTTACTCACGTTCTCTTCTGTCAGCATGGTGCTCGGCTTTTTACTTTCTAAACGTTTTATATTCAGGGATTGAATATGGTTATCTCACTTGTGATTCCCGTTTTTAATGAGGAACAGGCTATTCCACTGTTTTTCAACGCGCTGCGATGCGAGCCCCTCCTGGCTCATTACTCGCTTGAACTGATTTTTGTCGACGACGGTAGTCGCGATAATACTGTCCAGGCGATCCGCCGGGAAACGTTTCCCGGCAGCGTTCGTCTTGTCGAGTTTAGCCGTAACTTTGGCAAAGAGGCTGCACTGTTGGCCGGGTTGCGGGCGGCAACGGGCGACGCGGTGATCCCTGTTGATGTAGATTTACAGGATCCTGTTCACGTCATACCTGCGCTTATTTCGCGCTGGCAGGACGGGTTTGATACCGTGCTTGCCCAGCGCATCGATCGCCGATGTGATACCTGGCTAAAACGAAAAACGGCACAGTGGTTTTATCGAGCACATAATCAAATTAGCTCACCAGGCATTGTGGAGAACGTTGGCGATTTCAGGCTCCTGTCACGTGAGACGGTAAACGCGATTCTTCAATTACCAGAAAGAACGCTTTTTATGAAAGGCTTGCTTTCGTGGACAGGAGGAAAAACCACGGTTGTGGCTTATTCCCGTGATCCCCGCCGTACGGGGATCAGCAAATTCAACGGTTGGAAATTATGGAGGCTGGCGGTGGAAGGCATTACCTCATTTTCCATTTTTCCGCTCCAGCTATGGACTTACCTGGGTTTTTTTATCGCCACCCTTTCTATGACTTACGCTCTATGGATGATTATCGATAAACTCATCTGGGGAAATGATGTCCCAGGCTATCCATCATTAATGGTGGCGATTTTATTTATTGGCGGCGTGCAGCTAGTCAGTATTGGTGTACTGGGTGAATATATCGGCAGGATTTTTATCGAGGTAAAAGGTCGCCCGCGTTATATTCTTAAGCAAGGAAGTGAAGGGTGTGATGATGTTAAAAAATAATGCGGCAATGTTGGGGTTATTCGCACTTTGTGCTTTTATTTATTTTTTCCCCGCTCTGAGCCAAACCTATCTGTTCAATGATGATATTGGGCGTAATGCATTAGGTTACGGCAGGTACGAATTCACAGGTTTAGGTGAATATGCTGACAGCGGTCGTCCGGCCGCGGAAATCCTCATTCGCTTGCTCTCCGGGTGGATCGGTCGTTCAACCGACGTTGTGGCTATTAACCTTGCACCGTTAACCAAACTCATTAGCGCTATGTGCGTGGCGAGCGTAGCGTGGATTGTCTATCAAAGAATCATCAAGGAAGCGACATGGAGCGGTTTTCTGGTCTGCCTGACGGTCGTCTTCTCTCCCTGGTTTATTCATTGTATCCAGTACAGCTTTGACTCAGTGTCAATGGGAGCCGCATTGCTTCTGACTGCGCTTCCATTTATTGGTAAACGTAACTGGCGCGGCTATCTGTTCTTCTATGGCTGCTATTTTCTTTCTCTCTGTTTTTATCAGCTTTTCCTGGTTGCCCCGTTTTTGATTATCGCGGTTTTTCTGTTAAAAGAGTTTTTTGACACCGGAACCTTAAGTCTTGCCACGCGGCAGCACGCCGGGAATGTCATCATTACGTTATTTGCTGGATTTGTTACGTATAAAGTATTTATTCTGCTGCTGCCGCTAAGGGAGTACGTATTAATTCACAGCAAAATGCTGACGCTGAGTATTATTTTCCCTGCGCAGGTTTCTACTCATCTCCGGTATCTTCTGGATGTGTTTTTTTCGCCATTTTACGGTACGGCCGGAGTGGTTCTCATCATATTATTTATGTTTTCCATCGCGGGTGTGATCGTGGCGGCAACGCGTATTCAGCGTAACAGATGGCTCTGTCTAACGATCTATTTGTTATCCTGCGTGCTTGGACTGCTGATGGCGTTGCTGCCCCAGGCACTGTTGCGTGCTCCTCTTTATGCGGGAAGGGCGATGGCGGGGAACCAGTTCGTGATGCTTATTTGGTTCTTCCCATTGCTTTATCTGCCGAAGATAATGCTTAAATATCTTTGCGTGGGCTGGGTAATTTTCTTTACGTTGATGGCAAGCCTTAATGCGGCGATTACCGGCGCTATTCTGGCACAATATCAGTATGAAGATCGGTTGCTTGACGTAATTTTAAACTACCCGGTCAATGATACATTGCCTGAGAAAATATTTTTGGTTGCACCATATTACGCGAAAGATCGTGTCTGGCTACGTCAGGCGAGCAACGTTCGCGCTAATTTCCCCTATACAAAATATATTTTGCATAATACCTTTATTTTAAATGCCAGTATCTGGCCAACCCGCCAGGCGCAGTTATACAATAGAGATATACTTATCAAAAAAGTAAAAAATGATGGTTCTTTCTGTCAGTGGAAAGACAAACTGGTCAGGCAAGAATTTACCATGTATGTCAAGGGGGATGTACGCTACGTAGACTTTGACAAAACAGCATGCAATAAATCGTTATAAATAGCAGCGAAAAAAACTGGGCCTGCCGACATCGTCAGGCCCATGAACACACAGCAGTGCTTCCTTTCGCAAGCCCACTTTGCTTTTTTCCCTTACAGCAGGTTTTTTATATATAGCATACGCGCCGGAAAATGACAGCGTGTTTACTGATTGAATTCACAAAATTTTAACTTAAATTTGAATTTTAAGTGTCGTAAAATTTTAGTTAAGCCTTGTTAAAGATAATCATTCCGCAAATATGTTTAGCGCTTTTAAAATATGGCTTCCCCGGTAATTAAACCGCTCTTCTCCATGTACCCGTTTGTCATTGAGCCCGTTATCCTCTATGGGTATAGTACGTCTCTCAGATGTAGCCGGAGGATTTCCATGAACCCTGACGACAAATCTCTTTTTCTTGACGCCATGGAGGATGTCCAGCCCCTGAAGCGCTGCACCGATATCCACTGGCAGCAAAGCCGTAATACCCGGGCTCGCCAGGACATCGATACCGAACAGCTCGACAACTTTCTGACCCTGGGTTTCCTTGAGCTATTGCCCCTTGACGAGCAGCTGGCTTTTCAGCGCGAAGGCGTTCAGCAGGGCGTTATTGATAAGCTGCGTTCGGGTAAATACTCCCGACAGGCCAGCCTGAATCTGTTGCGCCAGCCTGCTGAACGCTGCCGCCAGATGCTGTATTCCTTTATTCGTCAGGCCAGTCGTGACGGACTACGTAACCTGATCGTCATTCACGGGAAAGGGCGCGAGCAGAATTCGCACCCTAATGTGGTGCGCAGCTATCTTGCTCGCTGGTTAACCGAGTTCGAGGAAGTGCAGGCTTTCTGCGTGGCGCTGCCGCATCACGGCGGCAGCGGGGCATGCTATGTTTCCCTGCGAAAATCCGATGAAGCAAAACAGGACAACTGGGAGCGGCACGCCAAGCGCAGCCGCTAGCGGGCGATATCTTCGCCCGTCTGAGGCTTAAAACGTTTCCCAGTTACTGTCGGGGGTGGCGGTTGCCGTTGCCGGACGCAGCAGCTGCGGCGTTTTAACGTTGGCCGGGCGCGGGGCGGTGGCGTTGACTTTACCGTTCAGGCGAAACGCGGCCACGGCCTGGCGCAGCTGTTCGGACTGGTCTTCCAGCGCCGCTGCCGCCGTGGCGGACTGCTGCACCAGCGCGGCGTTTTGCTGCGTCACGCTGTCCATCTGCGACACGGCGAGGCTCACCTGCTCAATACCGCGGCTCTGCTCGTCGGACGCGGACGAAATCTCGCCCATGATATCGGTCACGCGGGTGACGGCGGCGACAATCTCCTTCATGGTGGTGCCAGCCTCGCTGACCTGCTCAGAACCGGTGTTCACCCGGCTGACGGAGTTCTCGATAAGCCCTTTAATCTCTTTCGCCGCCTGCGCGCTGCGGCTGGCCAGCGTACGGACTTCACCGGCGACAACCGCAAACCCGCGGCCTTGCTCGCCGGCGCGCGCGGCTTCCACCGCGGCGTTAAGCGCCAGAATGTTGGTCTGGAACGCAATGCTATCAATCACGCCGGTAATATGGGCGATTTGCTGCGAACTGTTGGCAATTTCGTTCATGGTGCGAACCACGTTATCCACGACGTGGCCGCCGCGAGCCGCTGTTTCAGAGGCGTTCTTCGCCAGCAACGTCGCCTGACGGGCGTTATCGGAGTTCTGTTTAACCGTCGCGGTCAGCTCTTCCATGCTGGCGGCAGTTTCTTCGAGCGAGGCAGCCTGCTCTTCGGTGCGGGCGGAGAGATCGTTGCTCCCTGCGGCAATTTCACCCGCGCCGGTGTAGATGGAATCGGTGCTGCCGCGCACGGCGCTGACGGTGGTTACCAGCGATTGCTGCATCTCATGCAGGCCGGCGGCCAGCTGACCCATTTCATTGCGGCCAGAGAGGGCGATATTCTGCGTCAGGTCGCCTCCGGCAATGGCGCGAATATGATTCATGATGGCGTTGAGCGGTTTTAACAGCAGGTGCTGTAAACCCTGCCAGATCACCACCAGAACGGCAATAACGGCCAGGAAAATAGCTGCCAGCGTCCACTGCATCTGGGTGAAGCTGCTCTGGTTCTCTTCGGTTGCCGCTTTCAGCAGCGTGTTGTTTTCGGCGCGCCAGCGGTTGTAGACCGCTTCCATATCGTCCTGAGCCTGCTGAGCGTCCAGATCGCCATAGGCCTGATAGTTGTCGGCACGCAGATACTCAATCGACAAACGCATCACTTCATGCATCTGATTCCAGGATTTCTGCATCTCGTCGGTTAACGCCGCATTCTGGCCGTTAACCTGCGGCATTTTCTGCCATTCTTTGTTATAGGTTTCCGCTTTAGCCAGAGAGTCGCCTGCGGTGCCGAGCAGTTTGTTAATTGCGGCAAGGGATGCCGGATCGCGCTGGTTTTTCAGGTAGCGAATTGCCACGCGGGTGACGGTGACGCGCGTTTTCACCAGCGTGTTCACGCTGTCGCTCAGGCTTTCCTGCTGGGCATTCAGCACGCCGGAGTTCTGGAAGTTATGGCGATCGTTGCTGACGGCAGAGTAGAACAACCCTCCCGTGACAACTTGCAGCAGACAGAATATGGTGAGGGCAAAGATAATTCCGGTAATCACGTGCAGATTTTTCAGCATAGCGGTCGTCCGTTAGAAAAGATGCAGAGGTACACCAATACTATCGTCGTATAGAATTTAAACTTTAATTTAACTCGCGCTTAACTTAGGGCTTCGGTCAGGAACCTGTTGTAAATCCGGATCATTTTGATGAGGAAGGTTAATATGAGCAGCATTGATAAAAGCGGGACGTACGCGCTCGGAACGCGAACGGTTAAACGACTGGGCTACGGGGCGATGCAGCTTGCCGGGCCGGGCGTGTTTGGCCCGCCGAAGGATAAACAAGCCGCGTTGGACGTGCTGCGCGAAGCCGTGGCGGCGGGCGTGAACCATATTGATACCAGCGATTTTTATGGTCCGCATGTGACGAACCAGCTGATCCGCGAGGCGCTTCATCCTTACCGGGACGATCTCACCCTCGTCACCAAGATCGGCGCCCGCCGTGATGACAAAGGGGCCTGGCTGCCCGCTTTTTCCGCGCAGGAACTGACTCAGGCGGTGCATGACAACCTGCGTAATCTGAAGCTGGATGTGCTGGACGTGGTGAATCTGCGGATCATGTTTAGCGCACACGGCCCTGCGGAGGGATCGATTGCTGAACCGCTTTCCACCCTCGCAGAATTACAGCAGCAAGGCCTGGTGCGCCACATTGGCCTGAGTAACGTCACGGCCACGCAGGTGGCGGAAGCGCGGAAGATGGTGCAGGTCGTCTGCGTGCAGAACATGTACAACATTGTGAACCGCGGCGACGATGCGCTGGTAGATTTACTGGCGCAGCAGGGGATTGCGTATGTGCCGTTCTTCCCACTGGGAGGCTTTACGCCACTGCAATCTACCGGCCTGCAGGCCGTCGCGGATTCCCTGGGCGCAACGGCGATGCAGGTTGCGCTTGCATGGCTGTTGCAACGGTCGCCGAACATCCTGCTGATCCCCGGTACTTCATCCGTGGCGCATCTGCGGCAAAACCTTGCGGCGGGAGAGGTGCAATTGCCGCCTGAAGCACTTGAAAAACTGAATGCTCTGATGGGTTAATCACGGCATGGGCAAAGCCGGAAGGACACCTCCAGACTTTGCCCGATCAGACTCCGCATTGACTTTGCTGTCTGTGAAGCGCTAACGCTTCTGCCACAATCTCCTGCTTGCTTTTACGCGTCTCAAAGGCGGTGATTCTGATGTATTCCATCAGCTCAGGCTCAATGCGGGCGCTCAACATCCTGAGATCGGCCTCCTTTGCTAAACCACGGGCAACTCGCTTGTCGGGATAGTCACGGGCTGGCATAGAAAACGTCCTCCAAAAGTCTTGATAATTCGTGCCCTAAAATATGCGTCACTCTTATATAAAAGTCAATTGATAGTGTTTCTGTAGTGATTTGTCGATCTTTCGTTTTTCACTTAAAGTGATTTTAAAGTGTTTGAATGACTTTCTTATGACTTCTGTTTAACCCATCTGCGACCGCCCGCACAAGAGGTTGCTGAATTAAATCCGCTCAAACTTCAAGGCGTTTGCGGTCTTTGTCGGAAATGACCTTGATCCTGTGCCGGAATCCGTAATACTGTGTTTATATACAGTATCTGGCGAGAAAGGCATTTATGGACACTCTCTTTTCTTATCATCCAAAACAACCTATTGAATTACCTCTCTATCTTGAGCGCGTTGCCTGTGGCTTCCCAAGCCCTGCGCAGGATTATGTGGAGGATCGTCTCGATCTTAACCGGCTGGCAGTCAGGCACCCCAGTGCGACTTACTTTATCAAAGTGAGCGGGGACTCCATGATCGACGCGGGGATTAGCGACGGCGATCTGCTGGTGGTCGACCGTTCGTTGAATGCTGAACATGGGGATATCGTTGTGGCGTCGGTCGCCGGTGAGTTCACGGTGAAAGAGCTACAGACCCGTCCGGTTCTGCGACTGTTGCCGCGTAATGCCCGCTATCAGCCGATCGCCTTTCAGTCCGAAGAGGAGCTGCAAATCTTCGGTGTCGTCACTCATACGCTTAAAACGCATAAACATGTTCGCGCTGGTTGATGTGAATAGTTTCTATGCCTCCTGCGAGAGGGTGTTTCGCCCCGATCTGGTGGGTAAACCCATCGTGGTGGTGTCCAATAACGACGGCTGCATTATTTCGTTGTCGCGAGAGGCAAAGCAGTTCGGCATAAAAATGGGGGAGCCCTATTTTAAATTCAAAGAGAAGGGTTATCCGTCGCGGGTTTACGTCTTTAGCTCGAACTATGCGCTGTATGCCGACCTCAGCAGCCGGGTGATGCAAACGCTGACCGATCTCGCGCCGGCCATTGAGATCTACTCCATTGATGAAGCATTTGTGAACGTTTCGGGTGTCAGCAACTGCCTGTCGCTGGAAGCATTCGGTCATCAGATGCGTACGCAGGTCTTCAAAAACACTGGCTTAACCGTTGGCGTCGGGATTGCGCCGACCAAAACGCTGGCGAAGCTGGCCAACTATGCGGCGAAGCGGTGGTCAGCCACCGGGGGCGTGGTCGATCTCTCGGATCGTGAACGGCAGCGTAAGCTGCTGGCAAAGGTTCCGGTGGAGGAGGTGTGGGGAGTAGGACGACGCATCACGAAAAAGCTCAACGCGATGGGGATTACCACGGCGCTGGAGCTGGCGGAAGCGTCATCCTGGGTCATCCGCAAACATTTTAACGTGGTTATGGAGCGCACGGCACGCGAGCTTCGCGGTGAGCCCTGCCTCGATCTGGAAGAGTTTACCCCTACGAAGCAGCAAATTATCTGTAGCCGCTCGTTTGGACATCGTATTACGCAGTACGAGGAGATGCACCAGGCCATTTGCGCCTATGCGGAACGCGCAGCAGAGAAACTGCGCGGCGAGCATCAATACTGTCGTTTTATCAGCGTGTTTGTACGCACCAGCCCGCACGCGGACAACGAAATTTATTACGGCAATCAGGCTTCCGTCACCCTGATGACGCCCACCAATGACTCGCGTGATATCATCCGCGCCGCCACGGAGGCGCTGGGGCGTATCTGGCTTGACGGGTATCGCTATATGAAAGCCGGGGTCATGCTGGCGGACTTTTTCAGCAGCGGCGTCGCTCAGCTTAACTTGTTTGACGATAACCGCCCGAGCGCCAACAGCGCGGCGCTGATGGAGACGATCGACAGCCTGAATCACTCCGGCAAAGGGAAGATATGGTTTGCCGGGCAGGGGATTGAGAAATCCTGGGCGATGAAGCGTGAGATGCTGTCGCCGGCTTATACAACGCGGTACGCGGATTTACCGGTGGCGCGGTAGGAGGCGGTTATTTTGCGGGGGCGTGCTCCGCGATCTCAATCAGCAATTGCTCAATCACACCTACGACGCTTCGCACGCGTTGCGGAATAAAGCGGGCGTCAGGATAGACGGCATAGAGAACGCGATCGGGCAACCGCCAGTCGGGCAATACCGGCACCAGCGTGCCGGTTTTCAGCGCCCTGGCCGCAAGCGGTCGCTGCATACCGCCGATACCGATGCCCGCCTCCAGCGCCCTTAGCAGCGCGTCGCTGGTGTTGGCGCGGAAAACGGTATTCACTTTTACTTCGATCGCTTCTTCATCCGTGATGAGCCGCAGGGGGGCATCCAGCGGGATGCCGCTAAAGCGCACGTGGGGCAGCGTGGTCAGCTCGCTAACGTCGTGCACCGCCTGAAAGCCGGGGGCGGCGAACAGCGCGCTTTCAATACGCGCCAGCACGCGGGCCGCATGCGCCTGCGGGGGCTCACTGCCCAGCCTAATCGCGACGTCCACGCCCTCCGTCACCAGGTCTGCAAGGCGGTCATCAAGAGAAAGCCTGAGATGTAATTCTGGATGCAGGCGCTGCAGCTCCAGTAGATGTGGTAAGACGATCTGCCCCAGGCCGCTCGGCAGCTGGACATGAACGCTTCCCTGAAATTGATGATCGACCGGCGCCAGCCGTCCCTCCGCTTCCCGCATGGCGTCCAGCAGCAGCTGCATGTCGCGGCGGTAACGTTCTCCCTGTTCGGTCAGCTTCATTGCACGCGTTGTTCGGTGCAGTAACACCACGCCCAGTTCTTGTTCAAGGGCGGCGATCTGCTGGCTGACGGCGGACTGCTTCATCCCGCTCCGACGGGCTGCGGCAGAAAAAGAGCCTGCATCCGCGACGCAAAGAAAGGTGGAAATGGCGTTGAGCTTATTATTCATTTAATGGTTTTTCTGATAAGTGATATCGGATGGAGGGGGTATTCACTAAAAAAATAATATATGACACTGCATCTGTCACCCTTTCTGGAGAAACACGATGGATAAGATGCAGCAAAAAAATGTCGCCCTGGTCGCGGGCGCGAGCGGAATTGTCGGCAGACAGCTTGTTAAAACGCTTCTGCACAATGGATGGGAAGCGATCGGCCTGAGCCGTCAGGCATTATCCCATCCTGACGGTATTCCAGTGGTGAACGTCGATTTGCTGGATGCTAAGGACAGCGAGCGGGCGCTGCAATCGCTGAGCAGGGTTACCCATCTCTTTTACAGCGCCTGGGTGAACGCCGCGAACTGGACAGAGATGGTTGAGCCGAACGTCACTATGCTGCGTAACCTGGTCAGCACCCTCGAAGAAACGGCACCTTTGCAGACGGTCAGCCTGATGCAAGGCTACAAAGTGTATGGCGCACACCTGGGGCCGTTTAAAACTCCGGCTCGCGAAAGCGATCCTGGCGTGCCCGGTGCCGAATTTAACGCCGCGCAGCTCGCGTGGCTCAGCCAGTTTCAGCAGGGGAAACGCTGGCACTGGAATGCCATTCGGCCGGGCGTGGTGGGCAGTGCGGTGCCCGGTAATACCATGAACCTTGCGCTGAGTATCGCCCTGTATGCCTCTTTGTGTAAGGCGCTGGGGTTACCGCTGCGTTTTCCCGGTTCGGAACAGACCTGGCACAGCATTGTGGATTATACCGATGCCGGACTGCTGGCCGAGGCCACGCTGTGGGCGGCCACGTCACCGGCGGCACATAATCAGGCGTTCAACGTGAATAATGGCGATATCTGGCGCTGGAGCGAGCTGTGGCCGCGCATTGCCCGCTGGTTTGAACTGGACTCTGCGCCGCCGGTGAGGTTGTCGTTTCACCAGTTGTTTACGGACTATCGCGGCGTATGGCGCGATCTTGCCGGGGAAGGGCTGGTAGAAGCGGATATTTTGCAGCTGAGCGATGGGCAGTTTGCCGATTTCGTCTTCAGCTGGAACTACGACATGTTTGGTGACGGGAGCAAGCTGCGGCGGTCGGGCTTCACGCGGATGCAGGCGACGGATGAGATGTTTTTCAGCCTGTTCGCGCAGCTGAGAGCGGCGCGGATTATTCCCTGATAAATCTGGGCGTCCAGGTGCAAGCCAGGACGCCGGGGGGTTTACTCAACCGTTAAGGCATTAACAACCTCGGCCACGCTTTTCACGCTGCGGATGTTCCCAATCCCCGTGCCGAGCGCGATATAGCCTTCATCAGTATTATCTTCCAGCATGCCCAGGCGCAGACCCCGTAATCCTCCCATCGCCTTGCCCAGCGCTTCGTTGCTTGCGCCTGCTTTATCCATCGACGCCAGTTTTTCCGCCAGCTTGCCGGGAAGAGCGCGGTAGTAGTGGGGCACGGTGCGGAAAAGCAGCAAATCGAGACCGTTGGCAGCAACAATTTTCTCTTTGACTCCCTGCGGCACGCGGCTTTCTTCCGTGCTGATAAAGACCGACCCGGCAAACACGCCTTCCGCGCCTAATGCATGGGCCGCTCTGGCGGTGCGATTATCGGTAATGCCGCCCGCGGCCATCACCGGGATGTGCTTCACGGCATCGGCAATCAGCGGCACGATGGAAAAGGTGCCAAGCACCGTTGCGGGTAACGTTCCGCCCTCATCAAAACCGGTAGCAACGATAATGTCAGCCCCCATGTCTTCTGCGAGGCGGGTGTTCTCCGGCGTTGGATTGATGTCGCGGTAGATAATGGCGATACCCGCCTCTTTTAACTCGCTGAACAGCGCGGGAATAATGCTGCCTTCCCCGTAGCCCGTATACACCACGGCCCTGACGCCTTCGTCTTTCACCACCTGAAGAATAGGCCCAGTCCAGACGTCATTAACGGCCGTGGGGATCAGGTTCACGCCAAACGGTTTTTCGGTCAGCCGTTTGGTTTTACGAATTTCTTCGCGCATTTTTTCGGCGGTCTCTTCCGGCGTGGAGACCGCCGTGTCGGCGGTTAAACCGGCATTGGGCCCCAGCACGCCGAGCCCGCCGGCATTGCTGACCGCGGCGACCAGGCGGGCATCCGTGAGCCAGGATAACGGCCCCTGAATAACAGGTTTTTCGATACCCAGGATCTGACAAATACGGTTATTTTTCATAGCAGACTCTCCCTTACGTTTGAATGGGGAAGAGTGTAGGGCGCAGGATTGTTAGGAAAAATAGCCAAAAAAATTCATCACTGTTATAAAATTAATAACAATAACGTTATTCTGATCGCGGCAAAAGCATCCCTTATGCAAATAAACCTCTTTGAAGCTATTCGAATTTTTATTGAAATTGTCGAGTCGGGGAGCCTGACCCAGGCTGCGGAAAATCTGCAGGTCCATCGCCCGGCGGTCACCAAAGCGTTACAGCTTCTGGAGCAGCACAGCGGCACGCGTTTGCTGCAGCGAACAACGCGTCGAATCAGTCTGACGCCGGATGGCGATGCGTTTTATCGCCGGAGTAAACCTCTGCTGGCGCAGGCGGACGAATTACTGGAGTCGTTTGGTACGGACCGGGCAATACACGGTCAGCTGCGTGTGGATATGCCGGTCTCTTTTGCCACGCTGCGGGTGATCCCTCATCTGCCTGATTTTTATCGGCAGCATCCTGAAATCGACATCATTCTGAGCAGCTCTGACCGCCGTCGGGATATGCTCAGGGACGGCCTTGACTGCGTGCTGCGGGTGGGAGAGCTGGAGGACGGCGAGTATATCGCGCGTAAAATCGGGAACATCAACATCACGACCTGCGCCAGCCCGGCCTGGCTGGCAAAACACGGTACGCCAGAAACGCCGGATGATTTACGCAAACATCAGGCCATCAACTGGATTAATAACCGCAGCAGACACATTCAGCCGTGGACGTTTACCACGCCGGAAGGCATCGCGGAGATTACCCTGCCCGGTAAGCTTGTCGTGGATAACTCCGAAGCCTACATTGCGGCAGGCCTTGCCGGGCTGGGGTTAATGCAGGGGATGAATCTTTTTCTCCAGCCTTACATTGACCGCGGTCTTCTGGTTGAAGTCTTGCCAGACTATCGCTCGCCGGACCGCAAGCTGTCGCTGCTCTATCCACACCGTCACCTCTCCCGCAAGGTGCGGGTCTTTACCGAGTGGCTGGAGACTCTGGTGTGAAAGCGGCCAGCTCGTGACACAGCGCGCCAATCTGGTCCACGGCGTTCAGCAGGCGGGGCGTGGGTTCGTTTGCGCAGTTCAGCCGCAGAAAATGCGTTAACTCTGCGGTCGGGGAAAACAGGGGGCCAGGGCTGACGCCGATGCCCAGCGCCAGCGCGCGACGGTGCACCTCCAGCGCGCTGACCTGCTGAGGCAGTTCTACCCACAGCAGGAAACCGGCTGCGGGTACGCTAACGCGCGTGCCGGGTGGGAAGCTGGCCTCGACCCGCGCGACAACGGCGTGGATCCCCTCTGCGACCCGGCGCTTTAGCCTCCGGAGATGGCGATCGTAGTCGCCGCTTGCCAGCATCTCGCTGGTTGCGGCTTCCAGCAGCGGCGTGCCGGCCCAGTCTCCGGCCATGCGGGCCTGTAAGACCTGCGGGTGGTAGCGTCCGGCGGCAATCCAGCCGATTCGCCAGCCAGGCGCAAGCGTTTTTGACAGGGAACTGCAGTAAATCACATTCCCGCTCTGGTCGAACGCCTTGCAGGCCGGAGGACGTTGCCCCTCGCCGACCAGGTCACCGTAAACATCATCCTCAATCAAAGGAATTTCTGCCTCTTCAAGCAGGGCAACCAGTTCCTGCTTGCGCGCGACGGGCATGCTGGCACCCAACGGGTTTTGCACGGTGGGCGAGGCCAGAACGGCAGCAGGGCGGTGGCAGCGAATGGCGTCTGCCAGCGGTTCCAGCAGCAGGCCTTCGACAGGGTCGGTGGGGATCGCTAAGGCCTTCAGGCCTAAATCCTCCAGCAGCAGGAGCGTGCCAAAGTAGGCGGGCTCCTCAATCGCCACGACATCACCTGGCTGACACACGGCCCGAAGGGCCAGGCGCAGCGCCTGCGTCGCACCTGCGGTAATAATCAGATCGTCTGCGCCGAACCGGGCTCCCCACTGTGCAGAACGCGCGGCAATCTTACTTCGCAAATCCCCTCTTCCCGGAGGCAGGCTGTAGCTCTGTCCATGCGCGTCCAGACGACGACCCGCAGAGTGCAGAGCCCGCTGCAGCGCATCTCCCGGCAGCCACGCGGGATCGGGCAGGGCGGCGCCCAGCGGGATCAGCCTGGCTTCTGCACTGCTGAACAGCGACCGGGCCACGGCGGACATGGTGACGGGAACCGGGCCAGGTGAGGAACGTGCGGGCTCCACGCGCGGAGGCAGGCTGGTCTGGCGGATGTAATAACCTGAACGCGGGCGCGCAACAATCAGCCCTTCAGCCTCAAGGCAGCGAAGGGCCTCCAGCGCCGTCGGAAGGCTAACGTGCTCGCGCTCGGCCAGTTTACGTGCGGAGATCATCCTGTCACCGGCGCGCAGCGCGCCAGAGGTCAGCGTGAGGCGCAGCATCTCAGCAATTCGGCGATAGTGTGGGGACGACTGGGACGGGGCGGACATGGGGATCTGTTCAGGCTAATTTTCGATAAAACTGACTATACAGCCAATGATGCACGCCATCTATAGTGTCCGGCATGTTCAGGACAAGGAGGCATTATGCACAGCGATAATTTCAACATTTCCACCTATTTCAAACGCATAAACTACACCGGACCGGCGGCTGCCGATACGGCCACCCTGCATGCGCTGATGCGCCATCAGCTCTTTTCCGTTCCCTTTGAGAATCTGGACGTGCAGGCGGGTAAAATTGTCTCGCTGGCGCCAGACGACATTGCCGATAAGGTGTTAACGCAGGGGCGCGGCGGCTACTGCTATGAGGTGAACGGGCTTTTTGCCATGGCGCTGGCGGCGTTAGGGATACCTTACCGTTTCGTGGCGGCGCGGCCGATGTTCTACCCCGTGCGGCGACCTAAAACCCATATGGCGCTCATCGCTGAGGTAGATAGCCGACTGTGGCTTTGCGACCTCGGGTTTGGCAGCTACGGTATTCGTGCGCCGATGGCGCTGGACACGCTTGATGTGGATATCACGCAGGATTTCGACACGTTTCGACTAAGCCGCAGCGCGGAGGGCGAATATCTGCTTGAGGCGAAGGTGGAGGGAGAATGGGCCCGGCAGTATGGCTTTGATCTCACGCCTCAGGAATGGATTGATTTTGTTCCGGCCAACTACCTTAACTCCACGCACCCGGATGCGATCTTTGTGCAGAAGCGGGTGGTGGTGCAGCATCGCCCGGAAGGACGCCTGATTTTACTGGGCGATGTGCTGAAAACCATCACGGCGAACGGCACTGAAACGCGGCAACTGGCGGAGGAGGAAATCCACCAGGTCCTGAAAGACCGTTTTGCGCTGACCGCCGCGTAATCAGCCGGGAAACGGTGGAGCCTCAGCGCAGTCCGTCTTCTGTGGCGTTGCGCTGAGCTCCCCACTGTAACAGCAGGCTAAACGACGTGGGTAACACGGTCAGCGTCACCAGCGTCGCGGACAGCAGCCCGCCGATAATGGCATAGGCCATTGGGCCCCAGAATACCTGGTGAGAAATGGGGATCATGCCCAGAATGGCGGCACAGGCGGTCAGACAGATGGGCCTGGCCCGGTGTTCCGCAGCCGCCATAATCGCGGCATCGTTTGTCATCCCCTGAGCAAGATTGCTGTCAACCTCGCTAATCAATATCACCGCGTTACGCACGATCATCCCCGCCAGTGCGATGACGCCCAGCAGCGCGACAAACCCCATCGGCGTTCCGCCGGGCAGCATAGCCAGCACGATCCCCGGTAAACCAAACGGGGCCATCAGGAGTGCCAGCAGCATCCGGGAATATCGCCGCAACTGAAGCATCAGCAGCAACAGCATGATGACCAGCGTCACCGGAAGAACGGTGAAGACGGAGCTGTTCCCCTTATCCGATTCGGCAACCGCGCCGCCTTCTTCAATGCTGTAACCTGCCGGCAGGCTAGCGCGCAGTTTATCGACCGCCGGACGCAGCGCTGCAGATACCGCTTCAGCCTTCAGCCCCGGGGCAAGATCCGTTTGCACCGTGATAAAGGGCACGCGTTGCCGACGCCAGATGACCGGATCGTCCACGCCCCAGACCGGCGTCGCGACGGCGCTGAGCGGAATTTATTTACCGTCATTCCCCTGGATCGTGAGCGAGGAGAGGGTGGCGGTGCTGTGACGTGCATCGTCCGTGGCCCGGAGCACCACGTCGACAAGGCGGTCGTTATCCCTGATAGACGTGACAACGCTGCCGGACCAGACGGTATTCAGCGTGCGGGCGAGGCTCTCTGATGATATTCCCGCCGCCCTGGCCGCCGTCTGATTCACCTCAAGGGTTATGACCCTCTCCGGCTCTCCGGCCGTCTGGTTAACGTCGCGTGAGAACGGGGACTGCCCAATCGCGTCCGTGAGACGGTTCGCAAACGCCCGAACCTGCAGATAGTCAGGCCCGCTCACCCGGTATTTGATTGGCCAGCCGACGGGGGGCCCCAGCTCAAGGGGCGACACGCGCGTGATGATATCGCTAAACTGCGTCGCCAGGAGCCTGTTGAGCTGCTCATGCAGACGATCCCGCGCCTCAAGATCCTTAGCCACCACAACCATCTGGGCGATATTTTCATTTTCCAGCAGCACGTCCATCGGCAGGTAAAAACGGATGGCGCCGGACCCGACGTACGTCGAATAGCGATTGATGTTGCCGTTGCCTGCCAGCGCCTTTTCCAGCTTTTCCACCTCTCTTAGCGTTTCCGCCTGCGACGCGTTGGCCGGAAGCGTCAGGCTGACCAGCAGCTCAGGCCGGTCCGAGGCGGGGAAGAACTCGCCCTGCATAAATGTCGTGCCGTACGCTGACAACCCCAGCGCGGAAAGCGCAATCAGCACGGTAGCGAGCCGGTGGCGCAGTGCCAGGCGTAAAAGCCGTCCGTACCCGCGCGCGATCCTTCCGGGGCCCGCCGCGTGATGTCTGACTTTTTCCGGCAGCAGCCACGTACCCGTCAGCGGCGAAAACAGGATCGCGACAGCCCAGGAACAGAGCAGGGCAATGAGCACCACGGCAAACAGGGAAAAACAGTATTCACCGGCGCTGGAGGCCGCAAAACCAACGGGAATAAAACCGGCAATCATCACCAGGGTACCGGTGAGCATCGGGAAGGCCGTCGTTTTGAATGCATGGGTGGCCGCATGCCGACGGGAATCCCCCGCTTCCAGCCGGGAGACCATCGTTTCGACGGCGATCATGGCGTCATCCACCAGCAGGCCCAGGGCAATAATCAGCGCCCCGAGCGAGATGCGCTGAAGGCCAATGCCGGCGAACATCATGCTGGCAAACGTCATGGCGAGCACCAGCGGGATGGCCGTCGCCACCACCAGCCCGGCCCGTAAACCCAGTGAGACAAATGAAACCGCCAGCACGATAATAACGGCTTCGATAAGCACCCGGATAAACCCACTTACCGCGTCACTGACCACCGCTGACTGATCGGCGACTTTCACCATCTCGATACCGTGCGGCAGCCCGGCGCTGAGGGCCGCCATTCTGGCGTTCAGCGCAGCACCGAAACGCAGCATGTTGCCCGTTGGCGCCATCGACACCGCCAGCCCGATAGCCGGTTTGCCGTTCACCCGGTAGGCCGGGGCCGGTGGCTCGGCGATTTCCCGGGTGACGGTGGCAATGTCGGTCAGCGGAATATAGCGATTATTCACGTGCAGTGTGACGGCCCGTAAACTCTCTTCGGTCGTGAGCGCCCCGCTGACTTTTATCGCCATGTTCTCCTGCCCGGTACGCATAGTGCCTGCCGGGACAACCGCGTTCTGCGCCCGGAGGGCGTCGGCGACCGCCTGAATATCGAGCCCCATCCCGGCCAGGCGTGCCGGAGAAAAGGCGAGAACCCACTGCTCCTGCTGTTCGCCCAGCAGGGTGGTTTTGCCCATATCCGGCAGGGACATAAGCTCGCGTCGCAAGGTCTCTACGCGATCCCGCACCTCCCGCAGGGTGAAACCTTCGGGAATAAAGGCATAAATTGTGCCGAACGTGTCGTCAAATTCGTCGTCCACGGCAGGAACCTGCACCCCTTCAGGCAGGGACGGCGCGATGTCCTGCATTTTTTTGCGAACCTGATACCAGATGTCCGGCACGCTTTGCGGGGGCGTATCGTCACGGAGGTTGACATGGATAACGGTGCGTCCGGCCCGGGTTTCACTTTCGAGATAGTCCAGCCAGGGGGGTTCCTGCAGCTTTTTTTCAAGCGTATCGGTCAGCAGGCGGGTGGTATCCGCCACGGATGCTCCCGGCCACTGCGCGGAGACGACGGCCGTTTTAATGGTAAAAGCCGGATCTTCGTTACGCGGCAACTTCTCATAGCAGAACACGCCCATCGCAATCACCAGCAGCATAAAAAAGCTGACCATCTGCTGGTTCTTCAGCGCCCAGGCGGAGAGGTTAAATTTGGCTTCCTGTCCTGTGTTCATGGCTGAACCTCTCCGGCCATCACCGGCTCGTCGGACCGCAATGTGCTCACGCCCGCGGTAATCACCCGATCGCCGGGCTCAAGGCCGGAGGCGATGATGACGGAGGTAGCCGTATAGCTCGCGGGTACCACCACGCGCAGCTGCGCCCGCGACTGCGGGGTAATCACAAAAACCGCCGGTTTGTCGCCGGCACGGGTCAGCGCGGATGCGGGAAGGGTGTACCCGTGCGGGGCTGACGATGGCAACGTGACGGTAACGCTGGCACCCAGCGCCATGGCCGACGGCGGGTTTTGCAGGGTGGCTCTGACGCGCCAGGTGCGGGTCTGAGGATCGGCCTGCGGGGTGATATCCCGCAGCACGGCAGACGCCTGTACTGACGGGTCGCTGAGAAGGGAAACCCGCAACACCGCCTTATCAAGAGGCGGGAACGCATCGGGAGTGGCAATATCAAACATCACATCGCGTTCTTCCCCGGTCGCCAGCGTCAGCACGGACTGACCGTCGCTGACAACCTGTCCCGCAGAGGCGTTCACGGCCGTGATGATGCCCGCTTGTGGCGCGATCAGGCGCGTCCAGCCGAGGCTTTCGCGGGCATTTCGCCGCGCGGCCTCGCTGCTTTTTAAGCGCGCGCGGGCGACAAGCCAGTCCGCACGGGCGCTGTCGAGCTGCGTGCGGGCTATTGCCCCCGTTGGCATGAGTTTTTGCATTCGACTGACGTTAAGCGCGGCGACCTGCGCGGAGGCTTTGGCGCCTTCATAGTCGGCCTCAGCGCTGTCGAGCTGATTCTGCCCGGTCGTATTGTCAAGCGTGGCCAGCAGTTGTCCGGCAGTGACCCGGTCGCCAATATCAACGCTATCAACGCTGCGCGTCAGTATCCGACCCCCGGTACGAAAGCTCAGGGTCGTTTCATCGTGGGCATGGATCTCACCGGTTCTTTCCAGCGCGGGAAGGGTTTGATCGGTGCCAACGACGACGTAGCGTACCGCCCGTGCAGGAACGGGCTTATTTTCGTGTTTATCACCACAGCCGGTCAGCGGAAAAATCGCCAGCGCAAGCAGGGCCAGGGGAAGAAAATGCAGCCAGGAAAGGGTGCGCGCCACGCCGTACAAATGATGCAGGCAGTGGCGGAGGGAGAGAAAAAATTCGTCTGACATAACGCCGCTCCATAAAGGGAATGGCGTTATTAAATGCGCGCTACGTCGAGAAAGATTCGATGTTCTGTCAAGGCTTTATCAAGAGTGGCGATTTTCATTATCGGACGGATGCCAGGGCAGCAAAATGCGCACGGCGAGGCCGCCGGTTTCCGGTAATGACGCGCTAATCTCACCCCCATGCGCCTGACAAATCGCCCGTGCGATGGACAAGCCGAGGCCGCTGCCGCCGGAATGCCGCGCGCGGGACTGCTCCTCGCGGCTAAAACGTTTAAACATTTCCGGTAAAAACTGGGGCGATACGCCCGGCCCGTCATCGGTAAATTCAAGGGTGTAATGCCCGCGGGCGTAGTACAGTGCCACCTCAAGGTGGCCGCCATCGCGTCCGTAACGTAGCGCATTTTCCATGAGGATAGTAACGACCTGTCCCAGGCGGAACGCATCGCCTCTGAAGGGGCAGGTACGCGGGTTACGAAGGATTATCCGGAAATTATGCGCATCAGCCTGGGGCATGATCCAGGCTGCCCGCTCCTGAATCAGCTCATCCAGACAGAACGGCTGGTCCTCCAGCACAAGGTTACCCGCGTCGGCCAACGAGAGAAGGTGGAGCTCATCGGTGAGGCGGTTGAGGTGCTGGAGCTGTTTCATCACCATGCCCAGCTGCGCCGGGCTGGCATCAAACACGCCGTCTAACATGCCTTGCAGACGCCCAATGGCGGCCGTCAGGGGCGAGCGCAGCTCGTGCGCCATCGCGACGTGTGAGGCGCGGAGCTCTTTTTCATAGCGGGCGAGTTGCCCCGTCATGGAGTTAAAATCGGTCGCAAAGCTGACCATTTCCGCCGGTGCATCCTTGATGAGCTCTGCCTGACGGCCAAACTGCCCGTCGGCGACATCCTTTGCTGCATCGCGAAGGCGGCTGAACTGCTGCGCCAGCGGCCGGGCGTGTTTTAGCCCCATCACCACAATAAACGGGATCATTACCAGCACCAGCAGGGCCACCGTGACCCAGTCGGCTGAGGCGATAGACGGCGTGGAGTAGCTCAGGCCCCACCAGGTGTCCACAATCGTGTGGAAGCGGGCCGGATTGGCCTGCGGGTTCTGGCTGAGCGTAAGAAACTCCTGCCGGACCGCCGCTGGCATTTTGCCCATTATCCAGTAGTTCTGCACCGCATAACGTAGCCACATGCAGGTGGCAATGACGATCACGCTGCCGATGGCCAGCGCTAAGATGCGGGCGCAAATCCAGCGCCACAGAGACGAGTGCCGGTTTTTTATCATGGCTGTCTGAACCTGTAACCCACGCCGCGAACGTTGATCAGCACGCCGGAAATACCCGCCACTTCGAGTTTTTTACGCAGGTTATAAATATGGGTGTCCACCACGCGCTCCAGCGCCTCGCTTTCCGGCAAGCAGTGTTCCAGTAAATACTGGCGGGAGAACGGGTGCGCAGGAGAACGCAGCAGCGTTGCCAGAATCGAGAATTCCGTTGGCGTAAGATCGAGCATCACAGGCGCGTCGCCGCCGTTATCCACGCTCGCCACAATGGCGCCCACATCCACCTCCAGCGTTTGCCAGCGAAGGATCGCTTCGTCTGTCTCTTTTTTACTGCTGCGCCGCAGCACCGCCTGTACCCGAGCCACCACTTCCCCCGGATGATAAGGCTTCACAACGTAATCATCGGCACCGTACCGCAGGGCCCCAATGCGGTCGGGGGTATCCCCCATGGCCGTGACCATAATCACCGGCACATCGCTTTTACGGCGCAGACCAGCCAGCACCTCGGTGCCGTTAAGCCCCGGCAGCATCACGTCCAGCAGGATGAGGTCGGGCTTCCACCGCTGCGCCATATCCAGCCCGGAAAGACCGTCTCCGGTAATGGTCACGTCGTAATTTTCACGCCGTAAATAGGCTTCGAGCACGCCAGCCGCATCGGCGTCATCTTCAATAATCAGCACTCTTCTGGACAACATCCGTTCACCTTGACCATTTCTTAACACTATCCCGACGATTCATTGATTCAGCCAAATCATACTGCGCCAACATTATGTGGCCGCCCCTGTATCAGGTGACGCCAGCGTCTGTATGGAGAGCAGTATGATAGCGATAAAAAAAGTCCTGTATATGTCCGTCCCGCTTCTGATGGTCGTGACGTCTGGCGTGCAGGCGGATGATGGCTCCGCGTCCGATTCCTTAACCGTCGGGCTGGGAGGGCAGTATGCCCCGCGTTACTCAGGCTCAGACAAGCAGGTGTGGCAGGTGGTTCCGGTGCTGCAGGGTCGTAAAGGCGCTTTCTTTATTGATGCGCAAAAAGGGGTGGGATATGACCTGCAAAACGACAGCGGTTGGTACTTCGAACACACGCTGGGCTATGACTTCGGAAGGGCTGAGAAAAATTCTGGCTGGCGTGAGGGCGCAAACAATCTGAAAGGGATGGGGGACATTGATACCACCCTGAATACCGGCCTTGCAGTGGGCTGGCAGGCCGCGCCCTGGCTGAGTGTGGAGGGGAAAGCGACGCTGCCTTTAACGGACAGCCAGGGGGCCAGCTATCAGGCCTCCGTGACGCTAGTCCCCGTACAAAATAACCAGGATACGGTCGCCTTTCAGTCTGCGGCCCTGTTTGGCGACAGCCATTATCTGAATACCTGGTATGGGGTCAGCGAGCAGCAGAGCCGCCGCAGCGGATATCGCCGCTATTCAGCGCCGGGTGGATTTTATGGCGTCGAAACCAGTCTGACCTGGAGCCATCAGTTCGATGCCCACTGGGGGACGGTGCTGAGTGCGGACTATACCTGGCTTGGCGACCATGCCAATGATAGCCCGATTGTGATACGGCGCAATGAGGGGTCTGCAACCGCCGCTATCACCTGGACATTCTAATTCGCGGAGCGCGATGTGGGCGAGGGGATTATTTCTTCTTATCCATCATCGCTTTTAAATCGGCAAACGGGTTAAACGTGGCGACGCCCACGTCTTTTTGGGCGTCTTCACCGGCGACCACAGTGGTGCCGTACTGATCCGCTTCGGTGTATTTCGAATGTTCGTGATCGTGGCAAAACAGGCACAGCAGCTCCCAGTTGCTGCCGTCTTCCGGGTTGTTGGTATGGTCGTGATCGATATGGTGAACCGTCAATTCACGCAGGTTGGAATAGACGAACTCCCGCGAGCAGCGTCCGCAGACCCAGGGATAGATTTTTAATGCTTTTTCGCGATAGCCGCTTTCCAGTCGCGCGTAGTTTTTAGGGATCAGAGCCATTGCCGGTTTTACCTGCCATGTAAAAAGTGGGGGATATTATATCCCATTATGAAGCGGAATGACGAACCGCTCAATTCCGTCAATTTATTTGACGCTTTCCGTTAAATAAACGGCATTTATTCTCACCGGGTAATGCGTAAAGTAGAGAGAACGCAATGCATTATCAGGACACACTGTTATGAAAAAGATCGGGTTTTTATCATTTGGTCACTGGACGCCTTCTCCGCAGTCCGGCACGCGTTCGGCGGCAGATACGCTGCTGCAGTCCATCGACCTGGCCGTGGCGGCCGAAGAGCTGGGGGCAGACGGTGCGTATTTCCGCGTGCACCACTTTGCCCGACAGCTTAGCTCGCCGTTCCCCCTGCTGGCCGCAATCGGCGCCAAAACGAAAACCATCGAAATCGGTACCGGCGTGATTGATATGCGCTATGAAAATCCGATGTACATGGCTGAAGATGCGGGCGCGGCGGATCTGATTTCCGGCGGTCGTTTGCAGCTTGGCATCAGCCGGGGCTCCCCGGAGCAGGTCATTGATGGCTGGCGTCATTTCGGCTATGTCCCGCAGGAAGGGGAAAACGAAGCGGACATGGCGCGCCGTCATACCGAGGTGCTGCTTGAGGTACTGCGCGGCGAAGGGTTTGCAAAGCCGAATCCACAGCCGATGTTCCCGAATCCTCCGGGGCTGCTGCGCCTGGAGCCTTATTCAGAAGGTTTGCGGGAGCGTATCTGGTGGGGTGCCGGTTCGAATGCGACGGCCGTATGGGCCGCAAAGCTGGGAATGAACCTGCAAAGCTCAACCCTGAAAGACGATGAAACCGGCGAGCCGTTCCATATTCAACAGGCAAAACAGATCCGCGCGTACCGCCAGGCCTGGCAAGAGGCCGGGCATGCGCGTGAGCCGCGCGTCTCGGTCAGCCGCAGTATTTTTGCCCTGATGGACGACCGCGACCGGATGTACTTCGGCGCCAGCCGCAACGACAGCGACAGCGTGGGGTATCTTGATGAGAAAACGCGCGCGATCTTCGGACGCAGCTATGCCGCAGAGCCTGACAAGCTGATAGAGCAGTTGAAAAAGGACGAGGCGATTGCCGAGGCTGATACATTATTACTGACCGTACCGAACCAGCTTGGTGTGGATTACAATGCGCACGTGATTGAGTCCATTCTCAAACATGTCGCACCGGCAATGGGCTGGCGCGATTAGGTATTCCGCCGTCAGCCGTGAGATCGTAATGGAAAATCTGGCCCTCTGGTATCGCCGTTTTGGCGAGCCAGAATCTGTTCTGCAACCTGAAACCGCGTCGCCGGGCGCGCTTGCACCGGAACACCTCCGCGTGCGAATGCTGTTTGCGCCGGTGAACGCGTCCGATCTCATTCCCATGACCGGCGCCTATCGCCACAGGACTCCGTTACCCGCCGTCGCGGGGTATGAAGGCGTCGGCGTTGTCATTCAGGCGCCCGCGTCGTTTGCGCATCTGGAGGGTAAACGCGTTCTGCCGCTGCGCGGGCAGGGCACCTGGCAGCGCTATGTCGATTGCCCGGCAGAGTATGCTATCCCCGTTCCGGACGATCTCGATTCATGCCTGGCCGCGCGGGCCTATATCAATCCTCTGGCGGCGCAGATGATGCTGACCCACTATCCACCGCAGGGAAAGCGGGTGATGCTCACGGCCGCCGGTTCGGATTGCGCCGTTCTGCTCGGGCAGTGGGCGCGTCTGGCGGGGGCTGACGCGGTGTACGGTATTCATCGTTCGCCCGTTCACGCTGAGCGGCTGGCGGCCATGGGGATTGTTCCTGTCGCACAGCATGACATGCAGAAGATCGCCAGCGTCGCCTCGCGTGCCGACGTCGTTTACGATGCAACCGGCGGGGCGCTTGCGGAAGCGATCCTGAACGTGATGCCTGAGCAGGGTATATTTGTCTGCTATGGGCTGCTCTCCGGGCAGACCTTCCGCCAGCAGCGGCCCCTGCCTCGCGTGGCGTGGTTCCATATTCGTAACTATCTGGACAGGCTCAGCGCTGAGGCGTGGCGCGCGGAGTTCGATCAAATCTGGCCCCGGATGCGCGCCAGCGAGTACAGCCCCGGTACGGTATACCCTCTGACGGACTGGCAGAAGGCGCTCAGGGTTTATCGTGAAGGCGGAAGGGCAAGCAAGCCCCTCCTGTCGATGGCGGAATGACGGCTACTGATGGCTCATATCGCTCAGCAGTACGGCGATGCTTTGCCCGCCCGCCGTCTGTTCCAGACCAATCTTCACGATGATGGTCAGCGGAACGGAGAGCAGCATGCCTACGGGGCCGAGCAGCCAGCCCCAGAAAATCAGGGACAAAAAGACGACCAGCGTCGAAAGCCCCAGCCCGCGTCCCATCATTCGTGGTTCAAGAATATTACCGAATACCAGATTAATCACCAGATAGCCGGCCAGCAGAATCAGCGCATCATAAAATCCGCTGAACACCAGCACCTGAAGAATAGGGGGGATCGCTGCCAGCACGGAGCCGATGTTGGGAATGTAGTTGAGCGCAAACGCCAGTAACCCCCAGACGAACGCAAAGCGAACGTCCAGCGCCACCAGCATTCCCCAGACCACCACCCCAGTAACCAGGCTAATGGCGGTTTTCAGTACCAGATAGCGGGAAACGCTGTCCAGCGCGCGCTGAATAGCCCCCATTCCTTCAACCGGACGAACCATAATATGCTGTAACTTTGCGGGCAGCTGTGGCACCTCCAGCAGCATGAACACGACCGTTAAAAACAGCAGGAAAATGGAGGTCATGGCATTGGAAAGCTGCGTCAGCAGGCCTGTGACGATCGTCATGGCCGCATTAGGGTCGATATATTTAAGAAGCTCCTCAACGGAGACTTCTATTCCCGCGCGCTGTAGCCAGGGCTCAAGCTGCAGCAGCGGTATCGCCAGCGAGGAGCGGTATTTCGGCAGCGTTCGCGCCAGTTCGTTCAGCGAGGTACCCAGATAAGCAACCAGTAACACCATGGCGAAAATAATGACGCTAATCAGCAGGGTAATGGCCAGCACGCGCGGGATGCGCAGCCGTGTCATGCGCTGTACCAACGGGTTAAGGATCACCGCAACGAACAGGGCCAGAATAAAGGGCACAATGATGTCGGCGGCAAAACGAACGCCCGTCAGTATGATCACCAGCATGCCCAGCATGATGACAATTTTTATCCCGTTCAGGGTAATAATGGGTTTAGCCATGGTGACTCCGAAAAACGCTTTTTCTTCATAATAAAGGGTAAACGCCCTGCAATAAACTAACCAAAATCAAACGGGACGGGTAAAGAATTGAAAAGACTTTGAGTAAAATCCTGGCTTATGGTACAAATCTAGCGTGTTCAACTACCGAGGACAATTTTCATCCGCAAAGACGAGAAGCAACAACGCGGATAATTGTAATTTTATGGACAATTTGTTCAGGACGTATTCTTCAAACAACACTGCTGTATTTACCACCTCCTTCTCCCTGCTTGCTGGTGAGCAACACTGGCGCACCGCACTATAGTTATCTCTTCTGCCTGAGCTGGCGCTACGCGCTTAGCTGTCTGATTTAATTTCATATTTTTTGGGTTTGCTGCATGCGGCAGGCCACGATGGATTATATTCTCAAGCAGGAGAAAAACATGTTTTACTGGATCTTATTAGCTCTGGCGATTGTCGCTGAAATTACCGGCACGCTGTCTATGAAGTGGGCAAGCGTCAGCGAGGGTAATACCGGTTTTATTTTAATGCTGGTGATGATTTCACTTTCCTATATTTTCCTTTCGTTTGCGGTGAAAAAAATTGCGCTGGGCGTGGCGTATGCGCTGTGGGAAGGTATTGGTATTTTATTGATTACGCTGTTCAGCGTCCTGATATTTGACGAAACATTAACAACAATGAAAATCGCAGGATTAACGACGCTGGTTGCGGGCATCGTGCTGATTAAATCAGGTACCCGTAAACCGGCTAAACAGCAGAAGGAGCAGAACCATGCAACAGTTTGAATGGGTTCATGCGGCCTGGCTGGGCTTCGCTATCGTGCTGGAAATTTTCGCTAACGTTCTGCTGAAATTCTCCGACGGTTTTCGCCGTAAAATATACGGCCTGATGTCGATTGCCGCGGTGCTGGGAGCGTTTAGCGCCCTGTCACAAGCGGTCAAAGGTATCGATCTTTCAGTGGCCTATGCGCTGTGGGGCGGTTTTGGTATCGCCGCCACCCTGGCCGCCGGGTGGGTGCTTTTCGGGCAGCGTTTAAATAATAAAGGCTGGATAGGGCTGATATTGCTGCTTGCGGGCATGATCATGATAAAACTCGCCTGATCAATCGGAAACCCTTACTTAACGACAGCCGCGCTGGCTTACTCTTTAGCCAGCGCTTCCAGCTTATCGCGAAAGCCGGTGACGGACAGGGCCCGGTTATCGGCTCGCCAGCGGTCTTTCGCCGCCGGGGCGGAGCTTTGAACGCCAATCAGCTGCCAGCCGTTATCGGTTTTCAGCATCAGCGGTGAACCGCTGTCGCCCGGCAACGTATCGCACTGGTGCGAAAGCACGCTGGTTTGTGCCCAGCCCGTCACGATACAGTCCGTGTGGGTGTAGAGCGCATCCAGATGATCGACCGGATAGCCAGACTGCGTCACCTTGCGGTCGGCGGCTTTCAGCGCGGCGGTCAGCGCCGCTTTATCTCCGTCAAACAGGGGCAGCGGCGTAATACCCGAAGGCGGGTAGCGTAAAATAATCAGGCCAAAATCCCATGAGGCTGCCGCGGGCGGCACTATCCAGCCGTCACCATCCGGCTTCAGGCGCTTCCCGAGAGAAGGATCAACCCGGCCTTCAATGCCGTGGATTTCATAGCGCCAGATCCCTTTTTGCGACACAAATCGTAAGGCTACCGCTTTGTCTGGCTTACCGTTGGGTGGCGTCAACAGGCAGTGGCCCGCCGTCAGAGCTAATTGTGGGGTAATCAGGGTTGCAGTACACAGGTTACCGCTGGCGGTTTCCAGTTGCCCGATCGCATCCCAGGGGGCCTGGGTAGAGTCGGAGACGCGAGTACGATCGTCATGACCGAAAAAAAGCGTCTTTAGCTCTTTCGCGCTAATGGCACCATCATCGCCATCATCCGCCTGTGAAAATCCAGAAAAAAGGCCAAACGTTCCCAGCAACAACACAACAGATTTACGCATATCACACTCTGGTGGGGGTAATTATGATTATTAAAAGTGAACCCTATGAAAATACTATAGACGGGACGGCGCTAAAGTGGGAGTAAAATCAGCGTGCTACAGTCAGGAAAGATAAAAATGGCTTGCGATGAGCGCGCATAAAATAAGCAGGATCAGAATCAGCTCAAACCGATAGCGTCGCAGCATACGCCCTCCGGATAAAAAAACGGCGCAGAACCTTTTCCGGTTCAGCGCCGGTTTACCAACGTGCCCCGCAGGGCACGGTTAAGCTTGTACTCTTACGCAGCTGGCTGTGCAGCTGGTTTAGCAGCTTCGTGTTTTACTGCTTTTTTGTGATGCTTTTTCGCAGCCTGGGCTTTTTGCTCTACGGCTGGTTTAGCCGCTTTTTTATGGTGCTTTTTCGCCGCCTGGGCTTTTTGCTCTACGGCTGGTTTAGCGGCTTTTTTGTGGTGCTTTTTAGCCGCCTGCGCTTTTTGTTCTGCAGCCGGTTTAGCGGCTTTAAGGTGTTTCTTGTGATGTACGGTTTTTGCTGGCGCCGCGGTGGTCGTTGCAGCAGGTGCCGCAGCCGCTGGTGCAGCAGTGGTTTCAGCAGCAAACGCAGCAGAAGACAGACCCATAGCAGCGGCAACAACCAGAGCTAATACTTTTTTCATGTTCATACCCTCGAATTTGGTTTTTCATTTAACCCCACTGCGGGGCCGTTGAAATAACTATATCCCTGTAAATTCGGGGTTTCCGTGAGTGATTGGTATCGGCGTGTAACCATATGTACAAGGCCGGGGTTCTGCACGGACGACCCCCTCTCCCTTGAGGGAGAGGGCTGGGGTGAGGGGGAACATACGGCTCTTTTACTTGAGGTCCCTCACCCCCGGCCAAACAGATTACAAATAGCGCGAGGTCAGATGTTCGCGGAAGTAACGAATATTCAGATCCTCGCCCGTCGCCTGGGTGATTAACTGCGACGTGCTGAAGCGGCTGCCGTGCTGCCAGATGTTCTGACGCAGCCACTCAAAGAGGGCGGAAAAATCGCCTTCGGCGATGGAAGCCTGCAGTCCCGGAAGCGCGGTCTTTGCCGCATGGAACAGCTGCGCGGCATACATCGCGCCCAGCGTGTATGACGGGAAGTAACCAAACCCGCCGTCGGTCCAGTGGATATCCTGCATGCAGCCGTTGCGGTAGTTGTCTTTGGTGGATAACCCGAGCCAGGCCTGCATTTTTTCATCCCACAGGGCGGGGATATCGTCCACCTCGATCTCGCCGTTGATCAGCGCGCGCTCAATCTCATAGCGCAGCACCACGTGTGCCGGGTAGCTCACTTCGTCCGCATCGACGCGGATATAGCCAGGCTTAACGCGCTGGTTCCAGGCAATAAAGTTCTCTTCGCTAAACGCTGCCTGGCTGCCAAAGCGGGCATGTACCGCAGGGAGGAGGTGCTTGAGGAAGGCTTCGCTGCGCCCCAACTGCATTTCAAAGAACAGGCTCTGGGATTCATGGATCGCGGTTGAGCGGGCGAGGGCGATGGGCTGGCCTGCCCACGTACGCGGCAGGTTTTGTTCATAGCGCGCGTGTCCGGTTTCGTGGATCACGCCAAACAGCGCGCTGAGCAGTTCGTCTTCATCATAGCGTGTGGTGATCCGCACGTCTTCCGGAACGCCGCCACAGAACGGGTGCGCGCTTACGTCCAGCCGTCCGCTGTTAAAATCGAAGCCGAGCATCTTCATGGCTTCCAGACCCAGCTCGCGCTGGGTTGCCGTCGGGAAGGGGCCCTGCGGCGGAACGAACGACCGCTGAGCCTGTTTCTCCACCGCGCTTGCCAGCAGGTCCGGCAGCCAGGTTTTCATATCGCCAAACAGCACGTCCAGGCGGGCGCTGGTCATGTCCGGCTCAAAAATGTCCAGCAGCGCGTCGTATGGCGTACAGCCTTTAGCTTCGGCGCGCAGGCGGGCCTCTTCGCGGCTGAGTTTCACCACTTCTTTCAGGTTGGCGGAAAAGCCCTGCCAGTCGTTGGCGGGGCGCTGTGTGCGCCAGGCGTGCTCGCATTTGCTTCCCGCGAGCGATTTGGCTTCCACCAGCGATTCCGGCAGCAGGGTCGCCTGCTGGTAGTGGCGCGTCATTTCGCGCAGATTAGCCTGTTCAACGTCGTTCAGATCTTCTCCTGCTGCGGCCGCTAACAGATCGCCGACTTTTTTATCGGTCAGGATCTGATGTTGCAGAACGCTCATTTCCGCCAGCGCTTCACCGCGCGCGGCGCTGCCGCCTGGCGGCATCATGGTGAACATGTCCCAGTTGGCGATGGAGGAGAGGTGCGAGAAGCGGGAGAGACGCTGGAAGGTTTTGACAAGTGATTGATAGGCTGATGTTTTTTGCAATTCTTATTTCCTCATGCCAGGGATGTGTTTCATGGAGCATACAATGAAACAGACCAAATTCCCCAACATTTCCCACACAGAGGAAATCTGTGCCGATCTCCTCCGTTGAAACCGTCCCCGGCATTCCGGGAGACGGTTTTCGGTGGGCACTCAGGACTTATCACGCATAACCTGTTGCAGGATCGCCAGCGCCTGGGTGAACTGGGCATCCGGAATCGTCAGCGGATAAAGGAAGCGGATCACGTTGCCGTACTGGCCGCAGATCAACAACAGCAGGCCCTGGGCGAGCGCCTTTTGCTGGATCGCCTGCGCGATGGCGGCCGAAGGTTCACGGCTCTCGGGGTCAAAAAACTCCGCCGCAATCATCGATCCTCTTCCCCTTATTGCCACGAGCGCAGGAAAGCTGCCCTGAATCTCCTCCAGCGTGGCTTTCAGTCGATCGCCCAGATGGCAGGCGCGGGCGCACAGTGACTCGTTGTCGATAATATTCAGCACCGCGTGCGCGGCAGCCACCGCCAGCGGGTTGCCTGCATAGGTTCCTCCCAGACCGCCGGGAGCCGGCGCGTCCATGATTTCGGCGCGGCCCACCACGCCGGACAGCGGCATTCCGCCTGCCAGGCTTTTCGCCATCGTCATCAGGTCGGGCTTGTCCGCGTAGTGTTCCATGGCAAACAGTTTACCCGTACGGGCGAAGCCGCTCTGCACTTCGTCAGCAATCATCACGATCCCGTGCTCATCGCAGATGCGGCGGATGGCGGCCACCAGCTCTGGCGGGGCGACGTTGAATCCGCCTTCACCCTGGATGGGTTCAAAAATAATCGCCGCCACCTGTTTCGCCTCAATATCCGCTTTGAACAGGCGCTCTATCGCCGTGATGGCATCCTGCGTCGTAATGCCGTGCAGCTCAGAGGGATACGGCACGTGATAAACCGACCCGGGGAACGGACCAAACCCCAGCTTATAGGGCGCGACCTTGCCGGTTAAGGCCATGGTCATATAGGTTCGGCCATGAAAGCCTCCCCCGAAGGCAATCACACCCGGTCTGCCGGTGTGGGCCCGGGCGATTTTAATGGCATTTTCCACCGCTTCCGCGCCCGTTGTGAAGAACGCCGTCTTGGCCGGGCCCTGCACCGGGGCCAGCTCGTTAAGTTTTTCGGCTAAGGAAACGTAGCTTTCATACGGCACAATCTGGTAGGCCGTGTGGGTGAACTGGTGAAGCTGTTTTTCCACTGCGGCCACCAGTTCAGGGTGACGATGGCCGGTATTCAGTACCGCTATCCCGGCGGCGAAATCAATATAGTCATTGCCTTCCACGTCGGTGAGGGTGGCATTCTCCGCCGTGCGGGCAAAGAAATTACACATTACGCCTACGCCGCGCGGGGTGGCAGAAAGTCTGCGTTGATGAAATTCCTGGTTACTCATGTCAGATACCCTTTTGTCGAAACGATCATACGCCAAGACGATCGCGCAGGCTGTAGTACGCCGCGCCCATCGCCGTAAATGGAATCCGCAGGCTGCGACCGCCCGGGAAGGGATAGTGCGGGAGGTTGGCAAACGCATCAAAGCGCTCGGCGTCACCGCGCAACAGTTCCGAGATCAGCCGTCCGGCCAGGTGGGTGCAGGTCACGCCGTGACCGCTGTAGCCCTGCATGTAATAGATGTTATTGTCCAGACGACCAAACTGCGGCATGCGTGACAGGGTCAGCAGGAAGTTGCCCGTCCAGCGGTAGTCGATTTTGACGCCTGCCAGCTGCGGGAAGGTTTTCAGCAGCTTTGGCATCACCAGACGCTCGACATCGTCCGGATCGCGCGCGCCATAGACTACGCCACCGCCGTACAGCAGGCGGTTGTCGGCGGTGAGACGGTAGTAATCCAGCAGGTAGTTGCAATCCTCCACGCAGTATTTATTGGGGATCAGCGTGCGGACGACCGCTTCCGGCAGCGGGGCGGTGGTCACCACCTGGGTGCCGCAGGGCATGCTGCGTTTTGCCAGCTCCGGTTCTATCTTATCGCCCAGATAGGCATTCCCGGCGACGATCACATAGCGGGCCGTCACCTGGCCATGCTGCGTGCTCACCACGGCCGGGCTGGTGTGCTGAATGGCGGTCACCGGGGACTGTTCATACACCCGCCCGCCGTTGAGGCGAATGGCGTCCGCTTCGCCGATTGCCAGGTTCAGCGGATGAATGTGTCCCCCGCTGCGGTCCAGCAGCGCGCCGGTATAGCGTTCGCTGTCAACTTCCCGGCGGATGGCGTTAGCGTCCAGCAGCTCCAGCTGCGTGTTGCCGTAGCGTTCCCAGTTGGCTTTTTGCTCCTCCAGCGTCTCCAGCTGCTTATGGTTTAGCGCCACAAACAGCCCGCCGGGACGATAGTCGCACTGGATCTGGTAGCGCTGGATACGCTCCCGGATGATTTCCCCGCCCTCAAACATCATGCTCCCGAGGACTCTGGCGGCATCGGGGCCGTAGTTTTTCTCAATCACGTCGATATCGCGGCTGTAGGAGTTAACCAGCTGGCCGCCGTTGCGTCCGCTGGCACCGAAACCGATGCGCGCTCCTTCAAGGAGCACCACGTCGTAGCCCATTTCGGCGAGATGCAGCGCGGAGGAGAGGCCGGTATAGCCGCCGCCCACCACGCACACGTCACAGCTGATCGACTCGTTTAGCGTCGGGAAAGGTTCGTAAGCGTTCGCGCTGGCCGCGTAGTAGCTGGTGGTATGTTCGGTCATGATTGAGGCTCCAGGGCAATCCAGATGGTTTTCAGTTCGGTAAATTTTTCCAGCGCGTGCAGGGACTTGTCGCGACCGTTGCCGCTCTGCTTATAGCCGCCAAAAGGTACAGTCATATCGCCATCGTTATAGTTATTGACGAAGACCGAGCCTGCTTTCAGACGGCGGCTCATGCGGTGCGCGCGGGAAAGATCGCGGGTCCATACCGCCGCGCCAAGCCCATATTCACTGTCGTTGGCCAGCGTTAAGGCTTCTTCTTCGGTTTTAAAACGGGTGACGACCAGCACCGGCCCGAAAATCTCCTCCCGGCACAGCGGGGAGGCTGGGTCGATGTCGACAAAAATTGTGGGACCCACTGCGGAAGGCCATGCTTGTTCCCGCCCGTCCAGCAGCAGCGTACCTTTCCTTGTTCCCTCGCGAATAAACGTGTGGACGGTATCGGCGTGCGCAGCGTCGATGAGCATTCCCATCGTGCTGTCGGGGTCGAGCGGATCGCCCGGCTGCCAGTGACGGGCCTGCGCTTTTAGCTTTGCCAGGAAGTCATCGGCGATGCTGTCTTCGAGCAGCAGGCGGGTACCGGCGATACAGACTTGCCCCTGGTTATAAAAAATCCCGGCGGCGGTCGCGCTCACGGCCTTGTCCAGGTCCGGACAGTCGGCAAAGATAATGTTGGCGCTCTTGCCGCCCGCCTCCAGCCAGACGCGCTTCATGTTGCTTTCTCCCGCGTCCTTCAACAGCTGCTTGCCGGTACGGGTAGAGCCGGTAAACGTCAGCACCTCGACTTCAGGATGCAGTGCCAGCGCCTGTCCCGCTTCGTGGCCGTAACCGCTTATCACATTCAGCACGCCGTCAGGCAGGCCCGCCTCTTTCGCCAGCCCGGCCAGCCGCAGGGCGGTGAGGGGCGATTTCTCCGACGGTTTCAATACCACGCTGTTGCCCGCGATCAGCGCCGGGCCCAGCTTCCAGCAGGCCAGCAGCAGCGGGAAGTTCCAGGGGACGATGGCCGCGACCACCCCGATCGGCTCGCGCACGATCATCGCCAGCTCGCCTGGACCCGTAGGCGCCACTTCGCCGTAGACTTTATCCGCCGCTTCGGCGTACCAGCGAATGGCGCGAGCCGCGCCGGGAATATCGTCGCGCAGGCTGTGGCGGATGGGTTTACCGGTGTCCAGCGTTTCCAGTAAGGCCAGCTCTTCGGCGTGGCGTTCCATCAAATCGGCGAGCTTATTCAGCACGGCCTTGCGCTGCGCCGGAGACGCCTGCGACCAGTCACCGCGCTCAAATACCTCACGCGCGGCCTGAACCGCACGGTCTACGTCCGCCTGCTTGCCGCGGGCCACGTTCGCCAGCGTCTGTTGGGTAGCAGGATTGACGGTTTCAAACGTGGCGTTATCGGCGGCGTCACAATAGGCACCGTTAATAAATAACCGGGTCTCAATGGCGCTGTTTTTTGCTTTATCCTGCCAGTAAGTCAGGTGCTGAAAATGCATATTCACTCCTTTCTTTCGCAATCAGATAAATAAAGGCATGGCCGTTTCAGGCAATACGAAGCCGTGAGGCATCCCGGGAATTAACCCGTTGAATGCCGACATTGATCGTTTTTATTTGTCCCGGCGTAAGCGTGCTTACGCCGGGACTGAGTGGTTATTAGAACGTGGTGGGGGTGTGGGCACTGATAATGCGGCAGATGCCTGCCGAGGTGTTGCTGAAGCTGTGCGGTATGCCGGTATTGATGGCATAGCTCTGCCCCGCAACCAGGTGATAAGGCTGACCATTAATGGTCAGCACTATTTCACCTTCCAGTATCGTACCAATCTCCTCACCCTGGTGTTTGATCCTCTCTCCGGTCGTGGTTCCAGGCTGGTAAGTTTCAAAAATCATCGCCAGCGTACGGTTCGGATTTCCGTTATGAACCAGCTTCATCGAAACCCCCTGACTGCCTATTTCGATAAGGTCTTCCTGATTAATAACCACCTGCGGTTCATCAGGTTTTTCCGGTTCCGAAAAGAATTCCGAGAGCGACAGCCCATAAACTTTCAGCAGCTTTTGCAGCGTACTGATGGCAGGACTGACTTTGTCCTGCTCGATGGTGCTGATGGCACTGTGTGTTAACCCAGACAGTTCGGCGGCACGCCGCTGCGAGAGACCCAGCTGCTGGCGGATCTCAGACAGACGTTTCCCTGGCGCCAGTCCGTCATCGCTCATAGTTGCATTTCCTTTACGGTAGAGGTCAAAGCCGTTGCTTCTCGGCAATGTGGCTTTGACAGGCGGTGATAAAACCTTCAAACAACATGCGTGACAGGGCGTACTCGCTGCTGTTCCATTCGGGGTGCCATTGCACGCCGAGGGCAAAAGGGTGGTCCTGAACGCTGACCGCTTCGACCAGCCCATCCGTCGAGCGGGCCTCCACGCGAAGCCGTGGTCCTAACGTTCGTGCACCTTGCCCGTGTAACGAGTTTACCCAAAATGTGTTACAGCCTGGTATTAATTGAGACAGCAGTCCTCCCTCCTGAACCTGAACTTCATGAGACGGGGCGTATTGTAGCTCAACCGGCAGTTCAGGGTCTTCCCGGTGCTCAAGCAGGTCGTTCTGCTCGAACAGGCGGCGATACAGCGTCCCTCCCGTCGCAACAACCATTTCCTGCAGCCCCCGGCAGATGGCGAAAATGGGGATGCGCCTTTCGAGCGCGGCACCAATCAGCGCCATACTCAGAAGATCTCGCCCGGGATCGGCGTCAGGCTCATCGCCGTTTTCACCATAAAGGTGCGGCTGCACGTTACTTGGGCTGCCCGGCAGGTAAATCCCGTCCAGGGTGGGCAGCAGAGCGGTAAGTAGCTCTGGCTCTGCCAGCGCATGCGGTAAGGCAATGGGTAAGCCCCCCGCGTTAATAATGGCATTCAGGTACTTTTCTTGCAGGGTCTGGGTCTCATGACCCTTAAGCCTGTTTCTGCACATCACCACGCCAATAACTGGCTTGTTCATTATATTTTCCATGATCGCCCTCACAAAGTGGACTAAATTTAGGCCATTTTCGCCTGTGAAACGGCCTTTTCGTTCAATATTTTCTCAATCTAGCAACGAGATCTGCCTTTTGCAAACTTAATTTAACATTTGACAAACATTTTATTTGCATACAGATTCGATAGGGTGGACATTATATTTGACAGTCCAGAGCAGCGAACGCAAATCCCAAAAACGGTGGTAAATCATGGAAACCAATATCGTAGAAGTTGAGAACTTTGTGCAGCACACGGACGAGAGGCGGGGCAGCGCCTTTACGCAGGAAGTGAAGCGCTATTTAGAAAAGTATCCTGACACCCAGTTTATTGATGTCCTCCTGACCGACCTGAACGGCTGTTTTCGCGGCAAACGTATCCCGGTTGCCGGACTGAACAAGCTTGAAAAAGGCTGCTATTTCCCGGCATCGGTTTTCGCCATGGACATTTTGGGTAACGTCGTGGAAGAGGCGGGGCTGGGGCAGGAGCTCGGCGAGCCGGACTGTATCTGCGTGCCGGTACCGGGCACCCTGACACCGTCCGCCGCCGACCCGGAATACATTGGTCAGGTGCAGCTCACCATGGTTGATGAAGATGGCGCTCCCTTTGACGTTGAGCCGCGGAACGTACTCAACCGACTCTGGCAGCAGCTGCGCCAGCGCGGTCTGTTCCCCGTGGTAGCGGTAGAGCTGGAGTTCTATTTACTTGACCGTCAACGCGATGCCGACGGCTATTTGCAGCCGCCCTGCGCGCCGGGGACCGACGTGCGTAACACGCAGAGCCAGGTCTACTCGGTAGATAACCTGAACCACTTTGCTGACGTGCTGAATGACATTGACGAGCTGGCGCAGCTGCAGCTGATCCCCGCCGACGGGGCGGTGGCTGAGGCCTCCCCGGGCCAGTTTGAGATTAACCTGCACCATACGGAAAACGTGCTCGACGCCTGCGATGATGCGCTGGCGCTAAAGCGTCTCGTCAGGCAGATGGCGGAAAAACATAAGATGCACGCCACGTTTATGGCAAAGCCGTATGAAGAGCATGCGGGCAGCGGGATGCATATTCACATCAGCATACAAAACAACAGAGGCGAAAACGTGCTCGCAGACGCCAGCGGCGAGGATTCCGCGCTGCTGAAACGCGCGCTGGCCGGGATGATCGATCTGATGCCGGCGTCCATGGCGCTGCTGGCACCTAACGTCAACTCCTACCGCCGTTTCCAGCCGGGAATGTACGTGCCGACGCAGGCATCATGGGGACACAATAATCGCACGGTTGCCCTGCGTATCCCCTGCGGCGATCGCCATAACCATCGGGTCGAGTACCGGGTGGCGGGAGCAGACGCGAATCCGTATCTGGTGATGGCGGCGATTTTTGCCGGCATTCTTCACGGGCTGGATAACGATTTACCCCTGCAGGAAGAAGTGGAAGGCAATGGTCTGGAGCAGGACGGGCTGCCGTTCCCGATCCGTCAGAGCGATGCGCTGTGGGAATTTATGCAAAACGATCATCTTCGCGAGCGGCTGGGCGAACGTTTCTGCCACGTATATCACGCCTGCAAAAATGATGAGTTACTGCAGTTTGAACGCCTGATTACCGAAACAGAAATTGAGTGGATGTTGAAAAACGCCTGATGACGAGCCCCGGTAAGGGGCCGCTTTGTTTCATCGCATACGTATCACCAAACGGCCTGCGCGGAGCCTGGCCTAACTGTTCGCTGGCACGCCAGCTATCTCCCGGGAGTCGCGTTATGGAGCGCAGGCGGCACAGGGATTTTCTTAACGACACTGTGTGACGAGGTAGGAAATGATGCAGATGTTCAACTATCCGCAGGGCGAAGGGGGCCAGTCAGGCGCCTGCTGTGAGTGCGAGCGAGAGATGCTGCGCTGGTACGATCGCGTATGTTCTTTACAACTACCCCCTTTGCTAAGCAGGTTTGCGTTAAGGACAACGCGATTGCAAACCACGGTAAGCATGGGGGGGACGGTTTATGGCGACTAACACCTCTCTTGACTCGCCGGGCATGGCCGGAAGAACCCGGCTGCGCAGTTCCCTCAAGCTCTGGCAGGTGGTCATGATGGGCCTGGCTTACCTCACCCCCATGACCGTGTTTGATACCTTCGGCATTGTGTCCGGTATCAGTAATGGCCACGTGCCCGCCTCGTATCTCCTGGCGCTGGCGGGCGTTATGTTTACCGCCATCAGCTACGGCAAACTGGTGCGTCAGTTCCCGGAAGCGGGCTCTGCGTATACCTACACGCAGAAATCGATCGGACCCCATCTGGGCTTTATGGTCGGCTGGTCATCGCTGCTGGACTATCTCTTCCTGCCGATGATCAACGTGCTGCTGGCGAAGATCTACCTTTCCGCGTTGTTCCCGGAAGTCCCACCGTGGGTCTGGGTGGTGGGGTTTGTGACGATCCTGACGCTGGCGAACCTGAAGAGCGTTAATTTGGTCGCCAACTTTAACACCCTGTTTGTGCTGGTGCAGATCGCCATCATGGTGGTGTTTGTCATACTCGTGGTACATGGCCTGCACAAGGGTGAGGGCGTCGGCACCGTCTGGTCGCTGCAGCCGTTTATCAGCGAGAACGCCCACCTGATCCCGATTATTACCGGCGCGACTATCGTCTGCTTCTCTTTCCTCGGCTTTGACGCGGTCACCACGCTGTCAGAAGAGACGCCAAACGCGGCGCGGGTGATTCCCAAAGCCATTTTCCTGACTGCACTGTATGGCGGGCTGATATTCATTGTTGCCTCGTTTTTCATGCAGCTCTTTTTCCCGACGATCGCGCGCTTCAAGAACCCGGACGCCGCACTGCCGGAAATTGCGCTGTACGTAGGCGGCAAGCTCTTCCAGTCGGTATTTCTGTGTACCACGTTTGTGAATACGCTCGCTTCAGGCCTGGCCTCGCACGCCAGCGTCTCACGCTTGTTGTATGTGATGGGGCGTGACAACGTCTTTCCGGAGCGGGTGTTTGGTTACGTGCATCCGAAATGGCGGACTCCGGCTCTGAACGTCATTATGGTAGGGATAGTGGCACTGTCGGCCCTTTACTTTGATCTCGTGACCGCGACGGCGCTGATCAACTTTGGCGCACTGGTGGCGTTTACGTTTGTTAATCTCTCGGTGTACAACCATTTCTGGCGGCGTAAGGGGCTGAACAAAACGTGGAAAGATCGGTTCCACTATTTCCTGCTGCCACTCATTGGTGCCGTAACGGTCGGCGTGCTATGGATAAACCTCGAAGCGACGTCCCTGACGCTTGGCCTCATCTGGGCGGCGCTGGGGGTCCTTTACCTGGCATGGCTAACGCGCCGTTTCCGCAAACCGCCTCCGCAGTTTGAAGCCGGTAAGATAGAGCAGGCCTGGGATTCCTGAACGTGAAACGGCACCAGTACGCTGGTGCCGTTTATCGGGATCGCTCATCTACCGGGCATCAGCCCGCAGGCTTACTATCTCAGACGTTTATGAAGACTTGCTCCCACCAGCAGCGCAGCGCACAGCATCAGCGCGATAAACCCGCCCACGCCGTTCCAGCCGTAGTGATGCCAGAACACGCCCCCGAGGGTCCCGGCGATGCTGGAACCCAGGTAATAGCTAAACAGATACAGCGACGATGCCTGACCTTTGGCGCGACGCGCGCGCGGGCCAATCCAGCTGCTGGCGACCGAGTGTGCGGCGAAGAATCCTGCGGAGAAGAGCAGCATTCCGGCAAAAATCAGCCACAGGGAGGTGAAGAGCGTCAGCAGCAGGCCGACCAGCATCACCACCGTGAAGAACAGCATGACCGGGCCGCGGCCGAAGCGCGCGGTCATCGCCCCGGCTTTCGGCGAGCTCCACGTGCCGGTGAGATAGGCCACGGAAAGCAAACCTACAACGGCCTGGTTTAGATGCCACGGCGAGAGCATCAGGCGATAGCCAATATAGTTAAACAGCGTCACGAAGGAGCCCATCAGCAGGAATCCCATCAGAAACAGTCGCGGCAAACCTTTGTCGCGCCAGTGCAGGCGGAAGTTGATAAACAGCGTTTTCGGCCGCAGAGAGGTCGGGCGGAAATGGCGCGATTCCGGCAGGATTTTCCAGAACATCAGGGCCGATGCCAGCGCAAAACACCCGATTACCGCCAGCGCAATACGCCAGCTAAAGAAGTCCGTGAAGACCCCGCTCAGCAGGCGTCCGCTCATGCCGCCAATCGAGTTCCCGCTGATGTAGAGCCCCATAGAGAAGGCAACGAAGCTCGGGTGGATCTCCTCGCTGAGGTAGGTCATCCCGACCGCCGCTACGCCGCTGAGCGAGAGTCCAATCAGCGCGCGCATTACCAGAATACCGTGCCAGCTGGTCATCATGGTCGAGAGTAACGTGCAGACCGAGGCCAGCATCAGGGCGGTTACCATCACCGGTTTACGGCCAATGGCGTCGGACAGCGGCCCGGTAAAGAGCAGGCCAATCGCCAGCATGCCGGTAGAAACAGAGAGTGAAACGCTGCTGCTGGCAGGCGATACGCCAAACTCGTGCGAGAGAACGGGCAGGATCGGCTGAACGCAATAGAGCAGGGCAAATGTTGCCAGACCGGCGGAGAAGAGCGCCAGCGTGACGCGCATAAACTGGGGGGTACCACGTTTAATGAACTGGACCGGCTGCGGTGCTGCGGGTAAATCATTGATATCTCTTGCCGGATCGATATCAATAGTAGTTGTACGACTCACACAGTTTCCTTGCTTAAACATCCCCGTGATTTCTGGTGACGGGTATGACCACCTGTTCAGGGTAGGAAAATGTAAATATTCTGTCTAATATATTAATAATCTCAAATGATACCTTAAAAATATGAATATCGAGCTGCGTCATCTTCGCTACTTTGTCGCCGTCGCTGAGGAGCTGCATTTTGGTCGCGCGGCGGCGCGGCTGAATATCTCTCAGCCACCCTTAAGCCAGCAGATTCAGATCCTGGAACAGCAGGTCGGGGCGCGCCTTCTGGCCCGCACCAACCGCAGCGTGAGCCTGACGGCGGCGGGGAAGCAGTTTCTGATCGACAGCCGACAAATCCTGAGCATGGTCGATGACGCCGCCGCCCGGGCGGAACGGCTTTATCTCGGGGAAGCCGGAGAGCTGCGAATCGGGTTTACCTCGTCCGCGCCGTTTATCAGCGCCGTCTCGCAGACGCTCTCGTCATTCCGCCGTCATTTTCCGGATGTGCATATTCAGACGCGCGAAATTAATACCCGCGAGCAGATTGCGCCGCTGAATGAAGGTGCGCTCGATCTGGGGCTGATGCGTAATACCCAGCTGCCGGACACGCTGGCGTGGGAGGTGATCCTGCGCGAACCGCTAATGGCCATGATCCCGCTCGATCACCCGCTGGCGTCGCGTCCGGCGGTCTCGCTGGCAGAACTAGCAAAAGAGCCGTTTGTTTTTTTTGACCCGCAGGTCGGAACGGGTCTGTATGACGATATTCTGGGGCTGATGCGCCGCTACGATCTGGCGCCGGTCATTACCCAGGAAGTGGGAGAGGCGATGACCATTATTGGCCTGGTCGCCGCCGGGCTGGGCGTGTCGATACTCCCGGCCTCCTTTAAGCGGGTACAGCTGCGCGAAATGCGCTGGGTTGCCATTGCCGAAGAGGATGCCGTTTCGGAGATGTGGCTGGTGTGGTCAAAACATCGCGAACAGAGTCATGCTGCGCAGCGCTTCAAACAGCAGTTAATCCAGGCCTCCGCAGCCTGATTTTTCCCGGGAAAACGGGTAAAAATGTGCGGTAAATCACATGGCTAAGTAAATATTTGACGACACCCATGGAAGTGCTTCACCATAGCCAATAGTTTATTTCGAAGCTCGAAAATAAGGGAGTACGAGGTGGTTGCTGATAGTCAGCCAGGGCATATTGATCAGATTAAGCAGACCAATGCTGGCGCGGTGTATCGCCTGATTGATCAGCTTGGTCCGGTTTCGCGTATCGATCTGTCGCGCCTGGCACAGCTGGCACCTGCCAGTATCACCAAGATTGTCCGCGAAATGCTGGAAGCGCACCTGGTTCAGGAGACGGAAATTCAGGAGCCGGGCAGCCGTGGCCGTCCGGCGGTCGGGCTGGTAGTTGAGACGGAAGCCTGGCACTACCTCTCACTGCGCATTAGCCGCGGAGAGATCTTCCTTGCGCTGCGCGATCTCAGCAGCAAGCTGGTGGTGGAAGACCGGCTTGAGCTACCGCTCAATGCCGAGGAGCCGCTCCTTGACGCGATTGTCTCGCACATCGATCGCTTCTTTATCCGCCATCAGCAGCGGCTTGAGCGCCTGACGGCGATTGCCATCACCATGCCGGGAATTATTGATACCGAAAACGGCATTGTGCACCGCATGCCGTTTTACGACGACGTCAAAGAGATGCCGCTGGGTGAGGTGCTGAAAAACCATACCGGCGTGCCAGTCTATATTCAGCACGACATTAGCGCCTGGACGATGGCGGAAGCGCTGTTTGGCGCGTCTCGCGGTGCGCGGGATGTCATTCAGGTGGTCATTGACCATAACGTCGGGGCGGGGGTGATCACCGACGGTCGTCTTCTCCACGCCGGAAGCAGCAGCCTGGTGGAAATCGGCCACACCCAGGTCGACCCGTACGGTAAGCGCTGCTACTGCGGGAATCACGGTTGTCTGGAGACGATTGCCAGCGTGGAAAGCGTGCTGGAACTGGCGCAGGTCCGGCTCAGTCAGTCCATGAGCTCCTCGCTGCACGGCCAGCCCTTAACGGTGGACTCCCTCTGCGCCGCCGCGCGCCAGGGCGATCTGCTGGCGAAGGACATCATTACCGGAGTGGGGAATAACGTTGGCCGCATTCTGGCTATCATGGTGAACCTCTTTAACCCGCAAAAAATCCTGATTGGCTCACCGCTCAGCCAGGCGGCGGAGATCCTTTTTCCGGCGATTACGGCCTGTATTCAGCAGCAGTCGCTTCCCGCCTACAGCAAAAATATTGCGGTAGAAAGCACTCAGTTTTCCAACCAGGGAACGATGGCCGGTGCGGCGCTGGTCAAAGATGCTATGTACAACGGCTCGCTGCTTATCCGCCTGTTACAGGGTTAACTCTTTTTTGCAGATGTAAGAAAAATTGCGCTATCTCAAGCCGGGTAGCGCACGCATCCCGTAGACTTCCTCCACTGAATTATTTACCTGGTTTATATTTTCGAAGCATACCCAAGAGGTGGAGTGAGTCATGCTTAAGCGTTTCTTTGTTACTGGTACAGATACCTCTGTCGGCAAGACCGTCGTATCCCGCGCGTTGCTGCAGGCGCTGGCAGCAAGCGGTAGACGCGTTGCAGGGTTCAAACCGGTCGCAAAAGGGAGTAAAGAGACGCCAGAGGGATTGCGTAATAAAGACGCCCTGGTGCTGCAAAGCGTCTCGTCGCTGGAACTGCCTTATCACGCGGTCAATCCCATTGCGTTAAGCGAAGAGGAGAGCAGCGTGGCGCACAGCGGCCTGATTAACTACTCCCTGTTGTCCGACGGGCTGGCGAACCTGAGCGAGCAGGTTGATCACGTGGTGGTGGAAGGCACGGGCGGCTGGCGCAGCCTGATGAATGACCTGCGTCCGCTCTCCGAATGGGTCGTGCAGGAGCAACTGCCGGTGGTGATGGTAGTGGGTATTCAGGAAGGGTGCATCAACCATGCGCTGCTGACGGCGCAGGCGATTGCCAATGACGGCCTGCCGCTGATTGGCTGGGTGGCAAATCGCATTAATCCGGGCCTCGCGCACTACGCTGAAATCATCGACGTGCTGAGCACCAAGCTGCCTGGTCCGCTGGTGGGCGAGCTGCCTTATCTGCCACGCGCCGAGCAGCGCGAGCTAGCGCAGTACATCGATCTCTCTGCCCTCGGTGGCGTGTTGACCGTAGATCGAGTCGTGGCGTAGCGTCCGCGACAGCACGGACGCCATCACGCAGGCGACCAGTAAACCGGGCAGTAAAAAATATTGCCCGGTCATTTCACTGACCATCAGCGCCGACATAATGGGCGCATGCGTGGTCGCGGCAAGTAGCGTTGCCATTCCTGCCAGCCCCAGCAGAATCGCCGTCTCAGAGCTCGGCAGCCATAGTGCGAACAGCTGCGCGAACAGCATCCCCGTTGCCATGCCGACAAACAACGTGGGCGTAAACACCCCGCCCGGCGCGCCCGAACCGCTGCTCGCCAGTACCGCCAGCAGCTTACAGATGAACACCCCGGCAATCACCGACAGCAGCGGCGGGGCGAGCAGAAAAGCCTGAACCACGCTGTAGCCATTCCCCCACACCTTCGGCGTCATGAGAGACAACAGCCCGACGATCAAGCCGCCGAGCGCCAGCTGCCACGGTGGCGAAAGCCTGAGGCGCAGGAAAAGTCCGTGGCTGAAGGCCATCAGCCACATCAGCAGCGGCCCGCAGAGACCCGCCAGCAGGCCCATGGCGACCAGCAGAGCATAATCGGCCGCGGTGAGAATACCGCTCAGATGGACCACGTAGAGCGTACCGGCGCCCGGAGCCAGAAGCTGCGTGGTGAGAAGCGCCACCACCGCCGCAATCACCACCGGACCGAGCGAGGCCAGCATCAGCGTGCCAAACAGAATCTCAGCGATGAACAGGCTTCCGGCTAACGGTGCATGGTAGGCGCTGGCCATCCCGGCGGCGGCGCCACAGGCGATCCAGAGCTTCCATTCCGATTTGGGCGTAAAACGACGGGCGAAAAAGGAGGCGGCGAGGGCGGCAAGCAGGATCATCGCACCTTCCCGGCCGATGGCGCTTCCGCTGGCAACGACCAGCAGCGAAGCAAGGGATTTAACGAGGCTGGCGCCGTAGTCAAACTGACCGTCGCCGGTCTCCAGCGCTTCCATATAATCGGTCGGGGCGTGGGGACGCTGGGCGGTCAGGCGCTGCCATCCCCAGAGCAGCAGTCCGGCAGCCAGCCCTCCAAGCGCAGGCGTTAGCGCGCGTCGCAAGGGTGAGAGCGACGCGGCGGCATTCACCAGGCTGCCGCTGTCGTTGCTCAGAAGCAGCCACTCCAGCAGGTACATGCTGTGGCGGAACGCCGCAACGGCCAGCGCGGCCAGCACGCCAGTTACGGTGGCAATCAGCAGTCGGCGAAACATCGCGCGGATGTCGGGGTAGGTATGAAGACGTTGCATGGGTCGCGTTTTAACGGGAACGATACGATATTGTGGCGGGAAAACGCGGGGTTAGCAAAAGGTCTGCGTGCGAAAAAGCCGGGCGATGCCCGGCCAGAAAGGTTAGCTGTCGCTATGAATATTCAGCGCCCGACGCGTACGCCCGGAGCTCAGGTACTCGGCAATATAGTCCTGCGAAATCTCGCCGTTATAGCGCCCGTCCTCATCCACGATCGGCATCCAGCTGGCATTACTCTCATACAGACGGGAAAGCACCACGCGCAGGTTGTCCTCGGCCTTGCCGGTCATGCGGAACGGATGCAGAATGTCGGCACAGGTGCCGCTGGCGTTACGCGCTTCGCGACGCTTCACAAAGCCCAGCGGTTTGCCGTGCTCGTCGACCACCGTAACGGCACGAATATCATTATCATCCATGGTCGCAAAAGCTTCGGGAAGCGGAGTAGAGCCCCGCACCGTAATGGTCGGCTGCTGGTCGGTGACGTCTCCCGCGGAGACCAGCAGCAGGCGCTTCAGCGTGCGGTCCTGACCGACAAACGAGCCGACAAACTCATTCGCCGGTTTCGCCAGCAGTTCATCCGGGCTGGCGCACTGCACGATTTTCCCCTGACGGAACACCGCAATACGGTCGCCGAGCTTCAGAGCTTCGTCGATATCGTGGCTCACCAGCATGACGGTTTTTTTCAGCTTGCGCTGCATTTCCAGAAACTGGTTCTGGATCACCTCGCGGTTGATCGGGTCCACCGCGCCGAACGGTTCATCCATCAGCAGTACCGGAGGATCCGCCGCCAGGGCACGGATGACGCCGATACGCTGCTGCTGGCCGCCGGACATCTCGCGCGGATAGCGGTGAAGGAACTTGTGCGGATCCATCGCCACCATGTCCATCAGCTCTTCGGCGCGGGTTTTGCAGCGCGCTTTATCCCAGCCCAGCATGCGCGGCACGACGGTGATGTTCTCTTCAATGGTCATGTTCGGGAACAGGCCAATCTGCTGGATCACGTAGCCGATGTTGCGGCGTAATGTCACGGTGTCCATCCCGCTGGTGTCCTCGCCGTTAATCAGGATGTTCCCGCTGCTTGGGGTGATGAGGCGGTTAATCATCTTCAGGGTGGTGGTTTTCCCGCAGCCGGACGGGCCGAGCAGGACGCACATTTCCCCTTCAGGCACGTTCAGGTTGACGTTATCGACGGCCTTAAAGGTCTGGCCGTGCTTTTGTGAAAATTGTTTGGTGAGGTTTTCCAGTTTTATCATTATCGAATCCCCTTCGGAGTCAGAACCACCTGCAGACGGTGCAGCAGCCAGTCGAGTACAATCGCTAAAAGACAAATCATCAACGCGCCCGCAATCAGCATGCGAATATCGCTTCCGCCGATGCCGTTAAGCAGCAGCAGGCCCAGCCCACCCGCGCCAATCACGGCGGCGATTGCCATCACGCCGATGTTCATCACCACGGCGGTGCGAATCCCGCCGAAAATCACCGGCAGCGCCATCGGAATTTCCACCCAGCGCAGACGCTGCCAGAACGTCATGCCAATGCCGCGTCCGGCTTCGCGCAGGCCCGGCGGCAGGCTGTCGAGCGCCGTGTGGGTGTTACGCACAATCGGCAGCAGCGAGTAAAGAAACACCGCCGTAATGGCGGGCAGGGCACCAATCCCCTGACCGATCAGCGAAAACAGCGGGATCATCAGGCCAAACAGCGCGATAGACGGAATGGTCAGCACGATGGTGGCTATCCCCAGCACCGGCGTCGCCAGCCACCTGTGGCGGACAATCAGAATGCCCAGCGGGACGCCGATGAGAATCGCTAAGCCCACGGCCAGCGCCACCAGCCACAGATGCTGCAGCGTCAGGGTTAACAGATAGTCCCAGTTGTCCAGAATGTAGTGAACGGTATCCATAGCGCCTCCTATAGCAGCTGTTTGCTACGCAGGAAATCGCGGGCGACCTGCTGCGGTGACTGATGGTCGATATCCACCTTTTTGTTCAGCTCGGTAATAACGTCGTTGTTGAGCTGGGCAGAGAGGGTATTGAGCGCCTCTTCCAGACCGGGATTGGCCTCCAGCGTGTCCTTACGCACCACGGGCGTGACCGCGTAGCTCGGGAAGAAGCCTTTATCATCCTCAAGCACCTTCAGGTCGAATCCTTTCACGCGCCCGTCGGTGGTGTATACCAGGCCGGCGTCAACGAAGCCGTCGCGCACCGCGTTATAGACCAGGCCGGGGTCCATCTGGCGGATTTGCGGGCGGTCCAGATCCAGCTTATAGGCCTCCTGCAGGGGCTTCATGCCGTCGCTGCGCCCGGCAAACTCCAGGTCTAAGCCCAGCAGCCAATTTTTGTCCGGGTTGGTGTTACGGATCTGCTCAATCTTCGCCACCATCTCCGACATGGTGTTGATATGCTCCGCCTCGGCGCGCTTACGCTGCATGGCGAAGGCATAGGTGTTGTTCATGTCGGCGGGGTTGAGCCAGACCAGACCGTGCTTCGCGTCGAGGCGCTTCACCGTCTCGTAAGATTCCTGAGGCGACATGCGCTTATTGATGTGGTTGAAGATGATCAGCGACGTACCGGTGTACTCCCACGTCATATCAATCTGCTTGTTGATCATCGCGTTGCGGGAGATCACCGTGGCGATATTGGTTTTTGGCTGAACCTGGAAGCCTTTTTTTTGCAGGTACTGCACGGTCATCGCCGAGAGAATGTGCTGCTCGGTAAAGCTCTTGGTCGCCAGAATCAGCGGGGCTGCCATCGCCTGGCCGGTGAACAGCGCCGCGGCACACAGCGCCGTCAGGCTGGAAAACAGTCTCATAGAAGCTCCTTGTTATTGTTATCGAGCGAGATGGGGGCTCATCACGCGACCCAGCGCGGCCAGCAGGGTGTCGAGGATCAGGGCGAACAGAGCGGTGGCCGCCGCGCCGAGGATCAGGGTCGGGAAATCGTTCAGGTAAATGCCCGGGAAAATCAGCTCGCCGTAGCTGCTGGCGCCAATCAGGAAGGCCAGCGGAGCGGTACCGACGTTAATGGCCGTGGCGATGCGGATCCCCGAGAGCATGACCGGCCATGCGTTGGGCAGTTCAACCTGGCGCAGGCGCTGCCATTTGGTCATCCCAATCCCGTTTGCCGCTTCCAGCAGCGACGCAGGGACCGAGCACAGCCCGGCGTAGGTATTGCGCACTATCGGCAGCAGCGAGGCGAGGAACAGGGCGATGATGGCAGGCGTATCGCCGATGCCAATCACCACCATCGCCAGCGCCAGCACCGCCAGCGGGGGCAGGGTGTTGCCGACGTTGAAGATTTGCATCACATATTCGGCGACGCCTCGCGCGGCCGGTCGGCTCAGCAGAATCCCGGCCGGAATGCCCACCAGCAGGGCAAAAAACATCGAGGAGAAAACCAGAATCATGTGCTGTTGCCCGAGGTAAATCAGGTCAACCTGTCGCGCCTTGATTGTCTCAAGCCCAATACCCCAGACGAGGAGGGCGAGGACCACGATAATGGCGCCGACAAACAGCAGTGAACGTTTGAGTAATGGGTGCATTGCGGTGTGTCTCCCTGTGCGCATGCGTTATAGCAACCACCGGTTGCCTGTTGTTATGCCATGTTTCGGCAGGGGTAATTGAGCTATAGCAAGCGTTTGGGAAGGGTTCCAGCGAAGGGGGAAAATCAGTAACCCTATGAAATTAGTGACAACCTTAATTAAAGCCTTACGGCGTAAGGGCTGGTTGCGTGTCAGGCAGAATAGTCCTAAAGCGAATTTGCACAAGTGACAGTGTCACAAAATACAGGGCCCTTACGCCGATGTCATCGTTATTTACAGAGGGAGGCACGAACCCGGCGAACGCGAACCGAGATGCTAATGATAGAAAAAATGGCTACAATCGCGAGCATCAGCCCCAGCGCCAGCATGGCGTTAAACCCAATCCACCTGAACAGCAGCAGCCCCGCGATACCGCCCGTAATAAACGAGAAAAGGGTGGTTAAGTGGGTCTTGAGCTGACTTTTTTGCGCTGCGGTATCCTTCGAGTAATCCCTGCGAAGCATCGCCACCAGCACGGAGGCCAGTGATATTCCCGCATCCGTCAGGGTGCCGGTAATGTGCGTCGATCTTACCCGCCCTCCGGAGAGCTGCGTCGAGGTCGAATTATGAATGCCCATCAGGCCGCACAGGAAAATAATAATCTCGCGGTTGCTCGTGAGGGCGTGGAAATACATTTCGTAGAGAGATACGCCGGTCAATAATATCCCCTCGACGAAAAGGATTTGGCAAAAAACCAGCCGGATATTATGGATAATCCCCCATAACACAATGAGACGCGCAAGGATTGCGCCTGCAACAAAGGAGAGAATGATCGAGCCAAAGAAAATGATATCGCTCAGATCGGTGGAGGAGACTTCGCTGGATAACTGTGAGGTGTTGCCGGTCATGTGAGAGGGGAAGAAGCCAAACGCCCCAAGGGCGATGGCGTTCAGTAAACCTGCCGAGGTCGCCAGCCAGAGAGCAAGCCGGCGATCCTCCTTATGCGTTCGTTCTTTCTTGAGTCTAATCAGCAAGAATACCTCCGGGTTGAGCTTTGCCTGAATAGTCAGGCTAGCAAAGCGGTGCAACGGGCTGTCCAGGATATGGCTTAATTATTATTCCCTCTGACGCCAATCAGGGTTTAGTAATTAAATAAAATATCCTTGCTCAAGGTGTGGATGTGAATAATTAAAACCCTGCCGTTATTTCCGTTCCCTTTATCCCCGCCGCGTTATCGGTGGAGACGTGAAAGCATAAACGTCAGCACGACCGCACTGAGGAGCAATATTCCACTCAGGGCAAACGTGCTCTGCCAGCCGAGACGATCGAACGCTATACCGCCCGCCGTTGAACCCAGCGCAATGGCGAGCTGGATCACCGCGACCATCAACCCCCCGCCCGCTTCGGCACTCTCCGGCAGTGTTCGGGCGATCCACGTCCACCAGCCCGTCGGTGCCGCCGTCGCCAGCATTCCCCACAGGCCTGACAGCAGGGCAACAATCCACACGCTTTGCCCGGTCAGAATCAACGCGCCAGCGATGGCGGCCATCAGCAGTGGAATGGCTATCAACGTCAGGTAAAACGCCGCGTTCAGGACCAGCGCAACGAGCAGGGTGCCAACAAAACCGGCAATCCCGATGGTGAGCAAAATCAGCGACAGCCCGGAGGCGCTGACGTGCGTGACGGTCTCAAGAAAAGGGCGTACGTAGGTAAACAACGTAAACTGCCCCATAAAGAACAGGCCGCAGGCCATCAGACCGACGGAAATGACGGGCTGGCGGAACAGCCGAAAGACGCTGTCGCCTGACGCACCGTTTTTACGCCCGTTCATATCCGGCAGGCTAAAACACTGCCAGATAAATGCCGCTACCGCCACGGGCACCAGGCAAAGAAAGGCGCCGCGCCAGCCGATGGTGGCCCCCAGGTAGCTGCCAAGCGGGGCGGCGACCACCGTTGCCAGCGCGTTACCGCCGTTGAAAATAGCCAGCGCGCGAGTGACCTGATGCGAGGGAACAAGACGAATAGCCGTTGCCGCAGACATGGACCAGAACCCGCCGATGGCGATGCCGATCAGCGCGCGGCCGGTCATATACGTCGGATAGTTCGGTGCAAAGGCAATAATCAGCCCCGAGAGAGCCATCAGTATCGTCATGCCCAGCAGAAGGTGTTTACGATTCATATTCCCGGCAAGCCGGGAGAGGAAGAGGCTGGTCAGTACCGCCAGCGCGCCGGAGATGGCAATACCCTGGCCTGCAAGCCCCTCCGTAACGCCTAAATCTCCGGCAAGCGGGGTGAGCAGGCTTACGGGCATAAATTCTGAGGCAATCAGGACGAATACGCAGAGGGTCATGGCAAAAATACCGCCCCAGTGCGCAGGTTCCTCATGCTGTGAGGTAGCGTGGTTTAATGTGGACATAGTCAGATTTCGCGCAGGGCCGCCCGTCAATACGGGCGGCAGAGGGGTTTATTTCAGGCTGGTTTTGAAGAACTGTTCAAACTGAGCAAACGGGATCTTCCCGGCGGCATTGTCGTAGAGATCGACATGGTTTGCGCCCGGGACAATCACCAGCTCTTTCTGCTTGCTGCCGACTACTTTAAACGCATCTTCGGCGAAATAGCGGGAGTGTGCTTTTTCACCGGTGACGATAAGCGTCGGGATAGCGATCTCCCCGGCATAACTCAGGAGCGGCATGTTCATGAACGAGAGCGGCATCGTCGCAGTCCATGCGCCGGTTGAGTTAACGGAACGCGCATGGAAGCCGCGCGGCATGCGGTAGTAATCGTAAAACTCTTTCAGAACCGGATGCGGAGCGGCAGGCAAGGCTTCTGGCAGAATACGCTCGGCCGCGGTCACTTTGCCATTCTCGTCAACATAAATGTCATGGCCACCCTGCGCAAAGGTGCCGCTCTCGGCATCCTTCCAGCGTTGCTCGTTCAGGTATTGCAGCACAGCATGGCGATCCGCCGCTGAATAACGATCTTTCCCGTCGCCCACGCCGTGACCCATCGCCCGGCTCATATCATACATTACACTGGTGGCGACGGCTTTCACGCGCGTATCCATGGATGCCGCATTCAGCGCCATACCGCCCCAGCCGCAGATGCCAAGAATACCGATTCGGTTACGGTCGACCTCTTTCTGCTGTCCCAGGAAATCTACCGCGGCGCTAAAGTCTTCGGTGTTGATGTCCGGAGACGCGACGTTGCGCGGCTGGCCGCCACTTTCGCCCGTATAGGACGGGTCGAACGCCAGGGTCACAAATCCTTTTTCCGCCAGAGTCTGCGCATAGAGGCCGCTGGACTGCTCTTTGACCGCGCCGAATGGCCCGCTGACGGCAATCGCCGCCAGCTTACCGTCGCCGCGGTTTTTAGGAAGATAAAGATCGCCTACCAGGGTAATTCCGTAGCGGTTCTGGAAGGACACCTTGCGGTGGTCGACCTTGTCGCTCTCGGCGAAGGTTTTATCCCAGGCGGTGACCATCGAAACAGGCGCGTTTGGGTTGGTGGTTTCTGCATAACTCATTGTTGTCACTCCACTTAATGATGCGCAAAGCAGCATCGCAACGGACAATTTTTGGGTGAATGTTTTCATGAAAAGATCCCCTGTGCTGTTGTGTTGCGGTCATTATAGTTAGCAGGAATAGTGCTGATTAGAGGCTAAAACGTGCTAGGATTAATATCATATTGTTATGAATTGGCGGGACAGGATGGCAAAGCGAGAAAACTATAATGAGCTGTACCTGTTTATGCAGGTGGTGCGTGAGGGGAGCTTCACGGCGGCTGCGCAACGGCTCGGGCTGGCGCAGTCCGGCATCAGCCGCTCGGTTCGCGAGCTGGAGGAGCGGCTGGGCGTCCAGCTTCTTGTTCGCACCACGCGCAAGCTGTCGCTCACCCACGCCGGGGAACAGCTCTATCAGACCGCCGGATCCGCATTCGATGCGCTCGATTCGGGCCTGGCGACCCTGGCACATTATCGTCAAACGCCGTCAGGTACGGTGCGCATCAACGCCAGTCAGCACGCCATCGACAAATGTCTGCTGCCAAAGCTAGCCATCTTTAAACAGCGTTACCCGGATATCCGGCTGGAGCTGATGAATGAAAGCCGCTTCGTTGACATTATCACCGAGCGGTTTGATGCCGGAGTAAGGCTGGGGCCGGAGGTGGGGCCGGGGATGATTGCGGTGCGCATCACGCCTGACATGGAAATGGCCGTCGTGGCCGCCCCGGGACACTTCAGGCGCTACGGTTTTCCCCAGACGCCAGCCGATTTGGCGGCTCATCCCTGTATTGCCTATCAGTTTGCCGATGGCAGTGATTATCAATGGGAGCTGGTTCAGGACGGGAAAAAAATCACCCATCGGCCAGAAGGGCAGTGGGCGCTGTCGGACAGCTATATGGAAGCCGAAGCCGCCCGGCTGGGGCTGGGGCTGGCCTATGTCCCGCTGGAGCTGGTGGTTGACGATCTGGAGCGAGGAACGCTTATCCGGGTATTACAACGCTACAGCCTGCGCATGGATGGACTGTATCTCTATTACCCGCACCGCAACGTGTCGCCCGCGCTGAGAGCGGTGATTGATACGCTGAAAATTTGATTACTGCGATAGCGGTTATTCGGCGACATTGTCTCCACGGACGTCTGATTGCTTGATTGATGAAAAAAAATTAGGCTAACATCAGATATGTAATGGCTCATTAAGAGTTAAAAAATGAAAAAAACACTCCCGAAATATACGTCCGTTGACTTATCTCGTTGGGCAAGGAAAGAACATTTTGAGATATTTCAGGGCTTTGCTCAATCGACATTTAATCAGACGGTTTTAATTGATATTACTGCGCTGTTAAAACATATCAAAGCGGTTGGCTGGAAATTTTACCCGACTATTATTTTTCTCATTTCGAAAATCGTCAACAGTCATCCGGAATTCCGTATGGCTATGAAGGACAATGAGCTTATTATATGGAACGAAGTCCATCCAAACTATACTATTTTCCATAATGAAACAGAGACCTTTTCATCATTATGGAGCCATTACGATGGCAATATTCAGCACTTCCAGAACACCTATACTGAAGACATTGCACGCTACGGTAATAATCTTGCTTATTGGCCTAAAGAAGAATCCCGGGAGAATATCTTTTTCATATCAGGTATTCCCTGGGTAAGTTTTACCAGCTTTAACGTCAACGTTGCACACATGAAGAACTTTTTTGCCCCTATGTTTACGCTTGGAAAATACTACGAACAAGATGGCAAAGTATTATTGCCCCTCGCCGTTCAGGTTCATCATTCCGTGTGCGATGGTTTCCATGTGGCAAGACTGTACAATGAGCTACAGGCGATGATCGATGCCTTGCCGCGCCACTCGGCGCAATCCGGTGCGTGATGCGCCAGGCGCTGACGTTAATAAAAAAAGCCGCAAGCAGCATGCTGCTTACGGCGTCAGGCTCGGTGACGATGAGGCGATCAGGCAGCTTTTACCGCTCTGATTTTTTTACTGTCAGCTTCAGCTGGCTCGGCTTTATCGTCAGCCGTTGGGGCATCGGGAGCAGGGAGCTTGCTGGTGCGCAGAATATGCTGCACGGTCTCTTTCTGCTCGGCGAGATACAGACCAAGATCTTCAGCCTGGTTTTCATCCATCTGCATTCCGCTTTGCAACAGCCAGTCGGTGAACGCGTCTGCCATATCGAGCAGCTTGTCGTGAGCGTCAGCCTCTTTCTTACTGGCAAATGTCATTTTCTCTTCACCTTTTCTTACGACAACATATTTTATTTCAACAGCCATCACGCACCTCTCATACTGTATTTATATACAGTATAACAGATCCGGGATGATGTTGCAGTAAAAAGTGACTACTGGTGCATCGGCTGGGTTTCACGGCTGCCGATACTGCGTCGCCATGCGCCCGGAGCCTGGCCGTATTGACGCTTAAAGCTGCGGTTGAAGGACTGCTGAGAGTCAAAACCGAGCGCGATTGCCACGTTCAGGATGGGCTCATCGCTGTGGGCTAAGCGTTCAACCGATTTTTGCAGCTTTTGCGCGCGAATATATCCGGCGAGGGGGTAGCCCGTGTGCTCTTTGAACAGGCGCTGGAGGTGCCATTTCGAATAGCCGGAGCGTCTGGAGACGGTCTCAATGTCCAGGCGACTGTCGAGGTTGTTATCGATCCAGTCGAGTAAATCATGCATAAATGCGCCAGTGTTCATCAGGTTTCCCCCACGCAGCGATAGAAAAGTATCTTTGTTTGTTGCACTTTAAGGTGGCCTGGTTTTACGGTAATTGCAAGTTTTATTGTTGCATTTAAATCCTTGCCCGAAACGGGCCTTTTATCGTCGACGCAAATAGCACATAAAGTGCAACAATTATTCTTGCACTTAGTTAGGCGCATTCCTACAATCGCCGCGATAGTGTATTCGAAACTGTTACAGTTTTGTGGCGATGAACGACACAAATGGCCTTAAGCCAGCCCGGACAAAGGAAGTGGCGCAGCGCCTCCCGCTGCGTCTTGCCCGGCGGCTACAATTACCGGAATAAAAATAATGAGCCTGCAAAAAACCTGGGGAAACTATCATCTGAATGCGCTGGGAGCGATGCTGCTCTCCGTGCTGCTTGTCGGATGTGATGACAGCGTCGCGCAAAACGCCGCGCCGCCCGCGCCTGCCGTCAATGCTGCTGACGTGGTTGTGAAATCCATTAGCCAGTGGGATAGCTTTAACGGCCGGATTGAAGCTGTGGAAAGCGTGCAGCTTCGCCCCCGCGTCTCTGGCTACATCGACAAAGTGAATTTCACCGACGGCCAGGAAGTGAAAAAGGGCGAGGTGCTGTTCACGATTGATGACCGAACCTATCGCGCCGCGCTGGAGCAGGCGCAGGCGACGCTGGAAAGGGCCAAAACGCAGGCCAGCCTGGCGCGAAGCGAGGCTAACCGTACCGATAAATTAATCAATACCAACCTGGTATCCCGTGAAGAGTGGGAGCAGCGCCGTTCGGCCGCCATCCAGGCACAGGCCGATATTCGCGCAGCCCAGGCTGCGGTAGACGCCGCGCAGCTGAATCTCGACTTTACCAAAGTGACGGCACCTATTGATGGCCGCGCCAGCCGGGCGTTAATCACCAGCGGCAATCTGGTCTCCGCGGGCGACAGCGCCAGTGTACTCACCACGCTTGTCTCGCAAAAGACGGTTTACGTCTACTTTGACGTGGATGAGTCAACCTATCTTCACTATCAAAATCTGGCGCGCAGCGGGCAGGGGGCGTCCAGCCATCATACGGCGCTACCGGTTGAGATCGGCCTTGCCGGCGAGGAGGGCTACCCCCATCAGGGTAAAGTGGACTTCCTGGATAATCAGCTCACGCCGAGTACCGGTACGATCCGCATGCGCGCGTTGCTGGATAACGCGCAGCGCCAGTTCACGCCGGGACTTTTTGCCCGCGTTCGCCTGCCGGGCAGCGCAGAATTCCAGGCGATGCTTATCGACGACAAAGCGGTGCTGACTGACCAGGATCGCAAGTATGTCTATATCGTGGATAAAGAGGGCAAAGCGCAGCGTCGCGATATTACGCCGGGGCGTCTGGCCGACGGTTTACGCATCGTGCAGCAGGGGCTGAAACCTGGCGATAAAGTCATCGTCGACGGTTTACAAAAAGTGTTTATGCCGGGTATGCCGGTGAACGCGAAAACCGTCGCCATGACCGCCAGCGCCGCCCTCAACTGATCACTTGACCTGAGAATCCTTCCCATGGACTTTTCCCGCTTTTTCATCGACAGGCCCATTTTCGCTGCCGTACTGTCGATTCTGATTTTTATCACAGGATTAATCGCCATCCCGCTGCTGCCGGTGAGCGAGTATCCTGACGTCGTACCGCCAAGCGTGCAGGTGCGCGCAGAGTATCCGGGCGCCAACCCGAAAGTGATTGCCGAGACCGTGGCGACGCCGCTGGAAGAGGCTATCAACGGCGTCGAGAACATGATGTACATGAAATCCGTCGCCGGCTCGGACGGCGTGCTGGTCACTACCGTCACGTTCCGTCCGGGTACCGATCCGGATCAGGCGCAGGTACAGGTGCAAAACCGCGTAGCGCAGGCCGAGGCGCGTCTGCCGGAAGACGTGCGGCGCCTGGGCATCACGACGCAGAAGCAGTCGCCAACGCTTACGCTGGTGGTGCATCTGTTCTCGCCCAACGGTAAGTACGATTCACTGTACATGCGCAACTACGCCACGCTGAAGGTGAAGGACGAGCTGGCGCGTCTGCCCGGCGTCGGGCAGATCCAGATTTTTGGCTCCGGTGAATACGCCATGCGCATCTGGCTGGACCCGAACAAGGTTGCAGCCCGCGGGCTGACCGCCTCGGACGTGGTCACGGCAATGCAGGAGCAGAACGTGCAGGTGTCCGCCGGGCAGCTTGGCGCCGAGCCGCTGCCGAAAGAGAGCGATTTCCTGATCTCCATTAACGCTCAGGGCCGTCTGCATACCGAAGAAGAGTTTGGCAACATTGTCCTGAAAACGTCGGAGGACGGTTCGGTCGTCCGCCTGCGCGACGTGGCGCGTATCGAGATGGGTTCCGGCAGCTATGCGCTGCGTTCCCAGCTTAACAATAAAGACGCGGTCGGGATTGGTATCTTCCAGTCACCGGGAGCAAACGCCATCGATTTGTCTAACGCGGTGCGCGCGAAAATGGAGGAACTGTCCACCCGTTTCCCGGAAGATATGAAATGGGCGGCACCTTACGATCCGACGGTTTTCGTGCGCGACTCCATCCGTGCGGTGGTGCAAACCCTGCTGGAAGCGGTGGTGCTGGTTGTACTGGTGGTGATCCTGTTCCTGCAAACCTGGCGCGCGTCGATCATTCCGCTGATCGCGGTGCCGGTGTCGGTGGTGGGGACGTTCAGCATTCTCTATCTGCTGGGCTTTTCGCTTAACACCCTCAGCCTGTTCGGGCTGGTGCTGGCCATCGGCATCGTGGTGGACGACGCCATCGTGGTGGTGGAAAACGTCGAGCGAAATATCGAAGAGGGGCTTGCGCCGCTTGCGGCGGCGCATCAGGCGATGCGTGAGGTCTCCGGGCCGATTATCGCGATTGCGCTGGTGCTGTGCGCGGTGTTCGTGCCGATGGCGTTCCTCTCCGGCGTTACCGGTCAGTTCTACAAGCAGTTTGCGGTGACGATCGCGATTTCCACGGTGATCTCCGCCATCAACTCGCTGACGCTCTCTCCGGCGCTGGCCGCGCTACTGTTAAAACCGCACGGCGCGCCGAAAGACTTCCCGACCCGGCTTATTGATCGCCTGTTCGGCTGGATTTTCCGTCCGTTTAACCGCTTTTTCCATCGTAGCTCGAACGGCTATCAGGGGCTGGTGGGCAAAACGCTTGGCCGACGCGGCGCGGTGTTTGTGGTTTATCTTCTGCTGCTGTGTGCCGCGGGCGTCATGTTTAAAGCGGTGCCCGGCGGGTTTATTCCGACCCAGGATAAGCTTTACCTGATTGGCGGCGTGAAGATGCCGGAAGGCTCGTCGCTGGCCCGCACCGACGCGGTGATCCGCAAAATGAGCGAAATTGGCATGAACACCGAAGGCGTGGATTACGCGGTCGCGTTTCCAGGGCTGAACGCGCTGCAGTTCACCAACACGCCGAATACCGGGACGGTCTTCTTTGGCCTGAAGCCGTTTGACCAGCGCAAGCACTCAGCGGCGGAAATTAACGCGGAGATCAACGCCAAAATCGCGCAAATCCAGCAGGGCTTTGGTTTCTCCATCCTACCGCCGCCGATTCTGGGCCTGGGCCAGGGATCGGGCTACTCGCTGTACATTCAGGATCGCGCGGGCCTGGGCTATGGTGCGCTGCAAAACGCGGTGAACACCATGTCCGGTGCAATTATGCAGACGCCGGGAATGCATTTCCCAATCTCCACTTACCAGGCTAACGTTCCGCAGCTGGACGTGCAGGTTGACCGCGATAAGGCAAAAGCGCAGGGCGTGTCGCTGACCGATCTGTTCGGTACGCTGCAAACCTATCTGGGCTCGTCGTACGTGAACGACTTCAACCAGTTCGGGCGTACCTGGCGCGTGATGGCGCAGGCAGACGGGCAGTTCCGCGACAGCGTGGAGGATATTGCGAATTTACGCACCCGGAATAGTCAGGGCGAAATGGTGCCGATTGGCAGCATGGTAAAAATCACGACCACCTACGGGCCGGACCCGGTGATCCGCTACAATGGCTACCCGGCGGCAGATCTGATCGGCGATGCCGACCCGCGCGTGCTCTCGTCCGCTCAGGCGATGACGCAGCTGGACGCGATGTCTAAGCAAATCCTGCCGAACGGGATGAACATAGAATGGACGGACCTGAGCTTCCAGCAGGCCACCCAGGGTAATACGGCACTGATCGTCTTCCCGGTCGCGGTGCTGCTGGCGTTCCTGGTGCTGGCGGCGCTGTATGAAAGCTGGACGCTGCCGCTGGCGGTGATCCTCATCGTGCCGATGACGATGCTCTCCGCACTGTTTGGCGTCTGGCTGACCGGTGGCGATAACAACGTCTTCGTGCAGGTGGGGCTGGTGGTGCTGATGGGGCTGGCGTGTAAAAACGCGATTCTTATCGTGGAGTTTGCCCGCGAGCTGGAAATTCAGGGCAAAGGCATCATGGAAGCTGCGCTTGAAGCGTGCCGCCTGCGTTTGCGTCCGATTGTGATGACCTCCATCGCCTTTATCGCCGGGACCATTCCGCTGATCCTCGGCCACGGCGCGGGCGCAGAAGTGCGTGGCGTCACCGGGATCACGGTCTTCTCCGGGATGCTCGGCGTAACGCTGTTTGGCCTGTTCCTGACACCGGTATTCTACGTGACGCTGCGTAAGTTTGTGACGCGCGGCAAAGTGGAAAGAGAGGTTCTGCCCGCGTAGGGATATCGCAGATAACAAAAAAACCGCCTTTATCGTAAAGGCGGTTTTTTTTCGCGAAAATTAATGGGCTTTTTTGTACTGGGCAATAAGTTCAGGTAAAGGATCGCACCCGCTGGTATCGGCTTTTTTAACCTCGTCCAGCGCGCTTGCCACGGTGTGGCGCGCTAATACCGCGAGCGATGCCTGCTCCGCTTCTTCGGAAATCGATTTAAAGTACCAGCAGGCGTTCGCGCTGACCACGCAGCGGGCCGGCACGTCAGGGCGCGACGCCCAGAGTTTTTTATCTTCGGTGACCGAAAGGTAGATATCGCGCAGGGTGATCTCTTCCGGTGGACGACCAAGATGAATAGAGCCGTTGCGGCCAAGCGTTGAGACGATAATGCCGTCGCGCGTGAGTGGAACCATCAATTTGCGGATAAAGCTCGGATTGGCTTCCAGGCCGTAGGCCAGAATTGCACTTGTCGAACGTTCACCTAGTTGCTCCGCCATCGCTACGCTGAGAACCATCTGCAAAGCTGTCGGGAAGCGGTAATCTAACATTTCTCTTTCCTGGGTAGCGGTGAATCTTGTTCTTTTTGGCACCGCAGAGGTGAATAAGCAATAAACAACAATATAACAAATACGGTAATTTTTTTGAAGCAATCTGCGGCATTTGCGATCGAACACCCTGTTCCGGTTTAGCTAAACGTGCGGTCCGGGAAGTCAACCGTCACCAGGAGGCCACCTTCCGCTGAGGTACTCAGGTTTACACTGCTGTTATGTTGCAGTGCAACCGCTTTGACGATGGCAAGCCCCAGTCCGCTTCCGCTCTGCACCTGATTGGGATCGCGGAAAAACCGGTCGAAGACGCGCTCGCGCAATTCAACCGGAATGCCCGGCCCCTCATCGGAGACGCGTATTTGGGCTGATTTATCTGCTGAGCGTACCTCTACCTGAATCCGTCCGCCCTCAGGACTGTACTTCACGGCATTTTCAATAAGATTGTCTATCAGCGACATCAGACGTTCCCGGACGCCAGCGATCCAGATTTCATCCTCAGCGAAGAATTCCAGCTCAATCCTGCGCCCGGACGCCAGCGGCTCCAGCGCAGCCATTCGCTCTTGTATGAGTGACGTCAGCGGCACGGGCTCCATCGCGGTGTCAATACGCGCTTCACTGTGCATCATCAGCAGCAGCTGGTTGACGAGCCGAGCCGCCCGGCTGTTGCTGCGCACAATCCCTGCAAGCAGCTGCCGCTGGCTCTCGCTGCTCGCCCAGGACTGCAGCGCCTCCACGTTGATGCGCATCGCTGCCAGGGGCGTACGCAGCTCGTGTGCAGCATCCGCAATGAAAACCCGTTCCCGTTCAGCGCTTTCCCGCACTCTGGCAAGAAAATCGTTTATCGCGTCCACCATTTTGCGAAGCTCCCTGTGCCTGGGGCCGGCTTTTAAGGGAGAGAGATCGTCTGGCCTGCGTAATGAAATTTCATTCACCACCTTGCTCCAGGGACGCATCGCAATGCGGATCGACAGCCACGCGGGAAACAGAAGAAAAGGAATACAGACCAGCAGCGGCATAATGTAGTAGCCGCGTGAGTTCAGATAGATAAAGAAGTTCCAGCTGCCGGCCGGGGTGAAAAGCGTAACTTCCACGTCGGAACGAGGGGACTTAAGGGTACGGCTGGTCCAGGTACGACCGTCACTCTGAACACGCTGCATTTCCCCCTGCCTGGTGTTCATTACCCCCGTCGGAGCGCCATCCGATGAAAAAATGATTGCGTTATTCTTACGAACGATGAGGTTGATTGATAATGCGGGATCTTCGCCGCCGCCATAGCCTTCCCGCAACGCCTTACTGAACGCTTCCAGCACCTCGTTACGGTCCTGCGGGCGCTCGCCAATATGATCAACCAGAGTAAAAATGGTTTCGTAGGTCTTACTGCCCGTGAGTATCGGAGGGCTACGCAGGTCCTCCAACAATATGAAGGTCAAAAAAATACACCACAGCAGGGTGAGCAGCGCCATCTGGGCGATGATAATTCGCCGTACCAGCGTGGGACGCTTCAGGAGGTACCAGACGTTTCGCATTAACCCGTCACTTTCTGAACAGCAACGGTATCAATGACGTATCCGACGCCCCGCACCGTTCGCACATAGCCTTCACCAATTTTCCGCCGCAAATTCCCCATATGGACGTCGAGCGCATTACTGAGATTTTCTTTGTTGCCGAATATCCTTTCTTCCAGAAAACGTCGGGTAATCACCCGGTCAGCGCGCAGCATCAACGTTTCAAGAAGCGCATATTCACTGGCCGTCAATTCAACGTGACGCGCGCTCACCGTCACGCGACGCGTCGGTACATGAAGCGATAAGCCCCGGATCTCTATTGCCTCATTTTCAAAACCGTAGCTGCGTCGGGCAAGAGCCCTGACTCGCGCCAGCAGTTCGGCGAGAACGAAGGGTTTGACAAGATAGTCGTCTGCACCGGCATCCAGCCCGCACAGGCGATCCTGCAGCGTACCTCGCGCCGTCAGGATGATGACGGGGATCCCCTTCAGCTGCTGGCGCAAACGCGTCATCAGGCTCATGCCGTCGCCGTCGGGCAGCCCCAGGTCGAGCAAAACAAGTTCCGGCGCACAGACGTCAAGCTGATGCAGCGCATCCTCTTTACGGCGAACCCATATGACATCAAATCCTTGATCTGAAAGGGCGATACGCACGCCATTGCCGAGATCCAGGTCGTCTTCGATTAGTAAAATTTTCACATTGATAACTGTAACAACCGTGGATGAAGAACAACTTAAGAAAAAAACGGTAGCAGGAAATCCGTCCGGTTTACAGCACCGGCTCGTGCTTCAGCGTTTCTTCATTTTCGGCTCATAAGAACCTTAGGGTCGGTATTCAAAATGGGCGTCCTGGCGTTTAACCGCTTGCATCGCAACCATTTGAATCCATAAGGGCTTCTTTAATGAGAAACATCGAACTGCGTCATACGTTCCTCCATTCACTTTCGGGCTTCAGACTAAAAAGCATAGTGCCGGGCGTTGTTCTGGCGTTACTGGCCACCCCGGTAATGGCGGCAGAGCAGAAAGGCAATGTCTTAACTCTGGGGGGCGGCGCGGACGTCGCGCCACGCTACTCGGGTTCGGATAAAAGCCGCGTCAGCGCGGCTCAGGTGGTGGATTACTCGATGGCGAATGGCTTCTTTATCAGCACCACGCGGGGTATCGGTTACGGCAATAACATCGGTAATTTCGATTACAGCGCTGCCCTGAGCTATCGCGCAGGCCGTAAAGATAAAGACGTCAGCAGCGATTCGATCGCCTCCGGCAGCGACGAGCTGCGTGGAATGGGCGAGATAAAAGGCTCGGCAATCGTTGTGCCCGGGCTGGGGTACAAGGTGACCGACTGGCTTAACCTGCAGCTGCAGGCTGAGGTGCCGGTTTCTGAGAGAGACAACGGAGAGGCGGTGCATTTCGGCATTTCCAGCCCGCTCTATGCCTCATCAAAAAATGAGGTGACGCTGGCGCTGACCGGCAGTTGGGGATCCGGCAAGTATATGCAGACGTACTATGGCGTCAATGACGCTCAGTCGAGCGCATCGGGGTTTGCCCGACATGACGCCGGGGCGGGGATTTATGCCTGGTCTATGAATCTTGACTGGACCCACAAGCTCACCTCGCGCTGGAGCGTGCTTGCCGCTGCGGGGGTTACGCAACTGACGGGGGATGCGGGTGACAGCCCGATCGTACAACGTAAAACGTCCCCCACGGGGAGCTTGAAGGTGACGTACAGTTTTTGATGGCGGTTGCTTATGAGTTTGAGCGCGCAATAGCGACGAATTTGAGCCGCTCCGGTTAAGATGACGGGGCGGTGCTTTTGATGACGGGAATAATGATGGATTATTTAAATTCATTGCAGAGAATATTGTCACTTGATCCTTCACGAATGCAGGTGCTTTACGCGGTTCGTGATTTGCAACTTCCTGATTGCTGGATAGGCGCGGGTTTTGTCAGGGATGCCGTATGGGATCACTTGCATGCCTATTGGAAAAAGTCCTTTTCAGGCGATGTGGATGTGGTCTGGTTCGATCCCGAATGGTGTACGCCAGACGATGAACGTCATCTGGAAGAAAAACTTAAGCAACGGATGCCCGCTTTTGACTGGTCCGTAAAGAATCAAGCCAGGATGCATCTGCGTAATGGTGATAATCCCTATCGCTCAACAGAAAATGCGCTGTTGTACTGGCCCGAAACTGCGACGGCTGTAGGCGTCAGGCTGGGCGCTAACGATGTTATTGAGGTCATTGCACCCTATGGTCTTAATGACCTGTTTGAGCTGAGTTTAAGACCAACGCCTGCGTTTGAGCGGGAAAAATATGACGTATTCAGGCGGCGCGTTGAAGAGAAGCGGTGGTTAGAACGTTATCCTCAACTGCGACTTATTAATTGAGCATAATTAATAGCTTAAAGTCTAATCTGTCTGTTGGGCGCTTATGCCTGTGAACCTTACAGATGACCTGTTGCACACGATCGTGAGCCTTATGTTACGCAAGATATATTACTCAATTTCTGATGCATGAAATCTATGAGTGCTCGTGTTTTAGCAGGCAAGTAGCGCCGATCTGAATAAAGTGCGAACAATTGCAGTGGAGCAGGGGATTGTTCAAAGTTAAGCTCGATTAGCCGTCCATCGTTGATGTAGGGTTGGCAGGCTTGTTTCGATAGAATGGCAAAACCGACACCTGCTACAGCCGCTCGTCCTGCCATCTCTCCGCTGTTTACCCGGTAATGGCCTTTAACCTTTATCGTCTCGAATCCCCCCTTTTTATTAACAAACTGCCAGGGAGCACCTTTAAGTGCGCTTACGGTTGTAATACAGGGTAATTCTTCAAAATGCTGTATATGAGAAGGGGTGCCATAACGTTGAATGACAGAAGGAGCAGCAACGATGGTACAAGGGATAGTCACCAGATGGCGAGCGATGTAGTCACTGTCATCCATCTGGCCACGGGTGACAATGATCGCTAAATCCAGATCGTCACGAACGGATTCAAAGCCAGACAAATTTGTGACGCAGCTAATTTCCAGATCCGGGTGCTGACAGGCGAAATCGGCAACTATAGATCCCAGCAAGACCGGGCCTATTTCATTAGGAATACAGATACGTAACGGGCCCTTAAGCTGCATTTGCCGCAACGTTAATTCTGTTTCAGTTTGCTCAAGTGCCTCCAGTATTGGCTTCGCTCGGTTATAGAGCAGGTGGCCCGCCTGGGTGAGTTTCATATGGCGGGTACTGCGCTCTATAAGCTGAAGGTTGAGTTTGTCTTCTAACTGAGAAATACAACGACTCACATTTGATGTCGGCATTTCCAGCGCCCTGGATGCCCCAACAAAACTCTCTTTTTCAACCACAGCAATGAACACTTTCAGGGTATTAAAATCCAGAGGCGGCCGCATTGATTATCCCATAAATGATAACAATAAGTGCCATTTTTACCATCTAATGAACAGATTTGATAGCGGTTAAACTCGGATATCTTTCATCCACAGGTCGCCTGCTATGCCACTGGTCACAAAAACGTTAAATCATAAAACCCTCATACGAATCGCTGCTGTAATTGCTTTTATCCAGTTCACGAATGCGCTGGAATATATGATGTTCAACCCTATTTTTGCTTTTATGGCGGCTGATTTTGCTGTTCCCGTATCCTTCTCAGGCTACGTTTCTGGCCTGTACACAACAGGTGCCGTTCTGTCGGGCATTATCGCTTTTTACTGGATCGGTCGTTTTAATAAGAAACGCTTTCTCATCGCCAATATGGCTCTCCTGGGGCTGCTGACCTTTTTAACGACATTGACTTCCAGTTTTAGCCTTTTGCTTACATTACGATTCTGTGCAGGATTGTTGGGCGGTACCACAATGGGGGTGGGTATCAGTATATTGATAAACCACGCACCGACTCACTTGCGTGGAAAAATGTTAGCGACGGTGATTGCGTCATTTGCGATAGTAAGCATTGCGGGAATGCCCACAATATTATTTTTATGTACTCATTATGGCTGGCATATTGCTTTGTGGTTCATCAGTACGCTGTGTTTGTTGGCGATGCCACTGATTGTCACCATCATTCCGCAAGATCGCGTTTCTTTCGAGACACCCCATTCACAGCCTCTCAATGTGGATATTTTACTGTTTGCTTCCGCTAATGCGCTTGTACAGTTTAGCCCAATGCTGGTCGTTCCTGTTCTGGTACCATTATTGTTACAGCAGCCTGGCGCTTCTTCGGACATGTTGTCCTGGCTATTCTTCGGCGGGGGGATGGCAGGGTACCTGTCGACAAAAATGACAGGCGTGTTAACGACACGTTTTTCTGCTGTAGTTCTGGCGACAGCTTCAACTATCATTTTTATTCTGAGTTTGCTCATACCCATCCTGGGGCTTCCGCATCCGGCGCTATTTATTACTTTATTTCTCGGTGCATCTTATAGTCGTCTGGTTTCATCTTCGGCGGTTACGATTCAGTTTCCTGATAACAGGCAACGCGCAGGATTCATGTCATTACAAACATCAATGATGTATTTGATTACAACGATCGCATTTTTTTTGTCTTCTTTTTTATTACCTGGGCATGACATGTCACAACAAAAAATGAACACGTTACTAACGGTAAGCGCCATTTCCGCATTAGGGTTCCCAATCATCGTTATCATTTTGCAAAAGAAACTGGCTAAACGTAAGAACCAACCTGATCTTCTCGTCATTGATTAGCATAACGTCCGCTTTTGGCTGTGAGTACAACGGGTCGATGCAACGCGATCCTTTATCCGGAGCATTTGAAAGCCAGAACCTCGTAAAGAAGTGTGCCAATATTACGTGGGTGATATCTATATCCGGAGAATAACGTGTTCGGAAGAGTTTTATTAAACTACATGCCAGGTCTACAAAATTTGTTAGCCTACGATAAAAGCTGGCTAAAACAGGATGTTAAAGCCGGGTTATCCGTTGCGGCTGTAGCGCTACCCGTAGCTATTGCTTATGCTGAGCTGGCAGGTGTTGGGGCAATAGTGGGGCTTTATTCGTGCGTTTTACCGATGATAGCGTATGCACTGTTTGGTTCTTCACGTCAGCTTATTGTTGGCCCTGATGCCACGACCTGCGCGGTGATTGCGGCCGTCGTCTTTCCGCTTTCTGCAGGTAATCCCGAACTGCACTGGCAACTGACGATTATCATGACATTGATGATGGGCGGGTGGTGCCTGCTTGCCAGTAAGTTTCGTCTGGGCGCACTTGCCGATCTGCTTTCTCATCCCATTCTTACGGGTTTGCTAAATGGCGTAGCCGTGACGATTATTGTCGGGCAATTAGGCAAGGTTTTAGGGATCAAGCTAGATGAAGCACAGGTTATTGAAAAAATAATAGCCTTGCCAGGCCGATTGTCAGACAGCCATTTATTAACCATAGGGATATCACTTTTAACGTTAATTATTTTAATGGTTATTAAAACGTATCGTAGCCACTGGCCAGCACCGTTGATTGCCATTGTCCTGACAACGGTTCTGGTGTGGGGAACAGCTGCGCAACAGTATGGTATCGCCACGATTGGGGGAGATGGCTTCCAGTCTGGCTTACCCGTCGTTAACTGGGGGGAATTCCAGCCTGGTCCGATGCGTGATTTGGTGATCCCGGCGCTGAACCTGGCTTTGGTCAGTTTTGTGAGTCTGATGCTGACCGCCCGCAGTTTCGCCGCGAAAAATGGTTATGAAATCAATGCTGATGCTGAGTTCAGAGCACTGGGTATTGCGAACATTATGTCTGGGTTATCCCAGGGTTTTGCTATCAGTGGAGCTGATTCCCGGACCGCGGTTAATGATTCAGTGGGTGGGAAAAGTCAGCTGGTTTCCATAGTCGCGGCCTTACTCATCGGTATCGTTGTGGTATTTTTCACCCAGCCATTACAATTTATTCCGGTATCTGCATTAGGTATTGTTCTAATGTATGCCTCGTGGTCATTAATTGATTTACGTGGGCTCTGGAACCTGAGGCGCAGAAATAAACAGGCATTCCGCCTGGCCTTCTTCACTTTTGGCTGTGTTTTAATTATCGGCGTTATCCAGGGGATCGGCCTTGCGGTGTTGCTTGGCCTGTTACAGTTCCTTCGTACAGTGTTTCGTCCCTCTGAGCACTTGTTGGGCACTGACGAAGATGGAATGATTCACTCATTAGGTAATACAACCGATATTAAAATGGTCCCGGGCGTGCTGATGTATCGATTTAACTCACCGTTGACCTATTTTAATGTGGCTTATTTTAAACGTCGGGTATTGAACCTGGTTGATGGTACTGCATTACAACCTAAATGGGTGGTCATTGATGCCGTTGCTTGCTTCACCTATTCAGACATCAGCGTCCTGGCAACCATTAATGAGTTAAAGCGTGACCTGAAAGGGCGAAAGATTACGTTAATCCTGGCGGGCAGAAAAACGGAATTAACGCGCTGGTTTAAAGAGAGTCGGCCAACGATGAATGATGATGACATGATTCTGGCGCCAGACCTCTATCTGGCACTTCGGTTCATTCAGAGTAAAGAGAGTGCGAGTGAATCAGGTGGCGAGGTATAAGTTAAAGGCTTGCCCGCCACCAGCGAGCAAGCCACACCTCTAGCGATACAGCGTCTTTTCCGCAACCGGAATAAGCAGTCCGGATCGCCAGTCCGCCAGCGTCAGCTGCGCAAGCCTGCCCAGCGCGGTATAAAACGGATGCCCGGCGTTATCGACAAACACCGACAGGAAGCGGGTGCTCCACGGCAGGAGGTGCCACGCCAGAAGTTGAGCGCACTCCGCTTCGCGGCCATTCTCGGCCAGCCACGCCGCGAGCATTAGCAACGTGCCAAAGTGATCTTCCGGTTCCTGTTGCTGCATCTCAAACGCGATATTGTTCTCCCGCATCCACTGTCGCAGCGCGAGGGTCGAATCGCCAAACAGCACGGATTCACGGTCCAGCCAGACGGAACCCCACGGCGGAGCGGGCAGGGCATAAGGACCAATAAACAGCCGTTGCCAGGCGTCGGTCAGCGGTTCATCGGAAGATGAGGCAAACGTATCGGCAACGGGCTGCAGCGCTTCCGGCGGCAGGGGCCAGTCCTGAACCCATTCGCCAGCGGTGAGAGCGCTCACCAGCGGCGCGGCCTGCTCGCTGTCGGGAGCGAAATAAAACAGCGCGCCCAGTACCCTGGCACTGAACGCGAACGATTCACGATGTGAGACGTCTTCCATAAAACTTTCCTTGCTTGCGCGGACGACGCCCGCGCGACTGTGATAACCGATAATACTGACCATTGAATAAACTATGGTCTCGCGTTTCACCTTTTACACCTTCTCAATCTGCACCAGATTGGTGTGCTGCGGGTTGCCTTTTGCCAGCGGAGAAGGTCGATGGGTCGTCAGCGTGTTGATGCATGAGCCGTGGTCGATACGATCGCCACTCATATTGGCATCGTGCCAGGCTCCCTGGCCCATCGCGCTCACGCCGGGCATGATGCGCGGCGTCACTTTTGCTTCAGTTCGCACCTCACCGCGACTATTAAAGACGCGCACCGTATCGCCGTTCTTAATGCCGCGTTTTTCGGCATCGACAGGATTAAGCCAGACCTCCTGGCGGCAGGCCGCTTTCAGCACGTCGACGTTGCCATAGCTCGAGTGGGTTCGGGCTTTAAAGTGGAAACCGAACAGCTGCAGCGGGAACTGCGCGCGCTCGGGCGCATCCCATCCGTCAAAGGTTGATGCGTACACGGGCAGTGGGCTAATGGTCTCGTCTTTTGCCAACTCCCAGGTCGCCGCAATCTTCGCCAGCTTGCTGGAGTAAATTTCAATCTTGCCCGATGGCGTTTTCAGCGGATTGGCTTCCGGGTTCTCGCGAAATTTTTTATAGGCCACAAAGTGTCCGTTAGGATCTTTGCGCTTATAAATGCCCATTTTTTTCAGCTCGTCATAGGACGGTAGTACGGGATCTTTTGCGAGCATTTTGGCATACAGATACTGCAGCCACTCTTCCTGCGTGCGCCCTTCGGTAAATTTCTGATGAATATCCGGCCCGAGGCGTTTCGCCACTTCGCTCATGATCCAAAAGATGGGCTTACGCTCAAACTTCGGTGCGGTTACGGGCTGGAGGAAAATCAGATAGCCCATATTACCTGCATAATCGTTAGGAATGATGTCTTCCTGTTCGACGGTCATCAGGTCCGGCAACACGATATCGGCGTACTTCGCTGACGAGGTCATGAAGTTATCAATGACGACGATCGTTTCGCATTTACTTTCGTCCTGCAGGATCTCGTGAGTTTTATTGATATCGGAGTGCTGGTTAATAATGGTGTTGCCCGCGTAGTTCCAGATGAACTTAATCGGCACGTCCAGCTTATCCTTACCGCGCACCCCGTCGCGCAGGGCGGTCATTTCCGGGCCACGGACGATGGCATCCGTCCAGCTGAAGCAGGATATTTGCGTTTTAACCGGATTTTCCGGCAGCGGCATACGTTCGATAGTGATGGTGTAGCTGGATTCGCGCGCGCCGCTGTTGCCACCGTTGATCCCCACATTACCTGTGAGGATCGGCAGCATCGCGATGGCGCGGGAGGTCAGTTCTCCGTTTGCCTGTCGCTGTGGTCCCCAGCCCTGGCAGATGTAGGCCGGCTTCGCGGAGCCGATTTCGCGGGCCAGCTTGACGATACGATCTACCGGAATGCCGGTGATTCGCGAGGCCCATTCAGGCGTTTTCGCCGTGTTGTCATCCCCCTGGCCGAGAATATACGCTTTATAGTGACCATTCGCGGGGGCGCCTTCCGGCAGCGTTTTTTCGTCATAGCCAACGCAGTATTTGTCCAGGAACGGCTGGTCGACCAGGTTTTCGTCGATCAATACCCAGGCAATAGCTGCCACCAGTGCGGCATCAGTACCCGGACGGATCGGGATCCATTCATCTTCGCGTCCGGCTGCCGTATCGGTATAGCGTGGGTCGATAACGATCATGCGCGCGTTGGACCGCTCGCGAGCCTGCTCCAGATAATACGTAATCCCGCCGCCGCTCATGCGCGTTTCCGCCGGATTATTGCCGAACATCACCACCAGTTTGGTGTTTTCAATATCCGAGGTGCTGTTCCCGTCATTGCTGCCGTAGGTATAGGGCATGGCGCAGGCGATTTGCGCCGTGCTGTAGGTGCCGTAGTGGCTCAGAAAACCGCCGTAGCAGTTCATCAGGCGCGCCACCAGCGAAGCGTAAGGAGAGGAACGGGTGATATTGCCGCCGACAATGCCGGAGGAGTAGTTAATATACACCGCTTCGTTGCCGTATTTGTCGACCACGTCTTTCAGGCTGGCGGTGATAGCGTCCAGCGCTTCATCCCAAGTGATGCGCTCAAATTTGCCCTCACCGCGTTTGCCCACGCGTTTCATCGGGTAGTTCAGGCGGTCAGGGTGGTTGATGCGGCGGCGAATAGAGCGCCCGCGCAGGCAGGCTCGGACCTGGTGATTACCATAGATATCCTCACCGGTGTTATCCGTTTCGACCCAGTACACTTCATTGTCGCGGACGTGCAGGCGCAGCGCGCAGCGGCTGCCGCAGTTGACCGAGCAGGCACCCCAGACCACTTTATCTTCCGCAGGCTGGACGGCATTTTGCACCGCAGCGGCTGCGCTTTTTAGACCAAAAGGAAGCGAGATCCCGCCAGCGGCAAGCGCCAGAGAACCTATTGCGGTAGATTTCACGAGAGTTCGGCGGCTAATACCGCCGTGATGATCGACCTCAGACATGGCTCACCCCAAGATTGAGATTACGTATTATTTTTACCCGTGATTACAACCGGGCTAATGATGGGGTGAGTGTTACTTATTTGGAGGTATTAGATCTTAATCCTCATCAAATCAAAGGGGATTGAAGGTAAATTACTGAGATTCCGCAGCCCCATTGCCTGTACGGGTGTACAAAATTTTAAAGGTGTCGTTGGCGCAGTGGCCCACCACCTGCGCGTCCGGCTGGTCAGCTTGATCATTCGGCACAATGCTCAGCGTAAAACCTGACTCCGGCACGCCGTTGTTGATAATCTTCTGCTGAATGTCGCTTTTCACGCGCTCGCAGGAGTCGGGTGCCGCCAGCGCGGCGGTTGAAGCACTCATTAACAGCAGGGCGGTAATCCAGGGTAACCGTTTCATCTGTAGCTCCTTTTCTCTGTGTATAGATTAATTTTAGCATGCTTCGTGTAAACAACTGTATTTGCTAATATGATTGGGAATAATCTCTCTGTATTGGTAAAGAATGTGAAGAAATATGCAGCGATAACGCTCCTGGCAGCCGCTCTCGCAGGGTGTGACAACAACTCCGCGCCGCTGTCGTTTACACCGGAGATGGCGAGTTTTTCAAACGAGTTTGATTTTGACCCTCTGCGCGGCCCGGTCAAAGACTTTACCCAGACGCTGTTCAACGAGAAGGGCGAAGTGTCCAAACGGGTTACCGGCACCGTGTCGGCGGAAGGGTGTTTCGATACGCTGGAACTGCACGACCTGGAGGCTAACACGGGCGTAGCGCTGGTGCTGGATGCCAACTACTACATCGATGCAGAAACCCAGCAGCGTAAGGTGAAGCTGCAGGGCAAATGCCAGCTGGCCGAACTGCCGTCAGCCGGTGTGACGTGGGATACCGACGACAACGGCTTTGTGGTGGCCGCGCACGGCAAAGAGATGGAAGTGAAATATCGATACGATGCGGATGGCTATCCACTGGGCAAAACCACTGTCTCCGGGGATCAGCATTTATCGGTGCAGTCGACACCGTCAAAGGATCTGCGCAAAAGAATGGATTACTCGGCCGTGAGCCTGTTAAACGACAAGCCGCTCGGCAACGTGACGCAGAGCTGCGACTACGATCGACACAACAACCCGGTCAGCTGCGATCTCACCATCACTGACGACAGCGTTAAGCCTGCCGTTGAGCGCAAGTACACCATCAAGAATACGATTGAGTACTACTGAGAATAAAACCGCGCAGGTTACTGCGCGGTTGGTTTCAGCAGGCTGGCGCCTGACGGCTTGTGTCCCGCCAGGTGCTGATGCTGGAAGATGCACATGCGGATGGTGTTGCGGTATTCGCCGTTGATAAAGAACTCGTGAATCAGCTCGCCTTCTACCATAAAGCCCAGCTTACGGTAGATATGGATCGCTTTCTCGTTCTCTTTATCCACAATCAGATAGAGCTTGTAGAGATTCAGAACGTTGAAACCGTAATCCATTGCCAGCTTCGCAGCCCGTGAGGCAAGGCCTTTTCCCTGATGCTCAGGCGAAATAATGATCTGAAACTCCGCCCGACGGTGAACATGGTTGATCTCAACCAGCTCCACAAGCCCCGCTTTTTCACCCTCACACTCCACCACAAAACGACGCTCGCTCTGATCGTGAATGTGCTTATCGTAGAGATCAGACAGCTCGACAAAGGCCTCGTACGGCTCTTCGAACCAGTAGCGCATTACGCTGGCGTTATTGTCGAGCTGGTGGACAAAGCGCAGATCTTCACGCTCCAGCGGCCGGAGTTTTACGTCACAGGGCGCCGACATTATGGGGCAACCGTACGACCAGTGCGGCGATCCAGGCAGCGCAGGGTGTTCGGCTCCCAGTAGGCATTGACGTTCGCACTTTGCTGACACTTATCGCGTGCGTCGAAGGCGACATCTTCTTTGTCCCACTCTTTCTCAGCACGTTTGTTGACCTTCTGACGAAGGCTGCGGGTGTCATTCCATTGTTCTTTGTCCATCGCGGCGTTCTGGCGGCTTTGCGCGCTGTCACCAGACTCAATAACGAGCTTGCTGGTTTCCGCTGTCGCAGAGGCGGCAAAGGCGAACGATGACAGCGCCAGCAGGGCTGTCAGACAAAGGCGTTTGCTTAATGTAGTCATAGCGTTTCCTTTAAAATGGGTGCAGATGAGCAAGTTTCCCCGTTCAGATTCTACACCAAAGAGCAATAACGGCATACCCGCGGCACAGGTATGGAAAAGTAAAGGATATCTTCAGGTATGCTGCCTAAATGAATCGTCACCTGAAGTGAAACAGGCACGAAATGATGGGTTTTAGGGATACGCGGAGCCGACAGTTTTTGTGACCGTTAGCTGATTTTATGATCATTATACTTGTATGGTAGTAGTTCGGATGGGTAAATTTCCGTCATCACAACGAACGATGTAAGGAAAGGAATTATGAAGATTGTCGCGGCTGACGTGTTTGTTACCTGCCCGGGGCGGAACTTTGTCACCCTAAAAATCACCACCGATGAGGGGATTGTGGGCCTCGGTGACGCCACGCTGAACGGGCGTGAGCTCTCCGTTGCCTCCTACCTGAAAGATCATCTCTGCCCGCAGCTGATTGGCCGCGACGCGCACCGTATCGAAGACATCTGGCAGTTTTTCTATAAGGGCGCCTACTGGCGTCGCGGCCCGGTCACCATGTCGGCCATCTCCGCCGTGGATATGGCGCTGTGGGACATCAAAGCCAAAGCGGCCAACATGCCTCTTTACCAGCTGCTGGGCGGCGCATCCCGTGAGGGCGTAATGGTCTACTGCCACACCACCGGGCACACCATTGACGACGTGCTGGAAGATTACGCCCGCCATAAGGAGATGGGCTTTAAGGCGATCCGTGTCCAGTGCGGCGTGCCGGGCATGAAAACCACCTACGGCATGGCCAAAGGGAAGGGGCTGGCCTACGAGCCTGCGACCAAAGGCGACTGGCCGGAAGAGCAGCTCTGGTCCACCGAAAAATACCTCGATTTCACCCCGAAGCTGTTTGACGCGGTGCGCAGCAAATTTGGCTTCAATGAACATCTTCTGCACGACATGCACCACCGCCTGACGCCCATCGAAGCGGCGCGCTTCGGCAAGAGCATTGAAGCATTCCGCATGTTCTGGATGGAAGACCCAACGCCCGCTGAAAACCAGGAATGCTTCCGCCTGATCCGCCAGCATACCGTCACGCCAATTGCGGTGGGGGAAGTGTTTAACAGTATCTGGGACTGCAAGCAGCTCATCGAAGAGCAGCTTATCGACTATATTCGCACCACCATTACCCACGCGGGCGGGATCACCGGGATGCGTCGCATAGCGGACTTTGCCTCACTCTACCAGGTGCGCACTGGCTCGCACGGCCCGTCGGATCTCTCGCCTGTATGCCACGCGGCCGCGCTGCATTTTGACCTGTGGGTGCCAAACTTTGGCGTCCAGGAATATATGGGCTACTCCGAACAGATGCTGGAAGTCTTCCCGCACAGCTGGCGCTTTGATAACGGCTATATGCACCCGGGCGACAAGCCGGGCCTGGGCATCGAGTTTGACGAAAAGCTGGCGGCGAAATACCCCTACGATCCGGCCTATCTGCCGGTGGCCCGTCTTGAAGACGGCACGCTGTGGAACTGGTAAGCGAGGAACGAACGATGAAAAGCGTAGTGATTCAACAGCCGAACGAACTGGTGATTGAAGAGCGGCCACGCCCGGAGCCCGGCACAGGCGAAGTCCGCGTCAAAATCACGCTGGCGGGGATCTGCGGTTCGGACAGCCACATCTACCGCGGCCATAATCCGTTTGCGAAGTATCCACGCACGATTGGCCACGAGTTCTTTGGCGTGATTGACGCCGTGGGAGAGGGCGTAGACAGCGCGCGCCTGGGCCAGCGCGTCTCGGTTGACCCGGTGATTAGCTGCGGGCACTGCTATCCGTGCTCCGTCGGAAAACCGAACGTCTGCACCTCGCTGGTGGTGCTGGGCGTACACCGTGACGGCGGCTTCAGTGAATATGCGGTAGTGCCCGCTAAAAATGCCTGGCCTGTTCCGGACGGCATTCCTGATAAGCACGCCGTCATGGTTGAGCCCTTCACCATCGCCGCCAACGTGACGGGGCAGGCTAATCCCACCGAACAGGACATTGCGCTGATCTACGGCGCAGGGCCGATGGGGCTGGTCACCGTGCAGGCGCTGAAGGGTGTCTATAAGGTGAAGGAGATCATCGTTGTTGACCGCATAGACGAGCGCCTGGCGATGGCCCGGCGCAGCGGCGCGGACTGGGTCTTAAATAACAGCGAACAGTCGCTGCAGGCCGCGCTGGACGAAAAAGGCATCAAGCCGACGTTAATCATTGATGCCGCCTGTCACCCGGCGATTTTGCACGAAGCGGTCACTCTGGCCTCTCCGGCGGCGCGCATCGTGCTGATGGGGTTCTCCAGCGAGCCGAGCCAGATAGTCCAGCAGGGCATCACCGGTAAAGAGCTGGCGATCTTCTCTTCGCGCCTGAATGCTAACAAATTCCCGGTCGTCATCGACTGGCTGCAAAAAGGGCTGATCGACCCGGACAAACTGATCACCCATACCTTTGACTATCACCATGTAACAGACGCCATCGAACTGTTTGAAAAAGACCAGCGGCAGTGCTGCAAAGTCTTGCTCACGTTCGGACAATAATCCTATACGCGGTTAAGAGCCTGCGCAGACAGGCTCTGGTGGTACGCATCTTACCTTTTAGAGATAGCCATTATGACGCAAGCACAACCTCAAAGAACCACCTCCGATCTGGTGAAAGCCGCCGTCTCCGGCTGGCTGGGCACCGCCCTGGAGTTTATGGATTTCCAGCTGTACTCGCTGGGCGCCGCACTGGTCTTCCATGAGATCTTCTTCCCGGAACAGTCCGCCGCGATGGCGCTGATCCTCGCGATGGGCACCTACGGCGCTGGCTATATTGCGCGCATCGTCGGGGCCTTTATCTTTGGCAGAATGGGCGACAGCATTGGTCGTAAGAAGGTGCTGTTCATTACCATCACCATGATGGGGATATGCACCACGCTGATTGGCGTGCTGCCGACCTACGCGCAAATCGGCATTTTTGCACCCGTACTGCTGGTGACGCTGCGTATTATTCAGGGGCTGGGCGCCGGGGCGGAGATCTCCGGGGCCGGGACCATGCTGGCGGAGTATGCGCCAAAGGGGAAGCGCGGCATCATCTCCTCGCTGGTGGCGATGGGTACAAACTGCGGAACGCTGAGCGCCACGGCGATCTGGGCCATTATGTTCTTTGCCCTCGACCGTGAACAGCTGCTCGCCTGGGGCTGGCGCGTGCCGTTCCTCGCCAGCGTCGTGGTGATGGTCTTTGCCATCTGGCTGCGAATGAACCTCAAGGAGAGCCCGGTGTTTGAGAAAGTAAACGATGCAGAAACCGTGCAGCCGGACACCTCGCTGGGTTCAATGGTGAAAAGTAAATCCTTCTGGCTGGCGACCGGCCTGCGTTTCGGTCAGGCGGGCAACTCGGGGCTGATCCAGACATTCCTCGCGGGTTATCTGGTCCAGACGCTGCTGTTCGATAAAGCGATTCCCACCGATGCGCTGATGATAAGCTCCATTCTCGGGTTTATCTCCATCCCGCTGCTGGGCTGGCTTTCCGATAAAGTGGGGCGCAGGCTGCCGTACATTATCCTTAATATCTCCGCCATTATTCTGGCCTACCCGATGCTGTCGATTATCGTCGATAAAAGCTATGCGCCGGGGACAATCATGCTCTCGATCATCGTTATCCATAATTTCGCCGTGCTGGGGCTGTTTGCGCTGGAAAATATCACCATGGCGGAGATGTTTGGCTCGCGGAATCGCTTTACCCGCATGGCTATCTCTAAAGAAGCGGGCGGGCTGGTAGCTGTGGGCTTTGGTCCGGTACTGGCGGGGATCTTCTGCAACATGACCGGCTCCTGGTGGCCGATCGTTGCCATGCTGGTGGCCTATTCCGCAATCGGCCTCGTCTCGGCGTTCCTGATGCCGGAAGTACGCGACCGCGATTTGAGCGCGGCGGAAGATGCAGCGGAGGCCGCGCCAAAAGCGAGCGTGGGCTACGGTGCGATCTCCACGCGACGCTAGTGGTTTATATCTTGCGTGACTTATCACACAACTTTTTATTTATGTCACACCACATGAGCAAAAGTTAATATAAATCAAAATCTCAAACGGCAGTATCAGTATGGTTGATGGCAGTTATTTTTACCCCAACTGCCATTCTAGTTGGTGTAGTCAGCAGGCGCTGCCGATTCAGAAGGAGCGGCAGCGATCCACAGCTTTCTAATGAGCGAGTCTTAATCATGGAAAACACCTTATTACAGGCCAACGCGACGCTGCCACAGTACGATCGCGACAGTCTTAAAGCACGCATTGTACATTTAGGCTTCGGCGCATTTCACCGCGCGCATCAGGCGGTGTATGCCGATATCCTCGCGGCTGAACACAGCAGCGACTGGGGCTACTGTGAGGTTAACCTGATTGGTGGCGAGCAGCAGATTGCCGATCTGAACGCGCAGGATAATCTCTACACCGTGGCGGAAATGTCTGCCGATGCCTGGACCTCCCGCGTGGTTGGCGTAGTCAAAAAGGCACTGCACGCGCAGGTTGACGGCCTGGAGAGCGTGCTGGCAGCGATGTGTGAACCTCAGGTGGCGATTGTTTCGCTGACCATCACCGAGAAGGGGTACTGCCACTCGCCGGCGACGGGGCAACTGATGCTCGATCACCCGTTTATCGTCGCCGACCTGCAAAACCCGCACCAGCCGAAATCCGCGCCCGGGGTGGTGGTGGAAGCGCTGGCGCGTCGCAAAGCGGCGGGTCTGCCTGCGTTTAGCGTGATGTCCTGCGACAACATGCCGGAGAACGGCCACGTGATGCGCAACGTGACCTGCGCATACGCCCGGGCGGTAGACGGCGAGCTGGCGGACTGGATCGAGGCAAACGTCACCTTCCCGTCAACCATGGTGGATCGTATCGTGCCGGCGGTTACTCCCGATACGCTGGATAAAATCGAAAAGCTGACCGGCGTGCGCGATCCGGCGGCGGTGGCCTGTGAACCGTTCCGCCAGTGGGTGATCGAAGATAACTTTGTGGCAGGGCGCCCCGAGTGGGAAAAAGCGGGCGCCGAGCTGGTTTCAGACGTGATCCCGTTTGAAGAGATGAAGCTGCGCATGCTCAATGGCAGCCACTCGTTCCTGGCGTACCTGGGCTATCTGGTCGGATACCAGCATATCAACGACTGTATGGAAGATGAGAGCTACCGCGTCGCCGCCCACGCGCTGATGCTCAACGAGCAGGCGCCGACCCTGAAAGTGAAGGGCGTCGATTTAGAACGCTACGCTGACCTGCTGATTGCCCGTTACAGCAACCCGGCCCTGCGTCACCGCACCTGGCAAATTGCGATGGACGGCAGCCAGAAGCTTCCGCAGCGTATGCTGGACTCCGTACGCTGGCACCTGGTGCACCAGACGCCTTTCCCACTCCTGGCGCTGGGCGTGGCAGGGTGGATGCGCTATGTCGGCGGCGTTGACGAGCAGGGTAATGCCATCGATGTGAGTGATCCGCAGCTGGCGGTGATTCAGGCGGCGGTGAAAGGGAGTGCCGAAGGGGAAAACCGGGTTAACGCGCTGCTCGGCATTGAGTCCATTTTTGGGAAAGAGCTGCCGCGAGAAAAAGCCTTCACAGACGCCGTGATGAGCGCATATCTGACGCTGCTGCAGAAGGGGGCAAAGAACACGGTTGCGGAGTGCGTGTCACATCTGTAATTCAACACATGCCGCCGTTCGCGGCGGCATGTTGGCGCACAATTTAGTGCATACCCAGACGAATCAGTTCAATTGGTTCGAACTTACCTTCGCATCCTTCCACTTCCACCGTTTTGCCACGGCGCACCTGCGCGGCATCGAGCCCGTCGCTGTGGATTGCCTTAATCACGCCGGTTTTGCCGGTGCCGCTAATCATGACGCGGCTGCCGGTGGTGATTGCATTGCGGTTACGGTCGTATGTCATCATGGTATTTTCTCCTCTCTAAACTATCCGTTACGGCGCTATTTCAGCTTTTGCCGTTCACGGGGCACTATAAATACGCCTGTCTGCCAGCCATGTTTTTGTTTTTGATCAAACTCACACTTTTTTCTTTATTCCGTGGGGTGCTGACGGTTAACGACAGCAATTTACAAAGCAGACCGTTATTTTCATTTGTTTATAGTTTCGAAGAGGAAGTGTTGAGGATTGGTTTATATTCCCGATGCCATTCTGGGTACAGGAAATAACCCTTCATCGGAATGAGGAGTCAGGCTTATGTATAAGAAGATTTTGATGCCTGTTGACGTGTTTGAAATGGATCTGAGCGACAAAGCGGTTCGCCACGCGGCTAACCTCGCGAAGGCTGAGGGCGCGTCGATTACCCTGGTCAATATTCTGCCAGCCAGCAGCCGGTCTCTGCTGCGAGGATTCAACGCCGATATTAAAAAGTTTGAAGAGTATATGACCGCGGAATCCGCGAAGAAAATGAACGCGTTAAAAAGACTGTTCGATATCTCTGCGGAGAATATTCACTCTCTGGTTCGTTTTGGTAACGTCCGCGATGAAATTATCAGACTGAGCAAAGAGGGGGAATATGACGTGATTGTCATCGGGTCGAAAAATCCGGGCATCACTACCCATCTGCTGGGATCAAATGCAGAATCTATTCTGCGCTACGCCACCATCCCGGTGTTAGTCGTTCGCTAATCACAACGCCGCCCGCGAATGGGGCGGCAAATATCACTCTTCGCTAAACCACTCGCTATTTTCCTGACGAATAAGCTGCACGGATTCGCCGATCTCCTGCAGATGCAGCGTCATCGCTTTTTCCACGCCGTCCGGGTCGCGTTTTTCCAGCGCGCTGAAAATATCGTGATGCTGTCGGAGCAGCATTTCCGGCGGGGAGACGTGATCGAGGCTCATATAGCGCACCCGGTCAATGGTGGCCTTGATGTTCTCGATGGTATCCCAGGCCAGCTGGCAGTCCGCAATTTGCGCCAGCTTCTGGTGAAACTCGTCATCAAGCTGGAAGAAATCGTTGAGCTGCTTACGGTCAATCGCAATGCGCTGCTGATGCAGGTTTTGCTCCAGCAGGTAACACTGGTTGTCATTAATAAGCGTTGCAGCACGGCGCACCACCGCGCATTCAATCGCCTGGCGGACGAAACAGCCGTTGCGCACCTGAGAGAGTGAAATTTTGTTCACGTAGCTGCCGCGCTGCGGGCGGATCTGAATCAGGCCGTTCTCAGCAAGCTTAATAAACGCTTCACGCACCGGCTGGCGGGACACGTCAAAACGCACGGAGACCTCTTTTTCAGAAAGCGGCGTTCCCGGCGGGATCAGGCAATGGACAATATCACGTCGCAAAATGCGATAGATTTGCTGGTTTACGGGCTGGGTGGGATTGAGTTGCGATTCAGCGGCCATGAGTTGTCAGTTCTCAGAGAGTTAGCCTGAACATACTACCATTCTTTTACAACCCGAAACAGACCCGGCCCGCAGGCCGGGAAGGGCATATTTAACCACGATGGACGCTAAGTCCGGCAAAACTCTGGCTGACCGGCATCATCTCTACGGTATTGATGTTGACGTGTTTTGGCAGCGTTGCCACCCACCAGACCGTTTCGGTCACATCTTCCGGCGTCAACGCGTTGGCGTTTTCGTAGGTTTTATCCGCTTTCGCGTCATCGCCCTTGAAGCGCACGTTAGAGAATTCGGTGCCGCCCACCAGGCCCGGTTCGATATCGGTGACGCGAATGGCGGTGCCGTGCAGATCGGTACGCAGGTTCAGGCTGAACTGGCGAACAAAGGCTTTAGTTGCGCCGTAGACGTTACCGCCCGCGTAAGGCCAGCTCCCGGCGGTAGAACCGATGTTGATAATGTGGCCGCGGTTGCGCTCCACCATGCCCGGCAGCACCGCGCGGGTCATGTACACCAGCCCTTTGTTGTTGGTGTCGATCATGTTTTCCCAGTCCTCAACGCTGGCTTTGTGGGCAGGCTCCATGCCCAGCGCCAGACCGGCATTGTTGACCAGCACGTCGATGGCGCGCCACTCTGCCGGCAGGTTAGCAATCATCTCTTCAATGGCCGCGCGGTTACGCACGTCCAGCTGTGCGGTCAGGATTCTGTCACCTAATTCGTCCTTCAGCTCCTGCAGGCGCTCCTGACGACGGCCGGTTGCAATAACCTTGTGTCCGTTGGCGACGAAGCGACGCGTGATGCTTTCACCAAAACCCGCCGTTGCCCCGGTAACTAAAATAATCATCTCACTGTTCCTCAACGCTTTTTGTGTTGTACTAACATAGCACGGTCGCAGAGGATGCGTTAAGGCAACATTTGTATGACGGCGTTGCAGGCGATGGCGGCCTGGCCTACTCTGGGAGGATACCCGTACTCAGGAGTGAAAGATGACGGCCACGAATCCCTTTTTTGACATCAGCCTGTTGCCCTATCAGGCACCCCATTTTGATACCATCAAAGACGAGCACTATCGTCCGGCCTTCGATGAAGCGCTTCGTCAGAAGCGGGCGGACATAGACGCGATCGTCTCTCAAACCGCTGCGCCAGACTTCACTAACACCGTGCTGGCGCTGGAGAAAAGCGGCCTCATGCTCGCGCGCGTCAGCAGCGTTTTCTTCGCCATGACCTCCGCGCACACCAATGCGTATCTGCAGGAACTGGAAGAGCAGTTCTCCACCGAACTTGCCGCGCTGGCGAACGACATCTGGCTGAACGATATCCTTTTTGCCCGCGTCGAGAGCGTCTGGCAGGACCGCGCCGCGCTGGACGCCGAATCCCGTCGGCTGGTCGAAGAGACGTATCAGCGCTTTATTCTGGCTGGCGCGCGCCTGAATGAGACAGAAAAAGCCGAGCTGAAGGCGCTGAATACTGAGGCCGCATCCCTGACCAGCCAGTTTAACCAGCGCCTGCTGGCCGCCAACAACGCGGGCGGGCTGGTGGCTGATTACGCGCACCAGCTTGAAGGCCTCAGCGCAGAAGAGATTGCTGCCGCGGCGCAGGCCGCCGCGGAAAAAGGGCTTAACGACCGCTGGCTGATCCCGCTCCTGAATACGACACAGCAGCCTGCGCTAGCCGCGCTGCGCAATCGCCAGACGCGCGAAAACCTGTTCAACGCGGGTTGGACGCGCACCCAGAAAGGGGATGAAAACGACACCCGCGCATTGATCCTGCGTCTTACGGCGCTGCGCGCGCGCCAGGCCCGTCTGCTCGGCTTTGAAGATTACGCCAGCTGGAGCATCGCCGACCAGATGGCGAAAACTCCAGACGCCGCGCTGGCCTTTATGCGCGGGATTGTGCCCGCGGCGCGTGCCCGTGCAGAGCGCGAGCAGGCCGATATTCAGAAGGTCATTGATGACGAGCAGGGCGGTTTCACCGCGCAGGCCTGGGACTGGGCCTTTTATGCCGAGCGCGTGCGCCAGGCGAAATACGCCCTTGATGAATCGCAGATTCGACCCTATTTTGCGCTCAATACCGTATTGCAGGATGGCGTATTCTGGGCGGCCAGCCAGCTGTTTGGTATTCGTTTTGTGGAGCGTTTCGATATTCCGGTTTATCACCCGGACGTCCGGGTCTGGGAAATTTTCGACCACACCGGTGAGGGCATGGCGCTGTTTTACGGCGACTTCTTTGCCCGCGATTCCAAGCAGGGCGGAGCCTGGATGGGGAATTTTATCGAGCAATCCTTCGAGTTTGCTGCCCGTCCGGTGATCTACAACGTCTGCAACTACCAAAAGCCGGGTAACGGCGGCGTCGCGCTTCTCTCCTGGGATGACGTGATAACCCTGTTCCACGAGTTTGGCCATACTCTGCACGGTCTGTTTGCCAGCCAGCGCTTCGCTACGCTGTCCGGTACCAATACGCCGCGTGATTTCGTTGAATTCCCGTCGCAAATCAATGAGCACTGGGCCAGCCATCCTCAGGTGTTTAGCCACTATGCCCGTCACTACGAAACCGGTGAACCCATGCCGGACGCGCTGCGGGAAAGCATGCTCAACGCGACCCATTTCAACAAGGGTTATGACATGACGGAGCTGCTGAGCGCGGCGCTGCTGGACATGAACTGGCACGGCATCAGCGAGGCCGTGTCGAGCGTTGAAGAATTTGAAGCCGCGGCGTTGAAAAAAGAGGGGCTGGATCTGCCCGCCGTACCGCCGCGTTATCGCAGCAGCTACTTTGCCCATATTTTTGGCGGCGGCTACGCTGCGGGGTATTACGCCTACCTGTGGACGCAAATGCTGGCGGACGATGGCTATCAGTGGTTCGTGGAGCAGGGGGGCTTAACCCGCGAGAACGGGCAAACGTTCCGTGAGGCGATTTTGTCTCGTGGCAACAGCGCTGATTTAGCCGAACTGTATCGAAACTGGCGCGGGCACGATCCGAAGATTGAACCGATGCTGGAGAATCGCGGATTGAGCGAATAGCGTCATGTTTGGGTGAAAACAGAACCGGGCCCGAAGCCCGGTTTTTATCTCCTTTCTCTTCTTCTGCTATTTCAATAAATATCAGTGACATTTTCCAGAATATACGCGGTGCAATTATCTTTATCACGAATAGCGCCTTTTATTAAAATTTTCCGGGTTATAAAAATAAACGCTGATTTAAGGTGTGTTTTTCACTGTAAATTTTTCCCTTTTTATGCCGATAAATGAAGATGAGAAAAAATTGACGTTATAGCAGTTAAGAAGGCGAATGATGACCCTACCTCTGACCACCTCTGGCTTTACGGATGTCGAGCAATCTAAAAGGCTGATAAATAAAACCTTTACCTATGTTGTAACGTTGCTGGTCGGTATTTTTGCGGCAGCAATAGTGTCTTTGCTGGTAATAAAAAATAATGTTAATGAAATCAGCGACAAGCATGACGAATTTTTATTAAGAAAAGCGTTAGAGGCCCGCCAGGAGAGCATCCGCAGTCATCTGAAAGACTATGCAGAGTGGGGCGATGCCTACAAACACCTCCATCAGAAAATGGATACGCACTGGGCATGGGACAAGCAGAATCTGGGCAAGTCGCTGTATGAAAACTTTGGCTATGAAGGCGCGTTTGTCCTCTCCCCGGAAGGCACCACGCGCTACAGCGTGATTGACGGGAAACTGAAACAGGAAGAACTGGAGCGCTGGTTAGGTACATCGACAAAAGACCGTTTACTCAGCGAACTGAGCAAAAATAAGGGATTGCCGGTTTCTGTACTAACGCTAATTGATTCCATGCCTGCCATTGTATCTGCTGAATGGATAACAACGGGCGATGATACCAGTGTACACCCCTTACCGGGCCGGCCTTCGGCAATGGTGTTTGTAGATAAATTAACGGCTAAAAAACTTCTCACGATGGGGCATGATGCCGCCATTAAAAATGTTCGTATTTTACCCAACGCGTTGGTTTCTAAAATAAACGATCGGACGGAATTAACATTAAGCACCCAGAAGGGTGATGTGCAGATTATCTGGGACAGCGAAAATCCCGGCCAGGCGTTGATCGTCTATTTTCTGCCGTTACTTATTCTTTCCGTACTGCTTACAATAACGATGACGGTAATTCTTATGCGTCATATTATGCACAAGGCGAAAATTCATGACGAAAATGCCTTTCTCCTTGAGCAGGCACGGTTGAATCTTATCACCAGTGAAAAACGATTCAGGGATGTCAGCGAAACAACCAGCGACTGGTTCTGGGAAACAGATTTATCGTTAACTATAACGTGGCTATCGGGCCGCTTTTCCACCGTTACGGGATATGAAAACAGCAAATGGATAGGTCGCAGGCTGGATGAACTCTTTCCTTCAACAGGAGACCTGCTTCGTGATTGTGTCAGCCATCGGGAATTAACAGGACGCTTTGAATTCAGGAACTGTCCTTATATCAATAATCAGCACTCCACCTCTTATTGCACGCTTTTGGCAAAATTTTCTGCTCAGCCTGATGGAACGGTAGTTTTACGCGGGGCGGCAACGGATGTCTCTCTGGAAGTAGAGGCAATAAAACGCGTGGAGTTTCTCTCCCGCCATGATGAATTAACGGGGCTCCCGAACCGGTACCACATCAAGGAGTTTCTGGCGGGCCAGTTAGCTCAAGAAGGCGTCAACGCGAGCCCCTTTGCAATGATTTGCCTCGATTTAGATAAGTTTAAGCCCGTCAACGATATATTTGGGCATTCCACGGGCGACGCCCTGCTTGGTGAAGTCGCGTCACGACTTAAGGGCTGTATTCGTGATGGTGATTTTGTTGCACGGCAGGGAGGAGATGAATTTATGCTGCTCCTCGGCAACACCAGCCAAATAGATCGTATTGAAGAGGTGTGTCAACGCATCGTGCAGGAACTTAACCGTCCTTTCTCCATTGAAGGTAATGAGGTAACAATAGGCGTCAGCATGGGGATTGCATTGGCTCCGCGCGATAGCAGCAGCGCAAACGAGCTTCTACGCTATGCGGATATTGCGCTTTATCAGGCTAAACAATCCGGCAGAAACAGATGGGTCTATTATCGTCCGGATATGTCAGAAAAGTTGACCGAACGCAGGAAGCTGGAATTAGAACTGAAGACGGCAATTCGTGAAGACCAGCTCTGCCTGCTCTACCAGCCGCGTTATAACCTCAGATATTCCAGAATAGATGCCGTGGAAGCGCTTGTGCGCTGGCAGCACCCGGTTAGAGGAACCATAATGCCCGATCGGTTCATTCCGCTGGCTGAAGAAACAGGATTAATTATTAGCCTCAGCAACTGGGTTATTCGTAAAGCGTGTGTAGAAACAAAAGGTAAATTACCAGGACTATCGGTATCCGTAAACATCTCTGCTATTGAATTCCAGGCAAGCGATCTCGCTGAACGGATAAAAGAGATCCTCCATGAAACAGGGCTTGAGCCCAACCGTCTGGAAATTGAAGTGACTGAAAACGTCACGCTTTCCGATCCTGAACAAACGCTGCTGACCATGAAGGCCCTTAAAAAAATGGGCGTGCGCATTCTGATTGATGATTTCGGTACGGGCTATGCGTCTCTGAGCTATCTTCGGAAGTTTCAGTTTGACGGCCTCAAGCTCGACAAAAGCTTTATTTTTGCTTTAGGCGATTCACCGCAGAACCAGTCGGTCGTCGAGAAAATTATCGATCTGGGTAAAGCCTATTCGATGGAGATAACCGCAGAAGGGGTGGAAACCATCGAACAGCTGTCGTTCCTGAAAAAAAATAAGTGCGATGAGGTTCAGGGCTACCTGCTTGGAAAACCGGCTGCCATTGCCGATCTCAATTTAAACGCGAACGTACTGAGTGTTTAAACGCGTTTTTTCAGCCCTGACTCAGGGAAGCATCAACGAAAAAAAACCGGGCTTCTCGCCCGGTTTTCTATCTTACGACCAGTACCGGACATTTCGCATGCCGCACCACTGCTGCAGCATTTGAGCCTAACAGATACGTTGATATGTCAGGCTTGTGGGATGCGATGATAATCAGGTCAGCGCCGATCGTGTCAGCGAGCTTAAGAATCTGATCTTTAGGGGATCCCGTCACGGCATGAGTCTGTATCTTGTCTGGAGGAATTTTGAACTGCTTAACAATTTCATCCAGTTTTGCTAAGGCCGCATGCTGGAACTCTTTTATCTTCGGCATTTCCACTGAGTATGCCAACCCTAAAGATGAATAGTAGGGTAGCGAGGGAATAACAGTTAGAAAATGGACTTTGGCCGTATTGAGTGCTGTATGTGCCTGAACGAACGGGATAACCATGTGGGTCAGGCTATCCTCGGAAATGTCAATCGGAACCAAAATAGAGTTGTACATTTGTCCCTCCTGAGTGTTTTTTACACAGTTCAGGTTAGACCGTTAATTTCAGGAAAACAGAGAGCAACGTGTCATAACGGGTACAAATTTCTGTTCTGTAGTATTTGTGCAGTCAAACTTGCCTGGCATTTCGTCGTGACTAAGTACATTCTCGCTTTATGGGCGAGCTGGCGCTCAGCCTTGATCGGCGCATGTCCCTTTTTATGGGCAGCGAGCAGAGTAGCGTAAAATTATGCTAAAACAGAACCGGGCGTAATGCCCGGTTTAGTATTTATACTGCGTGACAGCTGACGGACGCGATAATTTTATTTCCGCCCATATTCCCCATAATCAGATCGAGTAATTTTCGGTATTCCTCACGGGTCATCACCTCAGCCCGAATTTCGGTTTTTCCCTCGGCGTGCGCCGTAGCGGAATAAATCGCTTTCAGACTTAACGTCAACTCTTTGGCCATATTTACGATGCTATTCCGCACTGCATCTTCATGCTCATCATTGCAGGTGATAGTCAGGACATAGCATTTTTCGTCTTCGTGGAGCGCGGGCAGCTGATTGATTCGCTGCGCGGCTTCACGAAGCAATATGTTGGCGCTGAGAATAATTAAGCTTGCCGTGGCGGCATTCCAGAATTGACCTAAGCCGCACAGTACGCCTATTCCGGCCGAGCACCACAGCGTTGCGGCGGTATTCAAACCGCGAATGTTCATGCCTTCACGCATAATGACGCCTGCGCCAAGAAAGCCTATTCCGGAGACGATCTGCGCTGCGATGCGCCCAGGGCTATCAGAAGACGTAGATATGGAACTTAAAATAAACACGGCCGCACCCGTGGCAACCAGTGCATTGGTACGAAGTCCGGCCATGCGCTGGCGCCACTGTCTTTCCGCGCCAATAATTGCGCCCAGCAGCATTGCTGCGAGCAGATGAGAGATATAAGGGAACATCAGCCTGTCGCCTGTTAACGTATTAAATAATAAGCGTCAGCGCTTCACAAAGCGCGCGATAACGCCGTTTAAACGCAAAGCATTTCAGGCGAAGGCGGCGGGAAAAGGGAATGTTTAAACATGACCATCGCGATTACCCACAATTTTAGTCTTTGTAAATGTATCGGGAGGCAATCGTCTGGAAGAGATTGCTGCCCACCGTTAAGGTAAGCAGCGAGAAAATCGCGTTAGCTTACCTTCGTATCGTATATAAAATGGCTGTCCAACGAAGAGCTCCTGTATGAATTTATCGTCAGTATAATCAGACGTATTAATGAGTAAAGCGAAAAAGAAGGGTCCGTGAGGATTTGTTTAAGATCGGGAAAATTGTTTTTCAGCGTTCCTCTGGTCTTCAAAATACCCGGTATACTACGTTTTGTTCTTTTCAGGCGACAATATGCAAAGGCAGGAAGTATGTCCCTTCGTTCGCTGCGGGCGTTATGCCTCACAAGTTTTTTCATTGCCGACGTCCGCGATGGCCTCGGCCCTTTTCTCGGTATTTTCCTCACTGAGCGTCACTGGACCCCCGATGATATCGGCTTTCTGATGACGGCAGGTGGGCTGGCGGGATTACTGGCCACGTTGCCGGCGGGGGTTATCACCGACACCTCACGGAACAAACGTGCCTTGCTGGCGCTGCTCTGCATGTTGATCACCCTGAGCACGCTGCTGCTCTGGTTTAGCCAGCAGACCAGCGTTGTCGCCGTCTCACAAATGGTCACCGGCATCTGTGCGGCGTTTGTCGGGCCGCTCGTCGCCGGGATTACGCTGGGGCTGACCGGCCAAAGCGGGTTCAGCGCACAGATGGGCAAGAATGAGGCGTTCAATCACGGCGGCAACTTTGTTACCGCGCTGATTGCAGGCGGCATTGCCTGGTACTGGGGCGTCGGCGGGATTTTCCTGCTGATGACCTGTACCACGCTGTTAACGCTCTGTGCGCTACTTGCCATCCGCAACGAGGACATTGATAACGACGCGGCGCGGGGGCTTTCATCCTCAGGAAGCGTGCCTGTCCCCGGCTTCGCGGTGCTGATTAAAAACCGGGCGCTGTTTGTGACCGGGCTGACGCTGCTGCTGTTCCACCTGGCGAACGCCGCGCTGCTGCCGATGCTGAGCATGAGGGTGGCCGCGGCACCCGCCTCGATCAACCCCGGCCTGTACGCGGCGGGCACCGTCATCATCTCTCAGGCGGTGATGATCCCCGTTGCCATCTGGGTCGCCCACCGAATAGACCGCTACGGCTACTGGCGCTTAATTATGCTGGCGCTGCTGGTTATGCCGGTGCGCGCGGCGCTGGCAGCAAGTACGGACGCGCCGTTAATGATGATCCCGGTACAAATTCTCGACGGGCTGGCCGCAGGGATCCTGGGGGTGGTGGTGCCGTCGTTTATCGTGGTGCTGTTGCGCGGGAGCGGGCACGTCAATGCCGGACAGAGCGTGGTGATGCTGATGCAGGGCGTTGGCGCATCCATGAGCCCGGCGTTAACCGGCACAATTGCCGGTCACTACTCCTTTGCGACGGCGTTCAGCGTGCTGAGCGCGATTGCGCTGGTGGCCGTCCTGCTTTGGTGGTGCTTTGCGCACCGGACCTGGGAAACAGACAGTACGCCGGGTGGGGCATAGCCGCCACCCGGGGTCACGTTAAACCAGTTCGTTAGGGCAGGTTTCGCCCTTTTCCAGCTGCTGCAGGTTGCCCAGCGTGGTTTCTGAAATGCTGATCAGCGCTTCGGCAGTCAGAAACGCCTGGTGGCCTGTAAACAGGACGTTATGACAGGCAGACAGGCGGCGGAACACGTCGTCCTGGATCACATCGTTGGACTTATCTTCAAAGAACAGATCGCGCTCGTTCTCATAGACGTCCATCCCCAGCGCGCCAATTTTCTGGGTTTTCAGCGCTTCGATAGCGGCCTGAGAGTCAACCAGACCGCCGCGGCTGGTGTTGATGATCATCACGCCGTCTTTCATCTGGTCAAACGCCGCCTGGTTAAGCAGGTGGTAGTTTTCCGGCGTCAGCGGGCAGTGCAGGGAGATCACGTCTGACTGCGAGAACAGGGTCGCCAGGTCAACGTACTCCACGCCCAGCTCCAGCGCCGCGGCGCTTGGGTACGGATCGAATGCCAGCAGACGCATGCCGAAGCCTTTCAGAATGCGTAGAGCGGCGACGCCGATTTTTCCGGTGCCGATCACGCCCGCGGTTTTGCCGTACATGGTAAAGCCGGTCAGCCCTTCCAGAGAGAAGTTGGCGTCACGGGTGCGCTGATAAGCGCGATGAATACGACGGTTGAGCGACATCATCATGCCAATAGCGTGTTCCGCGACGGCTTCCGGGGAGTATGCAGGAACGCGCACCACTCTCAGACCCAGCTCTTTCGCCGCGTCGAGGTCCACGTTATTAAAGCCCGCGCAGCGCAGGGCGATGTACTTCACCCCCTGTTTTTTCAACTCTTCCAGCACCGGACGACTGCCGTCGTCGTTAACAAAAATGCAGACGCCTTCACAGCCGTGCGCCGTTTTGGCGGTTTTTTCGGACAGCAGAAAGTCGAAAAATTCAAGCTCAAACCCGTAAGCCTCGTTAACATGTTGCAGATACTTTTTGTCGTACTGCTTTGTGCTATATACCGCGAGTTTCATAAGACTTTCTCCAGTGATTTTGCATTCACGTTAGCATGATTAAAATTATCTTACAATTTATAAAATATTATTGAATTCAATAAGTTCTATCAATTATTCTAGAGCATATGTACACCCTAACTCCATGATATTCTTACTACGAGAAATCTTCGGCGCGAATCTGAGCAGGGCATGTAGCGGAAAATGGAGTGGGTAGAGGATGCGAGAAACGCCTGTCTGGATTACGTTAAAGAATGGCAAGAGGGTGTGAAAACTGCAATGCCTCCGGATGCGATGGAAAGATATTAGGAACCGGGTGAGTTTCTGACAAATATGGAGAATGATGCATGTCGCAACAATTGGAGTTGTCCTTATCTCCGCCGATGCTGCCCGCTTTGTACTATTTTGTTGTATCTATTGCGGTTTTATTCTTACTGTTGATGGGGAAACTCAAGGTCAACAGGCTGCGTAAATATCCTCTGCTCATTGCCTATACGCTTTTTGTGATAGCCATTGCTGCCATTCAAATTAACGTTTTTGCCAACGGCTATGAGTTTGTTAGCGGTTTCTTACATATTGATTTTGATCCCTGGCGTTACGACTCGGTGTTTTGGGGGTCGTTGATATTCGCCATGCTTTACCTTCTGGCGATGCCTCGGAACAGGCCCTAGTTTCGCAACTTAACGTTACAACATCTATCCTTAAATCTGGCTTTGGCTTCAACTGACCCGCTAAACATGCGACAATATTCGGCATTGCCGGCTTAATTCTTTCGAAAAATCAGGATATTAACTGCCCATGAAGGGTAAATACAAAGCCGCCATTGCGGTTTTACTGCTGTTAATTTTGGTGCCGCTGACGCTGCTGATGACGCTCGCCCAGTGGGTGCCGACGCTCGCCGGGATCTGGCTTCCCGTCGGAACGCGCATCGCTTTTGAAGAGAGTCCAAAACTTACCCGCCATGCGCTGGTGATCCCCGATCTTCGCTATCTGGTTGAAGACTGCGAAATTGCCCGTATCGATAACGTGACGCTGTCACATCCGAGCCGCTGGAAACTGGATGTCGGCTCGCTGGATCTTAACGCCGTCTGTCTGAGCAAGATTCCTCAGTCAGCCCCGTCCACGGTAGCACCAAAAACGCTGGCCCAGTGGCAGGCGGTGTTACCGAATACCTGGCTCACCATTCACCGTCTGACGCTCTCGCCCTGGCAACAGTGGCAGGGCGAGCTGCATGCGTCGCTGACTCCGTCCATTCAGGAGATCGCCTATAAAGGCGAGCAGGTCAGCATTAAAGGCACGCTTCGCGGCCAGACGCTATCGGTCAGCCAGTTTAATGTTCAGCTCCCGGACCAGCCGCAGCCGATTAAGCTGGTGGGCGAGTTTACCTTGCCGCTGGTACCGGATGGCGTGCCGGTGAAAGGCCACGCGGTGGCGACCTTTAACGTGCCTCAGCTAACGTCTCTGGTCGATGCCGATCTGGACTGGGAAGACAATCAGGGGCAGCTGGTGGTCATGGCGCGAGACAACCCCGAGCCGCTGCTCGATCTGCCGTGGCAGATCACCGCGGAACAGCTGAACATCAGCGACGGGCGCTGGAACTGGGATCTCTCCGGTATGCCAGCGAGCGGCCGGGTTTCCCTTCGCGCCTACAACTGGCAGCAGGGGCTGGAGAAAGCCACCCTGACCGGACGTCTGAATGTGCTTACCCACGGCGACGCGGGGAAAGGCAACGCGGTACTGAATATTGGGCCCGGCAGGCTCAGCATGGAAAACAGCGACATGCCACTGCATCTCAGCGGCGAGGCGAAGCAAAACGATCTCATTCTTTACGCCAGATTGCCGGCAAAACTGACCGGCAGCCTGTATGAACCGCAGCTGGCCTTTGCGCCGGGCGCGCTGCTTCGCTCGCGCGGGCGCATCATTGACTCGCTAGATATCGATGAAATCCGCTGGCCGCTGGCGGGCGTGAAGCTCACGCAGAAGGGTGTCGACGGTCGTCTGCAGGCTATTCTGCGCGCCCATGAAAACGAGATGGGGGATTTTGAACTCCACCTGGACGGCCAAGCCAACGATTTTCTCCCTGACAACGGCCTGTGGCAGTGGCGCTACTGGGGCAAAGGGCATTTTACGCCAATGAATGCCCGCTGGGATGTCGCCGGGAAAGGCGAGTGGCGCGACAACCTCATTGAGCTGACGGCGCTTTCCACCGGTTTTGACAAGCTCCAGTACGGCACGATGGACGTCAGCAAGCCGCGCCTGGCGCTGGAGCAACCGGTGCGCTGGGTCCGCGATCCCGAAAAGCCTACCTTCAGCGGCGCGCTGTCGCTCAATGCCGGGCAAACCCGTTTCTCCGGCGGCAGCGTTTTGCCGCCGTCGGTCCTGACCTTCAGCGTCGACGGCACCGACCCAACCATTTTTCAGTTTAAGGGTAACCTGCATGCGGACGCCATCGGCCCGGTGCAGGTGAACGGTCGTTGGGATGGGGAGCGCCTTCGCGGACAGGCCTGGTGGCCGAAACAGTCGCTCACCGTCTTCCAGCCGCTGGTCCCGCCGGACTGGAAAATGACGCTGCGTGACGGGGAACTTTATGCGCAGGTTGCCTTCTCTGCGGCCCCCGATCAGGGCTTTGAGGCGGGCGGGCACGGCGTGCTGAAATCCGGTAGCGCCTGGATGCCGGATAACCAGATCAACGGCGTCGATTTTGTGCTGCCGTTCCGCTTCAGCGAGGGAACCTGGTCCCTGGGTACCCGCGGCCCGGTCACGTTGCGCATTGGCGAAGTGGAAAACCTGGTGACCGCGCGCAACATAACCGCCGATCTACAGGGGGATTATCCCTGGACGGAGGCCAACCCGCTGCTGCTCACCAACGTCAAGGTGGAAATGCTCGGCGGGAAAATCACCATGCAGCAGCTGCGGATGCCGCAGCACGATCCGGCCCTGCTGCGCGTGGACAATATCTCCTCAAGCGAGCTCATTAGCGCTGTCAACCCGAAGCAGTTTACCCTGTCGGGTCCGGTGAGCGGGGCGCTGCCGTTCTGGCTGGACAATGAAAAATGGATTATTAAAGATGGCTGGCTGACCAACCCTGGGCCAATGACGCTACGCATCGACAAAGATACGGCCGACGCCATCGTGAAAGATAATATGGTGGCGGGCGCGGCGATTAACTGGCTCCGATATATGGAAATTTCGCGTTCGTGGACGAGAATCAATTTAGATAACCTGGGTGAATTAACCATGCAGGCGACCATCAAAGGGACCAGCCGGGTGGACGGCAAAAGCAGCTCCGTCAATCTGAACTATACCCATGACGAGAATGTTTTTACCCTCTGGCGCAGCCTGCGTTTTGGAGACAACCTGCAAACCTGGTTTGAGCAACATGCGGTGATACCTGCTCCCCGCAGTTCGACCGGCAAGGAAAGTGAGGAACAACAATGAAAAAGATGGCTGGTGCGCTCACCGTTGCCGTTGCCGCGCTACTGACCGGCTGTACGCCGCGCATTGAAGTCGCTGCGCCAAAGGAGCCGATTACCATCAACATGAATGTCAAAATCGAACACGAGATCCATATTAAGGTCGATAAAGACGTTGAAACCCTGCTGAAATCGCGCAGCGATCTGTTCTGAGGACGCCATGAAACGAGTAGCTCTGATTTTACTGGCACTGGGGATGAACGTGCAGGCGGCTGCGCTGACCTTAAACGATGCCCGCTCGCAGGGGCGCGTGGGGGAAACCCTGAGCGGTTATCTTGCTCCGATCCAGCAGGATGCCGAAACGCTGGAACTGGTAAATCGCATTAACGCGGCGCGCACGGAGAGCTATCAGAAGCTCGCCGACAGCAACAATTTACCGGTTGATGAAGTGGCGAAAATGGCGGGGCAAAAGCTGGTAGCCCGCGCGCAGCCGGGCGAGTATGTGAAGGGCATTAACGGTAAGTGGCTGAAAAAATAGCTAGCGGTAGCGCCTGCGATATTCACCCGGCGAGACGCCAAAACGCTGTTTAAACGCCGTTGAAAAGTGGCTATGGTCGGTGAATCCCCAGCTGAAGCCAATGCCCGCCAGCTTTTCGTCATCGCCGGTTGACTGCAATGCCTGCGCGCAGAGATCCAGACGACGGTTTTTAATGTACTGCGCCACCACCAGCCCCTTTTCGGCAAACATGCGGTACAGGCTGCGCACGGACATTCCGCTCTCGGCGGCAATCCATTCCGGGCGCAGCGATTCAGACTGAATATGGTCGTCAATCAGCGCCACCACATGCTGGAACTGGCGCTCCTTGCGCGGCTGAATGATTTCGCGCTGTTGGAAAGCGGGGCGCAGCAGGCAGATCATCGCTTCGAGCGCCGCTTCGCTCTCCCGGTCACTCAGGTCGGCATTGCTCATGCTCTCCATCAGCAGGCGATGGCTCAGCTGTACCGTGGGCAACGAGCGGGAAAGGGCGGTTGCGCAGCTTATCTCCTGGAAGCGACACTGCTGCTCAATAATCTGACGGGGAACCAGCAGCGAAATCTGGCGGGACTTTTCCTGCCAGTTGATCGAGCAGGGGCGAGCGGCGTCAATCAGCGTAATATCGCCGGTTCTGAGCACCGCGCGACGCTCATCCTGCTCAATTTGCGCACTACCCTCAAGCTGGAACACGGTATAGAACCAGGCATCGTTACTCTGTGTAATCTCCTGGCGGGAGCGGAACAGGTTAACGCCGCCTGCGGTAACGGTACTGAGCTTCAGGCTGCGCGCGTAGCTGGTCTCCAGCTCGCCGAAGAATTTGCCTTCGGTGGGCTGCGCGTTAAAACGGCCGCAAACCTGGTTAATTTGCGCCAGCCACTGCTGATACTGTTCCTGCTCACTTGCACACGCCATCGTTTCTCTCGCCGCACCGTCAACGTTTTCGCATTGTTGCATTTGTGTTGCATTTTGTCAGAGCTATGAGGCTGACTATAGGAAAGAACACTCTCCGGTAACAGCGATATAAGCGACGATTATCGCGAATTGCGGCACCTGTCACAGGTGGCAAAGCGAATGTCACAGAGACAAAAGCGAGAATGCAAAACCGCACGTAGACTGGATGAACACCCTGAGAATAACAACGAAGGAGTATCCTATGTCTGAATCACTGGTGGCCATTCTGCCTGCCGTGCAGCAGTTTTTAGACCGACACCACGGCCTGTGGATTGAAGGGCGTCAGGCCGCGTCGGACAGCGAAAAGCGGCTGAACGTCTACAACCCGGCCACGGGCGAGGTGATTGCCTCGACCGCCGATGCCAGCGTCGATGACGTTGACCGGGCCGTTATGTCCGGTTGGCGCGCGTTTGTCGCCCGCTCCTGGGCCGGAAAGTTACCGGCGGAGCGCGAGCGGATCCTGCTTCATTTCGCCGATCTCGTCGAACAGCACGGCGAGGAGCTGGCCCAGCTTGAAACGCTGGAACAGGGCAAATCGATTAACATCTCCCGGGCCTTTGAAGTCGGCTGCACCCTCAACTGGATGCGCTATACCGCCGGGCTGACCACCAAAATTGCGGGCAAAACCCTCGATCTCTCCATCCCGCTGCCGCAGGGGGCGCGCTATCAGGCGTGGACGCGTAAGGAGCCGGTTGGCGTGGTGGCCGGGATTGTGCCCTGGAACTTCCCGCTGATGATCGGAATGTGGAAAGTGATGCCTGCGCTGGCCGCGGGCTGCTCTATTGTCATCAAGCCGTCGGAAACCACGCCGCTGACACTGCTGCGCGTGGCCGAGCTGGCAAGCGAAGCGGGTATCCCGGACGGGGTCTTCAACGTGGTAACCGGGAGCGGCGCGGTGTGCGGCGCAGCGCTGACCTCGCATCCGCATATTGCAAAGGTGAGCTTTACCGGCTCAACGGCGACGGGTAAGCAAATCGCCCGCGCGGCGGCGGACACGCTAACCGGAGTAACCCTGGAGCTGGGTGGGAAAAACCCGGCCATCGTGCTGAAGGATGCGGATCCGGCGTGGGTGATAGAAGGGTTAATGACCGGCAGCTTCCTGAACCAGGGGCAGGTATGCGCGGCGAGCTCGCGCATCTATATTGAAGCGCCGCTGTTCGACACGCTGGTCAGCGGGTTTGAGCAGGCGGTGAAATCCCTGAGCGTCGGGCCGGGCATGTCGCCGGAGGCCTTTATCAACCCGCTGGTATCACGCGCGCACTGCGATAAGGTGCAGACCTTCCTCGATGAAGCGACGTCGCGCAACGCGGAGCTGATCGTCGGCAACCGGGGCCCGGAGGGCAAAGGCTATTACGTGTCGCCGACGCTGGTGGTGAACCCGGATGCCGCGCTGCGGTTAACCCGAGAAGAGGTGTTTGGTCCGGTGGTCAACCTGGTGCGGGTATCCGACGGAGAAGAGGCGCTCCAGCTGGCAAACGACACCGAATATGGCCTGACCGCCAGCGTCTGGACGCAGAATATCAGCAAGGCGCTGGCGTATACCGACAGGCTGCAGGCGGGCACCGTCTGGGTGAACAGCCATACGCTGATCGACGCTAACCTGCCGTTCGGCGGCATGAAGCAGTCCGGTACAGGACGTGATTTTGGCCCGGACTGGCTGGACGGCTGGTGTGAAACCAAGTCGGTGTGCGTGCGCTACTAGTAAAAGCAAAAGGCAACCGGGAGGTTGCCTTTTTAGTGTTTGTTCCCTCTCCCGTGGGAGAGGGTCAGGGTGAGGGCATCAGGCCGCACCCGGCGTTATTCAAAGCGACCACCGATCCCGCCCGGCCTCCTTCGCCCGGTACAGCGCCGCATCGGCGCGAGCAATGATCTCGGTGCCGGCTAAGCCCTCCACCATGCCCGCAATCCCCATGCTCACGGTGACATGCTCGCTAACGGTCGAAGCGCTGTGCGGTATGGACTCCGCGCGAAGGCCGTCCTGAATGCGTAAGGCCACTTTTTCAGCGATGTTTTCCGGGCAGTTAAACAGGATCACCACGAACTCCTCGCCGCCGTAGCGTGACACAACATCGTCAGGCATCCGCACCGACTGCTTCAGCACCCGCGCCACGCGCGTCAGACAGTCGTCACCCGCCTGATGCCCGTAGGTGTCGTTGTAGCGCTTGAAATAGTCGATATCCAGCATAATCAGTGAGAATGGTTTCTTCTGCTCAACCGCGTTCTCCAGCACCACTTCCATCCTCCGGCGATTGGCGGTTGTGGTTAACGGATCCTGATGCGCCAGCGCATCCAGTCGTGAGATCAGCAGCTGGTTTTGCTGGTTACGTCGCCAGGCCTCGTCAAACCAGCTCAGCAGGATGAAACGCCCGCAGATCAGGATCAGCGAAAAAACGCTCCAGATGATAACGAAATGAAGATTAAGGCCATCATTAAGTACCCAACTCGCTATCGGCAGGGTGATCCAGAGCGGGAGCACGAAGGCGAGCAGCCCCTCGGGGTAAAAATAGAGCGCCGTTAAGCCGGCGAGCAATAAAATGACGCACAGCGGCCAGACGTGCGGTAGCAGAAGCTGGGTGATAAACCAAAAGCAGGAGACCGACCAGATGGCGCTGCAGATAAACAGCACCACGCTGATGCCGGCGATGCGGCGCCAGGCCATCAGGATCAGCGCAGCCGAGAGGATGATGATGCCGAGCATGGAGGCATCGACCATTTTCGTTAGCGGCGGCGAGTGGGGATAAAGAGGATCGCTGGCCTTAAGCAGGACGTGGCGCAGCAGGATCATCACGGCGAAGCTAACGTTGACGAAGGCCAGCCAGGGCAGGTTCATCGCCAGCCCGTGCATGACCATGGCATGGCGCGTCGGCCAGGTTGCCCGTTCAAGTGTCGGTTTTTTTCTTTTTTCCATAAAATCCTTTCCCGTCCGGGGGATAAATCATTCAGGTGAGATATCAGTAACTATAAGCAAGCCCGGACGATCCTCAAACGCTGGGGCAAAAAAAACCGGGCTATTGCCCGGCAGGTGGTTATTTTTCGTCTTTTTTCTTACCAAGCGTTGGCGTCTCGTCGAAGAAGTTCCACGGTTTAAGCAGGGTGTGCACCCATTCCGTCGGCATGATCGGCCACTCTTCCGCTCGCGCCACGTGGGTTGTACCGGTGGTCATCCAGACTACGTCATCCTGGCCGTTGAGCGACTCGTTATCCTTGCTGTACTGACCGAGGCCCGTGTCGTGGATGGAACGGTTGGGGAATTTCCCTTCCGGGTAGAGCTCATCCGGGTGGTAGCGGGTTACCCAAAGCTGTTTGTCCATAAAGCTCAGGCGATGGTAGATCCACTCGTCCGGGGCAAATTTCGCGCCGGTCGCCACCGGATGGGTACCGCCCGCGTAAGGGATGATCTGGTACGAGACCGGGTTGCCCATGCGGTTCTCCTTGCTGGTGTTGCTCAGCAGGCGGATGGTGCCAGGGTCGAACTTCTGCGCCGCCTGCTGTTCGGTATCAATATCGTACTGATTGACCTGCATGGTGCTGGTGCGCGGGCCGCCGGCGGTATTCGGCTTCACTTCCGGATCCATCGCCACCAGCTTGTTGTTGATGCCGTCCACGTCCATATCAAGCCGGAAGTTATAGATGTGCTGGTGAGTAGTGCCCACGATGTTATGGTCGATCAGCGTGCCGTATCGGGTGTCATCTTTAGCGGTGGCATCGTGCATGGTTTTCGCCTGAACGCCTTTCACCGCCTCGATACCCGTCGCGCCGGCATCAATGCCGATGGTGCCGTTTTCATGGAACACCCAGTCGAAGATGTAATCATAGTTGCCCACTGTGCTGACCCAGCGCACCACCAACTCGCGGCGCTCGGCGCTGACGTTGGGCTTACCCATCTCCTGATGCTTATATTCCGGGCCCGCGTAGCGTTCGAAAATGGCGATCGCGCGCGGGATCTCCATCGGCGTACCGGTGTAGTCCGGGATGGTTTCATTGAGCATCACGGCGTTGGACGGCACGTCCTTACCGCGCACCAGCGGCGAGGTCAGGGTGCCCATGCCGTAGTCACCGGAGTCGAGATAGGCTTTAAAGTACCAGCCCACGTCCGGATCGCCGTAAGGGACGATCATGCCGCCGAGCGATCCCTGATACATTACCTGACGCTTTTTGCCGTTGTCGTTATACGTGACGGTTGAAATCATCGGGCCGACGCGGGAATCGAGGCTCAGGTGGAAATCCCAGTTCTGCCAGTGCACCATATCGCCGGTGATGGTGTAGTTCTTGCCTTCCGGCTCAATGATGTGGAGCGGTTTTTTCGGCGTCTCGACACGGTCGCGGCCGTCATAGGGGCGCGGAGTCATCGGAACCGGCACAACGGCGCCTTCTTCAATTTTCTGGATCTTTTTCTGCTCAAGATCGACCACTGCCACGAGGTTCTCAATCGGGTGCGCCCAATAGTTGCCGTCGCCGACGTCCAGATAGCTCACCACCTTCAGCAGGCGGTCTTCCTGCTTCAGGCCGTCTTTTCCGTCGAAATAGCCGACGGTCAGCGGCGTGGTAATCACTTTTTTCGGGTCGGTGATGCCGTGTTTTTTAAGCACCTCGGCGAACTCTGTACTTTCGTTGATGATCTGCTGAACCGCGGTGAAATCATCCAGCAGCACCATGCCGTGCGCGTCTTTCACCGGTTCCCAATGCAGGATTTTTTTATCCTTCAGATCCACCACGCTTTCGATGACGTGCTTGCCGTCGAGCATGACGATTTTCGCCTGGCGAGGGGCATCCACTGCCGTACCGTTGAGGACAAAGTCCCACACTTTGGCCTTCTCTGGTTCCGCAAGGGCAATCTGGGTAAAGCGGGTATTCGGTTTAAAATCCGCAGAGGCTTTAACAATCTCGACGGCCTGCTTAATTTCGTCCGCCGTCAGCGCGTTTAGCGGGTGAGGGCGTTTTTCAACCTGGAAGGTCTGGTCAAGACCAGACTGGAAAACATCGTTGATGAAGGTCTCTGAGATAAAGGCTTTTTGGCCCTTCATCACTACCGGCACCTCAAGCTTGAGGGGTTGACCGTTAACGATGGCCGTCTTAGCGCCTGGTTTGACCTTCACAAAGGCGCCGTCCTTCGCAATGGTGAACATCTGTGCGTAATCATCCCACTGCACGTCCGCGCCAAAGTCCTGCAGGGTTTTGTCCATCGGGACCATATGCGCCTCGCTGCCGTGGGCGAAAACAGGGGATTGCCAGGCGCAACACAGCGCAACGGCCATGGCCAGCGCCGTTCTACGGGCAGAAAAAGAAGAAATGCTTCCCATCGTAGACCTCATCTTGTTGTGTTTATTGTGTTGTGACAGCCTTATCCTGACAGGCGCCTGAGAAAAGCGTTTGCCTGCATCTGCCAGGTTATTTGTTGGTCTTGCCAGGTTAAAAAAAGAGCGGGGGGTAAATCACAGGGTCGTGCAGAACATTCCCCTCTCCCCTTCGGGGAGAGGGTCAGGGTGAGGGGCGACGTTACCTGAAATCACCCTGCTGGCGCGCCACCAGCGTCAGAATGGAATAGAGCGCCACGGCTTGCTGGTGCTGGTTGAAGATCTCAACCGCCCATTCCACCACGCCGGTCGGTCTTTCCTCGGCGGTACGCTGTTTCTTAAGCGTTTTGCGTTTGCAGGTCAAACGCACCTGGATGGTATCGCCCGGCTTGACCGGCTCGATAAAGCGCAGGTTTTCCATGCCGTAGTTGGCAATCACCGGCCCGACGCCCGCATCAACGAACAGTCCCGCCGCGGCGGAGATCAGGAAGTAGCCGTGCACCACGCGCTCGCCAAAGATCGACTCTGCCGCGCCGATCTTGTCCATATGGGCATAGAAGTGGTCGCCGCTCAGGCAGGCAAAGTTCACAATGTCCGCTTCCGTGAGGGTGCGGCGCGGCGTCAGCAGGCTGTCGCCCGGCTGCAGCTCCTCGAAGTATTTGCGGAACGGATGTACGCGATCCTCCTGCACCGCTGCGCCGCGTACCCACTGTTTGCCAATCGCGGCCAGCATCGACGGGCTGCCCTGAATCGCGGTGCGCTGCAGGTAGTGCTTCACCGCGCGCAGGCCGCCCAGCTCTTCGCCGCCGCCCGCGCGGCCCGGACCGCCGTGCACCAGCTGAGGCAGCGGGGAGCCGTGGCCGGTGGACTCTTTTGATGATTCCTCGTTAAGGATCTGAATACGCCCGTGGGCGCGCGCCGCACCGGCAATAAACTGGCGGGCAATCGCCGCATTTGCGGTTACCAGCGTGCCCGCCAGGCTGCCGCCGCCCGCGCGGGCAAGCTGCATCGCGTGGTCTGCGCTGCGATACGGCATCAGCGTGGCGACCGGGCCGAAGGCTTCGGTATCGTGCACGGCGGGCGTTTCGTCCGGCTGCGCACAGAACAGCAGGGTCGGCGGGAAGAACGCCCCCGCGGCCTGCAGGTCCGCTTTGCCGCCCAGACGGATCTGGCAGCCTGCGGCGACCAGCCGATCCACTTTCTCCTGCACGTCCGCGCGCTGCTCGGCGTTGACCAGCGCCCCCATCTTCACCCCTTCCTGCGCCGGGTCGCCCACCACCACCTTTTCCAGGCGGGCAATCAGCGCCTGGCTCACGGTGTCAATCTGGTTTTGCGGAACGATAATGCGGCGAATGGCCGTGCATTTTTGCCCAGCCTTAGCGGTCATCTCGCGGGCCACTTCGCGGATGAACAGCGCAAACTCCGGCTGCTCCGGCGTGACGTCTTCCCCCAGCACGCAGCAGTTCAGGGAGTCGGCTTCCATGGTGAACGGTATCGAATTCGCCACAATATTCGGGTGCACGCGCAGGCTTTGCCCGGTGCTGGCAGAGCCGGTAAAAGTGACCACGTCCTGGCCGTCGAGCTGGTCGAGCAGATCGCCCGCGCTGCCGCAGATCAGGCTGATGGCACCGTCCGGCACCAGCCCGCTGTCGACGATGGATTTCACCATCGCCTGCGTCACCTGCGCGGTAGCGGTAGCGGGTTTAATGATGGCGGGCATCCCGGCAAGCCAGGTCGGCGCCAGCTTTTCCAGCATTCCCCAGCAGGGGAAGTTAAAGGCGTTGATATGCACCGCCACGCCGGATTTGGAGGTCAGGACGTGGCGCGCCGCAAAGCCGCCTTCTTTCGACAGGGGGATTAACTCATCTTCCGGCCACAGCGTGTCGTCCGGCAGCTCGCGGCTGCCCAGGCTTGCATAGGTGAAGAGGGTGCCGATCCCGCCTTCAATATCTACCCAGCTGTCCGCCTTCGTTGCCCCGGTCTGGGCTGACAGGGCATAAAACGTCTCTTTCTCGCTGAGCAGGTGCTTTGCCACCGCCTTCAGCATGGCGGCACGTTCGATAAAGGTCATGGCGCGTAATGCCTCGCCCCCCTGCTCAATGGCATAGCGACGGGCGGCCGCCATGTCCAGCCCTTCGCTGGTCACTTTCCAGAGTGCTTCGCCGCTGATGGCGTGATGTATCGCGCGTTCGCGGCCCCGGCCAGACTGCCAGGTACCGGACACGAAGCTGGCTAACTGCTGCATCGCTTATCTCCAAGTGTTTCGTTATTTCACTATTAATAGTTTGATCGCGAATCATAAAAATCAAGCTGTGTTTTTAATGAATTGTTAACGTTGTGATCTGGCTGGACGAATCGCATCGCGTAAAGGCGCTTTCTGCAAGGCCTGTAGTAAAAGCCTTGCGAGCAGCATCACAAAACCGGGAAACAATTCTTGGGGTTATATTTAACCTTTGTGTAACTTTTAAAAAACAAAGTGATTCAACATTTCGCTTTAATTTGCATACTAACGAATCATAAAGGTGAAGATGTGACGCAAGAACAACGGTTTGAGCAGCGCATAGCGCAGGAGACGGCGATTGAGCCTCAGGACTGGATGCCGGAAGCCTACCGTAAAACGCTGATCCGCCAGATTGGTCAGCACGCGCACTCCGAAATTGTCGGCATGCTGCCGGAAGGAAACTGGATCGCTCGCGCGCCGACGCTGCGTCGTAAAGCCATTCTGCTGGCGAAGGTGCAGGACGAAGCCGGACACGGGCTCTACCTCTACAGCGCGGCGGAAACGCTGGGCTGCGCGCGGGAAGACATCTACCAGAAGATGCTCGACGGCAGGATGAAATACTCCTCCATTTTCAACTATCCGACCCTGAGCTGGGCCGATATCGGCGTGATTGGCTGGCTGGTGGACGGCGCCGCCATCGTCAACCAGGTGGCGCTGTGCCGGACCTCCTACGGTCCGTATGCCAGGGCGATGGTGAAAATCTGTAAAGAAGAGAGTTTCCACCAGCGTCAGGGCTTTGAAGCCTGCATGGCGCTGGCGCAGGGCAGTGAGGCCCAGCGCCAGATGCTGCAGGACGCCATCAACCGCTTCTGGTGGCCAGCGCTGATGATGTTCGGGCCGAACGATGACAACTCGCCGAACAGCGCCCGCAGCCTGGCCTGGAAAATCAAACGCTTCGGCAATGACGAGCTGCGCCAGCGCTTTGTTGACAACACGGTGCCGCAGGTGGAGATGCTGGGCATGACGGTGCCGGATCCCGACCTGCGCTTTGACGAAGAAAGCGGCCACTACCGCTTCGGCGAGATCGACTGGCAGGAGTTTGACGAGGTCATTAACGGGCGCGGCATCTGCAACCACGAGCGCCTGGCCGCGAAACGTAAAGCCTGGGAAGAGGGGGCGTGGGTGCGCGAAGCCGCACTGGCGCACGCGGAAAAACAGCGCGCCCGTCAGGCCGCATAAGAGGAAGTAACAATGAGCAATGTCTACTGGCCGCTGTACGAAGTGTTCGTACGCAGCAAACAAGGGTTATCCCACCGTCACGTGGGCAGCCTGCATGCCGCCGACGATCGCATGGCGCTGGAAAATGCGCGTGATGCCTACACTCGCCGCAGCGAAGGGTGCTCTATCTGGGTGGTAAAGGCGAGCGAGATTGTCGCCTCCCAGCCGGAAGAGAGCGGTGAGTTCTTCGACCCGGCGGAAAGCAAGGTTTACCGCCATCCGACGTTCTATACCATCCCTGACGGCATCGAGCATATGTGAGGCAAAGAATGAATTCAGTGACTGCCTATGCCCTGCGTCTGGGCGACAACGGTCTGGTGCTCTCCCAGCGTCTCGGCGCCTGGTGCGGCCACGCGCCGGAGCTGGAAATTGACCTTGCGCTCGCCAATATCGGTCTCGACCTGCTGGGCCAGGCGCGCAATTTCCTGACCTATGCCGCGGAATCAGAAGGCCAGGGCGATGAAGACACGCTGGCGTTTGGCCGCGACGAGCGTCAGTTCCGCAACGTCCTGCTGGTGGAGCAGCCGAACGGCAGCTTCGCCGAAACCATTGCCCGCCAGTACCTGATGGATGCCTGGAATGTGGCGCTGTACGAGCGGCTGACCCAAAGTCGCGATAGCCAGCTTGCCGCCATTGCCGCCAAAGCGATTAAAGAGGTGCGCTACCACCTGCGCTTCAGCCGCGGCTGGCTGGTGCGTCTGGGCGACGGGACCGAAACATCCGCGCAAAAAATGCAGCAGGCTATCGACAATCTGTGGCGTTTTACGGCGGAGCTGTTTGACGCCGATGACGTCGAGCTGGCGCTGATTGACGCCGGCGTGGCGGTTGACCCGCGCGTCCTGCGCCAGCCGTGGGAAAGCGAAGTCTTTGCCGGTCTGAATGAAGCCTGCCTGCAGGTGCCCGCAGAGGTGGCATACCGCACCGGGGGCAAGAGGGGGCTGCATACCGAACATCTGGGCCCGATGCTGGCGGAGATGCAGTATCTCCAGCGCGCGTATCCCGGTCAGCAGTGGTAAAGGAGAACGCCATGCAACGCCTCGTCGACATCGCGCCTGCGCAAATTCCGCAGATCTGGGCGCTGTTAAGCCAGATCCCCGATCCGGAAGTGCCGGTATTAACCATCACCGATTTAGGCATGGTGCGCAGCGTGAAGGCGCAGGGGGAAGGCTGGGTCATTGGTTTCACGCCAACCTACTCAGGCTGCCCCGCAACGGAACACCTGCTGGGGGCGATCCGCGACGCGATGACCGCGCACGGCTTTACCCCGGTACACATTGTGCTCCAGCTTGAACCCGCCTGGACCACCGACTGGATGACCGCCGACGCGCGCGAGCGCCTGCGGGCGTACGGCATTAGCCCGCCCGTGGGGCATAGCTGTCACGCGCACGCGCCTTTGGAGGTGAGCTGCCCGCGCTGCGCCAGCACTGACACCTCGCTTATCAGTGAATTTGGCTCGACGGCCTGCAAAGCGCTCTACCGCTGCAACACCTGCCGCGAACCCTTCGACTATTTCAAATGTATTTGAGGCTGCCATGACAACGTTTTATTCATTAACAGTGGCAAAAGTGGAACCCGAAACCCGCGACGCGGTGACCATCACCTTCGCGGTGCCGCAGGTACTGCAGGACGCCTACCGCTTCCGCCCCGGCCAGCACCTGACGTTAAAAACGAAGCTTAACGGGGATGAGCTGCGCCGCTGCTACTCCATCTGCCGGAGTACCGCGCCGGGTGAGATCAGCGTGGCGGTCAAAGCCATCGACGGCGGGCGCTTTTCCCGCTACGCCCGGGATGAGATCAAAGCGGGTATGGCTCTGGAGGTGATGGTGCCTCAGGGGCAGTTTGGCTACCAGCCGCGGGCTGAACGTGAAGGCCACTATCTGGCGATTGCGGCAGGCTCCGGGATCACCCCGATGCTGGCGATTATCTCCGCTACGCTTGCGACCGAACCCAACAGCCATTTCACCCTGATCTACGGCAACCGCAGCAGCCAGAGCATGATGTTCCGCCAGGCGCTGGCGGACCTGAAGGACAAATATCCGCAGCGGCTGCAGCTGGTCTCTATCTTCAGCCAGGAGCGGCTGGACAGCGATCTGCTCTTTGGCCGCATCGACGGAGAAAAGCTGCAGGCGCTGGCGAAAACCCTGATTAACTTCCGTCAGTACGACGAGGCGTTTATCTGCGGCCCGTCGGCGATGATGGATGATGCCGAAGCCACGCTGAAGGCGCTGGGGATGCCGGACAAAGCCATTCACCTTGAGCGCTTTAACACACCGGGCACTACCGTTAAACGCGCGGCGCACGTACAGGCGGAAGGTCAGAAAGTGACCGTTCGCCAGGACGGGCGTGACCGTGAAATCACCCTGACGGCGGACGACGAAAGCATCCTCGACGCCGCCCTGCGTCAGGGGGCGGATCTGCCGTACGCCTGCAAGGGCGGCGTGTGCGCCACCTGTAAATGCAAAGTGCTGCGCGGGAAGGTGGACATGGCGACCAACTACAGCCTGGAGCCGGACGAGCTGGCCGCCGGGTATGTGCTGAGCTGCCAGTCGCTGCCGTTAACCGCCGACGTGATTGTCGACTTCGACGCGAAGGGGATGGCATGAGCGAACTGATTGTTACCCGTCATGGCCGCGTGCTGCAGCTGACGCTCAACCGTCCGGCGGCGCGCAACGCCCTCAACAACGCGCTGTTAACCGAACTTGCTGAGCAGCTTGAGGCTGCCGCCGTGGATGCCGACATCGCCGTCTGCGTGATTTACGGCAGCGAGCGCTGCTTTGCCGCCGGGGCCGATCTCAACGAAATGGCGGAGAAAGACTTGCCCGCCACCCTGAACGATATCCGCCCGCAGCTGTGGGCGCGCATTAATGCGTTCAGCAAACCGCTGATCGCCGCCGTAAACGGCTTCGCGCTGGGGGCAGGCTGCGAGCTGGCGCTGCTGTGCGACGTGGTGATTGCTGGCGATAACGCCCGCTTTGGCCTGCCGGAAATCACGCTGGGCATTATGCCCGGTGCGGGCGGCACCCAGCGTCTTATCCGCAGCGTCGGTAAATCCCTTGCCAGCAAAATGGTGCTGACCGGCGAGAGTATTTCCGCGCAGCAGGCGCTGAGCGCCGGGCTGGTCAGCGATGTTTTCCCGGCCGCGCTGACGCTGGAGTATGCCCTGAAGCAGGCGGCGCTGATGGCGCGCCACTCGCCGCTGGCGCTGCAGGCGGCGAAACAGGCGCTGCGCCAGTCTCAGGAGGTGCCGCTCCAGGCCGGTCTGGCCCAGGAGCGCCAGCTGTTTACGCTGCTTTCTGCCACCGAAGACCGCCGGGAAGGCATCGACGCCTTCTTACAAAAACGCACCCCCGACTTTAAAGGACGTTAATTGTGGAATTTATTCTCAGTCATGTAGAACAGGGCGTGATGACCATTACGCTGAACCGTCCGGAGCGTCTGAACAGCTTCAACGACGTGATGCACCAGCAGCTGGCCGAGTGCCTGAAACAGGCCGAGCGTGATGACACCGTGCGCTGCCTGCTGATCACCGGGGCAGGACGCGGCTTCTGTGCCGGGCAGGATCTGAACGACCGCAACGTCGACCCCAACGGCCCGGCGCCGGATCTGGGCATGTCCGTTGAAACCTTCTACAACCCGCTGGTGCGCCGCCTTGCAAAGCTGCCGAAGCCGGTCATCTGTGCCGTTAACGGCGTGGCGGCGGGCGCGGGGGCCACGCTGGCGCTCGGGTGCGACATGGTGATTGCCGCCCGTTCCGCCAACTTCGTGATGGCCTTCAGTAAGCTCGGCCTGGTGCCGGACTGCGGCGGCACCTGGCTGCTGCCGCGCGTGGCCGGACGCGCCCGCGCCATGGGGCTGGCGCTGCTCGGCGACAAGCTCAGCGCCGAACAGGCGCAGGCGTGGGGGATGATCTGGCAGGTGGTGGATGACGAACAGCTCTCCGCTACGGCGCAGCAGATGGCGCTGCACTTTGCCTCGCAGCCGACCTTCGGGCTGGGGCTGATCAAGCAGGCCATCAATGCCGCGGAAACCAACACCCTGGACGCCCAGCTCGATCTGGAGCGTGACTATCAGCGGCTGGCCGGGCGCAGCGACGACTACCGCGAGGGCGTCAGCGCCTTCCTGGCGAAGCGCACGCCGAACTTTACGGGGAAATAAGATGCTGAACGTACGGACTGTCGCCGTGATTGGCAGCGGCACGATGGGCGCCGGGATTGCCGAAGTGGCGGCCAGCCATGGGCATCAGGTGCTGCTCTACGACATCTCCAGCGATGCGGTATCCCGCGCTATCGACGGGATCCGCCAGCGTCTGGCCTCCCGGGTGACGCGCGGAAAACTCTCCGCCGATGCCGGGAGCCAGATCCTTGCCCGGCTGGTTCCGGTCACGGATATCACCGCGCTCTCCACAGCTGAACTGGTGATTGAAGCGGCATCCGAGCGGCTGGAGGTGAAAAAGGCGCTGTTTGCGCAGCTGGCTGACATCTGCCCGCCGCAGACGGTGCTGACCAGCAATACCTCTTCCATCTCCGTCACGGCGATTGCCGCGGACATCCACCACCCGGAGCGGGTCGCAGGGCTGCATTTCTTTAACCCGGCGCCGGTGATGAAGCTGGTGGAGGTGGTCAGCGGGCTGGCGACCTCCCCGGAAGTGGCAGACGCGCTGTGCGAGCTGGCGCTGAACTGGGGCAAACAGCCCGTTCGCTGCCAGTCAACGCCGGGGTTCATCGTCAACCGCGTCGCCCGTCCGTTCTATTCCGAAGCCTGGCGCGCGCTGGAAGAGCAGGTCGCGCCGCCGGAGGTGATTGATGCCGCCCTGCGCGAAGGCGGCGGTTTCCCGATGGGGCCGCTGGAGCTGACCGACATGATTGGTCAGGACGTGAACTTCGCGGTGACCTGCTCGGTATTTAACGCCTTCTGGCAGGAGCGTCGTTTTCTGCCTTCGCTGGTGCAGCAGGAGCTGGTGCTGGCGGGAAGGCTTGGCAAAAAGAGCGGGAAGGGCGTCTACGACTGGCAGGGCGACAGGCCCGCCGTGCAATGGGTGCAGGCCGTGAACGATAGCTACAGCCCGATGCGCGTGGAAAAGAGACGTGACGGTGTCACCGAAATTGATGATGTATATCTGATTGAAACGCAAGGAGAAACCGCCCAGGCGCTGGCACTGCGGCTCAACGGCCCGGTGGTGGTGGTGGACCGCATCGAGCGCGACGTGGCGGTGATCGCCGCCGCTGCCAGCAACCCGCATACCGCAACGCAAAAAGCCATCCGCTATCTGCAGCAGCAGGGTAACCGGGTAGTGCAAATTGCCGATTATCCCGGCCTGCTGGTCTGGCGCACGGTGGCGATGATTGCCAACGAAGCGCTGGACGCCCTGCAAAAAGGGGTCGCCAGCGAGAAGGACATCGACACCGCCATGCGCCTGGGCGTCAACTACCCGAGCGGGCCGATTGCCTGGGGCGAGCGTCTGGGCTGGCAACGGCTGCTAACGCTTCTGGAAAACCTGCAGCGTCATTACGGCGAAGAACGCTATCGCCCCTGTTCCCTGCTGCGCCAGCGCGCGCTTCTGGAGAGTAGCTATGAGTCATAACGCCTGGCATAACGCCCGCGCCATGTACGAACGGGACGCCTGCGCGCAGGCGATGGGGATGGACATTGTCGAGATGGACGAGGGCTACGCGGTGGTGACCATGACCATCACCCCGCAGATGCTTAATGGCCACAAAACCTGCCACGGCGGACAGCTATTTTCGCTGGCAGATACCGCCTTTGCCTACGCCTGCAACAGCCAGGGGCTGGCGGCGGTAGCCTCCGGCTGCTCAATTGATTTTCTGCGTCCGGGCTTTGCCGGGGACACGCTCACCGCCACCGCGCGGGTGATGCATCAGGGCAAGCTGACCGGTGTGTATGACATTGAAATCCAGAATCAGCAACAGAAAACCGTCGCCCTTTTTCGCGGAAAATCTCACCGCATCGGCGGCAATGTGACAGGAGAGGCCTGATGCGTGACGCATTTATATGTGATGGCGTTCGAACTCCGGTGGGGCGCTACGGTGGCGCGCTTTCCGCAGTCCGAACTGACGATCTTGGTGCCGTGCCGCTGCGCGCGCTGCTGGCCCGCTACCCGCAGCTCGACCTGGAGCGGATTGACGACGTGATTTTCGGCTGCGCTAACCAGGCGGGGGAAGATAACCGCAACGTAGCGCGCATGTCGTCCCTGCTGGCCGGGCTGCCGCAGACGGTGTCCGGGACCACCATTAACCGCCTGTGCGGGTCGGGGCTGGACGCGATTGGTTTTGCGGCGCGCGCCATTAAGGCGGGCGATGGCGATCTGCTGATCGCGGGCGGCGTGGAGTCGATGTCCCGCGCGCCGTTTGTGATGGGTAAAGCCACCGCCGCGTTTCAGCGTCAGGCGGAGATCTTTGATACCACCATCGGCTGGCGATTTGTGAATCCGCTCATGCATCAGCAATTCGGAACTGACAGTATGCCGGAAACGGCAGAGAATGTAGCTGAATTGTTAAATATCAGCCGTACCGATCAGGACGCGTTCGCGCTGCGCAGCCAGCAGCGTACCGCGCAGGCGCAGCAGAACGGCATCCTGACGCAGGAGATTGTACCGGTTTCGATCCCAGGTAAAAAAGGGGCAGTCACGGAATTCAGCGTGGATGAACATCCGCGGGCGGACACTACGCTTGAGCAGCTTGCTGGTCTGAAAACGCCGTTTCGTAAGAACGGGGTGGTCACGGCGGGAAATGCCTCCGGCGTCAACGACGGCGCGGCGGCGCTGATCGTCGCCAGCGAGAAGATAGCGCTGGCGCAGGGATTAGTCCCGCGCACCCGGATCGTGGCGATGGCGACGGCAGGCGTGGAGCCACGTCTGATGGGCCTCGGCCCGGTACCGGCCACCCGCAAGGTGCTGGAGCGCGCCGGACTCAGCATTAACGATATGGACGTGATCGAGCTTAACGAAGCTTTCGCCTCGCAGGCGCTGGGCGTTCTGCGTCAGCTGGGCCTGCCGGATAATGCCGCGCACGTCAACCCGAACGGTGGCGCGATTGCGCTGGGTCACCCGCTGGGAATGAGCGGCGCCAGGCTGGCGCTGGCCGCGAGTAATGAACTGCACCGACGCGGCGGGCGCTACGCGCTGTGTACGATGTGCATCGGTGTGGGTCAGGGCATTGCCATGATCCTTGAGCGTGTTTGAGCATAAAAACAATGTGAGTACCCTGCGATGACAAATACAACAAAGCTTGATCCGATTGAAACGGCCTCCCTTGATGAACTGCAGGCGCTGCAGACCGCGCGTCTGAAATGGACGCTGCACCACGCCTATAGCAACGTCCCGATGTATAAACGCAAGTTTGACGCCGCGGGCGTTCACCCTGACGATTTCAACGAGCTGGCGGATATCCGCAAATTCCCGTGCACCACCAAGCAGGATCTGCGTGATAACTATCCGTTCGATACCTTTGCCGTGCCGATGGAGCAGGTGGTGCGTATTCACGCGTCATCCGGCACTACCGGCAAACCGACCGTTGTCGGCTACACGCAGGGCGACATCGACAACTGGGCCAACCTGGTGGCACGTTCACTGCGCGCGGCGGGCGGCAGCGCGAAGGACAAAATTCACGTGGCGTATGGCTATGGCCTGTTTACCGGTGGGCTGGGCGCGCACTACGGCGCCGAGCGTTTAGGGGCGACGGTGATCCCCATGTCCGGCGGCCAGACGGAGAAACAGGCGCAGCTGATCCGTGATTTCCAGCCGGACATGATCATGGTGACGCCATCCTACTGCCTCAACCTGATTGAGGAGCTGGAGCGCCAGATGGGCGGCGATGCCAGCGGCTGTTCCCTGCGCGTGGGCGTCTTTGGCGCCGAGCCGTGGACGCAGGCCATGCGTCGCGAAATTGAAAAACGCTTAGGGATTACGGCGCTGGACATTTACGGCCTCTCCGAGGTGATGGGGCCGGGCGTGGCGATGGAGTGTATCGAAACCGCCGATGGCCCGACCATCTGGGAAGATCACTTCTACCCGGAGATCGTCAACCCGAACGACGGCACGCCGCTGGATGACGGTCAGCAGGGCGAACTGCTGTTCACCACGCTGACCAAAGAGGCGCTGCCGGTGATCCGCTACCGCACCCGCGACCTGACGCGTCTGCTCCCGGCCACCGCGCGCAGCATGCGCCGCATGGACCGGATCAGCGGCCGCAGTGACGATATGCTGATCATTCGCGGCGTCAACGTCTTCCCGTCGCAGCTGGAAGAGGAGATTGTGAAGTTCGAGCATCTTTCTCCGCACTACCAGCTGGAGGTGAACCGTCGCGGGCATCTTGATTCACTTTCCGTGAAGGTGGAGCTGAAAGAGAGTAGCCTCACGCTGACGCACGAGCAGCGTTGCCAGGTGTGCCACCAGCTGCGCCACCGCATTAAGTCGATGGTGGGGATCTCCACCGACGTAATGATTGTTAACTGCGGCAGCATTCCGCGCTCAGAGGGGAAAGCCTGCCGGGTGTTTGACTTACGTAAAGTTGCGGCCAACGGTTAAACAACTCCCCCTCATCCTAACCTTCTCCCCAAAGGGGAGAAGGGACTGTACGGTGCGGTCTTTTCCCTCCCCAGAAAGGGGATAAGGAACTGCTCGGTGCGGCCTTTTCCCCTCTCCCCTCAGGGGAGAGGGCCAGGGTGAGGGGGAAACCCCAGAATCCTATGCTATGATTCATCCAGGACAAAAATAACAACAGAATGAATCACATGAATAAACTCGACGCCTTCATCCAGCACGCGGTCAGCTCCGTTCCCGTCAGCGGGACATCGCTTATCTCCTCGCTATACGGTGACGCGCTTTCCCACCGCGGCGGTGAGATTTGGCTCGGCAGCCTGGCCGCCTTGCTGGAAGGCATGGGATTCGGCGAGCGTTTCGTGCGCACCGCGCTGTTTCGCCTCAACAAAGAGGGCTGGCTGGATGTTTCCCGCATCGGGCGTCGCAGCTTTTACCGCCTGAGCGATAAGGGGCTTCGCCTGACGCGCCGCGCGGAGAATAAGATTTACCGCGCGGAACTGCCCGCCTGGGACGGCAAATGGCTGTTGCTGCTCTCCGAGGGGCTGGATAAAACCACCCTTGCCGACGTCAAAAAACAGCTGATCTGGCAGGGTTTCGGCACGCTGGCGCCGAGCCTGATGGCCTCGCCGTCACAGCATCTGGCGGACGTGCAGTCCCTGCTTCACGATGCCGGGGTGGCGGAAAACGTGATTTTCTTTGAAGCCCACTCGCCGCTGGCGCTCTCCCGCGCCGCGCTGCGTTCGCGGGTGGAGGAGTGCTGGCAGTTAACCGAGCAAAACGCGATGTACGAGTCGTTTATCAACTCGTTCCGTCCGCTGCTGCCGCTGTTAAAAGAGGCCGCGCCGGAGGAGCTGACGCCGGAACGCTGCTTCCAGATCCAGCTGCTGCTGATTCACTTTTATCGTCGCGTGGTGCTGAAAGATCCGCTGCTGCCGGAAGAGTTGCTGCCCGCGCACTGGGCGGGGCAAAGCGCCCGACAGCTCTGCATTAATATCTATCAGCGTGTCGCGCCGGGGGCGCTGGCGTTTGTCAGCGAGAAGGGCGAAACCTCCGTGGGCGAACTGCCCGTGCCCGGCACGCTCTACTATCAACGCTTTGGTGGTCTTACAAGCGCATAAGGAGTGAAGATGCCAGTTTATCAAATTGACGGTCTGACCCCGGTCGTGCCTGACGAGAGCTATGTTCACCCGACGGCGGTGCTGATTGGCGACGTGATCCTGGGTAAAGGCGTTTATGTTGGCCCTAACGCCAGCCTGCGTGGTGATTTTGGCCGTATCGTCGTGAAAGACGGTGCGAACATTCAGGATAACTGTGTGATGCACGGCTTCCCGGAGCAGGACACGGTGGTGGAGGAGGACGGGCATATCGGCCACAGCGCCATTCTCCACGGCTGCGTGATCCGCCGTAACGCGCTGGTGGGCATGAACGCGGTAGTCATGGATGGCGCGGTCATCGGTGAAAACAGCATCGTCGGCGCGGCGGCGTTCGTGAAGGCGAAAGCGGAGATGCCCGCCAACCATTTGATTATCGGCAGCCCGGCCAAAGCGATCCGTGAGCTAAGCGAGCAGGAGCTGGCGTGGAAGCGGCAGGGCACGCGGGAGTATCAGGTGCTGGTGGAGCGCTGCAAGCTGACTATGCACCAGGTTGAACCGCTGCGCGAGGTAGAGCCTGACCGGAAACGGCTGACGTTTGACGAGAATTTAAGGCCGAAGTCGGCGAACCAGGGGTAAGGTCGTCTTTTTTCGCCATATCCATCAATAGCGCAATGCCAATGTAATTACTCCAGTTAAAGGTATTTTGCAGCACCACCACCGCATTGCCTTTTTCTTTGTCATAACCGATAAAGCTGGAGTAGCCGCCGATATAGCCGACCTGATAGGTGATTTTTTCCAGGCCGATAAAGTCGGTGGTCCAGGCAATACCCTGCACTCCGTCGGGGCGTTGAATATCGGTATTTCTGACTTCGTCAAAAACGCTGTCCAGCAAGGGACTGTGGGTCGTTGAGACGTGATAGCGGGCATAGGCCGCCAGATCTTCGGCGTTGCTGTACAAGCTCGCTGCCGCCACCATGTTGTTAGAAAAATGCCAGTCCGGGGTGAGCTGCCCGCGCGGGATAAATTTCGGCTGATCGCCCGCGTGGCCGAGCGCCCGCTGCGGGTAGCCTTTGAGCTTCTGGGGCGTAAAACTGCTGTTAGCCATGTGCAGCGGACGGAAAATATAGCGTGAGGCTAAACTCTGAATATCTTCCCCGGTTTTGTGCTTCAGGATATAGCCGATCAGGGCGTAGCCGGTATTGGAGTATTGCGGCGTTTTATCCTTCGGCGCTCGCCAGTTGGCGAGATAATTCAGCACGTTATCGCTGTCCAGCTCACCGTAGAAGTTATCACCCGTGCTTAAATAGCGGATGAATTTTCCGAGCATCGGAACATCCATATTCTGGCGCGGCAGGCCGGAGGTGTGGGTTACCAGCTCCAGAAGAGTGATTTTTTGTGCATCCTTGCTTAGCGGCGTTCCCGCCGGTAGCAATGTCGCAAGGCTGTCGTTCCAGTTCAGTTGCCCCTCACTCACCAGACAGGCCACCACTTCCGCCGTGATCCCTTTGCTGAGCGAGCCGAGCGCAAACAGGGTGTCGGGCCTGACCGGATAGCGATTGACCGCATCGGTTACTCCCCAGGTATAAAACTGCGGTGAGCCGTGATTATGGATCACCGCGACCGTCATCCCGGGAACGGACTTTTGCGCCATGTAGTGACGCACCACGCTGTCAACGTCGCCATCCAGCGACTCATGGGTGAGAAGTTCCTGTGTACCTTCCGGGGAGGACATTTGTGAGAGCGTGCCGCAACCACTGAGGAGTGGGAGAGTAAGCAGAAGCCAGTGAATTTTTTTTGTTGTGTTCTGCATACCTGATAGCGAGTGTGGTGATCATTGACGCGCCAGGAATGTACCACACTTAGCCTGCCATGAGGGAATTTTTCGGGTGACCCAATTACCGTCAATTTTGTGCCGGGAACGGAAGCGATATCCACCTGACAATGTTGCTGATATGATAATTTATTGTTAATCAGGAGGGGAAAATGGACACAAGCACGATTGTCACGTTATTCAAATTCAAACGCTGGGCAGACACGGAAACCTTACAAGCAATACAGAGGGTTGATGCCTCAGCTAATCCTGAAAAGCACCATCTGATGCTCAGACTTATGAATCATGTTTATGTCGTGGATATGATTTTCAGAGCAAATATTACTGGTCAAACGCATCAATACACCGCGTTGAATACGCCAGAAACGCCGTCTGCAGACGAGCTTCTGAATAACATGACTGAATGCACTGACTGGTATATTAAGCACGCAGGTTCAATGGACATTCCCGGACTTTCTGAAATCATCAAATTCCGCTTCGTCGATGGCGGACACGGTGAAATGAAAGCGGTGGATATGCTTAATCATGTGCTGTTTCACAGTATCTATCATCGCGGCGCTGTGGGCTGGATGCTTTCTGAAACGGGCATAACCCCTCCAAAGGATGTGCTAACCGTTTTTCTAAGAGATCATCATTAACATGACTCATTTTCATCAGCTTACCGCCGCCCGTCTGGATGGGCAGCTTATCTCTATGGCCGACTATGCGGGGAAAGTGGTTCTGGTCGTGAATACTGCCAGCCACTGTGGCTTTACGCCGCAATATGCGGGTCTTGAAGCGCTATACAAAAAATATGCCGAACGAGGGTTAGTGGTGCTGGGCTTCCCCTGCAACCAGTTCGGCAAACAGGAACCTGGCGGCACCGACGAAATCTCGAAAACCTGTTACATCAACTACGGCGTGAGTTTCCCGATGTTTGAGAAAGTCGAGGTCAACGGTAACGCAGCGCATCCGCTGTTTCGTTATCTGAAAGATGAATTGCCCGGCGTGCTGGGGGGGCGTATCAAGTGGAACTTTACTAAGTTTCTGATTGGACGCGACGGTAAACCGCTCAAGCGTTTTGCACCGATGACTACGCCCGAGAAAATGGAGGGGGCGATTGTCGCCGCACTGGGAAGCCAGGCGTTGTAGGTGTTGGAACTTGCCTGGCGTCGATAACGTCCGAAATGCTGATGTTCACTTTTGTAACGAGCGACATTGCTATAAATGCCGGCCCGTTTCGTTATCCTACAGCACCTCAGTCACTTCAAATTCTTCTGCAATCAACTCCATATCTTCAGAAAAATGACCTTCGCTGGTGAAAAATCGCTGATGCTCTTTCTGCCAGTATTCAAGGCTTAAATCACCTTCACCTTCTTTACGGGCAAACGCCTCAGTAACATCACAAAAACGCACCAGCCGCATTGAAACGAGCCTGGTTACGCAAACAGGGACATTCTGACCATCGAGGATAATGTTATAGCTCCCGATCCTGGGAGCAGATTGTTCCTGCTGGTAAGAGGCAAAAGATCCGCACGAGGCCGTTTTAATCCCTTTTTTAATCAGATCCGCAAGCTCGCTGGCCAGCTCCGGACTGTCACCCATTTGCCAGGCCTCTGCGCCTGGATATTTCACTCTAATTTCCTCAACCGTAACCATTAAGAACCCTTTAAAACTGTCGATGATAAGAAACGTTATACGGGTTTTAGCATGCGCTGTCCCGACTTCATGTGTGAGCATTCTGTAGCCATGGATTCAGTAAAGCCTCGAAATGAGGGCAGCCGCGCCATTCAGGCAACCGAGCAATGACTGCTGACGTTTCCGTCTAATCAACCAGGTGATAAGTTACGGGGGCGATAAAAAACGCCACGATCAAACCTCATTAAAAGGGAACGTATGTCTTTACCGCCACTGTATGCGCTGCGCGCGTTTGAAGTTGCCGCGCGGCTGAACTCCTTCAGCAAAGCCGCTGAAGCATTGAATATCACTCCGGGGGCGGTCAGCAGGCATGTCCGGACCCTTGAACAGTGGTTCGACTGCGAGCTGTTTAAGCGGCAGGGGCCGAGAGTGGAGGTCAGTGACGCCGGGCGTATTCTTGCCGGGCAGCTAAGCGAAAGTTTCTCGAATATTGAGTGGGCCTGCCGCGCGTTCAGGAGTGAAAATCACCTTCTGCGCCTCAAGGCCCCCAGTACCCTGACGATGCGATGGCTTCTTAGTGTCCTGAAATCTTTTCGCGAGAACCATGCGAAGCCGAAAATCGAAATTGCCAGCGTCTGGATGGATTTCGACACCGTTGACTTCAGCCGTGAGCCATACGATTGTGCGATCCTCCTCGGTAACGGTTATTTCGGCGAGTCAACGGAGAGCAGCCTGCTTTTCAGCGAATGGCTTATTCCGGTTTGTCCCCCGTCGCTGCTCGAACCTGCCCGGCATCGGCTTGAACAGTGCGATCTTATCCATCCCTCACCGGACAGGCGGGACTGGAAGCGCTGGCTTAAAACGACGGGGTTATTTCCCGGTCTCGACATGAGCGGCGGGATTGTGTTCGACACGTTAGAGCAGGGAAGCCTGGCCGCCATGCACGGTCACGGCGTGGCGATGGCCGATCTCCGCCTCACGCTCGACGCGCTGAAAAGCGGCCTGCTCGCGCTGCCCTTCAGGGAGGCGATAGCAACGGGAGATGGCTACTACCTCGTCTGGCCGAAACATTCGCTCAGAGGACAGAGTATTGAACGGTTGCTGGCCTGGCTTAATCTTAACGCGCCGGTTGTTCCTTCGCTGGATATCGTCTGTCTTGATTACAATGAAAAGCGTGTATGAAATAAAAAGCAGGATATTTCTCGCGGAATATCCTGCCTGTTAAATGTGTTCAGGCGTAGGGAATATTTGCCATTATCTTATATCTTTCCGGCAGGGCACTGTTCAGATCGAGTAATTTGTCCAGAATATAAAGCGCTGGCGTTCCTTTTGCGCGCTCGGCGTCGATCAGTGCCGCGCGTATCACATTGGCAGCCGAGGTCATTTTGCTGAAATACTCTTCTGATTCCGGCGTCTGGACTTCCCCGGACACTGCGTAACGCACCCGAGGCCAGTCAGCGAAGTCAGGCAGGGTAAGGGCTGCATCGTCTTTTGGAACGTGTGCCGAGAGCAACGCTTCGGCGTTACCCGGATTGCGTTGAGCGAAAGACAGGAGATGCAGTCGATGGATAAATGGCGAAAGCGCCTCAGCGCGATCGCTATCTGACGAAAGTAACGTGATGAGCGCATGTATATTTTCACCGGCGGTGTTTTTTTCAGGTGAGATCGTTTTCATTAGATGAAATAAAACATCGAGTGTCATAGGTGCTCCATATACATATATTATTATTTGAATTTTGCTATCAATTTCTGGCCAGCAATATACCAGGGATGAAGGGATGGTATTTCAACGCGGATAGGTTTGAAAAACGATAAATAGTGGCAGTCAATGTGAGTTTTACTCAACGTGGGATGATGATCCACTATCCTTCACACTACCTCATGGGTACGCATGAAGAACCGGATTCATTCATTAACTCATTGTTAATTATGAAGAAGAAAGAAATGTTGTTTGCATTGCTTTTATACTGTTTTTCGGCGTTGCAGTTGGGTGTGTATTGCAGAATGAGGTGTTATGGCGGGCGAGAACAAGTTAAGCGACAAGGCGTTAAAAGCCTACATGGTAAACCGCTGCCGCGTCAAAAGATGGTGGCCGATGGACGGGAACTGTCCGCCAGAGTCAGTATGAGTGGCACGGTGAGCTTTGTTTATTTCTTCAGACATTCCGGCCGACAAAGCGCCCCCGTCTGGATGACGTTAGGCAAGTATCCAGATATGACACTTAAACAGGCCAGAGAGAAAAGGGACGAGTGCCGGGCATGGTTTTCTCCGGGACTCGATCCACGGAAAGAGAACAAACTCACCAAAGAGAACCTGTTCACTCCAGTAACTGTGTAGAACGCTATCGATTACTGGTGTGATATCTATGCCAGTGAAAAGCGCAAAGAGCAAAGAGACTGTACTTATTTTAATTTTTTCTACCTGGTCCAAATATTTTTCCGATTAAATTCATCTCTTCAAGGTCAGGGGTGAATTGCAGCATTAAAAACTCTTCTAAGGGATGACCGAAGCTAGCCTTTGATGTATTAAGATCCATCGTAGGATTATCTTGCATAAACTTAATTAAATGTTGAAATGTTGTATAAGATAATACATCGGAAATAAACGTGATTGCTGAGTTTTCAACGCGAATATCAACTTCGAACTTCCCATTTTTGGGTCTCGGATCATGTGATAAATTGGTTATTTCTGATTCGACATATTCGGTTTTGGTTATGTATGTTCTATTCCTTGTCCCATTTAAAAAATTAACTATTCGGGAAAAATCTTTTTTCATTGTTTTTAATACGCCGGAATCTATGTTATCACTTACAATTTGTAATTTCACATCAGTGTTGAACTTTTCAATTATACGGGTACAGAGTGATAGGGCTGTAATTAAGATGTTTTGTAGTAACTGAGAGTGCATGGACTCTTTTTGTTGTTCCGGGTTGAGTCCAACAAAAGATGCATATGATGAGGTATATATTACAGAATAAAAAAACTTTAGATTAAATTTTTTAAATAACTCTTTGATTAAATCAATTACTTTGGCTTGCTGAGTTTTATCTAACCCTGACATGTGAAGTTTTTTTATGGGATCGAGGTTGAGTTTGCTTAATCCACTCTCTATCTTTTCTTGTAGGATTGGGACATTCCAGTCATTAATAAGGAATCCTGCCATTACTCCTATTTCGTGGAAGGGTCTTGAGTTTGAATAACCTTTGTCACCAGATTCATCTATGAAAAAATATATTGTTGTTTTGTTCATGCAATCTCCTTAAATCAATATCTTGTCGTTTTAATTACGCGCTGTTGATATTTTTTAAAAATCCCATTAACCTTTAGGATCTATTCCACTTTTGCGAATTTTTTCTCTGCACTCTTTTTTTTACCCATGAGCTAAAATCGCCTTCACCAGCCAAAATGTCTATTTGATTAAGTAATTCATCTTCGAGGCGGATGATCTTTCTTGTGCTATTTGAACGATCAGTTTTGTTTTTGGCATTCTTCTCTTACATTGGTTCATGCCACTGTGTTAGCGTTAATTTGAATAGTATGAACCACTTTATATGCGAATACCATAAAAAGCAACGCCCTGAAGTGGTGGAACACTGCCGAGGCGTCTAACCAGATCGTTAACAGGAGTAACGACTATGGCTGGAACACAGCATACCCAAACTCGGCCCAAATTTACATGACTATTCCCTGGTACGCCGCGAGGTCACTCCTGTCTCCAGGTAGTTCTGCGCACCGTTGCAGACACTGGCCCGTGCAAAGTTCTGCGGCTGGGACTTAACCTTTGCCGCTAAAATCCGAACCGAAAGCCCGCTCTCAGTGGCGTGGGTGGATTATGAGAACCACACCCTGTGGAGCAGTTCAAATAATTCATATGCAACTCGCAATATTAGAGTTGCATATATTCAATATTTAACTAATTGCCTCGTAAGATTCTTGATATGATTTCATCTATATTTGGGCTGTAGAGTGATATTGTATAGTAACCATCAATCCCAGCTAAATAATTGTCATAAATATCTTTTGTTACACGCTCGGAATCTGCGAAGTAGACATAATTTCCCTTGAGTTCTGTATCGGAGTAACTTATTTCAGAATAATGATGAAGTTCAATGTTTATTAGATTGATACCTTTATCGTTAAATTTTTTTATGATTTGTTTTTTTTAGGTTGCTGAATAATAAGATGTTGTTCTCACCTATGCCCCCTGACATGCGATCTTTTCCGCCGGACTTCTTTGATTGAACAGAGAAGTAATCAACGTAGAATTTTTTTTTCATATGATTTGTTGCTAAGGGTATATGCAACATTCATGATTGAATGGAGTTTATAGTCATAATTGTTTATGGAATAACCTTCGTTGAATATATCAAATTTTTCTGATTGAGTTGGTGAGTAATCTTTTCCGAAAAGTTGGTTAATGCTTAAAATAAAAAGTGGTGAGTATTGGAGTTTTGATATTCTATTTTGCTCAAGGCTAAAGGTTACACTAAGTATAAAAGTTGCGAGCGCTAATATGAATTGTATTGTAGGCGAAATAAATGAAGTAATTTTAAATCCAGACTTTGTCATTTTTAAATCCGCTGCGTTAATGAAAATGGGGGGGGCTTGTGTATAGCAGGTGTTCAGCAGTTCCCGTTTAAAGGGGTAATTTTAAACTAAAAGATTAGTAAGTTCAGAGGGTTATTTTCATAGCATTGCATAATGATCCACTATACTTATGCCCCGAACCAGTGACATGAGGGTGGTATGTCTGGCGAGAACTTATCCAGAATGGGCGCAGCAAAAGTCCGCCTGATTGCGGATCGCCATGGCAATCAGGTAATAGAAAAATGCCCTGTTAGCGATGTTGAATATGGCTTTTATACGCGTGCGGCGGAACCACTCAGCGGCGTTGTTGAATCCCCGCGGTTGCTTCACGCCGACCCACGCCGACGCAGCCTGACGCTCGAATACGTTCCTTATAAGATCTCCCAGGATGAGGTTGCAGGGGACGAGATATTGAGGCAACTTTCACGCCTTCACAATTATCCTGCCGACGCCGAATGGATATATCACACCCACACCTGGTCTGCGTCAGCACTTGAAAAATCTCTGTCTCTTCTGGAATTGCCCGCCCGCGCTGAGCGGCAGATGCGACGTTTTCAACAAGCGGGCAGCGTTTTGTTTCGTCAGGAATGTTTAATTTCAGGCGATACCAATGCGGGTAACTGGGGCAGAAGAGAAAACGGCGATACGATACTTTTCGACTGGGAAAGATTCGGCACCGGCAGCCCGGCTATCGACCTTGCTCCGCTGGTTAAGGGGATGGGCTCAAAACAAAGCATTTTACAACTTGCCGAGCGCTACTGTGTTTTTGCCACGCATCTGGACGCAGACAGGTTAGTCAGAGAAATCGCTCTCGCCAAGGCATGGATTGTTACTGAAGTCGTGTTACTCCTGCACGAAAGGAAAAAGAGCGACTTTAATCTCTACCTGACCTGGTACAGAGAACATCTCCCCGGCTGGCTGGATGAGTCCCTCTCTCTGCTTTGAGCACGTTGTAACAGAACATGCGAACCCCATGCAGCGTTTTGTTTCATAAATGCCATCGCTCATCGACCTTTCAGGATGGTATAACGTCTTGCGGCAATCGGATTGCCGTAGACTGCCCACATTCACAAAGGCTTATATGAAACAAATTACCTTCAGTGACCTGCAGCAGCAAAGCGAGCAGGCCGCAAATTCTCCTCGCTTACGGGCGCACCGTAATTTACATCCTGAGCTGAGCGACCCGGTGCAGCGCCTGGCTATCGCCATGGAGCCCGGCACCTATGTTCGCCCCCATCGCCATCCGCATACGTTTGAGCTGCTGACGGCGCTGAGCGGTCGCTTTTTGGTATTGAACTTCGATGACAGCGGGAACGTGACCCGGCGCGTGGTGTTAGGTGAAGAGTGCAAAGTGCTGGAGATGGATCCCGGTACCTGGCATGCCGTGCTGTCGCTGGATAAGGGCGGCGTTATTTTTGAGGTTAAGCACGGCGGCTACCAGCCTGTTCCTGAGCAGGATACCGCCCCCTGGTCACCGGCGGAGAATGCGCCCGGTACCGCGGCGCTGATGAAATGGTACGCTCAGGCGCAGGTGGGTGACGGGGGTTTTACCCTGTAATTTTTCTCTTATTTGCCCGGCGCGCGGAAAGCCGCGCCGGGAAAGAGAGACGATCCCGCCAACTCAACCGACCGTATTAAAATGCCAGTCTCCGGCAGTCGACAGCGTCACGAACGGACCGGCCAGCGTGCTGTTGTGATGCGCGATGATGTCATTGGCGGATAAATGTGCATTATCCATTGTTGTATGTGCATCTGAAATCAATACCGTCCTGAAACCCAGATCCGGCGCGGCCCGACAGGTGGTGTCGACACAAAATTCTGTTTTCATCCCGGCAATGACCAGCTGTTTGATGCCTCTCTGAATAAGTTTGTGCTGCAAATCGGTATCCCGAAAACAGCTGGGATAGCGCTTGGTGAAAATAACATCCTGCTCCTTCACGTCCAGCTCGGGTATCAGCTGTGTTAACGGCCCCTTCTCTGAGAAGGGCGAGTCGTCTGGTCCGATATGACGGGCAAAAAAGACGGGTACCTGCGCGTGCCGCGCGTTGGCTATTAACAAACGGATATTTGCCAGAACGGCATCGGCGGAACTGGGGGAAAAAGGGCCACGGAAGAGGCCCTGCTGCATGTCGATGATTAAGAGAGCATTGTCAGATGAAACCATTTTCTTTCTCCATTCAGAGGGTGGTGAACGGAGAGAGATTTCCCCGTCCTGGCCGGCGGGGATTGAGGTTCTGTTTGTCAGTCGTTCGCTACAGATACGCTCGCACCGCCGAAGGTTCCGGTGGTGGTGAGGGTGGTTGTTGGCTGAACTGACTGATACATAACATGGCCTTTGTTAATACATTCCGCTGTATACGGAATTATCGCGTTAGTTATAACGTTGCTTAACTCATTCCTTCAATACACCAACTTGAGTAGGGGCCTGATGCAGCGGCAGGAAGGAGTCTGCAAACATGTCAGGCTCATAGCCTGCAGCGGTATAAAGATGCTGACGTGATTCATCAATCGCTGCACGGAGACGTGCTCTGTCCACGCCCAGCACGTTGCCGCCTTGCTTAACGATGCGTCCGCCAATCATCACGGTGTCAATATTGCTGCGCTCTGCTGCATGCACGACCGTGCCAAAGGCATTTCCGGAGGGGTAAAGGTTCAGATCCCCCGCGTTAATCAGGATCAGATCGGCCTTCTTGCCCGGCGTCAGGCTGCCGACTTTCTCCTGCAGACCGGCGCACGCCGCGCCATCGAGAGTGGCGGCCTTCAGAAGCTGGGCTGCCTGAAGCGTTTTCGGGGAATGTGCGCTGCGACAGCCGTGTTGTTGATGCATACCCATAACGCGCTGCAGGTAAAACGCTACGCGCATCTCCATAAACATGTCACCGCTGTAGGACGTTTCATTATCCACGCTTAGGCCAGGGTGAATGCCGTGGCGCATCGCTGACTGAATGGCAAACATCCCGTCCTCAATGCCGTAGTGTGCGTCGGAGCGAGGGCAGACGTTTACCCTCACGCCAGCATCTCTCAGGATCGCCCAGCCTTCGTCAGGCAGCGCCGTGCAGTGATTAAAGATATTATCCGCGCCCAGCAGTCCCTCCTGCTGCAATACCGCAAGCCGTGAGGCCATCTCACCGCCGAAAAATTCAGTGACGATCGGCAGCCCGAGCCTGCGCGCCTCAGCCCACATCTCCGGCTCCAGCTGCGCCATCACCGCCAGCGACACAAGTCCGTCCGGGTTGTCCCGGAAATACTTTTCCTGCAGGCGTTGCCAGTTTCCTGGCCAGTGTGCGGTATCCCATTCCCCGGAAACCGGTGCGCCTGAAGCGTGAATGGCGCGGATCCCCGCATCCAGAAGCGCCTCGACGGCGGCATCCGAATGGGCTGCGCTGCGGCTGTTGTGGGAATTATCAATGACGGTGGTGATCCCGGCGTCAATACAGCCCAGCGCGGAGAGGAGGTTGCCAACGTACATATCGGCAGGGCGGTAGTATTTCGCAAATGAGAAATGCGTGGCGTTGCAGTAGTCTTCCAGCGATTCCGCGTTGGGGTTGATGCGACGCAATTGCCCCTCCCAGGCGTGGCGATGGGTGTCCACCATCCCCGGCATAGCAATCATGTTTGTAGCATCAATAACCCTCGCTCCCTTTGCCTCCAGGTTTTCGCCGACAGCCACAATGGTGGGCCCGGCGATCAGGATCTCGCCGCGTTCAATACTGCCCACGCTCTCATCCATGCTGAGGATCGTAGCGCCACGGATGAGCGTCGCCGGGGAAGTGGTGTTTTGATTATTCACAATATTTCTTGCGTAGCCGGTCATTTTCAGTCTCTTTCTGTCATTAGTACCGAAACGCTACGCCACTTAATTAACGCGAAAAAGATGCGCAATGCGTTTTCATTATTCATAATTAGCGAATAATTAAATTTATAAAGGCTTTGGGACAAATGGATCGTATCCAGGCAATGCAAATCTTTGTGCGGGTGGCGGAGTCCGGCAGCTTCGTTCGCGCGGCTGAAACACTCTTCCTGCCTTCATCAACGGTCACCAGCACGATTAAAAATCTGGAAAAATACCTGCAGGTGCGCCTGCTGAACAGGACGACACGGCGGGTGAGCGTGACGCCGGAAGGTTTACAGTACCTGACGCACTGTCGGGAAATTCTCTCATTAATCGAGCAGGCGGAGTCCAGCCTGAGCGATTCCGGCAGTCGGCCACAGGGACGCCTGCGGGTAGATATACCTGCCGGGATTGCTCATCACATCGTGATGCCACATCTGGACGAGTTCTGCCGTCTTTATCCGGATATCTACCTGACGATCGGCGTCAGCGATCGCCAGGTTGACCTGGTGCAGGAGGGCGTCGACTGTGTAATTAGAACAGGGGAACTGAATAACTCCACGCTGGTAGCCCGTCCTCTGGGCCGTTTTCGCTGGGTCACCTGCGCCTCGCCGGACTATCTCCGGGAATACGGTATTCCCCAGTCGCCCGATGCGCTGAGCGGGCACCGGGCGGTTCACTATTTTTCCGGGCAGAGACGACGCGCGAACGAATTGCGCTTCGTTCAGGGCAATGAAATGCGGTCTGTTCCAGTGAGCGGTGCTGCCGCCGTCAATGATACGGAGCTTTATATCCAGATGTGTCTTAAGGGTTTTGGGCTGGTGCAGGTTGCCGGGAATATTGTCGCAGAGCATCTGCGCGAGGGAAGGCTGGTGGAGGTGCTGGCGGACTGGCAGCCGCCGTCGGTGCCCGTCACGCTGCTTTATCCCCACCAGCGTTATCTTTCTCCTGTCGTGCGCGCTTTTGCTGACTGGATAGCCGGGATTATTTAATACTCCCAAGCCCCTCCAGAAAATCCTCAACCTGCTCAGGCGTAGCCGTGTCTGCCTGGTAAAGGATATCGAGCTTAACGTTCTTCAACCCGCAGAAGCCAAATACACCTTCGATAATCTGCGTCTGAATCGCCGTCGAATAGCCATGTTTGTCGAATCCGGCGAGATCGCTGCCGCCGGTGGCAATCAGGCGGACGGGAACGTCCCGTAAGTTACCCACAATCCGTCCGTCGTCGGCCACCTTATACGCCCAGTTCAGGGTTAAAACGCGATCGAACCAGCCTTTCAACAGCGCGGGGACCGACCACCAGTACACCGGGAAGACAAACACCAGCATATCCGCCCGCTCGACGCGCTGCTGCTCGCGCAAAATATCGTCGGGAAGCGCGCTCGGATCGCCGTGATAGAAATCGAGATCGGCGCGGGTCATCGCCGGATTAAACCCTTCAGCATGCAGATCGGCGATCTCAACCTGTGTACCTTGCTCGCGTAATTTCCCGGCAATGCGGGTAGCCAGCTTATGGGATAAGGACGTGTCGACAGGGTGAGCCGTCACGATCAGCGCGTTATTGATGGCGTGTGTTGCAGACATAGCGACCTCGCAATAGGTGAGAACTGATGTCTATATTACTATTGGTAACTTAGCTGTCAATCCGCCCCAGGCGATCATTTTGTGCTGTTCACATAGGTCTCCAGCACGCCGATCATCGCGCCGCTGAGCGTATCTTCCGCCACGTTCCGGGCGAGCACGCCGTTACCCGCGGCCGTGCTGAGCGCGTCTGCCGCACCGATAATGGCCGTCAGAGCTGCTTCTCCCTGAACGCCTTTCAGTACGACGAACGGGGAAAGCGCGGTACGCAGGCAGTCGGCACATTCGGTCACGCATGCCTCCCGAAACGTCTGCAACGCGCGGGAGCCGGATAGCGCCGCTGCGATTGGCCCGGTTTCAGGCCCGGCGGAAATGGCGCAGTCGATATAAGCGGCGCTGAAAAAGCGGATCGTCTTTTCCAGCGTTTTGCTGTCGACCGCCAGCGTCTCACGGAATTTCGCCAACTGCCGATCGCTATAGTCCTGGTACAGCGCCATCAGCAGCCCTTCACGATCGCCGAAGTGGTCGTAGGGGATAGGCTTGGTCACGTTGGCTCGCTCCGCCAGGTAGCCAAGGGTCAGCGCCTCCGTGCCTTGCTGACGAACGATTCCGCGCGCAACCTCCAGTAGCTGCACGCGGCGGTCCTCTTTTCTCAAGCGCTTAACAACCATGTTTTCCTCTGAACTGTTATCTACTCATGGTAGTTTACACGTTTTCTGCGGGGTGCTGCACCCGTTGTTCCGCAGGGCGGATCCGGAACCAGATCGCATACATCGCGGGCAGGAAGACGAGGGTAACGATCGTCCCGCCCAGCGTTCCGCCGATTAGCGTGTAAGCCAGCGTGCCCCAGAACACCGAATGCGTCAGGGGGATGAACGCCAGCACGGCCGCCAGTGCCGTCAGCAAGACGGGCCTGGCTCGCTGGACCGTTGCCTCGACCACCGCCCGGAACGGATCGAGACCCTCGTTCTGGTTATGATTGATTTGGCCAATCAGGATCAGCGTATTGCGCATAAGAATCCCGGAAAGGGCGATCAGGCCGACCAGCGCGTTGATGCCAAACGGCTGATTGAAAATCAGCAGGGTCGGCACCACGCCAATCAGCCCCAGCGGGGCGGTTAAGAACACCATCACCATCGCCGAGATTGAGCGCACCTGCAAAATGATGATCAGCAGCGTCAGGGCAATCATAATCGGGAACAATGGAATCATTGCCTGCGTGGCTTTTCCCGATTCCTCAATCGAACCCGCCATGTCAATACGGTACCCGGCCGGCAGCGTCTCAACAATCGGCTGGAGCTGCTTCATGATGGCGACCGACACGTCCGGTGGCTGAAGGCCGTCGGCGATATCACCGCGCACGGTGATTGTGGGGGTACGATCGCGACGGCGCAGAATCGGATCTTCCATACCGATCTCAATCTTGCCGATTTGAGACAGCGGAAGGCGCTGTCCCGCATTGCCGACCAGGGTGAAGCCCTCAATTTTCGCCGGATCGAGACGGATATCACCCGCCGCGCGACCAATGACCTCTACCGAACGAATATCTTCCCGTACGGTGGTTATCGGCACGCCTGATAGAAGGAACTGAAGCTGCTCGGCAACGGCGCTGGAGGTTAAGCCGGTCGCCTGCAGGCGGCTTTGATCGAGAGTGAAATGCAATACCGGAACGCGCGACCCCCAGTCGGTGTTGACGGTCCGCATCATCGGGCTTGCCTGAAGCACGGCTTTCACCTTATCAGCAATGTCGCGCACCTTGCCTACGTCCGGGCCTGACACACGCCAGGCGACCGGGAAGGGCGAGTAGGGGCCAAACACCAGCTGCGTCACCCGCACGCGCGCTTCGGGCGCAAGGCCGTTGGCGACAGCCTCTCTCAGCCGGAGCTTGAGCGCCTCGCGTGACGTCTCGCTGTCCGTCAGGATCACAATTTTCGCAAAAGACGGGTCGGGCAGTTCAGGCGCCATCGCCAGATAAAAGCGGGGCGAACCCTGACCAATATAGGCAGTGACAATGTTGGCTTCAGGCTGCTGGCCCAGCCACGCTTCGATTTTTGCCGCTGCGGTGCTGGTTTGTTCAATCGAGGTGCCGTAGGGCATCTGCACCTCAACCAGCACTTCCGGGCGATCGGAGGTCGGGAAAAATTGTTTTTTTACCAGACCCATGCCGAGCACGGCCAGGATGAAAATGGCGACCACCGACCCGGCCACTCGCCATTTTCTGGCGATAACGCTGGCAAGCAGCTGGCGAAAACGGTTATAGCGAGGCGTGTTATAGATGGCGGCATGGCCTCCTTCTACTTTAGGGATCGTTGGCAGGATCTTCACCCCCAGATAGGGCGTGAACACCACGGCGACGAACCACGAGGCAATGAGAGCGAGGCCAACCACCCAGAACATGTTGCTGGTGTATTCTCCGGCGGTCGACTGGGCAAAACCATTCGGCATAAAGCCAATGGCCGTCACCAGGGTACCGGCCAGCATCGGCGCGGCGGTGTGGCTCCAGGCGTAGGCCGAGGCTTTGATTCTGTCGTAACCTTCCTCCATTTTCACCACCATCATTTCAATGGCGATAATGGCATCATCAACCAGCAGGCCGAGGGCGAGGATCAGGGAGCCCAACGTGACGCGGTCAAAGTTTATCCCCGCCGCCTCCATCACCACGAAGACCACCGCCAGCGTCAGCGGCACCGCCGCCGCAACCACCACCCCTACGCGCCAGCCCATGCTGACAAAACACACCACCATGACAACCAGCAGGGCGACGAAGAATTTAATCATGAACTCGTCGACCGACGAGCGAATATTCACGGACTGGTCGGTGACCTTGGTCAGGGTCATGCCAAGCGGCAGACTCTCATTAATTTTCGCCGTTTCCGCATCCAGCGCCTTACCCAGCGTCAGGCCGTTCCAGCCCTCGCGCATCACGATGCCGAGCAGCAGGGCGGGCTCATGCTGGTTACGTATCAGCATCGTCGGGGGATCTTCGTAGCCGCGTTCAACCGTGGCGATGTCGGACAGCCTGAGCGTTTTGCCCCGGGCCACAACGGGCGTATCGCGGATCTTCTGCAGTTCGTCGAACGCGCCGTCGAGGCGGATAAAGATTTGTGCGCCTCGGGTCTCGATGGAGCCCGCTGCGGTTAACGCGTTCTGGCCGTTAAGTGCGTTAAAAATGTCCTCAGGGGCGAGGCCCATCGTCGCCAGACGGTCATGGGAGAAGGCGATATAAATCCGCTCGGCCTGTTCGCCAATAATGTTCACTTTCTTGACGCCGGGAACGTGCAGAAGCTGCTGGCGCAGGCTTTCGGCATCACGTACCAGCTGCCGCTGCGGTTCGCTTTTTGCTTTCAGGGCAAAAAGGGCAAAGGTGACATCCGAGAATTCGTCGTTGATCATCGGGCCGATGACGCCCGTCGGAAGACGCTGCGATTCATCTCCAAGCTTCTTCCGCGCCTGATAGAACTCCTCCTGCACCTCGGCAGGCGGGGTTTTGTCCTGCAACGACAAGGTGATAAACGCCATGCCGGGACGGGTATAAGTTTCCGTCCGGTCATACCATTTAAGTTCCTGCAGCCGCTTTTCCAGCGGCTCGGCGACCTGATCCTGGATCTCCTGCGCGGTCGCCCCCGGCCAGACGGTTATCACCGTCATTTGCTTCACCGTGAAGGGCGGGTCTTCCGCGCGCCCGAGCCCAAAGAAGGCGTAAATTCCGGCGATGGTAACGAGAACGATCAGAAACAGCGTGACGGAACGCTCACGCACGGCCAGCGCTGACAGGTTGAAGCGGCTTCCGCTCATGGCGCGCTCTCCGCAAGTGTGGCATTGCGTTGCGCGGCAAGCCTGACAATTTCACCTTCATGTAAAAGGTGTGCGCCTAACGCCACAATCTTCTCGCCGGGCTTCACGCCGCCCGCGATCTGCACCGCATCTTCACCCACGCTCAGCACCCTGACGGGCGTCCAGGCGACCTTTGCAGGCGGAGCAGAAATGCGCCAGACGCCGGGGCCGTTGCCCGCATCGTAGAGCGAGGCCAGAGGGACCTGCATGACCTGACCTTCCGCTTTATTGTGCTGAATGTTAATCGTGACGGTCGCCCCCAGCGGCGCGTTCGCCAGCGGCCCGTCCAGCACGTAACGAGCTTCGTAGGTGCGGGTTGTGGCATCGGCCGAGTCAGACAGCAGGCGCAGCGTTGCGGTGACCGGGTGTTCTTCATTGCCATACAGCGTGGCCTGCGCTTCGCTGCCGACGGCAGGGCGCAGCGTTTCCGGAAGCTGCACGAGCGCTTCACGCTGTCCCGCTCTGGCGAGCCTGATCGCCACCTGTCCGGCACTGACGACTTGACCCGGCTCGGCGAGCGTCTCCATGACCACGCCGTCAGAATCCGCCAGCAGGACGGCATAGCCCGTGGCGTTGTGCGCCACGCTGGCCTGCGCCCGTGCCGCGCTGAGTTCTGCTCTGGCGGTATCCGCCGCCGCTTTGATTTGGTCATACTCGGAGGCGGACACCGCGCCGGTGGCCACCAGACCACGATAGCGCGCCTCATCGCTGGAGGCTTTTCGCGCGCGCGCCTGGGCTGCGTCCACCGCGCGCTGCTGCGCCTGGGCCTGTAATTTCAGGTCAATTGGATCCAGGCGCAGCAAGGGCTGGCCCTGTTTGACGGTCTGACCCGTATCAACCAGGCGTTCAAGGATTTTCCCCTGAACCCTGAAGCCTAAATCGCTCTGCGTTCTGGCAACCACCACGCCCGTGAAGGCACGGGCGGTATTGTTCGCAAGCTCGACGGATACGGATCGGACAAGCGGTGGCTTTGTGCGCGGATCGTCATTCGCGGAAATATCGCCGCATGCCGCGAGGGCAAACGGCAGGAGACAAACGGCAACGCGGGCTGAAGTGAGCCTGAGCATGGGAAACCCTTATTGAGGTAACAGGACAGTTTCCGCATTCTGTGATTAGTGACCAATAAAGTCAATGGTCACTAATCAGGGGGCCAGGCTTCTTAAGATCAGTGAGCAGAGAAGTACCGCTGCCGTTGGGGCGGTTTCAAGGTTGTACTGCAGCTGAACGGGGTTAATGTAAGGGCACATCACCATATAGACGGCACAGGTTACCTCATCCAGCGGCGTCTTCCTTTCGAACTCGCCGGACTGTCTGCCTTCGATAATGATGCTCTCAATCAGCTTCATCAGGCTTTCACAATACTTTTCGGTTGAAGGCCACTGCTCCTGCGCGGCGACGGCGGCAATGTCGTAAAGCTTACGGTCGTGGAAAAACAGCTCGCTCCCCGCTTCGGTGAGCGCCTTGAAAAGACGGCGTAATCTTTCGCTTGCTGAAGGCGCATCCTCGATGGCGGAAAGCACCGCCGCCATAATCAGCTCCAGGCGGTTAGCGCAGATCACTTCGCCGATAGCCTGCTTGGAATCGAAGAACTTATAAATGTAGGATTTTGAAAAACCGATAGATTTCGCCAGCTCGGCGACGGTGGTTTTTTCATAGCCGTAGTGACCGAAGTGCTCAAAGGCCGCTTCGACGATTTGTTCTCTGACAGCGTGGTCAAGGGGACCACGTGCTGATGGGGGATTCATATTTTTAGTCATTATTTAAGCTTAGCGTGACAGGCTACGATTAACAACGAGTGACCATTTTGTACTTTGGTTACCGTCATTCATCATGCGCCGTTCAGACGGGACGATCAACCAGATGGGGTGAGTGTATCACTGTTTTTCGCGCACTATGGCATCTATCTGTCTGCGATAAGCGAGGATTTCAGCGCAACTCCCTTGCACTGAACAAAGCCGTTTTTGCTTAAGCCGAGCGTGGACGCAATATTTTTTCGACGATGAGTACCAGACGCCTGCGCGTCACGAAGCGGTGTAGCTGCCCCAGAAGCCAGTTACCGCATCCGGTAATCAGGTAGCTACGGTTACTCTCCACGGCCTTCAGTGCCAGGGTGACCACTTTGTCAGCGGGCATTCTTTTACCTACCGAGGCTTCCTCAGCATTCACCACATCAAAAAAGGCCGTATCCGTTGCGCCGGGGCAAAGCGCCAGCACGCGGATGCCCTTTGAGCGATACTCTCCCCACAGCGCATTCGAAAAGAGTTTTTTTTCGAGGTGAGGGCGACGCGATGCGAATTGGTGAACTGTGTGCGAAAACGGGATTGTCGAAAGAGACGGTGCGTTACTATGAGCGGCAGGGGCTATTAGAGAATATCCCGCAGCCCAATCGCAGCAATAACTACAAAGTTTATTCCGCCGTCGATTTACAGCGTTTAAACATGATCAAGCATGCCAAAATGCTGGGTTTTACCTTATCCGAAATTTCAGAGGTTTTAGCTGTCTGGGTTGACGACAAATTTACCGCTGAGCAAAAACGCGATTCTTTACAGCGCAAGTTGCAGCAGCTTGAAGAGAAAGAAGCGGCGTTAATTGAGCTCAGAGCCAGGATAATAAACGCCATTAACAAAGTCGGCCAGCCTTGTATCGATACGTTTTAATCGACAAGTAAGAAGAGGCCGCAAAACCGATGCGGCCTTATATTTCAGACAGCCAGTTCAGGCATCTGTTCCTTTACAAAATCCAACACCTTCCTCGCGTCCACAAATGCATACGGATATTTATGAGATCGATGATGGAAAGATTGTGGCTAACTGGTACATCAAGAACAATACGGCCCGGTTGATGCGATAATCCTATAAGCCAAGATCGCTCAGCGAAGGGTGATCGTCCGGGCGTCTGCCCAGCGGCCAGTGGAACAGGCGCTCGGATTCTTTTATCGGCATATCGTTTACGCAGGCAAAGCGGCGCTTCATCAGTCCATCAGGCTCAAATTCCCAGTTTTCATTGCCATACGAGCGGAACCAGTTGCCGGAATCATCATGCCATTCATAGGCATAGCGCACCGCGATCCGGTTATCCGTAAATGCCCAGAGCTCTTTAATCAGACGATAGTCCAGCTCTTTTTTCCATTTCCGCTCCAGAAACGCCCGGGCTTCTTCACGGTTGGTGGCGAACTCTGCGCGGTTGCGCCACTGGGTATCCAGCGTATAGGCCAGCGCGACTTTCGCCGGGTCGCGGCTGTTCCAGCCATCTTCTGCCAGTCTGACTTTTTCGATGGCGCTTTCACGTGTGAAGGGCGGTAAAGGAGGACGTGTGTTCATTGCGGTAACCTCAGCGTTAGATGAAGTAGACAGGTCTGTCTACCTGATGTAATCTATGCCTGTGAAATAACGCTGTCAATATCCGTTTTGAGGCCGCCGAAAAAATGAAAACACAATCCGCAAGCAACGATACAAAAATTAGCGTCAGGGATAAGATATTATTGACGGCGCACGATCTGTTTTATTCCACGGGCTTCAGGGCGACGGGGGTGGATACGCTGATTAAAGCGTCAAAAGTGACCAAGGTGACTTTTTATCGCCATTTCCCGAGTAAGAGCTTGCTTATTCTCGCCTATTTGCACTATCGGCATGAAATATGGATGAACTGGTTTGAAGCCTCTCTGCGCCGTAACCTCGCCGAAGGTCAGGTACTTTCTGACGCGATATCTGCAACGCTTTGCGAATGGTTTAATTCGTCCGAATTCCACGGCTGTGCGTTTATTAACGCCAGCGCAGAGGCAAAGTCCGAAGAGATTGAAAATGAAATAAAAGAGATATGCCGCGACCATAAAGCAGAAACAAAGAAAAAAATCGAAACGCTCGCCGGTATAACGGATGAAAAGACCAGTAATGACATTATGATGCTTATTGACGGGGCTATTATTCATGCCCAAATGGGAATGGATACCGAAGCGGTAATAAACGCGTTAAAAACGGGCTTAGAAAAACTGACGGGTCAGTGATATTTCCCCGTGCTTAATCGGCCCTTATCCCGGGCCGATTAAGCCCCCGTGTCATACCGTCGGGATGGTGCCGCCATCAATGACAAATTCAGTACCGGTAATACTCGCAGCATGCGATGAGGCGAGGAAGACGATGAGGTTAGCCACCTCAATTGGTCTGGCGGGGCGTCCGAGCGGTATTCCACCTAATGCCTTCATAATGATCTGCTTGCCACCTTCGTAGTCTGTTCCTGCCTGCTTCGCCAGTCTCTCCGCGAGTGCCACCGCCGCTTCAGTTTCGATCCAGCCGGGTGCAACGCGCACTACCCGAACGCCCTTCGGCGAGACTTCCTTTGACAGGCTCTTACTGTAGGTTGAGAGGGCTGCTTTAGCCGCCGCGTAGCCCGTGGTTGATTCCGGTAACGGCAGGTCGCGCTGAATAGACGTCACGTGAATAATCACCCCATTTCCCTGCGCGAGCATTCCGGGAAGCAGGGCGCGGTCTAAGCGTACCGCAGGTAATAAATTAAGATTGAGTTCCTGCTGCCACGCTTCTTCGTCAAGCGCAGCAAAACCGCCACCGGGGGAGGTTGAACCGCCTGCAACATGGATAATCACGTCGACCCCTCCCATCTGTTCCTGCACCGCAGATGCGACAGCGGCACATCCGGAGACCGTAGTAAGGTCAGCGGCTACGAACGTATCAGCGATATTTACGTCTGGCTCGTGGCGCGCAGTGGTGAATACCGTTGCGCCGAGCTGTTTTAAAAGCCCGACAACTGCTTTTCCCAGCCCTTTCGTGCCAGCGGTAACAAGCACGCGCTTACCGGTGAAATTAATATCTAATGACATGACCAATAACTCCCGTTATTTACAGTACAGGCATATTCAACATAGACTGAGAAATTGACAAGTACGCACGAAAAAGTGAGTTACTAAATTATGAGTAAGTTATATAGTCCGGAATCTGCCGCAAGCGGCGTGGAGCAAGTATTACGGCTGCTGGAAGGGCGCTGGAAATTAATTATTCTTTTTCATCTTTTCGACGGAAAAGTGCAGCGCTACTCTGATTTCGAAAAGCTGATCCCCGGTATTTCTCAGAAGATGCTGGCGCAGCAGCTTCGACAGCTTGAGTCCGACGGTATTGTTTCGCGGATGGTCTACCCTCAGGTACCACCGAAAGTGGAATATCGCCTCACCGATTGGGGGCAGGCACTGTGCCCGGCGCTGGATGCCATGCTGAAATGGGCAGAAAAACGCGAGGCTTACGCGAGCCAGGCAACCGATGGAAGTCCTCTCAACATTCCCAACGGCGAATGACACCTTAAAATTGTTGTCATTCGCCGTTCGTTAACGCGGGTTATTAGCACGGAGAGCGCCCATGACCCCTCGCAGCAGAGCATTCTCAGGATTATGAGGATGCCTCTTTAGAAAGCGTATCATGCTGTGCCAGCGACAGCGCGCTGGCGCTGGCGGGGTCGAACAGCGAGATGCTCTCAATCTGATTGAGTAAAATCACCTTCCGGAACGACATGGCGCTTTGGGGTTCAGAGTCGAGCGTGATGTCATGTTCTGCATACCACCTGCTGTAATTATTCTCGATGCGAAAGTTCATCGTCTTCGCGTCCCTGTACCCGCTTAGCATCGGGATCAACACGATATTGGCCGTTTTTTCATATTCCAGCGTCGCGGTGTGGATCATGCCGACGTAAATCCGCCTCGACCGGAGCGTGACCTGCGCCAGTTCGCCTTGCTCCATACACTGGTACAGCAGCTGTTCAATACCGCTCGACTGGGCCAGACGTTTGTAGAGCTTTTTACGGCTTTCACCGTCCAGCCTGGCGCTGCCCGCCCAGTTAGAGCGGTAGAGGCAAAACAGGATGGCAAACGCCAGCATCACGACCACCGGTGCCTGAATGCCCAAAAAACTCCAGTTCATAAAGTCGACTTGCCAGTCGGCATACTGCTGCGACGTAAAGTGAAACGTGTTGTCGGCGGCGGAGAGGGCGAGCAAGAATAGCCAGAGCAGACCGGTGGCAATCACGCCCTGCAGAACGAAAATACAGCCATAAAGCGCAACGAGAAAATAGACGTCCCAGCCGAAGGAACGCTTGATTTTAAAGCGCGTCGACAGATCCCGGCTGGTGTACCAGTACCCGCATACCATCAGCACCATAAATATCGCCGTTCCCATTTCAGGCCCTCTTCAGCGTGTTGACGTGACGCAGAAAATCCTGCCGCACCTCGTTGCTTTTGTAGTTCACCGAGGCGTTCCCGTCCTGGTCGATAATGATGCGATCGCCATCTTCGACGGCTTCAATAATTTCCTGCTGGCTCATCACCTGGAGCAAAGATTCGGGGCTGGAGAAAAGCGAGAGAAAGAAGCGTTTCATGTCAGGCATCCTTATGAATTAAAAAGAATAAGCCTGGAAGATGACCGACGAATTTGCCTTAAGGATATCCTGAAAGTGAAAGCCGGGTGGCGGCTACGCCTTAACCTGACTACAAAAGCTACTTTTTTGATCGTCAATAAGTTATTGATATGTATATGTAATAAAAAATAGATAATCACAAACTTGGACAAATAACGTTAATTGTGTAAGTTTTAATTATGCGATTACGCCACGTTGTTTACAGCCAGGATGTGACCCATGAGCACTTTGCCCTCTGTCGTGAGTCGGTTTGTTGAGTACTACGCCGCACTGGATAGCCAGCCGCCTTCCGCGTTGGTGGGGCTTTACCATTCGAATGCCACGCTTATCGATCCATTCGGCGAGCACGACGGGATTTTCGCGCTTCAGCGCTATTTCACCCATCTGCTGGCCAATGTCGAGAAGTGCCGTTTTACCATCGACACGCCGCTGTGCAGCGGTAACCGGTTTGTTGTCACCTGGATAATGCACTGGTCGCACCCGCGGATCGCCGGGGGCGAGCCGCTTGAACTGCCTGGGTGTTCAGTGGTGGAGACGGAAAACGATCTCATCATGCATCAGCGGGACTACTACGATGCGGGAGAGATGATCTACGAACACCTCCCTCTGCTGGGCTGGGCGGTACGCGGCGTGAAGCGGAGGGTCAAATCATGAAGACGGTGCTGATTACCGGCGCAAGCTCGGGCATCGGCGCGGGGCTGGCGAAGTCCTTTGCCGCTGACGGCTTCCACGTGATTGCCTGCGGGCGCGATCCGGCGCGGCTTGAAGCGCTGCATCAGACCTGCCCCAATCTCAACGTTCGCCTGTTCGATATGACAGACAGGGACGCCTGTCGCCAGGCGCTTAGCGGCGTTTACGCCGATCTGGTTATTCTCTGCGCCGGAACCTGCGAATACCTCGACGGTGGCGTGGTGGATGCGGCGCTGGTGGAGCGGGTCATATCCACCAATTTCCTCGGTCCGGTGAACTGCCTGGCCGCGCTGCAGCCGCAGCTGGCCGCCGGCAACCGCGTGGTGCTGGTGAGCTCGATGGCCCACTGGCTTCCCTTCCCGCGGGCAGAGGCCTACGGCGCGTCCAAAGCGGCCCTGAGCTGGTTTGCCGAGAGCCTGCGGCTGGACTGGGAGCCAAAGGGGATTGACGTGACGGTCGTCTCTCCGGGCTTTGTCGATACCCCGCTGACGCGCAAAAACGATTTTGCCATGCCGGGCAGGGTGAGCGTCGACGAGGCGGTCAAGGCGATCCGTACCGGGCTGGCGAAAGGCAAAATGCATATCGCGTTTCCCGCCGGGTTCGGCTTCATTTTGCGGCTGCTCTCCGGGCTGCCCGCGTTTTTGCAGCGCGCGCTGCTGCGTAGGATGGTGCGCTCATGAACATTGCGATTATCGGCAGCGGCATCGCCGGGCTGACCTGCGCCTGGCGTCTGGCCGGGCACCATCAGGTAACCCTGTTTGAAGCGGGAGCCACCCCCGGCGGTCATACCGCTACGGTTGACGTCTCAACGCCACAGGGCACATACGCGATCGACACCGGGTTTATCGTCTACAACGATCGCACCTATCCACGCTTTATGGGCCTGCTCAGCGAGCTCGGCATCAGTGGGCAAAAAACGCAGATGAGCTTTTCGGTGCACAACCCCGAGACGGGGCTGGAGTACAACGGCCACACCCTGACGTCGCTGTTTGCCCAGCGCCGAAACCTCGTGAATCCGGCGTTCTGGCGGCTGCTTGGGGAGATCGTCCGCTTCAATCGTCTGGCAAAACAGGCGCTGGACGGAGAAGTGGACCCGAACGCCACGCTGCAGACGTTTCTGGATCAGCACGGCTTCACGCCGTTTTTCGCGCGCCACTACATTCTGCCGATGGGGGCCGCCATCTGGTCATCGTCGCTGCAGGAGATGAAGCGTTTCCCGCTGCCGCTTTTTTTGCGCTTCTTCCACCACCACGGCCTGCTGGATATCACCCAACGCCCGCAGTGGTACGTGGTGCCGGGCGGCTCGCGGGAGTATATCCGCGCCATGCTCGACAAGCTGGGCGACCGTCTGAATCTGCATCTTAATTCACCGGTGCAGCGCGTGAGCCGCCACGAGCATGGGGTCACGCTTCAGCTCGAAAACGGCGGCCATACCTTCGATCGGGTGATTTTTGCCTGCCACTCCGCCAGCGCGCTGGCAATGCTTGAGAACCCGACGCCCGCCGAACGCGAGGTGCTGGGCGATATCGGCTGGCAGCGCAACGAGGTCGTTTTGCACAGCGATCCGCGCTGGCTGCCGGTGCGGCAGCGCGCGTGGGCCAGCTGGAACTACCGCCTGAGCGCGCAGGAACAGGCCAGCGCCTGCGTGACCTACAACATGAACATTCTGCAGGGGCTGCCTGCGGGCAGTCCGCTGTTCTGCGTCACCCTGAACCCGGACGCGCCGGTGGATGAACGCTTCGTCCTGCAACGCTTTGTCTATGAGCATCCGCTGTTTAACCCGCAAAGCTGGCGGGCGCAGGCGCGTCGCGGCGAGATCAACGGTCATAACCGAAGCTGGTTCTGCGGAGCTTACTGGTACAACGGTTTTCATGAAGACGGTGTGCGCAGCGCGCTGGACGTGGTCAATGAAATAGCCGCCGGGGAGGGGAACTGAGATGAACAGCTGCCTCTATCACGGCGTACTGCGCCACCGCCGCCTTCAGCCGAAAACCCACGAATTCAGCTACGGCGTCTTTATGGCCTGGCTGGATCTTGATGAGCTGCCGCTGCTGGCCTCCGTCGGCGTGCGGCGCAACCGCTTTGCCGCCGCTTCGTTCCACGACGCGGACTATCCGCTCGGCTCGCCCCTTAAAGACAACGTGCTCAACAGGCTGGAGAGCCTGACCGGAGAACGTCCGGACGGACGGGTCATGCTTCTGACGCAGCTGCGCTACTTCGGGTTCCATTTCAATCCGGTCAACTTTTACTACTGCTATGACCGGGAAAACACGCTTCGCTGGGTGCTGGCCGAGGTACGCAACACGCCGTGGAACGAACGTCATTATTACGCGGTCGACGGGCAAAATGCCCGGCCCACGGAAAAGGCGTTTCACGTTTCCCCCTTCAACCCGATGGACATGATCTACCACTGGCGCTTCAACAACCCGGACAACACGCTGCATATGCACATTGAAAATCATCAGGAGGCGAAGGTCTTTGACGCCACCCTGGCGCTGCGCCGGGAACCTCTGACCCGCCAGACGTTGCGCTCGCTGCTGCTGCGTATTCCGCTGATGACCCTGAAAACCGTTTTCGCCATTTACTGGCAGGCGCTGAGGCTGTGGCTCAAGCGCGTGCCGCTGTATAACCATCCCGTCAGCAGGAGTGAACGCTCATGACCGATCCCGTTTTTGCGCTAGAACCCGATTTCCCGCGCAACGCTCGCATTGCGCGCTGGCTGCTGTTTCGTCTGTTAAGCGGCATTCGCGGCGGCTCGCTCACCCTGCGTGAAGGTGCGCAGACCTTCCATTTTGGCGAGACATCCTCCGCGCTGCACGCGGACGTGCAGATCCTCACGCCCGGCGTCTACTGGCGCGTCTTAACGGGCGGGAGCCTTGCTGCGGCAGAAGCATGGATGGACGGCGAATGGGAAACCGCGCAGCTTACGCCGCTTCTGCAAATCCTGGCCCTCAACGGCGAGGTGCTTGGTCGTCTGGAGAAAGGGTTCCGGCTGCTCGGCAGGCCGCTGGAGCGTCTGCGCCACTGGACGCGGCGTAACTCTCGCGCCCAGGCTCGCGAAAATATTGCCGCCCATTACGACCTGGGCAACACCTTCTATGCCCATTTTCTGGATAAGGAGCTGCTTTACTCCAGCGCGCTGTTTACCGCTGACGAGCAGGATCTGACGGCGGCTCAGCAGGCCAAAATGGCGCGCCTGTGCGACCAGCTGGCGCTAAGTCCGGGTGACCACCTGCTGGAAATTGGCACCGGCTGGGGGGCGATGGCGGAATACGCCGCTCGTCATTATGGCTGTCGGGTGACCACCACTACGCTGTCGCAGGAGCAATATATCTGGGCGACCGAGCGGATCGCCCGCGCCGGGTTGCAGGATCGTGTTGAGGTACTGCTCTGCGACTATCGCGACCTCACCGGACAGTACGACAAGCTGGTCTCGATAGAGATGATTGAGGCCGTCGGGCAACGCTATCTGCCGACGTTCTTCCGTACCTGCCAGGCGCGCCTGCGCCCCGGAGGACGGATGGCAATTCAGGCCATCACTATTCAGGACCAGCGCTATCGCGACTACAGCAAAAGCGTCGATTTTATCCAGCGCTACATTTTTCCCGGCGGCTTCCTGCCGAGCATTACCGCGATGAACGAGCTGATGACGCGCCACACCGATTTCGTGGTGCGCAATCTCTTCGACATGGGCCCCGACTACGCCCGCACGCTGGCCCACTGGCGGCAGCGCTTTGTCCACGCCTGGCAGGAGATAGAAAAGCTCGGCTTCGATGAACGGTTTCGCCGCATGTGGCTGTACTACTTCGGCTACTGCGAAGCCGGGTTTAACGCTCGCACCATCAGCGTGGTGCAGCTGACCGCCGAGCGCGTATGAGACGTTACCTTCAGGTCTTTCTGCTGGCCGTGGCGTTCGATGTCTACTGGGCGCTGGTGGTGCTTTTTCGCGAACAGGGCCTGATTATCTGGCTCGGGCTGGCGGTCCTGGCGTGTATGTTATTGCCGTCAGCTTACCGTCTATACGCCATTGGGCTGGCCGCGGCGGGCAGCCTGCTGGATGCGCTCTGGGCGTTGACCGGGCTGATTGCCTTCACGGGTGACTCCCTGATGCCGCTCTGGATGGTGGCATTGTGGCTGATGTTCGCCACCGTCTGGACGCAGCTAACGCGCACCACCACGTTACCCGGCTGGCTGCTGACCCTGCTGGCCGCCGTGGGCGGTCCGGTGGCCTACCTGTTTGGCGAGCGGCTGGGTGCCATCACGTTTCTGGAGCCGACCTTTATCGTCGTCAGCTGGATGGCGCCGGGCTGGCTGGTGTTGATGCTGTTTTTCCACCTGCTGATGGGGAGACAAAAATGAGAGCTGCGGTTCTGCTGCTTTGGCTGATGCTGGTTGTTCCCGGTGCCCAGGCCGCCGACTGGCTGGCCTGGCGTAAGGTGGGCGACGCCACGCTGACCTGGGGGCCGTTCACCGTTTATACCTCCCAGCTGCGTACTCCGGACGGGCGTTACGGTCGGGAGAACCAGGATCAGGCGCTGATTATTACCTATGCGCGGGATATCGATCGCGATGAGCTGGTCGAGGCGACCCGCGATCAGTGGCAGGCGCAGGGGATCCTGCAACGGGAACCCCGGAGTGAAGCCTGGTTACAGATGCTCCGCTCGCTGTGGCCGGATGTCCGGCCAGGCGCACAGCTGGCGTTTGTGCTCGACGACGGGCAAGGGCAGTTCTGGTATCGCGCGTCAGCGGCGCAAACATCCTTTATTCCGCTCGGGCCGCGACAGTCAGAAGCGTTCAGCACCCGTTTTCTGGCCATCTGGCTCGATCCCCGCACGCAATATCCTGAGCTGCGTCAGCAGTTAATCGGAGGCCAAAAATGAAACGAATCCTGACGCTGGCGCTGGCATTCACGATGCTGCTGGCCGGCTGTAGTACCGACGTGTCCGAGTATCGCCAGCAGCAGCCGCGGCTTGATATTTTTGACTACTTTCAGGGCAAAACCGAAGCGTGGGGCATGGTGCAGGATCGCAGCGGCAAGCAGATACGTCGCTTTCACGTTGAGATTGCCGGGGACGTTATTGGCGATACGCTGACGCTGAACGAGCACTTCGTTTACGACGATGGCGAGAAGCAGCAGCGGGTCTGGCATATTCGCCGCGTGGGGAACGACCGCTACGAGGGAACGGCAGGGGATATTGAAGGGGTTGCCACGGGGCAGGCTGCAGGCAACGCCTTTAACTGGCATTACAGCATGAACGTGAAGGCCAACGGCAAAACCTGGCTGCTGAACTTTGACGACTGGATGTACCTGCAGGATGAAACGCATCTGTTTAATAAAACCGAGATGAAGAAATTTGGCGTCACCGTCGCCACGGTGACGCTGTTCTTCACCCGGAAGACGTAAGCTTAGTCGCGAACATTGCCGGTTTTGCTGCTGGAGTAAATGAAGTACAGGGCAATCCCCAGGCACACCACCGCGCCCAGACGGCTCGGTGAAAACGGAATAGCGGGATTGTTCAGCCAGCCAAAGTTATCAATCAGCATACTCATGGCGAGCTGGCCGAAGATCACCGCGACCGTGGCGACGGCGGTGCCGATCCGCTGAACGGCGAGCACCATGATTACGATATAGGGCACGCCAAACATCGCCCCGAGTAGCTGCCATTTCGGCACGTCCAGCAGGCTGACGGCCTGCTTAGGTTCAAAGAAGAAAATCAGCAGGGCGGTGACCAGCGCGCCGACGGAAAACGTCAGAAACGCGCTCTTAAATACCCCGACATTGCTGCCGAGCTGTCCGTTAATCGCCGCCTGGACGCTCAGTGTGGCGCCGCCGCAGACGGCCAGAAGAATCATTATCAGCGTCATAGCATTACCCCTGCGCGACCAGAACCAGTGCCGCAATGATGAATCCCAGTGCGATAAACCGTTTGGCATCGATCTTGCGCGCCTGCGTGCCGAGCAGACCAAAGTGGTCAATGATCAGGCTTTTAAAAATCTGGCCCGCCAGAATACCGATCATCGTCAGGGCGATGCCGATGGCGGGCGTGGCGATAGTCAGAATGACAACGTAAACAGGACCCAGAACGCCGCCGAGCAGCTGCCAGCCGGGCTGTGCGAAAAACGACGGGCTGTTACGCGGGCTGAAAAACAGCATCAGCAGAAAGGTCAGCGCAGCGCCGACCCCGAAAATGCTGAACGTGGCCCATAAATCGCCCACTTCTCCCCCCAATGGCCCCAGCAATCCTGCCTCAACGGAAAGCCCCATCCCGCCGGCAATCACCAGTAAAATCAATACAAACTGCATTTCGCTTCCTCCGTTTTCAGGCGAAGAAGATTACGTCTGTAGACTCGTGAGAAAAATGCCATAATGCAGGAAACACCTTTGCAGGAAATGCATTAATGCCAGATGCCGGAAGCATGAACCTTCGATCGCTGCTGCTGTTTATTGCCGTCTATGAAACGCAAAACTTTTCCGTCGTTGCGCGGCGGGAGGGGATTTCTGCATCGCAGGTGTCGCGCATTGTTCATCAGCTTGAGGACGCGCTCGGCCAGCAGCTCTTCTATCGCAATACCCGGGCGGTGATCCCCACGGAAAGCGGGGATCTGTTTATCCGCTATGCCCGGGCGATGGTCGATAACTTCGAAGAGGCGCGGCGGGAGCTGGATGAGCGTTCGACCGAACCTTCCGGCACGGTCCGCATTAACGGGCCGGTATTTTTTGGACAGAGGCACGTTGCACCCGGCCTGGCAGGCCTGGCCGAGAGTTATCCACGGTTAACCATAGAGCTGACGCTGACTGATGACTTTATCGACCCGCACCGGGATGCCGCCGATCTCATCTTCCGCATCGGCACGCTGACGGATTCGACATTCCACGCCCGTGTTTTCGGGCAGCAGCGCTACCACCTTGCCGCGTCGCCCGCGTACCTGCGTCAACACGGCGTACCGGTCGATCCGGCCGAGCTGAGCCAGCATAAATGCCTGGTCTATCGCGGTTCGTCCGGGCCTAACCGCTGGCTGGTGCGGCGCAAGGGGGAGAATTGGGTGCACTATCCTGTCGCGCCGCTGATGACGTCCAATAGTGCGGAGTCGCTGCTCGTTGCCGCGCTGGGTGGGATGGGGATCGTCCTGTTTCCGGACTGGCTGATTGGCGACAGGCTGCAGCGGGGGGAGCTGGTCGCCCTTATGCCGGAAATGGCCTGCGCCATCAACACGGAGCAACTGAATATCGCGGCGATTTACCCTAACGCACGTCATCCGCCCCTGAACGTCAGGGCGGTGATTGATTATTACGTAGCGTTTTTCGGCTCGCCGCTCTACTGGCAAGCGTAAGGCAATTACGCGCCGAGCTCCTTGCGGATGATCTCTGCGCCGGCGCTGAGTGCTTTCAGCTTGCCGTTAGCCACCTGGCGAGAAAGCGGAGCCATGCCGCAGTTGGTTGACGGGTAAAGCTTGTCCGCATCGACGAACTGCAGCGCTTTACGCAGCGTATCGGCCACTTCCTCCGGCGTTTCAACGGCGTTGGTTGCTACGTCAATCGCGCCGACCATCACTTTCTTACCACGGATCAGCTCCAGCAGATCCATCGGTACGCGGGAGTTGTGGCACTCCAGGGAGATGATGTCGATGTTAGAGGTCTGCAGCTTAGGGAAGGCCTCTTCGTACTGGCGCCACTCGGATCCGAGCGTCTTTTTCCAGTCGGTATTGGCCTTGATGCCATAGCCGTAGCAGATGTGTACCGCGGTTTCGCACTTCAGCCCTTCGATTGCACGCTCCAGCGCGGCGATGCCCCAGTCGTTGACCTCGTCAAAAAAGACGTTAAACGCCGGTTCATCAAACTGGATAATATCCACGCCCGCGGCCTCTAACTCACGCGCTTCCTGATTGAGAATTTTGGCGAATTCCCAGGCCAGCTTTTCGCGGCTTTTATAATGCGCGTCGTAAAGGGTGTCGATCATAGTCATCGGCCCGGGCAGGGCCCATTTGATCGGCTTATCGGTAAGCTGGCGCAGGTACTTCGCATCGTCCACGAATACCGGCTTCTGACGCGCAACAGCAGAAACCACGGTCGGCACGCTGGCGTCATAGCGGTTACGAATGCGCACCGTCTGGCGGTTCTCAAAATCGACGCCGCTCAGGTGTTCAATAAAGGTGGTGACGAAGTGCTGGCGGGTCTGTTCCCCGTCGCTGACAATATCGATTCCCGCACGGATCTGCTCATCCAGAGACAGGCGCAGCGCATCCTGTTTACCCGCCAGCAGTTCCTGATCCTGCAACTTCCACGGAGACCAGAGCGTTTCAGGTTGCGCAAGCCAGGTCGGCTTAGGCAGGCTGCCAGCTGTAGACGTCGGGAGCAATGTTTTCATAATAAAAGACCTTTTTTGATAAATTAAAGCGCGTAGTTATCAGACCACTGCTCAAGAATGTGTTTATAAGGCTTAATGAAATATTCTTCAGTAAATCGACCCTGTTCAATCGCCAGGCGGCTTCGCTCTTCGCGGTCATAAACAATTTTGGTTAATGAATGGTCCTGTTGGTTCAGATCAGGGCGATAAAACAGTCCCGCCGCCGAGTTTGCGTTATAAATTTCCGGGCGATAGATTTTCTGGAACGTCTCCATCGTGCTGATGGTGGCAATCAGTTCCAGATCGGTATAATCACTCAGTAAATCCCCGGTAAAGAAGAACGCGAAAGGCGCCACGCTATTCTCCGGCATGAAGTAGCGCACCTTCAGGCCCATTTTGGCGAAGTACAGTTCCGTTAGCGACTCGCCATCGGGATGATACTCAATGCCCAGCACAGGATGCTGGTTGCCGGTGCGGCGGTAGGTGTCTTTGCTGGAAACGCTCAGGCAGATTACCGGGCCCTTTTTGAAGCTCTCTTTATATTCCGGGGAATTTCTAAAATGGCGGAAAATATTGCCGTGCAGTTCGCCAAATTTATCCGGAATGCTAAAGTGCTGCTGATTCTTATTGTGTTCCAGCAGCCGCACGCTGAAATCATAATCCCGCACGTAAGAAGAGAAATTATTCCCGACAATGCCAGGGATGCGCTGGTTATTTTTCTTGTCGACAATATACGTTTGTAATACCTCAATGGCCGGGAACGGCTTTTCCGCGCCAATGTTCAGGTCAACTGAGATAATTTCAAGCTCAACCGCGTAGCGATCGGCATTTGGGTTATCCCAGTGCGCCAGGGCGTTAAAGCGGTTGTTGATCATCACCAGCGTATTGCGCAGGTTTTCCTGACGTTTTTCTCCGCGCGCCAGGTTGGCAAAGTTGGTGGTCGTACGCGTATTTTCAGACGGGTTGTAATTCTCATCGAAGCAACTGCGCTTAAGGGTATATGTGAAAGCTTTGCTCATTGTGGTTATGCATCCTAAGTTCATGTTGCTAAGAAGTTACCGATGCATAATTTATGCCTGAGCCCGCGGCGCAGGGGAAGTGACTTAATTTCAATGCAACATGAGCGAAGTTCATGATGTTGATCACAAATTCCCTCGACTCTCGTGCAGCGTCAGTTTTTTTGCGAAACAGACGGCTTCTTGCCTGCCGATGTAGGGGCCATAGTTATCAATTACACGGTAGCCATTTCGCTCATAAAATTTCACCGCACGTGCATTAACGTGTCGGGTTTCTAGCCAGATTTCGCTATAGCCTGGACGTAGTGCCGACGCTTCAAGAAAAGCCAGTAAAGCCTTACCAATCCCCGGCTCGCTCCTGTCGGAATACATGCGTTTCAGCTCCGCAACCTGTTCGGAGAGGGGGCGCAAAGCCGCACATCCAACGGCTTTATCTTTTTCATTCCTGGCGACAACCCACAGGGCGCGTTCGGCCATCATCGAGTCGACGTTAAAATGACGCCTGCCGCCATCCCCGGTGATATTCGCCAGTTCTGATGACAATTTTTCAATCAGACGCAGGGATTCAGAAGTGTGCAGGTCGGCTTTTTTAATCGTTATCATTGGAGGATTCCATTGAGCTTTATTTTTCAGACGTCAAATTATCAGACGGTTAAGTTGAGTCGTCCTATGTTTTACTTATGTTTCGGCACGCGCTTAATGACGCTATAATCCCCAAAATTTCCAACCGGTTTAGAAACGATCATGACAAAACTCACCTTACAAGAGCAGATGCTGAAAGCGGGCCTGGTCAGCAGCAAAAAAGCGGCGAAAGTGCAGCGCACGGCAAAGAAATCACGCGTTCAGGCGCGTGAGGCTCGGGAAGCGGTAGAAGAGAACAAGAAGGCGCAGATCGAGCGTGACAAGCTGCTGAGCGAGCAGCAGAAGCAGGCCGTACTCGCGAAAGAGTTTAAAGCGCAGGTGAAGCAGCTGATCGAGATGAACCGCATCACCGTGGCGAAAGGCAACATCACCTTTAACTTCACCGACGGTACTCTCATCAAAAAAATCGAGGTCGACAAGCAGACGCAAACTCAGCTGATCAACGGTCGTCTGGCGATTGCCCGTCTGGTGATTAACGCCAGCGGCGACTGCGAATACGCGATTATTCCGGCGGTAGTGGCCGATAAAATCGCCCAGCGCGATGCCGACAGCATCGTGCTTAACAGCGCGCTGAGCCAGGAAGAACAGGACGAAGACGATCCGTACGCGGACTTCAAAATCCCTGACGATTTGATGTGGTAAACCGCATTCAGAACGGGGCGGCGTGACGGGCGTTAACCGGCTCTCCGCTCACGGGATGAATAAAATTCAGAACGCTTGCATGCAGCATCAGCCGGGGCGTTCCCTCAGCCCCCGGCGCGTCAAGACCGCCATACAGATCGCAGCCCAGAATCGGGTGCCCCAGCCGCTGGCAGTGGATGCGCAGCTGGTGGGTTCGCCCGGTTTCCGGCGTGAGTTCAACCCGCGTTAACGGCAGTCCCGTACCCTGATAAAACCGTTCCACCACCCGATAGCGGGAGCGGGCGGGTTTACCGTTGATGGCGCAGATCGACATCAGCGGAAACAGCGCCGGGTCTTTGGCAATCGGTGCGTCTATGACTCCCTCATCGTTTTCCAGATGTCCGCAAAGCAGAGCGCTGTAGACTTTCTCCACGCTGCGCTGGCTGAACTGCTGGCACAGCGCCGCGTTGATGGCCTTATTGCGCGCAACCACCATCAGCCCGGACGTGCCGAAATCCAGACGGTGTACCAGCGTGCAGCCGGGGAACGTCTGGACCAGACGATAATGGACAGAATCGAGGTTTTGCGGATTTTTGCCCGAGAGGCTGAGCAGGCCGGAAGGCTTATCGATCAGCAGCAGATGTTCATCCTGCCAGAGGATATTGATGTCGTCGTGACACGGTGGGGCTATAAAAGAATCGATAATCGCAGACATCAGGCCGCCCGGCTGGAGAGTAGGTGCGGATGATAACGAAATGCGGGGAAAAAGAAAAACCCTCCCACCGGGCGGTGAGAGGGCAAAATCTTACGCTGCTACCAGGCTGTCGATGGCGGCTTTCGCATCGGTCTGCGCTTTGGTCGCCACTTCCGGACCGTAAGCGATACCTTCAGCGAACACGAAGTTCACGTCGGTGATGCCGATGAAGCCCAGGAACAGGCTCAGGTACGGCGCAACCAGGTCGGTTGGGGTATCTTTATGGATGCCGCCACGGCTGGTCAGGACGATCGCACGTTTACCTTTCACCAGACCTTCAGGGCCGTTCTCGGTGTAGCGGAAGGTTACGCCAGCGCGCGCCACCAGGTCGAAGTAGTTCTTCAGCTGGGTAGGGATGTTGAAGTTGTACATTGGGGCGTTGATAACGATAACGTCGTGCGCCTGCAGCTCAGCAATCAGCTCGTCGGACAGGGCCAGCGCTTCCTGCTGACGTGGAGACAGCGGTGCATCGCTTGGGCGCAGCGCGCCAACCAACTCGCCGTCCAGCACAGGAATTGGGTTTGCAGCCAGGTCACGCACGGTGATTTGATCTGCGGAATGCTGTTCACGCCACTGTTCAACGAAGTAATCAGACAGCTGACCAGACTGAGAGTACCCTGCCAGAATGCTGGATTTCAAAACTAATACTTTGCTCATGGGTGATTCCTGTTTTTGCATTTGATTGAAGGGGGTTGCCCCGTTGCTTGTTGACACTCTATTCACAATCCTGTCGCAGGGATAGCGCAATATATCGAAGCCTATGTTCGAATTTTTTGAATAAGGCGCTGAAAGCGTCGATGTGGTACTCTATAGCAATCATTAAAAAGAGATTTTACCCGGCAGAGCACTGCCCATTAATGCTATGACAGAACAACAAAAAATCACCTTCCCGATGCTCCTGCAACAGCTTGATTCCCTGATGCTGCGCGATAAACAGCGGTTTTCACGCCGGCTGCACGGCGTGAAGAAGGTTAAAAATCCTGATGCACAACAGGCCATTTACCAGGAGATGGCGAAAGAGATTGAACAGGCGGCAGGGAAGGTTGTGCTGCGCGAAGCCGCACGTCCGGCGATTACCTACCCGGAAAACCTCCCCGTCAGCCAGAAAAAACAGGACATCCTTGAGGCCGTTCGCGACCACCAGGTAGTGATTGTCGCGGGTGAAACCGGTTCGGGAAAAACCACCCAGCTGCCGAAAATCTGTATGGAGCTTGGGCGAGGGCTAAAAGGGCTGATTGGCCACACCCAGCCGCGTCGTCTGGCGGCGCGTACCGTGGCGAACCGTATTGCCGAAGAGTTGCAGACGGAGCCGGGCGGCTGCATTGGTTATAAGGTGCGATTCAGCGACCACGTTAGTGATAACACCATGGTCAAGCTGATGACCGACGGTATTCTGCTGGCGGAAATCCAGCAGGATCGCCTGCTGATGCAGTACGACACCATCATCATTGACGAAGCGCACGAGCGCAGCCTGAACATCGACTTCCTGCTCGGCTACCTGAAAGAGCTGCTGCCGCGTCGCCCGGATCTCAAAATCATCATCACCTCCGCGACCATCGACCCGGAACGCTTCTCGAAGCATTTCAACAATGCGCCGATTATTGAGGTGTCAGGCCGCACGTATCCGGTTGAAGTGCGCTATCGCCCGATTGTTGAAGAGGCGGATGATACCGAGCGCGACCAGCTGCAGGCCATCTTCGACGCCGTTGACGAGCTGGGCAACGAAAGCGCGGGCGACATTCTGATCTTCATGAGCGGCGAGCGCGAGATCCGCGATACCGCCGATGCGCTCAGCAAGCGCGACCTGCGCCACACGGAAATCCTGCCGCTGTATGCCCGCCTGTCCAACAGCGAACAGAACCGCGTCTTCCAGCCGCACAGCGGACGCCGTATCGTTCTGGCGACCAACGTGGCGGAAACCTCGCTCACCGTGCCGGGGATTAAATACGTGATCGACCCGGGCACGGCGCGCATCAGCCGCTACAGCTACCGCACGAAGGTTCAGCGGCTGCCGATTGAGCCGGTCTCTCAGGCTTCTGCTAACCAGCGTAAAGGCCGCTGCGGCCGCGTGTCGGAAGGGATCTGTATTCGTCTCTATTCCGAAGATGATTTCCTGTCACGTCCGGAATTTACCGACCCGGAAATTCTGCGCACCAACCTGGCGTCCGTTATCCTGCAGATGACCGCGCTGGGGCTGGGCGACATCGCGGCGTTCCCGTTCGTCGAAGCGCCGGACAAGCGCAACATTCAGGACGGCGTACGTCTGCTGGAAGAGCTTGGCGCCATTACCACCGACGAACAGGCGAGCATCTATAAGCTGACGCCGCTGGGCCGCCAGCTCAGCCAGCTGCCGGTGGATCCGCGTCTGGCCCGTATGGTGCTGGAAGCGCAAAAGCACGGCTGCGTGCGCGAGGCGATGATCATTACCTCGGCGCTCTCCATCCAGGACCCGCGCGAGCGTCCGATGGACAAACAGCAGGCGTCTGACGAAAAGCATCGTCGCTTCCACGACAAAGAGTCCGACTTCCTCGCCTTCGTGAACCTGTGGAACTATCTCGGCGAGCAGCAGAAAGCGCTCTCCTCGAACCAGTTCCGCCGTCAGTGCCGCGTGGATTTCCTCAACTACCTGCGCGTTCGCGAGTGGCAGGATATCTACACCCAGTTGCGCCAGGTGGTGAAAGAGCTGGGTATTCCGGTTAACAGCGAGCCGGCGGAGTACCGCGAAATTCATATCGCGCTGCTGACCGGCCTGTTGTCGCATATCGGGATGAAAGATGCGGACAAGCAGGAGTACACCGGCGCGCGCAACGCTCGCTTCTCCATCTTCCCCGGTTCCGGCCTGTTCAAAAAGCCGCCGAAATGGACCATGGTCGCCGAGCTGGTGGAAACCAGCCGCCTGTGGGGGCGCATTGCCGCGCGTATCGATCCGGAATGGGTTGAGCCGGTGGCGCAGCACCTGCTGAAACGCTCGTACAGTGAACCGCACTGGGAGCGCGCGCAGGGCGCGGTAATGGCGACCGAAAAGGTGACCGTTTACGGCCTGCCGGTGGTCGCCGCGCGTAAGGTTAACTACAGCCAGATCGATCCGGCACTCAGCCGCGAGCTGTTTATCCGCCACGCGCTGGTGGAGGGGGACTGGCAGACGCGTCACGCCTTCTTCCGTGAAAACCTGAAGCTGCGTGCCGAGGTGGAGGAGCTTGAGCACAAGTCCCGCCGTCGCGATATTCTGGTGGACGATGAGGCGCTGTTTGAGTTTTACGACCAGCGCATCAGCCACGATGTTATCTCCGCCCGCCACTTCGACAGCTGGTGGAAAAAGGCCAGCAAAGAGACGCCGGACCTGCTCAACTTCGAAAAGAGCATGCTTATTAAAGAGGGGGCGGAGTCGGTCAGCAAGCTCGACTACCCGAACTTCTGGCATCAGGGAAACCTTAAGCTGCGGCTGACCTATCAGTTTGAACCGGGTGCCGACGCGGATGGCGTGACCGTTCATATTCCGCTGCCGCTGTTAAATCAGGTCGATGAGGGCGGCTTTGAGTGGCAAATCCCCGGCCTGCGCCGCGAGCTGGTGATTGCGCTGATCAAATCCCTGCCGAAACCGGTGCGCCGTAACTTTGTACCTGCGCCAAACTATGCGGAAGCGTTTTTAGGCCGCGTCACGCCGCTGGAGCTGCCGCTGCTGGACGCGCTGGAGCGCGAGTTCCGCCGCATGACCGGTACCACCATCGACCGCGAAGACTGGAACTGGGATCAGGTGCCCGATCACCTGAAAATCAGCTTCCGCGTAGTGGACGATAAAAACAAAAAGCTGCTGGAAGGGCGTTCGCTGAGCGAGCTGAAAGAGGCGCTGAAGGGGAAAGTTCAGGAGACGCTTTCTGCGGTGGCGGACGATGGTATCGAGCAAAGTGGGCTGCACATCTGGAGCTTTGGCCAGCTTCCGGAAAGCTACGAGCAGAAGCGCGGGAACTATAAGGTCAAGGCCTGGCCTGCGCTGGTGGACGAGCGCGACAGCGTGGCGATCAAACTCTTTGATAATCCGCAGGAACAGCAGCAGATGATGTGGCGCGGGCTGCGCCGCCTGCTGCTGCTGAACATCCCGTCGCCGATCAAGTATCTGCACGAGAAGCTGCCGAACAAGGCCAAGCTGGGGCTCTACTTTAACCCGTACGGCAAGGTGCTGGATCTGATTGACGACTGCATCTCCTGCGGCGTGGACAAGCTGATCCACGAGGCAGGCGGTCCGGTCTGGACGGAAGAGGGCTTTGCACAGCTTCATGAGAAGGTGCGCGCCGAGCTGAACGACACCGTAGTGGAGATTGCCAAACAGGTCGAGCAGATCCTTACCGCTGTGTTCAATATCAACAAGCGCCTGAAGGGGCGCGTGGATATGACCATGGCGCTGGGGCTCTCGGACGTGAAGGCGCAGATGGCGGGGCTGGTGTACCGCGGCTTTGTCACCGGGAATGGCTTCGCACGCCTGGGTGACACCCTGCGTTATCTCCAGGCGATTGAAAAACGTCTGGAGAAAATGGCCATCGATCCGCACCGCGATCGCGCGCAGATGCTGAAGGTCGAAAGCGTGCAGCAGGCGTGGCAGCAGTGGCTAAACAAGCTGCCGCCGACGCGCCGCGACGATGAAGACGTGCAGGCGATCCGCTGGATGATCGAGGAGCTGCGCGTCAGCTTCTTTGCCCAGCAGCTCGGTACGCCGTATCCGATTTCGGATAAGCGTATTCTGCAGGCGATGGAGCAGATTTCCGCTTAAGCCCCGGTTTTCTCCCTCTCCCTGTGGGAGAGGGGCGGGGTGAGGGCATCATCCCGCACATTTTTTCACCCGTTCACCATCGCCAGCGTAAACCCATCCCATCCTTTAACCCCCACCGTCTGCAGCGCGGTGGCGGTTACGCGCGGGTTATCCCCAATCATCTCGATAAAACGCCGCACGCCCTGCACGCGCGCGTCGTCGCTTTCCCCGTTAATGACTTCGCCGTCGCGCACCACGTTATCGCCAATGATTATCGTGCCGGGACGGGAATAGTGCAGCGCCCACTCCAGATAGCCGGGATTGTTGGGCTTATCGGCATCGATAAAAATTAAATCGAACGGGGAAACGTCACCGAAATTCTCCAGCGAGTTCAGCGCTGGGCCTTCAATCAGTTCAATGCGATCGTTTAGCCCCGCGAGGTGAATATTCTGGCGGGCAACATTGGCATGCGTCGGGTCAGCCTCAAGCGTAATCAGCTTTCCATCCGGCGGCAGGGCGCGCGCCATCCAGATTGAGCTATAGGCACCCAGCGTACCGATCTCAAGTATCCGCCGCGCCTGCGTCATGCGTACGAACAGCGCCAGCAGCTGCCCCTGATTGGCCGCTACGTCGTGTTCGGGTAGCCCGGCGCGTTTGTTGTTTTCCAGTACCTGATGAAGTACGTCATCGTCAGGGATAAGCGAAGAAATCATGTAATTATCTACTGCAGACCATTGTTGTTGCATAGATTGACTCCTTGGATTTTTCTCCCTCTCCCTGTGGGAGAGGGTCGGGGTGAGGGCATCAGCGCGCAAGGCGGTTCATGCGTTCTTCCAGCCGCCGCCCAGCGCCCTGTACAAATCGATCTGCGCCAGCAGCAGGTTATTTTTCACCTGCACCACGCTGGTCTGGACCGAGTACAGCGTGCGCTGCGCGTCCAGCACGTCCAGATAAGAGGAGTAGCCGTTGCGATAGCGATTCTGGGCTATGCGCAGCGTCTCCTGGGCCACGTCCTGCTGGGCAAGCAGCTCCGTCAGCTGTTCCTGATAGCGCGTAATGGCATCAAGGCTGTTGTTCACCTCGGCAAACGCGTTACGCACGGTTTTTTCATAGGCGTACAGCGCCTGGTTACGCTGGGACTGGGAAATATCCACCTGCGCGTTCAGCGCCTGGCGGTTAAGGAGCGGGGCGAGAATACTGCCGCCTGCGCTCCAGAGCTGAAGCGGGTTGTCCAGCAGGCCGGAAAGCGTACGATCCTGAATCGATCCGGTTGCGGTCAGGTTGATCGACGGCAGCAGGCTGGCGCGTGACGCGGCAAGCGAGGCGTCAGCCGCAACCAGCTGTCGCTCGGCCTGAACGATATCCGGCCTGCGATTCAGCAGCGTAGAAGGCAGCTGCGACGGCAGCGTGAGCGGCGTCAGCGCCGCAAAGCTTTCGCTGCGAGCCACCGCGCCGGGATTGCTTCCCAGCAGCAGGCTCAGGGCATTCTCCTGTTGCGCTATCTGATGCCGCAGCACGGGCACCTGCGCCCGCGTTGAGCGAAGCTCGGAATCCGACTGCATCAGCTCCAGGCGAGAGCTGTAGCCCGTCTCAAGCTGGCGTTTGGCGAGCTTAAACGCCTCCTCGCGCGATTTCAGCGTGGATTCGGTCACGCGCAGCTGTTCGTCAAGCGAGAGCAGGGTGACGTACCCGGAGGCAACGGACGACGCGACGGTGAGATCCGCGGCGGCAGCGGCGGCTTTTTGCGCTGCCAGCGAGGCTTCGGCGGCATTGGCTGTGCTGCGGTTGACGCCCCAAATATCAACGTCATAGCTCGCCGTTAGGCTGCCTCTGTACAGTGTGCCGTAGACCGGCAGCCCGGTCGCGGCGGATTGCGACCGGGCGCGCGTCCCCGTTACGCCCGCGTCAAGGGACGGAAACAGGCTGCCGTCGGCAGCAAAGACCCGCGCCTGATACTCGTTAATTCGTTCGCGGGCGATCAGCACGTCGCTGTTGTTCTTAAGCGCCTGATCCACGTAGCGGTTGAGGTTGTTGTCATGAAAATTACGCCACCAGAGCTGCTCCGTCGGGCTGGCAGGACCGGCGTCAGCACGCCACTGGGCAGGAATTTGCAGCGTCGGCTGCGCCGGTTTGACATCGACGGACTGGCATCCGGCCAGCATGACCGCCAGCACCAGACCGGCTATCGGGCGAAGAGTCATTGCTTCGCCTCCCGCGTATCAATCGTCACCTGTACCGACATACCCGGACGCAGCAGTTTGTACGCATCTTCTTCACCCAGCACCTCAATACGCACCGGAATACGCTGGGCGATTTTTACAAAGTTGCCGGTAGCGTTGTCTGGCGTGATGGCGCTGAATTCAACCCCGGTCGCCGGGGAGATGCTCTCCACGCGGCCCTGATACGCCTTGTTGTTTAAGGCATCGACGGTGAATTTCACTGGCTGGCCGACGCGCAGCTCCGCCAGCTGGGTCTCTTTGATGTTGGCGATCACCCAGTGCTGAGGCGGCACAAGGGTAGTGAGGTGCGTTCCGGCGGTTACATACGCCCCGAGACGCACGGCAATCTGACCGAGCTGGCCGTCGCGCGGGGCGATAATGCGGGTGTTTTGCAGGTCAATCTGCGCCAGCTCCAGCGCCGCTTTGGCGTTTTCAACATCCGCCTCCAGCGCGCCGCGGTTCACAATCACCGTCTGCAGATCCTGACGCGACATCTCAAGCGTGGCTTTCGCCTGGTCGATGTCGGCGCTGCCCTTGGCGGCGCTGGCCAGCGCGGCATCACGTTCGCGAATGGAAAGCGATCCGTCTGCCGTCAGATCCTTCACGCGCTTTAGATCCGCCTGGGTTTTCAGGCTCTGGGCGCGGGCATTTTTCAGCGCGGCGTCATTTTTGGCGATGGTCGCTTCGGCGCTTTTACGCTGCTGTAGGTTGTTATTCAGGGCTGCAATTTTCATCGCCAGCTGTGCCTCGGCCTGATGGACGCGCTGACGATAGATTCGGTCGTCGATCTGCAACAGCAGGTCACCTTTTTTGACCTGCACAAAGTCCTGAACCTTCACCTCGGTGATATAGCCGTTAACCTGGGGGCTGATGAACGTCGTCTGGCCGCGCACGTAGGCGTTGTCAGTAAACTGCGCGTGGCGGGTAAACGGCGGCAGCTGCCATGCATAAAGGATCACCAGTACGCCGACTATACCGATGGCGGCGGCGGTAAAAACGGACACAATGCGCACATTTTTGCGGGTGTTGGCCTGCTCTTTGGCGGCATCCTGCTGACTCATAAATTCTCCAGAAATAATTCAATTATTTGTTGCCGGTGGCGTTCTTCAGCGCCATACGGGCAGTGATGCGCAGGCGCAGCAAGCGCCATAAAATCCAGACCAGCGTGGCGGCGGCAATGCTCGCCGTCAGAAGATAAGTATCGTTGTAAGCCAGAATGTTTGCCTCAAGGGTGGTCACCGTCTGTAGCTGGGTAATGGCCTGCGTTCCCAGCAGCGAACTGTCGCCAATCAGGCTTTTATACATCTGGGTATATAGCTGAATTCGCTCGTTGACCAGCGGGTTGAGCGTGGTGAGCTGATCCGCCAGCAGGCTGGAGTGGTACTTCTCGCGCCAGGTCTGGAAGGTGCCGAGAATCGCTGATCCCAGCAGGCCACCGAGGTTCTGGCTCATACCGAACATCACCGAGAAGCTGACCAGGTTACGCGGGTCGGCGATCACCCCGCCAATGGCGGCCAGCATGGCGGGTGCCAGGAAGAAGGCGCTGCCGAAGCCAAGCAGGAACTGGCTTAGCATCAGCTGATCCGGGCGGGTCAGGTTGTTGGATTGGCTGTCCAGCAGCGAGGCAACAATCATCAGCGCCAGAGAGGTGATGATTGGCCACGCAAGTTTCGTCGGCTTGATGGTGAGACAGCTGGTGACGATCCCGCAGACGATCCCGGCGAAAATGGACCACGCCAGGTGGGTCATCTGCTCGTTCTGCAACCCCACGTACTGCAGCCAGCCGATGACGCCGGTGTTTTGCTCCGCCAGCACGATGCGGATCAGCAGCATAATGAGCCCCAGACGGACGATGCTGCCGCTCGACAGCCAGCGGGTGTTCAGCAGCGGGTTGCTGCGGTTATGTTCAAACACGATGGCGGAAACAATGAGCACCAGCGATAGCGCCAGCGACCAGCCGATCCACGGCGCCTCGAACCACCATTCAAGGCGGCCTAACGAGAGCACGGCGCAGAGCAGGGCCATACCAGGAGCCAGTAAAAAGAAGGTGATGAAGTCTTTCTTCTCAAAGACCTTGCGCCGATCCCCCGGCGGCAGCTTTAAGGCTATCACGCAGGCAAGGGAGATCAGCGCCAGCCCGAGCTCGAAGAAATAGAGCCCACGCCATTCGTCCAGCTGCAGCAGTTCGGTGGAAAAGAGACGCGCCAGCGGAATAGCGAGCGACGATCCGGTGATGCCGATGGTGAGCGCCTTCAGGCGGTGCTTCGCAGGCCAGGCTTGTATTTGATAATAAATCCCCAGCGAGCTGAGCGCCGCGGCCACCATCCCGTGCGCGGCGCGCACCATCAGCGCCGAGCTGAGATCGTTAACGAACAGGTGGAAAAAGGTGACCAGTACGTACAGCACCAGAAAACCTTCCGTAAAGGCGCGCAGGCCGTACTGCTGGCGGAATTTGACCAGCAGCAGGTTGATGGAGATGTTGGTCATCACATAGACCGCGGGTAGCCAGGCGATTTCGGTCGACCAGGCCCCGAAGGTTCCCTGCAGGTTTTGCAGGTTGGCGGTCACCACCGCATTTCCCAGCGCCCCCGTCAGACATACCAGCAGGCCAACGACGCCGTAGGCGACGCGTTTTGGCGTACTGTGCTCCGGGGTGGAAGGTGAACCCAGCAGGGCGGGTTTCTCATGTGGCTGCCACTCGCGAGGAGCATAAGGGTCGCGTTCGGGCAGGCGCATAACGTCATTACCTTAGAAATAATTGAATAATTAGCGGGCTGGCGATTCTACGTCTGCCGCAAATGATAATTCAAGTGAATATGATTTACGCATGTTAATCAAATGTAGAAGAAAAATTTAAGTAAAAAGAGCGGCCCGGGGGACGGGCCGGGAAAGGTCAGAGACGTTCGGGCTGCGCCTGGATGAGTGTTGCACGCTTGACGCGGCTGGCGCAGAAGATCGCGATTAAGGAGATGACCACCGTGACGGCAAGATACCAGGCCACCGGAACCCAGTCGCCGTCATATTTTGCCAGCAGGCCGGTGGCAATCAGCGGGGCAGTACCGCCAGCCAGCGCGGCACCGAGCTGATAACCGAGGGTAATGCCGGTGTAGCGTACGTTTGCGCTAAAGATTTCAGAGCACAGCGTGCCGAGTACCGCCGTTACCGGTGCCCACAGCACGCCAAAGGCGATGACCGTTGCGAGCACGATGCCCCAGGTTGTACCGGTATTGAGCAACATAAACCACGGCACGATAAACAAACCGAGGATAAAGACGCTTGTGGCATACATACGCTGACGGCCAATTTTATCCGAGAGCAGCCCCATTAACGGAATCATTATCGTAGCCACCAGGGCTCCCAGCGTCACGGCCTCCAGCGCCTGCGATTTTTGATAGGTCAGCGTGCTGGTGGCGTAGCTCACCACAAACGTAGAGAAAATATAGAACGGCGCGGTTTCCACGACTTTGAGACCGGCGGCAATCAGCACTTCACGCCAGTGGTGCTTCAGCGTATCGCGCAGGGGAGCCTTAGCCACCTGACCGGACGCTTTGACTTTCTTAAAATCAGGCGTTTCATCGATATCTTTGCGGATCCACAGGCCAAGCAATACCAGAACCGAACTCAGCAGGAACGGGATGCGCCAGCCCCAGGAGAGGAAATCTTCCTCACTGAAAAGCGTCATCAGCGAAACGATGAAGGTCGCCATCAGCATGCCGATGGTCACGCCCGCCTGTGGAATGCTGCCGAAGAAGCCTTTACGTTTTTCGGGCGCGTATTCGTAGGCCAGCAACAGCGCGCCGCCCCATTCACCGCCTATGCCCATCCCCTGAATAATACGCATCAGGATCAGCAGAGCGGGCGCCCACAGGCCAATCATGTCATACGTTGGGAGCAGGCCGATCATGACGGTTGCACCTCCCATCAAAGAGAGGGTAAGTACAAGGGTTTTTTTACGGCCAATGCGGTCGCCGATATGGGCGAAAAGTACCCCGCCAATCGGACGGATAAAAAAGGTTAATGAGAAAGAGAGATACGAGAGAATGAGTCCGATCACCGGATCGACCATCGGGAAAAAGATCTTATTAAAGACCAGCGCGGCCGCCGTACCGTAGAGAAAATAGTCAAACCATTCAATGGCGCTCCCGGTAAGGCTGGCGATTAACACCTTCTTATTTTTTCGTAATACCGTCGTCGTACTTTCATGTTCTGTCATGACCTGAAACCCCGCCACGTTGATGATGTATGAGGTGTCACCTGGCGCGCTTCAGGTGCAACCCGTGATGATGAAAAAGGTTGTCAAATTGTTAAGCAACTTAGGGTTGGATGTTGTATTTGGCAAGAGCAGGGGGGTGGAAACTGGTCAGATCACGGCGAAATAAGCAGCGTTGGGTGCTTTTCCATGACGTCTGTACAATACAATGTTTTGTAAGGCTGGAAATCAAAAGCATAATAGGCAGGTGCAACCTGATGATATTTGGATGTTTCTGGTTATTTCAGAAAAACGATAAATTCGGCGATTCAACAACATGAGGAGTTGACCATGGTTCAGCCCCATTTTCCCATTCTGGCGGATGCCACGCTGGCGGCCATCAATACTGTCGGCGCATGGCTGGCGCAGGACGACCTGAGCGAGACCCGTCAGCCCCCGGCGGTCGATGTGGTGATTCTGGCTGGCAACGCGGTGATCCCGACCATTGACGCGGCCTGCCGTATTGCCTCTCAGAAAAACGTGCCGCTTCTGATCAGCGGCGGCATCGGCCATTCGACCACGTTTTTATATGAAGCGATCCGCAAACACCCGCGTTATCACACTCTATCGGTCGCGGGGCGGGCGGAAGCAAGCATTCTTGCCGACGTTGCGCGGGAGTTCTGGCAGATCCCCGATGAGCGCGTGTGGATTGAAGATCGCTCCACTAACTGCGGTGAGAACGCGCGTTTTAGCTGGAACATGCTGAAGCAACGCCAGCGGACAAGCGGGCGGGTGCTGGTGGTGCAGGACCCGACGATGCAGCGCCGCACGATGGCAACCTTTGACCGCGTGTGCCGCGATGAGCCCGCGCCACCGCAGTGGATAGGCCATCCCGGATTTACGCCGATGCTGCAAAACGGAAAAGAGGGCGTGGAATTTAGCGAGGACACCGCCGGGCTGTGGCCCGTTGATCGCTATCTTTCACTGATTCTGGGTGAACTGCCGCGGCTGTATGATGACGTTAACGGCTATGGCCCGGCCGGGCGTGATTATATCGCTCACGTTGAGTTCCCAGAGGTCGTCACCGCCGCATGGAGACGGTTACAACAGGACCCGGTCCTGAAGGGCGCACGTAAAATAATCTGAGCACGGAACAATCCCCTCGCCCCTTTGGGGAGAGGGTTAGGATGAGGGGTAGGGTTGGAAAATCACAGCGCCGCAAACTTATCCAGCGTGCGCACCAGCTGGGTCACAAAACCATATTCGTTGTCATACCAGGCCACGGCTTTCACCAGCTGCAGATCTCCCGCTTCTGACACTTCCGTCTGCGTGGCGTCGAAGACCGAACCATAGTGCGAGCCAACCACATCGGACGAGACAATCTCCTCATCCGTATACCCAAACGATTTATTCCCCTGGGTCGCCTTTTTCAGCGCGGCGTTGATCTCCTCGACCGTCACCTTTTTACCCAGAATCGCTACCAGCTCGGTAACGGAGCCGGTTTTCACCGGCACGCGCTGGGCGTGGCCTTTCAGTTTGCCGCTGAGCGCGGGGATCACCAGACCGATGGCTTTCGCCGCACCGGTGGTATGCGGAATAATATTTTCTGCCGCCGCCCGCGAGGCGCGAAGATCTTTCCCGCGCGGCCCATCCACCAGCGCCTGGGTGCCGGTGTAGGCATGAATGGTGGTCATAGTGCCCACTTTAATTTCAAACGCGTCGTTCAGGGCTTTTGCCAGCGGAGCGAGGCAGTTGGTGGTGCAGGACGCGACGGAAATAATGGTATCGCTGGCGTCAATGGTGTCGTCATTCACGCTGTAGACGATGGTTTTCATCTCACCCGCAGGTGCCGAGATCAGCACTTTCTTCGCTCCGGCGTCCAGGTGCGCCCGCGATTTCTCTTCTGAGGTATAAAAGCCGGTGCACTCCACGACGATATCCACGCCCGCGGCTTTCCACGGAATGTGCTTTGCCTCTTTTTCGGCGTACACCGCGATGGTTTTACCGTCGACGATCAGCGCATCCTCGGTGAAGTCCACGCTCCACGGGAAGCCACCGTAGTTGGAATCATGCCTGAGCAGGTAGGCCAGGACTTTCGGGGAGGTAAGGTCGTTGATGGCGACGACGGTATTGCTGTCCTGGGTTTCAAGAAGGCGGCGCAGCACAAGGCGTCCAATGCGTCCAAATCCGTTAATGCCAATTTTACTCATGATGTTCTCCTGTGAACGTGTCGATACGACAGTTTGAACTCATCCAGGCTTAGACCATCACGGGCAGGGCGGCAATTGAAGATACTTCATACGACGGGAAGTATTTGAAAAACCATACAGAAAAGTTAATGAATTTTTAAGGAAAGGAGATTATGTTGGCGCGGTGACTGTTTTTTTTCAGGAAATCCCATGCGCACTAAATATACAAGCCTGCAAATCACGATTCACTGGCTGGTGTTTTTGTTAATCGTCGTCGCATACAGCGCGATGGAATTCAGAGGCTTTTTCCCGCGTACTGACCGTCCGCTTATAAACATGATCCACGTCTCCTGCGGGATCTCGGTTCTGGTGCTGATGGTGGCGCGATTGCTGATCCGCCTCAAGTTTCCCGCACCGCCCATTCAGCCGAAACCCAAAGCGATGATCACCGGTATGTCTCACCTTGGGCATCTGATTGTCTATCTGCTGTTTATTGCGCTGCCGCTGATTGGCATTGTGATGATGTATAACCGCGGAAACGACTGGTTCGCCTTCGGTCTGGCGATGCCGCACGCGGCGGAGGGGAATTTTGACCTGGTGGATGTGCTGAAGGAGTGGCATGAGACGCTGGCAAACCTGGGCTATTTCGTGATTGGTCTGCACGCGGCGGCGGCGCTGATGCATCACTATTTCTGGAAAGATAATACTCTTCTGCGCATGATGCCGAAAAAGCGTCAGTAGTGCTGAAACATTGTCGCCGCCTTTCTTGCCCGGCGGCGCTTCGCTTGCACGGGCCTACAAACGGCTCTGAATCGTAGGCCGGGATCGCTACGCGTCACCCGGCGTGTTTTTTAACCCAGCTGCGCACGCTCTTCATCAGTTAACGCCAGCGTCTGCGTTGACCCCGTCTCTGACGATATCACCGCCGCTTCCAGAACAGCCATGACCGCTAACGCCTCGACAGGATGGACAGGATTGGTGATTTTCCCGAGCAGTGCATCACGTACGTTGACGTAGTACTGGCGCTGATCGCCTTTCGTGGTCGGGATCGTCTGCGGTTCGCCGTCAGCCCCAAAGAACACCAGGCTGTCGTCGTCTTCACCCCAGGCGTCGCTGCCGGGGAGCACGCCAGCAAGCAGCTGCGCTTCCTGCTGGTCGATTCTGGCTTTCACCACGCTGCCTTTATCGCCGTGGACGGTAAAGCGCGCCGTACCGCCAGCCACCAGCATGCTGGCGTGCAGAACCACCTTATGTTCCGGGTAATTTAAGACCACGTGCGCCCAGTCGTTAACCTCTGCGCCGTCGCGCAGCGTTGCGATATTTCCCTGCACAGACTCTGGCAGGCCAAACAGCTGAAGCGTCTGGTCGATCAGGTGCGGCCCCAGGTCAAACCACAGGCCGCTGCCGGGCACGTTCTGCTCGCGCCAGCGCACGCGCACTTCCGGGCGGAAGCGGTCAATATGCGACTCCAGATGCTTAACCTTGCCGAGCGTACCCTGCTCGATAATTTGCTTAATGCCGAGGAAATCGCTGTCCCAGCGACGGTTGTGGAAAACGGAGAGCAGAAGCTGCTTTTCATCCGCCAGGGCAATCAGGTCCCGGGCTTCCTGCATATCAAGGGTGAAAGGCTTATCCACGACCACGTGTTTACCCGAGTTCAGGGCCAGCGTCGCCAGCGGCGCGTGGGTGGCGTTAGGAGAGGCAATCACCACCAGGTCGATATCGGGATGCTGAATGGCCTCTTCCGGCGTCGCCACCACCTGTACGTCCGGCAGATCGCGTTTAACCTTCTCTTCATCACGGGAAGAGACCACCGCCAGCTTAAGCCCGTCCACGGACTGGATCAGCGGGGCATGGAACGTTTTCCCCACAAATCCATACCCGATCAGCGCAATGTTGATTGTTTGAACTTTACTCATGACCTTCTCCACGTTAATTCGCGCACACCGTGACCTGCAATGCGCCTGGGTCCCCAAGCTCAGGCCAGGGACGATCTAAAAAGAGTTGATGAATGTCGGTTAACCCGGAGACCAGATACGGTTCGCAGCGGTTAACCTTCAGGTGATCGGCGACAATCCAGCCAGCATGGCTGGCGTCGAGCATCGCGCGTTTTACCTCGGCATCCGCTTCTTTACCGGCGCTCAAACCGAGTTCGGCATGAAGGGCGCACGCCCCAAGAATGGCGATATCTGCCCGATAGCGGGACAGCAGGGACAAGGTGGCGCTTCCGGCAAACAGGCGCTGCTTCCGGTCCCAGTTTCCGCCGAGCAGAACAAGCTCTATGTCCTCCCGGTCACTAAAATGCTGGGCGATATCCAGCGAGGTAGTGATCACGGTGTGAGGCCCCTGTAGAAAAGTGGCCACGGCCATCACCGTGCTGCCGGCATCCAGAAACAGGGTGGAACCCGGCGGAACCGCCTGCGCAACCCGTTTCCCGAGGCGCTGCTTGGTTTCCGGCAGCAGGGTATTGCGGCCCTGACGATTCATGGCCGAAAGATTGAGTGCAATTGCCCCGCCGTGATTCTTCTGGGCAAGGCCCTGATTTTCCAGATCGGTTAGATCCCGACGAATAGTATCCGCTGAAACCTGCAGCTTTTCTGCCAGTTCGGTGATGCTGGCCTGACCTTGTTCACTGAGAATATCAAGGACATAGCGCTGACGTGCGGTTTTGTGCATGGCAGTAATCCTGCAAAATGTCGCAATAGTTTGCATAATACAGCATTTTAAAGCAGAGGGAAGGGTGAGAATGGAATCGCAATGACGACGAGAGAAATCGTTTAGATAGGTGATTATTGAAATTATATTAAACAGATATCATTAAGCCGTTCTGAATGTTAACCAGAGTGTTACTGTTTTGTTTTTATTAATTATTTGGATTATGTAACCAGTGCGCACCCCTTAATGGGATTAATGTTCTGATAAAAACAATATAAATAGCATTTAATTGCTTACATTAGTTTTTTAATGGAATTTAATGTCAACATAAGTGTGTTGGTTACTTAAATTGACACTTCTTTGAAAATCTTTGTGTCTGACCCGCCAAGAAATTAACGCAAAAATGTACGCAGAGGAGATTAAGAATTTTCCTTAAATAACAGAGGGTTTGGGTGTTTCATTTGAAAGGCCATTTTCGGAGTTTTGTCCAGAAACCCCATGTTTTTTCTTGTTTGTAACACCATATTAACATTACGGGTGTAGTGGCCTATACCACATTTTGTTATGCTGCAAATCAACTTAAGAAATAAGTAAATTCTTATTTTTAATAAGACGAAGGCGCTTCTCATCTCCAATGGAAATGGGTATGGGACGTTTTACCTGAAATTCAGTGAGGGAGCGAAAAAGATATTTGTCTAATTATCTATACCTCTTTTTGGGTAATTGTTTTGAGTATCACTCAGAGTCAGGGAGATAAAAATGACGATATTGCACAAGCCTGTGTCACGCCAATTTATAGCTGCGCTGGCATTAATTTCATTAGCCATTAATACGGCTTACGCCAATAGTCGCCAGGTGGGTATTGCCCCGGTGGCAACGACAACCTTAAAAGAAAGTATCCTTTTTGCTATCGACCGCGACCCCTCTGTTAGCCAGCAGGCCGCGCAGTTAGGTATTGGTCAGGCACAAATAGATGAGGCGCGCAGCGGCTGGATGCCGCAAATAGCCTTAAACGGGAGCACGGGGCACAGCCAGACCACCGATTCCAGCGGTTCGCTGAAGAATTCTGCGGCCTGGGGGCTGAGCCTTACCCAGCTGATATACGATTTTGGCAAGACCAACAACAGCATCAGCCAGTCTTCCGCCCGGCGCGATAGCTACCGCTATCAGCTCATGAGCACACTTTCTGATGTGGCGGAAAAAACGGCGCTCGGCTACGTGGAGGTTAAACGCTATTCAGACCTGTTACAGGCGGCAAAAGATAACGTTCAGGCGCTGAAAAACGTGGAGCAGCTGGCCAAACTGCGCGCCGATGCGGGCGTGAGTTCCACCTCCGATGAGCTCCAGACCCGCACGCGGATTGCCGGCATGCAGGCGACGGTGGCGCAGTATAACGCCGCGTTGAACAGCGCCCGCGCGCGGCTCGCGGTATTAACCGGGATGCAGGCGGATAACTATTCGCCGGTACCCGCAAACCTTGCGGTTGAGCCGGATTCGCTCAACCGCATTGATTATTCGTTGATACCGGCGGTAATGGCTGCGCAAAACATGGAACGTTCTGCCCAGTATGGCGTTGAAACGGCGAAGTCCCAGCACTGGCCAACCCTGAGCCTGAAAGGGGGACGCACGCGTTACGAATCGGACAACCGTTCCTACTGGGACGACCAGATCCAGCTCAATATTGACGCACCGCTTTATCAGGGCGGCGCGGTATCCGCACGCGTGCGGCAGGCTGAAGGCGCACGGGCGATGGCATCCTCTCAGGTCGATCAGGCGCGTTTCGACGTTCTGCAAAAGGCCTCCGTCGCACAGGCTGACTGGACCGGCGCACGGGGAAGAATGGAGGCCGGGAAGCGGCAGCTGGAAAACGCGCTGCGGGCCCGCGAGGTTTATAAAAATGAATACACCCTGAGCAAGCGGAGCATTAATGATTTGCTCAGCGTTGAGCAGGATGTCTGGCAGGCCACGTCGGCGAAAATAATTGCCGAGTATGATGGCTGGAGTTCGGCAATTAATTATGCTTCCGCGGTTGATAATTTAATGCCGCTTATTGGAATAGAGAAAAACGCTGCCGCAAAATTACCCGATTTGAGTTAACAAAAGCCACGCATAGCTGCGCGAAATAAGTCTGAAAATAATGGGTGTTTTTTCCCAGGGATAGCTACATCCGTCTGGTGGACATATCCACAGGAATCCGTACACCTGCAAGGAGAAGAATATGAGTAACGTAAAGGTTGTTGATGTCATCATTCGTAAAACGGCGGAGAAAACGAAATTAACCGGCGAAGGAAATCTGTCGGTGTCAATTTCATCGCCGAGCGTGATTGAAATTCAGGGCTCTGCTCAGGACGTGGTGCGTTATGTCCGCCAGGGTAAAGACCTTCTCATTTATATGAAGGACGGCAGCGTTATTCGCTGCAATAACTATTTTGTCGAAGATCCTGACACCCAACATCAGTCAGAGCTGGTGTTCAACGACGGGCAGGAGCTGTCTCATATCTCTTTTGCCGATGCCGGTGAAGCGTCAGGCGTTGCCGTCACTGAATTATCCGCGCAGGCCACACCCATTAGCAGCATTGAACCCTTCCTGGAGCAGGGAAGCGTCCTGAGCGATGCGCCGTGGGGCTGGATTGCAGGGGCGGCATTAGGCGGTGGTGCTATTGGCGCCCTGCTGGCCCACGGCGGAGATGGCGAAACAAAAACCAAAGTTATTGATAATACGAAGGAAGTAGAAAGCGCCACGCCGACCTTTTTGCTGTCGGACAAGGTGGGCGACAAGCAGGGAGTACTGAGCGCAAACGCGATCACGGACGACAACGCGCCGACCTTTAGCGGTACCGGTCAGCCGGGCGCGACCATCCAGATTAAAGACGGCAGCGGTAGCACCATCGCCAGCGCGATGGTCAGTAAAGACGGTACCTGGACGGTAAAACTTCCGACCCAGGCCGACGGAGAGCACACCTGGTCGGTGGTGCAGATCGACGGCAGTAAAACCACCTCTGCGGGCAGCATCACCGTCACCGTCTCTACGGCCGAGGCCACGCTTACGCTGGCAACAACGGCGGGGGACAACGTGATTAACGCCAGCGAGCAGTCCGCAGGCTTTACGCTCTCCGGTAGCAGCCAGCATCTGGCTGAGGGAACCGACGTCTCCGTGACGCTGAACGGTAAAACCTACACCGCTCAGGTGGGGGCAGACGGCGCGTGGCGCGTTAACGTGCCTGCGGCAGACGCGCAGGCGCTCGGCGACGGCACCTGGACGGTCAACGTCAGCGGCAAAGACGCGGCGGGGAATACCGTGAGCGGAAGCCAGACGATTGGCGTGGATACCGCCGCGCCAACCCTCTCCGTCGATACGCTCGCGCAGGACAACATCATTAATGCCGCCGAGCACAACCAGCCGCTGACGCTGAGTGGTAAAACCAACGCGGAAGCCGGGCAGATAGTGACGGTGACGCTGAACGGCAAAAATTATAACGCCACGGTGGGCAGCGACGGCTCCTGGTCCGTCACGCTGGCGGCCAGCGAGGTGCAGGCCCTTAATGAGGGAAACCACACCCTGACGGTGAACGTCAGTGACAAAGCGGGCAACGGCTCGTCCGTGACCGCAGATTTCACGGTGGATACCACCGCGCCGGTCGTCACCATCAATACTGTCGCGGGTGACGACATTCTGAACACCGGCGAGCAGGGCCAGGCGCAGATTATTTCCGGGCAGGCGAGCGGCGCGGCGGCAGGGGATGTCGTCACCGTGACCGTTGGCGGCCAGACCTTCACCGGCGTAGTACAGGCAGACGGCAGCTGGAGCGTGGGCGTTCCTGCCTCCGTCATCGGCGCGCTGGGTGAGGGCAACCACACCATTGCCGTCTCCGTCACTGATGCGGCGGGGAATACCGGTAGCGCCACGCACGGCATTTCGCTGAGCGGCAACCCCCCGGAATTCACGATTGACGCCATCAGCCAGGACAACGTGCTGAATGCCCGGGAGGCGATGCAGCCGCTGAGCCTGACCGGAACCAGCAACCTGCCGGACGGCAGCGCCGTCACCGTGACGCTGAACAACGTCAACTATCACGCTACCGTCGAAAACGGTATCTGGGCGGTCCAGGTGCCGGTGTCCGACGTCCTGAATCTGGCGAACACCCTTTACACCGTCAGCGTCAGCGGCACCGACAGCGTGGGCAACAGCGGCTCTGCCGGGGCGACGCTGCTGGTGGATACCGTGCTTCCGCAGGTTATTATCAACACCTTTGCGGGCGACAACCTGGTCAATAACGCCGAAGCGGGCGTGGACCAAACCCTCAGCGGCCGCGTTACCGGCGCGGCGGCGGGCGATACGGTGTCTGTTACCGTGGGCGGCAAGAGCTACAGCGCCACGGTGGGCAGCGATCTGACCTGGAGCGTGAAAATCCCGTCAGCGGATCTTCAGGCGTTTGGCGACGGTGATTTAACCTTCACCGCATCGGTGACCAATTCGCACGGTAATACCGGCACCGGCGAGCGCGATATCAATATCAACGCGGAACTGCCGGGGCTGCGCGTAAACACCATTTCCGGCGATGACGTTATCAACGCCATCGAGCAGCAGCAGGATTTGAGCGTTACCGGCTCCAGCACCCACCTGGCCGCGGGCACGACGATCGTCGTCACCATTAACAACGTCGAATATAACGCCGTGGTTACTGCCAGCGGCGGCTGGAGCATTGGTGTTCCTGCTGCGGACCTGCAGGCCTGGACGGCGGGAGAGGTGACGGTTAGCGTCAGCGCAAAAGATGCCTGGGGCAATACCGTTGCGGCTGAACACCCGATTGAACTCGATCTCAACGCCGTGGCGGTCACCATTGATACCGTCTCCGGCGATGACCTGCTGAATGCGGCTGAAAAAGGCAGTGATTTAACCCTTTCCGGCCAGACGCAGGGCGTGGAGGCGGGGCAAACCGTGGTGGTGAAATTTGCCGACCAGACCTTTACCGCGCAGGTGCAGCAGGATGGCTCCTGGAGCCTGACCGTGCCCGCCAGCGCCATGGAAACGCTGATTGACGGGCGCGCGCAGGTGAGCGTCAGCGTCACTAACATCAGCGGCAACAGCGCGGACGCCGCGCGCGTGGTCACGGTGGATACGCAGCCTCCGGCGATTACGCTCGATAACCTGACCGACGACAACATTATCAACGCGGCGGAAGCGCAGCAGGATTTAGCGTTAAGCGGCAGCAGCACGGCGGAACCTGGCCAGACGGTCACCGTGACGCTGAACGGCAAAAACTATCAGACCACCGTCCAGGCGGACGGAACCTGGCAACTGAGCGTGCCCGCGGTCGACGTGGGCGCGCTGGCAGACGGCATTGTTACCGTGAAGGCAACCGTCAGCGACGTGGCGGGCAACACCAGCAGCGCCGATCGCGTGGGTCTGGTGGACGCAACCGTACCGCAGGTAACCATTAACGAGTTTGTCACCGCCACCAACACCGTAAACCAGCTCGCCCATTCACAGGCGCAGATCCTGAGCGGCTCCGTCACCGGCGCGGCAGCGGGCGATCTTGTGACTGTCACCATTAACAGCGTGGATTACACCACCGTGGTGGACGCGGCGGGCAACTGGAGCCTCGGCCTGCCCGCGTCCGTCGTGCAGGGGCTGGCGGACGGCACCTGGACCATTAACGTCTCCGTGACCGACCAGTCCGGAAATACCGGCAGCAGCTCACTGGACGTGGTGGTGAATACCGTGACGCCAGCTATCGGCATTAACACGCTGGCGGCGGACGATGTGATCAATGCGACGGAGAAAGGCGAAGATCTGCAGATCTCCGGCTCCAGCAACCAGCCGGAAGGCACGACCATTACCGTGACCCTGAACGGTATCCACTATACGGCCACCGCTGACGCCAGCGGCAACTGGAGCGTGACCGTGCCTGCGGCCGCGGTCAGCGCGCTGGGCGAAGCGAATTACACCGTGACGGCGAGCGTCACCGATAGCGTGGGCAACAGCGCCTCAACCTCACACGACGTGCTGGTGGACAGCTCGCTGCCGGTTGTAACGATCGACGCGCTGGCGGGTGACAATGTCGTTAACGCGGCGGAAGTGGCTGCAGGGCAAACCCTGACCGGCAAGGTGACGAATGCGGCGCCAGGTGACACTGTCACGATTACTCTTGGCGGCCAGACATACACTGCAACCGTGCAGGACGATCTCTCCTGGAGCCTGCCGTTAACCCAGAGCCAGCTAACCGCGCTTGGCAACGGCGATTTGACCGTATCCGCCAGCGTTACCAACGCGCACGGCAATACCGGTTCGTCTTCGCTGGACTTCACCATCGACGCCCAGCTGCCGGGACTGCGTATTGATACCGTCGCAGGTGACGACGTGATCAACGTGATTGAACACGCTCAGAACCTGATTGTGTCCGGCACCAGCACCGATCTGGCGGCGGGCAGCACAGTGACCGTGACCATCAACGGCAATGCCTATTCCGCCACCGTGCTGGCGGACGGCACCTGGAAGGCCGCGGTACCAGCAGCGGACGTGTCCCAGTGGGCGGACGGTTCGCTCACCATCAGCGCCAGCGCAAAGGATGCCTCCGGCAACCCGGTGACCATCGGCACCGTCGTGGACGTCGATCTCGCGCCTGTCGCCATCACCATCAGCAGCGTGACCGACGATAACGTGCTCAACGCGGCGGAAAAAGGCCAGGACCTGGTGCTTTCCGGCTCCACGTCCAACGTTGAAGCGGGTCAGACCGTAACCATCACCTTCGCGGGTAAAACCTATACCACGATGGTGGATGCCAACGGCGACTGGACGTACACCGTTCCGGCAGCCGATCTGAGCGGACTGAAAGACGGCGACGCCAGCGTGCAGGTGAGCGTCACTAACGTCAACGGCAACGCGGCGTCTTCGGCGCAGGAATTCAGCGTCGATACCGCCGCGCCGACGGTCACGATTAACACCATCAGCGGCGATAACATGCTGAACGCGGCAGAGGCGGCGCAGGATCTGACCCTGAGCGGGACCTCTACTGCCGAGGTGGGCCAGACGGTCACCGTGAACTTCAACGGCAAGCAGTACAGCGCGCAGGTTCAGGCGGACGGCAGCTGGACGCTGGACGTTCCGGCAGCCGATCTGGTGGGTATTTCCGACGGCAGCGCCACGGTCACCGCTTCCGTTTCCGATAAAGCCGGCAACCCGGCCAGCGCGGATGCTTCCGTGTTGGTGGATACCACCGTACCGCAGATTAGCTTTAACATCGTTGCGGGCGACGACATCGTGAATATTGCCGAGCACGGCCAGGCGCTGATCGTCTCCGGTAAGGTGACGGGCGCGCAGGCGGGCGACGTGATTACCGTCACCCTGAACGGCAAAGACTACACCGCCATGCTGGACGCGTCCGGAAGCTGGAGCGTGGGCGTTCCGGCGACGGACGTGGGCGCGCTGACAAACGGCGACCAGACGATTTCCGCGACCCTCACCGATAAAGCCGGTAACAGCACCAACGCGACGCACGAGTTTGACGTCTCCCTGACCGCGCCGGTCATTGCCATCAATACCCTGGCGGCTGACGACGTGATTAACGCCGTCGAGAAGGGCCAGGATCTGCAGGTGTCCGGTACCAGCAACCAGCCTGAGGGTACCACCATTACGGTGACCCTGAACGGCATCAATTACACCGCTACTACCGACGCCAGCGGCAGCTGGAGCGTCACCGTTCCGGCGGCAAACGTTGCTGCGCTGGGCGAAGCGAACTATGCCGTGACGGCAGCAGTGACCGACGCGGCGGGCAACAGCGCAAGCGCCAGCCATGACGTGCTGGTCGACAGCGCGCTGCCGCAGGTGTCCATCAACCCTGTTGCCACGGACGATGTCATTAACGCAGCGGAAGTGGCTACCGGGCAGACTCTGAGCGGCAAAGTGAGCGGTGCGGCGAGCGGTGACACTGTCACTATTTCAATCGGCGGCAATACGTATACTGCCACCGTTCAGGACGATCTGAGCTGGTCGGTCAACGTGCCGTCCACGGTCTTAACCGCCATCGGTAACGGCGATCTGACGGTGTCAGCCAGCGTCACCAACGGCCACGGCAACACCGGCTCCGGCGAGCGCGACATCACCATTGACGCCAACCTGCCGGGCCTGCGCGTCGATACCGTGGCGGGCGACGATGTCATCAACAGCATTGAGCACGCTCAGAACCTGATTATCACCGGCTCCAGCGACGGCCTGGCAGCGGGCGCGGCGTTAACAGTCACCGTCAACGGCAAAACCTACGCCGCAACCGTGCTGGCGGACGGCACCTGGACGGCGGCCATTCCGGCGGCAGACGTCAGCGCGCTCGGCGCAGGCACGGTCACCGTGAAGGTCGAGGGGAATAGCGCGGCGGGCAACCCGGTGTCCATCAGCCATGACGTGACGGTGGATCTGGCGGCGGTCGCCATCAGCATTGACGCGATTGCCACCGACGACGTGATTAACGCGGCGGAGAAAGGCGAGGACCTGGTGCTGTCAGGCTCCACCACCAACGTAGAAGAAAACCAGACCGTCACCATCACCTTCGGCGGCAAGTCGTACACCGCGACCGTGGATGCCAGCGGCAACTGGACGGCGACCGTACCGTCTGCCGATTTGGGCAGCCTGAAGGACGGCGATGCCAGCGTGCAGGTGAGCGTCACCAACGTGAACGGCAACAGCGCGTCGGCAGGCCGCGAGTACAGCGTGGACGCCACCGCGCCGACGGTGTCTATCGAGATCGTCAGCGACAATAACATCATCAATGCGGCCGAGGCGCAGCAGGATCTGGTCGTTAATGGTGTAACCAACGCCGAAGCGGGCCAGACCGTTACCGTGACGCTGAACGGCGTGGACTACAGCACCACCGTGCAGGCAAACGGCAGCTGGAGCGTGACCGTGCCGTCCGCGGATCTGAGCGGCATTAGCGACGGTAGCTACACCATCAGCGCCGCCGTGTCTGATAAGGCGGGCAACCCGGCCTCTGCGGATCGCGACGTGCTGGTCGATACCACCGTCCCGCAGCTGACCATTAACACCGTTTCCGACGACGACGTGATCAACAGCGTCGAGCACGCGCAGGCCCTGATTGTCACCGGTTCCGTGACCGGCGCGGCTGCGGGCGACGTGGTCACCGTTACCCTCAATAACAAATCGTACACCGCCACCCTGGACGCCTCCGGCAACTGGAGCGTGGGCGTACCTGCGGCAGACGTTACCGCTCTCACCGCCGGGGATTACACCATTACCGCGGCGCTGACCGATAAGGCGGGCAACAGCAACAGCGCCACACACGGCGTGGAGGTGAACCTGACCGCGCCGGTGCTGACCATTGACACCGTTTCCGGTGACGATGTGATCAACAACAGCGAGAAAACCCAGGAACTGACGATCTCCGGTACGGCTTCCGGCCTGGCGACAGGCGCGGTAGTGACCGTGATGCTGAACGGCAAAGCGTACAGCGCGCAGGTAGACAGCAACGGAAAATGGACCACCACCGTGCCGGCTAGCGAGGTAGGTCAACTGGGCGAGGCGCTTTACACCGTCACCGCATCGGCGACGGACAGCGTTGGCAACAGCACCAGCGCGTCGCACGCCGTGATCGTCGAGTCCGTTCTGCCGGGGATTATCATCAACACCGTCGCGGGTGATGACGTTATTAACGCGGCGGAGCTGGCAGCCGGCCAGACCATCAGCGGTAAGGTGGTGAACGCTGAGGCGGGCAACACCGTGACTGTGACGATTGGCGGCAACAGCTACACCGCAACGGTGCAGAGCGATCTCACCTGGTCCGTGAACGTGCCGTCCGACGTGCTGACCGCGCTGGGTAACGGCGATCTGACCGTGTCAGCCAGCGTTACCAACGACGTGGGCAATAGCGGAACGGGCGAGCGCGAAATCGTGATAGACGCTAACCTGCCGGGCCTGCGCGTGGATACCGTGGCGGGTGACGACGTGATCAACAGCATCGAACGTACTCAAAACCTGATTATCACCGGCTCCAGCGACGGGCTCGCGGCAGGCACCACGCTCACCGTGACCGTCAATGGCAAAACCTATCCGGCGACCGTGCTGGCCGACGGCACCTGGAGCGCGGCTATTCCGGCGGCAGACGTCAGCGCGCTGAACGCAGGCACAGTCACCGTGACCGTCACGGGCCAGAGCAGCGCGGGTAACCCGGTTTCCATCAGCCACGATGTGACGGTGGATCTGGCAAGCGTCGCCATCAGCATTGACGCTATCGCCACCGATGATGTGATTAACGCGGCCGAGAAGGGCGCGGATCTGCTGCTCTCCGGCACCACAAGCAATGTGGAAGAAAACCAGACCGTCACCATCATCTTCGGCGGCAAGAGCTACACTGCGACCGTAGGCGCCGACGGCAAGTGGACCGCCACGGTGCCATCAGCCGATCTGGCGGGCCTGAAAGACGGCGACGCCAGCGTGCAGGTGAGCGTCACCAACGTCAACGGCAACAGCGCCTCGGCGGGCCGCGAGTACAGTGTGGATGCGACCGCGCCGTCCGTGACCATTAACACCCTGGCGACGGACGACATTCTGAACGCAACGGAGGCGAAAGCCGATCTGACCGTATCCGGTACCAGCACCGCCGAAGCGGGCCAGACCGTGACCGTGACGCTGAACGGCAAAGACTACACCTCAACCGTCAGCGCAGACGGCAGCTGGACGCTGAACGTTCCGGCGGCGGACCTGGCAGGATTAACCGACGGCAGCGTGACCGTCACCGCATCGGTAAGCGATAAAGCGGGTAACCCGGCGTCCGTGGATCACAACCTGGCGGTAGATATCACCGCACCTGCGGTGACCATCAACACCGTGGCGGGCGATGATGTCATTAACATCGCAGAACACGGCCAGGCGCAAATCATCAGCGGTACCGCCACCGGCGCGGCAGCGGGTGATAAGGTCACCGTCACGATTGGCGGCCAGAGCTACACCACCGTGCTGGACGCGGCGGGTAACTGGAGCGTGGGCGTACCGGCGAACGTGATTTCCGGCCTCAGCGACGGCACCGTGACCATCACGGCGTCAGTCACCGACGCGGCGGGCAACACCGGCACCGGCAGCCATGACGTGACTGTCGATACCGGGCTGCCATCGGTGGCCTTCAACGCCATCAGCGACGATAACGTTCTGAACGCGGCAGAAAAAGGTCAGGATCTGAACGTCAGCGGCACCAGCGCCAACCTTGCGGAAGGCACCGTGGTGACCGTAACCCTGAACGGTAAAAACTACACGGCGACAACGGCGGCAGACGGCACCTGGAGCCTGACGGTTCCGGCCGCCGATCTGGCCGGCCTCGGCCAGGCTAACTACACCCTGAACGCGACCGCCACCAACGGCGTGGGCAACAGCGTGAGCAACACCGCGAACCTGCTGGTGGACACCGCGCTGCCGACCGTCACCATCAACACCGTGGCGGGCGATAACGTCATTAACGCGGCGGAAGTGGCAGCGGGCCAGACTCTGAGCGGCACCGTGGCGAATGCCGAAGCGGGTAATACCGTGACCGTCACCCTCGGCGGAAACACGTACACCGCAACGGTGCAGGACGATCTGACCTGGTCCGTGAACGTGCCGTCTGACGTGCTGGCAGCCCTGGGCAACGGCAGCCTGAGCGTGACGGCGACCGTCACCAACGGCCACGGCAACATCGGTTCCGGCGAGCGCGACATTGCCATTGACGCTAACCTGCCGGGCCTGCGCGTCAATACCGTGGCGGGCGACAATGTCGTCAACACCATCGAGCACGCGCAGAACCTGATCGTCACCGGTTCCAGCGACGGGATGGCGGCGGGCACGGCGCTGACCGTCACCGTCAACGGTAAAGACTATGCGGCTACAGTGCTGGCGGACGGTACCTGGAGTGCGGCGATCCCGTCCACCGACGTGAGCGCGTGGCCGGAAGGCACCGTCAAAATCAGCGTTACCGGCGACAGCGCGGCGGGCAACCCGATTACCATCAGCCACGACGTGACGGTGGATCTGGCGACCGTTGCCATCAGCATCAATTCCATCGCTACCGACGACGTGATTAACGCGGCGGAGAAGGGCGCGGATCTGGTGCTGTCCGGTGCGACCACCAACGTGGAAGCCGGGCAGACCGTGACCATCAGCCTGAACGGCAAAATCTATAGCGCGACAGTAGACGACAGCGGTAACTGGACCTGGACCGTGCCGTCTGCGGATCTGGTACACCTCAAGGATGGCGACGCCAGCGTGCAGGTGAGCGTCACTAACGTGAACGGCAACAGCGCCTCGGCGGGCCGCGAGTACAGCGTGGATACCACCGCGCCGTCCGTGACCATCAATACCCTGGCATCCGACGATATTCTGAATGCCGCAGAAGCGAAGTCCGATCTGACCATTTCCGGCACCACCACCGCCGAAGCGGGCCAGACCGTGACCGTGACGCTGAACGGCAAAGACTACACCACAACCGCAGGCGCGGACGGCAGCTGGACGCTGAACGTTCCGGCGGCGGATCTGGCATCGCTCGGCGACGGCAGCGTCACCGTGACGGCGAGCGTCAGCGACAAGGCGGGCAACCCGGCGTCGGTTGATCACACTCTGACGGTGGACGTGACCGTGCCTGCGGTGACCATCAACACCGTGGCGGGAGACGATGTGATTAACATCGCTGAGCACGCTCAGGCGCAGATCGTCAGCGGCACCGCCACCGGCGCGGCGGCGGGCGATAAGGTCACCGTCACCATCGGCGGCCAGACCTACACCACCGTGCTGGACGCGGCGGGCAACTGGAGCGTGGGCGTACCGGCCAGCGTCATTTCCGGCCTCAGCGACGGCACCGTAACCGTCACTGCGTCAGTCACCGACGCGGCGGGCAACACCGGCACCGGCACGCATAACGTGACCGTCGATACTGGCCTGCCGTCCGTGGCATTCAACGCCATCAGCGGCGACAACGTGCTGAACGCGGTGGAGAAAGGCCAGGACCTGAGCGTCAGCGGCACCAGCGCCAACCTGGCGGAAGGCACTGTGGTGACCGTGACCCTGAACGGTAAAAACTACGCGGCCACGACGGCGGCAGACGGCACCTGGAGCCTGACCGTTCCGGCAGCGGATCTGGCGGGGCTGGGCGAAGCGAACTACACCCTGAGCGTCGCCGCCACCAACGGCGTGGGCAACAGCATCAGCAATACGGCGACCCTTCTGGTGGACACCGCGCTGCCAACCGTCACCATCAACACCGTGGCGGGCGATAACGTCATCAACGCGGCGGAAGTGGCGGCAGGCCAGACCATCAGCGGTAAGGTAGCGAACGCGGAAGCGGGCAACACGGTAACCGTGAATATCGGCGGCAACAGCTACACCGCAACGGTGCAGAGCGATCTGACCTGGTCCGTTAACGTGCCGGAGTCCGTCCTGACAGCCCTTGGCAACGGCAATTTGACCGTATCGGCGACCGTCACCAACGGCCACGGCAACACCGGCGCGGGCGAGCGCGAAATCGTTATAGACGCCAGCCTGCCGGGCCTGCGCGTCGATACGGTAGCGGGCGACGATGTGATCAACAGCATCGAACATACTCAAAACCTGATCGTCTCCGGCACCAGCGACGGGCTGGCGGCAGGCACAACGCTCACCGTGACCGTCAATGGCAAAACCTATGCGGCCTCCGTGCTGGCAGACGGCTCCTGGAACGCGGCGATCCCGGCGGCAGACGTTGCGGCCTTCGCAGCAGGTACGGTCACCGTGACCGTTGCAGGCCAGAGCGCGGCGGGTAACCCGGTGACCATCAGCCATGACGTGACCGTCGATCTGGCGGCGGTGGCTATCAGTATCGATGCGATTGCCACCGACGACGTGATTAACGCGGCGGAGAAGGGCGCGGATCTGGTGCTCTCGGGCAGCACCTCGAACGTGGAGGAAAACCAGACCGTTACCGTTACCTTCGGCGGCAAGACGTACACCGCGAAAGTGGACGCCGATGGTAACTGGACGGCAACCGTACCGTCTGCGGATCTCGCGGGCCTGAAAGAGGGCGATGCCAGCGTGCAGGTGAGCGTCACCAACGCGCACGGCAACAGCGCCTCGGCGGGCCGCGAGTACAGCGTGGATACGACCGCGCCTGCCGTGACCATTGATACGGTGGCCGGTGATAACGTGATTAACGCCAGCGAAGCGGCTGCGGGCGTGACCGTCTCCGGTACCACCACGGCGGAAGCCGGGCAGACGGTCACCGTGACGCTGGGCGGTAAGAGCTATACCGCGCAGGTGCAGCAGGGCGGCATCTGGAGCGTGAACGTGCCGGGCACAGACCTGTCCGCACTGGCGGATAACGGCTACACCGTGCAGGCCAGCGTGAGCGACGCCGCGGGTAACCCGGGCAGCGCGGGCAAGACGATAACGCTTGATACCACGCCACCGACCGTCAGCTTTAACGCTGTCGCGGGCGATAACGTCATCAACAGCGTGGAGCACGGGCAGGCGCAGATTGTCAGCGGCACGGCAACCGGCGCGAGCGTCGGCGATAAGCTTGTCATCACCATCGGTTCGAACCAGTACACCACCACCGTTGACGCCAGCGGTAACTGGAGCGTGGGCGTTCCGGCCAGCGTGATTTCCTCGCTGACCGACGGCACCGTGACCCTCAGCGCGACGATTACCGACAGCGCGGGCAACAGCAGCACCCGCACCCACGATGTGGAGGTCAATACTGCATCGGTCGGGCTGACAGTTAACACCATCAGCGGCGATGACGTCATTAACGCGGCAGAAGCGGGCAGTTCACTGGCGATTAACGGCTCCAGCGCCCAGTTCGCCAGTGGAACCCAGGTCACCGTGACCCTGAACGGCAAGAGCTATACGGCCACCATCCAGAGCGACGGCAGCTGGACGACCACCGTTCCGGCCGCAGACGTGGGCGCCCTGGCCGATGGCGCGAGCTATCAGGTGTCTGTGTCGGCGCAGGACAGCGCGGGCAACAGCGCGTCGGCGACGCACGGCATCAGCGTGGATACCACCGCGCCGGTCGTGAGCATTGCGACGCTGTCGGGTGACGACATGCTGAACGCGCTTGAAACGCAGCAGCCGCTGACCGTGCACGGCTCCTCCAGCGCGGAGGCGGGCCAGAGCGTCACCGTTTCCCTGGGCGGTAAGACCTACACCGCCACCGTGGCAAACGACGGCACCTGGACGCTCGACGTGCCGGCGGCAGATCTGGCCGCCCTGAGCCAGGGCGCGCTGACGGTCACCGCATCGGTCAACGACAAAGCCGGCAACGGCGGCCAGACCACGCATACCTTAACGGTCGATACCGTCGCGCCAACCGTAACCATCAGCACCGTGGCCGATGACGATATCGTCAACAACGCGGAGCAGTTGGCGGGCCAGACGATCCGTGGTACCACCACGGCGGAACAGGGCCAGACGGTGACCGTCTCCTTCAACGGGCACAGCTATCAGGCGACCGTCGGGGCGGACGGATCGTGGTCGGTCTTCGTGCCGGGCCGCGATTTCCTCGGCCTGAGCGACGGGGATTACACCATCACCGCTTCAGTAAGCGACAGGGCGGGCAACCCGGGCAGCGCAACGCACGACGTGACGCTGAACGGAGATGTCCCAACCATCACCATTAACACCTTTGCGCAGGACGATATCGTCAACGCCGCCGAGCACGGAACGCCGCTGGTCGTCAGAGGCACCACCGACGCCCCGGCGGGCCAGACGGTGACCATCACCCTGAACGGTAAAACCTATACGGCGACCGTGCAGAATGACGGCTCCTGGAGCTACACGCTGGGCAGCGCAGACGTGGCCGCGCTGGCGGACGGCGGTTCCTACGTGATTAACGCGCAGGTCAGCAACGCCATCGGCAACAGCGCCAGCGATAACCACACCGTCACGGTGGATCTCACCGCGCCGTCGATGGGCATCAGCATTGATTCGCTGCAAAACGACACCGGCCTGAGCGCGAGTGATTTCATCACCAACGACGCTCAGGTGGTGGTCAACGGCTCGCTGACCTCGCAGCTCGGCAATAACGAAAAGGCGCAGATCAGCCTTGACGGCGGCACCACCTGGATTGACCTGACCGTGACCGGCACCACCTGGCGCTACACCGATGGTCGCACCCTGACGGACGGTACGTACCAGTACCAGGTGCGCGTTATCGATAACGCGGGCAACGTGGGTGCGACGGACAGCCAGGACGTGGTGATTGACCTGACGAAGCCTGTGGCAACGACGATTACGGTCGATTCCATCACCCAGGATACCGGCCTGTCCGGCAGCGACTTTATCACCAGCGACAACCAGATCAGCCTGAAAGGGACGCTCGGCGCGGCGCTGGGCAGCGGCGACCACGCGCAGATCAGTCTGGACGGCGGCGTTACCTGGATCGACGTCAGCGTCAGCGGCCTGAGCTGGACGTACGTTGATGGCCGCACGCTGGCCGACGGGGATTACAACTACCAGCTGCGCGTGATTGACGACGCGGGCAATATCAGCGCCACCGCCAGCCAGGTGGTGACCATTGATACGGTTGCACCGGACGCCAGTAAAACTATCACCATCGACAGCATCAGCGACGATACCGGTCTGAGCGGCAGCGACTTTATCACTAACGATACGTCCCTGACCCTGCACGGCTCGCTCGGCGCGACGCTGGCGGACGGTGAGTATGCCCAGATCAGCATCGACGGTGGCGTTACCTGGCAGAACGTGATTGTCACCGGCAACAGCTGGTATTACGTGGACGGTCGCACGCTGGGTAACCAGACCTATGACTACTACGTTCGCGTTGTGGATGCGGCGGGCAACGTGGGCGCCAGCGCCCATCAGCAGGTGACCGTCGATACGGTCGCGCCGGATGCAGCGATTACGGTGACCGTGGATAACATCACCGTGGATACCGGCTTCGACAATAACGACTTCCTGACCAGTTCGACCTCGTACACGCTGCACGGAACGCTCGGCGCAGAACTCGGCGCGGGTGAATTCGTGCAGGTGAGCGTGGACGGCGGCAGCACCTGGGTGTACGCCACCGTAAGCGGTACGCAGTGGAGCTACAGCGATACCCGTACCCTGACCGACGGTAGCCATAACTATCAGGTGCGGGTCGTTGACCAGGCGGGCAACGTTGGGGCAACCACCTCTCAGGCGGTGACGGTTGATACCCAGGCGCCGCAGTACGGCATCACCATCGACAGCATCAGCGAAGATACCGGACAGTCCGGCAGTGATTTCATCACCATGGACACCACGCTGACTATCAACGGTTCGCTGGGCAGCACGCTGGCAAACGACGAGCGCGTACAGATCAGCCTGGACGGCGGGAATACCTGGTCAGACGCCACGGTCACCAACCAGCGCTGGAGCTACACCGATACCCGCGACCTGCCTGACGGGGACTACACCTACCAGGTGCGGATTATCGACCAGGCCGGCAACGTTGGCTCCACCGCGTCGCAGGTGGTGACGGTGGACACCACGCCGCCTACCACGGTCGGCAGCGTAGTGAGCTATACCGACGGCGAAGGCGAGCGTCAGGGTACCTTTGGCAGTACGGTGGCAACGGACGATAACGCGCCGCTGATCAACGGGACGCTTAACCGCGCCCCGGATGACGGTGAAATTGTTCAGCTCTACCGTGACGGCGTCCTGCTCGGCCAGGTGACGATGAACGGCAGCGCAAGCTGGTCCTTCCAGGACAACGGCCTGAGCGATGGCAATCACATCTACATTGTGCGCGTCACTGACAGGGCCGGTAACTACACGGAATCCGATGGCTTCGTGCTGAGCGTGGATACCAGCGTCCCGACCACCACGGCGGCGATTACCGCGCAGACTACGTCGGATACCACGCCGATCGTCAGCGGTACCGTCTCCGCTGACCTGGTGAACGGTGAATACCTGGTGGTAACGGTGAACGGAAAAACCTACACCTCCCAGACCGGCGGCGCGGTGGTGGTCGACCCGGATCATAACACCTGGTATCTGCAGATCCCGGACGGCGACGCCCTGAGCGTGGCGAGCTACAGCGTGACGGCACAGGTGAAGAGCAGCGCGGGTAACGGCAATACCACCGGTACGGCGACCGGGAGCCTGGTGATTGATACCACCTCGGTGAATACCGACTGGGCGACCACGGCGGGGAACAGCAACAACTCGACCATGACCTTCGGCATCAACAGCAGCGGTCTGTGGAATATCATCGCTAACGGTCAGTCTTACTCCAGCAGCGATAGCTCGACCTATGCCGGCAATACGCTGACCAACACCCGTGGCTACTACGTGGTGAGCCAGACCGCCGCCGACTTTGACCGTAACGGCACGCAGGATATCTTCGCGACGGAGAACACCTACGCCGGCTCGACGCAGGTGATGTGGACCTACGATGGCAGCACCTATAACGCCAGCCAGCTGGCAATGGGCACCACCATCTGGTACGGCGGCGTGATTGCCTACGATAAAACCGGCGATGGCTATCTGGATCTGGCGTACGGTGATGCCGGTATGGACTCACTGACCTACCTGGTGAACAACAACGGCGTTCTGTCGCCGGACGGCACCGGTGGTGAAGGCGGTTTCTACGGTCAGTTCGATTCTGGGCGCGAAATCTCCGGCGTCGACCTGAACAACGACGGTACGGTAGATATTGTCCAGCACACCAACCGCAGCGGCGCGTACTCGTTAACCGTGATCAACAACAACGGCAACGGCACGCTCTCCATCGGACAGAACCTGACCAACGTGTTTGTAGGGAACGCCTCGAATACCACCACGGCGGCGTCGATGACGTGGGCGGACTTCAACGGCGATGGCTACATGGATCTGTACCTGGGCAGCAGCTACAACAACAACGGCGGGGTGATCTACTACAACGACGGTACCGGGAAGCTCTCTGCCACCAAGAGCGCGGTGGAAGCCTCTAACGCCACGGCGGGGTATTTGTCGGTGGCGGTGGACTGGAACGGGGACGGGCAGATGGACATCATCAAGCTCAGCACCTACGGCGGTTCACAGACGGCGACGCTGTTCACTAACAACGGTTACGGTTCTACCTGGACCTCAAGCCAGCTGGCGTCCGGTATTGCCTACGCCACCGGTGTGGCGGCAGTGGACTACAACTGGGACGGCGCGAAGGATCTGCTGGTGTCGCAGCAGAACGGCAAGGTGGTGCTGGTGCAAAACAGCGCCAAAATTGCTGACGGTACCGCGATGCACCTGCACATTGTCGACAGCGAGGGCATCAACGCCTACTACGGCAACACGGTCAATCTGTACAACGCCGCGGGCGTGCTGGTGGCCTCGCAGATCATCAACGCCCAGTCCGGTATCGGTTCAAACGATACCTCTGCGCTGGTGAGCTTCTACGGGCTGGATCCGAATGAAACCTATTCGGCCGAGATCCTGAAGATCACCAACGGCGTATCGGATAACGTCACATGGAGCGGCCTGGAGGCGGGCAACGGCAAAGAGGGCTATGTCCTGACGGCCGAAGCCGCCACCGGGGGCCACAGCGGGACCATTACCGGAACCGGGTATAACGACACCTTTATTGCAGAGGATGGCACCTATACCTACAACGGCTCCGGCGGCTGGAATACCCATTCCGACTACGACACCTGGAGCAACACCGGTGGGATGGACGTGGTGGATTACCGCAATGCGACCTCCGGCGTGACCGTTGACCTGCGCCTTTCAACCGCGCAGGACACCGGGTTCGGTACGTCACGACTGCTCAACATTGAGGGGATCAACGGCTCGAACTTCGACGACGTCATTACCGGCAACAGCGGTGATAACCAGTTCGAAGGCCGCGGCGGGAACGACACCTTCAACATCGGCAGCGGCGGTCACGATACATTGCTCTACAAGCTGATCAACGCCTCGGATGCGACGGGCGGTAACGGTCACGACGTGGTGAACGGCTTTACGGTCGGCACCTGGGAAGGGACCGCGGACACGGATCGCATCGACCTGCGCGATCTGCTCTCCGGCAGCGGCTATACCGGCACGGGCTCGGCGAGCTACGTGAACGGCGTGGCCACGCTGGACAGCAGCGCGGGCAATATCAGCGATTACATCCGCGTGGTGCAAAACGGCAGCAATACCGAGATCCAGGTTGACCTGGACGGTACCGGCGGTCAGTTCTCGCCAACCACCCTGGTGACCCTGAACGGCGTGCAGACGGATCTGGCAACGCTGCTGGCGAACCATCAGCTGTTAATTGCGTAAAACAACGCCGCGGGGAGCGATCCTCGCGGCCTTTTGCGTTTCTTTACATGAATAGCCATAACCCTATATTTCACAAGATTATTTTGCGGGCTCGTTTAAAGAGTGTTCGAATTTTAATCACCCCGTAAAGGTATCATTTCAGGGCGAAATTATCGCCCTGGACAGGACGTAGCATTATGAAGACACATCCACAGTACGAACCCTGGCTGCAGGGCATGCTCATCATCGCGAAGCACTACCGGCTGGACTTTTCCGCGGAGCATGTTCGGGTCACGATTAACCATGAAAGCCAGTCTCCGCGCCAACTGGTGCTGGAGGAAATGGCGCGCCAGCTTGGGCTGGGGATGCGTGTGGTGGCGGCCGAGGCGGTCTCTCTCGATCCATGGCGCCTGCCGCTTCTCGCGGAATTCACTGGCGGACAAATCGCGGTCATTAACCGCATGGACAACGATGGCAACGTCAGCCTGCAGTTCAGCGGCGACGGTGGGCTGGAGACGACGCTGACGCGTGACGAACTCGGGGCACGGTTAAAGGGGCTGATGGTGTTGCGCCCCCTCGAATCCACGCCGGATGCCCGCGTGGACGACTACATCAAACCGTATGAGAAAAACTGGTTCTGGCAGCTGGCGCTGAAGGACTGGCGACGCTACAGCGACATTATGCTGGTGGCGCTGGTGGCTAACGTGCTGGCGCTCTCCGGCATGGTCTTCTCCATGCAGGTCTATGACAGGGTGGTACCGTCCCAGTCGGAAGCCACGTTGTGGGTGCTGTTTGGCGGCGTGATGATTGCCATCGTGTTCGAATTCATCATGCGCATGCTGCGGGTGCATATTTCTGACGTGGTGGGGAAGCGCACCGACCTGCGCATCTCTGAACGCGTTTTTGCCCACGCGCTGCGGATTAAAAACGGCGCGCGCTCGAAATCAACCGGATCCTTTATCGCCCAGATCCGCGAGCTGGAGTCGGTGCGCGAGCTGATCACCTCGACCACCATTGCGGCGATTTCCGATCTGCCGTTTTTCCTGCTGTTCGTCTTTATTCTGTGGATGATTGGCGGTCCGCTGGTGCTGGTGGTTCTGCTCGCCGTGCCGCTGCTGCTCATTCCGGGCCTGCTGGTGCAGCGCCCGCTGGGGAAGCTCTCCAGCGAAGGGATGCGCGAATCCGCCATCCGTAACGCCACGCTGGTGGAGGCGGTGCAGGGCATTGAAGACATCAAGCTGATGCGCGCCGAGCAGCGTTTCCAGAACCAGTGGAACAACACCAACGACGTGGCCGCCAGCGTCGGCATGAAGCAGCGCTGGCTGACGGGCCTGCTGCTCACCTGGACGCAGGAGGTGCAGTCCATCGTCTATGCGGTGGTGCTGCTGGTGGGCTGCTACCTGGTCATCAGCGGCGACATGACCACCGGCGCGCTGGTCGGGACCTCGATTCTGGCGTCGCGCACCATCGCGCCGCTGTCGCAGATTTCAGGCGTGCTCTCGCGCTGGCAGTCGGCAAAAGTGGCCCGCAAGGGGCTGGACGACCTGATGCAACGCCCGATTGACGATCCGCAGCACGGCAAGAAGGTGCACAAAGCGCACCTGCGCGGCGACTATGCGCTTGAAGACGTCGGGTTCTATTACGACGAGGAAGAGAAACTTACCGTGCTCAACATCAGCAAGCTGCAGATCCGCGCCGGGGAGCGCGTGGCGGTGCTCGGGCGTAACGGCTCCGGCAAAAGCACGCTGCTGCAGCTTCTTGCTGGCATGCAGGAGCCGCAGCAGGGGAGCATTTTGCTGGACGATGTTGCTCTCAATCACCTGGACCCGGCCGACCTGCGTCGCGACATGCAGCTGCTTAGCCAGCAGGCCCGGCTGTTCTTTGGCTCCGTGCGGGACAACATCCTGATGGGGAATCCGCTCGCCACCGACGATGAAATTCATCAGGCGCTGGTCAACAGCGGCGCGCTGGAGTTTGTGCGCAAGCAGAAAATGGGGCTGAACTATATCATCAACGAAGGCGGGGCTGGCCTGTCGGGCGGCCAGCGTCAGGCGCTGCTGCTGGCGCGCGCGCTGATCACTTCCCCTAATATCCTGCTGCTGGACGAGCCTACCGCCTGGCTGGACGAAATGAGCGAGAAGCAGTTTATACAACATCTTCACAAATGGCTGGGCAAGCGCCGGACGCTGGTGGTGGCAACCCATCGCCTGCCGATTCTGGACCTGGTCGACCGCATCATCGTGCTGGAAAACGGCAAAGTGGTGATGGACGGCCCGCGCGACGCGATCCTGCATCAGCACGGGCTGGCGCCGCAGAAAGCACCGCAGCGTACTGTTACCATGAAAACGGAGGGCGTGGCATGAACGATTTCTCCCGTTTTAACAGCCGTCTGAAAGAGCCTCGTCTGCCGCGATCGTCACTGGTGGCATGGTCGCTGTTCGCCCTGCTGGCGGTATTTATCGCCTGGGCGAGCCTGTTCCAGCTGGATGAAGTCACGACCGGCAGCGGCAAGGTGATACCGTCTTCCCACGAGCAGGTGATTCAATCCCTGGAAGGGGGGATTATTCACAGCCTGATGGTGCGCGAAGGTGACATTGTGGAACGCGGCCAGCAGCTGGCACAGCTTGACCGGACCAAAACCGAGTCCAGCGTGCTGGAGAGCGAGTCTCGTCTGAACGCGGCGCTGGCAACGGCTGCGCGTCTGAAGGCCGAAGTCAACGACACGGAGCTCGCGTTTCCCGAGGAGCTGGACGATGATGTTGAGCTGGTTAAACAGGAAACGGCGCTTTATCAGTCCCGTCGCGAGAGCCTTGAAAAAGGGCTGGCCGGCTTACGTCAGGGCGCCGAGCTGGTCCAGCGCGAGCTGTCGCTGACCCGTCCGCTGGTCACCCAGGGGGCGGCCAGCAAGGTTGAGGTGTTACGTCTTGAGCGTCAAAAAAATGAGCTTGAGAACAAAATTACCGAGATGAAAAACCAGTATTACGTCCGCGCCCGCGAAGAGCTGGCGAAAGCCAACGCGGAGATTGAAGCCCAGCGTTCGGTGATGAAAGGGCGTGAGGACTCCCTGACCCGGCTGACCTTCAACGCGCCGGTGCGCGGGATCGTGAAGGATATTGACGTTACGACCGTGGGCGGCGTTATCCCTCCGAACGGCAAGCTGATGAGCCTGGTGCCGCTGGACGACCAGATGGTGGTTGAGGCGAAAATCTCGCCGCGTGATGTTGCGTTTATCCACCCCGGTCAGAAAGCGCTGGTGAAAATTACGGCCTATGACTACTCCATTTACGGCGGGCTGGAGGGCGAAGTGACCATGATTTCACCGGACACGTTGCAGGACGAGGTGAAAAGAGATGTCTACTACTACCGCGTCTATATCCTTACCGACAGTAACCATCTGACCAATAAGCAGGGCAAAACCTTTCCGGTCTTTCCGGGCATGATTGCTACCGTTGATATCAAAACCGGCAGCAAAACTATCCTGGATTATCTGCTGAAACCGCTCAACAAGGCAAAAGAGGCGCTGCGCGAGAGATAAGGGTTGGCGTTCGGGATACCGAACGCCATCTGCATTATACCGTTGACGTTACGATGTTTGGGTGGCGTCGCTCCTTCGGCACCACGTTAATGTAATGTGTGACGTAGGCGAAATATAATCCGGCATAGTTTTCGACCAGTTCGAAAAACGCCGGATACACCGACAGGCGACCGTCACCGCGATCTTTCAGATAGCCTGCCTCTTGCGCCGATTTGATAATTCGGTTGACGTGGATCCGGGAGACAAAGAATTCTTTCGCGAGCGTGCTGGCGGAATAGTCAATAACCGCGCCATGGGCAGATTTGTTTTTTATGGCCTGCAGGTAAAGATACAGCATAATCATGCGGCCTCCGTCCTTATCTATAAATAACCCTACCTCCGGTAAAACTTTTCTGAACGTTAATCCACGAAAGAGATACTCCGCCGCGCGGCGGAAGAAATTATTTCTCAACGTGTCATTATCGAGCAGGTTTACATCAATATTAAACGTCGGGTAAAGAGTGCTGACGGGCAAAAATGCACCGGACATATAGCGCTTGAGTTCATTCAATCCTTTTTCGGTTGGGGCAATTCTTGTTTTGCGCCGGTCTTCCGTACAGCGCCAGGTCCTGATGCGCCCCGTGGTCCGAAGTATTGTAATGATCGCAATTACGCTGTTGGGGCTGGCTATTTTATAGCGGGAACATAACTCTTTAATCTCTGAAACAGATTCGGCCTGATTGCCAAATATAAAACAACACATGGAGAGGATAATGTTAAACCGTGATTCCTGAAGCATTGTCTTATAGAACAAAGGTTGTTTTTTGTAGATGGCGTCATTGATTGTGTAGTGCTCTAATATTGCCTCACTAAATCGCGGGTTGCTCTTTATAACATCCCTTCGATGTAGCAAGGCCCTGGATGAGATGTGATTATCCATAGCATTTTTCTCGTATTTGATGAGCCGATAGATGAAGTATCCAGCCTTCTTTTTCGGAATTTTCATTATACCTGAGAAAAAGTGGCTTGCGGTCGTTATTTTAAAAGAAACATATATTTATATCGGTGCGTGGAAAAGGGTGATTAACGCAAAGATGTTCCGGTGCGTGGCGTTGATAACAGTATCTTAACCTGGAGGTGTATTGTAAAATTATTATACACACCGCTGTTGGTTTACATATTCATAATAATAATGGCGCTTTCGTGCCCAGGAGCAGGTTATGACCCATAAAGTTTCTCTCAGGAATGTCGCGAGCAATGAGCAAAGATTTGTCATTTCAACCTGCGGTTTTACGTTTCAGGGGTATCGCCTGCTGCTCAAAAAGTACGGAATAGAGGCTGCGCATATACATTTTGATGGAGATGAGCTATCTCAACTGGACAAGGAAAATATCCTTATTCATCAGAATGCTCACATCGTAGTGTTCCTGGGAAAAGGTACGGTAACTCTGCTGGAGAGCCTGACGCGACTGGCTTCCGTACTCAATGCACTTCCTGTTATTCGTTGTGTAACCCTGTATGGTGATATACCCGACAGCTGGCTCTATCGAACTCTGGGTAGCCTTTTAAATAACAGCTATCAATTATCACTGATTCGTATAGCCAGCGTTTCTGATGTAATAACCTGCTTCCACACCCACAATAATGGGTTTAGAGACCGCTCGCGCTTATTACGCGATTACTATCTGGATTGCTCGTCGCGTGAAAACCTTAAATGGCTGACAAGAAGAGAGGTTGATGTTTTATTAAATTTCTATCGCGGCATGTCCATAAAAGATATGTGCGACAGACTGAGGCTTTCTAATAAAACGGTTTATACCCATCGTAAAGAAGGTTTGCAGAAATTACATTATATTAAACGATGGTTGAATGAACCGCACACATTCAAAGTGGAAAAGCGGATTAAAAGCCAAAGTCAAAGAGTGGACTTCACGGATAAAGAAGCGGAGGTTTTTAATGCGCTGGTAAAAAGGGAAATATTCCCCGCTTATCAAATTATTACCGATTGTGACAAAAAAGGAGTGGGGTTTGAGATACTCATTCGCTGGAATAAAAACGGAAAAATAGTCAAGCCCGCCCGTTTTTTGAATGATATCGATAATTATGAAGTATGGCTAAAAATTACGGCATTGGTGATTCATGCCGCCGTTTCCGGGATTAATAAATATAATGGTAAGTTCTATTTTTCAGTGAATATACCGCCTCGCCTGGCGTCCGGGAATGCACTGCCAGAGATGGCCAGGAAAGCCATCGGCATGCTGCTCAACCCCCAGTGGGCGGAAAAGCTGGTCTTTGAATTCGCGGAAGATATTGATGTGACGAAAGACAAAAATATCCCTGAAACCATGCGCCATCTGCGTAATACGGGGTGCAGACTGTTTCTTGACGACTGCTTCTCAAGCCATCACGCCATGTTCCCCGTCAGGCAGGTGCATTTTGATGGGCTGAAACTGGACCGGGACATCGTCGATCATTTTGTGGCGAACGATAACGATTATAATCTGATTAAAGCGATACAGATTTACAGCGACATGACCGGAACGGCTTGCATTGCAGAGGGCGTTGACAGTGAAGAGAAATTTGAAAAATTAGTTGAGCTGGGTGTGAAAAACTTTCAGGGATATTATCTTTCGCGCGCCGTGAAAGAGGAGGAGTTAGACCGTATGGTGAGATTGTTCAGCTAAAAAATAAAGCCCCGAAGGGCCTTGATTATTTACGTCCCAGCAACAAGCCAAGCACAATACCGACGGCACCCGCTGCGATGAGACCGGTCAGCGGATTATTTCTGACCGCTTCAGTGACGTCAGAGACGGCATCGCTGGCCTGCGCCGCATATTTTTTCGCAGCGCCTTTTACCTGGTGTTTTGGTGAATCAACAAATTCACCGAACTGCTGCTGGGCTGAACCTGCAAGCTCATCAAATTTATTTTTTGCTTTGTCTTCAGCAAACTGGGTGTTTTTATCAGTACCGAAATCAGACATTTTTGCCTCCTTTTGTTGATAGTTAAAGGATAGCCTCTCTTTGAAAAGATGAGAGGCGTAACGCTAAATTTCGGAGGGGATTGACCTGTTTTCGGATATATCTACACGAGATGAGAGCGTTATTTTTCGTTCTCATCCTGGCCGTAATACAGTTTTCCAATCCGGATAAGCGGGCGGCCCTGAGACTTGCGGTGCAGGTTGCTGTCCCGAAGGGAATACACGCAGCCGCAATATTCCTGCTGGTAAAACTGTTCCCGCTTACTGATCTCAATCATGCGTGAGGAGCCGCCCTGTTTGCGCCAGTTGTAGTCCCAGTAGACCATCCCCGGATAGCGCGCTGCCGCACGCTGGCCGCAGTCGTTTATCTGCTGCATATTTTTCCAGCGGGAAATCCCCAGCGAACTGCTGATAACGCTAAAACCATTTTCTGCCGCATAAAGCGCTGTGCGCTCGAAACGCATATCGAAGCACATGGTGCAGCGAACGCCGCGCTCGGGTTCCCACTCCATGCCTTTCGCGCGTTCAAACCAGTTATCGGTGTCGTAATCGGCATCGACAAACGGCACGCCGTGTTTTTCCGCAAAACGGATATTCTCCTCCTTGCGGATGAGGTATTCCTTTTGCGGATGGATATTGGGGTTATAGAAGAAAATGGTGTAATCAATACCCGAGGCCTGAATGGCTTCCATTACTTCACCGGAGCAGGGGGCGCAGCAGGAGTGCAGCAGAAGTTTATCAGCGCCGCTGGGCAGGGTGAGTTGCGGGCGGACGAAAGGAGTCGTACTCATGTTGCTCTACAATATGTTAATGAAATTTATGGAATTGTAGCACACGTTATTAATCTATTCAGACTGTACTGATGAGCTGAGGGATCCTCATAAATAAACGCAAGCAGCGAACAATCCCCTCGCCCCTCTGGGGAGAGGGTTAGGGTGAGGGGAACATACGGCTCAGGTGGTCATTATTCGGCAAATTTGAGCAGCGCTTCGCCGTCAAGACGGTAGCGCACCCATTCGGACTGCGGCAGCGCGCCAATGCTCAGATAAAAATCGATGGCGGGCTGGTTCCAGTCCAGCACGCTCCATTCAAGGCGGCCACACTGCCGTTTTACCGCGAGCTGCGCGATATGTTTCAGCAGCGCTCTGCCCGCGCCTTTACCGCGATAGTCCGGGGAAATATAGAGGTCTTCCATATAAATACCGTTGCGTCCAAGCCAGGTCGAATAGCTGGTGAAGAACACGGCATAGCCGGCGATCCTGCCGTCAAACTCAGCGATCAACGCCTCGGTTTTACTGCCCGCACCAAAGAGGGTTTCCCGGATCTCGTCCGGCGTGGTTACGACCTCTTCGGGCGCTTTTTCATATACCGCCAGCTCATAGATCATGGCGTAAATGGCCGCGGCATCTTCGGGACGGGCCTGACGAAGGGTTATGCTCATTGTTTTTCCTGTTTTTTTGCATGGTTCGCGATTGATGGCGTTAAGCATACGGAGTATTGTCCGAAGAATTAAGTGCAATGAAATCAACAAATGATGAATATTATGCATCCGGCTCTGAGACGTCTTGATTTAAACCTGCTGCCCATTTTTGACGCCATTTACCGCCACCGTTCCGTTCGCCTCGCAGCCGACGAGCTGGCGATGAGCACCTCGGCGCTAAGCCATGCGCTGTCGCGTCTGCGCATGACCCTTAACGATCCGCTCTTTTTTCGGGAAGGGCATCGTATGTCCCCCAGCGTGTATGCTTCTCAGCTCGCGCCTTCCATTGCTTCCGCATTGTCATTTCTTAATCAGGAGCTGACCCCGCAGCCGGAGTTTGACGCGGCCAGCAGTACCGAAAGCGTACAAATTGGGATTACGGACTTTACCGCGCTGTGCATTTTTCCCGCCCTGATGCACAAGCTGCAGCTTGCTGCCCCGGGGCTGCGTTTCGAATTGCGCTATCTGCCGCACAGCCCGGCGCTGACGGAACTGCTGGCGGGTGAAGTGGATCTGGCACTCGGTTTCAGCACGCCGGATGATATCCGCCATCCGGAACTGGAGGAGATCGGCTGGTTTGAAGATGAGTATGTGGTCATCAGCAACGCGCGCCGGACGCGGCTGACGCTGGAGGATTATCTCGCTGCCCGACACCTGGTGGTGACGCCGTGGAACGAGAAGCAGGGCGTTCTGGATTTACGGCTTGAGCAACTGGGCTATACGCGGCACATTGCGATCAAAACGCCGTCGATGCTGAGCGCACCGTTTATCGTTGCGGAAAGCGACCTGCTGATGGCGATCCCTCGTTTTGCCGCTGAGAAGCTGACGACGGCAGCGGACCTGAGGATTTTTCCTTTACCGTTTTCGATACACACGTTTGAAGTGAAAATATACTCGCATAAACGCAGCGGCCAGCGGGGCGCGACCCGATGGCTTAAGGAGGAGCTGCAAACGCTGGCGCAGGCTGGCAGGGGACTGTAGGCCGGGCAAGCGCTGTGCCGCCCGGCAGAAATGGCGGTCAATAAGGGATAGTCACTTTAACGGCAGGTAGATATCCGTTTGCAGCGCATGTTCTGGCACCTCGTGAATAAAATTGAGGTAATGGAAAAACACCGGGGCATCGCGCAGCGTTTCGCCGCTGGCCGGTAGCCAGTCGCGAAACATTGCCCACACCGTGGCGGAAATGGTATCCAGCGAACCGGTGTGACGCCCGACGGCGTAGCGTCCGCCGTCAATTTCACCACTGGAAACGCCAAATTCATTCTCTGGTATCGGTTCCGAGATACTGCCGCAGATATCGAAACGAAAGGCGTCTGCGGGTGTGGTTGCCGGGTCATCCCAGGCAATGCCAAACGTGCTGCTTTCGTGTACTGGCGATAGGCCCGTGCTTTTACGCCAGGCAATAAATTTCGCCGCGCTGTCATTAACCCGATCCGGGCTGCCACGGTGCTGCAGCATTGCCACCTGGGTCTGTGGGAAATCGACAATCTTAACTTCCATCGTTTTTTGCTCCTGAAAGGTCATTTTCGGTACGCGCTGGTGCCAGTTCAGCCAGTCCGGCTGCTGCCGAAACTGACGCGGGCTTTTTCCAAACGCGTTTCTGAAGGCGCGACTGAACGATTCAGGGCTCTGGAACCCGGCATCGAGCGCAATATCAATCACCTTATCCTGAGGATTAAACGCCAGTCGCCAGGAAGCATGACGCAGACGCAGCCACTGGATATAGCGATACAGAGGCTGACCGCTAAATGCCAGAAACTGTCGGTGAAAATGATAAGGCGAACAGCAGGCTAACGCGCTGAGCTTCTCCAGCGTAAGCGGTTCATCGAGATGGTTGGCGATATAGTCGCACACCATCGTGAAACGCTCGCGGTAGGCCGTTTTGATTGCATCGTTCATTGCATCCTCCTGATGACCCACTTTGCCTCACCGAATGGATATAATCCTGACCGATCTTGCTGACTAGTTTCATCGTTGACAAAGTTTTTTCCTGTGAGGGCCATATTGTTCTGGCTTTAACCCGCGTCATTAAGCAGGTGCGGGGAAGGAATCTGGGACACGAATGCCAGGTTGATCCCCTGGCATTACAATATTTTCGACGCTATCAACGCTGAATGGACTGAGGGATGAAGTTAAATCTGTCCTCCGAAAAAGGTGGACTATTTGTCAGCGATCAGCCCTAACAACTTACAGTGCTCGTCAATTGCTTCCCATATCATGTCCTGCTCATCACCGTCCCATTCTTCAGCCATCGCAAGCTCTGAGCGGAACTGTTTGAGCCTGATATGGATAGCGGCTATCTCATTGCGACCACATTGCTTTGCCATTTTTATCAATAAGGATTCGGGCGTTTTTTCGTAGGGGGACAGCCCAGCGCGCGCTTTAATGTAGAGTGTTGTTAGTTTGTCCATAGAAGCTTAGGTCGTGAAGGTTCTATCAATCCAGTAACGGTTTGCGACTTTCTTTCGCCGGCTCTGGCTTGAGTTTTTCAACGGGAATACTGCACATGCTTTCAGCTATTATCCCAAAAAGAGAGCCTTTCGGGAAACTTTCCCATTGCCCCACATCCTGTGACACATGTATGACATCGCCTTCCGCGAACGGTTTGGAAAAATAGGTTCGCGCCATAATGGCACGCTCGTTTTTGTCGCAATTAATCACGTCGATTGCCCGGGAACTCGCTATGTAGACGGGAGGATTTTTTATGATGAGTTCCTGCTCGGCGTAGTTATTGATGAAATAAAAGCGGCGCAAGTGGTCGTTACCCTGATAAGTTGAAATCACCCGAAGATCGATATATGAAGTGACTTTTTGATCTTCAAGAATTTTTATGACGCCAGCCGGTGGCTTGGGCGTAGACTGCAGCAGGGGTTTACCTATCCCGGTACAACCTGTCAGCATAAGTAATACCAGCCATGTTAGCTTTTTCATTTCGCACCCCCTGCGGATAAATCAGGTCGTAATGTCGTCAGCATGTCAGGCGTTACATTCCCCTGAACGGTACAGAGCAATAATGTCCCTTCTTTACCTTTGCTGAGAATTAACAGCTTTTCGGTACTTTCTTTTGCCGGAGCAATACCTGACACCGCCTGCGCGTTGTCTTCCCAGTCACTGTTTGGGTTGATTTTAATCATCGTCTGAGAAACATAATCGTCTCCCGCCTTTTTCCAGGATAAACGATCGAGTTTGGACATTACTTCTTCCGGTGACTCTTTGAAAATTAGTCCCCAGTAATAGTACTTACCGTAATTGATTTCATCGAGATTGCTGGTTTGTATATAATATCCCGATACCGTCAGATTTAATTCATGCAGTGGTTGGGTAAACCAGACGTTGCGATTGCCGTCTTCAGGGGCTTTGAACCAGGCCTGCGAATGCTTGTTAAGCGTTAAGGGGGCTAAGCGGCTGAGTTTGGCTCGCTGATGATAAATCTCGCTGAAAAAGGTTGAGTCGCAACGGGTCAAACTTTGTGTCAACGTGCTGGCGTGAACTGCGGGTGAGGCTGCAGCCATACCCGCTATGAGCCCAATGGAGGAGATGAGTTTACGCATGTAATTTCCCTATAATAAAAAAGACCCTGTTTTTATCGGCTCATCAGGATGAGACTTTACGCTTTTTATTTTACTACATTATCAGGCGTATTGAATGCCTAACCTACAGTCAGTTAATCCTGCTCATCGAGCGTCTAGCGATGGGTTATTGCCTTCGTTTAAAAACCTGCGAAGTTTTAGTATCCATGAAAGAAGTAGCGAATCTTCAGGCCGATAAACTTCAATACAGGCCAGACATAATGCTGAATTAAATATAAGACAGGTGGCACAACTAATGTCGCACCAGTTGCGCAGATTGCGTATGCCGCCGAATCCTTTGCAATTAATTCATAGTTTAGGTTAAGTGTTTCAAGATTAATTGCATTGGCTGTACTCGAACCTACAAATCCAGAACTAAAAACTACCAGGAACACATAAAGTGATGCTGTTATGAGTTTTAAAATTAGCCAAAAAAATTTCACGATGACCACCTGCTGATTGATGTCACCATTTAACACAAAAACGTCCTGCTTAGCTAGTTTATGGTTTGCGTTTTTCTGAATAGTATTCAGATCTTGACACATCCTCATTTTCCCTGACTGTCGCCGGGTATTTAATTCAGGCAGCAGAAAATCATTTTCAGATACCTCTTCGCTTTTTATCTAATATCACGAATAGGGCAGGGAGAATAAGAGTTGAGTACCGAAACTTTTAACATGTTAAGAAACCGGCTAATAACCATATAAAACTTAATGTTTACATAAAGTTGCTTTAAAAGATACAATACCCCCCTATAGTATCAGGAGGGTATATGCCGCACTCACCCGAGGATAAAAAACGTATTCTGACGCGCGTTCGTCGCATTCGGGGCCAGGTTGATGCCCTTGAACGCGCGCTGGAGTCTGGCGACCCCTGTCTGTCCATTCTGCAGCAAATTGCCGCCGTGCGCGGGGCTGCCAATGGCCTGATGGGCGAAATGGTTGAAATTCATCTCAAAGACGAGCTGGTGACGGGAGACACAACGCCGGATCAGCGAGCCGTACGCATGGCGGAAGTCGGCCATTTGCTGCGCTCTTATCTAAAATAAACCCACACACCTCACAATAAGGGACGTCACTATGAAATCTCGCGCTGCTGTCGCATTTGGCCCCGGCCAGCCGCTGAAAATCGTCGAAATCGACGTAGCACCGCCGAAAAAAGGCGAAGTGCTGATCAAAATCACCCATACCGGCGTGTGCCATACCGATGCGTTTACCCTCTCCGGTGACGATCCGGAAGGCGTCTTCCCGGCGGTGCTGGGTCATGAAGGCGGCGGGATTGTGGTGGAAGTGGGCGAGGGCGTGACCAGCCTGAAGCCTGGCGATCACGTTATCCCGCTGTATACCGCGGAATGCGGCGAGTGTAAGTTTTGTAAATCCGGCAAAACTAACCTCTGCCAGGCCGTTCGCGCCACCCAGGGGAAAGGGCTGATGCCGGACGGCACCACCCGTTTCTCCTACAACGGTGAGCCAATCTATCACTACATGGGTACCAGTACCTTCAGCGAATACACCGTTTGCGCGGAGATCTCCCTGGCGAAGGTGAACCCTCAGGCGCCGCTGGATAAAGTCTGCCTGCTGGGCTGCGGCGTCACCACTGGCATTGGCGCGGTGCATAACACGGCAAAAGTCAAAGAGGGCGACACCGTGGCGGTGTTTGGTCTTGGCGGCATTGGTCTGGCGGTGATTCAGGGCGCAGTCCAGGCGAAGGCCGGTCGTATCATCGCGGTCGATACCAACCCGGAAAAATTCAAGCTGGCGGGCGAAATGGGCGCGACCGATTTTGTGAACCCGAAAGATCACGAGAAACCGATTCAGGAGGTCATCGTAGAGATGACCGACGGCGGCGTGGACTTCAGCTTCGAGTGTATCGGCAACGTGAACGTGATGCGTTCCGCGCTGGAGTGCTGCCATAAAGGCTGGGGCGAGAGCATCATCATCGGCGTGGCCGGGGCGGGCCAGGAGATCAAAACCCGTCCATTCCAGCTGGTCACCGGACGCGTCTGGCGCGGCTCCGCCTTTGGCGGCGTGAAGGGGCGTACCCAGCTTCCTGGCATGGTGGAGGATGCGATGGTCGGTAAAATTCAGCTCGACCCGTTCATTACCCACCGTTTGCCGCTGGAGCAGATCAACGACGCGTTCGATCTGATGCACGAAGGAAAATCCATCCGCACCGTCATTCATTTCGGCGACAAGTAACTCTTCTGCCAGCGGTTTTTAGCCGCTGGCATTTCTTTAATAATCTTCTCTAAAGTGTGACCAATGCGGCGTTTTTAGCCGTAATCTAAATCCCCACCGTGCCGATGACTATTTAACACGCATGTTTTTACGCATCTTCCCTACAAGAGAGTCGACGGTCATGGACAACACTACTTCGATGCAGGCGCAGCGCAAGCTGGGCTTCCTGCATCACATCAGGCTGGTTCCGCTGTTTTCCTCCATTCTCGGTGGCATTATTCTGCTGTTTGCCTTGAGCTCAGGGCTGGCGGGGTATTTCCTGCTGCAGGCCGATAACGATCAGCAGGACGTTACATCTGAAATTCAGGTGCGTATGGGGCTGTCGAACAGCTCAAACCATCTGCGAACCGCGCGTATCAATATGATCCACGCCGGGGCGGCAAGCCGTATCGCGGAGATGGAAGCGATGAAGCAGAACATCCGCGAGGCGGAAACGCGAATTAAGCAGTCCCAGGATAGCTTTACCGCCTATATGAATCGTTCCGTGCGTAGCCCGGCGGACGAAGCGCTGGATGCGGACCTGAAGGCACGCTACGACGCCTATATCGCGGGCCTGCAGCCGATGGTCAAATTTGCCAAAAACGGCATGTTCGAGGCGATCATCAACCACGAAAATGAAACCGCCCGCCCGCTGGATGACGCTTATAACGCCGTTCTGCTGAAGGCGATTAAGATCCGTACTGACCGCGCCAACGCGCTGACGGCACAGGCGCACAGCCGCACGCAGCTGGGCCTGATGTTTATGGTGGGGGCGTTTGCGCTGGCGCTGGTGCTGACCGCGATGACCTTCGTTGTGCTGCGCCGCACGGTCATTAATCCGTTGCAGCGTGCAGCGAAACGTATCGAGAATATCGCCAAAGGCGACCTGACGATGCCGGACGACGTGGCCGGACGCAGCGAAATTGGCCGCCTGACGCGCCATCTGCAAACCATGCAGCACTCCCTTGAAACAACGGTCGGCACCGTCCGTCAGGGGGCGGAGGAGATCTACCGCGGTACCAGCGAGATTTCAGCCGGTAACACCGATCTCTCTTCGCGCACCGAGCAGCAGGCCGCGGCCATTGAGCAGACAGCCGCGAGCATGGAGCAACTGACCGCCACGGTGAAGCAGAACGCCGATAACGCGCATCATGCCAGCAAGCTGGCGGAGGATGCCTCCGGAAAAGCCAGCCGTGGCGGCCAGATGGTCTCCGGCGTGGTGAAAACCATGGGCAATATCTCGACCAGTTCGAAGAAAATCTCTGAGATTACCGCGGTGATCAACAGCATCGCCTTCCAGACCAATATCCTGGCGCTTAACGCGGCGGTAGAAGCGGCGCGCGCGGGCGAGCAGGGGCGCGGGTTCGCCGTGGTGGCCAGCGAAGTCCGAACTCTGGCCAGCCGCAGCGCCAACGCCGCAAAAGAGATCGAAAGCCTGATCAACGAATCGGTGTCGCTGATTGACCAGGGTTCCGGTGAGGTCGTTGCCGCAGGCAACACCATGAATGAGATCGTCGAAGCGGTTAAGCGCGTGACCGACATCATGCTGGAAATTGCCGCCGCATCTGACGAGCAGAGCCGCGGTATCGTGCAGGTCAGCCAGGCCATTTCGGAGATGGATAAAGTGACCCAGCAGAACGCCTCGCTGGTGGAAGAAGCCTCCGCGGCGGCGGCGTCGCTGGAAGAACAGGGGGCGCGTCTGACCGAGGCGGTCGGGGCATTTCGTCTGAGCGGTGCGAAGCCGAACCGCGCGGTGGCGTCAGCGCCAGTGGCGACGAGCGCGCCGTTGCGCCCGGCGGCGACAGTTTCGGGGGATAACTGGGAGACGTTCTGAGTCGCGTGTTTTGTCGGGTGGCGGCTTCGCCTTATCCGACCTACTTGTATTTGTAGGCCCGCGTAAGCGTAGCGCCACCGGGCAAAAAAAAGGGACCTTTCGGTCCCTTTTTTCATTTGTTACTGCTTATCGGGTAACGCGTACGCGATAACGTAATCACCGCGATCCGGCGACTGGCGGGCGCCCCCGGCGTTAATCACGATGTACTGCTTACCGGTTTTCGGCGAGACGTAGGTCATCGGGCCGGACTGGCTGCCGACCGGCAGACGGTCCTTCCAGATCTCTTTCCCGGTGGCGGTATCAAACGCGCGCAGGTAGAAATCCTGGGTGCCGGCGAAGAACAGCAGGCCGGACTGGGTAGAGAGCGATGCACCCAGCGTCGGCATACCGATCGGGATTGGCATGTGCATGCGAATGCCCAGAGGGCCGGTATCTTCCACCGTGCCGACAGGGACCTGCCACACCAGCTTGCCGGTTTTCAGGTCAACGGCCGACATGGTGCCGAACGGCGGCTTCTGGCACGGAATGCCCAGCGGCGACAGAAAACGTTCGCGCATCGCGCCGAACGGCGTACCGTCCATCGGGACAATCCCCATCTCAATGCCGCTGGCGTTTTTCGCCACGTTCGCGCGCGGCACCATGTAGTTTGCCAGACCCAGGCGCATATCGTTGACGAACATCAGGCTGTTGTTCGGGTCAACGGAGACGCTGCCCCAGTTCATTCCGCCGAGCGAGCCGGGGAACTGCAGGGAACGGTCGAGACCCGGCGGGGTGAAGACGCCCTGATGACGCATCTCTTTAAACTGAATGCGGCACAGCAGCAGGTCAACAGGCGTCGCCCCCCACATGTCGGACTCGGTCAGCGTCTGGTTGCCAATCATCGGCATGCCCACGGAATACGGCTGGGTCGGAGAGTAGCGTTCACCTTCAACGTTACCCACCGGAACGGGACGTTCCTCTACCTTCGCCACCGGCTTGCCGGTTTCGCGGTTAAGCATGAAGATCATGCCCTGCTTGCTGGTCTGGACGAGCACAGGTGTGGTGCCGCCTTTGCCGTCCGGCAGGTCGTACAGCAGGGGCTGGGAAGGCAGGTCAAAGTCCCACAGATCGTGGTGGGTGGTCTGGAAATGCCAGCGGACCTGTCCGGTGGCGGCGTCAACGGCGACGATGGAAGAGCTGTATTTATCGTCCAGCGCGGTGCGCTCACCCGCCCAGAAGTCCGGAGTGGCGTTGCCGGTTGGCAGGTAGATCAGGTTTAGCTTAGCGTCGTAAGACATCGCTGACCAGACGTTCGGCGTGCCGCGCGTGTAGGTCTGGCCTTCCGGCGGCAGGCCGGTCAGGTTCGGATTACCCGGATCCCACGCCCACGCCAGTTTACCGGTGTGAACGTCGTAGGCGCGCACCACGCCCGGCGGTTCGCCGGTGGAGAAGTTATCCGCGACGCGGCCGCCGACGACAACGACATTGCCGGCCACCAGCGGCGTGGAGGTCTGCTGATAATACCCGGGCTTGATCTCGCCCATGCCGACGCTCAGATCAACGGTACCATGGTCGCCGAAGTCTTCGCAGACCTTGCCGGTATCCGCATTGATGGCAATCAGGCGGGCATCGGTGGTCGGCAGGAACAGACGCCGAGGGCAGGCCGCAGGGGATGTGTCTGTTTGTGACGTTGTCACGCTTGCGCGATCTTCAAAATAGCCCAGGCCACGGCAGCGCTGCCAGTTAGGGGCGGTGGCTTTGGAATCATAACGCCATTTCTCTTTACCGGAATCCACGTCCAGCGCCAGTACTTTACTGTACGGGGTACATACATACAGCGTGTCGCCAACCTGCAGCGGCGTGTTCTGATCTTCCGCACCGGAGCCGTTGCTTTGCGGAATATCGCCGGTGTGCGCAACCCAGGCAACTTTTAGATCGCTGACGTTTTGCTTGTTGATCTGGTCCAGCGCGGCGAAACGGTCGCCGTGGGTGGTATTGCCCCAGTGCTCCCAGTTCTTTTGCTGCTCGCCGGGTGCGACGGGTTTAACCGGAACGGGCTCGTTCGCGGCCACGAGGGTTTGTGGCTTAAACATCCAGCCGAGGCTCACCAGCATCGCCAGCGCGAGCACGGCCGCGACGCCAAAAGCGGGCGCCTTGTTCGCGGCGCTGTGGTTCGCAGCACGCAGGAAAGGCCAGACGATGGCGCAGAGGAAGGCCAGTACGGCAAAGGTGAACAGGCGAGAGAAGAGCGGCCAGAAATCCCAGCCCGCATCGCTTACTGCCCAGAACAGCGAGGCAATAAACGCGATGCCGTAAAGCAGGATCCCGCTGCTGCGATTGAGGAAAATCAGGAGCGCGGCAACGACCATCACCACGCCCATTATCAGGAAGTAAATACTTCCGCCTACGGTGGCGAGCTTAAAGCCCAACCCGCCGACCGCCAGACCGATGAGCATCATCAGTCCGACAAGAAGCCACTGCAGAATACGAGGTACCCCGCGCGGCGCGCTGCCAAATGCCATTTCTGTCTCCTTTAAATCCCCCGCCGTGCCGGATGTGTACCATTTGGATAAAAAATGCGGGGAACACAATGATTAACACGAGTGAATTCGTATTTATAAAATGATATGCGAACCATTTGGTGAATTCGTGGCTATGATAAAACTGTTAAATTGTTTTGCGCAATTGTTAATGAATCATTCCGCATTATTTGATTAACACACAGGCCAGTTCCCTCTCCCCTAAGGGGAGAGGGTGAGGGGTAAGAGGTCAAACAGGCATGGATTTGCGAATGGCGCTCAGCAGCGTTTGTGCGCCCGTGGAAAGTGGGGTATCCACCCGGGTCAGAATGCCGATGGGTTCGCCCGCACCGGGGGAGGTGATCGGCAGGGCGGTCAGCGTCCCCTGTCGCAAATCGTCTTTTACCGCACCGGAAGGCACGAACCAGACGTAGTCATAATCCAGGGTGAGCTGACGCGAAAGGGAGGCCGAAAGCGTTTCGATACACCCTGAAGACAGCGTACACCCCTGCATCTGCAGCAAAGTTTCAGCGGCCTGGCGCGGAACGGTCCCTTTTGGGCAAACCACTACCGGCCACTCCATCACCCGGCTTAACGTCACGGTGTCCTGAAGCAGGGGGTGATCGGGACGAACCACCAGCTTCAGGGATTCCAGAAACAGCAGTTCATAATTGAGGCCGCCCATCAGTTCAGGGTCGGACATTCGACCGATACCAAGATCCAGTTCACCGGATTTAAGCCCCGCGAGCAGCATGGTGTTATTCATGGTAGCAACCTGAATAGTGGTATTGCGCTGCTGCTTGTGGAACTGACCAATAACAGGCGGCAGAATCCCCAGCGCCGCGGTTGGCAAGGCGCCGACGCGAACCACCTCGCTGGAGAGCTCTTCTTTTCGGTGCAGGGACTGGCCGGCGGTGTTGAGCGCATCCAGCACCTTTACGGCGTGCGTCAGGAACTGTTCGCCTACCAGAGTCAGCTGTGCCCCAAGCCGACCGCGATCAAATAGCCGGGCGCCGGTCAGCTGTTCCAGCTCGTTGAGGGTTTTCGAGAGCGCAGGCTGGCTCAGGTTAAGAGTTTCAGCCGCACGCCCCAGCGTTCCCTGTTGAGCGACGGCCACAAATGTATGCAAATGGCGCAAGCGTATGCGCTGACTGAACAGACCATTTTTTTCCATAGGCGATGTTAAAAACAGAGCGATGCGGGTGACAAGTTAAGTTGTTTAATTTTGATAACCTGATAGCAAAATATTTTTAACATTTGATCTGTTTGAGTTACAACATGTTTTTCAGGCAAGGCGGGTGATGAACGTCCTTGTTCATTTATTGCTCACTGCGAGGAAGGGAGAAAAGGGTAACGCATTTTTAAATCACGCCGTCGCCGCCGTCAGAACACCACACCTGACCGGAGGTAAAGGAACATTCGTCGGAGGCCAGCGTGACGTACAGCGGAGCAATCTCGACGGGCTGCCCCGGACGACCCAGCGGGGTATCACCGCCGAACTCCTTCACTTTATCCATCGGCTGCCCGCCGCTGGACTGCAGTACCGTCCAGTACGGGCCGGGGGCGACCGCGTTGACGCGAATCCCTTTCGGACCCAGCTGTTTGGCTAAGGATTTGGTAAACACCGCCAGACAGGCTTTCGTCTGGGCATAGTCAAGCAAAACAGGGCTGGGCTTCACCGCCTGAACGGAAGAGGTGTTAATGATCACGGACGACGCTTTCAGGTGGCGCAGAGCCGCCTTGGTGATCCAGAAGGGGGCGTAAACGTTGGTTTTAAACGTCGCGTCAAAATCTTCGGTGGTCAGCTCTTCAAGGGATTCCCGGTATTGCTGACGGCCTGCGTTGTTGATCAGAATATCCAGCCCGCCCAGCTTCGAGACGGCTTCTTCGACCAGATTCTGACAGAAGGTTTCGTCCCGGACGTCTCCGGGCAGCGCGATGGCCTTACGACCTTCCGCTTTGATCAGATCGATGACCTCGGCGGCATCTTTCTCTTCTTCAGGCAGATAGTTGATCGCAACGTCAGCGCCTTCACGCGCATAGGCGATAGCCACCGCGCGACCGATACCGGAGTCACCACCGGTAATCAGCGCTTTTTTGCCGGCAAGGCGGCCATGTCCTTTGTAGCTTGTTTCCCCGTGGTCGGGTACCGGCTGCATTTCGGATGCCAGTCCCGGCGGCGTTTGCGGCTGTTCCGGGAACGGGGGCTGCGGGTAAGCGTTCGTACGTTGTGTTGTATCACTCATAGCTGACTCCTTAAGCCAAGGGGTGAGATTTGATGGATAGCTGCAGCGTTAACGCTTCGCTGAATTATTTCTGCAAACGATCAACACGAACGACGGCAGGAGATGATTTTTTATCAAGCGAACCGTTGATACTGATCATCTGATCGGGTTTTACCGTCCTGCCGTCGAAGACTGCCTGGGGAATAATAACGTCGATTTTTCCGGTTTTATCCTGGAATACAAACTTATCGCCGCTACCGTCAATAAGATTACCGCGCAATGAAATTGTCGCACCATCGTGCATTTGTTTTGCCTGTTCGATGGTCATAATACGTGCGTCGTCGGTTCCACGATATCCGCTGTCCAGCGCGTGGGGTGGCGGCGGTGCTTCACCTTTTTGTAACCCGCCGTTATTATCAGCCCATGCGGCTGGAACCAGAAATATCAAAAAAGCGGAAATAAGTGATAATTTCATCTGATATCCTTCATTTTTGAGTGTCTTGACATATTAAGTATTGTTGCTATTCCTTTATGTGGCAAATGTGATAAGTCTTAAAAACATTCTCTTTTGAAATCAAAACTATCATTAAATAAGCGAAACGGTGACGACGGCCATGAAGCGTGAAAATGAAAAGTTACCCGGGATAGATGAGAGTTATCGCTTGCTGAGGTTCGAATATACATTTCGGCAGGTGGGTTTTGTGGTCCTCCTGGTTATTATCATCGCAGCGGTTGCCGGTCTTTTTTCCAGCGGAATGGTGAGCGAGACGGCCAAAACCAATTCCGCTAACTCATTGAGCATAAACTATGAACGTTTTGGCAGGCGGGAGACGGAGTCAAGAATGCAGTTCACGTTCCCGGTGAAAACGGAGGGCAGCTATACCCTCAGCCTGACCAGCGACAGCAGCGACGTGTACAAGCCCGGCAGCGTCTGGCCGCAGCCGGACAAAATGTATAGCCATGAAAAAAACCTCTATTTGGTCTATGACAACCTGCAAAAATCAGACAATTTCTCTGTTTTATACTTCACGACGCCTTCCAGAGCCGGTAAATGGAACACCGTCATCCGCGTCAACAACGAGCCAGAGATAAATATCTGGCAATTTATTTATCCGTAGGAGGCTGATATGGATATGGTCTTTCGCGCGCTGGCGATTTATCTGTTTCTCGTGGTGGTATTTAAAGTGGCGGGGCGTCGCGCGCTGCTGCAGATGACCAGTTTTGATCTCATCCTCCTCTTGATTATTAGTGAGGCGACGCAACAGGCGCTTCTGGGTCAGGATTTCTCCGTCACCGGCGCGATGATTACCATTACCACACTGGTGGTAGTTGACATTATATTTGGGCTTATGAAGAAGTATTTTTCACCGGTGGAGAATATTCTGGATGGTACGCCGGTAATTCTGGTTGAAAACGGCGTGCCGCTAGCGGATAAGCTAAAAAAAGTCGACGTGTCCTGTGATGATATTCTGGTGTCAGCGCGACAGAATAATGGCATTACAGAAATGAGTGGAATTAAATATGCCATACTTGAGCGCAACGGTCATATTTCAATCATTCCTTTTGAGAAATAAGAGGCGGCAAGATGAGCAATCTTTTACACGACAGTCATTTTACCGTGAGTGAACTCACCAAAAAGCTGGCGAGTAAATTAACCGATGCCGGGCTGCGCTTAACCACGGCGGAATCCTGCACGGGAGGAAAGCTCTCGGTGGCGCTGTGTGCAGAGGAAAACACGGCCGATTTTTATGATGTCGGGCTGGTTGTGTTCAGCGATGAAGCCAAATCGCGGATCCTCGGCGTGCGTCCTGAGACGCTGGCGCGCTACACCGCCGTCAGTGAACAGACGGTCACCGAGATGGCCGCCAGCATCCGCGACATTGCCAGGGCGGATATCAGCATCGCTATCAGCGGCTATGCGGGCCCGGAAGGGGGCGATGACGGCACCGCGGCGGGTACGGTCTGCTTTGCCTGGAATGTGCGCGGCGAGACGGAAACCCGCACCGTCCTTTTCTCCGGCGACTGTGAGGATGTGGTGGAGAAAGCGGTGCACTACTCGCTCGCGGAACTGGTAACAAAACTGTCGGACGGCAATAACGGCTAAATTCACGCGGAGGTTCTATGGCGGTCATAGTGATTACCGGCGGGACGGCGGGCGTGGGAAAAGCCACGGCGCTGCACTTTGCAAAGGCAGGTTACAATGTGGGGATTATCGCCCGCGATGAAGCCAGCCTGCACTCTACCCAGGAAGAGCTGCGCCGCTTTGGCGTTAATGCCCATGCGGTGCAGGCGGACGTCGCCGACAGCCAGGCGGTGGTGGATGCGGCTAATGAGATCGAGTATCGCCTCGGGGCGATTGATGTCTGGGTCAACAATGCCATGGGTGCCGTGCTGGCACCGTTTCGTACCCTGACGCCGGATGAGTTTCGTCGCGTGACGGATGTCACCTACCTCGGGTTTGTCAACGGCACCCGCGCCGCGCTGGAGCTGATGGTGCCCCGCGACAGGGGCGTGATTATTCAGGTGGGTTCCGCGCTGGCCTACCGTTCCATCCCTTTGCAGTCGGCCTACTGCGGAGCCAAAGCGGCGATCCGTGGGTTCACCGATGCGGTGCGAACCGAGCTAATGCACGAGAACAGCCGGGTACAGCTTTCGATGGTTCAAATGCCGGGCCTCAATACGCCGCAGTTCGAATGGGCGAGGAATAAGTTTGCCTGGGCTATGCGCCCGGTGCCGCCGGTCTTTGAGCCTGAAGTCGCCGCCAGGGCCATCTTTAAAGTTGCACAGAAACCGGTGCGCGAGCTGTGGGTGGGCAGCAGCACCATCCAGTCCATCGTCGGGCAATTCCTCTTCCCAGGCTACCTTGACCGGCTGATGGTGAAAAAGGCCTGGGAAGGCCAGATGACCGACGATCTGAACGCAGCGGATCGCCGGGACTATCTCGACCAGCCGGTTAACGACCTGCACAAAATCCATGGGCGTTTTACGGACGAAGCAAAAGACCGCGCCCCGTCCGTCACCTCCGGTATGCCGGGTAAGGTGGCGCTGGGGGCGCTCGCGGTGGCGGGGATTATGCTGACCCGTCTGATCGCCCGGCGGAAACGCTAATCAGCGCAGCGCGCTGCGGTGCGTCCAGAACCATCGGTAGCCGTAGCCGCTAATACTGAGCTCGACGGTTTTGCCGCAAACCAGCGCGTCGTCGTAGCGTTTGTCCTCAAGGCAGGCGGTCCAGGTGGCGTTGCGGATCCCCTTTGCGGTGAACTGAACGGGCTGGTCGCTGAAGTTAACGAATGTCAGGATGCTGCGCTCGTCGGTCTCGTAATAGATCCCCAGCACCGCGTCATGATCGAGGGTGATGAGGCGAAAGGGCGCCACGGCAATTTCGGGGAACTCCGAGCGGGTATTGGCAATATCGATTATCCGGTGCAGGAGCGAGTTGCGGTGAAGCAGCGAATCGGCGACGTTGATTTTCTGATAGCGATAGGGTCCGTGGTCGATTATCGGCGCAATAAATTTTTCAGGATCGGCCGCCGAAAAACCGCCGCCCTGCGAACCTGCCCACTGCATCGTGGTGCGAACGGCGTAGCGTTCCTCCAGCTCCAGGTCATCACCCATGCCGATCTCATCTCCGTAGCGCATCACCGGCACGCCCGGCAGGGAGAAGAGCACCGCGTGGCAGAACGCCAGCCGCTTTTGATCGCCATTCAGCATCGGCGCCAGGCGTCTGCGGATCCCGCGCTGATAGACGTTCATCTCCTCGTCAGGGGCGAAGGTGTCGAGGACAAACTGTTTATCTTTCTGACTAATCCCTTCCAGATCCAGCTCGTCATGGTTGCGCAGCCAGTTGGCAAAGCAGCATGAATCGGGCGGGACGATCATTTTCTTCACCGCGTTGCGCAGTGGGCGGGCGCTTTTCCTGGCCAGGCTGACGTAGAAATACTTGTTGAGCCAGAAATTAAGCACCAGATGCAGGCGGTCGTTATTGCCGAAGTAGTCTTTATAGGTCTCAACGTCCACGTCCACTTCACCGAGCAGGATGGCGTCCGGATTGCGCTGCTCGATAAGACGGCGCATATGCTCCAGGATCCACAGGCCCTTCTTTTCGTCACCGTTTCCCGCCTGCGTGGTGAGGTGGGACGCGGCATCGAGGCGAAACCCGGACACCCCCAGCTTGAGCCAGAAGAGAATAATATTCTCAATTTCCTTAAGCACGGCGGGCGAGGTCAGGTTCAGATCCGGCTCGTGACGATAAAACATATGCCGGTAATACTGTCCCGCCTCGTCATCCCAGCTCCAGATGCTCTTTTCCACGCCGGGGAACATGGGTGGCGTGTCGTCGTCGTCGTTATCCGACCAGAGATAGTAGTCGCGATACGGCGAGGTGGGGCTGCGGCGAGCCTGCTGGAACCAGGGATGGGCGTCAGAGGTGTGCTGGATCAGCAGCTCAATAATGACCTGCATGCCCAGCTCCCGGGCTTGTTCGATAAAGGCGATGATATCGGCCAGTTTTCCGAAGCGGGGATCCACCTGCAGATGGTCGCTGACGTCGTAGCCTTCATCCAGAAAGGGCGTGAGGTAAAACGGGGTGATCCAGATAACCGTCGCCCCCATGCGGCGAATATAGCGCAGCTTGGCCGCTATCCCGGCGATATCCCCGCAGCCATCGCCGTTTATATCGTAAAAAAGCGCGGTATCAATCTGGTAGATAATGGCTCGTGTATGCCAGTCCGTCATAGCGTTTCTCAGTGATAGCCTTCAGTATCCGACACTTTTCCCCGGAAAACATAGTAGCTCCAGGCGGTGTACACCAGAATCACCGGAATAATCAGCAGGGTCCCGACCAGCATAAACAGCTGGCTGGCGGGGGGCGCTGCGGCTTCCCACAGAGTGATGCGCGGTGGAATAATGTTCGGCCACAGGCTGATACCCAGGCCGCTAAAGCCGAGGAAAATCAGCCCCAGCGTCAGCAGGAAGGGACGCGAGTGGCTGCTCGGGTTGTGGGTCAGGCGCCAGATCAGCACGCTGAAAAGCCCGACCAGCAGCGGAACTGGCAGGAACCAGAAGAAGTTGGGCAGGGTAAACCAGCGGTCGGCTACGTACTGCCAGCCGAGCGGCGTCCAGACGCTGACGACCGCGATGACCACCACCAGGGCCAGCAGCACGCGGCGGGTCAGCTCGCGCATGCGGTGCTGCAATGCGCCTTCACTTTTCATGATAAGCCAGGTGGTGCCCAGCAGCGTGTAGGCGACGACCAGCCCGATACCGCAGAAAAGGTTAAAGGGCGTCAGCCAGTCAAGCGGCGAGCCCACAAATCGTCTGCCCTCAACCTCAAAGCCGTTGATCACCGCCCCCACGACGATCCCCTGGCTGAAGGTCGCGAGCAGGGAGCCACCGGCGAAAGAGTAGTCCCAGAATTTGCGGTGCGAAGGCGTCGCTTTAAAGCGAAACTCAAAGGCTACCCCACGAAAGATGAGGCCGATCAGCATCGCAGTAAGGGGGATGGTGAGCGCATCAATAATGACCGCATAAGCCAGCGGGAACGCGCCGAACAGCCCGGCGCCGCCGAGCACCAGCCAGGTCTCGTTGCCGTCCCACACGGGTGCGACGCTGTTGACCATCACATCCCGCTCTTTCACATCGCCCACGAAGTTAAACAGCAGGCCGATGCCCAAATCAAAGCCATCCATAATGATGTACATCAGCGTGGCAAAGACGATGATGGCAAACCAGATAACAGAGATATCGACGCCCATCAGTTTCTCTCCTGTTCCGGAACAGACTCCGCGGCAGACAGCGGACGGGCGGGGGTGCCCGACGTGTTTGAGGTCAGCGTATCGACAGGCTGCGGGCCTTTCTTAATCAGCCGGATGAGGTAAACATAGCCCACGCCAAACACCGACGAGTAGACAACGAAGAACGCCAGCAGGCTGATGCTCATCTGCAGGGTGCTGTGCAGGGAGACCGCATCAATTGTGCGCAGATAACCGTAGACGACCCACGGCTGGCGGCCCACTTCGGTGGTTACCCAGCCGGCGAGCAGCGCCACCAGACCCGCGGGCCCCATGCAGAGGGCAAACCACTGGAACGGGCGCGAGTGATAGAGCCTGTGGCGATAGCGTAGCCAGAGGCTGACCAGGCCGAGGGTAATCATCAGCAGGCCCATCCCGACCATGATGCGGAACGACCAGAAGACGATGGTTGAGTTTGGGCGATCCTCTTTCGGGAAGTCTTTCAGCGCCGGCACCTGCTTATCCAGGCTGTGCGTCAGGATAAGGCTGCCGAGGGCGGGGATCTCCAGACCGTATTTGGTGCGCTCCTCGTCCATATCCGGCAGGCCAAACAGCAGCAGCGGCGTGGCCTCACCGGGCGGATTTTCCCAGTGCCCCTCAATGGCGGCAATTTTGGCAGGCTGATGCTCAAGCGTGTTCAGGCCATGCATGTCGCCCACCACGGCCTGGATGGGGGCGACCAGCAGCGCCATCCACATCGCCATGGAGAACATGGTGCGTATGGCAGGGGTATCATTTCCGCGCAGTAGGTGCCATGCGCCCGACGCGCCGACGAACAGCGCGCTGCTCAGAAACGCGGCGATGGCCATATGGATAAGGCGGTAAGGGAAGGAGGGGTTAAAGATAATCGCCAGCCAGTCCTGCGGAATGACCTGTCCGTTTTCGATAGTAAAACCCTGCGGGGTGTGCATCCAGCTGTTGGAGGCGAGGATCCAGAAGGTCGACATCAGCGTGCCGAGCGCCACCATGCAGGTTGAAAAGAAGTGCAGCCCGGGGCCGACCTTGTTCCAGCCGAACATCATAACGCCAAGAAAGCCGGCTTCCAGGAAAAAGGCGGTTAATACCTCGTAGGTCAGCAAGGGGCCGGTAATGCTGCCCGCAAACTGGGAGAACCCGCTCCAGTTGGTACCGAACTGATACGCCATGACCAGCCCGGAAACCACCCCCATCCCGAAGTTAACGGCAAATATCTTGAGCCAGAAGTGGTAAAGCGAACGCCAGACGTCGTTTTTGGTGCGCAGCCACATGCCCTCCAGCACGACAAGATAGCTGGCAAGACCAATGGTAATCGCCGGGAAAAGAATGTGAAACGAGACGGTAAAAGCGAACTGAATTCTGGCGAGATGGAATGCATCAAGTTCGAACATTGTCCGTACCTCTGAAGCGATGGGGCACGAGAATTACCGGTAGCGCAGGGCTACCGGCAAAACCGATTACGGTTTAGTCTTTCCGGCGCCCAGCTCGGCACCGGTCAGCGGGTCGGAATGTGGATCGGACTTCGTGCGGGCAGACATCGCCTTAACCAGGGTTGCCTGTTCGGTTGTGAGCGTCACACTGGCGCTGCCGTCACCGCCATCCACCGCAGGCTGGGGGGACTCAACGTAATCAAAGTGCTTATCGCTGTTCCAGCTTCCGCGAACCTCTCCACCTTCTGACATATTGTAGTACTTGTTGGTGAATTCCTCGATTGGCGGCAGTTTCCCCGGCGGGAAATTATTACGAATGGACTGCAACGCTTTTTCAAAGGAGAGCTGATGCGCCGCCTCACGCGTCATCAAAAACGCCAGCGCATCTTTTACTCCGGGATCGTCAGTGACGTTGATCAGCCGTTCGTAGATGATCTTCGCCCTGGCCTCTGCCGCCACGTTAGAGCGCAGATCCGCCGTCGGCTCACCGATGGTATCGACGTAGGCCGCCGTCCAGGGCACGCCCGCCGAGTTAGTGAGCGGTGTGCCGCCGCCGTAGAGCAGGGAAGTGATGTGGCTGTCGTTCCCGTTTTCGGTCATGGACCGATAGAGCTCAGCCTCATTTTCCACCCCTTCCGCCAGCGCGCCTTTGGCACCTTTATTCAGCATGCCGACCAACGTACCGATGATTTCGAGGTGGCTTAACTCCTCGGTTGCAATGTCCATCAGCATATCCTTACGGCCAGGATCGTCATCGCTCAACCCTTGCGTAAAGTAGCGGCAGGCGGCCGCCAGTTCGCCCTGCGGCCCGCCAAACTGTTCCAGGAGTAGATTGGCGAGACCCGGGTTCGGTTCAGCAACGCGAACCGTGTATTGCAGCTGTTTAACGTGTCGAAACATATAGACTCTCCTGAGTTATTTTTTCGCTTCGACACCCGATGCGTCTGAACGCAGCAGGAACTGTTCCGTCGTTTGCGGGATGTGGCGAATCAGCCAGTCGGCCATCTCGCGCTCTTCCGCCAGGATCGTCTCAATGGCGGGCACGGAGTCGGTATCGCCCGCTTTTTTTGCGGCGGCGAGCAGGGAGGTGTAGCAGGCGATTTCAAACTGTTCGAAAACATAGCCGCTGATTGAGCCCTTAACGATTTCATCAGACGGGAACATGCCGCCGATGGACTGACCCAGCGCCGCCATTTTGCTCATCGAGTCTTTTAAAACCGAACGAGAAATATCATTACGGTCGAGGATTTCCTCCAGCAATGTAATTTGCCGTTTTGTCTCATTAATATGCTGTTCAATTCTGGCGCGAACATCGGGATAATTATCGATGCGGCTGGCCATGGATTCCAGCATTGACTCGGCTTGCTTTTCCATCGCATGGGCATCGCGTAGCCAGTCATGGTAGTGTTCTACGTGATTCATCATTGTATCCTCATTAGGGGTTCGCTTATTTGGTCTCACTCTCAGCAGCCTGATCGGCACGCGCGGCACTGTAGCCAGATAAATGGCCAACAATATTGGCGTAAATACTGATGATAATGACCCATAGCACGCTGTTCTTCCACCATATTACGGAAGGGATAGCGAGAATGAACCATATTATAGCTGCCGTTAAATGGCACCGTTTAATTGTCCTGGGACTGATGCTCATTTTATTTAACCTGTGTTATTGCGTCATTTTTGCGCTTTTTGGTTAATATTTCCAACGGCCAGATCGGTGAGTTTAAGGTCGGTCTCTTTTTCTTCTTCCAGCGTTTCGGCAAGAAGCTTAACGGCTTTTTTATAGCCAAGTTGTTCTGCAAGCGTTGCTAGAGTACCGTAACTGGCAATTTCGTAATGCTCTACTTTTTGCGCAGCGGCAATTAGGGCAGCATCACGGACTTCATTTTTTTCCGTGCTTTCGATGACTTCGTTGGCTTCTTCAATTAAGCCTTCCATCGCCACGCATTTCATGCGCTTGAGTTTGATACCGTCTTCTTGTTCGACGATCTGGTCGATACGCTCGATCTGGCCCTGCGTCTCTTCAAGGTGTGCGGTAAAGGCCGCGCTCAGTTTCTCGCTGGAAGCGGCACGGGCAAGCTTACTCAGCGCGCGGGTAAGCTGTTTTTCCGCACTGTAGGTATCCGAGAGAAGATGAATAAATACATCCTCAACACTTTTCATATTCATAATTATTACGCTCCGGTAAAATAAGGAGAGGGTACTGCGAGCTTTTCAGCCCGCAGCATGCTCTCTGGTTTTATTAAAAGAGTACTAAATAAGATCAGGAGTTATCAGATTTACGGCCTCCGCCGTGACTGTTCTGTCCCCCTTTCTTACCCGCTTCAGATGCGCGTTGCGGATCGTTTTTAAAATTACCACCGCTGTGCTGGCCACCTTTACGTCCAGCTTCTGATGCTTTTTCACGGTCTTCAGCGAAATTACCGGAACCACCACGATGCTCTGCCATATTAAACCTCATATTCATATATTGGTTATGTCAGTACGATACGAAAATATTCCGTATCACTCGTCGTTCGATTAATAACTTTAGTCGCTATGGGGCATTCGTCAAATGCGTCTTGCTATTTGCGGTTGCGTTATTTTTGAATATTGAACGCTTTGCGCTTCGCCTGACGGGAAAATATTGAGAAGTGGGAGGAACTTGTAAACGTTAGCTAAGATTAGTCCTAAGTTTCGACTAAAAAGTTGAAAGGTGAAGATAAAATAAAGGGCGTGCCATGACTGATTATTTTGCAATCAGCACCGTGCGAAAAATTAATACTTTATAGCTAGAAAACTGAGCCATAAATAATTATAAGGAAAATCCTGGAAAAAGATGACGAGGCGAAAAGCGCGTTTCGGCAGGGAGCGTCAGCGACCGGTAGCACACGGTTTGACCACTGTCGTCTTAAGATCACAAATCAGAAATTCTTCCCCCCGGAAGGAACGGGTTTCTCTACACTCCAGGTAATATTCACTGGAGGCATGACATCATGGCGAACACCATCACGGCTGATGATATTCGGGAACATTTTTCGCAGGCTATGTCGGCGATGTACCAGCAGGAAGTTCCGCAGTACGGCACGTTGCTTGAACTGGTTGCGGACGTAAACCTGGCGGTTCTGGAAAATAACCCACTCTTACATGAACAACTGGCGAATGCCGACGAGCTGGCGCGCCTTAACGTGGAGCGTCACGGGGCGATCCGCGTCGGGACGGCACAAGAGCTTTCCACCCTGCGCCGTATGTTTGCCATTATGGGCATGTATCCGGTCAGCTATTACGATCTCTCCCAGGCGGGGGTGCCGGTCCACTCGACGGCGTTTCGTCCGGTTGATGATGCGGCACTGTGCCGCAATCCGTTTCGTATCTTTACCTCTCTGCTGCGCCTTGAGCTGATTGAAAACCTGGCGTTACGCGAGCGGGCGGCAGAAATTCTCTCTCACCGAAACATCTTTACGCCACGCTGTCTGGAACTTATTGATCTCCACGAGTTGGAAGGGGGCTTTACCGAAACGCAGGCGCACGAGTTTGTACAGGAAGCGTTAGAAACCTTCCGCTGGCACCGTCATGCAACGGTCGACCAGGAGACCTACCTGGCGTTGAGTCACGAGCACCGTCTGATTGCCGACGTGGTCTGCTTCCCCGGGTGCCATATCAACCACCTCACGCCGCGCACGCTGGACATTGACCGTGTGCAGGAGCTGATGCCGAAGTATGGCATTGAGCCAAAAATTCTGATCGAAGGGCCGCCGCGTCGTGAAGTGCCGATCCTGCTGCGTCAGACCAGCTTCAAGGCGCTGGAAGAGCCGGTGCTTTTCGCCGGTGAACACAAAGGCACCCACACCGCGCGCTTCGGTGAAATTGAACAGCGCGGCGTGGCGCTGACTCCGAAAGGCCGGGAACTGTACGATAGCCTGCTGGCCCAGGCCGGAACCGGTAAAGATAACCTCACGCACCAGCTGCATTTGCAGGAGATTTTCAGCGCCTTCCCGGACAGCGAAATGTTCCTGCGCCGTCAGGAGCTTGCCTATTTTCGCTATCGCCTGACCCCGGCGGGAGAAGCCCATCGCCACGCGTTTCGTCCGGGAGACGATCCGCAACCGCTGATCGAGCGCGGGTGGGTGGTTGCTCAGCCGATCACCTACGAGGATTTCCTCCCGGTCAGCGCAGCGGGGATTTTCCAGTCCAATCTCGGGAACGAAACCCAGGCCCGCAGCCACGGTAATGCCAGCCGCAATGCGTTTGAAGCCGCGCTCGGCTGCCCGGTGTATGACGAGTTTACGCTCTACGAGGAGGCGGAAACGCGCAGCAAACAGCGTTGCGGTTTGCTCTGAAATCGTTACTCTTCAGGGGTGTGATGGAAAAAATAAGGTTGTTATGCAAAATCCTTCCGCCCCTGTGGTTGAAACGCGCCAGGGCGCACTGTCTGGTTTAACCGATGAAAACGTTCACCGCTGGTGCGGTATTCCCTATGCCGCGCCGCCCGTTGGCGAGTGGCGCTGGCGCTCGCCGCGGCCTCCGGAACGCTGGGAAGGCGTGCGTGAAGCCACCGCCTTTTCGCCCTCAAGCTGGCAAAGCAGTGAATATTGTCAGGAGCTGGGCGGGGGCGATCCCGGACAGTTTTCTGAAGACTGCCTTTATCTTAACGTCTGGTCCCCCGTTGACCGTACCGGGCCGCTGCCGGTCATGGTCTGGCTGCACGGGGGCGGGTTTACGATCGGCGCCGGTGGCCTGCCGCCGTACAACGGCAAAGCCCTGGCATCACGCGGGGTGGTTGTTGTCACGATTAACTACCGTCTCGGCCATCTCGGCTTTTTCGCCCATCCCGCGCTGGAGGGGGAAGAAGAGCGGGTGGTGCATAATTTTGCCCTGCTGGACCAGATCGCCGCGCTCGAATGGGTGAGGGAGAATATCGCCGCGTTTGGCGGCGACCCCAATAACGTCACCCTGTTTGGCGAATCCGCCGGCGCGCGCAGCGTGCTTTCTCTGCTGGCCTCGCCGCTGGCAGCAGGATTGTTCCATAAGGCGATAGTGCAAAGCGGATACACCTTGCCGGACACGCCGCGCGAGCAGGCCCTGCAAAAAGGGGAAGCGCTGGCCGCCCATTTTGGTCTGGAGAACGCGACGGCAGAGCAGCTGCGCGCCATTCCGCCCGAGGCGTTCTGGCCGTTGACCGCGCCGCTGAACGTCGCCCCGGCGCCCATCGTCGGGGATTGCGTTCTGCCGGAGGCGATGCTGGACGTCTTTTTCGCCGCCCGCCAGCATCCCGTGCCGGTGATGATTGGCTCCAACAGCGATGAAGCCAGCGTGATGGCGGTGTTTGGGGTCGACCTCGCAGGGCAAATCCAGAAGCTTCGCCGGGAGCGCCGCTTCGGTCTGGGGCTCATCAAGCTGCTTTATCCGGGCGTGAAGGGCGATGAGGAGCTCGGCAGGCAGGTATGCCGCGACATGGCCTTCACCACCATGGGCTACGTGGTGATGCAGGCCCAGCAGCGCGTCGGCGGGCTTTGCTGGCGTTACTGGTTTGACTATGTGGCCGAAGCGGAACATGGCACGTATATTAACGGCGCCTGGCACGGCAACGAAGTTCCCTATGTCTTCGATACCCTCGGCCAGGTGGAGCCTTCACGTCAGTATGTCAATGAGCGGGATCTACAGTTTGCCGCCCAGGTGGCTGATTACTGGGTAAGCTTTGCGCGCGATGCCGGAACACATGACTGCCTTCACGGGCCGACGCGCTGGCCAGCCTGCCGCAAAGGGCGGGACGTGCTGTTACGTATTGGCGTGAATAAACATGCAGGTTTCAGGCTTGAAAACCGCTTTATGCGCGCCCGCATGAGCCTTTTTAAGCGAGTGATGAAGCACCACGTCAGCCTCGATTAAGCAAACAGGCGCGAAACGCCGACAGACCATTTTCCTGACAAGGCGTTTCGCGCAGTACCAGCCGGTAGCTCGCGCCGGTTTTTACACTTGCTTCATAGGGGCGCATCAGCCTTCCGGCGCGGACATCTTCTGCCACCAGCGTTTCGTCGGCGATGGCAACACCAAGCCCCTGAATGGCGGCGGTGATGGCGAGATCCATCGTATCGAAGTGTTGATTTTTGTGCATAGCAAAGCCCGGACCTTCCTGATTCGCCAGCCACAGTGACCAGTCTGTCTTATCCCTTGTCGGGTGAAGAAACGTCAGCGAACCCAGTGCGGCACCCGCCCTGACGGGGCTGAATACCGGGGTTAGCGCCTCTTCGAACAGCAGATCGCCTGCGCTCATGTGCGTGCCGAAGACGATGGCCGCGTCGTAAGATTCGGTTTTGAAATTGACGTTATGATCGGTGGTGGTGGTGAGCGCGATCTGCAGGTCCGGCTGCTCGCGCTCCACCTCCAGCAGACGCGGCACCAGCCAGCGCATGGCGCAGGTAGGCGCCTTAAGCCGGATCACCGTGTGCAGGCTGCGAGCCTGGTCGGCTACGGTCAGCAGCTGCCCGAAAGCGGACTGCAGCTCAGGCAGCAGGGCGCTGCCCTGGGGCGAGAGGCGCAACCCGCGCGCGTGGCGCTCAAAGAGCGGAAAACCAAACCACGTCTCAAGAGAGGAAATCTTGCGGCTCACGGCCCCCTGCGTCAGACACAACTCTGCGGCGGCGTGGGTCAGATTCAGATGACGCGCGGTAACTAAAAATGCGTCGATGGCAGTGAGCGGGAGCGAACGGCGCGACATGAAAACACCTCAGCTATGCATTTTTCTCATGGCTATTATGACAACAATTCGATTGTCCCGGCAACGCACTTGTTGTTTGAATAGTTATGCAATGTCCATGAGAAGGGAAAGAGGATGACTTTACGAACGCCGGTGCAAACGCGCTCCAAGCTGCCAGATGTGGGAACCACCATTTTTACCGTTATCGGCCAGCTTTCGGCCCAGCATAATGCCATTAACCTTTCTCAGGGCGCGCCGAATTTTTCCTGCGACCCGAAGCTTATCGCCGGCGTCACCCGCGCGATGGAGGCAGGGCATAACCAGTATGCGGCAATGACCGGCCTGCAGCCGCTCAAGGAACGTATTGTTGATAAAATTGCCGCCCTCTACGGCACGCAGTATGACCCTGCCAGCGAGGTGCTGGTGACCGCCAGTGCCAGCGAAGGGCTCTATTCAGCGATAAGCGGGCTGGTGCACCCGGGCGATGAAGTGATCTACTTTGAGCCGTCGTTTGACAGCTATGCGCCCATTGTTCGCCTGCAGGGGGCAACGCCTGTCGCCATCAAGCTTACGGTCCCGGATTTTGCCGTCAACTGGGACGAGGTCCGTGCCGCCATCACCCCGCGCACGCGTATGATCATCATCAATACGCCGCACAACCCGAGCGGCCAGGTCTTCACGGCCAATGACCTGCAGCAGCTGGCGGCGCTGACGCGCAATACCGACATCATTATTTTGTCTGACGAAGTGTACGAACACGTCGTGTTCGATGGGGAGCCGCACCACGGGATGGCCACGCACCCGCAACTGGCGGAGCGCAGCGTGATTATTTCTTCTTTCGGAAAAACCTATCACGTCACCGGCTGGCGCGTGGGTTATTGTGTGGCACCCGCAGAACTGATGGACGAGATATGTAAAGTCCATCAATTTTTGATGTTCTCTGCCGATACGCCAATGCAGCACGCGTTTGCAGAACACATGACCGATCCGCAAACCTGGCTGTCGCTGTCGGCGTTTTACCAGCGCAAGCGCGATCTGCTGCACGGTCTGCTGGCCGATTCGCCGTTTACCCTGCTGCCGAGCGCCGGATCGTTCTTTATGCTGGCGGACTACAGCCGGTTCAGCGACGAGCGGGACAGCGAGCTGGTGAAACGGCTGATCGTTGAGTACGGTGTTGCCACCATTCCGCTGTCGGCGTTTTATGCGGACGGCACGGATAATAAATTGATTCGTCTCTCTTTTGCGAAAGATGAGGCGACGTTACGGGCAGGTGCTCAAGCCCTGTGTCGGGTTAAACCACGCTGAGCCTATCCCATTAGGCTATTTTATTCGCCATTTTGGCACCGGGCAGTGCTCGAAATCCTCACGTACTACATGTACGTTCCGGTTTCTGTGCGCTGTCCGGTACCAAACTGTCTTCAACAATTACGCCTACTGGGATAGGCTCTGAGGAGTTTGAAATGAAATTACGCGCGTTAGTTGTCGGCATGGGATTGCTGTGTACCTTTTCGTCCTTCGCTGCCACCGAGTTGCGATACGGTCTGGAAGCGGAGTACCCGCCGTTTGAGAGCCGCAATGCCTCAGGCGAGCTGGAAGGGTTTGACGTTGAGCTGGGTAACGCCATCTGCAAAGCGGCTGCGCTGAAGTGCAGTTGGGTGGAAACCTCGTTTGACGCGCTGATCCCGGGGCTGGTGGCGAAGAAGTTTGACGCCATCAACTCGGCGATGAATATCACCGAACAGCGCCGCAAGAGCATTGATTTCACCCAGCCGATCTACCGTATTCCGTCTCAGCTGGTCGGCAAGGCCGGGACGGCGGTTGAGGCGACGTCTGAAGGGCTGAAGGGGAAAACCATCGGCGTGCTGCAGGGCTCCATTCAGGAAACCTATGCCAAAGAGCACTGGGAAAAGCAGGGTGTCACCGTGGTGTCTTATAAAGATCAGAATATGGCCTGGGGCGATCTGCTGAATGGCCGTATCGACGCCTCGCTGGTCATGTCCGCGGCCGGGCAGGCAGGTTTCCTCAGCAAGCCGCAGGGGAAAGGGTTTGGCTTCATCGGCAAACCGGTGTCTGACGACACTATCCTCGGCAGTGGGATCGGTTTTGGGCTGCGTAAAGGGGACGAGGCCACCAAAAAGCAGCTTGATGCCGCGATTGATAAAGTACGTGCCGACGGCACGATCGCTAAACTCGCTGATAAGTACTTCCCGGGTATCGATGTCAGCGTAAAATAACCGCCTCATTTGCCCCGTCAGCTGATGTCCTGACGGGGCATTTTTATACACATTTTCCAGGCTTTCTTTACACCACTTTCGGGCCGTTCTGGTCGACAGAAAATATTTCTCACTTTGTTCAGATAATCACCGGCCAACAATTGGATTCTTAACCATTTTTGTTTAGGCTGTGCGTTCTTTCTTGCCGTCATTTCGCCGAGCGCGAAACACATTCACACGACCATAAGGACGTTTTTCCAGGCATGAATCGCAGACGTTTTCTAAAAGGCTCGCTGGCAGTGGCAGCCCTGAGCGGTACCTCTGGCCTTGCTTCCCTGTTTTCCAAAGCGGCATACGCGGCCGACTCTGACATTGCTGACGGCCAGAGCCGTCGTTTTGACTTCTCCGTACTGCAATCCATGGCGCATGACCTGGCGAAAACCCCGTGGGGGGGCGCGCCGCGTCCGCTGCCGGAGACGCTGGCGACCATGACGCCGCAGGCGTACAACGCCATCCGCTACGATGAAAAGCAGTCACTGTGGAACAACATTGAAGGGCGTCAGCTGGACGTGCAGTTCTTCCATATGGGAATGGGGTTCCGCCGCCGCGTGCGGATGTTCTCGCTGGACCAGTCGACCTCGATGGCGCGCGAGATCCACTTCCGTCCTGAGCTGTTCAGCTACGGCGAAACGGGGGTGGATACCAAACAGCTGGAAGGGCAAAGCGATCTCGGCTTTGCGGGCTTCCGCGCCTTTAAAGCGCCAGAGCTGGCGCGTCGCGATATTGTCTCTTTCCTGGGGGCGAGCTATTTCCGCGCGGTGGATGATACCTACCAGTACGGCCTTTCCGCCCGCGGTCTGGCGGTAGATACCTTTACCGACACGCCGGAAGAGTTCCCGGACTTTACCTCTTTCTGGTTTGAAACCGTTAAGCCGGGTGACACCACCTTTACCGTCTACACGCTGCTGGACAGCCCGAGCATCACCGGTGCCTATAAATTCGTGATCCACTGCGAAAAAAGCCAGGTGATCATGGAGGTGGAAAACCATCTCTACGCGCGTAAGGACATCAAGCAGCTCGGCATCGCGCCAATGACCAGCATGTTCAGCTGCGGCAATAACGAACGCCGCATGTGCGACACCATTCACCCGCAAATCCACGACTCTGACCGCCTTGCTATGTGGCGCGGCAACGGGGAGTGGATCTGCCGTCCGCTCAATAACCCGCAGAAGCTGCAGTTCAATGCCTACCTCGACAAAAACCCGAAAGGGTTCGGGCTGCTGCAGCTCGATCGCGATTTCTCGCACTATCAGGACGTGATGGGCTGGTATAACAAGCGCCCGAGCCTGTGGGTTGAACCGCGCAACGACTGGGGTAAAGGATCCATCGCGCTGATGGAGATCCCGACCACCGGTGAAACGCTGGATAATGTGGTCTGCTTCTGGCAGCCGGAAAAATCGGTGAAAGCGGGCGCCGAGCTGGACTTCAAATATCGTCTGTACTGGAGCGCACAGCCGCCGGTGCGCTCCCCGCTGGCGAACGTCTACGCGACCCGCACCGGCATGGGCGGTTTCCCGGAAGGCTGGGCGCCGGGCGAAAATTACCCGAAAGTGTGGGCCCGTCGCTTTGCTATCGACTTCGTCGGCGGGGACCTGAAGGCCGCCGCGCCGAAGGGCATCGAGCCGGTGATTACGCTCTCCAGCGGTGAAGCAAAGCAGGTTGAAATCCTTTACGTTGAGCCGTTTGACGGCTATCGCATTCTGTTTGACTGGTACCCAACGTCGGATTCGACGGAGCCGGTGGATATGCGCCTGTTCCTGCGCTGCCAGGGCGATGCCATCAGCGAAACCTGGCTGTATCAGTATTTCCCGCCAGCGCCGGATAAACGTCATTACGTTGATGACCGGGTAATGCGTTAACGATCGATTCCCTCTCCCTCCGGGAGAGGGTTAGGGTGAGGGGCAATGACCGCAACACAATCCGAAACTATTCCCGTATCTGACGCTCTCGAGCTTCGCGCCGTCGAAGAGCGCTATACCGCCGAACTGCATAACCTCGTCGTCAAAAACAGAGCCTTTCTGCAAACCGCTTTTGACTGGGCGCAGCACGTGGGCAGCGAGGACGATACCCGACGCAACGTGCAGAGTAACCAGATGCTGCACCAGCGCGGCTACGCCAAAATGTTTTTGATCTTCAGGGAGGATGCGCTGGTCGGCGTACTGTCGTTCAATGCGATTGAGCCAGCCAACAAAGCCGGGTACATCGGCTACTGGCTGGATGAAGCACATCAGGGGCAGGGGATCCTCTCGCAGTCGCTGCAGGCGTTTATGCGCTACTACGCTGAGCGCGGTGAGATCCGCCGTTTTGTGATCAAGTGTCGGGTGGCGAATCAGCAGAGCAACAGCGTGGCCCTGCGCAACGGTTTTACGCTGGAAGGGTGCCTGCGGGAAGCGGAATACCTGAATGGCGCCTATGACGATGTGAACATCTACGGCAAAATTTATACCCTATAGCGCCCCCAGCAGCGGTGTACGGGTGATGCGCTGGTCGCCGTTGATCACCTTTTCGCCGCGCAGGTGAATGCTCTCACCAGCAAAGGCTTCAATCACCGCATCGTCGGTAATTTCAACCCGATGCTCAATCAGCACGTCGCCGCTGATCCTCGCGCGTCCCTGAATCACCACTTTATCATCCAGCATGATTGGCCCGCCGCGCAGCCAGGCCTGGCCGCCGATCAGGACGTGGTGCTTGATGACGCAGTTTCCTTCCACCACGGCGTTCTCTGCAATCTGCGAGCTGTAGCGCACGGTCGGGATGGCATCGTCGTCGAAACCGGCAATTACCCGGGCGTTGCCGTACACTTTGGCGCAGTCGCACACCCAGACGTTGTTGAGTTCGTTACCTTCGAGGATCGCGCAGTCGAACACTTCGGCGCGGTGCTCAACAAACGCGTTATTCACCATCGCCTCGCCGTAAATTTGTGCCTGATGCACAATGCGCGACCGGCTTACCGTCGCCCTGTCGTATATTTGCAGGATCTGGTCGTGGTCCGGCGTGAGGCCTTTGGCACCTATGATGACGCTGTTGTGCAGGACGCGCGCGTCGCCGAAGAGATGGCATTCGCCACGCACGCAGGAGTGCTGAACGGTGACGTTGTCACTTATTCGCGCCCCGTGGCTGACCTCTGCTGCGTCCAGCCAGCAGTTACCGCCGATATGCGCGTCGTGGCTGACGGTACACGGCAGGGTCAGGCGCGCGTTGCCGGACACGGTTGCACCGGCAAACACCACGCTGTTTTCATCGTAGATCCAGCAGTCTCCCTCCTGGGACAGGGCACGCTCATCGTCAACCCAGCCGCCTTTCGTGCCGGCCGTCACGTCGCTAAAATCTACCGTGGCGATAACCTGCCGCAGCGTCGTTGAGTGGGGTGTTTCGCCGTTTTTCCATTGCCAGAGGCGGGTCTCGTCGCTAAGGCGGTATTTGTTCATCTTCAAGTCTCTGATAAGCGTCTTCACTAAACGTAGCAAATTTTTCGATTTTCGAACGGCTGGCAACCAGACGGTAAACCCCTTAAAATGGCATGTAAAATGCACTTTCAATTTATGAGAACGCAGGAAAAACAATGACCGTCGATGAGAATTACTTCACAGATAAATATGGACTCACCCGCACGCATTCAGAAGTGCTGTACAGCGCGGGGATTGTAAAGCCCGGTAAGACGCTGGATCTGGGCTGCGGTAATGGCCGCAACAGCCTTTACCTGGCTGCCAACGGCCACGAGGTGACCGCCTGGGATAAAAACCCGATGAGCGTTGATAACATCGAGCGCATCAAGTCGGCAGAAGGGATTGAGAATCTTCATACCGCCGTCAAAGATCTTAACAGCCTGAGCTTTGACGGCGAGTACGACTTTATTCTTTCCACCGTGGTGCTGATGTTCCTTGAGGCGAAAACCATCCCGGGCCTTATCGCCAACATGCAGCGTTGCACTAAACCTGGCGGCTACAACCTGATCGTTGCCGCCATGGATACGGCAGATTATCCGTGCACCGTTGGCTTCCCGTTTGCGTTCAAAAGCGGTGAACTGAGCAACTACTATGAAGGCTGGGAGCTGCTCAAATACAACGAAGAGGTTGGCGAGCTGCACCGCACCGATGAAAACGGCAACCGCATCAAGCTGCGCTTTGCCACCATGCTGGCGCGCAAGCCCGCCTAACGGGCGGCCAGCAGGCAGATCTGCAGGGCAGTGTTGTAAGACGCCTCGAACGACGACAGCGGCAGAAATTCAAACTTCGAGTGGAAGTTATGCGCGCCGGTGAAGAAGTTCGGGGTGAGCACCCCTTTTGCCGAGAGCGCCGCGCCGTCGGTGCCGCCGCGCATAGGGATCGGTTTTGGGGTGATGCCGAGCGATTCCATCGCCTCAAACATCAGGTCGATGGCGCGCCGGTCTTCGCCAATCGCATTGCTGATGTTACTGTAGGTATCTTCAATGCGATAGTCGACCTTCGCCGTCGGGTACTGGGCGGCAATCAGCGCGGCGACGTCCGCAATCTGCTGCTTGCGGGCGGCAAAGCCGGCTTTATCAAAATCACGAATGTTGGCCTTTAGCACGGCGTCGTTCTGTCCGGCCTGAATGCCGTTAAACCAGATGTAGCCCTCGCGACCCTCGGTGCACTCTGGCGTTTGCTGGCGGTCGAAATGGCTGATGAAATCGGTCGCCATCAACAACGGGTTCACCAGTACTCCTTTGGCGGACATCGGATGCGCCGTCACGCCGGTGAAGCGGATCTCAGCGGCTGCCGCATTAAAGTTCTCGTAGACAATTTCCCCCAGCTCGCAGCAGTCGATGGTCCAGGCAAAGTCGACGTCGAAGCGCTTAAGATCCAGCGCCTTTGCACCGTTCAGGCCGATCTCTTCATCAGGCACAAATGCCACGACGATGTCCCCATGCTGATGCTCTGCCGTCAAGTTTTCCAGCACCGTCATAACGACCGTGACCGCCGATTTATTATCTGCGCCCAATACGCTGGTACCGTCGCTGAAAATAATCTCTTCATTTGGGTAAGCCAGAATTTCAGGATGCTCTTTCACCCGCAGCCAGATCTCTTTTTCTTTATTCAGACAGAGATCTTCACCGGTAAAGGTTAATATTTGCGGATGAATATCCGGTGATAATCCCACGTCCACGGTATCAACATGGGTAATAAAGCCAATGCGCGGCGCGCCGGGCACGTTGCCTTTTTTTACCGCCGTCACGGTAGCGAACTCGTCAATCACGATGTCGTCTAAACCCAGCTGTGCCAGCTCCTGCGCCAGTTCTCGCGCCATGTCGTGCTGGCCCGGCGTTGAGGGCAGAGTTTTTACTTTCGGATCGCTCTGGCTGGTAATCGCAAGATAGCGGAAAAAACGGTGCGTTAATTGTCTGGAAAGCGGCGAGCCCATAGTGTTTTCTTCCTTATTTATTTTTCAGGTGTTTGCCACTTCACTTTAATGTTATTTATGAAATGGCAAAAGAATTAATTAGCCGTCGAATTAAAAAGACAGGAATAAATGATGACAAGCAAACGCACAATGTTAACGCTGGCACTCGCTGCGCTCACGGTCAGTTCTACCGTAGCCGCGAAAACGCTGGTGTATTGCTCCGAAGGGTCACCGGAAAACTTTAATCCTCAGTTATACACCTCGGGCACCAGCGTGGACGCCAGCGCCGTGCCGGTCTATAACCGGCTGGTCGATTTCAAACCCGGCACCACGGAGCTGGTGCCGAGCCTGGCTGAGCGCTGGGAGGTGAGCGACGACGGAAAGGTTTACACCTTCCATCTGCGTCAGGGCGTGAAGTTCCAGAGCAATAAATTCTTCACGCCGACCCGTGACTTTAACGCCGATGACGTGATCTTCTCGTTTATGCGCCAGAAGGACGTGAATCATCCGTATCACAATGTCTCTAACGGCAGCTATTCCAACTTCGAAAGCCTGGAGTTTGGTAGTCTGATTACCGCCATTGACAAAGTTGATGACCATACCGTGCGCTTTACCCTGGCACACCCGGAAGCGCCGTTTGTCGCCGACCTGGCATGGTATTTTGCCTCGATCCTCTCCGCGGAATATGCCGATGCGATGCTGAAAGCGGGCACGCCGGAGAAGGTGGATATGCAGCCGATCGGCACCGGGCCGTTTAAGCTGGCGCAGTATCAGAAGGATTCCCGCATTCTGTTCACGGCATTTGCCGACTACTGGCAGGGAAAATCGAAGCTGGACAGGCTGGTCTTCACCATCACCCCGGATCCCTCCGTGCGTTTTGCCAAAATTGAGAAAAACGAATGTCAGGTGATGCCGTTCCCGAACCCGGCGGACCTGCCGCGCATGAAGGCGAACAAGGATATCAACCTGATGAGCAAAGCCGGGCTGAACACCGGTTTCCTGGCGTTTAACACCCAAAAGCCGCCGCTGGATAACGTGAAGGTTCGCCAGGCGCTGGCGATGGCGATCAATAAACCGGCCATTATCGACGCGGTGTTCCACGGTACCGGAACCGCCGCGAAAAACCTGCTGCCGCCGGGCGTCTGGAGCGCTGACAGCGAACTGAAGGATTACGATTACGATCCTGAAAAAGCGAAAGCGTTGCTGAAAGAGGCCGGCCTGGCCAGCGGCATGAGTATCGACCTGTGGGCGATGCCCGTCCAGCGGCCCTATAACCCGAACGCCAGACGGATGGCGGAGATGATTCAGGCCGACTGGGCGAAGGTGGGGGTGCAGACCAAAATTGTCACCTACGAATGGGGCGAATATCTCAAGCGCGTGAAGGGCGGTGAACATCAGGCCGCGCTGATGGGCTGGACGACCGCAACGGGCGACCCGGATAACTTCTTTGGTCCGCTCTTTACCTGCACCTCGGCAAACGGCGGTTCGAATTCGGCGAAGTGGTGCTACAAGCAGTTTGATAAGATCATCGGCGAGGCAAAATCGATAACCGATCGCGATAAACGCGTGGCGCTGTACAAAGAGGCGCAGCAAATCATGCATGACCAGATGCCGGCGGTCATGATTGCGCATTCAACGATCTTCGAACCGGTGCGCAAAGAGGTGACAGGCTACGAAATCGATCCGTTTGGCAAGCATTTATTCTGGCAGGTGGATATTAATCAGTAATTTTTCACTGCCCGGTACGCTGCCGGGCACTCTTTTCGCAATTTGTGCTGTCCGCATCATTTTTTGTCACAACAATCCCACCAGACTTTTGCTATAACTTCAAATGCATACTTGCAGATAACATGGAAAACTATCATGCGTCCTCAAACTTTTTTTAAAGTTGCAGTGCTTACGGGTCTGTTGGCACTGGCGGGCTGTTCTTCAAAAGTCGCCGCGCCAGAACAATATTCAGGCTTTTTAAAAGATTACTCCGGCCTGCAGCAGACGACCTCTGCGACGGGTAAACCCACGCTGCGTTGGGTCGATCCTTCCTACAACGAAGCCAATTACGACAGTATTATCTGGACGCCGATTACCTATTATCCTGCGCCTAAGCCAACCACGCAGATTGGTAAAAGAACGCTTGATGAGCTGTTGAATTACACCAATAACAAAATGAAAACGGCGATTGGTACCCGTAAGCCGATTGTGAGCACGCCGGGTAAACACAGCCTGATTTTCCGCGGTGCAATCACCGGGGTGAGTTCGCAGAAAGAGGGTCTGCAGTTCTATGAAGTGGTGCCGGTCGCGCTGGTGGTTGCGGGGACGCAGATGGCAACCGGCCATCGCACCATGGATACGCATCTCTTCTTTGAAGGTGAGCTGATCGATGCGGCCACCAACAAACCGGTGATGAAGGTGGTTCGTAAAGGCGAAGGTAAAGAGCTGACCAACGAAAGTACGCCAATGACCTTTGCCACGCTGAAGCAGGTTGTTGATGACATGGCGACGGATGCCACCATGTTCGACGTGCATAAAACAGCGAAATAACAGTAAGCGGCCTGCAGTTTGCAGGCCGTTTTTTTATGCTGTCCGCAAGCGCCTGAACCAGGTCTCTGGTTTTGTGAACATCACCATATTCCCGCCCAGAATCAGCAGTAACCCGACGATACCGTTAATGTGCCAGACGTAGCCTTCATACACCGTTGAGATGGAGAGCGCCACCAGCGGGAAGAGCAGCGTACTGTAAGCCGCTTTACCGGGGCCGATACGTCCCACCAGCGTGAAGTAGGCGCCAAAGGCTATCACCGAGCCGAACAGGGCCAGATAGAGCAGCGCGCCCATGTAGGTGACCGTCCATTCCGGGGTAAAACTGTCGCCTCTGCAAAGCGCAATGCCGCCCATCACCAGCGTGCCGTAAAGCATCGCCCAGGCGTTGGTGGTCATGGTTTCCAGACCTCTGCGCTGATGACGCATGCTGATCATATTGCCCAGCGAGAACCCATAAGTGCCGAGGGCGGAAAGGCCAATGCCCGTCAGAAGCGATACGCTCCAGCCGCTGGCCAGCAGGTCGTCCCAGAAAAGGGTCACGATCCCCACAAGACCCAGCGCCGCCGCCGTCCAGAAACGCGCGGGCGGGCGCTGTCCGAAGAAAATAAAACAGTTAATGGCGTTGTAGAGCACCGCCATGGAGAAGATCACCGATTCCAGCCCGGTGTTGATGTGCGCGGCCGCGGTATAGAAGCACCAGAAGTTAAAGCAGAAGACGCAGCATCCCTGAAGCATGCAGAACAGGTGATCCCGCAGGGCCAGCTTGCGCAGGCGGCGCAGGGCAAGTAACACCACCATCATCGTGGCGCTGGCCACCGCGAAGCGCCAGAAAATTGACACCGGGGCTGCCACGGGACCCTGCTGCAGGAAAATGGCAATCCAGGTGGTTCCCCAGATGATCACCACCAGTCCGTATAATAATGCGTTCATATTTTTTCTCTTCTCAAACCACGGAAGCCCGCAGTATGGCGCGGAGAGCGACAGGGGACTTTCACCGGCTTGCGGTAGACTTGCAAAATCTTGCGCTTTTTTCTTTTCCGGGGGCTGGCAACGGGGGACAACAGTTCTTAGACTGACAGTTCACTCAATAACGCGCTAACGGTTATGTCTCACGCTTACGATACCTTTGAAACGCTACGCCAGCAGAATGCGGTCCTGCGGGAAACCGTTTCTCTGAATTCCGGCATTCAGCTGGCGGCGTGGTACAACAAGCGCGATACGATAACGGTTAAGAGCAACCATCACACCCTCAGTCTGTACGTCGCCGACGGTTACGAGAGCTATCAAAAGACGCCGGGCGGCTGGAAGAACGGCGGGGGACCGGATCGTTTCTGTTTAATGCCGAAAGAGAGTGAATCGACGTGGGATATCCGCGACGACCTGTCTTTTGTCCATCTCTACTGCACCGACGAACACCTGCGCGATGTGGGCGAAAAAATCTGGGACAAGCGGCCGCTGTCGCTGACGCTGGACGAGCGCATTTTTGGCAGCGACCCGAAGATCACCGCGCTGTACCGCCAGTTTCTTCTCGGCTGCGACTGGCAGCAGCAGGCCAATCAGCTCACCCTGAGTACGGCCTCCACGCTGCTATTGACCCACCTGCTGCAAAACTACGCTAACGTTCAGTGGAAGCTGCCGGTCGTTACCGGCGGGTTATCGCCGTTTGTTCTGCGCAACGTGCTGGCTTTCATTGAAGAAAACCTCGGGCAGCCCCTGACGCTGGCTGAGCTCGCGGCGCAGGCTGCCCTCAGCGAATACCATTTTGCCCGCATGTTCCGCCAGTCGACGGGGCTGGCGCCGCATCAGTACGTCATGCAAAGGCGCATGGAAAAAGCGAAAAACCTGGTACAGCATACCTCGACGCCGCTCACCGATATCGCGCTGGCCTGCGGGTTTAACTCCGCCAGCCACTTCAGTAACCGTTTCCGTAGCGTCATGGGCATCACGCCGTCTCAGCTACGCGCGGCGAGCGCGTGAGAACAGGGCGTAGCACACCCCACCCAGCACCAGCCCCCAGAATGCCGAACCGATGCCGAGGATCGTAACGCCGCTCGCGGTCATCAAAAACGTGACGATGGCCGCGTCGCGCTCCGCTTCATGATTCAGCGCCTCATATAAACTTCCCCTAATGGTACCCAGCAGCGCCAGACCGGCAAGGGTCTGGATCCAGCTGAGCGGCAGTGCTGCCATTATCGCGGTGATAGATCCGCCGAACACCCCCGCCAGCAGATAAAACCCGCCAGCCGCGATGGCCGCCAGCCAGCGTTTAGCGGCATCCGGGTGGGCATCCGGGCTTTGACAGATAGCGGCGGTAATGGCGGCTATGCAGATGGAAAAGACGCCGAAGGGGGACAGCAGCAGCGCGAGCCCGCCCGTAAAAATAATGATCGGTGAGACCGCCAGCGGATAGCCGGACGCTTTCATCGTCGCGAAACCGGGCGCATTTTGCGAGGCCATGGTCACCAGAAAGAAAGGCAAACCGATACTTACCAGACTGGTGAAGGTAAAGGCGGGGGCAATAAACTCAGGCATCACGGGGGAGAGGGTGATTTTATCGGTGACAACGTCACCTCCGGCCCACGCCACGATCCCGCCCACCAGCAGCGTAACGACGATGGCATACCGCGGTGCCAGCGCTTTCGCTACCAGCCACGCCGCAATCATGCTTCCGCACAGCAGAAAGTGCCCGTCCAGATGGGCAAACGCATGCAGCCCAAACTGCAGGAGTACGCCCGCCAGCATGGCGGCCGCAAGCGAATGGGGGATTAGCTTCATCAGACGGGCAAAAAGCCCGGTAACGCCGCAGAGTAAAATGAGCGCGTTGGCGAAGATGAACACGCCGATCGTCTCAGCCAGCGTTACGCCGTGCAGGCTTGTGGCGAGCAGCGCCGCGCCGGGCGTAGACCAGGCGGTCAGCACCGGGGCCTTATACCACCAGGAAAGCGCCAGGGTGCTGACGCCCATTCCTGTCCCCAGCGCGGTCATCCAGCCCGCGATCTGCTGCGCGCTGGCGCCCGCCGCCGCCGCGGCTTGCCAGATAATGGCTGCAGAACTGGCGTAACCGACCAGGACGGCGACAAATCCAGCCAGTGCGGCTGGAACGAGATGAGAGGAAGGGCGCATGGGAACTCCGTTGTGCGTTATAACGTCCGCGATAAGGTAACACTGTGCGTTATAGCGTACAAGTGGTATGCTCATCACCATCAGGAGGGAGCATGGACATTACACAACATCTTGCAGCAACGCTGAAAACGCTGCGCCAGGCCCGCGGCTGGAGTTTGTCGAAGCTGGCGGAAGAAACCGGCGTGTCGAAAGCGATGCTCGGGCAAATCGAGCGCAATGAGTCCAGCCCGACGGTGTCGACGCTGTGGAAAATTGCCACCGGGCTGAACGTCCCGTTTTCCGCGTTCATCACGCCCGAGGCGGACAGGCCGGCGGTGTTTGATTCGCAGCAGCAGGCGATGGTGATTAAACCGCTCTTTCCCTGGGATGAGACGCTCAGGTTCGATCATTTCTCCATCACGCTGGCACCGGGCGCCCTGAGTGAGTCCACGCCGCACGAGGCGGGGGTGATCGAACATGTGGTGGTGATCGACGGCGAGCTGGAGATGAACATCGACGGCGAGTGGCAGACGGTTTATGCCGATTCTGGCGTTCGTTTTGCCGGCGATAAAGCACACGCCTACCGCAACAGCACCGACCGGCCGGTGCATTTTCACTCTCTGATCCATTATCCCCGCTGAGACTACGCAAAACTGTTTCGCTGTCGCATACTTCTGACTACAATAGCCGCCATTTTGACCATAACGGATAACGACGAAGTATGCGCCTGCAATCCCATCATCTTGAACTTTTAAGCCCGGCCCGCGACGCCGCCATTGCCCGTGAAGCAATCCTTCACGGCGCTGACGCCGTCTACATCGGCGGCCCTGGCTTCGGTGCCCGCCATAACGCCAGCAACAGCCTGAGCGATATCGCCGAGCTGGTGCCGTTCGCCCACCGTTTCGGGGCGAAAGTGTTCGTGACCCTGAACACCATTCTTCATGATGATGAGCTGGAGCCCGCGCAGCGTCTGATTACCGATCTCTACCAGACCGGCGTTGATGCCCTGATCGTTCAGGACATGGGCGTCCTGGAGCTGGATATTCCGCCCATTGAGCTGCACGCCAGTACCCAGTGCGATATCCGTACGGTAGAAAAGGCGAAGTTTCTCTCCGACGTCGGCTTTTCGCAGATTGTTCTGGCGCGCGAGCTGAACCTTAATCAGATCCGCGATATTCACCAGGCGACGGACGCGACGATTGAATTCTTTATCCACGGGGCGCTGTGCGTGGCCTATTCCGGCCAGTGCAACATTTCCCACGCCCAGACCGGCCGCAGCGCCAACCGCGGCGACTGCTCTCAGGCCTGCCGTCTGCCGTATACCCTGAAAGACGATCAGGGCCGCGTCGTGGCGTTCGAAAAACACCTGCTCTCCATGAAGGATAACGATCAGACGGCTAACCTGGGCGCGCTGATCGACGCGGGCGTGCGTTCCTTCAAGATTGAAGGGCGCTACAAAGATATGAGCTACGTGAAGAACATCACCGCGCACTATCGCCAGATGCTCGACGCCATCATTGAAGATCGCGGTGACCTGGCGCGCGCGTCAGCCGGGCGTACCGAGCATTTCTTTGTTCCGTCGACGGACAAAACCTTCCACCGCGGCAGCACGGACTATTTCGTGAATGCCCGTAAAGGGGATATCGGCGCGTTTGACTCACCGAAGTTTATCGGCTTACCCGTTGGTGAAGTGCTGAAAGTGGCGAAAGATCACCTTGATGTCGAAGTGACGGAACCGCTGGCGAACGGCGATGGCCTTAACGTGATGATTAAGCGTGAGGTCGTGGGCTTCCGCGCCAACACGGTCGAGAAAACCGGGGAGAACCGCTACCGCGTATGGCCGAATGAATTGCCCGCCGATCTCTACAAGGCAAGGCCGAACGCGCCGCTCAACCGTAACCTGGATCATAACTGGCAGCAGGCGCTGCTTAAAACCTCCAGCGAGCGTCGCATCGCGGTGGATATTGAGCTGGGCGGCTGGGAAGAGCAGCTGATTCTGACCATGACCTGTGAAGACGGCATCAGCGTGACGCATACGCTCGACGGCCTGTTCGAGGTGGCAAACAACGCGGAAAAAGCGCTTAACAGCCTGAAGGATGGCGTGGCGAAGCTGGGCCAGACAATTTACTACGCGCGCGCGATAGAGGTTAATCTGCCGGACGCGCTGTTCGTACCGAACAGCCTGCTTAACCAGTTCCGCCGTGAAACGGCAGAGATGCTGGATGCAGCGCGTCTGGCCCAGTATCCGCGCGGCAGCCGTAAGGCCGAATCTGTTCCTGCGCCCGTGTATCCGGACACCCATCTATCCTTCCTCGCGAACGTTTACAACCATAAAGCGCGTGAATTCTATCATCGTCACGGCGTGCAGCTGATCGACGCGGCCTATGAAGCGCACGAAGAGAAGGGCGATGTGCCGGTGATGATCACCAAGCACTGCCTCCGCTTTGCTTTTAACCTGTGTCCTAAGCAGGCGAAAGGGAATATCAAGAGCTGGAAGGCGACCCCCATGCAGCTGGTTAACGGCGACGAAGTTCTGACCCTGAAGTTTGACTGCCGTCCGTGCGAAATGCACGTTATTGGTAAGATGAAAAACCACATCTTCAAAATGCCGCCGCCGGGCAGCATCGTCGCGTCCGTCAGCCCTGACGATCTGATGAAAACCCTGCCGAAGCGTAAAGGCAGTTAACTACCTTACGTGCGTGTCCGGTTTGCGCGATTTCTGCCACTGGTGGTGTTCGCGCAAACCCTCCGCCGACTCTTCTGCCGCACTGCGTAACTCGTCGCTGTCGGCCTCATGCCGCAGCTGATGTTCAACATTTTTTACCCATACGTATTCATGGCCTTTGTGCCCGGCCATAAGCTGGCCTGAAAACAGAGCACAAATAAGCAGGACGACAGATAACCCTTTTTTTAGCATGGTGTTCACCGCTGAATAACATTGCGGAATAAGCATGCCGATCGTTTCTTCGTGTTATTATTCTTTTATTCAAAGTACGGCAAAGAAAATGTCAAATACTGTTGGATCGGAATTCGTCTTAGGAAATTTCCTAAATATGATTGTGGCGTTGTAAACTACCTGTTCTGGTACTGAAAGAGACGTTTACTTTAAGGATAATCCTATATAATAGAGGTTCTCTGGCTAAGGAATGGGTCTTAATTAATGAAAAAAATAATCGCGCTTGCGCTCCTTGTGGCGGCCGTAGGGGCTACCGCAGGGTTGCGCTATATCGAGAATGGCGAACCAGAATATATTCAGTCCGCAGAAACCCGCGTTGGTTCCTATTTAACCAGCGACTACGGACGCGTAGCCTGTAATAGCAAAAAAGTAAATGAACAACGCTGGGAATTAGACTGCACGCATCAGGCTGGGGGAAAAACATTCCAGTTCGCGGTGTATCCCTCTGAAAAAGCACCCTATGGTGTCTCGCGATCGTTTTATCTCGAAGCCCTTAACGATGATGCAAAACAGAGCGCTGAGCAGGGTCTGATGCGCTATTTGCAAATCAACACCAGGTCGAGTTAATCCTTAATAAGGCTGTTGAGCTTTCGTTGAGGAAGCCGGTGTTAGTTTGTTCGAGATCCGCTGCCCGACCATGGAGTGTCGGGGACGTAGAGACCAAAATACAAATCTATCCATGCAAGCATTTACCGCCAGATAATGGCGGTTTTTTTTGCCAACTCGCTTGTGCCATGCCCCTATGATCTAACCTGATAGTGTGACTGTACCAGTCCCGAAGGGAAGCTGCGGCTTGATACCAGGGTTAAATCAATATCCCGGGACAGCGTGCCAAAAAGCGGTTTTCCTGAGCCGAGCAGCACGGGTACGGTAGTGATAACAATATCGGCGACCAGCCCTTCGTGCAGGAAGGACTGTATCACCTGCCCGCCATCGATATAGACGCGATTTACGTTTTGTGCCGCCAGATCGTCGAGAACCTCTTTTGGCGTGCTGCGCGAGAACTGCACTTTGCCCTTCAGCGCCTCGGGCACGGGCGTCCCGGCCAGCTGTCGGGAGAGCACCAGCACGGGCCGGTCATAAGGCCATGCGTCAAAGGTCAGCACCTTTTCGTAGCTACCCCGGCCCATCACGATCCACTCTTTATCGGCGATGAACGCGTCATAGCCATGATCTTCTGTCGGGTCATCGCGCTGCAGCAGCCAGTCGATATCGTCATTTTCTCTGGCGATGTAGCCATCAAGACTGACAGCGATAAAAACGTGTGTGGTGACCATCAGGAGCTCCGTATTCAAACGTAATCGAAAAGACTGACCGTTTAGCGGCCAGCATCAGGGGGCGAAAACTGTTTACGATACTGGGCAGGCGAAAGCGCATACTGCTGGCGAAAATGATGGCGCAGCGTCGATGCCTGACCGAACCCGGTCTGTTCAGCAATGCTGTCGATGCTCAACCGACTGCTTTCCAGATAATCTTTCGCTCTCAGCAGGCGTTCATTGATCAGCCAGCGTGCGGGCGTCATCCCCGTCGCCGCCTCGAAGCGGCGCAGGAAGGTGCGCTGGCTCATACCGACCCGACGCGCCAGCGAGTCGAGGCTGTGCGGCTCGATAAGATGCTGGTGCAGATAGTCAAACAGCTGGCCCAGGCGCTGGCTCTCACGCAGCTGTGCCACCGGGCGGCTCAGCTGCTGCGGCTGCGAACCGTCACGGTGAGGGGGGATCACCAGCCGCCGCGCCACGCTGTTGGCGGTTTCCATACCGTAATCCCGCCGGACGACGTGCAGACAGAGATCGATCCCTGCCGCGCTGCCCGCAGAGGTCAGGATGTCTCCCTCGTCCTGGTAGAGCACGTCCTCAACCACTTCGATTTCAGGGTAGCGGGCCTTAAGCCCGTCAATATAGCGCCAGTGCGTTGTGGCCTTGCGGCCGTTCAGTAGCCCCGTAGCGGCCAGCACGAACACGCCCGAACAGATGGACAGCAGCTGGCACCCGCGCGCGCTGGCCTGGCGCAATGCCTCGCTGAGTGCGTCCGGAACCGGTGCATCCAGCCCGCGCCAGCCGGGAACCACGATCAGATCTGCCGACGCAAGCAGGCTCAAATCGCCATCAGTAACCATGCGGATCCCGCCGGTCGCCCGCAGTTCTCCGCTATCCACGCTCGCCACCGCAAAACGATACCAGTCGTCGCCCAGTTCCGGACGCGGCAGGCCAAAAATCTCCACCGCGACGCCAAACTCGAAGGTACACAGTCCGTCATAAGCCAGCACCACCACCTGCGGGCGGGAAATTTGTCTTAAGTTTGTCATCTTTTTGCTGTTTTCTGGCATAAGCAAGCGCATTCATGAGCTGAATTTGTGGATAGAGTAGTGTTAACACAAACGCCAAAGATGAGGAAGGATCATGAGCTATGTTACTGAATTTCCGGCTGCCGAGCCGCAGGAAGCCGTTACCCATTTTCTGCGTCGCCTGAGCGTCGAAACCGACTGCGCCGACGTGCATCATGCCATCGCCAATAATGAGCAGGACTTTGTGCTGCTGCACGTGGTGGGGAGCCCGGAACAGTTTGCCCGTCGCCATGTGCCGGGGGCACTGCATATGCCCTGGAGCCAGATTACCGCTGAGCGGATGTCCCAATGGCCGGAAAGGACGCTGTTTGTCGTCTACTGCGCGGGGCCCCACTGTAACGGGGCTGACCGAGCCGCGCTGAAGCTGGCGCGTCTCGGGCTGCCGGTCAAAATCATGCTTGGCGGCATTACCGGCTGGGAAGATGAGCGCTACGCGTTTGCCAGCCTGGCGTCCGTCGCCGCGCTGTGAATATGAATTTTTTTCAACACCCGTGAAATTTTCTCGTTTGCCGGAAGCGGTGAGGTATGACATCTTTTTTGGACATTTAGACATCCAGAAGTCTAAATATTCAAATGATGAATTATCACTGCCGGCAATTATCGCCGGCAGACTGAGGAGATTTCCATGCAACGACAGCACGCCCCTTACCGCGCCGACGTAGTCGGCAGCTTTTTACGTCCGGATGCCGTTAAACAGGCGCGCCTGAAGTTCGCCAGCGGCGAAATTGATGCCGGACAGCTTCGTGCGGTGGAGGACGAGGCCATTCGCCACGTCGTCGAGCAGCAGTGTGCGTGCGGCCTGCATGTAGTGACCGACGGTGAATTTCGCCGTGCCTGGTGGCACTTCGACTTCTTTGACGGTCTGCAGGGCGTTGAGCGTTACGATTCACAGCAGGGCATTCAGTTCAACGGAGTACAAACCAAGGCCCACGGCGTGCGCGTGACCGGCAAGCTGGGCTTTGGCGACCACCCGATGCTGGAAGATTTCCGCTATCTGAAAAGCATCAGCGGCAATGCCCAGCCGAAGATGACCATTCCCAGCCCAAGCGTGCTCCATTTCCGCGGCGGGCGCAAAGACATCGACGCGACGGTTTACCCGGATCTGAACGACTATTTCGAGGACCTGGCGACCACCTGGCGCGACGCCATCCGCGCATTCTACGACGCGGGCTGCCGTTACCTGCAGCTGGACGACACCGTCTGGGCTTATCTCTGTTCGGACGATCAGCGCCGTCAGATCCGCGAGCGCGGCGATGATGCCGATGAGCTGGCGCAAATCTATGCCCGCGTGCTGAACAAGGCGCTGGAAGGCAAGCCGGAGGATCTGACCATCGGGCTGCACGTCTGCCGCGGCAACTTCCGTTCCACCTGGATTTCCGAAGGCGGCTACGAGCCGGTGGCGGAAGTGCTGTTCGGAACGGTTAACGTTGACGCCTTTTTCCTCGAATACGATAACGACCGCAGCGGGGATTTCGCGCCGCTGCGCTTCGTTCGTCCGGGCAAGCAGCAGGTGGTGCTGGGGCTGATCACCACCAAAAACGGTGAGCTGGAGAACCCGGAAGGCGTCAAGGCGCGTCTGGAAGAGGCAGCGAAGTACGTGGCGAAAGATCAGATTTGCCTCAGCCCGCAGTGCGGTTTTGCCTCGACAGAAGAGGGCAACAGCCTGAGCGAAACCCAGCAGTGGGATAAAGTCCGTCTGGTCACGCAGATTGCCAGCGAAGTCTGGTAAACCTTCCGGCACAGCGCTGCATTATAAAAGTGCAGCGCTGTGCCATTCTGAGTCGTTCTCTTTACATCCTGCACTCTGTTTCCTGCAATAGCGCATTTTTCATTCTGGCATCCTTTTTGCTCCTGCTTCGCTGACACCTTTATTTCCGCGTCCATGCCGTAACGGACGTTTTCGCACAGCGTTCTTTTTCAGGAGTGAAAATATGCAGCGTCGTACCTTATTAAAAGCCTTTGCGTTATCCGCGTCCGTCGCGGCGATGGGAATGAGTTTTGGCGTGCAGGCCGCCGATACCATCAAAGTGGGGATCATGCATTCTCTGTCCGGCACGATGGCCATCTCCGAAACCCCGCTGAAAGACGTCGCGCTGATGACCATCGATGAGATCAACGCCAAAGGCGGCGTGCTGGGTAAGAAACTGGAGCCGGTGGTGGTGGATCCGGCCTCGAACTGGCCGCTGTTTGCCGAGAAGGCGCGTCAGCTGTTGAGCCAGGATAAAGTGGCGGTAGTGTTCGGCTGCTGGACGTCGGTTTCGCGTAAATCGGTGCTGCCGGTCTTCGAAGAGCTGAACGGCCTGTTGTTCTATCCGGTGCAGTATGAGGGCGAAGAGATGTCGCCAAACGTCTTCTATACCGGCGCAGCGCCGAACCAGCAGGCCATTCCGGCGGTGGAATACCTGATGAGCGAAGACGGCGGCGGGGCAAAACGCTTCTTCCTGCTGGGGACCGACTACGTTTACCCGCGCACCACCAACAAGATCCTGCGCGCGTTCCTGCATTCGAAAGGGGTGGCGGATAAGGACATCGAAGAGGTTTACACCCCGTTTGGTCATAGCGACTACCAGACCATCGTCGCCAACATCAAGAAATTCTCCGCAGGCGGCAAAACCGCCGTGGTCTCGACCATCAACGGCGATTCCAACGTGCCGTTCTACAAAGAGCTGGCTAACCAGGGACTGAAGGCGACCGACGTCCCGGTGGTGGCGTTCTCCGTAGGTGAAGAAGAGCTGCGCGGGATCGACACCAAACCGCTGGTCGGCAACCTCGCGGCGTGGAACTACTTTGAATCCGTGGATAACCCGACCAACCAGGCCTTCGTCGCGGATTACAAAGCCTATGCCAAAGCGCACAAGCTGCCGAACGCCGATACCGTAGTGACCAACGACCCGATGGAAGCTACTTACGTGGGGATTCATATGTGGGCGCAGGCGGTGGAAAAAGCGGGCACCACCGACGTGGATAAGGTGCGTGCGGCGATGGCCGGTCAGTCGTTTAAGGCGCCTTCAGGCTTTACGCTCACCATGGATGCCACCAACCATCATCTGCATAAGCCGGTCATGATCGGTGAAATCGAAGGCAACGGCCAGTTCAACGTGGTCTGGCAGACGGAGCAGCCGGTACGTGCCCAGCCGTGGAGCCCGTTCATCGACGGGAATGACAAAAAGCCCGACCAGCCGATGAAAACCGCCAGCAACTAAGCCTTCACCGCAGGGAGAAACGTCATGAACGCCATGCGCATGTTCATCGCTCTTGTATGGCTTTCCGGACTGCTGCCAGGGATGGCGCAGGCATCGGATGCCGATCGTTTTGTTGCCGCCAGCCGCAGCCAGCAGGCGGATTTACTCACGCAGTGGGCCGCCGCGCCGGATGCCGCTCGTCTGCCGCTGCTTCAGTCTCTGCAAAAGGAAAACCTGTATACCGACAGCCAAAAGCACGCCTTTGCGCAGCGCAATGGTCAAATGGTTTCGCTCGGTGAAGCCCGTGTGATCGAAGGGCAAACCAAAGCCGTTCGTCTGACCAACCGGCTGCGCGTGCTGGCCGCTACGGCCATCGCTACACATCAGCTGGTGAGTGACAGTGTCACAGAAAGACGAGCGGCGGCGCGTCAGCTTCAGCGGGATGCCCAGTCGGGGATGCTCGCTTTTCTCGAAAAGCGGGTAAACGATGAAACGGACGCTGTCGCGCGCCAGGCGCTTTTACTGGCGGTGGCGAATCTCCAGCTGGCCAGCCCGCAGGCAGAGGTGCGCCACAAGGCTGTCGAATTATTAGGCCAGTCAGACGATCCGGACGTTCAGTCCAGACTCACCCCGTTCACTCAGGCGCAGACCGAGCCGGACGCCAGCGTGCGCGCGGCCGCGCAGGAGAGTCTTAGCCAGATCCAGCATCGACTGATGTGGGGCGACCTGCTGGGCCAGGCGTTTATGGGGCTGTCCCTGGGATCGGTGCTGCTGCTGGCCGCGCTGGGGCTTGCCATTACCTACGGCCTGCTGGGCGTCATTAATATGGCGCACGGCGAGATGCTGATGCTGGGCGCGTACGCCACGTGGATGGTGCAGCAGGCGATGGCCGGGCTTGCGCCCCAGTGGCTGGCGCTCTATCCCGTTATCGCGCTGCCGGTGGCGTTCTGCCTGACGGCGGGCATCGGGATGGTGCTGGAGCGCACCGTGATCCGTCACCTGTATGGTCGCCCGCTGGAAACGCTGCTGGCAACGTGGGGGATCAGCCTGATGATTATCCAGCTGGTGCGCATGACGTTTGGCGCCCAGAACCTGGAGGTCGCCAACCCGGCATGGCTGTCCGGCGGGGTGCAGGTTTTTGCCAACCTGACGCTGCCGTGGAACCGCATCGTGGTGCTGGGCTTTGTGCTGATGGTGCTGTTCTTTACCTGGCTCATTCTGAATAAAACCCGTCTGGGGCTCAACGTGCGGGCGGTAACGCAGAACCGCAGCATGGCCGCCTGCTGCGGGGTACCGACCGGGCGCGTCGATATGCTGGCGTTTGGGCTGGGCTCAGGGATCGCCGGGCTAGGCGGCGTGGCGTTATCCCAGCTTGGGAACGTCGGGCCGGAGCTCGGTCAGGGTTACATCATCGACTCGTTCCTCGTGGTCGTTCTCGGTGGCGTGGGCCAGCTGGCAGGCAGCGTAGCCGCCGCATTTGGGCTGGGCATTTTCAATAAAATTCTTGAGCCCCAGATGGGGGCCGTACTGGGCAAGATTGTGATTCTGGTAGCGATCGTGCTGTTTATTCAGAAGCGTCCTCAGGGGCTGTTTGCGCTGAAAGGGAGGGTGATTGACTGATGAGCCAGCCGCTAACCTTAACGCTGGCGCGTAAAGCGCCGCGCGTCACGCAGATTGCAGGCAGCCTCCTGGTGGCATGTCTGCTGATATTACCGTTTTTCGCCTTGCTGCCTGCGACGCATCCGCTGGCGCTGTCGACCTGGATGCTGACGCTCATCGGCAAGATCCTCTGCTATGCCATCGTTGCGGTGGCGCTGGATCTGGTGTGGGGCTATGCCGGCATGCTCTCTCTTGGGCACGGCATCTTCTTCGCCCTGGGCGGCTATGCGATGGGGATGTACCTGATGCGTCAGGCGTCAGGGGACGGCCTGCCCGCGTTTATGTCGTTTCTCTCCTGGAGCGAGCTGCCGTGGTTCTGGTGGGGCACCCAGCACTTTGCCTGGGCGCTGGTGCTGATTGTGATGGTGCCGGGCCTGCTGGCGCTGGTGTTTGGCTGGTTTGCCTTCCGCTCAAAGATCAAAGGTGTCTACTTCTCGATTATGACCCAGGCGCTGACCTACGCGGGCATGCTGCTGTTCTTTCGCAACGAAACCGGATTTGGCGGCAATAACGGCTTTACCGGCTTCACTACGCTGCTCGGGTTTTCGGTGACGGAAACGGCCACCCGCATCGCGCTGTTCCTGGCAACCGTGCTGCTGCTGCTCATGGCGTTGGGTACCGGATTTGCGCTGGCGAAGAGCAAGTTTGGCCGCATCCTGACCGCCGTTCGCGACGCCGAAAACCGCCTGACGTTTTGCGGCTACGATCCGCGCGGGTTCAAGCTGCTGGTATGGACGCTCTCTGCCGTGCTGTGCGGCCTGGCGGGGGCGCTGTACGTCCCGCAGGTGGGCATTATCAACCCCGGAGAGATGTCGCCGACCAACTCGATAGAAGCCGCCATCTGGGTGGCGCTGGGCGGGCGCGGCACGCTGGTGGGGCCGGTGATTGGCGCGGCGCTGGTCAACGGAGCGAAGAGCTTTTTCACCGTCGCCATGCCAGAGTACTGGCAGCTTTTTCTGGGACTGATTTTTATTGCCGTCACGCTGTTCCTGCCGCGCGGCGTCTACGGTCTGTTGCGTAAGGGAGAGAAATAATGCAGCCAACGGAAGGATTATTTACCCGCCAGCTGCCCGGCGATCGCTACCGGGAGCAGACTGACCCGGTGCTTCAGCTTGAGGCCATTAACGTCAGTTTCGACGGCTTTCAGGCCCTGTCCGATCTCTCGCTGAATATCGGCGTGGGCGAGCTTCGCTGCGTGATTGGCCCCAACGGGGCCGGTAAAACCACGCTGATGGACGTCATTACCGGCAAAACGCGGCCAAAGAGCGGCAGGGCGATTTACGATCAGTCCATCGACCTGACCGCGCTTGAGCCTGCGGCCATTGCCCGTCAGGGGATTGGTCGAAAATTCCAGAAGCCCACGGTCTTTGAAGCGCTGACGGTGTGTGAAAACCTCGAGATCGCCATGAAAACCGACAAATCCGTCTGGGCGAGCCTGCGGGCAAAACTCAACGGCGAGCAGCGCGACCGGATCGACGAAATGCTGGTGTTGCTGCGCCTTAGCAGCGAGCGCGATCGCCGCGCCGGGCTGCTTTCGCACGGGCAGAAACAGTTCCTGGAGATCGGCATGCTGCTGGTGCAGGACCCGCACCTGCTGCTGCTGGATGAACCCGCCGCCGGGATGACTGACGCAGAAACGGAATACACCGCCGAGCTGTTCAGAACCCTGGCGGGCAAGCACTCCCTGATGGTGGTGGAGCACGATATGGGCTTTGTTGAAACGATTGCCGACCACGTCACGGTGCTGCATCAGGGGCGGGTGCTGGCGGAGGGCTCGCTTCGCGAGGTGCAGGCCAACGAGCAGGTGATTGAGGTCTATCTGGGGCGCTAAGGAGCGATGATGTTACAGGTTAACGAACTGAATCAGTATTACGGCGGTAGCCATATCCTGCGCGGCGTGAGCTTTGAAGCCGTCACCGGCGAAGTCACCTGCCTGCTGGGGCGCAACGGCGTCGGGAAAACCACGCTGCTGAAGTGTCTTATGGGGCTGATCCCGGCGAAAACCGGGGAGGTCATCTGGCAGGGTAAAACGATCACCCACAGCAGGCCGCACCAGCGGGTGCAGTCTGGTGTGGCGTATGTCCCGCAGGGGCGCGAGATTTTTCCGCGCTTAACTGTGGAAGAGAACCTTCTGCTGGGGCTGTCGCGATTTCCCGCCCGCGAGGCGAAGCAGGTGCCTGACGAAATCTGGCAGCTGTTCCCGGTACTTAAAGAGATGAAGCATCGTCGCGGGGGTGATCTCTCGGGTGGGCAACAGCAGCAGCTGGCGATTGGACGCGCGCTGGCGAGCCGTCCGCAGCTGCTGATCCTGGATGAACCCACCGAAGGCATACAGCCATCCGTCATCAAAGAGATCGGCCACGTGATCCGCACCCTGGCAAACAGAGGCGACATGGCGATCCTGCTCGTTGAGCAGTTTTACGACTTTGCCGCAGAGCTGGCCGACAGCTATCTGCTGATGTCCCGTGGCACCATTATTCAGCGCGGGCGGGGTGAAAATATGGAGCAGGAGGGCGTTCGCGGGCTGGTTGCGATCTGAGATGTTATAATATAACATTCTCGTTCTTATAAAACGGAACGAGGGCGTTACTTTGGCTGCATATATTGGAAAATTTGCCATGACTCTGGGGGCGCTGCTGGTCAGCGGCCAGCTGTTTGCTCACTCGCACGGTCATCAGATGACCGAAGCGGAACAGAAGGCGGCAAACGGCGTGTTTGAGGATAAGGACGTGAAGGACAGAGCACTGTCAGACTGGGACGGGACCTGGCAGTCGGTTTATCCGTTCCTGCTGGACGGCTCGCTGGATCCGGTCTTCAGGCAGAAAGCGCAGAAGGAAAAAAGCAAAACCTTTGACGAGGTGAAAGCGTACTACCGTAAGGGATATGCGACGGACGTGGATGCCATCGGCATCGAAAATAACGTGATGGAATTTCATAAAGGCAAAGCGGTCAGCCGCTGTCAGTATGCTTACAGCGGCTACAAAATTCTGACCTATGCGTCAGGTAAGAAAGGCGTTCGCTATCTGTTTGAGTGTAAAGATGCCGACAGCAAGGCGCCTAAATTCGTGCAGTTCAGCGACCACACCATCGGACCGAAGGCCTCTTCGCACTTCCATATTTTCATGGGCAACACCTCCCACGAGGCGCTGCTGAAAGAGATGGATAACTGGCCGACCTATTATCCAAACGAGATGTACAAAGAGCAGGTGGTGGAGGAGATGCTGCACCACTAGGCTGTTGCTTTTGCCGGGTGGTGGCTTCGCCATACCCGGCACACGATTAGGGTTTTGTAGGTCGGGTAAGCGCAGCGCCACCCGACACGCTATCTTCACTTTTCACGCTCATCCCGCGCAAAATCATCAGCCACGCCACAATAATCGCGGCCATCATAATCACAAACAGCGACCAGTGCGGCAGGTTGGTCAGGATAATACCGGTGAGCATCGGGTTTGCCGCCGCGCCGAGCCAGCCCAGCGCCTGGGCTGAAAAATAGCTCGCCTTCATCCCCGGCGGGGCAATGTTGTCGATCAGCATGTATTCACCCGGTGCGTAGATAATCTCACCCAGCGTAAAGACGGCGGCGGCGATGCCCCAGTAAATCAGGTTCTCCCCGGAGAGCATAAAGCCCCCCAGCCCCAGGATAAAAAACAGCGTTGCGGCAGTCATTAAAGGCCGAATATTGCTGGCGGAGATCTTGCGCCCCAGCGCATACTGCAGCGTCACCACCACGGCGGCGTTAACGGGCAGCACCACGGCGACCACCTTCTGGGCAAAATCGCTGTCGGCATTGGCGGCCAGAACATACTGCGAAATGCAGCTGGCGAACGATCCGCCCACGTAAGACGCGAGCAGGCCGGAGAGGGTGAACCAGAACAGGGCGCGGTCTTTCAGCAGCACCGACGGCTGCCAGGGCATCTTCTCCTCGGCGGTATCCAGCGCGACGCTTTTCTGCACGAAGAAATGAATAAACCCGAGCGGCAGCGCGGCGCAGAAGGCAGCCAGCCAGAACGGCAGCTGCAGGCTGTACATCACCAGCAGGGTGCCAATGGGCGGCCCGATCGTCCAGCCAATGTTCAGGAAGCTGTAGTTCAGCGAGAAGACTCGCGCTTTCTGGCTTGCGGTGAGCACGTCGGAGAACCAGGCTTTCAGCACCGTCGAAAAGACAGAATAGGCGCAGTTGATCAGGGAAAAGAACAGCACCACCAGCGTGACGTTATCCACCAGCGGGATCGCGACAAAACCGGCGATAAAGGCAACGATCGCGATCAGCATGTAGCGCTTTTTATCAAACTTATCGGCCAGAATGCCAAATCCCAGGCTGAACACTACGCCGACGGTGAGCGCAATCGTCAGGGCATAACCAATATTCTCGACGCTCATATGAAACACGCGCGTGAGATAAATGGTCATGAACGGCAGCGTTGCCCCCCGACCGATGGTTAGTAACAATGACGATGCCAGCAGCGCTGCGGTTGAGCGCCTGAGAGATGGTTTCATATTCCTGCCCGACAATTGCTTATGCTTTTTATGTTGTGTCCTAAAAGGAGTATCACGACATAAGGGGCTTGTATAGCACCCGATTTATCCCTAAGTGCTTCAGCTCCCTGCCAGAAATAATGATCTTCTCGCGACACACTTTTTTCTGTTACCTTGAAGTGTTAACAAATTATTAATAATTCAGGGGCAGGGTATGACGCGTAAAGACGGGCTGCTGGCGTTGCTGGTGGTCGTGGTATGGGGGCTCAATTTTGTGGTCATCAAGCTGGGATTGCACAATATGCCCCCGCTGATGCTGGCCGGTTTGCGTTTTATGCTGGTGGCGTTCCCGGCGCTCTTTTTCGTCGCCCGTCCAAAGATTCCGTTAAAACTGCTTTTGGGCTATGGCCTGACCATCAGCTTTGGCCAGTTCGCGTTTCTCTTCTGCGCCATTAAGTTCGGGATGCCGGCCGGTCTTGCCTCGCTGGTGTTACAGGCGCAGGCGTTCTTTACCATTATTCTCGGCGCCTTCGTGTTTGGCGAACGTTTACAGGGCAAACAGCTGGCGGGGATCGCGCTCGCGGTGTTTGGCGTGCTGGTGCTGATTGAAGCCAGCCTGAACGGTCAGGACGTGGCGCTGCTCGGGTTTATGCTCACGCTGGCGGCGGGGCTGAGCTGGGCCTGCGGCAATATCTTCAACAAGCTGATTATGCAGCATGAAGCGCGCCCACAGGTGATGTCCCTGGTGGTCTGGAGCGCGTTGATCCCGATAATCCCGTTTCTGGCGGCGTCGTTTATTCTGGATGGCCCGGAGGTGATGCTGAACAGCCTGGTCTACATCGATCTGACCACGATCCTTTCTCTTATCTATCTGGCGTTTGTCGCCACCATCGTGGGCTACGGGATCTGGGGCTCGCTGCTGGGGCGCTATGAGACCTGGCGCGTCGCGCCGCTGTCTTTGCTGGTTCCGGTGGTGGGGCTTGCCAGTGCGGCGATACTGCTGGATGAAACGTTAAGCGCGCTGCAGCTGCTCGGTGCCGTGCTGATCATGGCCGGTCTGTACATCAACGTGTTTGGTCTCCGTGTACGTCGGGCGGCGCGGGTGAGTGGAAAGGCATAAAAAAGCCCCGCGTATGCGGGGCAAAAACGAATCAGAGGCCGTGCCGATTATAATAAGGCACGCCTAATTCGTCGGATTTGTCGCTACCAGCACCCATATGGTTGAAATCAAAAGGTGACTGGTCATGTGCTGACGGCAAAATCATCGTGTCACGATTATTTTGCTGCGTTGCACCTGGGGTTTGCTCCGCGAAGGTCTGGCTGGAAAACAGCACCAGCAAGGCGAGGGCGGCGGAGGCGGTAACGTTCATTTTTTCCTCGGTTACGTCTGTTACAGGCGATGTTTAACTACAGTGTTTTAACGGATACAGATAACGGGATTCACCCGGTACGCTGGTGATTCGGTACTTATGAGGCGGCACGTCAAAGTAGTTCTTGAACGTACGCGTCAGGGTTTGCTGTGATTCAAATCCGTAACGCTCCGCCAGATAAAGGATCGGCTCATTGCTTTCTTTCAGTTTCTGGGCAATTTCCGTCAGTTTGCGGCTGCGAATATATTGACCTAATGAATGACCGGTCTCTTTTTTGAACATCCGTTGCAGGTGCCATTTGGAGTAACCTGAACGCTCAGACACTTTTTCAAGGGAGAGCGGCGATTCCAGGTTATCTTCGATCCAGTCCAAAATGCTATGAATAGTGATAGCGTCAGTATTGCGTCTGGACATCGTCATACCTCTTTTTCTGTTTACGGCAGTATTTTCTTCAGCAAAAGCTCAAGGGTTGCCACTTCATCTGCCGTTAAGTTTTTTGTTAGTTCCTGATGCAGTGTTTGTCCTACTAATTGATGACATTGCTCGCACATAGCCGCGCCATCGCTGGTGAGCCTGACCAGTACGCCGCGTTTGTCATTTGGGTTAGGGCTTCGTTCTACCCATCCTTTGCAGACGAGACGATCGAGCATGCGCGTTAACGCACCCAGATCGACAGAGAGCACCTTTTTCAGCTCAACCGGCGTGATACACCCTTCGCAGCGAATGGAGCACAGCACTTTGAACTGTGTTGCGGTGATATCCAGCGGTGACAGATAGTCATTGAGCAGGCGATCTTTTTTCTGGTTAACCATATGAATAAGACGACCCAGTGGAACAACGTCGTTGAAGATATCACTGGTGTTTTTCACAATGGTTGCCCTGGCAAGTAGTTTAGTCACGGCAGATATTATTGCTCAGGCAAGTATAAGTCAACTGAATGAATCGGCCGATGCCACGAATTGCTAAAACGTTTCATGAACTTTATTTGAAAGCTTGTAAATCATATAGATAACTGCTGGTTATCATTACCTTAAGAAAATAATCGTTACGTTGCGCTGATGGCTGAGCGTCACACTTTCACCCTATAATTGCGATGTTAAATGTGGATAAGGACAACGACGCACTATGTTGGATTTGATTAAAGCAATTGGGCTTGGGCTGGTGGTACTGCTGCCGTTGGCTAACCCGTTAACGACGGTGGCGCTTTTCCTCGGGCTGGCAGGGAATATGAACAGCGCCGAGCGCAATCATCAGTCGATGATGGCTGCCGTGTATGTCTTTGCCATCATGATGGTGGCCTATTACGCCGGGCAGCTGGTGATGAATACCTTCGGGATTTCCATCCCTGGCTTGCGTATCGCCGGGGGGCTGATCGTGGCCTTTATCGGCTTCCGCATGCTGTTCCCGGCGCAAAAGGCGCACGAGTCGCCCGAGGCGGCCAGTAAATCCGAAGAGCTGGAAACCGAACCGAGTGCCAATATCGCCTTTGTACCGATTGCCATGCCGAGCACGGCGGGGCCGGGTACTATCGCGATGATCATCAGCTCCGCGTCGACGGTGCGCGACAGCGCAACCTTCCCGGACTGGGTGCTGACGGTTGCGCCGCCGCTGATTTTTGCGATTATCGGGCTTATCGTCTGGGCGTCGCTGTGCAGCTCTGGCGCCATTATGCGCTGGGTAGGCAAGGGCGGGATTGAAGCCATTTCGCGGCTGATGGGCTTCTTGCTGGTTTGTATGGGCGTGCAGTTTATTATTAACGGCGTGCTGGAGATTATTAAGACCTACCATTGAGTTTATTGCCGGGTAAGGCGAAATCGCCACCCGGCATAAACAAACCTCACCCGTGCTGCCCCTGTTCCTCCAGCGCCACCGGCCACTTGCGGAAGATGAGTACCGACCAGATCAGCGCCACCAGGGCCGGAATGGCTCCCAGATAGCCAATCGCCGACATCGACACGTGCAGGCTAATCTGATTTCCCGCCAGCGCCCCCGCGCCAATCCCCAGATTGAATATCCCCGAGAACAGCGACATCGCCACGTCCGTGGCATCCGGTGCCAGGGCCAGGACTTTCACCTGCATGCCGAGACCAATAATCATAATCGCTACGCCCCAGAAAAGGCTCAGGATCGCCAGATGGCTTTCGCTGCCTGACGCAGGCAGCAGCAGCACCAGGCACGCCAGCAGCAGGCCGATGGCGCTGCTCACAAGCAGGGAGGCATGCTGGTTACCCAGTTTGCCAAACAGCACGCTGCCAATAATGCCCGCGCCGCCGAGGATGAGCAGTAAGAGGGTGGCAAAGTTAGCGCTAAAGCCCGCGACCATCTGCACAAACGGCTCAATGTAGCTGTACGCCGTGTAATGCGCGGTGACCACGATAACGGTGAGCAGATAGATACTCAGCAGCGCCGGGCGACGCATCAACAGCGGCAGGCTTTTCAGCGAGCCGGAATGTTCGCTCGGCAGCGCGGGCAGCAGCTTAATCAGACACACCAGCGTCACCAGCGCGCCCATGCCGATGGCGAAGAAGGTGGTACGCCAGCCGAAGTATTGTCCCACGATGCGGCCAATGGGCAGCCCCAGCACCATTGCCAGCGCGGTACCGGTGGCAATCAGGCTCAAGGCCTGGGCGCGTTTACCCGCCGGCGCGAGTCGAATAGCCAGCGACGCGGTAATCGACCAGAAGACCGCGTGGGCAAAAGCGATGCCGATGCGGCTAATGACCAGCACCGTAAAATTCCACGCCATAAACGACAGGACATGGCTGGCAATGAACAAAGTAAACAGACCGATCAACAGCCTGCGCCGCTCCATCTGGCTGGTCAGCAGCATAAACGGCAGCGACATCAGCGCCACGACCCAGGCGTAGATGGTCAACATAATGCCCACCTGCGCCGTTTCCATCTGGAAGCTTTCGGCTATGTCAGACAACAGCCCAACCGGAACAAATTCTGTGGTGTTAAAAATAAACGCGGCAATGGCCAGCGTGACCACGCGTAGCCACGCAACTCTGCGGGAAACTGTGTTCGTTGTCATAGGGATGTGGAGATACGTTGCTGGAAAGAAGAGGAGACGATCTTAAAACGTTGAACGGCGAAAACTCAACCATTATGTGACGCAGGTCTCAATATTTACTTTATGAAAGCGGTAGCCGGAGGCACTGTTTTCATTGAATATAAAAGTACAACACAACAAAAACAGGCGGTAAGACAATGCAGGAGATTGATTTTTATCTGGTAGATGCGTTCAGCAAAAGCGCTTTTGGCGGCAACCCGGCGGCGGTTTGCCCGCTGAAAGCGTGGTTACCCGATGAGACGCTACTGAAAATGGCGCAGCAGCATAATCAGTCGGAAACCGCATTTTTCGTCTGCACTAAAGGCGGCATTGAGCTACGCTGGTTTACCACGCTCGCCGAAGTCAATCTTTGCGGTCATGCTACCCTTGCCGCCGCGTACGTTCTGTTTAATGAACTGGATTATCCCGACTCACGGATCCATTTTGACACTGCGTCCGGTCGCCTGACGGTCAGCCGGGAGGGAGAGTGGATGACGCTAGACTTCCCGGCGTGTCCGACCAGTGAAGAGACGCCGCCGCCGGAGATGCTTGCGGCGCTAGGTATCCGCGATTACGTTGAAGCCCGTAAGGGCCGCGCCTGGGTGATTGTGCTGGAAAACCGCCAGCAGGTTGAAGCGCTTGAGCCGCGCTTTTCGGCGATGACGCCGGGCGAGCATAAGGTGAGCGTGACGGCACCGGGCGAAGGGGAGTATGACTTTGTCAGCCGCTTCTTCTCGCCGGGCGTTTCCGTTCCGGAAGATCCGGTCACTGGATCCGCGCACACGATGCTGATCCCCTACTGGAGCGAAAAGCTGGGGAAAACGGCGATGTTTGCCCGTCAGGTCTCGGCGCGCGGCGGGGATGTACGCTGCGAGCTGCGAGGGGAGCGCGTATTGATGAGCGGTCAGGCGTCGTGCTACCTGAAAGGCACTGTGTATCTGCGCTAAAACTGATAACAAGAGAGGAAGAGACAATGCGGGAAATTGATTTTTATCTGGTGGATGCCTTCAGCGACAAAACCTTTGGCGGCAACGCCGCGGCGGTATGTCCTCTGGAAGAGTGGCTGCCCGACGAGACCCTTCTCAAGATGGCGCAGCAGCATAACCAGTCTGAGACCGCCTTTTTTGTGCGAACAGACGGTGGGTTTGAACTGCGCTGGTTTACCACGCTGCATGAAATTAACCTCTGCGGCCATGCGACCCTCGCGGCATCGCACGTCATTTTTGAGTATCTGGACTACCCACATACGGAAATTCACTTTACCACGCGCTTCGTGGGCGAGCTGACGGTCAAACGCAGCGGCGACTGGCTGACGCTGAACTTCCCCGCGTGGTCGACGGAAGCCGTCGATAACCCGCCGCCGGCGCTGTTTAGCGCGCTGGGCATCCCGGTGGCGAAAGAGGTGCGCGTCGGGCGAGATTATATGGTGGTGCTGGAGAGCCAGCAGCAGGTGGAGGCGTTAACGCCTGATATTGGCGCGATGGTTCCGCTGGATAAAATGGTCTGCGTGACCGCGCCTGGCGAGGGTGAATATGACTTCGTCAGCCGCTTCTTCTGCCCGGGCGAAGGGGTACCGGAAGATCCGGTTACCGGGTCCACGCACAGCATGCTGATCCCTTACTGGAGCGAAAGGCTGGGTAAGACGTCGCTCAACGCCCGCCAGGTGTCGTACCGCGGCGGGGATCTTCGCTGTGAACTGAAGGGCGACCGCGTGCTAATTGGCGGCCAGGCAACGCTGTATCTGAAAGGGCGTGTCTTTTTGCGCTAGCCGGACGGCGTATAAGTTAATACTATGATGCACCCAGGCAGGCCTGCGCTATGTTGAAATAAAAACAACAAGGAGCCTGCCATGTATTCCATTACCTCTGAATCTGCCCGCCATCCGGACATTACCAGACTGATCGCGGCGCTTGACCGCTATCAAAGCGAACTCTATCCCGCCGAAAGTAATCATCTGCTCGATCTGGCTGCGCTGCCGGAAACGTCGCTGATCCTGATGATCGTCCGCGACCAGCAGCTTCAGGCCGTCGGCTGCGGCGCCATCGTGCTCAACGGGGACGGAACGGGAGAGATGAAGCGGGTCTATATCGATCCGGCCCATCGGGGCCAGCATCTCGGTGAGACGCTGCTGGCCGCCCTGGAAGACGAGGCCCTGAGCCGTCATTGCCACACGGTGCGGCTGGAAACGGGCATTAAGCAACGCGCTGCGGTTCGTCTCTATGAACAGTGCGGATACGAATTGCGTCCGGCCTTTGCCCCCTACGTTGACGACCCGCTCAGCCTGTTTATGGAGAAGGCGCTGGTTGAAGACGTTCGTTTAGCAGCGCTATAAACGCCTCCAGCTGGCGGGTCATCGCCCCGCGACGCCACACCAGCCAGGTGGTGAGCCAGCGCCAGTTTTCCGCCAGTGGCCAGGCTTCAACCTGATGATGGCCCGGCATACTTTCCAGCATTGAGCGCGGCATCAGGGCAATGCCTGCACCCGCAATGACGCAGGCGAGCATGCCGTGGTAGGACTCCATCTCATGAATGCGGCCGGGCGTGGCTCTGTCCGCATGAAACCAGCTTTCAAGGTGTCGGCGATACGAGCAGTTCGCGCGAAAGGCATAAACGTCGCTGCCGCTCACCTGCGCGGCGCGCGTGACCTCCGCCTGCCCGGCAGGTGTGACCAGCATCATCTCTTCCCTGTAGACCGGCATCCCCTCCAGCTCCGGGTGCGACAGCGGTCCGTCGACAAAAGCGGCGCTCAGGGTTCCCTCCAGTACGCCGTCAATCATCGTCCCGGATGGCCCGGTAGAAAGGGCAAACTGGATGCGCGGGTAGCGCTGGTTAAACTGCGCCAGCGTCTCAGGGATGCGCACGGCAGCGGTGCTCTCCAGCGCGCCGAGGGCAAACAGCCCCTGCGGCTCATCGCCCGCGACGACCATGCGCGCTTCATCCACAAGCGCCAGAATCTGCCTGCTGTAGCGCAGGAAGTTATGCCCGGCGGGAGATAAGCGCAAACGCTGGTTCTCACGAATAAACAGCTCAACGCCAAGATCGGCCTCCAGCTGGCGGATGCGGGTCGTCAGGTTCGAGGGAACGCGATGCACCTTCTGTGCCGCCTGGGTGATGCTGCCCGTCTGCGCGACGGCGTTAAACATTTCAAGCTGGGTTAAATCCATAGCATTCTCGTTTCGTGAATAAGGTGGTCAGTATTATTCATTTTTAAGAAATAGCAGAGTGAGCCACACTTAATCAACCGTAATGCGTGGAGAACATCATGAAATATTCATCTGCTACACATGCCCTGTCAGTTAACCCGGCTACGGGCGAAACGCTCGCCGCCTGTCCGTGGGCGACGCAGGAAGAGGTTGAACGTGCCATCGCGCTGGCTGATGCGGGCTTTCGTCAGTGGCGGCGCGAAAGCGTTGCCCACCGGGCGCAGAAGCTGCGCGATCTCGGCGCCGCGCTGCGCGGCCGTGCGGAAGAGATGGCCCGGATGATGTCCCGCGAGATGGGAAAACCCATTCAGCAGGCGCGGGCGGAAGTGGCGAAATCAGCGGGTCTGTGCGACTGGTATGCCGATCATGGCCCGGCGATGCTGCATGCGGAACCTACGCTTGTGGAAAACCACAACGCGGTCATTGAATACCGTCCGCTGGGGCCGATTCTGGCGGTAATGCCCTGGAACTTCCCGCTCTGGCAGGTTCTGCGCGGCGCGGTGCCGATCCTGCTGGCAGGTAATAGCTATCTGCTCAAACACGCGCCGAACGTGCTCGGCTCGGCGGAACTTATCGCGCAGATTTTTGCAGATGCCGGTTTTCCTGAAGGGGTGTTCGGCTGGGTGAATGCCACCAATGACGGCGTAAGCCAGGCGATTAACGATCGCCGCATTGCGGCGGTGACCGTAACCGGCAGCGTGCGCGCCGGGGCCGCCATTGGCGCGCAGGCGGGCGCTGCGCTGAAAAAATGCGTACTTGAGCTGGGTGGCTCCGACCCGTTCATCGTACTCAACGATGCCGATCTGGACCTTGCCGTGAAGGCGGCGGTAGCAGGGCGCTACCAGAATACCGGGCAGGTGTGTGCGGCGGCCAAACGCTTCATTGTGGAAGCGGGTATTGCGGATACCTTTACCCGACGCTTCGTTGACGCCGTCGCCGCGTTAAAGATGGGCGCGCCGGAAGAAGAAGAGAACTACCTTGGCCCGATGGCGCGCTATGACCTGCGCGATGAACTGCATCAGCAGGTGCAGGCGAGCCTGGCAGAAGGGGCAACGCTGCTGCTGGGCGGAGAGAAAATCAGCAGCGACGGGAATTATTACGCGCCTACCGTGCTGGCGAACGTCACTCCGTCGATGACAGCCTTCCGCCAGGAGCTGTTTGGTCCGGTTGCGGCCATTACGGTCGCGAAAGATGCGGATCACGCCCTCACGCTTGCCAACGACAGCGACTTCGGTTTGTCTGCGACGGTCTTTACCGCTGACGCAGCGCTTGCGGATAAATTCTCTCGCGAGCTGGAGTGCGGCGGGGTGTTTATCAACGGTTACAGCGCCAGCGACGCGCGCGTGGCCTTTGGTGGCGTGAAGAAGAGCGGTTTTGGCCGCGAGCTTTCTCATTTCGGGCTGCATGAATTCTGTAATGTGCAGACGGTGTGGAAGAACAGAGTGTAATTTATCGCCCGGCGGCGCCGCGCTTGCACCTCAGGCAAGACGGCGTCGCCTGTCATTTTTCTGAAATGGTTCTGTCATTTTCGTTTCGTAGACTCGCACGCGTCTAACGTCTTGTTACTGAAGAAAATTATGAACCTAACGCAAATTTTTCGTCGTATTGCGCAGCGTATTATCCCTCGCCAGTTTGGCCTGCTGACGGGTATCTTCTGCATCATTGGCCTTTTCTCCGCGCTGCAGCTCTCCTCATCCTTTCTGCTTAACGCCTCCCTGAAGGAAGCTCAGCGCAACGAACAGCAAAATCTGCTGGCGTACCAGCAGCAGAACAAACTGGATCTGGCGCGCGTCTCACTGCTGGCGGCGAGCGATCTGCTCAACCGCTCCGGCGTCTGGTTTATGCAGGATAAAGAGACAGGCTCGGAAGGAAGCTGGCACAGCCTGATGGACGACGCACAAAAGTCGCTGGCGGTTTCTCAGCAGGCATGGAAGGCCTGGCTGGCGCTCAGCCCGCAAAAAGATGAGGCGCTGATTAACAGCTACCAGCTTTTCTACGATGCCATTAAAGAGCAATCGGAAGCGCTTGTCAGAACCAACTCCATTGATGCCTTTTTTGCCGTGCCGGCGCAGGCGTTTCAGACCGACTTTAACGACAACTACGCGCGCTACCAGCAGGCCAGCGAGAAGCAGGCCATGCAGGGGCGTCAGGCCCTGATGGCGCAGCTCTCCGGTCTGCAAACGCTGTTCCTGCTGGCGCCTGTTCTGCTGCTCGCCATCGCCGTAGCGGTCTGGTTCGGCATGTCCCGTTGGGTGATTACGCCGCTGCGTCGCCTGATTGCGCATATTAACCGGCTGGCGGCCGGGGATCTCTCCGGCACGCCGCCCGACGTTATGCGTTTTAACCGGGAGACCGGGCAGCTCAGCGACAGCGTTGCCACCATGCAGCGCGGCCTTCAGCAGCTGGTGACCCAGGTCAGCCACGCCACAGCCACGATGGTGGAGAACATTGGCTCCCTCGCAGAGGGAAACCAGAAGCTGTATCAGCAGTCGGCGCGTCAGGCAAAAGAGCTGGAGGAGGTGACAACGCATATCGCGGCGCTGGAAACCCACGTGGAAGGCAATACCGGCTATGCCCGGCTCGCCAGCTCGCGTGCGGATGAAGCGCGTCAGGCCGCGGTGGGCGGCGACCAGATGATGTCGACCGTGAATGCGTCCATGCAGGCGATCGTCGAGCGATCTTCAGAGATGCGCGGGATCGTGGCGATGATCGACAGCGTGGCGTTTCAGACTAACATTCTGGCGCTGAACGCCGCCATTGAGGCCGCCCATGCCGGAAACCAGGGGCGAGGGTTTGCCGTTGTCGCGCGGGAAGTCGGGCTTTTGGCCAGAAAAAGCAGCCATTCGACGCAGACCATTCAGGAGCTTATTAACCGCTCGCTGCAGGGCATTGAAGACGGTTCTCGTGCCGTTAACCTGATGGAAGAGAATCTGCAGCAGGTCACTGGGCTTGTGGGGAATTTAAGCAGTTTGCTGAATGAGATCTCAACCGCCACGCTCAGCCAGGGAGAGAGTATTCACCAGATGACCCGCCAGCTTCAGGCGCTGAATCAGGTCTCCCGCCAGACGGATTTGCTGGTTTCTGACGCCTCGGAAGCCTCAGAACGCCTGCAAAAGCAGTCCGATCTTTTATTGCAGGCCGTTTCGCGTTTTCGTCTTAGCGCCTGACGCAATACATTAGCCTCTGTTATACTCGCAGCCCGTTTTAGCCTGAGGGCAAGGAGCAATAAGAGTGGCTGCGGTCATCCATAATGAGATGCTGGACGAGATTCTGGCGCAGGTTCGTCCGTTATTGGGAAAGGGTAAGGTTGCCGACTATATACCGGCCCTTGCCTCGGTGAGCGGGAATAAGCTGGGCATCGCTATCTGTACCATAGACGGACAGCGATACCAGGCCGGCGATGCGACTGAACGTTTCTCCATTCAGTCCATTTCTAAAGTGCTGAGTCTGGTCGCGGCGATGCGCCAGTACGAGGAAGAGGAGATCTGGCAGCGCGTGGGGAAAGATCCGTCCGGCCAGCCTTTTAACTCACTGCTTCAGCTCGAAATCGAGCAGGGTAAACCGCGCAACCCCTTTATCAATGCCGGGGCGCTGGTGGTCTGCGATATGCTGCAAAGCCGCCTCAGCGCACCGCGTCAGCGAATGCTTGAGATCGTGCGTCAGCTCTCGGGCGTGGATGACATTGCCTACGATTCAGTGGTGGCGCGCTCGGAGTTTGAACACTCCGCCCGCAACGCGGCTATTGCCTGGCTGATGAAATCCTTCGGCAATTTCCACAACGATGTGGCGACCGTGCTGCAAAACTACTTCCATTACTGCGCCCTGAAGATGAGCTGCGTTGAGCTGGCCCAGACGTTTCTGTTCCTTGCGTACCAGGGACACGCGCCGCATCTCGATCAGGAGGTGGTTTCCCCGCTTCAGGCGCGTCAGGTTAACGCCCTGATGGCAACCAGCGGCATGTATCAGAACGCCGGCGAGTTTGCCTGGCGGGTTGGCCTTCCGGCCAAATCGGGCGTTGGCGGCGGAGTGGTGGCGATTGTGCCGCATGAAATGGCGATTGCCGTCTGGAGCCCGGAACTGGACGAAACGGGAAATTCACTTGCCGGCGTGGCAGTTCTGGAGAAGCTGACTCAACGTCTTGGACGTTCCGTATACTGATGTCTGACCTGGACCCTCTCTTTTCCCGTCTGGCGCGATCGACGTTTCGCTCGCGCTTTCGACTGGGCAATAAGGAACGGCAGTACTGCTGGGACAAAGGCCCCGAAACCATTGACCAGCATGCCGCCGATTTTGTCGCTAAACGCCTTGCACCGGCGCAGCCCGCAAACGACGGTAAGCAGACGCCCATGCGCGGCCATCCGGTGTTTATCGCCCAGCATGCCACCGCGACCTGCTGTCGGGGTTGTCTGGCAAAATGGCATAGCATTCCCCAGGGCGTGCAGCTGAGCGCGCAGCAGCAGCACTATATCGTCAGCGTTATCCACCACTGGCTGGTGATACAGATGAACGCCCAAAAATGATAATTAATGCGTTCTGCTCTTAACGCCATCGGGCATTCCAGCCTCGCGCCCGGCTGGCGGACGAGCAAATCGTCATAAGGCATTGACGTAAAAATGGATAGCGGCTTAACAGGATGTCGAACACTGACAATGTCTCTGTTTAAGCTACGCTTTGAGTAACGCTTTACGTCAGGAGACATTATGAAAGCACCTGCAACACCTGAAAATGAAATGGACAGACTTAACGCGCTGCGCGAATCGGGTCTGCTTGAGATTGACAGTTCCCCGGCGTTTGACCGCTTAACGCGTCTGGCAAAGCGCTTTTTCCAGGTACCGCTGGCAATGGTCAACCTTATTGATGAGCATACGCTGATCGTTAAGTCGGCTGATGGGCAGGCACCCGGTTCCGTTCCGCGTAATATCTCATTTTGTGGTCATACCATCCTCACCGAAGCACCGCTAATTGTGGGGGATATGCTTCAGGACGATCGTTTTGCAGATAACCCGCTGGTGGCCGGCGAACCTCGCGTGCGGTTTTACGCAGGCTTTCCGCTGCGCCTGCGCAACGGCGCAAGCGTTGGCTCGCTTTGCCTGATTGATTACGCACCGCGGGAGTTCTCAGCGGCCGATCTCGCCGTGCTGGGGGATTTGGGCGCGCTTGCTGAAGACGAGTTTGCAGCAATCAGCGCGGCGACAACCGATGAATTGACCGGATTATTCAACCGACGGGGCTTTAACCAGCTCGTGCGCTTCACGCTCTCCATAGCCCGACGCCGGGCTGAGCCGTTAACGCTCGGCTGGCTGGATCTGGATCGGTTTAAGGATATTAACGATCGCTACGGGCACGAAGAGGGGGATAAGGCTTTAAAAACCATGGCGCAGTTGATGCGCGCCTCTTTCCGCGAAGCGGATCTGCTGGTTCGTTTCGGCGGCGATGAGTTTGCCGTGCTCTTTGCCGATACGGATGAGAAGGGCGCGTGGATTGCCATGCAGTATCTCGCTGAGCAGGTTGAAAACTACAATGCGCGCAAGCTACATCCGTGGTCGCTTATGTTCTCCTGGGGGCTCAGCGAATTCGATCATAACAGCAACGACCTGCAGCAGTGGCTCAAAGATGCCGATGAAAAAATGTATGCCATGAAGCAGCAGCGGCAGCGGGCCAGGTAACATAACAAAACCGTATGGCCGTTTCGTTTGCGTTAATAAAATGTTAAATGCAAAGTGAGGGTATTCAACGTAAGGACTCAACAATGAATACCCCACTGCAAATTAAAAACCTCTCCCGGGACGATATTCTCACCCATCTTGATGCGCTGTCCGAAATCCTCGAAAACTGCGTTAACGGCGGCGCATCCGTCAGCTTCATGCTGCCTTTTAGCCCGGAAAAGGCCCGTTCATTCTGGCTCGGCATAGCTGACAGCGTAGGGCGCAACGAGCGCGTTGTGCTGGCCAGTATCGATCCGCAGGAGGGCGTTATCGGCACGGTGCAATTGATTACCGACCAGCCGGAAAACCAGCCGCACCGTGCGGACGTGGCAAAGCTGCTGGTTCATGAAAAGGCGCGGCGTAAAGGAGCCGCAATGGCGCTGATGGAAGCGCTGGAGGCTGAGGCCCGGTCAAGAAACATTTCGGTTCTGGTGCTCGATACCTCCACCGGCAGCGGCGCGGAAACCTTCTACCAGCGTGCCGGCTGGCAAAAGGTCGGTGAGATCCCGTGCTACGCCCTGATGCCGGACGGCGCCATGACGGCCACGTCGGTATTCTATAAATTCCTGTAATTATTTCACAACCACGCCCGGGATTGATCGAAACAGGGTTTCTGGTCGTAAAGTTTTGATAAGTTATCGTACCAATATTATCAGGCTGTATGACTAATCATAAAAGGAACCCCTTGTGAACACGCTCAACCGTCGTGATTTTCCCGGTGCGCAGTACCCCGAACGCATCATTCAGTTTGGTGAAGGCAATTTCCTGCGTGCGTTTGTCGACTGGCAAATTGACCTCTTGAATGAACATACCGATCTCAACGCCGGTGTGGTTATCGTTCGTCCTATTCAGAGCGACTTCCCGCCTTCGCTAAGCACACAGGATGGGTTGTACACCACCATCATTCGTGGCCTGAATGAGCAGGGCGAAGAGGTGAGCGACGCTCGACTTATCCGCTCCGTTAACCGTGAAATTAGCGTCTACGACGATTACGACACATTTCTGAAGCTGGCCCACAACCCGGATATGCGCTTTGTTTTCTCGAACACCACCGAAGCTGGCATCAGCTACCACGCGGGGGATAAGTTCGATGATGCCCCTGCGGTGAGCTATCCGGCGAAGCTGACGCGGCTACTGTTTGAGCGCTTTAGCCACTTCAACGGTGCGCCTGACAAAGGCTGGATCATCATTCCGTGTGAACTGATTGACTACAACGGTGACGCATTGCGTGAACTCGTGTTGCGCTATGCGCAGGAGTGGACGCTGCCTGCCGCCTTTATCCAGTGGCTGAACGAGGCGAACAGCTTCTGCTCAACGCTGGTTGACCGCATCGTGACCGGTTATCCGCGCGACGAAGCGGCCACGCTGGAGGCTGAGTTGGGGTATCACGACGGGTTCCTGGATACGGCTGAACACTTCTATCTGTTTGTTATTCAGGGGCCTGAATCTCTTGCCCGCGAGCTGCGCCTGGATCAGTATCCGCTAAACGTGCTAATCGTGGACGACATCAAGCCCTACAAAGAGCGCAAAGTCGCCATCCTGAACGGTGCGCACACGGCGCTGGTGCCGGTGGCATTCCTGTCCGGGCTGGATACCGTGGGCGAGGCGATGAACGATGCAGCGATCTGCGCATTTGTCGAAAAAGCGATTTATCACGAGATAGTCCCGGTCCTCGATCTGCCCCGTGACGAGCTGGAATCTTTCGCCAGCGCGGTGACAGGGCGCTTCCGGAACCCCTACATCAGACACCAGCTGCTTTCCATTGCGCTCAATGGCATGACCAAGTATCGCACGCGTATTCTTCCGCAGCTGCTGGCAGGGCAGAAGGCAGTGGGAAAATTACCCGCACGTTTGACGTTTGCCCTGGCGGCACTGATCGCATTTTATCGCGCGGAGCGTAACGGGGAGAGCTACCCGGTGCAGGATGATGCGTTCTGGCTGGAACGGTATCAACAGCTATGGGCGCAGCATCGCGATAATCAAATAGCTACCCGTGAACTGGTGCACGCCGTGCTGAGCGAGGAAGCGCACTGGGAGCAGGACCTGACGAAGTTGGATGGTCTCGTCGACCAGGTAACGCTCGATCTTGATGCCATTCTGCTGAAGGGTATGCGCGCGGCGGTGAAGCCGCTTTGCTAATCACGTGACCCGGCTTCGGCCGGGTTTAAACAGGCATTACTTTAGTTACAACATACTATTTGCCATTACTTAAAAAAAACATGCAGCACCGTGCGGTTTACGTTCTTCAGATGAGAAAATGCAATGTTCCGTTAACATGCTTGCAACCGTGACGGGGATCACGTTTAATAGCCACGCTCTTTTCTTGCCTGAAACTCACTATGATCGTTCGTCCTAAACAGCACTGGCTACAACTGATTTTTGTCTGGCATGGTTCGGTACTTCCTAAAATCTATACCCGACTGCTGCTCAACTTCCTGCTTTCTATCGCCGTTATTCTGATGCTGCCGTGGTATACCTCACTCGGCATCAAATTTACCGTGGCACCGTTTAGCATTCTCGGCGTGGCAATTGCTATCTTTCTGGGTTTCAGAAACAACGCCTGTTATTCGCGCTACGTTGAGGCTCGCCTGCTCTGGGGGCAACTGATGATAGCGGCACGCTCGCTGTTTCGCGAGGTAAAAAACACCTTGCCTGACGATAAGCACCTGGGGGAGTTTGTCCGCCTGCAGATCGCCTTTGCCAACTGCCTGCGCATGACCCTGCGCCGGGACATGGACGCTGAGCAGCTCTCTCGCTATCTGGCTCCGGACGCTTTACGTCAGGTAATGGGCGCCAACTCGCCGGCAAACCGTATTTTACTGATCATGGGGGAGTGGCTGGCCGTACGGCGGCGTAACGGGCAACTCTCAGACATCCTGTTTCACAGCCTGAACAACCGTCTGAACGATATGTCCATCGTCCTTTCCGGGTGCGAGCGCATTGCGACAACGCCAGTGCCGTTTGCCTATACGCTGATTTTGCACCGCACGGTGTATCTCTTCTGCATCATGCTGCCGTTCGCGCTGGTTGTGGACTTGCACTACATGACGCCGTTTGTCTCGGCGCTGATCTCCTACACCTTTATCTCGCTGGATACCCTGGCGGAAGAGCTGGAAGACCCGTTTGGCACAGAAGATAACGACCTGCCGCTGGACGCCATCTGCAACATGATGGAACGCGATCTGCTGCAGATCAACGATGAAGAGAACATTCCGGAAAGGCTGATGCCGGATAAGCACTATCAGCTGACCTGACGGGCATTCCACTCGTCGCGGGTGATCTCCCACAGTTCGGAGTCCAGCATCCCGCTGACGTAGGCTTTCTTTTCCGTTCTGATAAGCCGCATGCCGCTGCTGTCTGAAAAACGACGGGAGCGGCTGTTCGCGGCGGCCTTCGGCGCCCGCAAAACGGGTTTGTTCAGCGTATTAAACCAGTAATCCGTCGCCGCAATGCTGGCCTCACGCATATACCCCTGTCCCTGAAACTCCGGCGCCAGCCAGAATCCGCGGTTATTATCGTCAACGTCATACAGGCAGATAATACCCATCAACTCATCCGGCACCTCGCGACGGCGGATGCTCCAGAACCAGGCAATCCCTTTTGCCATATCCGGCAGCGCGACGTTGTTGACATAATTTTCCGCGCCGTTATCCGGGTAGGGCCAGGGCACTGTAGAGACCATATAGCGGACGATCTCCCAACGCGGATACAGCTTTTGAATCTGAACCGCATCTTCGGCAACCAGCGGTTTCAGCAGGAGACGTTCTGTCGTGAGTGTCGGTATCGTCATCTGCGGATCTCCATATTTAAGCGTTATGTTTTTGTTTGCGTTCTGGTATTTTCACTTCTATCACATTCTGTTTAGTTGCGTTGTAACTTATTTACTACCAAAATTTTGCTCTGCAGATCTCTCGATTACCGTCAGATTAGTTGGGTTAACCTACCCACAAACATAAGGAGTAATGTATGGTTTTGCCTGGAATGAATCCTGAGAAAAATCTACCCGGATATGATTATGCTCGCATGGCAGGTTTTGGAGCTGCGGATTTCGATTTCAAAGCATTGGGTTCCGCAATGGACTGTAATCGCGAATTCACACAAGCCGGGATCATTTATGCTGATGGAGCTCAACGATACCTGGTTCGTTCTGGTCAGCGTCATCCTAATGGTCAAAGTGGTATTGGTTGCGTCACCCGGTAACATACCACGGACGGGTAAATACATTATCGGTACCATTCAGTCGCTGGCGGTATTCTGATGAGCTTTCTGAGTTTTTTAACCGGACGCGTATTCCAGGATTTCCTGCTGCATGGCAAAGAGATAGAAGAGGCTGTTGCTCGTCGTGATAGCCGCCTTTTAAACCATTCCACTCCCAAGCTGGAACGGTATTTTTCCCGGCCGCTCAGCGAGCTTCCGCGTCAAAATCCTTATCCGGTAGCGGCGCTGTTACCTCTGTTTTTAGTGGCATTTGCATTAAACCTTTTGCCTTTTCTTCACGCATTGCCGGGCTTATCGCCATTACATCATGCACTGAGTTTTTTCATACCATCATTAACAATGACAGGCGTGCTCATTGCGATAAGCGTACTTCTGGCCCGTGGAAAGACGTCTGGATTGTTGGGGTTTATGGCCTTGTTCATCATTCTGCTGATAACGACCCTCGTTCAGGCGCTCCATATACTGCTTTCTCATGACGGAAGTCTTTGGCCACTGGTCATCGCATTTTTTGCTCTGCTACTTTGTCGGATGGTGATGAACAGCAGAGGCTTTGTGCTGTTTACGCTCTATTGTCGCACTCAGCGTCTTGCCAGACTGGCACGCGAAATGCGGCTAAAAAGCCATTAATGAGGTGATATGACGTTACGAACTGCTCAACCCCAGGAAGCCGAAATACTCTGGAATATACGCAATCAGGCGATTCGTCACGGCTGCAAAACCAGCTACGACGCTGACGTGATTGCACGCTGGACGCCGGATCTGATGCCCGAGCATTACCGTCAAACGATCATTCAATACCCTTTTTACGTGGTGGAAGACGAGAAGGGCGTCATTGCGGCAACCGGCTACCTGGATCTTGATACCCATTGCCTGGAGGCCATATTCACCTTGCCCTCAGCCACCGGGAGAGGCATGGCGACCCGGATTATCAAGGCGCTTACAAACGAGGCGCGCAGTCGGGGAATCACCCGCCTGAGGCTTGATGCAACGCCTAACGCCCAGTCCTTTTATCAGAAACTGGGGTTTGTGACGCTGCGCGAAAACTATCATCACTCGCGTATGGCGGGGGCTGATTTACGCTGTTTTGAAATGGCAATCGACTTGTAATGTGAGGAACGCATGGCTGTCACGGTAAGACCTCTCCGCGAAGACGACTATTCCCAGTGGCGACCGCTGTGGGATGGCTATACCCATTTTTATGATTGCTACCTTGACGAGCCCGTCACCGCATCGACATGGGAAAGGGCGCTTTCAGCGCATTCTCCGATGTTCTGCCGCGTGGTAGAGAAAGACGAAAAGGTCATCGGTTTCTCAATGTGTGTTCTGCACGAGGGAACCTGGTCAACCGCGCCCATTTGCTATCTGGAAGATCTGTTTGTTGATGCCGACGAACGCGGCGCGGGAGCGGGTAAGGCGCTTATTGATGCCCTGATAGCGGAAGGCAAGCGTGAAGGGTGGTCAAAACTGTACTGGGTCACCCGGGAGAACAATCCGGCACGTAAACTCTACGATCGATACGGTGACGCTGACGATTACGTCCGCTATCGAATCTCTCTGTAAGGCAACAGCGCCTGTGTTTGTATCACACTGTATCTGCATACCGGATACATACGCAGGCTTGCAATAAACCCGCTTTCGCACATATCCGCTATACATTGCAGTGTTGTTATATCCCCGTGAATTGTACTCAACCGGAGATACCAACATGTTCAGCAAACTCGCTTATTCAACGCTTGCTCTCACCGTTTCCCTTGGCACCGTCATGTCATGTCAGGCCGAAGTCACCGGCACTAACTTCGCGGCGGCTTTCGATCGTCCACAGCAAATTAACGCAGGCGATCTTAACGTCGGGTATGTCGACATTGGTCCTAAAGACGGCCAACCGGTTATTTTATTACACGGCTGGCCCTACGATATTCACAGCTACGCTGAAGTCGCGCCTGCGCTGGCGGCAAAAGGCTACCGCGTGATTGTACCTTCCCTGCGCGGCTACGGCACTACGCGTTTCCTGTCTGCAAAAACACCGCGCAACGGCCAGCCTTCCGCAATGGCGAAAGATATCGTGAACCTGATGGACGCCCTGAATATCAAGCAGGCGGTATTTGCAGGCTATGACTGGGGCGCCCGTACGGCGGATATCGTTGCGGCGCTGTGGCCAGAACGCGTTAAGTCGCTCGTTTCGGTGAGCGGTTATCTCATCAGCAGCCAGCAGATTGGCAAACAGCCGTTGCCGCCAAAAGCGGAGCAGCAGTGGTGGTATCAGTTCTATTTCGCCACCGAGCGTGGTGCTGAAGGCTATGCCAAAAACACCCATGACTTCGCTCGTCTGATCTGGTCTCAGGCCTCGCCTGACTGGAAATTTAGCGATGCAACCTTCAACGCCAGCGCCAAATCCCTTGATAACCCGGATCACGTTGCGGTGACGCTTAGCAATTATCGCTGGCGCTTAGGGCTGGAAAAAGGCGAGCGCAAATACGACAGCTACGAGCAAAAGCTGGCCACACTGCCGAATATCACCGTTCCAACGATCACCATCGAAGGCGGAAACAACGGGGCGCCGCATCCGGCACCGCAGGCCTACGCGGGTAAATTTACCGGTAAATATGAACACCGTACCTTCGGCGCAACCGTGGGGCACAATCCCCCTCAGGAAGATCCGCAGGATTTCGTCAAGGCAGTTGTTGACGCTGACAAACTCTGAAATGTGCTATTTTCAATACGTTACCCTTCGGTCTGGAGATTTCGGTGGAGCATATTGATCATATCCTTGTCGTCGATGACGACAGGGATATTCGTGAACTGATTATCGACTATCTCGTTAAGTCCGGTTATCGCGCCACTGGCGCGGCAAACGGCAAAGAGATGCGCGTCGTGCTGGATAAGCAGCATATCGACCTGGTGGTGCTGGACGTTATGATGCCCGGCGACGACGGGCTTACGCTGTGTCGGCAATTACGCAGCGGCAAACACAAGGATCTGCCTATTCTGATGCTGACGGCCCGCAATGAGGAGACGGACAGGATCCTCGGTCTGGAGATGGGCGCGGATGACTACGTGGTGAAGCCGTTTGTCGCCCGCGAACTGCTGGCACGTATCAAAGCGATTTTACGCCGTTTTCGCACGATGCCGCCCAATTTACAGGTCACGGAAGCAGGGCGGCTGGTGACGTTCGGTGAATGGCAGCTCGATACCGTTGCCCGCCACCTGATTGACCCGGAAGGGGTAATCGTGGCGCTCAGCGGGGCAGAATATCGCCTGCTGCGCGTTTTCCTTGACCACCCGCAGCGGGTGCTGACCCGCGATCAGCTGCTCAACCTGACGCAGGGGCGTGATGCCGAACTGTTTGAACGCTCAATCGATCTACTGGTTAGCCGGGTTCGCCAGCGTCTGAATGAAGATGCCCGCACGCCCGCGTATATCAAAACCGTGCGCAGCGAGGGCTACGTTTTTACCATGCCGGTCACCATCAAAGAGGCTAACGAATGACGCTCTGGCCCCGCTCGCTGCTGGCCCGCTTGCTGATCGTCGTGCTGCCCGGACTGTTGCTGGCCAACGCCCTGAGTCTGACGCTGGTCATGATTGAGCGAATGCACAGCGCCCGAACGGTGATGCTCGGTAATCTGGAATACGATGTCGCGACCAGCGTGGCTATTTTAGACCGCTTACCCGCCAATGAACGCGCGGCCTGGCTGCCGCGACTTGAACGCGGTAACTACCGCTATATTCTGGGGCCGGGAGAACCCGGCAACGCGCCGACGGATAAGCGTTCGCGGGACGCCATCCGAACCTTAAAAGCGACGCTTGCGGCACGGTATCCGCTCAGCTTCACTGCCGTTCCCGGCGCCATTTCACACATCCAGGCGCATCTCACGTTACGCGATGGCGCGCCGCTGACCATCGATCTGATCCCACGGATGCCGCCGGTCGCCAGTTGGCTGCCCGTGGTTCTGATTCTGCAGCTGCTCGTGCTGGCTGCCTGCTCCTGGATCGCCGTGCGGCAGGTGGTACGGCCTTTTTCGCAATTTACCCGCGCGGTAGATTCCCTGGACCCGGCCGCCAACACGCCAATGACGGAAAAGGGGCCGGTTGAGGTGCAGCGTGCAGCGCATGCCTTCAACGCGATGCAGGCGCGAATTCAGTCCTATCTCAGGGAGCGGGCGCAGATCCTGGCGTCCATTTCGCACGATCTCCAGACGCCCATTACCCGCATGAAGCTTCGTGTTGAGATGGCCGAACAGCCTGAACTGCGCGACAAGCTTTTAAACGACCTTGATAATATGACGCGTCTGGTGCGGGAGGGTATTGCGTATGCCCGGTCATCTGAATTGCTGGAAGAAACCTCGCTGAAGCTTGAGCTGAATGCCTGGATAAACAGCATCGCCTGCGATTATCAGGACATCGGTAAAAACGTGCAGTTTCAGGCAGGTGAAACCCGTTTGCCCATCGTCACGCGTCCTCAGGCGCTTCGCCGGGTGATGACCAATCTGTTGGATAACGCCCTGAAATTTGGCGAGTACGCCACCATTAGCATTGATGACTCGACTACCGGAGAGGTGACCATTCACATCATGGACGGCGGGCCGGGTATACCGGATGCCGAACTGGAGGCAGTATTACAGCCGTTTTATCGTGTGGAAACATCACGCAACCGCGATACCGGCGGGACAGGCCTTGGCCTGGCGATCGCTGCGCAGCTCACCGCACAGCTGGACGGAAAGCTGAAGCTGGCAAACCGCGCAGAGGGCGGGCTGGACGTCTCGATTACACTCCCGCGCCGTTAATTGTACGGCTTTGTATCTTCCGGAAAGGGCGATACAGAGCCAGACAAAAACCACGCTTTTACACATATCCTGAACACATCCGCACGATGAAATAACCTCACTGCAGCGTCGCAGGACTTGTATTGTGAGGTGTTTATGTTTCTGATAATTGCTTTTCTGGGCGGGATGATAAGCCTGCTCAGTCCATGTACGCTCCCGGTTATTCCACTCCTGTTCGCCGGTTTTCAGGGGCAGCGGCGGCACATTCTGGCGCTGCTCGCGGGGATGATTGTCATGTTCACCCTGGTGGCGATGGTGGTCACCGTTGCCAGCGAGTGGATAACAGACGCAACTATCATCGGGCGCTGGATTGCGCTTATCGTTCTGGCCGCGGCCGCGCTGGCCTTAATTTTTCCTGCTTTTGCCCAGCGTATTGCCGGGCCGGCTGTCAGCGCAGGAAATGTCCTCAACGCCCGAAGCGGGCAAACGCGCGGTATGGCATCGGCATTTCTGGCCGGGCTTGCGGTCGGGCTGCTCTGGTCTCCCTGCGCGGGACCGATCCTGGGCGCCATTTTCAGCATCAATATTGCCGGACATTCGGCCATTGCCACAGGCGCTTTGCTGGCCGCCTATGGTAGCGGCTGCGCGCTGATGCTGGGTTTACTCGTTCTCGGAGGCCGCACGCTGATGGCGCCGCTGAGAGCCAAATCGGCGCTGATGGAAAAGCTACGTCAGGGGGCAGGCGTGGTAATGTTAGCGGCCGTCGTCTTTAACGCAACGGGGATGACGTCTTTTCTGCAGGGCGCAAACGGCGTCGCGGATCGCCTAGAAACCGCGCTGCTGAATCTGGCCAAACCTGCCACGCAGCCGCCGAAGCTTCAGCCGGTAGTGATGACCGAGCCCAGCAGCCAGCTGCCTTCATTAAGTGGTGGGACAGGGTGGGTGAACGGTGACCCTGTCACGTCTGAATCATTACGCGGGAAAGTGGTTCTGATCGATTTCTGGACCTGGGACTGCATTAACTGCCAGCATACGCTTCCGCACGTGCGCGACTGGGCAACAAAATACCAGTCTCAGGGCCTGGTCGTCATAGGAGTACACACGCCTGAATATCCCTGGGAGAAACCGATCGCCTCGGTGAAAAACGCGGTAAATAAATGGCAACTCCCGTACCGGGTTGTAACGGACAACAACTATCAAATCTGGAACGCTTTCGGCAACCAGTACTGGCCCGCACACTACTATTTCGATGCAAAAGGCCAGCTGCGCTATACCGTCTTTGGTGAAGGTGATTATGAGCAGCAGGAAAAAGTTATTCAGCAGCTGCTCAAAGAGGCCCGTTCATAGCCCCGTTCAGGGCTGACGCTGGGCAACGATAAATAGCCGAGGAAAAGCCAGCAGTATCTGCCCGTTTTCCTGGAGTGGATACTGCTCTTCCAGCAGTTCGTGATAGCGTTTCAGGAAACGTTTCTGCTCGCTCTCGTTCAGATCCTGGAGCCACGGCCGCAAACCGGTGGCGCTGACCCAGTCAATGATGGCCTGGTGCGAGCTCATTTTATGGAAATAGGTTGTCCGCCAGATATCCACATCGCAGCTGGCCTCCGACAAGATATCGTAATAGGCATGCACGCCTGGCAGCGGTTCGCGGCCGCGGTCAGGATAGTCCTGCTCCAGCGCCACTTCGCGCATCGCCACGTGCGTGGGTTCGAGCCAGTTATCCGGCATCTGGATCGCCAGTACGCCATTTAGCGCAAGCAGAGAGACCAGATGAGGCAGAAGATCGTAATGGTCAGGAACCCATTGCAGCGAAGCATTGGCATAAATCAGACTCAGCGGCTGGCCAGGCTTGTACTGGCGGATATCGGCCTCAACGAACTGGCAGCCGGGCAGTGCACTACGCGCCTCTTCCAGCATGGCAGGTGAGTTATCGACGCCGACGATCTGAGCTTTCGGCCAGCGATGGTGCAGCAGCGCCGTGCTGTTGCCCGGCCCGCAGCCCAGATCGGCGATGGTGGCTACGTCATCGAGGGGAATTCTGGCAAGCAGCTCAGCGGCGGGGCGCGTTCGTTCGGCGCCATATTGCAGGTAAAGCGAAGGGTTCCAGTCGGCCATCTTCAGATCTCCGTTTTGCGTGTTTCAGCAAGGATAGCACAGGCCGACACCTGCACCGGGGCAGGCGTCGAAAGCGGCAGGTTACAGAATGCCTTTTAGCGCAATATGATAGAGCAGCATGATGGTTTTTCCGTCGACGATCTTGCCCGTATCAATTGCCCGCAATGCCTCTTCAAAGGGCATTTCCAGTACGTCGATATCTTCTCCCTCCGCTTTGATACCGCCGCCTGCGCTGGTTTTGTCCTTCGGATGATACTCGGCAAGATAGAAGTAGAGTTTCTCCGTAACGGAGCCAGGGCTCATATAGGCTTCAAAGATTTTCTGCACGCTCGACACGTTAAACCCGGTCTCTTCTTCCGCCTCTGCTTTAATGCGGCTTTCCGGATCCATGTTATCGAGCAGGCCGGCCGCCGCCTCAATCAGATCGTCCTCATGGCCATTAATAAAGACCGGGAAGCGGAACTGGCGGGTCAGAATCACCGTTTTTTGGTCACGGTTGTAGAGCAGGATCGTGGCGCCATTCCCCCGGTCATAAACTTCACGCGTTTGCCGCTGCCATTCGCCATCGCGTCTTTGCAGGTCAAACGTATATTTTTTAAGTAAGTACCAGTTATCGGACAGCGTTTCACTGTCAATGATGCGCACATCTGCACGTTTTGATTGCACGTTTCATCCTCCTTACGTAGAGTAACTATCAATAACAGCATTAGCGTGCAGTTTCAAGATTAAACATGCAACATCAGGAATCCATGATGCTCACCAGTCAGCGAAAACAATTGATCCTCGAAAAGCTCGGCACCGAAGGTCAGGTTCAGTCAAAAGCGCTAAGCGTTCTCTTCGACGTCTCTGAAGACACCATCCGACGCGATTTACGCGAGCTGGCGGCAGAAGGGCGTTTACAGCGAGTTCACGGCGGCGCGCTGCCGTCGTCTTCCGCTATTGTGCCTTTCGCGGAACGACAGTCCGTCAAAATGGATGCCAAAAGAAAGGTGGCGCAGAAGGGAGCGCAGCTGATCTCTTCGGGCCAGGTGGTGATCGTTGACGGAGGAACGACCACCTCAGAGCTAATAGCCCTCTTACCGCATGACCTGCGTATTACCGTGGTGACGCACAGTCCGAGCATTGCTCTGGGGCTTGTTAATCATCCTTCCATCGAAGTGATTCTGATCGGTGGCCGTTTGTATAAGCATTCGATTGTGGCCGTCGGCGCGGCGGCTATTGAAGGCATTGAAAACATTCATGCGGATCTGTTCTTTATGGGCGTGACCGGCATCCATCCGGAAGCAGGGCTGACGACCGGTGATTTCGAAGAGGCGTGCATCAAACGTGCATTTTCCGGCAGAGCCGCGGAGACGGTTGTCCTTGCGTCGCCGGAAAAAATAAACACGGCGTCATCATTTGTAATAGGCGATGTGTCACTGGCAAATACGATTGTCGTCGAAGGCGATACCGATCGTGGCTGGGTGAATGCGGTATCGGAAAAAGGGGTATCGATCGTGCTGGCTACCGCGTGAGCCAGCCAGAACACTGGCTGGCGCAGGCACCGTTAAGCCTGAGGTATGCTTTCAAGTGCGGTATAAATCGTGAGGCCGTGTTTACGGGCAACCTCTATGTCCATATCCGCGCCCTGAGACGCGCCGGCAATACGATAAATCGCATCGCATTTTGCGATGAGCCGGTGCGCAACGGGATACAGCATCGATTCTGCGACCTCATCGGCTACAGACTTCGAGCCCGCGGCCTTCGCCAGTGGAAGCGCCAGCCATTCACCAATCACCGGAACGTGGCCGAGCTGGTAAACGGCTAATGCAGCACGTTCAAGACGGGCAAGATTGTCATCAATGCGGGACTGAATGCCATCGGTACCGCTCCGATAGGGGCCAGCAATCAAAATCAGCTGTTGCGTCATATTCACCTCGTTAAGTGTTTTTGCATGATGTTGCAGGTTTGCGTGTCACATTACGGGGATAATAATCGGCACTATCGTGCAATATCAAGCATTATCATGCATGTTTACGAAGTTAAATTATTCCTCCTCGGGGGCATGGCATACCGCTTCGATATTATGACCGTCAGGCGCAATGACAAATGCTGCATAGTAATTTTTGCCGTAGGAGCGCAATCCCGGTGCGCCATTATCGCGTCCGCCTGCGCGCAGCGCGGCATGGTAAAAGTCATTAACCTGCTGGCGTGTCGTGGCCACAAAGGCCAGATGAAGCGGAGCAGGTTTATCATTCGACTGAAAAAGGCAAAGAGAAACGTCGCCGGAACTCATTTCGACGCCATAGTCAGGAGAGTCTTCATCGACGAGTTCGACACCGAGCGGTTGAAGCGCCATGAGGAAGAAGGCTTTACTTTTCTCATAATCGCTGACGCCGAATTTCACATGATCAAACATTATGGACTCCTCAAAAAGTGATAACGAAATGGGAAGTATAGAAAGAGAGTGGAGTCCAATGCGATCAAGGGGTTGTGAATGTGACCGATATCAAGATTCGCTACACAGCAGACCGTTTCCGCCCAACGAATGTCCAACGCAGGTAATCATAAAGCCAGTTAAAGAGCATCGTGTATGGCAGGAAAAACAGAACAAGGCCAATCTCAACAAAAAATGCCTCAGCGATCGTTAAATCCAGCATGAACATGGCTACAGGAATTAAGGAGACGATAAGGCCCGTTTCAAAACCAACCGCATGGATGGCGCGAACGAGGAATGTTCGTTGAAACTGATGTTTTTTCTGCAGGGAGTCAAAGAGCTTATTGAAGACAAAATTCCAGGCCGTTGCGGTAAGTGCGGATATCACGGACAACGAACCGGACTGGAGTACCGAAACGTTCATCAACCATGCAAGAGACAGTGCGATAATGACGTTGGCCGTCACTTCAAAAATGACAGCGTGGAAAATCCTTTCTTTAAAGCTTTTATCGAGTTCAATTTCCATAAGTCTGCGGGAGCGATGGTCAAAGGCTTGAGTATATCAAACGTTTTTTAACCTTGTATAAACGTAGGAGTTGGCAGCTCACAAGCTTTCTATAACCAGGGCAATCACGACCGTAGAAAGGCAGATTTTTCCTGCCTCCATCTTAGTGCGCATAATGTATATTATGTTAAATGACATCTGATAGTTAATCACGGGCCGATACATCAATCTGTTACTAATTCTGACCTCCCTCTTGCTTCTCGTCTTTCACTGTCGATTACGAGGATTTGTGAAAAAAACTCAAAACACCATTCGATGGCGCATGCTGTTTCCCTTCATGTCTGTGCAATACCCTGTCACATACAGAATTGCTGGCAATAAAAGAAGGAACACAGAATGAAGTATGTGAATCTGGGTCGTAGCGGTTTGCAAGTCTCCCGTCTTTGTCTCGGTTGTATGAGCTATGGTGAACCTGAACGTTTGCCTCAACCCTGGTCCCTGGATGAAAAGGCGTCACGTCCGCTCATTCGTCAGGCGCTTGAAGCGGGCATTAATTTTTTTGATACCGCGAATATCTACTCGGGCGGAAGTTCTGAAGAGATCACTGGTAAAGCGCTGAGAGAAATGGCCAGACGCGATGAGATCGTTGTGGCGACAAAGACCTTCTTTCCGTGGCGCAACTCACCCAATACCGGGTTTCTTTCCCGCAAGGCCATTTTCCAGTCTATTGACGATAGCCTGATGCGCTTAGGTATGGATTATGTGGATCTCTTTCAGATTCACCGCTTTGACCACTCCACGCCTGTTGAAGAGACCATGGAGGCTCTGCATGACCTCGTTAAATCAGGAAAAGTACGTTACATCGGCGCATCATCTATGGAAGCCTGGCGCTTTGCAAAAATGCAGCATACTGCAGAGCGTAACGGCTGGACCCGATTTATTACGATGCAACCGCAATACAACCTGCTTTACCGGGAAGAAGAGCGCGAGATGTTGCCCCTGTGTGAAGACCAGGGCGTTGGTGTGATCCCCTGGAGTCCGATGGCACGCGGCAGGCTCACGCGCGACTGGAGTGTCACGTCCCGACGAACGCAAAACGATGCCTTTGCGTTAAAAATGTATGAGAACGCAGCCCTTCTGGATAAGCCCGTTATTGATGTCGTTGCCAGAATTGCCGAAAAGCACGATGTGCCAAGAGCCCATGTTGCAATTGCCTGGTTGCTATCAAAAACGGTCATCACAGCACCGATCGTAGGCGCGACAAAACCAGAACATCTTTCTACGGCTATCAGCGCGCTGGACTTTTCACTTAGCGATGCCGAAATCATGGAACTCGAGGCACACTATCTGCCGCACCCCGTCGACGGGATCATTCCCCCGCTTCCGGATACGCCACCTTCACTCACGCCGCCTTCAGCAATACAGGACTGTTAATGCCCTACCCTGGCCCGGCGTTGCCGGGTCTCCCTGGCCACTGATGTGAAAAAAGGTGGCCATCACCGTTTAACTTTTATCAAACTGACTTTCGGTAAACGGATCTGCGCGACCGCCCTGCAATGGGATCCTGGCAAGCGCTGCATCGATTTCGCGTAACTCGCTGTCCGTCAACCGGACTTGCGGTGCACCGCGATTTTCTATCAGGTGCGGATATTGCGTCGTACCCGGGATAGGGACAATCCATGGCCGCTGTGCCATAACCCACGCCAGCGCGAACTGAACCGGAGTGGTGTTTTTGCGACGGGCCCACGACTGCGCGAATTCAAGCAGTACCATGTTTTTGGCCAGGGCATCGGGCTGGAAGCGTGGCAGGTTATGCCGCCTATCTGTGCTGTCGAACCGCTGATCTGGATTGACTGCCCCGGCAAGGAAACTCCGGGCGGTCGGGCAGTAAGGTACGAAGCCGATACCCAGCTCTTTGAGCGTTGGAAATATCCTCGTCTCCGGTTCACGCCACCACATGGCATACTCACTCTGTACTGCAGTCACAGGGAGTACCGCATGTGCGCGGCGGATTGTCCTGGCACTCGCTTCCGACAGTCCCCAGTGTTTCACTTTACCCTCCTGGATCAACACCTTCACGGTTTCCGCCACATCCTCGATCGGCACATTAGGATCGGGGCGATGCTGATAAAGAAGATCGATGTGGTCCGTTTTCAGACGCTTTAGCGAGCCCTCTACGGCGCGGCGGATATGGTCAGGATGGCTGTTGAGTGAGGTTGGCTTCCCCTCCTCCACGCCGAAACCGAACTTAGTGGCAATCACCACACGATCGCGAACGGGGGCCAGTGCTTCCCCGACAAATTCTTCACTGAGATGGGGGCCATACACCTCGGCAGTATCAAAGAACGTGATGCCTTGTTCGAAGGCGGCCCGGATGAGCGAAACCATGGCTTTACGATCGCGCGGACCACCGCCGTAATACCCCACCATAGGCAGACACCCGAGTCCCATGCTGGAAACCTCCAGCGAGCCGAGTTTACGCGTGGTTAAGGTCTCCTTCTGGACGGGAACAGCATCCGAAGGGGCGCTCGACGTGTCCTGACCAGCCGGTTTAGCCATCACGGCTCCGCTCCTGCCAAGGGTGGTAGCGGCCAACGCCAGACCGGCGCCGGCGATCAGAAAATTGCGACGATCCCAGGAAGCGGGTACGGAAGTAGAATGCTGGTCATGCATCATCTTGCTCATAAACTGGAACTCCCTATAGCGAAGAAAGGATTCATTAATTTGGGCATTACCAGGCATAAGCCTGGGGCGCTTCTCCCCCGGGGCCGGGCCAGATTTCGTCGAGACAGCTCATGGTGTCGTCTGATAGCGTGATTGTTGTTGCGTGAAGCGCCTCCCGGAGTTGTTCCGCCGTACGAGGCCCGATAAGTGGAGCAGTAACGACAGGATTCTGCAGGAGCCACGCAAGCGCCACATCGGAAGGGGTTTCGCCGAGGTCCTCACATAATCCTTCGTAGGCTTCCAGCTGCGGACGATACTGTTCGATTAGACGGGCAAACGCGGGCCTCGCACGGCGCCCGCTGGCCATCTTTTTCAGTACGCCGCCAAGCAACCCTCCGGCAAGTGGACTCCAGGGAATCAGTCCCAGGCCAAAATGACGGCATGCGGGAATGACCTCCAGCTCAACAGTTCGGGCAGTCAGATTGTAGAGACTTTGCTCAGCAACCAGGCCCAGGGAATGACGGGCCGTGGCAACTGACTGCGCAGTCGCAATGTCCCAGCCTGCGAAATTGCTGCTACCGATATAAAGCACTTTTCCCTGCTGAACAAGGAGCTCCATGGCCTGCCAGACCTCTTCCCATGGTGTATAACGATCGATGTGATGCATCTGATAGACGTCAATATGGTCGGTCTTAAGCCGTCGCAAACTGTCCTCGCAGGCCTTGCGAATATGGTAAGCAGAAAGACGGCGATCGTTCGGACCTGGTCCCATAGGCTGATAGGCTTTCGTCGCCAGAACGATACGGTCACGGCGGCCACCCTGCTGGAGCCAGCGACCAATAATCTCTTCGGACAGCCCCGAACCTTGCTGGATATCGGGTGATTGCTCGGTGCCATACACGTCTGCTGTATCAATGAAATTGATACCCGCCTCAAGCGCTTCATCCAGAATGCGGGCGCTGGTTTTCTCGTCGGTGACGTCACCAAAATTCATGGTTCCGAGACAAAGGCGGCTGACTTTCAGGCCGGTGCGGCCAAGATGCGTATAGTTCATACACGGCTCCGTTAGGTGAATATTCCGCCCTGACCGACGGCCAGAGCGCATAATTTTCAAGAATAACGAAGCACAACGTGTTCAGTGAGAGGCGATGAGTGGATGGACTTGTGAAATAAATTCAGCAACGGATTAGCCCTGGTCGGTCTATGGTGTATATCATTTCCGTATCAACGCATTCGGGCCTTAACGCACAAGGAAAACGATTCTGTATGCAAATAAGCAGAGCTGATGTCGCCGATCTCATTTATTTCATGGCTATTGCACGTCATCGCAGTTTCAGCCGTGCGGCGATTGAATTAGGTGTCAGTGCATCAGCGCTTAGTCATGCCCTGAAGGGACTGGAAACAAGGCTCGGGGTTCGCCTGCTTAATCGCACGACCAAGAGCGTTACCCCTACGGCTGCAGGTGAAGAACTGGTTCAGTCTGTCCTTCAGCCTTTCGACAAGATAGAAGGCGCGCTTGAATCGCTTAACCGGTATCGTAATACGCCTACCGGGCGTATCCGCATCAATGCTGCCGTTGAAGCAGCCAATCTTTTGCTTGCACCGGTTATGCCCGCTTTTATGGATCGCTATCCCGATATTGAAATCGATATTGTGGCCAGCAACCGTATGGTTGACGTCACTGATGCGGGCTTCGATGCCGGTATCCGCTATGGTGGCACCGTCCCGGAAGACATGGTTGCCCGGCGTTTATCTGCCGATATTCGCTGGGTTATCGCAGCATCCCCCGACTACCTTGAACGCTACGGAACGCCTGAACATCCTGATGATTTATTGCACCATCGCTGTATAAGCAATCGTCTCGGCGACGATCGGATTTATCGCTGGGAACTTGAGCGAGATGGCGAAACGTACCAAATCACTGTGCCTGGCTCAGTGACGGTCAACCAGGCTGAAACGGGTCTTGTGGCCGTATTAGGTGGAGCCGGCCTGATGTATTTTCCGGAGCCTCTTGTTGCACCCTGTGTGAAGGATGGACGGCTCCGCCTGGTGCTTACGGAATGGTCCCCGCTGGAGGAAGGTTTTTATATCTATTATTCAAGCCGCCGGCAACTGCCGACCGGGCTTCGCCTTCTGATTGAGTTCATACAGGAGGCCAGGCCGCTGGAGCTGTGAAATAGCGCTTCCATACGGGACGATGCGTTATCGTCTTTATCGCCCCGTAGCGAATATCAGAAAATCAATCAGGGCCTTCACTCTTTTCGTTTTACCCGCATTTTTAGGGTAATAGAGATAGACTGGCGGGTAGGTTTTCCAGTAACTCTCCATCACGGGGATAAAGTGCTCCCTGTCGGGCTGTAACTGCCAGATGGGTTCAAACAGGCGTCCAATTCCCAGCCCGTTACGGATCCCGTCAGCCATAACGTCGATATCGTTACTGATTAACTGCCCGGGCATCTCAACCGTCAACTGCTCTCCGCGGTCGTTAAGAATCAACGGAAGGATGCGGTTGTTCGTAATAAAACGGTAGCCAATCAGCTTGTGTTGACTGAGGTCAGCCGGCACCTCGGGCATTCCATACTCGCGAATATAAGCTGAGGATGCATATAACCCTTCACGAAAGGGTTTCATTAACGGCCGCGCCACCACCCCACCTTCGAGAATATCGCCAAAACGGATCCCAAGGTCAAAACGCTCTTCGATGATATTCACGGTACCGTCGTAAACCGATATTTCCAACTGTATACCCGTGTATTGCTGACAGAATTCCGCCATTGCAGGCTTGAGAATTAACAGATAGGCAAAACGCGAGAGCGTAATTCTCACCACACCAGAGGGCTCCTGATTCTGGTCGCGAATGCTTTCAAGCGAATTTTCCAGCGACTCCACCGCCGCGGCGGTCTGTTCCAGCAACAGCTGCCCGGTTTCTGTCAGCTCAATACGGCGGGTCGTACGCACAAAAAGCGGATGGCCAATATGCTCTTCCAGCAATTTAAGCGCATTGCTGACGGAGGGAGGCGTAATTTCCAGTTTTCTTGCGGCTGCCGAAATATTGCCCTCACGTGCAATGCTCTGAAAGATGCGTATCTGGTTATACAGGGCGTTATTCATAATGTGTTCCTTAAGCAATCACTGCTTAATTATTAAGTACAGCCTAAAGATGCTTAAGTCAATGCCCCTCTAATCTTCGTGAAATTCGCCTCTTATACTTTTATCTCTTTCTACAACAACCTGAGTTCAGGAGACTATGATGCGAATTTTATGTCTGGATATCCCCGCACCTGGAGCATCGCTGGAAAAATATGCTCCACACCTTAACGCTGAAGCGCTGCACGCCTGGGGATTGTATAAATCCGGCTTCATCCGCGACATTTACTTCCGTCAGGACAGACCTGGCGTCGCTATTTTTCTTGAATGTGACTCTGTCGATGAAGCGATGAACGTAATGGCCGAATTCCCGCTGGCAAAAGCAGGCTTATTAAGCTTTGAGTGCATTCCGCTTGGCTCCTTTATTAACTGGGAAAATCTCTTTGCCGCTGAATTTAAAAATAAAGAGTGAGGCCCGATATGAAACCTGCAGATAAACCCGTGCTGTGTGTCGTTTCCAGCCATCCGATTAAAGGCGCATCCGGTGTACCAACCGGTTTTTTCCTGGCTGAGCTGACGCATCCGCTGAAAGTACTGGAAGATGCCGGACTAAAAACGACGATAGCCAGCATTCGCGGGGGACAGCCGCCGGTGGATGGATTTGACCTCAGTGACTCTGTCAACGCCTGGTTCTGGAACGAAACCGATTTTCAGCAGCGCCTGGCCACAACGCCTTCGTTATCCGAGCTGAACGGTACCGATTACAGCGCCGTTTTCTTTGCGGGCGGGCATGGAACCATGTGGGATTTCCGCGACAGCCAGGATGCCCAGCGTATTATCCGCGAAGTGTATGAAAGTGATGGGATTGTCTCAGCCGTCTGCCACGGACCTGCGGCACTGGTTGACGCAAAGCTCAGCAGCGGCGAATACCTGGTGAAAGGCAAAAACGTGGCGGCCTTTACCAACAAGGAAGAGGAAGAAGTTCACACCACAGATGTGGTTCCCTTCCTGCTTGAGACTGCACTCCGCGAGCATGGCGCGCTTCATCATGAGGCCCCGAACTGGTCTGAAAACGTGGTTACCGACGGACGCCTTATCACGGGGCAGAATCCCGCTTCAGCGCACGGTGTGGGTGTGGCGCTGTTAAATGCCCTCCGCCAGCCAACTTAATTCATTCATCTGTCTTTCACCGTTACTCACCCTCTTTGGCCGGTTTACGTCAGCAACGTTCCGGCCTTTTTTCAGGAGCTGAATATGAAATCTCTTCCTTCAGTCGCGCTCGGCACATGGTCCTGGGGCACAGGCTTTGCCGGTGGCGACACCGTCTTCGGCAATCATCTTTCTGATACTCAGATGGCAGACGTGTTCACCACGGCCATGAGTAAGGGTCTCAATCTTTGGGATACCGCAGCAGTATATGGCATGGGGAGTTCCGAGGCAGCGCTGGGAGCATTAGTCCGTCAGTTCCCCCGCGAGGATATGATTTTATCCACCAAATTCACGCCGCAGATTGCGAACGAACAGTCAGCACAGCCTGTCAGCGATATGCTTGAGGCCAGCCTCGGACGCCTGGGCGTGGACGCGATTGATATCTACTGGATCCACAATCCCCTCGACGTTGAGAAATGGACGCCAGGACTGATCCCACTTTTACAAAGCGGTAAGGTCAAACGCGTCGGGGTTTCCAACCACAATCTGGCACAAATCAGACGCGCCAACGAAATCCTTAACGCTTCCGGTTATTCCCTCAGTGCAGTACAGAATCATTACAGCCTGCTCTATCGCGCCTCTGAAGAGGCCGGGATCCTTGATTACTGCCGACAAAATAACATCACGTTCTTTGCTTACATGGTCCTGGAGCAAGGCGCGCTCAGTGGTCGTTATGATTCAAATCATCCCATGCCTGCCGGGAGTGGCCGGGCCGAAAGTTATAACGCAGTACTGCCGCAGATAGAAAGATTAACCGCCGCCATGAAAAAAATGGGAACTGAAAGGAATGCCAGCGTGGCACAGATAGCCATCGCATGGGCTATTGCAAAAGGTACCCTTCCCCTCGTTGGTGCGACTAAAGTCCATCACGTTCTGGACGCCGCCTGCGCTTCAGACATCCAGTTACGCGATGAGGAAATCATCCTGCTGGAACAAGTCGCCACAGAGACCAGAGTCGATACACGAGGCGCCTGGGAAAAACCGATGGTGTAAACCCTGTCCGGGACAGACTGTCATGAATGACACTCACGAACGGGCTGTTCCGGGCGATCCTAATCTGCATCACTTTTACTGCTTTGTATGAAGAGTGAGAATATGAAAATCATTTGCCTCGAAGAACATTATCTCGACAGCGAGTTAGGGCGAGCGTGTATGCCTGTTGCGCTTGAGCAGGCACCTTTCCTTGGCGACTGGGGGAAAACCGTCGCTGATGGTCATAATCCTGACCGAAGCCAACCGCAGATAGAAAAGAATGCGCTGATAAACGCGAAAGGCGCTGATTTGGGAAGCCGCCAAGGGATATGGGGGCACAATGAGATCAATCGACCATTATTAGTTTTTGTCTAAAAGTGAATGAGCCTTTACTGCTCTAAAAAAAATAATGGTGTCACTCTATACTGGGTTAAAAATCCACCAGCCTCTTTAACGTATTGAAATGAAAAATATCCTTGTTATTTCAGGTCATCCTGAGCTGAACCATTCCGTCGCCAACGCCACTATCCTTGATGAAGTGGCAACCGCCCTTCCCGATGCTGAAATTCGTCGTCTGGACTGGCTCTATCCGGACGGCAAATTCAATATCGCTGCGGAGCAGGAAAGCCTGCTCAGGGCCGATGTGATTGTCTGGCAGTTTCCTTTTTCCTGGTATGGGCTGCCCGGGTTAATGAAACAATGGCTGGACGAGGTCTTTGTCCACGGCTTCGCGCATGGCTCAACGGCGAAACTGGGCGGTAAAAAGCTGATCCTCTCCTTCACTACAGGGGCGCCACAGGCGCTCTATACCGCTGACGGTTTCTTTGGCCATGCCATTAAAGAGTATCTTATTCCGTTCGAGACCACGGCAAAACTGTGCAATCTTGAGCTGCTGGCGCCGGTTTATACCTGCGGTATCAGCTATGCCGACCGGGATGCCGACAAAATCGCGCAGCATAAAACGCTTGCCCGGGAACATGCTTCAAGGCTTGTCGATCTGCTCAATTCCGTCGTGAATAATCCAGAGGGAGAATAACGATGCAGTATACCCGGCTCGGTAAAAGTGACTTACTGGTCTCCCGCATCTGTATGGGATGTATGGGGTTTGGCGACCCGTTAACGGGCCAGCATCGCTGGACGCTGGACGAAACAGCAAGCCGGGACATCATCCGCTACGGTCTCGAAAAGGGTATCAATTTTTACGATACCGCCATCGCCTATCAGAACGGCTCCAGTGAGCGATACGTTGGCCGGGCGCTGCGGGAGATGGCAAAACGCGAGGATGTGGTGCTGGCCACCAAGTTTCTGCCGCGAACCGCCGCGCAAATTGCCGCGGGGATCGGCGGAAAAGAGGCAATAGCCCGATCGCTCGACCAGAGCCTGCAAAATCTGGGGATGGACTACATCGACCTCTACATCTACCACATCTGGGATTACAACACGCCCGTTATTGAGGTGCTTGAAGCGCTTCATGCCGCCGTTACTGCGGGCAAAGTGCGCGCTATTGGTATTTCCAATTGCTATGCCTGGCAGCTTGCGAAAGCGAACGCCCTTGCCGAACGCGAAGGGCTGACGCCCTTTGTTTCCATGCAAAGCCACTACAACCTGATTATGCGTGAAGATGAACGAGAGCTCTTCGGTCTGTGCGCTGAAGATGATATCGCCATGACCCCCTATAGCGCGCTGGCCAGCGGTCGTCTCTCCCGGAAAGAAGGCCACACGCGGCGAGCCACGGAGGATGATTATGCGCGCGGGAAATATGACAGCACGGCTGAACAGGATCGGCTCATTATTGAGCGTGTCGCCGAACTTGCCGAACGGCATCAGGTGTCCATGACGGAAATCTCACTCGCCTGGCTGCTGACAAAAGTCACGTCACCTGTCGTAGGGGCCACAAAAAAAGATCACGTTGATGGCGCGGTAAACGCCGTAAATCTTCAACTGAGCCCGGAGGAAATCCGGTTTCTGGAAGAAACCTACCAGCCGCACGTTCTGACGGGGATCATGGCGCAAAACACGCCGCAAACGAAAGACGTTAAGCAGGTCTGGACGCGGTAGCAAACAGTAATTTCAGTAAAAGGATCAACGTGAAAAAGCCCCTTATGTTTTTAATTTGTATGCTAATAAGCATCCCTGTCTTTGCAACAAAACCGGACACGCAGAATAAGCCCGTGATGAATATCTTCGAGCTTGGCGTCAGACCCGATCGGGACAAAGTTTTTGCAGACGTGGCCAGGCAGACGATTTCCGCTTCGGTTGATCATGAAGCAGGTACGCTGGCGATGTACGCCCTGCAACGAAGCGACAATCCACGTCAGGTATTCGTGGTCGAACTCTATGAAAACGAGAGTGCTTACCGCAAACATCTGAATGCTGAACCGTACAAGGCATTCGCTGCCCGGGCACCTGACATTATCGATCGGAAAAATAAAATCACTCTGGAGCCCCAATTTCTGGGGGACAAATACATCCTACCGAATGAGCGAACCATTAATAATCTGGTGATCGTTGAGGTAAAGCCTGAATTTCAGACCGAATTTAAAAACATCGTTCTGCCTGAAATGGCTGAGTCGCTCAACGTTGAGAAAGGCGTGTTAGCCATGTATGCCGCTACAGACTCACAGACGCCAAACCGCTGGTATTTCTATGAGGTTTACGCCAGTGAGGAAGCGTATCAACTGCACCGACAAACGCCACACTTCCGGGACTATCTCAGGCAAACGGCGCATATGAGCGCCAGTAAGGACGCTATCCCGGTAAAACCGGTATTTCTTCGTAACAAAGGCGGAATCAAACAGGATCCGCACCGTTGACCAGTGAGGATTAACATGAAAAGCGTAATTGCAGCGGCGGCCATGTCGCTTGTTATTTCTGATTTTGCTAATGCTGAGGAAACAAGAGGTAAAGCTATGATGAAAATTGAACCTTCAGCGATTCCTGAAGCTGATATTCGTTCTGTCTCACCGGCTCTTGCCCGCTTTGGTCGAGAAGCTATTACTGAAGATCTGTGGACACGCGATGCCCTCTCGCCCAGGGATCGTAGTATGGTGACCGTCGCCATGCTAATTGCCAGAAACCAGCCTGGCGACCTTAAGCACTATGTAGACATTGCCCTTGATAATGGCGTTTCGCCAGCGGAATTGTCAGAAATCATTACCCATCTGGCGTTCTACTCAGGTTGGCCAAATGCCATGTCAGCAGTCAGCGTGACCAAAGCAGTATTTGAATCTCGTGGCGTCACGGCAGATGCACTTCCTGACGCTTCTCCGGACCTGCTTCCTCTCAATCAGGAAGCAGAAAAGCATCGTTCAGAGACAGTGGAAAAAAACGTGGGACCGATATCACCTGGTCTGGTTAAATTTACTGCTGACCCACTGTTCCTGGATCTCTGGCAAAGACCCGCGCTGAAACCCCGCGACAGAAGCCTGATTACGGTCAGCGCGTTAATCGCATCTGGACAGAGCGCGCAGATTGGCTATCACCTCAACAGAGCGATGGATAATGGACTTTCTGCTGAGGAAGCTGGGGAGATCGTTACCCAAGCCGCGTTTTACGCTGGCTGGCCAAACGCATTTACCGCTGCTCCTGTTGTCGGAGAGGTATTAAGCAATCGCTCATCGAGTAAAAGGTAATATTACTTAACACGAAAACCTGACGTACATCATAAAATTAGAACGAACAGTTCATGAACTAACAGACGTAACATCGAGTGATTTCTGGACAGCGTTTAACACAGTTATGAACCAAATTTGAGTTCATAACTGTGAATTTGAATTAGCATTTGATAAATATACATTTAAAACAGTTTGTTATGCTGTTACTGGTGCTGAGATTAATTATGTATATTCCTCAAACCCAGAATAATTAAATCACCTGGGGTGTTAAAAAGATATATCAACGCCCGCTCCATAAGCCCTTCCACATCACGACCACAAATTACATCTAGCCCTTCTGTTCGCCGGCATCAACGGCGTGACGATGTTTATGATTGGCAACGGCAACATGCGCGCCGTGCGGTTACATCTTACGCTGGCTGTGATAAGCCTGATATTGACTGCCGCCTATCTGCTGGCCGCGCTGAGCGGTAGCGCTTCTCCGGGCGTCAGTCTGGCCGCGGCGCTGGTAAGCCTCGTCATGCTGGGGCTTAGCGGCAGCTGTATCCTTTCCACCGCTTTCTATAAGATGCTGTTGTTTACTTTGCATAATCGCGCCTGGCGCAAGCTTATCAGCCAGACGCGCCAAGCAAACATCCCATAACATTCCCGCCGTTATCGGCGGGATTTTTTATGCCTTTCTCTGCCTGCGCAACCAAATCAACTTATACGCCGCAGGAATAATAAACAGCGACAGCAGCGGCGCCGTGATCATCCCGCCAATCATAGGCGCCGCTATCCTGCTCATGACCTCTGACCCGGCACCGGTCCCCCAGAGAATGGGCAGCAGACCGGCAATAATCACCGCCACGGTCATCGCCTTCGGCCGCACGCGCAGCACGGCACCATGATAAAGCGCGTCATCAAGCCCCTGCTCGGTGAACGTGTCCCGATGGGACAACGCCGGATTCTCCTCAATGGCATGACGCAAATACATCAGCATGACCACCCCAAACTCAGCCGCCACCCCGGACAGGGCGATAAACCCGGTGCCGGTTGCGACAGACATGTGGAAGCCCTGCCAGTACAGGAACCAAATGCCTCCGACCAGGGCGAACGGCAGACTTATCAGGATTAGCAACGCTTCTTCCACGCGACGGAACGCCAGATACAGCAGAATAAAGATGATCATCACCGTCATCGGCACCATCAGCTTCAGCTTCTTGTTGGCATGTTCGAGGAGCTCAAACTGGCCGGAGAATGACACGCTGGTTCCCGGCTTTAGCTTCACGTTCTGGCTGATGGCCGTCTTCATGTCGTTCACCACCGACACCATATCCCTGCCACGGGCATCGATGTAAATCCAGCTGGCAGGACGCGCATTCTCCGTTTTCAGCATGGTCGGGCCAGATACGACCTTAATATCAGCCACATCGCCCAGCGTGATCTGCTGTTTCATCGGCGTCAGGATCGGCATCTGCATCAACGCGTTCGGGCTGTTCCGGTAATCCTGAGGATAGCGAATATTAATCGGGTACCGGGCAACGCCCTCCACCGTTTCACCCACCGTCGCCCCGCCGATGGCCGAGGAGACAAACAGCTGCACGTCACCCACCGTCATTCCGTAGCGGGAGGCTTTTTCCCGGTTGATATCGACATCAATGTAGCGCCCGCCCTCCAGACGTTCAGCCAGGGCAGACACCACGCCCGGCACGGTTTTCGCTACCGCCTCGATGCTTTGCGCCGTCGCGTCGATATCAGACAACACGGTACCTGACACCTTGATACCAATCGGGCTTTTGATCCCGGTGGAAAGCATGTCTATCCGATTGCGGATCGGCGGAACCCAGAGATTCGCCAGACCGGGCAACCGAACGGTCTTGTCGAGCTCGTCAATAATCTTCTCAATCGTCATGCCGGACCGCCACTCATTCTCAGGCTTGAGCTGAATGGTGGTTTCCACCATTTCGAGCGGCGCGGAATCCGTAGCCGTTTCGGCTTTACCCGTCTTGCCGAAAACAGAGGCCACTTCAGGCACGGTTTTAATTAACTTGTCCGTGGTCTGTAACAGTGCGGCCGCTTCTGCCGGAGAAACGCCCGGCAATGTTGACGGCATATACAGCAGATCGCCTTCGTTGATCTTCGGTAAAAACTCGCCGCCCACCTGGCTGAGCGGCCAGATCACCGTGAAGATGGATAAGGCCGCAACCAGCAGGGTTGTTTTGGGCCAGTGGAGCACCTTAATCAGAGCCGGATGGTAGGCTTTAATCAGCAGCCTGTTCAATGGGTTACTGGTCTCAGCGGGAATCTTACCCCGGATCCAGAATCCCATCAGAATAGGAATAACAATGATGGCAAGCGCAGCCGCGCCCGCCATGGAGTACGTTTTGGTGAAGGCCAGCGGACCAAACAGCCTCCCTTCCTGGCCCTCAAGAGTGAAGATAGGAATGAATGACAGGGTGATGATCAGCAGGCTGATAAACAGCGCGGGGCCAACTTCGACAGAGGCGTTGGTGATCACCTTCCAGCGCGTGGCGTTATCAATCTGCTCTCCCGGATGCTGGTGATCCCACTCTTCCAGCCGCTTGTGCGCGTTTTCAATCATCACGATAGCGGCATCCACCATCGCGCCAACCGCAATGGCAATGCCTCCCAGGGACATAATATTGGCGTTCAGCCCCTGGAAATGCATGACGATAAAGGCAATACACAGGCCCAGCGGCAGAGAAACAATTGCCACCAGCGCAGAGCGAACGTGCCAGAGGAACAGCGCGCAGACAATGGCCACCACGATAAACTCTTCGAGCAGCCTGGAACTCAGGTTGTCGATTGCCCGGTCGATCAGCTGGCTGCGATCGTAGGTGGTCACAATCTCAACGCCTTGCGGCAGGCTGGCCTTCAGCGTCTCCAGCTTATCTTTTACCGCCGTAATGACTTCACGCGCGTTTTTGCCCGAACGCAGGATCACCACACCACCAGCGACTTCCCCCTGCCCGTTCAGCTCCGCAATACCGCGCCGCATTTCCGGTCCCGCCTGTACGCGGGCAACATCACGAAGGTAAATAGGTACCCCGTTCTCTCCGGTTTTCAGGACGATGTTATTGAAATCATCCAAAGTCTGCAGATAACCGCTGGCCCGGACCATATACTCCGCTTCCGCCATTTCAACTGACGATCCTCCCGCCTCCTGGTTAGACGACTCAAGGGCCTGCTTAACCTCAGGCAGGCTAATGCCGTACTGAGCCAGTTTTAACGGATTGACCTGAATCTGATACTGCTTAACCACGCCGCCCACCGACGCCACTTCAGCCACGTTCGGGATTGTTTTCAGCTCAAATTTCAGGAACCAGTCCTGCAGCGAGCGCAACTCTGCGAGATCGTGTTTTCCGCTGCGATCCACCAGCGCATACTCGAATATCCAGCCCACGCCCGTGGCATCAGGGCCGATTTCAGAGCTCACGCCCGCAGGCAGTTTGCCCTGAACCTGATTCAGATACTCCAGCACGCGGGACCGGGCCCAGTACAGATCGGTGCCGTCTTCAAAAATGACATACACGTACGAATCACCAAACTGCGAAAAACCGCGCACGGTCTTTGCGCCGGGAACCGAGAGCATGGTGGTGGTGAGCGGATAGGTCACCTGGTTTTCAACAATCTGCGGTGCCTGGCCGGGATAGCTTGTTTTGATAATCACCTGAACATCAGACAGATCGGGCAAGGCATCGACCGGGGTGTTGATAACGGTCCATGTCCCCCAGACGCTGAGGAACAGCGCCCCCATCATGACCAGGAAACGGTTGGCGACTGACCGCCGGATAATCCATTCAATCATCATCGTCTCCTTAATGGCCGGGATGCGCGCGGTCCGCGGTTTCAGCCTGACGCATGCGCTCCAGCGCGCCGGTAATATTGGCCTCCGAGTCAATAAGGAACAGGCCGCTGACCACGACTGAATCCCCTTCATTCAGGCCAGAGCCAATGCCGGACTGCTGCTGAGATTCATGCAGAACGTGGATCCTTTTCGGGACAAAATTCCCGTCCGCATCAACCGTAATAACGCGCTGTTCTTTGCCGGTATCGATAACGGCCTGGGAGGGGATCAGCAGCATCTCCTGACTTTGGGTATTCAGCTTCAGGTAGGCGTTCATGCCCGGTTTCAGCAGCTCGTCCTTGTTAGCGACCTGCAGGCGAACCTGCAGCGTGCGGGTGGTCTGGTCCACGCTCGGCAGGATATTCCATTTTTCAACCGGGAAGGTTTTATCCGGATAAGCTGGTACCGAAACAGCAAACTGCGAGGTGTCTTTCAGCAGATAAGCAATGGATTCAGGCACTGCCGCGCCGATCCAGACCGGATCCATCCCCTGAATTTGCGCCACTACCTTATCTTTGGAAATATTCATGCCGGTACGCAGGTCAAAAGCCGTGATCACTCCGTCGATCGGCGCCTTGATGGTAAAGCGGGTCTGGATCGTTCGGGTGGCACGCAGCCTCTGAATATCCTCATCCGGCATACCCGCCAGGCGAAGACGTTCCAGAACGCCTTTTATTTGCGTCGGCGTTCCGCCGGTGCCGGATAACAGCAGAAACTCGCTCTGCGCCTCTACCCAGTCAGGAATGGTAATATCAATAAGTGGCGTGCCTTTCTTCACCTTATCGCCCGTCGTCAGCGGGTACACTTTCTCCACGAAGCCTTCCGCGCGCGCCTGCACAATGACGAACTGATAGTCGTTATAGCTAACGTTAGCCGGGATGGTCTGAGCATAATTCAGCGTTCCGCGCGTCACCTTTTGCGTTTTTAATCCGAGGTTCTGAACCTGTGTTGGGTCAATACGGATACCGACACTGCTTTTATTGTCGTTTTCATCCGCATATTTCGGCACCAGATCCATATCCATAAACGGCGATTTACCGGGCTTATCGAATTTCACGTCGGGCTTCATCGGGTCATACCAGAAAAGCACCTTTCTTTCTGGTGCGCTATTTTCTGTTTTTTCAAAGGAATGAATAGCCTGCCAGGCCGTCACCGATATCAGCCCTCCCGCAATTAGGCTGCTGACTATCATGGCAGCATATTTTATTTTTAATGAGGCCATGCTGTTTCTCGCTATTTAATGCTCTTCAGTAAAGAGATATTGCCCTGCTGAATAAACGAAAAATCAACGTGACTGCCGACTTTTAAGGCATTGATACTCTCATCAGCCTGAATAAAGGTGAAACGCATGGTCATCGCGGGCCAGCCAATCGCCGGAATGGCTTCATGAGAAATCGTCACTTTTTTATTCGTGAGATCAATGCCCTTCACGATACCGGTCCCGGTGATGAGCTGCTCTGAGGTCCCTTCACTGGCAGCACTGACCATCTCGTGCTGATGAACCTCAGCCTGGAGGCTGGCAGAAAACACAATAGAGACTGCACCGAATACAACGGCTTTAAGTGAATTACGCATTTTTATTTTCCTCTTTAATGAAGTTATTCAACCCAACCGCCGCCGAGCGCGGTGAAGAGATTAATCTCATTCACCTGGCGGGCGTAAATAAGGTCGAGAATGGTTTGCTGCGTGGAGAAAAGAGAACGTTCCGCGTCGAGCACCTCGATATAGCTGACCACACCGCTGGAATATAATCCTCTGGCCCGCTGCAGGGTAATTTGCAGCGAATCAAGATAACGCTGCTGCGCTTCAACTTGCTGATTAATGCTGTCCCGCAGCGCGAGCGCGTCGGCAACCTGTTTGAAGGCGGACTGAATTTTTTGTTCGTAATTCACAACCGACTGCTGCTGGCGAATTTCGGCCAGCTTCAGGTTGGCCTTATTCCTGCCCGCATTAAAAATGGGAATGTCGATTTTAGGAATAAAATTCCACATCCCGCTCCCTGACGTGAACAGGCTGGACAACTCCGTGCTGCCGGTTGAAAGCCCGCTGGTCAGCGAAATGGACGGGAAAAAAGCAGCACGTGCCGCGCCGATATTGGCATCGGCCGCTTTAAGCTGATACTCCGCCTCCATAATATCCGGGCGTTGCAGCAGTATTGCGGAGGAAAGATGGGGAGGTAGTTTTACCGGCGCAACGTAGCTGGCGTTCATGCTGCCGTCGCCCGGCAGCGCGCGATACGTGCCGAGGAGCAGCTGCAGGGCATTATTGGCCTGCGCCAGCTCCCCCTCTCTTTTGGCAATCTCTGCCTGCGTGCTTTCGATCTGTCCCCGGGCCTGTTCCAGCGCCAGGACGTTCGTGCTGCCCGTCACCAGCTGCTGCTCAACGAACGCATAGGAGTGCTGGTAATTCGCCAGCGTATCCCGCGCAATACGCAGCTGTTTATACGCCAGTTGCTGGTTGAAATAGCTCTGCGACACATTAGAGACGAGCAGGATATGCACCGCGCGACGGGCCTCTTCGCTGGCAAAATAGTTTTGTCGATCGGCCTCGCTCATGTTTTTCAGCTTGCCGAAAAAGTCGAGCTCGTAGCTAAGCGCCAGCCCCGCGTCATACTGTTGTGAAGTGGGTTTGTCACTTTTCAGCCCGCCGCTGTACGTGATGCCCGAGGAGGCATTCAACTGAGGATAACGATCCGCATCCGTTACGTTGAACTGCGCGCGGGCTTCCTCAACCTTCAGGGCGGCCTTTTTTATATCCCGGTTGTTCTTCAGGGCTTCCGTAATCAGCCCCGCAACCTGAGGATCGACAAAAAAGCGTCGCCAGCCGGTGTCCTGGTACCCCGCCGCCGCGGGCGTCAGGCCGTTACGGGAAAGCGAAAACTGCTGGGGTACCGGTGCTTCCGGCCGCTGGTATTCAGGCGCCAGCGAGACGCAGCCTGCCAGAATAAATACCGTACTGATGCTTAGTCGTTTTAACAGGAACATAACGGTTTAAATGAAGTCCAGAGTAGATTTAGGGTTACTCTACGGAACGCATCCTGTTTGACGGGTGACAGGATAATGACAATGTTGTCATTTTTAGCGTAAGTCATTGTTAACGGTCGCAGGCTCACTAGAATGTCTCCAGCAGCCAGCCAGGGGGAGCACGATGAAAATACTGATCGTCGAAGATGAAATGAAAACCGGTGAGTACCTCAGCAAGGGGCTGACGGAAGCGGGGTTTGTCGTGGACCACGCGGATAACGGCCTGAACGGCTACCACCTCGCCATGACCGCTGAATACGATCTGCTGATTCTGGATATCATGCTGCCCGATGTGAACGGCTGGGATATTGTCCGCATGCTTCGCTCGGCCGGTAAAGGGATGCCCATCCTGTTACTCACGGCTCTCGGAACGATTGAGCACCGGGTTAAAGGGCTTGAGCTGGGCGCGGATGATTATCTCATTAAGCCGTTCGCCTTCGCTGAGCTGCTCGCCAGGGTAAGGACGCTGTTAAGACGCGGGAATAAGGTGATCGCGGAAAGCCAGCTCCATGCGGCTGACCTGACGGTTGACCTCGTATCGCGAAAGGTCAGCCGGGCGGGCAATCGCATCCTGCTCACCAGCAAAGAGTTCAGCCTGCTGGAGTTTTTCCTGCGTCATCAGGGAGAGGTACTTCCCCGCTCCCTGATTGCCTCCCAGGTATGGGACATGAATTTTGACAGCGACACAAACGCAATTGACGTGGCAGTAAAGCGGCTGCGCGCAAAGATCGATAACGATTTTGAACCGAAGCTGATCCAGACGGTGCGCGGCGTGGGCTATATGCTGGAGGTGCCGGATGCGCGTTAAGCCCCTCCGACGCCCGTTCTCTCTTGCGCTGCGGCTGACCTTTTTTATCAGCCTCTCCACCATACTGGCCTTTTTCGCCTTTACCTGGTTTATGCTCCATTCCGTTGAAAAACATTTTGCCGAGCAGGACATCAGCGACTTACAGCAGATCAGCAGCGCGATGCATCGCATCCTCCAGTCTCCGGCCGATCCCGACCAAAAGAAAATCAGCAAGCTCAAAGAGTCGGTCGCCAGCTACCGCAACGTGGCCGTCCTGCTTCTGGATCCGCAGGGCAATACCCTCTTCAGCTCGGCGCAAGGGGCGGCACTGCGCCCGGCGATGAATACGGCGAACTTCAGCGCACACCGTCGTGCACAGGATGTGTTTCTCTGGACGGTTGAAGACCCTGCCGCCCCCCTGCACGCCGGGTCCGACATGAAGATGCAAACCTACCGGATTATCGCCTCTTCAGGCACGGCGACGCTGCAGGGCAAAACCCAGAACTACGTCATGCTGATCGGGCTCTCGATAAATTTTCATCTCCACTACCTTGAGGCGCTGAAGAAGAATCTTTTTGCCATAGCCGCAGCGATCAGCCTGCTGATTGTGCTGGTTATTCGTATCGCGGTGCGCCAGGGACACTTGCCCCTGCGTAACGTCAGCACCGCCATTAAAAATATCACCTCCGAAAATCTGGATGCGCGGCTGGAGCCGTCCCGCGTGCCCGTTGAGCTGGAACAGCTGGTGATCTCCTTCAACCATATGATTGGGAAAATTGAAGATGTCTTTACCCGGCAGGCGAATTTTTCCGCCGATATCGCCCACGAAATCAGAACCCCCATCACCAACCTGGTGACGCAAACGGAAATTGCGTTGAGCCAGAACCGCTCCCAGAAAGAGCTGGAAGATGTCCTCTACTCCAGCCTGGAAGAGTACAACCGGATGACCCGCATGGTCAGCGATATGCTTTTTCTGGCGCAGGCGGATAATAACCAGCTGATCCCAGACCGGGTGATGTTTGATTTAAGCGCCGAGGTCATGAAAGTGTTCGATTTCTTCGAAGCCTGGGCGGAAGAACGCCACATCTCACTGAAATTTAACGGGATGCCCTGCCTGATAGAAGGCGATCCGCAGATGTTCAGAAGAGCAATCAATAATCTGCTCTCCAACGCCCTGCGCTATACGCCGGAAGGGAAAACGGTAACGGTCTCCATCAGAAAACGGGATAACGACGTTGAGCTGGTGACAGAAAACCCCGGCACGCCGATCCCGCAGACGCATCTGCCAAAGCTGTTTGACCGTTTTTATCGCGTCGATCCGTCCAGACAGCGCAAAGGTGAAGGCAGCGGAATTGGGCTTGCCATCGTGAAATCCATCGTCACGGCGCACCACGGCAAAGTCCGCGTGGAATCGGATGCGGTGTCGACGCGCTTCATCCTCACCGTGCCCGGAAAAGTGTTCTGAGTGTCAGCAAACAGCGCGGCACACCTCAAGGACCTTTTCCCTGAGCCAGCGATGCGCCGGGTCCCGCTCCATGCGAGGATGCCACATCTGTGACACCGTAATGGTGCGGGTCTTAAAGGGCAGTTCAAAGACGTGCACGCGCTCGGTCATCGCCTGATTGAGCAGGTACAGCGCCGGCACCATGGCAATAAGATCGGAGGCCAGCGCCACGGATAACGCCGTCGGGAATCCAGGCACCACACTGGCGATCTTTCGTTTCATCCCCCGTTCCGCCAGCGCATCGTCAACAGACCCGTGTAATGCCCCATCAGGCGACGCCACCACATGGCCCCACGCGACATAATCGTCGAGGCTGACATCAGGCTGTGACGACAGCGGATGCCCCTTGCGCACCGCGCCAACAAACCGATCCTGAAAAAGCCGCTGCAGGCGTATTTCTGGCCCCATATTGTTCTGCACGCCGATCTCCAGGTCGACAAGCCCCTCCCGCAAATAGCGCGACGTTTTCTCTGGTTTGGGAGCGAAGCGGATGCACACTCCGGGCGCAACGCTCGCCACGGCGGCTATGAGCAGTGGCCCAAACGCCACCACAAAACCGTCGTTGGCCCGGATGGTGAACAGCCGCTCGAGACTTTCCACCTTCAGCGTGTCGGTGGAGGGCTGCAGCACCGCTCTCGCCTCATGCACGGCGCTTCGGGCGCGGTCCCGCGTGGCTTCAGCCCAGGGGGTCAGCACCATATGACGCCCGGCCCTCACCAGAATAGCATCGCCGGTCACCTCCCGCAGCCTGCTTAGGGTACGGCTCATGGCGGAGGTGCTCAGGTTCAAACGTCGCGCCGCGCCCGCCACGCTGGCCTCGGCCAGCAGAACGTCGAGCGCAACCAGAAGGTTAAAGTCAGGATCGGACACGATGGCTCCTCAGATAAGGCGTTCTATGCAACGATAAAGTGCAAACGCTGCGTCTTCCGCCCTGTATACCCCATGATTATAGTTTCGTCATCACTATTCTTATCCGGAGTAACGACGATGACGCTATTTTCAAACCTGCCCGGCGATGAAGGATTACCCGGTCATGAACGCGCCAGGGTGATGGCCGCCGTCATGACCACCACGCTGATGGGCGTCTTTGACGGCACCATGATCAACATCGCGCTGCCCTCCATGGCAAAGGCAATGCAGGTGCCCGCGAACGTTGCGGTTTGGTTTGCCAACGGCTATCTGCTGTCAGCGGCCATGACGCTGGCCATCTTCGCGGCGCTGGCGGCGCGAGTGGGCTATCGCCCGGTGTTTCTTGCCGGGCTTGCCACCTTTACGCTCACCTCGCTCGGCTGCGCGCTGGCGAAGACGCCCGACATGTTGATCGGCATGCGTATTCTGCAGGGCATCGGCGGGGCGGCCACCCTGAGTATCGCCCCGGCGATCCTGCGATCCGTATTTCCGGGTCGACTGCTTGGCCGAATTCTGGGGCTGCACGCCCTGCTTATCGCCTCCAGCACGGCGATTGCCCCTGTCCTGGGCGGAACCATACTGGACGCGCTGAGCTGGCAGTGGCTGTTCGCCATTAACATCATCCCGGGCAGCGTTGCCCTGCTGCTGGCGTGGCGGGCGTTACCGCGCCAGCCGGACGTTGATCGGTCCCCCTTTGATACGCCGGGCGCCGTGCTCTCCGCCGTGCTGTTAGGTTCTGCAATCATGCTGGCCGACAGCCTTCAGCACATAACGCAAAGTATCAACCCGGCGGCCACAGGCTGGGGGCTCCTCACGCTGGCCAGCGCCCTCGCCTTTATCTGGCGTATTCGGCGCGCGCAAAGTCCCATACTGCCGCCCGTTATTTTCAAAAATGGGTGCTTTACGCTTGCAGCCCTGACCTCGCTGGCCTCGTTTGTCAGCCAGGGCATTACCTTTGTCGCGCTGCCGTTCCTGTTTCAGAGCGTGTATGGCTACAGCCCGGTGGTTTCGGCGCTGCTGTTCACCCCGTGGCCGGTTGGCATCGTGCTGATCGCGCCGCACGCGGGGCGCTGGGCGGATACCGTTTCCGCGCCGCTGATCTCGACTGTCGGGCTGATGATTTTTGTCGGTGGGCTGGTTCTGCTGGCGACGTTGCCGGATAGCCCTTCCGCATGGAATATCTGCCTGCGCAGTCTGGTGTGCGGGATTGGGTTCGGCTGCTTTCAGAGCCCCAATAACCGGGAAATGCTCGCTAACGTGGCGCGGGAATATGCCAGCTATGCCTCCGGCGTGTTGTCGATTGTGAGGACATTTGGCCAGTGCCTCGGCGCCGCCGCGGTGGGCGTGCTGCTTGCTACGACCGAATCAGACCATGACCGGGCCGTGCATTTTGCGCTGTGGATCGCCGTCATCGCCTCGATGGGGTCGGTGTTGTTTAGCGTGAGTCGGCTGCGCCCTGCGGTTCGGGCATCAGCCTGATTCGCCCGGCGGCGCTACGCTTGCACAATGCAGGCCGGGTAAGCGCAGCGTCACCCGGCAAAAAAGACGACTCGCTCGTTTACTCCAGCGCCAGCAGCGCAAAGCTCGCCAGCCAGTGCCCGCCGCTGTAGTGGCTGCCCACCACGTGCTCGACGCTTGCCGTCAGGTGTTTCGCCACGGCATCACGCAGCGCCTGCTGCGCCGGATGGTTTGCGGGAAGCGCTTTAGCAATATGCTTCATACACCACGCGCGGCTGAGGTTTAATCCGTCGAGATGGGCGATTTTCGGATCGGTACGGTCGCTCACCTCCGCCGGGTTCATCAGCGCCGCAACGGAGCCGACATCCGGCAGAAACGCGTCAAACCAGGCCGGGAAGTCTTCTAACACCTTGCTCATCAGCAGCGCTTCCGTCAGCGCGCCGGAAATGTACTCATCCCCGCCGGGTTCGTAGTGGGCCGGATAGCGCGTGTCGGCGCGATAAAACCGCTCCGCCGCCGTGACAATCGCCTGCTCAAGCGCGCTATCCTCCACGCCTCGCGCGTAATCGAGCGCCAGCGCGAGGGCAAACGCCGTGTTGTAATGCGTCCCGACGCGGATTGGATAGGTGAGCTTGCTGAGGTAATCCACCAGCCTGTGGCGAATATCCTGCGTTAGCGGCTCAAGCGTTTGATACCAGCCTGCGGCCTGCGGCAGCGACGACTGTTTCAGCTCCTGAGCCAGTGCCAGCAGCCAGCCGTAGCCATACGGGCGCTCAAACGAGGCGCGGAACGGCGCGGTGAAATAGGCCAGCTCTTTCGCCACGTTCTTTTCCGTCAGGTGTTCGTCGAAAAGCGCGACGATTGCGTCCCGGCTCGGCAGCTCCGGATAGAGGCGCACGCAGCGCAGCAGCAGCCAGTAGCCGTGCACCGCCGAGTGCCAGTCGAAACAGCCGTAGAAAACCGGGTGCAGCTCGCGCGGCGGCAGAACGTCACCATCATCATTCAGCAGGTGCATGATGTGGTTCGGGTATTCCTGGCGCAAATAGGTTAAAGGCATGCGGGCAAACGCGTCAGCCTGATGTTGCGTCAATTCCATAACAGCTCCTTAGCGAAACACGAGGAAATACATGAGGAACACGTTCACCACCAACAGGGTTAACGCGGTCGGGATCTGGATCTTGATCACCTGATATTTGTCTTTCAGCTCCAGCAGCGCGGCGGGAACGATATTGAAGTTCGCAGCCATCGGCGTCATCAGCGTGCCGCAGTAGCCCGCGTACATGCCAATCGCCAGCAGCGGCGCCGGGTTGCCGTGATGCACGTTGATCAGGAACGGTAAGGCAATACCGGCACTTAATACCGGGAAAGCCGCAAAGGCGTTACCCATGATCATGGTAAACAGCGCCATCCCTACGCAATAAATCACCACCAGCATGAAGCGACTGTCCGGGTTCACGAACAGGCTCACCACCTTCTGCACCGAATCCCCGGTATTGGCCGCGACGAACACACCGCCGAGCATCGCCAGCATCTGCGGCAGGATCACCGCCCAGCCGATGGTATCGACAAGACGACGAGACTGGCGAATGGCATGCAGCGGCGTGCCTTTGGTCAGCCACCAGCCGGTGAGGATCGCCGCGACGCAGGCCACGCACAGCGCCGCCAGGGTGAGCTGTTTCTGATCGAGCAGGAACACGCCGCCAACCGACACCCCTTTCAGGAACAGCGTCCCGATAACCGTTACCACCGGGATCATCAGCGCGGGCAGGAACAGCCAGTTTTTAAGGCGCTTTGACGAGGCAATGCGTTCCTCCTCGGAGGCCATTTTGTAGTGCCCTTTCCCGACCAGGCCAAAACCCGCCAGCAGCGCGATAGCGATGACGCACCCGCCAACGATCCGGTACGCCAGCGATTTCCCCAGCTCCTGCACCATCAGGTCACCGAACAGGAAGATCCCGCCGAATAAAAACCAGAACAGCGCGGTGGTAAAACGCTTCGGATTGGCGCGATCGCGCAGGGTCATCACGACCAGCAGCATCACGACGAAGCCGATCAGGTAGTACACGCGGTTAATGGTGATAAGCGTCATCATTGCGCCACCTCCTGGTTACCCTGCTCTGCACGCCAGGCCATGACGTCGCGACGAATGCTGGCATCCAGGCGCAGCAGGCGCGTCATATGAATAATCAATGCCGCAATGGCGGTTGGGATAGCCCACAGGCCGATATGCAGCGGTTCGATGCCCTGAATACCGTTCTCTTTCAGGAACGCGTCGATCAGCAGCACCGCACCAAAGGCGATAAAGATGTCTTCTCCAAAGAAGACCGCAATGTTGTCGCACGCCGCGGCATGGGCCTTGATCTTGTCGCGAATGTGCTGCGGCAGCTCGCCATATTCGTTTAGCGCCGCCCCTTCGGCCATCGGCGCCAGCAGCGGACGCACCGTCTGGGCATGACCGCCCAGCGACATCAGCCCCAGCGCGGCGGTGCCTTCACGCGCCACGAAGTAGAGCATCAGGATACGCGCCGAGGTGGCGCTGGCGATCTTCGCGACCCAGGCCTGGGCGCGCTCTTTAAGCCCGTAGTATTCCAGCAGACCAATCACCGGCAGGATCAGGATGAAGGTCGCCAGCGATCGGCTGTTGACGAACTTCTCGCCGAAGGTCTCCAGCAGCATCCCGAAATCCATCCCGACCAGCAGGCCCGTCGCCAGCCCCGCCACCACGACTACCAGCAGCGGGTTGAAGCGCAGTGCAAAACCAATAACCACGATCGGTATCCCGATCAGCGGCAGCAGCGTAGTACCGTCCATAACGTTTACCCTATCGAAAGTGAGCGTTGCGCGCCGACGGCTATTTTTTTAATTTGCGGCGAGCGATGTTGTGTTTTACGTCAGGCTTCACAAAACCTGCGCTAAAAAGCTATATCTGAACCTCAAAAACATGTAAACAAATTATCAATAAAATGTTCTTATTTTATCGACGAGTTTACATTTCTGGCTAAGGAACGTTATGACCTCGAAAAAGAGTGCTTCACCCGATCGCGACGATATCAACGATGGCCGGATCGTCTCTTCCCGCCATCTGGTTTCCGAGCGCTGCGCAGAACTGTCAGAGCTGGAGTACGCGCTGATCATGACCGGCAACGCGTTCAACAAATGGATGGTGCGCTGCATGACCGCAGCCGGCGAACCGGATATGGGCGCCTTTGACGTTTCGCTGCTGCATCACGTGAACCACCGCGACCGCAAGAAAAAGCTGGCCGACATCTGTTTCGTGCTTAACGTGGAAGATACCCACGTGGTGACCTATGCCCTGAAGAAGCTGGTCAAAGCGGGCTACGTGACGAGTGAGAAAGCGGGTAAAGAGCTCTTTTTCTCCACCACGGAGGAAGGGAAAGCGTTGTGCATGAAGTATCGGGACGTGCGGGAAGCGTGTCTAATTGCCATCCACGCGGAGAGCGGCATTTCCGGGAAAGCGATCGGCGAAACCGCGCAGCTGTTACGCGCGATCTCCTCCCTGTATGACACCGCCGCCCGCGCGGCGGCATCGCTCTGAACTACGGACGTCTGAAAAGGGTAATGCTGCGTCCGGCCAGCTCGTACTCTACGGTGTCGGTGATCGCTGTTCCGGCGGCAGCGTCATCCGCCGTAGACAGTTCAAGAACCCATCCCCCTTCGCCAAACTGCGGGATCTGGAACGGCACGGTGCCTTCGAACGGGTTAAACAGCATCAGCACGTCGTGCCAGATGCCGTCCTCCTGCCTGAGATCCGGCCTGCTGATGGAGACCCCGAGCGTCGAACCTTCATCCCACTGCTCGGCCTGCTGCGGACCGCCCCCGGCATTAAACCAGCGGATCTCCAGCCCGTCGCGCCAGCTTTCACGGCGCAGCAGCGGCTGTTGCGCGCGAAGGGCAATGAGACGACGGGTAAACTCGCGCAGCGCAGCGTCGTTTTCGGAGAGCCCCTTCCAGTCAATCCACGAGATCTCGCTGTCCTGGCAGTAGCCGTTGTTGTTGCCCTTCTGCGTGCGGCCAAACTCGTCCCCCGCCAGCAGCATCGGCGTGCCGTGGGAGAACAGCAGCGTGGTCAGGAAATTGCGCTTCTGCCGTTCGCGGGTAGCAATAATATCCGGGTTCTCCGTCGGTCCTTCTTCCCCATAGTTGTACGAGCGGTTATCGTTATGCCCGTCGTTATTGTCCTCTCCGTTATCGGCGTTATGCTTTTCGTCGTACGACACCAGATCATTCAGCGTAAAGCCGTCGTGAGCGGTGATGAAGTTGACGCTGGCCCACGGACGACGCCCGCGCAGATCGTACAGATCCCCGGAGCCCAGCAGACGCGCGGCAAAGTCGGTGGAGACGTTATCCCCCTTCCAGTACTCGCGAACGGTATCACGATACTTATCATTCCACTCCCCCCAGCCCGGCGGGAAACCGCCGACCTGATACCCGCCGGGGCCAATATCCCAGGGTTCGCCAATCAGCTTGAGTCTCGATAACACCGGATCCTGAGTCATGGCGTCGAAGAAACCGCCGCGCGGGTCAAACCCTTCGGGCTCGCGGCCCAGTATCGTCCCCAGATCGAAACGAAAACCGTCAATATGCATCGATTCCGCCCAGTAGCGCAGGGAGTCCATCACCATCTGTAACACGCGCGGGTGCGAGGTGTTGACCGTATTTCCCGTCCCGGTGTCGTTGATGTAGTACCGGTGCTGGTCCGGCAGGGTTCGGTAATAGCTGTAGTTATCGATCCCCTTAAACGAGAGCGTAGGCCCCAGCTCGTTACCTTCCGCCGTGTGGTTATAGACCACGTCAAGAATCACCTCAATGCCCGCGTCATGATAGGCGCGCACCATGTCGCGAAAGCCCTGGATACCCGCCGGGCCGTAGTAGCGCGACGCCGGGGCAAAAAAGCCGAGCGTGTTATAGCCCCAGAAGTTTTTCAGGCCACGGTCGAGGAGATGCTGGTCGTCCGGGAACCAATGAACCGGCAGCAGCTCCACCGAGGTAATGCCCAGGCTTTTGATGTAGTCGACCGAGGCTTTATGTCCCATCCCCTCAAACGTTCCGCGCAGCTCGGGCGGGATGGCCGGGTTCATCTGGGTAAAGCCCTTGACGTGGCTCTCATAGACAACGGTATGCGGCCAGGGCACGTTTGGCCGGTTGTTATCCTGCCAGTCGAAAGCGTTCGGGTCGATAACCTTGCATTTCGGCGTGAACGGCGCGCTGTCCCGCGTATCAAAGCTTAAATCTAACTCGTCATGCCCCAGCTCATAGCCGAAATGGGCGTCGTTCCAGTCGATATCGCCCACCAGTTCACGGGCATACGGGTCGATAAGCAGCTTATGCGGGTTAAAACGGTGACCGTTTTCAGGGTCGTAAGGTCCGTAGACGCGATAGCCATACAGCGCGCCGGGCTTCAGATCGGGCACATAGCCGTGCCAGACCTCATGGGTATATTCCGGCAGCTCCAGCCGGGCGATTTCCGTTTTCCCGGACGGGTCAAACAGACAGAGCTCCACCCGCTCAGCGTGCGCGGAGAACAGCGCGAAGTTAACGCCCTTCCCGTCATAATTCGCCCCCAGCTGTTGGCCATGACCGGCCCGAATTTCAAACGTAGTATCCTTTGCCATTTTCGTTCTCCACGATTATTCGCAGGTAAGCAGAACCAGTACACATCCCTTTTCTGACGTTAAATCCAGCGTCTCTTGCAGAATGCGGCTTTCACCGCTGAACAGATCCCGATAGCGCTTCCCGGCCAGTTCGTCGGGTATCGCTACCGTGGTATTGACCCACAGCTGATGATTATCGTTGACGCCAAAAACCAGACGCGGCACGGCAACGATCAGCGCCTCGTCGTCCTTAACCCGTGCATAGACAATCAGGTTTTCCTCCCGCTCGCCGGAAACCTTGAGCGGCAGCCAGTCGCCGTAGCGGAAAAGCGCGTCGTAATGCGGTCGAAGTCGTAACAGCGTGGCGGTAACGAACTGTTTAACGCGCCCGTCACGCCAGCAGGCCGGGTTGTCAAACACCGTGGCATCCGCCGCGCTGAGGTTTTGCACCAGGGCCGGGAAGTCCGGCTCCCGTCGGTTATCCGGGTCGACGAGGCTAAAGTTGAGCGCCTCGCTGCCCTGATAGATATCCGGCACGCCGGGAGCTGTCAGCTTGATCAGCGTCTGGCTGAGGCTGTTCATCAGCCCGGCGCGGATAAAGGGCTGCATCGCCTCGCTGAAATCGTGCAGGAACAGGCTGTTATCCGGGGACAACAGGTGCCGCGCGTAGCTCAACACCACACTCTCGTAGCTCTCGTTGCTGTCGATCCAGTCGGTGCGCTGCTTCGCCTCGCGAAGCGCTTTCTCAAGGAAGCCTAGGAAGCGCGTCTCCAGTGATGCAAGCCCTTCAGCGTCGTCCGGTGACAGCGTGGCAGGCCAGACGCCCGCCAGCGCCTGGTAGATCATCCAGGTATCTGCGGCGTTCGGCGCGGTGCCGTCATTAAGAAAACGCACCCGGGTCTGGTTAATCTGCCGCCAGCGGGCGAGATTTTCTCCCCAGCGTTCCGGCGCCTCCGTCAGGGTGTAGAGACGCGCCCGGGCGTCTTCTCCGCGCTTGGTATCGTGCGTGGAGGTGCCCAGCAGCGCGTCCGGCTGACGGGCCAGACGAATGCGCATCTCCTGGTGAAAGCGGGATAGTGAAAACGCGCGCGGCGTCGGGTCAGCGCCCACTTCATTGAGCGCAAGCTCAAGGTTAAGGCGGAAAAACAGCGTGTCTTCCACCGACTTCGCCATCAGCGGCCCGGTCAGCTGCTGGAAGCATGTTCTGAAAAGCGCGGCGGACTCGCGGCAATCTTCCGGCAGGTCGCCGGTAAGAATGCACACAATCAGACTCAGGGCCGCCTCGGACGTATTTACGCCGGCGACCACGCGGCTAAGCAGCGCCACGTCCGGCGGGGTTAACCCCTCCCGGGTGCCATAGGTGCGGTACACCGGAAACGCAATAAGCAGCTCGCGCAGCGCGTGACGGATTTCCTCGCGCGGCAGCGCAACCTCATTACGGCGGGCCAGATCGTCAGCAAGGTTTAGCAGCGTGGTGAACTCGCCCTCAAAATTACGATCGGTCATCAGGCCCTTGGCATCGCGCAGTTCCGCATGGCGATCGACCGTCATTCCCAGCGTCTCGTCGTGGATGGTCTCCAGACGCGACAGGTTATCGTCATCGACCAGCACCTCCGCCAGCGAGGCGATAAACTCGTACCCGGTGGTACCGGAAACCGGCCAGTCGGTGGGCAGCTGCTCTCCCTTCGCGAGAATTTTCTCGACCGTAATGTAACAGTCGGGTCCGGTTTTCTGCCGCAGGCGCTGCAGATAACCCAGCGGATCGGCCAGGCCGTCAATATGGTCAATGCGCAGGCCGTCTACGACGCCCGCGTGAACCAGCTCAAGGATCAGCCGGTGCGTATCGTCGAAGACCGCCTCGTCTTCAACCCGAACGCCCACCAGACCGGTGATCTCGAAGAAGCGCCGCCACGAGAGCTGCTTCGGCGCTTCCCGCCAGGACATCAGCCGCCAGCTTTGCGCGTCGTGCAGTTCGGCAATGCTTTTCTCCTCGCTGTAGGTGCCCGGGTTGAGCGGGTACGCGGTGTCGTAATAGACCAGAGAAGCTTTGTTAGTGACAGTGTCACGTTTTAGCGTGATAGCCCCCTTCCCCAGCTCCGCCTCAAAGGTGTCGCCGAGAAACGGCAGCGTAAGCGGTCGCGACGCGTCGATATCGAAATAGCGGAAATAGCGGCTCTGCTGGCCGTATTCAATCACGTCCCGCCACCAGGCGTTCTCCAGCGAGGTGGACATATGGTTTGGGACAATATCAAGAATCAGCCCCATGCCGGCCTGCCTGAGCGCCGCGGCCATGCGGTCAAAGCCTTCCCGACCACCGATCGCGGGGTCAATTTCATTCGGGTTGGTCACGTCATAGCCGTGAGTGGAACCCGTTGTGGCGGTAAATACGGGCGAGGCGTAGAGGTGGCTGATGCCGAGGTCTTTCAGATACGGCACCAGTTCGACAGCGCGGTCAAACGTCATGCCGTTGCGGAACTGGATACGGTACGTGGCGGAAGGGATCATAACGATGCGTCTCCATCAGCAAAGCGAACGACAATACTGTTCGGCGGCAAAACGTCCGTTACCTCCGGCCAGGCAAAGCGCGTCTCCCCTGAAAGCACAGGCAGAGCGACAGGCTTACTGCCGATATTAAGCGCCAGATAGAGCGTCCCGGACGGGAAGTGCCAGCTCACCACCACCATGCCGGGCACGGTCTTGATTACCTTGCCCTGAACGGTGCCGCCATGACGCAGAAGCGGAACGATATGGCGATGGCGCAGCGTCAGCAGGTGGCGCGTGAAGCGCAGCCACGTTTTACCTTCGTCGGTGGCAATCTTATGCCAGTCGAGCTTTGATCGAACGAAGGTGTTCACGTCGTTCGGATCCGGGACGGTTTCATCGTGCCCGGCGTGGCCGGTGAACTCTTTCGCGCGCCCTTCACGCACCGCTTTTGCCAGTTCGCCGTGAAAATCGGTGAAGAACAGGAACGGGTGCGTTTCACCGAACTCTTCGCCCATAAACAGCAGCGGGATATGGGGAGAAAGCAGCAGCGCGGCAAGCAGCACCCGCGTCTTATCGGCCCCCGCGAGGGTGATAAGCCGCTCGCCCTGGGCGCGATTCCCGGTCTGATCGTGGTTCTGAATAAAATCGACGAAGAACTGCGGCGGCTGCGTGCTGCACTCCACCCCGCGAGATTCACCGGTTTGCAGCGAAATCTCACCCTGGTAGACAAACCCTTCCGCCAGCGCACGAGCGAACTTTTTCTCCGGCTCAAAGGCAAAATCCTGGTAGTAGGCGTGCGTTTCGCCGGTAGCAAACACGTGGGCAGCGTTGTGGAAGTCATCATTCCACTCGGCGGTGAACAGCGGCGTGTTGCCCTGTTCATCGCGCGGATGCAGGAAAATCACGTTGCGGCTGTCTTCCGTGGCCAGGTGAACGTAACGGTGCGGGAGCGCCTCGCGGATCTTCGCGGCAATCTCCTCAAGAATGTGCGTCTCCGCGCTGTCTTTAATCTGGTCGATGGCATCAAAGCGCAGGCCGTCCAGACGGTATTCCGTCAGCCAGTAGAGCGGCGCATCGGTAATGTACTGCCTCACCGGCTCGCGCTCGTAAGCGATGCCGTTGCCCCACGGCGTCATCCGATTCGCATCGAAAAACGCGGGCGACAGCAGGGGCAGATAGTTCCCCTCCGGGCCGAAGTGGTTGAGCACGATATCCAGCACCACGGAAAGCCCCAGCCCGTGCGCGGCGTCGATAAACGCGTGGAAATCCTCCGGCGTGCCGTAGGCAGAGTGCGGGGCATACAGCAGCACGCCGTCGTAGCCCCAGCCGCGGGATCCGCCAAACTGGGAGACGGGCATAACTTCAAGCTGGGTGATACCCAGCTCTGCAAGATAAGGCAGCTTGTCGATGGCCGCCCGGAAGGTGCCCTCCGGGGTAAAGGTGCCGATGTGAAGCTCGTAGATAACCGTCTCTTCCCACGGCCGCCCTGCCCAGTCCCGGTTAACCGGCTGATAGCGTCGGGGATCGATAACGACGGAGGGGCCGTTAACATCGCCCTTTTGCGCGCGCGATGCCGGGTCGGGTACCGCCATGCCGTCCTGCAGGACAAACTGATACTCTGTACCGTGCGTGACGCCATGAACGTCTGCCTGGAACCAGCCGTGCCCCACCGCCGTCATCGGCACGTCGGTGGCGGCCAGACGTAGCGTAAGTTCTTTCTGTCCTTCTGCCCAGACGCGAAAACGTACAACGTCATCGGAAATAAACTCAGCACCCCACTGCTTTTGAAATGTCCTGAATTCCATTCATTGTCCTCGAATGACCCACATTTTACGCGGAACGAAGTACAAGCTTAGTTCAGGATTAAAAGTCCGTTAGCTCAGCGGATTTAACCGCTTCGTCTATCCTTTATGAAATAACTCACTACCGGGAATACTATGCAGATTCGAAAAGGATTAAATACCGATCTCCCACGCCTTGAATGCTGTGACTTTTCTTTCACCATTAGCCGCATCGCCAGAGAGCCTTTTATCCACGGTGATTTGCATATTGAAGCCGTTGCCGAGCCCTGGATAAAAACCTACGAGCTCGACATCCAAACCCTTGAAAACCACTGCGTTAATCCGGATGCCATCTTTCTTGTTGCTGAAACGGATGACGGTGAAATAGCCGGATTTATTACCGCGTCGATCGGCTGGAATAAATTTATCTCAGTGGATTACATCGCCGTGGAGCGCACGAAACGCCGAACCGGCGCCGCTCAAAAGCTGATGGCCGCCGCGCACGTCTGGGCCCGGAGCGTAAACGCGCCGGGATTACGGCTTGAAACACAAAATGTGAACGTCTCTGCCTGTCTGTTTTACCGTCACTACGGGTTTACCCTGGGCGGATACGATCGTTATCTCTACAACGCCTTGCCGGAAAAAGACGAAGTCGCCCTGTTCTGGTATTACATGCTGGTGTAGCGATGCAGCCTTCATATTTCTGTCATTGAACTTCATTACGCTTTCGGGATTTTAACCACGGTGTTGAGGAAAGAAGTGTGAATTCAATGGCTAAGGCATTACTGCTGGTATTACCTGTTATGAGTGCAGCGGCAGCGGCGACGGCTGCCGGGCGCGAGTTGTGTGAACCCAAAGCGTACGAAATGGCGCTGCGCTATCAGCAGAAATCGGCAGAGATTATGGCCCTTCAGCTGCAGACGTATCGGTTTGCCACCGAGCGTTTTAACGAGAAGTTAAAGGATCTGAAAACGCCTGAAAATTACGCCGTAGTGATGGACCTGGATGAAACGGTACTGGATAACACCCCCCTGCTGGTGCGCGACATGGAGCAGTGTCACGACTATACAAAATGGGATACCTGGAGCGACTGGGAGAAGCAGGGAAAACCCGGCTTAATTCCGGGAGCGAAGGCATTTCTTGACCACGTTAATCAAAGCAAGGTCCGTATCTATTACGTCTCGGACCGCATGCAGGAAAATAAAGCCGATACGCTCAGAACGTTAACAGCCCTGGGACTTCCGCAGGTGTCCGATGAAAGCGTGCTTCTGGATACGGTCAGCAAGGAAGAGCGTCGCCAGAGCATCCTCAAAAAGCAGCAGATCGTGATGCTGTTTGGCGACAGCCTGCCGGATTTCGCCGTGCAGTTTAAAAACAAAAAGCCGAGCGAGCAGCAGCGCGAGCTGGTTGAGGCCAGCGTGGAACACTTCGGTAATGACTGGATTGTGCTGCCTAATGCCGCTTATGGCTCCTGGTCGAAAGCCACGCCGGACGGCTGGAACGCATCGCTGAAAAAATAACGTTTTACGAGCCGGGAAAGGCTTTACTGTCACCCGGCTTTTGCGCTGAGCTATTTATCTCGTTTATAGGTCCTATCATTTCCGGGCAGGTTCTTATACTTTTACGGAGCAGTAAGATGAGCACTTTCAAAGGAGACTCGTATGCTTACCGTGAAAAAACTTGCTCTTTCCACGCTGATTTCAAGTTCAATGCTTTTTTACCCTGCGCTGCAGGCCTCGGCGGAGACGCCGCAGCACGTCGTTAAACAATCGGCAGGCGGTTACAGCGTGCAGGTCGGCGACGTTGTGGTGACCTCGTTTACCGACGGGACCGTCGCGCAGGATCTGCACAAGCTGCTGCGCCGGACCACAGAGCAAAAAACTGACGCACTGCTCGCGAAAAATTTCCAGACCAACCCGGCGGAAGTGTCCATCAATGCCTTTCTGATTGCGATGCCCGGACACAAAATTCTGGTCGATACCGGCTCCGGCCAGCTCTTTGGCCCCGGTAACGGCGGACGTCTGATTGAGAGCCTCGCCACTCAGGGAATCAAACCCGAGGACATCACTGAAGTCCTGCTGACCCACGCCCATTCCGACCATGCGGGCGGCCTGGTGAAAGATGGCAAGGTGGTGTTCAGTAACGCGCGCGTTTACGTCGGTAAACCGGACGTCGACTTTTTCTTTAACGAAGACAATCAGAAAAAAACCGGCTACGACCAGAACTACTTTGACGTCGCGCAGAAAACCTTAAAGCCCTATCTTGACGCCGGCAAAGTGGTGCCGTTTAGCGGAACCTCTGAGATTCTTCCGGGGCTTACCGGCACGGTTCACCCTGGACACACGCCGGGTTCGGCCTTCTACACGCTTGAAAGTAAAGGCGAGAAGATCACCTTCATCGGTGACGTTATTCACGTTGCGGCGGTCCAGTTCCCGCAGCCTGAGGTTACTATCGCCTACGATCAGGATCAGGACGGCGCAGCCCGCGTGCGCGAGCATGCGTTCGCAGAGTTTGTGAAAAACAGAGACCTGGTTGCCGCACCCCATCTGCCTTTCCCGGGCATCGGGTATGTGACGAAAGGAGAGAAAGGCGGCTATGCCTGGGTACCTGTCACCTATACCAACCGGGACGCCAGCAGCGCGAAATAAGATGGCGCCCGTTTCTGAGATGGACATAGACCTGCTCCTGACGCTGGACGCTCTGCTTCAGGACAGGAACATCACCCACGCGGCCGCGCGGCTGGGCATCAGCCAGCCCGCGCTGTCCGCTCGCCTGGCGCGTCTGCGCGCGCTCTTTGGCGAACCGCTATTTATTCCTTCTCCGCATGGACGCGGGGTGTTACCCACGCCGAGAGCGGAAGCGCTGAAGCCGCAGGTAGAGAGCGTTTTGCGCGGTATTAGCGCGATGTTTGCCCCCGCCGCGTTTGATGCGAAGACCAGCACCCGGACCTTTGTCATCGCGCTGCATGAAAACCCGGCGCTGATGCTGGGCACCGGGTTGCTTAATCAGGTGGTGGCCGATGCTCCCGGCATCCGCCTGCGCTTCGCCCTGCCGGAGATGGCTGCCCTGCCGCAGCAGCTGGAAAACGGTGATGTCGATATCTATATCGGCGTGAGCGCGGGTGCCCATGACGGCTGGGTGAGGCGTAAACTGCTCGACGACGCGTTTGCCACCGCCCAGCGCAAAGGCCATCCGCGCGGGACCGGTGCGTTAGACCTGGAAAGCTACTGCGCGCTTTCCCATCTGGTAGTGTCGTCGGCCGGGGATCCGTTTACCGGCTTTGTCGATCAAACCCTGGCCGGGCTGGGCCATCAGCGGCACGTCGCGATGTCCACCCAGAGCTACGCCATGGCGCCTGCGCTTGTCGCCGGTACCGATCTCGTTTGCACCTTACCGGAACGGATGCTGCGACAGTTCGCCAGCACGCTGGATATTTTTCCCCCGCCGCTGCCGCTCCAGCCGATTACCATTTACATGTACTGGCACCCGAAAAACAGCCGGGATCCGGCGAGCGTCTGGCTGCGCGAGCAGCTGCTGGAGGCGGCCGGGCGTCAGGTGTGATCGAGGGTAACCAGAAACTTTTTAAGCACTTCTGAGCGAATAATCCGGTGGCAAACCAGCGTCAGCTCGCTTTCCCGGAGCCGGTCCAGGATGTCCACGTAAACCACATTCTCGACGCTCACCGCCTTTACCGACGCTGGCAACAGCGCCAGGCCAAATCCGGCCGAGACAAGGCTTATCACCGTGGGCACGTCAGTCGCGTTTTGTACCACGTCCGGCTGAAAGCCCGCGCCGCTACAGGCGTCAAAAAAATACTGTTCCAGCCCCATTCCCTCCGGGTCGCGCAGGGAGATCCATTTTTCATCTTTCACCGACGAAAGCGTCAGCGCGGACGATCCCGCCAGCGGATGCTGACGATAAAGCGCCAGGACCGTTTTCTCTGACGCGAACGGGCGGCTTTGCAGATCGTCAGGCAGCGACGGCAGCGGTGCCCGGATAATGGCCACATCCAGCTGGTTACTCTGCACAGCAGAGTAGAGCGTCTGCACGTTTCCCGTCACCAGCGACATGGTAATGGCCGGCCAGCGCGTGTGCATCTGGCGCAGCGCAGTGGGCAACCTGCCGTCAAACATCGCGCTCGATACGCACCCCAGGTTTAACACCCCCTGCTCACCTCGTGCCGTTTGTCTGGCGTCCAGAACCGCCTGCTCGGTCAGGGAGATGGCGAGCCTGGCTTTCACCAGAAACGCTTCGCCCGCAGGCGTCAGGGTTAAGCGGCGGTTCGCCCGGCTAAAGAGCGTAACGCCTAAACGTTCTTCCAGCGCCTTTATCTGCTGGCTTAACGCCGGCTGCGCCATGTTCAGACGCTCGGCAGCCCGGTGCATGTGGAGCTCTTCGGCAACGACGATGAAATGGCGCATCTGACGAAACTGCACGGAACGCCTCCTTATTTTGATATGAATTCCCTTATCAATTTAATAGTAATGATGCAATTGATGCTATTGGTCATTGCCATAAAAATGGAGGTATTCAAACGAGGGAGGAAAATATGGAAAACCCGATCAACGATCTCCGCAGCGCCATCGCCCTGCTTCAGCGCCACGAAGGGCACTATCTTGAAACCGATTATCCGGTCGATCCCAACGCGGAGCTGGCGGGTGTGTACCGTCATATCGGCGCGGGCGGTACGGTAAAACGTCCGACGCGCATTGGCCCGGCCATGATGTTCAACAGCGTGAAGGGCTATCCGGGCTCCCGCATTCTGGTGGGCATGCACGCCAGCCGCGAGCGCGCGGCGCTGCTCTTGGGCTGCGAGCCCTCTGAGCTGGCAAAACGCGTCGGCCAGGCGGTGAAAAAGCCGGTCGCCCCCGTTGTCGTCCCCGCCTCGCAGGCGCCGTGTCAGGAGCAGGTTTTCTACGCTGACGATCCTGACTTCGACCTGCGTAAGCTCCTTCCGGCACCGACCAATACGCCGATTGATGCAGGCCCGTTCTTCTGCCTGGGGCTGGTGCTGGCAAGCGATCCTGAAGATAGCTCGCTGACGGATGTCACCATTCACCGCCTCTGCGTCCAGGAACGCGACGAGCTTTCTATGTTCCTTGCCGCCGGCCGCCATATCGAAGTCTTCCGCAAAAAGGCGGAAGAGGCCGGAAAACCGCTGCCGGTGACCATCAACATGGGGCTCGACCCGGCCATCTATATCGGCGCGTGCTTTGAGGCCCCTACCACCCCGTTTGGCTACAACGAGCTGGGCGTCGCCGGGGCGCTGCGCCAGCAGCCGGTCGAGTTGGTACAGGGCGTGGCGGTAAAAGAGAAAGCGATAGCGCGGGCGGAGATTATCATCGAGGGTGAACTGCTCCCGGGCGTGCGCGTAAGAGAAGATCAGCACACCAACACCGGCCACGCGATGCCGGAGTTCCCGGGCTACTGCGGCGAGGCGAACCCCTCCCTGCCCGTGATCAAAGTGAAAGCGGTGACCATGCGAAACCACGCGATCCTGCAAACGCTGGTGGGACCGGGAGAAGAACATACCACGCTGGCCGGTTTGCCGACGGAGGCCAGCATCCGCAATGCCGTTGAGGAGGCGATTCCAGGCTTCCTGCAAAACGTCTATGCGCACACCGCAGGCGGCGGCAAGTTCCTCGGCATACTGCAGGTAAAAAAACGCCAGCCGTCAGACGAAGGACGTCAGGGCCAGGCGGCGCTTATCGCCTTAGCCACCTATTCGGAATTGAAGAATATTATCCTTGTCGACGAAGACGTGGATATTTTCGACAGCGACGACATCCTGTGGGCGATGACCACCCGTATGCAGGGCGATGTCAGCATTACCAATATTCCGGGGATCCGCGGCCACCAGCTGGATCCGTCCCAGTCGCCGGAGTACAGCACCTCGATTCGCGGAAACGGCATCTCCTGCAAGACCATCTTCGACTGCACGGTGCCGTGGGCGCTGAAGGACCGCTTCGAGCGCGCACCGTTTATGGAGGTGGATCCGCGTCCGTGGGCGCCGGAGCTGTTTAAAGACAAAAAGTAAACGGACATTTCTCTTTTCTTCACCCCTCTGGGGTGAAGAATCTCACGCTAAAATTGCCGCTTCCCCTGCTTTCTTGTACCCTTTCACCGGTAAACCCACCCCCACTAAAACTGAGACCTTCGACGCCTATGACTGCACACATTTCCAAAGATCCTTTACATGGCGTAACGCTGGAGATGATGGTCAACGCCCTTGTGGCGAAATATGGCTGGAGCGAGTTGGGTGACCGCATCAAAATTAACTGTTTCAGAAAGGACCCCAGCATTAAATCGAGCCTGAAATTTCTGCGCCGCACCCCATGGGCGCGGGCGGAAGTTGAAGCCCTGTATCTGGACTCCCTCAACGACGAGGAAAGTGCAGAACAGGCGGTGCCCACCTTTAATCCCTGGGCTAACAGTCGGATTATCAAGAGCTAATACGCAAATGACGCGACACGTAAAACGGATCGGTGCGCTGGCTGCCTGCGCACTTTTACTTGTAAGCTGCTCCTCAAAACCACCCAAATCACTAGTTACCCCTCTCCCCACCGCGAGCAAACCGACACCGCAGGCCAACGCGCCGATGCGCGGGATCTGGCTGGCGACCGTCTCGCGTCTCGACTGGCCGCCGGTGGCCTCGGTGAATGGCCGCAGCGACGACCAGCGCATCGCCATGCAAAAGCAGGCGCTCACCAGCAAGCTCGACAATCTTAAGCACCTCGGGATTAACACGGTATTTTTCCAGGTGAAGCCGGACAGCACCGCGCTCTGGTCATCAAAAATTTTACCGTGGTCGGATATGCTGACGGGCAACATCGGCGAGTACCCGGGATACGATCCGCTGCAGTTTATGCTGGATGAAGCGCACAAGCGCGGCATGAAGGTCCATGCCTGGTTTAACCCATACCGCGTGTCGACCAACACGAAGCCGTCAACCATCGCCGCGCTGAACCGAACCTCATCTCTCTCCCCGTCCAGCGTCTATGTGCAGCATCCGGAATGGGTGCGCGTCTCCGGCGATCGTTTTGTTCTCGACCCAGGCATTCCCGAAGTGCGCGACTGGATAACCAAAGTGGTGACCGAAGTGGTGGCGAACTACCCGGTAGACGGCGTGCAGTTTGATGATTATTTCTATGCTGAATCGCCGGGATCCGCGCTCAACGACGCGCAGACCTGGCGACAGTACGGTCAGGGATTTGCCTCAAAGGCCGACTGGCGAAGACACAACACGCAGCAGCTGATCGTGCAGGTGTCCCGCGCGATTAAACAGACAAAGCCCGACGTTGAGTTTGGCGTCAGCCCGGCGGGCGTGTGGCGTAACCGCTCCTTTGACCCGGCAGGCTCGGACACCCGCGGCGCCGCGGCTTATGATGAATCCTACGCAGATACGCGTCAGTGGGTTCAACAGGGCTTGCTCGACTACATCGCGCCGCAGATTTACTGGCCCTTCTCCCGGGACGCCGCGCGCTACGACGTCCTGACCAAATGGTGGGCCGACGTGGTGAAGCCGACCCACACGCGCCTGTATATCGGCATTGCGTTCTACAAGGTGGGCGAGCCCTCGAAAAATGAGCCGGACTGGACGGTTCAGGGCGGCGTGCCGGAGCTGAAAAAGCAGCTCGATCTCAACGATTCGCTGCCCAACGTCAACGGCACCATCCTGTTCCGGGAAGATTACCTGAACCAGCCGCAGACACAGCAGGCGGTGAACTACCTGAAAGGGCGCTGGGGAAGCTAAGTAACCATCAGGCAGAAACGGGGCGTTTCTGCCTGATTTTTTTACGGCTTCGGCCCGAACATCGCCTCAAGCTGCTGCGCGTCCGGCATTCCGACCACCTGCTGTAGCTCATTGTCTGCATTCAGATAGTAAATGGCCGGCGTGGCGTTAGCGCCCAGGCTGTCCATCAGCGTCTGGTGCTTCTGCAGGATTGCTACCGTTTCGCGGGAAGCGTCCCCTTCTGGCCTGGGCAATTTTTTCCCACCGGAAAGCTCGTATTCACGCCAGGCGGAGACCGGATCTTTCGCATTCAGGATCGCAGAGGCATTGCGCCCGCTGTTAGGGTTGAGAAACGCCACCAGCAGCGTGTTGAGCTGAACCTTGCCCGCCTTCACCCACGGCTGCGCTTCGGCCCAGAACTGCTTGCAGTACGGGCAGAACGGATCGGCGAAGACGAAGACCTTACGCGGGGCGTTATCCGCTCCTTCCTTCAGGGGATGCGCCGCGTTCAGGTTCTTCCACATCTCGCGTCCCATCGGAGCATAGATCTCTTTCTGGAAATAGCCCTCGCTGAGGTTTTTTCCTTTGTCATCGTACAGATAGCCCGAAATGACGTGCTTGCCGTCCGGCGTTAAAAAGATCGTCACGCCCATGTCCTGATATTGCCCCAGCCAGGCCGGTGCGCCGCCGGGAGCATCAAGTTTTTTAATGATTTTAATCTGCTGCTGTTCGCTGAACTGCTTCACCACATCCGGTATGGTATCAGCGGCCTGGGTCAGCCCTGAGGTCACCAGCGCCGAAAGTAACAATAATTTTTTCATTTCCCTCTCCGGTTTGTCGGGGGCATTCCGCCCCCTTCAGGTTAGCGGTTTTTCAGAGCGTCACTGACCATTTCGTCGAACTGTTCAAACGGAACCCAGCCGGGCAGCAGCCCTTCGCCGATAAGCGTGGCGGGCGTGCCCTGAATTCCCATTTTTTCTGCGACGATCAGGCTGCGTTTGATCGACACCATACTCTCATCATCCGGCGCGGTGACGCTCACCCCGGCCCGTTTTTGCGCCTCCTGAATGCTGGCGTCATCGTGGTATCCCTTTTTTGCCATCAGGGTATGGTTAAATTTCATAAACTGCTCGGGATGCGCGCGCCAGACGGTTAACGCGTCACGTGCGGCGGTCAATGAACTTTCCGAGCGGAAAGGTAAAAACTTAAAGACCACCGCAACATCCGGGTGTTTTTCGACGATCTTCTCCAGGTACGGATCGAATTTCTTACAGTACGGGCAGTTGTAGTCGGTAAACACCACAAGGGTGAGCTTTGGATTTTTCGCGCCGATACGCGGTGAGTTCGGATCGTTAAACAGGAAATCAGCGATCATTTTCTGCGCGCGCTGCTCCTGGTCCGGCGTCAGCGGCTGGGCAGCGAACACCTGAAGCGGGGCCAGCAGGAGCAGAAGCGTTATAAGGAATTTTTTCATGACACAGTTAGCCTTTTGCGTTGTTCAGGGTGGTGACCAGGGTGCGCTTATCCAGCAGCGGCGAGAAGATCTCCCCCTCAGGCGTGCCGGGGCCATACACCTCATTAAAGGGAATGGCGTAGCGGTTTCGCTTCGCCAGAAACTCCGCGATTAGCGCGGACGGCTGGCTCCAGTCTCCGCGCAGGGCCACCACGTCCGGCTGGCTCAGCGCGGCAATAACGTCCGGCTGGGTCAGTACCCGATGCTCGTTAACTTTGCAGGTCACGCACCAGTCCGCGGAGATATCCACAAACACCCGTTTCCCCTGCGCCAGCGCCTGCTGGATGGCCTCCTCGCTGAGCGGCTGCCACGGGATAGTCTGAGCGTCATTCCGCGCCATGGCGTCAGACGGTGAGTTAAGCAACCCCCGCAGCTGATACCCGCCGAGCACCGACAGCGCGATAACCACGACCCAGAACAACGGCGAAGAGGTTTGCCCCTTCTTCACGAACAGTGCCAGCGCGATAGCGATCAGCACCAGCATCACGATCTGGCTGACCGCCTCGCCCAGATGCAGGCTCAGCAGCGTGACCAGCCAGAGGCTGGAGGCCAGCATCATCAGGCCCAGGATCGTTTTGAGCGTGTTCATCCAGCGGCCGGGTTTTGGCAGCAGCATGGCCGTTTTCGGCACCAGGGCGACAAACAGCCACGGCAGGCTCATGCCCACGCCGAGCATCAGAAAGATGAGCCACAGGGAGTGCAGCGGCGCGCCAAGGGCAAAGGCAACCGCCGTACCGAGAAACGGTGCGGAGCACGGCGTCGCCAGCAGCGTAGCGAACATCCCTTCGCAGAAGCTGCCGCCGATCCCCGCTCCCCCTGCCGTCGCCAGCCGTCCTGCCGCAGAGGAAGGCAGCAGCATTTCAAACGCCCCAAACAGGTTCAGCGCAAACAGGAAGGTGACGGCGACCATCAGGCCGATAAACCACGGGTTCTGGAACTGAATGCCCCACCCCAGCGATGCCCCGGCCAGCTTCAGCGCGGTCACCATCGCGGCCAGCAGCATAAAGGAGGTAAGGATCCCGGCGCTGGTGGCCAGAAAGCGCAGCCTGATGGCGCGCCTGTCCGATCCTGCCTGCAGGATGCTGTTAAGCTTCATGCCCATGACCGGCAGCACGCAGGGCATCAGGTTGAGGATCAGCCCGCCCAGCAGGGCAAAAAGCACCATTTTACCCGTTCCGCCTGGAGTGGAAGGCTCTGCGGGAGTTGCCCCAACGGTCATGGTGGTCTGCTGCGCGTTACCGCCATTAGTCAGCACAAACGACAGCCTCTTGCCTTCCAGCGAGGCGGGTTTATCGCCCCATTCGTCGGTCACGGGTACCGTTACCCGAAGCGTGTTGCCGTCGTGTTTAATGACCGGCTCGCCGGGCAGAATGTCACCCTCCAGCGGGTCAAAGTAGATCCCCGGATTGACCCACTTCCCGTCCGTGGTGCCGGTAATCACCAGCTTGTCGCCAGAGAGCCAGGCGGAAAGATCTGCGGATACGCCAGACGTGCCCGGAACAGTGCGCATCGCTTGCTCGAACTCGCTACGGAAGCCCTCATCCACCGGCTGGGTAAAATCGAGATGCAGCGGGTAGTCCGTCAGCAGGCAGACGTTGCTGCAGGTGGAGAGCGTGAGCGTTCCATTGAGCGCGTCGCTCTTCACCCCGTCGAGAACGATCGGAATCGTGACCTTATCGTGATACCCCTGCGTCGTCATGCCGGAGATATCGAAGCGCGATGGAACCGGCCAGGACCAGCTGTCCGTTACGCCTTCCGGCCAGCTGATTTTTGGCGCGACGCCACCCTCGCCCGGCGATCGCCAGTAGGTTTTCCAGCCGGGCTTTAGCTCAACGGTGAGCAGGCCTTTTACGTGCGTTTGTTCCCTCTCCGCCTGAAAGCGGATGCGGGCGTGATCGTTTTGTGGGGAGACCAGCCAGCCGGTGTCTGCCGCATGGGCAATGCCGATGCAGGACAGCCACAGGAAGACGAATCCCCTGAAGAGGTTAACCATGTATTACTCCGTGAACAGTGAAAAATTATCGTGTGGTGACGATGATTTTCATTCACGGAAAACGCAGTTTTTAAGGTGTATTCGGGGAGGCGGTGCCTGAACGGGCTGTTCCGCGGGAGCAAAGGCCCGCCCTTGCGTCAGCAGCTGTAACAGCGCGAAGAAGATAATGATGGCCGGTAGCGCGCCGTCAAAGAACAGCGGCTGGGCACAAAGAAGCGACTGGGCGCCTAACTGGCAGGGCGATGGCCCGGACTGCTCAGTCTTGCTGCTTTGCGTTGGGGCATCTGCACTCAGTGAAATCTGCGGATCCAGTCCCTGTAAAAAATGGTTGAGCATCACCGCACGCTGCACGAGGCAAAGCGCCATCGCGAGACAGGTGATAATCAAAAGCCATTTTCCGAGGAGCTGACGGTTGCGCATAATATTCCAGAGTAACAAGACGCCCCGATCATAAACGATAGTGATGAATCTACAAGTGCCCGGAGTGTAAGGTTTTGTCTGTCGCCGCTATTCACCCGTCAGCGCGTCGTAGATATCCCGCAGCCGCGTACGCAGAAACAGCACCGCCTTGTGCTTGCGGGATAACAGCGCCTGCTCTGTGGCCCCCGTCTCCTCTGCCAGCATTTTAATGCTGTAGCCGTGCAGCTCGGTCTTTTCAAACACCTCGCGCTGCGGCGGCGGCAGTTCAGACAGCGCCTGCCCCAGCTCTTCCCACAGCAGCGTTTTGAGATACTCCTCCTCTGGCGTTTGCGGTACGCCGAACAGGGTTTCGGCCAGCTCGTCTTCGGGGAAACCCTCTTCGTCTTCGCCAGTAAAATAGCCGGAGAGCGACACCTCGCGCTTTTTACGCGCCCGGTCGGTCATCTCGTTACGCGCCGCGCGGAACAGCCAGGCCGCGACGTTTTCGACCGGCTGCTCCACTTTCATCAGCTGAAAGGTCACTTCCTGCAAAATGTCGTCGGCATCATCGCGAACGGACGTTCGTCCGCGAATGAAGGCTTTCAGCCGGGCGCGGCAGGCGTTGAGCGCCGACATCAGCATGGATCCGCCCGTCTCCCCGGCTTTCATTTCGCTCACTCGGTTTCCGGCGCTTTTGGCGCGGCGTCATCGCGCTTATCGTCACGATGGCCATGCCAGCCGCAGTGACCACGACCGTGGCGACCAAAGCCTTCGCGGCGCTGCTGAATAAACGCCTCACGCTGCTCGGGCGTCATGTTCATCCAGCGCTCGTGCATCCGGCGGTGCGCGCCAAACATCCCGGGGCGGAAACCTAACCCGCCAAACAGAATGCGGCTCAGCACCAGAATGCCCAGCGCCTGCCAAAACCCGATGGCCTTCACGCCGAGGATAGCCGGGAGCAAGGCGTTCCACAGGGACATCACCAGCAGGCCGAGCACGATGAAAATTACCGCGCCGATGATTAAGCCCTTACCCATACGGTGGCGACCGAATCCGCGCCCGTGACCCCTGCCGTGCAGTTCAAAATCTCTCATGGTGTTTACCTCGTTTACAGTAACTGATTATGGCTTGTGATGAGGTAGACGGATGAGGAAGGGAAATATTGCTGGGGTGAATATAAAATTACCGCTTTCGGCGTCGCTGCGATGCTCTCAGACGCACTGTCTATCGCACTGCTTAGCTGATAAAGCCTTTCTCTTAAGCGTGGCGTCAGGATGGTCGAGAGGTTTATGCAGTGCACCCATTCCTGGATCGCGGAATAGCACGCGGCCATACTCTGCAGGCTCAACGCCGGGGTCTGCGGCTGGTCAATTATCAACGATAGGAGCGAGCCGTATTCACGGCGCATGACGCTAGACCCAACCGGCATGACCAAAGTGTCGAGCACGCTTTGCCGGATATGCTCAACCTAAGAGATACTGAAACCGGTCTGGCTGTTTATTCCCAGATTGCGCACCGTCGTTGCGTCCCATTATTCCTGCGTCAGCGCTCTGTACGTTGTCGTGCGCATGGTTGTCCACATGCACGCCGTTTGATTTCAGTGTCCCGCCTGTGTGCTCGATGTTCCCGCTCATCTTCCGGTCCTGTTTCACTTCATGATGCCTAACACGGTGAGCGCCCCATTTTCGGACTCGTACTCCATAACCGCGCCGTCAGGAAAGGGACACATGAAGCGCATCAGGGGGACAGACGGTGCAGAATTGTTATCCGAGAAAATGCCGGGCAGTACAAAAGCCGTATCGAGCTTGCAGCCGATCGCCAGTAAAAGCACCTGCTCACCAACAGACGAAGCCCACCATACACGCGAGCGACCGGCGCGAGAAGTAAGCCAGTTCAGCCAAGTGATTTCCTTGCCGTCGGTCTGGACACGGCACAACCCCACGTCGATATCCGTCACGATGCCGGTGCGGATGAGATTTCTAAGTAGACGTAAAATTTCGTTGGTTTGTATGTTTATGTCGCAATCGTGAGGTCTTCTGATTTAACATGAAATTCAACTAGATTCTGACATTTCCTACACAACAAACTTATGACCATTAGGATTATATAATGAATACTGTTTTCTTCAGCAATCCAGATAATCAATATCTCATTTCAAATAAACTTCGTGAGTTGAATGCAATTGACACCGATGGCGATATAAGTTTTAGTAAAGAACGAGACTATCTCGTGATAGGGGCGTTACAACTTTTTTTAAAACATGCTGCAATATGGGATGAAAGGGTTCAGTTTAATATAGAGCTAATCGGTGAGGCGTTTATTAGAGAGCTAAAGACACCTATAAATGAAGATAATCTTAACTTACTTTTCACCTCTTGCTTTAGATTTTTTATGGAAGATCATATATTCCATAAAGACAATCTCTTTCAACTCACTGAGGCCATAAAACAATTCGCAATTTACAGACAAGATGAATTCGACGAAAGATCTTCAGGCCAGATCACATATGCTCTAAAAGAAATGCCTCTAACAATGATTAGAGAAATTTTAAGTAGCGATAGCGCTAAGTCATACAAAGAGTATATCCGAAGAGCTGATGACCTTGAAGATGCAGGACGCCATTGGGATTCAATTTTAAAAGAGAACTTAGCTAAATCCGAAAAATTAAATGAATCCCTAGTTATGCAGGCAAATAAATTTAACTTTGTTGGTCTTTATAAGGGATTTGCTGAGCTTGGGGAAAATAAGTCTAAGGAGCTAAAATCAGCTAAGTATCTTATGTTTATCTTAGGCATACTTATTCCGCTTCCTCTACTGATAGAGATCCTGACGTTTGCAGAGTCTGGAGCATTACCCTCTGGGTGGTCAAGCTTGGTTAAGATCATCCCCATACTTTCACTGACATTAATACTCGTATACTTCTTTAGAGTTTCACTTTTAAATTTCAACTCTATCCGCGCACAATTAATCCAAATTGACCTTAGAAAAAGCCTTTGCCAGTTCATCCAGAATTACGCAACTTATGCTCAAGAAATTAGAGAGCATAACACAGATCTTTTGGTGAAATTTGAAGAGGTTATTTTTTCTAATATAATGCCATCAGAGGACAAGATACCCTCAACTTTTGATGGGATTGAGCAATTAACAAATTTAATTGGTGCGTTAAAAAAGGGAGGTTAGCCGCTTTTTATTGCTTTTGACTGCTAATAGTAACAAATGAAACCTTGTCTGGCGCAGCTTTCCAGTTATGCCAGACATTAATAAAAAGGCTCCCTGCGGAGCCTCCCTTATACAATCAAGCCCGCACCGGCAACCTAAAACTCGAAATACTCCGTGAAAGCTGCTGCGCCTGCTCTTCCAGCGAGGCCGCTGCGGCGGCGGACTGCTGCACCAGCGCGGCGTTCTGCTGGGTCACGCCATCCATCTCGGTCACCGCCTGCCCGACCTGGCTGATCCCGCGGCTCTGCTCTTCGGAGGCGACGGAAATTTGCTCCATCAGCGTATTCACTTTGTTCACCGACGAAATGATCGAGTCAATCACCTCGCCCGAGCGGCTGACCAACTCCGCACCGTTTTTCACGCTGGAGACCGACTGCGCAATCAGGCTCTCGATATCCTTGGCTGCCACCGCGCTTTTCTGCGCCAGGGTGCGCACTTCGCTGGCCACGACCGCAAAGCCGCGGCCCTGCGTACCGGCCCGCGCCGCTTCAACCGCCGCGTTCAGCGCCAGAATATTGGTCTGGAAAGCGATGCTGTTAATCACGCTGGTAATGTCTTCGATGCGCTTCGAGTTCGCCGCGATGGTGTTCATCGTGTCGATCACTTCTCGGGTCACCGCTTCACCGGTGTGGGCATTTTTCACCGCGTCCTGCACCAGTTTACCGGCCTGATAGACGTTGTCGGTATTGTTCGCCACCGTCGCGCTCAGCTCTTCCATGCTGGCCGCCGTCTGGGTTAAGGCGGAAGCCTGCTGCTCGGTGCGTGACGCCAGGTCAATATTCCCGGAGGCAATCTCCTGGGCCGCGTGCGTCACGGTATGGCTCGCATCGCGCACCTGGGCGATGGTCGCGAGCAGTGCCTGACGCATCTGCTCCATCGAGCCCATCAGGTGGTCGATTTCGTTATGTGAACTCCCCTTCACCGGCACCGGAGTGTCCAGCTTGCCCGCCGCAATCTGGCTGCAGTGCTCGCGCGCCAGGTTAACCGGGGCAAAGACGAAGCGCTTCATAAAGAGGCTGACCGCGACAATCACCGCCAAAAACAGGCAGGCAATAACGGCAATCATCGCCAGGCCGGAGACAAAATTACTGCTCGCATCTTCGTTCAGGCTTTTGGCGTATTTCTGGTGAACCGAAAGCACCTGGTCGAGAACGATTTCGTACTGGCGGTCAAGACGGGAAACTTCCGGGATCAGGGCGTTAAATTTAGCGACATCGTGCGCCGCCGCGGCATCGATCAGCGGTGCCAGTCCCTGGTTGCGGTAGTTTTGCCAGGCGTCCTGATAGGCACTCACCAGCGGCGCTTCATCCGTCAGACGCGGCGAAGCCATAAAGGCCGCAAAGGCATTGTCGGCTTTGGTCAGCGCCTCTTTCACTGCGGCAAGCTTTGCAGACTCGTCTGTCGAGTTGCCCGCTTCCACCATCTTCACGTACTCCATCACCCGCACGCGCAGCGTACGGCTGTGGTTGATGGGGTCAATAATCGACAGCACCACCTGGATCTCTTTGTTCACGTTATCCAGGGAGTTATTACTTTTAATGATGAGGCCAACGCTCGTCACGGTGCTGACGATAAAGAACAAAAGCAGCGAGAACAGGACAATCAGGGACGACTTTTTCAACGACATAAACCAATACCTCAAGGAGAATTATTCCTTATGGTTATCGGCGCTTCCAAAACTTAAATTAATTAAAGTTATTGATGTATCGCGCGGGGCTATACCGCTGGCTTATAGCGCCGCTGCAGAGTGGCATCCAGCTTGCGCTGCAATGGTTGCGGCGTCTCCCCTTCGATCAATTTGCCTATCAGATCAAAGCAGTGCCACGCCAGCTGGCGGTTGTCCTGGCGAATGGTATCCACCGGGATCGTCAGCGAATCGTAGAGATAGTGATCGTCGAAGCTGGCTAGCCTGATATCGCTTTGCAGCAGATTATGCTGGCCCATATAGCGCAGCACACCCTCCAGCAGCCCGCAGGCGGCGGTGAACAACGCTTTTGGCGGACGCCCAAGGCGGGCGCAGAGTTCGGCAAACATCTCGTACCCGGAGCTCGGGTGATAGTTGCCGTGAACGATCCACTCGGGGCGCAGCGCCACGCCGGCCTCTCTCAGACCTTGCTTAAACCCTTCCAGGCGGTCGCGCGTCGGAGACAGGCGCGGCTGTCCGCCGAGGAAGTAGAACTCATCCGGATGCTGACGCGCAATGTCCGCTACCAGCGCCGTCGTCGGGGTAATGGAGTCGGTGATCACCAGCGGCAGCGCGCTGTCGTTCATGTGGCGGTCAAAAAGCACCACGGGCAGCTGCTCGCTGAGCTTCAGGTAGTCCGCATCGTTCAGCATGCTGGAGGCCACAATCAGCCCGTCCACCTGACGCGCCACCATGTTGTTCACCACCACTGTCTCCTGCCCTGGGTTTTCATCGCTGCATGAGATCAGCAGCTGAACGCCGGCCTCGCGGCACAGCGTCTCCAGCTCGTGAGAAAACACGGCAAAACCGTAGTTGGTGATCTCCGGAACGACAAGACCAATGGTGTGGCTGCGGTTATCGCGCAGCGACCGGGCGTGAATGCTGGGCTGATAGTGGTGCTCTTTTGCAATCGCCAGCACACGCTCGCGCGTCTCTTCCGCCACGCGAAGCTCTTTGCTGCGCCCGTTCAGGACCAGGCTGGCGGTGGCTTTTGACACCCCCGCCAGCTCCGCGATGTCTTTGATGGTGACGCGTTTTGTTTTTCTCACAACGACTTAGATCCGGCTGCCAAAACCCTCATTCTATCATGCAGGCGCGCAGCGACCAGTAGCGTAATGTGATGTCGGACGCACCTTCGAATCGCACCCGCACCGGATGGTCAGGAAAATAGCGGCTGCTCATTACCCCTTCACCGTGATTGATGAAAATTTCAACGCTGGAGCAGTCGCACAGAACGCGTAAATGACGAACCTCACCCTGCCAGTAGCGGGTCAATGTTTCACCGGTTTTCAGGCTCGCGCGTTCAAGGCGTAAACCCTGCTCATCGACCGTGAGGCGCAGCGCGCCGGCAAAATCGATATTCACCTGCGATGCGCCCAGCTCAAACTCCAGGCGCGTCGCGTCCAGTTCCGGCGCCTCGCTGGCGCGCCCCTGCCAGCGCTGCTCATCTTCACGCAGCGCCGCCAGCTCGCGCGCCGGGGTCTGCCAGAGCCTGCCGTCGCTAAAGCGCAATTCTCGCGGGCAGGTCATCTGGTGCATCCAGCCGTGCGCCCGCGTGGGCTGAAGCATCTCTTCCCCGTCCGGTACGCCCATCCAGCCGATCAGAATGCGGCGTCCGTCCTCCGCCAGCGCGGTTTGCGGGGCGTAAAACTCAAAGCCCGCGTCCAGCTCGTGCAGCTCGCCGTGATCGAATGCGGCGTTTGCATAGTCAAACGCCCCGCTCATCCAGGTGGCCGGATAGGTGTTGAGATAGCGATGCGGCTCGCGCGCCAGCCCCTGCGGGCAGCAGATCAGCACGTGCGTCCCGTCGAGGGCGAACAGGTCCGGGCACTCCCACATGTACCCTGCGTCCGTCAGGCCGTTGACCCCGTGACCGGCGATCTCCCCGCAGGACGCCCAGGCGTGCAAATCGGCTGATTTAAACAGCAGCACTTTGCCGCGCTTTTGCACATCCTGCGCGCCGAGCACCATGTACCACTCCCCGTCGTGCTGCCATACCTTCGGGTCGCGCACGTGGCCGGTGTAGCCTTCCGGCAGCGCCAGCACTGGCCCCAGCTTCTTAAAGGTTCCGTCCGTTTGTTCCTCCGCCAGACACTGCCAGGCGGTGCGGCTGCCGTCATCAAACTTAACGTTGCCGGTGTAGCACAGCGTGAGGACGCCCTGGTTATCCACGGCGCTACCGGAGTAGCAGCCGTTGCGGTCATACGCTTCGTCCGGCATCAGCGCCAGCGGTTCGTGCCGCCAGTGCACCAGATCCGCAGAGCTCCAGTGCCCCCAGCACTTAAAGCGATGCTCACAGTCCAGCGGGTTCCACTGATAGAACAGATGGTAACGGCCAGCAAACCAGATAAACCCGTTCGGGTCGTTCATCAGCCCCGTCACCGGCGCGGGGTGCCACTGCGGGTAGTGGCTATCCGCCTGCGCGCGGGGCTGCCCTTTCATAACGGCCTGCAGGATCGCAGGCCAGCGGGAAGGTAACGTCATTATTCAGAGTCCGTTTTATATTTCAGCAGCAGCGAGACGGTAAACGCCACGCCGAAGGCAATCACCATGCCGATAATATAGTTAAGGAGCGAGCTGGCCTGCACGATAGCCATGCCCGGAATAGCGGTCAGCCCGACGGCGGTCATGTAGACATGCACTGACACCACCCAGGCCCCGCCCGCCGCGCCGCCGATCAGCGCAGCGATAAACGGCTTCACGAAGCGCAGGTTGATACCAAAAATGGCCGCTTCGGTGATGCCCAGCATGGCAGAGAACGCCGACGGTAAGGTAATGGCTTTGATTTTGACATCTTTGGTTTTGAACCACACCGCCAGACAGGCGCCGCCCTGCGCCACGTTCGCCATGGCCCAGATCGGTAGCAGGAAGTTTACGCCAATCGACGGGTTACCCAGCAGCCCGGCTTCAATCGCGTGGAAGCTGTGGTGAATACCGGTGATCACAATCACCGAGTAAAGCCCGCCGAACAGTAACCCGGCCAACCAGCCCGCGTGTTCAATCAGCGTGCTCAGGATAAAGGAGATGCCGTCGCCCAGCGCGCGCCCCGCCGGGCCGATAATCAGCAAGGCGATAAAACCGGAGATAACGACGGTGAGGAACGGTGTCAAAATCAGATCCAGCGCGTCCGGGATTGCGCGGCGCAGGTTTTTCTCGACGATGCTCATAAACCAGACGGCCAGCAGCACCGGGAATACCGTGCCCTGATAGCCAATCATCGCGATCTCAAGGCCGAAGAAGTTCATAGTGTGGAAGCCGGAGGCCACGCCCCAGGCGTTGGTCAGCGCCGGGTGGGTCAGAATGCCGCCCAGCGTCGCTCCGAGATACGGGTTGCCGCCAAACTCCCGCGCGGCGGTAAAGCCGATCAGAATAGGCAGAATGATAAACGCCGCCGAGCTGCACATGTCCAGCATGATGTAGAGGGCATTATCCGCGTTGACCCAGCCGTAGGTTTTCACCATGCCGAGCAGGCCCATCAGCAGGCCGGACGCCACAATCGCCGGAATGATCGGTACAAAGATATTGGAAAGCAAACGAGCAATGCGCTGGAACGGGTTCAGCTTGCGCGCCGCGATATCCGCCGCTTCAGACTTGCTGGACTCGCTAATCCCCGCCGCCTGAATAAACGCGGCGTAGACTTTATTCACCACGCCCGTGCCGAAAATCACCTGCATCTGCCCGGCGTTACGAAAACAGCCTTTTACGCCGTCGACCTTACCGATCGCCTGCTGATCGGCAAGCGCGTCATCGACCAGCACCAGACGAAGACGCGTAGCGCAGTGCGCCGCGCTGGCGATATTTTCCTTACCACCGAGCAGCGGAATAAGCTCGCGGGCGATTTGATTAACATCCATAGATACCTCTGCCTGACTTCTTTTTATGATGTGCGAAACGCCCCCGCCGGGCGGGAGCGTGATGGGTTAAAACCAGGTTTCCATCTGGACCCCAAAGTTCCATTCCCCGCCGGCGTTGAAGCCGCTGCTGCCAAAGGCATCATCGCTGGCGTAATTATCGAGCTTGCTGCTCCAGTCCATCCAGGTGGCAAACAGGCGCAGCTCCGGACGGCTGAAGAAATCGCCGATTTTGCTCGCTTTTAACGTTGGCGCAAAGGTCAGCTTGTAGAAACTGCCGTTAACGGCGTTGCGGTCCTTATAGCCTTCCGGATTTAAGTCCATGTACTGATAGCTTCCCTCAAACGCCAGCGCGAAGTTCTGGGTTACCTCTTTAATCAGGCGGGTGTTGAGCGTCACCCACTCATAGCTGTCGCCCTTGACGTAGCGATCTTTACTGCTCTGCGCCAGCACGGCAGGCGCAACGCTCCAGCCACCGCCGATTGGCGTGACACCGTAACTTGCGAAGCGCCAGGTATCAGCATCAGACAGCAGCGCGCCGTCGGAGCCGATGCTTTTTACTTCCGCCCCCAGACCGTGGCCGTACAGCAGCGCCGTTTTGGCACTTCCTTCACGCAGGCCATAGAAGCTCTCGTTGTGCAGCCCCACCAGGGCATGAACGCCGTTATTTGCCGCGTCGGTTTTGATGAGATCGCCGTTAGCGTCTTTCCGGTCGTCGTTATCCTTCGCCCGCAGGCCGCTCACCATCACCTGCAAAGGCCCGGCGAAGTGGTTCATGCTGAGGATGTAGTTCTGAACGTTGTTGTCCGTCTGCTCCACGCTGCCGAAGTTGCGGCCGTAGATCGAGAAGTTGCTGCGCAGCGAATCGTTCCACTTCACGTCGTAGACGCCGCCGCCGGTACCGGCCAGAAACACCACGTCGGAATCCAGCCAGTGAATATCAAAGTTGTCGCGGTCGAAGCGTTTACCCGCCCAGAAGGTACTGCCCTTCAGCGCGCCGGTAAAATCAGGCAGGTTGCCCAGCTCCGCAAAAGCCTGGCGAATGTTGAGATCGCTGGTATCGGCTGACCAGTCGTTATAGGTTCGCTGACCGTCGGCCAGCATCGCCTTAAAGCGCGTGGTCGCCCCGTTATCCAGAGTTTGCTTGTGCTCTAGGTTCAGCTCGACGTAGGTGTCGGCTTCGTTACCCAGACGCCCTACCGCACCGCCGGTTTCCCCGGCCGGGGTCAGGTAAGGACCGCTTTTGCTGCTGGAGGCCGCATCGTTCATCAGCAGGCCGGAACGGGCGTAGCCATGGAACTCAAACCCGCTGCTCTGGTCCGCTTTTTTCTCCAGCGCGGTGGTACGCTGCGCCACCGCCTGGGCCGTGGTTTGCGTCTGCTGCTGGGCGGCTACCAGCTGCTGCGTTTTTTGTTCGGCTTCGGTGGCCCGTTTTTCAGCGACCTGCGCACGCGCTTCAGCAGCCTGAAGGCGCTGCTCCATTGCGGCAAGGCGCGCTTCGATACTTGTCATATCCGTCTGAGCAAAAACAGAGGTACTGCCGGCCAGCATGCCTATCATCACGGCAAGTCTGCGTTTTTTATACATTTTGTCGCATCCCTAAAAGTATTAATCGAACGTGCTAAATTGCTAAACCGGTTTAGGTTGCTGATACTAAACCCCGGAATTTTGGATCGGCAATCTTTTTTGCTAAACCGTTTTAGTAAGTGTGATCGAGGCGACAATTCAGGCCGCTGGTCGGCGGCCCGTGAAGGAAGGATTACAGGTCGTGCTGCCAGGGCAACGCGGTCATCGCCCCCTTTGCCGTAGTGGCTAACGCGCCGCAGCGCTGGGCTAAGGCGATTACCGGGACCAGCTCCTGACCGGCGGCCAGCCCGTAGAGCAGCCCGGCGACGAAGGCATCGCCCGCGCCGGTGGTATCAACGCATTGCACAGGGTTAGCCGGATAGTGTTTCACCTCGCCTTGATGCCAGGCGATAACGCCCTCTTTACCCTGCGTCACCAGCACCAGACGCGCCGGACAGCGCTGCATCAGCGCGTTCAAACCGTCTTGTACATCCGTATCGCCGGTTAAAAACGTCAGTTCCTCAACGGAAAGTTTCACCACGTCGGCGCTCTGCAGGGCCTGTTGCAGGCAGCGACGCAGCGCGTTTTCATCCGGCCAGAGATCAGGGCGAATATTGGGGTCAAAGCTTACATAACCGCCCGCTTTCCGGATGGCGTCCATCGCCTGAAAGGTCGCAGAACGGCTCGGCTCTGCGCTTAACGCGATGGAACAGACGTGCAGCCACTCGCCCGCGCTGAACGTCGGCAGGTCAGCGGGTTCAAGAAACAGATCGGCGCTCGGGCGCACCATGAAGGTAAACGAACGTTCGCCGTGGTCGTCCAGATCGACCACTACCGTAGAGGTGCGGTGCGTCGGGTCAAGGCGCATGTACTTCACGTCGACCCGCTCGTTAGCAAGAGTTTTCGCCATAAAGCGCCCGAAAGGATCGTCGCCAACCCTGCCGATAAACGCGCTCTGACCGCCCAGACGGGCAATGCCCACCGCGACGTTTGCCGGTGCGCCGCCGGGGCACTGCAGTAATTTCCCTTCACCATCGGGCAATAAATCCACTACCGCATCACCAAGTACCCAAATTTTTTCCATGTGACCCTCGAAGCTAAACTATATTAAACCGTTTTAGCTATTTAAGCACAGGCAGGCCAAAGGGGAAATAACGCGGGAGGAAAATTGCCTAACGTTTCAGATGCGGCCAGCGGATATCTCCGACGCCGTTAAGCTGCGGACGAGCAAAAAGAAAGCCCTGGAAGCGGCGGATCCCGGCAGATTCGAGCCAGCACCACTCCTCTAACTTCTCGATCCCTTCGGCCACCAGGGTAATTTCAAGATCGGAGCAGCAGCTGATGATGGAGCGCACAATCGCCTGCTTCGGGCCGCTGAGGTGGATATCGCTAACTATCTCCCGGTCAATCTTAATTTTATCCGGCTGGAACCGGGTCAGCAGCGAAAGACCGGCATAGCCGGAACCAAAATCATCAATTGCCAGCCCAACGCCCTCGCCGCGAAGCTGCTTAATGGCGCTGTTGAACTGGTTAAGTCCGGAGATCATCTCGTTTTCTGTGATTTCAATAACCACCTGCTCCGGCTGAAGCCCATGCTGTTTAATCTGATCAACCAGAAACGCCACTGCGCCAGGAACATTCACCAGCGACATCGGCAGCAGATTGACCGCAATCTTATGGCTGCCAATCCCCAGCTTTTCGGCCAGCGCGAAGGCATACGCTTTCGTCTGTAGATCGACTTCATAAACTTTGGCCGGGTCCAGAGAGCTGAAGAAATGCTCCGGGCTGCCGCCGTCATTGCCGCGGATAAGGGCTTCAAAGGAGCTGATCTTGCCTTCCGAGGGCTCAACAATGGGCTGAAGCGCAAACTGGCAACGCTGGCTGGCAATCAGATCCAGGCTCTCACCCAGAGGCAAGTTTTCCGTTGAGAGCGTCCACTTTGCCGGATCGTAGCGTTCCCCCGACGGGGCCGGACGTTTGCCCATAATAAAGGTCTGAATAAATTTGAACACCCGGTCATCGGATGTCAGATAGCTGTCCAGCCTGCTGTAATTCAGAACCGACTGCAGCACCTCTTTCGGTGACTGCGTCTGCAGATCGAACAGCAGCATACCGACATTTTCAAAACGCCTGCGCGGGCCATAATCCCGCATCAGTTCAACCACCCCACTGTGCCGCTTGTCATCGCGGATTTTATGGAACAGCTTAACCACGCTCTCCTCAGAACCTTCGAGTATTTGCAGCACGTCACTGCCCTTTGCGAGCAAAACCCCGGTGATATTCAGATTGGCATTGCGGATCCGGGCGTGCTCCACCAGCTCCCTCAGCACGGAGGACTGACAGGATAATTTTAACTGGCTTCGGTAAATCAGCGTGGTCAGCACAAAAAGGTGTTCCGATGAATGAAAGGTGCCTTAAAGCTACTGTTTAACATACTTTAACAATGTGACCTAACACATTCACACCACGTATAGAACGCTACTTTTTCTCGTCGCCAATCCGGCTGTTAATCCTCTCCTGCATATAGCCATAAAACGGGTTTGAGGTGACCCGCATCAGCGCCTCTTTTCCGACGCTCAGCACGGACGTTTCTCCCCACAGCGCAATCGTCCCCAGGCTGATGCCATAGCGGTTTTTCACCCCAGGTTCGCGACCATAGAGATCGTCATCCGGCGGGAACGGCACCGCAACGTGCGACAGGGAATAGACATCCTGCGGCCAGGCCTGCGCAAGCGGCACAACCGTCTCCCGCATGCTGCCTGCCGGGGTGGTTTTCGCCACCGTCGAGAAACTGTGCTCGCTGGCATTGGTGATAATCGTGACACTGTAACGTCTCTGCGCAACCGGCAGAAGCGCCGAGGTTGCTGTCCACGACGACGGCTTGAACAGCGGACGGAAGCTGGCCGCCTGGTTGATATCAAACACCACCAGTTCGCTGCCGTTTGCCGGAAGCTGGTCAAACAGGCCGGTCACCACCGCGCGGGTGCTGACCGTGGAATCCATGACCGACTGGAACGCCAGCACCGGCGGCAAATTCGCCAGCCTGTTCTCCCGCGCCTCGCGGCCTGTCTGCTCCTGCAGGGCCTTCGTCAACAGCCAGGACTGGCGGGCGGCGTTCACCGGGAACGAGTTGTATTTATACGGGTTATATTCCGGGGAGATATTCAACCACGCCGCTTTGGCAAACGCCGGCAGCAGCGCCGGTAATCCGGCGAAACCGGCAAAGCGCGCAAAGGCCGTCACACCGATCATCGGTGAAAGCAGTACCACCTGCTGCGGTCGACGAAGCGCAGGCGATTCCAGCGCATCGAGGGCATATTTCATCGCCAGCGCCCCGCCGTTGGAGTAGCCCACCAGATGCAGAGGCACGTTCTCCCCCGTCAGGCGCGTGGCTTCCCGCACCGCAAGACGCGTTGCGGCGAGCCACATCTCCCAGTCAACGTCCGTCAGCGCACCGGGCGCGGTGCCGTGTCCGGGCAGGCGCGGAACCACGGCCACAAAGCCGCGCTGCTGATAGTTCTCGGCGAGGTGCCTGACGCTGTAAGGCGAATCCGTCAGCCCGTGCAGCAACACCACCGCGCCGCGCGGCTTCCCGGCAGGCATCAGCACAAAGGAGCGGTTGGCATCGGGCGTAAACTGCCCCGGCCATACCAGGCTCTGGCGATAATAACGGTTTAGCGGCGTTTGTTCCTCGCGCCCCGTTTTCGCCGTCACGGCGTTATCGAGATCGGCGAAAATGGCGTTTTCCCGGGCGACATAACCGGCAAAGTCGGCGTTATCCATTTCACGTACGGACATCTCATCTGCCCGCCAGGTGTGCCATAGGTGCAGTTCCAGCCCCTGCTGCGAGAGATAAACCCGCACCGCCAGCAGGACGACCAGGACGATCCCCACGACCATCCCTGTTTTCTTTGCAAGCGCCACCAAGCGCATGCTGATTCGCCAGGGCAAATTCGCCATGCCGGGATCCCTTTAAAATTCACAGTACATCTATCTTATCAAAAATGTGAACGGGCTGACGTATTCACCAAATTCATACCTGCCGCGTCAGCCACTGCACCAAAAGTGAACTACGCTGCACAAATGTTGATCATCGGTTAACTAAATATTGCATGAAATTTACAGCGCAGCGGGCTTTGACCGCCCTGTGAACATGGCACGCGTCGTGCATTGTTAACCGGATAACACTCATCCAGCTTTTGACAGCCAGTTAACAGCGAGGCGGTATGACGACGAAACCAGAGATGTTGAGCCGTATCGAAGCGACGTTCAGCCAGCTTACGCCCAGCGAAAAGCGGGTGGGAAGCTGGCTGCTGGCGCACGCCGCGCAAATCCCGTTTGAAACGGCAGAGAGCGTCGGCCAGGCGAGCGGAACCAGCGGAATTACCGTCGGACGCTTCCTGCGCAAGCTGGGGTATCGCAACCTGGAAGATGCCAAAAAAAGCCTGCGCGATCCGTATCAGCCCTGGGGTATGAACGAGCGGCTGGACTCCTGGCAGCAGCAGCCCCCCCTGCCCAACCGCCTTCAGCACGCCCTGGCGCTGGAGGTGGACGCCATCACGCAGGTGTACCAGCTGGCACAAACGGACGCCTTCCGGCAGGTGGTGAACAACCTCGCCCACGCCGACGCGGTGTTTGTGCTGGGGATCCAGTCCACGCGCGGGATTGCCAACGCCTTCTTCAGCCACCTCGAATATCTCCGTCCGCGCGTGAGCTATTCGGAGGGGGCTTCCGGCAGCTGGGTTGAATCCCTGAACTCGGGTTTTTCGCACCCTTATGTTGTGCTGACCGACACGCGCACCTACTCGGCGATGGCCCGCCAGTACTGCCGCGTCGCCAGCGAGAAAGGCATTCCGCTGGCCTTGATCACCGACATCTGGTGCCCGTGGGCGCGGGATTACCCGATGGATTTACTGCAGGTGAAAACCGATACCGGTCATTTCTGGGATTCACTTGCCCCCGTGAGCTGTCTGTTCAACCTGCTGCTGTCGGGCGTGGTGGAAGCGCTGGGTGATGCACTCCCGGCGCGCCTGGCGGTAAACCGACAATTACAACAAGAGTTTGGTCAATTCGAACGCTAAAGGAGCGGAGCTATGCCCGAAGAGAGTGAACTGATTGATGTGGCGAAGACGTTTCCCACGCTGCACATCGATCTGAAGTACGCCACCGCCGACAACATCACCGGCCGCCCGATCTATCAGGAGGCGCTGTGCCTGCTGCATACCGACGCGGCCACCGCGCTGGCAAAAGCCATCAGCATTGCCGCGCTGGCCGGGCTGAAGCTGGTGGTCTACGACGCCTATCGCCCGCAGCAGGCGCAGGCCCAGCTGTGGGACGCCTGCCCGAACCCGGAATACGTGGTCGACGTGGCGATTGGCTCTAATCACAGCCGCGGGACGGCCATCGACGTCACCCTGATGGACGAACATAACCGCGTGCTGGATATGGGCGCCGGCTTTGACGAAATGCATGACCGATCGCATCCCTATCACCCTTCCGTACCCCCGCATGCCCAGCGCAACCGTCTGCTGCTGAACGCCATCATGTTCGGCGGCGGTTTTGTGGGGATTAGCAGCGAATGGTGGCACTTCGAACTGCCGAACGCTGCCAGCTACCCGCTGCTGGAAGACCGTTTTGCCTGTTTTCCCCTGACGCACACCTCTCTTTAACCTGGAGCTCTGCCATGAAAACAACGCTTCTCACAACCCTGATTGCCGCCACGCTGGTTTTAAGCACCCCGCTGGCGCTGGCTGCCGTTCCGAAAGACATGCTGGCAATCGGTAAAGCCGCCGATCCGCAAACGCTCGATCCTGCCATCACCATTGATAACAACGACTGGACCGTCACCTATCCGTCCTACCAGCGTCTGGTCAAGTACAAGCCCGGCTCTACCGAGGTGGAGGGCGATCTGTCGACGGGCTGGAAGGCATCCGACGACCAGAAAGAGTGGACCTTTACCCTGGCGGATAACGCCAAATTCTCCGACGGTACGCCGGTCACCGCCGAGGCGGTCAAGCTCTCCTTTGAGCGCCTGCTGAAGCTCGGCCAGGGGCCGTCTGAAGCCTTCCCGAAAGATCTAAAAATTGATGCCGTGGATGACCACACGGTGAAATTCACCCTCAGCCAGCCGTTCGCGCCTTTCCTCTACACGCTCGCAAACGACGGGGCGTCTATCATTAACCCGGCGGTGCTGAAGGCCAATGCCGCTGACGATGCGCGCGGTTTTCTGGCGCAAAACACCGCCGGCTCCGGGCCGTTTATGCTCAAAAGCTGGCAGAAAGGCCAGCAGCTGATCCTGGTGCCTAACCCCCACTGGCCGGGCGACAAGCCGCACTTTAAGCGCGTCTCGGTGAAAATTATCGGCGAGAGCGCCTCGCGCCGACTGCAGCTTTCCCGCGGCGATCTGGACATTGCCGACTCCCTGCCGGTCGATCAGCTCGCGGCCCTGAAGCAGGAAGGCAAAGTCGCCGTCGCCGAATACCCGTCCCTGCGCGTGACCTATCTCTACCTCAACAACAGCAAAGCGCCGCTCAATCAGGTGGATTTACGCCGGGCTATCTCCTGGGCGACGGATTACCAGGGGATGGTAAAAGGCATTCTGAGCGGCAACGGCAAGCAGATGCGCGGCCCGATCCCGGAAGGTATGTGGGGCTTTGACGCCGCGGCAATGCAGTACAGCTTCGACGAGGCCAAAGCCAAAGCGGCGCTGGAGAAGGTCAAAGACAAACCCGCCAGCCTGACCTTCCTCTACTCGGACAACGATCCAAACTGGGAGCCAATCGCCCTCTCCACTCAGGCCAGCCTCGGCAAGATCGGCATTAACGTCAAGCTGGAGAAACTGGCCAATGCCACCATGCGCGATCGCGTCGGCAAAGGCGATTACGACATCGCCATCGGCAACTGGAGCCCGGACTTTGCCGACCCGTACATGTTTATGAACTACTGGTTCGAATCGGACAAAAAAGGGCTGCCGGGCAACCGCTCGTTCTATGAGAACAAAGAGGTCGATTCCCTGCTGCAGGCCGCGCTGAAAACGACTGACCAGGCGGAACGCACCAAAGATTACCAGCAGGCGCAAAAGGTGGTCATCGACGAAGCGGCCTACGTCTATCTGTTCCAGAAAAACTACCAGCTGGCGATGAACAAAGAGGTCAAGGGCTTCACCTTTAATCCGATGCTGGAGCAGGTATTCAACATCGCCACCATGAGTAAATAACGGTTCTCGCTGGGGGAAAGCGTATGACGTTCTGGAGCATAGTGCGCCAGCGCTGCTGGGGGTTACTCCTGGTGGTGGCCGGTGTCTGTATCATTACCTTTATTATTTCACACCTGATCCCCGGCGATCCGGCCCGTCTGCTGGCAGGCGACCGCGCCAGCGACGAAATCGTGCAGAACATCCGCCAGCAGTTAGGGCTGGATCGGCCCCTGTATGTTCAGTTTGGCCGCTACGTGGACGCCCTGGCCCACGGTGATTTAGGCACATCCATCCGTACCGGACGCCCGGTTGCGGAAGACCTGAAGGCCTTTTTCCCCGCCACGCTGGAGTTGGCCTTTTGTTCTCTGCTGCTGGCGCTGGTGATCGGCGTGCCGCTGGGGATTTTGTCGGCGGTCTACCGCAACCGCTGGCTGGATCACCTGGTGCGTTTAATGGCGATGACCGGGATCTCCACCCCGGCCTTCTGGCTTGGGCTGGGCGTCATTGTGCTGTTCTACGGGCACCTGCAGATTCTGCCGGGCGGCGGCAGGCTGGACGACTGGCTCGATCCGCCGACGCACGTCACCGGGTTTTATCTGCTGGACGCCCTGCTGGAGGGCAACGGTGAGGTGTTCTTCAACGCGCTTCAGCACCTGATTTTACCCTCGCTGACGCTGGCGTTTGTTCACCTGGGGATAGTGGCGCGCCAGGTGCGCTCGGCGATGCTGGAGCAGCTCAGCGAGGACTACATTCGCACCGCGCGCGCCAGCGGCCTGCCCGGCTGGTACATCGTCCTGCGCTACGCCCTGCCCAATGCCATGATCCCGTCCATTACCGTGCTCGGGCTGGCGCTGGGCGATCTGCTTTACGGTGCCGTACTGACCGAGACCGTCTTTGCCTGGCCGGGCATGGGCGCCTGGGTGGTGACATCCATTCAGGCGCTTGATTTCCCGGCAGTGATGGGCTTTGCGGTCGTCGTTTCGCTGGCCTACGTGCTGGTTAATCTGGTGGTCGATCTGCTTTACCTGTGGATTGACCCGCGAATCGGGCGCGGAGGTGCCGAATGATGTTAACGCAGGAAACGCCCGTCCCGGTGAAAACCGCCAGACAACGCATCAACTGGGCAAAGCTGTTCTGGATGCTGCGTCAAAGCCCGCTCACGATCGTTGGCGGCGTCATTATGATTGCGATGCTCTTTCTGATGGTGGCCTCACCGTGGATTGTGCCGCATGACCCGAACGCGTTGGATCTGACCGCCCGCCTGCAGGCGCCGTCTGCGCAGCACTGGTTTGGTACCGATGAGGTAGGACGCGATCTGTTCAGCCGCGTGCTGACGGGCAGCCAGCAGTCGATTACCGCCGGGCTGGCGGTCGTGGTGATTGCGGGCGGCATTGGCTCACTGCTGGGCTGTTTGTCCGGTGTACTGGGCGGGCGCGGTGACGCCATCATCATGCGGGTGATGGACATTATGCTCTCCATTCCCTCTCTGGTACTGACCATGGCGCTGGCCGCCGCGCTCGGTCCGAGCCTGTTCAACGCCATGCTGGCGATTGCGATTGTCCGCATCCCGTTTTACGTCCGCCTGGCGCGCGGGCAAACCCTGGTGGTGCGCCAGTTTACCTACGTGCAGGCCGCACGCACCTTTGGCGCTTCCCGCTGGCATTTGATCCGCTGGCATATCCTGCGCAACGCCCTGCCGCCACTGATTGTGCAGGCTTCGCTGGATATCGGCAGCGCCATTTTGATGGCCGCCACGCTGGGGTTTATTGGCCTGGGCGCGCAGCAGCCCACTGCCGAATGGGGCGCGATGGTGGCCGTTGGCCGTAACTACGTCCTGGACCAGTGGTGGTACTGCGCGTTTCCCGGTGCGGCGATTTTGATTACTGCCGTGGGCTTTAACCTGTTTGGCGACGGCATCCGCGATCTGCTGGACCCGAAATCGGGAGGAAAACAGTGATGACCGAATCGGTACTCAATATTGAAGACCTGCATCTGAGCTTCCCGATTTTTCGCGGTGAGGTTCATGCGCTGAACCACGTCTCGCTGGAGATCGGCAGGGGCGAAATTGTCGGTGTGGTGGGCGAATCAGGTTCGGGCAAATCCGTTACCGCCATGCTCGCCATGCGCCTTCTGCCGGAAGGCAGCTACCGCATTCATCACGGTCAGGTGAGATTACTCGGTGAAAACGTCCTGACGGCGTCCGAGAAACAGCTCCGTCAGTGGCGCGGCGCTAAAGTGGCGATGATTTTTCAGGAGCCGATGACCGCCCTCAACCCGACGCGGCGGATTGGCAAACAGATGGTGGAGGTGATCCGCCAGCATCAGCCGCTTTCCCGGCGCGAGGCGCAGCAGAAGGCGATCGCCCTGCTGGAAGAGATGCAAATCCCGGACGCGAAACAGGTCATGGATCGTTATCCGTTTGAACTCTCCGGCGGTATGCGCCAGCGGGTGATGATTGCCCTTGCCTTCTCCTGCGAGCCGGAGCTGATCATCGCCGACGAGCCAACCACCGCGCTGGACGTTACCGTCCAGCTCCAGGTGCTGCGGTTGCTGAAGCATAAGGCGCGGGCCAGCGGTACCTCGGTGCTGTTCATCAGCCATGATATGGCCGTGGTGTCGCAGCTCTGCGACAGAATGTACGTGATGTATGCCGGCAGCGTGATCGAGAGCGGCGCCACGCAAACGCTGATCCACCGCCCTGTGCATCCCTATTCCATTGGGCTGCTGCAGTGCGCGCCGGAACACGGCCAGCCGCGCGCCCCGCTTCCCGCCATCCCCGGCACGGTGCCCAACCTCAGCGAGCTTCCGCAGGGTTGCGCATTCCGCGAGCGCTGCTTTGCCGCCGGGGCGAAATGCAGCGAAACCCCGCGCTTAGCGCCCACTGGCGCAGAAGGCCAACAGGCTGCCTGCTGGTATCCACAACGGGAGAAACGCCATGTCTGATGTACTGCTGGAACTCGATAGCGTGCACGTCAATTTTGCGGCACGTAAAAACTGGCTGGGCCGCGTGACGGAACAGGTCCATGCGCTTAACGGGCTGGACCTTGAGATCCGTCGGGGAGAAACGCTCGGCATCGTCGGGGAATCCGGCTGCGGGAAAAGCACGCTGGCCCAGCTGCTGATGGGCATGCTGAAGCCCAGTACCGGCGCGTGCCTGCGGACGCACCACGCGGGCGGCATGCAGATGGTATTTCAGGATCCGCTCTCCTCGCTCGACCCGCGGTTGCCGGTCTGGCGCATCATCACCGAGCCGGTGTGGGTGCAAAAACGCAGCAGCGAGCGCGAGCGCCGTCAGCTGGCGGAGGATCTGGCGCTGCAGGTGGGCATTCGCCCGGAATATCTCGACAGACTTCCGCACGCCTTCTCCGGCGGGCAGCGCCAGCGCATCGCCATCGCCCGTGCGCTCTCGTCCGACCCTGATATTATCGTGCTTGATGAACCCACCAGCGCGCTGGATATCTCCGTGCAGGCGCAAATCCTCAACCTGCTGGTGACCCTGCAGCAGCAACGTAATCTGACCTACGTGTTGATCTCGCATAACGTCTCGGTGGTCAGACACATGAGTGATCGCGTGGCGGTAATGTATCTTGGGCAGATTGTTGAGCTGGGCAGCGCCGCGCAGGTGCTTGGCGAGCCGCGCCATCCCTATACCCGCCTGCTGCTCGACTCGGTTCCCCGCACCGGTGAACCGCTGGATGAAACGCTGGCGTTACGCAAAACGGAGCTTCCCGGCAACCGTCATCTGCCCGAAGGCTGTTTTTTCCGCGACCGCTGCCCGATGGCAGCGCAGGGGTGTGAACGTCCCCAGCCGTTACAGCCCTCACGCGAGGGCCGTAACGTTCGCTGCTGGCGTAATCTGGGTTAAATTTGCGCCATCCCGCCGTCCACAAACAGCTCGGTGGCGTTAATAAAGCTGGCAGCGTCGGAGGCCAGAAACGCCACCGCTTTACCCACCTCACCCGGCGCGCCTAAACGCCCCAGCGGTACCTGCGCGGCCAGCGCGTCGTACAGCCCCTGACGGTGCTCTTCCGGCACCAGATCGCCGAGACCCGGCGTTTTGATCGGTCCCGGGCTTACCACGTTGACGCGGATCCCGCGGCCCTGCAAATCAAGCGCCCAGGAGCGGGCAAAGTTGCGTACGGCGGCCTTACTGGCGCTGTAGACGCTGAAGTTGGCCGTCCCTTTAATGGACACCGTCGAGCCGGTCAGAATAATCGACGATCCGGCGGAGAGCAGCGGCAGCGCCTTCTGCACCGTGAACAGCACCCCGCGAACGTTGGTGCCGAAAATACGGTCAAACTGCTCTTCGGTGATCGCGCCCAGCGGCAGCATATCGCCGCCACCGGCATTGGCGAACAGGATATCAAGACGCCCTTCATCTTTGGCTATCCGGGCATAGACCTCATCCAGATCGGCAAGCTTTGAGACATCCGCGCGGATGCCTACCGCAGTTGAAGCAATTTCAGCCACCGCCGCGTCCAGCTCGGCCTGCCGACGTCCGGTGATGTATACCTTCGCGCCCTGAGCCGCCAGCTCCTGCGCCGTGGCAAGACCAATACCGGTGCTGCCGCCGGTGACCAGTGCGATTTTTCCTGAGAGAGTCGTGTTCATGTCATTTACCTTTTGTTGGGTTTGCGTTGGACAGACTTTAGCCCTTGCGGCATTAGTGAAAAACAGGCAAAAATGAAAATGACTATTCATCCACAGAAATAATCAGAGGTCATTATGGACCAGCTCATGGCGATGCGCGCTTTTACGCGGGTCGTGGAGTCCGGCAGTTTTACCCGCGCGGCGGACTCGCTGAATATGCCGATCGCCACCCTGAGCAAGCTGGTAAAATCGCTTGAGACGCATCTGGAGATACGCCTCCTGCACCGGACGACTCGCCGGGTGGTGGTGACGCCGGAAGGGATGGAATACTATGAAAAAGCGCTCAGGGTGCTGATAGATATCGAAGATATCGACACCTCGTTTCGCGTTTCCCGCGCGACGCCAAAAGGGCATTTGCGGGTTGACGTGGGCGGCTCCACCGCCCGGGACGTGCTCATCCCCCTGCTTCCGGAATTCATGCGGCGCTACCCGGATATCCGCATCGACCTTGGCGTAGCCGACCGGCCGGTCGATCTCATCAGCGGTAACGTAGACTGCGTGATCCGCGGCGGGCCGCTGGACGACTCGACCCTCATCGCCCGTCATCTCGGTAACGCCGAAATGGTCACCTGCGCGACGCCGGGTTACCTGAAAAATCACGGCGTCCCGGCCTATCCGCAGGAGCTGTGCAACGGGCACAAGCTGATAAGCTACCTTTCGCCCGTCACCGGGCGGGCATTTCCGTTTCGTTTCAGACAACACGGCGAGGCGCTGGAAATCAATATTCCGCACTATCTTGGCGTCAATGAAAGTAATGCCCATCTGGCTGCTGCCGCGGCGGGGCTGGGGATCGTTCAGACCTTTGAGTATTCGGCAAAGTCGTATTTGCTGGCGGGAACGCTGACGGCGATCCTCGGCGACTGGCGCCCTGCCGCCTATCCGTTTCATGTGGTTTACCCGCAGAACCGGCATTTGACGCACAGACTGAAGGTATTTATCGCCTGGCTGGCTGAGGTGTTCCCCGCCGCGCTGAAGGGATAGCCGGGCGCGAACCCGGCTGGGGCTTAGTTAAGCTTATAGTCCAGGGTAATCTCGGCTTTCAGGAGCTGCGACACCGGACAGCCCGCTTTGGCTTTCTGAATAATGCCGTCAAACTGCTGTGGCGCAATGCCCGGAACGGTTACCTTGCTTTGCAGTGCAACCTTAGTGATGGCAAAGCCGCCGTCGGTTTTATCCAGAGAGACGTCCGCGGTCGTATCAATCGAATCAGCGGTATAGCCCGCTTCACCCAGCATCAGCGACAGCGCCATTGAGAAACAGGCCGCATGTGCCGCGCCAATCAGCTCTTCCGGGTTGGTCCCCTTTTCACCCTCAAAGCGGGTATTGAAACCATAAGGCTGTTGATTGAGAACGCCGCTCTCGGTGGAAACCGTTCCTTTTCCGCGCTTAATGTCGCCAGACCAGTGTGCCGAACCGTGCTTATGAATCGTCATTCTTGCTCTCCTTTTGGCTTACAAAGGGTTAAGTATAGACTACGCATCTGACACGCCCAGGAACACAGACGATTCCGGGACTTTCACCTGCTGTACCGACAACAAGGATAACGATATGACGCTAAAAATCAGGATGGCCGTCGCGGTAACCACGCTGGCTCTCTCATTGTCTTCACTGGCCAAAACGCCGGAGAACTTTATCTATACCAGTTCGGGCGACCTCGACGCGGCGCTCCCGCTTGTTGCGCGTAGCGACATCGGCGGCGTGCAGATCGTGTACAACTGGCGCCTGCTTGAACCCGAGAAGGATAGCTATGACTTCACGCGAATTGAGCAGGATCTGGCGCGCGTTAAATCCGCCCGGAAAAAACTCTTTATTCAGATCCAGGATCGTTTTTTTGAGCCGGACGCCCGCTACGTGCCGGACTATCTGATGCACGATAAGCAATACAACGGCGGGATTGCGCCGCAGTTCGATAACCCCGGCGAAGGCAAGCCTGTCGGCGCGGGATGGGTAGCGCGTCAGTGGGACCCCACGGTGCGCCAGCGCTACCAGGCACTGCTGGCAGCGCTCGCAAAACGCTTTGACGGCGAGGTGTATGGCGTAAACCTGCCTGAAACCGCCATTGATATTGACGAGAAAAATCCGCCAGCGGGGTTTACCTGCGAAAGCTATTTCGCAGGGGAGATGGAAAACCTGGCCTTTGCGCGAAAGGCTTTTCAGAAATCACACGTGGTGCAATACGTAAACTTCTGGCCGTGCGAGTGGGACAATGACCACAACTACATGGGGCGTCTTTTTGCGTATGCCAGCGCCAACAATATCGGCCTGGGCGGGCCGGACATTGTTCCCAACCGCAAGGCACACATGAAGAATGCCTATCCCTTTTTCCATAAAAATAAACAGACGCTGCCGCTCATCGCCATGGCGGTTCAGGAACCGACCCTGACCTATAAGAATCCACAGACCGGTAAGCCTTTTACCAAAGCGGAATTTGTCCGCTTCGGCGAAAGCTATCTCGGGGCCGATATTATTTTCTGGAGCACGGCGTCCCCCTGGCTAAAGGCGAAGTAATCCCTTCTTATGCCAGGTAGCGCGAAAGTTCATCGAGGAACACGCGCAGCGCGGCAGGCTGATACTCCCGGGACTGATAAATGCCATGGATGGCAAGCGGTTTCGGCTTAAGCGCCTCCAGCACCGGCACCAGCAATCCCTTCTCCAGCGCGGCACGCGCTTCGCGCTCCGGCAGCATGGCAATACCGCAGTGCTCGATCGCCGCGTCCATCAGCAGCGAAGAGATGCTGGCGCTCAGGTTGCCGCTGACGGCCACGCTCAGGCTTTCGCCTTCCGGCGTCAGGAAGTGCCAGGACTGCCCGGCGAAAAAGCTGTAGTGCAGGCAGTTGTGCTGCGCTAATTCTTCGGGGCTGGCGGGTGTTCCGTGCTGCGCCAGATACGCCGGCGAGGCGCAGAGTACGGAGCGACACTCCCCCAGCCGGCGGGCAATCATGCCGGGTTCGGGGTTATCCGTAATGCGCACGGCGACGTCTATGCGCTCTCCCACCAGGCTGACCGGGTGATTGTTCACGTCCAGCTCGATGCGCAGTTGCGGGTAGCGTGAGAGCAGCCCGGGCAGCACGGGCGCAATCAGGTGCATCGCGGTAAAGTGCGCGCAGGCCACCCGCAGCGTGCCGGACGGCAAATCTTTTACCGACTGACCTTCGATTTCCTGCGAGATCTGCGAGAGCGTCCGCGTTTTTTGCAGCACCTTTTCCCCCGCCGCGGTCAGCGTTAGCTTGCGCGTGGAGCGGTTTACCAGCCGCGTACCCGCCCACTTCTCCATTTGTTCCAGGTAGCGGCTCACCATCGGCCGGGAAATGCCCAGCGCGCGCGCCGCCGCGCTCAAACTTCCCAGCTCGCATATCCGGTTGTAGACCTGAGCGGCAATAACGCGATCCATAAAAGCTCCATCTGCTCGATTTATGAAACTAAGCATGTCTTGTTTCAGGAATTCTGGCAAATGAGAATATCCGTACAATAGCGATATTCCTGAACAACTGAGACAACAGCATGAAACTCACTCATATTGCCCTGCTTTCCACCCTTTTCGCTCCGGCTGCTTTTGCCGCACCGTTGACCATTGATACCTATAACCCGCAGGAAAAAGGCATTTTCGCGGTCTCCTCCACGCTGGTGTCCGGCCCGAAAGAGGCAGTGCTGTTTGACGCGCAGTTCAGCGTGAAGGATGGCGAAGCGCTGGTAGAGAAAATTCGCCGCAGCGGTAAGACCCTGAATAAGATTGTGATCACCTCCGGCGATCCGGATTTCTACTTTGGCCTGCAGCCGCTGGTGAAAGCCTTCCCGAATGCCAAAGTGGTGGCCACGCAGCAGGTGGTTGACCATATTAAGGCCACCAAAGACGCCAAGCTTGCCTTCTGGGGCCCGCAGATGAAGGACGGCGCGCCGACTAAGCTGGTGGTGCCGCAGGTGCTCGCCTCCACCACGTTCATGATTGACGGTGAAAAGATCGATATCGAGCAGCCGGACAGCTATGCGGCCTATGTGTGGATCCCGTCGGCAAAAACGATCCTCGGCGGCACCGGGGTAGCCTGGGGCATTCACGTCTGGACGGCAGACACCCAGACGCCGGTTCGCCGTCAGGAGTGGCAGCAAACCCTGGACAATATGGCCGCGCACAAACCGGAACGCGTGATCCCGGGCCACTATCTGGGTACTCCGCCTGCAGGAACCGGGGCGATTGATTTTACCCGTGGCTATTTGCAGCATTTTGAACAGGCGTTATCGGCACATAAAGACTCAGCGGGCGTCATCGGTACCCTGAAAAAACAGTATCCGGGCCTGGCTGAAGAGAGCTCTCTGGAATTAAGCGCCAAAGTGAATACTGGCGAAATGAAGTGGTAATTTAAAAACGGCTCCTGCTATATTTTCGTGATGGCAGGAGCTTCCAAATATATCCTCACCGCTACACATCAATATATCCACACATTTTAAAAGCGCATAAAAGCATACACTTATGTCGTTTTTATTTCTAAGATGAATCTGAGCCACAACCGGGAAAATATTTGCCATTCTGTTTATGAATTAAATTTTTTGCGAGCCGTACCATTAAACAGACAACGACACGGAGGCAGCATGTTTACTTATTACCCGGCTAATACCGCAGCAGCACAACCTGAACTCGTTAACGCGATTGCGCAGGGTCTTCACGCCGAGCACGGTGCTGTGACTGAAGATGACATTTTGATGGAACTGACCAAATGGGTGGAGTCCACGGATAATGACATCCTCAGTGACATCTACCAGCAGACCATTAACTACGTCGTCAGCGGGCAAAACGCACCTTTGTAAAAACCTGCTAAGCTGGATCTGCAACCTAAGGGGTTACATTTCGTTTGTGAAAGCAAACTGGTCCTTAAAACTATCAACAGGATTGAGGAGTTAACATGAAATCGAACCGTCAGGCACGCCACATTCTGGGACTGAACTACAAGCTTTCTAATCAGCGTAAAGTGGTGATTGAAGGCGACCACGAAACGCAGGTCACTCACGCCACCGGCAGAAAACGCCACGCGGGCAAGTAAGTTCCAGACTAAGATCCAGAACACCATCGGCAAAACCGATGGTGTTTTTGTTTATGTGTTGCGGTAATTAATATTTAGCTCCTTTATAATACCGCCCGACCGCACCCCGTAGCACAGGCCAGAAAGATGACAAACAGCAGTGTCAGGGACGGATCTTCAAAAAAAGAGTGAGTGACATGGACAACAAACTGAAAAAACATCGTTCCTTATATATCCCTTATGCCGGCCCGGTTTTACTCGAATTCCCCCTGCTCAACAAAGGTAGCGCCTTCAGCATGGAAGAGCGCAGCAGCTTTAACCTGCTGGGCCTGCTACCGGAAGTGGTTGAAACCATTGAAGAGCAGGCAGAGCGTGCGTGGATCCAGTATCAGGGCTTCAAAACCGAGATCGACAAACACATTTACCTGCGCAACATCCAGGACACCAACGAAACCCTCTTCTATCGCCTGGTGCAAAACCATCTCGAAGAGATGATGCCGGTGATCTACACCCCAACGGTGGGTGCGGCGTGTGAACGCTTCTCTGAGATCTACCGTCGCTCACGCGGCGTCTTTATCTCTTATCAGAACCGTCACAATATGGACGACATCCTGCAGAACGTGCCGAATCACAATATTAAAGTGATTGTGGTCACCGACGGGGAACGTATTCTCGGCCTCGGCGACCAGGGCATTGGCGGGATGGGGATCCCAATCGGTAAGCTCTCTCTCTACACCGCCTGCGGCGGCATCAGCCCGGCGTATACCCTGCCGGTAGTGCTGGACGTCGGCACCAACAACCAGCAGTTGCTTAACGATCCGCTGTACATGGGCTGGCGCCATCCGCGCATTACCGACGACGAGTACTACCAGTTTGTCGACGACTTCATCCAGGCCGTGAAGCACCGCTGGCCGGACGTTCTGCTGCAGTTTGAAGACTTCGCGCAGAAAAACGCGATGCCTCTGCTGAACCGCTACCGCGATGAGATCTGCTCCTTTAACGACGACATCCAGGGCACCGCAGCCGTGACCGTGGGGACGCTTATCGCCGCCAGCCGCGCGGCCGGCAGCCAGCTGAGCTACCAGAAAATCGTCTTCCTGGGCGCAGGCTCTGCGGGCTGCGGTATTGCCGAGCAGATTATTGCCCAGACGCAGCGTGAAGGCTTAAGCGAAGAGCTGGCCCGCTCCCGCGTCTTTATGGTAGACCGATTCGGCCTGCTGACCGACGGCATGCCGAACCTGCTGCCGTTCCAGACCAAGCTGGTGCAGAAGCGCGAGAACCTGAAAAACTGGGATACCGACAACGAAGTCCTATCCCTGCTGGACGTGGTGCGCAACGTGAAGCCGGATATTCTGATCGGTGTTTCCGGGCAAACCGGTCTCTTCACCGAAGAGATTATTCGCGAGATGCACAAGCACTGCGAGCGCCCTATCGTGATGCCGCTTTCCAACCCAACCTCCCGCGTGGAGGCGACGCCACAGGACATCATCGCGTGGACTGAAGGTAACGCGCTGGTCGCCACCGGCAGCCCGTTCGATCCGGTGGTGTGGAAGGATAAAACCTATCCGATTGCCCAGTGCAACAACTCCTATATCTTCCCGGGCATTGGTCTGGGCGTGATCGCCTCCGGCGCGTCCCGCATTACCGATGAGATGCTGATGTCGGCGAGCGAAACCCTTGCGGGCTACTCGCCGCTGGTCAACAACGGTGAAGGGCTGGTGCTGCCGGAGCTGAAAGACATTCACAAGGTGTCGCGCGCTATCGCGTTTGCGGTCGGTAAAATGGCGCAGCAGCAGGGCGTGGCGGTGAAAACCTCTGCCGACGCGCTGCAGCAGGCTATTGACGATAACTTCTGGATGCCTGAATACCGCAGCTATCGCCGGACCTCGATTTAATCCGCTCCGACCGTTTCCTCTCCTCAAAAGGGAGAGGGAACGTGAATCCCCTCCTTCCTTTATTTTCTTTGCCTCTACTACAGCATTTCATTGAACATTATTTAAAAAATCAATATTTCAACAATAATGCATATCTCGTTGAAATATAAATATTTAGCATAACATTTTTTGCCTAATAAACAGTTTCTTTTAAAGGTTTAGTAACGTTCCGCATCACTAAATTCATTAATTGAAAAAGGAGTTTTGAAATGGCAATTCCGGCATACCTTTGGCTTAAAGATGACGGTGGCGCAGATATCAAAGGGGCTGTTGATGTACAAGATCGCGAGGGAAGTATCGAGATATTAGGGTTCGGTCATGGACTGCATCTGCCCACAGATAACATGACAGGAAAAATAACGGGTACGCGCGTTCATAGTGCCCTGGTATTTGAAAAGGAGTTTGACAGTTCTAGCCCTTACTTATACAAGGCTGTGGCAAAAGGCCAAACGCTGAAAAGTGCCGAGTTTAAGTGGTATAAGATCAATGATGCTGGTCAGGAGGTCGAGTACTTCAACATGTATCTGGAGAACGTTAAAGTTGTCTCAATATGCCCGGTAATGCATGACGTAAAAAATCCAGCGATGGAAAAACATAACCATCTTGAAAATATTTCCCTACGTTATGAGAAAATCACGTGGCGGCATTGTGACGGTAACATCATCTTTGCTGATTCATGGAATGATCGTTCATGAATCTCCTGCAGTGTTATTTCCACCTTAACGGCGGTAAGTATGCAACATTGTCTGTGCCCGGTGTAGGTTTTTTCCCTGCATTTTCTGGGAATGGTAATGCAACAAATCGTCCCGAAAGCGCGTCTCTACCCGATATAGGCCCTCTCCCTCCGGGCCGATATTACATACTATTACGTGGAATAGGTGGTTGGTATACTCAAACAAAGGACAGTTTAAATGCATTTTTCACGGGTTCGAATCGCAGCGAGTGGTTTGCTTTGTATCGCGATGATGGATTGATGAACGATGAGACTTTTGTGGATGGGGTAAGGCGAGGAGAGTTCAGACTGCACCATATCGGACCATCGGGATTAAGTAAGGGATGTATCACGCTTTACAGTCAGAGTGATTTTAAGGTCCTGGCATCCGCCTTACTTCGTACGGGAGGGCAGCAACTGGGAAACTATATGATAGCTCATGGCGTTGTGCAGGTTTATTAATGAAGATGGTACTCCTGGCACTGCTATGGTGTACGGTCGTGTTTCTGTCACTACTCACACTATATAAATTTGTTCCACCTGAAACGCAGTACTCTTTTGCGGAGCATTTTGAAATATATGGCGACGAATTGATCATGGATTTTGTTCTTTACCTTTTTTTAGGTATTGCCATATTGATTGCGTCAGTGTCCACGCTGGTTCTTTATTTGCTCTTACGGAAAAGATAATCCTGGGCAGCAATGCTGCCCTTCTTCTAGGTTTATCCTGAAAAAAGTTATATAGTGATAGCTACCTGCAAACTCAAAACATATAAGGAGGCCAATTATGCTGTATCGTGAAATTTTCAATGTTTCACATACATTTGGTGATCGCACCGGCTCAAGCGTTATCGGTATCGTGCTGCGATAACTTCTGCTTGAGCGAAGACACCAACCCCTGAAATCCCTTCTCTCGGGCTTACTGAGTTATCGTCAGCGATGTTTGACGAGGCATAAACATGCCTGTAACTCTTGGGTAAGCAACAATGAGCACTTTACTCACTGCACAATCTTTACGCGTTGATACGGCGTTTGGCACGCTCTTCGACTCTCTCTCCTTTACGCTGAAAAAAGGCGACCGCATTGGCCTGCTGGGCGACAACGGCTGCGGCAAAAGTACGTTGCTGAAGGTGCTGGACGGCACAGATTCCCCTGCCGCCGGAACGGTCGCGCTGGCCGGGCACTGCCTGATGGCACGCGTGGAGCAACATCTCCCGGACGTCATTTTCCCGCTGACCATGCTGGATGCGGTACTCGCACAGCTGCCTTTAGCTGAGCGCGATAGCCTGCGCTGGAAAGCCGAAACCCTGCTGACCAGCTTGGGCTTCACGCCGCAGGATATGATGCTGCAATCCGCCACGCTGAGCGGCGGGCAACACACCCGCCTGCTGCTGGCGCGGGCGCTGATTCACGAGCCGGATCTGCTCCTGCTTGATGAACCCAGCAACCACCTGGACCTGCCGACCATGCTCTGGCTGGAACACTTCCTACAGAACTGGTCAGGCAGCTTCGTGCTGGTTTCGCATGACAGACAGCTGCTGGATGCCGTCACCAACGGCAGCTGGATCCTGCGCGATAAAACGCTGCACTACTTCGCCCTTCCCTGCACGGCCGCGCGCAGGGCGCTTGCAGCAAAAGATGAAAGCGACGCGCAGCGCCACAAGGCGGAGCAAAAGGAGATCGACCGCGTAACCGCCAGCGCGAAGCGGCTGGCGACCTGGGGCAAGGTTTACGACAACGAAGACCTGGCCCGCAAAGCCAAACAGATGGAAAAACAGGTCGAACGGCTGAAGGAGAGCCAGACGGAAGTAACGGCAGGCAGCCAGTGGACGTTAACCCTGCGCGGTGACGCGCTGCGGGCAGACCGTCTGCTGGAGATGGAAAACCTCGACGTTCCGCCTGCTCCGGGGCTCCCGCCGCTGTTTAACATCGACGTTGCGCGGCTAAAAAGCGGCGACCGCGTGGCGATTGTCGGTCGTAACGGCTGCGGTAAATCGTCGCTGATGAGGCTTATCTGGCAACAATTTGCCGATATGCCCGCAGACAGCGGGTTGAAAATCCATCCGCGCGTGTCGCCAGGCTATTACGACCAGACGCTGAATCAGTTGCCGGATGACGCCACGCTGCTCGACGCGCTGGATCCTTTCGCGCCGGATCCGCAGAACCGCAAAATGGCACTGATAAGCGCGGGATTCCCATGGGCGCGTCACGGGCAAAAAGTCAGTACGCTCAGCGGTGGCGAGCGCTCTCGTCTGCTGTTTGTCGGCCTGACGCTTGCCCGCTATAGCCTGCTGATGCTGGATGAACCCACCAACCATCTCGACATGGAAGGCAAAGAGGCGCTGGCGGAAACGCTGCAACAGTTCGAAGGGGGCGTGCTGCTGGTCAGCCATGACCGACAGTTAATCAGCCAAAGCTGCAACCGCTTCTGGCTGATTGAAGAGGGAAAGCTGAGCGAGTGGCACGATGCAGAAGCGGTGTTTGAGCGCCTGCGTGAAAGCGCGGGGCTGGTGACATCCACCGCGCCCGTCATCGCCGCTGGTGAGGTTCAACCCTCCTCCCCGTACGACGATCTGCTTGAACGGCTGGTCGCGCTGGAAACGCTGCTGGAAGACGATCTGGCGCGTAAGCCGAAGCATCAAAAGCCGCAGCTGCAGGCGCAATGGCGTAAAGAGATTGAGGAGATAGAAGCACTGCTGTAAATCTGCGCCCGGCGAGTCTCTCTCGTCGGGCCAGTATTTTCCCCCTTAATTATTAGAGGAACGCCGTATTCTTAATCTGAAATCGGCTTAAATGATGACATTATGTTGCTGCAGCCTTGCATTACCAGGCTAATGTATTAATCCTTAAGAGGTATTACCCTGCTATGCAGATACTTATCATGAACAAGGAGATACACATGAAGGCTGCTGTTGTTACTCAGGATCATCAGGTTAACGTCACCGAAAAAACCTTACGCCCGCTAAAGCACGGGGAAGCCCTGCTGAAGATGGAGTGCTGTGGCGTATGCCATACCGACCTTCACGTGAAGAACGGTGATTTTGGCGATAAAACCGGGGTGATCCTGGGCCATGAAGGGATTGGCATCGTGAAGGAAATCGGCCCCGGCGTGAAATCACTGAAAGTTGGCGATCGTGCCAGCGTGGCGTGGTTTTTCGAAGGTTGCGGCCACTGCGAATACTGTAATACCGGCAACGAAACTCTGTGCCGCGACGTGAAAAACGCCGGTTACTCCGTTGACGGCGGGATGGCTGAAGAGTGCATCGTCACCGCGGATTATGCGGTAAAAGTGCCGGACGGCCTGGATTCGGCGGCGGCCAGCAGCATCACCTGCGCCGGCGTTACCACCTACAAAGCGGTGAAGGTCTCGGGTATCAAACCGGGCCAGTGGATCGCCATTTACGGTCTTGGCGGGCTGGGTAACCTCGCGCTGCAGTATGCTAAAAACGTCTTTAACGCCAAAGTCATCGCCCTTGACGTTAACGACGAACAGCTGAAGCTGGCGGCCAGCATGGGTGCGGATTTAACCATTAACTCCCGCAGCGAAGATGCCGCGAAAATTGTGCAGGAGAAAACCGGCGGTGCCCATGCCGCAGTCGTCACTGCCGTCGCCAAAGCGGCATTCAACTCCGCCGTTGATGCCGTGCGTGCCGGTGGCCGCGTGGTGGCGGTTGGCCTGCCGCCGGAAGCGATGAGCCTCGATATTCCGCGTCTGGTGCTGGACGGCATTCAGGTGGTGGGTTCGCTGGTCGGTACCCGTCAGGATCTGCAGGAAGCCTTCCAGTTTGCGGCCGAGGGCAAAGTGGTGCCGAAAGTGACGATGCGTCCGATCGAAGACATCAACGCCATCTTTAAAGAGATGGAACAGGGCCAGATCCGTGGCCGTATGGTGATTGACCTGCGTTCGTAATCACCCACCGTACATCACCGCTCCTTACCGGGGCGGTTTTTTTATAGCCATTTTCCGGCAATCCTTATCTTAATTCCTTTGTTCACTTGTTTTCCCGCGCGCCCGATGATGAATCCGACGCTAACAAGAAGATAACAAAGGAATTCACCATGCAAACCCCATTTCGTCTGCCGCTGCTGACGGCGCTGATTCTGACGACCACCGCAGCCTGGTCCGCGGATGCGCCTGTTAAAGGCGGCACGCTGATTTATCTGGAGCAACAGGCGCACACCAACCTCTATCCGCCTGCCGGCGGCTTCTACCCGAACGGCGGCATTCTGAACCAGATCACCGACAAACTGACGTGGCAGAACCCAAAGACGCTGCAGGTGGAACCCTGGGTGGCAGAAAGCTGGACCACCAACGCCGATAAAACCGAATACACCTTTAAACTGCGTCCCGGTATTACCTTCTCCGACGGCACGCCGCTGGATGCTAACGCCGTGGCGAAAAACTTTGATACCTACGGCTTAGGTAACAAGGCGCAGCGCCTGCCGGTGTCAGAAGTGATCAATAACTATGATCGTAGCGAAGTCATCGACCCGCTGACCGTGAAGTTCTACTTCAAAAAACCGTCGCCGGGGTTCCTGCAGGGCACCGCCACCATTGGCTCGGGTCTGGTCTCGCTCAGCACGCTGAAGCGCAACTTTGAAGAACTGGGTGACGCCCGCCACATCATTGGCTCCGGGCCGTTTGTGGTGAAGGACGAGAAGTTGGGGCGTGAAGTGACGCTCGAAGCCCGTAAAGACTACCAGTGGGGGCCCAAAAACCTGCCGCAGCAGGGGCCAGCCAATCTGGACGGCATCAAGTTTATCGTCACTCAGGAAGACAGCGTGCGCATCGGCGCCCTGCTGGCCGGCCAGGCCGACTTTATTCGCCAGGTGCAGGCGTATGACGAAAAGCAGGCGACCGACCAGGGCTATAAAATCTACGCTGCCCCAACGCGTGGGGTGAACGACAGCATCAGCTTCCGTCCGGATAACCCGCTGGTCTCCGATATTCGCGTACGCCAGGCGCTGCTGCATGCCACCAACGCAAAACAGGTGGTCGAGACCCTCTTCTCGGCCAACTATCCGCAGGCGAAGTCGGTGATTGCCGATTCCGCAGCAGGCTTTGTCGATCTCAGCGACAAATTGACCTTTGACCCGGTAAAAGCCAACAAGCTGCTGGACGACGCGGGCTGGAAAGCGGGCAGCGACGGGGTCCGCGCCAAAGACGGCCAACGACTGGCGCTAACGGTGTATGAATCCCTGCCGCAGCCGCAAAACAAAGAGGTGCTGCAGCTGGTTGCCCAGCAGTGGCGACAGGTGGGCGTGGCGCTGAGCGTCAAAGCCGGTGACGCAGGCAGCCGCACGCTGGATAACCTTGACCCGCAGAAAACCCCGTTAACCGTCTCCGAAGTAGGCCGCGCCGATCCTGACGTGGTGAAAAGCATGTTCTACCCGGCTAACCGCGACGCGCTGCTGCAAAAAGGCGGATCCAGCGACAAGGTCAAAAACTTCCGTGACGACAAGCTGAATGAGCTGCTGGTGAACATTTCGGCTGAGGTCGATCCGCAAAAACGCCTGCAGCTGACGGGCGACGCCCAGCGCTACCTGCTGGATAACGCCTACGTTATCCCGATTTTCGAGGAGCCGCAGGTCTTTGCCGGTGCGCCGTGGCTGAAAGGCGTCAATTTTGAAGCGGTAGGCCGCCCGTCGTTCTACGGCGCGTGGATTGAGAAACACTGAGGAGCTGACGATGCGCCACGCACTTCTTCAACGCTTTGGGCACGGGCTGCTGGTACTGTGGGCCGCCTTTACCCTCTCGTTCGTGTTGCTCCAGGTGCTGCCGGGCGACGCGGTGCTGATTAAATTTCAGAACCCGGACCTGGGCCTAAGCCCGGCGCAAATCGAGGAGATGCGCGTGGCCTACGGCGCAGACAGCCCGCTGTGGCAGCAATACGGCCACACGCTGCTGGCGATGCTGCGCGGGGATTTCGGCTATTCGTTACAGGCAGGGGTGCCGGTCAGCGAGCTGATTGCCAGCAATCTGCCGGATACCCTGAGTCTTGCCCTGCCCGCGTTTGTGCTCGCGGTCCTGCTGGCGTTTGCGCTGGCTTTTGCATCGCGTCTGCCGGGTCTGCGCTGGCTGAGCAATACCCTCCAGTCGCTGCCGGTCCTGTTTATCTCCTTACCCACTTTCTGGCTGGGGATTGCCCTCATCCAGCTCTTCTCATTTCAGCTGCGGCTGATCCCGGTGATTAACCCGACGCCACTGCAGGGGTTGATCCTGCCAATCGTTACCGTCGCGATCCCGATCTCCGCCCCGCTGGCGCAAATCCTGATGCGCAGCCTGGACCAGGTGGCAACGCAGCCGTTTGTCGCCGTTGCCCGGGCCAAAGGGCTGAGTGAAACCGCCGTTCTGTGGCGTCACGTCACCCGCAACGCCCTGCTACCGGTCCTGAACATTGCCGGGCTGCTGCTGGGCGAGCTGATTGCCGGGGCGCTGATCACCGAAACCGTTTTTGGCCGCAGCGGGCTCGGCCAGCTGACCCAGCAGGCGGTGAATAACCAGGATATCGCCGTGCTTCAGGCGGTAGTGATGATTTCCGCCCTCGGTTTTGTCCTGATTAATCTGCTGGTGGATCTGCTGATGCCGCTGCTGGATCCCCGTCTGCAAACCGTTACCGGAGGTGCTTCATGAGCCTGGTCGATTACGCCGCCGCCGCGCGAAAGCGCGTTCCAGCGTGGCAGGAAGTGGAATGGCAACCGGGACTGTGGCTGGCATGGGGGGTGATTATTCTCGCCGCTTTTGCCGCCGTGGCGCCTGGCCTGTTAACCCACTACAGCCCGATTGAGGGCATCGCCGGGGCACAACGCCTGGCGCCGCAGGCGGGACACTGGCTCGGCACCGATCAGCTTGGCCGCGATGTTTACACGCGCATCGTGTACGGTGCCTCACACTCCCTGAGCGCAGCGCTGGCCGCCGTGACGATGGGTCTGGTGGTGGGTACCGGCTTAGGGGTGGTTGCCGGGGCGTTCGCCGGACGCGTCGAGTCTTTCCTGATGCGTTTTGTCGACGTGCTGCTGTCCATCCCGTCTCTGCTGCTCTCACTGACGGTCATTATTCTGCTCGGGTTTGGCACCGTTAACGCCGCGATTGCCGTAGGCGTTGCCTCCATTGCCAGCTTCGCCCGCCTCGCGCGCGGTGAAGTGGTGCGCATCCGGCACACGGATTACGTCGAGGCGGCGTTTGGCAGCGGCGGGACGTTTTTCGCCGTGCTGTGGCGACACATCCTGCCCAACGCGTTAACCGCCGTCCTCGCCTTTGCCACACTGCAGTTTGGTCAGGCCATCCTGGCGCTCTCCACGCTGAGCTTTCTCGGCTACGGCACCCCGCCCCCCGTGCCGGAATGGGGCTTATTGATCGCCGAAGGCCGTAACTATCTCTCTACCGCCTGGTGGTTAACCACCTTCCCCGGCGTCGTCGTCATCGCCGTGGTGCTGGCCACCAACCGTATCAGCCAACAGTTCAGCGGAGGTCGCTAATGACCGTTCTCTCAGTGGAAAATTTGACGATCAGCTACCGTACCGCGCGTCAGTGGCGAGAGGTGGTGCATAACGTCAGCTTCACGCTCGGGCGAGGGGAAATGCTGGCGTTTGTCGGTGAATCCGGATCCGGCAAAACGACCACGGCACAGGCGATCATTGGTCTGCTGGCCGACAACGCCCGGCGCGATGCGGGAAAAATATCGCTCAACGGCGAGGAGATTAGCCTATGGTCCGCCAGGCGTCTCGATACTCTTCGCGGGGCGCGAATTAGCCTGGTTCCGCAGGATCCGGGTAATTCGCTCAACCCGGTGAAAACCATCGGCGCGCAGGTCGGAGAAATCATTCAGCTACACCAGAAAGTGACCCGCGCCCGGCGCGACGAACAGGTGCTCGACCTGCTGACAAAGGTCGGCCTGAGCCACCCCGAGCAGCGCATGACGCAGTATCCCCATCAGCTCTCCGGCGGGATGAAACAGCGCGTGCTGATTGCCATCGCCATTGCCCTGCGCCCGGACGTCATCATTGCCGATGAGTCCACCAGCGCGCTGGATGTGACGGTGCAAAAGCGTATTCTCGATCTGCTGGATATCCTGCGCCGGGAATCGGGTACCGCCGTTCTGTTTGTCACCCACGATCTTGCGCTGGCCGCGCAGCGCGCGGACAGGCTGCTGGTTTTTCGCGATGGCGAGGTTCAGGAGCAAGGCAACACCGCCGATATCGTACGCACGCCTCAGCACGCCTACACCCGCCAGCTGCTGAGCGATCTCCAGGGCCAGCGCCTGACCATCGCCCCGGTGGCCGGCCGCCCGCTCGCGTCTCCGGCCATTCGCGCCCGCGCCATCAGCAAACAATTCTCCCTGGGCAAAGGTCATCAGCTTCAGGCGCTGGATCGGGTGACGTTTGACGTCAGGCGCGGTAGCACGCACGCGCTGGTCGGGGAATCCGGCTCCGGGAAAACCACCCTCGCCCGTATTTTGCTGGGTTTTGAACAGGCCGACAGCGGGCAGGTCATCATTGACGATATTGATGCCACCGCGCTCAGCCGCGAGGCCCGCCGCCAGCTGCGCCAGAAGATCCAGTTTGTTTACCAGAACCCGTTTGCCTCTCTCGACCCGCGTCAGACGCTGTTTGACATCATCGAAGAGCCCCTGAAGAACTTTTTTCGCCTCGGTAAGGCGGAGCGCAAAGTCCGGGTCGAGACCGTGGCACAGCGGGTTGCCCTGCCGGTCGATATATTGAGCCGCACCGCCCGGGAGCTTTCAGGCGGACAGCGTCAGCGCGTTGCCATCGCCCGGGCACTGATCCTGGAGCCGACCATTCTGGTGCTGGACGAAGCCACCTCCGCGCTGGACGTCACCGTGCAGGCGCAGATTCTGGCTCTGCTTCAGCAGTTGCAGCAGCAGCTGGGACTGACCTACCTCTTCATCACGCATGATTTGTCCACCGTCCGCCGGATCGCCCATAGCGTCACGGTGCTGCGCAGCGGTCAGGTTGTCGAACAGGGCGATGTCGGAACCTTATTCGCGTCACCGCAGAACGACTATACCCGGGAGCTGATTGACGCCATTCCCCATTTTTCACCCGCTACGGAGGAGCTCGCATGACGCGAAAACGCCTGGGATTTTTCACCCGCCTGCTTGACGACGCCACGCCGAAGGAGCGCTATTGTCTAGCAACCGAACAGATCCGCCACGCCGAACGCCACGGCTTTGACAGCGCCTGGATCGCGCAGCACCACTTCCACGAAAGTGAAGGCGGCCTGCCGTCGCCGCTGCTGTTTCTGGCGCACGTGGCCGCCCATACCGAAACCATCCGGCTGGGCACGGCCATCATTACCCTGCCGATGGAAAACGCGCTGCGCGTGGCGGAAGATGCCGCCGTGCTCGATTTACTCGCCGATGGCCGTCTTGAAGTCGGTTTTGGATCGGGCGGCACACCGACCTCCTTTCTGCCGTTCGGCCTGACGTTTGAGGAGCGCAGCGCGGCCTTTGCGGACCATTTGCATGTGATTCAAAGCGCCTGGCGCGGGGATTCACTGACCCATCCGGATAACCACCTTTATCCGCCGGCGCCACAGCTTGCCGACCGTATCTGGATTGCCACCTTCTCCGTTGACGGTGCCGTTCGCGCCGCCCGGGCTGGACACGGTTTAATGCTCTCCCGCACGCAGCCTCGCCCGGCAGACCGCCCGGATTTAACGCTCGACGCGATCCAGAACCCGATTGTGGATGCCTACCTCGATGCGCTGCCTGCGGGCATCGCGCCGCGTATTCTGGCCTCCCGTACGGCGTTCGTCGCCGACAGCGATGACTATGCACTCAGGGTCGCAACGCCGGGCCTCACGAAACAGGCCCGGCAGCATCGCGCTGCCGGGTACGCAGTTAAAGGTGACGCCGTCACCGATTATATCCGCCAGTTTGACGCGCATATCGGTTCCCCCGATACGGTCCTGCATTCGCTGAATGCTGACTCCGTTCTCAGGCGCGCCACGGATATTTCATTCCAGGTCCATTCGGTCGAACCCACGCACCGCGACACGCTGCGCTCCGTTGAGCTGCTCGCAGAAAAGATTGCCCCCCACATCCTTTGAGGAGACACCTATGTCATTAAGTCAGGACATTCTCGCCGAGCTGGCGGAAATTAAACCCGGTTCCCCTCTGGCAGAGGCGCGCGCTACGCGAGATGCCGCCACACGCCACGCCCAGGGCAGCTACGAAATTCTGTTTAGCCAGCAGGATAATGATTTTGCACTCGACGAGCGCTTCGCCGTGGCGGCCAAAGTCGCCAGGTGGCACAGCGCGGAGGCGCTGGCCGCGCACTATGCGGGGTTTGGCCTGGCCGACCCCACCTCGGAACGCCTGACCCCGGCGCTGAACTTCGCGCGCCTGCTGACGTTTTCACCCGTCGAAGCCACGCCGGCCGCGTTAACGGCGCTGACCCAGGCCGGGTGGAGCAAGGAAGGCATCGTTACCCTGGCGCAGCTCGTCGCGTTTGTGAGCTTCCAGAGCCGACTCGTCGCCGGGCTGCGTCTGCTGAACGACAGGCCCGTCGCGGCAAGCGAAACGCCGGTGGCGGCAGGCGTCTGGCACACGACCGCAACCACGGTCACCGGGAAGGCGGCACCCGTCGCGTTCACCCAGCAGGAGCTGGGATGGGAACCGTGGATAGCGGCCAAACCGCTGGCGGACTTCCGTGACGATGAGGTTGCCATCCTGGCGAAATTTGGCCATACCGATTCCGACTACTTCCGCCTGCTGGGGCGCAACCTGCCGGTACTTGAACAGCGCACGCTAACGGATAAAGGAATTTTTTATACGCCGGGGGGATTGCCGCGCGCCGAGCGCGAGCTGGCCGCAACGGTCGCCAGTAAAATTAACGGCTGCATCTACTGCGCATCTGTCCATGCGCGTAAAGCCAGCCAGCTGTCAAAGGATGACGCTGCGGTAGAGGCCCTGCTGGCCGTGCGGCCGGGGCAGTCCCTCAGCGAGGGGCAGTCTGCACGCTGGCAGGCGGAAATTAACTTTGCGGGGGCGCTGTCTGTCACGCCGCCTGCCGCCACGCCGCTACACCTCGCCGCGCTGGAAAAAGAGGGGCTGGATACCCTGGCGCAGCTTGACCTGGTGCAGTCTGCCGCGTTCTTCGCCTGGGCCAACCGCCTGATGCTGACCCTGGGTGAACCCTGGCTTGCGTGAACCCCATCAGGCTAGCGCGCGAGCGTTAGCCTGAGCCCGTCTCGCCCGCAGGTAACCGTAAATCAGCAGCGCGCTCATGGCCGAGAAAGAGAGTATTGCCGCTGGCAGCGTGACGTAACGCCAGCTAAAGCCGAGGGTAATCATCATCCCGCCGAAGTACGCACCGATCGCACTGCCGAGATTAAACGCCATCTGCCCTCCTGCCGCCCCCAGCATCTCACCGCCCTTCGCATTTTGCAGCAGCAGGATCTGCAGCGGCGCGGAGAGTGCAAACAGCCCGGCACAGCAGATAAAGCCCATGACCAGCGAGGCCGCTTGCAGTTCGCCAAAGGCAAAAAGCAGCAGCAGTGAGGCGACAATCACCATGTCGGTAGCCGCCGCAATGCGCAGCGGGCTAAACCGGCCAGAGAGCTTACCGCTCAGCAGATTACCTAACACCATGCCAAGCCCCATCAGCATCATGATGACCGTCATCAGCCCTTCCGAAAAACCGGAAACATTGACCATAAAGGGCTTAACGAAGCTAAACCACGCGAACACCCCGGCATTACCAAACATCGTGGCGGCAAAAATCAGCCAGGGTTCAGGTTTCCTCAGAAATTTGAACTGCTCGGTCAATTTGATTTCTGACGTGTCGCGGATGTCCGGCACCCAGAGCAGAACTGAGAGGATCACCAGCGCGTCGAACACCGCAATCAGGAAAAAGGTATAGCGCCAGTTAAAGGCGTGCCCCAGCCAGGTCCCCAGCGGCACGCCCACCAGGTTGGCTACGGTCATACCGGCGATCATCCCGGCCACCGCGACCGTCACCTTACCCGGTGGTGCAATTTTGGAGAGGATTATCGCCCCGACGCCAAAAATGGCCCCATGCGGAAAACCGGAAATCAGCCGCCCCAGCGCCAGCCAGAAATACGACGTAGAAAACGTAAACAGGGCATTGCCAACAGCGCACATCGCCACCAGAAACAGCAGCGTGGTTTTTAAGGAGAACTTGCCTGAAAACAGCGCCACAATCGGGGCGCCAACCACCACACCGAAAGCATAAAACGAGATCATATTCCCGGCGGAGGGAATCGAAATGCCGGTGTCATGCGCCAGCTCGGTTAGCACGCCCATAATGCCAAATTCAGCCATTCCCAGGCCAAACGTGCCAAGCGCCAGCGAAAAAATTGTCTTTTTCATACCGCAACCACAGGTTAAAAACTCGCGACGGGCATTATTGAACAATCTTGTATGGTGAGCCAGTTCAAATCAGCTGGCTGACACATTAATCCATTAATTCAGGTGGATTACACTTTGTAGTGCGGCCTCGTTTTTCCCGTGCCGGACAACCAGAGGATGACAATTATGGGAAGTAAAAAGAAAGCCCCTGTCGCTGTTGAAGTCGTAAAGAGTGCTCCGCTAAAGACTAAAGAATATGAAAAAGAGCTGCGCCGCCTGCACGTTGAACTGGTCAAGCTCCAGCAGTGGGTTGTCGCCAAAGGACTGAAGGTGTGTATCGTTTTTGAGGGGCGCGACGGCGCCGGTAAAGGCGGCACCATCAAAGCGATTACCGAGCGCGTCAGCCCGCGCGTCTTTCGCGTCGTCGCGCTTCCCGCGCCTACCGATAAAGAAAAAAGCCAGCTCTACTTCCAGCGTTACGTGCCGCATCTGCCCTCAGCGGGCGAAATCGTCATCTTCGACCGCAGCTGGTATAACCGCGCGGGCGTCGAGCGCGTGATGGGATTCTGTACCGAAGAACAGGTGGAGAAATTTCTGGACGGCACGCCGGTCATGGAAAAAGCGATGGTCGATGCCGGCATTATCCTGCTGAAATACTGGCTGGAGGTGACGCCAAAAGAGCAGGAGCGCCGCCTGCGCGACCGCATCAACGATGGGCGCAAAATCTGGAAGCTGTCCCCCATGGACATTAAATCTTTTAACCTGTGGGACGAGTATACCCTCGCCCGCGACGCCATGTTTGAAGCCACCGATACAGCCTGGGCGCCGTGGTTTGTGGCCCGTTCAGAAGATAAAAAACGCGTGCGCCTGAATATTATTTCGCACCTGCTGACGCAAATCCCCTATAAAGAAATACACGTAGACAAGGTGGATTTACCGAAACGTAAAATTGGTAAAGTTAAACCCACAAAATATCCGTTCCGGTATGTGGAAGAGCGGTTCTGATATAGCAGGGGTAGGCCCGTGCAAGCGCAGCGCCGCCGGGCAAAGCCGACGGCGCAGGTCTTACTTGATCCCTTCCGTACTTTCCTGTTTCGCTTCCAGACGTTCCACATCACGATACCAGCGCGGATGGTGTTTCTGCGCCCAGCGGCGGCTCACCTTCCCTTCAATCATGCCTTTAATCGACCCTTTTACCCAGAACGCCATATACATATGGATCAGGATAGCGTGGATCAGAATAATGGCCGACGTCGCGTGGATAAGCAGCGCGTAGCGAATCACCTGGATCGGGAAATAGTGCGCAAAATACGGACGCCAGATAATCACCCCGGTCACCAGCAGCACAAAAATCATGCTCATGATGGTCCAGAACATCATCTTCTGCCCGGCGTTATATTTGCCCACCTTCGCGACTTTATGCTCGTTGCCCTTCAGGACTTCGACGATCCCTTTCACCCACGGGATATCCTGCTTGTCCGGGATGTTATGGTGGACAAAACGCACGAACATAAACATCAGCACCACAAAAATCAGCACGCCGAAGAACGGGTGCAGAATGCGCCCCATCTGCGGCGTACCGAAGGTTTCGGTCAGCCACTGTAGCGTTGGGAAGAAGAACGAAATTCCGGAGACCGCCACCAGGAAGAAGCAGATCACTACCGTCCAGTGACAGGCGCGATCGACAAACTTCGTGCGCACAATCATTTTCGACTTACTCATGATGCTCCTCCTCGTCGTCATCCATCTCTTTGTTTGGCCCGATACCGATGTAGTGATAAATCAGCCCCGCAAAGGTGGCGATAAAGCCCGCCGCGGAGAGCGGTTTAAGCGCCCCTTTCCACAGGTTGATGGAGGTATCGATCGCCGGATCTTTCGGCAGATTATGATACAGTTCCGGCTGATCGTTATGGTGGAGCACGTACATTACGTGCGTGCCGCCCACGCCCTGCGGGTTGTAAATGCCCGCCTTGTCGTAGCCGCGCGCTTTCAGCTTGTCCACCCGCTCTTGCGCCACGTCCAGCATCTCTTTTTTGGTGCCGAAGTGGATAGCACCAGTGGGACAAGTCTTGACGCAGGCAGGCTCCTGCCCGACGCTGACGCGGTCCACGCACAGGGTGCATTTATATACCCGGTTATCCTCTTTATTGAGGCGCGGGACATTAAACGGACAGCCCGCGATGCAGTACCCGCAGCCGATGCAGTTGTCCTGCTGGAAGTCGACGATCCCGTTGGCGTACTGAATAATCGCGCCGGCAGACGGGCACGCCTTCAGGCAGCCCGGATCTTCACAGTGCATGCAGCCGTCTTTGCGGATGAGCCACTCCAGCCTGCCGTTCTGGTCGGTTTCGCTAAAGCGCATCACCGTCCAGGATTTGGCGCTCAGATCCGCCGGATTATCGTAGACCCCGACGCAGTGCCCCACCTCGTCGCGGATATCGTTCCACTCCGAACAGGCCACCTGGCAGGCTTTACAGCCCACGCAGGAGGAGACATCGATAAGCTTGGCGACCTCTGCCTTATAGTCCCGCGCGCGGGGCGCGGGGGTGATCGGGTTGGTCGCGGAGCGTTTAATAATGTCTTGTGTTTCCATCGCCATTTAATCGCTCCTTACGCTTTCTCGATGTTGACCAGAAACGCTTTGTACTCCGGCGTTTGCGAGTTGGAATCGCCGACGTTTGGCGTCAGGGTGTTGGCGATGTAGCCTTTTTGCGCAACGCCCTCAAAGCCCCAGTGCAGCGGGATACCGACAGTTTCTACCTGCTGGCCGTGCACGTTCAGACTTTGCAAACGACGGGTGACCACCGCCACCGCGCGAATAAAGCCGCGCTTGCTGCTCACCTTCACGCGGTCGCCGTTGGCAATGCCTTTCGCTTTCGCCAGCGTTTCGCTTATCTCCACAAACTGTTCCGGCTGCGCGATGGCGTTAAGCCGCGCATGCTTGGTCCAGGTATGGAAATGCTCGGTCAGGCGATAGGTCGTTCCGACATACGGGAATTTGTCCTTTTTACCTAAGCGCAGCACGTCCTCTTCGTAGATCCGCACCACCGGGCTGGAGACCACGTTCGGGTGCAGCGGGTTAGTGCCGAGCGGCGTTTCCATCGGCTCGTAGTGTTCCGGGAACGGCCCTTCCGCCAGCTTGTTGAGGGCGAACAGGCGTCCCAGCCCTTCCGGCTGCATGATAAACGGCCCGGTGTTGCTGCCCGGCGCGGCGGTGTTGTAGTCCGGGATGTCGTTCCCCGTCCACTTCGTCCCGTTCCACTGGATCAGCATCCGTTTCGGATCCCACGGCTTGCCGTTCACGTCGGCGGACGCACGGTTGTACAGCACGCGACGGTTCAGCGGCCATGCCCAAGCCCAGCCCAGCGTGTTGCCCAGGCCTGACGGGTCAGCGTTGTCGCGGTTCGCCATCTGGTTACCCTGCTCCGTCCAGCTGCCGGTGTAGATCCAGCAGGATGATGCCGTGGTACCGTCGTCACGCAGCAGCGCGAAGCTGTTCAGCAACTGGCCTTTCTTCGCCACCAGGTTGCCGTTGGCGTCGTAGAGATCTGCCAGCGCCACGCCGTTGTTCTCTTTCGCGACTTCCTCAGACTCAGGACGATCCGGCTGCTTGTAGTGCCAGCTCATCTTCAGCAGCGGCTCAGCGCCTTTGCCGCCTTCAGTGCGGTACATTTCGCGCAGGCGATGGTAAATGCCGGCCAGGATTTCGCCGTCGTTACGTGCTTCGCCCGGCGCGTCCTGCCCTTTCCAGTGCCACTGCAGCCAGCGGCCGGAGTTGGCAATAGAGCCATCTTCTTCCGCAAAGCAGGTAGATGGCAGGCGGAACACTTCGGTCTGAATCGACGCCGGATCGACATCGTTTGACTCCCCGTGGTTCTGCCAGAAGGTGGAGGTCTCGGTCACCAGCGGATCGATAACCACCATGTACTTCAGCTTGCTCAGGCTGCGAACGACTTTGTTCTTGTCCGGGAAGGAGGCCACCGGGTTGAAGCCCTGGCAGATATAGCCCGTGACGTTGCCCTTATCCATCATGTTGAAATACTTGATGACGTCGTAAGCCTGGTCCCACTTCGGCAACCACTCAAAGCCCCAGTCGTTCTCCTTCTGCGCTGCGTCGCCGTAGAAGGATTTCATCAGGCTGACGTAGAACTTCGGATAGTTGCTCCAGTAGTTCACCTGATCCGGCAGCGTCGCTTTTGGCGTATTGGCCTCAAGATACGCTTGCAGATCGGCCTGCTTTTCAGACGGCAGCGTCAGGTAGCCCGGCAGGCTGGTGGAGAGCAGACCGAGATCGGTTAAGCCCTGAATGTTAGAGTGGCCGCGCAGCGCGTTCACGCCGCCGCCTGCCATCCCCATGTTGCCGAGCAGCAGTTGGATCATCGCCATGGTGCGGATGTTCTGCGCGCCCACGGTGTGCTGTGTCCAGCCCAGCGCATACAGGAACGTGGTGGTTCTGTCGGCGGCGCTGGTGGAGGCCAGCACTTCACACACCTTCAGGAAGTCCGCTTTCGGTGTGCCGCAGATGTTCTCCACGACGTCCGGCGTATAGCGGGAGACGTGCTGCTTCAGCAGGTTCCACACGCAGCGCGGATGCGTCAGGGTTTCATCCCGCATCGCATAGCCGTTTTCGTCGAACTGATAGTTCCACGAGGACTTGTCGTACTGGCGTTTTTCAGCGTCATAGCCGCTGAACAGCCCGTCATCGAAGGCAAAATCATCCCGCACCAGCAGGTTCGCGTTGGTGTAGTGCTTAACGTATTCCGCGTTGATTTTGTTGTTTTCGATCAGGTACAGCAGGACCCCGGACAGGAACGTAATGTCCGTACCGGAGCGAATCGGCGCATAGATATCGGCCACCGATGCTGTACGCGTAAAGCGCGGATCGACGACGATAAGCGTCGCATCGTTGTTGTTTTTCGCTTCCATCGCCCAGCGGAACCCCACCGGATGGGCTTCAGCGGCGTTACCGCCCATCACCACCACGACGTTAGCGTTTTTGATATCAACCCAGTGGTTGGTCATCGCACCGCGACCAAATGTTGGAGCAAGACTTGCTACCGTTGGTCCGTGTCAGACGCGCGCCTGGTTGTCTACCGCCAGCATGCCGAGAGAGCGCACAAATTTTTGTGTCAGCATGCCGGTTTCATTGCTTGCCGCAGATGCGCACAGCATCCCGGTAGAGAGCCAGCGGTTGACCGTTACGCCCTGCTCGTTCTTTTCAATAAAGTTGGCGTCACGGTCGGCTTTCATCAGTTTTGCAATACGGGAGAAAGCCTCATCCCAGGAGATACGCTGCCATTTGTCGGAGCCCGGCGCGCGGTATTCCGGGTAGCGCAGGCGGTTTTCGCTGTGGACATAGTCCAGCAGGCCCGCCCCTTTCGGGCAGAGTGCCCCGCGGCTCACCGGATGATCCGGATCCCCTTCAATATGGTAAATCGCTTCTCTGGCGTTCTTCGCGCCATCGCCCAGGCTATACATCAATAGCCCACAACCCACGGAGCAGTATGTGCAGGTGTTACGGATCTCTTTCGCACGCAGCAGCTTATAGTTGCGTGCCTGAGCCAGCGCCATTTTGGGAGCAAATCCCAGCATTGCGGCTGTGGTTCCGGCCATACCGCCCGCGCAGATTTTGAAAAATTGTCTGCGGCTGACGTCCATTGTTGTCCTCGTTATCTGATAAGACTTCGCGCCGCAAACTAACAGCAAAGTCCCTGTTTTTTTTGCGTCAAATCAAGGTCGCCTGACTTCGCCCCCTTAATAGTCACCGCTGCCGCGTTTGAATAATCCTTTAGGGTTAAACGCCTGAGAGAATAATTCGCGACAGGGTCAGGATTAATGCGATACATTTTTCCTTTGTTTTTTTAGCGATGAAGACGTAATGGACAGAAAGAGAGCAACGCTCACAGGACTGGCGGCAATACTGTTGTGGAGCACCATGGTGGGCCTGATTCGCAGCGTGAGTGAAGGGCTTGGGCCGGTCGGCGGCGCGGCGATGATATATACCCTCAGCGGATTGCTTTGCCTGGTGACGGTAGGATTTCCTGATATTAAACGTTTTTCTCCCGGGTATCTTATTGCAGGCAGCGTACTGTTTGTCAGTTACGAAATTTGCCTGGCGCTGTCGTTAGGCTATGCCGCCACGCGAGCGCAGGCCATTGAAGTCGGTATGGTAAATTATCTCTGGCCGAGCCTGACGATCGTCTTTGCTATTTTATTCAACGGACAGAAATCAACGCTGTGGGTCATTCCCGGGTTAGCTATCGCGCTGCTCGGCGTGTGTTGGGTATTAGGCGGTGAGCAAGGGCTACATATTGATGAAATAACCCGCAATATCGTCTCGAACCCGCTCAGCTATGCGCTGGCCTTTGCGGGGGCATTTATCTGGGCCGCTTACTGCACGGTAACCGCTAAATTTGCCAGAGGCCAAAACGGTATTACCCTCTTTGTTTTGTTAACTGCGCTCAGCCTTTGGGTGAAATATTCTCTGAACGATCAGCCGGAAATGGTGTTCAGTTTTCCGGTTATCGTGAAGCTCGTTATGTGCGGTATCGCGCTTGGGTTTGGCTATGCCGCATGGAATATTGGCATTCTGCACGGTAACGTTACGGTGCTGGCTGCCGTGTCCTATTTTACTCCCGTTCTCTCTGCCGCGCTTGCTGCCGTGCTGCTGAGTTCTCCCCTCTCTTTCTCGTTCTGGCAGGGTGCGCTGATGGTCTGCGCCGGGTCATTGCTCTGCTGGTACGCCACACGGAAATAGCGTCCGGATTTCTGCCGGGTGTGATTAAACCCGGCAGAAAATTAACATAAATTTAATATGTGATCGCACCAGAAAATATTAATCTGAACATTAGTGAGATCGTTTAGGTTCTGTTTATATTATCATCCTTTCGTAAATGCCACACACCTTAAATTGACATAACCTGACACCTGCGCGTAACTACTTCCCTGCGAATATTACCGTCCTTAATAGTAAGAAATGCAATGGTCCACGCCTCCGGAACCGTTTAAAAATAAATCCACGCCGATTAAATATTCGCCACCTCAAATTATCATGGCGTCATTAACCCGATCTCGATCACACTAAATGAAATTATTACTCATATTTTGAAACTTATTATTGAAAGGCAGCGACAAGATTTTTAAAAATAGCACGCCGTTGTCGAACAGCCTCGTATAGAAATTGCTCGCAATGGTTCAGGAAATACTGAAAAAAAATTATAAGGAATATTTAAGATGAAACTTAAATTAGTTGCAGTGGCAGTCACTTCCATGTTGGCAGCAGGCGTTGTAAACGCAGCTGAAATTTATAACAAAGACGGTAACAAGCTGGATCTGTACGGTAAAGTGACAGGTCTGCACTATTTCTCTGATGACGCTGGCGCAGACGGTGATAAAACCTACATGCGTATCGGCTTCAAGGGTGAAACCCAGGTTAACGACCAGCTGTCCGGTTACGGCCAGTGGGAATACCAGATTCAGGGTAACAAAGACGAAGGCGACAACCAGTCCTGGACCCGTGTGGCCTTCGCAGGTCTGAAGTTCGCTGAAGCCGGTTCATTCGATTACGGTCGTAACTACGGCGTGATTTACGACGTGACCTCCTGGACCGACGTTCTGCCAGAATTCGGCGGAGACACCTACGGCGCAGACAACTTCCTGCAGTCTCGTGCAAACGGCGTAGCAACTTACCGTAACCAGGACTTCTTCGGTCTGGTTGACGGCCTGAACTTTGCCCTGCAGTACCAGGGTAAAAACGGCAGCGTAAGCGGTGAAAACACCAACGGCCGCAGCCTGCTGAACCAGAACGGCGACGGCTACGGCGCATCCCTGACTTACGATCTGGGTGAAGGCTTCAGCGTTGGGGGGGCAATGTCCTCCTCCAAACGTACCGCTGACCAGAATGCGGCTGGCGTATACGGTGAAGGCGACCGCGCTGAAGTGTACAGCGGCGGCGTGAAGTACGACGCGAACAATATCTACCTTGCCGCGCAGTACTCTCAGACCTACAACGCGACCCGCTTCGGTACCTCTAACGGCAACCGCAGCGACATTTACGGTTTCGCAAACAAGGCGCAAAACTTCGAAGTTGTGGCTCAGTACCAGTTCGACTTTGGCCTGCGTCCATCCATTGCTTACCTGCAGTCTAAAGGTAAAGACATCGAGAACTTCGGCGACCAGGATCTGGTTAAATACATCGATGTTGGCACGACCTACTATTTTAACAAAAACATGTCCACCTACGTGGATTACAAAATCAACCTGCTGGACGATAACCAGTTCACTCGCCAGGCAGGTATCGGTACCGACAACATCGTTGCGCTGGGTCTGACCTACCAGTTCTAAACCTTGTTTGTACAAAAGCCAGCTGAATAAGCTGGCTTTTTTCTTCTCTTTACCCCGCAGACGACTCCCCGCCCGCAGCCCTGCGAAGCCAGTTTTGCAGCAGCTTACCGTCCTCGGTCATCTCTGAATCTGTACGTACGCAGAGGTGATAGTCGCGCCCGTCATCGATGGGTAGGTCAAATATCTTCACCAGCTCACCGCTCTCCAGGTAAGGTGCGATCAGCGGCTCGCGCATTAACGCGCAGCCCAGCCCGGCCTGCACACCTGCCAGCGTCAACAGCCCGTCTTCAAACAGAGGGCCGCTGCGCCGGAGAGGACGTTTTACCCCCTGCAACAGAAACCACTGCGCCCACGTGGTGCGCTCTTCATCATGCAGCAGCGGCATTTGCAGCAGCTGCTCAGGCGTGTCGATATGGCCATGAATACGCAAAAACGTGCGGCTGCACACCGGCACCATCTGTCCGGAAATTAGCTTTTCACTTTGATAGCCCGCCCACTGACCGTTACCAAAACGAATCGACATATCCGACGCATCGCTCAGATAGTTACGATGGTTGGCATACACTACGTTGATCTCGGTCTGCGGATTCGCGCGCATAAAAGCAGGCAGACGCGGGATAAACCACCCCATGCCAAAGAGCGGGATCAGGCTGATGGTGACCTGACGCGTTTGCGCCTGCTCAGCCAGATGTTCCGTTGCCTGGCGCAGCACGTTAAACGCCGCACGGATCGAGCGGTAGTATTCACGTCCGTGCTGGCTCAGCACCAGCCTTCGCCCCTGACGCTCCGTCAGTGGCATTTGCAGATAGCCTTCGAGCACCTTGAGCTGATGGCTGACAGCCGACGGTGAGATCTCAAGTTCCTGCGCGGCCAGCGTGACGCTGCCCAGCCGGGCAATGGCCTCAAAGGCACGTACGGCCCGAAGCGGTGGATCGTTTGCCAGGCGACTGTCTGCATAAGCAGACGCATCCGCTAATTGTTCTGTTTTATTCATATATTGATTTCTTTAGGCTTATCCGCCAAAAACAGGCTTACACTATCTTTATATAAATCATCAAGATAAAGCAATATCGGTTTATCATAAGAAATAATATATGTGTATTTTACAATTTAATTCATTTATCGGATGGTAGCCGCAGAAGAAGCTCTTTGCGGGTACAAACGTTGGATACACTCATACAACAACTGATCAACGGCGTGATGCTGGGAAGCATTTACGCGCTGATCGCGCTGGGCTATACCATGGTGTATGGCATCTTGCGCATTATTAACTTCGCTCACGGCGATATTCTGATGGTCGGGGCGCTCACCACGCTTTCCGCCATTAACGCCCTGAACGCCACCTTTCCGCACATGCCGCTGCTGTTGCAGCTTGGTGTTGCCCTTGTGATTGCGATGGCCGTCTGCGCCCTGCTGGCCATGGCCGTTGAGCGCTTTGCCTACCGCCGGCTGCGCAACGCCCCGCGCCTGGCGCCGCTGATCTCGGGTATCGGCGTCTCCGTCCTGCTGCAAACCCTGGCGATGATTATCTGGACGCGCAACCCGCTGATGTTCCCGCAGATCCTGCCGATGGACCCTATCGCCGTCACATCCGGCAGCGAAGCGCATCCTCCCGCCATCATCACCGTCACCGGTATCGTCACCGTTGTCCTGGCGCTGGCGGTAATGACTGGGCTGTGGCTGCTGGTGGAATACACCCGCCTGGGGCGCGGCATGCGCGCCGTTGCGGAAAACCCACGCGTGGCAATGCTGATGGGGGTTAACCCAAACGCCATTATTACCCTGACGTTTGCCATTGGTGGCGTATTTGCCGCGCTGGCAGGCGTGATGATGGCGAGCAACTACGGCAACGCCAGCTTCTCAATGGGCTTTTTGCCCGGGATTAAAGCCTTTACCGCCGCCGTACTGGGGGGCATTGGCAACATTCGTGGCGCAATGGTTGGCGGCATCCTGCTCGGCATTATCGAAGCGCTGGGCGCAGGTTACCTTGGTGAACTAACCGATGGCGTATTTGGCAGCAACTATCAGGACGTCTTTGCCTTTATGGTGCTGATCCTGGTGCTGGTCTTCCGTCCGGCTGGCCTGCTGGGCGAGCGCGTGGCGCACAGAGCGTAAGGAATACCATGACAACACTTCAACTCCAGACCCCGGCAACAACGCGCAAATTCTGGTCAGGCATGAGCCTGTTCTGCCTTGCGCTGCTGGTTGCCCCCATGGTAGCCACGCAGCTGGGCGGCAACTACTGGGTGCGCGTTATCGACTTCGCCCTGCTCTACATCATGCTGGCGCTGGGGCTCAATATTGTGGTGGGCTATACCGGCCTGCTGGATATGGGGTTTATCGCCTTTTACGCGGTCGGGGCTTACCTCGCTGCGCTAATGGCCTCGCCACATTTGCTGGAGGTATTTCCTCTCCTCGGCGTCTGGTTCCCGGACGGGCTGCACACATCATATCTGCTGATTATTCCGCTGGCTGCGCTTGTTGCCGCAGTCTGCGGCATTTTACTGGGTGCTCCCACGCTGAAGCTGCGTGGCGACTACCTGGCGATAGTGACCCTCGGATTTGGGGAAATTATCCGCATCCTGATGCGTAACCTCGACCGTCCGGTGAACATCACCAATGGTGCAAAGGGCATCACTGGGGTAGATACGCTGAATCTGTTCGGCCTGAAGTTCAGCGGCGTCTATCACTGGTTCGGCGTTAAAGTGCCTGCCCTGTGGCTGTGGTACTACCTGCTGATGCTGGTCATTGTGGCGATTATTGTTGTCTGCCTGCGCCTGCAGCATTCCCGTATTGGTCGTGCCTGGCACGCCATCCGTGAAGACGAGGATGTGGCCCGCGCGATGGGCATCAACGTGCGTAACTACAAGCTGCTGGCCTTTGCGATGGGCGCCTCTTTTGGTGGCGTGGCGGGCGCCCTGTTCGGCGCGTTTCAGGGCTTTGTCTCCCCGGAATCCTTCACTTTACAGGAATCCATTGCCGTGCTGGCGATGGTGGTGCTGGGCGGTATGGGGCACATTCCCGGCGTGATCCTCGGCGCGGTACTGCTTACCGCCCTGCCGGAACTGCTGCGCAGCCAGGCAGCCCCGATACAGCAGGCGCTGTTCGGCACGGTACTGATTGACCCGGAAGTGTTGCGTCAGCTTTTCTACGGCCTGGCGCTGGTACTGGTCATGCTGGTGCGCCCCTCTGGGATCTGGCCGGTACGCCACAAAGAGGTGAATACATGAGTCTGTTAACCGTGCGTAATATGTCAAAACGCTTCGGCGGCCTTACCGCCGTGGACGACGTTTCGCTCTGCGTAAATAAGGGTGAGATCTACGGACTCATCGGCCCTAACGGGGCGGGAAAAACCACCTGCTTTAACCTGATCACCGGGCTTTATCCGGCGGACAGCGGTGAGTTTTCTATTGCCGATAAGCCCTATTTCCCGAAGCACATTGAGAACGTTACCGCCGCCGGGATTGCGCGCACCTTTCAGAACGTGCGCCTCTTTAACGACATGTCGGTGCTGGAAAACGTGATGGTGGGCCGCCACGTGCGCACCCGTAACGGTCTGTGGGCCGCGCTGAGCCGCCACAGACGTGCACGCGAGGAAGAGAGGCAGACCCGGGAGCTGGCCTGGCACTGGCTGGAGTACACCGGTATTGCGAAGTTCGCCCACTACCGCGCCCGCGATCTGGCCTATGGTCACCAGCGCCGTCTCGAAATTGCCCGCGCGCTGGCAACGGAACCGCTGCTGCTGGCGCTGGACGAACCCGCCGCCGGGATGAACGCGGCGGAAAAAGTGGCGCTTGGCGAACTACTTACCCGTATCCGGGATGACGGTAAAACCCTGCTGATGATTGAGCATGACGTCAAGCTGGTGATGGGCATCTGCGACCGCCTGACGGTGCTCGATTACGGCAAAACGCTCGCCACCGGCACGCCGGAAAGCGTGCGTCGCGACCCGGCGGTGATCGCCGCCTGGCTTGGAGGCAACCCCCATGTCTGAATTACTGAAGGTAGAACGTCTGGACGTGCATTACGGCGGCATTCAGGCCGTACGCGATGTCTCCTTTACCCTTCACGAGGGCGAACAGGCTACGCTGATCGGCGCTAACGGCGCGGGGAAAAGCTCCACCGTGCGCGCCGTTACCGGGCTGGAAAGCTTTAGCGGCAGCATTGAATTCAGCGGTAAAGCGGTACGTAAACACAGCCCCGAAGCCCTGCTCCGCGACGGGCTGGTCATGGTCCCGGAGGGACGCGGGATCTTCTCCCGCATGACGGTACTGGAAAATCTGCAGATGGGCGCCTGGCTCAGGCGTGACACTGTCACCGTTAAGCGCGAGATGAACGATATTTTCGGGCGCTTCCCGCGTCTGGGCGAACGCCAGCATCAGCTTGCCGGCCTGCTGTCCGGCGGTGAGCAACAGCTGCTGGCCCTTAACCGTGCCCTGCTCAGTCACCCGCGGCTGTTGATCCTCGACGAACCCTCGATGGGCCTTGCGCCGAAGATGGTAGAAAACATTTTTTCCGTCATCGCCGACCTGCGCGAGCGCGGCGTTGCCCTGCTTCTCATCGAACAAAACGCCCGTCTCGCGCTGGAAGTCACCGACAGCGCGTGGGTCATGGACAGCGGCAGCATTGTTCATCATGGCGAATCGAAAGCGCTGCTCAATGACGACCAGATTGCACAGATTTATTTGGGCGAAATGCCTGTTTAACAACACCAGCCAACATCAGGGAAATACAATGAAAACAGTAAAAATCAGTGCGCTCAGCGCCGCTATTCTGCTCGGTAGTTTTGCCTCTACCGGTGCCTGGGCCGCCGAAGGGGAAACCGTAGTTATCGGTCTGGCAGGCCCGCTCACCGGCCCGTCTGCCCGTATCGGTAAAGATCTGGAAAACGGCGCGCAGCTGGCTATCGATGACATCAACAAGCAGCACCCGACCATCGGCGGCAAAGCGGTAACCTTCAAACTGCAGTCCGAAGACGATCAGTCAGACCCGCGCACTGCCGTAGCCGTCGCGCAGCGCCTTGTCGACAGCGGCGTGGCAGGTGTGGTCGGCCACTGGAACACCGGCACCAGCATTCCTGCGGCCCGCATTTACCACGATGCGGGCATCGCCCAGGTGGCACCGGTCGCAACCGGCCATGCCTATACCAAACAGGGTTTTGACACCAGCTTCCGCGTGATGGGCCACGACGATGACGGCGGCCAGCTCGCCGGCCAGTACGCGGTCAACGCGCTGAAAGCCAAACGCATTGCGGTGATCGACGACCGTACCGCCTTTGGTCAGGGTCTGGCGGACCAGTTTATTAAATCGCTTGAAGCGCAGGGCGTGAAGGTTGTCGATCGTCAGTATGTGGATGACAAAACGGTGGACTTCAGCGCCGTGCTGACCGCTATCCGGAGTAAAAACGCCGATCTGATCTTCTTCGGCGGCGTCGACAGCCAGGCCGCACCGCTGGCGCGTCGTATCAAACAGCTGGGCATGAACGCCACCCTGATGGGCGCAGGCGGATTTGTCAGCCAGACGTTCCTGCAGCTGGCGCAGAAAGAAGGCGAAGGCGTGGTCGCGCTGGAGCCGGGTCTGCCGGTAGACCAGATGCCGGGCGGTAAAGCGTTCGAACAGGCGTACCAGTCACGCTACCACACCCATATCGAACTGCACGCCCCGTTCGCCTATGACGCTACCCGCGTGCTGGTTGCGGCGATGGAAAAAGCAGACTCCGTTGAGCCGTCCGACTATCTGCCCGCCCTGCGCGCCATCAGCTACGCCGGCGTCACCGGACAGATCGCGTTTGATAAAGAAGGTAACCTGAAATCGCCGTCTTTCACCGTTTACAAAGTTGTCGATGGCAAATGGCAGCCGCAGACCGTGCTGGGTGGCGCAAAAGCGAAGTAACGCAGTGAGGGCAATGTGATGAGTGATAATAACGAGCTGGGCATTCTCGCCCGCCGCAAAATTGAAGCAGAAATTATTAAGCCAATTTATGAAATCCTGGTGCGCGAGATAGGAAAAGCTCGCGCACAGGCGGTCATTGGCGAGGCTATCGAGCAGGCCGCGATTGACGCAGGCAAAGCGTTTGCCAGCAAAGAACCCAACGGCGCGGACGTCAAGAGTTTCATCGCTCTGCAGTATCTGTGGGAAAAAGATAACGCGCTTGACGTGAAGGTGATCGACGCCGACGACCAGCAGTACAACTACAACGTGACCCGCTGCCGCTACGCGGAGATGTATCACGAAATGGGGCTGGGCGAGATTGGTCATCTGCTCTCCTGCGCGCGCGATGAAAAATTCATCGTTGGCTATGCGCCTGACGTAAAGCTGACCCGCACGACCACCATCATGCAGGGCGGTTCGTGCTGTGATTTCCGCTACCGCAGCAGTAAGGACAAGACATGATCCGCGTTAACGCCGAACGGCTGTGGTCAACCCTTGAGATGATGGCGCAGATCGGAGGCACGCCCGCCGGTGGCGTGACCCGTCTGGCACTGAGCGAGGAAGATCGCATTGCGCGTAACCTGCTGCGCGACTGGGCGCTGGACGCGGGTTTCACCTGCGACATCGACAGCATGGGCACTATGTTTATCCGCCGCGCCGGGAAAAACCCGCAGCTTGCTCCGGTCATGACAGGTTCACATGTGGATACCCAGCCGCTGGGCGGTAACTACGACGGGGTGTACGGCGTGCTGGCCGGGCTGGAGCTGCTGCGAACCCTTAACGATTATCACGTTGAGACTGAACGTGACGTTGTGCTGGTGAACTGGACTAACGAAGAAGGCGCGCGCTTTGCACCGGCCATGCTCGCTTCAGGGGTCTGGGCGGGACAGTTTAGCGAAGCGTACGCGCATTCCCGCGCGGATAACGAAGGCATCACCGTGGGGGAAGCGCTGGATAACATCTGCTACCGGGGGGAAGCCCCTGCCCGCGCGTTTCCGGTTCACGCCTGCTACGAACTGCACATCGAACAGGGCCCGATCCTGGAAGATGAAGCCGTCGATATCGGGTTAGTCCGTGCGGCTATGGGCCAGCGCTGGTTTACCCTCACGCTGGATGGATTCGCCGCCCATGCAGGCACCACGCCGATGCACAGCCGCCGCGATGCGTTAACCGCATTTGCCGATCTGGCGCTGAAGGTGGAAGAGATTGGCTATCGGCATGCACCGGACGGACGCGCGACGATCGGTATGGCGCAGGTTACGCCAAACTCGCGCAACGTGGTGCCGTCTCGCGTGGTGTGCAGCGTGGAGTTCAGACATCCTGCCCGGGAGGCGCTGGAAGCGATGGAGACAGCGCTGCATCTGGCGGCGCAAAGCCTGAGCGCGCGGGGCGTAACGGCTGATGTGGAACGGATTTTTGACTACGCGCCGATTGCGTTTGATGCCGTATGCCTGGCCCGCACGGAGAAAGCAGTAGCGGAACTAGGCTATTCGTCGAAATCCATGGTCTCTGGCGCGGGACACGACGCCTGCTACGTCAGCAAAGTCGCGCCTGCCAGCATTATCTTCATTCCCTGCGTGAAGGGTATCAGCCACAACGAAGCCGAGAAGATCCTGCCGGAGTGGGCAGAGAAAGGGGCAAACGTGCTGCTGCACAGCGTGCTTGCCGCCGCGCAGGACACATAAGCCGCCTTACCGGGCCTGCAAAAACGCTCCCGCAGGCCCGGTAAGCTCAACCTGGCACATTTTACGGCTTCGGCACCTTCGCCAGGCTAAACCAGATCCCGACGGCCAGCAGCAACAGCATTCCTCCTGCGCTGCCCAGCGCCACGCTGTGCGAGGTGATAAACGCGCTTTTCGCCGCCTCAATCACCGGCTCCGCCAGCGTTGGCGTCAGATCCTGCGCTACCTTCATTGCCTCACCTATGGATGACGAAGCCTGGTCGACGAGCGATGCATTGAGCCCCTGCGGCAGATTAATTGACGCGGAGAAGCTGCGGGTCAACAGCAGACCAAAGATGGCGATCCCCAGCCCGGCGCCCAGTTCATAGGACATGGTTTCAATGGCCCCTGCGGCGGCAGCTTTCTCTTTCGGCGCGGCCGCCATAATGGCCGAGGTCGAGGCCAGAAGCGCGCTGGCGGCGCTAAAGCCCAGCAGCACCATCAGGCCCCACGCCGGCCACTGCTGCGTGCTGAAATCAAGCATCGACAGACCGATAAAGCTGACCGCACTGAGGCCCATACCACCCGCAGCGACAATGCGCAGCCCCAGACGGCCCACCAGCACACCGGCGATCGGCCCGCTGAATCCGCTAGCCACCATCACCGGGAGCATGAACATGCCCGCCTCGAAGGGCGTAAAGCCGTGGACAAACTGCAGCTCTTGCGCCATCAGCAGTTCAAAGCCCACCAGCGCGATCATCGCCGTCATCGCCATCACCACGCCGCTTAAAATGATGCGGTGACAGAACAGGCGCATGTCGATCATCGGCACGCGGGCGCGCAGCTGGATACGCACGAAAATAAACAGCATCACGGCCCCCGTGAGCAAGGTACACGCCACAAGCCACGGCGACAGAACGCCTTTTAACGCAGTTTTGGCGCTGTAGACCAGCAGTAGAATGGCCACAATCAGCATGATCGCATGGCTGATATTTAACGGCTGCTCAGGGCGCCCTTCCTGCTGCGGGACAAAGCGCGCGGCAAGGGTAACGACGATAAGCACGATCGGCACGTTGATCAAAAATACCGAGCCCCAGTAGAAGTGCTCCAGCAGCATACCGCCAATCAGCGGACCAAACGCCGCCCCGCCTGAACCCACCGCCGCCCAGACGCCGAGCGCGATGTTGCGATCTTTCGCGTCGGTAAAGAGCGTGCGGATCCCCGCAAGCGTAGCCGGGATGATCATTGCCGCACCGATCGCCAGCGAGGCGCGCGCCGCTATCAGCCACCCTGCAGAGGGGGCAAACGCGGCCGCCAACGACGACAGGCCAAACAGCGTGCTGCCGATCATCAATAGCCGTTTAAAACCGATGCGGTCACCCAGGGCGCCCATCGGCAGCACCATTCCCGCCATTACCAGCGAGTAAATATCGATGATCCACAGCAATTCATTGCCGCTGGCGCCCAGCGTCATGCTCAATGTCGGCGCCGCCACGTGCAGCACCGTCGCGTCAATCGCCACCGGGATATACACCAGCACGATAATCACTAACGCTAACCACTGACGAAACATAAATTTCCTTTTTATTCAAACATGGACACATGTCCAGGATGCGATCCTACGTAAAGTTGAACGCATGTCCAGCTTTTTGTTACACTCGTTTCGGTCCTATTGAGGGTAGAAAAAAATGCGGTATTTGAACAAGGAAGAGAGACGGGAAGCAATCCTCCAGGCCGCGATGCGTGTGGCCCTGAGCGAGGGGCTGGCCGCTATGACGGTACGGCGCATTGCCGCAGAAGCGGGCGTCGCGACCGGACAGGTCCACCACCACTTTGCCTCCGGCGGCGAGTTAAAATCGCTGGCGTTTGTGCGCGTGATCCGCGAGCTGCTGGATGCCGACGTGGTGGGCGAAAACGCCAGCTGGCGGGAACGGCTGCACAGCATGCTCGGCAGTGACGACGGTGGCCTTGAACCTTACATTCGCCTCTGGCGGGAAGCCCAAATTCTCGCCAGCCGGGATCCCGAGATCAAAGCGGCTTATGTCCTGACCATGGAGATGTGGCATCAGGAGACCGTGGCGATTATCCGTGCCGGGGCGGCTGCCTGCGCGTTCACGCTTAGCGATCGGGCGGAAAATATCGCCTGGCGTTTAATAGGGCTGGTTTGTGGCCTGGATGGGATCGCCGTATTAAATATGCCTGAAATGGACGATACGGCGTTTAATAAGCATCTCGACAAACTTATCACGCTGGAATTGTTTTAATACTCCTTCAGGAGTATTAATTTACGCGACATTTACAATTAGTAACACATTAAGCGAACCCTTATTTCCATTCTAATCTCGGGGGTTCGCTTTTTTATCTATCCTTTCAGATGTATCCCAAAACATCCTAAAAACCCAATAATACATAACCACCCATCTTTTTGTTTTTACTTCATTTTTCTCTCCGTCAAGGTAAGCAAGAGGGCGATATGTCGCAACAAAGTGAAAAGAATAATCAGCATCTGTTGAGTAACTGGAAACCTGAAAACGCGCAATTTTGGGAGAATAAAGGAAAACATATCGCACGAAGAAACCTATGGATTTCTGTGGTTTGTCTGCTCCTTGCGTTTTGCGTGTGGATGCTATTTAGCGCCGTTGCGGTCAACCTCAATAAAGTCGGATTTAATTTCTCCACCGATGAGCTTTTTATGCTAACGGCATTACCTTCGCTCTCCGGCGCGATATTACGCGTGCCCTACTCGTTTATGGTGCCAATATTTGGCGGACGTTACTGGACGGTATTGAGTACCGTTATCCTGATTATTCCCTGCGTCTGGCTGGGGATTGCCGTTCAAAATACGGCCACCCCGTACTGGGTTTTTATCATCATCGCGCTGCTCTGCGGTTTTGCCGGAGCCAACTTCGCATCCAGCATGGGTAACATCAGCTTCTTCTTCCCGAAAGCCAGACAGGGCAGCGCGCTGGGCATCAACGGCGGGCTGGGCAACCTGGGCGTCAGCGTGATGCAGCTGGTGGCGCCATTGGTGATTTTCCTGCCGATGTTTACCTTCCTCGGCGTGCACGGCGTGCCGCAGGAGGACGGCTCGACGATGTGGCTGGCCAATGCGGCCTGGATCTGGGCGCCGCTGCTGCTGCTGGCAACCCTTGCGGCATTTTTCGGCATGAACGATATTGCCAGTTCAAAAGCCTCCATCGCCAGCCAGCTGCCGGTGCTGAAGCGCTTTCACCTCTGGCTGCTAAGCCTGCTCTATCTGGCGACCTTCGGCTCCTTTATCGGCTTCTCGGCGGGCTTTGCCATGCTGTCAAAAACCCAGTTCCCGGACGTGAACATCCTGCACCTCGCCTTCTTTGGCCCACTTATCGGCGCGCTGGCGCGTTCAGCGGGCGGGATGATCTCTGACAAGCTGGGCGGCGTGCGGGTCACGCTGATTAACTTCGTCTTTATGGCCCTCTTTAGCGCCCTGATCTTCCTGACCCTGCCCGGCTCTGGCTCCGGCAGCTTTGTCGCCTTCTATCTGGTGTTTATGGGCCTGTTCCTTACCGCCGGGCTGGGCAGCGGTTCGACCTTCCAGATGATCGCGATTATTTTCCGCCAAATCACCCTCGACCGCGTCAAAAAGCAGGGCGGCACGGACGAACAGGCGCAGCACGAAGCGGTGACGGAGACCGCCGCCGCGCTGGGCTTTATCTCCGCCATCGGCGCCGTTGGCGGGTTCTTTATTCCCAAAGCCTTTGGCACCTCGCTGGCGATGACCGGGTCGCCGGTCGGTGCCATGAAGGTCTTCCTCGCGTTTTACATCGTCTGCGTGCTTGTCACCTGGCTGGTGTACGGCCGCAAATCCTCACAAAAATAAAAATTACATCTTCGCCGGAGCGTGATGCAGCACTCTCCGGCCATGCTATCGAAGCAGGAGAAATGTCATGAGCAAACTGCTGGACCGCTTCCGTTACTTCAAAACAAAAGGTGACAGTTTCGCCGATGGGCACGGGCAGGTGTATCACACCAACCGCGACTGGGAGGACAGCTACCGTCAGCGCTGGCAGTTCGACAAGATTGTGCGTTCCACCCACGGCGTGAACTGCACCGGCTCCTGCAGCTGGAAGATTTACGTCAAAAACGGCCTGGTGACCTGGGAAACCCAGCAGACCGATTACCCCCGCACCCGCCCTGACCTGCCCAACCACGAGCCGCGCGGCTGCCCGCGTGGCGCAAGCTACTCGTGGTATCTCTACAGCGCCAACCGTCTCAAATACCCGCTGGTGCGCCGCCGGCTGATTGAACTCTGGCGCGAGGCGCTGGAGCAGCATACCGATCCGGTGCTCGCCTGGGATGCCATTCAAAACGATCCGCAAAAGGCGCAGAGCTACAGGAAGGCGCGCGGTAAAGGCGGGTTTATCCGCTCGAACTGGAAAGAGCTAAACCAGCTGATTGCCGCCGCCAACGTCTGGACCATCAAACACTACGGCCCGGATCGCGTGGCCGGTTTCTCGCCTATTCCGGCGATGTCGATGGTCTCCTACGCCGCCGGCACGCGCTATCTCTCCCTGCTGGGCGGCACCTGCCTGAGCTTCTACGACTGGTACTGTGACCTGCCGCCTGCATCGCCGATGACCTGGGGCGAGCAGACCGACGTGCCGGAGTCCGCCGACTGGTACAACTCCAGCTATATCATTGCCTGGGGCTCGAACGTGCCGCAAACGCGTACTCCGGACGCCCACTTCTTTACCGAGGTGCGCTACAAAGGCACCAAGACCGTCGCCATTACGCCGGACTTCTCGGAGGTCGCCAAGCTCAGCGACCAGTGGCTGGCCCCCAAACAGGGCACCGACAGCGCCCTCGCCATGGCGATGGGCCACGTGATCCTCAAAGAGTTCCACCTCGATAACCCGAGCGATTACTTCCTTAACTACTGCCGCCGCTATACCGACATGCCGATGCTGGTCCTGCTGGATGAGCAGTCAGACGGTCGCGTGGTGCCGGGCCGGATGCTGCGCGCCTCGGACCTTGTCGACGGGCTGGGGGAAACTAATAACCCAGAGTGGAAGACCGTCGCCTTCAATATTGCCGGGGATCTGGTGGTGCCAAACGGATCTATCGGTTTCCGCTGGGGAGAAAAAGGCAAATGGAACCTGGAATCGCTTGCCGCAGGCCAGGAAACCGAACTGACGCTTTCGCTGCTCATTACCCACGATAGCGTTGCGGACGTTGCCTTCCCCTACTTTGGCGGCAACGAAAACCCGCACTTCCGCAGCGTGAAGCAGGAGCCGGTGCTGACGCGCCGCGTGCCGAGCAAAACCCTGACGCTCGCCGACGGCAGCGAGAAACGCGTGGTCAGCGTTTACGATCTGGTGCTGGCTAACTACGGTCTCGATCGCGGCCTGGAAGACAGTAACGCCGCAGAAGGCTATGACCAGATCAAAGCTTATACCCCCGCCTGGGGCGAGCAGATCACCGGCGTGCCCGCCTGGCTGATTGAAAAAATCGCCCGCGAGTTTGCCGACACGGCGCACAAAACGCACGGTCGCTCAATGATCATCCTCGGTGCCGGGGTGAACCACTGGTACCACATGGACATGAACTACCGCGGGATGATCAACATGCTGGTCTTCTGCGGCTGCGTCGGGCAGAGCGGCGGCGGCTGGTCCCACTATGTGGGCCAGGAGAAGCTACGCCCGCAAACCGGCTGGCTGCCGCTGGCCTTCGCGCTGGACTGGAACCGCCCGCCGCGCCAGATGAACAGTACCTCCTTCTTCTACAACCACGCCAGCCAGTGGCGCTACGAGAAGCTGACTGCGCAGGAACTGCTCTCCCCGCTGGCAGATACGTCGAAATTCACCGGACACTTGATCGACTTCAACGTCCGCGCCGAGCGCATGGGCTGGCTGCCGTCGGCGCCGCAGCTCAGCCTGAATCCGCTGCACATAAAAGCCCGCGCGGATGCGGCAGGCATGACGCCGCAGGAGTACACCGTTCAGGCGTTAAAATCCGGCGATATCCGCTTCGCCTGCGAGCAGCCGGACAACGGTAAGAACCATCCACGCAACCTGTTCGTCTGGCGCTCTAACCTGCTCGGCTCGTCCGGGAAAGGCCACGAGTACATGCTGAAATACCTGCTCGGCACCGAGAGCGGCATTCAGGGCGAGGATTTAGGCTCAACGGACGACGTGAAGCCTGAGGAAGTGGAGTGGCAAACCGCCGCCATCGAGGGCAAGCTGGACCTGCTGGTAACGCTCGACTTCCGTATGTCCAGCACCTGCCTGTTCTCGGATATCGTTCTGCCGACCGCCACCTGGTATGAAAAAGACGATATGAATACCTCGGACATGCACCCGTTTATTCACCCGCTCTCGGCCGCCGTCGACCCGGCGTGGGAATCGCGCAGCGACTGGGAGATCTACAAAGGCATCGCCAAAGTTTTCTCCGAGGTCTGCGTCGGCCACCTGGGCACTGAAACTGACGTGGTGTTGCAGCCGTTACAGCACGACTCCCCGGCGGAACTGTCGCAGCCGTTTGATATTCAGGACTGGCGCAAAGGGGAATGCGATCTGATCCCCGGTAAAACGGCTCCGAACATCGCCGTGGTCGAACGTAACTACCCGGAAACCTGGGAGCGCTTCACCTCCCTCGGCCCGCTGATGGACACGCTCGGCAACGGCGGAAAAGGCATATCGTGGAACACCCAGAACGAGGTGGATTTCCTCGGCAAGCTCAACTACGTCAAGCTCGACGGCCCGGCGAAAGGCCGACCGCGTATTGAAACCGCCATTGATGCCTCCGAGGTGATCCTCGCCCTCGCGCCGGAAACCAACGGCCAGGTGGCGGTGAAGGCCTGGGAAGCGCTCGGGGAACTGACCGGGCGCGATCACACCCACCTGGCGCTGAATAAGGAAGACGAGAAGATCCGCTTCCGCGATATCCAGGCGCAGCCGCGTAAAATCATCTCCAGCCCGACCTGGTCCGGCCTGGAAAGCGAGCATGTCTCCTACAACGCGGGCTATACCAACGTCCACGAGCTGATCCCGTGGCGTACCCTCTCTGGTCGGCAGCAGCTGTATCAGGATCATCCCTGGATGCGCGCCTTCGGTGAGAGCCTGGTGGCCTATCGTCCACCGATTGACACCCGCAGCGTCACCCATATGCGCGAGATCCCACCGAACGGCTTCCCGGAAAAAGCGCTCAACTTCCTGACGCCGCACCAGAAATGGGGCATTCACTCCACCTACAGCGAAAACCTGCTGATGCAGACCCTGTCGCGCGGCGGCCCCATCGTCTGGATCAGCGAAACCGACGCGCGCGAGCTGGGCATTGAGGACAACGACTGGATCGAAGCCTTCAACGCCAACGGCGCCCTCACCGCCCGCGCGGTGGTCAGCCAGCGCGTGCCGCCGGGAATGACCATGATGTACCACGCCCAGGAGCGCATCCTGAACATTCCGGGGTCAGAAGTGACCGGACGGCGCGGCGGGATCCACAACTCGGTCACCCGCGTCTGCCCGAAACCGACGCACATGATCGGCGGCTATGCCCAGCTGGCGTACAGCTTTAACTATTACGGCACCGTCGGCTCCAACCGCGACGAGTTCATCATGATCCGCAAAATGAAAAACATTAACTGGCTGGACGGCGAAGGTCGGGATCAGGTACAGGAGGCGAAAAAATGAAGATACGCTCACAGGTTGGCATGGTTCTGAATCTCGATAAATGCATTGGCTGCCACACCTGCTCGGTCACCTGCAAGAACGTCTGGACCGGGCGCGAAGGGATGGAGTATGCGTGGTTTAACAACGTCGAAACCAAACCGGGCATCGGCTACCCGAAAAACTGGGAAGATCAGGAGGAGTGGCAAGGGGGCTGGATCCGCGGCATACACGGCAAGCTGACGCCGCGCCTCGGCGGCAAAATGGGCGTGCTGTCGAAAATTTTCGCCAACCCCGTCCTGCCGCAGATAGACGATTATTACGAGCCCTTCACCTTTGACTATCAGGATCTGCACCGCGCGCCGGAAGGGGATCACCTCCCTACCGCTCGCCCGCGCTCGCTGATTGACGGCAAGCGGATGGACAAAATCGTCTGGGGCCCCAACTGGGAGGAGCTGCTGGGCGGCGAGTTTGAAAAACGCGCCCGCGACCGCAACTTCCAGAAGATCCAGAAGGAGATGTACGGCCAGTTCGAAAACACCTTCATGATGTACCTGCCGCGCCTGTGCGAGCACTGTCTGAACCCGAGCTGCGTTGCCACCTGCCCGAGCGGCGCAATTTACAAGCGCGAAGAGGACGGCATCGTGCTGATCGACCAGGACAAATGCCGCGGCTGGCGCCTGTGCATCAGCGGCTGTCCGTACAAGAAAATCTACTTCAACTGGAAGAGCGGCAAGTCAGAAAAATGCATCTTCTGCTACCCGCGCATTGAGTCCGGCCAGCCGACCGTCTGCTCGGAAACCTGCGTCGGGCGCATCCGCTATCTCGGCGTGCTGCTGTACGACGCGGACCGCATTGAAGAGGCGGCAAGCACCGAGCATGAAACCGATCTGTACGAACGCCAGTGTGACGTATTCCTCAACCCGAACGATCCGGCGGTGATTGAGGAAGCGCTGAAACAGGGTATTCCGCAGAACGTGATTGACGCCGCCCAGCGTTCGCCGGTCTACAAAATGGCGATGGACTGGAAGCTCGCCCTGCCGCTGCATCCGGAATACCGCACCCTGCCGATGGTCTGGTACGTGCCGCCGCTGTCGCCGATTCAGTCCTACGCGGACGCCGGCGGCCTGCCGCAGAGTGACGGCGTCCTGCCTGCCGTGGAAAGCCTGCGTATTCCAGTGCAGTACCTGGCAAACATGCTCAGCGCGGGCGATACCGGCCCGGTGCTGCGTGCCCTGAAGCGCATGATGGCGATGCGTCACTACAAACGCTCCCAGACCGTGGAAGGCGTAACCGATACCCGCGCCATCGAAGAGGTCGGCCTGACCGAAGCGCAGGTTGAGGAGATGTACCGCTATCTGGCCATCGCCAACTACGAAGACCGCTTCGTGATCCCGACCAGCCACCGCGAAATGGCGCGCGACGCCTTCCCGGAGAAAAACGGCTGCGGCTTCACCTTTGGCGACGGCTGCCACGGCTCCGACACCAAATTCAACCTCTTCAACAGCAGCCGCATCGACGCGATCAACATCACCGAGGTGCGCGAACACGGGGAGGGAGAATAATGCAGATCCTTAAAATCATCGCGCTGCTGATTGAGTATCCCGATGAGCTGCTGTGGGAAAACCGCGATGAGGCGCTTTCCCTGGTTGAGCAGGACGCGCCCATGCTGCTGCCGTTTGCGCAGCAGCACCTGAGCGCCCCGCTGCTGGATAAGCAGGCCGAATGGTGCGAGGTGTTTGAACGCGGGCGCGCAACGTCCCTGCTGCTGTTCGAGCACGTTCACGCCGAGTCCCGCGATCGCGGTCAGGCGATGGTCGACCTGATGAGCCAGTACGAGAAAGCCGGGCTACAGCTGGACTGCCGCGAATTGCCGGACTATCTGCCGCTCTACCTGGAGTACCTCAGCATCGTTACTGATGAAGAGGCGCGCGAAGGATTGCAGAACGTCGCGCCGATCCTGGCGCTGATTGGCGGCCGCCTGAAGCAGCGCGGCGTGGCGCACTATCAGCTGTTTGATGCCCTGCTGACGCTGGCGGGCACGCGGCTCTCCAGCGACAGCGTGGCGAAACAGGTATCCGGTGAAAAACGGGATGATACCCACCAGGCGCTGGACGCCGTGTGGGAAGAGGAACAGGTGAAGTTTATCGAAGACAACGCCACATCGTGCGACAGCTCGCCGATGCAGCAATATCAACGACGCTTTAGCCAGGACGTCGCTCCGCAGTACGTGGACGTCAGCGCCGGAGGCCCAAAATGATCCATTACCTGAACGTGTTTTTCTATGACATTTATCCGTACATCTGCGCCACCGTGTTTTTCCTCGGCAGTTGGCTGCGCTACGACTACGGGCAGTACACCTGGCGCGCCTCGTCGAGCCAGATGCTCAGCAAGCGCGGTATGAACTGGGCCTCTAACCTGTTTCATATCGGGATTCTGGGGATCTTCTTCGGGCACCTGTTCGGCATGTTAACCCCGCACTGGATGTACGCCTGGTTTTTACCCGTCGCGGTTAAGCAGCAGCTAGCCATGATTGCGGGCGGGATTTGCGGCGTGCTGACGCTGATTGGCGGGTCAATGCTGCTTTACCGCCGCCTGTTCAACCAGCGGGTGCGCGCCACGTCCACTACGCCGGATATCATTATCATGAGTATCCTGCTGATCCAGTGCATCCTCGGGCTTTCAACCATTCCTTTCTCCGCCCAGTACCCTGACGGAAGCGAGATGATGAAGCTGGTCGGCTGGGCGCAGGGGATCGTGACGTTTAAGGGGGGCTCATCGGAGATGCTGAGCGGCGTTGCGCCGATCTTCCGCGTTCATCTGGTGCTGGGGATGACGATCTTCCTTATCTTCCCGTTCACCCGCCTGGTGCACGTGTGGAGCGCGCCGTTTGAGTACTTTACCCGGCGGTATCAGGTGGTGAGATCGCGCCGTTGATTTTGTCGGGTGGCGGCTTCGCCTTACCCGACCTGCGTTCAAGCTAGTGTAGGCCCGGGAAGGCGATGCCGACCGATAAAAACCACGTTCTGGTCAATCGTCCGCTGATTGAACCCGTTAGATATGCCGTCTCATAATGGCCCAAAAGTATCGTTATTGGTTCTCCAGGTGACTCATACCGTTAGCGACAGTGAGAAATAATGGCTCCCGAACACAACACAGAAGGAGTTCGCGTGATGAAACCATTTTTTCGTACAGCATTGCTAATCGGCATGATGAGCGCATTTTCCACTGAGGCTACCGCACAGGAGACAACCCGCATGAATACCAAAACCATTCGTGCAATGACGGGCGCAACGGCGACTTCGTCTTTATCCGCCTCACAAACTGCGTTAATCGTGGTGGATATCCAAAACGAATATTACGCAGGTAAAGATTTTCGTGGTCAGATGGTGATCCCTGATGGTGATAAGGTACTGAAGAATAGTCAAAAGCTGGTTAGCTATGCCCACCAAAAGGGGATGCCGGTCTACTTCGTTCGTCATATGGGGCCGAAAGACAGTCCACTGTTTGCCGAGGGATCTATCTATGCGCAGTTCCATAAAGATCTGCAGCCTTCTGCGCAAGACGCCATTATCACCAAAGCGACCCCGAGCTCTTTTGTTGGCACCGATCTGGATGCGCAATTAAAGAAAAAAGGGATTAAAAAGGTGATTGTGATTGGCCTGATGACGCATATGTGCATTTCGTCCACCGCGCGTGATGCTGTACCGCTGGGTTACAGCGTGATTATTCCTGACGATGCAACGGCAACACGCGATCTGGATGACGGTCAGGGTGGCGTGGTGGATCACAAAACGCTTCAGCGGGCGGCATTAGCCGGTGTGTCCGATGTATTTGCTGAGGTAATGACTACCAAAGACGTTATGGCATTGCCGGTCACAAAATAAGACCGGACTTGCTCCCTGTCACCAGCCAGGCTTCTATACTGGCTGGCACATGGAGGCTTTTATGACGCTTAAAATTGGTATTGTGGTATTTGATGGCATTATCCCTTTTCACCTTTCGGTGCCCTATGCCGTATTTGAGAAAGCGCTAACGCCACAAGGCGAGCCCCTTTGTCAGTTGGTCGTTTGCGCCACCATGCCCGGCGCGCTTAAAACCAATGCCGGATTCTCTATCGTTGTCGAGCGTGGGCTTGATGAGCTGGCCGGAATGGATATGGTGATCGTCCCAAGCTGGGACAGTCCCGAGCATGCCCCGGCCCCCGATCTCCTGCAAGCCCTGCAAAAAGCACATGCCGCGGGTTCGCGTATTGTGGGTTTGTGTATGGGCGCGTTTGTGGTTGCCGCCGCCGGGTTACTGGAACATCGCCCTGCGACGACGCACTGGCGATGGGCGGCTGATTTTCAGCGTCTCTATCCCTCTGTGCAAATGGATAAAGACGTTCTTTATATCGATAATGGTGACGTTGTCACTTCTGCGGGCACGGCGGCCAGTATCGACTGTTGCCTGCATCTGGTGCGTAAGGCCTGGGGTGCGGAAGTGGCAAATAGCGTAGCGCGGTTGCTGGTGGTGCCGCCCCATCGCCAGGGTGGACAACGTCAATACGTAGAACTGCCGGTTCAGAACACGCGTTGTGGAGATAACTTTACCGACGCGCTAGCCTGGGCGACGAAAAACCTCCAGCTTGCGCTCACGCTGGACTGCGTGGCGGAAAAGGCCTGCATGAGCCGTCGCAGCTTTACCCGGCGTTTTCAGCAAACCACCGGTGAGAGTTTTTCGCGCTGGCTGCTAAACCAGCGCATTATCGTCGCACAACGCTATCTCGAAAAAACCGACCAGCCTGTGGATGACATTGCCGAGCGTGTCGGTTTTCCCTCAACAACGTCCTTACGCCGTCACTTTCACAAGCTGCTTAACACCTCGCCATCTCGCTATCGGCGCGAGTTTCGCGGCCGATAGCGAGGAGGCTATTTCCCGTGAGTTTCGAACCCTGCCATCACCGCCGTTAACTCCGCCAGTGAAAAACCGTGCTTCGGATCGTCAACGCCCAGCCCGAAGCGCTCCTGCATCAGCTGATACAGCGCCCCGGCATCCGGTAAATGGATCTGCTCCTCCACGTGCCCGTTCTGCCAGTGGGTGAAGTTGAAGTTGGTCAGCGTCAGCTTGCCGCCGTCCGGCAGGTGGCGACACATCAACAGATGATGACGGAAATGGGACTGCGGCCAGTGCGCCGACCAGAAGTTTCCCATCACGTAATCGCTGAAATATTGCATCGTCAGGTCAAAATGGTACATCGACTGCCAGTGTTCGTGGTGGCGGAACTGCAGCACCCAGTCGTTGCCCTCGCTCAGCAGACGGTACAGCCCGTGCGGGGTCTCCTGCTCCTCGTTGGCAAGCAGACGAATCGGCGCCGTCAGCGTCTGTCCGCCAAACCCCACGTCGGCAATCCAGCGCTCGCCGTTCAGCTCGACCAGCAGCAGGCGATGCGTGCGCGGCGGCATTTGCGGCGGATTTGCCAGCACGACCCGCCCCAGCACGCTGCGCACGGTAAACCCGACTTCACGCAAGACGCGCTCAAAAAGACCGTTTTGCTCAAAGCAATATCCCCCGCGTCGCGCCGTCACCAGCTTGTCCACCAGACATTGATCTTCAAGGTGGATTTCGCGCGGCAGAACAACATCAATATTCTCAAAAGGGATTGCACAGTTGTGGTGTAAATGCAGCGCGCGCAGGGTATCGATATCCACCCGTGTCGGTTGCGCCCAGCCGATGCGGTCGAAATAGGCGGTTAGAAATGGGGACATACATCAGTTTCCTTTGATTGTGATGTTCTGTTTATAAACTAATTTTACACAGTCACTTTGATTTACGTGCTTTTTCGCCATACTCATCGGTGTAGATGAGGAGACCCTATGAGCCATTTTCGCCCTGTTGAATTACGCCATGCCAGCCGTCTGCTCAACCACGGCCCCACCGTGCTTATCACCAGTCGGGATGAAACCCTCGACAGACGCAACGTGATGGCCGCCGCATGGTCAATGCCCGTTGAGTTTGAACCGCCGCGCATCGCGATAGTCGTGGATAAAAGCACCTGGTCACGCGAGCTGATCGAGCGCAGCGGAAAGTTTGGCATCGTCATCCCCGGCGTGGCGGCGGCCAACTGGACATACGCGGTCGGTAGCGTCAGCGGGCGCGACGAGGACAAATTCAACTGCTACGGGATCCCGGTCGTGAACGGTCCTGAACTTGGCCTGCCGGTCATTGAAGAAAAATGTCTGGCGTGGATGGAGTGCCGGTTATTACCCGCCACTTCCGCGGCAGAGAAATACGATACGCTGTTTGGCGAAGTGGTTTCCGCGGCGGCCGATGACCGCGCGTTTGTCGCCGGGCGCTGGCAGTTTGACGGGGATAAGCTGAATACCCTGCACCATCTTGGGGCGGGGACGTTTGTGGCGAGCGGGAAAATGGTGAAGGCGCTGGATTGATTTCCTAAATTATATCCTACTGAATTATAGTAAATTTCTATGGCATTTTATGTTTACTATTGCGTTGTAAAACGGAGGATATTTCCAGAGTTGCTGCATTAGCACTCTCGCGTTAAGGAAATATCAATGACATGGAATAAAGATGGCGCAATCTTATATGCTAAATCACACGCCCAACCGAAGAGCACGGGGTATTGTGCTCACTACGTCACCGAAGCGATCAGAACGGGTGGAAGATTAAAAATCCCCAATACGCGTCTGGCAAAAGACATGGGGCGCACATTGGTCAATGCTGGCTTCCGCCTGATATACGATCAACCTCATGCAGGGGACGTGGCGGTTATTCAGAATATAGTGGGTCATGATAGCGGTCACGTTTGCATATACGATGGTCAGCAGTGGATTAGCGATTTTGTTCAACGCACCATGTACCCAGGGCAGGCTTACCGCAACATACAACCTCATTACGAACTGTTCAGGCATGACTAATGAAGCCACTCTTCTTTTTACTTTTCACCCTGTCTCCATTCGCGATAGCAGATAGCATCTCTTCACCGGGCCAGACGGCGCTTAAATTCAATCAATGGTATATCGCGCAGTTAGAGCAGAACAAACCGCCCGTACTCAATCCAGACATTATGAATGAATACGTTGCCTCAGGGACAATTGCAGCAATAAAAGAATTGTATTCAGGCGACAGTAACGAAAAAGATATGCCCGACGCGGATATGTTCATCAAATCGCAGGATTGGGATGAGGACTGGAATCAGATAACCGTCCTGCACTCTGATTTTGACGCCGTTTGTACAAACGTCTATGTCGCGTTTGGAAAGAAACACGATCACGTGGTAGCAGATTGTCTCGTTCAGGAAAAAGGGAAATGGAAAGTTCGCTCGGCGACGCTGATTAAGTAACAAGCTGATATTAAAAAACTTTATACAATGAAAAAAACACATGGTAGCCAAACGACTACCATGTGCAATTAATTAACTCTTCGCACGCCGCGAAATAATCTCATCCGCAACATTCCGCGGAGCTTCCGCAAAATGATGGAACTCCATCGTATACGTCGCGCGCCCCTGGGACATCGAGCGCAATGTCGTGGCATATCCAAACATCTCCGCCAGCGGTACGTCAGCGCGAATAATCTGGCTTCCGTACTGCTCGGCCATCCCCTGCACCATGCCACGGCGGGAAGAGAGATCGCCCATGATGTTACCGGCGTACTCTTCCGGTGTTTCCACCTCCACGTGCATGATCGGCTCAAGGATCACCGGATCCGCTCTGCGGGCGCCCTCTTTAAAGCCGAGGATTGCCGCCATGCGAAACGCCATCTCCGAGGAGTCGACGTCGTGGTACGAGCCAAACGTCAGCGTCGCTTTGACGTCGACAACCGGATAGCCCGCCAGCACGCCGCTGTTCATCGCCTCACGCAGTCCTTTCTCAACGGACGGGATATACTCGCGCGGCACCACACCGCCCTTGGTGGCATCTTCAAATTTAAAACCACTTCCGGGCTCCAGCGGCTCCAGGCTCAGGACCACATGGCCGTACTGCCCTTTACCACCGGACTGCCGGACAAATTTGCCTTCGATATCCTTCACCGCCTTGCGCAGGGTTTCGCGGTACGTCACCTGCGGACGACCAATATTCGCCTCGACGCCAAACTCACGCTTCATGCGGTCGACGATGATCTCAAGGTGTAACTCGCCCATCCCGGAGATAATCGTCTGACCGGACTCTTCGTCAGTGTGCAGGCGAAACGACGGATCTTCCGCCGCCAGACGCTGGAGCGCGATCCCCATTTTCTCCTGATCGCCCTTGGTTTTCGGCTCGATCGCCAGCGAGATAACCGGGTCCGGGAACTCCATGCGCTCAAGCGTGATGACGGCGTTCGGATCGGTGAGCGTATCTCCGGTGGTCACGTCCTTCAGCCCAACGCATGCTGCGATATCGCCCGCGCGCAGTTCGTCCACCTCATGGCGATCGTTGGCATGCATCAGCACGATACGACCGATGCGCTCTTTCTTCCCTTTCACCGGGTTATACACCGCGTCGCCTTTGCGTAGCACGCCAGAATACACGCGGATAAAGGTCAGTTGCCCGACGTACGGGTCGCTCATCAGCTTGAACGCCAGGGCCGAGAACGGCTCATCATCGCTCGGGTGACGCTCCGCGTGCTGCCCTTTTTCATCCACGCCGTCAATGGCAGGCACGTCCAGCGGCGACGGCATCAGCTCAATCACCGCATCGAGCATGCGCTGTACGCCTTTATTCTTGAATGCGCTGCCGCACAGCATCGGCTGGATTTCGCCCGAGATGGTGCGAATACGCAGTCCCCTGATGATTTCCGCTTCATCGAGATCGCCCGTCTCCAGGTATTTATCCATCAGATCGTCGCTGGCTTCCGCCGCAGCAGAGACCATTTTCTCCCGCCATTCTCTGGCGGTGCTGACTAAATCATCCGGCACGGGCGCATAGGTAAATACCATGCCCTGCGTCGCATCGTCCCACAGAATGGTGCGCATCTTGATGAGGTCCACCACGCCTGTGAAATGGTCTTCGGCACCCACCGGAATGACAATCGGCACCGGATTGGCCTTCAGGCGTTCCTGCATCATCTGCACGACGCGGAAGAAATCGGCGCCCGGACGGTCCATTTTGTTGACGAAGGCCAGTCGCGGAACGTGATATTTATTGGCCTGACGCCAGACGGTTTCCGACTGCGGCTGCACGCCGCCCACGGAGTCATACACCATCACGGCACCGTCGAGCACGCGCATAGAACGCTCCACTTCAATGGTGAAGTCCACGTGTCCCGGGGTGTCGATGATGTTGATCCGGTGCGGTTCAAACCCTCTGTCCATACCCGGCCAGAAGCAGCTGACCGCCGCGGAGGTAATCGTGATCCCGCGCTCCTGCTCCTGCGCCATCCAGTCAGTGGTTGCCGCGCCATCGTGTACTTCACCCAGCTTGTGGCTCATCCCGGTATAAAACAGAATGCGCTCAGTGGTGGTGGTTTTACCGGCATCGATATGCGCGGAGATACCGATGTTGCGATAACGTTCGAGAGGGATGGGTCGGGGCATGATATTTCCTTAAGTCTCATGACTTGTCTGTGACGACCGGGATGGTCGTGCATTCGTTCGTTTGCTATAATAGTCCTATTGTACGAGTATTATCGAACTATTTTTTAACGGTTGACCTATTGTTGATATAGCTCAATCTGACGCCAAACGCAGGAAAACGATGATCCCAAACCACCCTGAAACTGTACAAATACTGCTGGAAAATGTGCTGTTTGCCCTCGGCAACCCGCTCCGGCTGTCGATTATCCGCCGGCTGGCCGATGGCAGTGAACTCAGCTGTAACGCGCTGCGCCCGGACGACGTGGTGAAGTCCACGATGACCCATCACTGGCGCGTTCTACGCGACAGCGGGGTCATCTGGCAGCGTCCGCAGGGACGAGAAAATATGATTTCATTGCGAAGAGAGGATCTGGATGCCCGCTTTCCGGGGCTGATGGACATCCTTTTACGTGCTCATTAAACCTCTTATCGCCGGGAGGAATATGTGCCTCCCGAACGTATCAGGACGACTGCGTCGACGCGAATTTCTTCGCAATCATTTCAGCAGTAGGCTGTAATCCCCCCAGGCTCCATTGCTCCGGCTCGTGTTCATCAATACGGATCCAGACCGAATTCCGGAATGCCGGATCCCCTTTCCCCTCGATTTCCACCATTAAGTCCGTCATTCGGCGCAGCAATTCACTTTTTTGCTCGGCGTTCATGATCCCTTTAATCGTTTGTACATTCACAAATGGCATTGTATTCTCCCTATAATCAAGGTCTAAAAATCATACTCAGATTAGAAGGGAAAACACCCTGTGTCAAAAGATAAATCATTGCCTTACCTCTCACCCGAACTGTGCGGGCTCGCAGAAGGGGCAAAAATCATTGGCGATCAATGGATTTTGCTGATTTTGAGGGAGGCTTTTTACGGCATCACTCGCTTCGAGACCATGCGCAACCATACCGGCATCACTAAGCAGACGTTAGCAACGCGCTTAAAGTTGATGACGGAGCTGGGGTTGCTTTCCCGAAGACCTTACCGGGAAGAAGGAGCGCGGGAACGGTATGAATACCAGCTTACCGACAAAAGCCGCGCTCTTGCCCCGGTGCTGCTATCTCTGATGGAGTGGGGACACCTGCATGTTTTACACACCGCACCGCATATCACGCTGGTGGATAAAGCGAGTGGTGAACCGGTGCGCATTGGGTATGTGAATGCGCAGGGTCATGAGGTCATGCGAAGCCAGGTTCAGATTGTGCCGTCAACAGAGGGGTAAGCCGGGCGGTGTGCCCCCTGCTTCCCCTGTCAGGTTACCTAATCCAAACCTTCTGCAGCGTGGCGCTCTGCGCAAACGGCACGCTTTTAGTGCTGAACGCCCGAGTGGTCAGAAAAATCGCTGGCGGAGAGAAGATCACCACGTGTTGCCGTCTGTTTCCGGCGGGCATACCGGTCAGGTACGCCTTCAGGACGCGTTTTGAAGCGACGGTGCAGCCACATATATTGTTCAGGTGCCATCAGCACGGCGCGCTCAATCGCCCTGTTCATCTGCGTCGCCACGGCGACTTTGTCGCTGCCCTGTAACGCCTCGCTGATATCCTCCAGAATAATCAGCTCGTATCCTGTACCGTCCGCCCTGCGGCGCGGCACGAACGGAATCACGGCAGGTTTCGCGCTTTTGACCAGCATATAGCTTCCAGCGGTCGTGGCGGCATCCGGAACCGCAAAAAACGGCGCAAACACGCTGTTGGCTTTGCCATAGTCATGATCCGGGGCGTACCACAAAATCTCATTCTGTTTCAGCGAGCGGATCATGCCCTTTAAATCATGGCGATCGAGCATGGTTTTATTGGCGCGCAAACGCCCGCGCGTCTGTAGCCAGTCCAGGAGCGCATTATTGTTAGGGCGATACACCCCAATACCGGGGTTGAGCATGCCAAATATCCGCGCGCCCAGCTCAAGCGTCAGAAAATGCATCCCGACCAGCACCACGCCCTTTCCCTGCGCCCTGGCTTTTTCCATGTGCTCGTAACCCGTCACGGTAAAGCATTTCCGCACCCGCCATGCAGGCCAGAACCACGCCATGCCGGTTTCGATTACCCCCATCCCCACGGATTCAAAATTACGCTGCAGCAAAGATTCACGCTCTTCTGCTTTCATCTGCGGAAAGCAAAGCTCCAGGTTTCGGCGGGCAATCTCGACGCGGCGAGGAAGTAAGCGCATCGCCAGCCGACCAAGGCCATGACCGATTCTGAACAGTAGCGGATAAGGGAGCAGCATGATGAGCCACAGCGCGGCGATGCCTGTCCAGCTTAGCCAGTATCGAGGGTGGAAAAAGGCAGGTGAAAACCGGGGTAATTTTGTCATGAGAAAATTATCCTTTAACGTTGCTGTCCTTAATTGATTCTGTTGTCGATCTTTCCTAAGGATTTATTAAATGTCAGTCAGAAACGTTAAGTGTAACGGATCGGATAAAACTCACGTTTATCGTTTTTTGCGAAATGAGGGTGTGAGAGTCAGGAGAAGCCGGGTAAGACGACGCTACCCGGCCCCAAAAATTACATTGAATACCCAGGCTTCTTAATTAACTCGTCCAGCTTCGGCCCTATTTCGGTATCCCAGACCTGGGCTTTCCAGTCTTCCTGGTTCACCTGGTTCAACGCCACCGATACCGAACTGTCTTTGCTGTTGAAATGGCGAATAATCACCTCGGCGATATCTGCCGCCAGCGCGGTTTTTTGCTCGTCGTTAAAATCGCGGGGAAAACATTTGATATCTACGTGTGGCATATGCAGGCTTCCTGTTATGTGTGAGCCTTCCACGTTATCAGATTATGTTGTTGGCCTTTAACACCTTGTGCAGTTCCGGCAGTTGACACACCGTATCCGCAATCGCCGTAAACCTGGGTGTGTTTGCCGCAAACCAGTCATGCCGAGGCCCCCAGGTGCGCGCCACCGCAATATATACGTCCAGCAGCGTCAGCCGTTCCCCCAGCGCAAACGGGGTAGCCTTAAGCTGGCTTTCAAACCACAAGTAGAGGGATTTCCGGTATTCGATGCAGTTTTTCTGCAGCTGTTCCGGCGCATCCGGCACCCAGCGTTCGGGATAGTCTGCATACGTAAACGTGGGATAGACGTTGGCCACAAACCAGATGAGCAGACGCTGAAACTGCTGACGTTCGGCCTGCCCCACGGGTGGAGAAAGATCGGGACATCTGTCGAGCACCATCAGGGCAATTGCCGCAGTTTCGGTCATGATGGCGCCATTTTCCAGCGCCAGCGTTGGCACCTGACACAGCGGGTTGAGCTTTTGCAGCAGCTCGCGCTGCGGGCCGGGCTGGTCAAACCCGTCCACGTTCACAAACTGATAAGGGATATCAGCCAGGGTGAGCATCGCTTCACCGATCGCCGAGCCCCAGCCGGGTACGCCATAGAGTTTAATCATGTTGCCCCCTGCGGGATGAAAACCCTAAGTGTATACCCGTTATACTTCAAGTTGCAGGTGCGTTGGCTGCACTCACTCACCCCAGTCACGTACTTATGTACGCTCCCGGGGATTCGTTCCCTTGCCGCCTTCCTGCAACTCGAATTATTTTGGGTATAGAGCACCATTAGTAGGTTATCCCAGGCGGGTTGACCTCCGACTGCGTCACCGCTTCCCCCTGTTCGCCCCAGCGCGCCAGCACCTTCTGGTAATCTCCCCGCTTAATCGCGCCGTCAAGCGCGGCCTGCAGCGCGTACACCAGCTCATTACCTTTTTTGGTGGTGGTCGCAACATAGGCTTTTTTTGGCCCTAAACCGACCACGCGGGTTTTGCCCGTAAGCGCTGCTTTGTAAGCTGAAACCGACTGAGGGCCAAAGAACACATCCGCTCTGCCGGACTGGATATAGAGATTGCCCGAGGCATCGTCGTGGAGATAAACCGGCAGCGCGGGCGTCCGCCCCGCCTTTTTGTTCTCTTCGTTCCAGCCCAGCAGAATGCGCTCCTGATTCGTGCCGGAGCCGACAATCACCTTTTTCCCGGCCAGATCTTCCGCGCTTTTGATTGACTGGATCTCGCTGGTGGATTTCACCGAAAACGCCAGAGAATCGACGCGGTAGGTCGCAAAATCAAACTTCTCTTTACGCTGCTCGGTCACCGCAATGTTCACCAGCGCCACGTCGTAGCGCCCGGAGGCGATCCCCAGCGGCCAGTCTTCCCACGCCGTCGGCACCAGCTTCAGCTTTAGCCCCAGGCTACCCGCCAACAGGCGGGCCATATCCGGATCGCTGCCGATGCGCGTACGGTTATCGCTGGCCAGCAGCGCCAGCGGCGGAGAATTCAGCATCGAGATGGCGACCGTCAGCGTACCCGGCTCAACGAATTTGTAATTGGCGGGGATCTTCGCCACGGCCTGCGGATCCACCGTCACCGGCATCGGCTGCTCGTTGGCTTTCAGATCAATGCTGGCGTGGCTCGCCGTTGTGAAGATCAGCCCCGCCAGAAGCCCATATTTCATTGGCACTCCTTATAAGACTTTCGAGAGGAACTGGCGCGTTCGCGGGTGCGATGGGCGGTTCAACACCTCGTCGCTGCTCCCCTGCTCAACGATTTTCCCGTCAACCATAAACACCACCTGATCCGCCACTTCACGGGCAAAGCCGATCTCATGGGTGACCACCACCAGCGTGGTGCCGGAACGGGCGAGCTTTTTGATCACGTCCAGCACTTCGCCGACCAGTTCAGGGTCGAGCGCCGAGGTGGGCTCGTCAAACAGCATCACGCGGGGACGCAGCGCCAGCGCGCGGGCAATGGCGATACGCTGCTGCTGACCGCCGGAAAGATGGCGTGACCAGGCATCGGCTTTATCCCGCAGCCCAACCACGTCCAGCAGGCTGTACGCCCTTTCCACCGCCTCTTTTTTGCCGAGCTTTTTATGCGCGATGGGCGCCTCTATCAGGTTTTCCAGCACCGTAAGATGCGGGAAGAGATTGAAGTTCTGGAACACGTAGCCCACGTTAACGCGCTGCCTGAGGATCTCCTTCTCCTTCAGCTCATAAAGCTTATCACCCTGACGACGGTAGCCGATGTAATCCCCGTCTATCTGGATAAAACCTTCGTCGACGCGCTCCAGGTGGTTAATAGTACGCAGCAGCGTCGATTTGCCCGACCCGGACGGCCCGAGGATCACCGTTACTGACCCGGGAGGGATCTCAAGCGAAACGTTGTCGAGCGCCTTATGGCGGCCAAAAAACTTGCTGACGCCGGTGATCGAGATGTGTCCTTCAGGAGAGGCTTGCATGGACGGGCTCCTGTGCTGGCGTGGTGGTCACGGAACGGGCGCGGCGGGTGTCGCGGTTCTGATTCACGGCGGAGCGGCGTTCGCTGCGTGCCAGACCGCGCTCGACAACATACTGAATTGCGGACAAGACGGTGGTAATGACCAGGTACCAGGCAGCCCCGACCATCAGCAGCGGGATCACCTCCTGCGTGCGGTTGTAGATCATCTGGATGGTATAGAACAGCTCCGGCATCGCCAGGACGTACACCATCGCCGTGCCCTTGGCGAGGCTGATGATTTCATTGAATCCCGACGGCAGGATTGTGCGCAGCGCCTGAGGCAAAATGATCCGCACCGTGCGGCGCCAGGCCGGGAGACCCAGCGCGGCGGCGGCTTCATACTGGCCGTGATCGACCCCGAGGAATCCCCCGCGAATGATCTCGGCGGTATAGGCGCTCTGCACCAGCGTCAGCCCCACCACGGCGGTGGAGAACTGCCCCAGCACGTTAATGGTCTCAAACCTGCCCCAGGTGATGCCGGTGAACGGCACGCCGAGAGAGAGCGTGTCGTAGAGATAGGAAAAGTTGTACAGGATGATCAGCACCACGATCAGCGGCAGCGAGCGAAACAGCCAGATGTAGGCCCACGCCAGGCTGCTCAGCAGCCATGACGAGGACAGTCTCGCCAGAGCCAGCATGCCGCCAATCACCACGCTCAGCGCGGTGCCGATCAGCATCAGGAGCAGGGTCTGCCCTACGCCTTCGAGGATCACCGGGTCAAAGAACCAGCGGGCGAACACCGCCCACTCCCAGCGCGGGTTAAAGGCCACGGACTGAATCACGACGGCCAGGACAAACAGCGCCACCGCGGCGCCGACGGCCCGCAGCGGATAACGCGCCGGGACCACCTTAATGGTTTCAACGTTGCTCATCGTCGTTCCTCATGCGGTTTTACTGAACGCTTCGCGTACCAGCGTTTTAGTGAAGCGCAGCCGACCGTCAAAGGGCGGCTGGCTGTACTCTTCCGGATCCCGGTTCAGATCGAACTGCGGCTGATAGCCCTGGCTAAGATAAAGCCTGACCGCTTCCGGCTGGCGAAAACCGGTTGTCAGATAGATCTGGCTGTACCCTGCCAGCACCGCCCTGCGCTCCAGCTCCTGCACCACGCGCCCGGCAAGCCCCTGCTGGCGCAGGGTTTTGTCCGTCCAGATGCGTTTGATTTCCGCGGTGCGTTCGTCGAAGGGCTTGTACGCGCCGGTGGCGATAATCTTCCCGTCGCGCTCCAGGACGATAAACACCCCCTGCGGTGCTAAGTACCACTCGGTGAGTTCCACTTCCGCGTCTTTAGAGAAGTAGTCCCCGTAGCGGGCGGCATATTCACCGAACAGCCCCTCGATGATGGGCTGAAGCTCGGCATCTTCCGGCGACACGTCACGAAATCGTTCACTCATAGCGCCTCCTTAATCGCCCAGGCCAGCCGGGTTGACTTCTGACTGAGGAATGCGCTCAACGCCTTCCCCCCAGCGGTTGAGCACTTTGTCGTAATCGCCGTTTTTGATTACGCCGTTCAGCGCGGTTTGCACCGGCTCAACCAGCCCGCTGCCTTTTTTCAGCGTCACCGCGATGTGCGCCGCCTTCGGCCAGCCGCCGTCGACGCTACCTACCAGCCTGGTTTTCCCGTTCAGCGCCGCTTTCCAGGCACCAATCACGTTCGGGCCAAAGTAGGCATCCGCGCGCCCGGACTGCAACGCCAGCGTTTGTGCCGCGTCGTCTTTGGTGTAGATCGGGGTAAAGGGCTTCAGTCCCTTCTTCAGGTTTTCGGCATTCCACGCCAGCAGGATGGCCTCCTGGTTGGTGCCGGAACCGACGATAATCCGCAGCCCGGCAATGTCCTCCGCTTTCTGAAGCGATTTGATCGGGCTGGTCGATTTCACGTAGAAACCGAGGGAGTCCTTACGGTAGGTGGCAAAATCAAACTTCTCTTTGCGCGCTTTGGTGACGGTAATGTTGCTGATGGCCGCATCGTATTTCCCCGATGCCACCCCCAGCGGCCAATCTTCCCACGAGGTCGGCACCACGTTCAGCTCCAGCCCGAGGCTGTCGGCCACCAGACGGGCGACGTCAACCTCACTGCCGAGCAGCGTTTTGTTGTCGTCGGAAAATACCGTCAGCGGCGGTTGATTAAGGCCCGCCACCGCCACGGTAAATTTCCCCGGCACGGCAAAGCGATAATCTTTCGGGAGCTGCGCCACCGCCTCGCTGTTTTTGGCGGTGTTGATCGGCGTTTTGTTGGCCTCGATGCTCACGCCGGTGCCGTTAATATTCACATTCTCTGCCCAGACGGCAGGGGTAAAGGCCAGCGCGAGCGCCAGAATAAGCGATGTTTTCTGCATAGCGGTGTTCTCTTTTATTGTTGTGTGAACTGGTTTTTTGGTTGGTCTAAGCCGAGGCTCTCGCGCAGCGTGGTGCCCGGATAGTCGGTGCGGAACAAGCCACGGGCCTGTAAAACGGGCACCACCTGGTCAACAAAGCGCGGGAAGGTGTCCGGCGTACCGCCCTGAATAATGAAGCCGTCTGCGGCATAACCTTCAAACCAGGCCTGCAAACCATCAGCCACCTCCTCCGGCGTGCCGGAAAAGCGTGGGCGCGGCGAAGCGGCTTCAAGCGCCACCTGACGCAGGGTTAAGCTGCGCTCGCGGGCATTACGCTTAATTTCATCGGTAGTGCTGCGGAAGCTGTTTTTGCCTAAGTCGCCGATATCCGGGAACGGCTCGTCGAGCGGATACTGGCTGAAATCGTGATGTTCAAAATAACGGCCGAGGTAGTTGAGGGCATCGTTAATCGATACCAGCGCCGCCGTGGTTTGATACTGTTTTTCCACGTCATCGGCATCTTTCCCCACTATCACGCTGACGCCCTGGAAAATATGTAGATCTGACGCGCGGCGGCCGTTCGTTTCCAGCTGCTGCTTCACGTCGCGATAAAACGCTTTCGCTTCTTCTAAGGTTTCGTGATGGGTAAAAATGGCATCAGCATGTTTCGCCGCCAGTTTTTTACCGTCGTCCGACGCGCCCGCCTGAAAGACAATCGGTCGCCCTTGTGGCGTACGACCAATATTCAGCGGCCCGGCGACCTGGAAGAAATCCCCGTGGTGATCCAGGGTATGCAATTTTGCCGAATCAAAGAATTGACCGCTCTCTTTATTGCGCACAAAGGCGTCGCCCTCCCAGGAATCCCACAGCCCTTTCACCACGTCGAGATACTCATCGGCAATGCGGTAGCGCAGCGCATGCTCGGGGTGTTTTTCGCGGGAAAAGTTCTTTGCTGACCCTTCCAGCGGGGAAGTCACCACGTTCCAGCCCGCTCGGCCGTTGCTCAGGTGATCGAGGCTGGCGAACTGGCGCGCCGTGGTAAAGGGTTCGCTGTAGGATGTGGATAAGGTTCCCACCAGCCCCAGGCGTGAAGTGATGCTTGCCAGCGCGGAGAGTACCGTTAACGGTTCAAAGCGGTTTAAAAAGTGCGGAATAGATTTCTCATTTATATAGAGGCCGTCGGCAACGAACAAAAAATCGAGTTTGCCCTCCTCCGCTTTTAATGCCGTTTCTTTTACGAAATTAAAATTAATACTGGCATCGGCGACGGCCTCAGGGTGACGCCAGGCAGACATATTTCCGGACGCACCATGCAAAATGGTCCCGAGCCGCAGTTGACGATGTGCAGACATATTTACCTCTCCAGAATTAAACGTGTTGCAGCGCTTTTTCCGCAAGCTGTGCAAAATAGCGGGCAGCGGGCTCAATTAATGCTTCGTCCGGATTAAATGCCGGATGGTGTAAACCAAACGGGCTATTACTGCCGATGCTGACAAACGCCCCGGGAATAGACTGCAGATAAACCGCGAAATCTTCTCCGCCCATATGCAGTTCCGCGTGCCGGGTTTCGTACCCCGCCTCGCGGGCAACCGAGGTGGCAAAATCGGCCCAGCGCTCGTCGTTCACCAGCGCGGTGGGTCCGGCATACCAGGTAATATCAATCTGCGCGCTGAAGGCGCTGGCAAACCCTGCGGCGATTTCGCCCACGCGGGCCTTCACGTTCTGCTGCACCTCCGTGCGGTGGGTGCGCAGCGTGCCTTCAAGCTCGACGCTTTCCGGCAGCACGTTCCAGGTATTTCCGCCAGCAATGCGCGTCACGCTCAGCACCACTGAATCCAGCGTATTGACGTTGCGGCTGGCGACGCTCTGCAGCGCCGTCACCAGCTGGCTCGCCAGCACAATGGCGTCGTTGCCTTCGTGCGGGCGCGCGGCGTGCGCGCCTTTGCCGGTGATGCGAATCACGAAGCGGTCGACGTTGGCATAAAACGGTCCGCCGCGGGTGGCGAACTCACCGACCGGCAGGCCGGGCTCATTGTGCATGCCGAAAATCGCGCTGACGTCACGCAGGGCACCGGCCCGCACCATGCTCTTCGCCCCGCCAAAGTTCTCTTCGGCAGGCTGGAAGAGGATACGCACCCGGCCGTTGAGCGAGGCTTCACGCTCTTTTAGCTTTAACGCGGCGCCGAGGATCACGCTGGTATGGATATCGTGTCCGCAGGCGTGCATCACGCCTGCACGCTGCGAGCTAAACGGCACGCCGCTGCGCTCCTCAATCGGCAGAGCATCAATATCTGCCCGCAGCGCAATCAGTTTGTTGCCCGAGCCGATTTCCGCCACCAGCCCGGTCGACAGGTCGTAAGGTTGTGGGGTAATCCCGGCATTCGTCAGCCACTGGCGCAGGCGTGCCGTGGTTTCCACTTCCTGACCGGACAGCTCAGGGTTCTGGTGCAGCTCGCGGCGCCAGGCTATCAGCTGTTCGCTAAAGCTCATACGGTGACCTCCCTGTTAAGACGCGCCTCGGCAAGCAGACGCAGCGACGCGACGCGCGTTGCCCCCTCCGCGACAGGCGTGTCGATGATGAATTCGTCAATGCCCCACTGCTGGTGCAGCGCGTTGAGCTGCTCCAGCACCGACTCAGCCGTGCCCGCCAGCAGCGACTGGGCCCGACGGGCAATGCGAACCGGCTCGCTTCCCGCCTGACGCGCAAAGGCGTAGGCCTGCTCTTCGCTGGCCACGGTGACACGCTGGCCGTTTGCCAGCTCAACGCCCCACACTTCGACCTTTTGCGCCAGCGCGTCTGCCTCGGCCTGCGTCGGCGCGACAATCGCCTGTACCGCCACAATTACGTCCCGCGTGCTGCTCTTACGCCAGGTCGTTACCACGTCTCGCAGCAGTTCCGGGTCACCGTTGAGATGTGCGGCAAAGACGAAGTGCCAGTTGAGCGAGGCGGCAAGCAGCGCGCTTTCGATGCTGGCGCCCAGCAAAAAGCCCTGAGCAGGAACCGGCGGCAGCGGCGTGGCGCGAACGGCTTCATCCGCAGACTGACGTTCAGGACGGATCCAGCGATCGAGCTGGGCCAGCTGTTCGGCAAAGCTGCCTTTTTCCTGTTGATGCAGACCCTGCTGCAGCGCGCGGGTCGAGAGCGGTAGCCCGCCGGGGGCTTTTCCGACGCCGAGATCCACGCGACCGGGCGCCAGCGCGGCCAGCAGGTTGAAATTCTCGGCTACCTTATAGGGGCTGTAGTGCTGGAGCATCACGCCGCCGGAACCGACGCGGATGCGCGTGGTTTGCCCAAGGATCCAGGCAATCAGCAGTTCCGGCGAGGGGCTGGCAAGGTGTGGCGTGTTGTGATGCTCGGCAATCCAGAAGCGGTGATAGCCCAGACTTTCTGCCTGCTGCGCCAGCGTCAGGGTGCGCGCCAGTGCATCGGCTGCCGTTTCGTTTTCAGCGATGGGGCTTTTGTCAAGAATGCTGATTCGCCATGACATGTTGCGTTCTCGTTTGACTTAACATGTCGACATTATTAAAGGCGTATTTCACCACAGAGAAACAATTAATTTACATTTGGTTTGCCGGAAATCAGATATACATGACCCTGCTAAGGGTGTGATTTCAGCGATGAAATCAGCGCATCCGCCTCCTGACGACGGGTGATTCGGACAAACTTGATATGGCTGTACTGCGGGTTTTTCATGTCGGCTTCGTAGCGTTCGCGGTTGCTGCGCCAGGTTTTAATTGTCCAGATGATGATGGACTCCCGGCTGAAAAATGAGCGGCGAAAGCTTTCACGGTTTCCGGTGCCGGGCCAAAGCTCCTGCTGGTGCCATGCGCGTGTGAACGCGCGCGTGACCGCCTGCCAGAGCGTACGGGTAAACCCGATGTCCACCCACACGACCACATCTACATCACGCCACTTCACCGGGCGCGTGCGATTGTAGTTGCCGTCAAGCACCCAGCCGGGCGTGGCAGCGAGCGTATCCGCCAGCGTATTTAGCAGCACTTCATCCGGTGTGCCCTGCCAGTCAGGGCGCCAGTACAACCTGTCCATCTCAATATACGGGAGCGACAGCTCCGTCGCGATGCGTCTGGCAAGCGTACTTTTTCCACTTCCGCTGGTACCGATAATATTGATTTTCACCGTTTCGCCCGATCGTGCTGAAGAAAAGGGATCGCATCATATCGTTTTAGTTTTGTTAATGAAACGCCAGTGAAGCGCCGCCTCCTGGCGCTCTACCTCAACGTAATTATTAAGGGTTTCTGATGATTAAAGCAGCACTTCACTGTTTGTTTTGTCTAAAAACTCACCACGATTCAGCGCGTTGTAATCCTTGTCTGCTCTGACCACACGATTTCCTTCGACGCGCATCACTTTCGGCACGGTTATATTTTGCGTCGCTTATGAATTGCAGGTAGGATGCCTCGCCATGTTTCGCCTTATCCATACGCAGAATGACTGGGAAGGCGGCATGTGTTTGCGCAGAAGCAATCGTTTGTATTGCTTTCTGCCAGGCAGGACTATCACGATAATGGTTCAGACAGGCAAACAGGTAACTCAATGAAAACAAGCAATAAAAGCGCAGCCGATCATCATGCTGCGAAACGTCGCTGGTTAAACTCCCACGAAGAGGGCTACCACAAAGCGATGGGCAACCGTCAGGTTCAAATGATCGCCATCGGCGGCGCTATCGGTACGGGTCTGTTTTTAGGTGCTGGCGCACGTCTGCAGATGGCGGGCCCGGCTCTCGCACTGGTTTATCTGGTGTGCGGGATCTTCTCCTTCTTCATTCTTCGCGCGCTGGGTGAACTGGTATTGCATCGCCCCTCCAGCGGAAGCTTCGTCTCTTACGCCCGAGAATTCCTCGGTGAAAAAGCGGCCTACGTTGCCGGCTGGATGTACTTCGTCAACTGGGCGATGACCGGTATTGTTGATATCACCGCTGTTGCGCTGTATATGCACTACTGGGGCGCGTTCGGTGACGTGCCGCAGTGGGTCTTTGCCCTTGGCGCGCTGGCCATTGTCGGCACCATGAACATGATCGGCGTGAAGTGGTTCGCCGAGATGGAGTTCTGGTTTGCGCTGGTAAAAGTGCTCGCCATTGTGATTTTCCTGGTGGTCGGTACGGTCTTCCTCGGCAGCGGCAAGCCGCTGGATGGCAATGCCACCGGTTTCCACCTGATAACCGATAACGGCGGATTCTTCCCGCACGGCCTGCTGCCTGCGCTGGTTCTGGTTCAGGGCGTGGTGTTTGCCTTTGCGTCTATCGAGCTGGTCGGTACCGCAGCGGGTGAATGTAAAGACCCGCAAACCATGGTGCCAAAAGCCATTAACAGCGTGATCTGGCGTATCGGTCTGTTCTACGTCGGTTCCGTGGTGCTGCTAGTTCTGCTGCTGCCGTGGAACGCCTATCAGGCCGGTCAGAGCCCGTTTGTGACCTTCTTCTCTAAGCTCGGCGTGCCTTACGTGGGCAGCATCATGAACATCGTTGTGCTGACGGCGGCGCTCTCCAGCCTGAACTCCGGCCTTTACTCTACAGGACGTATCCTGCGCTCCATGTCCATGGGCGGTTCCGCGCCGAAGTTCATGTCGAAAATGAGCAAGCAGCACGTACCGTACGCCGGCATTCTGGCTACGCTGGTGGTGTACGTCTTCGGGGTGTTCCTGAACTACCTGGTGCCGTCTCAGGTCTTCGAGATCGTGCTGAACGTGGCCGCACTCGGGATTATCGCCTCCTGGGGCTTCATCGTGGTCTGCCAGATGCGTCTGCGTAAAGCCATTAAAGAAGGCAAAGCCGCTGACGTCAGCTTTAAGCTGCCGGGCGCCCCGGTGACCTCCTGGCTCGCCCTGCTCTTCCTGTTCAGCGTGCTGGTTCTGATGGCGTTCGACTACCCGAACGGTACCTACACCATCGCCACCATCCCGCTGCTGGCCGTGCTGCTGATCGCTGGCTGGTTTGGCGTGCGTAAGCGCGTTCACGAAATTCACAGCACCGCGCCGGTTCATCCAGATGATGAAAAACACGACGCGCCGCTGGTGGAAGAGACCTCGCGTTAAGCACCAATTAAGCATTAAAAAGGGAAGGCATCTGCCTTCCCTTTTTTATATCACAGCGCGATACGCACCACGTCGTCAGGCTGGGTCGCTTCCTGCTGACGGGTAGATTTCTGCTTCACCGTCACGTAGAGCGTTTTGCCATCCGCCGATAGCGCCAGGCTGTTCGGGTAGACCGGCGTATCGAACGTTTTCGTTACTTTGTAGGTTTTCGCGTCAATCACGCTCACCTTACCGGCCTCACGATGCGTCACGTAGGCTTCATTGCGAGCCGGGTTAAACAGGACCGCCAGGGACTCCGGCGCGGCGATTTTCTCGATCACACTGCCGTCTTTCAGGCTCACCACCAGCACTTCCGGTTGTTTTGAATCGGTCAGGAACGCGCGCTGGCCGGCGGTGTCGAGGCTCAGGTTCAGGTAGAAGTGCTCTTTACCGTCGTCCTGCACTTTTTTACGGCTCAGGATTTTATTGGTGGCGGTATCAATGGTGACGAGTTCGCCGTCAGCATTGGTGGTATACAGGCGTTTCGCTTTAGCATCCAGCGCCAGACCGGTGCTGTATGTGCCGGTATTGGCAATGGTCTCTTTCAGCTTCAGCGTTGCGCCATCCACGACCCAAATCACGCTCTCTTTGCCGACACCGGTGATGTAAATCGTGTTGCTCGCATCATCTGCCACCAACTGGCGCGGCTGCAGCGGCTTGACGGTTTCACTGCGCTGACGGCTATCAAGCACCAAACGCCCTTTCACGTCGCCCGTTTTCGCATCAATGGCCGTCACCGCGCCGTTGATCGTGTTACCCAGCCACAGGGTTTGCGTCGCGCCGTCGAGGGTGGCGCCAAACGGTTTGAGATCGCTGTGAATGGCCTGCGTCACCTCCAGCGTGGCAGGATCGAGGCGGTAGATAACGCCACCCTTGTCGAGTTTACGGCTTTGCGACGTCGCAACCCACAGGGCGTTCTCCTGCTGGCTGACCGCCATTTCATAGGCACCTTTACCCACCGCTTTACGCAGCATCTCTTCGGCGGCATGCGCCTGGAAGGTTCCGGCAAACAGTAAAGCGGCAGACAGCAGAGACGTACTCAGGCGTGGCGAGCACAGATGGCGTAAAGACATAACAATTCCTTTTTTGAAAAGAGGGGTTTCCGCTGACATCACTTCCGGCAGGCAACGTCATGGCATCGCCTTTTGATAATGAGAATAGTAATCATTAATGAGCTGAATGTGGAGTTTTTCTTTTCCGTATTGCCTTTCATTAACGCAATGTGCGGTTATAGTTTTCAAAACATTTACAAAACCTTTAACATGTATGGACATGTTCCATTTGGTTCGTTTATACATCACAACCGGTTTTACTCATGAAAATCATATCTGCCCGTAAGGCATCTCTCCCGCTGCTGCTGGTTCCCGTTGTTTTTGCACCTCTGAGTGCAATGAGCGCCGAGGAACAGACCATGATCGTCAGCGCCGCGCCGCAAACCGTATCAGAGCTTGATACCCCGGCGGCGGTCAGCGTCGTGAATGGCGATGATATGCGCCACGCCGCGCCACGCATTAATCTCTCCGAATCGCTTGGCAGCGTTCCGGGACTACAGATTCAGAACCGTCAGAACTATGCTCAGGATCTCCAGCTTTCGATGCGCGGGTTTGGCGCCCGCTCAACGTTTGGCGTGCGTGGCATCCGCATGTATGTCGACGGTATTCCTGCCACCATGCCGGACGGACAGGGCCAGACCTCCAACATCGATCTCTCCAGCATTGACAGCGTTGAGGTGCTGCGCGGCCCCTTCTCTGCCCTGTACGGCAACGCCTCTGGCGGCGTGATTAACATCAACACCCAGACCGGACAGCAGCCGCCAACCATTGAAGCCAGCAGCTATTACGGCAGTTACGGGACATGGCGCTACGGCATGAAAGCCACCGGCGCGATGGGTGACGGCACCCACGCGGGGGATGTGGATTACACCGTATCCACCACCCGCTTCACCACCAAAGGCTACCGCGACCACAGCGGCGCGCGGAAGAATCTCGCTAACGCCAAACTGGGCGTACGCATTGACGACGCCAGCAAGCTGACGCTGGTTTTCAACAGCGTGGATATGAAGGCCAACGATCCGGGCGGGCTGAGCTATCAGGAGTGGCAGGATAACCCGCGTCAGTCCCCGCGCGGCGATCAGTACAACACGCGCAAGACCATCAAGCAGACCCAGGCGGGGCTGCGCTATGACCGACAGCTTAGTGCTCAGGACGATCTCAGCGTGATGATGTACGCCGGCGAGCGTGAAATGACGCAGTACCAGTCGATTCCCTACCAGCCGCAGCTGAGGCCTTCTCACTCCGGCGGCGTGATCGATATGCAGCGTCACTATCAGGGGGTTGATACCCGCTGGACGCACCGCGGCGAGCTGCTGGTGCCGGTCACCTTCACCACCGGTCTGAACTATGAAAACATGAGTGAAGACCGCCGTGGGTACGAGAACTTCGTGATGAACAACGGGGTGCCGGACTACGGCGTGAAAGGTGATAAACGCCGGAACGAACGTAACCTGATGTGGAACGTTGACCCTTACCTGCAGACCCGCTGGCAGCTGACGCAGAAACTCTCCGTCGATGCGGGCGTGCGTTACAGCTCGGTCTGGTTTGATTCCAACGACCATTACGTTACACCGGGCAACGGCGACGACAGCGGTGATGCGAGCTATCACAAGTGGCTCCCGGCGGGCGCCGTGAAGTATGCGGTGACGGACGCATGGAACCTCTACGCTGCCGCAGGACGTGGATTCGAAACGCCAACCATCAACGAGCTCTCCTATCGCGCCGATAACCAGGGCGGCCTGAACATTGGCCTGAAGCCGTCCACCAACAACACGTATGAGGTGGGCAGCAAAACCCGCATCGGCAATGGCCTGCTGACGGCAGCGCTGTTCCGCACCGATACGGATGACGAGATCGTGGTGGATGCCAGCGCTGGCGGCCGGACAAGCTATAAAAATGCCGGGAAAACCCGTCGTCAGGGAGTCGAAGTGTCTCTCGATCAGCAGTTTGCTGAAAACTGGAAGCTGAAAATGGCGTGGACCTATCTGGACGCCACCTACCGCACCAACGTCTGCGGCGACGCAGACTGTAACGGCAACCGCATGCCGGGCATTGCCCGCAATATGGGCTACGCGTCATTTGGCTGGCAGCCTGAAGAAGGCTGGTACGCGGGCTCGGACGTGCGCTACATGAGCGATATCATGGCCGACGACGAGAACACGGCGAAAGCGCCGTCGTACACGGTGGTCGGGCTGAATACCGGGTACAAATTCAACTATGGTAACTGGGGGATGGACGTCTTTGGCCGCGTAGATAACCTGTTCGACAAAGAGTACGTCGGCTCAGTTATTGTAAATGAATCCAACGGGCGGTATTACGAGCCCGCGCCGGGCCGCAACTACGGCGTAGGGCTGTCTGTCTCTTATCGATTCGAGTAAGAAATAAGTAAAGTTTATTTTATAAAGAAAATAACGCTCCTGATGGCAATATGCCATCAGGAGTTATTCACCATATAAATAATTGGATAGCGTATATAGTCGCTCTGTTAAATAATCTCTCAGTTAAAATATTGTCGCTGTAAAAGCGTATTCGCTTCATCAATCAACTTTTCTATTGCCTTCTGGCTGGCGTCGACATCCCGGCGTTCCAGGGCTGAAAGCAACTCGTCATAGTGATACGTCGCTTCTTTAATGTCATTAAGCTCCTGGTGCAGATAGTTAATGCACGGCCCGATGCGCACCCAAAGCTGTTCAATTAAGGCATTAAGCGTGGGCATTTCCGCGTACTGGTAAAGCGTAAAGCGGAAAACGCGATTCGCATGCAGTGCCTGCTGTACGTTTCCGTTGCGCATGGCCTCATGAAACGCTTCCGACAATTTGCGCAACGTCTCCAGCTTTTGTTCAGACATATTCTGGCAGGCTGCGGCAACCGCCATGGGCTCAAGCTGCTTGCGAATAGCGTTGATTTCGTTATAACGGTCCAGCGTGACCTCCGGCACCAGAAATGCCTGTGCTGGCGTGGCATGTAATGCCCCTGCTGACACCAGACGCAGCAGCGCCTCGCGTACTGGGGTAATGCTGGTTCCTAATTTATCGGCGATCTCTTTCGTAATCAGTCGTGCACCAGGTTTAAGGGAGCCCGTAATTAACGCTCCTTTCAAACTGAGTTCAACTTGCATGGTAAGACTGATCCTTTGGGCTTTTTCTAAGTGATCCAAATCAAGCATGTTCAATTCCTGTAGCTAAAACTTAATGCTATTTATAAACGTCAGTTTTAATAAAACGACGCTGGTCCGATATATCCTGTATCGTCATGCCTGGTGGTGGGAAGTACGTAAAACAGCCAAAAATGCAAAATGTATTTTTTTATCGGTTTCGGGCTCATCCGGGATGATGGCGCGAAAAGCCATGTCCGTTAATTAAAGACAATATATCGTATCTTCACAAATAAATATGGCGGGAAACCCCGCCATAATGCTGTTTATTTATTGTCACCCGCGACGTGAATCACGACTTTGCCGAAGTTTTTTCCTTCCAGCAGGCCAATCAACGCCTCAGGCGCGTTCTCCAGCCCCTCCGTCACCTGTTCACGATAGTGAATTTTGCCCTCCTGCACCCAGCGCCCCATCTCTTCCTGAAACTCATGAATGCGGTGACCGTAGTCCTGGGCGATGATAAAGCCCTGCATCCGAATGCGTTTCTTCAGAATGGTGCCCATCAGAAGCGGCAAACGGTCCGGCCCATCAGGCAGGCCCGTTGCATTGTAACCGCTCACCAGGCCACACACCGGCACGCGCGCGGAGGTATTCAGCAGCGGCAGCACGGCGTCAAACACTTTCCCACCGACGTTTTCAAAATAGACATCAATGCCTTTCGGGCAGGCGCGTTTCAGCTGCTCAGCGAAATCCGCCGCGTGGTGATCCAGACACTCGTCAAACCCGAGAACCTCTACGGCGTGGCGGCACTTTTCTGCCCCACCGGCTACGCCAACCACCCGGCAGCCTTTAATTTTGCCAATCTGCCCAACGGTCGCGCCCACAGGGCCCGTCGCCGCGGCCACCACCAGCGTTTCGCCCGCTTTAGGCTGCCCGATATCCAGCAATCCCATATAGGCGGTAAAGCCCGGCATCCCAAGAATGCCCAGCGCCCAGGAAGGATGTGACGGATTTTCGCCCAGCTTCACCAGGCCGCTGCCGTCTGACAGTTCATACTCCTGCCAGCCGCTGTAGCCCAGCACCCACTCCCCGGCTTTGAAGTCGGGATGATTTGACTGCTCAACGCGGCTAACCGTTCCCCCCACCATCACCGCACCAATCTCCACCGGCGGAGAATAGGATGGCGCATCGCTCATGCGCCCCCGCATGTAAGGATCCAACGACAGCCAGACGGTGCGAAGCACCAGCTGCCCCGCCTGAGGTGCAGGAACAGGCTGCTCTTCCAGACGAAAATTCTCCACCACCGGCGCACCCTGTGGACGAGAGGCCAGCACCCAGCGGCGATTTTGCGAAACAGATTGATTCATCAGGAACTCCTTCTGGTACAAATGTCATTACAGCCTGGCTCACGATCGGCATTATCGCCTTAACATTACGAGGCAGACTGGTTAAGCCGGACCACAAGATAGATACAGGTTTCATTGGTTTCATTGATGAAACGGCAGTCGTTTGGCGGCCCCAGCTCCAGACAGTCTCCGGCCTTCATCTCGTGGCGGGTATCGCCCTCCTGAAATACCAGCTCGCCGGACTGCAGCCAGATCAACTGACGCGCCAGCGCGTAGGACGACGCCGGCATCGGGACGTCGCTCCCCGCTGGCAGTTCAATCTGGACGAGGTCGATAGGCAGATCGGTACGCGGGGAAACGTGGCGACGAAGATAGTGCGTTTGGGGATCGCGCCAGAGGGGCTGGTTTGCCAGTCGCAGGAGTTTTCCCTCCTGCATCTCGGCTCTGGCAATCAACGTTGACATGCTGATCCCAAACGCGCCGGACAGGCGTGCCAGAAGGGTTGCCGTCGGGCTACTGTCTCCACGCTCTATTTTGTGGATCATGGCGCGAGAAACGCCTGCCCGCTCAGCCAGCTCGCTCAGAGACCATCCGCGAGACTCGCGTTCAAGGCGAATTCTGGCGCTAATGCGTTGATTCATTGTGTCTGTTATTGTGCTCATGACGTCATACTATAGTGTATGGACGGCATTTCAATGGGGTTCTAATAACAAAAAAACAGGCTTTATGACGTAGCGCTCTTAGGAAACAGTTGTGTAATATCGTATCTATAACGTAATACTATAGTGAACAACACACAGAGGGTTAATCATGATCGTTCGTCATGCCTGCAAGGAAGATTGCGCCGCGATAGGAGAGATCTACAACCACGCGGTACTGCATACTGCCGCAATCTGGAACGATAAAACCGTCGATACCGATAACCGAATCGCGTGGTTTGAGGCCCGCACGCTCGCGGGTTACCCGGTTCTGGTCAGTGAAGAAGACGGTGTTATCACCGGCTACGCCTCTTTTGGCGACTGGCGCGCCTTCGACGGCTTCCGTCATACGGTTGAGCACTCGGTCTACGTCCACCCGGCCCATCAGGGCAAAGGGATTGGCCGCACGCTGATGAAGGCGCTGATTAACGAGGCTCGCATCATCGGCAAACACGTGATGGTGGCCGGCATTGAGGCGCAAAATAAGGCCTCAATTCACCTCCACGAAACGCTCGGTTTTGTCACCACGGGGCAGATGCCTCAGGTGGGCACCAAGTTTGGCCGCTGGCTGGACTTAACCTTTATGCAGCTTCAGCTGGACGAGCGCAGCGATCCGGACGCTATCCCATGAATCAGTCACTGACGCTGGCGTTTCTGGTGGCGGCGGGGATCGGTCTGGTGGTGCAAAACACCTTAATGGTGCGTATCACCCAGTCCTCCTCCACCATTCTTATCGCGATGCTGCTGAACTCCCTGGTCGGCATTGTGCTGTTTGTCAGTATTCTGCTACTGAAGCAGGGCGTCGCCGGATTCAGCGAGCTGGCCGCAACGGTGCGCTGGTGGACGCTGATCCCGGGGCTGTTGGGGTCGTTTTTTGTATTTGCCAGCATTAGCGGCTACCAGAACGTGGGCGCGGCGACGACCATCGCCGTGCTGGTGGCAAGCCAGCTCATAGGCGGGCTGGTTCTGGACGTACTGAGGAGCCACGGCGTTCCGCTGCGCGCCCTGGTAGGCCCGGCGTGCGGCGCGGTGATGCTGGTCGTGGGGGCCTGGCTGGTGGCGCGACGCCAGTTTTGACTATTACAGTATGGTACCGCCTTTGGTCAGCTGTTCTTCACGCGCGTCCATCTCCTCCTTATGCTGCTTGCCGTGGTGTGAAATCGCGGTACGCAGACGCTGCTGCTGGGTATAGCGATCTTCACGGCTGAGATCGGCATCATCGCTCAGTTCAATCAGCAGTTCATTCATGTGGGTAATCACGCTCTCTTCAATGGCGGCATCCACACGGGCGGTAACTTCATTTAAATGTGACATTGTCACTCCTTGTTAATTGCCGGGTGGCGGCTACGCCTTATCCGGCCTAAAGGGGAACCGTAGGCCCGGTAAGCGCAGCGCCACCGGGCAACAAACTAGTTCAGTTTCGCTTTGGAGAAGTCGCTGCCCATCAGGCTCACGCTGTATCCGGTCACGTTGCTGCGGGTCGCGTAAAACGTTTTGCCGTTTGCCAGTGCGATCCACGGCGCCTGCTGGTAGAAGATCTCCTGCGCCTGGCCGTACAGTTTCGCACGCTCGGCCGGATCGCTGGTCAGCTTCGCTTTTTGCACCAGAGCATCATAACCCTTATCGCACCAGCGCGCGGCGTTTGATCCGGTTTTAATGCTGTTGCAGCCCAGCAGCACGTCGGCGAAGTTATCCGGGTCGCCGTTATCGGACATCCAGCCAAACAGCGCGGAGTCATGTTCGCCTTTACGCATTCCGGAGAGATATTCCCCCCACTCGTAAGAGACGATTTTGGCCTTCACGCCGACTTTCGCCCAGTCGCTCTGGATCATCTCCGCGATACGACGCGAGTTAGGGTTATACGGACGCTGAACCGGCATTGACCACAGCGTGACTTCCGCCCCCTTCTCCAGACCCGCCTGCTTCAGCAGCGCTTTCGCTTTTTCAGGATCGTAGCCGTAGTCCTTCAGGTCTTTATTAAAGCCCAGCATATTTGGCGGGATCGGCGATTTTGCCACCGTGCCAGATCCCATAAAGACCGCATTAACGATGGCCTTCTTGTCGGTCGCGTAGTTCAGCGCCTGGCGCACCAGCACGTTATCGAACGGCTTTTTCTCGGTGTTAAACGCCAGATAGCCGACGTTCAGCGCATCGACCGAGTGCAGCGTCAGGTCTTTGTTCTTTTTAATCACGTCAAACTGGACCGGAGACGGCGCAGGAATAATCTGGCATTCGTTGGTCTGCAATTTCGCCAGGCGGGTTTCCACGTTTGGCGTGATGGAGAAGATAAGATGTTTGGTCGGCACCTCGCCATCCCAGTAGTTCGGATTAGCGACGTAGCGGATCAGCGAGTCTACCTTGTACTGCTGCAGCACATACGGCCCGGTACCAATTGGCCAGGTGTCCACATTCTCCGGCGTGCCTTTTTTCAGCATCGCATCGGCGTATTCGGCGGAAAGAATCGAGGCGAAATCCATCCCCCAGTCGGCCAGAAATGCGGCGTTTGGTTCACTCAGGGTGAACTGGACGTGGTAATCATCAACCTTTTTAACGTCCTGAATCAGCTTATCGAGCCCAACGTCGTTAAAGTATTCGTAGTTGCCCTGCGAGACATTGTGGTACGGATGCTTAGGGTCTTTCTGACGCATCACCGAGAAAATAACGTCATCGGCGTTAAAGTCGCGGGTTGGCTTGAAGTATTTGTTGCTGTTGAACTTCACCCCTTTGCGCAGGGTAAACGTATAGGTCTTGCCGTCCGGTGAAATTGTCCAGGATTCCGCCAGAGACGGGACCGGGGTATTTTTCACCGGGTCGAAATTGATCAGGCGGTTGTACAGCACCTGAGAGCTGGCGACAAAAGACGGGCCGGAGCTGGCGATTTGCGGGTTGAACGACTCGGGGGAGGCTTCCGAGCAGTAGATGAGGGTGTCATTGCTTGCCGCCCATGCGGCACCGGCTGGTAAAAGAGCGCTCAGCGCAAGGGCGAGCAGTGTTTTCCCTGTAGACATGGTTATAACCCTGACAGTTTTATTATATAGGTCAGTAATAACAGCACAGCCGTTATGACCTGGCAAATAACGAAACACTATCAGGTTATTCTAAAGCCGCGTTTTTTGCTGATTTAACCGTCAGCGCCCAAAACCGTGATTTGCCTTAAGGGCCATTATTCGTCAAGCACAACCGTCATTTTCTATGCCGCAAGAAATCGGCGCTTTTAGCGTCTCTTCCTCCGTTTGGTTGCTTCCTCATTTCGTTAAAGTAACGGTGTGAAGAAGTATATGGGATCAAATCGTGGCAAAAACTCTTTTACGCAGCGGTAACCTGGATGACTTTCAGGCCGTTGGCGGCGGCGGACAGGCCGTTTTTGAATCAGCGTTACAAATCCGGGAAGCGCTCCGGTTGCGCAAACAGCAGGCCATTGTGGACTGTCTGGCTATTCCTCAGGTCAACGACAGCGGTGACCGCGTGGACTGGTACTCTCCTGTTGAAGGGAGCGTAACCAGCTGGAAAGCGGCCGATGAAGATGACCGCTATCGCGCCCTGCGCTATCTGGAAAATACGCTCGCCAGCGTGGAGTCGTTAAGTAAGAAATGCCTACAGTCGCCTAAAACCGCGCAGCAGCTTTTTGGTTCTCTGCTGTCGAAGGCGTTTCAGTTCCCGGGTGAAAACTTCCTCTTCCTGGTAGACGGAAAGCCGGTCATCAGCTTCTGGGGGTTTGTAAACCTGAACGAAAATGCGCGCGACGATGTCCTCGACTGCCTGCGCGAATCGCTGATCCCCGAGCCCGCGCCCGTTGTGATTGAAGATCCCGAGCCGGAGCCCGAGCCGCAACCCGTTATTACCTTTGAAAAAGCAGACGAGCCGCTGGTAGCACCTGTCGCCGCCGTGCGTATTACGCCGGAAGAACTGTATGAGCCGGAGCCCGCGCCGGTTGTTGCGCAACCTGCTCAGGAACCTGCGCCTGTTGCCGTCACGAAAAAGCGCCGCGTCCCCTTGTGGACGCTGCCGGTTGCCGCCGTGATTGTGGCAGCCGTTGCCGCGCCGCTGCTGTGGCCAAAACAGGGCCCTTCGGCAGAGCCCGTCCCTGCACCGGCTCCAGAGCCCGTGGCTATTGCACCACAGCCGATTAAAGCGGTGGAGCCGCTGGCCATGAATTTACCGCTGCATCAGGCTGAGGTCGTAGCAAGTAAAGAAAAAGAACCCGCTCCTGCGCCTGAAGCCGCGCCGGTGGTGATTGTTCCAATCCCGAAAGATGCCATGGTGATGGAAGCCCGTCAGGTGAAAGCCGGGTCAACGCGCTTCCTGAACGGTACCTGGCGAGCGGTTCTCGACGTGAAAGATCCGGTCACCGGCAAGCCGCCGTCCATGCGCTATCAAATCCAGAACAATAAAGGTTTCGCCCGCGTCGTACACGGCGACAACGTTGTCTGCCGTGCGGAGATCTTCTCCGGGCTGCACAGCAATGGAGAGCTGATGATTAAGAGTCGCGGCACCGCCCGCTGCACCGACGGTTCCCGCTACCCGATGCCGGAAGTCGCCTGTAAAGCCGGGGCCAGCGATATCGCAGAATGTCGCGCGCGTTATGATGCCAACACCGTCGTTCCACTGACGTTCAAGAAAGCAGGTGCCTGACCCTATGCTGGTAAATCTTTGCGACTATAAACAAAGCGTCACGCTTATTGCCAACAGCGGCGTGCAGTTCCTGGATTTCGGTCTGACGCCACAGGACACCGCCAGCAACGGACGCTTCGTACGTAAAACCGCGAACGGCCCCCTTTTGCGACTCGATTTCGACCTGGTGAACGGGCGCTATACCCTGCCGGGGACGAACGGCGGGCAGCCTGAAGTGGTTAAACCGGAAACGACGATCCCGCTGCATCAGTCCCTTGCCGTGCTTGACGGCGTCTGGCTTCCCGTTCCCTTCCTGCGCTTTAACCCGCCGCGGACCTTTGTGGAAGGACCGGATAACTGGGCGCGCGTTCAGGTGCGCAAGCTCGATAAGCCCGACACGGCAGGCAACACGCACCGCGTCACCCTCGCGCTCGACAGCCAGATCGCGGAACATGCCACCTCCGCCCTCTCCCCGGTTGAAAACGATATTCTGAACGGAACCCGCTTTGCGCTGGCCTGGCGGGATAATGAGGTTGAAAGCTTCCTCGACCAGACCTGGATTGACGGCTGGCTGCGCGAGGCGTTTACCCAGTATGCCGACGGCGTTGAAAACCGCTCTGAACGAGACCTGCATCAGGCAATGCGCAGTTTTGAATATCAGGCCCACTGGCTCAACCTGCTGACCATGCTCGGTGAACAGCTCACCGTGCCAGAAGTGAAATTTGTCACCCATACGCTCAGCACGCCTGCCATTCCGGTCGACCTGATCCTCGACGTGGGCAACACCCATACCTGCGGCGTGATTATTGAAGACCACGGTGATGCAAACGATGGGCTTCGGCAGACCGCCGAGCTGCAGGTTCGTTCGTTAAGCGAGCCGCAGTTCCTCAACGAGCCCCTGTTCACCAGCCGTCTTGAGTTCTCCGAAGCGCGCTTTGGCAAACAGCACTTCTCGGTGGAAAGCGGTCGCGAAGATGCGTTTGTCTGGCCGTCGATTGTTCGCGTGGGTGATGAAGCCCGCAAGCTGGCGATGCAGCGTCTGGGAACCGAAGGTAACAGCGGCATCTCCAGCCCGCGTCGCTACCTGTGGGATGAAACACCGGTCGTGCAGGACTGGCGCTTTAGCCAGATGAACGGCAAAACCCAGCGTGAACCGCTCGCCACGGCGTTTCCGCTGATGAACCTGATGAACGATGACGGTGAACCGCTGTTTACGCTACCGCAGGACGAACGGCTGCCGGTCTTTTCGCCGCAGTACAGCCGCAGCACGCTGATGACGCACATGCTGTGCGAGCTGCTGGCGCAGGCGCTGGGTCAGATCAACAGCGTCGCCACGCGCCTGCGGCTGGGCTTCCCGGCCTCGCCGCGCCAGCTGCGCACGCTGATACTGACCCTGCCCTCGGCTATGCCGAAGCAGGAGCGCGAGATTTTCCGTCGCCGCATGTTTGAAGCCATTGCCATCGTCTGGAAAGCGATGGGCTGGCACCCGCAGGATGAAGATTTTGCCACCCGCAAGCAGCAGGAAAAAAGCGTGGTGCCGGTCCCTGAGATCCAGATGGAGTGGGATGAAGCCAGCTGCGGTCAGCTGGTCTGGCTGTATAACGAAGCGATCTCCCGTTTTGGCGGCCAGACGGAAGCCTTTTTCGCCTCCCTCGCCCGCACGGATCGTGAACCCGAGCCGGGGGTGCAGCCGGGCCGCGCATTACGCGTCGCCTCTATCGACATCGGCGGGGGCACCACGGATATGGCGATCACCCACTACCAGCTTGATGACGGCTCCGGTAATAACGTCAAAATTACCCCGCAGCTGCTGTTCCGCGAAGGGTTTAAAGTGGCGGGCGACGATACCCTGCTGGACGTGATTCAGCGCTATGTCCTGCCCGCCCTGCAAACGCAGCTGCAGAAATCCGGCATTGCGGACGCCTCGCTGCTGATGGCGTCGCTGTTCGGCGACTCCGGACGTATTGATACCCAGGCGGTATTGCGCCAGCAAACGGCGCTTCAGCTCTTTATGCCAATTGGCCACGCCATTCTTTCTGCGTGGGAAGCCAGCGACGTTGACGATCCGCTGGCGGGCCTGCATGCCACCTTCGGCGATCTGTTGCCGCAGAAGCCGACCCGCAACGTGATGAATTATCTCCAGCAGGCGATCGATCATGCCCTGCCGGCGGGCTCAGAAGCCTTCGACCTGTTCGCTGTGCCGCTGCACGTGAATTTCCGCGAAATGCAGGATGCAATGCTGGCCGGTCAGTTTACGCTGACCTCGCCGCTCCACGCTGTGTGTGAAGCGATTTCCCATTACAGCTGCGATATTCTGCTGATCACCGGGCGTCCAGGCTGCCTGCCGGGCGTTCAGGCGCTGATTCGTCACCTGCAGCCGGTGCCGGTTAATCGCATCGTCTGGCTGGATAAATACCAGGTGCACGAGTGGTATCCGTTCAGCCAGCAGGGGCGCATAGGCAACCCGAAATCGACCGCCGCGGTGGGGGCCATGCTCTGCAGTCTGGCGCTCGATTTGCGTCTGCCGCGCTTCAACTTCAAAGCCGCTGACATTGGCGCGTATTCCACCGTTCGTTATCTCGGCGTGCTGGATAATACCGTCAATACCCTGCGCGAGGAAAACGTCTGGTATCAGGATATCGACCTGGATAAGCCGGGCGCGAAGCTCGACGCGTGTCTGCACTTCCCGCTGCGCGGCAACGTCACCCTCGGCTTCCGCCAGCTGGCAAACGCGCGCTGGCCCGCTACGCCGCTTTATACGCTCAGCATCAACTCGGCTGAGCTGGCAAAAGCGATTGCCGGCGACGGCGTGTTGAACGTGCGGCTTAAGCTCTGCGGCGGCAGCAAGCAGGAGGGCCCGGAGGCCTTCGAGCTGAGCGATGCCTGGCTACAGGACGGCACGCCGGTAGCGCCTGACGCGTTAACCTTCAAACTGAATACTCTGGCCGATCGCCGACACAGCGGCAGCCACTATTGGATCGACAGCGGGAGCGTATACCTGAAATGACAGCGACGACGACCACCACTCAGGCCTTAATTGGGTGGATTAACGAGACGCGCCTGAACGCCCCTGTGCTGGATAACGATGCTGACGCCCTGCTTGCTCGCATCAACGCGGCGCAGGCGCGGGAGCAGGCCATTGAACGCGCCCTGACCCGCCGTAGCAGCATTGGGCTTTACGGTCATTCTCAGAGCGCCAAAGCACACCTGCTGCTGTCGCTGTGCGGCAGCGGTAACGGGCGCCTGAACGTGACGCCGGGCCAGCGCACCTTTGACTATTTTTCGCATATCAATCCGGGTCATGCCCTGACCAACATGGCCGTGCGCTTCACCCGCGACATCCCGGAGGTAGCGGATGAGGCGTTTCCGCTACGTCTGAGCCTCGTCACCGAGGCCGAACTGGTACAGCTGTTTATTGCCCGCACGACGCTGCACCCGCAGATGCGCGCGGTGGATAAAGCGGTCATTGAGACGCGTCTGGAGAAATGGCGCGGCCTGCGCCAGCCGCAGGGCGTGCCCGGCATCACCGCTCAGGAAGTGGGTGCGATTGCCCGCTTCTGGCAAAGCACCGTACCCGCCGCAAAACAGCAAATTGACGATGCCCTGTGGCATGAATTTGCCCAACTGGTGCCATCGCTCGATCTCAGCACCCGCGCCAGCGTCTGGTCGCTGCTGTGGGGCGAGCAACAGGAGTTAACCCAGCAGTGGCTGAAGCTTGCCCACGTGCTGCATCAGACCAGCCATGCCAGCGAGCTGGCTGCGCCGCTGAGCCTGCTGGTGGACAGCTTTGGTCTGCCCGGCGAAGGCTTCCTGACGCACGGCACCTTAACCCAGCAGGAGTCTCAGGAGACGCTGCTGCATCCGCTGAACAACGGTGAAATGCTCAACGCCATCAGCATCCCGGTCGACGTGCTTGCTTTCCTGACCCGCGAGCTGGCCTTGCCGGTTGAGAACGGTGCGCTGGATAATGTTGATATCATTGATATTCCGGTCTTTGAAGACCACAGTGCCGATCCTTTAGTACAGGCTAAATGCCAGTGGTTGCTTGAACATTACCGCCAGCAGCTCCAGCCGGATGTGTTGGTGATCTGCAATGCGACGGCGCAGCACGAGCAGACTGCCCAAAAAGCAAAAGTGTTAACTAACTGGGTAAAAGAGACCCAGCCTGCCGAGGAGTCTGCCCTGCCGGGTCTGGTGTGGGCGATCACCCCGCATGACGCTCGCTTCACCACCCGACAGAATCTCGATGAAGCCGTACAGCATCTGCTTGGCAAGCCTGGCCTGCGCTGGGGAACACTGCAGGCGCTGGACAGCCACAGCATGCAGCGCGTCATTGAGTGGTTGTCTCAGGCTACGCTACCCGCACAGCGGCAGAAGCGTCTCGGCACGCTGAAAAACCTGCTGCGGCAGGAGATCGCGTCGCTGATGCAAAGCTACCTGACGCCGCTGGTTGAGGAACCGGGTACGCGACGCGCTCAGGCCGAAAACATGGTGCGCACGCTGCAAAGCAGCGCTGCCCGTCACGGCGAGCTGCTTGAGGGCCTGCTCCCGCCGCTGAAAGCCTTTGAAACGCTGCTCGCCGTTCAGCAGCCGCGCGAAGAGCAGGTGAACGGACTGTTTACGGACACCATCGATCTGTTCGCCGATAACGCCCAGGAAAGCGCAGGACGGTTCCAGACAAAAGACAACGCACGTCTGGCGCACAAAGTATGGATAAATCATCTGCGCCAGTGGAGCCGCAATGAAGCTACGGCCGCCCGTCTTGGGCTGGAGCCTGCGGTACTGCAGCAAATCGCGGATGTGCTGGTGGTAACCAGCTATCGGCTTAATCTGCCGCAACAGCTTCAGCGAATTGTCGAAGCGGATAAAAGCAGCGCGGCGCAGCTGCACGCCGTGATGGGGAATTTCGTTGGCTGGCTGGGTTACGACCAGTCACCTGCAGCAGAGCGCCCCGCAAGCCGCATCCGCAAAGGTCAGGCAATCTTTGTTACGCCCGTCGTCAGCAGTGACGCACCGCGCCTGACGCGCCTGGGGGAACAGCCGGTCCATGCGGCCACCGCGTACGTTTACGACTGGCTGGTCGCACTCTATAGCCGGGCAATAGAGAATATTGATTATCAGCATCCGCATGATGTTCAGCCTGACGCACGTCGGGCACTACGGACTTTAATCATGTAGCCGCCTTTTTTGCCGGGTGGCGCTGCGCTTACCCGGCCAACATTCCGCAACGATAATAAACTGCACAATAATCACGCCGCCATACACTCGGCTAACGTCTGCGCCAGTGCGGACGGGTTTTCCCACGACATGGAATGCCCCGCCGCAGGGATAATTTTTACCTCAACGCCCTTCTGCTTCAGATTGTCTACATCATCATCCGGCAGTGAGAGCTCACCGAAAATCAACGTTACCGGGCAAGGCAGCGACAAAAATTGGGTTTCCCAGTCCGGCTCAACGCCCGCCACCAGGCTCGATGCGCCCCGCCAGACGGCATATGACGCGTTACTCTTCAGGCACCCTGCCCACGCGGTGGTTTCTGCGCCGAGCATGGTGTTATAGCCCTGCTCCAGAAACTGTTGTTCAGTTTGCGCTGCAATAGATCGGCTGAACATGCCCCCGCCCGCATGAAAATTGGGCTCTGACACCATCAATCCCTTTATGCGTGCTGCCAGCAGCCCCGCCGTTTCGATAGCAATACTGCCGCCCATGCTGTGGCCATATAGCCAAAAGGCATCCAGCTGAAGATGGTCAATCAGTTCCGCCACAACGCGTGCCTGGTCGGTGGTTTTATAGCTGTAATGGTCAGGTTTATCGCTGTAACCGCTGCCGGGCAAATCGATGAGAATCGCTCTGCGCGCGCCAAACAGCGGGTCACAAACGACGCGGGGATATTCATAGGAAGAGGCGCAGCCCAATCCGTGGATGAAGACTACGGGATCGCCAGAGCCGGGCAAATCATGCCAGCGCACGATGCAACCCGCATGCTGCGAGTAAAAACTGTTCATAAGCACTCCTTTTACGATGCACTGTTTATTTATACAGTCATCATAACTGGAATGCCATATTCATCGTTTAAAAATGGAAGGATGCTTCAGAAAAGCGAGACCAGCAGCGCAACGGGGAAACTCATCGGCCAGGTCGACCCTACCAGAAACGCGCTAAGCAGGCGAATGCGCTTGCGATCTTTAGAAAGGAACCAGGTAATTAATGCGCAGATGGAAGCCATGATTGCGTAAAAAACCAACATCTTTTGATACAACGTCATTCTGTATACCAGAGCCGAAAAAATAACCGCACGCAATATGCGTCATATGTTGACACAGATCAAGTTTTTTCGTTACAGAATAACCACTTAAATATTATGGCTAATAACAATTGAGTATATTTCGCTACAACTTATGAAAATGCCCATGAGGATCGTTCATGGGCATGCGTAAAATAATGAGAGCGGCAGCCGTCAGGTTACCAGGTCCCTCTCACGCCTATCGAGGCTCCCAGACTGTACTCTGTATTATCAAAGCGCGGCGTCCAGTTCGCAGAAGTATAGACAGCAAGCGTTTTGTTGAGATCGAGGCTGCCCCCGACCTTCACATCAGCAAAGCCGCCACGCGTCCGGGTGGTAATCGTTTCGGTTTTCTCCGTCATCACAAACTCCGTCTTCGATTTACCCATAAATTCTTGGCCGGCACCGGCATCCAGCCAGACAGAATATTTGAGATTGTTCACCAATCCGATATTGCTGACCCGAATCCCTGCGGAACCCTGCAGTGACTGGAAATTATTGAAACGGATCTCGGTCAGGCCATCATTGGCATCATTCAGGTTTTCATACTGATAGGTTACTCTCGCATGCGGCTCTACTTTTATGCTCCCTGTCTCGTACACCGGGAATCCACCTTCAAGAGATGTCGCAAGAGCGAACCCTTCTGTATCGTAACGGGTATTGTCTTCGGCCTGGTTACGTGCTTTTAACCATGAACCCTGGAATACCATATCCGTCCAGGCATCATTATGATGAACATGGGTAAAATAGGAGCCGAGGGTGTAAGCATCCAGGCGGCTTAGCCCCGCCTCGCTATCGTCATAATCCGTCACGTGACTTCTGCTGTTGCCGATCGTGGCATACAGACCGGCGTAATTGCGGTTACCCGTATCATCAACATTGCGCCAGATATCATTCCCGAACTGAATGGCGTTAATGTGTTGATCATACTTTGCCCCGGCATCGCCGTAGATACCCTTCCCATCACCTTTATGCGTAATGTTATCGTTGATATAACGTCCCCAGGCCCGTGATTCTCTGGCACACCACAGCGTAAGATCCTCCTCACAGGGCATAGATGCTGTCGGTGTTACATCACTGTTGTTCAGACCATAAAAACCGGTACGTTCATAAAAGTTACTCATCATCGCCATATTAGTCCCTGCGACAATCAGCGGCGTGGCTGCCGCCACCGAGACACCCGGACGCCATACCGGCGTACCGGGATTTGGCGAACCAGGGTTTTGCGAATCCGGGTTTGGCGAACCGGGTTGATCAGAGGTGAGATACCAGTTATCAGCCGCACTGCCATCACTGGCGCCACGCAGCAGGGAGTAGCGATATGCCCCGCCATAAACAGGGCTGCTCAGCCGGAAAGCATCGGCAGCAGTCGTTCCGTTATTGGTGGTCTCCACCAGCAGAATACCGTTCCCTTGCGTTGGTGCCCCCGTATTGCTGACATTATTAACCGCCAGGTTAGTACTCCCGGTTGCAGCGCCACCGTTTACAATAATGCGATCCGCTGTTCCGTTGCTGAGATCGGCATTCAGGCCGACCGTCCCGTTCTGCCCATTGAGATTTTTTACCGTGAGGGTGTTAGGCGTGAAAGTGCCACCTGTCGCGCCCGGGAAATTAATATTTCCGGCAAGCGTCAGCGTATCCAGAACGTTCTGTCCCGCGGTACCGGTGACATTCCAGGTCGAGCCGCTTTCAATATTCATATCCAGTGGATCAACCCAACCCGTGAGGGTGGCATTGTTCTTCAGGTTCAGTATCGAGCCACTCTGGCCTGTCACATTGGTCGTTGCCGTGTTGCCCGAAAATGTCAGCGTCCCGGCATCAATATAGGTTCCGCCCGTCAGGCTGTATAAGCCGGAAAGTATCAGCTCCCCGCTTCCCTGTTTTCTCAACGTTCCTGAACCGCCGATCGCGCCATCTAGCGTGAGAGCATCACTACGGTTCACCACCAGCGCACTGTTATTCGTCACATCACCTTTGATGCTCCCTTGCGTTCCACCATCACCCAGTTGCACTGTCCCATGGTTAATCAGGGTTCCCCCCGTCCAGGTGTTATCACCCGTCAGGATGGTAGTGCCTGCGCCTTCATTGCGGAATTGCCCCGTGCCAGTAATGACATTGTTTAGCTGCTGGACAGCGTTATTATTCAGCGTGAGCGTACCGTTATTGATGATATTACCGGCAATCGTTCCCGGGTTATCACCATTGCCAAGTTGCAACGTACCTTCGCTGATCGCTGTACCACCGGTATAGGAATGTGTACCCGTCAGGGTGAGTATTCCGCTGCCGGTCTTTGTTAAACCGCCATCGCCCGTCAGGACAGATGAAATAAGGATTGCATTGCCGCTGGTATCAATGGTGCCACCACCGCCACTCAGGGTTATGCCATCGGTCGCGGTAAGTGCCGCCGCGCCAGCATAGCGCAGGGTACCGTTATCCAGCGTCAGGTTGCTGAGCCTGGAATCCTCCGTGACGTTCCAGGAAGAGCCACTGCCGAGCGTCAGATTTGTCGTGCCGCCTTCTGCCGTCTGCACTCGCCCGGTTAACTGTGAATTATTGTCCGCCACCACGCGGGTTGTGCCCGTGCCAGCGGCGTTAATCACTGCCCCATTATCAGCGCTGAGACGGGTGTTTATCAGCGTAATGGTCGCATCCCCGGCGGTAACCAGCACACCATCTTTATTGCTGCTCAGGACTGAATCGACAAAGGAAAAGCGGTTTTCTCCAGCGGCAGCGCTGTTATCAGCGCGAATAACGGCGGCGGCATCTGTACCCTCCACCGCGAGCTGGCTTTGATTCAGTGACAGATTTCCAAGCCCCGCCCCCCAGACACCCCATGCAGTATCTGCCGTGAGTGTGCCGATTGAGGCCCCTGAAAGGGTAACCGTCCCGTTTCTGTCGGCCCTGACGAGATAGCCGGAAGCGGCCTGCGCATTCAGGTCTGCATTCCCGATGATGTTAATTGTCCCGGATTGGGTTGCCCAGAGACCGTTTGCCGCCCCACCGTCAGAGCGGATCTGTAAATTCATATCGTTTAATTGTACCCGGGCAGCATCCTCGCCCGACAGACTGGCACCGGCTACCACGCCAAAAAAGTTTCCGCTTCCGTCGTAATTTAAATTCGTCGTTCCGCTGCCCGTAATGCTGCTGCTGAATTGCGAGACAATACCGAAGGAGGTGCCCGATGCCGGGTTTTCACCCGTACCCGCATTCAGTTCAGCATTTTCCATCGTTATATGGGCGCCAGCGTTAGCCGATAACAGGGCACCACTGTTAGCCCCGGCATTAGTGACCCGGTAATCCCCCGTTAATTCCACATCGCTATGCCAGTTAGCACTAATACCCGGGCTATCTATTCCCCCAAGAACCATATCGCTTGTATTTATGGACAAATCTCTGGCCTTAAACTGCGGGCGAGGGTCATTCGCGTCTGTCGATCCATTTAGCAGGATCCCAAGAGCTTTACCGGAAGCGCTGATGGTGGTTCCGGTTCCAAGATTTACGTCCGAGCCACTGTTTATAATAATCACATTATTATTTAATCCATCAGCCGTACCGGTGCCAGTCACGGTAATGGCGACTCCACCATCCGGTACCGAAACGCCCCCTCCATTTTCGGCGCGAATCGCGGACGCATCGCTGTCCGTCACGGTGATGGTGTCTCCGCTCAGGAACACTCTTGGTATATCCGGATCGTCGCTGATAACGGTATCCGTATAGTCCTCTGCCCGAACGTGGCTTGTCAGAGAAGCGGAAATAAGTAATGCAAGCAAACTCACTTTTATATGTAAACGAGGATTATATGTATTAGGTGCAGCAGAATGCGGGAACGTCTGAACAGGCGTTGCAGGACATATTAATGTATCCATGGTTTCACCGATAAGAGATATGATTCAATCTAATTTTTACCGAAGATTTCTGGATTTCAAGGAGAGTAAAATTATATTTTTAAATATACCTATAAAGCCCAGGGAAATTAACCTCCGTATTATTGACTGGTTTTCAAACGTGGCCGGAATAAATATAACGATTAACCCAGCCACGCCGTTATAAATTAATGTTTGATCATGACATGCCGCACGACCGTATAATCCTCAAGCCCGTACACCGACATATCTTTGCCGTAGCCGGATAACTTCATGCCGCCGTGCGGCATTTCGCTCACCAGCATAAAGTGGGTATTCACCCAGGTGCAGCCGTACTGCAGGCGCGCGCTCAGGCGATGGGCGCGGCCCACGTCTTTGGTCCAGACCGATGACGCAAGGCCGTACTGCGAATCGTTCGCCCAGGCCAGCACCTGCGCCTCGTCGTCAAATTCAGTAACGCTCACTACCGGGCCAAACACCTCTCGCTGAACAATGGCGTCGTCCTGCTTTGCCCCCGCCAGCAGGGTTGGCTGGAAGTAGTAGCCCGCCCCCTCTTTTTTGCTCCCGCCCGTGACGACGCGAATATGGCCGAGCGCTTTCGCCTCATCGACGGCCTGACAGACGCGTGAAAGATGGGCAGCCGAGCTGAGCGGTCCCAGTTCGGTAGAGGCATCGTCCGGGACACCCATTTTAAGGCTGGCAACCGCTGCGCCCAGCTTTTCCACCAGTTGGGCATAGATGCCCTTCTGAGCATAAATACGACAGGCCGCCGTACAGTCCTGCCCGGCATTGTAGAAACCAAACGTCCGCACCCCTTCGACAACCGCATCCAGGTCGGCATCATCAAACACGATAACCGGCGCTTTACCACCCAGCTCCATATGGGTGCGTTTAATGGAGGACGCGGTATGGCCGATGATATGTTCCCCGGTAGCAATTGACCCGGTCAGTGAGACCATACGAACTTTCTCATGGCCGGTAAGCGGGTCGCCCACCGTTTTACCGCGACCAAACAGGACGTTCAGAACGCCTGCCGGGAAGATATCTTTTGCCATCTCTCCCAGCTTCAGCGCAGTCAGCGGTGTGATTTCTGAGGGCTTAATCACCACGCAGTTCCCTGCCGCCAGCGCGGGGGCCAGCTTCCAGGCCGCCATCATCAGCGGGTAGTTCCAGGGGGCAATAGAGGCAACCACGCCCACCGGATCGCGGCGGATCATAGACGTGTGCCCGTCAAGATACTCTCCGGCTGCCAGCCCGTTCAGACAGCGGGCGGCCCCGGCAAAGAAACGGAAAACGTCGACCACTGCCGGAATTTCATCGCCCAGCACGCAGTGCAGCGGCTTGCCGCAGTTGAGGGATTCGAGCCGTGCAAAGTCCTCCCCATGCGCTTCAATCGCATCCGCCAGCTTCAGCAGGCACTCGGCGCGGGTTTTCGGCGTGGTTTGCCCCCATGCCGCAAATGCACGGTCGGCCGCCTGAACCGCCGCGTCGACCTGCGCCGCAGACGCTTCAGCAATCTCCAGCAGCACCTCTCCGGTAGCCGGGTTATACACCGGCTGTTTTTCTCCCTCTCCGGTTACCAGCTTTCCCTCTATCAGCAGTTGTGTTTGCATAGCATTGTCCTGTTGAAATCACTGTTATTTCCCGCTGCCGGCGATGTTCTCGCCGTCGCGGGTTAGCCACCAGGCTCCCAGAATGGGGATAGTTGTCACCAGCATCACCAGCAGTGCTACGACGTTGGTGACTGGCACGTCGCGCGGACGCCCAAGCTGATTGAGCAACCACAGCGGTAACGTGCGCTCGTGTCCCGCCGTAAACGTTGTGACGATTATCTCGTCAAACGACAGGGCAAACGCCAGCATTCCCCCGGCCAGCAGCGCGGAACCCAGATTGGGCAGCACCACATAGCGGAAGGTTTGCCATCCGTCGGCCCCGAGATCCATCGACGCTTCCACCAGGCTCCAGGAGGTGCGTCTGAACCGGGCAATCACGTTGTTAAACACCACCACCACGCAGAAGGTGGCGTGCCCAACCACGATGGTAAAGAATCCCGGCTCCAGGTTGATTGTTTTGAAGGCCGTCAGCAGCGCCAGGCCGGTGATGATCCCCGGTAACGCAATCGGCAGCAGCAGCAACAGCGAGATCGCGTTCTTACCAAAAAACTCGCTTCGCCACAGCGCCGCTGCAGCAAGCGTGCCAAGCACGAGGGCTATCGCGGTGGATAGCGCTGCAATCTGAAGTGACAACGTCACGGATTCAATAATATCGCCGCGACCCGCCGCCGCGCTAAACCACTTCAGCGTCAGCCCCTGCGGCGGAAAGCTGAAGGCCGCGTCTTCGGTATTAAAGGCATAGGTCGCGATAATCAGCAGCGGGAAGTGCAGGAAGATAACCCCTCCCCAGGCGGCCACTTTCAGGAACAGCGGTGCGCGTTCAGAGTGCATCGAATGCTCCCAGACGCTTCACGAACGCCAGATAGAGTGAAATCAGCACGATGGGCACCAGCGTGAACGCGGCGGCCATGGGCATATTGCCAATGGCACCCTGCTGCGAGTAGACCATGTTACCGATGAAATAGCCCGGCGGGCCTACCAGCTGCGGAACGATGAAATCCCCCAGCGTCAGGGAAAAAGTGAATATTGAACCTGCCGCAATACCCGGGATCGCCAGCGGCAGAACGACGTAGCGAAAGGTCTGGCGCGGGCGCGCGCCGAGGTCGGCTGAGGCCTGCAGCAGCGAGGCAGGCAGACGTTCCAGCGCCGCCTGAACCGGCAGGATCATAAACGGCAGCCAGATATAGACGAAGACCAGAAACCGTCCCAGCCCGGAGGTGGACAAGGTGTTGCCGCCAATCGCGGGTAGCGTAAGGATCGAGGTCAGGATCGGCTCCAGCCCCATATGATTAAGAAACCACTGCGCCACCCCGTCCTTCGCCAGCAGCAGCGTCCAGGCGTAGGCTTTGACGATGTAGCTTGCCCACATCGGCAGCATCACGGCGATATAGAAGAATGCTTTCCACCTGCCGCGGGTGTATCGCGCCATGTACCAGGCCATCGGGAATGCCAGGATGGCGCTGGCAATCGTCACCGCAATCGCCATCGTCAACGTGCGCAGGATAATGTCGTAGTTTGCCGGGTTGAAGAGCGCCTGAATGTTCGCCAGGGTCAGATCCGGCGTGACGGCCATGGTGAAATCGTCAAAGGTGTAAAACCCCTGCCACAGCAGGGTAAGAAGCGATCCCAGATAGACGATGCCAAACCACATTAGCGGCGCGAGCAGGAGCAGGAACAGGCCGAGCGACGGTTTACGCCAGAACAGAGCCGTCACGCGGCTTACGCGGCTGCAGGAGGCGGGAGGATGCGCAACGCTCATAGCCATTTCACCTCTCCTCCTGCAGGCGAATCATCGCCTCGCGTGACCACGACGCCGTGACCGCCTGCCCCGGCGCAATGCCGCTCAGCGGCGAGGTTTCACTGAGGTTGGCCTGGCTTACCAGCAGTTTGGCACCGTCGGCGAGCTTCAGCTCCAGCCGCGTGGCGGCCCCCTGATACTGAACGGCCTGCACGACGCCCTGAACCTGAACGTCTCCGCCCTCATTAAGGCGAATATGTTCCGGACGCAGGGAATAGCTGCCTTCCATGCCGCATATTTTCTGCGCCAGACCCGCATCGAAGACGTTAGAGGTGCCGACAAAACCGGCGACAAACGGCGTGCGCGGACGCATGTAGAGATCGCGCGGGGTGTCCACCTGCTCGATGCGCCCGTTATTGAACACCGCGACCCTATCTGACATGGAAAGGGCCTCGCCCTGATCGTGGGTGACAAAAATAAAGGTGATACCGAGTTCCTGTTGAAGCTTCTTCAGCTCGAACTGCATCTGTTCCCGCAGCTTGAGATCGAGCGCGCCTAACGGCTCGTCGAGTAGCAGGACGCGCGGTTCATTCACCAGCGCCCGGGCAATGGCAACACGCTGGCGCTGGCCGCCGGAAAGCTGCGAAGGCTTGCGGGCGACGGCAAAGCTCAGGCCCACTTTTTCCAACGCATCACGGGCCTGCGCATGGCGTTTTTTCTTGTCGATGCCTTTGACCATCAGCCCGTAGGCGACGTTATCGAGGATCGACATATGTGGGAACAGCGCGTAGTCCTGAAAGACGGTGTTCACATCCCGCTCCCAGGGAGGCAGTTCGCTCGCCTCTTTACCGAAGATAGAAATCGTGCCGCCTGACAGCTGCTCAAAGCCGGCAATCAGACGCAGGCAGGTGGTTTTGCCGGAGCCAGAAGGCCCCAGCATGGAGAAAAATTCCCCGTCATGAATCGCAATGGTGACCCCATCCACCGCCCGCACGTCGCCGTACAGCCGGGAAACATTGTTAAACTCTACTGCGTACGTCATGTTCAGCTCCCGGACGATTAACGGCCGCCCATAATGGCGATGTAATCCTGCGTCCAGCGGCTGTAAGGTACATATTTACCGCCTTCAGCGATAGGGGTTTTCCAGAACATGATTTTGTCAAAATAGTTATAGCCATTGGTTTCGCAGCCCTTGTCGCCCAGCAGCGTGCTGGCCTTACATCCTTCAGCCACGACGGGCAGCGAGCCAAACCATGCCGCCAGATCGCCCTGCACTTTCGGCGTGAGCGACCAGTTCATCCATTTGTAGGCGCACATAGGGTGTTTTGCCTGCGCGTGCAGCATGGTGGTATCCGCCCAGCCGGTTACCCCCTCTTTCGGGAAGACGGTGGCAACGGGCTGGTTTTCAGCCTTTAGGGCATTCGCCTGATACGGCCAGGCGCTGGAGGCTACGACGCCTTCGTTTTTGAAGTCGCTCATCTGGACGGTGGTGTCATGCCAGTAGCGGTGGATCAGCGCATGCTGGTCGCGAAGCACCTTGAGCACGGCGGCATACTGTTGTTCAGTGAGCTGGTACGGGTCGTTAATACCCAGCTGCGGCTGCGTGGCTTTAACGAACAGCGCGGCATCGGCGATATAAATCGGGCCGTCGTACGCCTGCACGCGTCCCTGATTGGTTTTACCGTCCGGCAGATCCTGTTTGGTAAAGACTACGCTCCAGCTGTCCGGCGGCGTCGGGAAGGTTTTGGTGTTGTACATCAGCAGGTTTGGCCCCCACTGATACGGCGTGCCGTAGACCTTGCCGCCTACGTTAAACCACTCGCCCTTCACGATGCGCGGGTCGAGGGTTTTCCAGTTAGGGATAAGCTCGGGGTTAATCGGCTGAACGCGTTTGCCCATGATCAGGCGCAGGGAGGCGTCACCTGAGGCGGTGACCAGGTCATATCCGCCTTTTGCCATCAGGCTGACCATTTCATCGGACGTGGCCGCCGTTTTGACGTTGACCGCGCAGCCGGTCTCTTTTTCAAACTGGGTGACCCAGTCATAATTTTTATCCGTCTGTCCGCGTTCGATGTATCCCGGCCAGGCGATAATATCCAGTCGACCTTCCCCGTCTCCGATGGCCTTTGGGGGTTCTGCGGCTTGCGCGGTCATGATAGTCATGCCGAGCGCGCACAGGCTGCTGCGGGCAAATTTTTTGCTCATAAGGGTTACTCCTGTCGCAATGAAATTTAGCGGCAGCCGTGCCGTAAAAATATCTCCCTTATTAAACGTAGACCGCACGTATGCGCCGCACCGTTCGGCTTAAGGAAATTTCATCAAGGTGTGACCGAGGACGCATTCCCCGTTAACTGGATTATAGACAAGGAGTTAGACGCGAAGGCCGGTATGCAGATTTCATATGATATGGCACCGAAAAATATTCGCCTTGCCGTCATCAGGATAAGAAATGATTATTTAAATAACGAGGGAAGGATTATTCCAGCATCGTGCTAATTAATTTACCTAACTGAATGACCGCCTGCTCTTCCCGCTCGCCCCATGCCCAGGACGTATTAAAGCGGAAGAACGGCGTCCACGCGTCAGAGGTGGAAAACATCTTTCCAGGCGCAATGCTGATGTGGTGCGTTAAGGCCTTTTCGCTGAGCAGGCCCGCGTCCAGCTGCGCCGGAAGTTCCAGCCATAAAAAGTAGCCGCTGTCGTTGTGGTGAATTTTGACGCCGGCAGGCATATGGCGCAGAAGTGACTGCCAGGCCTGCTGTTTCCGCTCGGCGAGCGTGCGTCGCAGGCGGCGCAGATGGGCGTCGTAGCGCTTGGTCGCCAGGTAGTCCACCAGCGCCAGCTGCATGGGAGAACTGGTTGATAAGGTGCTCATCAGCTGCAGCTGCTGAATGCGTCGCGCGTGTTTTCCTGCCGCCACCCAGCCGATGCGAAAACCGGCCACCAGGCATTTTGAAAAGGACGAGCAGTGCAGCGTCATCTCCTCCCGGTCCCAGGCTTTCGCCGGAAGGGGTTTTTCCCGGCCAAAATAGAGCTCGCTGTAGACATCGTCCTCGATCAGGGTGACGTTGTTCTTCGTCAGGAGCGCGACCAGACGCGCTTTTTTCTCTGCGCTCAGCGTAAAGCCAAGCGGGTTTTGGCCGTTAGTCATGAGCCAGCAGGCTTTTACCGGGTAATCGTTCAGCGCCTGTTCCAGCGCATTCAGGTCGATACCCTCCCGCACGTCTGTGGCGACCGACAACGCTTTTAGCTTAAGGCGCTCCAGCGCCTGCAGCGCGCCGTAGAAACAGGGGTTTTCGACAATCACCCAGTCTCCTGGCTCTGTCACCGCCTGCAAACTCAGGTTCAGGGCTTCAAGGGCGCCTGCGGTAATGACAATTTCGTCCGGCGAGATGTTCATCCCCTGTTGCGCGTAGCGGCGCGCAATGGCGTGACGGAGTTCAGCGTTACCGGGCGGCAGGTTCTCAATCACGCTCATTGCGGTAGCGGTTTTACTGACGTTTGCCAGCGAGCGGTTGAGCTGCTGAAGCGGGAAAAGTCGGGGATCGGGAAAGGCGGAAGCGAAAGGAACAACGGACGGATCGCGGCTGGCCTGTAAGACCTCGAAAATATAGGTGTTGATATCTACCGCTTCATCACGCATTACCTGGGCAGGCGGCGCAGGCTGTTGTGCGGTCGGGCGCGAGGCAACGTAATAGCCCGACTGCGGCCTGGCGACAATGCGCCCCTGGCTTTCCAGCATCTGATACGCGTGGCCAACGGTCATAAAGCTCATGCCGCTGCTTGCCACCTGTTCTCGCAGGGAAGGCAGCTTATCGCCCGGCAGCCATACGCCAAGCTCAATCTGCGAGATAATTTGTTGCGCCAGACGCTGGTATTTTTTCATCAGATTCTCCTTATTGCCGACAGTGTATATCAGCAGGAGAAAAAGAGAAGATTTTGCTAACTGTTATAGTCTGGAAGATGAATTACTTACGGTATTCGGTCACGTGGCTCTGAGCGGAGCGTGCGGCGGCCAGGTGGTCGAGCGTAATCATCGGCGATTTGCAAAAAATGCATTTCGCGCCAAACGGGTTTTTCTCAGACACGTCAAAGGCTGAGGTACGGTACTGCGAACCATGGCAGCATGGGCAGCGAAAATGGATATAAGAAGTCATAGGATTCTCCTGAAACGTAAAAACGTAAAAACGTAAATTACTAATGGGCCGATTGGGCATAATGGTTTTAAACAAAACTAATCGGAATGTAGATAAAGACCCAAGAGAGGCTGCGGAGAGGCACAACGTGATGAGAACTGCTTTATAAAACTACGTCAGATATTTATTTGGACTCAAAACCAGAAGACCATTAACGCACGGCGCAGACGACAAGGCAAGCGGTTTTATGCGTAAAAATCATAAAAATACAGTTTTTATTCAGAAACACTAAGGCTGGCACTAACTATAGGTTCAGTCAATCGCAAGTAAAACACTTATAAATCAATGAAATATAAATATTTTACATGACACTTTTTGCCTAATAACCTTCACTCACAGGGAGTATTAACATTCGTTAAACATGAATTGTTAATGAAAAAAGAAGTTTGATATGGCCATTCCAGCATACCTTTGGCTGAAAGATGATGGCGGCGCAGATATCAAAGGCGCTGTTGATGTACAAGATCGGGAAGGAAGTATTGAGGTGTTGGGATTCGGTCATGGACTGCATCTACCGACAGATAACATGACGGGGAAAATTACTGGTACCCGTATTCATACAGCTCTCGTTTTTGAGAAGGAATTCGACAGTTCAAGTCCCTATCTCTACAAAGCCGTTGCAAAAGGTCAGACGCTGAAAGGGGCTGAATTTAAATGGTATAAGATCAACGATTCCGGGCAGGAAGTTGAATACTTCAATATGCAGCTAGAAAATGTCAAAGTCGTCTCTATATGTCCACTCATGCATGATATTAAAAACCCGGCAACGGAGAAGCATAACCATCTGGAAAGTATCGCCCTGCGTTACGAAAAAATAACATGGAAACACTGCGACGGTAATATTATTTTTTCTGACGAGTGGAAAGACAGATGATTCGGTGCACTTTTCATTTGAATGGCTATCAGCTTTCCACTTTGAGTTGCCCCGGCTTAGGCTTTTTCCCCGCGTATTCTGGAAATTCGGGGCATAACAGAAATAATCCTAATGCCGTTGCGACTCCTGAGGTGGGCCCCTTACCCCCAGGACTCTATTATATCGTGAAACGTCCACGAGGCGGTTTTGTTACTCACTGGCATGACGCAATTAAAGCGTTAGAAAGCGGATCAAACCGTGACTTTTGGTTTGCTCTTTACCGCCACGATACTCACATTGACGACAGAACTTTTATCAATAATGTTGAGCGTGGTTCTTTCCGGTTACACCCGGCGGGACAGTCTGGGATTAGCAATGGATGTATTACGTTGCCAAATCACTCCCATTACAGAATTCTGATGCATGGTCTACTGGCATCCGGCACGTTTAAAGTTACTGCTGGGTTAGATGCACTTGGAACAATACAGGTATATTGATGAATGCAAAAAAGCATACCCTGACCTGGGTTGTTGAAACATTGATGCTGTTTGTTATTTACTCACTTGTATGTTACTTCATGCCTGATGTATTACTTTATCATCTCTTCACCAGCCATTTTGGCTTTATGACTGAACTTGAATGGAGTGAAAGCTATACACTGTTGCTTTTCATCCTCTCATTTTTGCTCAATACCATGTTGATTTACCTCTGGGCATTACGAAAATGAACCTCCCTTGGGCGGAAATATTGCCGCCCGGCAATATAAAGCAAAGGCAGGCAAGAAAACTGTTATAGATAAATAACCCAGGTCTGTCTCTGCAACCCAGCGCTGGCGCGGCTTAGAATGGCATCGACATAATTACATCGCGGAGTTTTGCATGTTTGGTTTAGATGCTTTTCACCTTGCACGGATACAGTTTGCCTTCACCGTATCCTTTCACATTATTTTCCCGGCCATCACCATCGGCCTGGCAAGTTATCTTGCCGTGCTCGAAGGGCTGTGGCTGAAAACAAAAAATCCGGTCTGGCGCTCGCTGTACCATTTCTGGTCGAAGATTTTCGCCGTCAACTTTGGCATGGGCGTGGTCTCCGGGCTGGTGATGGCCTACCAGTTTGGCACCAACTGGAGCGGCTTTTCACAGTTTGCGGGCAGCATTACCGGCCCGCTGCTGACCTATGAAGTGCTTACTGCCTTCTTCCTCGAAGCCGGGTTCCTCGGCGTGATGCTGTTCGGCTGGAATAAAGTGGGGCCAGGTCTGCACTTCTTCTCCACCTGCATGGTGGCGCTGGGCACCATTATCTCCACCTTCTGGATCCTCTCCTCGAACAGCTGGATGCAGACCCCGCAGGGCTACGAGATCGTCAATGGTCAGGTCGTGCCGGTGGACTGGTTCGCTGTGGTATTTAACCCCTCCTTCCCCTACCGCCTGCTGCATATGTCGATTGCGGCATTCCTGAGTAGCGCCCTGTTTGTCGGTGCATCTGCGGCATGGCACCTGCTGCGCGGGAATAATACCCCCGCCATCCGGGCGATGTTTTCGATGGCGCTATGGATGACGCTGGTTGTCGCCCCCCTCCAGGCCCTGGTTGGCGATATGCACGGGTTGAACACCTTAAAGCACCAGCCCGCCAAGATTGCCGCCATTGAAGGCCATTGGGAAAACCCGCCGGGCGAGCCTACCCCCCTGCTGCTGTTTGGCTGGCCGGATATGGAGCAGGAGCGCACTCGCTTTGGACTGGCGATCCCGGCGCTGGGTAGTCTTATCCTGACGCACAGCCTGGATAAACAGGTCCCTGCGCTCAAAGAGTTTCCAAAGGAGGATCGTCCTAATTCCACCATCGTTTTCTGGTCGTTCCGCATTATGGCGGGCTTAGGGATGCTGATGCTGCTGCTTGGGGTAGCGGCGCTCTGGCTGCGTTATAAAAAGCGGGTTTATTCTTCACGTCCGTTCCTGTGGTTTGCGCTGCTGATGGGACCGTCCGGGCTGATTGCCATTCTGGCCGGATGGGTCACCACCGAAGTGGGCCGCCAGCCGTGGGTGGTTTATGGGCTTCAGCGAACGAAGGATGCGGTTTCTGCCCATGGCGATCTGCATATGAGCGTGAGCCTGCTGGCCTTCTTCGTCGTCTACACCTCGGTATTCGGCGTGGGCTACAGCTATATGGTGCGCCTCATCCGAAAAGGGCCACAGCCGTATGAATCATTCGCCACCGAGGCCGACGGACGCCCGACGCGCCCGCTTTCTGCCGTCACAACTGAACAGAAGGAGCAGCCATAATGGGTATCGATCTTTCCATTATCTGGTTTGTCATCATCGTCTTTGCCACGTTGATGTATATCGTCATGGACGGGTTTGATCTGGGGATCGGTATTCTGTTCCCGGCAACGCAAAACGCCGACGATCGCGACGTGATGGTCAACAGCGTCGCGCCGGTCTGGGACGGCAATGAGACTTGGCTGGTGCTAGGCGGTGCTGCCCTGTTCGGCGCGTTTCCGCTGGCCTATGCGGTGATCGTTGATGCCCTCACTATTCCGCTGACGTTAATGCTGATCGGACTTATTTTTCGCGGTGTGGCATTTGAGTTTCGCTTTAAAGCCACGCCGGCCCACCGTCCTTTCTGGGATAAGGCGTTTATTGGCGGTTCCGTTCTGGCGACCTTTACCCAGGGCGTGACGGTGGGTGCCGTCATTAACGGCTTTACCGTGACTGGCAGGGCCTATACCGGCGGCCCCTTTGACTGGTTTACCGCGTTCAGCCTGTTTTGCGGCGCGGGTCTGGTGGTGGCCTACGCGCTGTTAGGCTCGACCTGGCTGGTGATGAAAAGCGAAAACGCACTACAGCAGCGGATGCGTGAGGTGTCGAAAACGCTGTTAATCGTGCTGCTGGCGTTTATCGCGGCGATCAGCCTCTGGACGCCTCTGGCGCACCCGGTCATCGCGGCGCGCTGGTTTACGCTGCCGAATCTGTTTTATCTGCTGCCGGTCCCTGCCCTGGTCGTCATGTTTAGCCTCTACCAGTGGCGCTGCCTGAGTAATCCTGATAGCCATACTCGTCCGTTTATTCTGACGCTGGGGCTGATTTTCCTCGGCTTTAGCGGGCTTGGGATCAGCATCTGGCCGCATATTATACCGCCGTCAATCACCCTGTGGCAGGCCGCCGCCCCGACGCAAAGCCAGGGCTTTATGCTGGTGGGCGCTCTGTTGATCATTCCCGTCATTCTGGTCTACACCTTCTGGAGCTACTACGTCTTTCGCGGCAAAGTTCAGCCTGGGGAGGGTTATCACTGATGCAACAACCTGTCTGGAAAAGATTGCTGTGGCTGGCCATTATCTGGGGCGGCAGCGTACTGGCGCTGGCAGCGGTCAGTATGCTCTTCCGTATGCTGATGACGGCTGCCGGGTTTAAATCTCATTAAACTTCATTCCGGGCAGCCCTGCGTTGCCCGGCACCACCCCGCACTTTCAGATAAACCCCATTAACGCACCGCAGAGTATCGTTACACTGGTAAAAGATTCACAGAATTTATAATTTGAGAAGAAAAATGAAAAAGCTCATCGCGTTAAGTGTTATCAGCCTTGTCCTTAGCGGCTGCGTTAATCCTGGCAAAGCATCCGTTCAGCCGGATCAGCTGAAGAGCCACCGTTTTGTACTGGAAAACGTGGACGGCAAAGCCGTGAAGGGGATGACCGCGCAGCCTGAGATCGCTTTTAACGCGCTTCCCGATATTAGCCTCGTTGATAACATTAGCGTTTCCGGCCAGATGTGTAACCGCTTCAACGGGCAGGGAAAGCTGTCCGAAGGTGAGCTAAAAGTTAAAACGCTGGCGATGACTCGCAAACTTTGTACCGAACCGCAGCTTAACGAGCTGGATCAGGCCATCGGCGACATGCTGCGCAAAGGGGCGCAGGTCGACCTGACTGAAGACCAACTGACGCTGGCGACGGCCGATAAGACGCTGATGTTTAAGCGCGCGGAGTAATCAGTAGCTACCGCAGCTTCCAACGGCAAGCGACTGTTCACTGCAGCGTTTGCCGTTTGGCAAGGCGCACATCCCGATAGCCGAACCGTCAAGCTGGCGGGCAACGGACAGCGAGCCGCCAATCATGGCACAGTTGGCCTGGCCTGAACTGGACATTGCCGCTTTCATTCCCGGCGCCACGTGGGCCGCCGTGGCCTGCTGAACAGGTTCACTACTGCATGCCGACAACAATAACGCGGCACACCCTACCCAAAATGCTGAACGCATGCTCTTTTCCCCGTAAATAGTGCGAAACCTAAGCATAATAGGCATCACATCCCGTGTCGTCGAGAGCGGAAGTGCGTATTTATGCGCTACTGAAACAATTCCTCGCAATTTTTTCGCCCTAAGTTTGATCTAACCATTGATGGTGAGAATACCGAGGACACAAAAGCGAAAATCGTAAAACCCCCTGTTTGCTAGACTACAGAGATAATATTCAGGGCTGGTCGCCTTATGACAGCCTCTCTGTTTTTGCGCAATGTAAGGGTGTCGTCCTATGCAAACTATTGACGGTAATGGTGCAGTTGCCTCAGTCGCGTTTCGCACCAGTGAAGTTATCGCCATCTATCCGATCACGCCAAGCTCTACCATGGCCGAGCAGGCGGATGCCTGGGCGGGGAACGGGTTAAAAAACGTCTGGGGCGATGTCCCGAGAGTGGTTGAAATGCAGTCCGAAGCGGGAGCAATTGCCACGGTCCATGGTGCACTGCAAACCGGCGCGCTCTCCACGTCGTTTACCTCCTCTCAGGGATTGTTGTTAATGATCCCAACGCTGTACAAACTCGCCGGTCAACTGGCCCCCTTCGTCCTGCACGTCGCGGCGCGTACTGTGGCCACCCACGCACTCTCTATTTTTGGCGATCACTCCGACGTGATGGCCGTGCGTCAGACCGGCTGCGCGATGCTGTGCGCCAGCAGCGTTCAGGAAGCCCAGGACTTTGCTTTAATTTCGCATATCGCCACGCTTAAAAGCCGCGTTCCGTTTATTCACTTCTTTGATGGTTTCCGTACGTCTCACGAGATCAACAAAATCGTCCCGCTGGCGGACGAGACTATCCTGGATCTGCTGCCGCAAGCGGAAATCGACGCGCATCGCGCCCGCGCTCTGAATCCGGAGCACCCGGTTATCCGCGGGACTTCGGCAAATCCGGATACTTATTTTCAGTCCCGCGAGGCCACAAACCCGTGGTACAACGCGGTTTATGACCATGTCGAGCAGGCAATGAACGACTTTGCCGCGGCAACCGGACGCGAGTACAAACCGTTCGAATACTACGGCCACCCGCAGGCCGAGCGCGTGGTTGTGCTGATGGGTTCCGCTATCGGCACCTGTGAAGAGGTCATTGACGAGCTGCTGGCCCGCGGCGAAAAGGTCGGCGTGCTTAAAGTGCGTCTCTACCGTCCGTTCTCGGCTAAACATCTGCTCGCTGCGCTGCCGGAAAGCGCGCGTACTGTGGCGGTGCTCGATCGAACCAAAGAGCCGGGCGCACACGCGGAACCGCTCTATCTGGACGTGATGGCCGCCCTCGCTGAAGCCTTTAATAACGGCGAACGTGAAACGCTACCGCGCGTTATCGGCGGTCGTTATGGCCTGTCTTCCAAAGAGTTTGGGCCGGACTGCGTGCTGGCCGTGTTTAACGAGCTAAGGGAAGCAAAACCCAAGCCGCGCTTTACGGTGGGTATTTATGATGACGTAACGAATCTTTCCCTGCCCTTGCCGGAAAACACCCTGCCCTCGACCGCCAAACTTGAGGCGCTGTTCTACGGTCTGGGCAGCGACGGCAGCGTCTCGGCGACCAAAAACAACATCAAGATCATCGGCAATTCAACGCCGTGGTACGCGCAGGGTTACTTCGTCTACGACTCCAAGAAAGCCGGCGGTCTGACCGTTTCTCACCTGCGCGTCAGCGAGCAGCCTATCCGCTCTGCCTACCTTATTTCTCAGGCCGACTTTGTTGGCTGCCATCAGCTGCAGTTTATCGACAAGTACCAGATGGCTGAGCGCCTGAAGCCCGGCGGTATCTTCCTGCTCAACACGCCTTACAGCGCCGATGAGGTCTGGGCGCGCCTGCCGCAGGAAGTACAGACGGTGCTGAACCAGAAAAAAGCCCGTTTCTATGTAGTTAACGCGGCGAAAATTGCCCGCGAATGTGGCCTGGCCGCGCGTATCAATACCGTGATGCAGATGGCCTTCTTCCATCTGACCAATATCCTGCCGGGCGACAGCGCGCTAGTGGAACTGCAGGGGGCCATCGCCAAAAGCTACAGCAGCAAGGGCCAGGAGCTGGTAGAGCGTAACTGGCAGGCGCTGGCGCTGGCGCGCGAGTCACTGTTCGAGGTGCCGCTGCAGCCGGTAAATGACGCCAGCCCGAATCGCCCTCCGGTGGTCTCGGATGCGGCACCTGATTTCGTGAAAACCGTGACGGCCGCGATGCTGGCCGGGCTGGGTGACGCCCTGCCCGTCTCTGCGCTGCCGCCGGACGGAACCTGGCCGATGGGCACCACGCGCTGGGAAAAACGCAACATCGCCGAAGCGATCCCCATCTGGAAAGAAGAGCTCTGTACCCAGTGCAACCACTGCGTCGCGGCCTGCCCGCACTCGGCCATTCGGGCCAAAGTGGTGTCACCGGAAGCGATGGAAGATGCCCCGTCCAGCCTGCACTCGCTGGATGTAAAATCCCGCGACATGCGCGGCCAGAAATACGTTCTGCAGGTCGCACCGGAGGACTGCACCGGGTGTAACCTGTGCGTTGAGGTCTGCCCGGCGAAAGACAGGCAGAACCCGGACATCAAGGCCATCAATATGATGTCGCGTCTTGAGCACGTTGAAGAAGAAAAAGTGAACTATGACTTCTTCCTGAACCTGCCGGAAATCGACCGCAGCAAGCTGGAGCGCATTGATATTCGTACGTCGCAGCTGATTACGCCGCTGTTCGAGTACTCCGGTGCCTGCTCCGGCTGCGGTGAAACGCCGTATATTAAGCTGCTTACCCAGCTGTACGGCGACCGGATGTTGATTGCCAATGCAACCGGCTGCTCATCGATCTACGGCGGTAATTTACCGTCCACGCCTTACACCACCGATGCGAATGGGCGCGGTCCGGCATGGGCAAACTCTCTGTTCGAAGATAACGCCGAGTTTGGCCTGGGCTTCCGCCTGACGGTTGACCAGCACCGCGCGCGCGTGATGCGCCTGCTGGAGCAGTTTGCCGGGCAGATCCCTGCCGAACTCAATGCCGCACTACACGCTGACGCCACGCCCGAGGTGCGCCGCGAGCAGGTGGCCGAGCTGCGTCACGCCCTCCAGGGGGTTGCCGGGGCTGAACAGCTTCTGACCGACGCTGATGCCCTGGTCGAAAAATCGATCTGGCTGATTGGCGGCGACGGCTGGGCTTACGACATCGGCTTTGGCGGGCTGGATCACGTATTGAGCCTGACCGAAAACGTCAACATTCTGGTCCTGGATACGCAGTGTTATTCCAATACCGGTGGTCAGGCGTCGAAAGCCACGCCGCTGGGCGCCGTCACGAAATTCGGTGAGCACGGTAAACGCAAGGCGCGTAAGGATCTGGGCGTGAGCATGATGATGTACGGCCACGTTTACGTCGCGCAAATCTCGCTGGGCGCGCAGCTTAACCAGACGGTGAAAGCGATCCAGGAAGCGGAAGCGTATCCGGGTCCGTCGCTGATCATTGCCTACAGCCCGTGCGAAGAGCATGGCTACGACCTGGCCCTCAGCCACGATCAGATGCGTCAACTGACGGCCACCGGCTTCTGGCCGCTCTACCGGTTCGATCCGCGTCGTGCAGATGAGGGGAAATTACCGCTGGCGCTGGATTCACGTCCGCCGTCCGATGCCCTGGCAGAGACGCTAATGCAGGAGCAGCGCTTCCGCCGCCTGAATGCGCAGCAGCCTGAGGTGGCAGAGCAGCTCTGGCAAGACGCCGCCGCGGATCTGCAAAAACGGTATGACTTCCTGGCGCAGCTGGCAGGAAAAGCCGAAAAATCCACCAGCGACTAAACCCTATGCCCGGCTCGTCCGGGCATTTTTTTCCATAAAAAAAGCCCGATGTTTTCACATCGGGCTAATCCAGATAATTAATGAATCTCTCTTTAGTTTCCCAAAAGACATTCACGATAATTATGGATAAATAATCTTAAAGGCATATAACGGAGCAGAGATTACCTGATTTAACCGCTAATTAATAATTTTTATTTAATATGGTTTATTTTAACTCATTCATCAAGCAAATGACCATTTCCGCAGTTTTATCTGGTTTAGATTTTACTTAATTCGTAACAATTCTATTTTATTACTATTCCACAGGAGTGATTTAGCATGAGACAACTTTCTTATTCGGGAAGTTCAACAGGTAATCAAATAAAAACAACTGCAAAGGAATATCACTATGCAAAGAAAAGTACTGGCTCTGATGATTCCGGCTCTGTTAATGGCTGGCGCCGCGCATGCGGCAGAAATATATAATAAAGACGGCAACAAACTGGATCTGTACGGAAAAGTGGATGGTCTGCACTATTTCTCCGATGATGCCTCTAAAGACGGCGATCAAACCTACATGCGTCTGGGTTTCAAAGGTGAAACGCAGATTAACGACATGATGACCGGCTACGCGCAGTGGGAATATAACATTCAGGCAAATAATACCGAAGGGTCTGATAACCAGTCCTGGACGCGTCTGGCCTTCGCGGGGGTCAAAGTGGGTGACTACGGTTCCTTCGATTATGGCCGTAACTACGGCGTACTGTACGACGTGGAAGGCTGGACCGATATGCTGCCTGAATTCGGCGGCGACTCTTACACCTATGCCGATAACTTTATGACCGGCCGCGCTAACGGCGTGGCAACCTACCGTAACACTGATTTCTATGGTCTGGTGCAGGGCCTGAACTTCGCGCTGCAGTATCAGGGTAACAATGAAGATGCCAGCAACAATCAGGAAAGCACCAACAACGGCCGCGACACGCGTCATGAGAATGGCGACGGCTTCGGTATTTCTACAACCTATGATTTCGGTATGGGGATCAGCGCCGGTGCCGCCTACGCCTCATCTGACCGTACCAACGACCAGGTTACGCATACCACTGCGGGCGGTGACAAAGCAGATGCCTGGACAGCTGGCCTGAAATATGACGCCAATAATATCTATCTGGCCGCCATGTATTCTGAAACCCGTAACATGACGCCTTATGGTGATAACACCGACGCCGTGGCGAATAAAACTCAGAACGTCGAAGTGACCGCGCAATACCAGTTCGATTTCGGTATGCGTCCGGCAATTTCTTATCTGCAGTCAAAAGGTAAAGACCTGGGTAAAGGTCAGGGCGACCAGGACCTGGTGAAATATGCAGATGTAGGCGCAACCTACTATTTCAACAAAAACATGTCCACCTATGTTGATTATAAAATCAACCTGCTGGATGAAGATGACAGCTTCTACAAAAACAACGGCATCAGCACCGACGATGTCGTTGCATTAGGCCTGGTTTACCAGTTCTGATGGTCAGAGCCCGCAGCGTTACGCGGGCTCATTCTTTTTTGATTTTCGTCTCAAAAGAGCGCTTTATTTCGGTATTGTTGAGGATAAGTTGAAAGAAAACGGGTTAGACTGCGCGCATATCCCCTTCTTCACTAAGGATGATAGCGTTGTTTGGCCGCATATCCGTTACCATACTGACTCTTCTGGCGTGTTTATGGATGGCGTTGATCTTTGATTTTCGCGATATTGTCGGGCATCTCGGCACGCTGTTAAACCATCTGGATCGCCATTAACAGTTATTCCCAGAAAAAAGCCACCAGCTTTGCCGGTGGCGGTCATACGCATTTCGAGCGTTACTTTTTCACGGGTTGAGGTTTTTTATCCCCTGATTCGGGGGCCTCGCGCGGATCGTCTTTTTCAACACAGAGCATAATGTCTCCTGTTTCAGTTAACCACTTCCCACTATAGCCAGTGTGAACAGATCCTGGCCAGGCGGTAATCAACCTATATTGCTCTCTTTTTTGCGAAACGAGAGGTAACCAAAAACGCCGCTTTCACCATCGCTCGGATGGTTCACGCCGTCCATCACCGTCACTTCGGGGAAATCAAACGGCGACACATTTTCAAAACAGGCCACATTGACGCCGTATTCATTTGGGTTAGAGCGACGCTGATGGAACGTGTATATCCCACAGACCGAGCAAAAGAAATGCCGCGCAGTCCCCGTGTTGAACCGGTACTCCGTCAGCTTATCCTCACCTCTGGTTACGGTAATACCCGACAACGGTGCAGAGACCACAACTGCGCCCCGCATGCGGCAAAAAGAGCAACTGCAGCGCCGCGCAGTATTAAAACCGTCCGTGAGTTCGACGGTAAATGCCACCGCGCCACAATGGCACTGTGCATGACGAATATCTGTCATCGGTTAGACCCCTTTTCTCACCAACTCGGCGGCCTTAACGAAAACCTCATCTTCTACACCATCGCCTTTCTGCCTGCCGAGCCTGACCAGCTCTTCAACAATGCTGTCGCGATCGATCGGTCTCTGGGCGGAAACCAGCCCAATAACGGCGGCACCGATCGCCAGCCCCACTAATCCTGTTTGTTCGTCTTTGTTCTTCATACTCATGCTCCTGATACAACAAACAAGCGTAGCAGGATTTTTAAAAACTCAGCGTCAGGCAGTATTCACTGAATCGCTGTCAGCCCGACGCGCTGGCCGTACGAGAGCTCTAAGGTATTTCCATCGGGATCGGCAAAGAATACATAATACCCAACGGGATCGCCCAGATCTTCCGGTGCTTTCCGTAACGCTCCTTCTTCGATGGCCATCGCGGTTTTTCTGTCAATTTCTTCACGCGTGGCGCAGGCAATCCCAAGGTGGCCAAAATGCCCCAGCGGCGTATCGGTCACGTTGTCAGACTGCACCAGAACCAGCGCAAAAGGACGCGTATGGTCAGTCAGCCACGCCACTTTGCGGACATCGGGAAGATCGGGCTCACGCGAGTGAATGACCTCCATCCCGGCATATCGGCGGTAGAAAGCAACGCTCTTCTCCAGATCCCGGACCATAAACGCAACATGAGTGAATCCTACGTCAATGTCTTTCATTTTAAGATGTTACTCCTCTATTAACGTGTCGAAGCCATCTTAAAAGCTCAAGTTAACTTGAGGTCAACGGTGAATTTGTGCGGTCCTGCTGATGCTCAATTGGGGATGAAGGGATAAAAATAATACAGCCCCGCCGTAGCCGAGACGCTTACGATGACGCTCAGTAAAAACCAGGTTTTGAATGGCTGCTTCTGCGTTTTATTGCGAAAGAGCTGTTGGCCCACAATAGCGCCAGGCCACCCGCCTACAATACCAAATACCAGTAACGTCCTCTCCGGTACCCTGCGCATCCCTTTCCGCGCAGCGGTTTTATCGGCGCCGTAAATCGCTATCGTCAGAACGTTAATCAGCAAGAACCACATGGCGCAGGGATACGCGGTAAAAACGCTGCCAGCTGCAGCGATGAACAGGAGCAAAAAGCAAAAACGATTCAAAGTCATAGTGACAGCCACTGGACAGGTATGCGGATTTCGAAAGGCATTATACGCTTTCTTACGCATGTATCAGCCTGAGGCCATCTTTCGTCAAACATACCCATTCAGCAACTCTATTGTCCTGCGCCGTCCTCACGCCCTCACTTGTCAGCGTTATGCGTCCCGCTCGGTGCGACGGCAGGAGCGGAATACCAGTTTTCTTTGGCGACCATGACGCTTCCTTCAGGCTGCATGACAAAGTTGGGCGACATGATTTGCACGTTATATTCGTTAAAGACATCCTGAATGTTGCTGAACAGCGCATTGCGCGCGACGGCCAGAGGCTGCCCGGGTAGCAGCCTGACCTGAAGCTCATAGGCGATATACCAGTCCATTAGCGACAGCTGACGCACCAGCGGCGGCGTCGAAGGATCCACGCACGCTGTCCGCCTGGCGGCCAGCTCAAGCATGGCATGCACCTGCCGCCAGGGGGTGTCATACCCAATGGTGACGCTTACGGTTAAGTTGACGCTGCCGTCATTGTTTTGGGCGCTGAGGTTCGTTATCTTGCCGCTCACCACGACGGCGTTGGGCACGGTGACCACATAGTTTTCGCGGGTGATAATTTTGGTGGCGAGCATACCAATTTCGCTCACCTTCCCTTCGTTATCAGCGACCCGAATGACGTCGCCCTTGCGCAACGCGCGCGAATAAATCAGTACTAGACCGCTCATCGCATGATTCATCACCCCAGCAGAACCCAGCGTCAGCATCAGACCAAAGAAGACGCTTATGCCCTTAAAGGCCAGCGAATTGGCCCCGGGAAGAAACGGGTATGCGGCGGAGAGCGCGAACAACCACACCACAACTGAGAGAAGTTTTCTGGTCGCCCCGACGGTTTCAGGGTGCAGCCCTGGAAACTGTAAACGCCCCACTTCTACCTGGTTGAGTACCACCTTTAACACTTTGAGGATTACCGCAGTGATCGTGAAGATGATGAAAACAATTGCCAGTCCTGGCAGCGCAGAGGCAACGGCTAAGGCAATCTGCCGTATGACATGCAACGTCCAGTCACCCAACGATGTTGCCCAGACTCGCGTCCAGGGAAACAGGCTGAACGACCAGCTAAGCCAGCCGTAAAAAGCCAAAATCATCACAACCAACATCAACAGGCCGTACAGACGCGCTTCGATGAGGCCGATGAAACGGCGCCAGCGTTGGGGTACCCAGCTCCGCTTCTCCGCGACCTTTCGACGATAGTGCCCTCTTACCCATTTCCAGGAGCGCAACGCAACATAGCCAAGCAGGAACCAAATCAAAATACCGGTCGCAGTCTTAGCGGTGGAAAGCAGCAGCCATCGGGTATCATATTGATCGCGAAGTGAGTTACGCTGCGCTTCCAGACGTGCCAGCACGCGCTGAGCGGCCTGATCCAGGGTAAGATCGTCCCCTTCATCCAGATCTGATTCTGTCAGCAGCATGACCGGCTTACCATTCATCACGAACAGTCTTCCCTGCTGGTTATACCGGGTGACAGGGATAATTGTCAGAGGTTTGCTAACATCTTCCTGCGAGAAATTACGTAACGTATTTCGAATCCGTAATACACGCTCTTCTGGCGTGGTGAAACCGAACTTTGCCTGCAGCATGACGATCGGTTGATGGAAGATATATAGCGTGCGTGCCCGCTCACTTTCAGTCGGTTCCTGTCGGGGTTCGGCAGCCAAAACGGGATGAGCAGGGAAATAGATAATAAATAACAACAGAGCGAGCACTATCCTGTTCATATCTACCTGTATTTTATGAATTATGCATTTTCACCAGGCATTGTATTAACACCATGCCGACCGACAACCGTGGAAATCGTCCCTGCGAGAAATACCGTTCGCAGGGCAAAGCTCTTGGCTATCATGTTGAATTTCTTAAAACCTCTCAACGTTCTGCTACATCACATAGAGGTTTTTGTTATTAAGCGCTTAATGAAAGGAAGCATGAATAAATATAAGTGGTGATACACAATCAGCAAGTTACTTGCCGAAAATTAACGCGTTGTATTTGTAATGAAAGGCACTACTCTTAGCTGTAAATCGGCTATGACAATTCGAAGATTGCGCAAGGGGGTTACCTTGATTCCTCAGCGTCTCCCCTCACGCTCACGTTTACTCTTTTGGCTTCCATAGCGATTACCCTCGTTGATTTTGACGCTCAGCCCCCAGTCGAAGGCCACCTCTTCAATCGTCGGGTAGAAGATGTCACGGATCTGCGGGTACGTCGGCGCGAAATGATGGCTGTAATTTCGACGCCGTTCTTGCCGACCTTTACGCCTGAATAGGCGAGTCTGGAAGCAGCCGGGAGTTTCCTTGTGTCAGCGAAGTAAGGCTGGCCAATGCCATCGCGGTTGCAGCGCGGGCATTCAGGATTTGGCTCTTTGTTGTGGTCGTAACCGTAACCACCAGAATCCTCTGGTTCACGTCTGTCACGTTCAATAGCCTCGAGTCTTTTCTCTTCGAACTCCACGGCATCACGCCACTGGTAGTGGTGACCGAAACCCCAGCAGTAACGACACGCACCGCGGCGATACTGCGAAAGCTGATTTGCATCGAAGGTGGCGAGCTGCCACATCTGCGCGAGGACTTCATCGGCACTGCCAAGCGTGCGCATAATGGAGGCTTTCTGCTGCTGCGCAATGGCCTGCGCAACGTTAGGATTCGCTATGAGCTGACGACCGTAGTTTGGGTCACTATAGCCAGCACGCGCAGCGGCAGCGGTGGCGTTGTTGTCTTTCAGGTATTCCGCGACAAATAAGCGCTGCTGAGCAGTAAGTCCATCATCATCCACCAGCTCATTTGCGCTTTTATCTTTCTGCGCAGTGCGCATTTTTTTCTGCGCAGGTTTTTGCGCAGTTTGCGCAGACGGTTTTTTGATATATCGACGGGCGGTAGCGTAATTCAGTCCCTGCGCTTCACACCATTACTTTGGTGATACGCCGGTTGCGGCATGTTCGGACAGGAACCGTTGCTGAAGCTCGCCCCAGTCTGGTTTTGCCATTGTAAGAACCTATTGATGAACATGTTCCGCTTAGTGTTAGTCTTGCAACAATGTATACTGCTGAGCCGAAAAATATCTCAGCTAACAGATTATGAGGATGTTATGGGAATTTCGAAAATCTCCCTTTTCTCTTTGAATTTATGCTTATTTAAAAATGGAATAGTCATTGGATCAGGCACAGGTTTTTTCTATGAGCATGAGAAGGATTACTTCCTTATTACAAATTATCATGTATTTACAGGTAGAGAGCCCAAAAATCCAGAGTGCTTGCTAGAGGGTTATCCAGACTCACCTGATCGCATTTCTTTTGACATCCCTTACTTTGATGGGCAAGAGCATGGGGTTGCAGCCAACATTCATATAAGCATCGATGAAGATTCTGTTTTCATTGAACACAAGGATAGAAATAAAGGCATTGACTTAGTTGCCCTAAAAATAGATATTCGCGAGAGTCAGCGGTGTGCCATCACAACTCAAAAAGATATTGAATTAGTGGATGACATTGCAGTAGATGTCACATCAAACTTATTCATTGTCGGATACCCGTGGGGGCAAAGTGTCTCACCAAATCTGCCAATATGGAAAAAGGGTACTATTGCAAGCGAGCCTCAGCTTATTTCTGAAGGAATTCAAAAAATTTACATCGATACATTCACCAACCCAGGCATGTCTGGCTCTCCTGTATTCGCAAGCGAAGATCGTGATGGTTATATTTACAATCCAAAATATGAGTCTTTATATAAAAAAAGTCTAACTGGTGACAAGGAAGCGATAACAAAAATTTCAGGCATTGAACCTGATTATATTAAACAGATAAGAAAATTTAAATATTTCAGATTGATGGGGATATACTCCGGTAGAATAACTTTTGCTTCAAAAGACCCTCAAATTGGTATTGTATGGCCATTACCTTTGTTAGAAGATTTATTAAGAAATGGGATTAAAACCCATCATCCTTACCCTCCAATTAAAACCACTTAATTGCGTGGATTTTATTATAACAAACTAAAACATCCTAACTGCTCGTGGTAGAAGGCTCATTCCTTTTGAATGGTTAGGGTAATTTAGTAGAAACTGTGTATCATTACCTTTTTTATGATTTTTTTGGAAGTTTACGTAGTCATTTACTAATAGTATTATCGCCATGCCTAGCATGGCTATTCATTGTGATGGCAATAAAAAACCGCCCGTAGGCGGTAATAGTTTACTTCTTTGCAATGAAACGATGAATTTTGTCGTTCATGAATAGGGCAAGCTGAGACTCGTCGAGTTTATATCCCTTGGATGATAATTTATGTGCAAGCATGATTATTTTCTCATCCCTCAAATCTTCTGTTCCTTCAAGTAAGTTTTCTTCTCCTGAGGGCATATATTTTTTGGTTGTTTTATATACAACCCTTTCCTTTTCGGTATCTGAGTACGATATCTCAAGGAAATATTCACTCTTTTGCATACCAGTGCACCCATTTGTGAGTGCGCCATAAATCACTTTTATTGATTCGTAAAGAGATAGTGACTTACTAGCAACCTCTTCTTTTACGACTTTATCCAAAACGATTACTAAGGATGACATGTCTAGCCCTCTTTTGCGGTCATCCTACTTGTATCGGATCAAAATTAGAAAAATTTAGGTTACACAGTCTATTGAAACAAATTATTTAGTTACTCTTTCAGTGCGTAGCAACTCAAAACGTCTTATCGCCGCCTTATCCAGATTGCACTGCCCCAGCGCCGTATAGAGCTGAGCGTTTAACTCCAGACTTGCCTGCCAAGTGAATGGCACGGCCATTCCTGGGATCGGAGTATCTGCAGTCAGGTCAGCGCTTATCGGCACTACCGGAGCCGGGACGTAGACTGTCTGCGTATTCCCGCAGGCTGTCAGCAGCGGCAGAAGGAACAAGTTGGTTAGCGCACGGATCGCCTTCAAGCGCCTGCCTGATGTAGACAATGCGAGTCTCGCCCTTTTGAGCCAGTTCGTTCTTTGCATTCTGGGTAGCCTGTGAGATGTCACGAATGAGGTTCATCGTGGTGATCACGTTGCTGGTGATCGCCTCCGATGTTTCTGCACGGACCGTCGCCTTATCGCGCTGGTCTTTGTAGATGATGGCGTTGCCACGGTAGTGGTTAATTGACCAAGCCATGGAACCCAGCAGACAAATTACGACAGCGCAAATGATTGGGGTTAATCGGCTCATTTCTGGCCCCACTCGCAAACTTCACGCTCAATCTCTCGGCGGGTTACCAGTCCCTTCCACTGCTTTCCACCGGCATACGTCCAGCGCTTCAGTTCTTTGCATGCACCCGGAACGTCGCCGGAATTTAATTTTTTCAGCAGCGTCGATCTGCTAAATGCTCCCGTTCCCACGTTATAGGTGAAGGAGTAAAGCGCGGCCCGAGTGGTTTCGGGAATATGGACTTTAATCAGCGGGTCGATAGCTGCAGCTACCTTGCGCAGGTCGGATTGAAGCAAAGCGTCACATTCTTTATCGGTGTATCTGTGACCGCGGCGAATGTCAGCGCCGGTGTGCCCATCGCAAACAGTCCAGACACCGACGACATCCTGATAAGCGTAATAACGACGCCCTTCAAGACCATCTGCATTACCCAGCATGACTGCTGCAATAGTTATTGCGCTGGATCCACCAACAATGACGCCCACCAGCTTATTTCTGAGTGTCGGGTTCATCTCGGCTCCTGCTGCGGCGGTTGTCTTCGCGGATTTTGAAATAGAGGTTTGTCAGGTACGTCATCACTGCAATGATGATACCCACCAGCACGCCGATAGCGTTCCACTGCTCGGGGCTATAGGCATTCAGCATACCGTTTAGGATGCTACCGGCTGAAGCGCCATATGCAGCACCTGTGGTTATTTTGTCCATGCGATACATGCTCTCACCTCGCGATGCTGCGGGTGTTGAATGTTTGAAGATGATTAGCCGTAATGACTAAAGCTGAGAGTGTGTTCTACCGATAATGATATGAACATTTAATCTGGGAAATTTTATGCAGACAGTATCTACTTACAAAGATCTTGCAAAAGCAATAGCCTGTGATTCAAACAAAATTGAAGTCACTGGTGATATCACCAAGGGAACGGTAAAAATCGTGGCCAGTGGCGCGGTTTCCTGGGCAATTGCTATCGGCGCAATCAGCATCGCATACGCTGCATTTGTTATGACGCCTGCGACGGGGGGAACTAGCTCAACTTTATCATTAATGTTTGCACCGGCAGCTGTTGCCAGCATTGGATTACCAGCAACTACCGCAGCAATTGCAATTGTAACTGGCGCAGGATCCTTAACGGCGATTAAAAACTTAAGGAAATATAAGGTTGAATCTCTTGAAGATGGTAAAGCTATTTTAGTTAAAAAATAGTTTCATGAGTTCCTAGCTGGTGTACAGAGTTGTTTTGAAGGTATAAAAAAAGCCCCACGGGGTTAACCGCAGGGCTTTAAACGAAGGCAATAACCCATCGTTAGAGCAAAATTACCACACATTCGGGAAAAGTAAATAGCTCACGATAAATTCACACCCTATTTTGTTATCTGCTTCAGCTGCGCATCAGCCCACGCCTCTTCGATATCAAACTTGGTGATGAGCTGGTCGTAGAATGGCTTAACAGACTTCTTCCAGGTATCGAGGGTGATTGCATCCGTTATCTGGCACATCGCGGCGTAAGCCTCAGTTGATGGAATTCGCTCAAACCCCCGCCCACTGCAGCGCTTGCAATCAGCCAGAACCGGCACACCCTGCTGTTCAGTAAGAACCTGATTAACGGTTTTCCCGCGTCCATGGCAATCTTTACAGGCACAACTTACAACCTTCTTACCCTTGCACTGAGGGCAGAGAACGCGCGCTACCTCCATGACCTACCTACGCACCTCATACTCAGAAGGTCGAATATCCTCCGCGCCCATGTGCAAAGACATCTTCACGAACTTCTTCTCTTTTGCCGGAGTGTGAGACTTCATGCTGAAAACCTCAGCGTCAATAAACCCTTCCCCATTGCAGCCATCGCACTGCTTCACGCTGGCGGCGCTGCGGGAATAGTCCTCGAACGCGAAGGTGGCCAGTTGATGCATCACCAGTGGCTTAACCCCGGCATCCAGTTTGCGCAGTGCAGCCACCCGATCGCACCTGGTCAGCGCATACTGGGCCAGCAATTCGATCGCCCTCTCCCGGTCATTCTTGCTGATACCCATCTTCCCGAGAAAAGCGCTGTAACCCAAGGCTGCCCGTTCCTGCGTCATCCCCATGGCAGCCATGATATCCGTCCCGGTTAATGAGTCTGACGCAGTAGCACGCGGAGAGTCGCTAATCATTGTCGATTTGGCGAAGTGATATTTGAGAGTGCTTTCAAGATTCATGCGGTCTCCAGCTCGGTAATAGTGAGTTCTAATTTCCCGCCCTTAATGACAGGCATTTTCATAACGCGATAGTCGACAACCTGGCAGTCATCCAGCCAGAATCCCGCCTTTGTTAAAGCGTCAAATGCAGCTTTCTGCAGATTATCCAGATCGCGGCGACGGCGGTCGGGCATGTGACATTCAATTCGGATTTTGAGTGGTGCGGCCGTGCGAATATTAAGCCGGGCGCTTCGAATGACACTGGCGACCGCATAGCGATACGCTACGCCATCAGCGCTAATGTGAGTGCGCCCGCGGTTGTGCCGGTAATACCGGTTATTGCTCGGCGGCCAGGGCAAAGTGATTTGATATGTCTTCACGTTCACCCCCACATCCGGTTTCGCCAGCGGCTGTCAGGGCGCGCTGGTGTATTTGAGGTCGGAAGGAATGCACTGACAGTCCATGTCACGTAATCCGGGTTAAGGCTACGCTCAACACGGACGCCGCGCGCTTTGTAACGCTTAACCAGATCGTCGGCCTGTTCGGTGCTGCAATCGGTGTGGTGGAACCAGGTCTTCTTCATTCCCGTCACCCCGCAAAGCTCATGAGTTGCGCAGCGGCATTCTCCGCCTCGCGCTGGTCCCTGAATGCTTTGGATAATATCCAGCGCCAGAGGACATCAAGCGCGGCCTTGTACAGCTGCTGGAACTCAATTTCGTCCATGTTGGCGAATGAAATACTGCGTGGGTGCTTCTGAAGTGTGCCATCCGGAAGTTTGATAGCGTCGTAATGCCCGGCCTGAATAATCACCCAGGCGCGGTAAGCATCGAAGGATTTGCACAGGCTAATGCCATTCGTGACGCGCCGGTAAGCAACCTGCTCAAGATACTGCTCAGCAGCATCGATCAGCGCACCCTCATTCCCGCCATATGAAGCAAGGAACTTGGCGTAGCCGGTGATCAGCTTCCGCTCGTTGCTAGATATAGCCCCGCCGGTTAGTTCCCAGTATTCAAAACCGAGATTGAGAAGCGCGAAAAAGCGCCGGTGAAATGCCGGGTTTCGTACCCGCCTGAACTCTGCAACAAGAACATCGCCGAGCCGGTTTTTTGATTGCAGGATATCGCTGGTCTCGGGCGTAGCCGGGATCAGTATTCCTGAGTGGTGTTTGATAAGTTGTAATTCTAGCGCCATGGTTCTCTCCGTGGCGCATCAGGTCAACGGGTGTTCAGTCCGTCGGATTTATGATATCAGAGGGCTCCGTGATTCGGTAGCCAAGGCGGCGAAGAAAGCGGGTTCCGGAGGATATATTGAAAATCCCTTCATCCTCCAACAACGGTCGGCAAGAAACAATTCCATTTCGAGTATAAAGAAGACAACGACTTTGGAGTGGAACTGAGCCAATAAGCATGCCATCCGATCTTCTTACTATATCGTACCAGTCGCCCTGTTCTTGAAGTTTGTTCACAACCTCCTCCCTTCTTTGTTCACTGTGAAACCAACCTTCCGGCAGTGTTAAACCCTCATATAGCGTCAAGATATTGATGCCAAAAAATGCAAATGAGAATGCCGAAAAGAAGCTACGTCTATGTTGTAGAGTCTAAACATACAACAAAATACTGTATATATAAACAGCGCCTTGCAAGATGGAAGGGCTTGGTTAAGAGATTACATCATTCAAACTAGTTGGTTTTTTATTCATCTGATGGTAGTGAGTCATCAATAAGGAGCTTAAGTTTGGAAGGAGGATATGGGTGACAGTTTCGAAGAGTAACTATTTAAATCTGTAAAAAGACTTAAGGCGAAGACATGCCTTACGTATTAAGCATACTGGCACTTGTCAAATATTACTGACTTTTATGTCACTTACGAGTGAAAGAATTGCCTTGCAATAGACAACAAGAGTCATGAAATTAATTAATTTAACTCCTAATAATAACACCCATTATTTTATCTATTTATAGCTCATCAGTAATAAGTATGTTTAATCATTAAATATTCAAACAAATTAAATTAAACTATCAACTCATAAAATTCACATTTTATATCAAAAATTAACATAAAATCGCAATAAACTCCCTTATATCAAGAATATATTTATGTTAATCAAATCCTGAGGATGAGAGAGAGAACGGAAGTTAATTTGCAATGAAAAAAAATAAATAGAAATACTCGGCAATTGGATTTAATATCCAAGCCGACATTGTAATGGAATACTTGCTTGAGTCTTTTAGATCTCCCTGCAAGGAGAGAAGTAAAGCGGAAGTCTCAGCCAAGTCTATCAACTTTAAGTGTCTTTATCGAGGCTGCAACCCCGATAAAGACTATGTAAAGCATGCTTTTAGTAAGGCTGCAACCTTCTAAAGGCTTGATCAAACTCATTTAACTAACTGTTTACAGCGTTTGGAATTCTACCAATCATCATGAAAAAATCAATTCTTTCATTCGTAATTGCAAGCGTGATCGCACCGATTGCAACTAGTACTAATGCGGACACGGGCTCTTACATCACTACACCCGTTAATGTAAGCAATGCCCAGAGCAATTCACACAAAGCCATCGCAGAAATGAATCACTGGCGGAATGTCTATAATTCTGCGCCGGAAAGCGAACGTTCATATGCGGCATCTAAGCTTGATGCTGCCACCAGAGCAGCACAAACGGCAGTGATGGCTGAGAAGATTGCAATTAAAGATTGGCTGCATCCTCAGGCAGGATCGGAATCCGCATCTATTCATGATGATTCTTGGAAATACGCAGGGGAAATTCCAGCTAAATTTCAGAATGAAAATCCTGAACATAAAGCACCTTCAAATACCGTTGTAGCCTCTGTTCCTAAAGTACAAATTAATATAACTAGCCAGACGCCTGAGCAGAAATCACCTACTTCAATTACTCCAGAGATTTCTCCATCGGCTTCCCCTTCCCCGATGCCCAGCGCAGTACCAACACAACGTGCACCACATGCTAAGCCCGTTGCAGTGCCAGCACCTGTTGTAAAAATTGATACAGGCGCACCCTCAAATTACGCACCTTACGCAATTCCACAAGCCATCCCCACAGCAGGAGCTTACCAGGTTTCTCCGACTGAAATCACCGCTGTAGCTAAACCTGCAGCTATACCGTCGAAAGTCGAAGAAGAACAGATTCCATCTCAGATTAAGCCATTAGCGACTCCTGCAGCGGTACCTTCTAAACCTGCAGAACAGGCGGTGCCGGTTGCCGCACCTCAGGCCATCCCGGCTGCAGTTCCAAACGCGCCAGTTGTGACCGCTACTGTCACACCAAACCGCGCGCCGATCGCGACTCCTGCAGCGGTACCTTCTAAACCTGCAGAACAGGCGGTGCCGGTAGATTCAGTTAATGCGCATACGGATAACTGGAAATATAACAATGAAACGCCAGCAAAGTTTCATAATGAAGTAGCGGCAAAATATCAGAATGAAGTTGCTGCAACTAACCGCATGGCTAACACTTCAGGCCGCGCTAAATATGCAGTCCCGGTAATCGTTGATGCTAGCGTGACAGGCAATAACGGCACCTTCATTGTTGAAGGACAAAATGGGGTAACTTACGATCTCGACGGACTCAAAGTGCAGTCAGAACATGCTTATACAAACACTTTGACGTTGAGTAACCAACTTACTCAAGAAAAACAAGATCGCACCGACGCTGAATCTCAAATCACTTCTGATTTGCAAGATGAAGGAAAAACTCGCGCTGATGCAGATGTCCAACTTCAGAAAGAAATTGATGTTAAGGCTGACGCAGCACAAGTTAATCAACTTGCAATCACATCTCATGCTTACGACTTGGCAGTTGAAGGCAAAGCAGATGCAAACACAAAAGACATTGCAGTGAACAGAGCAGCGATAGCTCAGAAAGCAGATACTTCCACCGTATCTGCCATAGAGACAAAAGTAGCTACTAACGCCAAGGACCTCTCTACCGAATCTCAGCGTGCAACAAAGGCTGAAACGGCTAACGAAGCAAACATATCTTTAAACGCTGGAGCTATAAGTAATAACACCGCAAAAATTGATAATGTTTCAAACGACGTAAATCGTAACGCTCTGTTAGAAGATACGCACTTCAAGACACTGCAAACAGCTGTCAGCCAGAAAGTCGATACAGGTACATACCAGCAACGGGCTGCAGATGTAGATCAACGCATCGCGGAACGGAAAGCAGCACAGGAAAAAACCGATAAAGTAGTTGCCAGCCATACCGCTGAACTCTCTGACCACGAAGCGCGAATTAGCGATCTCGAGTCGAAGAATCAAACTAACTTCGGTAAGTTGAAAAACCAAGTCGAGAGCAACCGTAAACGCGCCTCCGCAGGCATTGCTGGCGTTGCAGCAATAGCAACTATCCCGCAGGTCTTAGAGTCACAGAGTTTCAACCTTGGCGCTGGTGTTGGTAACACAGACAATGAAAGTGCACTGGCAGTTGGTTTTTCTGCTCGAGTTTCGCGATCAACCGTTATTAAGGCAGCCGTTTCAAACGATACTCAGCATAACTTTGTAATAGGTGCTGGTGTAGCTTATGGTTGGTAACCGAGACAAACTTATATTATCTAATGGTATCCATAAGTCGTGAATATCTCCCCCCTTTCTAAAGGGGGGTACTTATGTACATCAGTCAGGTTCTTCTTGTTCAGAATTATCATTGACTTACAGTTAAAGGGTATATTATGAATGATGCTCAGCCTTTTCCTGGTGTCCCATGTATTACCTATGGCATGCAAAATATGCTGCATACAGATGCAATGTTCGACAACAATAATGTGTTGATACCTCGCCCAGCTTCATTTTGGCTTGAATATTCAAATGCCGAAAAGATGCTCTTCGGACAAACCCACAACATATACTTATTTCCTACTAATGAGTTGATAACGGAACTTGAACAAATCATCGATGGACGATCAGCTATAGAGATTTGCGCTGGTAACGGAGGAATTTCAGGAGCACTTGGAATACCTGGAACTGATAGTAAAAACCTAAACGATACCAATGAAAATTGCTCAAGTTTCGCTTTTGGCTCGCATGTTGAAAAATGTGAGGCTTCATTAGCCGTGGCAAAATATAAACCTAAGGTTGTAATTGGTGCGTGGGTAGACCATCTATATGACCCTAAGCGTCATGATTTAGGAGGTAATACTGTGGGTGTAGACGAACATCATATAATCTCAGAAGTCGATGAATATATATTAATAGGGAACACGTCAGTTCACCGCAAATCACCTCTTCTGGAGGATCTGCATAGCTGTCAAATTAAAACGCACCGAATCATGACCTACTTTGTAGGAACCGAAATGCTTCAGAGTCGTTCCCGCTGCGGTCTTAACTTTATGTTGCGATTGACCCGAAAATGAATCATAAACTTGAAAATTATCTCAAGGTGGCAGTATGTGTAGTAACTACATTAATGTTTATGGCTCTTTTAGCATCACTGGCGTGTGTATATGCGACCCCATAAACACAATTTTAAAAATCACAGTCCTAATATCTATAGAAGTCACAACTAGCATTCAGCGACGCATTAAAAAATTCTTTAGCTATTACATAGTGATTTAAGCTCTTAAAATTGAAATGCCTACTTAGTTTATTAAATTTAAGGAATTATAAGTGAAATCGGCAACCAAAATTGCACTAGCAACATTTGCTCTTACAGTCGTTGGATGTAAATCCACCACAGAAAGAATTTACGAATGTGAAGCTCAGGGCATAAGCCGTGACGCTTGCTACACCGCAGAACAAAATCGTCAAGCTACCTTGAATGCTGCGGCACAGAAACAGGCTTACGAAAATGCAAGTGCCGCTGTAAACACCGATACAACACATAAACATCATCAAAGAGGTTATTAATAAATGAAGAAGATTTTAATTGTTACTTTTCTCTTAACGACAACCATCACGCAAGCACATGCTATATCTGAAGCCTACCGACGACAGTTGCAAAAAGAACATAAAACACAACTGAGTGATATTGCTGCACCTCAGAATGTTGAGGCGTATAAGCCTGGCAAATTAAAACCAATACATGTAAATAAAAATGGAATTGACTTCAAACGTTCAGCTGATGGTTTTGCATATCTCGATGGTGTTTTAATGGCTAAGGATGAAGATAACTCTGACGCTACTGCCTATAGCTCTGGTCTTTACACTGTGATTGTATATAAAAAGAGTGGGAAAATTAACGCTATTGAGGATGGAAAAAATATAATAAAATTAAAATAGCGTAATTCTATCAAAAATAACATTAACACTCTTAAACTCTTTAAATCAACATTCACCAGTATTACTTTACAATCATTGCAAGATTTAGCGCCAGTCAGTTTGTATATAACTTACTGGCTGGCGCTAAGGCCATATGGGTCTTCAATGATTGAATGAAAAAACTCATTAAAATGTACTGAGTAAAAAAAAAGAATATAACTTAAAAGCACACTATTTTAAAACAACACTTCTTCTAAGATTTAAAAAGTAGTACAGCTCATTCCACCATTTATTGTAGGTGTACAGTTAGTGGTAACCGGGCGATTTGCTGCGTCTATGGCAGCTTGCTGAGCTTGTTGTTGTTGTATTGTTTGGTTTGCTTGATTCAATCCAACCTGCATAGCCCCCATGTCGCGAGCTGCATAACATGCGTCATAGTCCCCATCATCACACATTGCAGCTACTTGACCGACTGTTTTGAAAGCATAACGACTATGCCACATCGAGCGGGTATCACTAGTACAACCAGCCAGAAAAGTGACAGCTACCACCATCATTAAGATTTTCACTTTATGTTTGCCTCATTGAAATTAAACACTTAAGAATACGTTTTAAAATATAATTGATTTTGACGTTATGTTTTATGATGCAAAACATGATTAATAAAGTTTCGCATTAGGATATGTACCAATTTTATGAGTACCACTCATCCTCCTCTGAATAGTTAAAATCTTATGCATTGACAAAGCACGCTGCAATTTCTTGCTCTATAAAAACCCTAGAGTGGGTAGTGTTATGATTGCTCGAGGTAGTGCCTACCAAAGCTATGGTACTGGTGTCGATCAAGCTAGCAACATAATCTCTCATTTAATCAGCCTCAACATTTACGCTAACTTCAGCCCGTTTACTTTGACCTATAGGATCTCAACCACTTCAAACTCTTCTGCGATCAACTCCATCTCTTGAGAAAAATGACCTTCGCGGGTGAAAAATCTCTGATGCTCTTTCTGCCGGTATTCAAGGCTTAAATCCCCTTCACCTTCTTTGCGGGCGAACGCCTCAGTCACATCACAAAAACGCACCAGTCGCAATGAAACCAGTCTGATCACGCAGACCGGAACATTCTGGCCATCAAGAATAATGTTATAACTCCCAATCCTCAGGGGAGAATCCTCTTCCTGGAAAGAGGCAAAAGATCCGGAAGAGGCCGTTTTGATCCCTTTTTTGACCAGGTCCGCAAGCTCGCTAGCGAGTTCCGGGCTGTCACCCATTTGCCAGGCATCTGCAACTGGATACTTCATTTTTAATTCCTCAACCTCAACCATTGAAATCCCTTCTTTATCGTCGATGAAAAACAAAATTTATACATTTTTTTAGCATGACTGTATCGACATTTTCAGTGATGCCTTCCTTTAGATAGTGTGATCCGCTTATCGCTCAAAGCGGACCATTTCATCCCTGTGCCCTTCCACCAGCCTTCATGCGCTCATATCTTGCTTTCAAAAGCTCCACTAGTGTCGGCCCCTTTGGCGATACTGGCGCCCCCCAGCGCCCGACAAGCAAGCGTGTTTGAACGCTCAGTGCCAGTAGAGGACAGTCGCAAAGTAAAGGTATGTTGCTCTGAATACTAGCCAGAAATGAAACCCGTTAAGATTGGCAAATGAGCAGACGACCATCCTGAAGTTAACAGAGGTGAAAGTTCAGCGCGTTCATTCGCAACTCGAATGTGAAGGGCGTTTTATCGAAAGACGCTTTCTGAAACTTCCAGGGGACATCCCCATTATGGTGCTAAAGGCGCGCCTGAACGCTGTTTCATCGCCGTACCCGCATGCACTTGCGATCTGAGAAATAGTTTTCCCCGGGCTTTCCAGTAGCACGGATGCCGTTTCAATACGAACCCGGGTAATGAAGTCTTTCGGGCTTTCCTGGACGAGCATTTTCATTTTACGGTTCAGTGTCCGGGTCGTCATATTCAGAGCTGCAGCAAGTTGCTCAACCGTCATGGCAGGATTCTGATAACGAAGCAGGTTTTCTGCTTTAGTCAAAAGAGGATGTCTTGAATTGAGAAAACCTGCGGGCGCATAAATTTGCTGTGACAGAGGCTGGCTGTCAGCAACGGCCATGTCAGCTGTTAACTTTGCCAGCTCATTACCTGCATGTTTGCGAACGAGGTATATGACCAGATCGACCCATGAGAGTGGTCCGCCTGCAGTGACCACATTGTCCTGTTCGGCCAGGTTTTTTCCCCATACAGGTTTTGCCAGTGGATAGCGTTCAGCGAAAGTGGGATATAACCACCACGTTGTGGTACAGACCCGTCCGTTGAGTAAACCCGCTTCTCCCAGTACAAAACCGCCTGCACAGGCTGAGGCAATACAGCTTCCCTCTGAATACTTCACTTTCAGCCACTCGGCCGCATTTGATACAGCGGCTCTTTCAGCGGGAAATCTATGCTCATCCAGCTGCATACCGCTGGCAATAATCACCTCAAAGGTATCAGGTTCACTAAATGCGCCATCACTTTCAATACTGCGTCCCTGAACATCCCTGACCGGCTGACCATCAGCGGTAATCGTCCTGACGTCGAATAAAGGAACATCTCTGGATATCTCAGGATTTACCATAGGGTTCATCCTGACCACCTGATTCGCCAGCCAGAACATATCAGCCAGCCCCGCAAGCGCCGAACGCATGCTGCCCGGAAGAGCAAGTAACGCAACGCGCATGTTTAACCCCGTCATGAAGAATGTCTGATTTCGCATGTTACCTGTCATTAATGACACTTCATACCCTTTGTCTGGGTGATTACACTGCCTGAAATTGAACACCGCAGGAACAATACAGGCATGTGGATGAGAAATGTTATGTCACGCGCGCTGATAAAAGGAGCATTTGCCTTGTGTCTTTTATTCATGAATAGCCCGTTGCTTATGGCACAGGAAGGGGGGATAAAAAATATCGTGCTGGTTCACGGTGCCTTTGCTGACGGCTCGTGCTGGTCAGCCGTCATCTCCCTGTTGCAGGAGAGGGGATTCCACGTTACGGCTGTTCAGAATCCTCTGACGTCATTACGAGACGATGTAACTGCAACTGAGCGTGTGCTTGAGCGTCAGAAGGGTAACGTTCTGCTCGTGGGGCATTCATGGGCAGGAGCCGTGATCACTCAGGCTGGCAATGCGAGCAACGTCAGGGGGCTGGTCTATTTATCCGCTCTGGTTCCTGACAGCAATCAATCCGTATCTGACGCACTGGCGCGATTTCATGCCCCCATGACAGGGATGGAAGCCGATAAGAACGGCCTTATCTGGCTTGATGAGCCAGAGTTGTTTCACCAGGTTATGGCCAATGAGATAAGCATCAAAAAGAGCCTGCGACTCGCTGCTGTGCAGCAGCCTATCGCCGCTACCGCCTTTCAGGAAAAAGTGAAGGAAGCCGCCTGGCGAAAGAAACCTTCCTGGTATCTCCTCACAGGAAACGACAACGCGCTGAATCCGTCAGTACAGGCCGGTTTTGCCCATGAGGCCGGGGCGCACATCACGCGGATTCACTCAGACCATATGTCCATGATTTCTCATCCCGAAGAGGTTGCCGCATTGATTGTAAAGGCGGCGCAGAGCATCCACTGATCCGTACATACCAGGAAAATAGGCAATGAAAATTCTCCATCTTGATTCCAGCATCAACCATGAGTTTTCAGTAACCCGCCAGTTGTCGGCTGAAATAGTGAGGCAACTGGTAGCAACCGGTCAGGAGCATCAACTGACTTATCGGGATCTTGTGAAAGACGAAATCAGTCATCTGACCGGGGAGATTGCTTCAGGATTCAGGTCTGTTTCGGGACGGCCGATTGCTACAGCCCTTCTGGCGTCTGAGCAGCAAGTATCAGACGCTCTGGTCTCGGAGTTTCTGGAAAGCGAGATGATTGTTCTCGGCGCGCCAATGTACAACTTTTCTGTGTCCAGCCAGTTGAAGGCCTGGATGGACAGAATTGCTCAGCCAGGGAAAACCTTCAGCTATACCCCAACGGGGCCCGTGGGCCTTGCGGGGGGCAAAAAAGTCATCATCGCCTCAGCGCGGGGCGGTTTTTATGCCGGTACGGGGCTGGAAGATATGGACTTTCAGGAGAAGTTCTTGCGCAAGTTTCTGGGCTTCCTAGGCATCTCGTGTGTTGAATTTGTCCGTGCTGAAGGCGTGTCGAAAGGTGAGGACGTAAAGCTGAGAGAAATTTCCCGTGCTTTGTCCTTAATTCCACAAGTCATTAATGCGATTTCTGCCGCTAAGGAATGAACCATGCTTTACGCCGTAACGCTGACTTACCTGACACAACCCGATGCAATTTCTGCTCATCTTGACGCACATAAGCAATGGCTGGTCAGGGGTTTTGAAGAAGGCAAAATCCTTTTTGCAGGCCCCCTCAGCAATCATGCCGGCGGCTACATACTTTTTAAAGGAGACAATACAAGTGAAATTCAACACTGTCTTCAGGATGACCCCTTCATCATACATAACATTGCCGATGCAGAAATAATGGGCATTGAACCAGTGCTATGTGCGCAGGGATTCCCTGAGAAATGGGCTGAGAAAGCCCGTTTCATTTGACTATAAATCGCTGTAAAGCGCCCTGCATCCTGTGAAATGACTCCATTACAGTTATTTAGTGGGCGCTTTCACTTATTATTTTAATGTCTGCTTCTCGCTCAAAGCGGACCATTTCATCCCTCTGCCCTTCCACCAGCCTTCATGCGCTCATATTTTGCTTTCAAAAGCTCCACTGGTGTCGGCCCCTTTGGCGATACAGGCGCCCCCAACGCCCGTCGAACGGGCGGAATCGGCTTCCCGGCCAGGACCCGCTTCTCCCACATATCGAGAATGTCACTGGCCTCACGCTCAAGCTCTTTATGGCTCAGTTGGCCATCAGTTCCGCGGCGGCGCAGCTCAATGCAGATGTGGTAAAAAACCGGTTTTGGCCACGGATACTGCTCACTACTCGGATACCGGAACACCAGTTTGCGCCACTTCCAGTATTCAGCCATCACGTTAGCGGTGGTGATCCCCAGTACGCTGCGCCCTTCCCTGCACCACTTGATGAACTGGCCTGGCGAAGACAGGAACGGGCGATCCTGGCGACGCACCATGCGCATGCCGGCTTCAACCTGCTCCAAGGTGGTGATCCCGTTTTCTTTGAAGGCCAGCACCCACTGGCGGCGGATCTCATTCACCTCTTCCTGGCTGCGATTAACCAGGCTTGCCGGGAACGACCGTTAAAGTCGAAACTACCGTTGACAATGTCCCGCTTGAAAACCGCACTCCAGCGGTCCGTTTTGCCGTCCACCTGACCAGCGACAAATACCAATCACATATCACTAAAGAGCAGCAGCTGGCTGCAAGCGAAATGTCACTGGATGAAGGCAACACCTATCTCCAAAACCAGCTGCTGGCGAAGAACGACATCCCTGAAGTTGCCGAACTAAGCCTGAACGCTGAGTGGAAACTGGTTCAGGCTATTAAGCAGGTCTGCGCGCCAGATGAAACGCACGAAGCTGAAGTGATCGCTGCATTCATGGCTGACTGGGCGAGAGCAGATGCCGGCGACCGCAATCAGGTAGTCGAGGACTGGAGAGGAGGAAAACTAACTCTTCTCAAATCAGAAAGCACCAGCGACGCCGACGTTACAACCAATCAGGCGCTAGAACCTGATAACGGTATCTGGTTTATGTACCGGGGAAAGCGTTGCCGAGAAATTCTAAAAGGTTGGATCAACACCCCGGCGAACATCAAAAAAGCCGGAAATCTTCGGGCTGTGATCGTTAGCGAGATCAACCTTGGAGAGTTTGATTACAACCAGCGCTTTCCTTCATCATCAAGAGCAAAAAAAACCGTAACCACTGTTTCAGTTCAAACCTTTTCAGAGCTGTGTGAACTGTGGACGAGCATTAAAGAAACCGAAATTAGCGCGAATACGATGCGTAAGACGCGCTCACAACTCGGTACGTTAATGCACATCATTAACGGAGATACGCCTGTTTCAACTATACGCCACAGCGACATTCTTAAATACAGGAAGGAGTTGTTGAACGGTGAGACACTTTACCTGACAAATCCCAGAAGCAACAAACAGGGACGCACTGTGCGTACCGTGAACAACTATATATCGCTTCTGTGCTCCCTGCTTCGGTTTGCACACAAATCTGGCTTTATCAGTGGCAAGCCCTTTGAAGGGATCAAGAAACTACACAAAGGGAAGGTAAAACCGGATCCTTTAACGAAGCAGGAGTTTAGTTTGCTTGCGGAATCCGAGCGTGGCCAAAGCCTCAATATGTGGACGTTCGCAGTTTATACTGGTGTCCGTCATGGGGAGCTTGCAGCTCTTGCCTGGGAAGATATCGACTGGGAAAAAGGTACGGCTCATATACAGCGCAACCTTAATGCGCTAGGAATGTTCGTCCCACCAAAAAACGATGCAGGTGATCGAGTTATCACGCTATTAGAGCCAGCACTAGAGGCCTTGAAGGCACAGCGTACGCTATCTTCGTTACAGCCCAAAACCGAGATTGTTTTTCATCACCGTGAGTATGGTTCGATGGAATATCAAAACCTGCGATTCGTTTTCATACCCCGGATGCGCAAGGGAGAACAGAAAGCCTACTACTCTTTATCGAGCATAGGTGCGAGATTCAACGCAGCTGTAAAACGTGCTGGTATTCGCCGCCGGAATCCGTACCATACGCGGCATACTTTTGCCTGCTGGCTTTTATCTGCCGGCGCTAACCCGTCTTTCATAGCCAGCCAGATGGGGCATGAAAACGCGCAAATGGTCTATGAAGTCTACGGTGCGTGGATTGAAGAAATGAATGGCGAACAGGTGCTGATGCTTAACGATAAGCTCGCACGCTGAAAAACTTTTGCCCCTATTATGCCCCTATTGGCTCCGAAGGTAGTAATAAATGCAAGAAAATCAATCAAATACAAAGAAAGAGCAATACAACCTGAACAAACTGCAAAAGCGCCTGCGCCGTAACGTGGGCGAAGCCATTGCAGACTTCAACATGATTGAAGAAGGCGACCGCATCATGGTTTGCCTGTCAGGGGGTAAAGACAGCTACACCATGCTGGAGATCCTGCGTAATCTTCAGCAAAGCGCGCCGGTGAATTTTTCTCTGGTAGCGGTCAACCTTGACCAGAAACAGCCGGGCTTCCCGGAGCACATTCTGCCGGAGTACCTGGAACAGCTGGGCGTTGAGTACAAAATCGTCGAAGAAAATACCTACGGCATCGTGAAAGAGAAGATCCCGGAAGGGAAAACCACCTGCTCGCTTTGCTCCCGTCTGCGCCGCGGCATTCTCTATCGTACCGCGACGGAGCTGGGCGCGACCAAAATCGCGCTGGGCCATCACCGCGACGATATCCTGCAAACGCTGTTCCTGAACATGTTCTACGGCGGCAAGATGAAAGGCATGCCGCCTAAGCTGATGAGCGATGACGGCAAGCACATTGTGATCCGCCCTCTGGCCTACTGCCGTGAAAAAGACATTGAGCGTTTTTCTCAGGCGAAAGGGTTCCCGATCATTCCATGCAACCTGTGCGGCTCTCAGCCGAACCTGCAGCGTCAGGTGATTGGCGACATGCTGCGCGACTGGGATAAGCGTTATCCGGGGCGCATCGAAACCATGTTCAGCGCGATGCAGAACGTGGTTCCTTCCCACCTCGCGGATGTAGAGCTGTTCGACTTCAAAGGTATCAACCACGGATCGGAGGTGGTGAATGGCGGCGATCTGGCGTTTGACCGGGAAGAGATCCCCATGCAGCCTGCGGGCTGGCAGCCGGAAGACGATGACAATCAGTTCGAAGAGTTACGTCTGAACGTGCTAGAAGTGAAATAAGCGACTAGCGTCTCAGAAAGGTCTTCTGAGACGCTTTATGCCTTATTTCAGCAGACGCACGCGGCAGGTTTTACCTTTAATCTTGCCGTTTTGCAGTTGCTTCCACGCCTTATGGGCCACCGCCTGGCGAACAGCCACATAAACATGTGCCGGATGCACGGCAATCTTCCCGATGTCCGCCCCGTCCAGACCCACATCGCCGGTCAGCGCACCTAACACATCTCCCGGACGCATCTTGGCCTTTTTGCCGCCATCAATGCACAGCGTCGCCATTTCGGCCTCCAGCGGCACGAGCCTGACGCTGCCCGGCGCGTTCACCCAGTTCAGCTTGATCTGGAGCATTTCAGCAAGAATATTGGCGCGCTGCGCCTCTTCCGGAGCGCAGAAGCTGATGGCCAGGCCGCTGTTCCCGGCGCGTGCCGTACGGCCAATACGGTGGACGTGCACTTCGGGATCCCACGCCAGCTCATAGTTCACCACCATCTCAAGGGATTTGATATCCAGGCCGCGCGCAGCCACGTCGGTCGCCACCAGAACACGGGCGCTACCGTTGGCGAAACGCACCAGCGTCTGATCGCGATCGCGCTGTTCCAGATCGCCGTGCAGCGACAGCGCACTCTGCCCCGCCGCATTCAGGGCGTCACAGACGGCCTGACAGTCTTTTTTGGTATTACAGAACACCACGCATGACGCAGGCTGGTGCTGGCTCAGCAGTTTTTGCAGGAGCGGGATTTTCCCCTGCTGCGACGTTTCAAAGAACTGCTGTTCGATGGCTGGCAGGGCATCGACGCTGTCGATCTCGATGGTGAGCGGGTTTTTCTGCACGCGACCGCTAATCGCGGCGATGGCATCCGGCCAGGTCGCAGAGAACAGCAGCGTCTGACGATCGGCTGGTGCGAAGCGGATCACCTCATCAATGGCATCGCTGAAGCCCATATCCAGCATTCTATCCGCCTCGTCCATCACCAGTGTGCTTAAGGCATCCAGCGAGACGGTGCCTTTTTGCAGGTGATCCAGCAGGCGGCCTGGCGTCGCGACAATAATGTGCGGCGCGTGCTGGAGCGAATCGCGCTGCGCGCCGAACGGCTGCCCACCGCAGAGGGTTAATATCTTGGTATTGGGCATAAAGCGTGCCAGGCGGCGCAGTTCACCCGCGACCTGGTCTGCCAGCTCTCGCGTCGGGCACAGGATCAGTGACTGGGTCTGAAACAGCGACGCGTCAATATGCTGCAGCAGGCCAAGACCGAAAGCGGCCGTTTTCCCACTGCCCGTTTTCGCCTGCACGCGCACGTCACGGCCTTCGAGGATAGCGGGCAGCGCGGCCGCCTGAACAGGCGTCATCGTGAGGTATCCCAACTCGTTGAGGTTGTCGAGCTGGGCGGCAGGCAGAACATTCAGGGTAGAAAAAGCGGTCACAATAGTCTCTCGTGGTCATCTTTACGGTCAGATGGCGCGTATCCTCGCAGATCTCGGGGTTCGATGCGACAATTTAATCGGTTCTTCGTCCGGCGGCGGATCTGGCATCGGCTGCGGACGTGGAATGGGATCGGGCATCGGCACGGGATCGGTGGGGACAGGATCGGACTGACGCGAGTGTTGCAGTAGCAGAGCGAGTAAAATGCTCATCTTTCCCTCCAGGATTTGCTGTCGTCCCTTTTAGGGTAGACGCTGAGAAACAGGAGGCAAAAAAAAGCCGACTATAAAGTCGGCGTCGTACGAATCAATTGTGCTATGCAGTAATTCAAAAAAGGAAGTAAGACAATATGGAGCGCAACGCCCATCGCTTGACGTTGCATTCACCTGCGGGAGTAATATTGCACCTTACGGGGTAAATGTTTATTGACTTCGCTCAATTAAAAGAGCGTTTTAATCCCCGTAAAAGGTGAAAAAAACGTAAATTTACAGCCATTTACTACGATGCAACCACCATGCAACACCTCCAATCAAAACAACTAACATGACGCAAAACGCGGTGAAGCCGTACCGATATTCCCCGCCGGGTATACCGCCCAAATTGACGCCAAAAAGCCCTGTCAGAAATGTGCTCGGTAAAAAGACCATCGCCATCAGGGACATCGTATAGGTCCTTCTCGCCAGCGACTCCTGCATCACCTGGGCGATTTCATCCGCCATCACCGCCGTTCGGGCGATGCAGGAATCGATCTCATCCAGCCCGCGTCCCAGCCTGTCAGCAATGTCCTGCATTCGGCGGCGCTGATCGTCATTCATCCAGCCAAGTCTTTCACTGGCCAGACGAGCATATACATCCCGTTGTGGCGTCATATATCGACGCATCACGATCAGCTGCTTGCGCAATAGCGCCAGAAAGCCGCGCGGGGGGATCTGCTGATCGAGCAGGTTATCTTCCAGGTCGATGATTTTATCGTGCAGCTCTTCAATAAATTCGCTCGCATGATCGGTCAGAGCGTCACAAACATCCACCAGCCAGCTGCCGCAGTCGACCGGTCCGGTCCCCTCTTTGAGGTCGTTCACAATGTCGTCCAGCGCCAGAACTTTACGCTGGCGGGTGGAAACAATCAGCCCGTCGTCCATATAGACGCGCATCGCAACCAGCTGATCGGGACGTTCATCCGTGCTGCCGTTTATACAGCGCAGGGTGATAAGCGTCCCGTCCCCCATCCTGCTCACGCGGGGCCGCAGGCTTTCACCCGCCAGCGCATCACGTACGTTGTTAGGCAGTAGCGGAGTCGAGGCCAGCCAGTCAGCGCTGTCCGGGTGGGTATAGTTCAGATGTAGCCAGCAGGGATGCTCTTTATCAATGACATCATCATCTTCCAGCGGTCGCGCACCGCCGCGACCGTCCAGCACCCACGCAAAAACTGCGTCAGGAACGTTAAGTTCAGATCCTTTAATGCTCTCCACAGTGCCTCCCCTGTTTGGCTCTTTCGATGTCAGTCTAGCTTCCATCAGGGGTTAAGCAACAACTATGTCTCGCATCGCGCTGAAATCGCTCAGGAATTGTACATGCTGTATTTCGAGAATAGAAAAGCCCGGCATGCCAGGCTTCGGAAAGCTGTCAGAGTGAGTGCCCGGGGCGCTGAAGGAACGAGACAGAATCGGTCACGGGTGACGAGGAGTGCCCCTGGTCCAGCCTGAAATTTCGTGTCCGCGTCTGCAGTTCGATCACCTGATTACGCAGCACATCAGAGGAACCGTTGAGCTCCTCCGCCATCGCAACGTTGCTCTGCGTGACCCGCTCCAGTTCGGACAGCGCCAGCGTGATCTGGGAAATGCCCTTCTCCTGCTCTGCGGTCGAGGTAGAAATCTCATCCATTAACCGGCTGACGTTGCTGGATCCGGTCACGATGTCATGCATATTCTTCTCCGCTTCCGACACAACGCTGGCACCCTGGGTGACATTACTGCTGGTAACGTCAATCAGCGTTTTGATATTTTTCGCCGCCTCCGCACTGCGGTGCGCCAGATTTCGTACTTCCTCTGCAACAACGGAGAACCCTTTACCGTGATCGCCTGCCCGCGCAGCCTCGACGGCCGCGTTAAGCGCCAGAATATTCGTCTGGAATGCAATGCCGTCGATCAGCGAGATAATTTCCGTCATCTGCTGCGCGCATTCGGTAATGGATTGCATATTGCTGGCAACCTGTTCCATCAGCTCTCCTCCCTTGCGCGCCTGCACCGTCGCGGCATTCGCCTGCTCGCTCGCCAGCCTGGTGTTATCGGCATTATTTCGGGTACTTGCTGCCATCTGCTCCATACTTGCCGCAGTTTGCACCAGAGATGCAGACTGCTGCTCTGTTTTCACCGAGAGCTGAGCACTGCGGGAAGAGAGCTGATCCGACAAGGTCATGGCGTTTTGTGATGAAGCCCTGATCTCACGCACCAGCGTAGCAATGTTGCTGGAAAGACTATTAATCCCGGGAATTAACCGCCCCGCGCAGTTATTGCCAAACTCGGGGATAGAGACGCCTAAGTTGCCTGCGGTCACTTCTTCAATACTTTTTTTCACAGTATTGATCGGCGTCACAAGAAACTTCGTCATATAACTCCAGAGCAAAAATAACGCAACGAAATTGACCACATTAATCGAAACGAAAAGAGAAAGATTGCTGGAAAATAGAACAACGATACCTGCATTCACAAAAAAAAGGCACAGCAGGAACCAGGCAATGAAGGTCCTGACACTAATATTTCTTAGCATGATTTTACCCACAACTTATATTTTGGTCGGCATTAAGACTTATAGCATTCACTTTTGCGTTTGTCCTCACAAAATACGCTGACTTCTCGTTTCGCCGTTACCCACCCAGTATTTAACTTAAGTCAGACAAAAAAGGCGTTTTAGCAGAAATGTTCTGTTCCGCATGCTGTATTGCTGGTCCAGAGCACCCTGAGGCGATACCATCACCTGCGGTAAAACCGGCCATTTGCACACATATTTAAGACGCTTTGCTACAATTGTTCGACTATGTTTAGCAGTGCTTAATGCTCAATAAAAAAGAATATATTTTATATTACGAGTAAGTTTGGCATTTTATATGACTGGTCATTTTTCACGATAAATAACTAATATGGTTTGAATGCGCATGTTCGTTGCCAGATAAAGACGTGCCGGCAGACGAAATCGGTAACCCTCTCAGGCGTGGGATTGCATAATGCTCAATATATCGTGGGACCCTGTGTTGATCGCTGTCTCCTGTCTGGTGGCGTTTATCGCCTCCTTTGTGGCCCTGGATAGCGCCGGGAAAATTCCCCTTTCCAGCCGAAAAACGGCTTTGTTCTGGCGGATTGCCGGCGGAGTCACGCTGGGTATCGGGATTTGGTCAATGCACTTCATCGGCATGCTGTCCATGCAAATGCCGATGATGATGAGCTATGACCTATGGCTAACCCTTGCGTCTCTCGGCGTGGCGGTTGTTGCGTCCACAATAGCAATTAACATTGCCGTTACGGGCAAACACCTCTCGCTCTTTCGGCTGTTCTTCGCTACGGTCATCCTCAGCGCTGGCGTGGTCTCCATGCACTATATCGGTATGGCCGCCCTGATGCTGGAAGGAAGCATCCTCTGGGATCGGCGCACTGTGGGTTTGTCCGTGGTCATTGCCATTGTCGCCTCCGGCGTGGCGTTGTGGCTGGCTTTCCGCCTTAGGGATAAGCACAAAGGGGGCTTTGTTACTCGCATTCTTGCCGCGTTAGTCATGGGTGCCGCCATTTGTGCAATGCACTATACAGGCATGAGCGCCGCGCATTTCCATGAGATGGCGCGTACGCTCCCCGGCGGGGTCAGCGAACTGGGATTATCCATCTGGGTTTCCGTCACCACGCTCTCCCTGCTCGGCATGATGTTAATTATTTCGCTTATTGATTCGCACTGGCGGACCAGTCGGCTGACGGACAATTTGCGCCAGCTCAACCGTCAGCTTGAGCTACAGGTCCGCTTTGACGCTCTCACCGGCCTCGCAAACCGCCACCAGATGGATATCCGAATGCAGGATTGTCTGCACAGCGCCTTGTTGAGTAACAAACAATTTGCCGTGATCTTCCTGAATGTCGATCGCTTCAGACGCGTGAATGATACCTGGGGCCACAGCGTCGGCGATGAGTTATTAATCACCATTGCCCAACGCATCACGTCCCGGCTTACCCGCGAGATGACGCTGGCCAGGCTGGGGGGGGATGCCTTTATCCTGCTGGTTCCCGAATGTGACGAAGAAAAGCTCACTACCCTGCTCACGACGCTGCTCGCGGATATGCGCCGTCCGTTTTCGCTTTGCGGACATACGCTGAGTACGACACTGAGCGCGGGTGTTAGCCTCTATCCTCAGGACGGAGAAACGCTGCATGAACTGAAGTTTAAGGCGGATGCCGCCTTACAACACGTTAAGCAAGACGGTCGTAACGGCTGGGCGATTTACTGCCCTGAGATGTCAACGGCAGTTCCGGCGCAGCCGGGTTTTCTGCAGGAACTTTCTCAGGCGCTGGAACGCGATCGGTTTGAACTCTGGTATCAGCCAACCTGGCATGCTGAAGATAAGACGATCCACGGTTTTGAGGCCCTTCTGCGCTGGCGGCATCCGGAGCAAGGCGTTTTGCTGCCAGGTCTTTTTTTGCCCACGCTGGAACAAACGGGTTTGATTATTCCGGTTGGCAACTGGGCCATTGAGGCCGCGTGTCGGCAGCTTCATTTCTGGACTGAACAAGGCTTCAGCCAGTGGACATTGTCGCTCAACTTATCCCCCGTTCAGTTCGAACAGCCGGATATCTTTCACATCGTGTCCTCAATGCTGGAAAAATATAATCTGTCGCCTTCAAGGCTGATCCTGGAGGTAACGGAGAGTACCGCGCTAAAAAATCTCGATCGCAGCATCGAGTTGCTCAATGCCTTTAACCATGCGGGGATCACCGTCTCTATTGACGATTTTGGTACGGGCTATTCCAACCTGCTGATGCTGAGCGTTCTTCCGGCAAAAGAGCTAAAAATCGACAAGAGCTTTGTGGCCTCTATGCTGGAAAATGAAAAAAGCCGCAAGCTGGTGGAAACCATTATTAATATTGCCCGCACCATGGAGATGCGTGTCGTTGCCGAGGGAATTGAAACGGACGAGCAGCAGGCAATACTGACCAGCCTCGGCTGTGATTATCTCCAGGGCTACCTTTTCTCCCGCCCTCTGCCCGCTGAACAGGTTCCATGGCTACTGCTACAGAAAAACTCAGATAAACAAATTATACCCATGAATAAAATTCAAACGGACAACGCATTTATTTCACAAAAAAATCATGCCTGACGGGATTGAGTAGAGTATGTTTCAAGGGAGTACATGCGAGTCAATTCCGCCATGATTGTCAGGCATATCGTGCCGATGAACAGGAAAATACTATGTCGCAAAATAGTTTTGATGCGCTTAATGCAATTAAAACGCCCGTGTGGCTCATTTCTCCTGTTTCGGAACAGATTGTTTTTGCAAATGTGGCCGCAATACAGCTGACGGGTAATAAAACGCTGACCGACCTGCGCAAAGGTTCCTGTTCTGCCAGTGCGCAAACCGTACTGTCGTTGTACGTTCCCGAACTGAAAAATCATCACGATATTGTCGAGATCTGGACAATTAGCCGGGGCGGGCAGGACGCCCCCTTAAGCTGTCGCCTCTCACTCACCCACGCCACGCCGTATGGTGATGTTATCGTTTTCGAAGGGATCTCTTCCCACGCCCCCTCAGGCCTGAAAGCCAGCCGTTCCGCAACCTATCAGCGCAAAAAACAGGGATTCTACGCACGCTTTTTCCTGACCAACAGCGCGCCGATGCTGCTCATCGATCCTGCCCGTGACGGGCAAGTTGTCGATGCAAACCTGGCCGCGCTCAGCTTTTACGGTTATTCGCATGATGAGATGTGCTGCAAGCATACCTGGGAAATTAACACGCTTGGCAGAGGCGTCATGCCCATCATGACGGAGATCGCCGCACTGCCCGGCGGACATAAGCCGCTCAATTTTATTCACCGCCTTGCCGATGGCACCACCCGCCATGTCCAGACCTATGCGGGACCCATCGAGATCTACGGTGACAAACTGATGCTGTGCATAATCCATGATATTACGGAGCAAAAGAGGCTTGAGCAGGAGCTGGAAAATGCTGCATTACGTGACTCGATGACGGGGTTACTCAACCGACGTCAGTTTTACAATGTTATCGACCAAACCAGCCTGAGCCACCTTTCTGCACAGCAGCAGTTTAGCCTGCTGCTGGTGGATACCGATCATTTTAAAAACATCAATGATCTTTTCGGTCACCTGAAAGGTGATGAAGTGCTTATCGCCCTATCCCGAACGCTGGAAGCCTGCTGCAGACAAGATGACCTGGTGTTTCGCTGGGGCGGTGAAGAGTTTGTCATCCTGTTGCCGCGCACGTCTCTTGAAACGGCTCTGAAGATTGCCGAATCCGTCCGTGCGGCGGTCGCCCATATCACCCTTCCTGGCTTACCACGGTTTACCGTCAGCATTGGCGTGGCGCGGCATGACCCGGAAGAGAGTATCGACGCGCTGTTTAAACGTGTCGACGATGCGCTCTATCGCGCCAAAAACGATGGGCGTAATAAAGTCCTTGCGGCATGAAACTGGAGTATCGGGAAAAGCCCCGCTACAATGCCCAGCTTAAGTAAATTAACGACGGGTGGGTTGTGGCGACAATGGGAAAGACAGAATTAATACTCACCTTAATTATTTTCTTGCTTATTATATTTGGCTTATGGTTTATTTTCAGCGGCGAGATTTGGTATTTCGTTGAATATCTGGAAAACAGTCTCTACCCCACTTTTGACGCACTGTAGTGCACTTTTAATTTATTGTTTCACCTACCGAATTTGTCAGGTATCTGCATTGCCCTTAGCCACGTAAGATACGTGGCGTTATCCTCCAACAATGTTGATAACGAATCACTAAATCATTTGCTTATTTCGCCCGTTCTCTGACGGGCTTTTTTTATTTCCGGCTATTAAGCAAAACAACGATTCTTGTCCATCAGTCGCCATGTTTGTGCAGCACCGTTCTGCTCCAGTCATAAAAGGCACGCACCGAAGGCGGAAGATAGCGGTTTTGTGGATAGACAAGTGAAAGCGGTAAATCGTAAGAGAGGTTCTCCATACAGCGAACCAACGCCCCGCTCTTCAGATGCGGCTCAGCCAGATAGCTGGCCACGCGAATTAATCCGAGCCCTTGAATTCCAGCCTGGATATAGGCGTCGGTATCATCGACGATCAGCGACTCTTTCATGTGGATTACACAGTCGCCGTCATCACGCGTAAAAAACCAGTCGATGGTGCGCCCGGTACGGTGGTTCAGGTAGCCGACGGCGCAATGCTTTTCCAGTTGGCCGAGATTTTCGGGCTTACCACAGGCGTCTATATAGCCCGGAGAAGCCAGAACAACCCATCTGAAGTTCGCCAGAGGGCGCGCGACCAGCGTCGTTGAATCTTCGATCCTCCCGGTGCGGATCACGCAGTCATACCCTTCCTGAATGATGTCCTCCACGCTATCGCTCGAACAGAGTACCAACTCCAGCCCGGGATACTGGCGCAGAAATTCCGGGAGACAGGGAAGAATGCAGTGTCGGGCAAGAGACTGCGGCATCCCGACTTTTAAACGGCCTCTGGGTTGTGCGGATCTGGCGGGAAAGGAAGACTCCACTGTCGCAATATCCGCCAGCAGCCGTTTGCTCTCGTCATAGTAACGCCGGCCCTCTGCGGTCACGCTGAGCTTCCGGGTGGTGCGTTGTAAAAGTTGAATACCCAGGTATGTCTCCAGTTCCTTAACGACCCGCGATACGGTTGAACGCGGTAGCCCCAGCGCTTCTGCCGCCCTGGCGAAGCTATGGGTGTCGACCACGCAAACATATACCCGCATTGATTCCAGTTTATCCATGTTCCCACCGCGCCTGAAAAGATCGATTATCCCATTATTACGAACAGTCTAACTTATGCCTGTCGTCTTATCGAATGCAGCTATCTGACATAACCTTGCTCAAGTTGCAGTAGAAAGGCGATTTAACAAAGAGAGGCTCAGCATGAAAGAACGTGATATCAAGACAGGTGAAAAAGTATTAGTGCTTGGTGCAGGACAATTGGGTGCTGCCGTACTGGAGCATCTGGTTCCGGCAGTCACGCAGCGCGATGGCGCTGTTACCGTTATCGTATCGCCCGGTTCCTGGGACAGCCGGGGTAAACTTCAGTCCGAAATTCATCAAAAACTGGCTGATGCAGGGGCAGAATTCATCGCGGTCGATGTCGCCGTCAGCTCCACTGAAACGTTAAAAACCCGTTTTGTGGGTTTTGACACCGTGATCAACTGCATGGGGTTTGTCGCCGGAGCGGGTACACAGCTCAAAATTACCCGCGCGGTACTGGAAGCCGGCGTAAACCGCTATTTCCCCTGGCAGTTCGGCGTGAATTACGATGTGGTCGGCAAAGGGAGCGGCCAGCCCGTCTGGGACGAGCAGTATGATGTCAGGACGCTCTTGCGGGAACAGAACGCGACGGAATGGGTGATTGTTTCAACCGGTATGTTTACCAGCTTTCTCTTCGAACCGGCATTTAATGTGGTGAATTTATCCGAAAAAACCATTAATGCGCTCGGAGGATGGGACACGCAGGTCACGGTCACGTCTCCCGCGGATATTGGTCGGCTGACCACCGAAATTTATTTGCATCATCCGCGGATCGTAAATGAAGTGATATTTGTCGCAGGTGAAACCACTTCTTATGGAAAACTGGCCGAAACGGTTGAACGCACGACAAGACAAGCCTTTGCCAAAAACGTATTAACGCTCCCGGATCTGCTGGATGCACTGCATTTAAATCCGGATGACCAGATGCTCGGCTATCGCGCGGCCTTCGCCCGAGGAGACGGCATGTGGTGGCCGATGAGTAACACCTGGAATGTACAGAATAATATACCGACTCAAGATATTGAATCATGGCTTAAAACCGTTATGTAGCCATGCGTTTATCCCGCCCCGGTGGCGCGCCAAACATACGGGCATATTCACGGGTAAACTGCGAAACACTGGCATAACCGACCGTATACGCCGCCTGTGCGATCCCTGCGCCATCGACAAGCATCAGGCGGCGGGCATGGATAAGGCGTAGCTGTTTCTGAAATTGCAGGGGCGAAATCGTGGTTATCGCGCGAAAATGCTGATGGAATACGGACACGCTCATGCCCGCCACGTCAGCAAGTTCCTCAACGCTTATCGTACGTGTAAACTCCTTACGCAACATTGCGACCACACGGCTAATTCGTCCGGAGTGGCTATCCGCCGCGCCCAGGGCGCGAATAGCAGGACCATGGACACTGCGAAGCAACCAGTAATGCAGCTCTCGCCGTAGCCCATCCCCAAGAACCGCCATCGCCTCCGGTTGTTCAAATAACCTGGCCAGCCGGTAAGCCGCATCCGTCACGTCAGCATTCATTGGCTCAACCCCAACGCAAGGCGCGTCCCTCTGCTCTGCTTGCACAGCATCCTGCAACTCACGCAGGATGGCGATATCCAGTTCCAGCACCAGGGAATAGTAGGGATGGCGAAGGCTGGCCTGGGTAATCTGACTGAGGGTCGGCACATCGGCGGCAATCACCATCGCCTCGCCGGGGCCATATTCAAAACTTTCCGTCCCCGTAGCGACGCGTTTGCGACCCTGCAACAGCATCGCCATCAGCGGTCTGTTGATCGCCGCCTGCAGGTCGCCCGGATGCAAAGCCCGGATAATCGTCAACCCTGGAACCGGCGTTACGGCAACCCCGCTACGGTCGACGTGAGCATCGGCATACCGGCGGCAGAGATCGAACAGGAGATCGCGCATAGACACTCTTTCAGGCAAGTTTTTAAGCCATAGTATGCGGTCATTCTCAACGGAACAAACAATGAAAAGAGAAACAGGCAAAAGATAACCAGAATCAGGCAAAGTGGATGAGTGGCCTTCTCCTACTGTAAAAGCTCCACCAAACAGAGGATACACCATGAGTAAAATTGCACTTATCACCGGCGCCAATCGTGGTCTTGGCCGTAACACCGCCCTCTCTATCGCGCGTCAGGGGGGCGATATTATCGTCGCTTACAGAGGAAATACCCCTCAGGCTGAAGCGGTTGTCGCGGAAATCCGCACCCTTGGTCGTAAGGCGATTGCGATTCAACTGGATGTGGCGCAGACGACGAGTTTCCCGGCATTTGCCGAAACTCTGCGTCAACAACTCGCCGAGGTCTGGCAGCGCGACACCTTCGACCACCTGATAAATAACGCAGGTCATGGCGAGTTTGCCGGGGTGGGCGAGACCACCGAAGCGCAGTTCGACGGGCTGTTCAGTGTCCATGTCAAAGGGGTATTTTTCCTGATCCAGACCCTTTTACCCCTGATGGCGGACAGCGGGCGCATCATCAACTTCTCGTCAGGCCTGACCCGGGTATCGTACCCTGGGTTCTCCGCTTACGCGGCGGCAAAAGCGGCGGTGGAAATGCTCAGCGTTTATCTGGCACGCGAGCTGGGCCCGCGCGGCATCACCGTCAATACCATCGCGCCAGGCGCCATTGAAACCGATTTTGGCGGCGGCCTGGTTCGCGACAACGCAGATGTCAACGCGCAGTTTGCCGCCATGACCGCGCTCGGGCGGGTCGGCGTTCCCGACGATATCGGGCCGATGGTCGCCAGCCTGCTGCGTGATGATAACCGTTGGGTAACCGCACAGCGCATTGAAGTGTCGGGCGGGCAAACCATCTGAATAGGCCAAAAATACCGTCAGAGAAGTGATGCTTTCAGCTGTGACGGGTGATGGCCAGAAGGAGGAACTGGCGCCGCAAGCCGCGCCAGTACTTGATTAGTGCTTTTCAATATACATCGTCCGGCTATACGCCACGTCTTCCGGGTTGTTGATGGGGTAACCCTTCACCCAGGGCTTAATCAGGCGGCCGTTGGTATACTGGTAAATTGGCGCGATGGGCGCCTTCTCCATAAGAATTTTCTCCGCCATGTTGTAGTCGGCATTACGCGCTTTAGCCGTGGTTTCCAGCGTCGCCTGGTGGATAATCTTATCGTAGGCCGGGTCACTGAAACGGGAGATATTGCCGCTGTGGGTTGAGGTCAGCAGCGACAAAAAGGTTGATGGCTCGTTGTAATCGCCTACCCATGAGGCGCGGATCACGTCAAAGTTGCCGGTATTACGGCTATCAATGTAGGTTTTCCACTCCTGGTTTTGCAGTTTGACATCCACTCCGAGATTTTTCTTCCACATGGAGGCCACCGCAATGGCGATTTTCTGGTGGTTTTCGGATGTGTTGTACAGCAGGTTCAGCTTCAGGGGGCGCTGAGGACCGTAGCCTGCGGCCTGCAGCAAGGTTTTGGCCTGGGCGTTCAGCTCCTGCTGCGACATCTGCTCAAACGGCGAGGCGTCCGGGGTAAACCCTGCCGTCACGTCAGGCGTAAAGTGCCAGGCGGGTTTCTCTCCCGTGCCTAATACCTTTTCCGCCATAATGCGACGGTCGATAGTCATGCTCAGCGCAAGACGGACGCGGGCATCTGCCGTTGGGCCCTTTTGCGTGTTAAACGCATAGTAATACGTGCCCAACTGAGGCGGCGTATACACCTGCCCCGGAATATCCTTCAGCAGCTTCTGATACATGTTTTTCGGGAACGATTCGGTAATATCAATATCCCCTGCCAGGTAGCGTTTGGTGGCCGACGATTCCTGATTAATCGGCACGAAGGTGACTTTTTGCAGTACCGTTTTGGCATTGTCCCAGTAGTGCGTATTGGGCACCACAACCAGCTTTTCATTCACCACGCGGTCCTTCAGAACGTAAGCGCCGTTCCCCACTAGCGCGCCCGGCCGCGTCCACTCTTTACCGCTTTCTACGTTAGCTTTTTGTACTGGATAGAAGGCAAAGTTCGCCGTCAGGTTGCTGAACCACGGCAGCGGTTTGTCCAGCTGGACGCGTAACGTCCTGGCATCCACCGCCGTCACCCCCAGCGTATCGGGCGCGGCTTTACCGTCAATAATGGCCTGCGCGTTATTGATTCCCGCCAGCGCGGCAAACCAGGCAAACGGAGAGGTGGTTTTCGGGTCAACCAGACGCTGCCAGCTGTAGACGAAATCCTGGGCGGTGACAGGGGAACCGTCGGACCATTTCGCGTCATCGCGTAAGGTAAACGTCCAGATACGGTTATCATTACTCTGCCAGCGCGTCGCCACGCCCGGCACCAGCTCCCCTTTCTCATTCTGATTAACCAGACCTTCGAAGAGATCGCGAATCACCTGAATCTCTGGCAACCCCACGGCTTTCGCCGGGTCCAGCGAAGCCGGTTCGTCTTTAATATGCCTGACCAGCTCCTGCTTTTGCGCCAGCGCAGTGCCCTGCGGCACATCAGCAGCAAAAGTAAGTGAAGAGAGTCCGCACAGGCACAGTGCGGCAAAAACACGCGAAACAGGATGCTTCATAAGATCCCCTTTAATAAATTCAGGTAATAAGCAGATGCGTAATTATTTGTTTCGACAAAGAGAAATGCAAATAACTTACTCCTGAATAGTGATTTAAGGCAATTCTCAGCCGTTACGGAAACTATTTGATTAACAGCGTGTTTTGCACAACACTGCCAGTAGTGCTTTCTTTATCAGGATTTCGTATGGCAACCACCCGACCGAGAGCGGAACGCGGCGCCTTTCCGCCGGGCGCTGAGCAATATGGCCGCTCGTTTTTAGGCGCATCGCTGATTTGGTTCCCCGCCCCTGACGCAGACCGCGACAGCGGCTTGATTCTTGCCGGCACACACGGGGACGAGAACTCCTCCATCGTGACGCTTTCCTGCGCGCTGCGGACGCTGACGCCTTCATTGCGACGTCATCATGTGATTCTGGCGGTAAATCCGGACGGCTGTCAGTTGGGGCTTCGCGCCAATGCGCGAGGCGTTGACTTAAACCGTAATTTTCCGGCAGCAAACTGGCGCGCCGGGGAAACGGTGTATCGCTGGAACAGCTCCGCCGAGGAGCGTGATGTGGTTCTGCTGACGGGTGATAAGCCGGGCTCAGAGCCGGAAACCCAGGCGCTGTGCCAGCTAATCCACAAGATCCACCCCGCGTGGGTGGTCTCGTTCCACGATCCGCTGGCCTGCATTGAAGATCCGCGCCACTCTGAGCTCGGCGCGTGGCTGGCAGACGCGTTCGCCCTGCCGCTCGTGACCAGCGTGGGCTATGAAACGCCAGGCTCGTTCGGTAGCTGGTGCGCCGATTTGAGCCTGCCCTGTATTACCGCTGAATTCCCGGCAATCTCGTCCGACGAAGCCAGCGAAAAATACTTAAAAGCCATGGTGGAGCTTTTGCGCTGGCAGCCTCAGAGATGAAGCACGCCGCTGGTAAAATGGAGCGCGGGTGATACGTCAACCGCCAGCCACGTCGGGCCGTCCAGATCGGCGAAACGGACCTGATTGACCAGCGGTAGCGCCGCGCCGATCGCCCGGGACGTACAGAGCATACAGCCCAGCATCAGCGAAAAACCCTGCGCCCGGGCTTCTTCCGCCAGGGCCAGTGCCTCTGTCAGCCCGCCGGTCTTGTCGAGCTTAATATTGACCATCTCGTAGCGGCCCTGCAGCTCGCTTAAACTCGCGCGGGTGTGGCAGCTTTCATCCGCACAAACGGGCAACGGATGGATAAAATTCTTCAGCGCCGCATCCTCTTTTGCTGGCAGAGGCTGCTCCAGCATGGCCACCCCCAGGTCGGCCAGCAGCTGACAGCGGGCAGCCAGCCCTTCCGGGTGCCATGATTCATTAGCATCAACAATCAGCGTGGCTGCGGGTACCGCCGCGCGAATGGCGACCATTCGCTCGCTAATCAGACGATCGTCGAGCTTCACCTTCAGAAGCCGGGCCCCTGCGTCATAAAGCGCTTTTGCGCTGGCGGCCATCTGTTCCGGCTCGCCAATCACTACCGTTTGTGCGGTAGCCACCGATTCCGGCAGCGCCACGCCCAGCAATGCTGTCAGCGGTTGCTGCTGCTTCGCCGCCTCCAGGCTCCAGAGCGCGCTATCAATAGCGTTGCGTGCGGCACCGGCGGGCAAACGCTGCTGTAATGCCTCGCGCGTGAGCCCGGTTTGCAGGTCCGGCACCAGCGTCATGATATGCGCCATCACCGACGCGAGGCTTTCTCCATAGCGTGGGTAAGGCGTGCACTCCCCTACGCCTTTAAAACCGTCCTCTTCGATTTCAACGACCACCACGCTGGCTTCGCTACGGCTGCCGCGAGAGATCACAAACGGGGTATGCAATGGCCAGGCTTCTTCATAGACCTTAACGCTTCTCATCACTGACTCCTTGCGGCCCGAAAAGGCGAAAAATTTGGTTTGCCGTGTTATCCGCGGATGGCATACACTAGCCCCGACGTTAACTATATGTAAACAGGAAGATATCTATGTCACAACTCGTTCATTTCCAGGGCAACCCGGTTGCTGTTGCAGGTTCCATTCCGCAGGCTGGCAGCAAAGCGCAGGCTTTTACTCTGGTGGCTAAAGATCTGTCTGACGTCACACTGGCTCAGTTTGCGGGTAAACGCAAAGTGCTGAACATTTTCCCGAGCATTGATACCGGGGTTTGCGCCGCCTCCGTGCGTAAGTTCAACCAGCTGGCAACTGAAATGGACAACACCGTTGTGCTGTGCATTTCTGCTGACCTGCCGTTCGCCCAGTCTCGCTTCTGCGGCGCTGAAGGCCTGAGCAACGTTATCACTCTCTCCACCCTGCGCAGCCCGGATTTCCTCGAAAATTACGGCGTCAGCATCGCCGAAGGCCCTCTGAAAGGTCTGGCAGCACGCGCGGTACTGGTTCTTGATGAAAACGACACTGTCGTCTTCAGCGAACTGGTTAATGAAATCACTACCGAGCCGGATTACACCGCCGCGCTGGACAAGCTGAAAGCATAATCATTACTTAGCATTTTATACCGCTTTTTCAAAACCTCGCTATGGCGGGGTTTTTTATTAATCGCCCGCTGAATCGTTAAAGCAACAATCAATTTGGATCACAATATTTATGCAAAATAGCGTTGAAAATTCAGCGATAAAGCGATCACACCCGCAAATCAATCGTTAAATATCCCTGTATTTACTCTCAGTGAGGCACATCACATTTCCCTCATCGCCAAAACATTAGATTTGCTTACGATGTTAAATAATCGTTTCAGCAAAAAGGGATAAATATGAAAATAAAACTGGCTTTAACGCTCCTTTCGGTACTGCTTTCGGGCCATGCCGCAGCTAAAACCTGGGTGCTGACAAGCTCTGAAAGCAGCGTGGAAAAAGGAAACTGGAAGATTTCCAGCGATGAGCTGAAAATTAACGATCGAACGTTCAGCATTGAGCAAAAAGTGTTGCACGGCGGCAGGCAGGAAGGCAGTAAAGTTATCGTCATCAGCAGTAAAAATGGCCTGACCATCACCTTAAGCCCGACGCGCGGGATGAACCTTCTGCATGTGGAAGGATTTGGCACCAGACTGGGCTGGAACTCGCCCGTTAAGGAGGTCGTTAACCCGGCGTATATTAATCTGGAAAGCCGAAACGGGCTTGGCTGGCTGGAAGGTTTCAACGAAATGATGGTCCGCTGTGGCTACGAATGGACTGGACACCCGGTCACCGCTGACGGCCAGATTTACACCCTGCACGGTAAGGCAGGCAACACCCCGGCCTCTCAGGTGGAGGTAGAAATTGCGGATGCTGCCCCGCATGAAATTCGTATTCGCGGTCTCATCAAAGAAAGCACGTTTAAAAAAGCGGATCTGCAAACTATGACCGAACTGCGTTACGTTCCGGGAACCAACCAGTTCAGCCTGCATGACGTTCTGACAAACCATGCCGATTACCCTCATGATTACCAAATCATCTATCACAGCAACTTCGGGGCGCCAGTCCTCGAAGAAGGCGCGCGCTTCCTTGCCCCCGCGGCAAGCGTAAGCCCGTTCAATGATTACGCGAAAGCGGGCGTTAACGACTGGCAAACCTACGCCGGGCCGACAAAAGGTTTTGATGAGATGGTCTTTAACATCAAACCGCTCGCCGACAGCAACCACGAAACCCTCGCTGCGGTGGTGAATAAAGCCGGTGACAAAGGCGCGTCGATTCAGTTTGATACCCGCCAGCTCCCGGTGCTTACCCTGTGGAAAAATACCGATACGCCAAAACAGGGCTATGTCACGGGGATTGAGCCGGGCACCAGCTACGCCTACCCCGTCACCATTGAACGCGAGCAGAAGCGGGTTAAGCAGCTGTCGCCAGGGGCCAGCGCTCAGTTTGATCTGACCTATACCCTGCTACACAGCTCGCAGCAGGTGAAGGATGTCGAAAGCAGGATTGCGTCGATTCAGGGAGAGACAAAAACAGAAATCGTAACCACCCCGCTGGCAAAGGAATAATCATCAAAAAAGCCTCTTTACAGAGGCTTTTTGTTATTCGTCACCTTTCTTATGATTCAACCCATACTCACGTAGCTTATTTGCAATCGCGGTATGCGAGACGCCAAGACGTTTTGCCAGCTTTCGGGTGCTGGGATAGCTGCGGTACAGCTGCGTAAGCACGGAGCGCTCAAAGCGGCTGGTGATATCATCCAGCGAGCCTTCCATCGCCTCTTCGCCTACCGACACCGTCCCGGCGTCGTAATCCGGCAACAGGATATCCTGGGGGCGCAGTTCATAGCCTTCCAGCTGGGTCAGCGCACGATAAACGGCGTTTTTAAGCTGACGGATGTTGCCCGGCCAGCCGTAGCGCATGAGCACCGTGCCGAGATCGGCAGACAGCTTCGGACGCGGTACCCCCTGCTCGTCGGCAAAGCGGGCCACAAACAGCTCCGTTAGCGGCATGATGTCCTGCGGACAGTCACGCAACGGCGGAATGTTCAGCGTCAGGACGTTAAGGCGGTAATAGAGATCCTCACGGAAGATCCCCTTTTGCACCAGCTCCACCAGGTTTTTCTGGGTGGCGCAGATAACGCGCACGTCCACATGAACTTCGTGATCCTCTCCGACGCGGCGGAAGGTCCCGTCGTTCAGGAAGCGCAGCAGTTTGGCCTGCATACGCGGCGACATTTCGCCGATTTCATCCAGCAGCACGGAGCCGCCGTTGGCCTGCTCGAAGAACCCTTTCTTGCCTTCCGGCGCGTGACCAAACAGCTCGCTTTCAACAGCATCTTCCGGAATCGAGGCACAGTTAAGTGCCAGATACGGTTTTGCCGCACGCGGGCTTGCCAGGTGCACGGCGTGCGCCAGCAAATCTTTCCCGGTACCGGTATCGCCGGTAATCAGCAGCGGCGCGGTCAGGCTGGCAAGCTTGCGCGCCTGGTCAACCACATGGCGCATTTTCGGGCTGACGGCAATAATCTGGCTGAACGCGCCGACATCCTGGCTGGAGAGGTTTTGCAGCTGGCGACCCATGCGCAGCGTCGAGCGCAGCATGATCACCGAACCGGTCAATACGCGGGTGTCTCCTTCCCCTTTCAGATAGACCGGGGTGATCTCCATCAGGAAATTCTGCCCGTTTATCACCACGTGCTCGCTATGCGTATTCTGCGGATTGCTGTCCAGCCAGCGCTGGAAGTTAAAACCGGGGATCAGCTGCGCGGCGTGGTGGTTGCTGAGCTTCTCCTGGCTCTGCGCGAAAAGCTGGCAGCTCGCGTGGTTAACGCGCTCGACTTTACTTTTCAGATCCAGAGAGAGGAACGGCTCAGGCATCGCTTCAAGCAGCGCGCTCAGGGCGAGGTGCTCACGTTCGGAGGGCATCCAGGGGATGGTGCGTACATCCGTAACGCCAGCGATACGGCGGATTTCCGCCATCAGGCTGCTGAAGGTGTTAAATTCAATTTCGGCAAAATTGAGGTAAATTCGCCCGACAGGATCGATCTCAATGCCACGTAAATCAATGCTACGTAAAACAAGAAGATCGAGTAACTCGCGGGTCAGACCGAGACGGTCTTCACAGAAGACTTCAAGACGCATGGGAAATTCACCGTTTTAAGCCAATAACCTTAAAATGATATGTCAGAACACGGTGAACCGGAAGATGGCTGTCAACAAATATTGACAGCCAGCACGATTAATGAACAACGCCTCACGGAGCCGGCTTTTTATTGAGCGTATCTTTCAGCTGACCGATCAGCTCTCGCCTGAAATCCCCCAGCCGCGGCTTATCGCCATCAATCCACGGCAGCGGTCGGCACACCTCCATCGCTTTGATACCCAAACGCGCCGTCAGTAAGCCCGCGCCAATGCCCTGAGCGGCACGGGCGGAGAGACGCGCCGCCAGATCCTGCGACATCCAGTCCATTCCCACTTCGCGCACCAGCTCGCTCGCGCCCGCAAAGGCGATATTGAGCAGGACCAGTTTGAACAGCCTGAGCCGGCTGTAGTAACCCAGCTCTATGCCGTAAAGGTTCGCGATACGGTTGATGAGGCGCAGGTTACGCCAGGCGATAAAGGCCATATCCACCAGCGCCAGCGGGCTGACGGCAATCATCAGCGTAGACTCCGCCGCCGAGCGGCTAATCTCGCGTCGCGCCTGCGCATCCAGTACCGGCTGAACCATATGGGAATAGAGCGTGACCACCTCCCGGTCATTCTGGGTTTCATGGATGGCGGCATACCAGCGCTGAAGCGCCGGATGTGACTGATCGATACCGGCCTGGCTGGCCAGTTTTTCGCAGAAGGCGCGGCCTTTGCCGGTGCCGTGGCTGTGGAGAAGATCCCGCGCTTCATCACGCTCGTGCGCGCGCTGTCGCAAACGCCAGAGGCGGCGCCACTCGGTGGCAACCGACCCGATACCCGCCCCCACGATGAGCGCACCCGCGGCACAACCGCCCAGCGCGACCCAATCCTGGGTTTGCCAGGCGTTCATCGCCCACTGCACGCCCTGCCCGACCACGCTGACGCCAAACAGCGCAAGACCGGCGGTGACCATCTTGCGCCACAGGCTGCGTTTCGGGCGCAGAGCGGCTTCCACGACCGCCTCCGCCGGACCTTCCTCAACGGCGGTATCGTCCGGCAGCGCCGGGGCAAAGTTCTCCGCCTGCGCGCCGCTGAACGTCTGCGCCGTTTTAAAGGCGTCCTGACGATCAGGTTCAAGCGTTCCGGTAAAGTCTATGCGCGGTTTTAACGGTTCCGTCATCGCAATTTATCTCCAATCAAAAACTCCAGCGCCGCATCCAGACGGATGTGCGGTAACGGCCGATCGACGCTCATGGTCTGAGGGCGGAAGGCTTCAAACTGGAAGCCCTGGCTCTGCCAGAAGGCCTGGCCCGGCAGCCGCGCGGGGACTTCGCCGGGATAGACCGTAAGCGGCTCGCCGTCACTGAGCCGATTCCCGCGTAATGCCGGTATTTTCTCGCCGTTAAGGTCAATCAGGCCGCTTTGCGTCGCCTGCACCGATGCGAGCCCGAGGCAATCCATACTGATGCCTTCAAACGCGGCGTTTTGCCAGGCGTCCTGCACCAGTTGCTGCAGCAGAGAAACCATGTTGGCGTGCTGATCGACCGTAACGTGATCGGCTTTTGTGGCTGCAAACAGCAGCTTGTCGATCACCGGTGAGAACAGACGACGGAACAGCGTCCGCTGCCCGTAGTGGAAACTCTGCATCAGCTGCGTCAGCGCGAGGCGCATATCGTTAAATGCCTGCGGCCCGCTGTTGAGCGGCTGCAGGCAATCCACCAGCACAATCTGGCGGTCGAAACGTAAAAAGTGGTTTTTATAAAAACCTTTGACCACCTTTTCACAGTAGTAATTGTAACGCTCGCGTAGCATTCCGGCGTTCGTGTGTTTGTCTGCCTGCGCCAGCTTCGACTCGCCTGCGCCGTCCACGTCCGGCCACGGGAAGAACTGCAGCGCGGGCGCGCCTGCTAAATCACCCGGCAAGACAAAACGGCCCGGCTGGATAAAGTGCAGCCCTTCCTGTTTGCACTGATGCAGATAGGCCGTCCAGGCTTCAGCAATGGTCGCCAGACGGTTTTCATCCGCAGGCGCCAGCGGATCCAGGCCTTCGCACAGCTGTCGCCACTTCGTCGACCACTCTGCGCGTTGCCCCTGCAACAAGCCTGTCATCTGACGAGACCAGCTGAGGTAGTCCTGCCCCAGCATCGGCAGGTCGAGCAGCCATTCGCCAGGATAATCGACAATTTCCAGATACAGGGTGGAGGTATCCTTAAAGTGACGTATCAGCGATTCATTAGAGCGAAAGCGCAGCGCAAGGCGAATTTCACTGACGCCTCGCGTCGGCGTCGGCCACGCGGGCGGATCGCCGTAAAGCTGCGCCAGCCCTTCGTCATAGGTAAAACGCGGTATGCCAAAATCACGCTGAGGGACGCGCTTAACGCCCAGCAGACGCTCTTCCCGCACGGCGCTGAGCAACGGCAGGCGCGCGCCGGCGTGCAGGTTCAGCAACTGGTTTACCATCGCGGTGATGAACGCCGTCTTACCGCTGCGGCTCAGGCCGGTGACGGCCAGACGCAAATGTCGATCAACGCCGCGGTTCACCAGTGAGTTGAATTCGTTCTTAAATCGCTTCATCGCCATCCTTCATTGCCCGGAAGCCTGGAATGTATGGCTTCAGAATACAATAAATGGGGGCAGATCGTTGATTATCAATTCTTATTTATTGCTATTGCCGTTTTCTCTCCAGTAAGATGAACCACATTGCTGTCAGTCCGGAGTGAGTAAGGTGTATGTCACCCACCATCTATGATATCGCACGGGTTGCGGGCGTATCGAAATCAACCGTTTCCCGAGTTCTGAATAAACAAACGAATATTTCCCCTGAAGCGCGAGACAAAGTGCTGAAGGCGATAGACGAATTAAATTATCAGCCCAACAAACTGGCCCGCGCCCTGACCTCTTCTGGCTTCGATGCCATTATGGTTATTTCGACCCGCTCGACCAAAACCACAGCCGGTAACCCTTTTTTCTCCGACGTTCTTCATGCCATTACGGCAAAAGCGGAAGAAGAAGGATTCGACGTTATTTTACAAACCTCGAAAAGCAGCGAGGACGATCTGCAGAAGTGCGTGGGAAAAATAAAGCAGAAGATGATCAAAGGGATCATCATGCTGAGTTCACCGGCAAACGAATCTTTTTTCACCACGCTGGACGAATACGGTGTGCCCGTAGTGGTTATTGGGAAAGTAGAAGGTAAGTTCCAGAATATTTATTCTGTTGATACGGACAATTTCCACGACAGCGCTATTTTGGTCGATTCGTTTATTAAACATGGACGAACAAAAATTGCCTGTCTGCATGCCCCGCTCGATTATCACGTTTCTATCGATCGCCTTGCTGGCTATAAATCCAGCCTTGAGAAGCAGGGTATCACCATTAACCCGGATTGGATCATTGATGGGGGATATACCCATGAAAGCGCGCTTCAGGCAGCCTGCAAATTACTCTCGTCCGATAACCCGCCCAATGCCGTTTTTGCCACAGACAGCATGAAATTGCTGGGTCTTTATCGGGCAGCGGATGAGTTAAATCTGATGGTTCCCGAGCAGGTTGCCATGGCAGGATACAGCGACCCGATGCTGTCTCTCGTATTAACTCCTGCTCCCGGTGGGTTTGATATCCCGACGAGAAAGCTCGGCGAAGAGAGCTGCAACGTGTTATTTAAGCGTATTGCAGGTAAACCTGCGCCGCATAAGGTATTGGTTGAAACGCATTTTTCGGATGCAGCGTCCTTGCGCTAAAAACCAGGGGCAATCGCCCCTGGTAAAACGTTATCAGAACGCGTAGTTCACGCCGACACCCGCATAGTGGAAGCGATCGCTCTCACCTTCATCGTGGTTTTCCCATTCGTAGGCATATTCCAGCGTCATGGATAAACCGTTGTTAAAATCATAGGCGTACAGCATACCCAGACGGTTGAAATCATGCCCTTCACGCGTTGGATCGTCCTGCCAGTCCCAGTTTGACCAGCGATCGAGACCCAGTCGGGTATAAGGCGTTAACGTCGTCTGGCCTAATGAGATCGGCAGATAGGCACGAATTTCCTGGGTCGAAAACTCGCCGTTATTGCGCGAGCTGTCCATATTGAAGCCGCGCTCTAAATAGTAATTCACCTTGGCGGAGAAGGTTTCATTGATAGTCCAGGTAAAGCCCGTTTCGGTCTCGACGCGGCTGTCAGAATAACCGGTTTTTTCCAGATCGTTGGCAAACTGGTACATGGCAAACCAGCCGCCAAAGCGCCAGTCGTCGGTTAATTTAATATCCCAGTCAGGCTGAACTTTGTAGCGCTGCATATTAGCGCTGCCGTCTTTGGCACCGTGCTCATCTTTAAAGTGATAACCATAATTGCGGAAGCCACCGGTCAGACCGAAAGTAAAATCATCGGTGCCGATAAAGCGATAGCGTAATTCAAATTCCGGGCGATCGAAATAGGTACCACGCGTCATGCTGCTATAATCAACCGGTCCTTCCTGATACATTGCCAGAGAGATCGTCCAGGCATCCCATGTTGCATTAAACCACACGGAAGGTTCATATAATCCATCTTTATCGTCGCCCTGACCTTCGACGTTTTCAATTTCATACATGGCACCGATATTAAACGCCCACTGCTTTGCGGATTCTGTTGCTTGCGCGCAGCTAACCCCTGCGCACAGAACGAGCGCAGCACTTCTTAGTAGAGTACTCATTAAATATTCCCTTTATAATTAACAAACAAAAAAACCGGAAATTTGCATTTCCGGCAAACACCTTTCTTATCTAATAGCCGCTTCGGTATCGGCGTCGAAGAAATGGCACTTATTCATATCGAATTGAATGCCGATAGTATCTCCGGCTACGTAGTCATTGGCCGCGCCCGCACGGACAACCAGTTCATGGCCGCCCACGGTGGCATAAAGCATAAATTCGGCTCCGGTAAGCTCGGCGACGCTGACTTTCGCCGTGATATCTTCTCCGCTGCTCTGCAGGGTGAGAATATCTTCCGGACGGATCCCGAAGACGACGGCTTTACGCTGGTAACCTTGCGCATTCAGCTCGGCCAGCTTGTCCTCAGGGATCTCCAGACGCAGCGTTTCCGTTACGAAATAGCGATCGTCGATAGCGCCACGAATGAAGTTCATCGCCGGAGAGCCAATGAACCCTGCGACAAACATATTTGCCGGCTCGTTGTATACCTGCTTAGGCGCACCCACCTGCTGAATGATGCCGTCTTTTAGGATCACGATGCGGGTCGCCATCGTCATGGCTTCCGTCTGGTCGTGCGTTACATAGATCATGGTGGTGTTAAGCTTCTGGTGCAGCTTGCTGATTTCGGCACGCATCTGCACACGAAGCTTGGCATCGAGGTTTGATAACGGCTCATCCATCAGGAAGACGCCCGCTTCACGCACGATCGCCCTGCCCAGCGCCACGCGCTGGCGCTGACCGCCCGATAAAGCACCGGGTTTACGCTTCAGATATTCACGTAACCCCAAAATCTGCGCCGCCCAGTTAACGCGCTCTTCAATCACCGCGGGCGCTATTTTTTGCATTTTCAGGCCAAACGCCATGTTGTCGTAGACCGTCATATGCGGATAAAGCGCGTAGTTCTGGAATACCATCGCAATATCGCGCGACTTGGCGGGCACGTCATTCATGCAAACGCCGTCGATAATCAGTTCACCCGCGCTGATCTCCTCAAGACCGGCAATCATTCGCAGCGTGGTGGATTTACCGCATCCCGACGGACCGACGAAAACAATAAACTCTTTGTCTTCAATTTCGAGGTTGAAATCCTTAACCACGTGGACCTGGTTATCATAGATTTTCTGAATATGTTTCAGAGACAGTTGAGCCATAATTTATTCCTTATCAATACGCCCGGGACGCCCAGAAATCTGTCAGGCATTTCCAGGTCAGTTCCCGCGTTGAATGAAGTTGTAATCCCGCATGGTTAAGGCCAGGCCCAATCCCGACCGACAGCATTCCTGCGGCGTTGATTGCTTCAACACCCGCAGCGGCATCTTCAATGCCGATGGCCTCTTCAGGACGCACATTCAGCCCCGCACAGGCTGCAAGAAAGATCTCCGGGTCCGGCTTTGAGCGGCGAATGCGGGAAGCATCAGCGCAAAAATCGAAGGCCCCATCGATGCCCAGCGCGTGCAAAATCCCTGGGGCATTGAGCGATACGGATGCCAGCCCAATTTTGACCTTCGCGGCACGGATCTCCGCCAGCACGTCGCGGATCCCCGGCAGCAGAGAATCCTGCGTTAGTGATGCCAGCGACTGGACGTAAAGCGCGTTTTTTTTCGTCGCAAGCGCCAGGCACTGCTCCTCGCTAAACATCCCCGTTTTATCGCCATGCTTGAGAATGCGCTGGAGGGAATCCATGCGGCTTATCCCCTTCAGCTGTTCGTTAAAGACTTCATCAAAGGTGATGCCAATGTCTTCCGCCACGGCGCGCCACGCCAGAAAGTGGAGATGTGCGGTATCGGTGATCACACCGTCCAGATCGAATACGACAGCCTTAAGCGTCATGGTGCCCCTCCGTGGTAGCGGTCCCAACAGCGGATGCAGAAAAGTCCTTACAGACGCAAACTTTTCGCTCCGATACGTGCAGCGTTTTGCCCCACAGCGTCAGCGTGGCAGGTGCCGTGGTTTCAATGGTTAACACCTCGTTTTCATAGGTGAAGTGCATGGTTGCGTTCCGCCACCGCAGAGGGAAGGCAAGTTTCTGCCAGTGAGCAGGCAGTTTCGGCGCGAGATGCAGTTCCCCTTCAATGATTTGCAGGCCAGCAAACCCCTGAATTGCGCCAGACCAGATCGCACCGGTGGCCGCGGCATGAATGCCCTCATCGCTGCTGTGCGGATCGTCGCCCAAATCAATGGCGATGCCGTCGCGCCAGAAGGCATAGGCCCCCTGAGTGTCACCGCAGCGCGCGAGGACAATCCCGTGAATGGCCTTGCTCAGGGATGAGTCATGGATCGTGCGTGGCTCATAAAACGCCAGATTGGTGGCGCATTGCTGTGGCGTAAACCGCTCCGGCAACAGGTAGTTAAGCATCACCACATCGGCCTGCTTAAGGATCTGCATCTCGTTCACTTCCGCGCGGGAATAATCGAGCAGAATCGTCTGTTTACCCGCTTTGGCTTTGTAGCGGCTCAGATCGATGGCAGGTTTAGACATGAAGGTATCATCCTGCGGGATCACACCGTCTGCATCAGCCTCTGGCAGCCATAAGCGCGCCAGGAACTGCGTGGCATTCTCCGTAAAACGCGTATCCTCACGCTCAAACATCGCCATAAACTGGCGCGCGCAGGCCACGTTGTGCCAGGCCAGATAGTTGGTGTAGGCGTTGTTGTTCACGTGTTCGGTGTATTCGTCCGGTCCGATCACGTCATGGATTTCCAGACGACCATTGATTTCAGTGGCGCGTCCCATCCAGAACAAGGCCGTTTCCATCAGCAGCGTCAGGCCTTCATTACGCATAAAGGCATCATCGTGCGTTGCCTGCCAGTAAGCGACGACGGCCCAGGCGATATCTGCCACGATGTGATGTTCAGCAAGTGCGGACGCCACCTTCTGGCGTACCCCGGTGCGGATGTTAATCGCCGCGAACTCTGGCGTCTCTTCCTCTCCGCTTGCGGCGCTTTCCCATGGGAACAGCGCGCCAGGCCAGCCGTTACGACGGGCTTTTTCCCGGGCACCTGAGAGATTAAGCCAGCGATAGCGCAGAAGGCTACGGGCAATCTGCGGGCGGGTAAACAGATGGAAAGGCAGCAGGAAAATTTCGGTATCCCAGAAAACGTGGCCTTTATAACCCTCTCCCGTCAGCCCTTTTGCAGCAATACTGCTTCGCTCGTCATGGGCAGGCGTCATCGTGGTCAGATGCCAGACAGCATAATCCAGCGCCATCTGATCCTGATGTTCAGCGGAAGCCACCTCCACCCGAGCGTCACGCCAGACGTCTTTCCAGGCATACGCTGAGCTTTCAAGCAACGCGTCGTAACCTCTTGCCGCAGAGACTTTGAGATCGGCCAGTGCGTTGCGCGCGAAAGACTCCTGCGACAGCGCTTTATCACTGCGATGCGTCAGCCAGACGATTTTCTCAAGCGTGACAGTGTCACCCTGAGCAATCGTCAGCGAATGGTGAACGCTGAGACGTCGATTTTTGGCGGTGAAGCAGCTGTCGCTCTTCGCTGAGAGCTGACAAAACGCCGAAACAACAACCTCTGACGCCCGATCCTGCGTTTCATACACGCCCTGCATGTAGTGCTGGTCAAAAACCCTGACCGAGACTTCATCCAGATGCTGTCTGCCGCTGTTCGTTTGCGTTGCGTCGATGCCGGTTTTCAGCACCGCCTGCGTGGCGCCATCAAGAGGCGTGATCGAGAGCTGCATAGCCACTAAAGGCAACTGGTCCAGCGACACAAAACGACGGCTCTCCAGCCTATAGCGCTTCCCGTTGGGTGAACGCCAGACCACGTTACGATGCAGCTCGCCGTTCGCAAAGGTCAGCTCGCGCTGCCACTCAAGGATTTCCCCTGAAAGGAGGGTGAAATTGATGCCATCCAGCTCAACATCAATCCCGGTGATATCCGGCAGATTGACCAGCTCAGTGGTCTCATTGCGCCCCGCACGGTGATACAGCCCCGCGAGATACATGCCTCTGGTCTGCTGGGTGTAATCTTCTTCGTGCACAGCGCGAATGCCCATGTAGCCATTGCCGGTGGCCATGACAGAGGCATATTTATTCAGGCTGTGAGGACAAAAGCCCGGATCGGTTAATACAGACACGTTCAGCATAATGTCACGCTTTCCCCTGTTTCTGCTGATTCATACAGCGCGGCGACAAGCTGCTGAATAACCAGTCCCTGTTCTGCATCGGCAATCATGACGGGCTCTCCCTGCACATGGCGCACAAAGGCATCCATGCTGCGCAGATGGCGCTGATCGTCCGCCTCTTCGCGCTGGGTAACGGTTTCTAAAACACCGGCTTCGTCGTTGTAGATGTGCGCCGGGAACAGCGTTGCACCCGCCTTTTCTCCGCAGAAAGAGACGTTCATGATGGACTGATCGCGAATGTTAAGCGCAAAGGAGGTATCCAGACGCAGAATGCCGCCGTTGCAGAATTCAATCGTGCCAAACAGGGCATCTTCCACGGTAAATTGCGCAGGATCCCACTCGCCAAACTGACCGGCGCTTTTACGGTTTCCCAGCCTCTGGAAGCTGTGCGCAGTCACCCGTTTTACCGCCGGGAAACCCAGAACATACATTGCGGCGTCAAGCATATGAATACCGATATCAATCAGCGGTCCGCCACCCTGTAACGATTTGTTGGTAAAAACGCCCCATCCCGGTACGCCGCAGCGGCGCAGCGCCTGCGCCGAGGTAAAGTAAACTTCACCGAGCGTCCCGTTCATTACCGCATCACGCAGCAGTTGGGTATCCAGGGCAAAGCGATGGTGGAAATCGTACGCCAGGACTTTTCCTGCCTTGCGCGCCGCGATGCGCATCTGGTCGGCCTGTTCCGGCGTCATCGCCGGGGGCTTTTCACACATAACGTGGCAACCTGCTGCAAGGGCCGCCATCACGTGTTCAAAATGGAACCGGTTGGGCGAACAGACGCTCACCACATCCGGTTTTACTGCCTGCAACATCTCGTGAGCGTCCTGCCATGCCGATGGAATAGCATAACGTTCCGCGAACGCCTGTGCCTGCTCAAGGCGGCTGTCCATGACAGCCACCATTTGAACATCACTGCGCGTGGCGTAATACGAGGCATGCACTTTGTCCGCGACCTGCCCGGCGCCAATAATGGCGACGCGCAGAGGCGAAGGTGTAGAAGCACTCATCACGCTCGTCATCCTTAGCATTCACGCAAATAAGTGAGAGAGTCCTGATAAGCCTTAGCCGGATCCTCGGCGCGAACACGGCATTCATATACCACGTATCCCTGATAGTTATCGGCACGCAGCTGGTCGAACAGGCTGGCAAAATCAAGGCTGCCGCTGCCCGGCTGATAGCGATGATTATCTGCAATGTGCACATGACCCAGCAGATCGCGGTTCTGATGCAGCGCGTCCGTCAGCGAGTCTTCTTCAATGTTCATATGATAGAAGTCGCCGATGATCTGCACGTGCTTCAGGCCGTTCTCTTCGATATAACGACGCGCGTCTGCCAGGGTGTTGATCATATGATCCTGATAGCGGTTCAGCGGTTCCAGGTAGACGGTAGTACCGGTGCGCGCCGCCACTTCATCCAGCCAGCGCAGCGAGGCGCTAACCGCTTTGCGGTCACCGTCGAGGCTGCGTGGGGAGGTCATTGGCGGCAGACGGAAGGTAAACATCCCCCAGGCAGCAGGCACGATAATGCCCTTTCCGCCGACTTCCGCCAGCGCTTCCAGAATGCGTTCGATCTGCTGTAACCCGTTCAGACGGCGTTCTTCGATGAAATCACCGATCCAGCCATCGTATCCGCCACATGCTGTCGTCACCGGCAGGCCAGTGGCTTTGATAGCGGCTTTCACTTCGTCGAGGTTTTCAACCAGCAGGCGGCCGTCAATTTCGTAGCCATCAAAACCCATTGCTTTGATGTACTCGAATTTTTCCATAATGCTGGACGGGAAAAATGCCTGGTTTTGTGTTGCGATCTTCATGATTTGCTGTCCTTAGCTTAAAAAGTGACGCCCATTTTGATACTGAGTTCCGGGTGCTGATCGACATACTTCATATAGCTTTCCGGGCTGGTGGCGAAGGTCACGACCGGGTCGATCAGATCTTCACAATTCAGATAACCGTTCATCAGCAATTCCCAGCAGGTCTCTTCGATACGCTTGCGGCTCCAGCGCGGATAGTCCGGGTTGGGTTCACTGCAGGCGCGGGAGAAGACAATCTTCGCGTTGTTGAAATGCGCTTCGCGGCCGAGGTTGAAACCCGCGGCAAACGGCTTGGCGAACGCCACGTAGGAGATGGTTCCGCCATAGGCGAGTCCGCGCAGCGCCGACTGCAGTGCATCCGCAAACCCGCTGGTTTCGATGATCACGTCTGCGCCCTGCTTGCCGGTCAGCTTTTTGATTTCCAGACCCACATCGGTACCGATTGGATTCAGGCAGTGGTCCGCACCGTGACGACGAGCGATCTCACAGCGGTGTTCAATCGGATCAACGCCGATAACCACTGACGCACCGGCTTTTTTCGCCAGCTGAATCGCAATCTGCCCGATGGCTCCCAGACCGACCACGACAACAAAGTCGCCCACGCGGACGTTGGCATCACGTACGCCGCTCATGGCGAACTGCGCCGGATCGTAGCAAACGGCATTCTTCCAGGACGCGCCCTGCGGCATTTTACGCAGCTTATAGTTGTTCACCGCGTTAACGATGACCGTCTCCTGCAGCGGGCCGTAGCAGCAGACGCTGTCGCCGACCTGGTATTCCGTCACGTCTGCACCGCATTCAATAATGTCGCCAACGATCATGTTGCCCAGCTGGAACTTACCGAATTCGATACCGCGCGCAGCGCCCTCTTCACGCGGCGTGAACATCTGCCACTCTGCGTTGAACTCTTCATCAATAAACGGGCTTGCCGCGCGGAAATCCACGACTTCCGTTCCGTGCTTCGGGGCGCCAAAGCGGGCGCGAATTTTCACTTCATGTGCTTCCACAGCACGGTCTTCATATTCCACCAGCGCCGCCACGCGTGGCGCTGTCGCAACTAACTTCTTCATAACTTGCTCCTGATAAAAAAATTGGCCGCCTTAGCCCTTGACGCCACCGGCGGTCAAACCACTTTTAATAAAACGTTCAGAGAGTGCGTACATGATGACCACCGGAAGCGCCGTCACCAGCGATGCCGCCATCATGCGACCCCAGATATAATCTGGCGTACTAAAGAGCGTGTTCAGCCCGACCGGCAGGGTAAAGTTGCTGGCACTGGACAGGAAAATGGAGGCAAACAGGTAGTCGTTCCATGCCACCATGAAGCAGTAAACAAACACCGACACGAGACCGGAAATGGCCAGCGGCACGGTAATGCGGAAGATGATTTGCAGTCGGTTCAGACCATCCATCATCGCGGCCTCTTCTATTTCGTCCGGAATGGTGTCGAAATAGCTGCGCAGCATGAATACCGCCGTAGGCAATGTCTGGGTCACCATGGTGATGATCAGCGCCAGTTCAGTGTCATAAATGCCGAGCGCGGTAATGATTTTGAACAGCGGCACCACCAGCAATATCCCGGAGAACATATAGACGGTGTAGAAGCTCGCATTGATCGTCGTGCGTCCTTTAAAACGCAGTTTGGACAAGGCGTAAGCGCCCAGTGTGCCGAGAAACACCGCAATTACCGACGACGTCAGCGACACCACCATGCTGTTGCGGAAGTAATCCACAAACGGGAAGATCAGCGGGTTAAAGATGTCGACATAATGCTGAAGCGTCCACGCCTGCGGCAGAATAGTCGGATTCAGCGATATGGCCTCTTTCGCGCTTTTGAATGACGTCATCAGCATCACGAAGAACGGGAACAGCGTGATAATCAGAAATACCGCCAGCCCCAGATAGAAACCAATACGGCCCAGTATGCGTTTATTTGTTGCCATTGAGGTTTACCCTTTTTCTGGTCAGCAGAATGACGGCGAAGATGATCACAAACAGCACAACGGAAATGGCGGCTGCTTTACCCAGATCGTTGAATGCAAAGGCGGTTTTATAGAGATACACGCCCAGAATATCGACCTTCGTGGTCAGCAGATAAACATCCGCAAACATGTAGAACATCCAGATAGTTCGCAGCGTGACCACCGTTGCCAGCACAGGCATGATGGCGGGCAACGTGACGATACGGAAACGCTGCCAGGCGTTTGCTCCATCCATCTCTGCCGCTTCGTACAACGATTTATCAATGGTCTGCAAAATTGCCAGGAATGAGATAAAGGCATACGGGAAGTAACGCCAGATGGCGAACAGCACCACCAGCACAAAGCTGCTGCCAGGGTTGTCGAACCAGAGCGGCGCCTGGTCATACAGATGCAGCAGATCGACGCCCAAATAGTTCACAATGCCGTAGCCGTTGTTGAACATGTATTTCCAGGCAAACACCAGGGAAATAGACGGCGTCACGTAGGATAAAATCACCAGCGAACGCGCCGTCTTACGCAGACGAAACTCACGGTTAAAGAAGATGGCGACGGCAAGCCCCAGCCCGGTGCTGCCGAGCACGACCAGCGCCGTATACCAGAACGTCATCCACAGTGAATGCCAGAACGCAGCATCCCCCAGAATGCGGATGTAGTTATCCAGGCCGACGAACACCGCATCAATACGCGGGTTAAGCGGCAGACGTAAAAAACTGATTTCAATATTGGAAATCATTGGCCAGGCCACCAGGCCCCCCAGCAAAATCAGGCTGGGGGCCAACAGCAGCATGGCGAAAGGCATATCTGAACGACCAGAAAACAACGTCTTCATAATTTCCTTCCGCAGAGCGCTCCTATCGTTGTGAAATCAGGTCAGTCAGTCGCTTTTGGCTCTTGCTAAGCGTTGCGCTGAGATCTTGTTTACCCACAGTGACGTTATGCACCATGGAGCTGATAATGCCGGAGCCTGTCACATCGCCCATGCGCGTGAAGTTTTTGTCGCCGACAGCGCCAAATACCTGCACGTTCGGGAACTGGGCGATCAGCTCATAAGGCAGTTGCCCAAACGCTTTAATCACGTCGTTGTTTTTCCAGGTGTCCGTGCCAACCACCAGCGTGTTCACCGGCAGCGCCGCGCCCGGCGACATCATGACCCAGTCGGTTGCGTTTTGAGCCTGCTCCATCCACGTCACAAACTTTTCAGCCGCTTGCGTTTCTTCTTCGGTTTGGCCGGTGGTGATCGTCAGCGACGTGACCATGCCGTAAACGGCAGAGGACTTTTCTGTAGGCACGACGAAGCCAAGGTTGGCAGGGTTACCATCCTGGAATACTGCCGGCAGGATGTAGGTGGAATAGACGGCCATCGGTGCAGAACCGTTCATGAAGGCATCTTTGATCTCCATGACGTCGTTCGAGCCCGGCATGGTGGTCGCGGCCAGCGCTTTATAGAACGCCAGTGCTTTCGCCATTTCAGGGGTATCAATTTCAACGTTTCCGTTGGCATCAAAAACGTTCGCGCCGCCGGACAGCGCAAACTGAGAGAACGCCTGCTCGGTCATGACGCTTTCCGCTGTGGGCAGCGCAATGCCGTAATGTTTCCTGGCCGGGTCGTTAAGTTTCTGGCTGGCGTTCAGCAGCTGTTCCCAGTTATGCGGCTCCTGGATACCCGCGGCAGCAAGCACATCTTTGTGATACCAGACGCCGGACAGCCAGGCACTCATCGGCACGCCCGTCCAGGCTGTACCGTCTTCGGTACGTACAACGCGCAGGATCCCGTCATAGAAGGTCTTTTCGCCTACCGCTTTAATGACGTCGCCGACAGCCTTGCGATCCAGCAGCTGTTCCTTATCCATGACTTTCGCGTAATCATGGCTGACTTCAATCACTTCAGGCAGCGCGCCCGTTCTGGCGAGCGTAATCACCTTGGTGTTGTAGGCGTCTTCTTCCACCGGTACCTGCTTCACCGTAATGCCAGGGTTTTCTTTCTCGAATTTTTTGATCAGTTTCGTAATAACCGCCTGACGCTCCTGCTCTACTGACGAGTGCATGAACTCAATGGTCACAGCAGACGCTTTATCATCCTTACAGCCTGATAACAGGGCGCACGAAACCAGCGCTGATAACAGCACAATTTTGGGCATTTTCATTTTAGGGTCCTTTTTAGTTTTCTTTAATCCACATAACCTGCCATGGATTGAGGGTCAGTTCTTTACCGCTAACAGCTTGTCCTGATAGTAATTCCATACCAGTAAGCGTGTCCCCATAAACGGTATGAACGTTATTACTAAAATTAAACAGCGCTGTAATTCTCTCACCATTTTCAGCCACGCGAACAATTTTAAGAATTTGTTCATCCAGTGATTCAAAAATTGCCTGTGCATCAGGGTGAAACGCACTTTCCCCACGTCGGATCGCAATATATTCGCTTAAACGGGAATAAATCTTATGCCGAATGCTATTTTTATTATTAAGTTCAAGATCAACCTGACCCGCGGTATATTTCTTGCGGTTTATCGCGCGGTTATAGCCGAGGCGCTCGACCCCTTCATAATCGTTACGGGAGCCAAGAATGCTTTGAATATACACGGCAGGTACGCCTGGGAAACTTAACAGCACCGCATGCGCCAGAATAAAGCGCGCAATGCGTTCATCATCGGAACTGTTTTGCGCACTTAACGCGTCAAGATAGGTCACATTGATTTCGTAAGGACTGCGCGTTCCGTCAGGATTATTTTTCCAGTTGACCAGTGCCCCTTCCTGCTGAAGTTTTTCAACCAGTGCGAGGATTTCTGATTCCGGCAAAATGCCGCGCAGCGGGTTCAGACCGATACCGTCATGAGACGCCAGGAAGTTGAACCAGGTTGTTTTTGTTGAAGGCAGCGCCAGCGATCCCGCCCACTGACAGAGGGCTTTAACATCCTGACGGTGCACTGCATGCAGCACCAGCGGTGGCAAGGAGAACTGATAGACCATCTGGGCTTCATTTTCACCGTCGCCGAAGTAAGAGATATTGTCCTTATGAGGAACGTTAGTCTCAGTAATGATCACCGTTCCTGGCGCCACGGCCTCGGTAATGGCACGGAAAAGCTGGATAAGACAGTGGGTCTGTTCCAGGTGGATGCAGCTTGTTCCAGGGATTTTCCACATAAACCCGACGGCATCCAGACGGATATAACGCGCCCCTTCCGCCAGGTAATGGAGCAGCACGTCAACCATCGCAATCAGCACCTGAGGCGAGGCGAAGTTGAGATCGATCTGGTCATCACTGAAGGTGGTCCAAAGATGACGCACGCTGCCATCATGCAGCGTAAATGGCGTCAGCAACGGTAATGCGCGAGGACGCGTTACCGCAGATAAATCGGTTTCAGGATCGACAGCAATAAAGAAATCTTCGTAGCCAGGTTTCTGCGCAAGATAATTAGCAAACCATTCACTTTTTGCTGACATATGGTTGCACACGAAATCAAACATTAAACTGGCGGACTGTTTTAAATCAGCAACGTCTTGCCAGGTTCCGGTTTCAGGCGCAACGTTGTGGTAATCAATAACGGAAAACCCGTCATCAGAGGACCACGGATAAAAAGGTAAAAGGTGGACATGGGAAAACGTGCGAGCAAGCCACTCATTATAAAAGCGGGTAAATACCGGCAACGCTTTCTCCCCTTTCGCGGAGAACTGATCGGCGTAGGTAATCAGAACAACGTCTTTTTCATCCCAGCCTGATTTACGCTTTTCTGTAATATCAACAGCAGCTTGTTCAAGCTTTGTTAATAACATTTTAAAATGTGCTTCAGAAAATGATTCACCGTAAATATGATTGATAAGATTTTTAATTTTTGCGTTCACATTATTTTCCATGGTAGCGGTCCCACGAAGGGCAATCTACTCCCCTGAAAAATATCTGTCAACGAACCGGGAGGCTGAAAAACGCAATTACAAAGCAGCTCTGTGCAGTAATGTGAGCTGCCGCAAAGAAAGTGAGGGGAAAGGATGAAATGTCGTTGCCCTTCCAGGGAGAGAAAGGGCTAACGCGAGCGTAAATTATCGGGATAAGTAGCGGCGTGACAGGCGCTTTGCCGCTTTTTGCAACAGGGGTTCAAGGGCTAAGGCCAGCAACATTCTGACCGGCTTGCGGGCAACAGATTTGATCGCCCAGCCCGCCACACCTGCCGGGCCGTAACGTAACGCCGTCATCAGAACCAGTTTACCTGCGATTTTCAGGCCGGGTTTTACCTTCTGACCGGCCTGTTGCCAGTTTTTCTTCATGTATGTTCTCTCTTAAAGCTGACGAAAACGACTTCTCAGCGTAAAGGTATCGGATGTGACATAACGCTCCATCTCACGCAACCGCTTCTCACCGGCTGCCAATTGATCGTCAACCGCATTGAGAAGATCGTTACTGGTAGGCGCGCCTTCGGCAGCCAGCTCTCCTTCCGGCATCGGGTCAAGTACAAACGACAGAACGATGTATGCCACGAAAGTGATAAACGCCAGGCCAAAAAATATCGACAGCACCGTGACCACGCGAACCAGTTTGACCGGAACGTCAAGATAATGGGCCAGCCCGGCGCAAACGCCGCGCACCATGCCCTGCTGTGGAATTCGCCACAATTTTTTATTCAGATTCAGTCCTGACATTAACGGTCCCTCCAGTTAGGATGTTCTGCATCCAGGATAGCTTCCAGCGCCTGAATGCGATCGCGCATCTTATTCGCCTGCTCGGTAAGCTGCGCCAGACGTTGTTGTTCACTCTGGGATAAATCGTCCCGCGATGACCGGTTGCTGTAGTGCAGCCATAACCAAATCGGCAAAACAAACAGCACGAAAATCGTCAGGGGAATGGCCAGGAAAAGCGCGCTCATGTGTACTCCTTGTCGTAGGATGCTTAGCGGCACGCTCAGGTGCCGCAACATTATTATTGGTTATCTTGCTTCATTTTGGCTTTCAATGCCGCCAGCTGCTCGCTGATTTCATCGTCTGCTTTCAGGTCGGCAAACTGTTGATCCAGCGACTTTTGCTTACCCATGCTGTGGCTCTCTGCTTCCGCTTCCATCTGGTCGATACGACGCTCAAATGACTCAAAACGCGCCATGGCCTCATCCAGCTTGCCGCTGTCCAGCTGACGACGCACGTCGCGGGACGAACTAGCCGCCTGATGACGCAGGGTCAGCGCCTGCTGACGCGCCCGGGTTTCGCTCAGTTTATTTTCCAGCTCACCAATCTCTTTCTTCATGCGGGTGAGCGTGTCGTCCACCAGCGTTACTTCATGCTCAAGCGTAGCGATCATCTCCGCCAGCTTCTGCTTTTCAATTAACGCCGCGCGTGCCAGATCTTCTTTATCTTTGCGCAGGGCGAGTTCCGCTTTTTCCTGCCATTCATTGAGCTGAGCGGTGGCCTGCTCAATACGGCGCGTTAACTGTTTTTTCTCAGCCAACGCACGGGCAGAGGTAGAACGCACTTCAACCAGCGTGTCTTCCATCTCCTGAATCATCAGGCGCACCAGCTTCTGCGGATCTTCCGCTTTCTCCAGCAGCGAGTTGATGTTGGCGTTCACGATGTCGGCAAAACGAGAAAAAATACCCATAATCAAATCCTCATAGTTCTGTTATCGGGCTATGCCCTGCTGTACTGATAATACAATTCCCGTGCCAATTTTTTATCTTATTGATTTATCAGAGAGTGATTGATTTTTATTCATTGCAGAACTATGCTGACCTGGTGAATATCGCTAAGGAGTGGTTAATTTCATCATGGCTCAATATAAAGATAACTTACTCGGCGAAGCCAACAGTTTTCTTGAGGTGCTGGAACAGGTTTCTCGCCTTGCGCCGCTCAACAAACCGGTACTGATTATCGGCGAGCGCGGCACGGGTAAGGAACTGATTGCCAACCGTCTGCACTACTTATCCGGACGCTGGGACGGCCCCTTCATTTCTCTTAACTGTGCGGCGCTGAATGAAAACCTGCTCGACACCGAGCTGTTCGGCCACGAGGCGGGGGCATTTACCGGCGCTCAGAAGCGTCATCCGGGGCGTTTTGAGCGCGCCGACGGCGGCACCCTGTTCCTTGATGAACTCGCCACCGCGCCGATGCTGGTGCAGGAAAAACTGCTGCGCGTCATTGAGTATGGCGAACTGGAGCGCGTCGGCGGCAGCCAACCGCTGCACGTTAACGTGCGCCTGGTCTGCGCCACCAACGCCAATCTGCCGGAGATGGTTGCGGAGGAGAAATTCCGTGCCGATCTGCTTGACCGTCTGGCCTTTGACGTCGTTCAGCTTCCGCCCCTGCGCGATCGGAGAAGCGACATCATGCTGCTGGCTGAACAATTTGCGATCCAGATGTGCCGCGAGCTCGGCCTCCCCCTGTTCCCCGGCTTCAGCGATTATGCGCGGGAGACGCTACTGGCCTACCGCTGGCCGGGAAATATCCGCGAGCTGAAGAACGTTGTGGAGCGTTCTGTATACCGCCACGGCAGCAGCGAGACGGAGCTGGACAATATCATTATCGATCCTTTTCAGCGCAATGCGCCATCTCTACCCATGCCATCGTCTTCAGGCGACGCCCCAACTCTCCCGCTGGATTTACGCCAGTTCCAGCACGACCAGGAGCAACAGCTACTGGAGCAAAGCCTGAAGGCGGCGAAATATAACCAGAAACGGGCGGCTGAACTTCTGGGCCTGACCTACCATCAGTTACGGGCATTGCTCAAAAAGCATCAAATGCGCTGACAATATCGGCACTTGCCCGCAGACATTTTTACGAATCAGGCGTAAGTGCGATACACTTTGCAGATCGAACCTAAAAACCTTAAAAATTATGCGTCTGGTTTTATCGTCCTTTTTTGCACTCGGTCTGTTCAGCGGCCTGGCGTTTGCTGCGCCCGGGCAAACTACGCAGCCTGACATCCGTGACAGCGGCTTCGTTTATTGCGTGAGCGGCCAGGTAGATACCTTTAACCCGCAAAAAGCGGGCAGCGGCCTGATTGTGGATACGCTCGCCGCGCAGCTGTATGACCGCCTGCTTGATGTCGACCCGTACACCTACCGCCTGGTGCCTGAACTTGCGGAAAGCTGGGAAGTCCTGGACAACGGTGCAACCTACCGTTTTCGCCTGCGCGACGATGTCGCGTTTCAGCGCACGCCGTGGTTTACCCCCACGCGCAAGCTGAACGCGGATGACGTTGTCTTCACCTTCCAGCGCATCTTTAATCGTAACCACCCGTGGCATAACGTTAACGGGGATAATTTCCCCTATTTCGACAGTCTGCAGTTTGCAGACACCGTTAAAAGCGTGCGCAAGCTGGACAGCCGGACGGTTGAATTTACGCTGGCGCGCCCGGATGCCTCCTTCCTCTGGCACCTGGCGACCCACTATGCATCCGTCATGTCCGCCGAATACGCGGCGAAGCTGACGAAAAAAGATCGCCAGGAGCTGCTCGACCGCCAGCCGGTCGGTACCGGGCCGTTCCAGCTGGCCGAATACCGCGCGGGGCAATATATTCGCCTGCAGCGTCACGAACATTTCTGGCGCGGCACGCCGCTGATGCCGCAGGTGGTGGTCGATCTCGGTTCTGGCGGAACGGGACGGCTCTCGAAACTACTCACCGGGGAGTGTGACGTGCTCGCCTGGCCTGCCGCCAGCCAGCTCACGATTTTACGCGACGATCCGCGTCTGCGTCTTACGTTACGCCCGGGTATGAACATCGCTTATCTGGCCTTTAACACAGATAAGCCGCCGTTGAACAACCCTGCCGTTCGCCACGCGCTGGCGCTGGCAATTAACAATCAGCGCCTGATGCAGTCGATCTACTACGGCACGGCAGAAACCGCAGCATCAATTTTACCGCGCGCCTCGTGGGCCTACGACGGTGAGGCTAAAATTACGGAATACAATCCGGCAAAAGCGCGTGAACAGCTGAAGGCGCTGGGCGCAGAAAACCTGACGCTCCAGCTTTGGGTGCCAACCAGTTCCCAGGCGTGGAACCCGAGCCCGCTGAAAACCGCCGAGCTGCTGCAGGCGGATATGGCGCAGGTGGGCGTCAAAGTGATCATTGTACCGGTTGAGGGCCGTTTTCAGGAGGCGCGCCTGATGGACATGAATCACGATCTCACCCTGACAGGCTGGGCCACCGACAGTAACGACCCGGACAGCTTCTTCCGGCCGCTGCTGAGCTGTGCGGCGATAAATTCGCAGACCAACTACGCTCACTGGTGTAACCGGGAGTTTGACGCCGTGCTGCAAAAAGCGCTCTCTTCCCAGCAACTGGCCTCGCGCATTGACGCCTATGATGAAGCGCAGAAGATCCTCGCTCAGGAACTGCCCGTGCTACCGCTGGCCTCTTCCCTGCGTCTTCAGGCCTATCGCTACGATATTAAAGGTCTGGTGCTGAGTCCGTTCGGCAACGCCTCGTTCGCCGGCGTATCGCGCGAAAAAGAACAAGAGGTGAAAAAACCATGATTATTTTTACCTTACGTCGACTCCTGCTGCTGCTGGTGACGCTCTTTCTGCTGACCTTTGTCGGCTTCAGCCTGAGCTATTTTACGCCGCACGCCCCGCTTCAGGGCTCATCGCTGTGGGATGCCTGGCTGTTCTGGTTTAACGGTCTGCTGCACTGGGATTTCGGCGTGTCGAGCATAAATGGGCAGCTTATCTCCGAGCAGTTGAAAGAGGTGTTCCCGGCCACGATGGAGCTGTGCATTCTGGCCTTCGGCTTTGCCCTGATGGTGGGTATCCCCGTGGGCATGCTGGCCGGGATCTACCGCAACAAATGGCAGGATAAGTTTATCAGCGCCATCGCCCTGCTCGGCTTCTCTATCCCGGTATTCTGGCTGGCGCTGCTGCTGACGCTATTCTTCTCGCTGACGATGGGCTGGCTGCCGGTCTCTGGCCGTTTTGACCTGCTCTATACGGTTAAAACGGTGACGGGTTTTGCCATCATTGACGCGTGGCTTTCCGATTCGGTGTGGCGCCATGAGATGATCGTCAGCGCCCTGCGCCATATGGTATTGCCGGTGCTGACGCTGGCGGTTGCGCCGACGACCGAGGTGATCCGCCTGATGCGCCTGAGCACCATCGAGGTGTTTGAGCAGAACTATGTCAAAGCTGCTGCCACGCGCGGATTATCGCGCCTGACCATACTGCGCCGCAACGTCCTGCACAACGCTTTGCCGCCGGTGATTCCGCGTCTTGGGCTGCAGTTCTCCACCATGCTTACGCTGGCCATGATCACCGAGATGGTCTTTAGCTGGCCAGGGCTGGGACGCTGGCTGATTAACGCCATCCGCCAGCAGGATTACGCCGCTATCTCAGCGGGTGTGATGGTGATTGGTTCGCTGGTCATTATTGTTAACGTGTTGTCCGATATTTTGGGTGCGATGGCTAACCCATTGAAGCATAAGGAATGGTATGCCTTACGATAACGTATACAGTGAAAAGCGCACGCCCGGTGCGCTGCGTACCGTGTGGCGTAAGTTCTATGGTGACACCACGGCAATGATTGGTCTTTATGGCTGTGCCGGTCTGGTATTGCTTTGCCTCTTTGGCTCGTGGTTTGCGCCTTATGGCATCGATCAGCAGTTCCTTGGCTATCAGCTGCTGCCGCCTTCCTGGTCTCGCTACGGCGAAGTCTCTTTCTTCCTCGGCACTGACGACCTCGGACGCGACGTGTTAAGCCGTCTGTTAAGCGGGGCCGCCCCGACGGTGGGCGGCGCGTTTGTCGTGACGCTCGCGGCGACGATCTGTGGACTGGCGCTCGGTATTTTCGCGGGCTCCACGCATGGCCTTCGCTCGGCGGTGCTGAACCACATTCTGGACACGCTGCTGTCGATTCCTTCTCTGCTGCTGGCAATCATCGTGGTTGCCTTTGCCGGCCCGCATCTGTCACATGCCATGTTCGCCGTCTGGCTGGCTATCCTGCCCCGCATCGTGCGCTCGGTTTACAGCATGGTGCATGACGAGCTGGAAAAAGAGTATGTCGTTGCGGCCCGTCTGGACGGTGCGACGACCTTCAACATTCTGTGGTTTGCCGTTCTGCCAAACATCGCTGCCGGGCTGGTCACCGAAATCACCCGGGCGCTGTCGATGGCGATCCTGGACATCGCTGCGCTCGGCTTCCTCGACCTCGGCGCGCAGCTGCCGTCCCCTGAATGGGGGGCGATGCTCGGTGACGCGCTGGAATTGATCTACGTGGCACCGTGGACGGTTATGCTGCCGGGGGCGGCGATTATGGTAAGCGTGTTGCTGATCAACCTGCTGGGCGACGGTATTCGCCGTGCAATTAACGCGGGGGTGCAATAATGCCGCTTCTTGATATTCGCAACCTCACCATTGAATTCAAAACCGGTGAAGGCTGGGTAAAAGCCGTCGATCGCATCAGCATCACCCTCGCCGAGGGCGAGATTCGCGGGCTGGTGGGGGAATCCGGCTCGGGCAAAAGCCTGATCGCCAAAGCTATCTGCGGCGTGGCGAAAGATAACTGGCGCGTGACCGCCGACCGTATGCGGTTTGACGATATCGACCTGCTGCGCCTCTCCCCGCGCGAGCGGCGTAAGCTGGTCGGCCATAACGTCTCGATGATTTTCCAGGAGCCACAGTCCTGCCTCGATCCGTCCGAGCGCGTAGGCAAACAGCTGATGCAGAACATTCCCGGCTGGACCTATAAAGGCCGCTGGTGGCAGCGTTTCGGCTGGCGCAAACGCCGCGCCATTGAGCTGTTGCACCGCGTCGGGATCAAAGATCATAAAGACGCGATGCGCAGCTTCCCGTACGAGCTTACCGACGGCGAGTGCCAGAAAGTGATGATTGCCATCGCGCTGGCTAATCAGCCACGTTTGCTGATTGCGGATGAGCCGACGAACGCAATGGAGCCAACCACGCAGGCGCAAATTTTCCGCCTGCTGTCGCGCCTGAACCAGAACAACAACACCACCATATTGCTGATCAGCCATGACCTGCAAATGCTCAGCAAGTGGGCGGATAAAATTGACGTGATGTACTGCGGACAAACGGTCGAAACTGCCCCCAGTGAAGACCTGATCACCGCGCCGCACCATCCGTACACGCAGGCGCTTATCCGCGCCATTCCGGATTTTGGCAGCGCCATGCCGCACAAGAGCCGTCTGAATACCCTGCCCGGGGCGATTCCGCTGCTGGAATCATTGCCAATAGGCTGTCGTCTGGGGCCGCGTTGTCCGTATGCTCAGCGTAAATGTATCGAAACACCGCGCCTGACCGGCGCCAAAAATCATCTTTACGCCTGTCATTTCCCGCTGAACATGGAGAGAGAGTGAAATGGTCGAAACCTTGCTGGAAGTCCGCAATCTGAGTAAGACCTTTCGCTACCGCACGGGGCTGTTTCATCGTCAGACTGTCGAAGCAGTGAAGCCGCTGAGTTTTACCCTGCGTGAAAAACAGACGCTGGCGATCATTGGCGAAAACGGCTCCGGCAAATCCACGCTGGCGAAGATGCTTGCCGGCATGGTCGAGCCCACCGCTGGCGAAGTATTGATTGACGATCATCCTCTGCAGTTTGGCGATTACTCTTTCCGCAGCCAGCGCATCCGCATGATCTTCCAGGATCCGTCAACCTCGCTTAATCCACGCCAGCGCATTTCGCAGATCCTTGATTTCCCTCTGCGTCTGAATACCGAACTGGAGCCAGAGGCGCGCCGCAAGCGTATCTTCGAAACCCTGCGTATGGTTGGGCTGTTACCGGATCATGAAAGCTACTACCCGCATATGCTGGCCCCGGGTCAGAAACAGCGTCTGGGCCTGGCGCGCGCGTTGATTCTGCGCCCGAAAGTGATCGTTGCTGACGAAGCGCTTGCCTCGCTGGATATGTCGATGCGTTCGCAGCTGATTAACCTGATGCTGGAATTGCAGGAAAAACAGGGGATCTCGTATATCTACGTCACCCAGCATCTGGGAATGATGAAGCACATCAGCGACCAGGTGATGGTTATGCACCAGGGGGAAGTCGTCGAGCGCGGCAGCACGGCGGATGTGATGGCCTCCCCGCTTCATGAGCTGACGAAAAGGCTGATTGCCGGTCATTTCGGTGAAGCATTGACCGCCGATGCGTGGAGAAAGGACCGTTAAGTGCCGCGGTAAACACAGATTGCTCCGCTTAAATAAGGATTAAATAGTCTGCACGCGCTATTTAATCCTTTAATTTTTTGTCTCCATCCCTGCTCCATAGTTTAAGCACTATCCATCAACAGTTCTTCTCCAGAATATCCGGATATTACGGAGGAGAAGAAATGAACACCGCCACTTATGTTCTGAAATACGCAGAGTATCTCATCAGAAAATGCCGTTCATATTTAATGACGGACCTTAATTTTCATACTGCAAGGCTCGAAAAGACATCAGGGAAAACCCCTGACATTAAATCACCCACTACGTTGAGTGAAAAAATATGCCATCGACTGGTCTATGACCATAATAATCTCTACACAATGCTTGCCGATAAACTCGCCGTCCGCGAATACGTTGCGTCCAGAACAACGCGAGTAAAAGCGGTGCCTCTGATTGGAGTATACCGCAGGTTTTCGCATATTGATTTTTCAACACTGCCCGATCAATTCGTCCTTAAGTGTAATCATGATAGTGGTAGCACAATAATCTGTACAAACAAAGACCAGTTCAATTACCGGCAGGCCCGAAAAAAGCTCAATCTTGCATTAAAGAAGAATTTGTATTACACCACGCGCGAGTGGCAGTACAAAAATATTATACCCGTTATACTATGTGAGCCTTATGTCGATCTTTTCAATAATGCGGACAGGAACAGCACGCCGGAAATGCTGCGAATTCACTGTTTTCACGGCATCGCACACTATGTTGAGGCCGATTTTACGGATGACCGCGGCAGAGAGTTTATCAACGTTTACGACCGATACTGGAATTTACAGCCTTTCCGGATGGAATACCCGAATACGCCGGTAGCGCCCGGCGAGCCGGGGTTGTTCCGTGAGGCTTTGCTGGCCGCTCAGGAGCTGGCGAATGGCCTTGACTACTGCCGCGTTGACCTCATGCTAAAAAGCAATGAAATTTACTTCAGTGAAATAACCTTAAGCCCAAAACGGGGCAAACTGCGTATTACCCCGCTGGAGTGGGATACAAAATTAGGCGCTATATGGCAGTTGCCGCTATCGGCGGACAGGCCAGGCTGACCTCCCGCCAGGGCTCAGGCATCGGGCCAGGTCAGCTTGAACAGGGAGTGGTTTTGCTTCGATAAGGTATACGTTACGTCGCCACCATGAGCCAGCATGATGGCTTTTACCACCGATAAGCCTAAACCACATCCTTCAGGATTCAACTCTCTGGCACCATTATCCCGCTGGAAGGGTTGAAATAAGAAATCATGAAATTCTCTGGGGATGCCCGGCCCGCCATCCTGAATAAGAATAAAATTGCCTTTATCAGAGACGCCATTTTTTACGATGAGTTTCCGCGAAGTTGAATAATGTAATGCGTTGTCAAACAGAACGGCCAGACACTGATTGATGCGCAAGGGGTCGAACACGCATCGCTGTTCTCTCAGCTCAGTCTTAAGCGTAAATTGGTTGCGTTTGAACTCGGGCATGAAAGTATCAAGCGCATCCTGGATTGTGCCTTTGAGGTCTGTTCTGAATTTATACAATGTATAACCCGCCCCGCCGTCCGAGCTGATCACCCGGAGATCTTCAATCAAACGGGTCAACCCCTCAGTCTGCCTGAGAAGGTTATTAAAGAGTTGCGGATCTGGCTCAAAGACGCCGTCAACCAGCCCCTGAAGCCGACCGCGTAAAATCGTAACCGGGGTTCTCAGCTCATGGGCAATGGCGGCATTCCAGGATTTCCTCTGAATATCCAGCGTCTGGAGTTTTTCCGCCATTTCATTGAAATCCGTGACCAGATGATTGACCTCTCCGAGCCGGGAGCTGGCACAATAAGCCCGGGCGTCCAGTTGACCGTGAGAAATTTTTCTCAGGCTGGACGCTACCGCGTTTAACGGGGTGAGTATTCGCGAAGAAAGTTTGATCGTTAAAAATATCGCGATTATCAGACTGATTGTTGTGGCGGTCCCGATCCACACCCAGTCCCACATCGTCATCTGCTCATCATCACCCGCAACGGCGCCGCCGGGGAGGTGATCGAGAATAAAAGAGTAAAAAAACCAGGAGCCCAGTACCGCAATGGCAATTATCGTAAACGTCAGCAGCAGCATATACGTTAAGATCTGCCGACTCAGGACAGAATCTCTGCTCATTTTTTCTCCCCAAGCCGATAGCCCATCCCCCTGATACTTTCAGGAATGCCATAAAGGCCCGCAAGCTCCAGCTTTTTACGCAGCTTGCTCATATGGCTGTCTACCGTTCTGTCGAGCGTATCGCCCTCCGGCAGACATGCGTTGAGTAACTCTTCCCTGGAACAGACCTTACGCGGGTATCTCACCAGATAAGTAAGAAGTTTAAATTCCGTCGTCGTTAATACCGGCGAGACCACCTCTTCGCCAGCGGTGACCTCAACGTAGAAATCGTCCGGATAGACCGTAATAAAAGGCGTCCTGAGAGGCACGGCCCCCGCCTGCTGGAGAGCCGGTTTGGTTCTGCGCAGCACCGCTTCAACCCGCGCGACCACTTCGGATGGGTTGAAAGGTTTGATGACGTAATCATCCGCGCCAAGCCGCAGCCCCATAAGCTTATCCACGTCCTGATCGAGAGCGGACACCATAATAACAGGCACGGTACTTTCCTGGCGGAGCGTCGTGAGTACGCTCCAGCCATCGCACAGGGGCAAATGGATGTCCAGCAAGATAAGATCCGGTTTATGGAGTCGATTGAGCGCTATCGCCTGTTCGCCCTGCCGGGCTCTCAGCGTTTTCATCCCTGAACGCTCTAAGTAACTCATCAGTATATCGGCAATTTCGTCTTCATCTTCAACAACAAGGATTAGAGTATTTTTGTTCATTTTATCTCCGCGGGTGAAATCCCTTTGAGCACGCTATCAGATATCTTTAGCACAATAAGACACAGGCTCCGGGAAAAAGTGCCGTGGCCGCGAAAATTTCCTGGGTTAATTTAAGTGTCCGGCAATTTCTCCATACAGCCTACACATTCAGTCAATAAAGGCTCGACAATAACAGTCCAGAATAGTTATTCGGAGTTAAACCGTCTTCCGTTTAACGTAGTAAATACCCCTGTCGCTTAAAGGCTTTCTGAATTTGGTTGAGATAATGAACATGGAACTTTCGAAATACCTCTCTCCTAAAAAAATCGGCATATTTTCCCTGTTCCTGCTGCTAACGTGGGGATTACTTTATACGTGGCTGATACTGATGCATAAAATGGATGAAAAAGTCGCCGCAACGCTGCCCTCTTCCCCCATTATCTATGGCTGCATTGCCTTGTCGGTTGTCTCTCTGATAATACAAAACAAAGCAGGTGCGTTCACAGAATTACTTCTCATCGCCTTCTGGCTGATGGTGATTTTTGTTTATCTCATTATTACGTTCACTGTTCTGCTGAACGCTACGCCAGATTTTAACGATCTGGTGTTTTACTACGAGTGTTATTTAATTCTGTTTTTTGGCGGTGCACCGCTTTACCTCATCATGAGAATGATTTAAACAACCGCGCTGTTTCGCTCCACACTCTCTCCATAAACCGCCCATGTCCGCTAAACAGGCGAGCTGTAGAGTTTCCATCACACCATTTGAACAAAAATAACTCACTGAAATAGCCATATACCTGTTACCCATAATGATAAACCTCACTAATAACCGTCGTTCTCCTCAGGGATACCGGCTAGCGCGTGTCAACCGACGACGAAATTCACGTATCTGGAAGTTAAATTAATGCCTCATTTTTTTATTGAACGTCCAATTTTCGCCTGGGTAGTGGCGCTTTTTATCGTCCTGGCAGGTGTTTTGTCTATCCCCCGGCTGCCGGTTGCGCAGTATCCGGCGGTGGCACCGCCTGGGATCATTATTTCTGTCACCTACCCGGGTGCCAGCCCCGATATTATGAATACTTCAGTGGTGTCGTTAATTGAGCGCGAAATATCTGGCGTCGATAATTTGCTCTACTTCGAATCATCCAGTGACACAACCGGTTCTGCGTCTATTACCGTGACGTTTAAGCCCGGCACGGACATCAAGCTGGCGCAGATGGACCTTCAGAACCAGATCAAAATTGTGGAGCCGCGTTTGCCACAGGCGGTCAGGCAAAATGGTATCAACGTCGAGGCGGCCAATTCCGGATTTTTAATGATGGTGGGATTGAAATCTCCAACCGGTAAATTTGAGGAGGCCGATTTAAGCGATTATTTCGCCCGGCATGTCAGCGACGAACTTCGCCGCGTACCTGGAGTAGGGAAAATTCAGCTTTTTGGTGGCGAAAAAGCGCTACGCATCTGGCTGGACCCAATGAAGCTTCATAGCTACGGACTTTCTGTGAGCGATGTGCTTGCCGCTGTTGGCCAGCAAAATGCCCTGGTTTCACCCGGCAAGACGGGAGATGAACCGGCATCTGAAGGGCAAGGCGTAACGTATCCGATCGCCGTCAAGGGGCAGCTCGCTTCCGTAGAGGCTTTCAGGAATATTACACTGAAATCAGAGGCGTCCGGCGCAAGGCTGAAGCTGTCCGACGTCGCACGCATTGAGTCCGGCCTGCAAAGCTACGCTTTCGGCATCCGCGAAAATGGGGTACCCGCAACGGCTGCGGCAGTCCAGTTATCGCCCGGCGCCAATGCGATGAGTACGGCTGCAGGCGTACGCGCGCGCATCGACGAACTTTCTCAGGTGTTGCCGGAAGGAATGATGTTTACGGTTCCCTTCGATACCGCGCCTTTTGTGAAGCTTTCCATCATGAAGGTGGTGCAGACATTTGTAGAAGCGATGGTCCTGGTCTTCCTCGTGATGCTGCTGTTTCTGCACAAGATACGCTGTACGCTTATCCCGGCGATTGTTGCCCCCGTCGCACTTCTTGGCACCTTCACGGTGATGCTACTGAGTGGATACTCCATCAATATTCTGACCATGTTCGGCATGGTTCTGGCGATAGGGATTATCGTAGATGACGCTATTGTGGTCGTGGAGAACGTTGAGCGTCTGATGGAAGAAAAAAAACGCTCTCCGCGCGACGCGACCCGGGAGGCCATGAATGAAATCACGCCGGCAATTATCGGGATCACGCTGGTGCTTACCGCCGTCTTTATTCCCATGGGTTTCGCCGAAGGATCCGTCGGTATTATTTATCGACAATTTTGTATCTCCATGGCGGTATCGATACTGTTGTCGGCATTTCTTGCCCTCACGTTGACTCCCGCGCTTTGCGCGACGCTACTTAAGCCTCACAGCGCAGAGAAGCACGGTGGTGGCAGGTTCGCGGCAGGGTTTAACGCCCGCTTTCGTACGCTCACGAGGTGGTACGAATCCGGGCTGGGCGCGGTGCTGAGACGAACCGGGCGTATGCTGCTGCTGTACGTTGCGCTTTGCGCTGCGCTGTTTTTGGGGCTTTCTTCGCTGCCCTCGTCCTTTCTGCCGGATGAAGATCAGGGCTATTTTATGTCCTCAATTCAGCTGCCTTCCGATGCCACCATGCAGCGCACCCTGAACGTGGTTAAAAAATTTGAAGAGGAAATTGCGGCCCGGCCGGATATTGAAAGCAACATTATGATCCTGGGGTTTGGTTTTTCAGGATCGGGCCCGAATTCGGCCATGGGCTTCACCACGCTGAAAGACTGGAAAGATCGGCAGGGTTCGACGGCACAAAATGAAGCTGACCATATACAGGCCAGCATGGCGAGCGTCTCTGATGCCGTCACGATGAGCCTGCTCCCGCCGGCCATTTCGGATATGGGCACCTCCTCGGGCTTCACCTGGTACGTGCAGGACAGGGCGGGACTGGGCTACGAGGCGTTAAAGAGTGCGGCCGATGCGCTGGTTGTGAAGGCTAATCAGCGTCCTGAACTGAGTGACGTGTATATAGACGGTCTGCCGGAAGGAACAAGCCTGGCCCTTCACATTGACCGGGAAAAAGCGGAAGCACTGGGCGTTTCATTTGATGAAATCAACCAGACGCTCTCGGTCACCATGGGGTCGAACTACGTTAATGACTACCCGAACAATGGCCGCGTTCAGCAGGTCATTATTCAGGCCGATGCCCCTTACCGCATGCAGCCTGAGCAGATCCTGAAATTATCGGTAAAAAACCGTATGGGGCAGATGGTGCCAGTATCTACGTTTGCGACGCTTTCCTGGAACGTTGCGCCGCAGCAGTTGACGCGTTATCAGGGATATTCTGCTATCCGCATTACCGGCAGTGCGGCCCCGGGTACATCCAGCGGTACCGCAATGAAGGCCATGGAGACGTTGTCACGAGATTTACCGCAGGGGATGGCCGGCGAGTGGGCCGGGAGTTCATTGCAGGAGAGAAAATCCGAATCTCAACTCCCGGGTCTGATCGTTCTGTCGATACTGGTCGTGTTCATGGTGCTCGCCGCCCTGTATGAGAGCTGGTCAATTCCCTTTGCGGTGATGCTGGTCGTTCCCCTGGGGCTTATCGGTGCGGTGGCTGCCGTTTCCGTTGCGGGCATGACGAATGATGTTTTCTTTAAGGTCGGTCTTATTACCCTGATAGGCCTCTCCGCCAAGAACGCCATTCTGATTGTCGAGTTTGCAAGGCAGCTCCACCGGGAAGGACAATCCCTGCTGGCGGCAACGATACAGGCCGCAAGCCAGCGTCTGCGCCCTATTCTGATGACATCGTTAGCCTTTACGTTAGGGGTGGTGCCACTGATGCTGGCGCGTGGCGCGAGTGACAGCACGCAGCACGCTATCGGCACCGGGGTGTTTGGCGGCATGATTAGCGGCACGCTTCTCGCGATCTTCTTCGTCCCGGTATTCTTTATTGTCGTTGCGCGTTTCGTTGAAGACGCCAGGGACGGATAGCGGATCCTTGCTGGTTGGATGAGGCGAAGCTGCTGCCGGGTGATATACTGGACGAATGCTGAAATTTTGAGCCCCCGCCAGCCCGCGCCTCACCTTTTAGGGCATTCGTCTTCAGAGATCGGCGAGAAATATCGTGACACAAGGGGCCGTGAGTGGGCTATAATTTCGAGCTAATTTCGAATGATTTTGAAATACTGCCTGTAACGCTATGAATTACAAGGCAAAATAAGCAATGAATATAAGGATTAAAGCTATGGGTTTTCTTTCCGGTAAGCGCATTCTGGTGACTGGCGTTGCCAGCAAACTGTCCATCGCATACGGCATCGCACAGGCAATGCATCGCGAAGGCGCTGAGCTGGCGTTCACCTACCAGAACGACAAGCTGAAAGGCCGTGTTGAAGAGTTTGCCGCGCAGCTGGGTTCCAGCATTGTTCTGGAATGTGACGTTGCACAAGACGAAAGCATCGACGGCATGTTTGCTGAACTGGCAAAAGCATGGCCGAAATTCGACGGTTTCGTTCACTCCATTGGCTTCGCTCCTGGCGACCAACTGGACGGCGACTACGTGAACGCGGTTACCCGTGATGGCTTCAAAATCGCTCACGACATCAGCTCCTACAGCTTCGTAGCGATGGCAAAATCCTGCCGCGCGATGCTGAACCCGGGCGCAGCCCTGCTGACCCTGTCCTACCTGGGCGCTGAACGTGCTATCCCTAACTACAACGTTATGGGTCTGGCGAAAGCGTCTCTGGAAGCCAACGTACGCTACATGGCAAACGCAATGGGTCCAGAAGGCGTGCGTGTTAACGCCATCTCTGCGGGTCCTATCCGTACCCTGGCGGCGTCCGGCATCAAAGATTTCCGTAAAATGCTGGCACACTGCGAAGCGGTTACCCCGATTCGTCGTACCGTTACCATTGAAGATGTGGGTAACTCTGCTGCATTCCTGTGCTCTGATCTTTCCGCAGGTATCTCCGGCGAAGTGGTTCACGTTGACGGCGGCTTCAACATCGCTGCAATGAACGAGCTGGAAATTAAATAAGCTGTGGCTCTCTTCCCGCACGGGAAGAGAGCTTTCCCCCTCCGCACTCCCCCCTTCGTTATTCCGTTCTGCTATTTGTTATCACCTAACAATATTTTTCCCTTTATCTGCCTTACGCCAGGATATTGATCGCCATTTTGAGATCAAGGAACGCACATGGAACAACGCCGTTTTTCCGGCAAAGGCCACTGGTATCACGAAACCCAGTCAAACCACGCGCAGCCGGATGTGCTGCCTCTGGTGCCCGAAGCCGCTAACGTCGACGATCGTTTTTTGCTCGATTTAGCCCTGCCAGATGAGATTGCCGCCGCCTGTACCGGCTGGCTTGCTCCAGCCAGATCCTTATGCCACCAGCTGTTCCCACTCTCACTTCCCGTAAACCGCCTGCGAACGCTCAGCGCCTACGATCGGTTAAGTACCGCGTTGACGGTGGCGCAGGCCTGCGGCGTTCAGCGGCTGTGCAACCACTACGCCGCCCTCCTCGCCCCGCTGCCGGGTCCCGACTCCTCCCGCGAAAGTAACCGACGGCTGGCGCAAATCACCCAGTACGCCCGCCAGCTCGCCAGCTCGCCTGACGTCATTGATGATAAGGCGCGAAACGAGCTTGATGAGGTAGGTCTGTCTATCTATGACATAGTGGTGATTAACCAGATAATCGGCTTTATCGGTTTTCAGGCGCGCGTGGTCGCCGTCTTTCAGGCGCTGCTTGGCCATCCCGTTCGCTGGTTGCCGGGCCATCATATTCAGCCACACAGCCTGCCGGCGTGCTCCGACGCGTGGATAGTGCTTCTGCCCGTGGTCGAGCTTCGCTATGCCAGTGCGCATCAACTTGAGTCCCTCTCCCGCTGGCAGGCAGAGCCCGCGCTTGAGGCGCTGACGCCGGTACTGTGTCATGAACCGACCTTGCTCGACCTGACGGGTGAGATCCTGATAAACAGCCGGGAAACGATTTCGCATCCTCCTCCGGCGCTTACGGCAGCAGCCGAATTGCTGACACGCTCACCGGACCGCTTCAGTGCCGCACAATTTACCCCGCTAACGGAAGAAGGACTTACTGCCGTTCAGACGATCAACCTGCTGAGCCAATGCGCGCTGGAGGGCTGGCTCAATCGGCTAAAAGTCGCTTCCGGCAAAGCGGAATAACCACACTCTTTCCCCAAAGAGCGCTTGCTGTAGCAGTGAGAATCGCGTAAAACTGTCAGCCGCTCAATGGCTACGAAAATAGAACATTATGTTTCAGGACAACCCGCTGCTAGCGCAGCTTAAACAGCAACTGCATTCCCAGACGCCGCGTGCAGAAGGGGTCGTGAAAGCCACGGAAAAGGGCTTTGGCTTCCTTGAGGTTGACGCGCAGAAAAGCTACTTCATTCCGCCACCGCAGATGAAGAAAGTGATGCATGGCGATCGCGTCATGGCCGTCATCCATACCGAGAAAGAACGTGAATCCGCCGAGCCGGAAGAACTGATCGAGCCGTTCCTGACCCGCTTTGTGGGCAAAGTGCAGAGAAAGGACGATCGTCTTTCTGTCGTGCCGGATCACCCCCTGCTGAAAGATGCCATTCCGTGCCGCGCCGCCCGCGGCGTTGAGCATGATTTTAAAGAAGGTGACTGGGCCGTAGCAGAAATGCGCCGTCATCCTCTGAAAGGCGACCGCGGTTTCTATGCTGAACTGACCCAGTTCATCACCTTTGGCGACGACCATTTCGTCCCGTGGTGGGTCACGCTGGCGCGCCATAATCTTGAAAAAGAAGCGCCGAACGGCGTGGCAACCGAGATGCAGGATGAAGGTCTGACGCGCCGCGATCTCACCGCGCTGGAGTTTGTCACCATCGACAGCGCCAGCACCGAAGATATGGACGATGCGCTCTACGCTGAAGAGAGCGCCGATGGCAAACTGCATTTGACCGTCGCCATTGCCGATCCCACCGCCTGGATCGTAGAAGGCAGCAAGCTGGACGAAACGGCGAAAATCCGCGCGTTCACGAACTACCTGCCGGGCTTTAACATCCCGATGCTGCCGCGCGAACTGTCTGACGACCTCTGCTCGCTGCGCCCAAATGAGGTGCGTCCGGTTCTTGCCTGCCGCATGACCATTGCCGCCGATGGCGCGATTGAAGACGATATCGAGTTCTTTGCTGCCACCATCGAATCCAAAGCCAAGCTGGCCTACGATAACGTCTCCGACTGGCTGGAAAATACCGGTAGCTGGAAACCAGAATCAGACGCCATAGCCGCGCAGCTCCGTCTGCTGCACCGCATCTGTCTGAACCGCGGCGAGTGGCGTAAAACCCACGCGCTGGTGTTCAAAGACCGACCGGATTATCGCTTTGTTCTGGGCGAGAAAGGTGAAGTGCTGGACATCGTGGCCGAACCGCGACGCATTGCAAACCGCATCGTTGAAGAGGCAATGATTTCCGCCAACATCTGTGCCGCACGCGTGCTGCGCGACAGGCTGGGCTTTGGTATTTACAACGTTCACACCGGATTCGATCCGGCCAATACCGAAGCGCTGGCGGCTCTGCTGAAGAATCACGATGTGCATGTTGATCCGGAAGAAGTGCTGACGCTGCCAGGCTTCTGCAAGCTTCGCCGCGAGCTGGACGCTCAGCCGTCCGGTTTCCTGGATAGCCGTATTCGCCGCTTCCAGTCCTTCGCGGAAATCAGCACCGAGCCAGGCCCGCACTTCGGCCTCGGTCTGGAGGCCTACGCCACCTGGACATCCCCAATCCGCAAGTATGGCGATATGGTTAACCACCGCCTGCTGAAAGCGATTATCAAGGGTGAAACCATTGCCCGTCCTCAGGACGACACGACCCTACAGATGGCCGAGCGTCGCCGTCTGAACCGCATGGCGGAACGTGACGTAGGAGACTGGCTTTATGCGCGCTTCCTGCAGGATAAAGCCGGTACCGATACCCGCTTCGCGGCGGAGATCGTTGATATCAGCCGTGGCGGAATGCGCGTACGCCTGGTGGATAACGGTGCGGTAGCCTTTATCCCTGCTCCGTTCCTGCACGCCGTTCGTGACGAACTGATCTGCAGTCAGGAAAGCGGCACCGTGCAAATTAAAGGCGAGACGGTTTACAAAGTCACTGACGTGATTGACGTGACTATCGCTGAAGTTCGCATGGAAACCCGCAGTATTATTGCGCGCCCTGTCGCCTGATAACCTCTGCTAAATTGTCGGTCATTTCCGTTCGGAAAGGCCGACAATTTTTTCTCCCGTCTTTCCCCCCGCAAAAGCATCATTTTTCTTACTTTTTTCAGTCCCGGCTCGCCCAAAATGGCCATAATTATCTACAGTAAAAGAGTGCTGTCCTGTTCGGGCACGTGGATTTTATACGCTCAGCATTTTTATATGCCTGATGCGTTTTATTATAAAAAAGCTCAGAAAAACAATACTTTCACTGCGGCTTTGCCGCAATTTTCAACGGAAAAGTCGACGGCAAATGAATAATTTGTGCGCTAATACGTCGCGGCGGGAGAAATCATGATCGACGAACTTGTGCAGAATTTGCTGTTTCGTTACACGGGTACTCACAGCCCGTGGTGGCGATTGTCGGCTGATAGCAACGCTCTGCACCTTGCTGCCAGCGAAAATGCAGACGTCACTCAGGTGGTCACGCTGGCCGACGATCAGGCCGCACTGATCCGCCAGCTAACGGTGATTACCTCCAGCCTTTCTATGAACCTTTCTCTTTATGGCGAAGAAGTTCCCGTCCATCTTGTCGGACGAAAAATAACCCGCAACGAGTGGGCCGGCACGGCCTCCGCCTGGAACGATACACCCTCCGTGGCACGCGATCTGGCTCAGGGGCTCTCCTTTGCAGAACAGGTTGTTTCTGAAGCGAATTCCGTCATTGTTATTCTCGATCAAAACGGCAATATCCAGCGTTTTAACCGCCTGAGTGAAGAGTACACCGGTCTGAAAGAACACGAAGTCATTGGCCAGAACGTGTTTGAACTGTTCATGAGCCGCAGTGAAGCGGCAGCTTCGAAGCGCAACATTGCGGGTATCTTTCGCAACAGCAGCTCCTACGAAGTCGAACGCTGGATCAAAACGCGGAAAGGGCAACGCTTGTTTCTGTTCAGAAATAAATTCGTTCACAGCGGCAGCGGTAAAAATGAAATTTTTCTTATCTGTTCAGGGACCGACATTACCGAAGAACGGCGGGCGCAGGAGCGCCTGCGCGTGTTGGCCAATACTGATACCATCACCGGCTTGCCAAACCGCAACGCGATCCACGAGCTGATTTCAGGCGCCATAGCCAACCGCGGCGATACGCAGGTTGGCGTGGTGTACCTCGACCTGGATAACTTCAAAAAGGTCAACGATGCCTACGGACATATGTTCGGCGATCAGCTGCTGCAGGCGGTTGCACTTGCCCTTCTGAGTTGCCTGGATGATGGGCAAGTTTTAGCGCGGCTCGGTGGCGATGAGTTTATCGTAATGGCCACCCATACCTCTCAGGGCTCTCTGGAAGCGATGGCGTCGCGCATTTTGACCCGCCTGCGTCAGCCGTTCAGAATCGGTCTGATTGAGGTTTACACCGGTTGCTCCCTGGGAATCGCCCTCGCGCCGCAACACGGGAACGATCGGGAAAGCGTGATTCGCAATGCCGACACCGCTATGTACACCGCCAAGGAAAACGGCCGTGGCAAGTTCTGCGTCTTCTCCCCCGAGATGAACCAGCGCGTGTTTGAGTATCTGTGGCTGGACACCAACCTGCGTAAAGCACTGGATAACGATCAGCTCCTGATCCACTACCAGCCAAAAATCACCTGGCGCGGCGAGGTCAGAAGCCTTGAAGCGCTGGTCCGCTGGCAGTCGCCCGAGCGCGGGCTGATCCCTCCTCTGGAATTTATCTCTTATGCCGAGGAGTCCGGTTTGATTGTCCCGCTGGGTCGCTGGGTGATGCTTGATGTGGTACGGCAGGTGGCAAAATGGCGAGACAAGGGAATTAACCTGCGCGTGGCGGTGAACGTCTCAGCACGTCAGCTCGCCGACCAGACAATTTTCAGTGAGTTAAAGCAGGCGCTTAAGGATCTGCATTTTGAGTACTGCCCTATCGATGTCGAGTTGACCGAAAGCTGTCTTATCGAAAACGAAGAGCTGGCGCTCTCTGTGATCCAGCAATTCAGCCGGCTCGGGGCACAAATTCATCTGGACGATTTCGGTACCGGCTACTCTTCTCTCTCCCAACTGGCGCGTTTTCCTATTGACGCTATTAAGCTCGATCAGGCTTTTGTCAGAGATATTCATAAGCAGTCTGTCTCCCAGTCTCTGGTGCGCGCCATTGTCGCAGTGGCGCAGGCGCTAAACCTGCAGGTGATTGCCGAAGGGGTGGAGAACGCAAAAGAGGACGCCTTTCTGACCAAGAACGGCGTCAACGAACGGCAGGGCTTTCTTTTCGCTAAGCCGATGCCCGCTGCCGCATTCGAGCGCTGGCTAAAACGATATCAAGCGCGACAACAGCGTTAAGGCCATAAAGAGGTTCACTTTCGTTTATGTAATTTCGTTATGGCGTTTTTTCCCTTCTCTTTTGACCCTATTTTCTGCATCATTGAAATTATTAACTTTTCGTTCCTGGGGAGAGATTATGTCTACTATTGATCCACAAGCTGTAGCACAACGTATTGATACCGTGCTGGATATCCTGGTGGCGGGTGATTATCACTCTGCGATCCGTAATCTCGAGATCCTGAAGTCTGAACTCCTCGCTCAGGATGGCGCTGACAATGCCCCCGAAAACCGACAGCCTAAAGCGCCGTGGGAAGTCTAATCCCACTGTCCCAGACCTCGTTTCGCTTTATTAATTGGATGCTATGAATTCCCGACAACAACTCATTTTGCAGATGGTCATCGATCAGGGGCGCGTAAGCGTAGTCGAACTCGCGAAAACCACCGGCGTTTCCGAAGTCACCATCCGTCAGGATCTTAATCTGCTGGAAAAACAGAGCTACCTGCGCCGTGCGCATGGCTATGCCGTGCCGCTGGACAGCGACGACGTTGAGACGCGCATGATGAATAACTACGCGCTTAAACGAGAACTGGCAGAATTTGCCGCATCGCTGGTAAACCCAGGCGAGACGGTGTTTATTGAAAACGGCAGCAGCAACGCCCTGCTGGCACGTACGCTCGCCGAACAAAAAGACGTTACCATCATCACCGTCAGCAGCTATATCGCCCATTTGCTCAAAGAGACGCGCTGCGAGGTGATTTTACTGGGCGGCATTTACCAGAAAAAGAGTGAAAGCATGGTAGGCCCGCTGACCCGGCAGTATGTCCAGCAGGTTCATTTCAGTAAGGCGTTTATCGGGATTGACGGCTGGCAGCCGGAGACAGGCTTCACCGGCCGGGATATGATGCGATCTGACGTGGTTAATGCCGTCCTGGAAAAAGAATGTGAAGCCATTGTGTTGACCGACAGTTCCAAATTTGGTGTCGTTCATCCTTACACCATGGGTCCAGCCGCGCGCTTCAGCCGCGTAATTACCGACGAAAGGTTAAGCGACGAACATCGTATTAAACTGGAAGAAGACGGTCTCATTGTCGATATTATTAAAACCTCCGCCTGACTCCTTTTTGCGCCCGTATGCCGGGCGCATATGTCCCCTTCGTCTGAGAGGATTCCTAACCTTCCTTTAAGAGTTTTTACCTGTTTAACCTGCCGTAAAGTCGTAAAATTAATGTTAGCGATATAACAGGAAGTGACTATCACTTGCGTGATTACGTAACGCCTGCGCGACCAGCTTTCACGGGAAAAAGAATTAAGTATTCATTTTGACTATACTTAACGTGTACATCTTTCCGTGAATCGATAATTCAGGAGAAAGTATTATGACCTTAACCAGCAAAAAATTAGCCGCCGCTGTTCTGGCAATCACTGTAGCAATGTCCCTGAGCGCGTGCTCTAACTGGTCTAAACGTGACCGTAACACCGCTATTGGCGCCGGCGCTGGTGCGCTCGGTGGTGCAGTATTAACGGATGGTAGTACGCTGGGTACATTAGGCGGCGCTGCTGTCGGTGGTATTATCGGTCACCAGGTCGGCAAATAATTATTCTATAAGCCTTCCCGTTATGGCGATTTAGCATCGCATTTCAGGTCTGACTAACGCACGTATATAACACGAGCCACGGCATTTGCCGTGGCTTATTTATTTTAACCACCTGCCAGTTTAACTTTCATGCCTTTGGCTTCAAGCAGCGATTTAATTAAATCGCGTTTATCGCCCTGGATTTCGATAATGCCGTCCTTAACGGCACCGCCGCAGCCACATTTCTTTTTCAGTTCGGCTGCCAGCTTGTTCAGTTCCGCATCATCCAGATCAATCCCGGAGATCAGGCAGACCCCCTTTCCTTTTCGTCCGCTGGTCTGACGCTGGATACGGACAATACCGTCACCTTTCGGACGCTCCGCTTTCGTTTTCGGTTCGTCTATGCGCCCGCTCTCCGTTGAGTAGACCAGACGACTGTTGGAATCGGTCATTACGCCCCCTTTTTCAGTGATGCGTTGATAGCCTTAAGCGTCTCTGCCGGGTGGGCAGACTGCGTCACCGGACGCCCGATAACCATGTAATCAACGCCTGTGGCCAACGCCTGCTCAGGCGTCATAATTCGGCGCTGATCGCCCACGTCGCTGCCTGCCGGACGAATACCCGGCGTAACCAGCTTAAATGCGTTGCCCAGCTCTGACTTGAAGCGCACCACTTCCTGAGCGGAGCAGACGACGCCATCAAGGCCGCAGTTCTGCGTCAGACGCGCCAGGCGTTCAGCGTGCTCGGCTGGTGACAACGTCACGCCAAGGTCACGCAAATCGCTTTCGTCCATGCTGGTCAGCACGGTGACCGCAATCAGTAATGGCGCATCGTTGCCGAACGGCAGGAGCGCTTCGCGAGCGGCTGTCATCATTCTCGCCCCGCCCGACGCGTGCACGTTGACCATCCACACACCCAGTTCCGCAGCGGCGGCAACGGCGTGCGCCGTGGTGTTCGGGATATCATGGAATTTAAGATCGAGGAAGACATCGAAACCGCGCTGCTGCAGATCGCGGACGATTTGCGGTCCAAACAGCGTGAACATCTCTTTACCAACTTTCAGACGACAATCGCGGGGATCGATACCGTCGACAAAGGCCAGTGCAGCATCGCGCTTATTGTAATCAAGCGCGACAACAACAGGAGAATCCGTAATAACGCGGGAAGTGGAAGAAGTAACAGACGTCATGACCAGCCCTTTTCGTCTATGGGCGCGCAGCGGCGCGGAACAGATAAACGGCCAGCATTCTACCTGCCGCCGCCCTAAATTGACAGAATCCATTTACGTGCCTGCCGGACCGGTAAACCGCACGGTGCTGAGAAAGCGGTAAACCCTTTAGTATGTTGTAACTAAAATGAGGGGTTTTAAAAAATTACTGCCCGTCAAGGCCACGAATAGGCTTGATGGTAGACCAGGCACGGCAGGAAGGACAGTGCCAGTAGAGCGTATACGCGGTAAAACCACACTTCTGACAACGGTAACGCGGTTTGCTGCGCACCTGCTCGCCAACCATGTCGCGCAGCACCATCAGGCTCTCTTTGGCGCGCCCTTCTTCCGCATCGTTAAGATGGTAATCCATCAGCTTATGGAATACGCGCATCGTGGGATGACGCTGCAGCTGACGGGTAATATAAACCTGTGCGGTGTCGCTCCCCTCATATTGCTCAACCACGTCTGAGAGCATCAGCTCAGCGGTCGCGCCGGTATTCTCTTCCACGCAACGGCGCAGAAATGCCACCCACTCTTCCTGCTTGTCCAACTGCTGATAGCAGGTTTGCAGCATTTCAAGCGTTTCGCTGACCAGCTCTTTGTCCTGGTCAATAACCCGCAGCAGGCTTTCAACGGCTTTAGCGTAGTCGCCGCTGGCCATAAAAACACGCCCCATCATGATAGAGATACGCGCGCTATTGCGGTCCGCGGCGGCGCCTTTCTTCAGTAACGCCATGGCTTTATCCATGTCGTCGTTGCCCATCTGCTGTAGGGCAAGCTCGCAGTAGAAATGCGCAATTTCAACGCGCTGCTTGTCTTTACCCAGCTTCACCAGACGCTCGGCCGTATCAATGGCTTTCTGCCAGTCGCTGGTGGCCTGGTAAATCTGCAGCAACTGCTGCAGCGCGCCAATGCGGAAATCCGTTTCATCTACCAGCTGGGTGAACATATCTTCAGCGCGATCGTACAGCCCCGCGGCCATATAGTCTCGGCCCAGCTGTTGTACCGCCAGGAGACGCTGTTCGTAAGTCAGGGACGCGCTTTCCATCAGGGTCTGGTGGATACGGATGGCGCGGTCAACCTCGCCGCGAGAGCGGAACAGGTTACCGAGAGTGAGATGGGCTTCTACGGTCCCCGTATCCTCTTTCAGCATATCGAGGAACAGGTCTACCGCTTTGTCCTGCTGATTGCTCAGGAGGAAGTTCACCCCCGCAACGTAGTCGCGGGAGAGTCGGTTAGCCTCATCCTGTTTTGTTTGTTGCGCACTTCTGCGGCCCATATACCAGCCATAGGCTGCGGCTACAGGCAAAAGCAGAAACAACAACTCCAGCATAGTCGATTATTCCTTCACGACCGGCACACCTGAGCTTTCCGGAATGTCGGACGCAGGCGCAATATTATGCTCAAGTCGTTTAATTTTACGTTCAGCGCGCGCAAGAGAAACACGAACCTTCAACCAAAACAGGCCGCAAACCAGCCAGCCTATGGCAAAGCCTGCAGCAAACAGGACCGCCAGCAGACTTGATACGCGATACTCGCCCTGCGCAAGCAGATAGTTAAACGTCACCTGCTGATCGTTTTGTGCACCCAATGTGACTGAAATGACAAAAATCGCCAATACCAGTAAGAAAATGAGTAAATATTTCACATTACTTCCCGTTATGTGGTTCAAGCGAATAAAGTGTGTTCAACCCACCGCAATCAGCCTTATAAACTACCATTTTAGCGACGGGCGCGAAACGGAAAAAGTAACGCGCACGTCATGGATTTATGGGCGAAATGCACAATATCAACCGTCAGGCGTCGCTTTGTTCCCTTTCGGCGATCTCTTCTTTCTCTTCAGGCGGTGGCGTGAGCGGGCCGCAGAACCGTTCTGCAAGCCAGGTTGCCAGCGTTACCAGCATCCAGGAGATCAGCGTAGCAACCACCAGATCCCGCGGCCAGTGCATCCCCAGCAGCAAGCGGCTGCCCATAACCCCTGTCGCCCAAACCAGTAAAATCGCGATTGTCATCGTGCGACGTCGAGGCCAAAGCAGCCCAACGCCCAGCAACGCCCAGCTGGCCGCAAACATCGTATGGCCGGAAGGAAACGCGAAACCCGTCTCTTTTTGCCAGTGCTTACGCAGGAATTTGGGAATATCTTCCTGTTCCGCAAGCTGTTCTTTCACCAGCGCACCGCGATCTTTACGCTTTAAATTGTAGAACTCATCCACCGGAACATGGTGTGCTTTTTCCAGCCAGACGACAAAAGGTCTTGGCTCCTGAACATGATCCTTTACCCAGGACTTCACACCCTGTCCAATAACGATCGCGCCGCCGAGGATAGCAAAGAGCATTAGCGCCGCGCGCAATCGAAAGCGCAAGCACCACAAGAACCAGCCGCAAAGGATGACGTGGGTAATAATTCCCCACGGTTGCGTGACCGTTTCCGTTACCCAGTATAACGTTTTCAGCCACGTGGCATTCTGCCCCGGCTGCCACATCCAGCCGGAGACCCACACGGCCAAAGGCATAATCAGTAAAATGGCCGCGCCTGCTGCCGTACGTCTGGCGATTGAAAGCATGTCTTCTCCTTTTTCGCTAAGCCTCACAATCATAACTGAAATTCATTCGATGGGTGGATATGTCGGATCGTGCGTTTAACGTTCATATAGCATGGTGCCCATTAGGCGAACGTGCTGAGCTTGTGGCAAAATGAACAAATACAGAAAGCAAAACGGGCGTAAGGCACGAAACGTGTCAGCCTACTCTGGAGAATCACATGCAGCTTAAACGTGTGGCAGAAGCCAAACTGCCAACCCCATGGGGCGATTTCCTGATGGTGGGGTTTGAAGAACTGGCAACCGGACAGGATCATGTCGCGCTGGTCTACGGCGACATTTCAGGGCAGACGCCGGTACTGTCCCGCGTCCATTCGGAGTGTCTGACCGGCGACGCGTTGTTCAGCCTGCGCTGTGATTGCGGTTTCCAGCTCGAAGCAGCCCTTACCCATATCGCCGAAGAAGGCCGCGGCGTGCTGCTCTATCACCGTCAGGAAGGGCGTAACATTGGTCTGCTGAATAAAATCCGCGCTTACGCACTGCAGGACCAGGGCTACGATACGGTGGAAGCCAACCACCAGCTCGGTTTTGCCGCCGATGAACGCGACTTTACGCTGTGCGCCGATATGTTCAAGCTGCTGGGCGTGGACGAGGTTCGCCTGCTAACCAATAATCCGAAAAAAGTTGAGATCCTCACCGAAGCGGGGATCAACATCGTCGAGCGCGTGCCGCTGATTGTCGGCCGCAACCCGAAAAACGCCCACTATCTCGATACCAAAGCGGCCAAAATGGGCCATCTGCTGAAAGAGTGAGAGTAAAAAGCCCGGCACAAATGCCGGGCTTTTTTTATCAATCCAGCATCTTACGGATCACATAATGTAAAATACCGTCGTTCTGGTAGTAGGTCAGTTCGGTTGCGGTATCAATACGACAGCGGCATTCCAGTACCTCGGTTTTCCCGTCTGCCCGCGTTAATTTCACCGGCACCGTTTTGCCCGGCTGCAGGTTTTGCAGGCCGCTAATTTCAATCTGCTCTTCCCCGGTCAGGCCCAGCGTTTTGCGCGTGACGCCCTGCGGGAACTCAAGCGGCAGGATCCCCATGCCAATTAGATTCGAGCGGTGAATACGTTCAAATGACTCGGCAATGACCACGCGAACGCCAAGCAGACGTGGACCTTTCGCCGCCCAGTCACGGCTGGAGCCGGAACCATACTCTTTCCCGGCGATAACCGCCAGCGGCGTACCTTCCTGCTGATATTTGACGGCTGCGTCATAAATCGACACGACTTCAGTCCCCGGCAGATGGCGCGTCATCCCCCCTTCCACACCCGGAACCATTTCGTTACGAATGCGGATGTTGGCAAAGGTTCCGCGCATCATCACTTCATGGTTACCGCGGCGCGAGCCGTAAGAGTTAAAATCGCGGCGCTCCACTCCCCGGCTTTGCAGATAACGGCCTGCCGGGCTGTCGGCTTTGATACTCCCCGCCGGAGAGATGTGGTCAGTGGTGACGGAGTCCCCCAGCATCGCCAGTATGCGCGCGCCATGGATATCCTTAAGCGGTGCAGGCTCGGCCAGCATCTCATCAAAGAACGGCGACAGACGAATATAGGTAGAGTCGTCCTGCCAGTCATAGGTGTCCGAGCCCACAACGTTGATGGCTTTCCATTCCGGCGTACCTTCAAACACTTCCGCATACTCTTTGCGGAACATCTCGGTAGAAACCTTTTCAACGGCCATCGCAATTTCACGCGAGGACGGCCAGATATCTTTCAGGTAGACAGGCTCATTCTTACGGTCGTGACCAATGGGATCGGTCGCCAGGTTAATATTCATGTTCCCGGCCAGCGCGTAGGCCACCACCAGCGGCGGCGAAGCGAGCCAGTTGGTTTTCACCAGCGGGTGAATACGCCCTTCAAAGTTACGGTTGCCGGAAAGGACTGCGCCAACCGTCAGATCGCCCTGCCTGATTGCCGTTTCAATAGGTTCAGGAAGCGGGCCGGAGTTACCTATACAGGTGGTACAGCCGTAGCCCACGAGGTTAAAGCCCAGCTCGTCAAGATACGGCGTTAACCTGGCCTGTGCCAGGTAATCCGAAACCACTTTCGAGCCCGGTGCCAGCGAGGCCTTGACCCACGGCTGGGGTTTCAGCCCCAGCTCAACCGCTTTTTTAGCCAGCAGACCGGCCGCCATCAACACGCTGGGGTTCGAGGTGTTGGTGCAGGAGGTAATAGCGGCAATGACAACCGCGCCGTCCGGGAGCTGATACTGATGTCCGTTCAGAACATAGTCGATTGGGCGATGGTCCTTTTTCGCCACGTTGACTTGCAGCTCATTGCTGGCGGCAAACGCTTTTGGCACGTCGCTTAACGCCACGCGATCCTGCGGACGCTTCGGACCGGCGAGGCTCGCCTCAACGCTTCCCATGTCGAGCGCGAGCGTGCTGGTAAATACCGGCTCATCGCCCGGATTACGCCACATGCCCTGCGCTTTGGTATACGCCTCCACCAGCGCCACCTGCTCTTCGCTGCGACCGCTCAGGCGCATGTACTCCAGCGTGACGTCATCAATGGGGAAAAAGCCGCAGGTTGCGCCATATTCTGGCGCCATGTTGGCGATGGTCGCACGGTCAGCCAGCGGCAGCGAATCCAGCCCGTCACCGTAAAATTCAACAAATTTGCCCACTACGCCATGCTTACGCAGCATCTGGGTAACGGTGAGCACCAGATCGGTGGCGGTAATGCCCTCAGACAGCTTCCCGGTGAGCTTAAAGCCCACAACATCAGGGATAAGCATGGAGACCGGCTGACCAAGCATGGCGGCTTCCGCTTCGATACCGCCGACACCCCAGCCCAGCACACCGAGGCCGTTAATCATAGTGGTATGGGAATCTGTGCCCACCAGCGTGTCCGGATAAGCCACCCACTCTTTGTCCTGCAATTCACTCCAGACGGCTTTACCGAGATATTCAAGGTTAACCTGGTGACAGATACCGGTGCCGGGTGGAACTACGCTAAAGCGGCTGAACGCCTGCTGGCCCCACTTCAGGAAGACATAACGCTCGTGGTTACGCTCCATCTCAAGACGCACATTCTCGCCAAAGGCATCGTCATCACCGAAGTGGTCAACGGTTACGGAGTGGTCAATCACGAGGTCGACGGGGGAAAGCGGGTTCACTTTAGCCGTGTCGCCACCGAGGCGTTTAACCGCCTCACGCATGGCGGCGAGATCCACCACGGCAGGCACGCCGGTGAAGTCCTGCATCAGGACCCTTGCCGGGCGGTAGGCAATTTCTCTGTCGGCATGGGCATTCTTAAGCCACCCCGCCAGCGCCTGAATATCGTCGAGAGTGACGGAATCACCGTCCTGCCAGCGCAATAGGTTTTCCAGCAAAACTTTCAATGACTTGGGTAAACGCGAAATGTCCCCAAGCGTTCTGGCAGCCAGCGGCAGGCTATAGTAGTGCCAGGTTTTATTTTCTGCCTGTAATGTGTCCTTACTGGCTTCGCGTAGGGTTAACGACATAAGCTCCTCCTTAATTACAGAGATGTCCTGACAATCATCAGGGCCGTAATTAAAGATAACACAAAGATGTCGTAACGTTTTGATAACAACCCGAATTGATAAATTTAGGAATGGTCCAGAGGAGGGCAAAACAAAAAACCCCGCCGCAGCGAGGTTTTATCATTTAGTGGATGGCCAGCCAGATGAGCTGACTCCAGAACAGAATCGACAGGGTAAAAACGCCGATCCATGACCAGTATTTTTGAGACATCATGTTATTCATCATAGGGACACCAGGCATTATTTATTAAACATTCCGAGGCAGGTCCTCGTGCTATATTGCTGATGTGTATTTATTAAAGAGTACAAAGGTGCACAATCATTATTCAGACTAGCTGCATCATTACGCAATAAACTAAATTATTGTTTTTTGGGTTCGTCTTCCGCGAACACATCAATAAAAGCCTGCTGCTGCGGCGTCAGTTTCCAGGACGCTGGCACAGCTGTCGCAGGGGCTTTGCGTCCTTTGTGAACAGTGTCATGATGCTGACACATCCGTTTTGCCGTTTCTGTACGTACCGTCACTGCCATATTCAACCCCAATATTTCCAGGCCAGGAGAGCAACCATCACCCAGAACAGGGCGGAAACGAGAAAGACCGCCAGCCAGGCTTTACGCTTGAGCGCAGGATCCCTTTGCGGTTCTTCACTTCCTGAAGGCATTGCTAACCTCATACAATCGATATCGCTTATCATTTAGGACCAAACAATTGGTACAATTAATCATCTGTTGAGATAAATCCTAAAGAAACTTTAGCCGAAAAGCCAGTGAATTTACGCATCAGGAGGCATGAAATATTCAATCTTTTGACCAGAAATAAATATTTGAAAAGAAAAATTTGCGTAGCCGTTAATTAGTTTCTATTTTTGTCGCCAATTCACGACATTAAAACCACACAAATTAAAAGGATAATGGCAATATATGGCAGGGAAAGTGCAGATGATGATAATTCTAATTTAGCTTTAAGCCGATATTTCGGTATCTTTCCCTCAGGGAAAGATACCGGGTGTGATTATTTTTCGGGGAGTTTGATATCTTTAAACATCTCTTCAATATCTTCATTTGAGCGTAATGCCACGGCGGTATCCACCACGTCACGCGTTAAATGCGGGGCAAAGCGCTGAATAAAATCATACATATAGCTTCGCAGGAAGGTACTACGACGGAAGCCAATTTTTGTCGTGCTATGGCTGAAAATATCATGCGCATCAAGACGCACCAGGTCGGGGTCTGATACCGGGTCGACCGCCATGCTGGCGATTACCCCTACCCCCAGGCCAAGCCGTACATAAGTCTTAATGACGTCGGCATCGGTTGCGGTAAAGACAATCCGCGGCGTTAACCCGGCCCGGTTGAAGGCGGTATCAAGCTCAGAACGTCCGGTGAAGCCAAACGTGTAGGTGACTAAAGGATATTGCGCCAGCTCTTCGATTGTCACCGACCCTTTGCCCGCCAGCGGGTGATCGGGAGTCACCACAATGGAGCGGTTCCAGTGATAGCACGGAAGCATGACCAGATCGTCATACAAATGAAGTGCTTCCGTCGCGATGGCAAAATCTGCATTGCCCTTCGACACCGCCTCAGCAATTTGCGTCGGCGAACCCTGGTGCATATGCAGAGAGACGCGCGGATAGCGCTCGATAAAGCCCTTAATAACACCCGGTAACGCATAGCGCGCCTGGGTGTGCGTCGTGGCAATATACAGCGAGCCTTTATCCGGCCAGGTGTGTTCCCCCGCCACAGACTTAATCGCATCGACTTTGGAGAGGACTTCCCGCGCAATACGGATGATTTCCTGCCCTGCTGGCGTCACCTGGGTAAGGTGCTTACCGCTGCGGGCGAAAATCTGAATACCTAATTCGTCCTCCAGCATGCGAACCTGCTTGCTGATGCCCGGTTGCGAGGTATAGAGCCCCTCGGCGGTAGAAGAGACATTAAGGTTGTGATTCACCACCTCAACGATATAACGAAGCTGCTGTAATTTCATGCCAGACCATCCGATTTAGCGCACGCGGTCAATCGCTTAAGACGATTTGATAATAAGAAAAGGGTTAACTATAACCACTATATCATTTATAGCCCGACTGTATAGTACGGAACAAAAAATAATAATAAGGTAATAAAAAAGGGCCGGATGTCCGGCCCTTTTACAGGTAAGTTACGGTTAAGGAAGATTATTTCTTGCCTTCAACCCATTTACCATCGACATAGAAGGCGGACCATCCGGTCGCTTTGCCCTCTTTCTCTGCCGCCACGTACTGCTGCTTCGTTTTACGGCTAAAACGGACCACCGTCTTATTGCCTTCAGGATCCTGCTGTGGCGCATCGGCCAGATAACGCAGTTTTTCAGGCAGGCGATCGCGGAAGCGATACAGCTCTTCCACCAACGGCGCACGCGTTTCACGCGATTTCGGGAAGGTGTTCGCGGCCAGGAAGACTCCTGCAGCGCCATCACGCAGCACGAAGTACGCGTCGGATTTCTCACACGGCAGTTCTGGCAGCGGAACCGGATCTTCCTTCGGCGGAGCCACTTCACCGTTACGCAGAATTTTGCGCGTGTTTTTACATTCGTCGTTGGTGCAGGCCATGTACTTACCGAAACGCCCCATTTTCAGGTGCATTTCAGAGCCACACTTCTCGCACTCCACGATCGGGCCGTCATAGCCTTTAATGCGGAACTCGCCCTCTTCGATCTCATACCCATCACAGGTTGGGTTATTACCGCAAACGTGCAGTTTGCGTTTAGGATCGATCAGGTAGCTGTCCATCGCCGTGCCGCATTTTTTGCAGCGGCGCTTGGCGCGCAGGGCGTTAGTCTCCGCATCATCACCCTCCAGCACGTTGAGAACTTCGTTCTCCGGCACCAGGTTGATGGTGGTTTTGCAGCGCTCTTTTGGCGGCAGCGCGTAGCCTGAACAGCCCAGGAAGACGCCTGTTGTCGCGGTACGAATACCCATCTTACGGCCACAGGTCGGGCAGTCGATGCTGGTAAGAACCATCTGGTTAGGCAGCATGCCGCCCTCTTCAGGATCTTTCTCCGCTTTCTCAAGCTGGTTGGTAAAGTCGCTGAAGAAACTGTCGAGAACCTTCTTCCACTCAGCCTTGTGGCTGGCCACCTCGTCGAGGCTGTCTTCCATCTGCGCGGTGAAGTCATAGTTCATCAACTCGCGGAAGTTAGCTTCCAGACGGTCAGTGACAATCTCCCCCATTTTTTCGGCATAGAAACGGCGGTTTTCTACGCGAACGTAACCGCGGTCCTGGATGGTTGAGATGATTGACGCGTAGGTTGACGGACGGCCAATTCCGCGTTTTTCCAGCTCTTTAACCAACGACGCTTCACTAAAGCGCGCAGGCGGCTTGGTGAAGTGCTGGGCCGGAACCAGATCGACAAGCGACAACTCGTCGCCTTTGTTTACCGCAGGCAGCGTACGGTCTTCATCACCTTTACGCAGCGCAGGCATCACTTTCGTCCAGCCGTCGAAGCGCAGGATACGGCCGCGCGCTTTCAGACGGAAATCGCCCGCGCCAACGGTCAGCGTAGTGGAGTCGTACTTCGCCGGCGTCATCTGACACGCGACGAACTGACGCCAGATCAGCTGATACAGCTTCTGGGCGTCGGCTTCCATATCTTTCAGCGACTCGGCAAGCACAGAGACATCAGAAGGACGAATCGCTTCGTGCGCTTCCTGAGAATTCTCTTTGCTGGCGAACTGGTTGGCGCTCTCCGGCAGGTATTTTTTACCAAAGTTGTCGCTGATATAGCCGCGCACCATGTTCACCGCGTCCTGGCTCAGGTTCGTTGAGTCAGTACGCATGTAGGTAATGTAACCCGCTTCATACAAACGCTGGGCCATCATCATGGTTTTCTTCACGCCGTAACCCAGACGGGTGCTCGCCGCCTGTTGCAGTGTTGACGTGATAAACGGCGCGCCAGGCTTGCTGCTGGTCGGCTTATCTTCGCGTTCCAGCACCTGATATCGCGCTTTTTCCAGCAGCGCCACGGCGGCCATGGTCTGGTCGCGGTTTTCAGGGCGGAAAGGCTTATCGTTGTGATGGCTGACCTGCAGCGGCAGCGCGTCACCGCCCGGGGTGGTGACGTTGGCGTCAACTTCCCAGAACTCTTCCGGCACGAAAGCTTTAATTTCGCGTTCACGCTCAACGACAAGACGCACGGCTACCGACTGCACGCGTCCCGCAGACAGGCCGCGGGCAATCTTTTTCCACAACAGTGGAGAAACCATGTAACCCACAACGCGGTCCATAAAGCGACGCGCCTGCTGGGCGTTTACACGGTCGATATTCAGCTCGCCCGGCTTCTCAAACGCCTGACGAATCGCATTCTTTGTAATTTCGTTAAACACTACACGGCTGTAGCGTTTGTCATCTCCCCCGATCACTTCCCGCAGGTGCCACGCAATGGCTTCCCCTTCGCGGTCAAGGTCGGTTGCGAGATAGATGTGGTCTGCTTTTTCAGCAAGCTGCTTCAGCTCGTTAACGACTTTTTCTTTCCCGGGCAGCACTTCATATTGTGCATCCCAGTTGTGCCATGGGTTAACACCCATGCGGTTGACAAGCGCGCTACGTTCATCCTTTTTAGGCTTTTTAGCCCCTTTGGTGGAGGTAGAGTCTGCGCTCTTTTTGCTGGCTGAGCCACTGGTCGGCAAATCGCGGATGTGACCAACGCTGGACTTAACCACGTAGTCATTACCCAGATACTTATTGATCGTTTTGGCTTTTGCCGGGGACTCAACGATGACGAGAGCTTTACCCATATTCACCTTTACCTAATTTAATTCTTCCAGGAATACGCCGCACGTTGATTTCCCTTCCGCTGACGACGAGCCAATGATATTGCGACTGCGTCAGGGGATATCAACCCCTATGTCTTACCGAACGTCAGAATGGCGACATCCAGGTCATTGAGTTATCGGGTATTTTTCTCACATCTCGTATAATTCGTGACGAATTCCCGGTCGAATGTCAAGCAATTCTGTTGCCAGAATGACGAAAGCGCACACTCTACCTGATAAAATTCGTTACGCAACTTTATTAGCATGCAAAAGCAAATCCCGCCAACCTGCCCTCTGCACCTTATCCCCTCACATTACAGGGAAAATTTGCCCCCAAAGCGCCCCCGGCGTAGACTATTGTCACTGTTTAAGGAGTGGATTATGCAGAATACGACCCAACCTATTGACCGAGCCTCTCTGCTTATCGAAGCAAACAAGCTTATTCGTGACCATGAAGATACGCTCGCAGGCATTGAAGCCACCGGCGTTGAGCAGCGTAATGGCGTGCTGGTTTTCAGCGGCGAATACTTCCTTGACGAGCAGGGGTTACCGACCCCGAAAAGCACCGCCGTGTTTAATATGTTCAAATACCTGGCGCATACGCTTTCAGAGAAATATCACCTGGTCGATTAATGCAAAACGCGAGGCAGATGCCTCGCGTTTTTGTTTACAGCAGCGGTTTTTGTCCGCGCTGTAGCCAGCGAAGCAGCAGGCGGTCCGCGCTTTCCGCCGCACTGTTGGTAAAGCGGTCCATCAGTCGTTTGCGCTGGGTAAAGCGCACGCCTACCAGTTCACGGCCTTCCATCAGGTTGAGCAGCAGGTCATCGCTGGTACCCACTTCATCCACCAGCCCTTTTTCCTGCGCCTGAATGCCGTACCAGTGCTCACCGGTCGCCACCTGTTCAATATCCAGCGTTGGGCGCATGCGGTGTACGAAGTCTTTGAACAGATGGTGGGTTTCATTCAGATCTTCACGGAATTTTTGACGCCCCTCTTCCGTGTTTTCACCCAGCAGCGTCAGGGTGCGTTTGTACTGACCCGCCGTGTGGAGTTCGATATCAATCTCTTTATTTTTCAGGAAGCGGTTAAAGTTAGGGATCTGTGCGACCACGCCAATTGAACCAATGATGGAAAACGGCGCCGCAACAATTTTGTCCGCCACGCAGGCCATCATATAGCCACCGCTCGCCGCGACTTTATCCACCGCCACGGTAAGCGGGATCTGCTTCTCTCGCAGGCGCTGCAGCTGTGAGGCGGCCAGCCCGTAACCGTGAACCACCCCGCCCGGGCTCTCAAGACGCACCACGACCTGATCCTGAGGCGTTGCCACAGCCAGCACAGCAGTCACCTCTTCGCGCAGCGAGGCGACTTCATGCGCATCCATGCTGCCTTTAAAATCGAGCACATAGACGCGAGGTTTTGCGTCAGACTGTGGCGTCGCGAGCTTCGCTTTCGCCTTCGCGGCTTTGGCTTCCTGCTTATGTTTTTTCTTCTGGGCTTTAAGCCACAGCTTTTGTTGATGACTATCAAGCAGCGAGAGGGACATCTCTTCCTGCATCTCTTTATACTGTTCGCTCAGGCGGGTAATGCGTAACTCCCCACGCTGACGCTTGCGCTGCGTCAGGTTAACAATCAGAACGGCAACCACCGCAATGGCAATTACCACCGTCGCGATTTTGGCCAAAAACAACCCATATTGAGAAAGTAATTCCACGCGTTCCACCTTGATTTAACCACGAATCTTTCACGGCAGTGTACAACAGCCCTGCCTCTGCGTCTCGCCCGTGACATTACCTATGCGAGCCGTCTTCAGGAACCCCCGCGCTGCGGTTTAAATATTTGCAAATTGTTAATTTTACAGTAATACGTCCTGTAGACTGATTGAATTCTCACGCTAATTCGGGCATAAAGCCGAAAAGTCATTATGAAGGCGTGATTGAGATACCGTGCGCCTGAGGAGTCACCGTGCATTATCAACCGCAAAAAAACCTGCTGCAGAACCGGATCATTCTTGTCACCGGCGCCAGCGATGGTATTGGTCGCGAAGCGGCCCTGACGTATGCTGAGTATGGCGCGAGCATCATTCTGATTGGGCGCAACGAAGAAAAGCTCAAAGGGGTCGCAAAGGAAATTGAAGCCGCAGGCGGCACGCCGGCCCCCTGGTACACGCTCGATTTGCTGACATGCACGCCAGCGGAGTGCCAGGAACTTGCCCGCCGAATCAGTACCCACTACCCACGTCTGGACGGCGTGCTGCATAATGCCGGTTTGTTAGGCGAAGTGCGTCCGATGGATGAACAGGATCCGGATATCTGGCAGCAGGTCATGCAGGTTAACGTCAACGGCACCTTTTTCCTCACGCAGGCCTTGCTCCCTTTATTACTCAAATCCGAGTCCGGGTCTCTGGTCTTCACCTCTTCCAGCGTAGGCAGAGAGGGACGCGCAAACTGGGGGGCTTATGCTGTCTCAAAATTCGCGACCGAGGGCATGATGCAGGTGCTGGCGGAGGAGTATCAGAACCGCCATCTGCGCGTAAACTGCATTAACCCGGGCGGTACGCGCACCAGCATGCGTGCCAGCGCGTTCCCGACAGAAGATCCGCTGAAGCTGAAAACCCCGGCAGACATAATGCCGCTCTATCTCTGGCTGATGGGTGACGACAGCCGCCGCAAAACCGGAATGACCTTTGATGCACAGCCGGGCCGCAAACCGGGGATTTCGCAATGAGCGAAGAGCGTCATCAGCAGCGCCAGCAGCGCCTGAAGGAACAGGTTGACGCCCGCGTCGCGGCAGCCCAGGACGAGCGTGGGATCGTCATCGTTTTTACCGGGAACGGCAAAGGCAAAACCACTGCCGCGTTTGGCACCGCTACCCGCGCCGTCGGCCACGGGCAAAAAGTGGGGGTCATCCAGTTTATCAAAGGGGAATGGCCCAACGGTGAGCGTAATTTGCTTGAACCTCACGGCGTTGAGTTTCAGGTGATGGCGACCGGGTTTACGTGGGATACGCAGAACCGGGAAACCGATACCGCAGCCTGCCTTGCCGTCTGGGAGCACGCCAAAAGAATGCTGGCTGACCCGGCGTTAAATATGGTGCTGCTGGATGAGATCACCTATATGATCGCCTACGACTACCTGCCGCTGGAGGACGTATTGGATGCACTGAAGAACCGACCTGCGCATCAGACGGTTATCGTGACAGGTCGCGGGTGTCATCGGGAGATTCTGGAGCTAGCAGATACCGTGAGCGAACTGCGTCCGGTCAAGCATGCGTTTGATGCAGGCATCAAAGCACAAATTGGCATTGATTACTAAAGAAAAAAGCCCGGTACGTTCACCGGGCTTTTTTTAAATTATCCGTTGTTATTCCGGCTGCCAGAGCGACGATTGCTGTTCACCTGGCTGTGTCGTTTCACCGCACGACGGATCTGATTCGCCTTCATGCGACGACGATCTTTCTCCACCGCCACTTTAGAAGTGGTTTCCGGAGTCAGGCCAACCAGCTCGCGCAGGTAGTTAGTCTGAGTAAGATCCAGCTCGGTATACCCCCCGCGCGGCAGGCCTTTCGGCAGCAGAATGTCGCCGTAGCGAACGCGGATCAGGCGGCTCACCTGCACGCCAACCGCTTCCCACAGACGACGCACCTCGCGGTTACGTCCCTCGGTCAGGGTGACGTTGTACCACTGGTTAATCCCTTCACCACCGGTAAATTTGATGGTTTTGAACGCCGCAGGGCCATCTTCCAGCTGCACGCCGCGCGACAGATCGCGCAGTTTATTCTCATCGACCTGGCCAAACACGCGCACCGCGTATTCACGTTCCACTTCGCGGCTTGGGTGCATCAAACGGTTTGCCAGTTCACCATCGGTGGTAAACAGCAGCAGACCGCAAGTGTTCACGTCCAGACGACCTACGGCAATCCAGCGAGCGCCGCGCAGTTTTGGCAGACGGTCAAACACCGTCGGACGACCTTCCGGATCGTTGCGGGTACACAGCTCGCCTTCCGGCTTGTAGTACGCCAGCACGCGGCAGATTTGTTCTGCGGACTCTTTTACGGAGATAAGATGGCCGTCGATGCGGATCTTCAGCCCCGGTACGATTTCAACGCGGTCACCCAGCGTGGCGATTTTACCGTCCACACTCACGCGGCCCGCTTCAATAATGGCTTCGATTTCACGGCGTGAACCGTGGCCGGCGCGCGCCAGCACTTTCTGTAACTTCTCGCTCATTGAGCTTCCTCAGGTGTCGCCTTCACAGGCGTCTGGTATACTTTCTAAAACAACGAGTTAGCTAATAAATCGACTTAACTCACTGATCTGTAACTATTTCATGGTACACAGCATGGCAAACAACGTGTCACACAAGCTGTCACACACAATGATTCGTGGGCGCACATACTACACTAACTTTAGACTAAATGATTCAACAAGTTTTGTGCGTCTGAGTCTCGGTACTGATAGCCGAAAGCAAGCAGAAGTGATCATGAATCAGATCCGCCCTTTCATTCCCCTTGTTCAGAATGGAACGATGAGCCTCGACGAGTTCAAACGCAAAATGCAAGGCTACCGAGCCGCCACTAAACAGGACTTTGACAACTATCTTCTACATGCACTCGAAAGAGATATTGCAGAGGTGGAGCGTCTGCCGGAGTTAGGACAGTGGCACAGAAACATAAATCCTGATTCTCCATTATCTGCTTCTGATACGGTTGAAGCCGCACAAGGCTATTCGGAAGCTCACTTCCAACGCATGGTTAATGGTAGCGATCAGACAGCAAACGAAGTGCTTGCAAGTTTTCACATGAAGAAACTTGAACTTTCCAAGGGTGATTTGCCCCTTGCGAATCAAGTAGGTGCTGCACTTGATATGAGCCGCGCGACCGTCGCGCAAGCCTATGAAGCATTCTATTCGAAAGATTTGCTGCGATATCGCCAACTCATTGCAACACTGCAAAATCAGTTAGAAAAGCAGAAACTGAAATCTTCACCCCAAAGTAGTGTTGAAACAAACCAGGCTTTTTCAACGGAAGTTAAAGATACCGCAAGCCAGGCAATCAAACTTTCCGAAGCATGGACGCAGTATGTTGAAGAAAAAGGTCAAAAATGGCGTGCAAGCATCGCTAACGAGAACCAGCGTTTCTTTGATGTGCTGATTTACGTTATTGGTGATAAACCGATTGATCGGGTTACTAAGCAAGATATTCGTGAAGCGCTGAAAGTGACCGAAAACTTACCGACTCGGACTAAGCTGCCATACAAGCGCCTATCTTTGCCTGAATGCATTGATTATGACGTACCAGAGGAAGATCTGATCAGTAGTCAGCATGTTGAAAAACATCTCAAAATCTGGCGCTCGCTTTTTAAAACTTACCTCGTTGACACCAAAGACCAGTTAGAGAAATCCCCTACCGATGGAATCACATATGAGGTGAAGCCCAATCGGAGAGGTCATTTCAGCAACGCTGAGTTGAGTAAGCTTAAAACCAAGCTGTTCTCACTGGAAGATAACGATTGGCGCAAATGGTACTTCCTCACCCTCATTTATACTGGTGCTCGACGTGGCGAGATTGCCTCTATTAGAAAGCGGGACATCCGTTTAGATGAAGAAACTTCACGCTGGTACATTTATATAGAAGACGGGAAAACCGAACATGCCCAACGCCAGATACCACTCAATAAGGTTTTAGAGTCAGGTTTACTCAGTCTTGCCGATGCTCTTAACGATGGTGATCTGATTTTCAGTGACTTACCTAACTACACCACAGCAACAGCCGAATGGGCTAAATTGATGAATGAAACAGGTGTCCCTGATTATGATGAGTTTGGGCTAAAAAGGCGCATACATAGTCTTCGTCACACCTTCGTAAGTCATTGCCTTGCATCTGGTGGCGTCTCTTTACCTTTGATGCAGTTTGTAGTCGGACACTCTCGAACTCAAAGTTTAGGTGTAACGTCCATTTACACGCACCGCCCACCGCTTAAAGACCTGTTATGTGTCGTTGACTTTCAGAAATGAGAAAAGGGGCGTAAGCCCCTTTCTTCCAATATCGCTGTAATGTTTCGAGATGTTTTTACTTTTTCCCTTTTTTAGGGGGGATTTTTACAGTTTCCGTAACAGTTGTCCCTGGACGTTTCTTAGCCTCTTCCGGCTTAACAAACTGACCAGTACCCGCATCACGAACTACCTTTTGTTTAGGCATGAAAACACCTCATCTTAAATGAAGGATAGAACTACTTAACCTTTTTAAGAGTAGGTAATAAGCGAAGCGGAGTCAAAGAAAAAGCACAATATATGCACGCTGGTCACGAAATACTATACAACCTATAGCGGAATAGTAATCTCTTACATCACCCTGCAGATGACTATATACTACTCACTTGAAGCATTAACTCTGCGCAAAGCTTGTCTGACTTGCATGGTGTTAACTCAATCTACAAAGACTAAACGAGCAAAGGGGCATTAGCCCCTTTGCTGTGTCAATCACCACCTCAGACATCCCGAGATTCGGTTTTGCGTTCTGATTTTCTACGTCGTTCAAAGGTGCGGATTACATCCCAGATAAACAGGAACAGCAGATACCAGTAAAGTGCGGTGATCATACGCAAACCTCTTGGTTCCAATAGCTTCGAACTGTTCTCAGAGACACACCCATCGCTTCAACCGTTTCCTTCGGTGTTAGCCCTTGCGCCTTGTATTCCAGAACCTTCAAACGCGTTTCATGCTGCTTTCCAGCTTTCTTGATTCCAAGGCATTCGATGGTTGAGCCAGGGAAGTAATGGGTTTTGAGGTATTCCGCTGCCGCCATGTCGGGAACGACAAACACGAGAGAGTGATCGGTATCAGTGTTGCGAATGGATGTTCGGCTAAGAAACTGGTAGCACCGTTCAAAATACATTGCCTGGCGCTTCTTCTCCATCACAGTTTCAAAATCCCAACCGATACGTTCGCAATAGTCAGCCCATCGCTTACGGTCTTTATCGCCCAGATTTGCACATCCGAGGAACACGGCACAATGAATGCTCTGATAGCTGTTCATCCCGTAGCTGGACATTGAAACGTCAACACCACCCATGCGATCACCAAGCTCAGTGAGTCCGATGGTCTGGAAGTCGCAGATGGTTTTGTCCTTGTTAGTGGCGAAGATAAAATCCTTCCCAACTATCTGCTTTATCTCGTTCAGATGATTGTTAAAGACATTAGCAAGCTCTGACTGTCCCGCTCTTTTGATATCTTCTGAGAGGACAACCACCATCTTGATAGGCACGTTCTTATGCTTGCGTCTCTCGGGTTCTGGCTGAAGGTGTTCCCCGGCTTCCAGTACTGCGATTTGAGCAACGTTCTCAGCCATCCATACAAACCCACTGCGATCTACACCAGCGCCAAGCACAGTGAAGTTCTTCGCCCACGTTGCGGCCTTCAGTATCGGATTAAAAGTGTACCCAAAGAAGCTGAATGAAGAATCACACTCGGTATGCATCACGCCACCGCCGTCGAGGGCCACGTATAGCACTTTCTTAAGATTGTCACTGTTAGCGTGCTTCTCATGGTAATACTTGTACAGATTGTCGTAGTGCTCTTCGCGCAGGTACAGCAGCCCGTTTCGCTCTTCCAGCCATTCCAGGAATGGGAAGTTTTCTGCCGTCCTGTCAGCATGGCGGATCGTCGCTTCTGCTCCAAACCAACCATCAGGTATCTCATCTACCACCACATTGTGTTCTGCCAGTAGAGAGCGCATCTCAGGATTGAACGTAGCGAGGTGGCAGTAGTTGGTGAAACATTCGTGGGTGGTTATCACCACATTTGTCTGGAAGTTATCAGCCAGGGTGCTTTTCAGGTTGAGAGTCGCCCCTTCAACGAAAATGTGATGGTTTGGGATTCTCAAGAGATTCAGATCTTGCTTGAACTGCTCGGCTAAAGCGTGGGTTGGTACTACGATTAAGAACTTTTCTGGGACAGCTTCGAGATTGAAGCTGAGAATGTACTCTTTCAGACGGTGGCTCTTTCCTGAGCCGCAAATCGCATTAACAAAGTTTACTACTGGTTTCTTTTGGGTCATTCGGTTCCTCTCGGTTTAGGACTGCTGTTATTAACTCACTCACCAGCGCGGCGGCTGATTTGTCTTCACGGTTGGCACGTTCAATCAGCGCCTTGTGGATGTCATCAGTGAATCGGATATTCATTTTGTTTTTTCCTTTCGGTATTCATCAAATCGAGCGAGTGCATCAGCAAACAGTTTTTCACGTTCCGCGTATTTGCGTTTTCTGGCTACGTTCATAGATGCATAGATCACTTCACGAGTGACTTCGCCATTGACCAGTTCATTAAAAACCTGGTCACTACTAAAATATTTCAAAGCAATGTTCCTCCTGCTTAGCAACTCATCGAGAATGAATATTGTGTATATTCCAGACATGACAAAACCCCCACACCGTTTACCCGGAGGAGGCATGAAGATAAAGTCATCAGAGTGGGCATTTGTTAGAGAAGTGAAGATATCCCTCACTTAATACCACCTTACCATGAAACGAACGTTTTGTCAAGTTATTTATTAACTTTCAACAAGATACTATCAAGGAGTCTATGGAAAAGTTGCTCTCCCCACATACATCATGGTTGTCCGGTAGCTTCACTGACTCGGCTACCATCTTATCTATATTATTAACAATGAAATTTCCGGCTTAATATGCAAGTAAGCCGATCTTATGGCTACGCCATTTGCACAAGTAACCTGACACAGAGGATGCAGAAAAGTCTAAAGGTACTTTAGAGTTATTTGCATCTTCGGTAAAAGTGGAGGCTTACAATGGAACACTGAAAGTGTGTAATGGTGCATAAACTCATTTTCACAAGAGTAACTTGCACAATGGATTCATGGACGAGGTGTACGAGTACATAACACAGTAAATAATCAATATTTACTATTTAAATAGTAGTTAATGGTTTTTTAGGTATTAATGTTCGTTATGTGAGTACTGCGAGCATAGCAGATTTTCTTTACAGGAAAATAGCTTCTGAGTAATAACATCAGGTACAAAGGTTACTTTCCTGTAATCGATATCTTCCATGCTCCGCATTACATGCTACTCATGCAGCATACTTTTCATGGTCGCAGTGCTCTGCATGAAACAACACTCCAGAAAGCCGGAAAACTCCTCATGACTAACAGGATGTAAATAACCTATAAACAACCACATTTGATAGATATAACCTATCATAATTCCTCCCTTATTATTCATCTTCTAACGCCTTTACGAAACTTTTATCCTTCCATCAACTTTCAACAAAGCCTTATTCTATGCGGCTTACAGCTAAATCAATGACGAATCATTAAGTGCTAATACTAAGCAACCGTTCTTTCTTGCGTTGTTAAAATAAGCAGCGCTTTTTATTCCCACTTTTACTCTGAACTACTGGTGTTGAAAGTCTTTACATACGGGCACTGCTCTTTAGTGACGTAGGTGAAAACATACTGGCTGTTCTCATAGGTGCAAAGCGTCTTGCCATTCTCCGTTTTTTCCTGCTGCGGATCTGTCATTGTGATTTGTCCTGCCATCACCAACTGTGAAATCAGCAGTCCCGATATCACCAATATTGATTTCTTCATAAACCCACTCCAGGTGACTGTTATCGCGAATGTTACAGTGCTCAGTATTTGTACAATAGCATTGTATCACCCAAATCGATCGATTTTACTGATCTATAAGATCGATTTAATTAATTAAAGTGGTAAGATAAGGTAATGCGCTAACAGCGCCTTGCCACCAAATCAAACAAGAAAAGGAAGACCATGAAAAGATTGATTCTCGCGTCACTGATCGTTCTCCCCTTCGCCTCAAGTGCAACCACATTCACCTGTAAGGCGATCCAGGAAGGGCAGATCGATTCTGGTAGCCAAAAATCTTCAGTCGAAACTCGCCTTGATGTGCAGGACAAAAGTATGAAGGTGAGCATGGGTGGTAAAACCTGGCGGCTCGGTTTCTTGGGTGAGAAAAGTATTGCGAAGATGTACGCTACGCCAGACGGAGGGATTGCCGTCACATACATCGACAATGGGAGTGAGCCTATTTTCGTTATGCGCCCCACAAACAATGATGGACAGACTGCTGTCTACACGCTCAGCCTGTGCTCTTAGATGTAAACAAAGGCGTGAGTAATCACGCCCTATATATTTGCTCGACCCCAACAATCAAACTGCAACGAGCATTTGAGCCAATCACCAGCCTCGTGATTATCATTTCCACATACATTTGCTCTCTGTCGCGAGTCCTAAACCTCTATTATCCAGTCTCAAAACGATCTCCTTTTAAGACCACACCGACGCAATAACAGAATGCGGCTTCGCCTTGTCTCAAAAGGTTGATCTTTTATTTTGAGACAGCTATCATTTTGATACTATCTTTTGAGACTTCGGGAACATCATGACAACTGTGATCGGATATGTGCGAGTTTCCACCAGCGACCAGAACGTTGAAAACCAGAAGCAGCGGATAACCGAAGCTGGATATAGTGTTAACCGCTGGTTCAGTGATGAAGCTGTGAGTGGTGCAGTAAAGGCATCAGATCGTCCAGGGTTCGGTGAGTTACTCAGCTATGTACGAGAAGGCGATACGCTGATTGTGATTGCTATAGACCGCCTGGGACGTAACACCATTGATGTACTTTCCACAGTTGAAATGTTGCAAACGAAGGGCGTGAAGATTGTCAGCTTGCGAGAAGGATTTGACCTATCAACACCAGTTGGCAAAGCAATGCTTACCATGATGGCAGGACTTGCCAGCCTGGAAAAAGACCTGATAGCAGAGCGCAGAACGGCAGGTATCAAGCGTGCTCAGTCTGAAGGAAAACATTGCGGCAGACCGATTAAAGCAACCGCTGAACAGGTGAGAGAGTTATTAGTTCAAGGGTGCTCTCCTGCAATGGTTCAAGATAGGCTGGCTATCAGCAAAGCCACCTTCTACCGACTAAAGACCTTCTGACCCATCTTACTGATATTTGAGGATTCTGCCAGTTACAAGCGGGAGCCTTCGATCAGGTTGTTAAGCGGCTTCAGCAAGCGTGATAGACTATATGCATTAAGAGATATATACGCGCATTAACGCTTACTTGATCACGTACGTGCGTTGAAATGAATATAAAGGGGCAGCTTGCCCCCTATTCTTAAGGGTAAGAAAGTTCAGCGGTGACTAAATGTGATTCTAACTTATCAGATTGGACGTCATACGCGAAGTTATACCGCTCCCCAGACGTAAACTTAAATCCAAATACAGGAAGACACTCCCCCTTCGGTACATAAACAGGCTTGTCATCGAAAATCTTGTGAAGAGAGTCGCTATTATCGCTTTTGATTTGAATAGCAGTGATCCGTTCCTGCGGCTCCAGTGGTGACAACACACAAACTTGATTATCTTTGATCAATGCCGTTGTAGATTCACGATCTACCATTCGATCACCTGGCCCAGGGCATCCCGTTAAGAGGAATACAACACCCAGCAACATTTTGTTTTTCATGTTTAACGCCCCTTCCCTGTTACGATTTTCTGGTAAAGCGAAGGGACATCCTGCAACAAATCTACGCCTCTGTACATCCCTATGCGCCCTGGTCTCTGATAGTATGACCACTTACTGATCCCATAAACCAGCAGTAACCAGTAATCAGCTAAAATAGAGGCTTGCTGTTCAAGAGAGTAATCAGTGAGCTTTTCTTTATCCAGCCTGTAGGTATATTCAGCAGCCCAGCTAAAAGCTCCCCGCATTCTCACCCATTGCCCGTGTTGGTGTTGCCAGACATGCCCCAGCTCATGGATGAAAACATATTTATCTTCGATGAAAACCGAGTTTGCGGAAAAATCTTCCCTGTACATCGACTTTCTGTACCATAACTCCCCGTTTGGAGTCATCGCGTAGTTCTGTTTTTGTAGTCCGAATGGTAAATAGCTGTCGCAATGAATCCAGACACGGCTATACACTATCGAATCACCGAACACTCTACGAGCCATTGCTATCTCGCCTAAAGTCATCCGGCGTAATGTTCCTTCTTCTGCCTGTGCGCTCATAAACCGTCCTCCTTGTATGATTTATCTAAATCGTAAAATCATAAGTCGAAATAGTCTATACACGAACATTAGCCATTCATCAAATACAGTGACGGTGCAAGCGTTACTCCCCATTGGTACTATCCCCGTCCTCTTGTAGCATGGACTCAATAAACTCTCGTTGCTCATGCGTCAGTGCAAGTTCTTCCAGCAAGCGCTCTAACTCTTCCTCAGGTGATTCATCTTGAATCTGTCTGTTCCCGATAACCATACTCACCCTTGAGTTATTAGGATTAATCGCAGAGTATTCAGGGTGTAGAAAATGCGCAACTAACAGATTTTGGACAATAAAGCCTTATTGCCCATTGATGATATGACAATGGGTGGTGCAACAGCATCAGCGTTTTGCCTACTGGCAATGCTTGTCAAACCACTGGCGGACTTTATCAGTGCTGATGCTTTCATCATGTCTGGCCACAGCCCAAGAAGCAAAGTTACTCTGGTACTTATCGTAAAAACCGCCGACAGGGTATTCGATCCTTTTATTCAAGAAAGCCGTTACAAATTTTTGCTCAGCTACTTCCTTCTGACGGTTTGAAAAATCCACAGAGTAGCGAGGCGCGTTAGCAATAAAATGGCAATAAACCGCGCTAAGTATGTCAGTATCATTTAGCATTGGGGGAGTCTGACAAGCCCAAACTTCTTGAATAGTGGATGTGTTGCCAGCAGTCGTCTTATAGAGAGTCGCCTCCTTCCCTTTGCTCCTGCAAAAGTCTCCAACCAGTGACATAACGATTTCTGCATTTTCTGAATCCCGGTAACGAGCAGTCACTAACCACCCAAGGGCTTGATCGTAGCTCTCCGAGTAGGTAGGCACATCTAAGTGCACTTGCCGCTGCGAGTATCCACTACAACCAACGCAAACGGCACAGAAGAACAGAGATAATCCCTTAATACACATGATCCACCGACAATAGTTTGTTTTTCAAGCTATCTTAGCGGTCAGATTGTTCCTGGACAAGGGTAGTTAACTATCGGCGCTCTCGTATTGGCTGGGCTGGTTATATGGAAACAATCTCACATCCGCTAAAAAAGAATCTTTGGCTAAAGGTTTGAAGTATCGCTTGCCACCCTACTGTTTGGAATGTACCGAACGATTGTCTGTGCCATAACCCCAGAAATGACCATCTGACTTAACTCAACCGTTGTGTCAGGAAGTTTCCAGGTTACTTTACTTGGATCAGAAAACTCAGGCTTTCCATACTTCTGAGTTAGTAATTGATTTAATGTGCCAAATTGATGTGCAGAGATGCCTTCATTTTTCTTTTCATTGCTGGCTACGTTCGTTTGAACAAGCCGATCAGCGCCGTCGAACAAAAATGTCACTGTATACAGACCGCTACCAATCGATACATTATCAATCCGCACTTTTCCAAAGTTATCCTTATACTTTTCTGGTGAGATGAGATGTGCACCATTGCCCTGAGCAGCAACAACTTCTGACGGATTCATGCCCCATGTAGTATTTCCATACCCTATGCCCTTGGCGAATGAGAGCAGAGGTAAAGTTAGAATCACGAAAGCCATTAGTAATTTTTTCATTACATCCCCACGAATTGAGTTTATTAATTGTGAACCAGTTTACAATGATCCCATTGCTCAGTGCTTCTTGCGATGCGGTCACTAATTGCAAAGTTTCCCAGCGACGGATCATAGGCGTACACTTTGCTTTTATCATCTGCCATCATCAACTTACCGTTAGTTTTCAGCTTTGGCGAGAGCAGGTATGTACCGTTTAAACGGTTAGCTTTGAAGCTATCGACATACAATGTTACCTCGGCACTACCCAACACACGTAAAGCACCGATTCTTCCATTCTGTATCGCTGCAATAGCATACTCACAGAGATACGTTTTAGCAGTTGAAGACGTATTTTTTCCGTCAACCTTAGCTGATGAGGAAGGGGGAGAGGATTTAGGGATTGAACTATGAAGAGAAGATGACGGGTAAGAGTATGAATAATTTTTATACGTAGATGATGTGCCTGATCCAATCCGGCACGTTTTTCCAACCGCAATGCACGAATTACCGCATGGAATACCTTTCTTGCAGTTCTTAGCGTGTGCAGAGAATGACAACCCAGCCAATAGAAATGCACCAATGGTTATCCTAACCAACGAAGACCAGCCCATAAACTACCCTTCTTTTAAGATTTTCTCTACATGATACCATACCTAAATTAAGGGAATAGTAGCCAATAAGCCCGTTGGTGGTAATACCGAATATGGGACTACACCAAGGAAGACATTAACAGCAGGGAAAGGTGTACATACATGATGAGAGTCGCGATGTGGCTAATGGCTGTCACACAAGTTAGTAACAACCATTAACCGAAAAACGTTAAATCATTGATTATAAATGATTTAATATTTATCTTGTGCGCCTTCACAGGCGTCGAATCAGGTCAAAACAGGGCCGAGCCCTGCTTTGATGGCCGCGTAGTATATCTGCTTACACCTCTACAAGAAAGGCTTAACATCACCCACGCCTTCACGAATCACTTCCGGCGCATCTTCAGTGAGATCCACAACGGTGGTCGGCTGCTGGCCGAGATAACCGCCGTGAATAATCAGCTCCACCACTTTCTCCAGGCGATCTTTGATCTCTTCCGGATCGGACTCGGTAAACTCGCTTCCCGGAAGCATCAGCGAGGTAGAGAGCATCGGTTCGCCGAGGGTCTCCAGCAGCGCCTGGGCAATCGGGTTCGACGGCACGCGCATCCCGATGGTTTTACGCTTCTCCTGCAACAGACGGCGCGGCACCTCTTTCGTCCCTTTCAGGATGAAGGTGTAGTTCCCCGGCGTGTTGTTCTTAATCAGGCGAAACGCCACGTTATCCACATAAGCATAGGTCGACAGCTCAGAGAGATCGCGGCACATCAGAGTAAAGTTATGGCCGTCCGGTAGCTGACGGATGCGACAGATACGCTCCATCGCCCCTTTATCTTCAATTTTGCAGCCCAGCGCGTAGCCAGAATCGGTTGGGTAGACTATCACGCCCCCTTTGCGGACGATCTCCACGGCCTGGTTAATCAGACGTGGCTGCGGGTTATCCGGATGGATATAGAAAAACTGACTCATACTTCCCTCTCTTCAATTTGCTGCGGCTGCTCCCAGAGCTGCCAGACCGGCTCAACGCCAGCGGGTAGCCAGAGCTTGCGCCCGAGTTCGATCCACGCGCAGGGCTGATGGAAATCAGAGCCCTGTGACCCAAGCAGGCCAAACTGGCGGGCGTAAGTCGCGAGCTGCGCGCGCTCGTTGGGCGCCTGCTGACACTGGGCGACTTCCATCGCCTCGCCACCGCATTCGGCAAAGTGCGCCAGCAGTCTTTTCAGCCATTTAGCAGAAAGATTATACCGTCCCGGATGGGCCAGCACGGCCTTACCGCCAGAGTGATGAATCACATCAATAGCTTGTTTTATTGTACACCACTGTGGCGGAACGTATCCGGTTTTCCCGCGCGCCAGATATTTTTTAAAGACATCCGCCATGGTCGTCGCTTTACCCACTTCAACCAGAAAACGGGCGAAATGTCCGCGGGTGACCGCCCCGCCGTTCGCCAGCTTTCGCGCTCCTTCCAGCGCCCCCGGAATATGCGCCTTTTCCAGGCGCTCGCCGATCATCTCCGCGCGCTGGTTGCGACGCGTTTTTTGTTCTTGCAAAAAGGCAAGAAGTGCCGGATGTTCTATATCAATGTTCAGGCCAACGATATGAATCTCATGGTTTTCCCAGACGGTCGATATCTCGACGCCGGGCACCAGATTCAGCGCCAGCCCGCTGCGGGCAATCTCGGCGCGCGCTGCCGGAATGGCGTCGGTGGTGTCGTGATCGGTTATCGCCAGCGTGCCGACACGCATTTCAACCGCGCGATGAACCAGGGCTTCGGGTGTCAGCAGGCCATCAGAAGCCTGAGTATGGCTGTGTAAATCATAAATAATCGCGTAGGTGGTATCGCTCAAAGCACTTCCCATATCAGGTTGGAGACATCCGAAACCGCCATGATACCGACTTAACGTGAAATTCTGAAATCAAGGGTTGACAACACGCCACCGAACTAGTTAACTAGTACGCAAGTTCACACGATAAAGGTATCTGAAAATGACGGCACATTTCACTCTGCACGGTTGGTGGCGCACTACCTGATCTTCGGGCAGTGTCACGCGTCTGCGAAATGCAAACAGATACCCGCCCGCTAACCAGCGGGCTTTTTTTTGAACAGAATAAATGAGAACAACAACATGCAAACAGCCAAACCCCATCTTGAACTGTTGACCTGCGAGGCGGCCTATCGTCACAACCCGACCGCGCTGTTTCATCAGGTGTGCGGCGCGCGTCCGGCGACGCTGCTGCTGGAGTCTGCGGATATCGACAGCAAGGACGATCTGAAAAGCCTGCTGCTGGTCGACAGCGCGCTGCGCATTACCGCATTAGGTGACACCGTCACCATTAAGGCGCTTTCTGACAATGGCGCATCGCTGCTGCCGCTGTTAGATGAGGCTCTGCCTGCGGGCATCGACAATGAACGTCACCCTGACCTGCGAATTTTGCATTTCCCGCCGGTAAGCCAGCTGCTGGACGAAGACGCGCGCCTCTGCTCGCTGTCCGTATTCGATGCCTTCCGACTGCTGCAAAATCTGGTGACCGTGCCGGAAGATGAGCGTGAAGCCATGTTCTTCGGCGGGCTGTTTGCTTACGACCTGGTTGCCGGTTTTGAAGATTTGCCAGAAACCGAGCAGGGCAACCGCTGCCCGGACTACTGTTTCTATCTGGCCGAAACCCTGCTGGTGATCGACCATCAGAAACAATACACCCGCATTCAGGCCAGCCTGTTCACGCCTTCTGGCGCTGAGAAAAATCGTCTGGAGCACCGCATTGCCCAACTGCAGCAGCAAATGACGGAAGCGCCGCCTGCGCTACCGGTGCAGCGCGTCGAGAAGATGACCTGTGAGGTTAACCAGACCGACGATCAATACGGTGCCGTGGTTCGCCAGATGCAAAAGGCGATTCGCGCCGGGGAGATATTCCAGGTGGTGCCTTCCCGCCGTTTCTCTCTGCCCTGCCCGTCGCCGCTTGCAGCTTACGACGTGCTGAAGAAGAGCAACCCGAGCCCGTACATGTTCTTTATGCAGGACAACGATTTCACACTGTTCGGCGCCTCGCCGGAAAGCTCGCTGAAATATGACGCCACCAGCCGCCAGATTGAGATCTACCCGATTGCAGGTACCCGTCCGCGCGGCCGTCGTGCCGATGGCTCGCTGGACCGCGATCTGGACAGTCGCATCGAACTGGAAATGCGTACCGACCATAAGGAGCTCTCCGAGCACCTGATGCTGGTTGACCTGGCGCGTAACGACCTGGCGCGTATTTGCACGCCGGGCAGCCGCTACGTGGCGGACCTGACCAAAGTCGACCGCTACTCCTTCGTGATGCACCTGGTCTCCCGCGTGGTGGGTGAGCTGCGAAGCGACCTCGACGTGCTGCACGCCTACCGCGCATGTATGAACATGGGCACCCTGAGCGGCGCGCCGAAGGTGCGTGCCATGCAGCTTATCGCCGAAGCGGAAGGACGTCGGCGCGGGAGCTACGGCGGCGCGGTGGGTTACTTCACCGCCCACGGCGACCTCGATACCTGCATCGTGATCCGTTCCGCCTACGTAGAGGACGGTATTGCTACCGTTCAGGCCGGCGCCGGGATTGTTCTCGACTCTGTTCCGCAGTCTGAAGCTGACGAAACCCGCAGTAAAGCGCGCGCGGTATTGCGCGCCATCGCTACCGCACACCACGCACAGGAGATTTTCTGATGGCTGACATTCTGCTGCTCGATAATATCGACTCCTTTACCTATAACCTGGCAGATCAGCTGCGTGCAAATGGCCACAACGTCGTTATCTACCGTAACCACGTTCCGGCTCAGACCCTGATTGACCGTCTGGCGACCATGCAAAACCCGGTGCTGATGCTCTCCCCGGGGCCGGGCGCGCCGAGCGAAGCGGGCTGTATGCCCGAGCTGCTGACCCGCATGCGCGGCAAGCTGCCAATTATCGGTATCTGCCTGGGTCACCAGGCGATCGTGGAAGCCTACGGCGGCTACGTCGGCCAGGCGGGAGAGATCCTGCACGGTAAAGCCTCCAGCATTGAACATGACGGCCAGGCAATGTTTGCCGGGCTGCCGAATCCGCTCCCGGTCGCGCGCTACCATTCGCTGGTCGGCAGCAACATTCCGGCCGGGCTGACCATCAACGCCTCGTTCGAAGGGATGGTGATGGCGGTACGCCACGATGCGGATCGCGTCTGCGGGATGCAGTTCCACCCGGAATCTATTTTGACCTCCAATGGCGCACGCCTGCTGGAGCAGACCCTTGACTGGGCATTACAGAAGCTGGAGCAGACCAACACCCTTCAGCCGATTCTGGAAAAACTATATCAGGCGCAGACCCTGAGCCAGCAAGAGAGCCACCAGCTCTTCTCCGCCGTGGTGCGCGGTGAGCTGAAGCCTGAACAACTGGCGGCAGCGCTGGTCAGCATGAAGGTGCGCGGCGAAAGCCCGCAGGAGATCGCCGGCGCGGCCACTGCCCTGCTGGAAAATGCCGCCCCGTTCCCGCGCCCTGACTATCAGTTTGCCGATATCGTCGGAACCGGTGGTGACGGCAGCAACAGTATTAACATCTCCACCGCCAGCGCGTTCGTGGCGGCGGCGTGTGGTTTGAAGGTAGCGAAACACGGTAACCGCAGCGTCTCCAGTCGTTCAGGCTCGTCCGATCTGCTGGCCGCTTTTGGCATCAACCTGGAGATGAATGCCGAGCGTTCACGCGAAGCGCTGGACGATCTGGGCGTTTGCTTCCTGTTTGCGCCGAAATATCACACCGGTTTCCGCCACGCCATGCCGGTTCGCCAGCAGCTTAAAACCCGCACGCTGTTTAACGTGCTCGGCCCGCTGATCAACCCGGCCCATCCGCCACTGGCATTAATTGGCGTTTACAGCCCTGAGCTGGTCCTGCCGATTGCCGAAACGCTGCGCGTGCTGGGTTACAAACGCGCCGCCGTGGTGCACAGCGGCGGAATGGATGAAGTTTCGCTGCATGCACCGACGCTGGTGGCCGAGCTTAACGATGGCGAAGTGCTCAGCTATCAGCTTGAAGCGTCTGATTTCGGCTTAACGCCGTACCATCAGGAAGCGCTGGCAGGCGGTACGCCGGAAGAAAACCGTGACATTCTGACGCGCTTACTACAAGGTAAAGGTGAGGCCGCTCATGAGGCCGCCGTGGCTGCCAACGTCGCCATGCTGATGCGTTTGCACGGTGAGGAAGACCTGAAGGCCAATGCTCAAAAAGTTCTGGATGTACTGCGCTCCGGTGCAGCTTACGATCGCGTTACCGCACTTGCGGCAAGAGGGTAAAGAATGCAGACCGTTTTAGCGAAAATCGTTGCCGATAAGGCCATCTGGGTGGAAGCACGCAAAGCAGAGCAGCCGCTTGCCAGTTTCCAGAATGACGTCGTCCCAAGCAGCCGTCGTTTCTATGACGCCCTGCAGGGTGCACGCACCGCCTTTATTCTGGAGTGCAAAAAGGCGTCTCCCTCAAAAGGCGTTATTCGTGACGATTTTGACCCGGCGCGTATCGCCGGTATTTATAAGCATCATGCGTCGGCTATCTCCGTGCTGACGGATGAGAAATATTTCCAGGGCAGCTTCGATTTTCTGCCGATCGTCAGCGGTATCGCGCCGCAGCCGATCCTGTGCAAAGACTTTATTATCGACCCATATCAGATCTGGCTGGCGCGTTTCTACCAGGCCGATGCCTGCCTTCTGATGCTCTCGGTACTGGACGACGAGCAGTATCGCCAGCTTGCTGCCGTGGCGCACAGCCTGAAAATGGGCGTGCTGACCGAAGTAAGCAATGAAGAAGAGCTCGAGCGCGCCATTGCGCTGGAAGCCAAAGTGGTCGGCATCAACAACCGCGATCTTCGCGACCTGTCGATTGACCTGAACCGCACGCGCCAGCTGGCTCCGCGTCTGGGTTCTGGCGTCACGGTGATCAGCGAATCCGGCATTAACAGCTACGCCCAGGTGCGCGAGCTGAGCCACTTCGCCAACGGTTTCCTGATTGGCTCCGCCATGATGGAGCATGACGATCTCAACGCGGCGGTGCGTCGCGTGCTGCTGGGTGAAAACAAAGTCTGCGGCTTAACCCGTGAACAGGATGCACTGGCCGCGTATGAGGCTGGGGCGATCTATGGCGGTTTGATCTTCGTTGACGCTTCTCCTCGCACAGTCAATGAGGAACAGGCCCGCAAGGTAATCGCAGCGGCCCCGCTGAGCTATGTTGGCGTATTCCGCAATGCGGATATCGCGGACGTTGTGGCAAAAGCCGCGACGTTATCCCTGAGTGCCGTTCAGCTCCATGGCGAAGAAGATCAGGCGTATATCAATGCCCTGCGCGATGCGCTGGCACCGCAGGTTCAGATCTGGAAAGCGCAAAGCGTGGGCAGCACCCTGCCCGCACGTAATCTTAACCACGTTGACAAATTCGTGCTCGATAACGGCCAGGGCGGCACCGGACAGCGTTTTGACTGGTCGCTGCTGAACGGCGAAAAGCTGGACAACGTCCTGCTGGCGGGCGGACTAAGTCCGGATAACTGTGTGGAAGCCGCGAAAACCGGCTGTGCAGGCCTCGATTTCAATTCAGGCGTAGAGTCCCAACCGGGTATAAAAGATGCCAGCAAGCTGGCCTCAGTGTTTAAAACTCTGCGTGCATATTAAGGAAGAGAAGATGACGACATTACTTAACCCGTATTTTGGTGAGTTCGGCGGGATGTACGTTCCGCAAATCCTGATGCCCGCGCTGCGCCAGCTGGAAGAAGCGTTCGTGAGCGCGCAGAAAGATCCGGCGTTTCAGGCGGAGTTTACCGATCTGCTGAAAAACTATGCCGGCCGTCCAACCGCGCTGACCAAATGCCGCAACCTGACCGAAGGCACCAAAACCACGCTTTATCTTAAGCGTGAAGACCTGCTGCACGGCGGCGCGCATAAAACTAACCAGGTGCTGGGCCAGGCGCTGCTCGCAAAGCGTATGGGTAAAACCGAAATCATCGCCGAAACCGGCGCGGGACAGCACGGCGTGGCTTCTGCGCTCGCCAGCGCCCTGCTCGGCCTGAAGTGCCGCATCTACATGGGTGCGAAAGACGTTGAGCGTCAGTCGCCGAACGTGTTCCGTATGCGCCTGATGGGTGCGGAAGTGATCCCGGTGCACAGCGGCTCCGCGACGCTGAAAGATGCCTGTAACGAAGCGCTGCGCGACTGGTCGGGCAGCTACGAAACCTCGCACTATATGCTCGGTACCGCGGCGGGCCCGCACCCGTTCCCGACCATCGTGCGCGAATTCCAGCGCATGATCGGTGAAGAAACCAAAGCGCAAATCCTTGAAAAAGAGGGTCGTCTGCCGGATGCGGTAATTGCCTGCGTCGGCGGCGGATCTAACGCCATCGGCATGTTTGCCGATTTTATCGACGAAACCCGCGTAGGGCTGATTGGCGTCGAGCCTGCCGGTCACGGGATTGAAACCGGCGAGCACGGCGCGCCGCTGAAGCATGGCCGCGTGGGGATTTACTTCGGCATGAAAGCCCCGATGATGCAGACCGATGAAGGGCAGATTGAAGAGTCTTACTCGATTTCTGCCGGACTGGATTTCCCGTCCGTTGGGCCACAGCACGCGTTTCTGAACAGCACGGGGCGCGCGGATTATGTCTCCATTACCGATGATGAAGCGCTGGAAGCCTTCAAAACGCTGTGCCGCAGCGAAGGTATCATCCCGGCACTTGAGTCTTCACACGCGCTGGCGCACGCGCTGAAAATGATGAAAGAGAACCCGGAAAAAGAGCAGCTGCTGGTCGTTAACCTTTCCGGTCGCGGTGACAAAGATATCTTCACCGTTCACGATATTCTGAAAGCACGAGGGGAAATCTGATGGAACGCTACGATAATGCATTTGCTGAACTGAAATCCCGCCAGGAAGGCGCGTTCGTTCCCTTCGTTACCCTGGGCGACCCTGGCCCGGAGCAGTCTCTGAAGATTATCGACGCCCTGATCGAAGCCGGTGCCGACGCGCTGGAGCTGGGCATTCCATTCTCCGATCCGCTGGCGGATGGCCCGACCATCCAGAACGCCACCCTGCGCGCGTTTGCCGCAGGCGTAACCCCAACCCAGTGCTTTGAGATGCTGGCGGCGATCCGCCAGAAGCACCCGACCATTCCGATTGGCCTGCTGATGTACGCCAACCTGGTGTTTAACCGTGGTGTTGACGAGTTCTACGCCGAGTGCGCGCGCGTGGGTGTTGACTCGGTGCTGGTAGCAGACGTGCCCGTTGAAGAGTCTGCGCCGTTCCGCCAGGCGGCAATGCGCCATAATGTCGCCCCGATTTTCATCTGCCCACCAAACGCTGATGACGAACTGCTGCGCCAGATTGCCTCTTACGGACGCGGATATACCTATCTGCTCTCCCGCGCAGGCGTGACCGGTGCCGAGAATAAAGCCGCACTGCCGCTGCATCATCTGGTGGAGAAGCTGGCCGAATACCATGCCGCGCCTCCGCTGCAGGGCTTCGGGATTTCCTCTCCGGATCAGGTCACTGCGGCAATTGAAGCGAAGGCGGCTGGCGCCATCTCCGGCTCCGCGATAGTGAAGATCATCGAGAAGAACGTGGACAAGCCCGAGCAGATGCTGAACGAATTGAAAGCGTTCGTGACCGCAATGAAAGCAGCGACGCGGAAAGCATAATCCCTCCACCGTCTGGCATCTCTGCCAGACGGTTACGCCTCCTTCTCCATCCACTACAAAGGATCACGTCAAAATTGATCCCTTCGATATTTTCGGTGTGAATAGCTTCCCATTCTTGCCTGCAGGCGTATGATCTGGACTCTTTTTTATCTTTAATCCTTCTGAGTTCAGAGGCTTATTCATGTCATGGCAATACTTCAAGCAGACTTACCTGGTTAAGTTCTGGTCACCTGTTCCGGCCGTCATCGCGGCAGGCATTCTCTCTACTTATTATTTCGGCATTACCGGCACCTTCTGGGCCGTCACCGGCGAGTTCACCCGCTGGGGTGGTCAGTTGCTGCAACTTGCAGGCGTGCATACCGAAGAGTGGGGCTACTTCAAACTGATTCACCTGGAAGGCACACCGCTTACCCGCATCGACGGGATGATGATTGTCGGCATGTTTGGCGGCTGCTTCGCCGCGGCGCTGTGGGCAAACAACGTTAAGCTGCGCATGCCCAAAAGCCGTATTCGCATTCTGCAGGCGGTAGTCGGGGGTATGATTGCCGGGTTTGGTGCCCGCCTGGCGATGGGCTGCAACCTGGCCGCTTTCTTTACGGGGATTCCGCAGTTCTCGCTTCATGCCTGGTTTTTTGCTGTCGCCACGGCCATCGGCTCTTACTTTGGGGCAAAATTCACCCTGCTGCCGCTGTTCCGCATCCCGGTGAAAATAACAAAAGTCAGCGCGGCGTCCCCGCTAACCCAGAAGCCGGACCAGGCAAAGCGTCGTTTCCGCCTGGGTATGCTGGTCTTTTTTGCCATGATCGCGTGGGCCATTTGCACGGCGATGAATCAGCCGAAGCTTGGCCTGGCGATGTTGTTCGGCGTCGGCTTTGGTCTGCTGATCGAACGCGCGCAGATCTGCTTTACCTCCGCGTTTCGCGATATGTGGATCACCGGACGGACGATGATGGCGAAGGCAATCATTGCCGGTATGGCGGTGAGCGCTATCGGCATCTTCAGCTACGTTCAGTTAGGCGTGGAACCGAAAATCATGTGGGCTGGCCCAAACGCGGTGATTGGCGGCCTGTTGTTTGGCTTCGGGATTGTGCTGGCGGGCGGGTGTGAAACCGGCTGGATGTATCGCGCGGTAGAGGGACAGGTGCACTACTGGTGGGTCGGGCTGGGTAACGTCATCGGCTCAACCATTCTGGCGTACTACTGGGACGACGTCTCTCCGGTACTTGCAACGAACTGGGACAAGGTCAACCTGCTGAGCACCTTCGGCCCCCTTGGCGGTCTGCTGGTTACCTATGCCCTGCTGCTGGTCGCTTTTTTATTGGTTGTTGCGCAGGAGAAACGTTTCTTCAGACGCGCCACCGTTAAAACTGAAACGCAGGAGAACGCTGCATGAAAGAGATCGTCCCCGATTATCGACTGGATATGGTCGGTGAACCCTGCCCGTATCCGGCGGTTGCCACGCTTGAGGCGCTACCGCAGCTCAAAAAAGGTGAAATTCTGGAGGTGGTCAGTGATTGTCCGCAGTCCATCAACAACATTCCGCTGGATGCGAAAAACCACGGTTATACGGTGCTGGATATCCAGCAGGACGGGCCAACCATTCGCTATTTGATTCAGAAGTAATATACGAAATGCGCCCCTTCAGGGGCGCATCGAACAGCCTGAATTAGAAACGATAACCCGCAGAGAACATAAACACCCACGGATCCAGACGCGTATTGATGCTTTGCTGCTCACCGCCCGCCTTGAAGCGCACGTCCGTATCAATGTCCATGTACCAGACCGAGGCGTTGATCAGCCAGTCGCGGTTAATCAGATAGTCCAGACCAACCTGCCCCGCCATGCCCCACGAGTCTTTCAGGCTGAGATCGGAGAGACCTGCCTCTTTCCCGGTATCGTTGAATTTCTCATCGAAGAAGGTGGTGTAGTTGACACCTGCGCCAATATACGGACGCACCTTGCTGCTTGCATCGCCAAAGTACCATTGCGCCATCAGCGTTGGCGGCAAATGGTGAACCGTTGCGATATCACCGGTTGCCCCAAGACCGACCCGGTGACGGAACGGCGTTGCCGCCAGAAGCTCAACGCCAACATTATCCGTCGCCATATAGGTGAACGTTAACCCCAACTGGGTGTTGTTACTGACGTTAAAACCGCCCATCCCCAGCACGTTATCCGAACCTTCAGTTGGGCGAACCGTGGCCGAACCGGCACGAATAAAGAACTCGCCTGCTTCATGCGCGTACGCGCCGCCAGAGAGACTGCTTAATACAAGGGCTGCCACCGCTAATTTTTTCATATCCGCTCCATCGTTGTGGTTTTAATCGCGGATGAGAATATACTCACAAAAGAGTAATAAGTGATCTGCCACAGATCACATTAAAACCAGTAAGTTAACATTCATTGATCTGGGTTAATTTTTTGTGGCGCCCTGAAAAGCAATAAGTTGTTTCTATGTCAATTTTTAGCATTTCACAGTTACAAAATTTTCTCTTTTCTCCCTCTTGCTCTTCCTCTGGCGGCTGGATAATTTATCGTTCTCACAAGTTGATTTGATGCGTTCTTCTTTTGCAGGTGTGCCATGAGTGAAGTTAACCCGTGCATGACGTGCGGAGCCTGTTGTGCGTATTTTCGAGTCTCTTTCTACTGGGCCGAAGCCAGCGATGGCGGCGGTACCGTTCCGGTTCATCTCACTGAGCCTGTCACTCCTTTTCTGCGGTGTATGCGCGGCACAAACCAAAAGCAGAGCCGCTGCGCGGCCTTACAGGGGGAGCCGGGTATCTCTACCCGGTGCGCTATCTATGAAGATCGCCCCAGCCCGTGCCGGGAATTTGCCATGTCCGGCGAAGATGGGCAGGTTAATGAAGCCTGTAATCGTGCCCGGGCACGCTTTGGATTACCGCCGCTTTACAAAGATATGCTTTTCCATACAAGCCTTGATGCTGCCACAGCAGGTACATCCGGTGTACAATTGCCGGCTAATTAACACCTGCAATACTCAAGGAGAGTGCATGTCTATCACGGCGAAGTCTGTCTACCGTGACACGGGAAATTTTTTCCGCAATCAGTTCATTACCTTTTTACTGATCGCGTTGCTTTGCGCCTTTATCACTGTGGTGCTGGGTCATGCGTTCTCACCGAGTGAAGAACAGATTGCCAGCCTGAGCCAGGGCGACCATCTGGCAGGAAGCGTGGGGCTGTTTGAACTGGTGCAAAACATGACGCCGGAGCAGCAACAGATTCTGCTGCGGGCTTCTGCCGCATCGACTTTCTCCGGGCTCATTGGTAATGCGATTCTGGCAGGTGGCGTTCTGCTGATGATTCAGCTGGTGTCGGCGGGCCACCGGGTCAGCGCCTTACGGGCGATTGGAGCCAGCGCGCCGGTCTTACCTAAGCTGTTTATCCTGATCTTTTTAACCACCATGCTGGTGCAGATGGGGATTATGCTGGTCGTGGTGCCGGGTGTGTTACTGGCTATCGTGCTTGCTTTTGCTCCCGTGATGGTCGTGCAGGATAAAATGGGGATTTTTACCGCGATGCGCAGCAGCATCAGGCTGGCATGGGCGAACATGCGTCTGGTAGCGCCCGCCGTGATCGGCTGGCTGCTGGCAAAAACGCTCCTGCTCCTGTTTGCACCCAATTTTGCGGTATTAACCCCGAATGTTGGCGCGGTGGTCGCGAATACGCTGAGCAACCTGATTTCAGCGGTACTGCTGGTCTATCTGTTCCGCCTGTATATGTTAATTCGTCAGTAATCCTGATGCCGGGAGGATGATCTTTCCCGGCTCAACAGAGAAGATGGAATCACAGAATGAAGCAGTTTCTTGATTTTTTACCGCTGGTTGTCTTTTTCGCATTTTATAAGCTGTATGACATTTATGCTGCGACCACGGCGCTGATTATTGCGACTGCGGTTGTGCTGATCTACAGCTGGGTGCGCTACCGTAAAGTTGAAAAAATGGCGCTGGTGACGTTCGTCCTGGTCGCCGTATTCGGTGGACTAACCCTTTTCTTCCACAATGATGAATTCATTAAGTGGAAAGTTACGGTGATCTATGCGCTGTTTGCGGGTGCCTTACTGATCAGCCAGTGGGTGATGAAAAAACCTCTGATTCAGCGCATGCTCGGCAAAGAGCTGACGCTGCCTCAGGAGGTCTGGTCTCGCCTGAATATCGCCTGGGCGGTGTTCTTTATCCTTTGCGGTCTTGCCAATATCTATATTGCCTTCTGGCTGCCGCAAAACATTTGGGTCAACTTTAAGGTCTTCGGCCTGACGGCCCTGACGCTGATTTTCACCCTGCTAAGCGGCGTTTATATTTATCGCCACATGCCGCAGGACGATAAGCACTGATTGCTGACTGACCAGAACGTGTTCGACAGGCGTTCTGGTCTATTCTCTCCGCTGTGAAATCATAGTAGCATCCCGCCTGAAGTCTTCCGTTATGAGTTAAAACAATGACAACAAATAACGCCCCTCAGGGCGAACTGGTTTTACGCACACTGGCAATGCCCGCTGACACTAATGCCAATGGCGATATTTTTGGCGGCTGGCTGATGTCGCAGATGGATATGGGCGGCGCAATTCTGGCAAAAGAGATTGCTCATGGGCGCGTGGTGACCGTGCGGGTGGATGGAATGACCTTCCTGCGCCCGGTTGCGGTAGGTGATGTGGTTTGCTGTTACGCCCGCTGCGTAAAACGCGGCAATACCTCCATCTCCATCAACATTGAAGTCTGGGTGAAGAAAGTTTCTTCTGAACCGATTGGGCAGCGCTATAAAGCAACTGAAGCGCTGTTTATTTATGTAGCTGTCGATAGCGAGGGTAAACCTCGTCAGCTTCCGCCAGCCTGAACGACAGGCAAAAAAAAGCCTCCTTCCGGAGGCTTTTCTTATTCCATCTGCGCCCCGCCATTAAGGCGGAAAACAATGTTCACGATCAGTCCACTACCCGGTTTACCGGGTTCGTAGCGCCATCTGCGCATTGCCGATTTCACTTCGCGCTCAAACATATTTGAAGGTTGAGCAGACAGGATTTCCACGTTATCAACGCGGCCATCCGCAGTGACGTCAAATTTCACCCGTACGCGGCCTTCAATGCGTAAGGCCTGAGCTCGCGCCGGGTACTGAGGCTGATTACGGCTCAACGCACGTGGGCCTGCCGGTGCGGCAACCGTCGGCTTCGCGGCCGGCGCGCTGTTATTCATAACCGGACGCGAAGGCGCCGTATTCTCGACCGGCTGGGTCGCGCGCGGTTCAATCGGGCGTTCTTCACGTTTTGGACGCTCTTCAACCTTCTTAACCGGCTTTGGCTTCGGCTTAGGTTTTGGCTTTGGTTCAGGTTTATGGATCACCACCGGTGCTTCCTTCGGTGGTTCCGGGACAGGCTCGGGTTCCGGCTCAGGCTCAGCAACAGGCTGTGGCGGGGGCGGCGCAACCTGCGGCGGTTCGAGATCCGCTGGCGAGACCATGGTCACCGAGATCGGCTGGGCGGGTGCGGGCATTTCAATAACCTGATGAACCGAAGTGTAGAGCAAACCCGCGACGACGGCACCGTGAATCACTACGGACAGCAGCGTCGGCCAGGGAAAGCGGCGAGGTAAATCAAGGGTCATCGAAATCATAATCATCAACGTTAAAAAACCGAACTTCGATTTTAAATGCAAATAGCAATCATATTCAATAAGACACTTTGTTCTGGCGCAATTTAAGCGCTGGAGTGGTCAAAAAAGGGGCACTCAGATCGGGGGATTAACGTTGCTTTTATCTTTACATTGCAGTTAATTGCCCTTTCACATAACGTAACTGACACTTTATTACGCTTAAGGAGCTTCACCGTGCTTTACGTGATCTACTCTGAAGATGTCGCTGATTCCCTCGAAAAACGTCTCTCGGTTCGCCCTGCCCATCTGGCTCGCCTGCAGTTGCTCCAGGACGAAGGCCGTTTGTTGACCGCAGGTCCAATGCCTGCTGTTGACAGCAATGACCCTGGCGCCGCCGGTTTCTCTGGCTCCACGGTCATTGCGGAGTTTGAGTCTCAGGAAGCGGCGCAGGCCTGGGCTGACGCAGACCCATACGTTGCGGCGGGTGTGTATGCGAAAGTGACGGTGCGGCCATATAAGAAAGTGTTCTGATGTAAAAAGGCTCCAGCAGGAGCCTCTTTTCACATCAATGCAGCGACGCTAACCGCGCCGCAAATCCAACAAACAGCAGCCCTATCAGCCCGTTCCCCAACTTTGCCAGCTTCTTTTTGGTTTTCAGATAACGCGTGACAAACGCCCCGGAGAAGATCAGGAAGCTCATGTACATAAAGCTAATCAGCTCAAGCGTGGTGGCGAGGATCAGGAAAGAGGTCCCGGTATTTTGCGCATTCACGTCGATAAACTGCACAAAGAACGAAACGTAGAACAGAATCGCTTTTGGATTGGTCAGGCTCAGGACGAGGGAGCGTTTCATGATCGTGCTGGCCGGCTCGGTTCCGCTCTCTTGAGCGTTATTCTGACGGGTAATTACCGACCAGAGCATTTTGCCCCCCAGCCACAGCAGATAGAAGGCCCCAAGATAGCGCACGATATTAAAGAGTACGGGGGTCGTCTGGATCAATGCCGCAACACCCGCCCAGGCCAGAAACATCAATACCGCATCACCGATAAACACACCGGTCGCGGCAAGATACCCTTTTTTCACTCCGTGACCAATCCCGGTTTTCAGCACAAACAGGGTGTTTGGCCCGGGAACCAGCACGATAAAAAATGCGCCAACAACATACGTCCAGAAATTCAGTACACCAAACTCCGCAAACACCTCTCTCTCCTTTTGCTAAAAATAACCGGAATATCGCCGCAATAACGATATTCGCAAAATCAGACACTATAAAATCAGCGGGCACCTTGCGGTGCCCTCATGGGTTTCAGATATCCTGGACTGCGAACAGCAACGCATTGCGGTGCCGGGTCAATCCACATTTTCTGATGGCGTGGATACGCATATTGCGGCGGGATTGTGCCTCCAGCCAACGAGCCTTACGACGACTCACCTGTCGCAACATGCGCCAGCGCCCTACTTCTGTTCTACTGCGCTTCATGTCTACAACTCTTTCTCAAACAGAGTCGCCATTATAAACCCAACCCGGCAGCAAACCAGCGCTTTTACCTGGCGTTTTTATTTGCCAGATGAATCCTGATGCGTACACTCATAACAATACGCTTTCAAAAGGATTTTTTTAACTATGACAACCTTCTACACCGTGGTGAGTTGGCTGGTCATTCTGGGATACTGGCTGTTAATCGCGGGTGTGACGTTACGCATCCTGATGAAGCGCAGAGCCGTACCCTCTGCCATGGCCTGGCTTCTGATCATTTATATCCTCCCACTGGTGGGAATTATTGCCTATCTCTCTTTCGGTGAGCTTCATTTGGGTAAACGCCGGGCCGAGCGGGCGCGTGCCATGTGGCCTTCCACTGCGAAGTGGCTTAACGATCTCAAAGCCTGCAAGCATATCTTTGCCGAGGAGAACAGCAGCGTCGCCTCCTCGCTGTTTAAGCTCTGCGAGCGCCGCCAGGGGATTGGCGGCGTGAAGGGCAATCAGCTCCAGCTACTGACGTCGTCCGATGATGTCATGCAGGCATTGATTCGCGATATTCAGCTGGCTCGCCATAATATTGAGATGGTGTTTTATATCTGGCAGCCCGGCGGCATGGCTGACCAGGTCGCTGAATCCCTGATGGCGGCCGCGCGCCGGGGGATCCACTGCCGTCTGATGCTGGACTCCGCGGGCAGCGTGGCATTTTTCCGTAGCCCCTGGGCGGGCATGATGCGTAACGCCGGTATCGAGGTGGTTGAGGCGCTGAAGGTTAATCTCCTGCGCGTGTTTCTGCGCCGGATGGACCTTCGCCAGCACCGTAAAATGGTCATGATAGATAACTATATTGCCTACACAGGCAGTATGAACATGGTTGACCCGCGCTTCTTTAAACAGGATTCCGGCGTCGGGCAATGGGTGGATCTGATGGCGCGAATGGAGGGGCCGATTGCCACCTCGATGGGCATCGTGTACTCCTGCGACTGGGAGATAGAGACCGGCAAGCGTATCCTGCCGCCGCCGCCGGATGGCAATATCATGCCGTTTGAAGAGGCCAGCGGCCATACAATTCATACCATCGCCTCCGGACCAGGCTTCCCGGAGGACTTGATTCATCAGGCGCTGCTGACGGCAACCTACTCCGCGCGTGAATATCTGATCATGACGACGCCCTACTTTGTCCCCAGCGATGACCTGCTGCACGCGATTTGTACCGCAGCGCAGCGCGGTGTCGATGTGAGTATCATTCTGCCGCGCAAAAATGACTCCCTTCTGGTGGGCTGGGCCAGCCGTGCCTTCTTTAGCGAACTGTTGGCTGCCGGGGTGAAAATTTATCAGTTTGAAGGCGGGCTATTGCACACCAAGAGCGTGCTGGTTGACGGCGAGTTAAGCCTGGTGGGCACGGTTAACCTTGATATGCGCAGCCTGTGGCTAAACTTTGAAATCACCCTGGTGATTGATGACGCCGGCTTTGGCGGTGACCTGGCGGCGGTTCAGGATGACTATATCTCCCGCTCGCGGCTGCTGGATGCCAGGCTCTGGGTAAAACGTCCGCTATGGCAGCGAATAGCTGAACGACTGTTTTACTTCTTTAGTCCGTTGCTGTAAAACGTGCCCAACGATGTTAAACAGGTAGTCATCATGGAAATGGATCTGAACAATCGCCTGACCGAAGACGAAACGCTCGAGCAGGCCTATGACATTTTTCTCGAACTGGCGGTTGATAACCTCGATCCCGCAGACGTGATCCTCTTTAATCTGCAGTTCGAAGAGCGCGGCGGTGCCGAATTATTCGACCCTTCAGAGGACTGGGCCGAACATGTGGATTTCGACCTGAATCCTGACTTCTTTGCCGAAGTGGTAATTGGGCTGGCTGATGAAGACGGAGGGGAAATTAACGACATCTTCGCCCGCGTCCTGCTGTGTCGCGAGAAAGACCACAAGCTGTGCCATATACTCTGGCGCGAATAATAAAAAAGGCTGCGATGGCAGCCTTTTTTATTTAATCCGGTAACGCACTTCCGCAGCGGTTGCAAAACCGCGCGCTATGTTCATGATCGGCCTGGTGGCAGTTCGGACATTTGCGCCGCTGTTTATGGTTCTGAAACGCACTGCTCATGTGCGTGGTGATAAGCCCCGTCGGGATGGCAATAACCGAGTACCCAATCAGAATCAGCACGGATGCCACTATCCGCCCCAGCGGCGTATGGGGCGTGATATCGCCATACCCCACGGTCGTAACGGTCACTATCGCCCAGTAGACGGACGCATTGAGCGTCGCGAAGCCATATTTCGGCCCTTCTATCAAATACATCAGCGCGCCGAAAACAATCATGACGATGGCAATAAACGAATAGAAAAGAATAAGCTGGTGTCGTGCGCTGACGATCGCGCTCCAGAATACCCGCAGCGACGGCATAAAGCGCAGCAATTTCAGGATACGTAATACCCGAATAACACGCATCGCTCGCCAGGCGAAAACATAGTTGAGGCTGATCTCCGGCCACAACCACATCACATAGAGCGGCAGGATAGTGGCTAAATCAATAAAGCCCCAGAAGCTGAAGACGTATTTCGCCGGATTGGACCAGCAAATTACCCGCAAAATATACTCAGCGGTAAAAACCAGGGTGATGATCAGCTCCAGCCAGACAAAGGCATGCCATTCCTCAAATGTCAGGTGATACTGCGTACCAACACCCGATTCAATAAATATGACCACTACGCTGAGTAGCGCAAAGAGCGCGCAGAGACCTTCAAAACGGCGTCCCGATACCGTTTCAGGATCGAATAAAAGATGATAGAGCCGACGACGGGCTGAGGTGAATAAACGCGACACGATAACCTCGCAAAAAATAAGGGCTGACATCATGTCAGCCCTTACGATTATAACGGGTCTACTTTCAGGCAGGAAACCGCATGTCGGAAACTGCCTTCCAGAACCGGTCGCGTTTTCGCACATTCCGGCCCCGCCATCGGGCATCGCGTGCGGAACACGCAGCCCGACGGCGGGTTAATTGGCGACGGCAATTCCCCTTCCAGAAGCTGAATCGTTTTATTCTTTTCCAGATCGGGGTCGGGGATCGGCACCGCCGACATCAGCGCTCTGGTGTAAGGGTGCAGCGGGTTGTGGTACACCTCATCGTAGGTACCTAACTCCACGGCATGGCCGAGATACATCACCAGCACGCGGTCTGAGATGTGTTTTACCACCGCCAGGTCGTGCGCGATAAAGATCAGCGACAGCCCCATTTCGCGTTGCAGCTTCTGAAGCAGGTTCACCACCTGCGCCTGAATAGACACATCCAGCGCGGAAACCGGCTCATCACAGATTATCAGCTTAGGTTCGAGGATCAGCGCACGGGCAATACCAATACGCTGGCACTGGCCGCCGGAGAATTCGTGCGGATAACGGTTGATGAGGTTAGGCAACAGGCCGACTTTCAGCATCATCGCCTTCACGCGGTCGCGCACTTCCTGACGCGACATCTTAGGATGATAGGTGCGCAGCGGCTCGGCGATAATCTCACCGATGGTCATGCGCGGGTTTAATGACGCCAGCGGATCCTGGAAAATCATCTGGATATCGCTGCGCACGTCGCGCCACTCGTCGGGCTTCATGCCCAGCAGATCTTTACCCAGCCAGGCTACTTTGCCGCCGGTGGCTTTCACCAGTCCGATAATCGCACGCGCAAAGGTGGATTTACCGCAGCCAGACTCTCCCACCACACCCAGGGTCTCCCCTTCGTACAGGCGCAGCGTGACGCCATCCACCGCTTTCAGGGTCTTCGGAGGCTGCCAGAACCACTGCTTGCCGTCTTTGATGTCGAAATGCACCTTAAGGTCAGCGATTTCGAGAAGCACGTTGCGTTTTTCATCTACTGCGTTCATACCAGCTCCTCCTGCGGCTTAAAGCAGGCGCGCAGACGGCCTGGGGCAAATTCTTCCAGCGGCGGCGCGCTGTTGCAGATTTCCATTGCGTGCGGGCAGCGCGGCTGGAATGGACAGCCTTTCGGCAGACGCAGCAGGTTTGGCGGGTTGCCAGGAATGGTGAGCAGGGATTCCCCTTCCGCATCAAGACGCGGCACCGCGTTCAGCAGGCCAATGGAGTAAGGATGGGCAGGCTGATAGAACACGTCACGCGCTTTGCCGTATTCCATGGTGCGCCCGGCATACATCACCAGCACTTTGTCACAGATACCTGCCACGACACCGAGATCGTGGGTGATCATGATAATCGCCGTGTTGAACTCACGCTTAAGCTCGTTCAACAGGGTCATGATTTGCGCCTGAACGGTCACGTCCAGCGCGGTAGTCGGTTCATCGGCAATCAGCAGCTTCGGCCGACACAGCAACGCCATCGCAATCATCACGCGCTGACGCATACCGCCGGAAAACTCGTGCGGGAACATGCGCATGCGCTTGCGCGCTTCCGGCATTTTCACCGCATCCAGCATTTTCACGGATTCCTCAAAGGCTTCCGCTTTGCCCAGGCCTTTGTGCAGCATCAGAACTTCCATAAGCTGCTCGCCGACGCGCATATACGGGTTCAGCGAAGTCATCGGATCCTGGAAAATCATTGAGATCTGCTCGGCGCGAAGCTTGTTCAGCTCGTGCTCCGGTAAGTTGAGGATTTCACGGCCGTTGAATTTTGCCGAACCGCCAATCACGCCGTTCGCGGCCAGCAGGCCCATCAGCGCAAAGGCGGTCTGGGATTTTCCGGAACCGGATTCCCCCACGATCCCCAGCGTTTCACCTTTGCTCAGGTTAAAGTTGAGATCGTTGACTGCGGTCACATCCCCGTCCGGCGTTTTAAAGGTCACGCGGAGGTCTTTCACATCCAGCAGAAGGTTGCTCTGCTGTTGCGCCTGAGGCACGGTGGCCGTTTCAATTATTGTCATGACGGCGCTCCTTAACGGTCTTTCGGGTCGAGGGCATCACGCAGGCCATCGCCGATAAAGTTAAAACAAAACAGGGTGACGACCAGGAAACCCGCCGGATAAAGCAACAGCCACGGTGAAACTTCCATCGAGTTTGCGCCGTCGCTCAGCAGCGCGCCCCAGCTGCTCAGTGGCTCCTGCGTACCCAGCCCCAGGAAGCTGAGGAAGGATTCAAACAGGATCATGCTTGGCACCAGCAGTGATGCATAGACCACCACCACGCCCAGCACGTTAGGCACGATATGACGAACCACGATATTACTGGTTGATACGCCCCCTACCTGCGCCGCTTCGATAAACTCTTTGCGTTTGAGGCTCAGCGTCTGGCCGCGCACGATACGCGCCATATCCAGCCAGGAAACCATCCCGATAGCCACGAAAATCAACAGGATGTTCTGGCCAAAGAAGGTCACCAGCAAAATCACGAAGAACATAAACGGGAAGGAGTTCAGGATTTCCAGCAAACGCATCATCACTGAGTCTACTTTGCCGCCAAGGTAGCCGGAGAGCGCACCGTAAAGCGTCCCCACAATCACCGCCACCAGCGCAGCGGCGATACCGACCATCAGGGAAATACGACCACCAATCGCCACGCGCACCAGCAAATCACGGCCGGATGAATCGGTACCAAAATAGTGGCCAGACTCCATATCCGGCGCGCTGGACATCATGCCCCAGTCCGTATCGAAATAGGTAAATTGCGACAGCATAGGTGCCAGGGTCACAAAAAGCGCGATGATCACCAGAACCACCAGGCTGGCGACCGCGGCACGGTTGTGCATAAAGCGACGGCGCGCGTCCTGCCAGAGGCTACGACCTTCTACTTCCAGTTTTTCACTGAAGTTTTCCAGCACCTCGCTGTTTTTCTTACTCAACATCATGGCGTGCTCCAGCGTTAGTAACGGATTTTCGGGTCGATAACGGCATACAGCACATCGACAACGGCGTTAAAGAGAATGGTCAGCGCGCCCACGAGGATCGTGAGGCTCAGAACGAGCGAGTAGTCACGGTTAAGCGCCCCGTTAACGAACAGCTGACCAATGCCCGGCAGGCCATAGATCGTTTCGATAACCATTGAACCCGTAATGATGCCGACGAATGCCGGTCCCATATAGGAAAGCACTGGCAGCAGCGCCGGCTTGAGCGCGTGGCGGAAGATGATCCGGCGCATCGGCAGCCCTTTCGCGCGTGCGGTACGGATGAAGTTTGAGTGCAGCACTTCGATCATAGAACCACGGGTGATACGCGCAATACTGGCGATGTATGCCAGCGATAATGCCACCATCGGTAAAATCATGAACTTCAATGCCCCGCCGTTCCAGCCGCCCCCGGGCAGCCATTTCAGCGTGATGGCAAATATCATCACCAGCAATGGCGCGACAACGAAACTGGGTATCACTACCCCGGTCATTGCCACCCCCATTACGGCATAATCCCATTTGGTATTTTGTCTGAGCGCGGCGATAACGCCTGCGGTGACCCCGAGAACGACGGCCAGAATGAATGCTGCAGCACCCAGTTTTGCCGACACCGGGAAGCTGGAGGCCACCAGGTCGTTAACGGAATAGTCTTTATATTTAAATGACGGTCCAAAATCACCGTGCGCCAGCTGCTTCAGATAGTTGAAGTATTGGGTGGTGATGGGATCGTTTAAGTGATACTTCGCCTCGATGTTCGCCATAACTTCCGGCGGCAGCGTGCGTTCACCGGTAAATGGACTCCCCGGCGCGAGACGCATCATAAAGAAGGAAATCGTAATTAGAATAAATAACGTTGGTATCGCTTCTAAACAGCGACGCAGGATAAATTTCAACATTGCCCGTACCTTCTGGCGTGTGCCTGATGAATGTTACAAAGTAGACACAGTGGGGCAAGCCAGGCTCGCCCCACGTATTGCCATTAATGCTTGATAATATAGAGATTCTTAACGGAAATATTATCCAACGGGTCTTTACCGGTATAACCCCCTACCCACGGTTTCACCAGACGGGCGTTAACGTAGTAGTAAACCGGTACAATTGCAGAGTCTTTATCGAGCTGCTCTTCTGATTTCGCGTACAGCTCTGCGCGCTGCGCATCGTCAGACACTTTCAGCGTTTCGGCGATGATCTTGTCGAACGCCGGGCTCTTATAGTGCGCCGTGTTGTTGGAACTGTCGCTGAGCATGGTGTTCAGGAATGAGGTCGGTTCGTTATAGTCCGCACACCAGCCCGCACGCGCCACGTCGAAGGTCCCCTGATGACGCGTATCGAGGAAGGTTTTCCACTCCTGGTTTTCCAGCTTAACGTTCACGCCCAGGTTTTTCTTCCAGATAGACGCGACCGCAATCGCCAGTTTCTTATGCAGATCTGATGTGTTGTACAGCAGGTTAAACGTCAGCGGTTTATCTGCGGTGTATCCTGCTTCAGCCAGCAGTTTTTTCGCCTCTTCGTTTCGTTTTTCCTGTGACCACTTGAACCACTCAGGCTCAACCAGCTTCATCCCATCGGTATACGGAGGCGTGTAGCTGTACGCTGGCAGATCGCCCTGGTTTTTCACTTTGTTCACGATAATATCGCGATCCAGTGCCAGCTTCAGCGCAGTACGAACGCGCACGTCGGTGAACGGTGCTTTCTGGTTGTTGATTTCGTAGTAATAGGTGCACAGATACGGATCGACGTGAACTTCTTTCGGGATCTCTTTCTTCAGCTTCTGGAACAGTTCAATCGGCATGTTGTTATAGGTCATGTCGATTTCGCCGCTGCGGTAGCGGTTAACGTCGGTCACTTCGGAAGAGATTGGCAGGTAGGTGACCTGATTAATCACGGTCTTCGCGTTGTCCCAGTATTGCGGGTTACGCTCCAGTACCATACGTTCGTTGACCACCCAGTCTTTGAGCTTATAGGCACCGTTGGTCACGATATTGGCAGGCTGTGTCCATTTTTCACCAAATTTTTCGACAGCGGATTTTGGTACAGGCGATACGGACGGGTGAACCAGCAGCTTATAGAAGTACGGAACAGGTTCACTCAACGTCACTTCAAAGGTATTAGCATCGATCGCCTTCACGCCCAGGTCGGTGACCGGCTTTTTACCAGCGATGATGTCATCGATATTGGCGATGTGGCCATACTGCAGATAGCTCGCATACGGAGAAGCGGTGTTTGGATTCGCCAGACGCTGCCAGCTATACACGAAATCTTCGGCGGTAACCGGTGTACCGTCGGACCATTTGGCATCTTTACGCAGATGGAAGGTCCAGACTTTGAAATCTTTGTTTTCCCACTTTTCTGCCACACCCGGTGCCGGGTGGCCGTCTACGTCAGTCACCAGCAGGCCTTCGAACAGGTCGCGGTTAACGTTCGACTCAGGAACGCCTTCAATTTTGTGCGGGTCGAGAGATTGCACTTCCGCACCATTGTTACGAACCAGCGTCTGTTTCTCCGCCAGTTGAACACCTGCCGGAACGTCCGCAGCCATTGCAGCGTTGCCCGCGATTAGCGCAGTTAAAATCCCCGCCGCTACCAGATTTTTTTTTGTGATGATGGACATTGTGTTGGTACTCCACTCATTATAATTACTGGCTTTCGCCAGCTGTTTAATCCCCTGTTGGGGCCTGTACAGCGCAGGAGTTTTTTTTGCTGCTGTCAGGTTCTTTTTTTACTTCTTGCTATCACCGACTTTTTTATTACTGACCGCTCGTATGGCCGTCTTGCGTCGATTCTTGCCAGGCCTCCCCTGTTTGAGACCTGTGCCGGATATCTGAGAAGAGGACTATATGAAAATAATTCTCATCTGGTTGTTTTATGCTGCAAAATATTAGGCCGGAAAGTATCAAATGGCGTAAACACGCGCCAATACATTTTGCAAATTTGTTAAGCAATTCTCTTTTACGGTGAGTGCCGTATCTTTGGTGGCGGCCCTGCCAGACGTTGAACATTAAGAAAAACCAATAACATTCAAAATGATAGAGAAAGCTTTCTCTACAAGCGCGTCGCTGCGCTATCGTCGCGTGATTTTGTACAAAAATTTAACAACTGGTTATTATTTAGCACATTCATCTACATGAATGTTGAAATTACTAATATCATTTCGGTTATCACTCAGCAAGCCCCAGACTATCGTGTGAGTAAAATAACAGAGCGTTCGAAGATTTTCTGCGCAGGCGGACTGGAGGGGAATTCATAACTCTATGAAATACAAGCAATGAACATTATTAGTAGAATTTATTATGATATGTGAGCATTTCAACTTTATTTATATGATTTGCTGATAATTACATAAAAAAATCGGCGCCGCAGCGCCGTTCTTTCATATGAAATATCAATGCAACAAGCCGGGGAAAATGCTTTTAATACCCGTTACAATGAACTCGATCCCGAGTGCCATCAACAGCAGCCCCATGATACGCGTAATAACGTTAATGCCCGTCTGCCCCAGCAAGCGCACCAGCCACGGCGCCATGCGGAATACACCCCAGCAACAGAGCGCGAAAACGGCAATTGCGACAGAAAAGCCAATCAGGTGCATGAGGCTATGGTAACGCGTACCCCAGACAATCGTCGAACTGATGGCACCCGGCCCGGCCATCAGGGGTAACGCCAGCGGAACCACGCCGATACTTTCGCGAATGGCGGTTTCTGACTTTTCCTGCTTGTTCTGCTTATCCTCACCCAGCTTACCGCTGATCATGGACATGGCAATGGTCACCACCAGGATCCCGCCCGCAATGCGGAAGGAGTCAATCGAGATGCCAAAGATCTGGAGAATGGCATCTCCCAGGAAAAGCGAGGTGAGCAAAATGATCGCCACAGACAGGTTAGCGGTGAGATTGGTTTTGTTCCGGGCCGCCGCCGTCTGGTAACTGGTCATACTAATGAAGACAGGAATGATCCCCACCGGGTTGACCAGGGCAAACAAACCAATAAAAAATTTGAAATACGTAGGAAAATCAAAGAGCGATTGGATCACGTTTTGCTCCGCTTTTGCGCATGCCCGGGACTGGTACGTTGTCATGAAAAATCGCGCTGAAGATACGCTTTTTATTAGCATACTTCACCAGAAATCTGTGCCAAAACGTTAGCATTTCAGAATGTTAAACATATGTTGAGACAATGATAGCGCCACTTCAAATAGTTACTTAATTAATTAACAGTGGAAATATATCCATTAAATAACCCTGCTGAAAGGTATCAGCTTAGTGGAAAATTGACGCAGATCATGATTTCCGTACTCAGAAGTGAGTAATCTTGATTACGCCCCTAGGGAGGTCACCTGGCAAAAAGGGATGATGCTAAGGTAAGGCTCTTTTAGTAAATTAGTGTACTGGAGCATAAAGTAACCCTTTGTTTTACTTTATGTAACGCAAGTCGTATTGGCACTGTCTATACTGTCTGACGTATCGAGCGCTGGTTTACTAAAAGAGTTTAAACATTATCAGGAGAGCATTATGGCTGTTACTAATATCGCTGAACTGAACGCCCTCGTCGAGCGCGTTAAAAAAGCCCAGCGTGAATATGCCAATTTCACCCAAGAACAGGTTGATAAAATCTTCCGCGCGGCCGCTCTGGCTGCTGCAGATGCTCGAATCCCTCTCGCTAAAATGGCCGTTGCCGAATCTGGCATGGGTATCGTTGAAGATAAAGTGATCAAAAACCACTTTGCTTCTGAGTATATCTACAACGCCTATAAAGATGAGAAAACCTGTGGCGTTCTGTCTGAAGACGACACCTTCGGGACGATCACCATCGCCGAACCTATCGGTATCATTTGCGGTATTGTTCCAACCACTAACCCAACTTCAACGGCTATCTTCAAATCACTGATCAGCCTGAAGACCCGTAACGCAATCATCTTCTCTCCGCATCCACGTGCAAAAGACGCGACAAATAAAGCAGCAGACATCGTTCTGCAGGCTGCAATTGCCGCTGGCGCGCCAAAAGATCTGATTGGCTGGATCGACCAACCTTCTGTTGAGCTGTCCAACGCGCTGATGCATCACCCGGACATTAACCTGATTCTGGCGACCGGTGGTCCTGGCATGGTTAAAGCGGCATATAGCTCCGGTAAACCAGCTATCGGTGTGGGTGCAGGTAACACCCCAGTTGTTATCGATGAAACCGCTGACATCAAACGTGCTGTGGCATCTGTTCTGATGTCTAAAACCTTCGATAACGGCGTTATCTGTGCATCTGAACAGTCTGTTGTTGTTGTCGATTCCGTGTACGACGCAGTACGTGAGCGTTTCGCCAGCCACGGCGGCTACCTGCTGCAGGGTAAAGAGCTGAAAGCAGTTCAGGACATTATCCTGAAAAATGGCGCGCTCAACGCCGCTATCGTGGGTCAGCCAGCCTATAAGATCGCTGAACTCGCAGGCTTTACCGTTCCGGCAACCACCAAAATCCTGATCGGTGAAGTTAAAGTTGTCGACGAAAGCGAGCCGTTTGCTCACGAAAAACTGTCTCCAACGCTTGCTATGTACCGTGCGAAAGATTTCGAAGACGCGGTAGAGAAAGCCGAGAAGCTGGTTGCCATGGGCGGTATCGGTCATACCTCATGTCTGTACACTGACCAGGATAACCAGCCAGAGCGTGTTGCCCACTTCGGTCAGATGATGAAAACAGCCCGTATCCTGATTAACACCCCTGCTTCTCAGGGTGGTATTGGCGACCTGTATAACTTTAAACTCGCACCTTCCCTGACTCTGGGTTGTGGTTCCTGGGGTGGTAACTCCATCTCTGAAAACGTTGGTCCAAAACACCTGATCAACAAGAAAACCGTTGCTAAGCGAGCTGAAAACATGTTGTGGCACAAACTTCCGAAATCTATCTACTTCCGCCGTGGCTCTCTGCCAATCGCGCTGGATGAAGTGATTACTGATGGCCACAAACGTGCGCTCATCGTGACTGACCGTTTCCTGTTCAACAACGGCTACGCTGACCAGATCACCTCTGTACTGAAAGCGGCTGGCGTCGAAACTGAAGTGTTCTTCGAAGTTGAAGCTGACCCGACCCTGAGCGTTGTCCGCAAAGGTGCTGAGCTGGCGAATTCATTCAAACCAGATGTGATTATCGCACTGGGTGGTGGTTCCCCAATGGACGCCGCGAAAATCATGTGGGTTATGTACGAGCATCCGGAAACCCACTTCGAAGAACTGGCGCTGCGCTTTATGGACATCCGTAAACGTATCTACAAGTTCCCGAAAATGGGCGTGAAAGCGAAAATGATCGCCGTCACTACCACTTCCGGTACCGGTTCAGAAGTGACACCATTTGCGGTGGTAACGGATGACGCAACAGGTCAGAAATATCCACTGGCTGACTACGCGCTGACCCCAGATATGGCTATCGTTGATGCCAACCTGGTTATGGAGATGCCGAAATCTCTGTGTGCATTCGGTGGTCTGGATGCGGTCACTCACGCCCTGGAAGCCTACGTTTCTGTACTGGCGTCTGAGTTCTCTGACGGTCAGGCTCTGCAGGCTCTGAAACTGCTGAAAGAAAACCTGCCAGCATCCTACAACGAAGGTTCTAAAAACCCTGTAGCACGTGAACGTGTCCACAGTGCAGCAACCATCGCTGGTATCGCGTTTGCGAACGCCTTCCTGGGTGTTTGCCACTCTATGGCGCACAAGCTGGGTTCACAGTTCCACATTCCTCACGGTCTGGCGAACGCCCTGTTGATCAGCAACGTTATCCGTTATAACGCTAACGACAACCCAACCAAGCAGACTGCTTTCAGCCAGTACGACCGTCCGCAAGCGCGTCGTCGTTATGCTGAAATCGCTGACCACCTTGGTCTGAGCGCACCGGGCGACCGTACTGCTGCGAAGATTGAGAAACTGCTGGCATGGCTGGAAAGCCTGAAAGCTGAACTGGGTATTCCTAAATCTATCCGTGAAGCAGGCGTTCAGGAAGCTGACTTCCTCGCTCACGTAGACAAGCTGTCTGAAGATGCCTTCGATGACCAGTGTACTGGTGCTAACCCGCGCTACCCACTGATCTCCGAGCTGAAACAGATCCTGCTGGATACCTACTATGGTCGTGAGTTCAAGGAAGGTGACGTTGCTGCTGTGAAAACAGAAGCTCCGGTCATTAAAGCTGACAAGAAAGCGAAGAAAAGTGCTTAACTGACAGCCTGATGAAAAAACCCGCCTTCGTGGCGGGTTTTTTTATGTCTGAACAACAGCAGATATTATTTTCTGTTGTCGTGCTGGATCGCCGTGAGCGAGCCTACGGACAATGCTTCCTTATAATGCTTACGACAGACCGACACATAGCGTTCATTGCCGCCAATCACCACCTGCTCACCGTCCGCATAAGGTTTTCCGGCCTGGTCGAGACGAAGCACCATGCTGGCCTTGCGTCCGCAGAAGCAGATAGTTTTCAGTTCAACCAGCTTATCTGACCAGGCAAGCAGATACTGGCTTCCGGCAAACAGTTCCCCGCGGAAGTCCGTACGCAATCCGTAGCACAGGACGGGAATATCGAGCTCATCAACCACTTCAGAGAGCGCGTGCACCTGTTCACGCGTCAGGAACTGGCTCTCATCAACCAGAACGCAGTGAATGGGCTCTGACGCATGCGCAGCGCGGATATCCTCCAGCAGGTCAGTTTGCGGGTTAAAAAGCCTGGCTGGCGAAGAGAGGCCTATTCTGGAACTCACCTTCCCTGCACCGAAGCGATCGTCGATTTCAGCAGTATAAACAACGGTACGCATTCCTCGTTCCTGGTAATTGTATGAGGATTGCAGCAGCGCGGTGGATTTACCGGCATTCATTGCCGAATAGTAGAAATAAAGTTGTGCCATTGGCCGTCAAACCCTAATCAATGTGTAATATTCCCGATGATTCATTGTACCATATTTTGTCTGGTCATCAGCGACACGCCGCACAAACGATGCCGTGCTGAAAGGTGTAAAACACCTTCTTTTCGCAAAAATAATCCGTTAAAACAGAGAGTAATGGAGGTCATGCTGATGAATAGGTTATATGGTTAGCCAAACATAACACTTCTTTTTATAGTGGAATCCGCGTTCATTAAAATTCACTATTTATTAACTATTCCTGCCTTAGCGCCGTAGCCTGGAACTAATACAAAAGGCTGATATTTATCCGCCGAAACTATAATTCCTGCGGTAAATGTCACAAAAAAAAGATGCAAGCGACGGGGTTAAGCAGGTTATCGTGATAACAAGCGAGACTGTCGAAGAGGAAATTTAAGTTAGCGTAATTAATAATAGCGGCTTTATTTAGTATTTTTTGAATTCCTTACATTCCTGGCTATTGCACATCTGAATTTATGGCTCTATTATTAGGTCAACAAACCACCCCCCATTATAAGTTTGAGATTACTACAATGAGCGAAGCACTTAAAATTCTGAACAACATCCGTACTCTTCGTGCGCAGGCAAGAGAATGTACCCTTGAAACGCTCGAAGAAATGCTGGAAAAATTAGAAGTTGTAGTTAATGAACGTCGCGAAGAAGAAAGCGCTGCTGCTGCTGAAATCGAAGAGCGTACGCGTAAACTGCAGCAATATCGTGAAATGCTGATTGCTGATGGTATCGATCCAAATGAATTGCTGAACAGCATGGCTGCTGCAAAAACCGGTACCAAAGCAAAACGCGCTGCCCGTCCTGCTAAATATAGCTATGTTGATGAGAACGGCGAAACTAAAACCTGGACCGGCCAGGGCCGTACTCCTGCTGTAATCAAGAAAGCCATGGATGAGCAAGGTAAACAGCTGGATGACTTCCTGATCAAGGATTAATCACGCCGAATTCAGAAAAATCCCGCCTCTGGCGGGATTTTTTTTGCCCGCAATTTATCACAAACATCCTCTTACACTCCGTCATAAAGCGTTATTCGGCTATTTAGTTTTGCTTACAAACAGGCTCGTGATGGCGTTTTATGGGCATAAAAAAACCGGTGGGCAGCGCCACACCGGTTTCAGAGATTTACGCCCGGGTTATTTCTTAATACCCATACTCTCTTTGAGCCAGCCTTTAAATTCTTCACCCAGCGTATTATGGCGAATGCCATATTCAACGAACGCCTGCATATAACCGAGCTTATTACCGCAGTCATGGCTCTTACCTTTCATGTGGTAAGCCTCAACGGTCTCTTTCTCGATCAGCATATCAATGGCATCCGTCAGCTGGATTTCATCCCCTGCTCCTGGAGGCGTTTTCGCCAGCAGAGGCCAGATTTCAGCGCTCAGGACATAGCGACCCACCACCGCCAGATTAGACGGCGCTACGTCGGCTTTAGGCTTCTCTACGACACCAACCATTGGCACGCTTTCGCCAGGCTCAAGGCTCACACCCTTGCAGTCAACAACACCGTAAGCGGTCACATCTTCAACAGGCTCAACCATGATCTGGCTGCAGCCCGTTTCGTCGAAGCGGTGGATCATCTCAGCCAGGTTATCCTGGGAAAGATCGGATTCGTATTCATCCAGAATAACGTCAGGCAGAATAACCGCGACAGGCTCATCACCCACAACCGGGTGTGCGCACATAACCGCGTGGCCCAGACCTTTAGCCAGCCCCTGACGGACCTGCATGATGGTAACGTGCGGAGGGCAAATAGACTGAACTTCTTCTAACAGCTGACGCTTAACGCGTTTTTCCAGCATGGCTTCGAGTTCAAAACTTGTATCGAAGTGGTTTTCGATAGAGTTTTTAGATGAATGCGTAACCAGCACAATTTCAGTGATGCCGGCCGCGATACACTCATTAACGACATACTGGATTAATGGCTTATCAACCAGAGGCAGCATCTCTTTAGGAATCGCCTTAGTTGCTGGTAACATCCTGGTCCCCAATCCCGCTACCGGGATGACGGCCTTTCTGACTTTCGAATTTAGGGCAGCCATTCAAATTCTCCTGAGCTGTTCAAGTTTTGAACTTTTATGCAATAAATAACGCGTTGAGTATATCAGCCTCGCCCCGCAGTCCGGGTCTGAAAAGAACGCGTTGCCGATCAATTAGGACAAATACGCATGAATCTGGGCAGCGATAGTAGCACTCCCGAGAAAACACAGGTAAAGCAATCTTAAAATTAAGATCCAATTGCTTATTCCGTGGACAACATTAAGCGTAGCCTTCCCCCGGCACCCCAAATTTGGCACTGCCAGGAAGAACAGCGATGGCTAATTTGATTGAGATACGCCGTTCCCAGTGTTCCAAGCGGCACACCGTTACTCACCTGAATATGGTGCTCCCCGGTATTCAATGACGCGTTGAGACCTGCTGAAACGAGGATAAGATTCTTTAAACCGCTATGGTAATAACCAACCAGCAGCGGGAACTGTCCGGGTAAATTAGCCTGACGAAAAAGCTGGTTTACCTGTTTGAGTAAACTGCCTAACTCAGGGAGCCGTTGTCCCTGATGTGATAACTGTTCCTGCAATAATCCATTAAAGAGCGCACGAAGTAACAACGCAGCTAATACGCCATTATCCCCTGCCCGGGTTACGTCCAGAGAATAAAATGCGAGGTCAGAATCAGACAGAGGTGCAATATCCAGCACCAGCCCAGGCTGATCGGCCGCCACCAGCTGGCGATAATTTACGCGGCAGTGGGAAATAGTTTGCTGAACGGGAGGCTGAAGCTCTTGCAGCAATTTCGCCGCCGCTGGCGGATTACTCACCAGCGCGTCCCAGTCCTGAAAAAGGCGTTCCTCTTCCTCAACACGGGAATTAAACATATTCGGATAAAGGCACGCTAATACCGTTTCACGTAGCCGGCTCAGATCTTTGACGGGTTTAAGCAGAATATCCTGAACGCCAAGACGTAATGCTTTGGCAATATCCGCCATATTCTCAGTCGCGGAGATCACCAGAATGGGCATCTGGTCACCCTCGTTGCGCAGATGTTCAACCAGTTTCAGCCCATTCATTCGCGGCATCGCGATGTCGCAAATCATCAGATCGGGCGTCATACCGGTCATTTTTTCCAGCGCGTCGACACCATCTTCGGCCAGTAAAGTGTTTGCTCCCAGCGAGGATAACCACGAATCCAGTAGAGATCGGAAAACGGGCTCGTCTTCAACAATCAAAATGTGTTTTCCGGCCAATGGCTGCGTCATGGTTCCTCCCCTGGCTGACAGTTACTAAATAGTGGCATGCTATCGGCACTATCGCCTGTCAGATTTTGCTGAAGTAGTCAAAAAAAGGTGCTTAACGTGCTGTTCGCACAAACGGCAGCAACTCGTCTATTTTCTTTTCGACGGCTAGCGAGCCCGCTGCGATGGCGGCCTCAGCCCGATGGAAATCAAGGGTAGAGATTTGCGGACAGTAAGGCTGAATAAGAATATCCGGTGGATCGCCGGCCATACGGTTACGTTTGAGGCGATTTTCAAGAACCTGAATTGAGGTGGTCATGATTTCCATGGCCGTCGGCGCGGCAACCGATCGCCGTGCGGTCATACGCCCGATTCTTCCGCGCAGGCGCTCATGCCAGGCAAGCTTTTCGACTTCGGCACTTTCGCCCTGGAGATTGACCGGCATAAGGTCTTGCTGCATCAGATGAGCATCGTGCTGCAAATCCACGGCGATGACGATGTCGGCCCCCATGGCACGCGTCAGAGAGATGGGAACCGGGTTCACGACGCCACCATCGACAAGCCAGTAGCCGTTATGGGGCACAGGCGCCATAAGCCCTGGAATACTGCATGAAGCACGCACCGCAAGGTGAATATCCCCTTCGGTCAGCCAGAGTTCACGGCCTGTGCTGAGATTCGTCGCGACGGCGCCAAAAGGCATCCGGCAGTCAGTAAAATCTTCGAGAGGCATCACCCGGCGGAACTGGTTAAAGACGCGTTCACCGCGCAACAGCCCACCGCGCTGCCAGGAGAGATCCATCAGACGTAGCACGTCCCAGTAACTAAAGGAGCGTACCCAGGTTTCGAGTTCAGGGAGTTTGCCGCACGCGTAAGCGGAGCCGACCAGCGATCCTATTGAACATCCTGCAACGATATCAACGTCAACACCCATTTTGTTTAAGGCATTAATCACGCCGATATGAGACCATCCGCGGGCTGCACCTGAGCCCAGCGCCAGTCCAATTTTAACCTTTCTCATTAGCCCTGTTTTACTTCCCCTGGATTCCTGACATAGCGTCAACGCAACTGCTCAGTTAACATAGTGCTACCCGAAGCGTTTTACGCCCTTATTTTTTTCCAGGAAGAGAATCGTGTCTCAACTCTGCCCTTGTGGTAGCGCTCTGGAGTATAGCCTATGTTGCCAGCGATATCTTTCTGGCAATCAGGTTGCACCGGACCCGTCACACCTCATGCGTTCACGGTATACTGCTTTTGTGATCAAAGACGCAGACTACCTGATAAAAACCTGGCACCCGTCCTGCCACGCCGCCGATTTCAGACAGGAGATCGAAACCGGGTTCGCCAACACCCACTGGCTTGGGCTTACCGTGTTTGAATCGTCACCAGGCAGCCACGACGACGAAGGCTTTGTCAGCTTTGTTGCCCGTTTTACCGAGAACGCCAGGCCTGGCGCCATTATCGAGCGTTCCCGGTTCTTAAAGGAAAGCGGGCAATGGTATTATATTGACGGTACGCGCCCACAGTTTGGTCGTAACGATCCCTGCCCTTGTGGTTCAGGAAAAAAATTCAAAAAGTGTTGCGGGCAGTAACGCCTGACAACCCAGACTTCGCAAATACAAACAGGATTTCCCGGCGATGCAATCATTACAACGTAAAGTTCTGCGCACTATCTGTCCCGATCAAAAAGGGCTGATCGCACGAATTACCAACATTTGCTACAAGCATGAACTGAATATCGTGCAGAACAACGAGTTCGTTGACCACCGTACCGGTCGCTTCTTCATGCGCACCGAGCTGGAAGGCATTTTCAACGACACCACCCTGCTGGCCGATCTGGACAGCGCGCTGCCGGAAGGTTCCGTGCGTGAGCTGAATCCAGCGGGCCGTCGTCGCATTGTGATTCTGGTGACAAAAGAGGCTCACTGCCTGGGCGATCTATTGATGAAGGCCAATTACGGCGGTCTGGACGTGGAAATCGCCGCTGTTATCGGTAACCACGAAACCCTGCGCACGCTGGTTGAGCGTTTTGATATTCCGTTTGAGCTGGTGAGCCATGAAGGCCATACACGTGAAGAACACGACAACCTGATGGCTGCTGCCATTGAAGCGCATAACCCGGACTACGTGGTGCTGGCGAAATATATGCGCGTGCTGACGCCTTCCTTCGTGGCGCGTTTCCCGAACAAGATTATCAACATCCACCACTCGTTCCTGCCGGCCTTCATTGGCGCCCGCCCATACCATCAGGCGTACGAGCGAGGCGTGAAGATCATTGGCGCTACCGCACACTACGTGAATGATAATCTGGACGAAGGCCCAATCATCATGCAGGACGTGATTCACGTGGATCACACTTATACCGCGGAAGATATGATGCGCGCCGGACGTGACGTTGAAAAGAACGTACTAAGTCGTGCCCTGTATCAGGTGCTGGCGCAGCGTGTCTTTGTCTACGGTAACAGAACCATCATTCTTTAATCTTTCGGAAAATGAATTGATTAGCTTTGCGCCTTTACGGATAAAAAGCAGGCAAACAACTTCATTTCCCTAAAGGAATGCTTTACAGGGGCGTCTCATTTGATATGATGCGCCCCGCTTCCAGCAGGAAGCAGGCCAGTTAAAAGCATTACCCCGTGGTGGGGTTCCCGAGCGGCCAAAGGGAGCAGACTGTAAATCTGCCGTCATCGACTTCGAAGGTTCGAATCCTTCCCCCACCACCATTTCTCAGCACGACCTCAAAATTTGAATTACCCCTGGTGGGGTTCCCGAGCGGCCAAAGGGAGCAGACTGTAAATCTGCCGTCATCGACTTCGAAGGTTCGAATCCTTCCCCCACCACCATCATTTCCCGAATAACCTTAAAAATCATTTTAAAACTAAACCGCGTCCGCCTTCGCAGGCCGGGTAAGGCGCAGCCGCCACCCGGCAACAGAAATCTACATCGGCGGCAACCGGCGCTTCACCGGCGAACTCTTCACAATCGACGTATTACACTGGGCATGCTCCGCCAGCCCGTCCAGCAGCGCATCCAGTTGCTCTATCGATCGCACCACCAGCCTAATCACAAAGCAGTCTTCCCCGGTCACCTTGTCGCTCTCAATACACTCCGGCATCGCCTGAATGTATTTATCCACCTTATGCAACAGCCCCGGCAGAGGCCGCACGCGCACCAGCGCCTGCAGCGTATACCCCAGCGCGGCCAGGTTCACCCGCGCACCATATCCCTGAATCACGCCCCGCTCTTCCAGCCGCTTCAGACGTTCTGCCGTGCTGGGGGAGGTCAGGCCGATGCGGCCACTGAGCACCTTCAAAGACATGCGCGCATCTTCTACCAGGCAGGATAAAATTTGCCGGTCGATATCATCAATAAGGTATTCCACTCGTTTCACCTAATTTTAAAAAGCAGTTAACACTTTCAACCTTATATCACCCCTGTAAAACCCGACAGCATTTTTCGACAATAGCGTCATTCAATCAGGAGGTGGATGATGCGCGATTTCCATAAAGGCGTCTGGCAAATGAGCCTGGCGATGTTAATTTCCGGCTCTATCGGGGCGTTTGTTTTGCTCAGCGGTCTGCCGGTAACGGAAGTGGTGTTCTGGCGCTGCCTTATTGGGGCAATGGCGCTTTTTATTTTTATCCGGGTAAGTCAAAAGCCCTTTAGTCCCCTTACCCGCACCACGCTGCTGCTGGCGATTCTCGGCGGTGTGGCTTTAGTAGTGAACTGGCTGCTGCTCTTCGCAGCCTATGAACGCATCTCTATTGGCCTCTCTACCGTGGTCTATAACACACAGCCGTTTATGCTGGTCCTGATGGGGATGTTTTTAGGCGAGCGCGTCAGCCTGGCGAAATGGGGCTGGTTGTTCCTCGCCTTTGGCGGTGTGGTAATACTGCTCTCCAGCGAACTGACCGGTGCCCACGGCACTGAATGGCTCACCGGTATCGGTCTGGCCATGGCCGCGGCCTTCTTCTACGCGCTGACGGCAATCATTGCGCGCAAACTGAAAACCATCGCACCGCAGCATATTGCCTTTATTCAGGTGCTGACGGGCGTCGTGATGCTTCTGCCGTTTGCCAGCCTGCCGACTTTTTCCGGTGATTTCCCCTGGCCGATCCTGCTTACGCTCGGCATCGTCCATACCGGCATAATGTACCAGCTGCTGTATAGCGCGATTCAGAAGCTGCCTACCCCCATAACCGGTTCCCTGTCGTTTATCTATCCGGTGGTGGCGATTGTTGTCGATAACCTGGTGTTCGGACACTCGCTGAACCTGACGCAGCTGGCGGGCGGCGCGTTGATCCTGTTTGCTGCGGCGGGCAATAACCTGGGCTGGGGCGAAAAAAAACCCCGCGAATGCGGGGTGAGTATCAAAACGCTGAATTAGCGGCGGGCACGCACAATCTGGTATTTGCGCGTCAGGTACTCCACCGGCGCGCTCCAGATGTGCACCAGGCGGGAGAACGGGAACAGCACAAACAGCGTCATCCCCAGCACCAGGTGAACGCGGAAGATAAACGCCACGCCGTCCAGGTGCTCAGACGCTCCGCCGTGGAAGGTCACCACGGACTGCGCCCAGCCCACCAGCTTCATCATCTCACTGCCGTCCATATGCTGCGCCGAGAACGGAATGGTCAGCAGGCCCAGCGCGCACTGCACCATCAGCAGGGAGAGGATCAGGATGTCCGCTGCGGTAGTGGTCGCACGCACGCGCGGGCTGAACAGACGACGCTTCAGCAGCAGCAGGCCACCTACAAGGGTCATCACGCCGCAGGCACCGCCGGCGATCATCGCCATCTTCTGCTTCACCTCAATCGGCAGCCACGCTTCGTACATCCAGTGCGGCGTAAGCATCCCCAGAAAGTGACCAGCAAAAATCCCCAGGATCCCGATGTGGAACAGGTTAGACGCGACGTGCATCCCCTTACGATCCAGCATCTGGCTGGAGGCAGCACGCCAGGTGTACTGGCCGTAGTCATAACGCAGCCAGCTTCCCACCAGGAACACGGTGCCCGCGATATACGGGTAAATGTCAAAGAAGAACATATTCAGGAAGTGCATTAGTGCCGTCCTCCGTTAGAGATATTCAAATATTGCGGGGCAACCGCGCCGGCAAAACGACGCTGGTGAGCCGAGATTTCAGACTCCCCGCAGTTCTGGTCAGCAAAGAATTTCACCTGCTCTTCTTCCCAGACCGCATCCAGCGCCTGCGGGGTATCGTCGCGGGCTTCATCCGCGATTTTCTCCGCCACTTTTTCACTGTCTACAGAGGCGTTAGCCAGCTTCACCAGCAGGTCGAACAGTACCGCATAGCGGCTCTCGCGCTGCTGAAGACGCGCGCCGAGCAGCGCCAGAATCGGTGCGATGTCCTGCAGACCGCCGAGCGCCTCTTCTTTCGGCAGCTGTGCCAGATACTCAAGGTACAGCGGCAAGTGATCCGGCAGCTCGCGGCTGTCGAGCTGCAGGCCGTGCTGCTCGTACTGGGCCATCAGGTCCACCATCGCCTGACCGCGGTCGCGGGATTCCCCGTGAACGTGTTCAAACAGCAGCAGCGATGTCGCGCGCCCGCGGTCAAACAGCTGGCTATAGTCCGCCTGGGCATCCAGAAGGTCGCGCGCCAGCATATCGCGGAGGAAAACGCCAAGCCGCTGGGCGTCCTCTTTGTCCAGGTTTTCAGATGACGCGAGTGCATCAAAGAGTTCCTGCTGATGCTGCGCAAGCGCAGCATCCGGGTACTCGAGCAGACGCGAAACAATGACGAGTTCAATCATTGGTGCGGCTCCGTTTTGCTGGTCACATCCATAGCGTCGATGCGGCGGCTGTTGAACAGGTTGAATTTGCTGTCAGACCCGTGGCAACCGTCACCGAAGGTAAAGCCGCAGCCATTTTTCTCCGGGAAGGCCTCGCGGGCCAGCTCGCGGTGGCTGCTCGGCACCACGAAACGGTCTTCGTAGTTGGCAATCGCGAGGTAGCGGTACATCTCCTGCGCCTGCGCTTCGGTCAGGCCCACCTCTTCCAGCGCGCGGGTATCGTTAACGCCGTCAACGGTTTCCGCACGTTTGAAGTGACGCATCGCCAGCATACGTTTCAGCGCCAGCAGTACCGGCTGGGTATCCCCCGCGGTCAGCAGGTTAGCCAGGTACTGAACCGGGATACGCAGGCTTTCCACGTCCGGCAGAATGCCGTTGCTGCCCAGTTCGCCCGCGTCAGCGGCAGACTGAATCGGTGACAGCGGCGGCACGTACCAGACCATCGGCAGGGTGCGGTATTCCGGGTGCAGCGGCAGGGCCAGCTTCCAGTCCATCGCCATTTTGTACACCGGAGACTGCTGCGCCGCGTCGATGACGCTCTGCGGAATGCCGTCTTTCAGCGCCTGCTCAATCACCTTCGGATCGTTCGGATCGAGGAACACGTCCAGCTGACGCTGGTACAGATCTTTCTCGTTCTCGGTGCTCGCGGCATTTTCAATCGCGTCCGCGTCGTACAGCAGCACGCCGAGGTAGCGAATACGGCCCACGCAGCTCTCAGAGCAAACGGTCGGCATACCGGCTTCGATACGCGGGTAGCAGAAGATGCACTTCTCTGATTTACCGCTCTTCCAGTTGAAGTAGATTTTTTTGTACGGGCAGCCGGTGATGCACATGCGCCAGCCGCGGCACTTGTCCTGGTCGATCAGCACGATGCCGTCTTCTTCACGCTTGTAGATGGCGCCGCTTGGGCAGGTCGCCACGCACGCCGGGTTGAGGCAGTGCTCGCACAGGCGCGGCAGATACATCATGAAGGTATTTTCGAACTGGCCGTACATCGCCTTCTGCATGTTCTCGAAGTTCTGGTCTTTGGCGCGTTTCTCGAACTCGCCGCCCAGAATCTCTTCCCAGTTTGGACCGCTGGTAATCTTATCCATGCGCTGACCGGTGATAAGCGAGCGAGGACGGGCGATCGGCTGGTGTTTGCTTTCCGGCGCGTTGTGCAGGTTCTGGTAGTCGTAATCAAACGGCTCGTAGTAATCCTCGATGCCCGGCAGGTGCGGGTTAGCGAAGATTTTACCCAGCAGCATCGCGCGGTTGCCCATGCGCGGCTGCAGCTTGCCGTTAATTTTACGGATCCAGCCGCCCTTCCACTTCTCCTGGTTTTCCCAGTCGGTCGGGAAGCCGGTGCCCGGCTTGCTCTCCACGTTGTTGAACCAGGCGTACTCCATACCTTCACGGCTGGTCCAGACGTTTTTACAGGTGACCGAGCAGGTGTGGCAGCCGATGCATTTATCCAGATTCAGCACCATGCCGACTTGTGAACGAATTTTCATTTTACGCTCTCCTGTACCTGGTCATTACCTTCGCCGTCTAACCAGTTAATGTTCTTCATCTTACGTACCACCACGAACTCATCGCGGTTCGATCCTACGGTGCCGTAGTAGTTAAAGCCGTAGGCCAGCTGCGCATAGCCACCGATCATGTGGGTCGGCTTCGGCGTAATACGCGTCACGGAGTTGTGAATACCGCCGCGCTGCTCAGTAATTTCTGACCCCGGCAGGTTAACGATACGCTCCTGCGCGTGGTACATCATGGTCATCCCGGCCGGTACACGCTGGCTCACCACCGCACGCGCCGTCAGGGCGCCGTTGCTGTTGAACACTTCGATCCAGTCGTTATCTTCAATACCCAGATCTTTGGCGTCCGTTTCGCTCATCCAGACAATCGGACCGCCGCGAGACAGGGTCAGCATCAGCAGGTTGTCGCTGTAGGTGGAGTGGATACCCCACTTCTGGTGCGGCGTCAGGAAGTTCAGCGCCTTCTCCGGGTTACCGTTGGATTTCGCGCCCATCACCGCTTTCACGGAGCGGGTGTCGATTGGCGGACGATACACCAGCAGGCTTTCGCCGAAGTCGCGCATCCACTGGTGATCCTGATACAGCGACTGACGGCCGGACAGGGTGCGCCACGGGATAAGCTCGTGAACGTTGGTGTAGCCCGCGTTATAGGACACATGCTCATCTTCCAGACCTGACCAGGTCGGGCTGGAGATGATCTTGCGCGGCTGCGCCTGAATATCGCGGAAGCGGATTTTCTCTTCCTCTTTATTCGTCGCCAGGTGCGTATGGTCGCGGCCGGTGAACTCGCTCAGTGCCGCCCAGGCTTTCACCGCCACGTGGCCGTTGGTTTCCGGGGCCAGGGTCAGGATCATCTCTGCCGCATCAATCGCCGTGTTTAGCATTGGCTGGCCTTTCGCCGGGCCGTCCGCTTTGGTGTAATTGAGCTTGCGCAGCAGGTCCATTTCGCTCTGGGTGTTCCAGGCGATCCCTTTCCCGCCGTTACCGATTTTCTCCATCAGCGGGCCGATAGAGGTAAAGCGCTCGTAGGTCGCCGGGTAGTCGCGTTCAACCGGAATGATGTGCGGCGCGGTTACGCCCGGGATCAGGTCGCATTCGCCTTTTTTCCAGTCCTTCACGTCCAGCGGCTGCGCCAGCTCGGCGGCGGAGTCGTGCTGGATTGGCAGCGTCACCACGTCGGTCTCTTTGCCCAGGTGCCCCACACAGACTTCGGAGAATTTCTTCGCGATGTCTTTGTAGATATCCCAGTCGCTTTTCGATTCCCACGCCGGGTCAACGGCGGCAGACAGCGGATGAATAAACGGATGCATATCCGAGGTATTCATATCGTCTTTTTCGTACCAGGTCGCAGTTGGCAGCACAATGTCGGAGTACAGGCAGGTGCTGGACAGACGGAAGTCGAGGGTCACCACCAGATCCAGCTTGCCGTCGAGACCGTTATCTTTCCACTCCACCTCTTCCGGCTTCACGCCGCCCTGCTTGCCGAGATCTTTCCCCTGAATACCGTTTTCGGTACCGAGCAGGTATTTCAGCATGTACTCGTGACCTTTACCGGACGAGCCCAGCAGGTTGGAGCGCCAGATGAACAGGTTACGCGGATGGTTTTTACCGTTTTCAGGCTGTTCTGCCGCGAAGCGGATTGAGCCATCCTTCAGTGATTTCACGGTGTAATCCACCGGGGACATCCCTGCCTGCTTCGCCTCTTGTGCAATGCGCAGCGGGTTAGTGCCCAGCTGCGGCGCAGAAGGCAGCCAGCCCATACGCTCAGCGCGCACGTTGAAGTCAATCAGGTGGCCGCTGTAGCGGGATTTATCCGCCATCGGCGACAGCAGCTCCTGCGCGGTGACCGTTTCGTAGCGCCACTGGCTGGAGTGGTTATAGAAGTAGGAGGTGCTGTTCATGTGGCGTGCCGGACGCTGCCAGTCGAGGGCAAACGCCAGCGGCTGCCAGCCGGTCTGCGGGCGCAGTTTTTCCTGGCCCACGTAGTGCGCCCAGCCGCCGCCGCTCTGACCAACGCAGCCGCAGAAGATCAGCATGTTGATCAGACCGCGATAGTTCATATCGAGGTGATACCAGTGGTTCAGACCAGCGCCGACGATGATCATGGAGCGACCGTGGGTCTTGTCGGCGTTTTCCGCAAACTCGCGGGCAATACGAACGATCTGCGCGCGCGGTACGCCGGTGATCTGCTCGGCCCAGGCCGGGGTGTACGCCTTCACGTCGTCATAGCCGGTTGCGCAGTTTTCATCGTTCAGACCGCGCTCCAGGCCGTAGTTCGCCATGGTCAGGTCATAAACGGTGGTGACGAGTGCAGTTGAGCCGTCGGCCAGCTGCAGGCGCTTAACCGGCAGCTTGTGCATCAGAACGTTTTTCAGTTCGACCTTGTTAAAGTGCTCGGAACCTTCACCGCCAAAGTACGGGAAGCCGACCTCGGCAATCTCGTCCTGGCTGCCCAGCATGCTCAGACGCAGCTCCGTCTCTTCGCCGGTGGTGCCGTTGCGTTGCTCAAGATTCCACTTGCCCTTCTCGCCCCAGCGGAAGCCGATAGAGCCGTTTGGCGCTACCAGCTCGCCGTTGCTGTTGTACGCAACGGTTTTCCACTCAGGGTTATTTTCCTGGCCCAGCGAATCCACCAGATCGGCAGCGCGCAGCGTGCGGCCCGCGGCATAGTAGCCCTCACGCTCTTCCAGCATCACCAGCATCGGCATGTCGGTGTAGCGACGCACGTAGTCGGTAAAGTACTGGCTTGGCTTGTCGAGATGGAATTCACGCAGCATGACGTGGCCCATCGCCATCGCCATCGCGGCGTCGGTACCCTGTTTCGGCGCCAGCCACAGGTCGCAAAGCTTGGCGATTTCGGCGTAGTCCGGGGTGACCGCAACGGTTTTGGTCCCTTTGTAACGAACTTCGGTAAAGAAGTGCGCGTCCGGGGTACGGGTCTGCGGTACGTTAGAGCCCCAGGCGATGATGTAGCTTGAGTTGTACCAGTCCGCGGATTCCGGCACATCGGTCTGCTCGCCCCAGGTCTGCGGAGACGCAGGCGGCAGGTCACAGTACCAGTCGTAGAAGCTCAGGCAGGTACCGCCGATAAGTGACAGATAGCGAGCCCCGGAGGCGTAAGAGACCATCGACATCGCCGGGATTGGCGAGAAGCCCGCCACGCGGTCAGGACCGTAGGTTTTGACGGTGTAGACGTTGGAGGCGGCAATCAGCTCGTTCACCTCTTTCCAGGAAGAGCGAACGAAGCCACCGCGACCGCGAGCCTGCTTGAAGCTTTTCGCTTTGTCGGCGTCCTCAATGATGGACGCCCAGGCATCCACCGGATCGCTGTGCTGCACTTTCGCTTCACGCCACATTTTCATCAGGCGCTTACGCATCAGCGGGTATTTCAGACGGTTAGCGCTGTAGAGATACCAGGAGTAGCTGGCGCCACGCGGGCAGCCGCGCGGTTCGTGGTTTGGCATATCCGGGCGGGTACGCGGATAGTCGGTCTGCTGCATTTCCCAGGTCACCAGACCGTTTTTAACGAAAATCTTCCAGCTACATGAGCCAGTGCAGTTTACGCCGTGGGTAGAACGGACGACTTTGTCATGCTGCCAGCGCTGGCGGTAACCGTCTTCCCAGTCCCGGTTGGTATCCAGAACCTGGCCGTGCCCATCGGCAAACGTTTCACCCTTCTGTTTGAAGTAGCGAAACCGGTCCAAAAATTTGCTCATCGGGTATCTCCTGTATGGAGCCTGTGGCTCTCTAAATCGACATTGCTGATTTGCAGCGAAGGTAACGCCCTGAAAGAGGAGGAGAATTGATAACGATCAAGACGAAGAGGGACTTTAAAAGGAGGGGTTAGACTAAATACCACCAAAGCGGTATATTTTTAAAATGAATAAATAAATGATTTATAAAGACATTTTCCATTCATCGTACAATAACCCGGGCAAAATTTAACATCTCAGGTATTAAGGGGTAGACCTGCCTGCAACGCGATGGCGATCACAATGTTACCCGCAGACGACTGCTGTAAAAGCTTTCAGTATGTTGTAACTATTATTCGATCAAAAAAAACGCGGCCCGAAGGCCGCGCAAACGGATAATCACACTTACTTATTTTTCTTGGTATTACGGCCATATACCAGCCACGTAATCACAACGCAGGCGATATAGAAGACGAGGAAGACTTTCATGGCGCCTGCCGGAGAGCCGGTCAGGTCCAGCGAGATACCGAACGCTTTCGGGATAAAGAAGCCGCCAATGGCGCCAATCGCAGAGATAAAGCCCAGCGCCGCAGCCGTATCTGTCGCCGCTTCACGCATGGCCTGCTCTTCGCTTCCACCCTGCGCTTTCACGCGATCCATCGTCAGCTTGCGGAAGATCACGGAGATCATCTGGAAGGTGGAAGCACTCCCCAGTCCGGCGGTCAGGAACAGCACCATAAACACGGCGAAGAAGGCGATGAAGCTACCGCCCAGCCCGTCAGCAGGCAGCGTCAGGAACAGCAGCGCGCAGAAGACCGCCATCACAATAAAGTTCACCAGCGTCACGCGGGTACCGCCCAGACGGTCAGAGATCATACCGCCCAGCGAGCGCGCCAGTGCGCCAATGAACGGGCCGAAGAAGGCGAACTGCAGGATCTGCACGTCCGGGAACTGGGTTTTCGACAGCATCGCAAAGCCTGCTGAGAAGCCGATAAACGAACCGAAGGTAGCCAGATACAGCAGCGCCATCACCCAGAGGTGTCCACGCTTCAGCACCGGCAGCTGCTCGCTCAAAGAGGCCTTCGACGCGCTCAGATCGTTCATAAAGAACCAGGCTGCCAGGGTGAAGACCACCAGGAACGGAACCCAAATCCAGGCCGCGTTCTGCAGGTAGAGGGAAGAACCATCCGCCTGCTCGACGCCACCGCCGCCGAAGGCGGCAAAAATAGAAACAGAGATCGCCAGCGGCGCAATCAGCTGCATCACGCTCACGCCCATGTTGCCCAGACCGCCGTTAATGCCCAGCGCGCCGCCCTGCTTCGCTTTCGGGAAGAAGAAGCTGATGTTCGCCATGCTGGAGGCAAAGTTAGCCCCCGCAAAACCGCACAGCAGGGAGATAATCACGAACACGCTGAACGGGGTGGAGGTATCCTGCACCGCGAAGCCAAGCCACACGCAAGGGACGATCATGATGCCCGTACTGAACGCCGTCCAGCGGCGGCCGCCGAAAACCGGCACCATAAACGCGTATGGAACACGCAGCAGCGCGCCAGACAGCGACGGCAATGCGGTCAACATAAACAGCTGATCGGTCGTAAACGTAAACCCAACTTTCGGCAGGTTTACCGCGACCGCGCTAAACAACATCCATACGCAAAACGCTAACAGCAGACACGGAACGGAAATCCACAGATTCCGGCTTGCTACACGATGGCCGCGCTGTTGCCAGAACGCCGGATCCTCTGGACGCCAGTCTGTAATAACGGCACCATTTTCCCTTTCGGGAGCGGATGAGTGACTCATAGACACCTCTGATTCTCGAATGATGCTGCAAACATTAGGGTTTTAGGGCGGCGGTAAGTTGATATAAATCAAAGGAAAAGTTCGGGGATTTGCGGCGCAAAAAAAGGGCTTATCCTTAGTGAGTAGAATAATTCGGTAAAAAAGACGTGGTTTTTCACTGTACTGACGGTTCCTTGCTACCACCGCTTCTTCGCCTATACTCCGTTGGCAATTTAGGGGTAATCCTTTATTGGTATGGGTATACTCCAGGGTATGCACCAGAATAACGCCATTCCTGCAAGCAGGCCACGTCAGGAGCCCGGCAACTCTATGTTAAAAAGATGTTTATCACCGCTGACTCTCGTGAATCAGTTAGCCCTGATTGTTTTGCTGTCTACCGCCCTTGGCGTGACTGGCATGGCGATTTCCGGCTGGCTGGTACAGGGAGTACAGGGTAATGCACATGCCATCAACGAGGCAGGCTCGCTACGCATGCAGAGTTATCGTCTGCTGGCGTCGGTCCCCCTGACGCAGGACGATCGGCCCTTGATTGATGAAATGGAGCGCACGGCCTTCAGCCCTGAACTGGAAAACGCCGCCATCCGCGCCGGCCAGCAATCTCAGCTTAAAGCCCTGCAGGGCTACTGGCACACCCAGCTGGAACCCGGCCTGAAACAGGCGCGCAGCGCCGAAACCGTTGCGCAGGACGTAGCGGGTTTCGTATCCCGCATTGACGCGCTGGTCTCCTCTTTCGACCAAACCACCGAATTACGCATCGACCGGGTGGTGATGGTACACCGTGCCATGGCGCTGTTTATGGGCCTGCTGCTGATCTTCACCATTATCTGGCTCCGGGCGCGGCTGCTGAATCCGTGGAAACAGCTGCTGGCGATGGCGCGCGCCGTGACGAACAGAGATTTTACCCAGCGTACGCACATCAGCGGTCGCAACGAGATGGCCATGCTCGGCCAGGCACTGAACACCATGTCGGCGGAGCTCTCTGAAAGCTATGCGGTGCTGGAGCAGCGCGTGCAGGAAAAAACGGCCGGGCTGGAGCAGAAAAACGAAATCCTCTCCTTCCTGTGGCAGGCCAACCGTCGGCTGCACATGCAGGTGCCGTTATGTGAACGCCTTTCGCCGGTGCTGAACGGCCTGCAAAATCTGACCCTGCTGCATGATCTGGAGCTGCGGGTTTACGATGTGGAAGATGAAGATAATCATCAGGAGTTTACCTGTCAGTCCGACATGTCCTGCGATGATAAAGGCTGTCACCTGTGCCCGCGCGGCCTGCCGCTGCAGACGTCTGGCGGAACTACCCTGAAGTGGCGGCTGACGGACAGCCATACCCAGTACGGTATTCTGCTGGCAACGCTGCCAGCCGGGCGCCATCTGAGCCATGACCAGCAGCAGCTGGTTGATACGTTGGTTGAACAGCTAACGGCCACGCTGGCGCTTGACCGACATCAGGAAAAGCAGCAGCAGCTGATCGTCATGGAAGAGCGTGCGACCATTGCCCGCGAGCTCCACGATTCTATCGCCCAGTCGCTCTCCTGTATGAAAATGCAGGTGAGCTGCCTGCAGATGCAGGACGCGGAGATGCCGGAAAGCAATAAACAGCTGCTGAGCCAGATCCGCAACGAGCTGAACACCTCCTGGGTACAGCTGCGCGAGCTGCTGACCACCTTCCGCCTGCAGCTGACCGAGCCGGGCCTGCGCCCGGCGCTGGAATCCAGCTGCCAGGAATTTAGCGCCCGGCTGGGCTTCCCGGTGAAGCTGGATTACCAGCTCCCCCCGCGGTTTGTCCCTTCCCATCAGGCGATTCATCTGCTGCAGATCGCCCGCGAAGCACTGAGCAACGTGCTTAAACACGCTGAAGCGACTGCGGTTACGGTTACCGTCAGCCAGCACGCTAACCAGGTCAGGTTGACGGTTTACGACAACGGCCGCGGCGTGCCGGAAAACGCCGAACGCACTAACCACTACGGTTTAATCATTATGCGAGACCGCGCCCAAAGCCTGCGCGGTGATTGCCAGGTTCGCCGGAGAGAGACGGGGGGCACGGAAGTCGTGGTCACCTTCATTCCCGAAAAACCGCTTACAACTGCTCAAGGAGAAACCCATGACTAATCAGGAACCGGCATCCATCCTGTTGATCGACGACCATCCGATGCTGCGTACTGGCGTAAAACAGCTGGTCAGCATGGCACCCGATATTACCGTGGTTGGCGAAGCCAGTAACGGTGAACAGGGCATTGAGCTTGCCGAATCCCTCGATCCCGATCTGATCCTGCTCGATCTCAACATGCCCGGCATGAACGGTCTGGAAACGCTCGACAAGCTGCGCGAGAAATCCCTTTCCGGTCGCGTGGTGGTCTTTAGCGTCTCCAATCACGAAGAGGATGTGGTCACGGCGCTGAAGCGCGGCGCGGATGGCTATCTGCTGAAGGATATGGAGCCGGAAGACCTGCTGAAGGCGCTGCAGCAGGCGGCCGCAGGCGAGATGGTGCTGAGCGAGGCCCTGACGCCGGTGCTGGCCGCCAGCCTGCGGGCGAACCGCGCCACGTCTGACCGTGACGTCAGCCAGTTAACGCCGCGCGAACGCGATATTCTTAAACTGATCGCTCAGGGCCTGCCGAACAAAATGATCGCCCGCCGTCTGGATATCACCGAAAGCACGGTCAAAGTGCACGTGAAGCATATGCTGAAGAAAATGAAGCTAAAATCCCGCGTTGAAGCCGCGGTGTGGGTCCATCAGGAACGCATTTTTTAAGCATTACTCATCCGGCAGCAGCTTCCAGCGCGGGTCGTCGTCAGGTAATGCGGCCAGCGGCTGCACCACAGCAAGCGTGATCTCATTGGACGAGACGCGCTGGCCCTTCTCATCTTCCACCACCGCCGAAAGATGCCAACGGTTTGTCGACCCCTCGCCGTCATTCCAGGCCGGCATAATCACGCTCCAGCCGTCGGTGCTGTTACTTTTCCCCGGTGACGTCAGGCTTAAGGCCTGGGTATCACCCTGCCAGTGGATCTGGCGGATGCCGTGGGTGCTGCGCACCTGTAGCTTCAGCATAACGGTTTCGCCCCCCTTCAGGTCCCACGGCGGGGTTGCCAGCCAGACGGAGAGCGTTTTTCGCTGGCGAAATTCCATCACCGGCAGGCTGTTGCGCTCGGGGGAGTCATAGCGGCTACCGCGCAGGGAACGCGTGGCGGCGACTTCCCCGGCGGAGAGCTGCTTCACCAGCGGCACGCCGAAGCGGTAGTTAAGCTTCAGCCCGAGGTTATTCTGGCTCTCACCACTTTCGCCCTGCTTATGCCCGGCGGTCAGCGTCACCAGCGGCACGGGGGTATAGTTAAGCCCGAGATTGACCGCTACCGGGTTGTGATAGCCAGTTCCGCTGTTGAAGAGGTCGACGTTTTCGCCAAAATACTGCTCGACGCTGACGCTGGTGTTCAGGTGATGAAACCACGGCAGCCAGGCTTTGGCGGTAACGTCATATCCCCGCGCCATGCGCTGCTCCTGGACGTCAGAGCTGTCGCGCCAGCTGGCAAAAGGCTGATAGTAGTTAGCCGACAGCCGCAGATTTTCTCCCCACACCTCCGCACCCAGCCCGGCACGCTGCAGGTTCTCATCCAGCAGGTTGTCGTAAAAGGTGTTGTAGCCCAGCAGCCATTTCCCGGCCACCCAGCGCTGGCCGATTCCGGCGTTACTGACCAGGCCATCCGTCTGCTGCGTCAGGCCTAGCTGGCTCCAGCTCAGATAACGGTTGTTATCGTTCCAGGAGATAAACCAGCTCCCGCTGCTGCCGTTGAATTTGCCCTCGTTATCCACGAGCAAATTGACGCTGGCATTCCCCCACGGTGACAGCCAGGATTCAATCTGCTGGTTCACCTCGCCGCTCACCGCGTCGCGCACCTGACCAAAGGCAAACTGCCGCGCCTGCTCGCCCGTTGTCAGGCCGTTGTCGGTCATACTGGCTTCACCAAAGGCTTTCGCCATTTCGGCCAGATGCTTTTCCCCTTCCCCGGTTGGGGCGGCCATGCCGAGATCGGGCAGACTGTCCCCGTTATTATCAAAGGGATTTTGTGCCTGCTGGATAAAGGAATTCGGAGCACCATGAACGGCTCCGACAGTAACAAGGGAGAGTAAAACAAGCGTTCGGAAAGGGGGAGAAACAGTCATCAATGTCGTAAGAATTACCCGGTGCTTACGTAAGAACACCAGTTACCTTAACGCGATTTCTCCCCATTTGCAGCTTTAAGGGGAATTTTCCGGAATTTCCTGAAACATTGTTTTGAGCTCAGGCACGCACGAACCGCAGTTCGTTCCGCAGCGTAACCGCGCCCCCAGCATGGTTACGGAATCACACCCTCCGGCAATCGCTTCCCGTATCGCGTTTTCTCCCACGCTGAAACAGCTGCAGATGATGCGCCCCGGATCGGCACTCTTCCCCGCGCCCTGCCCGTTCAGCAGCGCATGCCGCGCTGCGGGCGTCGAGGGTGGCGACTGAAATGCGGCGTCAATCACCGGGTGCGCCAGCTCGGGCAACGCGGTGCCTTCCCAGAAGCCGAGCATCAGATGGCCTTCGTGCCAGGCCAGCACGCTGCTGCGTTCCCCGGTTTGCGCAACCTGCAGCTGCCAGCCGCGCCCGCTGGCATAATCCATGACCCACGGGAGCAGCGGCTTATCACCTGCTATCGTCATTCGCGAGGGTTTACGCCACCAGTGAACCGAAGAGGGTATTTCCGGCCATTCCCGGGCATAGAGCTCCCCCTGCCAGCCGGGCTGCCAGGGCATGATTCTGACGGCGGTTTGTTTACTCTCCGGCTGGCCCGAAGCCGGATCGCAGCGCCCTTCCACCAGCGCGTTCACCTTACCCTGGCGGGCAAACTCAGCGTTCCAGTGCATCGGGGCAAATGCTTCGCCTTCCCGTATTCCATCGTTGATTCGCACTCTGGCAACCATGACGCCGCGCGGGGAATTGATGCGCGCCAGCTGGCCGTCACACAGGGCAAATCGGATCGCGTCTGCGGCGCAGACCTCAACAAACGGCTCCGCGATATGCTGCATCAGCCGGGGTACGTATCCTGTCCGGGTCATGGTGTGCCACTGGTCGCGGATGCGCCCGGAGTTAAGGATCAGCGGGTAGAGCGCGGTGGTCGTTGCGCCGTGCGGCAGCGGCTCGACCGGCACCAGGTTTCGGCGCGGGAAATCCCCCGTTCGCCATTGATAAGGTTCAAGTCGCTCCCACGCTTCACGGGTTAGCCCGGCCAGCTCATGCAGGTTCAATGCCCGCGCGCCGTCGTTTTCAAAGGCCGTCAGCGCCGCATGCTCGCAAAAAATCTCGTGCGGATGCTCCCAGGCAAAAGCCTCGCCGTAGCCCAGCCGTTTTGCAATCTGAGCCACGATCCACCAGTCAGGCTTCGCTTCGCCCGGCGCGGGCAGAAACGCGCGCTGGCGCGAAATGCGCCGCTCGGAATTGGTCACCGTGCCGTCCTTCTCCCCCCAGCCCAGCGCCGGAAAACGGATATGGGCAAACCGGCTGGTGTCGGTATCTTTCATCACTTCAGAAACCATCACCAGCGGGCACATTGCCAGCGCCTGACACACCGCGTGGCTGTCCGGCAGCGACACGGCAGGGTTGGTGCCCATGATCCACACAGCCTTCACCTCGCCGCGGGCGATGGCGTCAAACAGCTCCACCGCCATCAGGCCCGGCGTCTGCGCCAGCCGTTCCGTTCCCCAGAAACGCGCCACCCGAGAGAGATCGTCCGGCTCGAAGTTCATATGCGCCGCCAGCTGGTTCGCCAGCCCGCCCACTTCCCGGCCGCCCATGGCGTTTGGCTGTCCGGTCAGCGAAAACGGGCCGCAGCCCGGACGATTAAATTTCCCGCTGGCAAGATGAACGTTAATGATGGCGCTGCACTTGTCGCTGCCGCTGATGGACTGGTTGATCCCCATGGTGTAGAGCGTTATCGCCCGCGGTGCGGTGACAAACCAGTCATAAAAAGTCCCCACCTTCTCTGAAGGAAGGTCGCAAAACGCCGCCACGCGGGCAACCGGCCACTCATCGGTGCCCTGAATCAGATTGAGCAACCCCACAAACAGCCCGGCGTCGCTGCCGGGTTTAAGCGCCAGATGCAGGTCGGCAATATCGCAGGTAGCGGTTTTACGCGGGTCAATCACCACCACCTTCATCTGCGGGTTGTTATGCTTTGCCTGCACCAGGCGCTGATAGAGCACCGGATGCGTCCAAGCCGCGTTCGAGCCAGCCAGCACCACCAGATCGCTGTTTTCCACATCCTCATAGCTGCATGGCACCACGTCTTCGCCGAAGGCACGCTTGTAGCCCACCACCGCCGAGGACATGCAGAGCCGGGAGTTGGTATCAATGTTCGCCGCGCCGATAAACCCTTTCATCAGCTTGTTGGCGGCATAGTAATCCTCGGTTAACAGTTGGCCGGAGGCGTAAAACGCCACCGCCTGCGGCCCCCATGTGTCGACGATCTCCCGCAGCCGCTCACCCGCCGCGTTCAGCGCCTGCGCCCAGTCAACCTCAATTCCGTCGACAACGGGGCGCAAAAGCCGCCCCTGCAAACCCATCGTCTCCCCCAGGGCTGATCCTTTCACGCACAGGCGGCCAAAGTTCGCAGGATGGGTTTCATCCCCACGAACGCTGACCGCGCCATCCTCCACGCTGGCGACCACGCCGCAGCCTACCCCGCAGTAGGGGCACGTTGTCCGGGTATCCGTCATGAGGCCTCCGCACGCATTACCAGCTCTTCGTTTCCGACCCACACCTGGCCGTTTTCAATTTTTACCGGCCAGGCGCGCACCGCGGGTTCACCGTTCTCCACCTGACAACCGTCGCGCAGACGAATGCGCTGCTTGTAGAGCGGGGAAATTACCACCGGCTCGCCCGCCGCATCGCCAAGGATGCCGCGCGAAAGCACGTTCGCGCTGCTGCCCGGCTCCAGATCGTCCAGGGCATAAACGGACGTTCCAAAGCGGAACAGCGCAATCGGTTTTCGGCCAAGCCGCGCGCCGATGCCCGCCTGCTCCGGGATATCGTCAATGCCGCAGATCTCCTGCCAGCGCTTGCTTTCGTCCGACGGTGCGTGGTTCACCGCGGTGCGGAACAGCGCCAGGCGATCAGGATCGTTGAGCGTGGTTTGCCACTCGCACTGGTACGTCTCTACTACCCGGGCCATCTCCTGCTCCAGCTCGTGGGCGATGCCGAGACTGTCGTTGAGGATCACCTCACGAAGATAGTCGAGGCCGCCCTCCAGGTTGTCCATCCAGGTGCTGGTGCGCTGCAGGCGATCCGCCGTGCGAATATAAAACATCAGGAAACGGTCGACGGTGCGGATCAGCGTTTCGTCGTCCAGATCGCTGGCGAAGAGATCCGCATGGCGGGGCTTCATGCCGCCGTTGCCGCACAGATAAAGGTTCCAGCCTTTGTCCGTGGCAATCACCCCCACGTCTTTGCTCTGCGCCTCCGCGCACTCGCGGGTGCAGCCGGAAACCGCCATTTTGATTTTGTGCGGCGCACGCAGCCCCTTGTAGCGGTGTTCCAGCCGGACCGCGAGGCCGGTGGAGTCCTGCACGCCGTAGCGGCACCAGGTCGACCCAACGCAGGATTTCACCGTGCGCAGGGATTTCCCGTAGGCGTGCCCGGTTTCAAACCCGGCCTCCACCAGCGCCTGCCAGATTTCCGGCAGCTGTTCCAGAGTGGCGCCAAACAGGTCGATACGCTGCCCGCCGGTGATTTTGCTGTACAGGCCGTAGCGTTTGGCAATCTGACCGATAGCGATCAGCCCGTCTGCCGTCACTTCCCCTGCGGGCATGCGCGGCACGATGGAATACGTTCCGTCTTTCTGGATGTTGGCGAAGTAGCGGTCGTTAGTGTCCTGCAGCGGCAGATGCGCCGGCTTGAGCAGGTACTCGTTCCAGCAGGAGGCCAGCACCGACCCCACCAGCGGCTTACAGATTTCGCACCCGTGGCCCTGACCGTAGCGGCTGATGAGCTGGTCGAAGGTGTGGATATGGTTGACGCGCACGAGGTGGTAAATCTCCTGACGCGAGTATGGGAAGTGTTCGCAGATATCCTTTTTCACCTCCACGCCCTGCTCGGCAAGCTGGAACTCCATCACCTGCTTCACCAGCGCGCTGCATCCGCCACAGCCGGTCGCCGCTTTGGTGCACTGCTTAACGGCGCCGATATCCGCTGCGCCCGCGCTCACCGCCCGGCAGATATCGCCTTTACTGACGTTATGACACGAACAGATCTGCGCGCTTTCCGGCAGCGCCGCCACGCCCAGCGCTTTCGGCGCGCTGCCTGACAACGCGGGTAAAATCAGTGATTCCGGCTCTTTCGGCAGGCTGATGCCGTTAAGCATCATCTGCACCAGCGTGGCGTATTCGCTGGCATCACCCACCAGCACGCCGCCCAGCAGCGTTTTGCCGTCGTGGCTGACCACAATTTTCTTGTAAATTTGCTGCGGGCCGTGCGTCCACTGGTAGCTTAGCGCTCCCGGCGTGCGCCCGTGGGCATCGCCAAAGGACGCCACGTCCACGCCGAGCAGCTTGAGCTTAGTGCTCATATCTGCCCCGGTGAAGGTTTTATCTTCGCCCGCGAGCGCGGCGGCGGCCACGCGCGCCATCTGGTAGCCCGGCGCCACCAGGCCGAAGATTTTCCCTTCCCACAGCGCGCACTCGCCGATGGCCAGCACGTCCGGATCGGAGGTCCGGCAGCCGTCATCAATGCAGATCCCACCGCGCTCGCCGACAGCCAGCCCGCCGCTGCGCGCCAGTGCGTCCTGCGGACGAATGCCGGCAGAAAAGACCACCATGTCCGTTTCCAGCTGTTCACCATCGGCAAAGCGCAGCGTCAGCCCGTCGACCGTCGAGACAATTTCCGTGGTGGCTTTACTGGTGTGAACGCCGACGCCCAGCGCCTCGATTTTCCTGCGCAGCATCGCCGCGCCGTCATTATCAAGCTGCACCGCCATCAGGTTGGGCGCAAACTCCACCACATGGGTTTCCAGCCCGAGCTGCCTGAGGGCATTCGCCGCCTCCAGCCCGAGCAGGCCGCCGCCAATCACCACGCCGCGGCGCGAGCCCGCGGCGTGGGCCGCAATGTTGTCCAGGTCGTCAAGGGTGCGGTAGACAAAGCAGCCCGGCAGATCATTGCCCGGCACGGGCGGGACGAACGGGTATGAGCCGGTCGCCAGCACCAGTTTATCCCAGTGCGTTTCATGCCCGCTGGCGGTACGTACCACGCGCGCGTCGCGGTCGATAGCGACGATCTGCTGCGACAGGCGCAGCTCAATGCCGTTGTTGGCAAAGAAATCCCCTTCCACCAGCGAGAGCGACGCCGCGCTGCGTCCGCCAAAATATTCCGAGAGATGCACGCGATCGTAGGCGGCATAGCGCTCCTCGCCAAAGACAACGATCTGATACTGCTGATGCAGATTGCGGTTAACGCAGTCTTCGAGGAAATGATGGCCGACCATACCGTGTCCAACCACCACCAGAGTAGGTTTTGTCATAGCGTTCTGTCCTGCAACCTGCGGTTGCGTAGTGAAACGATCGAACAGCCAGTCCGCGTGGGCGGGCGCAGCCGTTGCCAGTAAATCGGTAAATGTTGCCGCGCTGCGGCAGTCGCCCATCAGCAGCACGCCAGCCAGCGCCCCCTGATGGATCAGTAAACGCCGATAGTGACGGGTCAGCGGATCCCATGAACTCCAGACCACATCGCTCTCCAGCGCTTCCGCACGCCCGAGGCTGAACAGCTCCACGCCGGTCACCTTGAGGCGCATGCCGTTGTCGGTCAGGGCAAACGGCGCGGTAACGTCCCCGCCCAGCCGCGCGGCGAGAATATCCGCCTGCGCCAGGCAGGGGGCGACCAGGCCAAACGTCTGGCCGTCAATCTCACAGCACTCGCCAATGGCGTAGACGTTCGGCCTGGAAGTCCGCATCTGGTGATCCACCACGATGCCGCGCGCGCAGCGAATGCCGCTGGCCTGCGCCAGCGCGACGTTGGGCTGCACACCGGTCGCCAGCACCACGCGCGCGGCGGTGACGAGGCGTCCGTTCAGCAGCGTCACGCTATTCCCGTCAATCGCCGCGATACCGGAGGCGAGTTCACAACTAACGCCCCGCGCCGCCAGCGCCTCTTCCAGCAGCATTCCCGCCTGCTGGTCCAGCTGCTGCTCCATCAGCCACGGACCGCGATGAACGAGCGTGACGTTGTCACCTGAACGCGCCAACGCTGCCGCTGTCTCTACGCCGAGCACGCCGCCCCCCAGCACCACCGCCGGACCGGCGATCGCCTGAATGGCCCGGATATCCTCCAGGGTACGGAACGTGAAGACATGCGGTGCATCACCGCCAGGGATCGGCGGCACAAAGGGCGTTGACCCGGTGGCAAATACCAGCGCATCCCAGCCCAGCGTGCGGGCGGTGGTTTGCACTTCCCGCGTGTCCATGTCCACAGCGAGCGCCTTTTCACCCCGCAGCACCGTTACGCCCCGCTCCTGGTACCAGCGATCATCCTGAAGGCAGATGCCCGCAGCCGTTTTTTCACCGCCCAGCACCGGCGAAAGCTGGATGCGGTTATAGGCATGCTCCGACTCATCACCGATGACGGTGATAGCGAACCGACCGGAAGCACGCCCGGTGAGCGAAGCAATCAGCCGGGTTGCCGCCATGCCATTCCCGATAATGACCAGTCGCATCAAAGCCCCCTCGCTACGCCGCTTTCGGCTGTTTTTCGTAGAGGAAATGAAGGATCTGCTGACGCATGTGGTGATAGCGGCTATCGTCCGCCAGCTGAACCCGGTTGCGCGGACGCGGCAGGTCTACGCGGAGGATCTCCCCGACGGTTGCCGCCGGGCCATTGGTCATCATCAGCACGCGATCGGAGAGCAACACCGCCTCGTCCACATCGTGGGTAATGAGCACGATGGTGGTGTTCAGCGCCTGCTGGATCTGCATCACCGAGTCCTGCAGGTGGGCGCGCGTCAGCGCATCCAGCGCGCCGAACGGCTCATCCATCAGCAACACTTTCGGCTTCATCGCCAGCGCGCGGGCAATGCCGACGCGCTGCTTCATGCCGCCGGAGATCTCCCCCGGACGCTTATGCAACGCGTGGCCCATCTGCACGCGGTCAAGGTTGTGCTCTATCCACGCTTTGCGCTCGGCCTTGCTCATGGTGTGGCGGAACACCTGATCCACCGCCAGCGCCACGTTGTCGAAACAGGTCAGCCACGGCAGCAGCGAATGGTTCTGGAACACCACCGCGCGCTCGGGCCCCGGCCCGGCGATTTCGCGGTTGTCGCAAATCAGCCCGCCTTCCGTCGGCAGCGTAATGCCGGCGATGAGATTCAGCAGCGTCGATTTGCCGCAGCCGGAGTGGCCGATCAGGCTGACGGTTTCGCCCTCGTGGATATCAAAAGAGACGTTTTGCAGCGCCAGAAACTCGCCGCTGGCGGTGGAAAAACGCTGGCTCACGGCCTGGACCTGAATTAATGGTTTCATGTTCGCTCCTTATTTTTCCTGCCAGCTAAAGCGACGGGCGATCAGCATCAGCCCCTGCTCCAGCAGCAGCCCGACCACGCCAATGATGACGATGGCGATGAGAATGTTTTCGACGTTGAGGTTGTTCCACTCGTTCCAGATCCAGAAGCCGATGCCTAGGCCTCCGGTGAGCATCTCGGCGGCGACAATAACCAGCCAGGCGATGCCGATGGAGAGGCGCACCCCGGTCAGTACAGCGGGCAGCACCGCCGGAAAAAGAATGCGGCGCATGATGGTCCACTCGGAAAGCTGCAATACGCGGGCGACGTTGAGGTAATCCTGCGGAATGCGGCGCACGCCTTCGGCGGTGTTGATGACCATCGGCCAGATGGAGCAGATAAAAATGGTCCAGCTCGACGCGGGCTCCGCCTTCTGGAACAGCAGCAGGCCGATGGGCAGCCAGGCCAGCGGGCTGACCGGGCGCAGAAGCGCAATCAGCGGGTTAAACATGCGCGCGAAAAAGGTGAAGCGGCCAATCAAAAAACCCAGCGGTATGCCCGCCAGCGCCGCCAGGCCAAAGCCGATGGCGACGCGCTGCAGTGAAGCAAGCACGTTCCAGCCAATGCCCATATCGTTAGGACCGTCACGATAAAACGGATCGGCGAAAAGGGTAATAGCGGAATCAAGCGTGCTGAGCGGCGTCGGGAAACCTTTGCTGTTTATCGCTGCCAGCTGCCAGAGCACCACCAGCAGCCCGAGACCGAGCAGCGCCGGAATCACGCGCTGTAAAAAATCGTTCATCCGGCGCGCAAATGCGGGCGTGCGGCGGCGAACCTGTACCGGAGGCAGGACAATCACTTCCCCGCTCTCTGACGTCTGTTGTGGTTTCGTATTTTGCAGATGCGGCATAATCAGGCCCCTTTACGGTGAATGGCGAAACGGCTGGCGTACCCTTCCGGATCGGTGCCGTTCCAGACGGTGCCGTCCATCAGCGTGCTGCTGCGGTACGGTGATGACGGTGCGGACATGCCGCCGACCGCGGCGGCGGCATCCTGCCATACCGCAGTCTGGTTAATGCGCTGCGCGATGCCCGCATAGTCCGGCGCGGCTTTGAGCAAGCCCCAGCGGCGGAACTGGGTTAAGAACCACATACCGTCGGAGTGGTACGGGTAGCTGACGGCCCCCTCGTTGAAAAAGCGGATCGGGTGCGCGTCCTGCCAGCGCTGGCCCAGGCCGTTGTCGTATTCGCCGAGCATGCGCCCGGTAAGATACTGTTCTTTGCAGTTGAGCCACGCCCGGCGGGAGAGGATCTGCGCGGTTTCGCGTTTGTTTTCCGGGGATGCCTCGATCCAGCGCGCGGCCTCCAGCACCGCGCTCACCAGCGCCCGCGCGGTGTGCGGATTTTTCTCCACCCAGTCACGGCGCGTACCGAGGATTTTTTCCGGATGATCGGCCCAGATAGACTGCGACGTGGCGGCGGTAAACCCGATGCGGTCGTTAATCGCCCGCGCGTTCCACGGCTCGCCGACGCAGAAGCCCACCATGTTGCCAATGCGCATGTTCATCACCATCTGCGGCGGCGGCACTACTACCGTGCGCACGTCGTCAAAGGGGTTAATGCCCGCGCTGGCCAGCCAGTAGTAGAGCCACATGGCGTGCGTCCCGGTCGGGAAGGTGTGCGCGAAGGTATAGGTTCCCGGCGCTTGCTGCCCGATCAGCGTTTTCAGCCCATCGAGGTCGCGAACGCCCTTCTCTGCCAGATCGCTGGAGAGCGTAATGGCCTGACCGTTCTGGTTGAGGGTCATCAGGTTCGCCATCTGCTGTGGCTTGCCGGCGATGCCCAGTTCCAGGCCGTACAGCAGGCCGTAAAGAATGTGTGCGGCATCAAGTTCCCCCGCCACTAGCTTGTCGCGCACCGCCGCCCAGCTCGCCTCTTTGGTGGGAACAAGGGTGATACCGTATTTTTTATCAAAGCCTTTCAGGGCTGCGATAACCACCGGCGCGCAGTCGGTCAGCGGGATAAACCCGACGCGCACCGTCTCCTGTTCCGGTTTATCCGAGCCTGCCGCCCAGGCGGCCTGCATTACACCCGGTAACAGCACTGCGCCACTCGCCAGCATGCTGGCCTGCAAAAATCGCCGTCTCGACAAATCCGCCATAACCGCTCCCGAAAAAAAGCCAAAAAAAAGCGCCCGCCGTGCCGAAGCACCGCTGGACGCCTTTATCCCGAAGACTGATGCACCGCCGTTGGCGCACCGTCAAAAATGGTTAATTGAATAATGCAAAGCTAATGCCAGGTCTGAAGACTCTGTTTCAGGGCCTGAAGCCGGGTTTTGCCCGCGTTCACGCACCTCAATCAGGCATAAAATGCCCGCTGATTGTGCAGCTACTCCTTAGGTGTTACCTGCCACACGCTCTTCACCGTAAGCAGCGCGCGGGCGATATCCACCATGCGCTGGTTCTTGTCCATCGCCATTTTGCGCAGCGTCGTCCAGGCCTGCTCTTCACTCATATGCTGATGGGTCATAAGCACGCTTTTGGCTTTATCAATGGTTTTGCGCTCCTCAAGCGTATCGCGCAGCGACGCGAGCTGGCGGGACAGCTGCTCTATTTCACGCGCCTGCTGGCGAACCAGGGTCAGCAGCGGTTTATCCGGGTAGTGAGCAAGCGGATCGTCCTCTTCATCCCCAGGAAGCGGGTACGCCTCGTCGCGCTGAATACGCTCATCCACCGCGACCATCAGATCGGCGATGATCGTCTCTTCCAGCGCGCGCAGATGCTCCAGCCGCGCCGTTTGCAGCGCAAACCAGGCGAGCGCGGTATGGCCATTGTCTGCGGCAGGCTGGCGGGTACAGGCCACGCGCCGGAGTTGCTCCGTCTCACGATCGGGCTGGCAGTTGAGTGAGAATATAGTCTGCACGTCAGCCTGGCTGTGGGAGAGAAAGATCTCAAAGCAGGCCTGCTGCCCGTCAATGCGGTCAACCAGCCGCTGGCGCGTCACATCGTCGAAAAAGCCCTGCGTAAAGCCAATCGCCCCCAGGGCCCGCTCCTGTCCTGCCAGCTCTTTCCCCTGCATCAGGCTATAAAGCGCGACGAAACGGCCCGCGATTTGCGGGTCGTCAATGCTGTCATTAAGCTGAGGCACGATACTGAGCAGGTGGCGCAGCATACGGGAGTAGTGCTCCATTGCCTGCGGAGCCGTCAGCGTTTGCCGACTTACACCGTCGCGCAGCGCGGGAAGCGTCTCCAGCGTGAGCAGCGCATTGCCGATACGTTCGCAAACGGCGCTTCCCGGGAAGGCGGAGTGTTTTCCAAGAATGTCATTCAGTGCAGCAAGGTTTTCGTCCACCAGCGCCCGGCTGGCTTTGCATTCAGGCGCGTAGAGCTTACCCTGTGAGCAGAGCCAGACGTTGGACGCCCCGCGCTCGCACTGGAGCATATGCACCAGTTGGCTAATGCCGTGCACCAGCACGTTCAGCTGCGCCAGCCTGCTGAGCTGCTCCCGGCGCATACGCCTTGCGCGCTGGAGCCATTCGGTTGCACCTGGCGAAATGCCGGCCATTAATGTCATGCTTACTCTCCCGGACAGCGAAACTCCGGGTAATTAAGCAATATTCGTGCCTTTTAAAGAACAGGAGTCAACATGCAGAAGATTGTGATCGTCGCCAACGGTGCGGCCTACGGCAGCGAATCCCTTTTCAACAGCCTGCGCCTGGCGATCGCGCTACGCGAAAAAGAGAGCGACCTGGCGTTACGGCTTTTTTTAATGTCGGACGCCGTCACTGCCGGGCTGAAGGGGCAGAAACCAGCAGAGGGCTATAACATTCAGCAGATGCTGGAGATCCTGACCGCGCAAAATGTACCGGTGAAACTGTGCAAGACCTGCACCGACGGGCGAGGCATTACCGGGCTGCCGCTGATCGATGGCGTGGAAATCGGTACGCTGGTGGAACTGGCCGAATGGACGCTGACCGCGGATAAAGTATTAACTTTTTAATAATAAACCCGTAAAAATATTATTTTCTTATGGACGCGGTTTCAGCATCAAGTTTACCTGCGGGGTTGCCGATAGGCATGGAAACAACACAGCAGGTATTTCACTTATGTTCAGATCCATTCGCGCACGCATTATCGCCGCGACGACAGGCTGCCTTGTCGTCGCCCTTCTTCTCAATACCGTTATTAACTTCCAGGTGACGCGCCAGGATAACCAGCAGTCCCAGCGCGATATTCTGACCAGCACCAGCGCCAGCCACAACATGGCGATTGCCGACTGGGTCAAAAGCAAAATGACGGTGATTGCCTCCGCGCAGAGCATCGCACTGGCTGACGATCCCGTTCCGGTATTTAAGCAGCTTGCCCAGGCTGGCGGCTTCACCAACGTCTACGTGGGCTACGCCAGCAAGACGGCGAAATTCTCCGACCCGGCGGGCGTCCCGGCGGATTATGACCCGACCATACGCCCCTGGTACCAGCAGGTGGTGAGCACGGACGGCCCGGTTGTGACGGCGCCCTACGTTGATGCCGGGACCGGGAAGCTGGTGGTGACATTTGCCGTGCCGGTGAAGGAGAATGGCACTCTGAAAGCGGTGGTGGCGGGCGATGTCGCCATGGATAGCGTGGTGGCGAACGTGCGCGGTATCCACCCCACGCCTGCCAGCAGCGGGTTACTCCTGAACACCGACGGCACGGTGATTGCCGCCAACGAGCCGGCCCTGACGCTGAAGCCGTTTGCCGAGACGATCAAAGGCATCGACCTTGCAGCGCTGAAAAGTGGTAACCCGGTCGACGGAACGCTGAATAACGAGGAAAAAACCTTTATCGCCTCAGCCGTGCCGGGCACGAACTGGCTGCTGGTGGTCGCCCTCGATAGCAGCGACGCCACCTCCGGCATGCGTTCCCTGCTGAAAGCGTCGGCGATTTCGCTGGTGATCCTGGCACTCCTGAGCGGCGCTATTGTTCACGTCCTGATTGCACGCCTGCTTAAGCGCCTGTCCGACATTCGCGACGCGATGCACAGCATTGCCAACGGCACCAACGATCTTTCCCAGCGCCTGCCGGACAGCGGCGATGACGAAGTGGCGCAAATTGCGCAGGCGTTTAACGCCTTCAGCGATAAGCTCTCGGTGGTGATGGTCCAGCTTCGCGACGCCAGCGCCTCGGTGAAAAACGCCGCGCAGGAGATTGCGGCAGGCAACCAGGATCTCTCCGGACGTACCGAGCAGGCCGCGTCCAGCCTTCGCGAAACCGCCAGCGCCGTGGAAGAGATAACCGCCTCCGTCACCCAGTCGAATGAATCGGCAGCAGAAGCCAACGACCAGGCAAGCCGGGCCTCTGCGGCCGCAGCGCGCGGCGGTGAAGTGGTCTCGCAGGCCATCAGCACCATGCAGTCCATCGAAGTGGCTTCTGCAAAAATTGGCGATATCACCAGTGTGATCGACGGCATCGCCTTCCAGACCAACATTCTGGCGCTGAACGCCTCCGTCGAGGCGGCGCGTGCCGGTGAGCAGGGGCGCGGGTTCGCTGTGGTGGCCGGCGAAGTGCGGAACCTCGCCAGCCGCAGCGCCCAGGCGGCGAAAGAGATCAAATCGCTTATCGACTCTACCACCGACAGCGTGGCCACCGGCTCGCGCTACGTGCATCTGGCCGGGGAAAGCATGGATGAGATCCGATCCAGCATCGGCAGCGTCTCCGGCATCATGCGCGAAATATCTATTGCGACCAGCGAACAGATGAAAGGCATTCACGAGATCAACCACGCGGTAACCCATCTCGACCGGATGGTGCAGCAGAACGCCGAGCTGGTGGTGCAGTCCGCCGCGGCCGCCAGCGCATTGCAAAGCCAGGCGGGCGACCTTGCTGAAACTGCCGGCCATTTCCGCATTTAATTTTATTTCCGCGCGGGTTTACCGGGTAAAACCCGCGCCAGCTGAATGCTTTCAGGCATTTTGTCATTTTTGTTTAAACGTTATGCCATTTTTTGATCAAAATCAGCATCCCTCGCCTCCCTCTTTGGTGTTATGCAATGAGTATTTTGTGAACAATATCACGCTCGGGATGGGCAAAATCGACGGGGTAAATAAATGGCACTGGTGAAAACAAGTTTGAAACTCTTTGGCGGGGATACGGTGGTGGTGCGTTGCTCAGAGCGCTGTCGTATTCATCTGATGAGTGCGAAAGCACAGAAGCAGTCCCAGGCGGATATTCTGACCGTTCAGGATGATAAGGCCTGGCTAACCGTGCCGTATACCGGCACGTGGGATGTTCTGATCGACAGCCACAGCCAGTCGCTGGAACATTCGGTCAGTTACGTGGCAGCGTAATTTAAACGCCCGGCGAGCCGGGCGTATTCTCAGGCAAAACCCGGTCGCAGCGTGCTGCTGAGCGGGTTCCCTTCCAGCAACGCCTTCACCTTTACCACCAGCTCATTCAGACAATCGTCCTGCATGCCGAGGCGGGTCAGCTCCTGATCGAGGGAGAAGAGATACTGCGCGTTGGTGCCGAGCGGCCCGCTGGCGGCGGCAATTAACGGGGCAATCACCTGCGTGCGGGTGTCCGCTTCATACAGCGGATGGCGCGGATCCATAATAAACACCAGCGCGTTTACGGTGCGTCCGTCGTCAAGCTCCAGCTTGCACCAGCTCGGCATATAGCAGCCGGTGATCATCTCGCGCTTCCAGAGCAGCGTCAGCTCCTCTTCGAGCGTGGCATCCGGCAGGCGATACGCCACGCCCGTGGTGCGCCCGCCCTCTTTCAGTGCAAGCATGCGCCCTGGCTGACAGGCGCTGCCGCGTCCGGCCGTCAGGCGCAGGCAAAATGCGCGGTGCCAGCCGGGCAACGTACCCGTTGCCGATTCAACAAATTCGAGAGCCGGGTTCCACATCAGTGAACCGTAGCCAAAAATCCATACCGGGCCATCATCCGGGCGGCAGGCAAGCGTGGCAGCGAGCGACGCCGCACGTTGTTCAGCTGACCAGAGAAGCGATTCCTCAATAGCACCAAATGCCGTCTTACAATCTGCCTTCATTAAGAAATCACGCGTTAACACTTTACACCTCCGCCACTGCATGCTTCCTTGCGACATCTGTAATTCGCCTTCCCGACATTCTGTGCTGGTCATTTTGCCAGCAGTCAAATAACGATAAGCAATTAGCGGACCAGTTGCAATACAACGGAAGTTCAACCGCCTGAAAAGTCAAAATGAAGGCAGCGAATAATTTCACGGCTATTTCTTTTTATGCCATTTATCATCGTCTCCTTTCTCATAGTCATGTTTTACTGCGGCCCAGGCGACTTTGTGCGCCGTCTCTTCCCGGCTGGCATCATCCCGCCGATCGTCCTTATCTTTGTACTGATCCCATGCGCTGTTAAACGCTTCTTTATAGATATCCTGTGCGTGTTCGGGCAGGACGTTTTTCACGTTATCGGGTAATTCCCGTTTCGTTTTATATGGCATCACTAACCTCTCTTTTGGCTAAAGAGTAATTGTGGACGACGATACGCCATGGTGCCACCCGGCAATAGATACTGATTAAACTAAATTCATAATCCATTGTTATTTAATTACTATTTAAATTAAATATCTTATTACAGGCATCAAGCATGAAAACTATGGCAAAGGGTAAAATTAAGTAAAAAATAAAGGGTGTTTAACAGATTTCTGTTAGTTTAATGCCCTCAAAATCTATCTATAATTACAAGCACCTGCATTGATGGAGAAGCACATGACAGCAACACACGAGGCGGTAAAGACCCGCCACAAGGAGACGTCACTCATTTTCCCGGTTCTGGCACTGGCTGTGCTGCTCTTCTGGGGAAGCAGTCAGTCACTGCCAGTGGTGGTTGGTATCAATATTCTTGCTCTGGTCGGCATCTTAACCAGCGCATTTAGCGTCGTTCGCCATGCGGACGTCCTGGCCCACCGTCTGGGTGAGCCGTACGGCTCGTTAATTCTCAGCCTTTCTGTCGTTATTCTCGAAGTCAGCCTGATTTCCGCGCTCATGGCGACCGGCGATGCCGCCCCAACGCTGATGCGCGACACGCTCTACTCCATCATTATGATTGTGACGGGCGGCCTGGTGGGCTTTTCCCTTCTGCTGGGCGGAGGCAAATTTGCGACCCAGTATATGAACCTGTTCGGTATTAAACAGTATCTGATTGCCCTCTTCCCGCTGGCCATTATCGTGCTGGTCTTTCCGATGGCGCTGCCGGGCGCGAATTTTTCTACCGGTCAGGCACTGCTGGTCGCGCTGATTTCCGCCGCCATGTACGGCGTGTTTCTGTTGATTCAAACCAAAACGCACCAGAGCCTGTTTGTGTACGAGCATGAAGATGACGGCGACGATGATGACCCGCACCACGGTAAGCCGTCGGCCCACAGCAGCGCGTGGCATACGGTTTGGCTGATCGTGCATCTGATCGCGGTTATCGCGGTCACCAAGATGAACGCCAACCCGCTGGAGACGCTGTTAACCGAGCTGAACGCCCCGGTGGCCTTTACCGGTTTCCTGGTGGCGCTGCTGATCCTGTCTCCTGAGGGGCTGGGCGCACTCAAGGCGGTGCTGAACAATCAGGTGCAGCGCGCAATGAACCTGTTCTTCGGCTCCGTGCTGGCCACCATTTCCCTCACCGTACCGGTGGTGACGCTGATTGCCTTTATGACGGGTAACGATCTGCAGTTTGCGCTGGGCGCGCCGGAGATGATTGTGATGGTGGCCTCGCTGCTGCTGTGCCAGATTTCATTCTCCACTGGCCGCACCAATGTGCTGAACGGCGCTGCGCATATGGCGCTGTTTGTAGCGTATTTGATGACGATTTTTGCGTAGCCTTTTTGCCCAGCGGCGCTTCGCTTGCAGGGCCTACGGGTTTTGTAGGCCGGGTAAGCGCAGCGCCACCCGGCAATATGCCCCATAAAAAAACCCGCCGAAGCGGGTTTTTTTATTAGTTGCTGGTATCCAGCTCGTCGAAGCTCTTCACCAGATCGTCAATCGCCTTGATCTGCTTCAGGAATGGCTCCAGCTTATCCAACGGCAGCGCGGAAGGACCATCGCATTTCGCGTTAGCCGGATCCGGGTGCGCTTCAATGAACAGACCCGCCAGGCCGGTCGCCATACCGGCACGCGCCAGCTCGGTCACCTGGGCACGACGACCGCCGGACGCGGCGCCAAACGGGTCGCGGCACTGCAGCGCGTGGGTCACGTCGAAGATCACCGGGGACTGGTTAGAGACGTTTTTCATCACGCTGAAGCCCAGCATGTCCACAACCAGGTTGTCGTAACCGAAGTTAGCGCCACGATCGCACAGAATAATTTTGTCGTTACCGCCTTCGATAAACTTATCAACGATATTGCCCATCTGGCCTGGGCTCACAAACTGCGGTTTTTTCACGTTGATCACGGCACCGGTTTTCGCCATTGCGGCAACCAGATCGGTCTGGCGAGCCAGGAACGCCGGAAGCTGAATCACGTCTACCACGTCTGCCACAGGCTGCGCCTGCCAGGACTCATGCACGTCGGTGATCACTTTCACGCCAAACGTCTGCTTCAGCTCCTGGAAAATTTTCATCCCCTCTTCCAGGCCCGGGCCGCGGTAAGAGTTGATGGAGGAGCGGTTGGCTTTGTCAAAAGAGGCTTTAAACACGTACGGAATGCCCAGCTTCTGGGTCACGGTCACGTAGTGCTCGCAGATACGCATGGCGAGATCGCGGGATTCCAGCACGTTCATACCGCCAAACAGCACGAACGGCAGGTCGTTTGCCACGTTGATATCACCAATGCTAACCACTTTTTGTTTCATAGGATCGCCTTATTCAGGTGTGAATCGGAATTAAGATTAATGCAGTGTAATTTGTTTGTGCGAGATCACGTTGATCTGCGCGCGAATCATTTCGCTAATCGGATCTTCCGGGCACTGCTCGACGAAATAGCTCAGATCGTTCAGCGCCACGTGCTCGCAGTCGAGCTGGGCATAGATAAGCCCGCGGTCGCGTATCTCGTACGGATCTTCCGGATTAAACTGCAGCAGCACTTCGCTGGCACGCAAGGCCAGCTCCATCTGACGCTCTTCCATCAACGCTGACTTCAGCGTATCCAGCAGCTTGCGGATGACTTCGGCGTTGTCGGCTTCGTCGAGATCTTCGTTAAAGAGCTCGGCCACCGGGCTGATGTTGCCCTTCAGCCAGACGTCCAGCGTATGCTCATCCAGCGTGTCGCCATTAAACGGATTAATGAGCCACATCTCACCGTCCAGCCACTCCGCACGCAGGATCATCTGCGTCGGAAAAATGACCGGCACCAGCGGAATATCCAGCCGGTGCGCAACCCACAGCAAAATAGAGCCCAGCGCAACAGCGCTGCCCTGACGATTTTTTAAGACCTGGTCCAGCCATAATGCGTCAGACAGGCGATACACGCCACGCGTGTCGCAGAAACCCCATTCGCCGTAGAAAAGTTCCAGAAGCTTCTCTAATTGCCAGTCCTGCGGGCGCGCCTGATTGATCTCTTCACGCGCCAGGCTGACCAGATTCTCCAGCTCATCGTAGACGTACTGCGACGTAAAATCGTCGCGTATCATCTCCGAAATCAGGATCATGCCATCGCAAAGCGGCACTTTATTAAATTCGAAATCGGCTAAGGACTTCATGACTTACCCCAGTTACGACTGAGCGAACAAGGACGCTCAGGCGCGATAAAACTCAAAACGATGTAGATGATAACGCCAAACTGCCTTTCAGTCAGCCTTACGCCTTTATCAGTAAATGGCAGATACCCGGCATTCAAGCCCACTGCCCCAGCGTCAGGCGTTCGTTGCCGCCGTAGTCGCGGCAGGTTTCGACTGCGGCGTAGCCTGCTTGCGTAAACAGTGACCGCACGGCTTCTCCCTGCGTCCAGCCATGCTCCACGAGCAGCCAGCCGCCAGGAAGTAAATGTTTCCGTGACATTGTCACAATGTGATCAAGATCGGCTAATCCCGCGTTGGCGGCAACGAGCGCCGTCAGCGGTTCGAAGCGAACATCTCCCTGCGCAAGGTGTGGGTCATGTTCGTCGATGTAAGGAGGATTGCTGACAATCATCGCAAATGAGCGATTCTCCAGCGCGGCAAACCAGCTGCTTTGCAGCACCGTCACGTTGCGGAGACCGAGACGTTCCACGTTACGCTGCGCCAGTGCCACCGCGTCGGGCATCACATCCACCGCCGTCACATCGCAATCGGGGCGCTCGCTGGCGAGCGCCAGCGCGATAGCACCTGTTCCCGTCCCGAGATCGAGAATGCTGCAGGGAGCTGTTGGTAAACGCGCCAGCGCCTGCTCCACCAGACATTCAGTGTCCGGACGCGGGATCAGCGTTGCCGCCGAGACGTAAAGCGGTAGCGACCAGAACTCGCGCTCACCGACCAGGTGCGCCACCGGCTCGCCCGTTTTACGGCGGGCAAGCAGCGCGGCGAGCCGTACTTCCTGCTCAGCGGTCAGCAGCGTCTCACCGAATGCCAGCAGGTACGGGCGGGCTTTACCCGTCACATGCTCAAGCAAAATTTCGGCATCACGCTTCGGGCTTTCGCTTTCTGAAAGCTCACCGGCCGCCTCGCGTAACCAGCGCTGAAAATCCATTATTCCTGCTCGGACAGCGCCGCCAGCTGGTCGGCCTGGTATTCCTGCACGATAGGCTCAATCAGCATATCCAGCTTCCCTTCCATCACCTCGTCCAGACGGTACAGGGTCAGGTTGATGCGGTGGTCGGTCACGCGGCCCTGCGGGAAGTTGTAGGTGCGGTTACGGTCGCTGCGATCGCCGCTGCCCAGCAGGTTACGACGCGTAGAGGCTTCCGCCTGCTGACGCTTCGCCATTTCAGCCGCGTGGATGCGCGCACCCAGCACGGACAACGCTTTGGCTTTGTTTTTGTGCTGCGAACGTTCGTCCTGGCACTCCACCACGATGCCGGTCGGCAGGTGGGTAATACGGATGGCGGAATCGGTGGTGTTAACGTGTTGTCCACCCGCGCCGGAGGAACGGAAGGTGTCGATGCGCAGATCCGCCGGGTTGATGTCCGGCAGTTCCGCTTCCGGCAGCTCCGGCATCACCGCCACCGTACAGGCGGAGGTGTGAATGCGGCCCTGAGATTCCGTGGCCGGCACGCGCTGCACGCGGTGACCGCCGGATTCAAACTTCAGACGGCCGTACACGCCGTCGCCGCTGATCTTAGCGATAACCTCTTTGTAGCCACCGTGTTCGCCTTCGTTGGCGCTCATGATCTCGACGCGCCAGCGGCGCGATTCGGCGTAGCGGCTGTACATGCGGAACAGATCCCCGGCAAACAGCGCCGCTTCGTCACCGCCGGTACCGGCGCGCACTTCCACAAACGCGTTACGCTCGTCGTCCGGATCTTTCGGCAGCAGCAGCACCTGAAGCTGCTGCTCCATCTCTTCGGAACGCGCTTTTGCATCCTGCAGCTCTTCCTGCGCCATCTCGCGCATCTCAGGATCGTCGAGCATCATCTGCGCGGTTTCAATATCTTCCTGAACCTGTCGCCAGTCGGTAAAGCATCTAGACACATCACTCAACTGCGCATATTCACGCGAAAGCGCGCGAAAACGTTCCTGGTCCGCGATGGTCCCGGCATCGCCGAGCAGCGCCTGTACTTCTTCATGGCGCTCGTGCAGAGCTTCCAGTTTAGCGACGATAGAAGGCTTCATAGGCGTAAGTGCACCTTGTCTTAGAAAATGGGTATAGGGCGCTATTCCAGCCCGAGGCTGTTGCGCAGAATAGTCAGGCGTTCATCATCCCCGTCACGGGCAGCCTGTTGAAGAGATTTGGTTGGGGCATGGATCAGGCGGTTGGTCAGCTTCCACGCCAGATCCTGCATAATCGCCTGCGCGTCGCCGCCCTGTTCCAGGGCCGCTAACGCTTTGGCAGTCAGGTCATCACGCACCTGCTCCGCCTGCCCGCGGTACTCGCGGATGGTCTCGCTGACGCTTTGCGCGCGCAGCCAGGCCATAAACTCGCTGGTTTCCTGCTCAACGATAGTTTCCGCCTGCACCGCCGCCGCTTTACGCTGGGCGAGGTTGTGCGAAATGATGCTTTGCAGGTCATCCACGCTGTAGAGGTAGGCGTTCGCCAGCTTGCCGACTTCTGGCTCAACATCGCGCGGAACGGCGATATCCACCAGCAGCATAGGCTGATTACGACGCGACTTCAGCGCGCGCTCTACCATCCCTTTACCGATGATCGGCAGCGGGCTGGCGGTAGAGCTGATAATAATGTCCGCCTCCTTCAGGCGTTCATCGATGTCGCTCAGCGCAACCACCTCTGCACCCACTTCATCCGCCAGCACCTGCGCACGTTCGCGGGTTCGGTTCGCGATAATCATCTTTTTCACCTTATGCTCGCGCAGATGGCGCGCCACAAGCTCGATGGTTTCGCCCGCGCCTACCAGCATCACGGTGACGGTGGAAAGGGATTCGAAGATTTGGCGTGCAAGGGTACAGGCCGCGAAAGCAACAGAAACCGCACTGGCACCAATGTCGGTTTCTGTTCGCACACGCTTCGCCACGGAGAAGGACTTCTGGAACATGCGCTCCAGCTCGCTGGCCTTCAGATGCCCTTTTTGCGAATCCGCAAACGCTTTTTTCACCTGCCCCAGAATCTGCGGCTCACCGAGCACCAGCGAATCCAGCCCGCTGGCGACGCGCATCAGATGGCTGACCGCATCATTATCCTGATGCCAGTACAGGCTGTTACGCAGTTCGTCTTCGTTAAGATTGTGGTAGTCGCATAGCCAGCGGATCAGCGCGTCGTGCAGGTTATCCTGCTCTTCCACGCTTAAATACAGCTCGGTACGGTTGCACGTCGAGAGCACCACGCCACCCTGCACCATCGGCTGTGCAAGCAGGCTGTCCAGCGCCAGGTCAAGCGTATCCGGCGAAAACGTAACGCGTTCTCGCAGCGAAACCGGGGCCGTTTTGTGGTTGATGCCGAGTGCTAATAGGGTCATGTTGAGCGGGAGTAGTACCAGCGTTAATAAGGTTAGCAGGACGCATCATACAGGATGCGCGAGATCAATAAAAGAGACCGCCTCCTTTCGGAGTAATAGGTTACTCAACGCTTTGAGATAATTTGAACGTAGACGGTAGCACTGCGGGGCGCTAGCATTAACAGTTATAACTGCAACGTATCTCAAGGATTTGTCCTCATTATGACCCGACTGATTCGCCTGCTGCCGCTGGCGGCACTGGTTCTGACCGCCTGTACTGTCACCCAACCAAAAGGCCCGGGCAAAAGCCCTGATTCACCGCAGTGGCGTCAGCACCAGCAGGACGTCCTTAATTTGAAGCAGTACCAGACGCGGGGCGCCTTCGCCTATCTCTCTGACGAACAAAAGGTTTATGCCCGCTTCTTCTGGCAGCAAACGGGGCAGGACAACTATCGCCTGCTGCTGCTGAACCCACTGGGCAGCACCGAGCTGGAGCTTATCGCCAAACCGGGCGAAGCGCAGATCACCGATAACAAAGGCCAGCACTACACCGCGACCGATGCCGAAGAGATGATTGGCAAGCTGACCGGGATGCCTATTCCGCTGAACAGCCTGCGCCAGTGGATCCTCGGCCTGCCGGGAGAAGCAACCGACTATACGCTCGACGATCAGTATCGTCTGAGCCAGGTCAACTACACCCAGAACGGCAAAACCTGGAAAGTGGTGTACAGCGCCTATGACAGCAAGAGTAAACCGTCGCTGCCATCGAACATGGAACTGACCCAGGGCAGCCAGCGCATCAAGCTGAAGATGGACAACTGGATCGTTAAATGATGACCCACTGGCCTTCTCCGGCGAAGCTGAACCTGTTTTTATACATCACCGGCCAGCGTGCTGACGGGTATCACACCCTGCAGACGCTGTTTCAGTTTATTGACTATGGCGACACGATCTCCATTGAACTGCGCCAGGACGGGCAGATTTGCCTGCTAACGCCGGTCGACGGCGTGGCGCATGAAGACAACCTGATCGTGCGCGCCGCGCGTTTGCTGATGAACGCCGCCGCGGAATCGGGGCGTCTGCCGGCGGGAAGCGGTGCGGATATCCGCATCGATAAGCGTCTGCCAATGGGTGGCGGTCTCGGCGGGGGCTCATCCAACGCCGCCACCGTGCTTGTTGCGCTGAACCACCTCTGGGGCTGCGGGCTGTCGACGGATGAACTGGCTGCTTTGGGCCTAACGCTGGGCGCAGATGTCCCGGTGTTTGTTCGCGGTCACGCGGCCTTTGCCGAGGGCGTGGGCGAGATCCTCTCCCCGGTTAACCCGCCGGAAAAATGGTATCTCGTTGCCCACCCCGGCGTGAGCATTCCGACCCCGGTCATCTTTAAAGATCCTGACCTGAAAAGAAATACCCCGGTACGGTCAATAGAAACGTTATTAAATTGTGAATTCAGCAACGATTGCGAGGATATCGCAAGAAAACGTTTTCGCGAGGTTGATGCGGTGCTTTCCTGGCTGTTAGAATACGCGCCGTCGCGCCTGACTGGTACAGGGGCCTGTGTCTTTGCTGAATTTGACACCGAATCCGCCGCTCGTCAGGTGCTTGAGCAAGCGCCGGATTGGCTGCATGGTTTCGTAGCGCGCGGGATGAACACTTCCCCGCTACAGCAGGCAATTCTGGCGCAGACTGAGTTTCGGTGACAACGTCACCCTGTTCCAGACGTTGCATCGCGCTCTTTAATACACCGCCTGGATAGCCTTTGCCTGGCCCGCACAGTTTACGGCGAACGCTATCCACCACTGGACGCATGCCTGAGGTTCTTCTCGTGCCTGATATGAAGCTTTTTGCTGGTAACGCCACCCCGGAACTAGCACAACGTATTGCCAACCGCCTGTACACTTCCCTCGGCGACGCCGCTGTAGGTCGCTTTAGCGACGGCGAAGTCAGCGTACAAATTAACGAAAATGTACGCGGTGGTGATATTTTCATCATCCAGTCCACCTGTGCTCCAACGAACGACAACCTGATGGAACTGGTTGTTATGGTCGACGCCCTGCGTCGCGCTTCCGCAGGCCGTATCACTGCTGTAATCCCTTACTTCGGCTATGCTCGTCAGGACCGTCGCGTCCGTTCCGCGCGTGTGCCAATTACCGCTAAAGTTGTCGCTGACTTCCTGTCCAGCGTCGGCGTTGACCGCGTACTGACCGTTGACCTGCACGCAGAGCAGATCCAGGGCTTCTTCGACGTCCCGGTTGATAACGTATTCGGCAGCCCAATCCTGCTGGAAGACATGCTGCAGCTGAACCTGGACAACCCAATCGTGGTTTCTCCGGACATCGGCGGTGTGGTACGTGCCCGTGCTATCGCTAAGCTGCTGAACGATACCGACATGGCGATCATCGACAAACGCCGTCCGCGCGCTAACGTTTCTCAGGTGATGCACATCATCGGTGACGTTGCTGGCCGCGACTGCGTGCTGGTTGACGACATGATCGATACCGGCGGCACGCTCTGTAAAGCCGCCGAAGCGCTGAAAGAGCGTGGTGCCAAGCGCGTATTTGCTTACGCGACTCACCCGATCTTCTCCGGTAACGCGGTGAACAACCTGCGCAACTCCGTCATTGACGAAGTTGTGGTATGCGATACCATCCCACTGAGCGACGAGATCAAGGCACTGCCAAACGTGCGTACCCTGACCCTGTCCGGGATGCTGGCCGAAGCGATTCGTCGTATCAGCAACGAAGAATCCATCTCTGCAATGTTCGAACACTAATCGAACACGGCCCAAAAACCCGCTGCGGCGGGTTTTTTTGTCTCTGGGTTTTATTTGTATGATTAATGCCTCCTTCACCTGCCATTCACATGACAGATGATGCGCATACGGATGATAGATAATTGTGAAAAACGTAGCCTCCTCACATGTTCTGCCCTTTCGCGCCCTCATCGACGCCTGCTGGAAAGAAAAGTACACCTCGTCACGTTTTGTCCGTGACCTGATTGCCGGGATCACCGTCGGCATTATTGCCATCCCGCTGGCGATGGCGCTGGCGATTGGCAGCGGCGTTGCGCCGCAGTACGGTCTGTACACCTCGGCCGTTGCCGGGATCGTTATTGCTCTGACGGGCGGCTCGCGCTTCAGCGTCTCCGGCCCGACCGCCGCCTTCGTGGTGATCCTCTACCCGGTTTCGCAACAGTTTGGTCTGGCGGGCCTGCTGGTTGCCACCCTGATGTCCGGCCTTTTTTTAATTCTGTTTGGCCTGGCCCGCTTTGGTCGGTTGATTGAGTACATCCCCCTTTCCGTCACGCTCGGGTTCACCTCGGGGATTGGGATCACCATCGGAACCATGCAGATCAAAGATTTCCTCGGCCTGCAGATGCCCCACGTACCGGAGCACTACCTGCAAAAAGTGGGGGCGCTGTTTATGGCGCTGCCGACCGCCAACCTGGGCGACGCCGCCATCGGGATTGTGACGCTCGGAACGCTGATCGTCTGGCCTCGCCTCGGTATTCGCCTGCCGGGCCATCTGCCCGCGCTGCTGCTGGGCTGCGCGGTGATGGCCATCGTCAATATGTTCGGTGGCCATGTCGCGACTATCGGCTCGCAGTTCCACTATGTTCTGGCCGACGGCTCGCAGGGTAGCGGTATTCCGCAACTGTTACCTCAGCTGGTGTTGCCGTGGGACATGCCGGGCTCCACTTTCACACTGAGCTGGGATTCTCTGCGCGCATTGCTGCCCGCCGCGTTCTCGATGGCGATGCTGGGGGCGATTGAATCTCTGCTCTGCGCCGTCGTGCTCGACGGTATGACCGGTACCAAACACAAAGCCAACAGCGAACTGGTCGGTCAGGGGTTAGGCAACCTCATCGCACCGTTCTTTGGCGGTATTACCGCAACGGCAGCCATCGCCCGTTCTGCGGCAAACGTGCGCGCGGGGGCGACCTCCCCCGTTTCGGCGGTTATCCACTCCGTGCTGGTGATCCTCGCCCTGCTGATCCTCGCCCCGCTGCTCTCCTGGCTGCCGCTTTCCGCCATGGCCGCCCTTCTGCTGATGGTGGCCTGGAATATGAGTGAGGCGCACAAGGTGGTTAACCTGCTGCGTCGCGCGCCGAAAGACGACATCATCGTGATGCTGATCTGCATGTCGCTGACCGTGCTGTTTGATATGGTTATCGCCATCAGCGTCGGGATCGTACTCGCTTCCCTGCTGTTTATGCGCCGCATCGCGCAGATGACGCGCCTTTCCCCGGTTAACGTAGAGGTGCCTGACGATGTGCTGGTGCTGCGCGTGATTGGCCCGCTGTTCTTCGCCGCGGCGGAAGGTCTGTTCAGCGATCTGGAGTCCCGCATCATGGGCAAACGGGTTGTGGTGCTAAAATGGGATGCCGTACCGGTGCTGGATGCTGGCGGCCTGGATGCCTTCCAGCGCTTTGTGAAACGTCTGCCGGAAGGCTGCGAGCTGCGGGTGAGTAACCTCGAATTCCAGCCCCTGCGCACCATGGCGCGCGCGGGCGTGCAGCCAATCCCTGGCCGCTTATCCTTCTACCCTAACCGGGAAGCCGCGTTAGCGGATCTGTGAGTTACCCGATGCAGAGAAACGTCTCTGCATCATCACCCCGATCGCCTGCTGGAGCCATGCAAGCACGGCAGGCGTCATCCACGTCCCTTTCATCAGATGCGGTTCCTGCTGCATGGCAGCGCGAAACTTTTGCTGGGTCTCCGGGTTCGTCCCTGCGTACGACTGGAATAACGTCAGCCAGTTTTCCGCCAGCTCTTGCGCCTCCTCCGCAGCAGGATCGAGATTTTCCCGCTGTGCCTGATGCAGCTTCGCCACCAGTGGTGGCCACTCCATCATGCGGTCAAAGTAGTGCGCCCGGGTAAAGGCCATCTCTTCGGTAGTGAGGTATTTCTCCCATATGCTGAGCTTAGATTCCGCAAACGCGCGCGTGATGTAATCGGTCATCTCCGGCGTGATGCCGGTCTGCTCGCGCATTTGAGGCTCCACGCTGTGCATCTCGTTCAGGCGGGTGAGAAACTCCGGCCTGCCCGCCGTGTCCTGCTCCAGGCGTTCCATCCAGCGGGTCGCCAGATCCATCGCCCGCGTGTCAGCAACGGGTATATCCTGTTCCAGCAGCGCGTTGGCCTCTGCCACCAGCCCTGACCAGATAGCCGACAGCGCGTCCTTCTGCACCGCAAACGGCAGCTGCTGTAACTCTTCTTTGCTAAACCAGCGATCGTACATATTCATCAACTCCAGAGTCTGTAGCCAGGATTCCAGATCCGGCGTCGCATCATCGGTAAGCCCGGTACGCAGCTCCACCAGCCGGTCTCGCAGCGTGTGTATGCTGCGCAGCTGTTTATCCAGCAGCGTGATTTGCGCATCGAGTAGCTCGGTTAACGACAGCGACTCCTTTTCCAGAAAGTCCCTGATTTCAGCAAGTTCCAGCCCCGCTTTTGCCAGCGCCTGGATCATGTGCAGTCGCTGCACATCCGCCAGGTTGTAAAGCCGGTAACCTGCCGCGCTTCTGGCAGAAGGCAGCAGCAGCCCTGTTTGCTCGTAGTGATGCAATGTCCGCACGGTGATACCGGCTCGTTTCGCCAGTTCACCCACCTGAATCAACATAACTGCTCCTTTTTTCGTTGCCAGTGCCGCCACTCTGGAGCCTTACGTTACGTGAGGGTCAATATGCTATGCAAAAAAAAACGACTCCAGATGGAGTCGTTTCGGTATTCTGTATCGGGCACTAGCTGTGCTTATGCTGGTCACGGCGGCAGCGTTTATCGTAATGGCGCACCCACCAGTATTTATCGCAGACTTCCTCATGTCCGCTCACACGCGCCCCGGCAAGCCACAACACCGCACCGAGGAAGATGCTCAGTACCGCGCCATGCGCGAAGTATTGCGGGAGATCAAGCTGCGGCAGCTGGTTTAAAATGGAATAACCCACGCCGACTACCATCACGAAGAGCCCCAACCCCATCAGCACGTTACCGAGTAACGAAGCGTTTTTGCGTTTCATGTGTCACCTCCGGAACTTTGGGTTGTCAGGGGAAAAGCCCCTAATCCTTGTGTGTAAAGTATAGACAACGCCCCTTTTATGAGTTGCGTGAATGATCACAATTACAGATAACTCCCAGACAAAAATTTACAAATAACATGTTGAACAGCTTGAAATTCTAATTGTTCAGATAAGTAATTATTTGTATTTCGCTGTTACGATCGCAGAATTTTGTCAAGCGGCGCGCCAGACAGTAAACTACGCGCCAGATCTGGAACCCATTAGGAATTGAATCGTGACGATTAAACTGATTGTCGGCCTCGCCAACCCGGGCGCAGAATATGCGGCCACCCGCCACAATGCCGGGGCATGGTACGTCGATCTGCTGGCCGAACGGTTACGTGCTCCCCTGCGTGAAGAACCAAAATTCTTCGGCTATACCTCACGTGTCAACCTTGCTGGCGCGGATGTTCGCCTGCTGGTGCCCACCACCTTTATGAACCTGAGCGGCAAAGCCGTGGCGGCGATGGCAACGTTTTATCGCATCAATCCGGATGAAATTCTGGTGGCTCACGATGAGCTGGATCTCCCGCCCGGCGTGGCAAAATTCAAACTGGGCGGCGGGCACGGCGGCCATAACGGTCTTAAAGATATCATCAGCAAGCTGGGTAATAACCCGAATTTCCACCGTTTGCGCGTGGGAATCGGTCATCCGGGCGATAAAAACAAAGTTGTCGGTTTCGTACTCGGTAAGCCCCCGGTTTCTGAGCAGAAACTGATTGACGAAGCGGTAGACGAAGCGACGCGCTGCACCGAAATCTGGCTGAAAGACGGGTTAACGAAAGCGACAAACCGCTTACACGCTTTCAAAGCGCAATAATCCGCCCGATACGGCTTTTTTACCGCGCGTCATGCGGGTTACGTGTATAATAGGCGTAGTTATTTACTTTTCATCAATCGGTTATCGTTAACGGATTGATTATCAAGATATTAAGGTGATTTAGAAATGGGATTCAAATGCGGTATCGTCGGTCTGCCAAACGTGGGCAAATCCACCCTGTTTAACGCGCTTACTAAAGCGGGTATCGAAGCGGCGAACTTCCCGTTCTGTACCATCGAACCGAACACCGGCGTGGTGCCAATGCCGGACCCGCGTCTGGACCAGCTTGCGGAAATCGTGAAGCCGCAGCGCATTCTGCCAACCACCATGGAGTTCGTGGACATCGCGGGCCTGGTAAAAGGTGCCTCCAAAGGCGAAGGTCTGGGTAACCAGTTCCTGACCAACATTCGTGAAACCGAAGCGATCGGCCACGTTGTGCGCTGCTTCGAGAACGACAACATCATCCACGTAAACAACAAAGTGGATCCGGCTGACGACATCGACGTCATCAACACCGAGCTGGCGCTCTCTGACCTCGACACCTGCGAACGCGCGATTCACCGCGTGCAGAAGAAAGCCAAAGGCGGCGACAAAGACGCGAAAGCGGAACTGGCTGCGCTGGAAAAATGTCTGCCACAGCTGGAAAACGCGGGCATGCTGCGCGCGCTGAAAAACCTGACTGAAGAAGACAAGGCGGCGATCAAATACCTGAGCTTCCTGACCCTGAAGCCAACCATGTACATTGCCAACGTTAACGAAGACGGTTTCGAGAACAACCCGTACCTGGACAAAGTGCGTGAAATCGCAGCGGCGGAAGGTTCTGTGGTTGTGGCGGTTTGCGCTGCCGTTGAATCCGACATCGCCGAGCTGGACGACGCCGACCGTGAAGAGTTCATGGCCGAGCTGGGTCTCGAAGAGCCGGGCCTGAACCGCGTGATCCGCGCGGGCTACGAGCTGCTGAACCTGCAGACCTACTTCACCGCTGGCGTGAAAGAAGTGCGTGCGTGGACGATTCCTGTGGGTGCGACTGCACCTCAGGCGGCTGGTAAGATCCACACCGACTTTGAGAAAGGCTTTATTCGCGCGCAGACTATCGCGTTTGAAGACTTTATCACCTACAAGGGTGAGCAAGGTGCGAAAGAGGCAGGCAAGATGCGTGCGGAAGGGAAAGATTACATCGTTAAAGATGGCGATGTGATGAACTTCTTGTTTAACGTTTGATTTGTTTTGAATGAAAAAAATCCACGCTTTGGCGTGGATTTTTTATTGCGGGGTTAAAACACATTTTCCAATAGTTCTGTTTTCATGCTGGGTTCAAAAGAAATGATCTCAACAGTCGCAAGCTTTAACCTCTGAAAAGGATCCTCGCGTAAGCGCTCCTCAAGAGAGGCAAGACTCTCACACTTAGCGAGAATGACACCGCCGTTTCTTGGGATCCGTCTACCGGACGCCAGGAAAATCCCATCTGCATACACTTTTTTAGCCACTCAACATGAGCAGGTATCGCTGCATCGATTTCTTCGAATGGTTTTATATAGGTCATAATGACAATGTAAACCGTGCTCATCTTTTGCCTATCAGTTTTTTTTAGTCGTTTGTTGGAACCGCTTATGCAGCTCCTCTTTTGCCCCCCGGTATTGTTATAACGTTTATGTGTATTTTAATCTTAATACGCGGGTCAGGATTGGGACAACACGTTATGCATCGTAGGAAAAAACCAATCATGCCAGCCGTTTTTTACCGCATAGCTACAAACAATGACGACTTCCCTTGGAAGAGTGAGTTTTAAGCAATAAAAAAAGTCCCTTGGGGAGGTGCAGACAAATATACTTTTTCACAGAGTTCATTGAAGTTTGTCAAAACGGCTGGTAACGGCTTTTGTTCATTTAATACAAGGACTAATTAACGTGTTGAATCTAACATTACATAGTCTAAAATTGACATGCCGAAAGTATATTTTTACCCTTTGGCGATCACGACGCTCCTATAATCTGTTTCATTTTTTATCCAGAACATTTCATCTTGAGGTAACGATCCATCACTGCAGAAATCAACAAGTTCGCCGAACCAACCATCAGGAACATATTTGTGATAATGCATACTCTCAACATATTCAGAATATAGTCGCTTACTTTCAAAGTCTATAAATAAATCCGGCATTAGATCATATATATCCCACCAGGTTGTTTTTTCTGAAAGCCTATTGTAAAACGCCTCAGCTATATCATCCTTATCGTGTAAATAACCATCTTTAATTAAGTTATCAATGAATGTCTGCGCGTTTTTTTCATTTACTACTGGTATGTCATATCTTTCCTTATGGATATCCTGTAGGTTTATTTCTACCCCGTTTTTCACAAAATCGTCTACCCATTTAACTCTGTCCAAAACCCACATTTCTTTAAAGGCAACGAACCAATAAAATCTTCCTTCGTTCTTTACTATTACAAGGAGTTCATCATCTTTATTAACATTCATATAGTAACCTATTTTACATTCCCCGAGCCTGGAATCGCTACTTCTTCAAGCCATTCTGCCCATATTGATGGTAATTCATACGATCTACCTGGCGTTGTCGGATCGACACGCTTAGGAGCTAACCCACCTTGATTTAACGGATTAGTACGATAACCGGCCTGAGGTATTGCACTTTCTTCTATGAAATCCGCCATCCACTTAGGAACTTTAAAGGAGACAATTTCTGCATTACCACCTCTAATATCAAGGAAATGCTGAGCATGCGAGCTATCTCCAATACTGATATTTAAGGTTCCACGCTGAATTTTTGGGTTATTAGCAGAATCTAATTTGATTCTGACCCGACTTGCATTTGGTGGCGTTCCCCCTTGAACCCTAAATATAGACTCAGTTGCATTGGGATCCCCTCTCTTACATAGACCCAGCGGATCTATCCAACCTAATGGGTTAGGAGCATAGCTGTAAAGATTTAACCCACCATATAGCCCTATCGGGTCCTGCTGCGTAAACCTTCCGCAGTCCGGGTCATAATACCGGAACAGATTGTAGTGCAGCCCTGTCTCACGGTCCAGGTATTGCCCCTGCATACGCAGGTTCTGAGAATATCCTGATACCTGCGTCTCGCTTTCCCGCAGCAGCTTGCCCCAGGCGCTGTTCACCCCTTCCCAGCGCACCTGCCCTTCGATATCCGTCATCCGCTCCGGCGTGCCGTTCGGCTGGCAGTGGAACCAGAAAATCTCCGGGGCATCAACGCCGTCAATACGCGCCAGCGGGTCATAGCTGTCCTGATCGCTGTAGACGTAGGTGAGCGGCACATCTCCGTGCACCTCCTGCAGCAGGCGAAATCCTTCCCAGACAAACCGGGTGGTGACCGGCTTGCCGGCTGGCTGTCCGCCCAGCATCTGGCGTCGCGTTTTGCTGATGCGTCGCCCGAGCGGGTCGTAGCGGAAGCTGACCTGCGTCTGCGGCCTGTTGCGGTCCCGCGGCTGGCTGATGACCTCCGTCAGGCGATGCTCGCCGTCATAGCGGTAGTGCCAGCGGGTCTGGCCGTTATCCTTCTCCACGGTACGGCCGTGGATGTCATAGCGCCAGCGAATGCCGTTCAGCTGCGTCAGGCGGTTGTGCGTGACCTTCTCAGCAGAGCCTTCAAGCGGGTTACCGGCAGCATCCCAGCGCCATTGTTCCTGGCCTGGCAGCGTACCGTCCTGAACCAGCAGACGCCCGGCGCTGTCGTACTGCCAGCGGTACCAGCTGAACGGGTTATCGTCCCGCTCTTCCCGCACCAGGTTATTGCGGTAGTCATAATCCCAGCGGCGGGACCAGCGGCGCGGCGACGGGCGCTGGGCATTGCCGGTAAAAACGTCCCGGCGATGCAGGCGTCCAAGACGGTCGTATTCGCTGCGGGTGGTCAGCAGACCCTGGGTGCGGCTGGTCTCGCGGTGAAGTTCGTCGCGGGTAAAATCGGAAACCGAGAGCTTATCCAGAGCAATGCTGAGCAGATGCCCGCTGCCGTAGTAGAACTGCTTCAGCTCGCGACCATCGGGCAGCGTGACGGAGGTGCGGTTGCCCAGCGCATCATACTCCCACGCCAGCTCGCCGTGCTCGCCCGCTTCGCGGGTGACGCGACCGAGTGCGTCATACTCAAAGGCAAGCTCCTGCTCTGCCTCGGTGGTCCACGCGTCGGCTGAAAGCGCAGGATGCAGCCCAATCCGGCTTAACAGCCCGGACGGAGTGTAGTGATAGCGGGTCTGCCCTTCCGGCGTGGTGCGGGCGACCAGCTGGCCGCTCGCGCTCCAGGCGAAGGCGTGGGTGATGGCCTCCGGATGACCGGCGGCAAACGTGCGTGCTATTGTGCGCCCGCAGGCGTCATAGCGATACTGCGAGGCTACGCCATCCAGCCCCACCTCTTCCAGCAGCAGCGAGTCCGCGCCCCAGTGGAACTGATACGCTTCGCCGTTTTCGTTTTCAAGGGCAATCAGACGCCCGCGGCTGTCCCAGCGGCGACGGACCTCTTCACCCTGGGTATTACGGGTGGCGGTTAAGCGCCCGGCCTCATCGTATCTGAACTCACTTTCTTTCCCGTCGGCGGCAGCATGCTTCACCGGCAGGCCACGTTCGTTCCATTTGAGCGACTCCGTCCAGCCTTCCGGTCGGTCGAGCTGCACCGGACGCCCTGCGGCGTCGTAGCGGTAACGCGTCTCTTCACCATCGGCGCTAATCTCAGCTACCAGCCAGCCCAGCGGGTGATAGCGATAGCGGGTAATACGCCCGGAACAGTCCGTCGAACGTACGATCTGCCCGGCCTCGTTGTACTCCTGATAGCGGCTGTTGCCTGCGGCATCGACCTCTTCTACAACCAGGCCAAACTCATCCCGTCGCAGCAGCGTCGTCTGCCCCATCGGATCCACCACGCGCTTCAGCCCGTGGTGTTCGTCGTACCAGAACCGGGTGGCGCTGCCGTCGGCTTCAATAATGGCCGCAGGAAGCGCGCGGTGTTCCAGCCAGGTGGTGGTGCGGGTGTTGCCGTCGGCGTCGCTCTCCTGAACCCGGTTGCCCATTTCGTCGTAGACGAAGGTGACGGCGTTTCCGAGCGGATCGATGCGACGCGTCAGAAGTTCATTCTCATCCCACTCGTAGCACCAGTTTTCACCGCGCTCGTCAACGTAGCGGACAATCAGATTTTGCGCGTTCCAGTAGTGGCGGCGCGTCTGACCGTCGTAGTGTTCGACGGTCGTCAGCCCGGCTGCTAAATCATAGCTAAAGCGGCAGCCGTCACCGGTGCTGGTGCGGTTTTCCACCACGCGCCAGTGATCGAATTTTTTCCAGCGGTATTCGCTCTCCAGACCGCCCGGCATCCGGTGCCAGACCATCAGGCCGTGGTCGTTATAGCGGTATTCACGCGTCACCACGCCGGATGCGTCCGTCGCGCTCGCCAGCTGGCCGCGCGCGTCGTAGCCCCACTGCATCAGTGGCCAGGTTTGGTTGCCGTCGAAATGGCTGGCTGCGGTAACCCGCTGCGGGAAACGTTCATCCTCATAGCGCAGGGTGACGTCGATAGCCCGCGGCTCGTCGTGAAGACCGATCAGCCTGCCGTGCTCGTCCCACGCCGTCAGCAGCGCGTTGCCGTATTCATCGCTGAGGGAGGCCAGACGCAGGATGGAGGGGTTCGCCCGGGTTGGTTTATACAGACGCCACACCGCGCCGTCATCGTCGGCAATCGCCACGTCGCCGCTCTCATTACGGCGGATAATGATGCCTTCGCTGATGCTGTAAAAAGCCTGGTCGACAGGCGGCAGTTCAAAGCTCAGCTCGCGCCCGGTTTCATCGAACCAGGTCGCATTGTTATCTTCCAGCGTCAGATAGCTGTCAAAGGTTGTAGCCCAGCCCAGACCGAATAGCCCTTCGCGGGTGGTCAGGCTGTTATAGCTGCGCTGCCAGCGCAGCGGGAAGCGCCCCGGCAGCGAGAAATCGAGCTCGTCGTCGTCATTCAGCACCTTCACGCCGGTGGCGGCGTGAACCGGGTGCGAGGATCCGAACACGGCATTCACCGCCATATCGGCCAGCATCCCACCGCCAGCCGCTGCCAGCGCGCAGGGCATGTTTTTGAGGATCTTGCCCGGGCGCCCGCGCAGCAGGGAGAGCGCAATCATCCCCAGCGCCAGGCCCGGCGTTTTACCGCTTTTAATATCGCGGACCGTGAGCGTGTCCCCGCCGATGATCACGTTCGGGGAGACATCGTCAGAAACGGTGCCTTCGCAGGTGGTGCGATCTTTTGCACGCACCGCGGGCTGCCCGTTGATAAAGACGCTTTTAGAGCCTTCCGCCAGGTACTGCGGCCCGGAGTGTTTTTCACACGCCACCTTATCTTCTTCCAGCGGCGAGGTTCCCGCGGCGGCAGAGGCCACGCTCGGCTGCCACATTTCGCTACCAAACTGTCCGGCGGCGGAAAGCAGCATGCCCGCGTAATCGGCAAAGCTGCCCGGCGACTGCGGCTCAGGGGAAGGGGTATCGGCGGGCGTGAGCGTTCCTGCCGCGCGTGCGGCGGGGATAGCATTGGTGAGAACGTTATTTGAACCGGTGGTGATTTTACCCGCAGGTGACGGCGGGAAAAGCGCATTGCCTAATCCTTCCGCGGCGTTGCTGATATCGTCGGTAATACCCGCCACGTTCGCCAGCACGCCACCGATAATCCCGCTTAACAAACAGCTGGATCCAATTGCCGCCACGCCTGCGGCGGCAGCACCCGCACCGAGTAGAGGCGCGGCAGCCGTTGCCGCCAGCCCTACCGCCGCGCCAATCACCGCATAGGCGGCACCTTCCGCCACAATGCTGGTGATGTCAGCAAAAATGCTGGAGTGAATAATCTCGTCGCCCTTACGAGCCGCGTTGTTATCGCTCATGCCTTACACATTCCGGTTGTCGTTTAGCGTCAGACTCTGCTTAAGCGCGCTCCAGCGCACCTCGTCCTCTTCGGTGAATGTTCTTAATGCCGAGAGGGTAAAAATCATCAATACCGGTTTGCCCGGCGTCTGAACGGCAAGCTGTTTTTGCCACAGGCGCTGTCCGTTACGGTCAAAGGTGGTCTCGACTTCCAGTCCGCTAATTTTTCCATCAGGACCGGCTTTTACGTTCCGGAATTCGCTCTGGGCTATCTCACCCATCTGAGGACGCAGCACGTCCCACTGGCGATGAAACTCTTGTTCGTAGTCGCTGCCGTCCGGGATAACGCCGCGGCTGACCACCACGGACAGCCCGCTTTCGTCATCGCGAATAATGTTCATGCTGTTATCCTGCCAGGCAGCAGGAAAAAGGGAAAACGAACCTTCCTGAAGGGTGTATTTCATAAGTGAACTCGGGATGATTAATATGATGAGAAACAAAAGAGGCCAATCCATGCTGGCCCTTTGGCTGGCTGTATAGTTATTTAAGCCACTGGCCTGACTGTTCAACTAAAACATGGTTGCCTTTGCTGACAACCAATTTCACGGGTGCGTACGTCACGATGTAAGCGACTTCGCCATTTTTGTATGTTGAACCAATTATTTTACCTGCTGGATCGTGCAGCGTTTTTCCCTTTAATGAGATGGTACTGTTATCGCTTTTGCGCACGCCGAGATAAACCATCTCGTCACATTCGCTATCAAAATGACCGCACGTGTTTATAAGAGAAATAGCGAATTTTTCGGTGTCCAGTTTTCTGGTTTCAGCGCTATAAACCGATGCGGCTTTACGTAACGTATAACGCAGCGGTGCATAATAATTTCCTTTTTGAGGAGGAGTGACTAAACGCCATTCCATTTCACTCCCTTTTATTTCCAGAACAGCTCGTCCGCCCACGCCGCCAAACGATGAGTTGAACTCAACGCTGGCACGATTGCCAGCGATCGTACCGCTAAGATTTTGCTCATCATCTTCCGGGCAATCTATGCGGTTTCCTCTCTGGGAAATATAGCAATAGGAGCCTGTGATACGGTTACCTGATTCAGCTAAACGCAGGGTTAACGTTGAGTCGTTCTCGAATTCGCCGGCCCAAGCTCCGTCAAACGCGAGGTCTGATTGGCTGTTCGTTGCAAAATGCTTCGCATTGAATCTGGCGGCCCACTGCAGAATATCGGCATGAATAACCGGGCTATTATCAGAAGACTGGTAATGAATAACGTCCGACTCCGGAATCACCCAGGCCGCAAAGATTTTGCCGTCAGGATTGATGACCAGCGCGGACGCGTTCTCCTGATAGAGATCCTTTAGCCAACCTTCAACAAACAATCCGCCACCTGGGGTGGTATGCGGTTCCCCGAAGACATCAAAGTTATCAATAAAGGTCTGGTAATGATTTCCCAGCGTCTTCCTGAGATTGTCTGTCACTTCGCTATCATTAACGATGCGACTAACCGTATTGAGCTTATTGTATTGCGATAATTCAAGCGCCGATGACGTTTCAACGCCCCCTGTCAATAAAGCGGTGAACAAGACGACTGCCAAATATTTCTTGGTCATAAATTACTCTGAAGAGCCATTGTTGTAATTCATGCTTATTTTCAAAACGTTGCCGTCTTTCATCTCAAACGAGAGCGCTTTTTTACCCAACTCGTAGGTAATCCACTGTTCCCCCGAATCATTGTCGACCTGACCGGTACCGTATGCGCTGTTCAGTTCCTCTCTCGTTGAACCCACATGGATACCACGCGGCGTTGCGAAGCCTTGGTCAGTCAGCGTAATTTGAGACACGATATAATCATCAACGCTTCTTTCCGCTTTATCCCACCAGAGATTGGAACTGAATATTTCTAACCCAGCCCTTTGATGCTGGAAGAATTTATAGTTCATTCCGTCAAAAGGAACCTCACCGGTAAAACTGCCTTCCACTGGCATTTCAATTTTACAGGCAATATCAGGAGTCCATCTGTCGCCCAGGGCGATGGACTGGTCTTTGACCTTCACGGAAAAATCCTGTTTTGTCAGAACAGGCGGCATAGCCTCTGCCAAAACCACATTGCCACTCAGACAACTTAACATCAGGGAAAAACAAAGAAATATGGGCGTGTGTTTTTTCACGTTAAACGTCACTGACTTGATGTAAATTACGCTTTTCACGGATGCAGCAAACCGGTAACGAAATACCCGTGCCGGCATGAAAACACAACACTTATTAACGATCGTAACGCGACATAACGACTCTATTTAGGCATTCCTGGTTCATCACCGGAAAACTAAATGCCCATGCAAGTCCTCTCTCATCAGTAACGGTTCGGTATCCAACAGATTGTCCTGCGGTATTCCCACGAGGAATGTTAGAAATTTTCACATCAGGGAAATGCGTTTTGACTTGTTCGAGCGTAATGCAAGGCTGTTCGATTACAAACGAGACAAGTGAAACGCTATTATCTCCGTTTCCCCATAAACGAACATCTAAATCACTGATACGCGTTCCATCAGATAATGTGAATGGAACTGACGTATAACGGTCTTTCACTTCTGGATTTTTTTGGACCAGTGGTTGATGGAAAAGTTTACTGACATCCTCGGTCTGTTTTCCCCAGACTGTTTTGAGTTCTTTAACAATATGCCATAAAGAATCTTGGTTCATGTTTGTTTGTCCTGCGTAAGAAAAAGTTGAAAATAGTGGGAGCAAAAAGAGGATGGTAATTTTTGTCATTCTACTTACCATAGAAACCCCCGTAATAATCGCTGTAATTGAGATCAGTACCCGAAGCTATTTCGCCTTTACCGTAGACTTTACCTATAGCTTTTGCAGCGTCAACCCGCGACAGCTCTCCACTTACCATTTTATCATAGGCTGCATTGTAAGCTTTGAGATTTTCCGGGCTTCCTGCTATATCAATATCAATACCGCCATTCCCCAGAATTTCACGCTGTATTTTGATATTATTCAAGGTTGCACCACCTTCATCCATTAGCTGGCTGTTAATGAAGTTTTCTTTACTCGAATAATCTGCAGCAACAGGATATGTGGCATGTCCTGCTTCATGAGCTAAAGTTTGTACCGTCGTGGCCGTGTCTTCCATGTGTTCAGGATCCATAACGATCAATTTATTATCCGCCTCAGCATAACTTCCCCCACCAGCCGCTCCTGGTTGAATCGCCCATCCCTTGTCTTTCAAATCTTTTAGCTGAGTTTGAAGGGTCGGTGACTTGTTGATTTGTTTAACAACATCATCATTGAAAGGCATAACGTCTGAGCTATTCGGATTATTTTTATAAACATAATTCCCTTTCAAAGGCGGGGCTGTTGTTGACGCCGAAGCTGGAGCAGGTTTCGATTGGCCTGCTGCTGGAGCCGCAGCAGGGGCAGGACGACTGGCGCTCTCTTGCGGTGAAAACTTCGCCTGCACCGCCGCATCAATATCCCCTTTATGCCCCGATCCCGGTGCCGTTGTGCCCGGCTTGGTTCCCGAGGTATTCAGATGCAGCTTACCGCCCGTGGTGATATAACCATCCCCTTCCACGAAGAAGTTAAACTCTTTGCCGATCAGGTTAATCTTGCCGTTAGCGTTCAGCTCAATAGCGCTCTCACCCGAGACCAGTCGCAGCTTCGTCCCGGAAGCAATAACATACTGCTCGACCGCCGCATCCAGCTTGCCTTTCCCCGTCAGGATCTCGGTTCCGCCTTTCACCGCCTGAGTTTGGTTCGCTTCCACACGATGCAGCTCATTTTTCTTCACATAATGGCTGCGCGCCCCGCCGACGCTGTGCGTTTCATCATTTTTAACGCTTGTGTCCATGTTGCGCTCGGCCTGGATCCACACCTGCTCTGCGCCCGCTTTATCCTCAAAGCGCAGGGCGTTGGCGTTGTCCACGGAGCCACCCTTAGAGCGGCTCATAAAACCCATCTGCGTCGCCGCAGCCGGCAGCGCCCACGGTGGCATGCTCGCGTCGTTATACACGCGGCCGGTAATAATCGGACGGTCCGGGTCGCCGTTGATAAAGTCCACCACCACCTCGTCGCCGACGCGCGGGATCTGCACCCCGCCGTAGCCCTGGCCTGCCCACGCGCTCGACACGCGCACCCAGCAGGAGCTGGTGTCATCGCCTTTCGCCAGACGGTCCCAGTGGAACTTCACCTTCACGCGACCGTATTTGTCCGTCCAGATACTCTCGCCCTTCGGCCCGACCACTTTCGCCGTCTGCGGGCCGTAGGTGCGCGGCCACGCCGTGGACTGCGCCGGGCGGTACACCACCGCCGACGGAATGACTGTGAAATCGGTGCGGTGAATGGTCTCCCCCTCGCCGCTGGCATAGCGGTTCTCTTCAAAGTGGTAGCCCGCCGCCGTCACCAGATACTCCCCGTTGTCGCTGAAGAACGGCGCGTTGGTTAACGTGAAGGTGTGCCCCGGCGCTATCCCCGCCGCCGTGGCGGTGGCCTGAATCTGCTGGTGCTCAACCTGCCAGCGCTCCTGACGAATACGGGCATAGAACTCCCCGTGCCCTTTGTCGACAAAGCGACCCGGCCAGTCGTACACGTCGATGCTGCCCGGCTTCGGCGACGCCGGGTTCTGCTGGGCCTGGAACAGCCACGCGTTCGGCTTGCGGAAGTCATAGTCGTCGAGGCTGTAAATCCCCGGCGTCACGCTGTCCTCCAGCGCCCACTGGCTGATGCCCTCTTCGTCCGTACTGCCGCCGGACGGCGTCTGGTGGTAAGGAATAACCTCATAGCCGCTGAACGGCTGATGCTGCGTGGCGGCGTCGGTAAGCACCAGCGTGTGCTTGTCCGCCTCATGGCGGAAGTGATACGCAATCCCCTCCAGCTCCATCAGGCGGCTGATGAAGTCCAGGCTCGACTCCTGATACTGCACGCAGTAGTCCCACACCCGGTAGCTGCCGGTGAGTTTATCCTCAACGTTAACCTGATGCTCGCCCAGCAGGGTTTTCACAATCTGCGGCACCGTCTGGCCCTGGAAAATACGCAGATTGCGGTCGCGCTTCATCGGCCACAGGTCCGGCTCCACCGTCAGCTGGTACACCGCATAGCGCGTGCCCGTCAGCTCAACGGCGCTGACCGCCACGCGGGTAATCTTGCCGTTAATATAGCGGGAGGTCAGCAGGTTCTGCGTCGGGATGGTCACCGTGACCGGCTGGCCCAGCAGCTTGCTGCGGTCGATGCGCGCGTCCGTGCCGAGCACGGTCAGCGTCAGCGCGAACGACTCGGACATCGCCTCGCGGCCCGTCAGTTTCCAGAACAGAAGCCCCTCCACCGGGAGCTGAACGGTAATTCGGTTGAGCATAATCTTTATTCCATATAGCTTATGCGATTCAGAAAAGAGGTTCGCATCTTTGACTGAGCGTAATACTACGGATTCACCAGCCAGGTGCCCGGCTTACCGATATCCAGCGTCTGGCTGCGCGTTCTCCCGTTGCCCTGCAGTTCAATCTTCGCCTCACCGGCTGGCAGCTTGAGCGAGGCATAGCCGTTCGCCGCCGGACGCAGCGCTTTTGGCTCGCCGTTCACTTTCAGGGTTTCGCCGTCGAGAATGCGGATATAGACCAGCGCAACAGGGCTCGCGACAGGCGGTGGCGTTTGTTGCGCTGTCTCCGGCGCAGTCGTCTGCTCGCCAGCCTTCGCGGCTTCTGGCTTCACGTCAGGCGTGTTCGCGGCGGTCTCAGTCGGACGCGTCTCTGCCGGTGCCTGTGCAGCCTGCTCAGGTGCATCATTACCGCCGCTGAACAGCATCGCTCCGGCGACAACGCCCACCAGCACGCCCGCGGCAACCATGCCCGGGATCTTGTAGCGACGCCAGTCGAGCAGCGACGCCGGCTGTTCCTCCTCCACCGGTACCAGCATCGTGCCGGGCTTTTTCGCCGTCAGCACGTCGTTAATTCCGGCGACCGGCATCTCAATCAGCGCGGCAAATTCGTCGATAGACTGCGGACGATCCTCCATGTGCAGCGCCAGCGCGCGGTCGATGGCCTGCAGCATCGGGATGGAGTAGCCCTGCGGCATGATTTCCACCAGCGGTTTGCAGGTGTCCTGGATGGAGCGCACCACGCTGACCGGCGGCGGAGAACCCACAATCAGGGTACGCAGCACCGCGCCGAGGGCGTAAATATCCGTCCACGGCCCCTGCTCGCTCTCGTTGTCGTCGGTGTACTGCTCAATCGGCGCAAAGCCGGGGCGCAGCATGGTTTCCGTTTCGTCGGAAAGGTTACCGATGGTGCGGCGCGCGGAGCCGAAATCGAGCAGCACCGGCAGGCCGTTATCCTGGATCTGAATATTATCCAGCGAGATGTCACGGTGCAGATAGCCTTCGTCGTGGATGGTCTTGATCGCGCCGAACAGCATCGGCAGCGTGCGGCGGATCCAGGCCTCGTTGATCAGCTCCGGTTTTTCTTCGCGCAGGCGTGAAAGCGTGGTGCCGCTATAAAACAGCGTCCCCATGTAAGCCGTGTCGTTTTGCACCCAGAAACGCAGGACGTGCAGCAGGTTCGGGTGGTTAAAACGCGCCAGCAGACGCGCTTCCTGAATAAAGCTGTTCAGGCCCGCGGAAAACGCTTTGCCAAAGCGTTCGCTGCGCAGCACCAGGGTCATGTCGTCGCCGCGCACGGCGAGCGAGGCAGGCATAAATTCTTTGATAGCGATAGTGCGTTCGAGCTGGTGATCCCACGCGCGATAGACAATGCCAAAACCGCCGCCGCCGATCACCTCTTTGATTTCAAACTCGTTGAAGCGGTACCCGACCGGGAGCGCGTTTGGGACAGTCCGATTGTTATCATTATCCGTCATCTTTTACAGTTCTCTTGATGATTATTACGCGGCAAACTGACAGTGAAACTCGCCCTGCTCGCAGGTGACGTGCAGACGTCGGTACTGCTCGTCGCTGCGGCTGGCGGTAAGTAAGATCTGGCTCATCTGAGGCAGCAAGGTGTTAGTCAGGATAGCATCCACCATGCGGCCGCCGGACTCCACCTCGGTGCAGCGCTGAACAATCTGTTCCACCACGCTGTCGTCAAACTCAGAAATGATGCTGTGATTCTCCTCCAGACGACGCTGAATACGCTTAAGCTGCAGGCGAACAATCTGCCCCAGCATCTCGTCGCTGAGCGGGTAGTACGGCACCACCAGCAGGCGGCCCAGCAGCGCCGGCGGAAATACCTCCAGCAGCGGCTGGCGCAGCGCGCCGCTCAAGGCGTCCGGCTCAGGCATCAGCTCCGGATCGGCGCACATGGCGCTAATCAGCTCGGTGCCCACGTTGGACGTCAGAATAATGATGGTGTTGCGGAAATCAATGTGGCGCCCCTCGCCGTCTTCCATCCAGCCTTTGTCGAAGACCTGGAAGAAAATCTCATGGACGTCCGGGTGCGCTTTTTCAATTTCGTCCAGCAGCACCACGCTGTAAGGGCGGCGGCGCACGGCCTCGGTTAACACGCCGCCTTCACCATACCCTACGTACCCCGGAGGCGCACCTTTTAAGGTGGAAACGGTGTGCGCTTCCTGGAACTCGCTCATGTTGATGGTGATAACGTTCTGCTCGCCGCCGTACAGGGATTCCGCCAGCGCCAGCGCGGTTTCGGTTTTCCCGACGCCGGACGGGCCGCACAGCATAAATACGCCCACCGGTTTGTTCGGATCGTCGAGCTTCGCCCGGGAGGTTTTCACGCGGCGGGCAATCAGGTCCAGACCGTGACGCTGGCCGATAACGCGCTGGTTTAGCGTGTCGGCAAGGTTGAGTACCGCGTCGATCTCGTTTTTCACCATCCGGCCCAGCGGGATCCCGGTCCAGTCAGAGACGACCGCGGCGACCACGTTTTCATCCACTGCGGCAAACAGCAGCGGCTCGTCACCCTGTAAGGCGTTCAGCGCCTGATGCTGTTCCGCCAGCTGGCCGCGCAGCTCGGCGGTATCTTCTTCGCCCGCCACGAACAGCGCGGCGCGCAGGCGGATAATCTCCTGCACCAGGCTGCGCTCTTCTTCCCAGCGCCGGGCCAGGGCTTCGCGTTTTGTTTCGAACGCGTCGCGTTCGGCGCGTAATGCCGTGACGCGCTCGGCATCACCGGCCCCCATGCGCGCTTCGCGTTCTGCGATCTCAATTTCCACGTCAAGCGCAGCAAGGTGGCGCAAGCAGTCTTCCAGCTGCGCAGGCGGCGCGCTCTGGCTCACCGCGACGCGGGCGCAGGCGGTGTCGAGCAGGGCCACGGCTTTATCCGGCAGCTGACGCGCCGGGATGTAGCGGTGGGACAGCTTCACCGCCGCGCTGACCGCTTCGTCGAGCAGCAACACCTGGTGGTGCGTCTCCAGCGGCGACACGGTGCTGCGCAGCATCAGAATGGCTTTCGCTTCGTCCGGCTCGTGAACCTGCACCGTCTGGAAACGACGGGTCAGCGCCGGATCTTTCTCAATGTACTTTTTGTATTCTGCCCAGGTGGTGGCGCCGATGGTGCGCAGCTGGCCGCGCGCCAGCGCGGGCTTCAGCAGGTTCGCTGCATCGCCGGTCCCCTGCTGGCCGCCTGCGCCAATCAGGGTGTGGATCTCATCGATAAACAGAATGATCGGCGTGGCGCTGGACTGGACTTCGTTAATGAGCGCCTGCAGACGGGCTTCAAACTCACCTTTCATGCCCGCGCCGGCCTGCAACATGCCGATATCCAGCAGCCACAGCTGAATATTTTGCAGCGGCTCCGGGACGTCGCCGTCAGCGATACGCAACGCCAGCCCTTCCACCACCGCCGTTTTCCCAACCCCGGCTTCCCCGGTCAGCAGCGGGTTGTTCTGGCGGCGACGCATCAGGATATCGACCATCTGGCGGATCTCCTCGTCGCGCCCGACAACCGGGTCAATCTTCCCGTCGCGTGCGCGGGCGGTCAGGTCCTGGCCGTACTGGGCCAGCGTACCCTGAGCCGCCGGGACCGCACCCGCGGGCGCGTCGACGGCGGCAGCGGCCTGCTGCGTCTCTTTGCTGTTGGCGCAGATGGCGTCGAACTGCTCAATCAGCACCTCAACGTTAAGGCGGGTGAACTGCGCCGAGATGCTTTTCAGCACGTTGGCCAGATTCCAGGTTTTGAGGATACCGATCAGCAAATGGCCGCCGCGAATGCGGCTGACGCCAAACTTCAGCGAGCCGAAGACCCAGGCGCGCTCCACGGCGCTGTCAATATGTTCAGAGAGATCGGAAACGGAACTTGCGCCGCGCGGCAGAGCGTCCAGCGCCGCCACGATATCGCGCGCCAGCTGCTGTTCATCAAGGGCAAAATGGCGGATGACCTGCTGCAGATCGCCATCCTGCTGCTGCATCAGCTGATGCAGCCAGTGCACCAGCTCAACGTAGGGGTTGCCGCGCAGCTTGCAGAAGGCAGTCGCGCTTTCCAGAGAGGTAAATAACAGCGTATCCAGTTTGCCGAAAAGCACGGCACGGCTAATTTCTGACATGTTAGTTTCCATTAACAATGATTCGGTATACGGAAGGATTACCGCTCTGCGCGATACACCAGATCGCCACGCGGGACAGGCTGCGGCTGCAGGCCCAGCCAGGTGTTATAGCCTAATCGCCCATTGCTGCCGAGCGTGGTGCCCTGCACCGCGTCTTCACGCAGGATCACCCGCGTTTCCCATTCAAATTCAATCCCGGCGTACTGGCGCACCCAGTCGCGCAGCTCGGTGACCCACGCTTCACCCGGCAGAAAGCGGTTGTACTCCTCCGCGCTCAGCGGGCCAATCTCAATGCGAAACTTATGCTGCACGTCGCGGACGGCCACGCCAAGAAAGGCGGATTCACCCATACGCGGCATGCGGCGACCTTCCCCCAGCTGCGCCTGCTCGCGCGTGGAAAGCGGCATCCACTGCGGCACGTTGCTGACCAGTTTGACCGGCGCTTTAAAGTAGCTGCGCAGGATCTTCTCCAGCCCCTCCGGATCCCGCCCGTGACGGGTCAGGTGTCCGGCGTGGGTAAAGCGGGCATGAGAGCTCAGGCTGCCTTTGTTCATCTGCCCCGGCTGCCCCATGCCAATCAGCGACGCCAGGTAGCCCTCAAAGCGCCTGTTATCGGCGCGATCCAGAGAGACAGCCGGTTGCGCATCCGCCCACGCGCGGTAAAACAGCAGCGCCAGACGATGATGAAACAGATCGGCAAACGCGCTGAGGCTGGTGTCCTGATGATGATGAATACGCTCGCGGGCGTATTCGGTCATATGGACCGGCAGCGGACCGTTCGGGCCAAACAGGCCGAAGCTTAAAATTGATACTTCATGAATCCCGCTTTCCTCACGCAGGCCGACCTGAGCCAGCGTCGACGGCGCAAAGCTCATCGACGGTTGCTGGCCAATGCGCAGCGGCTCAAACTTCGGCAGCGGCGCGCGTCCCAGCGGGTAGCGCTCGCCGCCCTGGGCATCAATGCGCCTTAACAGCTGAAACAGATCGTAGCGCCAGGGCGCCTCACGGACCCCGTGCCAGAACGCATCCGGCAGCTTCGTCAGGCGATGTACGCGCAGCGGTGCAGTAGCGGCGTCACTCATACCAGCGCCCTTTTACCCATGCGAGGCGCCCAGTAGCCAATCTCGCCGCGCTGCTGGCTCTTCAGGGTGAACTCGGTGAAGCTGTTGATAGAGACCAGACGGGCAAAGAGGCGCTCCATCACGCTGCCGAAAAGCCACGGGCTGGCGCCGGAAAACGCCCGCTCGTCTACGGTCAGGCTGATGCCAATTCCACGGGCGAAAACGACCGGGCCGGGTTCAGGCACGCGGCGGTGAACCGGCTCCAGCACGCAGTGGCGAACGCCCTCTACCTGACGCGCCACCGGCGTCTCGGCCAGGTTGGCGTACAGCCCTAACAGCTGGCGCAGCGCGGCTGCCCCCTCTTCATTCTCGCTGTCCATCAGGCTGAGGTAGTTCATCTGCAGCTGGCTGATGAGCCGCCAGGTGCTGAACCCTTCAGCCAGCGCCGGACGCGGTGGCGTCGGCCCTTTACGCAGGGTGAGTGATTTCACCGGCATAGAGTCGGCCATAATGAACTGCCCGAGCTCCTGCTGCAGCATCAGCGGCAGGTCGCGGCTGGTGCAGAGCACCTCGGCAGAGATATAGCGCAGGTTTTCCTGCCACGGCGCATGCTGCTCGTCCACCAGCGAAACAAACACCTCTGAACCGATATAGCCGGTACGGGTGCCGTAGCGCAGGGCATGCTCAGAGAGCACGCGCTGTTCCCGGCGCAGGGAAAAATAGGCCCCGTAGTTGCCCGCGTCGCCGCTCCAGGTGCTCCAGAATGGACGAAACGTCTGGTCGTCGCGCTGACCATCGGCGCTGCCAAAAATTTTATTTACCGCGTAAATTTCATAGTCCAGCGGCCGGATGTTATCGACCACCAGATGGTATTCATGCTGCCCTTCATTCAGCTTCTGCCGGGCCGCCACTTTCGGGAACAGGTTGATGACCGGCGTACAGTGCAGCGCCAGATGGCTGGCGTCTACCACGCGCTCCAGCTGCTCATCCGACTTATCCAGCAGAATAAAAATGTCGAAGGCTTTTTCACCCTCACAGCGCTGGATCAGCGTGCTCAGACCGCTCAGGCTGATGAAGCGGAAGCGGGCCGGAAACGCAAAATACTCCTGCAGCAGACGGTAGCCGTCAAAGTTGCGCAGATCGTCCGGAAGGAGCGCCTGGTCAGACTCAAAGCCCTCCTGGCGAAGCGCGTCCGACGCCAGCAGCTGTCGCTGCGGCTGCGGGCTGACCGTCTGGCAGACGATCCCGGCGTGATGCTCCATGACCAGCTCCAGCAGCTTCAGCGCCTCAATGTCCGGGCCGCTCAGGAAAAACTCCAGCCGGTCGAAATCCAGGTGCCCGAGGTTTTGCGGGCCATCGCAGGCGATGCGGATCCGCAGGGCGCTGTTGATCCCCCGCTGGCTCAACCCCAGCTGCGCGAGCGGCAGATCGGCGGGCACGCCGCCCAGCTCGACCTTGTCGATTTTCAGCGGCAGCAGGTTGACCTCGTGCGCCGTGGTATAGCTGCAGGTCACGCCGGTTTTTTTCAGCGCCAGGCTGTCCATCATGGTGCCGCGCGGCACAATGAAGCCCTTGCTCAGGTCGCCCCGGCTGCTGTCGGGCTCAATCTCCGCGATCGCCATCGACGGCGTGGGTGCGAGGTAGTTCGGCGCGATCATCTCCAGCAGACGCTGGGAGAAGCGCGGAAACTCCGCGTCCATTTTCATCTGCACGCGGGAGGTCAGGAAGGCGAAGCCCTCCATCAGACGCTCGGTATACGGATCCGCCACGTCGATGCCGCGCATGCCCAGCCGTCCGGCGACTTTTGGGTAACGTTCGGCAAACTCGGCCCCCATTTCGCGCAGGTAGGCCAGCTCGCGGTTGTAATATTCGAGCAGTTTACTTTCCATGATTACCCCGCATCTTTCAGTTCAAAATGGCCGTTTTCCAGATCGACATCGGTGCGAAACAGAAACTCCAGCGGGTACGGCACGCACCATAAACGCCCTTTGATCTCGATGGAGAGCACGTTGTGCAGATCCAGCGAGGAGGTATCCGACACGCAGCGGACCTGCAGCCCCTGCGGCAAAATGCGCGGTTCAAAATTGATGATGGCCTCGGTAAGCTTGCGCTGAATATCGTGCCATTCGATATCCGACATTCTTTTCCCGGCGAGCGGCGCGACGCCAAAGTTAATCACCGAGCGGCTCACGTGCGGCAAGGCGCTCAAATCGCCGGAGGCATCGTGGTTGATGGTGTTAAACAACCACTGCAGATCCCGCAGCACGTTGCGGCGCAGGGCGGCGTGGGTGATCAGATTGCTGTTAGCCGGCTCGCGCTTTTTTTCCGGGTCGTTATCGGTGAGACGATCCAGCAGCGAGGGCTGCATTTTGTCGCGCGCCCCCACCTTCTCCTGCCTGCTGCGAGCTTGCCAGCCGCTGCGCAGCAGATCGCCTTCGCCAGCGGGATTACTCATCGGCTCCATCCGTCGCAAACGTCACGAGGCTTAACGACAGCAGCGGGCTTTCGCTTTGCTCGCTGAGCCAGGCTTTCTGGCCCATCCCTTCGTAGAGGGTGCCGTCCTCGTCGAGCGGCCGCCATTCGGTGGTGCGGCCCAGTTTGATCGCATCCGAAGCCTCGGCAGCAAACGGGTAACGCGCCGGGATCTGACACACCTGCTCCGTACCGTCGGTCAGGCGCACCAGCGCATGACGCCAGACCAGGTCGGTCACGCTGGCGGGGGCCTGGAAACGGATCTCCGCGATAGCGTTAAACGGCAGCCAGAAATAACGGCCGTTCACGAGGGTTTCGCACACCGGGCCAAGCCGGGCATCGCCGTCCATCAGCCACTCGAACGCCTGCGTCTCCTCATTTTCGAGGGTGATGAGACCGGCAGTGGCCTGCGCCTGTTCGAGGGCCTCCAGCCGCAGCGCATGCGCACGCTCGCCGTCCTCGCTAAGCGCCATAGCCAGGGTGGTCAGCCAAGGCCACTGGGTTTCAGGCATGGCCGGACGCGCCTGCCCCGCCATCACCTGCGCGCGCTGCAGCTCGCCCTGAATAGACTGCTCCAGCAGCGTGACGGTCGGCTTCGCCTGCGGCTTCAGCGCCAGCCAGCTTTTCAGCTGGGCCAGCGCACGCGTCCAGTTGCCGCTGAGGGTTAAAAACTGCACGAACGCGGCGCGGAGGTCGGCATCTGCCGGACGGGCTTTGATCTGTGCTTCGAGGCGCGCCAGCGCGTCGTTGAGCGTTTCACCCGCCAGTTGTTGATAGAGCGTATTCATAGCCATTCCTTAATTCGCCGCGCGCCAGGCGCCCACTGCCGGATCGCGCAGCTGAGGGCGCAGGGTATCAATCAGAACGATATTCAGCGGCGTGCCCGGTGCGACCCAGGCGCTCCAGGTTTTCTTCACCGCCGCAATACGCGCCTGCAGCTTTGCATCGTCGCTGGCAATCTCACGGGAAATCTCCACCGCCACCGTGCCGTTGCTCTTCCAGCTGTTCAGGGCGCTATCGTAAGGCAGGATCATCCAGCTCTGGTCGCTGTTCGGGGTGCTGAATACCATGCGCTCTTTGTTAACGGAGGTGATCAGTGCGTTTTCCGGATCGGCGCTCTGATTCAGCCCCATCACCGGGAAGCCGTGAATGTACGTCACCGCCATCTCTTTCTGTCCGCCGTTGCGGGACTGAGAGACAACGGTGTGACCGCTCAGCCAGCTGCCGTTACCGCAGCGGGTGGTGTCAGAATCCGGGATAAAGAGCGCCGGTGCGGATGCGCCCCCTTCCCAGAAGGTGCGCAGGTGGCAGCCGTCCTGCAGGGTAAATTCCTGCCACGGCGTGCGGTCCGCGGCGACTGTATGGGCGGCAACGTTCTGATCCGGTGGCAGTAACGCGCCGCTGGACGTGGCCGTGGTGACGGCAGGCGCAGCCTGCTGCTGTTTCACCACCAGCGCCCACTCCTGCGCTTTGGCGGCCGTACCCTGCGCCAGCGTCGTCCCCTCCGGATCGTTGAGCGTCCAGCTCAGCTTATTCACTTTGCTGCACTGGTGCTCCAGCAGCGAGCCAAGGCGCGGCACAAAGTTTTCCAGCACCGAGACGTCTTTCTTGCCGTTCGCCACGATACGCAGCGCCACCTCAGGCTTACACCAGCTCTGCGGCGTGTTGTCTTTGATGTTGTCGATCCAGATATCCAGCTTCTGCGCAGGAGACTGCACGATGCGGAAATTCTCAGCCTGCGCGGTGGAGGTCACCGCCAGAAGTGCCAAACCCGATAGCCAAAGTTTCATATCGTTCCTTGTGTGTCTAATCAGTTCCGCAGGGAAGAAATTGTGCTGCGTCAGAGAGGGTGTGCAGCAAAGTAGTGTCCTGAGGATTGCCCATCCATACCGCCAGGGCAGTATAGTTATCCTGAGCATTCCCTTCCTGTTCGCCATTCTTTTGAATGATTTGGTTCATTAAGGTCAGCCACTCCTGCGGCGTATTGACCATGTGAAGTGACTGCTTCATTTGCTCTTCACTGACGCCGTGCCAGAACCCGTCGGTGCAGAGTAAAAAGGCATCGCCGTCTTCCACCTGCACCACGTCGCTGTAGCTCGCCTCCGGCCCGCCGTTTTCAATCCCCAGCGCCAGATAAAGCAGGTTGCTGTTGAGATCGTCCGTCTGATGCCCGGCATCTTTCATCTGCTGCACCAGGCTGTGGTCGGTGGTCACGTGCCACAGCCATCCCCGGCGAAACAGGTACAGGCGGCTATCGCCGGCATGCGCCCAGTACGCCAGCCCGTAGTCCCGGTCAATGAACAGACTGACCAGCGTTGTGCCCATCCGGCGATAGTCCTGAACGGCCTGCTGTTCGCTCAGAATGGTGCGGTTCGCCGTCTGTACATAATCTCGGATATGCTGCGCGTTCAGGTGCTTGTCGCCATCGAAGCGGGAGATAATGCTGTTGCGGGCCAGTTCCGCGGCGACCTCACCGCCCGGCAGCCCCGCGATGCCGTCACAGACGACAAAGCAGGCCGAGCGTTCCCCTATGGTTTCTCCCGTCTGATCCTGGTTGCTGGCGCGCGTCCCCTGGCGGGAGAGAGAAGCGGTTGCGATATTCATTTGTCTTCCGATCCGCTCTGTGAGTCTTTGTACTGATTCACCTCCATGTCGTACGCATGAAGGAAGGCTTCGCCGAACAGGGTGTGGAAGTCATCCTCGATCTCGCCCGCCGTCTCGCCATAGCTGCGAACAAAATAGTCCCACAGGGCGGCTTTGCGGCTGCCCGGCAGCGCCAGACGAGAGGTCATGCCGTTCTGCTTCGCCTGCTCCTCCAGCTGTTCCGGGTTAAAGGACTGCAGCATCGCGGCGATGATGGCGCGAATACCGGAGATCATCCCCAGCTGGTGCGCCTGAAGGTCGATCAGCGCGTCGCGCACGGATTTGGTCGGCGGCATAAAGCCCGGCATCGGCGTGCCAAACATCTGGATCAGTACGGTTTTGCCGGTCGGCAACAGCTTGAACGGGTTGTTGGCATCGTCCAGCACCATGGTCATATCGGCTTTCACGCCGCGCTTGAGGATAGAGCGCGACGAGAGCAGCGCCACGGTGCCTTGCGAGAACATGCCCAGAATCTGCCCCAGCTGACGCATATTTTCACGGTCAAACTGCGGAACGGGCTGCATTTCGCTCAGGCCCATGCCTTCGAGCAGCGCCTGCAGCAGTTCGCCCTGCAGCACTTCGCCCTTCTCGCCGTTATTCGCGGTTGCGGTTGGGGTTGCCGCGTTGTTGACCGGGTCGATGCGCAGACGCCCCTTCGGTGCCTGAGCACTGCTACGCGCAACGGCCTGCGGCGTTGGCATGGTGAAGCCCGCGTAATCCGGTCGCGCCTGCTCTTCTTCACGCGCCGTTTCCTGCGGCTCAGGAGCGAACAGCGGAGAATCGGCCAGCACATCCTCTTCCTGCTCTGATTCAGGCGCTGGTGCTGGCTTGTCGTCAGCAATGTCATCCGGATGGGTTAAAGGTGCCCCGCCCATCAGCCCGAGCGGATCATCATTGCGCGCGGCTGGCGCGCTGGCCTTTCCACCAAACAGCGCCAGCGGGTCGAGCTCGTCCGACGCTTCTTCTTTAGCGGTGGGTTGCCCCTCAACCGGCGGCACCAGCGTGGAAGGCGTCACGTCGTCAAAAATGCTCTCTTTTTTGAACAGCGCTTCGTCGCTGAACAGCGTGTCCGGGTCGACGTTCTTACGCTCAAGCGATGGATCGCTGTCGTTGAACATCGCGAGCGGATCTTCGGCATTACGCTCCGGGGCCGCAGGCTGGGAGAACGGATCGTGCGATGTCGCAGGCTGAGGTTTTGCGCGGTTGCTGGAGATGCTGTCGGAGATGGAGAACTCCTGCATCAGGCTGTCCCAGATTTCCGACGGCACGGCGGTCGGTTCCGATTTACCGCGTGGCGCAGGGTTAGCAGGCTTCGCCTGCGCTGCGGGTGCAGTTGGCGCGGCTGTCGGACGTGGCGGCTGCTGCATGCTGGCCGCCATACGGCTTACCGGCTGCGTATCGTGGATAAGCTCAGTAACTTCAATGCGGTAGTCATCAATACCGAGAATGTCGCCATCCTGGAGTTCAACCTGACGCCCCCGCTCCAGCGGAATGTCATTTAATACCACGCGGGTGACGCTGCCACGGTTGGTGACGCGGCATTCGCCCTGGGCATCAACGTGGACAATGGCCTGCAGACGCGAGATGGTGCGGTCATTGTCCGGCAATACCAGATTGTTATCCGTACCGCGCCCAATGGTGCCGCCCGGGGCGTAAAAATCACAGCTGCTCTGCGGCGGCTGATGACCGGGTTTCGTAGAAATAATCGTGAATCGCATGGCGTATTCCTGCTGGTATGATTAGCGCTCAAACGCTGCCGCTCTCGGGGCGAGAACGGCGGCGTTTGGGGCCGCTTCCACTGCTTCTATTTTGCGGTTTTGAGCGGACGAATCTCGTCGCTGTTGGCGATTAAGCTGCACTTTAAAACCTGATATTGACCCGACTGAGTACCGCCCACGTTCTCTTTCAGTAAAGTTGCAATCACCTTGTTAGCTTTTTCAAAATTTTCAGCAGGCAGATCGCTTGCTTCCAGCCAGGCGGCCGCGCTGGCCTCTGCATCATCTTTCAGACTTTTACTGTCTGCGATCTTGCTGATGCACCGATTTTGCACCCAATTTTCAAAGATTTGTTGCTGAGAAAAAGCGCTGACGGCAGGCAGATTTTGGGCATAAACAGCAGAGGCATTGATAGCCAATACCAGCAGTAATAAACGTTTCATTTCAGGCTCCAGAAGGTGGCGTTGGTCGGAATAAACGAACCATTACCCGGTGAGCCGAGGAAATGGCAATCATCAGAGCAAATATTTCCATTCCAGAGTGTTACATGACCGGTTGCGTCGCTCCAGCCGTGCCCGGTAAAAATGATGATGCCTTGCTTGCCTGCAAATTGCGCAGGCGTTGGGGAAGAAACCGACATATCTGCATTGCCCAGTACCGTGGGTAGAAATGCAATCATATCTTTAACGCGGAACATATAGCGCTTTTTGTCGTTCCCGGTCACTGTCGCATATTTACTGTTAGAAGGAATCGGAATGCCACAGTAATTTAAAACGTAACTCATACGAATTGGGCAGGCATTTTTAAAAATACCGGCGTCGATATTATGCTGAACTTTTCCACCCAATAATTTGCCAACCTGTTCTACGTTTACGTTAACTTCTCTGAATCTGTTCCAGGCGGCACCAAAAGCAGGACGCATTTGAGACATCTAATTTCTCCTTGATAAGAAGCTCAGGGTAAAGTGAGCCCTTTCGGGCCCACTATTATTATGCTTCTTTGTTTTCTTTGATATTCCAGCCAGCGCTGCTTTCAGCACCTTTACCACCAGACGTGGTCTGCTCCCAGTACTGCTGTTTCACTTTCGCAGCCTGGAATGCGTAGGTCACACCAACGGTATCGCCGTTGTCTGCACCAGTGTACTGAACGGAAGTCACCAGCACATCTTCCAGCGTAATGCGGGAATATTCCACCTGCTGGCCACCCGCTTTACATACGGACAGCTCAACTTTGGTCAGGTGTTTACCGCTGGCGCAGTGTTTCAGGATAGCGGTGGTGGATTTGTCGATCAGCGCGTTAACGTGCAGGTCGTTAAAGTTGACTTTACCGGCACCGCCGCCACCGCCAACGCTCATATTACCAGGCTGGGAAGCGCCCCAGGAGAAGGAGGTAATATCAGTCCAGCCGGTGTGGTTAGAATCTTTAGATTCGCCCGTAACACCCTCGACCTTCAGAAACATATCAATAGCCATAATATCTACTCTTCGTGGATGAACAATATTGCTTTCGAAAAAGCACTTATATGGCAAACAGGAAAGCATGGGGCTGAATAAAACCGTCCATATTTTACCTCTGCCTCTAGCCTGACGAATTCGTACTTCGTACAGACTCTTCAGAGTGCCTGCAATTGCAACCACCCTAAATGATGGTTAGTCACACTTCATGGTAACTAAGCGCTAGACAATCATTCACTGCATCATCTAGAATATTTTCAACCGTGTATCATTCATATAAGGCAACATAAAATGAAGAAAATAATGTTATTAATACTGACAGTCGTATTTTTAGTTATCGCAATTTTCACAACTGTAGATCTTTTCCAATCAGCCTGGTATGTATTTTCATTAGAAAAAATCACTACAACTTCTGCAGGCTTACTTTTTGGGAAATTAGTTTTCCTGCTGGTTATTCTTTTGGCACTTTACTTCTCGCTAAAGTTTTTACGCAAATCAAAGGCTTGACTTTAGTTTTTCCGCAAAATAGTAAATAGCGATAGATGCAACTACAAGAATGATTAATAGAGCTGCATTTATCGTTATTTCTAAGGTTGTTACCGACCAATCAAAAACAAAAATATAATAGCCAAGAGTTGAGAAGAAAAGCATAAATGAAACAATAAGCATGAGATAGACTATAGCGTACTTTGATGCTCTTTCAAACACGATTAGCTCCTGCTAAAAATCGGCTAAAAATCTCTTTATCTATAGCACCATGACTCTGTTGGAAATTTATAGCCTCAATAAATGGCTTAACATTATCTTCAACGAGAAAATATAATAAATCTAAATCACCCGCACCACGCAGCTCATAGTAAACATTTTTATTTAATTTTAACAGATCGTATGAGGTATAAACGGAGCGAGAAATTGAAGCCCCTACACTTAACACACCAGTAAGTCCTGCAGAGACAAGAAATCGCGGAACAATTTTTGAAACGAATAGCGTAATTAATTCATTTACGAAAACCATTTTAAAGGCTATACCACCTACTTGCGACCCACCTACTTTTAGGAGGAGTTCCTTAGATTGCTCTTCAGATAAACCAGACAGATAACGTTTGACCACTGTATTGATTAAGCGACGCACATCTTCTGATGTAAGCCCTTTTTTGATTAGCGTTAACAACCTAATTTTATCTGTTTCATTTCGCCACCGATGGTCTGTATCCAGAAAATCTTTGGTTAACATCCATAAGTCTTCTGGGATTGACATAAAACCATCGACCGCGCTGCGAGCGAAAATTTCTGGACCACTCTGTTTACGCGTATCAAAAATCTTCAACATGCCATCTGCAATTTCTTTTGGTGAACTCGTTCCCAATGTTGATTCCTCCTGAAGTTAATGAATGTCGATGGTTTTCTATATGAATTATGCCAATGTGGTTAACTTTGCCGGCCCTCCAGGGCCGACACCATCATCACGCGTCTTTCGTCTTCAGCGACGGCAGCTTAGATACCAGACGCAGAGAAACGGTCAGACCTTCCAGCTGGTAGTGCGGACGCAGGAAGAACTTCGCGGCGTAGTAGCCCGGGTTGTCTTCAATCTCCTGCACCTGCACTTCCGCAGCCGCCAGCGGTTTGCGGGACTTGGTTTCCTGGGAGGAATTAGCCGGGTCACCGTCCACGTAGTTCATCACCCAGTCGTTCAGCCAGCGCTCCATCTCTTCGCGCTCGCGGAAGGAGCCGATTTTGTCGCGCACGATGCACTTCAGGTAGTGGGCAAAGCGGCAGCAGGCGAACAGGTACGGCAGACGAGACGCCAGGCGCGCGTTGGCGGTGGCATCCGGGTCGTGGTACTCGGCCGGTTTCTGCAGAGACTGCGCGCCGATGAAGGCGGCAAAGTCGGAGTTTTTACGGTGAACCAGCGGCATAAAGCCGTTTTTCGCCAGCTCGGCTTCACGACGGTCGCTGATGGCAATCTCGGTCGGGCACTTCATGTCCACGCCGCCGTCATCACTCGGGAAGGTGTGGCACGGCAGGTTTTCCACCGCCCCGCCGGACTCCACGCCACGAATCGAGGTGCACCAGCCGTACTCTTTGAAGGAGCGGTTGATGTTAGCCGCCATCGCATAGGCGGCGTTCGCCCAGGAGTAGCTGTTGTGGTTCGCGCCGTCGGTTTGCTCTTCAAAGTCAAAGCTGTCGACCGGGTTGGTGCGAATGCCGTACGGCAGGCGCGACAGGAAGCGCGGCATCACCAGGCCCAGATAGCGGGCATCTTCGGATTCACGCAGTGAACGCCAGGCCGCGTATTCGGTGTTCTGGAAGATCTTGGTCAGGTCGCGCGGGTTAGCCAGCTCCTGCCAGGACTCCATCTGCATCACACCCGGTGCAGTACCGGTGATAAACGGACAGTGCGCCGCAGAGCCGATGCGCGCCATTTCGCCCAGCAGCTCCACGTCCTGCGGGCTGTGGTCGAAGTAGTAGTCGCCCACGATGCAGCCAAACGGCTCGCCGCCGAACTGACCGTACTCCTGCTCGTAGATTTTCTTGAAGATCGGGCTCTGGTCCCAGCCCACGCCCTTGAAGCGCTTCAGGGTGCGGCCCAGCTCCTGCTTGGAGATGCTCATAAAGCGGATCTTCAGCATCTCGTCAGTTTCAGTGTTGTTCACCAGATAGCTCAGGCCGCGCCAGGCGCTCTCCAGCTTCTGAAACTCTTCGTGGTGAATGATCTGGTTCACCTGCTGCGACAGCTGCTCGTCGATACCGGCAATCAGGTTCTGAATGGTGCGATAGGTGTCGTTCGAGAAGGTAACGGTATTTTCCAGCGCCTGCTGCGCCAGGGTTTTGACCGCGCTTTCTACGGCGGAACGGGCCTGATCGGTTTTCGGGCGGAACTCTTTGTTCAGCAGCGCGCTGAACTCATCCTGGCTGAACGCCTGCCCCGCCTGCTGCTCGTGTTGTTGAGTCTGGTTGCTCATCGATTATTCCTCGCTACCTTTCGCGCTTTCGTCATTTTTCGGCAACTGGCTCAGGGATTTGAGCAGCGTCGGATCCTGCAGAATTTTAGCGATCAGCTCTTCCGCACCGTTTTTGCCGTCCATGTAGGTCAGCAGGTTAGAGAGCTGGGTACGCGCTTCCAGCAGCTTGTTCAGCGGCTCTACCTTGCGGGCCACCGCATCCGGCAGGAAGTCGTCCATGCTGTCGAAGGTCAGATCCACGTTGAGCTTACCTTCGCCAGTCAGGGTGTTATCCACCTGGAACGCCACGCGCGGCTTCAGCGCCTTCATGCGTTCGTCAAAGTTGTCGATGTCGATTTCGAGGAATTTACGCTCGTCGACGGCCGGCAGATTTTCAACCGGTTTGCCGACCAGATCGGCCATGACGCCCATCACAAACGGCAGCTGAATCTTACGTTCTGCACCGTAGATCTCTACGTCGTACTCGATCTGCACGCGGGGGGCACGGTTACGTGCGATGAATTTCTGCCCACTGTTACTCATTGCCATGATGTTCTCCATCAAAGATGCGCGGTGAAGGTGAAACGGCAGGCTCCATGCCTGTCGTCATAATGCCTGGACGCGTTATTCGCGGCGTCCAAAGATGTTTTCCAGTTGGTTAACGCCGTCTGGCGCCAGGTCGCGAATAATGTCCATGAAGTTAAGTTCTGACAGCCGCTGCACCCGTTCAATCATCAGCGGTGCGGGGTGGCTCGGTTCGTACTGCGCAAAATACTGCTTCGCTTTTTCCAGCATCAGCTGCGCGTCGGCGCGGCTGGTGACCTGCACGCTGCGCCAGTCGGTCACCTGCTGAATCGGCTGCGTTGCCGCCGATTGCTGTTCAGCCTGTGGCTCTGCCTGCGCTTCACGGTTCGGCAGCAGCTTGCTGATGTCGGTCACCTGACACGCGCTGGCGACCAGCCCCACGGTTTTCAGCAGCTGTTCCATCTCCGGCACGCCGCTTTCACCGAGATGCCCGGTGAGCAGCTCACGGATGGCCAGCAGCCGTTCGTTAATGACGATAACCGCTGCGGTTCCCGGCTGGTCGCCGCGGGCCAGCTCGTCAATCAGCCGCGGACGGCCGCCGGGATAGTCCGGACATTCCGTCTTGCTGCCGTCCAGCAGCGCCTGGGCGTCACGCAGCGAAATTTCATCGCCGTTAGAACGCAGCAGCGAGGCGTTGCGTACCGCGACGGTGAGGTCGGATTTATCGCTCAGCCCGGCCAGGGCGTTAATGCGGTAGAACGGGTCGTTTTCGCCATACTCTTCCAGCAGCGGGTAGAGCGGCTCCCAGTAGCGCGCGATCGCCTCCTGCACCAGCAATAATCCGTCCGCGTAGCCCGCAAGCCCGCGGCGGCGGGTCCAGGCATGGGTTAACGCCAGCATCACGCGAAGATCTTTGGTGCGGGTCAGCAGGCTGGTGGCGAATTTTTCAACCGTGTTCCAGTCAGCAGGCTCTGCCGGGATAATGGTGTCGCCAAACTGCTGTTCCGCTTTCCCAAGACTTGCCTGATTCATGATCTGGAAGTCGGCGTCGTACTCCAGGTTTTCGCCGCAGGGCTTTTCGGGGCTTATTGGCGCGAGAAATTCTTCGATATTCATGAGATCCCTGCTTATTCAAACATGGGCGGATAGAGACCGTGACGCCCCGGACGGGCGCCCCCTGCCGGGTCGAACAGCAGGGTGAAAAGCTGCCCGGTGAAATTGCCGCTGTGAACGTGGGTGTACAGCGGGTAACCGTCGCAGCGGTTGGTCCACCAGTAGCTGGTCTGACGCAGCGGGTCAAAACACTCTGCCGCCTGCGGCCAGCCCAGCGTGCTCTGGCCGTCCTCGTCATAGCCAATGACGTCAAGGATGTCGGAACGCTTTTGCGGCTCGACGGGCTGCGGCGCCGGAATGGACATCAGCATCTCATCCAGCTGCGAGGCGGAAAAGCTGTTGCGCACCGCGTGCAGCCCCAGACGACCAATCTGCTGATACCAGCTCTCCGCCTGGCTGAGCAGGCTGGTCGACCACTCTGACGGGGCAAAGCTCAGCTGAATGCAAACCGGGTACTGTCGGCCAACGCTGTCGCGGCCGGGCAGCAGGCAGCCCATCTGGATCATCTGGCTGCCCAGCATCGGCGGGACGACGAAATTCCAGACCGGTGCTTTGGTGAACTGGCGTTCGCCACCGCGCTGCTCTTCCTGCTGCCAGGCGAGCAGGCCAACCTGAAACCAGTGCGACCACTGGCGCTGTAAGGTGTCAGGAAAGCGACGCTGCAGAAAATCTCCGGCGCTGGGTAATTTGCCATACCAGCTGTAGCGGTTCATCGCAGGGGTATTCGTCATACGGCTGTCCTTGCGGTTATGGGCATGAAAAACGGGGAAGCTGGAACGGGTTGCGAATGCTGTTTGGCGCAAACTCCAGCGTGACCTGATGTCTGTCGACGTTGAAGGTAGCCTGACGGCTCAGGCTACCCGCGCCAGGGCTGGTGCTCGCTTTGTCGAAAAAGCGGTTGAGCGCCCAGGAACCGTTGGTTACCAGCGTCGCCGTGCTGCCGTTAACGAGCCCCAGCTGCATGCGTACCTGATTGGTGCCGCCCGGCCCCGGCCAGTTCATGATCTGCACGGCCTGCGGGCCGTGGCTGTAGCGCAGGAGCTGGCCGTCGACGTCCAGCGTCAGGTTCAGAATGGTGTTATCCATTCTCACAGTGCGTACCGTTACCTTGAAAGACGGCGTGGTGGCGCCGTTAGCAAAGAAAGCGTCGCGAATCGACTGGGCCTGCTGGAACGGTCTCAACAGCCCTTCGCTGCCCGGCAGGGTTTTACCGTCGATGCCCGGCATAAAGCGCCAGTTTGCCTGCGTGGTATCGACTTTGCTGGTCAGGTTGTCGCGAAAGAAGGTATCCATCAGCCCGGTACCGGGGGCAAACATGCGGGCAAGATCGTCCGGGGTGACCTCGGTGCTGGCGCTACGCACCAGCGGGTAGCGGCCGGCGATTGCCTGACGGCAGAACCCGCCGACTTCAACGTTAATCCGCTTACGCACGTTTTCCAGGTCGCGGCGCTGGGTATCGCTGCTGGCCCCCACCGCCATGTTGCTGAACATGGTTTGCAGTCCGCCCGGCAAACGACCAGCGCTGGCCTGCAGACGGCTGATCGCCTCACCGCCGGGTGCTGGCATACCGCTGTTGGCCGCATCCTGAACCGCGGTCAGGTAACGATAAAGCTCATCCACCTGCCTGAGAAAATCATCAAATACAATCGTCTTCCCGCCCTTCTCCAGCGGCTGCGCCAGCTCAATCATCGGCGCATAATGGTCGGTCACCAGTTGCTCCGGCGCCTGAGTAATTGCGGCGGCCTGCGTCGGGGCATTGTCATTATTGCTGAACAGCGCTTCCAGCGTGCGGGTGGCGCGGTTGCTCTGCGCCTGCGCTTTACCGGCATCTTCCGGCGCCGGGGTATCGCGGGAGAGCGTCAGCACCTGGCTCAGGTTCTGGACCAGACGACGCAGGGGCGAGTTTGCGCCAGAGAGCAGGCGCGCGGTGTTGATGCGCTGGGAGAGATCGGCGCTGTTATTAAGCTGAATGTCGGCGAGAAAGCGATCCCAGTTCGCGATAAAGTCGCGCATGTAGAGCTGGCGCACGGCGTTATCGATCTGCTGTTTATCTTCCTGCGCGGTTGCGGCACCCAGCACCCAGGCGTCGTCCTCATGCAGGGCGGTGGTTACGCTGTCAATCTGGCTGTTAAAGCTTTTCCAGTAACCGTCCGGCGTATAGAGCCCCGGCACGCCTTCGCTTACCGGCTTGCCGCTTTTGCGGGAAAACACCAGCTCGCTCTGCGGGCCGCCCAGATCGGAAAGGGAGACCGGCTTGAGGTTTTCGTCATGTTCCAGCAGGCGCTTCAGGCGACCGTAGACGCGGGTTGAAAGTGGCTGCTGGTTGATCAAAGCCCTTTCGCGCGCCACCAGGGATTCGTCCTGAGCGTACGGCGAGGCCTGAATTTTCGGCTCCAGCAGTTGGGTGAGATGCCATTCGAGCTGCTGCAGCTGCGCCTTCGTGACGTTTTGCGGCAGGTTACGCTGCAGGTTGAGCATCACCCACGAATGCAGGAATTTGCCGTCGTAGTGTTTCGGCTGATACAGCATCTGATAGGCTTTCAGCGCCTCGTAGCTGTACTCCACGTCGCTGCCGTTGTCATTGCGCAGCCAGGTGGTGATGTGCATAGCAACGGCGGGCAACAGCAGCTGATCCAGCGCCTTCTGGTACAGGGACTGAGAGGCATCGCTGACGTCATCCCCACGATAAAGCCCCATGCGGCGGGAGACTGGCGGATCGTTCACATCAAAGGCGTCGCTTTTCGGCAGGTCCACCAGGCCATTCAGCAGCGGAAGCAGATCGAACAGGTCACGCTGCGGCTGGTTCTGCAACGCTTTGCTCTGCTGGTCCAGCAGCGGCACCTTCGCATCCACCTCTTCCAGATAGGCCTTGTTTTTTGCATAGCTGGTCAGCCACAGCCCGCCGAGGATCGCCAGCAGGGCCAGCAGCGCCGCGTAGCCGGACCAGATCACTGCCCGGTTGCGCAGTTCCCACCAGCGGTTTTCGCCGGCAATCCCGGCTTCCTGGAAGATGACGTTTTGCAGCAGGTTCTTGATGAAGAAGCTCTGGCCCTTCGCGCCGGGGATAGGCGCTTCTTTGCTTACCGAATCCCAGTTATCGTTCTCTCCCCCTTCCGGCAGGGAGAGCGCGCGGTTCAGCTCGCCCATTACGCGGTCGAACGGCATGCCTTCCTGGGTACCGCTGGCGAAGTAGATCCCGCGCGGCGAGAACTCGGTTTCGAAGTTGGAGCGGGCGAAGACCGTGCTGAGGTAATCCGCCAGCAGCGGACGCAGCGCGGCGAACTCCTGCGGGAAGAGATACGCTTCGGCACGGGTTTTCGCATCATGCTCTTTGAGCATGGTTTCCGGCAGCCCCGCATCAAGGCGCTGCTGTAACAAAGAAAACTCCTGCTGGAAGTTACCCATCAGGTCGTAATCGGCGTGTTTGGTTTGCTCCCACGGCAGCGTGAAGCCCCAGATCTGGTCTCGCTGCGCTTTGTCGTAGTCGGCAAACCACGCGCGGAAGCCTTTGAGCAGGTCGGCCTTGGTCACCATCACGTACACCGGGAAACGGATACCCAGCTGCTCATGCAGTTCAGAAAGGCGCTGGCGCAGGTTCACCGCCTGCTGGCGGGACGCCTCGGCGGACTGGGTCAGCAGGTCCGAAATACTGATCGTGACGATGACGCCGTTGATCGGCTGGCGGCGACGGTACTTGCGCAGTAGCCCCATGAACTGCAGCCATTCACCGGCGTCCTGCACCTGTTCGCTTTCCTGAGTGGTATAGCGACCCGCGGTATCCAGCAGCACGGCCTCGTTGGTGAACCACCAGTCGCAGTTGCGCGTGCCGCCGATGCCCCGCAGCGCGGTTTTACCGAAGCGGTCGGCCAGCGGGAACTGCAGCCCGGAATTAACCAGCGCCGTGGTTTTACCGGAACCCGGCGCGCCGATAATGACGTACCACGGCAGCTGGTAGAGATATTGCGTGCTGAAGCGCTGCGTCCACTGGGCACCCTGTCCCGCTTTGCTGAAGTGCGCTTTTTTCAGCATCTGCGCGGCTTCATCAAAACGGCTGGCGAGGATCTGCTCCTCGCTGTTCAGGCGCTGCTGCGGATCCGCCGCCTCCGGGCTGGTGGTGTTCTCGTTGAGCTTGTCCATCAGCTTGCGGTTCAGCCAGGCGTTATAAAGACGCGGCAGAATATGGCCCTGAGCCCACAGCAGGTAGACCACGGCAATACTGATGATGCGGTTCTGCTCGGATTCGAGCGGTCGGGTGTCCACGATGGACAACAGCGGACCTATCATCCAGATCACCGCCGCCAGCGCCGTGACGCCGAGGAAGCTCCACAGAATGCGGTTAGTCAGTATGGAAAGAAGAGTCGTCAGCATTCCTTAGTTTCCTTGCGGCAATCCGTTCAGCTCGGCCTGAGTGTTTTCAGGCGACACCAGCAGAGTAATTTCCACACGGCGGTTACGGGCGCGGTTTTCCGGGGTCGTGTTCGGCGCCACCGGGTTAATCTCGCCCCGCCCTTCCGCCTTCACGCGGCCAGGCTGAGAGAGGCTTCCCTGCAGCATTTTCTGTACGGAGCGCGCGCGTTCCAGTGAGAGCTCGTAGTTAGAGGCAAAGCGTGCGCTGCGGATCGGCACGTTATCGCTGTAGCCCACCACCAGAATTTTGCCGCTGACGTTATTCATCGCCTGCGCAATGCGGTTGATGACCGGTTCATAGCGGTCGCGCACGACGGTAGAGGCGGAGGCAAACAGCCCGTCGCCCTTCAGGATCACGACGCTGCGATCCGCTTCGTCTTTCACCGCCACCAGGCCCGCCTCAATTTCAGGCTTCAGGAAGCCGCGCAGGTTCAGCACAGCGGGCAGCTGACGCGCCGGCTGCTGGATGGTGGTTTCCGGCAGCTGGGACTGGTAAATCTTCGCCAGCACCGGGTTGGTGCTGTCGCCAAGACGCCAGTTAAGCACGATATAAAACAGGCAGGCGATAAACCCGGCCAGCGCCACGCAGGCCCACAGGGGAACCATCGGCCGCCACAGCTTGCGCAGCACCGGACGATCTTCCGGATGAGGAGAAAGCGGCGGCGGATAGCTGCCGCGTACGCCTCGGATCATTTGCCACAGCCGCTGCTTGATGGTTTCAAGCTGGGTGCGACCATTGTCCAGTACCCGGTAGCGCCCCTCGAAGCCCAGCAGCAGACAGTAGTTGATCATCTCCAGCAGCAGAATATGCTCGCGCGGGTTCTGCGACAGGCGCGCCAGCAGCTGGAAGAACTTCTCCCCGCCCCAGGTTTCGTTATGGAACGTCACCAGCAGGCCATTGCTGGACCAGACGCCGCTGCTGCCCCAGGGGGTAAGCGCGGCGGCCTCGTCCAGCGCCGTACACAGGCAGTAGCGCGCCCCGACGATCACTTCGTAGGGCAGCCCCGCCTGCTGGCAGCGGACTTCAAAACGGCGAATCTCATCGATCAGGCGCTGGCGTAACGCCACCTGATCGTCATGTGATACCGAATGACGGATCTGCGGAATCGCGTTGAGCAGCGGATTGGCGGCCGCCACCAGCTGATTGTTGCTACTGGCTCCGGTAAACGCGGCATCACTGCCGCTATCCTGTCGTTCCTGCATATTAAGCGCTCGCTTTATTATTCTGTCGGGCTACGGATGGCCCAAAACTCCATATCCAGCCCCGGGAACTCCCCTGCAAGGTGCAGGGCGAATGCGCCGGACTTATCCATCTCGTGCCACAGCTCGCTGCCCTTCTCCAGCTCAAAGTAGCTGTAGCCGGCATGCCACGGGATCTGCGGTGGCGCGACCGGCATGGCGCGCAGCATAATGCCCGGCAGCTGTAGCTGAACCAGATCGCGAATTTTCGAGACCGGTGCGACCTTCATCTGCGCCGGGAAATGGGTCTGCAGGTGTTCGCCCGGCACGTTGGCTTTTACCGCCAGCACGAAGCCAAACTCACGCACCATGCTGGTTTCAGGCACCGTGGCAATGTTCAGGCCATGGGAGCGCTCGTTAAGCGGCAGCTGAATCGCGTGGTCTTCCATTACCAGCGACAGCCCCTGACGCAGCATCAGCATCAGCTTGCTGAAGCAGTTCGCCAGATCGTCGTGATCGTAAATCGGCAGCACGCTCTCGGTTGTACGCTGCGACGTCCAGGTGGCGAGCTCGGTGGCAAACGGCAGCCAGCTGCGCCAGAGCGTTTCCGGGTGCAGCAGCGGCAGCGTTTTCAAATGTGAAATCTCGCCCAGATGACGGTTCACCAGCGACAGCAGCGTAAATTCAATCAGTTCAGAGGTGTTAAAGCGGCCAGGCTGGCGCAGGCGGCCGCCAATCTGCTGGCTGCGCTGCACCAGCAAGCCGTGCAGATCGTTAATCATGCTGTAGATCTGCGGGCTGTTGTTGGCGTTCAGCATCGGCGGGATGTAGCTGTTATCGAGCCGCACGTGGTTGTCGTTGCGTTTTTCAGTCACAAACGCCACGCCGATGGCGGTCCATTCTGCCGTGAGGTCTTTTTCCAGCATCAGGGTCAGACGCAGGCGGCCAAACTGTACGGTAGCATCCCCTACCGACATGGCGTTATCGTCTTCCACCTCCTGCTCGAACGCGACGAAGCGCGCCAGCGAGGCCGGCTCTTCGCTGAAGATCACCTCTTCCCGCTCGCCACGACGAACCGGCAGCGCAAGCACCACCTTTTCGTTGGTGAGGTTGTCAGGAATTTTTAGCGGCGCGGGACCGTTGCGTCCGTTGCGCACCTGGAAAAAGGTGCCGTCCGGCAGTAACCCGCTGCAGTAGCTCAGGGCAATGCAGCCCTGGCGAAGCATTGCTTCGTCCAGCTCTACGTCGAGAAAGCCCCAGAGATAAGAACGCTGCAGCGCACCCCACTCACGAACATGGTTGAGCAGATAACTTTCAGTCCGCTGAAAATGGTGTGGACGCAGGAACATGCCTTCGGTCCAGACGACCTTTTCTGCTTTGGTCATGATGATGTGTTTCCTGTTGTGAAGCGCGTTACTGGCTGATGACCCGAATGCCGTTTACGTCGAGAAAAACGTTGGCCTGGAGTTCATCCGCGGACCATTTCCAGAACTGGTAGATATGATTTTCGCCTGGCACAGGCAGCGGGAGTGAAACGCGCCATTTTTTCCCGTCCAGCTTCTGATATTCCGCCATCACGCCGATATAGCGCGCCTCGGGATCGCTCTGACCGCTGAGGGTTTTGGACAGCTGTCCCGGCATCAGGAAGAAAACATCGCTGTTCAGCAGATTCGCGCCAAGCGTTGCTGACGCGTTGTTCTGCAGGGAATAGAAGTCGCTGGACATGAAATCCGCATCGGATTTCAACAACAGCACCCGGACTTTAAGTGGCGCAGAATCATTGATTTGTGGATGAGCCTGAAACTGCAGATTGTAGCGGGAAGGGTCGCTGTGTGAAGACGACGTACAACCACTGACAAGGGCGAAAAACGCCGCGTAAAAGACTAACCACAGCCGATGAAACTTTTTATTATTCATAAAAATACGCCCACGAAAGCCGTTTAATTCAGGATCCAGGTACCGTTAGCGCTGTCTTTGCAGGCTTTGCTGTTGCCATCCACATCGACGCAGGTCGCCTTTTTACGCGCCTTAGGACGAATGGCCTGTTTACGAACGGTCGCTTCGTACTGGTCGGCTTTGATAACGGCACGCATCGGGACGTAGCCAATCAGCTGGTCGTTCCCCTCATCGGCGAGCGCCATCCAGTAGTGTTCAACCTGCCCCAGCACCACATAAGTTTTGCCGGTATCCAGCGTACGGATAACCTTTCCGCCAAAATCAGGACGGCTCATCAGGGAGGCCGGGTACATGGCGCGATAAGGCTCGTTAAGCGGGGTGAATTCCGTTGGCGGCACCACGGCGTGACGGTGAGTCAGGGTGACGCCGTTGACCTGGCTGGTCACAATCGTGTCGTCGGTGATTGCCGGTTTCTGTGGCGCTTTACAGCCCGCCACCGCCATTACAAACAGAAGTGAAAACAGTACGCGCATTTTCATATGCTTTTCCGTAGCGATATTTTGATGATGGAGATAAGGGGATGAAATTTGACTTAGGTGCTATTGTTAAAATAGTCAGGATAATTTCGGGGTGTTACTAATTTTAAGGCATAGCTACCGCACGAGCCCTTCAGAATAAGGCCCAGCGTCTTCCTGACATATTTTGACAAACGGTAAACAAGTTTACATGAGCTTGCCTGCAATTCAATATTTCCTGCCTGACAAGTGGTGCTTAAAGAAGCACATGAATGATTATAGGATTAATCTGAGAAAAAAATATGATTTAAGCGCGACCCTCTATTTCACCCGCCAGACAACCAGTTATCCAATTGATATTTAAAGATTAACCCCAAAAAAGAATTACTTTCATTACCGCAGTCACTCTATTATTACTACTACCATAACTAGTAGATTTTGGCTTTTTGTGAGGTGAAGAAAATATATCCAGTATGAATTATTTGTTGCATTAGCCATGTAACATTAATTACTGGAAGGGGTAAGATGAATATATGAAGCTTATTCAGCAGGGTTGAAAAAAGTTAATTTTGCACTTCAAAATAAGTTTCTCTTTTAGCCATTACTTTTTCCCCGTTATTATCACCTGGATATTATAACAATTAAGCGTTGCTACACCATTTATGACGTTTCCCTCGATGAAATTGTGAAGCATTCCCTTTTCTGTTCGGATTCGCTTTGCTGCAAACCACGCAACCTTCATTTGAAATTTCACCCTGACTACATTATCGCCCCGCTACCGCCATCGCTCAGACTGAACACATGATAGATATAATTTATTATTAAAATGATAAAATTTCGTTATAATTTCTTTAAATAGTTACACATACACCGATTTAACCCATTGTTATAAATATGATTACAGGCAAGAGCTATAACTCGATCGCATGGGTTCCCCTTTATGCCAGTCATTGCTTTTGCTTATTACCCAGCCGTTGCGCGATCAAACACGTCAGGAGTATGTATGAACACGAAAAGACGATCAGTTCCCGGTATCAGACACTATGATGGTCCTGCCGGCGGCTGGGGCGCGTTAAAAGCGACGGCCATTGCGGTACGTACTCAAATGGATACCTTTGAAGCCCCCGCTACGCTGCTGCGCACCAACCAGCCTGACGGTTTTGACTGCCCGGGCTGCGCGTGGCCCGATAAAGAACACAAATCAACGTTCCAGTTCTGTGAAAACGGCGCCAAGGCGGTGACATGGGAAGCGACCAGCAAGCGCGTGACGCCCGCGTTTCTGGCGGAAAACAGCGTCTCCTCGCTGCTGGTAAAATCGGACTTTGAGCTGGAAGGTTACGGGCGTCTGACGCATCCCCTGCGCTATGACCGGACTAGCGATACCTTCCGGCCCGTCGACTGGGACGAGGCGTTTCAACGCATTGGGGAAATCTTGCGCGGGCTCGAACCGGACCAGGTCGAGTTCTATACCTCCGGACGTGCCTCCAACGAAGCGGCGTATCTGTTCCAGCTGTTCGCCCGGGAGTACGGCACCAATAACTTCCCGGACTGCTCGAATATGTGTCACGAGGCCACAAGCGTCGGCTTGCCTCGCTCCATCGGGATTGGGAAAGGTACCGTCTCGCTGGACGACTTCGACAAGACCGAGCTGGTGATCTCCATCGGTCATAACCCCGGCACGAACCATCCGCGAATGATGGGGACCCTTCATGAGCTGGCTCGTCGCAACGTGCCGATTATCGTCTTCAACCCGCTTCGCGAGCGCGCCCTCGAACGTTTTGCGGATCCGCAAAGCGTGATTGAAATGGCAACCTATAGCTCTACGGATATCGCCTCAACCTACTTCCAGGTGAAGGCCGGGGGCGATGCTGCCGCGCTGAAAGGTATTGCTAAACATCTTCTTGAAATGGAGGCCGAACGCGGTAACGTGCTCGATCGTACCTTTATAGCAGAACACACCCAGGGCCTTGACGACTTTGCTGCCGATATCACGCAGACCCGCTGGGATGACATCGAGCGCGAATCCGGGCTCAGCCAGGCAGCACTCAAAAAGGTGGCCGAGGCCTATGCAAAATCAAACGCCACCATCATTACTTATGGAATGGGGATTACCCAGCACAATAAAGGCACGGCCAACGTCCGCCTGATTGCTGACGTGCTGCTCCTGCGCGGGAATATCGGCAAGCCCGGCGCGGGGATCTGCCCCCTGCGCGGCCACTCAAACGTTCAGGGGAACCGCACCGTCGGGATTAGCGAGAAGCCCACCCCCGCCTTCCTGACGCGTTTGAAAGAGGTGTTTGGCTTTGAGCCCCCTTCCCGTCACGGGCATGATGCGGTGCAGGCGACGCAGGCCATGATCGACGGTCGCGCAAAAGCGCTCATTTGCCTCGGCGGGAACTTTGCCGTTGCGATGCCCGATCACGAACGGGGTTTTCCGGCGATGGGTAACCTGGATTTGAGCGTGCACGTTGGCACCAAGCTCAACCGTACCCATCTGCTGGTGGGCAAAGAGACCTTTATTTTCCCGTGCCTCGGCCGCACCGAGCTGGATATGCAGGCCACCGGCCGTCAGTCCATTACCGTTGAAGACTCCATGTCGATGGTGCACGCCTCCTCCGGCAAGCTAAAACCCGCCTCGCCGTTACTCCGCTCGGAGCCCGCCATCGTGGCAGGCCTTGCGAAAGCCACGCTGTCGGATACCCGTGTAGACTGGACGACGCTGGTCGAGGATTACGACCGCATCCGCGATCTGATTGAGCAGACCATCCCGGGCTTCGAGAACTACAATGCGCGGATCCGCGTTCCCGGCGGCTTCCGCATGCCGCTGCCGCCGACGCAGCGTATCTGGCCGACCGCGACGGGCAAAGCGATGTTTTCGGTATTCGACGGCGTACACGAGAACGCCAGCGGCGAAGGCGAGCATGTTCTGCGCCTGATTACGCTGCGCAGCCACGATCAGTACAACACCACCATTTACGCCCTGGACGACCGCTACCGCGGCGTGTTTGGGCGCCGCGACGTGCTGTTTATGAACGAAGAGGATATGGCGCAGTCGGGGCTGGAACACGGCGATCGCGTGGATATTGAAACCGCCCTGCCCGGCAGCGCTCAGCGTCTGGAGGATATTACCGTGGTGGCGTACAACATCGCCCAGGGCTCCGTCGGGGCCTATTACCCGGAGGCCAACGTGCTGGTGCCGCTCGATTATCTCGATAAGGACAGCGGTACGCCGTCGTATAAATCGGTTCCGGTTCGCATTACCCTGCGCTCGAAAGAGATCCGCATGCTGTAAGGCTTCACGCGCAGAGAAGAGTGATGGACATAAAACAGTTAAAATATTTACTCGCGCTCGACGAAACCCGCCATTTTGGTAAAGCGGCCTCGCGGTGCAATATCACCCAGCCGACCCTCTCCATGCGCATCCGCAGCCTGGAAGAGGAGCTCGGGCTGGTGCTGATTGTGCGCGGACAGCGCTTTGAAGGGTTTACACCGGAGGGTGAACGTATTCTGGCGTGGGCGCGCGCACTGCTCGCCGCGCACGACGGATTGCAGGCGGAAGCCGCGCTGTGCAAAGGTCAGGTGGTGGGGGAATTACGTCTGGGGATGGTGCCGTTGGCGAGCGTGGATCCGATGATCTTTATCCGCCAGCTGACGCAAAAGTACCCGGAGCTGACCTACAGCCTCTATTCTATGTCTTCGGCGCAGATTGCGGACGGCGTCAGCCGCAACCAGCTGGAACTGGGGATTTGCTATCTCAACAGCATCGACACCAGCCTGTTTGATATTATCCAGCTTCCTAAAACGAAGATGGGCCTGCTGCACGATACCCGTCATTTCCAGTTGGACCAGACACCGCTCACCTGGCGCGATCTGACGGATTTTCCGCTGGGGTTCCTGACCAAAGGGATGCACTACCGGGCGCATATGGAGGCCAGCTTTAAATCAGCCGGCATCGAACCCAGGTCCGTTTTCGAGAGCGACTCCACATACCAGATCATTCAGGCGGTTCAGAGCGGCGTGTGCTGCGCCGTGATGCCGCTGAACAACGGGCTTGAGGAACTGAACAACAATTTCAGGATCGTCCCCATCGCCGATGCGAACGTTGAGGCCCCCGTCGGCCTGATTATGCGCAGGCAGAAGCCCGTCTCCTCGCTGGCGCTGCGCTGTTTTACCGACGCACAGGCGATTTTTCACACGGTCAATGCGGCGTAAGCCTGGCGCGTCACCACGCTAAAACCGCCGATCAGAACCGCGACACAAACCTCCCGGTATTCCGGCGCGCTCACCAGCTCGCGTAGCGCATCGCGAATGGCACTGAGTGTTTCGGGGGACGTGCGTTGCGACGTGATTAATGGCAGCCCAGGCGTAAGCGGGGTACGATCGATCGCCGCCAGCCCCGCAAGCCGTTCCGGCTCATGACGTTCCAGCAGCGCCCAGGTCACGCAGTCGATGGCGGCGATATCGCTTTTCCCGCGCTGGACGTCAATCAGGGACTGACGGTGACTGCCGCTGAATGACGTTTGTGAGAAAAATGGCCCGTCAACAATCAGGGGAGCCACCTTTTTTCGCAGTGCGTTATAGCCGGACTGCGAGTCTACCGAATTACAGACCGCCCGACGTCCGCGAAAATCCGCCAGCGTCAGGTGCCGATCCTCCTCGCGCGCCACCAGAAAGCTGCGGTACTGGAACCCTTCGCAGCCCTCCGCGGTGTAGTGAAAACAGCCCACCACCTGCACGTCCGGGAGCTGCGTGACCAGCGGGTAGCCGCACGTCTGGCTGAGGATAAGCTCAGGCTGCCGCCAGTGGGTCAGCAGGTCAGACTCCGGCCAGCCGGGAACAGGATCGACGGGCACATCCCGTGCGGCCAGCAGACGCTGCACCGCCAGCCAGAGCGCGCGGGTGTCGGCGCGATCCACGGCGTACATGGGAAGCGCCAGCAGGTTACTCATACCTCTCCTCCTGTTGTTTTCCGGGATGAACGGTGACCTCCACAGGCCGGGTCCAGAACTGGCGTAGCCAGTCACCGTAGCCCCTGACCACAAAGCCGTGGTTACGCTGCCGGTACGCCTCCCGATTTTGCCGGTAGATCGTCGGTAACCCGTACCAGGGAACGCCCGGTAAATCGTGGTGAATGGAATGGTAGTTGAGATTCAAAAACAGCACCCGCCAGAACAGCCCGGCCTCGTTAATGACCGATCGCGCGAGCGGATCGTCCGCCGCCCGATGTTCGTAAAACGACCGGACCTTGGTCAGCGCCAGCGCCGGATAGCTTACCGCCAGCACAAACCAGACGGGTGAAAAGCCGTGATGCGCCATCCACGCGAAAAGCGCCGCCAGCAGCAGAGCGTGAACCAGCCACATCGCCATTGCCCGCGGCTGACGATGACGAAACGCCGTCACGGCGCTGCCCAGCGACTGAAGGATATCCAGTAGCGGCGCCAGTGCCAGCCGCCCGAAAAAGGTATTCCGGGCGCGGATCGCGCGTTTCTGCCACGGCGAAAAACGTGCCCAGCTCTCGTCGGTAAAATAGTACGACTCCGGGTCATCCACCGGATCGGTCAGGCTATGGTGCCGATGATGCGCAAGATGGGAATCCCGGTACAGGCCGTACGGATACCAGACCGCCAGCGGGAGCGTGCCCAGCAGCTGGTTAAGCCAGGCGAAACGGGTGGGATGTCCGTGGATCAGCTCATGCTGCAGCGACATGTACCAGGCGGTAAACCCGATGAGCAGCAGCGTGGCGGGCAGCAGGCCCAGCGTTTGCCAGAACGCCAGCGTGGCAAACCAGCCGGCATAAATAGTGACGATCAACAGCCACGTGGGCAGTTCGCTTCGCCATATAAAACCCGATGCGAGATGGCGGATTTGTTCGCGCTGTTGCGGATGTAAATAGAGGGAGTTTCGTTGACTCATTCCTTCAGACGCCGTTTCGCCAGAGACAGTGCCCTGACGATCCGGGATAACGCCTGAAATAACAAAGAACTTAAATCGCTTTGCTTTGCCAGAAATGTGGGGGCACGCGCCGCTTGACTTATTTTGTGGTAAAGGTACTTTTCAGGACATGAAGAAAATTTTAATTATCGTTCCCGACGGTGGCATGCTGTTTGAAGCCGCCGGTATCGCCGACATTCTGATGCAGGCCAACCGGCTGCATCCGGAAGGGCTTTCCCGGCCCCGCTACCGTATTATCATCGCCACCACGCAGCCTCACCAGGTGATCCACGGCCAGTCCGGTCTGAACCTGCTGGCGGACTATCGTCTGCCGGAGCTGGATCCGCGCGAACCGCTGGACACCATTATCATCACCGGACGCGGGATGAACGAGCAGGAAAGCACGGCGGTGGTGGACTGGCTGCACCTCGCTGCGCCGCATGCCCGGCGGGTAGCCTCTATCTGCGGCGGCGCGATGCTGCTGGCCCAGACCGGCCTTCTGGACGGTCGTCGCGCCACCACCCACTGGCGGCTGCTGGAGACAATGCAAGCCCGGTATCCGTCTATCCATGTCGAAGCGGGCCCGCTGTACATTCAGGATGGCCCCATCTGGACCTCCGGCGGCGTCAGTTCCGGGTTCGACCTGACCCTCGCGCTGGTGGAGGACGACTACGGATTTACCCTCGCCCGCGACGTGGCGCAGGATATGGTGATGTACCTGCGACGTCCCGGCGGACAGCTGCAGTTTAGCCGCTATAGCCTGCAGCAGCCTGGCACATCGGGGCCCATAAGCGAGCTGCAAACCTGGATCCTGCAGAACCTCACCGCCGACCTGTGCGTGGAAAATCTGGCCGAAAAGGTGGCGATGAGCCCGCGCAATTTTACCCGGGTATTTACCCGCGACGCGGGCGTCTCGCCTGCCCGCTACGTGACCGAAGCGCGCCTGGCCGCCGCCCGGCAGCTGCTTGAGCAGACCCATGATCCCCTTGATCGCGTTGCCGAGCAAAGCGGGTTTGGCACCAGCATTAATTTGCGCCGCATCTTTGAGAAGCAGCTTCACCTCACGCCCGGCGAGTACCGCCAGCGATTCCACTGCCGCAAGATGGCGTAATCTGATCCTTTTTTGTCATTTACGCCAACCAGCCCGACGCCTACAGTGACTCCAGACAACAGAGATAAGGAGTGCACCATGGTTAAGGTCGGTATTAACGGTTTCGGCCGTATCGGACGTAATTTCCTGCGCGCGGCGCTGGGTAACCCGGCTCTTCAGATTGTGGCCATTAACGATCTGACGGACAGTAAAACCCTCGCCCATCTGCTGAAACATGATTCCCTTCTGGGCAAACTGCCCGCGCCCGTTGAAGCGGCTGACGGCGCGCTGCAGGTGGACGGTCAGCGGATCACGGTGTTTAGCGAGCGCGATCCGGCAAATATCCCGTGGCGCGATGTCGGCGTTGACGTGGTGATAGAGGCCACCGGCTTCTTTACCGAGCGGGAAAAAGCAGCGGTGCACGTCACGCACGGTGGTGCAAAGCGCGTCATCATCTCCGCGCCCGGCAAGAATGACGATCTGACGGTTGTGATGGGGGTGAACCACGATCGCTACGACCCGGCTCAGCATTTGGTCGTCAGTAACGGGAGCTGCACCACGAACGGCCTGGCGCCGGCGGCTCAGGTGCTGCATCAACAGTTCGGGATTGAGCATGGTCTGATGAACACGACGCACGCCTACACCAACAGCCAGGCGCTGCACGACCAGCCGGAGAAAGATCTGCGCGGCGCGCGCGCGGCGGCGCTGTCGATTGTGCCTTACTCCAGCGGCGCGGCGAAAGCGCTGGGCAAAGTCATTCCCTCACTGGACGGCAAACTCACCGGGTACTCTCTGCGCGTGCCGGTTCCGGTGGTGTCGATTGTGGATCTAACGGTAACGCTCAGCCGGAACGTAACCGCCGAAGAGGTGAATGACGCGTTCCGTAACGCGGCAGCCAGCGGGCCGCTGAAAGACATTCTGGGCTATAGCGATGAACCGCTGGTCTCCAGCGACTATCAGGGCGACCCGCGTTCCTCCATTATCGACGGGCTTTCCACGCTGGTGATTGGCGGGAACATGGTGAAGATCCTGGCGTGGTATGACAACGAGTGGGGCTTCTCTAACCGCCTGGTGGATCTGGCGGTGTGGATGGATAAGAAAGGGCTGTAAGCCTGGGGCCGGGTGGCGCAAGCGCTCACCCGGCAAATAAATTACTCCGCTTTGACCTTCACGCCCATCAACACAACCACCATCGCCGTCACCAGCAGCAACCCGCTTCCGGCGAATACTCCGCTGGCACCGTTAAGGTCAAATACCGCTCCGCCCACGGCCGCACCGGCACTGATTGCCAGCTGAATTGAGGCCACCAGCAGCCCTCCTGCACTTTCGGCTTCATCCGGAACGGTGGTAGCAAGCCAGGTTGACCAGCCTACCGGAACCAGACCAAACGCAAAGCCCCACAGCGCCACCAGGAACCCGTCCAGCATCGCCAGATGGCCAAACGCCACCATCGCCAGCGCCAGTATGCCCATGGCGAACGGCACCAGCGCCAGCGTCAGGCGCAGATTACGTGCCAGCAGGTGCCCGGCAACGGAAGTACCGACAAAGTTCGCCAGCCCAAAGCCCAGCAGGATCAGTGAAATGGTCTCAACGTTCGCCTGCCCCACCGTTTCCAGGAATGGGCGCAGGTAGGTAAAGAAGGCGAAATGGCCGCTGAAGATCAGAATAGTGGCCAGCATGCCGCCGATCATCCCCGGACGACGCAGCACGCGGAACAACGTGCTCAGGCTACCGCTGCTCTCCGGCTTCATGGACGGCAGTACCCAGATCTGCCACAGCAGCGCCAGCATGCTCGGCAGAATGCAGAGCACAAAGACGTTGCGCCAGCCAATCAGGCTGCCCAGATAGCTCCCCAGCGGGGCCGCAACCACGGTGGCAATCGACACGCTGGAGAAGATCACCGCCAGCGCTTTCGGCACCTTATCCGCCGGAACCAGACGCATCGTCGTGGCCGTCGACATCGCCCAGAACCCACCGATGGCGACCCCTAACAGCAGGCGCCCCATCAGAAGGACGTGCAGCGTGGGCGCAAAGGCCACCAGCAGGCTGGAGATGATTTGCAGCACAGAGAAAAACATCAATACCCAGCGACGGTCGATATTTTTGGTCGCCGGGGCGATCAACAGGCCGGTCACCAGCGCCACCAGCGCGGTGGCGGTGACGGCCTGCCCGGCCATGCCCTCACTGACGCCCAGGCTCGCGGCCATCGGCGTCAGCAAACTGGCCGGCAGGAACTCTGCCGTTATCAAACCAAACACGCCCAGCCCCAGTGAATAGACGGCCCGCCAGGCGGGTCTGGCAGGCGCAACGGCCTCTCTCGCCGCGACACATGAATTCATCTGTTATTCTCCCGTTATAAAAATGTGACAACTGTCGCAAAAGCATAGAGGGTTCACCGTGGACGATCTATGACATATAATCTCCACTTATTGATTATTCGTCCGGAGTTGCGCCATGACCGTACAGTCCCCCGATTTGATCAGCGAACTTTTACGCGGCATGCGCCTGTCGGGCGTGAAATACCGGCGGATTGAAGCCAGCGCGCCGTTTGGCGTGGCGTTCCACCAGGCACCCGGTAAGGCGCAGTTCCATTTTGTGAGCCACGGAAGCGCCCTGCTCCGAATGGACAGCGGCGCAACGTTTGAACTGAGCAGCGGCGACGCGCTGTTTATTCCTGGCGGTAATTCTCATGCCCTGCTCTCTGACGCGCAGGCAGCCATTACCCCGGTGAATGCCTTTCCCAGCGAGCCTATCTGCGGCTCGGTCTGTGCGATTACCTGCGAGCCCTGTCCGGAGAACGAGAACACCATCATCTTTAGCGGGTGTATGGATTTTGAGCTCGGCGGGATGCAGCCGCTGATTAAAGCGATGCCGGAAGTGATGATGGTCAGCCGACTGATGTCCACCTGGCCGGAAATCCATCCGCTGCTGGCGGCCATGGAGCGCGAGTCAATGACGCGACAGGTCGGGTTTGCCGGGATCCTCGCCCGGCTGGCTGACGTGGTGGCGGCGCTGATCGTCCGCGGCTGGGTTGAGGCTGGCTGCGGGAAAGCCACCGGCTGGGTGCAGGTCTTACGCGACCCGCGGCTGAGCAGGGCCATTTATGCCATGCACCAGCAGCCTGGCCTGAACTGGAGCGTGGCGGAACTGGCAAAAGAAGCGGGCACCTCCCGCTCCGTGTTTGCCGAACGGTTTCTGGCCGCGACGGGAACCACCCCGGCAAAGTATCTCAGCGAACTGAGAATGCGGCTGGCGATTCAGTACATTCGTCACGAAAACCAGCCGATTGAAACGGTTGCACTCAGGCTGGGTTACGGATCGCTGGCAGCGTTTAGCCGGGCCTTTAAGCGCATCATTGGCCATGCGCCGGGCACGCTGCGGGAAGCCAGCCAGACCCCGGAAGAGATCTGACCGGCAGGCTGGCATCAGAAATAGTATTTAAAGCGCACGCGGCCACCGTAGCGGTCGTCGTTTTTATTATCACCCTCTTTCGGAGAAGCGTTGACCCAGGACGCATACGCGCCCAGATAGACGTTGAAGTTTTTCATCTTCATGACGTTCGGGATCAGGTACGACGTATGGATGGTATGAATGTCATACTCGCCCGGGTCAGAGATCCAGCAGTCGTTCTCACACTCTGCGTCAAATGTCGAGGTATTGAATTCGTCGATTTCGTTATGGGCGTAGATATAACCCAGCTCAAAATTATGCCAGAGGGCATTGATGCCTGAGGTAAAGTCGGTTTCGCCCGTCGCGTCCAGGTAAGCCGTGTTGAGGTTTATAACCACCCCGTCCTGCGGATCGGTTTTGAGCCCGTCCCAGGTCATAGTAAACCCGTAGCCGGTACGGTCGGATTGATCGACCCAGCGCCCTGCGTCGTCGCGATAGCCGTATGCGTTGTTCACCAGGTTGGTCTCCATGGCGACCGCGGTGGAAAACGGCCCGTCCTGCCACGAGATGACCGGGCGCACGTAGGCCACATTTTTATCGTTCTCAAGTTCTGCGCCGTGATAACGCTGGTCGACGTACAAATCGCTGCCGTCTTTAAACAGGGTATTAAGCTCAAAATACCAGTTATCCAGCGTCTTGCTCATCAGGAAGTTGCCCCCGCTGTCGGTTCGCCCGCGGCCCTCTTTCAGCATATAGATATAACCGTAGCCATCGCTGTAGAGATCGTCTGCGGTATTTCCTGAGTATTCCACAAAGGTATCCTGATTGAGCGGGAACATATCGTACGCTTCGAAGCGTCCGACTTTAATTTCCCAGTCGTTCTCAGAACCAAAGAAGAATACCGCATCATCGAGGTACATTTTTCCGACGAGATCGCCGAGGGGCTGTACGGAAAATCCGGCAAAATTGCCGTTATCCATTTTACGATAACCATCAAAGCCTAATAAAATACGTCCGTTAATATCCCAGCGTTCTTTATCTCCTGGTGCCCAGTCGCTATTAGCGCTTTGCCTAACAGAAGTCAGACTGCCGGTCTTACTCGCGGCATCCATATTAAACTCGACGTCGCCATAAAATTTAATATCACCATACCCTGAAAGCGTCAGCTTTGGAGGTTCGGCTTTGCTCACCGGCTCTTCCGACCGCACAACAACGGCGGATGCTGCCTGCGCGGCGGCCGCCTGCTGCTGTTTAAGCTCCTGAATTTGCGCTTCCAGTTGCGCCAGCTTTTCTTCCACGTTCGTCGAGGGTTGTGCCGCGAAAAGCGCGCCGGAATAGAATGCACTTATCAGTATTACCGTTTTTTTTAATTTCATAGAATCCATCCTGATTATAAAAGTGAATACGCAAATATTGAGCATCGCCATTTCGACCAAATACTCATTGGGGTGCTATTATGTTTTTTGATAAGTGAATTATGAATTTTAACTTGTGTGATCGGCGCAGAGAAAACATCTCACGATGAACAAAAGAAATACTATTTACTTCACACTCTTATTCCATTAATCACATCAATATTTTAATGCGTAATGTATATAATTATTTAAAGGCATAATTGTTCTAACACCATTTACACAACAAATCCTTCCGGACAGGGCGTGCGAAGCGGTAAATTGTCTGGTTCTGCGCAAAATGGGATATTCAACACGCGAAGCGGGCGATATTCGTCTAAGGTTTTCAGGTGATTGATAACAGCGGTCACGCTGCTCAGGAATACAGGAGACGAACCGATGATAAGACCTCGTACTTTACGCCCTGCCCTTTTGCACCTCGCGCTAGGAGGCGCGCTACTCGGTGTGGCAACGATGGGCTATGCCGACGAAAAGCCAGCCTATCAGAAAAATTCACCCGATATTTTGCTTGGCCCTCTGTTTAATGACGTGCAGAGTGCCAAACTGTTTCCCGATCAGAAAACCTTCGCTGATGCCGTTCCCAAAAGCGACCCGCTGATGATTCTGGCGGATTATCGGATGCAGCACACCCAGACAAGTTTTGACCTGCGCCACTTTGTGGAGATGAACTTCACGCTGCCTGAGGAAGGTGAAAAATATGTGCCGCCTGCGGGACAAAGTTTACGTGAACACATTGACGACCTCTGGCCTGTACTGACGCGCACCACGGATAAAGCCAGCAACAAATGGGATTCCCTGCTGCCGTTACCGAAGCCTTACGTGGTGCCCGGCGGGCGCTTTCGCGAGGTCTACTACTGGGACAGCTATTTCACCATGCTGGGCCTGGCGGAGAGCGGCCACTGGGACAAAATCAGCGATATGGTGGATAACTTCGCCTGGGAAATTGATACCTTTGGCCATATCCCCAACGGCAACCGCAGCTACTACCTGAGCCGCTCCCAGCCGCCGTTCTTCTCATTGATGGTTGAACTGCTGGCGACCCACGACGACGATGCACTGAAGAAATACCGTCCGCAGATGGAGAAAGAGTACGCCTACTGGATGGAGGGCGTAGAGAGCCTTCAGCCTGGGCAAGCTAACCAGCGCGTGGTGAAGCTGGATGACGGTTCGGTCCTCAACCGCTACTGGGACGATCGCGATACCCCGCGCCCGGAGTCCTGGCTTGACGATATCACCACGGCGAAGAGTAATCCTAACCGCCCCGCCACGGAGATCTACCGCGATTTGCGCTCCGCAGCCGCCTCTGGCTGGGACTTTAGCTCCCGCTGGATGGACGATCCGCAAAAGCTCGGCACCATCCGCACCACCAGCATTGTGCCCGTCGATCTCAACGCCCTGATGTTTAAAATGGAAAAATTGCTTGCGCGAGCGAGCCAGGAGGCAGGGGACAGCGCGGCGGCGAGTAAATATGAAGCACTGGCAACCGCACGTCAGAAAGCCATTGAGCGCCATCTGTGGAATGATAAAGAGGGCTGGTACGCCGATTACGATCTCAAGAGCAAGAAGGTGCGCAACCAGCTCACGGCAGCTGCCCTCTTCCCACTTTACGTGAAGGCGGCGGCGCAGGATCGTGCCGATAAAGTCGCCGCGGCCACCTCCGCGCGCCTGTTGAAACCGGGCGGTATTACCACCACTACCATCAACAGCGGCCAGCAGTGGGATGCGCCAAACGGCTGGGCGCCGCTGCAGTGGGTGGCAACGGAAGGGTTGCAGAACTATGGGCAGAACAAGGTGGCGATGGACGTAACCTGGCGCTTCCTGAAGAACGTTCAGCATACTTACGACCGCGAGAAGAAGCTGGTGGAAAAGTATGATGTCTCTTCTACCGGTACCGGCGGTGGCGGCGGAGAGTACCCGCTGCAGGATGGGTTCGGCTGGAGCAACGGCGTGACGCTGAAAATGCTGGATCTGGTTTGTCCTAAAGAGAAACCGTGCGACAGCGTGCCGGAAAATCAGCCTGCGGCGAACGATGAGGCTGCGCCGGTGAAAGCTGCGGCGCAGTAAGGGTATTGCCGGGTGGAGGCTTCGCCTTACCCGGCCTACATTTTGAACTCACAGGGAGTTACTTAGAAACTGTAACTCGCCCCTAGCTGATACGTCCTGTCACGCCCAATCCAGCAGTTGGTCGCGTCATAGCAGGTCAACGTCTCTTTATTGGTGATGTTCTGCGCGCTGGCTTTAAGCGTTAGCCCTGCCAGCGAAGGCAGAATTTCGCCCATCCGGTACGAGGCCGCCAGATCGTACTGCGTAGTGCCCCCGAGTTTACCCGCATCGTTTGCCGGAGAGATTTCCATCGGCCCGGTGTAGCGTGCGCCCGCTCCCAGCATCAGTCCTTTCAGCGGCGTGTTCTCAAAGGTGTAATCACCCCAGAGGTTGAAGGCATTCTCCGGGACCTGCGTTGGACGTTTACCTTTGTACTTGTCATCCTCCCGGTTGATCGCGTGGGTGTACGCATAGTTGGCAATCAGCGTCAGGTTATCCGTCGGACGGCTGATGGCGGAGAGCTCCGCGCCTTTGGATTCCACTTCACCGGTCTGACGGTAGTTCAGGAAGCCCGGATCGGAGGTGACAACGTTTTTCTGCCGGATGTTAAACACCGAGGCGGTAAACGTCGTGGCGTACTCGGCCAGCAGATATTTTACCCCGCCTTCCACCTGCTTGCTGGTGGTTGGCTTGACGTCTTTCGCCACGAGCGTTCCCTGCGGCGACACCGGTGCAAAACCTTCTGAATAGCTGATAAACGGCGAAATACCGTTATCGAATGCGTAAAGCGCACCCAGGCGTTTGGTGACGCGATCCTGCGATACCCAGGCCTTATCGCCGTTTTGCAGGTAATCGGTGGTGACGGAGCGGTAATCGTCGTAGCGCAGGCTGCCCAGCAGATTTAAGCCGCCAAATTCCACCTGATCCTGCAGGTAGTACCCGTTCTGCTGATAGCTGAGGCGGTTTTTCTGGGCGGTGTAGAGTCCCAGCGCGCTTTCATGGATTTGCGAATAGTCAGGATTACGCATATCCATGCCCGGCGTGGCGGACGCGTAACGGTAGTGGAAATGGGAATTCAGCCTTTGATAGTCAAACCCGGCCAGCAGATGGTGTTTCCAGTCGCCCAGCGCAACGGTTTTGGTCACCTGGTTATCAATGTTGAAGCTCTTAAGATCTTCATCGGTGGTATAGGCAAAGCGGTTAAGCTGATAGACCTCACTCCCCGTTCCCGTCGCGTAGACGCTGTTCTGGTGGGTATCGACGTCGAAATAGCGCGCTTTCTGGCTAAAGCCCCAGCCGCTGTCGAACTCGTGTTCGAAGCTGTAGCCCAGCATCCACTGGCGCTGCTTAAACCCGCTCCACTCATCGCCGGCGTAATCCCGGCGATCGGCATATTTCGAGCGCAAATAAGCGAACGGCAGCGGGTTCGACGGCGTCAGGCTCGGGGAATTTTGCGCCAGCGCATCCAGCGTGAGGCGGGTTTTGCTGTCGGGTTGCCAGGTGACGGACGGGGCGACCAGGTAATTTTCATAGCGGCTGGTGTGCGGCTGATCGTCATTCTCCGTCGCCTTACCCAGCAGACGGTAATTCCAGTCGCTGTCGGCTATTTGTCCGGTCGAATCGAGGTAGCCTTCTTTCAGATTACGGTTCCCGGTATTAAAACCGACCTCGGTTCGGGCTTCCCGCTGCGGCTTTTTACTTTGAATATTTACCAGCCCGCCCGGCGAAGCGCCGCCGTAAAGCACCGATGAAGGCCCTTTCAGGATATCGACGCTGTCTATTAACAGCGGATCGATGCGCGCCTTGGTGTTGCCGGTGACGTTATAGGGCAACTGCAGCCCGTTGTAGAACTCCTGGTCAACGGTAAAGCCACGAATTTTGTATTCGCTCATATAGGAGGTGTTACCCCGCACCTCGGTCGAGACGCCCGGAGCATAGCGCAGAATTTCATTCACGGAGTTCGCGTGACGCTTTTCAATTTCAGGCGCCGAGAGCGTGTTGATGACCTGCGGCGTTTTACTTTCGGCAACGGCCGACTTTGTGGCGCTGTTCGTCCAGGCCGGCAGTGCGCTGCCCTGCTCTGAGCCCGTGACGACAATGGTGGATTCTTCGGCGAAAGCCTGGACCTGCAGTGCCAGCGTGACGGCACCCGCCAGGGCGCATAACGTAAAACGTGAGGAGTTCATAATGTCGTCTTGTTGTTAGATGCAATACGGAACGACAATTATTATCATTTAGATTAACAAATCAATACTCAGGCAAAAAAACGGCCCTCCGCAGAGAGCCATTTACGTCAGTTTATGCTCGTCGCAGTAACCTGAATATGCCCAGCACCACAATGGCACCCACGACAGCGACCAGAAAACTGTGCAGGTCGAAACCACTTATGTTGCCTCCAAAACCAAACATCGTCGCCAGCCAGCCGCCTACAACCGCACCAACGACCCCGAGTACGCAGGTCAAAATAAAGCCGCCGCCATCGTTTCCCGGCATGATCAGTTTAGCGATAGCGCCAGCAATAAGGCCAAAGATAATCCAGGCGATGATACCCATAGCAATGCCCTCTTGCAGATTAAACGCATGTGCAGAAAACCTTCTGCACAGCTAGCTTAAGTATAGGTCATCGCCGAAAAACCATTTTCAGCTCACCGACTTATCTTTGCTTAAACAGGCAAAAAAACTCACCGGTTTGTATTAAGTTTGAGGGTGGATTGCCGATAACGCTAAGACAGTCCGTCATCAATCAAGGAGCCACCCGGCGTGAGTCATTACAGTGAGCAGTTCCTCAAGCAAAATCCGCTGGCTGTGTTAGGGGTATTACGCGACCTGCAAAAAGGCGAAGTGCCGCTGCGCATCAGCTGGTCGAATAATCAGTTTATCAGCAAGATCCTTGACGTCTCGCAGGAGCGGCTGGTTATTGACCTGGGCAGCCAGGAGTATGAAAACCGCGCGGCGCTGAAAGCAGAGAATATCGTCGTCATGGCCGAAACCCATGGGGCCAAAGTGGAGTTTGTCCTCCTGCGACTTGAAATGAGTGAATACCAGGGGCTCCCGGCTTTTGTTACCCCCCTTCCTGGCAACCTCTGGTTTGTCCAGCGTCGTGAATATTTCCGCATCAGCGCCCCGCTTCATCCTGCCTATTTTTGTAAGGCTAAAATGCCGGACAAAAAAGAGATCCGCTTCCGTCTCTTTGACCTGTCGCTGGGCGGAATGGGCGCGCTGATGGATACCCCTAAACCGGAGGGCCTGGTAGAAGGCATGCGGTTTACGCAAATTGAACTGGATATGGCGGGCTGGGGCCGTTTTTATTTCGATGCACAGCTGATTGCCATCAGCGAGCGCACGGTGGTGGACAGCAAAAATGAAACGATTACCTCGCCGCGGCTGAGCTTCCGTTTTCTGAACGTCGGTCCGGGCGCCGAGCGCGAGCTGCAGCGCATTATCTATTCGCTGGAGCGGGAAGTACGGGAACGTGCGAATAAGGTACTTTGAGAGAAGTCGGGCAGCGAGCGCCGCCCGTTTGCGGCATTACATGGCATCCATCGCTTTCTGTACTTTCCAGATATAGCGAGGCGCCTGCGGTGCCGGATGATTTTTCGCCACATGCTCGACGAATTCATCTTTGTCCATGTCGTTGATCTCCTCGATCGCCTCTTTACGGTCAGAGGAGAAGGTTCTGAGCAGCGCCCCTGCGCCGTTCACGTACGAGACCACCAGCGCGTATTGCATCACTTCCGGATCCTCGATGCCCTTCAGCACGCCATGTTCCAGAATGCTCAGGTAAGCGGTCCCCATGGAGATGTTACGTTCCGGGTTCTTCAGCTCGCTGGTCGACGGCTGGCCGCTCCAGCCCATATAGCGGTAAACCTCTCTCCCCGCCGTTGAGGCTTTCAGCTGCATCAGACCCACCGCGTTGGATTTGCTGACAAGCGTGGGATTGCCGCCGGACTCCACCGCAATAATGGCGGTGATCAGACGCGGGCTGACGCCCCAGGCCTTTCCGGCTTGTTCACTGATCGGCATCCACTGCATGGCCCGTTTCACCGGCACTTCCGGGTTCCAGGGCGGGTTTTGATAATCACGTTTTGAACTACAGCCAGCCAGCAAAACAATCAAAAAAGCAAACCATCTCAATTTCACGTCATCTATCCTTATAGCCGGTCATCGCGGTGCGCCGCCCTTGAAGCAGGCAGCGTATACGCGGCATGATATAGACAATTAGTTTCTCATTCAGCAAGGAATTGCCATGTCTCAGTTTCATCTCATCGCGCCGTCGGGCTACTGCATTAACCAGGACGCGGCGCAGCGGGGCGTTCAGCGCTTACTGGAATCCGGCCACCAGGTAGAAAATCAGACAATTATCCCGCGCCGCCAGCAGCGTTTTGCCGGAACAGAAGCGCAGAGGCTGAATGATATCAATAGTCTGGTGAACCTGAAGGGTGAAAACCGAATAGTCCTTGCGGTGCGCGGCGGCTACGGTGCGAGCAGGCTGCTGGAGAGCATCGACTGGCAGGGCCTGGCGCAGCGCCAGCAGCAGGATCCGCTGCTGATATGCGGCCACAGCGATTTCACCGCCATCCAGCTTGGTCTGCTGGCGCAGCATAACGTCATTACGTTTAGCGGCCCGATGCTGGCCGGTAACTTCGGCGCGCCGGAACTGGACGCGTTCACCGTGGAGCATTTCTGGCGCGCGCTGCGCAATCCCACCTACAGCGTCGAGTGGCAGGGGAATGGGCCGCACTGGGAATGTGAGGGCCAGCTGTGGGGCGGTAACCTGGCGATGCTGGTCTCGCTCATCGGCACGCCGTGGATGCCTCAAATCGAGGACGGCATTCTGGTGCTGGAAGATATCAACGAACATCCGTTCCGCGTCGAGCGCATGTTATTGCAGCTTTATCATGCCGGTATTCTCGATCGCCAGTCCGCGATTGTGCTGGGCAGCTTCAGCGGCTCGGCCCCGAATGACTATGACGCGGGCTACTCCCTGGAAACGATGGTCGACTTCATCCGCTCGCGGCTGGATATTCCGGTTATCACCGGTCTGGATTTCGGCCATGAGCAGAAGACCGTTACCCTTGCGCTGGGCGCGCAGGCCACGCTTACACATGATGTTTCGGGCAGTCGGTTAACGATCGGCGGTCATCCGGTCATAAAAGCATAAAAAACCCCCTTAATAAAACGCTGTTACCGTTGTTAATATGTTAGGGTTTTAGTAACAGCGTTAACATTGAGGTGGGAGTAAGAGAACATTGGATGCCGCAGCGATAATCAGCCTTTTCATTTTGGGTTCTGTACTTGTAACCAGCAGTATTTTATTAAGTTCATTTTCATCGCGTCTCGGCATACCCATTCTTGTTATTTTCCTTGCCATCGGCATGCTGGCCGGCGTTGACGGCATCGGCGGTATCCCCTTCGATAACTATCCCTTCGCCTACATGGTGAGTAACCTCGCACTGGCGGTGATCCTGCTCGACGGCGGGATGCGCACTCAGGCAAGCTCCTTCCGCGTGGCCCTGGGGCCTGCGCTGTCGCTGGCGACCGTCGGCGTGTTGATCACCTCCGGCCTCACCGGGATGATGGCCGCATGGCTTTTCCATCTCAATCTGATGGAAGGCTTGCTGATTGGCGCAATCGTTGGCTCTACCGATGCGGCGGCGGTCTTTTCCCTGCTTGGCGGTAAAGGGCTTAACGAACGCGTTGGCTCAACGCTTGAGATTGAATCCGGCAGTAACGATCCGATGGCGGTGTTCCTGACCATCACGCTGATAGAGATGATTCAGCAGCACGAGACGGGCCTGAGCTGGATGTTTGCCTTACATATCCTGCAGCAGTTCGGGCTGGGGATTGTCATCGGCCTGGCGGGGGGATACCTGTTACAGCAGACCATTAACCGCATCTCGCTGCCCTCGGGACTTTACCCTCTGCTGGCGCTGAGCGGTGGGATCCTGATTTTTGCCGTCACCACCGCGCTGGACGGCAGCGGTATTCTTGCGGTTTACCTCTGCGGGTTCCTGATGGGCAACCGCCCTATTCGTAACCGTCACGCCATTTTGCAGAACTTCGACGGGCTGGCCTGGCTGGCGCAAATCGGCATGTTCCTGGTGCTGGGCCTGCTGGTGACGCCATCTGACCTGCTGCCGATTGCCGTTCCGGCGCTTCTGCTGTCGGCGTGGATGATCTTCTTCGCCCGTCCGCTGTCCGTGTTTGCGGGTCTGCTGCCGTTTCGCGGCTTTAACCTGCGCGAGCGCGTCTTTATCAGCTGGGTTGGCCTGCGCGGCGCGGTGCCGATTATTCTTGCGGTCTTCCCGATGATGGCCGGTCTGGATAACGCGCGGCTGTTTTTCAACGTGGCGTTCTTCGTGGTACTGATTTCCCTGCTGTTCCAGGGAACCTCGCTCGGGTGGGCGGCAAAAAAAGCCAAAGTGGTGGTGCCCCCCGTGGGCTGGCCGGTTTCGCGCGTGGGGCTGGATATTCACCCGGAAAACCCGTGGGAACAGTTCGTCTACCAGCTGAGCGCTGATAAATGGTGCGTGGGGGCCTCGCTGCGCGATCTGCATATGCCGGCCGAAACGCGCATTGCCGCCCTGTTCCGCGATAATGTCCTGCTGCACCCTACCGGCAGCACCCGCCTGCGCGAAGGGGATATTCTCTGCGTGATTGGCCGCGAGCGCGACCTGCCCGCGCTGGGCAAGCTGTTCAGCCAGTCGCCTCCCGTGGCGCTGGATCAGCGCTTCTTCGGCGACTTTATTCTGGAAGCCAGCGCAAAATTTGCAGATGTGGCGCTGATTTATGGCCTGGATGAAGGAGCTGAAGAGGGTGATAACCCGCAAACGCTGGGCGAAATCATCCAGCAGCGGCTTGGCGCTGCCCCGGTCGTGGGCGATCAGGTTGAGTTTGCCGGGATGATCTGGACGGTTGCCGAAAAAGAAGATAACGCGGTGCGGAAGGTCGGTTTGAGGCCGATGGAAGAGGACGCGGAGTAGCGTTTTTTTACCGGGTGGCGGCTTCGCGTCACCCGGCACACGTACAAGTTACACCGTCACAACCGGCACTCTCGGTGCCAGCGCACACAACAGTTCATAGCCAACCGTTCCCGCCGCGGCCGCCACGTCATCAATTTTGATTTCGTTGCCCCACAGCTCGACCGGAGAACCGATCCCTGCCTGCGGGCATGGCGTGAGGTCAACCGCCAGCATATCCATTGAGACCGTCCCTACCGTGCCCGTGCGAACGCCATCCACCCAGACCGGCGTACCGGTCGGCGCGATGCGCGGGTAGCCGTCGGCATAACCGCCCGCGACGATGCCGATACGCTGCTCGCCCTTCGCCCGGTAGCGGCTGCCGTAGCCTACCGTGTCGCCCGTCTTCAGCGTCTGCACGCCGATGATCTCGCTGCGCAGGGTCATAACCGGCTTCAGGCCGCTGTTGGCGATATCCTGCCACTGCCCTGAAGGAGACGCACCGTACAGAACGATCCCCGGACGTACCCAGTTATAGTGAGCTTCAGGATGCCACAGCGTGGCCGCCGAGTTTGACAGCGAGCGCGGGCAATCGAGCCCTTCTGCCGCCTGCTCAATGCGGACCATGGCATCCGCAATGCCGTCCGGTTTTTCCGCATCGGCAAAGTGCGCCATCAGCGTCATTTCGCCGACGTTTTTCAGAGCGCGCAGCTGCTGCCAGACCGTATGAACCCGCTCGGGCTGGAAGCCCAGGCGGTTCATGCCGCTGTTTACCTTGAGATAAATATCCAGCGGAGCGTGGAGCTTCGCATCCTGAATGGCTTTAATCTGCCAGTTGCTGTGCACGCTGGTGGTCAATCGGTACTTATCCAGCAGCGGCAGATCGTCCGCGTGGAAGAACCCCTCCAGCAGCAGAACAGGCCCTTTCCAGCCGCGCTCGCGCAGCAGGATGGCCTCTTCGATATTGAGTAACGCAAAGCCGTCGGTCGCGCCGAGCGCGCTCCAGATACGATCGATACCGTGGCCGTAGGCGTTCGCCTTGACGACCGACCAGACGCGCGAACCAGGTGCTGCCCGGCGAACAATTTGCAGGTTTTCCTTCAGGGCCTGCAGATCCAGCTGAGCCAGAACAGGACGGGACATGACAACTCCTTAGTTATGCGCGCCGTGCAGGTGCTGAGGACGCGCTGGCGTGAATCCTGATTGATAGCGCGCAGCACTTAAATCGTCAAACGGAATTGCCGGCGTGCGCCCGGAAATCAGGTCGCTCAGCAGCTGGCCCGATCCGCAGGCCATCGTCCAGCCGAGCGTACCGTGTCCGGTATTGGTCCACAGATTTTTGAACGGCGTGCGCCCGACAATCGGGGTGCCGTCCGGAGTCATCGGACGCAGGCCGGTCCAGAACGTCGCTTGCTCAACAAAACCGCCGCGCGGGAAGAGATCGCCCACCACCATCTCCAGCGTTTCACGACGCGGCTGCAGCAGTTCGGTGTTAAAGCCGACAATCTCCGCCATGCCACCGACGCGAATACGGTTATCAAAGCGGGTAATGGCGATTTTGTAGGTTTCATCCAGGATGGTCGACACGGGCGCCCCGCTCTCCTCTTTCACCGGGATGGTCAGCGAGTAGCCCTTCAGGGGGTAGACCGGAATATCAAGAATGCCTTTCAGCATGGCGGTAGAGTAGGAACCAAACGCCATCACATAGGCGTCCGCCTTGATCACCTCGTCCCCACACTTCACGCCGTAAATTTTTTCGCCCTCGGACAGCAGCTTGTCGACAGAGGTGTTAAAGCGGAATTTCACCCCTGCCTGCTCGCACATCTGCGCCAGACGCTGGGTAAAGAGCTGACAGTCGCCGGTTTCGTCGTTCGGCAGACGCAGACCGCCGGTCAGCTTGTGGGCCACTTCGGCCAGCGCGGGTTCAACCTGACCCAGCTGGCTGGCCTCCAGCAGTTGGTAAGGAACACCGGCATCTTCCAGCACGGCGATATCGCGGGTGGCGTTTTCATACTGTTGTTCGGTGCGGAACAGCTGCAGCGTGCCGCCCTGACGGCCTTCGTACTCGATACCCGTCGAGGCGCGCAGGGCTTTGAGGCAGTCGCGGCTGTATTCCGCCAGACGCACCATGCGCCCTTTGTTTTCCATGTAGTGGCGGGTGTCGCAGTTGCGCAGCATCTGCCACATCCACTTCAGCTGGAACTGCGTGCCGTCAAGGCTGATGGCCAGCGGCGCGTGGCGCTGGAACATCCATTTGATCGCCTTCAGCGGCACGCCCGGTGCCGCCCACGGGGCCGCATAGCCGGGAGAGATTTGACCGGCGTTTGCCGCACTGGTTTCAAGCGCCGGGCCGGATTCACGATCGATAACGGTAACCTCATGTCCCGCCTGACTTAAATACCAGGCGCTGGTTACGCCAACGACACCACTTCCCAGTATGACAACACGCATAGCCACTCCATTATGAGCAAAAGAACAATCATCTAATTACAGATTGATAACCTAGTTGAAAATATTATTCAACATATGACTTTTTTATGGTGACTTACCTCACACATCCCCCAGCATCAGGGGACAGGGATAATTTGGGATCTCCTGCTGAGCTTTATTTTTAACCAGCATAAAATGCTGATGCGCACCCTTTTTTTGCCGTATCAAAAACGAGAAATCGCAAAGAAAAAATTTCTGCGCCAGCACGCTTTTTAACACGTTGATCTATGCTTGAAAGGAGGCTCTCCAGACAGAGAGAGCACCCACAACGAGGGCGCGCTAATGGCTACTATTGATTCCCTGAACAAGGACAACACACGTCTGAGCGATGGACCCGACTGGACCTTCGAGCTGCTGGATGTCTACCTCGCCGAAATCGACCGGGTGGCAAAGCTGTATCGCCTGGATACCTATCCCCATCAGATTGAGGTGATTACCTCCGAACAGATGATGGACGCTTACTCCAGCGTCGGGATGCCGATCAACTATCCGCACTGGTCGTTTGGTAAAAAATTCATTGAAACGGAGCGGCTGTATAAGCACGGCCAGCAGGGGCTGGCGTATGAGATCGTCATTAACTCCAATCCGTGTATCGCCTATCTGATGGAAGAGAACACCATTACCATGCAGGCGCTGGTGATGGCGCACGCCTGCTACGGGCATAATTCCTTCTTTAAAAATAACTACCTGTTCCGCAGCTGGACGGACGCCAGCTCCATCGTTGATTACCTGATCTTCGCGCGTAAATACATTACCGACTGCGAAGAGCGCTACGGCGTGGACGAGGTGGAGAAGCTGCTCGACTCCTGCCACGCGCTAATGAACTACGGCGTGGACCGCTATAAGCGCCCGCAGAAAATCTCTCTGCAGGAGGAGAAAGCCCGGCAGAAAAGCCGCGAGGAGTATCTGCAGAGCCAGGTGAACATGCTATGGCGTACCCTGCCGAAGCGTGAGGAGGAAAAAACGATCGCCGAAGCGCGTCGTTATCCGTCCGAGCCGCAGGAAAACCTGCTCTATTTTATGGAGAAGAACGCCCCACTGCTGGAGCCATGGCAGCGTGAGATATTGCGCATCGTGCGCAAGGTGAGCCAGTATTTCTATCCGCAGAAACAGACCCAGGTGATGAATGAAGGCTGGGCGACATTCTGGCACTACACCATTCTCAACCACCTGTATGACGAAGGGAAAGTCACCGAGCGTTTCATGATGGAATTTCTCCACAGCCATACTAACGTGGTGTTCCAGCCGCCCTACAACAGCCCGTGGTACAGCGGGATTAACCCGTATGCGCTGGGCTTTGCGATGTTCCAGGATATTAAACGCATCTGCCAGTCGCCGACGGAAGAGGACAAGTACTGGTTCCCGGATATCGCCGGCTCTGACTGGCTGGAAACGCTGCATTTTGCGATGCGCGACTTTAAGGATGAGAGCTTTATCAGCCAGTTTATGTCACCGAAGATCATGCGTGATTTCCGCTTCTTCACCGTGCTGGACGATGACCGTAACAACTATCTGGAGATCTCGGCGATCCACAACGAGGAAGGCTACCGTGAGATCCGCTCTCGCCTCTCTTCCCAGTACAACCTGAGCAACCTTGAACCCAATATTCAGGTGTGGAACGTGGACCTGCGCGGCGACCGTTCCCTGACGCTGCGCTATATCCCGCACAACCGTGCGCCGCTCGATAAAGGACGTAAAGAGGTGCTGAAGCACGTGCACCGCCTGTGGGGCTTTGACGTGCAGCTGGAGCAGCAGAATGAGGACGGCAGCGTGGAGCTGCTGGATCGCTGCCCGGCGCGGTTGAATACCCTGTAGTGCAGCTTTTTTGCCCGGTGGCGCTGCGCTTACCGGGCCTGCAAACCCCGTAGGTCGGGTAAGGCGTAGCCGCCACCCGACGAAAAAAACCTCTCGTATGAGAGGTTTTTCTTTTAGCGGGTCTGAATCGCTAAATCGCCCGGCAGCGTTTTCTGCATACGGTGCCAGATTTCGCCGGAGTCGTGGCCGTAGCGGCGCACGGTTTCATAAACCTGATCGTGCAGGCCTTCGGTGCAGAGTTTGCTCAGCTTATGGTAGAAGCCCAGCGCCAGGCTGCGGGCTTCAGGATTGGCAAAATAGTGGCGACCAATGCGGGTATAGAGCCCTTTCATGCCGTTGAGGATCAGGCCGTAAACCGGGTTGCCGGAGGCAAACGCCAGGCCGCGGAACACGTTGTAATCGAGGGTGGCAAAGGCATCGGCGTGATCTTCAACTTCATTCGCGCTGGCCAGCACCGCAAGCGCATCCTCCGGATGCTGACGGAAAGCGGTACGAATAAAGATAGTCGCGATGTTGGTGCGCACGGAGAGCAGATTATCAATCAGCTGCGGCACGCTTTCGTGGTCGAGGCGCGCCAGCGTTTCAAGAATGTTCAGCCCCGAGGTTTCCCAGAAGTTATTTACCTTTGTTGGCTTGCCGTGCTGGATCGTCAACCATCCATCACGCGCCAGTCGCTGAAGCACTTCACGCAGCGTGGTGCGAGTGACGCCAATCAGTTCAGAGAGTTCGCGTTCAGCCGGAAGAATGGACCCCGCAGGGAAACGATTATTCCAGATGCTTTCAATGATGTACTCTTCCGCGAAACCCGCCGGGCTCTGCGCCTTAATGACCATAGTGAGATTTCCATTACACAGCTTTTGCAAATTGGACTCATCATACCAGAGGCGCGCAGCGGCAGGTAGCGCGGCAAAGTGAGAAAAGGGGATCGCCGTTTCATTTTTGTGAAATTTACAATGCGGGCTTATCCGCCTCCGGGCCGCGATTTTTGCGTATACTGATGTTTTGTATTACTTGACGGGAAGGACGTCTGTTGTGGAAATTTCTTTTGGGCGCGCGCTGTGGCGCAATTTTTTAGGTCATTCTCCTGACTGGTACAAACTGATACTGCTGGTTTTCCTGGTCGTTAATCCCCTCATTTTTAGTGTGGATCCGTTTATCGCCGGATGGCTGCTTGTGGCGGAGTTTATCTTCACCCTGGCCATGGCGCTGAAGTGCTATCCCCTGCTGCCAGGCGGTTTGCTGGCGTTTGAGGCCGTGGTCATCGGCATGACGTCAGCAGAGCATGTCAAAGCAGAGCTGGCCTCCAATCTTGAAGTGCTCCTGCTGCTCATTTTTATGGTGGCCGGTATCTACTTTATGAAACAGCTGCTGCTGTTTATCTTCACCCGCCTGCTGCTGAGCATTCCGTCAAAAACCATCCTCTCGCTGGCGTTTTGTCTTGCCGCCGCCTTTCTGTCGGCCTTCCTGGATGCGCTCACCGTCGTCGCGGTGGTGATCAGCGTCGCCGTTGGATTTTACGGCATTTATCACCGCGTGGCCTCCTCTCGCCCGAGTGATGATTTGCAGGACGATAGCCACGTCGAGGCGCATAACCGCGACGTGCTGGAACAGTTCCGCGCATTTCTGCGCAGCCTGATGATGCACGCGGGGGTCGGTACGGCGCTGGGCGGCGTGATGACCATGGTGGGCGAGCCGCAAAACCTGATCATCGCGAAAGCGGCAGAATGGCATTTTGGCGAATTTTTCCTGCGCATGGCCCCCGTCAGCGTGCCTGTGCTGGTCTGCGGGTTAGCAACCTGCATTCTGGTCGAAAAATTCAGACTGTTCGGCTACGGCGCACAGCTGCCTGAGCCGGTCCGCAATGAACTGCATAAATTTGACGAGCAGAGCCGCAAACAGCGCACGCGCCAGGAGATGCTGCGTCTGATTGCCCAAGGGATCATCGGCATCTGGCTTATCGCCGCGCTGGCGTTGCATCTTGCCGAAGTCGGGTTGATTGGCCTCTCCGTCATTATTCTTGCGACCACCTTTAGCGGGGTAACGGACGAACATGCTATCGGCAAAGCCTTTACCGAAGCCCTGCCTTTTACCGCGCTGCTGGCAGTCTTCTTTGCGGTCGTGGCGGTGATTATTGACCAACACCTGTTCGCACCGATTATCGCATTTGTGCTCCAGGCCTCGCCGGACTCGCAGCTTACGCTGTTCTATTTATTTAACGGTCTGCTATCCTCTATTTCCGATAACGTCTTTGTCGGGACGGTGTACATCAATGAGGCCAAAGCGGCGATGGAGCAAGGGATTGTCAGCACCGGGCAATTTGAACTGCTGGCGGTGGCCATCAACACCGGAACAAACCTGCCCTCAGTTGCGACACCGAACGGCCAGGCGGCATTTCTCTTCCTGCTGACCTCGGCGCTGGCGCCGCTCATACGACTTTCTTATGGGAGAATGGTCTGGATGGCGCTGCCGTACACGCTGGTGCTTACCGCTGTTGGTTTGCTGTGCATCAAAATTACTCTCGTTCCCTGTACGCAATGGCTGTTACAAGCGGGTATACTTGCGGCGCATTAAAATTCGTTTACACTGCGCTTTCTAAGCATGTTCCAGGGAAATGATTATGTTGAGATTTTTAAACCAGTGCTCCCGCGGTCGCGGAGCGTGGTTGTTGATGGCCCTGACCGCCTTTGCGCTGGAAATGGTTGCGCTGTGGTTCCAGCACGTAATGGGACTCAAGCCCTGCGTGCTTTGCATCTACGAGCGCTGCGCACTGTTCGGCATTATGGGTGCTGGCCTGGTGGGTGCGATTGCCCCGAAAACGCCGCTGCGCTATGTGGGTATTGCAATCTGGCTGTACAGCGCCTGGAAAGGGATTGAGCTTTCCTGGCAGCACACCATGATGCAGCTGCATCCATCACCGTTTATGACCTGTGATTTCGCCGCCCGCTTCCCGAGCTGGCTGCCGCTGGATAAGTGGCTGCCGCAGGTGTTTGTCGCATCCGGTGACTGTTCTGTACGTCAGTGGGAATTCCTGACGCTGGAGATGCCGCAGTGGCTGGTGGGGATTTTTGTGGCCTACTTCGTGGTGGCGCTGCTGGTGCTGATTGCTCAGCTGTTCAAACCGAAGAAACGCGATTTGTTTGGAAGGTAAAAGCAAAAACCCGCCTCGGCGGGTTTTTTATTCTCACCGATTCGGGTGATTCATAATGTGGTCTTCCCAGTCCCGCACCTCAGACTCTTTCACCGCAATGTGGCGCACAGAGATACGCTCGCCGTGCATCGCCGCTTTTGAACCGGTCAGTAGCGGATGCCATTTCGGCAGATCTTTTCCTTCCGCCAGCAGACGATACGCGCAGGTATGCGGTAACCACTCAAAAGTCGGCAGATTTTCACGGGTTAACTTGATGCAGTCCGGCTCGTACTCGAAGCGGCGTTCGTAATTGCGGCACTGGCAGGTTTTAATGTTCAACTGCTTGCAGGCAACGTTGGTGAAATAGATCTCGTCGGAGTCCTCATCCATCAGCTTATGCAGGCAGCACTGACCGCAGCCGTCGCACAGGGATTCCCATTCCGCGTCGGTCATGTCGTCAAGAGTTTTGCTTTGCCAGAAAGGGATGTCGTTCATCAGGATGTCCACACGTCAAAAGAAAGCGCACCTTATAACGAGTCTGGCACGTTGTTGCAAGTTTTGCCGCCCTCTTCAGGCGGCAAGCTTCGGTTACAGCACGCGGGTTTTTAGCGACAGGCCGTTAAAACCGACCTCAAGCTCATCCCCGCTGGCGAGCGGGCCCACGCCTTCCGGCGTGCCGGTGAGGATCACATCGCCCGGCTTCAGGGTAAAGAAACGGCTCATGTAGGCGATCAGCGGCACAATCTTGTGGATCATGTCCGCCGTAGTGCCCTGCTGGCGAACCTCGCCATTCACCTTCAGGCTGAGCGGGGTATCCTGCGGATCGTTAGTAAATTCACTCACCGGAACGAATCCTGAAATCGGACATGCGTTATCAAAGCCTTTGGCTTTTTCCCACGGCTGCCCCGCTTTCTTCATTTTGCCCTGCACGTCACGCAGGGTCAGATCCAGCGCCACGCCGTAACCGGCAATCGCTTTCTCGACATGCTCTTCGGAAGCCTGGCGCAGCGTCGCGCCGATCAGCACCGCGAGCTCCACTTCGTGATGCACCGACCCCAGCCCCTGCGGCAGCGCCAGCGGCTGGCGGATGTCGCACAGTGCCGTCTCGGGCTTAATAAACAGGACCGGCTCTTCTGGCGTTGCGCTGCCCATCTCCTGAATATGCTTAGCATAGTTGCTGCCCACGCAGACCACTTTGCTGACGGGATAATCCAGTAATGCACCTTGCCAGTTATGATGTTGATACATGCTCGACCCCTAATCGGTTGATGTGTTATGCCCGAAAACAGCTGAGGCTATTTTTTCCCGTTCGCCTCGAGGTGCTGTTTTAATAAATTCTCAGGCGGCGGTGGAAGCTGTAAATAATAGCCCTGCTCGGCTAATGCCGTTTTCACTTTTTCCAGATCGGCATTCACCAGTTTCTTACGGCCGTCCAGCGGCAGCAGCATCGCCAGCTGTGGTCGGCCAAAGTTCTTCATTAATTCTTCCGGCACGCGTGAAAAATCGTCTTTCTTTTCGACATAAAGATAGGTCTGGTCACGGCTTGTACTTCTGTAGATCACACAAAACATGTTTTTACTCTGAATTAATGGGTGGTTGCTTGCCTCAATATACTCCTGACTATAACATGCCTGATACTCTTCGGAATATCGCAGCGAATGGCTGCGGTTAATAGCAAATTGAGTAAGGCCAGGATGTCAAACACGCCCATCGAGCTTAAAGGCAGTAGCTTCACCTTATCAGTGGTACATTTGCATGATGCAAAACCCGAGGTTATTCGTCAGGCGTTAGAAGACAAAATCGCCCAGGCTCCCGCCTTTCTGAAGCACGCCCCTGTTGTTATCAACGTCAGCGGTCTTGAGGCGCCGGTGAACTGGAAACTTCTCCAGCAGGCGGTCTCCTCAACCGGGCTGCGTATTGTCGGCATCAGCGGCTGCAAAGATACCGAGCTGAAAGCAGAAATTGAGCGCGCGGGGCTACCTCTTCTGAATGAGGGCAAAGAAAAAGCCCCACGTGTAGCGCCAGCTGCCGTGCAAACGCCCCCTCCTGCGGCGCAAAACGTTACCGCTCTCACAAAAACGCGAATGATTGATGTGCCGGTTCGTTCCGGTCAGCGCATTTATGCACCAAACTGTGATCTGATTGTTACAAGCCACGTCAGCGCTGGCGCAGAGCTGATTGCAGATGGCAATATTCACGTATACGGTATGATGCGTGGACGTGCGCTCGCAGGCGCAAGTGGCGATCGGGACGCGCAAATATTTTGTACTCACCTGACGGCGGAACTGGTGTCCATCGCAGGTGAATATTGGCTGAGCGACAAGATCCCAGCCGAATTTTATGGCAAAGCGGCTCGCCTGCTTCTGGCAGACGACGCGTTGACCGTTCAACCGTTGAATTGATCCCTTTTTAACAAGGAATTTCTATGGCACGCATTATTGTTGTTACTTCGGGTAAAGGAGGCGTTGGCAAGACCACCTCCAGCGCGGCCATCGCTACTGGTTTGGCCCAGAAGGGAAAGAAAACCGTCGTTATCGACTTCGATATCGGTCTGCGTAACCTCGACCTCATCATGGGATGCGAGCGTCGCGTCGTGTATGACTTCGTGAACGTCATTCAGGGCGATGCCACGCTGAACCAGGCGCTGATTAAAGACAAGCGCACCGAGAACCTCTATATCCTCCCGGCCTCTCAGACGCGTGACAAAGACGCCCTGACCCGTGAAGGGGTGGAAAAGGTGCTCGACGAGCTGAAAAAAATGGAGTTCGACTTCATTGTCTGCGACTCCCCTGCTGGCATCGAGACCGGTGCCCTGATGGCGCTCTACTTCGCTGATGAAGCGATTATCACCACCAACCCTGAAGTCTCCTCCGTGCGTGACTCAGACCGTATTCTCGGCATCCTCGCCTCCAAATCCCGTCGTGCGGAAAATGGCGAAGATCCGATTAAAGAGCACCTGCTGCTGACCCGCTATAACCCGGGTCGCGTAAACAAAGGTGACATGCTGAGCATGGAAGACGTGCTGGAGATCCTGCGCATTAAACTGGTTGGCGTCATCCCGGAAGATCAGTCCGTGCTGCGCGCGTCTAACCAGGGCGAGCCCGTGATCCTTGATACAATGGCAGATGCAGGTAAAGCGTATGCGGATACCGTTGACCGTCTGCTGGGAGAAGAACGTCCTTTCCGCTTCATTGAAGAAGAGAAGAAAGGTTTCCTCAAACGCCTGTTCGGAGGATAAGTTATGGCATTACTGGACTTTTTTCTCTCGCGGAAAAAGAACACCGCCAACATCGCAAAAGAACGTCTGCAAATTATCGTTGCGGAGCGTCGTCGTAGCGACGCCGAGCCTCACTACCTGCCGCAGCTGCGCAAGGACATCCTGGAAGTGATCTGTAAGTATGTACAGATTGACCCGGAGATGGTGACGGTGCAGCTGGAGCAAAAAGACGGGGATATTTCGATACTGGAGCTGAACGTGACGCTACCGGAAGCGGAAGAGTCTCGTTAAACCGTTTGTGGTTTTGTAGGCCGGGCAAGCGTAGCGCCGCCCGGCAATCTCCCCGGTGGCGCTACGCTTACCGGGGCTACAATTCTTTAGCGTGGGTATGCTTCCAGCAGCGTATTCAGGCGATCGGCCATCAATTCCCCGCGCCAGCCCGCCATCAGTTCCGGCACGCCATTCTGCGGTTTTAGCTTCCAGTGCCAGTTCAGCAGCTGGTTAATCTGCCTGCGTGACGCCAGCAGTTCTGCACTCAGTTTGCTTTCCGTTGCGGCATCCTGCACCAGCGCTTTGATATCCTTAAACGCTTTGCGGTAGCCCGGCATATCCATCAGATTCAGCAACGGCTCAGGCAGCGCCTCTTCCGGAAGCTCCTGCGCTTTGGCGACGAGGGCCAGCAGGGTTTTACCGTGGAAGCGGATCTCGCTCCCCGAAAGCCCGATGCTGTCCAGTTCTCCCAGGCTGCCCGGCATATAGCGTGCGACCGCCCAGAGATGCTCTTCGCGAACCACGAAGTTAACAGCCAAATCGCGTTCGCGCGCTTTGCGTAAGCGCCAGTCGGCTAACAGTTGGAGGCACGCCAGCTGACGCGTACGCAGCTGCCAGGCGTTGCTGATGTCGCGCCAGGCTTCTTTCGGATCAACCACTTCCTGACGACGCTGCTGTGTCATACGGCACTCGTCCAGCGCGGCTGACAGCCAGCCGGAGGCTTCCGCCTCTTTCATCAGCTGTCCGGCAATCGGCAGCAGGTAAAACACGTCTGCCGCCGCATATTCCAGCTGGCGCTCGGTAAGCGGACGCGCCAGCCAGTCGGTACGGGATTCACTTTTATCCAGCGTCAGGCCCGTGTACTCCTCCACCATGGCGGCAAATCCCCACGACAGCGGACGACCGCTGAACGCCGCAAGGATCTGCGTATCAATCAGCGGCTGAGGCATGATGCCAAAGGTATTCAGAAAGACTTCCAGATCTTCACTGCCCGCATGCAGGTATTTCGTTACCGCAGTATCCAGCAGCAGGTCACGCATCGGCGCCCAGTCGGTAATGCCGAGAGGGTCGATCAGCGAGACGTGCTTACCGTCGTACATCTGAATCAAACCCAGCTGTGGATAATAGGTGCGAGTACGGACAAACTCGGTATCCAGAGCGATGGCAGGAAAGTCGCGCGTTACTTCGCAGAGCGAAGCCAGCTCGTCGTTGGTCGTGATCATCTGGTAATTCAAATCGGATTCTCTTTTGTTTGCGCCCATAAAAAACGCCGGCTTAACCGGCGTCTGGGCGATTAACGTGAAGCTCAGGCCTTATTGTCTACTTTGGCACGGGCTTCGTCACGTAATTCTCGTCGTAATATCTTCCCGACGTTGGATTTCGGCAGCTCATCGCGGAATTCCACCAGCTTCGGTACTTTATAGCCCGTCAGCTGACGACGACAAAACGTTATCAGCGCTTCCTCGGTAAGAGAAGGATCTTTCTTGACCACAAAAATCTTCACCGCTTCACCGCTGCTGCCGGAAGGGACGCCGACTGCCGCCACTTCCAGCACGCCGCTGTGCTGCATCACCACGTCTTCGATTTCGTTCGGGTAGACGTTGAAGCCGGAGACCAGGATCATATCTTTTTTGCGATCGACGATGCGCAGGAAGCCTTCGTCATCCATCACCGCAATATCGCCGGTGTGCAGCCAGCCGTCTTTGAGGATCTCGTCGGTCGCATCAGGACGCTGCCAGTAACCCAGCATCACCTGAGGCCCTCTGACGCACAGCTCGCCTGGCTCACCGTGCGGCACTTCGTTACCCTCATCATCCACCAGCTTTGCTTCCGTGGACGGCACCGGCAGGCCGATGCTGCCGCTGTGGTAGTCGATATCGTGCGGGTTGACGCTCACCAGCGGCGCGCACTCCGTCAGGCCGTAGCCTTCCAGCAGATATTGCCCGGTTAACTTCACCCAGCGCTCGGCCACCGCCTGCTGAACCGGCATGCCGCCGCCCGCAGAGAGATGCAGCGTGGAGAAATCGAGCTGCTGGAACTCTTTGTTGTTGAGCAGCGCGTTGAACAGGGTGTTCACTCCGGTCATGGCGGTGAACGGATATTTCGCCAGCTCCTTCACCAGTCCCGGGATATCGCGCGGGTTGGTGATAAGTACGTTTTGCCCACCCAGTTCGATAAACAGCAGGCAGTTCATGGTCAGCGCGAAAATGTGATACAGCGGCAGCGCGGTGATCACCAGCTCTTTGCCCGGATGGAGCAGCGGCCCGTAGGTGGCATTGACCTGCTCAAGGTTCGCCAGCATGTTGCGGTGTGTAAGCATCGCCCCTTTGGCCACGCCGGTTGTGCCGCCCGTGTATTGCAGGAAGGCCAGGTCTTCTGAGACCACTTCCGGCTTGACGTACTGCATGCGATAGCCCGCATGCAGCGCGCGGCGGAAGGAGATGGCATCTGGCAGATGGTATTTCGGTACCAGACGTTTAATGTATTTGACGACAAAGTTAACAAGCGTCCCTTTGGCGGTGGAAAGCTGATCGCCCATGCGCGTCAGGATGACGTGCTTCACCTGGGTTTTGTCGACCACTTTTTCCAGGGTATGGGCAAAGTTAGAAACAATCACAATCGCCACCGCCCCGCTGTCGTTCAGCTGGTGTTCCAGCTCGCGCGGCGTATAAAGCGGGTTGACGTTGACGACAATCATCCCGGCACGCAGGATGCCGAACAGCGCCACCGGGTATTGCAGCAGGTTCGGCATCATCAGCGCGACGCGATCCCCTTTTTGCAGCCCAAGCCCTTCCTGCAGATAAGCCGCAAACGCCCGGCTACGCTCCTCAAGCTTACGGAACGTCATCACCTCGCCCATATTCACAAACGCGGGCTGGTCTGCGTAACGTCTTACCGAGTGCTCAAATAATTCAACCAGGGATTGATAACGGTCAGGATTGATCTCCGCAGGCACATCTGCGGGATAACGGTTAAGCCAAACCTTTTTCAATGCATCACCTCTGAAATGAGTGTTCGTCGTCATCACAGCCCCGATAATAAACAGTTTGTTAACATTATATTAACTCAGCGTACCAGTTTATTAATTGTTCAGATTGCAGGTTGCGAAGCGCGTCACTCTTTTTTTTCGTTTTATCCGTAAAAAAACAGAGACAGCGGCTGAGCCGCTGTCTCTTTCCTAATAATAACAGTAAGTTACTCAGTTACGATCGTTTGCACCTGTGCAGGGCCCGGGTTATACCATCCCCATCCCGGATAACCGTAACGATAAGGATGTGGACCCCACATCCACGGATCGATTGGCTGAGGCGGCATCACCACCTGCTGTGCGAGCCGCCAGCGCTTATAGCCGTTCACCTGCAGGGTCATAAATTTGTACGGCGTGTTGCCGATTTTGCCCTGCACCGAACCGGTAATCGGTCCGACGACGGTCACCAGCTGTCCGCGAAAATCGACCGGATCGAGGAAGCCATTCACGTCAGCATAGATACGCCCGCGAGAGGCTTCACCGAGGACGGGCCGCGCGCCGCTATCGAGCGGTACGGTGGCGATTTCCAGACGGGTTTTCCCCTGCTGGTTCTGCACGTCGATCACTTTCCCGCCAAAGCGGGCTTCCTGGCCGACGTAAAGCTCGGGCGCATTCATCACCCGAACCAGATCCTGCTGTGGCGTCGGGCTGCTGCCCTTGATCGCATCAGGTACGGTTACGCAACCGCTCAGTGCTATGGCAACCGCGCCTGCCATAAAAAGGCGTACTACTTTAGTCTGAACCGCCATGATGCGACTCCTTTTTCTCAGTTCCTGTTACTGAGATTCACTCGCGGCCCGGAAGTTTCTTCCACGCGACGGTGTTTCGCAAATAAACCGGTTCCGCATGTTCAACGGCAACGGTTTTTCCTTCCGCAAGCATCTGACGGGCAATCGGGAGCATATCTTCTGCCGCCGGCAGGAGCATGTTGCCGTCCACCAGCGTCACGCCTGTGCCGCTCGCCATCTCCGGCCACGCCGGCCAGCCCGTGCCGACCGTCGCCCACTCGCCGGACAGCTGCTTCAGGCGTTCAGTCACGGCTTCAGGCTTAAGCACCGCTTCCGTCTCTTCGCCGTGCCAGACGCCGTTTTCATCGCGGGTATATTCCGCCCAGTAAACTTCGCCCATGCGGGCATCAATAGCGGCGAGCACGCGGGTCGCGCCCGTCATGCGCCAGGCCCCCTGCGCCATCGTGGCGAGCGTAGAGACGCCGATCATCGGCAGATCAGCGCCGAGCGCGAGCCCCTGCGCAATACCAATGCCAATACGTACGCCCGTAAAGCTGCCGGGACCGCGGCCAAAGGCCAGGGCATCGAGGTCGGTTAAGGCGGTATTGCCCTGGGTTAAAATGGCTTTTACCAGGGGCAGAATACGCTGGGTGTGTTCCCGGGGACACTCTTCGAAATGGGCAGAAACAGCACCGTCGTTCAACAGAGCAACAGAGCAAGCCTCTGTCGCGGTATCAATAGCCAGAATTCGCATCAGTCGTCGCGCTCTCGCAAGGGTCAGTCACAAAATGGCGCGCATCTTAGCACACTCCGGGGCGAATTACTCCGCCGTTGGGTTTGCCAGAAAGCGCACCGCGCGTTTAATGTCCCGCGTACGCGGGGCGGGCGGCAGGCTGGCGAGGAAGGTCGCACCGTAAGGACGCATAACCAGCCGGTTATCACAAATGACCAGCACGCCGCGATCGGTGACGTCGCGGATCAGACGCCCTACCCCTTGCTTCAGGGTAATGACCGCATCCGGTAGCTGAACCTCGTCAAACGGATCGCCCCCGCGCAGGCGGCAGTCCTCCATCCGCGCTTTAAGCAGCGGATCGTCCGGCGACGTGAACGGCAGCTTATCGATGATCACCAGCGAGAGCGTGTCGCCGCGCACGTCCACCCCTTCCCAGAAGCTGCTGGTCGCCACCAGCAGGGCGTTACCGGCGCTGACAAACTGCTGGAGCAGCTGCCCTTTGCTGGTTTCCCCCTGCAGCAGCACCGGCAGGGTCATGGTGGCGCGAAACTGCTCGGCGAGGTCGCGCATCATGGCGTGTGAGGTGCAGAGCATAAAGCAGCGCCCGTTGTTGGCCTCAATCATCGGCTTGAGCATCGCCGCGAGAAGCCGCGCCGCACCCGGCTGGTTCGGCAGCGGCAGATTGCGCGGCACGCACAGCAGCGCCTGCTTTTCGTAATCAAACGGGCTGGGCAGCAGCAGTGATTCCGCCTGCTCAATGCCGAGGCGCTCGGTGAAGTGGTGCAGATCGTCATTGACCGACAGGGTGGCGGAGGTGAAGATCCAGCTTCCCGGCTTCTGCGCCATCACCTCTTTGAATTTATCGGCCACCGCCAGCGGCGTGAGCGCCAGGGTAAAGTGGCGCGAGGTACATTCGTACCAGTAGCTGTACCCAGGCTGATTGATCTCTTTCAGCCGTTTCAACCGACCGCGATACAGCGTGGCGCGCTCGAAGGCGGCGTCAAGCAGCGCCGAGCGTCCGAGGGACAGCTTCGCCACGTCGTAGCATAGTTCCAGGGCATCATCGAGCAGCAGCAGCGCACGCTGGATATTTTTGTCCGCCAGCAGCTCGCGCAGGTTGCCGCGATAGCCCGGCTCGCCTAGCTGTAAGCGGAAATCCTGAGCGCTTTGCGCCAGGCGGTCGGCGCACTTCTGCAGCTGCTGGGTATCTTTGAGTTCGGTCCGGTAGGCAATGGTGAAATCTTTTGCCAGATCCTGAAGCTGGCGGCTGGAAAGCGACTGGCCGAAATACTGGCTGGCGATATCCGGAAGCTGATGGGCTTCATCGAAGATCATCACATCCGCCTCCGGGATCAGCTCGCCAAAACCGCTGTCCTTAACCACCATGTCCGCGAGGAACAGGTGGTGGTTCACCACCACAACGTCTGCATCCATCGCGGTTTTACGCGCTTTCACCACAAAGCAGTCTTTATACAGCGGGCAGTCGCTGCCGAGGCAGTTGTCGTTGGTGCTGGTTACCAGCGGCCAGGCCGGGGAATCTTCCGGCACGCTCGCGCAGGTGCTGATATCGCCCTCTTCGGTCTGGTTCGCCCAGGCGCGCAGAATAATGACGTCGCTCAGGGTTTGTACCGGCAGATCGCCACCCGCCAGCGCCTGCTGTTCAAGTCGCTCCAGGCAAAGGTAGTTTGAGCGCCCTTTCAGCAGCGCCAGGCGTCCTTTGTATTTCAGCTCTTTTGCTACGGTAGGCAGATCGCGGCTGTAGAGCTGATCCTGCAGCGCTTTCGATCCGGTGGAAATAATCACCTTCTTTTTCGCGCGCAGCGCAGGCGCAAGGTAAGCATAGGTTTTACCCGTGCCGGTTCCGGCCTCGACCACCAGCGGCTGAGCCTTATCGATGGCGCGTGCAACGGCGTGCGCCATCTGACGCTGAGGCTCACGGGGCTTGAAGCCGGGGATCGCCTGCGCTAATTGACCTTCAGGGGAAAAATCGTCTGCCACGTTGCTCTCTCACTGTATTTTTGCACAGGGATTATGTCAGCCCATTCTCTCCTGTGCCACCCCAAATAGTGACGACAGTGGAACAATATGGCAGTCTTGCCGCCTGACGACGAAAAATAACGAGGAAACGTTTATGACAATTGTGCGCATTGATGCCGAAGCCCGCTGGTCTGATGTGGTGATCCATAACCAGACGCTCTACTACACCGGAGTACCCGCTAACCTGGACGCGGACGCGTTCGAACAAACGGCTAATACCCTGGCGCAGATTGATGCCGTGCTGGAAAAACAGGGCAGCCACAAATCCCGGATTCTGGATGCGACCATTTTCCTGGCCAATAAAGATGATTTCGCGGCGATGAACAAAGCCTGGGATGCATGGGTAGTGGCGGGGCACGCCCCCGTACGCTGCACCGTACAGGCCACATTGATGAAACCGGAATATAAGGTTGAGATTAAGATTATCGCGGCAGTTTAAGCCCGATTACTCTTCATCTTCATCCTCGAAACGCGCCACGATCCGCTCGCCGGTATGCGTGGCGCGCAGTTCTTCCGCCACCTGGGAAATCGCCTGTCCGCTGCTCATCCCCTGGGACATCAGTTCCTGGATTCGCTCAACCGCTTTCTGCTGCTGTTCATGGCTCAGAGAAGGTAAACCTGCAAACATCGTCAACTCCTGCTAAATTATTCGCGCTAATTATTTCACGCTGCCCGGTAGTATGCCACACATGAACATGCGCTTCCCCACTGTTATTACCTTGCCCTGGCGTGCAGACGCCGCTGAATTCTGGTTTGCCCGCCTGAGCCATCGTCCGTTTGCGATGCTGCTGCATTCCGGTCATGCGGACCACCCCTATAGCCGCTTCGATATTCTGGTGGCCGATCCGGTGAAGACGCTGACAACCGATGACCTGTCGTTAACGGACGATCCGCTGGTGCAGCTTCAGCAAGCCATTAACGCACTGGGCTTATCTGCCACACCGAATCCGGACCTCCCCTTTCAGGGGGGCGCGCTGGGCCTGTTTGGTTACGATCTGGGTCGCCGTTTCGAAACGCTGCCGGAGCATGCGCAGGCTGATATTTCCCTGCCGGACATGGCCGTGGGGCTGTATGACTGGGCGTTAATTGTCGATCACCAGAAACGAACGGTTTCCCTTCTGAGCCATCAAGACGTGCAGGCGCGTCTGGCCTGGCTTGAGGCGCAGCAGCCTGCCCCGGCGCGGACGTTTACGCTCACCTCCGGCTGGCGCTCGAACATGACCTCAGCGGAATACGCCGAAAAATTCGCGCGCGTTCAGTCGTATCTGCAAAGCGGCGACTGCTATCAGGTTAACCTCGCCCAGCGTTTTCAGGCGACGTATCAGGGGGACGAGTGGCAGGCCTTTATCCGTCTCAATGCCAGCAACAGGGCACCGTTCAGCGCGTTCGTACGCCTGGAACAGGGGGCGGTCCTTAGCCTGTCGCCGGAGCGCTTTATTCATCTCGCGGAGGGCATGATTCAAACCCGCCCGATTAAAGGCACGCTACCGCGTCTTGCGGACCCTGATGCCGATCGCCGGCAGGCGGAAAAACTCGCCGCATCACCGAAAGATCGTGCCGAAAACCTGATGATTGTCGACCTGATGCGTAACGATATTGGCCGGGTCGCCGCACCAGGCAGCGTGCGCGTGCCGGAACTGTTCGTCGTCGAGCCTTTCCCGGCGGTGCATCATCTGGTCAGTACCATTACCGCGCGTCTGCCCGCCTCTCGCACCGCCTGCGATCTGCTCCGCGCCGCGTTTCCGGGCGGCTCCATCACCGGCGCGCCAAAAATTCGCGCCATGGAAATCATCGACGAGCTGGAACCGCACCGCCGCAACGCCTGGTGCGGCAGCATCGGCTATATCAGCCTGTGCGGCACCATGGATACCAGCATTACCATTCGCACGCTGACGGCCTGCGGCGGCAATCTATACTGCTCTGCGGGCGGCGGCATTGTGGCGGACAGCCAGGTCGAGGCGGAATATCAGGAAACCTTTGATAAGGTGAACCGTATCCTGAAACAACTGGAGAACTAACGGTGGAGAAAGAGAACCTGACGCTGGATGATTTTCTGTCGCGCTTTCAGCTATTGCGGCCGCAGGTCAACCGCGAGGCGCTGAATCAGCGCCAGGCGGCGGTGCTGATCCCGGTGGTGCGTCGGGAACAGCCGGGCCTGCTGCTTACGCAGCGCTCGCCGCATATGCGCAAACACGCCGGTCAGGTGGCCTTCCCGGGAGGCGCGGTGGACAGCACCGATGCGTCGCTGATTGCCGCCGCGCTGCGGGAAGCGCAGGAAGAGGTGGCTATTCCTCCTGAAAAGGTCGAGGTCATCGGCGTGCTGCCGCCGGTCGACAGCGTCACCGGCTTTCAGGTCACACCCGTGGTCGGCATTATCCCGCCTGGCCTGCAGTATCACGCCAGCGTCGACGAAGTCTCTGCGGTGTTTGAAATGCCGCTTGAAGAGGCGCTCCGGCTAAGTCGCTATCATCCGCTGGATATCCATCGCCGGGGGCATGACCATCGGGTCTGGTTGTCCTGGTATCAGCATTATTTTGTCTGGGGCATGACGGCGGGCATTATTCGTGAACTGGCGCTGCAAATCGGCCTGAAGCCTTGACTATACTTTACATTCCATGCTTTTTTGCAGGTTTGCGATCCGCGTCGCGCTATTAGCAAAACCCATCGTCAACCATTAGTTTAATTCATGTGAATAGTTAAGCCGAGGTCGGTGTTCCCTCTTACACTATGCGCAGTTATAACATCGTTACTGGAACCCCGGTAACCCTGTCAGGAGTGTGAAAGTGATTAGTATATTCGACATGTTCAAAGTGGGGATTGGTCCTTCTTCTTCCCACACTGTAGGGCCGATGAAGGCCGGTAAACAGTTCGTCGATGATCTGGTCGAAAAAGGATTACTGGAAAGCGTTACCCGTGTCGCCGTAGACGTTTACGGTTCACTGTCATTAACGGGTAAAGGCCACCACACCGATATCGCCATTATTATGGGTCTGGCGGGCAATATGCCGGACACTGTTGATATTGATGCCATCCCGGCATTCATCCGCGACGTGGAAGCGCGCGGCCGCCTGCTGCTGGCTAACGGTCAGCACGAAGTGGATTTCCCACAGGATGACGGCATGCGTTTTCGCAGCGACAACCTGCCGCTGCATGAAAACGGCATGACTATCCACGCCTGGAGCGGCGAAAAAGAGATCTACAGCAAAACCTACTACTCCATCGGCGGTGGCTTCATCGTTGACGAAGAGCATTTTGGTAAAGAGAGCGCGGGCGACGTGAACGTGCCCTATCCGTTCAAATCGGCCACCGAAATGCTGGGCTACTGCAAAGAAACCGGTCTGTCGCTGTCCGGCATGGTGATGCAGAACGAACTGGCGCTGCACAGCAAAAAAGAGATCGAGGACTATTTTGCCAACGTGTGGCAAACCATGCGCGCCTGTATTGACCGCGGGATGAACACCGAAGGCGTCCTGCCTGGGCCACTGCGCGTGCCGCGTCGTGCCTCTGCCCTGCGCCGTATGCTGGTGACCACCGACAAGTTCTCTAACGACCCGATGAACGTGGTCGACTGGGTTAACATGTTTGCCCTCGCGGTAAACGAAGAGAATGCTGCGGGTGGTCGCGTCGTGACTGCGCCAACCAACGGTGCGTGCGGGATCGTCCCGGCTGTGCTGGCCTACTACGATCACTTTATTGAGCCCGTGACGCCGGATATCTATATCCGTTATTTCCTCGCGGCAGGCGCTATTGGCGCGCTGTACAAGATGAATGCGTCCATTTCAGGCGCTGAAGTGGGCTGTCAGGGTGAAGTGGGCGTAGCCTGCTCCATGGCGGCGGCCGGTCTGGCCGAGCTGCTGGGTGCAAGCCCTGAACAGGTTTGCGTGGCGGCGGAAATTGGCATGGAGCATAACCTCGGTCTGACCTGTGACCCGGTCGCGGGCCAGGTGCAGGTGCCGTGCATTGAGCGTAACGCGATTGCTTCCGTCAAAGCGATTAACGCCTCGCGCATGGCGATGCGCCGTACCAGCGAACCACGCGTGTCGCTGGATAAGGTAATCGAAACCATGTACGAAACCGGCAAAGACATGAACGCGAAGTACCGTGAGACGTCGCGCGGCGGTCTGGCCATTAAGGTGCAGTGCGACTAATCCTCTCTTTCGCCCATCCGCAACGGATGGGCGAATTTCTCCCTTCATTCTCGTCTCTTCCTTCTTTCCCCACTACACTTTTACGGTCGCGGCTGCTCGCGCACTGCCTGATATCAGGCAGCGGCTAAGTATTGGACTCGTTGCGAAAGGGGTTGAGAGAAGCGGAGGCGGTATTAACGCCACAATGGCAGGCGGGAAACTCCTCCCCGCCAGCACATCATAACGGGCACATCGTACCCGTTAAGCAGACTTATTCATCTTCGTCGTGTGCAGACTGTTCTTTAACAATGCGGACCAGATCGACGCGGTAGTCGTTGGCTTCCACGATAGTGATGTGCAACGGAGGAAGCTCGATTACATCTCCGACGCGCGGGATCTGACCGTTTACGGCGATAACCAGACCCGCCACGGTTGCGATGTCTTCTTCGTCGTTAACCACGTTTTCCAGCCCCAGCGTGTGCGAAAGCGCGTGCAGGTCGGTCGCACCTTTGACCAGCCAGCCTTCGCCGTCGGCCACAATCTCAGGCGTTTCGTCTTCATCCGGGAATTCACCGGCAATCGCTTCGAGCACGTCCAGCGGCGTCACCAGCCCCTGTACCACACCAAACTCGTTGGTGACGATAACAAAGCTACCGCGCGCGCGACGCAATACGCCCAGCAGGTTGATCGGATCCAGCGTTTCCGGCACGACAATCGCCGGCGACGAAGCTGCAATCGCCTCTACGTTGACGCCCTCTTCCAGCGCCACCAGCATCTCTTTTGCCCGCACGACGCCGATGATCTCATCCAGCTCACCGCGGCATACCGGGAACAGGCTGTGCGGTGAAGAGAGCAATTGCTGACGAATTTCATCTACGCTCAGGTTCGCATCCACCCAGCTAATTTCCCCGCGCGGCGTCATGATGCCGCGCAGCGAGCGGGAGGCAAGGGAGAGCACGCCGTTAATCATGTAGCGCTCCTCTTCCACAAACGCCCCTTCCGGGACCGGCACCGGGTTACGGTTTTCGGAATCAGACTGGACGTTCACCTGGCGACGCCCTCCCATCAGGCGCAGAATGGCGTCCGCCGTACGGGCGCGCAGCGGCTGATTTGACTGCTGCTTAATAAAGTTACGGCGCGCAATCTGGTTGAACAGTTCGATCAGAATCGAGAAGCCAATCGCGGCGTACAGGTAGCCTTTCGGAATATGGAAGCCAAAACCTTCCGCCACCAGGCTCAGACCAATCATCAGCAGGAAGCTCAGACAGAGCACGACCACCGTCGGATGCTGGTTGACGAAGCGCGTCAACGGTTTCGAGGCCAGCAGCATTACCGCCATAGCAATGACCACAGCCGCCATCATCACCGGCAGATGGTTCACCATACCGACTGCAGTAATAACCGCATCCAGCGAGAAGACCGCATCCAGCACCACAATTTGCAGTACCACGACCCAGAAGCTGGCATAGCCTTTACCGTGCCCATCATCGTGCTGACGGTTTTCCAGCCGTTCATGTAGCTCCGTCGTCGCTTTGAACAGCAGGAATATCCCCCCGATCAGCATGATCAAATCACGCCCGGAGAAGGTGTAATCCATGACGGAGAACAGCGGTTTGGTCAACGTGACCATCCAGGAGATGACGGAGAGCAGCCCCAGTCGCATGACCAGCGCCAGCGACAGACCAATCAGACGCGCTTTATCACGCTGTTTTGGCGGCAGTTTGTCCGCAAGGATGGCGATAAACACCAGGTTATCAATACCGAGAACGATCTCCAGTACGACCAGCGTGAGCAGTCCCACCCAGATTGACGGGTCCATTAAGAATTCCATGACAAGCTCCTGCTAAAGGAATGACAAAACGGTGCCCCACTCAACGTGGGCAAATATAAGGCAGACAGAGTCGATACGTGGCGTGGTTCGCCGGTGAAAAAGGCGCGGAATGGCCTGGTAGATGACTGACGTCGGTGACGGTCCATATAGTGGGCTGTGGCCCTATACTCCTGAACAATTAAACGGAGGCTAAACATATCAGACACAATGCATTTTTAGCAAAGATTTACGTTCCTTTGCAAAGATCTGTAACACAGTGGCTGTACCCTTAAGATAAATCTGTCGTGTGTAGCTAAATTACGGATCTTCATCACATAAATTATTTTTTCACTATCTAAAATAATTCGCGGAAGTCTTAGTTTTTGAACTCTAACCCTTATCTGAATCGATTCGGTTCGCCAATACGATTCTCAGTACGTCTGCCCGGCAGGCGTATTAATGATAATAAAAGGAGGTAGCAAGTGACCATTGCTATTGTCATAGGCACACATGGTTGGGCTGCTGAGCAGCTACTCAAAACGGCAGAGATGCTGTTGGGCGAGCAGGAAAACGTCGGCTGGATCGATTTCGTTCCCGGTGAAAATGCCGAGACGCTTATTGAGAAGTACAACGCTCAACTCGCGAAGCTGGATACCAGCAAAGGCGTGCTGTTTCTCGTCGATACATGGGGCGGCAGTCCGTTTAACGCTGCCAGCCGCATTGTCGTCGATAAAGAGCATTATGAAGTCGTCGCCGGGGTTAACATTCCCATGCTGGTGGAAACCTTTATGGCGCGCGACGACAACCCGAGCTTCGATGAGCTGGTCGCGCTGGCCGTTGAAACCGGTCGTGAAGGCGTGAAAGCCCTGAAGGCTCAGCCGGTTGAAAAACCTGCCCCTGCCCCGGCTGCGGCGGCACCGAAAGCGGCGGCACCGGCAAAACCGATGGGACCGAACGATTACATGGTTATCGGCCTTGCGCGTATTGATGACCGCTTAATCCACGGGCAGGTGGCGACACGCTGGACCAAAGAGACCAACGTTCGCCGCATCATCGTCGTCAGCGACGAAGTGGCCGCTGATACCGTCCGTAAAACCCTTCTGACTCAGGTTGCACCACCGGGCGTTACCGCGCACGTGGTGGATGTCGCCAAGATGATCCGCGTTTACAACAACCCGAAATATGCGGGCGAGCGCGTGATGCTCCTGTTTACTAACCCGACAGACGTCGAGCGCATTGTTGAAGGCGGCGTGAAAATTACCTCCGTGAACATCGGCGGTATGGCTTTCCGTCAGGGCAAAACGCAGGTCAACAACGCGATTTCAGTCGATGCGAAAGATATCGAGGCGTTCAACAAGCTGAATGCCCGCGGTATTGAGCTGGAAGCCCGTAAAGTTTCCACTGACCCGAAACTGAAAATGATGGATTTGATCGGTAAAGTTGGGAAATAAGCCCGCGCCGGTTTTTCACATAAAGCTTATGTCATAGGAGAAGTACAATGGAGATTACCACTCTTCAGATTGTGCTGGTGTTCATCGTCGCGTGTATTGCGGGTATGGAATCCGTACTTGATGAATTTCAGTTCCACCGCCCTCTGGTGGCCTGTACGTTGATTGGTGCCGTTTTGGGTGATATGAAAACCGGTATCATCATCGGCGGTACGCTGGAAATGATCGCCCTCGGCTGGATGAACATCGGTGCTGCCGTTGCGCCCGATGCCGCGCTGGCCTCTATCATCTCGACCGTTCTGGTTATTGCCGGTCATCAGAGTATCGGTGCAGGTATCGCCCTGGCCATTCCTCTTGCCGCAGCGGGCCAGGTGCTGACTATTATCGTGCGTACCATCACCGTTGCGTTCCAGCATGCGGCGGATAAGGCGGCCGAAAATGGCAACCTCACGGCACTCTCCTGGATCCACGTTTCGTCTCTGTTCCTGCAGGCGATGCGTATCGCGATCCCGGCGGTTATCGTTGCGATTTCTGTCGGCACCAGCGAAGTTCAGGGCATGCTGAATGCGATCCCTGAAGTGGTCACCAGCGGTCTGAACATCGCGGGTGGTATGATCGTCGTGGTGGGTTACGCAATGGTCATCAACATGATGCGCGCAGGCTACCTGATGCCGTTCTTCTACCTCGGCTTCGTCACCGCCGCCTTCACCAACTTCAACCTGGTTGCACTGGGTGTGATTGGTGCCGTGATGGCGATTCTCTACATCCAGCTCAGCCCGAAATATAACCGCGTTGCGGGTGCCCCAGCGCAGGCTGCTGGTAACAACGATCTCGATAACGAACTGGACTAACAGGTGAGCGAAATGGTTGATATGACAAAAACTACCACCGAGAAAAAACTCACTCCGGGTGATATTCGTGGCGTGTTCATCCGTTCTAACCTGTTTCAGGGTTCATGGAACTTCGAACGTATGCAGGCGCTGGGCTTCTGCTTCTCCATGGTACCGGCGATCAAACGCCTGTATCCGGAAAACAACGAAGCGCGTCGTCAGGCGATTAAGCGTCACCTGGAATTCTTCAACACCCATCCTTACGTCGCGGCTCCTGTTCTGGGCGTGACGCTGGCAATGGAAGAGCAGCGTGCGAACGGCGCGGAGATTGACGATGGTGCCATCAACGGTATCAAAGTCGGTCTGATGGGTCCGCTGGCCGGCGTGGGCGACCCTATCTTCTGGGGTACCGTTCGCCCGGTCTTCGCGGCGCTGGGTGCCGGGATCGCGATGAGCGGCAGCCTGCTCGGTCCTCTGCTGTTCTTCATCCTGTTCAACGCGGTGCGTCTGCTGACCCGTTACTACGGCGTGGCGTACGGCTACCGTAAGGGCGTGGACATCGTTAAGGATATGGGCGGCGGCTTCCTGCAGAAACTGACCGAGGGGGCGTCAATTCTCGGCCTGTTTGTGATGGGGGCGCTGGTTAACAAATGGACGCATGTGAACATCCCGCTGGTGGTTTCGACCATCACCGGTCAGGATGGTCAGACCCGCGTCACCACCGTGCAGACGATTCTGGACCAGCTGATGCCTGGCCTGGTGCCGCTGCTGTTGACCTTCGCCTGTATGTGGCTGCTGCGTAAGAAAGTGAACCCGCTGTGGATCATCGTTGGCTTCTTCGTCATCGGTATCGCGGGCTACGCTGTCGGCCTGCTGGGCCTGTAAGACATTGCGTTATCGACCGGGGGCTTGCCCCCGGTCTTTTTATCTGGAGGATGAATGACTGTTACGGACATCGTACTGGTTTTATTTATTGTTGCCCTTCTGGCTTACGCGATCTATGACGAGTTCATAATGCCTCGCCGCCACGGCGAGACGCTGCTGGCCCTTCCCCTCTTGCGCCGAGGACGCATTGATGCGTTTATCTTCGCGGGCCTGGTGGTCATTCTGATATACAATAACGTGACCAGCCACGGTGCAATATTAACCACATGGTTATTATGTGCGCTGGCATTAATGGCGATTTACCTTTTCTGGATCCGCTCGCCAAAACTCATTTTTAAAAAACACGGATTCTTCTTCGCCAACATATGGATAGAATATAACCGTATTAAAGAGATGAATTTATCCGAAGACGGCGTGTTAGTGATGCAATTAGAACAACGCCGCCTGCTCATCCGGGTCAAAAATATTGATGACCTTGAAAAAATCTACAACTTACTCGTTAAAACTCAATGAGTTATTATTATAACCTCGGCTATATATTGTGATATTCTTTCGCAAAGAATATAGCCGTTGCTATATCTTCCCTCCTCATTGACTTATATTTATTAACGATATTTTCACGCATAAATCTAAATGAAAATCGTTATCAAAAAGGCGAATAAATTAAGCCTTTATCATTGTTGTTTTATATTCTCAAAATATGTTAAGGTTGCGCCCGTCGTTGGGGAGTAGCCGATTTCCTGCACGCAGGAAATGTACGTGTCAACATACTCGTTGAAAAACGTGGCGCGTACGGATCGCTTTCAGCACACTTACCGTGCAAAAGGGATCAGGCGAGACCATAGATACATCAACTGCTGTTTACTGGGGGCAGTGATGTGTCATATGGATATCCCCGGTCTGGACGCTCTTATGAACATCTCCGCTACGATCCTTCTCGCTTTTGGCATGTCCATGGACGCATTTGCGGCTTCCATCGGCAAAGGCGCCACGCTTCACAAACCTAAATTCTCAGAAGCTCTGCGCACCGGTCTGATCTTTGGTGCCATCGAAACGCTGACGCCGCTCATTGGCTGGGGTTTGGGCATGCTCGCCAGCCAGTTCGTGCTGGAGTGGAACCACTGGATTGCGTTCGTCCTGCTGGTATTTCTCGGTGGCCGAATGGTGATTGAAGGTTTTCGCGGGAATGATGATGAAGATGAAGCACCGCTGCACCGCCACGGTTTCTGGCTGCTGGTCACTACGGCAATTGCCACCAGCCTGGACGCCATGGCCGTCGGGGTGGGTCTGGCGTTCCTGCAGGTCAATATTATCGCCACCGCGCTGGCCATCGGCTGTGCAACGTTGATTATGTCCACGCTGGGCATGATGGTTGGACGGTTTATCGGCCCGCTGCTGGGTAAACGCGCCGAGATCTTAGGCGGTATTGTGCTGATCGGCATTGGTGCCCAGATCCTCTGGGCACACTTCGCGCCTTAAGCGTCGCGCTGCCAGACGTGGATACTGAAATCCGTCTGGCAGCCAAACGTCGTTCGAGCCGCTAACGCATCCCATACTTCCGGTTTTGCCCGCCACGCGAACGGCGTCATTTGCAGCAGGGCTACCGCCTCTTCACCGTTTAAATTCATTTCATACGCCACTGACTGCTCCTGCTTCAGCGTAAAGCCTGTCAGCTGTTCAGAGTGCGGGGCATGCAGACGCACCTCGTCGTAAATGAGCCCTTTCAGCTCCATCAGGTGACGCGGGCCCGGCGTGACGGTTATCACCCACCCTCCGGGCTTCACCACGCGCGCCAGCTCTTCTGCTTTACACGGCGCGTAAATGCGGATAACGGCGTCCATACTGACATCCTCAAACGGCAGCCGGTGGCTGGATGCCACGCAGAACGTCACGCCAGCGTAACGTTTAGCCGCCGCGCGGATCGCCACTTTCGACACGTCGAGACCGAATGTCACGGCCCCCTTTTCACGCACCACATCCGCAAACCGTGCGGTGTAGTACCCTTCCCCGCAGCCGATATCAAGCATGGCGGACGCCGAATCAGGCAACATGTCATTCAGCATCTGCGCTACCGTTTCCCGCAGCGGCAGATAGTGTCCGGCATCGAGAAACGCCCTGCGCGCCTGCATCATCTCTGCGCTATCGCCCGGATCGCGGGAGCGCTTGTGCTGCACCGGAAGAAGATTCACATACCCTTCTTTCGCCATATCAAACTGGTGTCCCTGCGGACAGGCATAACTTTTATCTGAGCGCGTCAGGGACGCGTGGCAAAGGGGACAGCTGAAGGACATGACAACTCCGGGAGATAAACCAAAGGGCGAAGTGTACCGCTATTCGCCCCGCTATAAAACGGCTGGATTACCGCATCACGATAAGGTGGTCAGAACCGGCAGGCAGCCCGTCAGGCTTCACGTTCTCCAGGCGCAGAACGTTGCCCATAATTTCGCTGAAGACCGGTGCGGAAACTGCCCCGCCATAGTAGGCCCCGTTTTGAGGATCGTTAATCACCACCACCAGGGCAAAACGCGGGTCGCTGGCAGGCGCAACCCCCGCGGTATAGGCGACGTATTTATCGACATATTTGCCGCTATCATCAATTTTCTTCGCCGTCCCGGTTTTCACCGCCACGCGATAGTCGCGAACGGCGGCCTTAACGCCCCCGCCGCCGGGCAGCGCAACGCTCTCCATCATGTGCTCCACCTCGTGCGCGATCTCTTCCGGCATGACGCGGTGTCCGATAACGGGGGGATCGATGCGGGTGATGGAGAGTGGACGCTCAAGACCGAAGCCGCCAATCGTCGCGTAGACGTGGGCCAGCTGGAGCGGCGTGACCATAAGGCCGTAGCCAAAGGCAAAGGTCGCGCGGTCGAGCTGGCTCCAGTATTTACGCTGTGGCAGCAGCCCCGCGCTCTCACCCGTTAGGCCAAGCCCCGTGTTGGTACCAAAACCAAAGTTTCGATAGGTATCAATCAGATGCTGTACAGGCATCGCCAGCGAGAGTCGGGATACGCCGGTGTCGCTCGATTTTTGCAGGATCCCGGTCATGGTCAGCTCGGGATAATAACCCACGTCGCGGATACGATGCCCGTCAAGGGTATACGGGTGGGTATCAATAACGCTGTCCGGCTGGACCAGCCCCTGCTGCAGGGCCGTCATCAGCACCAGCGGCTTGACGGTCGAACCGGGCTCGAACGTATCGCTGATTGCGCGGTTGCGAAAATCGTTTATCGTCGCGCCTTCCCGGTTATTGGGGTTGAAATCAGGATAGCTCGCCATGGCGAGTATTTCCCCGGTGGGGATGTTGATTAACACGGAGGCCCCTGACTCGGCCTTATTCCAGGCGACGGCATTATCCAGCGCGTCTTCGGTAATGGTTTGCAGCCGCTCGTCAATGCTCAACTGGATGTTATGCGCCGGCGTGGGCGCCACTTCCGTCAGGTTTTCAACCACGCGCCCGTAGCGATCCTCCCTTACCTGTCGGATACCCACTTTACCCGTTAGCTGCGTATTGAAGCTTTTTTCCACCCCTTCAATGCCCTGTCCGTCAATATTGGTGAAGCCAATCAGATTTGCCGCCACGTGGCCTGCCGGGTAAAAACGGCGGGATTCATCGCGTAAATTAATGCCGGGCAAATTAAGTTTATCAATCCACTTTGCCTGTGCTGGATCGACCTGACGCGCCAGGTAGATGAAGCGGCCCTGGGGATTAGCGTTAATTCGCGAAGCAAGCGTGTTCAGTGAAAGATGCAGCGCATTTGCCAGCGCCTGCCAGCGTTCATCAAAACCGACGCCCCCTTTCGCCCGCACGGTTTTAGGATCGGCCCAAACGGCCCGGACAGGCACGCTGACCGCCAGCGGGCGGCCTTCGCGATCCATAATCATCCCACGCGGCGCATCAATCGCCAGCTGACGGAGGGATCGCATATCTTCCTGCTTCACCAGATTGTCGGGTTTAATGATTTGTAGCCAGGCAACGCGGCCAAGTAAGAAGGCCAGACTGCAGAAAATAGCGAAACAGAGCAGCGCAAAACGCGCCGGCGTGAAATTGCCAGCGGTTATTATCAATTTCTTCTTCACCTGAACCCCGGGACTGTTAAACAACGCCATGATTTAACGAGAAAAGATGCGCTTTGGGAGGCGAAACTGTGCAACTAACCTCGCAGCTTTGCAACAAGTTGCTAACAAGGCCGGAGATTGCAATATTCTGAAAGAAAGGGAATAAAAAAGCCCCGCATGATGCGAGGCTTTATGTCTGAGATTGAAGCGCTATGCGCCCCAGTCAGCAGCGGTTCGATCAGATAGCAGTTACGTTAACTGCAGCTGGGCCTTTCTGGCCGTCCTGAATTTCGAACTCAACGTTCTGGCCTTCAGCCAGAGTTTTGAAGCCGTTACCCTGGATTGCAGAGAAGTGTACGAACACGTCTTTGCTGCCGTCAGCAGGAGTAATGAAACCAAAACCTTTAGACTCGTTGAACCACTTAACTTGACCTTTAATCTTTGCCATTTTGCAAAATTCCTTAGAGTGTTTTCTTAGCCCGCAGGCATTAACTGAGATAAAACTGAGACATTACTGCATGAGGCACTAATATAAGGTTCGGCAGAGAAGCGGTATTCAACGACAACGTGTTTACTCAGGACTTCTTTACTGAAAATGCCACACATAAACAGAACTGTACCTCGTTTGACCCAAAACGTGTTATCACACACTATGTTTAATATGGCAAGCCATTTTTAAACATGTCTCGATCCGCCGCACAAATTCGAACACTGTCTGTAAGGATTTGCACAATTATGCGCTTCACAAACAGACGGCTTTACTCCCTTACACAGACTCAACGCTGCTTGCGCAACCGCTGTAATCTAAGACTTTTTTAACATAGCTCAATCATTACAATGCGTCCAGCAGACGGGAAAAGAAATCTTCGGCGTTGATTGAGTTAGAACAAATTGTGAAAACTTATGCTTAAATCATTGTAACGTGACCGTATTGTTTCAGGCAAAAACGATGTTAATAAACCACGACCCGCTGTATTAAAATGCACCAGATAATAAACAGGATTATGCACCAAAATAATGAAATTTTTATGACTCTGCATCAAAACAAGGCAAGCAAAACGTTTCGATAAAAATAAAACATTCCTGACAACGAATACATACACAATATATGCAACAATGCATCGCTTCGTTTATAAGGGTAAATATTCGCCAATTTTCAGTATCCTGAAAGGATTATTAACTGACGCTACATTATCCAGCGCGTCAGTTAATTCTTTTATCGGGTCATCCAGCGCTTCATCTGCCAGTTCAAACACGCCCCAGTGAACAGGGAACGCCAGAGGGCAACCTAGCTGCTGCCACAGCGCAACGGCAGACTGGGGATCCATATGGTGTACGGCCATAAACCATCGCGGGGCATAGGCACCAACGGGCAATGCTGCCACATCAATCTGCCCCAGACGTTCCGGTATCAACAGCAGCTCAGGCGAATAGCCGGTATCGCCGCTAAACCAGAACCGGTGATGTCGCCCTTCAAAGACCCAGCCGCACCATAATGAGCGATTGCGGTTCCAGAGCGTGCGCATACTCCAGTGCTGCGCCGGTACGGCTGACAATGTCATCCCCTGCCAGGTAAAACTCTGCCACCAGTCGAGCTCAACCACCTGTTTTGCACCCCGGCGACGAAACCAGCCGCCCAGACCTAAAGGAACAAATATACTAACGTCGGGAAAGCGTTTGAGAATGTGGCGAATGGTGAGTTCATCAAGATGATCGTAATGATTATGCGAGATGACGACTGCGTCAAGTTGGTGCAGTTGATCGACAGACAGTGCCGGAGGCGTTTTACGCTGCGGCCCTAAGAAAGGGAGCGGAGAAGCGCGCCGTGAAAAAACGGGATCGGTAAGAAGGATATTGCCGTCCAGCTGCAGCAGTATGCTCGCATGTCCGAGCCACCACGCCCCATCCCCCTGTGGTTGCTGAAGATTGGCCGGTTGCCACCACTGCCGGATAAAGTCATCGTAACCGAGGGCGGGCGGCTTCGGCAGGCCGGCTTCTTTACGTTCTTTGCGCCAGCGGTCAAGGTCGCCGGGCTGGTGTCCTGCAGAAGTCGTATTACGAAAACCGTTTGGGGTGTGATGTTTCAGGGAGGGGTCATACCAGGGATTTTTCCAGACCACAGCCACCTCCCGGAATGATACGATTAGCGCTCAGCAACCAGGCGGATAAAATCGTCTTGGTCGTTGTTCTCTTCAGCGACCGCCTCTTTTGGCACGTCTTTCTCTTCCGGCTCGTTAGCCTCGCACAGACGACGCAACAGCGCATTCTGTCGCTTTTGCTGCTCAAGCAGCGCTTCCAGCAGTTCGATCTGCTCATTAGTACGTGAACTGGCACGGTTTACGAAAAACCAAATGACCAGCCCCACCAGCAGAACAACCAAAGAGATCGTCAGGGATGCCATATTTAGCAGCCCTGAATTCAGTAACTCACCCATTTCACCACCTCAATAAAAGCGTCTATTTTACCACTGGCGCGAAGGAAGGAAATCACCTGAAGAAAAAATGCGTGCTACCACGGAATAAACTTATTGATTGCGCAAACGCCGCTAAAAAACTGTACATCCTGATCGCACATCACGTTGATAGTCTGCGTCCATAACACCACGCACGCTATCAGCACGATAATCAGAATCACCCAGCGTATTTTTTTCACTCCACACTCCGTTTAAAGACCTGATGCAACCAGGTTATCACGGTTATCTTAAACAAGGACTAACTGTAGCGCCATCAGGCTCTTTTCAGAATCCTGCACTTGTTTCATTACGTAAACCGTTTAGTCTGGCATTATGATAACAATGAAAAAGAGGTAATAATGCGCTTAATTATTCGAACAATTGTTGCACTGGCGATACTCTGGATAGGCCTTCTGTTAACGGGTTATGGCGTGCTGGTGGGAAGCACCGAAAATGCAGCAGGGCTGGGCATACAATGTAAATATTTAACAGCACAGGGAGTCAGCACCGCGCAGTATCTCCATTCGGACAGCGGGATCGTTGGTTTAACCAACTGCCCGGTACTGCGTAAGACTTCCGTCGTGATTGATAATGGCTGATCCACAGCGTGAATGCCGAATAAAAAAACGCCGCAAAGATGCGGCGTTTTTTATGCTAACCAGGCTTAAAACGGATAGTCGTGGTAACCCATCTGTTCTGAAATCTTGCGCGCGGCGGTATGCAGAATAGCCACATACTCGTGCAGGCGCTCTTCCGAGAAGCGCAGCGTTGGGAAAGAGATGCTCAACCCCGCAATCACGACGCCAAAGCGGTCAAACACCGGAACGCCAATACAGCGCAGCCCTTCTTCCTGCTCTTCGTTATCCTCGCCATACCCTTGTTCACGCACCTTGTCGAGCACCGTTAATAACTCTTCGGTGCTGGTTATGGTGCGTTCAGTACTGCGTTTGTACTCCACGCCATCGAGGATCTGTTTTACCTCTTCACGATCGCGCCACGCCAGCAGAACCTTACCAATTGCTGTGCTATAAAGCGGGTTGCGACGACCAATGCGCGAATACATACGCAGGTTATACATGGAGTCGATTTTATGGATGTAAACAATACTGTCTTCATCCAGCGCACCCAGGTGGATAGTCTCTTTGGTCAGGCGGGAAATCTCACGCATCTGAATATCCGCGCTACGGATCAGATCCACGTTTTGTAATGCCCTGGCACCCAGTTCAAACAGTTTCAGCGTCAGAGAGTATTTTTCAGACTCCCCTTCCTGTGCAACGTAACCCAGTGATTTCATGGTTTGCAAAAAGCGATAAACGGTGCTTTTCGACATCATCACGCGCTGTGACAACTCTGTGATACCAATTTCACGCTCTTCCCCGAGCGCCTGTAAGATGCCAAACACCTTCAGCACGGAAGAAACAGAATCTGGCTGTTTATCCAAATCCGCAATTGCCATTTACCACCTCATAGAGAGTGTTTTATAAAAATCAGAACCGGTTTTTATTATAAATTCCCGTCATGTTACCTGCAATCAATCCGCGTTTACTTCGTTACAAATCTGCGACATAAAACGGTGTTGACGATGCTAAAATAGTTACCCTGAGAATAATTTCACTCTGAGCTATTTACCCCCGATGGAAAAGAACCTTTCCGATGGCCTGCCTTTGCCCCAGCGGTATGGCGCTATCGCTACGATAATTATTGGTATCTCAATGGCCGTCCTTGACGGCGCGATTGCGAACGTTGCCCTTCCCACCATTGCCACCGATCTGCATGCTTCCCCGGCCAGTTCGATATGGATTGTTAACGCCTATCAGATTGCGATTGTGGTTTCCCTGCTCTCCTTCTCTTTTCTGGGCGATATGTTCGGCTACCGTCGGGTATATCAGTGCGGGCTGGTGGTGTTTACTTTCACATCACTGCTGTGCGCCCTTTCGGACTCTCTGCATACGCTGACGCTGGCGCGCATCGCGCAAGGTTTTGGCGGCGCGGCGCTGATGAGCGTCAATACGGCGCTAATCCGCCTAATCTATCCGCAGCGTCATCTGGGGCGCGGCATGGGGATAAACTCGTTTATTGTCGCGGTCTCATCTGCCGCCGGGCCAACCATTGCGGCCGCCATACTTTCTGTCGCCTCCTGGCAATGGCTGTTCGCCATAAACGTGCCGCTGGGTATCGTGGCCATCTTCTTTGCCCTGCGTTATCTCCCCGCTAACGGCCCGAAAAGCACCATGCCGCGCTTTGACGTGGCAAGTGCAGTGATGAATGCGCTCACCTTTGGTCTGCTGATTACCGCCCTGAGCGGCTTTGCGCAGGGTCAATCTCTTCTGCTTACCGCCGCGGAGCTTGTTGCCCTGCTGGTGACGGGCTTCTTCTTTGTTCGCCGCCAGCTTGCCCTGCCGGTACCTTTACTGCCGGTCGATCTGCTGCGTATCCCCCTCTTTTCGCTCTCCATCTGCACCTCCGTCTGCTCGTTCTGCGCCCAGATGCTGGCTCTGGTTTCTCTGCCCTTCTTCCTGCAAAGCGTGATAGGACGTTCCGAAGTGGAGACCGGGCTGCTGTTAACCCCCTGGCCGCTGGCAACGATGGTGATGGCACCGCTTGCCGGTTATTTAATAGAACGTGTACATGCCGGTTTGTTGGGTGCGGTGGGGCTGGCAGTGATGGCCACCGGTCTTTTTGCGCTGGCGCTGCTTCCGTCATCGCCAGGTGATCTGGACATTATCTGGCGCATGGTTCTGTGCGGTGCCGGGTTTGGCCTGTTCCAGTCCCCCAACAACCACACCATTATTACCGCGGCGCCGCGACATCGCAGCGGAGGTGCCAGCGGCATGCTGGGGACCGCGCGTCTGCTGGGACAAAGCACCGGTGCGGCACTGGTTGCCCTGATGTTTAACCTTGCCGGGCAAAACGGTAATCACGTTGCGCTTCTCACCGCAGGCGCCCTTGCCACCCTGGCAGCCATCGTCAGCGGTCTGCGCGTGACCCAACCCGGCATTCAGGCATAAAAAAAGCCGGGCGGAGTCTTCTCCTGCCCGGCTTATTTACGCTCTTAGCGTTACTTCAGGTATTCCCCACTGCGCAGCGCTTCAATACGTTTATCCAGCGGCGGGTGAGACATAAACAGCTCGCTCAGCGACTTTGATTTGCCGTTGATGCAGAAGGCCATCATGCTGTTCGCTTCCTGCGGCTCGTAGCTGGTTTTCAGACGCTGCAGGGCTGCAATCATCTTCTCACGCCCCACCAGCTTCGCAGAGCCAGCATCCGCATGGAACTCACGGTGACGAGAGAACCACATGGTGATAATGCTCGCCAGGATACCGAACACCAGTTCCAGCACCATGGATACGGCGAAGTAGATCAGCGGGTTACCGTTGCTCTCCTCACCTTCATCGCGGTTGCCGCCCATGAAGCCAGCCGCAATCTGCGCCAGGATACGGGAGATAAAGATAACGAAGGTGTTCACCACGCCCTGAATCAGCGTCATGGTTACCATGTCACCGTTGGCAATATGGCTGATTTCATGCGCGATAACCGCTTCGGCTTCGTCACGGCTCATGTTCTGCAACAATCCGGTGCTCACGGCAACCAGTGACGCATCACGACGGGCACCCGTGGCAAACGCGTTAATATCCGGGGCATGGTAAATAGCAACCTGCGGCATCGCAATGCCTGCCTGCTTAGACTGCTGTGCCACCGTATTCATCAGCCACTGTTCCATATCGTTACGCGGCTGTTCAATCACCTCACCGCCTACGGATTTCAGCGCCATCCATTTTGACATCAGCAGGGAAATGAAAGAGCCACCAAAACCAAACAGCAGCGCCATAATCAACAGACCCTGAACGCTGCTCGACTGAATTCCTGTCAGGCTTAGCACGAGCCCGAAAACCACCATCACCGCCAGGTTGGTGAGCAGGAAGAGCGCGATTCGCATCATAATTTTCTTTTAACCTCAGTTTAACAAAACGCACTATGCGATTACCCACATCGTATGGGTATTACGGCTATTTTCAAGCATCCGGTAGGCGTAAGTCACCAGAAAGACACAACTTTACACAATTGGAAATCAGCCTGACGGAAGGATGCAGAACAAAAAGAAACAGGCACAATTTCTTGTGCCTGTTGGGAGATTATTTTGCCGGAGCGGGCTGTACGGCAGGCTTCTCTTTTTCCAGATTCGCCAGGTCGAGCGCGATATGCACCGTCTCGTCCAGGTACGGATCCGGCTCCTGGTAATCTTTTGGCAGATCGTCCAGTTTTTTGAGCAGAGGTTTACCTTCTCGCTTGAAGCGATCGTTGATACGCGCCAGACGCGTTGCATCGTCCTCGTTGTTCTCTTTTTCACGCTGAGCGTAGTTCAGAGAAACAATATTCCGCTTATCTTTCAGGGCATTGAAACGCGCAATGTCCTTCATGATGTACTGGAATTCCGGATCTTTCGCGATGCGGTCATTATGCGCTTTCAGCAGCTCAGGACCAAACTGCGTCATATCACCGGCTTTAACGAACGTCGCAGCGTTGATGCTGTCCCACGGCAACGCGTTATCTTCAAACTTCTCGCCGGTTTCGGTCTCTTCCGTGCCGGTCGGCATCATGATATCCGGCGTTACGCCTTTACGCTGCGTACTGCCGCCGTTAACGCGGTAGAACTTCTGAATGGTGTACTGAACGGAGCCCAGCGCAGGCCATTCCGGACGCAGCATCTGATCGTAAATACGGTTCAGCGAGCGATACTGCTGAACGGTACCTTTACCGAAGGTGGGTTCACCCACGATCAGCGCGCGGCCATAGTCCTGCATTGCAGCGGCAAAGATTTCAGATGCGGACGCGCTGAAGCGGTCAACCAGGACCACCAGCGGGCCTTTGTAATAGACCACACCGTCGTTATCGGCATCTTCACGAACTTTACCGTTGTTATCACGCACCTGTACCACCGGGCCAGACGGGATAAACAGGCCAGAGAGCGACACCGCTTCAGTCAGCGCACCGCCACCGTTCGTACGCAGGTCGATGATAACGCTGCTCACGTTCTGCTTCTCAAGTTTCTGCAGCTGAACTTTTACATCGTCGGTCAGCCCCACGTAGAAGCCAGGAATATCCAGGACCCCCACCTTCTCTTTACCCACGGTTTTCACCGACATTTTCACCGCGCGGTCTTCCAGACGGATCCGCTCACGGGTCAGGGTCACGATACGAGTTTTGGTGCCTTTACCGACCGGCAGAATTTCGAGGCGAACTTTGCTCCCTTTCGGACCTTTGATCAGCGCAACCACATCGTCCAGACGCCAGCCAATAACGTCAACCATGCTCTGACCGGTTTGTCCTACGCCCACAATGCGATCGCCTACGCTAATCGCTTTGCTTTTGGATGCCGGGCCGCCTGCAACCATGGAGTTGATCACCGTGTAGTCATCGTCCATCTGCAGCACCGCGCCAATACCTTCCAGAGACAGGCTCATCTCGGTATTGAACTGTTCGGTGTTGCGTGGAGAAAGATAGTTGGTGTGCGGATCGATTTCGTGCGCAAAGGCGGTCATCGCCAGTGAGAAAACATCCTCACTGTTGGTCTGCGCCAGACGACGAATGGCAAATTTGTAACGACGCGTCAGCGTGTCGCGGATCTCTTTCTCATCTTTACCGGTCAGCTTGAGGCTCAGTTCGTCGTATTTGACCTTGCCATCCCACAGCGCGTTCAGCTCGGCTTCGTCTTTCGGCCAGGGCGCTTTGCTGCGATCGAGATTAAAGGTGTCGTTGCCGGTGAAGTCCATCGGACGTTCCAGCACTTTCAGCGCGTACTGATAGCGCTCAAAGCGGCGCTTTTGCGACAGGTTGTAGAGATCGTAGAACAGATCCAGCTTGCCTGACCGCAACTCATCACCCACCTCGGATTTGCGCTTAGCGAACTGCTCGACATCGCTGGCGAGCAAAACGTTATGGCTGTAATCCAGCAAGTTCAGATAGCGGTCAAAGATTTTGGCCGAAAAGGCCTGATCGAGATCGAACTGACGATAGTGCGAGCGGGTAAAGCGAGAGGTTACACGCTCGCTTACCGTCGCGTGCTGCGTCTCTTCCTTGAGTACCGGAATTTGATCAACACGTGTGATATCGTCCACTGCGAAAGCATGGCCTGTTATGGCAAACAGGCCCGCCAGCGCGGTGAGCTTAAAAAAAGTGTTCATGCCAGGCTTGGCCTCCGTTTCAGAACAACAAGTGTTCTGCGCGTACAATCATTGACATACCAGAAGTCAGCTGTACACGAACGCCATCTTTGGTGATTTCCAGTACGGTGGCGTCCATAGCGTTGTTGCCCGCTTTTACCTTCAGAGCCTGACCCACGCTCAGGGCGTTAATGTCAGAAACCGGAGTATGACGCGGCTCTTCACGAGGCGCGCGAGGGGCTTTCGCTGCTGGTTTGTCTGCACGCGGTTTGCGATCGTTATTGTCGTGACGACGCGGCGCTGGGCGTGGTTTACGCTCACGACGAGGCGCTTCTTCCTGGCCGTTTGCCGCTGCGGCTTCGCGTTTTTTCGCTTGCTGTTCTGCACGTTGTGCCTGAACGCGTGCTTTGGCTTCTTCCAGCTGCTTGCGCGCGTGCTCAACATGCTGCTCGTCCAGCTCACCGCAAGGGTTGCCGTCGAGATCCACGCGGGTTGCGCCCGGTTTGATACCGTACAGGTAACGCCAGCTCGAAGTATAAAGACGTAAGGCAGAACGCAGCTGAGTTTTGCTGAGGTTCATTTCCCCTTCAACACGCGCCACCAGATCCTGAAAAATACCGACTTTCAGGGGACGAGCTTCACCTTCCGCGCTGAAGCACTGCGGGAAACGCTCGGCCAGAAATGCGATAACTTCTTTACTGCTATTCAACTTAGGTTGATTTTCCATGAAATTTCCTGATTACAACGGACGTTGCCAACAAGCGCAGGCATGAACAGGCGTCATTATAATGACGCTATCAGTAAATGCTACGTTATCCGTTGATTATCCTGCGACGCTCGCAAAGAATTTTTGATAATCGGTTGCAGCGAGGACGTTTTCCAGATTCGCTGCCAACTCGCGCAGCCCCTGTTCGTCCTCGCTTGTAAAGCGACTGAAGACCGTACTGTCGATATCCAGAACGCCAATAATCTGATTTTTTACCACCAGCGGCAGAACGATTTCTGAATTGCTGGCAGCATCACAGGCAATATGCCCGTCAAACGCATGCACGTCTTCCACGCGCTGAACCTGATTCTCGGCCACCGCGGTACCGCATACGCCGCGCCCTACCGGAATGCGCACGCAGGCCAGTTTGCCCTGAAACGGGCCCAGCACCAGCGTTTCACCTTCCAGGAGATAAAAGCCAGCCCAGTTCACATCGGATAGCCGTTCGAACAGCAATGCGCTAGTATTTGCCAGAGTGGCTAAGAAGCTGGTTTCACCTGCCATCAATGCCTTAAAATCGCGGTTCAGATCCGCGTAGAATTCTGTTTTGTTCATTATTCAATCACTTAGTTGTCTTACAAAATTACCGCATAGCCTATTAAAATAAGCAATAAATGCGCTCATGCTCAAGATGAATCCGTTCATGAGTTAATATAACGTTCAACAATACTTATTTGCGCGCAGCTGATGGCCTTAAAAACAACCAAAATTACGCCGACAAAAAAGATAACTGTCCATACGGTAAGCGAAGCTTTGCCTCGTGCACATTATCAGCGTTGCCCCCAGTGCGATACGCTTTTTATGTTGCCGAAGATGAAATCGCACCAAAGCGCCTTTTGTCCCCGCTGCGACGCTAAAATTCGTGACGGCCGCGACTGGTCGTTAACGCGCCTCGCCGCCATGGCCGTCACCATGCTGCTGCTGATGCCCTTCGCGTGGAGCGAACCGCTGCTGAAACTCTACCTGCTTGGTGTGCGCATTGACGCCAACGTGCTGCAGGGTATCTGGCAGATGACGAGCCAGGGCGATCCTCTCACCGCTGCCATGGTGCTGTTCTGCGTTGTCGGCGCGCCGCTGGTGCTGGTTGCCGCCATTGCTTACCTGTGGTTTGGCAACATTCTGGGGATGAACCTGCGTCCGGTATTGCTGATGCTGGAAAAGCTCAAAGAGTGGGTCATGCTGGATATCTATCTGGTGGGCGTGGGCGTGGCATCCATCAAGGTGCAGGACTATGCCTTTCTGCAGCCGGGCGTCGGGCTTTTTGCTTTTATCTGCCTGGTATTGCTCAGTATCCTGACGCTGATCCATCTGAACGTTGAGCAGCTTTGGGAGCGTTTTTACCCTCAGCGCCCTGCCACCCGCCCGGATGAGAACCTTCGCGTCTGTCTGGGATGCCATTACACCGGGCTGCCCGACAAGCGTGGACGCTGCCCGCGCTGCCATATACCGTTGAGGCTACGGCGCAACAACAGCCTGCAAAAATGCTGGGCGGCGCTGATTGCCTCACTGGTGTTTCTGATCCCGGCCAATATGCTGCCGATTTCCATTATCTACGTGAACGGTGGCCGTCAGGAAGATACTATCCTCTCCGGTATTATCTCCCTTGCGCACAGCAACGTTGGGGTGGCGGCCATCGTGTTTATTGCCAGTATCCTGGTTCCCTTTACCAAAGTGGTGGTGATGTTTACCCTGCTGGTCAGCATTCACTTTAAGTGTGAACAAGGTTTACGTACCCGTATTCTGCTTCTGCGATTCGTCACCTGGATTGGCCGCTGGTCAATGCTGGATCTGTTTGTGATTTCGCTGATGATGTCGCTGATCAATCGCGACCAGCTTCTTGCTTTTACTATGGGACCCGCGGCTTTTTATTTCGGCTCTGCGGTGATATTGACTATTCTTGCTGTGGAATGGCTGGATAGCCGCTTACTTTGGGATGCACATGAGTCAGGAAACCCCCGCTTCGCCGACTGAAGCGAGAATTAAAACTAAACGCCGCATTTCGCCATTCTGGTTGCTGCCCGTCATCGCGCTGATGATTGCAGGCTGGCTTATCTGGACGAGCTATGAAGATCGCGGCAGTACCGTCACCATTGATTTTCAGACCGCCGACGGCATCGTCGCCGGGCGAACCCCCGTTCGTTTTCAGGGGGTAGAAGTCGGTACGGTTCAGGACATCTCCCTTGGCAAAGGGCTTAACAAGATTCAGGTGCGGGTCAGTATCAAATCTGACATGCAGGATGCTCTTCGCAGCGAAACGCAGTTCTGGCTGGTGACGCCGAAAGCCTCTCTGGCCGGCGTCTCCGGGCTGGATGCGCTGGTTGGCGGTAACTACATTGGTATGATGCCGGGTAAAGGTGAACCGCAGGATCACTTTGTCGCGCTGGATACGCAGCCGAAATACCGCCTCAATAACGGCGATCTGATGATCCATCTTCAGGCACCGGATTTGGGCTCGCTGAACAGCGGCTCGCTGGTTTACTTCCGCAAGATTCCGGTTGGCCGCGTGTATGATTACACCATCAACCCGAACAAACAGGGCGTAACCATTGATGTGCTGATCGAACGTCGGTTCACCAATCTGGTGAAAAAAGGCAGCCGCTTCTGGAATGTCTCCGGCGTGGACGCCGACCTCAGCCTGAGCGGTGCAAAAGTGAAGCTTGAGAGCCTGGCCGCGCTGGTGAATGGTGCCATTGCCTTTGACTCCCCGGAAAATTCAAGCCCTGCCACGGCCGATGACACGTTCGGTTTATACCCGGACCTGGCGCACAGCCAGCGTGGCGTGATCGTTAAGCTTGTTCTGCCTGATGCTAAAGGACTGAAAGCGGGTTCCACGCCGCTGATGTACCAGGGACTGCAGGTCGGCCAGCTCACCAAAATGACGCTTAATCCGGGCGGTTCGGTGACCGGCGAAATGACGGTCGACCCGAGCGTGGTCGATCTCCTGCGCGAGAAAACGCGCATCGAAATGCGCAGTCCGAAGCTCTCCCTGAACGATGCCAGCCTCAGCGCACTGCTTACCGGAAATACCTTTGAACTGATCCCTGGTGAAGGTGAGCCAAGCAACAGCTTCGTCATTGCCCCGGCGGATAAAGCGCTGCTGCAAAAACCGGGCGTCGTGACGGTTACGCTGAATGCGCCTGAAAGTTACGGTATCGAGGCCGGTCAGCCGCTGATTCTGCACGGCGTACAGGTGGGTCAGGTGCTGGAGCGAACGCTCTCCGAAAATGGCGTGAGCTTCTCGGTTGCTATCGATCCGCAATACAGCAACCTCGTCCATGGCGACAGTAAATTCGTGGTGAACAGCCGCGTCGATGTGAAGGTGGGCCTGGACGGCGTGGAGTTCCTCGGTGCGAGCGCCAGCGAATGGGTTAACGGCGGCATTCGCATTTTGCCGGGCAATAAAGGCCCCGTTCGCGACAGCTACCCGCTCTACGCCAACCTGGACAAAGCGATTGAAAACAGCCTGAGCGATTTGCCAACTACTACCCTGACCTTAAGCGCCGAGACGCTGCCGGACGTTCAGGCGGGCTCCGTGGTGCTCTACCGCAAGTTTGAGGTCGGGGAGGTGATCGCCGTTCGCCCTCGTGCGGACGCGTTTGATATCGAACTGCATATCAAACCCGAATACCGTAAGCTGCTGACGCCAAACAGCGTCTTCTGGGCCGAGGGCGGCGCGAAGGTGCAGCTTAACGGTAACGGGCTGACCGTGCAGGCCTCCCCGCTCTCTCGCGCGCTGCGCGGGGCAATCAGCTTCGATAACCTCAGCGGCGCAGGCGCGAACCTGCGCAAAGGCGATAAGCGAATTCTCTTCCCGTCCGAAACCGCCGCACGTGCCGTGGGTGGACAGATTACCCTGCATGCGTTCGATGCCGGCAAGCTGGCAGAAGGCATGCCAATTCGCTACCTGGGCATTGATATCGGGCAGATCCAGAAGCTGACGCTGATCACCTCGCGCAACGAGGTGCAGGCCACCGCAGTGCTTTATCCGGAATATGTGCAGACCTTCGCCCGAACGGGTTCACGCTTCTCGGTGGTAACCCCGCAGATTTCAGCCGCAGGCGTTGAGCATCTCGACACCATTCTGCAGCCATACATCAACGTCGAGCCCGGCCAAGGTAAAGCCCGTCGTGATTTCGAGCTGCAGGAAGCCACCATCACCGACTCACGCTACCTTGGCGGCCTGAGCATTGTGGTCGAAGTACCGGAAGCAGGCTCGCTTGGCATCGGTACGCCGGTACTGTTCCGCGGCATTGAGGTGGGTACGGTAACGGGTCTCACGCTCGGCACGCTCTCCGACCGCGTGATGGTGGCGTTACGCATCAGCGAGCGTTACCAGCACCTGGTCCGTAATAACTCGGTGTTCTGGCTGGCGTCTGGCTATTCGCTCGACTTCGGCCTGACGGGTGGCGTGGTGAAAACCGGTACCTTCAACCAGTTCATCCGCGGCGGTATTGCGTTTGCCACCCCGCCGGGAACGCCGCTGGCGCCGAAAGCGCAGCCGGGTAAACACTTCCTGCTGCTGGAAAGCGAACCGAAAGAGTGGCGCGAATGGGGCACTGCCCTGCCGCGTTAATCTGACAGGCTCCGGTGTCAACGCGCCGGAGCCTTTATGTTACACTGCGCACCTGAACTTTTCCCTGTGGTGTGCTCGTGGCTCAAAACTCCGTATTTCTTCCTGAACAATTCCTGGCGCAGATGCGCGAGGCGCTTCCCTCTCATCTGTCGCTGGACGATTTTATCGCCGCCTGCCAACGTCCGTTACGTCGGAGCATTCGCGTTAACACGCTGAAAATCAGCGTCGAGGATTTTTTGGCGCTGGTTTCTCCGTACAACTGGCAGCTTACGCCTGTTCCGTGGTGTGACGAGGGATTCTGGATCGATCGCGATGACGAAGACGCCGTGCCGCTGGGAAGTACTGCAGAACATCTGAGCGGTCTTTTTTATATTCAGGAAGCGAGCTCAATGCTGCCGGTTGCCGCCCTGTTCGCCGATGGCAACGCGCCTGAACGCGTGATGGATGTCGCCGCCGCGCCCGGCTCGAAAACTACGCAGATTGCCGCACGCATGGGTAACCGCGGGGCGATCCTCGCCAATGAGTTTTCCGCCAGCCGCGTGAAGGTGTTGCATGCCAATATCAGCCGCTGCGGTATTCACAATGTCGCTTTGACGCATTTCGACGGACGCGTCTTTGGCGCTGCCCTGCCGGAAATGTTTGATGCCATCCTGCTGGACGCCCCCTGCTCAGGAGAAGGGGTGGTGCGTAAAGATCCCGATGCGTTAAAGAACTGGTCGGTGGAGAGCAATCTTGAGATCGCCGCCACGCAGCGCGAGCTGATCGACAGCGCGTTCCACGCCCTGCGCCCCGGCGGCACGCTGGTGTATTCAACGTGTACTTTAAACCGGGATGAAAACGAAGACGTCTGCCTGTGGCTGAAAGCGCAATACCCGGATGCCGTTGAGTTCATGCCGCTTAACGATCTGTTCGCCTCGGCACAGAAGGCGGTCACGCCGGAAGGTTTCCTGCACGTATTCCCGCAGATTTACGACTGCGAAGGGTTCTTCGTGGCCCGCCTGCGTAAAACTCAGGCGGTAGCTCCCCTCCCCGCCCCTAAATTCAAGGTCGGCAATTTCCCGTTTGCACCGCTCAAAGGCCGCGATGCCGCGCAGCTTGAAGCCGCTGCCCGCAAGGTTGGGCTGGACTGGGATGAGAGTCAGCGCCTCTGGACGCGAGACAAAGAGATATGGCTGTTCCCGGCGAATATCGAGCCGCTGATTGGCAAAGTGCGTTTTTCCCGTATCGGGATTCGCCTGGCGGAAGTGCACAATAAGGGCTATCGCTGGCAGCACGAGGCGGTCATCGCGCTTGCCGGGCATGCAAATACTTTCGCCCTGACGCACCAGGAAGCTGAAGAGTGGTACCGTGGACGCGACGTTTATCCTGACGGCACGCCTTCCGCTGATGAAGTGGTGGTGACCTATCAGGGATACCCGCTGGGGCTGGCAAAAAAGGTTGGCTCAAGGCTTAAAAATAGCTATCCACGCGAGCTGGTCCGCGATGGCCGTCTGTTTACCGGTAACGATCGCACTGCCTGAAAAAAGCGCATTTTTTTACTGGCGATTTTGCTCTCCTTGTCTACGATCAAAAATGGATGCCCATACTGGTCATACCAGATTTTGACAACCGACCCGGAGAGCACTATGACGAAAACCAGCGTGCGTATTGGCGCTTTTGAGATCGACGACGCAGAGCTGCGCGGCGAAGCACAAGGCGATCGAACGTTAAGTATTCCCTGCAAATCCGACCCGGATTTGTGCATGCAGCTCGATGCATGGGATGCAGACACCAGCGTCCCGGCAATACTTGATGGCGAACACTCTGTTCTTTACCGTGAGCATTACGATAGTAAAACCGATGCCTGGGTCATGCGTCTTGCCTGACCTAAGAGAACCCGCCCGAAGGCGGGTTATTTATTACTGTAGCTGCGCCAGCGTAAAGTAACCGTCGAATACCGCACCGGTATCAATATAGTGCAGGTTAGAAAAATCATACCGTCTGTCGACGGGCGTATGGCCGAACCAGAAATGATCCGCGCCGCTAATCCCCTGCCCTTTGCCCACCATAAATCCCATCAGGCGGTCGCGATCCCATAACACGCGCTGGGCGCTTACCGGTTTTTCCCAGCGGTATTCCTCCGCCGGATAATCCGCGTGAGCGATAACATTAAGGCCATTTGCGCAGGTTATCTCAATAATATGCGGCAGCTCCCGACAGGCGTTAAGTAACGTTCTCGCCAGCGCCTGCTGCTCATGCTCAAGGCGCGTAAACCACATTCCGCCATTCATCGTCCAGACCGAAAAATCATTATTATCCAGGCTATCTATTGCCATTTGCTCATGGTTACCCCGCACGGCTCGAAACCATTTCTCGTTAATGAGCTGTAATGATTTCACGCTGTCCGGACCGCGATCGATCAGATCGCCAACGGAAATAAGTAAATCCTCATAAGGATTAAAATGACGGCGTTTCAGTTCCTCCATGAGCCTCTGGTAACAACCGTGTATGTCACTGACAACCCAGACGTGACGCCACTCTCCACTTTCGATTCGCTGATACATAAGGCCTCCCTTAAACAGTATAGCCGCGTCAGTAAATGAAAAAGACGGGAGCGGTCCTCACCAAGTCAAACAAACGGTAAACCAAAGAGAAATAAAGATCCTCACGCTATTAATCCCTTTTTATAGGCTCCGTAGAATAAGGGTAGAAAAAAACGAGAGGTCTTCACGTGTCTAATACACAGCTACATAACGATGTGTTCTATCCGCATCGCACGAATATTATTTCCGAGCTGGTGAACGGCAAACGCGTTCCGGGGCCAATCTGGCGGAAGCGCGATTACCGACTGAAGTTCCTTTTACGTTCGCTGCTGTTCTGGTCTTCCACCCACCGTATGCTGGAAGCCCTCTCTGGTCGTGACGATTTCGACAAATTGCTGACAGCGCAAATTACGTTGCCCAGCAAGACCCATCGGCAGTACCTGATGCGCGGTCTGACGGCAAACGATCGCGCTGACGCTATCGTTAACCACTATTACTGGATTGACAGCCTGAAAGAGAGCAGTCTCGCCCAGGCGCTGACCGGCCCGCAGGAACAACCCATTGCGCACTTCCATGCAAAAGACGGCGTGACCTACACGGTTAATGCGTCCTCAGCCGGCAAAGCCGAGCGTGAAGGTGAGAGCACACTCTGGCTGCGCGACAACGAGGATACGCTGCTGGCCAGCCTGACCTTTAGCGTCGCCCGCAGCAATGCTCAGCCCGTTATGGTCATTGGCGGACTTCAGGGACCCCGTCGCTGCGTATCACGGGATGCCATTAAACTGGCAACTCGCGCCTGCCATGGCCTGTTCCCCAAGCGCGTGCTGATGGAAGTTCTTTTCCATCTGGCAGCACAGTCATCTGTCCGGGCCATTTTTGCCGTCAGCGATGAGGGGCACGTTTTCCGGGCGCTGCGCTATCGCCTCAGCAAAGGTCGTCATTTCCACGCCAGCTATGACGAATTCTGGGATTCTCTGGGCGGAAAAAAAATCTCCTCCTTCTGCTGGCAGCTTCCGCTGCAGGTGGAGCGCAAATCCCTCGACGAGATAGCGAGTAAAAAACGCGCTGAATACCGTCGTCGCTTTGAACTGCTTGATGAAATTGAAGCGTCCGTTAAGTCCCGCTTTTAAGCACAGCGCTGACTTTCGCTGACTACTCACAAAAATTTAACAAAACAGGCAAAAAGGGCTGGACTTCCGCATGCTGTGTTGTGTTATGTTTTACGAAGTCGCACAGGACGCATGCGCTGTATAAAGAAGATAACGGAGTTAACTTATTCACTTTTATACAGATAAAAAGAGACCGAATACGATTCCTGTATTCGGTCCAGGGAAATGGCTCTTGGGAGAGAGCCGTGCGCTAAAAGTTGGCATTAATGCAGGCTAAGTCGCCTTGCCTTTTAAGAATAGATGACGACGCCAGGTTTTCCAGTCCACAGCAAAAGTGGACTGAAAAAAAGCGTTAGAGCATCATTAAAAGTGAAAAACCGCAGTGCTTTCGCGAGCATCTGCGGTTTTTTATTGGAAACCTGAACGTCAGCAGAGCTTGTCAGCGCGCTCGATAAACGGTGCCAGGCTCATCTTCTGCCCCGGGTGGGCCGGGTCATCAATCTGAATCACGCTGATTGGCTGGCCGCTGCTCTTGCCGCTGGCAACCTGCTGCTCTGCGGTATCATTTAACGGATATTGCACCAGCGTACTCGGGTTGATTGCGTATAACGCATGCCCCGGACGGCAGGTCAGCATCACCTCTTCGCGATTGAAGGCCCATTTGTCTTTGCCCACCTCAAAACGGCTGACGGTGATAACCTGCGGTGCCGCCAGAGCGCTTCCCGCGCAGGTCAGCAATATGAGTGAAAGTACTGTCTTTTTCATTTAATAGTTAACCTTGTCAGAAGGGTTCCCAGGTAGCAAACAGACTGACCGTTGCCAGAACCAGCGCACCCAGCACCACCTCTGCCTGTGTCATCCTGATAAAAAGCCGTTGTGCACGCCCGGAATCCGGACGGAACCGTGGCACCAGAAAATACCGATTTGCCAGCGCAATTGCCACCATCAACGCCACGAGAGCACATTTGAACAACAAAAACTGCACGTAGCCAGACTGCCAGGGAATATGGATGCCCAGAATCAACAGCGCGTTCACCGCGCCGGTGAGCAGCACGCCCGCGACGGCATAATGCCCCACGCGCGAGAAACGCATCATGGTATAGATGGCCGCGTTCTGCCAGCGCCCTTTAGCCAGACGCATGCAGAACAGCAGCGGCAACAATCCACCCACCCAGGTTGCGGCACACAGCAGGTGAACCGCATGATTGAGACGCTGTATCGCCCCCACCGGACCGTCGTTCATCGCCGCGTGCCCTACCCCTGCCAGAAGGATAAGCTGGCCCATAGCGAGCAGCAGCAGCCGCGAGCCTTTCAGCGGCGCGAGCCACGCGGCGGCAACGGTGATGGCGCCGAGGACGATTTGCCACAGCCAGACGCCGCCAAACCGAGTCCCCAGCACGCTGTGCCATATTTGCGGGTTAAGTACATCGCCCCAGCCGTTGCCCATTAAGCCACCCTGAAGCATGAACATCAGGATCGCAGCGGCCAGGCTGACAATGGACGCCACCCTCTGCTGGAGCTGGAAACGCCGGGCCATCAGGCGGTGCAGCCCGGAAGGCGCAAACCAGACGCTGTAAAGCGCGTTGCCAAAAACGAGCATCAGCGCCGCAAAATGGATAAAGCGCAACCCCACGTATAACAGTGCCAGCATGCTATTTCACGCTGAAGTGATAGCTGCCTGTGGTTTTATGTCCGTCGACGGAGACCACATGCCAGTCCACCCGGTAAGCCCCCGGCGCCAGCGTCTGTTCCAGCGGAACGGTCAGCTGTGCCTTGTTCTTTTCGTCTCGCGTTGCGGTACCGGTTTTGATCACCTGCTTGTGTGCATCCGTCACCACGACGCCGCTAAATCCGGGCTCAATGCCTTCGGAGAAATTCAGCGTAAGCACCTGCGGTGCCGCCACCTGGCTGTCTGCTGCCGGGCTTTGCTGCTTAAGATGCGCATGCGCCAGTACAGAGGGCGAAAGTATCGTTGAGGCCAGAAAAACCAGCGTACATACCGCGCGGGAAGAGGAAAAACCCATCACAATCATTCCTTTTTGTTATGCCTGTATGCTAAAGAATAACGCTGTATAATAAACGAGTCGAGGATCATCCCGCTCTGCTTGTCATCGTCACGCAATCGCGGTAACGTTGCCGCCGCAAAATAAGGAGAAGGTAATGAAGATCAATCTGGCCGCCCTTCCTCAGGACGAGATGGATAAAGTGAATGTCGATCTCGCTGCCGCTGGCGTCGCCTTTAAAGAGCGTTACAACATGCCCATCGTGGCTGAAGTGGTCGAACGGGAACAACCCGCCCACCTGCGTGACTGGTTTCGCGAAAGGTTAATCGCCCACCGTCTCGCCTCGGTCAACCTCTCCCGCTTACCATACGAGCCGAAAGTTAAATAAGCTTAACGACTCGTTACACTTCCTTACGCGGAATCTGGCAGGATAAGAAAACCCTGGTTAAATTAGGATTATTCTTTAATCCCTGCGACTCAGTGTATAAGGAAGTCACGATGTCACATTGGAATATAGCGGCAGCACAGTATGGCGGGCAGCACCATAGCGTAGATGACCACGTTGCGCACCATCTCCACTTCATTGCCGAAGCGGCACAACATCGGTGCGATTTGCTGGTCTTCCCGGAACTCTCGTTAACGGGCCCGGGCACCACGGCACTACCGCCCCCGCCCGGAGACGCTCAGCTACTGCCATTGCTAAACGCCGCCCATTTTTACCGCATTACCCTCATTGCAGGGCTTCCCGTTGAACGAAACGGTCGGCGCCAGAAAGGCCTCGCGCTGTTTGCCCCCTCTCGCGATTGCATTCTGCGTTACCCTCAGGGGAGCGGCGCCAGCCTGGTGCCGGGGGATAAACAGCTCACTATCATGGACGAGCAAGGCGATTCCCCGAATCTTGATCCGCAGGCAACGCTCTTCACCAGCTGCCAGTCGGTGAGGGATTACCGCTGGCGACAGTCTATCAACACCCTGCAGCGCTTTGCGCACAGGTATGCCATCGCGGTATTAATGGCGAATGCCAGCGCGGGCAGCGCGTTATGGGATGAAAAAGGCCAGCTGATCGTTCGGGCGGATAAAGGTGAGCTTCTGTTGACCGGCACGCGCAACGGACAGGGTTGGCAAGGCGATATCATTCCTTTAGGCTAAGCGTTTTAAGCTCAGGAGATTTTCATGCTGCGCGTCATTGATACCGAAACTTGCGATCTTCAGGGCGGAATTGTGGAAGTGGCCTCGGTCGACGTGGTTGATGGAAAAATAGTCAACCCGATGAGCCATCTGGTGCGTCCCGATCGCCCTATTAGCCCACAGGCCATGGCTATCCATCGCATTACAGAATCAATGGTGGCGGATAAACCCTGGATAGAGGACGTTATCCCGCACTACTACGGCAGCCCGTGGTACGTTGCCCACAACGCCAGCTTTGACCGCCGGGTACTCCCCGAAATGCCCGGGGAGTGGATTTGCACCATGAAGCTGGCGCGTCGCCTCTGGCCGGGGATCAAATACAGCAATATGGCGCTGTATAAATCCCGCAAGCTCAGCGTCAGAACCCCTGAAGGGCTGCATCATCACCGCGCCCTGTATGACTGCTATATCACCGCCGCGCTGCTCATCGACATTATGAATACCTCCGGCTGGACGCCGGATGATATGGCAACCATCACCGGCCGCCCTGCGCTGCTGACGACGTTTACCTTCGGCAAATACCGTGGGAGAGCGGTATCGGATATTGCGGATAAAGATCCGGGCTATCTGCGCTGGCTGTACAACAACCTCGACAAAATGAGCCCGGAACTGCGCTTAACCCTGAAACATTATCTGGGCGAAGCTTAACGCTGCGCGCGGCCTGGCAGCGTATCCTGCGCCAGGCCAATCAAAAAGGCATACTCCAGGGCCACCCCTTCGTAAGATTTGAATCGCCCCGATTTCCCCCCGTGCCCGGAGTCCATATCGGTACAGAGCAACAGCAGGTTGTCATCGGTTTTCAGTTCCCTCAGCTTTGCCACCCATTTTGCCGGTTCCCAGTATTGCACCTGTGAATCGTGCAAACCGGTCGTCACCAGCATGTGCGGGTACGCTTTCGCTTCCACGTTATCGTACGGGCTGTACTCTTTCATATAGCGATAATAGGCTTCATCCTGCGGGTTACCCCACTCCTCAAACTCCCCGGTCGTCAGCGGAATGGACTCATCGAGCATGGTTGTCACCACATCAACAAACGGAACCTGCGCAACAATGCCCTTAAAGCGATCGGGGCGCTGATTGATGACGGCACCCATCAACATTCCGCCCGCGCTGCCGCCCATGCCGAAGCAGAGCTGCGGATCGCCATAACCTTGTTCAATTAACGCATCGCAGACGTCGAGATAGTCGTTGAAGGTGTTTTTCTTTTTCAGGAATTTCCCGTCTTCATACCAGTGCTGCCCCAGCTCGCCGCCGCCGCGAATGTGGGCAATAGCGAAAACAAAGCCGCGATCGAGCAGGCTTAATCTGCTGCTGCTAAAGTCGGCATCCATGCTGGAGCCATAGGAGCCGTAGCCGTAGACCAGGATCGGATTTTTACCTTTCTGAAAATGCGCCTTGTGATAAACGAGCGAAACCGGGACCTCAACGCCGTCGCGCGCGGTGACCCACAGGTGTTCGCTGCGATAATTGTCGGAATCAAAGCCCTTCACTTCGGTTTGCTTAAGCACCTGGCGCTGTCCGGTATCCATATCCAGCTCGAAGAGCGTATCCGGAGTGGTCATGGATGAGTAGCCGTAGCGCAGCCGCGACGATTCGGGTTCAGGGTTGAAGCCGATCCACGTGACGTAGGCCGGATCGTCGAACGCAATCCCAATCACCTCACGCGTTTTACGGTTGATCTGCCGGATGCTGGTCAGCCCCCGCTGACGCTCTTCCACCACCAGCCAGTCGGTAAACAGCGTGAACCCTTCCAGCATCACCTGATCCCGCGCGGGGATAAGCACCTCCCACTTGCGCTCGTCGCGCACCTTGGTTTTGTACAGACCAAAGTTTTTGCCCTCGCGATTCGAACGCAGATAAAAGCTGTGCTGGAAGTGATCCAGGCTGTACTCGTGATCCTTGCGGCGCGGCAGGAAGCAGAGCGGCTGGGCATCAGGCAGTTCGGCATCCAGGAGCAGTACTTCCGAGGTGGTGGCGCTGGCCAGGAAGATAATCACATAGTGGCGCGAGGAGGTTTTATGCAGGCTGACATAAAACGTTTCGTCTTTCTCTTCATAGACCAGCTCGTCATCGGCTGAGTCCGTGCCTACGGTATGGCGCCACACCTGATAAGGCAGCAGCGTGGAAGCATGCTTTTTGACGTAGTAGACCGTCTCGGAATCGTTCGCCCAGACAAAATCCGGGGAGACATTTTCCAGCATTTCCGGATACCAGTTGCCGGTTTCCAGATTGCGAAAACGCAGGCCGTACTGGCGACGGGAGAGATAATCCTCCGCCAGCGCCATTATGGTGTTGTCCGGGGAGATGGACATGCCGCCCAGGGTATAAAACTCGCTGTGGGCGGCTCGCTGGTTCGCATCCAGCAGAATGTCCCATTCATCCCACTCGGCGCTTAATACCGACTGTCGCTGATAGATGGGATACTCGTTGCCGGGCTCGTAAATATGGCGATAGCGATAGCCGTTTTTGGTCCACGGCGCGGAGATATCGCGCTGGGGAATGCGCTGCACCATTTCGTTCAGCAGCTGGTCCTGAAGCGCCTGCTGGCTGGACATGACCTTGCGACCATAGTCGTTTTCTTCGTGCAGGTAGTCGAGCACCTCTGGCCGGGAACGCGAATCATCCCGGAGCCAGTAGTAATTATCTATACGCGTATCGCCATGCGTGACGATCGCATAAGGAGTACGTCGGGCTTTCGGTGGCATGTCATCATTCTTTTGAGTTTTACACCCTATAAGGTTGGCAAAACCCGCGCATGATGCAAGCGAAACATGACCACCGGGGCGAGAGTTAGCCCTGTAGCGTCTGTTTTTGCTCCCGGATATCTTTTTCTATCCCTTCGCGTACGTCCTGAGGGATTTTCAGCGCATCGCCGAGGGCGTTGAGATAGCTGCGTTCCATAAAGTGATCGATATCGATGGCGGCACAGCTGAGGAAATAAAGTTCCAGCGCTTCTTCCTCATTTTTCACGTTCAGCGCCAGACGCTGCGGATCGAGCGGCTGCTCAATGGCCTGAGCCACCAGCGTTCTGCCCTGCTCTTCAACCCCGGCTTCGCGCAACTGCTGTTCGATAGCCGCTCTCTCTTTATCATCAATGTGCCCGTCGCTTTTGGCGGCAAACACCAGCGCGAGAATAAGCCGCTCCGTGCGCAAATCCAGCGGAGAAGTATGCTCGCCATAGTGAGGTTCATCGCGGTGCGCCGCCCGCACTTTATCCTTGTATTTGTTCCACAGCACGGTGCCAGCGATGGCACCACCACCGGCCAGCAGCGCGCCGGTACCGTACTTCGCCAGCAGCTTACGTGAGGATTTATTGGCAACCAGCAGTCCTGCCAGCCCGCCGAGTGCCCCCGGTACCAGCAGCTTGCTCAGCCCCTGCTCGCCGGAACCTGACGTTTTCTGTCCTAACATGGATTGCAGTTGATTTAACCAGCCTGACATGGATTCCCTCGCTTAACGGTTAACATTTTCCACAGCGTATGCGAGCAGGCGTCAGGAAATGTCCGCTAAGGCTAAAGAAGCGCAAATTTCTCATCTGCCTTTTTGCCCTGCGCAAGACAGACGCAAACGTTTTCGTTTATACTGCGCGCATCTTTTTCAGGGGGAATATTATGACTCGTTTAGGAACCGCGCTGCGGCCTGCGGCGACGCGCGTGATGCTGTTGGGATCGGGTGAACTGGGTAAAGAAGTCGCCATTGAGTGTCAGCGCTTAGGGGTGGAAGTGATTGCCGTAGACCGCTACGCTGACGCGCCCGCCATGCACGTCGCCCATCGTTCTTATGTGATTAACATGCTGGACGGCGATGCCCTGCGTACGCTCATCATGCAGGAGAAACCGGATTACGTCGTGCCGGAAATTGAAGCTATCGCAACCGATACGCTGATCGCGCTTGAGCAGGATGGCCAGCGCGTGGTGCCCTGCGCCAGAGCGGCAAAACTGACCATGAACCGTGAAGGCATTCGCCGCCTGGCGGCGGAGGAGCTGGGGCTGCCGACCTCACGCTACCGTTTTGCGGGCGACAAAACCGCATTCCTGCAGGCCGTCGAGGAGATTGGCTACCCGTGCATCATTAAGCCGGTGATGAGCTCTTCCGGTAAAGGTCAGAGCTTTATTCGCGACAGCAGCGCGCTGGATAGTGCGTGGGATTATGCGCAACAGGGTGGCCGTGCCGGTGCCGGTCGCGTCATTGTCGAAGGCGTGGTGAAGTTTGATTTCGAAATCACTCTGCTCACCGTCAGCGCCGTGGACGGCGTCCATTTCTGCGACCCGATAGGTCACCGTCAGGAAGATGGCGATTACCGCGAATCCTGGCAACCGCAGCAGATGAGCCCCCTGGCGCTGGAGCGTGCCCGGGAGATTGCCCGTAAAACCGTTCTGGCCCTGGGCGGCTACGGCCTGTTCGGCGTGGAACTGTTCGTTTGCGGTGACGAGGTGATTTTCAGCGAAGTCTCCCCTCGCCCGCATGACACCGGGATGGTCACGCTCATTTCGCAGGATCTCTCAGAGTTCGCCCTGCACGTGCGCGCCTTCCTCGACCTGCCGGTTGGCGGCATCCGTCAGTACGGCCCGGCGGCCTCGGCGGTGATCCTGCCACAGTTGACCAGCCAGAATGTGACGTTTGATAACGTCGAAGGTGCGGTTGGCGCAGGCCTGCAGGTCCGTCTGTTCGGCAAGCCGGAGATCGACGGCACGCGTCGTCTGGGCGTGGCGTTAGCCACCGGGGATAAGGTTGACGAGGCCGTAGCAAGAGCAAAAGCGGCGGCAGCGAACGTTAAGATAGCAGGATAGAAAAAACGGGCCGAAAGGCCCGTTTTTCATGCTGCGAATAAGTTACTGCTTCGCGCCTTCAACCGCTTCGCGAGCCAGTTTCGTGATGCGATCCCAGTCGCCCGCTTCCAGCGCATCCGCCGGTACCAGCCATGAGCCACCGATGCACAGCACGCTTTTCAGCGCCAGGTAGTCGCGGTAGTTCGCCGGAGAGATACCCCCAGTCGGGCAGAAACGTACCTGAGAGAAGGGACCCGCAATCGCCTGCAGCGCTTTAGTACCGCCATTAGCTTCTGCCGGGAAGAATTTGAACTCTTTCAGACCGTAGTCCATGCCCAGCATCAGTTCTGAAACGGTGCTGATGCCCGGGATCAAAGGAATCGTGCCTTCTGTCGCGGCCTTCAGCAGCGGCTCGGTCAGGCCCGGGCTGATGGCAAACTGTGCGCCAGCTTCGGTTACTTCCGCCAACTGCTGCGCGTTGAGAACGGTACCCGCACCGATGATGGCATCCGGCACTTCTTTAGCAATGGCGCGAATGGCATCCATCGCGCAGGCGGTACGCAGGGTCACTTCCAGAACGCGAACGCCGCCCGCAACCAGCGCTTTCGCCATCGGTACAGCGTGCTCCAGCTTGTTTACCACGATAACCGGCACGACAGGGCCAGTGGTCAGGATTGCTTCTGCACTTGTTTTCCAGTTTTTCATCAGAGTTCTCTCTCGCCAGATCGTTAAAATCAAGTCGTCTTAAAACGTAATACAGGTTGCGCCCTGCTCTGCACCGGAGAGTTTCTCACGCAGCGCGCTGAACATTTCGCGTCCGGTCCCCACGCGCGATGCGCTCAGGTCAGGAATATGGGGCTGACGTGCCGCCAGCTCGGCGTCATCCACCAGCAGGGTTAACTCGCCTGTCTGGCCGTTCACGCGGATCATGTCGCCGTCGCGCACTTTCGCCAGCAAGCCGCCGTCGTAGGCTTCAGGCGTGACGTGGATGGCGGAAGGCACTTTGCCGGATGCGCCTGAGAGGCGGCCATCGGTCACTAACGCAATTTTGAAACGGCGGTCCAATAATACACCAAGTGGTGGCATAAGTTTATGTAATTCTGGCATGCCGTTCGCTTTAGGCCCCTGGTGACGCACCACCACCACGCAGTCTTTATCAAGCAGACCGGCGTCAAAGGCAGGCAACACGTCGTGCTGGCTTTCAAACACCACCGCCGGGGCCTCGATAATCTGGTTCTCTTCCGGCACGGCAGACGTTTTCATCACCGCACGACCGAGGTTACCGCTCAGTACCTTGGTACCGCCGTGGTGGGAGAAAGGTTTGTCGATAGTGGCAATTACCTGCGGATCCAGAGACGCAGTTGCCCCGTCGCGCCAGTCCAGCTCGCCGTTGTTCAGCCACGGCTCCTGGGTGTAGCGCTGCAGGCCAAATCCGGCTACGGTGTTCACGTCTTCATGCAGCAGACCGCCTTTCAGTAGCTCGCGCATCAGCAGCGGGACGCCGCCAGCGGCCTGGAAGTGGTTGATGTCCGCCGGGCCGTTCGGGTACAGGCGAGCCATCAGCGGCACCACGGAGGAAATGTCGGAGAAGTCATCCCAGTTAATCAGAATGCCCGCCGCGCGCGCCATGGCCACGAGGTGCATGGTGTGGTTGGTCGAACCGCCGGTAGCCAGCAGGGCGACGATACCGTTGACGATGACTTTTTCGTCGACCATTTTTCCCATCGGCATCCATTCATTGCCGTTTCCGGTCAGACGCGTCACCTGACGGGCCGCGGCCTCGGTCAGCGCCTGACGCAGCGGCGCATCCGGCTGGATGAAGGACGAACCCGGAAGCTGCATCCCCATAAACTCCACCACCATCTGGTTGGTATTGGCTGTGCCGTAGAACGTACAGGTTCCCGGCGCATGGTAGGAGGCCGCTTCGGCCTCCAGCAGCGCCTGACGATCCGCTTTCCCTTCCGCATACAGCTGGCGGATGCGCACTTTTTCTTTGTTCGGCAGACCGCTCGCCATCGGGCCGGACGGCACAAAGATGGCGGGCAGGTGACCAAATGACAGCGCCGCCATCACCAGGCCCGGGACGATTTTGTCGCAGACGCCGAGATAGAGCGCGCCATCAAACATGTTGTGTGACAGACCCACCGCCGCGGACATTGCAATCACTTCGCGGCTCAGCAGTGACAGCTCCATACCGTCCTGCCCCTGCGTCACACCGTCGCACATCGCCGGCACGCCGCCCGCGACCTGACCCACCGCGTTTACGCTGTGCAGCGCCTTGCGAATGATGTTGGGATAGACCTCATAGGGCTGGTGTGCGGAGAGCATATCGTTATAGGAAGTAATAATAGCGATATTGTTACGCAACATGCTTTTCAGGGAGGCTTTGTCATCGGGCTGGCAGGCGGCAAAGCCGTGCGCCAGGTTACCGCAGGCCAGCTGGGAGCGGTGAACGGTGTTGCTCTTCGCCTGTTCAATCCGGGCGAGGTAGGCCGAACGGGTCTCTTTCGAGCGCTCTATAATGCGTTGTGTTACGCGTAACAATACAGGATTCATAAAATCTCCTTTAATTTATCTGTCCGGGCCCGGGAGTTTACAAAGTCGCTGGCAGTTGTTAACAACGCTGAAACGCTTGCTGTCCGGAGCTCAGGGGCAAAATCACTTCCGGCAGTGTAATAAAAAAAGCTCCGCGGGTGAATCCACGCGGAGCTTAAAAGTATAAAAATTGTGCCACGAGCTGTGTTAGATCATGTTACCGGTAAAATAACACTTTTGGGCTAGTGAATAATCCTACTCAAACTCGTTCCAGGAGCGACCATCGCGGGTGATCATCGCCACCGACGCGACCGGCCCCCAGGTACCCGCCTGATACGGTTTTGGTGCATCCTGATCGGCAGCCCAGGCTTCGGTGATGGAGTCGACCCATTTCCACGCCTCTTCCACTTCGTCGCGACGTACGAACAGCGCCTGGATACCGCGCATGGTTTCCAGCAGCAGACGCTCGTAAGCATCCGCCAGGTGCGTCTGGTTGAACGTTTCGGAGTAGCTAAGATCCAGCTTGGTGGTCTGCAGGTTGTGCTTATGATCCAGGCCCGGCACTTTGTTGAGGATCTGGATATCCACCCCTTCGTCCGGCTGCAGGCGAATGGTCAGCTTATTCTGGGGCAGCTCCTGCCAGGATTCTTTGAACAGGTTCAGCTCAGGGTTTTTGAAGTAGACGACAACTTCGGAACATTTTGTCGGCAGACGTTTACCGGTACGCAGGTAGAACGGAACGCCCGCCCAGCGCCAGTCGTCGATATCCACGCGGATCGCCACAAAGGTCTCAGTGTTGCTGGTCTTGTTCGCGCCCTCTTCTTCCAGATAGCCCGGCACTTTTTTGCCTTGCGCAAACCCGGCGGTGTACTGGCCGCGCACGGTCTTCTCGCGCACGTTGGAACGATCGATGCGGCGCAGCGACTTCAGCACTTTAACTTTGGCGTCGCGGATGCTGTCAGCCGTCAGGTCAGACGGTGGAGACATGGCAATCATGCACAGAATTTGCAGCAGGTGGTTCTGGATCATGTCGCGCATCTGGCCGGCCTGGTCAAAGTAACCCCAGCGACCTTCAATCCCCACCTCTTCCGCCACGGTAATCTCCACGTGGTCGATGGTGCGGTTGTCCCAGTTGTTCACAAAGAGGGAGTTAGCGAAGCGCAGCGCCAGCAGGTTCAGTACCGTCTCTTTACCAAGATAGTGGTCGATACGGTAGACCTGGCACTCTTCAAAGAACTCGCCTACCTGGTCGTTGATTTCACGCGAGGTCGCCAGCGACGTACCCAGCGGCTTCTCCATCACCACGCGCGCCGGCTTGGCGTTCAGCTTCGCTTCACCCAAACCTTTGCAGATGGCGCCAAAGGTGCTTGGCGGCATGGCGAAATAGTTAATGGTGACACGGTTTTTCTGATCCAGCATGGCACCCAGACGGGAAAACGCGCTAACGTCATTGACGTCCAGGTTGCAGAAATCGAGACGACCGCTCAGGGTATCCCACAAACTTTCATCAATTTTTTCCTTCATGAAAGTTTCGAGCGCCTCGCGGACGACTTTGGTATAAGCGTCCTTGTCCCAGTCGGCGCGCCCTACACCCAGGATACGCGTATCCGGATGAATTTGGCCCGCTTTCTCCAGTTGATACAGGGAAGGCAGCAATTTTCGGCGTGCAAGATCGCCTTTCGCGCCGAAAATGACCAGGTCACATGCCTGGGCTGTTTGCGTTACCGCCATGTCATTCTCCTCAGTTGGATCACCTGGTGCTTCTGCCAGGTATCGTTGTAATTTTATTACAATGCACTGTACTGCTTTTACGTCATTCCCGAAACCATTAGCGCTTATCGTCTCGTGCGATACGGCGATTTTTCGCCATTCAGCCAATTACGGCGACGTAATGACGCAACAGCCGTCGATAATTTGCGCAACAGGGTCATAGCAAAACCCGACATCGATCAAGTAATGAAAAAAAACAACAACATTATCTTGTCGACTGTTACCCTTTATGGAAGCCACAGGGGTAATATCGGCTAATCGAATCAAGATTTCATCAATGCGTGAAATCGTTTCCACCCCCACGAGCGCCTTGTTAACAATGAACATGCTTGAAAAAATCCAGTATCAACTGGAACACCTTAGCAAATCCGAGCGAAAAGTGGCTGAAGTCATTCTGGCCGCGCCCGCTCAGGCAATTCATTCAAGCATCGCCGCTCTGGCTCAGGAAGCTGGCGTCAGTGAACCGACGGTCAACCGCTTCTGCCGTAGTCTGGAAACGCGCGGCTTTCCTGATTTTAAACTGCATCTGGCACAAAGTCTGGCGAACGGCACACCCTATGTTAATCGTAATGTGGATGAAGACGACAGCGTAGATGCCTACACGGCGAAAATATTTGAGTCGGCCATGGCCACGCTCGATCACGTTCGCCAAAGTCTGGATATGAGTTCAGTGAACCGCGCGGTGGATTTACTCACCCAGGCCAAGCGAATTGCGTTCTTCGGACTTGGCTCGTCAGCCGCCGTGGCGCACGACGCCATGAATAAATTCTTCCGCTTTAACGTACCGGTTATTTATTCCGATGACATTGTGCTGCAACGCATGAGCTGTATGAATTGCAGTGAGGATGACGTCGTGGTACTGATTTCGCACACTGGCCGCACCAAAAGCCAGGTTGAGCTAGCGCAGCTGGCCCGTGAAAACGATGCCATGGTGATCGCCCTCACCACCGCCGGCACGCCGCTGGCGCGCGAGGCGACGCTCGCCATTACGCTGGATGTCCCTGAGGATACCGACATGTATATGCCGATGGTGTCCCGTCTGGCGCAGCTCACGGTAATCGACGTGCTGGCGACCGGTTTTACCTTACGCCGGGGCGCAAAATTCCGGGATAACTTGAAGCGAGTCAAGGAAGCGCTGAAGGAATCGCGTTTTGATAAAGAATTGCTTATAAAGAGCGATGTTCCCTGAAGTAGATAACGAAGACGTAACCAATAATTACGATGTAATGATTTTCGGCATTCGGTCCCCTCTTTGCTGCCTTGCGGCAGATGAAGGCCGATTCTATGTTCACGCAACACCAAAGTTGTTTCAGTCAACGGAGTATTACATGTCCAGAAGGCTTCGCAGAACCAAGATCGTAACCACCTTAGGCCCGGCCACCGATCGCGATAATAATCTCGAAAAAATTATCGCCGCTGGCGCCAACGTGGTGCGTATGAACTTTTCTCACGGTACACCAGAAGACCATAAATTGCGTGCCGATAAAGTGCGTGAGATCGCCGCTAAGCTGGGCCGCCACGTCGCAATCCTCGGCGACCTGCAGGGTCCAAAAATTCGCGTATCAACCTTTAAAGAAGGTAAAGTTTTCCTCAATATCGGCGACAAATTCCTGCTGGATGCCAACCTCGGCAAAGGCGAAGGCGATAAAGAGAGAGTCGGGATCGACTATAAAGGCCTGCCGGCTGACGTGGTGCCTGGCGATATCCTGCTGCTCGACGACGGTCGCGTCCAGCTGAAGGTTCTGGAAGTTCAGGGGATGAAGGTGTTCACCGAAGTCACCGTCGGCGGCCCGCTCTCCAACAATAAAGGCATCAACAAACTGGGCGGCGGCCTCTCAGCGGAAGCCCTGACCGAGAAAGACAAAGCGGACATCGTAACCGCGGCCCAGATCGGCGTTGACTACCTGGCGGTCTCTTTCCCACGCTGTGGTGAAGATCTGAACTATGCGCGCCGCCTGGCCCGCGACGCGGGCTGTGATGCCAAAATCGTCGCTAAGGTTGAACGCGCGGAAGCCGTGTGCGATCAGGATGCCATGGACGATGTGATCCTTGCCTCTGACGTGGTGATGGTTGCCCGTGGCGATCTGGGCGTGGAAATCGGCGACCCTGAGCTGGTCGGTATCCAGAAAGCGCTGATTCGTCGCGCACGTCAGCTGAACCGCGCGGTGATCACCGCCACCCAGATGATGGAATCCATGATCACCAACCCAATGCCAACCCGTGCGGAAGTCATGGACGTGGCTAACGCCGTGCTGGACGGTACCGATGCGGTCATGCTCTCAGCGGAAACCGCGGCGGGCCAGTATCCGGCAGAAACCGTGGCCGCAATGGCGCGCGTCTGCCTGGGCGCGGAGAAGATCCCAAGCATTAACGTCTCCAAGCACCGTCTGGATATCCAGTTCGACAATGTGGAAGAAGCGATTGCAATGTCCGCCATGTACGCGGCCAACCATCTTAAAGGCGTTACGGCGATCATCACCATGACCGAATCTGGCCGCACCGCGCTGATGACCTCTCGCATCAGCTCCGGCCTGCCGATCTTCGCCATGTCACGCCACGAGCGTACGCTGAACCTGACAGCGCTCTACCGCGGTGTGACGCCGGTACACTTCGACAGCACCAATGACGGCGTAGCTGCCGCGCACGATGCCGTGAACCTGCTGCGCGATAAAGGTTACCTGGTGTCCGGTGATATCGTCATCGTGACCCAGGGTGACGTGATGAGCACCATCGGCTCAACCAACACCACTCGCGTACTGACCGTAGAGTAAGATCCGATCCCCTCTCCCCTATGGGGAGAGGGGTGACGGTATTTTATTTCCTCGGGTACAGCTCTTTACGCTTATAGGGTTCCGTCTCTCCCGGCTTACGCGTTTTCAGCAGCTTCAGTATCCACGTGTACTGTTCGGTATGCGGCCCCACCAGCAGTTCCACCTCTTCATTCATACGACGTGCGATGGTGCGATCGTCCGCAGTCAGCAAATCGTCCATCGGCGGACGGACTTCAATGCTCAGACGATGCGTTTTACCGTCGTAAACCGGGAAGAGCGGGATCACGCGAGCGCGACAGACCTTCATCAGGCGGCCAATCGCGGGGAGCGTTGCTTTGTAGGTAGCGAAGAAGTCGACAAACTCGCTATGCTCGGGTCCGTGGTCCTGATCCGGCAGATAGTAGCCCCAGTACCCCTGACGTACGGACTGAATAAACGGCTTAATACCATCGTTTCGCGCATGCAAACGTCCGCCAAAACGACGGCGTACGGTATTCCAGACAAAATCGTAGATTTTATTGCCCTGGTTATGGAACATGGCCGCCATCTTTTGGCCCTGAGAGGCCATCAGCATCGCCGGAATGTCGACGCCCCAACCGTGAGGAACGAGGAAAATCACCTTTTCGTCATTGCGACGCATTTCGTCGATGATTTCCAGCCCTTTCCAGTCAACGCGCTCGATGATTTTTTCCGGACCTTTCAGAGCCAGCTCCGCCATCATCGCCATGGCCTGCGGTGCGGTGGTGTACATCGCATCGATGATGGCCTCGCGCTCGGCATCGCTTTTTTCAGGAAAACAGTAATAGAGGTTGATCTGCGCACGACGACGCGCGCTTTTACCCATACGTCCGGCCAGACGGCCAATTTTCCCCAGAACAGGATCGCGCAGTGCGGCAGGCAGCATAGCGATGCCCGCAAAGGTGTAAACCCCCAGCCAGGCGCCCCAGTTGCGCGGGTGGCGAAAGGATTTTTCAAACTCAGGAATGTATTCAATATTATTTTTTTTTGTTTCCATGCTGGTTCCAGGGTCTGGTGACGCAAAAAATTATTCAGATAGTGTAGCGAGGCAGTCGCCCACGCACAAAACAAAAAGCCGGTGCATACTGACACCGGCTTTTTTCACACAACAAAGGCTTAGTTTAAGCTCAGCTGCGGTATCACCTCTTTCGCCTGCGCCAGGTAATCGGAGCGATCTTTACCTGTCAGGCCTTCGGTGCGCGGCAGTTTCGCCGTCAGCGGGTTCACGGCTTGCTGGTTGATCCACACTTCATAGTGCAGGTGTGGGCCGGTAGAGCGTCCGGTGTTGCCGGAAAGCGCGATACGGTCGCCGCGTTTCACTTTCTGGCCCGGTTTGACCAGAAGCTTACGCAGGTGCATATAGCGGGTGGTATAGGTACGACCGTGACGGATAGCCACGTAGTAACCCGCTGCACCGCTGCGTTTTGCCATTACCACTTCGCCATCTCCCACCGACAGCACGGGCGTACCCTGCGGCATCGCGAAGTCTACCCCGCGGTGTGGCGCAACGCGCCCGGTAACCGGGTTCAGACGACGCGGGTTGAAGTTAGAGGAGACACGGAACTGTTTCGCCGTCGGGAAACGCAGGAAGCCCTTCGCAAGGCCCGTACCGCTGCGGTCATAGAACTTGCCGTCGTCAGCGCGAATAGCGTAGTAATCTTTGCCTTCAGAGCGCAAACGCACGCCCAGCAGCTGGCTTTGCTCGCGCTTGCCGTCCAGCATTTCGCGGGACATCAGGACGGAGAACTCATCGCCTTTCTTCAGCTTGCGGAAGTCCATCTGCCACTGCATGGCTTTGATCACCGCGCTGATTTCAGCGCTGGTCAGGCCGGCATCACGGGCGCTGGAAACAAAGCTTCCGCCCACAGTGCCTTTCATCACGCTGTTCACCCAGTCGCCCTTCTGCAGTTCACTGGTCATTTTGAAACCGTTTGCAGTGCGATCGTAGGTGCGGGTTTCGCGGCGGGACATTTCCCAGGTCAAACGCTGGAGATCGCCATCCGCCGTTAAGGTCCAGGAGAGCTGTTGCCCGATTTTCAGGTTACGCAGGTCTTTATCCGCAGCCGCCAGCTGGCTGATATTGCCCATGTCGATACCGTACTGGTTGAGCACGCTGCTCAGCGTGTCACCGGTAGAGACAACGTATTCGTGGATCCCCGCTTCGTTCTCGGTTTTATCGTCCAGCTCATCCTGCGGGATGGCTTCATCTTCCTGAGCGGCCTGGTCGATAGGCTCGCTGGCTTCAGGCAGCAAAGAACGAATTTCGCTCTTTTCTAGCTCGATGGTTTTAATGATAGGGGCAGAACTCGGGTGGTAAACATAGGGCCGCCAGACGGCGACCGCTAAAGTGAGAACTGTAAGCGACCCCAGCATAACGCGGTGGGGTCGAGGCAGATTGTTAAATGCCAGGGCGACAGAGCGGGCTATCTGTTGCACGTATTCACTTCCTCGTTAATCTCCTTTCAGGCAGCTCGCATACTGGTTCGCCAGTTGGCTGAGGAACTGCGAATAGCTCGCTTTGCTCAACTGGATGTTCGTACCTAGCGGGTCAAGGGTTCCCATGCGCACGGATGTTCCCCTGGCCACGGCTTCTACGACCGCTGGCCTGAACTGTGGCTCAGCAAAAACGCACGTTGCTTTTTGCTCAACCAGCTGTGTTCTGATTTCATGTAAACGCTGCGCACCAGGTTGAATTTCAGGGTTGACGGTAAAGTGCCCAAGCGGGGTCAAACCATAGTGTTTTTCGTAGTAGCCGTAGGCGTCATGAAAAACGAAATACCCTTTTCCTTTCAACGGTGCGAGCTCATTACCCACCTGCTTATCGGTTGCGGCTAATTGTGCCTCAAAATCCTTCAGGTTGGCGTCTAGTTTGGCTCGACTTTGCGGCATAAGTTCCACTAATTTGTCATGGATTGCAACCGCTGAAAGCCGCGCTATCTCTGGGGAAAGCCAGAGATGCATGTTGTACTCGCCGTGATGGTGATCGCCATCACCTTTTTCACCCTCTGCAGCGTGATGATCGTGTTCGTCACCGTCGTCATCCGCCCCTTTCATGAGCAGCGGTTTCACGCCGGAAAGCCCGGCAATCGCGACCTGTTTTTCGCCTGGAATCTGTTTGGCCGATTTCTGCATAAACGCTTCCATCTCCGGACCAATCCAGACAACTAAGTCCGCGTTTTGCAAGCGTTTTACATCTGACGGGCGTAAGGAATAGTCATGCTCGGATGCACCATCCGGGAGCAGAACCTGGGTTTCCGTTACGCCATCGGCAATGGCCGATGCGATGAATCCAAGCGGTTTAAGCGAAGCGACAACGGCAGCGTTAACATCTTGTGCGGTTGTTCCCCAAAGGGCAGCGGATAATGCTGCGAAAAGAAGCGTATTTTTATGTAACATAATGCGACTAGTCATCGTAGTGAATGCGTGGAATGTGATATTATAACATCCGTTGACTTCTTCAAGCTTAAATTGACATGACGACATTGGTTTCTCTCGATAATATTTCGGTCTCATTCGGCCAGCGCCGCGTCCTCTCTGACGTATCGCTGGATCTCAAGCCCGGCAAAATTTTAACGCTGCTCGGCCCTAATGGCGCTGGTAAATCCACTCTGGTGCGTGTGGTGCTGGGTCTGGTAACACCGGACGAAGGTGTGATTACGCGCGAGGAAAAATTGCGGATCGGCTACGTGCCGCAAAAATTACACCTGGACGCCACCCTGCCGCTGACGGTAAGTCGCTTTCTGCGCCTGCGCCCCGGCACGCGTAAAGCCGATATTCTCCCGGCGCTGAAACGCGTGCAGGCGGGCCATCTTATCGACGCACCGCTGCAAAAGCTGTCCGGCGGTGAGACGCAGCGCGTTTTGCTGGCCCGTGCGCTGCTGAGCAGCCCGCAGCTGCTGGTGCTTGATGAGCCAACCCAGGGTGTGGACGTTAATGGTCAGGTCGCGCTTTATGATTTGATCGACCAGCTGCGCCGCGAACTGAACTGCGCCGTGCTGATGGTCTCCCACGATCTCCATCTTGTGATGGCGAAAACGGACGAAGTGCTGTGCCTTAACCATCATATTTGCTGCTCCGGCACGCCTGAAGTGGTCTCGATGCACCCGGAATTTATCTCCATGTTTGGCCCTCGCGGCGCTGAACAGCTGGGTATTTACCGTCATCATCATAATCACCGCCATGATTTACAGGGACGAATTGTCCTGCGCCGGGGAAATGGACACTCATGATTGAACTATTACTGCCCGGCTGGCTGGCCGGGATTATGCTTGCCTGCGCCGCGGGTCCACTCGGCTCGTTTGTGGTATGGCGCAGAATGTCCTATTTCGGGGATACCCTCGCGCACGCCTCCCTGCTGGGCGTGGCTTTTGGTTTACTGCTGGACGTTAATCCCTTCTACGCGGTGATTGTTGTCACCCTGCTGCTGGCAGCCGGGCTGGTCTGGCTGGAGAAACGTCCGCACCTCGCCATTGATACGCTGCTTGGCATCATGGCCCACAGCGCGCTCTCGCTGGGTCTGGTGGTGGTAAGCCTGATGTCGAATATCCGCGTCGACCTGATGGCCTATCTGTTTGGCGATCTGCTTGCCGTGACGCCGGAAGATTTAATTTCCATCGCCATCGGGGTGGTGGTGGTACTCGGTATTCTGCTCTGGCAGTGGCGTAACCTGCTGGCGATGACCGTCAGCCCGGATCTGGCCTTCGTCGACGGCGTGAAGCTGCAGCGGGTTAAGCTGCTGCTGATGCTGGTGACGGCATTAACCATCGGCGTGGCGATGAAGTTCGTCGGGGCGCTGATTATTACGTCGCTGCTGATTATCCCTGCCGCCACGGCACGTCGTTTTGCCCGCACGCCGGAGCAGATGGCCGGTGTGGCCGTGATTATCGGGATGATTGCGGTAACGGGCGGATTAACCTTTTCAGCATTCTATGACACGCCTGCGGGGCCGTCGGTGGTGTTGTGTGCGGCGGTGTTGTTTATTTTTAGTATGATGAAAAAACAACCGAATGCCTGAATAAGCGATTACCACCACCACAGAGGCTGGCGTTTCGCTTCATGTCCTGTGATCAACTCATGGCGAGACTTCCACCCGCAGGAGTGCGCCCATGTCGGGCGCACACGTAAATAAGCACCGATGAAATTATCGGTGCTTATTTTATTTATTAGTACAAGTTGCTAAATACAATTTGGCGCCTGGGACATTTATACCGCCTTCAATATCAAGACATTTCTCATGACCTTCATAATCACTTGTTATCATCTGTCCGTTAACATGGTTCCAATGAGGCGCGGAAGTGTCATTTTGGACTAAATAGATTTTATTATCTATTGGTCCGAACACATAATATGGATGTTCATCCAGTATCAGAGTCCCACCAAGAGCGAAATTGGGCTCACGTATATTCTGCATAGCTGGATTAGAACCACACTCTTCCATCGTCGCCTGCTCCAGGCCAGCGCCAGTCATACACAGTTTTTGTCCGTTACTGGTATTTTCAAGTCTCTGATCTACCATTTTCCATGTTTGGGTTCCTGAAATAGCGGCATTCGCTACGCCAGATATAGCCGCCATAGTCAAAGCGGCAATAGATATTGCCTTCATTAATTTCATTTTGTTATTCCTGATAGGGTAAATAAAATTCATTTATAGCTTGGGTATCGCTATAAATTCATAGTAGATAAAATGAGTGAATTATCTCAAATGATATGGATGATAAATTTATCCAAAATAATATTGATGGGAAAATCGGATGAGGTGAATAATCGGTCAGCGTCGCAGGCGGAATTTAACATCCCGCCTGCTCATCGTTACGGCATTGCCGGTGGGGTGATACCAAAATGATTCCACGCCCGCACCGTCGCCATTCGGCCACGCGGCGTGCGCTGTAAGAAGCCCTGCTGGATCAGATACGGCTCCAGCACATCTTCAATCGTCTCACGCTCTTCACCGATCGCCGCCGCCAGGTTATCCAGGCCAACCGGGCCACCAAAGAACTTATCCAGCACCGCCAGCAGCAGCTTGCGGTCCATATAGTCAAAGCCTTCGGCATCGACGTTAAGCATATCCAGCGCCTGGGCGGCAATCTCTGCCGAAATGGTGCCATCATGCTTCACTTCGGCAAAGTCACGCACGCGACGCAGCAGGCGGTTGGCAATACGCGGCGTCCCGCGCGAACGCTTCGCCACTTCAAAAGCGCCCTCTTCACTCATATCCAGCCCCATATAGCGCGCGCTACGGCCAACGATATGCTGCAGGTCCGGCACCTGATAAAACTCCAGACGCTGAACGATACCGAAGCGGTCGCGCAGCGGAGAGGTCAACGATCCGGCACGGGTCGTGGCGCCAATCAGGGTAAACGGAGGGAGATCGATTTTGATAGAGCGCGCGGCCGGGCCTTCGCCAATCATGATATCCAGCTGGTAATCTTCCATCGCAGGATAGAGCACCTCTTCCACCACCGGAGACAGGCGGTGGATTTCGTCGATAAACAGCACGTCATGCGGTTCAAGGTTGGTCAGCATCGCCGCCAGATCGCCCGCTTTCTCCAGCACCGGGCCGGAGGTGGTGCGCAGATTAACGCCCATTTCGTTGGCGACGATATTCGCCAGGGTGGTTTTCCCTAACCCCGGCGGGCCAAAAATCAGCAGGTGATCGAGTGCATCGCCGCGCAGCTTTGCCGCCTGGATGAAAATCTCCATCTGGGAACGTACCTGCGGCTGGCCGATATACTCATCAAGCAGCTTAGGGCGGATCGCGCGATCCACCACGTCTTCTGCCTGAAGGGTGCCTGCCGATACCAGGCGATCTGCTTCAATCATCCTTTACCTCACAATGCAGCGCGCAGCGCTTCACGAATCAGGGTTTCACTGCTGGCATCCGGTTTGGCAATTTTGCTCACCATGCGGCTGGCCTCCTGAGGTTTATAGCCCAGCGCCACCAGCGCGGCAACCGCTTCCTGCTCGGCGTCATCATCAGAGGCAGGCGCGCCCGGGGAGGTCAGAACCAAATCGGCCGCCGGGGTGAACAGATCGCCGTGCAGACCTTTAAAGCGGTCTTTCATTTCGACTATCAAACGCTCTGCGGTTTTCTTACCGATGCCCGGAAGCTTAATCAGCGCCGCAGGATCTTCGCGCTCAACGGCATTCACAAACTGCTGGGCTGACATACCGGACAAAATCGCCAGCGCCAGCTTCGGCCCGACGCCGTTGGTTTTAATCAGCTCGCGGAACAGGGTGCGTTCCTGCTTGTTGTTGAAGCCGTAGAGCAGCTGAGCATCTTCACGCACCACAAACTGAGTAAAGACAACCGCCTCTTTGCCCGCGTCCGGCAGCTCGTAGAAGCAGGTCATCGGCATATGGACTTCATAGCCCACGCCACCCACTTCCAGCAGCACTAACGGGGGTTGTTTTTCAATAATGATGCCTCTGAGTCTGCCTATCACGTGACGCTCCTGCGTTCTGGAAGAAATTAACTGCCGACATAATAAAAAAAGGCTGGATAAACATCCAGCCTGATTTCTGATTATCGTAACCTGCCTCGCGCCAGGTTGAGCCGCGACTCGCTCATCTGCATCGCGTTCTGGCTGACGTGGCAGTGGGTAATCGCAATCGCCAGCGCATCGGCTGCGTCGGCCTGCGGGTTCGCGGGAAGCTTCAGCAGGGTACGCACCATGTGCTGCACCTGGCTTTTCTCCGCGCTACCGATGCCCACCACCGTCTGCTTGACCTGTCTTGCCGCATATTCGAATACCGGCAAATCCTGGTTCACGGCAGCGACGATGGCAACGCCGCGCGCCTGACCCAGCTTTAGCGCTGAATCGGCGTTTTTCGCCATAAAGACCTGCTCGATGGCGAAATAGTCCGGCTGAAACTGGGTGATGATCTCCGACACCCCCGCGTAGATGAGCTTCAGGCGCGACGGCAGATCGTCCACTTTAGTACGAATACAGCCACTGCCGAGGTAGGTTAGCTGGCGTCCCACCTGACGGATAACGCCATAGCCGGTGACGCGCGAGCCGGGGTCAATCCCGAGGATAATCGACATCACGCGTCTCCCGTAAACGGTTTACAGGCTCTCATCAGAGAGTCGCTGCAACCTCATCAGAGATTTCACCGTTGTGGTACACTTCCTGCACGTCGTCGCAGTCTTCGAGCATGTCGATCAGACGCAGCAGTTTCGGTGCGGTTTCCGCATCCATGTCCGCTTTGGTAGACGGGATCATTGAGACTTCAGCGTTGTCCGCTTTCAGGCCAGCGGCTTCCAGCGCATCGCGCACGGCGCCCATCTCTTCCCAGGCGGTGTAAACGTCAATGGCGCCATCATCGTAGGTCACCACGTCTTCCGCACCCGCTTCCAGCGCCGCTTCCATGATCGCATCTTCGTCGCCTTTCTCGAAGGAGATGACGCCTTTTTTGCTGAACAGGTAAGCTACAGAACCGTCAGTGCCCAGGTTGCCACCGGTTTTGGTGAACGCATGGCGCACTTCCGCAACGGTACGGTTACGGTTATCGGACAGACACTCAACCATCACCGCAGTACCGCCAGGGCCGTAACCTTCATAAATGATGGTTTCCATGTTCGCGTCTTCATCACCGCCGACGCCACGTGCGATAGCACGGTTCAGGGTGTCACGCGTCATGTTGTTAGACAGCGCTTTATCCACCGCCGCGCGCAGACGCGGGTTAGAAGCTGGATCGCCGCCGCCCAGACGCGCCGCTGTCACCAGCTCGCGAATAATTTTGGTAAAGATCTTACCGCGCTTGGCATCCTGTGCCGCTTTGCGGTGCTTGGTGTTGGCCCACTTACTATGACCTGCCATAAAAAGTTCTCCAAAAATCGCGCCTTCTCAGGCCGCGTTAATTACAAATTCTTCAATCGCCTGCCGGTTGCTCCACGACTTGGTAAGCGCGGCGGCATCCGCCGCATCTACCCAGCGGTAGTTCAGGTGTTCGGTAAACACGATCTCCCGCTCATGGGGAAGCGCGAGACAGAACCACGACTCCGTATTGCGCTCAATGCCCGGCGCATAGCGATGACGTAAATGGCTAAAAATTTCAAACTCCACCGTGCGCTGACAGTCCTTCAGGGTCAGTTGCTCATGAGCAACATCAATGGTGACCTCTTCCTTTACTTCACGCGCGGCGGCCTGCGGCGCGGTCTCCCCCTCTTCCAGGCTGCCGGTAACCGACTGCCAGAAATCAGGATCGTCGCGCCGCTGCAACATCAGCACCCGCTTCGTGTCTTCTGCATAAATGACCACCAGGACAGAAACGGGAAGCTTATATGCCATATCAGTTTTTCTCTTCCTTCTTCACCACTTCAATGCCCAGCTCGGCCAGCGCAGCCGGGTTGGCAAAGCTTGGCGCTTCGGTCATCAGACACGCTGCGGCAGTGGTTTTCGGGAAGGCAATAACATCACGAATGTTATCGGTGCCGGTCAGCAGCATGGTCAGACGGTCGAGACCGAAGGCCAGGCCCGCGTGCGGCGGCGTGCCGTATTTCAGGGCGTCCAGCAGGAAGCCGAACTTCTCGCGCTGTTCCTGCTCGTTAATGCCCAGAATGCCGAACACGGTCTGCTGCATGTCACCGCTGTGAATACGCACGGAACCACCGCCCACTTCGTAGCCGTTGATAACCATGTCGTAGGCATTCGCAACCGCGTCTTCCGGTGCCGCTTTCAGCTCTGCCGCCGTCATGTCTTTCGGCGAGGTGAACGGGTGGTGCATCGCGGTCAGGCCGCCTTCACCGTCGTCTTCAAACATTGGGAAGTCGATAACCCACAGCGGCGCCCATTTAGTTTCGTCGGTCAGGTTCAGGTCTTTGCCGAGCTTCAGACGCAGCGCGCCCATCGCATCCGCAACGACTTTCTTGTTGTCTGCGCCGAAGAAGATCATGTCGCCATCCTGCGCGCCGGTGCGCTCAAGGATCGCTTCGACGATGTCCGCGTTCAGGAACTTCGCCACCGGGCTGGTGATCCCTTCCAGACCTTTCGCACGCTCGGTCACTTTAATATAGGCCAGACCTTTCGCGCCGTAGATCTTAATAAAGTTGCCGTAGTCATCAATCTGCTTACGGCTCAGCGCCGCACCGCCCGGTACGCGCAGGGCCGCCACGCGGCCTTTCGGATCGTTAGCCGGGCCCGCGAATACCGCGAACTCAACGGCTTTCACCAGATCAGCCACGTCCACCAACTCCATCGGGTTACGCAGGTCTGGTTTGTCGGAGCCGTAGCGACGTTCCGCTTCGGCGAAGGTCATAATCGGGAAATCGCCCAGCTCAACGCCTTTCACGTCGTTCCACAGGCTACGCACCAGCGCTTCCATCACCTCACGCACCTGTTCGGCGGTCATGAAGGAGGTTTCCACGTCGATCTGGGTAAATTCGGGCTGACGGTCAGCGCGCAGGTCTTCGTCGCGGAAGCACTTAACGATTTGATAGTAGCGATCGAAGCCGGACATCATCAGCAGCTGTTTGAACAGCTGCGGTGACTGCGGCAGCGCGTAGAATTTGCCTTTATGAACGCGGGATGGCACCAGGTAATCGCGCGCGCCTTCCGGCGTGGCTTTGGTCAGCATCGGGGTTTCGATATCGAGGAAACCGTGGTCATCCATAAAGCGACGCACCAGGCTGGTAATTTTCGCACGGGTTTTCAGGCGCTGGGCCATTTCCGGACGACGCAGATCCAGGTAGCGGTATTTCAGACGCGCTTCTTCAGTGTTGACGTGGTTGGAATCCAGCGGCAGCGCTTCGGCACGGTTGATGATAACCAGATCGGACGCCAGCACTTCGATGGCCCCCGTCGCCATGTCTGCGTTAACGTTTTTCTCGTCACGCGCACGCACGGTGCCGGTGACCTGAATGCAGAACTCATTACGCAGCTCGGAGGCCAGCTTCAGCGCTTCGGCGCGATCCGGGTCGAAGAACACCTGAACGATACCTTCACGGTCGCGCATATCGATGAAGATAAGGCTACCAAGATCACGACGACGGTTGACCCAACCACACAGGGTAACCTGCTGTCCGACGTGGGACTGGCGCAGCTGCCCGCAATATTCTGTACGCATGAGATATCCCTTAATTAGCCGCAGGCTAAATGTCGCCTGGTATGCAGGCTACTATGTCGCAGCTTTCTGTATGTCACAACTGGATGAAAAAAGGCGGCTATTATACTGGAAATTCCGCCGGACGATAAGAGCGAACCACCGCCAGACGGTCGTTTGCTGCACTCTTATTGCGCATTCTCACAAAAATTAACAAAATTATCCGACCGATAACAGGTCATCACGTCGTAAGGTGTTACGAAAGTGATTAATTTACCTGGAGTGACGATGTTAACACTTGATGCCCGCAAAACCGCGCTTGTGGTGATTGATTTACAGGAAGGGATCCTCCCCTTTGCCGGTGGCCCGCACGCTGCGGATGATGTGGTCAGCCGCGCCGCTCGCCTGGCCGAGAAATGCCGCGCCAGCGGTGCCCCTGTAGTCATGGTGCGCGTCGGCTGGTCCGCTGATTTCGCCGAGGCGTTAAAACAGCCCGTTGATGCCCAGGCGCCCGCGCATGCCCTGCCGGATAACTGGTGGACGTACCCGGTGTCGCTGGGCAAACGCGACAGCGATATCGAAGTGACCAAACGTCAGTGGGGCGCCTTCTACGGGACCGATCTGGAGCTGCAACTCCGCCGCCGCGGTATCGACACCATTATTCTGTGCGGCATTTCCACCAACATCGGCGTGGAATCGACCGCCCGTAACGCCTGGGAGCTGGGCTTTAACCTGGTGATTGCCGAAGATGCCTGCAGCGCGGCCTCCGCAGAACAGCATCGGGGCAGCATGACCCACATCTTCCCGCGCATCGGACGCGTGCGCAGTACGGATGAGATTTTAAGCGCGCTATGATGTACGTGGGCCTTCCCCAGTGGTCGCACCCGAAATGGGTGCGCCTGGGCATCACCAGCCTTGAAGAGTATGCCCGACACTTCAACTGCGTCGAGGGTAATACCACCCTGTATGCGCTTCCCAAAGCCGAGATTGTCGAACGCTGGCGAGAGCAAACGACCGACGATTTCCGTTTCTGTTTTAAGTTTCCGGCGACCATTTCCCACCAGGCCGCGCTGCGAAACTGCGGGGACTTAACGGAAGAGTTTTTCACGCGCATGTCGCCGCTGGCGAACCGCATTGGGCAATACTGGCTCCAGCTTCCCGCCACGTTTGCCCCGCGCGACCTGCCTGCGCTCTGGCAGTTCCTGGATGCCCTGCCCGGTGAATTCACCTACGGCGTGGAAGTCCGACACCAGGACTTCTTTGCGAAGGGCGAAGCAGAAAGAGCGCTCAACCGCGGCCTGCTTGAACGTTCCGTAAACCGGGTGATCCTCGATAGCCGCCCGGTGCACAGCGCGGTACCGCATAACGAGGCGATCGTTGAAGCTCAGCGTAAAAAACCGAAAGTACCGGTCCACGCCATCGTGACCGCGCAGAATCCGATGGTTCGGTTCATCGGCAGCGATAACATGGAGCAAAATCAGGCGATGTTCGCCGTCTGGCTGCAAAAACTCGCAAACTGGGAACACACCACCACGCCGTACCTCTTTTTACACACGCCGGATATCGCTCAGGCACCCGAACTGGTCGATGCTCTGTGGCAGGCCTTGCAGGCTGCGGTGCCGTCCGTGGGCAGCGCGCCGTCCATCCCACAACAATCTTCTCTTTTCTGATATCACCCCCTATCATAGTGAAGTGCCATCTGCCAAAAACAGGGAGTTAGTATGGTCAGCGCGCTGTATGCGGTGTTAGGTGCATTACTGCTGATTAAATTTTCATTTGATGTTGTGCGCCTGAGAATGCAGTACCGCGTCTCTTATGGCGACGGCGGTTTCTCCGAACTGCAAAGCGCTATCCGCATTCACGGTAATGCGGTTGAATATATTCCCGTGGCCCTCATCCTGCTGCTGTTTATGGAGATGAATGGCGCGGAAACCTGGATGGTGCATATTTGCGGTCTGCTGCTGATAGCTGGCCGGCTAATGCACTATTATGGCTTCCACCACCGCTTATTCCGCTGGCGTCGTTCCGGCATGAGCGCGACATGGTGTTCGCTTTTGCTGATGGTGCTGGCTAACCTGTGGTATATGCCGTGGGAGTTGGTTTTCTCCCTCCGTTAGCGCACAATACGCCACTTTATTTTTCCCGGATTTTTACGTTATGTCAGATCGCGACACGCTTTTTTCCGCGCCTATCGCCAGCCTGGGCGACTGGACCTTCGATGAACGGGTAGCCGAAGTCTTCCCGGATATGATCCAGCGCTCTGTTCCCGGTTATTCCAATATTATCTCTATGATCGGCATGCTGGCTGAGCGCTTCGTTCAACCCGGCACGCAGGTCTACGACCTGGGCTGCTCGCTCGGCGCGGCAACGCTGTCGGTACGTCGTAACGTTCATCACGAAGGCTGCCGCATCATTGCCGTGGATAACTCCCCGGCCATGGTGGAGCGCTGCCGTCGCCATATTGACGCGTATAAAGCCCCCGTACCGGTGGACGTGGTGGAAGGCGATATCCGTGAGATCGAGATTAACAACGCCTCGATGGTGGTACTGAATTTTACCCTGCAGTTCCTGGTGCCTGAAGACCGTCAGCTGCTGCTGGACAAAATTTATCAGGGGCTGAATCCCGGCGGCGCGCTGGTGCTTTCTGAGAAATTCAGCTTTGAGGATGCCAAAGTAGGCGAGCTGCTGTTCAACATGCACCACGATTTCAAACGGGCGAACGGCTACAGCGAGCTGGAGATCAGCCAGAAGCGCAGCATGCTGGAAAACGTGATGCTGACGGACTCCGTGGAAACCCACAAAGCACGCCTGCAGAAAGCCGGGTTTGAGCACAGCGAACTGTGGTTCCAGTGCTTTAACTTTGGTTCGCTGGTGGCGCTGAAAGCGGGAGATGCGGCATGATTGAATTCAGCAACTTCTATCAGCTGATTGCTAAAAACCATCTTTCCCACTGGCTGGAGACACTGCCGGCGCAGATTGCCGCCTGGCAGCGCGATCAGCAGCACGGCCTGTTAAAGCAGTGGTCAAATGCCGTGGAGTATCTGCCGGAACTGACGCCGCATCGTCTGGATCTTCTGCACAGCGTAACCGCCGAGAGCGAAGAGCCGCTCCCGGCCGGGCAGATCAACCGCATCGAAACGCTGATGCGTAATTTAATGCCGTGGCGCAAAGGGCCATTCTCGCTGTACGGCGTGAACATCAATACCGAGTGGCGCTCAGACTGGAAGTGGGATCGCGTACTGCCACACCTTTCCGACCTGACCGGGCGCACCATTCTGGACGTAGGCTGCGGCAGCGGTTACCACATGTGGCGTATGATTGGCGCAGGGGCCCATCTGGCGGTCGGTATTGACCCGATGCAGCTGTTCCTGTGCCAGTTTGAGGCGGTGCGTAAACTGCTTGGTAACGACCAGCGCGCGCACCTGCTGCCGCTGGGTATAGAACAGCTGCCGGCCCTGAAAGCCTTTGATACCGTGTTTTCCATGGGCGTGCTGTATCACCGTCGTTCCCCGCTTGAACACCTGTGGCAGCTCAAAGATCAGCTGGTTAGCGGCGGCGAGCTGGTGCTGGAAACGCTGGTGATCGAAGGCGATGAACATGCCGTTCTGGTGCCGGGCGATCGCTACGCGCAGATGCGCAACGTTTACTTCATCCCGTCCGCGCTGGCGCTGAAAAACTGGCTGGAGAAGTGCGGATTTGTGGATGTGCGCATTGCCGATGTTTGCGTAACGTCTATCGAAGAGCAGCGCCGCACCGACTGGATGATCACCGAATCGCTGGAGCAGTTCCTCGATCCGACCGACCACAGCAAAACCATCGAAGGCTATCCGGCCCCGATGCGTGCGGTGTTGATTGCGACCAAGCCGTAGTTTTCCCCTCACCCCGGCCCTCTCCCCATAGGGGCGAGGGAGAAAAACCGCACCGAGCCGTCCCCTCTCCCCTATGGGGAGAGGGTTAGTGTGAGGGGATAAAAAAAGGCCCCTGTGTAATTGGCAGGGGCCTGGTACAAGCAAGCATCATATTGGGCGACATGATGCGCGGTAAAAATCGGTACGTTGCTACACGTGATGACGCTCAATCAGCGACTTCATTTCCGCAACCGACTCTCCCTCTACGCCATAGCGTGAATACTCATCCGCTTCAGCATCCGTCGACATTGACAGCCCTGTATTGCGATAACGCATGGGTGAAGGTATCCATTTCCCCGCAGAGCTGTGAAGCTCTTCCACCCCGGCGTTTAAAAACCGTTCCAGATTGCTGGCACGGACTCCCGCACCCGCCATTATTATTGGAACACCGGAATGTGCTTTTAGTTCCGTAATTAATTGCAGTCCTTTTTCAGCCGAAGACTGCTGTCCCGATGTCAGAACGCGCGCCACGCCAAGTTCTCCAAGCGTTTCAAAGGCCTGAAGCGGATCTTTACACATATCAAACGCGCGATGAAAAGTGACGGCCATCCCTTTAGCGGCATCCATCACCTGGCGCATCCGCGGCAGATCGACGTGACCGTCTTCATCAAGCAGGCCGGTCACCAGACCGGGGAACCCCAGGTCACGAACAAGGGCGATATCTTCAAGCATGGCACTGAACTCGCCCGGCGTGTAACAAAAATCGCCGCCGCGAGGACGAATAATCGGGTGGACCGGAATGGTGACGGCCTGGCGGGCAGACTTCAACACGCCGTATGAAGGCGTTAACCCCCCTTCTTTCGGGGCCGCGCACAGTTCGATACGGTCAGCTCCCATCTGTTGCGCCGTAAGGGCACACTCCACGCTGTAACAACAAATCTCCAGCAGCGCCATCTACTCCTCCTTAAATCAGCTTAACACGCCATCATGGCACGCCTCTCGTTTCGGGTCTCAGCGGCGAATCACAACTCTCAGGCTTCGCTGGCAACGATCTGCTCAATGGTCCATGGATGAAATTTCACGGTCACCTGCCCGTCCGTCACGGCCAGCGTCGGGTTAGGAAGACGCTCGTGCTCGCCTTTCGGTGAGCTCGTCTTCACAAAAATCCCCGGCTTGCTTAACCCGTCGTCTGACAGCAGGGCAAGGGCGCGCGCGTTCAACGTTTCCGGCTCACCCGGCAGGACGATTTCGATATGCTCCCAGCCTTCGTGCGGATAGCGTTTTTCACCCGGCCACGGCAGTTCAACCACGGTGAACTGCCAGTGCGCCACGTTCACCGGTTCATGCAGTTTAAACAGACAAATTGGGCGTCCATTGATGATGTTCTCAGAGAGCAACTCGCCGCACTGTTCAAACCCGCGGCGCCAGCGTTCAGCCGTCGCATTCTGGTGACAGCGCAAAGAGATGTGATCTGCCTCAAGCGGCGCGATATCCAGACCAAGACGGGTGGCAAGTTCTGTGAACGCCTTTGTGAAGCGCGGTAAATCTGCGGAAATATCATGCAGTTCGTCAATGGATTGCCAGTTTGCCATAAGTCAGTCTCTTTTCATGTCGCAAAGCCGCTAATTTACTCTGTTGCCCTGTTTTGACCAACCGCAGAATCCGGCTTTTTGCGACTGCATGATTATGCACACCTTCACCGCCTGGATTCTGAGCAATCTTCAGGCCCCGCAATGCTGACGCCAGAAGGCATTTGCAGTATACTCCCGCCCTAAATTCTTTAACTGGCGCGGGCGGTTGTAAGCCCGCATCAAAAACGTAAGGTATCCAGGTGAATATTCAGGCTCTTCTCTCCGAAAAAGTCAGTCAGGCACTGATTGCCGCAGGCGCGCCTGCGGATTGCGAACCGCAGGTTCGTCAGTCAGCAAAAGTACAGTTTGGCGACTATCAGGCTAATGGCGTGATGGCAGTGGCTAAAAAACTGGGCATGCCGCCGCGACAGCTCGCTGAGCAGGTACTGACGCATCTGGATCTCTCCGGCATTGCCAGCAAAACCGAAATTGCCGGTCCGGGGTTTATCAATATTTTCCTTGAGCCTGCATTCCTGGCGAGCCACGTTGACGCGGCGCTGAAGTCTGACCGTCTGGGCGTTTCCCAGCCGGAAGCGCAGACCGTGGTTGTCGACTATTCTGCCCCGAACGTGGCGAAAGAGATGCACGTAGGTCACCTGCGCTCCACCATCATCGGTGACGCCGCGGTGCGCACGCTCGAGTTCCTCGGTCACAAGGTGATCCGCGCGAACCACGTGGGCGACTGGGGCACCCAGTTCGGCATGCTGATTGCTTACCTGGAAAAACAGCAGCAGGAAAACGCGGGTGAAATGGCGCTGGCGGACCTGGAAGGATTCTATCGCGAAGCCAAAAAGCACTACGACGAAGACGAAGCCTTCGCCGAGCGCGCGCGCAGCTACGTGGTGAAGCTGCAGGGCGGCGATCGATACTTCCTTGAAATGTGGCGCAAGCTGGTTGACATCACCATGTCCCAGAACCAGCTGACCTACAACCGTCTGAACGTGACGCTGACCCGCGACGACGTGATGGGTGAAAGCCTCTACAACCCGATGCTGCCCGGCATCGTGGCGGATCTGAAAGCCAAAAACCTCGCGGTGGAGAGCGAAGGCGCAACGGTTGTGTTCCTTGATGAGTACAAAAACAAGGAAGGTGAACCGATGGGCGTGATCATCCAGAAAAAGGATGGCGGCTATCTCTACACCACCACCGATATCGCCTGCGCGAAATACCGCTACGAAACCCTTCACGCTGACCGCGTGCTGTACTACATCGACTCCCGCCAGCACCAGCACCTGATGCAGGCGTGGACTATCGTGCGTAAAGCCGGTTACGTACCTGACTGCGTTCCGCTGGAACACCACATGTTCGGCATGATGCTGGGTAAAGACGGCAAGCCGTTCAAAACCCGCGCGGGCGGTACTGTGAAGCTTTCCGATCTGCTGGACGAAGCGCTGGAGCGCGCACGTCGCCTGGTGGCCGAGAAGAACCCGGACATGCCTGCTGATGAACTGGAAAAACTGGCTAACGCCGTGGGTATCGGCGCGGTGAAATACGCGGATCTTTCCAAGAACCGCACCACCGACTATATCTTCGACTGGGACAACATGCTGGCGTTTGAAGGCAACACGGCGCCGTACATGCAGTATGCCTATACCCGCGTGCTCTCCGTGTTCCGTAAGGCGAACATTGATGAAAGCGTGCTGGCGAATACGACAGTAACCATTACAGAAGATCGTGAAGCGCAGCTGGCGGCGCGTCTGCTGCAATTCGAAGAGACGCTGACGGTTGTCGCGCGTGACGGCACGCCGCACGTAATGTGTGCATACCTGTACGATCTGGCGGGTCTGTTCTCCGGCTTCTACGAGCACTGCCCTATTCTGTCTGCGGAAAATGAATCGGTACGCAACAGCCGCCTGAAGCTGGCGCAGCTGACGGCGAAGACCCTGAAGCTGGGTCTGGATACCCTGGGTATCGAAACCGTAGAACGTATGTAATACGAAAAACCCGGCAGGCGCCGGGTTTTTTATTATCAGAAATACTTCCGCAGAAACTCCGTCAAACAGAGTATCGCCATCGCCTGTCCGTACGGCATCGACGTCAGCGGGATCTGGCGATAAAACTCAAGATCGCTCCCCATCCCCGTACCGAACGAGGTTTGCAGCAGCTCGCCTTCCGGCGAAATATTTTTGACGATACCGCCAATCGCTTTTTCTGCCACTTCGGCATACTCCGCGCCAACGTAGCGCTTGCGCACGGCTTTCAGAATGCCGTAGGCAAACCCTGCCGTGGCGGACGCCTCAAGATAAGAATGTGGATCGTCGAGCAGCGTATGCCACAGCCCGCTGTCGTCCTGACACTTTGCCAGCGCGGCAATCTGCGCATTCAATACCTGCACCAGGTAGCGGCGCACGGCGCTGTTTTCCGGCAGATCCACCAGCTCGAGGAAGTCCGGGATCACGATGGTGAGCCAGCTGTTGCCGCGCGCCCAGCGGGCACGGGCAAAGTTATGCTTACCGTCGTAGCTCCAGCCGTGGAACCACAGCCCGGTCTCCCGGTCCATCAGGTTCTGCACGTGCAGCAGGAACTGATACACCGCCTCTTCAACGTACTCCGGTTTGTTGAGCAGCTTGCCGATTTTTGCCAGCGGCAGCACCGTCATCATCAGCGTGTCATCCCACATCTGCTGGTGGTTCTCTTCTGCCAGGGTGATGTGCTGCATCCCACCGTAATCGGTGCGCGGCATCTCGGCCATCGCCCACTCCGCCCAGCTTTCCAGCCACGGCAGCCAGGCCGGGTTTTTGGTCTCTTCGTAGCGATAGGCCAGCGTCAGGAACGGCGACATGGTATTGACGTTTTTGGTGGTGGCGCCTTCCGCAAAGCGGTCTATAAACCAGCTGTCGATAATATTGCGCATCTCTTCGTCGCCGGTCTGGCAGTAGTACTGCCAGATGCCATACAAACCGACGCCGTGCGTCCACTCCCATCCGGCCCAGCCTTTGGTGTCGATGACGCGTCCGTCGTCCAGCCGCAGCAAAAACTCACCCGTTTTGTCGTGGATATTGACCAGGTTATACGTCACCTTTTGAATCAGCGATTTCAGCTCATCCCTGGCTATAAAACGTTCAGGCTGACGCAATAACGGGCTATGTTTGACAGGCCAAACTTTCATTATCTTAACCTCCGTTGTATGTCGAATTGAGTACCGCGCGATCCTTCAGCGAAGGTGCCGCTGGCTTGTTGCGATTCAGATAACCGATGTTGTTATTGCCCCAGAGTGACTCATAAGGCATACCGGCCAGCATCTCGACGGTAGCGCGGGCGTGTGGCGTCGCTGACTCCGGCATTGCATGACCACACTCGCGCATTTTCGCGGTCTCCTCGCGCAGCGTGCTGTGGGTCTGCAAGTTAAGCTTGAAGCGCAGGGAGACAAGAAAACCGCAGAACAGCACCAGGACGGTGCCCACGCTCAGGATCGTCAAAATGGTGTGGCTCACTTCCGCAGGCTGGACTTTTTGACCGCTGACAAAGCCGGACATCTGCATCACAATGCCTACCAGCATCACCGCACCGGCCTGAGACGCCTTGCGGGTCAGGGTCATGATGCCGGCGAAAATCCCTTCGCGGCGCTGGCCGGTGATTACTTCATCCACGTCAGCAATGTAGGTGTAGGTATTCCATGGCACGTAGTTGATACCGCCGCGGCCCAGCCCAGCCACCGCAGAGATCAGCAACAGCAGAGCGTAGACGTCGCTCAGGCCCGCATAATAGAGCATGGCGTAAGAGAGAGACGCCAGGCCAAACAGCACCACGACCATGCGGTAGGACGGAGCAGGTCCGAAGCGAATACACAGCGGGATCATCCCGATCACGGCGAGGAACTGGAAGATAGCCATCGTGCCCAGCAGATTGGACGCCATTGAGGCTTCCTGCATCAGCACAAACACCACGTAGTAAGTGAATACCGCATTAAACACGTCCTGCGCGATATAGCCGCCGAGGTACATGCCCAGATGCTGACGGAAAATCTTGATGCGCAGCGTGGAGCTTAACTCAACGATCAGGCGATTGAGACTCTGCCCCAGCGTCAGCTTCTTCTTCTCTTCTTCAGCACGCAGCGCCGCTTCAGACCACTCCTCACGCGGGCGCTCCCAGGTAAAGAACCAGACAAAGGTCAGCATCAGCGCGCACAGCACGGAGAAGACCAGGCTTGCGTAGAAGAAGGAAACGGCGTTGTCTTTCCCGAATTGCGTGAGCAGGATCCCCGGCAGGAAGGAGGCCAGAATGGCGGACATCTGCGCCATAGAGATACGCGCCCCGGAGAACTTGGTTTTCTGTTTGAAGTCATCGGTCATTTCCGGCACCAGCGTTTCGTAAGGCACCAGAATCATGGTGTAGACAATATCAAACACCAGATAGGTCAGCAGGTAGTACCAGAAATTCATGTCCCCCACCCACATCAACGAGTAGCTGAACACGCATGGAATACCCAGCAGGATAAAGAACTTACGGCGACCAAAGCGCTTCCCAAGCCAGGTCGTACCGAAGTTATCCGTCAAAAAGCCCATTAACGGGCTGACAACAGCATCCAGCACCCTCGCAGCGGCAAAGATGAAGGTTGCCTCAATCGGTGTGAGTCCACAGAAGGTGGTATAAAAATACAAAAGCCAGGCCGCCGTCAGGGCGGTAGTACCTGCCCCAAGAAAATCGCCTGCTCCGTAGGCAAGATAATTTGCGAGTCCAATTTTACGTGTTTTCATTGCCGTCAACCCTAATCAAATTTGGGAGACTCCCTGCAGGTAAGGCTCATCGGGGAGTTTTTACACGGCTACAGTAAATGCAACGACGTCCTGATACCTTTCTGTTTCTGCCATCACGAGCAGGGTGAATGGCAAAAATGCAAAGGGTCGCGTCACGCGTGTCACTAATTTATAAAACAGCGTTTCTATTGCATCAAAAGAGGAGGTCAATTTTGCGAGACAGCCATCAGAATTGACTGATGGCTGGTGAAAAGGCAGGCAGCTAGCGGTAGTTGACGATGACAGAATTACTCTGCACCTTCAGCGCCGGGATCAAACGTCCCCCGCCCGGCACTTCCCAGATAAAACGCAAGGGTTCAATGGCCGGCACGCCGTTGAATGCCTGGGTTGTGCCATTCTCTCCGTCGATCTCCGTACAGCGAGTCTGAGAACAGAGACGCACCCGAAGCCCGGCAGGGGTTGGGCCAATCAGCCGGTAGTTCCAGACCACCATCCCCATCTGACCAGAAACCGTTTCAGAAGGCGACAGCGGGTTAGAGGACATGGCGACCCCCCGGTTGCTGAGGGTCACGCCCATGCTGCTTGCCTGCCAGGAGCCTTCCCCGGCAGCCTGAACCGCCAGCGGGAAGAACAAAACCCATAACCATTTACCCATTATTTTCCTCCAATCGTCGCCGTCATGCGGATATGGCGGTTGTCCGACAGCTCCATATTCGACAGCACAACCAGCTGGTTCAGGCTGCGACGCAGGAAGCGCGACAGTAGCGGGCGCAGCGCGTGGTTGACCAGCAGCACCGGCGGTGCCCCCAGCATCTCCTGACGCGCCAGCGCTTCCTGGGTCTGCTCCAGCAGGCGATCCGCCAGCCCAGGCTCCAGGCCGCCTCCGCCCTGCAGGGCCTGCAGCAGAAGGCGCTCAAGCGGCGTATCGAGGCCAATAACCTGGACTTCGCCGGTTCCCGGGAACCACTGTTGGGTGATCGCGCGCCCCAGCGCCACGCGCACCACCGCCGTCAGCTCGTGCGGATCGCTTTGCAGCGGCGCATGCTCAGCAAGGGTTTCCAGAATGGTACGCATATCGCGGATCGGCACTTTTTCCTCAAGCAGGTTCTGCAGCACCTTGTGCAGCGTGGTTAACGTCAGCACGCCCGGCACCAGGTCTTCCGTCAGCTTCGGCATCTCCTGCGTCACGCGGTCGAGAAGCTGCTGCGCTTCCTGACGGCCAAACAGTTCAGCCGAGAATTGGCCAATCAAATGATTAAGGTGGGTTGCCACCACGGTACTGGCTTCGACAACCGTATATCCCTGAATTTGCGCCTGCTCTTTCAGCGCGCTTTCAATCCAGATTGCCGCCAGGCCAAAGGCCGGATCGACGGTTTGCTCGCCCGGGAGCGTGCCTGCTGCGGTGCCGGGGTTAATGGCCAGCCAGCGGCCCGGGTAGGCATCACCGCTGCCAATTTCGACCCCTTTCATCAGAATGCGGTAGCGCGCGGGCGGCAGGTCCATGTTGTCCTTGATGTGAACCACCGGCGGCAGAAAGCCCATGTCCTGGGCGAATTTTTTACGGATACTCCGGATGCGGCCAAGCAGCTCGCCATCCTGCTGGAAATCCACCATCGGGATCAGACGATACCCCACTTCCATTCCCAGGGAATCTTCCAGTTGAACGTCGTTCCAGGTCGCCTCTACAGCCTGGGTGTTCTCCGGCATTTTCACCGGTACCGGTTCCGCAGCCGGCCTGGCCTCGCGGCCACGCATCCACCAGGCCAGGCCCAGCAGCCCCGCCGTAAACAGCAGGAATACGAGGTTTGGCATCCCCGGCACCAGGCCGAGCAGTCCCAGCACCGCAGCCGCCAGCAGCATCACGCGCGGGTTACTGAAGAGCTGGCCAACCATCTGCTCGCCAACGTCCTGGTCGGTACTGACGCGCGTCACGATAACACCCGCCGCAGTGGAGATGACCAGCGCCGGGATCTGTGCAACAAGACCGTCACCAATGGTCAGCAGCGTATAGCTTTCCGCCGCGTGGCCCATGTCCATCCCGTGCTGCAATACCCCCACCAGCAGGCCGCCGACCACGTTAATCACCATGATCAGGATGCCCGCGATGGCATCACCGCGAACAAACTTACTCGCACCGTCCATGGAGCCGTAGAAGTCCGCTTCTTGCGTCACTTCCGCGCGGCGCTTTTTCGCTTCATCTTCGGCAATAAGCCCGGCGTTCAGGTCGGCGTCGATCGCCATCTGCTTGCCCGGCATCCCGTCCAGCACAAAACGCGCGCCTACTTCCGCGATACGCCCCGCGCCTTTGGTGATAACCATAAAGTTAATGATAACGAGGATAACGAACACCACGATACCGATAGCGAAGTTCCCGCCCACCAGGAAGTGGCCGAAGGCTTCGACCACCTTCCCTGCCGCTGCCGCGCCGGTGTGGCCTTCCATAAGGATGATACGCGTGGAGGCCACGTTCAGCGCTAGCCGCAGCAAGGTGGTAAACAGCAGAATGGTCGGGAACGCGGCGAACTCCAGGGTGCGCTGGGTGAACATCGCCACCAGCAGCACCATAATGGACAGCGCAATATTGAAGGTAAAAAGCAGATCGAGGATGAATGCCGGGAGCGGCAGTACCATCATCGACAGAATCAACAGGATGAGGATCGGCCCGGCAAGGATCTGCCATTGAGTCGATTTCAGGTTGCCGGGCAGGCGCAACATTGCCACCAGATTAGCCATCAGTGTCCTTCTCGTTCATAAAATCCAGCGCGGCAGGCACCGGAAGGTTCTCAGGTTTGACAGGCCGTTGACCGCCGGCCAGACGCCAGCGCTTCAACTGCCATACCCAGGCCAACACTTCCGCCACCGCGGCGTAGAGCTGTCCAGGGATCTGTTGTCCGATATCCGCGTGGCGGTAGAGGGCTCGCGCCAGCGGAGGCGCTTCCAGGATCGGCACGCGGTTTTCGGTGCCAATTTCCCGGATGCGCAACGCAATCAGCCCCGCCCCTTTCGCCACCACTTTCGGCGCGCTCATTTTGTTTTCGTCATAGCGCAGCGCCACGGAATAGTGTGTCGGGTTGGTAACGATGACGTCCGCCTTCGGCACATCTTCCATCATGCGGCGACGGGCGGCGGCACGCTGCATCTGGCGGATGCGCCCCTTCACGTGCGGGTCACCTTCCATCTGCTTATATTCGTCGCGGATGTCCTGACGTGACATCCGCAGTTTCTTGAAGTGGGAATAAAGCTGGAAGATCACGTCAAAACCCACCATCGGAATAATGCTGAGCACCACCAGCAGCGCGCAAAGCCCGACCAGATTCAGCGCGTTGCTCATCGCTGTGAGGGGCGACTCGCTGATAAGGCGCATCATTTCGGGCCAGTGGTACCAGAGAAAAAATCCCGCGGAACTGCCCATCAGCACCGATTTGAGAATAGCCTTGAGCAGCTCGGCCCCGGTCTGCGCCGAGAACATTTTCGCAATGCCCGGCAGCGGGTTGAGTTTCGAAAATTTGGGTTGCAGCGATTTTCCGCTAAAGACCAGGCCGCCCAGCATCACCGGCGAGACCAGCGCCACCAGCACTACGCCGGTAATCAGAGGCAGCAGCGCAACCATGGCCCCTTTTATCAGCTGAATAATCTGGCTGAGGATCAGATTCGGGTCGTTGACCATGCTGTGGTCAAAACGTAAGCCGGTGGAGAGCATCCCCGCCAGCTTGCGGGCGAGCGACTCCCCACCCCACCAGATAATGCACACCCCGACGATAAGGATCAGCAGGGAGGTCAATTCTCGGGATCGGGGTATCTGCCCTTCCTCACGCGCCTTTTCTAGTCGGTGGGGTGTGGGAGCTTCCGTTTTGTCGTCGTTCTCTTCTGCCACAGTACATGCTCAGCCCATTACGTCACGGGTATCATGCCACGGTGGCGCATCGTCAATGGGCTGATAAAACCCTATAAGCGGGCCTTTTTACACACTTTAAGAAGAGCCTGTACAGGAGAAGGCTGGAAAAATGGTTTAAATAATGCTCAGGTGGGTTTTGACAGCCAATCATCATCGATGAATAATTATTAAAAATGCATTTAGTAAAATTTAAGTACATACTCACCTGCTGAGCATTTGGTAAATACATCATCAAAATACGCTTATTTTTTCGCTCACTTGATTTCTTAAATGATAAAAATATGTAAATTAGATAACCGCAGCGTATCAAACATTAAATTCAATCAATTCAAATGTCATTTTTAATAGTTTACAATATACAATATTATTCTTGCCCATCGCTTACCTAATGAAAATTACCCGCTATACTTTTGCTCGGCGTTAATCGAGAAATATATCAAGTTGCATGCCAATTTGTTTTCAACTTCAGGAGTTTTTGTAGATGGATTTCAAAAGAAACATTTTTGCGGGCGTGACGCTTGCTGTCATTTCAATGGGCAGTTTCGCTGCCGAAATGAATGCAGGGACGATCCACTTCACGGGTGAAATTATTGAACCTAGCTGCACGATTCAAGGGGACAGCGGCACAGACAGTACGATTCCACTTGGCACCTATCCGGTCTCACTTTTTACAGAAGTCGGAAAGGAAACCACGCTCACTCCGTTCTCTATTATTTTGGCCAACTGTCCATTAAAAAGCGACGGATTGCCAGCGGTTCAACTGACCTTTAACGGTCCAACAACCTTGACGAAGACGAATACTCTGCTTGATGTAAGCAAAATTACCTCAACAGGTGACACCGCCGCGACAGGTATTGGCGTTGCCGTCAGTCCTGTAGGGAGCGATGCTCAGTTGATCACCATGGATGGTTCTGAAGAACAGGTCTACATTGAACTGCCCACGAAATCTTCTGATACCATCAAGGCAGACTTTAACGCCCGCTATAAATCATTCGCGGCAACGGTAACCGCCGGTCCAGCCGATGCTGATATGACGGTGAATATTTTATATCGCTAATAAACCATCGCCTAATATTCAGCTAATAAATATATTTACGCCATGACATTAAAGGAGTCATGCTCAGATAATAGTCCGCATTCGGACTATTATCGTTCTTTCAACCTGCTTTATTGAGGGGTTTTCCATGCGCACATCAATAAAACTCTTATTATGCATTCCCGTTATTGCAAGCACTTTTTGTCACGCCACGGGGGTACAAATCGGCCGTACTCGCATAATTTACGATGCCGCAAAAAAGGAAGTAGCCCTGCCCTTACTAAATAGTGAAAAAGAACTCCCCTGGTTAATTCAATCCTGGACGGATACTGGGGATGGAAAAACACGGGGCCCCTTTATCGTGACGCCACCTCTCTTTCGTCTCGATCCGCAAAAAGAGCAAAGTCTGCGAATAACCTGGAGCGGTCGCCCGCTGCCTGTCGATAAAGAGACATTGTTCTACCTTAATGTGCGAACCGTACCCGCCACGCCTGGAGATGAAGAGGGTAAGAATGTTCTGCGCCTGATTTATAAAACGCGCCTGAAACTCTTCTGGCGCCCTGTTGGACTTAGCGGCTCGCCATCAGAGTCATGCAAAAACCTGCGCTTCGTTCGCCATGACCAGCAGCTTACCGTCATCAACGATGGGGCATTTTACAGTATTTTTGATTCTCTCTCGCTGGGTGCAAAGAAGATAGAAAAAGCCGATATGGTAGGACCTAAATCCAGCGTCGCCATCCCGATACCTGCCAATATACAAGGAGCGAATGTCAGTTGGCGCTGCATCACCGATTACGGCAATGCTTCCGAAAAATACACCTCCAACCTGGCGCAGGATTAAACAAGCACAATGATTACAGGACGTAATTTTTTGTCCGGTCAGCGGATCTTTCAGCTAAACCCACTCCTCCGCTACCTTGGCGGCATTCTGATTATCACGAGCTGCTCAACGGATGCCCGGGAGTATCACTTTTCCGCCTCTTCGCTGGAAGGGGATATGTTGACGCAACAGGATATCGATCTCTCACTCTTTTCGAAATCGAATGCCCAGTTGCCCGGTACCTATCCCTCAAGAGTGATGATGAACGAACGTAGGCTTACCGACGCGGATATCGCTTACGTCAGCTCACCTGAAGGCGCGCTGGTGCCACAGCTGACGCCGAATATGCTCCGCGGTTGGGGGATTAATATCGATCGCTATCCAGAGTTGATTAAGCTCCCGGCCGACGGGACACTGCCAAACTCTCTGGGCAACTATATCCCGCTGGCATCAGCACAACTTGATTTCTCGACAATGACGCTAAAGCTGAGCATTCCGCAGGCGGCGATAAAAGGAAATGGTCGTGATTATGTCGATCCTTCACGTTGGGACGACGGTGTGCCGGTTTTGTTCAGCGATTACTCTTTTTCAGGATCACAAAATAAAGACAGCAGCGATAACAGCAGCACAAACCAGTATCTGAATTTAAGAACCGGGGCGAATCTTGGCGGATGGCGCGTGCGCAACTACTCAACGTGGAGCAAATCAGATGACGATCGCCACTGGGATACCATTAACACGTTCCTTCAGCACGACATTGATATACTAAAAGCGCAATTCACAGCGGGCGAGAGCAGTACCCGCGGTGAAGTGTTCGATAGCCTCCAGTACCGGGGGGTAAACCTGGCCACGGACGAAGAGATGCTCCCCTATAGCCAGCGCGGCTATGCCCCGGTGATTCGCGGTATCGCCAGCTCAAATGCCGAGGTCTCCGTACGTCAGAACGGCTACCTCATTTATCAACAGAACGTTGCACCCGGCGCGTTTGAGATTAACGACCTCTACTCCACCACCAACAGCGGCGATCTGGAGGTGACGATAAAAGAGGCTGATGGAACCGAGCATCACTTTACCCAGCCCTACTCCAGCATCGCAGTCATGCAACGCCCGGAACACCTGAAGTATGAATTTACGGCAGGACGTTACCGTTCAGACAGTGGAACCAATCAAAAGGAACCCGACTTTCTTCAGGGAAGTATGGTATACGGCATAAACAATCTGCTTACCTGGTTCGGCGGGCTGACGCTTTCGAAAGACTATAACGCTGCCAACACGGGTGTAGGCGTGGCGCTCGGGCCCTTGGGTGCGCTGTCTGCAGATGTCACCGTGGCGGATGCGCAACTTGACGACGGTAGCGAGCATACCGGTCAGTCATGGCGTGTGCTCTATTCCGGTAAAATTGACTCTACCGATACCAACTTCACCCTCGGCAGCTATCGCTACTCCAGCCGTGGATATTACAGTTTTGCCGATGCTAATCAGAAGCTTGACGGTCACGAAGACGACTTGATGTTTAACTACAACAAGCGCAACCGTATTCAGGCCAGCATCAGCCAGAACATTTCCGCCTTAAGCGTGTACCTGAACGGTTATCAACAGGATTATTGGGGAACCTCCAAAAAAGAACGCAGCGTATCGCTAGGCGTCAACACCGTTCTCTCTGGAGTGAGCTATCACATGGCTTACACCTACAGTAAAACGAACGGCGAGGACTCCGACCGTATGGTCTCCTTCGGCTTTAGCATACCGCTCTCTCGGTGGCTGCCCCGCGCCTGGAGCAGCTATAACATCAGCAATACTAAAAACGGCTATACACGGCAAAATATTGGCGTCAACGGGACGTTGCTGGATGACGAGAGGCTGAACTATTCACTGCAGCAAAGCCATTCAAATCACGATGGAGAAGACACAAGCAGTGTATATGGCACCTACCGTTCACGATACGCCAACCTGAACGCTGGATATTACGCCTCCTCCGACAGTTCTGAGCAGCTCAACTACGGCATCAGCGGGGGTATTGTTGCGCACCCGAACGGCGTGACGCTGGCGCAACCACTGGGTAGCCAGTTTGCCATTGTTAATGCCAACGACGCCGCCGGTGTTCGTTTCCAGAACCAGCGAGGTATCCAGACAGACTGGCTGGGGAATGCCGTTATTCCGTCCTTGACTCCCTATCAGGAAAACTACATTCGTATCGACACAGCCAGCCTGCCTGAAAACGTGGACAGTAGCGACACGGCTGCCACCGTGATCCCTTCACGTAACGCGGCTGTCGCAGCAAACTTCGATGCGCACGTAGGCTACAGGATGCTGGTAACACTGACGCGTCCAAATGGCCAGCGCGTACCTTTTGGTGCCATTGTCACCAGCACGCTCCCCCCAATGAGCGGCATCGCTGACGATACCGGTACCGTATACCTTACTGGTATCGGCGAGACAACGCAGCTTACGGTGAAATGGGGCAACGGTCAGGAGCAACAGTGCGTCTCCAGCATTTCGCCACAGACCGATCGACGCACTGAAACGCCTAACGGAATTCGCTCGCTTAGCGTGCTATGTCAGCAGGAATCATCACATGCTAAATAATATAAAGAAACTAGCCACTACGGCTTCACTGGCAACTGCAATGAGCCTGACATTTACGGATTCATGTCTGGCCGTTACGGTACTCAAAAATTGTTTCGGCGCACCACAAACCTACACGATCTCATACGATCATGAATTCACATCGACAGAGAACGTTGCAAATCATGATTACGATGTCCCCGGCCATCTGGTTGGGGCGGGTTCCGAGATGGATGCAAACTGTACGTGTCCAGGTAATGTGTTTTCGTCGAGTGTCATCTACGAAAAAAGCTACGCTGGCAGCCCACTCAGTCCGGGTACGAATGGATATGGCCATCTGACCGATAAAATTGATGCGGATATCACCGGCTATGCTGACGCGATCAATTCCCCGGACGGTAACTCTTTAACTGCAATCCCCATCAATGAGTACCCTACCTCGAGGGGGAATATGTTCTACGTTCTGGAATCGAGTCTATCGAAAACAGAAGGCGAGAGCACAGTCTGCAGCAGTGAGACTCAACCTTCAGGCGCTGCAACAGTAAAGCGTAAATTCCGTTGGAATGTTGTTGCAGTCATGCTGCGCGTCAAAAAGCCGATTCTTGGCGAGGAAATTATCCCGCAGACGCTTATCGCGCAGAACTACGCCTGCCTCTATATTGGCACCGGCGGAAGCTGCGACGCGGCTGAGGCAGAGCAGGTGTCAGATATCTGGTTCGGCGGCACCCTCTCCGCACCGTTAAGCTGTACAATCAACGCGGGCAGCACAATTGAGGTAGAGTTTGGCAGCATTGTCAGCAAGCAATTCACCAGCAAAGGGCAACCCCCGCAGGGATATACCCTTAAAGATGTAGATATTTCCTATCACTGCGACGATAACGCGGTTGGCAACAACGATCGGATAAAGCTCACGCTGTCTGCCGATCAGGGTGTGGCGGATAGCAGCACGCCATACATTGCTAAGTTACTGGAAAGAAACGATCTGGGTATTCGAGTGTATGATGAAAATAGCCAGAATGTCGCGCTGGATGGAACCTACGAATTTCCTGTCACCATGGACGAGCAGGGAAATGGGGTTGTCAAAATTAAGGCCGTGCCGGTAAGCACAACAGACACCACCCCCTCACCGGGTAGCTTTGAAGGTAACGTGACGGTGAAAATGGATCTACGTTAAAAATATCCCTCAGGTTGAGCAAACAACCTGAGGGTAAAGGCCGCAATCAGAAGCCGAGGCTGTCCAGCAGGTCGTCCACCTGGTCCTGGCTTGCCACCACGCCCGCCTTGCTGGCGTCGAGCTGTGGACCATTGAGCAGGCTTTCGTTCTCGCGTTTTGGACGGGCTGCCGGTTCCGGGATGTTCTCCAGCAGAACCATCAGCAGCTGACGCTCAATCTCCTGGATCACATCCATCATGCGCTTGATCACCTGACCGGTCAGGTCCTGGAAATCCTGCGCCATCATGATGTCCAGTAGCTGAGCGTTGGTAAAGCTGGTGTGGCCCGGCACATCACCCAGGTACTGACGGGTATCCGTCACCAGCTCGCGGGCATCCGCCAGCTCGATAGGGTTCTCAAACCACTCGTCCCAGCGTTTGCTCAGCGCTTTTGCGCCCTTTTCCATCGCATCCTGATGAGGCTGCGACGCTTCAACGCTGTTCAGCGCACGTTCAGCCGCCTGAGCGGTCATCTGCACAACGTAGTCCAGACGATCGCGGGCGTCCGGAATCGCTTCCGCCGCTTCGGCAATGGCCTGATCCAGCCCCAGTTCACGCAGGCTGTCACGCAGCATGCGCGTCAGGCTGCCGATGCGCACGATGATGTCGCTCGGCGAGTGTTCTTCAACGGGTTTCATTGCAGGTTGCATCATCACCAACACCTCACATGCCGAGTTTCTCGAAGATCTTACCGAGCTTCTCTTCCAGGGTCGCCGCGGTGAATGGCTTCACCACGTAGCCGCTTGCGCCCGCCTGTGCTGCAGCAATGATGTTCTCTTTTTTCGCTTCTGCAGTGACCATCAGCACCGGCATAGACGCCATTCCCGCGTCTGCACGAATCGTTTTCAGCAACTCCAGACCGTCCATGTTTGGCATGTTCCAGTCGGAGATGACAAAACCAAACCCGCCGGCCTGCAGTTTGTTCAGCGCATCAACGCCGTCCTCCGCCTCTTCAACGTTGTTGAAGCCCAGCTCTTTCAGCAGGTTGCGCACGATGCGACGCATGGTGGAAAAGTCATCCACAACCAAAAACTTAAGCTCTTTATCCGCCATAAAATAATACTCCTGAGTCAAATACGTATTGCCTGTCCGGCACTGATTTTCGCCAGCATCTGCTGGCTTACCTGGCTAAGATCGACCACTTCGCTCACGCCACCCATATTGATGGCCTCGCGCGGCATGCCGAACACCACACAACTTGCTTCATTCTGCGCAATCGTCCAGGCGCCAGCCTGGTGCATTGCAAGCATTCCGGCGGCACCGTCGTTGCCCATCCCCGTCAGGATCACCCCGACGGCGTTGCGCCCCGCATGTTTCGCCACCGAATGAAACAGCACATCCACTGACGGACGGTGCCGGTTGACCGGCGGTCCGTCATGAATTTTGATTTGATAGTTAGCGCCGCTGCGCGCCAGCTCCATATGCTTGTCGCCCGGGGCGATATACGCATGTCCCGGCAGCACGCGCTCGCCGTCTTCCGCCTCTTTCACGCTGATCTGGCACAGCTTGTTCAGGCGTTCGGCGAACGAGCGGGTAAAGCCTGGCGGCATATGCTGAGTAATCAGAATACCCGGACTTGAAAGCGGCAATGGCTGGAGTACATGGCGAATTGCCTCTGTTCCTCCGGTTGACGCTCCAATAACCAGCAGTTTTTCCGAGCTGAGTAACGGACCGGCCTTGAGGGTTGCCGGCGCGGCCATCGGCTTGTGGGCCGCGAGCTTCGCACGCGATGCGGTGCGAATTTTCTCCGCAATCATCTCGCTGTACGCCAGCATACCCTCGCGAATGCCGAGCTGCGGTTTGGTGACAAAATCCACCGCCCCTAGCTCCAGCGCGCGCAATGTGATCTCCGATCCTTTCCCGGTCAGGGAGGAGACCATCACCACCGGCATGGGCCGCAGCCGCATCAATTTTTCCAGGAAATCTATGCCATCCATGCGCGGCATCTCGACATCCAGCGTTAGCACGTCGGGGTTATATTTTTTAATTAAATCCCGCGCTACCAGCGGATCTGGCGCTGTGGCCACCATCTCCATGTCGCTGTGGCTATTGATTATTTCAGTCATGATCTGGCGCATCAGCGCTGAATCATCGACGGACAATACCCTGATTTTACTCATGCTTTTTCCTTACTCAGCGCATATACCGTTTGCCCACGCAGGCTAAACTCACGCGCGAGGTTGCTGAAGTTTTCCGAGTGCCCGGCAAACAGTAAACCGTCAGGCTTGAGCAACGGAACAAACCGACGCAGAATGTCCTGTTGCGTCGTTTTATCAAAATAGATCATGACGTTACGGCAAAAAATGGCGTCGAAAGGCCCCGGCACGTTGTACTGCTTATCGAGCAGGTTAACGGGCGCGAATTCGACGAGGTTCGCCAGCTCCTGGCGTACGCGAACCAGGCCTTCATGCGGCCCCGTACCGCGCATGAAGTAACGCTGCAGCTGCTGCGGTGACAGCGTTTTCAGCTCGTCCTGGCGATAAACGCCGTTGCGCGCCTTCTCCAGCACCTCGGTGTCGATATCGCTGGCGTAGACCTTCCAGCGCCCGGCCGCCATCCCCAGGGTATCGGCCAGGGTAATCGCCAGCGAATACGGCTCTTCACCCGTCGAGGCGGCCGCACTCCAGACGCGATACTCCCCGGTGCGACGGCGCGCGTGCTCGGCCAGGACCGGGAAGTGGTGAGCTTCGCGGAAAAAAGCCGTCAGGTTGGTGGTTAATGAGTTAATAAAAGCCTGCCACTCTGCGCTGTTTTGGTTGGCCTCAAGCATGCTCAGATAGCGGCCAAAATCATCCAGCCCCAGCGTACGCAAGCGCCGCACCAGTCGGTTGTAGACCATGTCCCGCTTATGATCCGCAAGCACAATCCCCGCACGCTGGTAGATTAACTGACATATCCGACGAAAATGCGCGTCGGACAGCGCGAGGCGCTGTGTCATCTGCAACAATAATGACGTTTGCCCAGGGGGCATTGGTGATGTCATAGCGCCTTCTTAATTACATTCAGGATACAACTGGCACGGCCTGCGACCGCCCGACTTCTGTTACTGCTTCAACGTGCTCTTTCACATTAAATACCGCGACCAGACCGGTCAGACGATCCGCCTGGCTGGCCAGCTGATCGGTTGCCGCTGCCGCTTCCTCAACTAACGAGGCGTTCTGTTGCGTTACCCGATCCATCTGGCTGACGGCCTGGGCAACCTGCTCAATCCCGCGACGCTGTTCATCCGACGCGGAGGCAATTTCGCCCATGATGTCGTTCACCCGCGTCACGGAGGTGACGATCTCGTGCATGGTTTGCGCCGCCGTATCCACAAGGGTTGAGCCCTGCTGAACACGCGAGACCGACTCTTCGATCAGCACCTTAATCTCTTTCGCCGCGTTGGCGCTGCGGCTCGCCAGGTTACGCACTTCCCCGGCTACCACCGCAAACCCACGTCCCTGCTCGCCGGCGCGCGCCGCTTCCACGGCAGCGTTCAGCGCCAGAATGTTGGTCTGGAACGCGATACCGTCAATCACGCTGATGATGTCGCCAATCTTCTGCGAGCTGGTGGCAATCTCCTGCATAGTGCTGGCGACATGGGACGCCTGGTCGCCGCCTTTCTTCGCCGTCATCGCCGCCTGTTTTGACAGCTCAGACGCCTGACGCGCGTTATCGGCGTTCTGGCTAACCGTCGCGGTCAGCTGCTCCATGCTGGCCGCCGTCTGCGCCAGCGAGGCCGCCTGCTGCTCGGTGCGGGACGAGAGATCGTTATTGCCTGCCGCAATCTCTGAGATCCCGGTGTGCATGGCATAACTGCCCTGACGCACGTCGGATACCGTTTCCCGCAGAGCGCCCTGCATCGCCTTCAGGCTGGCAAAGATCGCCGATATTTCGTTTTTGCCGAACACTGCCACCGGACGCGCCAGGTCCCCCTTCGCAATACTGTCGAAGTGGCTGCTGACGATCGCCAGCGGCTGCACAATCATTCTGCGCCCCCAGAGCAGCGCCCCGCCGGTCAGCAGCCCCGCCAGGATCACGACGACGGCAAAGATGACGCCGGACATGTGATAGCTGATACGGCTCGCTTCACCTGCACGCTGAACAGACCGGTTAATATCCTGCTGCCACGCGTTAAAGCTGCCGTCAAACGCGGCCTGAGACGCCTGAACCGGTGCGGTCATAAAGTCCGAAAGCTGGTTGTTCTCAAGCCAGGTCGCCTGGTGGTCCAGATCGCTGAACCACTGCTCAAAGTTCTTTTTCATGGCTGCCTTCAGCGCTTTCTCTTTCTCGCTGTCGGCTGCCTGCGCCGTGAAGGCCTTAAACTGTGCGTCTGCCTGCTTCAGGCTGTCGCGCGCCGTTGCCATCAGCGCTTTAATGTCATCCGGCGGATAGCTGAGCGCGGTTAAGGTTCCTGCCTTGTTCAGCGCAGTGCTTGCCTGCAACAGCACGGCACGCGTTTGTGCCAGTGCGGAGCGCTGCTGATTACTCGCCTCAACGTCCTGCAAATTCTGATAGCCATCGCGAAACGCCCAAAAAGACAACCCGTTACTGCCAACCTGCAACACACCGCAAAGGATCAGAATCAAAAACAGTGTGGTCGAGATACGAATACGATTTAACATCCACGCTCCCATCAAGCGGCAAGCAGCCGCGGTCTAATTGTCAGTCAAAATGTTTCCCAGTTTTCATCTTGTCCGGCCGTTGCAGCACGCATGCGGGTGAGCGCCGGGTCGGCGGCTGGCGCGCGGTACGTCGACTGCGAAGTGACCGTATTTCCAGCGAGTGAAGCGAGACGAAACGCCGAGACGGCCATCTTCAGACGGCTCGCCTGGTCTTCCAGGGCAGCGGCCGCCGCAGCGGACTCCTGCACCAGGGCGGCGTTTTGCTGTGTCACGCGATCCATTTCCGATACCGCCAGGGCAACCTGGTCGATACCACGACTCTGCTCATCGGACGCAGAGGCGATTTCACCCATGATGTCCGTTACGCGGGTAACGGCATTCACGATGTCATTCATGGTCTCCCCGGCGCTTTCCACCAGCACCGAGCCGGTATCCACGCGGGAGACGGAGTCTTCAATAAGGGCTTTGATCTCTTTCGCCGCGTTGGCGCTGCGGCTGGCCAGGTTGCGCACTTCCCCGGCCACCACGGCAAACCCGCGGCCCTGCTCGCCCGCGCGCGCCGCTTCCACGGCGGCGTTGAGCGCGAGGATGTTGGTCTGGAAGGCAATGCCGTCGATGACGCTGATAATGTCAGCGATTTTCTTCGAGCTGTCGGCGATTTCGTGCATGGTTTTCACCACGCCATCCACCACGCGACCGCCGCGCTGCGCCGTCTCGGAGGCGCTTTCCGCCAGCTGAGACGCCTGGCGAGCGTTATCGGCGTTCTGCTTCACAGTTGCCGTGAGCTGCTCCATGCTGGCGGCCGTCTCTTCCAGAGCGGAAGCCTGCTGCTCGGTACGGGATGAAAGGTCGTTATTGCCCATCGCGATTTCGCTGGTGCCGGTATAGATAGCCTCTGACCCGTTACGCACGTTGGCGACGGTCTCGATCAATGAACGCTGCATATGGTCGACGCTGTTGGCCAACTCGGTGATCTCATTGCGCCCGGACACGGTCAGCGTTTTAGTCAGGTCACCGCTGGCAATATTGCGGATATGGGCAATCACGCGACCGAGCGGGTTCAGCAGGATGTGGCGAATGCCGTACCAGACCGCGATCAGCACAATGACCAGCGCCAGCGCCAGCACCGCCATCTGCCATTTCGCAAAGCGGTAGTCATTCTGGCTTTCAGTAAAGGCCGAATGATACAAATCGCCGCTGGCCTTCGCGTATTCCCCCAGCGCCGCGCCGAGTGCGTTTTGCATCCCCTGCGTCGGCTGTGCGAAGTAGGCGTCCATGTTGCCGCTCTCCAGGAACTGAATCAGCTCCGTCAGCCCGGCATAGTAGGCGTTATATTTTTCATCAATATTCTGGCTCACCTGCGCCATAGCGGGCTGCGGGGCGATCTGTTTGAAGGTGGCGTAGTGTTTTGCCGCGTCGGCCAGCGTGGCCCGGGCATTTTTTAGCAGATCGGTTTTCGCGCTGCTCTGCTGATTGTTGGGATCCATCATCATGCGCGCGGACGAGCGGCTCAGGTTGATGCGCGTTTGCAGCATCAGATCCCACGTTGACGTAAGCTCGCTCTGCTGAAGGCGGAGATCGTTCGAGGCGGCGAAGCTGTCCTGGTTCTGTTTTAACGACGAGAAAAAAAGCCCGCCGGAGATAAGCTGAAGTAGTGCGAAAATGACCAGCACCATCATGAGCATTGTGACAACGCGGATACGGTTCAACATACAACACCTTCTCATAGATTTATTAACGGTGTTATCGGCACAGGCCACAGGAACTTTACATTTGCGAAAGGGAAAAGCGCGGGGTTAAAACGCGACGTCAACAATCAGCGTATCGGTGTAGGTGCCGGCGGGTGGCGTGGCCTGATTGGTCAGGACCTTAGCGGTATAGTTGTAGGTTCGCAGCAACCCGTCGCTACTGACCTGGGACGACGTCGCGCTGGACCAGCGTTCGGCACCGCTGCCGCCCCAGCGGTTACCACTGGCTTCTTTATAGATGTCGTAGCTCAGGGCGTTACTGCCGCTCACCATACGCCGCACGTTGTTCAGCGCGTTGGCACCATTATTAATGCCAATGGTGTAGGTGCTGCCTTTGGTACAGGTCACGGCAATAGCCTGCGAAACGGTGGGAAAACTTTGCACCAGCGGTGCGCTGTTAAAGTTCACGTCCGGCGTGGTCATGGCGCTGCAGTCGTTGGTGACGGTCATGTTAAGCAGAATGCTGGTCGTTGCGGTTCCCGACTGGGGAGATGTACACAGGCTTCCAAGACCGACGGCGCAGACGTTGTAGTTGATGCTGAAGGTCAGCAGCACCTGATAAGGCCCGGCAGTCACGTTTTGTCCGGGGACGGTGCGAAAATAGAGCGGTATGTTGTACCGTTTTGACCCGAGTAGCCCCAGCAGTGTGTTCCCGCTCCAGGTATAGGCTTTGCTTATCTGCACCTCGCTGCTGCTCGCGCACTGTGATAATCCGCACAGCCGGGTGGGGATCACGTCCGTGATGGCCGCGTTATCCGTGCGTTTCATGGTGGCGCGGCTGTTGCCCGATACCGACGCTGCGGTGTAGTTCAGGGTCACCGAATCGTTGGTCAGCACATTGAGCACGGCGTCACACGCCACCACCAGCGTGCCGGTGGTTTCCACTTCCCCGTTTCCGCTCAACGCAAACGACGTGACGCTGCCAAACGACGCATTAACCGTACTGACGGTGCACGCCGCCCAGCCGCCGCCGGAGAAAAGCAACAGCAACAGCAGCAGGCGCGTCATGGCCCCTCCCGACAAACCAGCGGACCGTAGGTTTGCAGCTTGTGCTCCGGATTGGCCCCCACGGTCAGGGTCGCCGTGCAGCGTTTTCCGGCAGGGGTGATCACCTCAAGCGGGTTCACATCGCTGAGGTTCTCCAGCCACGCGATGCCGTCATACCCCACCACCGCATTGCTGCGCGAGGCACGTCGGACCTGGCTTCCCACCGGGATCGCCTGCCCCTGCGCATCGTGCAGAATGACGCTTGCCACCCGCTCCTGCTCCATCGGGAAGTCCACCAGATAACCGCTGTGACGGCGAATGGCGATCCGCCGCTCAGTCTCCTTCAGCCGGGTATCCGCCGGCAGATTCAGCGTATCGATCCGGTAACTTGCCGGATAGTACGCCGACACTCCGCTGACCAGCAGGTAGCCGTTGTTATTCGTTTTGCCGACGGGCTGGTTCTCATAGCTGACGGGCACGTCCGGATGGCCGTCGGTGCTGATCACCACAAACGCATCGTTGATTTTGTTCGCCGCGAACAGCTCCCCGTCCATCAGGACAATGGCGCCCATCGCCTCACCCCACCAGGTCATCGTGTCCCTTTCGCCATAGCCGCCGCCCTGAAGTTCGATATTGTTATTGCGCCAGCCCAGCGTACCCTGCTGATAATCACTGGATTTTGACTGGTTGGCCCAGGCCATGTTCCAGCTAAACCCGCCGTCAGAAGGCATAGAGTGGTTGTAGTTAATGCGCTGCGAGCTGCCTGCATCCGGGGTGTTTTCGAAGGTGACGGCAGCGCTGTCGCGTTCCCCCAGCGGCACCTGCAGCGACAGCGCGACCGTCCAGTCCCCACGCTGCTGGTCCCGGCTGCCGGCCAGGTAAATGCTGCTCGCCCCCCAGAGATTGCGGCTCCAGGAGAGATTCAGCAGTTCCGTTTTCTGGCTGTCAAAGCTTTCCACGCCGATCCAGGCCGCGCCGATATTGCCGTACTGCCCCAGATTGAAGGTCAGAGAATACTGGTCCGTATTGCGGCTAAAGCTGGCGATGGGTCTGTCATTTTCGTCATATACCGTCGGTTGGTCATAGAGAGCGAGATTGCCAAAGCCGCGATCGCGACGGGTGTGCTGGGTCGCGACGCTAAACTCGCTGGTGCTGTACTGATAACCCCAGCTGATTTGCCCGCCGTCGTCCCCGCGCATGCGGCTTTGTGAGTAAGAGGAATTCACCACGCCAAACTGGCCGAGCTTAATCACCGTCCCCGCCCCGCCCAGCGCCAGCTCTTCTGCCCCTTCCGCGTGGCCCTCCAGCGTCAGCCAGTCCGTCAACCCGTAGCGATACGAGCCGCTGCCTGCCGCAGGGCCGTAGTCAAAATTCCTGATGCCATAATTCCGGCGCAGGCTGCCGAGCGTCACGGCCCCGTCGCTCAGCCCTGTTTTAAGCAAATCGCTGGTGACATAAAACGGGAGCGTGGTGCTCACCTGGCGTCCCAGCGCATCGGTGGTGACCAGCACCGCATCCCCCGCCCCGTTGATATAGGGCAGATTGGTCAGAGTGAAGGGGCCCGGCTGAAGCTGAGTTGAGCCGGACCGATAGCCGTTGATAAAGAGATCCACCGAGGTGGGGACCGCGGCCTCCCCCGAAAATTCGGGCAGCGGCCATGTCACCAGGTCCGGGCGCAGGGAGAAATCGCGTCCGTAGCTGATACCGCCCATCCGCACGCTGGAGGTCCAGCTCAGGGCATCGCTGATAACGTCTCCGGCGCTCCAGGTGGTCGCGTCATCCTCATTCGTTATCAGCAGCGTGGTGTCATAGCGAACATACCCTTCCTGCTGACCGTCGTTTCCGGTGAAATTTTTCCGGGCGTACCCGGTGGTGGAAAACGAGCCGTTCTCGTCGAAGTAGCGGAGTTCATGCCAGAGCGACGCCTGGCCGCCAGTATGCTCCGTGTGGTTGGTGTAGAGATCGTAATTCAACAGCGCGCCACGCCCGTAGTGCGGTTTGGACTGCGCCGTTTGCGCGCTAAAGGGTGTCACCCGGGCGGCGATCCAGTCCCGGGGAAGGGTCAGCAGCAGGCGCTGCGCTGCGCTGTCGTACTCCACACGAACCTGGCTCAGTGAGGAGAGATTCACCTCTCCGGCGGGCACATGTTCCGGGGGCAGCCCGGCGCGCAGCAAATCGGCGCTGGAAATAAAGAAAGCGCCGTTGCGCTGCGTCACGGGGACCACCAGACCGGTGTCATAGTGGTTGAGCACGAGGGCAAGCTGAAAGACCGCTTCATCATTTACCGCCTGTGCCTGGGGAGGCGGCGGCAAACTGTCGTCGCCGGGTTCGCCCCAGGCTGTGGTACTGACGCAAAGCAGCATCATCATTGCCGGCTTCAGTTGACGGGCGTCGACTGCCATTGTGCGTCCCTGGCATTAATCTGCGCGCTCATCCGGTCTGGCTGACGAACGCCAGCGGGTATCGGCCAGCTACGGGTGCTGCCCGGCAGGACGTATCCCAGTAATCCCTCCGCTACGGTGCGTTTTTGCCCCCCCTGCACCAGCGACACCTGGCTAAGCCTGACGTGCACATCCCCCTGATTACGCACCTGTAATGCAGGTTGTCCTCCCTCCTGCGTCACCCGCCAGCTCAGGTTTCGGGTTTCCACCAGCGCGTGGTGCGCCCCCTCTTTTAGGGTCGGGATCCCCTGTCCGTAAACAAACAGCGGAATGGAGTAACGCATCTGTAATTTGAGACCGATGGCGGGTGCAGCTTTGGCGTCAGGCTGCGGGATTTCATCCACGATAATGCGGTACGCCTGTTCAACGCCCGCAGGAACCGCGCCCTGTTTAATAAGACGAATCAGCTGCTTATTGCCTTTCTGGATGGTGACAATGGGCGGGCTGGCGACCACGTCCTGCTGCGCGCTGTAGCGTTCGTATCCGCCCTCCTGCTTCCAGCGCACAATCCGCACCTGCATGGTCGTTGCGCTGTTCCCCTGGTTCTGGATCCATAACTCCGTGGCGTTAGCATCGGCGGCAAGCCAGGGATCGATGGGCCAGAGCAGAATGGTGGCCGCCGCCTGCGCCTGTCCGGCCGCCGCGACGCATGACAACACACCCGCCAGACACATATGCCTGATAATTGGCTTCATTGCCTCTCTCCCTTTATTACCATGACAAGGTCACGGTGAGCTGATCGGAATAGGTTCCTGCCGGGCTAAACCCGGTCAATAGCGCCACGCCAAAAAGGGGCAGCGCGATGTTATTACTGTTGGTATAGGTCACCGGTATCGCCTGGTTAACGCCGATTTCGCTGTTTGCGGCCAGCGAACTGCTGCTGTACAGCCGGTACGGGACCATTTCTGTCCCGTTCGTACGTTTCATTCGGCGAACGGATGAATAATTCTGACCGCCATTAATACTCATAGTCAGCGCCACGCCCGGGGTGCAGGCGATGGACAAGGCCCCGTTTGGTACAAAGCTGGTGCTCACCGGCGCACTTTCCACGCCGTTATGGGTGCCAAAATCCAGCGTACCGAGAAGCCCCCCGCTGCCGGTAGCCACTGCGCACCCCGGTACAATGGTCGCGCTGACCTTAAAGGATTGTGATGTCACCGCCCCCGCCGTGGGGAGCAGCAACAACCCGACGATCAGCGCGAAAAAAGGCTGCACGTGTCCCTCTGCGCTTTTGCGCAGACCTATAAAAGGTGCCTTCATGGCAATGCAGATCTAATAGGTCACGCTGACGTTAATCGTGTCGGTATAGGTGCCCGGTACCACCGTAACGCTGTTACCGCCGCCGGTAATGCGTCCGTAGAGGGTGTAACTGTCAACACCCCCCGCCGTGGACGCGATCGGCAACGCGGCGTTATTAGCTACCACCGTGTTGAATCCGCTGTCGCTGTACAGGCTGTAAGCCACCCCCTGCGCCGTATTGGTCGTGTTTACCAGATAGCGCGCGGGCGTTCCCGGCGAGCCGACAACGGTGCCAGGTGCCGTGGAGTTGGTGTTGCCGGTGATCGCCACCGAATAGCTGGCGGTCGTGCATTGAATGGTGAAGGTATTTCCGCCGCTGGCGCCGGTTAGCTGCGTGGTCAGAGTGGAAAACGTTGCGGGATGGGTGCCGAAATCAAGTATCCCGAAGTTAATGCCGCTTTGGGCGGGCGATCCGTTAATCAGACAACCGTTTGTTAGTGTCAGCGTGGCGCCAATGGTGCCGTTGCTGGTGACGGCCAGGGCCTGATGGGCCGTTGTCGCAGTCAGCAACGTGCCTGCGCAGATCAAAAGGAGTTTTCTTTTCATTTACCACCCTCCAGAAGACGTCTCTGTTCCCTTGCGACATTTTATTTTTAACGTTCAAGATGTTAGCCCCGCTAAACCTTCCTCTGAGGGGGTTATTGAGAATTTAGTTTACGGATATCGCTTCGACCACCCGACGTGGGGCAGGTAAAACCCATGCCCTGACAGGATCATTTGTAGATATAAAACAATGAGTTAAATAACAATAAAGGAATATTCCTGCACTTTGACTGAGGATATATCCATAAAAATGTGATTAGCGTCACAATATATCGTTCAGGCATTAACAACAAAATTAATAAAAATTAAAAAGGAGTTGTATCCCCCTACGCTTTGCGTCAATTTATGTGCCGAATAATTTCCCGCGCCGCAATAAAAAATTTATATGTATCGGCGCGGGCTACAACTGAAGCGCATAGAGGGTCTTTTTTCGTGGCAAGTGCAAACAAACTCACACTCTTCATCGTGATATTCATGCTGGCGGGTATTCTTTCAGGGGCGGCAATTCACGAGTACGCATCTGCGGATGCCATCAAAGCCTGGTCGGATAATATTACCCTTCTGACCGATATTTTCCTCCGTCTGATCAAAATGGTTATTGCGCCGCTGGTCTTCAGCACGCTTACCGTGGGCATTATGAAGCTGGGAGAAACCTCCACCATTGGCCGCGTGGGCGGCAAAGCGATGGTGTGGTTTATCAGCTCATCCGTGCTCTCCATTCTGGTCGGACTGTTTATCGTCACGCTGGAGCGTCCGGGAAGCGGTCTGAACCTGACGGTCCCAACCGAGGCGGTAGATACAGGCCTGGCCGTGGGCGGGATGACGCTGAAAGCGTTCCTGTCTCACACCATTCCAACCAGTATCGCAGGGGCGATGTCGAACAATGAGATCCTGCAGATTGTGGTGTTCTCGATGTTCTTCGGCATTGGCGGCGCGTCGCTGGGGCAGAAATTCAACGCGCCGCTGGTGGCCGCGCTGGATGTGGTTTCCCATATCATGCTGAAGGTAACGGGTTACGTGATGTACGTTGCGCCGCTGGCCATCTTTGCGGCGATCTCCTCCGTCATTGCCACGCAGGGTCTTGGCATCCTGTTAAACTACGCCTCCTTTATTGGCGGCTACTACGTTGCCATTCTTCTCACCTGCATGGTGCTGCTGGCCGTGGGTTACATGGTGCTTAAAAAAGAGGTATTTCGCCTGGTCAGCATGCTGAAAGATCCGGTACTGGTCGCATTCACTACCAGCAGTTCTGAAGCGGCCTACCCTAAAACGCTGGAGCAGCTGGAGCGCTTTGGCTGCTCGCGCAACATCGCCTCTTTCGTTCTGCCGATTGGCTACTCCTTCAACCTGGTGGGGTCGATGGTGTACTGCTCTTTCGCCTCGATGTTCATCGCTCAGGCGTACAACATTCACCTGAGTTTCTCTGAGGTGACGGTGCTGATGCTGACCCTGATGCTGGCGTCGAAAGGGATTGCGGGCGTACCGCGTTCTTCGCTGGTGGTGCTGGCAGCGACCATTCCGAGCTTTAATATTCCTGTGGCGGGGATCCTGCTGCTGATGGGAATCGACCACTTCCTGGATATGGGGCGTTCCGCGATTAACGTGCTGGGGAATGGTATTGCGACCGCGATGCTGTCGCAGAATGAAGGTGCGCGGGAAGCGGAAGCTGAGCTGGTAAAGCAGGAAGCGTAATGGCATGAAAAAGGGTGAGGCCTGATGCCCTCACCCCGGCCCTCTCCCACAAGGAGAGGGAGCAAACACAAAAAACGGCAACCCGGTTGCCGTTTTGCATTTACCTACGCTACATGATTCGCCGCGATATCCAGCAGCGCCATCTCTTCGCTGTTCAGCAGCTTCTCAATGTTCACCAGAATCAGCATACGCTCGCCGAGCGCGCCCAGACCGGTCAGGTATTCGGTCGACAGCGTGACCGCAAATTCCGGCGCAGGGCGGATTTGGTCAGACGTCAGGGAGAGGACGTCAGATACGCCATCCACCACGATACCCACCACACGCTGCCCCAGGTTGAGAACGATCACCACGGTGTTGTCATTGTAGTCAACGTCGCCCTGGCTGAACTTCACGCGCAGATCGACGATTGGCACAATCACGCCGCGCAGGTTGGTGACGCCTTTAATAAACGCAGGCGTGTTCGCGATGCGGGTAACCTGGTCGTAACCGCGAATTTCCTGCACTTTCAGGATATCGATGCCGTACTCCTCATCGCCCAAAGTGAAGACCAGGAATTCCTGCCCTGATGGCTCGCCCGCCAGTTTCGTTACATTACTCATACCGGTCATGTTATTACCTTCTACTTAATCAGGCGGCTGTGTACGCCACACGTTGTTCACGATTTAATCCCTGAAGCGCCGACACGTCGACGATCAGCGCCACGCTACCATCCCCCAGGATGGTGGCAGCAGAAATACCCGGCACCTTGCGGTAGTTGCTTTCGAGGTTCTTCACCACCACCTGGTGCTGACCAATCAGCTGATCGACCAGCAGCGCGTAGCGGCGGCCCGCGCTTTGCAGGATCACCACGATACCCTGCGTGGCCTCGGTCTTCGCCCCGTCCACTTCGAACACTTTCCATAGCTCGACCAGCGGCAGGTACTCACCGCGCACCTCAAGCACGCGCTCGCCGCCCGCCAGCGGATGCAGATCTTCCTCACGCGGCTGCAGGGATTCCATCACCGCATTCAGCGGCAGAATGAAAACTTCGTCCGCCACTTTCACCGACATACCGTCGAGGATCGCCAGCGTCAGCGGCAACAGAATACGGATGGTGGTGCCGGAACCCTGTTTAGATTGGATCTCAACGTGGCCGCCCATCTCCTGGATGTTACGCTTCACCACGTCCATGCCGACACCGCGCCCGGAAACGTCCGTCACCTGCTCGGCGGTCGAGAAGCCCGGCGCGAAGATGAGCATGCCCACCTCTTCGTCGGTCATGTTTTCATTCACCGCCATCCCCTGCGAAATGGCCTTCGCCAGGATGCGCTCGCGGTTAAGACCGGCGCCGTCGTCGGTCACTTCGATGCAGATGTTCCCGCCCTGATGTTCCGCAGAAAGGATCAGGTTCCCGACCGGAGATTTCCCGGCGGCAATGCGGTTTTCCGGCAGTTCGATACCGTGGTCCAGGCTGTTACGCACCAGGTGCGTTAACGGGTCGATGATGCGCTCGATCAGGCTCTTATCCAGCTCCGTTGAGCTGCCCATCAGGGTCAGTTCAATCTGCTTATTCAGCTTGCTGGCGAGGTCGCGCACCAGGCGCGGGAAGCGGCTGAAGACATATTCCATCGGCATCATGCGGATGGACATGACCGATTCCTGCAGATCGCGGGCGTTACGCTGCAGCTGGCCCATGCTGGTGATCAGATCGCCATGCGTGACCGGGTCCAGCTCATTGGAGCGCTGCGCCAGCATGGACTGGGTGATTACCAGTTCGCCAACCAGGTTAATCAGCTGATCGACCTTCTCAACGGCAACGCGAATGCTGGTGGACTCGCTGGAGCGCGCGGCCGGTTTTTCAGCGCGGCCAGGTGCTGCGGACTCTTTTGGCACCGCCTTCAGCGCCGGTGCCGCAGACGCAACAGCCGGTGCCGCAGCCTGGGCAACGACGGCAACCTCTTCTGCTGCAGCCGGCGCTTCTGCCGCGGGGGTTTCCGTTTCGAAAGCAATCTGGTCGGCTTCAATCACAAAGCACAGCACCGCCACGATATCGTCCTGACTGATACCGTCATCGAGGGTCGCCGCGAGGCTGTCTTTGCCTTTCACCACATTGCTTAACTTCGCCAGGTTGCCCAGCTCTTCTTCCAGCAGGTTAACTTCGCTCTCTTTCAGGCGTGACAGCACAACGCGCAGTTTGCCCGCTTGCGCAGCGGCTGGCGCGGCCTCTTCAGCAGCAACCGCATCAACAACGCTCAGTTTTGCCGCAGGGACAACGGCTGCAGCGACCTCACCTTTTGCTTCCAGGGCGAGCTGGCGCAGCGCATTGCAGATGTATTCAAAGCTGGCGGCATCAGGCTCTGCCGAACTTTTATAGGCGTCGAGCTGTTCCTGCATAATATCTTTGGTTTCCAAAAACAGGTTGATAATGTCGGTATTGAGCTGCATCTCACCGCGTCGTGCTTCATCGAGCAGGTTTTCCATTAAATGGGTCGTTTCCTGCAGGATGGTAAATCCAAACGTTCCGGCTCCGCCTTTAATGGAATGCGCCGCGCGGAAGATGGCATTAAGCTGCTCGGAGTCCGGTGCTTCGGGCACCAGATCGAGCAAATGTTGCTCCATATCCGCCAACAATTCGTCGGCTTCATCAAAGAATGTCTGATAAAAATCGCTAATATCCATGCTCACGCTATCACCTCGGATTGGCTGGTGGCGATGTTGGAACGGCAGCCGCAGGGACGGCCCCAGGCTGTTTTAAATCGTCCAGTGACTCATTCTGACTTTCGGCGTTTTCATGCAGGATGGCCTGCTCCGCCTGCTGGTTCAGCACTAAAAGACTGATACGACGGTTGATGGCGTCATCCGGCCCGCGGTCGGAGACGCGCATGGTTGCTGCCATGCCGACCACGCGCAGTACCTTGCCATCATCAAGCCCACCTGCCACCAGCTCGCGACGCGAGGCGTTGGCACGATCGGCAGAAAGCTCCCAGTTGCTGTATCCCTTCTCCCCACTGGCGTACGGGAAATCATCCGTGTGGCCCGACAGGCTGATTCGGTTAGGAATACCGTTCAGCACCGGGGCAATAGCGCGCAGAATATCGCGCATGTAAGGTTCAACTTCCGCACTCCCGGTTTTAAACATCGGGCGGTTCTGGCTGTCGATAATCTGAATGCGTAGCCCTTCCTGGACCAGATCGATTTTCAGGTGCGGACGCAGCGCGCGCAGTTTGGGATCCGCTTCAATCAGCTGATCGAGATCGCCACGTAGCTTTTTCAGGCGCGCCTGCTCCATCTTTCGTTTCAGCTCGTCGATGTTCGGCTCTTTTTTCACCTCACCCTTCTGCTGGGTGTAATCATCGCCGCCGCCAGGAATGGGGCTTTCGCTGTTAGAGATACGCTGCCCACCGGTCACTGCCGTCGCCAGCGGGGTACGGAAATATTCAGCAATCTGGATAAGCTCTTTCGGGCTGGAGATGGAGATCAGCCACATCACCAGAAAGAACGCCATCATTGCGGTCATAAAGTCGGCGTACGCGATTTTCCAGGAGCCGTGGGAACCGTGTCCGCCGCCCTTGTGCTTACGTTTTTTTACGATGACGATCGGATGGGACTGGTTTTTCATGCGTCCTCAGTTGTCGTCTGTTGGTTTGGGTTTTTCACCGCGCGCACGTGTTCTTCAAGCTCGATAAACGACGGACGCTCGCTGGAGTAAAGCGTTTTACGGCCAAATTCAACCGCGATCGGTGGCGCGTAACCGTTGAGGTTAGAGAGCAGCGTGATCTTCACGCACTGCATCATTTTGGTGGTTTCCGCGCTCTTCTGGCGCAGCACGCTTGCCAGCGGAGAGATAAAACCGTAAGCCAGCAAAATACCGAGGAAGGTACCCACCATCGCATGGGCAATCAGAGCGCCCAGTTCGGCCGCCGGGCGATCCGCTGAGGCCAGGGCGTGTACTACCCCCATGACCGCCGCCACGATACCAAACGCCGGAAGGGAGTCGCCCACCAGCGCCAGGCTGTTGGCCGGCACTTCTGATTCGCTTTCGTGGGTTTCGATCTCTTCGTCCATCAGCGCTTCGATTTCGAAGGTGTTCATATTGCCGCTGATGATGAGTCGCAGATAGTCGACGATGAAATCCAGCATCATGGCGTCCGCCAGAATGCGCGGATAGCTGGCAAAAATCTCGCTCTCTTTCGGGTTTTCAATATCCCGTTCGAGCGAGAACATTCCCTGCTGTCGCGACTTCGCCATCAGGCGATAAAGCAGCGCCAGCAGATCCATATACATGCTTTTGGTGTATTTCGAGCGACGGAACAGCAATGGAATTGCTTTCAACGTGCCCTTGATCGATTTACCGTTGTTACCAACGATAAAAGCCCCTACCCCTGCGCCGCCGATGATAATAAGTTCAGCCGGTTGATAGAGTGCTCCAAGGTGCCCGCCGGTCATCATGTAACCGCCGAAAACTGTACCGAGAACTACCAGGTAACCTAATAAGATAAGCACGACATCATCCTTCCGCTAGTGACTATGGCAAGGACGTCCAGTTCGCAGCGTTTACCGTTTGCGGGGTAAAAAAAAGCAGCGGTAATTGCTTACCGCTGCTGGAATCTTGCCCACACGTTCGGGTTAAACAGCTTGTTCGATCTGTTCATCCAGCAGTTGTGGAATAATATCGGCAGCATCCCGGGAAAGTTTACGTCTTTTTACTGCGCGGGATGGCGGCTGACATAAACTACAGGCGAAGCTGCCTGCAGGCTGATGAGCATGGGTAATAAAATTGCCATCGCAGCAATTGCAGCGCGACAGTTCAAGCATTCCGCTCTCAACAAAACGCACCAGCGTCCATGCGCGGGTCAGCGCCAGCAGAGGGCCTTCTTCCTGCTGTGGGCATTGTTCAAGGTAAAGTTTGTACGCTTTGATCACGGCGTCTACGCCGCTACACAAACCGGTTTTGAGAAGATACTGCCAGGCATTACAGAACATGGAGGCGTGGATATTCTGCTCCCAGGTCATAAACCAGTCCGTAGAAAACGGCAGCATGCCTTTCGGCGGGGGACTACCACGTAACTCTTTATACAGTTTGATGAGGCGACCACGGCTCAGCTGAGTCTCGCTTTCCAGCATTTGTAAACGAGCACCCAGCGTAATCAGCTCCATGGCCAGCTGTATGTCACGCGCTTCCTGAACAATGCTTTTTTCGCTCATTGCTAGGCCCTTTTCTTACGGGCTGCGTCATCAGGCTGGCTGATGTCGCTAAGCAAGCGAGTAGAGAGCAGAATACCGGTATGGATCTGTTGGAGATCGTCAACGCGGGATTCCTGCGTCAGACGCGTTATCGTCTGCGGATTATCAAAACGGAACTGGCACACCAGTTGATTCGTTTCCGCCAGTTTTACCATCTGTGGGAGGGTTAACCCACCCAGCATGGTTGCCATTTCTTCGTTAATACCCAGACGAAACATCGCGGACGCTTTGTCCTGACTAATTAAACGCTGCGCGAGCAGTAAATATGACAAATTGATGTCATAGATATGTTTTAGCAACTCGGATGTATGCATTGTTCCCATCCCGAATAACCAACTATTATTTTTATGCGGAAAGACCGCACCCCGTGATGTCGCCGGGAAATCACCCGGTATAAAAAAGAAAAGGCTAAATGCATAGTTGAATCTAGGTTTGTATTCATCGAAACGCGCAAGGGATGCAACAGGGTTACATCTCTGACACGGTTTATCATTTCTTACAAATAACTAAGATTTTTCCTAATTCGACGCAAACTCTACTCGTCAGATTTGCCACATACAATGCAGGCACCCTCAAATTTAAAAAAAATGTGATCCACGTCACATAATTTAAGCGAATACACCCCATAAATCCATCAGTATGACTTCTAATTTGCTCATTTTTTACTCAATCAGCACTGTTTTGTATTCTTAATCGACGAATACTCATGCATAAGCGTGAGCAAAAGTGGCATGCAACGTGCTTTTACCATTACGTGCAGCATCAGCAATCGTTTACATCCCATATGTTTCAGGGACACATTTTGATTACCTCGATAAAACATATAGTTATGCATAGCGGCCAAAAAAAATGTTTCTACGCGTAATCATTTGAAATGCGTTTATAACTTGTTAAAACCATTTGATAGCGAAAGCGCAGATTTGTGTGACTTACGTTAAGTTGTTAATTTTTTTCATTTAGGCTCGTTTTTTAGTTATTCTTCTTATAAGAATAATTAATGAATAATTATGATTAGCTTCACACTAATGTCGTATTCAACTCTTGCGGAACCAGGAAATTCGCGGTAATGGTGATGTAACGCTGCCTGTCAGACATCTTAAGGAGTGCGCCATGAGTTACTCCCATCTTCTTGTTTCTGTTGCTGTTTCCCCCGAAAGCCACCAGCTTGTCGCCCGGGCCGTTTCGATCGCCAGACCCCATAATGCGCGCATCAGCCTCATCACCCTTGAGGCCGAACCCGAGATGTACAATCAGCTGGCGGCCCCCATGCTGGAAGATATTCGTGAGGTATTGCAGGAAGAAACGCAGCAGTTTCTGCGAGAGCTTGTCGAAAAAGCAGATTACCCTGTACATGAAACCGTTATTGCGACGGGGGAATTGAATGCCCATATTCTTGATATGTGCCGCAAGCAGAATATTGATTTAGTGATTTGTGGGAACCATAACCACAGCTTTATATCGCGGGCTACCTGTGCGGCAAAATCTATTATCGCCTCAAGCGAGGTAGACGTGTTGTTAGTACCGCTTGGGGGGGCTTAACCCCCCCAGAGGAAAATCAGGCGAGTTTAGGGAAAGTCGCGATCTTTTTTTGCAGATCGCCTTCATGACTTTGCGGGGTTATTTCGCGTAGATCCTCAATAAAACGCGCCTGCCAGTGATTAATATCGTTTTTACGGATCGTCTCCATCATTTCGGCATGGCGGGAAATTCGCTCCGTCAGCGGCATTGTCAGGGCGCGGTTGAGGGCGTTAGCCACATCATCCCGATCGTAAGGGTTTACGAGCAGCGCAGAGGTCAGTTCGTTCGCAGCCCCGGCAAACTGGGAAAGCACCAGCACGCCCGGATCCGCAGGGTCCTGAGCCGCCACATACTCTTTTGCCACCAGGTTCATCCCGTCACGCAGCGGCGTGACCAGCCCCACGTCCGCGTAGCGGAAGACCTTCATCAGGATCTTACGGTCAAAATGCTGATTCAGATAAAAGAGCGGCGTCCAGCCCAACTGGCCATAGCGCCCGTTGATGCGCCCCGCTTCTGTCTCCAGTTGATGACGGATATCCTGGTAGGCCTGGACTTCCCCGCGCGACGTTGGCGCGATCTGGGTATAGCGGATTTTACCGTGGTGTTGGGGGTATTTATCCAGCAGCGTTTCATAGGCCAGGAAGCGTTCCGGCAGCCCTTTGGAATAATCCAGACGCTCTACCGAGAAGATATTCTTCACATGCTTGAGTTCATTCTTAAGCTGCGCCAGCTTCGGCGGCAGCGGGCCGGAAGCCTGTTCCGCAATTTCGTCGGGTTCAATCCCTATTGGATACACTTCGGTATGGAAGGTTTTCCCCCACGCCGTATGGCTTTTACCGCCCCTGGTAACCAGACGCGCTTTGCCTGACACGGAGTCCAGGAACGCGAGACGGTCATTTTCGGTCTGGAAGCCCAGCAGGTCATAATCACACAGCGCCTCCAGCAGCTCTTCATGCGGCGGCAGCGCGGTGAAAATCTCCGGCGTCGGGAAAGGAATATGCAGGAAAAAGCCAATCCGGTTATTGACTCCCCTTTTACGCAGCTCCCGGGCGAAGGGCAGCAGGTGATAATCGTGGATCCATAAAATATCGTCTTCTTCTATTAAAGGCAGCAGTTTATCCGCCAGCAGTGCATTTACGCGCGAATAGCCCTCGAAGGACTCACGCTGGAATTTCACCAGGTCAAGACGATAGTGAAACGCAGGCCACAGGACGGCGTTGGAGAACTGCGAGTAATACTCGTCATAGTCTTTCTCCTTTAACGCAAATGATGCCCACGTAATGTTCCCGCGCGTCACCTTTTTAAGCGGTTTCTCTTGTTCATTGATTTCACCACTCCAGCCAAACCACAGCCCGCCAGCGGCTTTTAAGGCACCTAATACCCCTACCGCCAGGCCACCTGCACTGGCTTTTTTATCATCAGGCGGTGCAATTCGGTTAGAGACGACGACTAAGCGACCCATAATGGTTTCCCCCTTTGTTTTGCGCTATTTGTTGTTGTTGCTGGTTAGCGATATCAGAAATCCACTGCCAGACACCGGCGACATTCGCCAGACGCCATTCAGCGACAGTGTCACCAGGCCCCACCTTGACGGCGATCCCTCCGGCCTGTTTCACCACGCGAAACCCGGCCTCATCGGTCAGGTCATCGCCAAAAAATACCGGTGTACGTCCCTTAAATGGCGGTTCCGCCATAAACGCCGCAATAGCAGCGCCCTTATTAATGCCCTCAGGTTTTATCTCAACGACGCATTTGCCCGGCTGCAGCGCAAGCTGCGGGTGTGCATCGGCCACGCTGCGGGCAATCGCAAAGATCGCCGCTTCGTGATGCGGAGCCTGCCGATAGTGCAAGGCGAACGCCATGCCTTTCGCTTCCAGTTCCGTGCCCGGGAGCGATGCCAGCGCCAGGGAGAGTTCAGTCTGTAACGCCTGAATTAAGGTATCGGGGAGTGATACAACATGCAGTTGATCATGGATATCGCGGCGCTCCGCTCCGTGTACACCGGCTAGCGGAAAGTGGTAAGGACTGGCGAGCACGTCCAGCTCGGCCATTGAGCGCCCTGAAATCAATGCCAATGCGCCCTCGTTCAGTCGAGAGAGCTGCTGCAAATTCTCTAACACCGTATCCGGTACGACCACGTCGTCAGGATGCGGCTGGATCCCGGCGAGCGTCCCGTCGAGGTCAAAAAAGAAAGCATATTTTCCGGGCAGTACAGGCGGTGCGGTTAACAAGTCAGCCACCCTAATCCTCCTTACGGTTTACGAGAGGTAAACGCCTTTACCTCTTTCATAGCCATGTAAGTATAGACAGTGTGATGGGCCTCGCCATTTGACAACCGCCCCGCCAGCAAAACTGGCGAGGCGGTTCAGGGGTCAACTATGGTTATTAGTTGAGCAATAAAAAGTCAGCGCTGGAGTTACACGGTACGCTTCGCTTTTTGCTTGTAACGGTCGAAAATCACGGCTGCCAGCAGGATCAGACCCCGCACGACGTACTGAGAGAACGGCGAAATATTCAGCAGGTTCATGGCGTTCTCCACCGTGCCCAAAATCAGGATACCGGCCACCACATATGAGATTTTTCCGATGCCGCCCTTGAGGGAAACGCCCCCTAAAACGCACGCTGAAATGACGATCAGCTCATAACCGATAGAGGTCATAGGCTGTCCGCTGGTCATACGCGAGGCCAGAATAATCCCGGCAGCGGCGGAGACCAGCCCCGAGAGCACAAAGATAATAATCTTGGTTCGTACGACCGGCACCCCTGCCAGACGCGCCGCTTCTTCATTACCGCCGATCGCCAGCGTGTTACGGCCAAAGGTGGTGCGGTTCAGCAGGAAGCCGAACAGGATCAGGCAGGCCACGGTGAGCCAGATAGGCGCCGGCAGGCCCAGCCAGTTAGCATAGCCCAGCGTAAAGAAGCGCTCGTCTTCAATCCCCACCGCTTTGCCGTCGGAGATGATATAGGCCAGACCGCGCACTATCTGCATCGTCGCAAGCGTGGTGATCAGGGCGTTAATCTTCAGGCGTGCGATAACAAAACCGTTCACCAGACCGCTGATGACGCCGAGCAACAGACCGGCAAAAACGCCAATCCACAGGCTTTCCGTCATGTTGATCACCACCGCCGTGGTGACGCCCGCACAGGCGATAACCGAGGCTACCGACAGGTCGAAATCACCGGAGGCCAGACAGAAGAGCATGCCGCAGGCCACCATGCCGGACATGGAAATAGCCAGCCCCAGCCCTTTCATATTAATGAAGGTGGCAAAATTAGGCACGAAGATCGCACAGGCGATGAAGAGTGCGGCAAAGACCACCAGCATGCCGTACTGATCCCAGATACGGCCAAAACTGAATGCCGACTTCGGCGCTCCGGATGTAGTAACAGAGGACATCATTAACTCCTTACTCAGGCGACTGCCTGGCTGACTTTAGGCATGGCGAGGTTCAACGCCTGTTGTTCATTCGCCTGTTCATGAAGTAATTCACCGGCGATTTCACCTTCCCGCATCACCACAATGCGGTCGGCAACGCCAAGCACCTCAGGCAGATCGCTGGAGGCGAACAGCACCGCCACGCCGCGTTTTGCCAGTTCATAGATCACGTTGTAAATCTCGTGTTTTGCGCCCACATCAATACCGCGCGTCGGCTCGTCCAGCAAAATGACCTTCATATCTTCCGACAGCCAGCGGCCCAAAATGGCCTTCTGCTGGTTCCCTCCTGAGAGATTCATAATCAGCTGTTCCGGGCCGGGGGTTTTGATGTTCAGCGAGCGAATATGGTGGTCGGCGTTGCTCGACTCCCAGCCGTCGTTTATCAGGCAGCCCGCGCGGATAAACTTACGGCGGGCAGAAATGTTGATGTTGTCGCGCACCGAATGCACCGGAATGATCCCCTCCGCCTTGCGGTCTTCAGGGCAGAGCATCATTCCGGCCCTGATTGCATGGGCAGGTTTCTGAATATCCACCGGCTCGCCGTCAATGGAGACCTGGCCTGCGGTAATGCGGGTACCGCCGAACAGTCCTTTCATCAGCTCGCTGCGCCCGGCCCCCACCAGACCAAACAGCCCGACGATCTCACCGCTGCGAACGGATAACGAAACCGGCGTTCGCACGCCTGGCGCTTTGACGTTGTCCAGGCGCAGGCGCTCGGGGCCGTACTCGCGCGGTTTCCAGTGATAAATATCGCCCAGATCGCGCCCGACCATCGCCTGAACGAGCTGATCATGGTTAACCTGCTGCATATCGGTAAAGGTGCGCACATAACGCCCATCTTTAAATACGGTGATGGCATCGCTCAGGGCAAAAATCTCCTCCATGCGGTGCGAGACATACAAAATGGTGCGGCCTTCCTGACGCAGCTCGCGGATCACGCGGAACAGGTTTTCGATTTCACGCGCGGAGAGCGAACTGGTGGGTTCATCAAAGGCAATAATTCTGGCGTTACGCGCCAGCGCCTTGGCAATTTCAACCATCTGCCACTGGCCGATGGAGAGGTATTTCAGCGGCGTCTGGGGATCGACGTCCAGACCCAGGTGTTTAAGCTGCAGCCCCGCTTCATAATTAAGTAGCGAACGATTCACCACGCCGCTTTTGTGCGGAAGCTGCCCTAAATAGATGTTTTCAGCCACGGTCATCTCAGGGATGAGGTGCAATTCCTGATAGATAATGGCGACACCAGTGTTGAGCGCCGCCGTGGTATCGGCGAAGGCCACCTCTTCACCGCGAATGGCCAGCGTGCCGGTTGTTGGCGCGTAGTTGCCGCTGAGGATTTTTAGCAGCGTGGATTTCCCCGCTCCGTTTTCCCCCATCAGGGCATGAACCTGGCCGGCATAGCAGTCGAAGCTGATATCGGTCAGCGCGTTAACACCGGGAAACGTTTTCCCGATGCCGCGAAAAGAGAGATACGGATTAGACTGTTGCATAACGACTCCGTGATTCCTGTAGTGTGTACGTCTGGCCCCTTACGGCGAGTAAGGGGCACAATCACAGCGTATTACTTACCGCCCAGTCCTTTTTTCGCCAGTTCCTCTTTGAAGTTGTCGCGGGTAATCAGCACCACGTCGGTCACTTCTGTAAATTTCGGCGGTTCTGCCCCTTTGGTTACCCAGTTGTAGAGCATTTCGCTGGATTTGTAGCCATGGACGTCCGGGCTTGGCAGCAGAGAGCCGTAGAAGCCAGTGGCCTGCGCTTTGGACAGCTCGCTCACCGCATCCACGCCGTTGATGCCGATCCCAATGACGTCTGGCGCTTTGAAGCCCTGGCCTTCCGTCGCGCGCACGCCGCCCAAGACGGTGTTGTCGTTCATGCCGACCACCAGCCAGTGTTTCACTTCCGGGTGCTGGACCAGCATGGAGTTCGCGGCATCAAAGGCACCCGGGATGTCGTTAGATTTGGTAGGCACTTTGTAGATCTGTTTTTCCGGGAAGCCGGCCGCTTTCAACGCGTCCATTGAACCGGTCGTACGGCGACGCGCCGTGTCCAGCTCGTCCGCGGTGATAGCCATGACGGCGGTCTCTTTCACATCCCAGCCGCGTTTCTGCATCTCCTTATAAAGTTCCTGCCCCTGACGTTCACCGATTTTGGTCGCCGCCATCATGACCAGTGGAACGCTGTCCATGGGTTTGCCTTTGGCGTTAACGAACTGATCGTCAACCGCAATAACCTTCATGTCGTAACCGCGGGCTTTTGCCGCAATTGCTGACCCCAGTTTGGGATCCGGGGTGCAGATAACAAAGCCTTTCGCGCCGCTGGCCGCCAGGCTGTCGATGGCGTTCAGTGTTTTCTCACCGTCCGGCACGGCGATTTTAATCACCTCAAAACCTAAATCTTTTCCGGCTTTATCAGCGAATTTCCACTCGGTCTGGAACCAGGGTTCTTCCGGCTGTTTTACCAAAAAACCGAGTTTTAAATTCTCAGCGATAGCGGATTGTGACATAACGGCAGCCAGACCGATGGCCGCCAGCGCTTTAGTAAATTTGTGCATGGTAAACTCCAGCTTTAGCATTCTTTTCTGTAGGGAAGATTTGCGTGCTTCTTATTTAATCGGACTTAAAACAAGGCATTAGCGCTTACCTCGTCATAAGCGTTATTGCTGGTGATAGTTTTAGCGGGAAATTAATCATCCATAAGAGAGCCCCATCACACCGCAGAATTACAGTAATTGCGTACATAAATTCAGCGAAAAATGACATAAAAATGGCAGGAATTGTCAGACAAATGAAAGGGAGGTGAGCAGAATAATCCATAAGATTAGCTAAGAAATCCCTGATGCCTTACGGGGGTGACGCTGCGGCTATCGCCTGACGAGGGAACCATGCTTTTTATCAAAAAAGCGAAAGAGGCATAAAAAGGCGTTATTCCTTAAAAATTGATTTAGCGCAAATTTAGTAACGCATCATATATTTGAAATGAATAATCTGTATTTATTTTTTTTACAGAGCATTATTCCGGTTAAATATTCACGAACATAAATCAGCACAGCCAAAAAGGCATTTACCTTTTAATATCAATGATTTAATTAATTTTCATTTGGTGGCTATATATTTGTATTTTTGTACTATATTAAACTTTGTAATGTATGGTAAACACAGCCTAATTAAGAGTTTTCTTAATCATAAGACAAAGGTATGCTTATTTATATCGAACACAGGAAGTGAATTTTCGATCGACTTCAGTTACTGCAGAAATTGCATTTCTGTTTTTCTTCGCATTTGCCTGGCTGTCAGGTTAAGCAGCGGACATCACGTCCCACAGTCTATAAGGATATGAGTATGGCTACCCAAACGATGATGCAAAAACTTAACGCGCAGATGAACCTTGAGTTCTACGCCTCGAATCTGCACCTTCACTTAAGCGCATGGTGTTCTGAGAAAAGCCTCACGGGCTCTGCCACGTTCTTTCGCTCACAGGCACAAAGCAACGTCACCCATATGATGCGCGTCTTTAACTTCCTGAAGGCCGCAGGGGCTAACCCGGTAGTTAAAGCCCTCGATGGGATCAACGAAAATTACTCTTCTCTGGAAGAACTGTTTCAGAAAACGCTGGAAGAGCATGAGCAACGCTGCACGACGCTCAACAGACTGGCCGATGAAGCCAGAGCACAGCATGACATCACCACCCTTAAATTTTTACGCGATATGGACAAAGAACAGCAGCAGGACGGCATGCTGCTGAAAACGCTGGTGGATGAGATCCATAATGCCCGACAGGCAGGTTTATGCCCGGAGCAGGCCGACCGCCACCTGCTTGACCTGGTGACGGTGCAGCATCACTAAGCGTTTTAACCTGCCCTTTCCCTGATTCTGGGGGGCAGGTTCCCCTCCCTTTTCACCAACCCTCTGCTTTTGCTGAATTTTAACAAATCAGATCTCGCTCCCAATGATTAGCCTTACAAAATGTAATGATTTATTTAATTACATAATCATTGACGAGGGAGCAGCATGATCACCATTGAGTTTGTTGTCATTCTCCTCTGCCTGCTGACGGGTACACGTTTCGGCGGCATGGGGCTTGGGTTAATCAGCGGGATTGGCCTTTTTATTTTGTGTTTTGTCTTTGGACTCAAGCCCGGCAAGCCGCCGGTTGACGTCATGTTAACCATTCTTGCGGTGATTGGCTGCGCCGCCACCCTGCAGACGGCGGGTGGCCTCAACGTCATGATGCAGTTTGCTGAACGCCTGCTGCGCAAACACCCACAGCACATCACGCTACTTGCCCCTTTTACCACCTGGATGTTGACCTTTCTGTGTGGCACAGGGCACGTGGTCTATACCATGTTTCCCATCATTGCGGATATCGCGCTTAAAAAAGGGATCCGACCGGAACGCCCAATGGCGGTGGCATCGGTGGCATCCCAGATGGCGATCACCGCGTCTCCGGTTTCTGTCGCCGTCGTGTCGCTGGTCTCCATCCTGGCCGCGCAGCATGGGATAGGTCACGCGTGGGGGATCCTGGAAATTCTCGCCGTGTCGGTTCCCGCTTCACTTTTCGGGGTGGCGATTGCGGCCCTGTGGAGTTTACGCCGCGGGAAAGATTTGGCTGACGACATTGAGTTTCAGGAAAAACTAAAAGACCCCAGGCAGCGCGAGTTTATCTATGGCGGCACGGAGACGTTGATGAACCAGCGTTTTCCGAAGCAGGCCTACTGGTCGACATGGATTTTCTTTGCCGGTATTGCGGTGGTGGTCCTGCTCGGAGCCTTCCCTGAACTGCGCCCCGCCTTCGAGCTGAAAGGCAAAATGACGGCGCTGTCGATGAACCTTGTCATTCAGATGATGATGCTCATTGCCGGGGCCGTGATGCTGATGGTCTGCAAGGTCAATGCCTCAGCTATCTCAAACGGCGCGGTATTCAAGGCCGGCATGGTGGCGATCTTCTCGGTGTTCGGGGTGGCGTGGATGAGTGATACCTTTTTCCAGGCGCATCTCGACGAGTTAAAGCTGGCGCTGGAAGGCGTTGTGAAAAGCCATCCGTGGACGTATGCCATCGTGCTTTTCCTGGTGTCGAAGCTGGTGAACAGCCAGGCCGCGGCCCTGACGGCCGTGGCGCCGATGGGGTTGATGCTGGGCATCGATCCGAAAATGCTGATCGCCTTCTTTCCGGCGTCATACGGCTATTTTGTCCTGCCGACCTACCCCAGCGATTTAGCCTGCATCGGCTTTGACCGCTCGGGGACGACCCGCATCGGCAAGTTCATTATTAACCATAGCTTTATTCTGCCAGGGTTAATTGGTGTAAGCTGCGCCTGCGCGGCGAGCTACCTGCTGGTGCAAACCTTCTTTTAACCGCATCAACGGGCGACACGCGCGGTCGCCCGTGCGCAGGTTTAATGAGACTCGCCCTGCGGCGTGAAGCGCAGCTCTATGAGCGCGATGGCTTTCTGGATCGCGCGAAGCGTAACCGGATCGGCAGCGGCAGGATGGCTGGCAAAATCGATATTTTTTAGCTGCGTGGACATCTTCTCGCGCACTTCAACCGGCGCAATAACGTCCAGAACATCAAGAATTTGCTTGATAACCAGCTGACAGGCGACAACGTCAGATACCAGTTCCTGATCGGCGCTCAGGTTTTGTGACATGGGGCTTTCTCCTTATTCAAAGGCCGCCATAGTATCAAAACGTGGCCCCTGACATCTTCCCTTCATCGCCGCAAGACATAAAAAAACCCGCCGAAGCAGGTTTTTCTGTCAGAACATGGCACCCGGCGGCACGTCTTTAAAGGTGCGGCAGTAGTTGGCCCACATACTTTTCAGGATTTTGCGCAGTTTCATTGTGATGCTCCATTAACGTGTTATACAACGCTGTCGTCAATGTGCCTATAATATGACCACGGTCACAAAAATCAACATTTTTGTGATGCACATCACAATTCAACTCTCAAAAAGATCGTTAACCCACGATACCGCGAACAAAATCTTCGATCGCCTTATCCTGGCAATTTTCGAAGAAGCACTGCTGGAAACGCGGGCCGGAAACAGCGGTCTTTACCAGCTCAGGATCGATGGCGCGCAGCGAGTCCAGATAGTTATCTTTCACTACGGCCGCTTTCACCTGGTTCAGAATACTGGCGTTACGCACCTGCGGCTCTTTACGCTCTGGCGGATAACCCTCCCCTTTGCGGCCGGTGAATGCTTTTTCAAAGATAAAGCGAACGTTCAGCTCCGCCCCCCAGCCAAAACCTTTGGCAAACGGCAGCGAAAGCGCATTGCCGTTGTTGATTTGCGCAAAGAGGAAAGCGTCTGCGGGATCGATGCAGTAGCCGCAAATCACGCCAGGGTGGATGTTTAACGACATCAGCGCCCCCTGCCCGGTGCCGCATCCGGTGACCACGAAATCTACCGCTTTCGCATTCAGCAAAATACTCGCCATAATGCCCAGGTGGATGTAGGTCAGGTGATGATCGTTTTCATCGCTCATACCGACGTTATATACCGGAAACCCTTTTTCATCAGCTACCGTTTTCAGCTCTTTCAGTATCACCGCGTTTTTGGCCGCCTGGCTGTTTTCCATCATAAGTGCAATTTTCATTATCTCTCTCTCCGGGATGCGCTGCGGGCGAACCCGCTATGGATACCTTTTCATAATTTACCCTACTATCAAACAAACGCACTTTCAAAGTAAATGAAATGTGGTTTTAAAAAAATAAATGCGCGCTCACAGATCTGTGACAAATGCGCCACACGTCGTCCGTTGCAAAGAGAGAAGAGAGATTGTCCGGCTATTCGGGGGATTGCGGCGGGCATCTGCGGGTACGATAACGTATTTCCATCCACTCAGAGCGAACCATGAAAAGAGTCATCGTAGCCGGCGCTATCCTGCTGCTCGCAGGGTGCAGCGTTAACCGTCAGGCGGAAATCAGCAGCCTCGATGCCCCGAACGGCATTGTCCGCCTCGACTACGGCCAGGCAGTGCTGCAAAACGCCTGGTCAGACGAATATGTTAATAACGGTATCGCGGTAAAAGCCTGCCAGAACATGGGGTATGCCACCGCCTCTGCCTACGGGCAGCCCGTCAAAACCTGTACCCTGACAAGCGGCTCTTTGTGCCTGAACGAGAGCGTGACCATTCAGTATAAATGCATGGGGTATGCCGTTAACCCCAAGTCAAATAACCCCTGGTATTAATCAAAGCTGCCAGCTCGTGCTGGCGCTTTATTTAACTAAGAACAAAAATAATTCGCATTAATAAATATAAATATCGCCAATGCGTTTTATTCCCATTCGTATTTTGAAATAATAAATATTTAATTTTACTTTTTGCAAATAATTAAATAACAAATTATAGTGTCGCTCATTATGAACCCGTAATAATAATCCGGAGCGCCACCATGCTGAAAACTGAAATGATCGACAAGCTCAATGCGCAAATGAACCTTGAGCTCTATTCATCCCTTCTCTACCAGCAGATGAGCGCCTGGTGCAGCTATCACAGCTTCGAAGGTGCGGCAGCGTTTCTACGTCGTCACGCTCAGGAAGAGATGACCCACATGCAGCGCCTGTTCGATTATCTGACCGATACGGGTAGCCTGCCGCGCATCGAGAACGTGGCATCGCCTTTTGCCGAGTACAATTCTCTCGACGAACTGTTCCGCGCCACCTATGAGCACGAACAGCTGATCACTCAGAAAATTAACGAACTGGTTCATGCGGCAATGATCGGCCAGGATTATCCAACCTTTAATTTCCTGCAGTGGTACGTCGCTGAACAGCACGAAGAAGAGAAGCTGTTTAAATCGGTGCTGGATAAATTATCGCTGGTGGGTAAATCTGGCGAAGGACTTTACTTTATTGATAAAGAACTTTCGACTCTCGATACGCAGAATTAATATCAGCGCGGTGCCGGTTTCCGGCGCCGCGTTAATTTACATACACCCCGCGCAGCTGGTGCAGCGCCAGTCGTGGGGATTCACGGCCTGGTAAAAATTGCGGTAATTCGCCGTCTCCAGCGGAATACCCGCCTCGAAAAACAGGTCGGTTAGCCAGTCGACGTTCTCAATAATCCACTCATCTTCCTGTAGTCCCTGGGCGAACGCCTCATCCTCGGGATCGATAATCGAATAAATTGCCCACGTGCCCATGTCTTTTTCGCGTCGGGACTCCGGCAGCGTCAGGGGCTGATTCTGCCAGCTGATAATCCAGTGACCGTGGCATAACAGATTGCCTCCCCGGCTCCATGCCGCGGTAAATAGATTCTCCCCCGCCATAAAAACCCTCACTTTATTTTATTATTTGTACAAGGTGTTTACGTTACGCCTGAATTTCGCGCCGTAATATTGCCCTTATGAAGTAGGCATCACCCCATAAAGGATCGGAGGGTTAGCCGGGTGTAAAATAATCATTACACGACTTGTAACGGTGATTTGACGAATTACCGCTTTTCCCTTACTCTGCGCCGCAGAATTTGTCGCGATTCACCATCGTTGTAGAGGAAAGCGTGAAAAACAGAACCCTGGGAAGTATTTTTATCGTCGCCGGAACGACGATTGGCGCAGGAATGCTGGCAATGCCCCTGGCCGCAGCAGGCGTGGGATTTGGAATGACCCTGCTGCTGCTTGGCACGCTCTGGGCATTAATGTGCTACACCGCACTGCTGCTGCTTGAGGTATACCAGCATGTCCCCGCCGATACCGGACTGGGTTCGCTTGCGGCGCGCTACCTGGGACGCTACGGCCAGTGGATCACCGGCTTTAGCATGATGTTCCTGATGTATGCCCTGACCGCCGCCTATATTAGCGGTGCCGGGGAGCTCATCGCCTCCAGCGTCAATGACTGGTTTGGCTCAGACATTACCCCTGCCACGGGAGCCATCTTCTTTGCGCTCATCGGCGGCGGCGTGGTCTGCGTGGGAACCTCGCTGGTCGATCTGTTTAACCGCTTTCTCTTTAGCGCTAAAATTCTGTTTCTGGTTGTCATGCTGGTGCTGCTGGCGCCGCACGTGCACAAGGTGAACCTCCTGACGCTGCCGCTGGAAAAAGGTCTGGCGCTTTCCGCTATCCCGGTTATTTTCACCTCGTTTGGCTTCCACGGCAGCGTGCCAAGCATCGTCAGCTATATGAATGGTGATATTCGCAAACTGCGCCGCGTCTTTGTCATCGGCAGCGCCATTCCGCTGATCGCCTACATTTTCTGGCAGCTGGTGACGCTGGGCAGCATTGACTCTTCAACCTTCGTCGGGCTGATGGCGCAGCACGCTGGCCTGAACGGTTTTCTGCTGTCCCTGCGCGAGGTGGTCACCTCGCCGCACGTGGAGCTGGCGGTGCACCTGTTTGCCGACCTGGCGCTGGCGACCTCATTCCTGGGCGTGGCGCTCGGCCTGTTTGATTACCTTGCCGACCTGTTCCAGCGCCGCAATACCGCCGTCGGGCGGTTGCAGACCGGCGCCATTACCTTCCTGCCGCCGCTGGCCTTTGCGCTGTTTTACCCGCGCGGGTTTGTGATGGCGCTGGGCTACGCGGGAGTGGCGCTCTCTGTCCTGGCCCTGCTGCTCCCTTCCCTGCTGGCGTGGAAAAGCCGTCAGCAGCATCCTCAACAAGGATACCGCGTGGCAGGCGGGAAACCGCTGTTGTGCGTTGTGTTTAGCTGCGGGGTGATGATTATTCTGGTGCAGGTGTTGATTGCAGCGGGGATGCTGCCGGAAGTGGGTTAACTAAAAAAGGGGCTAACATCAGCCCCTTTTTTATCAGTGCAGGCAGCAGCTCTTAAACTTCTTCCCGCTGCCGCAAGGACACGGATCGTTACGCCCCACCTTCGTGCCATTCACGACAGGCTTCTTCGCTTCCGGCTGCTGCGGATTCTCCACCCAGTAGTTGTATAAGCGCAGGGCCGCAGGCTGGATGCGCTCGATGCTGGCGATATACTCCTCTTCGGACAGTTCATCCAGCTTCTCGCTGTTCTCTTCCGTTCCGTGCAGGGCAATCACCTCGAGGTCGGCCTTCAGGGATTCCGGCAAGGCTGACCAGTCCGTCAGCGCCACGCCGCGCATGTAGCCATAGCACCACTCTTCGACCACGGTGTAACTCTCCCCGTCAACGTCGTTATAGCCGAACATCGGCTCAAACTGATCCGGGTACTCGCTCAGGCGCTCGGCAATGTCGTTCATATGCTTAAAGCAGAGATCGATAAAACGGTTCATCTCACGATCGTTTTTCCAGCGCGGAATGTATTTCTCCCCGCCCCACACCGCCACCAGCCAGGCATCTGGCTCAACGACAACAGGGCCGGAAAGCACTGCGGTAAACATGCCGTCCAGTTCGGATACGTCAATCACGGACGCATCGTCATGACCGTAAGACATTAACGTCTCTTCCAGCCACGCCATTTCGCTTTCATTTAATGGACCTTCCGTCATCGCGGACACTCCTGATAAAAAGGAAAGGATCCTACCACAGATCGCACGCCTGCCCTGGCTGAAGTTTAGGTCTTTATTGCTGCAAAAGCGTGCAAATCGTGACCGTTGCACAACTTATGGGCTTTATTGTTAACGATGTGTGATCTCCGCTGTAATTTCTTCTGCTGCCCCAGGGCGGGATAACGCGGCACTCTATACTCAAAGATGTCATATCCCCGTCAAGGGGTTAACCATTCTGGCAACGTTTTTGCTTGCTGTTCTTCGCGCGACGCTGCGCATGGAAACCTCGCCGTATCACGCAGGATGCCGTTCGTTTAGTGCATTTTGTTCTTGCTCGTGTTTTTGGATTGGCTGCGCCCTGGGCGTTCAGGCTTACGCCGTGGTGCAAAAACCTCTTTGCTAAGGAACATAATAATGTCGCTGAAATTTATCAGAACTCCCCTTTCTCTTGTGTTGGCCGGTTGCCTGGTGACGGCGTTTTCCGCCCGGGCAGATATCGTGATTGGCGTGGCCGGGCCGTTCACCGGACCGAATGCCACCTATGGCGATCAGTACTGGCACGGCGCTACGCAGGCCGCAGAAGACATTAATGCTGCAGGCGGGATTAACGGTGAGAAGATCAAACTGGTTCAGGGGGATGATGCCTGCGAGCCTAAGCAGGCCGTGGCCGTCGCCAACCGCTTAGTCGACCAGGATAAGGTCAATGCCGTGGTCGGCCATTTCTGCTCCTCCTCCACCATGCCCGCTTCCGAGGTGTATAGCGACGCCGGCATCATCGCGATTACCCCCGGCTCGACCAATCCGCTGATCACCGAGCGCGGCATGAGCGACATGTTCCGCATGTGCGGCCGCGACGACCAGCAGGGCCAGGTGGCCAGCGACTTCATCATCGACAAGCTGAAAGCCAAACGCGTGGTCATCATTCACGATAAAGACACCTATGGACAGGGGCTGGCAGACGCTACCAAAGCGGCGCTGGCGAAACGCGGGGTCAAGGATGTGATGTATGAGGGGTTATCCCGCGGTGAAAAAGATTTTAACGCGCTGGTGACGAAGATCGGTGCCCAAAAACCGGACGTGGTGTTCTTCGGCGGCTGTCACCCGGAAGCCGGCCCGCTGGTTCGCCAGATGCGTGAACAGGGCGTGCAGGCGAAATTCTTCTCCGGCGACTGCATTGTCAACGAAGAGATGGTGACTGCGGCGGGCGGCCCGCAATACACCAACGGCATTTATATGACCTTCGGTAAAGATCCGCGCCTGATCCCGGACGGTAAAGCAGTTATCGAGAAATTCCGCGCCGGTAAATTCGAGCCGGAAGGTTACACCCTCTACTCCTATGCTTCCGTGCAGGCCATTGCCGCGGCCTTCAAGGCCACCGGCGGCAAGGACTCTGCCAAAGCCAGCGAGTGGCTAAAGGCCAATTCCGTCGACACGGTGATGGGCAAAAAAGCCTGGGACAACAAAGGCGATCTGAAAGTGTCTGACTACGTGGTTTACCAGTGGGACGACAAGGGAAAATATAAGGAAGTCGAGTAACGGGACGGAGTCACGCTCAACGTCGGCGGGCCTGCCCGTCGGCGCGTAATAAACATCAGGCTGTGCGTCTCGCGCAGCCTATAAAACGAGCGCGCTAAAATGAGTACATTCTTCCTGCAACAGTTAATCAATGGCTTAACGCTGGGCTCCGTCTACGGCCTGATCGCCATCGGCTACACCATGGTGTACGGCATTATCGGCATGATCAATTTCGCCCACGGCGAAGTGTATATGATTTCCGCCTATCTCTGCGCCATTGGCCTGGCGCTGCTCTCTTTCTTCGGGCTTGAGTCATTCCCCCTGCTTATTCTGGGTACGATGGTGTTCACCATCGCGGTAACCGGCGTGTACGGCTGGACTATCGAGCGTATCGCCTACAAGCCGCTGCGCAACTCCACGCGACTGGCGCCGCTTATCTCCGCCATCGGGATGTCGCTTATCCTGCAAAACTATGCCCAACTGAGCCAGGGCCCGCGCCAGCAAGGGGTGCCGACCATGCTCGACGGCGTGATTCGCCTGCATTTTGGCGACGGGTTCGTGCAGATAACCTACACCAAAGTGTTTATTCTGGTCGCCTCGTTTGCCGGCATGCTGATCCTTACCTGGATAATCAACCACACCCGGCTGGGGCGGATGTGCCGCGCGGTACAGCAGGATCGGAAGATGGCCTCCATTCTGGGCATTAACACCGACCGGATTATTTCGCTGGTTTTTGTTATCGGCGCGGCGATGGCAGGCCTGGCGGGCGTGCTCATCACCATGAATTACGGCACCTTTGATTTCTACGTCGGGTTTGTGATTGGCATTAAGGCCTTTACTGCGGCAGTGCTCGGCGGCATCGGATCCCTCCCCGGCGCCATGCTGGGTGGCCTTATCCTCGGCGTCGCGGAAGCCCAGTTCTCCGGCATGGTGAACTCGGACTATAAAGATGTCTTCTCGTTTGGCCTGCTGGTCATGATCCTGATTTTCCGTCCCCAGGGACTGCTTGGGCGCCCGATTGTGGCCAAAGTGTGAGGGAGAGAATGATGACATCGCACGGTTTTTCTCTTAAACGCTGCATTCTCGACGCGATTTTTTCCGGGCTGATTGCGCTGATTATCTTCGGCCCCATTGCGGGCGTGGTGCTGGACGGGTACAGCTTTAACTTCGCCGGACAGCGGCTGGCCTGGATAGTTGGCATTGTGATGCTGGGGCGTTTTCTGTTGAGCGCCTTTTTAGGTACCGCCGCGGGAGCCCGCTTTCAGGCTCGCTTTGAGGCCGATAGCGCGGGCGTGTATGTCCGGCCTCCGGAATACAAAAGCCGCATGCGCTGGATTATTCCTCTGGTGATTGCTTTTGCGGTTTGCTTTCCGTTTGTCGCCACTAAATATGTGCTGACCGTCGCTATTCTCGGGCTGATCTACGTGCTTCTTGGCCTGGGGCTGAACATCGTCGTGGGGCTGGCCGGCCTGCTGGACCTGGGGTACGTTGCGTTCTACGCGATCGGGGCGTACGGTCTGGCGCTGGGATACCAGTATCTCGGCTTAGGCTTCTGGAGCATGCTGCCGCTGGCGGCGATCATGGCCGCCGCCGCAGGCGCCCTGCTCGGTTTCCCTGTGCTGCGCATGCACGGTGACTATCTGGCCATCGTCACCCTCGGATTCGGGGAGATCATTCGCCTGGTACTTAACAACTGGCTGACCTTCACCGGCGGCCCCAATGGCGTCTCGGCCCCTCCTCCCACCTTTTTCGGTCTGGAGTTTGGACGACGCGCGAAAGAAGGTGGCGTGCCCTTCCACGAATTTTTCCACCTGACCTACAACCCGAACATGAAGTTCATCTTTATCTATACGGTGCTGTTTCTGGTGGTAATGCTGGTGCTCTACATCAAGCACCGCCTGACACGAATGCCGATTGGCCGCGCGTGGGAAGCCCTGCGGGAAGACGAAATTGCCTGTCGCTCAATGGGGTTAAATCATGTGCTGGTTAAGCTCTCAGCCTTTACGCTGGGCGCGTCGACCGCGGGGATTGCCGGGGTATTCTTCGCGACCTACCAGGGGTTCGTGAACCCGACCTCATTCACGTTCTTTGAATCGGCCCTGATCCTCGCCATCGTCGTGCTGGGGGGTATGGGCTCGACGCTGGGCGTGGTGCTGGCTGCCTTTGTGCTTACGGTCACGCCGGAGCTGCTGCGCAGTTTTGCCGAGTACCGCGTCCTGCTGTTTGGCATGCTGATGGTGGTGATGATGATCTGGCGTCCGCGCGGTTTGATCCGCATTAACCGCAGCGGGTTTGCCGTGCGTAAGGGCGTGGCGCCATGAACGAAACGATATTGCGCGTTGAACATCTGATGATGCACTTCGGCGGGATTAAGGCGCTAAACGACGTCAACCTGGACGTGCAGCGCGGCTCCATTACCGCCCTCATCGGGCCAAACGGGGCGGGAAAAACAACCGTGTTTAACTGCCTGACGGGCTTCTATAAGGCCTCCGGCGGCAGCATTTTATTTAATACCCGCACAAACACGACCAACGTTATTCAGGTCCTCGGACAAAAATTCCAGCCGGGCGACTGGATTAACCCGGCGCAACTCGGGCAGCGCCTGTTCTACAAAATGTTTGGCGGAACGCACCTGGTGAACCGCGCCGGGCTGGCGCGCACCTTCCAGAACATTCGTCTTTTTCGCGAGATGTCGGTCGTAGAAAACCTGCTGGTCGCGCAGCATATGCGCGTCAACCGTAATCTTCTCGCCGGGATTTTAAACACGCCGGCATACCGGCAGGCGGAGAGCGACGCCCTGGACAGGGCCTTCTACTGGCTGGAAGTGGTGGACCTGGTGGAGTTCGCCAATCGCCTGGCGGGAGAGATGTCGTACGGCCAGCAGCGGCGTCTGGAGATCGCGCGGGCAATGTGTACCGGGCCCGAGATGATCTGCCTGGATGAACCCGCCGCCGGGCTTAACCCGGTCGAAACGCATAAGCTCAGCAGCATTATTCGCTTTCTGCGGGATCGGCATGACATCACGGTATTACTGATTGAGCATGATATGGGGATGGTGATGGAGATTTCGGACGACATTATCGTGCTCGACCACGGCGATGTGATTGCCAGAGGAAAACCCGAGCAGATCCAGCATGATGAAAAGGTCATTGCCGCCTACCTGGGCACGGATGAAAGCGAGGTGAAGCTATGAGCGAACCGCTGCTGGCATTTCGCGAGGTGGACGTGTTCTACGGCGTGATTCAGGCGTTGAAACAAGTTTCGCTGGAGGTCCATAAAGGTGAAACCGTGGCGCTGATTGGCGCAAACGGCGCGGGGAAATCGACATTGCTGATGTCCATCTTTGGCCAGCCCCGTATCCGCAACGGGCAGATCCTTTTCAGTGGTGAAGATATCAGCCATAAATCCACCCACTACGTCGCCTCCGGCGGCATTGCGCAGGCGCCTGAAGGCCGGCACGTTTTCCCGGATATGACCGTTGAAGAGAATCTGCTGATGGGGACCATCCCCATCGGTAACCGGTATGCGGCTGAAGATATGCAAACCATGTTCGAGCTGTTCCCTCGCCTCAAGGAGCGGCGCAAGCAACGTGCGATGACCATGTCCGGCGGGGAACAGCAGATGCTGGCTATCGCCCGGGCGCTGATGAGCCGTCCGAAGCTGCTGCTGCTGGATGAACCGAGCCTGGGCTTAGCGCCGATCGTGGTGAAGCAGATCTTCCAGACGCTGCGCGAGCTGGCCCGCAACGGCATGACCATCTTTCTGGTGGAGCAGAATGCGCATCACGCGTTGAAGCTTTCCGATCGCGGGTATGTGATGGTTAACGGGCAGATCCGGCTGAGCGGCAGCGGCGAGGAGCTGCTGGGCAATCAGGAGGTGAGGAAGGCTTATCTGGGCGGGGTGTAACTGGCGGATTCCAGGCACAAAAAAACCACCTTTCGGTGGTTTCACGACACTGCTTATTGCTTTGATTATTCTTTGTTTCCCATGGTACCCGGAGTGGGACTTGAACCCACACAGCGCGAACGCCGAGGGATTTTAAATCCCTTGTGTCTACCGATTCCACCATCCGGGCTCGGGAAGAAAGTGGAGGCGCGTTCCGGAGTCGAACCGGACTAGACGGATTTGCAATCCGCTACATAACCGCTTTGCTAACGCGCCGTAAAACTTTTCAAACTGACACCCGCTGCTGCGTATGTCTTTAATCTGGAGCGGGAAACGAGACTCGAACTCGCGACCCCGACCTTGGCAAGGTCGTGCTCTACCAACTGAGCTATTCCCGCATGTCATCAAGCTTACTGCTAACCGCTTGATTTCACTATCGTCCGGCTTGCTGTGCCGCCGTTCGATGCGTTGCATTCTACTGATATGACGTTATGAGTCAACGTTATTTTTTGCTTCCCCGGATCGTTTGCTGAAAATTACGGCGAAACGATCACTGTTCAAGCAAATCCCCGCGCGCAGCGTTCAAATATTGCAGCATTGACCACAGCGTCAGCACCGCCGCTACCCACAGAAGACCGATCCCCGCCCACTCTACCCAGGCGTTCGGGCGCCAGAGCATCCAGACCAGCGAGGCCATCTGCGCGGTTGTTTTCACTTTACCAATCCAGGACACCGCCACGCTGCTGCGTTTCCCCAGCTCAGCCATCCACTCGCGCAGCGCAGAGATGATGATCTCACGGCCGATCATGGTTGCGGCGGGCAGCGTCACCCACCAGGTATGATAGTGCTCAGCAACCAGCACCATCGCGATAGCGACCATGACTTTATCGGCTACCGGATCGAGAAACGCGCCGAAACGGGTGCTTTGGTTCCAGCGGCGCGCCAGATAGCCATCAAACCAGTCAGTTACCGCTGCGATAAGGAAAATCAATGCGCAGGCAAACGGTGCCCAGACAACCGGCAGATAAAATGCCAGCACAAAGAACGGAATGAGTACAACACGAAAGAGAGTGAGCAACGTAGGGATATTATATTGCATAGTGACGGTAACTATTTGTTGTCAGTAAAATTTAGCTCTATGTTGCTACAGAGCCCTCAATGTTTCAACGAGTAGTAGATCTTTTCTGCCAGCCCTTGCGAAATACCCGGCACTTTTGCAATTTCCTCCATGCTGGCGTTGAGTAATCCTTGCAATCCGCCCATATATTTCAGCAGCATCTGGCGGCGTTTTGGCCCCACGCCCTCAATGGTCTCAAGCGTGCTCGTGTTTTTGACCTTCGCCCGTTTTTTGCGGTGCCCGCTGATGGCATGGTCGTGCGACTCATCGCGAATATGCTGGATAACGTGCAGCGCCGGGGAGTCCGGTGGCAGGCTGAAGCCCTCGCCTTCCGGTTCGAAGAACAACGTCTCCAGACCGGCCTTACGATCGGCCCCTTTTGCCACGCCTAACAAAAGCGGATGGTTTTTGTCCCACTCAACGTCAAGCGACTCGAATACCGCTTTCGCCTGACCAAGCTGCCCTTTCCCGCCGTCGATAAGAATGACGTCAGGGATCTTGCTTTCTTCAATGGCCTTACCGTAGCGACGGCGGAGCACCTGATTCATAGCCGCATAGTCGTCACCCGGCGTGATGCCGGTGATGTTATATCGGCGATACTCGGCGCGCAGCGGGCCGTTGGCGTCAAACACCACACAGGACGCCACCGTCTGCTCACCCATCGTATGGCTGATATCGAAACATTCCATTCGCTTCACTTCCGGCAACTTCAGGAGCGTCGCCAGCGCGGTTAAACGCTGGCTGATCGTGGATTGCTGGGACAGTTTCGTGGTGAGCGCCGTCGCCGCGTTGGTTCGCGCCAGCTTAAGATAGCGCGCACGATCGCCGCGCGGTTTGGTTTGAACATTGACCCGACGGCCCGCCAGTTCGGAAAGCGAATCGGCCAGCAGGGTTTTATCGTCAAGATTAAAATCAAGCAAGATCTCGGAGGGCAACGTGCGCATCTGGCTGCCCTGCAGATAGAACTGGCCGACAAACGTTTCCACCACTTCTCCCAGCTCAGTGCCGCCAGGCACTTTCGGGAAATAGCTGCGGCTGCCGAGCACTTTTCCCTGGCGAATGAACAGCACATGCACGCAGGCCATGCCGGCGTCGAAGGCCACGCCGATAACGTCGAGATCGTCACCGGTATTTGAGACAAACTGTTTCTCAGTGACTCTGCGCACCGCCTGGATTTGGTCGCGGATCCGTGCAGCCTCTTCAAACTCAAGCGCGGCGCTGGCTTTTTCCATTCGGGCGATCAGCTGGGTTAAAACCTGATCGTCTTTGCCGGCTAAGAACAGGCGTACATATTCTACCTGCTGCGCATACTCGTCTTCACTGACCAGCCCGGCAACGCAGGGGCCAAGGCAGCGACCAATCTGGTACTGCAGACACGGGCGCGAGCGGTTGCGGTAGACGCTGTTTTCACACTGGCGGATCGGGAAGATTTTTTGCAGCAGCGCCAGCGTCTCCCGCACGGCATAGCCATTCGGGAAGGGGCCGAAATATTCACCCTTCGCATGTTTTGCGCCGCGGTGCATCGCGAGCCGCGGATGCGTATCGCCACTCAGAAAGATAAACGGATAAGACTTGTCGTCCCGCAGCAGCACGTTATAGCGCGGCTGGTAGAGCTTAATATAGTTGTGCTCAAGCAGCAGCGCTTCCGTCTCGGTATGCGTCACGGTGACATCAATATTCTGAATAAGTGAGACCAGCGCTTCGGTCTTACGAGAGGCAAGGTTGCTGCGGAAATAGCTGGAAAGACGTTTTTTAAGATCTTTGGCCTTCCCCACATAGATAACCGTACCGCCAGCGTCATACATCCGATAGACGCCTGGCTGGCTGGTTACGGTTTTCAGAAATGCTTTTGAATCGAATACATCACTCACTGACTTAACAACGTCTCCGCGTTACATAAACCGTGCCGGATGGCCAGATGAGTCAGTTCAACATCACCATGGATGTTCAGTTTACTGAACATTCGATAACGATAGCTGTTGACCGTTTTCGGGCTGAGATTCAGCTGTTCTGAGATCTCATTCACTTTCTGACCCTTGGTGATCATCAGCATAATCTGCAATTCACGCTCAGACAAACTGGCAAACGGCGATTCCGTTTTCTCGGGTTCAATCTGGCTCAGCGCCATCTGCTGCGCAATGTCAGAGGCAATGTAACGCTGCCCGGCAAAAACAGAACGGATAGCATTGACGACTTCCTGCGGAGCGGCACCTTTGCTCAGGTAACCAGCTGCACCCGCCTGCATCACCTTCGCGGGCAGTGGGTTTTCAGTATGCACGGTCAGCATGATGACTTTCGTATCAACAAAGGTACGCGCGATTTTGCGTGTTGCCTCAAGACCACCGATACCGGGCATGTTCATATCCATCAGCACCACATCGGCCGAGTTTGTGCGGCACCATTTTACGGCATCTTCCCCACAGCACGCCTCACCGGCAACTTTAATACCTTTAATATCTTCAAGAATGCGTCGTATCCCTGCGCGCACCAGTTCGTGGTCATCAACAAGAAGGACGTTGATCAAAGGAAATGTCTCCAGAATAGGGATAACGCTACTGAGTGATAATTTGGCTTATATTAACGGTTTTCATCACAAGATTAAAACGTTAAAAAATCGGCCATTCGATTCTGGTCTCGTTTTTGGAAATTAGCCTGTACAGTCCATGGAAAGAGAGCCCTGCCATCAGAGCTTTTCCGGCTTTTTTTAAGCATCTGTATTCAAAAAGTTACAAAAAGCTTGCATGTTTTTCTCGCGGAAAAACTGTCCTCAAATTTTTGTAACAATAATTAACGGCAAGTAAACCAGGCGCAAACAATTAATAGCCGTACCAGAGCATCAGTTTACCGTCTGGCTGCGTTTACGCAAATAAACACCGACGTAAAAGTACGAAAAACAACCGCTGCATTTTTTGCTGCAGCCTGTGGTATACTCCGCCGCCTTGACTTTCGTCGTCGCGCTTTAGCGCCGTTTAATAATGAGGAAAATAAATGAGCACACCTGAATTTGCCACTGCGGAGAATAACCAGGAACTGGCACAGGAAGTAAACTGCCTGAAAGCGCTGCTAACGCTGATGCTGCAGGCTATGGGCCAGGCTGACGCTGGTCGTGTGATCATTAAAATGGAAAAACAAATCGCGCAGATGGAAGACCAGGCGGAATCGGCCGTATTTGCTAACACCGTTAAGCAAATCAAACAAGCGTACCGCCAGTAACAAAAAACGGCTGGATGCAGTGCATTCAGCCGTCCACTCGTCTGTCACGCAGAACGTACTCTCTAATCAGATCAATCCCGTAGCCGCCGCGTAACAGGCTATCTGCGTCTTGTTTGGCGCATTAAATTTTTTCTGCATATTCTTCTGATGGAAGTTAACCGTATTCTCTGAAATAGAGAGAATGATCGCTATTTCCGCAGACGTCTTCCCTTCCGCAGTCCATTTCAGAATTTCTCGTTCGCGTTTGCTGAATTTCATCTCAGGCGGCATAACCATCTCATCTTCAAAACGCAACAGCGCGGTTAATGCCATTTGCACCAGCATCTGAAGCCGCAGCTCTATTTCCTCGCCGGCAAATGGTCCTTCCTGCACGCTAGTACGAGAAACAGAGAGGAAGCCGAGCGCATGATTAGGCAGCATCAGACACTGCGTTATTCCCGAACGTAAGCCGAAGTCCTGCGCACTGCTCCATAATTCCTGAGCATCCGCGAATAATGCGTCCGTCCAGGGTAAATGCCCCTGAATGAAATTCTCCGGCTTAAGCACCGGATCGATGGTGAAATAGTTCGCTGATTGATATTGCGCCAGCCACTGCTGCGGATAAGTGGCATACACAGAAATTTTAGGTCGCGTAAACGGCACGGGATGGCGCACACAGAGTGCGTAATAATCGAATTCCAGCGCCTGAGTTTGTCGCTGAAGTTCCTGATATACCTCGGCGGCACAGGTCAATTCCTGAAACCGGAGGGAGCAATCCCGTCGCCAGGTGAAAAAGTCTGAATCCTTCATACTTACTAAAAGAAGCCTCTGAAAAGATAATCATTATTATGGTGAATATAAACTAACACATAAAACTTATTTCTAACTACAAAATATCGGCAATAGTGCAACTGCGCTATAGATAAGGGCTATTCTGGCCGGGCGGAATAAAAGAACATCGTTTAAGGAGTAGAGCGAGAATAATTTGCTCCAGAGAAAGTTTCTGGAGCAAATCAGTGCAGAAATGCTACTGCATGAGGAATTTTTCCAGGAACTGACGGGTTCGCGGCTGCTGAGGATTAGCAAATAAGCTTTTCGCCGGTCCCTGCTCCACAATTCGCCCCTGGTCCATAAAGATGGCCCTGTCCGCCACATCGCGCGCAAAGCTCATCTCATGCGTCACGATGACCATGGTGCGTTTTTCCTGCGCCAGCTGGCGGATGGTGTTCAGCACCTCACCCACCAGCTCGGGATCGAGCGCGGAGGTCGGTTCATCAAAGAGGATCACATCAGGCCGCATCGCCAGCGCCCGCGCTATCGCCACGCGCTGCTGTTGCCCCCCCGACAGGCGGCGCGGATAGCTGGTTTCTTTACCTGCCAGCCCGACTTTGGCGAGCAATTCGCGCGCGCGAGCCGTCGCTTCTTCTTTTGGCTCACCTTTTACTATGACCGGTCCTTCAATAATATTCTCCAGCACCGTGCGGTGCGGGAAAAGGTTGAAGCTCTGGAACACAAAGCCAACATGCTGACGCAGGCGGCGAATCAACCCTTTCTGCTGGCTGATGGATTTACCGGTATCAATCGTTATCTCTCCAACCCGAATGGTGCCCCCTTCCGGCTGTTCAAGCAGGTTGATACTGCGCAGCAGCGTAGTTTTACCCGATCCGCTCGGGCCAATAATCGCCACTACTTCGCCCTGCTCAACTTCCAGGTCGATCCCGTGGAGCACCGTTTGCCCGTGGAATTTTTTCACCAGGTTTTTAACGTCGATAGCACTCATTTTGGATCACGCTCCTGGCGGTTAAGCTGGTTTTCAAAATAGTTTTGCAGCGCGGACAACACCGTCGCCATCACCCAGTAGATCAGCGAGGCGGCCAGATACATGGTGAAAACTTCAAGGGTGCGTGAGGTAATGAGCTGCGCCTGACGGAACAGCTCCGGCACCTGAATGGTTGCTGCGAGTGAGGTGTCTTTCACCAGGCTGATGAAGCTGTTGCTCAGCGGCGGAAGCGCTACCCGTGCAGCCTGCGGCAGAATCGCGCGACGCAGCGTCTGCCACGGCGTCATCCCAATACTGGCCGCCGCTTCCCACTGGCCTTTATCAATTGACGAGATCGCCGCGCGGAGGGTTTCGGAGGTATAGGCCGCCGTATTGAGCGACAGCCCAATCATTGCCGCCGGGATCGGATCCAGCTCGATCCCGAACTGCGGTAAACCGTAGTAGATCATAAAGAGCTGGGCGATGAGCGGCGTACCGCGAAACACGGAGATATAAAAGCGCGCCAGCCAGCGTACCGGCAGGATGGGCGACATGCGCATTAAGGCCAGAATAAAACCCAGCACCAGCCCGAAGAACATCCCGCCGATACTGAGCTGTAACGTAAATACCGCACCTTTCAGCAGGAACGGCAGCGAATCAATAACCAGTTGAATACTTTCTTGCATTATTATTTTTCGACCTGATTTTTAGACATGAGGATGATAAGCAAACAGCGCGGGCGCCCCGCCGGTGTGCACAAATAAAATCGGCCCTTCATCCTTAAAGCGTTTCTGCGCAATGCCATCGATAAGCCCGGCCATCGCTTTGCCCGTGTAGACCGGATCGAGCAGTATACCCTCAAGGCGCGCCAGCAGCTTAACTGCTTCCATCCCCTCTTCGTTAGGCGTCCCGTAACCCGGTGCAAAATAGTCATCCCAAAGCCGGATCTCGGCCCTGGCCTTCAGCTCCAGCTGCTCTGCCACCGCCTGTTGCAGAGTCACTACTTTTGGCTTCTGGTCCGCGACGCTGCGGGACACCGTCACGCCAATCAGCTCGACCTCCGGCAGCAGCTGTTCCAGCCCCACCGCCAGCCCGGCATGCGTGCCCGCGCTTCCGGACGCGACGACCACCGACGAGAGGCTAACGGCGCCCTCGCACTGCTGTGCAATTTCCAGCGCGCTTTCCACATACCCCAGCGCGCCCAGCGCATTCGAACCACCGACGGGAATAACGTAGGGACGGAAACCCTGCGCTTCCAGACGCGTGGCAAGTTCGTCAAGCTGCGAGGTCGGGTCGGTCAACGCATCCACCATCTCCACCTGCACGTTAAACAGATCCAGCAGCAGACGGTTACCGTTGGTCAGATAGTTTTCCGCCCGCGTACCTATCGGGTTTTCCAGCAGGGCCACGCAGTGAAGCCCGAGCTTTGCCGCCACGGCCGCCGTCTGACGAACGTGGTTAGACTGAATGGCCCCGGCGGTGATCAGCGTGTCCGCCCCTTCGCGCAGCGCGTCAGCCGCCAGAAACTCCAGCTTGCGCAGCTTATTGCCGCCCATCGCCATCGGCGTCACGTCATCGCGCTTAATAAAAATATCGCGTCCCAGATAATCAGAAAGTCGCGGCAGGTACTCCAGCGGCGTCGGCGCACCGATAAACTCCAGACGGGGAAAGCGCGTTAAATTCTGTAGTGACATGGAATCTCCGGTAACTCAGACAAAATGTGATATTTTTCATTATGCACGCAGACGCGTAAGAAATAAAAAAGGCGCTTTTAAAAGCGCCTTTTTTTCACGTCACCGACTTATTTGGTGACGTCTGCCCCGAACCACTTCTCAGACAGCGCCTTCAGGCTGCCGTCTTTCTGCATGTCAGCAATCGCGGAATCAATGGCTTTCACCAGATCCTCATTGCCTTTACGAACGGCCACGCCGGATTCCTGACGAGAGAACGCATCACCCGCTACCGCGAGGGTATTGTTGGTTTTCTTCACCAAATCCAAAGCGGCCAGACGGTCAACCAGAATGGCGTCGATACGGCCTACGCGCAGGTCCTGATATTTCGTCGGGTCATCATCATAAGTGCGGATATCCACACCCTGAACGTTCTGGCGCAGCCACTCTTCGTAGTTGGTTCCCAGACCGACGCCAACTTTTTTGCCTTTCAGATCGGCAGCCGTTTTGATGGAGCCTTCGTTACCTTTCTTCACCAGCGCCTGAATACCGGACACGGTGTACGGCGTGGAGAAGTCATACTTCTTCTTACGCTCGTCAGAAATGGTCACCTGGTTAATCACCACGTCAATGCGTTTGGAGTCCAGCGAAGCCAGCATACCGTCCCATTTGGTCGGTTTCAGCGAGGCCTTAACGCCGAGGTGTTTCGCCAGTTCTTCTGCAAATTCCACTTCAAAACCGGTGAGTTTGCCGTCATCACCCTGGAAACTGAACGGAGGATAGGTTCCTTCCAGCCCAACCAGCAGCGTGCCGCGCTCTTTTACTTTATTCAGCAGGTTTTCTGCGGCGAACGTTTTTACGCTCATGCCCGCAACCAGCGCGACGGCCATAACTCCCATCAGCGCCTGACGACCCAGAAGTGCAAATTTCATAAATACCCCGATATAGTGGAATTTTTACGTAGTGTAGAGAAATCGCCTGCAACGTCAAAGGCGACTGCGCTACATCTTATTCTTTTTTAATATATATCAGAAGTTGTTCCGGCGAGCGCTTTCTGCTTCACGGAACCCGGCATTTGCACCTTATATTGCGCATACTTGCGCAGCGCAATACGGTAGTTGTTGGTGCTGGTTGCAGGCAGCCACGGCTCCAGATTTTCATCCAGATAACCGGTCTTGAGCAGATCGCGAGAGATATTGTTAACGGTCAGATGCTGACCAAGGCGGCGCAGGCGAACCACATATTCGCGCACGGTGCCGTGGCTCATCTCCGTTTGTTCGAACAGAAACTGCTTGAAGCCGATGATGTCGAAGAAGTCGCTTTGCTCTTTGCAGTGAAGATCGCCACAGAAACGGCAAAGCGCCACCCACTCTTTTTGCTCTTCGAGCCACGCGGCTTCATCCATTAACGTGTCGAGGCGAGAGATTGCGATTTTATTCACGATCTCGCCGCGGCGAACCAGCGTGATACGATCGAGTAATTTGTTACAGTGGGCGCAATGCGTCTGGCTGTGTTTAAAGTCTTTCAGGTAGCGGCTTAAAGGCCGTCTTTTAGATTGCTGCACCGTCATGATAACTCCTGGTTGTCAATACGTTGTGCGGCATTTTTCGGGTGATTGAATCACCTATAACTTACCCAGCTTGGTTCGTAAGCGTTTAATGGCCTGGCTGTGCAGCTGGCTAACCCGCGACTCCCCCACCTCCAGAACCGCGCCAATCTCTTTGAGATTAAGCTCTTCCTGGTAATAAAGGGTCAACACCAGCTGTTCGCGCTCAGGCAGAGCCTCAATCGCTTCCATTACGCGCTGGCGTAAATTCCCTTCCATTAAATGGTGTAACGGGTTTTCCTGCTGGTGCTCGTCCGTCACCAGCTCGATGCTATCGCCATGCTCTTCGCGCCACTCGTCATAGGAGAAGAGTTGGCTATTATTGGTATCGAGCAACATCTGACGATACTCTTCAACAGCAATGCCAAGACGTTCCGCCACTTCGGTTTCCGTTGCGTTGCGTCCCAGTTCCTGTTCCAGCTGCCCCATCGCATGCGCCACTTCGCGCGCGTTGCGGCGAACGCTGCGCGGCACCCAGTCGCGGCTGCGCAGCTCGTCCAGCATCGCACCACGAATACGCTGAACTGCGTAAGTCGTAAATGCCGTTCCTTGCAGAGCGTCGTATCGGTCAACTGCATTCAATAACCCGATACCGCCCGCCTGTAGCAGATCGTCAAGTTCCACGCTCGCCGGCAAGCGCACCTGGAGGCGCAATGCTTCGTGACGCACCAGCGGGACATAACGTTGCCACAGCGAGTGTTTATCCATTACACCTTCAGCGGTATAGAGTGAATTCACGATAAACAGCCCTGCGTTAGTTGAGTTATCGGCATGATTATCCGATTCTGCAGGGCGTTCAATTGGATGAAAAAGGGGGATAAAGTGAGGTTATTCTGAGGTTGCCCGCATCAGGGGCAACTTTTCTGGCTAAATTAACAGTTGCAGCAATGAGATATCGTCGCCCAATTTGACGCTATCTATATGTTGATGAAAGAGCTTTCCTGCTTCCTGATTATGCTGGCTCAGGGAGTGGAAGCTGTAAATAACGTCAATAATATTGTCTTGTTCAATTTTCCCCGCCGCGATGGCCTGACCGGCAAGCAGCGATTTGAGGAAATAGAACTCCGCGACGATTAAATAGAGATTATTCAACATGCTGCGGCCGTTGCTCTGCGGAAAGCCCTGCTCCCAGAGCTTGTATTTAAAAAAGTTCTTAAACAGGTGATCGTTTTCCGTCAGGTAACCGCCCGCCACATCGCGCCAGACGGACTCGATGTTTTCCATGACCTTTTCTGCCGAAACGGTGTCATCGACAGATTCAAACTGTTGATAAAGCTGGTCAAAATAACGGTTTAATACGGCGCCACCGCGGGCCGTCGCTTTCTTCGTAAAGTAACTTTGGATGAGCGAGATTAACGCGAATTTCAGGCTGTAGTTCTGATTAAACCCGCCTAACTCCGTCTCGATTTTACCGCTCACCAGCTCGTTCACCAGCGAAAAATAAACCGTTTCGAGCGTGCCGATATTCTCTTCCAGGTTTTCGAGCTTTTCAGCCACCATGAGGAATTTCACCACGGCATAAACTTGTTCTTCAACGCTCACCGCCTCAACGCTAAATAGGTTCTGGCAGAAAAGATTGATGACCTTAATCTTCAAATCCATCGCTGGCGCATTATTAACGTCCTGCTGAACGCTGATGGACTCCATCATCGACATCGACGCCCGATCGTTCAACAGCAGTCGGGTGACTTCCGGACACGAGAGATTGAGCGATTTTTCAATTTCGGTTTTATAAACGCGGTTTGTCCGCGGGAATGTCGAACAGGTTGGGCTTAAAGCCTGGGCCCCCATGGCGCTATGAATAGAACAGAGCTTTTCCGTATCCATAAACGGGCAATTTTTACTTTCCGTATGGAAAATCACTTCGCCCCAGTTGCCATACTGTTTTTTTGTGACTTTTATCGCCGTTTTCGCCGTGTGACGAATGGCGGAATTTTTACTGTTCAGATAACGGTTAACGGAGGATTTATCAAACGCGATGGTCCAGCCCTGACAACAATGTTCACGACATTCCCCACCGACACAGGAAAAATCTGCGACCAGTTTAGGCTGGGTAACAACGATCTGTTTCACGGGCGGATCCTCAAAATTCAGAGACAAAAAAACCCCGCCGAAGCGGGGTTTGATGCGTAATATTAACGCAGCAGAGACAGAACGGTCTGTGGAACCTGGTTTGCCTGAGACAGAACAGAAGTACCAGCCTGCTGCAGGATCTGCGCGCGGGACATGTTGGAAACTTCAGTTGCGTAGTCAGCGTCCTGGATACGGGACTGAGCAGCAGACAGGTTGTTAGAGGTGTTGTTCAGGTTGTTGATTGCAGAAGTGAAGCGGTTCTGCACAGCACCCAGACCGGAACGAGCGGTATCAACTTTAGCGATTGCTTTGTCAATGGTGTCCAGATCGGTAGCAGTCATTGCTTTCAGGTCGATTGCGTTCACACCCAGAGTGGTGGTGTCAGCTTTAGCACCGCTCAGGTCCAGATCGATGGTGTCGCCGTCGTTTACGCCAACCTGAATTTTAACCACACCAGCAGTACCAGCAGAACCATCCAGCAGTTTGATGCCGTTGAAGTCGGTTTTGCTGGCAACACGGTTGATTTCAGCCAGACGAGCGGTAACTTCATCCTGCAGAGATGCCAGGTCAGAGGTGCTGTTGGTGCCGTTGCTTGCCTGAACAGCCAGTTCACGAACGCGCTGCAGGTTGTTGTTGATTTCGTTCAGGGAACCTTCAGCGGTCTGCGCCATGGAGATACCGTCGTTGGCGTTACGTGCAGCCTGAGTCATACCTTTGATCTGAGCGGTCATGCGGTTTGCAATCGCTTGGCCAGCGGCATCGTCTTTCGCGCTGTTGATACGCAGACCTGAAGACAGACGCTCAATAGCAGTGCCCAGAGAAGACTGAGATTTGTTCAGGTTGTTCTGAGTAGTCAGGGACAACAGGTTAGTATTGATAACTGCCATAATTTTCTTTCCTTCAAAAATTGGGTTTTAGGTCCGGTGCCTAACACTCACAGCGTCTCTCACCGTCAACAAGGTTATCGACGGGTCCCGAAAAGACTTTAGAATCAATTTCGAAAAAATTATAACCAAATGATTATTAACGATTTTATTTTTAAAAAATCAATTAAGATTTATCATAAGGTTATTATTTAGGTCTTTTTATTACGTGGAATATGCCAAAAAAGGCACACACTTATCCGTGTTATTGACGCGCTAAAAAATCGTCCCAAAGTGCAATCGTTTCATTTACCGCGCCAGGACATGCCTATTCTTTGGATTATTTTTTTCTCGCCATCGTAAACTTTTACTATTCGAGGCCGATAAGAGTCCTGAACTACTTTCGTATTTAAGGAAAATATACATGGCTACTATCAGTAACCTCGGGATAGGTTCTGCAGGACTCGGGGATTTATATAATCAGTTGGACGCAGCAGAAAGAACCAAGCTGACGACGATTACTACCCAGCAATCGACGTATAACGCACAGTTAAGCGCGTACGGTAAGCTGCAGAGTGCCATGACCTCGCTGCAGACTGCAACCGCTGCGCTGGGTAAAGCGACCACATGGAACTCAACCGCCGTAAGCAGCACCAACACGGCCTTTACGGCAACCACTACCGCTGACGCATCCGTCGGCTCTTATGTGGTTAACGTCAACCAGGTGGCAAAAGCACAGGCGCTCACGACGGGCTCCTATACCACCAACACGGAGCTGCTGGGCGATACGACCGGCACGACGCGTAAAATTACGATTACCCAGCCGGGTACAAAAACGCCTTTAGAGGTGAACCTGGCCGATGGCGATACGTCGCTGGCCGGGATCGCGAGCGCGATCAATAAAGCGAACGGCAACGTCACCGCCAGCGTAATCAAGGCGAAAGACGGCGATTACCGCCTGATGCTTTCATCGAAAACCACCGGTATGGATGGCGAGATGACCATCAGCGTAACCGGGGACGACAAGCTGCAAAGCGCCATCGGCTACGACTCAACCGCCAAAACCGGCGCGCTGACGGTAAATACCGCGGCACAGAACGCGATTGTCGTCGTGAACGACATCAAGATTGAGCGTCAATCGAATACCATCTCCGATGCGCTGCCCGGCATGACCTTCACCGTGAAGGCAGAAAGTAAAGCGGATGAAATGCTGGAAGTGACGCGCGCCACGGATGCGAACCAGAAAGCCGTAACGGACTGGGTAACCGCGTATAACTCGCTGCAGTCCACCATTAATAGCCTGACCAAATATGTGCCGGTCGACGCTGGCGCTGGCGGCCAGTCAGCCAGCAACGGCGCGCTTGTCGGTGATGCAAACGTGCGCGGGATCCAGTCTCAGCTGCGCGGTCTGCTGACCGAAGTGCAGGCCGGCTCCGTTCAGATCATGGCTCAACTTGGGATTACCCAGGATCCGGTGAAAGGCGCAGACGGTACGGTCGGTAACCTGAAGGTGGATACCGATAAGCTGAAAAAAGCGCTGACCGACAACCCGACCGCCGTACAGCAGTACTTTATCGGTGACGGAAAGAAAACCGGTCTGGCGACCCAGATGAACAACACGCTGACCACCATGCTCAGCACCAGCACCGGCAGCGCGGGTGTGATCCAGAACGCGAAAGACGGTATTAACAAAACGCTGAAAACCCTGGGCGAACGTTACGATTCTATGGAAGCCTCTATTGATGCGACCATGGCGCGTTACAAAGCGCAGTTCACCAGCCTGGACGTATTAGTCACCAAAATGACCAGTACGGCCAACTACCTGACCCAACAGTTCTCACAAAAATAGTCGTAGCCTTCAGGAGTGGATATGTATAAGACCTCTGGTGTTCAATCCTATCAGCAGATAGGAGTAGAAAGCGCTGTTATGAATGCCAGTCCACACCAGCTGATTGTCATGTTGTTCGACGGGGCGCATAGCGCCCTCGTCCGTGCGCGTTTGTTCATGGAAGCCGGACAAATTCGTGAAAAAGGCGAAGCGTTATCGAAAGCCATTAATATCATCGACAACGGTTTAAAAGCAGGACTGAACATGGAGGTTGAGAGCGATCTGTCCAGTAATCTTGCCTCCTTGTACGAATATATGGTTCGACGTTTATTACTGGCGAACGTCAGTAACGACGTAGACGCAATTGTTGAAGTCGAGGGTTTATTAAACAACATTGCGGATGCGTGGAAGCAAATCGGCCCCAATGCGTCCTCTATTTCAGGATAATTTTGATGAATAATCCCAGCGCAGCGCTTAGCCACTGGCAGGCGTTACATGCTCAGAGCATTGCTATGCTAAATCTCGCACATTCTGGTCAATGGGATGCGCTTATTGAGCAGGAAATGCATTACGTTCAACTGGTGGAAAAGATTTCGCAAACGCCCATCATGTCATGCCCCCCGGCTCAGGTTGAGCAAGCGCGTGCGCTGCTGGAGATGATCCTCGACAATGAGAATACGTTAAAGGCCCTGCTGAAAGTACGGATGGACGAACTGCGTAATCTCATCGATCAGACCGGTAAACAGCAATCCATCACCTCTACCTATGGAAAGCTGTCAGGGAATATTCTTTATCCAGAAAGTGTTACCCGCGACACACAATTATGATTTCTTCATCCATACTCCAGAAGTCTGCCAAATGGCTTCTGGAGCACGGACGATGAAAAACCCCACCCTGTTACAATGCTTTCACTGGTATTACCCCGCTGGCGGTGAATTGTGGCGAGAAGTCACGGCGTTAGCCCCCAATCTTAATGAAATCGGCATCAACATGATCTGGCTGCCGCCCGCCTATAAAGGGGCTTCCGGCGGGTATTCGGTTGGCTATGACTGTTACGATCTGTTCGACCTCGGCGAGTTTGATCAGAAAGGCAGTATCGCCACAAAGTACGGTGACAAAGCGCAGCTGCTGGAGGCCATCGACGCCCTTAAAAGCAACGACATTGCCGTACTGCTGGACGTGGTGGTGAACCACAAAATGGGGGCAGATGAGAAAGAGCCTGTCCGTGTTCAGCGCGTGAACGAGCAGGATCGCACGCAAATCGATGATGAGATCGTCGAGTGCGAAGCGTGGACACGCTACACCTTCCCTGCCCGCGCCGGGCAATATTCGCAGTTTATCTGGGATTACAAATGCTTCAGCGGCGTCGACCATATTGAGAATCCCGATGAAGACGGCATCTTTAAAATCGTCAACGACTACACCGGCGAAGGCTGGAACGACCAGGTCGACGATGAGATGGGTAACTTCGATTACCTGATGGGCGAAAATATCGACTTTCGCAATCACGCCGTCACCGAGGAAATAAAATACTGGGCCCGCTGGGTCATGGAACAGACGCGCTGCGACGGTTTTCGTCTGGACGCCGTCAAGCATATTCCCGCCTGGTTTTACAAAGAGTGGATTGAGCACGTACAGGAAGTCGCCGAACAGCCGTTATTTATCGTGGCGGAATACTGGTCCCACGAAGTGGACAAACTGCAGGCCTATATTGACCAGGTCGACGGTAAAACCATGCTGTTTGATGCCCCCCTGCAGATGAAATTCCACGAGGCATCGCGCCAGGGTCGGGATTACGACATGAGCCAGATCTTCACCGGCACGCTGGTGGAGGCCGATCCGTTCCATGCGGTCACCCTCGTCGCTAACCATGACACGCAGCCTCTGCAGGCGCTGGAAGCGCCGGTGGAAGCCTGGTTTAAACCGCTGGCGTATGCGCTGATCCTGCTGCGGGAAAACGGTGTGCCGAGCGTTTTCTATCCGGATCTGTTCGGCGCCAGCTATGACGATACGGGAGGTGACGGCGAAACCTATCACATCGACATGCCGGTTATTGAGCAGCTCCACGAGCTGATCCTTGCCCGCCAGCGCTTTGCCCACGGCGTGCAGACGCTGTTTTTTGACCATCCAAACTGCATCGCTTTCAGCCGCAGCGGCACCGAGGACGATCCCGGCTGCGTGGTGGTCATGTCGAACGGTGACGACGGCGAGAAGGTGATTTGCCTGGGGGAAAACTACGGCAACAAAACGTGGCGGGATTTTCTCGGCAATCGTGAAGAAACGGTCACCACCGCGGCGGATGGCGAAGGCACCTTTACCTGCAAAGGGGGAAGCGTTAGCGTGTGGGTGATTGAGGATGCGTTGTAGAACGGGAAACGTGCGGCCTGATGCCCTCACCCCGTCCCTCTCCCACAGGGAGAGGGCGCAAACAACAAAAACGGCAACGAGGTTGCCGTTTTGCTTTTACCCTTAGGGCAGTTTACTTTCCAGCGGATTCTTGCTCAGATAATCAGCACATTCCACCGTTGGGCGGTCAACCTTTTGCAACTCCATCCCGTCATACTCCAGCGTTGAGCCGTCGCGATCCAGCGGATAGATATCCAGCTTGCGGGTAACGTTGTAATAGCTGTCTGAACGCAGCATGATCTTACCCGGCACGGCAATCACGCGCTGCCACTGGCGACAGTCCAGAGTATCGCCCTCTTCCGTGACCACCAGCGTGGCAATCGCTTCAGGGCTGACCAGGCTGCTCTGCGGCCCTTTCGACTGCCAGTATCCCGCCAGGTTCGCCGGGACGGGATGCTTGATCACATCATTATAGTTATCGACCTGAACGCACCCGGTCAGTGCCAGCAGCGCGCTGGCAATTGCTATTTTTTTCATCATCTTTCCTGCATTCGAAGAAAAAAATATTGTGGCATTAAAGCGCAGAGGCCGCCAGCGAAGATCGACGGGGCTTAAACCTGCATCCCCATCACTTCCTGATACGCCGACACCAGCTTGTTACGCACCTGGATCCCCATCTGGATAGAAACCGAGGCTTTTTGCAAATCGGTCATCACATCGTTCAGCGCCACGCCCGGCTCGCCGAGGGTAAACTTCTCCGCCTGCGTACGCGCAGCGGTCTGGGTATCGCTGATACGGTCAAGAGCGGCGTGCAGTTGCCCCGCAAAGCTGATGGTCGGCTGTTGTTCTGCCACATTCTGATTACGGGCCGTCATCGCCGTTGCCTGCAACTGACTGATTACCCCTTCAATGCCCTGTATAGCCATGACTCTCCCCTGGATGGTTTTTTACGCGGTCAAGACTAACAGCTTGTCAATAAGATAATGGCGGTAAATAGCGTGAAAAAACCAGGTTATTTGACGCATAGAAAATCCGGAATCGTCAAATAATGGCAGGGCCATCAATATGGAACTTTTGTCGTGTTTGCCGACCCGGGAGTCAGTTTTGTTTCTCTACACGAATAACGTAAACCACCAGGATTTAAGAGGTGCGCAATGAGTGCAGCAGCATCGACAGCGCCACAAAATAAATCACTCGAGTGGATGAACCGCCTTCGCGCGAATCCTAAAATCCCGTTGATCGTGGCAGGCGCTGCCGCAATTGCGATCCTTGTAGCGATGGTTTTATGGGCGAAAAGCCCTGATTACCGCACGCTCTACAGCAACCTTTCCGATCAGGATGGCGGCGCCATCGTTACCCAGCTTACCCAGATGAATATCCCTTATCGCTTTGCCGATAATGGCGGTGCGCTTGAGGTGCCGGCAGATAAGGTGCACGAGCTTCGTCTGCGTCTGGCACAGCAGGGCCTGCCAAAGGGCGGCGCGGTCGGTTTTGAGCTGCTGGATCAGGAAAAGTTTGGTATCAGCCAGTTCAGCGAGCAGGTGAACTACCAGCGTGCGCTGGAAGGCGAGCTGGCCCGCACCATTGAAACGTTAGGCCCGGTGAAGAGTGCCCGCGTGCACCTGGCGATGCCTAAACCTTCTTTATTCGTTCGTGAACAGAAATCCCCTTCGGCTTCCGTTACCGTGAACCTTGAGCCTGGCCGCGCGCTGGACGAAGGGCAAATCAGCGCGGTGACGCATCTCGTCTCCAGCGCCGTCGCCGGCCTGCCGCCGGGTAACGTAACGCTGGTGGACCAAAGCGGACATCTGCTGACCCAATCCAATACCGCCGGGCGTGACCTGAACGACGCGCAGCTGAAATACGCCGCCGACGTTGAAAGCCGTCTCCAGCGCCGCATCGAAGCGATCCTCGGCCCGGTAGTGGGCAACAGTAACGTGCATGCCCAGGTGACCGCGCAGATTGACTTCTCTAATAAAGAACAAACCGAAGAGCAATACAGCCCGAACGGCGATGCGGCTCAGGCGGTGATGCGTTCACGTCAGATCAACTCCAGCGAACAGGTGGGTGGGGCTTACCCTGGCGGCGTGCCGGGCGCGCTCTCTAACCAGCCTGCTCCGGCTAACGCGGCGCCGATTTCCACGCCACCGGCCAATCAGCAGAACGGTCAGCAAAATAATCAGCAGACCACCTCAACGACCAGTAACGCAGGCCCGCGCTCCAGCAGCCGCAACGAAACCACGAACTACGAAGTGGATCGGACGATCCGCCACACTAAACTGAACGTGGGCGATATTCAGCGTCTTTCCGTTGCGGTAGTGGTGAACTACAAAACGCTGGCGGATGGCAAACCGCTGCCGCTGACCGCCGAGCAGATGAAGCAGATTGAAAACCTGACCCGTGAAGCGATGGGTTACTCCGAGAAGCGCGGCGATACTCTCAACGTGGTCAACTCACCGTTCAACTCGGTTGAAGAGACCGGCGGCGAGCTGCCGTTCTGGCAACAGCAGGCGTTTATCGACCAGCTGATGTCCGCAGGACGCTGGCTGCTGGTGCTGATTGTCGCGTGGCTGCTGTGGCGTAAGGGCGTACGCCCTCAGCTTCAGCGCCGCGCAGAAGCCGAAAAAGTGGCTCGCGAACAGATGTCTGCGCGTCAGGAAACGGAAGAAGCGGTTGAAGTTCGCCTCAGCAAAGATGAACAGATGCAGCAGCGTCGTGCTAACCAGCGCATGGGCGCCGAGGTCATGAGCCAGCGCATTCGCGAAATGTCAGATAACGATCCGCGCGTCGTGGCGCTGGTCATCCGCCAGTGGATGGGTAACGAACATGAGTAATACGCTTACGGGCACCGATAAAAGCGTCATCCTGCTGATGACCATTGGCGAAGACCGCGCGGCAGAGGTGTTTAAGCACCTCTCCCAGCGAGAAGTGCAAATTCTCAGTGCGGCGATGGCCAACGTGCGTCAAATCTCCAATAAACAGCTGACCGAAGTGCTGTCGGAATTTGAGCAGGAAGCCGAACAGTTTGCGGCGCTCAACGTCAACGCCAACGACTACCTGCGCTCCGTGCTGGTCAAGGCGCTGGGCGAAGAGCGCGCGGCCAGCCTGCTGGAAGATATTCTGGAAACGCGCGATACCGCCAGCGGTATCGAAACGCTTAACTTTATGGAGCCGCAGAGTGCCGCCGACCTTATTCGCGACGAGCACCCGCAGATTATCGCCACCATCCTGGTTCACCTCAAACGTGGCCAGGCTGCCGATATTCTGGCCCTGTTCGAGGAGCGTCTGCGTCACGACGTGATGCTGCGTATCGCGACCTTCGGCGGCGTCCAGCCAGCCGCGCTGGCGGAGCTGACCGAAGTGCTGAACAACCTGCTCGACGGTCAGAACCTCAAGCGCAGCAAAATGGGCGGCGTGAGGACGGCGGCGGAAATCATCAACCTGATGAAAACGCAGCAGGAAGAGGCGGTCATTACGGCGGTTCGCGAATTCGACGGCGAGCTGGCGCAAAAAATCATCGACGAGATGTTCCTGTTCGAAAACCTGGTCGAAGTGGACGATCGCAGCATCCAGCGCCTGCTCCAGGAAGTGGACTCCGAGTCGCTGCTTATTGCCCTGAAAGGTGCCGAGCAGCCGCTTCGCGAGAAGTTCCTGCGCAACATGTCTCAGCGTGCGGCCGATATCCTGCGCGACGACCTTGCCAACCGCGGCCCGGTGCGTCTGTCTCAGGTGGAAAACGAGCAGAAAGCGATCCTGCTTATCGTTCGTCGTCTGGCGGAAACCGGCGAGATGGTGATTGGCAGCGGAGACGACACCTATGTCTAATGAGCTGTCGTGGAAGCGCTGGACCCCGGACGATCTGGCCCCTCCCCTTGCCGAATTCTCGCCCGCGGTGGTTTCGCCCGCAGAGCCCGACGCGGACGTCGAACAGCCTGAGCTGAGCGAAGAAGAGCAGCAAGCGCAGATGCTGGCGCAGCTGCAAATGCAGGCGCACGAGCAGGGCTACAATGCTGGCCTGAACGAGGGCCGCCAGAAGGGTCACGATCTGGGGTATCAGGAAGGTCTGGCGAAAGGGCTGGAGCACGGCATCGATCAGGCGCGCCAGCAGCAGGCGCCGATCCATGCCCGCATGCAGCAGCTGGTCAGCGAGTTCCAGCACACGCTGGACGCGCTGGACAGCGTGATTGCCTCGCGTCTGATGCAGATGGCGCTGGAAGCGGCGCGTCAGGTTATCGGCCAGACGCCCGTGGTGGATAACACCGCGCTGATCAAACAAATTCAGGGTCTGCTTCAGCAGGAGCCGCTGTTCAGCGGCAAACCGCAGCTGCGCGTCCACCCGGACGATCTGCAGCGCGTTGAAGAGAGCCTGGGCGCAACGCTTAGCCTGCACGGCTGGCGTCTGCGCGGCGACCCGTCATTACACCACGGCGGATGCAAAGTCTCTGCCGATGAAGGCGACCTGGATGCCAGCGTCGCCACCCGCTGGCAGGAACTGTGCCGCCTGGCGGCACCGGGAGTCGTCTGATGACCGCGCGCCTCACCCGCTGGCTCACCACGCTCGACAACTTTGAGACGAAGATGGCACAACTGCCATCCGTTCGTCGTTATGGGCGACTGACGCGCGCCACCGGTCTGGTACTTGAGGCCACCGGCCTGCAGCTTCCGCTGGGGGCAACCTGCGTCATTGAGCGTCAGGATGGTCAGGAGACGCGTGAAGTCGAAAGCGAAGTGGTCGGATTTAACGGCCAGCGCCTGTTCCTGATGCCGCTTGAAGAGGTGGAAGGCATTCTGCCCGGCGCGCGCGTCTATGCGAAGAATATCAGCGGCGACGGGCTGCAAAGCGGGAAACAGCTGCCGCTTGGCCCTGCCCTGCTGGGCCGCGTGCTGGACGGCAGCGGGAAGCCGCTTGATGGCCTGCCCGCGCCGGACACCACCGAAACCGGCGCGCTAATCACTCAGCCGTTCAATCCCCTGCAGCGTACCCCTATTGAGCACGTGCTGGATACCGGCGTGCGTCCGATTAACGCCCTGCTCACCGTAGGTCGCGGGCAGCGCATGGGCCTGTTTGCCGGATCAGGTGTCGGGAAATCCGTCCTGCTCGGCATGATGGCGCGCTATACCCAGGCCGACGTGATCGTCGTGGGGCTGATCGGCGAGCGTGGTCGCGAAGTAAAAGATTTCATCGAAAACATTCTGGGTGCGGAAGGCCGCGCCCGCTCGGTGGTTATTGCCGCACCGGCGGACGTGTCGCCGCTGCTGCGTATGCAGGGTGCCGCCTACGCCACCCGTATCGCCGAAGATTTTCGTGACCGCGGCAAGCACGTTCTGCTGATCATGGACTCCCTCACCCGCTACGCGATGGCGCAACGTGAAATCGCGCTGGCTATCGGCGAGCCGCCGGCGACCAAAGGCTATCCGCCTTCGGTCTTCGCCAAACTTCCGGCGCTGGTCGAGCGTGCGGGGAACGGCATCAGCGGCGGCGGCTCTATCACCGCGTTCTATACGGTACTGACCGAGGGCGACGATCAGCAGGACCCGATTGCCGACTCCGCGCGCGCGATCCTGGATGGCCATATCGTGCTGTCACGCCGCCTGGCCGAAGCCGGGCACTACCCGGCGATTGATATTGAAGCGTCCATCAGCCGTGCGATGACGGCGTTGATTACCGAGAAGCACTACGCCCGCGTGCGTAACTTTAAACAACTGCTTTCCAGCTTCCAGCGCAACCGCGATCTGGTCAGCGTGGGGGCGTATGCCAAAGGCAGCGACCCGATGCTCGACAAGGCGATTAGCCTGTGGCCGCAGCTGGAGGCATTTTTACAACAGGGCATTTTTGAACGTGCCGACTGGGAAGATTCAATCCAGGCGCTGGAGCTGATTTTCCCGCAGGTGTAACACAGGTGGAGGGCGAAGGTCATGGCGCAAAACAGCGCGTTATCAACGCTGAAAGATCTGGCTGAAAAAGAAGTTGATGATGCCGCATTGCAGCTTGGCGCAATGCGACGCGGGTGCCAGCAGGCTGAAGAACAGTTGAAGATGTTAATCGACTATCAGCATGAATATCGCACCAACCTCAATACCGATATGACGCAGGGTATTGGCAGCCAGCGCTGGATTAACTATCAGCAGTTTATCCAGACGCTGGAGAAGGCGATAGAGCAGCATCGCCAGCAGCTAAACCAGTGGACCCAAAAAGTCGATACCGCGCTGAATTTCTGGCGCGAGAAAAAACAGAGGCTGCAGGCCTGGCAAACCTTACAGGACCGGCAGATTGCAGCCTCGACCCTGGCGGAAAACCGCCTGGATCAGAAGAAAATGGATGAGTTTGCCCAGCGCGCATCAATGAGGAAACCGGAATGATCACACTGCAACAACTGCTGATGAGCGACAGCGACCTGTCAGGCGGGATGCAAACAGGGAAAGGCACCGAGGGTGCGCAAGACTTTCTCTCCCTGCTGGCGAGCGCCCTGACGGACGCAACGGGCAAAGGTAACGATGCGCCGCTCACCCTGGCGGACCTGAAAGCCGCCGGCGGCAAGCTGTCGAAAGTTGCGCTGGAAGCCAAAGGCGATACCGCTCTGCAGGCCAAAATTGCCGATCTGCTCGCGCGTCAGCCTGCGCTGAATGGCGTTGAAACGACCGAGTCCGCGCCGCTTGAAACCCTGGTTTCCGGGCTGGTGCCGCTGTCAAAGGGCGACGCGCTGAAGACGCTCACTGCGGCCAACGGCAAAGATGACGGTCAAAGCGAACTGAGCGAAGAAGAGCTGGCCGGGTTAAGCGCGCTGATGGCGATGCTGCCGCACCAGCAGACTACCGCCTCTCGTGCGGCTGGCAGCGACGGCGTTTCCGCTCCCTCAGCGCTGAATTCAGCAACGCTTTCGCCAAACGGTGCGGGCCAGCCGTCCCTGAACGCGCCAGCGGGAAGCCATGATAAAGCGCAGCTTTCTGCGTCCTATCAGAGCCAGGCGAAAAACAACGGTCCCGATCTCTCAGGCAACGTGCCTGCCACGCCAGTCGTGGCCACGGCCGCAGAGAAGCAGGAGTTCGCCAGTTCTTCCTCGTCATCTTCGCCAACCGCGACCCTGGCACCGATTATGTCCAGCCATGCTATCAGCCAGCCAGCCGCCACCGTTGCCACCGCGCCGGTACTAAGCCAGCCTCTGGGCACCCACGAATGGCAACAGTCCCTGAGCCAGCACATCACCCTGTTCACTAAGCAGGGCCAGCAGACGGCGGAGCTGCGCCTGCATCCGGAAGATCTGGGCCAGGTGCAAATCTCGCTTAAGCTGGACGACAACCAGGCACAGCTGCAGATGGTCTCTGCGCACAGCCATGTGCGCGCAGCGCTGGAGGCCGCGCTGCCGGTCCTGCGGACCTCGCTGGCGGAGAATGGCATTCAGCTTTCTCAGAGCAGCGTCAGCAGCGAGAGTTTCGCCGGTCAGCAGCAGTCTTCATCCCAGCAGCATCAGGCCTCGCGTTCCGGCCAGCACGGCGGTTTTAATGAAGAGAGCGATGAGCTCCTGCCGGTTCCTGCCGCCCTGCAATCCGCGGCGCGCGGTAACGGTGCCGTAGACATCTTCGCCTAAACGCCAGAGGTAGCGTGATTATCCCCGTCTTTTCCACGCTTTGACGACGGCAGGACACGGGATAATCACCTTATTAAGCTGTACCGAAACAGGAAGCTCGTATCAGATGACAGACTCCGCTATCACCAAAAAAAGCAAGCGTTCCATCTGGATCCCGCTGCTGGTGTTGATCACGCTCGCCGCCTGCGCTACCGCGGGCTATAGTTACTGGCGTATGCAGCAGGAACCTTCTACCGCTGCGGCCAAAGCCGAACCTGCTCCACCGCCGGCGCCGGTCTTTTTCCCTCTGGACACCTTCACCGTTAACCTCGGTGATGCGGATCGTGTGCTGTATGTCGGTATTACGCTGCGCCTGAAGGACGAAGCGACCCGCGCGCGCCTGAACGATTATCTGCCGGAAGTGCGTAGCCGCCTTCTCCTGCTGTTTTCTCGTCAGGACGCCTCCGCGCTGGCTACCGACGTGGGTAAGCAAAAGCTGGTCGACGCCATCAAGCAGACGCTGGCCACCCCGCTGGTAAACGGTCAACCTAAGCAGGAAGTCACTGACGTTCTGTACACAGCCTTTATTCTGCGGTAACGACATGGGCGACAGTATTCTTTCTCAGGCAGAAATCGACGCGCTGCTTAACGGCGACAGCGATAAGAGTGATGATCCGCAACCGGGTCTCACCGGCGACGATAATATTCGTCCTTACGATCCCAATACCCAGCGTCGCGTAGTCCGTGAACGTCTGCAGGCGCTGGAGATCATTAACGAACGTTTTGCACGTCAGTTCCGTATGGGGCTGTTTAACCTGCTGCGTCGTAGCCCGGATATCACGGTCGGTGCGATCCGCATTCAGCCGTATCATGAGTTTGCCCGCAACCTGCCGGTGCCAACCAACCTTAACCTGATTCATCTGAAGCCGCTTCGCGGCACCGGTCTGGTGGTGTTCTCGCCAAGCCTGGTGTTCATTGCGGTGGATAACCTGTTCGGCGGCGACGGGCGTTTCCCGACCAAAGTGGAAGGCCGTGAATTTACCCACACCGAACAGCGCGTCATTAACCGCATGCTGAAGCTGGCGCTGGAGTCCTACAGCGACGCGTGGAAAGCGATTAACCCGCTGGAAGTGGAGTACGTCCGTTCTGAGATGCAGGTGAAATTTACCAATATCACCACCTCCCCGAACGATATCGTCGTCAATACGCCGTTCCACGTGGAGATCGGTAACCTGACCGGCGAATTCAACATCTGCCTGCCGTTCAGCATGATTGAACCGCTGCGCGAGCTGCTGGTTAACCCGCCGCTGGAGAACTCGCGCAACGAAGATCAGAACTGGCGTGAAAACCTGGTGCGCCAGGTGCAGCACTCCCAGCTGGAGCTGGTGGCAAACTTTGCCGACATCTCGATGCGGTTATCCCAGATCCTGAAATTACAACCCGGCGACGTTTTGCCGATAGACAAACCCGACCGCATTATTGCCCACGTGGATGGTGTCCCCGTACTCACAAGCCAGTACGGCACGATTAACGGTCAGTATGCGTTACGCGTTGAGCACTTGATCAACCCGATTTTGAATTCGCTGAATGAGGAACAGCCCAAATGAGTGACATGAACAATCCGTCCGATGAAAACAGCGGAGCACTGGACGATCTGTGGGCTGACGCGTTAAACGAGCAAAAAACGACTCCGACAAAAAGCGCGGCGGACGCGGTCTTCCAGCAGTTAGGCGGCGGTGACGTCAGCGGCACGCTGCAGGATATCGACCTGATTATGGACATCCCGGTCAAGCTGACCGTTGAGCTGGGGCGCACCCGGATGACCATTAAAGAGCTGCTGCGTCTGACGCAGGGTTCGGTCGTGGCCCTTGACGGTCTGGCCGGCGAGCCGCTGGATATTCTGATCAACGGCTATCTGATTGCCCAGGGTGAAGTGGTGGTGGTTGCCGACAAATACGGCGTGCGCATCACCGACATCATTACCCCGTCTGAACGCATGCGTCGTCTGAGCCGTTAAGTATGAAAACCCAGGCAACAATATCACCACCGTCCGCCGTTCCCGGCTCCCCGCTGCTCCAGGTGAGCGGGGCGTTGTTCGGTATTATTGCCTTTATTCTTATTGCCGCCTGGCTGGCGAAGCGTTTTGGTCTGGCGGGTAAAACTGCCAGCACCCGCGGCCTGAAGGTCAGCGCCAGCACTCCCCTTGGGCCGCGCGAACGCGTGGTCATTATCGATGTGGAAGATGCGCGTCTGGTACTGGGCGTAACCGGCTCAAACATCAACGTATTACATAAACTGCCGCCCGCCCCGGTCACGGTGGACGAGCGCGCACAAGCCCCTGCGGATTTTCAGTCCGTCATGAAGAGTTTGCTTAAGCGTTCCGGGAGATCCTGATGCGCCGTTTGTTATCCCTTACGCTTGCGGGCGTTGGCCTGTTTGCTCCTGCGGTTTATGCACAGCTGCCCGGTCTGGTCTCAACGCCGATTGCGGGTGGCGGCCAGAGCTGGTCGCTCCCGGTTCAGACGCTGGTCTTCATCACCTCGCTGACCTTTATTCCGGCCATCCTGCTGATGATGACCAGCTTCACCCGCATCATCATCGTCTTTGGTCTGCTGCGAAACGCGCTGGGCACCCCTTCGGCGCCGCCAAACCAGGTGCTTCTGGGCTTAGCTCTGTTTTTGACCTTTTTCATCATGTCGCCGGTGATCGACAAAATTTATACCGACGCCTACCAACCGTTCAGCGAAGACAAAATCTCGATGCAGGAAGCGCTGGAAAAAGGCGCGCAGCCGCTGCGGGAATTTATGCTGCGTCAGACGCGCGAAGCGGACCTGGCTCTTTTCGCTCGACTGTCCAACACCGGCGAGCTTCAGGGGCCGGAAGCGGTGCCGATGCGGATTCTGCTGCCGGCCTATGTCACCAGCGAGCTGAAAACCGCGTTCCAGATTGGCTTTACCATCTTTATTCCGTTCCTGATTATCGACCTGGTGATCGCCAGCGTCCTGATGGCGCTCGGGATGATGATGGTGCCGCCGGCCACCATTGCCCTGCCCTTTAAGATCATGCTCTTTGTGCTGGTCGATGGCTGGCAGCTGCTGGTCAGTTCGCTGGCGCAGAGTTTTTACAGTTAAGGAACGGCAATGACACCCGAATCGGTCATGATGATGGGCACGGAAGCGATGAAAATCGCCATTGCCGTTGCCGCGCCGCTGCTGCTTGTCGCGCTGGTTACCGGCCTGATTATCAGTATTCTTCAGGCTGCCACGCAGATTAACGAAATGACGCTGTCGTTTATCCCGAAAATCATCGCCGTCTTCGTGGCGATTATCGTGGCCGGGCCGTGGATGCTGAACCTGCTGCTGGACTATATGCGCAACCTGTTTACCAATCTGCCGTACATCATCGGCTGACCTGACGATGCTGCACTTCACCAGCGACCAGTGGGTTCAGTGGCTCGGCGTCTATTTCTGGCCGATGCTGCGCATTCTGGCGCTGATCTCCACCGCCCCCATACTCAGCGAGAAATCGATCCCCAAGCGCGTCAAGGTGGGGCTGGGCATTATCATCACCATTATCGTTGCCCCTTCCCTGCCACCCGTGAATATTCCCATCTTCTCGGCTAACGCGATATGGGTCGCTTTGCAGCAGGTGATGATTGGCGTCGCCGTGGGCTTTACCATGCAGCTCGCCTTTGCCGCCGTGCGCACGGCTGGTGAGTTGATTGGCCTGCAGATGGGGCTATCGTTCGCCACGTTTGTCGATCCCGGCAGCCATCTCAACATGCCGGTGCTGGCGCGCATCATCGATCTGCTCGCCATGCTGCTGTTCCTGTCGCTCAACGGCCATCTGTGGCTCATCTCCATGCTGGTGGATACCTTCCATACGCTGCCGATTGGTGATAACCCGGTCAACAGCAACGCCTTCCTCGCGCTTACCCGCGCGGCGGGGCTGATTTTCCTCAACGGTCTGATGCTGGCTCTGCCGATCATCACGCTGCTGCTCACCGTCAACCTGGCATTAGGTTTACTGAACAGAATGGCACCGCAGCTCTCGGTGTTTGTGATTGGTTTTCCGCTGACCCTGACGGTCGGAATTTTATTAATGTCATTACTGATGCCCCTTATCGCCCCCTTCTGTGAACATTTATTCGGCGAGATATTCAATCTGTTAGCGGATATTGTCAGCGAATTGCCACGTAAATAATAGTCCTCACGTTCGCTATTGTCTTTCTGAGGATATTCCTAAAATAAAATGCGAAAAACATCTTCCAGGATATATCTGACGCGGTTTAAATGTTTCTAACCATCTCACAATACTTAATATTTACTTTACTTTAAGAAGATTCCTGGCAAATTATACGTAACTTTACGGGATAGTGAGTCCGCCTGAAAGTCTTTGTCATGCTCACAGGTTTATTATTTTTTTCCATCCCGTATGGCTGTTTTGAGCTCTCAGGCAGATGGTGAATTATCGTTACGCATTGAGTGAGGGTATGCCATGTCAACGATCATTATGGATTTATGCAGCTACACCCGGCTAGGGTTAACCGGGTACCTGGCAAGCAGAGGGGTAAGAAAGAGAGACATCAACGATGCACACACCGTTGAAGAACTCGCAGCCGCTTGTGACGAACTCAAACCAGGCGTGGTGTTTATTAATGAGGACTGTTTCATTCACGATCCAGCCAACAGTCAGCACATTAAGCAAATCATTAATCAGCATCCAAAAACCCTGTTTATTGTTTTTATGGCGATCGCGAATATCCATTTCGATGAGTATTTGTTGGTCCGTAAAAATTTATTGATTAGTTCTAAGTCGATTAAACCCGAGTCGCTGGATGACATTCTGGGTGATTATTTGAATAAAGAAGTTAAAAATGTAGGAGCGGTTAACTTACCCACCCTTTCATTAAGCAGGACTGAATCAAGCATGCTGCGAATGTGGATGGCGGGACAAGGAACTATTCAGATCTCTGACCAGATGAATATTAAAGCGAAAACCGTTTCGTCACACAAAGGAAATATTAAAAGGAAAATTAAAACGCATAATAAGCAAGTGATCTATCACGTGGTACGTCTGACCGATAATGTGACGAACGGGATTTTCGTCAACATGCGTTAGTGGCTTAAACCCCTTTGCACCCTACCTTTGATCTCTGGCCTGGCCAGAGATTTTTGCTTTTGCGGACGTAGTCGGGCACGCGCAATGCCACCCGACGCCGTACTACTCCGCTTTCTCAACAAAAATGCCGTCCGGATGCCCCAGCTCGTTAAAAAACCAGATGCCGAGCGGGTAATCTTCCAGTGAGACCAGGTACATTGTGCCTTCACTAAACTCTTCAATTGCCAGCACCACCCCCGGGCGGCGCGGCCCACCGTCCGTTTTAACGGTTACCCGATCGTTGACCTTCATACATTCCTCCTCTGGTTTTGAGCCAGTGTAGAACAAAACGCAAAAACACACATCGCCGCACGGCGTGAATGGCGTTTTTATACACAGTCTATACTTAGCGTTGGACACGGTTGAATGAGGAACCCCGTAATGAAGACCGATAAAGAGTACAGCGACACCATCAAGCGCGAAGTTGAGGTGGATGTCGATGCCCTGCTGGCCGCCATCAATGAGATCAGTGAGTCAGAAGTCCGCCGCACGGACGATGGTTCGGACCACGTCATTGTTAACGGGAGGGATTATCACACCTATCGCGAGCTGGCGGAGGCCTTCGAGCTAGATATTCATGACTTTAGCGTGTCTGAAGCAAATCGTTAGCACGAAAAAAATCCCGGTCATGGGGATGGCCGGGATCAAAACTTGCTTATGCAAGAAGCACTTGAAAATTCGTTACACCAGGAAATCTGATGTACAAACAACACTATCCCCAACGATTTTGCATGACAAGCATATATTCTTACAGTGAATATAATATTTTTAACATAATCGTTTTGGTTATGAGCAACAACATACGCCGAATGCGGGTTTGGCTGGATCGGTTCTCCTGAATCCGGTTTAAGCGCAGATAATTTTTTAGGAATATTCTTAGATTAAGACTCATTCGTTTTCGGGAGTTACTATGCTTTCACTCCAGGGTTCCCTGCTGATTTTTTCCGATCTGGATGGATCGCTGTTGGATATTCATACCTATGAGTGGCAGCCCGCGATGCCGTGGCTCGATAAACTGCAGGATAACCAGGTGCCGGTAATTCTTTGCAGCAGCAAAAGCGCGGCAGAGATGCTGGATATCCAGCAGGATTTAGGTCTCGAAGGCTTACCTTTTATCGCTGAGAACGGCGCGGTGGTTCAGCCTGACGTACGCTGGGAGATGGGTCAGCGCCACATCAACGGCATGACGCACCGGGAGATTCATCCGCTTATTGAGCAAATCCGCCAGCAGGCAGGCTTCAAATTCACCACCTTTGACGATGTGGACGAACGCGTCATCAGCGAATGGACGGGGCTGACCCGCTACCGGGCGGCGCTTGCCCGCAGGCACGACGCCTCCGTCACGCTCATCTGGCGTGATTCCGACGAAGCCATGGCCCGGTTTGAAGCGGCGCTGGCGCAGCGAGGACTGAAATGCCTGCAGGGAGCACGTTTCTGGCACATTCTTGATGCCGGCTGCGGTAAGGACGTTGCGGCTAACTGGCTTATCGCGCAGTACCGTGAACGGGAAAATATTGAACCCATCACCCTGGGGCTCGGCGATGGGCCAAACGACGCGCCGTTGCTGGACAGCGTGGACTTCGCGGTGGTGATTAAGGGCATAAACCGCCAGGGTATTAGATTACGGGACGATAGCCCCAGCCGGGTTTATCACACCCGGCAGGCGGGACCGCTCGGCTGGCAGGAGGGGCTGGATCACTTTTTGTCATGATCGTGCCAGACAACCCGGTTACGTCCGCCCTGTTTAGCGTTGTACAACCGGGCATCCGCCACGGACCGCAGCTGTTCGAAATCGTAGTTTTCGTTTTCCTGCGCGCTGCTGACGCCGAGTGACGCGCTGATGCGCAGGGTCGTACTCTTCTTCACCAGAATCTCCTTGCTGTTGATTCGGCAACGAATACGCTCCGCGACGCCTCTCGCCTCCTCAAGACCAAGCCCCGGCAGAACGATACAAAACTCTTCCCCGCCCACGCGTCCTGCCACATCGTTCTTGCGTAACGTACTGGCAATCAACCCTGCCGTGTGGGAGAGCACCTTATCCCCGGCCTGGTGGCCAAAACGGTCGTTGATGCTTTTAAAATTGTCGAGATCGATCTGAATAACCGAGAACGGCAGCGACTGCTGGCGACAGGTTTCCGACAGCAATTTTGCGCGGTCGAACAGCGCGCCGCGATTATTCAGGCGGGTGAGCGGGTCATGCCAGGCCTGCCACTGGAGCGAGTGCTGGAGCGTATACATGTTGCTGACCATCCGACGGATAACCAGCCACGAGATCAATAGCATGGCGGTAAAGAGTGCCCACATCAGCGCCAGCACAATACTGATACTGCCGAAGTCATCTTGTACCCCTTCATGCAGGGTGTGGATCCGCAAGACGACGCCATCGAAGTGGTTGAGCCGCTCCCAGCTGATAAAACGGCTTCCAAGGCGGATCCCACCGCCGGTATCGTTCTCAATCGCCTGCGCTATTTGCGCCGTTTCGCGTTCATCAAAATGGTTAACCGGTTTTCCTGAACGGTCAGAGGTGGCAATCATATTAAGGCGAGTGTCGTACAGCTGATACTCCCCTTCCGTCCGGTCTTCCGTCGCGTCAGCCAGCAGGCGCTGCATCGTACTCAACGCAAAATCCATCGCTACAACGCCGTACCAGTAATGGTCGAAATAGATGGGCACGCTGGCGGCGATCGTGCGTTCCTCCCCGGTCCATGAGGAAGGCGTAGAGATGAACCAGCGCACCGCGCGGGCGCGGTTGTTGCGCTCTGACTGCTGGGTAAACCAGGGCTGCGTGACCAGATGGTAATAGCGGGAGGTGATGTCGCCCGCCAGGTCCGGCGTATCCGTGGAAAGGAAAAATCCGGCGCGGGAGACGTAGGTCGCGCGTGATTCCGTTTGCGCTCGCGTGGACGCCAGCCTGAGCAGATACCCTACTTCAAGCGCGGCAGAAATTTCATGACTGATGCGGTCAGGGTCACGATTCAGAAGCGTGGTTTTTTCGACGAACGCATCCGAAACGCCGTTAATGGGCAGGGTCCGCTTTTTATCAACGGCGATTTGCCAGGTAGGCTGCTTGCGGACGGTGTTGAAGCGTGACACGGCATTCTGCAGGACATCAAACGCCAGCGGCATCTGGATCGCATCGCGTATGCCCTGGCGGAACAGCAGCATCCTGTCCACGCTGTTCTGTAACTGCCTGTCCAGCGAGCTGGCCACGGTTTCCAGATGGTTCCGCTGGCTGGAAATGTAGGCCTCTTCAAGCACCACCACCTCACGCCAGGTCAGGAGAGTGGAAAACACCAGAACGATCAGAAAACAGAGATTAACAATCAACCCCGGATTGCTACGCTTATGCAGCCATTGCAGAAAAGATTGTCTTACAACAAAGGTATCGCGCTGCACACACACTCCCTGACAACTGCCTACACCCGGTACTGGAGATAAAAACGCCCGGCAAAGCCGGGCGTTATGTGATTAAGCCTTGTCCCGCTTGTGCTGCCCGTCACCCGGCTGAAGCTCATCTTCACGAAATGCTTCCCGCTGGACGCTAAAGCCATCGTGCCACCGACACTCCACCATTCCGCTGGAATACCCGGTGACAATCATACGTGGGCCGCCCTTCTTAGGCTTAACTTCATCACTGACCAAAAAGACCATACCTGCCTCCTGTATCAGGGTGAAACTGTTTCAATTTAGACGAGGAATGGTCTTTTTGCATCCTGCGACGGGTAACAATTAGTGCGCTGTACCGCGCATTTTTTCAACCAGTTTCACCGCTGCCACCACGATAGCGCCAACGATAAAGCCCAGCACAAGATTAAGCAGCGTCGGCAGAATAGCGGCCACCACGCTCCCCTGCGCCGAGGAGAAATGTTCGATAGCATGATGCAGCGGAGCAATGCCGTGAACCACAATACCGCCGCCCACGAGGAACATCGCCAGGGTGCCCACCACGGACAAGCTCTTCATCAGCCACGGCGCCAGCGTCAGTAAGCTCTTGCCGATGCCTTTTGCCACCGCGCTTGATTTCTCCTCCAGCCAGTAGCCGATATCATCGAGCTTCACGATCAGACCGACCAGGCCGTAGACGCCTACCGTAACCAGAATGGCGATCCCGGAAAGGATCAGCACCTGATTCAGCAGCGGTGCGTCGGAGACAATGCCCAGCGTAATGGCAACGATCTCTGCTGAAAGAATAAAGTCGGTGCGAATGGCGCCTTTGATTTTATCGCGCTCGAAGACTTTCGGATCCTGCGCGGCCAGCGCTTCAAGGCGCTGCTGACGAGCCTCCGGGGTATCCTTCTGCTTGCGAGAGCTCAAAGAGTGCAGGACCTTCTCCACGCCTTCGAAGCATAAAAATGCCCCGCCAATCATCAGCAGCGGCGTGATGGCCCAAGGAATGAATGCGCTGATCAGCAGCGCCAGCGGCACCAGGATCACTTTATTCAGAAACGAGCCTTTTGCCACGCCCCACACCACCGGCAGCTCACGGTTAGCCCGTACCCCGCTCACCTGCTGAGCGTTAAGCGAGAGATCGTCCCCCAGCACCCCTGCGGTTTTCTTCGCCGCCAGTTTCCCCATCACGGAAATATCATCCAGTAATGTGGCAATATCATCCAGCAATGTTAATAAGCTACTTCCTGCCAAAATGGTGATCCTTCTTTTTTTGGTAATTAAGTGAATAGTATGGAGCAAAAGCGCAATCGCGGAAACAGGCACCTTGCGTCAACAAAAATTTCACATCACCTACACAATTAAAGGGCTCGCCAGCGCGATAGTTTTCGCGTTTACTATCAGCGACCTTTTTATTTCGTCGTGAGGGATTATGCGTTTCCGGCAACTGCTTCCACTTATTGGGGCACTTTTTTCGCTGTATATCATCTGGGGTTCCACCTACTTTGTCATTCGCATCGGCGTAGAAAGCTGGCCGCCGCTGATGATGGCGGGCATTCGCTTCCTCTCGGCGGGCGTGCTGCTGCTGGCCTTCCTGCTGCTGCGCGGGCATAAGCTTCCTCCGCTTCGCCCAATGCTGAACGCCGCCCTGATAGGCCTGCTGCTGCTGGCGGTCGGTAATGGCTTTGTGACCATTGCCGAGCACCAGAACGTACCGTCTGGGATCGCCGCCGTGGTCGTTGCCACCGTACCGCTGTTTACCCTCTGCTTCAGCCGCCTTTTCGGCATCCGCACCCGCAAGCTGGAGTGGCTGGGGATTGGCATCGGCCTTGCCGGCATTATTCTGCTCAACAGCGGCGGTAACCTGAGCGGGAATCCGTGGGGCGCAGTGATTATCCTTATTGGCTCGATGAGCTGGGCGTTCGGTTCCGTATACGGTTCTCGTATCGAGCTGCCGACCGGCATGATGGCGGGGGCAATTGAGATGCTTGCGGCTGGGATTGTGCTGCTGCTGGCCTCAGCCCTGACGGGCGAGGAGCTGACTACCCTGCCGCCGTTGTCGGGCTTCCTGGCGGTAGGTTACCTGGCGCTGTTCGGCTCCATCATCGCCATCAACGCCTATATGTTCCTGATCCGTAACGTCTCTCCGGCGGTCGCCACCAGCTATGCCTACGTCAACCCGGTCGTGGCCGTGCTGCTTGGCACCGGGCTTGGCGGTGAAACGCTCTCTCCGGTTGAGTGGTTAGCTTTAGGGGTGATTGTTTTTGCCGTCGTGCTGGTGACCTTAGGCAAATATTTGCTGCCGGCAAAGCCCGTGGTTACGCCTTGCGAGGTGGAGAAACCGTAAGCGCGTGGATCCCCTGCGTGTCGATCTGCGCGGCCTCGCCGCCGCCGCAGATCCACTCTTCCAGCCGTTCGCTCAGATCGGCATCGTTCAGCTTCAGCCGCCCTTTCAGCGCACATTCCCAGACGATCAGCACCCTCCAGCCCTGCGCGACAAGCGTGGCAAGATCCCGCGCGTCTCGTTCAACGTTCTTGCCAATCTTCTCCAGCCAGAAATCGGTGCGCGTCGCAGGAACTTTAAACAGGTAGCAGTCGTGATGATGCCAGAAACAGCCGTGGGTAAAGATGATGCACCGATACGCGTCAATGACGAAATCCGGGCGACCCGCAAGTGCGGGATCCTGCACGCGAAAGTCGAAGCCCGCCTGTGTCAGCAGACCGGCCAGACGCTTTTCTATCGCGGTGTCACGCGTGCCGATGGCACGCATGTTTTTGCTCCGCGTGGCCTTATCGTGAACGTCCGTCATTGACGGCCTCACCCTGGCGGAGCGCCACCGCCTGTCTGATGCGCGGGGCCAGCAGTTTTGCCACCGCCGCGAACGCGGGCACCACCACCGAGTTACCAAACTGACGGTAAGCCTGAGTGTCCGAAACCGGAATGCGGAAACGGTAGCCCTGTGGCGTTTCAAAGCCCATCAGCCGGGCGCACTCCCGCGGCGTGAGGCGCCGCGGACGGTGACGCTGGTTTTGCGGATCGTCGAAATCTTTCTCGCCCAGCGCTTTATCCCAGCCTCTGTCGATCAGTATTTCCGCGCCGTCTTTGTAGTAGCGAGCGGACAGCGTGCGGGTCACGCTGTGCGGATCGTTTGGGTTCACCATGCCAAACCCAAATCCGTTGCCTTTGGCCTGATGCTTTTTGGCATAGCGGTAGAGGTATTTCCACAGGATCGGGGTAAGGATAAATTTCGCGTCGACCACCGGCTCCAGCAGGTCAGCAATGGTTGGACGACGCTCGGGGTATAAGGAGGGAATATCCCGCAGGGTGAAATCCCCCTTCAGATTGAGATCGCGGCGGAAACCGACGAGCACAATGCGTTCGCGATGCTGGGGCAGGAAGTGTTTCCCGTCGATAATTTTCGGGTCATCCGCGCCCATGTCCTCGGAATCGGCCACGTCATAGCCCAGCTCATCCAGCGTTTGCATGATAATGCGGAAGGTCTTTCCACCGTCGTGGCTCTTTAAGTTTTTGACGTTTTCCAGCACGAATATGGCCGGGCGACAGGCGTCAATGATTCGGGCCACATCAAAAAACAGCGTCCCCTGGGTATCGCAGGCGAAGCCGTGGGCACGTCCGAGGGCATTCTTTTTGGATACGCCGGCCAGCGAGAAAGGCTGGCACGGGAAGCCCGCCAGCAGCACGTCATGCGCCGGAATCGTCTGACGAATATGCTCGGCGGCTTGTTCATCCGTAACGCCGCTTTTATGGCTCAGGGTGACATCGCGGATATCGGCGTTGAACTGATGTTCCTGCGGATCGCAGTACCAGTTCGCTTTATAGGTGCGTACCGCATGTTTGTTCCACTCGCTGGTAAACACGCACTGACCGCCGATAGCTTCAAAGCCGTGCCGGATACCGCCGATGCCGGCAAACAGATCGATAAAGCGGAAGGCATAGTTCGGGTGCGCGGCAGGTGGCCGCGGAAGCAGATTTTGCAGATAACGAAATTCGCCTTCGCTCAGGCGGCGCCCTGCCCGATCGCTGGTCACTAGCCGCTTAAGGATGGCCGGGCTCCAGTGGCTCTCGCCGTGCGCCACAAGCTGGTTTGCCAGCGTTTTAGCGTCATAAATATCCAGCAGCTGGCGCAGTAATGCCTGCACCGTTGCCGTTGACTTCTCTGCCTGCTCAGACGCGGGCTCTGTCACTGATCGATTTTCCTGCATTCTTTTAACCGGGCAATAAAGACTGGGAACAGATTACCACAGTTCACTTGCGCAAACTGCGACGGAAGCGGTGTTGAATCTGGCTATCCAGCCCGATGCAGTCGCCCTGTAATTCGGCACTGAGTTTCGCCATAAACTGAATCAGAAAATCGGCGTTGTGCTGCGCGAGCTCGCGCCCGACCTCGGTTTGCATTGTATCAGGCAAGCGCAGCAGCTTGGTCTGAAAATGATCGAGCGCAAACGCCCGGTCATCAAGCGGGCGCGCGTCGGCAAACGGATCGTCCGCGTTAAAAAGCGGTACGCCCAGCGCGCCTGACACGGCAAACACGCGCGCCAGACCGATCGCTCCCAGCGCCTCCAGACGATCTGCATCCTGGACAATTTTGGCTTCAATCGTGTGCGGCGTCAGTCCGGCACTGAAACTGTGCGCCTCGATGGCGTGCTCCACGGCGGCGTAGCGATCCGACGGGAAGTCAGGGAAATCGCGGTGCAGAATCTCTCGCGCCCTGCGCGCCGCCAGACGCGACGACTGGCTGCGTTCAGGATGGTTTTTCGGCAGGCTGACGATGTCATGAAAATAACAGGCGGTCAGGATCGTCAGCGGGTCGACGTGATGATGCACCATGATTTTCTGCGCCGTCATCCAGACGCGACGGAAGTGTGAAATATCGTGCGCGGTGTCGTCGGTCGCGTGATGTTCATTAAGCCAGGATTCAAAGCGCTGCTGCCACTGTATAAGTTCCATCATCCTTTCCTGTTACGAAAATGGGCGCTTAATTATAACATAGCCAAATGAAATAAATTAAAAAATAGAAATGCGGAATACTTAATAATAATTACACACAATATATACAACCGATCAATTCATTAAAAAAATAAAGAGCCCAACTGAAATATTATGAAATATTTTTACCCATTTAATTACATTTAATTTTGAACCAAATTAACAACCCATAGAATAGTATCAGAAACGTAATTACGGAGAGTAATTACATATATTCATATAAATTATTGTTAAAGGGAATATATAATGAAAAGAAAAGTTCTGGCAATTCTGGTACCCGCAGTGTTAATGGCTGGCGCAGCACATGCCGCCGAAGTCTATAACAACAACGGCAATAAATTAGACTTATACGGTAAAGTCGATGGCCTTCACTACTTCTCTGACAACACCAATTCCGACGGCGATATGAGCTATGTTCGTCTGGGTTTTAAAGGTGAAACGCAGATCAATACTCAACTGACCGGCTATGGCCAATGGGAATATAATATCCAGGCGAACAATACTGAGAGCAGTGGCAACCAGGCGTGGACCCGTCTTGGTTTCGCGGGCCTGAAATTTGGTGACTACGGTTCGTTCGATTACGGTCGTAACTATGGCGTTCTCTACGACGTTGAAGGTTGGACCGATATGCTGCCTGAATTCGGTGGGGATTCCTACACCTACACCGATAACTTCATGACCGGTCGTACGAATGGCGTTGCAACGTACCGTAACAACGGTTTCTTCGGCCTGGCTGACGGACTGAATTTCGCTATTCAGTACCAGGGCAATAACGAAAGTGCCTCTAACGATCAGGAAGGTACAGGCAATGGTCGCGACATTCGTAAAGAGAATGGCGACGGTTGGGGTCTTTCCACTTCCTATGATTTCGGTATGGGCTTCTCCGCGGGTGCAGCTTATGCCTCCTCTGACCGTACCAACGATCAGGTAACCAAAACAAATGCAGGCGGCGACAAAGCCGACGCCTGGACCCTGGGTATGAAGTACGACGCCAATAATATTTACCTGGCGACCATGTATTCAGAAACCCGAAATATGACCCCATACGGTGATTATTTCGTCGCAAACAAGACTCAGAACTATGAAGTCACCGCACAGTATCAATTCGATTTCGGTCTGCGCCCTGCAGTTTCTTTCCTGATGTCTAAAGGGAAAGACCTGAACTCTTATTACGGCAGCGATAAAGATTTGGTTAAATATGCTGACGTTGGCGCAACCTATTATTTTAACAAGAATATGTCTACCTATGTTGATTACAAAATCAACCTGCTGGATGAAGACGATAACTTCTATCAAGCGAACGGCATCAGTACTGATGACATCGTAGCGGTTGGTCTGGTATACCAGTTCTAATCCTTCCCTGAAAATAATAAAGCCCGCAGCGCGGGCTTTATTATTTCAGAGGCAAAGTTTCACGGCGCTTCCTGCAACGCCACGCGGATAAACCCGTTATTCTGCGCCAGCAGCTCATGGGCTTTCCACGCATCCAGACCGGTCAGCACCATCAGCACCGCCGTTTTACAGTGATGGTTACAGCTCTCCAGCGCGGCCTTTGCCTGCGCCCGGCTGCATCCCCCCGCCTCCATCACAATGGCGATTTGCCGTTCAGCCCATTTGGTACTGCTAGCCTCAAGATCCACGCGCAGGTTGCTGTAAACGCGCCCGGTGCGAACGGCCAGCCCGGTGGTAATCATCGAGAGGATCATTTTTTGCGCGATCCCCGCCCTGGTATTGAGATACCCGGCAACCACATCAGCCCCCAGTTCAGGGGCAATTACCATGCTTGCCAGCTGCGCCGCTTCACTTTGAGCATCACCGGTGATGACCGCAACAGGCGCTCCCAGCGACCAGGCATGCCGCATCGCTCCCCAGACCCACGGCGTTTTTCCGCTGACGGTCACCGCCAGCATCATATCGTGTTCACCAAATTTGATGGCCTGCAGGTCAGCGACCCCGCGCTCGTAGCGCCCTTCTCCCTCTTCTGCCGTCACGGCAATTACAGGGGTTTTCCCCGGCGCATAATCATCCGCAGCCTGCCGTGCGGCGCAGCCCGACTGTCCTGCCCCGACGATGACCAGACGGCCACCGTGGTTGAGCGCCGCGGCGGCGTTATCCACCACGCGGGCGATTGTCGTTAAGCAGGGGGTTATAGCAGCAGAAATGCGTGCATCTTCCTCGTGGATAACCTTCAGCATGTCCAGCGTGGACAATCTATCTATATTCATCGTGCTGGCGTGCCGTCTTTCCTTGACCGAACCGGTAAGCGTAATGCTCATAAACAGCCTCCTTATTATGAGTACCCACACACTATAAAGTGTTTTATATAGATGACCTGCGAGTGGGGTCACGAAAAGAAGAGCAAATCGACGCTTTTACATGGCTTTAAGAAAAGCCCATCATCAGCGATAATCACCCCCTTTCTTAATCATCGCGGAGTGTTGATGAGCGATCTGCAGCCTTTCCCTCTGACGCGCAAGCGCCCCATGAAACTGTACACGCTGGTCACGTTGATGGTGTCCGCGATTATCGCCTCAGTGCTGCTGGTGGTTTTTGCGCTCTATTCCGTGCAAATCACCCGGGCGACCCGCGATGATGTAAAAGATACCGCGTTGGGTATCGCCCGCACGCTGGCCGACAGCCCGGAGATCCAGCGCGGCCTTATGCAGTCCCCGCAGGCCGACATTATTCAGCCCATCGCCAAAGCCGTTACCCAACGCAACGATTTGCTGCTTACCGTGGTGACCGACATGCGGGGGATTCGCTACTCGCACCCGAACGAGGCGCTCATCGGCCTGCATTTTATTGGCAACGATCTCGAACCCGCGCTGGAAGGCAAAGAGAATGTCTCGGTAAACCGCGGCGCCCTCGCCGAAGCGCTTCGCGTTTTCACGCCGGTCTATGACAGCCAGCACGATCAGATCGGGGTCGTGGTGGTCGGTATTTCCCTCAAAAAGGTGGAAGATCAGATAGCCCGCGGGCGGCTTAACGCGCTCTGGACGATTTTGTTCAGCATCTTTATGAGTTCAATGGCGATTTGGGGTCTGGTGCGAGTGCTGAAGCGCATTCTGTTCGGGCTCGAACCCTATGAGATCTCCGCCCTGTTCGAACAGCGCCAGGCGATGCTGCAGTCGCTTCGCGAAGGGGTACTGGCCGTCGACATTCACGGCCGCGTGACGATGATTAACCACACCGCCAGAGAGATTTTACTCCTGCCCTCCGGCAAGCAGTCGGAAAACGCCAGCGCTCCCCTGCTGGCCAGCCTGCGGGAGATTTCAAAGACGGGCGTCGCGCGTCAGGATCAGGAGATCAGCTGTAACGGCCGGCTGCTGCTGTGCAATATGGTGCCCGTCAAAAGCCAGGAGCGGGTCATCGGTGCGATAGCCACCTTCCGCGATAAAACGGAAATCAGCCAGCTGATGCAGCGTATTGACGGCATGGTCAACTACGTCGATGCCCTTCGCAGCCACACGCACGAGTTTATGAACAAACTGCATGTGATCCTGGGCCTGCTGCACATGAAGCGCTACGACAAGCTGGAGGAGTACATCATCCAGACGGCGCACAATTACCAGACGGATATCGGTACGATCCAGAGCAAGGTAAAATCCCCGGTCGTTGCCGGGTTCCTGCTGGGTAAAATCAACCGGGCGAAGGAAGCGGGCGTCACCCTGACGCTGGCGGATGAATGCCTGATACCGGATACCGCCAGCGAAGAGCAGGTCGCGGTGCTGATCACCGCGCTGGGTAACTTAATCGAAAACGCGCTCGACGCGATGGCAGGACAGCAGGAAGGCGAGATTGGCCTGCTGCTACATTATCAGAATGGCTGGCTCAGTTGCGAAGTCAGCGACGATGGCCCCGGCATTGATCCCACCCAGCTGGAGGCTATTTTTACTAAGGGGTTCTCAACAAAAGGTGAAAACCGCGGCGTTGGGCTGTTCCTTGCTCGCCAGCAGATCCAGAACCTGGGCGGCGATATTACCGTCGAGTCTGAGCCTGGCGTATTTACCCAATTTTTTGTTCACATCCCCTGGGATAGCGAGAGGAATATCGCGTGATAAATGTATTAATTGTCGATGATGACGCCATGGTGGCCGACCTCAACCGTCTGTACGTCAACCGTGTTGAAGGCTTTAGCTGCTGCGGCGTCGCCTCCACGCTCAACCAGGCCAGAGCCATTATCAATAACCCCAGCCAGCCTGTCGACCTGGTGCTGCTGGACGTCTATATGCAGCAGGATAACGGGCTGGATCTGCTGCCCGATATTCGCGCGTCAGGCCGTCCGATTGATGTGATTATGATCTCGTCCGCTGCCGATGCCGCCACGATCCAGACCTCCATCCACTACGGCGTGGTGGATTATCTGATCAAGCCGTTCCAGTTCCCGCGCTTTGAAGAGGCGCTGAACGGCTGGAAGGCAAAGCACAGCCTGATGGGATCGCACCAGTATTACGAGCAGGCGGACGTCGACCGGCTGATCCACGGCGGGGCGCCGGAGCTGGCGGACAGTAAGAAATTGCCGAAAGGGTTAACGCCGCAAACGCTGCGCACCATTTGCCAGTGGATTGACGGCCACCCGGAGACGGAATTTTCCACCGACGATCTGGCTAACGCGGTAAATATTTCACGCGTCTCCTGCCGCAAGTACCTGATCTGGCTGGCACAAATCAACATCCTTTTCACCAGCATTCACTATGGTGCCACCGGCCGCCCGGTGTATCGCTACCGCTTACAGCCGGAGCAGATCGGGCTGCTCAAACAGTACTGCCAGTAACGCGGTAGCTCTCGTCCAGAAGGGTAAAACGGAAGTGGTGCATCGAGGAGATCACCACTTCTTTTGTCCTGGTCACAAAGATAGCTTCTATATCCGGACGCGCGCGCAGGGCGGCGCAGCCTTTCTCTACCCCCATGCCGTATATCAGCGTGGTCCAGATATCGCCATCAATAGAGTCTCTGGAAATGATGGTGACGCTGTCCAGCTCGTTGTCGAGCGGGTATCCGGTACGCGGGTCGAGAATATGGTGATAGCGCTTGCCGTTCTGCTCAAAGTAGCGCTCGTACGTTCCCGACGTCACCACAGAGAGGTTCTCCACCGTCATCGCGCCGATCAGCGCATCACCGGCGAACGGCTTTTTCAGCCCCACGCTCCAGCCGCCTTCCGGCGAGCCTAACGTCTGGATGTTTCCGCCAAGGTTGATCAGCCCCAGCTCAGCCCCCTCTTTGCGCAGGTAGTCCCGAACCCGGTCGGCAATATAGCCTTTGGCGATGGCCCCCAAATCGATCTCCATCCCCGCTCTGGTCAGAAACACGCTGGTCTGCGCCTCATCAAGGATGACATCCTCTGGCCGGGTAATCGCCAGCAGCGAGGCAATTTCATCGGCAGGCGGAACGCTGTCGCCCTGAAAGCCAATCTTCCAGCGCTTCACCAGCGGACCGATCGCCAGGTTAAAGGCGCTGTTTTTAAGCAGGCTTGCCGCTTTCGCACAGCGGATCAGCTCAAACACCGGACGGCTGACGGTAACCGGATGCTGACCCGCCGCCTGGTTGATGTCCATTACCTGCGAATGCGCGCGGTTAACGGTGAGGAGATCTTCGTACTGTTTGATCAGGCGGAAAACGCGGGACGCGAGGGCTTCGTCATGGGAGAAGAGTTTCAGGAGAATGGGCGAGCCCATCAGAACGGCGGAGTAGCTGTAAACGCGATGGCTATCAGGCATAGCATGAATCCTCAGATGTAGCCCCGGCAGGCACTGCGCCGCCGGGGAAACAGGTGCCTTACGTTCTTTTTGAGCGCATCGCCGCCTGATGTCCTGCAAGGGTACCAAAAATAATGATATCCGCCACCGCGTTACCGCCGATACGGTTAGCGCCGTGGATCCCGCCAACCACTTCACCCGCAGCGAATGCCCCCGGCAGCACGTTGTGGTTGCTGTCCAGCACGCAGGTTTCGGTGTTGATGGTCACGCCGCCCATGGTGTGGTGCACGCCCGGTGCAATCTGAATGGCGTAGAACGGCCCTTCGTTGATGGGCGCACGCAGCGCGGTGGTGCGGCCAAAATCATCGTCGTGCTGTTTTTCAACGAAACCGTTGTAACGTTCCAGGGTCGCCAGGAAAGCGTGGTGATCCATACCCAGCGCTTCAGCCAGGGCTTTTGGCGAGCTGGCGCTGGTCACGAAACCTTTCGCGATATACTCATCTGCGGCTTTGTTTTTGGCACGTACGTGCTCATCAAAGACGATGTATGCGTATTTCTCCGGCAGCGCGATGATTGACGCCGAGACTTTATCGCGGGTCGACATTTCGTTGTAGAAGCGCTCACCTTTCTGATTGACCAGAATCGCCCCGCCGCCGCGGATGGATTCAGAAATCAGGTACGAGGTTTTCTGCTCCACGGTTGGGTGGATCTGAATTTCGCCCATATCAACCGTGCCTGCACCGATACGCTCCAGCAGCGCGATACCGCCGCCGGTCGCCCCTTTGTGGTTAGTGGTGACGAACCCTTCCAGATCCGGGCGGTATTTCACCACCATCTGGCTGTTGGCGCTGAAACCACCGGTCGCCACGATCACGCTTTTGGCTGCCACGGTGACGGTTTCGTTCTCTTCGGTGGTCAGACGTACGCCGGTCACTTCGCCGTTCTCGAAGATGATGTCGCTGACGGAGGTATCCAGCATCACCTCGATGTTGCGTTTATTGACGTTACGCACCAGGCCGCTGATCAGGTAGCCGCCCACCGCAGAACCGTCTTTTGGACGGTGAGTACGGTCGATGCTCATCCCGCCGGTGGTGGTGATGTCGTTCAGCATGATGCCGCGCGTTGCCAGCCACTCAATTGCTTCCGGCGCGTTCTCCACAAAGCGACGCAGCAGTTCCGGGTTGTTCTTGTTTCCGCCGCCTTTCAGGCTTTCCTGGTAGAACAGCTCTTTGCTGTCCTGAATACCCTTCACGCGCTGGAAGCGGGTTTCTGCGGCGTTCATACCGGCAGAGGCTTTAATGGTGTTCCCGCCGATGGTCGGCATTTTCTCGACGATCAGCACGCTTGCGCCTTCGTCATGAGCCTGAATGGCCGCCGCCAGACCGGCGCCGCCGCTGCCGACAACCACCACGTCCACGCTGCGGGTTTCGTTCGGGTCAACGCCCTCTTCCGCCGCCAGCGCCTTGCTGGATTTCAGCATCGCTTTAGAGACCGCTTTTTTCACCGCCTCGCTCTGGCTGGTTGCGCCGGTAATGGCATCCACGTGCGGAGTATTGGCATCCAGAATGCGGGTGCGTATCTCTTCAAAGCTGGTGACAAACTCAACGTCTTCACTCGGGCCGGAGGCAAGTTCGATGTCCGCAATGCGGTCGGTTTCCAGGCTGACGTTAATCACCAGTTCGTTAGCGTCGTCCTGCACTTTCTCAACAAAGGTGCCAGGTTTGAATTTGGACTCGCCCATGCTCATGTCGCGGATCATCGCTTCCACCAGCGAGAAGCGCCACAGCGGCTCAGGGATGCTTAGTTCCTCGCGTCTGGTGCTGTCCATAAACAGCTCAAGGCTTTCACCCGCCGCGATGCGGTCGGTCCAGTCCGGGTAAGCGATAGTGGCGCGGCCTACGGCAATCAGATCGTAGCCGTGGTCCAGCGCTTCATTCACGTCTGACGCATTCACCACGCCGCCAACGCCCATCACCGGAACCTGCGCCAGCGTGTCAGAACGCATTGCGCAGTATTTTTCGATAAGCGGCGTCGGGTCCTGGGTGTCGACGATAGAAGGACGCAGGGTGGCGCCTACGGAGAAGTGGAGATAGTCCACGCCGCGCGCGGCCAGTTTCTCCAGCAGGTACATGGTGTCCTCAAAGCGGATGCCGGGAACCTCCAGTTCTTCAGGGGAGAAGCGGTAGCCAATGATGAAGGCATCATCGGCGTACTGGCGCACCATTTTGTGGGTGATGTCCAGCACCGCCAGCGGGAACTTCGCGCGGTTATCGCGGCTGCCGCCCCACTCGTCGTCACGCTGGTTTGAATTTGGGGAGTAGAACTGCTGAATCAGGTAGGTGTTCGCCCCGTGGATTTCCACGCCGTCGAAACCGGCCTGGATGGCGCGGCGCACGGCTTCACCAAACTTGCCGATCATGCCTTCCACTTCTTCTGCGGTCAGGGCGACAGGTGTCGCGGCGCCGTCACGCGGCGCGGCCACGGCGCTTGGGCCCACCGGGGTACGGCCACCGATCAGTTTCGGGTCGACCATGCGGCCACCGTGGTAGATCTGCAGCAGCGCCTTAGAGCCTTTGGATTTTATTGCCTCGGCGATTTTAGCCAGCCCGGCGATTTTCTCGTCGTTATCAATCCCAATCGCCCCCGGGAAGGCGAGACCGAGATCGTCGACAAAGCAGCACTCCACAATGATGGTACCAATGCTGCCGGAACGGGCCCGGTAGTACTCCACCAACTCGCTGGTAACGGTGCCGTCATAGTAGCCGGTACAGGTTGTCATCGGGGCCATTAACAAACGGTTTTTCAGTTCAGTGCCATTCGGTAATGTGAAGGGGCTAAGAATGCGTTCGTTAGTGCTCATAATAGAAACTCCAAACTTTTAAAAATTGAGAATTCGTTATCGGATTGATTTTTTGTTTCGTCGTTATTTGCCGATGTCATGATATTAATATAATGATTTTTTTAGTTTCTAAAGTTATTACGTTAGTTAAAAAACTATTTAATCCCTGCAATAACACTAATAATACATTGGTGTTAGCGATTGTAATTCAGCCATTCACAATAATTTAAAACTCGTTAAATAAAAAATGGTAAAACCACTTCACCAAAAACTAAATATTTCCATGTAAATCAACAAGTTATATCGAATTAAAAATTCATATTGTTACAAAAATGATAAAACAAATCCGAAAAACAGATAATAACCCCATACGCCAGAGTGGTTATTAATAAAAGCATAAAAATAACGCTGCAATTCTGTTTTTTTGATCGCGATCAATAGTTATGGCATTCAAAAGCGCAATATAAAAACATCATCAATTTTTAATTTAGCGCACATAAAAAAGCGTTAAATCGCTATTACTGAAAATACAAAACCGCACCTTTAATAAATAAAAAAAGCAAAGAAACTTAAGAAAGCGATTCTGTTTTTTCAGTGCAACCGAATTTTTGACAACTTAAGACGTGAAACTATGAATACAAAAACTGCTGTAACGCCCCCAGTGGCGAACCAGGCATCAAATGGAAACGCAAAACGATTGCTGATGATGGCATTGCCCGTCATCGTCGCCGTACTGCTGCTGTTTGTGCCCGTACCAGAAGGCTTGCCGCCTTACGCATGGCACTACTTCGCTATCTTTGTCGGCGTAATCGTCGGCTTAATCTTCGAACCGCTGCCGGGCGCGGTGATTGGCCTGACCGGCGTGGTTGCCATTGCCCTGTGCAGCCAGTGGGTGCTGTTCAGCCCTGAACAGCTGGCCGACCCGAAATTCAAGCTGGCGGGCGCCTCCTTTAAGTGGGCGGTGAGCGGGTTTGGTAACTCAACCGTATGGCTGATCTTCGGTGCCTTTATGTTCGCCGCAGGCTATGACAAAACCCGCTTCGGCCGCCGTCTGGCGCTGATTCTGGTGAAGTACCTGGGCCGTCGCAGCCTGACGCTCGGTTACGCCATTACGTTTGCAGACCTGCTGCTGGCACCGTTCACCCCCTCCAACACCGCGCGCAGCGGTGGGACTATCTACCCGATCATCGCTAACCTGCCGCCGCTGTACGGTTCAAAACCCAACGACCCAAGCGCGCGTAAGATTGGTTCGTACCTGATGTGGGTGGCGATCACCGCGGCCTGTATCACCAGCTCAATGTTCCTCTCCGCCCTTGCGCCGAACCTGCTGGCGCTGGCGCTGGTGAAAAGCACCGTTGGGATTGATATCTCCTGGGGCACCTGGTTCCTCGCCTTCCTGCCGCTGGGTATCCTGCTGATTCTGACCATGCCGCTGCTGGCCTACTGGTTCTACCCACCAGAAGTTAAAGTGAACAATGAAGTGCCGCTGTGGGCGACCCGTGAGCTGGAAAAACTCGGCAAACTGTCCCGCAATGAAATTCTGCTGCTGGTGTTCGTGTGCTGCGCTCTGCTGATGTGGATCTTCGCCGCCGCGTGGATTGAGCCTGCGATGGCGGCCCTGCTCATCGTCGGGCTGATGCTGTGGACCGGCGTGCTGGAGTGGAACGATATCACCGGTAACAAGGCCGCGTGGAATACCTTCGTCTGGTTCGCCACCCTGGTAGCGCTGGCGGATGGCCTCTCTTCTACCGGCTTTATCAGTTGGCTGGGTAAAGAAGGTGGCCTGCTGATGAGCGGTATCTCTCCAGGCGTGGCGACCATCGTCCTGCTGCTGGCGTTCTACCTGCTGCACTACCTGTTTGCCAGCACCACCGCGCACACTACCGCGCTGCTGCCAGCGATGCTGACCATCGCCTCCACCATTCCGGGCATGAATATGGAAGTGTTCGTCCTGCTGATGGTGACCTCTCTGGGCGTGATGGGGATCATCACCCCGTACGGTACTGGCCCAAGCCCGATCTACTACGGCAGCGGCTACCTGCCAACCAAAGACTACTGGCGCCTCGGCACCATCTTTGGTGCCATCTTCCTGGCGGCCCTGCTGCTGATTGGCTATCCGTGGATGTCCATGATGTTCTGATTCCTGACCGCCGGACTTCTCCTCCGGCGGTTTTATTTTTGTGGAGCAATACTATGTCGAATAAACCGTTTTTTTATCAGAACCCCTTCCCTCTTTCCCATGACGACACCGAATACTACCTGCTGACCAAAGAACACGTCTCCGTAGCCGAGTTCGACGGCCAGGAAGTCCTGAAGGTGGAGCCGGAAGCCCTGACCCTGCTGGCGCAGCAGGCCTTCCACGATGCTGCATTTATGCTGCGTCCTTCCCATCAGAAGCAGGTTGCCGCCATTCTCAACGACCCGGAAGCCAGCCAGAACGACAAATACGTTGCCCTGCAGTTCCTGCGTAACTCTGAAATTGCCGCAAAAGGCGTGCTGCCGACCTGTCAGGACACCGGCACCGCGATCATCATGGGTAAAAAAGGCCAGCGCGTCTGGACCGGCGGCGGTGACGAAGCGGCCCTGAGCCAGGGCGTGTATAACACCTACATCGAAGATAACCTGCGCTACTCGCAGAATGCGGCGCTGGACATGTATAAAGAGGTGAATACTGGCACCAACCTGCCCGCGCAGATTGATCTCTACAGCGTGGACGGCGATGAGTACAAATTCCTGTGCATGGCAAAAGGCGGCGGTTCCGCCAACAAAACCTACCTCTATCAGGAAACCAAAGCGCTAATCACCCCGGCGAAGCTGAAAAACTATCTGGTTGAGAAAATGCGCACCCTGGGTACTGCGGCCTGTCCGCCGTACCATATCGCGTTTGTGATTGGCGGAACCTCAGCGGAAGCCACGCTGAAAACCGTTAAACTGGCCTCGACCCGCTACTACGACGCGCTGCCAACCGAAGGTAACGAGCACGGCCAGGCGTTCCGCGACGTTCAGCTGGAACAGGAACTGCTCCAGGAAGCGCAGAACCTCGGCCTCGGCGCGCAGTTCGGCGGGAAATACTTCGCCCACGACATCCGCGTGATCCGCCTGCCGCGCCACGGCGCCTCCTGCCCGATCGGCATGGGCGTCTCCTGCTCCGCTGACCGCAACATCAAAGCGAAGATCAACCGCGACGGGATCTGGATTGAGAAGCTGGAGCACAACCCGGGCAAGTATATTCCAGAATCACTGCGCCAGCAGGGCGAAGGCGACGTGGTCAGCATCAACCTGAACAAGCCGATGAACGAGATCCTGGCGCAGCTCTCTGCGCACCCGGTCTCTACCCGCCTGTCGCTGAACGGCACCATCATCGTGGCGCGGGATATCGCCCACGCGAAGCTGAAAGAGCTGCTCGACAACGGTGAAGAACTGCCGCAGTACGTTAAAGATCATCCGATTTACTACGCGGGGCCAGCCAAGACCCCGGAAGGCTACGCCTCTGGCTCACTCGGCCCGACCACTGCGGGACGCATGGACTCGTATGTCGACCTGCTGCAATCCCACGGAGCAAGCATGATCATGCTGGCGAAAGGCAACCGCAGCCAGCAGGTGACGGATGCCTGCCATAAGCACGGCGGCTTCTACCTGGGCAGCATCGGCGGCCCGGCGGCGGTGCTGGCGCAAAACAGCATTAAGAGCCTTGAGTGTGTGGCCTATCCTGAGCTGGGAATGGAAGCCATCTGGAAAATTGAAGTCGAAAACTTCCCGGCGTTTATCCTGGTGGATGACAAAGGCAACGATTTCTTCCAGCAGATCCAGAACCAGCAGTGTAAAGGCTGTTCACAGCGCTGAGTGCTTCCATAGCTCCGGCAAAAGCGACAGCGTGTCAGCAATGATGGCGCGCTTGTCGCTTCCTGGCTTCCAGATGGTGACCATCGTCTGACTAATCCCCTGGCTGCCCACTTCGGTGAGCAGCCTTTTTACGTTTTGCCACCGCACGGCATGAAAATGGGTTGGTAAGAACCCCCAGCCGCATCCTCGCTCCAGCAGACCGCGCAGCATCTCCGGCTCGTTCGTAAAAAGGGTATGCCCTGAAATCTGCAGGCGACGCGCAACCGGCTCGTCCGAGTCTGGGTGCATAACGACCTGCGGAACCAGGGAGAGGTCAAGCAGTGAAAGGGGGGATGACGTCCCCGTAAACAGGGTACAGGAGGCGTAAAAATCCATATCGATTGCGCCCAGGGCCCGCCACTCCATGTTATCGCCCACGCTGCGGTTGCGCGCCTGGCAGATGGCCAGGTCCGCGCGCGCGTTCGCCAGCAGCCGTTCAGATTCATCACGCGAGGCGCAGATGAGGCTCAGGCGGATTTTTCGCGCCGCCATTTCAGCGATGACCCTGCGCAGAAAAACTCTGGGCGTGAAAGGATCGTAGACCAGGGTCAGGTCCTGCGTAGCGCCGTGGGGGACCTCCCTGGCGAAGGCCTCAAAGGCTTTGACCTGCCGCATCAGCAGATGAGCCTGACGCTGGAGCTGCTCGCCTTCCGGCGTAAGCCGCAGGGTACGCCCGTCGCGAATAAACAGCGCGTAGCCTAACCCATCCTCAAGAAAATCAACCAGATCGCGAAGCGTCGTTCGGTCTTTCTTCAGCACCACTGCCGCTTTACTCAGGCTCCCGTTTTCAGCCACGGCGGTGAATGCCTCAAGCTGTGCAAAGGAATAGATCAGTCCAGCCACGCTACGCTCCCTCTGTTTTTTTGGGGGATTTTCCCCCACTACGCGTTTTTTATTATAGCCCCCGCTTTTTTAAACTGAACCCGTTCTTAACCTATACGAGACGGATATGAAAAACAGAACAGTAAATCATGCCCTGCTGGCGGGACTTGTCTTCAGCAGCCTGCTGTCCCCTGCGGCAATGGCCGCCTGCGAAGGCACCGAACTCAGCGTGTGCCCTGCCCCCTTCGACGCCGCGTTGCCGGATACCCATAAAATGCTGACCTGGAGTCAGGCCGATCGCGTGGTGGGATTTCGTAATGATTATCGCAACTACGCCGGGGATATTTTCCGCCACGGAAACGCCGTACCGCTGCAGGTATCGGAAAAGCCGCTAACGGACGTCCATTATCAGGTTAACGGCAGACGATACGGCCTTAAGGAATATCTCAAGCGCCAGAACGTCAGCGGCATGCTGGTGCTGAAAGACGGCAAAATCGCCTGGAAATATCTCGCCCAGGGCAATACTGACACCACGCTATGGACCTCGCGCTCGGTAGGCAAATCGGTGGTATCGGCGCTGGTGGGCGTAGCCCTTAAAGAGGGAAAAATTCACTCACTCGACGACAGGATCACGAAATATGAACCCGATCTGAAAGGCACCGCGTGGGACGGCGTGACGCTGAAACAGCTTATTACCCACACCTCCGGGGTGGCGTGGAACGAGGATTATACCAACCCGAACTCCGACTTCGCGCAGCTCACCGAGTGCGAGGCGAAGCCGGGTACCTACGACTGCGTGCGCAAGCTGGTGAAAGGATTACGCAGGGTTCACCCGGCCGGAGAAAACTGGTCTTACTCCTCCGGCGGAGCCTGGCTGCTGGGTGACGTGCTGGAGCGAGCAACCGGCATGACGATCGCGGCGTATCTCGAGAAAAGCATCTGGCAGCCGTACGGCATGGCGAGCGACGGCGTATGGCATGCCTACAGTAAAGGTCAACATGACGTCGGCGCGCACGGCTTTAACGCCACGCTGGAGGACTGGGGTCGCTTCGGGGAATTTATCCTGAACAACGGTATGCTCCCCTCGGGCAAACAAATCCTGCCTGACGGCTGGGTGAAGGAGTCGTCAGACTGGACTCAGGCGAAAGGCTCGGTATCAGACGCGCATCCAGAAGGCCTGTACGGCTATCAGTGGTGGAACAACGCCGTGCCCGTCAACGCCAAGGGCGTTGAGCCGGCAGCGAAGGATTCGCTCAAAGGTTCGCTCTGGGCGCTGGGCATTTTTGGTCAGATGATCGTGGTGAACCAGAAAGAAAACCTGGTCATCGTTCAGTGGTCTACCTGGCCACAGGCGGAGCCGTCCTTTAGCGCCCAGCCGCTGGAGGCCTCTCTGATGTTTAGCGCGATTGCCAGGGCGCTGCGCTAAATTGCACCCGCCGGGTAACGAAGCGCTTGCCCGGCCCTTTCTCAGGAGCCTCTCTCTGCGCCACATCACAAAATCGCAATATCAGAGGCTTAGATGACATTGGTGAATAAAAAGCCAATATTTTGTTAAGTTATTGTTGCTTATAGTGCTCATCATTATCGTCTCACTATTGATGCGTAACGCGCATCAATCAATGCGTTAATTGCGCTTATCTATTTCGCCATCCTGATCCAGTTTTCAGAAACAGACGCGTAAAACGTCAACAATAAACTGGAGATAACCATGTTTTCCTCAACCTCACCTGCAACCGTACGCTCTAAGGCGGGCGCGATACTTCGCGTGACGTCGGGCAACTTTCTTGAGCAATTTGATTTCTTTCTTTTCGGCTTCTACGCCACCTACATCGCCCACACCTTCTTCCCGGCGAGCAGTGAATTTGCATCGCTGATGATGACCTTCGCGGTCTTCGGCGCGGGCTTTTTGATGCGTCCAATCGGAGCCATCGTGCTGGGGGCCTATATTGACAAGGTTGGCCGCCGCAAAGGGCTGATCGTGACGCTTTCCATTATGGCGGCAGGCACCTTCCTGATCGTGCTGATCCCGTCCTATCAAAGCATCGGGCTTTGGGCACCGCTGCTTGTCCTGACGGGCCGCCTGCTGCAGGGCTTTTCCGCCGGGGCGGAGCTTGGAGGTGTTTCGGTCTATCTCGCGGAAATCGCCACGCCGGGCCGCAAAGGTTTTTACACCAGCTGGCAGTCCGGTAGCCAGCAGGTTGCCATTATGGTCGCCGCGGCGATGGGCTTTGCCCTGAATGCCCTGATGGAGGAGAGCGCCATTCGTGAATGGGGCTGGCGCATCCCGTTCCTGTTCGGCTGTTTAATCGTGCCGTTTATCTTTTTCCTGCGCCGCAAGCTGGAGGAGACGGAAGAGTTCAGCGCGCGCCGCCATCATCTGGAGATGCGTCAGGTCTTTAAAACGCTGCTTGGCAACTGGCAGGTGGTGGTCGCGGGTATGCTGATGGTGGCGATGACCACCACCGCGTTCTACCTGATCACCGTCTACGCGCCAACCTTCGGCAAAAAAGTGCTGATGCTGAGCGCCTCTGACAGCCTGCTGGTCACGCTGCTGGTGGCGATCTCTAACTTTATCTGGCTGCCGGTGGGCGGCGCGCTGTCGGACCGCTTCGGGCGTAAGCCGGTGCTGATTGCCATGACCCTGCTGGCGCTGGCCACCAGCTATCCGGCCCTGACGCTGCTGGCTGACGCGCCCAGCTTCTCGATGATGCTGAGCGTGCTGCTGTGGCTTTCCTTCCTTTACGGGCTGTATAACGGGGCGATGATCCCGGCGCTGACGGAAATTATGCCTGCTGAAGTCCGCGTGGCAGGGTTCTCTCTGGCTTACAGCCTGGCAACGGCGGTCTTTGGCGGCTTTACCCCGGTGATGTCAACCGCGCTGATTGAATACACCGGTGACAAAGCCTCGCCGGGCTACTGGATGAGCTTCGCCGCGGTGTGTGCCCTGCTGGCCACCCTCTACCTCTACCGTCGTCGCGCGGTTTCAGTGCAAAACACCGTTAAGTCGCAGGGGGCCGCATGACACGCACTTCTCGCTATACCGCCAGCGCGCTGGTGCTGACGTTCCTGAGCGTGAATGCCTGCGCTCAGGAGGTGAAAGTGATGATTTCAGGCGGTTTCAAAGCCGCCCTGGAAAAGCTGGCGCCGGAGTACGAACGCCAGACCGGGGATAAAATTGTGGTCATCCCTGGCCCCTCAATGGGCAATACGCCGCAGGCGATCCCAAACCGGCTCGCGCGCGGCGAGAAGGCCGACGTGGTGATTATGGTGGGCGATGCGCTGGCGAAGCTCGAAAAAGCCGGCCAGACCAGGCCAGGTTCGCGAACTGAACTCGCGGACTCTCCCGTTGGCATGGTGGTGAAAAAAGGTGCGGATATTCCTGATATCAGCAGCGAGGCGACGCTGCGTAAAACTCTGCTGCAGGCCAGTTCCATCGCTTACTCAGACAGCGCCAGCGGCAGGTATGTCAGCCAGACGCTGTTCAGGAAACTGGGGATTGAAAAGGAGGCGGCGGCTAAAGCAACAATGGTCGAACGTATTCCGGTCGCCTCAGAAGTGGCGAATGGAAAATACGCCGTGGGTTTCCAGCAGGTGAGCGAGCTGCTGCCGGTTGAGGGCGTCACCTTTATCGGTAAAATCCCGGATAATCTGCAGTACATCACGCGCTTCGCCGGCGCGGTCACCCGTCACGCTGAACATCCCGTGGAGGGGAAAGCGCTACTGAGCTATCTCGCCTCACCGCCCTCAGGGGCGGCCATCCGTGAGACGGGGATGATCCCCGTTACGTCCGGCGATACCGCTCGGTGATCTCTTTTTCCAGTTCAGCCGCAATATAAGACTGAATGCGCCCACGGCGCCGGATAAGCCCCACGGCGCGTTTCACCTCTGGCGCCACCAGCGGCAGATGCGTCAGCGGCGTGTGCTCCGACGTCGGCATCGACATGGCGGGAACGGCGGCAATGCCGATGCCCGCCTCTACCATGCCGAGCATCGTGGTGACGTGGCGCGTTTCGCAGACGCTGGGGCGCTCGGGAATGATATCCCCCAGCATCCGATCGAGCAGGTTGCGGTTACCCGACGTTTTATCGAGGGAGATATAGTCCTGCTGGAAAAACGCCTCCCACGTCAGGTGGCTCTTCTGCGCCAGCGGGTGATCCTTTCTGCATGCCGCAACGTAGACATCCTCCACCAGCGGGAAAAATTCAATTTCAGACGGTAAGTTTCCCGCAAAGCAGATGCCAAAATCCGCCTGGCTTCGGGCCACGGCGTCAATAACATTCCCCGCGCTGCTGTCGATGAGCTTAATGCGAACGCGTGGAAAGCGAGACTGAAAGCGACGGATCACATCAGGCATAAAGTAACAGGCGGCGGAAGGTACCGCGGCGACCGTAATCAGCCCCGTCCGCTCTTCACTGGCCTTATCGACATCCGCCAGCATTGACTCCACGTTGTCAAGCAGCTGCGCTGAGCGTTCAGCAAAGTTTTGCCCATATAGCGTCAGGGCGACGCGACGGGTGGTTCGGTCAAACAGCTTTGTTCCCAGCGCGGCTTCCAGCTTTTCGATCCTGCGGCTCAGCGCCGACTGGGATAAGCAGATAGATTCAGCGGCGACACGGAAGTTACCGTATTCCACTAACGCCCTGAAGGCATAAAGATCGTTAAGGTCAAAATTCACGGGCATAGCGTCTGGATGTCCTGTCAGGGAAGAGGCAACAAAGTCAAAAATAATAGCGTCTTATTGACCTGCCGCAACCGGCGCGGTGTTGTAATAGGTCAGAGATCGTTGAGATTGAGTTGAATGCGCCCGGCCTGGTCAGCAATCGCCTGCCGTTCATCTTCCTTTGTATTGGACAGCGCCTGCTTGTTACCTTTGAAACCGCTCATCTTTTCAATACCGCACGGGTTAATCCACTTAGCCTGCGAATTAAGGCTACGACAGAGGTCACAAAATGAAGGTGATGCCTGCAAAGCGCTACCCACCGCTACGTACGAAATGATAGTTTATTCAGGCTGGAAGTGTAGCTGTGCGCAATTTTCTGGCATCTTAACTGAACCTGACTTTCCCATTTTTGTTCAAGTAACGAGTTTGCGAGCAAAGCGATGATTAAGTGGCCCTGGAAAACGAATGAGGCTGGCCGGGATATGGCGCTGCCGTGGGATGACGCGCTGGCGATCCCTGTTCTGGCAAATCTTAAGCCGGACGAACAGTCGAAGCTGGTTCAGATGGCGGATCGTTTTTTGCAGCAAAAACGCCTTGTGCCGCTGCAGGGGTTCGAACTGGATCCGCTGAAAAACGCCCGCATCGCCCTGCTTTTCTGCCTGCCGGTGCTGGAGCTCGGTATTGAGTGGCTGGATGGTTTCCACGAAGTACTGATCTACCCCGCGCCGTTCGTTGTCGACGACGAGTGGGAAGATGATATCGGGCTGGTGCACAACCAGCGGGTGGTGCAGTCCGGGCAAAGCTGGCAGCAAGGGCCAATTATCCTGAACTGGCTCGACATTCAGGACTCGTTCGACGCCTCCGGCTTTAATCTGATTATTCACGAGGTGGCGCATAAGCTCGATACCCGCAACGGCGATCGCGCCAGCGGGGTGCCTTTTATTCCGCTTCGTGAAGTCGCGGGGTGGGAGCACGACCTGCACGCGGCGATGGATAACATCCAGGATGAGATAGACCTGGTAGGCGAAAGCGCGGCCAGCATTGATGCCTACGCGGCAACCGACCCTGCCGAGTGCTTTGCGGTGCTGTCAGAGTACTTCTTCAGCGCACCCGAGCTTTTCGCCCCCCGCTTCCCGGCGCTGTGGCAGCGTTTCTGCCAGTTTTATCAGCAGGATCCGCTCCAGCGCCTGCGGCAAAATGAGGGCACAGATGGCCCCCGCCACGTGCATTAATGCTTTTCGACTGGGGTACGTTCAATAAACCGTACCCCGATGCTCAGCGCTAAAAACAGCAACGCCATTCCCCAGGCGGCCATCGTTAAATACTGTTCGCCAAAAAAGCGCGTCACAACGGGCACCAGCAGCGCGCTGACGCCGTAGCCTAACGTGTGGCTGGTCGCGATAGCGCCCGCCCCTTTCCCCGTCGTCAGGCGATCGTTCAGCAGCAGCTGGTACCCAGGCGTGGCCATCGCTGCGCCGAGCGAAGTGATAGCAATCCCCACGTAGAACAGCGCCAGCCCGGCGATGCACATTAGCGCAAGCCCTGCCACCATCAGCACCGCCGCCATGCAAAGCAGGGTCAGCGGGCTGAAATGCTGCGGGCGGACCACCAGAAACTGCGCCGCGAGCGTTGCCAGCGCGGCCAGGCTCAGCAGGAGCGCGACATGATGGCTGATATCCCGCGCGTTGCCGTCCAGCAAGGGGCTGAGGTGCGGAGACAGGCCGAGCTGCATCAGGCTCACCAGCGCCGCCAGCAGCATCGCCAGCAGCAGGAACGGCAGCATGGAAATCTGCAGACGGGCCGCCTGGTGAGCCACCGGCGGCAGCGGCGGATCAGCCACCTCGCGCAGCACCAGCAGCAGGGCGATTAACGGCGCGATCGCCATCAGCCAGAGCGGTGCCACCGGGTTAACGCTGAGCATCAGCGCCGCCAGCGGGGGTCCCAGCAGGCGACCGCAGCTGAGGCCGGAGCTGATGGTGGCCAGCGCCGCCATGCGTTTCTCCAGGCCCGAACGCTGAATGGCCCACGTCTGTGCGGCAGGCACCATGCCCGACACCGTTAAACCGTAAAGCAGACGCGAGAGGATCAGTCCCGCCAGCCCCCAGGGGCTTTCCAGCAACCCGGCGGCCATCGCCCAGACCACCAGCGCCATGACGCCAAAGCTGGCGAGATAGCCGCTGAGGGAGGCCACCATCACGACCTTACAACCGCGGCGCTCGCTCTGGCGTCCCCACCAGGGGGAAGCGGGTAAAAAAAGCATAGAGCCGAACATTAACAGCCCGGCCCAGACAGAGAGTGAAAGTCCGGTCAGGGTCACCAGCTGCGGAAGCATGACCAGCAAACCGTTTTGCCCGATGCCCAGCAAGCCCGCGCATAGCGCCAGGGGCCAGTTTGCTTTGGAGGTGATGTTTTCGGTCAACGTTTCAGAATCAGCGCGCATGAGAATGTGAACATAGTGTCAATAAATGTGTGGAAATTATGAAGTTTATGAAAACAAATATTGCAAAAATAGTTGCCACTGTAAACAGAATGAATATCATAACGAGAATTATTATCAGTCATGGAATGAGGTACATCTATGCGTGCTCTGCCCCGCTCTGCCGGTACAGACGTTGCAGCCCAGTGTTTTTTAAACGCCCTGGTGCGCGAGACGAAGGACTGGCGCTATCTCCCCGCTTCCGCAGCGGATGAACTGGCGCACATTCATATTCCGCTTTCTCCCACCCAGGCCCTTCGGGTTCCGGTGCGCTATTTCTCCCCAACCCAGCATCATCAGTACCGTTTTCCGGCCATACTTATCCAGAGCGATAGCGACAGCGGTGACGCCGTCACTTTCGCTCAACTGGTTGATTTAATTCTTGAAAAGTCCTATGTAAAAGGCTCGCTGGATGCCGATACGCTGGCGCGTTTTAAACAGCGCGCGCTCGAAAGCCACGCGCACACCTGGCAGGCGATCGATCTGCGCCACGGCTGGGGAACGCTCCGCGACAGGCCGCTGACGTTTGCCGAAGCGGAACAGGCGCTGCTGGTGGGCCACGCGTTTCATCCTGCGCCAAAATCCCACGAACCGTTCAACGAAACCGAGGCGCGCCGGTATCTGCCTGATTTCGGCTCCCGCTTCCCGCTGCGCTGGTTTGCCGTTGAGAGCACGCTCGTTGCCGGCGACAGCCTGAACGTCTCCCTGCGCGAGCGTCTGCTGCGCTTCGCCGCCCAGAGCGCGCCCGAGCTGCTCGGCCACTTCACCGATACCCGCTGGCTGCTGCCGATGCATCCGTGGCAGGCCGACTATCTGCTGGAGCAGGACTGGTGCCAGCGTCTGGCGACAAACGGTTCCTTGCAGGACCTGGGTGAAGCGGGCGCGCAGTGGCTGCCCACCAGCTCGTCGCGCTCGCTGTACAGCGAAACCAACAGCGACATGATTAAGTTCTCCCTCAGCGTGCGCCTGACCAACTCCGTGCGCACGCTGTCGGTAAAAGAGGTTAAGCGCGGCATGCGCCTGGCACGGCTGGCGAAAACGCAACGCTGGCAAGATTTACAGGCGCGCTACCCGACCATGCGCGTGATGCAGGAAGACGGCTGGGCGGGGCTGCGCGATGAAAGCGGCACTATTCAGGAAGAGAGCCTGATGGCCCTGCGCGTTAACCTGCTGTTTGACACGCCTGAAACCCAGACCAACGTGCTGGTGAGCCTGACCCAGGCCGCGCCGGACGGCGGCGACAGCCTGCTGGCCGCGGCGGTGCGCCGTCTGAGCCAGCGTCTGGATTTACCCCTCGCTCAGGCCGCCCGCTGCTGGCTGGACGCCTACTGCGACCGCGTGTTGCTTCCGCTGTTCAGCGCCGAGGCGGACTACGGTCTGGTGCTGCTGGCGCACCAGCAAAATATCCTCGTGGAGATGCAGCAGGATTTCCCTGTCGGACTTATTTACCGTGACTGTCAGGGCAGCGCCTGGACCGAAGGGGCCGACGCGTGGCTGAAAGAGGCGGGCGAAACAGACGTGGAAAACCGCTTCGGTGAGAGCCAGCTGCTGCGCTATTTCCCGTACTACCTGCTGCTGAACTCCACCCTTGCCGTCACCGCCGCTCTCGCCGCCGCCGGTTTCGGCAGCGAAGAGCACCTGATGTCCCGCGTGCGTGACGCGCTGGCCGAACTGCGCGCGACGGCGAAGCAGACCCGCTGCCTCGACTACGTGCTCGACAGCCCAACCTGGAACTGCAAAGGCAACTTCTTCTGCTACCTGCACGATCGCAACGAAAACACCATCGTCGACCCGGCGGTGATCTACTTCGACTTTAGCAACCCGTTTTACAAGGAGAAGGCGTGATGGCGAACGCGAATATCGTCCATTCCGGCTACGGCTTTCGCTGCACGGCCACGGAACAAAACCTGCCGCTGACGATGGGTCTCGACGGCAGCGCGGTCCTTGAGCGCCTGACCGGGATCCCGGACGGCTGGCTGGTGGACGCCCTCGATCAGCTATTTATTGCCGCGCCCGCCCTGACCGGCATTACCCTGCCGTGGGCGGCCTGGCAGGATGAGCCCCAGGCGCAGGCACTGTTTCGCCAGGCCCACGGGGATTATCTGGCGCGTGAAACCTTCTGGCAGCTGCCGCTGTGGCTGAAAGGCGAGCGTCCGCAGGCAAGCGGCGGTATGCAGTTTGATGAGAGCCGTCAGCTGTACTTCCCGCTGCGCCCTCACCGCCCGCAGGGTGAGGTCTATCGCCGTTACGATCCGCAGATTAAGCGCACCCTCAGCTTCCGCGTTGCCGACGTGGCGCTGGACGGCGAACGATTCACGCAATGGATGAATAACCCGCGCGTGAACGCCTTCTGGGAGATGGCGGGCCCGCAGGCCGAGCAGGAAAACTACCTGCGCCGTCAGCTTGACTCGACCTACTGCTACCCGGTTATCGGCTGCTTCGACGACCAGCCGTTCGGCTATTTTGAACTCTACTGGGCGGCGGAAGACCGGATTGGCCGCCACTACCGCTGGCAGCCGTTTGACCGTGGGCTGCACATGCTGGTGGGCGAAGAGAACTGGCGCGGCGCGCAGTATATCCGCAGCTGGCTGCGCGGCCTGAGCCACTATCTGTATCTCGATGAGCCGCGCACCACGCGCATCGTGGCCGAGCCGCGTTTCGACAACCAGCGCCTGTTCCGCCATCTGGCCTCCGCCGGTTTTGAGACGATGAAAGAGTTCGACTTCCCGCACAAGCGCTCGCGCCTCATCATGAGCCAGCGTCACCGCTTCTTCAGCGAGGTGGAACTGTGAACGCGCTCTGGCAGAAAGTGAACCGCGAGATGGTGGCGAAGATCCTCGCCGAGCTGGAATACGAACGCACCCTGCGCGCTGAGCCGGTGTCGGCGGACGGCTGGCGCATCGCCATGGGCAACGAGTCCTGGCAGTTTCGCGCCACGCGCGGGATCTGGGGCTGGCTGCATATCGACCCGGACACGCTGACCACCGCCAGCGGCGCCGCCGTGGAAGCGGAACGCGCGCTGCTGCAGCTGGCGACGGTGCTGGAGATGAGCGACGCGCAAACGGCAGAGCACATGGAAGATCTCTACGCCACCCTGCGCGGGGACATGCAGCTGCTGCAGGCGCGTGAAGCGCTGGATGCGGACGCCCTGATCCACCTCGACCCGGACGAATTACAGTGTCTGATGAGCGGCCACCCGAAGTTTATTTTCAACAAAGGACGCCGCGGCTGGGGTCTGGACGCGCTGCGTCAGTATGCGCCGGAATACCGCGGGCGCTTCCGCCTGCACTGGGTCGCCGTCCAGCGCGAGCATCTGGTCTGGAGCAGTGACGCCGATTGCGACATCCACACTCTGCTGGCCAGCACCATGGACGATGCCGAGCGCGCCCGGTTTGACGCCCGCTGGCAGGCGCTGGATCTGAACGACAGCTGGCTGCCCGTGCCGTTGCACCCGTGGCAGTGGCAGCAAAAAATTGCCATTCATTTCCTGGCGCAGCTGGCGCGCGGTGAGATGGTTGAGCTGGGCGAATTTGGCGATGAGTATCTGGCGCAGCAGTCCCTGCGCACGCTCACCAACGCCAGCCGTCGCGCGCCGTATGACATCAAGCTGCCGCTGACTATCTACAACACCTCCTGCTATCGCGGCATTCCGGGCAAGTACATTGCCGCCGGGCCGCTGGCCTCGCGCTGGCTGCAGCAGCAGTTCGCCGCCGACGCCACGCTTGCCCGCTCTGGCGCGCAGGTGCTTGGCGAACCCGCCGCCGGATATCTGTCGCATCCTGGCTATGCGGCCCTGCCGAAAGCACCCTACCGCTATCAGGAGATGCTGGGGGTAATCTGGCGGGAGAACCCGTCCTGTTATCTTCAGGAGGGCGAACAGGCGGTGCTGATGGCGGCGCTGATGGAAACCGATAACGCAGGGCGTCCGCTAATCGACGCGTGGATCAAGCGCTCGGGGTTAACCGCTGAAGCGTGGCTGGAAAAACTGTTCGAAGCGACGGTGATCCCGTTCTACCACCTGCTTTGCCGTTACGGCGTGGCGCTGATCGCCCACGGCCAGAACGTGACGCTGGTGATGAAGGACTACGTTGTGCAGCGCATCCTGCTGAAGGATTTCCAGGGCGATATGCGCCTGGTGGACGAGGATTTCCCGCAGGCACAGAGCCTGCCGGAGCAGGTAAAAGCGGTGACGGCGCGCCTGAGCGCGGATTACATCATCCACGACCTGCAGACCGGCAACTTTGTGACGGTGCTGCGCTTTATTTCACGCCTCACCCTGCAATGCGGCGTAAGCGAAAACCGTTTCTATCAGATCCTCGCCGGGGTGCTGCACCGCTATATGGCCGCGCACCCGGAGCTTGCGGAGCGCTTCACGAAATTCGACCTGTTTAAGCCGCAGATTATTCGCGTGATCCTCAACCCGGTCAAACTGACCTTCTCCGAACACGACGGCGGCAGCCGCATGCTGCCGAACTACGTCACCGATCTTGATAACCCTCTTTTTCTGGCCTCCCGGGAGTCCGCGCAATGAAAACCTATGATTTCATCGGCATTGGTATTGGCCCGTTTAACCTCAGCGTCGCCGCCCTCGCAGAAGGGCTGGATGGCTTTAGCTCGCTGTTTCTTGAGCGCAAACCGCACTTCTCGTGGCACCCGGGCATGATGGTCCCGGACTGCCACATGCAGACCAGCTTCCTGAAGGATCTGGTCAGCGCCGTGGAGCCGACCAACCGTCACAGCTTCCTGAACTACCTGGTGCAGCGCAAAAAGTTCTACCGCTTCCTGACCACCGAGCAGCGCACGGTTTCCCGCGAAGAGTTTGCGGACTACCTGTGCTGGGCGGCGGATAACCTCACCAACCTCGCCTTCAGCCAGCAGGTTCAGCAGGTGAGCTTTGATGAGCAACGCGGTCTGTTTGAGGTCGTGACCCAGCGCGACCGCTTCCTCGCGCGCCACGTCTGCGTGGGGATTGGCAAACAGATTAACCTGCCTGACTGCGTCACGGTGCAGGACGATACCTGCTTCCACGCCAGCGAGATGATGCTGCGCACGCCGGAGCTCGCGGGTAAGCGCGTTACCGTCGTCGGCGGCGGCCAGAGCGGGGCCGACCTGTTCCTGAATATCTTCCGTGGAGAGTGGGGCCAGCCGCTGAGCCTGAACTGGGTATCGCGCCGCAATAACTACAACGCGCTGGATGAAGCCGCCTTTGCCAACGAGTATTTCACGCCGGAGTATGTGGACAGCTTCTCCACGCTCGGCGAAGAGGCCCGTCGTCAGATGCTGCACGAGCAGAAGATGACCTCCGACGGCATCACCACCGAGTCACTGCTGGCGATTTACCGCGCCATGTACCACCGCTTTGAAGTTCTGCGCGAAAAACCCTGGGCGCACCTGATGCCGTCCCGCTCGGTGACGGCCCTGACGCGCCAGGAAACCGGACATCGCCTGAGCATTCAGCATCACCTCGACGGCGGTCACGAGCAGTTGGAGAGCGACGTGGTGATTTTCGCCACCGGCTACCGCGCCGTGCAGCCCGCGTTCCTCGCGCCGTTGTCTCACCGGCTGCATCTGGATGCGGACGAAGCTTTCTGCATTAACAATGATTTCACCCTCGAATGGGACGGTCCGCAGAGCAATCGCCTGTTTGCCGTGAATGCCGGGATGCATCGTCTCGGCATTGCCGAACCCCAGCTCAGCCTGATGGCCTGGCGCGCGGCGCGAATTCTTAATCGCGCGCACGCCGACGAGCCGTTTGAGCTGGCCACCACCCCCGGCGTTATCCACTGGCGGAGCACCACCAGCCCGGAGAGCAGCCAGGTTTTTAAATCGTTAGCAAAAACCACTGAGTACTGACACACACATTCAGGATCAACATAACAATGAAACGTTCTCATCTTTGGGTTTTAAATCCTTGCTTGCTTGCAATGCTTTCTACCTCTGCGTGGGCGGAAGAACAAAAGGAAGAAAATATCGTGGTCTCTGCCAGCCGCGCGCACCGCAGCGTTGCCGAGATGGCGCAGACCACCTGGGTCATTGAGCGGTCTGAGATCGAGCAGCAGGTTCAGGGCGGAAAAGAGATTAAAGAGGTGTTGGCGCAGCTGATCCCGGGCATGGACGTCAGCAGCCAGGGGCGTACCAACTACGGCATGAACCTGCGCGGCCGCTCCATGATGGTGATGGTGGATGGCGTGCGCCTGAACTCGTCCCGCAGCGACAGCCGCCAGCTGGACTCTATCGACCCGTTCAACATTGACCGCATCGAAGTCATCTCAGGCGCCACGTCACTGTACGGCGGCGGCAGCACCGGCGGCCTGGTGAACATCGTCACCAAAAAGGGCCAGCCGGAGACCGAAGTTGAGTTCCAGACCGGGGCAAAAACCGGCTTTAACAGCCGCAACGACCACGATGAGAACGTATCGGCAGCCGTAAGCGGCGGCAATGACAACGCGTCCGGCCGTCTGTCGGTCTCTTATCAGCGCTACGGCGGCTGGTATGACGGCAACGGCGACGAGGTGATTATCGATAACACCCAGACCGGCCTCCAGTATTCCGACCGTATTGATGTGATGGGCACGGGCACCATCAACATTGACGATCACCAGCAGTTGCAGCTGACGACGCAGTACTACAAGAGCGAGTCCGACGGCAAGCACGGGCTGTACCTCGGGAAGAACTTCTCGGCGGTAACGGGCGATGCCACCGCGTACAACAAGGATAATCTCGACTCTGACCGCGTGCCGGGAACCGAGCGCCATCTGATTAACCTGCAGTACTCCAATACCGACTTCTGGGGCCAGGACCTGGTCGCGCAGATTTACTATCGTGACGAGAGCCTGACCTATTACCCGTTCCCGACCCTGACCAAAGGCGTGGTAACCAGCATCGGCGCGTCGCAGCAGAAAACCGATTTTTACGGCGGCAAGCTGACGCTGAACAGCAAGCCGGTGGACGATCTGACGCTGACCTGGGGTGTGGATGCCGACCACGAAACCTTCGATGCCAACCAGCAGTTCTTTAACCTGAGCAAAGCCGCAGCGAGTGGCGGCATGGAGCTGGACAACGCCTACAACGTGGGCCGCTACCCGGGCTACAGCATCACCAACCTCGCCCCGTTCCTGCAGGCGAGCTACGACATTGACGCCATCACCCTGAGCGGCGGCGTGCGTTATCAGTACACCGAAAACAAGGTGGATGACTTTGTTGGCTACACCCAGCAGCAGGCCATCGCCACCGGAAAAGCCACCTCCGCCGACGCGGTACCGGGCGGGAAAACCGATTACAACAACTTCCTGTTCAACGCCGGGATCCTTGGTCGTCTGACCGAACAGCAGCAGCTGTGGTTTAACTTCTCTCAGGGCTTTGAAATCCCTGACCTGGCGAAGTACTACGGCTCCGGCACTTACCAGCTCAGCAACGGCCACTATCGCCTGCTGAACAGCGTAAACGTCAACGACTCAACGCTGGACGGCATTAAGGTCAACGCCTACGAGCTGGGCTGGCGCTACACCGGCGACAACCTGCGCACGCAGGTCGCGGCGTATTACTCGCTCTCGGATAAAACCATTACCATCAACAAGACGGATATGACCATCAACCTCGAAGACGACAAGCGTCGTATCTACGGGGTTGAAGGCCAGGTGGACTATTTCTTCACCGACAGCGACTGGAGCACCGGCGCGAACTTTAACGCCATCAAGTCTGAAACCCGCGAAAACGGGAAATGGGAGAAGCTGACGGTCGACAGCGCCAGCCCGTCGAAAGCCAGCGCATGGGTGAACTGGGCGCCGGGCGACTGGACCCTGCGCGTGCAGAGCACGCAGACCTTTGACGTGTCTGACGCCGACGGCAAGAAGATTGATGGCTATAACACGGTCGACTTCCTGGGCAGCTACGCCCTGCCGGTGGGTAAGGTCAGCTTCAGCGTGGAAAACCTGCTGGACAAAGACTACACCACCGCCTGGGGCCAGCGCGCGCCGGGGCTGTATAGCCCAACCTACGGTGCACCGGGCCTGTATACCTATAAAGGCCGCGGTCGTACGTTTGGCCTGAACTACTCCGTACTGTTCTGATCCTGCGCGCCGCCTGCGGGCGGCGCTTTTTATTGTGCAATTTGAACGCAAATTTGCCATAAAATCAGCGATTTGCTGAAATTGTCGGCAAACGAACGAAAAGTTTAATTTCCCCCTTTGACAAGGTGAACGCAGGTCGATAATATTCGCCCCGTTCACACGATTCCTCTGTAGTTCAGTCGGTAGAACGGCGGACTGTTAATCCGTATGTCACTGGTTCGAGTCCAGTCAGAGGAGCCAAATTTGAAAAGCCTGCTTTTGAAGCAGGCTTTTTGCTTTTCTGCGTCTCTGAAGTTAACTCAGAATCGCATCCAGCCTGGCAAGCACTTCATTTACAACGGCGTCAGGTATGCGTTCCAGCCGCATGCCGTTCCGGGCAGCCATATCAATGGTTCTGGGCTGGTCACAGCGAATAACGCCCATTGTTTTTGTCCCCGCCCCTTCCAGTGAAACGGTGAAACCTGCTGTACGTGCAAAGTTTCCGCCGCTGGTGACGGGAACCACTACCGGTAGCCGGGTCAGCTTGTTAAACGATGCCTTCGATACGATGAGTACCGGACGTTTTCCACTTTGCTCGTGGCCAGCAATTGGATCCAGTGAAACAAGCCAAATTTCCCCTCTCTCCATTTACAGGATCTCCTTGCCCACCGCAGGCGCATCCATCCATTCCCGATCCTCTTCGCTCATTTCAGCGTGCGGATCGCACTGCGCCAGCAGCTCCTCAAGTGAATAATGAGGCCGTTTCTGAGGTTCGATAATCAGGCAGCCATTATTAATGGTCATGCCGACTTCGCTGTCTGTCGACAGCCCCAGCGTTTTCAGCACGGCGGGAGGAACCGTCAGCATGATGGATCCGCCGACCTTTTTAAGACGAGTTGTATACATAGAGCACCTCCGAATATTATATTTTAATATAACATTCATGGAGGGATATGCACAATTATTCATCAGATTCATGGTGATTTCCTTTTCGTAATGAAGTGGGCAGAAAGTCGTTATCCATCGAAGAACAGTGCAGGTGGGAACGAAGTGCGTAACCAGGAAGGGTGATATTAGAAAACCGTTTTTGCGGTTCAAAGGATTATGGCGGATCGGATAAACGAAATGCGAGGCGGCTTCCGCATCGGGAGAATTATGAGGTCAGTTTGGGGTTCCCCCCTCACGGCTTCATAACGATGCGGCCAAGCGGTTTCGCTGTCTCGGCGTATTCATGGGCCGCGGCGGCGTCAGCCAGGGAGAAAATGCGATCAATAACAACCCGGATGCGCCCTGCTGCTATAGCCTGCAACATCTCGTCCACGCTTGCCCGGACCTCAGGCCTTTCAAAAAGTGGCCCCATGAATACCCCCATGAGCGTCTGGTTAGACTGCATCGCCGGCCACAGGTCGGCTGTCAGGCTGCCACCGCCCGCATTACCGACGAAGACGAGGCGTCCATCCGGCGCGAGTGCAGAGAGCGAGGCAGGCAACGTCGTCCCCACCGGGTCGATGACGAGGTCAACACCGGTGCCGTGGGTGACCTGCCGGACACTGTCCACGACGTCACTCTTTGCCCGATCCACGACGTGAGCGGCACCCAGTTCAAGCAACCGGCTGCTTCGCTGCGTTCCGCTTGCCACGGCGATGACCGTCGCGCCAGCATGTGAGGCAAGCTGAACGGCCGCGAGCCCCACGCCACCCGCTGCTGCCTGAATCAGAACGGTTTCTCCGTTCCGAAGCATGCCTCGTGTGAAAAGGCAATGATGCGCGGTTCCAAAGGAGATCGGTACCGCCGCCGCTTCTGCTGCATCCACCCCGTCCGGTATAAGCCAGGTGCGTTCTGAGGGCACAGCCCAACGTTCCGCATGCGATCCCTGCATGCTAAAAGCCGTCACTCTGTCCCCAACCCTGCGGTTACGGACTTTCGATCCGACGGCAACAACTGTCCCCGCGGCCGCGTACCCGACGATCCATGAAGGAAGAGGCGGCGGAGTTGAGCGGCGATTGATCAGATCGCCCCCTTCAATCGAGATAGCCTCGACAGAAATCAGGACGTCGTCAGGCCCGGCGACCGGATCCGGGACGTCGACATACTGCAGGACGCCGGGAGCGCCTTCTACGTCATAAACCGCTGCCTTCATAAATTTTCCTCTGTCTTGTCTTTTGACCGTCGGAAAGATCCGTAACGCTCAGGGTAGCCTGGCAATCACCTTAATCTCAAACTGGAATCCGTACAGCCACGTCACGCCGATCCCGGTCAAGGTAGGGTAAGGCGCTTCCCCCCAATATTCTGGCAGGATACTCCAGATTGCGTCGAGGTTTGACTCGGGATCGACAACAAAAAGGGTAACGTCAACCACCTCATCGAACGTGCAGCCCGCAGCCGTGAGAACAGCATTAAGGTTATCGAATGCCAGCCGGATCTGCGCTTTTAGATCCTCTTCAGGCGAACCATCCTCCCGGCTACCCACCTGTCCCGAAACAAACAGGAAGCCGTTAGATTTGATGGCGGGTGAATACCGATTGCGCTCATAGAGCGCCTGGCGTCCAAAGGGAAAAACGGCTTCGCGTGTTGTCATGTTAGTACCTTTGTAATGGGGCGAAATCTGCCCGGTGAACATAGAGACACTCTAAGGTGCTAAAGCGGAGGGATAAACAGGCGACTTTGTCCATCATTGTTTGTAATATCCAAACAATCGGTGAAGTGAGAGGATGATGGATGGACCGTTTTGATGCGATGCGCGCCTTTGCTCGCGTGGTGGAGGCAGGCAGCTTCACAAAGGCTGCCCAAACGCTCCATATGAGCAAAACCACGGTGACTCAGCTGATTCAGCAACTGGAAGCGCGCCTGCGCGTCAAGCTGCTCCATCGCACCACCCGCAGGCTCGGCGTCACGCCTGATGGCGCGGTCTACTACGAGCGCGTCATCCGCCTGCTGGCGGACATGGAGGATGCTGAAAACAGCCTCTCCAGTTCGGCGATGACGCCCCGGGGACGGCTACGGGTGGATGTGCCCACGCCTCTCGCCCGCTTCGTGTTGGTGCCCGCGCTACCGGCTTTTCACGCGCGCTATCCTGATATCCAGTTCGATATGGGCGTGAGCGACCGAGTGGTGGATCTGATCGGCGACAACGTGGATTGCGTCCTGCGGGGCGGTGAAATCAGCGACCAGTCCCTGATCGCGCGCCATGTCGGCGATTTGCCAATCGGTGTTTACGTCGCACCGGGTTATGTGGAACGCCTCGGTGCCCCTGCGCATCCGCGAGAGCTGGAAAACACGGACCATCGCATCGTGGGATTCTTGTCCTCACGCACCGGTAAGATTGACCCTCTGGTACTGCACCGCGAGAGTGAACGTATTGAAATCAAGGCCAGCTATGTGCTGGCAGTAGATGATGGCAATGCCTACCTCGAAGCTGGGCTAGCGGGATTAGGCGTGATTGCGCTGCCAGTCTATATGGCGGCAGCACATCAGGCTCGTGGTGACTTGATTCCGCTATTTGAACAATGGCGTATTGCTCCAATGCCCCTGTATCTGGCATTTCCGCCGAACCGCCATGTCAACGCGAGGCTGCGCGTTTTTATTGAATGGATCGTTGAATTGATGCAGCAACATGTCCCCACCACTTACAATAAGTGACGACATCCCTGCCCCCTGATTCGGTCAGCGCAGCGCTACCGGGCAAGCCAGCAGCTAAATCTGATAATCAATCGCCACTTCTTCCGGCTCCATCACCTGGCGTTTGATCTCATCCACCGACAGCCCGGCGTTGCAGAGCTCAATAAAACGCCACACATAGTTGCGCTGCAGCTGCCCGCGCTTCAGACCTAGCCATACGGTATTGGCATCAAACAGGTGACGCGTATCCAAACGCACCAGGTTCCCGTCTTCGCGTTCGCCGCTGGACTGTTCCGCCACCAGGCCAATGCCCAAACCCAGCTCGACGTAGGTTTTGATGACATCAGAATCCTGCGCACTCAGCACCACGTCCGGCGTTAGTCCTTTACGGTTGAAAGCCTCGTCTATGCGCGAACGTCCGGTGATCCCCTGGCGGTATGTGATCAGCGGCCATTTCGCAACGTCTTCCAGCGTCAGGGGAGAGACCTGATTCAGCGGATGATCGACCGGAAGCAATAAGCTGTGGTACCAGCGGAACCAGGGGAAGGCCACCAGCAGCGGGTCGTTGCTCAGGCGTTCGCTGGCAATGCCGATATCCGCCCCGCCGTTTTGCAGCAGCACTTCAATTTCCTGCGGCGTGCCCTGGATGAGCTCCAGACGGACGTCGGGGAAAAGTTCGCGGAAGGCTTTAATCACCGGCGGCAGGCTGTAGCGCGCCTGGGTGTGGGTGGTGGCGATGGTGAGTACGCCCGAGGCGTCATTGGTGAAGAGATCCGCCAGACGACGCACGTTGCTGGCCTCGTTAAGGATACGCTCAGCAATGGTCAATAACGCTTTGCCCGGCTCAGTCATGCCGAGCAGCCGCTTGCCGCGGCGGATAAAGATCTCTATGCCCAGTTCCTCCTCCAGCTCACGGATATGGCGGCTGACGCCGGACTGGGAGGTATAAAGCATATTGGCGACCTCGGTCAGGTTGTAGTCCCGCCTGGCCGCCTCACGGATAATTTTAAGCTGCTGGAAATTCACGATTCACTCCGGCACATCTGACATAGCTCTATTGTTAGAGTCAGCTGCGCTGCAGAACAAATAATAAAAACCAGCATCTTATGCTTTTATGGAATATCAGCTCACGAGCTGGAGTTCACGGTTTTCAAGCGACGGCTTGCTGACCAGCGACATCAAAATCTCTTTTACCGCCTGCGCCTGCGGCGACAGAGAACCGCGCGCGGACATGTTCAGCGACAGCGGGAGGCTCATTGACGGCGTGGTGATGCGCGCCATCCAGCCGTTCGCCGCGCTGCACAGCGAACGCGCGGCGGATTCGGGCAGTACGGTGACGCCCATTCCGCTGGCAATGGCCGCGGTCAGCGTGGAGATCGAGTCAATTTCACCGATGATTTTGGCCGTCAGGCGGCGCAGGGAAAACGCTTCGTCCACGCGCACGCGCACGGCGCTGTAGTCGCGCGGCAGATAGAGGTTCATCTCTGCCACGGCGGTGAGGTCTACGCTCTGGCCCGGACATTCGCGGGTGCCCACAAGGTAGAGATCTTCCTTCAGCAACGGCTGGCTGGTGATCCCGGCGACCGGAGAGCGATCGTAAAGCACCGCCATGTCCAGCTGGCCGTTCAGCAGCTTGTCATTCAGGACGGAACCGCTGTTTTCGTGCAGGTACACCAGCACCTCAGGCAGCTCAGCGCGGACGGCCTGCAGCAGCGGCATGGTAATAGAGGACGCGGCCGTTCCCGGCGCCAGGCCAATAGACACGTGTCCGCTCAGGGTCTGGCCCACGTTATTCACTGCCAGCTGCGCCTGTTCACACTGGCGAAGGATGGTGCGCGCATGGGTATAAAGGATCTTGCCTGCTTCCGTTGGCGTGACGCCGCGTTTGGTTCGGATCAGCAACTGCTGATCCATCTCGCCTTCCAGAGTAGCCACCTGCTGGCTCAGCGCGGGCTGCGCGATGTGCAGCACTTCTGCCGCTTGAGTCAGGCTGCCGATATCGACGATTTTAACGAAGTATTTCAGTCGTCTTAAGTTCATTTTGCCCCCTGTTCGAAATGCTTTGCCGGAACCGGCTGTCGTTGTTGAACAGGTTTTGCAATATGAATGCCACTTTTACCATACAGTCTGAATTGGTCGCTAAGCGCCTGAAAATAAGGAAACCTAATCATGGGGTGTGGTTTTATTACTGAAACAGCAGTTTATGATCTGCCCCATTAGGGGTATTTCCGCACCAAAGCGGTGCATTCCGCTGTCAAAAACATCACTTTGCCGATTTTGTCAGCAAACGATCAAAAGGCGTTAATCCACCCTTTGACAAGCCGAACGCAGGTCGATAATATGCGCCCCGTTCACACGATTCCTCTGTAGTTCAGTCGGTAGAACGGCGGACTGTTAATCCGTATGTCACTGGTTCGAGTCCAGTCAGAGGAGCCAAATTTGAAAAGCCTGCTTACGAGCGGGCTTTTTGCTTTTCTGTGCAAGGTAAATGCAAAACGGCAACCGGGTTGCCGTTTTTAGTGTGTGAACCCTCTCCCGTGGGAGAGGGATGGGGTGAGGGCACCAGCCCGCACAATTGCTTCACATACCAATCTTAACCGGCATCCCCGACCGCCGTTCCAGTTCGGCGCCCGCGCCCTCGTTTATCAGCTGCGTTCGCTGCGCGGCTGAAATGGGCAGAGGCACTTTCCGGGTTGACTCAAATTCCGCGCGGTTACGTGATAATGGCTCGTGAACCTCTACCCACCGGCTGCCGTCCGGCTCCGTGGTCATCTTTACGGGCCGATCGATAAGCTGCACGCGGGTGCCTACGGGAACGTTATCGAAAAGGTATTTAATGTCGTTGTTACGCAGACGAATACAGCCCTGGCTCACCCGCAGCCCGATGCCGAAATTCGAGTTTGTGCCGTGAATGGCGTACAGCCTGCCGATATAAATCGCATACAGCCCCATCGGGTTATCCGGCCCGGCGGGCACGAAGGCCGGGAGCGTTTTACCCTCTGCCGCATAGGCACGGCGCGTGTTCGGCGTCGGAGACCAGGTTGGTCCCTCCTGCTTGCGCTCAACCGCCGTCACCCAGTTACGCGGAGTCTCGCGCCCGGCCTGACCGATGCCGATGGGCAACACTTCCACCGTATTGCTGCCCGGCGGGTAATAGTAGAGACGCATTTCCGCCACGTTCACGACAATCCCCTCGCGGACGGTATCGGGTAAAATCAGCTGCTGGGGAATAGTTAAAGTCGTTCCGGCTTTTGGTAAAAAAGGATCCACGCCCGGGTTCGCTTCCAGCATGTTGCTCAGCCCCAGGCCGTGCTGCGCGGCAAAGTACTCCAGAGGCAGGGTATTTCCCTCGGGGACCACAACCGTAACGGGGTTGCCGACAAGACGACTGCCTTCAGGCGGCAGCGGGTACGTAACAGCCAGCGCACCGGGCGTTACGGCAGCAAGCATCAGCGCGAGCGAGAATAAGCGAATCATAGTTTCCCTGCGATAAAACGAATGGTCACAGGCTAACTATAACTGCCCGCTGCGAAATTTGTCAGAATAGTCACGTGGCGATAACGCTTTGCGAGAAAAACCAGCACAACATACTGATGAAATAATGCGAGAATAGCGATACCAGACCGGGTCAGGAGGACACAATGCTGGAAAATATGAAAGCCTTCAGAATGGTCGTAGAGTGTCAGGGGTTCCGCGCCGCCGCGATGGCCATGAAACTCTCCCCGGCCATGATCAGCCGCAGAATTGAAAAGCTGGAAAGCGAGGTGAATGCGCAGCTGATTAAACGCAATTCACGTCGCATTTCTCTGACGACGGCCGGTGAGCAATTTTACCAGCGCTGCCTGCTCATTATTGATGAATATGAATCCTGCCTCAGGGATGTCAAAAGCCTCAGTAACGAAATCGGCGGAAATCTCAAAGTGGGTATCCCCCATTCCATCAGCAATCAGCACGTTATTCCGCACCTTGGCGCCTTCCTGGAACGCTATCCCAATCTGAAGCTGGATATCGTGACCGGCAATCACTGTATGGAGCTTTTCAGCCACGGCTTCGATCTGGCGCTGCAGTGTGGCCCACTGCCCGACAGCAACCTTTATTACACGCTGATTGGCTACTGGCGAAAATACACCTGTCTTTCACGCTCCTACGCGCAGCAGCACGGCATTCCCCAGCATCCTGACGATCTGCGCCAGCATACCTGTCTCCTGCATTTTGATAACCACCGCCGCAGCTGGAAGTTTGTGATTGACGATGAGCTGGTTGAAATCCGCCCTCATTACGTCTCCAGAGTGAGTAACAGCCTCGACCTGTGCAATATGGTGCATCACGGGTTAGGGATCTGTTACCTGCCGGAATTCACCGTGAGAGCGGGAATGGAATCAGGAGAAATCATCACCGCCCTTGACGCGTTTATGCCTGCCCCTCTTCCCCTGTATGTGGTGCATATCAATCCTCACCCCTCCCCCAAGGAACAGGCATTCATTGATTTCCTCCGCACGCTTAACCTGGCAACGGCCCCGGCGCCAGCATCCTGAGCGGGTTCAGCAGCGCGATCTCCTCAATGCGCGCCGCATCCAGTCCGGCCTCTCTGAACCAGCGGTGGCTGTCCTCCAGCCACTCGCCGATGTCGGGCTGGCCCGGCTGGCCCAGATCCGAGCTGTAAACCAGGTTATGCACTCCCGTCAGCACCTCACAGAGATCGTCGAGGGGCTGATAGCCTAAATAGACCGTCAGGGCGCACTGCTCCACAAAGAGCCACTCATGTTCGCCGAGCGCGCGCAGTTCCCGGGCGGTAAATCCCGTCATCGGATTCGCCGGCTGGTTCAGCATCAGCCTGCAGCCGCCCACTCGCTCAACGGCCTCAATCAGACGCAGCGTTTGGTCTTTCGTCGCATGTCCTGAGGAGATCACAATGTCATGGTGCCGGGCAAAGTGAATGAGCGTTTTTACGCCTGAACGCAGTTCACCCGCCTCATCAGCAATCGAGAGCGGCTGCCCGGCGAAATGCCGGGCGTACTCGTTGCTGAACGTTCGGGATAACCCGCTTTTATGCGTCGTTGGAACCACGGTCGGCAAGTGCACCAGCAGCCTGGGCGCACCCTCAAACTGATACTGGCTCAGCGCCTGGCGGACGACGTTAAGGTTTATCCCCCCGGCGGCGGCATTCAGCACGACCGAGCCAAAGACGGGCAGACCTTGCTCCTGCATTGCCGATGCCAGCGCGCTGACGCTTCCCAGATGGTTCTTAAGCACCACGCCCCCCTGATACTGCGCGTAGCGTTCTCCGGCCTCCATGGCGGAGTAACGCCGCTGGTAGCTGTCCGGGCGCGCGTGATAGTGCACGTCCAGAAAGCGCAAACGGGACGCCCAGTAGTCAAAAAACGGCCGCGTCATGCTTTTGCTTCCCAGGGCACATGGTAGCCAAGCGTTTGTCGGGCTACGTCGAGCGAGGTGCCTTCACGAACAGCGTTGATGATTTCACGCTCCGTTTTTTCTACGTTTTCTGCCCGACGGATCACCTCCTCCAGCTGCTCAGCGGGGATCGCCAGAACGCCGTTCTCATCGCCGAAAATCCAGTCGCCAGGGCAGACCGTTACCCCTTCAATCTGCAGCGCACACTGCACCGCAGTGACCCGCGCACGGTTCTTGCCGGAAACCATATAGATATTGCTGGCGAACAGCGGGTAATTCATCTGACGAATGTCTGCAATGTCCCTGGCTGAGCCGTAGATGACGGACCCGGCGATGCCTTTAAGCACGGCTTTGGTGGTCAGAATATTGCCCCAACTGGTGCAGTCCGTACGGCCGCCATTGTCCACAACGATGACCGCGCCAGCCGGAACCCGATCGATATAGTTCCCGGCATTCATAAAATGATTTTTCTCCGCCACGCAGGCTTCATATTTTACGGTCCAGGCAGGTCCCGCCAGCTTACTGCCCCCGGCCTGCAGCTTAATGCCCGCAAGGCCTCCCGCAATGTATAAACTGTCCAGCGCGTCCGAAACGGCCGCCGTGTCCAGCGCCAGCAGGCGCGACTGAAGCGTTGATTGAATCGTCATTGTCGAATTATCCATGCTGTGTTGTCAGGGTTTTTAAGGCGCACCAGGCGGCATATTCCGGCAGGGTTTGCGCGAGCAGTGTTCTGTTCACTGGAAACGTTATCTGATGCGCCTGACCATCTTGATGACGAACCGACAGGGTCATTTTCCCCAGCCGTGCGTCGCTGTTCAGAAGCTCCGAGAACGACGGGCTGACCGTTACATCCATCTGCACCGTCGGCTCTCCCTGGCGAGGCAGGCCCCCGGCAGGCAAATACGCTGAGAGCGCTGCATCTGGCGTATGCCAGCGGATACTGCACGCATCCCGCAGTATTTCGCCCGCCGTTTTATTACGTTTGCTCACCAGATAGGGACGCAGCGCGCTGTCCAGACTTTGCCTCACCGGAAGCGGTAAAGGCCGGTGTGCAGGGGTTTCGATCTGCACAATGACGTAAGGGCTTTTCCATAAAAAATGACTGTCCCAGTCGGTGGAGGTGGCCAGCGCATTGACGATAGAACCGACCTCGCTCTCGCTGATCCCGATCAGGGTCCAGCAGTGCTTCTGCCTTTCAGGCCCGGTATCTTTGTTATTTGCTAATGCCTCTTCCAGCATCGGCAGCGCCTGGGAAGGCGGCCCGGGCAGAACCACCAGTTGGCTGCCCGCCACGCATGCGCTGAAACCTGGAGCGGTGCCGCAAGCGTTATCCAGAATGGAAGCGCCCTCGGGGAAACGCGCCTGAAGACGGTTTGAAGGATCGTTTTTCACCCCGAACGTCACGAGACGACTCTCAATGGTTTTCCACGTCTCTTCGTCGTGCACAAGCGGCTTGCTCAGAACCTGAGCAATGGCCTCGCGGGTTTTATCGTCAGAGGTTGGGCCAAGGCCGCCGCACACCACAATGAGATCGTCCTGCCCGATACGCCCTGTTACTACCGAGCTTATCTGCGGGATGTTGTCTGCGCAGGTCGCCTGAAATTTGACACGGTAGTGCGCCTCTTCAAGGCATTGACTGATAGCCTGCTGGTTCGTGTTAAGGCATTGCCCGGACAGGAGCTCATCACCAATCGCAATCACGCTGGCCGTTTTAGCGATGGCTGGCTGAACCAGGGCGTCGATTATCGCCTTTGCCATCTCCTCCGTTGTCGCCGGGCCGCCTAAATCGTAGGTCGCCACCTTCCCCTCACGAACAACACGATCGACAGCCTGCTGCAGTTTTTCCGCCTGCGCCTCAAAGCCGAGGTACGCCAGCATTAGCGCAATTGTGTAGAACATCGCACACGGATTGGCTTTTCCCTGCCCCGCCATCCCCGGCGCGCTGCCGTGTACCGGTTCAAAATAGGCCACTTCGCTGCCAATGTTGGCGCTGGGCGCCAGGCCAAGCCCGCCCATCACGCCGGCGGCCAGATCCGACAAGATATCGCCAAACATATTTTCCGCGACAATCACGCCAAACTCGTGAGGCTTACGCACCAGCCAGAGGGCAATCGCATCCACGTTGTGAATATCTGCCCGAATGTCAGGGAAGCGCGCGGCCACTTCCTGAAAGATTGTTGCCGCAAAATGACCGCTTTCGCGCATGACGTTGGGTTTATCGGCAAACGTGACACGTGAAAAGCGGTGTTGGCGGGCATAGTCAAAGGCCGTCTGAAACAGGCGCTCCAGGCCGTAGCGCGTTTGCAGACGCACTGACCATGCCGCCTCTTTCGGGCCATATTTTTCGAGATTCGGGTGTTTAAGCCAGCTGGCCACGTTCTCACCGACACCCTTAAAATCCATACCGGCGTACAGCCCCTCAGTATTTTCCCGAATCACACAGCAGCGGAAAGGACGGCGATCTCCCGTCACGTATTTCACCGGGCGGATGTTGGCATAGAGCCCAAGACGCTGACGGAGCTGAATCACCGGTGAAACATACTCAATGCCTTTCTGCTGGAGCGCGACGGGCAGCGCTTGCTGAGCCTGCACTTTCCCCTTGCTGGTGATGGCGCCCAGCAGCACCGCGTCCGCCTCAGCAATCTGTTCCCAGGTACGTGCCGGCACAGGATTGCCCTCGCGTTCCCAGCAGGACCAGCCTATTTCACCAAAGGTCAGGTTGATGGGGAGATCCAGCGCACCGATAACGGGCAGCGCAGCGTCGCAAACCTCCTGACCAATACCGTCTCCCGGCAAAACCAGAACATTTTTTTTCATAAGGTATCGATCCATTCGTTGAGCAGCGCATTCACCGCAGCGGGATTGTCATTCCACGGACGCATCCCCGCGCCGGGAATACGTTTGTAATAGTGCTGGGTTCGGGGGCTGTGGGTCTGGTTTTCCCATGAGGCCAGCTGGGATTTTTCACCCACAATCGCAAGATAGTTACCGTCATAGGCGGCAATATCTGCGCGGGCATCCATCTTTAACAGCAGTGAGAAGCCGGTGAGCATGCGCTTAATCGCCGCCATTTTCTCTGCATCTGGCAGGGAAAATTTTTCCTGCGGCGCAGGCTGACCTTCGGGCAGGACGTAGTGATGCAGAATATCCATGGCCGAACCGAGTTCACCTTTTTCAAGCAGTGCGATGAGACGCACCAGCCGATGCGTTAATTTCTCGTCGGCAAAACCGGGGGCGCTCACGCTCATGACGCCCGCTACGCCGCGCAAACGGTGTGCCAGCAACTGCACCAGCGTGCCCGCCATCGCAAACCCCACCAGCAGCCAGGGACGTTTGACATGGGCATTTAGCTTCTGGCAAAGCGCGTCAATCGCGCTCTGCGGATCGTCGTGCGTAATCAGGCTCAACGTATCGACGATGGTGACGGAAAAACCTTTTTCTTCGAGCAAGGTAACCAGCGGAGCGCAAAATGCCCCGCCGTCCCAGGCAGGCATGACCGGTGCCAGTATCACCGCATCCTGTAACTTCATGCTGCGGTCCCTGTGATCACGTTTTCAATAGCGCTGAAGACACGCTGACTCTCGGTCGTCAATGACTCTTCAACCATTTTCCGGTTCTCCACGCTGAGATTTTTCACCCCAAGGATCATATCCACTACGCTGCGGTAAGAGGCGTTGTAAAATTCCTTCGAAACCAGCTGATGCACCTGATTAAATATCCACTCCGTGTGATAACGTTCTTTGCCTTCGTTGAAATTACACAGCGACAGCCAGATTTCCATCGCCAGATTTCCCGCCCCTTTTCCCATGCCGGTCAGGGAGCTATCAATAAAGGTCGCGCCGGCCTTTACGGCTTCAATGGAGTTTGCCATTGCCAGCCCCAGGTTATCGTGGGCATGGAATCCCACCTCAAGCGGCGTTGCGCATTTAAGCAGATTAACCAGGCGGGCGGTCTGTTCAGGCCGCAGGCTGCCGTTAGAATCCGCAATGCAAATAATATCGGCCCCGGCGTTCTCACACTGCACTGCCACGTCAACAAGCGTCTTCGCGTTAATTTGGCTGGCGCGCGTAAAGTTCATGCTCACGCGCAGGCCATTTTCTTTCGCCACCTCACACAGTTCCAGCGCGGGTTGGGGATTGTCGGTTTTAATACAGAGCCGAAGCAGCGCAACGCCACATTCCCGCAGGCGAATAATATCCTGCCGGGTAATATTATGGGGGTGGGCAATGACAACTAATTTCGCTTCGGGCACGGCATCATGAATTGCCTGAATATAATTATCAGGCGACATTCCGGTTAAACCAATATCCGCGATGGGTTTAAATGAACCGTTTCGGTAACCTATTTCAATCCATTCAACGCCACTGCCCACCAGTGCGCGCACATGCTTAATGGCGTAGTCTACGGGAAAGCTGAAATTGTTTTGATACCCGCCATCCCTTAATGTGACATCTATATTATTAATCATTGATATTACTCTCTTTACTGGAGACAAATTCCATAAACCCATATTGACCAAAAACATATACAAGGAAACCAACAACGCAGACGCAGGCAATAATCAGCGCGGTCATGACGGGAGCATGGGCTGAAAGTTTGCCAATCAGGAAGGTTGCGAGCGCTGCGCTTCCGAGCTGTAAGGCTCCCATTACACCCGAAGCGGTACCCGACGCCTTCGGGTGCGCCGCGATGGCAGACGCCGTGCCCAACGGCAGCAAAAATCCATTGCCAAAGGTCAGAATGCCGATGGAGAGAATGCTGGTAAACAAAGGCACAGGGCTTAAGTACATCTGAAGTGCAAAAATAATGCCGCCGAGGACAAATATGCGATACCCAAGGCGAATGGTCTCTTCAATACCCGCCTGACGAGATCTCTTCTTAGCGATCAGATTCCCCGCCACGTAGCTTACGGATAGCAGAATATAGGTGTAACCGATATAAAGCGGCGAAAGCCCGAGTTTGCCCAGCAAAAAGGGGGACTCTACGATATAGGAAAAATAGGCTGCATAAGCAAAACAGGGAATCGCGGCATAAAACAAAAACTGCCGGTTTCTTAACACCACAAGCGTATTGACCATGGCCGCCACCGCGCTCAGCTTTTGCCTTTTCTCAGGCGGTAAGGTTTCGCGCAGTGCGGTGAGGCACAGTCCCAGCGTCATGACGATAAACAAGGTCAAAAAGATAAAACAGGATTTCCAGCCGAAGTGTTGGGTTAACACGCCGCCGATCATGGGTGCAATGGCCGGCGACATACCCACAAAGGGAAATATGACAAGATAAAGCTGAGCCGAAGACTTCTTATCCAGCATGTCATTAATAATCGCCCGGCTGACGGTGATACCAGCGCAGGAGCCGATGCCCTGTAATAAGCGTAAAATAAGCAGCTCATTAATATGAGTAGAGTAAATAACACCTACCGTCGAAACCAACCAGATTAACAGCCCCGCAATAAGCGTTTTCTTTCTCCCCAGGCTGTCGCTTAACGGCCCGTACACCAGCTGTGAAAACGCAACGCCAAATAAAAACAGGGCGATAGCATCCTGTATTTGCGCCTCCGTGACCTTATAAAATAATTGCATTTCGCTCAGTGCAGGCAAAAAGATATCGGTAGATATTAATCCGCCCACGGACAGGCATGCAATTAATACCACCAGGGGCATAGATAGCTTTTTATTCATATTCGTATAAACCAGGAATTGGGGTAATACGAATTTATCGGAAGCGCTTCACAATGAGAACAATAATAAACTAAACGGTCTGTTGCACATTAGTAAACGAACGTTTTCTGTCGATAAGATAACGGTAGCGGCGCAACCATCAACCGCATGCGGCGGAAAAGAGAAAGCCTGGGCTCAGGCTTTCTCAGTTTACGCTATCACGCCTAGGTTTTGCGCCACCGGCGCGTCAGCACTTTCTCCGCCTCGACAATAAGGAACATCACAAAACCAATCAGGAAGGTGATGACCCAGTAGCGGAACGGCAGCGCTTCGGTGCCAAACAGCATCTGCATGAAGGGTGCGTATATGATAAGAAGCTGTAGCGCCAGCAGTACGCCGCTCACGATCCAAATCCCTTTATTCGCCAGCAGGCCTTTGCTCAGCGAGAAGCCGTCATTAACGCGGCAGTTGAGCATGTAGAACCATTGCGCAGTGACCAGGGTTTGCAGCAGCACGGTGCGGATAAATTCCGCCGAGTAGCCGCGCGGCTGTAGCCAGGCTTCGAGCACGAAGGCGCTGATGGCAATCATCAGACCGACAAACACCACGCGCCAGATGGCATAGCCGTCCATCACGTGGAGATTCGCCTTGCGCGGTGGCCGGTTCATGATGTCCTTCTCACCCGCTTCAAACGCCAGGCCAAACGACAGCGTTGCCGACGTCGCCATGTTCATCCACAGGATCAGGACCGGCGTCAGGGGGATCAGATTCCCCGCCAGCAGCGCGATGATGATCAGCAGAGCCTGCGCGATGTTGCTGGGGATAACGAACAGAATGGTCTTTTTCAGGTTATCGTAAACCCGACGCCCCTCGTGCACCGCACGGGCAATGGTGGCAAAGTTGTCATCCGTTAACACCATGTCGGCGGCTTCCTTGGTGACTTCCGTCCCCTTAATCCCCATGGCGATACCCACATCCGCCCGCTTGAGCGCTGGGGCATCATTTACGCCATCCCCGGTCATGCCCACGACTTCCTGTTTACTTTGCAGGGCCTGCACCAGGCGGAATTTATCCTCCGGGCTGGTTCGGGCGAAAATATCGTACTGCTGCGCGGCGTCGCTCAGCTGACGATCGTCCATCGCCTCCAGCTCACGTCCTGTAATCGCGCTTGCGGCGTTACCAATCCCCAACATTTGCCCAATGCTCATTGCCGTTTGCGGGTGGTCGCCGGTGATCATTTTCACGCGGATCCCGGCCTGCAGACAGTCGGCAATGGCGGTAATGGCCTCCGGACGCGGCGGGTCCATCATCCCTGCAATACCCAGCAGGATCACGCCATCATGCAGGTCCGGATGATCCAGCTCGCGTTGCCCCTCGCGGGCAGGTTTCCAGGCCGCAGCCACCATGCGCAACCCTTCCCGGGCATACTCTTCAATTTTACCTTCCCAGTAAGGCTGATCGAACGGCTGCAGTCCGTCATTCGTCTGCTGGTACTGGCAGAGGCGGAACAGGACGTCCGGCGCGCCGGTGATTAAAATCGCCTCTTCATCACCCAGCCGGTACAGCGTGGACATGTATTTATACTGCGAATCAAACGGGATTTTACTGCGCATTTCCGTCTCAAGCGGCGGGAGCGGAATTTTCGCTGCCAGCACCTTCAGCGCGCCCTCGGTTGGTCCCCCGGTGATTTTCCACAGCCCCTGCTCGTCTTTAATCAGCTGGCTGTCATTGCAGAGGTCAATGGTGCGCAGGTAGCGTTCCAGCAGGGAACCCTGCGTCACGCTGACGGGCGTCGGGTCATCTATGGGGTGAATATTCCCCACCGGTTCGTAGCTGTCGCCCTCCACGCGATAGGTCGTGTCAGCGGTAATCACCGCTTTGACCGTCATTTCATTCATCGTCAGGGTGCCGGTTTTATCCGAGCAGATGACCGTCATTGCGCCCAGCGTTTCCACCGTAGGCAGCTTGCGAATGATGGCCTTGCGACGCGCCATGGCCTGTACGCCAAGCGAAAGGATGATGGAAATGATGGCCGGCAGGCCTTCCGGCACGGCGGCAACGGCGAGGCTGATAAGCGACAGCACCAGTTCAGAAACCGGCATATCCCGGAACAGGAGGCTAAAGACAAACAGTGCCACCATCATCACCAGGATAGTGATGAAGATGGTCTTCCCGAGCTTATCCATCTGCACCATCAGCGGCGTGCGGTGCTTTTCAATGTCGGACATCATCTGATTGATGTGGCCAAGCTCGGTCTCGCCCCCGGTTGCCACCACCACGCCTTTACCGCCGCCGGAGCTGACGGTGGTACCTGAGTAGAGCAGATTATACCGGTCACCTAAAGGCAGTTCCCCGCTTAACGCATCGCTGTTTTTCTCAACAACGGTGGATTCGCCGGTCAGGATGGCCTCCTCCACACGCAGGTTATGCGCTTCAATTACTCGCAGGTCCGCAGGGATACGATCCCCGGCGCGGATCACCACGATATCGCCAGGCACCAGCGCCGTTGTAGGGATCGTTTCATGATTCCCCTGCCGTACCACCACGGCTTCGCTCGAGAGCATATTGCGAATACTCTGCAACGATTTTTCAGCATTGCTCTCCTGAATATGGCCAATCAGCGCGTTGATGATGGCAACCCCAAGGATGACAAACATGTCTACCCAGTGCCCCATAAAGAGCTTAAGCAACGCGGCCACCAGCAGAACGTAAATCAATACATCGTTAAAATGCGCCAGGAAGCGCAGCCAGCCGGGTTTGCCCTTTTTTTGCGGTAACGCATTCTCACCATGCTGCTGAAGGCGGGCGGATGCCTCAGTGCCGCTAAGTCCTTCCGGGGTGGAGTGGATATTAGACAAGGTTTCGTCAACGGTTTGTTGATAGTACGGACGTTCAGGTTTTCCTGTTTTCATCGTTCCTTCCTCAGGTTCTATTCAGAAATCACCTTGCTTTCATGTAATTAACGAATAACGAAAACAGGAACGTGGGCGTAACGCACAATACTTGCCGCCTCTGACCCTAACAAATGGGTTTGAATATTTGGATTTCGAGAACCGACAATAATCGCGCCAGCAGCAAGTTCGTCCGCCAGCTTAATAACCTCATCACGAACATTCCCGCTACGAACATGGAGATGAACACGTTCTTCCGGCAGATTCAATTTTTTGACCAGATCGGCCAGCTTTTCTTTCGCATTATTAATCATATATTCATCCATCTTACGCGCATCTGAAATAAACCCACGCGTCAGTTCGGCTGAAAATTTGGGCATGACGTGAAGCAAATGAACGTCACCCGATGCGCTTTGTGCCAGAAACTGTGCATGCTGCAACGCTTTATCCGCCAGGCTTGTCTCGTAGACATCCACCGGAACGAGAATGTTTTTATACATATCGAGCATCCTTTTTTATAACCAACACGAGAGTGAGTGAAGCTAAAAAACGCATTAAATGCAGGAGGTTGCCATTAATGCCAGCTACGGTAAAAAGAGATGATTGATATTAAACGTAGCACAGGAATATCAGGTTTAGCGCGCCCCCACTGATAATGGTTATTTAACATTTCGCTTTTCGCCGACTATGCTCATAGTCAGCCACCGCTTCCGGCTCATGGAGGAATTTATGTATGGTTTAAGCCTGCTCCGCCTGGGTATGTTCATTGCGCTCGCCATTATCGCCAGCACGGCGATTGGTTTATTTACCTATATGGTCGTCACTGTTCTGGCCGAATAGTGTCACCCCCTGCCCTTGCTACGGAATAAATAAAACAGTTATTTATTAGGGGAATACATTGAACCGCTACTTCTCTCTTCTACCATTCGTTTTATTAACGCTCACGGCGTGCGACCCGAAACCGGAGCAAGCCTCCCCCCTGCCGCGAATGGTAAAAGTGGCGGAGGTGGCTGTCCCCGGACACGCCCAGCAGCGCGTCTTTCCCGCCCGCATTGAATCGGGCGATGCCACAGACCTTTCCTTCAAGCGTGCAGGTCAAATTGAAGCGCTCGATATACGCCAGGGCGCAGCCATCAAGCAGGGACAACAGCTTGCCAGATTAAACGCCCGTGAGGCCCAGCAGCGGGTTAACGACAGACAAACGGCAGCGACGCTGGCCCAGCGACAATTCGATCGCTTCCAGACGCTGGCGGGCCGCCAGGCGATTTCGAAAGCAGAAATGGATGTGCAGCGTGCAAACCGCGATTCGGCGAATGCGGCGCTTCAGATTGCCAGAGAGGAACTGAATCAGATGACGCTCGTCGCCCCCTTCAGCGGGACGGCAGCCAGCGTACATGTACGAAACCATCAGGTGGTGTCTGCCGGTCAGCCCATTGCGACCCTAACCCGGACCGATCTGCTGGACGTGGTGTTTAGTATTCCCGAGAACCTGTTCAAAACCCTTGATATCCGCAACGCGCAGTATCGCCCCGTGGTGAGAATTAACGCCATTCCGGATCGCGAATTTACCGCCGTCTACAAAGAACATTCGGGCAGCAGCGACAGCAATACCCTGACCTGGCAGGTGATACTTACCATGCCGCGGCCAGATGATTTTCCCGCCGTCGGCGGCGTAAGCGGTACGGTGACCATCAATTTAAGCAACCTCCCGGCGGGCGCGGATGCTCAGGCGCTGGTCGTACCGGTTGAGGCAGTCTTTAACCCGGACAACAGCCCGCGCAATGAGCCGCACGTCTGGGTCGTAACGGGCGAAGGCGACACGCTGCATCTTGAAGACCGCAAGGTCAGCGTGGGGCAAGTGAGTACCGAAGGCGTGGTGATTACCAGCGGGCTTAAGGCGGGCGAGCGCGTGGTGGCCGCAGGCGTTGGGGAGCTCCATGCTAACCAGCCGGTGCGTATCTGGACGCGTGAACGGGGACTGTAATGGATATCTCTCGTCAATTTATTAATAACCCTGTTCGCGTCTGGCTAACGATCCTGCTCCTGGGCATCGGGGGTATTTTCGCCTTGTTGAATATCGGCAGGCTGGAAGATCCCGCCTTTACCATCAAAACCGCAGTGGTGGTCACCAACTACCCCGGCGCATCCGCTCAGCAGGTGGAAGAGGAGGTAACGCTTCCGCTGGAGAATGCCCTTCAGCAGTTGCCTTATCTGGACAACGTGAGCTCTATCTCTTCAAACGGTCTGTCGCAAATCACCGTTAACATCGCTTCTCGCTATCACTCGAACGAGCTGCCGCAGATTTGGGATGAACTGCGCCGCCGCGTGGGCGATGCCTCGCGTCAGTTTCCGCCCGGCGTCGTCACGCCCTTTGTGAATGACGATTTCGGCGACGTGTTCGGCTTCTTCTTCGCCATTTCCGGAGATGAATTCAGTAATCCTGAACTGGTGAGATATGCGGAGCAGCTGCGCCGGGAGTTGATTCTGATCCCCGGCGTCGCGAAGGTCGCCATCGGCGGGGCCATTAGCCAACAGGTCAACATCGATATCTCCCTGACCAAAATGGCCGCGCGGGGCATTACGCTGAACCAGCTTTCCGCCTTGCTCAGCAGGCTTAACGTCGTTTCCAGTGCCGGAGAAATTACCTCCGGCACCGAATCCATTCGCCTGCACCCGACCGGTGAGTTCGAGAATCTTGATGAACTGGCGGATCTCATCATCACGCCTTCCGGCACCGGGGCGGCGACGCGTCTGCGGGATATCGCCACGCTGTCGCGCGGGCTGAACGAATCGCCGGCCAGTATCTACCATGCCAACGGCAAAAAAGCCGTCACCATGGGCGTCTCGTTTATTCCCGGCGTGAACGTTATCGACGTGGGCCACGCGCTGGAGGCGAAGTTAAACCAGATGTCGGTGGAAAAACCGGCGGGCATACAGATAGACCTGTTTTACGATCAGGCCGCCGAAGTAGGCCATTCCGTTAACGGTTTTATTATTAACTTCCTGATGGCGCTGGCGATTGTCATCGGCGTGCTGCTGATCTTTATGGGCGTACGCAGCGGGATCATCATTGCGTTTTCTCTCGCGCTTAACGTGCTGGGCACGCTGCTGATTATGTATCTGTGGGGCATTGAGCTGCAGCGCATATCGCTCGGGGCGCTGATTATCGCCCTCAGCATGCTGGTGGATAACGCCATCGTGATTGTCGAAGGGGTGTTGATTGCCCGACAGCAGGGCTCCCCGCTGTTAACCGCCGTGAACAACATCATCCGCCGCTCCGCCCTGCCGCTGCTGGGGGCGACGGTGATTGCCATCCTGGCGTTTGCCCCTATCGGGCTGTCGCAGGATTCCACAGGGGAATATTGTAAATCCCTGTTCCAGGTGCTGCTGATTTCCCTGATGCTGAGCTGGTTCTCGGCGCTCACCCTCACCCCGGTGCTGATTAAGTGGTGGTTGTTTAAAAACGACAGCGCGCCCGATAAAACCGACGAGTCAGATCCTTACGATAAACGACTCTACCGCGCCTACCAGCGCCTGCTTAACACGCTGCTGCACCATAAGGCACCGACGCTCATTGTCATGGCTGCGCTGCTGGCAGCGTCTGTCTGGGGCTTCGGCGCCGTGCGGCAAAATTTTTTCCCGTCGTCTAATACGCCGATTTTCTTTGTCGACCTCTGGTTACCCTACGGTACCGATATTAAATGGACCGAGAAAATGACCGGCGATATTGAAAAGACGATCAATGGCCAGCCGGGCGTGGAGACCACCGTCTCAACCATCGGTCAGGGAAGTATGCGGTTTATTCTGACCTACAGCGGGCAGCGGCAGTACGGCAACTATGCGCAGATCATGGTGCGCATGGACGACCAGCGCAACATCTCTGCCCTGACGCGCCACGTGGACGAGTACATCGCGCGAAACTATCCGCAGGTCAACGCCAGCACCAAACGGGTGATGTTTGGCCCCTCCGGCGACAGCGCCATTGAAGTGCGTATTAAAGGCCCGGATCCTGACAGGCTGCGCCTGATTGCCAGCCAGGTGGACGATATTCTGGCGCGCGACCCGGCCACGGGCAGCGTCCGGAACGACTGGCAGAACCGCAGCAAAGTGATCCGCCCGCAGTACGTCGCCGCGCTGGGACGCGAGCTTGGCGTGGATAAACAGGACGTCGACAACGCGCTGGAGATGAATTTCTCCGGCAGCCGCGCGGGGCTATATCGGGAAGGGAGTGACCTGCTTCCCGTGGTGGTGAGGCCCCCGGAAAGCGAAAGGCTGGATGCCAGTCATCTGAACAACGTGCTGGTGTGGAGCCAGACGCGGCAGCAGTATATTCCGCTGAGTAACGTCGTCAGCCGCTTCTCGCTGGAGTGGGAAGATCCGCTAATCCTTCGACGCGACCGCTCGCGGGTACTGACGGTTCAGACGGACCCGGACCCGCTGAGCCAGCAAACCTCCGGCGATATTCTCGCCCGCGTGAAGCCGCAAGTGGATGCCCTTCCCCTGCCGCACGGCTACAGTATCGAGTGGGGAGGCGACGCGGAAAACTCCAGCGAAGCGCAGCAAGGGCTATTCACTACGCTGCCTCTCGGGTATCTGGTGATGTTTGTGATTACGGTTCTGATGTTCAGCTCGGTAAAAAATGCCGTCGCTATCTGGCTGACCGTACCGCTGGCGCTGATTGGCGTCACGCCGGGATTTTTAATTACCGGTATTCCCTTTGGCTTTATGGCGCTGATAGGTCTGCTGAGCCTGAGCGGCATGCTGATCCGCAACGGCATCGTGCTGGTGGAAGAGATCGAACAGCAGAAAACGCAAAAGGATCAGCACAGCGCGATCGTTTATGCTGCCACCTCGCGCCTGCGCCCTATCCTGCTCACCGCGTTTACGACCGTACTTGGCCTGGCTCCGCTGCTGCTGGACGTTTTCTTCCAGAGCATGGCCGTTGTGATTATGTTTGGACTGGGGTTTGCTACAATCCTGACGCTGCTGGTACTCCCCGTTATCTATGCGTGTTTCCATCGTAAGGACGAAGCCAAACAACAATGAATGCGACAGGGCTGAACATTATCAAGACGCTGGGCTGCATGACGGCGGTGACCTTCTTTACCATCTACAATACCTGGGATCATTATGATTATGACTATCACTGGATCCTGGGGTTTTTAACCTTTATCTCGACCATCGCCACGCCGCTGTTTTTTGTGGTGTCGGGCTATCTCGACGGACAATCGCGGCACGGCACCCGCTGGCAGCTGAGTAAAATTAAAAGCCTGGTGATTGTTTTTCTGTTCTGGATAACGATCTACTACCTGTGGGAGCCTTATCAGCGTGGGTATCTGATTCAGCCCTGGTTTGTGTTCGCCTTTATGGTGATTTATACCTTTCACCCGGCAGTTGAGTGGCTTAGCCAGCGGAGAGCGCTGTTCTGCGGCGCGATTGCTGCCCTGCTGCTCTTTTCCTACGGATACGATCTGCTATCGGCGCTTTATCCTGAAACGCACGTCCTTTCTCTGTCACCGCAGTATCGGCTGTGGACATGGCTGCTGTTTTATCTGACGGGGCAACTCTTTTGCGACCCGAAAATTGCCGAGTGGATTAGCCGCAAAAATGTGGTCAGGGCGGCGATTGTCGCCATCCCCTTTATCTATCTCTTCACCTGGTTTTACGAGCGCCACTTCTTCTTCGCGCTGTTCAAGGCGGACAGAAACGCCTTTATTCTCACCGGCTCTCAAATTTACATTTTGATCATCGCGCTGGTAATTGCGGCGAACGGCGTGCGCTTTCGCCGCAACGCTGAATTTAAGGAGTCCATTCTGGCCGCCATCAGCAAAACGATGACAGGCGTGTACATTGTGCACTACTCGGTGTTTCATCTGCTGACGGCGCTGATACCGGTGACCTCTCTCGGTATGAAGCTGGCACTGATTGTGCTCACTTTCATTACCTCTGTTCTCTTCTCCATGCTGGTATTGTCTAACGCCGTGGCAAAAAAGGTGATCACCCTTTAAAAGCCTAAGCGCAGCCAGGCAAAGAGCACGTTACCGTTGTTATACGTCCCGGGAATATAGGTGAACTGGACGGTAACGCGCTTATACCCGGCCGAAAACAGCGGGAAGATGAACGGTAGCGGGACATAGTTTGCAAAATCATCTCGCGCCGTGATGCCCGCCGCGGCACCGAGTCCAAGCCGGAAATCTTTGGCATTATCCAGATACCAGCCCTTCTCCCAGCCATAGCCCATCGCGGGCTGCCATTCGTTGTGCGAGTCCTTGAACATCATCGCAAACAGCGCGCTCCAGTTGCCCTCTTCGTTATAGCGGGAAACGCCTAGTCCGCCGCCCCACGGCATTTCATTGTAATTGTCGGTTTTTTCTTTGTCGTACATGAAGCGGGCATGCCAGCTCAGAAACGGCAGGTACAGATCGTAACGTTGTGGCTGAGTCCAGGTTTGCGAAACATCGTCCGTTAGCGCATTCCACCAGCCGCTGATGCGCTGTTCGCCGTAGACGCTGGGCTCAGCATGAAGTGGTGCGACGAATAAAAACAGAACCATTAAGAGTGCCGAAAAGGTGCGTTGCATCGTGATTCCCTCAGCTTAAGTCACGCAGCGGTCACTATTACTGTAAACCATTCAGCAGGTAACGGAGCCAGGCAGACATAATTATATCGCTGTAGGTGCAGATGAAATTTATTTATTCAGCGCCTTCCGGAAAGATAAAAACGTTTTCTCAGGCGTTCTGTCGCGGTAGTCTCATAGGTTCCGTTTATATGACGGACGCAAAGTGAGTGACCTTTTCTTATACCAATAATTAAAAATCAGTACGGACAGGACAACTATGGACTCCACCCTCATCTCCGATCGTCCCAACGAGGAGACACCTTCGCTCAATCGCGCCCGCCGCGCCGCCCTCGGCAGCTTCGCGGGTGCCGTCGTCGACTGGTATGATTTTCTGCTTTATGGCATTACCGCCGCGCTGGTATTTAACCGCGAATTCTTCCCACAGGTCAGCCCCGCGATGGGCACCCTCGCCGCCTTTGCCACCTTCGGCGTCGGGTTCCTGTTTCGCCCGCTCGGCGGGGTGATCTTCGGCCACTTTGGTGACCGCCTCGGCCGCAAGCGCATGCTGATGCTCACCGTCTGGATGATGGGGATCGCCACCGCGCTGATTGGCATTCTTCCTTCGTTTTCCGCCATTGGCTGGTGGGCGCCGGTGCTGCTGGTCACTCTGCGCGCCATTCAGGGCTTCGCGGTGGGCGGTGAATGGGGCGGCGCGGCGCTGTTATCTGTTGAAAGCGCGCCGAAAAACAGGAAAGCGTTTTACAGCAGCGGCGTGCAGGTGGGGTACGGCGTGGGCCTTCTCCTCTCCACAGGGCTGGTATCGTTAATCAGCCAGCTCACCACCGACGAGCAGTTCCTGAGCTGGGGCTGGCGCATTCCGTTCATCTTTAGCATCGTGCTGGTCATCGCCGCGCTGTGGATCCGCAACGGGATGGAAGAGTCCACGGAATTCGAACAGCAGCAGCGGGAAAAGCCGGTTGCGAAAAAACGGCTGCCGGTAATGGAAGCGCTGGTTCAGCATCCTGGCGCTTTTCTGAAAATTATCGCCCTGCGCCTCTGTGAACTGCTGACGATGTATATCGTCACCGCGTTTGCCCTGAACTACTCGACGCAGAACCTCGGTCTGCCGCGCGAGCTGTTCCTGAATATTGGCCTGCTGGTCGGCGGGATTAGCTGCCTGACGATTCCCTGCTTCGCCTGGCTGGCTGACCGGTTTGGCCGCCGTCGCGTCTATATCACCGGGGCGCTGATTGGCACCCTCAGCGCCTGGCCGTTCTTTATGGCGCTCGAAGCACAGTCGGTCTTCTGGATCGTCTTCTTCGCCATCATGCTCGCCAACATCGCCCACGATATGGTGGTCTGCGTGCAGCAGCCGATGTTTACCGAGCTGTTTGGCGCAAGCTATCGCTACAGCGGTGCGGGCGTGGGCTACCAGGTGGCAAGCGTGGTCGGCGGTGGATTTACGCCGTTTATTGCCGCCGCGCTGGTCACCTTCTCCGGCGGAGACTGGCACAGCGTGGCGATCTATCTGCTGGCCGGCTGCCTGCTGTCGGCGGCGACGGCGCTGCTGATGAAAGAGACGAGCCACGCCTGATCTCCCTTTTGTTTCACGGGCGTGTGACATACTATCGGGTAGAGTCGCACACCTGTGGAACAAGGAGACAGAGATGAATAATAAGGGCTCCAGCCTGACCCCGGCTCAGGCGCTGGAAAAACTCGACGCGCTGTATGAACAGTCCGTCAATGCGCTGCGCAGCGCCATTAGCGAATACATCGAAACAGGGAAACTCCCCAATCAAAAGGCCAGAAACGAGGGCCTTTTTGTTTATCCATCGCTCTCTGTGACCTGGGACGGCAGCGCCAGCACAACGCCGAAAACCCGCGCCTACGCCCGTTTTACCCACTCCGGCTGCTACAGCACCACCGTCACCCGCCCTGCACTGTTCCGCCCTTATCTTGAAGAACAGCTCACGCTGCTGTACCAGGACTACGGTGCGCATATTGCCGTTGAGCCCTCACAACATGAAATCCCGTATCCCTACGTGATTGACGGCTCGGCGTTAACGCTTGACCGCTCCATGAGCGCGGGATTGACCCGCCACTTCCCAACGACGGAACTTTCGCAGATTGGCGATGAGACGGCAGACGGGATTTATCACCCGGCAGAATTTTCTCCCCTGTCGCATTTTGACGCACGCCGCGTGGACTTCTCGCTGGCGCGCCTGCGCCACTACACCGGTACGCCAGCCGAGCATTTCCAGCCGTTTGTGCTCTTTACCAACTACACCCGCTACGTTGACGAGTTCGTCCGCTGGGGCTGCAGCCAGATCCTCGACCCGGAAAGCCCGTACATCGCGCTGTCCTGCGCGGGCGGGATCTGGATCACCGCCGAGACCGAAGCGCCCGAGCAGGCCATCTCCGATCTGGCGTGGAAAAAGCACCAGATGCCGGCCTGGCACCTTATCACCGCCGACGGTCAGGGCATCACCTTGATCAACATCGGCGTGGGTCCGTCAAATGCCAAGACCATCTGCGACCATCTGGCGGTCCTGCGCCCTGACGTGTGGCTGATGATTGGCCACTGCGGCGGCCTGCGCGAAAGCCAGCTGATTGGCGACTACGTGCTGGCCCACGCCTATCTGCGTGATGACCACGTGCTGGATGCGGTGCTGCCGCCGGATATTCCTATCCCGAGCATCGCCGAAGTGCAGCGCGCGCTGTATGACGCCACTAAAGAGGTCAGCGGCATGCCGGGTGAAGAGGTTAAACAGCGCCTGCGCACCGGTACGGTCGTCACAACGGATGACCGCAACTGGGAGCTGCGTTACTCCGCCTCCGCGCTGCGGTTCAACCTGAGCCGGGCGGTGGCGATTGATATGGAGAGCGCCACCATTGCCGCCCAGGGGTATCGCTTCCGCGTTCCTTACGGCACGCTGTTGTGCGTCTCCGATAAGCCGCTGCACGGTGAAATTAAGCTGCCGGGTCAGGCCAACCGTTTCTATGAAGGGGCAATATCCGAACATCTGCAGATTGGCATTCGGGCCATCGACCTGCTGCGAGCGGAAGGTGACAGACTGCATTCGCGCAAGCTGCGTACCTTCAACGAGCCGCCGTTCCGCTAAAAGCAATAAGGAAAAAACATGCACACCCCTACACCGCTCTCTGCCCTGCGCCACTGGCTTGAGGCAAGTCATCTCGACGGGATGATCGTCCCGCGTGCGGATGCCTGGCAGAGCGAATACTGCGCGCCCTACGACGAAAAGCTGGCCTGGCTGACGGGCTTTGACGGCTCTGCCGGCGTCGCGCTGGTGCTGAAAAACAAAGCGCTGCTGTTCGTCGACGGGCGCTATCAGGTGCAGGCCCGCGTTCAGGTGAATATGGATGAGGTTGAGATCCACCATCTGCACAACGAGCCGCTGGCAGACTGGCTGACGGCAAACGTCGCGGCGGGCACGCGCATTGGTTTTGACCCAATGCTGATGACGAATACCGAGTTTACGCAGCTGTCTGCCACACCGTGCACGCTCGTGCCGCTGAACGCGTCACCGTTTGACGCCTTATGGACCGATCGCCCTGCCGCACCGGCGGGGCTTATACGTGAAATGCCGGTAGAGACAAGCGGTGAAAGCAGCGAGGACAAACGTCAGCGCGTTGCCGCCGTGCTGGCCGCGAACAATGCTGACTATCTGGCCGTTACGCTGCCGGATAACATTGCGTGGCTGCTCAACGTGCGCGGCTCGGATATCCCCACCAGTCCGGTACCGCTCTCCTTTGCCCTGCTGAGTCGTGACGGTCACGTTGAGTGGTTTGTTAACGACAATAAGCTCAGCGCCCTGCCTGACGAAGTGCGCAATGCGTTCACCATTGCGCCGCAGGACACCTTTATTGAACGCTGTCAGCAGCCTGCTGAAGGGAAGCGGGTGATGGTTGATGCCGATTCCGCCCCCGTCGCCCTGCGCTTCGCCATTGAACCACGGGGAGAAATTGTCTGGCGAACCGATCCCATCACCCTGATGAAAGCTACCAAAAATCCGGTCGAGCTGGCGGGTTATCGCGCGTGTCATCACCAGGACGGGGCCGCGTGGGTCAATTTCCTCGCCTGGTTGAGCCGCGAAGTGCCGCGTCGTGTAGCGGCCGGACAACCGCTCACCGAGCTGGAAGTGCAGGCTCAGCAGCTGGCATTCCGCAAACAGCAGCCCGGTTTTATCGAGCAGAGTTTTGCGACTATCTCTGCCTCCTCCAGCAATGCGGCGATGTGTCACTACCATTCGAGCGAGGCCAGCAATAAGCCCATCGGCCATGACCATTTTTACCTGAACGATTCCGGCGGTCAGTATGCTAACGGCACCACCGACGCCACGCGCACGCTGGCGTGGGGTAAGGTCGACCCGCAGCAGCGCCTGCACTACACCGCCGTGCTGAGAGGCTTCCTGTCGCTCATTACCCTGCAGTTCCCTTCCGGGACTCAGGGGCATCAGCTGGATGCGTTTGCGCGTCGCCCGCTGTGGGAGATGGGGCTGGATTATGATCACGGCACAGGACACGGCGTGGGGCACCAGCTTCTTATCCATGAGAACCCGCATCGCATCGCCAAAAAGGTCAACCCGTGGCCGTTGGTGGCAGGCAATATCATGACGATTGAACCGGGATACTATCTGGGCGATAGCCACGGTATCCGTATTGAAAACCAGGTGGAGATAGTGGAGAGCCGACCGGGGTTCTGCAAATTTGCTTCTCTGACGCTGATCCCGATTGATTTAAGCCAGGTCGAGCTGGATCTGTTGAGCGAGCAGGAAAAGCAGTGGCTGGATGAGTATCATCAGCAGGTACGTGAGGCGCTGTCACCGCTGGTGAATAGCGAGGCGCGTACGTGGCTGGTTGAGGCGACGGCACCGATTGGCGTGTAATTTCGCGCGGTCTGGTGCCCTCCCCCCATCCCTCTCCCACGGGAGAGGGAGCAAACACTAAAAACGGCAACCAGGTTGCCGTTTTGCCTTTACCTTGCGCAGAAAAGCAAAAAGCCTGCTTTAAAAGCAGGCTTTTTAAATTTGGCTCCTCTGACTGGACTCGAACCAGTGACATACGGATTAACAGTCCGCCGTTCTACCGACTGAACTACAGAGGAATCGTGTGAACGGGGCGCATATTATCGATGCTCCCCTGGGATGTCAAAGGCAGAATGCAGATTTCGGATCGTTTGCCGATTTATTCTCCACTTCGCGCAATTGTCAGGCATTCTGTCGCGGATATTTCCACAGCCAGCGCCCGCTGACCATACGCCAGTAGAACAGCGCCCCACGCACGGCCCAGTCAAGGAACATCCCCAGCCAGACGCCAACCACGCCCCAGCCGAGCACCACGCCCAGCGTATAGCCCGCCACAACGCGACACCCCCACATGCCGAGCATGGACACCCACATAGCAAAACGGGCATCGCGCGCCCCTTTCAGCCCGGCGGGCAGCACCCAGGATGCCGCCCAGATGGGCATAAAGGCGGCGTTGAGCCAGATGAGGATCTTCACCACCTCTTTCACATCCTCTTCGTGGGTATAGAACGCGGCCATCAGCCCGGCAAACGGCGCGGTTCCCCAGGCGATCAGCGTCAGCCCTATGGTCGACAGCCAGAAGACGTGCCGCAGCTGCCGCTCCGCCTGACCTATCTGCCCTTTCCCGAGCCGTTTGCCCGTGATGATGGTTGATGCCGAACCCAGCGCGTTACCCGGCAGGTTAATCAGCGAGGCGATGGAAAAGGCAATAAAGTTACCGGCGATAACGTCGGTCCCCATCCCGGCAACAAACATCTGCGTCAGCAGCTTCCCGCCGTTAAACAACACGGATTCAATGCTCGCGGGAATGCCGATTCCCATCACTTCCCAGATAATGGCGAAGTTAAAGGGCCGGAAGTAGCTCTTGAGCGTAAGACGCAGCGAGGGCGTAATTCCCGTCATCAGCACCCCGATGATGGCCGCCGCACCGATATAGCGTGAAATGGTTAACCCCAGCCCCGCTCCTACGAACCCCAGCCCATCCCACGAGAACACGCCGTAGATCAGCACGCTGCTGATAATGATATTCAGGATATTCATCCCGCCGTTGATCAGCAGCGGAATTTTGGTGTTGCCCGCCCCACGCAGCGCGCCGCTGCCAATCAGCGCAATGGCCGCCGCCGGATAGCTTAAAACGGTCATCTCCAGGTAGGTCAGCGCCAGGTCTTTAACCTCGTTCGTGGCTTCCCCTGCGACAAAGTCGATAATCTCTTTACCGAAATAGTGGATCACCGCCGCCAGAACAATCGAAAAAATGGTCATGATCATCAGCGACTGGCGGGCCGCCTCGCGCGCACGTTTGGGATCAAGCTTGCCGAGGCTAAAAGCCACCACCACCGTCGTACCGAGGTCTATGGCAGCAAAAAATGACATCACCACCATGTTAAAGCTGTCCGCCAGCCCGACCCCCGCCATCGCCTCTTTCCCCAGCCAGCTCACCAGGAAGGTGCTCAGGACCCCCATCAGCAAAACGCAGGTATTTTCCAGGAAGATAGGCACAGCGAGAGGGGTGATTTCACGCCAGAACAGGACACGATAGCTTTTACGTTTTGCATACCACGGCGTGCGCTCTATCGCCTGGCGTAAGGAGGCAGTGACGTTCAAAATGGACCTTAACGAGAAAAGTTGAAACTCCATTTCAAATGATGGGGGAGAAAAGCTAATCCTGCAAAGTATTTTCCTGAAAAAAGATGTGTGGAATTACAACAAACTGACGACAGAATCAGCAATCAGTCGATTTTCCCTAAGATCAGGTTTGACAAAAGTTTTTTCGCCGCTAAGATAAGCCTCCACAACGATTCCTCTGTAGTTCAGTCGGTAGAACGGCGGACTGTTAATCCGTATGTCACTGGTTCGAGTCCAGTCAGAGGAGCCAAATTTAAAAAGCCTGCTTTTAAAGCAGGCTTTTTGCTTTGCGGATAAAGGAAAATGAACGCTCTGTTTGTCTACGGCACACTGCGCCCGGGCCACGCTAATGCGCATATTCTTGAAAACATCGGCGGGGAATGGCTGGCCGGTTCCGTATCCGGTACGTTTTACGAACGCGGCTGGGGTGCGGCGGCGGACTTCCCGGGGATTATCCTCCACCCCGATGGACCGCGTGTCGAAGGCTATCTGTTTATCTCTGATAACCTTCCCGCACACTGGCAGATGCTGGATGAATTTGAAGACGGCTATGACCGGGTTGAGGTCACAGTGACCACCCTTAAAGGTGGGCAGGTTAAGGCCTGGATTTATCAGCTACAGCCGCGCTCTGAATCATAAAAAAAGGCTCTCTGTCACCAGAGAGCCTTTTTCACTATTCGCTGCGATTACTCGCTTTTTGCTTCGGCGTTTTTAATTTCGCCCATCACTTTCAGCTTCTTGGAGATGTCGCGACGCTCTTTGGACAGCTCAGCGTTTTTGATGATGTAGTCATCAACGCGGTCTTCATAGTCGCTCTTCATGCTGGCGATGATGCCCTGAATAGCTTCAACGCTCATGCCTGGCTTGATGTAGTCGCTCAGGTTATCGAGCAGCAGAACACGTTTCTGGTTGTCACGGATCTTCTTCTCAACGTCCTGGATTTCACGCTGCAGCTTGTTTTTGCGGCGGAACAGGCGGACGAATTCCAGAACATCCTGGAACGAAGGCTTGGTAGTTTCCATTTTTACACCCCTGATAATGTGAGATTCGGATTCGTTAAAGCAACCGTTGTAACAATAACCTTACTGACAGCGGCTGCGAATGACAATGAGTATATCGTTTAAAGCTATCATAACCCCAATTGCTGCTGAATCGAAGCAGCAGCCGTCACATACGCCTTTTATTTGCGCAGCGCGCGGCAAATAAGGTGCGATAACAGCTCAAGCTGCCGCGCCAGTTCCAGGCTCAGCCAGACGTAGCCATGAATAGGCGTTTCCGCCACGTTATCGCCCTGACGTTCATTGATTAGCTGCTTCAGCTCCGCGACGATCTCATTCAGCCGCTCGCTGTTGACCAGTATCGGCTGCGGGTTCCCTTCATAGAGCGCATGAGCGATGGTCAACAGCGTTTGCTGCGTCATCTGCTGGGTCTCTTTGAGGGTCTGCGCGTTAAGCATCAGCAGATGGCTTGGACGCGAGGCCCAGTGGGCATTGATTTGCAGTTCAAGCATGCAGACCAGATTGCGGCTTACCGTCTGGATGGCTTCGAAAATCGCTTTCTGAATATGGGTTTCTTTGCTGGCGGGCGCGATGAGGCCGCGCATTTTAACCACGTCGTTGAGGATCGTTTGCAGATGTTTTTCCAGCCGGGGACGCTCAACCAGATTCGGGGAAAAACCGGCCTGATAGACGCGGTTAAAGGCGGTGACGTAGTTAGCCATCTGAATACGCCAGTGCAGAAAAGCACGCTGCGGCCAGATACCAGTGAAGAGCATGGCCAGCAGTGACCCCAGGATGACATCCCCGCTTCGCCACAGCGCCGTAGTCATATCCCCGGCGGGCGCACCGACAACCACCGCGAGAGTAATACCAATCAGCAGCGCCTGATAAGGCCGCTTACCCAATGCCAGCCAGCCGCAGAGGAACATGGCAGCACCGCACCACGCCAGCATCACGGGAAATGAGATGAGTTCCAGCTTCAGGGCAATAAGCCCCAGGGCAGATCCAAGAACGGTACCGCCTATCCGCTCGAAGGCGCGAGGAACAACGTTCCCCCAGAATGAGATAGGCCCCATTACCACCACCAGCGTGATCAGCGGCCACGTTCCCTCCGGTACATCCAGCAACCGGACCAGTACAAAGGTCAACACGAAAGCCAGCGCGATGCGACTCCCGTGCACCACGCGGTAATGTTTGTACAAGCGAATTTCAAATGGGGTTAATGATTTGTCGGGACGCACACCCGCTCTCCAGCAACACGGCAAATCACAATTGTACTGTGTTTTCAGCCGGGCGGATCGCACCCGGCTGAAAAACCCTTCATATTGCAGGATTAAACCGTTTTGTGCTCTACCGCGATATACATTTCAATGTCCCAATAGCCGTCCGCATTGCCGTCGTTAAGATAGCGTTCGAAGCAGGGTTTGAGCGCCATCTGGTATTTACTGTCCTGCAATAAAGAATTGAAGAACTGATACCACGGCGTCGCAAAGTCGTAGTTTTCCACGCGCGCCGTCGCCACGGCGTAATCCCCGCCAGCGATTTCCGTCATCATGACGCCTTCGCTGTTTTCCGGGATAACGAAATCATCCGGTACCGTAACGGCCGTATCGCAGCGCAGTTTTTCTGCCGGGACCTCATCGGGGTTATCGTAGTAGACCGCAACCCACTCCAGCGGCTCAATGTGACGCCCGTCCACCCACATAACCAGCTGTTCAAAGCCCTGCTTAACCGTTTTTTCCCACGGCCCAACAAGATGAAAACCCGCAATCTTACGTTTCTGTTGCTGCTTGATGCTGTAGTCCATGCTGCCTCCGTTTATTACTGTATATTTATACACTATAAAGCTGGATTACTATTATCGGCAAACGAGAAGTGTTTATTATGTGAGCAGACTCGCAACCCTGCCTGTCTGCCCATCAGCGGTTAAAGCGTGTGGTGCAGATAATCGCTCAGGCGTGAGAATACGCCTCCCTTATCAACGGCTTCCAGAGTGACCAACGGCCAGTGCGCCACGACCTTGTCGCGATCGTAGAGCTGGATCTCCCCAACCCGCTGATGCGCGGCAATCGGCGCTTCCAGCTCTTTTTTATCCAGAACGTATTTAGCCTTGATGTTCTGCACTTCCGCTTTCGGTAACGCCAGCCAGAAGTCCTGATCCGTCCCCAGATTTATCTGTTCTTTATCGCCGTACCAGATACGCTCTGTCCCCACTTTTTTACCGTTATGCAGGATCTGCACCGTATCGAAGTTCTGCTGTCCCCAGTGCAGAAGCTTACGCGCCTGGTCTTCGCGCCCTTTGGGGCTGTCGGCCCCCATCACCACCGCGATTAAACGACGCTGTCCGTCAACGGCAGACGCAATCAGGTTAAAGCCCGCACCCGAGGTGTGCCCCGTTTTCAGGCCGTCCACGTTCATGGTTTTATCCCACAGCAGGCCGTTACGGTTCTGCTGAGTGATCCCGTTCCAGGTGAGGCTCTTTTCGCTGTACATATGGTAAAAATCAGGCTCACCGTGAATGATAGCCCGGGAGAGCACGGCCAGATCGTAAGCGGAGCTGTGCTGCCCTGGCGCATCCAGCCCGTGGACGGTTTCAAAGTGCGTATCGCGCAGGTTCAACTTCTGCACGTAGTCGTTCATCATCTTCACAAACTGCGGCTGCCCGCCCGCCACGTGGTCGGCCAGCGCCACGCAGGCATCGTTGCCGGAATCGACAATCAGACCGCGGCTTAAGTCACGCACGGAGACGCGATCGCCCTCTTTCAGGAACATCAGCGACGAGCCGTCAAAAACCGGGTTGCCTTTGGCCCACGCGTCACGCCCTACGGTAACAATGTCATCCGGCGTAATACGGTGCCTGTCAATGGCCCGATCGACTACATAGCCCGTCATTAGCTTAGTGAGGCTCGCCGGATTACGTTGTTGATGTTCGTTGCCCGCCGTTAAAATTTGACCAGTCGTGTAGTCCATCAGCACCCAGGATCCCGCCTGAATGGCTGGAGGCTGCGGCGAAAAATCCAGTGGCTCAGCCGCAAAAGCAGATGAGACACTCGAAGCGAGTAAAGAAACAGCAATAAACAGACGGCGTTTCAACGGTATATCCTCAGGTCATTAAAAATCGATGACCTTTTTACGGGAGTTCTGATGTCGTTACCTGGCTTAATTGCAAAAAAATGTGACAGAACGCAGGTTTTCCGCTGAAGTTCCCTCGCAAATTTACGCCATGCCGGCGCTTTTTATTCGGTCTGACCCGCGCGATCGTTTACCATAGTGGCGTCATTTTTTAACAGGATGGTATTACTGGTGTCTGACTCTGCCGCACGCCCGACTTTTTTATTCCACGACTACGAAACCTTTGGCACGCATCCGGCGCTGGACAGACCGGCGCAGTTTGCCGCCATCCGTACCGACGACGAATTCAACATCATTGGCGAGCCCGAGGTCTTTTACTGCAAACCGGCTGATGACTACCTGCCGCAGCCCGGCGCGGTGATGGTCACCGGGATCACACCGCAGGAAGCCCGGGAAAAAGGCGTTAACGAAGCAGAGTTCGCCCGCCGCATCCACGATCTGTTTACCGTTCCCAATACCTGCGTGGTTGGCTACAACAACATCCGTTTTGACGATGAAGTGACGCGCAACATCTTCTATCGAAACTTCTACGATCCGTACGCCTGGAGCTGGCAGAACCGCAATTCACGCTGGGATCTGCTCGACATTATGCGCGCCTGTTATGCCCTGCGTCCTGAAGGCATTAACTGGCCGGAAAATGAGGAAGGGCTGACGAGCTTCCGGCTGGAGCACCTGACGCGCGCCAACGGCATCGAGCACAGTAATGCCCATGATGCGATGGCGGATGTCTATGCCACCATTGCCATGGCGAAGCTGGTGAAAACCGCGCAGCCCCGGCTGTTTGAATATCTGCTGAGCCACCGCGGCAAGCAGAAGCTCATGACCCTTATCGACGTACCGCAGATGAAGCCCCTGGTGCATATCTCCGGCATGTTTGGCGCCTGGCGCGGCAATACCAGCTGGGTTGCCCCGCTGGCCTGGCACCCGGATAACCGAAATGCGGTCATCATGGTGGATTTGGCGGGGGATATTTCGCCGCTGCTGGAGCTTGACAGCGATACCCTGCGCGAACGGCTTTACACCCCGAAAAATGAACTCGGGGACCTGCCTGCGGTGCCGGTCAAACTGGTGCATATCAATAAATGTCCGGTGCTGGCGCAGGCGAATACGCTGCGTCCGGAAGATGCCGACAGGCTGGGCATCAACCGTCAGCACTGTCTGGATAACCTGAAAGTGCTGCGCGATAACCCACAGGTGCGCGAGAAAGTGGTCGCTATTTTTGCCGAGGCGGAGCCGTTCGTGCCGTCCGAAAACGTGGACACCCAGCTCTACAACGGCTTCTTCAGCGATGCCGACCGTGCAGCCATGAATATCGTTCTGCAAACCGAGCCGCGTAACTTACCGGCGCTGGACATCACCTTCGCCGATAAGCGCATCGAAAAGCTGATGTTTAATTACCGGGCGCGCAACTATCCCGGCACGCTGGACGAAGCAGAACAGGCGCGCTGGCTGCAGCATCGTCGTAACGTGTTTACGCCAGAATATCTGCACAGCTACGCGCAGGAGCTGGAGATGCTTTACGGCCAGTACGAAGGGAATACAGAGAAGCAGACGCTGCTGAAAGCGTTGTTCCAGTACGCGCAAGAGATAGTGTGAAATTCAGATATAAAAAAACCGGAGCCTTTGAACTCCGGTTTTTTTTCGCCCGTTGGCGCTGCGCTTACGCGACGTCTTCGTACTGAGGAACCGGGTTACGGAAGCTCTTCGTGACACAAGCCAGATAAACCAGACCGATACCAGCCCAAATCAGGCCAAGCACCATTGAACTCTCTTCCAGGTTAACCCACAGCGCGCCCACGGTCAGGGCACCGCACATCGGCAGGAACAGATACTGGAAGTGATCTTTCAGCGTCTTGTTACGCTTTTCACGGATCCAGAACTGAGAGATAACCGACAGGTTAACAAAGGTGAACGCCACCAGCGCACCGAAGTTAATCAGCGCCGTTGCCATCACCAGGTCAAAGTTAATCGCCAGCAGCGCAATAGCACCGACCAGGATGATGTTCATCGCCGGGGTACGCCATGTTGGATGAACATAACCGAAGAAGCTTTTCGGGAATACGCCATCGCGGCCCATTACGTACATCAGACGCGCAACGCCTGCATGCGCGGCCATACCGGACGCCAGTACGGTGATGGTGGAGAAGATCAGCGCGCCGACCTGGAACGCTTTACCCGCCACATAGAGCATGATTTCCGGCTGAGATGCATCCGGATCCTTGAAGCGAGAGATATCCGGGAAGTACAGCTGCAGGAAATAGGTAGAGAAAATAAAGATCAGACCGCCAATCAGCGCCGTCAGGAAAATAGCACGCGGAATCACGCGCTCTGCATCTTTGGTTTCTTCAGACAGGTTGCTGATCCCGTCAAAACCGGTAAAGGAGAAGCACAGAATGGTTGCCCCGGTAATCATTGGGATCACATGGGCATCACCAGACCAGAACGGCTTGCTGCTCGCCAGTGTGCCCGCGCCTTCGCCATGGAACACGCCGTAAATGACCATGCCAAGAATAACGGCAATCAGGACAACCTGAAGCACGACAATTACGGAGTTAAAGTTGGCAACGGACTTGATGCTGCGCAGGTTAAAGGCAGTCATAAAGGCTACCAGCGCCACGACGAACATCCAGGAGGGAATCGACGGCACCAGCGCTTCAAAATAAATTTTTGCCAGCAGAATGTTGATCATCGGCGCGAACAGATAGTCGAGCAGCGACGACCAGCCCACCATAAAGCCAACCGTCGGGCTGATGGATTTCTGGGCATAGGTGTAGGCGGAACCGGCAGACGGATAGCGACGCACCAGTTTACCGTAGCTCAGCGCGGTGAACAGGATCGCAATCAGCGCGAAGCCGTATGCCGTCGGCACATGACCGTCTGTGAGGCCTGATACGATACCGAATGTATCGAACAGCGTCATCGGTTGCATATAGGCCAGGCCCATCATAACAACCGGAATCAACGTAAGCGTTTTACGTAATTCCACGCGAGAGGTGTTTGGAGTTGCGTTATGCGACATAGTTATTCTCCTTTACGGTGATAACCGCCACGTAAGCGAAAAATTGCCCCATTTCTTTCTTCCTCAGCGACAACAACTGTCGGATTTTAGTAAATATCTATCCGGTACGAAGCCCGGCCTCTTGGTTTTTAGTTTCGTTTCGTACATGCAAAAAAAAATAACCGACGCCTTTTATATCGTCGATTATTCATTTGGTTGCAGCGGCGGCATTTTGCCCCACATCGGATACAAAAGGCAATACTTTGCAACGCACCGGGTAATTTTCTTTTTGCTAACTGGCTGATTTCTCGACGCTACCCTGAGAGTAAACGTCGGCGATAGCACTATTTGCTAAAATTTCGTCCCGCCACCAGGCGCTGGCCAGCCCGGCGGTTTGTTCGTTCCAGCCCACCCATACCGACTCGTTACTGCTTTGAGCAAGTACCTGTTTTTCAACAAGCGCACCGCTATCAATAAAGCGCTGCGCCAGGTAGCGCGGCAAATAGCCGCAGCCCAGGCCGCTAATTTGCAGCTCCAGCTTGGTTTTAAAGTCAAAAACGGTAATGGCCTCCTGCTCATCCAGCAGCTGCGAGGAAACCGCACATTCGGGGCGTGAACTGTCCCCGACTACTATTGCGCGGTACCCCTTAATAACGCGGCGGTTAAGAGGCTCAGGCTCCTGAGCCAGCGGATGATGGGGCGCCACGGCAAATACCTGCTCCAGCACGCCCAGGCGGGCAAAACCAAAGTCACTCAACTGGGGAGGCTCGTGCAGGGCACCGACAAAGATGTCCGCCCTGCCCTGGGTTAAGGCATCCCAGGAGCCGCCCAGCACCCCGTTGATGAAGATCAGCCGGGTGACGCTGTGATGCTGGTAAAACGCTTCAATGAGCGGCGTCAGTAGAGAAAACGGAAAGGTATCATCCACGCCAATCACCAGCTCATTCTCCCATCCCTGATGGAGCTTGACGGCCTGCTTTTCCAGCTCGCGAACGGTATGAAGAACGTCACGGCCTTTTTCCAGCAGCATCTGCCCGGTGCGGGTAAACCGCGCGCGGTGCCCGGAGCGATCGAGGATCTGAATATTGAGGTCGCTTTCCAGTTTTTGAACGGTATAGCTCAGGGCCGAAGGGGTTTTGTAAAGCTTTGCCGAGGCAGCCGCAAAGCTCCCCTCTTTTTCCAGTGCATCCAGAATAATAAGAACATCCAGCAGCGGTTTCATGCTCGCCCCCTTCTGGTGTGCGATTGTCTCCGCTGCGGGGTTTATTCCATGGGCATCACCAGCGGATCGGGATACTGATACTCGAACCCCAGCTCATGGCAAATGCGATTGCCATCAACAATTTTGCCTTTACTTTCGTTCTTTGCCTCACCAAAAACCGGCGGAGCCAACCCAAGCTGGCGTGCCATGAGCGGGTAAAACGTGCTGCGCGCCGGATGAGACGGTGCACATATATTATAGATGTGTCCGCCTTTTGGAGCCTGTAAGAGTAGCTCAATCGCGCCAATAACATCTTCAAGATGCACAAGATTCACGCCATGTTGACCGTCTGGTGCCGTCTTACCGGCAAAGAAGCGCCCCGGATGACGCCCCGGGCCAACCAGCCCCGCCAGACGAACGATATCGACCTGCGTGCCGGGAAGGTTATGCAGCCAGTCTTCCAGCTCTTTCAGGACCTGACCGCTCGCGGTTACGGGACGGCGCTCGGAACTCTCTTTCACCACGCCCTCAGCATCGCCATAAACCGACGTCGAGCTGGTAAAAATTATGCGCGGGACGTGATGCGCCAGCGCGCTGTCGACAATCTCCTGCATCGCCTGCAGGTAGAATGATTCGCCCGGGCCACTGCGCCGTGCGGGTAGCGTAATCACCAGCGCATCTACGTTCATCAGCGTGTCCAGATCGTCCGCATCACACACCAGCTCCGGCTCCAGACGCAGTTCAACGCCATCAATACCGCACATTCGTGCCGCTTCGACCCCATCCCGGGTGGTCTTGCTCCCGGTCACCTGCCAGCCTTTCGCGGCTAATGACATCGCCAGCGGCATTCCCAGCCATCCTAAACCGACAATCGCGACCTTTTTCATGCGAATTCTCCTGACTCTCACTCGTCTTTCATAAGGCTACGCCAGCCCGGCAGAACACACAATTCATAGCATCAATATGAAATGAATTAATGATCAAAAAAAGCCCTTGCAATATGTCGTACAACTGGTTTAGGTTAAAAGACATCAAATGAATAAGCATTCATCGAGAATTTATATGACACGCGTTCAATTTAAACACCACCATCATCACCATCATCCTGACTAGTCTTTCAGGCGATGTGTGCTGGAAGACGTTTGGATCTTCCAGTGGTGCATGAACGCATGAAAAAGCCCCCGGAAGATCTTCTTCCGGGGGCTTTTTTTTGGACCAAATTCAGACAGGTTAAAACAGGTTAACGAGGAATAAAGAATGTTAGATAACTCACGCTTACGCATAGCTATTCAAAAATCAGGCCGTTTGAGTGACGACTCACGCGAACTACTGGCCCGCTGCGGGATCAAAATCAACCTGCACACCCAGCGCCTGATTGCTCTGGCTGAAAACATGCCGATCGACATTCTGCGCGTGCGTGATGACGATATTCCCGGCCTTGTGATGGACGGCGTCGTTGACCTCGGCATCATCGGTGAAAACGTGCTGGAAGAAGAGCTGCTGACCCGCCGCGCGCAGGGTGAAGACCCGCGTTACTTCACCCTGCGTCGTCTGGACTTCGGCGGCTGCCGCCTGTCGCTGGCCACGCCGGTTGATGAAGCGTGGGACGGCCCAGCCGCGCTGAACGGCAAACGTATCGCCACCTCTTACCCTCACCTGTTGAAGCGCTATCTCGACCAGAAAGGCGTGCAGTTTAAATCCTGCCTGCTAAACGGCTCCGTTGAAGTGGCGCCGCGTGCGGGTCTGGCGGACGCCATCTGTGACCTCGTCTCCACTGGTGCCACCCTGGAAGCGAACGGGCTACGCGAAGTGGAAGTCATCTACCGCTCTAAAGCGTGCCTGATTCAGCGCGACGGCGAGATGGCCGACGCCAAACAGCAGCTGATCGACAAGCTGCTGACCCGTATTCAGGGCGTGATTCAGGCGCGTGAGTCCAAATACATCATGATGCACGCCCCAACCGAGCGTCTGGATGAAGTGATTGCCCTGCTGCCGGGCGCTGAGCGCCCAACCATCCTGCCGCTGGCGGGCGATCAGCAGCGCGTGGCGATGCACATGGTGAGCAGCGAAACCCTGTTCTGGGAAACCATGGAAAAACTGAAGGCACTGGGCGCAAGCTCCATCCTGGTGCTGCCAATTGAGAAGATGATGGAGTAATGGCTATGAGCTTTAACACAATCATCGACTGGAATAATTGTAGCGACGAGCAACAGCGCGAGCTGCTGATGCGCCCGGCAATTTCCGCCTCTGAAAGCATCTCCCGCACCGTGGCGGAGATCCTGGATAACGTCAAAGCCCGTGGCGATGACGCCCTGCGTGAATACAGCGTGAAGTTTGATAAGACGGAAGTCGGCGCATTGCAGGTTACCGAGCAGGAAATCATTGATGCCAGTAATCGTCTCGGTGACGATATCAAGCAGGCGATGGCCGTCGCGGTGAAAAATATTGATACCTTCCACACCGCGCAGAAGCTGCAGACCGTGGATGTGGAAACCCTGCCCGGCGTGCGTTGCCAGCAGGTGACGCGCCCGGTTGCGTCAGTGGGACTTTATATCCCCGGCGGTTCAGCGCCGCTGTTTTCGACCGTATTAATGCTCGCCACGCCGGCGCGTATCGCCGGATGCCAGAAAGTAGTGCTGTGCTCTCCGCCACCGATCGCCGATGAGATCCTCTACGCGGCAAAACTTTGCGGCGTGCAGGCGGTGTATAAAGTGGGCGGCGCGCAGGCGATTTCCGCCCTGGCGTTCGGGACGGAGTCCATTCCTAAGGTCGACAAAATTTTTGGCCCGGGCAATGCGTATGTGACCGAAGCCAAGCGTCAGGTCAGCCAGCGTCTCGACGGCGCTGCCATCGATATGCCTGCCGGTCCGTCTGAAGTGCTGGTCATTGCCGACAGCGGCGCAACGCCGGACTTCGTGGCCTCCGACCTGCTTTCACAGGCAGAACACGGCCCGGACTCGCAGGTCATCCTGCTGACGCCGGATGCCGATATGGCGAAACGCGTGGGCGAAGCCGTTGAACGCCAGCTTGCCGACCTGCCCCGCGCCGACACGGCACGTCAGGCGTTAGCGGCCAGCCGCCTGATTGTGGCGCGCGATCTCGAGCAGTGCATCGCCATCTCCAACCAGTACGGCCCGGAGCACCTGATTATTCAGACCCGCAACGCGCGCGATCTGGTTGACAGCATCACCAGCGCGGGCTCGGTGTTCCTCGGCGACTGGTCACCGGAGTCCGCGGGGGATTACGCCTCCGGCACCAACCACGTCCTGCCGACGTATGGCTACACCTCTACCTGTTCCAGCCTCGGCCTGGCGGATTTCCAGAAACGCATGACCGTGCAGGAGCTGTCCCGCGAGGGGTTTGCTTCACTGGCTTCTACTATTGAAACCCTGGCCGCCGCCGAGCGTCTGACCGCCCACAAAAACGCCGTGACGCTGCGCGTTGCAGCCCTGAAGGAGCAAGCATGAACATTGAAGAATTAGCCCGCGAAAATGTCCGCCGCCTGACGCCTTACCAGTCTGCGCGTCGTCTGGGCGGAAACGGGGACGTCTGGCTGAACGCCAACGAATTCCCGACTGCGGTGCAGTTTGAGCTGTCGCAGCAAACGCTGAACCGCTATCCGGAGTGTCAGCCGAAGGCGGTTATCGAAAACTACGCGCAGTACGCGGGAGTGAAGCCGGAGCAGGTGCTGGTCAGCCGCGGCGCGGATGAGGGCATTGAGCTGCTGATCCGCGCGTTCTGCGAGCCGGGCAAAGACGCGGTGATGTACTGCCAGCCTACCTACGGCATGTACAGCGTCAGCGCCGAAACCTTCGGCGTGGCGTGCCGCAACGTGCAGGCGCTGGAGAACTGGCAGCTCGATTTGCAGGGTATTGCAGACAATCTCGATGGCGTGAAGGTTGTCTTCGTCTGCAGCCCAAATAACCCAACCGGGCAGATTATCAACCCGCAGGATATTCGCACCCTGCTGGAGATGACGCGCGGTAAAGCCCTGGTGGTCGCGGATGAAGCCTATATTGAGTTCTGTCCGCAGGCAACGCTGGCAGGCTGGCTGAAAGAGTATCCGCACCTGGTTGTGCTGCGCACGCTGTCGAAAGCCTTTGCTCTTGCAGGTCTGCGCTGCGGATTCACGCTGGCGAATAAAGAGGTTATCGACCTGCTGCTGAAAGTGATCGCCCCGTACCCGCTCTCAACGCCGGTTGCCGATATTGCGGCACAGGCGCTGACGCCGCAGGGCATAAATGCAATGCGCGAGCGCGTGGCGCAAATTCTGGCGGAGCGTCAATATCTGGTGACAGCCCTGAAGGATATTCCCTGCGTGGAGCAGGTGTTCGACTCGGAAACCAACTATATCCTGGCGCGCTTCACCGCCTCCAGTGCCGTATTTAAATCTTTGTGGGATCAGGGCATTATCTTACGAGACCAGAATAAACAACCTTCCCTGAGCGGATGCTTGCGCATTACCGTAGGCACCCGCGCAGAGAGCCAGCGCGTGATTGACGCCCTGAAAGCGGAGAAAGTATGACCCAGAAGATCCTTTTCATCGATCGTGACGGCACCCTTATTTCGGAGCCACCAGCCGATTTTCAGGTCGATCGATTCGACAAACTGGCTTTTGAACCGGACGTGATCCCGGTGCTGCTTAAGCTGCAGAAAGCCGGATTTAAGCTGGTGATGATCACCAATCAGGACGGTCTGGGTACTGACAGCTTCCCGCAGGCGGACTTTGACGGCCCGCATAATCTGATGATGCAGGTGCTGACCTCTCAGGGCGTGGTATTTGATGAAGTGCTGATTTGCCCGCACATGCCGGCCGACGAGTGCGACTGCCGTAAGCCAAAGGTGAAGCTGGTAGAGCGTTACCTGGCTGAAGATGCGCTGGATAAAACCAACAGCTATGTCATCGGCGATCGCATCACCGATATCACGCTGGCGGAAAACATGGGCATCGCGGGGCTGCGCTACGACCGCAACAACCTTAACTGGGCGAAAATTGGCGAGCAGCTGACAAAGCGCGACCGCTATTCCCACGTTGAGCGCAACACCAAAGAGACGCAGATTGATGTGAAGGTCTGGCTGGACCGTGAAGGCGGCAGCAAGATCCACACCGGCGTCGGTTTCTTCGACCATATGCTGGATCAGATTGCCACCCACGGCGGCTTCCGCATGGAGATCGCGGTAAAAGGCGACCTTTACATTGACGATCACCACACAGTGGAAGATACCGGCCTGGCGCTGGGTGAAGCCCTGAAGCTGGCGCTCGGCGACAAGCGCGGCATCAACCGTTTCGGCTTCGTCCTGCCGATGGACGAGTGCCTAGCGCGCTGCGCCATGGACATTTCAGGTCGTCCGCACCTGGAATATAAAGCTGATTTCACCTACCAGCGTGTGGGCGATCTCAGCACCGAAATGGTGGAGCACTTCTTCCGTTCATTGTCCTACACCATGGGCCTGACGCTGCATCTGAAGACCAAGGGCAAAAACGATCACCACCGCGTGGAGAGCCTGTTTAAAGCCTTTGGCCGTACGCTGCGCCAGGCGATCCGCGTGGAAGGCGATGCCCTTCCCTCATCAAAAGGAGTGCTGTAATGAACGTGGTGATTCTGGATACCGGATGCGCCAACCTCAACTCCGTAAAATCGGCCATTGCGCGCCACGGCTATGAGCCGGTGGTAAGCCGCGATCCGGACGTTGTCTTGCGCGCCGATAAGTTATTCCTGCCGGGCGTTGGCACCGCGCAGGCCGCGATGGATCAGATTCGCGAACGCGAGCTGGTCGATCTGATCAAAGCCTGTACCCAGCCGGTGCTGGGCATTTGCCTGGGCATGCAGCTCCTGGGCCGTCGCAGCGAAGAGAGTAACGGCGTTGACCTGCTGGGCATTATCGACGAAGACGTCCCAAAAATGACCGACCACGGTCTGCCTCTGCCGCATATGGGCTGGAACCGCGTTTACGCCAAAGCGGGCGACCGGTTGTTTCGCGGCATCGAAGACGGCGCGTACTTTTACTTCGTGCACAGCTACGCCATGCCCGTAAACACCAATACCATCGCCCAGTGCAATTATGGCGAGGCGTTTACTGCGGCGGTACAGAAAGACAATTTCTTCGGCGTGCAGTTTCACCCGGAGCGCTCTGGTGCCGCGGGTGCGCAGCTGCTGAAAAACTTCCTGGAGATGTGATGATTATTCCCGCTTTAGATTTAATTGACGGCACGGTTGTCCGTCTCCACCAGGGCGATTACGGCCAGCAGCGAGACTACGGAAACGACCCGCTGCCGCGTCTGCAGGATTATGCCGCTCAGGGGGCCCAGGTGCTGCATCTGGTGGATTTGACGGGCGCGAAAGATCCGGCGAAGCGCCAGATCCCGCTGCTTAAACAGCTTGTTGCTGGTGTTGACGTGCCCGTACAGGTCGGCGGCGGCGTTCGTACGGAAGAGGACGTTGCGGCGCTGCTGGACGCTGGCGTGGCGCGCGTGGTGGTAGGGTCAACTGCCGTGAAAGATCCTGACACGGTGAAAGGCTGGTTCCGCCGCTTTGGCGCCGACGCCCTTGTACTGGCGCTGGACGTGCGCATTGACGAGCAGGGTAAAAAGCAGGTTGCCGTCAGCGGCTGGCAGGAAAACTCCGGCGTGACGCTGGAAGAGCTGGTCGATATCTATCTTCCCGTTGGCCTGAAGCACGTGTTGTGTACCGATATTTCCCGCGACGGAACGCTGGCGGGCTCTAACGTCTCGCTGTATGAAGAGGTCTGCGCGCGTTATCCGCAGGTTGCGTTCCAGTCTTCTGGCGGTATCGGTGATATAGACGACGTGGCCGCGCTGCGCGGCACCGGTGTGCAGGGCGTGATCGTGGGCCGGGCCCTGCTGGAAGGTAAATTTACTGTGACGGAGGCGATTCAATGCTGGCAAAACGGATAATCCCTTGCCTGGACGTACGCGACGGTCAGGTCGTGAAAGGCGTGCAGTTCCGCAACCACGAAATCATTGGCGACATCGTTCCGTTGGCAAAACGCTATGCCGATGAAGGCGCAGACGAGCTGGTCTTTTATGATATCACCGCTTCCAGCGATGGCCGCGTGGTCGACAAAAGCTGGGTGGCGCGCGTGGCGGAAGTGATCGACATTCCGTTCTGCGTAGCGGGCGGGATTAAGTCCGCTGACGACGCTGCCAAAATTCTCTCTTTTGGGGCCGACAAGATTTCCATCAACTCCCCTGCTCTGGCCGAGCCGGAGTTGATTACACGCCTGGCCGATCGCTTTGGCGTGCAGTGTATTGTGGTTGGAATCGACACCTGGTATGACGCCGCAACGGGCAAGTACCACGTCAACCAGTACACCGGCGATGAAAGTCGTACCCGCGTCACCCAGTGGGAAACGCTCGATTGGGTGCAGGAAGTGCAAAAGCGTGGCGCAGGCGAGATTGTTCTCAATATGATGAACCAGGATGGCGTGCGTAACGGTTATGACCTCGAGCAGCTGAAGAAAGTGCGCGCGGTCTGCCACGTTCCGCTGATTGCCTCCGGCGGCGCAGGCACCATGGAGCATTTCCTGGAAGCCTTCCGCGATGCGAACGTGGACGGTGCCCTTGCCGCCTCCGTGTTCCACAAGCAGATTATCAATATTGGTGAGTTAAAAACGTACCTGGCCGACCAGGGCGTGGAGATCAGGGTATGTTAACAGAGCAACAACAGGCGCAGCTGGACTGGGAAAAAACTGACGGATTACTGCCGGTGGTTGTACAGCATGCCGTCTCGGGCGAAGTGCTGATGCTGGGTTATATGAACCAGGACGCGCTGGCAAAAACGATCGACAGCGGCAAAGTGACGTTTTTCTCGCGTACGAAGCAGCGCCTGTGGACCAAAGGGGAAACCTCGGGGCACTTCCTGAACGTGGTCAGCATGACGCCAGACTGCGATAACGACACCCTGCTGGTGCTGGTAAACCCAATCGGCCCAACCTGCCATAAGGGCACCAGCAGCTGCTTTGGCGAGACGAGTCATCAGTGGCTGTTTCTGTATCAGCTGGAGCAGCTGCTGGCGGAGCGTAAATCGGCGGATCCTGAGAGCTCCTATACCGCGAAGCTGTATGCCAGCGGGACTAAGCGCATTGCGCAGAAGGTGGGAGAAGAAGGCGTTGAGACGGCGCTGGCCGCGACCGTACATGACCGGGAAGAGTTGACGAATGAAGCATCGGATTTGATGTATCACCTGCTGGTGCTGCTGCAGGATCAGGAGCTGGATTTGACGGCGGTGATTGAGAATCTTCGCAAACGACACAAATAAAAAAACCGGGGATTAATTATCCCCGGTTTTTTTAAATCTGCAAATCAGGCTTTTGGTTTGTAGTTGCGCAATGCATTACGCCCCAGAACCACACCAGAGCCAATCATACCGCCCAGCAGCACGGCTAGAACAAGAATAACCGCTTTCTTAGGACTATCGCGACGAACGGGCAGATCCGGCTTCATAACGTAACGATAAACGTGGATAGTGTCAGGATTCACGTTCAGGTTCTGGATGTCCAGCAGGTTTCGTTTAGTCTGATAATATGCGGTAGAGAAGATCAGCGGGCGCGACGCTTCATTGTCTATCATCGATTTCAGCCCTTCACTTCCCAGCAGGAACATCGTTTCCTGAGTGACATCCTGGGTTTGCTGAATCTGTGGCGAGGAGATTTTCGCCGCTTCAGCATTCTTCAATGCTTCTGCAATCTGTTTAATACGCAGATCTTTCTGCTCCTGAGCGACCTTCTCCTGGCTAACCAGAGAATCGTTCAGCGTTTTAATCTGCTCCTTGATATTGTCCTTGAGGTCAAGGGCAAGTTCTTTTGCCGTCTGTTCATCAATCTGCTGGATGTACTGCGCCAGCTGCTTTTGCGCCGCTTCAGCTGATGTACTGGCATAGGAGACGCTTAACGGCAGCGGCTGCCCTTTAACAGCAGGCTCAATAGTCAGTTTTTCAGGCACATCCTGGTTGTCCAGCGCCTGGGATAACGCAGAGAAAGAGGCGTTAAAACGGTCAATCGCGCGCGTTTGAATGTCCAGCATTGAAGGAGCTGCGCTGCCGTAGAGGATGTTCAATGCGTTTGAGTAGGTCGCTATCTGCGCTGCATCAGGTTGGGCAATGATCGCGCTTGAGGTCCACTTTTCCTTAGCAATTGAAAGATATCCCACGGCCAGGGCAATAAAAACAACAACAAACGTTGCTATCATCCACTTTCCACGCCACAGCTGTAACACTAAATCAAGTAAATCAATTTGCTCAGGGTCGTTGCTTCGGCTGACCTGGCTATTGTTGTTTTGCGTCATACAATCCCTAACTGATGAAAAAGGGGAAACATAATTATGTTTGCATAGTTTATCTATTACTGCGGATTTTTCTATAAGAATCCGATGAGTTATATCGGAAAGATGCGTTATGTAACTCGCTCCCCTTCGCGCTATCATAGACACCATGTGATGCGTTATCGCATCTGTAAGAATAAGGGTTTAAGAGGGAAAATATGAAATTTCTGGTCACCGGTGCAGCAGGTTTTATCGGTTCGAATGTCAGTAAACGCCTCATTGAGGCCGGACATCAGGTTGTCGGTATTGATAACCTGAATGACTACTACGATGTCAACCTGAAACTGGCGCGTCTGGAACGGATACAATCAGAGCGTTTCACCTTTCACAAGCTTGAGTTAGCAGACCGTGAAGGCATGGCTGCGCTTTTCGCCAGTGAAAAGTTTGATCGCGTCATTCATCTGGCTGCACAGGCAGGCGTTCGTTACTCCCTGGAAAACCCGCACGCCTATGCGGATGCCAATCTTATTGGCCATCTCAACGTGCTGGAAGGGTGTCGCCATAACCACGTTCAGCATCTGCTTTATGCCTCGTCCAGCTCCGTATATGGCCTCAACCGTAAAATGCCGTTCTCTACTGATGATTCCGTGGATCACCCCGTTTCACTCTATGCTGCGACCAAAAAAGCCAATGAACTGATGTCGCACACCTATTCGCACCTGTACAACTTGCCGACCACCGGACTGCGCTTCTTTACCGTATACGGTCCGTGGGGACGCCCGGATATGGCGCTGTTTAAATTTACTAAGGCAATGATTGAAGGCAAAAGCATCGATGTCTATAACTACGGGAAGATGAAGCGCGACTTTACCTACATCGATGATATTGCTGAAGCGATTATTCGTCTGCAGGATGTTATTCCCCATCCTGACGCAAACTGGACCGTTGAGACCGGCTCACCGGCAACCAGTTCAGCACCTTACCGCGTTTACAACATCGGTAACAGCTCCCCAGTAGAGCTGATGGACTACATCACAGCACTGGAAGACGCGCTGGGTAAAAAAGCCGAGAAAAATATGTTGCCGCTCCAGCCGGGCGACGTACTGGAAACCAGTGCCGACACGAAAGCGCTGTATGACGTGATCGGTTTCAAACCACAAACCTCGGTTAAAGACGGAGTGAAGAACTTCGTTGAATGGTACCGCGAGTTTTACAAGGTCTGAAAATAAAAAACCCGGCAAATCAGCCGGGTTTTTTCATCATGAAAGAGATTTAGTCGCTACCGAAGAGATCGCGGGTATAGACTTTGTCAGCGACGTCAGCCAGCTCTTCCGCCATGCGGTTCGAGATAATGACATCCGCTTCTTTTTTGAAGGCATCCAGATCGCGGATCACACGGGAATTGAAGAACTGATCTTCCTGCATGGCAGGCTCATAGATAATGACCTCCACGCCTTTCGCCTTGATGCGCTTCATAATCCCCTGAATGGAAGAGGCGCGGAAATTATCGGAACCGCTCTTCATGATCAGACGGTACACTCCCACCACTTTCGGCTGGCGCGCAAGAATGGAATCGGAGATGAAATCTTTACGCGTACGGTTAGCGTCAACAATCGCCGATATCAGGTTATTCGGCACGGCCTGGTAGTTCGCCAGCAGCTGCTTGGTATCTTTTGGCAGGCAATAGCCACCGTAGCCAAATGACGGGTTGTTATAGTGGTTGCCAATACGCGGGTCGAGGCAAACCCCTTCAATAATCTGGCGGGTGTTCAGCCCAAGACTTTCTGCATAGCTGTCGAGCTCATTGAAGTACGCAACTCGCATTGCCAGATAGGTGTTTGCGAAAAGCTTAATCGCCTCCGCTTCGGTGGAGTCCGTGAACAGCACCGGAATATCTTTCTTCACTGCGCCTTCCTGCAGCAGTGCGGCAAAGCGTTCAGCACGCTCAGAGCGTTCGCCAATAACGATACGCGAAGGATGCAGGTTATCGTAAAGCGCTCTCCCCTCACGCAGGAACTCTGGCGAGAAGAAGATATTATCAATACCAAACTTTTCTTTGATGGATTTGGTAAAGCCGACAGGAATGGTCGATTTAATAACCATCACCGCATCAGGATTAATCGCAATAACATCTTTGATAACCGCTTCTACGGTTGAGGTGTTGAAATAGTTGGTTTTTGGATCGTAGTCAGTAGGCGTCGCAATGATGACGTAATCCGCATCGCGGTATGCATCTTCTTTATCTGTCGTGGCGCGGAAATTCAGCGGTTTATTGCTGAGATAGTCCTGGATTTCTTTGTCGACAATCGGCGATTTCTTCTGATTGAGCATATCCACTTTGGCCTGCACGATATCCAGCGCAACCACTTCATGGTTCTGAGCAATCAGAATGCCGTTAGAAAGACCGACATACCCTGTTCCGGAAATTGTTATTTTCATTCGCTAATGACTTCTTTTAGTTAACTGTATTGATGGCCGGCAGACCATCGCGATAAACATAACTGTTGGGCTTTGTACCTCCTGACAAACAGAACTGTCAAGGCAAACCAGGAGTAATCACAACGAGCGGGATGAGATTCAGACTACTTCGAATAATGGCCGGCATTTTTTGCATAAAAAAACCCGGAGACAAGCTCCGGGTTGGTATTATTGCGAAGGTTTTAACTCACTCCATCCATTCGGTATGGAACACACCTTCTTTATCCGTGCGCTTGTAAGTATGCGCACCAAAATAGTCACGCTGTGCCTGGATCAGGTTGGCAGGCAGAACAGCAGCACGATAGCTGTCATAATAAGCTACTGCCGCAGAGAAGGTTGGAACCGGGATTCCGTTCTGTACGGCGTAGGCAACCACGTCACGCAATGCCTGCTGGTATTCATCCGCAATCTTTTTGAAGTACGGGGCCAGCAGAAGGTTGGCGATACCCGCGTTTTCAGCATAGGCATCGGTGATTTTCTGCAGGAACTGCGCACGAATGATGCAACCCGCGCGGAAGATCTTCGCAATCTCACCGTAGTTCAGATCCCAGTTGTTCTCGTCTGACGCCGCACGCAGCTGAGAGAAGCCCTGCGCGTAAGAGACGATTTTACCCAGGTACAGGGCGCGACGAACTTTCTCGACGAACTCAGCTTTGTCACCGGCTGGTTTAGCCTGAGGGCCAGACAGCACTTTAGAAGCCGCAACGCGCTGCTCTTTCAGAGAAGAGATATAACGCGCAAAGACGGATTCGGTGATCAGAGACAGCGGCTCGCCCAGATCCAGAGAGCTCTGGCTGGTCCATTTACCGGTACCTTTGTTCGCTGCTTCATCCAGAATCACATCAACCAGGTATTTACCCTCTTCATCTTTCTTCGTGAAGATATCTTTGGTGATGTCGATCAGATAGCTGTTCAGCTCGCCTTTATTCCACTCGGTAAAGGTTTCAGCCAGCTCTTCGTTAGAGAGATTCAGGCCGCCTTTCAGCAGGGAGTATGCTTCTGCGATCAGCTGCATATCGCCGTATTCGATGCCGTTGTGCACCATTTTGACATAGTGACCAGCACCGTCCGGACCGATATAAGTCACACACGGCTCACCATCTTCCGCAACAGCAGCGATTTTAGTCAGGATTGGCGCAACCAGTTCGTACGCTTCTTTCTGGCCACCAGGCATGATTGATGGACCTTTCAGCGCGCCCTCTTCACCACCGGAAACACCGGTACCGATGAAGTTGAAGCCTTCAGCGGACAACTCACGGTTACGACGAATGGTGTCCTGGAAGAAGGTGTTACCGCCATCAATGATGATGTCACCTTTTTCAAGGTAAGGCTTCAGGGAGTCGATAGCAGCATCGGTACCCGCGCCCGCTTTCACCATTAACAGGATACGACGAGGCGTTTCCAGGGACTCAACGAACTCTTTCACCGTATAGAAAGGAACCAGTTTCTTGCCTGGATTCTCGGCAATCACTTCTTCGGTCTTATCACGGGAGCGGTTGAAAACGGAGACGGTATAACCACGGCTTTCGATGTTGAGCGCCAGGTTGCGCCCCATCACTGCCATACCGACAACGCCGATCTGTTGCTTGGACATTACATACTCCTGTCAGGTGTGGATACCCCGCCGGAATGCGAACGACGGGTAAAGTAAAAAACATGTTAACTCAAGGGTGAGGTAAGAGGGTAGCAAATGATGCACTGATCACATAACTGCATATTTTCTAGTGAATTATCGGCTGAGAATCTCAGTATGCACCATCACGATGTAACACAACCTTCACCGTCTTAAACAAAATGGCAATATCATTCCAAAGAGTCCAGTTTTTGACGTACCATGCATCAAAATAGACGCGTGTATCGTAATCAACGTCGTTACGACCACTCACTTGCCATAATCCTGTCATACCCGGCTTCGCCATCAGATAATAATCAACATCATCACAGTAACGCTCCAGTTCGTCAGAAATGATAGGTCGCGGACCAACCAGGCTCATTTCACCTTTAAGCACGTTGAATAATTGCGGTAATTCATCAAGGCTGGTTTTACGAATAAAACGCCCCACAGCGGTAATACGTGGATCATTCTTTAATTTAAAATCTTTTTCCCACTCAGCCCGCGCCTCCGGATCGCTATCCAGAAGCTCTTTTAACACTTCCTGAGAATTCATCACCATTGAGCGGAATTTGTAGCACGGGAATAACTTACCGTTTCGCCCTACACGCTGATGACCATAAATGGCTGGCCCACCATCACGTGTCACTTTGTACCACAGGTAAATCATGAGCGGTGATGCGACTAACAATATTAATGAAGAGCAAACAATATCGAAAGTACGCTTAAGAAAACGAGAGGTCCTTTTGGCAAGATTGTTTTGTATCCTCAATAACATCACTTCATGGCTAAAAATGAAGGACATATCGGTATTATATAAGGGCAATCCGCGGAAAGAAGGCACAACTGTAACTGAACGACAACGGTGTTTAGATAACTCACGAAGCCATAATTGTGTTTTATCAAGCTCGGTATATTCATAGGCAAGTATATAATGAATATCTCCGGTACGATTTAAACTCCAAATTTTTTCTACATCTTGTATTACAGGTAGTGAACAAATCTCAGATGATGCAGCATCAGTATCAAAGAAAGCCACAACATTAAAACCCATCATCTCTTCGCTCTGCAGAGCATTGTATGCACCGATTGCATTTTCACCACACCCAAGAATGACGGTTGTTTTTTTCCAGATCCCTAATTTATTTAGCAAGTGCTTTGTTAGTACACGGAACAAGGGCACCAAAATCAGCGCAAACGACCAGCAAAACACCCAAACATAACGAGAAAATTGCCATTTTGTAAACGCAATCAGCGCCAAATCAAACACGGCAAAAATCACAATTGTCCGAATAATTTCTTTTAATTCATACCAAAATGGTTTGCGATAAGTGTAATGACGCAAACGTATCCAAAACCATCCTACACAGACGATTGAAAGTATGAAATGCGAAATGAAGCGCAAGTCTAATTGTTCTTGCGGAATAAAACGCTGAACCTCATTAAAAATTAAATATACGCACCCTAAAGATAGCCACAACGCTACATTGAAAAAAAATAAATCCGAAATAGCCAATAATATCTTACATAACTGTGGATTATACTTGTTATCAATACTATCCATTAAACTCACGCCCTCTAAATGGGTACCAAATAGCCAAGTTAAGCGTTCCCGAGATAAACGCTTAAGGTCTACTATATTTAAAGATTTTACCCAACCTGCATTTCGATATTAGCAAGGACAGTTTCAACAAGTTTGTATGCTGCGTCTTGAGAGTCAGCCTCTGCATAACAACGTAACTCAGGAGCATTGCCTGAAGGGCGCAAATGTACAATACTATTATTGTCCAATGTAATTCGCAACCCATCAGTAATATCCGAGTTCAATATCTGACAATCATTTAATCCGATATACTCCATAAACTTAACGTGGTCTGATAGTCCTAAATTAATTAATGACACGCTTGTTAGAGAATCTACATTTTGTAATCTATTGGAATGGGTATAACGTGCTGGCAGTTGTGAAACAAGTTCACCAATACCATTATCTTTTGCTCTATAAAGTAGCATAATAGCAGGGAGGACTGCATCACGAGTTGGTAACGCTCTAAGCAAATGCTGGTTAATAAAGACATCACTGCCCAATAAAAAACCACCATTAGCTTCAAAACCTACAACACAATTATAATTTGCAGCTAGCTCCGCAAATGCAGCAATAACATAAGGAGAACCAATTTTGGTTCGCATCACATGCTTAAAGTAATTATGTGAAGAAATGATACTATTACAACTTACAGGAACCGCTACAGCATCCGCGGTTAATTCCAGTGAACATAATAAGCCTAAAACATCACCTCGCAACCAATTTCCATTTTCATCTGCGATAAGAGGTCTGTCACCATCTCCATCAGTAGAAAATATTGCATCTAGCTGTAATTCCTTTGCCCATTTTATTGCCTTACGACTATCATCTTCACTTACTGCTTCAGTATCAATAGGGACAAATTCATCACTTCTGGCTAAACTGATAACAGTAGCACCTAAAGCATTAAACAAAGGCTTATAAAGATCCCGGCCTGCACTTGAATGCTCATAAATGCCAATACGTTTATTTTTCAGAAATGGTGTTGAAAATAACGAGGTATATCGTGCAATATAATTTTCAGCGGCAAGCGAGGAAGTCAACAACTCTTCTGTCTTAATGTATCCGAATGAAGCTTCAGCTTGAACAATAGCATTTTCATCCTCTTTAGTAATTTCACCGTCAGGTCTATAAAACTTTAGGCCATTGCGATCAAACGGGATATGACTACCCGTGATCATGATCGCAGGCACATAATCTGACATAGATTGATAAGCCAAGGCTGGAGTAGGTACAACCCCATAGAATACAGTATCAATTCCTTTGTCCTTTAGCGCCGCGGCACAAGCCTGAGCCATTTGGTAGCTGCTTGGTCTATTATCAATTGCAAGTGCTATTGTATCGAACGAAAATTGTTGCTGCATTACGGTCAGGAATGAAACAGTAAAAGCAGCACAAACTTCAGGTGTAAAATCGCTAACAAGACCACGGGCACCGCTAGTTCCAAAAGCAATGCCTGAATTTTTGATAATATCTCGACTATTATAAACCAGGTTCATTTATCTCTCACTCTGAATATCCAAAACGCGTTTCCATGCGAATAATATCATCCTCGCCAAGGTAATTTCCTGACTGGATTTCGATAAGCTCTAACGGGATTACGCCAGCGTTTTCAAGTGCATGGACAGTATTAACGGGTATAAATGTTGATTCATTTTCTGAAACTAAAAAAGTCTTTTCGTCTTTTGTAACACGAGCGGTACCCGACACGACTATCCAGTGTTCTGCTCTATGCTTATGCAGTTGTGCGACAAATTTTTCACCCGGTTTAACATTTATACGTCTGACCAGGTAATTAACACCATTGTCAATTACAGTATATTTCCCCCACGGGCGAAACACTTCTAAATGATGTACATGCTCTTTTCTGTTATTATTTTTTAGATAATCAACAATTTTTTTAACATCTTGTACTGAATCTTTATTGGCGACCAATAAAGCATCAGAGGTCTGAACAATAACTAAATTATTTACACCAATTGTGCTAATAAAGGCGTTTTCGGAATATATGTAGTTACCTTCACTGCAGTGTGCAAACACATCTCCGTGCAAGACATTCTTTTGCTGATCTTTTTTTGATATATCCCATAATGAAGACCACGATCCTACATCTGACCAGCCGGCATCCATAGGTACAACCGCTGCATGCTGTGTATGTTCCATGACTGCATAGTCTATTGAATCACTTGGGCATGCAGTAAACGCCTCTTTATCGATACGAATAAAATCCAGATCCGGGTTGATATGTCCTACAGCTTTCTGGCAAGCATCATATATATCGGGTGATAGATGTTTTAATTCATTCAGATAACATTTTGCACTGAATAAAAACATTCCACTATTCCAGTAATATTGCCCTGATTCGATATAATCACGTGCGGTATCATAATCTGGTTTTTCAACAAATTCCGCTACAGCAAATGCATCGCCCCCAATTGCATCACCTCTACGAATATAGCCATAACCCGTTTCAGCATGTGTTGGGACTATACCGAACGTGACCAACTTACCGAGAGCAGCCAGAGATTCAGCATGGTTAATAGCTTCGATAAAGGCTTCCTCATCCTGGATGACGTGATCCGCAGCCAGAATCAGCAAGAGTGGATTTTCCACATCTGAATTTTGGAGAGCACAAAAGGCGGCAAGGGCAATAGCAGGCGCTGTATTACGCCCAACAGGCTCAAGAATAATATTATTAGCTAGTTTATCAAGTGCACGAAGTTGTTCAGCAACGAGGAAGCGATGTTTGTCGTTACAGATGACAACTGGATCACTAGCTAAAAGTGGAGACAGCCGTCTGATGGTATTTTGTAACATCGAATATTCCCCCTCTACAGTTAAAAACTGTTTCGGATGATGTTCACGCGAAAGTGGCCACAAGCGACTACCCGTCCCCCCAGCCATAATTACTGGTACTAATTTAGACATTTAATAAACCATTATTAACGTTTAATAATTTTCTCTGTAGTGAAAAGACTCCACTTTTCTTCTACAAAGTTTCTGAATTCCTGATCAAATCTTGCACGCGAAAATCTTTCAGCATTTTCTCTACATGCATTAGGTGTGAATAGTGATTGTGTCTTCTCAAACTCATCGATTGCATCATGCAATGAAGTAACTGTCTGTTGCTTAAAGAAGATACCTGTTGGATTTTCGATACCGACCGGTCGAACAGTTTCCAAAGCACCACCTTTGCCAAATGCAATGACAGGTGTCCCACAGGCCTGAGCTTCAACAGGAATTATTCCAAAATCTTCTTCTGCTGCAAACACAAACGCTTTCGCATTCTGCATATGTTCTTTTAAAACAGAAAATGGCTGGTATCCAAGCAAAGTTATATTATCTTTTACCTTGCTTTGTATTTTCTTCATTTCAGGTCCATCACCAATAACTATCAATTTCTTATCTGGCATTTGGCTGAAAGTTTCGACAATGAGATCAATACGCTTATACGGAACCATACGAGAGGCAGTAAAGTAATAATCCTGCTTTTCGTTATTTACTTCAAAATTTTCAACATCTACAGGTGGATATATTACAGAAGCTTCTCGTCCGTATACTTTTTTTATTCTACGTGCGATGTATTGTGAATTAGCAATAAAGTGATCAACTCCATGAGCTGTACGATAGTCCCAAATCCGTATTTTGTGAAGAAACCATTTAGCTAACCACCCTTTAACGCCAGTATTCAAACCAGACTCTCGCAGATATTGATGCTGTAAATCCCATGCATATCTAATTGGAGAGTGAACATAGCTAATATGTAGTTGATCTGGCCCAGTAATGACTCCTTTCGCAACAGAATGAGCACTACTAATGATAATATCTGCTTCAGAAACATCCAACTGTTCAATAGCTAAAGGCATCAATGGAAGGTATTTTTGATAGTATTTTTTAGCTTTTGGTAACTTTTGAATAAATGATGTCGTTGCATGTTTTCCCAGAAAATTCTTTCTTTGTTCTTCTGTTAAGAAATCAACAACTGAAAAAAGTTCAGCTTCAGGAAAAGCATGTAATATCGCTGATGAGACCTGTTCAGAACCCGCGTAACTTAATAACCATTCATGAACAAGAGATATTTTCGCCTCATTTAGTTTCATTGCATGCCTCTTTAAATGCCATTTCGATCTTATTTACAACGTTTTGCCAAGTAAACTTCTGGGCACGAATAAGGCCTTCAGAGATTAATTGCTCGCGTAGTATCGAATCATTAACTAATTTTGTAATGCCATCTGCAATAGCCTCTACCGAAGTAGGTTCTACCAGTATAGCAGCGTTTCCTGCGACCTCTGGCAAGGATGAAGTAGTTGAAGTTAATACGGGGATACCGCAAGCCATAGCCTCAACTACTGGTAATCCAAATCCTTCATATAATGAAGGGAAAACTAACCCTTTCGAGCCTTTATATAATGATGGTAAGTCTTGGTCGGAAATAAACCCCAAAAAATTAACACGCTCACCTAACCCACACTCCATTATTAATTTTTCTAAATTATCGCTTGGATTCCCTGAAAAAACGAGCTTAATAGAAGGGTTAATTTCAGCTTTAGCAAAAGCAGAAATTATACGGTGCTCATTCTTATGAGTTTTTCTATTTCCAATGCATAATAGATATTCATATCCAAGTTCCATTGGTCGGACATCAATATTAAACTCCTCAGAAACGCCATTAAATACAGTTATAATTTTATTCGGCTCAACACCTGACCACTTTGCTATTCTTTCTTTAGAAAATTCAGAAACCGTGAAAATTTTATAGGCTTTATGACATCCACGCTTAATAAAATAATTATAAAATAATTTTTTAAAAAAAGAAGAGTTATCATCTATATCGAGATGATTTAAATCATGAATTGTCACAATATACCTTTTTGAGGAGAATAAAGGAGGTATATAGCCAGGAAGAAAAACCAGATCGGCTTTTTTAAGTAAGGCAATATTAATTGCCAAACCCAAGGGAGCTATAGGAGAAGCACATTTTTTATATATTTTTTTGAGTGATATATCTGGGAGTCTTCTAGCGATCTCATCAGTAAAACGCCCAATTCCTCCCATGTTAGACCAACTAACATCCATAAATATTTTTTTATTATTCATTAGTATTCAACCTGTTGTTGGTTAGGTTAAGAAAAGGTATTAATGCAAGAACCGACCAATAAAAAATTGAAAAAGTTGATGATGAAGGTGCAGAACTTAACGCTGCACTTATAAAGAAAGCGACTCCAAGCAAAAAATAGATTCTTAGATGAGTATAGTTTCGATGTGAACAATATTTTTTATCCAAAAAAACCGAAGAATAAAATTGGCTTGCCATATAGAGCATATTTATAAATAAACCAACAATTCCAGTTTCGAGTGCCATCCAGAAAAAATAGTTATCAGTATTCAGTCTATTATCTTTTTCTGAAAGCATATTCCCAGAACCTTGTGTGCCTAAGCCTATACCTGATGGATGCTCTGAAAGATAACTCAATGAATTTATCGCCATATCTATTCGTCCCTGTGTCGATCCGCGAGAACTCTGCGAGGAGTCTGTAAACCTACCCACTAAGGTATCAATATAATTGTCAAAGATATTTGTGGATACGACCAGAATAGGTATAAAGATGACAAATAACGTAATACCGCTTAGTAGCATCTTTCGATTTGAAATAATGTAAAAAGCATAGATGATAACCGCAACGAGGATAGCCCCTCTAGTTAGGGTCATACAGATTGCAGTAAAAATAACCAAGCTAACAATTAGCATCCATACCCTTTTATATCCTTGGGAAAAACACTCCATACATAACAAGATACCTAGCGCCAACATATATCCGAAATTCAGTGCATCGCTAAAGCCACCTGTGGCCCGAATCATTCCATCATAGCTGTTAATAAGATTTAATTGATCACCAGCATAATGCTCATCATAACCCAGCAATTTAACTAACTCACCTTTCATTAACACATCGATAATCGATATGACGGCAACAGCAGACATTAAAAGGATAATATAGACAACAATTTTTTTAACATTTAACGATTCTGGGTACGATACATTCAATATTGCTAAAGAGATGAAGACTGCAGGAAATAAAATATAACTTCTCGCCCCCATTATTGCTTGTACTTTGTCAGATGAAAAAATAGTCAATGCTGCAACCCATGAAATTAATGCTATCCATACAAAGATGGTAAAAATCAGTGATACAGGGGATTTTTTTCTATCAATGACAAAACGCATAAGTACTGATAATACAAACAGTGCGTTCAACACATCTCTAAGGATGGCACCTGGAGGAAATGGCAAGATTCCGACCATCCATGAACTGATGTATGGAGAAAATAAATTAATACATAAGATCGCAGCAAAGAATATATTCATATAACTACTATTTTAATTTTGTAAGGTTAAATACCGAGACGCGGTGTGCCGCCATTTTTACTACGAATGTATTTAATTAATGCATCATAGCCTCTCCGTTTCAAGATATACCCCAAAAAGGCATGTATATAGAAAAACTTTTCATTTGAGAATCCGATTTTACGGAAGCTATTTATCATTTTTAAATAGACTAAGAATGGTAGATTAAGCTGATCGCGAATATAAGGATAGAAATAGTTGGCCAAGTCCTTTTTAATCCCTTCATAAACCCCATCTATTTTTGTTGCATCTTCGATATGTTTTGCAATGAGGAGAAGTCCCTCAACCATATGTATTCGCCCCTCAGGTTTATAACCCCCCGGGGTGAAAATGCCTTTTTCTGTTCCTGCATTCCCAAAATCTGGAGCCTCTGTATCTCGGGATAAAGTAATAACATCGCTGAAATAATAACCCTGTCCTTCAGCCATGAGCATTCCAGCAAGGTACATTTGATAATACAAACGGCCATCAAATTTATCACAAGATAATTTATTTGCTTTTTCAGCGTTAACAATAAAACCGGAAATTACACCAACTCTTCGGAAGAAAAATTTAATGGCCTCAGCACCAGGTTGGAATAATGTATCTTGTGTTAAATGACGGACGGTATCACATAATTCATTCGGGTTTTCCTTAAACCAGCCATAAGCGCGAGTAGCCAATACGATTTCAGGATTAGCTTTCAAGACACTAACGATTTTTGATAATGCTCCTTCAGCCAGAAGATCGTCATTCCCCATAATCATACAATATTTACCAGTAGCAGAACTTATGCAATTTTTTAAGTTTTTATCATAACCCAGATTATCTTTATTTAAATTAAGATATAAGTTTGTTCTATTGTTTTTTATTTTATATTCTTCAACAATATGAGCTATTTGATCTCTTTGTGGAGACTTATCTTCACAAAGAATCACCTCAAAGTCTGTGTTATTAATAGCATAATCTTGGTTATATATGCTATCCAATAAAGGCTCTAAAAACTCTGCACGATTATATGACGGTATACAGATACTGATAAAAACATTCATGTTAAAATACCTTAAGAACTTTAGCGGGGATCCCACCAATTAAACTTGGTTTACTAACTTTCAATCCTTTAACGACTGAATTAGCAGCAATCACACTGCCATCCGATATTTCACTTCCTGCCAAAATAACGGCATTATCACCAATCCAACAACAATTCCCGATTTTTACAGCTGCTGCATCTCCTAAAATCTTTGTGGCAGGAGGAGCATATTCATAATAATCTTTTTTATAACTTCCATGGCTGTGATCTCCAATATATACTTTACTCCCAATAAGTATATCATCGCCAAGAGTTATTTCATCAGCGCATGAAATATGAACATTATCACTTAGGCATAATCGTTTGCCAATATTCATTCGTGGATTTAGACATTGCTCACCGTAATAATAAACAGACTCTATCCAACAATTGTCGCCGATTCGCCCATCTATCCATCTGGTGTCACCATCTTTATTCTTATTATAAGGCTTAATATTGAGTTTAAAGTTTTTCCCAACCGTTTTAAATTTATGCCCAGTGATCATATTAAAACAAAGCGCATTTAATTTTCTTTTACACTTCGATGCAAGAAAAATAAGGCTAATCAATTTTAGACGTAATTTATAACCAATCATATACTAACCTTATTTGATTAACTTTTTTCTCTTTAAAATTCATTGCACTTAAATGGATCGTTTTTAATTTAATGTGCCTGTTAGCAATGACTCAATTGCTTTTACTTGTGATAATGATGAGCATTTATTTTGAGCTACCTTTCTGCTGGAATTTTTCATTACTGCTAATTCAGTAACAGATATTTTTAAAAAATTAACTATAGCATCCGCCAGTGCATTAGCACTAATGTTGTCAGCAAGAAAACCATTTTCCCCGTTAATTATAAGATCTTCGGCCACACCAATCTTAAATGAAATAACAGGTGTGCCGGACATTAAAGCTTCGTTTATCATCATCGGTCCTGCATCCTCAACGGAGGAACAAATGAACCCATCAGCAATGTTATATAGATATGGATATTTAGTCTTATCATGGATAAAATCAATATTGACTAATGATATATCTTCTATAATCATATTTTTAGACTGGGCACCAACAGTTAAAATAGTTACATTTTGCAAAAGTTCTGGATAAGTTTTTTTAATATATTCTAGCGATTGCAGAACATACTTAACGCCTTTTCTTGGATCATTTAATGACTGAGCTCCTAAAAAAATAACCCGATTTTTTTCCGGAATGCTAATGCCAAGATTCTTACTTGCTATGTTTGCCGGCCGTGGAGTAAAAATAGTTTCATCAATGCCAATTAGCGCTTTTTTCATTCCATGCCTGGCTTTTATTGCACTCATCGAACAGCGCTCATCTAGCCATTTACTTGCAGATAAGTAAAAACAGTCCATTTCTGAATAATATTTTTTTCTGTTTTTGAGCACACGCTGTGGCATTTTTACAAGTTTAGGATACAGCATTGCAGGACAATTTTTACATTCACTTTTAAAGCCTTCACATTGCCACGGATAATGGCAACCACCAGTGATCATCCCTGCATCCATAAGGTAGAAAGCGATTGGACATTGATAATATCTTTGTATCTCGTGCAAGTCCTTATCAGAGAGAAAATCAGCGACATAGTATACAATTATCAAATCAGGCTTTTGTGTGTATTTCTTAAATATGTCATTAACGCTGAATGTTGTATTATATATTAGATAGGTTTTATCTTCATTTATATCACGATTAACAACCAAGCGGCGAAGTAATTTATTTATGAAACTAAATACCTTTCTTTTAGTTTGTGATAGTTCGATAACATCAGGGTCATTTGATGTTTTATCTAATACACACATTATAGAGTCATGATTATATTTTTTAAGGTTTGTATGTGTGCGATAAGCGCCATAGAATGCGCCTTTGCTATCACCTGTCGACAAATGTAAGATTTTCATTTTCCATCTCACTGATTTAAATATTAATATTTTTTAAACTAACTTTTGCTATCGCTTGAAAAATAAAATTACGCAGAACCAATACCCCAACGGACAAAACAACAAAGTTAATTAGCGGAGACCCAAATATGTAAGCATATTTAAAATCAGAAAATAAAGAGAAACGCTTTATACTCTCAAAAATAAGCGTTGACAATAATAATATAAAGAAAGTTAGAAGGGTCAATGTTATCACAAAAGAGCCCATTTCTTTGTGAAGACAATAACCACCCCATATAAGAAGAAATAGAACGGTATGAATTAGATAGAAAATACTAGACCAGTGTGGACCAAAATACTTAGCGATAATTATTGTCAATGGGATTGTTAATGCAGAATAACTAGCATATGCATAAAAATGATATTTTAATTTTCCTATAGAGTATAAGAGAATGAATATAAAATTCATTATGCCGGCAAAAAAAGTAGCTGACACGAGCCATTTAGCATAAAGATTTACGGTAATGCCTAACTCATCATTTTTAAGCCACAAGGCAATCAGTTCATTACCAAACACATTCATATACGGAACTAATGGTGCAAGAAGAAGAACATATGCGATAGAACTATAGCTGAACAACGATATGAATTGTTTTTCGTTTTTTTCTTTTATTAACGCACTCAATCGTGGCAATAAAATTTGTGACAAGGGGATAACCAGAGTTAAGATTACCGCACTAAGCTGGCCACCGATTTGGTATTGTGTGTAATTTGTTAATGTTGTATATGTCGATAAAGCTATCTTATCAACTTGACTTGCTATAACCCATATCATTGATAAGCCAGAAAGTTGTAGAGAAAACTTTATTACTTTTCCAAATGAAAGATCATCGTCTTCACACAGGCTATTATCATTGTCTTTTTCTTCCAGTTGCTTATTATGTTTGCGCATAACATAGTAAACACAATAAGCCGTAACGATGACGTCTACAACAGATAAAGCCAGCAATACTTTAAAGAAAGCAGCTAATGAATTGGAGTAATAGGCAAGAACAATATAACCGCCACCATAAAAACAAGTTGTATAGACCATTCCCCATAGGGCTATGAGATCTTGCCTTTCCATTCCATTTATGAAACTTTGTAAATAAGATCGCAAATATAATAGAGCTAAAATTATACCTATCAATTTTATGCAAAGTAGTGTTTCGTTGTCAGATAAAGTTGTTTTCAACCAATCATTTACTATAAATAGTGAGAAATAGTTAAAAATAAATGCAACTATGCAAGCAATAAACACAAAGCCACAAAAGACTCTCAAAAATAAACTAATTACTTTAGCGAAACTTACGAGTTGATACTTATTTGTCGCTATTAATTTCACAAATGTTCCACTGATACCTGCATCTAAAAGCCCCATAAGTGTTATAAGCATAGTAAAGAATGAAACTATTCCATATCGCTCCGTGCCTAACAAACCTATAATCATAGGTACTAACAATAACGGAAATGCAGCGCGATATAATTGAGATGCATATAGTATAGATATTTTTTTGAACATACCAACTCACAAAGTATCAACTCGTCTTTTCTTTCTATCGGAAGAAATCAGTTATATTGGAGCATATATAATCAACTTGTTCTAAAGTTAATTCATAAAATAAGGGAAGGCGCAGCAAGTTGTCAGTGAACGAATCGCTATTTTTTAAGTTTACATCTTCGTTAGAAGATAAATAAAAATCACTTTTATTTAATGATAAATAATGGAAAACAGCATGTATACCATTATCCTTTAAATGTTTAATCAAATCAGTACGAACGTTGATATTGCTGCATACGATATAAAACATATGAGCATTGTTAGTGGCATACTCAGGAACCACAGGTAGGTTTATAAGTCCTAGCTGTGCAAGTGGTGTTAATCTTTCTTGATAACGTTGCCAAAGCTCTTTACGTTTGTTCTGAATATCATCCATATTTTCGAGTTGTGCATATAAATAAGCAGCGTTGATATCAGAAGGGAGAAATGAAGAACCAATATCAACCCAGCCATATTTATTAACTTCACCTCTGAAAAACGAAGATCTGTTAGTCCCCTTTTCACGAATTATCTCGGCTCGTTTAACATATTTGTCATCATTAATAACAAGCATGCCGCCTTCACCAGAAATTATATTTTTTGTTTCATGAAACGAAAATGTTCCAAATGCTCCTATGCTTCCCAGTGGGCGTTCCTTATAATATGAGTCAATCGCCTGAGCAGCATCTTCGACAATAGGAATGTTATATTGCTTAGATATAGCCAATATTTCATCCATATCACATGCAATTCCAGCATAATGAACTACTACTATCGCTTTTGTTTGTGGTGTAATTAAAGCACGTATTGAGGCTGGATCAACATTTGGATTGTTATTATAGCTATCAGCAAATACAACTTTTGCTCCTCTTAATGCGAAAGCGTTAACCGTCGATACAAACGTATAGGAAGGTGCAATTACTTCATCTCCTGGTTTAATGTCTAGCAATATTGCTGCCATTTCAAGTGCGTCAGTACAAGAAGTAGTAAGTAATACTTTTTTAAAATTGTATTTTTTTTCAAAGAACTCGTGGCATTTCTTAGTAAATTTTCCGTCCCCTGAAATCTTTCCTTCTTTTGCAGCTTGTGCAATATAAACTAATTCATCCCCATGTAAATAGGGCTTATTGAATGGGATCATTTTTTTTCCTTTATTTTAAATCTGCAAAACTGCCAGCTTTCATATCTTTGACAGAAAGTATTATTTCATTTTCGTCTAAAGGCCACTCGATATTTAACGTAGGATCGTTCCACGCAATACTTCTTTCTGCTGTGGGTTCATAATAGTCAGTAGTTTTATATAAAAACTCTGCATTATCGCTTAATACGGCAAAACCGTGTGCGAAACCTTCAGGAATCCATAACTGTCGTTTGTTTTCTGCAGATAATATAGCGCCAACCCACTTACCATAAGTTTCGGAATCCGGCCGGATATCTACTGCAACATCAAAAACTTCACCTATAATGCAACGTACCAATTTTCCCTGCTCATGAGGCCCATTCTGATAATGTAATCCACGCAATACTCCTCGTTTTGATCTGGAATGATTATCCTGAACAAACGTAAGGGTGCGACCGACACAGGCCTCAAGTTTCGTATGATTGTAGCTTTCATAAAAAAAGCCTCTGTCATCACTAAACACTTTTGGCTCAATCAACAATACGTCAGGAATATTTGTTTTGATAACATTCATTGCTAGTAGCCTTTAATCATTTTGTACAAATATTGCCCATAAGCATTCTTTGATAGCGGAACAGCTAATTTTTTAACTTGCTCAGCATTTATAAATCCTTTGCGGTACGCAATTTCTTCTGGGCAAGAAACTTTAAGGCCTTGACGCTCCTCAATAGTGGCAATGAAGTTACTGGCTTCAATCAAACTCTGATGCGTCCCCGTGTCCAGCCAGGCATAACCGCGTCCCATCATAGCAACAGACAAACGCCCCTGCTCCATATAAATTCGATTGATATCAGTAATTTCAAGCTCGCCACGAGCGGAAGGCTTCAGGTTTTTAGCCAGCTCTACGACATCGTTATCATAGAAATATAAGCCGGTGACCGCATAATTACTTTTCGGTTCTAGCGGTTTTTCTTCAAGGCTGATGGCAGTTCCATTCTTGTCAAATTCAACGACACCGTAACGTTCAGGATCGTTAACATGGTATGCGAATACGGTCGCACCACTCTCTCGATTGACCGCCGTTTCCATTAATTTAGGCAGATCATGTCCGTAAAAAATATTATCGCCGAGTACCAACGCGCAATCATCATTTCCGATAAAGTCTTCACCGATGATAAATGCCTGGGCTAAACCATCCGGCGAAGGCTGAACCTTATAACGTAGATTTAAACCCCATTGGCTGCCATCACCCAGTAATTGCTCAAAACGAGGTGTATCCTGCGGAGTGCTAATGATCAAAATATCACGAATACCCGCTAACATTAGCGTTGAGAGCGGGTAATAGATCATTGGTTTGTCATATATGGGCAATAATTGCTTGCTAACAGCCATGGTCACTGGATATAAACGGGTACCAGAACCACCAGCTAAAATAATGCCTTTCCGGGTTTTCATTTCATTATCTCTTTATACGCAAAAGTACCCACTGACGGGCACTAACATTATATTCAGATTGCTGTCGCAGCAAACAATTCATTCAGCATACGTTTAACTCCGTTCTCCCAATTGGGAAGAACAAGCCCAAAGGTACGCTGGAATTTTTCATTATTAAGACGAGAGTTATTTGGTCGGCATGCCGGGGTTGGATAAGCGCTGGTTGGTACTTTATTTAACTGCTTGATTGCAAGTGCAACATCAGCTTTTCTGGCTTCGGAAAATACTAATGCAGCATAATCATGCCATGTAGTGACACCACTCGCAACGAGGTGATAAAGGCCAGCAACTTCCTGATTTTTCTGTGCAATCCGAATAGCATGTGCGGTACAATCCGCCAATAATTCTGCACCCGTAGGCGCACCAAACTGATCGTTAATGACGGAAAGTTCAGTTTTCTCTTTAGCCAAACGTAACATGGTTTTTGCAAAGTTATTGCCTTTGCCAGCATAAACCCAACTGGTACGAAAAATAAGGTGCTTTGGACAATACTCTTGTAATGCCCTTTCGCCGGCCAGTTTCGTTTTGCCATAAACATTTAATGGTTCAGTGGCATCATCTTCAAGCCAGGGTGCATCACCGGTACCCGGAAAAACGTAATCAGTCGAGTAATGCACAACCCACGCGCCTGTTTCAGCAGCAGCTCTGGCAATAGCCTCTACGCTTGCGGCATTAAGCAGTTGTGCAAAGTCCACTTCAGATTCAGCTTTATCCACGGCAGTATGTGCGGCAGCATTCACAATCACATCTGGACGTATTTTTCGTACGGTTTCAGCAACACCTTCAGGATTACTAAAATCGCCGCAATAATCAGTAGAATGCACATCAAGGGCGATAATATTTCCCAGCGGGGCGAGTGCCCGTTGCAACTCCCAGCCTACCTGACCATTTTTCCCGAACAACAGAATATTCATTATTTTCGTTCTCCATAATTCTGCTCAATCCAGGTTTTATAAGCCCCGCTTTTTACGTTTTCCACCCAATCGGTATTGCTCAGATACCACTCCACCGTTTTACGAATGCCACTTTCAAAGGTCTCCTGAGGCTTCCACCCTAACTCAGCAGCAATTTTATGCGCATCAATCGCATAGCGGCGGTCATGGCCCGGACGATCAGCAACATAGGTAATCTGATCGCGATACGACCCCTCTTTAGGCACAATCTCATCCAGCAGGTCGCAAATCGTATGCACCACATCCAGGTTCTGTTTCTCGTTATGTCCACCAATGTTGTACGTCTCTCCCGGTTTCCCTTGAGTGACTACGGTGTAGAGTGCACGCGCATGGTCTTCAACATAGAGCCAGTCGCGGATTTGATCGCCCTTGCCGTAAATAGGCAGCGCTTTGCCGTCCAATGCATTCAGAATAACCAGCGGAATCAGTTTTTCCGGGAAATGGTAAGGGCCATAGTTATTTGAACAGTTGGTGACGATGGTCGGGAAACCGTAGGTACGCAGCCAGGCACGAACGAGATGATCGCTGGAGGCTTTTGACGCTGAATACGGACTGCTGGGCGCATAAGCGGTAGTTTCAGTGAAGAGTGGCAGCTCAGTTGATGCAGGATGCTCATCAGGATGCGGCAAATCTCCATACACTTCGTCGGTAGAGATGTGATGGAAACGGAACGCTTTCTTCGCCTGCTCATCCAGCATGGACCAGTACGCACGGGCGGCTTCCAGCAGCACATAAGTGCCGACGATGTTGGTTTCGATAAACGCTGCCGGGCCGGTAATGGAACGATCGACGTGACTTTCAGCGGCCAGGTGCATTACCGCATCAGGCTTATGCTTTGCAAAGATGCGATCCATGGAGTCTTTGTCGCAAATATCGGCATGCTCAAAGGCATATCGGTCGCTAGCACTAACTTCTGTTAGCGACTCCAGATTTCCGGCATAGGTGAGCTTATCTACATTGACGACATCGTCCTGGGTATTTTTAATAATATGTCGCACAACCGCTGAGCCGATAAAACCAGCCCCGCCCGTCACAAGAATTTTCACGTTATCTGTTCCGTCTAGTGTATATGTCTGGATACTGGGGTTCTGAAACCTGAGCGTTTATTAACGGTTTCAGAAATTGAGCACGCTACCGCCCCTGGCTTAACAGCTACCAGTGCACTGAGCGATGTTTGATTGAATGATTTTACTTGTCTGGTTACAGACAAAACTGGCGTTAATTGTCGTCCTAAACGGCCTCAGAAACAAGCACAAATCGCTACAAAGCTGCTGAGATTTGAATCAGATAACCCTATGTAATCATTCAAATTAATAACAAAAAACGGCAGTCATCATTTTGGTTATGTTTCAAAACACCAAAATGATGACTGCCGTTTGTTCTGGTCGTAGAAGGAATATCAGTCGTTAGCCAACAGCTTCTCAATCCGGTTTCTGAACTTCGCCCCTTCCTTCAGGTTACGCAGCCCATAGTTTACAAACGCCTGCATATACCCCAGCTTCTTGCCGCAGTCGTAGCTGTCACCGGTCATCAGCATCGCGTCAACGGACTGTTTTTTCGCCAGTGCTGCAATTGCATCGGTCAACTGGATACGGTCCCAGGCGCCTGGCTCGGTTTTTTCCAGCTCGGCCCAGATATCGGCGTTCAGAACATAACGGCCAACCGCCATCAGGTCAGAATCCAGCGTCTGCGGCTGATCCGGTTTTTCGATGAACTCAACGATGCGGCTCACCTGCCCTTCCGTCTCCAGCGCTTCTTTCGTCTGGATCACGGAGTATTCGGAGAGATCGCCCTTCATGCGTTTCGCCAGCACCTGACTACGGCCGGTTTCATTGAAACGTGCCACCATTGCCGCAAGGTTGTAACGCAGCGGATCGGCTGAAGCGGTATCGATGATGATGTCCGGAAGAACAACGATGAATGGGTTATCACCCACTACCGGACGGGCACACAGAATAGAGTGACCCAAACCCAGCGGCTGTGCCTGACGCACGTTCATAATGGTTACGCCTGGCGGGCAGATTGACTGCACTTCCGCCAGCAGCTGGCGCTTAACGCGCTGCTCAAGCAACGCTTCGAGTTCGTAAGAGGTGTCGAAGTGGTTTTCTACGGCATTCTTAGAAGAATGCGTAACCAGGACGATTTCTTTGATCCCTGCAGCAACAATCTCGTCGACGATGTATTGAATCATCGGTTTGTCGACGATCGGCAGCATCTCTTTAGGAATGGCTTTAGTGGCTGGCAGCATATGCATGCCCAGGCCTGCTACCGGAATGACTGCTTTCAAATTAATCATTATTTCTTCCACCTTAAAATGGTTGACGAATTATAGCTCTTAAACCTGTTTTCGCCAGCATGATTTGCCGTAATCCTCAGGCAATGTTACGCCTTAGCCCCACAAATTTCTGTAGTTGTAATCTGAATAGATCACACTTCTTTGCCAGGAATAGTCTCAAAAAATGAAATTGCCGATTATCTGTGCGGAAGCGCAAAATTCAGCCTTTCCACATTCACTACCTGCTGATCCACCCGGTCAATATCCACCGAGCTCTGCCCTTTCTCATTTACCGCTTTGATGTTAGCCAGCGACAGCAAGGTCTCATCTTTGGCCATAAATTTGCCCCGCACATCTTTACGCAGGTCGAAGTTGATCTTCAGCGCAGGGCCAATGGCAGCTTCCTGCATCACATTGATATTGCGTAAAAAAAGATGCTGCGGTTTATTATGCAGCTCAAGCGTCGCCCGCTTCATCTCAACGTTGGTGATCGCTACAAAGGAGGTCGCGTTACCGGATGAAATTTGTATTCCGCGCAACTTATACGCAAGCTGACGATTATCGAGGTGAATATTGTTGAGCTTGAAGTTCTGGGGTATGGACAAATAATCACCTTTAATTACCCCATAGCCGATTAACATTCCGGCACTATTGACCATGTCGACATTATCAATAATGAAATTATCACAGCCATAAATGGCGACCGTCGCATTGTCTATACCCGCCTTTTTACTGAAATCGGGGGTAATATTTTTTGCCTTAATATTGCGGATAACAAAGTGTTTGCCGTTCTCAACGTGCACCAGCTGGCGACAGTTGCTGCCGGTGATATTTGCCACCACGAAGTTCTTAACGGTTTGCTTTTCCGGGTAGTCGTTATCGTAGGTACTGCCGGCAAGGCCGATGCCGATGCCCCAGTTGATCTTGCCGTTAGTACAGTTGATGTTATCGATCACATGATCGGAGATCAGTATATTGCGGTCATTGATGGCCACATTCCACTCGATCGCATCGCCCTGAAGATGGCTGAATTTGCTGTTGGTGATCCGGGCGCCGTCAACCTGATTGTGAAAGCCCTGGCGCAGGATGGCGTAGTTGGCCTGGCTCACGCTGATGTTATCAATCAGCAGATTGCGCATCACTCTTGGTTTCTTGCCGCCAATGTAGATCTGGGTCACCGGACCAAACCCGCTCATCGCCAGCCCTTTGATCGCACAGTCCGAGCCGCGAACGTCGAGCGTAATGTTCTCCGTGCGCCCGCCACCTTCACCAATCACTTTGCAGCCTTCCTGCAGCACAAAGCGGCCGCGTCCGTTGCCGGTTAACGCTCCGCGGATCAGCAGCGTTTTACCGTCGGGAATGAAAATGCCCGTATTAATGTTTTCACAGGTGAGTCCGGCCGGAACAACGACAGTGTCACCATCCTTAAACGCCTGCTTAAAAGCGGCGATCCAGTCGTTGTTATTGTACTGATTAATGGAGACCGTCTTTCCGCTTGCCGCCCGCGCGATGCGGGAAGACAGCAGCGGCGTGGCCGCCAGAACGGAAAGAGAAGAGACAAAAGTGCGTCGGGTAATCTTTTTCAGCATACAACCTCGGCGTTACAGCGTTTGCAGCAGGCTCGCTAACTGGCGGTTAATCACCTGCTGGTTAAAATCGGTTTCAACTTTTTGTCGGGCATTGTGGAGCACGGGCTCCAGCGCCTGCTGGTCGATGTCGCTGAAGGCAGCTAATCGATCCGCGAGGGCCATCGCGTTATTCTCCGGCACCAGCCAGCCGGAATGGTCAGATTTGATCAGCTCAGGGATCCCGCTGTGCAGGGTGGATACCACCGGAATACCCACGGCCATCGCCTCCATCAGCGCCACCGGAATGCCTTCCATATCGCCATCCGCGCCCGTGACTGAAGGCAGCAGAAATACATCTGCCTCATCAAGCATGGCCTTGACCTCATGGCTCGGCTTGAAGCCCGGCATCTCCACGACATCGTCCAGTTGATACTGTTCGATAAGCGTGCGCAGACGGCGCTCCCACGGCCCGATGCCGAGAATTCGATAGTGGAACGCTACCCCGCGCGCTTTCAGCTGGCGGCAGGCCTCAATCGCCACGTGCAAACCTTTCTTCTCGGTCAGACGGGCCACGGAGATGATCTGCAGCGGTGTTCCCGGCACCTTAACCGGACGGCGGGTAAAGCGCGTTAAATCCACACCCATACGCGACACGGCAATCTTCTCTCCCGGGCAGCCCATGCTTTTCAGCCGTCCTGCCCACAGGTCGCTGATGGGAAGCATCATGTCACCGCGGCGGAAAAGCTGCTGATACTCCGGCGTGTAGTGGTTCAGCACCTCGCGGCTGGAAATGTCGATACCGTGGAAAATGGTCGCAATTTTGCCGTCAATCACGCCCAGCTCACGCAGCTTCGCGGCGGTAACGCCCGCCGGGCCAAAGTGGGCGATAAACACGTCGGCACGATACGGCTGCGCCGTTTGCCCGCAGATGGCCGACAGGATCAGATTGCGAGATTCCGATCCATAGCGGGAAACGTTCAGCGCCCGCCACGTCGACGCGCGATGGAGCCCGCGCAACGTCTGGCTGGCCCGGTAGCGCAGCTTACTCAGCTTCCCGGCCGGTTCGTCCTGCAGCCAGCGGGTCTTCGCCTCCAGCCCATACTGGGTATACGCCGCATGGGTATTTTTGGTGTCGCCCTTCTGCAGGGCGACGATCTCCACGTCATATCCCATATCGATAAACGCGGTGATTTGGTTCAGTACAAAGGTCTCAGACGACAGCGGAAATTTCAGTAAGAAGAAACCAACCTTCATTTCCCCTCCCGCACGCGGTCAAGTACCGATTTCACCATGCCAATGCCCTTCTCTCGCTCGGCTTTCACCGCTACTGCCAGACGCTCGTTAATCGCAGGCAACTGGCCGAGGGTGTCGCCCACCATCGCACCGAGCGATCCGTCCAGCAGATGACGAATATCCACGGCCATCTCCGGCATGCCAAGCTGCTGCATAATCCCGGCAGACTTGTGCTCATAGTTAATGGCGATGGCTGGGGTACCGAAGTTCATGGAGATAATCGCCGAGTGCAAACGGGTGCCGACGGTCAGGTCGCAGGCTGCGAGCAGCTTGCCCATCTCCAGGTCATTCAGCTCGTCCATCACCACGTGGTAGCGGGACGGGTCGTTCACCAGGTTGCGCAGGTTCAGCGCTACCATGCGGTCGTCTTTGTTGTAGCTGTCGATCCCGGTACAGGTTGAGAGCGCCAGCACCTGGTAACCGCTGTCCAGCACGCGGTTCACCACGTCGGCAAAGGCTTTCTCGTACGCCGTCTGGGTCGTGCCGAGGCGTTTATCAAACGGGGCCAGCTCGCGCAGGGTGATCGCGACGGTTTTCTGTTTCGCGGCTACGTCGAGCCAGTGCTGCACCGCGTAACTCGGCTGGAAGCCATCGTCCTGGTGATCCACAAGCCAGGCGGTGTCCACGCCATGCTCAACTTTTGAGGTGTCGATTTCACTGCGCTTCATCATGTCGAGGCTGACCGACTCGCGCAAGATCAGCGCGTCGCAGTGGCCAAACACATAATTTGCCAGCTGATTAAACTGCGGATCCTGGAATGGCCCCACGCTGTGGCCGATCATAAACAGCGGCTTTTTCGCCATGAACGTGCACAGCGCATGCTCAAACTGCGGCACGCCGTAGAGATCGACGAAGAACGAACCGCCGACCTGGATAATGGCATCATAGCCGGACAGCAGACGCACGAAATCCGTAAAGCCCTGCGCGATAGCGATGTTGCGCAGCTTGCCGGTGTCGGTCACGCGGGAAAGCAGCACCTGATGCTGGTAGCGACGGCGCAGCACTTTCTTCACGCGCCCCATCACGCCCGCGGCGTTGTTATGCTGTTTCATCTGGCTATAGAGCGGGTCGCCCATCACCGGGCGGTTCAGTAACCAGGATGAGCTGACCGGATAACGGCTCATCACGTCCACTTCAGTCTCAGGCTTAAGGGTGTTAATTGCATCCAGTAAACCGCGCAGGATGGCGCTGTCGCCACGGTTGCCGCAGGTATGGTTGCCAAGAATTAATAATTTCATAATGGCCTCTTAAATAACTAGCCTGCGCGAAGCAGCGTTTTCATTTTTTCGTTACGGCAAAACTGGCGCTTCATCTCCACCACCAGCGCGTTGCGCGACAGCACAATCATCACGACGAATGCCAGCGCGCCCGCGGCAACCTGTACCGCCAGCAGCGCACCCAGCGGCAGATGACCGCTGAGGATGATGCCCAGGCCGTAGCTCACCACCAGGGTCGGCAATGAGAGATAGAACGGCAGCCACAGGCTCAGGATGTACTGACGGTAGCTGGAGCCCAGCACCGGCTTGATCATGATGAAGTAGCTCAGAACGGTGTTGACTACCTGCACCAGCAGGAAGCCCAGCGTGACGCCGATGGCGCCCGCCATATGCCCGCCAACGATAATCGCTGGTATAAACAGGAAGGTTTTGAACACGTTGAACTTAAAGCTGATATCCACGCGCGCCTTCGCCATCAGAAGCGAGCCGATCGGATTTCCCACGGAGCGCAGCAGCCCCACCACGCACAGCAGCTGCAGGATCGGGATGATGCCGTTCCACTTCTCGCCAAACACCAGCGGCACGAAGTTGCTGGAAACCACCATCAGCCCCAGCAGCACCGGGAAGTTGATAATCCCCACCACGGAAAGCAGCTTGTAGAAATTAACGCGCAGCTTCTCGGTGTCGTCCTGAATTTTGGCGAACGCCGGGAACAGGACGCGGGTGATTATCGGGTTCAGCTTCATCGGCGGCACCACCGCGACGTTGTAGGCCAGGTTGTAGCCCCCCGCCACGCTGGCGCCGAGAATACGTGCCAACACCAGCGTCGAGAGGTTGGTGTTCACGTAGTTAATAATGCTGTCCGCCGTCAGCCACGCACCAAAACGCAGGTTGGACGAGACGGACGCGAGAGAGAAGTGCAGTCCCGGACGGTAAATCTTACGGCCAAAGTAGCCGAACAGCAGCGTACGCACGGCAGAGTTAACCAGGTAACCGAGGATGGCGGTCATCGCCAGCGGCCAGAAATGGGCGCTCACCACGGTAAAGGTAAAGCCCGCCAGCACCGCGCTGGTCTCGATCATGCCAATCTTGTTGAACTCCAGCTCTTTCTGCATCAGCGCGCGGAACTGCTGCCCGTGAGGGATCACCACAAAGGCAAACGACAGCGTGCGCATCAGCGGAGCGAGATCCGGGTTGTGCAGCACGCTGGCGATGGTGTCGCTTAGCAGGAAGACCAGCACAAATACGAAAATGCCCAGCCCGACGTTCAGCCAGTAGAGCGTGGTCAGCTCGAGATGGCTGATCTCTTTACGCTGAATAATGGAGTTGGCGATACCAAAGTCAGACAGCGTGTCGGCCAGTGCGATGATCACCAGCGAGACGGTCAGCAGGCCGAACTGGTGATTATCAATAATGCGCGCCAGCACCGTCATCTGCACCAGGCCGAGGCCAATGATGACGATGGTCGCCATCGCTGACCACTTGGCGCCGCTGATGGTTTTTTCACGTAAGCTCATCTTAGTACGCCGCTTTGTTCACGAAACCTTTGAAGATGGTCAGAAAAACAATCTTGATATCGAACCAGAGGCTCCACTCGCGGATGTACTCCAGATCGAACTCGATGCGTTTTTCCATTTTTTCCAGCGTGTCGGTCTCGCCGCGCCAGCCGTTGATTTGTGCCCAGCCGGTGATGCCCGGCTTCACCTTATGGCGCAGCATGTAGCCTTCAATCAGCGAGCGGTACTGCTCGTTATGCGCCACCGCGTGCGGACGCGGGCCAACAATCGACATGCCGCCGGTAAAGACGTTGATGAACTGCGGCAGCTCGTCCAGCGAGGTGCGGCGCAGGAAGTTCCCCACGCGGGTGACGCGCGGATCGTTCTGCGTCGCCTGGGTCACCACCTTGTCGTTCTCCATCACCTTCATGGAGCGGAATTTCCACACCATAATCGGCTTACCGTCCATGCCGTAGCGGGTCTGACGGAAGATAACCGGGCCGGGAGAGCTCAGCTTCACCGCCAGGGCAATGCAGCACAGAACAGGGGAAATAAGCAGTAAAATCAGCGAAGAGAGCACGATATCTTCCACGCGCTTGAGCACGCGGTTAATGCCCGACAGCGGCGTGTCGTACAGCGGTACCACCGGCACGCCGTTCACCTCTTCAATACGGGAGTGCAGGATGTTGAAGGTAAAGACGTCCGGGATGAGGATCACCGAGCAGGTGGTGTCCGCCAGCTCGCGCATCAGCTGCTTGATGCGGGATTCGTCCTTCATCTGCATGGCGATGTAGACGTTATGAATTTTGCCGGCCTTCGCGTCTTCAATAAGCTGCGCGTAATTCCCCGCCCAGTCCGCAGGCACGCCGCCCGGCTTCGCGTCGTGGTAAATCCCCACCACTTCGAACCCTAACCACGGCTCTTTGCGGAAGCTGTCGAGCAGCACCCGCCCGACCGGTAAATCTCCCGCCACGGCGACAAAACGACGGTTATAGCCACGGTTACGCAGCCAGCCCGCGCCAAAGCGGATCAGGGAACGGCACACGACCATGCCGACGCTGGTTAACAGGTACCAGCAGAGATAGGTCACGAAGCGGTTGTCAAAATCATGGCTGAACGCCACCAGACCCGCACTGAAGATCAGGCTCAGGGTCCAGTTCTGCAGCAACAGCATCAGTTCGGTGGTCATTTTCACGCCGCGCCACGAGCGGTAGAAATCGGTCATCCCGCCGATCATCTGAAACACGACCAGGGCAATCAGGGCCATCAGCAGATGCATATATAAGAACGGCAGCCCGCTGATCCGACACACCGCCCACAATCCACCGACCATGATGGTGATATCAGAAAAACGCTGCACCATAGAGATTAACGATGCATTCGTTCTCGCTCGTTCGCGTTTTTTTAGATTCGTCATCGTTGTTCCTTTATTCAACCAACCCCCCCCCTCACCCCGGCCCTCTCCCCAAAGGGGAGAGGGTTAGGGTGAGGGGTAAGGTTTCGTATTACTGATTCAACAGCGCCAGAATGTCCTTTGTTCGGGCTTCCATCAGCGCCGTGTCAGCCCGGGACTCCACGTTCAGGCGCACCACCGGCTCGGTGTTGGACGAGCGCAGGTTGAAGCGCCACTGTGGAAACGCCATGCTGATGCCGTCGGTACGGTCAATTTCCAGCGCATGAAGGGCAAAGTGCTGCTCCACGCGGGCAATGGCCTCGGCTGGCTGCGCCAGCTTGCTGTTGATCTCTCCGCTCGCCGGGAACGCCGCCATGCGGTCGCGCACCAGCTCGCCCAGGGTTTTCCCCTTCAGGCACAGCAGCTCGGTGACCAGCAGCCACGGGATCATCCCGCTGTCGCAGTAGGCAAAATCGCGGAAGTAGTGGTGGGCGCTCATCTCGCCGCCGTAGATGGCGTCTTCTTCGCGCATGCGCTCTTTGATGAAGGCGTGACCGGTTTTGGACATCACCGGCGTGCCGCCCGCCGCGGACACCACGTCGACGGTGTTCCAGGAAAGGCGCGGGTCATGGATGATTTTCGCGCCCGGTTTTTTCTCGAGGAACGCTTCCGCCAGCAGGCCGACAATGTAGTAGCCCTCGATGAACTGCCCTTTCTCGTCGAACAGGAAGCAGCGGTCGAAATCGCCGTCAAAAGCGATGCCCATATCCGCGCCGTGCTCAATCACCGCGTTGCGGGTGTCGTCGCGGCACTCCGGCAGCAGCGGGTTAGGAATACCGTTCGGGAAATTGCCGTCCGGCGTGTTGTGTACCTTGACGAAGGTCACCGGCACGTTCAGCGCCTTAAAGCGCGCTTCCAGCGCATCCACCACCGGGCCGGCCGCGCCGTTACCGGAGTTGATCACCAGCTTCAGCGGCTTGAGGTTCGCCACGTTGATATAGCCCAGCAGGTGGTCGATGTACTCTTTCTGCAGGTTGATTTTTTTGTAGCTGCCGCGCTTCGCCTCGTTCACCGGCGGGAAATCGTTGGCTTCCGCCAGACGCTGCACGTCGCGCAGACCGGTGTCGCCGCTGATGGGACGGGCGCCCTTGCGCACCAGCTTCATGCCGTTGTAGTCCATCGGGTTGTGGCTGGCCGTCACTTCGATACCGCCGTCCACGCCCAGGTGGAAGGTGGCAAAGTAAATCTCTTCGGTTCCGGACAGGCCGATATCCAGCACGTCCACGCCCGCGTCCTGCAGCCCTTTCGCCAGCGCCAGCTTCAGGGATTCACTGGTCAGACGCACGTCGCCGCCCAGCACGATGGTCTTTGGTTTTAAATATTCGCCGTACGCGCGGCCAATGCGCCACGCGATGTCTTCATTCAGCTCTTCGCCCAGCTTGCCGCGAATATCGTAGGCTTTAAAACAGGTTAATTTTTCCATGATGACCTCTTTTTCAGGCAACAGTTGGCCCTGACCACTTAATGGCCAAATTTATTTTTGTCATTCGTAGGCCCGGCTGGCGCAGCGCCGCCGGGCATGATGCGGAGTGCTACACGCGCCCGTAACGATCCTGGAAGCGCACGATATCGTCCTCTTCCAGATACGAGCCGGAGCGCACCTCAATTAAGTCGAGAGGAATTTTCCCCGGGTTTTCCAGACAGTGCGTGGCGCCCAGCGGAATATAAATGGACTCGTTCTCACCCAGCAGCTTCACTTCGCCGTCGATGGTCACTTTGGCCGTACCCGCCACCACGACCCAGTGCTCGGCGCGGTGATGGTGCATCTGCACCGACAGCCCCTCGCCCGGCTTCACGGTGATACGCTTCACCTGATAGCGGTCACCCGCGTCGATGGAGTCATACTTACCCCACGGACGGTACACTTCACGGTGAATGTGGTGCTCGTGACGGCCATCGGCCTTAATCTTCTCCACCACTTTTTTAACGTCCTGCACGGCGTTACGGTCGGCAATCAGCACGGCGTCTTTGGTCTGGACAACCACCAGATCCTTCACTCCGACCGTGGTCACCAGGCCGGACTCGGCGTAAACGTAGCTGTTTTCGGTTTTGTGGCTAATCACATCGCCGTGATGGACGTTCCCCTCCGGGGTATGGGCGCTGATCTCCCACAGGGAGGACCAGGAGCCTACGTCGCTCCAGCCCGCATCCATCGGTACAACCACGGCGTCAGCCGTACGTTCCATCACCGCGTAGTCAATGGACTCTTCCGGGCAGGCGAGGAAAGCCTCTTCATCCACGCGGATGAAGTCGAGATCCGGGTCCACCACCGCCATCGCTTTCTCGCAGGCGCTCAGAATATCCGGGCGGTATTTACGCAGCTCTTCCAGGTAGCGTCCGGCACGGAACAGGAACATCCCGCTGTTCCAGTAATACTCACCGCTGGCGACATACGCCTGCGCGGTTTCGAGATTCGGTTTTTCAACAAACTGCGCCACGTCAAAGGCCACGCTGTCGCCTTCACCCGGCGTTACGTTGCCGCGACGGATGTAGCCGTAGCCGGTTTCCGGCAGGTCCGGCACGATGCCAAAGGTCACCAGCTTGCCGCTCTCGGCGTAAGGAATCGCCGCACGCACCGCGTCGCGGAACGCCTCTTCCTGCTGGATAACGTGGTCTGCCGCCAGGACCAGCATCAGCGGGTCGCAGTCAGGACTGCTGCGTTTTGCCGCCAGCGCCGCCAGGGCGATCGCGGGCGCGGTATTGCGACCGGCGGGCTCCAGGATGATGTTTTCCGTGAGCTTATTCAGCTGACGCAGCTGCTCGGCAACAATAAAGCGGTGCTGTTCGTTACAAATCACCACCGGGCTTTCACACTCCACGCCGTGCAGACGGTTTACCGTGGTCTGCAGCATGGTGAGCTCCCCTTTCAGACAGAGGAACTGCTTTGGATAGAGCACGCGGGACAGCGGCCACAACCGGCTACCAGAGCCACCAGCCATCACAACCGGATACAAAGTGGTTTGACTCATGATTTATCCCCGTATATCTGCAATAAATTGGCTCAGCACGTTCTCTTTCTCGAGCGTGCGTTCGGCATATTCACGTGCCACCGTGTTCACTTTTGGCATGGCGAGTGCCTGCTCAATGCCGGTGACCAGCGCCGGAACCGATTCCGGCTCCACGCACACGGCAATTCCCGGATAGCTGTCACACAGCTGGCCTAATTCTGTTTCGGCTTCAGCCGTAATTACCGCGTTACCGCCCACTGCCAGAATGTTGGTCAGCTTGGACGGCAGCACCGCGTCCGCGGCGCCGCGTTTTTGCACAACCAGATGGCAGTCGCCCATCTTCAGCAGCGCAGGTAATGCCTCGTAAGACTGAAGCGGGAAAAATTTCACGTTGGTCAGGCCGCGTTCCCCGGCCATTTTTTCCAGCCGTGCCTTTCCACCGCCCTGCCCGACAATCACAAACGTCCACGGCTGTTCACTCAGCAATTGGGCCGCTTCAATCACGCTCTCCAGCCCCTGCTTTTCGCCGATGTTGCCTGAGTAAAGAATGATTTTTTGATCTTCAGGCAAACCGAGCTGCGCGCGCAGCGCCTGAGCGTCTTGCTCTGTCACATCGCGAAAACGCGCCACTTCTGACCAGTTCGGGAAGAAGATCACCTTCTGGGCCGGAACGCCCTTCTCCTGCGCCTTGTTCATCATCGAGCGCGAGATGGTCGAGACGTAATCCACGTTATGCAGGCCGCTGCGCTCAAAGGCGCTGGCGAGCTTCGCCACCTTGCCGCCCTTGCCTTTGCCTGCCATCCCCAGGCCCAGCATGGCGTCAACTTCATAATCCTGAATGTGCAGCAGGGTGCGCGCACCGGAGAGTTTGCCCAGCAGGCGCATGCCCGGCGTGCAGAACAGCGTCGGCACCACGCCGATGATACGATCCGGCTTCCAGCGACGCTGCGCCATCAGCGGGAAGAAGCTGCTCAGGGCAAAGCTGCCCAGATGAAGTAACCGTTTCAGCGTCGAAGGCTGCTTCGGCACGTAGAGCGGGCAGCGCCAGACGGTCGCTGCTCCCTCTTCACGGCGATAGCGCCAGCTTGAGTAGCGCTCCCCGACTTTCCACTCCGGGTAGTACGGCGGCGCGGTAATGACCCGCACGTCATGTCCCTGGCTCGCCATCCACTCGACCATCTCGCCGGTGTATTTCCCGATGCCGGTTAATTCCGGCGAGTAGTTGATTCCGTACACTAAAATTTTCATATGCCCGGCACCCCGGCCTGACGTTCTGGGAGGAAATAGGCACGGCTGTTGTCATGCACATTGTCGCTCGCCAGCAGCGCCGCGGGCGTCTGCCAGCGGTAGTCGTCATGCTGAGAATCAGGCAGACGCAGGTCTGCCTCACTCACCTTCAGGCGGAACCCCAGCACGATGTAGTGCGTGGAAAACCCGGTGCCTGAAAAGTTATCGTCATAGAAGTGCTGCCAGACCCCGTAAAACTGGCCCGCTGCCATCGGCAGCTGCAGGCCCAGCTCCGCCAGAGTGAGACGCTCAAACGCATCGCTGAGCGTCTCATCCTTTTGCACGCGCCCGCCGGGCACGAACCAGAAGCCCTGTGCAGGACGGTTGGTTCGTTTTCCCAGCAAGAACTCGCCGCGTTCGTTCTCCACGATCAAATCAATCGAGATGAGCGGAGTGGAACGCACCACCGTGGCAAAATCTTCCTGACTTAAAAACATCGTTACCCCCGGAAGCGGTGCTGGTTTTCCAGGAACCACTGGTAGGTGCTGGCCAGCCCCTGCTCCAGTGACACCTCGTGATACCAGCCCAGCTGATGCAGACGGGTCACGTCCAGCAGCTTGCGCGGCGTGCCGTCCGGTTTAGTCGCGTCAAACACCACGCGGCCCTTGTAGCCCACCACCTGCGCGATGGTTTGCGCCAGCTCGCGAATGGTGCAGTCCACGCCGGTACCCACGTTGATGTGCGACAGCATCGGCTCGGTGTTCTCCTGCCACACCTCGCGATCCAGCTCCATCACGTGAATGCTGGCCGCAGCCATGTCGTCCACGTGCAGGAACTCGCGCATCGGCGTCCCGCTGCCCCACACCACCACGTCCGGCGCGTTCTCAGCGGTCGCCTCGTGGAAGCGGCGCAGCAGCGCCGGGATCACGTGCGAGTTGCTCGGGTGGAAGTTGTCGTGCGGCCCGTACAGGTTGGTCGGCATCACCGAGCGATAGTCGCGGTTGTACTGACGGTTGTAGGACTCGCACAGCTTGATCCCGGCAATTTTGGCAATCGCGTACGGCTCGTTGGTTGCTTCAAGCGTGCCCTGCAGCAGCTCGCTCTCGGCGATCGGCTGCTTCGCCATTTTCGGGTAAATACAGGACGACCCGAGGAACAGCAGCTTATTCACGTTGTGCAGGTGCGCCGCGTGAATGATGTTGCTCTCGATCATCATGTTCTCGTAGATGAAATCCGCCGGGTAGGTGTTGTTAGCGACAATGCCGCCCACCTTCGCCGCCGCCAGATACACCTGATCAATGCGTTCGTTTGCAAAGAAGTCCTGTACCGCACGGCTGTCGAGCAGGTTCAGCTCGTCACGCGTGCGGACAATCACCTCTACGTCACCGCGCTGTTCCAGCTGGCGAACAATCGCGGAACCCACCATTCCGCGATGACCGGCGACAAAAATACGTTGTTTTGTCATTCTCAGGACTCCAGCGCGATGGCAACCTCGTAGCCATGAGACTTGAGCAGGGAGTGTTTTTTCGCTGCTTCAAGATCTTTGGCCACCATCTCGGAAACCATCTCCTGCAGAGTGGTCTCTGGTTTCCAGCCCAGCTTCTCGTGCGCTTTGGTTGGGTCACCCAGCAGGGTTTCTACTTCAGCAGGACGGAAGTAGCGCGGGTCAACCTGCACAATTACGTCGCCTGGCTTCACGCCCGGCGCGTCGTGGCCGGTCACGGAAACAACGATACCCTTCTCTTCCACGCCGGTGCCTTCGAAGCGCAGCTTGATGCCCAGCTGTGCCGCGGCCATTTCAACGAACTGACGCACGGAGTACTGCACGCCGGTTGCGATAACGAAGTCTTCTGGCTGTTCCTGCTGCAACATCATCCACTGCATTTTCACGTAGTCTTTCGCATGGCCCCAGTCACGCAGGGAGTCCATGTTGCCGAGGTGCAGGCAAGACTCCAGACCCTGCGCGATGTTGGCGATAGCGCGGGTGATTTTGCGGGTCACGAAGGTTTCGCCGCGGCGCGGAGATTCGTGGTTGAACAGGATGCCGTTACAGGCGTACATACCGTAGGATTCACGGTAGTTCACGGTGATCCAGTAGGCGTACAGTTTTGCTACCGCATACGGAGAGCGCGGGTAGAACGGCGTGGTCTCTTTCTGTGGGATTTCCTGCACCAGGCCGTACAGCTCGGAGGTGGATGCCTGGTAGAAGCGGGTTTTCTTCTCAAGACCGAGGAAGCGGATAGCTTCCAGCAGACGCAGAGTACCCATGGCGTCAACGTCAGCGGTGTATTCCGGAGATTCGAAGGAAACCGCTACGTGGCTCATCGCGCCCAGGTTGTACACTTCATCCGGCTGCACTTCCTGCAGGATACGGGTCAGGTTGGAGGTATCGGTCAGGTCGCCGTAGTGCAGGTGGAATTTCGGGTTCGCCGCGTGCGGATCCTGATAGATGTGATCGACACGCTCGGTGTTGAATGAAGACGCACGACGTTTAATACCGTGCACTTCATACCCTTTTTCCAGCAGCAGTTCTGCCAGGTAAGAACCATCCTGCCCGGTAACGCCGGTGATGAGAGCGACTTTAGACATGTTTTATTCCTCTACTTATGAATTTAATCAGAGCCGTTAAGTAGGCTATCTTTTTTGTCATTTTGAACGTGGGCTGTGCTCGAAATCCTCACGTACCTAAGTACGTTCCGGTTTCTCCGCGCAGTCCGCGTTCAAACTGCCTGCAACGATTACGCCTACTTAACAAGGCTCTTCGTTTCAACGCGTTCGCGTATCACCACTGCGGGGTTGCCACGGCAAACTTTATTTGCCGGTAGCGATTTAAAAACGCTGCTGCGGGCACCCACTACCGTGCCATCGCCAACAGAAACACCCGGTGCAACAAAAACATCCGTTGCCAGCCAGCATTTTTCGCCGATCGCAATAGGCGAAGCGGTAATATCAAAATGCGGGCTCATAAAGTCGTGGCTGCCGGTGCACAAATAACATTTCTGTGAAACCACCGAATTTGCGCCAATCGTAATTTCGCCCAGGGTATATAGCACCGCATCATCCCCAACCCATGCATAATCCCCAAGTGTTAATTTCCACGGATAGGTAATTTTCACAGAAGGTCGGATGACTACGTTTTTTCCTATTTTTGCGCCAAACAGGCGCAATAAAAAGGCTCGCCAGCGGTACAGTATTTGCGGCGACCAGGCAAATAAGGTTGCCTGAACCGCCCACCACAGCTGTACCTTAATACCGTTCCCGCCCCGAAAACCTTTCGGTACGGAGAAACCTTTTAAATCCTGCATTGCGTTTCCTTATATTCAGGCTTTGTTATATAAGGTTTTCGTTTTGCCCGTGGTACGCAGGCGTAATAAATAAGACAATTCCGCCCAAAATCCCGGCACGCGTAATATTTGACGCTGCACGTTTTTTGCGTCCTGGCATAATTCCAGATTATTTGACGTTGACACGCCGCCCATCGAGAATTCAGACACCAGCCCTTTAATTCGACGAAACGGGTAACCTGATTTATACAGGCTGGCGGCCAGCGCATAATCAGATGACACCTTGTACTGCAAATCATAAGGCTGTTTTTTCAGACCTTTTACCGGGAAGAAAATGGCCTGATGGCTGGCGGGCAAACTGTGGTAGATATACCAGCCTGGCTTCGCGCTGCGGCACACTTTATGTCCGTCACCAAAATCGAGCAGCGCATCGCCAATATACATGGCGTCCTCTTTCTGGCGAGCCAGCTGACGGGCAAACAGCGCCACGTCGTCGTGGAAAATATCGCCGGAATTGAGGAAGATGGCATAACGGCCCTGGGCCATATTAATGCCTTTATTCATCGCATCGTAGATGCCTTTATCTTTCTCGCTGATGTAGCGTAAGTTGAACTCACCGTTGAGTTTTTCCAGAAACTCCGCCGTGCCATCGTTCGAGCCGCCGTCGACCACAATCCACTCAAAGGTGAGGCTCGGATCGCGCGCCAGGTTGCGCAGCGAGCGCCAGGTTTTTACTACCCCTTCGTAATTACGAAAAGCGACAGTAATGACGCTAAGAAACATAAATCACCTCATTTCGTCATACGTTCGTAATATTAAGCGCCTTGCGCAAAATAAACGGACAGACAATCAAGAAAGCATATTCCGGGCTAAATATTGACCCGGTAAAAAACAGCGACACCGGCGTAAAAAGATAAAGCTGCACGCGAAAGTTCTGGTTATCACCAAACGCGTTGATCATCATTTTGAAAACTTTAAACAGATACCACAGCGTCAACAGTACGGCGAACCATGAAAAATAAATAATTAACAGATACAGACCATTGTCTATGGTTTTACCGACATCCGCACCGTTAAAGATTCCGAATGATGCAACATATTCATAAAGTGAGCCGAATCTTACTACACCATCAATATGGGTTAAGGAATAACCCACCATCACCAGCGGACCAATGATGCGATAATAGGACGATGACCCTTCCGTTCCCAAATCTCCCAGACGTTCTGAGATGTACGGGAAGGCAAATATCACGCCGACCATAAATACCGTCAGGGAGATAATCGCCAACGGCAGTTTTTTCTTAATCGCATCTTTGTTCAGGTACTGGAACGCCCACTCCAGCAGGTAAAACAGGATAAACGTCATTACCCCTGAGAACGATCCAGACAGAACGATTCCTGCAAGAATCATAGCATCGGTCTTAGGCGTTTTGATACCAAACTGTTTGATGCTGAGCCAAATTGAGATTAACGCCAGAGCGAAAAACGCTGGTTCAAAATAGAGTGCCGTCGTACGCTTCCCGCCAAACTTAATGAAGTTCAGCACATAGCTGTTACTGTAAATGAGATATTTCGAAATTATCTCCATCAGGCTGCTGCCACCGGTCAAAATAATTTGCGCCATTTCCAGTGCGGCAAGCATAACAATTAACGCAACGGCAATATAAAAGAACCTGAGGATTTTCCTATAATTGTGCGGTGAAATAGTTTTGAAGCGAATACTCCAGACCATGCCAATAATAATGACGATATAAACAAACAGCATGGTCGACGTGACGTATTTACTGGCATCCAGCGACTGGCCAAAGATGTAGTTAAACAGCGTCAGGCCCGTGCCCAGCCCCAGGGCAATCATCAGCTTCTTCAGGTTGATTTTATCGACATACAGAAGAAGCAAAACGGGCAGGAAGGTCACGATGGTTATCGGGAAGCTTTCGCCGAGCTGGGCAATTTTGACGTTGACCAGCAGGTAGATCAGCGGCAGCAGCAGATAACTACAGATTCTGATAGAACGAGACATACTCCTCCAGCATCTGTTGTCCACTGTAGGCCTTGCGGCTGTGGTTGCGGAACGATTCCAGGTCAGTGCCAAAAACGGCCTCGGCGATCTGCGCCTTCGGCAGCTGCACCAGGGGCAGGACCTCCTGCTCGGCGAAGGTTTTCCCGCCGGATTTTTCCAGCACTTCACGCGCCGCATCGCTGTGGGTGGCAATCACCGGCACGCCGATGGAGAGCGCTTCGCAGAGGATCAGCGGGTAGTTATCCACGCGGGAGCTGAACACCAGCGCGTCCATACCGTTGAGGGCGCTCATCAGCTTGCGCTTGTCGGTCTCAAACCCGTGGTTCACCACGTTGGCCCCTTCGAACGGGGAAAACTTGCCGAAAGTATGAAGCTCGATCCTGTCACCCAGCGCCATCATGTCGCGCACCAGTTGCTGGTTGGTTTTACCGTCATAACGCAGGTCATGCGCAACGATGGCGATTTTCGGTTTACCCGCGGTGTCCGCCACCGGGGTCAGCTCGGCCAGGATGGCTTCCGTCGCCACGTCGATGCCGTTATTGATAATCTGACAGCGCCCTGCCCCATACAGGCTGTTGAAGGCATCGGCTACGTGCTGGCTCGGGGAGATAAACGTGCAGCCGAGCGAGAGCATGTCGCGGAACAGCTGGCGCTTTCCGTCTACCAGCTGATGCGCGCGATCCACCTTCACCGGCGGGTAATTGCTTAATGTCGGGCATTTCTGGCAGTTATCTTTCCAGCCTTCGCAGCCGTCGGTAAACGCGCAGCGTCCGGTCACGCTCCAGTGATCGTGCAGCGTCCAGACGAAGCGAGTGTCAGGCTTGTGGGCCTGCACCTTCTGACAAAACGCCACCACCTCTTCCAGATTCAGCCAGTAGCTGTGCAGCACGTGGAAATGCAGCACAACCGGGCCCGATGTGCGGGTCACGGTGCGATAAAGACTGTTGAGGTTGCCAAACAGATCGCGGTTAAACAGGCGGAACAGCGCAATGTTCGCAACAGAGGTCAGACGCGGCGTGTGCTTGTGCACCTGCGGATAGTTATCGTGGCTGACGCTTTTTTTGCCGCCTTTGCCATAGCCGTAAATAAAACGAGACTGGAGTCCTTTTTGCAGCGCGCGCTGGTGCAGATCCAGCGCCACGCCTGCCGCCCCGCCTTCTGCGAGGCGCACGTTAAATTGCAGAATGTTCATTTAATCACCTTCACGCGGGCTTTCTCTCCCACCACCAGCGCGTTATCGGGGATGCTGTCCAGCACCACGCTGCCCGCCCCGATCGTCACGTTGTTACCTATCGTAATGTCGCCAATAACCACCACGTTCGCGCCCAGCTCGACATTGTTGCCGATGACCGGGCAGGCCAGGCTGTCAGGCCCACGGTTGCCAATGGTGACCCCATGACGAATGGTGAAATCATCTCCGGCGACCACGAACTTGTTGATCACCACCGCATAGCCGTGATGGATGGTAAAGCGGCGGCCAATGGTGGCCGCAGCCTGAATCTCATACCCAAAAAAGCATTCGGTGATGATGCGGTACAGCACCAGCACGGGGGCCGCCCAGATGTTGTTCAGTACATTTTTCTTGCGCCACACCGAGCAAAAGTGCGCGATGCGGTACGCCAGAACCATGCAGCACGGGCGCAGGCTCCAGCTGTTTGCGCGGCAATCTTCCAGAAACATTATTTCCCCCGAAGCCCGTCGGCCAGACGCTTGCCGTTACGCACGGAGAGCAGCGTCAGCAACGTGCGCCAGTTCATGCGCTTGTTGCGGATCTGATACAGGGTAAAGAGCTGATATTTACGGCTGGCACGGTCAAACTTGTCCTTGTGCTTGCGGTAAAAATGGAAATAGCCGGAGAACTTCTTCGGCGAGGAGGTGATCTGCATCTCCCCGTGGTTGATGTGCAGGATCTGCGTGGCCTCTTCCACTTTCCACGGCTCACCGTATTCCACCACCATGCGCAGGAAGATATCGTAATCCTGCGCGGCCTTCAGTTCGGTATCGAACAGGCACTCTTTAAAGCGCCACGCCCAGGTAAAGACCTGATTGCCGATAATGTTGCGCTTGTAGAACAGGCGGCGAGAGTACGGTGATTTCGGATACAGCGGCAGGCTGGCAGGCTGCGAATACACCTCGCCCTGACACACGTAGTCGTTGGCATACAGAAACGCGTGCGTAACCAGTTGCTCTTTATGCGACAGGAAGACGGACAGGCGGTTCGGCGTCCATTCGTCATCGTCGTCGATGCCGGTCAGATACTGCCCTTTGGCCTGCATAATTGCCTGATTTCGCACCGCACAGGCCCCGGAGTTGATGGCGTTGTGCGTGTACATCACGCGCGGGTCGTTGAGATCGGTAACAAATTTTTGCAGCTGTTCATACGAGGAGGAACAGTCATCCACGACGATCAGTTCCCAGTTATCGTAATCCTGACGTAAGACCGACTTGATTGCGCGGATCGCCAGCTGCTGACGGTTCCATGTCGGCATATAGATAGAAATCAAAGGGCGTTGTGTGGTCATATTTTTCCCCTCACCCCGGCCCTCTCCCCGGAGGGGAGAGGGTGAAAGGCAGTCAGTGGTCGTCATTATGTTCGTACCCAAACTCCCGCACCGAACGGTCCCCTCTCCCCTCAGGGGAGAGGGTTAGGGTGAGGGGTGTGGGGTGTGTTTTGTTATTTACTGTCAGACTTGTATTCGTACTCGTAATAGCCGTAATCCTGGTACCCGGTCGCGCGGCGGAAGATGGAGTTCAGGATCACCCCTTTCACTTCAATCCCGTTCTGCTCGAAGCGGCTCAGGCTGGTTTCCACTTCTTTCAGGGTATTCACCGCATAGCGTGCCACCATCAGCGTGGTGCCCGCATGGCGCCCCACCACGGCCGCATCGGTCACGGCCAGAATCGGCGGCGTATCGATCAGCACCAGGTCATAGTGTTTGCTCGCCCACTCAATCAGTTGGGTGAAGCGTTCGCTCATCAGCAGTTCAGACGGGTTCGGCGGCACCTGACCACGTGGGATCAGGTCGAATCTCGGAATCGAGGTCGGCTTGGCGCTCTGGCTAATCTCCCCCTGACCCAGCAGGATTTCCGACAGACCGTTCACGTTGTTGGTGCCCAGCAGCTCGTGGGTGTAGCCCTTACGCATATCGCAGTCGATCAGCAGCACGCGCTTGTTGGTCTGGCTGACCACGGCCGCCAGGTTGGCGCACACAAAGGTCTTACCGATAGACGGGCTGACGCCGGTTAACATCAGTACGTTGTTTTTAGCCTGCATCATGGCGAAGTGCAGGCTGGTACGCAGGCTGCGTATCGCTTCAATCGCCAGGTCGGTTGGGTTACCCACGGCCAGCAGCTGGCTCTGTTTGTAACGCTTAACGCCCTTGATGGTCTTGACGCTGTCACGGGATTTTTGCCACTCGGAGAGCGGGATGCTGGCGTAAACGTTGATCCCGTTCTCTTCCAGCACCTGCGGGCTTTCGATGCCGCGGTTGAACAGCGAGCGCAGCAGCACGCCGACGATAGAGAGCATCAGGCCAAGAATAATGCTGCCGAGAATAATCAGCGCTTTCTTCGGTTTCAGCACGCCAGGCTGGGTAATGGCCGGGTCAACGATGCGCACATCACCCACGGTGCTGGCCTCGGTGATTTTCAGCTCCTGCTGTTTGTTCAGCAGCTGCATGTAAACCTGCTGTCCGGACTCCACGTCGCGAGTCAGGCGCACGATCTCCTGCTGCGTTTTCGGCATCGCGGTCACGCGGTCGTTCAGCTTCGCCTTCTCCTCTTCAAGGGTACGGCGTTTTTCCAGCAGCGTGCGGTAAGCCGGGTGGCGTTTGGTGTAAAGCTTGGAAATCTCCGCCTCTTTGAAGGTCAGCTCGTTGAGCTGCGCATCAATATTCACCATGGAGTCGAGAACCGATTTGGCCTCCAGCGGCAGGTCGACGGAGTCTTTATCCTGACGGAAGGCGTTCAGCTTGTTCTCGGCATCGTCCAGACGGGCACGCACTTCCGGGAGCTGTTTAGAGAGGAACGCCAGGCTTTTCGCCGCTTCCGCCGACTTGCGCTCGACGTTCTGCTCAAGGTAGTTGCGGGTAATGCTGTTCAGGATGTCGCGGATTTGATCCTTATCTTCACCGGTAAAGGTCATGCTCAGCACGCCGGTGTCCTTACCGTTTTCAGTGACGGTCAGGTTATTTTGCAGATTGTTGATCATGCCCAGCGTGGAGAATTTGGTGACGGTAAATTCCCCCCCCTCCTGAGCGTTGATGGCGGTGACCATCATGCTAACGCCATCTTTGGTCAGCATCTGCCCCACTTCGCCGCGCGCGCTAAAGCCCGCATCGCTGGTCAGCTGATACTGTTTCGGGCCAAGCACCGTCAGGGTAAAGGTTTGATCCCCTGCCCCTTTCGGCAGCACAAAGTCAGTCACCTTCACGGTGTCATTGCTGCGCCCCATCAGACGATCCCAGCCGGCACCAAAGATCGGGAACGTATTTTTGGTGACGGAGATGTCAAGGCCGAGGTCGTGAACCGTTTTGCCCAGTACCAGACGCGACTGGATCAGCTGAATTTCAGCGTCGGACGCCGGCGGCTTGTTCGCCAGCGCGGAGCCGATATCCTGCACCAGCGAGTTGCCGGTGTTCTGTTCAATCTGCACCAGCGCGTCGGCGCTGTAGATAGGCGTCGCAAAGAGCGTATAGATAACGGCCGCCGCGGCAAAGACGGCGGTAATGCCAAGCACCCACCACTTTGCCTCGATAACCGTGCCGACCAGGCGACCAATATCAATTTCATCACTGCCCGAAGTCGGGGCGGCAGAAGGTTTTGTTTTTTCTGTCATTGTTATCCCTGCTGAGCTTTCAGTGCCTGCGCCCACTGTTGGGCAGACTGGTCAAGTAAGGTGTAAACCGCCTCGAAGGCCTCATGGCTTTTGCGATACGGATCGGGAATTTCGCGTTCATTGTCCCAGTGACCAAACAGCATCACCTTGCCGCGCATCTCCGGAGCGATATCGCATAGCGCATGAATATGGCGTTTTTCCATTGCCAGAATCAGGTCATACTCCCGGCACATGCGGCCGGTGACCTGGCGGGCGATATGCCCGTCAAGAGAGAGGTTATGATCGCGGGCCACGCTCGTTGCGCGCTCGTCGGCACCTTTGCCCACCAGCGCGCCCAGCCCTGCGGAATCGACCGTTAACTCAGGCTGGTACTGTTTCAACAGCCGTTCAGCCGTAGGGGAACGGCAAATGTTCCCCACGCATACCACCAGAATTTTGTTAAACATCGCGGATTACCAGGTATGAATGTCGCGCGCCGTATCCGTCATGTAGCGAACGCCACTGATGGTTGGCAGCAACTGGTTGATCAGACGGTTCCAGCGGGCAACCGGCGCGGTGGTGACGTACACCACATCGTAAGGCTGGAGACGGAACTCCGTCGCCATCACCAGAGACGTCGCATCGGACATATCCAGCTGGTAGATGTTGGCAATTTTGCCCTTCGCACTGCCTTCACCTTTCAGCGGACGGATGACGAAGATACCGGTCGCATTGGACGTGGTCAGATCGATACCTTCTGCATTACCCAGGGCTTCGGTCAGGGTCATGCCGCTGAAGTCCATTTTGAGGGTGCTTTGTTTCTTCACTTCACCCATCACGAAGACTTTCAGATCGTCGTTGCGCGGTACGTAGAGAATATCGCCCGGATAGAGCAGGCGGTTCTGGGTCAGGTCGCCGTTTTGCATCAGCGCCTGCAGCGAAATGCGCTGCTCTTTGCCGTTGTGGGTCAGCACCACGTTGCGCCAGTCGGCGCCGTCGGTTAGGCCGCCCGCGGCGTTAATGGCGTCCAGAACGGTGAGCGGAACGTTGGTGATGGCCTGCTGGCCGGATTTGTTCACCTGACCGGAGATATAGGCTTTTTGCGAGCGGAATGCGGCGATATTAACGTCCACCTGCGGGTCGGCAATGTACTGCGCTAAGCGGCCGGTAATATCACTACGGATTTCGGCGAGCGTTTTCCCGGCGACATGCACTTTACCAATGTACGGATAGAACATGGTGCCATCTGACTGTACCCAGTTCCCGGTGTCGCTTGAGCTGCGGTACTGGCCCGCTGGCGTGGTCAGTTCAGGGTGATCCCAGACTGTCACGTTGATCACGTCGCCCGGCCCCACGCGATACTGATAGGAGGCAATTTCCTGGTCCAGAGACATATTCGGCTGGGCAACATTCGGACGTGGACGTAATTGTTCGACCAGACGTGGCGTAAGTGGATAAACATTCACCATTTTGTCGAGATCAAAATCGGCATCCTGTTGCTTGATCACATCCTTACCCATTGTTGACATATTGCTGCCGGGAAAGACCGTGCAACCACTCATCAAGGTCACAGACACCAATAATGGCATCAATTTCATTTTGGATTTCATCATTGATTATTTATCACTTTGGCAGAGTAATTATCCTGTGCAATTTAAATAAGCTTGAGACGTATTGGGTTTCAGCATGCAGTTAATCAAATAGAAATATAACTGGCATCAGTCCTAAAAAAAGCTTATTCATCCATTGGCTATTGACAGAATAATCGAGGCTGATTCACACGCTTTCAGGCACGCTACCGCCCTTGGCTTTCAGTTACCAATCCACTGACTAAACAATGTGTTATGGATAGACACCCTCTTGAGTAAGGTCTTCTGGCAATATTTCAGCCGCTTGAAATACACAGCGGATAATGAATGGCCATTCCGAAGACCAAAACAATAATAGCAACAACAAGATTTAACATTTGATGCTGGGAGAATTGTTGCAGCTAACCTAATAGCAGGCAAGGAGACAACTGTCCTAATATCTGTTTTTAAGATTAATATTAAGAGCAAAGTTTTGACCTTTTAGGATTTTCTTTATATTGACAAAAAGAGAGCAAATATCATTACCTGCGATATATCCTAAAATGTTTTCATAATAATAAAATATGCGTATTTCGCTTATTTACACCCACCTGAGATTGCTCTCTTTTTTACGCTTCGTATTAAGAGAAATCTCAGCCCGACATTGCATTTTCCCCCAGCTTTATCCATGATCGAAGTGTGACATTCGTCATATAACAGAAGGTATTGCTATTACTATGGAATGGATTGCCGATCCATCAATCTGGGCCGGGCTGGTGACGCTGGTCGTCATCGAATTAGTGCTCGGGATTGATAATCTGGTCTTTATCGCCATCCTCGCTGAAAAACTGCCCCCTTCCCAGCGCGACCGCGCGCGCGTGACGGGTCTGCTGCTGGCGATGGTGATGCGTTTACTGCTGCTGGCCTCTATCTCCTGGATGGTCACGCTCACTCAGCCTCTGTTCTCCGTTCGCGGTCTGAGCTTTAGCGCCCGCGACCTGATCATGCTCTTCGGCGGGCTGTTCCTGCTGTTCAAAGCCACGGTGGAGCTTAACGAGCGGCTCGAAGGCAAAGACAGCGAGAACCCGACCCAGCGACGTGGGGCAAGATTCTGGCCGGTGGTGGCGCAAATTGTGGTGCTCGATGCCGTCTTCTCTCTGGATTCGGTGATTACCGCCGTCGGGATGGTGGACCATCTGGCCGTCATGATGGCTGCGGTGATCATCGCCATCACGCTGATGGTGATGGCGAGCAAAGCGCTGACCCGCTTTGTGAACAGCCACCCGACCATCGTGATCCTCTGTCTCAGCTTCCTGTTGATGATCGGCTTCAGCCTGGTCGCCGACGGCTTCGGGTTCCATATTCCGAAAGGTTACCTGTACGCCGCCATTGGCTTCTCCGTCATGATTGAAGCGCTCAACCAGCTGGCGATATTTAACCGCCGCCGGTTTCTCTCCGCGAATCAGACCCTGCGCCAGCGCACGGCCGAAACCGTCATGCGCCTGCTGAGCGGCAGGAAAGAGGATGCCGAGCTGGACGCCGAATCCTCCGCCCTGCTTGCCGATCACAGCGACGGGCAGATCTTTAACCCACAGGAGCGGCTGATGATCGAGCGGGTGCTCAACCTCAATCAGCGCACGGTGAGCAGCATCATGACTTCCCGGCATGACATTGAGCATATTGACCTCACGGCACCGGAAGATCGGGTCCGCGCCCTGCTGGATAAGAATCAGCATACCCGCGTGGTAGTGACCGGCGGTGAAGAGGAAGAGGAGCTGCTGGGCGTGGTGCACGTTATTGACCTGCTCCAGCAGCAGCTTCGCGGCGAGCCGCTCAACCTGCGCGCGCTGGTGCGCCAGCCGCTGGTCTTCCCGGAAGGGCTACCGCTGCTCTCTGCCCTTGAGCAATTTCGCAACGCGCGCACGCACTTTGCCTTCGTGGTGGATGAGTTTGGTTCGGTGGAAGGGCTGGTCACGCTCAGCGACGTGATGGAAACTATCGCCGGTAATCTGCCAAACGAGGTGGATGAGATTGATGCCCGCCACGACATCCAGAAAAACGCGGACGGCTCGTGGACGGCCAACGGCCACATGCCGCTGGAAGACCTGGTGCAGTACGTGCCGCTGCCGCTGGACGAAAAACGGGAATACCACACCATTGCCGGCCTGCTGATGGAGTATTTACAGCGCATCCCGCAGACAGGGGAAGAGGTTCAGGTGGGCGACTATCTGCTTAAAACCCTGCAGATTGAAAACCATCGCGTGCAGAAAGTGCAGCTTATTCCACTGCGGGATGAGGAAGAGCTGGATTTTGAGGTATAGATAAAACAAAACGGCAACCAGGTTGCCGTTTTAGGGTTTGCTCCCTCTCCCGTGGGAGAGGGCTGGGGTGAGCGCATCAGGCCGCACTGGCAGCCGGGTAAGGCGTAGCCGCCACCCGGCACCACGAACCTCAAAGCTTATCCAGCAGCTTCTTCACATCCTTGCCATTCTGGGAATCTTTATTACGATCCGCCCAGCTGTTAAGCCGACGCTTCGCTTCATCCTGCAGATGCTTACGCAGGATCTGATCCACCTGAAGGCTGTAGTTCAGCGCCTGCCATTTGCCGTATACGCTAAGCGGAACCGGTGTCTCTTTAAGGAAATCAATCAGCTTGCTTTCGCCCTGCCAGCCGGAAAGTACCCGGACGTTAAAGCGCGTGTCCGCCGTCTCTTTGACCAGATCCAGCGAGCCTTCTCCGGTTAACGACAACATGGACGAGGTTCCCTGCATCCCGGCAAGGGTCAGTATCCCGTTATCCAGCGTCAGATCCGTGGTGAAGCTGTCGAGGCGCGTTGCGCTGTCGTAGTTTTCCTGCGCTTTAACATCGCTGCTGCGCTCCACCGCCTGCTGGACAAGCTGCTGGAAGTTGAGCCCCTCCATACGGGAATCTTTCAGGTCAACGTGCGCTTCACCCTGCCACTCCCGGCGGAAGGCGTTGGCATCAATTTTGGTGCCTGAGAAATCCCCCGCCAGCGTTAACTGCCCCGTCAGGGATATCGGATAGTTAAAGGCTTTGAGGATGCTGCCAATCTCAACGTTGTCGAGGCGCGGCTGGAATTCAGCGCTGGCAACGTCCTTACGCACGTCCAGCGTTCCTGGCAGCGAAAGATGCCCTGCCCCCATTTTGCCGCTCAGTTCGGAGATCGCCAGCAACCCGTTGTGGTTGAACATCTTGCCGCTCACGTCGGTAAAATCAATGCCGCGCCAGCGCACGCTGTTGGCTTTCAGCGCAATATCGGCGGTGAAGCCGCGCAAAACGTTATAGTCAGGCTGTTCAAGGTTAGACGAGATAACCGGACGCGACACCGGTGACTGGCTTTGCCCCGTCTGGGTCGCATCGCTGTCCGTTGCGCTTGCCGGCAGCGGTGGCAGGATGTTCTCCAGGTTGAGCTTGTCAAACTGCAGGTTCAGCACCCACTTCGGCTTTTCGTCAAGCGTGACGCTCGCCTGCCCCTTCAGGCTGCTGTCGTTGGCCTGCAGATTGAGGTTATCCAGCGCCAGCTGTTTTTGTTCTTCGCGCCATACGGCCTGCAGCGTCCCCTGTCCGGCGATCCCCTGGGTAGGGAGATCCGCCCCCGTCAGCTGCCAGTTAAGCTGCTGGATGTCAGCCGTGAGCTGATGCGGGTAGTCCGACGCATTCACATTTGCATTCAACGAGAGGGTCAGATCCCGCTGGTCGCGATTCACCCGTCCGCTAAATTCCAGCGACGCAAGATGGTGTTCATCCTGCTCCATCTGCAGGTTGATGTTGCGAACGGTGACCTGCTCCTGATCCTCATGCTGGAACACCAGCACGCTATCGGCAACTTTCAGTTTGCCTATATCAAACGACCAGCCCGTATCGGACGGTTCATCCGGTAAGGTATTCTCGCGCGGCGCGACCGGCGCATTCGCGTCGCGCACGGCTTCGGTTTGCGGGGTAAGCTGAATGACCGCGCCCTTCAGCATCACCTGGTTAACCTGCAGCTGATGGGAAATAAGCGGGATCAGCGCCACGTCAAGACGCATGTTGTCCGCAGAGACCAGCGGCTGTGCGGCGCCCGGTGCGGTTAACGACATGCGGCCAGAGAGAATGCTGAGCTGTGGCCAGACGTGCCAGCGCAGCGGCCCGTCAAGCTTCAGTTGGTAACCACTGCGTGCCTCGACCTGCCGCACCATATAAGCGCGGAAATCATTCGGGTTAACCAGCAGAACCAACGCCGAAAGGCCAGCAACCAGCACCACCAGCAAAATCATCAGCGTTGTCAGAACTCTTCTCATGGCATCCTCAGTGGACTAACGATCAGTCTTTATCAATACGGCTGGCAACCGCACCCTGCTGGTCGCGGTATTTTGCGTCCTGGCGGCGGTTGTAAGGCCTGTCTGCCGGGCCGGTCAGCGGTTCAAAGCTTAACGCACCAATCATCATTCCGGGGCGCAGCGCCAGCGGCAGTTTGCCGGCGTTGAAGAACTCCAGCACGATACGGCCGGACCAGCCTGGGTCGATACGGTGCGCGGTGACGTGAACCATTAGCCCCAGGCGGGCCAGAGAAGAACGGCCATCAAGCCAGCCGACGAGATCCGCAGGCAGGGTCACGGATTCATACGTCACCGCCAGCGCCAGTTCGCCTGGATGCAGAAAAAAAGCTTCGCCTTCGTCAATGACGATTTCATCACTCATAACGCGATCGAGCGCGGCGCTGACTTCATCCTTCGGCCCGCTGAGGTCGATGAACGGCGCAGTGTGGCCACTAAATGTGCGGAATTTATTCCCCAACCGTACATCAACGGTCACCCCATTGATACGCTCCACCGGGGGACGCGGGGTAATAGACAAACGGCCTTCATCCAGCCAGGCTTCAATATCGCGATCGCAAAGACGCATGGCACTTTCTCCTTTCATGCATCGTACCCTGAGGCCTTAAACACTCAGGGTAAAACCAGGTTATCTCTGAACGGTACACAATTAGCGCGGCTTATTCAAAAAACTGACTGATTTTCGCTTTTAAGATATCAATCGCAATGCGGTTTTTGCCCCCGCGAGGGACGATGATATCGGCGTATTGTTTGGATGGTTCAATAAACTGCAGGAACATCGGACGGACCGTTTTCTGGTATTGCGCCATGACGGAGTCCATCGAACGGCCGCGCTCGTTAACGTCACGCTTGATGCGGCGCATCAGGCAGATGTCCAACGGGGTATCGACGAAGATGGAGAAGTTCATGGATTCGCGCAGGCGGGCGTCGGTCAGGAGCAGGATGCCTTCAAGGATAATAACCTTCTTTGGCTCGATGCGGATCGTTTCCTGGGTGCGGGTGTGTTCTACGTAACTGTAAACGGGCAGTTCAATAGCCTGGCCGCTCTTGAGGGCTTCTAAATGCTGGAACAGTAAACTGTGATCCATCGCATTCGGGTGGTCGTAGTTGGTTTTTACGCGCTCTTCCATCGACAGATGGGATTGATCTTTGTAATAGCTGTCTTCGGGAATGACGCCGATGTGCTCATCACCTACTTGTTCACGCAGTTCGCGATAAAGCGTACTGGCAATTAGACTTTTACCTGAAGCCGATGCGCCGGCGATGCCTATAATGACGCACTGATGAGACTTATCAGTCATAAATTTAGCGACCTGAATAACCTGGATGTTAAGGAAGGACGACGCCGGAGCGTCAAACGCGGCAATTATAGGGATTTCGCGGGCGTGATACCAGTCGAATGCGCAGGTTCTGCGAGACAGGCTGAAAAGTGGCGCATTGCTCCCTGAGAGAAATTTAAGTGGCCGTTTTTTCAGCGTTTAACAGGAATTTTTTAGCGAGTAACTATTTAATAACTCTATGATGTCAAATTATGAGCAGCCGCCATATGAATTGTAAATTGTTTGTACTAGCATAAACCAAATTATCAAATTCACTCGTGCGCACTTCTCTCCTGACGGCATGGCGTCTCTGGATAAAGCGGTAATGAATAAACAATACCAGCGGGTTTTGGTTACCACCCCACATCCTTTATTGCGACTTGTCTGTCTGGGCCTGGTCACCTTTATCTTTACCTTATTTTCGCTGGAGCTTACCCGCTTCGGTACCCTGCTGGCGCCGCTCTGGTTTCCCACCGCCATTATGATGGTGGCGTTTTACCGCCATGCAGGAAAAATGTGGCCCGGGATCGCCCTGGCCTGTTCGTTTGGCAATATTCTGGCCTCGTGGATGTTGTTCTCCTGGGCATCGATAAACCTCACCTACACCGCAATAAACGTTATCGAGGCCGTCATCGGCGCCGTATTACTGCGCAAGCTGCTTCCGTGGTATAACCCGCTGCAAAATTTAAACGACTGGATCCGCCTGGCCATTGGCAGCGCGCTGGTGCCGCCGCTGGTGGGCGGTATTCTGGTGACGTTTCTGGTCCCCGGCCCTGAGCCGCTGCGTAATTTCATCGTTTGGGTGTTGTCCGAATCCATCGGTGCGCTGGCGCTGGTGCCTCTTGGACTGCTGTTTAAATCCCATTACCTGCTCCGTCACCGTGACCCGCGATTACTGCTCGAAACGCTGGTTACCATGGCCGTGACGCTGGCCCTCAGTTGGGCTGCCATCACCTGGCTGCCGTGGCCCTTTACCTGCGTGATCGTATTGCTTATGTGGAGCGCCGTGCGCTTGCCGCGGATGGAAGCGTTCATGGTGTTTCTGGTTACCGTGATGGTCGTTTCACTGATGATTGCCCATAACCCTTCGGCGCTGACCACCCAACATGCCGGGCCGATGATGAACGCGCCGTGGCTGCCGTTCCTGATGCTGCTCCTTCCCGCTAACGTGATGACCATGGTGATGTATGCCTTCCGTGCCGAGCGCAAACACATCACCGAAAGCGAAGAGCGCTTTCGCAATGCGATGGAGTATTCCGCCATCGGTATGGCGTTAGTCAGCATAGAGGGCCAGTGGCTTCAGGCTAACAAGGCACTGTGCAACTTCCTCGGTTACAGTCAGACCGAGCTACAGTCGCTCACCTTCCAGCAGTTGACCTGGCCGGAAGATTTGCATACCGACCTGGAACAGCTGGAGCAACTGGTCAACGGCGAGATCAACACCTACACCCTCGAAAAGCGCTATTACACGCGCAACGGGGAAGTCGTCTGGGCGCTTCTGGCCGTCTCCGTCGTGCGCCATGCCGACGGCTCACCGCTCTATTTTATTGCCCAGATTGAAGACATTAACGACCTGAAGCAGACCGAGTGGGTCAACAAGCGTCTGATGGAGCGCATTACGCTGGCCAACGAAGCGGGCGGCATCGGCATCTGGGAGTGGGATCTGCAGCCTGACATCATCAGCTGGGATAAGCGGATGTTTGAGCTGTATGAAATTCCGCCGCACATCAAGCCCACCTGGCAACTCTGGCACGACAGAATGTTGCCAGAGGATCGCGCCCATGCGGAGCAGGTGCTGCGGGATTCTCTGGTCTCTCGTCTGCCGTTTAAGCTTGAATTCCGTATCCGCGTGAAGGAAGGCGTACGCCATATTCGCTCCCTGGCAAATCGGGTGCTGAATAAAGAGGGTGAAGTGGAACGTTTACTCGGCATCAACATGGACATGACCGAGGTGAAGGAGCTTAACGAAGCGCTGTTCCAGGAAAAAGAACGTCTGCACATCACGCTCGACTCCATCGGCGAAGCGGTGCTCTGCACCGATATCGACATGAACGTCACCTTTATGAACCCTGTCGCCGAGAAGATGAGTGGCTGGCTGCAGACCGAGGCCATCGGCCAGCCGATCCTGAAGGTGTTACACATCACCTTCGGAGAACGGGGACAGTTGATGGAGAACATTCACAGCGGCGATATTTCACGCTCCGATATCGACCAGGACGTGGTGCTGAACTGCCGCACAGGCGGATCGTTTGATATCCACTACAGCATTACGCCACTCAGCACCCTTGATGGGCACAGTATTGGCTCGGTTATCGTTATTCAGGACGTGACCGAGTCGCGCAAAATGCTGCGTCAGCTGAGCTACAGCGCGTCGCACGATGCCCTCACCCACCTGGCAAACCGGGTCAGCTTCGAAAACCATCTCAAACGACTTCTGCAAACCGTTCGTGAGACGCGTCAGCGTCATGCGCTGGTCTTCATCGATCTGGACCGCTTCAAAGCCGTCAATGATACCGCAGGCCATGCGGCGGGAGATGCCCTGCTGCGGGAACTTTCCTCCATGATGCTAACCCTGCTTCGCTCCAGCGACGTGCTGGCGCGCCTGGGCGGCGACGAGTTTGGGCTGCTGCTGCCGGACTGCAATATTGAGAGCGCGCGCTATATCACCGGTCGCCTGATCCATACCATCAATGACTATCACTTTATGTGGGAAGGCCGCCTGCACCGGATTGGGGCCAGCGCGGGTATTACGCTGATTGATGAACATAACCACCTGGCGTCAGAGGTGATGTCGCAGGCGGATATTGCCTGTTATGCCTCGAAGAACAGCGGTCGCGGCATCGTGACGGTATACGAACCGCAGCAGGAGCGGGATCTGAGCGCGCGCAGCATGATGTCGCTGGACGAACAGTGGCACATGATTAAAGACAATCACCTGATGATGATCGCCCGCAGCGTCGCCTCCCCGCGCATACCGGAAAGCTGTAATTTCTGGCTGATTTCGCTACGCTTGTGGACCAGCCAGGGTGAAGTCCAGGAGGAGCACGCCTTCCGTTCTGGCCTCGCGGAGCCTGAGCTGCTGCACGCCCTCGACAGACGAATCTTTGGTGAGTTTTTCCGCACCTCTGCTGCACAGGTTGCCCGTAAAGGGATGGGGATAGCTCTGCCGCTTTCTGCGGCCGGTTTAGCCAGCGTGACACTTGTCGATGAACTTCTCGACCTGCTCGAAAACAGCCCTATGCCGGGCCGTCTGCTGCATCTGGTCATCGCAGCCGACGCGGTGTGTAACCCGGATGAGAATCTGCAGCGAGGGTTACAAAAGCTTCGCCAGGCGGGCTGCCGGGTGATCTTCAGCCAGATAGGGCGCGACATGAACGTCTTCTCCCACCTGAGCCCGAACATGGCCGATTATCTGATGCTGGACGCCGAGGTGGTGAGCAACGTGTATGGCAATCTGATGGATGAGATGATGGTGACCATCGTTCAGGGCCACGCACAGCGTCTGGGGATGAAAACCATTGCTGGCCCCTGTAACCAGCCCATCATGATGGATACGCTTTCCGGCATCGGCATTGATTTTATCTATGGCGACACCATCGCCGAGCCGCAGCCGCTGGATCTACTGCTCAACACCAGCTATTTCGCCATCAACTGACGGCTTCCAGCCGTCGGTATACCAGATGTGCAGCAGCGCGTAGGAGCGCCACGGCTGCCAGCGCTCGGCGTAACGCCGAATCTGCGCGGGCGTCATCCCGGCGAAGCGTTGCTTAATCAGATAATCATCCGGAAGAAACACATCTTTCGCCTGCCAGCCACGCAGGGCCAGGTAATTTGCCGTCCAGCGCCCGATGCCCGGCCGCTGCTGTAGCGCCTTCATACTTGCCTCAACGTCCTCAGGCGGCGTCAGCGGAAACGCCCCGTCGACGACCGACTGCGCCAGATGAATCAGCGACTCCGCGCGTTTTACCGGCATCCCGAGCGCTTTGAGCGCTAAAGGATCGGCTGAGGCCAGCGCTTCCGGGGAGGGAAAGCAGACATAACCCGGTGCATCCTTCACCGGCTCCCCGCACAGGGCGACCACGCGGGAAGCCAGTTTCGCCGCCATCGCCACGCTCACCAGTTGCCCGAGGATCGCCCGGACGCCCTGCTCATACGCATCCATCGCCCCCGGCAAACGCAAGCCGGGCCGGGCAGCGCCGAGATCCCCCAGCGTATCCGCGACCTGCTGCGGGTTGCAGGCAAGGTCGAACAGGCGTGCGATGCGTTCAAGACACGTCTGCGCAACCGGAACTAACCCCGGGCTGAGCGTCACGGTCAGCGTATGGGTGGCGATCTCCGGCGTCACGCGAAATATCCCCTGATGGCCGTCGCAGGCAAAACTGCGCTCATAGTAGTCGTGCGTGACGGTTTCAATGCCCGTCACCGCACGCGCGCCGAGAAAGCCAAACATCCACTGCCAGTCGTAAGGGGGTTGCCAGGTCAGGGTATACATCGCTGCTCCTTTTTTATTGTTATCAGCATAAACGGAAAGCCCCTGTTTTGCCTTGCTTTCATATTCCTGTTGTCGGCGGACAGGCATTCCGCTAAAGTCTCGCCCCTTCTCACCGGCATGGGGATTAATCGTGTTTATTGGATTTGACTACGGTACGGCAAACTGCTCGGTTGCGATCATGCAAAACGGACAGCCGCAGCTCCTGAAAATGGAAAAAGAGAGCACGCTGCTGCCGTCAATGCTCTGCGCGCCGACGCGTGAGGCGGTAAGCGAATGGCTGTTCCGCCACCATCAGGTACCTGCTACGGCAGCGGAAACCCAGGCGCTGCTGCGCCGTGCGGTCAGCTTTAACCGCGAGGAGGACATCGACGTTACGCCCTCCAGCGTGCAGTTCGGCCTCTCCTCGCTCGGTCACTATGTTGAAGACCCGGAAGAGGTCTACTTTGTTAAGTCACCGAAGTCCTTCCTCGGCGCCAGCGGCCTGAAGCCGCAGCAGGTGGCGATGTTTGAAGACCTGGTGTGCGCGATGATGCTGCATATTCGCAATCAGGCGCAGACGCAGGTCTCCGATGCGATTACCCAGGCGGTGATTGGCCGACCGATCAACTTCCAGGGGCTGGGCGGCGACGATGCCAACCAGCAGGCGCAAGGGATCCTTGAACGCGCGGCGCACCGGGCAGGCTTCCGCGACGTGGTGTTCCAGTATGAACCGGTTGCCGCGGGGCTGGACTTTGAAGCCACGCTGGCTGAAGAGAAGCGCGTGCTGGTAGTGGACATCGGCGGGGGAACCACCGACTGCTCGCTGCTGCTGATGGGGCCGCAGTGGCATACCCGTCGCGATCGTGAAAACAGCCTGCTCGGGCACAGCGGCTGCCGCGTAGGCGGCAACGATCTGGATATCGCCCTGGCATTCAAGAGCCTGATGCCGCTGCTCGGCATGGGCGGTCAAACGGAAAAAGGGATTGCCCTGCCAATACTGCCGTGGTGGAACGCGATTGCCATCAACGACGTCCCGGCGCAGAGTGATTTTTACAGTACCGCGAACGGTCGCTTCCTCAACGATCTGGTGCGCGACGCGCAGGATGCCGAAAAAGTCGCCCTGCTCTATAAAGTGTGGCGTCAGCGCCTGAGCTACCGCGTGGTGCGTACTGCGGAAGAGAGCAAAATCGCCCTTTCGGATCGTGCTGAACATGCGGTGTCCTTGCCGTTTATCAGCGAGGAGCTGGCCACCTCGATTTCGCAGGAGGGGCTGGAAACGGCGCTTGCCCAGCCGCTGCAGCGCATTCTGGAGCAGGTGCAACTGGCGCTGGAGAACGGCAAAGAGAAGCCGGACGTCATTTACCTGACCGGGGGGAGCGCCCGTTCGCCGCTGATCAAGAAAGCGCTGGCGGAACAGTTGCCGGGCATTCCGATTGCCGGTGGGGATGACTTTGGCTCCGTTACCGCAGGGCTGGCGCGCTGGGCGCAGGTGATGTTTAGCTAGTGCGGTTGCGGTGCGGTCTGGTGCCCTCACACCGGCCCTCTCCCTCAAGGGAGAGGGGGTCGTCCATGCAAACATTATTTTGTGGGGATCCCTCAGCCTACAGGGAGAGGGAGAAACACCAAAAACGGCAACGAATGTTGCCGTTGTGCGTTTACCTCCATTCAGACCATTCCTGACAGTCTTCCATATTTCCTCCATTTTTCCGCTGTGTTAGCTGACTAAACTAGTATCATTCCCCGAAGTGTTTCAGGATGAGAACGTATAACGATGAAAGGCAGTAACAAATCCCGCTGGGCAATCGCCGCTGGCATCATTGTGGTGGCCCTTGCCGCCGCCTGGTACTGGCACAGCCAATCCGCAAATTCCGCAGCCCCCGCCGGTGCCAGCAGTCAGGCGCAGCGCCCGGCTGGCGGCGGCCGTCACGGCATGCGCGGCGGTGCGCTGGCGCCGGTTCAGGCGGCGACGGCGGTGAGCAAAGCCGTTCCGCGTTATCTGACGGGGCTCGGAACCATTACCGCCGCGAATACCGCCACGGTGCGCAGCCGCGTGGACGGTCAGCTCATCGCGATCCACTTCCAGGAAGGTCAGCAGGTCAAAGCCGGCGATCTGCTGGCGGAAATCGACCCCAGCCAGTTTAAGGTCGCCCTCGCCCAGGCGCAGGGACAGCTCGCGAAAGACAAGGCTACTCTCGCCAACGCCCGGCGCGATTTAGCGCGCTACCAGCAGCTGGTGAAAACCAATCTGGTATCGCGTCAGGAGCTGGACACCCAGCAGTCGCTGGTCAGCGAAACGCAGGGCACCATCAAAGCCGACGAGGCTGCCGTCGCCAGCGCGCAGCTGCAGCTGGACTGGAGCCGCATCACCGCGCCGATTGACGGTCGCGTGGGCCTGAAGCAGGTCGATATCGGCAACCAGATCTCCAGCGGCGACACCACGGGCATCGTGGTGATCACCCAAACCCACCCGATTGATTTAGTCTTTACCCTGCCGGAAAGCGATATCGCGACCGTCATTCAGGCGCAAAAAGCCGGTAAAGGCCTGGTAGTGGAAGCCTGGGACCGCGCCAACAAGCAGAAGCTGAGCGAGGGTTCACTGCTTAGCCTGGATAACCAGATCGACACCACCACCGGCACCATCAAGCTGAAGGCGCGCTTTAACAACCAGGACGACGCCCTCTTCCCGAACCAGTTCGTCAACGCGCGAATGCTGGTCGCGACCGAAGAGAACGCGGTGGTGATCCCCACCGCAGCGCTGCAGATGGGTAACGAAGGTAGCTTCGTCTGGGTGCTGAACAGCGACAACAAAGTCAGCAAGCATCTGGTGAAAACCGGGATTCAGGACAGCCAGACGGTGGTCATCAGCGCCGGGCTCTCCGCCGGCGACCGCGTGGTCACCGACGGCATCGACCGCCTGACCGAAGGCGCGAAAGTAGAAGTGGTTGAACCTGCGAAACAGGGAGCGACCTCCTGATGCAGGTTATGCCCCCGAGCTCTACAGGTGGGCCATCACGCCTGTTCATCCTCCGCCCTGTCGCCACCACGCTGTTAATGGTGGCGATCCTGCTGGCCGGGATCATTGGCTACCGCTTCCTGCCCGTGTCGGCGCTGCCGGAAGTGGATTATCCCACCATCCAGGTGGTGACGCTGTATCCTGGCGCCAGCCCGGACGTCGTGACGTCCGCCATTACCGCCCCGCTGGAGCGCCAGTTTGGTCAGATGTCAGGGCTAAAACAGATGTCCTCCCAGAGTTCCGGCGGGGCATCCGTCGTGACGCTGCAGTTCCAGCTGACGCTGTCGCTGGACGTCGCCGAACAGGAGGTGCAGGCCGCGATTAACGCCGCCACCAACCTGCTGCCGTCCGACCTGCCTAACCCGCCGGTCTACAGCAAGGTCAACCCGGCGGATCCGCCGATCATGACGCTTGCCGTTACCTCCTCCGCCATGCCGATGACCCAGGTCGAAGACATGGTCGAAACGCGCGTGGCGCAGAAAATTTCGCAGGTCTCCGGCGTCGGCCTCGTCACGCTGGCGGGCGGTCAGCGCCCCGCCGTGCGCGTGAAGCTTAACGCGCAGGCGATTGCCGCGCTGGGGCTGACCAGCGAAACCATCCGCAGCGCCATCAGCAGCGCCAACGTCAACTCGGCAAAAGGCTCGCTGGACGGCCCGACCCGTGCGGTCACCCTCTCGGCGAACGACCAGATGCAGTCCGCCGACGAATACCGTCAGCTGATTGTGGCCTACCAGAACGGCGCGCCGATCCGCCTGGGCGACATCGCCACCGTGGAACAAGGGGCAGAAAACAGCTGGCTCGGCGCGTGGGCGAACAAGCAGCAGGCGATCGTGATGAACGTGCAGCGCCAGCCGGGCGCCAACATCATCGAAACCGCCGACAGCATTCGCAGCATGCTGCCGCAGCTGATTGAAAGCCTGCCGAAATCGGTCAGCGTGAAGGTCCTGTCCGACCGCACCACCAACATTCGTGCCTCGGTCACCGACACCCAGTTCGAGCTGATGCTGGCGATTGCGCTGGTCGTCATGATCATCTACCTGTTCCTGCGCAACGTCCCGGCAACCATTATTCCCGCCGTCGCCGTGCCGCTCTCGCTGGTCGGGACCTTTGCGGTGATGGTGTTCCTCGACTTTTCGATTAACAACCTGACGCTGATGGCGCTGACGATTGCCACCGGGTTCGTAGTGGACGATGCTATCGTCGTTATCGAGAACATCTCGCGCTATATCGAGAAAGGCGAAAAGCCGCTGGCCGCCGCGCTGAAAGGCGCAGGGGAAATCGGCTTTACCATTATCTCGCTGACCTTCTCGCTGATTGCGGTGCTGATCCCACTGCTGTTTATGGGCGATATCGTCGGGCGGCTGTTCCGCGAGTTTGCCGTGACGCTGGCGGTCGCCATTTTGATCTCCGCCGTGGTGTCGCTGACCCTGACGCCGATGATGTGCGCCCGCATGCTGAGTCATGAATCCCTGCGCAAGCAAAACCGCTTCTCGCGCGCCTCCGAGCGGATGTTCGAGGGGATTATTGCCGCCTACGGTCGCGTGCTGGCGAAAGTCCTCAACCATCCGTGGGCGACGCTCGGCGTAGCGCTGGGCACGCTGGCACTCAGCGTGATTCTGTGGATTTTCATTCCGAAAGGTTTCTTCCCGATCCAGGACAACGGCATTATTCAGGGCACGCTTCAGGCCCCGCAGTCGGTCTCCTTCGCGAACATGGCGCAGCGCCAGCAGCAGGTGTCTGAAATCATCATGAAGGATCCGGCTGTAGAGAGCCTGACGGCCTACGTCGGCGTGGACGGCACCAACCCGTCGCTCAACAGCGCGCGTCTGCAGATCAACCTCAAGCCGCTGGATGAGCGCGACGACCGCGTGAACGCAGTCATTGAGCGGCTGCAAAACGCCGTGGCCCGCGTGCCGGGCGTTGAGCTTTATCTGCAGCCTGTTCAGGATTTGACCATTGATACCCAGGTCAGCCGCACGCAGTACCAGTTCACGCTGCAGGCCACCACGCTGGATGCCCTCAGCACCTGGGTACCGCAGCTGGTGGAAAAACTGAACACCCTGCCGCAGCTCGCCGACGTCAGCAGCGACTGGCAGGACAAGGGGCTGGCGGCGTACGTGAACGTCAACCGCGACACCGCCAGCCGTCTGGGCATCACCATGTCTGATGTGGACAATGCCCTGTACAACGCCTTCGGTCAGCGCCTGATCTCCACCATCTACACCCAGGCGAATCAGTACCGCGTGGTGCTGGAGCACAACACGGAGAACACGCCCGGCCTGGCCGCGTTGGACTCGGTGCGCCTGACCAGCAAAGACGGCGGCATTGTGCCCCTTAGCGCCATCGCCACGGTGGAGGAGCGCTATACCCCGCTGTCGATTAATCATCTGGATCAGTTCCCGTCCACCACCATTTCCTTCAACGTGTCGGACAGTTATTCTCTCGGCGAAGCGGTGGAGGCCATCCAGGCTGCTGAAAAAGCGCTCAGCTTCCCGTCCGACATTCAGACCCAGTTCCAGGGCAGCACGCTGGCGTTCCAGGCCGCGCTGGGCAACACCATCTGGCTGATCGTGGCTGCGGTCGTGGCGATGTACATCGTGCTCGGCGTGCTGTACGAGAGCTTTATCCACCCGATCACCATCCTCTCTACCCTGCCGACGGCGGGCGTGGGCGCACTGCTGGCATTAATGCTGGCGGGCAGCGAGCTGGACGTCATTGCCATCATCGGCATCATCCTGCTGATCGGCATCGTGAAGAAAAACGCCATCATGATGATCGACTTCGCCCTGGCCGCCGAGCGCGAGCAGGGCATGTCGCCGCGCGATGCCATCTTCCAGGCCTGCCTGCTGCGTTTTCGTCCGATCCTGATGACCACACTGGCCGCCCTGCTGGGCGCGTTGCCGCTGATGCTCAGCACCGGCGTCGGCGCGGAGCTGCGCCGCCCGCTGGGTATCGGCATTGTCGGCGGTCTGCTGGTGAGCCAGGTGCTAACGCTCTTTACCACGCCGGTGATCTACCTGCTGTTTGACCGCCTGGCGCTGTGGACCAAAAGCCGCTTCCCGAAGCGTGAAGAGGAGGCATAAGTGAAGCTTTTCGCCCTCTTCATTTATCGCCCGGTGGCGACGATTTTAATCGCGCTCGCCATTACTCTCTGCGGCGTGCTGGGCTTCCGCCTGCTGCCTGTTGCCCCGCTGCCGCAGGTGGATTTCCCGGTGATCATGGTCAGCGCCTCGCTGCCGGGTGCGTCACCGGAAACCATGGCGTCATCGGTCGCCACCCCGCTGGAGCGTTCGCTCGGGCGGATTGCAGGGGTCAACGAGATGACCTCCAGCAGCTCGCTCGGCAGCACACGCATCATTCTGGAGTTCAGCTTCGACCGGGATATTAACGGTGCGGCGCGCGACGTGCAGGCGGCCATCAACGCCGCACAAAGCCTGCTGCCGAGCGGGATGCCGAGCCGTCCGACCTACCGCAAGGCCAACCCGTCCGATGCGCCAATCATGATCCTGACTCTGACCTCGGATACGTACTCGCAGGGTCAGCTTTACGACTTTGCGTCTACCCAGCTGGCGCAGACAATCTCACAAATTAATGGCGTCGGTGACGTAAGCGTCGGCGGCAGTTCTTTGCCCGCCGTGCGCGTGGGCTTAAACCCGCAGGCGCTGTTCAACCAGGGCGTGTCGCTGGACGATGTGCGTTCCGCCATCAGCAACGCCAACGTGCGCAGGCCTCAGGGGGCAATTGAGGACGGCAGCCACCGCTGGCAGCTCCAGACCAACGACGAGCTGAAAACCGCAGCCGAGTACCAGCCGCTGATCATTCACTACAACAACGGCGCGGCGGTGCGCCTGAGCGACGTCGCCAGCGTCACCGACTCGGTGCAGGATGTGCGCAACGCCGGGATGACCAACGCGAAACCGGCGATCCTGCTGATGATCCGCAAGCTGCCGGAAGCGAACATTATCGAGACGGTGAACAGCATCCGCGCCCGTCTGCCGGAACTGCAGGAGACGATCCCGGCGGCAATCGATCTGCAGATTGCCCAGGATCGCTCCCCGACCATTCGCGCCTCGCTTGAGGAGGTGGAGCAAACGCTGATTATCTCCGTCGCGCTGGTGATCCTGGTGGTCTTCCTGTTCCTGCGCTCCGGCCGCGCGACGCTGATCCCGGCAGTGGCGGTGCCGGTTTCGCTGATCGGCACCTTTGCCGCCATGTACCTGTGCGGGTTTAGCCTTAACAACCTGTCGCTGATGGCCCTGACGATTGCCACGGGCTTCGTGGTGGATGACGCCATCGTGGTGCTGGAAAACATTTCCCGCCACCTGGAAGCGGGCGTGAAGCCGCTGCAGGCTGCGCTGCAGGGCACGCGCGAGGTGGGCTTTACGGTGCTCTCCATGAGCCTGTCGCTGGTGGCGGTGTTCCTGCCGCTGCTGCTGATGGGCGGGCTGCCGGGCCGGCTGCTGAGGGAATTTGCCGTCACCCTTTCCGTCGCCATCGGGATTTCACTGGTGATTTCCCTGACGCTCACGCCGATGATGTGCGGCTGGATGCTCAAGCGCAGCAAGCCCCATTCGCAGCCGCGCCGCAAAGGCTTTGGTCGTTTTCTGATGGCGATGCAGGAAGGCTACGGCAAATCGCTGAAGTGGGTGCTGAACCATACGCGGCTGGTCGGCCTGGTACTGATCGCCACCATTGGGCTTAACGTCTGGATGTATATCACCATCCCGAAAACCTTCTTCCCGGAGCAGGACACTGGCGTGCTGATGGGCGGCATTCAGGCGGACCAGAGCATTTCATTCCAGGCGATGCGCGGCAAGCTGCAGGACTTTATGAAGATCATTCGTGAAGATCCGGCGGTGGATAACGTCACCGGCTTTACCGGCGGCTCGCGCGTCAACAGCGGGATGATGTTTATTACCCTGAAACCCCGCGGCGAGCGCAGCGAAACCGCCCAGCAGGTGATTGACCGTCTTAGGGTTAAACTCGCCAAAGAGCCGGGGGCAAACCTGTTTTTGATGGCCGTTCAGGATATCCGCGTCGGTGGGCGCCAGGCTAACGCCAGCTATCAGTACACGTTGCTCTCGGACGATTTAGCCGCCCTGCGCGAGTGGGAGCCGAAGATCCGCAAGGCGCTGGCCGCCCTGCCCCAACTGGCGGACGTGAACTCCGATCAGCAGGACAACGGCGCGGAGATGGCGCTCACCTACGACCGCGAAACCATGTCACGGCTGGGCATTAACGTTGAAGCCGCCAACAGCCTGCTGAACAACGCCTTCGGCCAGCGCGAGATCTCTACCATCTACCAGCCGATGAACCAGTACAAGGTGGTGATGGAAGTTGATCCGCGCTACACCCAGGACATCAGCGCCCTGGACAAAATGTTTGTGATTAACAGCGACGGCAAGGCGATACCGCTCTCCTACTTTGCCAGCTGGCGGCCGGCCAACGCGCCGCTGTCTGTGAACCACCAGGGGCTGTCAGCGGCGTCGACCATCTCCTTTAACCTCCCCGCCGGTTCGTCGCTTTCTGAGGCCAGCGACGCAATCAACCGCGCGATGACGCAGCTTGGCGTGCCGTCCACCGTGCGCGGCAGCTTTGCCGGGACCGCGCAGGTGTTCCAGGAGACGATGAACTCGCAGGTGATTTTGATTCTGGCGGCCATCGCCACGGTCTATATTGTGCTGGGCGTGCTGTACGAAAGCTACGTTCACCCGCTGACCATCCTCTCGACGCTGCCGTCAGCGGGCGTGGGGGCGCTGCTGGCGCTGGAGCTGTTCGGCGCGCCGTTCAGCCTCATCGCGCTCATCGGGATCATGCTGTTGATCGGCATCGTGAAGAAAAACGCCATCATGATGGTGGACTTCGCGCTGGACGCCCAGCGCAACGGCAGCCTGTCGCCGGAGGAGGCGATCTTCCAGGCCTGCCTGCTGCGTTTTCGCCCGATTATGATGACCACGCTGGCGGCGCTGTTTGGCGCGCTGCCGCTGGTGATCTCCGGTGGTGATGGCTCCGAGCTGCGCCAGCCGCTGGGGATCACCATTGTCGGCGGCCTGGTGATGAGCCAGCTGCTGACGCTGTACACCACGCCGGTGGTCTATCTGTTCTTCGACCGCCTGCGGCTGCGCTTCTCGCGTAAAAACAGAACCACGGTGACCGAGTAAATGACCGATCTCCCCGCTAACGTTCGCTGGCAGTTATGGATAGTCGCCTTCGGCTTCTTTATGCAGTCGCTGGATACGACCATCGTCAACACCGCCCTCCCCTCCATGGCGAAAAGCCTGGGGGAGAGCCCGCTGCATATGCATATGGTAATCGTCTCCTACGTGCTGACGGTCGCCGTGCTGCTGCCTGCCAGCGGCTGGCTGGCCGATAAAGTGGGGGTGCGGAATATCTTCTTTACCGCCATCGTGCTGTTTACCACCGGCTCGCTGTTTTGCGCCCAAGCCAACACCCTCGACCAGCTGGTGATGGCGCGGGTGCTGCAGGGCGTTGGCGGGGCGATGATGGTGCCCGTAGGGCGCTTAACGGTGATGAAGATTGTGCCGCGCGAGCAGTACATGGCGGCGATGACCTTTGTGACCCTGCCCGGTCAGGTGGGGCCGCTGCTGGGCCCGGCGCTCGGCGGCATTCTGGTGGAGTACGCCTCCTGGCACTGGATCTTCTTAATCAATCTTCCTGTTGGCATCATCGGCGCCATCGCCACCCTGACGCTGATGCCGAACTACAAAATGCAGACCCGCCGCTTCGACTTCTTTGGCTTTATCCTGCTGGCGGCGGGCATGGCAACGCTTACTCTGGCGCTCGACGGACAAAAAGGATTGGGTATTTCGCCCCTGACGCTCGGGCTGCTGATCGCGCTCGGCGTTACCGCCATACTGTGGTATCTGTGGCACGCCAGCGGTAACGATAAGGCGCTCTTCAGCCTGAACTTGTTTAAAAACCCTACCTACCGCCTTGGTCTGTTCGGCAGCTTCGCCGGACGTATCGGCAGCGGCATGCTGCCGTTTATGACGCCCGTGTTTCTGCAAATTGGTATGGGCTTTTCGCCGTTCCACGCGGGCCTGATGATGATCCCGATGGTGCTCGGCAGCATGGGGATGAAGCGCATCGTGGTGCAGGTGGTGAACCGCTTTGGCTACCGCCACGTGCTGGTGACCGCCACGCTGGGGCTGGCGCTGGTGAGCCTGCTGTTTATGGCCACGGCGCTGATGGGCTGGTATTACGTTCTGCCGCTGGTGCTGTTCTGTCAGGGGATCGTCAACTCCATGCGTTTCTCGTCAATGAATACCCTGACGCTGAAGGACCTGCCGGACGAACTGGCGAGCAGCGGCAACAGCCTGCTGTCGATGATTATGCAGCTCTCCATGAGCGTCGGGGTGACCATCGCGGGGCTGCTGCTCGGCATGTACGGCCAGCACCATCTCAGCATCGACACGCCCGTGGCGCATCAGGTCTTTTTATACACCTGGCTCAGCATGGCGGTCATCATCGCCCTGCCCGCTTTCATCTTCGCCAGAGTGCCGGATGATACCAGCAAGAACGTCGTGATTAGGCGCGGCAAAAGGAGTGGATCATGAAATTCTGGCGTCCGGGCATTACCGGCAAGCTCTTTTTGGCAATTTTTGCTACCTGTATCGTCCTGCTGATCACCATGCACTGGGCGGTACGGGTCAGCTTCGAGCGCGGCTTTATTGATTACATCAAGCATGGTAACGAGCAGCGTTTACAGGGCTTAAGCGATGCGCTGAGCGAACAGTACGCCCAGCACGGTAACTGGCGCTTTCTGCGCAATAACGACCGCTTTATTTTCCAGATCCTGCGTTCGCTGGAGCACGATACCGGCGACGATCGCCCGGGGCCAGGCATGCCGCCGCACGGCTGGCGCACCCAGTTCTGGGTGATTGACCAGGACATGCGCACGCTGGTTGGCCCGCGTTCGCCCATCCCGCCGGACGGCACTCGCCGGGCGATCAAAGTCAATAACGCCACCGTCGGCTGGGTTATCGCCTCCCCGGTGGAGCGCCTGACGCGCAACACCGACATCAACTTTGACCGACAGCAGCGCCGGACCAGCTGGCTGATTGTCGCCCTCTCCACCCTGCTCGCCGCGCTCGCCACCTTCCCGCTGGCGCGCGGTCTGCTCGCCCCGGTGAAACGGCTGGTGGAGGGCACGCACAAGCTGGCCGCCGGGGATTTCACCACCCGCGTCGATACCCGCAGCCAGGACGAACTGGGCAAGCTGGCGCAGGACTTTAACCAGCTCGCCAGCACGCTGGAGAAGAACCAGCAGATGCGCCGCGACTTTATGGCCGATATTTCCCACGAGCTGCGCACCCCGCTGGCGGTGCTGCGCGGCGAGCTGGAGGCCATTCAGGACGGCGTACGCCAGTTTACGCCAGAATCGGTGGCCTCTTTGCAGGCGGAGGTGGGCACGCTCACCAAGCTGGTGGACGATCTCCACCAGCTCTCCATGTCCGACGAAGGGGCGCTGGCCTACCAGAAGGCCCCCGTCGATGTGATTAACGTGCTCGAAGTTGCCAGCGGCGCCTTCCGGGAACGGTTTGCCAGCCGCAACCTGAAAATCGACCTCTCCCTGCCGGACAGCGCAGTGGTATTTGGCGACAAAGACCGGCTGATGCAACTGTTCAACAACCTGCTGGAAAATAGCCTGCGCTACACCGACAGCGGCGGCGGGCTGCATATCTCTGGCAGGCAGGAAAATGGACGCTTTGCCCTTACCTTCGCGGATTCCGCCCCCGGCGTGCAGGACGCGCAACTGGAAAAACTGTTCGAGCGTTTTTACCGCACCGAAGGCTCACGCAACCGCGCCAGCGGCGGTTCCGGCCTGGGGCTGGCGATTTGCGTTAACATCGTCGAGGCGCATAATGGCACCATTCGCGCCGCCCATTCGCCTTTTGGCGGGGTTAGCATTACAGTAGAGTTACCTCTGGAACGGGATTTATCGAGGGAAGCATGACCGAGTTACCGATTGACGAAAACACGCCGCGCATTTTGATTGTCGAAGACGAGCCCAAGCTGGGGCAGTTACTGATCGACTATTTACGCGCGGCCAGCTACGCCCCGTCACTGATCAGCCACGGCGACCAGGTGCTGCCGTACGTGCGTCAGACGCCGCCGGACCTGATCCTGTTGGATCTGATGCTCCCCGGTACCGATGGCCTAACCCTGTGCCGTGAAATTCGCCGCTTCTCCGAGGTGCCCATCGTCATGGTCACCGCCAAAATTGAAGAGATTGACCGCCTGCTGGGGCTCGAAATTGGCGCAGACGATTACATCTGCAAACCCTACAGCCCGCGTGAAGTGGTCGCCCGCGTTAAAACCATTCTGCGCCGCTGCAGGCCGCAGCGCGAGCTTCAGGTGCTGGACGCCGAAAGCCCGCTGATTGTCGACGAAAGCCGTTTCCAGGCGAGCTGGCGAAGCAAGCTGCTGGACCTGACGCCTGCGGAGTTCCGCCTGCTGAAAACCCTCTCCCACGAACCGGGAAAAGTGTTCTCCCGCGAACAGCTGCTGAACCACCTGTACGACGATTACCGCGTGGTGACCGACCGCACCATCGACAGCCACATTAAAAACCTGCGCCGGAAGCTGGAGGCGCTGGACGCCGAGCAGTCGTTTATCCGCGCGGTGTATGGCGTGGGGTATCGCTGGGAAGCGGATGCGTGCAGGATTGCGTAAATAAACACCCCCTCACCCTGCCCTCTCCCCAAAGGGGAGAGGGTGTTTGAGTCCCCTCGCCCCTTTGGGGAGAGGGTTAGGGTGAGGGGCAAAGCTTTACCTCCCTCCCCCGCAGCGCTACAATGCCCGCCCTTAAAGTGGGGGATCTCCCCTTACCGCTGCACCTGGTGCACGCGGATCTGACCTGTCATCAGAACGAGAACAAACATGTTTAAACCGGAACTCCTTTCCCCGGCGGGAACGCTGCAAAATATGCGTTACGCTTTCGCCTATGGTGCCGACGCCGTTTACGCGGGCCAGCCGCGCTACTCGCTGCGCGTGCGTAACAACGAATTCAACCACGAGAACCTGCAGCTCGGCATCAACGAAGCGCACGCTCTGGGCAAAAAATTCTACGTGGTCGTGAACATCGCGCCGCACAACGCCAAGCTGAAAACGTTCATCCGTGACCTGAAACCGGTGGTGGACATGGGGCCGGACGCGCTGATCATGTCGGACCCGGGTTTAATCATGCTGGTTCGGGAGAACTTCCCGGAGATGGATATTCACCTCTCCGTACAGGCTAACGCCGTCAACTGGGCGACGGTCAAGTTCTGGAAGCAGATGGGGCTGACCCGCGTCATTCTGTCCCGCGAACTTTCGCTGGAAGAGATCGAAGAGATCCGCACCCAGGTGCCGGATATGGAAATCGAGATATTCGTTCACGGCGCGCTGTGCATGGCCTACTCCGGCCGCTGCCTGCTCTCCGGCTATATCAACAAGCGCGACCCGAACCAGGGCACCTGCACCAACGCCTGCCGCTGGGAATATAACGTCCAGGAAGGCAAAGAGGACGACATCGGCAACATCGTCCACAAGCACGAGCCTATTCCGGTGACTAACGTTGAGCCGACGCTGGGCATCGGCGCGCCAACCGACAGCGTGTTTATGATTGAAGAAGCCAAACGTCCGGGCGAGTACATGACCGCCTTTGAAGACGAGCACGGCACCTACATCATGAACTCGAAAGATCTGCGCGCCATCGCCCACGTTGAGCGTCTGACCCAGATGGGCGTGCACTCCCTGAAGATCGAAGGCCGTACCAAATCCTATTACTACTGCGCGCGTACCGCGCAGGTGTACCGCAAAGCCATCGACGATGCGGCAGCCGGTAAACCGTTCGATACCAGCCTGCTGGAAACCCTGGAAGGCCTGGCACACCGCGGCTATACCGAAGGCTTCCTGCGCCGTCATACCCATGACGACTACCAGAACTACGAGCACGGTTACTCGGTTTCCGAGCGCCAGCAGTTTGTCGGCGACTTCACCGGCGAGCGCAAAGGCGCGCTGGCGGCCGTCGCGGTGAAAAACAAGTTCACCAAAGGCGACAGCCTGGAGCTGATGACCCCACAGGGCAACATGAACTTCACGCTGGAGCATCTGGAAAACGGTAAAGGCGAAGCGATTGACGTGGCGCCGGGCGACGGTCATACCGTCTGGCTGCCGGTGCCTGAAGAGGTGGAGCTGAAGTTCGCGCTGCTGATGCGTAACTTCAACGGTGAAAGCACCCGAAACCCACACGGCAAATAGTTAATCAGGGAAATTTTTTCGCGCTGGGATAATTCTTAGAATCGGATCACATACCGCTTCGTTCAATACGGGTATTATCCCCCCGCTGAAAAACATAACCCATAAATGCTAGCTGTACCAGGAACCACCTCCTTAGCCTGCGTAATCTCCCTTACGCGGGCTTATTTTTTGCCTTCTCTTTCCTCAACCCAGGCAATAAGTTCGTCGATTTGCTTCTCTGAGAACACGGCGATCCCATGCTCTGCAAGCAACGATGCCGCAACCCCCCTCCCCGCTTTCTGTATACCGCGAAAAGATCCGTCATAAATAAACTCACTGCCGCACGTTGGGCTGCCATCGGTTAACAATGCAGCGCTACAACCCGACGCCTGAGCAGCGCGTAGCGCGAGCCAGGCTGCAAGCTGATAATGTTCAGTCACATCCTGCCCTGTATTTTCAATAATTCTGGCTTGTCCGTGCATCACGTCTTTGCCATCAGCGGACATAATCTCTGCCGGAGGACGAGGTACAGGCAGCCCGGCCGCAAGTTCAGGGCAGTGGATAACCAGACGTTGTTCCTGGTGCCAGCGAGCGAGTTGCTCATTCATTCGCGCTTTTTCACTTCCGTTATAACGGACCCTGAAGCCCATCAGGCAAGCGCTTACCAAAATTTTATTCATCATCACTTTCCTGTGATTACATTAATCTCATCGCTGAAGTGTAACGCGCTTTCGTGCCTGTTTTGTTCCTTTCATCCTGTTCTTACCCGCTTTTTTCCTCTCTGCTATACACTCTTACTAACGCTAAAAAAGGGAGCAGCGCGGATGGCAACCTATCCAGACAGTTTATTGATTCTCAATGGCAAAAGTGCGGGCAACGATCTGTTGCGTCAGGCGATTATTGGCCTGCGTGACGAAGGCGCGCGTATCCACGTCAGAGTGACGTGGGAAAAAGGCGACGCGGCACGCTACATCGACGAAGGCTTAGCGTTAGGCGTCAGCACCATTATTTCCGGCGGCGGCGACGGCACCATCAATGAGATCGCCTCTGCGCTTATTGGTCTGCCCCCGGCAGACCGCCCGGTGATGGGCGTTTTACCCCTTGGTACTGCCAATGATTTTGCCACCAGCGCCGGGATCCCGGAGGATTTAGAAAAGGCGCTCCAGCTGGCGATCCTCGGCAAAGCTATCGCCGTGGATATCGCCCAGGTGAATGATAAAACCTGCTTTATCAATATGGCAACCGGCGGGTTCGGCACGCGCATCACCAGCGAAACGCCGGAAAAACTGAAGGCGGCGCTGGGCGGCGTATCATACCTGATCCACGGCCTGATGCGCATGGACACCCTTAAGCCGGACCGCTGCGAAATTCGCGGCGAGGATTTTCAGTGGCAGGGTGACGCGCTGGTGATTGGGATTGGCAATGGCCGCCAGGCAGGCGGCGGGCAGCAGCTCTGTCCGGAGGCGCTAATCAATGACGGTCAACTACAGCTGCGTATTTTCACCGGCGACGGCCTGCTGCCCGCGCTGTTTACCACGCTGACGCAGCCGGAAGAGAGCCCGAATATCATCGCCGGGAAATCGGCGTGGTTTGAGGTGAATGCTCCGCACGGGATGACCTTTAACCTCGACGGAGAGCCGCTGAGCGGGACGCAGTTCCGCATTGAGGTGCTGCCCGGCGCGCTGCAGTGTCGGCTGCCGCCGGACTGTGTGCTTTTGCGCTGATGTTTTACACGGTGCGCGATGATGCCCTCACCCCAACCCTCTCCCACAGGGCTGAGGGATCCCCAGTAATTTTTAAGCAGAAGCAATAATGTTGTTTCAGAACGATTAAAGGCTTTCAGCGACGCCCTGGTCCGGCTGTAAATCGCCGAAGCGTTTCCGTAAGGCCGGGGCGAGGCGCACGGATGCGCCGAGAGGGCGTGGCCTGCAGGGATGCAGGCTCATGCCCGACCCGATAGCCTGAAGGAATAAGCTGAGGGCACCGCGAAGCGGCGATTTACCGCCGGGAGCCCGGGTCGCCAGGGCGGTGGCGACTGAGCCGCCCTGGCACGTTCACCGGCCATGTCCTTACAGAGTAGCAAGGAACATAAAGTGAACGGAATGACCACCGGAGCCGTATGTTCCCCCTCACCCTAACCCTCTCCCCAAAGGGGCGAGGGGATTGTTCACTGCTCGCATTAATTTGTGTGGATCACTCAGCCCACAGGGAGAGGGAGATGGAGGCGTCAGGCAATCGTGACTTTGCTATCCAGATAGACGTCCTGAACCGCATTGATCAGCTTCACGCCGTCGGCCATCGATTTCTTAAACGCCTTACGGCCAAGGATCAGCCCCATGCCGCCCGCGCGTTTGTTGATCACCGCCGTACGCACCGCGTCTGACAGGTCGGTATCACCGCCCGCCGCGCCGCCGGAGTTAATCAGCCCCGCACGGCCCATGTAGCAGTTCGCCAGCTGGTAGCGGACCAGGTCGATCGGGTTATCGCTGGTCAGCTTGCTGTAAACGCGATCGTCGGTGTAGCCAAAGTTCACCGCCTTATAGCCGCCGTTGTTCTCGGCCATTTTCTGCTTCACGATATCTGCGCCGATGGTCGCCGCCAGGTGGTTCGCCTGCCCGGTCAGGTCAGCCGACACGTGGTAATCCACCCCGTCTTTTTTAAACGCCGAGTTACGCAGATATGCCCACAGCACGGTGACCATGCCCAGCTCGTGCGCGCGCTCAAACGCTGCGGAGATCTCTTCAATCTGGCGGCGGGACTGTTCAGAGCCGAAGTAAATCGTCGCCCCAACGGCCACCGCCCCCATGTTGAACGCCTGCTCGACGCTGGCGTAGAGGGTCTGATCATATTCGGTGGGGTAGCTGAGGGTTTCGTTATGGTTCAGCTTCACGAGGAACGGAATACGGTGGGCATAGCGACGCGACACTGAAGCCAGCACGCCGTAGGTGGACGCCACGCAGTTACAGCCCGCTTCAATCGCCAGCTCAACAATGTTCTTTGGATCGAAGTAGAGCGGGTTCGCCGCAAAGGAGGCCCCTGCCGAATGCTCAACGCCCTGGTCCACCGGCAGAATAGAGAGATACCCGGTGCCGCCGAGCCGCCCGGTGTTATAGAGCGTCTGCATGTTTCTCAGAACCGCAGGCGGACGGTTGTTATCAACCATCACGCGATCAACGTAGTCGTGACCAGGCAGGTAAAGCTGGTCGGCTGGAATGGTCATACAACGATGCTGTAAAAGGCTGTCGGCGTCTTTGCCAAGCAACTGCGCAATATCAGTCATGTGATACTCCCGTAAGTCCGACATCGTGTCGGTGTGTGTTTATCCAGTCCCATTTTTTATGGGCAGACTAAGCCTGGTACCGACTTAACAGATTTTCCACCATTTGCATTTTTTTTCAGCACAATCTGCTGGCTCGATTCGTGTACAACAAAACTGTTACATTGATCAAACAATCGCCACAAAGGTATTTAAAAGGTATTATTGAGTGGTATGTTAAAGGCATACCCTCTCTGACATGCAGGATTAAAAAATGAAAACGAAAGTCCAACTGTCATTCATGATGTTTGTTGAATGGTTTATCTGGGGCGCGTGGTTTGTGCCATTGTGGCTGTGGCTGAGCAAAAGCGGGTTTACCGCCGGGGAAATCGGCTGGTCTTACGCCTGTACCGCGATTGCCGCGATACTCTCCCCGATCCTGGTCGGCTCGCTGACGGACCGCTTCTTCGCCGCGCAGAAGGTGCTGTCGGTGCTGATGTTTGCCGGCGCGATCCTGATGTACTTCGCCGCGCAGCAAACCCAGTTCAGCACCTTCTTCCCGCTGCTGCTGGTTTACTCCCTGACCTATATGCCGACCATCGCGCTGACCAACAGTATCGCCTTCGCGAACGTGGATGACGTTGAGGCCGACTTCCCGCGCATCCGCGTGATGGGCACCATCGGCTGGATCGCCTCGGGGCTGGCGTGCGGGTTTCTGCCGCAAATGCTGGGCTACAACGATATTTCCGACACCAATATCCCGCTGCTGATGACGGCGGCCAGCTCCGCCCTGCTCGGCGTCTTTGCCCTGTTCCTGCCGAACACACCGCCGAAAAGTACCGGCAAGCTGGATTTCAAAGTCATGCTGGGGCTGGATGCGCTGATCCTGCTGCGCGACAAAAACTTCCTGGTGTTCTTCTTCTGCTCGTTCCTGTTCGCCATGCCGCTGGCTTTCTACTACATCTTCGCCAACGGCTATCTCACCGAAGTGGGCATGAAAAACGCCACCGGTTGGATGACGCTCGGCCAGTTCTCCGAAATCTTCTTTATGCTTGCCCTGCCGTTCTTTACCAAACGCTTTGGTATTAAGAAGGTCTTACTGCTGGGCCTGATTACCGCCGCCATCCGCTACGGGTTCTTCGTCTACGGCGGTGCGGAGCAGTACTTCACCTACGCCCTGCTGTTCCTCGGTATTCTGCTGCACGGCGTGAGCTACGACTTCTATTACGTCACCGCGTATATCTACGTGGACAAAAAGGCGCCGGCGCATATGCGAACCGCCGCGCAGGGCCTGATTACGCTGTGCTGCCAGGGCTTTGGTAGCCTGCTGGGATACCGCCTGGGCGGCGTAATGATGGAAAAAATGTTCGCCTACAAAGAGCCGGTGAATGGGCTGACCTTCAACTGGGCCGGAATGTGGACATTTGGTGCAATCATGATTGCCGTGATTGCCGTGCTGTTTATGCTGTTTTTCCGCGAATCGGATAAAGAGATCACCGCAATTGAGGTGGTTGATGGCGATACCGCGCTGACACAAGGGGAAGTTAAATGAAACAAGAACGTGTTCTCGGTGCCCTTTACGGGCAGGCATTAGGGGATGCGATGGGCATGCCGTCGGAGCTGTGGCCGAGAAAGCGCGTCAAAGCGCACTTCGGCTGGATCGACCGCTTTTTACCCGGCCCGGCAGAGAATAACGCGGCCTGCTATTTCAGGCAGGCAGAGTTCACCGACGATACCTCGATGGCGCTGTGCCTGGCGGATGCGATCATCGAGTGCGACGGCGAGATTAACGCGGACGTTATCGGCAAGCATATCCTGAACTGGGCGCTCGACTTCGACGCGTTTAATAAGAACGTGCTTGGCCCGACCTCGAAAATCGCGCTTAACGCGATCCGGGACGGTAAGCCGGTCAGCGAGCTGGACAACAACGGCGTGACTAACGGGGCGGCGATGCGCGCCTCCCCGCTGGGCTGCCTTCTCCCGGCGACGCGGCTGGAACACTTTGTGGGGCAGGTGGCGCTGGCCTCCAGCCCAACGCATAAATCGGATCTTGCCATCGCCGGTGCGGTGGTGATTGCCTGGGCGGTTTCCCGCGCCATCGACGGAGAGCGCTGGCAGAACATCGTCGATGCGCTGCCGGGGATCGCTCGCTATGCGCAGGAGGTAAAAACCACCACCTTCAGCGCGTCGCTGGCGGCGCGCATTGAGCTGGCGCTTAAGACCGTACGGGAAGCCAATGGGATCGACTCCGCCAGCGAGCAGATTTATCAGCTCACTGGCGCAGGAACCAGCACCATAGAGTCCGTTCCGGCGGCCATTGCGATGGTGGAACTGGCGGGAACCGACCCGAACCGCTGCGCGATTTTATGCGCCAATCTGGGCGGAGATACCGACACCATCGGCGCGATGGCGACAGCCATCTGCGGCGCGCTCCACGGCGTTCAGGCGATTGACCCGGCGCTGAAGGCCGAGCTCGACGCCGTTAACCAGCTCGATTTTGGTCACTACAGCGAGAAGCTGCTGCACTTCAGGGAGCAAAGGGAGGGCGTATGAATTCATTTGCCCAACGTCTCGACACCCTGCACGCCACCCGCCCGGTGACGGTGCTGGGCGCGGCGGTAATTGACGTCATCGCCGACGCCTACGCCCTGCCCTGGCGCGGGTGTGATATCGAGCTTAAACAGCAGGGGGTAAATATTGGCGGCTGCGCGCTGAATATCGCCATCGCCCTGAAACGGCTCGGCATTGCGGCGCAAAACGCCCTTCCCGTCGGCCACGGCGTGTGGGCGGATATTATCCGCAACGCGATGGCGAAGCAGGATCTGCGCAGCGCCGTGGAGGCTGAAACCGGCGACAACGGCTGGTGTCTGGCGTTGGTTGAGCCTGACGGCGAGCGCACCTTTATGTCCTTTAGCGGCGTCGAGAACCAGTGGCAGCAGCGCTGGCTTGACGAGCTATACGTTCCGCAAAACAGTCTGGTTTATCTCTCCGGCTACCAGTTGGCCTCGCCGTGCGGCGAGCTGCTGACGGGCTGGCTCGAAGGGCTGCAGGACGTGACGGCACTTATCGATTTTGGCCCGCGCATCGCGGATATTCCCGACGCGCTGATGACGCGGATTATGGCCTGTAAACCGATCGTGTCGCTTAATCGTCAGGAAGCGGAGCTCGCTGCTGAAAGGCTGGGTGTGGAGGCTGAACACCTGGGTGAGGTGTGGCAGCAGCGCTTCGGCGCCGCGCTGATTGTGCGCCACGATAAAGATGGTGCTACATGGTATGACGGTGCCGTCTCGGGCGTTGTTCCGGCGTTTCCCGCCACGGTGGTGGACACCATTGGTGCAGGCGACAGCCACGCGGGCGGCACGCTTGCCGGGCTGGCGGCGGGATGGTCACTGGCAGACGCCGTTCTGCTGGGGAATGCCGTGGCGTCCTGGGTGGTCAGCCACCGCGGCGGGGATTGCGCGCCCACGCGTGAGGAATTACTCCTCGCACACAAAGACGTATAGATCGCTGCGACAGTAGCTGATGCTGTACTCAATCGGCCGGTGCTGCTGGTCAAGCGCAACCTGCTTGATCACCAGCACCGGTATTTTTTCGTCCATCTTAATGTGCGCCTGAAACTCGCTGTCCGGCATGCGGGCGCTGACCCGAGAACGGGTGCGCTGCGGGAAGATATTCTGACTGCGGAAGTAGTCGTACAGCGAAATTCCTATCGCATCCGGATCGGGAATGAGCCCGACCGGTACCCAGGACTCTTCAATCGACACCGCATCGTCATCCACATAGCGAATACGCTTCAGCAAAAAGACGTCGCTGTTCGGCTCCAGCGACAGGTGGCCCGCCACCTCTTCCGGGCATTTCACCACGCGTTTATTGACCCACAGCGTGTTTGGCGTTTTACCGCGCAGCACCACCTGCTGAGAGAAACCGCGCGCTTCCTTGAGCGAGTATTCGAAGATGTTGTTAATTTGCGTGCCGTAACCCCGGGCACGCGTCACAACCCCCTCGGCTTCCAGCGCCTGCATCGCTTTGCGCACGGTGATCCGCGACACGCCGGTTAACTGGCTCAGATCGCGCTCGCCGGGCAAAATGTTCCCGTGCTCCAGCACCCCGCTGCGCACCGCGTTTTTTACCGTTTCGGCAAATTTCAGGTACAGCGGCGTGTTGTCAGGCGCGGCGATCCGTTCAGTCAGTTGAGCGATTAACCGGGTATGCGCTTGTTCCATCTCTGTTTTCTCAGGCGTGGTGTTTCCTGCCAGTATACTGGGTTACCACCACGCATGAAAATGATGAACCGGCCCAATACCGTGACCGACTTCCAGAGTATCGGCTTTTGCCAGCGCCGCCGAAAGCCAGGTTTTCGCTTCGCGTACCGTATCGGCCCAGCCGTCATGCCGCGGGCGCAGCGCCGCCAGCGCGGCTGAGAGGGTGCACCCTGTGCCGTGGGTGTTTTTGGTCTGCACGCGCGGGGCGGTAAACCGCATTTCGCCGTCACGGGTAAAAAGCCAGTCCGGGCTTTCAGCATCATCCAGATGCCCGCCCTTCATCAGCACCGCCCCGCAGCCCATCGCCAGCAGCGCATTGCCCTGCTCTTTCATTTCCCGTTCAGTTTGCGCGTGCGGCGCGCCCAGCAGCGCGGCAGCTTCCGGAAGATTGGGCGTGATGAGCGCTACCTGCGGCAGCAGCTTATTGCGCAACGTCTCGACGGCGGAGGCGGAGAGCAGCGGATCGCCGCTTTTTGCCAGCATGACGGTATCCAGCACCACGTTTTGCACCTGATAGCGCTTAAGCCGTTCGGCCACCGCTTCCACAATGTCCGTTTCGGCCAGCATGCCGATCTTGGTGGTATCAATACGCACATCGCTGAATACCGAATCCAGCTGCGCGGCAACAAAATCCGGCTCGATGCGGTAGACCGACTGTACGCCGCGCGTGTTTTGTGCCACCAGCGCGGTAATCACTGAGCAACCGTACGCGCCAAGGGCCGAGAAGGTTTTCAGATCGGCCTGGATGCCCGCGCCGCCGCTGGGATCGGTGCCGGCTATGGTCAGGGCGTTAATCCGCTTCATGCCTGCTCCTCCAGCGTGTAGAGTTCATCCAGGAACGCGGCGGCAAAACTGCCTGGCCCGCGCGAGCGCGTAACGGCTGCCGTTCCGGCTCGCTTCATCCATCCGCAAGCGGCGGCAACGTTATCCAGCCTGTCCCCCGGCAGCGAACAGCTGGCCGCTACGACGGCAGAAAGCGCGCATCCGGTTCCCACCACGCGGGTCATCAGCGGATCACCTCCCGTAACCGTGCGGGTGCGTTGCCCATCAGTGATGTAATCCACCTCACCGGTGACCACTACGATGGCATTGGTTTGCCGGGCCAGCGCCTGAGCGGCAGGTAGCGCGCTGGCCGCGGTGTCGGTTGTATCGACGCCGCGCCCGCCCGCGCTCATTCCCGCCAGAGCCAGGATTTCTGAAGCGTTGCCGCGAATGGCGGCCGGTTGCAGGGCAAGGATTTGATGGCAAAAACGGGTGCGGAACGTCAGTGCGCCCACGGCAACCGGATCCAGCGTCCAGGGCTTGCCTGCCGCTACGGCGCTTTCTATTGCCCGACGCATCGCCTGCGCGCGCGGCGCAGTCAGCGTCCCGACGTTAACCAGCAGCGCGTCAGCGACGGCGGCGAACTGTTCAGCCTCTTCGGCCTCAACCACCATTACAGGGGATGCGCCAAGTGCCAGCAAAACGTTGGCCGTAAAGGTCTGTACGACATCGTTGGTCATACAATGGGTAAGCGGACAACGGGTGCGGAAGTGGTTTAAAACGTGTAAATCGAGCAGGTCAGGCTGCATGGGTTCGCTCCTGCCTTGCGTGAAGAAGCGATGACCGGGAAGGCATCTGACTTCCCTACGCTGGCATTATCCAGATCAGGTAATACGGGTATTTCTCAGCCTTCACAAAGAAGGGCACCCCGAGTCAAATAAATAAAAATCAAAGACTTGCGATTAACGTCCCGTTAATCCCTGTTCTGGATAATGCCAGCGGAAAGCCAAAGACTCAACCCTAAAAAATCCTCTGTGTCCCAGTTTGTGTCTCACGTTGTGTCCCACACATAAATGGCGGGCACAAAAAAAACCGCCCATAAGGCGGCTTAAGAAAATAATTTCAATCGTGATGATTTAAATGGAATCTATTTTCTGCATACGCTTTCTTCATGCAGTCGAAGTGCTTTTGCCAATTCCAATTGGAATGCAAAGGAAAGACGGGAACGGCTGATCTTTATACCATCAATAATGGTGTGTGTAGGGTAAACAGTGACCATGCGGCCCAAGTATTGGAAGTGTTTAGGGTGGTTTGACTTATCGTTATTCATTGTGTGCCATCCGTCTGGGTGGGGGTATTCCCGCCAACGGATGATTGATCTAAAATCGATCAAAATCAATAACTTAACAGATCACCAAATCCAGGGGGTGTACACTGGCGAGCCTCCCTCAGCCTGACCTATACACGACCATAAAATAGGGGCGGATTCCTTCCAGTTAGGTGGGAAAATATCTGGGAGTTTGGATACAGTAGCCAGGCAGGGTAACCAGATCCATAGATGAGAATGTTTATTATTCCCAAATATCCAGGCGAGGGGCCTGGTGTGGCTCTCTTTACGCGCCGCTGTGGCGTCTTCTCTCCTCTTTCTATACTATCCCATAGCTAACCCATTGCGAGGCTTACAGAGCGTTACAGAGCGCCCGTGTGAATATTGCATAAATGGAAGTGGTGAAAGGTCCAACTTGGTCAACTTTTAGACAACCATTTAACATAATGACCGTTACATGCACCTTTTTAACATACACGCAACAGATTAGACCTGTACCCTTCCAGGGTGTCCGCCTCCCCGACGCTGTAAACGCCCTATAACTGTGGCTCTTCCCTGCCCATCCGGGAGCAATTCCACATAGTAAACTGTAAAACTGATCTGCCTGTGCGTAACGCGCTTTTCCTGTGGATAACTTCCACGCCCTAACCCCATAACCTCCCCTTTCGAGGCGTCCGCCTCTTCAGGCTCTTACTTGTGGCGAAAACACAAAAAGGGTTTAGGGCGGTGGCTACCGCCCGGCATTGATGTGAATAAATCACATTCGAATGATGGATTGAGAATAATTATCAAGTAAGGTTCAGCCTCATCTAACTTCGGGTTTTTCCCAGAAAAATAATTTTCTAGGGTTAAGCATGTAAAATGCTACACACACTCACTTTGTAATGATAATTAATTACCACAAAATCAATGAATTAAAGACACCGGGGGAGTCCAACCAGTCACACAATTGATTACTTTACGAACTAAAACAGATTCTTTTATCGGAGATAATTAGTATTTGTTCGCCCTTTGCCACATATTTAAACGCATTTAAAGCCATTTATTTATGGGGTTAGTAAGGGGTTGGTTTCATGGTTACACACAATAAAAAAGCCCCGAAGGGCCTTGTATAGTTGGGGGCGGCAAACGTGGTTAGTTCGGCCCGCCCTGCATCAACATGTTAAAGTTCCGGTTGTCGTTCGCTTCCACTTCAGAGCGTACCAGATCCTTAACTTGTCCATCCTGCACTTTCACATTGACGTTCACGTTAAGCGGCTGGTTTAGCCATGCAGGCGGGGCCATCAGTGCGTTACCGTAGCCACCTGTAACCGTAGCGACGGTTGGAGGGGTGAAGGTTGGAACAGCAACACGAACAGTCTGATCGAGTGCTGCGGTCTGTGCTGCCTGCTGGTTTGCGTTCTGCTGCTTTTCGTACCAACTGCCGGAGAATGCTTCCATAATGTCAGTCCACAGCGTGGGCCGATCCTTATTCTCCTGTACCTTGCGCTTAAACGCTTCCGGGTCTGCCTGAATCTGATCAAGGCGGTCATTCAGAGATACAGCGGCGATAATAGCCGGGAGGCCAAAGTTAACGCCACGGCTCGCGCCGATCGGCTTGGTGTTCTTTGATGGGGTTCCCGGCTTGCCTTCTTTACCTGGCTTACCGTCACCCAGAGCTTCAGAAGCGGCTTCAATGCCACCAATAGCGGCGATCCCCTTCATTACTCCCAACAGTTTGGTAAGAGGGTTCAGCATGGTGAGAACCCACTTGAAAGCCCCGCCCAACTTGTAAACAGAGCCAGCGAACAGAGCCACTCCGGCGGCGTATGCTGTCATTTCCCCCCAGGCTTTGAGCTGCTCACCACTGATCCCCATCTTCGCGGCGTAATACTCAATTACACGGAAGGTTAGGATCACAATATCCGCCAACTCTGTAAACGCATCTGTGGCACCTTCAACAATCTTCCCGGCGATATGCCCGAACATCTCAAAGGCTCCACCAGACCCGTCAATAGCGGCGCTGATTGAGTCGAAAGCGTTGGTTAATTCATTGCCGAAGCCAGAACTGAAAAACACATTCATAGCGTTCTGCATACTGGTATTGAGGCGCTGCCATGATGCCCGGTTGGACTTCATCGCCTTATCAAGTGCGCCACCCTGCCGGGCCGCTTCCTTCATCTGTTTAGCCACATGTGGGAGGATGTCCTTAGAGAAAAGCTTCCCGTCTTCCATCAGCTTAAACAGATCTTTCTCTGTCAGGTTTGTAACGCCTTTCATGTCGTTAAGAGCCTTAACGAACAGACCCACAGAACCGGGGAGAGCTTCGGACAACTGGCCTTTGAGTTCTTCACTCATTACCGTTCCCTTAGACATCATTTGATTGAGCGATTTCAAAGCACGTGATTGCTCATCTGCGGAGGCACCAGTTACAAGGCCCCATTCACTGGCACCCTCAAAGATGGATCGCATCTGGTCTTTAGGGAGCTTGTCACCAACAGCGGCGGCAAACTGAGTGTAATCACGGGAAGTCTCCAGGAGGTTCAGCCCCAAACGGTTGGACTGTTCTTTGAGATACTCAAACTCTTTAGCGGCTTTCTCTGTGGAACCGGTGATCGCTGTAAGACCAGACATAGCGGATTCAAAATCCTGTCCGGTGGTCATGATCTTACCGGAGAGTGCCACAGTGGCGGCAATTGTGATCGCCCCGCCTGCACCCTCGATCATGGAGGTGTCCAGTTTGTTAACTTTGGCGGTTACGGGAATTGTGGCTCCCCTCATGCCTACCCGGCCTTGTTGGCGCATGGTTTGCTGAAGGCGTGACACACGGGCGTTGTACTCGGAAAGGGCAATGCTACCCCGATGAAACTCTTTAGTAAGCTGTCCAAACTCCTGGAGGTGTCCAGCACGTTGGGCCGGGGTCACGTTGGCGTTAGCCGCTGCGGTATTAAAGCGGATGGCTTTAGCTCGGATTGTCTGGAGTTTGCGCTCCGCTGCGATCTGTGCTTTGGCTACTTTGGCCTCCGCTGCCGCTTTGGCTTTGGCTTCTGCCAGTGCTGCTTTTGCGGCGGCGTCCTGCTGTTTCCGGCGGATCTTGGTGTAGGCGTTTTCCTCAAATTTCATCCGTAGAGGCTTCATTTTAGAGGAGACTTTATCCCACTCTTTCCCCACCTGTTTGATACGGTCAACCGTCTTTCTGTAACTTGCTGAATCTATAGTAAAAACCGTTCTATTTACGGTTTTCGTCAGAATCACGTTACCGCTCATTATTCAGCCCCTTCCAGTTTGGTGGCCTTCAGGGTGCGCCCTGCTGCCTTGTTGATGATTACCCGGCGTTTACCTGCTGGCAGGTCTGCGGATTTGGTCAGGAGAGAGACCGGGCGACCGTTGGCGCTGTAGCCCTGGTCTTTGTGACACAGAGCAATTCCCCGGCTCTTAATGGCGCGGCCCTTCTGGGCGCTGTCTGCGGCCTCTGTGGAGGCTTCCAACTGTGTACCGTACAGAGCAATAGCCTCGTCCAGGGAGAGATCGGCCTGTGCCTTGCGGAGTTCACGGGCGGTGGCTTCCTCTTGGGCCTGCTCTACCTGGCGGGATTTCGCCATTTCGTCAAGCTGGCGTTTCAGTAGTTCAAAGGGGTGCATTTGAGAGAGTCCTTATAATGAAAGTGATTACCACTACCCACAGGAGGAGGGAAGCGGGCTTAAAGGGGATATAGAGAAGGGAGGCGAGAAAGTTAGAGAGTCTTGTCTGACGCTTAACCAGTTTGGAACCTAAGTAATCCTTTAGGTCCCATTCCGTTGGGTTGGACATAATTACCGGGATTTAATGATTACCTGGCGGGCCTGCTGACGAGCTTCAGAAATGATCAGTCGCACACGGCGCATACTCGTCCCTTTTTTGTATACAGGGCTTTCCACGTAACGGGCGCTGTGGAGGTTCTGTAAAACTTGGTCATACGGGAGCATTTGCTCCACCAGGTAACGGGGTGAAGGTTGGGTAAGAAGTAGGGAAACCATCTTACTGTTGATCCCCAGAAGTTCCGCCATTTTATCCACGCTCAAATTATCGGCGTCCATCTGCTGGGCCAACACTGCCTTTTCTGGCAAGGTGAGCGGGGTCTTCTGGTACTTCATAGGGTTATGGGAGCGCTTTACTCTCAGGACGTAAGCCAGCGACACGTTAAAGGCCGCTTGGATGGCTTTAGCACTATGGCCCTGAATACAGGCCCGCTTGATCTTCAGGATTTGATCTGGGGTTAAATGGCTCTCATCCATAATCCGACGGGGCTTGTTTGCTGCTAATTTCTCCGCCAGTGCATTTACTGCGGCTTCCTCTTCAGAGGTTAAGGCGTTGAATTTAGTAGTGATAAAGTTATTCATGCGAGACTCTCCAAAGGGTTGTAAACGGCGGGATTTTGGTGTAAAGTGCTATTAGTGGGAAATCAATTGCACATTTTTAGAAGGCATCACCAAACTTATCAATGGCGCTTTCTTCTGGCTCCAGATATTCAACAGGCACGCCGTTGACCATCATCACATTAGAGCCAGCCACATAATTAATAACAGGGTTACGTAAATCATCGTTTGCGGCCCCCTGCTCTACTGGCACAGGGACAGGAGCGGGACGAACAGCGCCCCCGCTGTGGTCCACAGGAGCAACTCCAGACGACGCCGGGCGGCTTCTATGTACGCTTTCAGATCCACATTTAACAATTCCAGGCTGGTTACTTCCTGCATTCTCTACGGTCTCCACGGGTTGGGGTGCTGCGGTTGGTTTGGTTACTTCAGGTTTGGCGGCTTCATGGGTTACCACCATTTCCGGGGTGATCGGGTTAACTGTGTAATGGCAGGTCTTGCCACCCACGCGCCCGGTACTGTTGATCAATCCCATTTCCACCATCTCCGCCAGGAGGCGGATCACGCTGCGGATGGATGCCCCTAGGCGACGGGCCAAAAGCTCCTGTGAGAAATACGCCGTTTGCCCATTGTCCTGGAAGGATTTGATCAGGCTGTAGGTGTAAACCATGTTCATGGTAAACGCCTTACCGCTGATCTGTTCAATGTCCGCAAGGTCATGCGGGATTGCGGTAAACGGCTTACTTGCTGCGGGTGCTGCGGTCATGGGTTAAATCCTCTTCAACAGGGTTAATAGCTTCAACTGAATCCAAATACTGCTTAACTGCTTTTCTTACGATTGCGTAGGCGGAGCCGTGCTTCTTTGTGCGGGCCAACCCAAAAAGCTGATCCGCCACTTCGGGGGAAAATTCAATCTGCATTAGAGATCAATCTCCTGTAATTCTGCGATATCTTCAGCGGTGAGGTTGAGGCCGAACCAATCACCCCACCATGACGCCGGGGCGGTGATCGCCGGGTTGCCAATCGTCACCATTCTGGACGGCGGGAGCTGCGTCAACATTTCGTAAATGTCGCTAGACAAGGTCGGGTCCAACTGGTTGATCGTCTGCTGTGCATACGCCGACAACACAGGGGAATCACTCAAATCAACATACGGCTGATATTTGCTCATTGTTTCCTCTCCAAAAAGTAAATGAATAATTAGTGAACGATAACGGGCAACTCTCCGGTGATACGCTCAAACTGATCCGCCGCTTGCAGCATGATAAAGGCCATCACTTCGTCGTATTCCATCGGGACGCCTTTAGCCTCAAAGAGGGATTGGAACGCCAGCACAATGGAGGCTTGCATGTCTGTAGACTTGGAAGCGAACAGCGAAACGGCTGCTTTAACTTCAAGTGCTTTCTCTGCGTCCATCTCGGTGACCTTTGCAGCGATACGTTGCGACTGACGCATAACGCCGGATGCTTTTGATTTGGTCAGTTCAAGGGCCTGCGTAATCGCTTCAACTTCTCCCATACGTCCGGCGGCTTTCATTCGGCTACGGGTTTCTGTCAGGGTCTTACGGGTCAGGTCACGCTGATCGACACGTTCAACCATTTTTTCAACATCGAGGTAAATACTCATTGCAATCTCCTTTCAAATGGGTTATAGTATGATGGGGTTATATATATCGATTAAATCCCTAATCACAGTATCTATTTTACACTATTTGACAATGATTCGCAACAACCTTCTTGATTTATCTTGCGCTCAGTTGTTTATTGTGCTAGAGACATAGAAAGCCGCTGTAAAGCTCTCAGAGCGCCGGAGGGCGTTTATAGGGTGTTTCCTTGTCTACGGATGGGAGAGCGCCACAGCGGCGCGTTTAGGTGGGTTCCTGCTGCTTGTGGTTCTGTACGCTGTACCGGGCCGGGGGACCCCCACCCCGCCGCCCAGAGGTCACCTTACATCGTGCGGTGTTCCAAAGGGGTCTTGCTCGCTGGTGCGAGCGCTGCCAAAGAGGCGCGTCTGTAGGACGCTTAAAGAGATCAGTCTCTTCCCAATCAATCTACGATTTCCCAACACTCCCTAAAGATCTTGACCTGGCCTTTGGTGTTTGTCTTTTAAGGGTGTTTTATTAGTTATCTTATTATGTGACATTTTGTCATAACACGTTGTGCCAATCTGTCATAACACGTTGTGACATTTTGTCACTACACCCTGTAAAGAATCATACACCCCTCGGGGTCAATATGACCCCCCCTCCCCTGGAGTGAGCCACACGGGCGAGACTCCACACTGTGGGAAAACAGGCCAAAGGCCTAAAACCTGGTAAGCCCGGAAGGGCGAGAAGGTTTTAAGAATACATTATAACGAATGAAATAATTAATTGTGAAAACAATTAGTTATTGAATGAAGTTATAATATAAGATCAATAAAACCGTAGCCCGGAGGGCGAGCGTAGCGAGGTTTTATGTAGTTATATACTCTTGTGTGCCTTTTAGGCTACATGGTCATGTTGTAAAAAGTGCCAGCACGACACCCTCGCCTATCAATAAATATTGTACAGGTCCGCCCCTAGCACGGCGACCAACTAGCACACCAAACAACACAATGCAATTAATTTTTATTGCAAATGATAATCATTCGTGTTAAAATAATATACATGGTGTGGGATGTGGTGAGCATATCGAAATTACCGTTTTGCAACTTGCCGCCTCACACCTTACAGATAAAGGGTTTTAGCCAACCTTCAGGATCTGTAAAAGAGAGCCGGGCGGACTTCTCCCCCGCTCCGGCCCTCACCCAAAGCGTTCTTTCAACTCCACTTGCCAGAATGCTTTGTGTGCGGTCCTCTCCTCAAGTTCCGCCAGTTGTTGACACTCCTACGATTCAAAACGCCTCTAATCATAAGCCTTGCGCCAACAGGGCTTATTCTTAAGCATCGCTAACTGCGGCTCTTCAGAATACAAGCGGATCTCCTTCGATTGTATGGCCCTCCACGGGGTCCACACTTGGGCCGGGCTGGTTACCTGGTCTCAACGATAAACTATTGATTTGCGTCGATGGTTTCCGGGCGCGTTCAGGGTGCCCGTTTTCCTCTGTGGCTTCTTTGCTGAACCATAAAAGCAAATCATGTAAGGCTCTGAGGCTACACAGGAAAACAAGTGATCATACAGTAAGTTACATTGCCTTCATCCCGGTTCCTCCAGCCGGGTTCTTTTTTGTGGGTATTTGCCAAAAGGTTGGCGCTATTGGCGTGACGCCACCAGGGGCGGCAAGTATCCACACAAAAGGATAAATATCCTTCCCCACCCTGCGAGGGTGAGGGTGAGAGAGAGCCAGATGAGAAAGGGCGGCGCGGATGCCGCCCTCTTCTATTCACACCACGGCCTCCCATCTTCCAACAATTCGGATTGTCCTCTGTGGCGGTCCTTATATCCGGTGCAACGCCGGATCACCCTGTGGACTCTCTCCACGTCTAAAACCCTCCATAAGGAAAACCTTTATGAAAACTTCCGAGCGCTACCCGGTAACGCAAGGTGACGTAATCGTGAATTACGCCTCCAGCCTGTTTGACCGCACCGAAGTAACCGCCCCAAGCCTCCCGGCTGACGTCTACTGTGGCGATATTCTGGACAGCAAAACTTTTGCCCTGTTCGACTCCGCCGCCGCTGACGCTGGCAAGCCGATCATTAACCTTTCCAATATGTCCGCCGATGGCAAGCCCAAAACGCTGGTTATCGTGGATCGCCATGTTGTGATTACCGATTTTGCCCTACGTGCTAAAGACGCCGCGAGCAAAAAAGCCGCACTGGAAGCGCTGACAGCCTCCGGTGATATTCGCCTGGCAGTTAACGCCGATTACTTCAAAGCATAAGGAAATCACACAATGGCTATTGATTTTAAACAGTTTGAAAAGCTGGACACTGTAGCGGCGATCAAAGATCAGCCCGCAGGTAATTACCTGATCTCTGATCTGGGTATCTTCTCCGATGTTAACTCAACCACTCCAAACGCCCAGATTGTGGATATTGTGGAAACTCAGGTTAGTGAACTGGAGCAGGTTGCCCGCTATGGCACCGAAGTTAACGCGATCAAGATGGATAAAACCATCCTGCGTAACCAGGAGATCCCACACTATGCCACTGAGGCGGATGTAAAAACCGCTGACTGGCAAGGCCTGGTAAGCCCGGCTAACCCGGATCAGGCTCAGGCGATCACATCTGTTATTGCTGATAAAGCTATTCGTATGCGTAACTATCATCTGGAAACAGTTGAAAGCACACTGGCCCGCGCCCTGTTCAAGCAGGAAGCGAAAGCGGCTAAAACGGATGACGGCGACGTAGATTTTAACGCTGTGTTTGGTACTGCTCCGCTGAGTTTCGACCTCGACGGATCAGCAGGCGCTAACGTCTATGCACAGCTTGCGAAGATTCGCCGCATGTTGGTTAAAGAGTACGGCGCGAGCCGCTCCTATCTGGACCGCTTCTATTGCTTCTGCTCCCCGGATCTGTATGACGTACTAGCGAGCCACCCAGAAGTAACCAGCCTGATCACTAATAAAGTGGCTGAAGCTGCAAAAGGCACTCTGATTCCGGTTAACACTGCGGGTTATGACTCCTTCAGCATTGGCAACATTACTTTCATTCTGGCGGACGATGACCGCTACGAAATCGAAGAAGGTTCCGGCCTGTTCGTTCCAAAGTTCAATACAGCAGATCGTAACCCGTTCAAACTGGTACACGGCCCGGCGTCCCGTAATCAGGATATTGCCGCTAAAGGTGTGATCAGCCCTTACTACCAGAAAGTAATGACTGACCGTTACGGCATGGTGACCGTTCACCAAGAGGCGAGCTTCATTCCTCTGAACCTGCGCCCGAACTACATGCTGAACGTCAAGCTGAAGTAATAGAGAATGCCCCCAGTCGCGCCCTTTGGGTATCGGCTGGGGTTATCTCTTCCGGTTATATTCATTTTTACTTTTACACTGAGGTAACACATGAAAGTTTCAATCAATATCCCCGGCGCTGGCCAAGTCTATGTTTCTGGTACGGCGGAAGTAATTAACCGTAAGGCGCTGTGTAAGAAGTTGGGGATCTGTAATATCACCCTTTGTCGTTTAGAGGCGCAACACGGCTTTGAATATGCTTTGAATGTGCTACTGGGGAAAAAGCATAAACTTCGCTAAATCACTGAATTTTAAAAGGCTGACCTTATCGGGTTGGCCTTTTTTATTGTTCAAAGATTGATGAGAATGAAATATCTCTCTTCACAATGCTGCGCTAATCAACCTTTGTTGTGCTTCACCTCACCGAAGGAAGGCAAAATCATAACGAACAAGAGTTACATGGGGGAAGCGCCTCTGTACTTACAAAAATACCACGTATTCATTTACTTTAGTTACTCGCTCGCAGTAGAACCCACATCCAGATACCTTTGACAGTGTAAAAAACGAAAGGTCTTTAATTGTTCAAGGTCTCTATTTTTAAAGAAAAAAAATAATGTATAATTTCAGAACATTTAACCTAATGAGCACATAGATATGCTTAAACACACCTTGGTAAAAAACACACTTTTTTTCATGGCGTTAGCATTAATTCTTTTTGGTATTTATGCAACTTTCACTTTAAGTGCTACGAGAGGAACCGTCATAATTGGAGCAGGTCTAGGAATAATGGTTATTACTCAATTCGATTGGAGCGAGATAAAAATACTTGGGCTTGAAGCAAAGTTAAGGGATACAATAAGCGATGCAGAAAATGTGTTAGATAGTTTGAGAAAAATTTCCATACCTATTTCTGAAGTTGCAATTTCATTGGCATCGAGAACAGGAAGAATGGATACCGCCACTTCAAACAAAGACCTGTTTAATCTTGTAACGTCTATATCAAATGAATTAAGAAGAATTAATGTAAGTGACAAAGAATTAGATGAAATAAAGAAGGACTGGTATTACTTCACAACTTTTGATATGTGCTCTATATTATTAGAAGAAGCAAAAATAATTTTAAAAACACATCATGATAAACTAGAAGAACAATATCGACTTTGGGTTGATAACAAACCTATTTCAGATCATGTGACTAATCAAAAAATGATTGAGCAGGTTGAACATGCGAAAAAAGAATTGCATTATTTACGTAATCTCTTATGGAAAAAACCTTACTACGACATGCCATTTATCCTCAGGGAAGCTATAGATGAAAGCTCAGTCATTACTGCCAAAGAAAAAGAGTCTTTCTGGAAAAGCAATGATGAATTATGGAAAGATATTATATTTTATATAGAACACAAGAATTTTAGACGTCCACAATTATGGTTGTCAAAATAAAAAAAGGGGTGCAAGCCCCTTTTAAATTTCTTAGAAAAGCAAAAAAAATAGCGCACTGTAATCTTAGTGTTTACTATTTATAACTTTCCAAATTCCTTACTAATTCATCCCTTTCCTTTAACAAATCATCATGCATATTTCTCGACATTGGATCAGTAAGGTCAAATGCGCCTTTCCCCAAATTTAAATTTTTAACACCATCAATGAGCGCTGTTCTAACAAGATTTCTATCGTTCACATCATTTACGTTATCCATTAAATCAAGGATATTTTTGTGTAACTCCAAGAGTGAATTATATATAGACATTACTGAATTTTTTTTGTTTACTCTTGTTTTGTAACTAATTTCATTTATCTTTTTATTTATATTGTCAAGTGAGCCAACAATTCCTTTTCTAGCCTCAACCCTGATAATTTCACTCTTACTTCTAGATTTTGTCTGGAACAAAACTTCAGAGTTGACAACATCGCTTAATCTTGCCACATCAGAAACAATCGTTTTTATCCCGTTTCTGTATGAATCATAGTTTGCAACAAAGTTTCCGACTGGATTAAGAGCCGTTAATAATACGCATATTTTACCATAAGCTGTAATACGAGCCTTTATAGAACCATCTTCGAAAGTTACTTCAATATCGACATCATCATAGAGGAAAAATCTCATTCGCTCTTCGGCATGGGCTTTAATGATATTCCTAATTCTTTCGATGGCTTCTTGTTTTTTCTCTCCATTAACAGTTAAAAGCCATTCAGGCTCAACATGTACATATGACTGGCTAAGAATGTTACTATTAATATAATCAGCCATGATAGTCCTTTATAATTTTTACTTTTCTGTTTATGAATAATACAAGGTTTGCCCGTCAAATTGCTGCAAAAAAAAATCTTTAATGCATATTATAATGACAGCAAGCATACCTTGCGACCTTTGGCTCAGAGCCAGTCTAACTCATCAATAACATAACAAACTGTGAAGAGGGGGAAGGTATGCATATATCTTTTTGTGATCCCTGTCCCAGTTTTCTCATGTCCGACTACCTGTTGTAAATGCGCTAAGTTGCCAACCCATCCAGCTAAACAGGTTGAAATCATGGTATGCCGGAAGCTATGTACCAGTCGCCGCTGTCCATAGTCATCAAGGTAAGGAATACCAAGCTCATCACGGACATCAGCCAAGACCTTGCCGATTTTAGGCATGTTCTTACCCGATACAGGCGAGAAAATCTTCTCTTTCCATTGACGGTTAACGAAATCAAGGAAACCCCACTCGATTAGTTTTGGATGGATCACTACCTGTCTAGTCGCGTTCTCAGTTTTCCCCTGCCCTCCTTCCGCGATCAGGAGATAGTGCCGCTGGCTATCTTCATCAAATTTGATCTGTGATTTCTCCAGCTTGGCGATCTCCCCTCTTCTTGCTCCTGTATACGCCAACAACAGGGTGATCCACTTCTGCCAACCATCAGGCTGCTTAAGTGCCCACCCCACAAACTTTCTCATTTCTGCTGCACTGTATGCTCCAAACCTCGCTTTTGACGGTGCGGCTACTATTCCATCAGTCGGAGACTTCTCCAGAATATCTTTATTATCAGTCAGGAAGGTTTTAAACAGCGATTTGTAAATCTTCAAATGCTTGTGGATAGACTCAGCGCCAACCAAATCCTCAGGCGGTACATCATCGCACTCGATGAGTTGCTGAACCGTCATTGACCGATAAGGCTGCACAACACGCTTTGGCAAATTTTCAACTACTTCCATCACCTGCTTGATATCTTTTTTTGTGATCGTGGTTACGTCTGTAGATGTGCCTATGACAATCAGCAGGACTTCCATAAAGCGCTCATTGGCCTGTGAAATTGCCTTCGTCCAGTTTTGGGCCTTCTCCTTTTTGTACATATTCCAAGCACCAGCAAGTGTTAACACATCCTTTGCCTGTGCTTCTGTTTGTTCTTCCTCATCTTCAGAATATGTAAAAACCTCGCGGTATTTCTGAACAACTTTCGGCTGAAGATTGCGACGTTCCTCACTAAGAAATTGTTGCGCCAGCCATTGTTCGTTCTGCTGCTTCAGGCTATCGCCATACTCGGAAAGACGCTTACCGAAGTGATCCGGTTGGATGGTTCCACGTTGAACCAGAGGGATTACAGGAGAAGCAAAAGACATGAGCAACTGCGCCTGGGTGTGGCTGTCAGTCTCTAACGACTTACGGAAAAACTTGTTATCAGGCAGACGGAAGCGAACGTAATAGATTCCGTTACGTTTAATGGTGTGGCGTATGGTTTTGTGTCCCATTTGGAGAGCCTCAATGTGTTACGGCTGAACAATACGGGACGAAAAGGAGTAATAATCTTTTGATTTATTTGAGGAAAATCGCCAGGACTACGCTGGCATTATCCAGATCAGGTAATACGGGTATTTCTCAGCCTTCACAAAGAAGGGCACCCCGAGTCATTTGGTAAGAATTGACTTACTTTTTGCCAGATTAGGGGAAGTTACTTGCTGTTGCAAGCCCGCCCTTCCGGTTATCGCTTCTTCACGCTGTACCCCAGCTTGTACCTCAGTTTGTACCCCACCAAAGAAACGAAAAAAGGGGCCGTTAAGCTCCTTTGTGATATAACCTAAACCTCATGGATTCCGAGATTCAGTTTTGCGTTCTGTTTTTCTACGTCGTTCAAAGGTGCGGATTACATCCCAGATAAACAGGAATAGCAGATACCAATAAAGTGCGGTGATCATAAGCAAACCTCTTGGTTCCAGTAGCTTCGAACTGTTCTCAGAGACACACCCATCGCTTCAGCCGTTTCCTTCGGTGTTAGCCCTTGAGCCTTATGTTCCAGCATCTTCAAACGCGTTTCCTGCTGCTTTCCAGCTTTCTTGATTCCAAGGCATACGATGGTTGAGCCAGGGAAGTAATAGGTTTTGAGGTATTCCGCTGCCGCCATGTCGGGAACGACAAACACCAGAGGGTGATCGGTATCAGTGTTGCGAATGGATGTTCGGCTAAGAAATTGGTAGCACCGTTCAAAATACATTGCCTGGCGCTTCTTCTCCATCACCGTTTCAAAATCCCAACCGATACGTTCGCAATAGTCTGCCCATCGCTTACGGTCTTTATCGCCCAGATTTGCACATCCGAGGAACACGGCACAATGAACACCTTGGTAGTTGTTCATTCAGTAGCTCGACATCGAGACTGCTTCCCCTCCCATGCGATCACCAAGCTCAGTGAGTCCGATGGTCTGGAAGTCGCAGATGGTTTTATCCCTGTTAGTGGCGAAGATAAATTCCTTGCCAACAGTCTGCCGAATCTCGTTCAGATGATTATTAAAGACATTTGCGAGTTCTGACTGCCCCGCTCTATTGATATCTTCCGAGAGAACAACCACGATCTTGATAGGCACTTTTTTATGCTTACGTCTCTCGGGATCAGGCTGAAGGTGTTCACCCGCTTCCTGAACCGCCTTCTGAGCGACGTTCTCTGCCATCCAGACAAACCCGCTGCGATTTACATCAGCGCCAAGCACAGTGAAACTTTTTGCCCACGTTGCGGCCTTCAGTATCTGATTAAAAGTGTACGCAAAGAAGCTGTATGAAGAATCACACTCGGTATGCATTACGCCACCGCCGTCGAGAGCCACGTATAGCACTTTCTTAAGATTGTCACTGTTTGACCTGCTCCCCGTTGATTAATACACCCCGATGTTAGTAATGTCTTCATAAGCTACATGAGGACATCCCCATGAAGAAGCGTTTTTCCGACGAACAGATCATCAGTATTCTTCGCGAAGCGGAAGCCAGAGTTTCTACCCGTGAGCTCTGCCGTAAGCACGCCATTTCCGACGCCACTTTCTACACCTGGCACAAGAAGTTTGGTGGCATGGAAGTTCCTGAGGTGAAGCGGCTTAAATCTCTTGAAGAGGAGAACGCCCGCCTCAAGAAGCTACTTGCCGAAGCCATGCTGGATAAGGAGGCACTTCAGGTAGCTCTGGGGCGAAAGTACTGACGACAGGCCAGAAGCAGGAAGCCGTTGAGTTTATGTGTGATGCGACCGGTCTGTCGCAACGTCGTGCCTGCCGGCTTACAGGTTTGCCCCTGTCGACCTGCCGCTATGAGGCTCAGCGTCCGGCAGCTGATGCGCATTTATCAGGGCGCATCACTGAGCTGGCACGAGAGCGCAGGCGTTTTGGCTACCGCCGCATCTGGCAGCTGTTGCGTCGGGAGGGCCTTCACGTCAATCACAAGCGGGTATACCCAAGTGAGACTGAATAGTAAAACTTATATATCAAGAATCATTCTCATTAATGGCCACGCAAATCCTTAACTGCGCAGTGATAATGTTGTGATATTTGGGCGAGATAAAATCCCAGGACATGTGGCATCAAATGAGGTTGCTCGATGGTTTAAGCAATGGGGCGGTTAGAGCAGATCGTCAAGTGGCTGCCAATGGAGGCCATATCCCTCTTTTCCTCTTTTAAAGTGGCTCATCGCGTTAGTTAACAATCACTAACAGAGGAAACTAATTGTTCAGAATGCTCGTTATAGAGCATGGATCACAAGCATAAGACATCTTCATGAGGCATAATAGGTACAGCATACTCGCCTAAGGAATTTGCAAATGTCTCATGTCAGTATTAACGATTTCAAACTTCTTAATATCAAATGCCAAAAATATTTTGATCTGTTCAGTAAAACGAATGAATTTAATCAGTCTATCCATGATAGTTAAATTGCAACAAAGATTTGGCTTTTATCTTTTCATGCTTGAATCGCTTTGTAATGAAAAAGATATTGATAAAATTAGCGATTACATTACGGATACAGAATTCAATTCTTACTTAATCGGCAGTCGTTACGATGACCATGGTATTGATGCTATTTTCATGGATGAGGAGAATAAGGAGATAAAACTATTCAATTTCAAATTCCGTGAAAGTTTCAAAGCTGAGCAAAAACAAAGTTTTAACGAGGCGTTTGTTTCTACTAAACTTGTAAACTGTATTATGAATGATAGTTTAGATGGTTTGGAAGGAAAATTGAAAAATTATGTTCACACCATAAATGAATTACTCAATGGTAATGATGTATGGAAACTTTCATTATATATGATTAGTAATGAAGCGTTTCCGATTGAACATGATGAAAGTGCAATACAGCAGTTGAAAAATTTTTATGACATGGAAGTTGTGTCGGTGTGTCTTCCGCACATAACCAGTATGATGTCCATACGACCTGCTCCTATCAATGCAGAATTGATAATCGATAATGATGCTTTGATGTCTTATTCAGAAAGTTCTATATCAACATCAAAATCCTATGTTGTTAGACTGAACGCTGCGGATGTTATAAGAATGACGTGCCGCAACGCCGACTTGCGTCTTGATCATAACTGTGAAAATATCGACGAATTGGCTGAGCAGAAAATAGATTTTGGAGTTCTTTTTGATAACGTTAGAGGGTTGGTGCAACGCTCTCGCTATAATGCTGCAATCGCTAAAACCTTACGCGAAGACCCAGGAAAATTTTTCATGTATAACAATGGATTAACTGTTATTGCTGACGATATAAAAGCCCACCCAGTGAATGGAAATAGGAAAGTAAGAATAAGCCTTACAGGTATTCAGGTGTTAAACGGTGGTCAAACCCTTCGAACTCTCCATGATTTTAATGCTACTGAAAAGTCACATATCACTGATTATCTTTCAAAAAGTGAAATCCTCGTAAGGATATTTAATGCTGCAAGTGGTGATACTGCCAATAAAATCGCAGAATACACAAATAGTCAAAATTCAATATCTAACGTCGATTTAAAATCTCTTAGCACGCTACAAATACAGCTTGAGCAGTTATTGGATGAACATGACATCATCTATTCTCGAAAGAATGGTGATACGGGGATGGATGACAAAAAGAACTATCGTTACAAAATTAGTATGGAGCAGTTTGGTCAGATCTTATTTGCTATTCAAGGGTTCCCTGAAAAGTCGTCAAACCAAAAGCAACATATTTTTGGAAAATACTACGATGATATTTTTGATGAGAAAAATTTTGACTTGTCACATGCTCCTGAAATAATCGAACGTTATTTCGAAATAAAGAAAGCATATTCGTTCTCTGATGAAAGCATCCAAAAAATTGAGCAAAAGATATTTTACATACTTTATATGAATCAAGCCAAGAGTGAATGGACTTATGAGCAGTGTATAAATATTCTTGAAGAGGTGTTAGAAACATTTGATCCTGCCGGGGTTAATCTGACCGATGCTCGTAAGATGATTCAGGTTCGTTTTAAAGATTATTTAAATTCTATTCTTAACGATCCAGAGTATGAACCTTAATATTCAATGAAATTTCACAGAGAGATATTCTATATTTGGCTTAGGATGTACATCCTAAGCTAATCTCGACATGAAAGCCTGGTGAGACCATCGCAGCAATGCCGCTACACCATTACATTCGAAAAAGAGTAATGATTGAAAATGGAGAAAGCTGATCACCAGTTCTTGCGCAAGCGTACTATTTTTACTTGCAGCTTTTACTGTCATAGAGCGTAACAAACATAGGCTCCCCTTCCTTGTTCTCAACGGATACAAGAACAACAGCATTCTTACTCATAATCAGTGGTCTTATTGATGGGTTATTACAAATCAGTATCCCTTTTATGCCGTGCTCGTCTTTAGCTACATCACTAATGAATTTTTCATCAGTGGAATCCACTCTCACCGTGTAATTCAGCGTATCAATACGCTGTGCCGGAAGTTTCTTATTCAATCCCAACTCAGGAACATAACCATCAAGAGTTGAAATTTTCACACTTGTTATGATGATGAATTCCTTCAAGAAGTCAGGTGGGATCACAATCTTCGTTTTTTGAGTACCTCCTGTCTCATCAGCAAATGCCAAAGAACTTATAAAACAAATAAGTAAAGCTAATATTTTCATCACATTTTCTCTTGTATTGCCAGCTCTTAAAAAAAGCCAACTATATTTGCTTATGATGTTGTTAAAGGCTTTGAGAGGGTAATTCGAAGGGGCACAACGCCCCTTTCTTATTCAGTGCAAAGTTCAGGAAAGACCTTGCGAAACAATGGCCTCGAAAACATCTCAATGAAGGTTAGCTCACGCATCCCAATTTCAGTAGCCTCCAATCTTTGCAAGAAGTTAAGGCAAAGTATTTTCAATAAACCTAAACAATCCTCACCGTTAACGATAATCTGCCCCTGTCTTCTGTATGTGTTAACAAACGTCAAAATCGCCTGTACCGCTACAACATTCGGATTTAGTCGCTTCCCGTCAGTCTTAGAAAATGGAAATGAATCTGTTCGGTATTGATGCATAACAACAGCGTGGGCCACACCATCACTTCGGGCAGTAATCAAGACAGGTAGGTTATTGATTTCTGTTTGAATAACGGTTTCAACTTTGCTAATAAACCAAGACTCTGTAAGGCCATCAAACATACAGCCACCTTCTCGTTATTTGCTGTGTTGCATTCAAAGAATTGTTACGCTCGGCTCTTGTTCAAGGCGGGATGGCCTATGCGTTAGCGACTGCGTAGAGCACCTCAACAAGTTTCACAGCATCCACATCATTCCATGTCCAATAAGATGGTAACTGATGGTGATTATCACTATCGGGCTTCCCTAAAACGCCTTGTACTATGGCTTGATGATCTTGGGATGCAGTAACGCGTACACTATTTGCCATTTGCATAAAGCAAGTTAGCCCCTTGAGATCATCACGCCGGATATTTTTCTTATGCGTGTCCACGTTCTGTGATGTAACTGTGATATGCATTGCTTCTGCTCTCTGATAGTTAAGATTCGGTGTAAGCACTGTATTTCAGATTATCCAGTGTACTGAAAATGTGCAACTCACAGAGTTTAGACAATTGAAGCCAATAAGTGCCGTTAGTGGTAAGAGGACAAGCGGAGCGACAGCATACGCGGTAATTACAGGGCTATCATGCCACTCCTTTGAATCAACACCATTTTCTATAACATTTTCATTACATCCAAAAAACACCCCTCTTTTTTAGCGGTTAAGAAAGAGCTTTACCAGGATAAATTTTTTTCGCTTTCAGTCAGTCTATTTTATGTTTCATTAATCATTAATACTTATTTCGAATGAAATAAAAAGTGAGTTCCAAACCGTTTAACCCCGCTAAACATTTAGCCTCTCAATCAAGGGCTTAACGTGAAACGCGCATTTGACTGAACGCCTTATAAGTTAATGTAAACATTGAGATATTTTGCGTCACTCCTTACAAATCCACTTTAGCTATTCATGCCATTTATGATTTAGATCAATATCCAAAAGCTCGCATTAATTGATAGTTACTGCACATTACGAATTAAGTGATTTATTCAAAATTCTACGTAATCCCGTTATTTCTAATCAGGCGTAACCAGACGTTACATCAACACGCCAGGATAGCTAGCCTTACCCATTTTGACTTTTTAAATGATGAGTGCTTTTCAAATGAAAGTTGTTAAAAATGCCGTTGCTGCTTTTGTATTTGGTGTTATTTTTACTGGCTCTATGAATGTAACTCAAGCAGCTGATGTAAACGTTAACCTTTACGATAACGTATTCAATTCAGGTACTTTTATCCAGATTCACGGAACTAATAATACCGCTTATAATCTGGATAACATGAAAGCTGAAAATGTAACGCAAGACGGGCAAATCTATAACTTACAAGGCGATCGCGATCGCATGCAAGACGAGATCAACGTAAGTAAAAATAATATCAACACTAACGCCAATGATATTTCCTCTCTTCAGACTTCTGTTTCTGGTGTCGATCAGGAAGCTAAATTAGCAGGCGCTCTTGCTGACACCGCTAATAAAAAAGGTGATGCGGCGTTACAGGGCGTGCTGACTAACGGAGCAGCAATTACTAATATTGAAACTATTAACACCTTGCAAGATAGCCGCCTTGCAACTGTTGAAGCTACTAACGGTATACAAGATGGCCGCCTGTTAGCTCTTGAGAATGCGCCAAAACCAACTAACGGCGTTGATGGAAAAGACGGCGCTAAGGGTGATAAAGGCGATACCGGCGCGACAGGTGCACAGGGCGTTGCCGGAATTAACGGACGTGACGGAGCGAATGGTAAAGACGGTCAGGACGGCAAAGATGGAAAAAATGGCGTGATGACCACCGTGACACGCACGCAGGTAGACACGGCAACACAGGCTAAAGTCGCTACTAATAGCCAGGCGGTTACGGCCGAGGCTCAGGAGCTGCAGGCGACCAAACAGACATTACAGGCACTGAATAACAACACTAACCAGCAATTTAAATCGCTGCGTGAGGAAGTCGATAATAATAAGAAGGAAGCAAACGCAGGTATCAGCGGCGCGATGGCGATGGCCGGTTTACCACAGGTGCAAACGAATCAGCGCGTAATGTTCTCGGCTGGCGGTGCGACTTACAACGGTGAAAGCGCTTTAGCGGTTGGGGCGTCTGTTAACTTTAACGAACATATGATTGGTAAAGTGAGCTTCTCTGATGATACCGCAAATAACATGGGTGCTTCAGTCGGCGTAGGGATCGGTTTTTAATAAATAAGCAGCATGACAAAATACATTGCTATCTCTGTAATATTGTACCTGATGCTTATTATCGTTGGCGCATGGTTAGGTATTATGTATCAGACTTATTATATTTGCGGTTATTAAACATCCTTCTATCGTATTAAGGTATTTTTGAAATGAAAAAGTCACTCCTGGCGGTATTAATAGCTGGTGCTGCCATCCTGCTTTCTGCGTGTACTTCATCTGCTCAGCGCATGGCCGATTGCGAGCGCCAGGGGATCAGCAAAGATACCTGCTACCTGGCTGAGCAAAACCGCCAGAATGCCTACAATGAATCCGCACAAAATGCAGCATGGGCGAACGCGCGTGATGCCGCTGCGGGTACGGGTCTCTGGGCTAAGAAAGACGCGAAACAACATGCTCAGGCAGCTAAAGCGACTCACGCCTTTAAATGGGAAGGGATGAAGATCACCATTAAAGGAGAGATATTGGATGTTGACGGCGTATTGGGCGCGCTGGATGAAAACGAGCCTCAGGCAAAGGTCTATTCGCAAGGGTTATACACCTTTATTTACTATCCTGCTAAGGGCAAATTAGCGGTGAGTAAAGATGGACAGTTCCAGGGCTACGCCAGAAAGATTAAATAAAACTAAAGGCGACATCAGTCGCCTTTATTATTTGCTGACATTACTGAATTTTTCTGACGTAACCCTTTTACTCCAGTTGCCACGCCCCGGCCTCAATGAGCGATGCCGTCCCCGTCCAGGCAAACAACGCCAGCTCGCGCGCCCCTTCGCCAGGGTAAATGCGGCTGCTCAGGCACGCCTCCCCCTCGTTAACAAACACCTCCACCGACGAGCAGTCAAAGAACAGGCGCAGGTTTAGCGCTTCGTTCAGGTTAAGCGCGACGCTTCGGGTACCGCACAAGCCATACTCCGGATAATGGCGCTCAAGCACCAGGCGCTGCACCTGCGCATCGACGTAAACGCGTAATCCGTCGCCAAGGCGAATTCCGTACTGCTCCGCGCTGCTGTTGGCGCAATCCCACTGCAGAATGACCTCCATCGCGTCGCACCTTTCCACCTGAGCGATCTGCTGATTATTAAGCGTACTCACGGGCCAGGGGAACCATGCCCCGCGCAGGCTTTCCACTTCTCTGGCCGGCCGCATTTGCAGACGATTATCTGCACTGAGCGTCATTTCACGCGGTAAAGAGAGCATGCCCGCCCAACCATCCTGCTGTTCCGGCAGGGGCGATTCCCACATGTCCAGCCAGGCGATAACAATACGACGACCGTCGGGCGTCAGGAAACTTTGTGGTGCATAGAAATCATGCCCGTGGTCCATCTCCTCAAATTCTCCTTCACGCACGAAAGGTTGACCGGGCTGCCACTCGCCAAGCAGGTAGCCGCTCTGGAAGAGGTTACGATTTTTGAATCCGTCTGACGCCAGCCCCTGAGGTGAAAACATCAGCACCCGTTTACCATTGAGGGTGAAAAAGTCCGGGCATTCCCACATATACCCCATCTCTTTTTCGGCTACCGCAATCACCCCCATATCCAGCCACTCGCGCAGGTCGGCAGAACGGTATACGCGCACCTGGCCCGTATCACCCTCCCGTGCGCCAACCACCATGTACCAGCACTCCCCTTCGCGCCACACTTTCGGATCGCGGAAGTGATGCAGGCCAGGCGGCGTATCAACGATCGTTCCCTGCCGGGCAAAATAGACGCCATCACGGCTGGTGGCCAGGCACTGCACCTGGTAGAGATTAGCCTCATCATCAGGATCGCCGTGGAATTTATGTCCGGTGTAAATCAGCGCCAGCGTATCGCCATCCACCACCGCCGACCCGGAAAAACAGCCGTCTTTGTCTTCTGGCCCTTCCGGTGCCAGTGCCACCGGAAGGTGTTCCCAGTGAACTAAATCCTTGCTGCGCGCATGGCCCCAGTGCATCGGCCCCCACTGGGTTGAGTACGGATGATGCTGGTAAAAGGCGTGATACCAGCCGTCAAACCACACCAGACCATTCGGATCGTTCATCCAGCCGGCACGCGCGGCGAGGTGGTAACGCGGATACCAGCGCAGGTTAAGACTGCCTTGTCTGGCCTGCAATTCCTGTTCAGCTTTGGCGATGGAATACGTCATTTGTTTACTCTTTTAGTCAGATAGTAGAGGGTTGCGGCATGAGCGGGTCAGAGGAGGACTTACCCGAGCGCAACAGGAAAATAGAGATGAGCGTGGTGCTGAAAACCAACAGGCCCATAATGAGATAGGACTGGGCAAAACCGTATTTCTCATAGCTGTAACCTGCCAGCGGCGACAGGACAGAAGCAATCACCGAGCTTGTGCAGGCAAAGCCCACCAGATAGAGGGTGGAGGAGAGCCGCTTATCAAAATGCAGGCTGTTGTATTTAAATACCGAAACCAGCAATACGGGCAGTTCAACCGCATGCAGCAGCTTGGTAATGGAGATGAGCACCGGCCCCTCAACCATACCCGATGCCACCATACGCATTGCCATCACCATTCCCGCGAAAATCAGGCCGTTTTTCGCGCCGAGGCGGTTCACCAGCCACGGGGCGCAAAACATGCCCGCCGCCTCAAGGAAAACCTGGAAGGAGTTGAGATAGCCGTACATGGCATTCCCTTCCTGCAACGTCGGGAACTGGGAGGAGAAATAGACCGGGAACTGCTGGTCATAAACGCCATAAATACAGGTGCCGATAACGAAAAATACCAGCGCCCAGAAACGAGGCTGCGTCAGCAGGCGCAATGCATCTTCCAGCGTCACCTTGCCCCCGGACACCGCTTCCTGCATGGCGTGCGGTGCAGAAGAGACCCTGAGACGTGCCAGCAAAACAAAAAACACCAGCCCGGCGCAGCTCGCGACAGCGAAATTCAGCTTCGGATTGATGTTAAACAGGAGTCCCGCAAAAAAGGTTGCCACCGCCCAGCCAAGCGATCCCCACATTCTCGCCTTGCCGAATTCAAACTGGCTCTGGCGGGCCACGCGTTCAGTATAGGATTCCAGCACACCTATCCCGCCGTTAAACGTCAGGCCAATGAAAATCCCGCCGAAAATGCTGCCGAGTAACACGTTAATCTGCAGCAGGTAACCAAACAGCAAAAAGGCCGGGCCGGAAAGAATGAGCAGGCTGGTCAGAAACCAGAGCAGATTTTTGCGCAAACCGAGCTTGTCCTGAATAAATCCATAACAAATTTGCGCACACAGCGCGGAGACGGAAAGCACAGCATAGATAACGCCGGTGTCCCCCGCTTTTAAGCCCACTTCCTGATGAAGCCAGATCGAGAGCAACGAGCCGGAAGATGACCATGTGACAAAAAAGAAAAACAGTAATGCGCTTAGTAAAGGGTAGCTGTGAGAGTGATGCGTTTTCATCATGACATTCTCATGTTGGAGGAATGCCTGAATGGTAACGTTAACATTGATTCTTTCTCATGCTGTTTAGTTAAGATTTCAGATGTTAATCACGAAAGTTAACGTTAACATTAAGGGAATGAGATCGCGATCAAATATTCATCACTGAGGTAAGCATGACCTGAGCCGGGCATCAGCCTTCCTTTTACATCAGCGACTTAGTTGTATACCCTCTAACACAGAGCATTAACGGAGTAAGAAAATGGCTTCCCTGAAGGATGTCGCAAAGCTGGCTAACGTATCGCTGATGACGGTTTCCCGCGCGCTTAACAGCCCGGAACGCCTTAAACCGGAAACGCTGGCGCGCGTTCAGTTGGCTATCGAGCAGACCAGCTACGTTCCCGATCTGTCCGCCAAGAAAATACGCGGTGCGCATGCATCGCCTAAAACCATCGGCGTGCTGGCGCTTGATACGGTGACGACACCTTTCTCGGTGGAGATAACGCTGTCCATTGAAGAGACGGCCCGAATGCACGGCTGGAACAGCTTCGTGATGAATATGTTTACCGATGACAACCCGGATACCATTGTCGACCTTCTCCTCTCCCACCGGCCAGACGGGATTATCTACACCACGATGGGGTTACGTCAGGTTCCGCTTCCCGCCAAGCTGCTTACCCTTCCCTGCGTGCTGGCCAACTGCGAAAGCGTCGATGAAAAGGTCGCCAGCTATATCCCGGATGATGAGCAGGGGCAGTACTCCGCCGTCAGGAAGTTACTGGCGGAGGGTTACAGACGGCCTCTTTGCCTGCATTTACCCGCGGGCCATCTGGCCACAACCCGACGCCGCCAGGGGCTGGAACGCGCCTGCCGTGAAGCCGGGATCGACCCGGACAGTCTGGAACATGAGTATATGGCGCTCGGGGATGAGCATTATCGTGATATTCCGTCCGCATTGCTGGCGCGCATCCAGAATGGCATCCCCCGGTTTGACTCCGTTATCTGCGGTAACGATCGTATCGCGTTTATGGTGTACCAGACGCTGCTGGCGCAAGGGCTTCGCATCCCTGAAGATGTCGCGGTTCTCGGCTATGACAATATGGTGGGCATTGGCGAGCTATTTTTGCCTCCTCTTTCAACGGTTCAGTTGCCCCACTACGAAATAGGTCGCCTGAGCGCTCTGCACATTATTAACGGTGAACAACATCGGGAAACGACGCGCGTTGAAAGTCCTTTTTTAAAGCGTGATTCCATTATGCATGCCGTGTGATCGCCGCTTTTCGCTGACGACGCAGAAATAAGGGGGTAAAAAGGCAGCTATCCTCTTTTTTATCTCCGCCGATGGCACGATTTGTCACACTCTTTTCCATGCCTTTACACTCCAGATAAATACGACGTAACACAATGTTTTTATTGGTTATAAAGTACAATCCTCCTTTTAAAAAAGGGGATATTTCCTCGCCTGTGCCTTCTGTCACAAAACAGTAAACAAATTAACCATTGAGCCCCGTGGCAAAAGGCTCTATATTGGCGGCGTTTTTTTCAGGCCCCCATCTGTTTTTTAACTTTTTATTCAATCGTTGCTCATAGCGAAGCGGCGGTTGTAGGAGTGATATGATGACGGATAAAGTCCGTATTGACACCGTAGATGCCCACAAAAGCAACGAAACCTATCTGGCCCGTCAGGCCGAGTTTGAATCTAACGTCAGGAGTTATCCGCGCAAACTGCCTTTAGCCATCACTAAAGCAGAAGGCGTGTGGATCACCGATGCAGATAATAAAGAATACCTTGACTGTTTAGCAGGCGCAGGGACCCTTGCGCTTGGCCATAACCATCCTGATGTGCTGAAAAGCATCCAAAATGTCATTACCAGCGGCTTGCCGTTACACACTCTGGATCTGACTACGCCTCTGAAAGACGCGTTTTCTGAATACCTGCTTTCTCTGCTGCCGGGTCAGGGCAAAGAGTACTGCCTGCAGTTCACCGGTCCATCCGGTGCCGACGCCGTTGAAGCGGCGCTGAAGCTGGCGAAAAAAGTAACCGGTCGTAGCGGCATCATCAGCTTCTCTGGTGGTTACCACGGTATGACCCACGGCGCACTGTCCGTGACCGGCAACCTGTCACCGAAAGAAGCGGTTGACGGTATGATGCCAGAAGTGCAGTTCATGCCTTACCCGCACGAGTACCGTTGCCCGCTGGGTATCGGTGGTGAAGCGGGCGTGAAAGCGCTGACTTACTACTTCGACAACCTGATTAACGACGTCGAAAGCGGCGTGCGTAAACCTGCTGCGGTGATTCTGGAAGCCGTACAGGGTGAAGGCGGCGTGAACCCGGCTCCGGCTGAGTGGCTGCAGCGCATCCGTAAAGTGACTCAGGAACACGGCATTCTGCTGATCCTCGATGAAGTTCAGGCAGGCTTTGCCCGTACCGGTAAATTCTTCGCCTTCGAACACGCGGGCATCGAGCCAGACATCATCGTGATGTCTAAAGCAGTGGGTGGCGGTCTGCCGCTGGCCGTGCTCGGTATCAAAAAGCAGTTCGACGCATGGGCGCCAGGTCACCACACCGGTACCTTCCGCGGCAACCAGCTGGCGATGGCAACCGGTCTGACGACGCTGAAAATCCTGAAAGACCAGAACATCGCAGGCAAAGTGGCTGCACAGGGCGAATGGCTGAAAGGCCAGCTGAAAGAGATGGCGAAACGTTATCCGGTCATCGGTCACGTGCGCGGTCTGGGCATGATGATCGGTATCGAGATCGTTAAGCCACACGAAGCCGCTGACCACATGGGCTGCTTCCCTGGCGACGGCGAGCTGTCTGCGCTGATCCAGAAGAAGTGCTTCGAAGCCGGTCTGATTCTGGAGCGTGGCGGCCGTAACGGTATCGTTCTGCGTCTGCTGCCTTCTCTGCTGATCAGCGACGAAGAGCTGAAAATCTTCCTGGATAAATTCGAGCAGGCACTGCTTGCTGCGGGCGTTCGCCCGGCGTAACCGGAGTAGTTGATTACGATGTCTGATTCAAACCCAATTTTGTTCTCCTCTGCGCAGAGCATTGAAGCTTACCAGCAGGCGATTGAACAAAGCACTCAGGCTGTGATGCAGTGGCTGAAACAGCCTGAGATGTACCAGGGCAAAACGGTCGCGGAGCTGCGCGACCGTATTAAGCTGGATTTCAACCCGAAAGGGCTGGGCAACGAAGCGGCGATTGAACGCGCCGTTGAGTTCTTCCTGAAAGACAGCTTGTCCGTCCATCACCCGCAGTGTGTGGCGCACCTGCACTGCCCAAGCCTGGTGGTAAGCCAGGCGGCGGAAGTGCTGATCAACGCCACTAACCAGAGTATGGACTCCTGGGATCAAAGCCCGTCCGCAACCATTATTGAGATCAAACTGATCGAATGGCTGCGTACCCGCGTGGGTTATCAGGCTGGCGACGCGGGTGTTTTCACCAGCGGCGGTACCCAGAGCAACCTGATGGGTCTGATGCTGGCCCGTGATGCGTTCTTCGCGCGTCAGGGTCACTCCGTTCAGCAGGACGGCCTGGTGGGCGATCTGCGCAAGATCCGCGTACTGTGCTCCGAAAACGCGCACTTCTCCGTACAGAAAAACATGGCGCTGATGGGTCTGGGCTACCAGTCCGTGGTGCAGGTGAAAACGGATGAATTCTCCCGCATGGATCTGACCGATCTGGCGGCGAAAATCGAGCAGTGCAACGCGAACGGCGAACAGATTCTGGCGATTGTCGCAACGGCGGGTACCACCGATGCCGGTGCGATCGACCCACTGCGCGCGATCGCTGAACTGGCGGCGAAGCAAAACATCTGGGTACACGTTGATGCGGCCTGGGGCGGCGCGCTGCTGATGTCTGAGCAGTATCGTCACTATCTGGACGGCATCGAGCTGGTGGATTCCGTAACGCTGGACTTCCACAAGCAGTTCTTCCAGACCATCAGCTGCGGCGCGTTCCTGCTGAAAGAAGCGCGTCACTATGAGCTGATGCGCTATCAGGCGGCATACCTGAACTCCGAGTTCGACGAAGAAGCGGGCGTGCCTAACCTGGTGTCCAAATCCCTGCAGACCACTCGTCGTTTCGACGCGCTGAAGCTGTGGATGGGTCTGGAAGCGCTGGGCCAGGAGCAATACGCGGCAATCATCGATCACGGCGTGACGCTGGCGCAGCAGGTTGCGGCCTACGTGAAAGAGCAGCCTGCTCTGGAACTGGTTATGCAGCCGCAGCTGGCAAGCGTGCTGTTCCGCTTCCGCGGACAGGTGCAGACGGACGACGCGGGCATCGCCCTCCTGAACCAGAAAATTGGTGATGCGCTGCTGGAATCCGGCCGTGCAAACGTTGGTGTGACCGAGCATAACGGCATCACCTGCCTGAAGCTGACCCTGCTGAACCCAACCGTGACGCTGGAGGATATCAAAATCCTGCTGTCGCTGGTTGAGCGCACCGCGCAGGAAGTTCTGGCTAAGTAATACAAAACCCCTCTTCCGTCGGGAGAGGGGTTATCTTTATACGCCTGCCCACCACATTCTGATTTTCAATCCCCAGTAGCTCGTCCAGCCCGTTGTGGCGCTGACAACGTTCCCCTTTGACACTATCACCAGCGTTGGCGTTACGCTCACCTGCCACTGCTGCGACAAGGCGCCGCTTGCATCGTTAATCACCGGCATACTCAGGTTTTTCTTTTCAGCCCAGCGGGCAAGCTTTGCATTATCACCGGAGCGCATGGCAACGCTCACGACGTTACCGCCCTCTTTTGCCAGCTTATCGACCGCAGGAGTTGTATAGCGACAGATGCTGCACCAGGTTGCCCAGATGTAAATCAGCAACGGGCGCTCCTGGCTGAGCGCCGCGATATCGTGAATGTTACCGTCGATGCTCTGCATTGGCGTTGCGCTAAAGCTGGCGGGTAATGACGGCTTTCGGTATTGATCCACACCCCACATGACCGCCAGCGTAAGCAGAATGAGTATGATCCCTTCCCGCGCCCAGCGGCGCAGGCGACTCAATTTACGGTTATCCATTATGACCTCTCGATTTAACGGAGGTCATCTTAACGGGCTATTCGGCGTCATGCTGTAAAGAAGTGTCGCGTCGCTTTTATTCCGGGGTGTAGCCGCCGTAGTCGTAATGGCTGTACCCCGAGTGGTAATAGAACGCCGCGGATTTCACAATATCATTGAGAATCGCACCTTCAACCTGCACGCCCATCTGTAGCAGGCGCTTCCGGCAGTTCTCGATCTCTTTAACGCTGGTTTTACCGAAACGGGCCACCAGCAACGTGGTTGCCGCGACTCTGGCGACGAGTAGCGCATCCGTTACGGCCAGCACCGGTGGCGTGTCGACAATCACGATGTCGTACTCTTTGTCTATTCGCGTCATTACCGTCTGGAAACGCTCCTTCATAAGCAGCTCCACAGGATGCGAAGGTTGTGGTCCACAGGTCAACACGTCAAAGCCCCCTTTCTCGAAGCGTTGAATTGCATCCTGCCACTCTACGCTTCCCCCCAGCACGCTGGACAATCCATGGTGGTTGTTCAGTTTGAAAATATTGTGGACATATCCTTTGCGCATATCCGCATCAATGAACAGCACGCGCTGTCCGGCCTGAGCCGCAATCGATGCCAGTGAGGTACTCACCAGGGTCTTTCCGCAGTCCTGAGACGGACCTGAAATCACAACGACCCGATTTGCGGCATCCATCATGGTAAAATGCAGACTGGTGCGTAACCCCCGCACCGCCTCGACAAACATATCAGCCGGTCGGTCAACGGGCAGGAAGGGTATGTTTGACGTCCTGTGCTTCCAGTGGGAAGCAAACAGCGTTCTCCTGCGCAAATGCGTTTTTTTCCATAGCCACACCGAACGCGGGAGCGTAGCCAGAAGAAGCATTCCCTGCGCTTCCAGCGGTTCAGACGAGGTGATGCCCCGTTTAAACGCAGAGCGAACCAACACCGTTCCTGCTGAGAGCATCAATCCCACCAGCATACCGAGCATAATGATAATCACTTTGCGCGGTTTGACTGGGACCGGCTGCGTTACTGCAGGGTCAATGATCCGCACGTTTCCAATGGCACTGGAGCGTGAGATATTCAGCTCCTGCTGGCGCGTCAACAGCTGCAGGTAGATGGTGCGCCCGGATTCAACGTCACGGCTTAAACGTAAAATTTCCTGCTGCGTAGAAGGCATGGCTGAGACGCGGTTATTCAGGCGCGTACGTTCCTGCTCCAGGGTCTGTTTTTTTTCCCGTAAGGCGCGGTAGGTAGGATGATCCTTTTTGAAAAGCTGAGAAACTTCTGCTTCGCGGAACGTCAGCTCGTTAAGCTGATTTTCCACGTTAACAACCTGATCAAGAACCGTCTTCGCCTCAAGGGATAAATCGACAGAATCGCGTTGCTCTCTGTAGCCGTTCAGCCGTGCTTCGGCTTGATCCAGTTCGCGGCTGATTTTAGGCAGTTGATCCTGTAAAAATGTCAGGCTACGGGTATCTTTAGCTTCCTGGCGCGCAATATTCTGGCTGAGATAATTTTCAGCAATGGTGTTAAGCACTGCGGCGATCTTGTCAGGCTCCTCTCCCGTCAGCGTTAAGGCAATCATTCCGCTCTGCTTCGCCGACTCCGAAACAATGAGCCGACGCTGAAGGGCGTTAATTGCCTCGAGCTTTGTGACGGTTTTGAGGGAAAACTGGGTCCCTGGTGCCGCGCTGAGGGAGGTGACAAGAAGCGTTACCCCGTCTTTAACCAGCATGTTCCCGACAACGCCATCAGCCTCCAGCGTTTTTCCTTCGAGGTGATACCGGCCCTGCTCCTTAACGGTCAGTAAAAGTTCCTGCGGCTTATCTTCCAGAGGAGGAATGGTTAGCGCGCCAATTGTCAATTCACCGGCTTTATGCCCTCGTTCCAGTAGCGGCCCAATGACGGGCAGTACGCGCCGTTTAACGCTGTACGTTAGCCCCAGCTTGTCAACGGTCTCTCCCAGAATCATCCGCGATTTGAGCAGCAAGAGTTCGGGTGCAACATCAGGTGAAAGATCGGTACCAAACTGGCTTAAGCTTTTGAGCAACGAGTTGTCCTGCTTCGCTTCTATCTGTACAAGGGCATCGGCCTGATAGATCGGTGTGATGCTATAGGCATAGATCCCGGCGCATACGGTGAACAGGAGCGTGATGCACGCTATCATTACCCGATGATCAAACATCTCAGCCAACAGCTGAATGAGATCAATTTCATTATCATGCGGTGTTGCCGCACCATATTTGTCTGATTTATGAGACGACATTACTGCTTCATTCCTTGTTGACGCAAACGACGAGCCCATTCCTGGCTGGCTTTTCCTAACTGCTCGAAAACATATTCGAAGGCTTCCCGGCTTTTGCGATACGGGTCGGGAATGTCCTTTGTTTCCAGCCACTGACCAAACAACAGCGATTTCCCCCGATTCTCCGGTGCCACAGAGGCAATAAAACGGAGATGCTCTGGCTCCATCACCAGAATCAAATCGGATTTTTGTAACAGATAACGCGTGACCTTACGCGCCACATGACCTTCCAGAGAAACCCCATGTCGTAAGGCGACTTCCTTTGCAGCCGCATCCGCCGGGCGTCCTGAGAGTCCGAAAATACCTGCCGAGGATACCTGCGTGTCGGGTAGCTGCTGGCGCAACAGCCGCTCACCAATCGGTGAACGGCAAATATTGCCGGTGCAAACCACGAGAATTGAATTGAACATTATTGCGGCCACGACCTGATGTAACGGACGGTTTCGGTCAGGTCATGTACGCCACTGATGGTGGGTACCAGCTGGGTGATCACACGATTCCAGCGTGAAAGCGGTGCCGTAGTGACATAGACAATGTCGTACGGTTCCAGCTGGAATTCAGTACTCAGCACCATGGCTGAGGCATCTTCCGCATTGAGTTGATAGATGTTAGCGATTTTGTCTTTCTCGCCTTTTCGTGAAACCGGGCGAATAACAAAAATCCCGGTTGCATCGGCCATATTCTGGTTCAGCCCGCCGGCATTCCCCAGGGCTTCGGCCAGCGTCATGCCGCTACGATCCATCTTAAGCGTGCTCTGCTTAACAACCTCACCCATCACAAACACTTTCAGCGCGTCGTTCCGGGGAACAAACAGGATATCGCCCGGATAAAGCAGCTTATTCTGGGTCAAATCGCCGTGTTGCATCAGGGCATAAAGTGAAAGCCGCGAATCCTGGCCATCATGCGTAAGCACGACGTTACGCCAGTCGGCATCCGCAGAGAGACCGCCCGCGGCGTTCACCGCATCCATTACCGTCAAAGGAATATTGGTTATTGGCTGCTGGCCCGATTTCTCAACCTCTCCGGTGATATAGGCTTTTTGAGAACGGAAGGAGGCGACGCTGACGTCTACCTGCGGGCTCTCAATGAACTTATCCAGCCGCGCGGTGATCTCCTCACGTACCTGCGAAACCGTTTTGCCCGCCACTTTCAGCCTGCCGACGTAAGGATAGAAGAGCGTGCCATCAGCGTTAACCCAGTTACCCGCGTCGCTCGCGCTACGGTATTGCCCTGCGGGCGTCGTGAGTTCAGGGTGATCCCAGACGGTGACCGTCAGAATGTCCCCTGATCCAATGCGGTATTCCCAGTTTCTGAGTTGTTCATCCAGATTAGGATTTGCCTGAGATTTAGAAATGGGTGGACGCAGTTTTTCAATTAACCCAGGGCTTAAAGGAAAAATCTCCACGCGTTTTTCCAGCGGATCGTTAATTTCTTCATCGGGCGTGATTTTTTTCCCGGAAAGACTTAAGTTCTGGCCTGGTGAAAATACACATCCTGTTAGCTGGCTGAGCGTCAGAAAGGATAGTAAAAAAGCAGTTGTATTTTTCATTTATTTAAAATGTTGATTTATCGTTGCGCCGGGTATTTAACTCGTAAAAAAAAATGCAAGCAACACCTTGAAATATAATTATTTATTATCAGCCCACAACACTAAAAAGCACAAATCCGCTGTTCTTTAAAAAGTTAAAGACAGCGCACAATTGCGCAAGAAAACGAAGACCAATAACACTTTATGCGGCGCGATATTAAATGTTATCACTCGCGAAAGCATTCGCTTAACAGCGCAATTTGGACGCAAAAAGTTATTTTCAGAAAAGATTAATAAAACAATAAAAAAAATAAATATGCCACGCGATCAACATTCACCAAAATGATGGCCATCACCGTAATCGACTACACAAAACCCTCCACTTTTGTTACATTTTTTATCAAACACATCATGCTTTGATACTTAAAATGGACTGTCTGCCTTGTGCTGTGTACCCGCAGACAAAAAGTATCTGTAACGATATCACTGGAGAAAAAATGGCTAAGCGTAAATTGCTGCTTCTGGGTGTACTACTGTCTCTGGCGGGATCCGCATTCTCTGCCCCGCAAACCGCCGCTGCGCCATCTGGCATCAAGGCCTATGAAGAACAAGAGTTCATCGCGGATTTCACGAAGTTCAAAATCGGCGATACGGCACCGGCGCAGTATCAAACGCCGGAGTACACCATTAAACAGTACCAGTTGCGTAACCTGCCGGCGCCGGATGCCGGAACCCATTGGACCTATATGGGTGAGAACTATGTGCTGATCGGCGATGCTGATGGCAAGATCTACAAAGCCTACAATGGAGATATTTTCTATCACCGCTAACGCAATTCTGATTCGTCCCTGGCAGGAAAGTGACCGACCTTTCCTGCGCACGCTCTACCTCCACGCCCGGCGTGAAGCCTGGCCATGGCTGGACAGTGCAGACTGGCAGCTTGAAGACTTTGACGCGGCAACCCGTGACGAAGTGATTTGGGTTGCTGTTCAGAACGGGCATCGCCTGGGTTTTGCCTCCGTCTGGACGAACGATAATTTCCTGCACAACCTGTTTGTCGATCCGCAGTATCAGAGCCTGGGCGTCGGACATGTGTTGCTTGAGCACGTACAGAAGACGTTTACCAGTACGGGTTCGCTTAAGTGTCTGGTGAAGAATGCGCGGGCGGTTGCATTTTACCAGCGCCACGGCTGGCACATCGAGGCGACGGGGAATTCTCCGGACGGCGAATATTATTTGATGCACTATCGGCTGAGTTAACGTCAGGTGGCGCTACGCTTACCTGACCTACACGATCGTAGTTGGCCGGGTAAGGCGAAGCCGCCACCCGGCACTAAGGCGCAGAGGCGTTACACCGCGCGGAAGGCGATTTCACCCGGGATCACTTCACCCTGCCAGTAGAGCTGCGCCGCAACGCGCCCCGCCAGCTGGCGATACATCTCCGCGAATTCGCTGTCCGGACGGCTGACAACCGTCGGTTTCCCGCTGTCCAGATCTTCACGCAAGGAAATATGCAGCGGCATCTGCCCCAGCAGTTGGGTGTGATACTGTGCCGCCAGTTTTTCCGCCCCACCCGTACCGAAGATAGGTTCGTGGTGTCCGCAGTTACTGCAGATGTGCATGCTCATGTTCTCGACGATGCCGAGCACCGGCACTTCCACTTTCTCAAACATCACGATGCCTTTTTTGGCGTCGATCAGTGCGATATCCTGCGGCGTGGTGACCACGACGGCGCCCGTTACCGGAATGTTCTGCGCCAGCGTCAGCTGTATGTCACCGGTGCCCGGCGGCATGTCCAGCACCAGATAATCCAGATCCGGCCACATCGTTTCCTGCAGCATCTGCAGCAGCGCTTTGCTGGCCATTGGGCCGCGCCAGACCATAGCGTTGTCGTCGGTCACCAGGTAACCGATGGAGTTAGTCGCCAGACCGTGCGCCACGATCGGTGCCATATGCGTGCCGTCAGGTGAGGTTGGACGCTGATTTTCCGCACCCAGCATATTTGGAATAGAAGGACCGTAGATATCGGCATCCAGAATACCGACCTTTGCTCCTTCCGCCGCCAGCGCGAGCGCAAGGTTTACGGCGGTAGATGATTTACCCACCCCACCCTTACCTGAACTCACGGCGATGATGTTTTTCACCCCGTTGACGCCCGGCTGATTTTTCACACGCTTCAGCGTGGCGATGCTGTGGCTCAGCTTCCAGTCAATCGCTTTTGCACCGGTAATGCGCAGCAGCTCAGCGCTGGTCTGCTCTTTCAGCGCGTCAAAAGCGCTGGTCCAGACGAACGGCATCTGCAGCTCAATGTGCAATGTATCGTCCAGCCATGCGACGTGGTGTAACGCTTTCAGCGCAGTGAGGTTATGTTTCAGGGTTGGATGCTGAAAGTTAGCCAGCGTCCCGGCGACCATTGCTCGTAAGGCTTCCGGTGATTTGGCCTGGGATTGAGAACTCATCCCGACTCCTTTGTTCTTGTGAATAAGACCTTAGGCAAACAAGTTTACCTGAAAGGCCGCGGTTTGTGCTTACTTAATAATGCCCCTTTTGGTAATATCGAAAACCCTTTTCACAGTTAAAAGAAGTAATGCCTACTATGACTCAAGTCGCGAAAAAAATTCTGGTAACGTGCGCCCTGCCGTACGCCAACGGCTCAATCCACCTCGGCCACATGCTGGAGCATATCCAGGCTGATGTCTGGGTCCGTTACCAGCGAATGCGCGGCCACGAGGTTAACTTCATCTGCGCTGACGACGCCCACGGCACGCCTATCATGCTGAAAGCGCAGCAGCTGGGGATTTCCCCGGAGCAGATGATTGCCGAAATGAGTCAGGAGCATCAGACCGATTTTGCTGGCTTTGACATCAGCTATGACAACTATCACTCCACGCACAGCGACGAAAACCGCGAGCTGTCGGAGCTGATATACACCCGTCTGAAAGAGAACGGTTTTATCAAAAACCGCACTATCTCTCAGCTGTACGATCCGGAAAAAGGCATGTTCCTGCCGGACCGTTTCGTCAAAGGCACCTGTCCGAAATGTAAATCCCCGGACCAGTACGGCGATAACTGCGAAGTCTGCGGCGCGACCTACAGCCCGACCGAGCTTATCGAGCCGAAATCCGTGGTTTCCGGCGCCACGCCTGTGATGCGTGATTCCGAGCACTTCTTCTTCGACCTGCCGTCCTTCAGCGAAATGCTGCAGGCGTGGACCCGCAGCGGCGCGCTGCAGGAGCAGGTGGCGAACAAGATGCAGGAGTGGTTCGAATCCGGCCTGCAGCAGTGGGATATTTCCCGCGATGCGCCGTACTTCGGCTTCGAAATCCCGAACGCGCCGGGCAAATACTTCTACGTCTGGCTGGATGCGCCAATCGGCTACATGGGCTCGTTCAAGAACCTGTGCGACAAGCGGGGCGACACCGTCAGCTTCGACGAATACTGGAAGAAGGATTCCGACGCCGAACTGTACCACTTCATCGGTAAAGACATCGTCTACTTCCATAGCCTGTTCTGGCCGGCAATGCTGGAAGGCAGTAACTTCCGCAAGCCAACCAACCTGTTCGTACACGGCTACGTAACGGTGAACGGCGCGAAGATGTCCAAGTCTCGCGGGACGTTCATTAAGGCCAGCACCTGGCTGAACCATTTCGACGCGGACAGCCTGCGCTACTACTACACCGCGAAGCTCTCTTCCCGTATCGATGATATTGACCTGAACCTGGAAGATTTCGTGCAGCGCGTGAACGCGGATATCGTGAACAAGGTGGTGAACCTGGCGTCCCGTAACGCAGGGTTTATCGCCAAACGCTTTGACGGTGTGCTTTCTGCCGAACTGGCCGATCCTGAGTTGTATAAAACCTTCACCGATGCTGCCGCTGCGGTTGGCGAAGCCTGGGAAAGCCGTGAGTTCGGTAAAGCGATTCGTGAAATCATGGCGCTGGCCGATGTTGCCAACCGCTATGTGGACGAGCAGGCCCCGTGGGTTGTCGCGAAACAGGAAGGCCGTGACGCCGACCTTCAGGCAATCTGCACCATGGGTCTGAACATGTTCCGCGTGCTGATGACCTGGCTGAAGCCGGTTCTGCCGCAGCTGGCAGCCCGCGCTGAAGCGTTCCTGAATACTGAACTGACCTGGGACGCTATCCAGCAGCCGCTGCTCGGCCACAAGGTGAACACCTTTAAAGCGCTCTATAACCGCATCGAAATGAAGCAGGTTGAAGCCCTGGTCGAAGCCTCTAAAGAAGAAGTGAAAGCGGCGGCGGCACCGGTAACCGGCCCGCTGGCTGACGATCCGATTCAGGAAACCATCACCTTCGACGATTTCGCGAAAGTCGACCTGCGCGTGGCGCTGATTGAAAACGCGGAGTTCGTGGAAGGTTCTGACAAGCTGCTGCGCCTGACGCTGGATCTGGGCGGCGAGAAGCGTAACGTCTTCTCCGGCATCCGTTCAGCCTACCCGGACCCGCAGGTGCTGATCGGTCGTCAGACCGTAATGGTGGCGAACCTGGCGCCGCGCAAAATGCGCTTCGGCATCTCTGAGGGGATGGTGATGGCCGCAGGCCCTGGCGGGAAAGATATCTTCCTGTTAAGCCCTGACGAAGGCGCGAAGCCGGGCCAGCAGGTGAAATAACAAAAAAGCCGGAGATTCTCTCCGGCTTTTTTTATGGTTTCGGGTGATGTACCCGGTGGGTCAGCCCGCGCAGGAAATTGCGCAGAAACTGGTCGCCGCACTCGCGGTAGTTTTTATGATCCGGCGCGCGCATCATGGCGGTCACTTCCGGTACGGATACGCGGTACTTTTGCTCCGTCATGATCGCCACAATATCGTCCGTTTTCAGCGAGAACGCGATACGCAGCTTTTTCAGCACCGTGTTGTTGTTCACGCGGCGCTCCAGCGCCAGCTCCGGCGCGGCCGGATCTTTGCCACGCTTATCGTAAATGAGGCCGTTCAGGAAACCCGACAGAATGATGTCCGGGCAGCGAACGAAGCCCTCTTCGTCTTCTTTGGTCATCCAGGTATCGAAACCTGCAGACGTGGATTCCATATCGGACAGCGCAAGAATGCGCACCATGTCGTTATTGTTTGCTTTCAGGGTGTAGCGCAGGCTACGAAGAATGTCGTTACTTAGCATAGAGCCTTCGAATGTCGATGATGCAATGGCGCGCAGTGTACCAGTTTTACAGGCCAATCGCCTCTTTCAAACTCTTCAGATAGCGACGGCTGACGGGGACGGTCTGCCCGGCACGCAGCACCAGCTCGGCCTGGCCGTTATCTTCCAGGCGGATCTCCTTCAGGTGCGCCATGTTCACCAGATACTGGCGGTGGCAGCGGAGCAGCGGCGTGCGGCTCTCCAGCGTGCGCAGAGTCAGTTCGGTGAACCCTTCGTTCCCTTCCGCACTGGTGACAAACACCCCGCTCAGGCGGCTACTGACAAACGCCACATCATCCATCTGCAGAAGATAAATCCGGCTGTGCCCGGTGCAGGGGATAAATTTCAGCGGCTGCTGGTTCTCCGGCAACAGCGTAACGTCCTGAACGGTTCGCTCCTGGCGTAAACGGCTGAGCGTTTTTTCCAGGCGCTTCTCTTCAATCGGCTTGAGTAAATAATCAAACGCGTGTTCCTCAAAAGCCTTAACGGCATACTCGTCGAACGCCGTCAGAAACACGATGTAGGGACGATGCTCCGGGTCGAGCATGCCGACCATCTCCAGCCCGCTGATGCGCGGCATCTGAATGTCCAGGAACAGCACGTCAGGGCGCAGTTTGTGCACCGCGCCGATGGCCTCAATGGCGTTGGCGCACTCTCCCACAATCTCAATATCTGGCTGCTCCTGCAGCAGAACGCGCAGGTTTTCCCGTGCCAGCGGCTCATCATCCACAATCAGCACTCTTAACATGCGTTTTCCTCCAGCGGCAGTCGAACGGTAATACGGGTAAATCGGTCGGGCTCACAGGCAACTGTAATGCCACAGTCATCGCCAAAGTGGGCGCGCAGACGTTTATCCACCAGGCTCATCCCTAAACCGCCGGAGGCGGAAGGCTGGTAAAGCCCGGCGTTATCTTCAATATCCAGCACCAGATGATGGTTAAAACGGCTGGCGGCGATGGTGACCTCCCCTGTCCCCAGAAGCTGCGAGGTACCGTGCTTGATGGCATTCTCCACAATAGGCTGCAGGGTAAAGGCCGGAAGATGCTGATGCGCAAGCTCATCCGGAACGGAGAGCGACACCTGCAGACGGGATTGAAACCGCGCCTGCTCAATCTGCAGATAGGCATTCACGTGCTCAATCTCGTCGGCGAGGGTCACGATCTCAGAGGGCCGCTTCAGGTTCTTGCGGAAAAAGGTCGACAGAAACTGCACCAGCTGCGCGGCCTGATCGCTGTCGCGGCGGATCACCGCTTTGAGCGTGTTGAGGGCATTGAACAGGAAATGCGGATTGACCTGGGCATGTAGCAGCTTAATTTCAGACTGCGTCAGCAGGGCTTTCTGCCGCTCATACTGCCCGGCGAGGATTTGCGCGGAAAGAAGCTGGGCTATCCCCTCCCCCAGCGTGCGGTTGATGGAGCTGAACAGACGGTTTTTCGCCTCATACAGCTTGATGGTGCCCATCACCCGCTGATTTTCCCCGCGCAGCGGAATGACCAGCGTGGAGCCCAGCTTGCACTGCGGGTGCAGCGAGCAGCGGTAAGGCACTTCGTTACCGTCGGCATACACCACCTCACCAGTTTCAATAGCGCGCAGCGTGTAGGTCGAAGAGATCGGTTTGCCAGGAAGATGATGATCGTCCCCGGTGCCGGTAAACGCCAGCAGCTTTTCGCGATCGGTAATGGCAACGGCGCCGATATCAAGCTCCTTGTAGAGCACCTGCGCGACCTTCATGCTGTTCTCTTCGTTAAACCCCTGACGCAGGATCCCTTCGGTCGAGGCGGCAACCTTCAGCGCCGTGGCGGAAAAGGCCGAGGTGTATTTTTCGAACATAGCGCGCTTGTCGAGCAGAATACGCATAAACAGCGCCGCGCCGACGGTGTTGGTCACCATCATCGGGGCGGCAATATTGCTGACCAGGTGCAGCGCATCCTCGAACGGACGCGCAATCAGCAGAATGATCGCCATCTGCGCCATTTCGGCCACAAAGGTAATGGCCCCGGCGGTAAGCGGGCTAAAGACTTTATCCGGGCGACCGCGCTTAATCATATAGCTGTGCACCAGGCCGCCGAGCAGCCCCTCGACGATCGTGGAGATCATGCAGCTGAGCGCCGTCATCCCACCCATGGAATAGCGATGAAGTCCGCCCGTCAGACCCACAAGGCCACCGACGACCGGGCCGCCCAGCAGCCCGCCCATCACCGCGCCGATGGCGCGCGTATTGGCAATAGAGTCTTCGATATGGAGACCAAAATAGGTTCCCATGATGCAAAAAATAGAGAAGGTGACATAGCAGAGCAGCTTGTGCGGCAGGCGTACGGTAACCTGCATCAGCGGGATGAAAAGACGCGTTTTGCTCATCAGCCAGGCAATGACCAGAAACACGCACATCTGCTGAAGCAACAGCAGCACCAGGTTAAACTCGTACATACTCAAAACCGCACACGCTAAAAAACGCGTAACATACACGGATGCGGATGAACTTTCTTTGAAGCATCCCAAAAAAGCGTAAAATCGTGTCCGTTATCACACCTTTTTCTGCATATCGCGCATGCTTCGCATTATTTGTCTAAAAATTAACCACACCTTCCTGGTTCGGCAAAGTGGGTCTACAGTTAAGCTGGGGACGCGTAAGCCAGGGGGCAAATATGGCGCTTTACACAATCGGTGAAGTGGCACTCCTTTGTGATATCAATCCCGTTACCCTACGGGCGTGGCAGCGACGGTATGGATTGCTCAAACCGCAGAGAACGGACGGTGGTCATCGTCTTTTCAACGATGCCGATATCGACCGGATCCGCGAAATCAAAAGTTGGATCGACAACGGGGTGCAGGTCGGCAAAGTGAAGTCTCTGCTGAGCCACGACGACCCGGACACGCAACACCTCTGGCGTGAACAACAGGAAACCCTGCTGCGGCTCCTGCAGGCCGGTAACCTGCAGCGCCTGCGCGCCTGGATCAAAGAGCAGGGGCGCGATTATCCGGCGAAAACGCTTATCACCCATCTTTTCATTCCGCTCCGTCGACGCCTGCAGTGCCAGCAGTCAACCCTGCAGGCGCTGCTCAGTATGCTTGACGGGGTGCTGATTAACTATATTGCCGTCTGTCTTGCCTCGGCGAAGAACAAGGCCGGAAAAGATGCGCTGGTGGTCGGCTGGAACGTGCACGATACAACCCGTCTGTGGCTGGAAGCGTGGATCGCCACCCAAAAGGGCTGGCGCGTGGATGTCCTTGCGCACTCGCTGGGGCAGCTCAAACCCGAGTTTTTCGACGGCCAGACCCTGCTGGTCTGGTGCGGCGAAGTGCCGTCCGCCTCGCAGCAACAGCTGCTGACGGAATGGCGTGAGCACGGTTATCCGGTTTATTCCCTGGGTCCGGATGAACCATAACGGCATTTAATGGTTCATTAACAGCTGCGCTTCACCGTATAATTGTTCCGTTAACAACAGGAGCACATGATGAAGGCAACCAAACTCGCCATTATTACCCTTTTTGTCCTGATGGCCGTAAGCGGTATCGGCGGCGTGATGCTGGCCGGGTACTCGTTTATCGTTCGTGGCGGTGTCGGCTGAGGTACAGCGCCAGCCGCTCAAAAAGGCGATCGACGACGATGGCCGCCAGCGCGACCAGCACCGCCCCCTGCACAATATAAGCCGTATTAAACCCGCTTAAGCCGATGATGATCGGCGTTCCCAGCGTATTGGCACCGACCGTAGACGCAATGGTCGCCGTCCCGATGTTAATAATCACCGACGTGCGGATCCCGGCAATAATAACCGGTGCCGCAAGCGGTAGTTCTACCTTGCGAAGCCGCTGCCAACGGCTCATCCCCATTCCTTCCGCCACGCTTAATACAGACGCAGGGACCGCCGCAACGCCCGCCAGCGTGCCCTGGAGAACGGGCAACACGCCGTATAAAATCAGCGCAATAATCGCGGGCTGCTGACCAAAACCCATCACCGGCACCGCTATCGCCAGCACCGCCACCGGCGGAAACGTCTGCCCAATGGCCGCAACCGTTTCCACCAGCGGACGAAACTCCCGGCCCGCAGGTCGCGTAACCGCAATGCCCGCCCCTACTCCCAGCACCACCGCGATGACGCTTGAGAGCGCCACCAGCCAGAGATGCGCCAGGGCGAGGTTGATAAAGCTCTCCTGCTGATAGACCGGCCGCGGCAGCCCGGGAAAAAGGGCGTTAAACAGCGCCGCGCTGTGGGGCATCAGAAACAGTAAGGCGACAAAGAGCGCTGCCAGCCAGAGGAGCGGATCACGCAGTGCCTTCACGCGTCACCTCCCCGGCCAGCAGATCGCGAAAATGCAGGCTTCCGCACGGCGCGCCCCGGGCATCCGCCACGGGCAGGACTTCACACCGGCGCGCGACAAACGCGGAGAGGGCGTCCCGCAGGCTCATCTGCTCCTGTAGCGGTTCGCCGCTCACCACTGTCTCCTCGGGACGCATATAGTCACCAACCGTCCGCAGTGAGAGCAGCCTCACGCCCAGCTCGCTGCGGCCAAAAAACTCGCGCACAAAGTCGTTCTTCGGCCAGGTTAATAGCTCAAGCGGCGCGCCCTGCTGCACCACCTCGCCGTGGTCCATCAGCACCAGATGGTCGGCCAGGCGCAGGGCTTCATCAATATCGTGCGTCACGAGGACGATGGTTCGACCGAGAATGCGGTGAATGCGGGTCATCTCCGCCTGCAGCGCCCCGCGCGTAACCGGATCCAGCGCGCCGAAGGGTTCATCCATCAGCAGCACCTGCGGGTTGGCCGCCAGCGCGCGCGCCACGCCCACGCGCTGCTGCTGCCCACCGGAGAGCTGGTGCGGATAGCGATCGCGCAGCGCGGGCTCCAGCCCCAGCAGAGACATGAGTTCATCAACGCGGTCAGCGATTTTAGCCCGCGACCATTTCTCCAGCTGCAGCACGGTGGCGATGTTCTGCGCCACCGTCCAGTGCGGAAACAGGCCGATAGACTGAATGGCATAGCCCATCCGGCGGCGCAGCTCCAGCACCGGCAGGCTGCGGATCTCTTCTCCGGCAAAGCGGATCAGGCCGCTGTCGTGCTCAACCAGCCGGTTGATCATCTTCAGTGTGGTGGATTTTCCCGAACCCGATGTGCCAATCAGCACGGAAAACGCGCCCTCGGCAAAGTTCAGGTTCAGGTGGCTCGCCGCCGGGCGACCGGCAAAGGTTTTACTGACATCATGAAATTCAATCATTGGCTCTTCTCCTGAGCAGCGCGAGCCATAAGGCAAACAGCGCGTCGACGACAACCGCCAGCGCAATGGTGGGAACCACGCCCAATAACACCAGATCGAGGGCGCTGCTCAGCAGCCCCTGGAATACCAGCGCGCCAAAGCCGCCCGCACCAATCAGCGCGGCAATCACTGCCATGCCGACGGTCTGGACCGCCACCACCCGCAGGCTGCGCAGCAGCAGGGGCAGCGCCAGCGGAAGCTGAATCCTCCAGAAACACTGTCGCGCGCTCATGCCCATCGCATGGGCGCTTTCCAGCACATCCGGCGCGACCTGGCTTAATCCCGCGACCACGCCGCGCACCAGCGGCAGCAGCGCATACAGCACCAGCGCGATGAGCGCGGGCGTTAACCCCGTTCCGGCTATGCCGAGCGTTCCCAGCGCCGGGAATGACTTCACCAGTCCGGCCAGCGGGGCAATCAGCAGGCCAAACAGCGCAACGGAGGGAATAGTCTGGATGACATTGAGCACGGCAAAGACCCCACCCTGGCGTGAAGGATGACGATAACACCACATGCCGAGCGGTATCCCAAGCAGCAGAGCCGGGATCAGCGTGCCAAAAAGAATTGTCAGATGTTGCGCCAGGGCATCATCAAACACCTCCTGACGGTTGGCGTACTCTTTTAACAGCGAGAGATTATTTAGTTCCCCGCTGAACAGCAGGAACAATGGAATGCACCATATCTGCGCGTTGAGCACCCAGCGCCAGACGGCGCTGGAGATGAGTCGACGAATGGCATCGCTACTGGCCAGCAGACACAGCGCCAGCCACAGCCAGAGGCCGCTACCCACCGTGGTTCTCGCCAGCGGACTTTCCGCCGACGCCATATGCGTCGCCGCCTGCCCGGCGCCCCAGAACAGCGTGATAAACAGCCCTTCAGCGAGGAGCAGCGTCAGCCACTGCGCCGTGCGCCCTTGCCAGAGCGACAGTGCAACCCACGCGCCCAGCGCCGCCGCCAGCCACCACGGCGTGAACGCCCACACTTCCCAGATATAGCGCCCTTCCCCCGACATCAGGCGGTTAGGCGCGACGTTCACAAACGGTAACGCGACCGCCGCGATGGCCACGCAGGCCAACAGCAGCAGTACGCGGTTATGACATTTTATTGGCACAGCCCTTTCCCGTTACTTCACAAGCCCTTGTTGTTTCAGGAAGTCGGCGGCCACTTTTTTGGCATCCAGTCCCTTGACGGCAATGCTGGCATTCAGCTGCTGCAGCGTTTTTTCATCCAGCTTTTCGAAGACCGGTTTGAGCCAGTCGGCAATCTCCGGATAGGCTTTCAGCACCGCCTCACGCACTACCGGAGTCGGGGCGTAAATTGGCTGTACGCCTTTAGGATCGGTCAGGGTTTGCAGGCCGAGCGCCGCTACCGGGCCGTCGGTGCCGTAGGCCATCGCCGCGTTAACGCCAGAGGTTTGCTGCGCCGCCGCTTTGATGGTTACCGCGGTATCCCCGCCCGCGAGCGAAAGCAGTTGCGCCTGGTCGAGCTTGAAGTCGTACGCTTTTTCGAACGCGGGTAGCGCGTCAGGACGCTCGATAAACTCCGCGGAGGCCGCAAGCTTAAAATCGCCCTTCTCTTTCAGATAGCGGCTGAGATCCGCAAGCGTAGTCAACTTACCTTTCTCCGCCACGTCCTTACGCACGGCGATAGTCCAGGTATTGTTGGCCGGGGCCGGGGTTAACCAGACCAGCTTGTTCTGCTCTGCGTCGAGTTTTTTGACTTTTTCATACCCAGCTTTGGCATTTTTCCATGCCGGATCGTTTTCGTCTTTGAAGAAGAACGCGCCGTTGCCGGTGTATTCAGGGTAGATATCCAGCTCGCCGGAGGTAATCGCGCCGCGCACAACGGGCGTGGTGCCCAGCTGAACTTTATTGACGGTTTTCACGCCGTGGCTTTCCAGCACCTGGAGAATAATATTCCCGAGCAGCGCGCCCTCGGTATCGATCTTTGAGCCCACTTTTACCGGCTCCGCCGCCTGTAGCGGCAGGCTTAGCGCTGCGAGTAGCACCGCAGAAGCTACCATCCCCGTTTTAATCGTCATTCCGCTGTCCTCATTTTTTTATCGCCTTTTTCAGAGGCTTGAGAGAAAAGCGTAGCTTAAAACGGCGGATTTACCCGGCAAAATGCCTTTTTAGCATAAGGTAAGACGCATCCCCCGGAAGTCGGGGGATGCAAAGGGAAGGAAAGGTTACAGCAGCTCGAACTCGCCTTTATTCACGCGGGCGGAATCCACCCCGATAAAGACGTTAAACTTGCCCGGTTCCGCATCATATTTCATCTGCTGGTTCCAGAACTTCAGCGCGTCCACGTCAATCGGGAAGCTGATGGTTTTGGTTTCGCCAGGTTTAAGATCAACCTTTTCGAAACCGCGCAGCTGCTTCACAGGACGGCTCATCGACGCAGTCACATCCTGCACGTACATCTGAATCACCGTTGCCCCTTCGCGCTTGCCGGTGTTGGTCACCTCAACGCTGGCGGTAACTTTGCCGTCACGCTTCAGGGTCGGCGCCGACATTTTCACGTCAGAGACCTTAAAGGTGGTGTAGCTCAGGCCGTAACCAAACGGATAGAGCGGGCCGTTAGCTTCGTCGAAGTAACGAGACGTGTACTTGTTCGGCTTGTCGGCGTTGTACGGGCGACCGGTGTTCAGGTGGCTGTAGTAGACCGGGATCTGCCCGACGGAGCGCGGGAAGGACATAGGCAGCTTGCCAGACGGGTTGTAATCACCAAACAGCACGTCGGCGATGGCGTTACCGCCTTCGGTGCCGGCGAACCAGGTTTCCAGAATGGCGTCAGCCTGCTGGTCCTCTTTCACCAGCGCCAGCGGACGGCCGTTCATCAGCACCAGCACCAGCGGTTTGCCGGTGGCCTTAAGGGCGGCGATCAGATCGCGCTGGCTCTGCGGGATGGTGATGTCGGTGCGGCTGGAGGCTTCATGCGCCATACCCTGCGCTTCCCCCACGACCGCGACAACCACATCGGACTGCTTCGCGGCGTTGACCGCTTCCTCAATCATCTCCTTCGGCGTACGCGGGTCGACCTTAACCGCTTCCTCGTACTGGTTGAGGAACGTGACGATGTCTTTATCGTCGGTGACGTTCGCCCCTTTGGCGTACACCACTTTGGCGTTTTCACCGACGGCGCTCTTGATGCCGGTCAGGACGGTGACGGACTGATCGGCCACGCCCGCAGCAGACCAGCTGCCCATCACGTCGCGCTTGCTGTCAGCCAGCGGGCCGACCACAGCAATAGTGCCAGATTTTTTCAGCGGCAGTGTATCGAGGCGGTTCTTCAGCAGCACCAGACTTTCGCGCGCCACTTCACGCGCTTCTTTGCGGTGCAGGCGGCTTTCGGCGTTGGTATCAGCCGGGTCAGAATCTTTCGGGCCCAGATGGCTGTACGGATCGTTAAACAGCCCCATGTCGTATTTCACGTTCAGCACGTGGCGCGCGGCATCGTCCAGCTCCGCCATCGTTACCTTGCCGCTCTTCACCAGCCCCGGCAGGTATTTGCTGTAGTACTCATCGCTCATGCTCATGTTAATGCCGGACTTGAGCGCCACGCGCACCGCGTCTTCCGGGTCGGACGCCGTACCGTGTTTGATCAGCTCTTTAATCGCGCCGTGGTCGGAAACGGTGATGCCCTTAAAGCCCCACTGGTCGCGCAGGACGTCTTTCAGCAGCCAGGAATCGGAGGTCGCTGGCGTGCCGTTTAGCGAGTTCAGCGCCACCATCACCGCGCCGCTGCCCGCGTCCAGACCTGCCTTGTACGGCGGCATGTAGTCGTTAAACAGGCGCTGCGGGCTCATGTCGACAGTGTTGTACTCTTTACCGCCCTCGACGGCGCCGTAGGCCGCGAAGTGTTTGACGCTGGTCATCACCGAGTAGCGGTCCGCCGGGCTTTTGCCCTGCATCGCTTCCACCATGGTTTTGCCCATCGTGGCCGTTAAAAAGGTATCTTCACCGAAGCCTTCCGAGGCGCGGCCCCAGCGCGGATCGCGCGAGACGTCCACCATCGGTGCCCAGGTCATGTTCAGGCCGTCGTCCGCCGCTTCATAGGCAGATACGCGCCCGACGGTTTTCACCGCATCGAGGTTAAAGGAGGAGGCCAGGCCGAGGCTGATGGGGAAGACGGTACGCTGGCCGTGCACCACGTCATAGGCGAAGAACAGAGGGATTTTCAGGCGGCTGAGTTCCATCACCTGATCCTGCATTTTACGGATATCCTGACGGGTGACGGTGTTAAAAATCGCGCCCACCTGATTCTCTTTGATCATCTCGCGGATGGCCTCTTTCGGGTTATCCGGGCCGACGCTGATCAGACGCAGCTGGCCGATTTTTTCATCGACCGTCATCTTCTTAAGCAACTCCGTGACAAACGCGTCGCGGGCTTCAGGCGTGAGCGGGTGATTACCAAACAAATCCTCTGCCAGCGCAGGTTGCAGCGCCAGGCTGACGGCGACACCTACAGAACATAGCCATTTCATGTTGTTATTCTCTCTCATCAATAACCGTGGGAAGCACCCGGCCAGACCGTGCGAAAAGCGCAGTGTGCCACAAACCCTCTGAACGTTGCAGGGTTATTCTCTGATTTTTCTCGTGAATACTCGACCGTTGAACAGTTAATCGCGCTATGCTTTACAGCGAGAAATTTGCCCCACCACAAGGAGTGGAAGATGACTTCTGTTCGAACTGACGATAACAAGACTTTTATTAACGAACTGTCGCGCCTGGTTGGCTCCTCTCACCTGCTTACTGACCCGGCCAAAACCGCCCGCTACCGTAAGGGTTTCCGCTCCGGTCAGGGCGAGGCGCTGGCGGTGGTCTTCCCCGGCACGCTGCTGGAGCTGTGGCGCGTACTGAGCGCCTGCGTTGCCGCGGATAAGATTATTTTAATGCAGGCGGCCAACACCGGCCTGACCGAAGGCTCTACGCCGAACGGCAACGATTACGATCGCGATATCGTGATTATCAGTACCCTGCGCCTCGACAAGCTGCACCTGCTGGACAAAGGCGAGCAGGTGCTCGCGTTCCCCGGCACCACGCTCTACTCCCTCGAAAAAGCGCTTAAGCCGCTGGGACGCGAACCGCACTCGGTGATCGGCTCCTCCTGCATTGGCGCCTCGGTGGTGGGCGGGATCTGCAATAACTCCGGCGGTTCGCTGGTACAGCGCGGTCCGGCCTACACCGAAATGTCGCTGTTTGCCCGTATCGACGAAAACGGCAAGCTGACGCTGGTGAACCACCTGGGCATCGATCTGGGCGTAACGCCGGAACAGATCCTCAGCAAGCTCGACGACGACCGCGTGAGGGACGAAGACGTACAGCACGACGGTCGCCACGCGCACGATCACGATTACGTCACCCGCGTGCGCGATATCGAAGCCGACACCCCGGCGCGCTATAACGCCGACCCGGACCGCCTGTTTGAATCCTCCGGCTGCGCGGGCAAGCTGGCCGTTTTTGCCGTACGCCTTGATACCTTCCCGGCGGAGAAAAAGCAGCAGGTGTTTTACATCGGCACCAATCAGCCTGAGGTTCTGACGGAGATACGCCGTCATATTCTCGGTGAATTCACCCACCTTCCCGTGGCGGGCGAGTATATGCACCGTGACATTTACGACATCGCGGAGCGCTACGGGAAAGACACCTTCCTGATGATCGACAAGCTCGGCACTGACAAAATGCCGTTCTTCTTCACCATGAAGGGCCGCACCGACGCGATGCTGGAGAAGGTGTCGCTGTTCAAGCCCCACTTTACCGACCGCTTTATGCAGAAGCTGGGGAACGTTTTCCCTGCGCATCTGCCGGAGCGAATGAAAACCTGGCGTGATAAGTACGAACATCATCTGCTGCTAAAAATGGCCGGTGACGGGATTGCCGAAGCGCAGAGCTGGCTCACCGAGTTCTTCAAAACCGCCGAGGGGGATTTCTTCGCCTGTACGCCGGAAGAAGGCAGCAAAGCCTTCCTGCACCGCTTCGCCGCCGCGGGTGCCGCCATCCGTTACCAGGCGGTACATTCCGAAGAGGTGGAAGATATTCTGGCGCTGGATATCGCCCTGCGACGAAACGACACCGAATGGTTTGAGCACCTGCCGCCGGAAATTGACAGCAAGCTGGTGCACAAGCTCTATTACGGCCACTTTATGTGCTACGTTTTCCATCAGGATTACATCGTCAAAAAAGGGGTCGACGCACACGAACTGAAGGAGCAGATGCTCGCCCTGCTGCGCGAGCGCGGCGCACAATATCCTGCGGAACACAACGTTGGGCATCTTTATAAAGCCCCTGACGCACTTAAGCAGTTTTATCGCGAGAATGACCCTACAAACAGTATGAACCCCGGCATAGGGAAAACAACGCGGAAGAAATACTGGCAAGAAAGTGCAGATGCGGAGCAGCACATAACGCAAGCGTCTGATTAAACCCTACAGCCAAATTTGAGAGATTGTTTCGCGCGCCGTAATCGTAATAGAGTAGCGTTCAGTCGCCGGAGAAACGTTTCTCCGGCATTCGATAACGAGGAGCGGGCACGTCATGTCGGCTGTTGATGTTTTATCCGAAACCGAACTGGAAGTGCGCGACGCCCTTCCCGATGATGTGCATGCCATCGCCGCCATTTACGCCTGGCATGTGCTTCACGGACGCGCGTCGTTCGAAGAAGTTCCCCCCACCATCGACGAAATGCGTCAGCGCATGAAAAGCGTGGCCGAGAACGGTTTACCGTGGCTTGTCGGGCTGTACCGCGGGATCGTGGTGGGCTACTGCTACGCCGCCCCTTATCGACCGCGACACGCCTATCGCTATACCCTGGAAGAGTCGATTTACGTGGACGCCAGCATGACCGGACGCGGTTTTGGCACCGCCTTAATGAGCGCGCTAATTGCACGCTGCGAGCAAGGCCCGTGGCGGCAGATGATTGCCGTTGTGGGAGATGGCAATAATAATGCCGGATCGCTGCGGCTGCATAAAAAGCACGGCTTCGAGATTGTCGGTCAGCTGCGCAGCGTGGGGTATAAGAAAGGCGACTGGCGGGATACGGTGATAATGCAGCGCCCGCTCAACGATGGGGACTGGACGCTGCCGGAATAAAAGCAGTGCGGTCTGGTGCCCTCACCCCGGCCCTCTCCCACAGGGAGAGGGAGAAAACATAAAAAACGGTAACATGCGTTACCGTTTTGCTTTTACCTAATCGTTCTGCGCCGTCGCCATCTGCTCCGCTTTCTGCTTTTTATACGTCAATGCCGCAGCCGGAACGGGCTGCACTTTCCCGGTCTCAATCCAGGTACGCAGGCGGCTCGCATCCGCAAAGTGGGTATATTTCCCGAAGGCATCCATCACCACCAGCGCCACCGGCTTACCGTTAAACACCGTGCGCATCACCAGACAGTGCCCTGCCGCATTGGTAAAGCCCGTTTTCGTTAGCTGAATGTTCCAGTTATCCCGGTACACCAGATGGTTAGTATTGCGGAACGGCAGCGTGTAGGACGGGTTCGCAAAGGTCGCCATCTCTTCACGGGTGGTACTGAGCTGACCAATCAGCGGGTACTGCTTGCTGGCAATCAGCAGTTTCGTCAGATCGCGGGCCGTGGAGACGTTGTTAATCGACAGCCCCGTCGGTTCAACAAAATGGGTATTGCTCATCCCCAGCGCTTTGGCTTTGGCGTTCATCGCGCGGATAAACGCGTCGTAACCGCCAGGATAGTGGTGCGCCAGGCTCGCCGCCGCGCGGTTTTCGGATGACATCAGCGCCAGCAGCAGCATATTTTTACGGCTGATTTCGCTGTTCAGGCGCACGCGGGAGTAGATCCCTTTCATCTCCGGCGTGTGGCTGATATCCACTTTCAGCTTTTCGTCCAGCGGCAGATGTGCATCAAGCACCACCATCGCGGTCATTAATTTGGTTATTGAGGCAATAGGCCGCACCAGGTCCGGATGGCTGGCGTAAATCACCTTATTGGTGTTGAGATCGACAATCATCGCGCTACCGGACGCAATTTGCGGCTGGGCAGCAGCGGCGGTCACCGCGGGCGTTTTGGCGACGGCTGGCACAGCAGCTGACGCGCCCAGCAGCAGCGCCAGGCTAAGTAAAGAGACTCGAAATTTCAGCATGGTGAGACTTCTGATAATTATTCACGCACGTAATGACGTACACCGCCTGTGTCGACGGATAAACACAGGCTGGCTTCGGCATCATAGCGGTCACCGTGCTTTGTCGCCAGCGGATAATCGTGAACAGATGCTGCATTGCTGGCATTTACGCCAGCAATGCAGTGAGCTTAGAAGAGACGGTATCCATACCCCCAAAGAATAACCGTCAGCGCCAGTAACGCCTCCAGCACCAGCACCCCGATGGCAAGCGTCGAGCCGGAGAAGCTCAGGCCCTCTTCTTTGTTGATATTGAGGAAGGTAGGAACGCCCACATACAGCAGATACCCGGTATAAAAGAGGGCAATGGTACCGATCAGCGCGCACAGCCAGACCAGTGGATAGAGCGCAACAATACCGCTTAAGAACAGCGGGGTCGCGACGTATCCGGCGAAGATCATACAGTGTGCCAGCGATGGGCGTTGCGGATAGTTACGCGCCATCCAGTGAATGACGCGTCCCATAACCGCCACCCCGGCCAGCATCAGGCCATAAAAGAGAATGGCAAGATAGAGCCCGGTAAACCAGGAAAGCTGCACCACGGTGCCGTCACCGAAGTTCCAGCCAATTTGTGTTGTGCCAATAAACGCGCATATTACCGGCACCGCTGCCATGAGCAGCACATGGTGCGTGTAATGATGCGAGACCGTTTCGTTCTCACTTTTGATGACATGCATCTCACGATCGGGATGGGAGAAAAGTCCCCAGACATGGTTCATAGCGCCCCCTTTTTGTCGGCCCGTCAGCGATACCTTAAGTATAATGCAGGCTTTAGATTATTTTATGTACAGTGGGAAATTTCCGTTGATTGCCGCGCGGTTGATTCATGGGGTATATGATTAAACGAGGTACGCAGAGGGAGATAACACTTACGTAATGGATATTAACGCGCTCATTGAACAATATGGATATGCCGCGCTGGTCATCGGCAGCGTGGCGGAAGGTGAAACCATCACGCTGCTAGGGGGCGTCGCCGCGCATCAGGGCTTACTGAAGTTCCCGCTGGTCGTCGCCGCGGTCGCGCTGGGCGGCATGATTGGCGATCAGCTGCTCTACTTCCTGGGGCTGCGCTTTGGCCCGACGCTGCTCAAGCGTTTCGCTAAACACAAAAAGAAAATCAACCGCGCGCAGCGCCTGATCCAGCGCCATCCTTACCTGTTCGTGATTGGCACTCGCTTTATGTATGGCTTTAGGGTTATCGGGCCGATACTGATTGGCGCCAGCCGCCTGCCGCCAAAAATTTTCCTGCCGCTGAATATTCTTGGCGCGATAGCCTGGGCGCTGATCTTCACAACGCTCGGTTATGCAGGCGGCGAGGTGATTGGCCCGTGGCTGCATAATCTTGACCAGCACCTGAAGCACTGGGCGTGGTTGATTCTGGTGGTTGTGGCGGTGATTGGGGTCAGGCTGTGGCTGAAGCATCGGGAAAAGGTGCGGGATGAGGAGTAGCCTGGTGCGGCCTGATGCCCTCACCCTAACCCTCTCCCACAGGGAGAGGGAACTATATACACCCTCTCCCCTTTGGGGAGAGGGCCGGGGTGAGGGGAAACCAACTACCTCTCCGGCTTAAACTGCGGGTTCGCCAGCATAAAGCCCCCGTCGACGATAAACGATTGACCCGTTGTGTAGCTGGCATCGCTGTCGCACAGCCACGCCACCAGGCTGGCAATCTCTTTGGTATGGCCCGGCCTTGCCAGCGGGATTTCCGGCATTGACCCTTCCTTCACTTCGCTGTCGTCCATATCGTTCATCGGCGTGGCAATGGCACCCGGCGCGACGGCGTTCACCAGAATCTTATGCTTAACCAGCTCCATCGCCATGGATTTGGTTAAGCCGCCGAGCGCATGTTTCGCGGCCGTATAGGCGCAGGCCTCCGGCAGCGGGGTGTGCTCGTGCACCGAGGTGATGTTTACAATCCGCCCCCCTTCCCCCTGCTTCACCATTTGCCGTGCCGCAATCTGTGAGCAGAGAAACGCGCCATCCACGTCGACGGTAAAAATATTCCGCCAGTCGTCAAACGCCATCTCAAGGAATGGCGCTTTGGTCATCGCTCCGGCATTGTTAACCAGAACGTCCAGCCGCCCGAAACGCGCAATCAGCGTTTCAATGGCTTCCGCGCCGTCCGGGAGCGTGCTTAAATCAAGATGGATAGCCTCTGCGCGCTGCCCACGCGCTTCAACTTCACGGCAGGTTTCCAGCGCCCCTTTTTCATCGGAATGCCAGGTGACGCCAATATCAAACCCGCGCTCTGCGAGCATCAGCGCCGTGGTTTTACCGATCCCGGAATCCGATGCGGTTACAATCGCTACTCTGGTCATACTCACCTCCTGAAAAACTGCAAAGAGGTAAGTATAGATAATGGCCTTTTTTAGCCCTGGTGATACCCACCGCCCAGCGCTGAAGTCAGCTGCAGCGTGGCGTCGAGATACTGGCCTTTCAGCATGACGCCTTCGAGACGTTCTTTCAGCGCCGGAATTCTGGCTTCGCTGACCCGCGAGCCCGCAATGATACCAGCGCTAAAACGCGCCTGCGCCAGCGCCACCACGCGCGCCGCGTCTTTTTCGACCTGCTGCTGGTGACGATTCTTTGCCGTCAGAGTTTCAACTTCACTGGCCGTACGCGCCACCTGATTGACGGCTTCGACCACAGCTTTGTTGTAGTTCGCGACAGAAAGGTTATTCTGCGCCTGGGCGATATCCAGCCTGGCGTTCAGCCTGCCGCTGTCAAAAATCGGCAGCGTCAATCCGGCGGTCACGCCCATCTGCTGCGCTGAAGAGCGAAACAGATCGCTCAGATGGAGGGCATCCTGCTGTAAGAACGCCATCAGGTTCACGTCAGGATAGAAAGCCGCTCTGGCGGCATCCACCTCGCTCATAGAGGCTTCGATATACCAGTGCGCCTCCTGAAGATCCGGACGCCGAGCCAGCAGTTCATAACCGAGCGTCGACGGTAACGAGGCTTCTGCGGCAGGCAACGGGTGGCGCGTAAGCGTTACGGAGGAAGAATTGGTCAGCGCGACCAGACGCGCCTCGACGGCTTTCATCTTCCCGTTGACTTCTGCCAGCTGCTCTTCGGTTTTATTGGCGTTGATATCCGTTTCAACACCCTCCACGGAAGAGGTGATCCCGTGCAGATACAGCTCGCGGTCGGCACCAATAATATTGTCCTGTTCATGTTTGATCTGCGCGAGAACCTCCCTTGCGGTGGCCTGAGTTTGCCACTCCCAGTAGAGCCGCGCCACGCTGCCGGCCAGCAGTTGGCGGGTCTGCTCCAGCTCCGCTTTTTGCGCATTCACTTTGCCAATACGCGCTGCGATCCGGTCGCGGTTTTTACCCCACAGATCGAGATCCCAGCCCGCCGTCAGGCCAAAGGTGCCGTTGGTATACCATGGGCCAGTTGTACCCGCCGCCGGGTCGGTCAGGGCAAACGGCCCCATCAGCCCCTCTGCCGACATTTTTTGCCGTTCAACATCCGCAGAAAAATCCATCTGTGGGCCATCGGCAGCAATAGCGGCCTTCGCCTGGGCTTCGGCAAGCGTAATGCGCTGACGGGCAATCTGCATATCGGGGGCATCCGCTATTGCCTTCGTAATCAGCGAATTTAACTGCGGGTCGTTATACGCTTTCCACCACTCATTTTTCGGCCAGTCCGCATGACGAAGTTGGGTATTAACGGAAGCGGCTGTCGCTTGCGTTTTGATTGGCGACACCGTGGAATGTTCCGGTGCGCACGCAGCCAGCATAAAAATAAGGGGAGCACTCAGAGATAAAATAAGAAAACGTTTCATTACGCCATGCACTCAAAAAAATAAAGGCGCAACTTACGCTTGATGACGTTCCATTTTTTAGTAACGCGTGGCAATCCGCAAATTGTCATACACTTACATAATCGGCAAAATATTCACTGTGTGAATTATTTATATTTAAATATAAGTACCGGTTATTTTGACTGTATAACCCGCGCAATATCAGCCGACGTTTGCAGCGTGCGGATCTCCTGAAATAATCCCAGCGCTTCGCTGTACTCTTTACGTAAATAACTCAGCCACTGTTTAATTCGAGCGACGTGATACAAACCGGTGTCGCCCTGCTTTTCCAGACGGCTGTATTTTTGCAGCAGCGTGACGACGTCTGCCCACGGCATCCGCGGCTCGTTATATTTCACTACACGGCTGAGGTTCGGCACGTTCAGCGCACCGCGGCCAATCATCACCGCATCACAGCCGGTAGCGTTCAGGCATGCCTGCGCACTCTCGTAATCCCAGATTTCACCATTGGCGATCACCGGAATGGTGAGGCGCTTGCGGATCTCGCCGATCGCCTGCCAGTTAATGCGCTCGGCTTTGTAGCCATCGTCTTTGGTGCGGCCATGCACCACCAGCTCGGTGGCCCCGGCCTGCTGCACCGCATCGGCGATTTCAAACTGCCGCGCGTCGCTGTCCCACCCCAGACGCACCTTAACCGTCACCGGCAAATGCGAAGGCACAGCCTCACGCATGGCTTTCGCGCCGCGGTAAATCAGCTCAGGATCTTTCAGCAAGGTCGCCCCGCCGCCGCTGCCATTGACCAGCTTCGACGGACAGCCACAGTTGAGATCCACCCCGTAAGAGCCCAGCTCAACCGCGCGGGCAGCGTTTTCCGCCAGCCATTCAGGATACTGGCCGAGCAGCTGAATACGCACCAGCGTGCCGGAAGAGGTCCGGCTCTGGTTGTGCAGCTCGGGGCACAGGCGGTAGAAGGATTTTACCGGCAACAGCATATCGACCACGCGCAGAAACTCCGTCACGCAGAGATCGTAATCGTTCACCTCGGTCAGAAGCTCGCGCACGAGGGAGTCGAGCACGCCTTCCATTGGAGCCAGTAAAACACGCATAGCAGTACCTGTGAAAAAAGACGCGCTATAGTAGCCGCTCTCTATATCGCTGGGAAGCGCTTCTGTTCAGGTAGAAAGTCAGCCGGCGTTGCCCCGACAACGGCGCGAAACGCCGCCGCAAATGCCGCCTGCCCTGAAAACCCCAGCATCCAGGCCACCTGCTTAACCGGGTATCCGTTGGCGAGCAGGTCCAGCGAGGCACAAATCCTTGCGCGCTGTCGCCAGGCCCGGAAGCTAAAGCCTGTATCTTTGATAAACGCGCGTGAAAATGTGCGTTCAGACATCGCGGCCTGTTCCGCCAGACTTTCCATAGAAACATCCCAGAGATTGTTGGCAATGATGTCACAGGCAACGCGATGTAACCGCCCATCAACGGGCATCGGTAATTCGGCCGAAATCTGCTGCGCCTCGCTGAGGATGTCGAGCAGCAAAACGGCCATGCTGCGCTGACTGGCTGGCCGGTATTGCGCACTGAACAGCCCGGCAATCAGCTCTTTGAACAACGCTGTCGCCATAATCACGTGAACCTCTTCTTTCCGTGTAAAAGGCTCGCATTGCGATATCAGCGCGGGGCTAAACCAGACTGCGCGGAGCTCCGTGGTGGATAACACGCTGTAGGTGTGTTCCTGAAAGGGAGGGATCCACAACGCGCGCTGAGGCGGTATGACCCAACGCTTATTGCCAGTTTCGACCAGCATCACCCCTTTGATGGCAAACAAAAGTTGCCCCTGTGAATGCCGGTGAGGGGGATCCACTTCGCCACGCGTATAACTAATTGCCCCTCTGGACCATCCGATGGCATCGTCGTGAATTGGCGTTTTATCGATAACGGTTGGCATTTCACATTCCTCCCTTCCTCTTATGATGCTGCTTGTACACGTAACCGGAGAGAGACGCAATGCACATTCATTTTATCATTCATGAACATTTCGAAGCGCCAGGCGCCTATGAAATCTGGGGGAAAAATCGCGGCTGTAGCCTGAGCTACTCCAGAGTTTATCAGGGCGATCCGTTACCCGAAGACCTGGAGAGCACGGACTTGCTTATCATCATGGGAGGCCCGCAGTCACCCGCCACCACGCTTGAGGAGTGCCCCTGGTTTGATGCGCAGGCGGAAATGCGACTCATCGGCCGCGCAATAGGGGCGGGTAAAACGGTGATTGGCGTTTGTCTGGGCTCGCAGCTTATCGGTGAAGCGCTGGGCGCAGGGTTTTGCCAAAGCCCGGAAAAAGAGATCGGTAAATTTCCCGTCAGGCTCACAGATGCAGGCAAGGCGAACCCGCTGTTTGAGAATTTTGGCCACGAGCTGAGCGTCGGTCACTGGCATAACGACATGCCAGGGTTGACGCCACAGGCTAAGGTGCTCGCTTACAGCGAGGGCTGTCCCCGTCAGATCGTGCAATATGGCGAACGGGTTTACGGTTTTCAGTGCCATATGGAACTGACGGCGGAGGTCGTTGAGTTGCTGATTGAACATTCGCAGAACGATCTCCGCCGTGCGGATGAATTTCGTTTTGTCGAAACGGCGGAAAAACTACGCTCGCATGATTATCGCGAAATGAATCAGGTGCTGTTTTCTTTTCTCGATAAACTGACCGCCCTGCGCTGATGCATTCTCTGGCTCGTCACTTCGCCACCGCACTCCCTTTCCTCTAAACTGTAGCCTGCCCCTGTGCGGTGATACCGGACGTTCCATTCCGGAATGTCTGGTATGCTCAAATTTCATGATGTGATCCGTGGCACATTTTTAGGTTTAATTGTATGATGAATGCGTTTCAGCAAGGACTATCACCATGAGCAAATCATTGAACATTATCTGGCAATATCTGCGCGCATTCGTCCTGATTTACGCCTGCCTGTATGCCGGGATTTTCATCGCGTCGCTGCTGCCCATCACCATTCCCGGCAGCATTATCGGCATGCTAATCCTCTTTGTTTTGCTGGCGCTGCAAATCCTGCCCGCAAAATGGGTCAACCCCGGCTGCTTCGTCCTCATTCGCTATATGGCGCTGCTTTTCGTGCCAATCGGCGTCGGGGTTATGCAGTATTTTGATTTGCTCAAAGCCCAGTTCGGCCCGATTGTGGTCTCATGCGCGGTCAGTACGCTGGTGGTTTTCCTGGTGGTGAGCTGGAGTTCGCATCTGGTGCATGGCGAACGCAACGTGATCGGGGAGAAAACAAAAAAATGATGGCTAATATCTGGTGGTCGCTGCCGCTAACCCTGGCGGTGTTCTTCGCCGCGCGCAAGCTTGCCGCACGTTTCAAAATGCCGTTGCTGAACCCGCTGCTGGTGGCGATGGTGGTCATTATTCCGTTCCTGCTGCTCACCGACATTCCTTATGAACGCTACTTTGCCGGCAGCAAAATTTTAAACGACCTGCTGCAGCCTGCCGTTGTGGCGCTCGCCTTTCCTTTATATGAGCAGCTCCACCAGATCCGCGCCCGCTGGAAATCCATCATTACCATCTGTTTTGTGGGCAGCCTGGTGGCGATGATCACCGGCACGTCGGTAGCGCTGTTGATGGGGGCCTCGCCGCAGATTGCCGCCTCTATTCTGCCAAAATCGGTGACCACACCTATCGCGATGGCTGTCGGTGGCAGCCTCGGCGGGATCCCGGCCATCAGCGCGATGTGCGTCATTTTCGTCGGTATTCTCGGTGCGGTGTTTGGTCACACCCTGCTGAACGGGATGCGTATTCATACTAAAGCGGCACGGGGACTGTCGATGGGGACCGCCTCCCACGCCCTGGGCACTGCCCGCTGCGCGGAGCTGGATTATCAGGAAGGGGCGTTTAGCTCGCTGGCTTTGGTGATCTGCGGAATTATCACCTCCCTGCTGGCCCCGTTCATTTTCCCGCTGATTCTGGCGGTGATGGGCTAAAATTTGCGATGCGTCGCGCAAATTTCATTTTGATTTCATAAGTTGCATACATAATGAGAAGTGGATCACATATAAAGCCCTAACGGCTCCGTAAACTACCGATCCATTAACCTTTATGAGGCAAACGCCATGCACCCACGTTTTCAAGCTGCCTTCGCCCAGCTTGCAGAGAATTTGCAGTCAGCCCTTGCTCCCGTTCTGGCAGATGCACACTTCCCCGCCCTGCTGACCGCGGAGCAGGTCACGGTGCTGAAACAGGCAACGGGACTGGACGAAGACGCGCTGGCTTTCGCACTGCTTCCCCTGGCTGCCGCCTGCGCGCGGGCCGATCTCTCCCACTTTAACGTCGGGGCCATTGCGCGCGGCATCAGCGGTACCTGGTACTTCGGCGGCAATATGGAGTTCCTGGGCGCGACCATGCAGCAGACCGTTCACGCCGAGCAGAGCGCCATCAGCCACGCCTGGCTGCGCGGTGAGAAAGCCCTGAGCGCCATTACCGTTAACTACACCCCCTGCGGCCACTGCCGTCAGTTTATGAACGAGCTGAACAGCGGGCTGCAGCTGCGCATCAACCTGCCGGGACGCGCACCGCACACGCTGGGCGATTACCTGCCTGACGCCTTTGGCCCGAAAGATCTGGAGATCAAAACGTTGCTGATGGACGAGCAGGATCACGGTTTCGCCCTGTCCGGCGATGACCTGAACCAGGCGGCCATTCGCGCGGCGAACAAAAGCCACACGCCTTACAGCAAATCCCCGAGCGGCGTGGCGCTGCAGTGCCGCGACGGCCGTATCTTCACCGGCAGCTATGCGGAAAACGCCGCGTTTAACCCAACGCTGCCGCCACTACAGGGCGCGCTCAACCTGCTGAGCCTGAACGGCTACGATTATCCGGACATTCAGCGCGCCATTCTGGCCGAAAAAGCCGATGCGCCACTGATCCAGTGGGATGCCACCGCCGCGACGCTCAAGGCGTTAGGCTGCACGACGATCGACCGCGTCCTGCTGGCATAAACCTTCCGGCGGACAGAAATGTCCGCCACGTTGCTGAAAAACCCCTCAGTTGAGTCGCTGTTTCTTGCGCTAACCAGGCGGGTAAAGTAGCCTGAGTTAAATTTCATCCACGAACGAGCCATCTCCATGTTAAAGCGCGTTTTTTACAGCCTGTCTGTCCTGGTCGGCATACTGCTGTTTATCGTGCTGGGTCTCGACCGCTGGATGAGCTGGAAAACCGCCCCCTACATCTTTGACGATCTGCAGGACCTGCCCTATCGTCAGGTTGGCGTGGTGCTCGGCACCGCCAAGTATTACCGCACCGGGGTGATCAACCAGTACTACCGCTACCGCATTCAGGGCGCGCTGAACGCCTACAATAGCGGCAAGGTGAACTACCTGCTGCTAAGCGGCGATAACGCCCTGCAAAGCTATAATGAGCCGGTGACGATGCGGAAGGATTTGATTGCCGCTGGCGTCGATCCTGCAGATATCGTGCTCGACTACGCCGGATTCCGCACCCTGGACTCCATCGTGCGTACGCGCAAAGTCTTCGACACCAACGACTTCATCATCATCACTCAGCGCTTCCACTGCGAGCGCGCGCTGTTTATCGCGCTGCATATGGGCATTCAGGCGCAGTGTTACGCCGTGCCGTCGCCAAAAGATATGCTGAGCGTGCGCGTCCGCGAGTTCGGCGCGCGTTTTGGCGCTCTGGCAGACCTCTACATTTTCAAACGCGAACCGCGCTTCCTCGGCCCGCTGGTGCCGATCCCGGCGATGCATGAAGTACCGGAAGACGCGCAGGGTTACCCGGCCGTCACCCCGGAGCAACTGCTTGATATGCAGAAAAAAGAGAAAAAATAGCCTCGCCTTTATACTTTCTTTACGCCGGGCCTGACGCTTTTTATCCCCCCTTTACGCCGCCCCCTTTATGCTGAGTTCACTGCCGCTACGGCTTCATTGAAGAATGACTATGAACTCGATAATGAATGCGTTTTTCCTGAAAAGTCTCCGTCCCTATTTTAACTTTCCCGGTTTATCGCTTCCTGGCGCACTCAATTCCGGCCTTTGGCTTGATGAAAAAATTGACGCGCTGCAGCACAACGTTTCGGTCGAAGTCGCGGATTATCTCGAACGTTACCCGCAGACGAAACATATTGACGTTTACCTGAACGATATCAACGGCATTATGCGCGGCAAGCGGCTCCCGGTAGAGAGCATGCTGGCGCTGGAAAAAGGCTGTTACTTTCCCCTCTCCGTCTACTCTATGGATCAGAAAGGAAAAATCGCCGCCCCGCTTCATGATGAACCGGACCGACTCTGCCTCCCCGTCGCCGGTTCCCTGCGCCCCTGCCCGCAGGATCCGCAGCACAACGCGCAGATCCTGCTGACGATGCAAGACAGCGACGATAAACCCTGCCCGCTGGAGCCACGAGTCATCCTGCAGAACGTCCTGTCCCGCTTCCACCAGCACGGGCTCTATCCGGTGATTGCTCCGGAAATCGAATTCTATCTGACGGGTCAACGCGATCGGGATCCGCAAAATCAGGGGTGTTTTCATATGGATACCTCAACAACCCATGCGGCACTGTTTGACGAGCTGGAACAGCTGGCACACCTTCAGCGCATCCCGCTGTCCGGGATCGTGGCGGAAGCCGAATCCGGTCAGTACGAATTAAACCTGAAGCACAGCCATCGCGTCATTGAGGTCTGCGATAACGTGCTTGCCCTGCGCCGAATGACCCGTTACGTAGCCGAAAAGCACGGCCTGCAGGCCAACTTTATGGCTAAGCCTTTCAGCCAGCTGGCCGGCAGCGGTTTACACTTCCATTTCAGCCTGAATAACAGTCGCGGCGAAAACGTTTTTGCTTCTCCGGTGAACGCGCTTAACAGCATGATGCGTTTGTGCATCGCCGGGCAGCTGGCGCTGATGCCCGCCTCTATCGCCATCCTTGCGCCTGGAGTTAACGCGTTTCGTCGCCTGCGTAAAAACCTGACGGAACCCGTCTTTAACTCCTGGGGCTATAACACCCGCTCCGCCGCATTGCGTATTCCCTGTTCGGAGGACAGCAACCGCCGCATTGAGTACCGGCTGGCCGGGGCGGACGCCAATCCCTATCTGGTCGCCGCCACGATCCTGACCGGCATGCTGTACGGGCTGGAAAATATCGACGAGGACGATTTGCCTGAACCGCAGCATGATGAACCCACCCTGCCGCTGTTTCAGCAGGAAGCAATCGAGACATTTTCCCGCTGTCAGTACCTTACCGACAGCCTGGGTGACGCCTTTTGCGAACAGTGGGTGGCCTGTAAGCTTTCAGAGCTCGACTGGTTTGAGAGCGTTGTGACCCGCGAAGAGTCACATCTGGCGTAGGGCATAAAAAAGCCCGCTCGGTGAGCGGGCCGCGTAACGCGAGGAGCGATTACTTCTTGCGTGCGTACTTCAGTGAATCCAGCGCCACAGCGAAGATAATGATGGCGCCCTTGATGATGTACTGCCAGTACGGGTTCACGCCGATGTAGGTCAGGCCATAGTTGATGACGGTGAAAATGATCACACCGGTCACCACGCCAAGCACGGTACCCACGCCGCCGCTGAAGGAGACGCCGCCGACGACGCAGGCAGCAATTGCATCCAGCTCGTACATGAAGCCAAGGTTGTTGGTTGCGGAGCCGATGCGGCCCGCTTCCAGCATTCCACCGAAGGCGTAGAACACACCGGACAGCGCGTAAATCATCAGCAGGTTCAGGGCAACGTTTACGCCGGAGACTTTCGCCGCTTCCGGGTTACCGCCGATTGCGAAGATGTTTTTACCAAAACGCGTTTTGTTCCACAGGATCCAGACGAACGCCACCGCAATCAGCGCATAGAAGGTGATATACGACAGGCGGAAGCTGCCCAGCGCGATAAACCCTTGCGTAAAGGTCGAGAAGCCGCTGTCAAAGCCCGAAATCGGTGACGCACCCACAAAGTCGTAGTAGAGGGAGTTGATGCCGTAAACGATGATCATCGTACCCAGGGTGGTGATAAATGGTGTCACGTTCAGGTAAGCGATGATGATACCGTTGATCAGGCCAATCACCGCCCCGATGGCGCAGACGATCAGAATCACCACGAAAATCGGCATGGTCGCCATTTCCGGGAACACCTTGTTGGCGTTTTCCATCGACTGCAGCAGGGTTGCCGCAATAACCGCCGCCAGGCCGACCTGACGACCGGCAGACAGGTCCGTCCCCTGGGTGACGATAAGGCCCGCCACGCCCAGCGCGATGATGATACGCACGGAGGACTGGGTCAGAATGTTACTCAGGTTCAGCAGGCTTAAGAACGTAGGGTCCTGGAAAATAATAATGGCGAGCAGAACTAAAAGAACAACGTAAATACCGCCTTCTTTCAGGTAAGTGAGAAAACTTTTTTTATTTAACGCACTCATGAGGAGCCCCTGATCTTAAAGGTGCAAAGACGCAAGACGCAAAATTTCGTTTTGCGTTGTCGTTTTGGTGTCAACAATACCGGCAACGAGACCATTGCTCATAACCAGAATACGGTCCGTGATCCCTAACAGTTCCGGCATTTCGGAAGAAATAATAATGATCCCTTTATTCTTTTTCGCCAGCTCGGCAATCAGCTGATAAATTTCAAACTTCGCGCCGACGTCAATACCGCGGGTCGGTTCATCCAGCATCAGAATTTCAGGCTGGGTTAATAGCCAACGGCCGATAATGACTTTCTGCTGGTTACCGCCAGAAAGCGAACCAATTTGGGTACGGTGGCCCGGTGTTTTCACGCGCATGGAGTCAATTACCCATTGGGTATCGCTCTTCATGCGGGAGTTATCCAGCAGCCCGACTTTGTTTTTGTAATTACGGATATTAGAGATTAACGAGTTAAAGTTAATATCCAGATAAGCATAAATACCGGTCGAACGACGCTCTTCCGTCACCAGCGCAAAACCGTTATTAATGGCTTCGTTGGCATTGTGGTTGTTAATTTTCTTTCCGTGCAGCGTGATGGTGCCTTCGGCTTTCTCGCGGATGCCAAACAGGGTTTCCACAATGTCGGTACGCTTTGCCCCCACCAGGCCGGCAATGCCCAGAATTTCCCCTTTGTGCAGGTCGAAAGAAACATCACGAATGGACGGCTGACGCAGCGAGGTCAGATTGCGCACTTCCAGGATCACTTCGCCCGGCCTGTTCTCTTTGTCCGGGAAGCGCTGGTTCAGAGAGCGGCCGACCATCATAGCGATGATCTTGTCCATGTCCAGCCCTTCCAGCGGCTGCGTTGCAATCCACTGGCCGTCGCGCAGGATGGTAATTTCATCGCACAGCTGGAAGATCTCTTCCATTTTATGCGAGATGTACACAATGCCGCAGCCGCGATCTTTCAGCTTACGAATAATGGTAAAAAGGTGGTTAACCTCTTTTTCCGTTAAAGACGAGGTGGGTTCGTCCATGATGACGATTTTCGCGTCATAGGAGAACGCTTTGGCAATTTCGATCATCTGCATTTGAGAGACGGATAATGTCCCCACGCGGGCGCGCGGATCGATATCAATATCCAGCTCATCAAAAATTGCTTTGGTGTCGCGATACATTTTGTCCTGATCGACAAAGACACCTTTGGTTGGGTAACGACCCAACCACATGTTATCCATCACCGAGCGTTGCAGTACCAGGTTTAATTCCTGGTGAACCATTGAGATACCGTTTTCCAGTGCTTCTTTTGCTGAATGGAAATCGATCTCTTTCCCCTGAAAAAGAATGCTGCCAGAATCTTTTTGATAGATCCCAAAAAGACATTTTAATAATGTTGATTTACCCGCACCGTTCTCCCCCATTAATGCATGAATAGAGTGAGGCCGGACTTTTAAATTAACATTATCGAGTGCCTTAACACCGGGAAATGACTTGTTAATACCGTTCATTTCCAACAAGTATTCACCGGTTGACTGAGTAGTTGTGCTGACCATAATTATACCTTGTTGGCCTCGCATATCGCGTTATAAAAGGGCGCAACAGGTTGCGCCCAGTGAAGACAATGTAGATTGCTTATTTACCGATAAACTCAGCCAGGTTGGACTGGTCTACGCCCACGTAAGGCACGCGAACGATTTTGTTGTCAATTTTCCAGCTGGTGCCATCCGCCGCGCCTTTACCATCGGCGAGGTTTTTCGCCAGATCGAAGGTCGCTTTCGCCTGGTTGTTGGCATCGTTCAGAACGGTACCGGCCATCGCGCCAGATTTAACCAGCGCCAGCGCTTCTGGCAGAGCATCCACGCCAAATACCGGGATGGAAGATTTATTGTGGGCTTTGAGCGCTTCAATTGCACCCATTGCCATCGCATCGTTGTTGGCAATGACGACTTCGATTTTGTTAGCGTTCGGGCCGGACAGCCACGCGTCCATCTTATCTTTCGCCTGAGCGGTATCCCACATCGCGGTATCTAACGCCAGCTGCTGGGTTTTCAGGCCCTTGTCGTTCAGCTCTTTGATAACGTAAGTGGTACGGGCTTCAGCATCCGGGTGGCCAGGCTCACCTTTCAGCAGCACGAACTGAATCTGACCGTCTTTGTTCAGGTCCCAGTTCGGGTTCGCCGCCCAGTGTTTCGCGATCAGATCGCCCTGAATAATGCCGGACTCTTTGGAGTCAGTACCGACGTAATACGCTTTGTCATAGCTGTCCAGCGCCTTACGGGAAGGTTCTTTGTTAAAGAAGACGATTGGCACATTCTGGCCGCGCGCTTTCTCGATAACCGTGCCTGCTGCCGCCGGGTCAACCAGGTTGATCGCCAGAGCCTTAACGCCTTTTGCCAGCAGAACGTCGATCTGATCGTTCTGTTTGGACTGGTCGTTCTGGGAGTCATTCATCAGCAGCTGTACGTCTGGCGCTGCTTTCGCATCTTTCTCAATCGCTTTACGCACAACAGACATGAAGTTGTCGTCGTATTTATAGATGGTCACACCAATACGGGTATCCGCAGCGTGCGCTGCTGCACCAAAAAGCATGCTTGCCATTACAGCAGACAGGGTCAACACCTTCTTATTCATGGTATCTCCGGTTTTTTTTATGCAGGGTAGTTCTTGTGAATAACGATCGGCAGGCAGGTGTTAATAAAACGTTACTGACAGCCGACGTTCACTTATAAAATTTCTATCTTCCGTGGTCGGTAACGCTCCAGAAATGCGTTTTATTCGTTGTTTGCGGCACATTGGCTATAGTGAAAGTGAATAATCACCGTTACATAGCGTTTCAGCCCCTAAAACGCTGACATCATAGTCAGCGCCTTGTTAAGATACTGTGAATTTACTCACAGATTGAAAACGGTTACATCACCTGATGTAATCAGTTAGTGATCGGAACCACAATTTGCCGGGCCGCGACGGAATGACGACGCACCAGCGTCGGCATGAAGCAGTGCGTTGCCCCTGGATCCAGCAGCCCTGCCGCTCCCTGTAGCGCCAGCTCGGTCGCCAGTTTCGCCATAGAAGCAATGGGATAGCGCACCGTGGTGAGCTGCGGGTCGGTGTAACGGGCAATCGGAATATCATCGAAACCAATCAATGACAAATGCTGTGGCACCGCAATGCCGTTATCCTTCAGCGCAGTCAGCGCGCCCGCGGCCATGCTGTCGTTATAGGCAAACACCGCGGAAAGCTGCAGATTTCGGCCCAGCAATTCCACCATTGCCGCTTCACCGCCCTGCATGTCCGGCGTTCCGGTGCCGATCCAGCTTTCTGATGGCGTAATGCCGTGCTCTTTCAGGGCGTTTTGCCACCCCTCACGCCGCAATGCGTCATCTTCAATTTGATGGCTGGACGCCAGATAGCCGATCCGCTGATGGCCGTTATTGATCAGCATTTTGGTGGCCATCATGGCGCCGCTGACGTTATCCAGCCCGACACAGCGATGGGCATAGCCCGGGACGATGCGGTTGATCAGTACCATACCCGGGATCTGCTCCATAAACCCGGCCAGCTCTTCATCGCTTAAGGCTTTTGAGTGAACAATCAGAGCGTTGCAGCGCTGGCGGATCAGCACTTCAATCGCATAACGCTCCTTTTCCGCCTCGTGATAGCTGTTGCCAATCAGCACATATTTCTGATGCTGCTGGGCGACCACATCGACCGCTTTTACCAGCGCACCGAAAAAGGCGTCCGAGACATCCATCACCACCACGCCGATGGTATCGCTGACCTGCGTTGCAAGCGCCTGGGCATTGGCATTTGGTCGGTATCCGAGCTGGGTCACGGCTTTCATTACGGTTTCACGGGTTTCAGGGCTGACCAGCGCGCTGTTGTTCAGCACGCGGGAGACGGTAGCCACAGAAACGCCCGCCAGACGGGCGACGTCACGAATGGTGATCATATTCACCATCCTTCAAAGGATTGCAGCAACTCACAGACACCCCCTGTGTTTAGCAAGGTGGCTATTTTGGCAGCGAGCGAAAGGGGACTACGTGAAGAAGGTCACACTCATGAAAACGCTTACATCCGTTTTGTTAATGATTGTGATCCAGATCGTTATCTGGATGTATTATTCAATGATACCCCTGAAGCATGTGCGGTTAACTGACGCCACACCCACTCCAGCGGCCCCTGGCGGAAATAACGCAGCCAGATAACAGAAAACGCCAGGTTAACCACCCAGACCGGAATAACAAACGCCAGCAGCCCGAGGCGGTCGAATTTCATAAACAGGCCAAAGCGATAGAAAAGCGTGGTGCAGAGAAGCGTTTGCAGGAGGTAATTGCTTAACGCCATACGGCCTACGCAGGCCACGGCGCTGACGATCCACAGACGAGAGAGCTGCGGCCAGAAACCATAGATCAGCGCCGCATAGCCGATGGTCTGGAACGGCGCGCTGAGCTCACGCGGCACCTGGAGCAGAAACGCGCACCAGCGGTAATCCCAGTGAAGGTGCCACTGCGCAATCACCGCCGGAAGATTAATCAGCACGCCGATCAGAACTAGCCCCGCCCCGGTGCGGCGGTAGTGACGCAGGCTAAACTCCCCTTTCAGCCAGCCGGTGCGCATCAGTGACGCCCCCATCAGCATCATGCCCGCCAGCTGCCAGCCGTATTGCGCCCCCAGGGCAAGCAGATTGTCGCCCAGCATACCCGCGCGGTTGCTTATCGCTTCCGTACCGCCTTTCAGCTTCCAGTACTGTTCGTACTGCAGGTTAGCGGCATCCGGGATCCAGGAACGGTTTGTCGCATCACCGGAGATCAGCCCCAGCAAAAACAGAACGCAGAGCCCCATGAGATAGAGCATCACGCCGGTGTTAAACAGGCTTTTCACGCTGTGCGCGTCGCGAATGAGCCGCCAGCAGATCAGCCCGACTAACCCATAAGCGAGAAGAATATCACCATCCCAGAAGAACAGGCCGTGGATAAACCCGAGGATGACCAGCAGCGTTAAGCGCGACTGGATCCAGCGTGTGCCGCGTTTGAGCAGAAGCTGCAGGCCCGCGCCGAACAGCAGCGCAAAAAGCGTGAGGAATTTAACCTGGGCAAACAGATCGAGGAGCGCCCACGTCCAGGCATCGCTTCGGGTGATGTCGCCGTACCAGGCGGGATTGAGGTAAGCGGCCTTCGGCAGACCGAAGGCGCTGATGTTCAGCAGCAGGATACCCAGTATGGCGACGCCGCGGACAAAATCGAGCGTGACGTTTCGCTCCATGGTCCCTGCCCTGTTTGATTAGTTGTGGTGACGCACGGCGCGCAGGAACTCCTGGCGGGTGTTCTGGCTCGATTTAAACAGGCCGCCCAGCGAGGTGGTGGTGGTCGCACTGGTCGCATCACGCACGCCGCGGGCTTTCACGCAGTAATGAACCGCGTCAATGGAGACCGCCACGTTATTGGTACCCAGCAGCGTTTGCAGCGCGATCAGGATCTGCTGCGTCAGACGCTCCTGAACCTGCGGGCGCTGCGCGAAGAACTGCACAATACGGTTGATCTTCGACAGACCAATCACCGTATCTTTCGGGATATACGCCACGGTCGCTTTGCCGTCGATGGTCACGAAATGATGCTCGCAGGTGCTGGTCAGGGTGATATCCCGTACCGTGACCATCTCGTCCACCTTCATCTTGTTTTCGATGACGGTAATTTTCGGGAAGTTGGCGTAATCCAGTCCGGAGAAAATTTCGTCAACGTACATTTTCGCGATACGCTTAGGCGTTTCCATCAGGCTGTCATCGCTCAGATCGAGATTCAGCAGTTGCATGATCTCGGTCATATGCCCGGAAATCAGTTTCTTACGGGTTTCATTGTCCATATCCTGAACCGGCGGACGCAGTGGCGTTTCAAGACCGCGCGCGAGCAGGGCTTCGTGGACCAGGGCAGCTTCTTTACTGAGTGATGACATTTTGTTCTCCTGCAGGTGTGGCGTCTTTTGCCCTCGTTGTGGCAAAAGTATGCGCTCATTGTGCGTGAGGCGACGCACATAATCCAGTATTCACGACGATAATTATTGCAATTGCTGTTGCCTTTCAGCGTGGCGATTCCAGACCAGGGCACCGGCGACAAACAGCGCAACGCCCGCCAGCCCCAGCGCAGGCTCCAGCCGATGGGTTAGCCAGGTTGATACCGCCGAGGTCACCGGACCAATCAATTGCCCAATGGCATACCCGGTGGTGAGCAGCCCCGCCATATAGCGCGTGTGGTGCGGTGCCAGCTCGCGGCCGTATAAAAGTGAGAGCTGCACCGCGCAGAGGAACCCGCCTCCCACCAGCAGCCCGCCCGCCAGCAAGCCGCCAATGCCCGGCAGCAGCCAGGCCGCCAGCACGCCAGCTCCCTGTAACCACAGCACGATGGCCAGCCTGCGGTTAGCCGTTGAGGTGTGGCGCAAAAGAATGCTGAGCGCAATTCCCACCACGGCGGCGGCACCAAAAATCGGCCAGACAAACTGGGCAAACAGGCTGCCGGGAAAGCGCACTGCCGCCATTTGCGAAAGGAAGGTCGCCGGGAGGATATAGCCAAATCCCGCCAGGCTGTAGCTCCAGACCAGGCGCCTTAAATCCGTCGTCAGCACCAGCGGCTCTGGCGCGGTGCCGGGTCGATGAAGCTGCCCGGAACGCGGCAGATAGCGCGCCACCAGCGCAACCAGTACCAGCGCCAGCACGCCGTAGATTTGCCATGCCGCACCGGCCGAAAGGGATTTCGCCTGAATATAAACCGCGAGCAGACCGCTCAGGGCGATACCTGCCCCGGGCCCGGCAAAGACAGCCGCACTGAGCCCCGGTTTACCCAGCTGTCCCAGCCGCTCGTTGGTCCAGGCAGCAATCAGCACCATTGACCAGCCGCTCATGCAGCCAATCACAAAGCGCAGCAGGCCGTGCACGACGGCGTTATCCGCCGCGGCGGAGAGCAGGGTCAACGCAACCGCGCCGGTGATGCCAAGCCAGAGTCGCGTTTCAACAAAGCGGTGCGCGCGCATGGCATCCCATGCGCCCACCAGATAGCCCAGATAATTCATCGCCGCCACCAGGCCCGCGCTGGTCAGCGTGAGTTGCCCGGCGGCAATCATCAGCGGCACCTGAGGGGTAAAGGCAAAGCGCCCTATCCCCATCGCCACCACCAGAACGACAAACCCACTAAGCGCAATACGCAGCGCCATGACCGCTCCAATTGTTAAAAAAAAGTAAATTTATGATGCAGCATCTCGCCGTTCCGCGAAAGTGAAAGTTGCTCACAGGTAAATGAAAACGCTGTATTATGGCTCTAATGAATAGCTATTCTCATTAAGGAGCCCTGCATGGAACTGCTCGAAGAGCACCGTTGTTTTGAAGGTCGACAGCAGCGCTGGAGGCACGACTCCACCACGCTGAACTGCACCATGACGTTCAGCATTTTCCTGCCGCCGACGGAAAATCCGCCGGTTCTGTTCTGGCTGTCAGGCCTGACCTGCAACGACGAAAACTTCACCACCAAAGCGGGCGCACAGCGTATTGCCGCCGAGCTGGGCATTGCGCTGGTGATGGCTGATACCAGCCCGCGCGGCGATGATGTGGCGGACGATGCCGGGTACGATTTAGGTAAAGGCGCAGGATTTTATCTCAACGCCACCGAACAGCCGTGGGCGAGCCATTACCGCATGTACGACTATATTCGCGACGAGCTGCCTGCGCTGATCAAGGCTGAATTTGCGGTAAGCGACCGCTGCGCCATCAGCGGACACTCCATGGGCGGACACGGGGCGCTCATCATGGCGCTGAAAAACCCGGGGAAATACGTCAGCGTCTCTGCGTTCGCGCCGATTGTGAACCCAACGCAGGTGCCGTGGGGACAAAAAGCTTTCACACACTATCTGGGTGAGGATGCCGAGAAATGGCAGGAATGGGACAGCTGCGCGCTGATGCTGGCAAGCGATTCGGCGAGCGCGATCCCGATGCTTATCGATCAGGGCGATGCGGATCAGTTCCTCGCCGGACAGCTACAGCCTGCGGTGTTGGCTGAGGCGGCACGCCAGAAGGAATGGCCGCTGACGCTGCGCATTCAGCCGGGATACGATCACAGCTATTACTTTATGGCGTCCTTTATCGAGGATCATCTCCGCTTCCATGCGGAGCATTTGTTTGGGTAAGTGCGCGTCATTGCCGGGTGGCGGCTTCGCCTTACCCGGCCTACGTTCGCTTTTACCCTCGTTGCATCAGAACTTATAATCCACGCCCACAAAGTAGCGACGGCCATCTTCCGTGTAGCTGTAATCGTCACGGCTCAGGTCTTTATCCAGCAGGTTCTGCACGCCCGCGCGCAGCTTCACGCTTTTCGTCGCCTGCCACGCCGCGCCGGTGTTCCAGATGACATAGCCACCCGGCGTTGGTGCACTGCTGGTCAGCGCGCGCTTCTCGCCGGTGTAATTGCCCTGAACATAGAACGACCAGTCCTGCGTCGCCTTCCAGTCAACGGTCCCGTTAGCCGTATGGAACGGCAGCTCGGACAGTGGTTTGTTGCCGCCGTTGCTGATATCGCGACCGTCGTTATAGGTGTAGTTCAGCGTCACTTTCCAGTCTTCCGCCAGCGGGAACTTCACTTCGGTCTCCACCCCACGGATGCGCGCCTTGTTGACGTTGTAATAGCGGAAAATCGGTTCGCCGTCTGCGTTCAGACCAACGTAGTTAGGGTAGCTCTGCGCCTGTTTTGCATTCGCCGTACGGCTGATGCTGATGCGGTCGTCCACGTTATTCTGGAAGGTGGTGACGCTGGCCTGCACGCCCTCTAACCAGCCCTCTTCCCCGCTGTAGTACAGACCGAACTCGAAGCTCTCGCTGGTTTCCGGCTTCAGATCCGGGTTACCGACAATCTCACAGGCGCCGCGGCACGAGCCGGTGACCCAGTCCGGGCTCAGCTGCAGCAGCGACGGCGCTTTAAACGCGGTTGCCCAGCCCCCTTTCACCGTCACGGTATCCGTCGCGTTATAGACCAGATAGGCTCGCGGACTCCAGTGATCGCCGTAGGTATCATGGTCATCCATACGGATGCCGGTGGTCAGCGCCAGCGGCTCAAAGATACGCCATTCGTCTTCGAGGAACAGCGCATACTGGCTTGTTGACGTACTGCTGCTGGAGCCCCCCGTCAGGTTGACCGGATCTTTCAGCTTATCGTGACGCCATTCGCCGCCAAAGGTCAGCAGCTGATTAATGTTGCCCAGCGGCAGCACGTATTTCCCGTCTACCGCGTTGCTCTCGGAGGTGATGGGATTGCTGTTGCCCGGGTTTTTGTTATCCACCTTCTCACCGTAAACCTTCAGCTCGCTGTTGCCGACGCCCCAGCGGCCGTTATGGCTGAGAGAGTAGTTCTGACGCTCAAGGCGGTTTTTGTCTAGGGAGTCTGAATCGCGATCCTGGCGGTCAAAGCCGTAGCCCGCAGTGAAGTCGTGGTTTTCTGTTGGCGTCCAGGCGAATTCCACGTTGGCATCACGGCTGGTGAAGCCCTCAATGCGCGGCGTTTCACCGCTCGCCGTGGTGGAGGATTTCTGCTGCCCGTCTTTCTCACGCTTCGCGAGGCTACCGTAGGCTTTCAGGCCCAGCAGGCCGTCCACCAGCGGACCGCTGGTATAAAACTGACCGTTATACGTGTCGCCACGATCGCGATGTTCCTGAAGGGTAGAATCCGCGCTCAGGGTGCCCGTCCACTTCTGGCCGATTTTTTTGGTGATAATGTTCACCACGCCGCCGAGAGCATCAGAGCCGTAGAGAGAAGACATCGGTCCGCGGACCACTTCGATGCGTTCGATGGCGTCAACCGGCACCCAGTTAAGGTCGAAATCGTTATGGCGGAAGACCGCGTTGCGTGAGTTTACGCGCTTGCCGTCGATCAGGATGAGCGTGTAGCTGCTGTCCAGACCGCGAATACTTACCCCTTTACGGTTGTCCCCTTCGCTCGTGAGCTGTACGCCCGGCACATCCCGTAACACATCTTTCAGGTTCTGAACGGGTTTGCGCTGCAAATCTTCCTGGGTAATCACGCTGATACTTGCCGGTGCGTCTTTCAGGTTTTGCTCGGTCGCGGAAGCCGTTACAACCATTGTGTCGCCAGATTCCGCTGCGATGACAGGCAGTGCCAGGGACATTGCGGACGCGCATAGTCCTCCCCTGACGACGGGATTCAACCTAAACATTCCATATCTCCATGAGGTAAATACAACTCAATCAAAAATCATCGCTCACAGTGCCTTGTTGTCCGCCCACATCTGCGGTGGGTCGGTAGCACGCTTATTTTTGATAACGATAAAGCAAACGATAATTATTATCAATTAAATTGTTAAAAATTATATCTGCCGTTCATACTGTGGAGATAAAAAAGCCCGCTCAAGTGAGCGGGCTGAAAGAGAGGAAGCGCGGTTATTGTTTAAATCGTTCCGGGAAATCCATTTCACTGTAGCGAACGAAGCGGGTTCCTTTCGTCAGTTTGTAGCCGAACCAGATGACCAGGAACAGCGGAATACCAATATAGGTGGCCGTGACGGCACCCCAGTCAATGGTGTCCGCAAGGAAAGCTTCATAGTTCTGTCCCAGGGTAATAATCAGACACAGAATGAAGGCAAAAATCGGCCCCAGCGGGAAGAAGCCAGAACGGTACGGGAGGTTATTCAGGTCGTGACCCTGCATAACGTAGCCGCGGCGGAAACGGTAGTGGCTGATGGCAATGCCCAGCCAGGCGATAAAGCCCGTCATGCCGGAGGTATTAAGCAGCCACAGGTACACGGTCTGGTTGCCGAACATAGAGGTCAGGAAGCAGAGGCCCGCAATGACCGTGGTGGCATACAGCGCGTTACGCGGCACGCCACCGCGGGACAGTTTCGAGAAAATACGCGGCGCTTTACCGTCGCAGGCCAGGGTGTAAAGCATACGGGTGGACGCGTACATACCGGAATTACCCGCCGACAGCACCGCCGTCAGGATCACCGCGTTCATTACCGCCGCCGCAGAAAGCAGGCCTGCGTGCTGGAAGACCAGGGTGAAAGGGCTGACGCTGATGTCTTTGACGTCATTACGCAGCAGGCTTGGATCGGTATACGGAATGATCAGGCTGATAATCAAAATAGCGAACACGTAGAACAGCAGAATACGCCAGAACACCTGACGCACCGCGCGCGGAATGTTCTTCTCCGGGTTCTCGGATTCACCGGCCGCGATACCAATCAGCTCCGTTCCCTGGAAGGAGAAGCCGACAATCATCGCCACGCCAATCATCGCCGAGAAGCCCCCGGCAAACGGCGCATCGCCTATCGTCCAGTTGCTCCAGCCCGCAGGTTCAGCCCCTTTGAAAATCCCCACGATCATCGCCACACCGACGACGATAAAGATGATGACGGTTGCCACTTTGATCAAAGAGAACCAGTATTCCGCTTCGCCGAAACCGCGCACGGAGATGTAGTTCAGCAGGAAGATAACGGCCAGGAACAGGGCGCTCCAGATCCAGCCCGGCGTGTCCGGGAACCACCAGGTCATCACCAGCTGTGCGGCAACGAGGTCAACGGCGATAGTGACGGCCCAGTTGTACCAGTAGTTCCAGCCCAGCGCGAAGCCGAAGCCTTCCTCAACGTATTTTTGTCCGTAGGTCGAAAACGAACCTGACACCGGCATGTATGCCGCCAGTTCGCCCAGGCTGGTCATCAGGAAGTAAACCATCAGGCCAATCAGGATATAAGAGAATAATGCCCCACCCGGGCCGGCTGCCGAAATCGTTGCGCCAGAGGCAACGAAAAGACCTGTACCGATGGAGCCGCCAATGGCGATCATCGTCAGGTGACGCGCCTTGAGTTCACGACGTAGCGTGGGCGCTTCTGTGGTTTTAGTTTCTGAAACCATGTGAAAATGCTGTCCATTTAATAAATGAGGCGCGATTGTAGCAGACGATCTCCGTTCCTTCCGGCAGAAATACCCTGTTATAAGAGAGCTTCATGACGCGTCCAGGATTATAAGTAACGCATTATTTTTCCCTCTCCCATTTGGGGTGAGGGGCGCTTTTACATCTCGCAGTAGCGCAGAAAACGCTGCAGCGAGCTGGAAAGGTGTTTCTGACGATGGTGGATGCACCATAGCGTGCGCACCAGTTTCGGGAGCGGAATGGGAATTTCCACCAGCGACCCCGTCTCAAGCTGTTCGGCAATGACGCGCCGGGAAAGACAACTGATGCCCAGGCCATGACGCACCGCGTGCTTGATGGCCTCAGAGTTTCCCAGCTCCATTCCCAGCTGGAAATGCGGCAGATGCGACAGCAGCAGGTAGTCGACAATCTCACGCGTACCGGAGCCCTGCTCGCGGAGGATCCACTGCGCCTGCGCCAGCCGCTCCAGCGTCACCTCGCCCTGCAATAACGACGAGGCCGGAGACGCAAAGACCACCAGCTCGTCTTCCAGCCAGGGCTCGGCAATGATATCGACGTTATGGCAAGGGCCTTCGATAAGACCGATATCCACGCGGAAATCGATCACCGCGTTGATCACGTCCTGGCTGTTGCCCACGCTCATCTCCAGCGGCAGAGTCGGGAAATCCCGACGGTAGCGCGCTATCACTTCCGGCAGGATATAGTTTCCGATGGTGCTGCTGGCAAACACGCGGATCGCGCCGTTGTCTTCGCGGAACAGCTGTTCGATTTCGATAGCCTGCTCCAGCAGCGCCAGCGCGCGCGGGTAAAGCAGGCGGCCATGTTCGTTGACCACCAGACGCTTCCCTACCCTGTCGAACAGCTGAACGCCCAGCTGCCCTTCAAGATCGGTCAACGCCGCGCTGACCGCAGACTGCGAGAGCGCCAGCATTTGTGACGCCTGGGTCGTCGAGCCGCTTTTTAGCACCTCGGCAAACACTTCCAGCTGACGCAATGTAATGTGCATGGTTGCTTACCACTTATATAGATTGATTATAAGTATATAATCAATTTTATTTTTAAGCCAGAGCGCCGTAACCTTTAGCCAGACAAAGGAGAAGGTTATGTCAGAAATCACCTTACAACATCATCGTACAGTGTGGCACTTCGTGCCGGGTCTCGCGCTCAGCGCAGCAGTGACCGCCGTAGCATTATGGGGCGGCAGCATCCCGGCTATCGCAGGCGCAGGTTTTAGCGCGTTGACGCTGGCCATTTTGCTGGGCATGGTCGTGGGTAATACCGTTTACCCGCATATCTGGAAATCCTGCGACGGCGGCGTGATCTTTGCCAAACAGCACCTGCTGCGCCTCGGGATCATTCTTTACGGCTTCCGCCTCACCTTTTCGCAAATTGCGGACGTGGGTGTGAGCGGAATTGCCATTGACGCCCTGACCCTGACCAGCACCTTTTTACTGGCGTGCTTTATCGGTCAGAAGATCTTTGGCCTGGACAAGCAAACCAGCTGGCTGATCGGCGCAGGCAGCAGCATCTGCGGTGCGGCGGCAGTGCTGGCGACGGAGCCGGTCGTAAAAGCCGAAGCCAGTAAAGTAACGGTCGCCGTCGCGACGGTGGTTATCTTCGGTACGCTGGCGATCTTCCTTTATCCCGCGATGTATCCGCTGTTGGCACACTGGTTTAGCCCGGAAACCTACGGCATCTATATCGGTTCGACCATGCACGAAGTGGCGCAGGTGGTGGCGGCAGGTCATGCCATCAATCCGGAAGCGGAAAATGCGGCGGTGATTGCCAAAATGCTGCGCGTGATGATGCTGGCGCCGTTCCTGATTTTCCTGGCCGCGCGAGTTAAACAGCTGGCCCCGGCTGGCGGCAGCGAGAAAAGCAAAATCACAATTCCGTGGTTTGCGATCCTGTTCATCGTGGTTGCCATCTTTAACTCCTTCCATCTGCTGCCGAAAGCGGTGGTGGAGATGCTGGTGACGCTGGACACGGTGCTGCTGGCGATGGCGATGGCGGCGCTGGGGGTGACCACCCACGTCAGCGCGCTCAAAAAAGCCGGGGCGAAGCCGCTGCTGATGGCGCTGGTGCTCTTCATCTGGCTGATTGTGGGCGGCGGCGCGATTAACCTCGCCGTACACAGCCTGATGGCATAAACCATCTCGTCCTTCTCCTGTTAACCCGCTATCATAAGCGTTTCGGGTTAGCAGGAGTCTTTTTATGAAATATGTTGGAGCGCACGTCAGCGCTGCCGGTGGCCTTGCGAATGCCGCCATTCGCGCCGCCGAAATCGAGGCGACCGCTTTCGCCCTGTTCACCAAAAACCAGCGCCAGTGGCGCGCCGCGCCGCTCACCGCCGACGTGATTGACGACTTCAAAGCCGCCTGTGAGAAATACTGCTACGGGCCGGGCCAGATCCTTCCCCACGACAGCTATTTGATTAACCTCGGGCATCCGGTTCAGGAAGCGCTGGAAAAATCCCGAGAGGCGTTTCTCGATGAAGTGCAGCGCTGCGAACAGCTCGGGCTGACGCTGCTGAACTTCCATCCGGGTAGTCATCTGATGCAAATAGATGAAGACGCCTGTCTGGCGCGCATTGCCGAATCCATCAACATGACGCTGGATAAAACCAAAGGCGTGACGGCAGTGATTGAAAACACCGCCGGTCAGGGCAGCAACCTCGGCTTCAGGTTTGAGCATCTCGCGGCGATTATTGACGGCGTGGAAGATAAATCCCGCGTGGGCGTGTGCATTGATACCTGCCACGCGTTTGCAGCAGGCTACGACCTGCGCACCACCGAGGCGACGAAAAACACGTTTGATGAGCTTGAGCGAATAGTCGGCTTTAAGTACCTGCGCGGGATGCACCTGAACGATGCGAAAAGCGCGTTCGGCAGCCGCGTTGACCGTCACCACAGCCTGGGTGAAGGCAATATCGGCCACGATGCGTTTCGCTTTATCATGCAGGACGCTCGCTTCGACGGTATTCCGATGGTGCTGGAAACCATCAATCCGGATATCTGGGCGGAAGAGATTGCCTGGCTGAAGGCGCAGCAAACCGCTGAACAGGCGGCATAAAAAAAGCCGGGTTGCGTTAGCACCCGGCTTTTTTATTGCTTACCGCTTAAGCTGCTTTTGCCACAACTTCCGCTTCCGGACGTTTCAGCACTGCGTAAGACAGACCCGCCACCAGCGTACCGGCAATAATCGCCAGCAGATAACCCAGGACCGGGGTGATGGCGCCAGGGATCAGCAGGACGAACAGACCGCCGTGCGGAGCCATCAGCTTCGCGCCAATCGCCATGGAGATGGCACCCGTTACCGCGCCGCCGACGATACAGCACGGCAGAACACGCATCGGGTCACGCGCCGCGAACGGAATCGCGCCTTCGGTAATGAAGCACAGGCCCAGCACCAGCGCCGCTTTGCCACCTTCCTGCTGCGCTTTGTCGAACTTACGACGGGCAATCATCGTCGCCAGGCCGAGCGCCAGCGGTGGCACCATACCAGCCGCCATGATCGCCGCCATCGGCGCGTAGGTCTGGGTACTCAGCAGGCCAACGCCAAACGCGTACGCCGCTTTGTTCACCGGACCACCCATGTCGGTACACATCATGCCGCCGAGGATCGCGCCCAGCAGAACCGCGTTCGCCGTACCCATGGTTTGCAGCCAGTGGGTCAGACCCGCAAGGATGCCCGCAACCGGCTTACCAATCAGGTAAATCATCGCCAGACCGACCACAAGGCTGGAGATCAGCGGAATGATCAGAATTGGCTTCAGCGCTTCCATACTCTGCGGCAGCTTCAGCTTCGAGCTAATCAGCTTCGCAACGTAACCGGCGAGGAAACCGGCGATGATACCGCCGATAAAGCCGGAACCGGTGCTCACCGCCAGCATACCGCCGATAAGACCCGGGGTCAGACCCGGACGGTCAGCAATTGAGAACGCGATAAAGCCTGCCAGCACCGGCACCATCAGCGCGAACGCGGAGCCGCCGCCAATCTGCATTAACGCCGCCGCCAGCGTGCCCTGCTCTTTAAACGCTTCAATACCGAAGGCGAAGGAGAGCGCAATACACAGGCCGCCAGCCACCACCATCGGCAGCATGTAGGAGACGCCGGTCAGCAGGTGACGGTATGCGCCCGCAGACTCTTTTTTCCCTTCGGTCGGGGTTTTGGCTGCGCCAGTGGCCTGATACGGTTTGGCTTCTGCCAGTGCCTTATCAAATTCCTGCGCGGTCTTTTTCAGCGCCAGGCCGGTAGAGGTGCGGTACATCGGCTTGCCGGCAAACTTCGCCAGATCCACTTCAATATCTGCCGCCACAATCACCAGATCGGCCTCAGCGACCTCTTCCGGCGTAATGGCATTGCCCGCACCCACGGAGCCACGAGTTTCAACCTTCACCCACCAGCCGCGTTTTTTCGCTTCGGTTTCAATGGCTTCAGCCGCCATAAAGGTGTGCGCCACGCCCGTCGGGCAGGCCGTGACCGCAACAACGCGTTTCGGCCCCGAGGCCGCAGCCGGAGCCGCCGCGACCGGCGCGCTGTAGACGGTCGCGTGACCTTTCGCTTCGCTCAGGAACAGTTCCGGGTGTGCCACCGCGCGATTAATATCGCCCAGCCACACTTTTTTGCCGTTCAGGGCGCTGTCAGCGGGGATTTTATCGCCCAGGACAATCGCCAGCTCGGCATCGCCTGGGTTATCAATGATGTCCAGGTGTGCTTTTTGTGCCGCCGCGCCCAGCAGGGTCTTCGCCATGTAGGCGCGAGCCTGTCCGAGACCGGAGTCAATGATCAGCAGCGTTTTCATTATTCCTCTCCTGCTGTTAGTTAAAAGGTTTTAAGTCAACGCGCGCCATCATCGCGGCTAACTGGGTACGATCGGTAATACCGACATTGCTCTGGCTCACGGCCAGGGCTGCAACGGCGGTGGCAAGACGTAACGTATGTTCACTGGATTCACGCATCAGCAGGCCGTAAATCAGGCCGCCAACCATGGAATCCCCTGCGCCAACGGTGCTCACAACTTCCATTGACGGCGGTTTGGCAATCCATTCACCTGAAGCGTTAACCCACAACGCCCCTTCTGCACCCAGCGAGATCACCACGTGAGCAATACCCTGCTCGCGCAGCGCATGGGCAGCCTCAATCACATCTTTTAATTCCGGCAGCTTACGGCCTGCCCAGATCTCCAGTTCGCGGCGATTTGGCTTCACCAGCCACGGAGAGGCTTTCAGACCCGCAACCAGCGCGTCGCGGCTGCTGTCGAAGATAATGCACGGGCACTGGCTGCGCAGGCGCGTCATCCAGTCGGTAAACGCTTCCGGGCTGACGCCGGACGGCAGGCTTCCGCTGACGCACACCATGTCGAACTGACCAAGCCAGGTCAGGGAGTCGTTAACAAAGCGCTCCCAGTCAGCTGGCGTCACTTCGAAGCCAGAGAAGTTCAGATCGGTCACTTCACCGTCTTTCTCCGTCAGCTTAACGTTGATGCGGGTACGGCCCTGCACAACCTGGAAACGGTTGGCAATGCCCAGCTCGCTGAACAGCTGCTGGAAACCATCCTGGTTATCTTTACCGAGGAATCCGCCCACGGTGACGTCGATACCGAGGTCCTTGAGCACTTTCGCGACGTTAATCCCTTTGCCCGCAGCATGCAGGCCAGTGGTACGCACGAGGTTTACTTCGCCGCGCTCAATTTCCGGGCAAAACCCCACCAGGTCATAAGCCGGGTTCAGCGTAATAGTCGCAACACGTCTGCTCATTATGCGCCCTCCCCCAGACCCGCCGCGATGGCGTCGCCAATCGCTTTCAGCGCCTGTTCAGCATCTGCACCCTGCGCGGTGAAGCGCAGACGATGGCCTTTCTTCACGCCCAGCGCGACGACTTTCATCAGGCTACGGCCGTTGGCCGGTTTGCCCGAACCATCCAGGTTGGTCACGGTAATCTCGCTTTCAAATTGTTTAATGGTGTTAACCAGCATGGTGCCCGGACGGGCATGCAGGCCATGTTCGTTACGCACCACGAACTCGGCGTTCAGCACATCATCGGTGAGTGCGTCGTCACTGGTCAGCAGGGCCAGCACGGTCGCGGCATCGGCGTTCAGCAGTTTTTCAGCTTTATTGTTGAGCAGCAGATCGCCCAGACGCTTCAGCACCGAAACCGGCTGCTCATCGTTCATCGCCACGGTCACCAGCATGGCTGCTGTCTCACCCTCAACGTCGAACGCGGTGGCCGCGCGGCTCACTGCAATCGCGCTGCGCAGATTGCCTTCAGCGCTGTCGTTCAGCCAGATGCCCTGGCCAAGATTCAGCGGTTTATCGTTAATCACGCGCGTCACAAAGGCGGCATCAGCGGCACCCGCTTCTTTCAGGCGACCCGCGTTCAGCGCCTGCAGCGTGACCAGGTCGGAGGCCACAACATCCAGCGTCAGCGTGTCGTTATCGAGTTTCAGCGCTTCGCTCTGCTTTTCGCCCATCAGCAACGCACGCAGCTCTTCAGCAGTCGTTGCAGACTTCAGCTGTTCCGCCACGGAGTCATCGCTCAGGACATGCGTCAGCTGACGCAGCAGGCCTAAGTGTTCGTCGCTACTGGCCGCGATACCGATAGCCACATAAGCCACCTGGCCGTCGCCCCAGAGCACGCCCTGCGGGAACTGATAAACCTTCACGCCGGTTTTCAGCACCTGGTCGCGGGTGTCGGTTGTGCCATGCGGAATGGCAATGCCATTGCCGAGGAAAGTGGAGGTCTGCTGCTCGCGCGCCAGCATACCGTTTACGTAGCCGTCCGCGACGTTACCCGCCTGCACAAGGGCAGCGGCAACCTGACGAATGGCCTCTTCTTTATCCCCGGCCTGAGCGCCCGGGTGAATATCCTGAACAGATAACTGGAACATGGTTCTCCTCTCCTGCTGAAAGTGAATCGTTTCAGCTAACATGAGAAAAAATACGCTAGCCTGCTCCGTTTGTTAAAACAAGATAGCGCTGAAACGTTTCAAAAAGTCTTGCGCTTTCTGCAATGGCTTGCAAGAAAAGTCGTCTTTGCGATATCAGAATTTAGAGATACTGCACATTTCTTCTGCGCTCAGCTGAATTTTGCTGAAGTTCAGCAAACCAGTTTCAGCTAAGTTCAGCCAGGTGGGGCGTAAGTTGAAATGCCATTTTGATTTTTCGTGGCGTAATTGACTTCACCCACTGTTTATTTTTTAGCTGACGGCGTAAACTCCGCCCCTCTCTGCTACTCGCTAATTATAAAACATGGATAACACCCCTGCGGCCACCGCGCCGAAGCCCTTTGATTTGACATCAACGGCGTTCCTGATTGTTGCCTTCTTCACGGGCATCGCCGGTGCGTTGCAAACCCCGACGCTGAGCTTATTCCTGACTAACGAAGTTCACGCCCGTCCGGCGATGGTTGGCTTCTTTTTTACCGGAAGCGCCATCATTGGCATTCTCGTCAGCCAGTTTCTGGCCGGTCGTTCCGACCGCAAGGGCGATCGTAAAAGCCTGATCGTTTTCTGCTGTCTGCTGGGGGTGTTGGCCTGCGTCCTGTTTGCCTGGAACCGTAACTATTTTGTTCTGCTGTTCATCGGGGTTTTTCTGAGCAGCTTTGGCTCAACCGCCAACCCGCAGCTATTTGCCCTCGCCCGCGAGCATGCCGACCATACCGGGCGGGAAGCGGTAATGTTCAGCTCGATATTGCGCGCTCAGGTGTCGCTGGCATGGGTGATTGGCCCGCCGCTGGCCTACGCGCTGGCGATGGGGTTTGGCTTTACGGTGATGTACCTGAGCGCAGCGGTCGCGTTTGTGGCGTGCGGCGCGCTGGTGTGGTTCTTTCTGCCGTCAATGCGCAAAGAGCCCAAAGTGGCAACGGGCGTGCTGGAAGCACCGCGTCGTAACCGCCGCGATGCCCTGCTCCTGTTTGTTATCTGCACGCTGATGTGGGGCACCAACAGCCTTTATATCATCAACATGCCGCTGTTTATTATTGATGAGCTGCACCTCCCGGAGAAGCTGGCCGGCATTATGATGGGCACCGCCGCGGGCCTTGAGATCCCGACCATGCTGATTGCAGGCTATTATGCGAAGCGTTTCGGAAAGCGTTTTTTAATGCGCGTCGCGGCCGTCGCCGGGCTGCTGTTCTACGTTGGTATGCTGACGGTGCATACGCCGGGACTCCTGCTGGCCTTACAGCTGCTGAACGCCATTTATATCGGCATCCTGGCGGGGATTGGCATGCTCTACTTCCAGGATCTGATGCCGGGCCAGGCAGGTGCCGCCACCACCCTTTATACTAATACCACCCGCGTGGGCTGGATTATCGCGGGCTCAATGGCCGGAATCGTTGCCGAGATCTGGAACTATCACACGGTATTCTGGATTGCGCTGCTGATGTGTACGCTGACGATTGGCTGTCTGGTGAGGATCAAAGACGTTTAAGGCGCAGTGAGCGCCTCCAGTTCAAGCAGCCAGGTCATCGCCTGCGCGCGCGTGCTGCCGCACATTTCGGCCGATGGCTGAAGCCCGGAACAGACTTTCGGGCGCAAGGGCGAACCAAAGATCATACACAGGTTGGATTCAGAGAGCTGAACGCAGCGGGTATTGGCAGGCTTGCCCTCCGGCATTCCTGGAATGGGGCTTGAAATGGACGGAGCGGTACAGCACGCGCCGCAATCTGGACGACAATCCATACATGCTCTCTCGGTGACGAACGCCCGTACAGTCGGGCATCGGGCGCACAGTAACACCTTTTGCGTATTGATAGCAAAAGCCACGAATTCCGCTTGCCTGAAAGGCCGCGCGCGAGTAATTTGGCGCGATATTTTTTACCTCCCGTAGACAGGATTACTGCAATGCCAAGAGCGAACGAAATTAAGAAAGGTATGGTACTGAATTACAACGGCAAACTGCTGATTGTGAAAGACATCGACATTCAGGCACCGAGCGCCCGTGGTGCAGCGACGCTGTACAAAATGCGTTTCGCCGATGTGCGTACCGGCCTGAAGGTGGAAGAACGTTTTAAAGGTGACGATATTGTCGATACCGTGACCCTGACCCGTCGCTACGTTGATTTCTCCTACGTCGACGGTAACGAGTACGTGTTCATGGATAAAGAAGATTACACACCGTATATCTTCACCAAAGATCAGATTGAAGAGGAGCTGCTGTTTATCCCTGAAGGCGGGATGCCAGACATGCAGGTGCTGACCTGGGACGGCGTGCTGCTGGCGCTGGAACTGCCGCAGACCGTCGATCTGGAAATCGTTGAAACCGCACCGGGCATTAAAGGCGCGTCAGCCAGTGCCCGCAACAAACCAGCGACCCTGACCACCGGCCTGGTTGTGCAGGTACCGGAATACCTCTCCGCTGGCGAGAAGATCCGCATCCATATCGAAGAAAAACGCTATATGGGTCGTGCTGACTGATTATGGCATTTGTCGGGTGGCGAAGCCGCCACCCGACAATTCCGGTTACAGAAGCTCCGGATACTTCGTCATCTTCAGCGCCAGCTCAACCCCGCGCACTTCCGCCATCCCCTTCAGGCGGCCAATCGCCGAATAGCCCGGGTTGGTTTTCTTACGCAGATCGTCCAGCATTTGATGCCCGTGATCCGGGCGGAACGGAATAGGACGTACGTCGCCCGCCTGCTTGCGACGTGCCTCTTCCGCCAGGATAGCGTCGACCACCGCCACCATATTCACGTCGCCGCCCAGGTGCGCCGCCTCGTGGAAGGTCTTTGGATTCTCCTCACGGCAGGTCGCACGCAGGTGCGTGAAGTGGATACGATCCCCGAAGGTTTCAATCATCCGCACCAGGTCGTTATCCGCGCGCACCCCGTAGGAGCCGGTACACATGGTAAAGCCGTTATAGATGCTGTTTACCGTCTCTTTCAGCCACTGCATATCTTCAATGGTAGAAACAATGCGCGGCAGGCCGAGGATAGGACGCGGCGGATCGTCCGGGTGCACCGCCAGACGCACGCCGGCCTCTTCCGCTACCGGCACGATAGCGCGCAGGAAATACGCCATGTTTTCACGCAGCTGCTGCTTATCAATATCGCCGTATTCCGCCAGACGCGCGCGGAACTGATCCAGCGTGTAGCCCTCTTCAGCCCCCGGCAGGCCCGCAATAATATTACGGGTCAGCTTTTCGATGTCTGCGTCACTGGCAGCGTTAAACCACGCGAGCGCCTGCTGCTGCTCTTCAGCGGTGTAATCCGCGTCGGCACCGGGACGTTTCAGAATATGCAGCTCGAATGCCGCAAAGGCAATCTGGTCGAAACGCAGCGCTTTCGAGCCGTCCGGCATCTGATATTCAAGGTCGGTACGCGTCCAGTCCAGAATAGGCATGAAGTTATAGCAAACCGTATCAATGCCGCAGGCCGCCAGGTTGCGAATGCTCTGCTGATAGTTCGCAATCCAGGTCTGGTATTCACCGGAATGGGTTTTGATATCTTCGTGAACCGGAATGCTCTCTACCACAGACCAGGTTAATCCTTTCTCCGCCAGCAGCGCCTGACGCTGCTGAATTTCCTCAACCGGCCAGACCTGGCCGTTAGGAATGTGATGCAGCGCCGTAACGACACCCGTTGCGCCAGCCTGACGCACATCATCAAGAGAAACCGGATCGTTCGGCCCGTACCAACGCCAGGTTTGTTCCATTGCCTCTTCCTCTCAAGTTGTTATACCAATATAGGGTACTGCAATGACGACTACCATACATGTTTACCGTAAAGGGTCAACATACCGCCACACATTGATTGATCAAACTCACAGAACGGGGATATTTACGGCTCACCAATTTTATTTGCTGTCATATAACTTTACACTGGCATTGTTAATTAATGGTTAATCAGGTGTGTATCTCATGAAGACAATTGCCTCCACCGCCCTTCCCGCCCAGGTTCAGCAACCGCGCTACGATCGTCAGCAACTGCGCTCCCGCATCGTCCATTTTGGCTTCGGTGCGTTTCACCGCGCGCACCAGGCATTGTTAACAAACCGGGTACTGAATGAAAAAGGCGGCGACTGGGGGATTTGTGAGATTAGCCTGTTCAGCGGCGATGTGCTGATGAGCCAGCTGCGCGCCCAGGATCACCTGTTTACCGTGCTGGAGAAAGGCGCGGAAGGAAATCAGCCGATTGTTGTCGGGGCCGTACATGAATGTCTGAACGCAAAGCTGGACTCTCTTCCCGCTATTATTGAGAAATTCTGTGAGCCGCAGGTGGCGATTGTGTCACTCACCATTACGGAGAAAGGCTACTGCATCGATCCCGCGACCGGTAAGCTGGATCTGCAAAACGCCCGGATCCTTCACGACCTCGAAAACCCCGCTGAACCGCATTCCGCGCCGGGGATCCTGGTCGAAGCCCTCAATCGCCGCCGCGAGCGCGGCTTGCCTGCGTTTACCGTGCTTTCCTGTGACAATATCCCGGACAACGGCCACGTAGTGAAAAACGCGGTGCTCGGCATGGCGCAAAAGCGTTCTTCCGCGCTGGCGGAGTGGATCGAAGGCCACGTGAGTTTTCCGGGAACGATGGTCGACAGAATTGTTCCCGCCGCGACGGAGGCCTCGCTCAGGGAAATCGCCGACGCGCTCGGGGTTGACGATCCGTGCGCCATCAGCTGCGAACCGTTCATTCAGTGGGTAGTGGAAGATAATTTCGTCGCCGGACGTCCTGAGTGGGAAGCCGCAGGCGTTCAGATGGTGCAGGACGTTCTGCCATGGGAGCAGATGAAATTACGCATGCTCAACGGCAGCCACTCTTTCCTGGCGTATCTTGGGTATCTTGCCGGGTACGCGCATATTAATGAATGTATGGAAGACACCACCTTCCGCGAAGCCGCCCGGCGGTTAATGCTGGATGAGCAGGCACCCACGCTGCGCATAAAGGATGTCGACCTGAAGGCTTACGCCGACAGTCTGATTGAGCGTTTTGCTAACCCGGCGCTACAGCACCGTACATGGCAAATCGCGATGGACGGCAGCCAGAAGCTGCCGCAGCGGATGCTGGATGGGATCCGCGTCCACCTTGAGCGTAAAACAGCATGGCCGCTACTGGCGCTGGGCGTCGCCGGCTGGATGCGCTACGTCAGCGGGTTCGACGAACGCGGCAACGCGATTGACGTTCGCGATCCCCTCAGCGATAAAATTCGCGCGATTGTCGACGCCAGCAGCGATACCGATCGCGTCCACGCGCTGCTGGGGCTAAGTGAGGTATTTGGTCACGATCTCGCGCAGAATAGCCTCTTTGTAGAGGCTGTCAGCCAGGCCTACCAGCGCATCGCCCGCCGTGGCGCACGTCAGGCTGTTATAGAAACGTTAAATCTTTAGCGATTATTGCGCTTAATGCGAACGGATATCGCCTCCGTTCGCCCTCCCCCCTTCTCATTGCGCCCGTTTTTCGCCAGGATAAGATCATAGTGTTATAGCATCACAATTCTCTTGCGGAGCGCACGTGACCAAAACCAACCTCATCACCGGTTTTCTCGGCAGCGGTAAAACCACCTCAATCCTTCATCTGCTGGCAAATAAAGATCCCGCAGAGAAATGGGCCGTGCTGGTCAATGAATTCGGCGAGGTGGGCATTGATGGCGCGTTGCTTTCATCCAGCGGCGCGATGATTAAAGAGATCCCCGGCGGATGCATGTGCTGCGTAAACGGCCTGCCGATGCAGGTGGGTCTCAATACGCTGCTGCGTCAGGGTAAACCGGACCGCCTGCTGATTGAACCCACCGGTCTGGGCCACCCGAAGCAGATCCTCGATTTACTGACCGCCCCGGTTTACGAGCCGTGGATCGATCTGCGCGCCACGCTGTGCCTGCTCGATCCGCGTCAGCTTCTGGATGAAAAAGCGGTGGCCAATGAAAATTTCCGCGATCAGCTTGCCTCAGCAGACGTTATCGTCGCCAACAAAGAAGATCGCGCCACGCCGGAAAGCCAGGCCGCGCTGGAAGCGTGGTGGCAACATTTCGGCGGCAATCGAACGCGGGTGCAGACCACCCAGGGGAACATTGACAGCGCCCTGCTGGATCTTCCTCGCCTGAACCTGACGGAACTTCCGGCCAGCGCGGAGCATGCGCATCACCATCCTGCAAAGCAGGGCCTGGCCGCGCTTAGCCTGCCGGAACATCAGCGCTGGCGTCGAAATCTGAACAGCGGTCAGGGGTATCAGGCCTGCGGATGGATTTTCGATGCCGATACCGTTTTCGATACCATTGGCATCCTTGAGTGGGCCAGGCTTGCGCCGGTCGACCGCGTGAAAGGGATTATGCGCACGCCAGACGGACTGGTAAGGATCAACCGCCAGGGCGACGATTTCTTTATCGAAACGCAAAACGTCGCGCCTCCTGACAGCCGAATAGAGTTAATTAGTGCGGTTAACGCCGACTGGAATGCCCTGCAGTCCAGCCTGTTGAAGCTTCGTTTAAGTTCGGGCGGCTAACGTTGCCCCAGTTTTCACTCTATGCAGAACGTTATGACGACTCGAATTCCCCTGATATTACTGCTTAATGTCGCCGGTCTGGCGCTTTTCTTCTCCTGGTATATCCCGGTGAATCACGGTTTCTGGTTCCCGCTGGATTCATCCCTGTTTCATTTCTTCAACCAGGGGCTGGTGAAGAGCGACGCCTTCCTGTGGCTGGTGGCGATCACCAACAACCGCGCCTTTGACGGCTTTTCCCTGCTGGCCATGGGCTGCCTGATGCTCTCTTTCTGGCTTAAAGAGGATTATTCAGGGCGTCGCCGTATCCTTATTATCGGACTGGTGATGCTTCTGACCGCGGTGATCGTTAATCAGCTGGCGCAACATCTGATGCCGGTAAAACGTGCAAGTCCTTCGCTCTCTTTCCCGAATATTTATCGCGTGAGTGAATTGCTGCATATTCCAACAAAAGATGCGTCGAAAGACAGTTTCCCGGGCGATCACGGCATGATGCTGCTTATTTTCTCTGGGTTCATGCTGCGATATTTCGGCAAGAAAGCGTTCGCTATTGCCCTGCTTATTGTGGTGATATTTGCCTTTCCGCGCGTAATGATCGGCGCTCACTGGCTAACTGATATTGTTGTGGGTTCCCTTTCCGCGGTGCTGATTGGTCTGCCGTGGGTTTTGATGACGCCGTTGAGCGATCGCCTGATTGCTGTTTTCGATCGCCACCTCCCGCGCAGAAAGCAACAAATATTAAACAAATAATCAACATCTTTTAACGTTAACGCTCGGGGATCATAGCGATCCCTGATAGAGCGCTTCCCACGATCCTTCCTCGCTGTCATATTCTCGTCATCGTATTCATGATAAAAATGAAGCAATTGCGCGATTACGCTATGGATCTGCCGCTATTTTGAGCATTTACGGATTTTTACTTTCTGTATCACAATTTCTTATAAAAAAAAGGCTTTTTTTACTCGCAATACCCCAGGCAATCGGTTAATCTCGAACTCGTTTTGCCCCATAGGGATAATTATTTCCATGGTGAATAATTTTGTGCGCTGCGCCACAAATGTCGCCAGAAACAATTGTCTCATTGTGAACAGATAATTAGTCTCGTCACGTTTGGCATTTTTATAACGATATTTGTCGTTAAGGACTTCAAGGGAAAATAAACAAAATGGTCAAATCTCAACCGTTTCTGAGATATATCTTACGGGGGATCCCGGCGATAGCAGTCGCGGTACTGTTATCTGCATGTAGTACATCGAACACCGCAAAGAATATGCATCCTGAGACGCGTGTTGTGGGAATGGAAGACGCCTCATCACTGCAAGCCTCTCAGGATGAATTTGAAAATATGGTACGTAATCTGGACGTGAAGTCCCGCATTATGGACCAGTATGCTGACTGGAAAGGCGTGCGTTACCGTCTTGGCGGCAGTACCAAAAAAGGCATTGATTGTTCCAGTTTTGTACAGCGTACGTTCCGTGAACAATTTGGGTTAGACCTTCCGCGTTCGACCTACGAACAGCAGGAGATGGGCAAGTCGATTTCACGTTCCAAACTGCGCACCGGCGATTTAGTTCTGTTCCGTGCGGGTTCGACAGGTCGACACGTGGGTATCTACATTGGTAACGACCAGTTTGTACATGCCTCCACCAGCAGCGGTGTGACTATTTCCAGCATGAATGAACCGTACTGGAAGAAGCGCTACAACGAAGCGCGACGCGTACTGACCCGCAGTTAATATGATGATTGTATCGTTGGTTATCCCTTGGCTGGCGATACAATAAAAAAAAGCACTGCTTCGGCGGTGTTTTTTTTTGCCCGTTACAATGAATACTATCAGCGGCAATTCAGGAACCACGACGTTTATGCTCACCCGCTACTTTTCCAGTCATCGAAAGATACTGATCCTCAGTATCATTACCGGCCTGATTGCCGCCCTGCTCCTGGGTTCGTTGCAATTTCTCTGGAGCTACCACAAGCGGGAAATTCGATTCGATACGCTGATCAAGGATGTGAGCATCTACATGGATAGCTATTTTGACGAGCTAAAAGCCTCGATCGACGTGCTTCAGCCGCTCACGCTCAATAATTGCCATGACGTTAACGCGGAGCTAACCTCGCGCGCAGCCTTCAGCCTCAACGTGCGTGCCTTCCTGCTGGTCAGAGACAAAATGGCGTTCTGCTCGTCAGCCACAGGGCCAATGAATGCCCCGATGGAGGAGCTGATACCCGAGCTGCACATCAACAAGCAGGTTGATGTCGCGCTGCTCCCCGGCACCCCCATGCTGCCCAATAAACCCGCGATTGCCATCTGGTATCGTAACCCGCTCGTGAAAGACGGCGGCGTATTCACCTCAGTGAATCTTAACCTGACGCCATACCTGCTTTATACCGCGCGTCAGGACGAGTTTGCAGGTATCGCGATTATCATCGGCGACAATGCGTTATCCACCAGATCGAGCACCCTCGTCAGGGCGCAGGATTTGCACGAGACTCCCGCGCGCACCGCGACGCTCAAAGACGTTCCTCTGACCATCAACCTGTACGCCGAGGAGTGGACAAGCGATGAGATCCTCTATGCCCTGTTCTTCGGGCTGGTGTGCGGGATTGCGGCAGGGTCGCTGAACTTCTACATCCTCACGACGCGTCTCAATCCGGGCAAAGAAATTCTGAGCGCCATCAAGCGCGGCCAGTTCTATGTGGTTTATCAGCCCGTTGTCGATGCCAAATCGCTCAGGATGACCGGGCTTGAAGTCCTGATGCGCTGGAAGCACCCGACCATGGGTGAGATCCCGCCGGACGCTTTTATCAATTTTGCCGAAGCGCAGAAGCTGATTGTCCCGCTGACGCTGCATCTTTTTGACCTGATTATTCACGATGCGCCAGTGTTACAGACCGTGCTGCCGCCGGGTGCGAAAGTGGGCATTAATATCGCGCCGGGGCATCTGCATGCGGAAAGCTTCAAAGACGATATGCGCACCTTCAAAGCCCTGCTGCCGCCTGATTACTTCCAGATCGTACTGGAAATTACCGAGCGCGACATGCTTAACCATCGGGAAGCTAACAGCCTCTTCGAATGGCTGCATAACGAAGGGTTTGAAATTGCCATCGACGATTTCGGCACCGGCCACAGCGCGTTGATTTATCTTGAACATTTCACCATGGACTACCTGAAAATCGACCGTGGTTTCGTCAACGCCATTGGCACAGAAACCGTGACCTCCCCGGTGCTGGATGCCGTACTGACGCTGGCAAGACGACTGAATATGTCGACCGTTGCGGAAGGGGTGGAAACGCCGGAACAGGCGGCCTGGCTGCGCGAGCATGGGGTTAATTACCTGCAGGGGTACTGGATTAGCCGCCCGATGCCGCTGGAGCAGTTCCGCACGTGGCAAAATACGCTGTCGCCTGACGGTGAATAATTTCACATTGCCGGTGGCGTCACTTATTATTCAGCTTTACTGAGCCGGTCTGTAAAAAAGGGAGCCGCCGCGAGATGTTTATGCGCTTTATGTTGCTTTGGTTGGCAGTAGTGAGCCTGTCCAGCCAGGCGCAAACCATCAAAGAGAACATCGCGTTCGCCGTGATTGGCGAGCCCAAATACGCGGTCAATTTTACGCACTTCGATTACGTCAATCCTGCCGCCCCTAAGGGTGGAAAGGTCACGCTCTCGGCGACGGGAACGTTCGACAACTTTAACCGCTTCGCCCTGCGCGGGGTGGCCGCGGCGCGAACAGAATCGCTCTACGACACGCTTTTTGTGACGTCTGATGATGAGCCCGGCAGCTACTACCCGCTGATTGCCGATAACGTGCGCTACGCGGATAACTTCGCCTGGGCCGAAATTACCCTAAACCCCCGGGCCCGCTTTCACGACGGCACGCCGGTCAGGGCCAGCGACGTGGCCTTTACGTTTCATAAATTTATGACCGAAGGCGTTCCCCAGTTCCGCATTGTGTATAAAGGCACAACGGTGCGCGCCATTGCGCCGCTCACCGTACGCATCGAGCTGAGCGAACCGAACAAAGAGAATATGCTCAGCCTGTTCTCGCTGCCGGTTATGCCTGAATCGTTCTGGAAAAGCCATAAGTTAAGCGACCCGCTCTCCACGCCACCGCTGGCCGGCGGCCCTTACCGCATTACCGACTGGCGCATGGGGCAGTACGTGGTCTATTCCCGCGTGAAAGACTACTGGGCGGCTAACCTGCCGGTAAACCGCGGGCGCTGGAATTTCGACACCCTTCGCTATGACTACTACCTCGACGATAACGTGGCGTTTGAAGCCTTCAAGGCCGGCGCATTCGATTTACGCGTGGAGAGCAGCGCCAAAAACTGGGCGACCCGCTATATCGGCAAAAACTTCACGAAAGGCTACATCGTGAAAGACGAGCATAAAAACGAATCCGCCCAGGACACGCGCTGGCTGGCATTTAATATTCAGCGCCCGGTATTTACAGACCGCCGCGTTCGGGAAGCGATTTCCCTGGCCTTTGATTTTGAATGGATGAACAAAGCGCTTTTTTACGGGGCGTACAGCCGTGCGAACAGCTATTTCCAGAACACCGAATATGCCGCGCGGGATTACCCGAAAGCCGACGAACTGGTCCTGCTGGCGCCGCTGAAAGCGGACGTGCCGCCGGAGGTATTTACCACGGTGTTTCAGCCGCCCGCTTCAAAAGGGGACGGGTACGACCGCGACAATCTGCTGAAGGCCAGCAAGCTGCTGGATGAGGCAGGCTGGCAGCTGAAGAATCAGAAGCGCGTCGATGCGAAAACCGGCAAGCCTTTAAGCTTTGAACTGCTGCTCTCCTCCGGCGGCAACGATCAGTGGGTGCTGCCGTTTAAACACAACCTTGCGCGGCTGGGGATCACCATGAATATTCGTCAGGTTGATAACGCGCAGATCACCAACCGCATGCGCAGCCGTGATTACGACATGATGCAGCGCCTGTGGCCCGCGCAGCCGTGGCCCAGCTCGGACCTGCAAATCTCCTGGGCCTCCAGCTACATCGACTCGTCCTACAATGCGCCCGGGGTAAAAAGCCCGGCGATTGATGCCCTGATTGCGAAAATTGTGGCGGCGCAGGGCGATAAAGAAAAACTTCTGCCGCTCGGTCGCGCCCTCGACAGGGTCTTAACCTGGAACTACTACATGCTACCGATGTGGTATATGGGCGAAGACCGGCTTGCACGCTGGGACAAGTTCTCCGTGCCTGCCGTGCGCCCTGTCTATTCGCTGGGCTTTGACACCTGGTGGTATGACGTAAATAAAGCCGCCAGACTGCCCGCCGAGCGGCGATAAGGAATTATCATGGGTGCCTATTTAATACGCCGTCTTCTGCTGGTCATTCCCACGCTGTGGGCCATTATCACCATTAACTTTTTTATCGTGCAAATTGCTCCCGGCGGCCCGGTCGATCAGGCTATTGCCGCCATTGAGTTTGGTAACAGCGGCGGCATGCCTGGTGGCGGCGGAGAAGGCATGGGCGCGAGCCATGCTCGCACCGGCGTGGGGAATATCAGTGAAAGCCACTACCGCGGCGGGCGCGGGCTGGATCCTGAGGTGATCGCCGAGATCACCCATCGCTACGGCTTTGATAAGCCAATTCACGAGCGCTATTTCAAGATGCTCTGGGATTATATCCGCTTTGATTTTGGCGATAGCCTGTTCCGCAGTGCGTCCGTGTTAACGTTGATCAAGCAAAGCCTGCCGGTTTCGGTCACGCTGGGGCTGTGGGGGACGCTGATTATCTATCTGGTCTCTATACCGCTTGGGATCCGTAAAGCGGTGCATAACGGCAGCCGCTTCGATATCTGGAGCAGCACCTTTATCATCATCGGCTATGCTATTCCGGCGTTTCTGTTTGCCGTCCTGCTGATCGTCTTTTTTGCCGGGGGCAGCTACTTCGACATCTTCCCGCTGCGGGGGCTGGTCTCCGCCGATTTCAGCACGCTGCCGTGGTACCAGAAAATCACCGACTATCTCTGGCATATCACGCTGCCGGTTCTGGCAACGGTGATCGGCGGGTTTGCCGCCCTGACCATGTTGACCAAAAACGCGTTTCTCGATGAAATTCGCAAGCAGTATGTCGTGACCGCCCGCGCCAAAGGGGTCAGCGAGAAGCAAATTATGTGGAAACACGTCTTCCGCAACGCCATGCTGCTGGTGATTGCCGGGTTTCCGGCCACGTTCATCAGCATGTTTTTTACCGGCTCGCTGCTGATTGAGGTGATGTTCTCGCTTAACGGTCTCGGCCTGCTGGGCTACGAAGCCACCGTGTCGCGCGATTATCCGGTAATGTTTGGCACGCTCTATATTTTCACCCTGATTGGCCTGCTGCTGAATATCGTCAGTGATATCAGCTATACGCTGGTCGATCCCCGAATTGATTTTGAGGGCCGCTGATGCCGCGTTTAAGCCCCGTTAACCAGGCCCGCTGGGCCCGTTTTCGCCATAACCGCCGCGGCTACTGGTCGCTGTGGATTTTTGCTGTCCTGTTTGTCCTGAGCATGTGTTCAGAGCTGATCGCCAACGACAAACCGTTGCTGGTGCACTTTAACGACCGCTGGTATGTGCCGGTACTGGCCAACTACAGTGAAAGCGACTTCGGCGGCCCGTTTGCGACGCCGGCGGAGTATCAGGATCCGTGGCTGCGCCAGCAGATCGAACAGCACGGCTGGGCCCTTTGGGCGCCGGTGCGCTTTGGTGCCAACAGCATTAACTTCGCGACCACGACCCCCTTCCCTTCTCCGCCCTCTGCGCAAAACTGGCTGGGGACGGACGCTAACGGCGGCGACGTGCTGGCGCGCATTCTCTACGGTACGCGGATTTCTATTCTCTTTGGGCTGATGCTGACGATCTTCTCCAGCGTAATGGGCGTGGTGGCCGGTGCCGTTCAGGGCTACTACGGCGGGAAAATTGATCTGTGGGGTCAGCGTATCATCGAAGTCTGGTCTGGTATGCCAACGCTGTTTCTGATTATCCTGCTTTCCAGCGTGGTGCAGCCGAGCTTCTGGTGGCTGCTGGGCATCACCGTTCTGTTTGGCTGGATGGCGCTGGTAGGCGTGGTGCGGGCAGAGTTTCTGCGCACCCGTAATTTCGACTATATCCGCGCCGCGCAGGCGCTTGGAGTGAGCGACCGGGGAATCATCTTCCGCCATATGCTGCCTAACGCCGTGGTAGCAACGCTCACCTTCCTGCCGTTTATTCTGTGCAGCTCCATCACCACCCTCACCTCGCTGGACTTTCTGGGCTTCGGCCTGCCGCTGGGGTCGCCGTCGCTCGGCGAACTGCTGTTGCAGGGCAAGAACAACCTGCAGGCTCCGTGGCTGGGCATCACCGCCTTTCTTTCCGTGGCCGTGCTGCTTTCGCTGCTGATTTTTATCGGCGAAGCCGTACGCGATGCCTTCGATCCCAACAAGGCGGTATAAGATGACGCAGCCTCTTCTCAGTATTGATAACCTGTCGATTGCCTTCTCGAAGCAGGGCGAGACGCGGACCGTAGTCACTGACCTGTCGCTGCAGATCCAGCGCGGTGAAACTCTGGCGCTGGTGGGTGAATCCGGCTCAGGCAAGAGCGTTTCGGCGCTCTCCATCCTGCGTCTGCTGCCTTCTCCGCCGGTGAGCTACCCGCAAGGGGATATTCTGTTTCACGGCACTTCGCTGCTGCACGCGGATGAGCAAACCCTGCGCGGGATCCGCGGCAATAAAATCGCCATGATCTTCCAGGAGCCGATGGTCTCTCTCAACCCGCTGCATACCCTGGAAAAACAGCTCTATGAAGTGCTCTCTCTGCACCGGGGCATGCGCAAAGAGGCCGCGCGGGGCGAAATTCTGGATTGTCTGGAACGGACAGGCATACGCAACGCGGCCAAACGGCTGAATGATTTTCCGCACCAGCTCTCCGGCGGCGAACGCCAGCGGGTGATGATCGCCATGGCCCTGCTCACCCGGCCAGAGCTGCTGATTGCCGACGAGCCGACGACGGCGCTGGACGTAACAGTGCAGGCGCAAATTCTGACGCTGCTGCGGGAGCTGCGTGACGAGCTGAACATGAGCCTGCTGTTTATCACGCACAACCTGAGCATCGTGAAAAAGCTGGCCGACAGCGTTGCGGTAATGCAAAACGGACGCTGCGTTGAACAGAATATCGCATCCACGCTGCTGAACGCCCCGCAGCACCCCTATACGCAGCGCCTGCTCGACAGCGAGCCTTCCGGCGACCCGGTGCCACTCACGGCAGACAGCACACCGCTGCTGCGCGTTGATGATTTATCCGTCTCGTTCCCGATCCGCAAAGGCATTCTGCGGCGCATCGTCGACCAGAATCCGGTCCTGAAAAATATCCGCTTCTCGCTGCGTCCGGGTGAATCCCTGGGGCTGGTAGGCGAATCCGGTTCGGGTAAAAGCACTACCGGTCTGGCGCTGCTGCGCTTAATTGCCTCAGAGGGCGAGATCCTGTTTGACGATATGCCGCTGCACCGCTGGAACCGCCGCCAGATGCTGCCCGTGCGGCCCCGCATGCAGGTGGTGTTTCAGGATCCCAACTCCTCGCTTAACCCGCGCCTCAGCGTATTGCAGATTATCGAAGAGGGCCTGCGCGTTCATCAGCCTGAGCTGAGCGCGCAGCAGCGGGAACAGGAGGTGATGCGGGTCATGGCTGAAGTGGGCTTAGATCCCGAGACCCGCCACCGCTACCCTGCGGAATTTTCCGGCGGACAGCGCCAGCGCATCGCCATTGCCCGCGCGCTGATCCTGAAACCGGAGCTGATTATTCTGGATGAACCAACCTCGTCCCTGGACAGAACCGTACAGGCGCAGATCCTGGCGCTGCTGAAAGGGCTACAGGAAAAGCACCGGCTGGCCTATATCTTTATCAGCCACGATCTACAGGTGGTTCGGGCGCTGTGCCATCAGGTGATTGTGCTACGACAGGGTGAGGTGGTCGAACAGGGGGATTGCCAGCGCGTATTTACTGCGCCAACGCAGAGCTACACGCGCCAGCTGCTCGCGGCAGACTAGCGCTTAAAACGGATACTGGCCGGAGAAAGGCTCAGCAATTGCAACGCCAAAGTTTTTCAGACGGCAGGTCGCGGCGAATTCGTCCTGGCTTTTCACAAACAGGCACGGCTCCCCTTCGCACTCCAGTACGGAGCTGTCCACTTCGATATCCGTCAAAGCCTGGCTGAGACGCTCCATCACCCGCCACGCATTTTCATCGCTCGGGCTCAGCAGCTTGAGCGCAACCAGGCAATTCTCACAGCCCGCGACGCTTTGCGGAATCGGTTCAACTTTCGAACCTGCAAAACCCGCCGACCAGCGGTAGCTCTGGGGCAAGCGATGGACAATGGAGAGTTGTAATGTATTCACGTTCGTTCCCCGGAAGCAAAATTTACTTCACAATTTATTTACATTTATAGTAACACATCATCGCCAACCTGCACTATTCAGCGCTTTTTTATCGGTATCGAGGCTCGCGTCGGCGCTATATGTACCCGTTTCTGCGATCTAACTCAACCTTTTTGAATACAATGATGTGACTTTTTACATAAATAGATTTTACATAAAATAAACAAACACGGGATAAACGAACGCGGGTTTGGTTGATGTGTATCAACAAAAAAGGCCCTTCCGGGCCTTCTCTGTGGTTAGCGAGCCGCTTTTCGCGGCCGACTGGCGTAAAGACAGAAGAGAACGGAGCTGGTTGCGCAAAATGCCATCGCCCACAGCATGGGCCAGGCCGTGCTGAAGGTTGCCATAGACAGTAACGCCCCGACGATGGCACCAATCCCGAAGCGGAAGGTTCCCGCCAATGACGATGCGGTCCCCGCCATGTGCGGGAACTCATCGAGGATCACCGCCATCGCATTGGACGAGATCATCGACACGCAGCCGACAAACGCCGCCACGCCGATCACCAGCGCCCAGAACCCCACGCCCAGGAACGCGCTCACCACCAGCCAGACCGCCATCACAAACTGGATCCACAGCCCGGCGCGGAACATGTTCAGCGCGCCCACCCGCCGGACAAAGCGGCTGTTAATGATGGTCAGGACAAACAGGAAGACGATATTGAGCGCAAAATAATAGCCAAAGTGCTGTGGCGAAACGTGGTTCAGTTCGATATAGACAAACGGCCCGGCGCTCAGGAAGGAGAACATTCCGGCAAAGCTGAACCCGCTCGCCAGCATGTAGCTCAGCACCCGCTTGTGGCGAAACAGCGAGGCAAAGTTACCTATCGTGGTTCGAATATGAAATTTCTGGCGGCGCTCGACGGGCAGCGTTTCATCAATAAAGAAGAAAATCATCGCCGAAGCCAGCAGTGCGGCCAGGGCCAGGATCCAGAAAATCGCATGCCAGCTAAACCACACCAGCACCGCACCACCGGCCATCGGGGCCACCAGCGGCGCAATCGTCGTCACCAGCATGACAAACGACATCATGCGGGAGAACTCTTCTTTCGGGTAGATATCGCGCATCAGGGCGTTGATCACCACGCTCGCAGCGGCAGCGGCCAGCCCGTGCAGGAAGCGCATGGCGATCAGCTGATCGATACTCTGCGCCAGCGCACAGGCGACCGCAGCGGCCGCAAAGACCAGCGTCCCGCCCAGAATCACCGGTTTGCGCCCAAGGCTGTCGGCCATTGGGCCGTATAAAAGCTGTCCGAGAGCGAAACCGAGAATATAGGTGCTGAGCGTCATCTGAGCGCTGCCTGCCGGTACGCCAAACTGCGCGGAAATCACCGGCAGCGCAGGCAGATACATGTCGATAGACAGCGGCATCAGCATCGCCAGCAGGCCAAGAATGAAGACAATTTTGAACGACGAGTGTGGCCTGGTGGTCACAGAGTTCTCCTGAAATTAATGCGAAGGCAGACCGACGCTGGCAATCTCTTCTTCCGTTAACGGACGGTATTCGCCTGGCGCAAGGTCGGGATCGAGCGCGATCGCACCGATGCGTTCACGGTGCAGGCCCACAACGTGGTTCCCCACCGCGGCAAACATACGTTTAACCTGATGGTAACGCCCTTCGCTGATGGTCAGACGGACCTCCGTCGGGGTGATGACTTCAAGCACCGCCGGTTTAGTCAGATCTTTTTCATTATGCAGCTGCACGCCTTTCGCGAAGTGCTCTGCCGTGTCATCAGCAACCGGCGACTCCAGCGTGACCAGATAGGTTTTCTCACAGTGGTGACGCGGGGAAGTAATGCGATGCGACCACTGCCCGTCGTCGGTCATCAGCACCAGACCGGTGGTGTCGATATCGAGGCGACCCGCAGCGTGCAGCTTGTGCGCCACCGGTTCGTCGAGGAAATAGAGCACCGTCGGATGATCCGGATCGTCCGTTGAGCAGACGTAGCCTTCCGGCTTGTTGAGCATGAAATAGCGCGGACCGTGCTGCTGGGTCAGCGGATTGCCGTCGTACTCCACCTGATGGTCAGGTTGCAGTTTGAACGCGCTGTCTCTCACAATGTCGCCATCCACGGTAACGCGGCTGGCGCGTATCTCGCGCCCGGCAATAGCGCGGCTTACGCCAAGTTGCTGAGCGATAAACTTATCAAGTCGCATGAAATCTTTTTAGCCTTAATGGTGCTGGAAGTCGGACCGTGCGTCCGAAAAAGAAGCAGTCTGGAACGGTTCAGTATAATGGTCTGGTTGCGCCACTCAAGGGAAAAAGTTTCGTGGCATACTATATGCGGATTAACGAAACCGAGACCCCATGACTTTTACACTTCGTCCCTATCAGCAGGAAGCCGTTGACGCGACCCTCGCCTGGTTCCGTAAACACCGGGAGCCGGCGGCCATTGTCCTCCCGACCGGTGCAGGCAAGAGCCTGGTTATTGCCGAGCTGGCCCGCCTGGCGCGCGGTCGCGTGCTGGTGCTGGCGCACGTCAAAGAGCTGGTAGCGCAAAACCATGCTAAGTATTGTGCGCTGGGGCTGGAAGCCGATATTTTCGCGGCCGGTCTAAAGCGCAAAGAGAGCCACGGCAAAGTGGTTTTTGGCAGCGTACAGTCCGTGGCCCGCAACCTGGATCTGTTCCGCAGCGAGTTTTCGCTGCTGATTGTCGACGAGTGTCACCGCATCAGCGATGACGACGACAGCCAGTATCAGCAAATCCTCACTCACCTGAAAGAGGTGAACCCTCACTTACGCCTGCTCGGCCTGACGGCAACCCCGTTTCGCCTGGGCAAAGGCTGGATCTATCGCTTTCATTATCACGGCATGGTGCGCGGCGACGAGAAAGCGCTGTTCAGCGACTGTATCTATGAACTTCCGCTGCGCTACATGATTAAGCACGGCTACCTGACGCCGCCCGAGCGGCTGGATATGCCGGTGGTGCAGTATGATTTCAGCCGGTTACAGGCGCAGAGCAACGGCTTGTTCAGCGAAGCTGACCTCAATCAGGAGCTGAAAAAGCAGAAGCGCATAACTCCGCATATCATTAGCCAGATCGAAGAATTTGCGCAGACGCGCAAAGGGGTAATGATTTTCGCCGCCACCGTTGAGCACGCTCGCGAAATTACCGGATTGCTGCCCGCAAACGACGCGGCGCTGATCACCGGCGAAACGCCCGGTCCGGAGCGCGACAGGCTGATTGAAGCCTTCAAAGCGCAGCAGTTCCGTTATCTGGTCAACGTTTCTGTCTTGACTACCGGTTTCGATGCACCGCACGTCGATCTAATCGCCATTCTGCGCCCAACCGAATCCGTCAGCCTGTATCAGCAGATTGTCGGCCGTGGCCTGCGCCTGGCGCCGGGCAAAACCGACTGTCTGATCCTCGATTACGCGGGTAACCCGCACGATCTCTACTCCCCCGAAGTGGGCACGCCGAAAGGCAAAAGCGACAACGTGCCGGTGCAGGTGTTTTGCCCGGCCTGCGGCTTTGCCAACACATTCTGGGGAAAAACCACCGCCGACGGCACGTTGATTGAACACTTTGGCCGCCGCTGTCAGGGCTGGTTTGAAGATGATGAGGGACATCGCGAGCAGTGCGATTTCCGCTTCCGCTTCAAAAACTGCCCGCAGTGCAACGCCGAAAATGACATCGCCGCCCGCCGCTGCCGCGAGTGCGACACGGTGCTGGTCGACCCGGACGACATGCTGAAAGCGGCACTGAAGCTGAAAGATGCGCTGGTGCTGCGCTGCTCCGGCATGGCGCTGCAGCCCGGCGCGGATGAAAAAGGCGAATGGCTGAAAATCACCTATTACGACGAGGATGGCGCTGACGTCAGCGAACGGTTCAGGGTTCAGACGCCTGCCCAGCGCACGGCATTTGAGCAGCTGTTTATCCGCCCGCATACCCGTACGCCTGGCGTGCCGCTGCGCTGGATAACCGTAGCGGATATCGTTCATCAGCAGGTGCTGCTGCGCCACCCCGACTTCGTAGTCGCCCGCAAGAAAGGCCAGTTCTGGCAGGTTCGCGAGAAGATCTTTGACTATGAAGGCCGCTATCGTCGGGCAAATGAATTGCGCGGTTAGCGGACTTTTCATTGATGTGAGCGGCATTTGAGTATAAAATGCCGCCCGCTTCACATCCGTGAGGCAGAACACTCACCTGCTGCTGGGTCGCCTGTAGTAGGGTTTTAAATACAGAGAGAAATCAATGTTCACTATCGAAGCAGAAGTACGTAACGTGCAGGGTAAGGGTGCGAGCCGCCGCCTGCGTACCGCTAACAAGTTCCCGGCTATCGTTTACGGTGGCGAAGCTGCTCCAGTTGCTATCGAACTGGATCACGACAAAGTATGGAACATGCAGAACAAAGCTGAGTTCTACAGCGAAGTTCTGACCATCGTTGTTGGCGGTAAAGAAGAAAAAGTGAAAGTTCAGGCTGTTCAGCGTCACGCGTTCAAGCCAAAACTGACTCACATCGACTTCGTTCGCGCGTAATCGCAAACCAGTCGAAAAAAACCCCGCAGCTGCGGGGTTTTTTTATGCCTGTTATTTACCGCCAGAGGTGCGGCGCTGAAGCTGATCGCGCAGGTTCGGCGGCGTGCCTTTGATGGTCAGGGTGTCGGTGGCCGGATCCCAGAAAATGCGTTCACCTAACAGCATGGCGTCAAAGTTGAGGGTTAACCCACCGCCGCTGCCGGCAAATTTGGTTAACTGGCGCAGCGTGCTGCGATCCGCCGGGAAGCTCTCCTCAAGCTCATAGCCTTTCTCAGCGGTGAATTCCTGGAAGCTCACTTCGCTGACGCCAGCCAGCTCTTTTGACAGGGACTCCAGCTCAATCTCTTCCCCCGCCTGCAGCTGCTCGTTGCAGTAGCTGTAAACCTGCTGACGTACGGTCTGGCGTTCAGATTTATCGAGCTGCGCTTCAGCCGTGAAGTCATCAACAGCCTGCAGCAGCCCTTTGTTCTGCGCTTTGGCGTTCAGGCCTTCACTGGCACCGAGGAAGTCCATAAAGAAATCCGCTACTTTACGGCCCACGCGCCCCTTCAGGAAGGTCAGGTAGCGGGTCGACTCCGGGTTGGTTTCCCACTCGGTCAAATCAATACGCGCCACAATATCCGCATGGTTGATATCCAGATAGTGCGTTGAGCTGATGTCCAGTTGCTCGTTCACGCGCATGCTGCTTAAGTTATTCAGCACGCTGACCAGCAGGTATTCGACCGCCAGATAACGATAGTGGCAGAACAGGACGATGCCGCCGTCGGCAAACGGATATTTCGCCAGCTCGTCGCGCAGACGCCCGGTTGCGGCGCGGCTAAACGCCAGGAAATCCTCTTCGCCCTGACGCTGCAGACGCAGGCTATCGGCCAGCTCACTCTCTTCGCTGAACAGACCATAGGCTTTATTTTTGGCGCTGTAAACGCGATGCAGCTCTGCCATCATTTCCACAACGGTTGCCGTGGGTTCCAGTAACGAATCGCGTAGCACCACTTCAAGGGTTTGCTCATCACGCTTGATAAGCTGGTGCAAGGCAATCTGGTTGATTTCCAGACTCATGATAAACTCTCCTTTTAGACCGGGCGGTATTCAACCACCACCAGGACATGTGTGCAACAACAGATAAAAAAGGGGAAAAAAAGCTGTTGCTACGGTAATATGTTGCCCTTTCATCAACAAACTGATTTTGATTTATGCCACAACATTCCCGCTACAGTGATGAACACGTTGAACAACTGCTCAGTGAGCTGGTCAACGTACTGGAAAAACATAAAACGCCGACCGATCTCTCCCTGATGGTTTTGGGAAATATGGTCACCAACCTTATCAACACCAGCGTTGCTCCGGCTCAGCGTCAGGCGATCGCCAACTCTTTCGCCCAGGCATTACAGTCATCCGTCAGCAACGACCAGGCCCATTAAGGGAAACGAACAACAGTTTATGGTGACGAATCGTCAGCGCTACCGTGAAAAAGTCTCCCAGATGGTCAGCTGGGGACACTGGTTTGCCCTGTTCAACATTCTGCTAGCGACGGTAATTGGCTGTCGTTATCTGTTTGTCGCAGACTGGCCTACAACGCTAACCGGGCGTGTCTACTCCTGGATAAGCGTTGTCGGCCACTTTAGCTTTTTGGTATTCGCCACCTATCTGCTGATCCTGTTTCCTCTGACGTTTATCGTCATGTCGCAGCGCCTGATGCGGTTCTTGTCCGCCATCCTTGCGACGGTGGGGATGACGCTGCTGCTTATCGACAGTGAAGTGTTCACCCGCTTCCACCTGCATCTCAACCCTATTGTCTGGGAACTGGTGATAAACCCGGACCAGAACGAAACGGCCCGTGACTGGCAGCTGATGTTCATCAGCGTCCCGGTGATCCTGTTGATTGAGATGCTGTTTGCCACCTGGAGCTGGCAAAAGCTCCGCAGCCTGACCCGACGCCGCCATTACGCGAAGCCTGTGGCCGCGCTCTTTTTCGTCTCATTTATCAGTTCGCACATTATGTATATCTGGGCGGATGCGAACTTCTATCGCCCTATTACCATGCAGCGCGCTAACCTGCCGCTCTCTTATCCAATGACGGCCCGTCGTTTCCTTGAGAAGCACGGCCTGCTCGATGCCCAGGAGTATCAGCGCCGTCTGGTCGAACAGGGTAATCCGGAAGCGGTTAGCGTGCAGTATCCACTGAGCGATCTGCGCTATCGCGATATGGGACGCGGGCAAAACGTCCTGCTGATCACCGTTGATGGCCTGAACTATTCCCGTTACGAGAAGCAGATGCCTGCGCTGGCCGATTTCGCGAGTCAAAACGTGTCGTTTACCCAGCATATGAGCTCCGGTAACTCAACCGATGCGGGTATCTTTGGCCTGTTCTATGGCATTTCTGCCGGATATATGGACGGCGTGCTGTCTGCGCGCATTCCTGCGGCGCTGATCACCGGGCTTAATCAGCAGGGCTATCAGTTAGGGCTGTTCTCATCGGACGGCTTCAACAGTTCACTGTACCGCCAGGCGCTGCTCTCTGATTTCTCCCTGCCTGCCGCGCAGAGCCAGTCTGATGCCCAGACCGCAAACCAGTGGATAAACTGGCTGCAGCGCTACGCGCAGGAAGATAACCGCTGGTTCTCGTGGGTGGCCTTTAACGGCACAACGCTTAACGACAGCAACCAGGCAGGCTTTGCGCGCCGCTACGGCCGTGCGGCCGGCGATGTTGACGCACAGATTGGCCGCGTGCTTGACGCGCTACGTGAATCAGGAAAGCTTGATAACACCGTCGTGATTGTGACCGCGGGGCATGGGGTACCGTTAGGCGACGAGACGAAGAGCATGAGCTGGTCACGTCCGAACCTGCACGTTCCGCTGGTGATCCACTGGCCGGGAACGCCGGCGCAGCGCATCAATATGCTCACAGAACATAAAGACGTCATGACGACCCTGATGCAGCGCCTGCTGCACGTCAGCACGCCAGCAAACGAGTATTCTCAGGGGCAGGATCTCTTCAGCGCGGTACGACGTCATAACTGGGTGACGGCAGCAGACCGTAACACGCTGGTGGTGACCACGCCGAAGCTGACGCTGGTGCTGAACAGCAACGGGAACTATCAGACCTATAATCTGCAGGGTGAACGGCTGAAGGACCAGAAGCCGCAGCTGAGTCTGCTGCTGCAGGTTCTGACGGATGAGAAGCGTTTTATCGCTAACTGATTAATTATAAACCAGTTAGCGACAGATTCCCTTGCATTCGAAACGGAATCGAGTAGTATCTTTTTATGCGTCGGCACGTAGCGCAGCCTGGTAGCGCACCGTCATGGGGTGTCGGGGGTCGGAGGTTCAAATCCTCTCGTGCCGACCAAAAACATATTGAAAACCAGCCACTTATGGCTGGTTTTTTATTTCGCCTCGTCCGGTGTTTTACCCAGATAGATCAGAGTCGCCAGACAAATCACCGCTCCGGCGCAAAACGTATACGATGCTCCAAAGGTTTCCCAGATTGCCCCGGCTCCCAGGCTGGCGATTAACAATCCCGCGCCGCTGACCAGGCTAAATATACCGAACGCCGTACCGCGCAGATCCGCAGGAGCCGTTTTCGCAACCATTGCCGCCAGTAGCCCCTGCGTCATCCCCATATGAACACCCCACAGCGCGACGCCTAACACAATGCCCGTCCAGTGGGTGCTAAGCGCCAGCACAATGTCTGCCCCAATCAGAACCACCAGCCCCCACTGCAGCAGCCGGGTGTGGCTCATCGTGTCGGACAACTTGCCAAACGGATATGCCGAGAGAAAATAAAGCAGATTCATGGCCACCATCACCAGCGGGATCAGCGCCAGCGGCACCCCCGTCTGCTGTGCGCGAAGCACGAGAAATGCTTCACTGAAACGCGCGAGCGTGAAGATGGCACCCAGGCCAATAACCCACCAGCAGCCTTTCCCGAGGCGCCTGAGGTTCTCTTTTTTGATGGGATTTGTTCGCTTATGTTCGACAGGGGTTTTCGGCTCATGCAGACCGAAAAAAAGCAGTGCAACGGCGAGGACGCCGGGGAACACCGCCACCCAAAAAATAGTGCGAAAATCACCATTCCACAGCAGCATTAAGCCGACGGCCAGCAGCGGCCCGAGAAATGCGCCGATAGTGTCCATCGACTGACGCAGACCAAAGGCCGCGCCGCGAAGTTCCGGCGGCGTAACGTCAGCGACCAGCGCATCACGCGGCGCCCCCCGGATCCCCTTCCCTACCCGGTCAATCAAGCGTGCCCCAAGAATCATGCCGGAGGAAGAGGCTATAGCGAACAACGGCTTACTCACCGCGCCAAGACCGTATCCCAGTACCGCCAGCCCTTTACGCTTGCCCAGGTAGTCACTGATTGCCCCGGAAAAAACTTTGATAAACAGCGCGGTGGCTTCAGCCAGGCCTTCAATCAAACCAATAAAAAGCACGCTGGCACCCAGCGTTGTGACCATAAACAACGGGAGCAGACTGTGAATGATCTCAGAGGAGATATCCATCAACATACTGACCCCACCCACAACCCAGACGCCTTTCGGGATCCGGCTGAGCGTTGCAAACCGGGATAACATTGAGCCTCTCCTGCTTTATGGCGAACAAGCTTATGCGGAACAGAATATCCTGGAAAAGAGAATAAAAATTATCAGGCATAAAAAAAGCCAGCCCGCAGGCTGGCTTCTTATAGCAGATAAATGCTTAGTGCTTATCACGTCCGCCCAGGAAGAAAATGCCCAGCGGGATGGCCAGCAGAACGGTGAAGACAAGGCTGTAAACGAAGATCATCGCCGACTGCAGCACATACATGCTGGTAGTCCAGGCGGAGAGAGGAATGTTGTACTGTTCGATGACGCCAACAATGGTGGCCCGCCCGACGCACGCGGCAGCAATCATAAACACGACCAGCAGCGCCAGGAGGAACTTGCGGCCTTCAGGTGTTTTCAGTTTTGCACGAACCATCTCTCTTCCCTTTCACAGATGAATAACATAATAGAGGGTCTAAAATAACACGAACGCCCGCCACACTCCACATCAGTACAAACTCCTGCCAAAATGGATAACACCAGGTTTATTACGCTGCACATAATGAAAATGTAAGTAAATCACACTAATCATTCATACGCGTTATGTTAGTCTGTGCAGGACCGTTTTGACATAAAGGAATGACAATGAAAAACGCACCTAAATTTGCCATCGCGCTTCTCGCTGCCGCGAGCGTCAGCACCAGCGCTTTCGCCAGCGACGCCCAAAAAGCGCAGCCGCTGGAAAAAGTTGCCCCCTATCCGCAAGCGGAAAAAGGCATGAAGCGTCAGGTGATTCAGCTGCCGGTTCAGCAGGACGAAGCGAATTACAAAGTGGAACTGTTAATTGGCAAGACGCTGGAAGTAGACTGCAATCAGCACCGTCTTGGCGGTCAGCTGGAAAGCAAAACCCTGGAAGGCTGGGGTTACGACTATTACGTCTTTGATAAAGTCACCTCTCCGGTTTCCACCATGATGGCCTGCCCTGACGGCAAGAAAGAGAAGAAATTTGTGACGGCCTATCTGGGCGACAACAGCCTGCTGCGCTACAACAGCAAGTTGCCGATCGTGGTGTATACGCCTGAAAACGTGGAAGTGAAATATCGCGTCTGGAAGGCAGATGAGACTGTCGGTCAAGCCGTAGTACGTTGAATATAAGTCGGGTGGCGGCTTCGCCTTACCCGACCCCTCTCCCACCGGGAGAGGGAGAAAACACTAAAAACGGTAACGAATGTTACCGTTTTGCTTTTACCTTACAGCGCGATATCCGCAACCGGTTTGTTTTCCGGCTGAGGCTTCAGCTCCGCTTTTGGCGCAGCATCCGCAGCCTGCGGCTTCACGTACTGCAACTGCAATACGCGGCTGGTGTATTCCAGCTCCTGCTCCGTCGCATCCACGTTACCGTTCAGCTTCGTGCCGTACGATGGAATAATGGTTTTCAGCTTCGCCTGCCATTCCGGGCTGGCAACTTTGTCTTTAAACACTTTTTCCATCAGGTGCAGCATGATTGGCGCAGCGGTAGACGCACCCGGTGACGCGCCCAGCAGCGCGGCAATCGTGCCATCCTTATCGCTCACCACTTCGGTACCCAGACGCAGTACGCCGCCCTCTTTCGGATCGCGCTTGATGATCTGCACACGCTGACCCGCCTGCCACAGACGCCAGTCTTCTTTCTTCGCCTGCGGATAGTACTCTTTCAGCGCCTCGAAGCGTTCGTCGTCAGAGAGCATCACCTGGCTGATCAGGTATTTTACCAGGTCGAAGTTATCCAGACCCACGTCCATCATCGGCTTGACGTTAGAGGTGGTGGTTGCGCTCAGCAGATCCCACAGGGAGCCGTTTTTCAGGAACTTTGTGGAGAAGGTCGCGAACGGTCCGAACAGCACCACGCGTTTACCGTCCAGCATACGGGTGTCAATGTGCGGTACGGACATCGGTGGCGCCCCTACGGAAGCCTGACCGTACACTTTTGCCAGATGACGATTCACTACTTCCGGGTTCTCGGATACCAGGAACTGGCCGCCGACCGGGAAGCCCGCGTAGTCGTCAGCTTCAGGAATACCGGACTCCTGCAGCAGCTTCAGCGCCGCGCCGCCCGCACCGATGAAGACAAATTTGGCCTTAATGACGTGCTCGGCTTCATTGTTTTTCAGATCGGCAACCGTCACGCTCCAGCTGTTGTCCGCATTGCGCTTAAAGCCGCGCACTTCGGTGCTGAGCTGCAGGTTGAAGTTCTCTTTTTTCTTCAGGGACGCCACCAGCTGACGGGTAATTTCACCGTAGTTCACGTCGGTCCCGATTTCGGTACGGGTCGCCGCCACTTTTTGGTTTGGATCGCGACCTTCCATGACCAGCGGGGCCCACTCTTTGATCTGCGCGTGGTCTTCGGAGTATTTCATCCCGCGGAACAGGGTGCTCTGCTGCAGCGCAGCGTAACGCGCGCGCAGGAAATTCACGTTCTGCTCGCCCCACACAAAGCTCATGTGCGGTACGGTGTTGATGAAGGAGTGCGGGTCGTGCATCACGCCGCTGTTGACCTGGTGAGACCAGAACTGGCGCGAGATCTGGAATGCTTCGTTGATCTCTACCGCCTTCTCGATACTAATGGAACCGTCCTTTTTCTGCGGCGTATAGTTCAGTTCCATGAGTGCCGAATGCCCGGTACCGGCGTTATTCCAGCCGTTCGAACTCTCCTGCGCCACGCCATCGAGGCGCTCGACCATGGTCATAGACCAGTCCGGCTGCAGTTCCTGCAGATAGGTTCCCAGCGTGGCGCTCATGATACCGCCACCAATTAAAAGGACGTCCGTTTCCTGCTCTTTTGGTGCGTCTGCTTTCGCTGCCATCGAGACGGCGCTGAGCCCAACGGCCAGAGAAAAGAGCATGGCAGTCATTTTTTTCATAATTTATGCCTTAGTGTAAAAGTGCTTGATGCGTGGAAAGTGCAGGTGAAAAAAGCTGCGTGGGCACGGTAACAACTTTTAAATATTGTTTAAAGGTTACGAAATTATTGTAATTGTGAAATTTAATGATGGATTGTTTGTAGGGGATTGCGGGGCGCAGCTGGCAATAGGGGGAATTTATGGCTACTATGCTGCACTTTGTGATCGCGCGCACGGAAGCCTGCCCTAACCAGCGAACTGTTATGTCCTTACCCCATTCTGCTGTATCCCCCGAAGACCGCGTAGCCAACGTACTGCGTTCCCCTAAGCAGCTGACGCGTGAAACGCTGGCGGGCGTTATTACCGCCCTGGCCCTGATCCCGGAAGTGATCTCTTTTTCCGTAGTCGCAGGCGTTGACCCAAAAGTCAGCCTGATCGCCTCCGTAGTGCTGTGCCTTGTTCTCTCCGTGTTGGGAGGTCGTCCGGCGATGGTCACGGCAGCCGCCGGTTCCGTAGCGCTGGTCATTGGCCCAATGGTGCATCAGCACGGCGTACAGTACATTCTTCCCGCCGTGCTGATGGCTGGTGTGATACAAATTCTGTTCGGCGTGCTGGGCATGGCAAGACTCATGCGCTTTATTCCCCAGTCGGTCATGACGGGGTTTGTTAACGCCCTGGGGATTCTGATCTTCTTCGCTCAGGTGCCGCATTTCTGGAGCCGAAGCCCGCTGATTGTGGGCCTTTTCGTGCTGACGCTGCTGATCGTGCTGTGGGTGCCGCGCTATATCAAAAGCATCCCTTCCCCGCTGATTGCGATCGTGCTGTTAACCTTGTTCACCGTTTCAACCGGCCAGGTCCTGCCGACCGTGGGCGATGAAGGCTCCATGAGCGGTGGTTTGCCGGGGTTTACCGAGCTGCTGGTACCGCTTAACGTACAGACGCTGAGCATCATCTGGCCGTGCGCCTTGAGTATTGCCTTCGTCGGTCTGCTGGAATCCCTGCTGACGGCAAAGCTGGTGGATGAACTGACCGTAACGCCATCGAGCAAACGCCGTGAGAGCATCGGGCTGGGCGTCGGCAATATTCTGGCCGGTTTTTACGGCGGCATTGCGGGCTGCGCGATGATCGGACAAACCATCGTTAACGTGGAGATGGGGAAAGGGCGAAGCCGTATTTCAACCCTTGCGGCGGGCATCGTGCTGCTGATCCTGGTGACGGCACTCAGTGAAGTCATGGCGAAAATCCCGATGGCGGTGCTGGCGGGGATTATGGCGATCGTCGCCGTCAAAACCTTCAGCTGGCACAGCCTTCAGCCCGCCACGATAAAAAATGCCCCGATTGCCGAAACGGTGGTGATGCTGGTGACCGTTGCCGCAACGGTTTTAACTGGCAACCTGGCGATTGGCGTACTGGGCGGGATTATCGTCATGGCACTGATCCCCGCCCGGATTAAGCGTCGGGTTAAAGCAGAAAAACCGTTGCCAGCCCAAGAAAAATAAAGAAACCGCCGGTATCGGTGATGGCGGTGATCATCACGCTCGACCCCACCGCGGGGTCGCGCCCCAGTTTGGTCATCGTCAGCGGGATAATAACGCCCATCATCGATGCCACCAGTAAATTCAGCACCATCGCCAGCATCATCACCCCGCCTAAGGCCATATCGTCATACAGCCACCAGGTGATGCCGCCCATAATGCCGCCCCACACCAGGCCGTTGATCAGCGCCACGCCCATCTCCCTGAAGATCAGAAAGGCAAAATTACCGGGCTGAATATTTTCCAGCGCCAGCGCGCGGACGATCATGGTGATGGTCTGGTTTCCGGTGTTGCCGCCAATCCCGGCCACAATCGGCATCAGCGAGGCCAGCGCCACCAGCTGCGAAATGGTGTGTTCAAAGCCGTCAATTACGCGGGAGGCGATAAAGGCGGTACACAGGTTAATAGCCAGCCACGCCCAGCGGGTTTTTACCGCCTTGCCGACGGAGGCATGGACGTCATCTTCGGCGCTGATCCCCCCGAGCGCGCGCAGGTCGTTGTCGGTTTCTTCGTAGACCACATCAACGATCTCATCAATGGTCAGACGCCCCATCAGCTTGCCGACGGAGTCTACGACCGCCGCACTCACAAGGTCATCACGTTCAAAGGTACGCGCCGCTTTTTCCGCGTCGTCTTCCGGGGAGAAGACCATCGGCTCGTTTTCCATCACCTCGCTCACCTTCCGCTGGGTGCTGTTGAGCAGGATGGTTTTCAGCTCCAGCTCGCCGAGCAGGGTTTTGTCCCGCGAGGTAACAAACAGTTTATCGGTGTTATCCGGCATCCTGCCCAGGCGGCGCAGGTAGCGCTGCACGGTACCCAGCGTGACGTCCGGACGTACCGTGATAACGCCAAACTCCATAATCGCGCCAACGCTGTTTTTCTCGTAGTGCATCACCTGGCGCACGCGCGCGCGTTCATCGGCGGGCAGAGACGCCAGCAGGCGACCGGTCAGGTTACGCGGCAGGTGCTGTACAAGGTAAATCTGCTCGTCGATATCCAGGGTTTGCAGGGCGTCGAGGATGTCCCGGTCGCTCATCTCGTCGATCAGGTCGTCCCAGACGTTTTCCGAGGCTTCAAGCAGGACCTGGCCGCGCTCGTGATCCTGCACCAGGCGCCAGAGGGCGTGACGCTCTTCCGAAGGAAGCGCTTCCAGGGTATCCGCCAGATCCGGCGGCGGTAAATGAGCAACCAGCGCACCTACCTCAGCAATATCGTCGGCCAGTGTGCCGACATCATATTGCTCAGCCAGGGTCAGTTTGCCTAATAGCGTAGAAGTGACCGCTTTATCGGTCGTGAGAAGCCAGATGAGTCGCGCACGCTCCTGGTCACGCTGCCTGGCGCTGTTTTTCTTTAATACCGACATCAATCATAAATCCATTAAATGAGTTGGGGTTAAGCATAGCGCGGGGATATGTAAATAAGAATAAACAACGGGGCGAGGTGGAGAAAAAAGCTTCATTAGAGCCACGATCTATCCCCTCTCCCTGTGGGAGAGGGTTAGGGTGAGGGCATCAGGCCGTACGCGCCACCGCGTCACGCGAGGCCGCATCGCGCTCTTCACCAGTCAGCTCGCTCAGCTTGCCGTCACGCATCTCCAGAAGACGGTCGGCATGAATGAAGTAGTGATCGTCGTGGCTGATGGCGAAAATGGTCTTGCCCATCTCCTGCATCAGCGGCAGCAGCACCTGATAAAACTCGCGGCGGAAGTGCGGATCCTGATCCGCCGCCCACTCATCCAGCAGGATGATGTCACGCTCTTCCGCCAGCGCCAGCAGCAGCGCCACGCGCTTCTTCTGCCCCTTGGAGAGCTTGAGGTTGAGGATTTTTCCGTCCTGAAGCTCCAGCTTGTGCGCCATCTGCAGCTGCGTCAGCCATTTTTCAACCAGCGCCGGATTGGCCTGCTGTCCTTCCGGCCCCAGCAACTGGTCAAACAGCCAGACATCGGTGAACACCGCCGAGAAAAGCTTGCGGTAATCCTCGGGCTTCTCTGCACTCAGCGCCTTACCGTCCAGCAGGATTTCGCCCGACTGCGGCTGGTAAAGTCCGGTGAGCAACATCGCCAGCGTGGATTTTCCGCTGCCGTTGCCGCCGATGAGGAACAGCAGTTCACCGCGGTGAATCGTCAGGTTGACTGGCCCCACGGAGAAGGCGTTGTCCTGATAGCGGAACATCACGTCGCGTAGCTCCAGGGTCTGCCAGTTCGGGAAGGCCTGCGGGCGCGGGAATTCGGCTTTGAACGGCGCGAGATCGAATTTTTTGAGCTTATTAAACGCCACCTGTGCGCTGAGTAACGTAGGCAGTGCGCCAACGGCCGAGAGCAGCGGCGTACGTAAAAACAGCAGCGTCAGCGAGTAGGTCGCCGCCACGTTGGTATCCGCCCAGCCCAGGCTGTTCGCCATCCAGAATACCAGGCCAATGGCGCCCAGCATCATAATGTTGGACCAGTTCACCGCGCTCAGGTGGAAGGTATCGGCGCGAATGATGTGGTGCCGGTATTCGCGCGCGTCCGGAATATAAAGATGATTGAAAATATGCTCGGCGCGCTCGCGGTTGAGAGTCAGCTCTTTGCGCCCTTCCAGCACCGTCTGATAATCGTTATAGAGCTTATCTTCCGTTTCGCGCAGGACCGCCATGTGCTTATAGACGCGCGACACCAGCATAAAGCCGCCCCAGATGGTGATGGCAATCCACAGGGCGGTCACCGCCAGCATTTTAGTGGAGAGCCAGGCGAGATAGGCGGCAGAGCCAAAGGTCAGGATGATCCCCTGCACCAGCTCCGGCAGGCGGACAAACGCGATGGTAATGGCGCGCACGTCGCTGGTCAGCCCCGCCAGCAGGGAAGCGCTGCCGAGCTGTTCCACACGCTCTACCTGGGTATCCAGGATCCGCTTGATGAACTCGCTGCGCAGGCGGAAAACGAAATGGTGCCCAAGCGCGGTCAGCGCCAGCTGAGAACCAAGCGTAACCGCCATCAACAGCAGCAGCAGGCCGAGAAACTCCGGCAGTACCGAGAGTGAGGTATCAACCATTTCGATCAGCCGCACGTTTATAAACGCGATCAGGCCAATACCCAGCGCGGCGCTGGCAAGGCTTAAGGCCATTACGGCAATGAAGGGCCAGCGGTACTGACGCCAGACAAGGAGAAGTAGTTGCATGCAGGCAATCCGGACAATAAAAATCAGCCAGCAGTGTAAACTGCCCTGCGCGGACATCAAGAATAATTCTTATTTTTGTTTGCTAAACCCCGCCTGACGGAAAGTCAGATTATAGCGGTACTCGCCAGTAAGGGGATGAACCCCGGGCTTCAGGGGCTGAATGCCGTGATAGTACAGCCGCGACTCCCTGCCCCACACCACCACGTCACCATGTTCCAGCATGATGCGCTTGAGCGGATCGTTGCGGCGTAGACCGCCAAACTGGAAGACGGCGGGCAGGCCCAGCGATACCGAGACGATAGGCGCACGCAGATCGGGTTCATCTTTGTCCTGATGCAGGGAGAGCTTCGCGCCGATGGCGTAGCGGTTAATCAGGCAGGCATCCGGCCGAAAGTCAGGATAATCCGCTGCAACGGCAGCTTCGTGGCAGAGAGTCTGAAAAACTGCAGGCATCGGCGGCCACGGCTGGCCGGTGGCGGGATCGTTGGGGGCATAGAGATAGCCCCGCGCGTTCGTGGCCCACCCCAGTTCCCCGCAGTTGGCCATGGCCACCGACATGGTGTAGCCGCCCGGCGTTACCATATGGCGAAACGGTGAAACGGCCGTCACCTCTTCTATGCCGGCAAGCAATGCCTGTGCGCGGGAGAGTGCGAAGCGGCGCAGGATCGTCGCTCCCGGCGCAAGCGGCTCCAGCCAGGGTTCAGCATCCGCAAAAAGATCGAGCATTATCCCTCCCGGCGTTTTGCCTCACGTTTCAGTAATAGCGCTTTTCGCGCCGCACCCCAGCGATAGCCCGACAGCGCGCCGTCGTTACGAACCACGCGATGACAGGGGATCACAATCGCCAGCCTGTTTGCCGCGCAGGCACCGGCGACGGCACGCACCGCATTGGGCTGGCCAATCGCCTGCGCCACCTGCTGATAGCTGGCCGTTTCCCCGCTGGGGATGTCCCGCAGAGCCTGCCATACCCGCTGCTGGAACGCGGTTCCGCGTATATCCAGCGGCAGGGTCAGCGGCACCGCGCGGTTATCAATACTGGCAATGACCTGACGGAGACGCTGAGCGAAGGCATCTTCACGTGGAGCAGGCTCAGCGTTTGGAAACAGCGTCGCCAACTCTTGGGCTAATTCGGTATCGCTGTCGCCCAGCAGTATCGCGCAAATCCCCCGCTCGCTTTCAGCGACCAGACAGCGTCCTAATGAACAGTCGTCGATGGCGTACTGCACCGGTACCTCACCTTTGCGGTACTGTTTCGCCGTCATTCCCAGCGCGTCGTTGGCTTTGCGGTAATAGCTGCTGCTGTCGGGAAAACCTGCCGCCAGCACGGCATCGGTAATTTTGTTTCCCTGCGCAAGCGCCGTGCGCAGACGCTGCCCCCGCGCCGCCTGCTGCCAGGCTTTTGGCGTCATCCCGGTAATGGATTTAAACAGCCGGTGGAAATGGAAAGGACTCATGGCGACCTGCTGCGCCAGACCTTCAAGCGTCAGCGCGGGATCCTGCTCCAAAAGGCGACAGGCATGCTCCACTTTCGCCAGCTTCTGCTGCTGCGGATCGCGTTTGTCCGGCATACAGCGCTTGCACGGACGAAACCCTGCCTGAATGGCATGCTGGACATCAGGATAAAAGCAGACATTTTTACGCAGCGCGTGACGGGCACGGCAGGACGGGCGGCAGAAAATCCCCGTCGTCTGCACGGCAAAAACAAACCGATCGTCAGCGCGCGGATCGCGAGCCAGAACGGCCTGCCAGCGATCCTCATCGTTCATGTAGGTTGGATTTTTCATCATCAGCTCCTCTTACAAGCATACCTTTAGCGTGCCCGAGTGCCAGTGATAAAAAACCCGCAACCTTGCTTTTTAATTTTTGTCGCTCACCAGGAAGCTGTTGAACTGCGGCGAGCTCCAGGTTTTGAATCCGTCGCCTTCTTTAGTGATCATGTAAACTGCAAGCCCTTCCTGACGAACCACCTCTTTAGCTTTTTCCGGGCCGAGAACCATCAGGCCGGTATCCCAGGCATCGGCTTCCAGCGCAGTCGGTGCAATCACGGTCACCGAGACCAGGTTATGCGTGATGGGACGTCCGGTCTGAGGGTCAATCACGTGCGAAATACGCTTCCCGTCGAGTTCGTAATAGTTACGGTAGCTCCCGGAAGTGCTGATGCCGTGTCCGTTGATATCCACAATGGCCTGTACGGCGTTTTGCCGATCGGTCGGTTTTTGAATCGCCACGCGCCACGGTTTACCGCTGGCGTTCATGCCCCGGCTAACTAACGCGCCGCCCACGGAGACCAGGTAGCGCGAAATCCCTTCCTGCATCATCAGCGCGGCAAGGTGATCCGCCGCGTAGCCTTCCCCTACCGTCGACAGATCGACAAACAGATCGGGAATATCCTTTTGCAGATACTGCTGACCGTACTGGTTGATGACCGTCAGATGCTGTAGCCCTGTCCGGGCGCGGGCATCATCAATAGCCGCACTGTCCGGCGTGGTCACCGGCTGTTTGTTGGGACCAAATCCCCAGAGATTCACCAGGGGACCGACGGTGACGTCCATCGCGCCGTTGGTTTTATATCCCACGCGCATCGATTCAGTGACGATATCGGCCATCGCTTCGCTCACCGGCCACAGGGAGGTACTGGTGGAGAGATTGAAGCGCATCAGCGCCGAGTCATTTTTATAGGTTGAGAGCAGCTGATCGTCGGCATCCAGCTGAGACTGGATTTTGCCGCGAAGTTCATCAGCGCGCGTTTTGTCCAGGCCCATCACGCTGACGCGCCAGAAGGTGCCCATCGTTTTGCCTTCAAGCACCGTCGCGGCGGGTGCATCGGTTTTCGCCACGGGCGCGGGTTCATCACACGCGGTCAGGAAAAAAAGCATAGCCAGAAAGCTGGCGCGTAAAAAAGTCATGTCCATTCATTATTATCCTCATGCCAGGGCGGCAAGAGTACACCAAAACGGTTGCATTGTGAGGCCCAAAAAAAGCACAAAAAAGGGGCCATCAGGCCCCTTAAGTTATACGATGACGCGATTAGAACTGGTAAACCAGACCCAGCGCGACGATATCATCAGTACCGATGCCGGCCTGACGGGTGAACTCATTTTCATCAACCAGGTTGATTTTGTAATCCACGTAGGTGGACATGTTTTTGTTGAAGTAGTAAGTCGCACCTACATCAACATATTTCAGCAGATCCTGATCGCCGTAACCTTCGATGTCTTTACCTTTGGACTGCAGGTAAGCCACGGATGGACGCAGACCAAAGTCGAACTGGTACTGAGCAACCACTTCGAAGTTCTGCGCTTTGTTAGCAAAGCCGTAAGCGGTAGTCGGGCTGTCGCCGTTAGAGGTACCGAAGCGGGTTGCATTGTAGGTCTGTGAGTACTGCGCTGCCAGGTAGATGTTGTTGGCATCGTATTTCAGGCCGCCAGAATAGACTTCTGCGTGATCGCCGTTACCGTAAACGCCCGGTGCGTTCTGGTCAGCGGTACGTTTGGAGGAGGACATCGCACCACCCACGCTGAAGCCTTCGCCCAGGTTATAGGTTACGGAAGCACCGTAGCCGTCGCCGTTCTGTTTCAGCAGGCTGCGTCCACCGACGTTTTCACCGCTTACGCTGCCGTTTTTACCCTGGTATTGCAGCGCAAAGTTCAGGCCGTCAACCAGACCGAAGAAGTCCTGGTTACGATAGGTCGCCACGCCGTTTGCACGAGACTGCAGGAAGTTGTCTGAGCCGTAGGTATCGCCGCCAAATTCTGGCAGAACGTCAGTCCAGGAAGTTACGTCGTAGATCACGCCGTAGTTACGACCGTAATCGAAAGAACCCGCTTCAGCGAATTTCAGACCGGCAAACGCCACACGCGTCCAGGACTGGTTGTCACTTTCCGTCGTGTTACCCTGGATCTGGTATTCCCACTGGCCGTAACCGGTCAGCTGATCGTTAACCTGAGTTTCGCCTTTGAAGCCAAGACGCATGTAGGTCTGGTCGCCGTCAGCACTCTTGTCGTCAGAGAAATAGTGCAGACCATCAACTTTGCCGTACAGATCTAATTTGTTGCCATCTTTGTTATAAATTTCGGCCGCATTTGCTGCGCCTGCTACCAGCAGTGCTGGTACCAGGAGGGACAGTACTTTAACTTTCATTTTATTAACCCTCTGTTATATGCCTTATAATTGCCACTGCTTACTGGTTAACCCTCATTAACCAGTCGGCAATTTCATTCTCCGCAAAACTACAGAATAATCCAATGCGAATATGATACGAAAACTTTGAAGATGTTTCATTCATCTATCAACATGTTTCAAGATGTAAATGAAAAGGAACTTTTACAAAGCACAAAAAGCTTAGAAATTTAGCACTTATAATCAAAAAGAAAAATCAACCTAACTAAATCAATAAGTTAAAATAAAAAACGTTACCGCACTGAATGACAAAACAAGATCGACTCCAATCTCTAAAATAACTCTCGCTATCATCATTAACTTTATTTATTACCGTCATTCAGCTTTGAATGTCTGTTTATCCCTAATTCAACCGGATGCTTCGCATTCGGTTTTTTTTTACCCTTCTTTACGTAACTTTTCTTTTTTTGTGCTACCGCAGCGAAATTGTAACGACTATTAACTAAATTCTCGCCCACCTCCGCGCAGAATGCGAAAATTTGAACAAAACTTAATTTCTTGTTAATTCGTGCTATTTAATGCGCGAAAGCATTTTTTATTTGTACACGCATCATCGGCTTGTACACATTTAACACACACTTCATCTCCCGTACGGGCCATCGAAAAAGTCGCCTGTTCCAGGACAGTGGCGCTGGAAATTCAGTTATTACCCTTTATACTGCCCTATCGCCACAGAGCACGACCATCACGGGTTAAAGATATCAATGAGTCAGACTGAAACTACCGCCCCGAGCAAATTCTCCCTCCTTCCCGGGAGCATCACCCGTTTCTTTCTTCTTTTGATCGTTGTGCTGTTAGTCACAATGGGCGTGATGGTGCAGAGCGCGGTTAACGCCTGGCTGAAGGATAAGAGCTATCAGGTGGTTGATATTACTCATGCCGTTCACAAGCGCATTGATACCTGGCGCTACGCCACCTGGCAGATTTACGACAACATTGCCGCGGCGCCTGCCAGTTCGTCCGGGGATGGACTTCAGGAGACGCGGCTGAAGCAGGACGTCTACTACCTCGAAAAACCGCAGCGTAAGACTGAAGCGCTTATCTTTGGCTCTCACGACAGCGCGACCCTTGAGATGACGCAGCGTATTTCGACCTACCTGGATACCCTCTGGGGCGCCGAAACGGTACCGTGGTCGATGTACTATCTGAACGGTCAGGATAACAGCATGATCCTGATCTCGACGCTGCCGTTGAAAGATCTCTCTTCCGGATTTAAAGAGACGACGGTCGGCAGCATTGTCGACTCCCGCCGGGCAGAAATGCTGCAGCAGGCCAACGCCCTTGATGAACGTGAGAGCTTCTCATCGCTGCGCCGGCTGGCATGGCAGAATGGTCACTATTTTACCCTGCGTACCACCTTTAACCAGCCGGGACATCTGGCGACAGTCGTGGCCTTTGATTTACCCATTAATGATTTGATCCCGCCGGATATGCCGCTCGACAGCTTCCGTCTGGAGCCCGACAGCAGCACCCAGAACATGCGTGCGGCGTCTGACAAAGAGGCCGCAGAGAGCGTCACAATTTCCTTTAACGGCTCGAAAATTGAAATTGCCTCGTCGCTGAACTCAACAGGCATGCGTCTGGTGTGGCAGGTACCGTTTGGCACGCTGCTGCTCGACACCCTGCAAAATATTCTGCTACCTCTGCTGCTGAATATCGGCCTGCTGGCGCTGGCGCTGTTCGGCTACAGCACCTTCCGCTTCCAGCCTGGACGCCAGAGCGACGCGTCTGCGGTCTCCGCGGGCAATACCAATGAGCTGCGCGTGTTGCGCGCGCTCAATGAAGAGATTGTTTCCGTGCTGCCGCTTGGGGTGTTAGTTCACGATCAGGAAGCGAATCGCACGGTAATGAGCAATAAAATTGCCGACCATCTGCTGCCGCACCTTAACCTGCAGAACATCACCACCATGGCGGATCAGCACCAGGGAGTCATTCAGGCCACCATTAACAATGAACTGTACGAGATCCGTCAGTTCCGCAGCCAGGTAGCCCCGCGCACGCAAATCTTCATCATCCGCGACCAGGATCGCGAAGTGCTGGTGAATAAAAAGCTCAAGCAGGCGCAAAGGCTGTATGAGAAGAACCAGCAGGGGCGCGCGGCATTTATGCAGAACATTGGCGATGCCTTCAAGCAGCCGTTAAAAACGCTGGCGACCCAGGCGGCGGCGTTGAACACGCCTGAAAGCCATCAGCTCGCCTGCCAGGCCGACTCGCTGGTCCGCATGGTGGATGAGATCCAGCTGGCGAACATGCTGGAGAATGATTTCTGGAAAGGCACCCCTTCTCTCTTCTCCATTCAGGATTTGATCGATGAAGTGGTTCCGGAAGTCCTGCCCGTCATTAAGCGCAAAGGGCTTCAGCTGCTGATCAACAACCATTTACCCGCCAATGACGAACGTCACGGCGACCGCGAGGCGCTGCGTCGTATTCTGCTGATGATTATTCAGTACGCCGTGACCACCACGCAGATCGGCAAGATAACCCTTGAAGTGAGCACCGACGAGTCGGCGGAAGATCGCCTGACGTTCCGTATCCTGGACACCGGGGAAGGCGTCACGGCGAGTGAAATTGATAATCTGCACTTCCCGTTCCTGAATGACACGCAAAGCGATCATTACGGCAAGGCTAACGCCCTGACCTTCTGGCTGTGCGATCAGCTGGCGCGTAAGCTCGGCGGCCATCTGAATATCAAGGCCCGTGAATCACTGGGTACGCGTTACTCTCTGCACGTGAAAATGGCCGCCAATCCGCAGGAAGAAGATGAAGAACGCCTGCTGGATGATGTCGTGGTGATGGTGGATGTGACCTCAAACGAGATCCGCAATATTGTGGTTCGTCAGCTCGAAAACTGGGGCGCGGCCTGCATCACGCCGGATGAAAGGCTGGCAAGTCAAGAATTTGATCTGTTTTTAACTGATAATCCGTCTAATCTTACTGCCTCGGGCTTGCTTTTAAGCGATGATGAGTCAGGCGTGCGGAAAATCGGCCCTGGCCAGCTGCGCGTCAACTTTAATATAAGCAATGCGATGCAGGAAGCTGTACTACAACTAATAGAAGAGCAGCTGGCGCAGGAAGAGATAACGGAATCCCCGTTAGGCGGCAATGAAAATGCCGAGCTTCACGCCAGCGGATACTATTCCCTCTTTGTTGATACAGTACCAGATGATGTGAAGCGGTTGTATACTGAGTCCGCTGCGAATGATTTTGCAGCGCTGGCACAGACAGCACACCGGCTTAAAGGGGTGTTTGCCATGCTTAATCTGGTTCCCGGCAAGCAGTTATGTGAAACGCTGGAACATCTAATTCGTGAGAAAGATGCCTCTGGCATTGAAAAATACATCAGCGACATTGACGCCTACGTCAAAAGCTTGCTGTAGCAAGGTAGCCTTATACATGAACAATATGAACGTAATTATTGCCGATGACCATCCGATTGTACTGTTCGGTATTCGCAAATCACTTGAACAGATCGAGTGGGTGAATGTAGTCGGTGAATTTGAAGACTCTACAGCACTGATCAATAACCTCCCAAAGCTTGATGCACACGTGCTCATTACCGATCTCTCCATGCCTGGGGACAAATACGGAGATGGGATCACGCTCATCAAATATATTAAACGTCACTTCCCGGACATCTCGATCATTGTTCTGACCATGAACAACAACCCGGCGATCCTGAGCGCCGTGCTGGATCTGGACATCGAAGGAATTGTGCTGAAACAAGGCGCTCCGACCGATCTGCCAAAAGCGCTCGCTGCGCTGCAGAAAGGCAAGAAGTTCACGCCTGAGAGCGTCTCTCGTCTGCTGGAAAAAATCAGCGCGGGTGGCTACGGTGACAAACGCCTGTCGCCGAAAGAGAGTGAGGTTCTGCGCCTGTTCGCTGAAGGTTTCTTGGTGACCGAGATTGCCAAGAAGCTGAACCGCAGCATTAAAACCATTAGTAGCCAGAAGAAATCCGCAATGATGAAGCTGGGCGTGGACAACGATATTGCCCTGCTGAACTATCTCTCCTCCGTTACGCTGAGCGCATCGGATAAGGATTGATCCCTGACGGGTGTGCGGCCTGATGCCCTCACCCCAGCCCTCTCCCACAGGGAGAGGGTGAAAAACGTAAAAGGCCCTTGCGGGCCTTTTTTATATTCTGGTTTTTCTCACGCGATCCGCGTAAATCGACAACGTCTGCTTAAGCACGTCCAGCGTGACCGGTTTCGACAGGCAGCTGTCCATGCCGGACTCCAGACAGCGCTGCTTCTCTTCCGCCAGCGCGTTCGCCGTTACGCCCACCACCGGCAGCGTCAGGCCAAGCTGTCGGATGCGCTGCGTCAGCCGGTAGCCGTCCATGTTAGGCATGTTGACGTCGCTCAGCACGATATCAATATGATTTTTACTCAGCACATTCAGCGCATCCACGCCGTCATTGGCGGTTTTGCACTGGTAGCCCAGCGATCCAAGCTGGTCAGCCAGCAGGCGACGGTTAATCGGATGGTCATCCACCACCAGAATCATCATATCGTCATTCACTGACGCCAGACCTTCCGGTGACGGCAGCGCGCCTGCACCGTCGTTCTCTTCCAGCTCGACTTTGTAGATACGGGCCAGCAGGCTCAACAGCTCATGCGGCGTTGCGACGCTGTGAACCCATTCCCCCGGCGCCCGTTCAACCGGTATGCCAATGTGGCGGCGGCAGAAGAGCACCGTTCCTCTCCCCTGCCACGGCTGTTCAGGCACCTCGTCGGTGATGAGCACATCATCCACGTCCGGCATCTGGCCTTCATAGCGGCAGACCCTCACGCCGCTATGGGTGAGCAGCGCCGTCAGATAGTCATTCAGCGAGGCATTATTGACCGCCAGCCAGCAGCGCTTGTCGCTCAGCCCGTCAACTGCGGCTTTTGCCGGATACTGCGCCGAATAGAGCGGAATGCGGATGGTGAACTGACTGCCCATGCCGGGCTCAGTATCCACAGAAATGTCACCGTCCATCATGCTGACGAGCTTCTCGCAAATCGCCAGCCCCAGACCGGTGCCCTGGAAGTTACGCTGCACGCCGGTGCCGACCTGGAAGAACGGGTCGAACAGACGTACCACCTCCTTGGCCGGAATACCCACCCCCGTGTCGCGCACGCGGATGCTCAGGTAATCCCCTGCCCTGCAAACGTGTAGCACTATGCAGCCGATATCGGTGAATTTGATGGCGTTGCTGAGCAGGTTAGAGATGACCTGCTGCAGACGCATCGGATCGCCGTGCAGCGTCAGCGGCACATCCGGTTCGATAAAGCAGTAGAGCCCCAGCTGTTTACGCACCACCAGTGGCAGATAGTTGGCGCTGATGTGGTTCATAACCTCACGCGGCGAAAACTCGCGCGGCTCGATTTTCAGCTGCTCAGACTCAATTTTAGAGAAGTCGAGAATATCGCTGATGATCTTCAGCAGCAGGCTGGAGGAGTTGTTCATCGCCGTTACCAGCCGATCGACGCCTTTCGGCAACTCTTTCGTCTGCAGCAGATCGAGGTTACCGATAATCCCGTACAGCGGCGTACGCAGCTCGTGGCTTACGGTAGCCAGGAACATGGATTTCGACTGGCTGGCCTGCTCCGCGGCCTGCGCCATCTCCTGCAGCGACTCTTCCATCTTCACGCGCGCGGAGACATCCACCAGCACGCAAATCGCTACGTTTTCATTGCGATAGCGGGAATGGACAAAGCTTATCTGCAGGTTGGTGTGGGTGCTGGTGAGCACGTCGACAAAGTTCACCTGCTGCCCGCAGATGATCTGCGTCAGCCTTTGCCGGTCCTCGTGCGTCAGCATATTCAGGTAGTTGTGCGCCAGCTCGTTACTCAGGATGTTGGTCCCGTCCTGGGTACGCAGAATGCAGATCCCCACCGGCGCGGAAGCGACAATTTTGCGGTTGAACTGCTCGTGCTCCTCCAGACGCTGTGCGTCACTTTCGGCGGGAATAAAGATTCTACGCTCATACATGCGCGCCAGCGTGAACAGCGCGCCCCCCACCAGCAGGTTCAGCAGAATCGCATTCATAATAAGAATACGTATCCGCTCGAGCACCATATCCACCGGCAGCGAGTAGACAATGCTCAGCGACGATGGCGGCAGGCTTTTTTTCAGCACCAGCTCGCGGAAGCCGGAGGTGTAGCCAAACCATGAGCGTTCCTGCATCCAGTGCGGATCGACGTTCAAACTCTTATCCGGCCCGGCGAGTGAGATCAGCTGATGCCCATTTTCATCCAGAATAGTCACGCCCATCGGCAGGCTGCCCGGCGTGAAGAAGTTTTCCATGCGAATGGTCTGCTCAATCCCCAGCAGCGCCTGCAGGCGATTGCCCAGATAAACCGGCGTCAGCGCGTAGAAATAGCCCACGCCCATACGCGGCCCCTGGCTAATCCAGAAGATGTTATTCCCGCGCTCGTCCTGCGGGGCATTGCGATATTTGACAATACGCTCGTGCAGGCTTTTCAGCGCATCATCGCGCTCGACGGGCACATCGCGCAGGCCAAAGTCAGCCATGCAGAGATTTTCGCTGCCAATCAGGAATACGCGGTTGAGATCGTAGGCGGCGGAAAAGTTATCGCGCCAGTAGCGCATAAACCAGGCGAGGGATTCCAGCGACCCGCGCCAGGTATTGCTCATGGTGGAGCAATCGGAGTCCGGGAACAGCGGCTGGAAGTCCGGCACTTCGGTTTTGTCATTGCGCCCGCGAAGGGCAAGGATACCGTTTTCCGCCGTCAGCCGATTTTCGGCAATATACTTCAGCTCCTTCATCACGTCCGATGTTCGCTGAATGTAGCGCTGGGCCTGATCGGAGCTTAAATTAAACTCCTGGCGAATCTCCGCTTCTTTCTGGTGCAGCGCATTGACGATGTAAAACACCGACAGCAAGACCACCAGCAGCCAAAGCAGGAGCGCCAGCGCCCGGAACAGATAGCGAGAAACTTTCAGCGTGGTACGAAAGGAGACGAGGTATTTCAAAGGGGCGAGGCTCCGCCGTCGGGGTCAAAAGAATGTGGTTAAGGTAGCGGTAAACGCGGCTTGTCGCAACGTTCACGTATCTGCAACTGCAAAAGAAAAGGGCCGGAATCCGGCCCTTTATGCGTCATGAGACGTTACTCGTCAGCGTCATCCGCTGCGTCATCGTCGGTCTCCGCTTCCGGTGCGATTTCGTCATCACCTTCCGCGACGCTGCCGTCGATAGAGTCGAGCTCTTCGTCGTCCACCGGCTCAGCAACGCGCTGCAGACCCACCACGTTTTCATCTTCCGCCGTACGGATGAGGATAACGCCCTGGGTGTTACGGCCCACCACGCTGATCTCGGACACGCGGGTACGCACCAGCGTACCGGCATCGGTGATCATCATGATCTGGTCGGCATCGTCCACCTGCACCGCGCCTACAACGGACCCGTTGCGTTCGGTGACCTTGATGGAAATAACGCCCTGCGTGCCGCGTGACTTGGTCGGATATTCGCTTTCCGCCGTACGTTTACCGTAACCGTTCTGGGTGACGGTCAGGATTGCGCCTTCGCCACGTGGAACGATCAGGGAAACAACGGAATCTTCACCCGCCAGTTTGATACCGCGTACACCAGTCGCCGTACGACCCATTGCACGCACGGCATTCTCTTTGAAGCGCACCACTTTACCGGCCGCAGAGAACAGCATCACTTCATCAGAACCGGAGGTCAGATCCACACCGATCAGCTCGTCGCCTTCGTTCAGGTTCACCGCAATAATACCGGCAGAACGTGGACGGCTGAATTCGGTCAGCGCGGTTTTCTTCACGGTACCGCTGGCGGTCGCCATAAAGACGTTCACGCCCTCTTCGTACTCGCGTACCGGCAGAATAGCGGTGATACGTTCGTTCGCTTCCAGCGGCAGCAGGTTGACGATTGGACGGCCACGCGCACCACGGCTCGCTTCCGGCAGCTGATAGACCTTCATCCAGTACAGACGGCCGCGGCTGGAGAAACAGAGGATCGTGTCGTGGGTGTTGGCCACCAGCAGGCGGTCAATAAAGTCTTCTTCTTTAATACGTGCCGCAGATTTGCCCTTACCGCCACGACGCTGTGCTTCGTAGTCGGTCAGCGGCTGGTACTTCACATAGCCCTGGTGAGACAGGGTGACCACCACGTCTTCGCGGTTGATCAGATCTTCAATGTTGATATCAGAGCTGTTCGCGGTGATTTCGGTGCGGCGCTCGTCGCCGAACTGATCGCGGACCAGCTCCAGCTCTTCGCGGATCACTTCCATCAGGCGCTCGGCGCTACCCAGGATGTGCAGCAGCTCAGCAATTTGCTCCAGCAGCTCTTTGTACTCGTCGAGCAGTTTTTCGTGCTCAAGGCCGGTCAGCTTCTGCAGGCGCAGATCCAGAATCGCCTGGGCCTGCTGTTCAGTCAGGTAGTACTGACCGTCACGCACGCCGAATTCAGGCTCCAGCCACTCAGGACGCGCGGCGTCATCGCCCGCACGTTCCAGCATCGCCGCCACGTTACCCAAATCCCACGGACGCGCAACCAGCGACGCTTTCGCTTCAGCCGGGGTTGGCGCACGACGGATCAGTTCGATGATCGGGTCGATGTTGGCCAGCGCAACCGCCAGCGCTTCAAGGATGTGTGCACGGTCGCGCGCTTTGCGCAGCTCGAAGATGGTACGACGGGTCACCACTTCACGGCGGTGACGCACGAACGCGCTCAGGATCTCTTTCAGGTTCATGATCTTCGGCTGACCATGGTGCAGCGCAACCATGTTGATACCGAAGGAGACCTGAAGCTGAGTCTGGGAGTAGAGGTTATTCAGCACAACCTCACCCACCGCGTCGCGCTTGATTTCAATCACGATGCGCATACCGTCTTTGTCAGACTCGTCACGCAGCGCGCTGATGCCTTCAACGCGTTTCTCTTTTACCAGCTCGGCGATTTTTTCAATCAGACGCGCTTTGTTCACCTGATACGGGATCTCGTGAACAATGATGGTTTCACGGCCGGTTTTCGCGTCCGCTTCCACTTCAGCGCGGGCACGGATGTAAATCTTGCCGCGGCCGGTGCGGTACGCTTCTTCAATGCCGCGACGACCGTTAATGATCGCCGCCGTCGGGAAGTCCGGGCCCGGGATGTGTTCCATCAGCCCTTCAATGCTGATGTCTTCATCGTCGATATAGGCCAGGCAGCCGTTGATCACTTCCGTGATGTTGTGTGGTGGAATGTTGGTTGCCATACCGACGGCGATACCGGACGAGCCGTTCACCAGCAGGTTAGGGATCTTCGTTGGCATAACGTCAGGAATTTTTTCCGTGCCGTCGTAGTTATCAACGAAATCAACCGTCTCTTTTTCCAGGTCGGCCATCAGCTCATGGGCAATCTTCGCCAGACGGATTTCCGTATAACGCATTGCCGCGGCGGAGTCGCCGTCGATAGAACCAAAGTTACCCTGACCATCTACCAGCATGTAACGCAGCGAGAATGGCTGCGCCATACGGACGATAGTGTCGTACACCGCGGAATCACCATGAGGATGGTATTTACCGATTACGTCACCAACGACACGGGCAGATTTTTTGTAGGCTTTATTCCAGTCATTGCCCAATACGTTCATGGCGTATAGTACGCGACGGTGTACCGGCTTCAGGCCATCGCGGACGTCCGGCAGCGCACGGCCAACAATGACCGACATCGCATAGTCCAGATAGGAGCTCTTCAGCTCTTCCTCGATGTTAACCGGTGTAATTTCTCTCGCAAGGTCGCTCATCTAACCGCTATCCCTCTACTGTATCCCGGATTCAAAGGTCGCAAATTATAACACAGCCGCGGTGATACAGGTAAACCTATACGCTTTATTCACAGGGATTGCCTGATATACTCCCTTGTCTTGCTAAATAAGGAGTAAAAGCGCCCATGAATGCCGAAAAATCCCCGGTGGCACAAAACGTTGACCACGAAGAGATTGCCAAATTTGAAGCGGTGGCGTCCCGCTGGTGGGATCTCGAAGGTGAGTTCAAACCGCTGCATCGCATTAACCCGCTGCGTCTGGGCTATATCGCGGAGCGTTCCGGCGGTCTGTTCGGTAAGAAAGTGCTCGACGTCGGCTGCGGCGGCGGCATCCTGGCGGAGAGCATGGCGCGCGAAGGGGCCACCGTCACCGGCCTGGACATGGGCTTTGAGCCGCTGCAGGTTGCCCGTCTTCATGCGCTGGAGTCCGGTATACAGGTGGAATATGTGCAGGAAACTGTGGAAGCGCACGCGGCAAAGCACGCCCACCAGTACGATGTGGTGACCTGCATGGAGATGCTGGAGCACGTTCCGGATCCGCAGTCCGTGGTAAACGCCTGTGCAAAACTGGTGAAACCGGGCGGCCAGGTCTTTTTCTCGACCATCAACCGCAACGGCAAAGCCTGGCTGATGGCCGTTGTCGGCGCGGAGTATGTGCTGCGCATGGTGCCGAAAGGCACGCACGACGTGAAGAAATTCATCAAGCCGGCCGAGCTGTTAAGCTGGGTTGACCAGACGTGGCTCAAAGAGCAGCACATCACCGGCCTGCACTACAATCCGCTGACCGATAAATTCAAGCTCGCACCGGGCGTGGATGTTAACTATATGTTGCACACAACCGCCAAAAACGACTAACGTCATTCGTTATTCTTATAAAGATTGCGCGACATCATGTTGCGCAATTCTGACCTCCCGTTGAAGAAATCAGCACTCGATCAAATTTTGAATTTTTTTTCTTAATTATTGACATGTCTTCCAGGCCTTACGGTACGAGGACTTACGCTTTTTTACCCTTTCACAACCTCAATTTAACGTCAAAATCAACCCTTGTGCTGAAAAGATTCGATACTAGAATACTCACCATATAGCGTTTTTCTTATCGCAAACCCCCTATATGTAGTATTTATCCACAGAGTTAGTCACAAGACGGATCTGTGGATAAGCGGGGGATATTTTTTATTTCACGGACAGGTAAAACCCACATGAATCAGAGTCTGCTGGTGACAAAGCGCGACGGTACTACCGAGCGTATCAATCTGGACAAAATCCATCGAGTTCTCGACTGGGCAGCAGAAGGACTGAACAACGTATCTATATCCCAGGTTGAACTGCGTTCCCACATTCAGTTCTACGACGGCATTAAAACGTCTGATATCCACGAAACGATCATTAAAGCAGCGGCAGACCTCATCTCCCGCGAAGCGCCGGATTATCAGTACCTCGCTGCACGTCTGGCGATTTTCCACCTGCGTAAAAAAGCTTACGGCCAGTTCGAGCCGCCGAAGCTTTACGATCACGTGGTGAAAATGGTCGAGCTGGGCAAATACGACACGCATCTGCTGGAAGACTATACGGAAGAAGAGTTCGAGCAGATGAACGGGTTTATCGATCACTGGCGCGACATGAACTTCTCCTACGCGGCGGTGAAGCAGCTCGAAGGCAAGTACCTGGTTCAGAACCGTGTGACCGGTGAGATCTACGAAAGCGCCCAGTTCCTCTATATTCTGGTAGCCGCCTGTCTGTTCTCAAACTACCCGCGTGAGACCCGTCTGGACTACGTGAAGCGTTTCTACGATGCGGTATCCACGTTCAAGATTTCTCTGCCAACGCCAATCATGTCTGGCGTGCGCACCCCTACCCGTCAGTTCAGCTCCTGCGTGCTGATCGAGTGTGGTGACAGCCTGGATTCCATCAACGCCACCTCCAGCGCCATCGTGAAATACGTCTCCCAGCGTGCCGGTATCGGCATCAACGCCGGTCGCATCCGCGCGCTGGGCAGCCCGATTCGCGGCGGTGAAGCGTTCCACACCGGCTGTATCCCGTTCTACAAGCACTTCCAGACGGCAGTAAAATCCTGCTCTCAGGGCGGCGTGCGCGGCGGAGCAGCAACCCTGTTCTACCCAATGTGGCATCTGGAAGTGGAAAGCCTGCTGGTACTGAAAAACAACCGCGGCGTGGAAGGCAACCGCGTGCGTCACATGGACTACGGCGTGCAGATCAACAAGCTGATGTACACCCGCCTGCTGAAAGGCGAAGACATCACCCTGTTCAGCCCGTCCGACGTCCCGGGCCTGTACGATGCGTTCTTCGCCGATCAGGACGAGTTCGAGCGTCTGTACACCAAATATGAAAAAGACGACAGCATCCGCAAACAGCGCCTGAAGGCGGTAGACCTGTTCTCCCTGATGATGCAGGAACGTGCCTCTACCGGCCGTATCTACATCCAGAACGTTGACCACTGCAACACTCACAGCCCGTTTGATCCGGTGGTAGCGCCAGTGCGCCAGTCTAACCTGTGCCTGGAGATCGCCCTGCCGACCAAACCGCTGGAAGACGTGAACGACGAAAATGGCGAAATCGCCCTGTGTACGCTGTCCGCGTTCAACCTGGGCGCGATTAACAGCCTGGACGAGCTGGAAGAGCTGGCCGTGCTGGCGGTTCGCGCGCTGGATGCCCTGCTGGACTACCAGGATTACCCAATCCCGGCCGCTAAACGCGGTGCGATGGGTCGTCGTACCCTGGGTATCGGCGTGATCAACTTCGCCTACTGGCTGGCGAAAAACGGCAAGCGTTACTCCGACGGCAGCGCCAACAACCTGACGCACCAGACGTTCGAAGCGATTCAGTACTACCTGATGAAAGCCTCTAACGAGCTGGCGAAAGAGCAAGGCGCGTGCCCGTGGTTCAACGAAACCACCTACGCAAAAGGCATTCTGCCGATCGACACCTACAAGAAAGACCTGGATGCGATTGTCAGCGAGCCGCTGCACCTCGACTGGGAAGGCCTGCGCGAATCCATCAAAACGCACGGCCTGCGTAACTCCACGCTCTCTGCCCTGATGCCGTCCGAGACCTCTTCGCAGATCTCCAACGCCACCAACGGTATTGAGCCGCCGCGCGGCCACGTCAGCATTAAAGCGTCGAAAGACGGCGTGCTGCGTCAGGTGGTGCCGGATTACGAAACGCTGGGCAACAACTACGAGCTGCTGTGGGAGATGCCAAACAACGACGGCTACCTGCAGCTGGTGGGTATCATGCAGAAGTTTATCGACCAGTCGATCTCTGCCAACACCAACTATGACCCGACGCGCTTCCCGTCCGGTAAGGTGCCGATGCAGCAGCTGTTGAAAGACCTGTTGACCGCCTATAAATTCGGCGTGAAAACCCTGTACTATCACAACACCCGTGACGGTGCAGAAGACGCCCAGGATGACCTGGTACCGTCAATTCAGGACGATGGCTGCGAAAGCGGCGCATGTAAGATCTAATGAAGGGCGGGGATATCCCCGCCTTTATTTCGTAAGACAGGACACACTCATGGCATATACCACCTTTTCACAGACGAAAAACGACCAGCTCAAAGAGCCGATGTTCTTCGGCCAGCCGGTCAACGTGGCACGCTACGATCAGCAAAAATATGACATCTTCGAAAAGCTGATTGAAAAGCAACTCTCCTTCTTCTGGCGCCCGGAAGAAGTGGACGTTTCCCGCGACCGTATTGATTACCAGTCGCTGCCGGATCACGAAAAGCATATCTTCATCAGCAACCTGAAGTACCAGACGCTGCTGGACTCCATTCAGGGTCGTAGCCCGAACGTGGCGTTGCTGCCGCTGATCTCCATTCCCGAGCTGGAAACCTGGGTGGAAACCTGGGCGTTTTCCGAGACGATCCACTCCCGCTCTTACACCCACATCATCCGCAACATCGTGAACGATCCGGCGGTGGTGTTTGACGATATCGTCACCAACGAGCAGATCCAGAAGCGCGCGGAAGGCATTGCCCACTACTACGACGAACTGATCGAGATGACCAGCTACTGGCATCTGCTGGGTGAAGGCACCCACAGCGTGAACGGTAAAACCATTACCGTGAACCTGCGCGCGCTGAAAAAGCAGCTGTACCTGTGCCTGATGAGCGTCAACGCGCTGGAAGCGATCCGCTTCTACGTGAGCTTCGCCTGCTCCTTCGCCTTTGCCGAGCGCAAGCTGATGGAAGGCAACGCCAAAATCATCCGTCTCATTGCCCGTGATGAAGCCCTGCACCTGACCGGCACCCAGCACATGCTGAACCTGCTGCGCAGCGGTACGGACGACCCGGAGATGGCGGAAATCGCCGAAGAGTGCAAGCAGGAGTGCTATGACCTGTTCGTGCTGGCGGCCCAGCAGGAGAAAGAGTGGGCAGACTACCTGTTCCGCGACGGCTCCATGATTGGCCTGAACAAAGACATCCTGTGCCAGTACGTTGAGTACATCACCAACATCCGCATGCAGGCGGTCGGTCTCGACCTGCCGTTCCAGACGCGCTCTAACCCTATCCCGTGGATCAACACCTGGCTGGTGTCCGATAACGTGCAGGTCGCGCCGCAGGAAGTGGAAGTGAGCTCTTATCTGGTCGGTCAGATTGATTCTGAAGTCAACACCGACGACCTGAGTGATTTCCAGCTCTGATGAGCCGCGTAACGCTGAGCCTTTCTGGCACCGAAGTGCTGTGCCAGGAAGAGCATCCTTCCCTGCTGGTGGCGCTTGAAGCGCATCAGGTGGAGGTAGAGTACCAGTGTCGTGAAGGCTATTGCGGTTCCTGCCGCTGCCGTCTGGTCGCAGGCCAGGTGGACTGGCTGACCGAGCCGCTGGCCTTTATCAGTGAAGGAGAAATTTTGCCCTGCTGCTGCCGGGCAAAAGGCGATATTGAGATCGAGATGTAAAAAAGGGCCTTACGGCCCTTTTTCTATTTTAAGAACGTCACCGCTTTATCCGGGAAATCCGTAAACAGTCCGTCCACGTCCGCCTGCTTATACAACACATCATAGAGCTGATTCACATCCGTGGCGTACGGCGGCAGCTGGTCTGCACGCACCGTGTACGGATGCACCTGCATCTTGCTGGCGTGCGCCTCTTTCACCATCGCCGTCAGCTTCACGTGGCCCGGCGTTGAGCCTTCCGCCACCAGCATATGGTAATCCGGCCCGATGCCGTCGGCGTACTGGGCAATCTGCTTCATCGCGCCCGGCTTAAACATCCAGTCGTAGCTGTAGTTCACCCACTTCCCGTCCGGCTGCTTCTCCTGGGTTTCGTTCCAGTCGGTATAGGCAATCAGCTGTACCAGATTGAGATCCATCCCCATCTTCGGCTCCAGCTCGGTTTTGATGCGCTTCAGCTCGGCGGCGTCAAAACATTGCAGGTAAACTTTGTCCTTCTTGCTGGTGTAGCCGTACTGTTTCAGCACCTCCAGCGTCTTCGCGGCAATGTCTTTTCCTTCCTGATGATGGAACCACGGCGCTTTGATTTCCGGGTAGATGCCGATATTTTTACCGGTGGAGTGGTTCAGCCCCTGAACAAATTCAATCTCTTCCTGGAAGGTATGGATTCGGAAGTCGGATTTGCCCATCGGGAAACGTCCCGGGTAGACCTGCACCTTCTTGCCGTTTTCAATCTCGAAGCCTTCGGTAAACTTCAGGGAGCGGATCTCTGCCAGGGTGAAATCGATGGCGTAGAAACGGCCATCCTTGCGGGCGCGGTCCGGGAAACGCTCCGCCACGTCCGTCACGCGGTCAAGATAGTGGTCATGCAGGACGACCAGCTGGTCGTCCTTGGTCATCACCAGATCCTGCTCCAGGTAATCCGCGCCCTGCGCATAGGCCATCGCTTTCGCCGGCAGCGTATGCTCCGGCAGATAGCCGCTGGCACCGCGGTGAGCAATAACGATTTTATCCGCCGCCAGCGCGGAGCCTGTCATCAGGCCTGCCAGCAGCAGACCGGTTGCTAGTTGAGTTAATTTCATCGCAATGCTCCTTATTGACGACGCGCCAGCACTTCCGCGTGGTGACGTTTCTCGCCGATCATCACAATAACCAGCAGCAGAACCGCCAGCACGCTACCGCCGATCATCACCATAAAGCCGCCGTCCCAGCCGAAGAAGTCAACGGTATAGCCCACAATGGCGCTCGCCGCGACCGAGCCACCCAGATAACCAAACAGACCGGTAAAACCTGCCGCCGTGCCCGCCGCTTTTTTCGGCGCCAGCTCCAGCGCGTGCAGGCCGATCAGCATCACCGGGCCGTAAATCAGGAAGCCGATAACGATCATACAGGCCATATCCACGCCCGGATTACCCGGTGGGTTAAGCCAGTACACCACGGTGGCGATGGTCACGAGGGTCATAAAGAACACGCCCGTCGCGCCGCGGTTGCCTTTAAACACTTTGTCCGACATCCAGCCGCAAATCAGCGTGCCCGGGATCCCGGCATATTCATACAGGAAGTAGGCCCAGGAGGATTTATCCAGCGCGAAGTGCTTCACCTCTTTCAGGTAGGTCGGAGACCAGTCCAGAATGCCGTAGCGCAGCAGGTAAACAAACACGTTCGCTACCGCGATGTACCACAGCAGCTTGTTCGGCAGCACGTACTTCATGAAGATCTGTTTTGCGGTCAGCTCTTCTTCGTGCTTCTCGCTGTAATCGTCCGGATAGTCGTTTTTGTACTCTTCAATCGGCGGCAGCCCGCAGGACTGCGGCGTATCGCGCATCAGGGCGAAGGCAATAATCGCCACCAGAATGGCGCCAAAGGCAGGCATATAAAGCGCGGCGTGCCAGTCGTTAAACCAGGCCATCCCCAGCAGGAACAGCAGAGGTGGAAGCCCGCCCCCGACGTTATGCGCGCAGTTCCACACCGATACAATACCGCCACGCTCTTTCTGCGACCACCAGTGGACCATGGTACGCCCGCACGGCGGCCACCCCATCCCCTGGAACCAGCCGCAGATGAACAGCAGGACAAACATAATGGCAATGCTGGACGTCGCCCACGGCACAAAGCCCATGAACAGCATGACCGCTGCCGCCAGGATCAGACCGGCGGGCAGGAACACGCGCGGATTCGAGCGATCCGACACGGAACCCATGATGAATTTAGAAAAACCGTAGGCGATAGAGATCCCCGACAGCGCGAATCCCAGATCGCCGCGTGAAAAGCCCTGCTCCACCAGATACGGCATGGCGAGCGCAAAGTTTTTACGTACAAGGTAGTACGCCGCGTACCCGAAGAAGATCCCCAGGAAAATTTGCCAACGCAGACGACGGTATAGCGGATCAATTTCTGCCTCTGGCAGACGCGCCCGGTGTGGCGCAGGTTTGAAGATACTGAGCATAACAGCCTCCGTGGCCTTTCAAAAAATGACCAGGCATCTCGTGCCCGGTTACAGAGGCGGGGATGTTAAAAAAACATGCGGTTTGTTACTGTGAATCAACGCACAGATTGTTACAGAAATATGACAGAATGCGCAAAAAAGCGCATGAAATCACGTTTCAGTTTCGAATTTCGCGCGTTTATGTTCGAAATCAAACAAACCACACGATCTATGTGGCTAAATGCTAAAAAACGAACATAGAGGAAAGGCAATGACAATTCACGATCCACGCTACAGCGATGTGATTATCATTGGCGGTGGCGCAACCGGCGCCGGCATCGCACGCGATTGCGCCCTTCGCGGCTTAAGCGTCACGCTACTGGAGCGCCACGATATTGCCACGGGCGCAACCGGACGAAACCACGGCCTGCTCCACAGCGGCGCGCGGTATGCGGTTACCGACGGTGAATCCGCGCGCGAATGTATCGCTGAAAACCAGATCCTCAAGCGCATCGCCCGCCACTGCATTGAGCCGACCGACGGCCTCTTTATTACGCTTCCCGAAGATGACCTCGCCTTTCAGTCAACCTTTATAACCGCCTGCACTGCAGCGGGTATTCAGGCCGAGGCCGTCGACCCGGCGCTGGCGCGGCGGCTGGAGCCGTCGGTGAACCCGGCGCTTATCGGCGCGGTGAAAGTGCCTGACGGCACCGTCGATCCGTTCCGCCTGACCGCCGCCAACATGCTGGATGCCCGCGAGCATGGCGCGCACATTCTGACCGGACATAAAGTGACCGGGCTTATTCGCGAGGGACATCGCATCTGCGGCGTGCGGGTGTTTGATACGCAGTACAACGAGCACAGCGAGCTGTATGCCGCCGTGGTGGTCAACGCGGCGGGGATCTGGGGCCAGCGCATTGCGGAGTATGCCGACCTGTCGGTGCGCATGTTCCCGGCGAAAGGCTCGCTGCTGATCCTCGACCACCGCATCAATAACCACGTGATCAACCGCTGCCGCAAGCCGTCCGACGCCGATATCCTCGTCCCGGGCGACACCATTTCGTTAATCGGTACCACCTCAACCCACGTCGACTACAGCGAAATTGACTACAACCGCGTGACCGCCGAAGAGGTCGACATCCTGCTGCGGGAAGGGGAAAAATTGGCCCCGGTAATGGCGCTGACGCGTATTCTCCGCGCCTACGCGGGCGTGCGTCCGCTGGTCGCCAGCGACAACGACCCGAGCGGACGCAACGTCAGCCGGGGGATCGTGCTGCTCGATCACGCCGAGCGCGACGGCATGGACGGATTTATCACCATCACCGGCGGCAAGCTCATGACCTACCGCCTGATGGCGGAGTGGGCAACCAATGCCGTCTGCCGCAAGCTCGGCAATACCGAGCCGTGCGTCACGGCAGAACAGCCTCTACCGGGATCGCGCCAGTCTACCGAAAAAACGCTGCAAAAAATCATCTCCCTGCCGGCGCCGCTGCGCGGTTCGGCCATCTACCGCCACGGCGACAGAACGCCACAGTGGCTCGGTGAAGGAAGATTGAGCCGCAGCCTGGTGTGCGAGTGCGAAGCCGTTACCGCAGGCGAAGTGCAGTACGCGGTAGAGAACCTGACGGTCAACAGCCTGCTCGATCTCCGCCGCCGCACCCGCGTCGGAATGGGCACCTGCCAGGGCGAGCTGTGCGCCTGCCGTGCGGCCGGGCTGCTGCAGCGTTTTCATACCACCACCGCCACCCAGTCGCTCGATCAGCTCAGCGCGTTTTTGAACGAACGCTGGAAAGGCATTCAGCCCGTCGCCTGGGGGGATGCCCTACGCGAAAGCGAATTTACCCGCTGGGTCTATCAGGGGCTTTGCGCCCTGGAGAAGGAGCAACACGATGAAATTTGATACCGTGATTGTCGGCGGCGGGCTCGCAGGCTTGCTTTGCGGCATCAAACTCACGAAGCAGGGGCTGCGCTGCGCCATTATCACCCGCGGCCAGAGCGCCCTGCACTTCTCGTCGGGCTCGCTGGATCTGCTGGACGAAGCGTACCGCGATAAGCTGCCGCCGGAGCACCCCTATCACCTGATTGGCGCGCAGCATATTGACCGCCTGGCGCTGGAAGCCGAAGCGCTGCTGGCGGACAGCGGCGCGCGTCTGAAGGGGAGCGCCAGGCAAAACCATCTGCGCGTTACGCCGCTCGGCACCCTGCGCTCCGCGTGGCTCAGCCCGGAGGAGGTTCCCGTTGCCCCCGTCAGCGCGGGACGAGTGCGGGTGGTGGGTATTAGCGGCTTTCTGGATTTTCAGCCCCATCTCGCGGCGGCATCGCTCTGTCGCCAGGGCGTTAATGCCGACACGGCAGAAATAGAGCTGCCCGAGCTTGATGTCCTGCGCGACAACCCGAGCGAGTTTCGCGCGGTGAATATCGCCCGTTTTCTGGATAACGAGGACAAATGGCCGCTGCTGTATGACGCGCTCAAACCGCTCGGCGAAACCTGCGATGCCCTGTTAATGCCCGCCTGCTTTGGTTTAAACGACAACCGCCTGTGGCGCTGGCTTTCCGATCGTCTGCCCTGCACGCTCGGCCTGCTGCCCACGCTGCCCCCTTCCGTACCCGGCATTCGCCTGCACACCCAGCTTCAGCGCCAGTTTGTGGCGCAGGGCGGCGTGTGGATGGCGGGTGACGAGGTGAAAAAAATCACCCTGACCGACGGTGCGGTGAGCGAAATCTGGACGCGCAACCACGATGATATCCCCCTTCGTGCCCGCTATACGGTGCTGGCGAGCGGCAGCTTCTTCAGCAACGGGCTGCTGAGCAGCCGGGAGGGCATCCGGGAAGCCATCATGGGGCTGGATGTCCGGCAGAGCGCCTCCCGCGCGGACTGGTATCAGAGTGATTTCTTCACGCCACAGCCCTGGCAGCAGTTTGGCGTGATTGTCGATAACCGGCTGCACCCGCAGCTTTCCGGTAAGCCCGTCAGCAATCTCTTTGCCATCGGCTCGCTGCTGGGCGGGTACGATCCCATCGCTCAGGGATGCGGTGGCGGGGTCTGCGCCGTCACGGCGCTGTATGTGGCCGGGCAGATTCGCCAGCGCGTGGAGGCTGAACAATGAACGACACCCGTTTTGAAAGCTGCATTAAATGCACGGTGTGTACCACCGTCTGCCCGGTCAGCGGCGTGAATCCGCGCTACCCTGGACCAAAGCAGGCCGGGCCGGACGGTGAACGCCTGCGCCTGAAGGACGGCAAGCTGTACGACGAGGCACTGAAATACTGCATCAACTGTAAACGCTGCGAAGTGGCCTGCCCGTCGGACGTGAAAATCGGCGATATCATCCAGCGCGCCCGGGCGCGCTACAGCACGCAAAAGCCGTCGCTTCGCGATGCCATTCTGAGCCATACCGATCTGATGGGCAGCGTCTCAACGCCTTTTGCCCCGCTGGTGAATGCCGCAACATCGCTCAAACCGGTGCGCCAGTTGCTGGATGCCACGCTCAGGATTGACCATCACCGAAGCCTGCCGAAATATTCTCACGGCACCTTCCGCCGCTGGTACAAATCCGTTGCGGCGGAACAGGCGCAGTACGCCGACCAGGTGGCTTTTTTCCACGGCTGCTATGTGAATTACAACCACCCGCAGCTGGGTAAAGACCTGCTGAAGGTGCTTAACGCCATGGGAACCGGCGTACAGCTCCTCAGCAAGGAGAAGTGCTGCGGCGTCCCGCTGATTGCCAACGGGTTCACCGATAAAGCGCGCAAGCAGGCCAAAAGCAATGTCACCTCCCTGCGTGAAGCCATCGTCGACAAAGGCATGCCGGTGTTGGCGACCTCGTCCACCTGTACCTTCACCCTGCGCGATGAGTATCCGCACCTGCTGGACGTGGATAACGCCGGACTCCGCGAGCACATCGAGCTGGCGACGCGCTTCCTGTGGCGCAAGCTGGACGGCGGGCAGACGTTGCCGCTGGGGACATTGCCACTGAAAGTGGTCTATCACACGCCGTGTCATATGGAGAAAATGGGCTGGTCGCTCTATACGCTTGAGCTGCTGCGGCTTATTCCGGGCCTGGAGCTGACGGTGCTGGATTCGCGCTGCTGCGGCATCGCGGGAACCTACGGCTTTAAGCGTGAAAACTACGAAACCTCGCAGGCGATTGGCGCCCCGCTGTTCCGCCAGATTGAAGAGAGCGGCGCGGATATCGTGGTGACGGACTGCGAAACCTGTAAATGGCAAATTGAGATGTCCACCAGCAAGCGCTGCGAACATCCGATTAGCCTGCTGGCGAAAGCGCTGGGCTGAACGTAGCCGGGGCGAAAGGCCCCGGCACAGGCGTTACTCAACGAACAAAGACTCGACAACGTTAATCCAGCCGTGCTCGCTGGCAACCTCTTTGCCGTTGAGCCAGCGGCGCAGCATGTTCAGCGCCATCATGGCGCACACCTCCTGACGCACCGCTAGGCTGTGGCGGGTGATGCTCATTTTCACCCGCAGCGCCCAGGTGCCTTCCGGCGTCGCCAGCGCGAAGTTGAGGTATTCCTCATCCAGCCCGCCGACAAACAGCGCCAGACCGGCAAAATGCTTCACCCTTCTCTCGGAAGCCCAGCGGGCGGTTTGCGCCAGGGTCTCCTGCTGGAACGGCACCACTTCGCTGGCGAGCAGCGGCGCGTTGACGCGCGACAGCTGCAGCGCCAGCAGGCCACCGGTGAACTGCTCGCTTAGGGTCACGCTGAGCTGGCGAGTCTGGAGATGTTTTGCAATCTGAACGGGTAACCCTTCCGTCCCTTCAAAAATCAGGCTTTCGCCCGCCACGCGCTGCACCTCGGGCCACAGGGCCAGCATCGCCTCTTTCTGCGCAGCGGGTCCTGTTAATTTGAGTTCAATGATCGGCATAGAGGAGCGATAGCCCATGGACACGCCCGGCGGCAACGGGAGGAGATCGAGGCTCTGGGCCAGATCGCTTTCCGAGCGGCCAAAGGTCGTCAGGCGCAGGCACAGAGGAGGTTCTGGCAGGGTAAAACGAGCGCGAAGGCGCGGCAGGATCTGCTGTTCGACCATCACCTTAAATTCGGAAGGTACGCCCGGCGTGAAGAACATCAGGCAGCGGTTCAGCTGCATGGCGAACCCGCATGCGGTACCGACCGGGTTATCAACCAGCTCGGCGCTGGCGGGAATTTCAGCCTGTTTGCGGTTGCTGGGGGCCATGACGCGGCCACGTTCGGAGAAGAAGCGCTCCATCTGCGAAAGCCACGCCTCTTGCAGCACCAGCCCTTCGCCTTTTGCGGTCGCGGCGGCCAGCGCGCTGAGATCGTCACCGGTGGGGCCAAGCCCGCCGTTCACGATCAGCACGTCGCACTGTTCGCTGCGCTCGCGCAGAATAGCGACCAGCGACTCAAGATTGTCGCCCACGGTATTGCGGCGCGTTAACGGTAATCCTTGCTCAAAGAAAAGATCGGCAAGCCAGGCAGCATTGGTATCGATAATCTGTCCATGCAGCACTTCGTCGCCGGTGGATAACATCTCCACGTTAATCATTGTGTTCTCCCGCTTATTTGGTCAAAACACTATAGCGCAAACGTGGGAGGGAGATGAGAGAAACTGGCGCGACGGAACGCCGCGCCGGAACGATTAGAAGCCTGCGCTCACGCCCACATACGGGCCATCAGCCAGCGCGTTATCGCGGTTACCGTCTTTACCGGCCAGGTTCAGATAACGATAACCCGCTTCGAGGGTAATCGGACGCATGATGGTCCAGCGCGCGCCGGCGTTGGCTTCTTCATAGCTGTCGATGCCGCTGGAGAGAGAGTCCGGAGAGTAGTAGTACTCACCAAACAGGCCAAAGCTGTCGCCAATTTTCCACTGCAGGCCGCCGCCCACAGCCGCCGCATACCCTTCATCACCGTCGTTCGGGTTGGTATAGATACCTTTACCACCCACGGTGGCCAGGAATGGGCCAAGAGGAATGTTCAGACCGAGGCCGAGGCTGGCCGCATCGCCGTCGTCGTCGTTGTGGGTCCAGCCGCCGGTCATCGCCAGACCGGAGGTCTCCGTGCCCATGCCAAAACCGAGGTGGGTATAGTCCTGACCCGCCGAACCATTAACGCTAATGGCGTTAGCCGCCGCAGATACAACCATCAGGCCGAGGCCCAGTAATGCCACTTTTTTCATTGTCGCGATCCCGCATAATTATTATAGAGAAGTCCCAAAACCGCGAGATTTTAACCTGAGTCTCCCGGGGATCAAGCACTCTGCGTGCGGCGGACAGGAAGATTGTAACGATTTGAAACCTGCGGCTTTTTTACGTAAGCAGCAGAAAGCGCATTTTGACGCACAGGCCGCCCAGCGTTCCGCTTCGGGTCAGCTGCAAATGGCTGCGGTGAAGTCGGGCGATGTCCCCCGCCAGCGCCAGTCCAATCCCGGAACCGGAGGCATCCCCGACGTTGTCCAGCCGGTGGAACGGCAGCATCGCCTGGTAGATCTGATCCTCTTCAATGCCGGGTCCGCTGTCCTCAACGCTCAGCTCAACGGCACCGCCGTCCACGCGCAGGAAAACGGTCACGGTCCCGCCTGCAGGCGTATATTTAATCGCGTTCTCCAGCAGGTTGGCGCACAGCTCACCCAGCAGAACGTCATCGCCTTCGATCATCACCGGCTGCTGTACGCCGTCATACCCTAAATCGATCGCCTTGCTCCGCGCCTGCGCCAGCCGGGAGAAGCAGCAGTTCTGCATCACCTGAACCAGATCCACGGGCGTAAACTGACGCTCCCCCTGCTCTTTGCCCTTCACCGCTGAAAGCTGCAACAGCCGCTCGGTGAGCACGATAGTGTCGTCCAGGGTGGCATTCATTGCCCGCAGGCTCTCCTGCCACAGAGCGGGATCCTGGCGAGTGAGGGCGACGGAGACCTGCGTTTTAAGCACCGCCAGCGGGGTTTTGAGCTGGTGCGACGCATCCGCGTTAAAGCGTTCCTGCCGCGAAAGCACGCCGCGCAACCTGTCGATATAGCGGTTAAAGGCAACAATCAGCAGCCGGGTCTCCGACCAGGGCAGCAGCTCCGGCAGAGGCGCGAGCAGGCCCGGCTCGCGCCGCACCATCAGAGACGAAAGCTGGCGCATTGGGCGCAGCACGCGGCGCAGCAGCCACGCGGTCAGCACCAGCGTCAGCAGCACCAGCAGCCCCTGCGAGACCCAGGATGAAAAGAGCAGCTGGCTGGCGAGATAGCGGCGGGACTGGAGCGTCTCCGCGACGTAAATCTCCGCCATGCCAAAAATATTATCTTCATTTACGGGCTGCAGCAGACGCGCCACCCGAATCGCCTGGCCGCGATATTCAGTGTGGTAAAACCAGGCCAGCGCCGGGTAGAGGGTGGTGCGCGACGTCGCAGGCGGCATCTTCGGCAGATCGTCATAGCCGGAGATCACCCGGCCGTCGGGGTCGACCACCTTATAGTAGAGCCGGTCGTTCATGTTGAGCTCAAAGCTGTCGAGCACCACCCAGGGCACGTCCACCGCCAGCCTGCCGTTGTGCACCTCCAGCCGCTCTGAGATGGTGCGGGCAGAAGATAACAGCGTGCGGTCGTAGGCCTGCGTGGCCGCCTGCAGCGCGCTGACGTAGCTGTTAAAGGCCGACAGTCCCCACAGCAGCAGCAGCGGCAGGCCCAGGAAAAGCAGCAGTTGGAGGTAGAGCGACTGCGGCTTAACCCACCTCATCGCCGCACTCCAGCACGTAACCAAGCCCCCGCAGGGTGGTGATCCGCACGCCGCTGCCGGTCAGCTTCTTACGCAGCCGGTGAATATAAAGATCGATGCTTTCAGGGCTGACGTCGTCGTTCAGGCTGAACACCTGGTCGAAAAGCTGCTGCCGTGAAACCGGACGGGTCCGGCGGTGCATCAGCACCTTCAGCAGGGAGAGCTCCCGCGGCGTCAGGGAAAGCGGTTCATCGCGCAGCAGGAAAAAGCCCTCGTCGTCATACTCCAGCTCCCCAAGGCGCTGGCGCTCCTGCGTCCGCCCCTCGCTTCGGCGCAACAGGGCGCGCAGACGTGCGTCAAGCTCCTCCAGCTCAAACGGTTTTGGCAGATAGTCGTCTGCGCCAGCGTTCAGTCCCTTCACCCGATCCGCCACGTTGCTGCGGGCGGTAAGAAACAGCACCGGCAGCGTCTGCCCCCGTTTTCTGAGGCGATGGACCACTTCGAGACCGTCAAAACCGGGCATGCCGATGTCCAGAATAGCAACCGCGTAATTTTCACCCTGCAGCAGATGGTCGGCGGCGCGCCCGTCGGAGACGCAGTCCACGGCAAAGCCTTCCTGCACCAGCGCTTTCTCCAGCCAGTGAGCCAGCTCACGATTATCTTCTGCCAGTAAGAGACGCATGTCACATCCTGTAAAGTTGGTGCCCCATTGAAAGGGAAATGAAAGGTTATTGTTTTAACAATCACGCAACGGAACCGCTACAAGGTGGTTCACATAATCAGAAAAAAGACCCATACCCGTACCCCGGCGTGAGGATAAACGATGAAAAAACAATTACTTTCTACCCTTGCTGCAAGCGTATTGCTGTTGAGTACCTCTGTCGTTCAGGCCCAGGACGCTCCGTCCCGTACCGAATGTATCGCCCCGGCCAAGCCGGGCGGCGGCTTCGATCTCACCTGCAAACTGATTCAGGTCAGCCTGCTGGAGACGAAGGCCATCGAGAAACCGATGCGCGTCACCTACATGCCCGGCGGCGTGGGCGCGGTGGCCTATAACGCCATCGTCGCACAACGACCCGCAGAAGCGGGAACGGTGGTGGCCTTCTCCGGCGGCTCGCTGCTGAACCTGTCGCAGGGCAAGTTTGGCCGCTACGGCGTGGACGACGTGCGCTGGCTGGCGACCGTCGGCACCGACTACGGGATGATTGCCGTACGTGCCGATTCCCCGTGGAAATCCCTGAAAGATCTGCTGACCGCTATGGAAAAAGATCCGAACAGCGTGGTGATTGGCGCAGGGGCGTCTATCGGGAGCCAGGACTGGATGAAAGCGGCCCTTCTCGCCCAGCAGGCAAAGGTTGACCCGCACAAGATGCGCTACGTGGCCTTTGAAGGCGGCGGCGAACCGGTCACGGCGCTGATGGGCAACCACGTTCAGGCCGTTTCCGGCGATCTCAGCGAGATGGTGCCGTACCTGAGCGGGGATAAAATCCGCGTGCTGGCGGTCTTCTCAGAAAACCGACTGCCGGGGCAGCTGGCGAACGTCCCGACCGCCAAAGAGCAGGGTTATAACCTGGTCTGGCCAATCATCCGCGGGTTCTTCGTCGGGCCAAAAGTGACCGATGCCGAGTACCAGTGGTGGGTCGACGCGTTCAACAAACTTCAGCAGACCGAAGAGTTTAAGAAACAGCGTGATCTGCGCGGGCTGTTTGAGTTTAACCTGACCGGTAAGCCGCTTGATGAGTACGTGAAAAAACAGGTGAATGACTACCGCGAGCAGGCGAAAGCCTTTGGCCTGGCGAAATAAGCGGAGGCGCTATGAGCGATCGTATTTTTGCCGGGATATGGCTGCTGCTCTGCGTTGGCGGGATGTTTGTCGCCTGGCAGATCCACAGCGAGTACAGCTATGAACCCGTGGGGCCTCGCCCCTTCCCGATGGGCATCGTCGGCCTGATGCTGCTCTGCTCGGTGGCGCTGCTACTTCGCCACCCGGATACCGTCGAGTGGCCGCCGCGTCGCATTCTGCAGCGTCTGCTGGTGATGGTGATCGTGCTGCTGATGTATGCCTGGGGCTTTGAATGGCTCGGCTTCCCGGTGGCAACCGCTATCCTGACGATGGTCATCGGCATGCTGTTTAACGCCACCCTCCCCGCTGCGGGGATCTCTGGCGTGGTGATGGGGATTTTACTGTGGTACGCCTTTGACCGCCTGCTGGACGTGACCTTACCGCTCGGCGCCTGGCTTAATTAACGGAGCACGCTATGGATACCTGGATTTACCTCTCGCAGGGGTTCGCCGTGGCGATGACCCCGGAAAACCTGGTGATCGCCCTGATAGGCTGTTTCGTGGGGACGATTGTCGGCCTGCTGCCGGGCCTTGGGCCGATCAACGGCGTGGCGATTTTACTCCCGCTGGCGTTTGCCCTGCATCTGCCTGCGGAGTCGGCGCTGATCCTGCTGGCAACGGTCTATATCGGCTGTGAATATGGCGGACGCATTTCGTCAATCCTGCTTAACGTGCCGGGGGATGCGGCGGCGATCATGACCGCGCTGGACGGCTACCCGATGGCGCGACAGGGACGCGGCGGCGTGGCGCTCTCCATCTCTGCAGTTAGTTCATTCTTTGGCTCAATGATTGCCATTGGCGGCATCATTCTGTTTGCGCCTGCGCTGGCCCAGTGGTCGCTGGCATTTGGTCCGGCAGAATATTTTGCCCTCATGGTGTTCGCCATTGCCTGCCTCGGCAGCATGATGGCGCAAAATCCGCTGAAGTCGTTTTTGTCCGCGCTGATTGGCTTAGGGTTAGCCACCGTCGGCGTGGATGCTAACACCGGGGTTTATCGCTTTACCTTCGACAGCGTTCACCTGTCCGACGGCGTGCAGTTCATCGTGGTCGTGATCGGCCTGTTCTCTGTGTCTGAGATCTTACTGATGCTGGAGCATACCAGCAGCGGGCAGACGCTGGTGCGCAAAACCGGCCGGATGCTCTTTAGCGCTAAAGAGGGCGCGCAGTGCATCGGCGCCACGCTGCGCTCGTCGGTGATTGGCTTCTTCGTCGGCATCCTGCCGGGCGCCGGGGCCACTATCGCCAGTGCCATCACCTACATGACCGAGAAGAAGCTCAGCGGCAACAGCGACAGCTTTGGTAAAGGGGATATTCGCGGCGTCGCCGCGCCTGAGGCGGCTAATAACGCCTCGGCCTGCGGCTCGTTTATCCCGATGCTGACCCTGGGCGTGCCGGGTTCCGGCACCACGGCGGTGATGATGGGCGCGCTGACGCTCTACAACATCACGCCCGGCCCGGCGATGTTTACCGAGCAGCCCGATATTGTCTGGGGGCTGATTGCCGCGCTGCTGATCGCTAACGTGATGCTGCTGGTAATGAATATCCCGCTGATTGGGCTGTTCACCCGCATGCTAACCATTCCCCTGTGGTTCCTTGTGCCCGCCATTGCCGCCGTCTCTGCGGTGGGGGTGTACGCGGTACACAGCACCACGTTTGACCTGGTGCTGATGGTGGTCCTGGGCGTGTTCGGCTACATCTTGCGAAAAATGCACTTCCCGATGTCACCGCTGATTTTGGGCTTTGTGCTGGGTGAGATGCTGGAGCAGAACCTGCGCCGCGCCCTGTCCATCAGCAATGGCAATGTGTCGATACTGTGGGACAGCAGCGTCGCGAAGGTTCTGTTAGCGCTGGCAGTAATGGTGATTGTGGTGCCGCCGGTGTTGCGCCTGCTGCGTCGTCGCCAGCGCAAACCGGAGCCGGATATCGGCTAACTACACGGACAGCTGGGCATTCACCCACTGTTTTAACGCCTGGCGGGAGATCTTAATCCCGCCATTTTTTAGCTCAGCCGGCAGCACCAGCCAGTGAACAGGCTGCTCAAAGCGTGCCAGCCTGCCCTGTACCCAGGTCGGGAGACGGGTGATATCCGTTCCCGGCTCGCACTCCACCACCGCTACCGGGCGCTGTCCAAACTCGGCGTCATCCAGCGGGACGATAAACACCTGGTTAATCTGCGGGTGCGCGGCGATAACGCGCTCCAGCGATTCCGGCTGGATCCCCTCTCCTCCGCTGAAAAAGAGGTTGTCCATTCGGCCTAAAATCGTCAGACGGTCGCCATGCCATTCCCCGCGATCGCGGGTGGCGAACCAGCCCTGCGCGTTGGTCAGCGGAATTAGCGCGCCGTCCCGCCAGTAGCCGGAAGCCATGCTTTGCGCTTTGATCCAGACTTCACCGTTAACGACCTGCACCTCTCTGCCCGGCAGCACACAGCCCACATCCGGATCGCCGTCAGCCTCTTTTGCGCAAACGGTAGAGGCAAACTCGGTCAGGCCGTAGCCGCAGTACGTCCGAATCCCCTGCTCCCGGGCCTTTTTCGTCAGCGTCACGGGAATGGCCGCCCCGCCAAGCAAAACCGCTTTCAATTCGATGTGGCTTTCGCTATTCAGCAGACGCCAGAGCTGGGTCGGCACCAGCGAGGCGTGGGTGCAGCCGCGCAGCGCCTGCTCCAGCGGCAGCTTCTCGCGCACGGTTAAGCGCGCACCGGCCAGCAGCCAGCGCCATAAAATCCCCTGGCCGGAAACGTGAAACAGCGGCAGCGAAAGCAGCCAGTCGTCGTTATCTCCGTAAGGCATCAGCGACAGCACGCCGCGAGCGCTGGTAAGATGGGCGTCGCAGGTATGCACCGCCGCCTTCGGCAGCCCGGTGGATCCGGAAGTCAGCGTCATGGAGGCCAGCCGCGTCGGTTGCCACGCAGCGCAGTACGTATCCGCTGGCTCGCGCATGCTCAGGGCATAAAGACCGTCGTAGCGGCCGTCCAGCACCAGCGCAAAGCGCAGCGTCATCTGCGGGATCAGCACGTCAAGCAGCGGACGCGGCAGCTGCGGATTAACGGGAAGAATACGCGCCCCGCACTGCAGCAGCGCCAGCCATGCCAGCAGCGTTTGCGGGTGGTTATAGGCCAACAGCAGTACGCCGTCGCCCTCTTCAACACCCTGCTGATGAAAACCTGCCGCAAGGTGGTCGACGCGCGCGCACAGCTGGCGCCAGGTGAGCACTTCGTCATTCAGCCTCAGGGCCGGTTTATCGGCAAAACGCGCGCACCAGTGCCGCCAGGGCCAGTCGGTAAAGCTCATAGCAACGGCTCCAGCGCCTCTGCGTCGAGGCACGGCAGCGCGCTGTCCGGCCACATGCGGATAAGCTGCGCCTGCATCAGATTAAGCGTGTCGAGGCCAGGAACCGTGTCCGGCGTTAGCCAGGCGGCAATGCGCGCCAGCTGACTCAGCCCAAGGCTGGACTCAATCGACGAGCTGATCACCGCCGTCAGCCCCAGCGCGTGCGCCGCCGCGACCTGCTCGCGCACCTTCGCCAGGCTGCCGGTCAACGTTGGCTTAATCACCACCGCGCTGACGCCGGGCTCGGCGACAAATTCAAAATCGTCCTCGCGCAGGCTTTCATCCCAGGCGATAGCAATCCCCGTGTCGCGGGCAAATGCGCGCGAATCATCGCGGGTTTTGCACGGTTCTTCGAGGAAGGCAATGCGGCTGCGGTACGCCGGGTTGACGTACTTCGCGAACTGCTGCGCCTTAAGCGGCGTCCAGGCGCGGTTGGCATCCAGACGCAGGTGCAGATCGGGGATTGCTTCCAGCAGCAGGTTAGCGACCATTCCGTCGCGCACCGCTTCGTAGAGACCGACTTTAATTTTCGCCACTTTCTCGCCCGGCATGGCGGAGAGCTGCGCGAACAGCTCGTCCGGGTCTCCCGTGCAGAGCGGTGCCGAGCGGTAATTAGCCTCTTTCGGCAGGCTGCCGTCCAGCTCCGCCAGCGCGCAGCTGATACCAAACGCCGCAGAAGGCGCGTCCGGCAACGCCAGGTTTGTGCCCTCACGCCACGCCTTTGCCCATGCCAGCAGCGCAGCCTGCGCGTCATCCAGCGACTCCAGGCTAAAGCCCGGCAGAGGTGAAATCTCGCCCCAGCCTTCCCGCTCGTCCTGCTGCAGATGGACGAAGAAGCCGTCACGGGTTTTTAACCGCCTTTCACGCAGCACCACGCCCGCGTCCATCGGTATCTGCCAGCGATAAACCTGCGCGCGACGCATTACGGGTTCCGTTTGTATTTGCTGAAGTCCGGCTGGCGTTTTTCGTTAAACGCGTTGCGTCCTTCCTGACCCTCTTCAGTCATGTAGAACAGCATGGTGGCGTTGCCCGCCAGCTCCTGCAGGCCCGCCTGACCGTCACAGTCGGCGTTGAGCGCGGCCTTCAGGCAGCGCAGCGCCATCGGGCTGTTTTGCAGCATTTCGCGGCACCAGCGCACGGTCTCTTTTTCGAGATCGGCAATCGGCACCACGGTATTGACCAGGCCCATATCCAGCGCTTCCTGAGCGTTGTACTGACGGCACAGGAACCAGATTTCGCGGGCTTTTTTCTGCCCGACGATGCGTGCCATGTAGGACGCGCCCCAGCCGCCGTCGAAAGAGCCTACTTTCGGGCCGGTCTGGCCGAAGATGGCGTTTTCCGCGGCGATAGTCAGGTCGCACATCATGTGCAGCACGTGGCCGCCGCCTATGGAGTAACCCGCCACCATCGCCACCACCGGTTTCGGACAGGTGCGGATCTGGCGCTGGAAATCGAGCACGTTCAGGTGGTGCGTACCCGCATCGTCCTGATATCCGCCGTAGTCGCCACGCACTTTCTGATCGCCACCGGAGCAGAAGGCTTTCTCACCTTCGCCGGTCAGCACAATCACGCCGATGCTGTCGTCGTAGCGCGCATCCGCCAGGGCCTGAATCATCTCTTTGACGGTCAGCGGACGGAAGGCGTTACGCACCTGCGGACGGTTGATGGTGATTTTGGCAATGCCGTCGGTGGATTTGTGGTAACGAATGTCGGTGTAGCCTTCGGAGCAGTCCTGCCATTCAACCGGGGCGTAAAGCATGTTTTTATCAGGATAGATCATAGAGTGTCCTTTATTCGAAGACGCAGTATCTGAGCCAGACTCGCGGCAACCGCGTCGGGGTTTTCCCGGTGGGCGTTGTGTCCGGCGTTGGGAATCACATGACGAACGGCGTCCAGCTCAGCGGCCAGGGCCGCGAACTTCTCATCCCGTTCACCATAGAGATAGTCAAAAGGGAAATTGCATACGCTAATCGCGGCACGCAAATCGGGCTGCACGGCCAGCGATGTTATGTCGAGCATCTTCGCCAGCGTCGCGCCGTTGTTCTGGGTGCGCAGGGTAACAAGCGCCTTGCGCTGGTCGTCTGTGAGGGTGGCAAACACGGGCTGTTGATACCAGTCGGTAAAAACCGTTTCCAGCGGTTCGGTGCGAAAACGCGTTGCCCAGCGATGGTCGGATAACCGCCGCGCAGTGCGCTCGTTCTCATCCTGCAGGCCCGGATGCCCACCTTCAACAATCACCCCAAGCAGCCCCTTCGGCTGCTGGCAGGCATGAAACATCGCAATGCGGCCGCCGAGGGAGTACCCCACCAGCCAGAAGTTTAGTATGTTGTAACTAAGAAGGGTTCGGGTGAGCAAATGACTCATCTCGTCGAACCCCGTCACGGTTATCTCCCCTGACTCACCGTGGCCCGGCAGGTCAAGATAGAGCCGGGGATACTCGCTGAGCGTCTTCCCGACATCCTGCCACTCGCGGCAGTCGCCGGAAAAACCGTGCAAAAAGACCAGCCAGGGATAGCCTGGCTTTCCGGCCTGCTGCACGCCCGAGAGGATCACAGCTGGCTCACCTGCGCCAGCAGGCTTTGCAGGGTCTGCGCGCCGTCGGCCTCGTTCACCACCAGCTCAATCAGCGTCGCGCCCGGCTGCTTCCAGGCGGTGCTTAACGCCGCATCCAGCTGTTCCCAGCTTTCCGGACGATGGTATTTCAGGCTAAACATCGCCGCGGCGTGTTCAAACTGCACGTTCTGCGGCATCAGATAGAAGCGCTCGCGCTCGCTCTGGGGCGTCGGTAACAGGGAGAAGATCTGCCCGCCGTTATTATTGACTACAATCAGCACAAACGGTGCAGATGCCTGACGCAGCAGCGCCAGCGCGTTGAGATCGTAGAGCGCGGAAAGATCGCCCACGATCGCCAGCGTCGATTTCGCGCTGGCGCGCTGCACGCCTGCCGCCGTCGAGATCAGCCCGTCGATGCCGCTGGCGCCACGGTTGCTGTAAACCGGATAGCCCGCCGGCAGCTTCGAAAAGGCGTCAATCAGCCGCACGACGAGGCTGTTGCCGACAAACAACTGGCCCTGTTCAGGCAGGTACTGGCGAATACGGTGCGCCAGCCCGGCTTCGCTGAATGCCTCACAGCGCGCTTTGGTGATTTCCCACGCCTGACGCGACAGCTCCGGGATCGCCACCGCCCAGGGCTGACGTTTTTCCGCCGGGTGCAGTTCCAGCCAGCTGTCAATTTCGCTCACCAGACGACGGCCGCGATGGTGCGCCGGGTCGAGCCGCCCTTCCAGCGCGTCCACCACCCAGTACTCTTCAGGCGTGCAGGTCGCCTGCCACTGCAGCAGACGTTTGCCGGTAAGGCTTGCGCCGATCTGGACCACAATCTGCGCCTGTGAAAGCTCAGTAACCGCTTTCGCGTTACCCAGCCAGAGATCGGCGCACGGCAGCGGCTGACCGGTCTGGGAAAGCACGTCGCCAATCAGCGGCCAGCCAAGGGTTTGCGCCCATTCGGCGACCCGCCTGCCTTCGGCGGCGCTCATGCGCCCGGCGATAACCACGCCGCGCTTCTGCCGCCAGAAGAACCAGTCGCGCTGCTTCGCGCTCTCAAGATGCGTCTGCTCGCGCAGCCACGGCTTTTCACTCTGCCACCAGTCGCCGAGTGACTGCAGCCAGTCAATACCGGTATCGTCCAGCTCCCCGTAAAGCGGTTCGGCAAACGGGCAATTGATATGCAGCGCCCCGCTGCGCAATGTTGCCATGGCGTGATCGACGGTGGAGACCAGCCAGCTTGCCGGAATATCCTGGGTAGGACGCGGTAACGAAACCGTCTGTGAGGGATGCGAAGAAAACAGTCCCGGCTGGCGTATGGCCTGATTGGCGCCACAGTCGATTAGCTCAGGCGGGCGGTCGGCCGTCAGCAGGATCAGCTTTTCACCGGTTAACCCGGCTTCAATCAGTGCCGGATAGAGGTTCGCCACGGCGGTACCGGAGGTGACGATCACCGCCACGGGTTCTTTGCTAACCTTCGCCAGCCCGAGCGCGAGATGGCCAAGGCCGCGTTCGTCAAAATGGGTGTGGTGAATCAACGCCCGGTTTTCAGCGGCTGCCAGCGTCAGCGGCGTTGAACGAGAACCCGGTGCAATACACACGTGCCTGACGCCATGGCGCGTCAGGGCTTCAAGGATCACCGCCGCCCAGCGTCGGTTAAAAGAACTTACTGACATGAGATTGTCCGGTATCAAGAATGCGACACAGTATAAATAATAGAAAAAATTGGAATTTTGATATGAATCGGGATTGCGCGAATCTGTATTAATCCCTTAGGAGCAGAGAGCGCAATCCGGCAGCTTTGTTTTCAATCTCCTGCCACTCCTGCTCCGGGTCAGACCCGCTGACAATGCCCGCCCCGGCGTAGAGCCGCAGGGCGTCTTCCCGGACGCGCGCAGAGCGCAGCGCCACGCAGAACTCGCTTTGCTCGGGGGATAAATACCCGGCTGAGCCGGCGTACCACTCGCGGTTGAAGGGTTCTACGTGCTGTATAAACTCACGCGCAGGCTGTCGCGGTAGCCCGGCTACCGCCGCCGTCGGCTGGAGCACGTGCAGGCACAGCTCATCGTCGGCCTGCTTAAGCTCGGTCCAGATACAGCGGCGTAAATGCTGCACTTTACGCAGGCGGACGACCTGAGCCGGCAACACCTCCAGCGTCTGCGTATGGTGCTGAAGACGCTGGCATATATCCTCCACCACCAGCATATTTTCGCGCTGGTTTTTATCGTCATTCAGCAGCCACTCGCCGAGACGCTGCGCCTGCTTATCGTCAGTATGGCTGGCAACGGTGCCCGCCAGCGCTTCGGTGCGCAGCAGCTTGCCGCGCCGCCGCCAGAGACGCTCTGGCGTGGAGCCGAGAAACGCATTGCTGGCGTCGAATATCATGCAAAAATGATAGCAGTTTAAATTCAGGGCGCGGCTGGCGGCCATCAGCGCGACGGGGTTAACGCGCTGTTTACACTGCAAATCGGTTGCGCGGGCGAGAACCACCTTTTCGAAATCACCGCGTGCAATCGTCTCTGTCGCTTTGCCGATAAGGCTAAGCCATTGCGGTTTTTCCGGATGATGGGTTTCGCGCTCAACCTGCACGGAGAGCGGACGGATGGGTTTTGCGGGAAGGAGTTGCTGTAAGAGCGCACGCGCGGTGTCGGCATCGTCCTCAAGCGAGCTGTCGCTCCACAGCTGCAGGCGCAACGTGGCGTGGCCAGCGGTACGACGCCACAGCAGACGCGGTAAAAAGAGGCTGCCCTGCTCCGGGTTAAACGCGTTCAGGCCGCAGATACGGGTATCTTCAGGCGCGTGTTGCGCGCGCAAAAACTGCGAGGCTAACGCCAGAGAGGAGAATTGGGTAACCGCTCCCAGCGCGGCCAGCTCTTCATCGCCGTTACGCTGTTGCCAGTAAAACTGCGGATAGCACTGCTGCTCGCCCAGCCAGGCGAGGGGATCGAAGGCATCGTTTAACGGGAAAGAGACGTCGAATTGACGCAGACCGGATGTTGCAGGTAACGCTTGCGCAAGCTGGGTACGCAGGTGCTCCAGCGCGAGGAAAATCGAATTCACGCGAACCTCTCCCTGTTAAAACCTCATATTATACGGGGTACCATAAGAAATATCAGTACCCACGTATAGGGAGTGGTTAAGCGCCTTAACGACGGGCCAGCAGCAGCCCCAGCACCAGCCCTACGGCTGCCCCCACCCCAATGCCCTGCCACGGTTTTTCATGGACGTAGTCATCGGCACGATAAACCGCTTTTTTGGCGCGGTAGTAATACGTATCAGACGCATGGCTGACGCGGTTTTTAACGTCGTGGAGCGCCTGCTCTGCACGGGCTTTCAGCTCGATATATTTCTGATCGGCAGGGTCGCCTGAGGAACGTAACACCTCTTCCAGCGTTTCGCTCAGTAAGGTCAGGTCGTCGTCGATACGGGTATCCCAGGATTGAAATGACATATTTTTCTCCATGTTAGTACACCAGTCCGCTAACTATAGACAACGACGCGCCATTACGCCTGTTTCGCTTCGCGCGCCATGCCGATGTGCGGAATACCGTCTTCGTCGTAGATGTCGGTGACCGGCATAAAACCGAAATGACCGTAGAAGGATTGCAGGTGTGCCTGCGCGCCCAGGTATAACGCCTTGTCCGGCCACTGTTTTTGGCACGCCTCCAGCGTTTTTTCCATCAGCCGATAGCCCAGCTTTTCACCGCGCGCGTTACCGCTGACGATAACCCGACCTATCGCGACGGGCTCGACATCGTCCTCGCTTTTCAGAATCCTCGCATACGCCACCAGTTCGTCATCCTTCCAGCCAAGGATATGGCGGTTTTCGCCAACGAGGTCATCGCCGTCGATGTCCTGATACGGGCAGGTCTGTTCAACCACAAACACTTCGCAGCGCAGTTTAAGCAGCGCGTAGAGCGAATGAACGGTGAGCTCACTATGATGTAAATCTTGCCACTGGATCATCTCTTTCTCCTTCCTGGGGTTCATCACGTTATACTAAACCCCTCCCCGTTCAGCAAAGGGCTGATTGCGTTATGGAACTGATTTTTCTGGGTACGTCCGCTGGCGTGCCAACCCGCTCACGAAACGTGACGGCAATTCTGCTGGATCTTAAGCATCCCACCCGCGGCGGGCTGTGGCTGTTTGACTGCGGTGAGGGGACGCAGCATCAGCTGTTACATACCTCGTATCACCCCGGCAAGCTGGACAAAATTTTTATTACTCATCTTCATGGCGACCATCTGTTTGGCCTTCCCGGCCTGCTGTGCAGCCGCTCTATGGCCGGTAACGCCAACCCGCTGACGATTTACGGACCTGCGGGTATTCGTGAATTTGTTGAAACCACGCTGCGCCTGAGCGGGTCGTGGACCGATTATCCGCTGGAGGTGGTTGAGATTACCGAAGGCCAGGTATTCGATGACGGAGATTATCGGGTTAGTGCTCAACCGCTCAATCATCCTGTGGAATGCTATGGCTACCGTGTTGAAGCGCATGACAAACCCGGCGCGCTGGATGCCGCCGCGCTGATGGCCGACGGCGTAAAACCCGGTCCGCTGTTCCAGCGACTCAAACAGGGCGAGACCGTCACGCTGGAGGACGGACGCGTCATCAACGGCCAGGATTATCTCGCCGCACCGCAGCCAGGCAGAAAACTGGCGATTTTTGGCGATACGGCCCCCTGCCCGACGGCGCTCACGCTTGCCGAGGGCGTGGACGTGATGGTGCACGAAGCCACGCTGGAGACGGCGATGGAAGAGAAAGCCAACGGCCGCGGCCACAGCTCAACGCGTCAGGCGGCGCAGCTTGCCCGTGATGCGGGTGTAGGGAGACTGATCGTCACTCATGTTAGCTCCCGCTACGACGCGCGGGGGTGCGCAAGCCTGCTGGCAGAGTGCCTGGCGGTGTTCCCGGCGTGCGAGCTGGCCGAAGATTTCGCTAAGGTCAGCGTTTAGCCCTTCATTTTTCTCTCAGAATGCCGATAACGATTAAAAGGTCAGCATTTCTCTCGAGGGTAGAATGGATAATTTCCAGAAAGATATTGATGACAGGGCGAATCTCACCCTGTCGAACCGTTTTGAACTGTTGCTGTTCCGTCTTGGCACCTCTCTGAACGAAAATAAATCCGAGCTGTTTGGCATTAACGTTTTTAAGCTGCGTGAAATTGTGCCGATGCCGGAATTCACAAAACCCGCCGGGATGAAATCACCGCTGATGGGGATGGTGAATATACGCGATCAGGTGATCCCGGTGATCGACCTGGCCGCCGTGGCGGGCTGTAAGCCCACCACCGGGCTGAACATCCTGCTGATCACCGAATACGCTCGCAGCGTGCAGGCCTTTGCCGTGGAATCAGTTGAGAACATCATGCGTCTGGACTGGAAGCAGGTGCACGCGGCGGAAACCGCCGTCAGCGGCCGCTATATCACCAGCATTGCCTGCCTCGATGAGAAAACGGATACCAACGATCTGGCGATGGTGCTTGACGTTGAGCAGATCCTGTATGACATCACCCCGGCCAATCACGATCTGCACGCGACCAATCTCAAGACTACCAAATTCAACATCAAACCGGGTTCGGTCGCCATTGTGGCGGAAGATTCCAAAGTAGCGCGTTCGATGCTGGAGAAAGGTCTGCAGGCGATGGAGATCCCGGCGCAGTTGCACATCACCGGTAAAGACGCGTGGGAGAAAATTGGTGTGCTGGCCGCTCAGGCGCAGGCTGAGGGTGTGCCGATCACAGACAAGATCGCCCTGGTGCTGACCGACCTCGAAATGCCGGAGATGGACGGATTTACGCTGACGCGCAAAATCAAAACCGACCCGGTCCTGAAGGATATTCCGGTGGTGATCCACTCGTCCCTTTCCGGCAACGCTAACGAAGATCATATTCGCAAGGTGAAGGCGGACGGGTATGTGGCGAAGTTTGAGCTGAACGAGCTGTCGTCGGTGATTGAAGAGGTGCTGGACCGCTCGATGAAGAAGATTGACGGGCCGTTGATTAGCAGGAAACAGCTGGCTTAAGTCCTGTGCGGGCTGGTGCCCTCACCCCATCCCTCTCCCACAGGGAGAGGGCGCAAACCATAAAAAACCCGCCGAGGCGGGTTTTTTGTTTTTACATTAATGGCATCGCTCGCTGCACAATATCAATCAGCGGCTGCGGATAGATACCGAAGATCAGCACCAGCAGCGCGGAGATGAGTACCACGATACCCCCGGCGCTGTACTGCCAGTTGGATGGCGCATCACGGTTGAGCTGCTGAGGCGCACTCAGATACAGGCTCACCGCCACGCGCAGGTAGTAGTAGAGGCCAATCGCGGAGCCAATCACCACGCCCGCAGTCAGCCACCACAGGTGTGCCTGCACACCAACGGCCAGCACGTAGAACTTACCGATAAAGCCCAGCGTCATTGGGATACCCGCCAGAGAGAGCATCATCACTGTCATCACCGCGGACAGGATCGGACGGTGCCAGAACAGACCACGGTAGGAGAACAGTGAATCGGCATCCGGGCCACGGTACGGGCTGGACATCAGGCTCACCACGCCGAAGGCGCCGAGGCTGCTGAACAGGTAACCTGCCAGATACACGCCCACGGCTTCCATTGACATCTCACCGCTCTGCAGCGCAATCAGCGCCACCAGCAGGTAGCCCAGATGAGAGATGGACGAGTAGCCCAGCAGACGCTTGATGTTGGTCTGGCTCAGCGCCATCAGGTTACCGAAGATGATGGAGACGAACGCGATAATGCCCAGCACCACGCGAACCGCTTCGCTGTCACCGACCGGCGCGTACAGGAACAGACGCATGACCACACCGAAGATAGCGATTTTGCTCGCCGTCGCCAGGAAGGTCGACACCGGCGCCGGAGCGCCCTGGTAGACGTCTGGCGTCCACAGGTGGAACGGAACCAGAGAGAGCTTGAAGCCGAGGCCAACGATCATCATACCCAGACCCGCCAGCAGCAGCGGCTCATGCAGCATGCCATCACCGAGGCTCTTGCCGAGCGCCATGAAGGAGAGGTTACCGGACTGTGCGTACAGCAGCGCGATACCAAACAGCAGGAACGAGGACGCAGCAGCAGACAGAATGGTGTACTTGATGCTCGCTTCCAGAGAACGCTTCTGGCGGAAGGCGTAACCAATCAGGCCGAACAGCGGCAGAGAGATCAGCTCAATACCGAGGAACAGCGCGGCCAGGTGGTTGGCATTCGCCAGCAGAATGCCGCCCAGCGCGGCAATCAGAACCAGCAGGTAAAACTCTTCTTTGTTGTCGTTGTAGCCTTCAAGCCACGGGTACGCAAAGGTACAGGTCGCCAGGCTCGCCAGCAGCACCAGACCGGTGTAAAGCATGGCATAGCCGTCAACGCGCATCAGCGGGGTTACGTCCATCGCCCCACCCTGGCCAACAAACCAGAGAGAGACTAACGCGGCGTTCAGTCCGATGACCGACAGCGTGGCATTCAGGAAGTGATTGCGTCGCCACGCAATGGAGAGCATCACAACCACCACCGTCAATCCGACGATCAGCAGCGGTAGCAGCGCGATCAGTTGTTGTGGAGTTATTGTCATGGCGAATTACGGCCTTGTAGTAGAAGCAGAATTAACAAACCACTGCTGGATGTTACCCATCGCGCTGTGCGAGGTATCCAGAATCGGCTGCGGGAAGAAGCCCAGCAGCACCAGCAGTACGACCAGCAGCAGGATGATGAACAGCTCGCGCAGCGACATCCCCGGCAGTTCTTGAGCAGCAATTTCGCTCTTCGCTTTACCGAAGTAAGCGCGGTGCAGCATCGCCAGCGAGTACACGGAAGCGAACACCAGACCAAAGGTGGAGATCACGGTAATCACCGGTACCACTTTGAAGCTGCCGAACAGAATCATAAATTCGCCGACGAAGTTACCGGTACCCGGCATCCCCAGGGTAGCCACCGCGAAGAACATGGACAGCGCTGGCAGCCACTTAATTTTGCTCCACAGACCGCCCATCATGCGCATGTCGCGGGTATGCAGACGTTCGTACAACTGGCCGCACAGGATGAAGAGGCCGGCTGCGGACAGACCGTGCGCAATCATCTGGATCACCGCGCCCTGGTACGCTAGTTGGCTGCCGGTGTAGATAGCAATCAGCACGAAGCCCATGTGGGAAACGGAGGTGTAGGCAATCAGACGCTTGATGTCGTACTGCGTGAAGGCCATCCACGCGCCGTAGAAGATTCCGATTACGCCCAGCCACATGGCGATTGGCGCGAACTCTGCGGAAGCATTCGGGAACAGCGGCAGTGCGAAGCGCAGCAGACCGTAGGCCGCCGTTTTCAGCAAGATGCCCGCCAGGTCAACAGAACCCGCCGTTGGTGCCTGAGAGTGCGCGTCTGGCAGCCAGCCGTGCAGCGGAACCACCGGCATTTTCACCGCGAAGGCGATGAAGAAGCCCAGCATCAGCAGGTATTCAACGCCGTGGGACATTGGCGTCTTCAGCAGATCTTCGTAGTTGAAGGTCCAGGTGCCGGTCGCGTTGTGGTGAACAAACACCAGCGCCAGAATCGCAATCAGCATCACCAGACCACTCGCCTGGGTATAGATGAAGAATTTGGTTGCCGCCGTGATACGCGTTTTACCGTCGGACGCCTTGTGGCCCCACAGCGCGATCAGGAAGTACATCGGCACCAGCATCATCTCCCAGAAGAAGAAGAACAGGAACATGTCGATGGCAAGGAACACGCCGATCACGCCGCCCAGGATCCACATCAGGTTCAGGTGGAAGAAGCCCTGGTATTTTTCGATTTCTCGCCAGGAGCAGAGTACCGCCAGAACGCCGAGCAGACCAGTCAGCACTACCATCAGCAGCGACAGACCGTCAATCGCCAGGTGGATGGTGATACCGAAACGCGGGATCCACGGCAGGATAAACTCAGACTGCCACTGCGGAATGCCCGCAGACTGGGTCAGTGAGTAACCGCCCTGCAACCACAGTTGCAGGCCAAGCGCGAGCGTCAATCCCATGGTGATCAGCGCGATCCAGCGCGGCATCTTCACGCCAAAGCGTTCAGTCTGCCAGCACAGGAAGCCGCCGATGAAGGGAATTAATATTAGCCAGGGTAGTAACATGGCGATTTACATTCCTTTTTAAGGCCCCCAGCAGGGGCCTGATTTTCAACGAATTCGAATAAAATTCACTTAACGATCAACGCAACACCATCAGCAGCGCCAGCACGACAACCGCACCGATGCTCATGGACGCCACATACCAGCGCAGGTAACCGTTCTCGCTGTACAGCAGGCCTTTACCTGCAAAGCGCGAGAGGATCGCCGGGATATTCATCAGGCTGTTCAGCGGGTCGCGCTTCAGCAGCCACGCAATGCCCAGGAACGGCTTAACGAAGATCATGTCGTACAGCCAGTCGAAGCCCCACGCGTTGTACCACCAGGTACCCAGCAGACGGCCCGGCGCGCTGTTGGCAACGGCAGTGACCAGCGTGCGTTTACCCAGCCACAGCCATGCAGCGATCAGGATGCCCGCGATAGCGACCACACCGGAGGTGATTTCAAGCGTCAGAACGCGACCGTGCTCAAGCTCGGTAGTGTCTGGCAGTACGCCCTGCAGCGGAGGCACAATCATCGCGCCAACGAAGGTGGAGAGTACCAGCAGCACAATCAGCGGCAGGTGGTGAGTGATCCCCTTACCTGCGTGAGCGTGAATTTGTTCTTTACCGTGGAATACGATGAAAATCATACGGAAGGTATACAGGGAGGTCATAAACGCACCGACCAGACCCGCAACCATCAGATTGATATGACCATTCGCCATGGCGCCCGCAAGGATTTCGTCCTTACTGAAGAAGCCCGCGGTGATCAGCGGCAGTGCCGCCAGCGCCGCGCCGCCCACCAGGAAGCAAACATACACCAGCGGGATGGACTTACGCAGTCCGCCCATCTTGAAGATGTTCTGTTCGTGATGGCAGGCCAGGATGACGGAACCGGACGAGAGGAACAGCAGCGCTTTAAAGAACGCGTGCGTCATCAGGTGGAAAATGGCCGCGTCCCACGCCTGAACGCCCAGCGCCAGGAACATGTAACCAATCTGGCTCATGGTGGAGTATGCGAGAACACGCTTGATGTCGGTCTGCACCAGCGCAGCAAAGCCCGCCAGCACCAGCGTAACTGCACCGACAATACCCACCAGATGCAGAATTTCCGGGGTCATCAGGAACAGGCCATGGGTACGCGCAATCAGATAAACACCGGCAGTTACCATGGTCGCGGCGTGGATCAGCGCGGAGACAGGGGTTGGACCCGCCATCGCGTCGGCCAGCCAGGTCTGCAACGGCAGCTGTGCGGATTTACCCACGGCACCACCCAGCAGCATCAGCGTTGCCCACCACAGCATGTTGTTGCCTGCTTCGAAGTGCGCCGGCGCCAGTTCCACCATTTCGCGGAAGTTCAGCGTGCCCAGTTCGTTGTAGAGAATGAACAACGCGAACGCGAGGAAGACGTCACCCACGCGGGTCACGACGAACGCTTTCATGGCCGCTGCGCCATTCTTCGGATCGGTATAGTAGAAACCGATCAGCAGGTAAGAACACAGACCCACGCCTTCCCAGCCCAGATACATCAGCAGCAGGTTATCGGCCAACACCAGAACGACCATGCTGGCGATAAACAGGTTGGTGTAGGCGAAGAAGCGGGAGTATCCCTCTTCACCGCGCATGTACCAGGAGGCAAACATGTGGATCAGGAAGCCAACGCCGGTGACCACGGAGAGCATGGTCAGCGAGAGGCCGTCCAACACCAGGTTGAAACCGATGTTGAAATCACCGACCGACATCCACGTCCACAGCGGCACGCTGAAAGGCTGACGCCCGTTGTTAAAGAAGTCGATACCCGCATACGCTGTGACCAGCGCGGCCAGGCCAACAGAGCCCATGCCGACGGTTGCAGACAGATTCTCGGACCAGCGGCCGCGAGAAAACGCCAGCAGCACGAAGCCAATCAGCGGAAAAATAATGGTTAAGGCAAGCATGTTCATCCACGCAACTCACTTACTGAATCGATGTTCAGATTCTGGCGGCGACGATGGAGCTGCAGCAACAGCGCCAGGCCAATACTCGCTTCGGCAGCCGCGAGGCTGATAGCGAGAATGTACATCACCTGACCATCGGTCTGGCCCCAGTAGCTTCCGGCGACCACGAAGGCCAGCGCGGAGGCGTTAATCATGATTTCCAGACCGATCAGCATAAACAGCAGATTGCGGCGGATAACCAGACCGGTCAGACCCAGAACGAATAAAATCGCAGCGAGGATCAGTCCATGTGTTAAGGGGATCATGCGCGCTCCTCCGTTTTTCTTTTCGCGCGGTCGTCAGTGCGGTTGCTCAGCACCTCGCCAGCACGCTCTTCGCGGCCAACGTGGAAAGCTACAACCAGGCCTGCCAGCAACAGCATTGAGGCCAGTTCCACCGCCAGAACGTATGGGCCAAAGAGCGTGATACCCACCTCTTTCGCACCAATCGGCGTGCCGTCGATGCCCTGATCGTTAACACCCAGAATGGCGTAAACGATCACCACCAGCATGATGGCCGACAAAATTGCCGGGCCAATCCACACCTGCGGTTTTAACCACTGACGTTCCTGCTCAATTTCAGAGCCGCCCAGGTTCAGCATCATCACCACGAATACGAACAGCACCATGATGGCCCCGGCGTAGACGATGATTTCCAGCGCACCGGCAAAGTGCGCGCCCAGCGCGAAGAACACCCCGGAAATGGCCAGCAGCGAGATGATTAAGTACAGCAGCGCATGCACCGGATTGGTGTGCGTAATCACTCGCAGCGTGGCCAGGATGGCGATAAGGCCACAGATATAAAAAGCGAATTCCATTGCCCTCTCCTTACGGTAACAGGCTCTTGACGTCGATAGGCTTAGCTTCGTTCTCTGCTTCGCCCTTATCTTTGCCGTCGATTGCCATACCCGCCATCCGGTAGAAGTTATATTCCGGGTATTTGCCCGGACCGGAAATCAGCAGATCCTCTTTCTCGTACACCAGGTCCTGACGCTTGTACTCACCCAGCTCAAAGTCCGGAGTCAGCTGAATCGCCGTGGTTGGGCACGCTTCTTCACACAGACCGCAGAAGATGCAGCGTGAGAAGTTGATGCGGAAGAACTCAGGATACCAGCGGCCGTCTACCGTCTCTGCTTTCTGCAGAGAGATACAGCCGACCGGACACGCTACCGCACACAGGTTACAGGCAACGCAGCGCTCGGAACCGTCCGGGTCGCGCGTCAGCACGATACGGCCACGGTAGCGCGGCGGCAGATATACCGGCTCTTCCGGGTACATCCGGGTTTCGCGTTTGGCAAACGCGTGCAGGCCGATCATCCAGATACTGCGTACCTGGGTACCGAAGCCTACCAGTAATTCTTTTAAGGTCATGGTCTATAGCCCCTTATGGCTGCTGCCAGAGAATGACAGCTGCCGTTACCAACAAGTTGACGAGCGTCAGCGGCAGGCACACTTTCCAGCCGAAGGACATTACCTGGTCATAACGCGGACGCGGTAACGCTGCGCGAATCAAAATGAACATCATCATGAAGAACGCGGTTTTCAGCGCGAACCAGATGAACGGCGGTAAGAACGGGCCATGCCAGCCACCAAAGAACAGCGTTACCATCAACGCGGAAATGGTGACGATACCGATGTACTCGCCCACGAAGAACAGACCGAACTTCATACCGGAATATTCGATGTGGTAACCGTCGGCCAGTTCCTGTTCGGCTTCTGGCTGGTCAAACGGGTGACGGTGACACACGGCCACGCCCGCGATAGCAAAGGTAATAAACCCAAAGAACTGCGGGATAACGTTCCAGATGTCGGCCTGGTTATTGACGATGTCGGTCATGTTGAATGAACCGGCCTGCGCCACCACGCCCATCAGGGAGAGCCCCAGGAACACTTCGTAGCTCAGCGTCTGCGCGGAAGCACGCATCGCACCCAGCAGCGAGTATTTGTTGTTACTGGACCAGCCTGCGAACAGCACCGCGTAAACCGCGAGGCCTGCCATCATCAGGAAGAACAGAATGCCGATGTTCAGGTCAGCAACCACCCAGGTCGGACTGACCGGAACGATAGCAAACGCCAGCAGCAGCGAGGTGAAGGCGATCATCGGAGCCAGAGTAAAGATCACGCGGTCCGAGAAGCGTGGGATCCAGTCCTCTTTAAAGAACATCTTGATCATGTCCGCGACCAGCTGGAGTGAACCACCCCAACCCACGCGGTTCGGTCCGTAACGGTTCTGGAACAGACCGAGCAGACGACGTTCACCAAAGCTCATGAACGCACCGCAGGTGACCACCACCAGCAGGATAACAATCGCTTTCAGAATGCTCAGCAGGATGTCGATAAGATCCGGCGTTAACCAACTCATGCTTTTGCCTCCTGCAGATTATCAAGACGCGCGCCCGCCAGAACCGGCGCGATGCCAGGCATACCCATCGGCAGACCCACCTGCCCTGCTGTCAGACCTTCGGAGATAATCAGCGGCAGGCTGATTGTCTGGCCGTCATAGCTAAAGGCGATGTTCGCGCCCGCGTTAACGCCAAGCTTCGCGGCATCCGCCGGGTTGAGCTTGATGTAAGGCTGCGGCATACGGGTCTGGAAGACCGGTGAACGCTGGGACAGCTCGTCGCTACCGAACAGATGGTAGTACGGCGCAATACGCCACTGACCATCCTGAGCCTGGAAGCTCGCCGGTACGGTCGTGAAGAAATCCAGACCGGTTTCGGAGGCTTCAATCAGACGCACGCCCGGATCGCCGTGGCGCAGGGAGCCACCCACTTCAGCCTGGAACTTGTTCCATGCCTGCGGGGAGTTCCAGCCCGGAGCCCATGCGAACGGGATTTGCGAACGCGGCGCAGACGGCTGGTTGTTCCCTTCCATGGAGAAGGCGAACATGGTGTCTTTATCCTGCGGCTGGCGCGGTTCGTGCACGCTGATGTTGGCGCGCATCGCGGTACGGCCGCTGTAGCGGTGCGGTTCACGCGCCAGTTTCTGGCCACGAATGCGGAAGCTTGCTTCAGGCGCGGCATCTTTAATGCCTGCCAGCTGAGGCAGTTTTTCGACTACCGCGTCGATAACGTGGTCGAGCTGCGTCCAGTCCACTTCACGGCTCTGCACGGTGCTGTGCAGGGAGTGCAGCCAGCGCCAGCTTTCCAGCATCACAGTGTTGCTGTCGTAGTACGCCGGGTCATAAACCTGGAAGAAACGCTGGGCGCGGCCTTCGTTGTTGATAACCGTACCGTCGCTTTCTGCGAAGCTTGCCGCAGAGAGCACCAGGTGTGCTTTGTCCATGATCGCGGTGCGCTGATGGTCAATCACCATTACCAGCGGCGCTTTGGAGAGCGCGGCGTCAACGCGAGCGGCAGACGCATGACGATGCAGGTCGTTTTCCAGCACCACAACGGCGTCAGCGGAACCGGACTCCAGTTCGCTTAATGCTTCTTCCAGCGAACCACCGCCAATCATACCCAGACCGATGCTGTTCACCGCACGGGCAATCATGGTCACGCCAACGTCCGCACCGCGGCCTTTCAGGGCTTTGGCAACGTTTGCTGCCGCCTGAACGATCTCCGCGCTGCCGGCGTTGGTACCGGAAATAATCAGCGGTTTCTTCGCACCCGCCAGGGCCTGAACAATCACGTCGACCTTGTTTTGCAGGTCGCGATCCAGCTCAACGGCTGGGGAGTTGCTGTCCAGCGCGTGGGCAATGGCAAAGCCAAGACGCGCCTGATCTTCAACCGGCGCGCAGTAGGTCCACGCGGCGATATCGTCCAGACGGGTGCTGTCGACGTTGGTCACAAACAGAGGATGCTTCGCGCGCTGGCCAATGTTGAGGATTGCCGCAATCTGCCAGTCGGCCACTTTCTGCGCCGCTGCCATTTCACGCGCTTTGCCCTTCACCGCCTGACGAACCGCCAGAGCCGCGCGTGCGCCGGTCTGCGTCAGGTCTTCACCCAGCACCAGAACCGCATCATAAGATTCGATTTCGCGCAGCGCAGGGGTATGGATACCACCTTCACGCAGCACTTTCAGTACCAGCTGCAGACGTTCCTGCTCGCCCTGGGCGATGCCGGTATAGAAGTTTTCTGCCCCAACCAGCTCACGCAGCGCGAAGTTGCTTTCGATGCTGGCGCGCGGAGAGCCGATACCGATCACTTTCTTCGACTGGCGCAGAATATCTGCCGCGCCCTGCATCGCCTGCTCGGCGTTCAGAGTGATGAAATCGTCGCCACGGCGCTGAACCGGCTGACGCGGACGGTCTTTTAGATTCACATAGCCATAGCCGAAACGACCGCGGTCGCACAGGAAATAGTGGTTAACGGTACCGTTGTAGCGGTTTTCGATACGACGCAGCTCGCCGTAACGCTCACCCGGGCTGGTGTTACAGCCGAGGGAACACTGCTGGCAGATGCTTGGCGCAAACTGCATGTCCCATTTACGGTTGTAACGCTCGGAGTGGGTTTTATCCGTGAATACGCCGGTCGGGCAGATTTCTACCAGGTTACCAGAGAATTCGCTCTCCAGCGTACCGTCTTCAGGACGACCGAAGTAGACGTTGTCATGTGCGCCATACACGCCCAGATCCTGACCGTCTGCATAGTCTTTGTAGTAACGCACGCAGCGGTAGCAGGCGATGCAGCGGTTCATTTCGTGAGAGATGAACGGCCCAAGGTCCTGGTTACGGTGGGTACGCTTGGTAAAGCGATAGCGACGGAAGCTGTGACCGGTCATCACGGTCATATCCTGAAGGTGGCAGTTACCGCCCTCTTCACAAACCGGACAGTCGTGCGGGTGGTTGGTCATCAACCACTCCACCACGCTTTCGCGGAACTGTTTGGCTTCTTCGTCATCAATCGAAATAAAGGTGCCTTCGGTGGCTGGCGTCATACAGGACATCACCAGGCGACCACGCGTGTCTTCCGCGTTTTGATATTGCTTCACCGCACACTGGCGGCAAGCACCGACGCTGCCCAGCGCCGGATGCCAGCAAAAGTACGGAATATCGAGGCCAAGAGACAGACAAGCTTCCAGCAGGTTGTCCGCCCCGTTGACTTCGTATTCTTTGCCGTCTACATGAATCGTAGCCATTAGCATGCTTCCAGTTGGCTCGGCCGAAACCGAGCGTTAATCAAAATTCTGTTTTTACCAGCGCGCTTTCAGCAGGTTCGGCTGAATACCATTAATTGAATGGGTATTGCTGAACGGCTGCTTAATGCCTGCTTCGAATTCGTCGCGGAAATATTTAATCGCGCTCTGCAGCGGCTCGACGGCACCCGGTGCGTGGGCGCAGAAGGTTTTACCTGGCCCTAAGAATCGACACAGTTGCTCAAGCGTCTCGATATCGCCCGGCTGGCCTTCGCCACGCTCAATGGCGCGCAGGATCTTCACGCTCCACGGCAGACCGTCACGGCACGGTGTACACCAGCCGCAGGACTCGCGGGCAAAGAACTCTTCCAGGTTACGCACCAGCGAGACCATGCCGATCTCGTGGTCGACGGCCATCGCCAGCGCCGTACCCAGACGGCTGCCCGCTTTACCAATGCTTTCGAATTCCATCGGCAGGTCAAGGTGGGCTTCGGTCAGGAAGTCTGTCCCTGCCCCACCCGGCTGCCAGGCTTTAAATTTCAGGCCATCGCGCATGCCGCCGGCGTAGTCTTCAAGAATTTCGCGTGCGGTGGTACCGAACGGCAGTTCCCAGACGCCAGGATTCTTCACGCGACCGGAGAAACCCATCAGCTTGGTACCGGCATCCTTGCTTGAGGAGATGCCCTGATACCACTCCACGCCGTTCGCGAGGATCGCCGGAACGTTACACAGGGTTTCGACGTTGTTGACGCAGGTCGGTTTACCCCACACGCCGGAGCTTGCCGGGAACGGTGGCTTGGAACGCGGATTCGCGCGGCGGCCTTCGAGGGAGTTAATCAGCGCGGTTTCTTCACCGCAGATATAACGCCCGGCACCGGTGTGCACGAACAGTTCGAAGTCAAAGCCGGTACCCAGGATGTTTTTACCCAGAAGACCCGCTTCTGTCGCTTCGGCAATCGCGCGACGCAGGTTTTCTGCCGCTTCGATGTACTCACCGCGCAGGAAGATGTAGCCACGGTACGCTTTCAGCGCGAACGCGGAGATCAGCATGCCTTCCACCAGCAGGTGCGGCAGCTGCTCCATCAGCAGGCGGTCTTTATAGGTGCCCGGCTCCATTTCATCGGCGTTACACAGCAGGTAACGGATGTTCATGGATTCGTCTTTTGGCATCAGGCTCCACTTCAGGCCGGTGGAGAAACCCGCGCCGCCGCGGCCTTTCAGGCCGGAATCTTTTACCGCGTTAACGATGTCCTCCGGCGCCATGCCGCCAAGGGCTTTACGCGCGCCGGCATAGCCGTTTTTGCTCTGGTATTCGTCGAGCCATACCGGCTGTTTGTCATCGCGCAGACGCCAGGTCAGCGGATGCGTCTCAGCAGTACGAATTACAGTTTTCATTTGTACTGCTCCAGCAGGTCAGGAATCGCTTCCGGCGTCAGATGGCTGTGAGTGTCCTCATCAATCATCATGGTCGGCCCCTTGTCGCAGTTACCCAGGCAGCAGGTTGGCAGCAGAGTAAAGCGTCCATCGAACGTGGTCTGGCCCGGCTTGATATTGAGCTTCTTCTCAATCGCAGCCTGAATGCCCTGATAGCCGGTGATGTGGCAGACAACGCTGTCACAGTAGCGGATCACATGGCGGCCTACCGGCTGACGGAAGATCTGGCTGTAGAACGTGGCTACGCCTTCTACGTCACTGGCCGGAATACCCAGCACTTTCGCGATTTCATAGATCGCCCCATCCGGCACCCAACCACGCTGTTTCTGTACGATTTTCAGCGCTTCAATGGACGCCGCACGCGGGTCTTCGTAGTGGTGCATCTCGTGCTCAATGGCGGCACGCTCTGCTTCACTCAGCTCAAAAGCCTCGGTTTGTGGTTGTTGATTCTCGTGCATAATTAGCGGTCCACATCTGACATAACAAAATCGATACTACCCAGATACACAATCAGGTCGGAGACCAGACTGCCGCGGATGGCGGACGGGATCTGCTGCAGGTGCGCAAAGCTCGGCGTACGCACGCGGGTACGGTAGCTCATGGTGCTGCCGTCACTGGTCAGGTAGTAACTGTTAATACCCTTGGTCGCTTCAATCATCTGGAAGGATTCTTGCGCCGGCATGACCGGACCCCAGGAAACCTGCAGGAAGTGGGTGATCAGGGTTTCGATATGCTGCAGCGTGCGCTCTTTCGGTGGCGGCGTCGTCAGCGGGTGATCCGCCTTGAACGGGCCTTCCGGCATGTTGTTGAGGCACTGCTCAAGGATGCGCAGACTCTGGCGCAGCTCTTCCACTTTCAGCATCACGCGGGTGTAGCAGTCGGAAACGCCGCCGCCAACCGGGACTTCAAAGTCGAAGTTTTCGTAACCAGAGTAAGGACGGGCTTTACGCACGTCGAAATCAATACCGGTCGCGCGCAGGCCAGCACCTGTGGTACCCCACTCCAGCGCTTCTTTCGCGCCGTAAGCAGCAACGCCCTGGGAACGGCCTTTCAGGATGGTGTTGCGCAGCGCGGCTTTCTCGTAGGAGGCCAGACGTTTTGGCATCCAGTCGAGGAATTCACGCAGCAGGCGGTCCCAGCCGCGCGGCAGATCGTGTGCCACGCCGCCGATACGGAACCAGGCCGGGTGCATACGGAAACCGGTAATCGCTTCCACCAGATCGTAGATTTTCTGACGATCGGTAAAGGCAAAGAAGACCGGAGTCATCGCGCCGACGTCCTGAATGAAGGTGGAGATGTACAGCAGGTGGCTGTTGATGCGGAACAGTTCTGACAACATCACGCGAATCACGTTAACGCGATCCGGTACGGTGATGCCTGCCAGTTTCTCAACGGCCAGCACGTATGGCATCTCGTTTACGCAGCCGCCGAGGTACTCGATACGGTCGGTATACGGAATGTAGCTGTGCCAGGACTGACGCTCGCCCATCTTCTCAGCACCGCGGTGGTGATAGCCGATGTCAGGCACGCAGTCGACAATCTCTTCGCCATCAAGCTGAAGAATAATACGGAACGCACCGTGCGCAGACGGGTGGTTTGGACCGAGGTTGAGGAACATGAAGTCCTCGTTTTCGGTACCGCGCTTCATGCCCCAGTCTTCCGGCTTGAAGGTCAGTGCTTCCATCTCCAGATCCTGCTTGGCTTTGGTCAGCTCAAACGGATCGAATTCGGTTGCACGTGCCGGGTAGTCTTTACGCAGCGGGTGGCCGGTCCAGGTCTGCGGCATCATGATGCGCGTCAGATGCGGGTGGCCGTCGAAGGTCATGCCGAACATTTCCCAGGTTTCACGCTCGTACCAGTTGGCGTTCGGGAAAAGTTTGGTGATCGTCGGCAGATGCATGTCGTTTTCAGACAATGCCACCTTGAGCATGATATCCGTGTTGCGGTCTATTGAGATCAGGTGGTAGAAAACGGAAAAATCCGCAGCAGGGAGACCCTGGCGGTGGGTACGCAGACGTTCATCCATGCCGTGTAAGTCAAACAGCATGACGTAAGGTTTTGGCAATTTCTTGAGGAAATCGACAACTTCCAGCAATTGCTCACGCTTCACCCAAACAACGGGTACCCCGGTGCGGGTCGCCTGAACGGTAAAGGCATCCGGCCCAAAACGGTTGCGCAGTTCGCCAATGACGGGGTCATCAAGATGATCCCGGGTCTGCCAGGCGGCTTCTTGCGCGGTTAAGTCGGTCATATTGTTCACCATTGCAAATGGTCCGTGGTGACTGTTAAGCCTGGCTTCGCGCTATTTGAGTAGTGATATGCGAAGGTTTTCTCCAGGCCTACAGGCGCAAATTAAATTTCGTCAGGCGTACGCAGGTTGGTGACGGCAATACGTTCACCACGTTTACGCTCGCGCTCAGACTGCATATTCGCGCGATAGACACCCTGATCGCCAACAACCCATGAAAGCGGGCGACGTTCTTTACCGATAGACTCCTGCAGCAGCATCAGCGCCTGCATATAGGCTTCTGGACGCGGCGGACAGCCCGGAATGTAAACATCCACCGGAATGAACTTATCAACGCCCTGCACGACGGAATAAATGTCGTACATACCCCCAGAGTTTGCACATGCGCCCATGGAAATAACCCATTTTGGCTCCAGCATCTGGTCATAAAGACGCTGAATAACAGGTGCCATCTTGGTAAAGCAGGTACCGGCTACCACCATCAGGTCAGCCTGACGCGGGGAAGCACGCAGTACCTCGGCCCCAAAACGCGCAACGTCATGCACCGCAGTGAATGACGTCACCATTTCAACGTAGCAGCAAGAAAGACCAAAGTTGTATGGCCAGATAGAGTTCTTACGACCCCAGTTGACCATATCGTGCATGGCATGTTCGAGTTTGCCCATGTACACGCTTTTATTGACTTCTTGCTCCAGGGGGTCGGTTACGATCTCCTGTTTTTGCAGGGGGTAACGGTCATTCTCACCGTTAGGATCTATGCGGGTGAGCGTATAATCCATCTTATTGCCTCGCTGTTACTGCTGACGATTAGAGATACTGTTTTCCGGGTTGATGTGTTCACGACGTGAACGCGCAGGCGTCCAGTCAAGCGCGCCAATACGCACCAGATAAACCAGACCGGCCAGTAACACTAAAATGAAAATTGCGGCCTCGACAAAGCCCACCCAACCACTTTCGCGAATGGAGGTCGACCATGCGAACAGGTAGAGCGCTTCCACGTCGAAGATGACGAAGAACATCGCTACCAGATAGAACTTGGCAGACAGGCGTAAGCGAGCGGAACCTACTGAATCAATACCTGATTCGAAAGGTGTGTTTTTGTGCCTTGCACGGGCGCGACCGCCCAGGAACCAGCCGCCGACTAACATCAGGCAGCACAGGCCAATGGCTACAATAAGAAAGATTGCGAATGCCCAGTGATGAGCGATGACTTCTGTGGATGTTGACATACTCATTGCTTACTCATCAAAAGTGATACCAACGACACTGCTCTTGCTGGCAGATGGGCATCACATCGATTCATGGGGAGGAACAAATAACCTTACACTAACTGTCTGAAATGAGACGTAGACAGCAAAATGATGGGGTTTTTTACTCCTTTCTATAACCTATTGTCAACTTTAACAAAGGTTTCTTCACATTAAATTACATCGAGCGATTCTCATTAACATTTGGTGCCCTTTAACCCTGGTGGTTACCGGACTTTTCGTCAAATGTGTGTTGTTGAATCGTGTCCGTTTTGGAAGTAAAAAAAATAACCCTCCTATTTTGACAGGATTTGCCAACGATTCCTCCCCCCAAATAGGAGTATTTTCTTGATCTGAGACACGCTTTTGTTAATTCAACCAAAAAACCGGCAACATATTTGCTGCTTTTTTAACATTGAGGGACTATGGACGAAGTTAGAACGCAAAACGAACAATATTTAAGCGGAAGCATTTACCTCTTTGATATGTATGATCTCTTTATGAAAACCTGGTGACGAATGGGGATAATATTGTCAAAAAAAAGCCACTGCGTGCGAAAACGACACGAGTGGCTTTTTTTTACACTTACAATTTGTTACCAGAATTTTGAGCTTTTGATCACTCAAAGTCACCTTCTACGATCAGGGAATCATCCCCCCCTTCGGAGGTAACATGCTCAAACTGCCACGGGTTGTGGTAGTTTTGCATCGCCTCAAACACCACCTTTGCCAACTCGTTGTGACTGGCCGCGTTATGGCAAAGCAGGTACTCGGTATCCGGCAGCGCAGGGAGCCCGTCTGCTTTACCAAGAACGCGCAGATCGGGGCTCATCATCTCCACCGGACGGGCCGTGACGCCAAGACCGGCTTTCACCGCGGCACGCACCGCGGGCAATGTAGATGCCACATAGGCCAGACGCCACGGAATGTTGGCTTCATTTAACGCCGTTAGCACCATATCGCGGAAGGGACTCGGATCGTCCAGTAAAACCAGCGGTACCGGCTCCCCTTTTTGCAGCACATATTCAGCCGCGCAATACCAGTGCGTTGGCGATGTGCGCAACGTCAGACAATCAAACTGCCCGGGACGATGCGTCGTGACCACCAGGTCGACCTTATTCTCATTTAACATCTCAACCATAAAGGCATTGCGTTTTACGCTAACATCCAGCGCAAGCTTCGGATAAACCGAGCTAATTCGATTGAGAAGAAACGGCAAAATAGTATCCGCTGACTCATCAGATGCCCCTAAAGTTAACACCCCCTGAAGGTTGCTAAACATTAATGACATACATGCTTCATCATTAAAGCGAAGAATTTTCCTGGCATAACCCAGTAGCTGAATACCGTGTTCCGTTAAGAGCTTATTACGCCCGTGACGGGCAAAAAGCTCTTTCCCAACCAGTTGCTCCAGCCGCTGCATTTGCTGGCTAACGGCGGACTGAGTTCGGCAGACGGCGGCAGCAGCTGCTGCAAAAGTGTTGAGATCGGCGACCGCAACAAACGTTCTCAGCAGATCGAGGTCGAGATTCATTATCGGACGATTTGCATTTATCATATCTATTCACTTTCAGGTTGCTCGTGCGGAGCTGCCCGGGTTGAAGCTGTGTGTAACAGTTAAGCAATTCCTTCTGAAGGTTTTCCCTCGCATCCCGGCCCGGCAGACTGCCTGACAGATAGTTATTGTGCTGCTTTATATCAACAGTCAGAAAGCACGTTTCATGACGTTATTTTTATTCTCTTAAACGTTCTGGATATTTAGATGTTCGCAGGTTTATGTAAATTACATTAAAGGCGTAACACTTTTTCTGCCATCTTTATCGCAGCGCTGTCAACGTAGCAGGAGATGTTTGACACATTCCAGCCAGAGATAACTCCAACAATAACAATCAATTAAATCAGAAAGCCAGTTTGAGATATACAAAGCTTGTGCATCTTTCTTCTGCTTTCCTTAAAGACATCTTAACCCAAATCCACTTTATTTATAAGTCTTATTGCAATATTCAGGATTAAGGAGGTTTGTTAAGCTTCTCAACTAATTTTATTAAAATTAACTAAAGTTGCATTTTGTTCGCTAATAATAAATAAATTTTAATTTTGATTAAAGCCATTCATTAATAACACTTAACATTAATTTCACATGATTAACTTTTAGCCGCTTCGGACTATTACTGCAAGATTTTTCCAACACTCAGGTTTTACGAAAAGTCACTTAGCGTGACTTCTGTCTCCTTCCTGCGCGCCATTTATTTTACATCAGAACAATATACATAATTAATAGAATTATACAGCATAATTAACCTTAACCAGCGACCAGATCAATACGTTAAGTCCGCAAAATCGTCAACGACCAGCCAAATAGATTCATCAGAAATTCGCATCGTGCACAAAATCTTCTCCTGTACACCCTTCAAAACGGAGCGAGGGGGGAGTACATTATTCCGTGCTGACTTCCACGGCAGGGAGTGGCAATAATAGCGAAAAGGTTAAAGGTTCATGTCCCCTATCGAAAAATCCAGCAAGCTAGATAACGTCTGTTATGACATCCGTGGCCCGGTTCTGAAAGAGGCAAAACGCCTTGAAGAAGAAGGCAATAAGGTTCTGAAGCTCAACATTGGTAACCCCGCGCCATTTGGTTTTGACGCGCCGGATGAGATTCTGGTTGATGTGATCCGCAACCTGCCTACGGCACAAGGCTATTGCGATTCAAAGGGACTTTACTCGGCACGTAAAGCCATTATGCAGCACTACCAGGCGCGCGGTATGCGTGACGTTACCGTCGAAGATATTTACATTGGCAACGGCGTCTCCGAACTGATCGTTCAGGCCATGCAGGCGCTGCTGAACAGCGGCGACGAAATGCTGGTTCCCGCGCCGGACTACCCGCTATGGACGGCTGCCGTATCACTCTCCAGCGGTAAAGCGGTACATTATCTTTGCGACGAATCTTCTGACTGGTTCCCGGATCTGGATGACATTCGCGCGAAAATCACGCCTCGCACGCGTGGGATTGTGATCATCAACCCGAACAACCCAACGGGTGCGGTCTATTCAAAAGAGCTGCTGATGGAGATCGTGGAGATCGCCCGCCAGCACAACCTGATCATCTTCGCTGACGAAATCTACGACAAGATCCTCTATGACGCGGCACAACACCACTCTATCGCCGCGCTGGCCCCGGACCTGCTGACCGTCACCTTCAACGGCCTGTCTAAAACCTACCGCGTGGCCGGTTTCCGTCAGGGCTGGATGGTGCTGAACGGCCCGAAAAAACACGCTAAAGGCTATATTGAAGGGCTTGAGATGCTGGCGTCGATGCGTCTTTGCGCTAACGTGCCTGCGCAGCACGCGATCCAGACGGCGCTGGGCGGATACCAGAGCATCAGCGAGTTTATTGTCCCTGGCGGTCGCCTGTACGAACAGCGTAACCGCGCATGGGAACTGATCAACGATATTCCGGGCGTCTCCTGCGTGAAGCCGAACGGGGCGCTGTATATGTTCCCTAAAATCGACGCGAAGCGCTTCAATATTCATGACGATCAGAAAATGGTGCTCGATTTCCTGCTGCAGGAAAAAGTGCTGCTGGTTCAGGGGACGGCGTTTAACTGGCCGTGGCCGGACCACGTGCGTATCGTAACCTTGCCGCGCGAAGACGATCTCGAAATGGCCATCAGCCGCTTCGGGCGATTCCTCTCTGGGTACCATCAGTAATCTTAAAATCAGGCTACTTCGGTAGCCTGATTTGCATCTTCCCTCCCCTCCCCGCACAATGAAGTCCTGTCGCAGTGAAGACAAAAGGTAACCTATGAGCCAGAGCCATTTCTTTGCCCACCTCTCCCGCCTGAAACTGATCAACCGCTGGCCGCTAATGCGCAACGTACGTACAGAGAACGTGTCTGAGCACAGCCTGCAGGTTGCTATGGTCGCTCATGCGCTGGCTGCTATTAAGAACCGCAAATTTAACGGGCAGGTGAATGCCGAGCGCATCGCTCTGCTGGCGATGTACCACGACGCATCAGAGGTGCTGACCGGCGACCTGCCTACGCCAGTGAAATATTTCAACTCGCAGATTGCACAGGAATATAAGGCTATCGAGAAGATTGCCCAGCACAAACTTATCGAGATGGTGCCCGAAGAGCTGCGCGATATCTTTGAACCGCTCATCGACGAGCATCAGTATACGGAAGAGGAAAAGTCGCTGGTCAAGCAGGCCGACGCGCTGTGCGCCTATCTGAAGTGTCTGGAAGAGCTGTCTGCGGGCAATAATGAGTTTTTACTGGCTAAAACGCGTCTGGAAAAAACGCTGGAATCCCGCCGCAGCGAAGAGATGGACTATTTCATGCAGGTATTTGTACCGAGCTTCCATCTGTCGCTGGACGAGATTAGCCAGGATTCACCGCTTTAACTATTTGCCCAGCGGCGCTGTGCTTGCAGGGCCTACGCGTCATGTAGGCCAGGTAAGGCGCAGCCGCCACCCGGCGATGTTCTCAGAACGGGAATAAAACCGGAATTAACACCACGCACACCACCATCACCAGTACGGTGAACGGCACGCCCAGCTTCACGAAATCGCTGAACTTATAATTCCCCGGCCCCAGCACCAGCGTGTTAACCGGCGAAGAAACCGGCGTCATAAACGCCGCGGACGCCGCCATCGCGACCATCATCGCAAACGGATACGGCGACACGCCCATGGATTTCGCCATCGCCAGCGCAATAGGCGCCATCAGCACCGCCGTCGCGGTGTTGGAGATAAACAACCCGATCGTGGCGCACATGACAAACAGACAGACCATCATCATGTACGGACCATACCCACCGCCCACGTCCATCAAGCCTTTTACGATCAGATCCACCCCGCCGGTTTTTTGCAGTGCGAGGGCAAAAGGCATCATCCCGACGATAAGAATAATGCTCGGCCAGTGAATGGCTTTATACGCGCTTTCGGCGTCAATACAGCGGAATTTCCCCATCAGCAGGCAGGCGATAATGGCCGCGACCGGATTAGGGATTTCATCGGTCAGCATCAGCGCCACCATCAGCACCAGACAGAAAATCGCATGCGGTGCCTGGCTGTGCGCCGGTGACGCATCGCTCTCTTCGACCGGCATGTTGAGCACTACAAAATCACGTCCTTTTTGTCCGAGCTGGCTTATCAGCTTCCAGTTGCCGACGACGAGAAAGATATCGCCCAGCAGGATCGGCTCATCGACGACGGCCCCCTCCATCGCCACGCCATCGCGCTTCAGCCCCACGACGTTCAGGCCATAGCGGGTACGGAACCCCATTTCACGCACGGTTTTACCCAACAGTTCCGATTCCGGTATCAGCGACACTTCGGCCATGCCCACATCCAGCGCCTGATCGGAAAAATACTCGCCGCGCAGCACCATCGGCTCCAGCAGCTGTTCGCTGCAAAACTCACGCAGATCCACCTCCGCGGTAGACATATCGATCAGCAGGACGTCTCGCGCCCGAAATTCCGATACCCCGTTAACGTTGACGATCACCCGGCGAAAACGGCGCCAGCGCTCTACGCCAATTACGTTCGCGCCATAACGCTCGCGCAGCTTAAGGTCGTCGAGCCGCTGGCCAACCATCGGCGAGCCGGGGCGAATGGCCAGACGGCGCGCCCGCCCGGAGAGACGGTACTCCCTGATCAGATCGCGGAAGGTACGTCGCTTCCACCCCTCTTTGTTCTTATCCTGTTTGTCGCCTTTCAGGGCAAAACGGGTCAGCAGCATATAGATCACGCCCATCGCCAGAATCACCAGCCCAAGCGGGGTGACGCTGAAAAAGCTGAAGCCCTGAAATCCTTCCCGAAGCAGCTCGCTGTTGACGACCAGGTTCGGCGGCGTCGCCACCAGCGTCATCATACCGCTGATCAAACCGGCAAAGCTCAGGGGCATCATCAGGCGCGACGGCGAGCTCTGCATCCGCATGGAGACGCTCAGCACCACCGGGATAAAAATGGCGACCACGCCCGTTGAGCTCATAAATGCCCCCAGACCGGCGACCGTCAGCATCAGATAGATCAGCATTTTGGTTTCACTGCTGCCGGCCACCTTGACCAGCCACGCGCCCATGATGGTTGCCACGCCGGTGCGCACAAGGCCGTCGCCGATGATAAACAGGGCGGCAATCAGGATAACGTTGGGGTCGCTGAACCCGGAGAAGGCTTCCGGTAGCGTGAGCGTGCCGCTCAGCACAAACGCGACAATGACAAACAGGGCAACGGCATCCATGCGCACCTTGCCTGTGGCGAAGAGAATAATGGCGATTAAAAGCAGGCTCAGAACCCAGATCAGTTCACCGTTCACAACCTATCCTTGTCAGTGGAAGATGAGAAATTCTGCCATAAAAAAGCCCCAGCAGCGTGGGGCTATATCATGGGATTACATTTTTAGCGAGACGGTTACAACTCCATCGGGTGCTTTTGCCACCGCCAGCGCCGTCAGGGAATTAATCACAAAGTCCGCCTCGTCCAGGCGTGGGGACCCCGCCGGAACGTTTACGGCAATGACGTGGCTACCGGCGTTCAGCCCGGCCAGCACGCCAGCGGCCGCATCTTCCACCACCACGCACTCTGCAGGCGCGAAGCCCAGCATTTCTGCACCAAGCAGAAACGCATCCGGCTCCGGCTTGCCGCGTTTGACGCGCTCTGCCGTAATGAACACCTCTGGCTTCGGTAAGCCGGCCGCCTTATGGCGGGCATGAGCGACCGGAACAGAGCCGGAGGTAACAATCGCCCACGGGATCTGCGCTTCATTCAGATGCTCAAGCAGTTCGCGCGCCCCGGGCAACGCGGTAATGCCCTCGGTATCGGTGGCCTCAATCTGCTCCAGGTATTTGAACTCCGCCTGGATCTCCTCCTCAGAACGCCCCGCTAAGAAGTGCCGCAATGAGGTAATGGCCTGTTTGCCATGGATAAAATTCAGCACGTCCTGATGATCGATGCCGTGCCGGTCGGCCCAGTGGCACCACGAGCGCTCCACAACCGGCAGCGAATCCACCAGCGTACCGTCCAAATCAAACAGAAAACCTTTACACTGCACACGCACCTCCGTCAGGCATTAATAATTTGTTGAATTTCGTTGCTGCTTAAATGGTACTGGCGCGGGCAGGCGTGCCACGCGCTCAGCATACGCTGGTATTTATCCCACATAGGGGTCTGGGCGTTGAAACCGTGCGTACCCGCATCAAAGTGGGTGTAACGCCCTTCGGTGTTCACCATAAAGCGCACGTAGCTCAGATAGCGCGCTTCCGTCGCTGCATCAAAGCCTAAGAAGGTGACGCGGCGTTCGTCAATGGACTGCTGGTCTTTGAGATTCGTCCAGGACACATGCAGGGCGTGGTACATCTCCATAATGTCGATCACGACGCGGCAGGTTTCTTCTTTCAGCTCGCCAAATTCGCGGTCCAGTTCACGCATTTGCAAACCGAACCCTCGTTCGACGATGGTCTGCAGGCGGCTGTAGCGCGCAGCGTTATCGGGATCAAGCATAGTCATCATCTTGTACTGGTTAGACAAAATCAGACGTTGAGCATGGGTCATTTCCATCTTTCGACTCCTGTAGCGCATTGCACTGTAAAAAAAAGACACGGTAACGGTTTGTTACTGTGCCTTCTTTTGTTAGTCGTTTCGATGATCAATCACAAGTCATCGAGGAATGTTTTATCCAACTGCTTAAAAGCACGCTTTAACGTGTCCGCCAGCGCCTGGTAATCCGGCTTGCCTTCAACCGGGGCCAGCGCCTGCCCGGCCTCCTCCAGTTTTCCACGCACTTCATAAAACCAGTGTAAAATAGAAGGCGGAAGCGGCGTGATGGAGCGTTTACCTAACCACCACAGCCCCTGCATCGGCAGGCTTAACGCGAAGAGCGCCGTCGCGACGGCAGGGCCAAGCTGTCCACCGAGGGCGATTTGCCAGCACAGGGTAAAGATGGCAACCGGAGGCATAAAGCGAATCGCATAGCGCGTAGCGCGGATGGTGCGATTCTCAATAAACATTGGCGCAAGGCGCTTTTCCATTGGCCACGTCTTTGCGTAATGCTGTCCCCGACGAAACAGACTGAAAAAGTTCACGGACGGGATTTCGGGTGTCGACATGGCTGTACCTCAACTTCACATATAAAAATTAAAATTTTTGTGCAAAACCACAACAGGCTATGACAACGTTCAAAATATTTTGTCATCGCTACCCCGTATCGGGTATCCTGTGCCAGCCTGATAGGGCCATAGACGAGAAGCATTAACTCGTCAAATTATCGCATATTATGCCATTGGCTGAAAATTGTGCAAAATGGCATAAAATCATAGTTATTTCTTTCATCATGCCAGAATGTTCGTTTGCCATGATGTTAATCATAAATGTCTGAGTCATCATGCGTTACGCTGTTAGACTCACTGACGTTTTTTTAGCCACGTATCAATAATAGGTACTTCCATGTCGAGTAAGTTAGTACTGGTTCTGAACTGCGGTAGCTCCTCACTGAAATTCGCCATCATCGATGCGCTCAACGGTGACGAGTACCTCTCTGGTTTGGCCGAATGTTTCCATCTGCCTGAAGCACGTATCAAGTGGAAGATGGACGGCAGCAAACAAGAAGCGGCTTTAGGTGCAGGCGCCGCTCACAGTGAAGCGCTGAACTTTATCGTTAACACTATTCTGGCACAAAAACCAGAACTGTCTGCTCAGCTGACTGCGATTGGTCACCGTATCGTCCACGGCGGCGAAAAATACACCAGCTCCGTCGTGATCGACGACTCTGTTATCCAGGGCATCAAAGACTCTGCCTCTTTTGCTCCGCTGCACAACCCGGCGCACCTGATTGGTATCGCTGAAGCACTGAAGTCCTTCCCGAATCTGAAAGACAAAAACGTGGCCGTGTTCGACACCGCGTTCCATCAGACCATGCCGGAAGAGTCTTACCTCTATGCCCTGCCGTACAGCCTGTACAAAGAGCACGGCGTACGTCGCTACGGCGCGCACGGCACCAGCCACTTCTATGTGACTCAGGAAGCCGCAAAAATCCTGAACAAACCTGTTGAAGAAGTGAACATCATCACCTGCCACCTGGGCAACGGTGGTTCTGTTTCTGCTATCCGCAACGGTAAATGTGTTGATACCTCCATGGGTCTGACCCCGCTGGAAGGTCTGGTGATGGGTACCCGTTCCGGTGACATCGACCCGGCGATCATCTTCCACCTGCACGACACCCTGGGCATGAGCGTTGACGACATCAACAAAATGCTGACCAAAGAGTCTGGCCTGCTGGGTCTGACCGAAGTCACCAGCGACTGCCGCTATGTTGAAGACAACTACGCTGAGAAAGCTGACGCTAAACGTGCAATGGACGTTTACTGCCACCGTCTGGCGAAGTACATCGGCTCTTACACTGCACTGATGGACGGTCGTCTGGACGCGGTGATCTTCACCGGCGGTATCGGTGAGAACGCGGCAATGGTTCGTGAACTGTCCCTGGGCAAACTGGGCGTTCTGGGCTTCGACGTTGATCACGAGCGTAACCTGGCTGCTCGCTTCGGCAAGTCTGGTTTCATCAACAAAGAAGGCACCCGTCCGGCAATCGTTATTCCAACTAACGAAGAGCTGGTCATCGCGCAAGACGCGCATCGCCTGACTGCCTGATTCCACACCGCCAGCAATGCTGGCGGTGCTGTTTTGTAACCCGCCCAATATCGGCGGTAACGAAAGAGGATAAACCGTGTCCCGTACTATTATGCTGATCCCTACCGGAACCAGCGTCGGCCTGACCAGCGTCAGCCTTGGCGTGATCCGTGCTATGGAACGCAAAGGCGTTCGTCTGAGCGTCTTTAAGCCAATCGCCCAGCCGCGTGCCGGTGGCGATGCGCCAGACCAGACGACCACCATCGTTCGCAAAAACTCCAATCTGCCAGCGGCTGAACCGCTGAAGATGAGCCACGTCGAGTCTCTGCTCTCCAGCAACCAGAAAGACGTGCTGATGGAAGAGATCATCGCTAACTACCACGCTAACGCGCAAGACGCAGAAGTGGTGCTGGTAGAAGGTCTGGTTCCTACCCGCAAACACCAGTTTGCCCAGTCTCTGAACTTTGAAATCGCGAAAACCCTGAACGCAGAGATCGTTTTCGTAATGTCTCAGGGCACTGACACCCCGGAACAGCTGAACGAGCGTATCGAACTGACGCGCAGCAGCTTCGGCGGTGCGAAAAACACCAACATCACCGGCGTGATCGTCAACAAACTGAACGCGCCAGTGGATGAGCAGGGCCGTACTCGCCCTGACCTGTCTGAAATCTTCGACGACTCTTCCAAAGCGAAAGTCATCAAAGTTGACCCGGCTAAGCTGCAGGAATCCAGCCCGCTTCCGGTTCTGGGCGCGGTGCCATGGAGCTTCGATCTGATTGCCACCCGTGCAATCGATATGGCGCGTCACCTGAACGCTACCATCGTTAACGAAGGCGATATCAACACACGCCGCGTGAAGTCCGTGACCTTCTGTGCGCGCAGCATTCCGCACATGCTGGAACACTTCCGCGCAGGCTCCCTGCTGGTGACCTCCGCTGACCGTCCTGACGTGCTGGTTGCAGCGTGTCTGGCGGCGATGAACGGCGTGGAAATTGGCGCCATCCTGCTGACCGGTGCCTACGAGATGGACCCACGCGTGAGCAAGCTTTGCGAACGCGCTTTCGCCACTGGCCTGCCGGTCTTCATGGTGAACACCAACACCTGGCAGACCTCCCTGAGCCTGCAGAGCTTCAACCTTGAAGTGCCGGTTGATGACCACGAGCGTATCGAGAAAGTTCAGGAATACGTTGCTGGCTACATCAACGCAGACTGGATCGAATCCCTGACTGCCACCTCTGAGCGCAGCCGTCGCCTGTCTCCACCGGCCTTCCGTTACCAGCTGACCGAGCTGGCGCGTAAAGCGGGCAAACGCGTTGTGCTGCCAGAAGGCGACGAACCACGTACCGTTAAAGCGGCTGCCATCTGTGCAGAGCGCGGCATCGCGACCTGCGTGCTGCTGGGCAACCCGGATGAGATCAACCGCGTAGCGGCGTCTCAGGGCGTTGAGCTGGGCACTGGCATCGAAATCGTTGACCCTGAAGTGGTTCGCGAAAGCTACGTTGCCCGTCTGGTTGAGCTGCGTAAGAGCAAAGGCATGACCGAAGCCGTTGCGCGCGAGCAGCTGGAAGACAACGTGGTGCTGGGCACGCTGATGCTGGAGCAGGACGAAGTTGACGGTCTGGTTTCCGGTGCGGTTCACACCACCGCGAATACTATCCGCCCACCGCTGCAGCTGATCAAAACGGCACCGGGCAGCTCTCTGGTCTCCTCCGTGTTCTTCATGCTGCTGCCTGAACAGGTTTACGTTTACGGCGACTGCGCAATCAACCCGGATCCTACCGCAGAACAGCTGGCTGAGATCGCTATCCAGTCCGCAGACTCCGCGACCGCTTTCGGTATCGAGCCGCGCGTAGCGATGCTCTCCTACTCCACCGGCACCTCTGGTGCAGGTAGCGACGTAGAGAAAGTGCGTGAAGCGACCCGCATTGCGCAGGAAAAACGTCCTGATCTGATGATCGACGGCCCACTGCAGTACGACGCCGCGGTAATGGCTGACGTTGCGAAATCCAAAGCGCCGAACTCGCCGGTTGCAGGTCGCGCGACCGTGTTCATCTTCCCGGATCTGAACACCGGTAACACCACCTACAAAGCGGTACAGCGTTCAGCAGACCTGATCTCCATCGGGCCTATGCTGCAGGGTATGCGCAAGCCTGTGAACGACCTGTCCCGCGGTGCGCTGGTTGACGATATCGTCTACACCATCGCGCTGACGGCGATCCAGTCTTCGCAGCAGCAGTAGTTAAAAAGCCCGGTGGCGCTAGCGCTTACCGGGCCTATGGTTTTGTAGGCCGGATAAGCGAAGCGCCATCCGGCAAAAAAGGCGACCACTTAACCGGTCGCCTTTTTTATTTACAGCAGCTCTCTCGCCGCCGACACAATGTCATGCGCAGTAAGACCATATTCCTTCTGCAGGAAATCCTGCGTCCCAACCTGACCGTAGCGCTCCTTAACGCCCACCCGACGCATCGGCACCGGGCAGGTTTCCACCAGCACTTCCGCCACCGCCGACCCCAGGCCGTTGTGAATGCTGTGGTTTTCGCAGGTGACGATGCGCCCGGTTTTCTCGGCGTAGTTTTTCACCAACATTCGGTCGATAGGCTTCAGGGTAAACATGTCGATGACTGCCGCGCTGACCCCCTCCTGCTCTAGCTGGCGCGCCGCCTCCAGCGCCTCCGCCACCATGATGCCGTTGGCAATCAGCGTGATATCGCTGCCTTCGCGCAGCACGTTGCCTTTGCCAATGGTAAAGGTCGAGCCCGGCGCATAGACGCTCGGCGCCTGCTTGCGGATGGTGCGCACCCAGTAAAAGCCTTCGAGGTCGATAAGCTGACGCAGCACGTCCTCGAACATCACCGCGTCTGTGACCTCCAGCACCACCGAATGCGCCAGACCGCGCACGATGCCCATATCTTCGAACGACATGTGCGTCCCGCCGTTGTGGCAGGCCGTCACGCCCGCGTCTGAAGCAATCACCTTCACGTTGTTACGCTGGTAGTCCAGGGACATAAACAGCTGGTCGAAGCAGCGGCGGCTGGCAAACGCGGTGAAGGTATGAACGAACGGCTTACGCCCGGTGAGCGACAGCCCCGCCGCGGTGCCAATAACGTTGGCCTCCATAATGCCGCAGTTAATCACGTGCTGCGGATAATCGCGCGCTACGCCGTCCATCGCCATCGAGCTCATCAGATCCGCTTCCAGGGCGATAATCTCGCTGCCGGCCTCAATCTGCTTTGCTACGAAGCCCGCGTAGACCTTACGCATCTCAACGGCGTCTTTCTGTCCTGCCGGTGCAACCTTAATCATGTGAAGCCTCCAGTTGGCAAATCGTCTCGTTGAGGGCCGCTTTGCTCTCCGCGGTCAACCGCAGGTGGTGCGAGTTGCTGAGCTGTTCCAGGTACGGCACCCCCTGCCCTTTGATGCTGTCGAGGATCACCACCCGCGGACGCGCATCGGCCTCCGGTACCCTTGAAGTCACCTCCAGCAGCGCCGGAACGTCATCCCCCTTCACCGTTACTACGTCAAAGCCAAAGGCGCGGAACTTCCCTTCCAGGTCGAACGCGCTGATGATCTCGTCCAGCTCGCCGTCGAGCTGCTGTTTGTTCCAGTCGACGAACACCGTCAGGTTGTTGAGGCGATGGTGGGCGATAAACTGGAAGGCTTCCCAGCACTGACCCTCGTTCAGCTCGCCGTCACCGACGATGCAGAAGACCCGATTCGGCCGCCCCGCGAGCTTGTGCGACAGCGCCATGCCGCCAGCGATGGAGATCCCCTGCCCGAGCGAGCCGGTGGTGGCGTCCACGCCGCGCGTTTTCAGGCGGTCCGGATGGCTTGGCAGACGCGTGCCGTTCTGGTTCAGGGTGCTCAGCTCCTCCATCGGGAAGTAGCCCTTAATCGCCAGGGTGCTGTAGAGCGCCGGGCCCGCATGGCCCTTCGACAGCACAAAATAGTCGCGCTCCGGCCAGTCCGGATCCGCCGGGTCGATCTTCATCACCGCGCCGTACAGCACGGCCAGTGTTTCGACCACCGACATGCTGCCGCCGTAGTGCCCAAAGCCCAGCTGCGTTAGCGATTTCAGCGTCTCAAGGCGGATCTGGCGCGCCAGTTCAGTTATCTCGTTCTCATTCATGATTTGGCTCCGGTGTTTTCCTGCGCGTTACCGCCAGCAGGTTTGTTTTTCGCGAAGACGTTGTACGCCACCAGCAGTGCGAACAGCGCCACAACCAGCCCGGTGATGGCGAGCGGCGACAGGAAGCGCGCCAGGTTACCCAGCACAATACCGACCGCGCCGAAATCGGCATCCGAGAAGGTGGTATTAGCAAAGCCAATCGCGCCCAGTACCGGCAGCAGCAGAACCGGCAGGAAGGTGATCAGCAGGCCGTTGGCGAAGGCGCCTATCATTGCCCCGCGGCGTCCGCCGGTGGCGTTACCGAACACGCCCGCCGTCGCGCCGGTGAAGAAGTGCGGCACCACGCCCGGCAGGATCAGCACCCAGTTGAACTGGCCGCAGATGATTAACCCCACAATCCCCCCCAGGAAGCTGAACAGGAAGCCAATCAGCACCGCGTTTGGCGCATAGGGATAGACCACCGGGCAGTCCAGCGCGGGACGCGCGTTCGGGACCAGTTTTTCCGAAAAGCCGGTAAAGGCCGGGACGATTTCTGCCAGAATCAGGCGCACGCCCTGCAGGATGATGAACACCCCCGCCGCGAAGGTGATCGCCATGATGATGGCGTATACCAGGTAGTTCTGACCGCCGCTGAAGGTCGACTCGACATACTCGCGTCCGGCGCTCACCGCCATGATCAGGTAGATAATCATCATGGTCAGGGAGATGGAGATCGAAGAGTCGCGCAGGAAGCTCAGGTTCTTCGGCAGGTTCATCTCTTCGGTGGAGCGGGAGCCTTTGCCGACTTTGCTGCCAATCCAGCCGGACAGCACGTAGCCCAGCGTACCGAAATGGCCAAATGCAATCTCATCGTTGCCGGTAATACGCTTCATATAGCGCTGCGCAATGGCCGGGAAGAACGCCATAATCAGGCCGAGGATCAGCGAGCCGGTAAACACCAGCCCCACGCCCTCAAAGCCCGCCACGGTGAGGATCACGCCAATCATGCACGCCATATAAAACGTGTGGTGCCCGGTCAGAAATATGTACTTCAGACGGGTAAAGCGCGCGACGACAATATTCGCCACCATGCCGAAGGCCATGATCAGCGCGGTCGAGGCACCGTATTTTTCCAGGGCTATCGACACTATCGCTTCATTGTTAGGAATAATGCCCTGGATATTAAAGGCGTGCTCAAACATGCCGCCTAAGGGATTTAGCGACCCCACCAGCACCGTGGCGCCGCCGCCCAGCACAATAAAGCCGAGAATCGTTTTAATTGTGCCTTTTACGACATCTGAAAAAGATTTTTTCTGCGCAACAAGACCAATTAACGCAATTAACCCCACCAGCACCGAAGGGACTTTTAAAATATCGACAACGAAATTCAGCGTTTCAAGGATAAACATATCCACCTCGCCTTATCAGGGTTATTGTCTGTCGAACCAGGCGCGCAGCTGCGCTTCGAGTTCGTTGATATCAATGATGTTGTTGATCACTACCAGCTGGCTTTCCGGCACGCTGGCGCTTGCCGCAATGTCTTTCGCCATAACGAACAGGTCCGCCGCGCCCGGCGTGGCGGAGGAGAGATCGGAGTGTTCAACCTCGGCGTCAATGTCCAGCTTTTTGAGCACCTTTTTAATGTTCATTTCGACCATAAAACTGCTGCCCAGGCCAGAACCGCAAATAGCCATGATTTTCATTGTTGTCCCCTTATTTTGAGTAGAGCACGCCCCATCACGCTGGCGCGTAATGTTGGGAAGAATCGGATTAAAGAATTAAATCAGAAGCGGTCAATAATGGTTTTAATATCCTCCAGGGTATTCGCCTGATGTAATTTCTCCATATCCTCGTCGCTGGAAAATAGTTCTGCGAGTGCGGATATCATTTCAATATGGCTATGTTTATCCGGTGCCGCGAGCATAATAATCAGATCGACAGGGTCAAACTCTCCGGCACCAAAAGAGACGCCCTGTTTTAGTTTTAGTAATGACAAGCCCAGTCCTTTGGCGCCCTCCTCCGGCCGCGCATGCGGCATGGCCAGCCCTGGTGCCAGCACATAATAGGGTCCTAACGTATGGTGCTGCTGAATGATTGCCGTCACGTATTCCGGTGCAATCACCTGCAGATCCAGCAGCGGTTTCGCGCACATCTCCAGCGCCTGCGGCCAGCTTTCAACGCTATCCTGCAGCGTAATGGTTGTATCATATATCCACTTTTTGAGCATTTTTCCCTCCCGCTAAACGCTAAAGATGGGCAAACTTTATTCAACCCATCAATCATTGACTGCGATCGCGATCACAAAGATAGCGCTACCAATAACTAACATGCAGAAGTGTGATAGCGCTATCAAATTGTCATCATCGTGTGAAATCACAGCAAAAAAAGGGATTTAAGGCGTATACTGCCTGTCACCTGAAATGAAGGAAAAAGAACGCGTCTGGTCAGCAGGAAGGTGTATGTCTTTAACCCGAAAACGGCGCAGTACCGGAAAAGTCACGCTCGCTGATGTCGCACAGCTTGCCGGAGTCGGCACGATGACCGTCTCCCGTGCACTCCGCACGCCTGAACAGGTTTCCGATAAACTGCGTGAAAAAATTGAAGCTGCGGTGCAGGAACTGGGCTATATGCCCAATCTCGCCGCCAGCGCACTGGCATCGGCGTCGTCATGGACGATTGCGATGGTTGTTCCCAACCTTTCCGAAGCCGGTTGTTCAGAGATGTTTGCCGGGCTACAGCAGGTGCTGCAGCCGGCCGGATACCAGATCATGCTGGCTGAGTCCCAGCATCGTCTTGAACAGGAAGAGAAACTGCTCGAAACGCTGCTGGCGTCGAATATCGCCGCCGCGATTTTGCTCAGCGTCGAGCACACCGACACCGTTCGCCACTGGCTGAAAAATTCGTCGATTCCGGTGATGGAGATGGGTGCTATGCGCGCCGATCCGATCGATATGAATATCGGGATCGATAACGTGGCGGCCATGTTTGAGCTGACGGAAATGGTGATCAGGCGCGGCTACCAAAGTATTGGCCTGCTGTGCGCCAACCAGGAGCAGTGGATTTTCCAGCAGCATTTGCAGGGCTGGTACAAGGCGATGCTGCGCCATCATCTGTCGCCGAACCGGGTGATTAACGCGGCGATGCCGCCGAGCTTCTCGACCGGCGCGGCACAGCTGCCAGAGTTCCTGCTGGCGTGGCCGGAACTGGATGCGCTGGTGTGCGTATCAGACGAGCTGGCCTGTGGCGCGCTGTATGAATGTCAGCGTCGACGCATTAAAGTGCCGGACGATCTGGCAGTCGTGGGCTTTGGTGATAGCGACGTGAGCCGCGTTTGCCAGCCGCCGCTGACGACGATGGCGGTACCGCATCGTAAGATTGGGATTGAGGCAGGAAAAGCGCTACTGGAACGTCTGAATGACGGAGACTGGCGCGACCAAAAACCCATCGCGTCCAGCCTGTGCCTGCGGGAAAGCTGTTAAGGCTTACTCAGCCTCTTCCTCTTTTTCCGCTTTGTTTTCCGGCTTAGCGGATTCGTTTTTGGCGTTGCGGGTCATCCACAGCGCCAGCGCCTTTAATGAATCTGGCGTGAACTCGTCGCAGCGGGCAGTAATCTCTTCCGGCGTCATCCAGCAGACTTCGCTTACTTCCTCTTCCTGCAGGGCGAAAGGCCCGTGGGACACACAGCTAAACAGTCCGCCCCAGACGCGGCAATGCTCGTCTTCGAAATAGAACTGACCGTGCTCGGCAAACGGCACCCCGGCGATGCCTAACTCTTCTTCCGCTTCACGACGCGCGGAATCCAGCAGCACTTCATCGGCCTGCACGACGCCACCCGCGGTGGCATCCAGCATACCCGGAAGAAAATCTTTAGTGTCCGTGCGGCGCTGGACCAGAATTTTGCCCATGCCGTCATGCACAACGATGTACGTTGCACGGTGACGCAGGCGCTCTGCACGCATTTGTTCGCGGCTCGCCTGCGCGATCACTTCATTTTCTTCGCTGACAATGTCAACCCATTCAGTACTTGCCAAATGATTCTGCTCCACCATCGGGAAACCTTCTCGTCTAAGCGCTCTTTCGGCGCGTTTGCAGTTGTGGTGTAACTTACGGATTAATCGCTACCTGCGCAATAACTTGCTGATCATTAAGTGCGATAACGCTCAGGGTATTTCCATCCAGCATGCCATAGCTCGCAGGATATCTGCCTTTCGGGATGCTGACCGACCCCGGGTTAAAGTGATAGATCTCACCGCGTTTTTCAGCAACCGGAATATGAGTATGACCGTAAACCAGGACATCGCCAGCCGCGAGCGCAGGGAGATTGTCCGGGCTAAAAAGATGCCCATGCGTCAGGAACAGCCGGCAGTTTTCCAGCAGCACCTGTTGCCACGGCGCGGTAAGAGGAAAATGGAGCAGCATCTGGTCCACTTCGCTGTCGCAGTTGCCGCGCACGGCGATAATGCGCGAGGCAAAGGAGTTGAGCTTCTCCGCCACCTGCGCAGGGGCATAGCCTTCCGGCAGCGCATTGCGTGGCCCATGATTTAACACATCCCCCAGAATCACCAGCCATTGCGCCCCGCTTTGCGAAAACAGAGAAAGCACTCGCTCGGTCGCGGGCAGCGATCCATGGATATCCGACGCAAACATCAGTTTCATCCGTCACTCCCAGGTAAAAAAACTGCCCTTATCATACCTGAAGCGTCAGGGCTTATCAGCCCGCGCGCTTAGCGGAGAGTGCCACATAGCGCTGTACGGAGGCCCGCTGCCACTGGAACGCCGCATAATCCACCAGCAGTTGAGGCACCTCATCGCCGTTGAGAATCAAACGGTTCAGCATCAGCGCCAGATCGGTATCGGCAATGCACCATTCACCGAACAGGTTCGGATTACCGTGAGCGAGCAGCGAGGTGGCGGTTTCAATCAGCTTTTGCGCGCTGTCGACGCCTTCTGCGCTGAGTGCTGGCTTTTTCACACCGGCAAACACGACATCCGTGGAGCGCTCGACGCGAATCGGCACCAGGTCGCTACGCAGCCACGCCTGGATCTGCCGCGCGCGGGCGCGCTTTTGCAGATCGTGAGGATAGATGCGCTCCCACTCAGGCGGCGCAAAACGATCTTCCAGATATTCATCGATCGCCGACGATTCGCTCAGCGCAAAGCCATCGATCTCCAGCACCGGCACGCGTCGGGTCAGGTCGTAACCCTGCCACTGGGGTTTGAGATGTTCACCACCGTCGAGATCGACGGTCTTCAGCGTAAAGGAGAGTCCCTTTTCGGCCAGCGAAACGTATACGCTCATGACGTAGGGAGAAAAGAAATTTGCATCGGACCACAACGTAATTACGGGCTGGTTCATAACATCCTCATCGGCTGATCGGTTTTTACTCAACATATAATCTCTTTGCGTCTCTGTCACTTGATGAAAACTCACGATTTACAACCACCACCTATACTCATTTGTCATGGCACCACTATTCGACTGACAGGAGTTGAGAATGATTGACCTTTATTACGCCCCTACTCCAAACGGCCATAAGATCACCCTCTTTCTCGAAGAAGCCGAACTGGATTACAGAATCATTCGCGTGGATATCAGCAAAGGCGAACAGTTCAACCCTGTGTTTTTGGCTATCTCGCCGAACAATAAAATTCCGGCCATTATTGATAGCCAGCCAGCGGACGGAGGCAGGCCGCTGAGCCTGTTTGAATCCGGCGAAATTTTGCTTTATCTGGCGGAGAAAACCGGCAAGCTGCTGAGCGGTGAATTGCGCGAGCGTCACCACACTTTGCAGTGGCTTTTCTGGCAGTCAAGCGGCTTTGGGCCGATGCTGGGGCAGAACCACCACTTCACCGCCTTCGCGCCGCAGACCATTCCTTACGCCATCGAGCGATATCAGGTTGAAACCCAGCGTCTTTACGGCGTTCTGAACCAGCGGCTGGAGAAAACGCCGTGGCTCGGGGGCGACCATTACAGCATTGCCGATATTGCCTGCTGGCCGTGGGTAAATACGCATGATAAACACCGAATTGACTTAGCGTCTTACCCGGCGGTGAATAACTGGTTTGAGCGTATCCGGACCCGCCCGGCCACCGAACGCGCGATGCAAAAAATCCAGCAAATTTAACCTTGTAGGAAGCTGGGTGCCTGCGAGGCTCTCATGTATTATGGGCGGAAATACTGACACGGAGATGACCTGCAATGTCACAGCCAGACGCTATTATTCGGATAAAAAATTTACGCTTGCGCACGTTCATTGGTATCAAAGAGGAAGAGATTGCCAACCGTCAGGATATTGTTATTAATGTGGTTATCCACTACCCGGCAGACAAAGCGCGGGCCAGCGAAGACATCAACGACGCGCTGAACTATCGCACGATAACCAAAAACATCATTCAGTACGTGGAAAACAACCGCTTCTCGCTGCTGGAGAAATTAACTCAGGATGTGCTCGATATCGCACGCGACCATGACTGGGTCACTTATGCTGAAGTAGAGATCGATAAACTTCACGCCCTGCGCTATGCCGACTCCGTCTCCATGACGTTAAGCTGGCGACGCCAGGGGTAAACCTGGAGGTTGTATGAAGATTTTGCTGACTGGCGGTACAGGCCTGATTGGTCGCCATCTCATTGCCCGCCTGCAGGCGCTGCATCATGATGTCACCGTGGTGACGCGCAGCCCGGAAAAAGCGCGTCAGGTGCTGGGAGCAGGGGTCGATATCTGGAAAGGGCTGGCCGAACGGCAGAATCTGGACGGTTTTGACGCCGTCATCAACCTTGCAGGCGAACCCATCGCTGATAAGCGCTGGACCGAAGAGCAGAAACAGCGGTTGTGCAGTAGCCGCTGGAATATTACCGAAAAGCTGGTTGAGCTGATTCGCAACAGCCACACGCCGCCGTCGGTGCTGATTTCAGGTTCTGCGACGGGCTATTACGGCGATCTTGGCGAAGTGGTGGTAACCGAAGAGGAGCCGCCCCACAACGAGTTTACCCATAAACTCTGCGCCCAGTGGGAGCGCATCGCCTGCGCGGCGCAGAGCGATAAGACCCGCGTCTGCCTGCTGCGTACCGGCGTGGTGCTTGCGCCGAAAGGGGGCATTCTGGGTAAAATGCTTCCGCCCTTTAGGCTGGGGCTCGGCGGGCCGATCGGCAACGGCCGTCAGTACCTGGCCTGGATCCATATCGACGATATGGTGAACGGCATTATCTGGCTGCTGGATAACGATCTGCGCGGGCCGTTTAATATGGTTGCGCCGTATCCGGTACGCAATGAACAGTTTGCCCATGCGCTGGGGCATGCCCTGCACCGCCCAGCGATTTTACGCGTACCTGCGACGGCGATTCGCCTGATGATGGGCGAAGCGTCCGTGCTGGTGTTGGGCGGCCAGCGAGCGCTGCCGAAAAGGCTGGAGGCGGCCGGGTTTGCGTTTCGCTGGTATGATTTAGAAGAGGCGCTGGGGGATGTGGTGCGGTGAATATGTTACAGTGATACGCCATGTTCCGATGAAATGGCGTAACAATGGCAACCATCACCACTCCCCGGCTTCACCTCACCCCTTTCGAACCCTCAGACTGGGCGTTCTTCCGCTCGCTGCGCGAAAACCGCGACATCATGCGCTATATGGCCGCGATTGCTCCCGAAAAAGAGACCCGACGCGTGTTTGCCGCACGCCTGATGGCGGAGCATGTCTTCGTGATCCGCTTTCTGAATGAAGATACGCCGCTGGGGGATATCGGCCTGCAAATCAGTCAGGAGAATCGTGCAGAGGCGGACATCGGCTACACGGTTGTGCCTGCGGCGCAGGGAAAAGGTATCGCCAGTGAGGCGCTGCGCGCGGTGTGTGACTATGCGTTTAACCAGACCGGCGTGAGAGCGATTAACGCGTACGTGCTGGCGGACAACGGCGGGTCCGTGCGGGTGCTGGAGAAAGCCGGTTTTGTGCGCACGCAGGTGCTGGAAAAGGCGTATGAGATTGACGGCGTGCGTTATGACGACTGGGTGTATCGGCTGGAGTGTGGTGCGGCCTGAGGCCCTCACCCACGGGGTTGAGGAATCCCCACAAATTAATGCCAGCACGAACGCCCCCCTCTCCCTTGAGGGAGAGGGCTGGGGTGAGGGGGAACATACGGCTCTGGTGGTCATTCCGTTCACTTTATGTTCCTTGCTACTCTGTAAGGACATGACCAGTGAACGTGCCAGGGCGGCTCAGTCGCCACCGCCCTGGCGACCCGGGCTCCCGGCGGTAAATCGCCGCTTCGCGGTGCCCTCAGCTTATTCCTTCAGGCTATCGGGTCGGGCATGAGCCTGCATCCCTGCAGGCCACGCCCTCTCGGCGCATCCGTGCGCCTCGCCCCGGCCTTACGGAAACGCTTCGGCGATTTACAGCCGGACCAGGGCGTCGCTGAAAGCTTTAACTCATTCTGAAACAACCTTATTGCTTCTGCTTATAAATTACTGGGGATTCCTCAGCCCACGGGGAGAGGGAGAACACCTGGCCCGTGGGCCCGGTAAGCGAAGCGCCACCGGGCGGTTGGGCTGCACTGCGGGCTGATGCCTTCTTTACTTCAGAGATCCTTTGAGGAACTGCTGCAACCGCGGGCTCTGCGGGTTCGCCAGCACCTCATCCGGGTGGCCCTGCTCTTCAATTTTCCCCTGATGCAGGAAAATCACGTGGTTCGAGACGTTACGGGCGAAGCCCATCTCGTGCGTCACCACTACCATCGTTTTGCCCTCTTCGGCCAGCTTCTGCATGATGCGCAGCACTTCGCCGACGAGTTCCGGGTCCAGCGCGGAGGTCGGTTCGTCGAACAGCAGCACCTCCGGTTCCATCGCCAGCGCGCGGGCGATAGAGACACGCTGCTGCTGGCCGCCGGAGAGGTGCACCGGGTACTTCATCTGCTGGCGCTCGTCGATACCCACTTTCGCCAGGTATTTCACCGCGCGCTCGCGGGCTTCCTGCTTGCTCAGGCCCAGGACCTGAACCGGTGCTTCCATCACATTCTCCAGCACCGTCATGTGGCTCCAGAGGTTGAAATGCTGGAACACCATCGTCAGGCGCGTGCGCAGCAGGCGCAGCTGATTCTTATCCGCCACCTTCAGCTGGCCGTCTTTGTCACGGACCAGGTTAATAGTCTGCCCGCTCACCACAATCGAACCTTCGCTCGGCTTTTCGAGGAAGTTAATGCAGCGCAGGAAGGTACTTTTACCCGAGCCGGATGAGCCGATGATACTGATCACATCGCCCGCATTCGCCTGCAGCGACACCCCTTTCAGCACTTCATGTTCGCCGTAGCGTTTGTGCAAATCAATAACGTTTAATTTGTTCTCAGCCATCATCTTTCTCAGTGCGTCGAAGAAGGTTTTATATGCTGCAACCAGCGTTTTTCAGCCTTACGGAACAGGCTAATCAGAACATAAGAGATAATTAAATAGAGCACCGCCGCAATGCCAAACGCGGTAAACGGCTGATAGGTCGCGGAGTTGATATCGCGCGCGATTTTGAGCAGATCCGGCACCGTCGCGGTAAAGGCGAGCGCGGTGGAGTGCAGCATCAAAATCACTTCGTTGCTGTACGCCGGAAGCGCGATACGCAGCGCCGAAGGCAGAATAATACAGCGGTAAAGCTTCACGGAGGAGAAGCCGTACGCGCGCGCCGCCTCGATCTCTCCGTGCGGCACGGAACGAATGGCCCCGGCGAAAATCTCGGTGGTATAGGCGCAGGTGTTGAGCGTTAGCGCCAGCACCGTACAGTTCAGGCCACTGCGGAAGAACGCGTTCAGCATTTCCGTGCCTTTTACGATCTCAAGCGTATACATCCCCGAATAGAACACCAGCAGCTGCACGTACAGCGGCGTGCCGCGAAACACATAGGTAAACAGCCAGATCGGGAACTGGATAAACTTGTTGTTCGACACGCGGCCGATGGCGAGAAACACCGCCAGAATGCCGCCCATCACCACGGAAGAAATCAGCAGCCAGAGCGTAATCGCCACGCCGGTAAAGCGGTAGCCATCCGTCCACAGCAGGGATTTCCAGTATTCCTGAATAATCTCAATCACAGGTCAGCCCTCTTCACACCCACGGAGTAGCGACGTTCGAGCAGAAGCAGCACACCATTGGAGACGGTCGTAAAGACCAGATAGATCACGCCGCAGACTACCGCAAAGTAGAACGGCTCCCAGGTGCTCTTGCCCGCCAGCTGAGTCGCTTTAACAACGTCTTCCAGACCGAGCAGCGAGACCAGCGCCGTCGCTTTGAGAATAACCTGCCAGTTGTTGCCGATGCCCGGCAGCGCATAGCGCATCATGGCCGGGAACATGATTCGGCGAAACGTTTGTGAAGAGGTAAAACCAAATGCGGTTGCCGCTTCAATGTGTCCTCTTGGGACCGCCATGTAAGCGCCACGGAAGGTTTCCGTGAAGTAGGCACCGTAGATAAAACCGAGGGTAATAATACCGGCCACCATCGGGTCGATATCAATTTGTCCCATCCCCATCGCATCCGTCACGCTGTTCAGCGCAATCTGCAGACCGTAAAAGATAAGCAGCATCAGCACCAGATCGGGTACGCCGCGAATGAGCGTGGTATAACCTTCGAAAATGAGCGCCAGCGGTTTGTTAGCCGAAAGCTTCGCCCCTGCGCCCGCCAGACCTATCAGCACCGCCAGCACCACGGAGCTGATAGCCAGCTCAAGGGTGACAAGCGCGCCCTGTAAAATAACGCCAGAAAATCCGTACAGCATACCGCGAGCCCTGTCGTATCGTGAGTGGTAAACCGTGTCTTATCCCCTCCCGCAGCGGGAGGGGCCGCACGTTATTTGACGGAGCGATTAGCCGCCGTACACATTGAAATCGAAGTACTTTTTCGCCAGCTTGTCATAGGTACCGTCAGCGCGCATTTCCGCAAACGCTTTGTTCAGCGCTTCACGCAGCTCGTTGTCTTCTTTGCGCAGGCCCATTCCGGTGCCTACACCAAACAACTTCACATCCTTAATGGACGGGCCGCCGAACTTGTAATCTTTACCCACCGGCGTTTTCAGGAAGCCTTCGCTTGCCGCGACTTCATCCTGGAATGCCGCATCAATACGGCCTGCCGTCAGGTCTGCGTAAATATTTTCCTGGCCCTGATAGGAGACGATTTCAATCCCCTTCGGCGCCCAGTGTTCGTTACCGTAGGTTTCCTGCGTGGTGCCCTGCAGCACGCCCACGCGTTTCCCCTTCAGCGACTCGAGGGTCGGTTGAATGTCTGAAGACTTTGCCACCACCAGACGTGAATCGGCCGCATAGAGCTTGTCGGTGAAGGCAATCTCCTGCTGGCGTTTCTCGGTAATGGAAAGCGAGGACATAATCACGTCGATTTTTTTGGCTTTCAGGGAAGGGATCAGCGCATCCAGCGGGTTTTCTACATAAGTACACTGCGCTTTGATGCGTTTGCACAGCTCATTGGCCAAATCGATGTCAAAACCCACCAGTTCACCCTTTGAATTCTTCGATTCAAACGGCGCATAGGTTGGATCAGTACCAATACGGATTTTCTGCGGAATGGCTGCGAATGCCGCGGTGGCGCTGGAAAAGGCCAGCACGAGGGATAGTGACAACACGAGTTTTTTCATATTTGTCCTCAACAAACTGTCTACATACGGTTTTTTTACGACGACGGGGTGGGGTTAATGTGCCATTAATCCCCGCTGTCAGGCAAAGAATAATGCCTTTCTGGCGGGATTTTTTGCATTATTAATGCTTAAGTATGCACACAGCGACCCAATATGGTGCACAGACCGCACCATATTGAATCATCCTCACCCACGATGCACCACATCAGTGCATCACCGTGATGCGTTAGTCACCGTAGACGTTGAAGTCGAAGTATTTCTTCGCCAGTTTGTCGTAGGTACCGTCTTTGCGCAGCTCGGCAAACGCTTTGTCAAAGGCGGCTTTAAGCTCTTTATCGTCCTTGCGCAGGCCAATGCCGGTGCCGTCACCAAAGTATTTTTTGTCTTTCACGGACGGGCCCGCAAAGGCGTAGTCTTTACCTGCCGACTGCTTCAGGAACCCTTCGCTCGCGGCGACTTCATCCTGGAACGCGGCATCCAGACGGCCCGCCGCCAGGTCAGAGTAGATCAGATCCTGGTTCTGGTAAGCCACCACGTCGACGCCCTTCTCGCGCCAGTTGGCATTGGCGTAACCTTCCTGGGTCGATCCCTGGAGTACGCCAACGTGCTTGCCTTTCAGCGAGTCGATGGTCGGTTGAATCGGGGAACCTTTCGCGGCAATCAGACGCGAATCCGCAGCGTAGAGCTTGTCAGAGAACGCGATCTCCTGCTGACGCTTTTCGGTGATGGAGAGAGAAGAGATAATGGCGTCGATTTTCTTTGCCTTCAGCGACGGGATTAACGCGTCGAAGTCGCTGCCCACCCATGTGCATTTCACTTCCATACGTTTGCACATTTCATTTCCCAGATCGATGTCAAACCCCACGAAATCGCCCTTCGCATCCTTGGAAGAGAATGGCGCGTAGGTTGCGTCTGTACCGATACGAACCGTCTGTGGAAGCGCTGCGTAGCTACCTGCTGCTGCACTTAACCCCACCAGCAAAGACAGAGCCAGAACCGTCTTCTTCATACATTTACCCTCAAGTACCGTGATTTTATTATGTATTGTGTTGTGTGTTGTGTTGCAGGCTTCTCTTGCAGGTCTTATGCCACATTGCCGTCTGGTCAAAACTTCGACGTTAAATATGTTAATAAAACGTTGCGATATTGCCTTAATGGTGAAAGATAGCAGGTCTGCCGAACGAACCGGAAAGAGAAATAGGGAAAAAGCGAATTAAATGTCGAGGATATGATCGCCGTTGCATAATTGCCCTGAAACAGGGCAACGGCTCTTTTCATGCACAGCATTTGTGCACAGAATCAGGCTCCCTGCCAGCGGGTGAAGAGATCTTCGGGCAGGTCGATGTCAAACTGATCCAGCACGCGATTGATGGTCTGATTAATCACATCGTCCAGCGACTGTGGTCGGTGATAGAACGCCGGTACCGGCGGCATGATCACCGCGCCCAACTCGGCGGCCTGGGTCATTAAGCGCAGATGGCCCAGATGCAGCGGCGTTTCCCGCACGCAGAGCACCAGCGGGCGACGCTCCTTCAGCACCACGTCCGCCGCGCGCGTCACCAGGGTGTCGGTATAGCTGTTCACAATCCCGGAGAGCGTTTTAATTGAGCAGGGCAGGATAACCATGCCGGCGGTTTTAAACGAGCCTGAGGAGATGCTGGCGGCGATATCGCGGGCATCGTGAACCACGTCTGCCAGTGCCTGGACATCGCGCAGGGAAAGATCCGTTTCAAGGGAGAGGGTTTGTCGCGCCGCCTGGCTCATCACCAGATGCGTTTCCACTTCTGCCACGTTACGCAAAACCTGTAGCAGGCGTACGCCGTAAATCGCGCCGCTGGCACCGCTGATGCCAATAATGAGTCGTTTCATGATTTCGCCCTTGCTGATTTCTGGGCTGACTGTGCAGGATTTTGCGGGGAGTTGCAAGTGAGGGCACGCGCCCTCACCTGCGAAGAGATCAACCTTCGTTGTGCATCTCTAAGCTTTCGAGATCGTTTTGCAGCTGAACGGCTTTCGCATCGTCATTGCGCAGCGAATCAAGATAGTCAAGGTACTGCTGGTCAACGTCTTTCGTCACGTAGACGCCGTTAAACACGGAGCATTCGAACTGCTGAATTTCCGGGTTCTCGGCGCGCACCGCGTCGATGAGATCGTTCAGATCCTGGAAAATCAGGCCGTCGGCACCGATGATCTGGCGAATTTCGTCCACTTCGCGACCGTGAGCAATCAGCTCGTTGGCGGTTGGCATATCGATGCCGTACACGTTCGGAAAGCGAATTTCCGGCGCGGCAGATGCCAGGTAGACTTTCTTCGCACCCGCTTCGCGCGCCATCTCGATAATCTGCTCAGAGGTGGTGCCGCGAACGATGGAGTCATCCACCAGCAGAACGTTCTTGTCGCGGAATTCCGCGCGGTTGGCGTTCAGCTTACGGCGCACGGACTTACGGCGCAGATGCTGGCCCGGCATGATAAAGGTGCGGCCAACGTAGCGGTTTTTCACGAAGCCCTGACGGTATGGCTTTTCCAGAATGCGGGCAATTTCCAGGGCGATATCGCAGGAGGTTTCCGGGATAGGAATAACCACGTCGATGTCGAGATCGTCCCACTCGCGGGCAATCTTCTCGCCGAGCTTCGTGCCCATGTTCACGCGCGCGCTGTATACGGAGATTTTGTCGATGAACGAATCCGGACGGGCGAAGTAGACGTATTCAAACAGGCACGGGTTGCTGACCGGGTTGTCAGCACACTGGCGGGTAAACAGCTGGCCCTTCTCAGTGATATAGACCGCTTCGCCCGGCGCAACGTCGCGCAGGAATTCGAAGCCCAGGGTATCCAGCGCCACGCTCTCAGAGGCAACCATATATTCGGTACGGCCATCGCCAAGGTCGCGCTTACCCAGCACCAGCGGACGAATGCCGTTTGGATCGCGGAAGGCAACCATACCGTGACCGATGATCATCGCCACGCAGGCGTACGCACCGCGGATCTGGCGGTTGGTCGCAGCAATGGCAGCGAAGATATTGTCTGCTTCCAGCGGGTAATGACGGAAGTTATCCAGCTCGCTGGCGAACACATTGAGCAGGATTTCTGAATCAGAGGTGGTGTTAATGTGGCGACGTTTCTCTTCGAACAGCTTCTTACGCAGCTCATGGGCGTTGGTCAGGTTGCCGTTATGGGCAAGCGTGATGCCATACGGCGAGTTGACGTAGAAAGGCTGTGCCTCAGAGGCGCTGGAACTGCCAGCAGTAGGATAACGAACGTGACCGATCCCCATATTACCTTGCAGACGCTGCATATGGCGGGCTTCAAACACATCGTTTACCAGGCCATTCGCCTTACGTAAACGGAAGCAGTTGTTTGCATCAATGGTGATGATACCCGCAGCATCCTGCCCACGGTGCTGAAGCACCGTTAACGCGTCATAAATCGACTGGTTTACCGGCATGAAACCGGCGATACCGACAATACCGCACATTCGTCTTTTCCTCGTTAAGCCACATCTCAGGGTTTATGCCCTGGGCAAAAAACTCGACGAGCTTTGCAGATAGTCAAAGAACCATCTGATGATGAAGCTGAATTCTGGAATGAGCTGCGATTTCTGCCAGTCTTCACTTTTGGAGAACCCGGTGAAGGTATCCAGGAAGAACAGGATCGCGGCCACAATCAGCACGCCTCGCAACGCCCCGAAACAGATGCCGAGTACCCTGTCCGTTCCTGACAGACCGGTTTTCTCGACCAGCTGACCTATCACATAATTCACGATAGCGCCGACAATCAGCGTCGCGATAAACAGCACCGCGATGGCGATTCCATTTCGGACCAGTTCATCTTCAAAGCCCGTGAACCAGACAGACAGGTAAGTGTAGTAATGACTGGCAACAAAGAAAGCACAACCCCAGGTTACCAGCGATAACGCTTCACGAACAAAGCCACGGATCAGGCTAACCAGACAGGAAAAACCAATCACCGCAATGATGGCGTAATCAATCCAGACCATATGTGTCCCACGATTAAACGCCCTGTCATCCAGTTCGGGGCGAATTCTAACAGAAAAAGAAAACGTTTGCGTAGGGATTTCCTTCCCGCGCGTAAATAAAAAAGGCGCTGAAAAAATGTTCAACGCCCCTCACCCTAACCCTCTCCCCAAGGGGAGAGGGGACGGTACGATGCAGTATGATACAAACGCGCTCGATGCGACTTTCACCCTCTCCCCTTTGGGGAGAGGGCCGGGGTGAGGGATAGATCTTATCAGTTCGCGCTGTAGCTCATCACCACACCGCTCAGCCCGGAGATCTGCTTCAGCTCGCCGAGCGACCCCTTCAGCTTGTCTTTCGACGCTTCCGGCCCCACGAGAATACGGGTAATTTTACCCTGCACCGGCGTGGAAGGTGAAGTGTAAACGCGATATCCCGCGCTGCGCAGTTTACCGACAACCTCGTTGACTTTATCGGCGTTTTTCAGCGCCCCCAGCTGCACAACGTAGGCTTTGCCGGTCGGGGCCGCGTCTTGCTTCGCCGGAGGTGGAGTTTCAGACGCTGCAGCCAGCTGCTCTGCCGCTTTATCCCGCTGTGGCTGTTGCTGTGGCTTCGGCTGCGGTTTCTCTACCGGCTTCGGTTTTTCAACAGGCTTAGGCTTCTCTACCGGTACCGGATCGATCTCGATGTTGTTATTCGCCGCCAGACGCGACGGATCGAGTGACGGTGCAGCGGCATCGCCCGCGCGGACTTCTTCCGCCGCCCCTTCAGGCGGCTGAGCAGGCAGCGCCTGCGTCGCCGCAGGCAGCATATCCGGTTCATCACGATCGCCCGGCTTCGGCACCAGCGGAATGGCTGCAAACTCGTCCTGATAATGTTTTTTCTGCCCGTCGAGCAGCCCGGGAAGAATAATTACCCCGAGCGCGACCAGCACAATGGTTCCTGTTAAACGGTTCTGAAACTTACTCGCCACCGGTTCTCCCCGCGTCCATCACTTCCATGACATGTGCCACCGTGTGGAAAGAGCCACACACCAGCACGGTATCTTCTGGTTTAGCCTCCGCCATCGCGGCATGCCAGGCCTGCGCCACGCTACTGTAGATTGCGCCTTTGCCGAGATGTTCCATCAGCTGCTCAGCGGTCGCGCCGCGCGGCCCCTCCAGAGGAGCACAATACCAGCTATCGACCACACTCTCCATGCAGGCCAGCGTCCCGCCGATATCTTTATCATGAAGCATACCGATAACCGCCAGCACGCGCCCGGTTTTTGGTAACGATTTGAGACGTCCTGCGAGATACGCCGCCGCATGCGGGTTGTGCGCCACGTCCAGGATCAGACGCGGTGACTCGCTGACGATCTGGAAACGCCCCGGCAGAATTGCGCTCTGAATACCGTCGCGGATAGCCTGCTCGCTGACCGCTAATCCGCTGGCGCGCAGTGCCGCCAGCGCGGTGGCCGCGTTCGGCTGTGGTACCTGCGGCAGCGGCAGGTTGTCCAGCGCACCCTGTGCATCGCTGAAGCGCCAGCCGTTGTCCTGTACCTCATACTGCCAGTCAACGCCGCGGCGCAGGAGCCGTGCGCCCTTCTCGTTTGCTACATCAGCGATGGTGTGCGGCATGTCCGGCTCGCCGACCACGGCGGGCTTATTTGCGCGGAATATACCGGCCTTTTCGCGGCCAATACTTTCACGGTCCGGGCCCAGCCAGTCAGTGTGATCCAGCGCGATGCTGGTGACCACCGCCACGTCCGCATCCACCATATTGGTTGCATCCAGACGCCCGCCCAGGCCAACTTCCAGAATTACCACGTCCAGCTGCGCCTGTTTAAACAGCCACAGCGCCGACAGGGTACCGTATTCGAAATAAGTTAATGAGGTTTCCCCGCGCGCCGCTTCGATAGCCGCGAACGACGCCGTATGGGCAGATTCCGCCAGCTCGCTGTTTTGCACGCGAACGCGCTCGGTGTAACGCACCAGATGCGGGGAGCTGTAGACGCCAACTTTGTAACCCGCCGCCATCAGAACAGATTCCAGCGTGCGGCAGGTGGTGCCTTTACCGTTAGTGCCGGCTACGGTAAACACGAAAGGCGCCGGTTTCAGCACGTCGAGACGCGCGGCAACCTGACTTACGCGATCAAGCCCCATATCGATTGTTTTACTGTGCAGGTTTTCCAGATAAGAAAGCCACGCGGCCAGGGGCGACGTGGCTTGGGGAATGCTTTTATTTTCCATAATGCCCGGTTGTCATTAACAGGTTATAAAGCAAAAGGGCAGCGCCATCTGGCCCTGCCCTTTTCAGTTATCAGGCCTCGGGTTCCTGATCCGGTACCACCACGCCTTCGCGCGGCTCATCCGGGTTCGGCGCTGGCAGATTCATCAGCTTCGCCAGAATGCTGGCCAGTTTCAGGCGCATTTCAGGGCGGCGGACGATCATGTCGATAGCGCCTTTCTCAATGAGGAACTCACTGCGCTGGAAGCCAGGCGGCAGCTTTTCACGAACGGTCTGCTCGATGACGCGAGGACCGGCAAAGCCGATCAGCGCTTTTGGCTCAGCGATGTTCAGGTCGCCCAGCATCGCGAAGCTTGCAGAGACGCCACCCATGGTTGGGTCAGTCAGCACGGAGATGTACGGCAGACCGCGCTCCTGCATTTTCGCCAGCGCTGCAGAGGTTTTCGCCATCTGCATCAAGGACATCAGCGCTTCCTGCATACGTGCACCGCCAGAGGCAGAGAAGCAGATCAGCGGGCAGTTGTCTTCCAGCGCCTGCTCAACGGCACGCACAAAGCGCGCGCCCACCACGGAGCCCATAGAGCCGCCCATAAAGGAGAACTCAAACGCAGCGGCAACAACCGGCATCTCATGCAGGGTGCCTTTCATGACGATCAGCGCGTCTTTCTCGCCGGTCTCTTTCTGTGCAGAGGCCAGACGATCTTTGTATTTTTTGGAATCGCGGAACTTGAGCACATCTTTTGGCTCCAGTTCACTGCCCAGTTCTACCAGAGAACCTTCGTCCAGCAGGCTATGCAGGCGGTTGCGCGCCGACATACGCATATGGTGGTCGCACTTCGGACACACCTCAAGATTGCGCTCCAGTTCTGCACGATACAGAACCTGGCCGCAGCTATCACACTTCGTCCATACCCCTTCAGGAATGCTCGCTTTGCGCGTCGGGGTAATGTTGCTTTTAATTCGTTCAATCCAGCTCATTGATAACCTTTCTGCCTGAACCTGGTCGTATGCCAGTTTTGCTATAAGAGGCGAATAATGCCATTTTTGCCTCCAACAGACCATGAATGTTGCACATTAAAACATAACAGCCCGAAACTTTGGATAAAAAAGTGGTCGAACCGCCAGTGTGCATTTACTTCGCTTGTTTTGCCGCCGCACGTTTGTGACGAATGATTTCGATAACGCCCGGCAGAACGGAAAGCACAATAATCGCTACAATCAGTAACTTAAGGTTTTCCTGAACCACCGGCAAATCGCCAAACAGGTACCCTGCATAGGTAAACAGTAGCACCCACAGCAGCGCGCCTGCGACGTTATACATTGCAAAATGACGATAGGACATATGCCCCATTCCCGCCACAAACGGTGCAAATGTGCGCACAATAGGCACAAAACGCGCAAGGATAATGGTTTTTCCACCATGACGTTCGTAGAAGGCATGAGTCTTGTCTAAATAGCTGCGGCGGAAAATTTTTGAATCAGGATTGCTGAACAAGCGCTCACCGAACACTCTGCCAATCGTATAGTTGACAGCATCCCCGACAATCGCGGCGATCACCATCAATACCACCATCAGATGCACGTTCAAATCATTGGTGGGCAACGCCGATAACGCGCCGGCTACAAACAGCAGCGAGTCGCCAGGCAGGAACGGCGTAACGACCAGCCCGGTTTCACAGAACAGAATGAGGAACAGAATGGCGTAAACCCAGACGCCGTACTGCGCCACCAGCTCCGCCAGGTGAACATCAATATGCAGAATGAAATCAATCAGAAAACGTATTACGTCCATATTGTCTAAGCCTTAATTGCACCTTTGTTTAGTCCGCTAAAAACAGCGGGCCCATTGGCGGTTTTGGCAGGTCAAACCGATCCGGATAGTCTACAGAGACCAGATACAGTCCTTCCGCTTTCGCCGTGGCTGCCGCAAGCGTTCTGTCCTTCGCTGCCAGCAGGTCTGCAATCCAGCTCTCCGGCTGGTGTCCGGCACCCACTTCCATCAGGCTGCCTACAATATTCCGCACCATATGATGTACAAAGGCATTGGCTTTGATATCCACCACCACATACGCGCCAAAACGACTGACGTTAATGTGCATGACGTTACGCCACGGCGTGCGGGACTGACACTGCACCGCACGAAACGACGTAAAGTCATTTTCACCAATCAGACACTGCGCCGCGCGATGCATGCGTTCTGCATCGAGCGGTTCATAAAAATGCGTCACGCCCTGGCTTAACACCGCCGGGCGCAGACGCTGGTTGTAAATGACATAACGATAGCGACGCGCCGTCGCGCTGAAGCGCGCGTGAAAATCATCCGGCACAGCTTTCACCCAACGCACCGCGATGTCACCAGGCAAATTCGCATTTACACCCAGCGTCCAGGCAGCATCCTTACGCACGGCGGTGGTTTCAAAGTGCACCACCTGCCCCGTGCCGTGAACACCCGCGTCCGTACGTCCCGCGCACAGGACGTTTATCGGCTCGTTTGCCACCTGAGAGAGCGCTTTCTCCAGCTTTTCCTGGACGCTGCGTACCTCATTCTGACGCTGCCAGCCATAATATTTACTGCCGTCGTACTCAATACCGAGGGCAATTTTATGAACCGGCTTCTGTTCCACGTCTGACATCAGTACAGATACTCCTGCACCAGCTTCTCGGCGATCTTGACCGCCATCAGCGCGCCGCCAAAGCGAACGTTATCCGCAACGGACCAGAACTGAACCTGCTCCGGCATACCGTAGTCGTTACGCACGCAGCCAACGGAGAGATGCGCGCTGCCGGTAGCGTCGCCCACCTGCGTCGGGAACTCGCTCTCTTCGGAAAGGACAATGTCTTCACCGCGGCCAAACGCATCGCGCGCTTCTTCTGCCGCGAGCGGGCGCAGCGCTTCAAAACCGACCATCTGCGCGTGGCCGTAGAAGACCGGCGACTGCACGACGCTGGCGGAAATCATCAGCCCCTCGTCCTGCAGAATTTTGCGCGCTTCGTCGACGAGACGGCGCTCTTCGCGCACGGAACCTTCACGATCCGGCAGCAGCGGCAGCATGTTGAACGCCAGCTGGCGACCGAAGAAATCGTCTTCGTCAATCGGGATGCCGTTCAGCAGCTTCGCGCTTTGCCCTGCCAGCGCGTCGACGGCCTTTTTGCCATTTGCCGAGGCGGACAGCAGGCTGGTCACGGTGATACGCGACAGGCCGCCGTCGTCAATCAGCGGCTTCAGCGCGGTCAGCAGCTGGCTGGTCAGACTGTTCGGGACCGCGATGATATTGCGGTTACGGTAGTCAGCCAGCACAAACGGGTTGACGTCCGGGACCACCAGCGGCACGTCCGGCTCCAGGGAGAAGAGACCGCTCAGGTCGATCGCCAGACAGCCCGAATTGGTCGCATCTTCGATGTAAGACGCCGTCGCCTCAGCCCCCGCGGCAAAAAACGCCAGCTGCGCCTGAGTCCAGTCAAACTCTGCCGCGTCCTGAACCATGACGGATTTACCGCCAAAACGCAGATGCTCGCCCGCGCTGTCGGTGCGCGCCAGAGCATAAATTTCTCCCACCGGGAACTGACGCTCAGCAAGGGTTTCGAGCAGGGCTTCACCCACGGCACCCGTGGCACCTAAAATGGCAATGTTCCAGCCTTCAGACATGGTGGTTTACTCCAGAAATAAAAAAGCGTCCCTGTCGGCGTATCCGACAGGGAGCATTAAGAAGACATTAATGCGCCGGGTGATGAACGGCATTAAAACCCAGTTTCTTGAGCAGCGCCGCAGCCGTTGCGTCGTCGCACATCACATACAGGGAAGACCACTCGCGGCGCTCAACGTAGTTCTTGCGCAGCTTGTCAAATTCACCCGGGATCCCCGCCACCTTACGCAGCAGCGCGTCATCGCGGCGCACATCATACACTAAATGCACCAGCCTTTTCAGCGTTGCCTGATCGAGGGGACCGTGCAGCGTAATGCGGCCAAATTCAGGCGCGGGGAGTAAGGTATCCAGCGCTACCTGCTGCGGATGACCAATAAAGGCGCTATAGGCTTCAAACACCTGCGTCGTGCCGCGCGCTTTGCCTTCAAGCGTATATCCCGCGATATGCGCAGTGGCTACGTCAACCTTATTCAGCAGTTCAACGTTGAGATCCGGCTCCGGCTCCCAGACATCCAGCACCACGCTGAGGTCTTGCCCTTCATCCAGACATTTCAGCAGCGCGGCATTATCCACCACCGGGCCACGGCAGGCATTTATCAGAATTGTGCCAGCCTTCAGGCGACGAATCAGCGCCTCATCAGCCAGGTGCAGGGACTTATACGGCCCCTCTTTAAACAGCGGCGTGTGGAACGTCAGCACATCGCACTGCTCTACCAGCTCATCCAGCGCGCGGAAATCCTCGTCGTCGCCGTTGTCTTTACGCGGCGGATCGCACAGCAGCGTGCGGATCCCTAACGCTTCAAGGCGCTTTTGCAGGCGCCCGCCGACGTTACCCACGCCGACAATCCCCACGGTGCGGTCTTTCAACGCAAAACCGTCGCGCTCGGCGAGCATCAGCAGCGAGGAGAAAACGTATTCCACGACGGCAATGGCGTTACAGCCCGGCGCGGCGGAAAAACCGATTCCCGCCTGCTTCAACCATCGATCGTCCACATGATCGGTCCCTGCCGTTGCGGTTCCGACAAACTTGATCGCTTTACCGGCAAGCAACGCCTCATTTACTTTAGTCACCGAGCGCACCATCAGCGCGTCTGCGTCATCCAGTTCGTTGACCGGGATTGGGCGACCGGGGACAGCCTTAACGTCGCCGAGACGGCTAAACAGCTCGCGGGCGTAAGGCATATTTTCATCAACGAGGATTTTCACGTCTGAGTACCTGTTTGAGAGGAAGAAAACCTGCCAAGTGTGCCATAATCTGGCCGCCAGGCATATACGTATACCTGGTTTACGCTGAGTTTTGACTTTAAGGATTTTTGACGATGCAGCCCATTTCAGGTACGCCGCCACGCCCTCCGGGTGAAGGCCCTGTCACGCCAAACGTTGCCGGTGAACAGCCGCTATCCACGCAACAGCGCACCGTGCTGGAGCGACTGATCACGCGCCTGATTGCGCTGACTTCACAACAAAATGCGGAAGTCTGGGCCGGGGTAAAGCATGACTTAGGCGTGAGGAACGACGCACCGCTGCAGTCGCGTCATTTCCCTGCCGCTGAGCAAAATCTCAACCAGCGTATTACGACTGCGCAGCAAAACCACACCACGCGTCAGATTGTCACACAGCTGACCGAACTGCTGGGCCAGGGAAATAATCGTCAGGCTGTCAGTGACTTTATCCGTCAGCAGTATGGCCAGACCGCCCTGAGCCAGCTTACGCCAGACCAGCTTAAAACCGTGCTGACGTTGTTGCAGAACAATCAGTTGTCTATTCCGCAGCCTCAGGTGCGCCCGTCAACCGAGCGCCCGCTGCAGCCTGCCGAGCACAATACGCTGAACCAGATGGTAACCAAACTGGCTGCCGCTACCGGCGAGTCGACGAAGCTTATCTGGCAATCCATGCTTGAACTGTCCGGCGTGAAGGCGGGTGAGCTGATACCGGCCAGGCAGTTTACCCATCTGGTGACCTGGCTTCAGGCGCGCCAGACGCTCAGCACCCAGAGTGCCCCTACCCTGCATACCGTTCAGGCGGCGCTTAAACAGCCGCTGGAGCCGCACGAGTTCGAGGTGATTCGGGATTACGCCCAGCAGAACTGGCAGGCCACGCCGCAAACGGTGCTGACCACCGCGCAGGTGCAGGATCTGCTCAATCAAATCTTCGTTCGCCGCGCCGAGCGGGAAGGCGGCGTGCCGGAGGTAAGAAACGTTCAGCCGATCTACAGCCCGCTGTTTGCCCCCGTTGTGGAGACGTTCAGAACGCTCTCTGCCCGTCCGGGATTAATGTTTATTGCGTTATTGATTGCGCTGGCGATTTTCTGGCTGGTTGCCTGAGGATTTGCCCGGTGGCGCTACGCTTACCGGGCCTACAACGGCTCGAACCGTAGGCCGGGTAAGGCGCAGCCGCCACCCGGCGACAACAGTTAATTTCTGCGAAACGCCATCAGCGTCACCACGATCCCCACCACCGCAGAAACCGCGCCGGCCAGGAAGACGGACGGGTAGCCAAACGAGGTGGCTAACAGCCCGGCCAGCGGCCCGGTTACGCCGTATGAGATATCCTGAAACGCCGCGTAGCCGCCCAGCGCCGTACCGCGTACCTGCGGCGCCACGCGCTTCACCACCTCAACGCCCAGCGCCGGGAAGATCAGCGAACAGCCGCAGCCGGTGAGCGCGGCACCAAGCAGCGCAACGGAGGCGACCGGCGCCTGCCAGAGCAGCACCAGCCCAATGGTTTCAATCACCAGCGACGCCACCGCCACCTTCACGCCGCCAAAGCGATCCGGCATCCAGCCGAACAGGACGCGCATCAGGACAAACGCGCCGCCAAAGGCAGTCAGCGTAAAGCCCGCCATCGCCCAGCCGCGGCTCATGAAATAGAGGGAAACGAAGGTACCAATCACCGCGAAGCCTACTCCCTGAAGCGCCAGCCCGAGCCCTGGCTGCCAGATTTGCCCCACCACACTCCACAGCGAAGGACGTTCGCCTTTATGGGCGGGCACCTTGCGTACCGAACCGTTAAAAACCCACGCCAGCAGCGGTAATACCATGGTGGTTGCTGCCAGTACCGCAAAACCAAACTGGCTGTGGATCAGCAAACCCAGCGGCGCGCCTGCAGCCAGTGCGCCATAAATCGCCATCCCGTTCCAGGACATCACTTTGCCGGAGCGCGCAGGCCCCACCAGCCCCATGCCCCAGGTCAGTGTGCCGGTCAGCAGTTGGCTTTCACCGAAGCCAAGGATTAAGCGCCCCGCCACCAGCAGCGCAAATTTATACGCGGCATCGACCGGCAGGAGAGCGGCCAGCAGCCACGCGCCGCCCGCCAGCCCGCAAGCGAACATCCCCTGCAACGCCGAGCGTTTTGCACCGTGCTGATCGGCCAGCCGTCCTGCGTAGCCGCGGGTTAATACCGTGGCTAAAAACTGAATGCCCACGGCAATGCCGACCATGGTGTTGCCATAGCCGAGTTCCTGATGAACGAACAGCGGGATCACCGGCAGCGGCAGGCCAACGGTCATATAGGTCAGAAATACCGCAAAGGCGATACGGAAAAGAGAAAGGTTCCCGGAAGGAGTGCCCTTCTCGGGGGTAACAGCCTTCATGCATAACTCCGTGTTCAGGCATAAAAAAAGGAGCCTTCCGGCTCCCTTCTATTATACATTCAAACGCTTATGCTTTCAGCTTGCGCATAACCAGCGTGGCGTTGGTGCCGCCGAAACCGAAGCTGTTGGACATGACGGTGGTCAGCGTCGCTTCCGTTGGTTTGGTCACGATGTTCAGGCCAGCCGCCTGCTCGTCCATCTCTTCGATGTTGATGCTTGGAGCGATAAAGCCGTTTTCCAGCATCAGCAGAGAGTAGATCGCTTCCTGCACGCCTGCCGCACCCAGAGAGTGACCGGTCATAGCTTTGGTTGCAGAGATAGCCGGGCTGTTGTCGCCGAACACTTCACGGATTGCGCCCAGCTCTTTCACGTCGCCTACCGGAGTAGAGGTACCGTGGGAGTTCAGGTAGTCGATTGGGGTATCAACGCCGTGCATCGCCATCTTCATGCAGCGCACCGCGCCTTCGCCGGATGGCGCAACCATGTCGGCGCCGTCAGACGTTGCACCGTAGCCCACGATTTCAGCGTAGATGTGCGCGCCGCGCGCCAGGGCATGCTCCAGCTCTTCAACCACAACCATACCGCCGCCGCCCGCGATGACGAAACCGTCACGGTGCGCGTCATAGGTACGGGAGGCTTTGTCTGGGGTTTCATTGTACTTGGTGGACAGTGCGCCCATCGCGTCGAACTCACAGGCCATTTCCCAGCCCAGCTCTTCGCCGCCGCCGGCAAATACAATGTCCTGTTTACCCAGTTGGATCTGCTCAACAGCATTACCGATACAGTGCGCGGAAGTCGCACACGCGGAACTGATGGAGTAGTTCACACCGTGGATTTTGAACGGGGTCGCCAGGCACGCGGAAACCGCAGAACCCATGGCTTTAGTCACCACATACGGACCTACCGCTTTCAGACCACGCGGGCTGCGCATAGCATCAGCACCGAATACCTGCGCTTTTGATGAGCCGCCGGAACCAGCAATCAGGCCCACGCGCGGGTTGTTCTGATAAACCTCTTCACTCAGGCCAGAATCTTTGATCGCTTCCTGCATGGAGAGATAAGCATAAATAGAGGCATCGTTCATGAAACGAACCACTTTACGGTCAATCAAACCGGTGGTGTCCAGTTTGACGTTACCCCATACGTGGCTACGCATACCTGAATCTTTAAACTCTTCAGAGAAAGTGATCCCGGAGCGTCCTTCACGCAGAGATGCCAGGACTTCCTGCTGGTTATTACCGATGCTGGAAACAATGCCCAGGCCAGTAATCACTGCACGTTTCATTCAATACCTCTGTAAGTCGCACTATAAAAAGTTTCGAGTCGCACAATAGCGTACACTTGTACGCCGAACAAGTCCGATCAGACATTTTCTGCGGAAATTTGCACCGATGGACTCACATCGTTAAGATCGTGCCACTGCCTGTCAGACGAGTAACTTACGTGAAACAAAACGCTATACAACCCGCCAACCTCGAATTTAACGCTGAGGGTACACCTGTTTCCCGAGATTTTGATGACGTCTATTTTTCTAATGATAACGGACTCGAAGAAACGCGCTATGTTTTCCTCGACGGAAACCAGCTCAGCACCCGCTTCCCGGTGCACCCGCGGAGCCTGTTTGTGGTCGCGGAAAGCGGATTCGGCACCGGGCTGAATTTTTTAACCCTCTGGCAGGCGTTTGATCAGTTTCACGCTGCACACCCTGAGGCTACGCTACAAAGATTACATTTCGTCAGTTTTGAAAAATTCCCGCTCACTTTGCATGATTTGCAGCTCGCACATCAGCACTGGCCGGAGCTGGCAACCTGGGCAGAACAGCTTCAGGCGCAATGGCCACCGGCCGTGGGTGGGTGCCATCGTCTGATTCTGGACGGTGGACGCGTCACCCTAGATTTATGGCTGGGCGACATTAACGAGCTTACCGATAAGCTCGACGATTCGATGAATCAGAAAGTGGACGCCTGGTTCCTGGACGGTTTTGCCCCTGCCAAAAACCCGGACATGTGGAGCCAGCATCTGTTTACCGCGATGGCGCGTCTGGCCCGCCCGGGCGCTACGCTCGCCACCTTTACCTCGGCAGGTTTTGTCCGCCGCGGATTGCAGGAGGCGGGCTTTACCATGCAGAAGACCAAAGGCTTTGGCCGCAAGCGCGACATGCTGGTCGGCAGGATGGACCAGACGCTGGACATTCCCGCTCAGGCGCCCTGGTTTGCGCGCAGCGCCAGCGCATCGCGCGAAGTGGCGATCGTTGGCGGAGGGATCGCCAGCGCCCTGCTCTCTCTCGCACTGCTGCACCGGGGCTGGCAGGTGACGCTCTACTGTGCTGACGAAGCGCCCGCCAGCGGCGCGTCCGGTAACCGCCAGGGGGCACTCTACCCGCTTTTAAGCGCGCACGACCCGGCCCTGTTCCAGTTTTTCCCCGCGGCCTTTACCTTCGCCCGTCGCCTGTACGACGCGCTGCCGGTAGCATTTGACCATGACTGGTGCGGCGTGACGCAGCTCGGCTGGGATGAGAAGAGCCAGCAAAAAATCGCGCAGATGCTGTCGCTGGGTCTGCCGGAGGAGATTGCCCGCGCGGTCAGTGCGCAAGAGGTGGGAGACGCCGCTGGCGTGGTCACCGGCTGTGGCGGCATTCAATATCCGCTCGGCGGCTGGCTGTGCCCGGCTGAACTGACCGCGGCGGCAATGACCCTTGCGCAGTCACGCGGGATGACGGTGCATTATGCTCATAAGGTTGAATCGCTTAGCCGAAGAGAACACTGGAATCTGCGTTTTGCTGATGGCAAAGAGGCACAGCATGCCAGCGTGGTGCTGGCAAACGGGCACCACATTAGCCTGTTTATCCAGACGGAGACGTTGCCGGTCTATCCGGTCGGCGGCCAGGTGAGCCATATCCCGACCGCGCCCGAACTGAGCAAGCTTCGTCAGGTACTGTGCTATGACGGCTATCTGACGCCGCAAAATCCGTCTAATGGTCATCACTGCATCGGCGCCAGCTATCATCGTGGCGAAACGGATATGCACTACAGCGACGAGGATCAGCAGCAAAACCGTCAGCGCCTGATTGACTGCTTCCCGGATGCAGCGTGGGCGAAGGAGGTTGACGTCAGCGAGGGTGAAGCGCGCTGCGGCGTGCGCTGTGCCACACGCGATCATCTGCCGATGGCGGGAAACGTGCCGGACTACGACGCTACGCTTGAGGCCTATCAGGATCTTGCTGATAACCGGGATAAAGCGGTAAGCGCGCCGGTTTATCCGGAGCTGTATATGCTGGGTGGATTAGGGTCTCGCGGGCTATGTTCCGCACCGCTGCTGGCTGAAGTGTTAGCCGCGCAAATGAGCGATGAGCCGGTTCCGCTGGACAGAATCACGCTTGCGGGACTCAACCCAAATCGACTGTGGGTACGGAAACTGCTGAAGGGGAAGAAGGTTAAGTAGGGTGCGGTCGAATCCCCTCACCCTGACCCTCTCCCCAAGGGGAGAGGGAAGAGCAGGCGGCGGCTTAGCGTTTAGCCTGCTGGAACAAATTGTCCCACATGCCCAGCACCAGAGACTGGTCGCGCGGAGAGAGCTCCCCGGCGAGAATGGCTTTTTCCAGGCTGCGAGTGACTTCAGCGTGAACGGCGTCGGCAGAGTGATCGTCACCCGCTTCCAGCTCAGCTACCGCCAGCGTCAGGTGACCACGCAGATAACCGCTGGCGAACAGCTCATCGTCACTGGCGTGTTCCACCATGTCATCAATTAACGCCAGAATGCGTGATTCAAATTCTGCGATCATCTTCTTTCCTCTGTTAAAGATCTTCCGGCCAAGGGAAGCATTCCGCCGTGATAACCGGCGTGTGGTAATAATTCTGTAAGGCCTCGATGAGGCGTGCCGGACGCTCCGGGATGCCTTTCTCAAGATACTCCATCACCTGCGCGTGAACGCGGCGCTGGAAGACGATACGGTCTGGCTCGAAGTCGCCTTCGAGATTGTCACAGCTCACGTTGAACGGGAAGCCTGCCGCCACGCAGAACAGCCATTCCAGCGCCTGCGGCTTCACTTCCACGTCTTCAAACTGGCCCTGTGTCGCAGCATCGCGCCCGTCCGGGCAGTACCAGTAACCGAAGTCCACCAGCTCGCGACGCGCTTTCCCCGCGATGCACCAGTGCGAAATCTCGTGCAAGCCGCTGGCGTAAAAGCCGTGGGCAAAGACGATGCGGTTATACGGAACCTCTGCATCAGCAGGAAGATAGATCGGTTCGTCGTCGCCTTTAATCAGACGGGTATTAAAATCATCAGCAAAACAGCCGTTAAAGATCTCAATCAGCTGTTCGTATTTATGCGTACTGTTCATTAGTGCATCCCCAACCAGGTGAGGATCTCCTGTCCATGGCTGTCATAAAGAAGTTTGGCGCTCATCACTGCCGAAACGATAACAATCATCGGGCGGATCAGCTTTTGCCCTTTGCTTAATACCAGGCGCGAGCCCGCGCGCGCGCCCAAAAACTGCCCTGCCATCATCACAAAGCCGGTTGCCCAGATAACCTTGCCGCCGATGATAAACAGCAGCAGACCGCCGACGTTTGAGGTCGCGTTAAGCACCTTGGCGTGAGCGGTAGATTTGGCGAGGTTAAACCCGGCCAGCGTCACGAAAGCCAGCGCGTAAAATGAACCGGCACCCGGGCCAAAGAAACCGTCGTAAAAACCGACGCAGCCACCGGCAATCAGCGCAAACGGCAGGCCGTGCAGACGACGCTGCCTGTCTTCTTCACCGAGCTTCGGCATCAGTAAGAAATACAGGCCAATGCAGATAACCAGAACCGGCAGGATCTGGCGCAAAATATCGGACTGCACGTGCTGCACCAGCAGCGCGCCCGACGTGGAGCCGATAAAGGTCATCAGGATATTGAGCTTCTGATCGGCCAGGCTCACTACCTTACGGCGGATAAAATAGAGCGACGCGGAGAGCGAGCCGCCGCAGGCCTGAAGCTTGTTGGTGGCAAGCGCCTGTGCCGGGCTCATGCCTGCCGCCAGCAGCGCGGGCACGGTTAACAGCCCGCCGCCGCCCGCGAGCGCATCGATAAAACCGGCCAGCATGGCCACGAAGAACAGCACCACCAGCAGCAGCGGTGACACCATAAACAGATCGACGAAATTATCCATTAAAGTACATGCTCATCCAGTAGCGCCTGGCAGGAAGGCGGCAACGGAGGCGGTGTCTTCTTCTCAGGCTTAGAGGTTCCAGGTTTTGCTGGCTCAAACCAGCTTTGCAGTTCCGCACCACAGCCATCGCCTGGCGGAGGTAAGGGCTGATCTTCACATTCCAGGCTGTTCGCCGGGCAGCGCAGACGAACGTGCATATGCGCACGATGCTGGAACCACGGGCGCACTTTGCGCAGCCAGTCGCGATCGGTTCCGGCATCCAGACAGAGCTGCTGCTTGATGGCAGGGTTGACGAAAATCCGTGTAACGTCGTTATCTTCTGCCGCCAGCTTGATCATGCTGGAAATCTCCGGTGACCATCGGGAAGCAACGACCCGTTTGCCGTCGCCCGACACCAGATCCAGCGCCTGCGGTTTCAGCAGTTGCGCAGACGTCCAGCGCGTTTTCGGCAGCTGCAGGAAGATATCGACATCCAGTCCGGTCTGGTGGCTGGCGTGCCCACCGTTAAAACGGCCACCGGCAGGCATCCCCATGTCGCCAATCAGCATCGTCCCCAGCCCCAGGTTATGCACCTGGTTCCCCAGTCGCTGAATGAACAGCACCAGGTCAGGGTGGCCGAAGTAACGACGCTGATCGGTACGCATCACCTGATACGTATCCGATTGCAGCGGCAGCTCCTGCGCGCCCACGATACAGCCGTTAGAGAAGGCGCCGATGGACTGCGCGCTTCCCGCCACCGGATGGGTGATTTTTTGCCACGGCGTGGCGGCCAGACTGGCTCCACTGGCGAGCAGCGCCAGCAGAGCAATTGCGGTTTTTTTCATGTTTACCAGCGTGGAATGGTGGTCGTCACGTCCGCATTTTGCGCGCGCTGGCGCAGGAAGTGATCCATCAGCACGATCGCCAGCATCGCTTCCGCGATCGGCACCGCGCGGATCCCCACGCACGGATCGTGACGTCCTTTGGTGATCATCTCAACTTCTTCGCCTGAGCGGTTAATCGTGTGGCCCGGCACGGTGATGCTGGAGGTCGGCTTCAGCGCGATGTTGGCAATAATCTGCTGCCCGCTGCTGATCCCGCCGAGAATGCCGCCCGCATGGTTGCTCTGGAAGCCCGCCTTCGTGATTTCGTCGCGGTTCTGGCTGCCGCGAAGCGCCACCACGTCGAAGCCGTCGCCAATCTCAACGCCCTTCACCGCGTTGATGCTCATCAGCGCGTGGGCGATGTCAGCGTCGAGACGGTCAAATACCGGCTCGCCCCAGCCCGCCGGAACGCCGTCAGCCACCACGGTGACTTTCGCACCGATGGAGTCCCCCTCTTTTTTAAGGCCGCGCATCAGTTCGTCCAGCGCTTCAAGCTTGTCTGCATCGGCGCAGAAGAACGGATTCTGCTCGACCTGATCCCAGTCTTTGATCGCCAGTGGAATGTCGCCCATCTGGGTCAGACAGCCGCGGATAACGATGCCAAATTTCTGCTGCAGGTATTTTTTGGCAATCGCCCCTGCCGCCACGCGCATCGCGGTTTCACGCGCGGAAGAGCGTCCGCCACCGCGATAGTCGCGGAAGCCGTACTTTTGTTCGTAGGTGTAGTCGGCGTGGCCCGGACGGAAGACGTCTTTAATCGCGCCGTAGTCCTGAGAACGCTGATCGGTGTTTTCAATCAGCAGACCGATGCTGGTCCCGGTGGTGCGGCCTTCAAAGACGCCAGAGAGAATTTTGACCTGGTCCGGCTCGCGACGCTGCGTGGTGTAGCGAGAGGTGCCCGGACGACGGCGGTCAAGGTCGTGCTGTAAATCGGCTTCGGTCAGTTCGATGCCTGGCGGTACGCCATCAACGATACAGCCCAGCGCCAGCCCGTGCGACTCGCCAAAGGTGGTCACGCGGAATAACTGTCCAATACTGTTTCCTGCCATCACGGCTCCGATGTTGTTGTTTGTGTTTGAGCGTTGTGAAACGGGCCGAAGCCCGCGGGATTAATCTTTATAAATGCTGAAGTGTTCGCGCGCGTCGAGCAGCTGCGCTTTGGTCAGCATAAAGACGCCGTCACCGCCGTTGTCGAACTCAAGCCAGGTGAACGGCACATCCGGGTACTGCTCTATCAGATGTACCATGCTGTTGCCCACTTCACAAATCAGAACGCCGTCATCGGTCAGGTAATCCGGCGCGCAGGCCAGAATACGGCGGGTCAGCTTCAGGCCGTCAGAGCCTGACGCCAGACCCAGCTCCGGCTCGTGACGATATTCGTTCGGCAGATCGGACATGTCTTCCGCATCGACGTAAGGCGGGTTAGTGACGATCAGATCGTACTGCAGGGTCGGCAGGTCGCGGAACAGGTCAGAGCGGATTGGCGTGACGTGATGGATCAGGCCGTGCTCTTCGATGTTGTGTTCGGTCACGGCCAGCGCGTCGGTGGAGATATCGACGGCATCCACTTCAGCTTCCGGGAAGGCGTAGGCGCAGGCAATCGCGATACAGCCGCTGCCGGTGCACATATCGAGAATGTGCTGAGGCTGATGGCCGATCAGGCCGTCAAAGTGGTTGTTGATCAGCTCACCAATCGGCGAACGCGGTACCAGCACGCGTTCATCGACGTAAAACTCGTGGCCGCAGAACCAGGCTTTGTTGGTCAGGTAGGCGACCGGAATGCGCTCGTTTACGCGGCGGATCACGCGCTCAACGATGCGGTGTTTTTCGCTGGAGGTCAGGCGCGCGGTGCGCATGTCTTCCGGAATGTCCAGCGGCAGGTAAAGAGACGGCAGCACCAGCTGAACGGCCTCGTCCCACGGGTTGTCGGTACCGTGACCGTACCAGATATTAGCGGCGCTGAAGCGGCTAACCGACCAGCGCAACATGTCCTGTATGGTATGCAGCTCGTTTACTGCTTCATCGACAAATATTTTATCCACTCTTTCCTCCAGGGCATGCTCGCATAATTTTCGGCGGCTAGTTTGCCATGAAGACGGCGATAAATCAGCAATGACGCGTACCGCTTGAGGTTAAAAAATGCGTTTAGTCGGGTACACTATCGGAAATACGAGATGAGAATGACGAATGAAAAAGAAAACATCGCTCAGCGAGGAGGATCAGGCTCTCTTCCGCCAGCTGATGACCGGGACGCGTAAAATCGCGCAGGACACGATTGTCCACCGCCCGCAGCGTAAAAAAATCAGCGAAGTACCGGTCAAACGGCTGCTGCAGGAGCAGGCGGATAACAGCCACTTTTTTTCAGATGAATTTCAGCCGCTGCTCAATACGCAAGGGGCTGTGAAGTACGTGCGCGAAGACGTCAGCCATTTTGAGCTGAAAAAGTTACGCCGGGGAGATTATTCGCCGGAGCTGTTTCTCGATCTGCACGGTTTAACGCAGATGCAGGCGAAACAGGAGTTGGGCGCGTTGATTGCCGCCTGTCGCCGCGAACACGTTTTTTGCGCTTGCGTGATGCACGGCCACGGTAAACATATTCTGAAGCAACAGACGCCGCTGTGGCTGGCTCAGCACCCACACGTGATGGCGTTTCATCAGGCACCGAAAGAGTACGGCGGAAATGCCGCATTGCTGGTCTTGATTGAAGTTGAGGAGTGGCAGCCGCCAGAGTTACCCTGACAGAAGGGCGGGAAACACGTAGTACCCCGCCCTGTCACACGTCACGTCAGATCGCTTTTGCCATCTTCAGGTTGCACGGACTCATTTGCCAGTTGAAGACCCCTTTGCCGGTTTCGTCGAGGGTGACGTTGGCAATGGCGGAAGTGGTGAACATTGGCGGCGTTTCGCCCGGGCACAGCTCAGATACCAGATAGCCGACCAGCGGCAGGTGGGAAATGACCAGTGCGGAAGCGACACCTTCGTTGCACAGCGCCTGAAGATAAGCGCTGACAAGGCCGACATCACCGCATGGCGTCAGTTCGGGTAAAACATCCACACTGGATGGCAGGTTCATACACTCCCCCACCACGTCCAGCGTCTGTTCTGCCCGCAGGAACGGACTCACCAGAACGCGTTCAATGTCCACTTTTTGACCTTTAAGCCATGTAGCCATCTGACGGGATTCGTCGCAGCCACAGACGGTTAAAGGACGTACTGAGTCACTGGCGGCATCGAGTGCCGCGTCGCCGTGACGCATGATAAAAACTTGCATATTGCACCGCTTTTGTTAACCAGAATCACCGGCGTTAACTACCCGCGATTAATGCTCTGAGGTAGAAAACCCGATGGCCGGGCATTGTGCCTGATCCATTCGGTGAATGAAACGCTGTTTTTTACCTCAATGGCGTAAGTATAGTCAATCTCTGTTTACAAAATCGCCAGAACAGGTTCATTCACCTCAGGATTTACCCTTCTTTGACTTCAGTTTACGAAATCAGTTTCCCTTGCAGGCCAGAATGTCTGGCCGCGCTCCGCCATCTGCAATAATTCGTCACACGGTGTAAACCGCGGACCGTATTGCGAGGCCAGACGTTGCAGAATGGCAACCACTTCACCCGCGCCGAGAGTATCCATGTAACGGAACGGGCCGCCAAGGAACGGCGGGAAACCAATACCAAATACCGCGCCGATGTCGCCATCGCGCGCGCTCTTGATCACCTGTTCACCAAAGCAGCGCGCCGCTTCATTGAGCATCATCATGACGCAACGTTCAGCGCACTGAACGGCAGACAGTTTTCCCTGACCGGCGGCCGAAATAAGCCCATAAACCGAAGGGTCGACCTGTTTCTTGCTTTTACGCCCTTTCGCGCCGTAAAGATAGAAACCGCGTTCATTTTTTCTGCCTTTGCGATCGTCCTTCAAAATTGCAGAAACAATGTTTGCAGGCGGGGTAAAACGATCGCCGTATGCGGCTTCCAGCACAGGTATAATTTTAGTGCCGGTGTCTATTCCCACCTCATCCAAAAGTTGGATTGGGCCAACAGGGAAACCAAACTTTACCAGCGCCTCGTCGACGTGCTCGATTTTCTCCCCTTCCGTCAGCAGCCGCATCGCTTCGTTAATATACGGTGCCAGAATACGGTTGACGTAGAAGCCGGCCTTGTCCGCGACCACAATCGGGGTTTTGCCCTGCTTTTTCGCCAGCTTCACCACGGTGGCGATGGTTCGCGGGCTGGTCGTGGCGTGCGGGATCACCTCCACCAGAGGCATTTTTTCTACAGGACTGAAAAAGTGCAGCCCAATCACCTGTTCCGGCCGAGCAGCTTTCGCCGCGATATCGCCAATCGGTAAAGACGAGGTGTTTGAGGCGAAAATGGTGTGCGGCGCGCAGTGTTGCTCAACGTCAGCCACCATCTGCTGCTTAAGTGCCAGGTCTTCAAATACGGCTTCAATTACCAGGTCCCGGTGCGCAAAACCGCTGTAATCTGTCGTGCCGGAGATCGTCGCCAGGGTTTTATCACGCTCGCTTGCCTTGATATGGCGGCGTTTGACCTTCTGATCAAGGTTCTGCCAGCTGTACTGCAGCGCATGGTTGATGCCCTTCGCATTGATGTCTTTGATGCGCACGGGCAATTTGCCTTTGCTGGCGGTAACAAACGCGATGCCGCCGCCCATCAGCCCACCGCCCAGCACGCCAATAGCACGGAGCGGAGCAGGCTCTGCCTCGCTGCCGGGATCTTTTTTCACCTCGGTGCTGGCGAAGAAGATACTGCGCAATGCCTGTGACTGTGGCGTCATCGCCAGCTCGCCAAAGGCTTTGGCTTCAGCGGCATAGCCGCTGCTGCTTCCCTGCGACAGCCCGGTTTCGATCACTTCCAGGATCCGCTTTGCCGCCGGATAGTTGCCTTTGGTTTTTTGTTCAGTCTTTTTGCCCACCATGTTGAACAGGAGCGCACGCCCCAGTGGCCCTGCCAGCACGCGCTCGCGTACGGAGAGAGGACGCTTTGCCTGCCGCCCTTTCAGCGCAAGCTCAACGGCGGCCTCCAGTAAAATGGAGTGCGGCACCACGTCATCGACCAGACCGGATTTCAGCGCCTGACGTGCGCGCAGCTGCTTGCCGGTTAAAATCATCTCCAGGGCGGTGCTGACCCCCACCAGGCGAGGCAAACGCTGCGTGCCGCCGGAGCCCGGTAAGAGGCCTAACTGCACTTCTGGCAACCCTAAAACGGTTTTCGGATCGTCAGTACAAATGCGGCTGTGGCAGGCCAATGCCAGCTCCAGCCCACCGCCCAGACAGGCGCCGTGGATCGCGGCAATAACCGGGATCGGCAGCGCGTGGATCTCGGCCATCACCTGCTGGCCCTGACGCGCCAGGTCTTCTGCTTCCTGGGCGCTTTTCGCTCGGGCGATCATGTTGATATCGGCGCCGGCAATAAAGTTATCCGGCTTGGCAGAGATAAAGACCAGGCCACGGACGGCTTTGCTGTCGCGGATCTGCTTTAACATCCCGCGCACCTGAACACCAAATTCGGCCTTCAGGGTATTCATCTTTTCATCAGGCACATCAATAGTGATAACAGCCACGTTATCGAGGCGAACCGTCAGGTTAAATGCAGATGTCATATCCATTATTCAGCCTCCAGAACCATTGCTGCGCCAAGTCCGCCCGCCGCGCAGGCGGTAACGAGGCCAAACCCGCCGCCGCGGCGTCGTAGCTCGTGTAATGTTTGGGTGATCATACGTGCGCCCGTGGCTGCGAACGGATGGCCGTAGGCAATCGAGCCCCCCAATACGTTGAATTTGCTCTGATCCACTTCGCCAGTGGCATGGGCGCGGCCCAGCACGTCGCGCGCGAAACGCTCGCTTGCCAGCAGCTGGACGTTTGCCAGAGTTTGCGCGGCAAAGGCTTCGTGCATATCAATCAGGGTTAAATCTGTCAGCGTCAGCCCCGCGCGATCCAGCGCCAGCGGCGTGGACCAGGCCGGACCCAGCAGCATGTCCTGCCAGACATCAATGGCGGTGAAGGCATAGCTGCGCAAATAGCCCAGGGGGGTAATGCCAAGCTCCTTCGCGCGGGATTCCGTCATCAGGATAACGGCGGCAGCCCCATCGGTGAGCGGCGTACTGTTGGCCGCCGTCACGGTGCCGTGCTTGCGGTCAAATGCCGGGCGCAGTTTGGCGTAATCCGCCAGCGTCGAGGTGCCGCGAATATTGTTATCTTCCGCGAGCGGTTCACGGTAGGGCGGAATATAGGCGGTCATCACCTCATCGGTGAGCTTGCCCTCCAACCAGGCTTTCGCTGCCAGCTGATGCGAGCGATGCGCCAGGGCATCCTGCTGCTCGCGGGTGATACCGTAGGTTTTGGCCATCTGCTCGGCGGTATCGCCCATTCGCAGGCCGGTGGAGTACTCCGCTACGGCAGGTGGCACGGGCATAAGGTCGCGCAGGCGTAAACGCGAGAAGAGTTTGAGCTTCGCACCGGTGGTGCGGGCTTTATTGGCATCCACCAGAATGCGGGCCAGTTTTTTACTGACGCCAATCGGCAGTACGGAGGAAGAATCGGCGCCACCTGCGATCCCGGCGCGAATAGTGCCCGCCATCAGGCTTTCCGCCACGTTTGCTACCGCCTGGAAGCTGGTCGCGCACGCGCGGCTGACGCTGTAGGCGTCGGTGTGAACATTCATGCCGGTACCGAGAACAATTTCCCGCGCAATGTTGGGGGCTTCAGGCATCTGTACGACCTGGCCGAAGACCAGCTGTTCGATGACCTCAGGCGGGATTTCGCTGCGAGCCAGCATCTCCCCCACTACCATTTTCCCCAGATCGACAGCAGGAATACCGTGAAACGCCGTCGCCTGACGCGCAAAGGGCGTACGCAGTCCGCTGACAATGGCAATGCGGTCACCCTGTCGGGTGATTAGCGGTAATGCCTGACTCATAACCTTCCCCTGTGAAAAATTTTACATGAACATAAAGTGGTCTGACCTGATAACAGTCTTAACCATTTTTTTACATTCAGCCAATCAGGGAAGCATAAAAATGCGAGCTAAAACACAGAGAAGAAAAAGAAAATGCCCCAGGGAAAAAGCAAAACGGTAACCCACAGGTTACCGTTTTTAGTGTTTGCTCCCTCTCCCGTGGGAGAGTGCACCAAACCGCAGGAATTAACGCAGGCCTAACTGGAAAATCAGCGTTTCAGCTTCGCAGGCAAACACAAAGTCGATATCCAGCTTCACGCCGCCTTCCACTTCAGTGAAGGTAGATTTGATTTCACACGGATCGGACTCCACATCACGCGCGCGCTTGCTTAGCGCGGCCAGCGTTTCTTCGGCTTCGGCGCGGTTGGTGAACACACGGCTGTAAGACGCGGTGCAATCGGAGTTGTCCATGATGGTGCCAACATCCATACAGCAGCAAACCGGGGTTTCATCAGCACTGCATTTACTCATAGCTCAATTTCCTCTGTATTCGCGCAGCGCGCGAGATAAACACGATGCTGATATTTTACGCCCCAGCGCTGGCTCTCTCCAGCCGTTAATGGCGCAAAATCGGATAAGTGACCGATATCACACTAAAAAATGATCTAAAACAAAAACCACCCTTTTGGGTGAGCCGCGATGGTCACAATTTTGCCAACCAGATCTCGTTTCAAGAAACATGTTTGAAAATATTAATAAACAAACTTGCAACATTCCGGCTGGTCGGACCTATACTCTGGCCACTGGTCTGATTTGTCTGTCATACCTCAGACCCTACACTTCGCGCTCCTGTTACGGTATGTAACAATTATTGAATAAAAATAACTCAATGAGGTTATGGTCATGAGCCAGAAAACCCTGTTCAACAAGACTGCGCTGGCAGTCGCAGTGGCAATCGTCTCTACTTCCGCCTGGTCAGCGGGCTTTCAGCTAAACGAATTTTCTTCCTCTGGCCTTGGCCGTGCGTATTCAGGGGAAGGTGCAATCGCTGATGATGCTGGTAACGCAAGCCGTAACCCTGCATTAATCATGATGTTCGATCGCCCGACCTTCTCTGCTGGTGCGGTGTATATCGATCCTGATGTCAACATTTCCGGCACGTCACCTTCTGGTGCGAGCCTGAAAGCAGATAACATTGCGCCAACGGCGTGGGTCCCTAACCTGCACTTCGTTGCACCAATCAATGAACAATTTGGCTGGGGCGCATCCGTCACGTCTAACTATGGCCTTGCTACCGAGTTCAACAACAACTACCCGGCAGGCGAATACGGCGGTAAAACAGACCTGACAACGCTGAACCTGAACCTGAGCGGTGCTTATCGTCTGAACGACAGCTGGAGCTTCGGTCTGGGCTTTGATGCCGTCTACGCCGATGCAAAAATTGAGCGTTACTCCGGAGAACAGACGGCTCGCCTGCCGAAAAACAGCAACAAAATTGCCAGCCTGAAAGGCGATGAGTGGGGCTATGGCTGGAACGCCGGTATTCTGTACGAGCTGGACAAAAACAACCGTTGGGGCCTGACCTATCGTTCCGAAGTGAAAATTGACTTCGACGGCGATTACAAGAGCGGCATCCTGGCGCCAGTCAACAGCCTGGTTCCTGGCGCGGGTACCACCATCCCGTGGGGGACTTCCGGTCAAACTGTCCCTGGTTCACTGTCACTGCATCTGCCAGAAATGTGGGAAGTCTCCGGTTACAACCGCGTTGCGCCGCAGTGGGCTATTCACTATAGCCTGGCCTATACCAGCTGGAGCCAGTTCCAGGAGCTGAAAGCGACCGGCACCAACGGTCAAACGCTGTTCTATAAGGACGAGAGTTTCCACGACGCCTATCGTATTGCGTTGGGTACAACCTATTATATGGATGACAACTGGACGTTCCGTACCGGTATCGCATTCGATGATAGCCCGGTACCGGCTGATAAGCGCTCCATCTCCATTCCGGATCAGGACCGCTTCTGGGTGAGTGCTGGCGCAACCTACGCGTTCAACGAAAATGCTTCTGTCGATGCGGGCGTGTCTTATATGCATGGTCAGAAAGTGACCTTCAAGGAAGGTCCGTACGAATTTACCTCTGAAGGTAAAGCCTGGCTGTTCGGTACTAACTTCAACTACGCGTTCTAATCGCGCAGGGATCAAAAAAGGTGAGCGTTGCTCTAATGCCGATCAGTTAAGGATCGGTTGACCGATCCAGTGGCTGTGTAAGAATCCGGAAATGTTTACCCGTTTCCGGATTTTTTTATGCACATTGGACAGGCTCTTGATCTGGTATCCCGTTACGATTCTTTGCGTAACCCTCTGACTTCTCTGGGCGACTGTCTTGACCCGGAACTGATTTCCCGCTGCCTTGAAGAATCCGGCACCGTCACGTTACGCAAACGGCGCCTTCCTCTGGAAATGATGGTCTGGTGCATTGTCGGTATGGCCCTTGAGCGCAAGGAGCCGCTTCATCAGATAGTTAACCGGCTGGATATCATGTTACCCGGCAATCGTCCGTTCGTTGCCCCCAGCGCCGTGATCCAGGCCCGTCAGCGGCTGGGAAGCGAAGCCGTCCGCCGCGTGTTCACGCAAACAGCGCAGCTCTGGCATAACGCCACGCCGCATCCGCACTGGTGCGGCCTGACCCTGCTGGCCATCGATGGTGTGTTCTGGCGAACACCGGACACGCCGGAAAACGACAGCGCCTTTCCCCGCCAGACGCATGGCGGAAACCCGGCACTCTATCCGCAGGTAAAAATGGTCTGCCAGATGGAGCTGACCAGCCATCTGCTGACGGCAGCGGCCTTCGGCACGATGAAAAACAGTGAAAATGAGCTCGCGGAGCAACTGATAGCGCAGACCGGCGATAACACCCTGACGTTAATGGATAAAGGCTATTACTCGCTGGGGTTGCTGAATGCGTGGAGCCAGGCGGGAGAACACCGTCACTGGATGCTCCCTCTCAGAAAGGGAGCACAGTATGAAGAGGTCAGAAAGCTGGGTAAAGGCGACTATCTGGTGAAGCTGAAAACCAGCCCACAGGCACGAAAAAAATGGCCGGGTCTGGGAGATGAGATGACAGCCCGCCTGCTGACCGTAACACGCAAAGGAAAAGTCAGCCATCTGCTGACGTCGATGACGGACGCCATGCGCTATCCCGGAGGAGAAATGGCAGACCTGTACAGCCATCGCTGGGAAATAGAGCTGGGGTACAGGGAGATAAAACAAACGATGCAACTGAGCAGGCTGACGCTGAGAAGTAAAAAGCCGGAGCTTGTGGAGCAGGAGTTATGGGGCGTGTTACTGGCGTATAATCTGGTGCGATATCAGATGATTAAAATGGCGGGCCATCTGAAAGGATACTGGCCGAATCAGCTGAGCTTCTCAGAATCATGCGGCATGGTCATGAGAATGCTGATGACGCTGCAGGGCGCTTCACCAGGGCGTATCCCGGAGCTGATGCGTGATCTTGAAAGCATGGCGCAACTGGTAAAGTTGCCGACAAGAAGGGAAAGGGCCTTCCCGAGGGTGGTAAAGGAAAGGCCCTGGAGATACCCCACAGCCCCGAAAAAAAGCCAGTCAGTTGCTTAACTGACTGGCATTAGAGCGTTGCTCACCTTTTTTATTTATTCCGAATCAATATCTTTGAGTTCGTTTTCAATAGCCTTCGCGTTTGGATTATCTTCCGGCTTCAGCTTGCCGCCGTTGGCGATAAAGTCATGATTCTGGAAGTACGCTTCACGCACCATAATGTACGGATCGGAAGACTGGCGCAGCAGGCCGTCTGAATCGAGCAGTTGCGCGCGGGTTTCAATCCCCTCCACCGTCCATTTACCAATCGACAGCGGCCAGGTCAGCCACGACAGGACCGGATACAGCGTATCGACCATATCGCCGCCATCATCACGCACGGTGAAGCTGCCATAGAACGGCAGATGAACGTAAGGGCCGTAACCGACGCCATAATGCCCCAGCGTACTGCCGAAACGGTGCGGCTGTTCACGCTGCAGTTTCGGGTTTGCCATACCTGCGACATCGATAAAACCGCCCATCCCCAGCAGGGAGTTCAGGAAGAAGCGCGTAAAGTGCACCATCCCCTGATACGGATCGCCCTGCAGGAAATAGTTGACCATCACCGCAGGCTCTTCCAGGTTACTGGTAAAATTGCTTAACCCGTTACGCGCGGGCTGTGGAACGTAATCGCGCCATGCTACTGCCACCGGGCGAACCACATACGGGTCCAGCACGTTGTAGTTGAAGCTATACATAGAACGGTTAAATCCTTCGAGAGGATCGGAGCGTCCCGTTTGCTCCCCGGAGCTGGCGCAGCCCACGAGCATCGTCGCGCCCAGCGCAAGCGCCGACAGCCGAAGTTTCATAAATATCTCCCTGTTCAGTATGGCTATCGTTGATTGCCATCCGTAACGGAGCATCTGGCGCTCCGTCTGAAAACGTGCAAGTGATTGTAACAGCACGTTTACCGATGTCTATGAGTTCAATTACGGGCAGTAATCACCGTGACTCTGATCTCAGCATAGCCTGACTTTTGGAATTCGTTTCGCTGGCAATTTTATAATGTCTTTGAACGAGATGTATCACCTTTGTTGTCATTCCCGCCAATTTAAGAGCATCCCCACAGGCATCCCGACAAAAGCCGCTACGCTTAAAAGAAAGATCAACCTCCGGGAGCAGATATGAAAGACGTGGGCGAAGAAAAAATTGGCGAGAGTAATGAGGAACATGAAATTGAAAGCGAGGAGAAAGCGCGCGGTGAGAAGATAGAAATTGATGAAGATCGCCTCCCTTCCCGCGCGATGGCCATCCACGAGCATATCCGCCAGGATGGCGAAAAGGAGATGGAGCGTGACGCGATGGCCCTGTTCTGGTCAGCCATCGCTGCAGGACTGTCAATGGGCGCCTCGCTGCTCGCGAAAGGGATATTTCATGTGCAGCTGGAGGGCGTACCCGGCGGATTTTTACTGGAGAACCTCGGCTATACCTTCGGCTTTATTATCGTCATCATGGCCCGCCAGCAATTATTTACTGAGAACACCGTAACCGCCGTTCTGCCGGTGATGCAAAACCCTACCCTCGGTAATTTTGGTTTACTGATGCGGCTCTGGAGCGTGGTTCTGCTGGGAAATATCATCGGTACGGGTATTGCGGCCTGGGCGTTCGAATATATGCCGATTTTTGATGAACCCACCCGGGACGCGTTTGTGAAGATCGGTATGGATGTCATGAAAAACACGCCGGTCGAAATGTTCTCTAATGCCATCATCTCCGGGTGGATTATCGCCACGATGGTATGGATGTTTCCTTCAGCCGGCAGCGCTAAAATTGTGGTGATCATACTGATGACCTGGCTGATTGCGCTGGCGGATACCACGCATATCGTGGTCGGTACCGTTGAAATACTCTACCTGGTCTTTAACGGCACGCTTCACTGGAGCGATTTTTTCTGGCCGTTCGCCATTCCGACGCTGGCAGGCAATATCTGCGGCGGAACGTTTATCTTTGCGCTGCTAAGCCATGCCCAAATCCGTAACGATATGTCGAATAAACGCAAAGCCGAGCTTAAGGCGCAGGCAAATAAGGATAAAGCGGCAAAAAAATCAACCTGAATGGTGACTCTTTGAGCAGTCAGGCGGCGATGCGCTTAACGCAAAGTGTAAATAACGCTATACTCGTGCCGCCTCGTCCCCTTAGTTAAATGGATATAACGAGCCCCTCCTAAGGGCTAGTTGCAGGTTCGATTCCTGCAGGGGACACTTCTATCTTCCTCTGTTTTCACCCAAATTAGCCCGTTCGCTGCAAAAGCTCATTGAGCAGAAGCATCCTGCTTTATTTGAGCATAACGCGCAGCCAGTTGCTTTAGATGCAGCTCAAGCTGGGTCTTTTCAGCTTCAGGGAGCGCATTTCCCGCAGGATACTGCGACAGGCGCCTGAGCTGCTCTTCAGCGGGTATCGCATGGTTAAATGACTGCATAGTCGAAAAAACCACGGATTTAAGCTCACTTACGGTTATATATTTTCCCTTTTGCTCATCCAGACTACTCAGCCGATGACTCAGTTGCTGAAGCGTCATCATCCCCTGATGCCAGCTGTTCAGTGCGTCCACAGGCAACGCCGTCGCGTTAAACTTTTTTTGCCACTGTATTATCAGCGCCTTAGCCTCTTCAGGCCGCAATGCCTGGAGCTGCTCTAACAGTTGAAGGCTATAGGAAATACTCCAGTCAGGAGGCAGTTTATCCAGTCTTGCAAGCTGCTGCTGCGTATCTGAGATAAACGTGGACGGTAAAGTGCCTCGCTGCGTTAATGCCTCTTGCTGAACAGGCGTTAGCGCTTCAGGTAATGGTGCGAGAGAAGCGACGACCTGAGCCGTTAATGGATCGGGTCTCGACAGAAAGCCCCCACCCCACGCCACGGCGAGGCTAACCACCAACATAGAACACATCCCGGCGACAAAGGGTTTCCATGCTCTGACAGACCCGTGCGCTGTCGGACGCTCCTCTTTATCCGGCTGATTTTCCTGCTGCACAACGTAGACCCATTTCACTTCGTCAATCGGTTCTGCCCTCTCCTGAGGGAATTCGCGACCGGGCATTATCATCGCATTCAAATCTGATGCGTCATTACTGCTTTCCAGCCGTTCAGCACTTGAACGTATCAACGTTCGTAACGTATCGAACTGGCTAAGGTGTTTGAGCTCAAGGCGCTGGAGCACTGCGCTCAGGCTGATAAGCAACGCTTCAGCACTATAAAGCTCACTAAGATGGCTGTTGTTGAATGGAAGCATACGCATGCGCTGCTGCAGGCGCTGGCTCAGACCATTAAGGATTTCCAGACGCGCGTGTAGTGCTTTCGGCCAGAAAAAGTCCCACTGGTGGCTAATCAGGGCCTCCAGAATTGCCAGCCCTTCGTTCAGGCCAGCTAATCCAGACAGGTGAGTACGGGCAAGGGTGTACCAGGCCGCAGTCTGCAACTCCACGCCGTTCTGTTCAAACAAAGAGAGGCAGAGTTTTTCGACATATTGCCAGTTCACATCCGGGCGAGCAGGATGCGTCAGCTTGCTGATTTCATCGCGGAGGGCGGCGTAATCTGGCAGCGTACGCGGGTCGCCGCCGGTTTTTAACGTTATATGTGTGGTCATCCTGGAGAGCCTGCATATCCGTATTGGTTAATTTCGTCAGTTGAGGTGTAAGGCTATTTTGCGATTAAAAATGCAATGACGAATAAAAGGAATGAATGTTATCGCTATGACAACAGCGCTAAAATCAGGCCAAAAAAAACACCTTCATCGAATAATTGTCCTGACCGGGATGGCGTATCAGGGAAAGTAAAGGTCCAGTCACTCACACTCCCCACCCGCATGAACAGGCGACCTTGAGAAATAACCTTTTCCCCGGAACAGAATGTTATTTCGACACAGCCAGCCACGCCCTGTCCATACAGAAAAATCGGCATAAACTTTACCGCCCGACTGTCATAACGCAGAACGATACCGGTAATCTCGAAAGCCCCTCCCTCCACCAGCAGGTCAGGAACGGATGCCGTCAGCGGCTCCACGTTCAGTCCGGTACCTGTCAGCCACTCATCCATCTGCGTCTGAAGTTGCTCCATTCGCAGGCGAAACTCTGCAATATCAATCTGACTCTTACTGCCAGGAGAAACCGGAGCGGGTTGCCGGGAGTGCAGCTCCTTCAGGAACCGTGATTTTAATGACATGGTGTTTTCTGACCTTATATACGGGTTGACGTGTCGAGATACTGCTGTTGCCTGAGATGCCGCAACAGAACCCGCCCTTCGGGCATAAACTCGGTGCCGTAGCGCACCAGCCCAATCCCTTTGAGTTCAGCGTCAATGGCATAGCGCAGTTCGCCGGGTACGTTCTGCTCCAGCAGAACAACGTCTATTTTTTTCAGTCGGGGTTCATATTTAAGCAGGACAGCCGAGAGGGTGCTCATGAGTTCATGAGCCGTTCCCGGCATACCCTGCAGGATTTTCGTCATATCAGGCAACCCGTAGTCGGGCAGATGCGCCAGCGTGCCGGCGCGACAGTTAAGAACGCGCTGCATGTTATCCAGCACCGAGAGGATGACCTGATTTTCTTCAGTGACCTGATGCAGATCGAGGCCGCCGGTAAAATTTCCGGTCAGCATCTCATACAGCGAAGGCGTGTTATGTCCCTGGGGCATCAGTCATCCTTAAGCGGTTGCAGCGTCAGATGGTTCTCGCCGGCTTCCAGAATGCGCGGTTTATCCGGATCCAGATCGCTGCGCTTGATAACCAGCTTCCAGGTGTCGTTGGTCATGTCCGGATGGCGGAACAGCCCCACTACCGCGACAAACTGCGCCTCTTCTTCCATCGGCATATCAAGGCTTGCATCACCGCCCGGTTTCACCACGACATTACGACTGGCCAGCATGTCGTCTTTCAGAATGCTGGCATCGACCTCCAGCAGCTGCTGGTAAACCGTCTTATCAAAGATTTTGCGGTCTTTGAGCTGGTAAACCCGGACCACGACAGGCTCAGAAAGCGAGTTATTTTCGCGAGAGTCGGTGTTCAGCGCCTCACGCGCAGTGAAATCCAGGTGCAGGATTTTAATTTTTTTATAGAACACAGAATTAAACGCTGATTTAGTACCGTCGGTGACGCTCTGCGTCACGCCGCAACCTGTCAGAGCGAGCGCCATCAGAGGCATCAACCAGCGCGTGGTCTTAGTTAAACTTGTACGTAACACGTCGGTTTCCTTGTTGTGGTTTCGCGGGCTCCAGCCCGCTGTAATAGCCCAGCTCTGTCGTAAAGGTTTCAGGAATATCATCAGGATGGCTATTATCTTCGGCGCCCAGCACGCCGTTCATTCCCAGCCAGAAAGGGTTTTCACCCAGAGGTGGTACGGCCAGCAGTCGGACTGAAGTGGTCAGGGTGATTCTGGCCTTGAACCGCCAGCCCAGATACACCCGCAGCATAACCAGAAAATCCTGATACAACTGGCCATCCGGCTTCCAGCCCTGCGCTTCCCGTTCATTATCCGTTGCGAGAGCAACCCGCAGTTGGCTACCGGCATCCATCGCTTCGTCACCCAGCGGCGTATTACCATCCAGCAGAAAATCTTCGTCACCGTAAAAACCCAGCGGCCTGTCGATCTCTACAGATCGGAGACAATACGGACTCACCTGCACGGATGTATCGGGAGCCAGCAGACTCACCAGTGCCTGCATCCCTTCCTGGGTTTTGCCCGGCTGCTGCAGCACTCCCAGCAGTGCCAGAAAACGCGACACTGGCGTGGCAATATGATTTGCCGTACCCGGTATTCCCAGCCCCACGAGACCCAATAACGACTGTGAAATGCTGTCGGTTCCGCCGGGCTCAAACGTGGCCGGGTAGGAGTATTTACGCCAGATGCGGTAAAACTGCGTCAGGATGCGATGGCTGAAAATATCCAGAAAGCCCTGCAGCGCCTCATGCCCTTCCCGGCGCTGGGTGATGTCATCGAGATAGGCCGTCGGTAAGGGTGAGTCGACGCCGTACATGCCCATAAAGGTTGTGCGGATAACCGGAGGCTTACCGCCATTGTCTTCGTCATATTCAACGGACTTCAGTTCGCTGACCGGAAACCCCATCCCCGGATGCGGCGCAAAACGTACAGGGTCATCGGCGGGATGACTGGTTGAGCCCATCAGCGGCCTTCCCGGATTACGCTTCTCCAGCAACTGACATAAACGGTAAAAGTTAATGCAGTGAAGATCGGCCTCCAGCCGTGGCGTCAGCCGGGAATGCGGCGGTTGTGTTTCTCTTGCCATTCCAGGCGCTCTCCGGTCGGTTGCAGGATGATAATCAGGCGGTTAAACAGGTAGATGTCGGTGTAGAGCGCGAAGAAGCGGCTCAGCATCTCGCCGAAAAGGCAGATGTCGCCGCGTCCGGCAAAACCGTGGCTGTCCAGCGTCACTTCAATCTGGACGCCGCGGACCAGGTAGCCCTGCTCAAATCGTTCGGTTTCACCGTGTTTCACGTCGATGATGGCTTCCAGGCGACGGCGATTCATCTCACTGTCCGTCCACTCGTACAACGCCAGGGTACCTCGCAGCACGTCGGCATTATCCATCATCGACAGAAACCCGCTGCCGAGATGGCTCAGCACGCGCCAGTGGAAACGATCCTGTGCCGGTGGATAACAGGGCAGCGTTGGCGCGCACAGGTTGCGCACGACGATGCTGGCCGAGGTGGTTTTCATCACCGTATCGAGCACGGTACTTTGCAGCGCCCGTCGCGGTAGCTGGCCGTTGGTGCCGGTGAGCGTCAGGGACAGACTTTCATCTTCCGGGACGGTGTGGTTGTCAAAGGCTTCGCCACCCAGGATAAGCCAGGTATTGTGTAGCCCGGACGGACCGCGCCGAACGCGGGTGTGATAATAATATTCCGGCGCTTCATGGCGCATCATTCCACCTTTATGGCGGAAGCTCGAGAACGGCACGTAGGTATGCTGGCTGGATGACATCACCGAATCGACCGCGTAAATCTCGGTATGACCATCCTGCACGCGCATCGGCCGCAGCAGGTATTCAGTCTGCAATGAATTTAGCGTCAGCGGATCGGATTCGAGTGGGAACAGATTGATCACGGGCACGCAGTTCAGCCGAAGATGCTTTTCGGTGAAGCTGAAATCATTCTCCCAGCGTTCCGCCAGCACCACGTCAATTTCAAACCAGGGAAGCTCAGCCGGGAAGACGACGCTCTCCAGACCACGCAGGCCGGTGAACATGAATTTCTCGCGGAAGGTAAAGTACTCCAGCAGCAGTTGATAGCCGCTAAAGCTGCTGCTGCCCTTCGGCCAAAGGTCGTCGTCATCGCCAAACCCCAGCGCGCTGAAATACCCATCGAGCGGTCTTCTGTCCACCTCCCCGGGTATCCGCAGCCAGAGGCAGGCAGTGTTCATGGTAAAGGCTTCGTGCATGGCGCAGGCCAGCGGTGCATCAGCGTTGAAGTAGAGCGGGATCTGGCTGAGATCGACACGACTCCAGTCGGCAAGATGGCTGCAGTTAAACCGCAGGCTGATGACCGAACGCCCGTTCGGGTCAGTCGACAGGCGGGCGTGCTCCAGCGATAGAGGCAGAAGGGTGATCTCTTTAGTTGTGGTGTACCGGCAGCGCGTGCCCTTCTCACCGATCGGCCGCGAGTTCACTTCGAAACCTTTGACGATGCGCATCTGCTCTTTCATCTCACGCCAGTCGGGTGTGAACTCCACCACCGACATCGACGGGATGGTGCGCAGGTAATGCGGCCACAGCAGGCTGACCAGCCCTTCTGTCAGTTCAGGCAGGTCGTCATCGAGCTTTTCGCGAAGCCGCCCCATCATGAAGGCAAAGCCTTCAAAAAGGCGTTCCACGTACGGGTCACGCGCGCCGGCTTTATCAAGGTTGAGCATTGCCGCCTGCTCGGGGTGAGCGCGGGCAAATTCTTCGCCGGCTTCAAGCAGGTAGCGCATTTCAGCGTCAAAATAACGCAGGGTTAAATCGTCCATAAAAACCTGAATATATGAATTTTAAAGGTAGGCCAGGTGTTTTACCCGCAAAGCACCGCACTGCTTGCCGGATCGAGCGCAATCAGGCCAGCCAGAAGCTGTTCCATCTCAGGCTGAAGCCGTGACTTATCGGTTTCGCTGCGGGTGGCTTTCATGCGCAGCAGTCGGAGACGGCGCGATTTGACTTCAAACAGCAGCGCTGGGGTCCACTGCGTGAGGGTGATGGACTGTGCAGCGCCATCGAGTTCCCCGAGCAGATGCAGGGCCAGTTCATTTTTGCCCTTCTGCTCTGCCACGCGAGCCATCAGCAGGCGCAGCAGCCATTTGTCTTTTGTAGTGTCAGTGCCCGGGCGGGTCTGCAGCCAGTGAAGTGCGGTATCCAGTCCATCCGTGTCCGCTTTCTCAAGCGCTTCCGGCTCAAGGGCCAGAATATCGTTGTCCGTCCCACTGGCAGTACTGACTCTCTCATCACGCCAGCCGGACACATCGTCCAGCACGCTCTGATTTATCCAGTTCAGCGTGACCTCATCGGCAAACGGCGTTCCGTCATTAAAGGCCAGCGTTTCAAGCCCGGTGAGACGACGCAGCAGTCCTTTCAGGTCGGCGATGATGATATCGGCCAGCACTTCCTGGCCCAACTTCATCAGGGCCTGATGGATATACCACTGCAAATCCAGCCAGAGGTGGTTGGCGCCGCGCGAGAAGGTACTGTCCGCGTGCTCCAGTATCTCCAGCCAACTCTGCTGCAGGTACAGGCGTTTAAGCATGGCCCGCTGGTCAGCCCGCGGCGGCTCGATGCGCGTTTTCCCTTCGGCATCCGGCGCCGGAATAGCACTCAGCGTGTCATGTCGCAGGCTTTTCATCAGCCGGTGTGCGGGAAGCCATCCATCCGGTTGTTCACGCAAATACCCTGCCAGGGTACGGGCCTGAGTCAATAAATCCTGACCGGACGAAATGCGGCTCAGGACAGGCACATCATGTTCTGTCGCGTGGGATGAGGCCTGGGGCTGAGACGTGTTACTGGCATTCTGAGGAACCAAAGCATCCACGCCACCGGCCTTCATCAGGCGGGATTCCAGCGCGCTGTACAGCGCATTCAGTTCCGGCCGCGACGTTTCCGGCTCTGTCTCCAGACTGTCGCAGATGAGCAGCAGCGCCCCCGCAGTGCGCTGAGCATCGCTGCACGCCACTTCCGGCCAGAGGGAGAGGCTATCGAGCAGACGAGAGCCTGCCAGCCACTCAAGCGCAGGTTTACGGCTTCGCTCGCGCTGCGGATGAAGCTTCGTTCCATAGCGCTGCAGCAACCCCACAAGCAGTTCAAGCCCTTCGGCAAAGCCGGTTTCTCCATCCTGGTGCAATCGCGCCCAGCAATAATAGGTGGCAACACGGATATCTTTGGCGGTGGTAGTCAGCAGCTTTTCGGCAAGCGTACAAATCAGCCCGGTATCAATTCCTGAGAGTTTATTCACCTCCTCTCTGATACGCTGGAAATCATCGTCATATCCCGGATCTTCTCCAGCAGGACTGGTATCGCTGACCGGGGCAAGCCAGGGCTGCCAGCATTCCGCGCGGGCCTGCGCCTGCTTTCGCAATTGTGTTTCGTCCGCCTGACAGGCGGCAACCAGATTCTGCAGACTGCTCATTATTCAATTCCGTCCATGTCACTGTTTTCCGTGTTGACCATCAGCGCCTGAGCCGTGGCCGCGCTGTCGACACTGAAGATCTGATCCGGCAGCGTGAAGCCGTGCAGTGCCAGTAATGCCAGCGGCCCGCTGCCCAGCTGTGAGCGCATTACCCACTGCAGGGTGCGGCCATCGGAGGCGGTGAAACTCACCATCCACTGACTACGGTCAAGCTGCTGCCGCTTGCCCTGATCCAGCCAGCGAATAAAGCCCCACGTCCCGCTGTAATCCCCAAACAGACGCGCACCAGCGTTGACCGTGGTCCAAGTCAGCATTGTCCCTGGTTTGTAAGTGTCTCCCGGCCAGCGGAAGGACTGCCAGTCGGCCATCTGGTTAAAGTAGTGCAGCTTTTGCCCATCAATGGACAACTGAGTTTCCACTACCTGCGGTGCCGGGCGTGCCTGCAGCTCGAAACTAATACCCTGACTGCCATCGGTAAACAGAATGTCTGACAGCTCGCTCAGTTGATTAATCGCCCGCAGGAACGTTGGGTTAAAGTTCAGCCCCTGGCTGTTAACCTTATCCGGTACCCACTGACTGCCCTCTTTGTGCAACACACCGCTGAGTTCAGTCGTCAGGAAGCGTTCAATACGCCCGCTGTCCTTACGTATAAATTCGGCCAGCATTGGCAAGGAGGCATCGCTCTTGCTCGCGGCGAACGGGAAGCGCCCGTCAAATGCCGTGTGCCAGTTAGCCACAACTGAGCGACTCCATTTGTCATTCAGACTTGCTGCCGACGGCTGAAGTACGGTCTCCCAGGCCTGGGTCAAAGGCTGCACAAACATCGTGCTGCCAAATCCGCTCCACTCCTCGCCAAGGCTTGCCGAAATGAGGCTGCCGTACTGCTGGGTGTCGGTCAGGTCCACGCTTTTGCCCTGGAAAACGGTTTGCGCCAGGGTCTGCATCATCTCCTGCGGGTCTGAGGCGCTGGCCACCTGCTGCAGGCGCAGACGCACGCGGGTGATACGAGTCAGATAGGTCTGCAGGCTCAGAGAGTTGTCAGCCGACATGACGTTACTGCCGTTGTTTTTACCCAGAAGCTGAAGCAGCGGGCCGAAGGTTTCATCCAGTGGTCCCTGTGGGCCTGACGCTGACTGGTCAATCGCGGGTTTGTCTTTTCCGCCTACGAGGTCTTTAGCCGATTTGATGATTGAGTCTGAAAGGCCTTCGCTTTGCTGACCGGTCTGTCCCTGCCAGGCGAGGGTATTCATCAGGGCAATCAGCGGAGACTGGCGGACATCGCTCATCAGCGTCAGCTGGTCGGTAACGTCCGCAATATTGTTTGCCGGGTTCCAGCGCAGGCTGTTAAGGAAGCTCAGCCAGCTGCCGGCAAAGTCAGTGAAGTAACGCTCTGTCAGGCGCGCTTTGAGCGCCTCCGGCGAGAGGTCCGCTGATACGGCTTTGCGGGATTCACTCAGCACCCAGTCGATTTCATCCTTGCGCGACGTTGCCGCCTTCTCAATGGCCTGCTGAATCCCCCCTTCCCATGCCTGACGGGTGAACATGCCCGGCACCACTTCCTCGGTGGTGAACAGGCGACGGGCATCGGTACCGCTGGTCATGTCCTCCAGAGACACATCGGCAAAGTTACGGCGTACGGATTTGAGCATGTTTTCATACAGCGTGCTTTCTGCGTTGCGGCGGCCAATCTGCTGCAATAGCACCTGACGGCTCTGGCTGACCAGCTGCGCCTCAGGGGTGATTTTCCACTGCGGCTGCTTTGGCAGTTCAGAGATGTAGAAGGCCCATAAATCCGGCGACAGGCTTTGCCACAGACTGGTGGAGATCCCCATACGCGTCGGCTGTACGGTTTTCATCGCTTGCGCGTAAAATGCACCGTCGGCTTTATCCGGACGGGCCATCATCAGCCAGGCTTTCAGCTGGTCATAGCCCGGTTTCGCCAGCTGGGTCCGCTGGTCGCTGTTTGGCGCTGAATTGACCAGGGCTGTGAGCTTTTGCGCCAGGGCAGCATTTGCCGGGTCGCGTATTAGCCGGTTGTTCGCCACGCCGTACCAGGGCAGCATTGCAGTGAGCAGCTGCTGATTATGGTCGAGGCCGAAGCGCTGATACCAGGGCGTGCCCTCCTGAATATTGTGCAACATGCGGCCTGCGTCATTTCGCAGGTCATGAAGTGCCGTCAGCTGATAGTCGGATACGGAAGGATGTTCAACCAGATTGCGGGCTTTTCCTGCTACAGAGGTAATTTGTCCATAGTTCAGCATAAACGAGACCAACAGCCCCGCCCCCCAAAGACCGATGATGGCCGACAGCGTCCAGGCGAGCGTCCGTTCCCATGCCATGCCGACACGGCGGCCACGAACACGAGTGCAGTCGTCAACGATACCCTGCCATGTCTCCGGCAACGCCAGAGCATGGCGTTGTGACTCCGGAACATATTTCTGCGCGTCGGCAGATGCCGCACTGGCTGCCCTCTCTGTGGTATCGGCAGTTTTATTCTCCGGCAGGCTGAACATCAGGCCACGCAGCGGAACGCGTTGCTGAGCGTCGGAGAGCCATGGCATCAGTTGCTGAACCCAGCGGGCAATACCGCCGTCTTTAAGATGCTGGCCCAGACGCAGCAGAAAATCGTGGTTGTTATTCTCCAGCATCTGGTTCACGCCCTGCGCCCTCAGTTCGGGCAGCATCAGCTCAAGCTGGCGGGTAATGTCGTCGGCTTTGGCACGCAGCGGGAAACTGGCCCCGACCGGCTGTTCAATGCGCTTAGCCTGCGACCATTTACTGTCACGCAGTTGCCATAGCCAGACCGGCGCGGAATAACGCAGCAGTTCGCTGATTTTTTCCAGCCCGCGTAAATCGTTATCGCTGATTCGTGGAGTCAGAGTAAGCGACTGCGGCAATACGCGAACAATCCCGTCCAGCGGGCGCCCGCGGCGCAGTTTACGCAGCGCGGTGTATTTCTCTCGGTCAGGCTCAGAGGCCAGGCTTCCGCCGTAAATCAGTACGGTACGGTTGCCTTCAAGCCACTGCTGCTGTTGCAGGCCTGGAACAAGCTGTTCAATCGCGGCGTCATCACCGGTAATCAACAACAGGCGAACCTTGTAGCGCCAGAAGAGGTTATAGCGCGATCGGAGGTGTGTCTTCAGCAGTCGGTAAGCCGCTTCGTGCCCCGTAACCTTTGCAGGTCTACGCTTGCGGGATGACGACGGGCTAACCTTATCTTTAATCAATAACCGGAAGGCCATAAACCCCAGTACCAGCATGCTGAGCGCAATTCCCCAGACGATAAAGCCAGAGACAATAAGCGGACGCAATGTTTCCCATTCCGTTGACCGTTCGGTCGCCCACAGCCACCATGCCACTCCGCCCAGTAGTACCAGTAAAGTGGTCACAGCAATACAGACAGTTACCGTGGCTGCCATAGAAATGGCAGCAGGCTTATTGACGTTGTCCATCAGGTTTTACTATTCCAGTTGCGAGGATGTTCATCGGGTCGCGTGCAATCCAGCCGCACGGTTGTTGGTGGTGCGCGGCATAGATTGCCGCCAGGGATAAAACAATCAGAGTTTCCATATCGCCAATTTCCCCCCAGTTGGCGTCCTGCAGATGCTGGCTGACATCCCATCCATTATTCGCCAGCACCTCAAGGCCGGGTCGGGAAAACAGCGTACAGGCCTCCGGTGGCTCATCCAACTCGCTCTGTTCCAGTGCACGGGCGAACACGGTGAGCAATATGTCGCCTTGTTCTGGTGAAAACGTTTCACCACGCGTCAGTTGTACCGGGCCATTAAGTCCGGCCAGCCACAGTGCCGCAGATTCTCCGGCGGGACGTTCTGTGCCTGACTGCGCCGCAATGACCTGACACCCGCCGATCAGTATCGTGTCATCAGGTTTGGCTCCGGCAAGCTCGCCCGCAATTTCAGCCAGGCTGGCTTCCCCTTGCCAGGGCTCAGGCCGGGCTGGCAGTGCAATATCCGGGAAAGCGAGCGCCATCTGTGCGCGAAATGCCTGCCAGGTGATGTCGGCCCCCTGCCAGTAGCAACGCAGCGGTGGAGTAAGTATTTTTTCACCACGCTGCTTTTGCCACTCAATAACCAGCAGTTCCGCCAGCCGCTTTTCACGAACGGTGGGATCCATAACTGAAATTTGTGGCAGTCTCAGTGCACTGCCACCGCCTTCTTTTTTTTCCTCCGGAGGGCGTTGTTCACGGTTAAGCACTCGCAGCCAGTCAACTGAGCGCGTACCTGCAGGCCCCAGCAACAGCCCTTCTTTTAACCAGAGCGGCTGTCGGTGCGCCGCCCACCACTGCTGCTGTTCATATGCCACCAGCTGATAGTAGAAAGCGGCGTTATGCACGCTGACGCGGTAGTACAGAAGCCGCACAAGCCAGCCAGTGCCCGACAGCAGCAATGCCACCAGAATACCGGTAGCTACCAGCGAGCTTTTACCCTCGGCAGAGGGCAGCAGTCCGCCAGCACCGCCGCCGATCAACACCAGCAGAGCCGTGGCCGACAGCCACCTTGCGGTAGCAGGCGGATGCGCCGTTTTGTACGCCGGATAATCAGGAACGGACCTCACTGGTCAATACCGCAGTCTGGAAACGAACTGACCAGCGTACAGCCGCAGGCACAGTGGTGACCATGCAACGCGACGGGCTGCCCATCAACCGTTGTCAATGTGCTACCTTCCGCGATGGTCGTCATACCGTGTTTGTTACAACGAACCGGATCCCCCTTACAGGCAAATCCCTGACCAAAACACTGATAGTGTCCTCCTAATACCTTGCCGCCATATTCCCGCAGGCTGTCTCCTTTACGGATGACTTTACTCATCGGCTCTCCTTACTTAGTTTTATCCAGTCGCCGTCAGGACATCCTCAAGCCAGCTGGCCGGGATCGCTGCCTGCGCCCGCGCCAGCTGTTGTTCAGCCACCAGCGCTTTTCGCTGTGTAACCACCACACCCGGCTCCCGGGTAAATGCCCGCAGCTGTTCTCCGCCCGGCAGTTCCGGCACGGGTTCACGGGTGATCCTGTCCAGCACCTCAACCTGCAGCGATCGTACGGCGCCTGTCGCGGCCAGCCCCGCCAGCTTTCCGGTCAGAGTCTTTTGTCTGAAGCTCAGCACAACACCCGTGGTCAGGGTGGCAAACCCGATAAGGTCCCCGGCGATCACCAGCGGCGACAGGGACTTATTACATTTGTCGCTGAAATAAATCATCCGGTAGCGGAAGTAGCCGCCCCACATCTCGCGCGTACCCAGCGCAGCGTGCATAAACCAGGCACGCGAGTCGTGCACCTGGTCGTCGAATAACGCCCTGACCAGCCCTGCAGGCTGTTCCGCATTACTGGCCTCACCGGCGGCAGGGAAAAGGATGGCCACCCGCGCGTCTCCGTCAGCCTTTATTCGCCGGTATTCCTGGGGTTCATCATCGGTATTGAGAACGAAAATCATCGGCTGCAGCACGGTATCCAGCACCGCCTGCGCCAGGTTCTCCGGGATACGGTAGCCGTCGTGGTAATCCTTACCGAACTCCTTCGCCGCTTCAAACAGCTGGGTCTGCGCCATATCCGGGTCAAAATCCTTGATGCCCGGCCAGAGCACAAGCTCATCCATCTTGTCGGCTGACTGTTTTGCTATCTGGTCCTGACGAGTTTTAAGCACCTCTTGCTGTTTCTCATCCCGTGCTTCTTCTGCCGCCTTGCGCGCGGCAGGCAGCGCTTCGGTATTCGTGGCGCGCTGGTAGAATGGCGTTTTCAGCATCGAACCTCTGGCATAGCGTTCGATACGCCAGGCGGTGATCCACGCAATCTGGTTTTCAACGACGGTTTCCAGACTGCCGCTGGCACGCGGTGGTTCGTATTGGGAGGCCTCTTCGGGCATGATTTTTTCTGGCGTGGTCAGATTCAGGGTAAGTTCGCGCCAGGCGTTGAACCTTGATATCAATTCTGGTGCGACGACAAAATCTCTAACTTGCTCAGCATCAAGAGCACGCCAACTGTCCTTTGCTAAACTTTCCGGTAAACTAGATTTATTGACTTTAAGTGGTGCGCCAGAAGAAAAAGCGCTTGAATACAGGTCATGCAACACTATTTGCGACAGCAAATAGCCATCATGTTCAGCATTCGCCTTCCCCTGATCCCCCGGCGGATAACCGCCTCCCAGATCCGAGTGCATCCCCGGGTAAACCACCTCAGTGGCATAGGACGGGTATTTACCGTCCCCCCGGCGCACCGAGTCCAGCGGAAAGCAGAGACGCTGCTCATGCCCGGACACCAGATGCACGCATTTTTTTATCAGACCGCCATAGGTTTTATCGTCCGGCAGCTCCATCGTACCGTCAGCCCAGGACATATGCCCCTCAGCAATCGGCACCACGTGCGCTATCCCAACGGAGGCCACGGTATCCAGCAGCCCGAGAAATTCCACGCTGATAGGCAACTGCATCTCGCCAATCTGCAGGCACTGCGGGGGTTTTTCGCCCTCAGCCTCTGGTGGGGGAAGCAGCTCGCTCAGCCAGCGTACAAACGTACGCGCAGCGGCAGCACCGCGGGAAAACCCGTAAACATACAGTTTGATGCCTAACACCTTAGGCTTACCCGGTTCTGGCTGCGTGAGCAGTGGTTTCAGCTGCGGGGCTAAATCATTCAGTAAACGACTGAACTCTTCATAACGGTTGTGGCTGCCGCCAAACCACAGCCGGTTCCAGCTGGTGCCCATTTTGCTAATGGACTGTCGGCTCTCTGCGGTGGTTAACCATTTTTCAGTAGCGGAAAATTTCAGTACATCAATAATGCGCAGCAGCGCCCAGTTAATACGCTCTTCACCCTTAGTTGCGCCCACCAGTCCCATGGTTGAATAGTCCGGGTCGTTCACTTCAGGGAACGGGGTGCCCACACCGGGCATGTAGAACTTAAAATATTTCCCATCACCGTCTTCAGCACCATCTAACAGTGTTGCCTGCCCGTCAGTCGGTACCCCGCCAGCCGTACCGGTTCCAATAGTGGCACGAAACAACCGCGCGATATTGGTCGGATGCTTCGGGTCAGACAGCAGCAGGTCATTGTTCAGGTTATTCCCCGTACCGTCGAAAAACAGGCTGATATGCAGCGTCTTGCAGCACGGCGGCTCCACGCGTCGTCCGGCCGCCAGACACAATTCCTGGCGGTAGAGCCGCTCGGCGCTGTTCTGCTGATGGCAGCTCTGCCCGACCTGCAGCGCCTGGGTTGGCAGGCGTCCCTGGGCCGGGAACGGCGGCGGCACCCAGGCTAAATCGGTTTCCTTTATCTCGGACATACTTTGGGCTCCTTCATCCTGAGGGGCACTTTTATCGGGTAATTGGCATTTCTCGGTGACCAGCAACTGGTCGTGACCTTCACGTCATCACAGGGCAAAAAGTGCACGGTGATACCGCAGACATCCTGGCCGTTATAGTCGGGAACCGGGACGGTTTTGCTGTGCTGACGATGACTGGCTTTGATTTTTTTTTCCCACTCCAGATACTTGTCCCATTTTTCGTATCCTGGGAAACCTTCTGTTGATGCTTCCCCACTTTCCCAGTCAATACGCACCGTCATACCCGGCGTCCACCGGGCGGGCACGCTGTAGCAGCACCCCCCACCGCCGCCCTGGAACGGGCCAATAATGTCGATACCCGACTGGTTATCGACACTGAAGTGGTTAATTGCCCATTTGGTGTGGTTGATGGCTTTAATGGTTCCGCCACCACCGCCTCCGGCCTGAGCGGCAGGCTGCGAGCAACCGGTTAACAGCAGCAGGCCCGCCAGCAGCGGGCTTAACAGTGAATGTTTCATCTGGCTTTCCTTACAGAGGCGGGACTAAAGAGAAAACGGCGGCGGTACCCAGGCTAAATCGGTTTCCGTTATTTTGGACATACTTTTGGCTCCTTCATCCTGATGGGCTCTTTTATCGGGTAGGACGGACTGCCGTAGGTGTAGCAACTGGTCGTCACCTTCACGTCATCACAGGGCAGAAAGTGCACGGTGATGCCGCAGACATCCTGGCCGTTATAGTCGGGAACCGGGACGGTTTTGCTGTGCAGCCGGTTCTGAGCTTTAATATTCCTTGCCCACTCTAAAAATTTCTTCTCATCTTCATATCCCGGGAAACCAGCGGAGGAACCCTGCCCGGTTTCCCAGTCAATACGCACCGTCATACCCGGCTTCCACCGGGCGGGCACACTGTAGCAGCAGCCGCCACCGCCGCCCTGGAACGGGCCAATAATGTCGATACCCGACTGGTTATCCACGCTGAAGTGGTTTATCGCCCATTTGGTGTGGTTGATGGCGTCAATGGTGCCACCACCACCGCCTCCAGCCTGGGCGGCAGGCTGAGAGCACCCAGTTAACAGCAGCAGGCCCGCCAGCAGCGAGCTTAATAATGAATGTTTCATCTGACTTTCCTTACAGAGGCGGGACTAAAGAGAAAACGGCGGCGGCACCCAGGCTAAATCGGTTTCCTTTATTTCGGACATACTTTGGGCTCCTTCATCCTGATGGGCTCTTTTATCGGGTAGGACGGACTGCCGTAGGTGTAGCAACTGGTCGTCACCTTCACGTCATCACAGGGCAGAAAGTGCACCGTGATGCCGTAGACATCCTGGCCGTTATAGTCGGGAACCGGGACGGTTTTGCTGTGCTGACGATTCTGAGCTCTCATTTTCTTAGCCCATGCTAGATATTTTGCTCGGTCCTGATAACCGGGAAATCCATCCATATCCCCCACCCCTGTTTCCCAGTCAATACGCACCGTCATACCCGGCGTCCAGCGGGCGGGCACGCTGTAGCAGCAGCCGCCACCGCCCCCCTGAAACGGGCCAATAATGTCGATACCCGACTGGTTATCCACGCTGAAGTGGTTTATCGCCCATTTGGTGTGGTTGATGGCGTCAATGGTGCCACCACCACCGCCTCCGGCCTGAGCAGCAGGCTGCGAGCAACCGGTTAACAGCAGCAGGCCCGCCAGCAGCGGGCTTAAGAATGGATGTTTCATCTGGCTTTCCTTGTTTGAAAAACATCTACAAAGGGAGGATGTGACGGCGGATAAAACGATTTCTTTTCACCATCAGTCCCTTACTTGTAAGGGAAGCCACTTTTTCATGACCCAGGCCTCGCGTGCTTCATCCAGAATAATGCCTTGGTTGGTTGCCTCCACCATGCCCTGGTAACAATCAGAAAAAAGTACCTGTTGTGATGCATACCTGCCCGCTGGCGGCGCACGGTGCGACAGAAGGGTCACGACATCACATACACACATCAGATGCTCAAGCTGGCGATCGCTGAGGTCGATTTTGTTAGGTTTTTCGTCGCGGATCTGGGGCGTACCGCTACCTTTTATACCTCTGGCATTACCATCCATATCCTGCCATACCCAGAACAGCACAGGGCGCAACAAAGACTTTTGCTGTTCCTCACTGAGAACGTGTGTAAAAAGCACAGGGAAAATCCGCGTATCGTAAAACCGTAAAATTCCGCTCCGTCCCTCCTGGAGAATATCCATGCACTGTATGAGCCAGCCAGTCAGCGCAGAAAAAGACCAATGTGAACACAACAGCAGCAACGGAGCCTGAACGGCAACCTGCTGACTCATGTCCTTCAGCCACTGCAATTGCTGGAGGTCATCAAGGCTAATGCGTGCAACCAGCGGAGCATCATCGACGATAAACGCTTCCGGAAGCCCGTGATAAAGAGACTGCCACTCCACCGACAGTGCATTCAGCGCCGGAATAACGCTGAAATCCAGCCCAGCCTGATCAACGATAATATCAAGATAATCAGTTCCGGAAGTCCGGCAGGTAACAGCGACTTCTTCAATCCATTGCACAGTCATTTATGCCTCCCTGGGTACAAAACCCTGCGCCAGTTGCTGAGCTTTTTTAAGGCACTCTTTGCATACTGATGCTGGCAGTTCTGGCAGAGGAAAATCCTCGCTGGCGGGCCCCTGTAAATCGTGCAGGCCTTTAAGACTGATTAATCCCGGCCCGTGAATATGCACCTCTCCCTGTGGCGTAAGACGAATATAAGCCCCGCCACAGCCCAGAGTAATACCATTTTTAGCCGTCAACTGCAGGTGTCCCTGTGTTGACTGAACGGTGACATCTTTCAGGGAAGTCAGCGATAGCGCATCACTATGTGACTCGATCTCCAGTGAACCTTTGGCGGATACCAGCCGCATTCCTTCCTGTTGGGCCAGCAGTGAGACCGCCTGGCTCGCGTTCACCGAATAACACTCTGCTGCGGTAATATTGACTTCCCCCAGGCTCTGCAGGTACAACCCTTTCCCGCTGTACATCAGGGCTGTTTCCGGCGTAACGGCGGCAATACCTTTCGGTGAAGACAGCAGCAGCGCAGGCTCTTTACACTCACTGGCACCTGAAACCAATACTTTTAATGGCTCAGGGTCAGGCGTAATATTGTGGTGAGTCTGCGTAATAGTTCCCCATCCAGTTACCTGATTCAGCGCCCCTTTAAGCAGACTAATGGCTGGCTGCATGCCCAGCATCGGCCCCTGCGCCTTTGTCTGCCCATCAGTACTGATAAATATCCCTTTCTGCGCCCGGATGGCGCCCCAGCTGTCCGTCCTGAGCTCAAACCCCTCACCACGCTGCTGTTTTTCGCTGTCGACCAGGTGACCCAGATTCAGCTGGCTCTTGCCGCCGTACTCCGTGCTGACCTTGATATGCTCTTTCCCGCGCTCGTCATCGAGGCGGATTTTGTTGTTCGCCGGCGTGCGCAGGACGTTGCGTTTGTAGTTGCGGATGGTGACGTGGTCGCCATGGGCCGAATCGTGCAGCACGCCTGAGATGTACGGCCGGTCCGGGTTGCCGTCCTCAAAGCCAATCGCCACCTCGGTGCCCGCCAGCAGCGGCAGGTGCAGGCCGTAGGTGTCCCCGGCATAGGGGCGTGACTGGCGGACCCACAGGCTCTCGAACCCCGTATCCCAGCTGTCCCGGTCGAACAGCATGCTGACGCGGTAGCGGCCGTCCTTATCAATATGGCCGTAGGTGTCATTCTCGGTGGTACTGGTGACGCGGGCCGGCAGCGTCCCGGCCATCACCGGGCGAGCCCCCGGCTCGGGGCGGAAGCTGAAATCCGGGCTGTCCGGTATGCCGTCAAAACGAAGGCTAAAATCTTCATCCCGCCGCGCGTGGGTCTGCATCGCCGTGATGACCACGCCATGCGCAAACACCTCCGCCACTTCATACCCGCCGGTGACTTTCAGCAGCATTCCCGGACAGAGCGCCGGGCTACTGGTGAAGGCCCGGGTCTGCGTCTGGCCGTTCAGGTAGCGCTCATGCCGGATGCGGGCATAAAACGCACCGGACTCGGGCGCCGGATGACGCTCATACGCGCTGCCCGGCGTCAGATAATTGTCGGCATAGTGGTACGCTTCCCCGTACGTGGTCGCATCCCCCCGGGTGACGTCAACCAGCGTATTCATATCCTCCGTGGCCTGACGGTAGTTGTAGTCCCGGGTGCTGACCTGCTTCTGCACCACGCTGTGATGACATTCCATCCCCCACACCGAGTCCACACCCTGCGAATGCTGGCCTGACGGCGGCACCGACGGCAGGGTCAGGCCTTTCTCGTACCCCTGCTGACCGTCGTAGAACTCCACCACGTCGATGTTCAGCCGCGTGTCGGTGGTGAAGCGGAACCAGATGCCGACCTCACCCAGCAGGCGGGTAATGAAGTGCAGGTCGTCCTCGCCGTACTGCATCACCTGCTCGCGGCGCGGGTACTCTTTCGTGAGCGAGAACAGAAAATCCTGGCCGCGCATGCCGTGACGCTCGCGGAGGATTTTTTCCACGATTTGCGGGACCGACATATCCTGGTAAATAGCATTCTGGTGCGAACGGTCGAGCAGCGCCAGGCGCGGCCGGAGCGTCAGGGCGTAATGCGTTTCATCTTTTGAGGTGCCAAGGCGTTCAAAACCGGTCACCATTCCCTGAATCACCCGCAGCGGCTGCTGGATTTTGATGCCGTAACCCTGGTCAACCGGGGCCTGCAGCGTCAGCGAGCCGGGCTTCATCAGCATCATCTCTTTGCTGATGCCGTGGTTGCGGCTGGTGAACTCAATACGGTAGCTGAACGGTCTGCTCAGGGCTTCGTCGCCTGAAAAGGCCAGCACGTCGGGTTCGGCGTCACACCCCTTCACCACGAGCTGGTGATGGTTGTGGCTGTATCTGAGCGGGGGGTTAGTACTCATGCGTTGCCTCCCTGATTCCAGTCAAACTCAAGGCCGATCCCTTCTTCATCTTCCCAGCCAAGGCGTAACGAGTGCGGCTTCTGTTTTGCGGCCATGCAGCTCAGCAGCTGCTGGCTCAGCACCGGCAGAATCTGTTGATTCAGCAGGCTATCAACGTTGCGTGCGCCGTTGTCCGGAAGCAGGCAGGCTGAGGTCAGGGCGTCATACAGGCTCTCATCAATCTGCGTGGCCAGGCCGTAGTGACGATGCAAGCGCTTGCTGACCTGTGACAGTTTCATTTCCACGATGGTACGCATGGCAGCTTCAGCCAGCGGACGGTAAATCACCGTCTGGAAGCGGGCGAGCAACGCAGGCTGAAAATGATCGCGCAGGATCGGACGCAGCAGTTCGTGCAGGTCTGCTTCGGTGGCTTCCGGTTTTTCATCCAGCAGCTGCATCAGATGGTCGCTGCCGAGGTTGGAGGTCATCAGGATGACGGTGTTGCGAAAGTCAATCTCACGCCCTTCGCCGTCGCGCATAAAGCCCCGGTCAAATACCTGATAAAACAGGTTCATCACGTCGCGGTGCGCTTTTTCCACCTCATCAAGCAGCACCACGCTGTACGGACGTTTGCGCACCGCTTCGGTGAGGATACCGCCCTGGCCGTAGCCCACGTAGCCCGGCGGCGAGCCCTTCAGTTGGGAAACCGTGTGCGGCTCCTGGTACTCGGAGAGGTTGATGGTAATAAGCGACTTCTCACCGCCATACATGACATCGGCCAGCGCCAGCGCGGTTTCGGTTTTACCCACCCCGCTCGGCCCCACCAGCAGGAATACGCCCTGCGGGCCGTTCTCGGACGTGAGGCCGGTTTTTGCCGCACGCAGACGCTGAGCAATGGCTTCGAGCGCCACATCCTGCCCAACCACACGCTTACCGATTTCATTTTCGAGGGCCAGCAGCTCGGTCTGTTCATCCTTCATCAGTGATGACAACGGCACGCCTGTCCAGTCAGCAATCACGTTGGCAACGGTGCGCACGTCCACATCCAGGGAGAGTAGCGGGTTGCTGTGCTGCATCTCGTTAAGCTCCCGATGCAGCTGCTGAGTTTCGCTCTGACGTGAGATATCCTTACGGCTTTCGAGCAACTGACCGGTCAGCTTCAATTCCTGACCGTACTGGGTTTCCAGTTCGTCGAGCGTCACTATCTGGCGCACCTCTTCCTGCTCAATTTCGCTCAGACGCCCGGCATGACACTGATTGCCAATGGCGATATCTTCGAGCAGCGCCTGCTTCTCCATGTCGAGCGCAGAGATACTCGCGCGAAGGCGGGTTAGCTGTTCCGGTAAGGTGTCGAGACCCATACGGACGCGGGCGGCGGCGGTGTCCAGCAGATCGACCGCTTTATCAGGAAGCTGGCGTCCGGTCAGATAGCGGCGTGAAAGGGTAACTGCCGCACGAACCGCATCGTCGGTGATATGCACATTGTGGTGTTCGGCGTAGCGGGATTTAAGACCACGGAGCATCAGGCAGGCGGCGTCATCGTCTGGTTCATCCACTTTTATCATCTGGAAACGACGCTCCAGCGCGGCGTCGCGCTCGAAGTATTGTTTGTATTCAGACCAGGTGGTGGCCGCAATGGTACGCAGTTCGCCGCGCGCCAGCGCCGGTTTCAGCAGGTTGGCCGCATCAGCGCCTCCCGCCTGGTTGCCGGCGCCGATGATGGTGTGGGCTTCGTCGATAAACAGCAGAACCGGGGACGGTGACTGCTGCACCGCATCAATGACGTTTTTCAGCCGCTGTTCGAACTCGCCTTTCACGCCCGCCCCCGCCTGCAGCAGGCCCAGGTCAAGGGTACGTAAACTGACCGTTTTAAGGGATTCCGGTACATTACCCTCGGCGATACGCAACGCCAGTCCTTCAACCAGTGCGGTTTTCCCCACGCCCGGCTCACCGACCAGGATCGGGTTATTTTTGCGGCGACGGGAGAGGATATCGACCATCTGGCGGATTTCCGTATCGCGGCCGAACACCGGATCGATCTTCCCTTCCTTTGCCTTTGCGGTGACATCAAGGGTGAATTTGTCCAGCGCGTTCTGTAGCGCAGGGCTCAGTTCTCCCTCTTTCATTTCCACTCCAGCCGGACGCCCGACAAACTCCACCTCGCCACCGAGGCTCTGCGCCAGTTCAGCTTCATGCTGTATTACCAGACGCTCATCCGATTGCGCATCCAACAAAGGCCGCAGGCGCTCCAGTTGGCTTTGACCAAGCGTTAACAACGGCCAAAGGCCGTTACAGCGTGCCAGCTTCGGTTTTTCCACCAGGGCCATCAGCAGATGGACGCTGCGAATCTGCTCCTCTTCGTTGAGTGATGCGTGTAGCCAGGCCTGCTGCATCAGAGCCTGAATGTCGTCAGACAGCTGAGGCCGGTGGCGAACAGAACGAGGCTGTTTATCGAGCCAGCCGAGCAAATCCTGCCAGATGCTGTCCATATCCCATTCGTAGCGACGCGCCAGCACCGTCAGGTCACCTTCGCCCTGCTCCAGCAGCTTCAGCAGCCAGTGCTCCGGCAGAATTTCGGCATGCGCGCGGGTCTGGCAGAGCGAAGCTGCGCCTTCCATCGCTCGGGCACAGTAAGGGTTCAGACGACGTAACAGGATGGCTGGATTTTCCATGAGATTCTCTCTTTGTCGGTTCCTGGACACGCTACCGCCCCTCGCTGTTCACCAAAGCGCATAAGGTCAGGCAGGCAGATTGTTTTTTCTTTGCTGAATACCCGCATCTCAGGCACTCAGCAAAAAACTGCGGACAGGAAAACCTGCCCGCATCAGGATTACGCCGTGGCGCGTTCGTTCCAGGAATCGGAATGAATGATGTTGCCGTCTTTGTAGGTCCAGGTGATTTTTTCGTAACGCAGTTCAATGCGTTCAAGGTGGTTGTGCTTCTCTTTGGAAGGATCCTTGATGTCATACATTTCAGGATTCACTTTCACCACCTTCACGTTTTCCAGTTTGGTGTTGAAGTACTCCACTTCCTGGCCCGCATCGTTGATTTTGTACCACTTGAATTCAGCAGATTTCAGGGTCTGACCGGTGGTCACCGCCTTGTACAGATACGGGCTGGAGGAATCGATTTCTTTAGTGAACAGGAACGGCGTGTGGATACGCGTGCCGGTCAGCTTGCCGGTGTTGTTATCGGTTGGGATGTACAGGTTATGCTCCTGTGCGACCACTTCGATGCTGCCTTCGCGGTCCTGAACGTCTACAGACCCTTTGATGTCCGCGCCGCCGTCGTCTTTCAGCCAAAGATAAACAGGAATTGCCATGGAATTACTCTCCATTTAATTGTGATGCGCCATCATCCTGCGATGGCGCCGGGTGTTTGCCGGGTATCTGACAGGCGTTCGCCTGCGGTACCAGACTGATTTCGACACGACGGTTGAGCGCACGGCCTTCCGGAGTGTCATTGGTTGCGACAGGGCGACTTTCACCATAGCCCTGCACCGCAAAACAGCTTTCCGGCACGTCGCCGGTGTCACGCATCCAGTTGCGTACCGCCTCGGCACGTTTCAGAGATAACGTCTGGTTTAGCTGCGGATTGCCGGTGTTATCGGTATGGCCGGACACGACAATCAGCCAGCCCGGTTTTGCTTTAATACCTACCAGTGAATTCACCAGCATTTTGGTGGAGCCCGCTTTCAGCACGAACTTGCCGGAATCGAACAATGACATGCTGTCGAGGCGCACAATTTTCGGTACCGGTTTGGGCTTCGGCTGCGGTTTGGGTGGCGGAGGTGGCGGCACATACGAGCGGATCGCGTCCAGTACCGGCATCCGTAAATGTTCCCCCTGATAAAGCCCCAGCCCCAGCCGGGTCGGTACGCCGTTACGTGCATAGTCATCCAGCAGCGCCGCATCCTCGCGGAGGACCGCAACGGCGCGAGCCTTCGGACCGTAGTCATCCATGGAGAGGCTGTCGTAACGGGCAATATCGAAGCCCACGCGATGCAGCAACTGGCGATTGTTCCAGCCACTGCTGAGCAGCGCGGCGATGGCCGCCAGGGTGAAAAGACCAAGGGCACAGCGCCAGGTGCGGGCTCGTGGCGTGAGCCCGCGTCCCTCCGGCAGCAGCGGCAGGATGAAATCCGGGAAGGGTGAGAAAACCGTGCTGTCCGTCCCTACCGGCTGCCAGCCGCTCACCTGCTGCAAAGCGGTATGGCGCGACAACCACGCCGTCCAGGCCGATGAGGCGAGGCTTCCTGCAAGAATTGGCCCCATTCCCCACAGCACCGCTGCAGGTGCGATGGCAGGAACATCAGGGTTTTCGTCCATAAATACCGCCTGGACATGCTGATGGAACCAGCTCGTCAGGCTGTTCATCAGCACCTGCTGCTGCATCGCAGGCGCACCGCCGGTATTGACCCACGCTGCGATAGAACAAGGCGCGTTCGACTCACGCCAGACGGTCCTTCCTTCACCCGGAAGAGCGGCCTGCCAGAGCATGTCAGCCGACATCTCACTACCAATCTGACCATTCAGAATCAGTGGTACAGAATGTCCGATTTCTTTGCGTAATTGGCTAATTTGCCAGCGCAAAGCCAGCAGTCGGCTGGTAAGCCCCTCGCTGTCAGCATGCTTTTGCGGGCAGACACAGACCATCACCGACAGCTGACGCCCCCAGTCCGGGCGCTGCTGCAGTACCTGACGGGCAACCTGTTCCAGATCCTGATGGCCCTCAACGCGGATCCAGCATCCCTGCGTGACGGTCAGTACCGGTGACTGTTGCATACATGCCAGCGGCAGATCGCCACAGACCAGCACCACGGGTTGACGGTAAGTGGCTTCCGGAAGGTCATCCAGATGCAGGGTGGCGTTGTGCTCAGCACGAGGTCTGGCGATATACCAGAACGCGATGATAAGCCCGAACATTGCCATTAGAACGAGCACTGAAACCAGCCGGGATACCGGCAGGAAACCAAGACAGACCGCAGCACTCAGCAGGGCAGCCCACAATGCCAGTCCACGCTGTTGTGCAGGACTCATTTTATGGCTCCCGGCAACAGGGACAGCAGCATCTGATCGAGCCAGCGATCCAGCCCCCACCAGAGCGCGGCGAGAACAACCACGCACAGGGCAATACGCACGGGCCATGATCCCAGCCATCCCCCCATTCCTCGCCCGGCGCGGCTCTCTGCCAGCACAGGGTGATTTTGTGGGCAGCTGAACGGCGTAACATGTTCACTGAGTGCGCTGACCAGCTTCTGGCGTTCCGGGTCGTTTAGCGCACGAAAATTGCCCAGAAAACCGAGCATCATTACCCGCTGGAAGCAGGTCAGTACGGCATTGTCCGGTGCTGGATCACGCAGCACATCGCGCATCCTGTCACACAGGGTGTCACCGGCATCCATCGTGCCGAGAAAATGCCCCTGCAGCGGTATGTCATACCACTGAACACAGGCATCATCCTCCACACCGCGACCTTTGACCGCCTCATCAAGCAATGCACATTGTGCAGTGAGGATATGCTCACAGCTGGTCTCATCCAGCTCGCTCGCTTTCAGTTCACGCTGAACTCGCTCCACATCAGCGATACAGCGTTCCCATAAGAGCCGACCTTCACCTTCCTGAAACTGCGGGCCATGGCGGAGGCTAATGACCTGAAGCCAGGTGTTCTGCAGCAAAGCATCAATATCAACAGACACGGCGGTGCCGCGTTTACGCTCACTCATGTTCTCAGCACCGCGAAGAGTTCAAGTTCTGGCTCGCCAAGCATGCCCGGGACGTAAAACATGCATGTCCCACTCTGGAGCATGTCCGCTGCAAGAGGATGGGAGAGATCGAGACTGAAATACTGATTTTCCAGGCGCAGTGGAATGGCGGCTGGCACATGGCGCAGCGGCGTCAACGGCACGCCCACGCGGGAAGAGTTGACGATCCCACGCACATGGTCAGGACTGCCCACCTTACACTGGCGCGGAAACTGTTCCTGCAGTTGCGCCACCGGGATCGGTGAACGCACAGAAAGATAGTAATCAGCCCCTTCGCGCAGTCGTGGATCATGCAGCCGAGCCTGCCAGAAGTGCAGTCGCGGATCATAATCAAGTGCCAAAGACACCACGCGGGACGGCAGGCTGGCCTCAAGCAAATCGCCAAGCAAATCAAACAGCGGCGGAAACACCGCGTTCAGTTGCTCATGATGCCAGACCGGTATGGCGTTCACCTGATGCTCCAGAGAGAAGGTCAGCAGGCTCCCCGCCAGGCGAGAAAGTTCCGGATACAGACGTTCCGGCGGACTTTGCGGGTTACGCTGGAACTGGCCAAGCACGGGCTCAGCGCTGTTTAGCGCGTTGAGCAGCCAGAACAGCGATACATCTGCCACGGCAAAGTCCGCCATACGCTCATTGCTTTCACGCCGCATTGCCATCAGACGGCTCAGGCGCGCCCGCAGCTGGGTCATCAATTGTTCAAGCTGGGTAACCAGCCAGCGGCTGCCCTGCAGGGTCAACAGCGGGGGGAGAAACGTCTCATCGAGTTGCCATATACCCTGCGAATCTTGCTGCAATCGGGCGATCGGGCAGGTCAGGTAGTCACTGTTGTTCTGGTGGGCAAAACGCAAAGTCAGTTCCGGCTGCATCACCGCAATCTGGCGTGTATCTTCCCCAAAAGTATTGCGCACATCCCGCCAGCGCTGGCGATATCTCACCGGGCGCTCGGCCACTTCATCGGGTTTCAGGCAGTTGCCGCCGTTTGCCCGCAGCAGCGGAAGAGCCAGCACGACCGTCACCGCCTGCGATTCGCTTTCAAGCGACAGCACCGGCGGCAAAGCATCAGCATTGTCTGTATCAATCAGCGTACCGTCCTGAAAACGGACATGCAGATGACGGGCCTGCAGACGTCCAAGCCTGAGAGATTCCGGTTCGAAAGTGGCGTCAATGACCCCCCACGGCGAGGTAAGCCCCAGCCGGGCAATACATTCGGCAGACCAGGCCGCATACGCGGCCTGTTGCTGAAAGTGCTGGGGAGAGACCATTATGCCTCTGCCCCATAACGGTTGTTCCGTTTTCATCGGCTTCCTGCCCGTTTTTACGATTTCGCTTTCGGCATCTGGGAAACCAGCGACAGGTTCACGTCCATGCCTTCTACCTGGAAGTGTGGAATAGCGTACAATTTCACGCGGAAGAAGCCTGGGTTGTCCTCAATATCTTCCACCACCACTTTCGCATCACGCAGTGGATGAGACGCCTGCAGTTCGTCGCCCGGGTCGGTCATTTCGGTCACCAGGCTGCGGACCCAGGTATTCAGCTCCAGCTCCAGCAGTCGGCGATCCTTGGTAGTACCGATGTTTTCACGCTGAATCAGCTTCAGGTAGTGAGCGATACGCGACAGCAGGAAGATGTACGGAAGACGGGCGTTGATGCGGCTGTTCGCCGTTGCATCTGCGGTGTCATACAGTGCCGGTTTCTGCGTGGAGTTAGCCGAGAAGAAGCAGGCGTAGTCGCGGTTTTTGTAGTAGGACAAAGGAATGAAGCCCAGATTCGCGAATTCGAATTCACGGGTTTCCGGGATCATCACCTCGCTTGGGATTTTCACCTGATTGCCGGTACCGAGATCGTACAGATGGATCGGCAGGTCCTGAACCGCACCGCCAGCCTGTGGCCCACGAATCTGTACACACCAGCCATTATTGATAAAGCTGCGCACCATGTTGGACGCGAAGGCAAACGATGCGTTGGTCCACAGATATTTGTCGTGATCCGGACCTTTGACCTCTTCGACATAATTGAAGCTGCGAACCGGAACGGTATCCGGACCATATGGTAAGCGTCCTAGTACGCGCGGCATCACCAGGCCGATGTAGCGGGCATCGTCAGTATCGCGGAACGATTTCCACTTGATGTACTCCGCGCGGTCAAAATAGTTACCAATATCTTTAATCGCCGCGACGTCTTCCATGGACTCCTTGAGGAAGAATTTCGGGCCTGCCGAGCCGATAAACGGCATATGTGCCGCAGCAGAGACCTTGGAAATGTTGCGCAGGAGAGCGACATCCTGCGCTGAAGCGTCGAACTCGTAAGCGGAAATCAGCGCCGCAATGGGCTCGCCGCCCGGGGTGTCATATTCGTCTATGTAGGTGTGTTTATACAGACCACTCTGGATGACTTCTGGACAGTCTTCAAAGTCCTGACGCAGGTCTTCTTTAGACATGCTCAGCAACTCAATTTTCACGTTCTGGCGAAAATCAGTTTTATCCACCAGCGACTTCACACCGCGCCACAGGCTTTCAACCGCCTGAAACTCATCATGGTGCATGACAGCGTCCAGCTGGCGGCTGATCTGATAATCGAGCTCAGCGATATGATGATCAATCAGGCTCTTATCCAGTTTTTCGACCTTCGAGCCTGCTTTGGTCAGACATTCCAGAAAGACCTGCATACCTGCAGTCAGACGCTCATCCGCGGTCGCATCTGACATCGCCTGGGCATCTTGCCAGATATCCAGCGCGCTCAGCTCAGAGACAGGGCTCAGATTGATTTTCTCAAACAGGGAAGCGTAAACCCCACCCGCAACAGGACGTTCCAGCACCACGCTTTCACCGCCAGCAATATTATTTTGTACAGACATGAGCATTCCTTGATTAATCCGTTAAAACAGCTTGATGGTTAAGGTTTTTTTGGTGCCAGAGCTGATAGCTCATTTCGCAACTCAGCGCTAAGCGACTGGTCAAGAACGATTTTTTCCAGCTCTTTTCGGAAAGTCTGGTTATCCAACAGGTTGGCCTTCAGATCGCGAAGCAAGTTGCGCATCGCCAGCATCGCCTTCAACTGCGGTATCTGGGCAGCAACCTGCTCCGGCGTGAAATCTTTCATGCTCTGGAAAGTCAGCTGAATGTTGTCTTCACCACCATCGTCAGAGAGCGTATTTTTAACGGTCAGATTAACTTTTGGGGAATATTCGGAAAGGACACTGTCAAAATTATTTTTGTTAATATTAACTTTTTCACGATCGGATATTGACGCAGATTCCTGCCCGTTGCTGAAATCACCCGTAACAAGCAATTTCAAGGGCAATTCCATTTTCTTACTTGCTCCGCCAGTATGCAGGTCAAGCTTCAGGTTAATACGTGCCTTAGGCACCTCATTCTGAAAACTGTCAGCCATCTCATCGTCCCTCTTTGTTTTGCTATGAAAACTTCACGGTATCGTTCTTGATGCGCAATAATAGAATAATGATCGGCGTAAAATCAAATGCACAGATCATTTACCCGAATCAAGAAATTTCTTAAGAGTTTTCCACTAAAATATTATTGCGGAATGGCTAGTCAACTCAGAAAAAGACGCTACTTCTGGACTATAAAACGAATATTCATATCGAATAAACGATCGCAGGCAGATAAACCCTCACAAAAACGCCCTGTCTTGACCTGCATCATAACAATGAAGTCAAAAATAATAAACACACAGGCAAGCGTTATTGTGACTCGATAAAATGAAGACGTTAAGAAATAATGAAAACACACGATTTTATTGATTGCATGAATAACACCTAAGAAATTTCGCAGGGAATTTTCTTATTAATTTACCTGGAGTGTTAAATAATTTTTTAACTAAGTGACCTGCCACAACTTAACCCGCGACGCTTTTTATTCATTCAGCCCCCCATTTTGAGATGTTTCCATCGCCAACACATGCAGACTGACGCTTTCACAGCAGAGAATATAAAAACTGTAAAATCAAGCACCTCCCTGACTGTCGCTTTTTTAATCAAAAACGAGTAATAGCACATAACGTATAACGGTGCTACATTACGCCGCCCGCCCAAATCAGCAGTGGCCAGGCAACGCCGTAAAGTTCGGTAAAGCCTGCAACCATCACCTTGAAGAACGGTCTTATCGGCACGTCGTATCGCAAACTCTGCGCTACCTTTACAGGCTTCATATAGGTTTTACTATTTTGTCTCAATCCAAATTTCAGCGTGCGTTTTTACACCCACGTTACTGGTTTACATGGTTTGGTCTTGGCGTTCTCTGGCTGCTGGTTCAACTCCCCTACCCTGCGCTGCGTTTGCTGGGATCTAAACTGGGTAGCGCCTCCCGCTATTTCCTGAAGCGTCGCGAATCCATCGCGCGTAAAAATCTTGAGCTTTGCTTCCCTCAGTACAATGCTGAAGAGCGCGAGAAACTCATCGCTGAAAACTTCAAGTCTATCGGCATGGCGTTGCTTGAAACCGGCATGGCCTGGTTCTGGCCGGATGAGCGCGTGCGCAAGTGGTTTGACGTGGAAGGACTGGATAACCTTAAACGCGCGCAGATGCAAAAACGCGGCGTGATGGTCGTTGGCGTTCACTTTATGTCGCTGGAGCTGGGCGGCCGCGTGATGGGGCTTTGTCAGCCCATGATGGCAACCTACAGACCGCACAACAGTGCGTTGATGGAGTGGGTGCAAACGCGCGGCCGTATGCGTTCCAACAAAGCGATGATCAGCCGTAATAACCTGCGCGGTATGGTTGGTGCTCTGAAGAAAGGTGAAGCCGTCTGGTTTGCACCCGATCAGGATTACGGACGTAAAGGCAGCAGCTTTGCTCCCTTCTTTGCCGTAAAAGACGTGGCGACGACCAACGGTACTTTTGTCATTTCGCGTTTGTCAGGTGCCTCCATGCTGACCGTGACAATGGTGAGAAAAGCGGATAAGTCAGGCTACCGTCTGCACATCTCCCCAGAAATGGCTAACTATCCGGAAAACGAGTGTGAAGCGGCAGCGTTTATCAATAAGGTCATCGAAACAGAAATTATGCGCGCGCCTGAGCAGTACCTCTGGATGCATCGCCGTTTCAAAACGCGCCCTCTCGGCGAAGCCTCGCTCTATATTTAAGCCTTCCAGTAAGGTTAGTTTCGCTAAGAAACTAACCTTTTCAATCACCTGTCATCCCACGACTAAACCGCCTTTCATAGCGTCGCTCAAAGTGAATTTATTGCGTCGTGAAATCAAACTGTCGCCGTTCCACGACACTCGTAAGTAACGGAAATTATTTAAAAAAATCCCTCTTGCCACCCCTCATTTTTAGGCGTACATTAGCGCCGTCTGGCTACAGGAAAGCACAGAATTCTGAGCTGGAGTCGGCGGCATAACGGGATAATTCTCATTTCTGATTTGGCCGGATTTCAGCTCTCTATAATCAGTTGGACTCTGTTTTTAAGTGCGTACCACAAGATACGCGGAGCGATGAAACGTGAAATATTTCTTTATGGGCATTTCGGTGATCGTTTTAGTCTGGGCCGGAACCTTTGCCCTGATGATCTAGTGAAGAACATGCAGTCAAAAAAACAGGAGCCATTTGGCTCCTGTTTTTTTATGTCATGACGATGCGGGGTGTTCTGCGACGCTCTTTGAGGTGAGAAGACCGTCGGCCCGGAACATACTTTTGATGCCCCTCACCGCCTGACGAATACGGTCGCTGTTTTCAATCAGGGCAAATCGCACATGGGTGTCGCCGTAATCACCAAAGCCAATGCCCGGTGACACACACACCTTCGCATCCTGCAGTAGTTTTTTAGCAAACTCCAGCGATCCCATCGCCGCGTACGGTTCAGGAATTTTCGCCCAGACGTACATGGACGCTTTCGGCATTTCCACCATCCAGCCGGCCTCATGCAGCCCTTTTACCAGCACGTCGCGGCGGCGCTTATACTGGGCGGCAATCTCGTGAACGCACTGCTGGTCGCCTTCCAGGGCAGCGATAGCGGCGACCTGCAGCGGCGTGAAGGTACCGTAGTCGTGGTAACTCTTGATTCGCGCCAGTGCACTTACCAGCGTTTTGTTACCCACCATAAAGCCAATACGCCAGCCCGCCATGTTGTAGCTTTTCGACAGGGTAAAGAACTCCACCGCCACATCACGCGCCCCGGGAACCTGCATAATCGACGGGGCTTCCCAGCCGTCATAGACGATGTCAGCGTAAGCTAAATCGTGAACCACCAGCACGTCATAACGCTTGGCCAGCGCGACAACTTTCTCGAAGAAATCAAGCTCTACGCACTGGGCCGTTGGGTTCGACGGGAAACCCAGGATCATCATTTTAGGTTTCGGATAGCTTTCGCGAATGGCACGTTCCAGCTCGTTAAAGAAATCGACACCTTCCACCAGCGGCACGGAGCGGACCTGCGCCCCGGCAATCACCGCGCCGTAGATATGGATCGGATAGCTTGGATTAGGCACCAACACCGTATCGCCATGATCCAGCGTGGCCAGCATCAGGTGTGCCAGCCCCTCTTTCGAGCCGATGGTGACAATCGCTTCACTTTCAGGATCAATATCGACCTGATAGCGATCCTGATACCAGCGCGAGATCGCGCGACGTAACCTGGGAATACCGCGAGAGGTTGAGTAGCCGTGCGTATCCGGGCGCTGGGCAACCGTGCAAAGCTTTTCAACGATATGCGGCGGCGTAGGGCCGTCAGGGTTACCCATGCTGAAATCGATAATATCTTCGCCGCGCCGACGCGCAGCCATCTTCAGTTCAGCGGTGATATTGAAAACATAAGGGGGGAGACGATCGATACGCGTAAAACGGCGTTCAGGACTGAATTCAGCCATAGATTCCTCAGATTAACGTTAGCGCCCGGACCGTCCGAGCGACGCTGCCACCGATGTGGCGTGCTTAGAAAATAACCTGAAAAAAATCATGCTGTCGAGGGGGAAATGAAAAAAAAGCGCGCGCGTGAAAACCGGAATACGGCAACGCCTGAAATTGAAAGCATGGTTCTGATATCGGCTTTCTGTTAGCCGTTATTTAACACAATGATATCAAAACAGTTACCTGCCGATATGGTGCTGAGAACAAATCGGGTCGCATCAATCCTTACCATGCAATCCCCTTTGTAAATTATGGTTTTTCCTCATTTGATAAACCCGACGGATAGCTGGTCAATACGCCCCAGGTTTTTTATCATGGTTTTTTCCCGTTTTCCCAGGTCTGCTCCGTGCACGAGATATTCACTATGCTGCTGGCGGTTTTTGACCGTGCGGCATTAATGCTGATTTGCCTGTTCTTCCTTATTCGCATTCGCCTGTTTCGCGAGCTGTTGCATAAATCCGCACACTCGCCGAAAGAGCTGTTGGCCGTAACCGCCATCTTTTCGCTGTTCGCCCTGTTCAGCACCTGGTCCGGGGTGCCGGTAGAGGGTTCGCTGGTTAACGTGCGCATTATCGCCGTCATGTCCGGCGGAATTTTGTTTGGCCCGTGGGTGGGTATCATCACCGGCGTGATAGCCGGGACCCATCGCTACCTGATTGATATCGGTGGCGTAACGGCAGTGCCGTGCTTTATCACCAGCATTATCGCCGGGGTGCTATCCGGCTGGATAAGCCGCAAGATCCCGAAAAAACAGCGCTGGCGCGCCGGGATTGTCGCGGGCATGGTGTGCGAAACGCTGACCATGATTCTGGTCGTCGTCTGGGCCCCCACCACCGCGCTGGGGCTGGATATCGTTTCAAAAATAGGTATTCCCATGATCCTGGGCAGCGTCTGCATCGGTTTTATCGTGCTGCTGGTGCAGAGCGTTGAAGGGGAGAAAGAGGCCAGCGCCGCCCGTCAGGCCAAGCTGGCGCTGGACATCGCCAACAAAACGCTGCCGCTCTTTCGTCACGTTAACGCGGAGTCGCTGCGCCAGGTTTGCGAGATTATCCGCCACGACATTCACGCTGACGCCGTCGCCATCACCAATATCGACCACGTGCTGGCCTACGTTGGCGTTGGGGAACACAACTATCGCGACAGTGATGACACCATTAGTCCGACCACCAGACAGGCGATTAACTACGGCAAAATCATTATTAAAAACAATGATGAAGCTCACCGAACGCCGGAGATTCACTCGATGCTGGTGATCCCGCTGTGGGAGAAAGGCGTTGTGACGGGCACGCTGAAAATTTATTACTGCCACGCGCATCAGATCACCTCCACGCTGCAGGAGATGGCCATTGGCCTGTCGCAGATTATTTCTACCCAGCTTGAGGTCTCCCGGGCAGAACAGCTGCGCGAGATGGCAAATAAGGCAGAGCTGCGCGCGCTTCAGAGCAAAATTAATCCCCATTTCCTGTTTAACGCGCTGAATGCCATCTCCTCTTCCATTCGTTTGAATCCGGACACCGCGCGCCAGCTGATTTTTAACCTGTCGCGCTATCTGCGCTACAACATCGAACTAAAAGATGACGAGCAGATCGACATCAAAAAAGAGCTGTATCAGATCAAAGACTACATTGCGATTGAGCAGGCGCGCTTCGGCGACAAGCTCACGGTGATTTTTGATATTGATGAAGAGGTCAACTGCGTGATCCCGAGCCTGCTGATCCAGCCGCTGGTCGAAAACGCGATTGTTCACGGTATTCAGCCCTGTAAAGGCAAAGGGGTGGTCACCATCAGCATCACTGAAAGCGGAAACCGGGTGCGTATTGCCGTACGCGATACCGGCCACGGGATTGACCCAAAAGTCATTGAGCGCGTGGAGTCTAACGAAATGCCAGGGAATAAAATCGGGCTATTGAACGTACACCACAGGGTCAAGCTTCTCTACGGCGACGGGCTGCATATTCACCGTCTTGAACCAGGCACTGAAATCGCTTTTTACGTCCCGAATGAACGCTCCCCTGTTCATGCGGCGACATCACTGTTACCTCAGGGCGAGTAATATGAAAGTTATCATCGTAGAAGATGAATTCCTGGCTCAACAGGAGCTCAGCTGGCTTATCAAAACCCACAGCCAGATGGAGATTGTGGGTACGTTTGATGACGGTCTGGACGTGCTGAAGTTTTTGCAGCACAACCGGGTCGACGCGATTTTTCTCGATATCAATATTCCCTCGCTGGATGGCGTACTGCTGGCGCAAAACATCAATCAGTTTGCCCATAAGCCGTTTATTGTGTTCGTTACCGCCTGGAAAGAGCACGCCGTAGAAGCTTTCGAGCTGGAGGCGTTTGACTATATTCTGAAACCTTACCAGGAGTCGCGGATTGTCAGCATGCTGCAAAAGCTGGAGGCCGCATGGCAGCAGCAGACCGCCCCCGCCAGCGCCAGCCCCGCGGTACGCGAAAACGACACCATTAATCTGGTCAAAGATGAGCGCATCATCGTGACCCCGGTCAACGATATCTACTACGCCGAAGCGCACGAAAAGATGACGTTTGTCTATACGCGGCGGGAATCGTATGTCATGGCGATGAACATCACCGAGTTTTGCAGCAAGCTGCCAGCGGCCCACTTTTTCCGCTGCCACCGTTCGTTCTGCGTCAATTTAAATAAGATCCGCGAGATCGAACCGTGGTTTAACAACACCTATATTTTGCGTCTCAAAGATCTGGATTTTCAGGTGCCGGTGAGCCGCAGCAAAGTGAAAGAGTTCCGCCAGCTGATGCACCTGTAACGAAAGAGCCCTCTCCCGCGGGAGAGGGTTATGATGCGTCAGAGGATTTGACCGAGAACCTGACGCAGATGGGCACCCGAACCCAGCAGGCCTGGGTTATCATGCACGATGAGATAAACAGGAATGTCCTGTACGTAGCTTCTGAAGCGCCCTTTATCTTCAAACCCGCCGCGGAAGCCGGAGGCTTTAAAGAAGTCGAGGAAGCGCGGCACAATCCCGCCCGCAATATAGACCCCACCGAAAGTGCCCAGCGTCAGCGCCAGGTTGCCGCCGAAACGTCCCATGATCACGCAGAACAGCGACAGAGCGCGGCGGCAGTCAATGCAGCTGTCCGCCAGCGCGCGTTCGGTGACGTCCTTCGGCTGCAGATTTTCCGGCAGACGACCATCCGATTTCACAATCGCCCGGTACAGGTTCACCAGCCCCGGCCCTGAAAGGACGCGCTCGGCGGAAACGTGGCCGATCTCCGCGCGTAACTCTTCGAGGATAATGCCCTCTTCTTCGCTGTTTGGCGCAAAGTCTACGTGGCCGCCTTCACCCGGCAGGCTCACCCAGCGCTGAGCAACATGCACCAGGTGCGACACGCCCAGGCCGGTACCGGCACCGTAAACCGCAATCGGCTTGCCCTCGACCGGCTCAGCACCGCCAAACTGGATCAGGTGCTCCGGCTTTAGCATCGGGATCGCCATGGACACCGCGGTGAAGTCGTTGATGATTTCCAGATGCGCAAACCCGAGGTTTTTTTTCATCTCTGCGATGGAGAAGGCCCAGGTATGGTTGGTCATTGCGACCCAGTCGCCGGTTATCGGGCAGGCAATGGCGATGCAACCGTCTTCGACGCTCGCCTGATGCTCTTCCAGATAGACGCGAACAACGGCCTCAAGGCTTGGGTAATCCAGCCCTGAGTAGGTTTTCGCCCGGGAAATTTCGCCGCTACTTACATCGCATAATGCGAGACGCGCGTTCGTGCCGCCCACATCGCCTACCAAAGCATACTTTGTCATTCTTCTACTGCTCCGCTAAAGTCAGAATAAATCTTTGGGACACTGTAAATTCAAGGCGTGATAACAACAACGACCGGAAGGTGAATGCCCGTGGATTATCGATCTTCGTCACAGAATAACTTTACCGTTTCAGCACCTTTTGCACTATTGCCAGAAGGCTTAATGTGCAAAGTAACGTAATACCTTTTGTACAAGGAAATCATCATGCTCCACCCGCGAGCCAGAACCATGCTGTTGCTGGCCATTCCTGCGCTGATCATCGGCGTGGCCTCAAGCCTGGTACTTATTGTCGTGATGAAAGTCGCGTCGGTGCTGCAAACCCTGTTATGGACGGCGCTTCCGGCAAAACTTGGAGTCACCGCTGATTCTTCGGCGTGGATCATTGTAATGCTGACGTTAACCGGCATTGCGGTGGGCCTGGTGATCCGTTTCAGTCCCGGTCATGCCGGACCGGACCCGGCGCTGGAACCGCTGATTGGCGCTCCGATTCAGCCCTCTGGACTGCCGGGGCTGATCGTCGCGTTGATCGTGGGCCTGGCGGGCGGCGTCAGTCTGGGCCCCGAGCATCCTATTATGGCGGTGAATATAGGTCTGGCGGTTTACCTTGGCTCACGCATTCTACCGCGCGTCGGCGCGCTGGACTGGACCATCCTCGCCTCCGCTGGCACCATCGGAGCGCTTTTCGGCACGCCTGTTGCTGCCGCTCTGATTTTTTCACAGACGCTCACCAGCAATGATGATGCCCCACTCTGGGATAAACTTTTTGCTCCGCTGATGGCTGCAGCCGCCGGCGCGCTGACGACCAGCCTGTTTTTCCATCCCCATTTTTCCCTCTCTCTGCCCCACTACGGAGAGATGCAGATAGCGGATATTTTCAGCGGCGCCATCGTCGTCGCAATAGCCATCGCGCTGGGGATGGTGGCGGTATGGTGTCTTCCGCGCCTGCACCGGCTGGTGCATAAGCTCAAACATCCGGTGCTGATTCTGGGTACAGGGGGATTAATCCTCGGAATATTAGGCTCGATTGGCGGGACGGTGACGCTGTTCAAAGGTCTGGATGAGATGCAGCAGCTCGCCTTCAGCCAGGTATTTAGCGTTTCCGATTACCTGCTGTTTGCCGTCATCAAGCTGGCGGCGCTGGTCGTAGCTGCAGCCTGCGGTTTCCGCGGTGGACGCATCTTCCCGGCGGTGTTTGTCGGTGTGGCACTGGGGCTGATGCTGCACGAGCATGTCGATGCGGTTCCAGCGGCGATTACCGTCTCCTGCTCTATTCTGGGGCTGGTACTGGTGGTGACGCGTGATGCGTGGCTAAGCCTGTTTATGGCGGCGGTCGTGGTGCCGGATTCAACGCTTTTCCCGCTGCTCTGCATCGTGATGTTGCCCGCCTGGCTCCTGCTGGCGGGCAAACCGATGATGATGGCCTGGCGAAACGACAAGTAATCAGGCGCTATTGCGCGCTTCCAGCGCTTTGGTGATCGCTCCCAGCAGCGGCGGGATGTCCGCTTTTGGCAGCATCACCTCAATCAGCGAGAGCCGCTCGTGGTGCGCCACTTTCTCCAGCACGTCCGCCAGTTGCTCCGCTTCACTGACCCGCCAGCACTGAGCCTGAGGATCGAGGCTCAAGGCCTGCGGGATTTGCGTCCAGTTCCATAGCGCAATGTCGTTGTAACGCTGTTCCGGCCCGTGAATTGCCCTTTCAACCGTGTATCCTTCGTTGTTGAGCACCAGGATGATGGGGTGTTGTTTATCACGCAACATTGACCCGAGCTCCTGAATGGTCAGCTGCGCCGCGCCATCACCCGTCAGCACAATCACGCGCCGGTTCGGGCAAGCCGTTTGCGCGCCGAACGCCGCGGCAAGGGTGTAGCCGATCGAGCCCCACAGCGGCTGGACGATAAAATTCACATCGGCAGGCAAACGCAGGTCAATCGCGCCGAAGGCCGAGGTCCCCTGATCGGCAAGGATGATATCTCCCGGGCGAATAAACGTTTGCAGCGTTTTCCAGAAATTCTCCTGGGTAAGCGATCCCTCCGGTTGAGGGAAGTTCATCGCGCTATGGGACAAGGGAGCTGGCTTCTCGTGAACATGCTGTTTGCACAGCTCCACCAGCGTTTCAATTGCCTGAAGCATTGGGATGCCGGTAAACCAGATATCACCGACGCGTGAAGCATGAGGCTGAACCTCTATCGTTTGCGACGGGGTTAACTGGTGGGTGAAGCCAGCCGTCAGGGTATCGGTAAATCGCGTGCCGATGCACAGCACCGTGTCCGCCCCCTCTATCGCCTCTTTTACCGGGCCGGCGCTTGCCGAACCGCTGTAAGTGCCGTAAAAGCCGGCGTGACGTTCGTCGAATATGCCTTTGCCCATCAGCATGGTGGCGTGTGCCATCGGTACGTCCTTCACCCACTTCTGTAGCGCATGCTTCAGCCCATGGCGCAGAACAAGGAAATCCGCTAACAGCGCGGTACGTTTGCTGGCAGCCAGTTTATTCTCCGCGGCATCCCGGAACGCTTTCAGGCAGGCGCTATCGGCATGGGCATGCCGAAGCGTGAGAGCGTTTACAGGCGGCGTGGCGGCTTTTTTTGCCACATCGGCAGGTAACATCAGGTAGCCGGGGCGACGTTCCCGGAGCATGGTCGTCAGTACCCGGTCAATTTCATAACAGGCGTTTTGTTCGGTCAGGATCGCCTGTGCAACGGTGATCGGTTCGCTCATATGGTAAAAATGACGGAACTCACCATCGCCCAGAGTATGGTGCAGCAGCTCCCCTCTTTGCTGAGAAGCCGTGCCCGGCGCCCCAACGATATGCAGTACCGGAACGTGCTCGGCATAGCTGCCCGCAATGCCGTTCATGGCACTTAACTCTCCTACGCCAAACGTCGTCAGCAGCGCCGCGAAGCCCTTACAGCGGGCATATCCGTCAGCGGCATAAGAGGCGTTTAATTCGTTGGCACAGCCCACCCAGCAGATATCCGGGCTGTCTATCACGTGGTCGAGAAACTGCAGGTTATAGTCGCCCGGCACGCCAAACAGATGATCGGCTCCACAATCTGTAAGACGGTCCAGCAGGTAATCGGCGACGCAGTACGGGGTACGCATAAACAGGTATCCTTCTGATGTTGACCTCACCTTGAGTATTAAATAAGCGTGATGGCTGTCCAGAATTGGCGGTAAGAAGGGTATGGAAAGAATGCTTTACAAAAAAGGCTGCGCTATGCTGCTTTTTTTCACGTTAATGTAAACGTATACACTGCTTTATCTCTTCAGCGCGAGGGGTCATAAAATGGGTTATCAGCCGGACAAAAGTCGTTACCAGACAATGGAGTATCGCCGCTGCGGGCGTAGCGGGCTCAGGTTACCTGCCGTCTCGCTCGGGCTGTGGCACAATTTTGGTGACGCCACGCTTCTCGAAAACAGCCGTCAACTTTTACAGCGCGCGTTCGATGTGGGTATTACGCATTTCGACCTTGCCAATAACTATGGTCCCCCGCCGGGGTCCGCCGAGCGTAATTTCGGCCGTATTTTGCAGGAGGATTTCCTGCCCTGGCGCGACGAGCTAATCGTCTCCACGAAAGCGGGATATACCATGTGGGACGGCCCTTACGGCGACTGGGGATCGCGCAAATATCTGCTGGCAAGCCTGGATCAAAGCCTGAAGCGCATGGGGCTGGAGTATGTCGATATCTTCTATCATCACCGTCCCGATCCTGAAACGCCGTTGCAGGAAACCATGAAAGCGCTTGACCATCTGGTGCGCCAGGGCAAAGCTCTGTATGTCGGGTTATCCAACTACCCCGCCGAACTGGCGCGTAGAGCGATTGATATCCTGAACGATCTGGGCACGCCCTGCCTGATTCACCAGCCGAAATACTCGATGTTCGAACGTGCGCCGGAACAGGGTTTGCTGGATGTTCTGCAGGAAAAAGGGGTCGGCTGTATTCCCTTCTCGCCGCTTGCAGGCGGACAGTTGACCAACCGGTATCTTAACGGTATTCCCGCCGATTCCCGTGCGGCAAGCGGCAGTCAATTCCTTAACCCGGATCAGATCACCGAAGAGAAGCTGGAGAAGGTACGCAAGCTAAACGCCCTGGCGGAAAGCCGCGGCCAGAAACTCTCCCAGATGGCGCTGGCCTGGGTGTTACGCCATGAGGAAGTGACCTCGGTGCTGATTGGGGCAAGTAAAGCGGCTCAGATCGATGACGCCGTGGGCATGCTGAAAAACCGCCATTTTTCCGCAGAAGAGCTGACGCGTATTAACGAAATCCTGAACAGCTCAAAATAAAACCACTTTTAGCAAAAAGTGCTCTCCCTCAGCAATTCGGAGTTGAGGCGATGAAACGAGGCTTTACCAACTCGTAATATTGCGTTAACAGGCCCCACGAAGGCCCCGATCGTGAAGGAGAAAGAGTATGTTCAGGTCACTGATTCTTGCAGCGGTATTACTGGCTTCAGCCCCGCTCATCGCCACTGCGGGCGAAATCACCCTGTTGCCATCAGTAAAATTACAAATTGGCGATCGTGACGACTACGGCAGATACTGGGACGGTGGCTACTGGCGCGACCGTGACTACTGGAACCGTCATTATGAATGGCGTGGTGACCGCTGGCGCAGGCATGATAACGGCCTGCATCGCGGCTGGTATAAAAATAACGCCTATGAACGCGGCTACCGCGAAGGCTGGAACGATCGTGACGACCGCCGCGGCGGCTGGGGTCACGGCGGAAAAGGACACGGTGGTCACGGCCACGGTCGTCATTAATGCAAAAAGGAGCCTCCCGGCTCCTTTTTCTTTTATAGCCCCAGCGCTGTGCCAATCAACAACCATAAGTTTAGCGCTACGACTACCACCACAATCGCCCAACCGGTTCGTTTCACCAGCGTCGTGTTAACCAAATCGCCCATCAACGTTTTATTGCTGGTGAAAATCAGCAGCGGCACCAGCGCCAGCGCAATACCAAAGCTCAGCAGCACCTGGCTCATCACCAGAATTCGCGTTGGATCGAGCCCCATCAGAATCACAACAAATGACGGCAACATGGTGACAAAACGACGCACCCACAGTGGAATATGGAAGCGCACAAAACCCTGCATCACCACCTGCCCTGCCAGCGTACCTACCACCGTGGAAGAGAGGCCGGCAGCGACCAGGCTCAGCCCAAATATCGTTGCAGCAGCATGGCTCAGTAACGGCTCCAGCGTGAGATAGGCCTGATCGAGATCGGCAATACCGGTATGGCCGTTAAAATGGAAAGCGGCGGCGGCGGTGGCCATCATCGCCAGATTCACAAAACCCGCGATGGTCATGGCGATTGCCACATCCCATTTGGTTGCCGAATAACGCTCTTTGCGCGTCCCACCATGAAGATGTTGGGTCAGCGAGGAGTGTAAATAAATGACATGCGGCATGATGGTCGCCCCCAACACCCCGGCGGCCAGGAACACCGCTTCCGAGGTGGGCAGGCCTGGGATCACCATGCCTGTCGCGAGCTGCGCCAGGTTCGGCTGTGAGAAAATCAGCTCAACGATGTACGCCGCAGCGACAAACAGCAGCAGACCACCAATGACCTTCTCCAGCGGCTTTTGCCCTCGACGCTGCAGCATCAGGATCAGGAACGTAGCAATCCCGGTCAGTACCGCCCCTTGTAACAGTGACACACCCAGAATTAGCTTAAAGCCGATCGCCGCGCCGATAAACTCAGCGAGGTCGGTTGCCATGGCGATGATTTCTGCCTGAACCCAGTAGAGCCAGACCGCTGGACGCGGATAGTGGTCGCGGATTTGCTCCGCCAGGTTTTTACCCGTGGCAATCCCCAGCTTTGCAGAGAGCATCTGGATCAGCATCGCCATCAGGTTAGCCCAGACGACCACCCACAGCAGCTTATAGCCGAAGCTGGCCCCGGCCTGAATATTGGTCGCAAAATTACCCGGATCGATATAGCCGATGGCAGCAATGAACGCAGGCCCCATTAATGCGAACCGCAACTTGCGCGCTGCTCTGCCACTGCTACCTTCTACGCGACTGTTTGTCATTATCTGCCTCTGGAAATATAGCCTTTGCTATGTTTAATGCTATCAAAATGAGAATGATTATCAAGATCATTTGAATGGTTTGAAATGATTTCTCTGATAGCTAAGAACGATAGATGGGCAGGTGGTGCGACATCACAGAATGTGAAAATGCGCAGTCATTTGTGAAGCGTAGCACACAAACTTAACTTTTCACTCATTTACCTAACATAACAAAAATGTATTGTGGATCACTATTTTTGAGACTCGTCACAGGATGTAACTATAGTGTGTCCTTGATCTCGTTTTCTTTTCGCTTGTTACATAGAATGTGCACGAAAATTAAACCTGCCTCATATTTGGAGCAAATATGGACCGCGTCCTTCATTTTGTCCTGGCACTTGTTGTCGTTACTGCACTCGCATTGCTGGTCAGCACAGACCGCAAAAAAATTCGTATTCGTTATGTTGTCCAACTGCTGGTCATTGAAGTTTTACTTGCGTGGTTCTTCCTGAACTCCAACGTAGGCCTCGGCTTCGTGAAAGGCTTCTCCGAAATGTTCGAAAAACTGCTCGGATTCGCCAACGAAGGGACAAACTTTGTCTTCGGTAAAATGAACGACGAAGGTCTGGCGTTCTTCTTCCTGAAGGTACTGTGCCCAATCGTCTTCATCTCCGCGCTCATCGGTATTCTGCAGCACATCCGCGTTCTGCCGTTCGTTATTCGAGGAATTGGTTTCCTGTTATCCAAAGTGAACGGCATGGGTAAGCTGGAATCTTTCAACGCCGTAAGCTCACTGATCCTCGGTCAGTCTGAGAACTTCATCGCGTATAAAGATATCCTCGGCAAAATGTCCCGTAACCGCATGTACACCATGGCGGCAACCGCAATGTCTACCGTTTCCATGTCTATCGTGGGCGCGTATATGACCATGCTGGAGCCAAAATATGTTGTTGCAGCGCTGGTTCTGAACATGTTCAGCACCTTTATCGTTCTGTCGCTGATCAACCCGTACCGTGTTGACGCCAGCGAAGAGAACATCCAGATGTCTAACCTGCACGAAGGTCAGAGCTTCTTCGAAATGCTGGGTGAGTACATTCTGGCCGGTTTCAAAGTGGCGATTATCGTTGCCGCCATGCTGATCGGCTTCATTGCGCTGATTGCTGCGCTGAACGCCCTGTTCGCTGCGGTGCTGGGTATCTCCTTCCAGGGCATTCTGGGCTACATCTTCTATCCATTTGCCTGGGTGATGGGTGTTCCGGCTCACGAAGCGCTGCAGGTGGGCAGTATCATGGCGACCAAGCTGGTTTCAAACGAATTCGTTGCGATGATGGATCTGCAGAAAATTGCCGGCACGCTCTCTCCACGTGCGGTGGGTATTCTGTCCGTATTCCTGGTCTCCTTCGCCAACTTCTCGTCCATCGGCATTATCGCCGGTGCGATTAAAGGCCTGAACGAAGAACAAGGTAACGTAGTTTCTCGCTTTGGCCTGAAACTGGTTTACGGCTCCACCCTGGTGAGCGTTCTGTCTGCTTCTATCGCAGCACTGGTACTGTAACGTTTACTGTTAAAACAAAAACCGGGAGCTTCGCTCCCGGTTTTTTTATGCCCGCAATTCTTTCAGCGGTTTGGGTTTGCCTATCAGATAGCCCTGCAGATAATCCACGCCGAAGCGAAGCAGCATCTCCCGCTGCGCCGGTGTTTCTACATATTCCGCGACAATGCACAGCGATTTCGTTTTCGCCAGATTACACATCGACTGGACGATCATCGCATCCATATCATCAGTGCAAATATCTTTAACAAAGCAGCCGTCAATTTTAATGATATCTGCCTGCAGACGTCTGAGACGCTCGTAGTTGGCATAACCGGTGCCAAAATCATCAATGGCAATCCGGAAACCATAATCCCGCAGTTGTTGAATATTGCTGATGCTGCAGCCGGAATGTGAGAAGGCCTGCTCTTCAGTGATCTCAATCACCACGGTCTGAGGCGCAACGCCGTAGCGCTCAAACAGCGTACAAATCTCGGTCGCCACCTCCTGTTGCATCAGCGTGAGCGGCATCAGATTGACGGAGAAACGGGCGCCAGCCTGCGTCGCAGGGTGATCGCGCAGCCACTGCAGTAATTTTTCCATAACGCACATATCAAACCGGTGGCTGAGGTTGAACTGGGCAACCAACGGAATAAAGCGATCCGGGGTGATGATCTCCCCTTCACTCTCCATGCGCGTCAGAATTTCATAGTAGCCGCTACCGTCTGCCTTCTGAATCGGCTGCACGTATAAATGGAACCGATCTGTCTCCAGAGCATGCTTAATACGCGCTAACATCAGAACACGCTCCGTTGTTTGTCCCGATGCTGCCTCCAGGCTATTCGTCAGCGCAAGCACGTTGTGCCCTGCGCAAGATTGCTCGGCCAGCCAGCTCAGTTGCCCCAGCGTGTGATGCAAATTTTCACCGTTTTCTACCATTCCCCAGGACGCACCAAACTCAATATCCAGCCCGGTGTTGTTCCAGAAAATCTTACGGCTGTTCAGCCGATCGACCATATGCTGGAGACGCTCTGCAATTTCCGGCCCCAGCAATACCACCACCAGCTCGCTTCCGGGTAACTGGAAGAGCATCTCATTCTTTTGCAGAAGCGGCTGCAGCGACGTGGCGATCGTTCGTTTGCAATGGACCCGCATGAGGATCCCGTAGTGGCGGCTCAAAAATTCCAGGTTCTCCATGCGCAACATGCAAACCTTGGCCTCCGGATGCATCTCAAGATGCTCTTCCAGGGCACGAATATTGGGTAAACCGGTTAGCGGATCGGTGAGCGCCCTGCCCTGCCACCCCCGCTTCAGCCACTCGCTGCGCTGGTAAATCCGCGACATGTAAAGCAAGCAGATGGCAAAAGAGATCAGCACGGACAGAATAAAGGAGAGCGAATGGCCGGTTTCCACCCCGTTCAGGAAGTTATAGTTGTAGGTCAACAGCAGAAGCGCTGAAGCAGCCCACAGCAGTGAGATAAGCGCGTAGGTAAGGCGGCTTATCGCTAAGGTAAAAAGAATAAAAATCAGCGGCATTAAATAGCCCGCAATAACAGGTGATTCAAAAGGCCCACATAAAACGGCGAGGACGAAGCCTAAAAGGATCAGCCAGACAAATATATATAATGAATTCTTGTGGAAAAACACGGGCTTCACGCTTCGCCGCCAGAAGGTTATGGCATAGCGGGGATTAATTATCATTCTTAACGGGTAATAGAACATCATGGTAAAAATCAGCGCCGCGCAAATCAGGCTTTGAATATCCACGACGTTATAAATTACCGTTCCTTCGCCGAAGAAGGTGGAGATAGTTACCGGGAAATCAAAGAAATAGCCAGCTAAATACATCGACAGCTTAATGCCGACGGGAACGATAAAACCGAGCCAGAATATACGTAACCCGACGTGCTTGTTCGGGATGCAGAAGCGCCAGCGCCTGCCCAGCATGAGGCGCAGAAGGCCACACGCCGCGAACAGCGAAAAGGTCTGACAAAACAGTAATACTGAATATTGTAGCGGCACTAAATTAACGTAAAATAAATTAGTGACACTAAAACCTAACAAAATGGGAAGAACGGCCCGGCGACCAAATAACAGTATTACCGCCAGCATTACGCTCAGGGGGAGCCACGCTAAATAAACATCGTGACCATTTACCATTGCGCGGGGAGAGAGGTAACGGGAAAAAGGTACCGCAATCAGACATATTGTCAGGGCAATTATAAATATCTTTACATTATTGTACGTTTTTCTATTCATTAAGATGATGACATTATTATCCGTTCATTTTATTGACCGGATGGATAATAGGTTTATTAATTGCACGAATCAAGTTGAAGTCTATTTATAGACTGGTTTATTGATGTCGATTGAGGTCAGGTACAGGAATACCTTCTTTTTGATAACAAAAAGTGGTGAGGGGTTTTACAAACAGATAAAAAAAACCCTCGTCTTTTGACGAGGGTTTAAAATTTTGGTGGAGCTAAGCGGGATCGAACCGCTGACCTCTTGCATGCCATGCAAGCGCTCTCCCAGCTGAGCTATAGCCCCACATGTGACTTTACTAACCGCACTCTGTTGGGTTCAGAGTTTGGTGGAGCTAAGCGGGATCGAACCGCTGACCTCCTGCATGCCATGCAGGCGCTCTCCCAGCTGAGCTATAGCCCCATCGTAAAGCTGTCATGTTGACGGGCGGCATAATATGAATTCCGCCGCGGAGTGTCAACGGCAAAATCAATTCCAGCTATTCAATCGCCGAAAAATCATGCAAATGAATCACTTTGCGAGCCTGCTCGCAGTCATGAGTTAAGCCTGTCACGTTTTCATGTAAAACGGTGCTATAAAATGAGCCATTAATTAACCCCACGAATATTCAGGAAATTGCATGATCAAGGAACGAATGACGCCGGAAGAGTTAGCCCTCCTCACTGGCTATAGCCGACAGACCATCAATAAATGGGTACGTAAAGAGGGTTGGATAACGTCACCTAAGCCCGGCGTCCAGGGGGGTAAAGCGCGACTGGTGCATGTGAACGAAAAAGTGCGTGACTTTATCCGCAGCGCACGCAGGGCAACGGAAACATCCGCTATGCCTGACGGCATCAGCACTGACGGTTCGCTTCATACCCTACTCCTGACGCTGGCCAATGAAATGACGCCGGAAGAGCAGAAGCAGATGACATCGCTGCTGTTGCGGGAAGGGATTACCGGTTTGTTGCAACGTTTAGGGATTCGCGACCAGAATTAATATGAAAAGACTACGAAGCAAAATGACCACAGAAGAGCTGGCGGAAAATTTGGGAGTTGCCAGACAAACGGTAAATCGCTGGATACGCCAGCAGGGGTGGAAAACCGAAGGGCTCAATGGCGTAAAAGGCGGTCGGGCCCGGCTCATTCACGTTGATGCGCGCGTGAAGGAACATATTATGAGCCTCCCGGCTATCCGTAACCGTCAGGCGGTTTATCATCTGGCTGAAGTGACCTCCTCTTACGGTGAACATACTTCAAATCTGCGTCCGGGCATTATCGAAACGCTGGAGAGTATGACTGAGCTTGAGCAAAAGCGTCTGGATACCTTACTGAAGCGCGAAGGCATACGCGGTTTTCTTGCTCGTCTGGGTATTGCTGAATGAAAAGCAAAAAAAACGGCAGGATACCCTGCCGTTTTTTCTTATAAGACTTTATTACTGCTGATTTTCACGTTCTGCAATAAAATCCAGCGCCTTGTTGATGCGCGCCACGCTGCGTGATTTCCCGATGGCATGGACAGTCACGTCCAGTGCTGGAGACTGGCCCGCACCGGTCACCGCAACGCGTAGCGGCATACCGACTTTGCCCATGCCAACTTCCAGCTCGTCTGCGGTCGCCTGAATGGCATGATGCACATTCTCAGCGGTCCACTCGGTGAGCGCAGCCAGCTTGTCACGCACCACTTCCAGCGGCTGACGAGCTACCGGACGGAGATGCTTCTTCGCGGCGTCCGCGTCGAACTCGTCAAACTCTTCATAGAAGTAGCGGCAGCTTTCGGCAATTTCTTTCAGCGTTTTGCAGCGCTCGCCGAGCAGTTTCACCAGGTCCGCCAGCTCAGGGCCGGTGCGGGTATCAATATTTGCCTGCTCAATGTGCCACTGCAGATACGTCGCCACATATTCCGGCGGCATGGTATTGATGTAGTGGTGGTTCAGCCACAGCAGCTTGTCGGTATTAAATGCGCTCGCTGATTTACTCACAGAGCTCAGGGAGAACAGTTCGATCATCTCTTCACGGCTGAAGATCTCCTGGTCACCGTGGGCCCAGCCCAGGCGCACCAGATAGTTCAGCAGCGCTTCCGGCAGATAACCGTCGTCGCGATACTGCATGACGCTGACCGCACCGTGACGTTTAGACAGTTTTTTACCATCGTCGCCGTTAATCATGGAGACGTGCGCATAGACAGGCACAGGCGCATTCAGCGCTTTCAGGATGTTGATCTGGCGTGGGGTATTGTTGATATGGTCTTCACCACGGACAACGTGGGTAATTTCCATATCCCAGTCATCAACCACTACGCAGAAGTTATAGGTTGGAGAACCGTCGGTGCGGCGAATGATCAGATCGTCCAGCTCCTGGTTGCTGAATTCGATCGGGCCACGGATCTGGTCGTCGAAAATCACCGAGCCATCCTGCGGGTTAGCAAAACGCACCACGCACGGTTCATCAGCAGCATGCTCGCTATGGTCGTGGCGGCAGCGGCCGTCATAACGCGGTTTTTCACCGTTCGCCATCTGCTCTTCGCGCAGCGCATCCAGACGCTCTTTGGAGCAGTAGCATTTATACGCCGTGCCCGCGACCAGCATCTCATCAATAACAGCGTTATAGCGGTCAAAACGTTTAGTCTGGAAATACGGGCCTTCATCCCACTCCAGGTTCAGCCAGTTCATCCCATCCATAATGGCTTCAATTGCTTCCGGCGTGGAGCGCTCAAGATCGGTGTCTTCTATACGCAGCACGAACTCACCTTTGTTGTGGCGTGCAAAAAGCCAGGAGTAGAGAGCAGTACGAGCACCACCAACGTGCAGATAGCCTGTCGGGCTCGGCGCGAAGCGAGTTTTGATTTTCATGAAATGGCCTTACGTTATAAAGATGCCGGCAATCGGCAAATCCCGGAGAAAAAACGATGGGCAATATTCTATCACTGTGGGGGGATTCCTCAATGTCGATCCCTTTATCGTGGCGGAGTTTACTGTTTTTGTTTAGAAATCATGCGCCACCGCCCGTTTTGCGATCGTTTTGTTTAATTTTACGACGAACGAATAAAAACTTTAGAAAATGCGTTGACTCATTTTCAACTCTCCCTATAATGCGACTCCACACAGCGGGGGTGATTAGCTCAGTTGGTAGAGCATCTCCTTTACACGGAGGGGGTCGGCGGTTCGAGCCCGTCATCACCCACCATCTACTTCGGTAGACTCGCAGTGTAGATAAGAATTGAGATTGGGCGATTAGCTCAGTTGGTAGAGCATCTCCTTTACACGGAGGGGGTCGGCGGTTCGAGCCCGTCATCGCCCACCATTCTCACCTTATCGCAGCAGTTCCGAAATGGGCGATTAGCTCAGTTGGTAGAGCATCTCCTTTACACGGAGGGGGTCGGCGGTTCGAGCCCGTCATCGCCCACCATTTCGGGTCGTTAGCTCAGTTGGTAGAGCAGTTGACTTTTAATCAATTGGTCGCAGGTTCGAATCCTGCACGACCCACCAATGTAAAAAAGCGCCCTAAAGGCGCTTTTTTGCTATCTGCGATCTGGATGATTCGAACCTGCAGCAGGTTCGAGCCGAACGCAGTGAGGCACCGGAGCCGTTTACGGCGACGGCCCGAAGGGCGAGCGAAGCGAGTCATCCTGCACGACCCACCAATGTAAAAAAGCGCCCTAAAGGCGCTTTTTTGCTATCTGCACTTTACATCTTCAACGCCGCAATTAACGTTTTCACCGCAGGCGTCGCCTGCTTCTCGTCATACACTACATACAAATCTGCCGGTATACGCTCCCGTAACGGGCGGAATACCACGCCCGGCCACTGCATTTGCGCGTAGCTGTCGGCAGCAAGCGTAATCCCCATTCCCATGCTGATCATCGCCAGTACCGTTTGCGGCTCAACGGCTTCACGCACGATCATCGGCGAAAACCCGGCTTGCTGGCAAACGCGATGTAAAAATGCCCAGTCAGAATGTGCTGAAGGCATCGTGACAAAATACTCATCCTGCAATTCTGTAAGCGCAACGGATGATTCGCTGACCAGGCGGTGATCTTCCGGCATCGCCACCAGAAAAGCCGCTTCACGCAACCGCAGGCTGGTAAAACCCGCGGTAGGTTCCGTTGCCATTCGCCAGATCCCGACATCCAGCTCCCGGCGCTCAAGCAGCGCCATCTGCATTACCGGCGATTTTTCGCGAAAAACGACATCAACGTTCGGATGCTCTTTCAGGAAAGCGCGCATCACCGTGCGCACCTCACTCCACATGGCGGTTCCGACAATCCCCAGCTCGATGCGCCCTGCTTCCCCCCGGCCAATTTGCTCGACGCGAGCCAGAGCCTGGTTTGCGCTGGCGAGCAGCCGGCGTGACTCTTCCATCAGCACTTTACCGGCATGCGTCAACGCGACGCTCCGCGAGTGGCGAATAAACAGTAACGTGCCCAGCTGACTTTCCAGCTCTTTAATGTGCAGGCTTAACGGCGGCTGGGACATGTTGAGACGGGCCGCAGCCCGTCCAAAATGTAGTTCCTCCGCCACGGCCAGAAAATAGCGCAGCAGCTTGAGATCGGTTCGATAGACGCGTTCCATCAAAACATATCCTGGCGATAACACTTATGCGCCTACCTTAAAGCCTTTCAGCGTCCGGAGGGAAAATTTAGTGCGCAACTGTGCGCATCTCGCTGTTTTTACTGGCGTGGCGATAGTTAAAGCTGAAGTAAAAGACCACCGCGAGCACCAGAGCATAGGCCGCAAACACCAGCCAGATCGTCTGCCAGTCCTTCACTCCTTCAACCGAGAAATAATCAACCGCCGCACCACTCAATACCGAACCGAAATACGCCCCGATACCGTTAACGGTCGTCATAAACAACCCTTGCGCGCTGGCGCGGATATCGGCGCTGACCTCCTGTTCAACAAACACCGAGCCGGAAATGTTGAAGAAGTCGAACGCACAGCCATAGACAATCATTGAGAGCATGAGCAGCGCAAAGCCCGTTGCGGACGGGTCGCCAAAGGCAAACAGGCCAAACCGCAGCATCCAGGCCACCATGCTCATCAGCATGACGGCTTTAATGCCAAATCGTCCCAGGAAGTACGGTATGGTCAGAATGAAGAACACCTCAGACATTTGCGAAACGGAGAGCAGAATGGACGGATATTTGACGATAAAGCTATCTGCATACGCCGGATTACGCGCAAAATCATGCAGGAAGGGGCTGCCAAACGTGTTGGTTATCTGCAGCACGGCGCCGAGCAACATGGCAAATAAAAAGAACACCGCCATCCGAGGCTGTTTAAACAGGATAAACGCATTGAGGCCCAGCTTGCTTGCCAGAGACGGAGACGTTTTCGACTTCACAACCGGAATGGCCGGCAGGGTCAGAGAATAGAGTGCCAGCAGCAGAGACGCACCAGCCGCAATATAGAGCTGTAAGTTGCTTAACTCCGCGCCCATGAGGCTTATGGCCCACATCGCCGCTATAAAGCCCACGGTGCCATACACCCGCACTCGCGGAAAATGGCTCACCGTATCCAGCCCTGCCTGTTCAAGACAGGAGTAGGAAATGGTGTTCGACAGCGCAATCGTGGGCATGAAGGCCATCGCATTCACCAGCATGACCCAGAACATCAGCCCTGGCTCATTGACCTGCGCGGCATAGCAGAGCGCGACGGCGCAGACGAGGTGGCAAATGACGTATGCGCGGTCTGCCCGCAGCCACTTGTCGGCAATAATCCCCACCAGCGAAGGCATAACGATCGCGGCAAGTCCTTTGGAGCTGTACACCATGCCCACGTCAGAGCCGGTAAAGTGTAGGGTATTAATCATGTAAGCGCCGAGGGTAACCAGCCAGCTCCCCCAGATAAAATATTGCATAAAGGACATCATCTTTAAGCGAGTCGTGATGTTCATAACCCATTCCTTATCGCAGTGTGGCCCTGGCGGGCCACTTTATTGTTTTACTCAGGCAATATGGCGAAGAAAACCGCAGATAAGATTGATAAAGTTCTGGCGGGAGAGCTCGGCGGCAGCAAGGGTTTGCTCATGCGAGAGTTTTACCTCTCCCAGACCTTCGGCGAGATTGGTAATAGCAGAAACGGCCACCACCTTCAGGCCGCAATGGCGTGCGGAAATCACTTCAGGCACCACGGACATCCCCACCACATCGCCGCCGATAATCTGCATCATGCGGATCTCGGCCGCCGTCTCGAAGTTCGGGCCGGGATAAGAGACAAACACTCCTTCGTGCAGCGGGAAGCCTTCTTTCGCTGCCACGGTTTGCAGAACGGCACGGTAATCCGCGTCGTAAGCATTGGCCAGAGAGAAGAAACGATCGCCAAAGCGCTCATCGTTCAGCCCCACCATCGGCGTGCCCGGCATGGTGTTGATATGGTCGCTCAGGGCAACCAGACTTCCTGGCTGAACCTCCGGGCGTAGTGAGCCCGCCGCATTGGTGCTAAACAGTAGCTCGCACCCCAGCAGCTTAAAGGTGCGGATCGCATCGGTCATGACGGTCATTCCTCGGCCTTCATAGAAGTGCCCTCGCCCCTTCATGCAGGCGACAGGCACCCCGGCCAGATGCCCAAGCACCAGCTCGCCGGCATGTCCGTGCACGGTGCTCACCGGGAAGCCAGGCAGCTTTTCGTAGCTCAGGGAAACGGCGTCGTCTATCTGGTCGGCGAGCGCGCCCAGGCCGGAGCCGAGAATAAACGCCACGCGAGGGGTGAAGTTTGGCTTAGCGGTGCGAATGATGTCAGCACAGTACCACGGGTTATTCGAGAGGGTCATAGAGGCTCCTTGAGGATTAAGATCGCGATAGCAGGGATCGCATGACTTATGTCTTATATCCGCAGCCTGCAGGTCATCTCCAATACACTTTTATCGCACCATCAATACTGATTGTGTATTAATGCAACCCCCTGCCAGATATGGCAGTTTTGCTCAAGCTAATCCCATCGGTGCCGATACCTCTGTTTTATAGCGCGAGGAAAAAGTATGACGACCATTCAGGCTTCAACCCAACCCATTCAAACCAGCAGCGGCGGGAGCGGCGCTTCCGGCAGTAACGATATCGCGGCGCAAATCAGCCGCATTACCGACAAGATCAAAAAGCTGACACAGCAGTTAAAAGAGCTGGCAAACAGCCCCGGCAGTACGGATGAGAAGAAGAAGCAGCAGGAACTGATTCAGACCCAGATCAAAGTGCTGCAGGCGCAGCTCGCGGCGCTGCAGCGCCAGCAGGCCGAAGAAGCTCAGAAGAAGCAGGATCAAAAGCTGGGCAAAGTGGAAGGGGTGAACAGCCCGTCAGACAATCATCAGATTGATATCTACATCTAATCGTCTGATGCGTTAAACAGTGGGTCGCGTATGCGGGCTTCGGTTAATCGTTGTGCCTGGATACGCACCACTTCCCAGATAGCCTGCGCCGCCCCCGAGAGTGAACGATTTTTTCGCCGCACCAGCATCAGCTTTCGCTCGACAACCGGCGTTAATCGCCTGACGGCCAGTCGGCTTCCCTGCGGCAGGGGAAGCGCCAGGGCGGGCAACACGCTGATGCCAATGCCGGCTTCCACCATCGGAAACAGCGTCGCCGGGTGACCAATCTCCTGTACGATCGTTGCCTTAACGCCCTGATTCACCAGCGCGGAATCAATCAGCGGGCGGCTGCCCGAGGCATAATCCTGTAAAACCAGGTTCGCGCCCGTCAGGGACTGCCAGCTGACCTCCGGCAACGTTGCCAGCGGGTCGTCGTCACGGCAGAGCAGCAAAAAGGGCTCAGAAAGTACGCTTTCGCACGCCAGATCGCTCACCTGACCGGGATCGATAACAATACCAAAATCCACATCTCCCTGACGGATGCTCTCCAGCACCCACTGCTGCGGCCGGTCATGCAGGACAAAATCAATGTCCGGATAGCGGTGGCTTCCCTCGGCAATACACTGCGGGATAAGATGCGCGGATATCGTCTGGCTGGCCGCAACCCGCACGGTGCCCGACAGCTGCTGCCCCAGCCTCCCCACGTCTCTGAGCGTGCTGTTCAGCTCATCCAGCAGCCGTTCAAGGCGCAGGGCCAGCTGCTGCCCTGCTTCGGTTAACACCACTTCGCGCGTGGTGCGGTCAAGCAACCTAACGCCGGTCTGATTTTCCAGCTCTTTCACGCTGTGGCTGACCGCCGACTGGCTCAGGCCAATCATCTCCCCTGCCCGACTGAAGCTACGGGCGTGGGCGACGGTAACGAAAATGCGAAGCTGACGCAGGGAATAATTCATCTTTTTAATTCATGAATGGATGCAATAAATCAATTTTATTTCTCAAATGGAAAAAAGCACAATAGCGACATCTGTTTTCAGGAGTCATTATGAAACTATTTCGTATTCTTGATCCGTTTACGCTCACCCTGGTGGCCACCGTTTTACTGGCCTCGTTCTTCCCCGCTCGCGGCGGTTTTGTGCCGTTTTTTGAGGGACTAACGACGGCCGCTATCGCGCTGCTGTTCTTTATGCACGGCGCAAAACTCTCCCGCGAAGCAATTATCGCCGGCGGTAGCCACTGGCGACTGCACCTCTGGGTGATGTGCAGCACGTTCATTTTGTTCCCGCTCCTTGGGGTGCTGTTTGCATGGTGGGCGCCGGTTAACGTCGACCCGGCGCTCTACACCGGTTTCCTGTATCTCTGTATTCTCCCGGCTACCGTGCAGTCCGCCATTGCCTTTACCTCTCTTGCCGGAGGGAACGTTGCGGCCGCGGTCTGCTCGGCATCCGCCTCCAGCCTGTTAGGGATTTTCGTCTCCCCGCTGCTGGTGGGCCTGCTGATGAACATGCACGGCGCGGAAGGTAATCTTGAGCAGGTCGGCAAAATCTGCCTGCAGCTGCTGCTGCCGTTTGTCCTCGGGCATCTCTCGCGTCCGTGGACCGGCGCGTTTGTGGCGAAGCACAAGAAATGGATCTCCAAAACCGACCAGTCGTCGATTCTGCTGGTGGTCTATTCCGCCTTCAGTGAAGCGGTCGTGAACGGGATCTGGCATAAGGTAGGCGCCGGCTCGCTGCTGTTTATCGTGGTGGTCAGCCTCGTTCTGCTGGCAATTGTCATCGCGGTAAACGTTTTTGTGGCACGCAGGTGCGGCTTCAGCAAAGCCGATGAGATCACCATTGTCTTCTGCGGCTCCAAAAAGAGCCTGGCAAACGGTATCCCGATGGCGAACATTCTGTTCCCCACCTCGGTGATCGGGATGATGGTGCTGCCGCTGATGATTTTCCACCAGATCCAGCTGATGGTCTGTGCGGTGCTGGCGCGTCGCTACAAGCGCCAGACGGAAAAACTGGCGCAGGAAGAGACCCGCGCCGCGAAGGCTTAAGGACGTTTCAGGGGCTGCACCAACTGGGTCAGCCCCTCGGTTTTAATCAGTAGCGTGATAGCCATCAGCTCGCCCAGTCGCCCTGCAGGAAATTCATCCTTGCGGGCAAACCACAGCAGATACTCCTCCGGCAAATCAATCAGCCTGCGGCCCTTGTATTTACCGAACGGCATCTCCGTATTGGCAATCTCAACGAGCTGCTCTTTCTCCACGTTACTCTCCTAACAGACGCATCATTTCCGCTTCGTCGATCACCGCAATGCCGAGCTCCTGGGCTTTCGCCAGCTTCGAACCCGCCGCTTCACCGGCGATCACCAGGTCGGTTTTCTTCGACACACTGCCCGCCACTTTGGCCCCCAGCGCCACCAGACGCGCTTTCGCATCATCGCGAGAAAGCTGACTCAGGCTACCGGTTAGCACCACGGTTTTACCGGCAAATGGACTATCAATTTCTTCGGCATTGACCACCACTGGCGCGGGCCATTTAATGCCCTCTTCCAGCAACTGGCTGATGACCTCGCGGTTGCTCTCTTCGGCAAAGAAGTTAAAGACGTGCGTGGCGACGACGATGCCAACGTCCGGCACTTTCTGCAACTCGTCGATGCTTGCCTTTTCCAGCGCCTCCAGCGTACCAAAGTACGCGGCTAAACCTGCCGCCGTCGCTTCGCCAACTTCACGAATGCCCAGCGCGTAAAGGAAACGGGCGAAGGTCGTCTCTTTCGCCGCTTCCAGCGCGTTAACCACGTTCTGGGCTGACTTCGGCCCCATGCGATCCAGGCCGGTCAGTTTGCCCGCCGTCAGCCTGAAGAGGTCCGCTGGCGTATGGACATACTCTTTCTCAACCAGCTGATCGATAATCTTGTCGCCCATGCCGTCGACGTCCATCGCCCGACGGGAGACGAAGTGCTTCAGGGACTCTTTACGCTGCGCGCCACAGATCAGGCCGCCCGTACAGCGGGCCACCGCTTCGCCTTCCACACGCTCAACGTCAGAGCCGCATACCGGGCAGTGGGTCGGGAAGACGACCTCGCGCGTATCGTCAGGACGTTCTGACTCTACGACGTTGACCACCTGCGGGATAACATCCCCCGCGCGGCGAATCACCACTTTGTCACCAATGCGCAGGCCCAGGCGTTCGATTTCATCGGCGTTATGCAGCGTAGCATTACTCACCAGCACGCCCGCGACCTGCACCGGCTCCAGTCGTGCGACTGGAGTAATCGCGCCCGTACGGCCCACCTGGAACTCTACGTCGCGAACGAAGGTCATCTGCTCCTGGGCAGGGAATTTAAACGCCACCGCCCAGCGCGGCGCGCGCGCCACAAAGCCCAACTGCTCCTGCAGCGCCAGCGAATTCACCTTGATGACAACGCCATCAATATCAAAACCGAGCGTCGGGCGGTCCTCTTCCACTTTGTGGTAGAACGCCAGTACCGCTTCCGGCGAATCGCAGAGCTGAACGCGGTTGCTCACCGGCAGGCCCCAGGCTTTAAACTGCAGCAGACGCCCGAGGTGCGTATCCGGCAGCTCACCTCCCTCCAGAATACCCACACCGTAGCAGAAGAAAGTAAGCGGTCGCTTCGCGGTGATGCGTGGGTCAAGCTGGCGCAGAGAGCCTGCCGCCGCGTTACGCGGGTTAGCAAACACTTTCCCGCCGGTGCGACGCGCTTCTTCATTGATTTTTTCGAAGCCCGCCTGAGGCAGGAATACTTCCCCACGCACTTCCAGACGCGCAGGAATGTTGTCACCCTGTAATTTCAGCGGGATCGCGCGGATGGTACGCACGTTGGTGGTGATGTCTTCACCCGTCGTACCGTCGCCACGCGTGGCGGCGCGCACCAGCACGCCGTTTTCATAGAGAAGGCTGACCGCCAGGCCGTCAAGCTTCAGCTCGCAGCACCAGGTGAGGGAATCGCTGCTTTTCAGGCGATCCTGCACGCGCTTGTTAAACGCGAGGAAGCTCTCTTCATCGAAGACGTTATCCAGTGACAGCATTGGCACTTCATGACGCACCTGGCTGAAAGCCCCCAGCGGCTCAGCACCGACGCGCTGTGTGGGAGAATCCGGCGTAATCAGCTCCGGATGCTGCGCCTCCAGCTCGCGCAGCTCGCGCATCAGCCGGTCGTACTCCACATCCGGTACTTCCGGAGCGTCCATAACATGATAGAGATATTCATGATGGCGAAGCGTGGTTCGCAGTTCAGTGAGTTGTTGTTTGATTGAGTCCATATCGCACCATCAATGAGAAAAAACCCCCGACAGGCGGGGGTTGAGGAGGAGTTGACGTAAACGCGACGATTACGCGTTGGCTTCCTTAACTTCGCGGATGCGGTCCTGATACTCGCGCAGCTTCTGCGGGGTCATCATTCGACGCTGATCGTCGAGCACCACACCACCCACTTCATCAGCAATATGCTGAGCGGACTGCAGCATCAGCTTAAAGTTTTGCAGCTCGTCGCCGTAGGACGGCACCTGCATAAAGATAGTGACGCCCGGGGTCACGAAATCACCGGTCATTTCCGGATCGAAGGTGCCAGGGTTAACCATGTTAGCCAGGCTGAACAGCGCCGGGCCGCTTCCGTCTGGGCTCAGGTGGCGATGGAAAATGTTCATATCGCCAAACTTGAAGCCTGCCTGTTGAATACTGTTAAGCAGAACGTCACCGTTGAGATGGCTGCCGTGATGCGCGGCCACGTTCATGATGATCACCGCTTCTTTGCGCTGTGGCTTTTCGACAACCGGTTCTGGCTCGACGACCGGCTCTGGCTCAACGTGCGGAGCCGGAGCGGGCTGCGGCGCAGGCTGCACATGAACAGGCTGCTGCGGCTGTTGTACCGGCTGAGCGGGCTGCTGCTGGACGGGCTGCTGCACCGGCTGGTTTTGAACCGGCTGTGGCGCAGCGGGCTGCTGTTGCACAGGCGCTTGCGGCGCCTGACGCACAGGTTCTTCCACCGGCTGCGGCGCTGGCTGACGCGGCTGGGCAGAGGCATACGGCGGTTGATACTGGTGCTGCGGAGCGCGGGGGGCTTCATGCTCCCCATGAGCCGCGCCGGGCGCAGTATTGACCCGATGAACACGAACTTCACCCACGCCGTCGTCGTCGCTGCCGTCGATGTCATCTTCAGTGTCATCGTCGTCACGACTGGACTTCATGCGCTTCAGTGGGCGATCGCGAAACATCGAGGAACGCTCTTTACGGCTGGTCCAGAAACCATGTACCAGTAAAGCGATTATGGCGATCGCGCCAACAATGATTAATATCAGACGCAAATCCTGCATCATTATATTCTCTGTTGTTCTAACACCTTGCCACCACGGCAAACATTTACTCACTAAGAGTATTTGCCGTTTACGTCAAGTGCAAGTGTGTGCAGAGCATTCACAGCATAAAGATGAAGTAAATCGTGCTTTTTGCTGGTTTTTCGAACATTTCCGAACTGGTCATTGGTCCGCAAGTGGATAATATAGGCGGGCAATTCCACTGGTTGTGAAAAAAGGAGTACAGCCTGGTTATGGTTTCAACATCGTCTTCTCCCCCGCGCAGCGGCGTCTGGTATTTTTCACAGGGCTGGAAACTGGTTTCACTGCCGGGTATCCGACGCTTCGTCATTCTGCCGCTGCTGATCAACATTATTCTGATGGGCGGCGCGTTCTGGTGGCTGTTCACAAAGCTCGAAAGCTGGATCCCGTCGCTGATGAGCTACGTACCGGACTGGCTGCAGTGGCTGAACTATCTGCTCTGGCCGGTGGCGGTCATCTCTGTGCTGCTGGTGTTCGGCTATTTCTTCTCAACGATTGCGAACTGGATAGCCGCGCCGTTTAACGGCCTGCTGGCGGAACAGCTGGAGGCGCGGCTTACCGGCGCGACGCCGCCGGACACGGGCGTACTGGGGATCGTGAAAGATATCCCGCGCATTATGAAGCGCGAGTGGCAGAAATTTGCCTGGTACCTCCCCCGCGCGGTTGTGCTGCTTGCCCTCTACTTTGTCCCCGGCATTGGCCAGACGGTTGCGCCGGTGCTGTGGTTCCTGTTCAGCGCCTGGATGCTCGCCATCCAGTACTGCGACTATCCGTTTGATAACCACAAGGTGCCGTTTAAAGCGATGCGCACTACCCTGCGCACCCGGAAGGTCGCCAATATGCAGTTCGGCGCGCTGACCAGCCTGTTCACCATGATTCCCTTCCTTAACCTGTTCATCATGCCGGTTGCGGTTTGCGGCGCGACGGCGATGTGGGTGGACTGCTACCGTGCTAAGCACGCGTTATGGAAATAATGCAAAAATGTGTAAAGCAGGGGTGGCTTATGCCGCCCCTTATTCCATACTGATCCCCATTATTTCCTTGCAGTATATAGATATGCGAATTCCTTACTTCCCCCTACCTGCTTAGCAGGTATGCTGGGTCGGTATCCCAATTTCATACAGTTAAGGACAGGCCATGAGTAAGATTTATGAAGACAACTCGCTGACTATCGGTCATACGCCCCTGGTTCGACTGAACCGTATCGGTAATGGACGCATTCTGGCGAAGGTCGAATCACGTAACCCGAGCTTCAGCGTAAAATGCCGTATCGGTGCAAACATGATTTGGGATGCTGAAAAACGTGGCGTGCTGAAGCCTGGCGTTGAGCTGGTGGAACCGACCAGCGGTAACACCGGTATCGCTCTGGCCTATGTTGCCGCCGCGCGTGGCTACAAGCTAACGCTGACCATGCCGGAAACCATGAGCATTGAACGTCGCAAGCTGCTCAAAGCGCTGGGCGCGAACCTGGTCCTGACCGAAGGCGCGAAGGGCATGAAGGGTGCCATTCAGAAAGCGGAAGAGATTGTGGCCAGCGATCCGGCGAAATACCTGCTGCTGCAGCAGTTCAGCAACCCGGCTAACCCGGAAATTCACGAGAAGACCACCGGCCCGGAAATCTGGGAAGATACCGACGGCCAGGTTGATGTATTTATCTCCGGCGTGGGTACCGGCGGAACGCTGACCGGCGTGTCTCGCTATATTAAAGGCACAAAGGGTAAAAAAGACCTGATCACCGTTGCCGTTGAGCCAACCGACTCACCGGTTATCACCCAGGCACTGGCGGGTGAAGAGCTCAAGCCAGGCCCGCATAAAATCCAGGGCATTGGCGCAGGCTTCATTCCGGGCAACCTGGATCTGAAGCTGATCGATAAAGTCGTCACCATCACTAACGAAGAAGCCATCTCTACCGCGCGTCGCCTGATGGATGAAGAAGGCATTCTGGCGGGTATCTCTTCCGGTGCGGCCGTTGCGGCGGCGCTCAAACTTCAGGAAGATGAAGCCTTTACCAATAAGAATATTGTGGTTATCCTTCCTTCCTCGGGTGAGCGTTACTTGAGCACCGCACTGTTTGCCGATCTGTTTACCGAAAAAGAGCTGCAACAGTAGTGCCAGCATGTTAATAACGCGTAAAAAAGCACCTTTTCAGGTGCTTTTTTGTGGCCTGCTTCAAACTTTTGCCCCTCCTGGCATTGCTTCACCCCGTAGGGTCTGGTATTTAAACCAGCAATTATTTTGATGCGTGAAATTAATCAGTGAACGAAATAGCCTTGCTGAATCGATTTTATGATTTGGTTCAAGTCTTGCTTTCGCTGCATAATGTTTAATGACGATCGAAACGTCAGCGCTAACAATACAGGCTAAAGTTCAGTCGCCAGGCTAGACTTTAGTTCCACAACACTAAACCTATAAGTTGGGGAAATACAATGTTCCAGCAAGAAGTTACCATTACCGCTCCGAACGGTCTGCACACCCGCCCTGCTGCTCAGTTTGTTAAAGAAGCGAAAGGCTTCACTTCTGAAATCACTGTGACTTCCAACGGCAAAAGCGCCAGCGCAAAAAGCCTGTTTAAACTGCAGACTCTGGGCCTGACTCAGGGCACCGTTGTCACCATCTCTGCTGAAGGTGAAGACGAGCAGAAAGCAGTTGAGCATCTGGTAAAACTGATGGCTGAGCTCGAGTAAGTTTCCGGGTTCTTTTAAATATCAGTCACAAGTAAGGTAGGGTTATGATTTCAGGCATTTTAGCATCCCCGGGTATCGCTTTCGGCAAAGCACTGCTGCTGAAAGAAGACGAGATCGTCATCGACCGGAAAAAAATTTCTGCCGACAAGGTTGATCAGGAAGTTGAACGTTTTCTGAGCGGTCGTGCCAAGGCATCTGCGCAACTGGAAGCAATCAAAACTAAAGCTGGCGAAACTTTCGGTGAAGAAAAAGAAGCCATCTTCGAAGGGCACATCATGCTGCTCGAAGATGAGGAGCTGGAGCAGGAAATCATAGCCCTGATTAAAGATAAAGGCATGACGGCCGACGCGGCTGCGCATGAAGTTATCGAAGGTCAGGCAACTGCCCTGGAAGAACTGGATGATGAATACCTGAAAGAGCGTGCGGCTGACGTACGTGACATCGGTAAGCGCCTGCTGCGCAACATCCTGGGCCTGGCCATCATCGACCTGAGCGCGATTCAGGATGAAGTGATCCTGGTTGCCGCTGACCTCACCCCGTCTGAAACCGCACAGCTGAACCTGAAAAAGGTCCTCGGTTTCATCACCGACGCGGGTGGCCGTACCTCCCACACCTCTATCATGGCGCGCTCCCTGGAACTGCCTGCCATCGTGGGTACCGGTAGCGTCACCTCTCAGGTGAAAAACGGCGATTATCTGATTCTGGATGCCGTAAACAATCTGGTTTACGTCAACCCAACTAACAAAGAGATCGAAAAACTGCGCGCGGTTCAGGAGCAGGTTGCGACTGAAAAAGCGGAACTCGCTAAGCTGAAAGACCTGCCAGCCATCACCCTGGACGGCCATCAGGTAGAAGTGTGCGCAAACATCGGTACCGTCCGCGACGTTGATGGCGCTGAGCGCAACGGTGCGGAAGGCGTAGGTCTCTATCGTACAGAATTCCTGTTCATGGACCGCGACGCGCTGCCAACGGAAGAAGAGCAGTTTGCTGCTTATAAAGCCGTGGCTGAAGCGTGTGGCTCTCAGGCGGTTATCGTCCGTACCATGGACATCGGTGGCGACAAAGAGCTGCCGTACATGAACTTCCCGAAAGAAGAGAACCCATTCCTGGGCTGGCGTGCGATTCGTATCGCGATGGATCGTAAAGAGATCCTGCGTGACCAAGTTCGCGCAATCCTGCGTGCCTCCGCTTTCGGTAAACTGCGCATCATGTTCCCGATGATCATCTCTGTTGAAGAAGTGCGTGCACTGAAGAAAGAGATCGAAATCTACAAACAGGAACTGCGTGACGAAGGTAAAGCGTTTGACGAGTCAATTGAGATCGGCGTGATGGTGGAAACACCTGCTGCGGCGACTATTGCGCGTCATTTAGCCAAAGAAGTTGATTTCTTTAGTATCGGCACCAATGATTTAACGCAGTACACCCTGGCAGTTGACCGTGGTAATGATATGATTTCACATCTCTACCAGCCAATGTCACCGTCCGTACTGAACTTGATCAAGCAAGTTATTGATGCTTCTCATGCAGAAGGTAAATGGACTGGCATGTGTGGTGAGCTTGCAGGCGACGAACGTGCTACACTTCTGTTGCTGGGTATGGGTCTGGACGAATTCTCTATGAGCGCCATTTCCATCCCGCGCATTAAGAAGATTATCCGTAACACGAACTTCGAAGATGCGAAGGTGTTAGCAGAGCAGGCTCTTGCTCAACCGACAACGGACGAGTTAATGACGCTGGTTAACAAGTTCATTGAAGAAAAAACAATCTGCTAATCCACGAGATGCGGCCCAAATTACTGCTTAGGAGAAGATCATGGGTTTGTTCGATAAACTGAAATCTCTGGTTTCTGATGATAAGAAAGACTCCGGAACTATTGAGATTGTTGCTCCGCTCTCCGGCGAGATCGTCAACATCGAAGACGTGCCGGATGTAGTGTTTGCTGAGAAAATCGTTGGTGATGGCATTGCTATCAAACCAACTGGCAACAAAATGGTTGCTCCAGTTGACGGCACCATCGGTAAAATTTTTGAAACCAACCATGCGTTCTCTATCGAATCAGATAGCGGTATCGAACTGTTCGTTCACTTCGGTATCGACACCGTTGAACTGAAAGGCGAAGGCTTCAAACGTATCGCGGAAGAAGGCCAGCGTGTTAAAGTTGGCGACCCGGTGATTGAATTCGATCTGCCACTGCTGGAAGAAAAAGCCAAGTCTACCCTGACGCCGGTTGTTATCTCCAACATGGACGAAATCAAAGAACTGATCAAACTGTCTGGCAGCGTCACCGTGGGTGAAACCCCGGTTATCCGCATCAAGAAGTAATTCTTGCCGCACAGAAAAATGGCGCCTTCGGGCGCCATTTTTGTTTATGCAGGGAGGATAAGCTCGTCATAGCCTTTCGACTGGGTATAAAGCATCACGTCAGTCACCCGATCGCCGGCCATGCGAATGGCATCGGCAACGGTTTTCCCCTCTACAATGCCGCTCACCAACTCTGAACAGAACAGGTCGCCCGTCCCTTTCAGATCGGTTTCTACGCGCGGGTGAGCGCTGACGGTCACGCCTTCATTCGTCACCAGCACCACATGGATGTTTTCCGGGTCGTCTGCGACCGGCGCGCTTGTGATCGCCACCCATTTCAGGCTGTCAGAGAGCAGTCCCTGCGCCGCCGCGATGGCGCTTTCCGGCGTACGGCACGGTTTGCCGCTCAACACTTCGAGCTCATAGACGTTTGGCGTGATCCCCTGCGCCAGTGGCAGCAGGTGCTCCCGATACGCCTGCGGGATCTCGGGCTTCACGTACATCCCGCTGTCGATATCGCCGATAACCGGATCGACCAGCACCAGCAGGTCAGGATGCTGCGCTTTGACCGCCTTCAGCCACTGCGCCAGCAGTACGATCTGGCTGGCACTGCCCATATAGCCGGTGGTGACCGCCTTAAGCTCGCGCAGGATCTCTCGCTCTTCCAGCGCCTTCAGGTAGCCGCTGAACCACTCGTCGGGGATCACTCCACCATAAAACGTGTCATAGTGCGGCGTGTTGCTGAACAGTACCGTCGGCACGGCGGTAACGTTCAGCCTGTGGGTACGAATATTCGGAACCGCAATGCTGTTCCCCACGCTGCCGTAAACCACCTGCGACTGCACGGCGACAATGTCGGTTTGCTGCGCCCGGGTATTATCCCGGAATAGAATCATCTCCATGATGCTTAAATCCCCGCCCCCTGCGAATAACTTTCTTCACCAAAGACGCCGGTAGACAGATAGCGATCGCCGCGATCGCAAATAATCGCCACCACTACGGCACCCGGGTTTGCCTGTGCTACCCGAATCGCACCCGCTACCGCGCCGCCCGAGCTAACGCCGCAGAAGATACCTTCGCGCACGGCCAGCTCACGCATGGTATTTTCCGCCTCGCGCTGGTGAAGATCCAGCACCTGGTCCACAAGCTGCGCATTAAAGATGCCGGGCATATACTCCGCAGGCCAGCGGCGAATGCCCGGAATGCTGCTCCCCTCTTCCGGCTGCAGGCCAACGATGGTGACAGCTTTCGCCTGCTCGCGCAGAAAACGCGACACGCCGGTAATGGTGCCGGTGGTGCCCATGCTGGAGACAAAATGGGTGATGCGTCCGTCGGTTTGCTGCCAAATTTCCGGCCCGGTAGTGGTGTAGTGCGCGTACGGGTTGTCCGGGTTGTTGAACTGGTCGAGCAGCTTACCTTCGCCGCGCCCGGCCATTTCTAACGCTAAGTCGCGCGCGCCTTCCATCCCCTGCTCTTTGGTCACCAGAATCAGCTCGGCCCCGTAGGCACGCATCGCGGCGCGGCGCTCCTGGCTCATGTTGTCCGGCATCAGCAGCTTCATGCGGTAGCCTTTCAGCGCCGCAATCATCGCCAGGGCGATGCCGGTGTTGCCGCTGGTGGCTTCAATCAGCACGTCGCCGGGCTTAATTTCACCGCGTTTTTCGGCCTGGACAATCATCGACAGCGCCGCGCGGTCTTTTACCGACCCCGCCGGGTTATTGCCTTCGAGTTTGACCCAGATTTCACTGCCGTTGTCTGGCCCCATACGCTGAAGCTTGACCAGAGGCGTGTTGCCGATGGTGTTTTCTAATGTTTTCATGATCGCTGTCCAATAAAAAGCCCGGTGGCGCTTCGCTTACCGGGCCTACAGACGTCATATTGTAGGCCGGGTAAGCGCAGCGCCACCCGGCAAAACTACGTAATCCTAACCTATCAGGCTGACTCCGCCAGAGCAATATCCTCGCGCGTCTCAATCCGCTCGTTACCGTGATAAATCCGGGCATGCTGCAGCCCGACAAACAGGCGCTCTCCCCGGTGCGGCGGCACATCGTCGCGCATAACCACGGTCAGCGGCTCGGTATACCAGCCCAGCGGCTGTACCACCAATTGGGTGTAGTGACCTTTAGGGCTAGCTTCCAGCACCTGAACCGGCAGCGGTGAATCCAGGCTGGTTCGGCGGCTGACGTCCACCTCCCATGGGCGCAGGAACAGATCGACCGGCCCCTGATGCGCGGAGGTGTAGCCCAGCGGCCAGCGGTGCGCGCCGACGTGGAACTGCCCACCGCGAATGGTGCCCTGCAGACGGTTTACCTCGCCCATAAACTCCAGCACGAAGCGGGTCGCCGGCTCGCGCCAGAGCTGCTCCGGCTCGTCAACCTGCTCAATGTTGCCCTGGCTCATGACCACCACGCGGTCCGCAACTTCCATCGCCTCTTCCTGGTCGTGGGTCACGAAGACGCTGGTGAACTTCAGCTCTTCATGCAGCTGGCGCAGCCAGCGGCGCAGCTCTTTACGCACCTGCGCATCCAGCGCGCCAAACGGCTCATCCAACAGCAAAATTTGAGGCTCAACGGCAAGCGCGCGCGCCAGCGCCACGCGCTGTTTCTGCCCACCGGAAAGCTGGGCCGGGAAACGGTCCGCCAGGTGAGCCAGCTGCACCATCTCCAGCAGTTTGGTCACTTTCGCTTTAATGGTTGCCGCATCCGGGCGCTCGCGACGCGGCAACACGGTCAGGCCAAAGGCGATGTTGTCGAACACGGTCATGTGGCGGAAGAGAGCGTAGTGCTGAAACACAAAGCCCACTTTACGATCGCGGGCGTGCAGGCGGCTCACGTCGGTGCCGTGGAAGCGGATATGCCCGCTGGTCTGATGCTCAAGCCCGGCGATAATACGCAGCAGCGTGGTTTTTCCCGAGCCAGACGGCCCAAGCAGCGCCACCATTTGTCCGGAAGGGATATCCAGCGAGATATCATTCAGCACCTGGGTGCGACCAAAAGACTTCTTAATATTGGCAATCTCAATGCTCATGATTTCCCTCCTGATGCTGACGTTTTTCCTGATTTTCTAAACGCCACTGCACCACACTCTTCAAAAACAGGGTCAAAATGGCCATCAGCGTCAGCAACGCTGCGGCAGTAAACGAGCCAATGGTGTTGTAGTCCTGCTGCAGCAGTTCAATCTGGAGCGGCAGCGACAGGGTCTCACCACGGATGGAGCCGGAAACAACGGAAACGGCACCGAACTCACCGATCGCGCGGGCGTTGGTCAGCACCACGCCGTAAAGCAGCGCCCAGCGAATGTTCGGCAGCGTGACGCGACGGAACATCTGCCAGCCTGACGCGCCCAGCAACACCGCTGCTTCATCTTCGTTGCTGCCCTGGCTTAACATCACCGGCACCAGCTCACGCACCACAAACGGACAGGTCACGAAGATGGTCACCAGCACCATGCCCGGCCAGGCGAACATGATCTGCAGGTTATGCGCATCCAGCCAGCCGCCCAGCGGACCGTTGGAGCCGTAAAAGAGCAGGTACACCAGACCCGCCACCACCGGCGACACGGCAAAGGGAATATCCAGCAGCGTCAGCAGCATCTGACGTCCCGGGAAGTTAAAGCGCGTCACCAGCCAGGCCAGCAGGGTACCGAATACCAGGTTCACCGGCACGGTGATCAACGCAATCAGCACCGTCAGCCAGATGGCATGCAGCATATCCGGGTCCGCCAGGTTCTCCAGCGCGGGCATCAGCCCCTTGCTGAACGCCTGAACGAAGATATAAACCGTCGGGACGACGAGAATGAGGGCAGACACCAGCACGCCCACGCCAATCAGAAACCATTTACCCCAGTTGATGCGGGGCGCATCGTATCGCTTCAATTGCGTAACTTCCGCCATCAGTGACCTACCACACGTCGACCAAAGCGACTTTGCAGAGTGTTAATCGAGTACAGCAGCAGCAGCGAGGCCGCCAGGATCACCGAGGCAATCGCGCTCGCCGCCGGGTAATCAAACTCCTGCAGACGGATGAAAATCATCAGCGAAGTAACTTCCGTTTTCCAGGCGATGTTCCCGGCGATAAAAATCACCGCGCCGAACTCACCCAGGCTGCGGGTAAACGACAGCGCGACGCCCGCCATCAGCGCCGGAGAAAGCTCCGGCAGAACCACTTTACGGAAGCTCTGCCAGCGCGTGGCGCCCAGCGTTTCCGCCGCCTCTTCATATTCCGGACCCAGCTCTTCCAGCACCGGCTGCACGGTACGGACCACAAACGGGATGCTGGTAAAGGCCATCGCCACCGCGATCCCAAGCCAGGTATAGGTCACTTTGATATCAAACTTCGCCAGCCACTCGCCGTACAGCCCGTTCACGGAGAAGAGCGACGCGAGGGTTAAGCCCGCGACCGCCGTCGGCAGCGCAAACGGCAGATCCATCAGTGCATCAAGCAGCGTGCGACCCGGGAAGCGATAGCGGGTTAAGATCCACGCCATCAGCAGGCCAAACACGCCGTTAAAAATGGAGGCGACAAACGCCGACAGCAGCGTCACCTTATAGGCCGCCACCACCTGCGGGTTGGTGATGACCTCCCAGTACTGCGCCCAGCTCATCTGAGCAAGTTGCATCACCAGCGCGCTGAGCGGCAACAGCAGGATCAGGCAGACGAACAGCAGGCTGGTCCCCAGGCTTAAGGTAAAGCCCGGCAGCACGCGTTTTGTCGAGACTGCAAACATTACTTACGCCCCGCCGCCAGCAATTTGTCTAACTCACCGCCGCTGGCAAAGTGCGTTTTCATCACCTCAGGCCAGGAGCCGAAATGATCTTCCACGCGGAACAGGGCGGTCTGCGGGAATTTGTCTTTCAGTTTGTTCATGACGTCCGGGTTGTTCACGCGGTAGTAGTAATCGGTAATGATGGTCTGCGCCTGCGGGCTGTACAGGTAGTTGAGATAGGCTTTTGCCGCTTTCTCGGTGCCGTTCGCCTGCACGTTTTTATCCACCCACGCTATCGGGAACTCGGCCAGGATGTTGGTTTTCGGGATAACCACCTCGAAGCCCTGCGCTTCGTACTGCTTGCGAATGTTGTTCACTTCGGATTCAAAGCTGATCAGCACGTCACCCAGACCGCGTTCGGCGAAGGTGGTGGTCGCACCGCGGCCGCCGGTATCGAACACTTCGACGTTTTTCAGGAACTGGGTCATGAACTGCTCGGTTTTGGCTTTGTCGTTTCCGTCAGCCTTGTCCGCCGCGCCCCACGCGGCTAACCAGGTGTAGCGTGCGTTACCGGAGGTTTTTGGGTTCGGGAAAATCAGCTTCACGTCGGAACGCACCAGGTCGCTCCAGTCGTGGATGTTCTTTGGATTGCCCTTACGCACCAGGAAGCCCATGGTGGAGTAGAACGGCGAGCTGTTGTTCGGCAGGCGGCTCTGCCAGTCAGCCGGGATCAGCTTGCCCTTGTCGTGCAGGATCTGCACGTCAGTCACCTGGTTATAGGTCACGACGTCCGCTTTCAGCCCCTGCAAAATCGCCAGCGCCTGCTTGGACGAGCCGGCGTGGGACTGCTTGATGGTCAGCTTATCGCCGTTATTGTCTTTCGCCCACTGTTGCTCAAACGGTGGGTTAAGGGCGGCAAACAGCTCGCGGGAGACGTCATACGAGCTGTTCAGCAGCTCGGTCGCCTGCGCCTGGGCCACCAGCAGTATACCAGCCAGCGCCAGAGTTCCTTTTTTCAGTACAGTAACGGCCATTGCGCACCCTTATAAATGTGATGACTATCTTATAGTCATAATATTTATAACGGGGATGAAAGGAGTAACGGTTTTATATACCGTTTGGTGATTTACAAGCAGAAAAGGGAATAAGGCAATAATCCCCTCTCCCCTGTGGGGAGAGGGTCAGGGTGAGGGGTGTTACAGCGCCAGCAGTCGCTCAACGGACGGCGCAAAGTAGTAGCCGCCGGTCACCGGTTTGGTGAAGCGCAGCATGGCGTCGCGCTTGCCGTCGGTGTCACCGAACATGCTCAGCAGTTGCTGCTCAATGTTGTGCAGGCGCGCGCAGTAGGCGCAGAAGTAGAGGCCGTGCGTGCCGCTTGCGGTGCCGTACGGCAGGCTCTGGCGAACAATCTTCAGCCCTTTACCGTCCTCTTTGAGGTCTACTCGGCTCAGGTGAGAGGTCACCGGACGCTCGTCGCCGTCAATCTCTTCGTTGGCTTCTTTAGTACGACCAATCATCATCTCCTGGTCGTGCACGCTCATGCGGTTAAGCTGCTTGAGGTTGTGCTCCCAGCGCTGGACGAACACATAGCTGCCGCCCGCGTCCACGCCGTCTTTAATCACCGCCACGTCGCGACGAACCTCTTCACCCGCCGGGTTTTCGGTGCCGTCAACGAAGCCGCTCAGATCGCGCTCCTCCACCCAGCGGAAGCCGTGAACCTCTTCCTGCACCTCAATACTGTCGCCAAAGGCCGCGACCGCCGCCTGCGCAACGGAGAAGTTCACGTCATGACGCAGGGAGAGAATGTGGATCAGCACGTCATACTGGGTAGCTGGTGCCAGACCTTTGCCGTAAGGGATAAAGTCTTTCAGCTCTTCCGCCCCTTCGCCGCCGCTCAGCTGACGCCAGACGTTATTGCCGAAGGCAACAACGGCACCGAGGTGGGCGTCGGGGAATTTGGCCTGGAAGGTCGCCAGCTTGTCCACAAACGCTTTACTGGCCGCACGCAGGGCATCCACGTCCCCTTTTACATTGGCTTCAATCCAAATCGCCGCGCGGCAATGTTCTGGCAAAATGCCACTCTGAACCTGAGACATCGCTCCTCCTGAAATAAAGATGCCACGTCAGCGTGGCATTGATGGCGGCTATTATACCCGGATTTCAGCGAGGCGGTTTGTTCAGGCGCAAATTACTGCTTCCAGACTATTTTGCTCACTTTCCAGCTCTTCAGCGTGTCGTCAGACGGCATCAATCCTTCCGGGCCGCTCCAGGTTCCGGTGAAGACATAGCTGATGTGCTGGCTGCCTTCCGCCTTACATTCCACCGCAACGCCATCGTCTGAAGGGGCGCTGCTGCAGTTGCCAAAGGCCTGTTTATAAAGATCGCTAAACGGGGTGCCGACCTTTACGCCGCTGGCGGTCGGGATAGCATCGTCCAGCACCGCAATGCGGTTCACCGTCCCTTTATCACCGTTAATTACCAGCGCCAGCTTGTCACCCTTCAGCGCTTCAAAGTAACGCACAATGTTGCCATTCTCGGTTTTCATCCCGCTACGCAGGCGGTAGTCGCTGCTCAGGGCATCCTGAATAGCGTCCTGATTGAGCGCGGTCGACGCGGTGATTTTTCCTACGCCCTGCTCGGTGACTTCGATGGAAGAGCCAAACCAGTTCCACGGATACGCGGCGGACCAGTTAATAGAAGAGAGCGTGGAACAGCCGGTCAACGCCAGCGGGAGAGCGCATAAAAGTAAACGCAGCGATTTCATTGAAACGTCCTTTCTAATTAAATCAACGCTTGTTGGAGTGCGGCATCGGCAAAAAGTGCCGCACTAATCTGACTCTTGCGTAAAACAGGCGCGTAATCGGGGATTCGTCAGCAGCCACAGCAGCGCCACGATATCCGCCACCACCAGCGCGATGCCAATACCCGAAAGCGGTTCACCCAACCACCAGAGCACGGGTTGCCAGAACAGCAGTGCGATCTGGGCGAGGATCAGCAGCCAGCGAAGGGCGCGCCACAGACGCGGGATTACGTGCCGCCGACCGCTGCATAAAAAAGCCACCACCGCCGGTACGCCCGGCAGTAAGCCGAGCCAGAAAGCATCGTGATCGGGATAAAAGAGATTCAGCAGCGTATCGCCCTGCCCGCGCGACGCGCCGGCCATCACAAACAGCACCCAGGTGCGGGCCTGCAGGAGCAAAACGCACCAGAATAAAAACGGCAGCCTGACGCGGCCCTGTGCATCAAAGTCAGCCGGGTGGATCTCAGTACTCTTCATCTTCGATCAGACGCTTACCTAAGCTCAGCACGTCAGCGTGCTCATAGCCCAGACGTTCATACATGCCCAGCACCACGTCGTTATCTTCCCGCACCATGATCTGAATTTTCGGACAGCCGCGGGCGATCAGCTTCTTCTCGAGCCGATTAAGCAGCGCGTTGGCGATGCCGCGCGCCCGATATTCCGGGTGGACGCCCAGATAATAGGCCGAGCCGCGATGGCCATCGTAGCCGCCCATCACGGTACCGACGACCTCGCCGTTCACTTCCGCGACCAGAAACAGGCTAACGTCGTGATTCAGCTTACGTTCGATATCCATTTCCGGATCGTTCCACGGACGCAGCAGATCGCAGCGCTCCCAAAGGGTGATCACCTCTTCGAAATCTTCCTGGCGAAAAACGCGTATCTCCATGGTATTAACCGCCTTTTCGGGTTTAAAAACAGTGATTATGGCGTGAACGGGGCGTTTAGCCAATAACCGGGGAAAATCTCGCCAAAATTTGGCATAATGTCACTTTGTCACGTATTGAAATGAAAAGTAAAACAATTCTCAATAAGGACTGTCGTAACGGGAAACACGATACGATATAACACCAGGACCCCTTTTTTTAGTATTCAGGCCGCATGAGCACATTCAAACCATTAAAAGCACTCACATCGCGTCGTCAGGTTCTCAAAGCGGGGCTGGCGGCCTTAACGTTAACGGGCATCGCAAAGCAGGCTCAGGCAAAAGACGAGAGCACGCTCAAAACCAGTAACGGACACAGTAAGCCAAAAACTAAAAAGCCGGGCGCAAAGCGTCTGGTGATGCTCGATCCGGGCCACGGCGGGATTGATACCGGTGCCATTGGCAAAAACGGTTCGAAAGAAAAACACGTCGTGCTGGCGATTGCAAAAAATGTGCGATCGATTTTACGCAGCAACGGCATTGACGCCCGCCTGACGCGCACGGGCGACACGTTCATTCCGCTGTACGACCGCGTCGAGATTGCCCACCAGCACGGTGCGGATCTGTTTATGTCCATTCACGCGGACGGCTTTACCAACCCTTCCGCCGCGGGCGCGTCGGTGTTTGCCCTCTCCAACCGTGGCGCCAGTAGCGCCATGGCGAAGTACCTTTCCGATCGTGAAAACCGGGCGGATGAAGTGGCTGGTAAGAAGGCCACTGACAAAGATCATCTGTTGCAGCAGGTGCTGTTCGATCTCGTGCAAACGGACACCATCAAAAACAGCCTGACGCTCGGCTCGCATATTCTCAAACGGATTAAGCCGGTGCACCGCCTGCACAGTAAAAGCACCGAACAGGCGGCGTTTGTGGTGCTGAAGTCACCGTCCATCCCGTCCGTGCTGGTGGAAACATCCTTCATTACCAACCCGGAAGAAGAACGACTGCTCGGCACCACGGCGTTTCGCCAGAAGATCGCCAACGCCATCGCCTCCGGCATTATCAGTTACTTCAACTGGTTCGATAACCAAAAAGCGCACTCCAGGAAACGTTGATGAAACCCAATGCTCAACTGGTAAAAACCTTCCTGCTGCAGCTGCAGGATGCGATCTGCCAGAAACTGGCCGCCGCAGACGGCGGTGAATTTCAGGAAGATAGCTGGCAGCGCGAAGCCGGCGGCGGCGGGCGCAGCCGCGTGCTGCGAAACGGCGGTATTTTTGAACAGGCGGGCGTAAATTTCTCCCACGTTCACGGCGACGCCATGCCCGCCTCCGCTACCGCGCATCGCCCTGAGCTGGCGGGCCGCAGCTTCGAAGCGATGGGCGTTTCGCTGGTGGTGCATCCGCATAACCCGTTTGTGCCCACCAGCCACGCTAACGTGCGTTTTTTCATTGCGGAGAAGCCAGGGGCCGATCCGGTCTGGTGGTTTGGCGGCGGTTTCGACCTCACGCCCTACTACGGCTTCGAAGAGGACGCCGTGCACTGGCACACCACCGCGCGGGATCTTTGCCTGCCGTTTGGCGAAGACGTCTACCCGAAATTTAAAAAGTGGTGCGACGACTACTTTTACCTGAAGCACCGCGATGAGCAGCGCGGCATCGGCGGGCTGTTCTTTGACGATCTCAACGTGCCCGATTTTGACACCGCGTTCAGCTTTATGCGCGCGGTGGGCGAAGGCTTTACCGATGCCTATATGCCCATCGTCGAACGCCGTAAAAACACCGACTACGGCGTGCGCGAGCGTGAATTCCAGCTTTATCGCCGCGGGCGCTACGTGGAGTTCAACCTGGTGTGGGATCGCGGGACGCTGTTTGGCCTGCAGACCGGTGGGCGCACGGAGTCGATTCTGATGTCGATGCCGCCGCTGGTGCGCTGGGAGTACTGCTACGAGCCAAAAGAAGGCAGCCCGGAGGCTGCCTTGTGTGAGTTCCTTAAAGTACGCGACTGGGTTTAACTGCCGGATGGCGCTGCGCTTATCCGGCCTACTCAACCCGTAGGTCGGGTAAGCGAACGCGCCACCCGACTCACAAGGCTTACAGCGGCTGCGTCTGCGCTTCAACCACAGCCAGCGCCACCATGTTCACGATGCGGCGCACGGAGGCAATCGGCGTTAACACATGCACCGGTTTCGCCACGCCCATCAGCACCGGTCCGACGGTCACCCCTTCAGAGCTGGAGACACGCAGCAGGTTGTAGCTGATACGCGCCGCTTCCACGTTCGGCATAATCAGTATGTTCGCCGACCCCTTAAGCGGGCTGTCCGGCATACGTTCGTTACGAATGCTTTCCACCAGCGCGGCATCGCCGTGCATCTCCCCGTCAATCATCAGCTCCGGCGCGCGCTCGCGCACCAGCTCCAGCGTCTGGCGCATTTTGCACGCCGCCGCCGATTTGGACGAACCGAAGTTAGAGTGCGACAGCAGCGCTACCTTCGGCTCGATACCAAAGCGACGCACCGTTTCCGCCGCCATCACGGTGATCTCCGCCAGCTCGTCCGGGGACGGATCGTCGTTAACGTAGGTGTCAGCAATAAAGGTGTTGCCGCTCGGCAGCAGCAGCGCGTTCATCGCCCCGGCGGTGTGGACGCCGTCGCGATAGCCGAAGATCTCCTGCACCACGCTAAAGTGCTCGTGGTAATCGCCGATGGTGCCGCAGATCAGCGCATCCGCCTCGCCGCGATGGACCATGATCGCGCCGATCACCGTCGTGTTGCTGATAACGGCTTTCTGCGCCTGCTCCTGGGTGATCCCCCGGCGCTTCATGATCGCGTAGTATTCGCTCCAGTACTCTTTGAAGCGCGGATCGGATTCGTTGTTCACGATCTCGAAGTCCACGCCCGGCTTAATCTGCAGGCCCAGCTTCTGGATCCGCATCTCGATCACGCTCGGACGACCGATCAGGATCGGCTTCGCCAGCCCTAAGGTGATCAGCTCCTGGGTAGCGTGCAGCACGCGCGCCTCTTCACCTTCCGCCAGCACCACGCGCTTCGCGTCTGCGCGGGCCTGAGAGAAGATCGGCTTCATGAACAGGTTGGTTTTATAGACAAACTCGGTGAGCTTATCGACGTAAGCGTCGAAATCCTGAATCGGACGCGTTGCCACGCCGGAGTCCATCGCCGCTTTGGCAACGGCTGGCGCAATTTTGACAATCAAACGCGGGTCGAACGGTTTTGGAATGATGTAGTCCGGGCCAAAGCTTAGATCCTGATCCCCGTACGCGGAGGCGACCACTTCGCTCTGCTCGGCGTGGGCCAGCTCGGCGATGGCGTGAACGGCGGCAAGCTTCATCTCTTCATTGATCGCCGTCGCGCCAACGTCCAGCGCGCCGCGGAAGATGAACGGGAAGCAGAGCACGTTGTTGACCTGGTTCGGGTAGTCCGAACGGCCGGTACAGATAATGGCGTCTTCACGCACCGCTTTCGCCAGCGGCGGCAGGATTTCCGGCTCAGGGTTCGCCAGGGCCAGGATCATTGGCGCACGCGCCATCTTCTTCACCATCTCCTGGGTCAGCACTTTCGGACCGGAGCAACCGAGGAAGATATCCGCGCCGTCGATCACGTCCTCAAGCGTGCGCTTGCCGTCGTCTTCTACCGCGTACGCCGCCTTGGTTTCCGCCATGTTCGGCTCACGGTCTTTGTAGATAACGCCCTTGGAGTCGCAGACCACAATGTTGTGTTTCTGCATGCCCAGCGCCACCAGCAGGTTCATACAGGCGATGGCCGCGGCGCCTGCGCCAGAAACCACCATGCGCACATCGGAGAGATTTTTCTCGACCACGCGCAGGCCGTTCAGAATGGCGGCGGTGCTGATAATCGCGGTCCCGTGCTGGTCGTCATGGAACACGGGAATGTTCATACGCTCGCGCAGCTTCTGCTCGATATAGAAACATTCCGGCGCTTTGATGTCTTCCAGGTTGATCCCGCCGAAGGTCGGCTCCAGCGCGGCTACCACGTTGATGAATTTATCGGGATCGAGTTCGTCCACTTCGATATCGAACACGTCGATACCGGCAAATTTCTTGAACAGTACGCCCTTCCCTTCCATCACCGGTTTACCGGCCAGTGCACCAATGTTGCCCAGGCCCAGCACCGCCGTCCCGTTAGAGATAACGGCGACAAGGTTACCGCGCGCGGTGTATTTGTAGGCCGCAAGTGGGTCTTTTTCGATTTCCAGACACGGTGCCGCCACGCCCGGCGAGTAGGCCAGCGCCAGATCGCGCTGCGTCGCCAGCGGCTTGGTTGGGGAAACCTGAATTTTACCGGGGACAGGGAACTCGTGAAAATCGAGGGCACTCTGTTTCAACTGCTCATCCATCTTATTTTTCCTTTCACGTATCGATCAAAAGGGTGACGTAAGCGATCCTGATGCACACCCTGGTGTGCCGCCTAGTATCGCCTCAGGACAGCGCATAAACTTTGAAGGCTGCCAAACTCTCACCATCACACATTAAAAATTGTTATCAATTTATAACAGCCATGTTACCCGTCTCAAAAGCAATGCCTGCCCCGTCTGCTATGCTTTTTTGTTAAGTCCATCATGATTTTCTCAGAAGTGTGAACTAACGCACTCATCTAACTCTTTTATTTCCAAGGAGTAATGATTTATGAACCAGCTAGACGGCATCAAACAATTCACCACCGTGGTTGCAGACAGCGGCGATATCGAGTCGATTCGCCACTATCAGCCGGAGGACGCGACCACCAACCCTTCGCTGCTTCTGAAAGCGGCGGGGCTTGCCCACTTTAGCCATCTGATTGATGACGCGATTGCCTACGGTAAACAGCGCGGGAAAACACAGGAACAGCAGGTTGCTGAAGCCAGCGACAAGCTGGCGGTTAATTTTGGTGCGGAAATTCTGAAAAGCATTCCGGGGCGCGTGTCGACCGAAGTGGATGCCCGCCTCTCATTCGATCAGGAAAAGAGTATTCACAAAGCGCGCCGTCTGGTGGAACTCTACCAGGAACAGGGGATCGATAAGTCACGCATTCTGATCAAGCTCGCGTCCACATGGGAAGGCATCCGCGCGGCGGAGGTTCTGGAAAAAGAGGGGATCCACTGCAACCTGACGCTGCTGTTCTCGTTTGCCCAGGCGCGCGCCTGTGCCGAAGCGGGCGTGTTTCTGATCTCGCCGTTTGTCGGGCGCATCTACGACTGGTATCAGGCGAAACAGCCGATGGATCCGTACGTGGTAGAGGAAGACCCTGGCGTGAAGTCGGTGCGTAATATCTACGATTATTACAAGCAGCACCGCTACGAAACCATCGTGATGGGCGCCAGCTTCCGCCGCACCGAGCAGATCCTCGCGCTCGCAGGCTGCGACCGTCTGACCATCTCCCCCGATCTGCTGAAAAAGCTGCAGGAGAGCGACGAAACGGTGATCCGCAAACTGGTGCCGACCTCTACCGTACTGCCAAAACCGAAAGCCATGACCGAAGCGGAGTTCCGCTGGGAGCACAATCAGGACCCTATGGCCGTGGAAAAACTGGCTGACGGCATCCGCCAGTTCGCCGTCGACCAGCGCAAACTTGAAGATCTTCTCGCCGCCAAACTTTAACCTTGCCACGGAGTGAACTATGTCCCGTAAAGAGCTTGCCAACGCCATTCGCGCCCTCAGCATGGATGCCGTACAAAAAGCCAATTCCGGCCACCCTGGCGCCCCGATGGGGATGGCCGATATTGCCGAAGTGCTGTGGAACGACTTTCTGAAGCACAACCCCACAGACCCAACCTGGTACGACCGCGACCGTTTTATTCTCTCCAACGGCCACGCCTCGATGCTGCTCTACAGCCTGCTGCACCTTTCCGGCTACGATCTGCCGCTGGAAGAGCTGAAAAACTTCCGCCAGCTGCACTCTAAAACGCCGGGCCATCCGGAGATCGGCTATACCCCGGGCGTGGAAACCACCACCGGCCCGCTGGGTCAGGGTCTGGCGAATGCCGTCGGTCTGGCGATTGCCGAGCGCACGCTGGCGGCGCAGTTTAACCAGCCGGACCATCAGATTGTCGACCACTACACGTATGTCTTTATGGGTGACGGCTGCCTGATGGAGGGGATCTCCCACGAGGTCTGCTCGCTGGCGGGCACGCTGGGGCTCGGGAAGCTGATTGGCTTCTACGACCACAACGGCATCTCCATCGACGGGGAAACCGAGGGCTGGTTTACCGACGACACGGCGAAACGCTTTGAGGCCTATCACTGGCACGTGGTGCATGAGATCGACGGCCACGATCCTGAGGCGGTGAAAAAAGCGATTCAGGAAGCGCAGAGCGTGAAGGACAAACCGTCCCTGATTATCTGTCGCACCACCATCGGCTTCGGCTCGCCGAACAAAGCGGGCAAGGAAGAGGCGCACGGCGCGGCGCTGGGCGAAGAGGAAGTGGCCTTAACCCGCCAGAAGCTGGGCTGGAAGTATCCGCCATTTGAGATCCCGAAAGAGATCTACAGAGCCTGGGATGCCCGCGAAGCGGGTGAAAAAGCCCAGCAGGCGTGGAACGAAAAATTTGCCGCCTACAAAAAAGCGCACCCGGAGCTGGCGGCAGAGTTTTCCCGCCGCATGAGCGGCGGCCTGCCGGAGGACTGGGACGATAAAACCCAGGCGCTGATTGAAAATCTGCAGTCCAACCCGGCGAAAATCGCCACCCGTAAGGCGTCGCAAAATACCCTCAACGCCATTGGCCCAATCCTGCCTGAGCTGCTCGGCGGCTCAGCGGATCTTGCACCAAGTAACCTGACCATCTGGTCCGGCTCGAAATCGCTGAAAGAGGATATTGCCGGGAACTACATCCACTACGGCGTGCGCGAGTTTGGCATGACCGCGATTGCAAACGGCATCGCCCATCACGGCGGCTTCGTGCCCTACACCGCCACCTTCCTGATGTTCGTCGAGTACGCCCGAAACGCGGCGCGCATGGCGGCGCTGATGAAGGCCCGGCAGATCATGGTCTACACCCACGACTCCATCGGCCTGGGGGAAGATGGCCCGACGCACCAGGCGGTGGAACAGCTGGCGAGCCTGCGCTTAACGCCAAACTTCAGCACCTGGCGTCCGTGCGACCAGGTGGAAGCGGCGGTGGGCTGGAAGCTGGCGGTTGAGCGCCACAACGGCCCCACGGCGCTGATCCTGTCGCGCCAGAACCTGGCGCAGATCGAGCGCACCCCGGAGCAGGTTAAAAACATCGCCCGTGGCGGGTACATCCTGAAAGACAGCGGCGGCAAGCCGGACGTGATCCTGATTGCCACCGGTTCCGAGGTGGAAATTACGGTGAAAGCGGCGGAGAAACTGACCGCCGAAGGCCACGCGGTGCGCGTTGTGTCCCTGCCTTCAACGGATATCTTTGACGCCCAGGATGAGGCGTATCGGGAATCGGTGCTGCCGTCCAACGTAGCGGCACGCGTGGCGGTGGAAGCGGGTATTGCCGACTACTGGTATAAGTACGTGGGGCTAAAAGGAGCGATTGTTGGCATGCGGGGTTACGGTGAATCGGCACCTGCCGACAAGCTCTTCCCGTACTTCGGCTTTACCGTTGAGAACGTGGTGGAGAAGGCGCTGAGCGTGCTGTAGTGCGTTCTTCGTTGCCGGGTGGCGCTGTCGCTTACCCGGCCTGCGGTTCGAGGTTTTGTAAGTCGCCACCCGGTAAAACTAGCGTGTGATCCACAGCGTGGGCCAGGCGTCTGGCCCATTCCAGTTATCGCAGCTTGGCTCTTCCGCATAGCGCACCAGGCGGAAGCGCTGGCCGTCAAAACGCCAGCGCGTCTGGATCCCGCAGTCCCCGATACCGCGTCCCAGCGCCAGCGTCGTCAGCTCGCGCGTTTTTTCATCAAAGCTGGCGTTCATCAGCTCCATGTCGCTGCTCTGGCTGGAGGGGGTAAACGGCAGACGTAACCTGACGCTGCGGGCAGTGAACGGTTTTTTACGTGATACCAGCCACGCCAGATCGACCGTGTTATAGGCTCCTGCCTCACAGCTGACGATTAACAGCGCTTTGTCGTCGGTTAATGCGGTGACGCGTACTTCACGGCGGTTAGGATCCAGCGAGCACTGGCTGTTGTTCATCCGCCAGGTTCCATAATCCAGCAGATCGTTCAGCTCGCTATGCGTCAGCGGCGTCGGCGTCGGGTTCACCACGGCCACCTTTTTTAATGCTGGTGCAGGAGGCACGCTCAGAGGCGGGCTATCCCCTTTTTTAATCCATGCCGTTTCGCTGCCAACGCGCTTCTGCTGGGCGTCAATAAACAGCAGCGCCGCCTTCAGCCCGACCAGCGAAATCGTCTGCTTCCCCCCGCGCAGGGTCAGCGCCTGCCCTTCCTGAATAGTTTTCAGAAACGCGTTGAGGGTACCCGTATCGTCGGTCTTGAGATGCCAAGGCGTTAACTGCCAGTGCTGTGAATTGAGTTTTAGCGGAACGTTGTCGAGCAGAAGGCGCGGGGCGATGTCCGGCTCTTTTACCGGCGGGGCCGAAAGCCCGCCGAGATCGATGCGCAGGCTGGCGTCCGTTTTCGCGCCGGCGCTACGGCTCAGCGTCATAACCAGACCGCGATGTTCCCCCGTATTCCGGGCAACACAAAAATTCTGGTTATTGCAGGTGACCTGCCAGTCTGAGAAAGACTGCTGCGCAGGTGCCGCCCACACCAGAGGCACGGGTAGCACGCAGAAAAAGAAGAGAAGCAAAACGCAGTAGCGCATGAATGGCACAGCCCCGGAAACGAAAAGGTCAATCTGGGGCGTATCTTCGTGCCCAGGGCGGGCGGGCTCAATCGGATTTATCGGATAGATTTATCTGAAATGCAGGCTATTGCGACATCGGTTTGGGGTTCATTAACCCGCTGGTTTGCAGATATTGCAACAGGATCACCGCTTTACCATCGCGGATCTCGCCGCTTTTCACCATCTCAACGGCCTGAGCGAAAGGCATTTCCAGCACTTCAATATCTTCATCCTCCACGCCGCCACCGCGATGCGTGCGCTGGGCATCGGTGTACTCCGCAATGAAGAAATGGACCAGCTCGGTCACGCCGCCAGGTGACATGAAAAGCTCAAAGACTTTTTGCACCGCGCCCACTTCAAAACCGGTCTCCTCGACGGCCTCCTTGCGGATGCAGACTTCCGGCTCATCGTCATCAAGCAGGCCGGCGCAGGTTTCAATCAGACGCCCGTCCGCGTTGCCGTTGACCCAGGTCGCGACCCGAAACTGGCGAATCAGCACCACGCTTTGCTTTTCACGGTTATACAGCAGAATGGTTGCGCCATTGCCCCGGTCGTAGACTTCGCGTTTGTGGCGAATCACGTCACCGTTCTTACGGGTTAAATCGTAAGTGATATTCCGCAGGACAAAGTAATTTTCAGAGAGGATTTTGTCTTTGATAACGGTAATGTTCAGGGACATACGGGCTCCACGGCAAAATGAGTCTGTTTATACTACGCCGTGAAGCCCGCTTTGTCGCCCGTCGGTTAAGACGGCGCGTCTCTTCTCGTCAGATTTCATGTTAATCCCCAAAGCGGCTTTTGGATCAATAACCTTATTTTTAGTATGAATAAGCTATTTGCTCACTACCGCGTTATCAGGCAATGTACAACTGCCCGTAACCTGTGGCAGAGCCATTTTATTCAGAGATCCGTTCCGTGACCGTTAAACGCCCCGTTTCCGGAAGCCTTGCCTGGGCTTTCTTTTCGATCATTGCCCTGTCCGTGCTGACCAGCACCGTCGCGCTGCTGACGCTTGCCAGCAGCCAGCGTGACGCCGAAGCCATTAACATTGCGGGTTCGCTGCGCATGCAGAGCTACCGCCTCGGCTACGAGATGCAGCGCAACAGCCCCTCCCTTAAGGCGCATCTTGAGAACTGGCAGCAGACGTTAAGCGCGCCTTCCCTGGAGAAGCTGAACCGCTGGTACGTCCCGGAAAACGTCAAGGCGCGCTATCAGCAGCTTCATGTGGCCTGGCGGGAAATAGATAAGCACATCGCCCGCGGCGACAGCGCATGGTATGACGCTAACATTGAGGATTTTGTCGGCCGCATTGATGCCTTTGTTCTCGCCCTCCAGCACTACACCGAAAATAAAATCCAGACGGTGACCCTTCTCTCTCTGGCTGGCGCGCTCGGGATCCTGCTGCTGACGCTGTTTACCCTGCGGCGCATCCGCCGCCAGGTGGTGTTGCCACTGAACAACCTGGTAGCCGCCAGTGAACGGATTGAGCGAGGGGAATTTACCACCCCGGCGCCGGACACCGCGCTGCCCAACGAGCTGGGCCAGCTTTCCCGCGCCTTCAACCATATGTCGGGCGAGCTACATACTCTCTATCGGTCGCTCGAAGCCTCCGTCGCGGAAAAGACGCGGCATTTGCATGAAGCCCACCAGCAGCTCGACATGCTGTTCAAATGCTCTCAGGCGCTGAATACCGGACAGATTGACAGCCTGTGCTTCCGGCATATTTTACAGATTGTCCATGAATACACGCAGATGAATTACCTGGAGCTACGCACCAGCGACGACTGGCGGCTGTGTGAAGGGACAGAGGTGAGCGGCATTTCTCTGCAAACCCTGCCGGTGCTGATGCAGGACACCCTTTACGGCGAGCTGCGCTGGCAAAGCGAGACGGGCAGCGTTCCTCTTCCGCTGATGAGAAGTGTCGCGACCATGCTCGGGCGCGGGCTGTACTTTAACCAGGCGCAGAAACACTACCAGCAGCTGCTGCTGATGGAGGAGCGCGCCACCATCGCCCGCGAGCTGCATGACTCGCTGGCGCAGGTACTCTCCTATCTGCGGATCCAGCTCACGCTGCTTAAACACGCCGTGCCGGCGGAAAATGCCCCCGCGCAGACCATCATCACCGACTTCTCCCGCGAACTGAACAACGCCTGGCAGCAGCTGCGCGAGCTGCTGACCACCTTCCGCCTGACGCTAAACCATGCGAATTTACCCGCGGCGCTTCAGGAGTCCCTCGATGCCCTGCAGAGCCAAACGCAGGCGAAGCTGTACCTCGACTGCCGCCTCTCCTCGCTGGCGCTTGACGCGCAGAAGCAGGTGCATTTGCTGCAGATCGTGCGGGAGGCCGTCCTGAATGCGATTAAGCACGCGCAGGCCAGCGAGATCACCGTCAGCTGCGTAACCGCCGTGGACGGCACGCACAACGTCAGCATTCGTGACAACGGCATCGGAATTGGCGAGGCCAGCGAACCGCCGGGACACTACGGGCTGAACATTATGCGAGAACGCGCGCAACGGCTCGGCGGAATGCTGCACTTCTCGCAGCCGCAAAACGGCGGCACGCAGGTCAGCGTGACGTTCCCCGCACCCGCGCCGTTAACAGGTAAATAACGGTAAAGGGGGAAGCGCCGGGAAAAGCGCATGATAATTTACATTATCTCCTTTATTTCTCCACGTTTGGCCTGGGCCTTGCCGCTAAAGTGATGCGGGCAATAAACAATAATGACGTGCAGCAAAACGAGGTCACTTTTCCATGGCGAATTTTTTCATCGATCGCCCCATTTTTGCCTGGGTGCTTGCCATCCTGTTGTGTCTGACAGGCGTCCTGGCGATTACTTCTCTTCCCGTTGAGCAATATCCCGATCTGGCACCGCCTAACGTGCGTGTCACCGCCAACTATCCCGGCGCTTCCGCACAAACGCTGGAAAACACCGTGACGCAGGTTATCGAGCAGAACATGACGGGTCTGGATAATCTGATGTACATGTCCTCCCAAAGCAGCGCCACGGGACAGGCCACGGTCACCCTGAGCTTTGAGGCGGGCACCGACCCGGACGAAGCGGTGCAGCAGGTACAAAACCAGCTGCAGTCGGCCATGCGTAAGCTGCCCCAGGCGGTGCAAAACCAGGGGGTTACCGTGCGTAAAACCGGTGATACCAACATTCTGACTATCGCGTTTGTCTCCACCGATGGCTCAATGGATAAACAGGACATTGCGGACTACGTCGCCAGTAATATTCAGGACCCGCTCAGCCGTATTAACGGCGTAGGGGATATCGACGCCTACGGTTCACAGTACTCAATGCGTATCTGGCTCGATCCTAACAAGCTGAACAGCTATCAGATGACCGCAACCGACGTGACGGACGCCATCAAAGCCCAGAACGCCCAAATTGCCGTGGGGCAGCTGGGAGGCACGCCTTCGGTTGATAAACAGGCCCTGAATGCCACCATCAATTCACAATCCCTGCTTCAGACGCCGGACCAGTTCCGCAACATCACCCTTCGCGTGAATCAGGACGGTTCAGAGGTGCGCCTGGGCGATGTCGCTAAGGTGGAAATGGGTGCGGAGAAATACGATTACCTGAGCCGCTTTAACGGCAATCCGGCCTCCGGTCTTGGGATCAAGCTGGCCTCCGGCGCGAACGAAATGGCGACGGCGAAGCTGGTGCTGGACCGTCTGGATGAGCTGTCGCAGTATTTCCCGCACGGGCTGGAGTACAAAGTCGCCTATGAAACCACCTCCTTCGTTAAAGCCTCGATTGAGGATGTGGTGAAAACCCTGCTGGAAGCGATTGCGCTGGTGTTCCTGGTCATGTACCTGTTCCTGCAAAACTTCCGCGCCACGCTGATCCCCACCATTGCCGTCCCGGTAGTGCTGCTGGGTACTTTTGCGGTGCTCTACGCGTTCGGCTACAGCATCAACACCCTGACGATGTTTGCCATGGTGCTGGCGATTGGCCTGCTGGTGGACGATGCCATCGTGGTCGTGGAAAACGTCGAGCGCATCATGAGCGAAGAGGGGCTTTCCCCGCGTCAGGCCACACGCAAATCCATGGGGCAAATTCAGGGGGCGTTAGTCGGTATCGCGATGGTGCTGTCGGCGGTCTTTATCCCGATGGCCTTCTTTGGCGGTACAACCGGGGCGATTTACCGTCAGTTCTCAATTACCATCGTCTCGGCGATGGTGCTCTCCGTGCTGGTGGCGCTGATCCTCACCCCCGCGCTCTGTGCCACCCTCCTTAAGCCGCTGCACAAAGGGGAACATCACGGACAGAAAGGGTTCTTCGGCTGGTTTAACCGTATGTTCAACCGCAATGCCGAGCGGTATGAATCTGCCGTCGGTAAAGTGCTGCACCGCAGCCTGCGCTGGATGATGATTTACGTTGTGCTGCTGGGCGGCATGGTGTGGCTGTTTCTGCATCTTCCCACCTCGTTCCTGCCTCAGGAGGACCGGGGGATGTTCATCACCTCGGTGCAGCTCCCGAGCGGCTCAACGCAACAGCAGACGTTGAAGGTGGTTCAGAACGTTGAGCAGTACTTCTTCACCAAAGAGAAAGATAACGTTGTCTCGGTCTTCTCTACCGTCGGCTCCGGCCCGGGCGGGAATGGGCAGAACGTCGCCCGCATGTTTGTCCGCCTGAAAGACTGGGACGAACGCGACGCCAGAACGGGAACCTCGTTCGCCATCATTGAACGGGCAACCAAAGCTTTTGCGGGCATTAAAGAGGCACGCGTTTTTGCCAGCAGTCCGCCCGCGATCAGCGGCCTGGGCAGTTCCGCCGGGTTTGATATGGAGCTGCAGGATCACGCCGGCGCGGGCCACTCGGCGCTGATGGCTGCGCGCGACAAGCTGTTAGAACTTGCAGGGAAAGATCCCGGCCTGACCCGCGTTCGTCACAACGGTCTTGACGACAGCCCGCAGCTTCAGGTGGATATAGACCAGCGTAAGGCGCAGGCGCTGGGCGTCTCGATCGACGATATCAACGACACCCTGCAAACCGCGTGGGGCTCAAGCTACGTAAATGACTTTATGGATCGCGGCCGCGTGAAAAAAGTGTATGTCCAGGCAGCCGCGCCTTTCCGCATGTTGCCGGATGACATTAACCGCTGGTTTGTACGTAATAATTCTGGCGGGATGGTACCCTTCTCCGCCTTTGCCACGTCGCGCTGGGAGAGCGGTTCGCCGCGCCTGGAGCGCTACAACGGCTATTCGGCAGTTGAAATCGTCGGGGAAGCCGCGCCGGGCGTCAGCACCGGTACCGCCATGGACACCATGGAAAAACTGGTGCAGCAGCTGCCCGCTGGTTTTGGTCTGGAATGGACGGCCATGTCTTACCAGGAGCGCCTCTCCGGGGCACAGGCGCCCGCGCTTTATGCGCTTTCTCTGCTGGTGGTCTTCCTCTGCCTTGCCGCGCTGTATGAGAGCTGGTCGGTTCCGTTCTCGGTCATGCTGGTGGTGCCGCTTGGGGTTATCGGTGCACTGCTGGCGACCTGGATGCGCGGCCTGGAGAACGACGTTTACTTCCAGGTGGGGCTACTCACGGTGATCGGCTTATCGGCGAAAAACGCCATTCTGATCGTAGAATTTGCCAACGAGATGAATGCTAAAGGCCACGAGCTGATGGCCGCCACGCTGCACGCCTGCCGTCAGCGCTTGCGTCCGATCCTGATGACCTCGCTGGCATTTATTTTTGGCGTACTGCCGATGGCAACCAGCACGGGTGCAGGCTCAAGCAGCCAGCATGCGGTGGGTACCGGCGTCATGGGGGGGATGATTTCGGCCACCATCCTGGCGATTTATTTTGTTCCGCTGTTCTTTGTGCTGGTGCGTCGTCGCTTCCCGCTCCGGGAGCGACAGGAATAACCCGCAGCCATAAAAAAGGCGGCTTTATCGGCCGCCTTTTTATTGTGTGATTAATTCACACTATGGTTATTTTACTTATTTTAGTGCTCTTGCAATTCTTACTGAATGTCATTTACGAAGCATGCCTTCGATAAAATCTTTCCAGTTCCCCAGTTCACGTTCAATCATAACAACCTCTCTTATTATTATGCGCATTCTACGAAAACGTATCATCATTGTGAAGACTATTTAACCAATCGCTGCGATTGTACCCCGCCACCGCCGGGGATTTATGATAAATATGAACGGAGAACCTTAAATTTTGTGTGATGGGCAGCAATATTTTGAAATAACCCTGCGAACGGGTGAGTTCTATTTTACTCGCTGAGTTTATGGGGAATTTAAACCCTATGGACATCTATGCTTAAAGGGTGAAAGAATATTCAGCGTACAAGTGTGAGTTGAATTAAGATGAAGCGTAAATCCAGACAATTCCTGAATGTGTTATATTCCACTTAAGGATATATCTTCGAATTTATTGAACATTTAATCGCCATAAGAGCAAAAGGATTCAACATGGTTGTGATGTACGGCATTAAAAATTGCGACACCATCAAAAAAGCGCGCCGCTGGCTGGAGGCAAACCACGTGGAGTACCGCTTCCACGATTACCGTGCCGACGGGCTTGATGCACAATTTCTGCATACCGCCATTAACGAACTGGGATGGGAAGCGCTGCTGAACACCCGCGGCACCACCTGGCGTAAGCTGGACGAATCCGTGCGCGCCAGCATCGTTGATGCCGACAGCGCGGCAAAGCTGATGCTCGATATGCCGGCAATTATCAAACGCCCATTGCTCTGCAAGCCAGGTCAGCCTATGCTGCTGGGTTTCAGTGAAACCCTTTATTCTGACTTTTTCGTTGAGGTGTAGTGTATGTCATGCCCGGTCATTGAGCTGACTCAACAGCTTATTCGCCGTCCTTCCCTTAGCCCGGACGACGCAGGTTGTCAGGCATTAATGATTGAGCGCCTGCGTGCCATCGGTTTTACCGTTGAGCGCATGGATTTTGGCGATACCCAGAACTTCTGGGCGTGGCGCGGCCAGGGCGAAACGCTGGCCTTTGCCGGGCACACTGACGTCGTTCCCGCGGGTGACGCAGATCGCTGGATTAACCCGCCGTTTGAGCCAACCATCCGCGATGGCATGCTCTTCGGTCGCGGCGCGGCAGACATGAAAGGCTCGCTGGCGGCGATGGTGGTGGCGGCAGAGCGCTTTGTGGCTCAGCATCCGAACCACAAAAACCGTCTCGCGTTTTTGATCACCTCCGATGAAGAAGCCAGCGCCCATAACGGTACCGTAAAGGTCGTTGAGGCGCTGATGGCGCGTAACGAGCGTCTCGACTACTGTCTGGTCGGCGAGCCGTCCAGTACCGAAGTGGTGGGTGATGTCGTCAAAAACGGTCGCCGCGGCTCGCTGACCTGTAACCTGACCATTCACGGCGTTCAGGGGCACGTGGCTTATCCACATCTGGCCGATAACCCGGTCCACCGCGCCGCGCCAATGCTGAACGAACTGGTGGGCATCGAGTGGGATAAAGGCAACGAGTTCTTCCCGCCGACCAGCATGCAGATTGCTAACGTTAAGGCCGGGACCGGCAGCAACAACGTGATCCCAGGGGACTTCTTCGTCCAGTTCAACTTCCGCTTCAGCACCGAACTGACCGACGAAACGATCAAAGCCCGCGTTGTCGCTCTGCTGGAAAAATACAACCTGCGCTACACCGTCGACTGGTGGCTTTCCGGCCAGCCGTTCCTGACGCAGCGCGGCAAGCTGGTAGATGCGGTAGTGAACGCCATCGAGCACTATAATGAAATTAAGCCGCAGCTGCTGACGACGGGCGGCACCTCAGACGGACGCTTTATCGCCCGCATGGGTGCACAGGTTGTCGAACTGGGTCCGGTTAACGCGACGATTCACAAAATCAACGAGTGTGTGAACGCTGCCGATTTACAACTGCTGGCCCGCATGTATCAACGTATTATGGAGCAACTCGTCGCCTGACGAACGCTCAGAGAGGAATAGCGAATGGATTGGCTTGCAAAGTACTGGTGGATTCTGGTTCTGGTGTTTCTGGTAGGCGTACTGCTTAACGTGATTAAAGACCTTAAGCGCGTTGACCACAAAAAATTTCTCGCCAACAAACCGGATCTTCCGCCGCACCGGGATTTTAACGACAAGTGGGACGATGACGACGACTGGCCGAAGAAAGACCAGAAGAAGTAATCCCCTCACCCCCGGCCCCTCTCCCCAGAGGGGCGAGGGGGGCCATGTTCCCTCTCCCCTTAGGGGAGAGGGTTAGGGTGAGGGGATAAGTGTTTATATAAATTCAACAATATCATCATCATTCGGCTTCCCGCCGCTGAGCGCTTCATCAAAGTAGTGTTTCGGCACGGTATAACGCAGATGGTCGAGCGCAAACTGCATGCTGCGGTCGTCAATCGCGTGGCCCAGATCGTCAACAATATCCAGCGTCACATCCCCGCCTTCGCGCACCAGCGCTTCCTGGGCTGCCACCGCATGCGAAAGCTCAATCACCCGGTCTTCGCCGCCGTGAATAAGATGGATAGTGGTCTGCGTGGTCGCGCTGGTCGGTAGCGTCGCGTAGCGCCCGTTAAACGCGATCACGCGTGAAGCCAGACCGGGCTGCGCTTTTACGCTTTCCAGCGACATGATTGACCCCTGAGAGAAACCAATCAGCGCCGTTGCGTCAGCGCCTACGCCGCTCTGCTGCTGCCAGTAGCGTACGATGCCGATAAACGTGGGCATAATGGCATCAATGCGCGCCTGACGGTTCTCTTCCGTCACGCCCTGAACCGCGAACCACTGCCGTCCGTTCGGGCCGCACGGCTCCACGCCGCCGATGCTGACAATTAGCGCTTCCGGGAAAACGGGGGCAAACCAGCGGCCAATCTGCCCCATGTTAACGGCATTATCGCCCACACCATGAAACAGGAGCAGTAACTGTTTAGCCGGTTTGTCAGGGCTTTGAACAACAAAATGGTCGTGTTTCATGGCGGTCTCCTTAATTGATGAGCAGGATTTTACGCCTCTGCGGGGTAATGACCATGCCACTTTACTGAAGAAGTCATTGAAAAAATTGCCATTGCAAAATGTCTGCTTTCAACCGCTGGCAGCGGGAATAGTCAAGACTCTCAAGCGCTTGCGCAGCTTCACTCCGCAGCTTAGCCAGCAACGCTTTTCGCCCCGTCTCGTCCGTCTTTCCCTCGATTTTCCCGCGCAGAGCCGGGAGCGGCATGTCTGTGGTTAACACCAGCCGCGTCAGCGCAGCAACCGAGGTTGAAAACGCCCGGTGCGCAAAGGCAAACCCCGCCAGCTCCAGCCAGTCGTCACTATTAAGGGTAGCTTCCCAGGCATCGCTTACCGGGATCTTTTCGCCGTTCCGGGCCGACAGGACGCGCATATCGCGACACAAGCGCTGATGTTCCTGAGCGCACAGCCGGTGCCCGGCCTCGCTCTGCGGCAGTATGGCCATCGCCGTGTAGCACCCGCTGCTGGCTTCCCGATGGCTGCCCATTCGCACCAGCACAAAGCCGCACTGCTGCCAGAAACGCCACAGCTCGTCGGTATAGCCAAAACTGACCGAGAGATAATCTTCACCGCTGGCGCTGTGAATAAGCCGCTCGCCGATGCCTTCCCGTTGACGGTGGGGATGTACCGCAATGCGGCTAATCCGTCGCCCCTTCAGCGTCGCCGCGAGTGGCGATCCGCCGTGCGCCGCCAGCGACTGCGCCACAAGGTTCCCGCGTGGACGACGAAAGCCCGCCCACACCGCGCGGCTCAGCTCAGGAGGCAATCCCCCCTCTTCCACCAGCCAGAGCGCGCCAGCGATATCCACACCCGCGTGTGCAACCGCAAAGTGCTGGCCGGGTGCGTCCATCATCCGACGTAAATCGAGCGGAGACGTCCGGTAGTGCGCGGCACACAGCAGTTCATACACGCTTGCCACGCGTGCCGGGTCGCTCTCCCACATCCGCGGCTCCAGCGTCCGTAAACGCACCTCACCTTCCGGCTTGCTGTCAATAAGCGCATCGTCAAACAGCAGCGTATTCCCCACTATCCGCTCAAGCGGACACCCGGCTGCCCAGCGAATGGGGGTGGATAAGGTATAGCGCCGCAGCCCGCTGAACCGGGCGCAGAACTTGAGCAGAAACCCTCTGCCCGTGCCTTCATAACCCTGGACCGTGGTGGTCAGCAGTACGCGGGGAAAGCGCGCCACCAGCTTGTCCAGCAGCGGGCCAGGGATGGCGGCGGCTTCATCAACAATCAGCCAGTCGGCTTCTGTCGCGGAGGCCAGCAGCGCATCCGGGGCCATAAAGTGAAAACGCTCGCCGGCGAAGCGCGCAATAACATCCGTTGCCCCTTTTGCCGGTGCCGTCACCACTGCATTTCCGTGGATGCCGTTGAGCAGCATCCCCGCCAGGGCTGACTTTCCGCGTCCGCGCGGTGCCGTCACGGCAGCGACGCCCGAAGGCATGGCCAGAAGCGCGTCGAGGATCTCCGCCTGCTCGCGCTGCGGCTCGCCGCTGGCAGGCTGCCAGGCGGGAAGATCCGGCGCAGCGGGAAGAGAGAGAGGACGATGCTGTTGCCAGACGATGGCATCCGCATCGGCGGCAAGCGTCCGGCAAAAATGGTGAACGAAGTGCGGGGTGGCGATTGGCTCCGCGCTGTCGCTCCAGCGTACGGAATCGCCGTCGGGCCTGTCGGCCCACTCAGAGAGCGGCGGCACCAGCAGCACCAGCAGGCTACCGGCGCGCAGCGTCCCGCTGAGCGCGGCAAAGGCTGAAACGTCAAACCCGGCACGCGCGTCAAAAACGGCGTGAAGGTATTCGCGGCCCAGCAGTCCGCTAACGGCTTTAGAGGGATTGTCATCGAGCCACAGCCAGTCTCCCGGCAAGGCATCACGCAGGCCTGCCGCCTGGCTGAACGTCCACTGTTCATCACCCGTGAGCACCACCAGACGGCGGTGCCCGGTACGCTCAAGCTCGTGCGTCAGATGTTCAAACGACACCATCACATGGCTTTGCCGAAGGTATTACACTGGGCCGGATCGCCGCTGTCAAAGCCGCGCTTGAACCAGCTGTAGCGCTGCTGCGACGTACCGTGAGTAAAGCTGTCCGGAACGACATGACCCTGGCTCTGCTGCTGTAAACGGTCGTCGCCGATAGCCTCAGCCGTGTTTAATGCCTCTTCTAGATCGCCGGATTCCAGCACGCCCTGTTGCTGCATGCTGTGGCCCCAGACGCCCGCAAAACAGTCCGCCTGCAGTTCCATTTTGACGGAAAGGCGGTTCACTTCAGCCTGAGATGCATTCTGCTGAAGCTGGCGCACTTTGGGCTCAATCCCCAGCAGCTTTTGCACGTGATGGCCGACTTCATGCGCGATAACGTAGCCCTGGGCAAAATCACCGTCAGCGCCAAGCTTGCGTTTCATGTCATCGTAAAAAGAGAGATCGATATAGACGGTGCCGTCTGCCGGGCAGTAGAACGGCCCCATCACAGATTGCCCGGTACCGCATCCGGTGTGGGTTGCGCCCCGGTACATCACCAGCTTCGGCTGCTGATAGGTGCGCCCCATCTTCTCAAACTGCTGACTCCATGTGTCTTCAGTTGTGGCGAGAATAACGGAGGTAAATTTGGCCGCTTCATCTTCATTCGGGCTGATGGAGCGCGGAGATTGTTGCTGCTGTTGCAGCGGTTGACCGGTCATCAGACCGGTGAGATCGACGCCGTAATAGCCCGCGACCAGCACCACAATCAGCAGGATGATACCGCCCTTGCCGCTGGGTAAGCGGAAGCCGGGCCCGCCCATTGAAGGACCGCCGCCGCCATCACCGCGTCTGTCTTCTACATTGTCACTTTCACGACGCCCTTGCCAGCGCATAACCACCTCGAACTATTCCATTAATAATAGCTATGATCGTAGGCGGTTAACGGCAAGATTACCATAGGAAACAAAGGTAAGACGCCAAAGGATGCGAACATCCTTTGGCAACAGAGGGACTTAGTCGAGCTTAACGCCTAAACGGTGAGCAACCGCTTCGTACGCTTCAATCAGGCCACCCAGGCTCTGACGGAAACGGTCTTTGTCCATTTTATCCAGGGTTTCTTTATCCCACAGGCGGCTGCCGTCCGGGGAGAACTCATCACCCAGCACCACTTCACCTTTGAACAGACCGAACTCCAGCTTGAAGTCGACGAGGATCAGGCCCGCGTCATCAAACAGCTTTTTCAGCACGTCGTTGGCTTTGTAGGTCAGTTCCTGCATGCGCGCCAGGTTCTCTTTGCTCACCCAGCCGAAGGTTTCGCAGTAGGATTCGTTGACCATCGGATCGTGCATGGCATCGTTTTTCAGGAACAGGTCGAACAGCGGTGGATTCAGTTCGATACCTTCTTCAATGCCCAGACGCTTCACCAGGGAGCCTGCCGCACGGTTACGAATCACGCACTCAACCGGAACCATATCCAGTTTTTTCACCAGACATTCCGTATCGGACAGCAACGCTTCCATCTGGGTCGGGATACCCGCTTCGGCCAGTTTGGTCATAATGAAGTGGTTGAACTTGTTGTTCACCATGCCTTTACGATCGAACTGCTCAATGCGTGCGCCATCCCCTGCTGACGTATCATTGCGGAACTCGAGCACCAACAGATCCGGGTTCTCCGTGCTGTATACGGTCTTCGCTTTGCCACGATACAACTCAGCTTGCTTCTGCATCTTCATTACTCCTGGTGTGATAATTTGTGTTCAAAACCGGGTATATTATGCCACGCACACGTTTGCGTAGCACGAAAATAAAAAGGGCGGGATTAACCCGCCCTCGTATTTATTTGCTGAATGCAGCCTGGAACACAGCAACCAGCGCATCGTTCTGCGCCTGGGTCAGCGTGTGACCTTTTGGATCGATAAACTGCAGACTGCTGCGGTTATCAAGGTCGCCTACCTGAATCTTGTAGTCACCGGAAGCAAGCTGAGGATCTTTGGCGCCCAGCTCCTGCCATGCGCTGTCGGACAGCGGCTTATAGGTCGCCGTCATGCTACCGGTTGAACGGGTGCTGTCGGTCACTTTCATGCCCACTTTTTCCAGCGTCGCCGGCAGACGCTGCCAGGTCTGGTTAAACGGTGCACGCACCACCAGCATTGGCAGGCCGGTATCATCCGCGCCGCTCTGAACGTCGTAAGTGACGCCGTTACGGTTCTGCGCGGCGTTGGCGGCATCGGTAGCGGTCTTATCCAGACCTGCGGCAATCACGTTCAGCATTTCAGTGCTGTAACGCTGCATAGAGGCGGCATCCGCAACCGGTTTACCCGCCTGCTCCAGGTTCAACAGCTTAACGTTAACCGCCTGCTGGTAACCCTGTGGTTTCACGGAGACCTGATAGCGTCCACGGTACTGCTGATCTTCATCAAGACGGTTCCACTCGATCCAGTCGGTGGTTAACGTCTGGCTGGCGTCATCACGTTTATCAATGGTGTAGTTCTTCGCCTGAATAACGCTGACCACCTGTGGCCACAGATTGCTTCCGCGCGCGCTTTCAACCAGCAGAGAGGCCGTATCACCGGTAAACTGGGTACGCGCACCGCTCACCAGCGCCAGAGGCTGAGCTGGCGGACGAATATCAAGCGCTTTACCGACCAGACCACTGCCGTTGGTCACGGGGATATTATAATCGCCGTTTTGAATCGGCAGGATCATACCAGCCGGTGCATGAAGTTCAGCAAGCGGGGTCGCATCCAGATAGGATTCATCACCGCTCACCTGGCGCTTGTAGCGCGAGTCTGAACTACAGGCAGCGAGCAGCATAACAAGCGAAACACTCGCAACCTTCGCCAGGCGCGACTTCTGTACTGAATAAGCCATCAAATCTCCCTAAACTTTACAGCAAACCGGCATGCTTCAGCGCAGCCCTGACGATATCGCGACCGTGGTCGGTAATCGGTGTCATAGGCAAACGCAGCGTATCGGATGCTACAAGCCCCAACTCCTTACACGCCCATTTCACTGGGATCGGATTGGGTTCGACAAATAATTTATTGTGCAGCGGCATCAGACGCTGATTAATGACGCGCGCTTCATCATAGTGACCGGCTGCGGCCAGTTTGCACATTTCAGCCATATCGCGCGCCGCAACGTTTGCCGTTACGGAGATCACGCCATGGCCACCGAGCTGCATAAAGTCCAGCGAGGTCGCATCATCACCACTCAACAGGATAAAGTCGTCTGAAACCAGCTCTTTGATCTGATGAACGCGGCTTAAGTTCCCTGTCGCCTCTTTAATACCGATAATATTTTTTACTTCCGAGAGACGACCAACGGTTTCCGGCAGCATATCGCAGCCGGTACGGGACGGCACATTATACAGAATTTGTGGCAAGTCAGTATGTTCAGCGATGGCTTTGAAGTGCTGGAACAAACCTTCCTGAGTAGGACGGTTGTAGTAAGGGGTTACCGTCAGACAGCCCACGATGCCGCTGTCGTTAAAACGTTTGGTCAGGCTGATCGCTTCTGCGGTTGCATTAGCGCCTGTTCCCGCAATGACCGGAATACGTCCGTCAGCCAGTTCCAGGGTCAGCATAACCACATCGCCGTGCTCTTCGTGGCTCAGCGTTGCAGATTCACCGGTAGTCCCTACCGAAACGATCGCCGAGGTTCCATTGGCGACATGGTAATCAATCAGCTTCTTCATGCTGGACCGGCAGACATTACCTTTTTCATCCATCGGTGTAACAAGCGCGACAATACTTCCCGTGAACATGAGCCATCCTCTGTGCGAACAAGAGTCTCAATGGTACGTTTGGAACTGTAATAAAAGCAAGCGACCTGAGGCCCTCTGGCGGTTGTATGCACGTTTTTTTTATGCTTTCCTTAGGAAGACTTAACCATGCAAAGGAAGAACAGGTTTGACAACCTCATCACAACATTACCTGGTTATCACTGCGCTGGGTGCCGACAGGCCGGGTATCGTGAACACCATCACCCGTCACGTGAGCAGCTGCGGCTGTAATATCGAAGACAGCCGCCTTGCGATGCTCGGCGAAGAGTTCACGTTTATCATGCTGCTGTCCGGAACATGGAATGCCATTACCCTTATTGAATCCACCCTGCCGCTGAAAGGCGCGGAGTTGGATTTGCTGATCGTCATGAAGCGCACTACCGCGCGCCCGCGTCCGGCCATGCCTGCGACCGTCTGGGTGCAGGTTGAAGTCCCTGATTCTCCACATCTGATTGAGCGCTTTACCGCGCTGTTCGACAGCCATCAGATGAACATTGCCGAGCTCGTCTCCCGCACGCAGCCGGGCGACGAGAGCGCCGTTCCCACGCTGTTTATTCAAATTACCGCGCACAGCCCTGCCTCGCAGGATGCGTCAAATATCGAGCAAGCGTTCAAAGCCCTCTGTACAGAATTAAACGCGCAGGGCAGTATAAGCGTCGTCAATTATTCGCAGCACGAACAGGATGGAGTTGAGTAATGAATCCACTGAAAGCCGGTGACATCGCACCGAAATTTAGCTTACCGGATCAAGACGGCGAGCAAGTAAATTTGACCGACTTCCAGGGACAGCGTGTTCTGGTCTATTTCTACCCGAAAGCCATGACCCCCGGCTGCACCGTACAGGCCTGCGGCTTACGCGACAACATGGACGAGTTGAAGAAAGTCGGCGTGGAAGTGCTGGGAATCAGCACCGATAAACCAGAAAAGCTGTCACGATTTGCGGAAAAGGAGCTGCTGAACTTCACGCTGCTTTCCGACGAAGACCACCAGGTATGCGAGCAGTTCGGCGTCTGGGGTGAAAAGACCTTTATGGGGAAAACCTACGACGGCATTCACCGCATCAGCTTCCTGATTGACGCTGACGGTAAAGTTGAACATGTATTTGACGACTTCAAAACCAGCAACCACCACGACGTGGTGTTGAACTGGCTGAAAGCAAGCGCCTGATAAACAGCAAAACGGCAACTCAGGTTGTAATGCCGATCAGTTAAGGATCGGTTGACCGATCCAGTGGCTGTGTAAGAATCCGGAAATGTTTACCCGTTTCCGGATTTTTTTATGCACATTGGACAGGCTCTTGATCTGGTATCCCGTTACGATTCTTTGCGTAACCCTCTGACTTCTCTGGGCGACTGTCTTGACCCGGAACTGATTTCCCGCTGCCTTGAAGAATCCGGCACCGTCACGTTACGCAAACGGCGCCTTCCTCTGGAAATGATGGTCTGGTGCATTGTCGGTATGGCCCTTGAGCGCAAGGAGCCGCTTCATCAGATAGTTAACCGGCTGGATATCATGTTACCCGGCAATCGTCCGTTCGTTGCCCCCAGCGCCGTGATCCAGGCCCGTCAGCGGCTGGGAAGCGAAGCCGTCCGCCGCGTGTTCACGCAAACAGCGCAGCTCTGGCATAACGCCACGCCGCATCCGCACTGGTGCGGCCTGACCCTGCTGGCCATCGATGGTGTGTTCTGGCGAACACCGGACACGCCGGAAAACGACAGCGCCTTTCCCCGCCAGACGCATGGCGGAAACCCGGCACTCTATCCGCAGGTAAAAATGGTCTGCCAGATGGAGCTGACCAGCCATCTGCTGACGGCAGCGGCCTTCGGCACGATGAAAAACAGTGAAAATGAGCTCGCGGAGCAACTGATAGCGCAGACCGGCGATAACACCCTGACGTTAATGGATAAAGGCTATTACTCGCTGGGGTTGCTGAATGCGTGGAGCCAGGCGGGAGAACACCGTCACTGGATGCTCCCTCTCAGAAAGGGAGCACAGTATGAAGAGGTCAGAAAGCTGGGTAAAGGCGACTATCTGGTGAAGCTGAAAACCAGCCCACAGGCACGAAAAAAATGGCCGGGTCTGGGAGATGAGATGACAGCCCGCCTGCTGACCGTAACACGCAAAGGAAAAGTCAGCCATCTGCTGACGTCGATGACGGACGCCATGCGCTATCCCGGAGGAGAAATGGCAGACCTGTACAGCCATCGCTGGGAAATAGAGCTGGGGTACAGGGAGATAAAACAAACGATGCAACTGAGCAGGCTGACGCTGAGAAGTAAAAAGCCGGAGCTTGTGGAGCAGGAGTTATGGGGCGTGTTACTGGCGTATAATCTGGTGCGATATCAGATGATTAAAATGGCGGGCCATCTGAAAGGATACTGGCCGAATCAGCTGAGCTTCTCAGAATCATGCGGCATGGTCATGAGAATGCTGATGACGCTGCAGGGCGCTTCACCAGGGCGTATCCCGGAGCTGATGCGTGATCTTGAAAGCATGGCGCAACTGGTAAAGTTGCCGACAAGAAGGGAAAGGGCCTTCCCGAGGGTGGTAAAGGAAAGGCCCTGGAGATACCCCACAGCCCCGAAAAAAAGCCAGTCAGTTGCTTAACTGACTGGCATTACAACTCAGGTTGCCGTTTTGAGTGTTTTCCCCCTCTCCCCGTGGGAGAGGGCCGGGGTGAGGGCATCAGCCCGCACAAAAACTACTTCTCTTCCATCGCCGGCACATCCGGCCACGCATGCACCACCGCTTTAATCAGCGTCGCCAGCGGAATAGCAAAGAACACGCCCCAGAACCCCCACAGCCCGCCGAAAATCACCACGGATAAGATAATCACCAGCGGATGCAGGTTCACCGCCTCGGAGAACAGCACCGGCACCAGCAGGTTACCGTCCAGCGCCTGAATGATGAGGTATACCGCAAAGCAGCTCCAGAACTCCGTGCCCAGGCCAAACTGGAACAGCGCAACGCCCACCACCTGAATGGTCACCACAAACGCGCCGATGTAGGGGATCAAAACCGAAAATCCGACCAGCACCGCCAGCAGCAGCGAGTAGTTCAGGCCAAAGATCAGGAAGCCAATCCAGGTCGCGACCCCGACCACTATCATCTCCAGCACCTTGCCGCGAATGTAGTTGGTGATCTGCTGGTTCATCTCTTCCCAGACCTGCCCGGCCAGACCGCGATTGCGCGGCAGCACGCGGCGGACTGCGTTAAGCATTTGCTCTTTGTCTTTGACCAGGAAGAACACCATTAACGGCACAAGCACAAGGTAAACTGCCAGCGTCAGCAGCCCCACCAGCGAGGCCAGAGAGTATTTCACCACCGAGTCGCCCATCGTCATGATGCGGGCGCGCATGTTTTCGGCCATCGCATCAATAATCCCGGCGTCCATCAGCGCGGGATAACGACGCGGCAGCGTGGCGGCGAAATCAGAGAGTTTATTCAACATGCCGGGCATATCGCGGATCAGGTAGATCCCCTGCTGCCAGGCAACCGGCATCACCACGAATGCCATCAACATAAGAATGCCGACAAACAGCACCAGCACGATACTCGTTGCCCAGCGGCGTGAACAGCCGATATGTTCCAGGCGCGCTGTTGGCCACTCCAGCAGGTACGCCAGCACAATCGCCACCAGCAGGGGGGCGAGAAGACCGCTGAAGAAGAACAGAATACCGAACCCGGCAACCAGAATAACCAGCAAAGCAATGGCTTCCGGGTCACTGAACCGACGCCGATACCACTGCATTAACATTTCGAGCATACAACCCTTCCCTGAATCGATTGGCGGGAGTGAGACGATGAATTGTATCTAATTGTCACAAAAAAGACTTTCGCTTTTTGTATCCCTGTCACAATCCGCAAAAGCCTGATGAATGGGATTTTCTTCATGCGGTAACACGGCTACACTCGCAGGGCAGCAGAGATGAACGATATGCCGGTTCATCGGTCAAATTAGCACCTCCAACATACAGGACAGTGGTTATGTTCAGGCAGTTGAGAAAAACACTGGTTGCAACACTGATTGCCGCAGCGACGGTCGGTCAGGTGTTGCCCGCTTTCGCTGACTCGTCCGATTCATTGCCGGACATGGGCACCACGGCAGGAAGCACGCTCTCTATCGGGCAAGAGATGCAGATGGGTGATTACTATGTGCGCCAGCTGCGCGGTAGCGCCCCGCTGATCAACGACCCTTTGCTGGTGCAGTACATTAACGGGCTGGGGATGCGTCTGGTTTCGCACGCCGACTCGGTAAAAACCCCCTTCCACTTCTATTTAATCAATAACGACGAAATCAACGCCTTTGCCTTCTTTGGCGGTAACGTGGTGCTGCATTCGGCGTTATTCCGTTACTCTGACAACGAAAGCCAGCTGGCCTCGGTGATGGCGCACGAAATTTCGCACGTCACCCAGCGCCACCTGGCGCGTGCGATGGAAGACCAGAAGCGTAACGCCCCGCTCACCTGGGTGGGCGCACTGGGCTCTATTCTGCTGGCGATGGCCAGCCCACAGGCCGGGATGGCGGCCCTGACCGGTACGCTGGCGGGAACGCGCCAGGGGATGATCAGCTTCACCCAGCAAAACGAGCAGGAAGCAGACCGCATCGGCATCCAGGTTTTACAGCGCTCCGGCTTTGACCCGCAGGCGATGCCGAGCTTCCTGGAAAAACTGCTCGACCAGGCGCGTTATTCATCCCGTCCACCGGAAATTTTGCTTACCCACCCGTTACCGGAAAGCCGTTTGTCGGATGCGCGCAACCGTGCCAACCAGATGCGCCCGGTGGTCGTGCAGTCGTCGCAGGACTTCTACATGGCTAAGGTAAGAACGCTCGGCATGTACAACTCCGGGCGTAACCAGCTCACCAGCGATCTGCTGGATACCCTGGCGAAAGGCAACGTGCGGGAAAAAAATGCCGCGCAGTATGGTCAGGCGCTGCAGGCGATGGAAGCCAGCAAATATGACGAGGCGCGTAAAGCGCTGCAGCCGCTGCTGGCAGCCGACCCCAATAACCCGTGGTATCTCGATCTCTCGACGGATATCGATCTGGGACAGAAGAAAGCCACCGATGCGATTAACCGCCTGAAAGGGGCGAAAGACGTACGGACCAACCCGGTGCTGCAGCTTAACCTGGCGAACGCTTACTTACAGGGCGGTCAGCCTGCGCAGGCCGTGACCATTCTGAACCGCTATACCTTTAACAATAAAGACGACCAGAACGGCTGGGAGCTGCTCGCCCAGGCCCAGGGTCAGCTGGGTAACCGCGATCAGGAGCTGGCGGCGCGTGCTGAAGGGCTGGCCCTGGCGGGTCGCCTCGATCAGGCGATTTCCCTGCTCAGCAGCGCCAGCTCGCAGGTGAAGCTCGGCAGCCTGCAGCAGGCCCGCTACGACGCGCGCATCGACCAGTTGCGCGGCCTGCAACAGCGCTTTAAGCCGTACGAGAAGATGTAATCAAGGAGAAGTCATGACAGACGCGGTAAAAATTTACCATAACCCTCGCTGCTCCAAGAGCCGCGACACGCTCAGCCTGCTGAAGTCTAACGGCATCGACCCGGAGGTGGTGCTGTATCTGGAGACGCCGCCGGACGCGCAAATAATCCGCGAACTGCTGCACATGCTGGGGATGGGCAGCGCGCGCGAACTGATGCGTCAGAAAGAGGATCTGTATAAATCGCTTAATCTGGATGACAGCCGTCTTACCGAGGCTGAGCTGGTACAGGCGATGGTCGACAATCCAAAGCTGATTGAGCGTCCGATTGTGGTGGCGAACGGCAAGGCGCGCATTGGCCGCCCGCCGGAAGATGTGCTCGACATCCTCTAGTTCTTACGCCGCAGCGCTTCCAGAAACGCCTGCGGCGTACTTTCTCCCAGCTTTTTCTGCGTTTTGCCCCGGTTATAAAACTCGCACAGCGCGATTAATACCTCTCCGGCAGGTTCATCATTCACGCGCGGAATAATATCGCGTAATGGCACTGCCACCTGAAGCGCATTTTGTTTTTGGGGATGCGTTTTTACAGACACATCTTTTACAGGCTGTGTCGGCTCAAAGCCAAAAGTCTCAATAGATTGTATATCAGCGGGACAGGCCTCCAGCAGCGCCTGCGTCCAGGTAGTAAGCAACCGGGGTGAAAGACCCGCGTAGAGCCGGGCATAGCACCAGCCGCTTACCGGTTCACGCGCCCAGAGCAGATGCTGTTCTCCCCCATCGTCCATATGCAGCGACAAAGGCAGATGATGCAGCATCAGCGTATGCGGCAGGATGCCGGCCTTCAGCGCTTTTTTCCCCTGCAGTGAACTCCCCTTATGTTTCGCGGGTGCCGGTTTGAGATAGCGATTGAGCGTTGCCCTTGAAACGGGGATCCCCAGCACGTCGTTAACCATCTGCAGCAGTTCATCCAGCGGCGCCCCTGAGATGTCGCGCAGGGCATTGACCAGCGCAACCTGCTCCTGTCTCAGCGCTTTGTGTATCACTTTTGGCGTGGTGTGATTATCCGAAACCCGATCTCGGTTGCGCCAGCGCCTGACTGTCGTGACCGAGATCCCCAGCTCAACGGCCAGCTCTCTGTCGCTTTTATCTGACTGCTGCAGATAGCGGCGGATACGCGGCGTGGTGGTGGCGTTGGCGTGTAGCTTAATTTCCATCGCAACAACTCCATTAACTAATCATGTGAGATTTATATTACAAAGGCGGTTGCTTTGTGACCGATTTCACCTTTCGCTCGCCGTGCTTCACTGATAATCCACAGACATAACATAAACAACACCCCTCAATCTTGTACGGAGTTCACAATGAACAATGTTCTGGGATTTCTTGAAGCAAAACTGATGCCGCTGGCGGCCAAAACGGCCCAGCAACGTCATCTCGGGGCCATTCGCGGCGCCTACGTGTCATTCATGCCGTTTATCATCGTTGGCTCTATTCTGCTGGTGATCTCGTCGTTCCCGAATCAAGCCTATCAGCAGTTTATGTCTCAGGCCTTTGGTGAGAGCTGGAGCGCCATTATTGAAATCCCGTTCAACGCGGTCTTCTCCACCATGTCGCTGTTTATCAGCTTCCTCGTGGCCTACCGCCTGGCCGAACATTATGGCGAGGACCGTATCTCCTGCGGCATTCTGGCACTGGTCGCGTTTCTGATCCTGACGCCGTTTATCAAGGTGGCAGAAAACGGCGGCATTACCGTGATGCCGGTGGAGTGGATTGGCAGCAAAGGTCTGTTCGTGGCGATGATCGGTTCCCTGCTGTGGACGGAGCTGTTCTGCTGGCTGAAGCGCAAAAATCTGGTCATAAAAATGCCCGACGGCGTGCCGCCTGCGGTGCAGGAGTCGTTCGCGGCGCTGATCCCCGCCCTGCTGGTGATGATTCTGGTGCTGGGTATCCGCATCGTCTTCGAAAACACTCACTACCACACGATTCATCAGTTTATTTATGAAGTCGTTGCCACGCCGGTACGCCACTATGGCACCTCATACTTTGGCGCGCTGATGACCGTCTTCAGCATCACCATTCTGTGGTCCGTGGGCATTAACTCCGGCTCGATGATAAACGGCATTATTCGCCCGCTGTGGATGGAGAACCAGACCGACAACATCGCTGCCATTCAGGCCGGGGCAACGCCGCCGCACATCATCACCGAGCAGTTTTTTGACATGATCTGGATGGGCGGCGCGGGTGCCACGCTGTCGCTGGTGATAGCGATGCTGATTTTCGCCCGCAGTAAAAACATGCGCGAAGTGGCGCGCCTCGGCGCCGGGGCTTCGGTGTTTAACATCAACGAACCGATTCTGTTTGGCCTGCCGGTGATCATGAACCCGATCATGCTCATCCCGTTCAACCTGGTACCGCTGGTGCTGGTTACCGTGCAGTATGCGGCGATGAAAGTTGGCGCGGTCGCCGTCACCACCGGGGTGTTTATTCCCTGGACACTGCCGCCGGTGATCAGCGGCTTTATCGTCACCGGGCACCTGAGCGGCAGCGTGATGCAGCTGATTAACCTGCTGATTGGCGCCATGCTGTACCTTCCTTTCATGCGTATCGTGGACAAACAGTACCGCGCGGCGGAAATTGCCACCGTTACGCACACCGACACCACCCTTGCAAAACAGGAGTAAAGCATGTGGGGAATTATCGCCACCTGGCGAATGGCGCTTGAAGGCGTGACGGAATCCGCGTCTGCGCTGGCGGCGGGAAAACCGGTCGCGCCGGCGGTGGTTGATGCCGTCGCCGCCGTCGAAGACTTTCCGTTTTATAAATCCGTCGGCTACGGCGGGCTGCCTACCGAAAACGGCGAGGTCGAGCTGGACGCGGCCTACATGGACGGCGACACGCTGGCATTCGGTGCCGTGGGGAATCTGGTGGATATCGCCAACCCGGTGCGCGTAGCGCACGCGCTCAGCCGCCAGCGCTACAACAGCCTGCTGGTCGGCCAGGGCGCACGGGAATGGGCGCTAAGCCAGGGCTTTGCCGACAAAACTATGCTCACCGACCGGGCCATGCAGCACTACCGTAAGCGCTGCCGCGAGACGCTGGATAAAGGCTTGAGCCCGTACGACGGGCACGACACCGTCGGCATTATCGGCCTCGATAAACAGGGCTCGATGAGCGTCGCCACCTCCACCAGCGGCCTGTTTATGAAAAAACGCGGCCGCATTGGGGATTCGCCGATTATCGGCTCTGGGTTCTACTGCGACAGCGAAACCGGCGCGGCCACCGCCACGGGCGTCGGTGAAGATCTGATGAAAGGCTGCACCAGCTACGAAATCGTCCGCCGCATGGCGCAAGGGATGTCTCCCCAGCAGGCGGCAGATTCGGTGGTGTTCGAGCTGGAGGACAAGCTGATGTCGCGCTTCGGCCGCGCGGGCGATCTCTCCGTGGTATGCATGAATAACAGGGGCGAATTTGGTGCCGCCACCAACATCAAAACCTTCTCGTTCGTGGTGGCGACGGCCCGTCAGCCTCTCACCGTTTATCGTACCGAGCGCCTGCGGGAGAAAACGCACTATCACGCGGTAGACGATGAGTGGATGCAGGCCTATGCCGCGCGGATCCGTGCGCCGATTGAGGAGTCATGATGATTGAATATCAGTTTATCACCGCGCTTTCTGACGCGGCTCCGCAATGCCATTTGATTGCCTCCACCTCCTGTACGCACTTGCCCGAAACGGCGCTTGTCGCGGAAATGCGCGATTCTGCCAGCATAGCTGACACCCGCTTTGGCTGCGCGCCGTTTGCCCGCATCACTCTGCTGCCGGACGCGCTCTGGCATGACGCACTTACTGAAAGCCTGCTTGCCGCCCTGCGACCGCTGATTGCCTCTCCCGTCAGCGCAGATATCGCGCTGGACGTAACAAATATCGACGACGTCGTCCTGGCGCAGGTTCTGCGCTTTCTCTTTAATCAGGCGCACAGGCTAAGCGATTTGCAGTTGAAGAAAACCAGTGACGAGGTCCGTCTTCAGCGCATCACCGCGCTCTGTTTACCAGAACAGCAGGACCGACTGGCGGTTATTTTCCGCCAGCAGCAGGCTATCGCCCACGGTATGGTCGCGGCGCGACGCCTGGCGGATATCCCGTCCGACCGCTGCACGCCGCAGTTTGTCGTCGAAGAGGCGCAAAAACTCTGCGCTACCTTCCCCACCCTGCGCTGTGAGGTGTTGGATGAAAAGCAAATCGTTGAGCATGGGCTGGGGCTGCTTAACGCCGTCGGCAAAGGGGCGACCTGTCCACCGCGTCTGCTGGCGATTCATTACGACGGCGTGTCTGACGGACCGGTGCGCTGCTACGTGGGTAAAGGCATTACCTTCGATACCGGCGGCCTGTGGCTGAAGGAAGGCGCGGGCATGTACACCATGAAATACGACATGTGCGGCGCGGCCAACGTGCTGGGGCTGATGCTGACCACCGCAGAGCTGGCGCTGCCCGTGCGCATCATGGGCGTACTGGCGCTGGCGGAAAACGCCATAGGCCCGGACGCCATGCAGCCCGGCACGGTGGCGACCGCCTGCAACGGCACTACCGTTGAAATCAACAACACCGATGCCGAAGGCCGACTGGTGCTGGCCGACACCATCGCCTGGGCCAGCCAGCGCCATCCGCAGGCGCGCTATATCATTGATATGGCAACCTTAACCGGTGCGGTGGTGAAGGCGCTGGGGTATGAGCTGAGCGGGCTAATGACGCAGGATGAAGCGCTGCGCGCCGCGCTGACGCGGGCGGGTAAGCAGAGCGGCGACGAAGTGTGGTCCCTGCCTTTAGATGCGCGGCTGAAAAAGCAGACCGACAGCGCCATCGCCGATCTGTGCAACACCCCGACCAACAACGCGGCGATCAGCGCCTCGGCGGCGTGGCTGCTGCACCATTTCTGCCCGCCGACGATCCCGTGGGCGCATCTGGACATCAGCGGCACGGCGCTGTGGCGCGAGAATGGCAGGAGCGTGGCGTCGGGAAGACCGATTCCACTTTTGGTGGAGCACTTGCTGGGGGATCTTTAGCCCGGTGGCGCGGGCCTACGGGTGCCATATGTAGGCCGGGTAAGGCGTAGCCGCCACCCGGCATAACTACAGCTTGAGAATATCTTTCACAAACGGAATGGTCAGCTTGCGCTGGGCGGTAATCGAGGCGCGATCGAGCTGATCGAGCGTATCAAACAGGGTGCGCATTTCGCGGTCCAGACGCTTGAGCAGGAAACGGCCCACGTCTTCCGGCAGCTCAAAGCCGCGCTGCTTTGCGCGCAGCTGTAACGCCTGAAGCTTATCTTCATCCGACAGCGGCTGGAGCTTGTAGATTTGCCCCCAATCCAGACGAGACGCCAGATCCGGCAGCCCAAGATTGAGCTGTCGCGGCGGTCGATCGCCGGTGATCAGCAGCCGGGTTTTTCCCGACTCCAGAATGCGGTTGTAGAGGTTGAAAATCGCCATTTCCCACGGCTCGTCCCCCGCCACGCATTCGATATTATCGATGCAGACCAGCGAGAGATGTTCCATTCCCTCCAGCACCTCAGGCACGAACCAGGTACGTTTATCCAGCGGCACGTAGCCTACCGCGTCACCGCGCGCCGAAAGCTCCGCGCAGGCGGCATGCAGCAGGTGGCTGCGCCCCGCGCCTTCGCGTGACCAGATATAAATGTATCCGCTGTGATCCTGGCGCAGCACGTTTTGCAGTGCAGCCAGTAAAGAGGGGTTATCACCCGGCCAGAAACTCGCGAAAGTTTCGTCGTCAGGGAGATAAAGTGGCAGAGAGAGCTGTGCCGGTCCGTTCAGAAATACCTCAACCAGAGATCTTACATAAAATCGGCGATGAGTTTAACACGGAACCAGCCGGGAGAGAACCGGGCGGATCGTCCACCCGGTTAAAGGATCAATGTGGCGCTTTTTCGCTTTCGTCAGCGTCCAGCACCACCTCTTCCGGGCGGATCACCGAGATCAGCTTGAAAATCAGGCTCAGGCCCACACCGACGATGGTCGCCAGCGCCATGCCCTTCAGCTCGGCCGCGCCAATATGCACCTTCGCACCGCTCACGCCGATGATCAGGATGACGGAGGTCAGGATCAGGTTTTGCGCTTTGCTGTAATCCACTTTGGATTCAATCAGCACGCGAATACCGGACGCGCCGATCACCCCGTACAGCAGCAGGGAAACGCCGCCCATCACCGGAACCGGGATAATTTGGATCGCTGCCGCCAGCTTGCCCACGCAGGAGAGCAGAATGGCGATGATCGCCGCGCCGCCGATAACCCAGGTGCTGTAGACGCGGGTAATCGCCATCACGCCGATGTTTTCGCCGTAGGTGGTGTTTGGCGTGGAACCGAAGAATCCGGAGATGATAGTCGAGAAACCGTTGGCAAACATGGAGCGGTGCAGCCCCGGGTCGCGGATCAGGTCGCGCTTAATGATGTTCGCCGTCACCACCAGGTGGCCAACGTGCTCGGCAATCACCACCAGCGCGGCAGGCAGAATGGTGAAAATAGCAAACCATTCAAAGCGCGGGGTGTAGATGGTTGGCAGCGCGAACCAGGGTGCCTGAGCAATCGGGGTGGTATCCACCACGCCCATGACGAAGGAGAGCGCATAGCCCGCCAGCACGCCGATCAGGATCGGGATAATCGCCATAAAGCCGCGGAACAGCACGGAGCCAAACACCGTCACGCCCAGGGTTACCAGCGAGATAATGATGGTTTTGGAATCCGGCGACTGGCCGTCCGCAGGCAGCAGGCCGGCCATGTTCGCCGCCACGCCCGCCAGTTCCAGACCGATGACCGCAACGATAGCGCCCATCGCCGCAGGCGGGAACATCACGTCCAGCCAGCCGGTACCCGCTTTCTTCACGATGAAGGAAACGATGCAGAACAGCACGCCGCACATGATAAAGCCGCCCAGCGCGACCTCATAACCCAGCGGCAGCAACAATAATACCGGCGAGATAAAAGCAAAGCTCGACCCGAGATACGCCGGGATTTTGCCTTTACAGATAAAGAGGTACAGCAGCGTACCGACGCCGTTGAACAGCAGTACGGTAGCCGGGTTAATGTGAAACAGGATTGGCACCAGCACGGTTGCGCCAAACATGGCGAACAGGTGCTGCAAACTAAGCGGGATAGTCTGTAAAAGCGGCGGTCTTTCACTCACCCCGATAGCACGGCGCGTCATAGTGTTTTCCTCTGTGTAGTATCGTTGTTGGTGTTTTATTCAAAAAAAAGCCGACTATCAAAGTCGGCTTATTTATCGTTATTCGATTATTTCGTACCAAAGATCTTATCGCCGGCATCGCCGAGCCCCGGGATGATGTACCCGTGCTCGTTCAGCCCCTGGTCGATAGAGGCGGTATACAGCTCAACGTCCGGGTGCGCTTTTTCCAGCGCCGCGATCCCTTCCGGTGCAGCCACCAGAACCAGCACCTTAATGCTGCTGCAGCCCGCTTTTTTCAGCAGGTCGATGGTGGCGATCATTGAACCGCCGGTCGCCAGCATTGGGTCAACCACCAGCGCCATACGCTCGTCGATGTTAGAGACCAGCTTCTGGAAATAAGGTACCGGCTCCAGCGTCTCTTCGTTACGGTAGATACCGACCACGCTGATGCGCGCGCTTGGGACGTGCTCCAGTACGCCTTCCATCATACCAAGACCGGCACGCAGGATAGGCACGACGGTAATTTTCTTACCTTTGATCTGCTCAACCTGCACCGGGCCGTTCCAGCCTTCGATGGTCACTTTTTCTGTTTCCAGATCAGAGGTCGCTTCGTAGGTCAGCAGGCTGCCCACTTCAGAAGCCAGTTCGCGAAAACGCTTCGTGCTGATGTCATGCTCACGCATCAGGCCCAACTTGTGTTTAACGAGTGGGTGTTTCACTTCCACAATCTTCATTCTCTTTCTCCTCTGAGGTGGCATCCGCAAAAAAATCGCGGGATTATACCGCTTTTTTCGGATTGCGCCATACCCATGTTGCTTGACAGGGATCAAGCAAAGACAAAAAACCGGAGACAGGTCTCCGGCTTAAGTGCGAGGTTCTGCCCGGTGGCGCTACGCTTACGCGGGCCTACGTGTATTGTAGGTCGGGTAAGCGTTAGCGCCACCCGACAATTACAGGTTATCGCCGTTGCTCGCGATCACCTGCTTATACCAGTCGAACGATTTCTTCTTACTGCGGTTCAGCGTGCCGTTACCTTCATTATCTTTATCCACAAAGATAAAGCCGTAGCGTTTTTTCATTTCGCCCGTACCGGCAGACACCAGGTCAATACAGCCCCACGGGGTGTAGCCCATCAGATCCACGCCGTCCTCTACCACCGCTTTTTTCATCTCGCGGATGTGGGCGGCCAGGTAATCAATGCGGTACTGGTCGTTCACCGTGCCGTCGCTCTCCTGCACGTCGATTGCACCAAAGCCGTTCTCAACGATAAACAGCGGGAGCTGGTAGTGATCCCAGAACCAGTTCAGGGAGTAGCGCAATCCCACCGGGTCAATCTGCCAGCCCCAGTCGGATTTCTGCACGTAAGGGTTGGAGACCAGGCTCTTGCTCTCGTCGTAGTCCAACTGCGGGTTATCCGCCGTTGCCTTGGTGGCGAAGGACATATAGTAGCTGAAGCCAATGTAATCAACGCAGCCCTGCGTCAGCGCCGCTTTGTCCTCTTGGGTGATATCCAGCGCGAAGCCGCGACGTTCAAAGTAGTTGAGCAGATGCTGAGGATACTTGCCGCGCACGTGCACGTCGGTGAACCAGTAGCGGCGGTGCATGGCGTTCATCGCCATCATCATGTCGTCCGGCGCGCAGGTCAGCGGATAGATGGGACACATGGCAATCATGCAGCCGATCTGCAGCGACGGGTTAATCTCGCGCCCCGCCTTCACCGCCAGGGCGCTGGCCACCAGCTCGTAGTGCGCGGCCTGGAACATCACCGGCTCGCGGTCTTCACCCGGCGCATATTTCAGCCCGGAGTTGGTGAACGGCGCAAAGTCTTCGTGGAAGTTGGCCTGGTTGTTGATCTCGTTAAAGGTCATCCAGTACTTCACTTTATGCTGGTAGCGCTCGAAAACGACCTTCGCAAAGCGGACAAAGAAGTCAATCAGCTTACGGTTGCGCCAGCCGCCGTATTCTGTGACCAGGTGGAAAGGCATCTCAAAGTGGGAAAGCGTAATAACCGGTTCAATGCCGTACTTCAGGCATTCGTCGAACAGATCGTCATAGAATTTCAGGCCCTCCTCGTTCGGCTCAAGCTCGTCGCCTTTCGGGAAGATGCGCGTCCAGGCGATGGAGGTACGGAAGCATTTGAACCCCATCTCGGCAAAGAGTTTGATGTCTTCTTTATAGCGGTGGTAGAAATCGATGGCCTCATGGTTAGGGTAGTTTTTCCCCTCCAGAACGCCGTTGGTGATTTCACGCGGCACGCCGTGCGCGCCCGCGGTCATCACGTCGGCCACGCTTACGCCCTTGCCGCCCTCTTTCCAGCCGCCCTCAAGCTGGTGTGCCGCCACGGCCCCACCCCACAGAAAATCTGCTTTAAATCCTGACATTCGCTTTCCCTCATTCTGCGTTATTTTCTGCAAAAACAATTACAGAAACCGGTTTCATTTCGATGATGTGCAAAGGGGATATCCGTTGCAAGCAGTTCTCCGAAACCGGTTTCATTTTCGTGAACGGAGTCAAGTTTGGCTGCATTTACAGGCTATGCAGAAAAAAAGATCCTCACGTCCAGAATAGGCTCGCAAACGTTTGCCTGGACTGTTAGAATTGCGCCGATTTTTCTTACTAGCTATGCAATCGCGTGGGGATTTAAGCCGTGACCAACAAAACTTCTCTCAGCTACAAAGATGCCGGTGTTGATATTGACGCAGGTAATGCGCTGGTTGACCGAATCAAAGGTGTGGTGAAGAAAACCCGCCGCCCGGAAGTGATGGGTGGTCTGGGTGGATTCGGCGCACTGTGCGCGCTGCCGCAAAAATATCGTGAACCTGTTCTGGTCTCGGGTACTGACGGTGTAGGCACCAAGCTGCGCCTGGCGATGGATTTAAAACGTCACGACACGATCGGTATCGATCTGGTCGCGATGTGTGTGAACGACCTGGTGGTTCAGGGCGCAGAGCCGCTGTTCTTCCTCGATTACTACGCGACCGGCAAACTGGATGTGGATACCGCAGCCAGCGTCATTAACGGTATCGCCGAAGGCTGTCTGCAGTCCGGCTGTGCGCTGGTAGGCGGTGAAACCGCTGAAATGCCGGGCATGTACCACGGCGAAGATTATGACGTCGCGGGCTTCTGCGTCGGCGTAGTAGAAAAATCAGAAATTATCGACGGCAGCAAAGTGGCCGATGGCGATGTGCTGATCGCGCTGGCCTCCAGCGGCCCGCACTCTAACGGTTACTCTCTGGTACGTAAAATCCTCGAAGTGAGCGGCTGCGACCCGCTGACCACCGAGCTGGACGGCAAACCGCTGGCTGACCACCTGCTGGCCCCAACCCGCATCTACGTGAAGAACGTGCTCGAGCTTATCGAGAACGTTGACGTGCACGCTATCGCTCACCTGACCGGCGGCGGCTTCTGGGAAAACATCCCGCGCGTCCTGCCGGACAACACCCAGGCGGTGATCGACGAATCCTCATGGCAGTGGCCGGCCGTCTTTAACTGGCTGCAGACCGCAGGCAACGTGAGCTCTCACGAAATGTACCGCACCTTTAACTGCGGTGTGGGCATGGTTATCGCCCTGCCGGCAAGCGAAGCGGATAAAGCGGTTAAGCTGCTGACAGAGAAAGGTGAAAACGCGTGGAAAATCGGTACGATTAAAGCCTCCGATTCCGAACAGCGTGTGGTCATTGAATGAAAAACATCGTGGTGCTCATTTCCGGCAACGGAAGCAATTTGCAGGCAATCATAGACGCCTGCAAACAGAAGAAAATCAATGGCACCATTCGGGCAGTTTTCAGCAACAAGGCCGACGCGTTCGGCCTTGAGCGCGCGCGGGAAGCGAACATTCCTGCGCACGCGCTGGAAGCCAGCCAGTTCGCCGGGCGTGAAGCCTTTGACCGCGAGCTGGTGCATGAGATTGATGCCTACGCGCCAGACGTGGTCGTGCTGGCGGGCTATATGCGTATTCTGAGCCCGGCCTTCGTCGAACACTTCGCCGGTCGTCTGCTGAATATTCACCCTTCCCTGCTGCCAAAATATCCCGGCCTGCACACCCATCGTCAGGTGCTGGAAAACGGCGACGAGGAGCACGGCACTTCTGTCCATTTCGTCACCGACGAGCTGGACGGCGGCCCGGTTATCCTGCAGGCGAAAGTCCCGGTCTTTGACGGCGACAGCGAAGAAGACGTGACCGAGCGCGTGCAGGCCCAGGAACATGCCATTTACCCGCTGGTGGTGAGCTGGTTTGTCGACGGGCGTCTGGAGATGCGCGACGGCGCGGCATGGCTGGACGGCGTGAAGTTACCCCCGCAGGGCTATGCGGCGGAAGAGTAGTCTGTTATGTCGGGTGGCGCTGCTGCGCTTACCCGACCTGTACATTGCATTACCCGATATTCCCTCCCCCAACCCGCTAAAATCCCCAACAAAAAAAATAACTGTCATACTTTTCTGGCACTGTTGGACATATCGTGGAAATGCTCGCCATAATAAGGACGAGACGGATTTACCACGTCCTGTGATTGAACTGGAGTGTGAGCTGTAATGGGTCAGGAAAAGTTATATATCGAGAAAGAGCTAAGCTGGTTAGCATTTAACGAACGTGTACTCCAGGAAGCGGCAGACAAAAGTAACCCGCTGATCGAACGCATGCGTTTTTTAGGCATTTATTCCAACAACCTGGATGAGTTCTACAAGGTTCGCTTTGCCGAGCTGAAAAGACGGATCATCATCAGCGAAGAACAGGGCTTAAACTCGCACTCGCGGCATCTGCTGGGCAAAATCCAGTCCCGCGTGTTGAAAGCCGATCAGGAATTTGACGGCCTGTATAACGAACTGCTGCTGGAGATGGCGCGCAATCAAATCTTCCTGATTAACGAACGTCAGCTTTCCGTTAACCAACAAAGCTGGCTGCGTCACTACTTTAAACACTACCTGCGCCAGCACATTACCCCGATTCTCATCAACCGCGAAACCGACCTGGTACAGTTCCTCAAGGATGACTACACCTACCTGGCGGTGGAAATTATTCGCGGTGAATCCATCCGTTACGCCCTGCTGGAGATCCCGTCCGATAAGGTTCCGCGCTTTGTGAACCTGCCGCCGGAGACCCCGCGCAGACGCAAGCCGATGATCCTGCTGGATAACATCCTGCGCTACTGTCTGGACGACATCTTCAAAGGCTTCTTCGATTACGATGCCTTAAACGCCTACTCGATGAAGATGACCCGTGACGCCGAATATGACCTGGTGCACGAGATGGAAGCCAGCCTGATGGAGCTAATGTCCTCCAGCCTGAAACAGCGCCTGACGGCCGAGCCGGTGCGCTTTGTCTATCAGCGCGATATGCCGGACGCCATGGTGGAGATGCTGCGCGAGAAACTGACCATTTCGCGCTATGACTCCATCGTGCCGGGTGGCCGTTACCACAACTTTAAAGACTTTATTGGCTTCCCGAACGTCGGCAAAGCCAATCTGGTGAACAAGCCGCTGCCGCGACTGCGCCATCTGTGGTTCGATAAGTTCCGCAACGGGTTCGACGCCATTCGCGAGCGCGACGTGCTGCTCTACTATCCGTATCACACGTTTGAGCACGTGCTGGAGCTGCTGCGTCAGGCCTCCTTCGACCCGAGCGTGCTGGCGATCAAAATCAACATCTACCGCGTGGCAAAAGATTCCCGCATCATCGACGCGATGATCCACGCGGCGCACAACGGCAAAAAAGTGACCGTGGTGGTTGAGCTGCAGGCGCGCTTCGACGAAGAGGCAAACATTCACTGGGCGCGCCGTCTGACGGAAGCGGGCGTGCACGTGATCTTCTCCGCGCCGGGGCTGAAAATTCACGCCAAGCTGTTCCTGATTTCGCGCAAAGAGGGCGACGACGTGGTGCGTTATGCCCACATCGGCACCGGGAACTTTAACGAAAAAACCGCACGGATTTATACCGACTACTCGCTCTTAACCGCAGATGCCCGCATCACTAACGAGGTGCGCCGGGTCTTTAACTTTATCGAAAACCCGTACCGCCCGGTAAGCTTCGATTATCTGCTGGTCTCCCCGCAGAACTCGCGCCGCCTGCTGTACGATATGATCGATAAAGAGATCGCTAATGCCCAGAAAGGCTTGTCGTCCGGCATCACGCTGAAGCTTAACAACCTGGTCGACAAAGGACTGGTGGACAGGCTGTATGCAGCGTCCAGCTCCGGTGTGCCGGTTAACCTGCTGATCCGCGGCATGTGCTCGCTTATCCCCGAACTGGAAGGCATTAGCGACAATATTCGCGTTATCAGCATCGTTGACCGCTACCTGGAGCACGATCGGGTCTATATTTTCGATAATGCGGGCGATAAACAGGTCTATCTCTCTTCGGCAGACTGGATGACGCGCAATATTGACTATCGAATTGAAGTCGCAACCCCGCTGCTGGATCCGCGTCTGAAACAGCGTATCCTCGACATTATCGAGATCCTGTTCAGCGATACGGTAAAAGCGCGCTATATCGACAAAGAACTCAGTAACCGCTACGTACCGCGCGGCAATCGCCGTAAAGTGCGGTCACAGCTGGCGATTTACGACTATATCAAATCACTCGAGCAACCCGATTAACCTATGCCGATAAATGATAAGACCCCACGCCCGCAGGAATTCGCCGCGGTCGATCTTGGCTCTAACAGTTTTCACATGGTCATCGCCCGTGAGGTGGATGGCGCGCTGCAGATCATCGGTCGTCTGAAGCAGCGCGTACACCTGGCGGATGGGCTTGATGAGCGCAGCATGCTCAGCGAAGAGGCGATGGAGCGCGGCCTGAACTGCCTGTCGCTGTTTGCTGAACGCCTGCAGGGCTTCTCGCCCTCCAGCGTGTGCATCGTGGGCACCCACACTCTGCGCCAGGCGCTGAACGCGCCGGAGTTCCTCAAGCGGGCCGAAAAAGTGATCCCCTACCCGATTGAGATCATCTCCGGTAATGAGGAAGCGCGTCTGATTTTCATGGGCGTTGAACACACCCAGCCGGAAAAAGGCCGCAAGCTGGTGATCGACATCGGCGGTGGCTCAACGGAGCTAGTGATCGGCGAAGATTTTGAGCCTCGCCTGGTGGAGAGCCGTCGTATGGGCTGCGTCAGCTTCGCGCAGATGTACTTCCCGGGCGGCACCATCTCCCGCGAGAACTTCCAGCGGGCGAAAATGGCTGCGATCCAGAAGCTGGAAAACCTGGCCTGGCAGTACCGCATTCAGGGCTGGAACGTGGCGCTGGGCGCGTCGGGCACCATCAAGGCGGCGCATGAGGTGCTGCTTGCGATGGGTGAAAAAGACGGCTTTATCACGCCTGAACGCCTGACCCTGCTGACTGAAGAGGTGCTGAAGCATAAAAGTTTTGACGCCTTAAGCCTGCCGGGGCTTTCCGACGAGCGTAAGGCAGTCTTCGTGCCGGGTCTGGCTATTCTCTGCGGCGTATTCGACGCGCTGGCGATTAAAGAGCTGCGCCTCTCCGACGGCGCGCTGCGTGAGGGGGTGCTGTATGAGATGGAAGGCCGCTTCCGTCATCAGGATATTCGCAGCCGCACCGCCCAGAGCCTGGCCAACCAGTACAACATCGACCGCGAGCAGGCGAAGCGCGTGCTGGAAACCACGGTGCAGATGTACGAACAGTGGCAGGAGCAGAACCCCAAGCTCGCGCACCCGCAGCTTGCCGCCCTGCTGAAATGGGCCGCGATGCTGCACGAAGTGGGGCTGAACATCAACCACAGCGGGATGCACCGCCACTCGGCCTATATTCTGCAAAACAGCGATCTGCCCGGCTTCAACCAGGAGCAGCAAAGCATGATGGCAACCCTGGTGCGCTATCACCGCAAAGCCATCAAGCTCGACGATCTGCCGCGCTTCACGCTGTTTAAGAAAAAGCAGTTCCTGCCGTTAATTCAGCTTCTGCGTCTGGGCGTGCTGCTGAATAATCAGCGGCAGGCGACCACCACGCCGCCGACGCTGAAGCTGAAAACCGACGATCACCACTGGACGCTGAGCTTCCCGCACGACTGGTTTAGCCAGAACGCGCTGGTCCTGCTGGACCTGGAAAAAGAGCAGCAGTACTGGGAAGCTGTCACCGGCTGGATGCTCAAAATCGAGGAAGAGAGCGCCGACGTCGCCGCGTAACGGCTCAGGCGTCCGCGGTGGACGCCTCAGCTTCCAGTAGTGACTCAAGCGGTGCCGGTCTGCCAATCAGATAGCCCTGCACATAATCGATACCTAGCGCGTGAACCGCGCTACGTATCTCTTCGGTCTCGACATATTCCGCCACCACCAGCATCTTCTTCATGCGCGCCAGATGGCAGATAGACGCCACAATCTGGTAATCCAGACTGTTGTTGACGATATTACGGATGAAGTCGCCGTCTATTTTGAGAATGTCCGCATCCACGCTTTTCAGCCGCGCGTAGCTCGCATACCCGGTACCGAAATCATCAATCGCAATGCGCACCCCCATGTTCTGCAGTTGCCGGAGAATGTGGAGCCCCTGCTCCGCGTTGCAGAAGGTGCTGCACTCCGTGACTTCAAAGATCAGCTGCCACGGCTCAATGGCATATTTCACCAGCAGGCGGCTCACCTCAAGCGGGAACTGCACCCGACACACCGTTGAAGGGGCCAGATTAATGGCAAAGCGCTGGCCGGGCAGCCGTTCGCGATGCGCGGCAAGGAAGCGCAGCGTATGCTCCAGCACCCACAAATCCACCCGCGAAGAGAGGCCAAACTCCTGGGCTATCGGCAGAAATTGTTCAGGGGAGATCAACAGTCCGTTTGCGTCTGTCATCCGCAGCAGGACCTCGTGATAGCTATCGCCACGCAGGCCGCGCACGGGCTGAACGAGCAGCGTGAATGCGTTGCTATCCAGCGCACGCTGCAGGCGACTCATCACCGCGACTTTATCCTTCAGGCTGCGCTGCATATGCACGGCTCCGCGCTGCTGAAGATTTTCCGGGTGGTTAGAGGAGAGCGACAGATCGGCAACCACGCCCAGCTCACCCAGCACCAGATAGAGGTGGTTAACCGGCGAACGCACATAGCAGTAGCTCACGCCCACCTGCGGCTGCAGCGGCATGCCGTCCCAGACAAAGCGAAACTGCTTGATGTGCTCGTCCAGGGTTTCAATCCGCTGCTGGTGCGATTCGGCGTTAAGGCGAACCGCCATGTCACAGCCCGTCAGGTGATAGACCTGCTCATTGGGCTGGAGCGTGCCATTAATCCATTGCGCCAGCTGCTGTTTGTACTGAATACGCAGTAACACGCCATAGTTACGGCCCAGGATTTCCAGCTCCGGAACGCGGAGTAAACAGAGCGCCGACCAGGGGTTTTTCGCCAGAGCGCGCGAGAGCGCGCGCAGGTTAGGCATATGCAGGACCGGGTCGAGCAGCGCCAGCCTGCGGGCGCGTTTGTTCACCGCTCGCTGCCGGGTCGCCAGCATCGACATGTAAATCACCACAAACGAGAAGACCAGATAGCTGGAAGAGGTGATCGCCAGCTGAATGTCGTACCCCTGGTTCACAGGGATATAGCGGTAAAAATAGTGAATAGAGACCAGCAGGATCGGGATCCAGATAATCGAAATCAGCTTATAGCCAAAACGCATCGCGCCCCAGAGCATCACCGGCATCAGCAGCGACAGGGTGTAGTTAGTGGTGAAAATCGAACTGTTTTCATTCATCGGGAGCAGCAGCAGCGAAAGCAGCCCGCCAAGCGCAATGGCCCAAATCAGAAACTCAGCGAACGTCACCTTTTTGTCTATCTGGGTACGGATCTGCGAGACGAGGCTTTTGAGATAGCGCGGATGACGAATCAGGCGGATCAGCAGATAACTTAACGGCACGCCCGTCAGGCCGCTGACCAGCAAGGCCTGATAGTTGATCAGCGTGCGAATATTGAGGGGGTTAAGCCCCGCCAGGCTCTGGCGGCTCTCATATACGCCCAGATACACCGCAAACTGGAACAGCACCAGAAACAGCGTCGCGGGACAGAAGGCCTGCCAGAAGATGCGCTGCGCCATCAACCGTACGTCGCCGTACGCCGTCATATTGCGTCTGGGCGCAAACACCCGGTAGCCGCCCCAGCTCAGCACTAAAGGGACGATAAAATGGAGCACGCCTGCAACGGTTTCAAACATCCCGACCGACGGGTAATAGCGGATAAACAGCGACAACACGATCCCGGGAAGAGCTCCAGGACCAAAAAACATCATCAGCGAAAGCAAAAACGAGAGCGGTAAATAATAAAGTGCCACTATCCCGTCGCCCAGCTGCGTGAACGTATTCGCCACGCTCAGTACGGGAAGTAAAACCACCGGTAAAATAAGCGGCAATGCCCACCAGCGGTGTTTATTGTTTTTCAGGAAAGCGAAAATGTTCATAGATGCCCGGTTAAACCCCTTTTTCTCCAGAGGGAAAATAAAGACAGGCATCCAACCTGACCTGGCGCCGCCCGGCTACGTGCGGGGCGAACGGTATGGAGGAGGGATTTTAAATATCAGGGCCGGGAATCCGTTGACATAAATCAAACTATTTTACGCAAATAAGCCTTGCATAGCGTTTTTTTGAAATAATTTTCTTCATATTATCAATATGGTAAATGCAATTATTAATTTCAATAACAATAATTAATGTATACGTTGACGGTTATTTACACATGACGGAATTGACCCTCTCTTTCCGCTGTGCCTTAATATCCCCGTCGCCCAAAAGGGCATGCCCAGGAAAAAAGAGAGTGAGTCAGGCCACGCGTATGCGCAAACGACACCGTTTTAACACCCGAATGACCCGCATCATACTGCTCATCAGCTTTCTGTTTTTCTTTGGCCGCTTCGTTTACTCTTCCATCGGCGCCTGGTATCACCATCAGGACAAAACCCAGTCACAGCAGTCCAGCCTGAACGTCGACGCCGCTGACCGCTAGCCCGCCGCAGTGTCTTGCACCAGCCGAATAATCCCGGCAATCCCTTTGCTGAGGATCTTATCCTGCCGCATCACGATGGCCAGCTGCCGCTGCAGCATGGGCGTGAGCGACATGACGCAGAGCCCTTCACGGTCAGCGTCATGCTCAACCGCCATTCGCGGAACGATACTGTAGCCCAGCCCCACGCGAACCATACGCTTAATCGCCTCAATGCTGCCAAGCTGCACCACCGGCGCGATCGCTAACCCATTGGCCGCAAACCAGCCATCAATCAGCGCCCGCGTACTGCTGCCTGACTCAAAGACAATCAGCGGCTGAGCATGGAGCGCCTGTGGGGTTAATTCCCGGAAAGCATCCTGCTGCTCCTGCGCCGCGATAAAAACAAACTCCTCGTCCATCACCGGCATAACGTCCAGCGCTCTGCCGCTCACCGGCAGCGTCACCAGCCCCATATCAAGACGGTTCTCTTCGATGGTCCTGACGATATCGAGGGTGTTGCCCGTTGTTACGCCCACCCGCAGGAGCGGATAGTCGCGGCGCAGCTGCTCCAGCAGGGGTGGCAGAAGATGGATGCAGGCCGTCGCCCCCGTGCCAAGGGTAATGGTCCCGCTGACATCGTGGCTGAACGCGCTCACGGACAGGAGGGTTTCGTCCACGACCTGCTGAATGCGCTCCCCGTGCGCCAGCAATGCCTCTCCGGCCGCCGTGGCCTTAATGCCCCGCCCGGTACGTTCCACCAGCCGCGTTTGCAGAAACTGCTCCAGCTGGCGTATTTGCATGCTGACCGCGGGCTGGGAAATGCCCAGCAGATCCGCCGCCGCCGAAAAGCTGCCGCGCTGGATCGCCAGGCGGAACGTCGCGAGATAGCCGAGGTTAAGCGTCGTCATTCAAAGTTTCTCTTATACAGCGCATAAGGTTGCAGGCCTGCCAGCACAATACCGCGCTCGCTATGCTCAGGACAACTGCATAACGGAATGAAAAACAATGGAAACACCTGCCCTGCCTCGTCGCCTTGCCCTCACTGCCGGATGTCATCAACTCCTCAACTGGGGGATCTCATTTTATATGCCCGGCACCTTTGCGCGGGCGATTTCAGCCGACCGGGGTTGGTCAGCACCGCAGATTTACCTCGGCCTGACGCTGGCGATGCTGGTGATGGCGGCGGTCTCCCCTTACGTCGCCCGTCTGCTGGCGCGCTTTGGCGGACAGAGGGTGGTGATGGGCGGAACGCTGCTGATTGCTGCAAGCTGCGCCGGTATGGCGTATACCCGGACGCTGTCTGGCTGGTACTGCGCCTGGCTACTGTGCGGCCTCGGGATGCGCCTGTCGCTGTATGACGCACTGTTCGCCGCGCTGGTTAACCTTTACGGCCAGCAGGCACGCGGGACCATCTCACGTATTACGCTGATGGGCGGGCTGGCGTCCGCCGTCTTCTGGCCGCTGGGAGAGGCTTTACTCAATGTGATGGCATGGCAGGACGCGCTGAAGATCTACGCCCTGTCCGGATTACTGAGCGCCCTGCTTCTTCGCCACTTCCCGCGTCAGCGCTTTGTGGTGAAGCCAAAAGCGAGCGCGCCGGTCTCGCCCCAAGACAGGCGTAACAGCTGGCTGTATGCGACCTTTATTGCGCTCATTACCTTTGTCTCAAGCGGGACCTCTACCCACCTCCCCGAGTTTATCGCCAGTTTCGGCCTGCCGGTCGCGGTCGGCATGCTGTGGGGGATCGGCCAGACGGGCGCACGCTTTATGGAGGTGCTGGCGGGAGCACGCTTAACCCCTTTAAAACTTACGCTTTTTACTGCCATTGCCATGCCGCTTTGTTTTCTCATCGGGCTGAGCAGCACCCTGTTTGTCTGGTGTGCCGCCGGATTTGTGCTGGGCTATGGCGCAATTAACGGGCTGGTAACCATTATCAAAGCGACCCTGCCGCTGGAGCTGTTCAGCGCGGAACGTTACGCCAGCCGTACAGGAATGCTTCTCATCCCGGGGCAGCTGATGGCCGCAGCTTCTCCGTTTGCCTTTGCATGGCTGAATAAAACGCTGGGTATTACGGGCACATTGTGGTTTTCGATGAGCCTGACGTTAATTATCGCGGGCCTGGCCGTAAGTATGTTGAGATCGCAACAGCAACAGGGCCTCCCAGCCCTGAGCGACTAGAGCACAAAGCCACCGTCAATTGTCAGGCTCGCCCCCGTCATATATCCGGACTCCTCGCCAGCAAGCCATGCGGCAAGCGATGCGATCTCGTCCGGCTGCCCGATGCGCTGCAAAGGGATATGCGCCACGATCTGCTCCGCCATTCCGGCCGTCATATCCGTGGCGATGGGGCCGGGCTGGATATTGTTAATAGTGATCCGCTTAGGTGCCAGATCCAGCGCCAGGTTCTGCACCATCGCAGCCACCGCGGCTTTACTCATTGCGTAAACGCTGCTTCCCGCATGCCCGGTCCGCACTGCGGTGTTGCTGCCAATGGTGATCACTCTTCCGCCTTCCGCCATCCCTTTTACCGCCGCCTGAATGGAGAGGAAAACGCCGCGCACGTTCACCGACAGCGTGGCATCCAGATCTTCCAGCGAGTATTCCTCAAGCATCCCCAGCCGCAGTACGCCTGCGTTCACTACGGCGACATCCAGCCTGCCGTAATGTCTAACTGTGGTATCAACCGCAGCCTGTATAGCGGCAGCATCCGCGCTATCCGCGTTAATTGCCAGCGCCTGCCCGCCCGCATCAGCAATGGATGAGACAAGCGCATTAGCCCGATCCGGGCCTGATACCCACGTCACGGCAACGCGATACCCTTCCTTCGCCAGCCGCGCCGCAATAGCCGCGCCAATACCACGCGCCCCGCCGAAAACCAAAGCGACTTTTTGACTATTCATCATGTTTTCTCCGGTTAGTTTCCGCACCCGATGGATGCGCCTGGAGACACCATGCCAGCAAACGTCCTGCTGTGCCCGGGCAGAATGTATCGCACTGTATCTCTCCCACCAGGCTTACGCGTCGATACAAAAATCCCGCATAAGCAAACAGACGCGATACATAAAAATGGTCTGCTGTCTCTCGTGACATTACCCACGAGGAGATACCGAAATGATTCGCAAGCATCTGTTACTTCCTGTGCTCGCCCTGACGTCTTCCGTCTGCGCTGCCCCCCTGAGCGGCCTCAGCGCCGCCGACGTTAACGGCCCTGCCGCCGTTGCGCCGCTGGAACACCCGCAGCCGCCCGCCAGGCTGATCGTCGATCCCCCGCTCGCTGGCCCGCTGAGCAAAGGCGCGGTGTTTATTCAGTACCGGGCCGAAAACCTGCGCATCGAACCGGTGTTCGGCCCCGAGGCGCTCAAGGTAACCCCGCGTATCGGACACATTCACGTGGTGGTGGACGGCGCGCCGTGGCACTGGGCTGACGCCAGCGGCGAGCCGGTGATCCTGGTGGGACTGCCCGCCGGCAAGCACAAGGTAACGATTATCCTGGCCGACCCGACGCACAAGCCGCTCGATCACAAAACCATTGAATTCACCGTTCCGCCCCACGCGGCGGTCCACCATTTTTAAGGAGTCTGAAGATGAAAGCACTGTCTGTAGTGACGGCGGGCCTGCTGGCCTTTTCCGCCAGCGCCTTTGCACAAAGTAAAACCAGCGTTGTGCTGGTGCACGGCGCGTTTGCCGACGGCAGCAGCTGGAATAAGGTGATCGCCCTGCTGCAGAAGCAGCACGATGAGGTGATTGCCGTCCAGCTCCCGCTCACCTCGCTTAAGGATGACGTTGCGGCCACAAAGCGGGCCATCGCCCGTGCGCAGGGTGACGTGGTTCTGGTGGGCCACTCCTGGGGTGGCACCGTGATTAGCGAGGCGGGTAACGATGCGCGGGTAAAAACGCTGGTGTATGTGGCGGCATTCGCGCCGGATTCCGGCCAGTCGACGGCAGATCTGGCAGGAAGCTACCCTGCACCACCGGGCAGCGCGGGCATTGCCAAAACGGCTGACGGCTATTTATTCCTGCCGACAGGAGCCGTCAGGAAGGACTTCGCGCCGGATGTGAAGCCAGAAGAACAAAACGCTATCGCGGCCACGCAGGGGCCAATTAAGGCCGATGCGTTTGGTGAAAAGGTCACCCACGCGGCGTGGCATGATAAACCAAGCTGGTTTGTGGTCAGCAAGAATGACCGAATGATCAACCCGGAGCTTGAGCGCGCCATGGCGAAGACGATCCATGCGAAAACCGCCGAGGTGGCGGCGAGCCACGTGTCGATGGTAAGCCAACCGGAGGCCATCGCCCGGACGATTGAGCAGGCGAGGCGGATGCACTGAGGACAATTCGCCCGGCGGCGCTACGCTTGCACGGGCCTACGATTTCGTAGGTCGGGTAAGCGCAGCGCCGCCCGACAAAAAAGGCCGTCTCAACCCCCGCCATCCGCGGGATAATCATGATTAATCCACGCGTGGTCCTTTTCCCACGTAAACATCCATTTGCGCACCGGGCCGGCCATCACATTAAGGTAGTAACTGTCATACCCGGCCATCGTCGCCACCGGGTGATAGCCCTTCGGAACCATCACCACGTCGCGATTGTAGACCGCCATACACTCATCCAGCGTTCTGTCGTCGGTGTAGACCCGCTGCATGCAGAACCCCTGTTCCGGATTGAGGCGATGGTAGTAGGTCTCCTCCAGATATGTCTCCTGAGGCGGGTTATCCGTGTCGTGCTTGTGGCTCGGGTACGAGCTGGTGCAGCCCTCGTTAGTCCATACCTCCACCACCAGCAGGCTGTCAGCCGGTTTGTCTTCCGGCAGAATGTTGTGCACGTAGCGCTGGTTGTGGCCCTTGCCGCGCGCCTCGGCGTCGATGTCCTGCGGGGCTATCAGCCGCGTCGGATACGTGCCCTTGCCCGGCGCGGCGCAGACCGCCAGCTCAAGCTTCGTCAGCGCCTTCACCTGCACCGTTTCCTGCGGAGTGACGTACACCGCCCACGGTTTGATGCGCTCGAAGGGGCTCATCCGCTCGCCGATATCGTTAAACTGCGCGGAAGGAGTGGTGATAGAGGCGCGCCCGGCGACCAGCACCAGGCAGCGTTCTTCCCTGACGGCGGGCAGCGTCAGCGTCTGCCCCTCCAGCAGCTCATACGCCTCAAACCCGACGTAGCCCCACCCCGCGCTTTCCGGCGTCACGGACTGGGTTCGCCCCTCTGCGTTCGGCTGTTGCCAGCGTGATAACAGACGTGACATGTCCCCTCCTCAAATCAGTCCGGCGTCGCGCGCCAGGCGGCTCAGGTTGTTGTACCCCAGACGGGCGTAGGTCAGCGGATGGGCGATCGCCGGATCCTGCTCCGCCTCGACTACCAGCCAGCCGTGATAATCCTGCGCCTTCAGCAGCCGCATAATCGGCGGGTAATCGACGCAGCCGTCGCCCGGCACGGTAAACACGCCGCTCAGCACCGCATCGAGGAAGCTGGTTTTGCGGTTTTTGACGTCCGCCAGCACGTCGGCGCGCACGTCTTTGCAGTGAACGTGGTTGATGCGCGACGCCCAGCGCTGCGCTACCGCCAGCGGGTCGGCCCCGGCAAAGGTCAGGTGGCCGGTATCCAGCAGCAGTCCAACCTCGTCGCCGGTGTGGGCCATCAGGTTGTCCACGTCCTCGGCGGACTCAATCACCGTGCCCATATGGTGATGGTAGGCAATCTGCACCCCCTGCTGCTGGGTGTAGCGGGCAAATTCGGTGAGCTTCTCGCCGTACTCCTTCCAGCGCTCATGCGGGAAGCGCGGGCGCAGATGCACCGGCGTCTGCTGCTCGCCGTGAATGCAGCCGCTCACCTCCGCAAAGACCAGCACCTTTGCCCCCAGCTCACGCAGCAGCGTCAGGTGGGACTGCACGGCGGCAATCTCCTCCTCCACGCTGCGCTCCAGCAGGCGACCGGAGTACCAGCCGGAGACCAGTTGCAGGTCGTGGCGCTGCAAAATCGGGCCAAGCAGGCGCGCTTCGCGCGGGAATTTGTTGCCCAGCTCGAAGCCGGCGAAACCGGCCTCTTTCCCTTCGCTCAGACAGGTCTCCAGCGACGTCTCCGCGCCGAGGGAAGGCAGATCGTCGTTCGTCCACGTCAGCGGGTTAATGCCTAATTGCACACTCATTGTCGTCTCCATTATGCGTGTCCGCGCTCGCGCCACCAGGCGATAAGCTGCAGGTAATTGTCCCGGATGCGCGCCACCAGCTGCGCATCGTCAATATCGTGCTTCAGCCATGCGCGGGAGGCATCGCCAAACAGCGTGCGCCCCACGGCGAAGCCTTTTACCAGCGGCTGCCCCGCTGCGGCTTTGAAGCCGGCGCGCAGCTGTTCTGCCGGGGCGTCCAGGCCGAGGATCACCACCCCGCGGCAGTGCGGGTCCCGGCGGTCTATAATCTCGCCGAGCGCCGTCCAGCCGTCGGCGGAAAGCGGCGGCAGCTTCCACCAGTCCGGGTAGATGCCCAGGTTGTAGAAGCGGGAGATGGCGCGCAGGTAGAGCTCGTCGCTGCGCGGCATGGTCGCAGGCAGGATCACCTCCAGCAGCAGCTCGTGCCCGGACCGGCAGCAGGCGTGGTACACCTCGGCAATTTTCTGCTCCTGTTCCAGGCGCAGGCCGTGGGCATCTTCCGGATGGAAGAAGACCAGACACTTCACCACGTGCTCCTGCGGCCAGCTGATAAGCTGGGTGCCGATGTTGCCGTGCTCCATCTCCAGCGGCCGGGAGCCCGGCAGCTCGATGGGGCGACCAATCCACCATCCTTCCCCGGTGATCGCGTTCAGCGCGTCCTGACCAAAGGTGCCGTCGCACAGCAGACCGGCTTTGCCCTCCAGCCCGGCGCGGCTCGCCGCCTCGCGGCTGGCCTGCAGGATCAGCTGCTTCAGTGCCGGAATGCGCTTAAGCGACGCGCCGCACTGCATCGCCATATCCTCAAGCTGGCTGCGGTGATCGAACGCCATTACGCACAGCTCCGGCCATTCGCGGCGGCGGGTGGTCACCCGGTGGAGATGGTTAAGACGCGGGTCGAGATCCGGGCGCGGTACGTTCGCGGCGCGGGAAAGATAGTCATCCAGCTCGATTTTGCTCGGCATCGCCGGGGCACAGCCGTGGCGCGAGACCACCAGCGCGCCACAGGCGTTGGCATAGCGGCACGCCTGCTCCCAGCCCTCGTCGTTCAGGTAGCCGCGCAGCAGGCCGGACATAAACGCGTCCCCCGCGCCGAGGACGTTCAGCACCTCCACGCGCACGCCGGTGACCGTCAGGCCGTCGTCCAGCCGGGGCGGAATGGCGTCGGTATAGACCGAGCAGCCAAGCGCGCCGCGCTTGCAGACCAGCGTGGCTTGACTGACGGCGCGCACCTGCCCCAGCGCCTGCAGGGTATCCTTGCTGCCGCCTGCAATGTGAAACTCCTCTTCGGTGCCGACAATGACGTCGAAGAGGTGCAGCACCTCCTGCAGCTCGCGGGTGACCTTATCGGCGGCGATAAAGCGCGTTTCGCCGTCGCCTAAGGAGGTGAGCCCCCACAGCACCGGACGGTAGTCGATGTCCAGCACCGTGCGCACGCCGTGACGGCGGGCATAGCCCAGCGCCGTCAGCACCGCCTCGCGGGTCTGCGGATGAGAAAGGTGAGTCCCGGTGATGGCAAGACAACGTGCGGAGGCAATGTAGCTTTCGTCCACATCGCTGGCCGTAATGGCCATATCCGCGCAGTTATCGCGATAAAAAATTAAGGGAAAGGTGTCCCGGTCTTTAATGCCAAGTAGCACCAGCGCCGTGAGGCGTTGTTTATCGGTAATCAGATGGCTGGTATCGCAGCCCACCTGGCTGAGCTCTTCCCGCAGGAAGCGGCCCATATGTTCATCGCCAACGCGCGCCAGCATCGACGAGCGCAGGCCCTGGCGCGCGGTGCCGTACGCCACGTTGCCGGAGGATCCTCCGAGGTATTTGGCGAAGCTCGACACATCTTCCAGGCGGGCACCAATCTGCTGGCTGTAGAGGTCTACCGCCACGCGGCCCATGCATATCACATCAAACTGCTTTTCCACGTTGATACCTCATCAGACAATGTCGTTCACGTTCAGCCAGCGGCCTTCCCGGTGCGAGAGCGCAATCGCGTCCAGCACGCGCGACACCTTCCAGCCCTCTTCGAAGTCCGGCCACATCGGCGCGTCGGCGGCAATCCCGTCCACCAGGTCGCGCACCTCCACCGTTTTTTGATCGTTAAAGCCAATCCCGTGGCCCGCGCCCATGCAGAACGCGGCGTAGTCCGGGTGCGCCGGGCCGACGAGCAGCGTGCGGAACCCCTGACGGTTCACCGGATCGTCATGCAGATAGAGCTTCAGCTCGGCCATGCGCTCCTGGGTGAAGCTGATGGCGCCCTTCGTCCCGGTGATGACGTACGACAGCCCCATCTTGCGGCCGCAGGCAACGCGGGAGGTTTCAATCACGCCCTGCGCCCCGCCCGCAAAACGCACCATCGCGTGGGCCTGATCCTCGTTTTCAACGGCAATCATATCTGACGATCCGGCCTTTGCCGGGCGTTCAGGGACCACGATCTTCAGATCGCCGCAGACCTGCTCGATATCACCCACCAGGTACTGGGCCATATTGACGATATGCGCCGCGAGGTCGCCCAGTGCGCCCAGCCCGGCGGTCTCTTTAAAGCAGTGCCAGTGAATGGGAGCGCGCGGGTCGGCCATATAGTCTTCGTTGTGGGTGCCGTAGAAGTGGATCACTTCGCCAATCTCGCCGCGGGCAATAATCTCCTTCGCCAGCTGCGCCGTCGGGTTCTTCATGTAGTTGAACCCCACCAGCGTTTTCACACCGGCCCGCTTCGCGGCGTCGACCATCTCGCGCGCGTCGTGGGCGTTAAGCGCCAGCGGCTTCTCCGAGTAGACGTGCTTGCCGTGGCGGATCGCCTCCAGCGCCATCTCCTTATGCAGGTGGTTAGGTGAGCAAATATCCACCACGTCAATGGCCGGGTCGGCCACCAGCGCCCGCCAGTCGCCCGTGGAACGGTTGAAGCCAAACGCCCGCGCGCGCTCTGCCGCCAGCTCCGGCGTGACTTCCGCTACCATCTCGCGCACCAGCCTGCCGCGCAGGTTGAACACCGTCGGGGCCTGGGCATAGGCGATAGCGTGCGCCCTGCCGATATACCCGGTGCCAATTAATCCAATACGAACCTCTTTCATCGTGTTCCTCACAGTGCGCCGCGACGGCTTTTGGCATAGGTATCGAATGCCACCGCCAGAACGATAATTAATCCGGTGATAATCTGCTGGTAGTAGGCCGAGACGTTCATCAGCACCAGGCCGTTAATCAGAATGCCCATGATGATGGAGCCGATAATGGTGCCGCCGATGCGCCCGTAGCCGCCCATCAACGAGGTACCGCCAATCACCACCGAGGCGATGACGCGCAGCTCAAAGGAGATCCCGGCCACCGCCTCGGCGCTCCCCAGACGCGCGCTCAGGATGAAGCCCGCCAGCCCCGCCAGACAGCCGATCAGCACGTAGACGCTGACCAGCACGCGCTTGACGTTGACCCCCGCCAGACGCGCCGCCTCCGGGTTGCCGCCGATGGCGTAGACGAAGCGGCCCCAGCGGGTTTTGTGCAGCGCCAGATAGCCGCCGACGGCGACGATGGCAAAGATCCAGATCGGAATGGAGATGCCGAGTAGCTCCCCGCGCCCCCACCAGCGGTAGCCCTGATCGAAACCGGCGATCGGCGCGCCGTCGTTAATCACCAGCGTCAGGCCGCGCCAGATGGTCATCCCGCCGAGGGTGACGATGAACGGCGGCAGGCGCAGGCGGGTGACGCCCAGGCCGTGCAGGAAGCCAATCGCCGTGCCCATCGCCAGACATATCCCCAGCCCGATCAGCCAGCTCATGCCGCCCCATGCATTCGGGTCTACGGTGGTGAAGTTATCACCCTTGATCACGTACGCTGCGGTCATTGCGCACACCGCCAGAATGGAGCCCACGGAGAGGTCGATCCCGGCGGTCAGAATGACGAACGTCATCCCCACGGCCATGATCCCGTAGATGGAGACTTCGGTCAGGATGTTGAAAATATTGCGTTCAGAGAAAAAGTTGCTGTTCTGCGACTGGAAGAAGATCAGCAGCAGGATCATGAAAATCAGCACCCCGAAGCGCTCGAAGAAGGCGATGGGATCGATGCGTCCGGCGCGTTTGACCGGGGCCTGCGTTTTAGAAATCATCTGCGTCATGAGAAACTCCGTTATGCCGCGTTCAGGGCGTTGTGGTTGATGGCCATCATTGTCATCAGCCGTTCTTCGTTAGCGTCGTCACCGTGGATCTCGCCGGTCACCCGGCCTTCGCTGAGGGTGATGATCCGGTCAGACACCGCCATCACTTCAGGCAGATCGGAGGAGATCACGATCACCGCCACGCCCTTTTTCGCCATGTCAAACAGCACCTGGTGCACTTCCGATTTGGTCCCCACGTCGATGCCGCGCGTCGGCTCATCGACGATCAGCACCCGCGGGTTAAGCGCCATGCAGCGCGCGAGGATCACCTTTTGCTGGTTGCCGCCGGAGAGCTTGCGCACCTCCTGCGCGCTGTTGACCATTTTGATCTGCAGCGCCTGGCGGTAGGACTCAATCAGATCGTCCTCTTTGCGGGTGTTCACGAACCAGCGCCACTGCAGCAGCGAGGAGAGACAGGAGAGCGACAGGTTGTCGCGAATGGACAGCCCCAGCACCGCCCCCTCTTTTTTGCGATCTTCCGGCACCAGCGCCACGCCCTGATCGAGGGCATACAGCGGGTCGCGCGGCTGGTACGGCACGCCGTCCAGCTCAAAGCTCCCCGAGGTAAACGCGTCTGCGCCAAACAGGCAGCGGGCCACCTCGGTACGTCCCGCCCCCACCAGCCCGGCAATGCCTAAGACTTCCCCGGCGTGGACGTGGAAGCTGATGTCGTGCAGGGCGATACCGTGCGGATCCAGCGGCGGCTTTTCGCGGCTCAGCCCCTTCACCGCCAGGCGGACGGGTTTGTCTTCATGATGGGTTTCACTGGCGGGGCGGCGGTTAAAGGCCACGTCGCGCCCGACCATCAGTCGGATCAGCTGTTCGACGTTAGTCTCCGCCACCGCGCCGGTGCCGGTGAAACGGCCGTCCTGGAAAACGGTGAAGCGATCGCAGAGCTGGAAAACTTCGTGCAGGCGGTGGGTAACGTAAATAATGCTCACGCCGCGGTTTTTAAGCTCCCGCACCACGCGGTGCAGGCTTTCCACCTCGCTGTCGCTCAGCGCGGCGGAGGGCTCGTCCATGATGATCAAGCGGGCGTTGAGGGTCAGCGCCCTGGCGATCTCCACCATCTGCTGCTGGGCGACGCTCAGACGGGCGACAGGGGTAGTCGGCGCAACGTTCAGTTGCAGGTAATCGAGAATAACCTGCGCCTCCTGGTTGACCGCCTTTTCGTCGACGATCAGGTTACGCCTGCGCGGCTCGCGCCCGAGAAACATGTTTTCCGCGACGGTCATGTTGGGCAGCAGGTTGAATTCCTGATAGATGGTGATAATGCCCTTGTTCTGGCGTTCCACCGGGGAGTCGTCCACCGGCAGCGTTTCGCCGTTGAACCAGATATCCCCGCGGGTTTGCGGCTGCGCGCCCGCGAGCGCCTTCAGTAGCGTGGATTTTCCCGCCCCGTTTTCCCCCAGCAGGGCGTGGATCTCCCCCGCGCCGACGGTCAGTTGGGCGCTGCTCAGCGCCCAGACGCCGGAAAAGCTTTTTGCCAGGTCGGTCACTTTCAGTAAGGGTTGCGACATCGGTCTGCTCCTCCTCATGATGAGCCGCCAAAGGCGGCTCGGGACATATCAGTTACCGGCCTCACCGATACGCTCAGCCTGCTGCAGGTTCTCTTTGGTGATCAGCGTCGGCGGGTAGTCGGCCCCGGTGATGGCTTTCTTCTCGCGTACATTGGCCACCAGCTGGCTCATCGCCGTCTGCACCGCAAAGCCCGGACGCTGATCCGCCGTTACCGCCAGCCAGCCGTCGCGCACGCGGGCCAGCGCTTCCGGCACCGCATCAAACCCGGTTACGAGGATCTCACCCGGCTTCACGCCCTGGCTTTGCAGCGCTTCAATCGCCCCCAGCGCCATGTCGTCGTTGGCGGAGAGGATCACCTGCGGGCGTTTCGGCAGCGAGGGCAGCACGCTTTCAACGATGCGCATCCCTTCGGAACGCATCCAGTTGCCGGTCTGATCGGCGACGATCTTGTACTTATCCCCGCCCGCCTTCAGGCTGTCGCGGATCCCCTTAGTGCGTTCAATATTGGAGGAGGAGCCCGGCTGGCCGGTCAGCAGAATGATCTCCGCGCCGTCGGGGAATTTGGTTTTAACGAAGTCGCCAATCGCCTGGCCGCCTTTGTAGTTGTTGGCGCCAAAGTGCGGCACTTTCTTCTGGCTGTCGACGGAGCGGTCAAGGGTGACCACCGGCAGCTTCGCATCCTGAATTTCATCCACCGCGCTGGAGACCGCGTTCACGTCGTTCGGGGAGACGATAAAGCCCTGCGCCCCGCGGGTGATGGCGTTTTCCAGGTCAGCCACCTGCTTCGGTGAACTGCCCTGCCCGTCCAGTACCTGAAGCTTCACGCCCATCTCTTTTGCGGCTTTCACCGCCGTGCGCTGCATGTGAACTTCAAACGGCATCGCCAGGTTTGGCGTACTGAAAACAATCTGCTCGTTTTCGGCGAGGGCGGCCCCGGATGTCATGGCGATGAGGGCGGCTAAGATCAGTTTTTTCATTATTATGTCTCTCTGTGTAGGGTTGGTGTGTTTAGAGGACGATCTCGCGCTGGCTACGCAGCGACTCCAGCGCTTTATCCGCAAGGTACAGCGCACGTTCACCATCATCGCCGCTGCAGTCAGGCACCGCTTCGCCGCGTAATACCGCAACAAAGTGTTCCCATTCCGCGGCGTAAGCGGATTTGTAGCGCTGCAGGAAGAAGTGTTCCGGCAGCGCGCTGGTGCAGCCCTGTTTGCCATAGTGCTGCACCTGGTTTTCCAGGATATTGCCCGCGCACAGCAGCCCTTCGGAGCCGTGCAGCTCCAGGCGCTGGTCGTAGCCGTAAGATGAGCGGCGGCTGTTGACGATGGTCGCCATTGCGCCGGAGGCGTATTTCAGAACGATAAACGCGGTGTCGATATCCCCCGCCTCGCCAATCGCCGGATCCACCAGGTTGCTGCCCTGGGCATACACCGACACCGGCTCTTCGCCCATGATGAAGCGGGCCATGTCGAAGTCGTGAATGGTCATATCGCGAAACATGCCGCCGGAGACGCGCACGTACTCTGCGGGCGGCGGAGACGGATCGCGGGAGATGATGAGCAGCGATTCCGGTTTGCCGATGCGCCCGGCCTGGGCGTCGGTTTTCACGCGGCGGAACTGCGGGTCAAAGCGGCGGTTAAAGCCGATGAACAGCGGCACGTCGTACTCTTTAACCACCTTCAGGCAGTCGCGCACGCGGGCGAGGTCAAGGTGTACCGGCTTTTCGCAGAAGATGGCCTTACCGTGGCGGGCGGCCATTTCAATCAGATCCGCGTGGGTATCGGTGGCGGAGGCGATCAGCACGGCATGAACGTCAGGGTCGGTCATCGCCTCAATGAGGCTCTGCTGGCGGGCCTGATATTGGGTGGCGATGCGGGTGGCAAATTCCTGATTCGGGTCAACCACGGACCAGAGCGTGGTCGCGCCGTGGCTGGCGATGTTAGCTGCATGTACCTGGCCAATTCGGCCAGCGCCCAGTAAAGCAATGTTAAACATAACGGCTCCCGGTGTTGGTGAATGCTGTGAACTAACGACCCTATAAATAAAACATTTATTTCATTTTTATAAATAGTGAAAATTATGTTTTTGAGTGCGGGTTAACATTTTTGAGATGAATGAGATAAATTTTGTTATCAATCTCACAACATTGAGGAAGGGATGCCCCTCACCCTAACCCTCTCCCCAGAGGGGAGAGAGGACGGTTGAGTGCGGGCTTTTCCCCCTCGCCCCTCTGGGGAGAGGGCCGGGGTGAGGGGGAAAACAAAATGAAATGAAAATTTCGTTACGAAGAGAAATCTCAATACTGGCGGGCTTTTTTCACCTGCGCCTGGGTGTGCTCCGCGGCCTCACGCACGGCAGACGACTCTGCCACCTGCGCGTCACCGGTTCGCCACCAGGAGGCGTAATCGTGGGTCATGGTCTTCGGCAGCACCTTGATGTCCAGCAGCGTCGGGCCCGGATGCGCCCGGGACGCCTCCAGCGCTGCCAGCAGGCTTTGCTCATCGTTTACCCGCCACGCGCGGCAGCCGTAGCTCTCCGCGTTTTGCGCGAAATCGACCTTCACCAGCGGCCCGTCGAGCCGCCCGGTTTCCGGGTTGCGCTGGCGGTTTTCCGTGCCAAAGCTGCCCATCCCGTGCCCCATCTGCAGGTTGTTGATGCAGCCGAAGCTGGCGTTATCAAACAGCAAAACGGTGACCTTAATCCCCTCCTGCACGGCGGTTTGCAGCTCGGAGTGCAGCATCATGTAGGAGCCATCCCCCACCATGGCGTACACCGGCAGCCCGGGTCTGGCGAGCTTCGCGCCGATGGCCGCCGCAATCTCGTAGCCCATGCAGGAGTAGCCGTACTCCAGGTGATAGCTGTCCGGCGTTTTGACCTGCCAGAGGCGCTGTAAATCGCCCGGCAGCGAACCGGCCGCGCCCACCACAACGGCGTTATCTTCAACATGCTGGTTGATCAGCCCCAGCACCCGCGTCTGGGTCAGGCGGGTGTTGAGCGTCTCGCCGTATTCCGCCAGCTGCGCATCCATGTGCCCCGCCACTTCAGGCGCGTCGTCAGGGCGCCACTGGCGATCCCACAGGCGGCGGCACTCGTCGCGCCAGGCGGATTTCGCCTGGGCGATCGTTTCTCCCCAGCCGCTGCGGTAATCCCTGAGCGCGTGGGTTAATGCCTGGAGTCCGGTTTGGGCATCGGCAATCAGCGCGGTGGCGTCCAGCTTCAGGGCGTCAAACTCGGCCACGTTCAGCAGCAGGAATTCAACGTCCGGGTGGGAAAAGAGCGCCTTAGAGCCGGTGGTAAAATCGGTCAGGCGGGTGCCGATGCCGATCACCAGGTCAGCCTGTGGCGCAAGCTGGTTAGCGGCCATTCCCCCCGTTACCCCTACGCCGCCCAGATTAAGTGGGTGGTCACTTACCAGCGCCCCCTTTCCGGCCTGGGTTTCGGCAAACGGCAGCTGCAGCGTCTCGACAAATTCGCGAAACGCCTCATGCGCGCCGGAATAGCGCACACCGCCGCCGCACACCACCAGCGGACGACGTTTGCGGGCGATCAGCGCCCGCGCCTGCGCCAGACGCTGCGGGTCAGGCGGACGACGCTCAATGTGGTGCACGCGACGCGCGAAGAAGCTCAGCGGGTAATCCCAGGCTTCTCCCTGCACGTCCTGCGGCAGGCAGATGGTCACCGCCCCGGTATTGGCGGGGTCAGTAAGCGTTCGCATCGCGCTTAGCATGGCGCTCATCAGCTGCTCGGGGCGGTTAATGCGGTCCCAGTAGCGGGAGACCGGACGGAAGCAGTCGTTGGTGCTGATGCTGAGATCGTGATACTGCTCGATCTGCTGCAGCACTGGGTCCGGCTGTCGGCTGGCGTAGATATCGCCCGGCAGCAGTAAAAGCGGGATGCGGTTCGCGGTGGCGGTTGCCGCGGCGGTCACCATATTGGCGGCGCCCGGCCCGACCGAGGAGGTGACGGCAAAAATGCGCTGGCGGCGGTGCTGTTTGGCGAATCCCGTCGCCATGTGAGCGATACCCTGCTCGTTGCACCCCTGCATGATTTTCAGATGACCGGGCTCCTGCTCCAGCGCCTGGCCGATACCCAGCACGTTGCCGTGCCCAAAGATGGTCGCCACGCCCTCGACAAAGGGCGTTTCATTGCCATCCACGCTGACGTACTGTTGATTAAGGAACCGGACCAGCGCCTGGGCCATGGTCATACGTTCGGTTTGCATAACGCCTCCTGTCAGCCCAGCGTCGGCATGGAGAACGCAGCGCTTGTCTCCTGCTGCATTTCCGGCCAGCGCGCGGTGATGGTTTTCATTCGGGTGTAGAAGCGCACGCCGTCGCTGCCGTGGACGTTGAGCGCGCCAAAAATCGAGCGCTTCCAGCCGCCGAAGCTGTGGAACGCCATCGGCACCGGGATCGGCACGTTGACTCCCACCATGCCCGCCTGCACCTCTTCGCAGAAGCGGCGAGCGCAGCCGCCGTCGCGGGTGAAAATCGCTGAGCCATTACCATATTCATGGCGGTTAATCAGATCCACCGCGCTGGCGTAATCTGCTACGCGCACCACAGAAAGTACCGGGCCGAAAATTTCTTCTTTATAGATGGTCATCTCCGGGGTGACGTTATCGAACAGCGTCGGCCCGACGAAGTAGCCCTGCTCGTGCCCCTTCACGCTGAAGCCGCGACCGTCCACGCGAAGTTTTGCCCCCTGCGACTCGCCGCTGTCGATGTAGCCCAGCACCTTGCTGCGGTGCGCGGAGGAGATAAGCGGCCCCATTTCGTTTTCCGGCGTCTGGTCCAGGCCCGGCCCGACGCGCAGCGCGGCAATCTGTTTTTCCAGCCGGGCGCAGAGGTCATCGGCGGTTTTATCCCCCACAACCAGTACCACCGAGAGCGCCATGCAGCGTTCCCCCGCCGCGCCGTAGGCCGCGCCCATAATGGCGTTGGCCGCCATCTCCATGTCGGCATCCGGCATGAGAATGCAGTGGTTTTTCGCGCCGCCCAGCGCCTGACAGCGCTTACCGTGGGCGGACGCGGTCTGGTAAATGTATTCCGCAATCGGCGTGGAGCCGACAAAGCTCACCGCCTGTACGCGCGGGTCGGTCAGGAGCACGTCAACGGATTCCTTATCTCCCTGCACCACGTTGAAGACGCCGTCCGGCAGGCCAGCCTCTTTCAGCAGCTGGGCCAGCGCGAGCGCAAGAGAGGGATCTTTTTCAGAGGGTTTCAGCACGAAGGTGTTGCCGGTCGCCAGCGCAATCGGGAACATCCACATCGGCACCATCGCCGGGAAGTTAAACGGCGTGATCCCGGCGCAGACGCCGAGCGGCTGCATCAGCGAGTGGCTGTCGACGCCGGTACCGACATTCGCCGAGTGTTCACCCTTTTGCAGATGCGGGATACCGCAGGCAAATTCCACCACTTCCAGACCGCGGGTCAGTTCACCCACCGCGTCGGAGAAGACCTTGCCGTGCTCTTCGCTGATGATGCGGGCCAGGCGCTCCATGTTCTCCTCCAGCAGCGCCTTGAAGCGGAACATCACGCGCGCGCGCTTAAGCGGAGCCTGGCGCGCCCACGCAGGAAACGCCTGCTGCGCGGCGGCAATCGCCTGTTCGGTTTCCCGCGCCGTACTCATCACCACCTGGCGGATTTGCTCGCCGGTGGCCGGGTTGAAGATCGCCTGAACGCGCTGGCCTGAACCGGTGACACATTCGCCGTGAATAAAATTCGCTACCGTCTCCATCCTTAACCTCTCGCTGTTGATACGTGACTGTTACCTGAACGCTGTGTACTGAACACTATATATGAAACAAATATTCCATTTTAAGTTGAAATAAAATAAATAATGATTAATGTGATCAAGGATGGATTTTTATGTTAACAGCCAGCAACACTGACGCCGCGTGCGCTATTAAGGGATTTCGGGCGAGGAAATGACTGAAGCTTCTGTTTCATTTTTGCTGCCAGATGGATGGCCGACATTTAAAAGACGCGGTTTTGCGTTTAGAATCATAAGACTGTATTTGGGGGATAACATGACGACAGCAACCAGCCTGAACGAACTGCAGCAGCAAATCCGCGATCGCTACGATAGCCTGAGCAAGAGGCTGCAGCAGGTGTCCCGCTACGTGCTGGATAATACCAACAGCGTGGCCTTTGATACGGTTGCCGTCATTGCCGAGCGCGCCGACGTGCCGCCGTCGACGCTGATCCGCTTTGCCAACGCCTTTGACTTCACCGGCTTCAACGAAATGAAACAGCTGTTTCGTATGAACCTGGTTGAGGAGACCGCCAGCTACAGCGACCGCGCCCGGCTGTTCCGCGAAATGGAGAGCGAGGCCGTGCCGGAAACGCCGCTCGATATCCTGCAGGAGTTCGCCCGCTCGAACGCGCAGGCGCTGCAGCAGCTGGCCGCCCGCGCCGAACCGGAAATGCTGGAGCGCGCGGTACAGCTGCTGGCCGACGCCGACACTATCTACATCGCCGGACTGCGCCGCTCCTTTAGCGTCGCGGCCTACCTCACCTACGCCCTGAGCCACCTCGAGTGTCGCCCTATCCTGCTCGACGGCATGGGCGGGATGCTGCGCGAGCAGATCAGCCGCATTAAGGCGCGCGACATCGTGGTGTCGATCAGCTTCTCGCCGTACGCGGAAGAGACGGTGATGGTCAGCGAAACTGCCGCCAGCGTCGGCGCGAGGCAGATTGTGATTACGGACAGCCAGATAAGCCCGCTGGCGACGTTCAGCGATCTCTGCTTTGTGGTGAAAGAGGCGCAGGTTGATGCGTTCCGGTCACAGTCGGCAACGCTGTGCCTGGTGCAGTCGTTGGTGGTGGCGCTGGCGTATCGGTTGGGGGAAGGGAAGTAAGGAAATAAAAAACCCCCTGCACAGGCAGAGGGTTTGGGTGTTAATTCAGAGGGAAATCATTCCCACTCAATCGTAGCCGGTGGCTTACCGCTGATGTCATATACGACCCGCGATATACCATTGACTTCATTAATTATTCTGTTAGACACGCGGCCTAAGAAGTCATACGGCAAGTGCGCCCAGTGCGCGGTCATGAAGTCAATGGTTTCCACCGCACGCAGGGAAACAACCCAGTCGTACTTACGGCCATCGCCCATTACGCCGACGGAGCGAACCGGCAGGAACACGGTGAACGCCTGGCTCACTTTGTTGTACAGGTCAGCTTTGTGCAGCTCTTCGATGAAGATCGCGTCCGCGCGACGCAGCAGGTCGCAGTACTCTTTCTTCACTTCACCCAGCACGCGCACGCCCAGACCCGGACCCGGGAACGGGTGACGGTAGAGCATGTCGTACGGCAGGCCCAGTTCCAGACCGATCTTACGCACTTCGTCTTTGAACAGCTCGCGCAGCGGTTCAACCAGACCCATCTTCATCTCTTTCGGCAGGCCGCCCACGTTGTGGTGAGATTTGATGACGTGTGCTTTACCGGTAGCGGATGCGGCAGATTCAATCACGTCAGGGTAGATGGTCCCTTGCGCCAGCCACTTCACGTCGTCCAGCTTCAGCGCTTCTTCGTCGAACACTTCCACGAACACGCGGCCGATGATCTTACGCTTCGCTTCCGGATCGTTCTCGCCTTTCAGCGCGTCCAGGAAGCGCTGCTCGCCTTCCACGTGAACGATGTTCAGACCGAAGTGGTCACCGAACATGTCCATAACCTGCTTAGCTTCGTTCAGGCGCAGCAGGCCGTTATCCACGAACACGCAGGTCAGGTTTTTGCCGATGGCACGATGCAGCAGCATCGCGGTCACGGAGGAGTCCACGCCGCCGGAGAGGCCGAGGATCACTTTGTCATCGCCAACCTGCTGGCGGATACGCTCAACGGCGTCGTCGATGATTTTTGCCGGGGTCCACAGCGCTTCACACTGGCAGATGTCGCGCACGAAGCGCTCCAGCATGCGCATACCCTGACGGGTGTGGGTCACTTCCGGGTGGAACTGCACGCCGTAGAAGCGTTTTTCTTCGTTCGCCATGATGGCAAACGGGCAGCTCTCGGTGCTGGCTACGGTGACGAAGTCAGACGGGATAGCGGTGACTTTGTCGCCGTGGCTCATCCACACGTCCAGCAGCGGTTTGCCGTCTGCGGTCAAGGAGTCTTCGATACCGCGCACCAGCGCGCTGTCGTTAACCACTTCAACCTGTGCATAGCCGAACTCGCGCTCGCTGGAGCCTTCTACGTGGCCGCCCAGCTGCATGGCCATGGTCTGCATGCCGTAGCAGACGCCGAATACCGGCACGCCAGCTTCGAACACGTACTGTGGCGCGCGCGGGCTGTTCTCTTCGGTGGTACTTTCCGGGCCGCCGGACAGGATGATGCCGCTTGGATTGAATTCGCGAATCTGTGCTTCCGTGACATCCCACGCCCACAGCTCACAGTAAACGCCCAGTTCACGTACGCGACGCGCCACCAGCTGAGTGTACTGAGAACCGAAGTCCAGGATGAGAATGCGATGTTTATGAATGTTTTCCGTCATTGACGCTAATTCCGAGGCAAGTGAAACAAAAACAGAGCGCCCGGCAGAAGCCGGGCGCGGAAACTTATCAGGAGCCCAGACGGTAGTTCGGGGACTCTTTGGTGATCGTCACGTCGTGAACGTGGCTCTCCTGGATACCCGCACCGCTGATGCGTACGAATTCCGCTTTAGTACGCAGCAGGTCAATGGTACCACAGCCGGTCAGACCCATACAGGAGCGCAGGCCGCCCATCTGCTGGTGAATGATCTCTTTCAGACGGCCTTTATAGGCAACGCGACCTTCGATACCTTCCGGTACCAGTTTGTCAGCGGCGTTATCGGTCTGGAAGTAACGGTCGGAGGAACCTTTGGACATCGCGCCCAGGGAGCCCATGCCGCGGTAGGATTTGTAAGAACGGCCCTGGTAGAGTTCGATTTCACCCGGGGATTCTTCGGTACCGGCCAGCATGGAGCCTACCATCACGGCAGCTGCGCCAGCGGCGATGGCTTTAGCGATGTCGCCAGAGAAGCGGATACCGCCGTCAGCGATAACCGGAATACCGGTGCCTTCCAGCGCTTCAACCGCGTCAGACACGGCGGTGATCTGTGGAACGCCCACGCCGGTCACGATACGCGTGGTACAGATAGAGCCTGGGCCGATACCCACTTTCACCGCGCTGCAGCCGGCGTCAGCCAGCGCGCGAGCGCCTGCGCCAGTGGCCACGTTACCGCCGATGATCTGCAGGTCAGGGTATTTGGCGCGGGTATCACGAATACGTTGCAGAACGCCTTCGGAGTGGCCGTGAGAGGAGTCAATCAGCAGGACGTCAACGCCCGCAGCAACCAGCGCGTCAACGCGCTCTTCGTTACCGGCACCCGCGCCAACCGCAGCGCCAACGCGCAGACGGCCATGCTCGTCTTTACAGGCGTTCGGTTTACGTTCAGCTTTCTGGAAATCTTTAACGGTGATCATGCCGCGCAGGTGGAAGTTCGCATCCACCACCAGCGCTTTCTCAACGCGTTTTTCGTGCATTTTCGCCAGCACCACGTCGCGGGTTTCACCTTCGCGCACGGTCACCAGACGCTCTTTTGGCGTCATGTACACGCTGACAGGCTGGTTCAGGTCAGTCACGAAGCGCACGTCACGACCGGTGATGATACCGACCAGTTCGTTGTCTTCGGTCACTACCGGGTAACCGGCGAAGCCGTTACGTTCGGTCAGGGCTTTCACTTCGTGCAGGGTGGTGGTTGGCAGAACGGTCTGAGGATCGGACACGATGCCGGATTCATGCTTCTTCACGCGGCGAACTTCTTCCGCCTGACGCTCGATAGACATGTTTTTATGGATAAAGCCAATGCCGCCTTCCTGTGCCAGGGCGATTGCCAGGCGCGCTTCCGTCACGGTGTCCATTGCCGCGGAGAGCATAGGAATGTTCAGACGAATGGTTTTCGTCAACTGCGTGCTGAGGTCGGCAGTATTCGGCAGAACGGTGGAATGAGCGGGAACGAGGAGGACGTCGTCAAACGTCAGTGCTTCTTTAGCGATACGTAGCATGGGCAATATCTCTGACCTGGGTGGTTAAATATTGCCGTGGCATTATACAGAGCGTAACCGATTGCATCTACACTTTTTTATAAAAAAGCTTGCGATTGCCTCTCAGCAGGTTACTATCGACTGAATAACTTGCTGATTTAGAATTTGATCCCGCTCACATGTTATCCTCTCAATCCCCCTCAATTTATACCGTTAGCCGCCTTAATCAGACGGTGCGTTTGCTGCTTGAGCAGGAAATGGGGCAGGTCTGGATCAGCGGTGAGATCTCTAACTTCACGCAGCCGTCCTCCGGCCACTGGTACTTTACGCTAAAAGACGATACCGCCCAGGTGCGCTGCGCGATGTTCCGCAACAGCAACCGCCGCGTCACGTTCCGCCCTCAGCACGGCCAGCAGGTTCTGGTGCGCGCCAATATCACCCTGTATGAACCGCGCGGTGATTATCAAATTATCGTCGAGAGCATGCAGCCTGCGGGCGAAGGCCTTCTGCAGCAGAAGTATGAACAGTTAAAAGCCAGGCTCTCTGCCGAAGGATTGTTCGACCAGCAGTTCAAAAAGCCGCTGCCATCGCCTGCCCACTGCGTGGGGGTGATTACCTCGAAAACCGGTGCCGCTCTGCACGATATTTTGCACGTGCTGAAGCGTCGCGACCCTTCCCTGCCCGTCATCATCTACCCCACCGCCGTGCAGGGTGACGATGCGCCAGGACAGATAGTTCGCGCCATTGAGCTGGCGAACGCCCGTCAGGAGTGCGACGTCTTAATCGTCGGGCGCGGCGGCGGCTCGCTGGAGGATTTGTGGAGCTTTAACGACGAGCGCGTGGCGCGGGCAATCTTTGCAAGCGTTATCCCCGTGGTGAGCGCCGTCGGGCACGAAACGGACGTGACGATTGCCGATTTTGTCGCGGATCTGCGCGCGCCTACGCCGTCCGCGGCGGCGGAAGTGGTGAGCCGTAACCAGCTGGAGTTGCTGCGCCAGATTCAGAACGGCCAGCAGCGTCTTGAGATGGCAATGGACTACTTCCTTGCCAACCGTACCCGCCGCTTTACTCAGCTTCATCATCGTCTTCAGCAGCAGCACCCGCAGCTGCGTCTGGCGCGTCAGCAGACCGTGCTGGAACGCCTGCGTCAGCGCATGAACGTTGCGGTGGACGCGCAGCTTAAGCGCGCGGTAGCGCGCCAGCAGCGTGTTACGCAGCGCCTGAACCAGCAGAACCCGCAGCCGAAAATTTATCGCGCGCAAACGCGCATTCAGCAGCTGGAGTATCGTCTGGCGGAGACTCTCCGGGCGCGTCTGAGCACCACCCGCGAACGTTTTGGCAATGCGGTGACCCATCTGGAAGCCGTGAGCCCCCTCTCCACGCTGGCGCGCGGCTATAGCGTGACGACGGCAGCGGACGGCAAAGTGCTGAAGCAAGCAAAACAGGTGAATACCGGTGATGTTCTTACCACCCGGCTGTCTGACGGCTGGGTAGAAAGCGAAGTGAAATCAATTAAACCGGTGAAAAAGACGCGTCAGCGCAAAACCGGATAATTCTTCGCCGGTTACTTACTATACTGCTGCTATTCCCTTTTTTAATAAGGAGAGCAGCATGTCCCATCTTCGTAGCGTTATTCCCCCTTATATTCTTCGTCGTATTATCGAAAGCGGTTCCGAGCCGCAGCAGCGCTGTGCCCGCCAGACCTTAACCCACGTCCAGACCCTGATGGCGCATATGCCGGGCAAACCCGCCGCGCCGCACGTGAATAAAGCCGGTCAGCTTGAGCGCGATATCTACGATGCGAAACAGACCCAGGAGCTGCCGGGTAGGCAGGTGCGTTATGAGGGACAACCCTCCAACGGCGATGTGGCGGTGGATGAAGCCTATAACTATTTAGGTATCACCCATGATTTCTTCTGGAAAGAATATCAGCGTGATTCGCTCGATAATAAGGGGCTTATTTTGACCGGCACCGTGCATTACGGTCGGGAATATCAGAACGCCTTCTGGAATGGGCAGCAGATGGTATTCGGTGACGGCGACGGGGAAATCTTTAACCGCTTTACGATTGCCATCGACGTGGTGGCGCACGAGCTGAGCCACGGCGTAACCGAGACCGAAGCCGGGCTCATCTATTTTGAGCAATCGGGCGCGCTGAACGAGTCCCTGTCAGACGTGTTTGGCTCGCTGGTGAAACAGTATCATCTGAAGCAAACCGCCGATAAAGCAGACTGGCTGATTGGTGAAGGGCTGCTGGCCGCGGGCATTAACGGCAAAGGGCTGCGCTCTATGTCTGACCCCGGCACCGCCTACGACGATCCTCTGCTAGGCAAAGACCCCCAGCCCGCGCATATGAAAGATTTCATCAAAACGCGCGAGGATAACGGCGGCGTACATCTTAACTCCGGCATCCCTAACCGGGCGTTTTATCTGGCCGCGACCGCAATCGGCGGCTATGCGTGGGAAAAAGCGGGTTATGCCTGGTACGACACGGTTTGCGATCGCAATCTGGCGCAGGATGCAGATTTTGATGCCTTTGCAAAACTGACGATAGCGCACGGAGAGAAACGCTCCGGTAGCGACGTTGGGGCGGCAATAAAACAAGCCTGGGAACAGGTGGGAGTGCTGTAAATGCAGGTTCCGGAACTGACGGATGACGCCGTGGTTGAGCTGGCCCGGGAAGGCGGCGTCGCTTTTATTCCTAAGCTGAGCGGCCAGCGCACCATCGCGCTCTCCTCGCTCAATGAGGCCCAGCGCCAGCGTCTGGTGAGCATACTCGAGCAGGCCTTCCCGCGCGGCCAGCCGCCCGGACAAGTCTCTTCCCCCGGCAGCGGGGATCAGCGCTATTTCCGCATCCAGATTATCTGGACCGGACAAAATCAGGCGCACTACGCCGATATCATCGTGCTGGTGCCGGAGCAGGAAGCGCCCGAGTCGCTGATCGAGCTGTGGAAGAAAGGCGAAGGCTGCGTGTGCGATTAACTTTCGGCCCGAACAAACTCCACGCGTTTTTTAGAGATAAGACCGTGGCCGTTCTGGCAGAAATAATCCACCGCCCCGCAGGCTTTTAAGACCTGGAGTGGCTGATGACACTCCGGGCAGCGGGCTTCGAGCGCAATATCTTTATTACAGCTGTCGCAGTGCGCCACCCCGTTCAGGGGTTCAAGCGGTGCCTGGCAATCCGGGCAGGTAATGGTCATGATGTCTCCTTCAGGGCGTTCTGGTCTGCGATAATTTTACCACGTCTTCAGTGCGGGCCACGCAACTGTTGCTGCAAGGTCAGCAGCAGCGCCACCTCCTCGATTCTGCGGCGCGTCGTGCGGCTCACCTCCTGCGGATCGCGTTCAAACAGGCTCTTTGCGCCAATAATGTGTTCGGCAAGACAGCGTTCATAGATCGTACCGGGGATATGCCAGCGCTGAATATCCTTACCCTCAATCAGCTCCAGCACATCTTCAGCGCCGCGTCGGTCGTGGTTGATGATGCGCCCGTCGCGTAAATACACTCGTAAGCCCTTTTGTCCACCTGCAGGCCCCGCGTATTTGTTAAGCAAGATCTCCACTGGCACACCGCTGATGCTTCCCTGCAAGTGCGCCTCACCTTCCGCCGTGGTCAGGTCGCCTTTTGCAATATTGCGGCCCAGGCGATCTTTGGCCGTGACGACCTGCAGCGTCATATCCTCATGGCCGCCAAGATAGCGCACCGTTTCACGCAGCATCGCCAGCACGTGCGTACCGATATCCAGAATCACGCCGTCCGGGTGGCGAAGCGTTCTCGTATCCGGTTCACCGGTCGCGAAATTGAGCGCGACAGGTTCCCCGGCGGCGTTATACCCACTCGGCTCCTGCAAAAAGCCTTCGATGCGAACGATGTCAGAAACATGGCCGACCAGTGAATGCTTCACCGTTTCGGTGCGCGCCATCCAGTGGTCGAGCGCCAGCACGCGGGATGCCACATCGGGCGTTGCCAGTAGCGCGTTGAGTTTTTTGATTTGAGAAAGCGTGGCGACAATCGGTTTTTCAATCACAATCCGCGGTACAGGCGAGGCAATCGCCTGCTCAAGCACTGCAAGATGGTGCAGCGATGCGGTGGTGATAAAAAGGGTATCCAGCGGGGTGGCTAAAAGCTCCGCAAGCGAGGCGCTGCGCGTAACGCCTTCGGGGTGCTTAGCGGGGAGAACATCGAAGCCGAAACAACGAACAGCGTCATCGAACAGGTTACGCAATGCGGGCAGATACGCTGTTTCCACTACCGCGCCAAGACCAACAAATCCTAACTGCATAGTTTCACCTCAGAAAATACCGTGCCGGGGCGTAACGCCTGCCCCGGCACACCGAGGTTTATGAGGCGCTAACTGCCGGTTTAGTCTGCACATTTTCCAGCATGCGGCGCACCGGAACAATGAGGACGATCAGCACTGCGGCACAAATCAGCAGCGCCATGGAGCAGCGCGCAAAGAGATCCGGCAGCATATCCAGCTGGTCGGCCTTCACGTGGCCGCCAATCAGGCCCGCCGCCAGGTTACCCAGCGCGCTGGCGCAAAACCACAGCCCCATCATCTGGCCGCGCATTCTCTCCGGTGCCAGCAGGGTCATGGTCGCCAGACCGATCGGGCTCAGGCACAGCTCACCGAGCGTCAGCATCAGGATACTGCCCACCAGCCAGAACGGCGACACGCCCGCCCCGCCGTTGCTCAGCACGTTCTGTGCTGCCAGCATCATCAGGCCAAAGCCCCCTGCCGCACACAGAATACCAATTACAAACTTGGTGATGCTGCTCGGCCGAATGTTCATGCTCGCGAGCTTCGGCCATGCCCAGCTGAACACCGGGGCCAGCAGGATGATGAACAGGGCGTTGATCGACTGGAACCACACCGCCGGAATTTCAAAATCACCAATCATGCGGTTAGTGTAGTCGTTGGCAAACAGGTTGAACGAGGTTGGCTTCTGCTCAAACGCGGACCAGAAGAACGCGGCGGAGACCAGCAGAATAAAGCAGACCAGCAGCCTGGCGCGCTCTTTGCGGCGCAGGCCCGCGAAAATGAACAGGTAGATAAAGTAGAGGGCAACAGACGCCGCAATCACGTAGACCAGCACGCTGGCTACCGCGACCGGGTTAATGACAATCACGCCCTGCGCAATCAGCGTCACGAGCGTTGCCACCCCTGCCGCCAGCGCCAGCAGCCAGACACCCACGCCGTTGCGCTTCACCACCGGGCTGTTCCATGTCGAGTCCAGGCCGACTTCGCTGTCGTAGCGCTTCATCGCCGGAACGGCAAATACGCGGAAGATAATCAGCGCTACCAGCATCCCGATGCCGCCAATACCAAAGCCCCAGTGCCAGCCGTGGGTTTTAATCAGCCAGCCGGAAATCAGCGGGGCGATGAACGAGCCCATGTTGATGCCCATGTAGAACAGCGAGAAACCGCCGTCACGACGCGCATCGCCTTTTTTATACAGGGTTCCGACCATCACCGAGATGCAGGTTTTGAACAGGCCAGAGCCGAGCACGATGAACATCAGGCCGATAAAGAACAGGTTATTGCCCATGATGGCCGACAGCGCGATCGACAGATGGCCGAGCGCGATCAGAATCGAACCGTACCAGACGGCTCTCTGCTGGCCGAGCCAGTTATCCGCCAGCCAGCCGCCCGGCAGTGCGGCGAGATACATGGTGCCGGCAAAGATACCGACAATCGCCGAGGCGTTTTCGCGCGCCAGCCCCATTCCGCCGTCATAGACGGTGGCGGCCATAAACAGGATCAGCAGCGGGCGAATGCCGTAAAATGAGAAACGCTCCCACATCTCGGTAAAGAACAGCGAACCGAGCGGATACGGATGGCCGAAGAACGTTCGGCTCTCTTTTTGATTAACAGAGGATTGCATAATTCTCCCGAAAGGTATGTGTCGTGCTTGTAAACACCAGCAGGTACGCCGGCCAGTTACGTATCTGACCGATTTTTTACATGCGGCGAAAAGTTAGTTAACCATTTGATAACCAGTCGCTAGTTTTGTCTAGTACCGGCCCCTGGACTTTAAGATGAAAATTCGACGATTGTCTACTTTCTTAGATTTAAACGTGGTTGAAAATGAATAGTGATTGACATCACACAGAGAAAACTGGCGGTATGATTTGGGCAAAAAAAAAGCCCGCGATAAACGCGGGCCTTCGTGAGATCGGCAATGATTATTTGCTTTTCTTAATGTGCTTAATCAAACGCTTACGCTTACGCATCTGGTTTGGCGTCAGGGTGTTGCGCTTGTTGGCGAACGGGTTTTCCCCTTCCTTAAACTGGATGCGGATAGGCGTGCCCATCACGTCCAGCGATTTACGGAAGTAGTTCATCAGATAGCGCTTGTAGGAATCCGGCAGGTCTTTCACCTGGTTGCCGTGGATCACCACGATTGGCGGGTTATAGCCACCGGCGTGGGCATATTTCAGCTTCACGCGACGACCGCGAACCAGCGGCGGCTGGTGGTCTTCCGCAGCCATATTCATGATGCGGGTCAGCATGGCGGTGCTCTGACGACGAGTGGAGCTGTCATACGCTTCACGCACGGATTCGAACAGGTTACCGACGCCGCTGCCATGCAGCGCAGAGATGAAGTGCACGCGGGCAAAGTCGATAAAGCCCAGACGGAAGTCCAGAGTCTCTTTCACCTGCTCGCGTACTTCATTGCTCAGGCCGTCCCACTTGTTGACCACGATAACCAGTGAGCGCCCACTATTGAGGATAAAGCCGAGCAGAGAGAGATCCTGATCGGAGATACCTTCGCGCGCGTCGATAACGAGCAGCACCACGTTGGCATCTTCAATTGCCTGCAGGGTTTTGATAACGGAGAATTTTTCCACCACGTCGGTGATTTTTCCGCGCTTACGTACCCCGGCGGTGTCGATGAGGACATACTCACGTTCATCGCGCTGCATCGGGATGTAGATGCTGTCACGCGTTGTACCCGGCATGTCGTAAACCACCACGCGCTCTTCACCCAGAATACGGTTAGTGAGCGTAGACTTACCTACGTTTGGACGGCCGACGATAGCCAGCTTGATCGGCAGATCCTGAGGGTTGAAGTCATCCTCAGGCGCTTCTTCTTCGCCCTCTTCACCGTCTTCGAACTGCGCCCAGTAGGCGGCGTCTTCATCCACCTCTTCCGGCGGGTTCACTTCGTCCACCCACGGCAGCAGAACGGTTTCCAGCAGGCTGGTCACACCGCGGCCATGCGATGCCGCAATCGGGTGGATCTCCCCCATGCCCAGAGACCAGAAGTCCGCGATAGCCTGATCGGCATCGATGCCGTCAGTTTTGTTCGCCACCAGGAAAGTAGGCTTTTCGCGTGAACGCAGGTGTTTAGCGATTGCAGAGTCCGCCGGCATCAGGCCAGCGCGCGCATCCACCATGAACAGCACGACGTCCGCTTCTTCAATCGCCAGCAATGACTGTTCCGCCATGCGGGTTTCAACGCCGTCTTCTGTGCCATCGATACCGCCGGTATCAATACAGATGAACTCGCGTCCTTCCACCTCTGCACGACCGTACTTACGGTCACGCGTCAGCCCCGGGAAATCCGCAACCAGCGCATCACGGGTGCGTGTTAAACGGTTAAAAAGAGTGGATTTTCCAACGTTAGGGCGCCCGACAAGCGCGACCACAGGTACCATGTTTGAAGCCTCATAAAATTCACATAAACGTCGCTTTCGCGGCGTTTTTAAAAATGTCAAAACGGCTCCTGAGTGAACAGGAGCCGTTTAGTATACTACAACCGACGGGTAATTAACGCGTGATCGCGTACAGCGTGCCGTCTTTTGCCTGAATCAGCAGTTTGCCGTCAGCCACAACCGGGTCGGTCAGGAAGCCTGAACCGTCCACTTTCTGCTGTGCCACGAAGCGGCCATTCTCTGGATCGATCCAGTGCATATAGCCTTCACTGTCGCCTACCACCAGGCTGCCGTTGTACAGGGCTGGCGCGGTCAGCAGGCGGTGCAGCAGATCGCTCTGCGTCCACAGCGTCACGCCGCCTTCGGTGCTCAGCGCCAGCAGGCGATCGTTCTGGTCAACCATATAGATGCGGTTACCGTCAACGATGAAGTCATTCACGGAGCCCAGCTCACGTTTCCACATAATCTGGCCGCTGCGCAGGTCCAGCGCGGTCAGGTTGCCGTTATAGGCCAGCGCGTAAACCACACCGTCAACGATAACCGGCGTGGTGTCTACGTCGCTCAGACGGTCAATTTCCGTTGAGCCAGTGGCCTGAGAGATGCGCTGCTGCCAGATCATCTGGCCCTGCTGCATCAGCACGGCGCTCACGCGACCGTTGTCACCGCCCACAATGGCAGCGCCAAATGCGGTAGCCGGCGCAGATTCACCGCGCAGAGAGAGCGCTGGCATATCCAGGTTAACGGTCCATTTCACCAGACCGTCCGCTTCGTTCAGCGCCTGCAACTGGCCGTTGCTGGTATGAATCAGCACCAGGCCGTCGCTCACCACAGGGCGAGACAGAGACTCACCGGCAACGGTCGTTTGCCAGGCAATGGAACCGTCGCTGCTGTTCAGCGCATACACCTGCGCCTTTTCGCTGCCCACGTACACATGACCACCGGAAACGGTCAGACCGCCAGACAGCAGTGCAGGTTTACGGGAGAACCAGCCGTCTTTTTCCGCCAGGTTAACGGACCAGACTTCTTTTCCATCATCGGCGTTGACCGCTTTCACGGTACCTTTACGGTCAGCGGCATAGACAACGCTGTCGGCATAGGCCGGATGAAGGTTGGAATAAAAATCACCAATCCCACTGCCCACGGAGACATCCCACGCGGTGGATGGGGTAAACTGGTTTTCAACCGTCGGCAGTGGGGACATTTTCACAACGTCTTCTTCGCCACTGAACAGTGAACAACCACTCAATAACGTAACAGAAAGCAGTCCTGGCAGAAGTAATTTACGCAATTGCATCGGGTCCCTCTCAGACGGACAAATTATTTATTTTCATCTGCATCATTTCGCTCAGCGCAGGTGACGCTTTGCTCTCTACGCCAGCTTGCCACGCTTTACGCGCGCCCGCTTTGTCACCTTTGCTCAGCAGTGCTTCACCGCGCAGATCGGCAACGATGGCAGCAAAACCTTCGCCTTTGATGGTATCGAGCGTTTTCAGCGCGTCGTCAGCTTTTTTCTGCTGAACCTGAATACGTGCCAGGCGCAGATTGATTACTGCCTTCAGATTTTCATCGCTGGCAGCAGCAAGGCCCTGAGACAGCTGAGCAGCGGCTTTATCCAGTTCGTTCTTATCAACATACTGCTGAGCAACTTCCAGTGCAGCCAGCGCACCGTAGGTGTTTTTGTTGTCGGCGGCAAATTTCTCTGCCGCAACCAGCGTTTGCGGCTGATCGGCCCGAAGCGCGCTAACGGTATTTTCATAGGACAGAGACGCGCCGCGCGCGGAATCCGCCTGATGATTGTTCCAGTAACGCCAGCCAACCAGCGCACCCACACCTAAAATTACCCCAACAACCAGCGCTTTGCCGTTTTCAGCAAAGAAGCGTTTAATCGCGTCGACCTGATCGTGTTCGTTCTCGTACATTTCCACGCCGTCTTTCTCCTTAGCCCAATAGAGTGCGCAAGTGCGCCGCAACGCCGTCCTGCGTTACCGTTGTCTGCTCACCAGAGCGCAGGTCTTTTACTACCACTTCGCCGTTAGCCACTTCGGACTCGCCCAGCACCAGTGCAATACTTGCGCCCCACTTATCGGCACGAGCAAACTGTTTTTTGAAGTTGCCGCCGCCATGGTTGGTCATTAGCTTAACGCCCGGCAGTGCATCACGCACGCGTTCGGCAAGCTGCATCGCCGCAGATTGCGTTTCCGCGCCTGAAGCCACCAGGTATATATCGACAACGGAATCTGCTTTAAATTCCGGATTAACTGCCTGAACCAGCAAAACAAGTCGTTCAAGACCCATCGCGAAGCCAACCGCAGGGGCCGCACGGCCACCCAGTTGCTCAACCAGACCGTCATAACGGCCGCCGGCACATACGGTACCCTGCGAACCGAGGCTGGTGGTTACCCACTCAAACACGGTGCGGTTGTAATAATCCAGACCGCGCACCAGACGCTGGTTCACGCTGTAGGCAATGCCCGCCGCTTCGAGCAGCTTGCACAGACCGGTAAAGTGTTCGCGAGACTCGTCGTCCAGGTAGTCACCCAGCGCAGGGGCATCGTTCAGCAGCGCCTGGACATCAGGGTTTTTGGAATCCAGCACGCGCAGCGGGTTGCTGTACATGCGACGTTTGCAGTCTTCGTCCAGCTTCTCTTTGTGCTGTTCCAGGAACGCCACCAGCGCATCGCGGTAGTTAGCTCGCGCTTCCAGAGAACCGATTGAGTTCAGTTCCAGGGAGACATGATCGGCGATACCGAGCGCGCGCCACCAGCGGGCGGTCAGCATAATCAGTTCGGCGTCGATGTCCGGGCCCTGCAGGCCAAAGACTTCCACGCCCAGCTGGTTGAACTGGCGATAACGACCTTTCTGCGGACGTTCGTGGCGGAACATCGGGCCGATATACCACAGGCGCTGCTCCTGATTGTACAGAAGACCATGTTCGATGCCGGCGCGAACGCAGCCCGCCGTACCTTCCGGACGCAGGGTCAGGCTGTCGCCGTTGCGGTCCTCAAAGGTGTACATCTCTTTTTCAACCACGTCGGTCACTTCACCGATCGCGCGTTTGAATAACGGGGTCTGCTCTACAATCGGCAAACGGATTTCGCTGTAACCGTAGCTGCCGAGCACCTGCTTCAGCGTGCCTTCAATGCGCTGCCAGATGGCGGTTTCGCCAGGCAGGTAATCGTTCATGCCGCGGATGGCTTGAATGTTTTTTGCCACGTTTATTCTCTTTCTATAATACAAAAAAAACCCAAAGAATGGGTTCAATCATACATGGGAAGCGGCATGCTTCCCATCACGTTATTTTTCAACCTGCTGAACGCTGATACGCTGTGTTTCGTCCATCATCGCGGCTTTGGCGCGGATGCGGGCTTCAAGCTGGTCGATCATGTCGCTATTATCCAGACGATCTTTACGAACGCCATCTTCATAGAGACCACTTTTCTTGTTACCGCCAGTTACGCCCAGGGTTGACACCAGCGCTTCACCCGGACCGTTCACCACGCAGCCGATGATGGAAACGTCCATTGGGGTGATGATGTCTTCCAGACGCTGCTCCAGGGCATTCACCGTGCCGATCACGTCAAATTCCTGACGTGAGCATGTTGGGCAGGCAATGAAGTTGATCCCACGCGAACGAATGCGCAGTGACTTCAGGATATCAAAACCGACCTTGATCTCTTCGACCGGATCGGCCGCCAGCGAGACGCGCAGGGTGTCGCCGATCCCTTCAGAGAGCAGCAGCCCCAGGCCGATCGCCGATTTTACAGAACCGCTACGCAGGCCGCCCGCTTCGGTGATCCCGAGGTGCAGAGGCTGCTCGATCTGTTTTGCCAGCAGGCGGTAAGATTCCACTGCGAGGAACACGTCGGACGCTTTTACGCTGACTTTAAACTGATCGAAGTTAAGACGATCGAGATGATCGACGTGGCGCATCGCGGATTCGAGCAGCGCCTGAGGCGTAGGCTCGCCGTATTTTTCCTGCAGATCTTTTTCCAGGGAACCGGCGTTTACGCCGATACGGATAGGAATATTTTTGTCGCGGGCGCAGTCCACGACCATGCGGATACGCTCTTCGTTACCGATGTTGCCCGGGTTAATACGCAGGCAATCAACGCCGTATTCGGCGACTTTCAGCGCGATACGGTAGTCGAAGTGGATGTCTGCAACCAGCGGAACGCTGACCTGCTGTTTGATCAGTTTGAACGCCTCAGCGGCATCCATAGTGGGCACGGAGACGCGAACAATGTCCGCGCCTACACGCTCTAATGCTTTGATTTGGTTGACCGTCGCTTCCACGTCCGTGGTGCGCGTATTGGTCATCGACTGGACGGCGATAGGTGCCCCATCGCCGACTGGCACATTCCCAACGTAAATCCGTTTCGATTTTCTACGTTGAATCGGAGCCTGGTTATGCATGAAAAATCTCCCGCGTTGCCCGTCTGTTACTGTGCTGCTGATTGTTCGGCATTAACGGTAAGACGTGCAACCTGGTTAGTTCTGATAAAGCGGCTCAGGTCGACAGGTTTTCCTTGATACTGGATCTGTACCGCTGCCGGAGCGCCAATTTTAAGCTTATAAGGAGCCTGACCGACCAGATTTAAATTGCCATCTTTACGCTGCAGGCCGCTGAAGAGTTTTTTACCTGTCGCGTCAGTCACTTCCAGCCAGCAGTCAGCCGTGAAGTTCATCACCAGCGCGTTTGGATCGGCGGCTGGCGCGGCTGTTGCCGCCGGGTCGGTCGGCAGGGACGCCGCGGTATTGTCCGCAGGCTGAGTCGCTGCCGGGGCGTTCATCGCAGTATCGACATTTGCCTGAGAAGGCGCGACGACCGCGTTTTGATCCTGGGCCTGCGGCGCAGCGGTGTTAGCCGTTGCGGCCGGAGTCTGTGCTGCTTCGGTCGCCGGAGCCGTTGTTTGCGGCTCGCTTGAGGTCGCTGCACCCTCGGTGTTCAGCGGGACGCTCTGGGCGCCACCGTTGCTCGCCTGATTGAGTTCGGCGGAGGATTGATCGGCCATGGTGGTGATCTCTTCCTGCTGCGCCTTGTGGTTCTGCCACCACCACGCGCCGGTCAGACCGACAACCACAAACAGCACCAGCCAGGTAAAGCTCATCAGCCAGCCATCACGTTTTTTACGGCGTTTCCCCAGGGAGAAGCTTTGCATCGGGGCAACTTTTGCTGCACGAACCGGTGCCTGCTTCTCCATCATTGGCAGTAATTCGTTTTCGGGGATGTGCACCAGCTTTGCGTAAGAGCGGATATAACCGCGCAGAAATGTTGAAGCCAGATCGGCAGGCGCCTTATCTTCTTCAATATCGCGAACCGTGGAAACCTTCAGGCACAAGCGTTCTGCAACGGCTTGCTGGCTGAGTCCGAGTTGTTCACGGGCGTTGCGAAGACGAACGCCAGTGGAGAGTGCTTCATGTTGGTCGTGAGTGGCTTCAGTATTCATTCGCTACAACTACTGGTACGTGAAAAAAAGGGTTCAGGTGCCGGTGAGTCACAATGCCACCCGCACCGCGAAACTTCAGGTCAGTTAACCTTGAACAGACAGTATAAGACTGTCAGCCCGGAGATGACAGCACAGCCCTGCCCGAACGGCTAAACTGTTGTTACGTCGTTACATACTGCCCGAAAGTCGGATGAAACGCACCGTAATTATTGATCAGTCATCACGAATCTGACTGATTATTCAATAAGATTAAGCATCACGGCGCAGATAATGCGCCGTGAGTGCATAATAATCAAACAGCTTTGACCGCAATCGTCTCGCCCTGCATGCGTTTACGCAGGGTACGTTTGGTACGGTCAATGACGTCGCCTGCCAACTGTCCGCACGCAGCATCAATATCATCACCACGGGTTTTACGGACGATGGTGGTGAAACCATACTCCATCAGCACCTTGGAGAAACGGTCGATACGGCTGTTCGAGCTACGGCCATACGGCGCGCCCGGGAACGGGTTCCATGGAATCAGGTTGATTTTGCATGGCGTATCTTTCAGCAGCTCAGCCAACTGATGCGCGTGTTCGGTACCGTCGTTGACGTGGTCAAGCATCACATACTCGATGGTAACGCGGCCCTGGTTAGCGTTGGATTTCTCCAGGTAGCGACGCACGGCAGCGAGGAAGGTTTCGATATTATACTTTTTGTTAATCGGTACAATTTCGTCACGGATTTCATCGTTTGGCGCGTGCAGGGAGATAGCCAGCGCAACGTCAATCATGTCACCGAGCTTGTCCAGCGCAGGCACAACGCCTGAGGTAGACAGCGTCACGCGGCGCTTGGACAGGCCAAAACCGAAGTCATCCAACATGATCTCCATCGCCGGCACCACGTTGGTCAGGTTCAGCAGCGGTTCACCCATCCCCATCATCACCACGTTGGTGATCGGACGCGTGCCGGTCACTTTCGCTGCGCCAACGATCTTCGCGGCACGCCAGACCTGACCGATGATTTCAGACACGCGCAGGTTACGGTTAAATCCTTGCTGAGCGGTAGAGCAGAATTTGCACTCCAGCGCACAACCCACCTGAGAAGAGACGCACAGCGTGGCGCGATCTTCTTCCGGGATGTAGACGGTTTCAACGCGCTGATCGCCTACCGCAATCGCCCATTTGATGGTGCCGTCCGCCGAGCGCTGCTCTTCCACCACTTCCGGTGCGCGGATTTCAGCCACTTCTTTGAGCTTGTTGCGCAGCACTTTGTTGATGTCAGTCATCTCATCAAAGTTGTCGCTGCAGTAGTGGTACATCCACTTCATGACCTGATCGGCACGAAACGGCTTCTCACCCATATCTTTAAAGAACTCGCGCATCTGCTGACGGTTCAGGTCCAGCAGGTTAATTTTTCCATTTTTATTGGGAACCGCAGGAATGGCGACTTCGGAGGTATTCACTAGTTCAGACATAATTTTTTCCGGCCTCGTTGTTACACGTTGTGGCCCATGGAGGGTTGAATAGAAACGCCCCGGAAAGCGGTCTGCTCGTCCGGGGCGTTGCATTGTACAAAGTCTGGCGCAGGGATGCCACGTCTGGACGTGGCATTTACGAAAATAATGTGTAAACGAAACCGTTAAATTAACGGGTACGTGGACACACTTCGCCTTCAGCGAAGAAGAACGCGATTTCGCGCGCAGCAGATTCAACAGAATCGGAACCGTGGGTGCCGTTCTCGGTGAAGCTGTCCGCGTAGTCAGCGCGCAGGGTACCCGCCAGCGCGTTGTCCGGGTTGGTTGCACCCAGCAGATCGCGGTGACGCTGTACTGCGTTTTCGCCTTCCAGCACGGATACCACGATTGGACCGGAGGTCATGAACTCAACCAGGCCATCAAAGAATGGACGACCTTCGTGCTCAGCGTAGAAACCACGAGCCTGCTCAACGGTCAGGTGCAGCATTTTGGTGCCAACGATCTTAAACCCTGCTGATTCAAAGCGAGCGAAGATGCTGCCAATAACGTTTTTTGCCACCGCGTTTGGTTTGATGATGGAAAAAGTACGTTCAATAGCCATGATAACCTCTGTCAATGTTCTGTTGTTTTGCATACCGGAGTATGGTGTGGCGCGGATTATAATGAGCAATAGCGCCATTGCCTATGGATTCAGGTAACATTTTTTTAAAATAAGACGAGTTTTAGCAACAGCTCACATCTGAACGCTGTTTTAAGGTCACTGCAGCGTAAAATTCACCGTCGCAACCTGCCCGGTCTCATCCATAACGAGTAACTGATATTCGCCCGGTTTATCAAGCTGTAATGTGTAAACCCGTCCTTTCACACTCAGCGGTTCACCGTTCAAAAACCACCAGCGCTCGCCGCTGTTGCCGGTCGCCTGAAGCGGCAGCGAAACGCGGGACTCCCCCGGCAGACGTTTTATAACGGCCCCTTCGCGCACGCCGGTCAGGATGAGTGGCGCAGGTGCATCCTGCGAGAGCGGAGGACAGATTGTTGATGAAGTCGGGACCCGTACCGCACGACGCTCGGTCGCAGGCAGCCACGGCTCCAGCGGCAGCGGCCAGACATCGAGGACTTTTTCCGTTGCATCAGGGCAATCTGCCGCCACACGCTTGCCCGTTTTATCCACCCAGACCGGGAAACGAATGCCGCGAATGCCTTCCTGTTCGGGCAATAGCAGCGTAGGGGGTTCACTCCCTTCCAGCAGCCAGGTCGACAGACGACGTCGACAGTTTTCACTCCCTCCCGGCAGCGACTGACCGCCAGGCCAACAGATCACGCCCCGCCCGACGCTTTCCGGGCGCGGATCGCGCGGCAGGCGGGCCTCGTCTATGGTCGAGCGTGACTGAAGCAGGTTATTCACCTGGTTTAATAGCGGAACCGCGCTGGCAAAACCAAACTGCCCCGCTACGGGCGTGCCGTCCGGTCGTCCTGTCCAGATACCTATTACGTAACGGGCATTCAGACCGATGGCCCAGGCATCACGGTAGCCGTAGCTGGTCCCCGTTTTCCACGCCAGCGGCGCGATTTGCGGCAGCGCGCTGTCCGGCAGCGGCTGCGCCTCGTTCGCCAGAATACGGCGAATAATCCACGCCGAGCCCGGCGATAACAGCGGGCGTTCAGTCAGCGGGTCGCCCGGCTGTAAGCGCAGCCGCCCCGCCTTGCCATGCCTTGCAAAGGCGCTGTATGCGGCGGCGATATCCGCCAGCCTCGCGCCCGCGCCACCCAGGATCAGCGACAGATTCGGCTGCGCTCCGGCAGGCAGGATCAGCGGCAGCCCGGCATTGCTCAGCATCCCGGCAAAGCGTTTTGGCCCGTAGGCTTCCAGCACCTGTACGGCTGGCAGGTTGAGCGAACGCACCAGCGCTTCACTCATGCTGACCGGCCCGTGAAACCCGCTGTCAAAATTTCCCGGGCGATAATCGCCGGTTTTTCTGGGCACGTCCTGAAGCAGCGAGGCGGGATGGATCAGGCCATCGTCCAGCGCCATACCGTAGATAAAGGGCTTTAATACCGATCCCGGAGATCGGATCGCGTTAACCATATCCACGTGGCTAAAACGCGTGTCGTCGGTGATATCTACCGAGCCAACCCAGCCGCGAACTTTCATGTCGGTATGATCGACTACGATCATCGCCAGCGAGCTGCGTGCCGGCAGGCGGGATTTCCAGTTCATCGCCAGCTCTTCCAGCTGCCGTTGCAGTCCGGCATCCAGCGTGGTGACAATCTTTGTGTCGCGACTTTTGCCAAGCATCATGCGTGCAAAGAGCGGCGCCAGCTGCGGCATCTGCCGGGGAGCCAGCCATACCGGCTCTTCACGGGACTCTTTCACCTGCTTTGCTGACCAGACGCCCTGGGTCATCATGCGGTCGAGAACTTTGTTGCGTGCCGCTTCGGCCCGCTCCGGCCAGCGGTCCGGGCGCAGGCGGCTTGGCGCCTGCGGCAGTACCGCCAGCAACGCCGCGTCGGAGTAGCTCAGCTGCGAAGGGGGTTTTCCAAGATAGGTCCAGCTCGCCGCCCCCACGCCCTGCAGCGTGCCGCCAAACGGGGCGCGGTTGAGATAGAGCGTAAGAATGTCACGTTTAGAGAGATGCCACTCCAGCTGCATCGCCCGCCATAGCTGGCGAATTTTGCCGCCAAAGGTGCGCGGATGCGGATCCAGCAGGCGCGCAACCTGCATGGTAAGCGTGCTTCCTCCCGAAACCACTCTTCCGGAGGTGAGATCCTGCCAGGCGGCGCGCAGGACAGAGAGCGGGTTTACGCCTGGATGATCCCAGAACCAGCGATCTTCGTACTGGATCAGAGCCTCAAGGTAGCGCGGAGAAACGTCTTCAATGGTAACCGGATAGCGCCAGATACCGTCGCTATCGGCAAAACGCCAGAGCGGCGCGCCCTTCTCGTCCACCACGACTCGTGCAGGGTTAACCTCTTTCAGAGGCAACGGCCACAGGCGATCGGCGGCGATAATCAGCCCCCATAAAACGAGAAGCGCTCCCGCCAGCCAGAGCCAGCGGGAGCGTGTCAGACGTGCTCCCGGCATGTTACGGAACAACAATCAGCGGGCCGCTGGCCGCACCCGTTGCCCGCCACTGCGGAACGTACATAGACTCCACCATCGGCACCGGTACCTGGTAGGTTCCCGGCGTCACGGCGCGTGCCAGATAGACCAGTGTGACCGGTTGACCTTCGTTTACCGGCACGGCAGCCACAAAGCGGTCGTCGCGGAACTCCATATGCTGAATATCCGCCTGTTGCATCTGGCTGAGCAGGTTCTGCACTTCGCTACCGCTATCCTGCAGGCTGGCGCTGCTGCTCGCCAGATTCTGGTTTTCCAACTCCAGACCTGCCGGGAGGAGATCCACCACCAGCGCATCCGGCACGTTTTGGCTGGCTTTCACTTCAAGCCAGACCAGCACCAGCTCACCGCTCTTCAGCGAAGAGAGCGATTTGCTGCTGCCATCGGTTGCCAGGATATGACGTTCAACCTGCAGCACGTTAGCGCTCGGCTGAGGGGCATATTCCGGATAGCCGGTGCTGTCCAGACGTACCCACAGCGGTGCCGTGCCGGTATTGGTTACCTGCAGCGCACCGAGCTGGTCGCCGCTCACGTTTTGTACCTGCGCCTTATCCCCGCCTGATGCGGTATCAGACAGGGAGGTTTTCGCCTGCCAGGCACCTGACAAGGTTTGCAGCGAACGTCCGGCCAGGAACAGCGCGTTGCTTTCCTGAGTGGACAGCCAGCGCTGGCTGAAAGCCTGTTCAGACAACACATTCAGCAGCGTATTTTGCGCATCCGGCAGCAGCTTGTACTCTTCCAGCAGGGAGAGCATCAGGGCATTATCGCGCAACTGACTGCCGTAATCGGCCATCCAGTTTTTACTGTCGTTGCGCGGCGTTTTAAGTGCCAGATCCAGAGCCTGCTGGCTGCGCGGCGCATCGCCCATCAGTTTAAGCGCCATACCTAGCTGCATCAGCGGCAGCCCGGAGGCGGCCTGAGCGTGACGCTCCCAGATTTCACGCAGCGCACCGAGCGGCGCTTTTTGCTGACGCGCCAGCACCAGCGAGGCATAAGCCTGCACGGCAAATTTGCTGGCCTGAGTATCATCGCTGTAGCGAATGGACATCATGCCCGGATCCTGCAGGTAGCGCAGCAGACGGTTGTTGGCATTGTTCACCGCATCGGCAGGTACGCTATAGCCCTGCTCACCCGCGCGCCCCAGGAAGTCAGTCACATAGGCGGTCAGCCAGTACTCTTCCGGGCCGTTTTTATCCCACAAGGCAAAACCGCCATCATCACGCTGCATCTGCAGCAGTCGGGAGATCCCGACATCAATGGCAGCACGGCGCTTGTCATCGGTATCTCCTTTGATGCCAAGCGCGGTAAGCTGCGCCGCGTTGGTATAGAGAGACGGGAACAGGCCGCTGGTGGTTTGTTCCAGGCAGCCATACGGATACGCCTGTAGTTCGCGGATGTAGCGCGCCAGGTTGAGCGGTGGTTTACCGCTCAGCAGCAGTTGCCCCTGCAGAGTGGCAGGAGAGAATCCATTGCTATGCTGTGCCGGCGCGGTCCAGGACTCGCCAGGGTTCAGCATGGCACCGGTATTGACCGTCTGCGCCGGGAACGCCGGACGAATGCCGATTTTCCAGCTCTTCTGCTGCGGGGCAAAGGTTTCGCCAGGAAGCTCCAGACCGGTAACCTGTGCCGTCACCTCACCGTCTCCATACCCCTCCAGTGCACGCACCGGAATAAACAGGGTGCTGCGCCCGCCCGGAGGCAACTGAACCGGCTGCGGCTGTGCGCCTTCCAGTGACAGCTTGCCTGTCGCGCTCAGGGCAACCTTCAGCGTTTGCGGTTTGTCGGTCAGGTTGGTGAGATCCAGCGTCAGCCGTGAGGTATCTCCACTTGCCAGGAAGCGCGGCGTATTAAGCTCGGTAATAACCGGCGCGGCCACCACAACCTTGCTTTCGCTGCTGCCGAAGTCATCTTCCGTCCAGGCCTGCGCCATCAGGCGCAGCTCGCCGTTGAAATCACCAATCGGCAGCGTAACGGTGTCTTCCCCGTTGGCATCCAGCGTAACCGGCTGAGCCTGCTGGGCAATAATAGTGACGTGGTTCACCGGCGGTTTGCCGCCGCGCTTGAGTTCATCGCCGTCACCACCGAAACGCAGCGCGGCCATACGGCCCTGCCCTTCAATGACCTGGCCGTAGATATCGTAGATATCCGCGCCGTAGCGTTTCTGGCCAAAGAAAGCCTGCCACGGATCCGGCGTGACGTAATCGGTAATGTTCAGCACGCCGCTGTCCACCGCCGAGACCAGCACGTTCACTTTCTGCGGAACTGCCCCCTCTTTCACGCTGGCCTTCACCTTCACGGAGAGCGTCTGGTTTGGACGCATTTTCTGCGGGTTATCCAGCGCTATGTTCAGGCGACGATTTTCGTCGCCCATCGGCAGATGCAGCAGTCCAACCGCGCGCTTCGGCGTAGCGGATTTGGATTTATCGCCAGGACGCACCACCAGCGCGCTGAGGTAGAGATCGTGCCGTTTCCAGGCCTTATCCACAGGAATGGAGAGATCCAGACCGTTTGCCGGTACGTCGATCTCTTTCCACCACAGCGGCCCTTCGCTGGACTCAATCATGGCATAGCCCTTGCCTGCGGCCGGCGCTGCAATGTGTAGCTGGATGGTATCGCCTGGCTGATAGGCCGGTTTATCCAGTTTCAGCGTCACGCGGTCAGGGCGTGCTGCTCCCGTGCCGTCGCTGTTATCCTGCCAGCTGTAGCCCGCCCAGAAGCGCACGCTGCTGACCATTTCATCAGGCGCTTTCACTTCCAGACGATATGAGCCCCACTCCACCGGGAAGGTGACTTTTCCGGTTTCATCGGCCTTAAGGCTAAGCGCCTGCTCGCCTTCGACCAGGTCTTTCTGATCAAACTGAGACTGCCAGCCTTCGCTCTCAGACCAGTTCCAGAAGTAGTCACGGCGCTCGCGGATTAGGCGAACCTGCAAGCCGGAAACCGCTTTTTTCGCGCCGCTGGCATCGGCATAAACAATATCAAAGCTGGCGTTGCCGTTTTCATCGACAATCGGCTGGTTGACGGTGGTATCGGTACGGTAGTCGTAAACCGCTTTACTGGCGAATTGCGGGCGGATCCCCGGCAGCTCCGCCGCCGGCCAGATGGCCTGCTCAGCGCGACGCGTTACCGGACGTCCGCCTGACTCCAGCAGGCTGGCTTGCAGAATCAGCTGCAGCGGCGAGTGTACCTCTTTCCACTGGCTTTCGGTGGTCACCTGCCCGCGCCCCTGTTCATCCAGCGTAAGCTGTACTTCATCCAGGCTGCGGCTCAGGTTTTCCTCAGCAATATCACCGAACTGGAAGCCCGGCAGCGCAGCAACCGCCTCGCGCAGCGGACGCAGGAAAAGCTGGCCCTGCAGCGAGTTGCCGTTGGCCGGTGCGCCATAGAGGTAATAGCCCACAACGTTAAAGTCCACGTTATCCTGCGGGGAAACCGGTGCTTTTTGTCCCGTCAGGTTCAGCGCCATACGCTCAGGCATAAAATCTTCAACGTGGAAGTCCCACATGCGCTGCAGATTATCGCCCGTGTTGGCACGAATATGCCACATGCCGGTCTGCGCGCCGCTATCCAGCGGGTAATTGAAGCGGTAGAGGCCGTTTTCAGGCTGAACAACGATCGTACGTGCCACCTGGCCGTCCGGGCGCAGCACGTCAAGCTTCACGGGCTGGTCGGGAAGCGGTTTTCCGTCGCTGTCGCGCAGTAAGCCGTTGAGGATCACCGTTTCACCCGGACGATAGAGATCGCGCGGGCCAAACATAAAGAATTGCTTGCTGTAACCCGGGTTACCGGCAATATCGAACTCCGCCAGATCCAGCGCCGGAAGCTTGAGGTCAAGCAGCGTGGTCTGGCCGTCTTTGCTGGCCAGAATAAGCGCGGCTTCTTTATCGGTTTCAAGCTTCGCATGACCGTCGGCGTCGCTGTTCGCCTCGGCAAGCGTCTGCCCTTTATCATTTAACAGCGTGACGGTGACACCGGACTGCGCCGCACCGTTTTCCAGGCTCTGGGTGAAAATGTCCAGCCGGTTATGATAGCGGTGAGCGGACAAACCGATATCGCTCAGGGTAAAGAGCGTTGCGGCATTGCTGTAGCTGTAATGCCCGGCCTGGTTCATAACGGCAATATAGACGCCGGACTGCTGAAGCGGCTTGATATCTTTAAGCGGCAGGAGCAGTTTTTCGCGCGTGTTGCGCGCCGGATTGAGGTCAAAGCGACCGGTATAGACCAGCTCCGCCATCTTCAGCAGATTGTCGGATTCCCAGTTGGTCAGCGAGTTACGGTATTCCCACTGGCTGACAAAGGAGGCCAGCGATTCCGGCTTCACCCGGTAGAAATTAACGTCCACATTGTTGACGTTAAGCGCCATCACCGGCAGACCTTCCACTACCTTGCCCGGCAGCAGCGAGCCGCGGCTGGCAAAACCGACCGTCGGTTCTACATCCCGGGTGGTCAGGGCTTTTTCATAATCAATGCCGAAGGTCGCTTTGTTCAGCGCCACCAGGCCACGATCCACGGTGATGACCAGGTTTCGGTTAGGCTCCAGATGACGCAGGCGAAGCTCTTTCAGGCCAGGCGCAAGTTCCCACGCCCCGTCAACCTTGCCGCTTTTCTTATCCACGACATGCACCGTTTTGGCGAAATCCTGATTCGGATCCAGCGGTACAGAGAAGGTCAGCACCAGCGTGGCGGCACCGTCGAGCTGAACTTCCGAGGCATCAAGAAGGGTCAGCGCTTTTCCCTGACTCTGGGCGGCCATTTTAGCCAGCGTTTCAGCATCGGGCTTTTCTGCGGCTTTCGGTGTTGATGCAGTAGACGCTGCTGGCGCAGCAGCCTGAGGCTTATCATCGCTGTTATCACAGCCGACAAGTGTAAACGTGGTGAGCAGCGCGAGAGAGATCGCGGCTAAGCGAAACGGTTTCATCCTTTGTCCCTGGCCTGAGAGGGGGCCTGTTGGTCGTCGTCCGAATAAGTATTATCCGCAAGTTTCGTTAATACAAAAAGTCCAATTTTAGAATCTGGAAAGCGCCTCGCAGAATGGCATTCCCCCGTTACACCGGGATGAAACCGCGATCACAGCACATAACGTCACATGTTACCTTTCACGTCATTTGTTTTTAAAACAAGAAGATAGCTGGATAAGCTCGCCTGAAGACTGCTAGCTTTATGACCATGACGCACCCCGAGTGCGCGGTTCAAAAAGAGAGAAAGCTATGAAACGAGCCGTGAACGCCCTACAAAATTTCGGAAAATCATTGTACGGACCGGTACTTATCTTACCGATCGTCGGTCTGTTTATCGCCTTTGGTAACGTGCTGGGTAACGGTAACCTCGCAGAATACCTGCCTTTTCTCGGGCATCCCCTTATTCAGAATATTGGCCAACTGATCGCCAAGTCTGCCGTGTCGGTGCTGGTCAACCTGGCGCTGGTGTTTGCCGTCGGGATCCCGATTGGTCTGGCGACGCGCGATAAAGGCTACGCGGCGCTGATTGGGCTGGTGACCTTCGTGGTGTTTATCAATGCCATGAACGTCACGCTGCAGCTACAGGGCGAGTTGGCCCCTGCTGAGCAGATGAAAGCCGCGGGTCAAAGCATGGTGCTGGGCGTGCAGGTGCTGGAGATGGGCGTGTTCGCCGGGATCCTGACCGGGGCGCTATCCGGTTATCTGTATAACAAATACTCCGGCGTACAGTTTAACGGCGCGATGGCGATTTACTCCGGACACTGCTTTGTGGCGATTGTCATGTTGCCCGTCTCTATGCTGCTCGGCGTGGTAATGAGCGAACTCTGGCCGTACGCTCAGCACGGCATTAGCGCGCTGGCGCTGGCTATTAAAGGCTCCGGCCCGCTCGGCGTAGCCATTTACGGTTTCCTTGAGCGCATTCTTGTGCCGACAGGCCTGCATCATCTGGTTTATACGCCGTTCCTCTATACCGAACTGGGCGGTACGCAGGAGGTGTGCGGCGCAACCTATCAGGGCGCGCGCAATATCTACTTCGCCGAGATGGCCTGCCCGGACGTGAAGCAGCTCAGCAGCACGGTAGTGTGGGACGCGCGCGGCATCAGCAAGATGTTCGGGCTGCCCGCCGCCGCGCTGGCAATGTACATGACCGCGAAGCCCGAGCGTAAAGCCATTGCGAAAGCGATTCTGATCCCGGCGGCGCTGACCTCACTGCTGGTCGGCGTGACCGAGCCGATTGAGTTCTCCTTTCTGTTCGTCGCCCCGCTGCTGTTCGTGGTGCATGCGGTGCTGACCGGCATCGGCATGATGCTGTTCTCGCTGCTGGGCGTTCACGCCATCGGCGCCAACGGGATTATCGACTTCATCCTCTACAACCTGCCGCTCGGCACGGAGAAGTCCAACTGGCCGATGTACATCGTGGTCGGGCTGATCGTGTTTGCCCTCTACTTCGTGGTGTTCCGCTTCCTGATCCTGCGCTTCAACATGAAAACGCCGGGCCGTGAGGATGAAGATCAGGAGACACGCCTTTACAGCAAGCAGGAGTACCAGGCGAAAGGCAACAACGACGGACTGGGCGAGTCCATCGTGGTGGGCCTGGGCGGCCGGGAAAATATTGAGGTTGTGGATAACTGCTACACCCGCTTACGCGTCACGGTGAAGGACGTCGCCATCATCGACGAGCCTCGCCTGAAGGCGACCGGCGCGAAAGGGGTTATCAAACAAGGTAACAACGTTCAGGTGGTCTACGGGCTGCATGTCAAAAAAATGCGAGAAGCCGTTGAGACGTTTCTCTGAAAGGAGCTAAAGATGTTTACACCCCCATTTATTCTGTCGATTGCCGGCGGCGGCAGCACCTACACGCCGGGTATTGTAAAAAGCCTGATGGTGCGCCTGCAGGATTTCCCGCTGGCCGAAATTCGCCTCTATGACATCGACGAAACGCGTCAGAACACCATTGCGCCCGTCGTCGAAAAGGTCATTCGCGACCACAGCCAGAGCATCAAATTTACCGTCACCAGTGACCCGGAAGTGGCCTTCAGCGGCGCGCATTTCGTCTTCGCCCAGATGCGCGTCGGCCAGTATAAAATGCGCGAGCAGGATGAGAAGATCCCGCTGCGTCACGGCGTGGTCGGCCAGGAGACCTGCGGCCCCGGCGGGCTGGCCTACGGACTGCGCACGATCCTGCCGATGGTCGAGCTTATCGATCTGGTGGATCGCTACGCGCATGAGAAGGCCTGGATCGTGAACTACTCCAACCCGGCGGCGATCGTCGCGGAAGGCGTGCGCCGCCTGCGCCCTAACGCGCGGGTGTTGAATATTTGCGATATGCCCGTCGCCGCCATGCGCAACATGGGCGCCATTCTGGGCGTGGATCGCCGCAGGCTGGAAGTGGACTACTTCGGCCTGAACCACTTCGGTTGGTTTACCCGCGTGCTGGTGGACGGCGAGGACAAGCTGCCGGCGCTGCGTAAGCATATCGCGAAGTTTGGCCTGCTGACGGAAGATGCGGCCAAAACCGATCCGCAGCACTCCGATCCGTCGTGGGTTAAAACCTGGCGCAACATCAAGCCGATTATGGATAACTTCCCGGAGTACCTGCCGAACCCGTACCTGCAGTACTACCTGATGCCGAACCAGATTGTGGAGCACCAGAACCCGGACTATACCCGTGCTAACGAAGTGATGAACGGGCGTGAGAAAAAACTTTTTGCTGCTGCTGAAGAGTACAAGCGCACCGGGATTTTACCGGATGCCTTCCACGTGGGTGTTCACGGCGAGTTTATCGTTGACGTAGCCTGCTCGCTGGCCTTTAACCTGCGCCAACGACATCTGGTGATGGTGGAAAACCGCGGGGCGATAACCAATCTGCCGTACGATGCGGTGGTGGAAGTGCCCGCCTATATCACCTCCGAAGGCCCGGAACCGATCCGTGTCGGTCAGGTGCCGCTGTTCCATCAGACTCTGCTGCAACAGCAGCTCGCCTCGGAACAGCTTCTGGTGGAGGCGACCATCGAGGGCAGCTATGAGAAAGCCCTGCAGGCGTTCACCCTCAACCGCACCGTGCCGACCATGGAGCATGCAAAAGCGATTCTGGATGAGATGATCGAGGCCAACCGCGACTACTGGCCTGCGCTGCAAAAAGCCTGGCAGGACGGCGAACCAGTGAAAAAATAGGGGCTTGCTCGCGAGTTGAACGAGGTTTGCTTGTCGGTGTCAGAAAAAACACCGACAATCCTTTTTTACGGAAAAGAATGGAGGCAACCCATGTCCACCTCATATTTTGTCGCCGCCGACTGGCTGATTGAGCACGGCGACGATCCGGAAGTCCAGATTATTGACGCGCGTATGGCCCCTCCGGGCCAGGAACATCGTGACGTTCCAGGTGAATACCGCGAAGGGCATCTGCCTGGCGCGGTATTTTTTGATATCGAAGCTCTCTCCGATCACACCTCTCCCCTGCCGCACATGCTGCCGCGCCCGGAAGCGTTTTCCGTGGCGATGCGCGAGCTGGGCGTCAGCAAAGACAAACATCTTGTTGTTTACGATGAAGGTAATCTCTTCTCCGCGCCGCGCGCGTGGTGGATGCTGAAACAGTCTGGCGTGGAAAAAGTCTCGATTCTGGCGGGCGGGCTGGCGGGCTGGAAGCGCGACGAGCTGCCGCTCCAGCAGGGCGACGTAACGCTGCCGGAAGGGGAATTCGACGCGACGTTCGACGCTAACGTGGTGAAACGCCTGACCGACGTCCTGGTCGCGAGCCATGAAAAAACGGCGCAAATCGTCGATGCCCGACCTGCGCCTCGCTTTAATGCCGAAGCGGACGAGCCGCGTCCGGGGCTGAAGCGTGGACATATTCCGGGCGCGCTGAACGTGCCGTGGGGCGACCTGGTGTTTGAAGGCGAGCTGAAAACCACCGACGAGCTGCGCGCCATTTTTGACCGTGCTGGCGTGGATTTACATCGTCCGATTATTGCCAGCTGCGGCTCCGGCGTAACGGCCTGCGTAGTGATTCTGGCGCTTGCCACGCTCGGCGTAAGCGACGTCACGCTCTACGACGGCGCCTGGAGCGAATGGGGTGCGCGGGAAGATCTGCCTGTCGAACCCGCGAAATAATGGATAACCGCCTGGCCACGCTGTTAACGCGCGGAGCGTCATTGACCCGCGCGGAGTATCGCGTCCTCGCCCACCTCACGGAGCATCCGCTGCTGGTAGGCAATATCACGGTGCGCGAGCTGGCGCAGGCGACGTTTGTTTCGACCGCCACCATTATGCGGCTGTGTCAGAAGCTGGGGTTCAGCGGCTTTAGCGAATTTATCTGGCACTGCAAGCAACTGCTCTCCGACACGCCGCATATAGCAGCCGAGGCGCAATCCCTTCCTGAACTCCCGGCGCTGTTTAATCAGTTTATCGCCAACTATCAACACACCTTCCAGTGGGTCACGCAGGAGAAGCGCCAGCAGTTTGCCGACCTCCTGCGCCAGAAAGAGAGCTTCTTTCTCTACGGCGCCGGTTTTTCCTATCTCTTTGCCGAGTACCTGACCAAGAAATTACAGGTACTGGGCAAAACGGCGTTCATCTCCGGGCCGGGGGACAGCCGTAATATATTTCTCAGCAACGCCGCGCGCTATCAGGTGTTTATTGCCGTCTCGCGCAGCGGCGAAACGGAGCAGGTGCTGGACAAAGCGCGGATTGCCAAAAACGTCGGCATGACCATCGTCGCGTTTACCCGCGCCTCGGCCAATACGCTGGCGGGGATGGCGGACGTGCACTTTGCCCTCTATGACGAAGCGGTACACTTCGCCGCCGAAGCCGCAGGAGTGACGTCGTTTGAGTCGAATCTGGTGCTGCTGATGGATTTACTCCTGCTGGAAGCAACGGGGTGAAACTCACCCCGCCGTAATCAGATAATGCGGTTAGTTTTGAGATCGCGCAGGAAGCCGCCCCAGCGACGCTCGTAGAACGGGGTGATGTGCTCGGTGATAAAGTGGCTGATGCCCTTCTCACCTTTCGTCACCTGACAGATATCGATCGGCTCGTCGCCCGGCAGCGTGTCGGTCGCCACGCTTCCCGCCGCCTGAATGATGTCGTCGATATCGCCGTCGGCTTCAATGCCAATCAGCAAAACAGGCTTTTCGTCAGCGCTCTCTTTGATAGAGCAGAGGAACGCGCGTCTTACTGGTTTCAGGGTTTTGAAGAGCGTAGTCAGGGAATCTATCATCTGCGCAGGCGGCTCGGCCACCTCAGACAGCAGCAGCGTTTCCCCCCCTTCCAGCACCTCCTGGGTACTGAGAGGGTTACCCTCTTCGCCAATCAGGTGGCTGATTTCACGCGGGGTGAATTCTTTCCCGGTTGGCAGCTTCGCGTTGAGGAACAGCGTCTGGCCCAGCGTCATTTCAAACAGGGTACGCACCGGCATTACCACGAACGCCTGTTCATCTTCTACCGCTTCCTGCAGGGCTTCCAGCGAGGTGAAGAACGGGATCACCGAAGAGCCGTCGTCTTTTTCCCAGTGCAGCAGATCCAGCGCGCTGTCTTCGACAACCTGCTCGCCTTCCGCCGCGGTGCCCGGCACCCAGACGGTGGACTCCAGCAGCGTGCGGAAAAATGCCGGACGGTGTGCGGGCTCGGTCGCCGCCTGCTCCAGCAGGGTTTCTAATTCGTTTTTGGTTTCGGACATAACAATTCCAGATGATGCATTTCCCCTCACCGCGGCCCTCTCCCACAGGGAGAGGGAGCAAACCATCCCCTCTCCCTGTGGGAGAGGGTTAGGGTGAGGGCAATAACGATTACTCAGCCGTCAGCAGGTTCGCCACGGTACGCACGCCCAGACCGGTCGCGCCCGCGGACCACTGCTCAACCGCCGCTTTACGGTAGGTTGCGGAGCAGTCGATGTGCAGCCAGCCTTCATGATAATTCTCAACGAAGTGAGACAGGAAGCCTGCGGCGGTGCTTGCCCCCGCCGGGTATGCAGCGCTCGCGGTGTTGTTCAGCTCGGCAAAGTTGGACGGCAGTTGGCTGCGGTGGAACTCGGCCAGCGGCAGACGCCAGAACGGTTCGTTTTCCGCAGCGGCGCTTGCCAGCAGGCGAGCGGCCAGCTTGTCATCGAAGCTGAACAGCGCATGGTAGTCATTACCCAGGGCGGTTTTCGCCGCGCCGGTCAGGGTTGCCATATCGATAATCAGCTCTGGTTTCTGGGCAGAGGCGTCGATCAGGCCATCGGCCAGCACCAGACGGCCTTCCGCGTCGGTGTTCATCACCTCAACGTTTTTGCCGTTGCGGTAGCGAATGATGTCGCCCAGCTTGAAGGCGTTGCCGCTGACCATGTTGTCCGCGCAGCACAGGTAGAGCTTCACGCGCTTGTTCAGACCGCGGGTGATGGCGAACGCCAGCGCGCCGGTGATGGTTGCCGCGCCGCCCATGTCGGACTTCATGGAATCCATGAACGCGCTCTGCTTCAGGCTGTAGCCGCCGGTATCAAAAGTGATGCCTTTCCCGACCAGGCAGGCAAAGACCGGCGCTTCTTTATCGCCGGTTGGGTTGTAATCCAGCGCCAGCAGGACCGGAGGTCGCTCAGAACCTCGGCCCACGGTGTGGATACCCATGTAGTTCTGCTCGCGCAGGTCTTCACCTTTGGTGATGCGGTAGGACATCTTGTCGCCCGCCACGCCGCAAAGCAGGTCAACCGCGCGCTGCGCCAGTTGCTCCGGACCGAGCTCTTCCGCCGGAGCGTTAATGGTGTCGCGCACCCAGTCGATAATTTGCAGGCGGCTTTCCAGCTCTTTCTGACCGGCTTCGTCGAGGTTCGCCCACTCAATTTTGCGGGTGCCTTTCGGGCCTTTGTAGCCCGCCCAGAATGCCCAGCTGCGGTCGGTATCCCAGCCTTCACCTTCCAGGGACACATGCTTAATACCCAGGCCGTCAATTTTACGCGCGGCGCGCTGGATCAGGCCCAGATCATCTTTGCCCGTCAGGTGCAGGGTAATACCGTCGTTGTTGATGCTGTAGCTGGCTTTCTCGCCCCAGCGCGCATCGGCTGGCTGCGTAGAGAGCGTAATCTTCATCGCCTCGGTCATTTTATTTATCCTTATTAGCAACTAGCAAACGGGCCGCCTGAAGGCAGCCCGTTTTGTTATTTATTCTGCTTCATCTAACCAGACTAACAGAATCGCCTCCAGAATTTTTTCATTGGATGCGTTTGGATCGTCGTCGAAATCCTCTAAATCGCAGATCCACTGATGCATGTCGGTGAATCGTACGGTCTTCGGATCGAGATCCGGGTTCGCGTCGTAGAGCGCTTCGCCGATTTCACGGCTGTCTGTCCACTTTAGTCCCATATTAATGCTCGCGTGCGTGGTTGATGGTGTAGCGTGGGAATTCCACGACCAGATCTTCATCGGTCACCGCGGCCTGGCAGCTCAGGCGGCTGTCTGGCTCCAGACCCCATGCTTTATCCAGCATGTCGTCTTCGTCTTCGGTGCTCTCGGCGAGAGAGTCGAAACCTTCACGCACGATGCAGTGGCAGGTGGTGCAGGCACAGGATTTTTCACAGGCGTGTTCCACTTCGATACCTGCACGCAGGGCTACATCGAGAATGGTTTCACCGGTCTTCGCTTCCAGAACAGCGCCATCCGGACAGAGGTCCGCATGAGGCAAAATAACAATCTTTGGCATATTAAACCTCGTCCACGGACTGGCCTTTCAGCGCGACGCGGACAGATTTGTCCATGCGGCGAGCAGCGAAGTCCTGGGTTTGTTTATCAACGTTTTTAATGGCTTCTTCTATTGCGTCAGCGTCATCGCCTACTGCGACAGCGCTTAAGCGCGCGGCAGCGTCGTCAATCACCTGGCGCTCAGCGGCGCTTAACAGCGCGGCATCGGCAGCGAGCGCGCCGTTCAGGCTCTCCAGCACGCGGGCGGCTTCAACTTTTTGTTCAGCCAGCATACGCGCCTTCACATCCTGCTCGGCGTAGCTCATTGAGTCCTGAATCATGGAGGCGATTTCGCCATCGGTCAGGCCGTAGGACGGCTTCACCTGAATGGACGATTCCACGCCGGTCGATTTTTCCATCGCCGTGACGCTCAGCAGGCCGTCCGCATCTACCTGGAAGGTGACGCGAATATGCGCCCCGCCCGCCGGCAGCGCCGGAATGCCGCGCAGCGCAAAGCGCGCCAGAGAGCGGCAGTCCTGCACCAGCTCGCGCTCGCCCTGCATCACGTGGATGGACATTGCGGTCTGGCCGTCTTTGAAGGTGGTGAACTCCTGCGCACGCGCCACCGGAATGGTGGTGTTACGCGGGATCACTTTCTCCACCAGACCGCCCATAGTTTCTAAACCAAGGGACAGCGGGATAACGTCCAGCAGTAGCATTTCGCTGTCCGGCTTGTTGCCGACCAGAATATCGGCCTGGATTGCGGCGCCCACGGCAACCACTTTGTCCGGGTCGATGGAGGTCAGCGGCGTGCGGCCAAAGAATTCGCCCACGCGCTCGCGCACCAGCGGCACGCGGGTCGAACCGCCCACCATGACCACTTCCAGCACCTCGCTGGCCTCAACGCCCGCATCTTTCAGCGCGCGACGACAGGCCATCAGGGTGCGTTTTACCAGCGGGGCAATCAGGTCGTCGAACTGGTCGCGGGTAATGTCACCCTGCCAGCCCGCAACGTTTACGGTAACCGTCTGCGCATCGCTCAGGGCGATTTTGGCGTCGATAGCCGCATCCAGCAGTTCACGCTGCACGCGCGCATCGCTGCGATCGCTGATGCCCGCCTGCTCGCGGATGTAGTCCGCCAGCAGATGGTCGAAGTCATCGCCGCCCAGCGCGGAATCCCCGCCCGTCGCCAGCACTTCAAACACCCCGCGGCTTAAGCGCAGGATCGAGATATCAAAGGTGCCGCCACCGAGATCATAAACCGCAATGACCCCTTCCTGACCGGAGTCGAGGCCGTAGGCAATCGCCGCCGCCGTCGGTTCGTTCAGCAGGCGCAGTACGTGCAGGCCCGCCAGACGCGCCGCGTCTTTGGTGCCCTGACGCTGTGCATCGTCAAAATAGGCCGGAACGGTAATGACTACACCGTCCAGATCGCCGCCGAGCGTCGCCGTCGCGCGTGCCGCCAGCGCTTTGAGGATGTCGGAGGAAACACGAATCGGGTTCAGCAGACCGGCCGCGGTCGCGATCATCGGCAGGCCGTTTTCACTGGCCTGCAGCTGATACGGCAGATGCGGATAGCGGGTCTGAATATCGGTCAGCGAGCGGCCCATCATGCGCTTTACGGAGCTGATAGTGTTGGCCGGATCGCGCGCGGCGTTGGCGCGGGCGTCATAGCCGACCGCGTGACCCTGCTGCTGGTAGTGGACCACGGAAGGCAGCAGATGGCGGCCCTGCTCGTCGGCCAGCGTTTCCGCCTGGCCGCTGCGCACGGTTGCCACAAGGGAATTGGTGGTGCCGAGATCAATACCCACCGCCAGACGACGCTGGTGCGGTGCGGCACTTAAGCCAGGCTCACTAATTTGTAATAAGGCCATAATTGCTTCCGAAATTAAAAATCGAGCAGCTTTTCTTCGAGTTGTTCAGCACTGCTTCGCAGTTTATCGAGAAAACGGAGTTTGCGCACAGTGTCTGCCGCTACATCCCAGGTCTCGTTGTTCAGTTGCTCCACCATCTGCTGATGGCGGGTATCGAACATGCCCTTCACGCGCTTAATGAAGCTTTCCAGACGCGCTTCGTCTTTGGCCTGTTCAATCTCATCCAGCTCTTCGCGCAGCTCCAGCTGCTCCATCAGAAACGCCGTGTCGCGCACGGTGTGCTGCTCGCTCGCCAGGTCGAAACCGTGGAGCGAGAGCAGATACTCAGCGCGCGCCAGCGGATGGCGAAGCGTCTGCCAGGCCTGATTGATGGTGGCAGAGTGGGAAACCGCAGCCAGCTGTTCTGCCTGCGTCCCGCTGGCGAATTTATCCGGATGATACTGACGCTGCAGATCCTGAAAACGGATCGTCAGCGACTGGAGATCGATCGGGTATTGAGCGGGTAGTCCGAAGAGAGTGAAGTAATCCATAACAATCTCAGGGGTAGCCTGTTAGAACAAACCCCACGCGCAGAGATCCTGCGGTGGGGTTTCGGATGACGCGCGGTTAAACGTGGAAGCTTTCGCCGCAACCACACTCGTCTTTGACGTTCGGGTTCGTGAATTTGAACCCTTCGTTCAGGCCTTCTTTAACGAAGTCCAGCTGAGTGCCGTTGAGGAATTGCAGGCTTTTGCCATCGACCACCACCTTCACGCCCTTGTCTTCAAACACGGTGTCGTCAGACGCCGGCTCGTCAACAAACTCCAGTACGTAAGCCATACCAGAACAGCCGGAGGTACGTACGCCCAGTCGCAGGCCAAAGCCTTTACCACGGTTCGCCAGAAAAGAGCTTACTCGCGCGGCAGCGCTGTCGCTAAGGGTAATCGACATACTCAAACCTCAATTATTTTGCTTCACGTTTGCTTTTATAATCCGCAATGGCGGCTTTGATCGCGTCTTCTGCCAGAATAGAACAGTGAATTTTCACCGGCGGCAGTTCGAGTTCTTCAGCAATATCCGTGTTCTTGATTGCCTGTGCTTCGTCCAGAGACTTGCCCTTCACCCATTCGGTGACCAGAGAGCTGGACGCAATTGCAGAACCGCAGCCGTAGGTCTTGAAGCGCGCGTCTTCAATGATACCTTCATTGTTGACTTTAATCTGCAACTTCATCACGTCGCCACACGCCGGTGCGCCAACCATGCCGCTACCGACAGATTCGTCGCTGTTGTCAAAAGAGCCAACGTTGCGCGGGTTCTCGTAATGATCGATGACTTTTTCGCTGTATGCCATGATTGAATTCTCCTTATGTACCGATTAGTGATGTGACCATTCAATGCTGTTCAGATCCACGCCCTGCTTGAACATTTCCCACAGTGGAGAAAGGTCGCGCAGACGGCCAATGGAGTTGCGAACCAGCTTGATGGTGTAGTCAATCTCTTCTTCGGTAGTGAAACGACCTAAAGAGAAACGGATAGAGCTGTGTGCCAGCTCGTCGGTCATGCCCAGCGCGCGCAGCACGTAGGATGGCTCCAGGCTTGCAGACGTACAGGCAGAACCGGAAGAAACGGCCAGGTCTTTCAGTGCCATAATCAGCGATTCGCCTTCAACATAGTTGAAGCTGACGTTGAGAATGTTTGGTGCGCCCTGCTCGAGATCGCCGTTCAGATACACTTCTTCCATATCTTTCACGCCATCCCACAGACGGTTACGCAGCGTGCGCAGGCGCGCCATCTCGGTTTCCATCTCTTCTTTTGCAATGCGGTACGCTTCGCCCATGCCCACGATCTGGTGAACAGGCAGCGTGCCGGAACGCATGCCGCGCTCGTGACCGCCGCCGTGCATCTGTGCTTCGATGCGGATACGTGGCTTACGACGAACGTACAGCGCGCCGATCCCTTTCGGGCCATAGATTTTGTGGCCGGAGAAGGACATCAGGTCTACTTTCAGCTGGCTCAGGTCGATAGGCAGTTTGCCCACGCTCTGGGTCGCATCCACGTGGTAGATGATACCGCGCGCGCGGCACATTTCGCCGATGGTCGCGATGTCCTGAACGACGCCGATTTCGTTGTTAACGTGCATGATGGAGACCAGAATGGTGTCATCACGCATGGCCGCTTCGAGCTCTTTCAGGTCGATGATCCCGTTGCTCTGCGGCGCCAGGTAAGTCACGTCGAACCCTTCACGCTCCAGCTGACGGCAGGTGTCCAGCACAGCTTTGTGTTCGGTTTTGCTGGTGATGATGTGCTTGCCTTTTTTCTGATAAAAGTTGGCTGCACCTTTGATCGCCAGGTTGTCGGATTCGGTCGCACCGGAGGTGAAAACAATCTCACGCGGGTCGGCCCCCACCAGGTCAGCAATCTGATTACGGGCGATATCCACCGCCTCTTCAGCATGCCAGCCAAAACGGTGTGAACGGGAAGCTGGGTTACCAAAGTTTCCGTCCAGGGTAAGACACTGCATCATTTTCTCGGCAACACGCGGGTCCACCGGCGTGGTTGCGGAGTAATCGAGATAAATCGGTAATTTCATTGCTCTTTAAACTCCGTACATCGCTTCAATGCAAGGAATCAGGCAACCGGCTGGATGTACGACCGAGTACGCGGGGCGTGACCGCCCCGGCCTGATTCTGAAATACTTATCGTTTTATTACGCGCGTAATTTGACGTCGATAGCGTCCTGCGCGCGGGTGCTGCGTTGTGAATCATGGCTGTGCTGACGGCCTGATACATCCAGAACTTCCTGGTTATTCACCAGTTCACCGAGGGTGATATTGTTCAGGAAGCCCGTCAGACGGTCGCTCAGATCGCGCCACAGCGCGTGGGTCAGGCACTTATCGCCGCCCTGGCAGCCGCCTTTACCCTGGCAACGGGTCGCGTCCACGGATTCGTCAACGGCGCTAATCACTTCACCAACCGCAATACTGCCCGCGTCTTTACCCAGCAGATAACCGCCGCCCGGGCCACGAACGCTGGAAACCAGTCCATTTTTACGCAGTCTGGAGAACAGCTGTTCCAGGTAAGAGAGGGAGATCCCTTGTCGTTCAGAAATATCTGCCAACGGAACCGGGCCCGCTTCGGAGTTGAGCGCAACGTCCAGCATCGCGGTCACGGCATAACGCCCTTTAGATGTCAGTCTCATGTCTTACTTAACCTCAAACTCGCCCCTGCCCGGGGTTTTTTATTGTAAAATGGGGGTATTGCATAGCAGGGCCAAGTCTGACATTCCTGACTAAAATGGTCAACTATTTACTTGACTGTTTTAGTCAGGTATTTAACCTTCCGTGCCGTATTGCCTGGGTTCGGCCTGATGCCTTCACCCCGGCCCTCTCCCACGGGGAGAGGGAGAAAAAAACCGGCACTACTCTTTATTTTTCTGCTCAATCGACGCCAGAATTCCGCGCAGGATGTTCAGCTCCTGGCTTTCCGGGCGCGCGCGGGTGAACATACGGCGCAGCTTGTTCATCACCTGACCCGGGTGGCCTTCACGGATGAAACCGGTAGCGAGCAGCGTCTGCTCCAGGTGGCCGTAGAAGCGCTCAAGGTCGTCCACCAGCGGGTAGGCCGTCTCTTCTTTCGGTTCGACCGGTTTCTCCTGCGTCGCCAGCCACGCCATACGCACTTCGTAGGCGATAACCTGCACCGCCATCGCCAGGTTAAGCGAGCTGTATTCCGGGTTGGCGGCAATCGCAACGTGGTAGTGGCACTTCTGCAGTTCGTCGTTGGTCAGGCCAACGCGCTCGCGGCCAAACACCAGCGCAACCGGCGCCTGTTCTGCTTCTGAGACACTTTTCAGGCCGCATTCGCGCGGGTCCAGCATCGGCCACGGCAGCGTGCGGGAGCGCGCGCTGGTACCGACAACGAGGCTACAGCCAGCCAGCGCTTCGTCGAGGGTATCGACGATCTGGGCGTTGCCGATCACGTCGCTTGCCCCGGCCGCCAGAGCGATAGCCTGAGAGTCGGGCTTCACCAGCGGGTTAACCAGCCAGAGGTTCGTTAAGCCCATGGTTTTCATAGCGCGGGCAACGGAGCCCATGTTGCCGGTGTGCGATGTTTCGACCAGCACGATTCGAATGTTTTGCAGCATAATTTTTAGATGTCTGGATTCAGTGTCTGAAGAATATTCGGGCATATTATCATAAACGGGAGACATAATCCGATCCCGCTGCTATACTCTGCGCCGATTTTCCTGTTCTTTAACATCCAGTGAGAGAGACCGATGCATCCGATGCTGACCATCGCCGTGCGCGCAGCGCGCAAGGCGGGTAACGTAATTGCCAAACACTACGAAACGCCAGACTCCGTAGAAACCAGCCAGAAAGGCAGCAATGATTTCGTGACTAACGTCGATAAAGCCGCAGAAGCGATTATTATCGAAACGATCCGCAAATCTTACCCGCAGCACACCATCATCACCGAAGAAAGCGGTGAACATGAAGGTACCGATCAGGATGTTCAATGGGTTATCGATCCACTGGATGGCACCACCAACTTCGTTAAACGCCTGCCACACTTCTCTGTGTCTATTGCAGTACGCATTAAAGGCCGTACTGAAGTCGCCGTTGTTTATGATCCAATGCGTAACGAACTGTTCACCGCTACCCGCGGCCAAGGCGCACAGCTGAACGGCTACCGTCTGCGCTGCAGCAACGCACGCGACCTGGACGGCACCATTCTGGCGACCGGCTTCCCGTTCAAGGCGAAACAGCACGCGACCACCTATATGAATATCCTGGGCAAGCTGTTCACCGAATGCGCGGACTTCCGTCGCACCGGCTCTGCTGCGCTGGATCTGGCCTACGTTGCCACCGGCCGCGTTGACGGTTACTTCGAACTGTCACTGAAGCCGTGGGACTTCGCGGCGGGCGAGCTGATCGCACGTGAAGCAGGCGCCATCGTGTGCGACTTTACCGGCGGCCACAACTACATGACCACCGGCAACATCGTTGCGGGTAACCCACGCGTTGTTAAAGCCATGCTGGCCAACATGCGTGACGAGCTGAGCGATGCGCTGAAGCGTTAATCCGCTCACCCCAGCCCTCTCCCCAAAGGGGAGAGGGTGTTAAACGGCACCGTACTCACCCACATCGTCACCGCCGCCACCAGCAGAATCACCCCGCCCGCCAGCGCGAGCGTTGTCCATCCTACCTGCCGCCACAGCACCGGCGTTTTATTGCCGCTGAGTTTTACTGCCAGCTGACGAAAGCTGTGAACCAGCAGGGCTAAAGATGAAATGGTGAGGGACGTTCCCGCCGCCATCGCCAGCGCCGAGAGCATGCCCCAGCCGAACACACCAATCACTTTACTGAACAGCAGCACCATGATGGCCCCCGAGCACGGGCGCATCCCCATAGAGAGAACTATCATCAGCCGCGCGCGCCAGTCGTCACCGCTCTGTAATTGATCCTGCGTCGGCAGATGCTGATGCCCGCAGCCGCAGTGTTCATCATGAACGTGGTGCGGCGTAAAGATTTTGAATTTGGGCTTTTGCAGCAGCGCGCGCAGCTTTTTCAGCGCCCGCCAGCAGAGGATCAGCCCCAGCACGCCCACCAGCGCATAGCTGCCCTTCTCCAGCCAGAAGCTGCTCATGTGCAACTGGCGCGCGGGAAGCTGTAATAGCGAAAGCACAACCACCACCAGCGCTATCGCCACGCCCCCCTGAAGCAGCGAAGAGGCCAGCGTCAGGCCAATGCTCGATTTCAGCTTCGACGGATGGGTCGCAAGCCAGGTGGTGATGACGATTTTTCCATGCCCCGGGCCCAGCGCGTGCAGCACGCCGTAGATGAAGCTGAACGCCAGCAGAGAACCGCCCGCCCTGGTCGGATTCTCCGCCACCGCCTTCAGCAGCCCGCTCATCTGCTGGTTGACCTCACGCTGCCAGATGATGCTTTTCATCATCACCTGCGGCCAGGCCTGCCACAGCCAGAGCGAACCGCCGAAGGCAAACAGTAAAAAGAGCGCCAGCGGCCAGAGGTGTAACCAGCGGCGCGGTTTTCGTACCGGAGAGGAGATCACTGACATTGTAACGTTACCTTCTGTGCGAACTGTTTACCCAGTTCCATGTCCTCCGGCGGCGCATCTTCCTTATCGAGAGAGACCGCAAAATTCAGCATCTCTTCGCTGGGCTTCGGGGTATGAACCGAAATTTTGCAGGTTTTTTGCAACGATGCCGGAAGCTGAACGTCGCGCTCTTCGGCATAGCTCATGTCGACGTAGTACGTTGGGTCAAAGGTGGAAAACGTATAGGTTTGTCCTGCCAGCGGCTGCGGGTGCGCCAGCGGGAGCACGAACGTCAGCACCGCCTGATGCCCGTCGCGGGACATGCCGTATTCTGTCGGGCGATTGAGGAACTTCACCTTTTGTCCGTTATGCCAGAACTCGGTGAAGTAGTGCTGACCCAGCACGTTGGCCATCACTTCCGCCGCCAGCTTTTTCCAGATTTCGTCGCCGGGCTTCGCGTTGCCCGCATCATAAAGCAGATCCGCCGAGGTGATTTCATCCATCGTCCAGCGCATTTTCAGGCCGCTCAATTGCGTGCCGTCGGTGACCAGCTCGGTTTTCAGGCTGATAAAACTGTGAGGATGTGCGCTGGCGGTGAAGGTGATAACCGCCAAAAATACCGCCATCGCATTTTGTTTAACTGTCTGCATCAATTCCTCACGTCAAAAATTCTGTGATGTTCCCCAGCAATCCTGAGTGAAAGGCCTGCCGGCGCGCTTTTCAGCGCCCATCCTTTAGCTATTCTTATCAAACATTCACACTGGATACCCGACAGATGATGACGACGCTTGAAATTCCATCTGTGCTTTCCAGTTCGCAGCGCCGCTGCCAGGTGCTTTTAATGCTTTACCTGCCCGATGCTGCCGTCACCGCACAGAGCATAATCGCTGCCAACGGCGTGGACGACGTCATGGCACGGCAAGATATAGCCGAGACGCGCGATGAAATCCAGCGCTATCACCGGCTGGATATCGTCACGCACCACGATGGCAGCTACCGAATTGAAGGCACTGCCCTGAATCAGCGTTTGTGCCTGCTGCACTGGCTGCGCAGGGCGCTGCGCCTTTGCCCACAGTTTGTCTTGCACCAGTTTACGCCAGCCTTAAAAACCGCGCTTAAACAGCACGGCATCGCGCGGCCGCTTTACGACGATGCAAACCTGCGGGCGCTGATCGGCTTCTGCTCACGCAAGCTGCAGCGCCAGTTTGAATGCCGGGACGTCCAGTTCTTACAGCTCTATTTACAATACTGCCTCATCCAGCATCACTTAGGAAACACGCCGCAGTTTTCGCATGCCCAGCGCAGCTGGACCCAGTCGCGGGGAGAATATTTTACGGCACAGGAGATTGTCCGCCACTGGAAGCGGCGCGTGCCGCAGGGCGCGCACGTGGACGAGCAGCTGTTTCTGGCGCTGCTGTTTATGATGCTCCGCACGCCCGATCCGGTGCTCGATAAACACCAGCAGGATCAGCGTTTGCGCCGAGCCATCGTGCGCATGGTGGCCCGTTTTCGCTCCCAGACCGGGATGAACTTCAGCGACGAGCAGGGACTGACCGATCAGCTATATATCCATCTGGCTCAGGCGCTGGACCGCTCCCTGTTTGAGATCGGCATCGACAATAGCCTGCCCGAGGAAATTCACCGTCTCTATCCCCGGCTGTTACGCACAACGAAAGAGGCGCTGTTTGAGCTGGAGGCGGAGTTTGGCCTGCGTTTTTCCGATGAGGAGATGGCGCTCGTGGCGGTCATTTTTGGCGCCTGGCTGATGCAGGAGACCGACCTGCATGAAAAACAGGTGGTGCTGCTGACCGGGGAGGATAAATCCTGCGAGGAGATAATTGAACAGCAGCTGCGCGAGTTGACGCTGCTGCCGCTCAATATTCGCTATCTGACGCTGCAGGCTTTTCAGAAAGAGGGCGCGCCGCGCGAAGCCGCGCTGGTTATCACCCCCTATCCTACGGCCCTGCCGCTGTTCTCGCCGCCGCTGATCCACGCGGTTGAATCACTGAACGCGCAGCAGCAAGAACATATTCGCGCCATGCTGGAATCGTAGTTACGTTCGCGCGGCCACTTTTGGTCGAACAAACATCGCCGGGAGCGCCACCAGCGCCATGACCCAGAACACGCCGTGTCCAAGATGCTGGTAGAGGAAGCCCGCAAAGACCGTCATTACCGCAATGCTGCCGCCCATCGCCACCGCAGAATAGACCGCCTGAAGACGAATCACGTCCCCGCCCTCACGCGCAGCGATATAGCGCATCGCCGCCAGATGACACACGGTGAACGTGCCGCAGTGAAGAATCTGCGCCACAATCAGCCACGGCAGTTCCGTTGTCCAGCCCATAATGCCCCAGCGAGCCACGCCGCACACCGCGGAAAGCAGCAGCAGGTCGCGCGCGCCAAAGCGGCGGAACAGCTTCTTGCTCAGGGCGAAAATAATGACTTCTGCCACCACGCCCAGCGACCACAGGTAACCGACCGCAGAGGCAGAGTAGCCCGCCCCCTGCCAGTAGATAGCGCTGAAGCCATAATACGCCGCATGCGCCCCCTGAAGCAGACAGACGCACGCCAGAAAACGCCAGCTCTGTGCCACCAGGCTCCGCCAGGCGGGCCAGCCGGCGCTCTCCTGATGGCGACTCTCCCCTTGCGGCATCACCGACGGGCGCAGCAGCATCCCAAGCAGCATCGAGGCTATCCCGATACTGAGCAAAGCCAGAATCGCACGGTAGTCGTAAAGGCTGACCAGTTTCCCCACCAGCGCCGAGCCGATCACGAAGGCAATCGAGCCCCACAGGCGCACGCGCCCATAGTCCATGGTGATCTGCTTTTGCCAGGTGTTCGCCAGGGCATCCGTCAGGGGTACCAGCGGTGAGAAGAACAGGTTAAAGCCGACCATCACCACCATCAGCCAGGCAAACTGGTGGCTGACCCAGAAGCAGGCCGCAAAGACCAGCGTCAGCAGCGCCAGAATACGCACCGCTTTTATTAGTAGGGAGGGATCGCTGACGCGGGGTGCAATCAGCAGGCTACCGAGGAAACGTGCCACCAGCCCCGCGCCCAGCAGGATACCGATGGTTTCTGGGGTCAAACCAATTCCCTTGAGCCAGACGCTCCAGAAAGGCAGAAAAATACCGTAGCTAAAAAAGTAGGTGAAGTAGCTGAGCGCCAGCCAGCGCGTGGAATGCAAGACCATGAATCCCTCCCGAAATGGAGGCCATAGTCTGGCGAGAATATAAAAATTAAGCAAGTAGATAGCCTGCTATAAATTAACGAAAAATTAACATTTTGAGCAGTCGTCTGGCTTATGGCAGGGAATGAAAATGTGTATTACGTTTAAATTACTCCACTTGCAGAGGTATTTCTGCCATGAACTCACTACGTTATCTCGACTTTGGTCAGTCGCGTCATCTGCTGCTGTTGATTGGGCGTATCGCACTTGTCGTACTGTTTATTATCTTTGGTTACCCGAAACTGACAGGATTTAGCGGCACCGTACAGTATATGACCTCGCTGGGTACGCCGATGCCCATGCTGGCGGCCATTATTGCGGTGGTGATGGAAGTGCCTGCCGCCATCCTGATCGTGCTGGGCTTTTTCACCCGCCCTCTTGCGGTTCTCTTTGTCTTCTATACGCTGGGCACGGCGATCATCGGTCACCACTACTGGGATATGACCGGTGATGCGGTTGTGCCGAATATGATTAATTTCTACAAGAACGTCAGTATTGCTGGCGCCTTTATTTTGCTGGCGATAGTCGGGCCTGGGGCCATCTCCCTGGATCGGCGTTAAGCCCAAAAAAAAAGGCCGCAAGCGCGGCCTTTTTTATTTCTGCAAAGCAGAGGAATTATGCGTATACCGGGAAGCGTGCGCAGATATCCAGAACTTTACCTTTAACGCGCTCGATAACCGCTTCGTCATTGATGTTGTCCAGAACGTCACACATCCAGCCAGCCAGCTCTTTCACTTCCGCTTCTTTAAAGCCGCGGCGAGTGACAGCCGGAGAACCGATACGGATACCGGAGGTCACGAACGGGCTCTTCGGATCGTTTGGCACGCTGTTTTTGTTCACGGTGATGTTGGCGCGGCCCAGAGCGGCGTCAGCTTCTTTACCGGTCAGGTTTTTATCAACCAGATCCAGCAGGAACAGGTGGTTTTCAGTCCCGCCGGAAACCACTTTGTAGCCACGGTTCAGGAACACTTCCACCATCGCTTTAGCGTTCTTAGCAACCTGCTGCTGGTAAACCTTGAACTCTGGCTCCATCGCTTCTTTCAGCGCTACCGCTTTTGCCGCGATAACGTGCATCAGCGGGCCGCCCTGCGCGCTAGGGAACACGGCGGAGTTCAGTTTTTTGTACAGCTCTTCGTCACCGCCTTTCGCCAGGATCAGGCCACCGCGTGGACCCGCCAGGGTTTTGTGGGTGGTGGTAGTCACAACGTGAGCGTGTGGAACCGGGTTCGGGTAAACGCCTGCGGCAATCAGGCCCGCAACGTGCGCCATGTCAACGAACAGGTACGCGCCGATGCTGTCTGCGATTTCACGCATTTTTGCCCAGTCAACGATACCGGAGTAAGCGGAGAAGCCGCCGATGATCATCTTCGGCTTGTGCTCTTTAGCCTGCTTCGCCATGTCTTCGTAGTCAATTTTACCGGACTCATCAATACCGTAAGGGATGATGTTGTACAGTTTGCCGGAGAAGTTAACCGGGGAGCCGTGAGTCAGGTGGCCGCCCTGCGCCAGGTTCATACCTAAAACGGTATCGCCCGGCTGCAGCAGTGCGGTGTAAACCGCGAAGTTAGCCTGGGAGCCGGAGTGCGGCTGGACGTTTGCGTAGTCAGCGCCAAAGAGTGCTTTCGCACGGTCGATAGCCAGTTGCTCTACGATATCAACGTACTCGCAACCGCCGTAGTAGCGCTTGCCCGGATAACCTTCAGCGTATTTGTTGGTCAGCTGAGAGCCCTGCGCCTGCATCACGCGCGGGCTGGTGTAGTTTTCGGAGGCGATCAGTTCGATGTGCTCTTCCTGACGTACTTTTTCCTGCTCCATAGCCTGCCACAGTTCGGCATCATAATCGGCAATGTTCATTTCACGCTTTAACATCCGCATCTCCTGACTCAGCTAACAAGTAAATTTTGGCCTGAAAAGGCAGTCCTGTTGGACGACGGGCAACAGTATAACTGAATAGTTCTGTGATAACAGGTCTTGACAAACGATTTTACGCAAACGTTTTCCTTCACGCCACGCAAGGGTTTGAGGAATAAAGATCTCGCTATTTCCAGCGTATTTCTTTTCAGGTTTGTGATGCATATTTTTCATCTTGCAAAGAACCATTTACAAAGCATGGGTATTTTTTATAAGATGCATTTAAAATACATCATTAAAGTGACATCAGAAGGAAGCTGCCATGCTCGACGCTCAAACCATCGCTACCGTTAAAGCCACCATTCCCCTGCTGGTGGAAACCGGCCCTAAACTTACCGCCCATTTCTACGATCGCATGTTTACGCACAACCCGGAGCTCAAAGAGATTTTCAATATGAGCAACCAGCGTAACGGCGATCAGCGTGAAGCGCTTTTCAACGCCATCGCGGCCTACGCCAGCAATATCGAAAACCTGGCGGCGTTGCTGCCCGCGGTGGAAAAAATCGCGCAGAAACACACCAGCTTCCAGATCCAACCCGAGCAGTACAACATCGTCGGCGGCCACCTGCTGGCGACGCTGGACGAAATGTTCAGCCCGGGCCAGGAGGTGCTGGACGCGTGGGGTAAAGCCTATGGCGTACTGGCAAACGTATTTATCAACCGTGAAGCGCAGATCTACAGCGAAAACGCCAGCAAGAACGGCGGCTGGGAAGGCACTCGCGCCTTCCGCATCGTCGAGAAAACGCCGCGCAGCGCATTAATCACCAGCTTTGAATTTGAGCCGGTGGACGGACAGCCTGTGGCCGATTACCAGCCGGGCCAGTATCTGGGCGTATGGCTGAAGCCTGAAGGCTTCCCGCACCAGGAGATCCGCCAGTACTCTCTGACCCGCAAGCCAAACGGCAAAGGCTACCGCATTGCGGTGAAGCGCGAGGACGGCGGTCAGGTTTCCAACTGGCTGCACAACGAAGCCAACGTGGGCGACGTGGTTCATCTGGCCGCGCCGGCGGGCGATTTCTTTATGGCCGTTGAGGCGAATACTCCGGTTACGCTGATCTCTGCGGGTGTCGGCCAGACGCCAATGCTGGCAATGCTCGACACGCTGGCGAAAGCAAACCACGGTGCGCAGGTCAACTGGTTCCATGCTGCGGAAAACGGCGACGTGCACGCCTTTGCGGATGAAGTGAATGCGCTGGGGGCGTCCCTGCCGCGTTTCACCGCAAATACCTGGTATCGCCTGCCGACGGAAGCAGACCGCGCAGCCGCACGGTTTGACAGCGAAGGTCTGATGAACTTAAGCCAGATGGAAGGGGCGTTTAGCGCGCCGGACATGCAGTTCTACGTCTGTGGGCCGGTGGCGTTTATGCAGTATGCCGCGAAGCAGCTGGTTGAGCTGGGCGTAAATAAAGACCACATTCATTACGAATGTTTCGGGCCGCATAAGGTGCTGTAATGAAAAAGCCCCTCGAACGAGGGGCTTTTTTTCGCCGGGTAGCGGCTGTGCCTTACCCGGCATGGCAAATCTTTTTTAAATCGCCGCGTCGTCTTCTTCACCGGTACGGATACGGATCACGCGCGCCACGTCAAAGACAAAGATTTTCCCGTCGCCAATTTTGCCCGTCTGCGCCGTGCGGATAATGGTATCCACGCAGGTATCGACGATATCGTCGCTGACCACGATTTCAATTTTCACTTTCGGCAGAAAGTCGACCATGTACTCTGCGCCACGATAAAGCTCGGTGTGGCCCTTCTGACGACCAAAACCTTTCACTTCCGTCACGGTCATCCCGGTGATGCCGACTTCCGCCAGCGCTTCACGTACATCATCCAGTTTGAAAGGTTTAATAATCGCATCAATCTTTTTCATGGTGGGTCCTTAAACTCTTGCCTGTAAGCTGCTTCGTAATCGGTTGCTCACAGTACCATACGGCACTACTCTTTAAAATCGTTTGCTTCCAGCTCGTGGCGTGAGAGCAGCTTATAGAACTCTGTACGGTTGCGTCCGGCCATCCGCGCCGCGTGGGTCACGTTGCCTTTGGTTATCTGCAGCAGCTTGCGCAGATAGTTCAGTTCGAACTGATTCCGCGCTTCGGCAAACGTCGGCAAGGCCGTGTTTTCTCCTTCCAGCGCCTGCTCCACCAGCGCGTCGCTGATAACCGGTGAGGAGGTCAGCGCCACGCACTGCTCAATCACGTTCACCAGCTGGCGCACGTTACCCGGCCAGCTTGCGGCCATCAGCCGCTTCATCGCATCCGTCGAAAAGGCGCGCACGAAAGGTTTATGGCGATCGGCCGCCTGGCGCAGAAGGTGATTCGCCAGCAGCGGAATATCTTCCGCACGCTCCGCCAGCGCCGGTATCTTCAGGTTCACCACGTTCAGGCGGTAGTAGAGATCTTCTCGGAACTCGTTGCGGGCCATCACTTTTGGCAAGTCGCGGTGGGTGGCGGAAATGATTCGCACGTTAATATCAATATCGCGATTGCTGCCCAGCGGGCGCACTTTGCGCTCCTGAAGCACGCGCAGCAGTTTGACCTGCAGCGGCGCGGGCATGTCGCCGATCTCGTCCAGGAACAGCGTGCCCCCTTCTGCAGCCTGGAACAGCCCTTCCCGGCTGCTCACCGCGCCGGTAAATGCGCCGCGGGCATGGCCAAAAAGTTCAGATTCAAGAAGCTGCTCTGGCAGGGCACCGCAGTTAATGGCGATGAAGGCGTTTTTGCTGCGCGGGCTGGCGTTGTGGATCGCCTGCGCCAGGATCTCTTTCCCGGTTCCACTTTGACCATTAATCAGCACGCTAACGTCTGACTGTGCGACCATTCGCGCCTGCTCAAGCAGACGCAGCATTATCGGGCTGCGGGTGACGATAGATTCACGCCATGCGTCGTCGCCGGAGGGCGCGGCGTGCTCCAGCGCGCTGTCTATAGCTTTGTAAAGCGCGTCTTTATCTACCGGCTTGGTGAGGAAGCTGAATACGCCCTGCTGGGTTGCGGCAACGGCATCCGGGATTGACCCGTGCGCCGTCAGGATAATCACCGGCATGCCCGGCTGCTGCTTCTGGATTTCGGCGAACAGCTGCATGCCATCCATTTCGTCCATCCGCAGGTCGCTGATCACCAGGTCAATCTTCTCGCGGCTGAGGACCTTCAGCCCCTCCTGCCCGCTTTCCGCGGTCACCACGGTGTAGCCTTCACTCACCAGACGCATCCCCAGCAGCTTTAACAGGCCGGGATCGTCATCCACCAGTAAGAGATGGGCTGGTTTACGGCTCGTCATGCTTCACATCCTCTTGTTTCGGCATATCGCTGTCCGGTGCAGCAGATGAACTACCTGGCTGATATTTACGCGACGAGAGCTGCCTTTCGATATCGGTCAGGTTTTCCAGCTTGCGCGTCGTGGTATCCAGCTGGCTACGTAAATGTTGCTGCTGTTGGCGCAGCGTATCAAGCTCGCTGTCGGTTGACTGTTGCAGCTTGCTGTAGCGGGAGCGCTCTTCAGACAGCTGCAGCTGTAACGTCTGCCCGTCCCGCCAGAGCTGGTAGACCGGGCGCACCTGTGCGGGAAGATTGATCACAAACGTGTCCAGCCGGGTCACGTTGGCCCGACGTTCAACGGGGGTAATTTTCGCATCGGCCAGTAAAATCCCACGCTTGAAAGCGTCCTGCCAGGTGTCCTCATCCAGCATCGCCGCCTTCGAGCGGGCGTCTACCGGCGCAAGCCGCTGAGCGCAATCTATTCCGCGCAGCCAGAACAGCGGATTATTTTCGACGTCATGCCCTGACAGATTCCAGATATCGTCACAGCGGGTAGAGAGGAAATCCGCCAGCTGGTTATCGGGCCATTTATCTTCTTGTTTACCGCTTATCGCACTGTGCGGCGCATGGGAAACGCACCCAGCCAGAACTAAACAGGGCAGACTCAGGCGACCCGCTTTGCTGGAAAACACCGCGCGTATGGCGCGGAAAAAGACGTGTGACATACTCACCAGATATAGATTCATTTTATTAATTTTTCCGGCTCAGGGGCAGTTCAATACGGAAGCAAACATCTGAACGTTCGTCCGTGGCAATGTTTAGCTCACCCTGCATGCGTCGTATGCAGTCCCGGGCGATGCTTAAGCCCAGACCGCTTCCTTTTACCGCACCTTTCCGCTGATGACTCCCCTGGAAAAAGGGTTCGAAGATCATGGTTTTTTCGTCATCGGGGATCGGGGTGCCGGTGTTTGCGACGTCAATAAACACCCGGGAACCCTTCGTATAACTTCGGATATAAATGTTACCGGATTCAGTACCATAGTGCACCGCATTGGAGTAAAGATTATCCAGAACGCTCATTAATAGCATGGGTTCAGCGAGACAGGTCGGCGCATTCAGCTCTACCCCGGTATGCATCATTTTAGCTCTTGCCGGCAAGCTATGGGCGGAGATCACCATATCCACCAGCGGCTCAATCTCCACTTCTTCCAGCACGACCGCCCCGTCAGCCAGCTTGCGGTTGTAATCCAGAAGCTGCTCAATGAGCTTTTGCAGATTGCGGCTGCTGGCGTCCAGAATCTCGACAATCTCTTTCTGCTCCGGCGTAAGCGGTCCTGCCACCTCGTCCGCCAGCAGCTCCGTTCCTTCACGCATGCTGGCCAGCGGGGTTTTCAACTCATGAGAGATATGGCGCAGGAACTGGTGGCGCTGGGATTCCAGCCACGCCAGGCGCTCGGATAGCCAGATAATGCGCTGGCCGACGGATCGCAGCTCCCGAGGACCTTTAAAGGCAACCGTATCCCCGAGCGATTTCCCCTCCCCCAGGCGGTTGATCATACGCTGAATACCCTTCACCGGGCCGATGATCATGCGGGTAAAGAGCAGCACCAGCCCGAGGCTCACCAGGAACAGCACCAGCGCCTGCCATCCGAAGAACTGGCCGCGCTCGGCAATCTCCTGCTGTAGCTGCTGGCCGCGAGAGAAAATTACCGTCCGCGTGGATTGCACCATTTCGGTATTGGCGGCAGCAAAGGCTTCAAGGCGCGCGGCGGCAGCCGCATCCGGGCCGCTGTTATGGCACTGCAGCTGCGCGAGATCGTTCAGATCCTGACGTAGTGCCTGATAGAGCCTGTCGTCCGGCAGCACGCCCGCGTGGGCGTCCAGCATTTCGCTGTAGCGCTTGCGCTGGCTCTGGTACACCTTCTCCAGTGTCCGATCGTCGAGCACGCAGTACTGGCGATAGCTACGCTCCATCTCCAGCGCGGCGTTGGTCATCGCTTCACTGCGTCTGGCGTCGATAAGCGTGGTGCGGTTCGTCAGTGCCGCCTGGGCACTCAGCGCGTTCAGGCTCTGCCACGCCTGCCAGGCGAGGATCAGCAATGGCAGCAGGATCAGCAGAAAGGCCATCATCACGAGCTGTCGCAGGGAGCGGGGAAAAACGGGCCAGCGTTTCAACGCATTACTCTCTTCATGGGGGTTTACGGAGAGCGTAACTGAGTCTGCCCTTCAGATACAACAAAGCCGGGTAAAAACCCGGCTTTGTCATGGAATAAGGCGGTGCCTAACTCGACGTTTCGCCCTGGCCTGATAAAGCATCGCTATGATCAGTAGTTGGACGGCAGGCACCTTTTTGTGCGTCATTCGAAGTTTATGTAGCACGTCCCGAAGGGGCTGACATAAGAGGGTGAATGAGCCACTGGTTAATATTATGCAACACCCATGCCAGAATGCAAAACAAAATATTAACACATTGAAATATATAATTTTTACTCGCTTAATCGGTTAATTGTGTGTTGAATGATTTCCAGGCTAAGTGTCGCTATTAAGCAACACCTTAATGGGAACCTTTACTGCCATATATAAATCAATGAGTTATATGTCTCCTTTTGGAGACAGTCATATTGCGGGTCTGTCGCTTAATTGCGACACAAATAAAAAAGCCCGGTTGAGCTTACGCTTACCGGGCCTGGAAGGGGGTTGGGCTAAAATTTAACCCAGCTGTTTACGCGCGTTGCGGAAGATGCGCATCCACGGGCTGTCCTCGCCCCAGTTTTCCGGATGCCAGGAGTTGCTCACGGTACGGAACACGCGCTCCGGGTGCGGCATCATGATAGTCGCGCGGCCGCTTTCGCTGGTCACCGCCGTAATACCGTTGACCGAGCCGTTCGGGTTAGCCGGATAGGTTTCCGTGACCTTGCCGAAGTTATCGACAAAGCGCAGCGCCACCAGGCCTTTGCTCTCCAGCTGAGCCAGATGCGCCGCATCGCGCACTTCCACCTGACCTTCACCGTGGGAAACGGCGATTGGCATCTGCGACCCGACCATCCCCTGCAACAGCAGAGACGGGCTCTGAGTCACTTCTACCAGGCTGAAGCGCGCCTCAAAGCGGTCTGACTGGTTACGCACAAAGCGCGGCCAGGCTTCACTGCCTGGGATCAGTTCGCGAAGGTTAGACATCATCTGGCAGCCGTTGCACACGCCCAGCGCCAGCGTTTGCGGACGGTGGAAGAAGGTTTCGAACTCATCGCGCACGCGGCTGTTGAACAGAATAGACTTCGCCCAGCCTTCACCCGCGCCCAGCACGTCCCCGTAGGAGAAACCGCCGCACGCCACCAGCGCATGGAATTCTTCCAGACCGGTACGTCCGGCCAGCAGGTCGCTCATGTGGACGTCGATAGCGTCAAAGCCCGCGCGGTGGAAGGCTGCCGCCATCTCAACGTGGGAGTTAACGCCCTGCTCGCGCAGAACGGCCACTTTCGGGCGCGCGCCGGTCGCAATGTACGGCGCGGCAATATCTTCATTGATGTCGAAGGTGAGCTTCACGTTCAGGCCAGGATCGTTGTCATTAGCCTTCGCATTGTGCTCCTGATCGGCACATTCCGGGTTATCACGCAGGCGCTGCATCTGCCAGGTGGTTTCCGCCCACCACATGCGCAGCGTGGTGCGGCTTTCGCTGAAAACGGCGTGACCGTCAGCTTCAATGACGAAGCGGTCACCCTGAACGGCTTTACCCAGATAGTGCACGCAGTCAGCCAGGCCATACTGCGCCAGCAGCGCTTCAACCGCATCGCGGTCTGCCGCACGAACCTGAATCACCGCGCCCAGCTCTTCGTTAAATAGCGCCGCCAGGCGGTCTTCGCCAAGCGTGGCAATGTTCGCTTCCACGCCGCAGTGGCCGGTGAAGGCCATCTCTGCCAGCGTCACCAGCAGGCCGCCGTCGGAACGGTCGTGGTAGGCCAGCAGCTTACGCTGCGCCACCAGCGCCTGAATCGCGTCGTAGAAGCCTTTCAGCTGCGCCACGTCGCGCACGTCGGCTGGCTTGTCGCCGAGCTGACGGTAAACCTGCGCCAGCGCGGTGGCGCCCAGCGCATTGTGGCCTTTGCCCAGGTCAATCAGCAGCAGGGCGTTGTCTTCGGTGGCCAGTTGCGGCGTAACGGTGTGGCGCACGTCTTCCACGCGGGCAAACGCGGTGATCACCAGCGACAGCGGAGAGGTCATCTCGCGCTGCTCGTTACCTTCCTGCCAGCGGGTTTTCATCGACATGGAGTCTTTACCCACCGGAATGGTCAGGCCGAGGGCTGGACACAGCTCCTCACCCACCGCTTTCACGGCTTCATACAGGCCCGCGTCTTCGCCAGGGTGGCCGGCAGCGGCCATCCAGTTCGCGGAAAGCTTGATACGTTTGATGTCGCCAATCTGCGTCGCGGCAATGTTGGTCAGCGCTTCACCCACCGCCAGACGGGCAGAGGCGGCGAAGTCCAGCAGCGCCACCGGGGTGCGTTCGCCCAGGGCCATCGCTTCTCCGTAGTAGCTGTCGAGGCTCGCAGTGGTCACGGCGCAGTTAGCGACCGGGATCTGCCACCGGCCGACCATCTGGTCGCGGGAGACCATACCGGTCACGGTACGGTCACCGATGGTCACCAGGAAGGTTTTCTCCGCCACAGCAGGCAGGTGCAGCACGCGGTTGACCGCTTCTGCCACGGTGATGCCCTGACGATCCAGCGCTTTGCCCGCCGCTTTGCGGGTTGTTACGTCGCGGGTCATCTTCGGCGTTTTACCGAGCAGCACGTCGAGCGGCAGATCGATCGGCTGGTTGTCAAAGTGGGTGTCGCTTAAGGAAAGGTGCTGCTCTTCGGTCGCTTCACCGATGACGGCATATGGCGCGCGCTCTCGGCGGCACAGCTCGTCAAACAGCGGCAGCTGATCCGCAGCAACCGCCAGCACGTAGCGCTCCTGGGATTCGTTACACCAGATTTCCAGCGGGCTCATGCCCGGCTCATCGCTCAGGATATCGCGCAGGTTAAAGCGTCCGCCGCGGCCGCCGTCGCTCACCAGCTCAGGCATGGCGTTGGACAAACCGCCCGCGCCCACGTCATGGATGAACAGAATCGGGTTGGCTTCGCCCAGTTGCCAGCAGCGGTCGATCACTTCCTGGCAGCGACGCTCCATTTCAGGGTTGTCGCGCTGCACGGACGCGAAATCGAGATCCGCGTCAGACTGGCCGGAGGCCATAGAGGAGGCCGCGCCGCCGCCCAGACCGATGTTCATGGCCGGGCCGCCCAGCACGATCAGCTTCGCGCCGACGACGATCTCGCCTTTCTGCACGTGATCGGCACGAATGTTACCGATCCCGCCCGCCAGCATGATCGGTTTGTGGTAGCCGCGCAGCTCTTCGCCGTTGTGGCTGTCCACTTTCTCTTCATAGGTACGGAAGTAACCGTTCAGCGCCGGACGGCCAAATTCGTTGTTGAACGCCGCGCCGCCCAGCGGGCCTTCGGTCATGATATCCAGCGCGGTGACAATGCGCTCTGGCTTGCCGAAATCTTCTTCCCACGGCTGTTCAAAGCCCGGGATACGCAGGTTGGATACGGAGAAACCGACCAGACCCGCTTTGGGTTTTGCACCACGACCGGTCGCCCCTTCGTCACGGATTTCACCGCCGGAGCCGGTCGCCGCCCCCGGCCACGGAGAGATTGCGGTCGGGTGGTTGTGGGTTTCCACTTTCATCAGGATATGCGCAGGCTCCTGGTGGAAGTCATAGCGCCCTGCTTCGCGATCGGCGAAGAAGCGGCCCACCTCGGAACCTTCCATCACAGCGGCGTTGTCTTTGTAGGCAGACAGCACGTGGTCAGGGGTTTGCTCCATGGTGTTTTTGATCATTTTGAACAGCGACTTCGGCTGCTGTTCGCCGTCAATAATCCAGTCGGCGTTGAAAATTTTGTGGCGGCAGTGCTCAGAGTTAGCCTGCGCGAACATATAGAGTTCGATATCGTTCGGGTTACGGTTGAGCTTAATGAACGCATCCTGCAGGTAGTCGATTTCGTCTTCTGCCAGCGCCAGGCCGAGACGCAGGTTGGCGTCAATCAGCGCCTGACGGCCCTGCCCCAGCAGATCCACGCTCTGTACCGGCGCAGGCTGATGGTGGGAGAAAAGCTTCTGCGCGTCATCGAGAGAGGCAAACACGCTCTCCATCATGCGATCGTGCAGTTCAGCCGCAACCGCCTGCCACTGCGCGTCGCTCAGGGTAGAAGCTTCAACATAGTACGCCACGCCGCGCTCCAGACGGTTAATCTGGCTCAGGCCGCAGTTGTGGGCGATGTCGGTAGCTTTGGAAGACCAGGGGGAGATGGTACCCGGACGCGGCGTCGCAAGGATCAGTTTGCCGGTTGGCGTATGGCTGCTCAGATTTGGACCATACTTGAGCAGGCGTTCCAGCTGTACGCGCTCCTCTGCATTGAGGGGGGCATTCAGGTCAGCAAAATGGACATACTCAGCGTAAATATTGCTTACCGGAAGGTCGGCCGCCTGAAAACGTGCCAGCAGTTTGGTAATACGGAAGGCAGACAGTGCAGGCGAACCACGCAGAATTTCCATCATAAGTCTCTCGTCTTCGAAGCGCCGGGGCGCTTACAGTGTGCGCAAGGGGGGAAAACGGGCGTCATTATAGAGAATCCTGAGCGTCGACGAAACCGTTTGCGTCGAAATAAAATTTGCGAAGATGTTTAGCAATAGATGTGACCTGTCTCTCTAATTGGTTGCCAAGTGGCGCAAGTTTACGCAAAATGCCGCTCATTCAATGGCAAACCTTATTGTTAACATGGCTACAGCAGACTGAGGCATCCGGCGTCGCAGAGAATTAACTAATTGAAAAAATTAAAGATTAATTATCTGCTCATCGGCATTGTAACGTTGCTGCTGGCAGTGGCCCTCTGGCCTTCCATCCCCTGGTTCGGCAAAGCCGAAAACCGTATCGCCGCCATTCAGGAGCGGGGGGAACTGCGCGTCAGTACCCTCAACTCTCCGCTGATTTACAGCGACATTAACGGCAAAATTATTGGTCTGGATTATGAGCTGGCGCAGCAGTTCGCCGATTATCTGGGCGTGAAGCTTAAAATTACCGTTCGTCAGAACATCAACCAGCTGTTTGACGACCTCGATAACGACGATGCCGATATCCTTGCCGCCGGTCTGGTCTATAACAGCGAGCGCAGCAAGAACTACCAGCCAGGCCCGACCTACTACTCCGTTTCCCAGCAGCTGGTCTATCGCGTCGGGAGCTTGCGCCCGCGTACGCTTGCCTCGATCAACGCACAACAGCTGGCGATTGCGCCCGGCCATGTGGTGATTGACGATCTGCGCGAGCTTAAGGAGAAGAAATACCCCGATCTGAGCTGGACGGTCGATCCCAAACTCGGCACGACGGCGCTGCTGGAGCAGGTCAAAGATCAGAAACTGCCCTACACCATTGCCGATTCGGTGGCGATCAGCCTTTTCCAGCGGGTGCATCCAGAAATCGCCGTGGCGCTGGACGTGACGGACGAACAGCCCGTTACCTGGTTTACCCATCTGGATGACGATCAGACCCTCTCTGCGGCCATGCTGGATTTCTATAACACCATTAATGAAGACGGCACGCTGGCGCGCCTTGAGGAGAAGTACCTCGGCCACGGGGATGACTTCGATTACGTTGATACCCGCAGCTTCCTGCGCGCGGTAGACAGCGTCCTGCCGGACCTTCAGCCGTTATTTGAAAAATACGCCCAGGAAATTGACTGGAAACTGCTGGCGGCGATCTCGTACCAGGAGTCCCACTGGGACACCCAGGCGACTTCCCCCACGGGTGTGCGTGGGTTAATGATGTTAACCAAAAATACCGCGCTGAGCCTGGGCGTGAATGATCGTACCGATGCGGAACAGAGCATCAGCGGCGGGGCGCGCTACCTGCAGGATATGATGGCTAAAGTGCCGGAAACGGTCCCGGAAGAAGAGCGGATCTGGTTCGCACTGGCGGCCTACAACATGGGCTATGCGCACATGCTTGACGCGCGGGCTCTGACGGCGAAAACGAAGGGGAACCCGGACAGCTGGTCAGACGTCAAACAGCGCCTGCCGCTGCTGAGCCAGAAGCCATGGTATAACAAGCTGACGTATGGCTACGCGCGCGGACATGAAGCCTACGCCTACGTGGAAAATATTCGTAAGTATCAGATTAGCCTGGTCGGCTATCTGCTGGAGAAAGAGAAAGAGGCAACAGAGGCAAAACAGCTGGCGGAAAGTTATCCGGTTGTGGCGCCGGGCGAGCTTAATCATCCGACAGCTTCAATTCTGCCTTTTGTTGCTTTTTCTGCTGACGGCGCATTCGAAAGAAATCGCTTAATAGCCCCGAACACTCTGGTGCAAGTACCCCACCGATAGTCTGCACCTGGTGGTTCATCCCCGGGTGCCCCAGCACGTCCATCAGCGAACCGGCCGCACCGGTTTTTTCATCCCGCGCACCAAACACCAGCGTCCCGATCCGGCTGTGGACCATCGCACCGGAACACATCACGCACGGTTCCAGGGTGACGTACAGGGAGGTATCAAGCAGGCGATAGTTTTGCAGCACCAGCCCGCCCTGACGAAGCGCCATGATTTCGGCGTGCGCGGTAGGATCGTGGCGGCCAATAGGACGATTCCACCCTTCGCCAATCACCTGGTTGTTATGAACCAACACCGCGCCCACGGGCACTTCGCCCTCGTCCCAGGCACGTTGAGCCAACGTCAGCGCGTGACGCATCCAGTATTCATGATTGTATTCAGGGTTGGACAAGGGTTGATACTCCAGTCGAAAAGCGGGCGGCATTATACACAGCCCTTATAGATAAGACTATTCGAGTTGCTGAAGTTCGCCGAGGGGAGTCACGCGCCAGCGGTGCTGGCAAAAGTAGAGCAGCGGGTTGTCCTGTTTGCTGTCGCTGTAGCCGCTGTACAGCCGCAGCGGCGTGCCGATACGTTTTTCCAGCTGGACCACTTTTTCATGCCCCAGGCAGCGCATCGTCAGTACCCAGCCACCGTAGCCGCGGGAAATTTGCGTGGCGATAAGATTTACGCGCGGAAGCCAGGGTGTATCAAAGTAGACCCGCTCCACCAGCGTCTGCGGCGAGCCGGTAATCAACCAGATGTCGGCGTCGTTGGCATCAAGATAGCTGGTGAGGCGCGCCTGCACCACGGGAAACGCGGCAACGTGGCCGCGAAACCAGTCAGCGAAATCCTGTTCGAGCTGTTTGAGCCGCGCTTCACTGTGACCGAAGGTGCATCCCCAGAGCAGCAGGCTCATCGGCCAGCGCGCCGCCCGGCCTTTTACCAGCAGCGCAATGCCAATCACAGGTAAGAGCGGTAAGACGAGCAGCGCGTTCAGAGGCTGACGCCGCAGCAGGTAGCGCATAAACGTACCAAACATATCCTGCTGATGCAGCGTTCCATCCAGGTCGAAAAAGACAACGCGACGCTCGTGATTGGCCAAACCTTACTCCTCTGGGTCGTTGAATCCTAACAGCCAGGTAAACAGGAACCCGGCGATCACCGCTACTAAATAGCCTAACAGATAGAGCATCACTTTTCCGGTCACGATGGTTAACGCCAGCGGTAAACCGGAAAGACCAAAGGTGATAACGGTGGCGACTTTCCAGTAGCTGATGAGCGCCCCGCCCACCGCGCCGCCCAGACAGGCGGCGAGGAACGGTTTACCAAGCGGCAGCGTGACGCCGAATATCAACGGCTCGCCGATACCAAGCAGCCCGACCGGCAACGCCCCTTTAATCACTTTTTTCAGGCGCGCGTTGCGGGTTTTCATCAGGACGGCAATCGCTGCCCCCACCTGCCCGACGCCCGCCATCGAGAGAATAGGCAGCAGCGCGTTGTAACCGTGCGCCTGCACCAGCTCGACGTGAATAGGTACCAGCCCCTGGTGCAGGCCGGTCAGCACCAGCGGCAGGAAGGTGCCTGACAACACCGCGCCCACTAACAGGCCGCCGCGGTCAATAGCCAGAGACGCGCCGTGGGCGATGGCATCAGAGATCCACCCGCCTAGCGGCTGAAGGACCACAATCGCGACGCTACCGGTAATTAAGGTGGTCAGCAGCGGGTTGAGGATAAGCTCAATCGAGCCGGGCAGAACCGTACGTAGCTTTTTCTCGATCCAGCACATCAGAATAACCACCAGCAGCACGGCAATTACCCCGCCGCGACCAGGCTGGAGCGCCTCGCCAAACAGCGTGATTTGCGCCAACTGCGGGCTGGACAAGATCCCCGCCATTACGCCACCCATGGCCAGCGATCCGCCAAACACTTTGGCGGTATTGACCCCGACCAGAATGTTCATGATGGCAAACACCGCGCTGCCAAAGATTGCGAGAATACCCAGCAGGTTCGGATACTGCGTTGCAAAGTCCCCGACGATATCCGGCCGCTTGAGGATGTTGATGATCCCGGTGATCAGGCCAGAGGCAATAAACGCGGGGATCAGCGGGATAAAGACGTTTGCCAGCTGTCGCAGCGCGTCGCTCATGGGGGCTTTATATTTCGCCTTCGCCTGCGCTTTGGTGCGTTCAGCATCGTCAACCGTCACGCTCGCTTCGCCGCCCATCAGCGCACGCATGGCATCGACGACCTGCGCCGCCTTGCCCGGCCCGACGATCAGCTGGTGCTGCTGCCCCTGTTTCACATAGCCGCTGACGCCGGATAGCTTCTTCAGACCCGGCACGTCAAGCTGGTCGTCGTTATGCACCTCGACGCGCACGCGCGTCATGCAGTTTTCCAGACGCTGAATATTTTTTTCTCCGCCGATCCCCTGCAGGATATCGCTGGCGAGCGCTGCTGTTTTGTCCATACACGCCTCTGCTAGTTTTCTAATGCCGCCCGTAAGAAGCCGTTATGCGCATCAAGCCTGGCTCGCGCGGCCGCCGCATCCAGCCCGCTTAAGATCATCAGAATGGCGGGTTTAACATCGTGATCGGTCTGTTTGAGTACCGCTTCTGCCTCTTCACGGCCTGCGCCTGTCGCCTCCATCACCATGCGGCAGGCTCTGTCCACCAGCTTGACGTTGGTGGCCTGCATATCCACCATCAGGTTTTGGTAGACCTTGCCAAATTTCACCATCGCGCCGGTGGAGATCATATTGAGCACCAGCTTTTGCGCGGTCCCGGATTTCAGGCGCGTGGAGCCGGTGAGCGCTTCCGGCCCAACGACCGGAGAGATAGCGATAGCGGCCACCTGCGCAATCGGGGAGCCGGGGTTGCAGGAGATGGCGACCGTCGTGCAGCCGGTCCGGTTGGCGTATTCCAGGCCACCAATGACGTACGGCGTGCGCCCGGATGCCGCCAGGCCGACCACCAGATCGTTCGCCGTCAGGTTCAGATCCTTCAGGTCATCCTCGCCCAGCTGTTTGTTATCTTCCGCACCTTCAACGGCTTTCAGCAGCGCGCCGGGCCCCCCCGCAATCAGGCCAACGACCAGGCCGTGCGGAACGCCAAAGGTGGGCGGACATTCCGAGGCATCCAGCACACCAAGACGCCCGCTGGTGCCGGCGCCCATATAGATAATGCGACCGCCGGCCTTAAGGGCCGCCGCCGCCGCATCGACCGCTTTCGCTACCTCGGGCAATGTCTCTTTCACTGCCTGTGCGACCAGCGTATCCTGTTGATTAAAGCGGTTAACCAGCTCCAGGGTGGAGAGCGCATCCAGATCCATGGTTTGCGGGTTACGCGTTTCAGAAACAAGTGAGCCAAGATTCATTTTTGTACCTCAAGAATTTTTAATTCATAATAATCTCACTATAATGGAATATAAAATTCATTCAGGCGAGCAAATTCGTATTTGCGCAGACAATCACATTTCCGCCGGGAGTACCTATGAACTGTTTAATTCGCATTCGCCAGCGCTACGCCGGCTTTGCTCAAAGCGACAAAAAGCTGGCGGACTTTCTGCTTTCCCAACCTGACCGCGCCCGTCATCTCAGCTCGCAGCAGCTGGCAAGCGAAGCCGGGGTGAGTCAGTCAAGCGTGGTGAAGTTTGCCCAGAAGATTGGCTTTAAAGGCTTCCCTGCCCTTAAGCTTGCGATCAGCGAAGCGCTGGTGAGTAACCCAAACCCGCAGTCCATGCCGGTGCATAACCAGATCCGCGGCGATGATCCCATGCGTCTGGTCGGGGAAAAGCTGATCAAAGAGAACGTGGCGGCGATGCACGCCACGCTGGATGTGAATACCGAAGAGAAGTTACTGGAAAGCGTGGCGATGCTGCGCGCGGCGCGGCGTATTATTTTGACAGGTATTGGCGCGTCCGGTCTGGTAGCGCGTAATTTTGGCTGGAAGCTGACTAAAATCGGTTTTAACGCTATTGTCGAGCAGGATATGCATGCCCTGCTGGCGACCGTACAGGCAATGGATCCTGACGATCTGCTGCTGGCCATCTCCTATTCCGGCGAGCGCCGCGAGATCAATATGGCCACCGACGAAGCCCTGCGCGTTGGTGGCAAAATTCTGGCCATTACCGGATTCACCCCAAATTCGCTGCAGCAGCGGGCAACGCGCTGTTTATATACTATTGCCGAAGAGCAGGCCACGCGCAGCGCGGCTATCTCGTCCACCAGCGCGCAAATGATGCTGACGGACCTGCTGTTTATGGCGCTGGTACAGCAGGATCTGGAGCGCGCGCCCGAGCGTATTCGTCACAGCGAAGAACTGGTAAAGAAACTGGTTTGACGCGTATAATGCCCGCCCAGTTTGTGTTGTTTCTGAGAATTTCCTGATGGCGCTGTTAATTACCAAAAAATGCATCAATTGCGATATGTGCGAACCCGAATGCCCGAACCAGGCGATTTCGATGGGCGACAGCATTTACGAGATTAACAGCGACCGCTGCACGGAATGCATCGGCCACTATGAAACGCCGACCTGCCAGAAGGTGTGCCCGATCCCCAACACTATCCTGAAAGATCCGGCACACGTCGAGAGCGAAGAACAGCTGTGGGATAAATTTGTCCTGCTGCATCACGCGGACAAAATTTAGCTTTCGATAATCACCGTCGCGCTGGCATAGTGGCGTTCATCCGCGATCGTCACGTGCATGTGATTCACCCCCAGCTTTTCCGCCAGCTTTTGCGCTTCTCCCCATAACCGCAGGCGCGGTTTGCCCAGCTCATCGTTAAACACTTCGAACTGGTTAAACGCCAGGCCGTTACGAATGCCGGTCCCGAAGGCTTTGGCCGCAGCCTCTTTTACCGCAAAGCGCTTTGCCAGAAAACGCACCGGCTGCTGGTGCGCTTCCCAGATGGCCCATTCGTTATCGCTCAGCACGCGTCTTGCGAGGCGATCGCCGCTCCGGGCGATCACCGCTTCTATGCGGGCTATTTCGACGATATCAGTGCCTAAGCCCAGAATGGCCATTACTGACGCGCTTCCAGCATCAGGCGTTTCATCTCAGAAACCGCCTCTTTCAGGCCGCTCATCACCGCGCGGCCAATAATGGCGTGGCCGATGTTCAGCTCGTGCATTTCAGGCAGGGCGGCAATGGCCTTCACGTTATGGTAGGTCAGGCCGTGACCGGCGTTAACCTTCAGTCCCAGGCTTGCGGCGTAGGTGGCCGCTTTGGCGATACGCTCCAGCTCTTTGGCCTGCTCGGCATCGTTTTTGGCATCGGCATAGCAGCCGGTGTGGATTTCGATATACGGCGCGCCCACGTCGGCCGCCGCTTTAATCTGGGCGAAATCGGCGTCGATAAACAGAGAAACCAGGATACCGGCATCCGCCAGGCGTTTACAGGCATCACGCATTTTGTCCTGCTGCCCCGCCACGTCCAGCCCGCCTTCGGTGGTCACTTCCTGGCGTTTTTCCGGCACCAGACAGCAGAAGTGCGGTTTGGTCTCGCAGGCAATCGCCAGCATCTCTTCGGTGACCGCCATCTCCAGATTCATGCGGGTGTCCAGCGTCTGGCGAAGAATGCGCACGTCGCGGTCGGTAATGTGGCGGCGGTCTTCACGCAGGTGCACGGTAATACCGTCGGCGCCAGCCTGTTCAGCGATAAACGCCGCCTGAACCGGATCGGGATACGCCGTGCCGCGCGCATTACGCAGCGTGGCGATGTGGTCGATGTTGACGCCTAACAGTAATTCAGCCATGACAATCCTCGGTTTTCTTTTCGATTCTGTGGTCTAACGTTTCGGCATAAACTGCCTGAATAATTCGCGGCTCTTTAAGGGCTTGCCGCCAAGATACGGCTTGAGGGCAATCCGGGTAAAGCGTTTTGCTGCGCGCAGGGTATCCCGATCGGGAAACTCACGCTCATATAGCGCCCGCAGCTGGCGCCCGGTAAAGGTACTGTTGTCTATCACGACGCTGGCGATAAATCCTTTTTCTTCCCGATAGCGGTAGGTCATCGCGTCTTCAACCTCGTCTCCGCTTCCCGCGCAGTGCAGAAAATCAACCCCGTAACCCAGGTGCCCCAGCAGCGCCAGTTCAAAACGACGCAGGGCGGGCTCGGGCGTGCCGGTCGCACCAGCCAGGGCCTGGATACAGTGCAGATAATCAAAGAAAAGTTCAGAGAAGCGAGTCTCATGTTCAAGAACCCGTGAGATAAGTTCGTTGACGTACAGACCGCTGTACAGAGTGATACCAGAAAGAGGAAGCGCCAGGGAGACGGCTTCGGCACTGCGCAGGGTTTTGACTTCCCCTCGCCCACCAAAGCGGACCAGCAGCGGCGTGAAGGGCTGTAGAGCACCCTTCAGGTTAGAACGTTTGGAACGTGCGCCTTTCGCAACAAGGCGCACGCGACCGGACTCTTCCGTGAAGACGTCCAGCATCAGGCTGGTTTCGCTCCAGGGACGACTATGCAGAACGAAGGCGCGCTGCCAACCTTCCATATACTCGCCGTCTTTGTTTACTGGTCTTCGCCGTAACCGAGGCTGCGCAGAGCACGCTCATCATCGGCCCAGCCAGATTTCACCTTCACCCACAGTTCGAGGTGAACCGGTGCTTCGAACATCTCCTGCATGTCTTTGCGAGCTTCGATACCGATGGTTTTGATCTTGGCGCCTTTGTTGCCGATCACCATCTTCTTCTGCCCTTCACGCTCAACGAGGATCAGGCCGTTGATGTCGTAGCCACCGCGCTCGTTGCTCTGGAAACGCTCGATCTCCACTGTCACAGAGTACGGCAGTTCAGCGCCCAGGAAACGCATCAGCTTTTCACGGATGATTTCAGACGCCATAAAGCGCTGAGAGCGATCGGTGATGTAGTCTTCCGGGAAGTGGTGAATCGCTTCCGGCAGATGCTTGCGCACGATGCCCGCGATGGTATCCACGTTAAGGCCGGTCTCAGCAGACAGCGGGACGATATCCAGGAAGTTCATCTGGCTACCCAACCACTGCAGATGCGGCAGCAGATCAGCTTTTTCCTGCACGTTGTCAACTTTGTTGACCGCGAGGATGACCGGCGTTTTACCATCACGCAGCTTGTTCAGCACCATCTCGTCGTCCGGCGTCCAGCGGGTGCCTTCCACAACGAAAATCACCAGCTCTACGTCGCCGATGGAGCTGCTCGCCGCCTTGTTCATCAGGCGGTTGATGGCGCGCTTCTCTTCCATGTGCAGGCCCGGGGTATCGACGTAGATCGCCTGATACGCGCCTTCAGTATGGATGCCGACGATGCGGTGACGCGTGGTCTGCGCCTTACGCGAGGTGATAGAAATCTTCTGCCCGAGCAGATTATTCAGCAGGGTGGATTTACCAACGTTCGGACGTCCGACGATGGCAATAAATCCGCAATAGGTTTTGTCGATGCTCATTCCAGCTCCAGCATTTTTAACGCCTGTTCGGCGGCAGCCTGTTCAGCCTTACGGCGGCTTGAACCTGTGCCCACCACCGGTTCACTCAGGCCACTGACCTGGCAATGGATGGTAAATTCCTGATCGTGCGCTTCGCCACGGACCTGCACCACCAGATAGGATGGCAGCGGCAGATGACGACCCTGCAGATATTCCTGCAGGCGCGTTTTAGGATCTTTTTGTTTATCGCCCGGGCTGATTTCGTCCAGACGGGTCTGATACCAGTTAAGGATCAGCTTTTCTACGGTTTGGATATCGCTGTCCAGGAACACGCCACCAATTAATGCTTCGACCGTATCGGCAAGAATAGATTCACGACGGAAGCCGCCGCTTTTCAGTTCACCCGGCCCAAGACGCAGACATTCGCCCAGTTCAAATTCGCGCGCGATTTCCGCAAGGGTATTACCCCGAACCAGCGTGGCACGCATGCGGCTCATATCACCTTCGTCCACGCGCGGGAAACGATGATAAAGCGCATTCGCAATCACGAAACTTAAAATAGAGTCACCCAGAAACTCGAGACGCTCATTATGTTTGCTGCTGGCACTGCGGTGGGTTAATGCCTGTTGCAACAACTCCTGATGATGAAAAGTGTAGCCCAGCTTCCGTTGAAGCCGATTAATTACGATGGGGTTCATGCGATACCAATAAATGAATGCGTCAAAAATGCAGCACACGAAACCGACCTGAGAAAACCAACGCGGTTTCGTGTGCTGTGGCACCCTTGCAGGGCCAACCTTAAACTTCGGGGGAATATTCTATACACAACGACAGGGGATGTCGTTAGTTCAAAGAGATTTATCGAGGAAATAATTCACGTAGCCGCGAAATAACGCGGCTACGTGTTCTTTTCCTGAGAATTAATGGATTCCGCCAATACGATTCAGGCGTACGCCGGTCGGCCATTCGCCTTCCTGCTTCTCAAAACTCATCCAGATCGCAGTTGCTTTACCCACCAGATTCGCTTCCGGCACAAAGCCCCAGTAACGGCTGTCCGCGGAGTTATCGCGGTTATCACCCATCATGAAGTAGTGTCCCGGCGGTACGATCCAGCTGGCCAGTTGCTGACCCGGCTGTTTGTAATACATCCCCACCTGATCCTGCGCGATTGGCACGGTCAGAATGCGGTGCGTCACGTCACCCAGCGTCTCTTTACGCTCGACCAGGCGGATACCGTTCTCTTTGGTTTCGCCTTTCGGCACCTGGAAGAACCCGCTGGTCGCCTCACCGCCGTTACGACGGGCAAAGGTCTGCACAAAATCACTTGGCTCGACGTTGGAGTAGGTGATTGGCAGCGCGTTTTCACAGGCGGTACCGGAGCTGCAGCCCGGCTGAACGGTGACTTCCTTCGCAACCGGATCGTAGGTCACCTTATCACCCGGCAGGCCTACCGCACGCTTGATGTAGTCCAGACGCGGATCTTCCGGATATTTAAACACCACAATGTCGCCACGTTTTGGATGACCGGTTTCAATCAACGTTTTCTGGTAGATAGGATCTTTAATGCCGTAGGCAAATTTCTCCACCAGAATAAAATCACCAATCAGCAGCGTTGGCATCATTGAACCTGATGGGATCTGGAACGGCTCGTAAATAAACGAACGTACCACCAGCACAATCGCCAGCACCGGGAATACCGACGCGCCCGTTTCCAGCCAGCCCGGTTTCGGGCCAACTTTCTTGAGGGTTTTCGCATCCAGCTGGTCGCCAGTAGCCGCCTGCGCGGCAGCCTGACGTTCACGGCGTTTTGGGGCGAAGATAAACTTATCCAGACACCACAGCAGACCTGTCACCAGCGTAGCGATGACCAGGATCAGGGCAAACATGTTCGCCATGCCAACTCCTTAAAGGTTATTTGCCGTCTTTACCAACATGAAGAATGGCAAGGAATGCTTCCTGCGGCAGCTCAACGTTACCGACCTGCTTCATACGCTTCTTACCTTCTTTCTGCTTCTGCAGCAGCTTTTTCTTACGGCTGACGTCACCGCCGTAGCACTTCGCCAGAACGTTTTTACGCAGCTGTTTCACTGTAGAACGCGCGATGATGTGGTTGCCAATCGCTGCCTGAATCGCAATGTCGAACTGCTGACGCGGGATTAAATCTTTCATCTTCTCTACCAGCTCGCGGCCACGGTACGGCGCATTGTCGTTGTGGGTGATCAGCGCCAGCGCGTCCACACGCTCGCCGTTGATCAGCACGTCTACGCGGACCATGTTGGAGGCCTGGAAACGTTTGAAGTTGTAATCCAGTGACGCATAGCCACGGGAGGTAGACTTCAGACGGTCGAAGAAGTCGAGTACCACTTCCGCCATCGGGATTTCATAGGTCAGCGCCACCTGGTTACCGTGATAAACCATGTTGGTCTGCACGCCACGCTTCTCAATACAGAGCGTGATAACGTTGCCCAGGAACTCCTGCGGCAGCAGCATGTGACACTCTGCGATAGGCTCGCGCAGCTCGTGAATATTGTTCAGCGGCGGCAGCTTAGACGGGCTGTCGACGTAGATCACTTCTTTCGAGGTGGTTTCCACTTCGTAGACTACGGTCGGTGCGGTAGTGATCAGATCCAGATCGTATTCACGCTCCAGACGTTCCTGAATGATCTCCATGTGCAGCAGGCCGAGGAAGCCGCAGCGGAAGCCGAAGCCCAGCGCCGTTGAGCTTTCTGGCTCGTAGAACAGGGAGGCATCGTTCAGGCTCAGTTTGCCAAGCGCATCACGGAAGTTTTCGTAGTCGTCAGAGCTGACCGGGAACAGGCCCGCGTAAACCTGCGGTTTCACCTTTTTAAAGCCTGGCAGCGCTTTGTCTGCCGGGTTACGCGCGCCGGTCAGGGTATCGCCCACTGGCGCGCCGAGGATGTCTTTAATGGCGCAGACCAGCCAACCTACCTCGCCGCATTTAAGTTCGGTACGGTCAACCTGTTTTGGCGTAAAGATACCCAGACGGTCTGCGTTGTAGACCTGCCCGGTACTCATGACCTTGATTTTGTCGCCTTTACGCATGGTGCCATTTTTAATACGCACCAGTGAAACAACGCCCAGGTAGTTATCGAACCAGGAGTCGATGATCAGCGCCTGCAGCGGACCATCCGGGTCACCTTCAGGTGCCGGAATATCACGTACCAGGCGTTCCAGCACGTCGGTCACGCCCACACCGGTTTTGGCAGAGCAGCGGACGGCGTCGGTCGCGTCAATGCCGACAATGTCTTCAATCTCTTCTGCGACGCGCTCAGGATCGGCGGCTGGCAGGTCGATCTTATTCAGAACCGGCACAACCTCGAGATCCATCTCCATCGCGGTATAGCAGTTTGCCAGGGTCTGGGCTTCAACGCCCTGCCCGGCATCGACAACCAGCAGCGCGCCTTCACAGGCCGCCAGCGAGCGTGATACTTCATAGGAGAAGTCAACGTGGCCTGGGGTGTCGATAAAGTTCAGTTGATAGGTTTCACCATCAGCCGCTTTGTAATCCAGCGTAACGCTTTGTGCCTTAATGGTGATACCGCGTTCGCGTTCCAGGTCCATGGAGTCCAGAACCTGGGCTTCCATTTCACGATCAGACAGGCCACCGCAAATCTGGATAATACGGTCAGACAGCGTCGACTTACCGTGGTCAATGTGAGCAATGATCGAAAAGTTACGTATGTTCTTCATATAGTTAAATAATTATGCCTTACGAATTCCTGGAGGCCGCTGTTCTTAGCCTGACGTTTTTCAGTGCGAAAACGCAGCATTCTACACTACATCCTCGCTACCTGGAAATGCACTTAGAGACAGGTATAGCGTGAAGAGAGGTCGTTTTCTGTATTAGGTCGTAAAAAATGATAAAGCCCGATGGATCACCGGGCCTCAGAAGAGAGCGTCTCAACACGAAGCTGGTCTGGCGCCAGCCCGACGCTGAGAATGACAGGCTGCCACTCTTCGCGCGCAGCGAGCTTCGGCGAGAGACCTTTGGCAAGCCAAAATCCTCCCACTCCCCCCAGCGCGGCACCGCACATGGCGGCCACGTCGGTACCAAATAGCATCTGAAAAAGGCCGCCCATGACAAACAGCCCCACCAGCGGAGAGAGATAAACCAGCATCGCGGAACTGAGCAGGCTGCCTTCCGCAATCCCCAGTTCCACCTTCTGACCCGCCACCAGCGGCTGTTCGCTCGGCACGGAAATCGTATGCGATGTCTGTGGCCCTAACTTATTCAGCACGCGGCTGCCACAACCGGCTCGGGATGCGCAGCTATTGCATGAGGCTTTAACATCACAACTGACCAGCGCAATACCATTCTGCCATGAGACGACGGTAGCCCACTCTTTAATCATTGTGCGGCCCTGAATTTAATGCTGTCTGAAATGCGCTTCGCCGTCTGCGGAGGTAATTCCCCCACAATCGTGATCTCTGCATTATCGCGTACCGTTGTGCTGACCGTACGACGCCCGGTACGAAGCATTTGTTCAGCGCTATTTGCCGTTGCGCGGTTGATGTTCACCGAGAAGCTGAACAAGCCATCGGAATAGAGGCGTGATTCAACTGGCGTATCAATAGTGGGCAACTGACGACGGCTGCTGGACACTTCACTAAAACCTTGCGGGATCCATGAAGGAACCCAGTTGAAATTAGCGGAGTCCCCTGCCGGAACAGAAAGCAGCGGCGGCAGGCTGGCCTTCGCCAGATTCTGCATGCTGTTGCCAACCTGATTGTTCACGCTGAAGGAGATGACGCGGAACTGTTCAAGCGTCTCACCGTCGCGGTCGAGCAGATCCACACGCATCGGCAGCTTGGTTTCCGCATCAATCCAGACGATATAGCTGTAGCGCGTGCCATCGCGCGCAACCACGCGAATCACTTCACACAGTCTGTCTGCAATACGGGTACGCCCTACCGAAATAAAATCATAGTAAGGGGCAAGCCGTTTGAAGTCGGTATAGATAAGCGACGGCAGAGAATCAACGATATAGTCGCCATTCAGAGTGAAAGGCTCCAGACCGGGTTCGAAATAGCTGATTTCGTTGCCACGCTGGACAACTTCCCGACGTGGACCATCCATCTGTAAAAGCTGGGCGAGCGGCTGGTTATCAAGACGGGCATGGCGATAGCGTAACGACTCGACGCCCTGCTTGTTGATGCTGATAAATGCCAACTCGTAATTGAGTGACTGGCTGGCCAGATTCATTTGCTGCAACAACGCCCCGGATGAAACATCAGCCGAGGCGTTAGCAGAGAAGAACAGGCTACCCGCCATCAGAGACATGGCGAACCAAAGTTGCTTCATTACTGCGATTGCGTTCCTAAAGTTTGGTTTCCGGGCACCTGCACAGCAGCTTGCTGAGTTTGGGCCTGCTCAAACTGAAGCTGTTCAGAGTGCAAACGACGCTGCAACTCGTAATCCTGCAACATCGCATTAATGCGACGGCGCTGCTCCTGCACCTGCTGTTGCTGACCGCCGCTGGCGGAGGCATCAGCCGGTACGCCCAGACTTACCGGGCTCGCTTTGCCCATCATCGGCAGTGTGTTGAACACTGGCGCTTCTGGCTGCTGATTAGTTTCAGACTGAGTATTATAGTGCTGGACGCCAACGATAACTGCAAGCGATACGCATGCAGCCACCCCCATTTGGGTGAGCTGGCTGGCCCATGGACGCACCTTCTGCCAGAAAGGCATTTTCTGCCACTGGTGAGGCGCAGGTTGAGCTTCAGGAATCAGCGGAGTGGTCTGATGAACAGGCTCATTCTCGATGGCCGCCATCACGCGGGCTGAGATATCGAAATGGAGAACCTCTCCGGTATCACCGCGCAGCGTGTCACGGATGAGATGGTAACTCTCCCAGGTCTCTTGCATTTCGGGAGAATGAGACAGCTCGTTGAGCAGCTCACTATCCAGCGTCTCACCATCCATTAAAGCGGAAAGTTTTTCTTTCTGCATGCCTAATACCTTTTCCAGTATCCCGCTATCGTCAACGCCTGATAAGCGGTTGAACTTTATTATCAATAGCTTCTCGCGCACGGAAAATTCGTGAACGCACCGTGCCGACCGGGCAATCCATGATAGCGGCTATCTCTTCATAGCTCAGACCATCAAGCTCCCGTAACGTAATTGCCATGCGTAAATCTTCCGGGAGCGACTCGATCGTGCGAAAAACAATTTGTCTCAGTTCTTCTGACAACATTAAGTTCTCAGGGTTCGAAATTTCTTTCAGCGCACCGCCACTTTCGAAGTTTTCGGCGTCGATAGCGTCTACATCACTGGACGGCGGACGACGGCCCTGAGCAACCAGATAATTCTTTGCCGTATTGACAGCAATACGGTACAGCCAGGTATAAAAAGCACTATCTCCCCGGAACGAATCCAGCGCGCGATAGGCCTTAATAAAAGACTCTTGCACCACGTCAGGTACATCACCTGACGGTACATAGCGGGACACCAGACTCGCCACCTTATGCTGGTAGCGCACCACCAGTAAGTTAAAGGCTTTCTGATCTCCCTTCTGGACCCGTTCAACCAGGACCTGGTCCGTTAACTGCTCGCTCATCCGAGGTAATGTCTCCCCAAACCTAAATTCCACGCGTTATCGAAACGCCACTCTACAACTACCGCACTTTGAGCAAGCACCAGCTTAGAGTGTCTGATCTTCAATAAGTTCCGTAACGCCTTTGTTTTTGTTCATCGCGCCGCAGACCGTTCATTTTCTCTCATTATAAGTCTGTTCACGATACGCACCACTTTCTGACAAGAAACATCTTTTTCCCGCCAGAAGAGTAACGCAACACGGGCTTTATTTCACCACAAAATCTGACGCTAACGATCTGCTTCGCAAAATAATTTCATTCATTTACCTCTCGTTTACCCCTGCTTACGCGTTTAGCAATTGCAACACCCACTAAAAAAAACGTGCGATATCTCGCATTCAGGTGCTATTCTGCCCAAACACTGTTTAGTAAATTAAACAAAAAATCATGAACACAACACCTGAACTTCATTGTGATGTACTGATCATCGGCAGCGGTGCTGCCGGTCTTTCTCTGGCGCTTCGTCTGGCCGAGCATCAGAACGTTATTGTCCTGAGCAAAGGTCCGATAAGTGAAGGCTCAACATTTTATGCCCAGGGCGGTATTGCCGCGGTGTTTGACGAGACCGACAGCATTGCGTCGCATGTGGAAGATACGCTGATTGCCGGAGCCGGGATCGTGGATGCGCACGCCGCAGAGTTTGTCGCAAGCAATGCCCGCCATTGCGTTCAGTGGCTCATCGATCAGGGCGTATTATTTGATACCCAGGTTCAGCCTAACGGTGAAGAGAGCTACCACCTGACCCGTGAAGGCGGCCACAGCCACCGCCGCATCCTGCACGCCGCGGATGCTACCGGAAAAGAAGTGGAAACCACGCTGGTCAGCAAAGCGCTGAACCATCCTAATATCCGGGTCCTTGAGCGGAGCAACGCCGTTGATCTGATCATTTCCGACAAGATTGGCTTGCCTGGCACGCGTCGCGTGGTGGGGGCGTGGGTCTGGAACCGTAATAAAGAGAAGGTGGAAACCTGTCAGGCAAAGGCCGTCGTGCTGGCTACGGGTGGCGCCTCCAAGGTGTACCAGTACACCACGAACCCGGATATCGCTTCCGGGGACGGTATCGCCATGGCCTGGCGCGCCGGCTGCCGCGTGGCAAATCTTGAATTTAATCAGTTTCACCCCACCGCCCTGTTCCATCCTCAGGCGCGCAACTTCCTGCTGACGGAAGCCCTGCGTGGCGAAGGCGCTTATTTGAAACGCCCTGATGGCTCCCGCTTTATGCCCGACTTCGACGCCCGGGGTGAGCTGGCCCCGCGCGATATCGTCGCGCGCGCCATCGACCATGAAATGAAGCGTCTTGGCGTGGACTGCATGTATCTTGATATCAGCCATAAGCCAGCAGAGTTCATTCGCCAGCATTTTCCGATGATTTACGAAAAACTGCTGAGCCTGGGGATTGATTTGACCCGCGATCCAGTGCCCATTGTGCCTGCGGCACACTATACCTGCGGTGGCGTCATGGTTGACGATCATGGACGCACTGACGTAGACGGACTGTATGCTATTGGTGAGGTCAGCTATACCGGACTTCACGGCGCGAACCGTATGGCCTCTAACTCGTTGCTTGAATGTCTGGTGTACGGCTGGTCAGCAGCGGAAGACATCACCAGGCGAATGCCTTACGCCCGCGAGACAGAGCAGTTGCCTGCCTGGGATGAAAGCCGCGTGGATAACCCGGACGAGCGGGTCGTGATCCAGCACAACTGGCACGAGCTACGGCTATTTATGTGGGACTACGTTGGGATTGTGCGCACCACGAAACGTCTGGAACGGGCGTTGCGCCGCATTACGATGCTGCAACAGGAAATTGATGAATATTATGCCCATTTCCGCGTTTCCAATAATCTGCTGGAGCTGCGCAATCTGGTGCAGGTTGCCGAGCTTATTGTTCGTTGCGCGATGATGCGTAAAGAGAGCCGCGGGCTGCACTACACCCTCGACTATCCGGATCAGCTTCCTGAGTCCGGCCCGTCGATACTCGCCCCGCAGGTTTACATAAACAGATAAAACGCCTGGGTCAGAGCCGTGTAATCTTCGGAATAGCGCTGGTCTGGCCCACGGATCACCATTCGGTCATTAAAGCATTCACCCTCTTTTGGCGAGAGCGCCAGCAGCACGCGGTGCGGCAACCGGCCTTCCGTATCAGAGATGTCAGTTCGCAGACGTAACGTCCAGCCGATTTCCTGCGCGATACCAATGAACGTGTTGCCGGTACTCTCGGGCAGGACCACACAGAAAAAACCTTCTTCGGAGATGAGTTCTGCCGCACTGGTGAGCAGCGCTTTATGATCGAGGGAGCCGGTATAACGCGCCTGTTCACGCTCGGGTGTCCCGCATTCAACGCCGGGCTCGTAGTAGGGAGGGTTGCTGACAATCAGATCGTAACGCGCGGTTTGTTCAGGCGCCCAGGCGAGCACATCTGCGCATTCCACTTTCATTCGGGCTGCCCAGGGAGATTCGGCCATATTGTCACTCGCCTGCTCTGCGGCCTGCGCATCCAGTTCGACGGCATCAATGGTGACATGTTCTTCCGTACGCTGCGCAAGCATCAACGCCACCAGCCCGCTGCCGGTACCGATATCAAGAATACGCTTAACGCCTGCGACAGGTGCCCATGCTCCCAGTAAAATGCCGTCTGTACCGACTTTCATGGCACAGCGATCGTGGGCGACAAAAAATTGTTTAAACGTAAAACCATCGCGGCGCAGCTGCGCTTTGAGTTGAGACATGTCAGGACAACCTTCTAAGTGAAACTGGAGTAGCATAGGGGAAAGCGAAGTGGCCGCAAAGCGATATCCATACAAACAGATGAAGATTACAGCCGTAACGTCTATAATCAGCGCCCCACACAGAGGTAGAACATGACTGTAACGACTTTTTCCGAACTTGAACTCGATGAAAGCCTGCTCAATGCACTTGAGAGCAAAGGCTTTACACGCCCGACCGCCATTCAGGCAGCGGCCATTCCGCCTGCGCTTGAGGGCCGCGATGTGCTCGGTTCTGCGCCAACCGGCACGGGGAAGACAGCAGCCTATTTGCTGCCTGTGTTGCAGCACCTGCTCGACTTTCCACGTAAAAAATCTGGCCCGCCGCGTATTTTGATCCTGACGCCTACGCGCGAACTGGCTATGCAGGTTGCCGATCACGCGCGTGAACTCGCGGCGAATACACATCTGGATATTGCCACTATCACCGGCGGCGTTGCGTATATGAACCACGCTGAAGTGTTCAGCGAAAACCAGGACATCGTCGTCGCGACGACGGGCCGCCTGCTGCAGTACATTAAAGAAGAGAACTTCGACTGCCGCGCGGTAGAAACGCTGATCCTCGACGAAGCCGACCGCATGCTGGACATGGGCTTTGCGCAGGATATCGAGCATATTGCAGGTGAAACGCGCTGGCGTAACCAGACGATGCTGTTCTCTGCCACCCTTGAAGGGGATGCGATCAAGGACTTCGCAGAGCGTCTGCTGGAAGATCCGGTGGAAGTCTCTGCGACGCCGTCCACGCGAGAGCGTAAAAAGATCCACCAGTGGTATTACCGTGCGGACAATCTTGAGCACAAGGTTGAGCTGCTCAAGCACCTGCTTAAGCAGGAAGACGCCACCCGCACCATCGTGTTTGTGCGTAAGCGCGAGCGCGTGCACGAGCTGGCTGAAATGCTGCGTAACGCCGGGATCAACAACTGCTATCTTGAAGGTGAGATGGCGCAGATCAAGCGTACCGAAGGCATTAAGCGTCTGACCGATGGCCGCGTTAACGTGCTGGTCGCAACAGACGTTGCCGCACGCGGGATCGACATCCCTGACGTAAGCCATGTCATTAACTTCGATATGCCGCGTAGCGGAGATACCTATCTGCACCGCATTGGCCGTACCGGTCGCGCGGGCCGCAAAGGGATTGCGATTTCACTGGTTGAAGCGCATGACCACCTGCTGCTGCAGAAAATTGGCCGCTATGTTGACGAGCCGCTGAAAGCGCGCGTTATTGATGGATTGCGCCCAACCACACGTGCGCCGAGTGAAAAAATGACGGGTAAACCGTCCAAGAAAGCGCTGGCGAAACGTGCTGAGAGAAAAGAGAAAGAAAAAGAGAAGCCGCGCGTGAAGCAACGCCACCGCGATACCAAAAACATTGGTAAGCGCCGTAAGCCAAGCTCTGCTGCGCCAGAGACCAAAACTGAAGAGTAAAAAAAGCCGGGACATTTCCCGGCTTTTTTATTCCACCCCCGTGGCTGAAACCTTACAGGCTTTCAGTAAAGGTACGGGCGATAACGTCGCGCTGCTGTTCTGGAGTCAGTGAGTTAAAGCGAACCGCGTAGCCAGACACACGGATAGTCAGCTGCGGGTATTTTTCTGGGTGCTCAACGGCATCCATCAGCGTTTCGCGGCGCAGCACGTTAACGTTCAGGTGCTGACCCCCTTCAACGCGCACTTCCGGCTGCACTTCCATTGGGATTTCACGGTATTCGATTTCGCCCAGTTTGTTCACCGGTACGATTTCATCTTCAGCAAAACCCGCTTTCGCTACTACACAGCGCGCTTCATTTTTCTCGCTGTCCAGCAGCCAGAAAGAGTTGAGCAGATCGTCATTTGCCGCTTTGGTAATCTGGATACCTGTAATCATGTGTTGCCTCCCTTAGGCTACATTAACTGATGCTGGCCTTACGCGGCCAATTGGTAAAACCATTGTTTCTTGTGTGTATATATATCATTCACACCTCGGTGATTTATTGATTTAAATCAACAAAAACACCAACCACACAAAGAGTGTGGTTTGAATTTATTGTTTAAGATCAATTTCACACCCCTGCCAATTAAACTTAACCTGCATCATTTCAAAATAAATTTAATTGCTTAGCACGCATTTCAGCGCGTAATTTTGCTCACCGGAGTTAAACAGGTAAGCTAGTCACAGATTGAGATTCGCAGGAGAGCGACATGACGACACCTTTAACCTGGCATGACGTGCTGGCAGAAGAAAAGCAGCAGCCTTATTTTATCAACACGCTCAGCACCGTTGCCGCTGAGCGTCAGTCCGGGCAGACGATTTATCCGCCGCAAAAAGATGTGTTCAACGCGTTTCGCTATACCGAGCTGAGCGATGTGAAAGTGGTCATACTGGGCCAGGATCCCTATCACGGCCCTGGGCAGGCGCACGGGCTGGCGTTTTCCGTTCGTCCGGGCGTGGCTATCCCCCCTTCTCTGCTCAACATGTATAAAGAGCTTGAGGGAACCGTGCCCGGGTTTACCCGCCCCAACCACGGTTATCTGGAAAGCTGGGCGCGCCAGGGCGTGCTGTTACTGAATACGGTGCTCACCGTACGGGCAGGTCAGGCGCATTCGCACGCCAGCCTTGGGTGGGAAACCTTTACCGATAAAGTCATCAGCCTTATCAACGAGCATCGTGAAGGGGTCGTGTTTTTACTCTGGGGATCGCATGCGCAGAAGAAAGGTGCGATTATCGATCGTCAGCGTCATCACGTGTTGAAAGCACCGCACCCGTCACCGCTGTCTGCGCATCGCGGCTTCTTTGGGAGTAATCATTTTGTTCTGGCAAATGAATGGCTGGAAAAACGTGGCGAAACGCCAATTGACTGGATGCCTGTGTTACCGGCAGAGAGCGAGTAGGATTTGAATGTGCCGGGTCAGGCCCGGCACATTAAGAGGCTTATGCCTTGTTCTGACGCCACCACTCGGCTAGCAGCACGCCGGTCGCAACGGATACGTTCAGACTTTCCACATTGCCTGTTCCGTCGATAGAGACGCTCAGATCTGCACTGGAGAGCGCCGCGTCAGACAGACCATCGCGTTCCTGACCTAATACCAGCACCATTTTACGCGGCAGCGTCGCTTTAAACAGCGGCGTGCCGGCATGGCTCGATGTGGTTACGATGGAATAGCCCGCTTTACGGAACTGCTCAAGGGCATCCAGAACGCTGTCGCCGGTGATAGGCTGTACGTGCTCGGCCCCGCCTTCCGCAGTACGGATCGCGGCGCCGGATTCCAGTAGCGCGGCATCCTGCAGCAGCACGCCTTTCACGCCAAAGTGCGCGCAGCTGCGCATCATTGCGCCCAGATTATGCGGGTTGCCCACGTCTTCCAGCGCCAGCACGCAGTCATCGGCATCCGCCTGGCTGACCCACTGCTGCACGGTCGTGCCGTTACGTTTTTTGATCAGGAAGCAGACGCCACCGTGGTGTTCAGTACCGGAGGCTTTGGTCAGCTCTGCATCATCCACAACGTGGTAGGCTTTGCGGTTCGCGGCCATCCAGCGCAGCGCTTCTTTAAAGCGCGGGGTCACGCTCTGGATGAACCAGGCGCGGACGATACACTCAGGACGGCTCTGGAACAGCGCCTGGCAGGCGTTCTCGCCATATACGCGGGTCTCTTCCGCGCGCTGACGGCGCAGTACTTCCGGGTCAATAAAGCTTTTACCGCTGATACCGCCGTGATCTGGTTTTTCCGGCGTCTCATCGCCAGGGGCGCGAGAAACGGTGCGCCACGGTGAGGCGTTATCGCGTGAGAAGTCATCACGCGGACGATCGTCGCGTGGACGGTCACTGCGTGGGCGGTCGGAACGCGGACGGTCATCGCGTTTGCGATCGTCACGTTTGCGGTCATCACCGCGGGTATTTTTGTCATCGCGGGCGGGGCGACGGCCACCGTCTGCACGAGAGGACGCCGGACGCCCGCCCCCTTTTCCGGTACGCGGATTTTGGGTGCGTTTATCAGAGTCATCATCACTGCGGACATACATCACTTTGACCTTGCCGCTTTTGTTTTTCATTTCGTCGTTCATGCTTTTCTCCACCAGCGCTGCGCGAAGCGCGCAGATTACCCGATGTGCCAGCGCATAGCCATAATTTCGTACAAAAGCCTGTGACTATTGTTCTCATTGAATAAAACGCATTGTTGTTTCAAACAGGCTCATTGATAATATGTAACATATTAGAAACATTATCGGCGTTCTGCCGCTGTCCCACGGCTCTATCAGAGGTTAGTTATGAATACCGTATGTGCCAACTGTCAGGCTCTTAATCGCATTCCGGACGATCGGATTGAAGATGGTGCGAAATGCGGACGTTGTGGCCATGAATTGTTTGATGGCGATGTCATTAACGCGACGGGTGCTACGCTGGACAAACTCCTCAAGGACGATCTCCCGGTGGTGGTCGATTTCTGGGCGCCCTGGTGCGGTCCGTGCCGCAGCTTTGCGCCAATCTTCGAAGATGTGGCCGAAGAGCGCAGCGGGAAAATGCGGTTCGTGAAGGTCAATACCGAAGCCGAACGCGAGCTGAGCGCACGTTTTCGTATTCGCAGTATCCCGACCATCATGATTTTCAAAAATGGTGAAGTGATCGATATGCTCAACGGTGCGGTTCCAAAAGCCCCCTTTGACAGCTGGTTAAACGAATCGCTGTAACATTCCCGGGGCACATCTTGTGCCCCGTTCCCGCCTCTGCGAAAATAGGGTTTTTCCTCCATTTCGCCCATGACTGATAACGCTGTCCTTACATTACGCGCCGAGCGCCTTGCGCGCGCTACCCGACCGTTCCTCGCCCGCGGCAACCGTATTCGCCGCTGTCAGCGCTGCCTGCTGCCGCTGAAGGTTTGTCTGTGCGAGACGCTGGCCCCGAGTTCGGCGGAGAGCCGCTTTTGTCTGGTCATGTTCGATACCGAGCCGATGAAACCCAGCAATACGGGGCGTCTTATCGCCGATATTCTGCCGGATACCGCCGCGTTTCAGTGGTCCCGTACGGCACCGCCTCAGGCTCTGCTCGACCTGGTGGCAAGCCCGAACTACCAGCCGATGGTGGTTTTCCCGGCGTCTTATGCGGGAGAACAGCGTCAGGTCCTTACCGCGCCGCCATCCGGGAAACCGCCACTGTTTATTATGCTGGACGGAACCTGGACCGAAGCGCGGAAAATGTTTCGCAAAAGCCCCTATCTTGACGCGCTGCCGGTGATTTCTGTCGATCTTTCCCGCGTCTCGGCCTACCGCCTGCGCGAAGCCCATGCTGACGGCCAATACTGCACCGCCGAAGTGGCCATTGCGCTGCTGGATTTAGCAGGAGATACCGCAGCGGCCGGCGCCCTGGGCAACCATTTCTCATGTTTCCGGGAGCGCTATCTGGCGGGAAAAACCGTTCATAAGGGCAGCATCACAGCAACGGAGACAGAAAGCGTTTAAAATCATCAGGTCGCTTGCATTTACAGGAGGCCTGCATGAGCCAAAGAGGGTTAGAAGCGCTACTCCGACCTAAATCCATTGCCGTCATCGGCGCATCAATGAAACCCGATCGTGCAGGCTATCTGATGATGCGTAACCTGCTGGCCGGGGGATTCAACGGTCCCGTTATGCCCGTCACGCCGGCTTATAAGGCCGTTCAGGGCGTGCTTGCGTGGCCGGACGTGGAGAGCCTGCCTTTCGTACCGGATCTCGCCGTTCTGTGTACAAACGCCAAACGCAATCCGGAACTGCTGGAGTCACTCGGCAAGAAAGGGTGTAAAACCTGCATTATTCTCTCGTCGCCGCTTGAACAGCAACCCGAACTGCTGGCCTGCGCCAGCCGTTATCAGATGCGCATTCTTGGGCCGAACAGCCTGGGTCTGCTCGCACCCTGGCAGGGGCTGAACGCCAGCTTCTCCCCGGTGCCAATTCGCAAAGGCAAACTCGCCTTTATCTCGCAGTCGGCAGCCGTATCGAACACTATCCTCGACTGGGCTCAGCAGCGTGAGATGGGATTTTCCTACTTCATTGCCCTGGGCGACAGCATGGATATCGACGTTGACGAGCTGCTGGATTTCCTGGCGAGAGACAGCAAAACCAGCGCAATCCTCCTTTACCTTGAGCATCTGAGCGACGCCCGTCGTTTTGTATCGGCTTCACGAAGTGCTTCCCGCAATAAGCCGATCCTCGTTATCAAAAGCGGTCGCAGTCCTGCGGCTCAGCGTCTGCTGCAGTCCCATTCCGGCATGGATCCCGCCTGGGATGCCGCCATTCAGCGCGCGGGGTTACTGCGGGTGCAGGATACGCATGAACTTTTTTCCGCCGTTGAGACGCTAAGCCATATGCGACCGCTGCGCGGTGAGAAGTTGATGATCGTCAGTAATGGTGCCGCCCCTGCCGCACTCGCGCTGGATGAGCTTTGGCTGCGTAACGGCAAACTGGCCACGTTGGGTGAAGAGACGCTGCAACGCCTCAGAGAGGCGCTTCCCGCAAGCGTGACGCCCGACAATCCGCTTGATTTGCGCGATGACGCCAGCAGCGATCGCTATATCAGGGCAATCTCCATTTTGTTGGACAGCCAGGATTTCGATGCGCTGATGATTATCCACTCCCCTAGTGCGGTCGCGCCGGGCAGTGAAAGCGCGCGGGCGATGATTGAGGCAGTACGAAACCATCCGCGCGGCAAATACGTCACCCTACTGACCAACTGGTGCGGTGAGTTTTCCTCTCAGGAGGCACGACGCCTGTTCAGTGAAGCCGGACTGCCAACCTACCGCACGCCGGAAGGCACCATCACGGCATTTATGCATATGGTGGAATATCGACGCAACCAGAAACAGCTGCGTGAGACGCCGGCTTTGCCGGGTAATCTGACGGCGAACACCGTCGACGTTCACCGGCTGTTGCAGCAAGCTATCGAAGAAGGCGCGACCTCGCTTGATACGCATGAAGTGCAGCCCATTCTGGGCAGCTACGGGATGCAAACTCTGCCAACCTGGATCGCCAGCGACAGCGCTGAGGCCGTACATATAGCCGAACAAATTGGCTACCCGGTCGCACTTAAGCTGCGTTCCCCCGATATTCCGCATAAGTCGGACGTTCAGGGAGTCATGCTGTACCTGCGTACGGCAACGGAGGTGCAGCAGGCAGCCGATGCCATTTTCGATCGCGTCAAAATGGCCTGGCCGCAGGCGCGGATCCACGGGCTGCTGGTGCAGAGCATGGCTAACCGCGCGGGCGCTCAGGAACTGCGGGTAGTGGTTGAACACGATCCCGTCTTTGGCCCGCTCATTATGCTGGGAGAAGGCGGCGTTGAGTGGCGTCCGGAAGAGCAGGCCGCGGTGGCATTACCACCGCTGAACATGAATCTGGCGCGCTATCTCATCATTCAGGCGATTAAAAGCAAAAAGATCCGAGGCCGCAGTGCCCTGCGTCCGCTCGATATTGCCGGGTTGAGTCAGTTCCTGGTGCAGGTGTCTAACCTGATCGTAGATTGTGCGGAGATCCAGAGGCTGGATATCCATCCGCTGCTCGCTTCCGGCACTGAATTTACGGCGCTGGACGTGACGCTGGATATCGCGCCATTCGAAGGGGACAGAGAGAGCCGCCTGGCGATCCGTCCGTATCCTCTGCAGCTGGAAGAGTGGGTTGAGATGAAGAATGGGGAACGCACTTTGTTCCGCCCTATTCTGCCGGAAGATGAACCTCAGCTGCGGGCCTTTATCTCTCAGGTCACGAAAGAGGATCTTTATTACCGCTACTTTAGCGAAATCAACGAATTTACCCATGATGATTTAGCCAATATGACCCAGATCGACTACGATCGAGAAATGGCATTTGTCGCTGTTCGGCGTTCCGATCGGGGCGATGAGATCCTGGGCGTGACGCGCGCTATTTCTGACCCGGATAACGTCGACGCGGAGTTTGCCGTCCTGGTACGCTCCGATCTTAAAGGCCTGGGTCTGGGCAGACGGCTGCTGGAAAAACTCATCAGTTATACGCGAGATCACGGATTGTTACGTCTGAATGGCATTACTATGCCGAACAATCGCGGTATGGTGACCCTGGCGCGAAAACTCGGATTTGACGTTGATATTCAGCTGGACGAAGGTATTGTCGCCTTATCCCTCGGCCTAACATCAGCAGACAAACCCGAGTAAGCTACTGGAAATGTTACCCACTTTGGACGGGACTGGTGGTATCATTGTCCGCTTATGTTGTTTGCATGGTACAGACAACCCTTCAATGAACAGAGAAGAAACGCACTGTGATGTTGTCAAAATTTAAGCGTAATAAACATCAACAACACCTTGCTCAACTACCGAAGATTTCTCAGTCAGTTGATGATGTAGAGTTCTTTTACGCTCCCGCTCATTTTCGGGAGACGCTTCTGGAAAAGATTGCCAGTGCCACGCGACGCATTTGCATTGTGGCCCTGTATCTTGAACAAGATGAAGGCGGGCGCGCGATCCTGAACGCGCTCTATGAAGCCAAGCGTCAGCGTCCAGAGCTGGATGTTCGCGTACTGGTTGACTGGCATCGCGCCCAGCGTGGCCGTATTGGCGCGGCCGCTTCAAATACCAATGCAGACTGGTATTGCCGCACGGCGCAGGAAAATCCTGGCGTCGATGTGCCTGTTTATGGCGTACCGGTGAATACCCGTGAAGCGCTCGGCGTTCTCCATTTTAAAGGGTTTATCATTGATGACAGCGTCCTGTACAGCGGCGCAAGTCTGAATGACGTTTACCTTCATCAGCTCGATAAATATCGCTACGATCGTTACCATCTGATCCGTAATCCGCAGATGGCCGATATTATGTTTAACTGGGTTGATAAAAACCTGGTACACGGCCGTGGCGTTAATCGCCTTGACGATCCTGAGCGCCCTAAAAGCCCGGAGATCAAAAATGATGTTCGCGCCTTCCGCCAGGAGCTGCGCGATGCGGTCTACCATTTTCAGGGCGATGCGAATAACGAAGAGTTATCCGTTACCCCGCTGGTTGGGCTCGGCAAATCAAGCCTGCTGAATAAAACGATCTTCCATCTGATGCCGTGCGCGGAGCAGAAACTTACCATCTGCACGCCGTACTTTAACCTTCCCGCCGTACTGGTACGTAACATTATTCAGCTACTGCGCGATGGTAAAAAAGTGGAAATTATCGTCGGGGATAAAACGGCAAACGACTTCTTCATTCCTGAAGATCAGCCGTTCAAAATCATCGGCGCGCTGCCTTATCTTTATGAGATTAACCTGCGCCGTTTCCTGAGCCGTTTACAATATTACGTAAACACTGACCAGCTGGTTGTACGTCTCTGGAAAGATGAAGACAACAGTTACCATCTGAAAGGCATATGGGTTGACGATGAGTGGATGCTGCTGACCGGTAACAATCTGAACCCGCGCGCGTGGCGACTGGATCTGGAAAACGCGATCCTGATCCATGACCCTCAGCATGAGTTAGCCGCACAGCGTGAGCGTGAACTGGAGTTGATTCGCACGCATACCACGGTGGTTAATCATTACCGCGAGCTGCAGAGCATTGCCGATTATCCGGTGAAAGTCCGCAAGCTGATTCGCCGCTTGCGTCGTATCCGTATTGATCGACTTATCAGCCGTATTCTGTAATGTCCAGGCCCTGCCACCCGCAGGGCTTTTTTATGGAGCCCTAAAATGCGCATCCTCCTGTTACTGAGCGTCCTCTTTCTGAGTGGCTGCAGTCATATGGCCAACGATAGCTGGTCCGGTCAGGATAAAGCACAGCATTTCCTCGCTTCCGCTATGCTTTCCGCAGTGGGTAATGAGTACGCGCAGCATCAGGGATACAGCCGTGACCGTAGCGCGGGGATAGGGTTGATGTTCTCTGTGGGCCTTGGGGCATCAAAAGAACTGTGGGATAGCCGCCCCTCAGGGAGCGGCTGGAGCTGGAAAGATTTCGCCTGGGATGTCGCCGGCGCAACGACCGGCTATGCCGTGTGGCAGATGGCGCATTATTAAAGACGAATACCTTTCCCTTTGCGATGCAGCATCAGGGAGACAACAAAGGCCAGCGCCCCCATTACCGTCACGTACCAGAAGAATGTCGTTTCACTTCCCCATGATTTAAGCGACAGCGCAACGTACTCCGCCGAACCACCAAACAACGCGTTGGCTACTGCATAAGAAAGCCCAACCCCCAGCGCACGCACCTGTGCCGGGAACATTTCGGCTTTCAGTATCCCGCTGATAGAGGTATAGAAACTGACAATCACCATCGCCAGCATGACCAGCGCAAATGCGGCATATGGCGATGATACGTGCTGGAGCGCAGACAGAACAGGCACGGTACACAACGCCGACAGCCCGCCAAAGATCAGCATTGACGTACGTCGGCCAATTTTATCCGAAAGCGCTCCGATAATCGGTTGGATGAGCATAAAGACAAATAGCGCCACAGTCATAATAACGCTGGCGACATTTGCGTGCATCCCGGTGGTGTTCACCAGGTACTTCTGCATATAGGTGGTGAATGTGTAAAAGCTGAGGGAGCCGCCCGCAGTAAAGCCCAGCACCATCAGGAAAGCCTTGCGGTTACGCCATAACCCTTTAAAGGTTCCCGCCTCCTTCAGCGTTCTGACCTCTTTCTGCGAGGTTTCATCCAGCTGACGACGTAGCCAAAGTGCAACTACTGCCAGCACGGCCCCCATCGCAAAAGGAATTCGCCATCCCCAGGCGTGGAGTTGTTCATCTGTCAGGATTTGCTGCAGGATCACCACCACGAGAATCGCCAGCAGTTGTCCACCAATAAGCGTTACATACTGGAATGAGGCGTAAAAGCCTTTACGGCCTTCCAGCGCAATTTCACTCATATAGGTCGCACTGGTGCCGTATTCGCCACCGACCGATAGCCCCTGAAATAAGCGGGCCAGCAAAAGTAGCGCCGGAGCCCAGGTGCCAATCGATTCATATCCCGGTAAACAGGCGATCACCAGAGAACCAAAGCACATCATACACACGGAGATCAGCATGGAGGCCTTACGCCCGCGGCGATCCGCAATGCGGCCAAACAGCCAGCCACCGATGGGGCGCATTAAGAATCCTGCGGCAAATACTCCTGCCGTTTGTAGAAGCTGCGTCGTGGTGTTGCCGGAGGGGAAGAAAATATGTGCGAAGTAGAGTGAACAGAATGAGTAGACGTAAAAGTCGAACCATTCTACCAGGTTCCCTGAAGAGGCACTGACGATTGCCCATACCCTTCTTCGGGTATCGCTGTTAGCCAGCGTCCCGTTTGATGCAATGCTTTCTGTCATTGTGATTATGCTCCTGCCATATACAGCGGCGTATTGAGCTAGCAGACTCAATTACCTCGTAAATGAAATGTTATAATTTTGTTATAAATAACATTGAGACAGGGATCACACATTTTATTAGCAGGATAAGGGATTAAGAGAAAGGCCAGCGTTTCCGGAATCCAAAGCAAAAAACCCCGCACCTTACGGTACGGGGTTCTTCTTGATTGATGCCTGGCAGTTCCCTACTCTCACATGGGGAGACCCCACACTACCATCGGCGCTACGGCGTTTCACTTCTGAGTTCGGCATGGGGTCAGGTGGGACCACCGCGCTAAAGCCGCCAGGCAAATTCTGTTAATCTGTATCAGGCTGAATATTGATTGTTCTGTCTCTTCCGCCAAAACACCTTCGGCGTTGTAAGGTTAAGCCTCACGGTTCATTAGTATCGGTTAGCTCAACGCATCGCTGCGCTTACACACCCGACCTATCAACGTCGTCGTCTTCAACGTTCCTTCAGGAGACTTAAAGTCTCAGGGAGAACTCATCTCGGGGCAAGTTTCGTGCTTAGATGCTTTCAGCACTTATCTCTTCCGCATTTAGCTACCGGGCAGTGCCATTGGCATGACAACCCGAACACCAGTGATGCGTCCACTCCGGTCCTCTCGTACTAGGAGCAGCCCCCCTCAATTCTCCAGCGCCCACGGCAGATAGGGACCGAACTGTCTCACGACGTTCTAAACCCAGCTCGCGTACCACTTTAAATGGCGAACAGCCATACCCTTGGGACCTACTTCAGCCCCAGGATGTGATGAGCCGACATCGAGGTGCCAAACACCGCCGTCGATATGAACTCTTGGGCGGTATCAGCCTGTTATCCCCGGAGTACCTTTTATCCGTTGAGCGATGGCCCTTCCATTCAGAACCACCGGATCACTATGACCTGCTTTCGCACCTGCTCGAGCCGTCACTCTCGCAGTCAAGCTAGCTTATGCCATTGCACTAACCTCCTGATGTCCGACCAGGATTAGCTAACCTTCGTGCTCCTCCGTTACTCTTTGGGAGGAGACCGCCCCAGTCAAACTACCCACCAGACACTGTCCGCAACCCGGATTACGGGTCCACGTTAGAACACCAGCCATTAAAGGGTGGTATTTCAAGGACGGCTCCACGCAGACTGGCGTCCACGCTTCAAAGCCTCCCACCTATCCTACACATCAAGGACCAGTGTTCAGTGTCAAGCTATAGTAAAGGTTCACGGGGTCTTTCCGTCTTGCCGCGGGTACACTGCATCTTCACAGCGAGTTCAATTTCACTGAGTCTCGGGTGGAGACAGCCTGGCCATCATTACGCCATTCGTGCAGGTCGGAACTTACCCGACAAGGAATTTCGCTACCTTAGGACCGTTATAGTTACGGCCGCCGTTTACCGGGGCTTCGATCAAGAGCTTCGCGTTGCCGCTAACCCCATCAATTAACCTTCCGGCACCGGGCAGGCGTCACACCGTATACGTCCACTTTCGTGTTTGCACAGTGCTGTGTTTTTAATAAACAGTTGCAGCCAGCTGGTATCTTCGACTGATTTCAGCTCCACCCGCAGGGGCTTCACCTACATATCAGCGTGCCTTCTCCCGAAGTTACGGCACCATTTTGCCTAGTTCCTTCACCCGAGTTCTCTCAAGCGCCTTGGTATTCTCTACCTGACCACCTGTGTCGGTTTGGGGTACGATTTCGTGTTACCTGATGCTTAGAGGCTTTTCCTGGAAGCAGGGCATTTATCACTTCAGCACCGTAGTGCCTCGTCATCACGCCTCAGTGTTAAAGTGAACCGGATTTGCCTGGAACACACACCTACACGCTTAAACCGGGACAACCGTCGCCCGGCTGACATAGCCTTCTCCGTCCCCCCTTCGCAGTAACACCAAGTACAGGAATATTAACCTGTTTCCCATCGACTACGCCTTTCGGCCTCGCCTTAGGGGTCGACTCACCCTGCCCCGATTAACGTTGGACAGGAACCCTTGGTCTTCCGGCGAGCGGGCTTTTCACCCGCTTTATCGTTACTTATGTCAGCATTCGCACTTCTGATACCTCCAGCAGCCCTCACAGGCCACCTTCGACGGCTTACAGAACGCTCCCCTACCCAACAACGCATAAGCGTCGCTGCCGCAGCTTCGGTGCATGGTTTAGCCCCGTTACATCTTCCGCGCAGGCCGACTCGACCAGTGAGCTATTACGCTTTCTTTAAATGATGGCTGCTTCTAAGCCAACATCCTGGCTGTCTGTGCCTTCCCACATCGTTTCCCACTTAACCATGACTTTGGGACCTTAGCTGGCGGTCTGGGTTGTTTCCCTCTTCACGACGGACGTTAGCACCCGCCGTGTGTCTCCCGTGATAACATTCTTCGGTATTCGTAGTTTGCATCGGGTTGGTAAGCCGGGATGGCCCCCTAGCCGAAACAGTGCTCTACCCCCGAAGATGAGTTCACGAGGCGCTACCTAAATAGCTTTCGGGGAGAACCAGCTATCTCCCGGTTTGATTGGCCTTTCACCCCCAGCCACAGGTCATCCGCTAATTTTTCAACATTAGTCGGTTCGGTCCTCCAGTTAGTGTTACCCAACCTTCAACCTGCCCATGGCTAGATCACCGGGTTTCGGGTCTATACCCTGCAACTTAACGCCCAGTTAAGACTCGGTTTCCCTTCGGCTCCCCTATACGGTTAACCTTGCTACAGAATATAAGTCGCTGACCCATTATACAAAAGGTACGCAGTCACACCACGAAGGTGCTCCCACTGCTTGTACGTACACGGTTTCAGGTTCTTTTTCACTCCCCTCGCCGGGGTTCTTTTCGCCTTTCCCTCACGGTACTGGTTCACTATCGGTCAGTCAGGAGTATTTAGCCTTGGAGGATGGTCCCCCCATATTCAGACAGGATACCACGTGTCCCGCCCTACTCTTCGAGTTCACAGCCTGTGCATTTTCGTGTACGGGACTGTCACCCTGTACCGTGCGACTTTCCAGACGCTTCCACTAACACACAAGCTGATTCAGACTCCGGGCTGCTCCCCGTTCGCTCGCCGCTACTGGGGGAATCTCGGTTGATTTCTTTTCCTCGGGGTACTTAGATGTTTCAGTTCCCCCGGTTCGCCTCGTTAACCTATGTATTCAGTTAACGATAGTGTGTCGGAACACACTGGGTTTCCCCATTCGGACATCGCCGGGTCAAAGGTTCATATCACCTCGCCGGCGCTTTTCGCAGATTAGCACGTCCTTCATCGCCTCTGACTGCCAGGGCATCCACCGTGTACGCTTAGTCGCTTAACCTCACAACCCGAAGATGTTTCACTTCTGATTGCGAAAATTTGAGAGACTCGAACACACATAACATGTGTGTCGTTTCAATTTTCAGCTTGATCCAGATTTTTAAAGAGCAAATATCTCAAACATGACTCGTAAGTCAGTTTTGAGATATGACGGCAGGTGACTTTCACTCACGCACCAGCAAGTGGCGTCCCCTAGGGGATTCGAACCCCTGTTACCGCCGTGAAAGGGCGGTGTCCTGGGCCTCTAGACGAAGGGGACACTGAAGTCTCAATCGCAAGACGCCTTGCTGCTTACTTTTCATCAGACAATCTGTGTGAGCACTGCAAAGGCAGGTTCTTTAAGGTAAGGAGGTGATCCAACCGCAGGTTCCCCTACGGTTACCTTGTTACGACTTCACCCCAGTCATGAATCACAAAGTGGTAAGCGCCCTCCCGAAGGTTAAGCTACCTACTTCTTTTGCAACCCACTCCCATGGTGTGACGGGCGGTGTGTACAAGGCCCGGGAACGTATTCACCGTGGCATTCTGATCCACGATTACTAGCGATTCCGACTTCATGGAGTCGAGTTGCAGACTCCAATCCGGACTACGACGCACTTTATGAGGTCCGCTTGCTCTCGCGAGGTCGCTTCTCTTTGTATGCGCCATTGTAGCACGTGTGTAGCCCTACTCGTAAGGGCCATGATGACTTGACGTCATCCCCACCTTCCTCCAGTTTATCACTGGCAGTCTCCTTTGAGTTCCCGGCCTAACCGCTGGCAACAAAGGATAAGGGTTGCGCTCGTTGCGGGACTTAACCCAACATTTCACAACACGAGCTGACGACAGCCATGCAGCACCTGTCTCAGAGTTCCCGAAGGCACCAAAGCATCTCTGCTAAGTTCTCTGGATGTCAAGAGTAGGTAAGGTTCTTCGCGTTGCATCGAATTAAACCACATGCTCCACCGCTTGTGCGGGCCCCCGTCAATTCATTTGAGTTTTAACCTTGCGGCCGTACTCCCCAGGCGGTCGACTTAACGCGTTAGCTCCGGAAGCCACGCCTCAAGGGCACAACCTCCAAGTCGACATCGTTTACGGCGTGGACTACCAGGGTATCTAATCCTGTTTGCTCCCCACGCTTTCGCACCTGAGCGTCAGTCTTTGTCCAGGGGGCCGCCTTCGCCACCGGTATTCCTCCAGATCTCTACGCATTTCACCGCTACACCTGGAATTCTACCCCCCTCTACAAGACTCTAGCCTGCCAGTTTCGAATGCAGTTCCCAGGTTGAGCCCGGGGATTTCACATCCGACTTGACAGACCGCCTGCGTGCGCTTTACGCCCAGTAATTCCGATTAACGCTTGCACCCTCCGTATTACCGCGGCTGCTGGCACGGAGTTAGCCGGTGCTTCTTCTGCGGGTAACGTCAATCGACAAGGTTATTAACCTTATCGCCTTCCTCCCCGCTGAAAGTACTTTACAACCCGAAGGCCTTCTTCATACACGCGGCATGGCTGCATCAGGCTTGCGCCCATTGTGCAATATTCCCCACTGCTGCCTCCCGTAGGAGTCTGGACCGTGTCTCAGTTCCAGTGTGGCTGGTCATCCTCTCAGACCAGCTAGGGATCGTCGCCTAGGTGAGCCGTTACCCCACCTACTAGCTAATCCCATCTGGGCACATCTGATGGCAAGAGGCCCGAAGGTCCCCCTCTTTGGTCTTGCGACGTTATGCGGTATTAGCTACCGTTTCCAGTAGTTATCCCCCTCCATCAGGCAGTTTCCCAGACATTACTCACCCGTCCGCCACTCGTCACCCGAGAGCAAGCTCTCTGTGCTACCGTTCGACTTGCATGTGTTAGGCCTGCCGCCAGCGTTCAATCTGAGCCATGATCAAACTCTTCAATTTAAGTTTGATGCTCGTGAATTAAACTTCGTAATGAATTACGCATGTTCACTCAGAGACTTGGTATTCATTTTTCGTCTTGCGACGTTAAGAATCCATGTCACTTTGAGTGCCCACACAGATTGTCTGATAAATTGTTAAAGAGCAGTGCCGCTTCGTTTTCGCTGCGGCGCGGGGTGTGCATATTACGCTTTCCCGCTTCAGAGTCAAGCGTTTATTTTGCCTTTCTCTGCTGACCCGGCGGCGTGTGTGCCGTTGTTCCGTGTCAGTGGAGGCGCATTATAGGGAGTAATTCCGAAGCTGCAAGGATAAAGTGAAAATTATTTACTGACTGCTCACTTTCCAGGCGAAACGCATCCCAGACCTCAATTTTCGCCTGGTTTTTAAACAAAAACGAGCCGCAAGCGGCTCGTTTTTGCGTTTTGTGACTTACTGCACTGCCACAATGCGATCGTCGTTGGCTTCCAGACGGATAACTTTGCCCGGAATCAGCTCTCCGGAGAGGATCTGCTGCGCCAGCGGGTTTTCGATCTGCTGCTGGATAGCACGTTTTAATGGACGCGCACCGTACACCGGATCGTAACCATTCTCGCTCAGCAGCTTCAGCGCATCGTCGGAGATGTGAATTTCATAACCACGCTCTTCCAGACGTTTGTACAGACGCTGCAGCTGGATCTGCGCAATCGACGCAATATGTTTCTCACCCAGAGGATGGAATACCACCACTTCGTCAATACGGTTAATGAACTCCGGACGGAAGTTATGGCTCACCACACCGAGCACCAGATCCTTCATATGGCTGTAGTCCAGCTCACCGAAACGTTCCTGAATCAAATCGGAACCCAGGTTCGAGGTCATGATAACTACCGTATTACGGAAATCGACCGTTCTCCCCTGCCCGTCGGTCAGACGACCATCGTCCAGCACCTGCAGCAGGATGTTGAACACATCCGGATGCGCTTTTTCCACCTCATCCAGTAGAATGACGGAATAAGGACGACGACGCACCGCTTCGGTCAGGTAACCACCCTCTTCATAACCAACATATCCCGGAGGCGCACCGACCAGACGCGAGACGGAGTGTTTCTCCATAAACTCGGACATATCGATACGCACCATCGCGTCGTCGCTGTCGAACATAAAGTTAGCCAGCGCTTTACACAGTTCGGTTTTACCGACACCGGTTGGCCCCAGGAACAGGAATGAACCAATCGGACGATTAGGATCGGACAACCCGGCACGGCTACGACGAATAGCATTGGACACTGCCTCAACTGCCTCATCCTGACCAATCACGCGCTGATGCAGATCTTGCTCCATGCGCAGCAGCTTATCGCGTTCGCTTTCCATCATGCGTGCCACCGGAATACCGGTCCAGCGCGCCAGCACCTCAGCAATTTCCGCATCAGTCACTTTGTTACGTAACAGACGCATGGTTTTGCCTTCAGACTGCGTGGCGATTTCAAGCTGTTTTTCCAGCTCAGGGATTTTGCCGTACTGCAGCTCCGACATCCGCGCCAGGTCGCCCACGCGTCGCGCCTGCTCAATGGCAATTTTTGCCTGTTCGAGTTCTGCTTTAATAGTCTGCGTGCCTGACAGGGAGGCTTTTTCTGCCTTCCATTCTTCTTCCAGCTCAGAATACTGGCGCTCTTTATCGTCCAGTTCCTCATTGAGCATATCGAGGCGTTTTTTACTGGCCTCATCAGACTCTTTCTTCAGCGCCTGCTGTTCCAGCTTGAGCTGAATGATGCGTCGGTCAAGTCTGTCCAGCTCTTCCGGCTTCGAGTCAATCTGCATACGAATGCTTGAAGCTGCTTCATCAATCAGGTCAATGGCCTTATCGGGCAACTGACGGTCGGCGATGTAACGATGCGAAAGCGTCGCCGCCGCAACGATGGCCGGGTCAGTAATTTGCACGTGGTGGTGCAGTTCATAGCGCTCTTTCAGACCACGCAGGATCGCGATGGTATCTTCAACGCTTGGCTCAGCGACAAACACTTTCTGGAAACGACGTTCCAGCGCAGCATCTTTTTCAATGTACTGACGGTACTCATCAAGCGTAGTGGCACCAACGCAGTGAAGTTCACCGCGCGCCAGCGCAGGTTTCAACATGTTCCCGGCATCCATCGCGCCGTCCGCCTTACCGGCACCCACCATGGTGTGCAGTTCGTCGATAAACAGAATAACGTTGCCTTCCTGTTTCGCCAGGTCGTTCAGCACGCCTTTCAGACGCTCTTCGAACTCCCCGCGGTATTTCGCACCGGCCACCAGCGCGCCCATATCCAGCGCCAGTACGCGGCGGCCTTTCAGCCCTTCCGGCACTTCGCCGTTCACGATACGCTGTGCCAGCCCTTCAACGATGGCGGTTTTACCGACACCCGGTTCACCAATCAGCACCGGGTTGTTCTTGGTACGACGCTGCAGTACCTGAATCGTACGGCGGATCTCTTCGTCACGGCCGATCACCGGGTCAAGTTTGCCCTGCTCAGCGCGTTCGGTCAGATCGACCGTAAATTTCTTCAAAGCCTGACGTTGGTCTTCGGCTCCCTGATCGTTCACGCTTTCACCTCCGCGCATTTTCTCAATCGCCTGAGTCACATTGGTGGTGGTTGCACCGGCAGATTTCAGCAGGTCGGTCAAGGTACCGCGTGATTCAAGCGCCGCCAGAACAAACAGTTCCGACGAAATAAAGTTGTCCCCACGTTTTTGCGCCAGCTTGTCGCAAAGGTTCAGCACTCGCACCAGATCCTGAGACGGCTGCACGTCACCGCCGGTACCTTCTACCTGCGGTAAACGGCTCAGCGCCTGATCGATAGCGGTGCGTAACTGGCCAGCATTAATGCCAGCAGACGTTAATAAAGGACGTACCGATCCCCCTTCCTGATTTAGCAAGGCGCTCATTAAATGAAGAGGTTCGATAAACTGGTTGTCGTGCCCCAGTGCAAGGGACTGGGCATCGGCGAGAGCAAGCTGGAATTTATTAGTAAGACGATCCAGACGCATAACTCCTCCCATAACAGGTCAAATTTGCTACTGGAGATTAAATGAGGTCATCCCTCAATTATTCAAGGTTAATGACCTGAATTATGTGAAAAGAAAACGGCACGTGCCGGATCGTCTTGATTCTTTAGGTTATATCAGCCAAATGAAACTTGCCATACGACCCGTCGTCTTGTCGCGGCGATAGGAGAAAAAATCACCCTTTTCGGTGAACGTACAGCGATCGCCACCGAAGATCTGCATTACGCCAATATTATTCAGGCGCTGGCGGGCAAGCTGATAAATATCCGCCAGATATTTTTCCCCGGCAGGCAGGAAGGCCTCAATGGCTTGCGGATCTTTATCTATAAAGGCTTCGCGAACCTCTGGCCCCACTTCAAAAGCACGAGGCCCAATCGCCGGACCAAGCCACGCCATGATATTGGCGGGATCATCATTAAAGCAGGAGACAGTCTCTTCCAGAACGCCCTCGCACAGGCCACGCCAGCCCGCATGCGCGGCAGCCACTTCAGAGCCTGCGCGATTACAGAACAGAACCGGCAGACAATCGGCTGTCATGACGGCACAAACCGTGCCCGGAGTATTACTGTAAGAGGCATCGGCGCGTTTAGAAGCGTATGGTTCTCCCGTCAGCTTCAGTACCGCTTTACCGTGAACCTGCTCCAGCCAGACCGGTTTCGACGGCAGATTTCCCGCAGCAAAGAGACGCGTGCGGTTCTCTTCAACGTGCTCCAGGCTGTCGCCGCAGTGCGCGCCGAGGTTTAAAGACTCCCACGCGCCCTGGCTCACGCCGCCAATACGGGTCGAACTACAGGCGGCCACGCCTGCAGGCAGCGGCCACTCCGGGACAATCAGTTTGGTCATAGCCAATCCACTTGATCCTTATGTTCTTCGAAATCGGCACGCATGGCGTCAATAAGTTCCACCATATCCTGCGGGATAGGCGCATGCCACTCCATCTGGATTCCTGTAATCGGATGATAAAGACGCAGCATGGTCGCGTGCAGCGCCTGACGGTCGAATTTACGCAATACGCTGATGAACTCATCCGATGCGCCTTTTGGCGGACGCGGACGCCCACCGTACACCTGATCCCCCACCAGCGGATGGGTAATGTGCGCCATGTGAACGCGGATCTGGTGAGTACGCCCGGTTTCCAGGCGCAGACGCAGGCGGGTATGAATACGGAAGTGCTCCATAATGCGATAGTGCGTCACCGCAGGTTTACCCATCGGATGCACCGACATATGGGTACGTTTCGTCGGGTGACGGCTGATCGGCTCTTCTACCGTGCCGCCAGCAGTCATGTGCCCAATCGCCACCGCTTCATATTCGCGGGTGATTTCACGCAGCTGCAGTGATTCCACCAGACGAGTTTGAGCAGGAACAGTCTTCGCCACTACCATCAGACCGGTGGTGTCTTTATCCAGGCGGTGAACGATGCCTGCACGTGGAACATCCGCGATCGGCGGATAATAATGGAGAAGTGCATTAAGCACCGTACCGTCAGGATTACCCGCGCCCGGATGTACAACCAGGTCGCGCGGCTTGTTGATCACCAGAATGTCATCATCTTCATAGACGATGTCCAGCGGGATATCCTGCGGCTCGAAGCGGATTTCCTCTTCGATTTCAGCATTGATGGCAACAGCTTCCCCACCAAACACTTTCTCTTTTGGTTTGTCCCAGATCTTGCCGTTTACCAGCACACGCTGGTCAAGGATCCATTCTTTTATGCGTGAACGCGAATAATCAGGGAACAATTCGGCCAAAGCCTGATCTAAGCGTTGACCGAGCTGATTTTCGGAGACTGTTGCGGTGAGTTCTACTCGTTGTGCCATAAACTGCTTCTTTGTTTAACGTTGGGTTTTACGGCTTTGCCGTTTAATATAGTGTGCTATTGTAGCTGGTCTTAATCGGGAGCAGGAACAGAGTTTCTCCCGGACAAACATTTGAGGAAAGTCAAAACGTCATGACGCGCATGAAATATCTGGTGGCAGCGGCCACGTTGAGCCTGGCTTTGGTGGGCTGCTCCGGTTCGAATGAACAGGTCCCTGACAATCCGCCGAATGAAATCTATGCGACTGCACAACAAAAGTTGCAGGACGGTAACTGGAAACAGGCGATAACGCAACTGGAAGCGTTGGATAATCGCTATCCGTTTGGTCCGTATTCGCAGCAGGTACAGTTAGATCTCATCTACGCCTACTACAAAAATGCCGATCTGCCGCTGGCTCAGGCAACTATCGATCGTTTCATGCGTCTGAACCCGACTCATCCTAACATCGATTACGTTATGTACATGCGCGGTCTGACCAACATGGCGCTGGATGATAGTGCGCTGCAGGGCTTCTTCGGCGTGGATCGTTCCGACCGTGACCCGCAGCATGCGCGCGATGCCTTCAATGACTTCTCCAAGCTGGTGCGCGGCTATCCGAACAGTCAGTACGTCACCGACGCAACCAAACGTCTGGTGTTCCTGAAAGATCGTCTGGCAAAGTATGAATACTCCGTTGCGGAATACTATACCCGCCGTGGCGCATGGGTTGCTGTGGTTAACCGCGTAGAAGGTATGCTGCGTGATTATCCGGATACTCAGGCAACGCGTGACGGCCTGAAGCTGATGGAAAATGCTTACCGTCAGATGCAGATGACCGCTCAGGCTGAAAAAGTGGCGAAAATCATCGCTGCGAACAGCAGCAACACCTGATATCGCTTCAATGCAAAACGGCAGCCAGAAGGCTGCCGTTTCTTTATTCATTTCAGACATCCGCTGAAGCGCTTTAGCCTCAACACATCCCGTCAACTATGACCGCAATTCGTACCTTCCACAAGGTAAATCTCACCTCTTCCTGCCCTGCCTCACAAAAAAGATTCCCTGACAAAAACCGACAAAATAACGTGATCTAAATCACACATTTTGACATTAGGTCGGGTATGCTGGAATCACCAAGACGGAAAGACAAGAGGTAAAATTTATGACAATGAACATTACCAGTAAACAAATGGAAATTACTCCGGCAATTCGCCAGCACGTCGCAGACCGTCTCGCCAAACTGGATAAATGGCAAACTCATTTGATTAATCCACATATCATCCTGTCCAAGGAGCCCCAGGGTTTCATCGCTGACGCAACTATCAATACTCCAAACGGCCATCTGGTCGCCAGCGCAAAACACGAGGATATGTACACCGCTATTAACGATTTGATCAACAAGCTGGAACGGCAGCTCAATAAAGTGCAACACAAAGGTGAAGCCCGTCGCGCCGCGACATCGGTGAAAGACGCCAGCTTCGCGGAAGAAGTTGAAGAAGAGTAATCCTTTAAATTGAGTGTACCGCCAACGCGCCTTCGGGCGCGTTTTTTATTGACAGGGTGAAAACAGTACGGGTACTTTAACGGTATCAATCACAGGATGACTTTATGAAACTTACGCCGTTCTTCTTCGCATTCTTTTTTACCTTCCCCTGAACGGGAGGCGTTTCGTCGTGTGATAAAGAATGCGAAGACGAACAATAAGGCCTCCCATACCGGGGGGCCTTTTTTATTGATAACGATAAAATGAGACAGGCAACACTATGACACCGGAAAACCCGTTACTGGATCTGCGAGTAAAAATCAGCGCGCTGGATGAAAAATTGCTGGCGCTGCTGGCCGAACGCCGCGCGCTCGCCATTGAAGTAGGCAAAGCCAAACTGGACTCCCATCGCCCGGTGCGTGATATCGACCGCGAGCGCGACCTGCTGGAGCGTCTGATCCAGCTAGGCAGAGCGCATCACCTCGATGCCCATTACATCACCCGGTTGTTCCAGCTCATCATCGAAGACTCCGTTCTCACCCAGCAAGCGTTACTCCAGCAGCATCTGAACAAAACCAACCCGCACTCGGCACGCATCGCCTTCCTCGGGCCTAAAGGCTCCTACTCTCACCTGGCCGCACGTCAATATGCCGCGCGCCACTTCGAAGAATTTATTGAGAGCGGCTGTGCGAAGTTTGCCGACATTTTTAACCAGGTCGAGACCGGCCAGGCCGATTACGCCGTCGTGCCGATTGAAAACACCAGCTCCGGTGCCATTAACGACGTCTATGATTTACTGCAGCACACCAGCCTGTCACTTGTCGGCGAGCTGACGATCCCTATCGATCACTGCGTGCTGGTCTCCGGCTCAACCGACCTGAGCACGATCGAAACCGTGTACAGCCATCCGCAGCCGTTCCAGCAGTGCAGCCAGTTCCTGAACCGCTATCCGAACTGGAAAATTGAGTACACCGAAAGCACCTCGGCGGCGATGGAAAAAGTGGCGCAGGCCAACTCCCCAACCGTTGCAGCGCTCGGCAGCGAAGCGGGCGGCGCGCTGTATGGACTGCAAGTGCTGGAACGCAACCTGGCAAACCAGACGCAAAACATCACCCGTTTCGTGGTGCTGGCCCGCAAGGCTATCAACGTGTCAGACCAGGTGCCGGCGAAAACCACGCTGCTGATGGCAACCGGCCAGCAGGCCGGCGCGCTGGTTGAAGCCCTGCTGGTGCTGCGCAACCACAACCTGATCATGACCAAACTGGAATCACGCCCAATCCACGGTAACCCGTGGGAAGAGATGTTCTACCTCGATATCCAGGCCAACCTGGAGTCAGCTTCCATGCAGAAAGCCCTGCGCGAACTGGGCGAAATCACGCGCTCCATGAAAGTGCTGGGCTGCTATCCGAGCGAAAACGTCGTCCCGGTTGACCCGGCTTAACGTTCGATAAACCGGCTTTTCTTCATCCCTGCTACGCTGACAGGCAGGGTGAAGATGCCGCCGGAGAGCGGATACTTCTCCACCTCCTCCGCATCCATATTTTCCCGCGTGGTGGTAATGAACAGCGTTTTCATGTCGTCGCCGCCAAAGCAGACCATCGTCGGGCAACGCACCGGCATGCGGTATTCTTCCAGTTGCTCCCCTTGCGGAGAAAAACGCGCAATACGCCAGCCGTCAAACAGCGCACTCCAGTAGCAGCCTTCCACATCCATCGCCGCGCCGTCGGGTATCCCTTCTCCCGCTTTAAACTGACGAAACACCTCGCGCCTGCCAGGGTCACCATGCTCATCAAGCGGCGTACGGTAAATTACGCCGTTTGGCGTGTCGGAGGTAAACATCCACCGCTTATCCGGGCTAAACGCTAAGCCGTTGTGCCCGTGAATATCGCACTGGATCACCTTCGGCGCCAGGTCGTTGTCGATGCGCATCAGCAGGGCACCGTTGTAATCTCCCGGCCCCCAGAACGTGCCCGCATAGAAGCGTCCCTGATGGTCGGTCCCCCCATCATTAAAACGTGCGAGCTGCGGGTTTGAGGGGTTATCGCACACCTTACGCTGCAGGAGCCCATGCTTATCGGCAAGCCATATGCCGTTGCGCATGGCGACAATAAAGCCGCCGCGCTCGCGCAGGGCAAAGCAGCCCACCTCTTCATGGAAGGAGAGCACGGTATGTTCCGCCGTTGACAGGTGGTAGCGGTGGATCTCCCCTTCCAGAATATCCGCCCAGTAAAGCGCATTTTCTTCTGCGCTCCACGTCGGGCATTCGGGCAGATGCCCGGTGTAGTTCAACAGCAGCTGCGGTTCAGCCATGACAGTTCCCCAAAATGAAAAAAGCCAGCATTGCTGGCTTTCAGTATATACATCATTGGATTACTGGCGACTGTCATTTGCCTGGCGCAACAGCGTGCGGCTTTCACTCTGGAAACGCGTGGCGTAATCGCCGAACCAGTGCTCCACTTTGCGGAAGCTGTCGATAAACGCCTGCTTGTCTCCGTGCTCCAGCAGGGTAATGGCTTCACCAAAGCGCTGATAGTAGCGCTTGATCAGCGCCAGGTTATTTTCAGACGACATAATGATGTCGGCGTAAAGCTGCGGATCCTGCGCAAACAGACGCCCGACCATCGCCAGCTCCAGACGATAGATAGGTGAAGAGAGCGCCAGCAGCTGTTCAAGCTGCACGTTCTCTTCCGCCAGATGCAGACCGTAGGCAAAGGTCGCAAAGTGGCGCAGCGCCTGAATGAACGCCATGTTCTGATCGTGCTCGACCGCGCTGATGCGGTGCAGCCTCGCGCCCCAGACCTGGATCTGCTCCAGGAACCACTGATAGGCTTCCGGCTGACGACCGTCGCAGTAAACCACCACCTGCTTCGCCAGGCTGCCGCTGTCCGGGCCAAACATAGGGTGCAGGCCCAGCACCGGGCCGGTATGTGCAGCCAGCATCGCCTGCAGAGGACCATTTTTGACGGAGGCCAGATCCACCAGAATGCAATCTTTCGGTAGAGGCGGGAGCTTTCCGATGATCTGCTCCGTCACGTGGATCGGCACGCTGACGATGACCATTCCGGCATCTTTCATCAGTTCCGGAGCATGCGCCCAGTCCTCTTTTTCCAGAATGCGCACCTGATAGCCAGAAAGCGTCAGCATTTTCTCGAACAGACGCCCCATCTGTCCTGCTCCGCCGACAATCACCACCGGCCGCAGGGACGGGCAGAGGGTTTTAAAGCCCTTGTCGTTTTCGCTGGAATAGGATTCCCGCATCACGCGACGCAGAACATCTTCAATCAAATCCGGCGAAACGCCCAGCGCCTGGGCCTCTTTACGACGGGAGGCCAGCATTGAGGCTTCGCGCTCCGGGACGTAAATCGGCAGGCCGTATTTGCTCTTCACCTCACCGACTTCAGCAACCAGTGCCATGCGGCGCGCCAGCAGGTCCAGCAGCGCCTTATCTACTTCATCAATTTGATCGCGCAGTGCGGTCAATTCAGCAACCATAACTACCCTCTTAAGCCAGACGCGTCGCCAGCTGGCCGCTTAAATCTTTATGGATCTCACGCAGCAGCGCATCGGTGGTTTCCCAGCTGATGCAGGCATCCGTGACGGAGACGCCGTGCTTCATCGCGCTGCGCGGCTGTTCTGATGACTGATTGCCTTCATGAATGTTGCTCTCAATCATCAGACCAATAATCGAACGGTTTCCGTCTTTGATCTGTGCAACCACGGATTCCGCAACCGCTGGCTGGCGACGGTAATCTTTATTCGAATTACCATGACTGCAATCTACCATCAGTGCCGGACGCAGTCCCGCCTGTTCCATCTCTTTTTCACACTGCGCCACGTCCGCCGGGCTGTAGTTTGGCGCTTTCCCGCCGCGCAGGATCACATGACCGTCCGGGTTGCCCTGCGTTTGCAGCAGACACACCTGGCCCGCCTGGTTGATACCGACAAAGCGGTGCGGCATAGCGGCGGCGCGCATGGCGTTGATCGCCGTCGCCAGGCTGCCATCGGTACCGTTTTTAAAGCCAACCGGCATCGACAAGCCAGACGCCATCTCGCGGTGGGTTTGCGATTCAGTCGTACGCGCACCAATCGCGGACCAGCTGAACAGATCGCCCAGGTACTGCGGGCTGTTCGGATCCAGCGCTTCGGTTGCCAGCGGCAGCCCCATGCTGACCAGCTCCACCAGCAGGCGACGCGCAATCTTCAGGCCTGCTTCCACATCAAACGAGCCATCCATGTGCGGATCGTTAATCAACCCTTTCCAGCCGACGGTCGTACGTGGCTTCTCAAAATAGACGCGCATCACCAGATAGAGGCTATCGCTGACCTCCTCCGCTAATGCTTTAAATCGACGAGCATACTCAATGGCGGTTTCAGGATCGTGAATAGAGCAAGGACCACATACCACCAGCAGGCGCGGATCGCGGCCGGCGATTATGTCAGAAATGGTCTGGCGAGAGTGCTCGATCTGAGCCTCCTGCGCGGCGCTCAGCGGAAACTCCGCTTTCAGTTGATCCGGGGTAATCAGAACCTGTTCGTCAGTGATATGTACGTTGTTCAGCGCGTCTTTTTGCATGATAGCGATCCTGTAAAGCTCGTTTGCGATAGTTGTTTTCCTCAGTGAGGTGAAACCACGATACCATAAAAAGTAAACATTTCAATCCAAAATACGTACACATTACTTTACATCAGCCAATTAATTGCAAAAATCAGCCGCTAAAACGTAAATTTAAAATTACACCCTAACTTTCTTCCGCCAGGCTATGCTGAAGAAAAAGGAGAAGGATTATGCGATCGATTGCTCTCGTCCTGCTGTCGCTGTTTTTATCGGGCTGCCAGATTAATCCTTACACTTTCCAGCCCAACTGGACGAGCCCGGACTGGTTCAGTGCGGGTAAAGAAGACGCCATGAATGGCCTGCCGGTTAAAGATAACCAGACCCTGGCCGATAGTTTTAACGACCCCAATATTGATCGTAGTGAATATCTCCGTGGCTATGCTGATGGTCAGAAAAAAGTATGCGAAGAAGGCTTTATTCACGCATGGGGATTAGCGGGCAAATCTTATCCCGCCAGTTGTGATACCGTTGAAAATGCAGCGAAACTGCACGCGTCATGGCAAAAAGGAATGGATGAAAGTATGCGTTCCAGCAGGCTTAATTAAGTTTGCTTTTATTCTTTGGAAAATAAACAACTGTAGGATTTAGCTTAGGTAAGCCATGGGCTATTTCTGACATAATGACGGCTCTGATAAACAATGGTATTCTGCCCGCAACTCTTAAGGACATCTATTTCCGGAGCGGTACGGCGGATTCTGGTGAGAAATTTATACTTGAACTCTTTGTTCCGACTCACTCTGGTGCTAATGCTGTTCCTTATGGTGGGCCCGGCGATGGCAGGCGCGCTCACGGAGACAGATAAATCGGTACGTTCGATTGTCTCAGGCATAGTGAGCTATACGCGATGGCCGTCGCTTTCCGGTCAGCCTAAGCTCTGTATTTACGCCACTTCTCACTATACGCACGCGCTCAGCGGCGACCAGGGGAATAACGAGTTACCCTATACCCCCGTTATTGTACGTAACGATCGGGAAGCCCTGGCCGCGACATGCGATGCTGTTTATTTCGGGACTGAACCACCTGCGAAACAACTTGAATTAATAAGTCAATATCAGGGCAGAGCATTGCTATTAATCTCAGAGCAAAATCCGGAATGTGTTATTGGCAGTGCCTTTTGCCTGATAATCGATCGTGGCCAGGTGCGGTTTTCCGTCAATCTGGATGCGTTGACACGCAGTGGCGTCAGGGTCAACCCGGATGTATTAATGCTTGCACGGAATAAGCAGCATGGATAAAGATTTCACCTCGACGCCACGTCCGACGTTTAAAAGAACGCTGAGGCGAAACAGCATGATAAGCGTCATCATCACGATGACGTTAATATGGCTGCTGCTCTGTTTTGCCTCGGTCGTAACATTAAAACAGTACGCGCAAAAAAATCTCGAATTAACCGGCGCCACAATGAGCCACAGCCTGGAAGCCTCGCTGGTTTTCAACGATTCACTGGCGGCCAACGAAACGCTCGCTGCGCTGGGTAAGCAGGGGCAGTTTGCCGTAGCAGAAGTCATCAACAGGCATAAAAAGCGCTTCGCCTACTGGTCCTGGAACCCGAAGGATAACAATGACACGCTGGGCGCGCTGGTGAGCCGCTGGCTTTTCCCCGTTCCGGTTGCACAGCCCATCATGCATAACGGCGTGGCAATCGGCGAAATTCGCCTTACCGCGCGTGACAGTCTGATCGGTCATTTTATCTGGATGTCGTTTGCCGTCCTCACCGGCTGTATTCTTTTTGCAACCGTCGTCGCGCTTACTATTACCCACTCTCTGCACCGCGGCATGGTAACGGCGCTGCAAAATATCACTGACGTTGTGCATGACGTGCGCACAAACCGCAACTTCTCCCGCCGGGTGAAAGATGGCCGTATCGAAGAATTTCACCAGTTTGGTGAAGACTTCAACAGCCTGCTGGATGAGATGGAGGAGTGGCAGCTTAAGCTCCAGGCCAAAAACGCCCAGCTGCTGCGTACCGCAATGCACGACCCGCTCACCGGTCTTGCCAACCGTGCGGCGTTTCGTAACAGCATTGCGGCCTTAATGAACGACCCTTCAGCCAGAAAAAACTCGGCCCTGCTCTTCCTCGACGGTGACAATTTTAAATTTATCAACGACACCTGGGGACACGCGGCAGGAGACTGCGTATTGATTGAAGTCGCCAGCAGGATGATGGAGTTTGGCGATAAACGCCATCAATCCTACCGTCTTGGCGGTGACGAATTTGCCATGGTGCTCTACGGTGTGCATTCTGAGACTGAGGTTCAACACATTTGTGCTGCGCTAGCGCAACAGTTTATCCGTCCGTTTGATCTGCATAACGGACAAAAAGCATCGATGTCACTCAGCATTGGCTTTGCTCTGGCGTGGGAAAATGCGTCCGTTGAAGCATTACTGGAGAAAGCCGACCGCAATATGTACCAGGTTAAAAACCAGCGTACAAAAACAATAAGTTAGAAAGGAAATGCTATGTTAAAACGATATTTCGCGCCGTTAGTTATGGCCTCACTGGTTCTGGCTGGCTGCCAGTCGCCGCCCCAGGGCAAATTCACACCTGAACAAATCGCGGCGATGAAGTCATACGGTTTTAACGAACTGAACGGCGACTGGTCTTTGGGGCTGTCGGATACCATCCTCTTTGATAAAAATGACGCCAGGCTGCGCCCGGACAGTGAAGCACAGATCCAATCCATGGCCTCTCGCCTGGCGAAAACTGGCCTGAATCACGCGCGAATGGACGGTCATACGGATAACTACGGTGAAGAAAGTTACAACGAAGCACTGTCGTTAAAACGCGCCGATGCCGTTGCCGACGCGTGGGCGAAGGGAGCGAATATCCCGCGCACTAATCTCACCACCCAGGGATTAGGAAAAAAATACCCGATTGCGAGCAATAGTACTGCACAAGGGCGTGCTGAAAACCGCCGTGTGTCAGTGATTATCAGCACGCCATAGGATTATTTAGCGGATGATTCGGTGAGCGACACGCCTGTTGCCGCTCGCCAGCGCAGCCAGTCAATCAGAACAAACAGTGTCAGACTCACGCCCATCACCGGCAAAGCCAGCCCCAGCAGTACGCTGATTATCACCGTAACGCCTCTTCCCCACCTTGACAGCGCAAGCCAGCTCTGAGAGAGCGTCTGCACCGGATTCATTGCAGATCGCGCCGGACGACGCATCCACCACATCCGGTATCCCCAGATGATGAGCACGCACAGGGCAAGGCCGAAGGCTACGAGCAGCAGCTGATTCACCAGCCCGAATAAGATCCCCATATGGAAATCCACGCCCCAGCGGGTCAGTTTTGCCATGAGCGGGAAATCTTCAAATCGGGTTCTGTCCAGGACCTGCATCGTACCGGGATCAACCGCAACGGCGTCCACCTGAGTCGGCCAGCTGCGGTCGATTTCCGTCACTGTCCATGCGCGATCCATCGTTTTCGCCGGGCGGATCTCCAGCCTGTTGGCATCAATTCCCGCCTTACGCGCCGCGCTTAACACGCCATCAAACTGCGCCAGATCCATCGCCATTTCAGGCATCACCATTCCGCCATGGTGACCACGGTGTTCGGCGTGCTCATCCACGTTCTCCGGCACGCCGGAAAGCGCCGTATTTACCTGCGGAGTTAGCCAGTTCATCTCAGCGCGCAGCTTATCAACGTTTCCCCCCGCCCACTGGGACCAGGTCAGGCCGGTTGCAGAGAAGAGCAGCATGCCCCCTAGTAATATCCAGCCGAGCGTCACATGCACCCGACGACGGTTCTGGAAGGAATTGTTAATCCGGCGTTTTGGTCGGGTATAAAACCACAGAGCAATCCCTCCCAGCGCGGCAACCCACATCCAGGAGGCGGCCAGTTCGCTATACAGTCGCCCGACATCGCCCAGCATCAGAGAGGTATGCAGATAATCAATGGTCTGACGCAGCGGTAAAATCCCGCTGGTGCCGTATACCGTCATATCCCCCAGCACCGCCAGGCTTACCGGATCGATAAAGATCGCCCGGTTTTCCGAGGGCCCCAGCGTCGGGTCAGCAAACATCACGCGGGTGGTTTCGCCTTCAACCAGCCCCGGACGAACGGCGTGCAAACGCAAATCTGAGCCAATGGCTTTTTCCGCCACGGTGATTTGTTCCGCCAGCGGCTTCGGCTCGCCCACGGAATCCGTATGGATCGCGTGCCGGTAGAGCGCATTCTCGAGCTGCGGGGTCGCCACGTACAGCGTACCGGTCAGCGCGGCGAAGAAGATAAACGGGCCGACAAACAGCCCGACGTAGAAATGGAGGCGACGCAGCAGGTTTCCCCATGCCGCGCGCGGCGTGCAGGTAGTCATACTTTTCCTTTTTAAGGCAAAAAGTTATCGATTTAGTTTTTAAAGGGAAAAAGCAGACTGCCGCGGCGGCGCGCGGGTATCGGGGTAAAGCCAGGGGAAAAAGTGCCAGTGGCTGACCGCCTGACGCGGCGGCTTAACGCGAAGCCTCTGCAGCACTACGCTGAGCAGAACGATCAGCGCCAGTATCACGCCCGGGACATGCGCTAACAGCACACAATAGCCACAGGCTTCAGCATGGTCGACAGGCATCGTGTGCGGCACATCGCTATGGTTCTCGTCCATCGACATCATACTCATGTCATGATGCATGCCCGGCATAGCGCTCATAGGGTCTTTCTGCAGCGAGACGGAGATAAGCGGCGCCACCACGATCAGCAGGATCGCAAACAGCGCGGTCAATGCCGCTGCGCGTTTCCTGTCAGGCTGATGCAGTACGTTATCCACTTCCCCTCCATTCAAGAGGCAAGCATTGTAAATGATTTATGACGAAAGGGTTAACGCGATAGGTGCGATAGGATAAAAAAAGGGCCAGCCTTTCGGCCAGCCCTTTCTAACAGGATGTCGCTTAAGCGAATCTTAGTTCAGACGCTCTTTAATACGAGCAGACTTACCAGTACGCTCACGCAGGTAGTACAGTTTAGCTTTACGTACAGCACCACGACGTTTAACAGCAATGCTGTCAACTACCGGAGAGTGAGTCTGGAAGACACGCTCAACGCCTTCGCCGTTGGAAATTTTACGAACAGTGAATGCAGAGTGCAGACCGCGGTTACGAATAGCGATAACCACGCCCTCGAATGCCTGCAGACGTTTTTTGGAACCTTCAACAACCCATACTTTCACTTCCACGGTGTCACCTGGACGGAAGGAAGGTACGTCCTGCTTCATCTGCTCTTGTTCAAGTTGCTTAATAATGTTGCTCATAATTTAATCTCTTATCCTGGGTAAACTGATATTCGGGAGCGTATTACGCATTCCCATCATGTTCATGCTGCTGTTGCGCGTGTTCAGTTTTGAACTCGGCCAGCAACTTTGCTTGCTCTTCAGTCAGAGCCAGGTTTTCCAGAAGTTCAGGTCTTCTAAGCCAGGTTCGGCCCAGCGACTGCTTCAAACGCCAGCGACGTATCTCGGCATGGTTTCCAGACAGTAACACCGCCGGTACTTCCATCCCTTCTAACACTTCAGGACGAGTATAGTGTGGACAGTCCAGCAATCCATCGGCAAAAGAATCTTCCGTTGCCGAAGCTTCATGGCCCAGAACCCCCGGAATGAACCGGGCGACGGAGTCAATCAGCGTCATTGCGGGTAACTCACCACCGCTGAGAACGTAATCGCCGATAGACCATTCTTCGTCAATCTCGGTTTGAATTACGCGCTCATCTATCCCTTCGTAGCGTCCACAGACCAGAATCAGCTTTTGATTCGTCGCCAGTTCGCTCACGCCCGCTTGATCAAGCTTGCGTCCCTGAGGTGACAGATAAATCACCTTCGCGCCTTCACCTGCCGCGGCTTTTGCTGTGTGAATAGCGTCCCGTAAGGGTTGCACCATCATTAGCATCCCCGGTCCGCCGCCGTAAGGACGATCGTCCACGGTACGGTGCCGGTCATGAGTAAAGTCACGAGGACTCCAGCTCTGGATGCTCAGCAGGCCATTCTTTACTGCCCGGCCAGTTACCCCGTAATCGGTAATCGCGCGGAACATTTCAGGAAACAGGCTAATTATGCCAATCCACATAGCGCCGTCTTTTACCGTTTATCCGGAGAATTTAAAAACCAGGATCCCAATCTACTTCAATGGTTTGAGTAGTGAGATCGACTTTCTTGATAACCTGTCCATCGAGGAACGGAACCAACCGCTCCTTGATGCCAAATGCATCTTTCAGGTTTGCCTTAATGACAAGAACGTCATTTGACCCGGTTTCCATCATATCGATGACTTTCCCCAGGCTGTAACCTTCAGTGGTGACTACCTGGCAGCCCATAAGGTCTTTCCAGTAATAGTCGCCCTCTTCCAGCTGTGGCAACTGCGACGAATCCACGACAATTTCACAATTAGTCAGCGCATTCGCGGCATCACGATCGTCAATGCCTTTCAGCTTGATGATGATGTCCTGATTGTGGTGACGCCAGCTTTCCAGCTCGACCTCTTCCCACTTACCGGCTTTCTGGATGAACCAGGGCTGGTAATCAAAAATGCTATCAGCGTCTTCAGTGGAGGAAAACACTCTGAGCCAACCACGGATACCGTAGCAAGAACCCATTTTTCCCAATACGATCGGTTCAACAGGTGCTTTATTGCTCATCATGACCACCGTGACAGATTAAGCTGCTTTGTTTGCTGCTTTGATCAGCGTAGCAACGCGATCGGAAACAGTAGCGCCCTGGCCAACCCAGTGAGCGATACGATCCAGATCCAGACGGGTTTCTTCTTCTGCGCCAGAGGCCAGTGGGTTGAAGAAACCAACGCGCTCGATGAAGCGACCGTTGCGTGCATTACGGCTGTCAGTCACAACAACCTGGTAGAACGGACGCTTTTTAGCGCCGTGACGTGCTAAACGAATAGTTACCATAACATCCTCTTGTGTGAATAAAACAACCGGGCCCCATCGAGGAACGGAGCCCGGGTGTCATATTAAAAGCCCGAAAATTTTACTCATTTTCGGGCAAAAAGCAATCTCAAAAGCGATTAACGCCCTGGAAAACCGGGAGGCATCATCCCTTTCATGCCGCGCATCATCTTCGCCATACCGCCTTTCTTCATTTTCTTCATCATGCGCTGCATGTCGTCGAATTGTTTCAGAAGACGATTAACGTCCTGCACCTGCATGCCGCAACCGGCTGCGATACGACGTTTACGGGAACCTTTGATGATGTCCGGGTTAGCGCGCTCTTTCAGCGTCATCGAGTTGATGATCGCCTCCATACGCACCAGCACCTTGTCATCCATCTGCGCTTTCACGTTGTCTGGGATCTGGCCCATGCCCGGCAGTTTGCCCATCAGGCTTGCCATGCCGCCCATGTTTTTCATCTGACGCAGCTGCTCAAGGAAGTCGGTCAGATCGAAACCGTCGCCTTTTTTCAGCTTGCTGGCCAGCTTCTCGGCCTGCGCGCGGTCAACCTTGCTCTCGATATCTTCGATCAGCGACAGCACGTCACCCATGCCGAGGATACGGGATGCGATACGGTCCGGGTGGAACGGCTCCAGCGCTTCAGTTTTCTCGCCCACGCCGAGGAATTTAATCGGCTTACCGGTGATGTGACGAATGGAGAGCGCCGCACCGCCGCGGGCGTCACCGTCCACTTTGGTCAGCACCACGCCGGTTAACGGCAGCGCTTCGTTAAACGCTTTCGCGGTATTCGCCGCATCCTGACCGGTCATGGCATCGACAACGAACAGGGTCTCTACCGGGTTGATAGAGGCATGCACCTGTTTGATCTCGTCCATCATCGCTTCGTCAACGTGCAGACGACCGGCGGTATCCACCAGCAGCACGTCGTAGAACTTCAGCTTCGCTTCTTTCAGCGCGGCGTTAACGATGTCGACAGGCTTCTGGGCAACGTCGGACGGGAAGAAATCCACGCCGACCTGCTCGGCCAGGGTTTCCAGCTGCTTGATCGCCGCCGGGCGATAGACGTCCGCAGAGACCACCAGCACTTTCTTCTTGTGCTTTTCACGCAGGAATTTACCCAGTTTCCCGACGCTGGTAGTTTTACCCGCCCCCTGCAGGCCCGCCATCAGCACCACGGCCGGCGGCTGAGCGGCCAGGTTAAGCACCTGGTTCTCTTCGCCCATCGCCGAAACCAGTTCGTTACGAACGATTTTGACGAACTCCTGACCCGGGGTCAGGCTCTTGTTAACTTCATGACCAACCGCCTTCTCTTTTACGCGGTTGATAAAATCACGAACAACCGGCAACGCCACGTCTGCTTCCAGCAGCGCCATGCGCACTTCGCGCAGCGTTTCCTTGATGTTCTCTTCAGTAAGGCGTCCGCGGCCGCTGATGTTGCGCAGCGTGCGCGACAAACGATCGGTTAAATTATCAAACATTGTCTCTCGCCTGAGTAGAAACGTTGGGTCGCATTGAGCGACACATACACAGAATTTTGCCGGAGTATAACATGAAGGCGCCTTTGTTGTTATGCAACGGTTGGAGCAGGCGTCACGTAACGTTATACTGCTTCTCTTTCTTATTAAGACAACTGTCGATGCCTATATGCCTGTTTTCGCACTGATCGCCCTTGTTGCCTACTCTGTCAGCCTCGCGCTGATTATTCCCGGACTGCTGCAAAAAAACAGCGGCTGGCGGCGCATGGCTATTCTTTCGGCGGTCATTGCACTGATAAGCCACGCGTTTGCGCTGGAATCACGCATTATTCCCGGCGACGGCAGCGTGCAAAACCTGAGCGTCCTCAACGTCGGCTCGCTGGTCAGCCTGATGATCTGTACGGTAATGACTATCGTCGCGTCTAAAAATCGCGGCTGGCTGCTGCTGCCGATTGTCTATACCTTCGCGCTGATCAATCTGGCCCTCGCCACCTTTATGCCTAATGAATTCATTACGCATCTGGAGGCGACGCCGGGGATGCTGGTGCATATCGGCCTGTCGCTGTTTGCCTACGCGACGCTGATTATCGCCGCGCTTTACGCCATGCAGCTCGCCTGGATTGACTACCAACTGAAAAACAAAAGGCTGGCGTTCAACCATGAAATGCCTCCGCTGATGGTCATTGAGCGTAAGATGTTCCACATCACGCAGATAGGCGTGGTGCTGCTGACGCTCACGCTCTGCACGGGCCTGTTTTACATGAAGAACCTGTTCAGCGTGGAGAATATCGATAAAGCAGTGCTCTCCATCATCGCGTGGTTTGTCTATATTGTCCTGTTGTGGGGCCATTACCATGAAGGCTGGCGCGGTCGTCGCGTCGTCTGGTTCAACGTCGCGGGTGCGGGCATTCTCACCCTTGCCTATTTTGGCAGCCGCTTCATACAGCAATTTGCTGGCTAAGTAACAAAAGGAGTTCCCCCTGGAACACATCTCTACCACCACGCTGATCGTTATCCTGATCGTCATGGTGGTCATCTCCGCCTATTTCTCCGGCTCGGAAACCGGCATGATGACCTTAAACCGTTACCGGTTGCGTCATCGTGCTAAACAGGGTAACCGTGCCGCCCGTCGCGTTGAAAAACTGCTCCGCAAACCGGATCAGCTGATAAGCCTGGTGCTTATCGGCAACAACCTTGTCAACATTCTGGCCTCAGCCCTCGGCACCATCGTTGGGATGCGTCTGTACGGCAACGCCGGGGTGGCGATTGCCACCGGCGTGCTGACGTTTGTGGTGCTGGTGTTTGCCGAAGTACTGCCAAAAACTATCGCCGCGCTTTACCCGGAAAAGGTGGCCTACCCGAGCAGCTTCCTGCTGGCGCCGCTGCAGATCCTGATGATGCCGCTGGTCTGGCTGCTGAACATGGTGACGCGTGTTTTGATGCGGATGGTGGGAATCAAAGCGGACGTCACTATCAGCAGCGCGCTCAGCAAAGAAGAGCTGCGCACCATTGTGAACGAATCCCGCTCGCAGATCTCCCGGCGCAATCAGGATATGCTCCTGTCGGTGCTGGATCTGGAAAAGGTGAGCGTGAACGACATCATGGTGCCGCGTAACGAAATCGTCGGTATCGACATTAACGACGACTGGAAAGCCATTGTCCGCCAGCTGACGCACTCCCCGCACGGGCGCATCGTGCTGTATCGCGACTCGCTGGATGACGCCATCAGCATGCTGCGCGTGCGCGAAGCCTACCGTCTGATGACCGAGAAAAAAGAGTTCACCAAAGAGGTGATGCTGCGCGCCGCCGACGAGATTTACTACGTGCCGGAAGGAACACCGCTCAGCACGCAGTTGGTGAAATTCCAGCGCAACAAGAAGAAGGTCGGCCTGGTGGTCAACGAGTACGGCGATATTCAGGGGCTGGTGACGGTCGAAGATATTCTGGAAGAGATTGTTGGGGACTTTACTACGTCAATGTCGCCTTCCCTCGCGGAAGAGGTCACCCCGCAAAACGACGGTTCGGTGCTGATTGACGGTAGCGCGAACATTCGGGAACTCAACAAAGCCTTTAACTGGCATTTGCCGGAAGATGAAGCTCGTACCATGAACGGGATGATTCTGGAAGCGCTGGAAGAGATCCCGGCGGCGGGCACGCGGGTGCGCATTGAGCAGTACGATATTGATATCCTGGACGTGCAGGACAATATGATTAAGCAGGTGAAGGTGCTGCCCGTCACGCCACTTCGGGAAAGTATTGCCGAATAAAACGTAGGCCGGGTAAGGCGAATGCCGCCACCCGGCACTACAGGTAGCAAATTACGCTTTCGCTTTCGCGACGGTCACCATCGCAGCGCGAATGGTACGGCCGTTCAGGGTGTAACCTTTCTGCATCACGCCCAGCACTTTACCGGCTTCAATCTCTTCAGATTCAACCATCGCGATGGCCTGGTGAACGTTTGGATCCAGCGGCACATCGGTATCCGCAATCACTTCCACGCCAAACTTACGCACCACGTCGAGCATGGATTTCAGCGTCAGTTCGATACCTTCGATCATCGCCGCGTTGTCCGGATTCGCTTTGTCAGCCACTTCCAGCGCGCGATCGAGGCTATCGATCACCGGCAGCAGTTCGTTGACGAATTTCTCCAGCGCAAATTTATGCGCTTTCTCAACGTCCTGCTCGGTACGACGACGCAGATTTTCCATTTCCGCCTTGATGCGCAGAACGGTGTCGCGTTCGCGATTCTGTGCTTCTACCAGTTGGGCTTCCAGATTCGCAATTTTTTCATCGCGCGGGTCCACCTGCTCAGCAGATGCGTCTGGCTCTACAGCCTCAACCTCATCGTGCTGTTCCGTGATAATTTCTTCAGGGGCTTGCCCCTCAGGCGTTTTCTGTTCTTTACTACTCATGAATTTCTCCGCGTTTTTCTGCATTCATCTCGCTAACTTCGCTTATTATGGGGATCAGTTTCCTGGATTCAAGGGAACAAGAGAGATTGTCATCATTCATCAGGCACAAGGACCTCCAGAAAATGAATAATCATTTCAGGTGTATTGGGATCGTCGGGCATCCGCGTCACCCTACCGCATTGACGACACATGAAATGTTGTATCGCTGGTTGTGTAGCAAAGGCTATGAAGTGATGGTCGAGCAGCAGATTGCGCAGGAACTGCAGCTGAAGAGCGTCAAAACCGGCACGCTGGCGGAAATTGGCCAACAGGCCGATCTCGCCGTGGTGGTGGGCGGCGACGGCAATATGCTCGGCGCGGCACGCACGCTGGCGCGTTATGACATCAAGGTCATCGGTATCAACCGCGGCAATCTCGGCTTTTTAACCGACCTCGACCCGGACAATGCGCAACAGCAGCTGGCCGACGTGCTGGAAGGTCACTATATCAGTGAAAAACGTTTCTTACTGGAAGCGCAGGTGTGCCAGCAGGACTGTCAGAAGCGCATCAGCACCGCGATTAACGAGGTGGTGCTTCACCCCGGTAAAGTGGCGCACATGATTGAGTTCGAAGTTTATATCGATGAAATCTTTGCCTTCTCCCAGCGTTCTGACGGACTGATTATCTCCACGCCAACCGGCTCAACCGCCTACTCGCTTTCTGCGGGCGGCCCTATCCTGACGCCCTCTCTTGATGCCATCACCCTGGTACCGATGTTCCCGCACACGCTCTCCGCCCGCCCGCTGGTGATTAACGGAGACAGCACGATACGTCTGCGCTTCTCGCACCGCCGTAACGACCTGGAGATCAGCTGCGACAGCCAGATCGCGCTGCCGATCCAGGAAGGTGAAGATGTTCTTATTCGCCGGTGTGATTACCACCTGAATTTGATTCACCCGAAAGATTACAGCTATTTCAACACATTAAGCTCGAAGCTTGGCTGGTCAAAAAAATTGTTCTGATTTTGCATCCAGGACTTTACTGTATAAAAAACCAGTTTATACTGTATGAAAACACAGTTATGGTTTTTCATACAGGAAAACAATTATGCTGGCACAACTGACCATCAGCAACTTTGCCATTGTTCGTGAGCTTGAGATCGATTTCCACAGCGGCATGACGGCGATCACCGGGGAAACCGGTGCGGGTAAATCCATTGCCATTGATGCCCTCGGCTTGTGCCTTGGCGGCCGTGCAGAGGGCGACATGGTGCGCATGGGCGCAAACCGTGCCGATCTGTGCGCGCGTTTCTCTCTGAAAGACACCCCTGCGGCCCAGCGCTGGCTGGAACAGAATCAGCTCGAAGATGGACGTGAGTGTTTACTTCGCCGCGTGATCAGCAGCGACGGACGCTCACGTGGCTTTATCAACGGCACGGCGGTCCCGCTCTCCCAGCTCCGCGAACTCGGCCAGCTGCTTATCCAGATCCACGGTCAGCATGCGCATCAGCAACTCGTCAAACCAGAACAGCAGAAAGCCCTGCTTGATGGCTATGCGGGTGAGTATGCGCTTACTCAACTCATGGCGGAGCACTACCGCCTGTGGCATCAGAGCTGCCGCGAGCTCGCTCAGCACCAGCAGCAAAGCCAGGAGCGCGCCGCACGTGCGGAGCTACTGGCGTATCAGCTAAAAGAGCTGAACGAATTCAACCCGCAGGCGGGTGAGTTTGAGCAAATCGACGAAGAGTACAAGCGCCTGGCCAACAGCGGCCACCTGCTCTCAACCAGCCAGAATGCCCTCAACATGCTGGCAGATGGCGAAGACGTGAATCTCCAAAGCCAGCTGTATAATGTCCGTCAACTGGTCACCGAGCTGGCCGGCATGGACAGCAAGCTTTCTGGCGTGCTGGATATGCTGGAAGAGGCCGCGATTCAAATCTCTGAAGCCAGTGACGAACTGCGTCATTACTGTGAGCGGCTGGACCTCGACCCGAACCGTCTGTTTGAGCTGGAGCAGCGCCTTTCCCGTCAGATCTCACTGGCGCGCAAGCACCATGTCACGCCGGAAGAACTGCCAGGCTACTATCAGTCTCTGCTGGAAGAACAGCAGCAGCTTGACGATCAGGCTGATTCGCAGGAAACCCTCTCTCTGGCCGTTAACCTGCATCATCAGCAGGCGCTGACCACGGCGAAAAAACTGCATGAGATCCGCCAGCATTACGCTCAGGAGCTCGGCCAGCACATCACCGATAGCATGCACACGCTGGCGATGCCGCACGGCTTCTTCACCATTGATGTCCGTTTTGAAGAGAACCACCTGACGGCAGAAGGAGCGGATCGCATCGAGTTCCGCGTCACTACCAACCCGGGGCAGCCGCTGCAGGCAATCTCCAAAGTGGCATCCGGCGGTGAACTGTCGCGTATTGCGCTGGCGATTCAGGTGATTACCGCGCGTAAAATGGAAACCCCGGCGCTGATTTTCGATGAAGTGGATGTCGGCATCAGCGGCCCAACGGCGGCGGTGGTAGGTAAACTGCTGCGCCAGCTAGGTGAGTCAACGCAGGTAATGTGTGTCACCCACCTGCCGCAGGTCGCGGGCTGCGGTCATCATCACTTCATCGTCAGTAAAGAAACCGACGGCGAAATGACCGAAACGCACATGAAGCCGCTGGATAAACGTGCGCGTCTGCAGGAGCTGGCACGCCTGCTCGGCGGCAGCGAAGTCACGCGTAATACCCTCGCGAACGCGAAAGAACTGCTGGCGGCATAAACTTTTTCGGGATCTCAGGGTCATACAGAACAACAAAAACGCCGCCAGACCGGTTTCAAAGTGGGGCAAGGTCTATTATCATCGGCATATTACATATGAGCCGCGTTCTGCTCGGGCCCGAAAAGGAATCAAATCACTATGCGTTGTAAAATGCTGACCGCTGCCGCAGCGGTTCTTCTGATGTTGACCGCAGGCTGTTCCACTCTGGAGAAAGTGGTTTACCGTCCTGACATCAACCAGGGGAACTACCTTACCCCTAACGATGTGTCCAAAATCCGTGTGGGGATGACACAACAGCAGGTCGCTTATACACTGGGAACCCCGATGATGACCGATCCATTCGGCACTAATACCTGGTTCTATGTATTCCGTCAGAAGCCGGGTCATGAAGATGCGACCCAGCAGACCCTGACGCTGACCTTCAGCAGCACCGGCGTGTTGACCAACATCGACAACAAGCCTGCCCTGACCAAATAATCAGAAGCCAGAAATGCAAAAAGGTGCTCATTGAGCACCTTTTTTGTATTTCTTTTATCCCCTCGCCCCTTTGGGGAGAGGGTCAGGTTGAGGGGAAAACACGCTACTTACTCGCTTTCTCCGCACGCTGGCGACGCAGCTCTTTCGGGTCGGCGATCAGCGGACGATAAATCTCCACCCGGTCTCCCTCTTTCAGCACGTCGCCAAGCTTCACCGGACGGCTGTATATCCCAACCTTATTCTTCGCCAGGTCGATATCGCTACGAAGCTCAAGGATACCGGACGCGAGGATAGCCGCTTCTACGGTTGCCCCCTCTTCCAGCGTCACGCGCTGCAGATACTGCTTATCCGGCAGCGCGTATACCACTTCAACAGCGATCTTATGCGACACTGTAAACCTCTTTGGCGCGGGTGGTGAACGCCTGAACCATATTCGACGCCAGCTCTTTAAAGATGCGGCCAAACGCCAGCTCAATCAGCTTATTGGTGAACTCAAAGTCCAGATGGAACTCAATGCGGCAGGCATCAGCGCTCAGAGGTGTGAACTTCCAGCCCCCCATCAGCGTTTTAAACGGGCCATCCACCAGATGCATCAAAATACTCTGATTGTTGGTCAGCGTATTGCGGGTGGTGAACGTCTTGCTGATCCCCGCTTTGGAGACATCCACCGCCGCAGTCATCTGCGTCGGGCCAGACTCCAGAACGCGGCTCCCGGTACATCCCGGAATAAACTCTGGATAAGACTGAACATCGTTCACTAACTGATACATTTGTTCCGCGCTGTAAGGCACAAGCGCAGTACGGCTAATCTGAGGCATAGCATTTTCCATGGTCACACAACGGACAAATAATAACATTTATCACCTGTTAAAAAAACGCTAAGGCTCATCTCGTGCTAAGATAGCGCGTTAGACCTCACAGGACGCAATGAGGTGACTTTTTGAAATCAGATTACCGACGGCTTTACGACACTTATGACGAAGAAAAAAGCACATAAACCAGGCTCGGCGACCATTGCGCTCAACAAGCGTGCTCGCCACGAGTATTTCATTGAAGAAGAATTCGAAGCTGGCCTTGCGTTGCAGGGCTGGGAAGTAAAATCGCTGCGCGCCGGGAAAGCCAACATCGGCGACAGCTACGTGATTCTTAAAGATGGCGAAGCCTTCCTGTTCGGCGCGAACTTTACGCCGCTGACCGTCGCCTCGTCACACTACGTATGTGACCCAACGCGCACCCGCAAGCTGCTGCTGAACAAGCGTGAGCTGGAATCCCTCTACGGACGCATCAACCGTGAAGGTTTCACCGTGGTCGCCCTGTCGCTGTACTGGAAAAACGCCTGGTGCAAAGTGAAAGTTGGCGTCGCGAAAGGTAAAAAACAGCACGATAAACGTACTGACCTGAAAGAGCGCGAGTGGCAGTTGGATAAAGCGCGCATCATGAAAAACGCAGGACGTTGATTCTGCACACTTATTGTACTATTCAATAAGTTAGCGTTCCGGGCTGGTATCCAGGAAGTGAAATCTGGTATACTCAGTTCAACACTATTGGGGCTGATTCTGGATTCGACGGGATTTGCGAAACCCAAGGTGCATGCCGAGGGGCGGTTTGCCTCGTTAAAAGCCGCAAAAAAATAGTCGCAAACGACGAAAACTACGCTTTAGCAGCTTAATAACCTGCTCTGAGCCCTCTCTCCCTAGCTTCCGCTCTTAAGACGGGGATCAAAGAGAGGTCAAACCCAAAAGAGATCGCGTGGAAGCCCTGCCTGGGGTTGAAGCGTTAAAACTAATCAGGCTAGTTCGTTAGTGGCGTGTCTGTCCGCAGCTGGCGTGCGAATGTAAAGACAAACTAAGCATGTAGTACCGAGGATGTAGAAATTTCGGACGCGGGTTCAACTCCCGCCAGCTCCACCAAACATTCATTCATGATGCATCATGAACCTTAAAAAAGCCTGTAACTTCAACGAGTTGCAGGCTTTTTTGTTGCATGTGTGGTCATGATCTCTGTATGAATCTTGAGCATTATGTATCTTGTTTTGTACCGCGTTGCCTGAACGCTAAAAAAACAAGGTGCAAAAACATGCCTAAGGTATTGAAATCCCTAACCAATACCGAGATCGCTGCCGCCAAACCGCAGAAGACTGAGTATATGCTGCGCGATGGCGACGGACTGGCGTTGTTGATTAAGCCATCCGGCAGAAAGATCTGGTACTTCGAATACGCTCCCCCGGCGCTGAAAAAACGGACCAAAATCAGCATTGGCCCCTACCCGGTAGTCACCCTCGCCATGGCGCGAGATTTCAGGTTGCAATACCGGCGTTTACTTGTGCAGGGCATCGACCCGCAGGCCCATCTGGAGCAGGTTGCAGAGGAGCAACGACTCCAGAATGAATGCACGCTGGAAAAAGTTGCGGAACAGTGGCTCAAAGAGAAAAAACGGACCAGCGATCTTAGCGAAGATCACGCCAAAGATGTCTGGCGCTCGCTGGAGATGCACGTCTTCCCTTCTCTGGGCAGTACGCCCGTCACCGAGATCCGCCCTAAGATGCTCAAGGAGCACCTCACACCGCTGGAAGAACAGGGTATCCTCGAAACGCTGCGCCGGGTTATCTCACGACTCAATGAAATCTTCCGCTTCGCCATCTCCGAAGAGCTCATCGAGTTCAATCCAGCTGACAACCTGGTCGCCCGCTTCAAGAAACCGAAAAAGCAGAATATGCCCGCCCTTCACCCCAGCGAACTGGGCAGGCTAATGCTGGCGCTACAGAGCGCCTCTATCCGCAAGGAAACTTGCTGCCTTATCGAATGGGAGCTACTGACCTGGGTTCGCCCCGGCGAAGCCGTTAGCGCCCGCTGGTGCGACATCGATATGAAAAAAGCGGAATGGCGTATCCCTGACACCTTTATGAAGATGAACCGTTCGCACACGGTGCCGCTCAGCAAACAAGCGCTGCGCGTTCTTCAGGTTATGGAACCAGTCAGCCGCCATCGCCCGTGGGTTTTCCCCAGCATCCGCAAACCCCTGGAGCATATGCACCAGCAGACCGCGAACGCCGCGCTTATCCGTATGGGGTTCGGCGGTGAACTGGTCGCCCACGGCATGCGCAGCATCGCCAGAACAGCGGGTGCAGGTCATTTTCCCCGTGAAGTACTGGAATCTGCGCTGGCACACCAGAAAGAAGACGAGATCGAAGCGGCCTACAACCGCAGCGACTATCTGGAACAAAGGCGACCACTGATGCAGTGGTGGGGAAACTACGTTGATGCCGCCAGACGGCAGGCATTGCTCGGTGAAGAAGAACCGCTGCGGATCGTGGAAGGAGAATAATGTGACCAGTCCCATTCGTCAGAATCTGTTTGAACGGGAATGTGATATGCCGCTGCTGGAAGCGCGGCATCTCGCCCTTCTGCTTCTCGGCCTCGATGCTTCCCAACCAGCAAACGCCCTGCCGGAAGAACATCAGGAGAATTACCGTATCCTGCACGATGCCATCAGCCGCACTATCAAAGCCACTGGCATGGTCAGCGCCCCGGCGAACAAACGCATGTTCTATGCCGATGAAATGTTCGCGCTAGCCTGGCGGCTTATTGATGACGAACTGACGCCACCAGAAGTGAAAGACCGCAGCCTGAAGGCGGTGATGAAACTGTCGCGTAATAGCCGTGGCCGCAAGTGGCTGAAGACGCTCGGCGACGATGCGCTGCCGGATATCACTACTTCAGCACAACCTTCCCAGCGTGGGATACATAAGCGCGACAAGGCACGGGAGAATACTGCCAGGCTCTGCTGGTTACTGGTTCAACTTCTGGTTGAGGAGACTGACGGACGGTATGGGACGTCTGATAAACCGGCTTCGGATCGGATACTTCGAAAGCTGAAGGCTCTGGCGCAGGAGCGGGAATTGTCGTCAGATGGACTTGGGCGGGGGACATTTTATGAGGTGATGAAGATGGGGCGGGAAAAGGAATGTAGTTAGTTGATGTTTGCTAATGGGTGTAGAAAGCCAGTTAAATTTTGAAACTTATTATATAGTTAGTCAACTTGGCAGCAGCTCTCATAAAGATTAATGTGGGTACTCCTGCAAAGACTCAATCCTCAACTAACTGATAGTTGTACTTAATACTGGAAGTAAATCAGTGTGATGATGACACAGCGATGGTCAGCAAGGTAGGTCCGCACATCCGAGGGGTAGGACAAGGAAAGTATGCTGCGTATAATGTTTGAAACTGAACTTAGAACCTGAGTACCTAAAATTGAAAGCTATTGACTTATTTGCCGGCGCAGGAGGATTTTCACTCGCTGCATACAGGACCGGTATTGATGTTCAGGTTGCAATCGAGCTGGATAAGCTTGCGTCAGAAACCTATCACAGAAACCTAGTTGAAAATTATGAAACTCAGACTCAGGTTTTTACTCAAGACATCAATGATGTTGATATAGATTCTCTAATGAGGTTTCAGGGGGTGAAAGCTGGGGAACTGGATCTCATTTTGGGAGGCCCGCCTTGTCAAGGTTTTTCGACGCATCGGATTAATGATGCAGGAAAAGATGATCCTCGAAACGCTTTGTTGCTCCGTTACTTTGATTTTGTCGAAAAATTCAGACCAAAGATTTTTCTAGTTGAAAACGTACCTGGCCTTCTCTGGCCGCGTCATGCCGAGTATCTGACTCAATTTTTCTCATTAACACATGAGCATGGCTATCGAGTGATTGGTGGAAAACCTTTCATTCTTAATGCAAGGGATTACGGTGTCCCACAAAACAGAAGGCGAGCTTTCATACTAGCGGTTAGATCGGATATAGATACCAGCGGTTTTGTATGGCCTCCCGAACCTACCCATACCAAAACTGGCAAACAAGAATGGGTCACATCTTCTTGCGTTTTCGAACGCCCGCCGGAGTCGACTTTAATTGAATTCAGAGAGCGATTAGTCGAAAAATTCAACATGTCGATTGAGCTTGCAGAAAATCGTCTAAAACAATTGCAATGGGGTTCACCGATCCCCAAAGAAGATCCATGTAATGTTCATATGGAACATTCAGCTGAAATGCAGTTGTTGTTTAAAAATACGCCATTACTAGGAGACAGAACCGAATCTGGGAGACAACTTGCCTGCCACAAGAACTACAGTGGTCATCTGGACGTGTATGGTCGGATTTATCCACATTTGCCTTCGAACACAATAACCACTGGTTGTAACAACCCGTCGAAGGGGAGATTTGTCCATCCTTGGTTGCATCATGGTATTACATTAAGACATGCAGCCCGTTTACAAACATTTCCTGATGACTATATTTTTCATGGTGGAACGATGGCCATTGCCAAACAAATAGGTAATGCCGTTCCCGTAAAATTAGGTGAAGCATTACTTAAATCGATTATTAATTTGCTATCAATACAGAAAATTGAAGTCGATTCGGCTAAATGTGGATATATTGATTATGATAAGGAATGCATTTGATGACTGATCATGTCACTTTTCAAACTAGGGCAAGGACAATTGACCATCTAGGCCGAGAGCAGATAGCCGATTGCCCTACAGCTATTTCTGAATTATGGAAAAATGCTTATGATGCCTATGCACGTGATGTAGCCCTTCATATTTTTGATGGTGATCTCAACGTTTCAGCCATAGTCGATAATGGTCACGGGATGAATCGGGATGAGTTTGAGTCGAAATGGCTTGTTGTTGGTACTGAGTCCAAAATAAATGGATTCAATATTCCTGAAGATGATCGAGATGGTTTGCCTGAACGGCCTAAACAAGGTCAAAAAGGTATAGGACGCTTATCCTCAGCCGCTATCGGACCTCTATTACTGCTTATATCAAAAAGGAAAAATAGCGATTTTGTTGCTGCACTTATTGACTGGCGTTTATTTGAAAATCCCTTTTTATTCTTAAGTGATGTTCAAATACCAGTTAGAGAATTTAGTCATAAAAATGAGCTTTGTGAAATACTTCCCCTTTTGTTTGACCAGATGATGGGGAATGTATGGGGAGACTCTCATGATCTTGAGCGAACCAAGAGAATTGCAGCAGCATGGGATTCTTTTAGTCGTCAAGAGTTAGAGGATGGTTTAGACATCACAACTCAAAAGAAAATAGAGCAAACCCTGATCCAGGATGTTTTTAAAGAAAAACATTTTAGTAAATGGTCAGTATGGAATGGCGAGTCATTACATGGAACGGCTATGTTCATTGCAGATGTGCAATATGACTTATACATTCAACTTTCAAATGCAGATCTTAACCAAACTGATGATGCGGAAAAAAGTACCCGGGAGCGTTTTTTCCAAACGCTTTCAAACTTCACCGATCCATTTTCGAAAAATGGCGAACCATTAATTAGTGATTTTAACTACAGCGTAACTGGTTGGGTTAATGGTTTGCCTAAAGTAATTATAGGTGAAAATCGCGAATTTGATTTACGAAACTTAGAAGACTTAGAACATATCATTGAAGGAACTGTTGATAACGAGGGATACTTTAAGGGACGAGTAAAAGTTTTTGGTGAGTGGATTGAAGATTATGTCATAAAACCAAAGCAAATATACAAAACAAGAAAAGACAGTGCTTTTGGCCCATTCCATCTGCGAATCGGAGCATTTGAACTGAATATTAACAGCACATCACTCAATGATTCACAGCATGCTCATTTTATGGAACAGTCTGAAAAATATTCAGGCTTCAGAGTGTATCGAGATGGTTTGCGAGTAATGCCATATGGACGTGCTGATAGCGATTATTTCTCTATTGAAGAGCGTCGTTCAAAAAATGCTGGTAGATATTTTTGGTCAGGTCGCCGTATGTTCGGGCGTATCGCCATTACTCGTCATGACAATCCTAATTTAAAAGATAAAGCAGGACGCGAAGGATTTATTGAAAACAGAGCATCTAAAATATTCCGTGAAATTGTTCAAAAAATATTGATCGATTCTGCTGATAAACATTTCGGCAGTTATTCTAAGGGAAGAGGCGAAGCTTTAGAAGATATTAGGGAAAAGAAAACCCTACAAAAAGCTATAGATGATCGCAATAAATTGCTTTCCAAAGAAAGGAAAAGAATACGCACATCCATAAAGAATAACTTAAATCCCTTACACAATTTAGCATTAACAATCTCCGATTTTAGTAAAAACTTAGAAAATCGAATAAATCTAAATTCAATCGATGATCTCCAAGCCTTAAAGGGAACTGTAGATGATTTTTCTGAGCAGATTCAAGGATTTTCTTTAAGTCCAATACCTACTAATTTAGGCAGATTAGAAGAGGACTATCGCGCTTACAGAAAGGAAGAGCTTCAATGCAAAGAAATGATAAAAGGACTTACATATCTAATCAACAGAGCAATAGAAGAGTCTACTGACAAGAGCGAATACGAGAAAGCAAGCGAGGTTTATCGAAGTAAGGTCGCTAGTATTAATAATAGTATTACAAAGTACGCTTCTCGAGGTAAAGATATGCTTGTGAAGCAACAAAGCGAGTTCGAGGAGCTAGTTAAGAATTGTCGCGAGCAATACAAAATTGCAATGGAAGATAGCCTTGAAGACCTAAATCTTCAGAAAGTTTCCCTCGCCTATGTACTTGAGAAACTAGATGCAGAACATCAAAAAATAGAAATAGAAAATGCACAGAAACTTTCCCCTTATATAACTGCTTTAGAAAGAATTAATGAGCAGATTGATTTGGAGGGATTGGCAATACATAGCATGAATGAGTCTGTTAGGTATCAAGAGGAAATAACTCGACTTCATTCCTTAGCACAACTTGGTATCACAGTAGAAATTATTGGGCATGAACTTGATGGGCTAGACCAGGAACTCACGCATGCTCTCAAAATGATGAGCAATACTGAGCTTACAGACTTCCAGAGAAAAAATTTAGAACTGGCACTTACATACCATGAATCTTTAATAGATAAGTTAAAGTTTCTATCTCCTTTAAAACTTTCCGGTAAAAAGGAAGTACAACGAATTACAGGTTATGATATAAGTGAATATGTGAGAGGATATTTCGCTAAACATTTCGAGAATGGCAATATAATATTCACATGTACTCCTGAGTTCAATAATATATCTCTTATGGAACTACAATCACGTATTTATCCTGTTTTTATTAATTTGATAAACAACTCAGTATATTGGGTACAACGACAAAACAGGGCTGATAAAGAAATAATTCTATCATTCAAGGATGATGAGATAATTGTTAGTGATAATGGTCCCGGTGTTGATGAAGATGATATAGATAGTCTGTTTACGCTCTTCTTCACCCGTAAGCAAAGAGGTGGACGAGGAGTCGGCCTTTATCTCTGCAAGCAGAATCTTATGGCTGGTGGGCATAGTATACGCTATGAAACCAGAAATGATTTTAAAACTCTTTGTGGTGCGAACTTCGCTCTTTCGTTGAAAGGATTGATAAAATGACTGATTCGACAATTACATATTCTTCTTTAATAGAAGAAGCATTTATAAAACCTATCAGAAATGTCACAGTCATTGATGATGAATATCCGACTCTTCTATCATTAATAGAGTCACAATTTTCTGGTTCGGTTCCCCCCCCTGAAAACAGCACTGTTGATGCAAATATAGAGCGGTTAAAGAAAATCATTAATATGTGTCATACAACATACCAGTGGGGTATTGATGTTTTTAGCGGGCGCTACCCTGCTATTGGAGGGGGTAGTAACGTCCCGCCACATATACATCATAGTGATTTAGTTATATTAGATTATCATTTGGATGTTGAACCTTCAATTGATGATGGAACACGAGCAAGAGAAATAATAAAGTCTCTTGATGATAATAATCACTATAATTTAATTTTGGTACACACGAAGGGCTATGCTGATGATATAAAGAAAGTATTTATTGAAATCCTTTGCGAACTAATAACGATAGATTTCAGTAATGAGCTAAAACCCTCAGATAACACTATCAGTAGAATGAATGATTGGCTTGATGATAACAATGATGGAGCGGATTACTCATGGATTAATAGCTCCCTGGATTTGCTTCCAATTTTAACTTCTTATAAAAACAATAACAGCTCTGTTTTTTTAAATATAGAAAATGAAGAACATACCATGCATGGTTTTCATTCACAAATCACTGAACTTTCTATGGAAACTGGTATAGATGTTAACGAATTAGTTAAATGGAAATTTCAGGACTTATTAAGAAGCAAAATAAATTTAGAGAAAGAGATCCGTCCTGATTTTGAATGGGATTGGAGTGAAGAATCAAATTTCATAAGCACAGGTAAAACATTTATATCAGTAATAAAAAAAAGCTCAGATGATCCAGCTGAAGAGTTGATCGGTTCATTACATGCAGCATTAGTCAAACGAAATGCTTCACCAATGCATCTACTTATGGCCAAAATGCGTTATGAACTAGATGAAAGAGGTATTGAGCAGGCATGCAAAATTATAAATAATAGGCCAGCCCAAGCTGGATGGCTCTTTAATCTCCTGGAGAACGCTGATAATGATTCTGCCCACGATAAAGCAATTAATCTTCATTGGGAGCAGTTAGCGACAGCCTCTCGATTAGAGCTTAGGGATTTTTCTAAAAAAATCATTAAAGCTGCGGGTTGCGAGACATCTCAAGATAATAAGGAATTTGTCAAAGGTTTCTTTAGCGAGTGCATGATAGATAGAGATAAGACTTTAGGTCTTTTAAACGCTTACAGTTGCTCGATGTCAGTAAACAATAATCATTTAAAAACTGGAACTATATTAAAAATTGGAGATGAAAAATGGGTGTGTGTTACCCCTGCTTGTGATATGGTGCCAGGTCAGAGAGTGAAGCAGTGGCAATCTCGTATAGGAGACTCTTATTTAGCCTTTAAGGCAGTTAAATTAGAATCCGTCCCCATTAAGGATGCTAATAAAAATGCGAATCGAAATGAATATCTTTTCTTGAATGATGGAGATACTCCCTTAGCTTATTCTCTAGGAAAGGACAATATCGTATGGGACACTTTTTTTGCAAGTGGCCAAGGAAATTATAAAGACGAACAATCAATAACCCTATATGCTGCAAGAGAAGAAATTTCAGAAGATAGCAAAGCACTGGTAATGAAAGAAGTGAGGGCAGTTGCAATTGCTGAATTACGATATGAATATGCATTAAATATATTACATAAATTTGGGGCATCTCAAACTCGTGTAGGTCTTGATTTTCAGGATATTAGGAGCATGTGGGCCTAACTAACGACAAAATTTATGGAAGTGTCAACGTCGTTTGGTGCTTCCATATTAATCTAGCAGATTAATCATACAATACTCATATTTACAGTAACTATGCCGTGTCACTTGCAATTTCTAGATTATTTCTTATTCCTCTTTATAACTATCATCTCACTGGATATTTAACTGCTGACTGCTTTTTATGGATATTACGAATAATTTCAAATTTGGTGCTCACCCTTTGATTTGAATGATTCGTACTAGCATATTCTTCCTGCTCATATTTGAGTGTGAAGTCGTGACAGTTGTTGTGGATTGTTTACAGCCGTGCACCGCCATTCGTTAACCTATGTATGTAGGGGTTTGATTGTTCAAGATAGAATAAAACCATTTATTTTCAATTAATTATTGAAAATCATTAGTTCTGACAGCAAATAACTTCTTCCCGGACTCATTACTTTCTATCCGGACTTCACTTTTTCACCCGGACCTATACCTCCCCTCCCCGTTCCGCGCTATAACCGCCTCGACACTCTGTTCCCGTGAGGTGCAATCATGAAAACCCGTGCTGACAGTAACGATGCTTTTCCCGAAAGCGGTAATGTGCGTATGCGTCAGGTGGTCCAGTTTCTGGCGATGAGTGAATCGTCGGTTTACCGCCTGATTAAAGACACCGACTTTCCCCGCCCCGTCCACCTCTCTTCCCGACTGGTGGTCTTCGATGCTGCTGAAATCCGCCGGTGGCAACAGCGCCGCACCGCCATCCGTTAATCCACGCTCAGGGATGAGCCGACCGATACCCCATCATGAAACGCGCCCCTTTTCTCAACAAGCAGTCTCCCGAGCGCACGCTCGAGGTGGTGATCCTGGCCGGAAGCCTGGCATGGGAGACCTCACGCGTCTGGCGAAAAGATCCCGACCGGGAAGATGATATTCCTCCGGTGGTGCTCGGCCCGGATGAACTGGCCGATCTGGACAACCTGACCATTATCAGGCCCGACACGTTCTATGCCCGTGTACTTCGTACCGGCGATATACGCGAAGAAGACCTGCTGAAAATCGCCGTAAAACTGGCACACGCGGGTGTGCAGATGGCGCGGCTGATGACCCCCGACGGTGAGTTAGTGGAGAACTGGACCGGGCAGCTTGCACGCCTGCGACAGGAAAGGCCTTCTGACATCCTGCCGGATCACTTCCGCCTCGATGAAGAAGCGCTATGGTTTGACAAGCTCACCGAACGCCGGGACGGTGAAAGCGACGTCCAGCCCCAGCGCATCTGTTCCCCTCTGCGCGTCACCGCCATCACCTGCGACAGCCATGACGGCAGCTATGGCCGCCTGCTGGAATGGCACACCACCACCGGGCAGTTGCGGCGCTGGGCCATGCCAATGGCTATGCTCAGCGGCAACGGCGAGGAGCTGCGGCGCATCCTGCTGGAGAACGGCCTGACCTACATCTCCACCCGCCCCGCCCTGCGCAGCCTGTTATGTGAATATATCTCGCGGTCACTCCCCGGACGCCGGGTCATCTGCGTGGAGAAAACCGGCTGGCACAACGGCGTGTATGTGCTGCCGGATGAGGTTATCGGTCCCGATGGCGACAATGTCATCCTTCAGGGCAGCCACTACCTGACTGGCGGCTTTGCACAGGGCGGTACTCTGGCGGAGTGGCAGGAGCAGGTCGCCGCACTATGTGCAGGCAACTCGCGGCTGGTCTTTGCCGTCTGCTGTGCGCTGGCCGCCCCGCTGCTGCGCCTGACCGGAACGGGTGGTGGCGGTTTTCACCTGCGCGGTGAGTCCACCGACGGCAAAACCACGGTGATGAAGGTGGCCGCCTCCGTCTGTGGCGGCACGGACTACTGGCACTCCTGGCGGGCCACCGGGAATGCGCTGGAAGGAATTGCCAGCCGCCACAACGATGCCCTGCTGCCGCTCGATGAACTGCGCGAGGTGGATCCGCGGGAAGCCGGGATGATTGCCTATATGCTGGCGAACGGCCAGGGCAAGGGGCGCGCCCGCATCGATGGCGAAGTACGTAACCGCAGGCACTGGACGCTGCTGCTGTTCTCCACCGGGGAGCTGTCGCTGGCGGAACACACCGAACGCGCCGGGGAGCGCCTCTACGCCGGAATGGACGTGCGCATGGTACAAATCCCCAGCGACACCGGGCAGCATGGCGCGTTTGAGCAGCTACACGGTTTTGCCAGCGGCCAGCAGTTCGCCGATACCGTCTGCGACAGGGTAGCCCGCTTCCACGGCACCGCTTTTCGTGCCTGGCTGGCCTTCCTCACCGGCGACCTGGACGCGAGCACCACGCTGGCAAGAGAGCTACTTCGCCACTACCAGACCGCCCTGATGCCGGAGAATGCCGGAAACCAGGTGCAACGCATCGTGGCCCGCTTTGCGCTGCTGGCGGTGGCCGGAGAGATAGCGACGCTGCACGGCATCACGGGCTGGCAGGAAGGCACGGCGTATGAGGCAGTGCAGATCTGCCAGCACGCCTGGCTGAACGAACGCGGCCATATTGCCAACCAGGAAGATGAAGGCGTGCTGGCGCAGATCAAGCGGTTCATCACCGCGCACCAGTACAGCCGCTTTGCCTCGTGGGATGGCCCGGACCGCCCGCTGAATATGGTGGGCTTTCGCCGGGTGGAAAAAGATCCGCTGACGGGTGAAGAGCACACACTGTTTCACATCCTGCCGGAGGGCTGGCGGGAAATGTGCCGGGGATTCAGTCCCGCCAGAGCGGCGAGATTATGCCAGGAAGCAGAATGCCTGCTACCCGGCAGCGACGGGAAATACCAGTCGCAGGTTCGCCTGCCGGAGATCGGCAAAGCCAGGGTCTACCGGCTCACCTCCCGCATTCTCAATATCTGAGTGCAGTCTCGCGTGTCTTAAAAAAAGGTGGTACAGGTGGGACAAGTGGTACACGCAGAGCTGGCGCGGGTTACAACGTCCCACCTCAGAGAATTTGGTTTAAAAAAAGTGGTACAGGGTGGGACAGCCGTTGCTGAAGCTGTCCCACTTTTCCGACTGGCATTTTTCAGGTGGTACAGCGCAAAGCCACGGCTGGCGCGGTTGTACCACTTGTCCCACCTGTACCACCTCAAAAACAGAAGAACTGAAAATGGCGAAAAGGGGCTGAAACGGCAAAGGCTGAAAGGAAGGGAGAATAAGGGGAACGGGCCTGCCCTTAAAGGGCGAAAAAATCATGCTAAACCTTCAAAAAAAAGCTACGATGTGTAAACTTACGGATTTCTACAAGTATGGAATCACACCTAGCGGATGAAAGCATCATTTCAGGTAATACCATCATTACTCAATATAATATTACCATTAAAAATTGAGACATTATAAAAGGGAAGTAAACATGAATACATTATTTATTAACATCCACTACCCAAGCTGCAGGGCAAATAAATTCTACAGCGAAGACTTTATAAAGGCTATCAAAGAAGAATTTAAAGATGCGAAATTCACTTTAGAATTTGGTGTTCACGACCATGGTGACGGAATATTTCCATACGGACACTCTGACATTCGATACCCATCAAACACCTCTGACATCGACGTAAAAGATATATCTTCAAGAGTGGAATCCGTATTCATATCTTTAGTAGAAGCAAATAGAAATTAATGAAATCAAGCTGAAGCCGAACATTTATTAATGTTCGGCTTATTAATACGTCAGCTTTTTTTGTAGTGTACATATAGATTAAGCACTGCTTCTGCAAACCTATCATCAACCGTATAAAAATAGCATTCTGGTACATCCAGCACTCGCGCAAATTCACACACTAACTCAAACGTCGGTTTATGCGTACCATTCTCATAGTGTGACAAACGTGAGTAAGCTGTAGCCTCTTCTATGCCAGCGAGTACACCAAGCTTTTCCTGGGTCAGCTTTGCTCGCAAACGAGCTTCTTTTAGTCTCTTGGGGATCATACCGTGCGTCCTGTATGGATTTCACGGTAATCTTTAGCATTACTCAAGTTCTTTTATCTTTAGACTTCATAAAGATAGAAACCATAACATTAAAGGGAGTACTAACACGACCAATTAACTTATATATACCTTTTCCACTGCACCCGTTTTCCCCTATGTAGCTTCAGCATTGCATCAGCAAAGCTGTCATCCAGCGTGTAGAAGTAACCTTCAGGTAAATTGAGAACTTCAGCAAATCGACAAACCAGTTCGAATTTAGGTTTATGCCTACCATTTTCGTAATGGGACATTCGCGAATAGCCCGTTTCTTCTGAAACACCTGCTGCAATAGCCAATTCCTCTTGTGACATATCGGCTAACTCTCTCGCAATCCTAAGACGCTTCGGAACCATAACCCTGTCCTGTTAGTGGTTATATTGACAGCATCTTTAGCATTCCTTAAGATGAGTTATCTTTAGACTTCCTAAAGAATGGGTAAGGGATTACCTTGACTGGTTTTAGACCTGAGAGAGGTAACCGAAATGGCTAAAAAAGACTGGCACCCCGCCGACATCGTTGCCGCCTTACACAAGCGCGGTACCAGTCTGGCGAAACTATCGCGGGAAGCAGGACTGGCCTCGTCAACGCTGTCGAATACCCTGACGCGCCCGTGGCCGAAAGGCGAGTGGCTGATTGCCATCGCGCTCGACGTGCATCCGTCAGCGATCTGGCCGGAGCGTTACCTCAACGCCAATAACAAACGTGAGCCCCGTAAACCGCTTCACCCCATGACAACAACCGATAACTCCGGGACATAACGACCCGCGCTGTGAGTGGCAGGACGCATTAACCAACGACACCTGACAGGAGAGTTGTTTATGCACACCGAACCACAACCCAACATCCTCGCACTGAGTACAGGAGGCCTCCATGTTTCTGGTCTCCCTGGCTGAAAGCTTTATCCACCTGTTCCAGGCCGCAGGCAAAATCTTCCTCGACATGATGACCGGGCTAATCCCGATGCTCATCTGCCTGTTGCTGGCCATCAACTTCCTGATGAAGCTGGTCGGTACCGTCAGAATGGAGAAAGTTGCCACCCTGCTTGGCCGCTCGCGCATTCTCACCTACGGCGTGCTGCCGGTGCTCGGCTGGTTCTTTATGAGCAGCCCCGGCGCGCTAACCCTCGGCAAGCTTTTACCTGAGAAGAGCAAGCCCGGTTATGAAGATGCGCTCGGCACCACCGCCCATCCGCTTACCAGCCTGTTTCCCCATGTGGTGCCGTCGGAGCTGTTTGTCTGGCTCGGCGTCGCCGCCGGGATTAAGGCACTCGGCCTGCCCGTCACCCCACTGGCGCTGCGCTATATCGCCGCCGCCATGCTGATTGGCCTGATACGCGGAATTATCACCGAGTACCTGTTCCTGCGGCTCAGCAAGCGGGGGAATGCCCCATGATGATTTACTGCGCACGCATTACTGCCATCGGGCTGTTCGTCGCCGACGGCCTCACCGACAAGATGCTCATCACCTTCGACAGCAACGGGCCGAAGGACTGTCTCGATTACTCCCTGTCGCTGGAGCCGTCGTTCCGGGAAGAGAGCCTGATGATACTCCCCGGCGACCGCCTGCTGCTGGCGGGCCATGATTATCTGGTGACCAGTGTTGGCAAAGGTGCACAGCAGGCGCTGTTTGAACTCGGCCACCTGACGCTGGTGTTCAATGGTGACCTGAATCCCTGCCACGTCGGGGCGGTTCACCTCTCCGGCCCGGTGCCGAACCTGCGTGACCTGCACGGTAACCTGGTGATAGAGGAGGGACGCCCATGAACACGGTGCTTATTCCTCCCGGTCCCGGTGGTTACGGCAAGGGACTGTGGCTGCCCGTTGCCAGCGGTAAAAAGGTGCTCTCGCTGACCGGGCGGGAAATCCATCCGGTTGCGATAGAAATCGGCGCGCTCACCGAATCGGAAATCGTTAACGGCTTCTCTGACATTCCGCCGGATAACGACATCCTGTGCGTGGTGATTAACTGCGCCGGGTCCCTGCGCTGCGGCCTGTATCCGCAGAAGGGTATCCCGACCATCAACGTGCTCCCCACCTGGCGGGCCGGACCGCTGGCGCACTTTATTACCGAGGATAACTACGTCTCCGGCGTGACGATGGAGCAACTGGTTCTGGTGGATACTGCCGAAGTCCCGGAAGGTAAACCTGAGATAACACGGAAGCCTGCGCCACGGGTCATCACCACACCTCCACCACCGCGCGGCGCGGAGAAACTGGTACGCATGGTGGAGCAGACCGGCACCGCCACCGGACACGTTATCGCCCTGCTGTTCGCCGCCAGCCGTGAAGCGGTGGACGTGTCGCTGCGCAACGTTATCCCGTTTATGGCCTTTGTCTCACTGCTGATAGCCCTGGTGCAGGAAACGGCGCTCGGCAGCCTGATTGCCCATGCCCTGACGCCGCTGGCGAACTCGCTGTGGGGACTGGTGCTGCTGTCGCTCATCTGCGGCATTCCGTTCCTCTCCCCGGTGCTCGGGCCGGGCGCGGCCATCTCGCAGGTTATTGGCGTGATGATTGGCACCCAGATTGGCGCAGGGGCCATCTCTCCGGCCTTCGCCCTGCCCGCCCTGTTTGCCATCAACGTACAGGTCGGCTGCGACTTCGTGCCGGTAGGCCTTTCCATGCAGGAGGCAAAGCCGGAGACCATCGCAAAAGGTGTACCCGCCTTTCTGCTGTCGAGACAACTGACCGGACCGCTGGCCGTCATCATCGGCTGGCTGTTTTCCCTGGGCTTATTCTGAGGACTCAATGATGAACAAAATCAGAGCCGCCGTGGTGGGCGCAGGTATTTACGGCAAACACCATATGAATGCGTACCGCCACAACCCGGGCACGGTGCTGGTCGCCATCTGCGACACCGACACAGAGCGCTGCGACGACCTTGCCATGTCATACGGCATCATGGGCTATACACGGCTGGACGTTCTTCTGCAGGAGGAAGCCATCGACGTGGTCTCGGTGGCGACGCCGGACCCGTACCACACCGAATCCATCCTCACCGCCCTGCGCTACGGCAAGCATGTACTGGCGGAAAAGCCCCTCGCCACCTCGGTACGCGAGTGTGAGCTCATCGTCGAGCTGGCACAGCAGCGCGGCCTGCTGGTCGGCGTCGATTTCCACAAACGCTGGGACCCGGCAGTGATGCGCATCAAAGCCGAACTGGAAAAGCCGGAGACCGGGCACATCCTGCGCGGGCATATCAGTATGGACGACGTGATAACGGTCCCGACGGCGTGGCTGAACTGGGCGGGCGCAAGCTCCCCGGTATGGTTCCTCGGCTCCCATTGTTTCGATCTGGTGCGGTATCTCTCCGGGCAGGAGGTGGTATCAGTGTATGCGGTGGGCCAGAAGCAATTGCTGGACGTATGGGGTTTAGATACCCACGACAGCGTACAAAGCCTGCTGACGATGGCCGACGGCAGTTCGTGGGTGGTGGAAAATTCGTGGGTGCTGCCGGAGGGCTTTCCGAAGGACAACGACGGGCGTATCGATATCCTCTGCGAGGCCACGTATATCCGCAGCACCTCGCAGCATCGGGGGCTGGAAATCACCACCCCGGATAAGACACTCACACCCAACAGCTATTTCATCAACTACCGCAACGGTGTCGCCAGCGGCTTCGGTATCGATCCGATCAACGACTTTGTTCGCGCGGTCAGGAACCGTTCGCCGTACCCGGTGACGGCAGAGGATGGGCTGGCGGTCAGCCGGATTTGTGGGGCGGTGCATCGCAGCTTGGTGAGTGGGAAGCCTGAACGCACGATAATGCCATAACTTCAAGGGCTGTACCTGTCTACTACGTCAGATTGGTAAAGCCCTTACTCCAGCAAGCCAGACAAAGCACAGGAATTATTAGAAAGCATGGTCAGCTTTGAGCGAGGAGCAGAAATTAAATCTGCAATACAAAATTTATCGCCCGATGAAAAAACACGCTCCTCAAATAGTTTACAACCCAACTGATACTTACTGTTAATTAGGAAAAAACCCCAAGAACTCTCTTGGGATTTTTATTCTCTCAAGTGGGGCTTATGTTAAAAATATAATCATAACATAGCGCACTTTTATTTAGCTGCACATTTTATGAGATTCAAAATTGATGGAATATAAAGTCTCTCTTCAACAACTTTAGTTTTTTTAAAATGATCAGAATGAAAATCCAAATGTTTTTTCAACGTTTTCTCCCAAGATTCATCTTTAAAATTATCTTCAACCTCAACTATTTTCTCGAAGCAGAATATCATTCTGGCCACGTACCAAACATATTGGTCATACATAGGATCTCGCTCATGTCTACTATCTGCGGTGTAACCCTTAGAGAAATGCGGGTTTTCCATAGCTAATTGTAAATATGCTTGATAAGCCGTGTCTGCAATAGTTTTTTTGGCAATTTCTTTGCTCTCACTGATGGTTGCTTTGGCAACTAAAATCGCCCAAATAGCCACTCCAGCGCTTACCAACGGAGAAGCTATAGTAGCTAACTTAACTAATGTGTCCATATGTACTCTTAATGTTTTCGATTGAATCCAGCAGGCTGGGACTTTGTCTTTCTGTATAAACTTAGCTTACGCCTAAAAGCTGCTAAATCTATATCAGCAGTGCTAATTGCTATTTGGCCAGTCCCATGAGCATGAGAGATCAGTTTATGATGCTTTTCTTTGTATGGGGCTTGCATACTTGAACCACCATACTCTCCCGTATTTGTAATAACAACATGTTGATACATATGCCACTGAAGCGCTGAAGCCATATTATCGAATGTGTCAATATCTTTATTGTAAGCCACAATGACAAACATATCAGTTAAATCTCTCAGGTCTGCCGCAAGCTTTATATCTGTTGCATCGTAGCAAATCGCGCCAGTTATTTTAAATGGTCCTTCTGGATGCCCCTCAATAGAAATAATATGTTGGGATGGTCTATATCCCTGAACACCAAGAGTAACTTCATCTACTGTCATATGATATTTACCCTGGTCACGAATACGCCACTGAGTTCCTGACTCGGAAGAGTCTGGAATGATCCAGCGAGCTTTATTAACAATTTTGCCATCTTGTTCACAGAAGACAAATCCGCAAAATATGATGGCTTTAGTTTTAAATGCCAGAGCTTTTACTATGTCTTCGTCTTCTGGATGAACAGCTAATTCAGAAAAAACAATAAGATCAGCAGTACTGGTATGATCTCTAGATTCCGTCTTAAGTTTAGTATTTAAAGTCTGCTCCGTTAGCTTACAAATTTCCGCGAGATGTTCTCTATGCTTCCAACGCACATCGGAATTATCCAGTGTTACGTCAGAAGGGTGAAAATGTTTATCCTTAGGAAATAACTGCTGCACAGTAACAATTCTAAATTGGTTAGATGCTAACTCAGGTCTACTGACAACAGTAGGTAATGTTGGAACATTGGATGAAGTGCATATTTGCTTTTCTAAATAAATTAGCCTTTCTACCATACATTTTCTAAACTCATCAAGGCAGGTAATTGACAATATATCGTCTTGATTTATGTACGAAGAAGAAAAACCTGGCCATTGCAATCCATGCTGAAGAAAGCTTGCAAACCAATCAGTTATAGTTCCATATGACCCAACAATTGATTCTGGTGTATGTAACATTCCCATACGTCGCTTGTAAAACTGAGAACGTATACCATCATACTTTTCGCTATTAAACTTTAAATCATTTCGCTGGGTGTAATCCACATTACCCAAAGCAGCACTTCTTAGCACACTACACACCCAATATAATTTTTGTGCATCATGTTGTTGGGGGGGATGAGAAGCTACTAACCACTCAGGGCTTGCATAGCGCGGGTCTGTAGGTATTTTTCCTATTTTATCTATCGAACATGAAATATTAACGCCAGGACGCCATAGTTCTGTCCATGATGTTGATACATCTGATAAATTTACTTTTATTTCATGTGGAGAATACTGCTTACCATTAGATTTCCATGCTTTTTTCTCCTTATCATCTAGAAGATCAACTAATGCTATACCCAGTTTAAGAAGAGCATGTTCATATTTAAACGGGTTTTCCTTGAAGCTGATTACTGATGAAAGATTATGCTCCGAACCATTTGGTTTTGACTCATTTTTAGGTATAGCCCATCTAAATTCGTTAATCCTATTTTTATCTATATCACTATCTTTCATCCTAACTATTTCTTTCCAAATTGCGTTCCAAAACTCACCACCACGGAAAGCAAAATTGTTTATAATTGAATCTACTGCTTCTTTATTTTTTGTATGTGAAAGTAGAAAAACAGCATTTGCTTGGTAATCTTTGCTGATCTGAGCAGATAATTCAAATAGGTAACCATCACTAATATTCAATGGTTCTAAGTGTTTTTTAATCAAAACGTTTTGGAGTCTAGTAAGATCAGGAGATGCTTTATTACTAGCTATAAACGGCTTGTTGATTACAGCAAGATAGAGTAGTGCTTGCTGATATGCATAACTTGGAATGTCAGATTTACAAGAAAGTAGTTTTTGAGCAAATGATGTAACTTCACCCATCAACTTTTGATAATTAGATATGCACTCTGGCTGTATATTTCGGTAGAGATCAACGACGCTACGAAATATATCAGAAAGAAGATATATCATGATATATTTATCACACTTGTCACGATTCGATTTTATTCTTTTAAAAATATCATCAAGAATGGTTTTATAAGCATCCAGATTAGGGTTTATGGCTATTGCCTTACGAAAGATAACCATAATCGATGGATCTTTAAGCCATGCCTTAAATAATTTCTTTGCAATCAACTCAGATTCATTATCAAATTGCTTTCTCTCTTCAGGTGAGATCAGTTTGCTTTTTTTAGTTAAGCTTGTTTCCAGTCTATGGGCCGAAAATCTACGCAAAGATTCTACTTTAATCGATTTATCATTGTTAAAACCTGGGAATGAATCATTAGCATCATCGAAGAAATTATCTTGCTCAGTCAGTAATAACTGTTGAAGTGCTGGTATATTATTATCTAGCCCGTTACGCTCAGGAATACTCGAAGTTCCTATTTCATGCTGAATTTCATTAATTCTATTTGTAAGGCCGCTTCCGTTATCAATATCTGAAAGTATTAAAATTGACGTTTTTTTATCATTGACCTCTAAATAAGGCTCTCCATCTAACTTATCTTGTTTCAATGTTTCATCGAGAACACCTTGAACTAACCCATGAACAAATTCCTTGATTTCTTTATTATTTAGCGCCTCCCCAGAAATCACCAACCTAATATCATCTACATATCGACAGTAATCATGCAGTATAATATGGCTACCATCACGAAATTTAGAAATTATAGACTCATCAAAATCAATGAGATATGCGTTCGCCAGAGCTCCAGCCGATGCTAAGCCTTGAGGAAGCCCAACGATTTTTTTTAAATCCAAACTGCCAAGTAAAGACAAAGTGTCTTTAGGCCATGTCCAATTCAAAATTTGAGTTGCCAAACTCCAGAAATCATTATTATCTGAAATGCTGCAATCGTAATGTTTAGAAGATATTTCTTTAAGTTTTTTTATCAGAAGATCTATTTTTATAGAACTAAAAAAGTTTTTCAAATCCAAACTAACAATATAAACATCATCAATCCCACTGACTTTATTTACAGTTTCCCTTCCTACATAGATAGGTCTTTGTAGGAAATTTCGATAATCTGTAGAGAACTTCCTGTAATATTCGCTTCCACCCCAACGAAATCTGGCCTTATCATTATTCCAATCACAAATAAGCCTATTTCCGTAACTAACAACTTTATTTTTCACATGCTCAGCATAGCCAAGGTTACTTAGTGAACAATCTTTCTGCCTCGTTTCTAGCGAATCAGCAATACACATCATTACGGCTGTAGCAAAAGACTGCTCCTTGATAGATATATTAGCTAATGGTCTTAATTTTCTATCCTCTTTATTTGTAATCCACTTCCCTTTTTTAAAAAACCAGTTAGCACCTTTGGGAGCGAGTATTAATTCAATATCACTTTTAGAAAAAGTGGCATTTTTGACTTCATTTGACCATTTAGTGACTTCATCACTAATATCAAATGCACATTTGTCAAGCGCTAATAGATCTGCATACCAATTGTGAGTTCTGACAAAACTGTCTGTTTTTTTCCATGCCAATCCTAAAATAAATGAGTCCTTAAGGTACTCAGAACTAGGTTCTAGGTTATAATACTTTTTATCAAGTAGTTTCATTTTTCTCAACTTAATCTTAAGCGTTCTTATTCACTTCAACTACAGCATCGAAATTCACTGCTTGTATCACTCCATATAACTATACTACCGTTACTTAATAGAATGATCCACGGTAAGTTTCAAAGGTTGAGTTGTGTTGAATGGCGGTCCACCTGATACATCAGGCATTTCTTTCAGGCTTTAAATCAGGTTGTACGAAGGGGAGCGTTGTCGTGGTCTACAAAATTGGCCCCCTACTTAGAGTTTTCTAGTATCGGTCCGTTTGGCGGTAAAGTAATCCCACTGAAGAATCGATGATGACATAAGTAGGATTTTCTTCGAATCGAAGATTTTGTGGTATTTCGATGAAGCGTTCTAGTTTTACTAATCTCCCAAATTAGTGCCATTCGCATACAAGGCAAGGATGACACTTAAGCTTGGTCATCAGTGTTCGCTCCTGGCACTCAGCCGACATTTGAAATTTTCCCTTTCCCGGGCACCTGAACCTGGCTTTAGCATGGATTGCAGTCGCTAAATTGCGATATCCACCTCGGGATTTGGCTATTGCCTGTCTCTCCGATGATACTTTTACTCCGGCCGTGTAAGCGACCGGAGCATAAATTTAAACCCTGTCAGAATACGCTTTAAGCATCGCAAGAACAGCCCAACGAACTGCACCATCTGCGATATTCTCAGGCAGAGCATCAGCCCGCAGATTGATATAAGCGTCAACAGCCATTCTGATGGCAACACCAACGGAGTCACGATCGTGCGTTGCCAACGTGGAAGTCAGCAGACCATCAGGATCAATGCCGTAGAATTCAATGCGGCGAACCCCACGTTGCGGTAGATTTGCGCGACGGTACAGCATTGGTCCCAGCACCTGCTCCCGGAAGAATGCCAGCATACCAATCGCCTCAAAGAGTTCGCCCCTTCCCAGTTTAACCACTGCGTAATGAAGCCAGATCCAGGCTCGGGACTCAAACCACTCCGGCGTCATGTTGGGCCAGTGAGCACTAAATTTTGCCAGTTGTCGCTTCAGAGCAGTGTTATCACGGGTAAATAACACCGCTGGCTCCTCAACGCGTTGAATGAGCATGTCCAGGGTGACAAATTTCAGATCGACATGGAGGAGTTCAGGGCCATACAGGCATATAAGCAGGCGAGGCTCTCCCACATGTTCCCCGGTGAAAGCATGCAGCAGATGGCCTAATGTTCCGGCGAGCTCCCTACGCTGCGTCATAATTTCGTCATAGTAGAGAGGATCTACGACAACGACAAAATCCAGATCGGAGTATTTATCAAATCCGCCATGAATCATTGAGCCGCCAGTAAGAAGGGAATGAATTCGCGAATCTGACTGAAATTTAAGTTTGAGTTGCTCTGCAAAACTTCTGTGTAAATCGGGTAACGTACTCAGCATACTTTTTCCTGTTCACAAAAAATACAAAGCATTTCAGAATATCGAGTAGTTTATATTCAGGCCAGATATTTTTTGCAGGAACAGTTATGCCCTTAGAAAATTTACTCACTTAACCGCATGTCCACTATTGGTCGACATCTGGCACACAGTCGCGCCAGATGCCGTCCTTTTCGTCTAATCTCAGTGATGCTGCAACAACACCTGTGAAATCTTCCTCGCCTCCCCCGCCGGATCCACCGAATGCGTAATCGCCGCCCCCACAATCACCACATCCGGACCTAAGAGCGCATAGTCCTTCACCGTCTGACTGCTGATGCCGCCTGCCACGGCAATCCGTGCTTTCCGGCGCGCCTTCAGCATCGTTATCAAATCATCAATCGGCTTGCGCCCTGCCGCCTGCTGGTCAGTGCCGGTGTGTACCGCCAGCATATCTGCCCCCGCCTCCTCCAGCAGTCGGACCCGTGCGGGGAGATCGTCGACGCAGATCATATCCACCACCACCTGCTTTCCGACCTCTTTCGCCGCGCGGATGCACGACTGGATCGTCAGCACATCAGTCACGCCTAACACCGTGACATAGTCTGCCCCGGCGTCGAAAAGCAGCTGCGACTCAAAATGGCCCCCATCCATAATTTTCGCATCCGCCAGCACTTCCTTATGCGGGTATTTCTCTTTAATGGCTTTAATCGCGTTCACGCCTTCCCGAATAAGAAAGGGGGTTCCTACTTCAATAATATCAACGTCGTCAACCACCTTATCAATAAATACCAGCGCTTCAGGCAGGGTTAACTCGTCCAGGGCAAGCTGTAATTTCATGTTGGTTTCCTTGTGTCGAATGACTATTCGAGGTTGGCGTGCAGCGCAAAACCTTTGGTTAAGCGATATCCAGTCGACTGCGCCAGATTCACTATCATGGCATCCCCCAGCACCATGACCGCCTCTTCAAACAGGCTGCCTCCGGGCAGAATGCCTTTCACGTTATCCGGTCCATCCGGCAGTTTGTCGGTATAGGCCGGGATCCTGACCACTACGTCAGCCAGTTTCCCCAGCGTGGACTCGGGGAAAATGGTCAGCAGGGCCACTGTGCCCCCCAGTTGCTTTGCTTTCGTAGCCACATTCACCAGCGAAGCCGTTTCGCCCGATGCGCTGGCCAGCAGCAGCAGGTCGCCTTTTTGCAGCGCAGGCGTGACCACATCGCCGACAACATGCACCTTCAGGCCGATATGCATCAGGCGCATCGCAAAAGCTTTCAGCATTAACAGCGAACGCCCTGCGCCAAAAACAAATACCGCGTTCGCCTCAGCGATGGCCTGCTCCAGACTCGCCAGTGCGGCACCATCAATCCGCGCCATCGCCTGATGCAGGTCAGTACAGGCAACGCCTGCAACAAATTGCGTTTCCATCATGCGTCCTCCTGACTGAGCGGGAATAAATCATCCTGATACTCGAGCATCCCCATGATTTCCCGGACATAGTTATCGACATGCCCCAGAAAATGGAAACGTTCCGGCGCGGCGCGATAGCGCTGGTAAAGTGGCGTATCGAAGGTGATGCCAAGATGCGGGTTCTCTTTGACGGTGGCGAATTTGATGTGCGGAATATGCGGGTAGTAATGATTCTTGCGCACGCAGAGCTGCCCGTTCTCCTCCACGATGTAGCAGGCCATACCGTGGTAAAACTGCACCGTGTCGTAGTGAACCGCGCAGGGTTTATAGGCCAGGTTGCTGAATACCAGCGGCCCGTCGCCGATATTGATAGAGCAGTGGCCGTAATTCGGCGGCACGATAATGCTCTGCCCCTCCTTCACGACCGCCACGATAAGATCGTCCACCACCAGCTCCTGCGGCGCGACGGCAAAATCCGGCGACTTTTGCAGGATATACGCCGCCGTGCCCTTAATCACTTCATACACTTCCGGATGGGTGTTGCGCCGCGTGTCGTTATAGCCGTGATAATGGCCGCTGGTTTTCTTGCGCTCCTTGCCGATCGTTCCCGGCATGATGATGGTGATGTCGTACTGATACTCATCGGCAGCAAGCCGTTCCTGATCCTCCGCAAAGCTGAGCCCGCGATAAACATCGTAAGCCGGTTCATCACGCAGCGCTTCAGTGAACTCCGGTAAAACCACCGCCATCTGCCCGGCGCTTTTGCGGCCAAAACCGAGATAATTCAGCGGCGGTTTCAGCGCCATTACGCCATCATCATCGAGATACAGCGGCAGGCCGCTGTGGTGTAGCTGTTTCATTTTGCCTCCTGTGTATACGCGTTAGCTGCGCGGATCGCCTCTTTCAGCCGATCGGATTTCATGCCAAAGACGCTTTGAATGTTGTTCCCGACCTCGACGACGCCCGCCGCGCCAAGCTGTTTCAGCAGCGCTTTGTCCACCAGCGTCTTATCCGTCACGTCAATGCGCAGACGTGACATGCACGCTTCGATGCTGGTCATATTCCCCAGCCCGCCATAGGCCAGAATGATGCCGCTCACTAGGTCATTCTGTTCGTTTTCCTGCGCCACAGTGCTTTCTTCGACTTCACGCCCCGGCGTCAGCAAATTCCAGCGACGAATAGCAAAGGTAAACAGGGCGTAGTACAGCGCCCCCATCACCAGCCCGACTGGGAACACCATGTACCAGTGAGGCGCGCGCGGCAGGACGCCAAAGAAGAGATAGTCGATAAGCCCGCCGGAGAAAGAGAGCCCGATGTGCACGCTGAACCACTCCATCAGCAGGAACACCAGCCCCGCCAGGACGGCGTGAATGCCATACAGCACGGGCGCAACAAACAGGAAGGAGAACTCAATCGGCTCGGTGATGCCGCAGACGATGGAGGTGATAGCGCCAGAGAGCATAATACCCTTCACGCGCGCTTTGTTTTCCGGGCTGGCGCAGCGGTAGATCGCCAGCGCAATCGCCGGAATACAGAACATTTTGATAGGCGTCAGCCCGGCCATAAAGGTTCCGGCGGTAATCGGCACCTGGTCTTTCAACTGGGCAAAGAAGATAAGCTGGTCGCCATGCACCACCTGGCCGGCTTTGTTCACGTACTCGCCAAACTGCAGCCAGAACGTCGGCCACCAGACATGGTTAAGACCAAACGGGATCAGCAGCCGCTCGACAAAACCGAACAGGAAGGCGGACACGCCCGGCCCCTGCACCGTCATGGTATTCGACAGGCCATTAATCAGATGCTGCACCGGCGGCCAGACCACCGCCATCACCAGCCCGACAAACAGCGCAGCGAAGGAAGTCACTATCGGCACAAATCGCTTGCCGGAAAAGAACTCCAGCCATGACGGAAGCTGGATGCGGTAATAGCGTTTATACAGCCAGGCGGCGATAATCCCGATAATGATGCCGCCAAACACGCCGGTCTGGAGCGAAGGGATGCCCAGCACCATCGTGTAGTCACGCACCTGCGCCACCGATTCGGGCGTGATCCCAAGAAACTGGCCGATGGTGACGTTCATAATCAAAAACCCGGCGATCGCCGACAACCCGGCAATCCCCTGATCGTCACTGAGTCCTACCGCCACGCCGACCGCAAACAGCAGCGGCAGGTTAGCGAAAATCGCACTGCCCGCTTCCGCCATCAGCTTCAGCACGTGAACCAGCCAGTCAGCGCCGAGAAACGGCAGGCTGGCGACAATATTGGGATCCTGAAAGCTGACGCCGAAGGCCAGCAAAATACCGGCGGCAGGCAGCATGGCAATGGGGATCATTAATGATCGTCCGATGCTTTGTAACATTTGCAGAAGGTTGAATCTTTTCATCTCGATCTCCTGAGCGCGTCTTTATTACAGGGATTCGCACAACAGCAGGTTCTGCTCCGAACACCTTCAGTATCCGAACCCGAGATGATTAAAAAAACAGCAACCAAAGACGAAAGTTATTTCCGGTTTTCGCTTAAAACCGGAAAATTTATGAGGGCAATCACGCCGCAAACCGTCAGAAAGGGATAAAAGAGGAAATCGCGTTCGGCGGGAGGCCATCATATGAATATCTTCGAGGCACATTTTCGCAGGCTGCACGCCCGCTACGGCGCAGGTCAGACGCACGAATTACAGATGCAGGAGATCGCCGCCATCTTCGGCTGTTCAGTGCGTAATTGCCGGATTGCGCTGAAGAAGATGCATCAGGAAAAATGGCTCGACTGGCAGCCGCAGCGCGGACGCGGCAAGCGCTCACGACTCCATCTGTTAACCTCGCCGGAAAAGCTGTTCAGCCAGAACGTCAATAAGCTGCTGGAGAAGCAAGATTACGGCAACGTGCTGCGGTTTATCGGCAACGACAAGTATCTGCTGGATCGCCTGAGCCTGTGGCGCTTTGGGGTACAGGATAAAAGCAGCGAAACGCGGGTACGCATCCCCTACTATCGCAATCTGGATCCGCTTAACCCGCTCGTTCCCCTGCGGCGAACCGAACGCCACCTCCTGCGCCAGTGCCTCAGCGGACTGACGCGCTATGACGCCGTTCAGGGCAGGATCGTCCCCGATATTGCCCACTACTGGACCCACAACGACGACTTTACCCGCTGGGAGTTCTGGCTAAAATCCACCGCCCGCTTTGCCGATGGCTGTGAGCTGGATGCCAGCGCCGTTCAGCGCTGCCTGCTCGCCGCCAGCCAGAGCCCGCAGTTCGCGCCGCTTTTCAGCCCAATCAAAACCATCACCGCTGACGCCCCCTGGCATCTGGTAATTGAAACGCATCATCCGGTCAGACGGCTCGACTGCCTGCTCGCCACCCAGCCGACGATGCTGTTTGATTACCAGCACGGACACATCCGCTGTACCGGCGCTTTCCACCTGCAGGAGCACAGCGACAACTTTATGGTCCTGCGGCGCAATCAACACTGGCACCAGGCGCGGCCCGGACTGGATGAGATCACCATTTTCACCTGGGCTCCGGAGCATATCAGCATGAGCTTTATTCCCCTGCTGCGGGGCGAAGAGGCGCAGGATGATCGCCCGCTCAACGAGCGCAGTCTGGAGCAGGGGTGCTGCTTTGTGCTGCTCGACGGTGACGGGGCCTTTGCAGATGAGGCCGGAAGACGGTTTATCAATTACCTTCTGCAACCTGTCGAACTCCTCAGCCAGACGCAGCTTCCCGACGAATACGCGCGCATCCTCTCCGTGGCTCAGGGCATGCTGCCGCAGTGGAACCACCGCCCGGTGGATTTCGGCGGGGTCACCGCGCCGTTTAACCTGCGTCAGCCGGTGATCATCAGCACCTTTCAGCAGCCGGAACTGGTGGAGCTTGCCGGGGCGATTCGCATCCTGCTTGAGCGCTGGCATATTCGCGCCGAGATACGGATCGACGCATTTGACAACTTTAACAGCCAGCCACGCCCTCCTGCGGATATCTGGCTCAGCAACTTTATGCTCGATACCCTTTCGGTTCCGGCGTTTCTGGAATGGCTGGCGTCCACCGCGCTGTTTACGCGCTTGCCTGAAGCCCAGCGACGAAACCTGAACGCGCTGCTGCCGACGATTCTTAACAGCAACGATGAACAGGCATTCGCAACCATTGCCGCCTTTTTCCATGAGATTACCCACCAGCGATATGTCATTCCTTTGCTGCATCACTGGATGGAATTTGCGACCGAGAAGTCATTTACCTGGCGGGATTTAAATACGCTGGGATGGCCGGATTTTAGCCAACTTTGGCTCGAATAATGCTACGCCCGCAAAAGCTCGCTAAAGGGCCTTTAAAGGCCTTTAAGGGTAAGGGAGAGAAGTGCGGGATTTGGGGTGGGGGAACGTTTGGCCATCCGTATGGGCGATTCCATCAAATCCATCCGCAGCACCCTTTACGGTCTACCGATACCTACATTCAGAACGTCCGGTAGACGAAGCTAAAATGCCCATTCTCAATGCCTATACCTTCAGCTGCTACATAGTTTTGGACATGACGATTTATTAAAAGGCTCATAAAGGTTCAAATCATTACATAATAACTATTATTGTTTCTTATCAATAAATTATGGAAAAACATACCTTGACCGAGGCATCCATAGTGCTATGTTTACGGTAAGCGACACAGCGCTTGGGCTGCACTCCTGAGGGACCATGACATTCGAGGATGATGCCTGTCTGCTATGTCAGGTTGGTCAAACCCTTCGCCCCGCAAGCGAGACAATCAGCAAGGAAGATTAATAGTATTGGCAATCTGTAGCGAAGAGTTGCAGTACTGCCCCTTCCATCATCCACAATGATAGCTATCAGTAAGTTAACGAAAATGAGAGGGCATCGGAAATGCTCGAAGTTGAATTTCAGGAATGGTTGAAGAGCAGAGGCGCCAAAACGCAAGCAGGCCTCAATTCCCGTATTTATGCTGTCAAAACTATAGAAAAAAATCTCGCAGCACTTGGTTCTCCTCATGCAGATCTGGATGCAGCCTACCAGGCGGATGGATTTGCGCAATTGCGGCAGCGGATCAAAGAGATTCGCCGTGATGCCAAAGACAACGGCAATGACTATCGGTTACTAATGCCTGAATCAGAGCAACCGCTTAACCGATTGTCCAACTGGAATAGCTGGCTCGGACAATATGGACGTTTTCTGAGCGGTGATGACTCTCAGGCCGACGAAATTCGGGATTATGTCCTTGAAAACTACATCACCCCAGCCAGAGAGCGAGGTGACGCAAGTGTCACCCTGGTAGTTGGTCCTCTGAATACTGAAATGGGTCTCGACAAGGGATGGCCGAACATCTGTCAGGCTCTTGATGGTCAAAAATTTCAGGAACTAGCGGATGTTCCCCCTCCGGTGACGGAAGGGCCTAAAAAGAGCACAACCCGGAAATATACGTTCATCCTTACGGAAGGAAGCGAACTGGTGGCCCAGACTAAACCAACTCCGACTAACCTTATTTTTTACGGTCCTCCAGGTACCGGAAAGACCTATCACACGGCGAGGGAAGCCGTAGCGCTCTGCGATGGCAAAGATGCCTATCCGAACTCAAAAGATGGGCGTGCGGCCCTGATGGCGCGCTATAACGAACTGATGGCAGAAAAGAGGATCTCTTTCGTCACATTCCACCAGAGCTATGACTACGAAACCTTCGTTGAGGGCCTTCGTCCAGAAATTGGTGAAGATGAGTCTTCGTCTGCTGGATTCAGACTCATGCCTACGCCGGGGCTCTTCAGAGAAATTTGTGCCCTTGCCGATCAGGCCAGAACACAACCCCGTGCACAGACAGATGCCTCGGCACTGCAACTATCCCAAAAACGCTTCTGGAAAATGGGGCAAGGGACAATTGGCACCGAAGACGATGTGTATGAAGATGCCCGCGACAATGGGTATATCGCTCTGGGTTGGGGTGGGACCATAGACTGGAGCGCGGATAGATTCTCATCGTTCAACGCGATTCATGATGAATGGATCAAGCAAAATCCAGGGAATCTGACGCCTAGTAACTGGACGCAAACCTATCCCTTCCGTTGCGAAATGAAGCCTGGTGATATCGTGATTGTCCCTTACGGGAACACTGCGTTTCGCGCTATCGCTGAAATAACTGGTGATTACTATTTCGTTCCTGAAGCCGAAGGTTACTATGCCCACCGCCGCCCAGTTCGCTGGCTACTGACCCTTGATGAACCACTGCCACTCGATACAATTATCGATGGTAACTTCACCATGCGGACGCTCTATTCCATTGCCACCAGTCGTGTGAATATCCCGGCGCTAGGCAGACTGCTCTCAAGTACAGAGAACATAGATAATAGTTCCGATGTTAAAGGACAACCAGAACAATTCGTCCTCATTATTGATGAGATCAACCGGGCAAATATCTCGAAAGTGTTCGGTGAGCTGATTACGTTAATTGAGCCGGATAAACGTCTTGGAATGCCTGATGCACTCACCGTAACTCTGCCTTATTCGAAAAAGAAAGATTTTGGCATCCCCGCCAACCTTCATATCATAGGCACCATGAATACCGCCGATCGATCCATCGCATTGCTCGACACAGCATTAAGGCGGCGATTCAACTTCCGGGAAATGGCTCCCGACGCGACCTTGCTAAGTGAAGTAGAGGGGATCGATCTCAAAGCCGTTCTTACCACCATCAACCAGCGTATTGAATATCTTATAGGCCGGGAATATCGCATTGGACACGCCTTCTTTATCAATTGTGAATCCAGGGCACAAGTTGAAGATGCAGTGCGCAATAAGGTCATACCGCTGTTACAAGAGTATTTCTTCGAGGACTGGAGCCGAATCGCGACAGTGCTGGGCGATGGTTTTATGCAGGAAGAGCAGATTTTACCGCCACCCGGAATAGAGGGGGAACCATTATCAAGCTGGTCGGTACGTGCACCGTTCAGAAATGACGCCTTTGATCGACTGATAGGCAAAACCAGAACGTTAAATGTCACCGATCTTGAGGTGGCTGGTGAATCGAAAGAATGACGCACCTCACGGTTCGCGAATGGGGTGGTGTTTGTGTGAACACTGAAAGCAGCATAAACGCTCCTCATGCTTTTACCCGCCCTCAGGCTAACGCGCTGCTTACGGCGGCGCGCGAGCATCCGCTGGCAAATCAGCACGGTACTAATATCTTAATCGATCGCCATAACAAAATTATTGCCGGGCAAATAGTTGGGGTCATTGCCGCTCCGGGATGTAGCCTTGAGATCCTGCCCAAATTCGACGACGAGACGATAGAACCGGACGCCACAATACGCAATCGCCTGATACGTATGCTTGATGTCGCCCTCGGCCTTAAACTCGGCAATGGACAGGCTGCAACAATGGCGAGACAAGCTGAAAGCTTACTTGAGATACTCATCCGCTTGTTCGCCGAGCGACTCTTATCTGAAGTACATCGGGGATTACCGCGCACCTATTTGGCACAGGAAGACGATTTGCCCTCATTGCGCGGAAGGCTCAATATCAAACGACAATTCACTACGCTTGCCGTCCGCCCCGACCGTCTCGCCTGTCGTTACGACGAACTGTCGGCTGATACCGCCCTGCTTCGAATTATGAAGGCGTGTGTAGTTCTGATTCACCATTATGCCCGCGCTGCTGATACGCTCCGTCGTCTGAATGAATTGCGCATCCTGTTAGCGGGTGTTAGCGACGTCCCTTTCAGTCATCTGCCGTGGTCACAGGTACGGATCGACCGAACCAATCATCGCTGGGAAGCCCTCTACAATCTGGCACGTCTTCTCCTGCGACGCGACTGGCAAGCTACACACCACGATAAACGAGCGCAGAACGGGATTACACTGCTTTTCCCAATGAACGACCTGTTCGAGGCATATATAGCGGCGCTGGCGAAGCGTGCTGTACGCGGTACGGAATGGACGGTTCGTGCACAGGCAGGCAGATTATACTGTCTGATCGAGGACGTAAAAGAAGGCAAACCACGCTTCCAGACCCGACCGGATCTGCTTATCGAGCGGGACCATCAGATTGTTATGATCATAGACACTAAATGGAAGCGTATTGGGCGTCATCCCGAAGATGCCAGGCATGGCATATCGCAGGCTGATGTCTACCAAATGATGGCCTATGCACGGATTTATCAACGCCCACAAGTTATGCTTCTCTATCCACATCATGCAGGTCTGGGAACGCAACCTCTGAATGCAGGCTATAGGATTATAGCAGGCAAGGAACAATTACAGGTGGCTAGTGTGAATCTGGTTCTCGATGAGGACAAGATTGTCGAGCAGTTAATTAACCTACTCGGCATCAACACGCAGTGAGGTGAAAATGCGAGACCGGTGCACCTTGAGGCTCGGCACTCTCAATAACCTCAATCCATGATTTAGGCTCATACTTACATGATCATTTAATGCATTTAATATATAGGGCTTATTCTCTTGGTACGTAGAGAATAACAGTAGGACATGTCCGCTATGAGCGAGGAGCGGACATCCTCACTATTTTACTCTTATCAAAAAATAGTGAGTCAAGCTTGATGTAAAATATAGAATTAAACTTGTATTAAGTGATATTTTCATCTCTATGTTATTAATATTTTAAATTAACATTCTTGTTCCAAATTAATCAGGAGGTTTTATGGGTAAGAATAGTCAAAGTAGACGCGTGAATAAGAAAAAGCAGAAAAACGAAAAAACAAGAGAGTTAGCTGCAAAGAAAAACAAAATGATGTACATGAAACCTGATATATTCTTTGATGAGTCGGGTAATACCGGCGGAAATTTACTTGATTCAACACAACCTTTTTTCACCTTAAGTTCAAGTAGCATTAATAAACCAGATGCACTTAAAGCATTAGAGCTAACTGGAAGCAAGTCACCAACAGAAGCTCACTTTAAAACTCTTAGACGTAGAAAATCAGGCCAAGATGGAATTATTAGACTGCTTGAAAGCAAGTACGTCAATGAAGAAAATGTCAAAATCTTTTTGGTCGATAAAAAGTATATGTTAACAACAAAAATTGTTGATATTTTAATCGAAACATGGTGTTTCAATCGAGGGTTAGATCTTTATAGAAATGGGCAAAATCTTGCTCTATCTAATGTTTATTATTTCTGTTTCCCAGCTTTCTGTGGAGAGGAGAAAACAGATAAAATGTATCAAAAATTTATGAGCATGGTTAGAAATCAAACCCCTGAATCTATTGATGAATTTTACACGTCAGTTGATGAGCTAAAGGCATGTTCAAGCGACCAAAGGTTTGTAGACACAATCAATAGAATTAGCATTACCAAAAATGAAATTGATGACATTCTAGAAGATGTTGAAAAAAATACACTAGATCCTTCCATACCCTCTCTCTTCAAACACTGTATAGAATGGGGTAAATTATATCCCAACGGTTTTTATATTAAGCATGACGATTCCAAAGCGATTACAGAACAACAAGATATCTTTAATAAATTTATGGATATGTCAAAAATTACGGAGGTATATGGATATGATAGAAGGACTTTTGAGTTACCAATTAAAGCTCGCTCTTTGACATTTCATTCATCGCAAGAATATCCTCAACTACAAATCGCAGATATAGTAGCAAGTGCGGCAGCTTATTATGTTAATTGTTTAAAACGAAATGAATTAGATGATTATCTCTTTAAAGAGCTCAAAAGAATTAAAATAGATAACTATTTTAAAGATATGGTTATATGGCCTACAACATATGTTACGCCTCAAGAACTAGGAACAGTCTATACCGGTGGACTAAATCCGGCGAATGGAGTTGCAGAGTATCTTTCTCAATATCAATAGCTGATTTCCTGTTCAATTTGGGTCGCATTAGCGGCCTTTTTCTTCCCGCATTTTCTTGGCCGTACGCTTGATTAACGCACCACAACATAGCAACATCCGCTCCTGGCACGAAGCGGACATTGGCAGCCTCAACAACATGAGAAGCATTAAGGTGTATTAACCAATGGATGGAAAGCAAGTCGGTTTATTGTGCCAGCCCAACTTTTACGAAAGGGCTACCGTGACTGCGCGATTTTTTGATTAGCTTGCCTACGTATAATTCTCTGACTTCTGGTGATGCAATTCGCCCAACAAACTCTGAACGGTTGGTTTCGGGGGGGATAATCAGTTCCCGAGTAAAGTACTGTTGAGAGCCTGCCTTTAGCCAGCACTGTATCTCGTAGACTTCCATCACCAAACCGCCGTAGGTTGCGTATGCAAATTGCAGGTTTTCATCTTTTGGTACCTTTGCCCAGACGCCACGCGTAGCTTCATATAATGCAAGTGCACTCATGCCAGACTTGTAGGTGCTGTTTAGCAAAAAAGCGAGCCCTGCATGTTCAGGTGCAATTTCCGTCTCTTGCTTAAGAAGGAGATGGTTGAGCTCATCCAGCGTGATTCGCCCCATAAGTGAGCTGCTTCCTCGTACTTTGTTGGTCAGTTCTCCAACACCTAAGAGATCAATACATGTTGCTTCAACAAGCTTCGCGGTTGCCTCATCCATGCCATGGCGTAGTATGTCGATTCCCAGATTTCCTGTTTTTAACAGATGATTAATTCGTTCTGATTTCGGAGAGCCATCATTACACTTTATATGATCAAGACAGCGTTCTGACTTGCCTTTGCCTATATAAAACGGTTTTTTTGATACATCTTCAGTGTCATAAAATGCATAAACATAGAACTTAGCCATCCCTAACGCTTTCGAGTATTTTGAAAAATCTTTCACAACCTTGCTTCCTTAGGACAAAAGTACTTAATTTCCCTATCGGCACTATAGTTCAGAACTTAAGAGCAAAACAAATAGCATATAGATTGACTGATCTGCCCCCATTGATAAATAAGGGCCAAAGTTAGCAACGTCCGCGTGTGGCATTCAACGGACGGCTAGCAAGATCATGAAGAGCGTTATAAGCAAGGAGCGAACATAGTTTTCATCTGTACTGTTTATAGCGACGCTGACTGGATGCAGGGTGTCGCAGGAGGGATGCTTCGGGGCGTATTGGACGTCGCACCAGCTCCCCTCCGCAGTTCGGGCACAGGCCATTAATTCGTTGGGTCACGCAATCTACGCAAAACGTGCATTCGAATGAACAGATGTATGCCTCTTTTGATTCAGGTGGCAGATCTTTATCACAGCATTCGCAATTAGGACGGAGTTCAAGCATGGTGCTCTCTTATTGTTAAAGGGACATCATTGGATATACCAAAGGCCAACTACCTGTATCGCCTTCGGTTGTTTGTGTGTATTAGATGAGCATGATCTACAGTCAGGAAAAATCAAGAGAATGAATTATTCGACAGAAACGCTCATTTTTTGGAAAGAACGACCAACCTACAACTTCCACCAGAGCCTCAACCAACACGCAAACTCTCGCCCCCACAATCACATTTAAAATCAATCAGATACAAAAACCCCTTCCATATCAACATCATCGCCACTCTTTTTGCGCCTTCCCCTTCGCGCAAAAAATAAAAATCCCCAACAAAATCAACCACATCAATCACAAATTACAAGGACGCCAGCACCAAAATTCTCCATCGGTGATTACCAGAGTCATCCGATGAAGTCCTAAGAGCCCGCACGGCGCAAGCCCTGCGGGCTTTTTTGTGGCTGCAATTTATCCCGCGAAGTTCGCAAAACATTCCGGCTACACTGGAACATTACGCCATCAAACATTGTTTCGCTCATGTTCAATAAGCCATTCCTTGCGCGAAATACCGCCGCCGTAACCCGTCATCTTTCCATCTTTGCCAATTATCCTGTGACAAGGGATCACAATCGCAATCCGGTTTGCACCATTAGCAGCAGCGACGGCGCGTACAGCATTGGGCTTATTCATCCTTAGCGAAATGGCCTGATAGTGCGAGGTCTGTCCATAGGGAACAGCACGCAACTCATGCCAGACGGATTGTTGAAAATCGCTGCCAGGGGCATCTACAGAGAGCTCAAACTGTCGGCGAGTTCCAGCAAAATACTCGCTGATTTCTTTTACTGCCTGCCGGGTATGGCTGTTTTCTCCGGTGACAATTCTGGCGTTAAATAAACGCTGGATATCGCGGAACTCTGTTTCTAACATCCGGCGATCGGTAAACTCCAGCAGACAGACTCCCCGCTCTGTCGCACAGACAAACATAGGCCCAAGCGTAGTGGTAAACCGATGAATGACAATCACCTCGGCTGCCTGAGTCGGCGCTGCGCCAGTAAGCCGCTTGTAGGTGTAACCAAACCCGCTCAGGGATTCATAGCCATTGTCCAGCGCAACGTCAGTAGCCGCTCGCCCGCTTTTCAGCTCCTGCAGGGCAACGTTCACCCGCTGCATTCGCTGGAAAGCCTGAAAAGTGATGCCGTGATGTTGCAGGAACCAACGCCTTACCCGCTCCGGACTGATCCCCTGCTGGCGAAGCTGCGCGTCAGCCACGCGGGATTTAATATCGCGCCTGACAAGCGCAAGCGCCTGTTCAACATATAATGGCGCGCTGTGCGCATTTTCAGCGGGTCTGCAGACTTTACAGGGACGAAACCCGGCCGCCAGGGCAGATTTGGCATCTTTATAAAATTCGACATTTTCGCGCCTGGGCTTTCGCGCCCGGCATACCGAAATGCAGAATACGCCAGTGGTTTTGACGCCAACAAAAAATACGCCGGTATATTCTGAATCTCGTTCGAGTAATGCCTGATACCAGATATCACACAAATTCTTATCGGTTATTTTCATCGCTAAAAAGTCCTGCAAACGTCTGACGAGTTCGAATCGTATGCATTACATCACTCAGCCTTGACTGCATGACTGAATGAACAAAATTGCCCATTGAAATGCGGTTTACCCCGGCCAGCTTAAGCCTGTCGAACGACGGAAGATCGGGCATACACATGACGTTCAGGGGCAGACCCGTTGCCTCTGCAATGAGGCTGATGTCTTTCTCTGACGTCAGACAGGGAACAAAAAGGCCATCAGCACCAGCTGCTTTATAGCGCTGACCCCGTAATATCGTCTCCTGCAATGCGTCTTCATGCCCGAGCAGGTAGGCGTCAGTCCGGATGTTCAGAAACAGGCTACAGTTTTCTCTTCTCAGCGCATTGCTTACTGTTCCCAGATTACGGGAAAAATCAGAGACATCGTCAAGCTGACGCCCCCCATTAATGACTCTGCTGTCTTCAAGGTTGACGCCTGATACGCCTGTCTGAGCAAGGCGCCTGAGATTAGCGACTATCTCTTCGGCTGAATCACCATATCCGGCTTCCATGTCAACGCTCAATGGCAGGCTGTTGACAGCCCGGATACGGGTGACCACATAAAATAACTCATCAAACGGCATTCCCTGCCCGTCTTCATATCCCAGCGTGGACGCTATTGCTGCACTGGACGTTCCCAGTGCCTGGTAGCCTGCTTCTTGCGCTGCGACAGCGCTGGCGGCGTCCCAAACGTTGGCGATCAGCAGGGGCTCATGCTGGTTGTGGAGTTCTGCAAAATTCATATTCATCTCCTCTCAATAGATTGAAAATGAATCTAAGCATTCAGTAAGAACGTCACAACCGAAATTCAGACGACCATTTTTTTAGCAAGCGTAGTCTGGATTCGCAGAGCGGCCCGTTTGAAAGACCAGTCAGATCTGGTGTAAACCAGATGCGCTAACCTGCATTTTAAGCTTATTAATGAACCAGCGCCCGGCCGGGCCTGGAGGATGTTCTTCTAAATGCACGGCCTGCATGGCAAAGCCCGGTCCGACATCAGGCTGCATCTGCAAATTCAACGTGACCAGTTTACCCGTCGCAAGATCCTCCTCAACCACTGGCAGCGGCATATAGCCCCAACCAAGCCCGGCGCGCAGGAAGGCGTGCTTCGCGCCCATATCGGCCAAATGCCAGGTTTTTGACGACATCACGCCAAAGCTCCGGCCCACGGTAAGCGACGAGCGATCGGCCAGCACCAGCTGAACGTGTTCCGCTAAAAGCGAGCGGAGGATCGGCCCTGGCAGGTTAGCCAGCGGATGTTCAGGAGAGACAACGGCCACGGCTGGCACGCTGAGAAGAAATTCTGAGGTACATTCAGGCGGAATATGCGGCAGCGAGCCGATAATCGCCACCCGACAGTGGCCGTCCAGCAGAGGCTGGAGCACCGCCCCTAACGCTTCCACATACAAACGCAGCGGCGTGTCGGGAAAGATCTGATGAAACGCCTGCACCGCAGCGGTGAGCTGCGCAACGGGAAACATCACATCGACGGAGACCGCCAGTTCAGGCTCCAGGCCTTCGGCTAAGGTGCGCGCCTTAGCCTTAAAGGCGTCCATCCCGGCAGCGGCAAGGCGCGCCGCTTCCAGCATCGCGACGCCCGCCGCCGTCAGTTTCGGATAACGCCCTGAGCGATCGAATAATGGAAACCCGACCTGCGCCTCAAGATTGGCCAGCGTCGCGCTGACAACCGACTGCGCGCGCCGCAGTTTACGCCCGGCGGCCGAAAAACTTCCCTCATCAACGGCGGCAATAAATGTGCGCAGTTGATCAACAGACATACCGTCCAGCATGTATCGCTCCGGCAGATGGAATCTATCTAATTATATAGGCTATTCAGATAGGTCGAAGATTACTACTCTCTACGCATGTTCACTACTCTTCCTGAAGGAAATTACGCATGAAAACAACAACTGTAGGTATTATCGGCGCTGGTGCAATCGGGCAAGCCTTTGCGAAACAGCTGGTAAATGCGGGCATGAACGTTATTCTGAGCAACAGCCGCGGGCCGGAAAGCCTGTCTGATGTGGTTGAAGGATTGGGTCGTGGTGCTCGCGCCGGCACCGCTCAGCAGGCCGCTGAAGCCGACATCGTTTTTGTCAGCACTAACTGGGACAAAACCGAAGCCGCGTTAAGCGGAATTACCTGGAATGGACGCATCCTGATTGATGCCACGAACCCGGTACTTTTGCCAGGCTATAAGCTGGCAGAACTGGGGGGGAAAAACTCAAGCCAGGTTGTGACCCAGTGGGCGCCGGGAGCACGCGTCGTCAAAGCCTTCAATACCCTTCTTGCAGGGGTGCTGGCTCAGGATCCGGCGCAAGCGGGTGGCCGTCGTGTCGTCTTTATCTCCGGAGACGATGCAGATGCGAAGGCGGAAGTGAAAGCGTTAGCCGGGCAGCTGGGCTTCGCAAGCATTGATTTAGGCAGTCTTGAGATCGGCGGGACGCTACAACAATTCCCTGGTGGGCCTCTTCCGGCGGTTAATCTGGTGCAACTGGCATAGCAAAAGGCAACGATAACGATGACTCAGCGAACTTCCGCAGAGACGTTTGAAGAATACCTTCCCGGCAAGCTGCTCAGGGAGCATCGGGCGCAATCTTCCCGGGATGTATTCGTTCAAATTCTGGCCCGCAGACAAGTCCAGGAAAACGTCATTATTCCGGCGGTTCCGGAGCCCTTTATCGTCTGGATCCTCTCTGGTCAAGCCGTTGTTGAGGAGCGCTCCCCCGGCGAGGCGTGGTTAGCAAACCGCGTTACCGCAGGCGATTTCTTTCTCACGACGGCGGCCTCTCCCACTGAAATGCGGTGGCAAGCCGAGCCAGATATACCGTTCGTCGTCATGCACGTGTATATCGGCGTGGCCATGATGCAGGAGTGTGAACTGCGGGAAGTCTCCGGCGCGCGCGACGAAACGCTATCCGCCCTGCTGGAACAGATACGCCAGGAGCTGTATCTGCAAACGCCCCCAAGCGGCCCCTTTATCCAGGGAATTGCCCAGGCGCTGGCGGTACACCTGGTTCGCACCTACGGCACGCGTACGAAACGACACCGTGGGGGGCTACAGGCATTTAAACTGCACCGGGTCTTCACGGCAATGCGAGAAGGGTTGGCCCAGCCGTTTGACCTGGCACGGCTGGCTAAGCTTACCGATCTCAGCGAATACCATTTCAGCCGCGCCTTCAAACAGTCGACCGGGCTTTCGCCTTCCCACTATTTTATCCGGCTACGCATGGAGGAAGCGCGCCGCATGCTGTCGGAAACCAATGATTCTATTATCAATATTGCTTTGAACGTGGGATACACCAGCCCCAGCCACTTTGCTGCCGTCTTCCTCAGGCATAACGGCGTAACGCCCTCGCACTATCGCAGCGATATCGTTCGCAGCAAAAGTCCGACAGTTTGAGCAAAAGCCCGCGCGAAGCCACCGCCTGAAACATCCATTATTGACCCGTACTTCAGACGTTCTTTCTGAAGCGTTGAAATTAACTCTCACGAGGATCAGTTATGGAACTTAAAGATAAAGTCGCTCTCATCACCGGTGCTTCAAGCGGGATTGGTGCCGCCACGGCAAAAAAATTAGCGGCACAGGGCGTCAGGGTCGGTCTCGCCGCCCGCCGCCTGGATCGCCTGCAGGCGCTGGTCTCTGAAATTGAGGCTGCCGGCGGTGAAGCCATTGCGCTGGTTATGGACGTCACTGACCCGGCCTCGGTTAATGAAGGGGTCGCGACACTGCACAAACGCTATGGCCACATTGATATCGCCTTCAATAACGCCGGGCTGATGCCGCTCTCTGATATTGCCAGCCTCAAAGTCGATGAATGGCACCGAATGGTAGACGTGAACGTAAAAGGCCTGTTTAACACCGTAGCGGCCGTACTGCCGATTATGCAGTCGCAGCGGTCTGGTCACATCATCAATACCTCGTCGATCGCCGGGCGCAAAACGTTCCCCGGGCTTGGGGTGTACTGTGCGACGAAGCACGCCGTTGCCGCCTTCTCGGATATTTTGCGTATGGAGCTGGCGCCGCAGTTCAACATTCGCGTCACATCGCTCCAGCCGGGTGCCGTAGAAAGTGAATTATTCGAGCATATCAGTGACGACAATTATCGCGCGCAGATGGAACAGCTGAAGGAGAAGATGACGTTCCTGAAAGCCGATGATATCGCCGACTCGATTGTTTACGTGCTGCAGGCACCGGAACATGTGGACGTGGCAGAGCTGTTTATTATGCCGACCGAGCAGCCGTGGTAAGAAAGTAAAGCGGGTCAGGCAACGGCCTGACCCGCAAATTTTCATCCGCGACGTTAGTTCGCAGATGCCGTCGGTCTGATCGTGATTTCTGTTGTATCGACACTCTCAGGCGCCTCGATGATGTGGCGCACGGCGCGGGCGATATCAGCAGGTTTAAGGGCAATGGCACGGTACGCGTCCATCGCCGCCATGGTTTCCGGGTGCGTAATGGTCGAGGCCAGCTCGCTTTCCACCACCCCAGGGTTAACGCAGGTCACGCGGATGTTAGAACTTTCCTGACGTAAACCATCCGAAATCGCCCGTACGGCAAATTTGGTCGCACAGTACACGGCTGCCGTGGGCACAACGGACAAGGCACCAATCGAGCCAATATTAATGATTTGTCCCGAGCCCTGGGCTTCCATAATCGGCAGAACTGCGCCTATCCCCCACAGCACGCCCTTGATATTCACGTCAATGGTGCGCTCCCACTCATCCTGCTTGCCTGCCGAAAGCGGAGAAAGAGGCATGATGCCCGCGTTATTAATCAGCACGTCAATGCGGCCCCACTTTTCACGCGCTGCCTGCACGAAGTCAGCCATTGACTGGCGGCTGGTAACGTCTAAGACTGCGGCCTCTGCTTCCCCTCCTGCACTGCGGATTTCAGCAGCCAGGGCGGTAATGCGATCCAGCCTGCGAGCGCCCAGGAAAACCTTCGCGCCTGCCTTGCCCAGCTCTCTGGCAATACCTTCTCCGATACCGCTTGAGGCACCGGTAATTAAGATGACTTTGTTCATGTTTTGCTCCTTCAGTTGAGTTCAAGGTGATAATAGATACTCATCATTGTTTCTTGTATCCTGCCCTTACTGGACTCACTGGTTAGCAATGTTAAACAATGAAAATCGATCTCAATCTGTTACCCGTTTTTCTGGCGGTCGCCGAGGAGCGCAGCTTCAGCGCTGCCGCCGTGCGGCTGGGCATAACCCGCTCCGCTGTCAGTCAGGGGATTAGACGTCTTGAAGATGGTTTTCAAACCCTGCTGGTGATGCGCACCACGCGCTCGGTAAGCCTCACTGAAGCAGGTGAACAGCTGCGTAAATCGCTGCAGGGCCCCGTCGCCAATATTGAAGCGGCCTTTGAAGACGTGGCGTCGGACAGCACACCCCGCGGCCAGCTCAGAATCGCGGTCACCTCAATTGCGGAAGCGTTTCTCTCTGGCCCGCTGCTCGCGTCGTTTGCGGCTGCGCATCCTGCGGTATCACTTGATATCTTCGTGTCGGATGAGGAGTTCGATATCGTGGCGGCGGGCTATGACGCCGGGGTAAGGCTGGGTGAAGTTATTGAAAAAGACATGATCGCCGTTCCCCTTACGGGCCAGCAGCGTGAGAGGGTGGTGGCTTCCCCGTCCTATCTGGCGGCTCACGGCGTACCTGAGCACCCCCGCGAGCTGGTTACTCACCGGTGTATCGGCTGGCGCCCTGCACCGGACGTTGCCCCCTATCGCTGGGAATTTGTGGAGGCGGGCGTTCCCTTCGATGTAGCGATTGAACCGCAGATCACCACAAACGATCTGCGCCTCATGCTCAGCCTGGCACTGGCCGGCGGCGGCATAACCCTAGCCACAGAGGATACATTCATACCGTATATTGAATCGGGGCAGCTTGTTGCCCTCCTGGATACGTTTCTTCCCTCTTTTCCAGGCTTTTATCTCTATTTCCCCCAGCGTCACAATATGGCGCCCAAGCTAAGAGCCCTGATCGAGCACGTCCGCCAGTGGCGACAGCCAGCCGCAACGCAAACTGTTCATCGCTAACAGGGCGCAGACCCTGTCATGCAGATTTTCCTTACCCTGCCGCCGCCCTTTGAGAAACATCAACGATACCGCCTTCCTCCCATGGAAAAGTAAAAACGGACACAAGATACTTTGATCTCATTACAGTTTTTTCCTAAAGCCACCCCGCTTCGTCTGTGCCATGCTGAATCACGCTCATAACCGATAACGTTAAATGAGGATATTATGAAAAAAACAATTATCGCATTATCTGCCGTTCTGCTGGCTTCCCCAGTTTTTGCTGCGACCACACATGCAACTGACGATACCGTCGCTGCGGCGAACGCAAACGCCAACGAAGCGAAGCAAAAACTGCACGAAGAGCAGAACAAAGGTGAAGAGCTGAAGCTGAAACAGCAGCATGCTGCGGAAGGTAAGAGCGAAAGCTTTGGCAGCAAAGTCAGCGAAGATTCCCAGAAAGCCTGGCATAAAACCAAAGAAGGCACCGAGAAAGGGTGGGATGCCACTAAAGAAGGCGCTGAGAAAGGCTGGAATAAAACCAAAGAAGGTGCCAGCGAGCTGGAAAAGAAAGTCACTGAATAACCGACACACTCACCTCAGGGCCGCGTTATCGGCCCTTTTTATTGCTTCGAACAGAGAGTATTAATGCAAACGTCCGACTGCCCATCCCCGTGGCCATATTTTTTCGACATCCATATCAGGCAAATGAATGAACCGCATTGAAAATAAAGCAGGTTATTATATTTCCGCTCGCAGTAGCAGAATCCCCACAACATATAAGAATATATTTTAAATTCTAATTAATATAATATATCCTACATCAAAAATGTTACCCTAACTTAAACACAAATTAAGCAGATTTAAATAATAACATTTTTAATTACATTCAAAAACGTCACTACCAATTATTTAATTACATCTAGAGCACAAATAAAATACGCAATTTAAAAATAAAAAAATCAATAAAAACAAGCCAATAAGAAAATAAATACATAATCCCCATCAATAAATTAATGCCCTCTTTACGACTTACCCCTTTATTTACGAAAGCTTAATTTGCACATTCACCGTTTTCTGGCTATATCATTTTTATATCCTCAAAACCAATTCCTCTATTAATTACAGGGTTTTATAAGGCAAAAATACGCATAGCAAACATTCTGTCTGATAAGTAATTACATTCGCTCTGATGTTGCCACTCTGAATCCTGGCGGGCATCGTTCGCTCTAAAAAAGACGGTGAGTGCTGTTTAATAAACAGTAACTCCGCCGGGGGCGCCCTTTACCTTCTCCAGAGATGGCTCGTCTTGCTCGTCGTTCACGATAACTCTGCTGGAGTAATACCTAAATGAGCCAAATCTCTGTTATATCAAAACTCACTGGCGTGGAAACGACTACGGAAGGCACACAGGTTACGCTGAGCCATTCCTCTATCGTTGAGCTTCATGTAGAGCGAGCCGATGTCTCCCACTTCGCGCGAAGTGGTAACGATCTGGTGGTGACCCTGCACTCAGGGGAAGTGATCACCCTTAAAAACTTCTACGTCACCGACGCGCAAGGCGTGAGCCAGCTGGTGCTCCAGGAGAGTGACGGTGCGCTATGGTGGATTGAAGATCCAACCGGAGCCGCTACGTACGAATCCATCGCCTCTACGGACGCGTTGCTGGCCGCATCCGGAAGCGATGCCGGTGGAGCCGCCATCTGGCCATGGGCACTGGGCGGCATTGTTGCAGCTGGCGGTATCGCAGCGGCGGCAAGCACCGGCGGTGGCGGAGGGGGAGACGACGACGATGGAGGTAACAGCAGCCCTACCCCCGGCTCGCCGGTCGATCCAACCAACCCGGATACAACACCGCCGAACGCGCCATCCAGCCTTCAGTTCTCGTCGGACGGTAAAAGCGTCACCGGTACCGCCGAGCCCGGCAGTACTATCACGCTGAAAGACGCGAACGGCAACGTCATTGGCACCGGGCAAACCGGCAGTGACGGCAACTTTACCGTGTCTCTCGGCACTCCGCTGACCAACGGCGAACAGGTGACCGCCACCGCGACGGATGCAGCCGGAAATACCAGCCAGGGCACAACGATTACGGCGCCGGATCTCACCGCACCCGATGCCCCGACCATCGGCAGCGTGACGGATGATGTCGCCCCACTAACGGGGTCGGTCACAAACGGCGGCAGCACCAACGATCCACGCCCGCAGCTCAGCGGCACCGCGGAGGCGGGCTCCACCGTGACCATCTATGACGGCGGAGTCGCGATTGGCACGGCGCTCGTCGCCAGCAACGGCACCTGGACATTTACCCCGTCAGCTGACCTGACTGAAAGCACCCACCAGATTACCGTGCGGGCAACCGACGCCGCCGGCAACCTCGGACCGGCCTCACCGGTATTTACCCTCACCGTTGATTTTACCCCGCCGACCACGCCAACCGCGATTGTGCTGACCGACGACACGGGTGCGATCAGAGGAACAATAACCGCTGGCACGCCTACCGACGCTTCAAAGCCGATCCTGGCGGGAACGGGCGAGCCCGGTGGAACAATCACTATCTACGATAACGGTGTGGCGATTGGAACCACGACGGTACTGCCGAACGGCACCTGGAGCGTCACGCCGAGCGGCCCGCTCCCGGACGGGACGCACACGATAACCGTCGTTGAAACCGATGCAGCCGGAAACCAGAGTGCGGCCTCGGAGCCTATCATCTTCACCGTGGACACCACGCCGCCGCTGGCCCCCGGTGACCTCGTCGTTTCGAATGATGGCGGCACCATCACCGGCACCGCGGAACCTGGCAGCACGGTAACCATCCGTGAAGGCGACGCTATCCTTGGCACCCCGGTGGCCGACAGCGAGGGCAACTTTAGCCTGACGCTGACCCCGCCTAAGCTCAACGGCGAAATCCTGACCGCAGACGCCACCGACGCTGCCGGCAACACGGGGCCAGCAACCTCCGCAGCGGCGCCGGATGTCACCCCACCGCAGGCGCCGGTTATCGTGTCGGTGATTGACGACGTGCTGAACACAACCGGTCCCGTGGAACAGAATGGGCTGACCAACGACCGGGCGCCGACCCTGAACGGCACAGGCGAACCCGGTTCGACCATCACGATTTTCAACGGCAGCGATATCATCGGCACGGTGGACGTCCCCTCATCCGGCCTGTGGAGCTTTACGCCGCCCTCACCGCTGGCCGATGGTACGTACGTGCTGACGGCAACCGCAACAGATGCCGCCGGTAACCCGAGCGGACAATCGAACGCGTGGACCATTATCGTCGACGGGACGGCGCCAGCCGCCCCGGTCATTACGCAGGTGGTTGACGATGTTCCCGAACGTACCGGCTCGCTCGACCTCAATGAGACCACCAATGATTCAACCCCGACGCTCAGCGGTACCGCCGCAGCAAATGCCACGGTGACCATTCGTGTGGACGGGGTTGATATTGGTACGACCGTCGCCGATGGCCTCGGCGCGTGGAGCTTTACTCCGGACATCCCCATCGCCGAGGGTCCCCATACCCTGACCGCCGTCGCGACCGACGCGGCAGGCAACATTAGCGACGTTTCCAACAGCTGGGGCATCACCATTGACAGCGTGGCCCCGGATGCGCCGGTCATTACCCAGGTAGTGGATGATGTGCCAGAGCGCCTCGGCGCGCTCAATCCTGGCGACAGCACCAACGACACCACGCCGACGATCAACGGCACCGCTGAGCCGGGCTCAACCGTCACCATTCGCCAGGACGGCGTCGATCTCATCACAGTCCCGGTCGACAGCAACGGCACGTGGTCCTTTACCCCCGCCACGCCGCTTGGCAACGGCACGTATACCTTTACCGCCGTCACCACCGACGGAGCGGGTAATACCAGCCCGGCGTCAGGCGGCTTTACCCTGACCGTCGATACCACGCCGCCAGCGGCGGCTACTATCGCCACCGTTACCGATGACGTCGGCGGTGTTAACGGGCCGCTCACCAGCGGCGACACCACCGACGACACCCAGCCGCAGCTGCAGGGCACCGCGCCGGCAGATACGGTAATCACCGTCTATGACGGCACCACCCTGCTCGGCACCGCGACCCTCGACGGCAGCGGCGGCTGGAGCTTTACCCCCGTTATCCCGCTTACCGACGGCCCGCACACGCTGACGGTGCATGCCACGGATGCCGCGGGCAATACCACCATCTCAACGCCGTTTGAACTGACGGTGGATACCGTCGCGCCTGCCACGCCGAATATCCCGGCAATCACCGTCAATCCTGACGGCACAGAAACGCCGCTGAACCCGGGAGAAACCACCCGCGACACCACGCCGACCCTGAGCGGTTCCGGCAATCCGGGCGATACCGTGACGATCTACAACGGTGGCGTCAAGCTTGATGACGTGCTCGTGGACGGCAACGGCAACTGGACCTGGACGCCAGCCACCCCGCTGCCTAACGGCACCTATGACATTACCCTGACCGTCACCAACATGGACGGCACGGGCAACGAAAGCGCCCCGTCCCAGCCGGTCACCATCACCATTGACACCGATGCGCCAGTCGCACCTGCAGCACCGGTGATTACCGACAGCGTCAGCCAGATAACCGGCCCCGTTCCCGATGGTGGAACCACCAACGATCCGCGCCCGGTCCTCAGCGGCACCGGTACGGCGAACGATGTTATTAACATTACTGACACCGTCAACGGCACTCCGACCGTCGTGGGCACCGTCACGGTAGACAGCAACGGCAACTGGAGCTGGCGTCCTGACAGTAATATTGGGGAAGGTACCCACGTCTACACCGCCACCGCCACCGATGAGGCGGGCAACGTCTCTGACGCTTCGCCGGCGATTACGATTACCGTGGATACCGTTGCACCGGATGTCCCGGTATTTGATGCCGTCGGGGGCCAGCCGAATGGAGGCTTAATCACCGATGCGACGCCAACCGTCGGAGGAACCGGCACGACTGGCGACACGGTCATCGTCTACAACAACGGCGTTGAGTTGGGCCGTGTCGAGGTCGTTAACGGAGAATGGAGCTTTGTGCTGCCAACACAAGCGGATGGCCTGCTGAACATCACCGTTGCGGGCGTAGACGCGGCGGGTAACGTCAGCGCGCTGAGTCCGATCATTAGCGTTACGCTCGATACCGTTGCGCCTGAGATCCCCGTCATTAGCGCCGTCGATAACAGCCTGCTGTCCAACAACGTGCTGTATACGAACGACGGCACGCCGACCCTTACCGGCACCGGTGAACCAGGCGCTACCGTTATCGTCTCCGTAGACGGCGCGCCATCTGCCGTGCCGGTCACCGTGCAGCCGGATGGCACCTGGAGCTGGACTGCCGACGCGACGCTGGCGGAGGGTCCGCATACCTTCACCGTCTCCTCCAGCGATCCGGCGGGTAACCTCTCAGGCAGTTCAGCGCCGCTGAGCGTGACGGTCGATACCGTCGCCCCGGCCAATCCGGGCAACATGAGCCTGCCTGAGACAGGCACACCGCTGACCGGTACCGGCGAAGAGGGAAGTACCATTACCGTTAAGGACAGCGGTGGCACTGTCATTGGCACCGGCGTTGTTGGCAGCGATGGCAGCTTCTCCATTGCGCTGAGCCCGGCGCAGCTGGATCCAACCACGCTGACCGTGACCGCCACGGACGCCGCAGGCAATCCAAGCGCCGATGTGCCTTTTATCGTCACCGACTCGCCGCTTGAGCTGCCGCAGGTGCCCGTCATCACGGCAATCGTCGATGACGTGGACCCGGTCACCGGCGATGTGAAAGGCAAAACCACCAACGACACCACGCCTACGCTTACCGGTACGGCCGAAGCGGGCAGCGTGATTACCATCTACCAGGACGGTAGCACGACGCCATTGACAACGGTGACCGCCGACGGCAGCGGCAACTGGAGCTATACGCCAGCCGCGCTTGGCGAAGGGCTGCATACCTTCGAGGTGACCGCGACCCTCAACGGTGCCACCAGCGGCCGCTCTCCGGCGGCCAGCGTGACCATCGATCTTACCGCCCCGGGCACGCCAACCATTGGCTCGGTCATTGACGACGTGGGTCCTGTCACCGGTCCGCTGACCAACGGCCAGACCACCAACGACAGCCAGCCGACCCTCACCGGCACCGGCGCGGTGGGTGATACCATCTCCATCTACAACAACGGCGTGCTGCTGGACAGCGTGGTGGTCGGTAATACCGGCACCTGGAGCTACACCACGCCCGCTCTGCCAGAAGGCAGTAATGTTCTGACCATCCGCGAGACCGATCCGGCGGGAAATCAGAGCGGTCCTTCGGCGGACTTCACCATCGTGGTGGATACCCTTTCCACTACGCCGGTCATCACCAGCGTAACGGATAATATGGGCAATACCGCCACCCCGATAGTCAGCGGCAGCGAAACGAATGACGCCACGCCAACTCTTACAGGGACCGCGGACGCGAACAGCGTGGTGACCATTTTCGATGGCGCTACCCAGATTGGCGTGGTTACGGCGGATGGCACCGGCGCGTGGAGCTTTACGCCAGAGACCGCACTCGTCGAAGGCTCGCACAGCTTCACCGTCCTGGCGACCGACCCGCAGGGCAACGTCAGCGAAGTCTCAGCCCCATGGAGCGTGGTGGTTGACCTCACGGCACCAACGGTTCCAACGCTGGATACGGTGAGTGATAACGTCCCTGGCGGCGTCACGGGCAACCTCACCAGCGGGCAGGCAACCAACGACAACACCCCAACGATTAGCGGCACCGGACAGGCAGGCAGCACTATCCACATCCTGAATAACGGTACGCAGATTGGTACGGCGACCGTCGACGGAACCGGTAACTGGTCCTTCACCCCGACCACGCCGCTGGACGACGGCAGCTACTCCCTGCGCGCGTACGCAACGGATGCCGCGGGCAACGCCTCGGCTAACTCGTCGGTCTTCGCCTTCACCGTCGATACCGCAGGCCCCGGCGTGCCGCTGGTAACCAGCGTGATTGACGATGTCGCACCGACCACGGGGACGCTCACGTCGGGTAACAGCACCAACGACGCGCGTCCGACCTTCAACGGCACGGCCGACGTAGGTTCTACAGTGCACGTGATTGTTGATGGCAACGAAATTGGCACCGCTGTGGTCAATGCCCAGGGCAGCTGGACCTTCACACCGGGTACCGATCTGCCAGACGGACCGCATGCCATCACCTTCAATGCCACCGACGCGGCGGGCAACGCGGGTACGGCAACGGCACCGTTTAACCTGACGGTGGATACGGGCGTGCCGGCTGCGCCGGTCATTTCAGCCGCGGCAGATAACGTGGGCAGTATTCAAACCCCGCTCACTTCCGGGCAGAGCACCGACGACACCACGCCAACGCTGAGCGGCACCGCGACGGCCAACGCCACGGTCACTGTCTATGAAAACGGTCAGCCGGTCGGCACTGCACTGGCAGACGGTACCGGCGCATGGAGCTTTACGCCGTCCGCACCGCTGGCCGCTGGCAGCCACACCTGGACCGCCACGGTGACCGATGCCGCCGGGAACGTTAGCCCCGCCTCGCCGGGCTTCACGCTGGTTGTCGATACCACGGTACCCACCGCGCCGGTTATCGGCCAGGCGATTGACGATGTGGGGACCATTACCGGTCCAATCACATCCGGGCAGACGACCGACGACACCGTACCGCGGCTGGTTGGTACCAGCGAACCGTTTGCCACCGTGAATATCTATGAGGGAACCACGCTGGTCGGAACGGGCACCGCAGACGGCAGCGGCAGCTGGAGTATCTTACTCAATACCACGCTGACAGAAGGTGCGCACAGCTTCACCGCGCAGGCCACGGATGCCGCAGGCAACACCAGCGCGTCGTCAGCCAGCTTCAGCCTGACGATTGATACCACGCCGCCAGCGCTGCCGGTGCTCACCAGCATCCTCGATGATGTCGGCAATGCGGCAACGCCGATAGCAGACGGTGGAACAACCAACGACGCGCAGCCAACCCTCAGCGGTACGGCAGAAGCGGGTTCTACGGTGAAAATCTTCGATAACGGCGTGCAGATTGGCAGCGTAACGGCCACCGGCGGGGCATGGAGCTTTACGCCTTCCCCGGCGCTGGGCAACGGCTCGCACAATTTGACCTTTACCGCCACCGATGCCGCAGGCAACGCCAGCGCGCCAACCGCCGGGTATACCATTAACGTTGATGCCCTTGCTCCGGCCGCGCCGGTCATTAGCTCGGTAGTTGATGATGTGGGCAGCGTCATCGGACCGGTAACCGGCACTACTCCGACCAACGATACGCGCCCAACGCTGAGCGGGACCGCCGAAGCGAACGCGACGGTACGGATCTACGATGGCATCACGCTGGTGGGCACCGTCACCGCCGATGCCAACGGCAACTGGACGCTGCCAGAAACCACCACGCTGACGCAAGGCACCCATAACTTCACCGCCACGGCCACCGATGCCGCAGGCAATACCAGCCCGGCATCGGCCGTGACGACGGTGATCGTCGATCTTACCGCCCCAACGGCCCCGACAGGGACCTTTAACGCCGACGGTAGCGTATTAACCGGGAATGCTGAAGCAGGCAGTACCGTCACGATCCGTCTCCCGGACGGTTCAACGGTAACGACCACAGCGGGCAGCAACGGCACCTACAGCTACACCTTCGTTAACAAGCAGACAGAAGGCCAGACGCTGCAAATCACCGCCACCGACGCGGCGGGCAACGTCTCGCAGCCCGGCTCGGCGCTCGCGCCGGTGGTGCCACTCTCTGCCAGCAATAACGTCGAAGAGCTGGAGCTCAGCACCACGGCCACCGTAACCAACAGCCAGTACAGCGACTACGGCTTCCTGCTGGTTGGTGCCGTGGGCAACGTCCTGACGCTGCTCGGTAATGACTCCGCTCAGGTGAACTTCACCGTGGGCAGCGGCGGCAGCGCGGACATCGTCGTGAACGCCAACGCCACGGGGGCCGTGCTCTCTCTGCTCAACACCCTTGAGCTGGTGGTACAGCGCTTTGACACCGTTAACAACACCTGGACTACCGTAGTCGATACCGGACAGCCGCAGTTTGCCGACCTGCTGACCCTGGGGGCCACAGGCGTTTCGCTGAACCTGACCGGGCTGGCGGACGGCAACTACCGCGTGCTGAGCTATAACACCAACCTGCTGGCAACCGGCTCCTACACCAGCCTCGACGTGGCGGTGAAAGAGACCGGGCCGGGCACCGTTACGGGCGACACCAGCCTCGGCGGTAACGTGATCACCGACGTTGACCCAACCGCAGGCAGCGACAACGCTCCGGCAGGGGCAACGGTCACGGCCGTCACTAACGCCCAGGGTGTCACCACCAGTGTCACTGCCGACGGCACGGTGATCCAGGGTCAGTACGGTACGCTGACCATTAACCGCGACGGCAGTTACACCTACGATCTGACCAACACCAGCGCATCGGTGATTGGCCGGACGGAGAGCTTCAGCTACACCATCACCCATAACGGCGTCAGCGCGTCGGCGAATCTGGTGCTATCGCTGGGCAGCGGTACCGCCACCAGCGGTATTGTCGCGGTTGACGATACGAACTCGCTGACCTTCGATACCACCGTCAACGCGATTGACAACGGTACGTCGTCCCAGGGCGGCTTTACCCTGGTGGGGATCAATCTCGGCAACACGCTGGGGCTGAACCTGCTGGACGATATGACCAACCCCATCATCTATAACGTGGAGGAAGGCACTACCCGCACCATGACCATCCAGGCTTCCGTTGGCGGCGTGGCCCTGGCATCGGTGTTCGACCTGTACATCTACAAGTTCAACAACGCGACGCAGACCTTCGAGCAGATGCGCATTGAACCAGGCTGGCTGCGCGCGCCGCTACTGGGCGGCACCTCGCCTCAGCTGACGCTGCAGCTGCCGGCCGGTGAGTACCTGTTCCTGCTGAATACGGCTGCGGGGATCACCGCCCTGACGGCCTACACGCTGGACGTGCTGCAGGATCATGTCTACAGCGTGGCGAGCGTCAGCGCGAGCACTACCGGGGACGTTCTGTCGGATGATATTGCGCCAGTCGGCACGCTGGTGACGGAGGTTAACGGCGTAGCGGTGAACAGCAGCGGTCTGACGAACATTACCGGCGAGTACGGTACGCTGAGCATCAACGCGGCCGGGGAGTACACCTACACCCTGAATAGCGGCGTCGGCGTTGACCACATCAGCACCCCGGATACCTTCGTCTACACCATTACCGCGCCGGACGGCACGAAAGACACGGCTTCGCTCAACATCACCCCAACCGCGCAGCCGATGGATGCGGTGAATGATGTTAGCACCGCGATGGACGTGACGTCGGTACACCACACCGCCGCGTACTCGGATACAACCGTCGGGTCGGCGAGCTGGAACGCCGCGCTGCTCGCTTCAACCCAGGGTTCCGGATCCGGCACCTTCGTGGTGGATGCCAATACTGCGCTGCACAACGTGGTGCTGTCGTTTAACGTCGCCTCGTTGCTGACGCTGACAGGGTTGACGGTTGACTGGACGCTGACCAACGGCGCCACCACCGTCAGAACCGGCTCGTTCAACGGCGGGCTGCTGCTGGGCGGCACGGCAACGGTCAACCTGACGGGTCTCGACCTGGAGGCGGGGACCTACACCCTGAGCTATACCGGCAGAATGGGGCCGCTGGGAGTAGGAAATATCACCATCACCCCAAGCGTCACCGGCACCAGCTACTCGCTGTCGCAGTTCGACGCCACGGGCCCCCACACCGTTGACGGCAACATTTTCGACGGCACCGGTTCCGCAGGGACGATGGACCAGCTGCACTCGGTGGATACCCGCGTGAGCATTACCGGCTACGACGGCGTTACCACTACGCTGGATCCCTACACCGGCACCACGCTGTCGAGCATCACGGGTCACTACGGCACGCTGGCGATTGCCGCAGACGGCAGTTACACCTATACGCTCAACCCGGGGATATCGCTCTCTACCATTACCACGAAGGAGGTCTTTAACTACACCCTGACCGATGCCAACGGCACCACGGACACCGCGTCGCTGACCATCGATATGGCGCCGAAATTTATCAGTTCGGAGCATAACGATGTGATTAGCGGTACGGCCTACGGCGACACGCTGATTTATCAGGTGCTGAACAGCACGGCGGGCAACGCGACGGGGGGCAACATCACCAGCGCCGGCGGCGACCACTGGACGAACTTCTCCCTGGCACAGGGAGACAAGATCGACATTGGCGACCTGCTGGTGGGCTGGGACGGTAATACCGCCTCGCTGGGGAGTTATATCAATGTCACGCAAAGCGGTAGCAACACTGTGATCTCCATCGACCGTGACGGCGCAGGGAGCACCTACACTAATACTGCACTCGTTACGCTTGATAACGTGCAGACCACGTATGAAGAGCTTGTGAACCAGCAACACATCATTACCTGATAGCACCTGCACGAGATGACCCGGGCGCGCACAGCGCCCGGGCATAAATAATAAAGCTGTACTTTTTTATTAGGGACAAGACATGGGAATAAAGATGCCTTACTGGTGGCTCTCGTGCTGCCTGATATCTGTACCCGCCATCGCGGCAAACCCGGCGGCAACCATCAATACCGGACAACTCCGCGAAACGCAGGAACTCCCCTCACTGAATGGCCGCGTCGCCCCGGTGGCAGGCAAAGCCGCTCCCGGTTCACTACAGCTTGGCGAAGCCGTTAATCGCGCCGTCACCTGGCATCCGGCGATCGCTGAAGCCGTGGGCAAACTCTACGAGCAGAACGAAGAGGTCGACGTCGCCAAATCGAAATACTATCCGCAGATTAACGCCGGCATGGACAACGGGTATTCCCACGACGGCGATCAGAACGGCTTTACGCCGTCGCTGGTGCTCTCTCTTTCGCAAATGCTCTACGACTTCGGCAAAGTGGCCAGCCAGGTGCGGGCCGAAAACGCCGGAGTCGCCCAGCAGCAGGCCAACGTGCTGGTCAGCATCGACACCATCGCTCACGATACCGCCATCGCCATGGTGCAGGTGCAAACTCTGCAGCAGATGGTCGACACCGCCAAAGAGCAGCTCGACGCCCTCTCCTCAATCGGCAAGCTGACCCGCCTGCGTAACGACGAAGGGGCCACCTCGCTCTCTGACGTGGTGCAGACCGACGCGCGCATTGAAGGGGCACGCGCCCAACTGATGCAGTATCAGGCCAGCCTCGACAGCGCCCGCGCCACGCTGATGAGCTTTCTCGGCTGGAACAGCCTGAATGATATCAGCAATGATTTTCCACAGAAACTGGCCCGCAGCTGCGATATCGTCGAGCCGGACGATCGCCTGGTGCCTGCGGTCCTCGCCGCCTGGGCACAGGCGAACGTCGCCCAGGCTAACCTCGACTACGCCGACGCGCAGATGACGCCAACCGTCTCGCTGGAGCCGGAGGTCCGTCATTACCTGAACGATCGCTACGCGGGTAACGAAACGCGGGATCGCACCCAGTATTCCGCCTGGGTGAAAGTCCAGATGCCGCTCTATCAGGGCGGCGGGCTCACCGCCCGACGTAATGCCGCCGGACACGCGGTGGAGGCGGCGCAGTCGACCATTCAGCGTACGCGCCTCGATGTGCGCCAGAAGCTGCTGGAGGCCCGCAGTCAGGTGATGAGCCTGCAAAGCACGCTGCAAATTCAGGGCCGCCAGGAGGCACTCAGCGCCCGCACCCGCGAGCTCTATCAGCAACAGTATCTCGATCTCGGCTCGCGCCCCCTGCTGGACGTGCTTAACGCCGAGCAGGAGGTCTATCAGGCACGCTTTACCCAGCAGCAGACCCTCGGTCAGCTGCACCAGCTGCAGCTCAACTGCCTCTATAACACCGGGCAATTGCGTCATGCGTTCGATCTTGATAACCGCACCATCCAGACCGTGGAGATCCAGCCATGAAGCAACGCGACATCCCTCAGGGGGAAACGATGACGGATGAGGCGCTGGCGCAGTGGGCGCAGGCGTTTGGCTTTGTTGCCACGCGCTACCGCGTCGCCTGTTCGCCCGGCGCGCTGATCGCAGGCGCACCGTGGCTGAAAGGCAAACCGATGGTGCCCGCGCTGACTCAGCTTGCCCGTGAAGCCGGGCTAACGTTCCAGCTGCTAACGGCCGATCAGCAGTCGATCAACAGCTGGCGTCTGCCGGTGGTGGTGGCGCTGAGCGACGGAAAAATCGGCGTGATCGAGAATTTCGACGGTGAGGACACGCTTGAGGTCAGCTTTTTCGACGACAAGACGTACACCAACCGCCTGTCGATGAGCGCGATGTTACCCGCCATCCGCCACGTTATCGCCCTGCGTCCGCTGGCGGCGCTGAAGGACAGCCGCGTGGATGCCTACATCTCAAAATACCGCCCGGACTGGCTCTACCGGCTGGTGATGCGCGACCTGCGCCCCTACAGCTGGGTGATGCTGGCGGCGCTGTTCATCAACGTGCTCTCCCTCTCCGGCATTGTCTTTTCCATGCAGGTGTATGACCGGGTGATCCCCGCCCAGTCCTACCCGACGCTCTACGTGCTGACCATCGGAGTGCTGATCGCCACCCTGTTTGGCTTTGTACTGCGCGTCGCGCGCGGGCACATTATGGATCTGCTGGGCAAGCGATCGGATCTGCGCGTCTCGGATCGCGTGTTTGGTCACGCCCTGCGGCTGCGCCACAGCGCCATTCCGCGCTCCACCGGCAGCTTTATCTCCCAGCTGCGCGAGCTGGAGCAGATCCGCGAGATGGTCACCTCCTCCACCATCTCGACGATTGTCGATCTGCCCTTCTTCTTCCTGTTTGTGGTAGTGCTGGCGATCATCGCGCCGCAGCTGGCGTGGATCGCCCCGGTGGCGGCTGTGATCATGGTCCTGCCCGGCCTGCTGCTGCAAAAGAAGCTGGCGGAGCTGGCGAAGCAGTCGGCCCATGAATCGACCCTGCGCAACGCGGTGCTGGTGGAGAGCGTGCAGGGGCTGGAGGACATCAAGCTGATGCAGGCGGAGAACCGCTTTTTGCAGCAGTGGAACAGCTATATCCAGATTACCGCGGAATCCGGCCTGCGCACCCGCGAGCTGACGCAGAACCTGATCAGCTGGGGAATGACCGTCCAGAGCCTGGTCTACGCCGCCGTGATCGTAGTCGGCGCGCCGATGGTGATCGACGGCACCTTAACCACCGGTTCGGTGGTGGCCGCCTCAATGCTGGCCTCGCGGATGATCGCGCCGATGGCGACGCTGTGTGGGGTACTGGCCCGCTGGCAGCAGGTAAAGGCCGCCAAAGAGGGGCTGGACAGCATTATGCAGCTGCCGACCGAGAACCAGCGCGAAGAGACGCCGATCCGCCAGGACGTGCTGCGCGGACACTATCTCTTCGAGCAGGCGCAGTTCCGCTACCACCCGGAAGATCCGCGCATGGCGCTGCGCATTAACCGCCTGGAGATCAGGCCGGGCGAGAAAGTCGCGATCCTCGGGCGCAACGGCGCGGGCAAATCCACCCTGCTGCAGGCGATGGCGGGCGGAATGGATCTGGCGGGCGGCGAACTGCGGCTCGACAACCTCAGCCTGCCGCATCTCGACGTGGCGGACGTGCGGCGCAACGTCGGCTTTATGACCCAGAACGCGCGGCTGTTTTACGGCACCCTGCGCGAGAACATCACCCTCGGCATGCCGCGCGCCACCGACGAAGAGATTTTCGAGGTGCTGGAGATGTGCGGTGCGGCCAGCTTTGTGCTGAAGCTGCCGAAGGGGCTGGACTACCCGATTATGGAGAACGGCGTGGGGCTGTCCGGCGGGCAGCGGCAGTCGATTCTGCTGGCGCGGATGCTGCTGCGCGATCCGAATATCGTGCTGATGGACGAGCCGACCGCCTCCCTTGATGAGCACACCGAGCGGGAATTTATCCAGCGCCTGGGAGCATGGCTCGGCAACCGGACGCTGGTCGTCGCCACCCACCGCGTGCCGGTGCTGGAGCTGGTGGAGCGCGTGGTCGTGCTGAAAGATGGGATGCTGGTCATGGACGCGCCAAAGGCACAGGCGCTGAATAACAGCCGCATGCAGCAACAGCAGCAGGCAGCAACCGGACGGGAGTGGAAAAATGAAAATCAGTCAGCGTGACGTGGCCGCGATGGACGATCTGGATAATGCGCTCGACTCCGAAAGCGGCTATTCCGGCGCGCGGCGGATCGTGATCTTCTCGCTGCTGATGTTTGTGGCGCTGGGCGTCTGGGCGTGGTTTGGGATGCTGGATGAAGTCTCAACGGGAACCGGAAAAGTGATCCCCAGCTCGCGCGAGCAGGTGTTGCAGTCGCTGGATGGGGGGATCCTCACCGAGCTGAACGTTCACGAGGGCGATCAGGTGCAGGCCGGACAGGTGCTGGCGCGGCTGGATCCGACGCGTTCCGAATCGAACGTCGGCGAAAGCGCTGCGCGCTACCGTGCGTCGCTGGCCTCCAGCGCCCGTCTGTACGCCGAGGTAAACGATCTGCCGCTGAAGTTCCCGCCTTCGCTGGAGAAATGGACCGAACTGACCGCCGCCGAAACGCGGCTCTACAACTCGCGCCGCGCGCAGCTGGAGGACACGCAGCGTGAACTGCGTTCAGCATTAGATCTCGCAAACAAAGAGCTGGCGATCACCCAGCGGCTGGTAAAAACCGGTGCCGCCAGCCACGTGGAAGTGCTGCGCCTGCAGCGGCAGAAAAGCGACCTGGAGCTGAAGCTCACCGACGTGCGTTCCCAGTATTACGTTCAGGCGCGCGAGGCGTTATCCAAGGCCAACGCGGAGGTGGATATGGTCTCGGCGATCCTGAAAGGCCGCGAGGATTCCGTCACCCGCCTGACGGTAAAATCCCCGGTGCGCGGGATCGTGAAAAACATTAAAGTCACCACCATCGGCGGGGTGATCCCGCCCAACGGCGAGCTGATGGAGATTGTGCCGGTAGACGATCACCTGCTGATTGAAACCCGGCTCTCGCCGCGCGATATCGCCTTTATCCACCCGAACCAGGAGGCGCTGGTGAAGATCACCGCCTACGATTACGCCATCTACGGCGGGCTGCACGGGGTGGTGGAGACCATTTCGCCGGACACCATCCAGGACGAGGCCAAGCCGGAGGTGTTCTATTACCGCGTATTTATCCGCACCAGCCAGGATTACCTGGTGAATAAGGCGGGCAGGCACTTCTCAATCGTGCCGGGGATGATTGCGACGGTGGACATTAAGACCGGGGAGAAAACGGTGCTGGATTATCTGATCAAGCCGTTTAATCGGGCAAAAGAGGCGCTGAGGGAGCGATAGTCAATCGCCGGGTGGCGGCTCCGCCTCACCCGGCCTGCATACCTGTAGGCCCGTGCAAGCGTAGCGCCGCCGGGCGATGTGTTGCAGTATGAGTATCTTGAACCGCTCAATCTGAAAATCAGCGATCTGGCGGAGATGCTCAATGTTCACCGCAACACCATCAGCGCGCTGGTCAATAACAATCGCAAGCTTACTGCCGATATGGCGATCAAACCGGCTCTTCAGCGCCACCTTTAATCGCCCACTGCCCCGGCGTTTTACCGGTCCACATTTTGAAAACTTCAATAAATGCGCTGACGCTGCTGTAGCCGCAGGACAGAGCAATCCATCCCACCGGCTTCCCCGCCGCCAGCCACTCCATTGCCTGCATGACGCGCGCCAGCTGCCGCCAGTTGACGAAGTTCATTCCCGTCTGGGCGCTAAACCGACGGTTAAACGTACGTACGCTCATCCCGGCATGGCTGGCATGACTCTCGACCGTCTGATTATCATCGACAAACTGCAGCAAGCGGCTGACCACGTTCTTCAGACGCGGATCCGTCGGCACGGGCAGAGAAAAGTGAACCTGAGGCGTCATGGCAAGCTCATCCAGCAGTAAAGTCAGCTTTCGCGGATCGTACTCGCTCCCTGCACCACATAAACGGGAAAACAGTGCATGGGTGAGATCGTCCGGCTCGAACAGCGCGGGAGCATCGGGAAGCATTGCACAGCAAGCAGGGTCAAGATAGATAGCGCAGCCTTCAATCGCGCTTTCAGAGAAGGCGGCGTGCTGCTGGCCTGGCGGGATCCAGCCGATATGTTTTGCCGGCACGACCGAGCGCGCCTGCTGCGTCTCAATGACCAGCAGCCCCGTTGCAATGCGCCACAACTGGCCGGTGCCATGGCTGTGCCACGGCGTTCGGTACCCGCCGGGATGAAGGAGCACTTCAATACTGATCATACCATTTTGGCCGAAAATCGTTATTCATCGACGTATTACAGAAACCGCGTCTTCAGCTGTCAAGGATAATGTTGATTCAACCATTTGAGGAGCCCGCATGAGCATTATCACATCCCTGGTAGCCCACCCTGACAACACCGAGCAGCGCAAGGAAATGGCTAGCCTGTTAACCAACTTATTCAAAGGCGATGTCGATCCGGCAGAGCTTTTTACGCCCGATTACCAGCAAGTTACGGACGGTCACGCGCTTGATTATCAGGGTTTTGTGCAGCACCTGAACCACGTTCGATCGCAGATCCGCGAGATAGCATTCAGGGTTGAGGAGTTCGCCTGTCACGATGGTCTTTTGGCAGACCGGCACTGGGTTACCGTGACGTATCCGGATGGTCGGCAGGCAGAGATTGAGGTGTATATGTTTGCCGCACTGCGAGAAGGAAAAATTTGTCGTATCCATGAGGTCACGCTGGTGATTGGCGGAGAGGCATCAGACCGCGCACTCGCCCACGCCACGCAATAAGCTCACCCTAAACGCGAACGGCGCATAACAGCCTCTGCCGTTATGCGCCTCCTCTTACAGCGAGATCTTCAGGCGTCGAACCGCTTCTTTCAGCTGCTCATCCGTTGGGGTGACGAATGACATGCGCAGCGTTGTCTGGTCCGGTTCGTTGCAGTAGAAGAACTCACCCGGTACAAACACCACACCGTTGCTCAAGGTTTTTTCCAGCCATTTCGTCGTATTCATGCCGTTGTTCATTTTCGCCCACAGGAACATCCCGCCCTTCGGCTTGTGGAACGACATCACATCGCCCAGCTCGGCTTCCAGTTCCGTTGCGAACGTCTGGTATTTCTGGCGATAGGCCTCGCGGATCATTTTAATCTGGTTCGCCAGACGCCCGGTTTTCAGGTACTCGTAGGTCATCAGCTGCGACAGCGTGCTGGTGTGCAGATCGGTGGTTTGCTTCAGGTTCACCACCGCGCGTTTCAGCCACTCCGGCACCAGCACCCAGCCCACGCGGGTGCCCGGCGCGAGGATTTTGGAGAAGGTAGAGGTGTACACCACGTTATCTTCATTGCCGATATCTTTCGCATGGGCAATCAGCGGGCGGAATACGTCGTCGGTGTAATTAATTTCGCTGTACGGATCGTCTTCGATAATCACGAAATCATAGCGCTTCGAGAGTTCCACCAGCTGTTTGCGACGCGCTTCAGAAAGCGTTACGCCGCCAGGGTTACCAAAAGTTGGAACGATATAAACCGCCTTGATGGTTTTCTTTCCCACCAGTGCTTCAAGCTCATCGACCTTCATGCCGTCGCCGTCGGTACCGACGGATTCAAAACTGGCCTGCGCCAGGCCAAAGACCTGCAGCGCGGCGAGATAGGTTGGACGTTCAACGACAACCGTATCGCCAGGATTGATCAACGCACGCGCCAGCACGTCCAGAGATTGTTGAGAGCCGGAAGTAATGACCACGTCATCGGCCTTACAGGCGATGCCGCGCCCTTCGCAGATGCGTTTAATTTCTTCGCGCAGCCCCGGTACGCCTTCCGTCAGGCCATACTGGAACGCCTCGCCAAAATTCTGCGACAACACGGCATCGGCGGCGATTTTAAGCCCTTCGCGATCGAACAGGTCCGGGTTGGGAATACCGCCGCCCAGCGAAATCACGCCCGCCATTTTGCTATGTTTTAATAATTCACGGATGGCGGATGATTGCAGGCCCTGCGCGCTGCTGGCGAGTTTGTTTGCAGACATTCTTTGATTACCTTCTTTTTTTATATTGTGCCCAATCTTAGCAGAATATGAGCAATAAATTCCGTTAGCTTAGGCAGGGGGCGTAAATCCTGACGCCACAGTAAATGCACCGGTCTCGGCGCGGGCGTGAACGGCTCCAGCACCCGTATCAGCCTGCCGCTTGCCAGCTCTTCCGCCACCAGCACCTCCGGTTGCAGCAGCAGCCCCGCCCCGGCTCGCGCCGCCATGCGTAGCCCGTAGCCGTCGTTACACCGTAAGATGGCATCCCGCTTCCAGCGCACCTCCCCTTCCACGCCCGGCAGCCGCCACTCGTTGCGCGCGGTCCACACCGTGTGCGACAGACAAAGATGATCCACCAGATCGGCAGGCGTCTGCGGCGTGCCGTGATGCGCTAAATAGTCCGGCGCGGCGCAGATCACCATGTTGTAGGGGCACAGGTATTTCGCCACCAGATCGTCATTGCGGATGTCGCCAATGCGGATGGCCAGATCGACCCCCTCCTCTACCAGATCGACCATTCGATTGGTGAGATCCAGTTCGATGCGCACCTCCGGGTAGCGCTGCAAAAATGTGGCGGTCAAAGGCGCGACAACGCAGCCGCCAAACGACGTGGGTGCCGTGACGCGCAGGGTTCCGGCGGGTGTGGCGCGCAGCCGCTCAACCGCGCTTTCGGCAATCGAGACCTGCTCCAGCACCCGCCTGGCCTCTTCGAAATAAACGCGTCCGGCGTCGGTCAGACTCTGGCGACGGGTATTGCGCTCCAGCAGCCGCGTACCGAGCTGCGATTCCAGCAGCGCAATATACTTTCCCACCATGACCGCCGACATCTCCAGCCGGGACGCCGCGCCGGTAAAACTGCCGCTTTCCACTACCGCAATGAACGTCTCCATCCCGCGAAGCTTATCCATATTCCGAACCTCTGGTTAGTAATCATCTAACTTTAGCCCAGTTTATCTGACTTTTTATTTATTAAAGAATGAAGGCTCACAACATAAGGAGTCTGCTATGAAAATCGTCATTATTGGTGCCAGCGGTACTGTCGGGCGTGCCGTAACCGAAGAATTAAGCCGTCGTCACGAGGTCATCCGCGTCGGTCGCACGCAGGGCGACTATCAGGTGGATATCACCTCGCAGGCGAGCGTCCAGGCGCTGTTTGAGAAAATCGGCCCGGTGGATGCGATTGTCTCCGCCAGCGGTGGCCTCTACTTTGGCCCGCTCGCGACCATGAAAGACAGCGACTTCAACCAGGGCCTGCAGGATAAGCTACTGGGGCAGGTGCGTCTGGCGCTGACCGGCCAGCATTATTTGAACGAAGGCGGCTCGATTACGCTGATAAGCGGGATTGTGGCGCACGAGCCGATTGCGCAGGGCGTGAATGCCACCACGGTGAACGCGGCGCTGGAAGGGTTTGTCCGCGCCGCAGCCTGCGAACTGCCGCGCGGGATCCGCATCAACCTGATTAGCCCAACGGTACTGACGGAGTCAGCCGAAGCGTATGACGGGTTCTTCCCCGGCTTTGAAAGCGTTCCCGCCGCGACCGTGGCGCAGGCCTACCGCCGCAGCGTGGAAGGGGTGCAGAGCGGGCGGGTGTATAAAGTCGGTTATTGATCCTTACGGGCGGCGATCAACACCAGCATCGGGCGCTCCGCCTCTTCGGCCAATGCAGGCCAGGCGTCAATCTGCGCCTGCGTTGGCCCCCACTCATTAACTTCGCTTATCGTTAACCCCGCTTTGATCAGTGCGTTAAGCGTGGTGCCCAACGTGCGGTGGTATTTAATCACCCCGTCCGCCAGCCAGTTGCTGACGCGCTGGCTCTCGTCCTGATAACGGTTCACCCCCCAGAACCGCTCGCCGCGGTCGTCGGTCAGCCAGCCCTGACGGGTAGCGCAGGTGTATATCGGGTGCTCCATCGAAAAGACCAGGCTACCGCCGGGTTTGAGCGCGCGCTGAACGTTGGCGAATAGCGTGTCCAGCTCCGGCAGGTAGTGCAGCGCCAGCGAGCTGTAGACCAGATCGAGGCTATTCGCTTTCAGCGCCAGAGATTCCAGATCGCTACGCTGATAGTGAATCCGGTTGTCATCAGTCAGTTCAGCCGCGCGGGCGAGCATTTTTTCTGAAATATCAACACCCGTGACGTCAGACGCGCCCAGCTCGCGCGCTGCGCGACAGAACCAGCCGTAGCCGCAGCCGAGATCAACAACCAATTTACCGGTTAAATCTGGCAGCATTGCCTTGAGCGCGGGCCACTCCGGCGCGCCGTCCAGGCCCTGAACCGAGCGCGGAAGCTGGGCATAGCCTTCAAAAAATGCCGGGTTGTCGTAGATGTTTTGTGCCATGACGGACTCCTTTATCGCAACAGTGGCGAGGGTAAAGCACCCCTCGCCCGTTGACAACGTATCCGTCTGATAAATCACAGCCTGCGACGGATTTTCTCCACCATAGCTGTAGCTGAGATCCCGTAGCGGTCATGGAGGGTGGGCAGCGCGCCCGCATCCAGGAACGCGTCCGGCAGCGCGACGGTATCGAAATCCACGTTAACGCGGTTGCGCATCAACAGAGACGCGACAGCCTCGCAAAGCCCACCCACGCTGCTGTGGTTTTCCGCCACAATCACCAGCCGTCCCGGCTTCGCAGCCTGCGCCAGGATCGTCTCTTCGTCCAGCGGCTTAATGGTGGGCGAGTGCAGCACCGCCACGCTGACGTTATCTTTACGCAGCTGCTTCGCCGCCTCCAGCGCGCGCATGGTCATCAGCCCAGAGGCGATGATCAGGACGTCGCGCCCTTCTTCCAGCAGCACGGCTTTGCCAATCTTAAACTGGTAGTTGTACTGGTCCAGCACCACCGGCACCTTGCCGCGCAGCAGTCGCATATACACCGGGCCATCGTGCGCTGCCATCGCCGGCACCGCCTGTTCGGTGTCGATTGCGTCACAGGGATCGATAATCGTCATGCCCGGAATACCGCGCATAATCGCAATATCTTCCGTCGCCTGGTGGCTCGGCCCGTAACCGGTGGTTAGCCCCGGCAGCGCCGCGCAGATCTTCACGTTCAGGTGCTCTTCAGCAATCACCTGATGGATAAAATCGTAGGCGCGGCGGGTGGCGAAGACGGCATAGGTGGTGGCGAAAGGAATAAAACCCTCTTTCGCCATGCCGCCCGCGGCCCCCATTAACAACTGCTCGGCCATGCCCATCTGAAAGAAGCGTTCCGGGTAGGCCTGAGCGAAAATATGCAGATCGGTGTACTTCGACAGATCCGCCGTCATGCCGACGACCTCCGGTCGCTGTTCCGCCAGCTTCACCAGCGCGTGGCCGAACGGTGCGGCTCGCGTCTCCTGGCCCTCTTCCGCGATAGAGGCAATCATCGCCGACGTGGTTAAACGCGGTTTTTTCTCCGTGGTCTGGCTCATTACAGCACTCCTTCAGGTTTGTTGGCATCCAGCACGGCGAGTGCCTTTTGCCACTCGTCAGCATCCACGCGAATAAAATGGTTCTTGTCACGCTTTTCGAGGAACGGCACGCCCTTGCCCATCAGCGTGTCGCACAAAATGACGCGCGGCTGGTTTTCCGGGTAGCATTTGGCGTTATCAAACGCCGTTACCAGTGAAGGGACATCGTTGCCGTTGACGCGCTGCACGTACCAGCCGAAGGAGGTCCATTTATCCGCCAGCGGCTCAAAGCCGAGGATCGCGTGCGAGTTGCCATCCGCCTGCTGGCGGTTAATGTCCACCAGCACGATCAGGTTCGACAGGCCGTGATGTGCCGCCGACATCGCCGCTTCCCAGGTTGACCCTTCGTCCAGCTCGCCGTCCGACATGGAGTTAACGACCCATGCCGCGCTCTGCTTGCGCTTCAGCCCCAGCGCCATGCCAACGCCAATGCTTAAGCCCTGCCCCAGCGAACCACCGGAGATCTCCATGCCCGGCGTGTAGGTTGCCATGCCGGACATCGGCAGGCGGCTGTCGTCCGCGCCGTAGGTCTCCAGCTCCTCTTCAGGAACGATCCCCGCTTCAATCAGGGCGGCGTAACAGGCAATGGCGTAGTGGCCGTGAGAGAGCAAAAAACGGTCACGCCCCTCCCATTCCGGCTCGCCCGGCTTAAGGTTCATCCCGTGGGCAAACGCGGTGGCCAGCACATCGGCATAGCCCAGCGCCTGCCCGATGTAGCCCTGCCCCTGCACTTCGCCCATGCGCAGCGCGTAGCGGCGAATGCGCCAGGCCGCGGCGACAACCTGTTGAACTGTAGTATCCGTCATCGTCGTGTCTCCTTAATGGATCAGCATCCCGCCGTTCACGTCGAGCGTGATACCGGTGGAGTAAGAAGAGAGGTCGCTTCCGAGGAACAGCGCGGCGCGGGCAATATCCTGCGCGTCGCCGAGGCGGTTAAGCGGAATGCCCGCCAGAATGGACGTTTTCATCTCATCGCTCAGCTTGCCTGCGGTAATGTCCGTCTGGATAAGCCCCGGCGTGATGCAGTTTACGCGCACATTGTCGGGCCCCAGCTCACGCGCCATGGCTTTTGCCAGCCCCAGCACGCCCGCTTTTGCAGCGCTGTAGTGTGGGCCGCCAAAGATGCCGCCGCCGCGCTGGGCCGATACCGATGAAATGCAGACGATGCTGCCCGACTTTTGTGCGCGCATAGTGGGAATAACCGCCTGGGACATTAGCAACGTGCCGCGCAGGCTGACGTCAAGCACCGCATCGTAATTTTCGCGTTTGATATCCATCAGCTTGATCGGCTGAGTAATGCCGGCGTTATTCACCAGAATATCGATGCGCCCGTATTTCCCCAGCACCTGCTCAATGGCGGCATTAACCTGTAATTCATTGCTGACGTTCGCCGCAAGGCCCAGATGCTGGTCGCCCAGGCTCGCGGCGGCAGCCCGGCTGGCTTCAGCGTTTAAATCGATAATCACCACTTTCGCACCCTGTTCGGCATATAATTTCGCCGTAGCGAAACCCAAACCGCGTACGGAAGCCGCGCCGGTAATAACGGCGACTTTATTTTTCAGTAGCATATATTTACTCCATTCGGACAAGAGAGATTTAATGTTTTATTTCGGCTCTTCCAGCAGCATGATCATAATTAAACCAATAGCTGCGCAAATACCGAAATAAATAAACACGGAATTAAAACTGCCTGTTTTATCCAGCAGATAACCTGCCAGCATTGGGGAAACAAATCCGCCGAGATTACCGCCGCTATTGATAATGGACGCGGCAATCGGATAGGTTTTACTGTCCGCAACAGCCATCCCATAAGCCGTAAAAGCGGGCCAGCCGATATTCAGACAGAGGCCGACAAAAAATAGCCCGACGCAAACCGCCGCGGTGCTTTGCGGAATATTCAGCATAATAACCATCATTAATACGGTGCTGATGGCGGTAAACATCATGGTCGGCTTACGTCGGCGGCCGAGCAGCTTGTCGGAGACGTAACCGCCAAAAATCGCACCGATAAATCCGCCGATGCACGGCATGCTGGCGACCAGCCCCATGCTCATAAACGTAAAGCCTTTCTCTTTCACCAGATAGAGCGGGATCCACGTCAACAGTCCGTACAGCACGCTGACCATCATAAAATAGGCCAGGCAGTCACCGAGAATATTCTTCGACGTAAACAGCCCTTTCACCGTGCTTACCGGGGCTAATTCCCGCACGCGGATCAGCCGGTCAAGGCGTGCAAAGCCCGGTGAAATCACGATGTTTTCCCGTCTGGCGTCCGGGGTCTCCTGACCGGCGGTAATGGTCTCCAGCTCCGCTTTCGAGACGAATGCGCTCTCGGACGGCTTGGTGCGTACCAGCAGATACCACAGGACGGCAATGACCAGACCGGGGATCGCAAAGGAGAAGAAGACCCAGCGCCAGCCCCAGGTCATGGCGATCCACACTGCCAGCGGCGGCACGAGGATGGGCGCGAACATGGTGGCGGCGATGTAGACGCCCGTGGCCGTGGCCTTCTCCTTTGGCGGAAACCAGTTATTGATGGTGGAGGCCAGCCCGACTGGGCACGGCCCCTCTGTTAACCCCAGCCCCAGGCGGATACACTTCAGGCCCAGAACCGAGGTTGCGGTGCCCATCAGCCAGGTAAAGGCAGAGAAGCCGAATATCGACAGTGCCACCATGCCGCGAATTCCCTTTTTGGCAATAAAAAAGCCCGCAGGAATTTGGCTCAGGGCGTATCCCAAAAAAAACATGCTGGCGATGGCACCGGCTTCGAAATTATTGATATGAAATTCGTCAATGATAAACGGCAGTACCGCACCAATATTTGTTCGGTCAGCATAATTAATGGCATAAACAATAAAAATTAATGCCAGCACAACGAAACGGTAATTGGTTTTTTTAGTCTTTATGTAGGGGACAACTTGTTCTATACGAGACATAACTTACCTCATTATTCGAACACCGTGAGTCGTTTTATTATTGCGTTCAACGTCAATATATCGGCTCACCCATGAAACGCCATTCAATAAAGCTCATTTATTGCTGAGATAAATTTGATTCGCGATACAGCTCAAAAAAATAACATCGGGATAAAATTGCCCGCTCGCAGTCTCAATGTTATGTTTTTTATCAATTATCGTGTAAGGAGTAGGCCATGCCCGCGCAGGATCGCCAGACGTTATCGCTACCCTCGCTCAGAAATTTGCAGGCGTTTATCGCCGTTGCTAACGCCCTGAGCATCCATCAGGCGGCGGAACAGCTCAACGTCACGCCTTCGGCGGTAAGCCACCAGATCGCGTCGCTGGAATCGTGGCTGGGCAAGAAGTTATTCATCCGCAGCGGCAAAGGGGTTCAACTCACCCCGACGGGAGAAAAATATCTGCGGGAGGTCTCGGCGGCGATGAGCGCCATCGGGCGCGCCACCGATCAGATCGTGAAAGAAAAAGACAATGCTGTGCTTCGCGTGCACTCTTCCCCCACCTTCGGGCTGTCCTGGCTGTTGCGCCGTCTGGGCAGATTCCGCGCCGAATATCCTGATATCACCATCAATCTCACCTGCTCCTATGAGAACCTGCAGTTCGCCAGAGATAATATCGACATTGATATCCGTCACGGTATTCCGGACTGGGACGCCTACCGGGTGATGACCATTAAAAACGACACGCTGGTGGTATTGGCCTCGCCGGACTATGCAGAAGAGCATCCCATCAGCACGCCCGCCGATCTGCTGCAACAGTCGCTTATCTCGTCCACCAGCACCCTGGTGAACTGGGAAAAATGGTTCGCCTGGCACAATATCGACAGGCCCTGGCTTAATTTCAGCCTCAGCTTCGACCGCTCCTACATGAGCTTTGAAGCGGCGCGCATGGGGCTTGGGTTTATTCTAGAGAGCAAAATGATGGCTACCGATCACCTGAAGGATGGCTCGCTGGTGCAGGTGCTGCCTGATGAAATGGGTATCGCCATCAACGCGCACCATCTGGTGATGCCGCACATGAACGAACGCGCGTGGAAGATCCAGCAGTTCGTCGAGTGGATTGACCGTGAGTTGCGATTGTCGGGGTATCACCTGTAGCGATACCCCAACGTGGCGTCAGGCGACCGAGCCCCAGACCAGATTCCCCTTGTGGAACGTCGCGGTGCGCGGCGAAATGCGCGCCACCGCTTCGGCGGAGCAGGAGGCATCCACCAGCACAAAGCTGGCGTCGTCCTGTGCTTTTGGCCACACCCGTTCGCCTTTGTCGTTCAGCGGCAGCACGTCGCCGGTGGCGATACCGAGCGCGCGGGAGAGCGTCTGCTCGTTCGGGCGAATGTAGAGCTGGGCGTAGAGATTCGCCTTCTCCAGCATGTCACCCAGGCCGTACGGCGACCAGTGGTCGATTACGCTGTCGGTGCCCGTCATCACGAACACACCCTTGTCGCGCAGCTGCTTCAGCGGCATGTGCAGGGTGCCAATCGGCACGGTGGAGGCGATGGTCACCTGCTGCGCTGCCATGCGGGTGGCAATCTCATCCACCTGCTGCTCGTTGAGCGTCGCCAGCGCGAAGGCGTGGCTGATGGTCAGCTTACCCTTCAGCTCCGGCGTTTTCTCCACGGTTTCCACCATATAGTTCACCGCCGCCACGCCCGCCGGGCTGGTTTCATGCAGGTGAATATCCACCCCTTTGTCGTAGTCCAGCGCAATCTGGAACATCAGATCGAGGGATTTCTCCATGGCACCGTCAACGTTCGTCGGGTCCAGCCCACCCACGTAGTGCGCCCCGGCCTGCATCGCCTCGCGCATCAGTTTTTCAGAGTTGGAGAGCAGCAGGCCGTGCTGCGGGAAGGCGACGATTTCGCAGTCAAAGTCGGGTTTACGGCGCGATAAGACCGCCTGTAAATTTTCCAGATTTTTCAGGCCGGAGACCGGCTCAATGTTGCAGTGACTGCGGGCAATAGTGGAGCCTTTCGACTGGATAAGGTCGATAAGCGCCTCCGCGCGTTCCTGGGTATAGGGCTGCAGTTCCGGCAGCAGCTTCTGCTCAAGGCGGATCATGTCCTGAATCGTGGTGCCTGCAGGGCGGTTCAGGGAGCGCCACGGGCCGCCGTAGAAGGTTTTATCCAGGTGAATATGCATGTCGCGCATTGCCGGAAGCATCAGCTTTTTACCCGCATCGTAGCGCGGCAGGGTCGCGTCGGCGTGGCTGCCGTTGTCGCGCAGGGCGACAATCTTCCCGTCTTTAATCTCCAGCGTTTTCAGCTCGGTGCGGGTGCTCGTCGCCACGCTGCCGTCGAAATTAAACCCGGCTTCGAGCAGCACGTTGTCCAGATAATAATGCTTCGCGGTGATGTTCATCGGCTTGCCCGTCTCGCAGGTTGGTTTTGCAGAGTCGGCAGCATACGCGACGGAGCCGGTTGCGCCAAACAGCGCGCAGGCGGTGACCATTTTGCCGCTCTGGCTGATAAACTCACGGCGGCTTTTATTCTCATTCATCTTATCTTCCTTCATTCACAATATGGGTACCGGTTTCAACACGCAGCGCCGCGGGCAGGGAGTCCGGCGAGGTGATAATCACGCGCCTGCCGCCGTGGCGTAAAAACTTCAGCGACGCGACGATTTTGGGCAGCATGCTGCCCGCCGGGAAGTGGCCTTCGTCCATGTAGCGCGTCATTTGCGCCACGCTGACGGTGTCCAGCGCCTGCTGGTTCGGCTTGCCGAAGTTGACGCACACCTTTTCCACGCCGGTGGTAATCACCAGCACGTCGGCGCGGATCTCGCGCGCCAGCAGCGCGGTGGAGAGATCTTTATCAATCACCGCGTCGACGCCCTGGTAATCGCCCTGCGCCGAGCGCACCACGGGAATACCGCCGCCGCCCGCGCCGATCACCACGAAGCCCTTTTGCGTCAATGTCTTGATCGCATCGGCCTCAACAATGCGCAGCGGCTGTGGAGAGGCCACCACGCGACGATAGCCCCGGCCCGAATCCTCAACAAAGTGCCATTCCGGGTGCGCCTGCTGCAGCACGTCGCGCTGCGCCTCGCTGAAGAACGCGCCGATCGGTTTCGTCGGGTGCGTAAAGCCGGGATCGTTTTTATCCACCTCTACCTGGGTGACGACCGTGACCGCCTTTTGCTCCCCGCGCGCCGCCAGACGGTTGTTAAGCGCCTGCTGGATCAGGTAGCCGATGCCGCCCTGGGTGTCCGCCACGCAATTTGCCAGGGGCGTCAGGGGAAGCCCCTCTCGCTCGTGGGCAATCTCAGCGCGGCGCAGATCCAGCCCCACCTGGGGGCCATTACCGTGGGTAAGCACGATGTCATAGTCGGAGGCCAGCATTTCGAGCACGGAGTCTGCCACCGCTTTAACCGCCTGTGCCTGATGTTCAACCGACTGGCTGGCGTTGTCTTTGATAATGCTGTTGCCGCCAATGGCGACGACCATAAGCTCTTTCATACGTTTTCCTTCGCAACGGTGCGGTATGTTCCCCTCACCCCGGCCCTCTCCCCAAAGGGGAGAGGGGACGATTACACCCTCTCCCCTTTGGGGAGAGGGTTAGGGTGAGGGGGCAATGCCTTAAGCTTCAGATACTGGTGCAGCAGCGCTCGCAACTTCCCGGCTATCGAGGAAATGCTTCACCACAAACATGCCGCCCATCATCAGGTAGGCCGTGACGAACATCAGCGAACTGCCCTCGGCAAAGCCCACGACCGGAGCGTGGATCACCCCGAACAGCGCCAGCAATGCCCCACCCGCCGCAGCCACGGCACCGCGCAGCGGCTTGTTAATGATGGCGAAAATGGCGATACAGCCCCACAGCATGCTGGCGAGCGGCGCGCCGTTGCCGAGATGCACCAGGCCCTCGTAGTAAATCCCCTTGCTGTGCAGCACATCGGTGCCGATTTTCGTCGCGCTGGTGCCTGCCGCCCCCATCACGCTGTTCATCATGGTCAGCGCCCAGTTGGCGATCCACGGGAACAGGCAGATAAAGATCACCGGCACCTCCACTTTGGGCGTTTCCCTCACCACCTGGTTGGCGGTGACGACGCCGATAAACACCAGAATCGGCACGATGGCGGTCATCGGAATAATGGCGAGCATAAACGCCCCCAGTCCGAACAGCGGTACGATGAACATGGTCACCCCGGAGGCGAGCGTGTAGCCGATGCTGGCGCCCATCGCTTTCCAGCCAGGGTGGCCGACATAGACCGTCACCGGGAACGGGTTGCCCATCAGGCAGCCGAGCATCGACGCCAGGCCGTTCGCCAGCATCACCTTGCGGGTAGGGTATTCATCCCCCGCCGCATGGGCGCTTTCGATGTTCTCCAGGTCAAAGATATAGTTCGCCAGCCCCAGCGGCACGGCGGATGCAAGATACGGCAGCGCGTGCGGCAGCCCCTGCATAAAGCTGTCCACGTGCACCTCCGGCGGGTTAAAGCCAAAGGAGGACATGGACGCTTTGATCGCTTCCGGGCTTTGCAGACCGGAGATCCACGCTAATGCCGTACCGGCAATCAGCAACAGCAGACCTGTCGGGATTTTGGCGAAAATCGGCTTTTTACCGAACCAGTTGATGAAGATCAGCAGCAGAACGATGAACGACACGGTAGGCGCTTCGAACGCCTGCAGCATCGGGTTCATCGCCAGCAGCAGCAGTCCCAGTCCGGACAGGCACGACAGCAGCACGGTGCGCGGGATCATCTTGCGGATGGTCTCTCCCAGGAACGAGCCGCCCGCGAGGATCATCGCTTCCACGAAGCACCACACCAGGCCGATCTGGATTGCGAAATCTGCATCGCCCGTTTGCTGATAAACCGGCATCAGTACGAGGAAGGTGACGGTAAAAATCGACGGCGCGCTCGGGCCAGACGGCAGCGCGGTGACGTCCGTACGCCCGGTGGCGCGCGCCATCTGCAGGCCAAACCAGGCGTAGCAAATACTCGCCACCAGCACCGCCAGCCCGAAGGCCGGCGCGATGCGTCCATAAACAATCTCCTTCGGGATGCCGACGACAAAAATGAGCAGCCCCATCATGGTCAGCAAATTGGTCAGGTTGTTGGTCATCAACCCGAAATAAGCCGCCCAGTCACCTCTTTTCCACTCCAGTTTCATGTTTTTCATGGATGCTTGCCTTATAAAAAGTAGCGATCGCGGAAGGTCAACAGCGCCTTTTCAAAACAGCTAAACGGCGGGTGAACGATGCCCGCCCCAATCATGCCGATGCCCGCGTCCTTATGGGCAATGGCGGTATTAATGACCGGCAAAATGCCGCTGCCCGCGACTCTGGTGATGTCGATGGCGGTCGGGATACCCATAAACGAGAGCAGCGGAATGGTGACGTTCGGGTTTTCGCCGAGGGTGATCTCGCGCATCTGGCGGGAGAAGTCGATGGCTTCCTCCACCGTGCCGCCCACCAGCGCAACGATGGCCGGGGCCGTCGCCATCGCAAAGCCGCCGATGCCGTAGGTTTCGGTGATGGCGCTGTCGCCGATGTCCAGCCCGGAGTCTTCCGGCTTATAGCCCGCAAACATCGGGCCAATCACCTGCTGCGCCGGGCCGGTGAACCACTGCCCCGGCAGGCCGGAGACGCGCAGGCCGAACTCGTAGCCGTTGCGCGCCATGGTGGTGACGACGGTGCTGTACTCAATGCCGTGGGCGGCGTCCAGCGCGGCTTTACACATCGCCATCCACGTTGGGCCGGAGAAGTAGTCGCTGCTGGCGACAAACTCGAACACCTCGTGCTGCTGCTCCACCGGATAGCCCGCCTGAATCAGCCCCGGGGTCAGCGCCTGGATCAGCAGCGTAGTGCCCGCGTTGTTGCGGTTGTGGCACTCGTCGCCCATATGCAGCGCCTGGGCCAGCATCAGGCGCAGGTCGATTTCGCCAACGATCTTCATCGCGTCGCGCAGCATCGGGCCGAGCACGTCGCGCATCCAGTTCAGACGGTCAATCACGCTCTGGTCGTTGGCGCCCATGCGCAGTATCTTCGCCATCTGCTCGCTGAGGTTGGTGAACGCGCGGTTGCCGTAGGTTTTGTTCTCAACGATGTGCATAAACATTGATGCGGAGGTGACGCCCGCCATCGAGCCCACGCAGTCGTGCTCGTGGCACGGCGAGAAGGTGATGTCGCCTGAAGCGGCGAGCCTTGCGGCATCCTCCAGATCCGTCGCCAGCCCTTCAAACACCAGAGCCCCGGTGACTGCGCCCTTCATCGCCCCGCACATGTTTTCCCATGCGACAGGCGGACCGGCGTGCAGAATGGTGGTGCGGGTCATGCCCGGCACAACGTTAATGGCCTGCTCGAAACCCACCAGCACCGGATGGGACTGAATAATGCGCTCAAGAGCGATTTTATTCGCGGCGGCGATCTTCTCCGCCAGCGGTTTTTCCGCCAGCTGGTCGAGCGCCTCCACCACCTGCATATTGCCCTGCCCCGGCGGCGTCCAGTCCAGTTGAGTGACGGGGACGTGCTGTTTTTTGAGATCGTTGCTGAACATCGCAATGCCGACGTTGATGACGTTCAGCGGCTGGTTGAATAAGGTCGTCATTATGCTTTCTCCCCTTTGCAGACAAATTCGCGAGCCAATAATCCGGTATTGGTGCTGCTGCTGGCCCAGATGACGCCTGCATCGGTCAGCAGCTGGCACTGCTGCGCCAGCGACTGCGGATCCTGGTCGGTGCCGAGCACGTAGCCGAGGATCTCCAGCGGACGGTTATCGGCCTTCGCGATCGCCTGCGCCTCCTTGATGGCGTCGATCATCACGCCGACCGGATCCTCGTGCGCGCCAAAGCCGAGCACGAAGTCCATCACGATGACGCCCACCTCCGGATCGCGTGCCTCCTGCAGCAGGCGGCTGATGCGGTTGGTCGGGTCGATCATCGGGTGCGGCTTGCCGTTGGTGAAATCGTCGTCGCCAAAGTCGAGGAAGGTGTGGGCCTGGCTGACGCTGATGTCTTTCAGGCGCTTAGCCGGATCCGGCTGGATGTTGCTGTAAACGTCGTCGAATTTCGCAAGCGCCGCGAACATCGCCTCATCGCACAGGGTGCCGCCGCAGAACAGGCCGCGAATGTATTTCTGCTGCGGGGTCAGGCGGGCGCGCACCTCTTCAATCAGCGGCCAGTTGAGCGGGTGTAAATCCAGGGACTCTTTTTTAATGCCGGTGAGCAGTACCGCCTTCAGCGCCGCCTCTTTGGTGCCGCGGGCAAACTGCAGGCCGTCTTCATCGGCGGGCGGTTCGCTGCGGCCAAGGAAGCACACGATGACAGGCTTGCGGCATGCCCGCGCGCGCGCCAGAACTTTCTCCGCCACCGCAGGTGCGGGCGGCTTGGAGATGAGCGCAATGACCCGGGTGCCCTCATCGGCTTCGAGCATGTCGATGGCATCGAGCATCATCAGGCCGCCGATTTTCTCGCTGAGATCGCGCCCGCCGGTGCCAATCAGCTGAGACACGCCGCCGCCGAATTCATGAATGCGCACACTCAGCTCCTGGCTGCCGGTGCCAGAGGCGCCGACGATGCCAATCGGCCCGCGGCGCACCGCGTTGGCGAAGCACAGCCCCGCGCCGTTGATAATGGCGGTGCCGCAGTCCGGCCCCATCATCAGCAGCCCTTTCTGGTGCGCCAGCTGCTTCAGCGCCAGCTCGTCGTCGAGGGATACGTTATCGGAAAAGAGCATGACGTTAAGATCGTTTTCCAGCGCCTGGCGCGCTTCGCGTGCGGCGAAGGTGCCGTTAACGGAAATCACCGCAAGGTTGCTGTCCGGGCGATGGGTTTTGGCGCTGGCAATCGTCGCGTAGCGTGCTTCATGGGTGCCTCCGCTCTCTTTACGCGTGAATAACGCCTCAATAGCGGCCAGGGTTTCATCATTCGCCGCGGCGCCTTTAATCACGATCATCAGGTCGCCGTTTTTGGCGTCGGCTAATTCCGGCGTTAACAGCCCGAGATTTTTTAATACGCCTTTGTTCATTTCCGTCGCCATGGCCACAAACGCCTGCTCGACGCCCGGTAATTTATTGGCTTTGGTGGAAACGGACATCAGTGAAACCGAATCAAAATACGTGTTCTTTTTTATAACGATTTTGGTTGGCATTGTTTTCTCCTGAATACGGATAAAAGGGGGCCGCCGTCGTGCAGAATGCACGTCGGTAAAAATGCTTTTTTGAATTAACGGCCAGCCTGAAGTGGCTGGCCGAATGCGTTATGCGCCTGCCGCCAGCAGCAGGTCGGCTATTGCATCGAAGCCTTTTTCCCGCGCCAGTTCGAGCGGGGTTTTACCGTATTTATCGGTCATGTGCGGGTTCGCGCCGTGATCCAGCAGCAGCTTCACAATCTCCTGCTGCTTTGCGCCACCGTCGTTCAGCACAATGGCTTCCAGCAGCGGCGTCCAGCCGACAAAATTGGTGTGGTTGACGTTAATATCGGTTTTTGCCAGCAGCTCGCGCACGATTTCAACGTGGCCTTTTTCACTGGCAGGGGTAATGCCCACGCCGCCGAAGCGCGTCAGGCGGTCAAGATCCGGATTCGCCGGAAGGACAATGCGCAGCAGGGTTAAATCATTGGTCAGGCAGCTTATCAGGAAGGGGTTAAAACAGGTCTGATCCTGTTTATCAATATCCGCGCCGGCAGCAATTAAATATTCCACACAGGCGTAATGCTTTTTCAGGCTGGCAATAATAATGGCGGTTCTTTTCTGGCGGTTGGTGGCGTTAATATCCACGCCGTTATCCAGGCAGGCTTTTAGCGCGTCGATGTTGCCCTCTTCTGCCGCCAGCAGAAATTCCGTAACGAGTGCGTTTGCAGACATATTCAGTCTCCCAATGTTTCACTTCTGATGACCTGAGAATAGCAACAGCCTGGTCACAAAAGAATCCGCTTAAAAATGATTCATCGACACGCAATTAATTATTGAGTTAAATTCAACAGTCAGGCTAAAACGTGCGTCTGTGCAACCTTTTTCTTATGGCTTACCGCTTTTTATCGTCTCAGACAGCATTATCCTTATGGTTGTAAAAGCCTTGCATGACGCGGCTCCGCGTAAATAGTCAGAACTGTGACCCACTTCAAATGTGATGTAACGGCGCTGTTAAAATATGTTCAAAACTGATGGCTGAGGATGCTGTGATATGAATTCCATCTTTACCGAAGAGAATCTGCTGGCCTTCACCACTGCGGCACGCTTCGGCAGCTTCAGCAAAGCCGCCGCCGAGCTGGGCGTGACGACCTCCGCCATCAGTTACACCATCAAACGCATGGAGACCGGGCTGGACGTGGTGCTGTTTGTGCGCAATACGCGCAGCATCGAGCTGACCGAATCCGGGTTTTACTTTTACCGTAAAGCCACCGACCTGCTGAACGATTTTCACGCCATCAAGCGCGGGATAGATACCATCTCTCAGGGCATTGAGGCGCGGGTGCGTATCTGCATTAATCAGCTCTTGTATACGCCGCGCCATACCGCGCGGCTGCTGCAGGTGCTGAAAAAGCAGTTTCCCACCTGTCAGATCACCGTCACCACCGAGGTGTACAACGGCGTCTGGGATTCCATCATCAACAACCAGGCCAACATCGCCATCGGCGCACCGGACACCCTGCTGGACGGCGGCGGGATTGATTACACCGAAATTGGCGCCATCCGCTGGGTGTTTGCCATCGCGCCGGAACATCCCCTCGCCTTTGTTCCCGAACCGATAGCGGAGAGCCAGCTGCGTCTGTATCCCAACATCATGGTGGAAGATACAGCGCATACCATCAACAAAAAGGTCGGCTGGCTGCTGCACGGCCAGGAGGCGATTCTGGTGCCGGATTTCAACACCAAGTGCCAGTGTCAGATTCTGGGGGAAGGGATTGGCTTTTTGCCGGAATACATGGCAAGAGAGGCGGTGGAAGACGGGCTGCTCATCACGCGGCGCATTAATAACCCGCGTCAGGATTCGCGCATGCTGCTCGCCACGCAGCATGCAGCGACCGGCCAGGTGACGCGCTGGATCAAACAGCAGTTTGGCCCGGAGGGCGTATTGACCGGCATCTACAGTGACTTACTGTGGCGCACTTAGTTTTTCGTTTGTACCCAAAACGCGTGGATAAGACCCGGGAAGTAGCCCAGAAGGGTCAGAAGGATGTTCAGAATAAACGCCCAGCCCAGTCCCTTGCCAAGCAGCACGCCCAGCGGCGGGAGAATAATCGTAAAAACAACGCGCCAAAAACCCATAATCACTCCGTGCAAGCTAACCAATTGAAAATTAAAAAGAGACACTCTCTAAGCATAGCCAGTTTACGGGTAACCGCCATTCGTCTCTCGCGCTTTTACCTGCCTTTACCCTTTTTACACTGGCTTAAGCCTTTCCTTAAATGTTCTACTACTCAGAAATTGACCGAAAGGAAACACCATGTCTCTTTCTCTTATTTCGCCTCAGCAGGCAAACGCGCTTGTTAAAGAAGGCGCAAAACTGGTTGATATTCGCGATCCCGACGAGTATGCCCGTGAGCATATTCCGGCAGCGCACTCCATACCGCTGGATTCTTTACCCGGCGGGCTTAATGCATCCCCTGGTGAAACGGTGATTTTTCACTGTCAGTCCGGGGCACGGACATCAAACAATGCTGCGCGACTTGCGCAGGCAGCGTCTCCGGCTCAGGCCTTCGTGGTTGAGGGGGGCATTCAGGGCTGGAAGCAGGCCGGGCTGCTGACCGTTGAAGATAAATCCCAGCCGCTTCCGCTGATGCGGCAGGTACAAATTGCCGCCGGACTGCTGATCCTCTGCGGCGTGGTGCTGGGCTATAGCGTCTCCAGCGGCTTTTTCCTGCTAAGCGGTTTTGTCGGCGCCGGGCTGCTTTTCGCCGGTGTTACGGGCTTTTGTGGCATGGCGCGGCTGCTGAAGATAATGCCGTGGAACCGTCGTACCCCATAAGCAGTAATCAATGAATTACGCTGTACCCGGTGCCGGACGTGGGCTAAGGTGAAGATCGCTAAAACGATGAGGAGGTTATATGTTTTCTGTCGGTGATTATGTGCAACCGCTTAAAGGCGGCCCGAAACTGAAGGTGCTCGAAATGAACGGTGAAAGCGTTGTAGCGGTACAGGCCAGCAATGAACAAGGTGAAAAATATACGCTGAAAGCGGCCGAGCTGGCACCGTATACCGAGGAAGGTGATTTCGGCGTCTGCTGAACAGACAACCGGGCGGCTTGTTCCGCCCGGTCCACGTATTAGATCAGAAAATCATCCAGTGATTTACCCTCTGCCAGCGCGCTGGCAATAGGCTTCGGCGTGCGGCCCTGGCCGGTCCACGTTTTCTCTTCACCGTTCTGGTCAATAAAGCGATATTTCGCTTCACGCGGTTTACGCTTTTTAGTCGCTTTACCCGCCTGCGCCAGTTCTGAACCCAGCAGATCGGAGGGGGAAATACCATCGGCTTTCATCAGCTCAAGCAGGGCATTAATTTTTTCCTGCTGCTCGGCACGCTGCTGCTCTAATTCTGCCAGCTCGCTGCGTTTCTCTTCAGTAACGACCCTGACCTTTTCCAGCATTTCCTCAAGAACGTCCAGGGATAATTCACGCGCCATCGCGCGCAGGGTTCGGATATTATTAAGATTCTGTAACGTCAAAGACATATTATTTGAAAACCTTTTCTTTGGGGTAAATAGATAAATCGCCGACAGAATAATTCATTTGAGTTGAAATATCTACCCAAAGGACCGTATGGGCATAATTGTAAATATAACTAAATCACGCTGTTAATATTAGAACAGGATGCAGTCAGGGCAGAGGCGAATCTAATCACTGCATCCATATAAATGGTCAACTTTTATCCGAATCACAGCATATTGCGCCGCTACCATAACGGTGATTTTCACCCGCACAAACATTAAAACTAACCAATTGATTAAATTATAAAAATTATCAAACGAGACAGATTATAACGAACAGAGTAAAAATCACACAATTTTAGAGAATTTTGTGGACAAAAGGTGATTAAATAAAAATTAATCACTAGTTGTTAGTTCAAAGTCAGAGATATACTCTATACACCTCAAGCAAACCAACCTAAAGCACTAACCGCTGCAGGAAAATCGTTTCCACCGTGTTCTTCTCAAGGAGTTCAGACATGTTCTCGCCGCAATCTCGCCTGCGCCACGCGGTGGCGGATACTTTCGCGATGGTTGTTTACTGTTCCGTCGTGAACATGCTGATCGAAATATTCCTCTCCGGAATGACCTTCGAGCAGTCACTTTCTTCTCGCCTGGTGGCGATCCCGGTCAATATTATTATCGCATGGCCTTACGGGCTATACCGCGATGCCGTCATGCGCTTCTCGCGTCGTATCAGCCCGGCGGGCTGGATGAAAAACCTTGCCGACGTACTGGCGTACGTCACGTTCCAGTCTCCGGTCTACGTGGCTATTTTGCTGACGGTGGGCGCGGACTGGCACCAGATCGCCGCAGCGGTCAGTTCGAATATCGTGGTATCAATGCTGATGGGTGCGGTATACGGCTATTTTCTCGACTACTGCCGCCGTCTGTTCAAAGTCAGCCAGTACAGCCAGGTAAAAGCGTAATGTGAAGCGACTGGCGAATGCCAGTCGCAGATTTACTGTACGTCGCCAAACAGTCCCTTAAGAAACCGCTCCAGCGCCATACGCGAGCTGAAACCGTGCGGAATACCATAATGCTCATGCCGTTCACCGCCTAAATAGAGCGGAAATTGCTGATAATGATCGCAGGTTTTAATATCCGAGGCAGGTTCAGCAAATGACAGACTTCTGTCTTTCAGCGTCGGGTGAATAATGAGTGCGGTACGTCCCATCCTGGCTTCACGATTAACATACACATAATTCTCGCCTCGGCGATATCCATACGCTTTTGGCGTCACCTCATCCATGGTGAATCCCTCTTTTTCAAGAACGCGTGCCACCTCGTCAGGTCGTAAATACATATCTTTTCCTCGTTATCTTTTCCTGCCCGGCAACCTTACAGTATTCAGCATTAGCAGGGCTTTCAGAATAGTCCATAAACTGCCGGATAACGCGTGATGCGCTTCAGATATTAAATTTCTGAACTAAACTCATCAGGAACACAAAATTACGGAGGATCGTATGTTTAACAGACCGAACCGAAACGATATTAACGACGACGCTCAGGATATTCGTAATGATGTCAGCCAATTAGCGGACACGCTGGAAGAGGTGCTGAAGTCCTGGGGTACTGACGCGAAGGACGAAGCGGATGCCGCAAAACGTAAGGCTCAGTCTCTGCTCCGTGAAACCCGCGCCCGCATGAACGGACGTTCACGCGCCACACAGGCGGCCTGCGATATGGCAAGCTGCGCTACGACCTTCGTACGTGAAAAACCACTTTGTACGCTGGGAACCGTCGCGGCGGTCGGCATCTTTGTCGGTGCCCTGCTCAGCCTGCGTAAGTAAGTCTGACTTATCCGCCCCGGTAGCCTCTGGCGCCGGGGCTTTTCTTTGCCTTCACACCCGAAAAACCCGTACAGCCAGCCCTGCCCCGCTGTGCTCATCATCAGGGCAACATCAATCTGAATTTCCCATATCTTGTATGGTTGAATCTTATCTCAACTACATCTAGTATTCTCTTTAGAAAGACACACACTACCTGACGCGTTAACTCGCGCCCTTTTCTCATTCTAAATGGAAATACGAATCATGAGCATTATTATTTACACTCGTAATGACTGTGTTCAGTGCCACGCCACCAAACGGGCGATGGAGAGCCGCGGCGTGGCGTTTGAGATGGTGAATATCGACCAGCAGCCCGAGGCCGCCGATACCCTGCGCGCGCAGGGATTTCGTCAGCTTCCGGTGGTGGTTGCCGGTGACACCAGCTGGTCTGGCTTTCGCCCGGACATGATTAACCGCCTGAGCGCTCAGGCCACGCGTGCATGAGCAGGCTGGTCTTCTTTTCCAGCAGCTCGGAAAACACGCTCCGCTTTATTGAGCGCCTCGGACTGCCTGCGGTGCGTATTCCGCTCAACGAGCGGGAGCGTATTCAGGTAGACGAACCTTACATTCTGGTGGTGCCCAGCTATGGCGGGGGCGGTACGGCGGGAGCGGTGCCTCGCCAGGTGATCCGCTTTCTGAACGATCCTCATAACCGGGAGCTGATTCGGGGCGTGATCGCGGCGGGCAATCGTAATTTCGGCGATGCGTATGGCCGCGCCGGGGATGTCATCTCTCAAAAATGCGGCGTGCCGTATCTCTATCGTTTCGAACTGATGGGGACACAGCAGGACGTAGAAAACGTGCGTAAAGGAGTGAACGAATTTTGGCAACGACAACCGCAGAACGGGTAATTCAGGCAACGCCGGACTACCACGCATTAAACGCGATGCTTAACCTCTATGACCGGGAGGGGCGCATTCAGTTTGGCAAAGATCGCGAGGCGGTAGAAGCCTTTTTCGCGGCCCACGTCCGTCCGAACAGCGTCGCTTTTGGCAGCCAGCAGGAACGTCTCGACTATCTGGTTAACGAAGGTTATTACGAGGAACGCGCGCTGGCCCGCTATAACCGCGCTTTCGTGGTGAATCTGTTTGAGCGCGCCCATGCCAGCGGTTTTCGTTTCCAGACCTTCCTCGGCGCGTGGAAGTATTACACCAGCTACACCCTGAAAACCTTCGACGGCAAACGCTACCTGGAAAGCTTTGAAGATCGCACCGTGATGGTGGCGCTGACGCTGGCCCAGGGCGACGAAGCGCTGGCCGAAAGGCTGACGGAGGAGATCCTCTCCGGCCGCTTCCAGCCCGCCACGCCGACGTTTCTCAACTGCGGTAAAGCCCAGCGCGGCGAGCTGGTCTCCTGCTTCCTCCTGCGCATCGAGGACAATATGGAGTCGATTGGTCGCGCGGTGAACTCGGCACTGCAGCTTTCCAAACGCGGCGGCGGCGTGGCGTTTCTGCTCTCGAACCTGCGTGAAGCGGGTGCGCCGATCAAGCGCATCGAAAACCAGTCCTCCGGGGTAATCCCGGTGATGAAGATGCTGGAAGACGCGTTCTCCTATGCCAACCAGCTTGGCGCACGTCAGGGCGCGGGAGCGGTTTACCTGCATGCGCATCACCCGGACATTCTGCGTTTTCTCGATACCAAACGCGAAAACGCCGACGAAAAAATCCGCATCAAAACCCTGTCGCTCGGCGTGGTGATCCCGGATATTACTTTTAAACTGGCTAAAGAGAATGCCGAGATGGCGCTCTTCTCGCCCTATGATATTGAGCGTATTTACGGCAAAGCGTTTGGCGACGTGGCCATCAGCGAGCTGTACGACGAGCTGGTGGCCGACGAGCGCATTCGTAAAAAATACATCAACGCCCGCGATTTCTTCCAGACGCTGGCCGAAATTCAGTTTGAGTCCGGTTATCCGTACATCATGTTCGAGGACACGGTGAACCGTGCCAACCCGATCGCCGGGCGTATCAACATGAGCAACCTGTGCTCGGAGATCTTGCAGGTCAACAGCGCGTCCGCCTACGACGAGAACCTGGACTATGCGGAAATCGGCAAAGATATCTCCTGCAACCTCGGGTCGCTCAATATTGCTCACACCATGGATTCGCCGGATTTTGGCCGCACGGTGGAGACCGCCATTCGCGGGCTGACGGCGGTCTCAGACATGAGCCACATCCGCAGCGTGCCCTCCATCGAGGCGGGTAACGCCGCATCGCATGCCATTGGCCTGGGGCAGATGAACCTGCACGGTTATCTGGCGCGGGAAGGTATCGCCTACGGCAGTCCGGAAGGGCTGGATTTCACCAACCTCTATTTCTACACCGTCACCTGGCACGCGCTGCACACCTCGATGATGCTGGCGCGCGAGCGCAGCCAGCGGTTCGCAGGCTTTGAGCAATCCCGCTACGCCAGCGGGGAATATTTCAGCCAGTATCTGGAAGGCGACTGGCAGCCAAAAACCGAAAAAGTGCGCGAACTGTTCGCCCGCGCGGGGATTACCCTGCCGACGCGAGAGATGTGGCAGCAGCTGCGTGACGACGTGATGCGCTACGGCATCTACAACCAGAACCTGCAGGCCGTGCCGCCAACCGGTTCGATTTCCTACATCAACCACGCCACGTCGAGCATTCACCCGATCGTGTCGAAAATTGAAATTCGTAAGGAAGGCAAAACCGGGCGCGTTTACTACCCCGCCCCGTTTATGACCAACGAGAACCTGGCGCTTTACCAGGATGCGTATGAGATCGGCCCGGAAAAAATCATCGATACCTACGCCGAAGCGACAAAGCACGTGGATCAGGGGCTGTCGCTGACGCTCTTCTTCCCGGACACCGCCACCACGCGGGATATCAACAGAGCGCAGATCTACGCCTGGAAGAAAGGCATCAAAACGCTCTACTACATTCGCCTGCGCCAGCTTGCGCTGGAAGGTACCGAAATCGAAGGCTGCGTGTCCTGCGCGCTGTAAGGAGAAAGGATGAAACTGTCACGCGTGAGTGCCGTTAACTGGAATAAAATCCAGGATGATAAAGACCTGGAGGTGTGGAACCGCCTGACCAGCAACTTCTGGCTGCCGGAAAAGGTGCCGCTCTCAAACGATATTCCAGCCTGGCAGACGCTGAGCCACGCCGAGCAGCAGCTGACGATCCGCGTCTTTACCGGCCTGACGCTGCTGGACACCATCCAGAATACCGTGGGTGCCCCCGCACTGATGAGCGACGCGCTGACGCCGCACGAAGAGGCGGTGATGTCGAACATCAGCTTTATGGAGGCGGTACATGCCCGCTCCTACAGCTCGATTTTCTCCACGCTGTGCCAGACCAAAGACGTGGACGCGGCCTACGCCTGGAGTGAAGAGAGCGAGTCGTTGCAGCGAAAGGCGGAGCTGGTGCTGGAATATTACCGCGCCGACGAGCCGCTGAAGAAGAAGATCGCCAGCGTGTTCCTGGAATCCTTCCTCTTCTATTCCGGCTTCTGGCTGCCCATGTACTGGTCGAGCCGGGGCAAGCTCACCAACACCGCCGATTTGATTCGACTCATCATTCGTGACGAGGCGGTTCACGGGTATTACATCGGCTATAAATACCAGAAAGGGCTGGAGAAAGTCAGTCCGGAGAAACGCGAGGAGCTCAAAGGTTTTGCGCTCGATTTGCTGATGGATCTGTACGACAACGAACTGAACTATACCGAAGAATTGTACGCCGGAACGGGCTGGGAAGAGGACGTAAAAGCGTTTCTCTGCTACAACGCGAACAAAGCGCTGATGAACCTTGGTTACGACGCGCTGTTCCCGCCGGAGATGGCGGAGGTGAACCCGGCGATCCTGGCGGCGCTGTCGCCGAATGCCGATGAAAACCACGACTTCTTCTCGGGATCCGGCTCATCGTATGTGATGGGCAAGGCGGTGGAAACCGAGGATGAAGACTGGGATTTTTAATGAACGCTAACGTTCGTTAATTTAATATAAACCCAACAATTCTCTCTCTAATATTTACAAAACAACTACACTGTAATTTCCGCGTCATATTCGCCTGAATCACACCGATTCAGGCGAAATTTCCTGATGCCGCAGCAAAAAAAATGAGAAAAATTCAAACTGCCCTCAGCCCTTTATTCATGGGAAATTCAGCCGCTTCGCTTACCTGAAAATTCACGTCATAAGCAAACCCAGGGTTGTCTCAGATTCTGAGTATGTTAGGGTTATGCCCGTTAACAATTTACCATGGTAATCATATCGACATAAACAAATAACAGGACACTCTCTATTGCATGGCAATTAAATTAGAAGTGAAAAATCTTTATAAAGTATTTGGCGAGCACCCGCAGCGCGCATTCAAATATATTGAGAAAGGCCTTTCGAAAGAGCAAATTCTGGAAAAAACCGGGCTATCGCTTGGCGTTAAAGACGCCAGTCTGGCCATTGAAGAAGGCGAGATTTTTGTCATCATGGGGTTATCCGGTTCGGGTAAATCCACTATGGTTCGCCTTCTCAATCGCCTGATTGAACCCACCCGCGGGCAGGTGCTGATTGACGGTGTGGATATCGCCAGAATATCAGACGCCGAGCTTCGCGAGGTGCGCAGAAAGAAGATCGCAATGGTGTTTCAGTCATTCGCGCTGATGCCGCACATGACGGTGCTGGATAATACCGCCTTTGGCATGGAATTAGCCGGCACGCCCGCTCAGGAACGTCAGGAAAAAGCCCTTGATGCCCTGCGCCAGGTGGGGCTTGAGAATTATGCTCACGCGTATCCGGATGAACTTTCCGGCGGTATGCGTCAGCGCGTGGGATTAGCCCGCGCGTTGGCCATTAATCCAGACATATTATTAATGGATGAAGCCTTCTCAGCCCTCGATCCGTTAATTCGCACCGAGATGCAGGATGAGCTGGTAAAATTACAGGCCAGACATCAGCGAACTATTGTCTTTATTTCCCACGATTTAGACGAAGCCATGCGTATTGGCGACCGAATTGCCATTATGCAAAACGGAGAGGTGGTGCAGGTCGGCACGCCGGATGAAATTCTGAATAATCCGGCGAATGATTACGTGCGAACCTTCTTCCGCGGCGTGGATATTAGCCAGGTATTTAGCGCTAAAGATATTGCGCGCCGAACGCCGAACGGCATTATCCGTAAAACGCCAGGCTTCGGCCCGCGCTCCGCCCTTAAGCTGCTGCAGGACGAAGACCGTGAATACGGTTATCTGGTTGAACGCGGCAATAAATTTGTCGGCGTTGTCTCCATCGACTCTCTGAAAACCGCGCTTAGCGAAAATCAGGGGATCGATGCGGCGTTAATTGACGCTCCGCTTGCCGTGGACGCCGAAACGCCGCTCAGCGAGTTGCTCTCTCACGTGGGCCAGGCGCCGTGCGCCGTGCCGGTCGTGGGTGAGGAACAACAGTACGTCGGCATCATCTCCAAACGGATGCTGCTGCAGGCTTTAGATCGCGAGGGGGCAAACAATGACCGATCAAACTAACCCGTGGGGCACCACAGAGGCAGCGGACAGCGCTGCGCAATCCGCCGACGCATGGGGCTCCACGCCTGCACCTGCCGACGGCGGCGGCGCGGCAGACTGGCTGAACAGCGCGCCCGCGCCTGCGCCAGAACACTTCAACATCATGGATCCGTTCCATAAAACCCTGATCCCGCTGGACAGCTGGGTTACGGAGGGGATCGACTGGGTGGTCACGCACTTCCGTCCGGTGTTCCAGGGGATCCGCGTCCCGGTGGACTACATCCTGAACGGCTTCCAGCAGCTGATGCTGGGCATGCCTGCGCCGGTGGCCATTATCCTGTTCTCCCTGATTGCCTGGCAGTTCGGCAGCGCGGGGATGGGCATCGCCACGCTGATTTCGCTGATTGCCATCGGCGCGATTGGCGCGTGGTCGCAGGCAATGATCACGCTGGCGCTGGTGCTGACCGCCCTGCTCTTCTGCATCGTCATCGGGCTACCGATGGGGATCTGGCTGGCGCGCAGCCCGCGGGCCGCGAAGATTATTCGTCCGCTGCTGGATGCAATGCAGACCACGCCGGCGTTCGTCTATCTGGTGCCTATCGTGATGCTGTTCGGCATCGGTAACGTGCCGGGCGTGGTGGTGACCATTATCTTCGCCCTGCCGCCGATTATTCGTCTGACCATCCTGGGGATTAACCAGGTACCTGCGGATCTGATTGAGGCCTCGCGCTCGTTTGGTGCCAGCCCGCGCCAGATGCTGTTTAAGGTTCAGCTCCCGCTGGCGATGCCGACCATCATGGCAGGCGTTAACCAGACGCTGATGCTGGCCCTGTCGATGGTGGTGATCGCCTCGATGATCGCCGTTGGCGGACTGGGCCAGATGGTGCTGCGCGGCATTGGCCGTCTCGACATGGGGCTGGCCACCGTTGGCGGCGTCGGGATTGTGATCCTCGCCATTATTCTCGATCGCCTGACTCAGGCCGTCGGTCGTGATTCACGCAGTCGCGGCAACCGTCGCTGGTATACCACCGGCCCCGTCGGGTTACTGACCCGCCCATTTACAAAATAAGGAACAACGATGCGACAGAGCGTACTTTTTGCTACAGCGTTTGCCACCCTTGTCTCCACCAGCGCGTTTGCCGCTGACCTGCCGGGTAAAGGCATTACCGTGCAGCCGGTGCAGAGCACCATTTCGGAAGAGAGCTTCCAGACCCTGATCGTCAGCCGCGCGCTGGAGAAGCTGGGCTATACGGTCAATACGCCGAGCGAAGTGGATTACAACGTGGGCTACACCTCGATTGCCTCCGGTGACGCCACCTTTACCGCGGTGAACTGGCAGCCGCTGCACGACGACATGTATGCCGCCGCCGGTGGCGACAAGAAATTCTATCGCGAAGGCACCTTCGTGACGGGTGCGGCTCAGGGTTATCTGATCGACAAGAAAACCGCGGATAAGTATCACATCACCAATATTGAACAGCTGAAAGATCCGAAGATCGCCAGACTGTTCGACACTAACGGTGACGGCAAGGCCGACATGATGGGCTGCTCGCCGGGCTGGGGCTGTGAAGCGGTGATTAACCACCAGAACAAAGCGTTCGATCTGGCGAAAACCGTCGACGTGAGCCACGGCAACTATTCAGCGATGATGGCCGACACCATTGCCCGCTTTAAAGAGGGGAAACCGGTGATCTACTACACCTGGACACCGTACTGGGTGAGCGACGTGCTGAAGCCGGGTAAAGACGTGGTGTGGCTGCAGGTACCGTTCTCCTCCCTGCCGGGCGAGCAGAAAGATATCGACACCAAACTGCCGAACGGCATGAACTACGGCTTCCCGGTGAACACCATGCATATCGTGGCTAATAAAGCCTGGGCGGAGAAAAACCCGGCGGCGGCGAAGCTGTTCTCGGTGATGAAGCTCCCGCTGGCGGACATCAACGCCCAGAATGCGATGATGCACGCGGGCAAATCCTCTGAGGCGGATGTGAAAGGCCACGTGGACGGCTGGATCAAAGCTCACCAGCAGCAGTTTGACGGCTGGGTGAAAGAGGCGCTTGAAGCGCAGAAGTAAAAACAACACCCCTCACCCTAACCCTCTCCCCGAAGGGGAGAGGGGACTTTATACACCCTCTCCCCTTCGGGGAGAGGGCCGGGGTGAGGGGCTCAAACCGCACCCAACCCAAACCGCACAAACACACACATAACAATCCCCCAACATTCACAATCATTGGTTATTATAGTTTCCGGAAAAATAATCACTTAACTAACGATTCCTGAAACCAATGACGAAAACAACTCAGGGGCTTAGTCCCGCACTCATCCTTTTGATGTCCGTGGCAACGGGTCTGGCAGTCGCCAGCAACTATTACTCGCAGCCTCTGCTCGATACTATCGCCCGCGCGTTTGTCCTTTCCGCCAGCTCGGCAGGCTTTATCGTCACCGCCGCACAGCTTGGCTACGCCGCCGGGCTGCTGTTCCTGGTGCCGCTCGGAGATATGTTTGAACGCCGGATGCTGATTGTTTCGATGACGCTTCTGGCCGCAGGCGGCATGCTGATCACCGCCAGCAGCCAGTCGCTGGCGATGATGATTGTCGGCACCGCGCTAACGGGACTGTTTTCCGTCGTCGCGCAAATTCTGGTGCCCCTCGCGGCAACCCTTGCCTCCCCGGAAAAACGCGGCAAGGTGGTGGGTACCATTATGAGCGGCCTGCTGCTCGGGATCCTGCTGGCGCGTACCGTTGCCGGGCTGCTGGCAAGCCTCGGCGGCTGGCGCACCGTTTACTGGGTGGCGAGCGTATTGATGGTGGTGATGGCGCTGGCGCTGTGGCGCGGGCTGCCGAAGGTGAAGCAGGAGAACCACCTGAATTACCCGCAGCTTCTGGCCTCCGTGTTTAGCCTGTTCACGCAGGATAAACTGCTGCGCACCCGCGCTCTGCTGGGGTGTCTAACCTTCGCTAACTTCAGCATTCTCTGGACGTCGATGGCATTTCTGCTCGCCGCACCGCCGTTTAACTATTCAGAAGGGGTGATTGGTCTGTTCGGCCTGGCCGGTGCCGCCGGTGCATTGGGCGCGCGCCCGGCAGGCGGGCTGGCCGACAAAGGCAAATCGCATATCACCACGACCGCCGGACTGGTTTTGCTCCTGCTCTCCTGGGCGGCTATCTGGTATGGACACATCTCGGTGCTGGCGCTGATCGTCGGTATTCTGGTGCTGGATCTCACCGTACAGGGTGTGCATATCACCAACCAGACCGTGATTTACCGCGTGAAGCCCGAGGCGCGTAACCGCCTCACGGCCGGATACATGACCAGCTACTTCATTGGTGGGGCAGCAGGTTCGTTAATTTCGGCGTCGGCATGGCAGCACGCCGGCTGGTCAGGTGTGTGCGGAATTGGCGCAATCGTCGCCGCGCTTAACCTTGTTGTGTGGTGGCGCGGCTACCATCGTCAGGAAGCAATTCACTAAGTTTTACATTGCTTTGGGCCTCTTAGGGTGTAAAGGGGCCCGGCAGTCTGTTAATGTAAACGTAATCATTTATCCCAGAAATTTTAATGTGGGTGACATATCTACAATTGGCATGAATAGTTCAGACCCCCGTCCTCACATCCTCTCTTCAGCGGGTTCATACCCTACGCTTTCTGTGCTCACCGGGTCACGGACTTACCCGGCGCTTTCTGATGGTGGCATTCATTTGGCGGATATAACCGCACAAATAATCCATTTACATTATTTGTCACCATCGTTACTATATCGGCTGTAATTAATGAGGTTATGCCCAAAATGGATAGTTCGTTTACGCCCATTGAACAAATGCTTAAATTCCGCGCCAGTCGTCATGAGGACTTCCCGTATCAGGAGATCCTGCTGACCCGCCTGTGCATGCACATGCAGGGTAAACTGCTGGAAAATCGTAATAAAATGCTGAAAGCTCAAGGGATTAACGAGACGTTGTTTATGGCGTTGATTACGCTGGAGTCTCAGGAAAACCACAGTATTCAGCCTTCTGAGCTGAGCTGCGCGCTGGGATCGTCCCGTACCAATGCGACCCGTATTGCTGATGAGCTGGAAAAGCGCGGCTGGATTGAGCGCCGTGAAAGCGATAACGATCGCCGCTGCCTGCATCTGCAATTGACCGATAAAGGTCACCAGTTCCTGCGTGAGGTGCTGCCACCTCAGCACAATTGCCTGCACAAACTCTGGTCTGCCCTCAGCACCGCCGAGCGCGACCAGCTTGAGCACATCACTCGCAAGCTGCTCACCCGTCTGGACCAGATGGATGAAGAAGGCGCAGTTCTTGAGGCGCTGCGCTAACGCGACGACACGCTCAACAATCCAGATTTATAAAAGAAAACCGACAGGCCAGCACGTCACACTGCTGGCCTTTCTGACAACAGGTCGGCTCAGCCGATGTGAAAATAAGAAGATCGTGGAGAACAACAATGAGCGCAAATGCGGAGAGCACTACCCCGCAGCAACCGGCCAACAAGAAAGGCAAACGTAAAAGTGCCCTTCTTCTGTTGACCTTGCTCTTTATTATTATTGCCGTGGCATATGGGATCTATTGGTTTTTAGTATTGCGTCATGCAGAAGAGACTGACGACGCATACGTGGCAGGGAACCAGGTACAGATTATGGCGCAGGTGTCGGGCAGCGTGACGAAAGTCTGGGCTGACAATACCGACTTTGTGCAAAAAGGCGATGTGTTGGTGACCCTCGATCCAACCGATGCCCAGCAGGCCTTTGAGAAAGCCCAGACCGCGCTGGCCTCCAGCGTCCGTCAGACCCGCCAGCTGATGATCAACAGTAAGCAGCTGCAGGCCAACATCGACGTGCAGAAAACCGCGCTGGCGCAGGCGCAGAGCGACCTGAACCGCCGCGTTCCGCTCGGCACCGCCAACCTGATTGGCCGTGAAGAGCTGCAGCACGCGCGCGACGCGGTTGCCAGCGCTCAGGCACAGCTTGACGTGGCCATTCAGCAGTACAACGCCAACCAGGCGATGGTGCTCGGCACCAGCCTGGAAAACCAGCCCGCCGTGCAGCAGGCGGCGACCGAAGTGCGCAACGCGTGGCTTGCCCTGCAGCGTACTAAAATCGTCAGCCCGATGACCGGTTACGTCTCCCGCCGTTCCGTCCAGCCAGGAGCGCAGATTAGCCCAACCACGCCGCTGATGGCGGTCGTGCCGGCAGACAACCTGTGGGTAGACGCTAACTTTAAAGAGACGCAGCTTGCCCATATGCGTATCGGCCAGACCGCGACGGTCGTCAGCGACATCTACGGCGATGACGTGAAGTACACCGGGAAAGTGGTTGGCCTGGATATGGGGACCGGCAGCGCCTTCTCCCTGCTGCCTGCGCAGAACGCCACCGGTAACTGGATCAAAGTGGTTCAGCGTCTGCCCGTGCGTATCGAACTGGATGCCAAACAGCTGGCGGATCACCCGCTGCGTATCGGCCTCTCAACGCTTGTGACGGTCGATACCGCCAACCGCGACGGTCAAATCCTCGCAAGCCAGGTGCGAAGCACGCCGGCTTATGAAAGTAACGCCCGTGAAATTAGCCTCGATCCGGTCAACAAGCTGATCGATGACATCGTGAAGGCAAACGCCGGTTAATCCGAAGGTGAGCGTTATGCAACAGCAAAAGCCGCAAAAACCGCTGGAAGGCGCGCAGCTGGTCATTATGACCATCGCGCTGTCGCTGGCGACATTCATGCAGGTGCTGGACTCCACCATCGCAAACGTGGCGATCCCAACGATCGCCGGTAACCTTGGCTCGTCGCTGAGCCAGGGGACCTGGGTCATTACCTCGTTTGGGGTGGCAAACGCCATCTCCATTCCGATCACCGGCTGGCTGGCGAAGCGCGTCGGTGAGGTGAAGCTGTTCCTCTGGTCGACAATCCTGTTCGTGCTGGCCTCCTGGGCGTGCGGCATGTCCAGCAGCCTGACGATGCTGATCTTCTTCCGCGTCATTCAGGGGATTGTCGCCGGGCCGCTGATCCCGCTGTCCCAGAGTTTGCTGCTGAACAACTATCCGCCTGCCAAACGCTCCATCGCGCTGGCGCTGTGGTCGATGACCGTGATTGTCGCGCCGATTTGCGGGCCTATCCTCGGCGGCTATATTAGCGATAACTACCACTGGGGCTGGATCTTCTTCATCAACGTGCCCATCGGTGCGCTGGTGGTGCTGATGACGCTGCAGTCTCTGCGCGGTCGCGAAACGCGGACCGAACAGCGGCGCATTGACGGCATCGGGCTGGCGCTGCTGGTTGTCGGCATCGGTAGCCTGCAGATCATGCTCGACCGCGGTAAAGAGCTGGACTGGTTTGCCTCTACGGAAATCATCGTGCTGACGGTGGTCGCCGTGGTCGCCATTAGCTTCCTGATTGTCTGGGAGCTGACGGACGATAACCCGATAGTCGATCTCTCGCTCTTCAAATCGCGAAACTTCACCATCGGCTGTCTGTGTATCAGCCTCGCCTATATGCTCTACTTCGGCGCGATTGTTCTGCTGCCGCAGCTGCTGCAGGAGGTGTACGGTTATACCGCGACCTGGGCGGGGCTGGCGTCTGCACCTGTCGGGTTAATACCGGTTCTGCTGTCGCCGATTATTGGCCGCTTTGCCCATAAGCTCGACATGCGCAGGCTGGTGACGTTCAGCTTCATTATGTACGCCGTGTGCTTCTACTGGCGCGCGTATACGTTCGAACCGGGAATGGACTTTGGCGCCTCCGCGTGGCCGCAGTTCATTCAGGGCTTTGCCGTGGCGTGCTTCTTTATGCCGCTGACCACCATTACGCTCTCCGGCTTGCCGCCCGAGCGCATGGCGGCAGCATCGAGCCTGTCGAACTTCACCCGTACGCTGGCGGGCTCTATCGGGACGTCGATCACCACCACGCTGTGGACCAACCGTGAATCGATGCACCATGCCCAGCTGACCGAAGCGGTGAACCCGTTCAACCCTAACGCTCAGCAGATGTACAGCCAGCTTGAGGGGATGGGGATGACGGAGCAGCAGGCCTCCGGCTGGATTGCCCAGCAGATCACTAACCAGGGGCTGATTATCTCGGCGAACGAGATTTTCTGGATATCGGCGGGGATCTTCATCGTCCTGCTGGGGCTGGTGTGGTTTGCTAAACCGCCGTTTGGCGCCGGTAGCGGCGGCGGTGGCGCGCACTAATTCGCGTTGTCCAGAACGCGACAGCGATTGTCAGTTTCGATAAAGCAGCGCTCCTGAAATCAATTCACGATAGTGAAAAGACAACAGGAGCGCATCATGCTGAACACACCCGCCGACAAATACCAACCCTATCCCACCGTTTCATTGCCCGACCGTCGCTGGCCGGAGCAACGCATCACCCGCGCGCCGCGCTGGCTCTCGACCGACTTACGCGACGGCAACCAGGCGCTTGCCGAGCCGATGGACAGCGCGCGCAAGCTGCAGTTCTGGGACCTGCTGCTGGGTTGCGGGTTTAAAGAAATAGAGGTGGCCTTCCCGTCCGCCTCGCAGACCGACTTCAACTTTGTGCGCCAACTGATCGAAGAGAACCGCATCCCGGATGACGTCACGATTCAGGTGTTAACTCAGGCGCGGGAAGATCTCATTCATCGCACTTTCGAATCCCTGCGTGGCGCGAAGCAGGCGACCATCCACCTGTATAACGCCACCGCCCCGCTGTTCCGCCGCCTGGTATTCGGCATGGAGAAAGCGCAGATCGTTGAGCTGGCCACGCGCGCCACGCGCCTTATCCGCCAGCTGTGCGAAGAGAACCCGGATACCTGCTGGCAGTACGAGTACTCCCCGGAAACCTTCTGCTTTACCGAGCCGGAGTTTGCGCTGGAGATTTGTGAAGCCGTGGCGGAGATCTGGCAGCCGTGCGATGCGCGTCCGATGATTATCAACTTACCCGCCACCGTCGAGGTCAGCACGCCAAACGTCTATGCCGACCAAATTGAGTATTTCTGTCGCCACTTCAGCCGCCGCCGCGACGTCTGCATCAGCGTGCATCCGCATAATGACCGAGGTACCGGCGTTGCCAGCGCCGAGTTGGCCGTAATGGCGGGCGCGGACCGCGTGGAGGGCTGCCTGTTCGGCAACGGTGAACGCACGGGCAACGTCTGTCTGGTGACGCTGGCGATGAACCTCTACAGCCAGGGCATTAGCCCGAATCTGGATTTCAGCGACATGAACCGGGTGGTGGAAACAGTGGAAACCTGCAATCAGCTGCCGGTGCACCCGCGCCATCCCTGGGCAGGACGGCTGGCCTATACTGCTTTCTCCGGCTCGCACCAGGATGCCATCAAGAAAGGCTTTGATGCCCGCAGGCCTGGCGATCGCTGGGAGATGCCCTATCTGCCCGTCGATCCACAGGATATCGGCTGCACCTACGAAGCGGTGATCCGCGTGAACAGCCAGTCAGGAAAAAGCGGCAGCGCGTGGCTTATCGAGCAAAATCATGGGCTGAAACTGCCCCGCGCCCTGCAGCAGGATTTCAGCCAGCACGTGCAGCAGGAAACCGACCGCCACGGAAAAGAGATGACGCAGAACGCGCTTTGGCAGCTGTTCCGCACCCGCTACGGGCTGGTGACCACGCCGCAGTTTGCGCTGCAATCCTACCGCAGTGACGGCCAGCAGGATGGCCAGCTGCGGCTGACGGCAAGCGTCGTCACGCAGAGGGGAACCCGTCAGCTGGAGGGTCAGGGTAACGGGCTGCTCTCCGCTGCCGCTCAGGGTTTAAGCCGCTGGGTCAACGCGCCGTTTGTGATTAAGGATTATCACGAGCATACGCTGGGTGAACGCAGCGACAGCCGCTCGGTGGCCTATATTCGCTGCCTGTTCCAGGACGGCACCAGCAGCTGGGGCGTGGGCATTGACAGCGACGTGGCGCGCGCGTCGCTTCAGGCTCTGTTTAACGCGGTTAGTCGTTCTTAAAGTAATCGCTGGGTGAAAGGCCCATCACCCGGCGGAACATTGCCGTAAAGGCGCTGTGGCTGCCGTATCCAAGATCCAGCGCCACGCGTAATACCGGCTGGCCCTGCGCCAGCCGCACTAAGGCTTCCAGCAGACGCGCCCTTCTCAACCACTCGCCGTAGCTTAATCCCGTTTGCTGCTGAAAATGGCGGTTCAGGGTGCGCTCGCTCATGCCCAGCAGGCTCGCGCTCTGTTGACCGCTCCAGCTTTCACCTGGTGACTGACGGACCTGCCGACACAGCTGGCGTAACGCTTCACTTTCCGGCTCCGGCAGGTGAAACGGCAGCACCGGCATAGTGCGAATTTCATCCAGAATGAGCTCATAGACGCGCTCATCCCGGCTTCCCGGTGAGTACGATTCAGGTAAAGTAAGGGAGACGAGGATAAGCTCGCGCAACAGCGGTGCGATCTGCACGATCTGGCAGGTGGCCGGGAGATCGGCCCGCGCCAGCGGATCGACAAACAGCGTTCGCGCTGCAACGTTGCCGGTGATGCGAAGCGAGTGCTGTGTTCCCGCCGGTAGCCAGACGCCGCGCCCGGGAGGAACAACCCAACAGCCTGATGCCGTATCGACCCGCACGACGCCCGTCAGGCTGTGCAGCAGCTGTGCGCAGTCGTGCTCGTGCCACGGCTCGCTGTCGCCGTGAACGTAATCATGGGCAAACGGAACGAGGGGACGATGGGTAAAGGAGAACGTAGAGGTTGTGGTCATGGGGTTAAACCACCCTCACCCTACCCTCTCCCGGTGGGAGAGGGAAAAGGTGCACTAGATGTGCAGCTCCTGCAGTTTTTCTTTTGGCAGGGCCAGCTCTTCGTTGCTGTTCACGCGAACATCACGCTCGATGATGTGACGGGCAATGTCCTGCGCTTCTTCCAGAGAGTGCATCTGGTAAGTTCCGCACTGGTAAACGTTCAGCTCAGGGATTTGGTTCTGCTCTTTCACCTTCAGCACGTCTTCCATGGCCGCTTTCCACGCATCGGCGACGCGTTTCTCTTCCGGCTGACCAATCAGGCTCATGTAAAAGCCGGTACGGCAGCCCATCGGAGAAATGTCGATGATCTCAACGCCGTTGCCGTTCAGGTGGTCACGCATGAAACCGGCGAACAGGTGTTCCAGAGTGTGAATGCCTTTCTCCGGCATCACTTCTTTATTCGGCACGCAGAAGCGCAGATCGAAGACGGTGATCGTGTCGCCGTGCGGGGTGTGCATGGTCTTCGCCACGCGGACTGCAGGTGCTTCCATACGGGTATGGTCGACAGTAAAGCTATCTAATAACGGCATACGTCACCTCCGATAGTGATTTTTTTAAAATAAACTGAACTCTTCTACAGAACGCGCGTCTGAGTATATGAAAGACGCGCATTTGTTATCATCATCCCTGAATTCAGAGATGTATATTTTGGCCACAGCGATGTGGCCTTTTTCTTTTCTGCTTAAGCCTGCTTCGCCAGAAACGCCTCAAACGACTCGGTATCCGCCGCTTCAACCTCTGTCTGACGCACAACGGACGCCTCGCGTTCCGCGACAAAATCCGCTTCGCTCAGCACTTCTAACGGCTCCTGCATCAGCATCTCACGGTACTCCGCTGAGAGTGAACGCCCCGTGCCGCCAATGCCCTGATCAATCATAGAACGCAGAATGCGCGCAGAGAACGTCAGTTCCGGATTATCAAAACTTTCCACCAGCTGGTCGCAGATCTGTTGATACGCGTCGCCGCCGTCGATGCTGTCCATTGTCCGGGCAACACGCTTCAGGTCGTGGAACAGATCTTTACCCACCTTAGCCAGCGGGAACTGCGCCGTTTCGCAGCCAATGCCTAACGTCAGGCCAGGCTTGCGCCCTTCCAGAATTACGCGGTTCCAGTTCGTGCGCGTACAAAGCAATTCATCTGAACTCATTTCCGGCGCATCCGCCAGCGCGCACCAGACCATAAACAGATCCAGGAAGCGAACCTGCTGCTCGTCAACGCCAATCGGTGAGAACGGGTTGATGTCCAGCGAGCGCACTTCAATGTATTCAATGCCGCCGCGCTGCAGCGCATCCGACGGCGTTTCTCCGCTGCGCGTCACGCGCTTCGGACGAATTGGCGCATACAGTTCGTTTTCAATCTGCAATACGTTACTGTTGATTTGCAGGCGCTTTCCGTCTTTTTCGAGGCCGATTTTCGCGTACTCTTCCGACGGGGTTTTGATCGCCCGCTTCAATCCTGCCACATATTCGTGCAATTCGTTAAACGTAATACCGAGATTGCTTTGCGATTTATTGGTATAGCCCAGATCGCTCATGCGCAGAGAAGTCGCGTACGGGAGATAGTACATTCCGCACTCCGTCTTTTCGAACGGCAGCGTGGTCGGTTTCCCCTGCAGGAACGATGAGCAAATGGCAGGCGACGCGCCAAACAGATACGGAATCACCCAGCCGAAACGGTAATAGTTGCGGATCAGACGGAAATAACCGGCGGAGATCGCTTCTTTATCCGTTTCTCCCCCCTTCGCCTGCCAGAACGCCATCGGCAAAGAGAAATTGTAGTGCACGCCAGAGATAGTCTGCATGAGTGCGCCGTAGCGATTTTTCAGACCTTCGCGATAGAGCGTTTTCAGCCGGCCAATGTTTGACGTGCCGTACTGCGCCAGCTCAATCTCCTGGCCCTGCTCGATATAGCACGGCATGCTGAGCGGCCACATGCGCTCATCGCCAAGATTGCGCGCAGTGTAGCGATGGATGTCGCGCAGGATCGTCAGCATATGATCGATATCGCCGTCCACCGGCGTAATGAACTCCAGCAGCGCTTCAGCGAAATCGGTTGTGATCCATTTATGTGTCAGCGCCGAGCCTAACGCCTTCGGGTGACCCGTCGTCGCTAAGCTACCGTCCGCGTTAACGCGCAGCGTTTCACGCTCAAGACCACGCTGAATACCCTTCAGAGCCTGAGGGTGGTTTTCCAGCCAGGCCAGCGCCTGAGATACGTCCGGGATCAAATTGACCTCCCGCCTGTCAAAGTAATGTTACTCAGCATAATTGTAATGGTTGACGATTGAAGGTCGCGTATTCATTCCACCAATTAGTGCCACCACGTCATACCCTGTAGTGTTGCCCACGCCACGAGAACATAGCGCAACGCCTTGCCAAGGCACAAAAAAAAGAGCACCGGTCCCCAGGAGATGCGCATCCATCCCGCCAGCAGACACAGTAAATCGCCTATTACAGGCATCCAGCTTAATAACAGCGTGGCAGCGCCATAGCGTTTTAGCCAGCCGACTGCCTTTTCCTGCCAGCGCGACTTTTCGCGCAGCGGAAAGAAACGCCCAAGAATAACGTTAGTCAGCCCTCCAAGGCTATTACCCATTGTTGCTATTAATACAAGCAGCCAGGGCTGACTGACGCCGGACAACAGCATCGCCACCAGCACCACTTCCGAATTTCCCGGTAACAGCGTGGCGCTTAGAAAACTGCTGGCGAATAATGAGGCAAGTGACAGCGCGTCACTCACAGCAAGCGCACATCCACCGCATCCATTCCGGCATCACGCGCGGCCTGAATACCGAAATCGGCATCTTCAAACACGACGCATTTTGCCGCCGGTACGCCCATTAATTCTGCGCAGAGCAGAAAGGTGTCCGGTGCGGGCTTGTGATTTTTAACATGATCGGCGGCAACCACGGCAGAAAAATAGTGGCGCAGGCCAAGATGGTTGAGCAACGCTTCTGCTATCGCGCTCTCGCTGCCCGTACCGACAGACATCGGGCGACGCCCGTGCCACTCTTTTACCACATCAATCAGTGGCAGAGGGCGTACGGTATCTAAAAGCATGGCTTTTACCGCATCGGTTTTTTCACGCGCGAGAAGGTGTGGGTCGAGATCGGCCTGATTCAGTTCAATCACGGCCTGCGCAATACGCCAGGTAGGGGATCCGTTGAGGGCAATCATCGCCTGAAGGTCGAAACGCATGCCGTAGCGACCAAGGACCTCGGTCCAGGCTTGACGATGCGTGGGTTCGGTATCCAGGATGGTGCCATCCATGTCGAAGATCAAACCGTCATACTGTGCGTACATCGTGCTCTCGCTAAACGATTAACAAAGCATTACTTTATCGTAAAAGGTGGTTTTTGTCGCTGATTGCGAAATGATAACAACGAGAGTGATTAAGAACTAAACATCGAAGGGAAAGGCAGAAGAGATGGTGCATCCGGGAGGATTCGAACCTCCGACCGCTCGGTTCGTAGCCGAGTACTCTATCCAGCTGAGCTACGGATGCATCGGGAAATGCTTTTAGAAACAGTAAATGGTGCATCCGGGAGGATTACTCGGCTGCGCCTCGCCCTGCAGGCCGTTGCTGAAGCAACGTTATCCTCCCTGGTACTCGCGATTAACTCGCAGACCTTGAAACAACAGCGTGGCTATTATCTCGGAGAATATGGTGCATCCGGGAGGATTCGAACCTCCGACCGCTCGGTTCGTAGCCGAGTACTCTATCCAGCTGAGCTACGGATGCATCAGGGTACTGCTTTCAGAAATAGTAAATGGTGCATCCGGGAGGATTCGAACCTCCGACCGCTCGGTTCGTAGCCGAGTACTCTATCCAGCTGAGCTACGGATGCATCGGGATTTACTACTGTACTGCTCGATATTCATATCACTTCTAAAGCAATATGAAGTAATAGATGGTGCATCCGGGAGGATTCGAACCTCCGACCGCTCGGTTCGTAGCCGAGTACTCTATCCAGCTGAGCTACGGATGCAAAATGGCGGTGAGGCGGGGATTCGAACCCCGGATGCAGCTTTTGACCGCATACTCCCTTAGCAGGGGAGCGCCTTCAGCCTCTCGGCCACCTCACCACACAACGCCTCTTTCGAGTGCTTCGAGTTACTCGTTAAGAGCTTCTCGTCGCTGCGTGGCGCATATATTACTTTCTGGGACTTATAAGTCAAACAATTTTCCAAAAGCTTTTATCGTTTGCACAAATCACACGCAATTCGCATGTAAAAGCCGCAAAGAGGGTGTTTTATAAGCGGATTTTGCAGGCAACGCCACAGAAAACATCTGACGAAATGGCGGTGTTGAGACGAGTTAAGGGCAACGTAGTGGTTAAAAAGAGAGCGATTGAAATTAAACGGTAACTTTAAGCAGGAAAAATAGCGGGAGGGTTGCGTCTCGCCCGACAGCGAGACGCGACAATATCAGTAACTGGACTGCTGGGATTTTTCAGCCTGGATACGCTGGTAGATCTCTTCACGGTGGACAGATACTTCTTTAGGAGCGTTAACACCAATACGTACCTGGTTACCCTTTACCCCTAAAACTGTCACGGTGACCTCATCCCCAATCATGAGGGTCTCACCAACTCGACGAGTCAGAATCAGCATTCTTTGCTCCTTGAAAGATTAAAAGAGTCGGGTCTCTTGTATCCCGGCATTATCCATCATATAACGCCAAAAAGTAAGCGATGACAAACACGTAAAGTGTAAGCAGTCACGGCATCACATTCTGTTAAACGTAAGTTTAGCCGATATACACAAACTCAACCTGACTTTATCGTTATCGATAGCACAGTGAACAAGACGCCATAACGTTACCGCTATGGCGTCTGATTGTGCTTTGTAGTTATTACAATTTCGCGCTCACCCAGCTTTCAACGCTGGCTAATGCTGCAGGAAGTGCCGCCGCATCCGTACCACCGGCTTGCGCCATGTCCGAACGACCGCCACCCTTACCGCCCACCTGCTGGGCGACCATACCAATCAGTTCCCCTGCTTTAACGCGGTCGGTCACATCCTTAGAGACGCCCGCAATCAGAGAAACCTTACCTTCTGCCACCGTCGCCAGCACGATAACCGTTGAACCAAGCTGGTTCTTCAGATCGTCGACCATAGTACGCAGCATCTTAGGCTCCACGCCCGCCAGATCGCTGACCAGCAGTTTGACGCCCTTAATGTCTACCGCTTTGCTGGAGAGGTTTGCACTCTCCTGCGCCGCAGCCTGTTCTTTCAGCTGCTGAAGTTCTTTTTCCAGCTGACGGGTACGATCCAGCGCAACGCGCACTTTCTCGCTCAGGTTCTGGCTATCGCCTTTCAGCAGCTGCGCGATGTCGTGCAGCTGATCGCTCTGCGCATGCAGGCTGGCGATTGCGCCTTCACCGGTTACCGCTTCAATACGACGCACACCTGCCGCCGTACCGGATTCGGAAACAATGCGGAACAGGCCGATGTCACCGGTGCGCGAGGCGTGAGTACCGCCGCACAGCTCGGTAGAGAAGTCACCCATGCTCAGCACGCGAACGCGCTCGTCATATTTCTCGCCAAACAGCGCCATCGCACCTTTTTTCTTCGCGTCCTCAAGATCCATGATGTGGGTCTCGATTGGCAGGTTACGACGGATCTGCGCGTTCACCAGGTCTTCCACCGCGCGGATTTCAGACGGTTTCATCGCTTCAAAATGCGAGAAGTCGAAACGCAACACCTTGTCGTTAACCAGAGAACCTTTCTGTGCAACGTGGGTGCCCAGCACGTCGCGCAGAGCAGCGTGCATCAGGTGGGTTGCAGAGTGGTTCAGGCGAATACGCGCGCGGCGTGCTTCATCAACGTTAGCCTGTACGCCCTCGCCCACTTTCAGAGAACCGGAAACCAGTTTGCCCTGGTGACCAATCGCCTGACCGTATTTCTGGGTGTCGCTTACGCTGAAGCTAAAGCCGTTGCCTTTCAGTTCGCCTTTATCGCCAACCTGGCCACCGGATTCCGCATAGAACGGGGTTTTGTCCAGAATGACGACGGCTTCCTGGCCCGCGCTGATGCTGTCTACGGCTTTACCGTCAACAAACAGGGCGGTCACTTTGCCGGTCAGTTCCAGCGCTTCATAACCTTTAAATTCAGACGCGCTATCAACGCGGATCATCGCGTTGTAGTCTGCACCGAAACCGCTGGATTCACGCGCACGGCGACGCTGCTCTTCCATCGCGGCTTCAAAGCCTGCTTCATCAACCTTGATGTTGCGCTCGCGGCAAACGTCCGCCGTCAGGTCAACCGGGAAGCCGTAGGTATCGTACAGGCGGAAAGCGGTTTCGCCGTCCAGCGTGTCGCCCTTAAGCTTCGCCAGCTCTTCGTCCAGCAGCGCCAGGCCGCGCTCCAGCGTACGGGCAAACTGCTCTTCTTCGGTTTTCAGAACCTGCTCAACCTGCGCCTGCTGGCGTTTCAGCTCGTCACCGGCTGAACCCATCACGCCAATCAGCGGCCCAACGAGTTTGTAGAAGAAGGTGTCTTTCGCGCCCAGCATGTTGCCGTGACGGATCGCACGACGAATGATGCGACGCAGCACGTAGCCACGGTTTTCATTCGACGGAATAACGCCGTCAGCAATCAGGAACGCACAGGAACGAATATGGTCTGCGATAACGCGCAGCGATTTGTTGTTCAGATCGGTCGCGCCGGTCACTTCTGCAACGGCTTTGATCAGGGTGCTGAACAGGTCAATCTCGTAGTTGGAGTTAACGTGCTGCAGAACCGCGGCGATACGCTCCAGGCCCATACCGGTATCAACGGACGGCTTCGGCAGCGGCTCCATGGTGCCGTCAGCCTGACGGTTGAACTGCATGAAGACGATGTTCCAGATCTCAATATAGCGATCGCCGTCTTCTTCCGGGCTACCTGGAGGGCCGCCCCAGATGTGGTCGCCATGATCGTAGAAGATCTCGGTGCACGGACCGCAAGGACCGGTATCACCCATCTGCCAGAAGTTATCAGACGCATATGGCGCGCCTTTGTTATCACCGATGCGAATAATACGCTCGCGCGGGATACCGACCTCTTTTTCCCAGATTTCGAACGCTTCGTCATCGGTTTCATAGACGGTAACCCACAGACGCTCTTTCGGCAGGTTGAACCAGTTTTCACCGGTTAACAGTTCCCACGCATATTGAATGGCATCGTGTTTGAAGTAGTCGCCGAAGCTGAAGTTACCCAGCATTTCGAAGAAGGTGTGGTGACGCGCGGTGTAACCGACGTTTTCCAGGTCGTTGTGTTTACCGCCCGCACGCACGCAACGCTGTGAGGTTGTAGCGCGGGAATAATTACGCTTGTCGAGACCAAGGAACACATCCTTGAACTGGTTCATCCCGGCGTTGGTAAACAGCAGAGTCGGATCGTTGTTCGGTACCAGGGAGCTGCTGGCAACAACCTGGTGTCCCTTACTATGGAAAAAATCGAGAAACGCCTGACGGATCTCAGCGGTGCTCTTGCTCATAATTATCCTGAAATCAAGCTAACGAAATGTCGTAGCCAGCCTGTATCGGTAAACCGTTGGACAGACCAGCTACTGGAAAAAGTGGGAATAAGATAAGTTTTCTTTAGTGGGAAGTAAAATCCCGCATGCGTTCAATCGGCAAAATTACGCCAGATATCCTGAATATCTTCCATCAGAAAGCCGCGGTAGAGCAAAAAGCGCTGGATTTTGACTTTTTCTGAAAATTCACGCGGCAGCGGTTCGCCGTATTTACGAATAGCCTGCTCTTTTGCCAGCTCGCACCAGTCGGTGTCGCTTTCGCGCATCGCTTTTTCGATGGACTCCCTGGCTACCCCTTTCTGGTTCAGCTCCTGCCGGATGCGCGCGGGCCCATACCCTTTACGGCCGCGGCTGGCGAGAAAGCGCGAGGCAAAGCGGTCATCGTCCAGGTAATGATGCTCATAGCACCAGGCCACCACGCGGTCGTAGTCTTCCGCAGTGGCATCAATCTCTTCCGGCCCGTTTTTGCTCATGACGGGCGCTGACAGCTTCCGCCGCAGCTCCTGCTCACTGTGGTCGCGCACGGCGAGAATGCGTACCGCACGGTCCAGCAAGCGCGCGTAGGCGGGTCGGCGTGATGTCGGTTCACTCATAAAAAACCTGCAGATTCAGAAATGCAAAAAGGGCCGCGTCAGCAGCCCTTCATCTTTACACGAGAGACTTAAAAGTCTTCGTTGGTTTCTTCAGCATCCGCAGCATCCACCACGAAATCAGGTTTGGAGTCCTGGTTGTTCAGCAGAAGCTCTCGCACCTTCTTCTCAATCTCTTTCGCCGCAGCCGGGTTCTCTTTCAGCCAGGAGATAGCATTCGCTTTACCCTGACCAATCTTGTCACCGTTGTAGCTGTACCAGGCGCCCGCTTTTTCAATCAGCTTCTCTTTCACGCCCAGGTCAACCAGCTCGCCGAGGAAGTTGATACCTTCGCCGTAGAGGATCTGGAACTCAGCCTGTTTGAACGGTGCGGCGATTTTGTTCTTCACAACCTTCACGCGGGTTTCGCTACCCACCACGTTCTCGCCCTCTTTCACCGCGCCGATACGGCGGATATCCAGACGGACAGAGGCGTAGAATTTCAGCGCGTTACCACCGGTGGTGGTTTCCGGGTTACCAAACATCACACCAATTTTCATACGGATCTGGTTGATGAAGATCAGCAGCGTATTGGACTGCTTCAGGTTACCGGCCAGCTTACGCATCGCCTGGCTCATCATACGTGCCGCGAGGCCCATGTGAGAGTCACCGATTTCACCTTCGATTTCCGCTTTTGGCGTCAGCGCCGCAACGGAGTCGACGATGATCACATCAACCGCACCAGAGCGCGCCAGCGCGTCACAAATCTCCAGCGCCTGCTCGCCGGTGTCCGGCTGGGAACACAGCAGGTTGTCGATATCAACGCCCAGCTTACGGGCATAGACCGGGTCCAGCGCGTGCTCGGCATCGATAAACGCACAGGTTTTACCTTCGCGCTGCGCCGCTGCAACAACCTGCAGGGTCAGAGTCGTTTTACCTGAGGATTCCGGACCGTAGATTTCTACGATACGCCCCATCGGCAAACCGCCCGCGCCCAGTGCGATATCCAGAGAAAGCGAACCGGTGGAGATAGTTTCCACATCCATGGAACGGTCTTCACCCAGGCGCATGATGGAGCCTTTACCGAATTGCTTTTCGATCTGGCCCAGTGCTGCCGCCAACGCTTTCTGTTTGTTTTCGTCGATAGCCATTATTACTCCTGTCATGCCGGGAGAAGCAACTGCGCTTCACCATGGACTTCTGTTCTGTTGGTGCAATTATACTGTATGGTCATACAGTATCAAGTGTTTTGTAGAAATTGTTGCCAGAGCGTTTTTAACGCATACACGGTTGCCTGACGACGCACGCTTTCACGATCGCCGCTGAAGCACTCCCGGCGGGTGATCCCTTCCCCTTTGGACGTGGCAAACCCGAACCAGACGGTGCCGACAGGCTTCACGTCGCTGCCGCCGTCCGGCCCCGCGATACCGCTGATGGAAACGGCGTAATCTGCCCGCGCCTCTTTCAGCGCGCCAATGGCCATTTCAATGACAACCGGTTCACTGACCGCGCCATGCTGTTCCAGCGTGGCTTCGCGCACGCCAATCATCTGCGCCTTAGCTTCGTTACTGTAGGTCACAAAGCCGCGTTCAAACCAGGCGGAACTGCCGGCGATATCGGTAATCGCTTTCGCCACCCAGCCGCCGGTGCAGGATTCTGCGGTGGTAATTGTCGCGCCACGCTGCTTCAGTGCAAGGCCAACGATCTCGCTAAGCTGCATCAATTCATGGTCAGTCATTCTTGCTCCAGGCTTGAGAAAAACGTGCAGCACAAGATAGCACTTTCTCGTCAGATATGGGGATGCGCTTCAGGTTTTACGAGGGGGCTTCAGAAAAAAGCCGGTGCGGGCGCACCGGCTGCAGAAATGTTACTTCATGCTGTTCGCAATCGTATCGACATTATGACGAAACGCCTTAACGTAGGTGTCTGCCACCCCACCCTTGGCCGACAGCGCTTCCGGGTAAAGTTCGCCGCCCGGCTGTGCGCCCGTCGCCGACGCAATCTGCTTCACCAGACGCGGATCGAGCTGGTTTTCCATAAACCACGTTTTCACGCCGTCGGCTTTAATCTGATTGATAATCTCCGCAACCTGCGCCGCGCTGGCCTCGCTCTCGGAAGAGAGTCCTTGAGGTGCCATGAAGGTTACGCCGTAAGCGCGGCCAAAATAGCCGAACGCGTCATGGCTGGTCAGCACTTTACGCTTTTCCTGCGGGATCTGGCTAAAGCGTGTTTTAGCCCAGCCGTCCAGCTGAGTCAGTTGCGCAATGTACGGCTTCCCTGAAGCCTCCAGCGCCGCTTTGTCTTCCGGATCGGCTTTCACCAGCCCGTTCAGAATATTTTGTGCATACAGCGCACCGTTCGCCGCGCTGTTCCAGGCGTGCGGATCGGTCACGGTCTTTCCATCTTCCTCAAGCGTGTGGGTTTTCACTCCGGTTGAGGCGACAACCAGCTGCCCTTTGAACCCGGAGGCTTTAACCAGACGGTCGAGCCAGCCTTCCAGCCCCAGGCCGTTGACCACTACTACGTCAGCCTTGCTCAGCGCCGCGCTGTCTTTTGGTGACGGTTCGAAGGTATGCGGATCGCCGTCCGGCCCGACCAGCGTCGTCACGTTCACGCGATCTCCCCCCACCTCCTGCGTGATATCCCCCAGTATCGAAAAACTGGTGACCACATTCAGCGTTTTCGCCATTACGCTATGCGACATCATCCCCAGCGCAAGCGCCATGATTAATCCTGTACGTTTCATCGTTTCCCCTTACGTTAAAAAAGCGCCCGCAGGCTGCCAGCAAGCCTGCTTCGCGTGCCAAATAAAATGGAAATAAAGAACAGCGCGCTGGCGGTCAGCACAATGGACGGCCCTGCGGGCAAACTTGCCGCCCAGGAGAGGCTTAGCCCCAGCCACGCGCAGAAAATACCGCTGATACCGGCCATCAGGAGTAATCCGGGTAAGGTGCGTACCCAACAGCGCGCCGCCACCGCCGGGAGCATCATCAGCCCGACGGCCATCAGCGTGCCAAGCACCTGAAAACCGGCCACCAGGTTAAGCACCAGCAGCGCCAGAAACAGGCCGTGCAACAGCCCGGGCAGCCAGCGGGCATTCACCTGCAGCCAGGCGGTATCAAACGCCTCCGTCACCAGCCCGCGGTAAAAAAGGGCCAGCATGATAAGGGTGAAGATGCACACGCCGGTCACAAACAGCGCAGCGTCATTGTCCACGGCGAGGATGGAGCCAAACAGCAGATGCAGCAGATCGACATTCGAGCCGCGCAGCGAAACGAGCGTGACGCCCAGCGCCAGTGAACCCAGGTAAAATCCGGCAAAGCTGGCATCTTCTTTTAGCGGCGTGCGGCGGCTGACCAGCCCGGCCACCAGCGCAACGGCAATGCCGGCGATAAACCCGCCGACGGTCATCGCCAATAGCGACATCCCGCTGAGCAAATACCCCACGGCGACGCCGGGCAAAATGGCGTGAGAAAGCGCATCGCCCATCAGGCTCATCCGCCGCAGTTGAAGAAACACGCCGAGCGCGGTGGTACTGACAGAAAGCGCCAGGCAGACCACAAGCGCACGGCGCATAAAGCCGTACTCAATAAACGGCTGGAAGAATGTATGCCAGATCATGCCACCCTCACCCGTTCGGTTTTCCACTGGGGAACGTCAGCATCCAGCCGCAGCGTCTGCGGGAAGTGGCGCGCCACGAGCTCGCTGTCGTGCAGCACCGCGAGCAGGGTTTGCCCCTGCATATACATCTCCAGCATCAGATCCATCAGCACGTTGCAGGTTGCTTCATCAACGCCGGTAAAAGGCTCGTCCAGCATTACCAGCGGCGCCTGCTGCACTAATACGCGGGCAAACAGCATGCGCTGAAACTGGCCGCCGGAGAGTTCATCGATAGTGGATAACGCCATTGACTCCAGCCCCACGCGCTCAAGTGCGCCATTAATGCGCAGGCGCGCTTCACGACGAAAACCGGCAAAAAGCGAAATTCCGGGCCAGCAGCCCATGCTCACTACGTCCTGCACGGTCAGCGGAAACTGCGCCTCCAGCGCGTGACGCTGTGCCAGCCAGCCGATTACCGGTCGTCTACCCTGCCAGCGAAATCTGCCGCTGACGGGCGGAATAAATCCGGCGAGCGTTTTCAGCAGCGTGGATTTGCCGCAGCCGTTGGCGCCGATAATGGCGGTCATGCTACCGCGTTCAATCACGCCCGAAAGCGGACGCGTGACGGGCTGGCGGTCATAGCCCGCAACCAGTTCGTTCATCACAATCATGGCAGCGCCACCGCCCAGCGCACTGCCAGGCCGAGCAACACAGTAAGTCCCAGCGCCAGCAAAAGCCGAACCGGCGCAGAAAGAGAAAAAAGGGAGGTTGACATCTCGACACCCAATTAAATGTTATAACATAACAATAATGAAAGACGGCAGAGATGTAAACGGCGGGTTTGAACGGGAGTGTGGCGAAATGTTTCTGCAGGAAATAGGTGCGCGCGGCTGCCCTCACCCCAGCCCTCTCCCTCAAGGGAGAGGGGGTCGTCCATGCAAACATTATTTTGTGTGGATCCCTCAACCCACAGGGAGAGGGGGAATAAAGCGACTTACTGACTAAACGGTGACGCCGCAGGAACGCGCGCCTGAGACACCGCCAGCCCCAGCTGCCACACCGCCATCGCGTAGTGCGTACTGTGGTTATAGCGGGTGATGGTGTAGAAGTTCGGCATACCGTACCAGTACTGGTAGCCGGTACCCACATCCAGACGCAGCAGGCTCACCTGGTCAACGTTGCCCAGCGGCTGGGTTGGCGTTAAGCCTGCCGCCGTTAGCTGCGCTACGCTGTACTTGGTTTTAAAGCCATTTTCCAGACCAAACGCCTCGCCGTTCGCCTGCACGGCCACCTGCCCGCCCGGCGTCCAGCCGTGCGCTTTGAAGTAGTTCGCCACGCTGCCGATGGCATCCACCGGATCCCACAGGTTAATGTGGCCGTCTCCGTTAAAGTCGACGGCATACTGCTTGTAGGAGGACGGCATAAACTGGCCGTAGCCCATCGCGCCGGCAAACGACCCTTTCAAATCGAGCGGATCGTCCTGCTCGTTGCGCGCCATCAGCAGGAAGGTTTCCAGCTCGGAAGAGAAGTATTCGGCGCGGCGCGGGTAGTTAAAGGAGAGCGTCGCCAGCGCATCGAGGATGCGGGTTTTGCCCATCACGCGGCCCCAGCGGGTCTCCACGCCGATAATCCCGACGATGATTTCCGGTGGCACGCCGTAGACCTGCCACGCGCGGTTGAGCGCATCTTCATACTGGTTCCAGAACGCCACGCCGTTTTGCACGTTGTCCGGGGTAATAAACTGTTTGCGGTAGCGCAGCCATGCGCCGTTTGGCCCGCTCGGCACCTGGGCGGACGGTGCCTGCCTGTCCATCAGGCGCAGCACGTAGTCCAGACGCTTGGCCTGAGACAAAATTTCATGCAGCTGCTGGCGGTCGAAACCGTGTTTGCTCACCATTTTATCGATGAACTGCTCGGCCGCCGGGTTATTCGCGAAGTCGCCTCCCATCTGCATCATATTGTGCTGCGGCTCCAGCAGGAATCCCCCGGAAGGCGCGCCCGCCGTTTGCTGAACGGCTTCGGTCTTAGGTTTGCTGCTACAGGCAGACAGCAGGATAAGCGCAGGCAACAGCGCTGCATAACGACGCTTGAACATGAGACATCCATTTAACGGGTTCGATAAGAACCCAGTATGGTAAAGCATCCGCAACACCTCAAGGAAGCGGTACGCACCTCTCCCACGCAAATCCGCGCTTTTTTCCACCGAAAATCATTCACCCCATCAATTAACTTTCAAAATAATCCATTTTTCTTTCATTGTGAGATCTAACTAACACTTTAAAACCTTTCAAAGTGATTATTATTAGCCACAGTAATACAAAACAAAAAAGCCCCACAGGAGAGAAGAATGATAGAGACCATCACCCACGGCGCCGAGTGGTTCATCGGGCTGTTTCAGAAAGGCGGAGAAGTGTTCACCGGCATGGTGACCGGGATCCTGCCTCTGCTGATCAGCCTGCTGGTGATCATGAACGCGCTGATCAACTTTATCGGCCAGCAGCGCATTGAACGCTTTGCCCAGCGCTGCGCCGGTAATCCGCTGTCCCGTTACCTGGTATTGCCGTTTATCGGTACCTTTGTTTTCTGCAACCCAATGACCTTGAGCCTCGGCCGCTTTATGCCAGAGAAGTACAAGCCGAGCTACTACGCCGCCGCCTCCTACAGCTGTCACTCGATGAACGGCCTGTTCCCGCACATCAACCCCGGAGAGCTGTTTGTCTATCTCGGGATCGCCAGCGGTCTCACCACCCTTGGCCTTCCGCTTGGACCGCTGGCGGTGAGCTACCTGCTGGTCGGCCTGGTGACCAACTTCTTCCGCGGCTGGGTGACCGACCTCACCACCGCCATTTTCGAGAAAAAAATGGGCATCCAGCTTGAACAGAAGGTCCATCTTTCAGGAGCCACAGCATGAACCGGATCCGCATTGAGAAAGGTACGGGCGGCTGGGGCGGCCCGCTGGAGTTCGACGCTACCGAAGGCAAAAAGATCGTCTACATCACCGCAGGGACGCGCCCGGCAATCGTCGACAGGCTGCGCGAGCTGACCGGCTGGGAAGCGGTCGACGGCTTCAAGGAAGGCGAACCGCCGGAAGCGGACATCGGCGTGGCGGTGATTGACTGCGGCGGCACGCTGCGCTGCGGTATCTATCCGAAGCGCCGCATTCCGACGGTGAATATTCACTCCACCGGAAAATCCGGCCCGCTGGCACAGTACATCCTTGAGGACATTTATGTCTCAGGCGTAAAGGAGGACAACATCACTGTGGTGAATGGCAGTCCTGCGCCGCAAAAAGCGGCCCCGCGGGAGTACGACACCAGCAAGAAAATCACCGAGCAGAGCGACGGCCTGCTGGCGAAGGTCGGGATGGGCATGGGTTCCGCCGTGGCGGTGCTGTTCCAGTCCGGGCGCGACACCATCGACACGGTGCTGAAAACCATCCTGCCGTTTATGGCGTTCGTCTCGGCGCTGATCGGCATCATCATGGCGTCCGGCCTGGGCGACTGGATTGCCCACGGCCTCGCCCCGCTCGCCAGCCACCCGCTGGGGCTGGTGACGCTGGCGCTGATCTGCTCCTTCCCGCTGCTGTCGCCGTTCCTCGGCCCGGGCGCGGTGATTGCCCAGGTCATCGGCGTGCTGATTGGCGTACAGATTGGTCTGGGGAACATCCCTCCGCACCTCGCCCTGCCCGCTCTGTTTGCCATTAACGCCCAGGCGGCGTGCGACTTTATCCCCGTTGGGCTGTCGCTGGCCGAAGCGCGCCAGGACACCGTGCGCGTGGGCGTACCGTCGGTGCTGGTCAGCCGCTTCCTGACGGGCGCGCCGACGGTGCTGATTGCCTGGTTTGTCTCCGGCTTTATTTATCAATAAGAGGTTCCTGCGATGACCGTCATTTACCAGACCACCATTACCCGCATCGGCCAGAGCGCAGCGGACGCGCTGAGCGACCAGATGCTAATCACCTTCCGCGAAGGCGCGCCTGCGGATATCGAAGAGTTTTGCTTTATCCACTGCCACGGCGAGCTGAAGGGCGAGCTGAAGGCAGGAAGCCAGCTGGAGCTGGGCGAGGCGCGCTATGCCGTGACCGCCGTCGGCGACGTGGCCGAGCAAAACCTGCGCGAGCTGGGCCACATCACCCTGCGTTTCGACGGCCAGCCGCAGGCCGAGTATCCCGGCACGGTGCACGTAGCGGGCCCGGTTCCGCAGGCTGTCACCCCAGGCTGCACGTTAAAATTTGTTGCGTAATTAAGGAGAATCACATGAGTCAGGTTGCCGTTGTCATTGGTGGAGGACAAACCTTAGGCGAGTTCCTCTGCCGTGGGCTTGCCGCAGAGGGTTACCGCGTGGCGGTAGTGGACATTCAGAGTGAAAAAGCCGCCCGCGTGGCGGACGCCATCAACACCGAATTTGGCGAAGGGGTGGCATACGGGTTTGGTGCCGACGCCACCAGCGAGCAGAGCGTGATGGCGCTGGCCCGCGGCGTGGACGAGATTTTTGGGCGCACCGACCTGCTGGTCTACAGCGCGGGGATTGCGAAAGCGGCCTTTATCAGCGATTTCGAACTGGGGGATTTTGACCGTTCGCTGCAGGTGAATCTGGTGGGCTATTTCCTCTGCGCCCGCGAGTTTTCCCGTCTGATGATCCGCGACGGCATTCAGGGGCGCATCATTCAGATCAACTCCAAATCCGGGAAAGTGGGCAGCAAGCACAACTCCGGCTACAGCGCGGCGAAGTTTGGCGGCGTGGGGCTGACGCAGTCTCTGGCGCTGGATTTGGCCGAGTACGGCATCACCGTTCACTCGCTAATGCTGGGCAACCTGCTGAAATCGCCGATGTTCCAGTCCCTGCTGCCGCAGTATGCCACCAAGCTCGGCATCAAAGCTGAGGAAGTGGAGCAGTACTACATCGATAAAGTGCCGCTGAAGCGCGGGTGCGATTATCAGGACGTGCTGAATATGCTGCTGTTTTACGCCAGCCCGAAAGCCTCGTACTGCACCGGGCAGTCGATTAACGTGACCGGTGGGCAGGTGATGTTCTGATCGAGCGGTTTGAGACCCCTCACCCCGGCCCTCTCCCCATAGGGGAGAGGGTTAGGGTGAGGGGTGAGTGAAAATAAGGAGCGAATATGGTTACCGCATTAATCACCGTCGCCGCCCTCGCCTGGCTGTGCCAGATGGCGTTTGGCGGCTGGCAAATCCATCAATTTAACCGCGCCTTTGATGCGCTGTGCCAGAAGGGTCGCGTCGGCGTCGGGCGTTCCGGTGGACGTTTCAAACCGCGGGTCGTCGTCGCTGTTGCGCTGGATGAAAACAATAAGGTCTGCGATTCCCTGATCATGCGCGGCATGACGGTCTTTGCCCGACCGGCCAAAATCCAGGCAATCAACGGCATTTTGCTGCAGGAATTACGGCCTGATGTGATCTTTCCCCATGATCCACTCTGTCAGAATGCACTATCATTAGCGCTTAATCTGAAACATGGATAATTTCGTTGTGAAAGCTATAGACTTGCGAAATTATCATTTCGCAACCTAAGGAACGAAGCGCCTATGAAACCTCGTCAGCGGCAGGCGGCCATTCTCGAGCATCTGCAAAAGCAGGGAAAATGCTCGGTAGAGGACCTCGCCCACTACTTTGACACCACCGGCACGACGATACGCAAGGACCTTGTATTGCTCGAAAACTCTGGCGCCGTCATTCGAACCTACGGCGGCGTGGTGCTTAATAAAGACGAAGCCGACCCGCCTATCGATCACAAAACGCTGATCAATACCCACCAGAAAGCGCTGATTGCCGAAGCCGCCGTAAAATTTATCCACGATGGCGACTCCATCATCCTCGACGCGGGCAGCACCGTCCTGCAGATGATCCCCCTGCTCAGCCGCTTTAACAACATCACGGTGATGACCAACAGCCTGCACATCGTTAACGCCCTGTCGGAGTTCGACAGTGAGCAGACCATCCTGATGCCCGGCGGTACCTTCCGCAAAAAATCGGCATCGTTTCACGGTCAGCTGGCAGAGAACGCCTTCGACCACTTCAGCTTCGATAAACTGTTTATGGGCACCGACGGCATCGACCTGAACGCGGGCGTCACGACGTTTAACGAGGTCTTCAGCGTCAGCAAAGCGATGTGCAACGCCGCGCGGGAAGTGATTTTGATGGCAGACTCGTCGAAGTTTGGCCGCAAAAGCCCCAACATTGTCTGTAGCCTTGAAAGCGTTGATAAGCTGATTACCGACGCGGGTATCGATCCGGCGTTCAAAAAAGCGCTGGAAGAAAAAGGCATCGACGTGATCGTAACCGGAGAGAGAGATGAGTGATTTTCTGTTAGAAACGGGCCGCCAGACGCTAATGCTGGAGCTGCAGGAAGCCAGCCGCCTGCCGGAACGTCTGGGCGAGGATTTCGTCCGCGCCGCCAACACCATTATCCACTGCGAAGGCAAAGTGATCGTGGCGGGCATCGGTAAATCCGGCCATATCGGCAAAAAGATTGCCGCGACGCTCGCCAGCACCGGCACCCCGGCGTTCTTCGTGCATCCGGCAGAGGCGCTGCACGGCGATCTGGGGATGATTGAAAGCCGCGACGTGATGCTGTTTATCTCCTACTCCGGCTCGGCCAAGGAGCTGGATCTCATCATCCCTCGCCTGCAGGAAAAATCGGTCGCCCTGCTGGCGATGACCGGGAAACCCCGCTCGCCGCTGGCGCTGGCCGCCAAGGCGACCCTGGATATTTCCGTTGAACGTGAAGCCTGTCCGATGCACCTTGCCCCGACCTCCAGCACCGTTAACACCCTGATGATGGGCGACGCGCTGGCGATGGCGGTGATGCAGGCGCGCGGCTTTAACGAAGAAGATTTTGCCCGTTCGCATCCGGCAGGAGCGCTCGGTGCTCGCCTGCTCAACAAGGTTCACCACCTGATGCGCACCGACGATGCCATTCCGCAGGTCAAACTCGATACCAGCGTGATGGACGCGATGCTGGAGCTGAGCCGCACCGGGTTGGGGCTGGTGGCGGTGTGCGATGACAGCGGCAACGTGAAGGGCGTGTTCACCGACGGCGACCTGCGCCGCTGGCTGGTGGGCGGCGGCAGGCTGGAAACGAACGTGTCGGACGCCATGACCAAAGGCGGGCTAACGCTGAACGCCGACAGCCGCGCCATTGAAGCCAAAGAGGTGCTGATGAAGCGCAAAATCACCGCCGCACCGGTGGTGGACGAGCACGGCAGGCTGTGCGGCGCCATCAACCTGCAGGACTTCTACCAGGCCGGGATAATCTAACCCTTCAGCCCGAGACGCTTCGCCAGCCGGTGCAGGTTGGCGACGTCCATCTCCAGCGCACGGGCGCACGCCGCCCAGCTGCGGTTGTTCTGCTCCAGCGCGCGGGTAATCATCTGACGCTGAAATGCTTCCGTCGCCTCGCGCAGGTTCTCGTTCACGCTCTCAGGCGTTGCAGGCTTCACGGACGGCGTATTTTCATCCTGCAGCGCAAAATGGCGCGCATGAATAACCACTTCATCCCCCGAGCGCGTCGCCCGCGCCAGCACTACCGCGCGGTGAATCGCATGCTCCAGCTCGCGCACGTTGCCCGGCCAGCCGTAGCTCAGCAGATGCGATCTCGCCCCCGGACTCAGCACCACGCGGGAAAGCCCCATCCTGAGGCGGCACTGCTCGCAGAAAAAGCCCGCCAGCAGCACCACGTCGTCCCCGCGCTCGCGTAGCGGGGGCACGGACAGCGGGAACACGCTCAGGCGGTGGAACAGGTCGGCGCGGAAATTGCCCGCCAGCACCGCTTCACGCAGATCCCGGTTAGTCGCTGCCAGCACGCGCACGTCCACTCTGTGGCTGCGGTCATCCCCCACGCGCTGAATATCGCCGTACTGCAATACGCGCAGCAGTTTGGCCTGAAGTGATAAGGATAATTCGCCAATCTCATCCAGGAAGAGCGTGCCGTTATCGGCCATTTCGAACTTGCCGCTGCGGTTGCTGATCGCCCCGGTAAACGCCCCTTTGACGTGACCAAACAGCTCGCTCTCCGCCACGCTTTCCGGCAGCGCGGCGCAGTTGAGGTACACCAGCGGGTTGACCGCCCGCGGCGAGGCTTCGTGAATGGCTTTCGCCACCAGCTCCTTACCGGTGCCGGTCTCCCCGAAGATCAGCACGTTCAGATCGGACGCGGCGACAATCTCAATCTCTTTTTTGAGCTGCGCCATGCCGGGCGAAAGGCCGATCATCTCCGTGTGCGTGACCTGCTCAAACGCCGCCGGGCTGCCGGGAAGAATATTCTGGCTCTCCAGCTGCTCTATCAACAGCGCATTATTCAGCGCCCCGGCGGCCAGCGCCGCAATCAGGCGCAGCGCTTCGTCACTGAAGGTGTCGAACTGGTCCGGCGACATGCCGTCGAGGGTCAGTGCACCAATCAGGTTTTGCCCGGCAAACAGCGGCAGGCCGATGCAGGCGTGCACCTTCAGGCTCTCCTGTCCGGGGATCAGGCCGTCGTACGGGTCGGGCAGATCGCTGTCCGCCGGGAAACGCACCACGTCACCCGCGCGGGCGATGGTCTCCAGCCGCGGATGGCCTTCAAGGGTAAAGCGCCGTCCGAGCACGTCCTGCGCCAGCCCGTCGATAGCCAGCGGAATAAACTGTCTTCCCTCGTAGCGCAGCAGCGCCGAGGCGTCACACGCCAGCACCTGGCGCAGCGTGGAGATCAGCCGTTGAAAGCGGTCCTGATGGCCGATACCGGTTTGCAGTTCAATGGCAATCTTCGCCAGCACATCTACAGAAAAGCTCATGTCAGCCTCACAGTCATTTTGACAATACATAGTGTCATATTGACAGCTTTCTTGATAGTCACAATGACTATCCTTTACGGACAATACATTTATAAACTCAATATTATCAATCAATTAAATAGTTGGCACGCACCTTGATATAGGTACAGCATCTTATTTGAAACGCTGTATTACGCTGAGGTTGCTATGTCTATTCTGGTTAAAAATAACATTCATTGGGTGGGTCAACGTGACTGGGAAGTGCGCGATTTCCACGGGACGGAATACAAAACGCTGCGCGGCAGCAGCTACAACAGCTATCTCATTCGCGAAGGTAAAAACGTGCTGATCGATACCGTCGATCACAAGTTCAGCCGCGAGTTCGTGCAGAACCTGCGCAGCGAAATCGATCTGAACGCCATCGACTACATCATCATCAACCATGCGGAAGAGGATCACGCCGGGGCCCTGACCGAACTGATGTCCTGCATCCCGGACACCCCAATCTACTGCACCACCAACGCCATCGACTCGATCAACGGCCACCATCACCATCCGGAGTGGAACTTCCACACCGTGAAAACCGGCGACGCGCTGGATATCGGCAACGGCAAGCAGCTGATCTTTGTGGAAACCCCGATGCTGCACTGGCCGGACAGCATGATGACCTACATGACCGGCGACGCGGTGCTGTTCAGCAACGACGCCTTCGGCCAGCACTACTGCGACGAGCGCCTGTTCAACGACGAAGTGGACCAAACCGAGCTGTTCGAACAGTGCCAGCGTTACTACGCCAACATCCTGACCCCATTCAGCCGCCTGGTGACGCCGAAAATCACCGAGATCCTCGGCTTCAACCTGCCGGTGGAGATGATTGCCACCTCTCACGGCGTGGTGTGGCGTGAAAACCCAACCCAGATAGTGGAGCTGTACCTGAAATGGGCGGCAGATTATCAGGAAGACCGCATTACGATTTTCTACGACACCATGTCCAACAACACCCGCATGATGGCGGACGCCATTGCCCAGGGCATCAACGAAGTGGACCCGAACGTGGCGGTGAAAATCTTCAACGTGGCGCGCAGCGATAAGAACGAGGTATTGACCAACGTCTTCCGCTCTAAGGGCGTGCTGGTGGGCACCTCCACCATGAATAACGTGATGATGCCGAAAATTGCCGGCCTGGTGGAAGAGATGACCGGTCTGCGCTTTCGCAACAAACGCGCCAGTGCCTTTGGTTCACACGGCTGGAGCGGCGGCGCGGTAGACCGTCTCTCCACCCGTTTACAGGATGCCGGTTTTGAGATGTCCCTGAGCCTGAAGGCGAAATGGCGTCCTGATCTCGACGCGCTGGAAATCTGCCGCCAGCACGGCCGAGACATTGCCCGTCAGTGGGCGCTCGCACCGCTTCCTGATGCCGATGCAACACCCGCCGAACAGCCGCAAACCTGTGACGTGGCCGCCAGCGCCGATCTCGGCCCACGCATGCAGTGCAGCGTCTGCCAGTGGGTTTACGATCCTGAGCTGGGCGAGCCGCTACAGGATGTCTCTCCGTGCACGCCGTGGAGCGAGGTGCCGGACAACTTCCTCTGCCCGGAATGTTCCCTCGGCAAAGACGTCTTTGACGAACTGGCAGCGGAGGCAAAATGAGCAACGGCATCGTTATCATCGGCTCGGGCTTTGCCGCCCGCCAGCTGGTGAAAAATATCCGCAAGCAGGACGCTCACGTGCCGCTGACGGTGATTGCCGCTGACAGCATGGACGAGTACAACAAGCCTGATTTAAGCCACGTCATCAGCCAGAATCAGCGCGCCGAAGACCTCACCCGCCAGACGGCGGGGGAGTTCGCGGAGCAGTTTAACCTGCGTCTGTTTCCGTACACCTGGGTCACCGACATCGACGCCGACGCCCACGTGGTGAAAGCAAAAGAGAAAACCTGGCAGTACTACAGGCTGGTGCTGGCGACCGGGGCATCTGCCTTTGTGCCGCCGGTTGAGGGCCGCGAGCTGATGATTACCCTCAACAGCCAGCAGGAGTACCAGGCCAGCGAAACCCTGCTCCGCGATGCGCAACGGGTGATGATTGTCGGCGGCGGGCTGATCGGCACCGAGCTGGCGATGGATTTCTGCCGCGCGGGGAAATCCGTCACCCTGGTTGACCACGCGGCCAGTATTCTGTCGGCGCTGATGCCAGCAGAAGTAAGCAGTCGCTTACAGCATCGTCTGACCGATATGGGCGTCCATCTGCTGCTGAAATCGCAGCTGCAAAGCCTGAGCAAAACCGAAGGCGGTATTCGCGCCACGCTCGACCGCAGCCGCAGCGTAGAAGTGGATGCGGTGATTGCCGCGACGGGGCTGCGCCCGGAAACCGCGCTGGCGCATCGCGCAGGGGCTGAGATAAACCGCGGCGTGAAGGTAGACAGCTACCTGCAAACCACGCGGCCGGACATTTATGCCCTGGGCGACTGTGCGGAAATTAACGGTCAGGTGCTGCCCTTTTTGCAGCCGATTCAGTTAAGCGCAATGTATCTGGCGAAAAATCTGCTCGGCGGCAGCGCGCCGCTGAAATTGCCCGCCATGCTGGTAAAAGTAAAAACGCCGGAATTACCGCTGCATCTCGCAGGTGAAACGCAGCGTCAGGATCTGAACTGGCAAATTACCCTCGAACCGCAGGGAATGGTCGCGCGAGGTGTGGACAGCGAGGGTCAGATACGCGCCTTTGTCGTCAGCGAAGACCGGATGAAGGAGGCGTTCACGCTGCTGAAATCGCTACCTGCTTAACCCTCGCAATGCCGGGTGGCGCTCCGCTTACCCGGCCTACTCAACCCCAAAACGGTAAACCTTGTAGGCCCGCGCAAGCGTAGCGCCGCCGGGCAAAACAGGGCTGGGTAGTTCAGGAACGCACCACCAGCGCGTCGTAGTCGCGCCAGCGGTAGTTGACCATGGAGATCAGCCAGCAGGCGACAAACAGCCCGACCACCACAAACCCGGCGTTGCCCATGTTGTCGTTTACCGCGCCGATCAGATCCCAGACGCCGCCGCTGAGGGCAAATTTGTCCATCAGCAGGCCCAGCGCTTCCAGCCCGCCGATAAACAGCGCCACCACCACGGAGGTGCCGGTGATGGTCATGTTGTAGTAGAGCTTGCGCTGCGGTTTATCAAACGCCCAGCCATAAGCGCCGACCATCAGCAGGTTATCGAGAGTATCCACCAGCGCCATGCCGCTGGCGAACAGCGCCGGGAAGATCATGATTGACCATACCGACATGCCGCTGGAGGCGCTGGCGGCAGAGATCCCCAGCACGCCGATCTCGGTGGCCGTGTCAAAGCCAAGGCCAAACAGGAAACCGACCAGGTACATCTGCCAGCTTTTATTCACCAGGCGGAAGGTTTTGCCAAACAGCCAGTTCATGACGCCGCCCTGGGCAGGCAGCGTGATGTCTCCCTGCACCGGCTGGCCTTTTTTCAGCGCCTGAAAACTGCGCCAGACCCCGCGAAGGATCACCATATTCACCAGCGCCATCGCCAGCAGGAAGGTGGCGGACACCGCGGTGCCAATCAGGCTCCCGGTCTCGTGGAACCATGCCATGTTTTTCTGAAACGCCGTGGCGGTGGCGGCGATGGCGATGGAGGCCAACACCACAATGGTGGAGTGACCCAGCGAGAACCACGCCCCCACCCCGGACGGACGCTTGCCCTGCTGCATCATCTTACGCGTCACGGTATCAATGGCCGCGATGTGGTCGGCGTCCACGGCGTGACGCAGCCCGTAGCACCACGCCAGCAGGCTGGCGGCCATCAGCGCCGTGCTGCCGCTGAAGGTGTGCCATGCCCATCCCCAGGCCAGCAGGTTTGCCATTACCAGAGCCAGCAGCAGAAGCGCGGCGCGAGGTTCGTTGCGTAACAGTCGTAACATTTTAAATCCTTTTTGAACATGACCGGGCAGCGGCGACCACCGCCTGCCCGAAGGAGATCGCTCCGTCACCTGCGGGCAGGCGCGAAGGAAAAAGAAGCGTAAAGTCAGAAAGATAGTGACGCAGGCGCGCGCGCAGCAGACGGTTGTGCAACACGCCGCCGCTGAGGCAGATTGTCGACAGCGACAGGCGTCGGGCATGGCATGCGGCGAGCTGCGCCAGTCCTTTTGCCAGCGCGTCGTGAAAGGCCCACGCGCGCTCGCGGGGCTCCGCCTGCCAGCTCAGCCACTGCCGCCAGAACAGCGCGAGGTTATCCACTTCCAGCGTCACCGGATGATCAACCCCCGCGCACTGCGATGCCAGCACCTCCAGCCGACAGGCCGCTTCGCCTTCGTAGCGCTGCACGTCGATGCCCAGCGCGCAGGCGACGGCGTCAAACAGACGACCGCAGGAAGACGCCCGCGGCGCGTTAATGCCGCGCGACACAGCCGTTGCCAGCAGTGGCCAGTTTTGACGCTGGATTGCCCGCGTTTCCGGGTACTGCTGCCAGTCCGGGACAAACGCCAGACAGTGGGCAAGCAAATTTCGCCACGGCTGCGTCGCCGCCAGATCGCCCCCCGGCAGCGCAACGGCAGGCAGGCCGCCGAGCCGTTCGCAGTCGAGATAGTTGACCCGCAGGCACTCGCCGCCCCACAGCGCGCCGTTTTCACCCATGCCGATCCCGTCCAGCGTCAGGGCGATAACGTCTCCGCCGTCGAGCGGCCAGCCGTTCTCAGCCAGACACGCCGCCGCATGGGCGTGATGATGCAGCACGGTTTCGACGGGCAGTGCCTGCTCCTGCGCCCACCGTCGGGCGCGGTACGCCGGATGGGCATCGCACACCGCGCGCTCCGGCTGAAAGGCATAGATGTCCTGCATCGTCGAGAGCGCGCTGTGCCATTGCGCCTCGACGCCCTCGTCGCTGAGATCGCCAAAGTGCTGGCTCAGTACCGCCTGGTTCCCGCGCACCAGGCAGAAGGTGTTTTTCATCTCTGCACCGGTGCACAGCATGGCGGGGATATCCTCAAAACCCGCGGGCAACGTGACGGCGTCCGGCACAAAGCCGCGCGCGCGACGCAGGATAGCGCCATCCCGATCCATCACCGAATCATCCATGCGCTGAAGGATGTCGCGGTTATGCAGCAGGAAGCCGTCCGCGATGCCGCTGAGCTCCTCCAGCGCCTGCTGGTTAGTGACGGCAGGCGGTCTGCCGCTGAGGTTGCCGGAGGTCATCACCAGCGGGCGCCGGCAGTCCATCATCAGAAGATGCTGGAGCGGGTTCGCGGGCAGCATCACGCCAATGCAATCGAGCCCCGGTGCAATTTCCTCGGGAAACGCGGGAAGCGAGGCTTTTGGCGTGAGCACAATCGGTGCGGCGGGCAAGCGTAGCAGCGTCTGTATCGTCTCCGGCAGGTCGTTCGCATCCGGGATCATCACCGCCAGCGGCTTCGTCGGGCGCTGCTTGCGCATCCGCAGTTTCAGTATCGCCTGCGGATCCAGCGCGTCGCAGACGAGGTGGAAACCGCCCAGCCCTTTAACCGCGACAATGCCGCCGCCTTTCAGCATCGCCACCGCCGCGCGTAAAGCCGATTCACGGGCACCAACGGCATCTCCGGCCCGCCATTCCAGCTGCGGCCCGCAGTCCGGGCAGGCCACCGGCTGGGCGTGGAAACGCCGGTCAGCCGGGTTGCGGTACTCGGTTTCGCACGGCGCGCACAGCGGAAATGCGGCCATCGACGTGGCCGGACGGTCATAGGGCATCGCGCGGATAATAGTAAACCGCGGCCCGCAGTGGGTGCAGTTGATAAACGGGTAACGGTAGCGGCGCTCGCCAGGGTCGCGCATTTCAGCCAGACACGCCGGACAGGTGGCGGCATCCGGCACGATTTGCGTGTCCATCGCTCCGCGCTCGCTCTGGCGGATGGTAAATTCCGTCGGCACGCCAGACCAGCTGTAGGGCTGCGTATCAACCTCGTCGATACGCGCCAGCGGTGGGCAGTCCTGGCGCAGCCTCGCGGTAAAGTCCCCCCCATTACCCGCGAGGCGCACCAGAACACCCTCTCCGTCGTTGCAGACATCGCCCACAAGTTTCAGCCGGTGCGCCAGCTGCCAGACGAAGGGCCGAAACCCCACGCCCTGCACCTTGCCGCGCACCCGAAGCTGTACGCCGTTAACGCTCATCGCGGCTTAAAACAGCAGCGATGACGATGTGTCGAACGCCGCGCGACGGCGTTTTTCGGCGCTCATCTGCTCAAGCTTATCGCGATCCACGCAGACCAGCGCGTGCGTCGGGCAGGCTTCCATACAGGCCGGGCCGGCTTCACGGTGATAGCAAAGGTCGCATTTATTGGCTTCGGCCTTCTCTGCCCGCACGCTCAGCCCCATACCGCTGTTGCGCACCACCGGACGAACCACCACCTCCATCGCGCCATACGGGCAGGCGACAACGCAGGTTTTGCAGCCGATACAGCGCTCCTGCATCACGTGCACAAAGCCCTTCTCGCGCTTAATCGCCCCGTTCGGGCAGACGTTGGCGCACGGTGCGTCTTCGCACTGGCGACAGATGGCGGCGGTGGAAATATTCACGCCTTTAATGACGTGGATGCGCGGCAGGAAAGTATCAGGAGTGAGAGAGGCGCAGTCCTGCTCCGCCTGATGGGAAACCACGCACGCCACTTCACAGGTACGGCAACCAATGCACTTACTGGCATCGGCCATAATAAAACGGTTCATCTGCTTCTCCGGCATAACTGTTATGCGCGAAGCTATTCATAAACCGTGCCAAAATTTAACTAATTGATTTTAATGGAAATATAAAACAAATTTTCTGTCATCGTCATTAGTGACGATGACAGATGTCGACGTCAGCGGTACGGGCCATCAATGACGGAGTCGCGCAGGACAAGCTCGCCGGAGAAGGTTTGCTGATATTTAAACTCCCCGCCGTCGAGCATGAAGATCAGGCGGCTGATGGTCTCCTGAATCATCTCCGTCACCGGAATACGCACGCTGGAGAGGGATGGCACGATATAGGGCGCGATGGCCACGTCGTCAAAACCGATGACGGATACCGCGTCCGGCGTGGCGACGCCGCTGTCGTGCAGCTGCTTGATGGCGCCGATCGCCATATCGTCATTGCTCGCCACCAGCGCGGTAAAGCGTTCCCCGCGAGCAAGCAGTTCAGAAACCGCCGCTGCGCCGCTGGTGGGGTTCCACTTCCCCTGCGCAATCAGCCCCTCGCGCAGCGGAATAGCGTGCTGCACCAGCGCATCCCTGTAACCGGAAAGACGCTCGACCCCGGTGGGGGAATCCATCGAGCCGGTGATAAACGCAATCTCCCGGTGCCCTTTTGCAATCAGCTGCGACACCGCGTCCTGACACGAGGCTTTATGATCGGACCAGACGCTGTGGCTGCTGTTTTTCCGCAGGCGGCGGTTGAGCACCATAATCGGCTGCTCGCACTTCTCAACGAGCTCGTCCAGCTCTTCCACGTTCAGAAAACGCGGATAGATAATCACCGCATCGCAGCGCATATCCAGCAGATACTGGATCGCCTCGCGCTCTTCTTCGGCGCTGTGCTTGCCGTCGGCGAGGATCAGCTGCCGCCCTTTTTCTTCCGTCATCCGCGCGGCGTGAAACAGCAGTTCGCTAAAGTAGACGCCGTGATAAAGGGTGTTCGTCACCACCAGCCCCAGGGTCTGGGTGCGTTTGGTCGCCAGGTTGCGCGCCAGCAAATTCGGGCGATAGCCGCTCTCTTCAATGGCCTGAAACACCCGGTCTTTGGTCTCCTGGCTAACGTAGCCATTGCCCGACAACACCCGGGAAACCGTCGCTTTCGAAACGCCTGCCCGCTTCGCCACTTCCAGCATCGTGGTCATACTGTTCTTCCATCCGAAACTCATGCGGGCAGTGTACTGCACCGCGGAAAAATTGTCGCAGCGGCAACATCACGCTTTCGGCATCTCATTGCGATCTGAATCACGAAAAAGAAAAATGTTCAAAAAGCGATCTTGTTTCATCAAAAGAAACTCATGATGATTATGTGGAACCGGTTTCCTACATTTCACACAACGATAACAGGATCACATCCGATGGCCAAAAATTACGCTGCGCTGGCGAACGACGTTATCAGCGCGCTGGGCGGCAAAGAGAACATCGTCGCCGTCACCCACTGCATGACGCGACTGCGTTTCGTTCTGAAAGACGAAACCCTCACCGACGTTGCGCGCCTGAAAAGCATCAGCGGCGTGCTCGGCGTGGTGCGCAATGACAACCAGTGTCAGGTCATTATTGGCAACACCGTTTCACAGGCGTATCGCGAAGTGGTGAGTCTGTTGCCAACCAGCCTGCAGCCTGCCGTACCGGAAGGTCCGCAGAAACTGACCTTACGCCGCATTGGTGCCGGGATCCTCGACGCACTGATCGGCACCATGTCCCCGCTGATCCCGGCGATCATCGGCGGTTCGATGGTCAAGCTGCTGGCGATGATCCTTGAGATGACCGGCGTGCTGCCAAAAGGCGCGCCAACGCTCACCATTCTGACCGTCATCGGCGACGGCGCGTTCTTCTTCCTGCCGCTGATGGTAGCGGCCTCGGCGGCGGTGAAGTTCAAAACCAATATGTCTCTGGCGATCGCCATCGCGGGCGTGCTGGTGCACCCGAGCTTTATCGAGCTGATGGCGAAAGCCGCGCAGGGCGAACACGTTGAGTTCGCCTTTATTCCGGTGACGGCGGTGAAATACACCTACACCGTCATCCCGGCACTGGTGATGACCTGGTGCCTGTCGTACATCGAACGCTGGGTAGATCGCATTACCCCGGCGGTAACCAAAAACTTCCTGAAGCCGATGCTGATCGTGCTGATTGCCGCCCCGCTCGCCATCGTGCTGATTGGCCCGCTCGGGATCTGGATCGGTAGCGCCATCTCCGCGCTGGTCTACACCATTCACGGCTATCTGGGCTGGCTCTCCGTCGCCATCATGGGCGCACTCTGGCCGCTGCTGGTGATGACCGGGATGCACCGCGTGTTTACGCCGACCATCATTCAGACCATCGCCGAAACGGGCAAGGAAGGGATGGTCATGCCGTCGGAAATCGGCGCTAACCTGTCGCTCGGCGGCTCGTCGCTGGCGGTGGCCTGGAAAACCAAAAACCCGGAGCTGCGCCAGACGGCGCTGGCGGCAGCGGCCTCCGCCATTATGGCGGGGATCTCTGAACCGGCGCTGTACGGCGTGGCGGTGCGTCTGAAACGTCCGCTGATTGCGAGCCTGATCAGCGGCTTTATCTGCGGGGCGGTCGCCGGTATGGCCGGTCTCGCCAGCCACTCGATGGCGGCGCCGGGGCTATTCACCAGCGTGCAGTTCTTCGACCCGTCTAACCCGATGACCATCGTCTGGGTGTTTGGCGTAATGGGGCTGGCGGTGGTGCTGTCGTTTGTTCTGACCCTGCTTTTAGGGTTTGAGGATATCCCGGTCGAAGACGAAGCTGAAAAAGCGCGCGCCCTGCAGACCGCACCGGTTCAGAACAACGCAGCAAAAGCATAAATTGAAAGCGAGGTAAGAATGTCTGTTTTTCCACAAGGATTTTTATGGGGCGGCGCGCTTGCCGCCAACCAGTGTGAAGGTGCTTACCGTGAGGGCGGCAAAGGACTGACAACGGTCGATATGATCCCCCACGGCGCGCATCGTCTGGCGGTGAAGATCGGTCAGGAAAAGCGTTTTTCGCTGCGTGACGACGAATTCTACCCGAGCCACGAGGCGATTGATTTTTACCATCGCTACAAAGAAGACATCGCCCTGATGGCGGAGATGGGCTTTACGGTGTTCCGCACCTCGATTGCCTGGAGCCGTCTCTACCCGAACGGCGACGAGCCATTGCCGAACAAAGAGGGTATTGCCTTCTACCGCGCGGTGTTCGAGGAGTGCAAAAAGTACAATATTGAGCCGCTGGTCACCCTGTGCCACTTCGACGTGCCGATGCACCTGGTGACGGAGTACGGCTCGTGGCGCAACCGTAAGATGGTCGATTTCTTCGCCCGCTACGCCCGCACCTGCTTTGAAGAATTTAACGGGCTGGTGAAATACTGGCTGACCTTCAACGAAATCAACATCATGCTGCACAGCCCGTTCTCTGGCGCGGGGCTGGTGTTTGAGGAAGGTGAAAACGAAGACCAGGTGAAATACCAGGCCGCGCACCATGAGCTGGTGGCAAGCGCGCTGGCGACCAAAATAGCCCATGAGGTGAACCCGGAAAACCAGGTCGGCTGCATGCTGGCGGGCGGGAACTTCTACCCCTACTCCTGCAAGCCGGAAGACGTGTGGATGGCGCTGGAGAAAGACCGCGAGAACCTGTTCTTTATCGACGTGCAGGCGCGCGGCAGCTATCCGGCCTATTCTGCCCGCGTGTTCCGCGAGAAAGGCGTGGTGATTGTGAAAGATCCCGGCGACGATCTACTTCTGAAAAACACCGTCGATTTTGTCTCGTTCAGCTACTACGCCTCGCGCTGCGCGTCGGCGGACATGAACGCGGGCAACACCAGCGCGGCGAACATCGTGAAGTCCCTGCGCAACCCGCATATTCAGGTGAGTGAATGGGGCTGGGGCATCGACCCGCTTGGCCTGCGCATCACCATGAACATGATGTACGATCGCTACCAGAAGCCGCTTTTCCTCGTGGAAAACGGCCTCGGGGCGAAGGACGTCATTGATGAAAATGGCGAGATCAACGACGACTACCGCATCAGCTATCTGCGCGAGCATATCCGCGCGATGGGCGACGCGATTGAAGACGGCGTGCCGCTGATGGGCTACACCACCTGGGGCTGCATCGACCTGGTGTCTGCCTCAACGGGCGAGATGAGCAAGCGCTACGGGTTTGTGTACGTTGACCGCGATGACGCCGGAAACGGCACGCTGGATCGCAAGCGCAAGAAATCGTTCTGGTGGTATAAGAAGGTGATTGCCAGTAACGGGGCGGATCTGGAGTAGCCAGTCCTTACCCCTCACCCTAACCCTCTCCCCTATGGGGAGAGGGCCGGGGTGAGGGGTTCAAATCCACCCTTTCCAACCCATCCCGCAAGCCGTGAATAGACCACTTCCACCGCCTCTTTCACCGGCGGCGTCATCGGGTAATAAAATCCGACAATGTCCGGCTGGATCCCCAAAAACAGCACCTCGCCCACGTCGTCTTTAATCTGATCGACCAGGTAGTTCAGCGGCATATTGTGCGTCGTCATCATAAACATCTCGGCGATGTCGTCCGGGTCTATCAGGCGGATCTCGCCGGGGTTGAGCCCCATATCGGTGGCATCGACGATTAACAGTCTCTCCGGACGCAGCTCGCGTATGGCGACCACGTCATTTTCCGGCGCGCTGCCGCCGTCAATCACTACCCAGCTGCCCTGCGGGTTCGCGGCGCACATTTCTGCCAGCAGCGGACCCGCGCCGTCGTCGCCCATCATATTGTTGCCGACACACAGTAAAACGTCAGTCACGTAATCTCCTCACCATCAGGTAGATGGCGCTCTCCTGATGAATATCGTGCAACATGCCGAGCAGCGTTGTGCTCCACGCCTGCTGCGCCGGGGTTTGCCTGCAGAGCGCCGCGTCAAAGGCGTTGGCGAGCATCGCAATGTGGTTGGCGTCGATGACGATCTCGCCGTACTTCGGCACGCCCTCCATCTTGCGACGCGCCGTACTGCCCTCCTCCAGCGTGGCGATCCACGCCAGGTACTCGGGCCACGGGCAGCTCAGCGCCGCCTCCAGGCAGTCAATCACCCCGAGGTGATGCCCAATCGCCAGGCTGTAATAGACCACCTGCTGCGCCGCATCCGGCGTGGCATCGTTCTCATCAATAAACTTACGGCTCAGCTGGCTGAACACCACCGTTTCACTCATCGGATACGCGCCTCATCCACGATGCTGTTCAGATTCGCCACAATCTCATTAAGACGCGGATCGTTCTCGGCCTCCAGCCAGCGCGCCACCTGATGGTCGCCCTGGCTCAGCAGGCGCAGATAATCGTCGGCAATCTGACGCCCGTAGCGGTAGCCCGCCAGCCTGCGCGCCGTGCGGTCAACCTTCACCCGCAGCGGCTGCACCATGTCCGGGTGCAGAATGGCAGCAGGCTTGTTGTCCAGCTCGCCCGGCTCGCGGGCGTGGATTTTCTGCTCCAGCAGGCCGAGCGCCATGGCAAAGCCGTACAGCGTTGCGGCGGGCGTCGGCGGGCAGCCTGGAATATAGACGTCCACCGGCACGATTTTGTCGGTGCCGCCCCAGACGCAGTAAAGGTCGTGGAAGATGCCCCCGCTGTTGCCGCAGGCGCCGTACGAGATGCAGATTTTCGGGTCCGGTGCGGACTGCCAGGCGCGCAGCGCGGGCGAGCGCATGGCGCGGGTGACGGCGCCGGTAAACAGCAGGATGTCCGCATGACGCGGGGACGGCACGACTTTGATACCGAAGCGCTCGGCGTCAAACAGCGGCGACAGGGTAGCGAAGATCTCAATCTCGCAGCCGTTGCAGCCGCCGCAGTCCACGCGGTAAACGTAGGCCGAGCGTTTGATTTTTTTCAGCAGCGACGCCTTCATGCTGGCGATGGATTCGTCCACCGTCATCGGCACCGGAAGGCCGTTTTCGTCGCGCGGGCCCAGTAGGTTTTCCATCAGCTGGCCTCTCTCATATGGCGGGTGATATCAATGCGGTCGGACGGCAGCAGACACTTCTGACGCTTGCACGACGGGCAGGTTTCGAAGCTTTCACGGTGATGCTCCGCGCGGGCGTCGCCGTTGTGCTGCAGCAGCGCGATGGCGTAGTCGATCTCTTTTTGCACGGCGAACGGGCGCTGGCAGACGCGGCAGTTGCACAGGTCAAAGCGCGACTGCTGCAGAAAATCCTCTTTCTTCCACACCGCCAGCTCGTATTCCTGCGACAGGCGAATGGCGACCGTCGGGCAGACCTCCTCGCAGCGGCCGCAGAAAATGCAGCGCCCGAGGTTGAACTGCCAGGCCAGCTCGCCGGTTTTGAGATCCGTTTCCACCGTTAAGGCGTTCGACGGGCAAGCGTTGACGCAGGCCGCGCAGCCGATGCACTGCTGCGGATTGTGCTCCGGCTTGCCGCGAAAGTTTTTGTCCACCGGCATCGGCTCCAGCGGATAGCTGCTGGTCTGCACGCTGGTTTTGATGACTTTTTTGATAAAGGTAAACATGGCGAGTCCTTATTTCAGCGGCGAGTTCTTACGCTCGATGCTGTAGCGCTCAAGCTCTTTGTACGGCACCACCTGGCTTTTCTTCTTACGCACATCCACGACGGTCATGCGGTCGGTGCAGGAGTAGCACGGGTCGAGGCTGCCGATGATCAGCGGCGCATCGGAAACCGTGTTGCCGCGCAGCATATAGCGCAGGGTTGGCCAGTTGGCGTAGGTGGCCGCGCGGCAGCGCCAGCGGTACAGCTTCTGGTTGTCGCCGGTCATGCTCCAGTGAATGTCGTCCCCGCGCGGTGCTTCGGCAAAGCCAAGGGCGAAGCGGTTCGGGATGTAGGTGAAGCCCTCCACCATCAGCGGGCCGCCCGGCAGGTTATCGAGGCCGAAGTCGATCATATTCAGGGCAGTGAACACCTCGTTGATGCGCACCTTAAGGCGCGAGATGACGTCGCAGCCCTGCTCGCTGTGCACGGTCATCGGCAGCAGGCCGTAGCCGACAAACGGGTGATCGGCGCGGGTGTCGCGGGCGTGGCCGCTGGCGCGTACCATCGGGCCGACGTTACTGAAGTCGCGGGCGATTTCCGGGTCAAGGCGGCCGATGCCGACGGTGCGCTGCTCGATGTTTGGCGTGCTGAGCAGCATATCCACCAGCTCCTGCACATCGCGGCGCATCTGCTGGGCCAGCTGGCGGGTCTGGATCATATCGTCCTTCAGCAGGTCGCGGCGGATCCCGCCTATCAGGTTCAGACCGTAGGTTTTACGCGCCCCGGTGAGGATCTCCGCCATCTTCATCGACGCCTCGCGCACGCGGAAGAACTGCATAAACCCGGAGTCAAAACCAACGAAGTGGCAGGCCAGGCCGAGGTTGAGCAGGTGCGAGTGCAGGCGTTCCACCTCCAGCAGAATGGCGCGGATCATCTGTGCGCGTTCCGGCACGACGATCCCCATGCCGTTTTCCACCGATGTGGTATAGGCAGTGCTGTGGGCAAAGCCGCAGATGCCGCACACGCGGTCAGAGAGGAACGTCACTTCGTTATAGCCCATGCGGGTTTCCGCCAGCTTTTCCATGCCGCGATGGACGTAGAACAGGCGGTAGTCGGCGTCGATGATGTTCTCGCCGTCGACGAACAGGCGGAAGTGGCCCGGTTCGTCGGAGGTGACGTGCAGCGGGCCGATCGGCACCACGTTGTTCTTCTTGCTGCCGAGCTCGTTGATGAACTCGTAGGTTTCGCTGTCGGTGGTCGGCGCCGGGCGCTGGCGGTAGTCCATGCTGTCTTTGCGCAGCGGGTAGAGTTCGTCCGGCCAGTCGTCCGGCAGCACCAGGCGGCGCTCGTCCGGCAGGCCGACCGGCACCAGGCCGTACATGTCGCGCACCTCGCGTTCGCCCCAGACGGCGGCAGGCACGCGCGGCGTGACGGACGGGTATTCCGGCTTATTCGGGTCGACTTCAACGCGCACGGTGATCCAGCACTTCTCGCCCTGCTCCATCGACATCACGTAGTACACCGCGTAGTTGCCGCACAGCTGGCGTTCGTCGTTACCGAACAGCACCGACAGCCAGCCGCCCTGACGGTAGTAAAGAAACTCCACCACTTCCGGCAGGTAGTTCACCTTCACGGTGACGGTTACCTGGTCTTTGGTTTGCCAGGACTCCTCCAGCACCACGCCGGGGAAAGCCTGATGCAACGCAGCGAGATACTGCTGACCTTTCTTTTCTTCAGACATAAAAATTCTCTTTAATCACGCCACCAGCAAGGAGACGAACGCTAAAAATGCAAAAACAAAACCGGCCCAGGTGATGCGTGACGTTTCGACAAAACGCAGGCGCGCCATGCTGTTTTCAAACAGGGCAATCACCAGCACGCCGACCAGCAGCTTGAGGGCGGCAATCACGACGGCCAGCACCAGACCACCCGCGGTGAAGTGCGTCATTTGTCCCCACGGGAAGAAGACGCCGACAAACATCTGCAGCACCACCAGTTGCTTGAGGCTGATGCCCCATTTCAGCACCGCGAAGCCATAGCCGCTGTACTCGGTAAGCGGACCTTCCTGCAGCTCCTGCTCGGCTTCCGCCAGATCGAATGGCAGTTTGCCCATCTCAATAAACGTGGCGAACGCGCAGGCACAGAGCGCCAGCACCAGCGGAATGGAGCGGGCCACCGGCCAGTGATAAACGGTGTCGGTGATAAAGCTGATATGGGTGGAACCGGCCACCTGCGCGGCGACCCACAGCCCCAGCAGCAGGATCGGCTCCACCAGCACGCCGAGCATCGCCTCGCGGCTGGCGCCAATGCCGGTAAACGGGCTTCCGGTGTCCAGGCCCGCAATCGCAAAGAAGAAACGGGCTATGGCGAAGAGGTAAATCAGCGTGATTAGATCGCCGAGCGCCGGCAGCGGCGACGCCACCGTCACCACCGGCAGAGCGGTGGCGATGGTCAGCATCACGCCAACCATCACGAACGGCGTCAGGCGGAAGACCCAGCCTGCGGCGTCCGGGGCCACGCTCTGACGAGAAAGCAGCTTGAAGAGATCGCGGTACTCCTGGAGCACCCCAGGCCCTCGGCGGTTGTGCATTCGGGCGCGCGCCACGCGCGTGATGCCCGACAGCAGCGGCGCGGCGGCGAACAGCACCAGCGCCTGAAGAATTGCCAGTAACAGACTCATGTCAGGCTCCTCGTGAAATCACAATAACCACCAGCACCGCCAGCTCGATGACCGCCAGACGGCGGAACAGCGCGGGTGCGGCAGCGCTCTGCCAGCCCGGTACCCAGCCCACCGGGTTCAGCCAGCGGCGCAGCTTCAGCACGGCGGCGAAGTTTTCCTTCACCGGCATGGCGAAACCGTGGGCGGTGATGACCATCGACTGCTCGTGTTCGTAGCCGCAGGCCCACGCCGCGCCGCGCGAGCGGGAGGCGAGTCGGTCGCGTTTAAAGAACAGCATCAGCACGAATGGCAGCAGCGGTGCGGCAACCAGCAGCAGCGCCATCATCGGCTGGGATACGACGGTATGCGCCGTGGTCAGCGGCAGCGGAACGGCGTTGCCCAGCAGCGGCAGTAGCCACGGCGCGGCAACCCCGCCCGCAATGCAGCACAGCGCCAGCGCGACCACGCTGGCACACATCAGTACCGGTGCGCAGCAGGCGTTTTCAGCTTCACGGGTGCGCGGCGCGCCGAGGAAGGTCACGCCGTAAACCTTCGCCATGCACATCACCGCCAGCGCCCCGGTAATCGCCAGCCCGACTGCCAGTAGCGGGCCTAACAGGCGCGCGATAAAGAGATCGCTCTGACCGAGCGCGAAGAAGGACTGGTAGATCACCCACTCCCCGGCAAAGCCGTTCAGCGGCGGCAGCGCAGCCATCGCCATCAGCCCCACCAGCATGGCGAGTGAAATCACCGGCATCTTTTTGCCGATGCCGCCGAGCTTTTCGATATCCCGATGGCCGGTGCGGAACCAGACGCTACCCGCCCCGAGGAAGAGGGTGCTTTTAAACAGGCTGTGGTTGACGAGGTGATACAGGCCGCCGATAAACCCGGCAGCAATCAGCGCCGGCTGGTTAAGCGCCAGCCCGGCGACGCCCGCGCCCATACCGAGCAGGATGATGCCGATGTTTTCAAGGGTGTGGTACGCCAGCAGGCGCTGAATGTTGTGCTCCATCAGGGCGTACAACCCGCCAACGAACGCGGTGACCATGCCCGCAATCAGCAGCATCACGCCCCACCACAGCGGCGGCTGACCGCCGGTCAGCGTGAGGGTCAGGATACCGAACAGCCCCACCTTCATCACCACGGTGGAGAACAGCGCGGCAGCCGGCGCCGGGGCATTCGCATGCGCCTGCGGCACCCAGCCGTGCAGCGGGATAATCCCGGCCAGCAGGCCAAAGCCGACTACGCCAAGCAGCCAGACGTCGTTGCCCAGCGTCTGGCCGTTAAGCGCGGAAAAGTCCAGGGTGCCGAAACGCTGCCACACCAACCAGCAGGCCAGCGCCAGCAGCAGCGTCCCGAGGCGACCGAGCGCAAACCACAGCTTGCCGGAGGCGCTGCAGCCCGTCAGGAACACGCCGCACAGGGCCATGATCTCCGCCATCACCACCAGCGCACCGAGGTTGCTGGCGATAACCGTGCAGACCGCCGTGGCCATCAGCAGGTTCACCAGCAGGCCGTTGGCTTTGACCTGCTGATGACGGTGCCAGTCAATATTGAACAGGCTGATAAACAGCCCGCACAGGCCAAAGGTCACCAGCCAGATGGCGTTTAGCGGTGTAATCGCCACGGTGTGGCGAATCAGCGGCATAAGTGTTTCCACGGATTGTCCGCCGAGCAGAACCACGCCGCCAGCGGCCAGCGTCATCAGGCTGCCGACCGCCCCGCCGATACCGGCTATCCAGCCGCTCAGGGTTTTATGGAAAGAGAACACCAGCGCCAGCACGGCGGCAGCGGCAAAGTACGCCACGGCGCTGTTAATCATAAATATCGCGTTCATTTCGCCCCCTCGTTAAGCGACTGCAGAAGCGAAAGATCGCCGACGTCGGTATTAATGGTCAGCTCGCGCTTGCGCCTGCTGGTGCGGGCGATGTCGCGGATGTTGACCAGGATCAGCGCTTTGGTCGGGCAGGTCCGCACGCAGGCCGGGCCCTGTTCGTCAAAGCTGCACAGGTCGCACTTCACCGCGATAGCGCGGATGCCGGGCACCCAGTCCAGCAGCGTGCTCACCTTCGCCGGAGCGGGTGGCGCAGGCAGCGCTTTCGGGGTATTGGCGTTCGCCGGGATATGCAACGGGCGGCTGCCGGAAAATTCAATGGCGCCGAACGGGCAGGCGATGCCGCACAGCTTGCAGCTGACGCACAGGCTTTCGTTCAGCTGGACCGCGCCATCGACGCGGGTGATGGCGTTAACCGGGCACACGCCCGCACACGGGGCATCTTCACAGTGGTGGCAGAGCTGCGGGGCAGACTCTTTTTCATTACGCATGACGCGCAGGCGCGGCATGGACTGCAGCCCGTGCAGGCGGTGCGTTTCCGAGCACGCCGCCTCACAGGTTCGACAGCCAATACAGACCGTCGAGTCAGCAATTACAAAACGGTTCACCGGGCAATCCTCAGGTGATGGTCATTTTTGACGACGAAAAACTGTCTCATCGACACTTTTCGACACGCGGTTATCAGGCAGGGTTAGCGGGAATCTTTCCCGCGACCAGCTGTTTCAGGTCGACCGGCAAGTCGTGTTCAACCGCGGCGTAGAGACCGTTGTAAACCGGCGAGATTTTCTCCAGATAGTGCTCAAGCACCTGCTGGCGATCGCGGTTGCTGACGTAGCCGTCGACCATGCCGTCGGCCATCAGCTGGGCCTGCGCAATACACTGTTTTTCACCCTCTTTGTTCTCGACGTAGTACTCGATGGTGTGGCTGTTAAAGCTGTCTGCCAGGGTGACAAAAACCGTGAAATGGCCGAAGAGGACAAATCGCATATCGCCCTGCGCCGCACAGCTCATCGCGTGATGCAGACGCGCTTTTGACAGGGTGATCCCCTGAACCAGAGAGTTGCAGTAGAGGTGCCACTGATCCTGAAGCTGCTGGTGGTGCTGCGCGATGTAATCCGCTTTTTCGCTGATTTCCCAAATAGTCATAAAAGGTATCCGGTTAATGGAGATAGCGGCTGTTAAGCAGATTCCGTGCCAGTTTTTAATTAATTGATTCATATTGCTTTTATCAAAAAAGTCACTGTCAACGCTGCGATGTCGACGTGTCATTTCGACAGCGTTGACATCGTCACGCCTTAACAAAAATCAAGCTGGCACCGTTATTGCATTTAATGGCGCAATTCATTGAGGAGGCGTCATGCACGAAATCACCCTCTGCCAGCGGGCTCTGGAACTTATCGAACAGCAGGCAGTGCAAAACCGCGCGAAACGCGTCACCGGCGTCTGGCTGAAGATCGGGGCGTTTTCCTGCGTCGAGACCAGCGCCCTGACCTTCTGCTTTGAGCTGGTGTGCCGCGGCACGCTGGCGGAAGGCTGCGCGCTGCATATTGAAGAGCAGCAGGCGGAGTGCTGGTGCGAGCAGTGCCAGCAGTACGTCACCCTGCTGTCATCGAAGGTTCAGCGCTGCCCGCAGTGCCAGAGCGCCGGGCTGCGCATCGTGGCGGATGACGGCATGCAGATCCAACGTCTCGAAATCGAGAAGGAGTAAAGTATGTGTAGTACCTGCGGTTGCGCCGAAGGCAACCTGTATATAGAAGGGGATGAACACCGCCCCCACTCCGCGTTTCGCTCCGCGCCCTTTTCCCCCGCCCCGCGTCCTGCGGCGGCCCTGACCGGCATAACCTTTGCACCGCAACGCTCCGGCGCGGGTGACCTGCATTACGGCCACGGCGAAGCGGGCACCCACGCGCCGGGCATGAGCCAGCGCCAGATGCTGGAGGTGGAGCTCGACGTGCTGGACAAAAATAACCAGATCGCCGCCCGCAACCGCGCCCGCTTCGCCGCCCGCAAACAGCTGGTGCTGAACCTGGTCTCCAGCCCCGGTTCCGGCAAAACCACGCTGCTGACCGAAACGCTCAAACGCCTCAACGGGCGCGTCTCCTGCGCGGTGATCGAGGGCGACCAGCAAACGGTAAACGACGCGGCGCGCATCCGCGAAACCGGCACCCCGGCAATTCAAGTTAACACCGGTAAAGGCTGCCACCTGGACGCGCAGATGATTGCCGACGCCGCGCCGCGCCTGCCGCTGGCGGATAACGGCATCCTGTTTATTGAAAACGTCGGTAACCTGGTCTGCCCGGCAAGCTTTGACCTTGGCGAACGCCACAAAGTGGCGGTGCTCTCCGTCACCGAAGGGGAGGACAAGCCGCTGAAGTATCCGCACATGTTCGCCGCCGCCTCCATCATGCTGCTGAACAAAGTCGACCTGCTGCCGTACCTGAATTTTGACGTTGATAAGTGTATGGCGTATGCCCGCGAGGTGAACCCGGACATTCACATCCTGCTGGTTTCCGCCACGCGCGGCGACGGGATGGACGCCTGGCTGGACTGGCTGGAGAGCGAACGATGTGCATAGGCGTACCCGGACAAATCCACTCCATTGACGGCAATCAGGCCAAAGTCGAGGTCTGCGGCATCCTGCGCGACGTCGACCTGACGCTGGTGGGCAGCACCGATGAAGCGGGCGCGTCGCGCCTCGGCCAATGGGTGCTGGTCCACGTAGGCTTTGCGATGAGCGTGATTAACGAAGCAGAAGCCCGCGACACACTCGAAGCGCTGCAAAACATGTTTGACGTGGAACCGGACGTGGGCGCGCTCCTGTACGGCGAGGAAAGGTAATCATGCGTTACGTTGATGAATACCGCGCGCCGGAGCAGGTGATGCAGCTTATCGGGCATCTGAAAACGCGCGCGGCGCTGCTGGACTACACGAAAGAAAAGCCGCTGCGGATCATGGAGGTGTGCGGCGGACATACGCACGCCATCTTCAAATTTGGCCTCGACCAGCTGCTGCCGGAGAACATCGAGTTTATTCACGGCCCCGGCTGCCCGGTGTGCGTGCTGCCGATGGGGCGCATCGACAGCTGCATTGAAATTGCCGGCCAGCCCGACGTTACTTTCTGCACCTTTGGCGACGCGATGCGCGTGCCGGGGAAAAACGGCTCGCTGCTGCAGGCGAAAGCGCGCGGGGCGGACGTGCGGATCGTTTACTCACCGATGGATGCCCTGACGCTGGCGATGGATAACCCTGAGCGCAAGGTCGTCTTTTTCGGGCTGGGTTTTGAGACCACCATGCCCGCTACGGCCATCACGCTGCAGCAGGCGAAAGCGCGCGGCGTCGGTAACTTTTTCTTTTTCTGCCAGCATATTACGCTCATTCCCACGCTGCGCAGCCTGCTGGAAGAGCCGGACAACGGCATCGACGCGTTTCTGGCACCGGGCCACGTCAGCATGGTGATTGGCACAGACGCCTACGGTTTTATCGCTGAACAGTACAATCGTCCGTTAGTGGTCGCTGGTTTCGAACCGCTTGATCTACTGCAAGGTGTGACCATGCTGGTTGAGCAGAAAATAGCGGCCCTGAGCGCGGTGGAAAATCAGTATCGTCGCGTGGTGCCCGATGCGGGAAATGAGCGGGCGCAGCAGGCGATAGCCGACGTGTTTAGCGTTGAGGGCGACAGCGAGTGGCGCGGGCTGGGGTTGATTGCCGAATCCGGCGTGCGCCTGACGCCTGCCTATCGCGCATTCGATGCCGAAGCGCACTTCCGCCCACAGCCACAGCAGGTGTGCGACGATCCCCGCGCCCGCTGCGGCGAGGTGCTTACCGGCAAATGCAAACCTCATCACTGCCCGTTATTTGGCAACACCTGTAACCCGCAAACCGCGTTTGGCGCGCTGATGGTCTCCTCCGAAGGAGCCTGCGCCGCGTGGTATCAGTATCGCAACCAGGAGTGTGAAGAATGAACACGGTGGAAATGGCGCACGGAAGTGGTGGACAGGCGATGCAGCAGCTGATTAACCGGCTGTTCATGGAGGCCTTCAATAACCCCTGGCTTGCCGAGCAGGAGGATCAGGCGCGCATTGACCTCGCGTCCCTCACCGCACAGGGCGATCGGCTGGCGTTCTCCACCGACAGCTACGTGATTGACCCGCTGTTCTTCCCGGGCGGCGATATCGGCAAGCTCGCCGTCTGCGGCACGGCCAACGACGTAGCGGTCAGCGGCGCCATTCCGCGCTACCTCTCCTGCGGATTTATTCTCGAAGAAGGGTTACCGATGGAAACGCTCACGGCGGTGGTGAACAGCATGGCGCACACCGCGCGCGAGGCGGGGATCGCTATCGTCACCGGGGACACCAAAGTGGTCCAGCGCGGTGCGGCCGATAAGCTCTTCATCAACACCGCCGGCATGGGGGCGATCCCCGCAGACGTTCACTGGGGCGCGCAGCGGCTTAGCGTCGGCGACGTGCTGATCGTGACCGGCACGCTGGGCTGCCACGGGGCGACTATCCTTAACCTGCGCGAAGGATTAGGTCTGGACGGCGAGCTTCGCAGCGACTGCGCGGTACTCACCCCGCTGATTCAGACGCTGCGCGCCATTCCCGGCGTGAAGGCCCTGCGCGATGCCACCCGTGGAGGGGTGAATGCCGTCGTCCACGAGTTCGCCGCAAGCTGCGGGTGCGGAATTGAACTCACCGAGCGCAGCCTGCCCGTTAAGCCTGCCGTACGCGGGCTGTGCGAGCTATTGGGGCTTGACCCGCTAAACTTTGCTAACGAAGGCAAGCTGGCGATCGGCGTGGAGCGCCAGGCTGCTGAGGCGGTGCTTGAGCAGCTACGTGCGCATCCCTTAGGGAAAGACGCGGCCATCATCGGCGACGTGGTTGAGCGCAAAGGGGTGCGCCTGGCCGGGCTTTATGGCGTGAAGCGCACGCTGGACCTGCCGCACGCTGAGCCGCTACCCCGAATTTGCTAGAGCCGCGCCATAAGCGGTCAGCACTGAATCTCTCTTTTTTGCCAGTTTCTATTGGAAAGCAATAATGCCGTATACACCGATGAGCGATCTTGGACAGCAGGGCCTGTTTGACATTACGCGCACACTTTTACAACAGCCCGATCTCGGCGCGCTGAGCGATGCCCTGACGCGGCTGGTCAGGCAATCAGCGCTGGCGGACAGCGCGGCGATTGTGCTCTGGCATAGCGGAACGCACCGCGCGAGCTACTACTCAACGCGCGATAATGGCAAAGCGTTTGAGTACGAGGACGAGACGTATCTGGCGCATGGCCCGGTGCGCCGCATTCTCTCCCGGCCTGAAGTGCTGCACTGCAATTTTGAAGAGTTTCGGATGGCGTGGCCGCGGCTGGCAGAGAGCAATCTTTATCAGCCTTTCGGTCATTACGGCATGCTGCCGCTGGCGGCGGAGGGCCATATTTTTGGCGGCTGCGAGTTTATCCGCAATACCGACCAGCCCTGGAGCGAGGCGGAGTACGAGCGTCTGCATACCTTTACCCAGATCGTGGCCGTCGTCGCGGAGCAGATCCAAAGCCGCGTCACCAATAACGTGGATTACGACCTGCTGAGCCGCGAGCGCGACAACTTTCGTATTCTGGTCGCCATCACCAACGCCGTGCTGTCGCGTCTCGATATGGATGAGCTGGTCAGCGAAGTCTCGAAGGAGATCCACCACTATTTCAAAATCGACGCCATCAGCATCGCGCTGCGCGGGAACCGCAAAGGCAAGCTGAACATCTATTCCACCCACTACCTCGATGAGGCCAACCCGGCGCACGAGCAGAGCGAGGTGGACGAAGCGGGCACCCTTTCTGAGCGGGTGTTTAAAAGCAAGGAGATCCTGCTGCTTAACCTTAGCGAGCAGGATCCGGTGGCGCCGTACGAGCGGATGCTGTTTAACACCTGGGGCAACAAAATTCAGACCCTGTGCCTGCTGCCGCTGATGTCCGGCAGCACCATGCTTGGGGTGCTCAAACTGGCGCAGTGCGATGAAGCCGTGTTTACCACCGCCAACCTGAAGCTGCTGCGCCAGATCGCCGAGCGTATTTCTATCGCGCTGGATAACGCCCTCGCCTATCAGGAGATCCACCGCCTGAAAGAGCGGCTGGTGGACGAGAATCTGGCCCTGACCGAGCAGCTCAACAACGTGGACAGCGAGTTTGGCGAAATCATCGGGCGCAGCGACGCCATGTACAGCGTCCTCAAGCAGGTGGAAATGGTGGCACAGAGCGACAGCACGGTGCTGATCCTCGGCGAAACCGGTACCGGTAAAGAGCTGATTGCCCGCGCCATCCATAACCTGAGCAACCGCAACAGCCGCCGCATGGTGAAGATGAACTGCGCGGCGATGCCAGCGGGTCTGCTGGAAAGCGATCTCTTCGGCCACGAGCGCGGCGCGTTTACCGGAGCCAGCAGCCAGCGCCTGGGACGTTTCGAGCTGGCGGATAAAAGCTCGCTTTTCCTCGACGAAGTGGGCGATATGCCGCTGGAGCTACAGCCCAAGCTGCTGCGCGTTTTGCAGGAGCAGGAGTTTGAGCGCCTCGGCAGCAACAAGCTTATCCAGACCGACGTGCGCCTGATTGCCGCCACCAACCGCGATCTGAAAAAAATGGTTACCGACCGCGAATTCAGAAGCGACCTTTACTATCGCCTGAACGTCTTTCCGATCTGCCTGCCGCCGCTGCGCGAACGCCCGGAAGATATCCCCCTTCTGGTCAAGGCCTTTACCGCGAAAATCGCGCGCCGGATGGGGCGAAACATCGACAGCATTCCCGCCGAGACGCTGCGCACCCTTTCATCGATGGAGTGGCCGGGCAACGTGCGTGAACTGGAAAACGTCATTGAGCGCGCGGTGCTGCTGACGCGCGGGAACGTGCTGCAGCTCTCCCTGCCGGAGATTGCCCTTCCTGACGTGACCGTACCCACCGCCGAGGTAGCGAAAGAGGGAGAAGATGAATATCAGCTCATTCTGCGCGTGCTGAAAGAGACCAACGGCGTGGTGGCCGGGCCGAAAGGGGCGGCCCAGCGGCTGGGGTTAAAACGCACCACCCTGCTGTCGCGCATGAAGCGTCTCGGGATTGATAAAGAGAGTCTCATTTAAGGCTTTATTCCGGCGGTGTTTTTCTGACACCGCCTTTTGTTACCCTGCGCAATTGTCCCTCATTGACACAAAATCGTTTCCTCTGTATAAAATTCCGCCTTAATAATGCGTTTCATTTGCATCAAAAATAATTTTAATGAAGGGTAGCATTTCATGAAGAAGGTCATCTGCGCGTTAGGCCTGGCGATTGCGTCGGTCAGTTCCGCTCTGGCAACCACATATCCTCTGACGATTGAAAACTGTGGCTACAAAGAGACATTCGCTAAAGCGCCGGAACGCGTCGTGGCCCTGGGCCAGAACACCGTGGAAATTTTGCTCCTGCTGGGCCTTGAAGATAAGGTGAAGGCCAGCGCCTTCTGGCCGACAAAAGTGCTGCCGCAGCTGGCGGAACAGAATGCCAAAATCAAAACCCTGACGGTTGAAATTCCTACCCTTGAATCCATCCTTTCGCAAAATCCCGATTTTGTTCCTGCCCAGCTGCCGCTGCTGCTCGGGCCGGAAAGTAAGGTCGCAAAACGTGAAGATCTGGCCACCGTCGGCGTGAACAGCTATTTATCACCAGGCATGTGCGCCACCAAAAAGGCCGCAGGCGATATGTACGGCAGCCGCCAGACGCTGTGGGATATGACGTACCTTTATAAAGAGATTGAAGATTTCGCGAAGATTTTCAACGTTGAAGCGCGCGGCCAGGCCGTCATTGCCGATTTCAAAAAACGCGAGGCCGACCTGCGTCAGGAATTTGGTAAAAACAAAAAAGATCTCTCGTTTGTCTTCTGGTTCTCAAGCGCCTCGCCTTCGGCGGATGCCTATGTCGGCGGGAAAAACAGCGCCTCCGGTTTTATTGCCAACTTGCTGGGCGGCCATAACGCCATTACTGCTGAGACCGAATGGCCAACCGTCGGCTGGGAAAGCATTATCGCTGCGAACCCGGATGTGATTGTGGTCTCCAGCCTGGATCGTAACCGCTGGGCGCTGGATAACGCGGAAGAGAAAATCAAATTCCTGAAAAGCGATCCCGCCGTCAGCCAGATGGACGCCGTGAAGAAAGGCCATATCGTGGTGATGGACGGTCAGGCGATGAACCCGACGATTCGTACGATTTACGGTGCTGAACAGGTGGGCGAACAGCTCAGAAAGCTGGGGCTGAACTGATGACAGTTGCCGTACTTCAGGCCCGCCAGGGCCTGATCCTGACCACTTCTGCTCTTCTTGCTGTTATCCTGCTGTTTCTGGTGATTGCCCTTGGCGTCAGCGTCGGCGAGCTGTCGATTCCGCTGTCCAATGTCTTTTATGCTATCGGTAATAAGCTGGGGCTGACCGACGTTCCGCTCAACCGCATCTATGAGAGCGTTATCTGGGACTTCCGCCTGAGCCGCGCGCTGGTGGCGGCGTGCTGCGGGGCCGGTTTAGCCATCTGCGGCGCCGTGCTGCAAAGCCTGCTGAAAAACGCGCTGGCAGAACCTTACGTGCTCGGCGTGTCGGCGGGTGCTTCAACCGGGGCGGTGTCGGTCGTCGTTCTGGGCATCGGCACCGGCGCGGTATCGCTCTCTGCGGGCGCGTTTGCCGGGGCGTTCGCCGCCTTTGCGTTTGTCGCGTTTCTGACGAACGGCGCGCGCGGGGGGAATGAACGTACCATTCTGGCAGGGGTTGCGGCCTCTCAGCTGTTCAACGCCATTACCGCCTATACCATCAGCACCTCCGCCAGCGCCCAGCAGGCGCGCGACGTGATGTTCTGGCTACTGGGCAGCTTTAGCGGCGTGCGATGGCCGGAATTCCAGCTGGCGCTGGTTGTCGTGCTGGCGGGCCTTGCCGTCTGCCTCTACTATTCCCGGGCGCTGGACGCCTTTACCTTTGGTGATGACGCCGCGGCCTCTTTAGGTATTGCCGTCCCGTGGGTTCGCCTGACGCTCTTTACCACTACCGCGCTAATTACCGCGACGATTGTCAGCATGGCGGGTTCAATCGGCTTTGTGGGGCTGGTGGTACCGCACGTTATGCGTTTCCTGTTCGGGCCGCTGCACCGCACGCTGCTGATTGCCAGCGCGCTGGCCGGGGCGATCCTGATGGTGCTGGCCGACATCGCCTCGCGGATGCTGATTGCGCCGCAAAGCCTCCCCGTCGGCGTAGTCACCGCGCTGGTGGGCGTGCCTTTCTTTGCCGTGATTATCTACCGTTCAAGGAATAAGTGATGAGTATCTGCGCTGAAAATATTACCTGGAAGGTCGGCAAAAAAGTTATCGTCAATGACGTCTCGCTGAAGGTTTCCCGGGGCGAAACCGTGGGTCTCCTTGGCCCTAACGGCTGCGGCAAATCGTCTCTTTTGCGTATCCTGGCTGGCCTGCGTCGCCCGGATGCGGGCAGCGTGACCCTGGACGGGCAGGACATTTCCCGCATCGCCAAAAAGCAGCTTGCCCGCCGGGTGGCGTTCGTTGAGCAGCACGGGATGACCGACGCCAATATGCGCGTGCGCGACGTGGTGAAACTCGGGCGTATTCCGCACCACTCCGCTTTTTCGAACTGGAGCGCGCAAGATGACGACACCGTCACCGCGGCTCTGCAGCGTGTCGATATGCTGGACCGCAGCGAGCAGGGCTGGCTGAGCCTCTCCGGCGGCGAGCGCCAGCGCGTACATATTGCCCGCGCGCTGGCCCAGACCCCAACGGAAATCCTGCTGGATGAACCGACCAACCACCTGGACATCCATCATCAGATGCAGCTGATGCAGTTGATCAGCGAATTACCTGTTACCAGCATTGTCGCCATCCACGATCTCAACCACGCCTCAATGTTCTGCGACTCGCTGATTGTGATGCAGAAAGGGCAAATTGTGGCGACCGGAACACCGCAGAACATTTTATCCGAGTCGTTGCTCTGGGAGGTCTTCAGAGTCAAAACCAAAATTGAGATCTCGCCGTTCCATGGCAAAAAGCACATTCACTTTATCGTGTAGGGACGAGTGTTCGACAATGTCCCTTCGCCCCGCCACCACGCTCTGGCCGCCCGTTTTACTGGGTAGTCAGTTTGTTTTTAACATTGGGTTTTACGCCGTCGTTCCCTTCCTGGCGATATTTCTGCGCGACGACATGCTGCTCTCCGGCGGGCTTATCGGGCTGATCCTGGGCCTGCGCACGTTCTCGCAACAGGGGATGTTTATCGTTGGCGGGGCACTCTCGGACCGGTTTGGCGCGAAAGGGGTTATCCTCAGCGGCTGTATAGTTCGTGTTTCGGGCTATCTGCTGCTGGCCTTCGGGGGATCGCTGTGGCCGATTATTCTGGGCGCGTGTCTGACGGGCGTCGGTGGCGCGTTATTTTCTCCCTCAATTGAGGCTCTGCTGGCAAAAGCGGGCACACACAGTGAGGCGAAAGGCAAACGAAGCCGCGCGGAGTGGTTTGCGCTCTTTGCCGTCTGCGGGGAGCTCGGCGCAGTACTGGGCCCGGTTGCTGGCGCCCTGCTAACGGGGCTTGGCTTCCGCCAGGTGGCGCTGGCGGGTGCAGGCGTCTTTATCATTGCGTTAGTGGTGCTTTACTTCTGTCTGCCTGCTGCTGGACACCGTTCACAGAAGATAAAAATAGTGCCCTGGTGGACGACGTTCCGCCAGCCGCGCTTTGTCGCCTTTATCATTGCGTACAGCTCCTGGCTGTTAAGCTACAACCAGCTCTATCTGGCGCTGCCGGTAGAGATCCAGCGCTCCGGCGGTAACGAGAAAGATCTCGGCCCGCTTTTTATGCTGGCCTCCGTTCTGATCATTACCTTACAGCTGCCGCTGGCGCGTTTCGCCCGTCGCGTGGGCGCGGTGAACATTCTGCCGGTGGGCTTTTTGCTGCTTTCCGCCGCCTTCGCGAGCGTGGCAATGTTCGCGGCAACAGTACCGCCTGAAGGCTGGCTGCGGCTTCTGCCCTCGGTCTCGTTTGTCACGCTGCTGACGCTGGGACAGATGCTGCTGGTGCCGTCGGCAAAAGATCTCATTCCGCGGTTCGCCGAGGAATCAACGCTGGGCGCGCACTACGGCGCACTCTCCACTGCCGGAGGCATTGCGGTACTGGCCGGAAACCTGTTGTTTGGCAGCCTGCTGGATCGCGCGCTGGTGCCTTCAACGCAGGCAATGTATCCCTGGCTGCTGCTGGCGCTCTTTCCACTCTGTAGCGCGCTGGCCATGAATGTAATTTGCCGCCCGCTACGAAGCTGAACGGCTTATTTTTTCGGGCGATACTTTTCCGGCAGTTCCGGCACCGGACGACGGTCATCCATCAGATGACGGACGGTCAGAATGGGGTGTCGCCATAACATACGCGGGCCTGCCCAGCGCATAATCTGCTTCATCTCTTCACGTCTGGCAGGCTGGTAGCAGTGCACCGGGCATTGTTTACAGGCGGGCTTTTCTTCACCAAAAACACACTTATCCAGGCGCTTATCGGCATACGCGTTGAGCGCCCGATAATGCCCCGCTTCCTGAGAAGCCTGTGGACACTGCTTTTCGTACAACGCGATCATTTTCGCGATGGTCTCTTTTTCACGTGATATGCGTTTACCGGTCATAGCGACTTACCGAACAATAAGATGCATCAATAGTACACTTTTACACGCTGAATTTCAGGTGTTGCATTCCGTTTTCTGAAGCCTGATTCCACTATTATCCCTGCGCCCGCTAAAAATCACTGGTATTTTATACAGGTATCAGGAATGACCGTTGTCCGTATAGTCTGGAGACCCTATGAAAGAGATCGCGATCGGCAAACCCTACCGCCATTTAAAAGTGGGATATTTCAGAAAACGTCACGAGGATCGAAAAACGAAGATTCCAAAGCGGTACAGCGTACATGCGGCGCTGAGCTTAAAAGGCGACTGGCTTGAAAAAGCGGGCTTTACCACTAACTCCCGGGTCAGGGTGGGCGTAGAGCATGGAAAAATTGTCATCGAATTAATGTCGGAAGGCACCTCGTAAAGCCGCCACATTTTTCTGCGCCGGACCTTTTTTTCATGCGACAATAGAAGGAACAAACGGCCACTGAGCCGCTCAAAACGGTTTATTTTCAAAGAAATGGACATCATAACTCCATGAGCACAATCGACAATTTCGACGCACATACGCCAATGATGCAGCAGTATCTGAAGCTGAAGGCACAGCATCCGGAAATCCTGCTGTTTTACCGTATGGGCGATTTTTACGAGCTGTTTTATGACGATGCTAAGCGTGCATCGCAGCTGCTCGACATCTCGCTGACCAAACGTGGCGCATCGGCAGGCGAGCCCATTCCGATGGCCGGTATCCCGCACCACGCGGTTGAAAACTATCTGGCCAAGCTGGTGAATCAGGGCGAGTCCGTCGCTATTTGCGAGCAGATCGGCGACCCGGCAACCTCGAAAGGCCCGGTTGAGCGCAAAGTCGTACGCATCGTCACGCCAGGCACCATCAGTGATGAAGCCCTGCTTCAGGAGCGCCAGGATAACCTGCTGGCAGCGCTGTGGCAGGATGGCAAAGGGTTTGGCTATGCCACGCTGGACATCAGCTCCGGGCGTTTTCGCCTGAGTGAGCCGGCCGATCGTGAAACGATGGCTGCCGAACTGCAGCGCACCAACCCGGCAGAGCTGCTCTACGCCGAAGACTTCGCCGAAATGGCGCTGATTGAAGGCCGTCGCGGATTGCGCCGCCGCCCGTTGTGGGAATTCGAAATTGATACCGCCCGCCAGCAGCTGAACCTGCAGTTTGGCACCCGCGATCTGATTGGCTTTGGCGTGGAAAACGCTCCGCGCGGGTTGTGTGCCGCAGGTTGCCTCCTGCAGTACGTGAAAGACACCCAGCGCACCGCCCTGCCGCATATCCGTTCTATCACCATGGAGCGCCAGCAGGACAGCATCATCATGGATGCCGCCACGCGCCGTAACCTTGAAATCACCCAGAACCTGGCGGGTGGCGTTGAAAACACGCTCGCGTCGGTGCTCGACAGCACGGTGACGCCAATGGGCAGCCGCATGCTGAAACGCTGGCTGCATATGCCGATTCGCGATACCGATACGCTGGTTTGCCGCCAGCAGACGATTGCTGCGTTGCAGGATCGCTATACCGAACTGCAGCCGGTCCTGCGTCAGGTAGGCGATCTGGAACGTATTCTTGCCCGTCTGGCATTGCGCACCGCGCGCCCGCGAGACCTCGCGCGGATGCGGCATGCTTTCCAGCAGCTGCCGGAGCTGCGTGCTCAGCTGAGCGACGTTGACAGCGCGCCGGTACAGAAACTTCGTGAAACCATGGGCGAATTTACCGAGCTTCGCGAACTACTGGAGCGCGCCATTATCGATGCGCCTCCGGTTCTGGTGCGCGATGGCGGCGTGATTGCTCCGGGCTACAACGAAGAGCTGGACGAATGGCGCGCGCTGGCCGACGGCGCAACGGACTATCTCGATAAGCTGGAAATCCGCGAACGCGAGCGTCTTGGACTCGACACGCTGAAAGTGGGATATAACGCGGTACACGGTTATTACATTCAGATTAGCCGCGGGCAGAGCCATCTGGCGCCGATTCACTACGTCCGCCGCCAGACGTTGAAAAACGCCGAACGCTATATCATTCCCGAGCTGAAAGAGTACGAGGACAAAGTGCTCACCTCGAAAGGTAAAGCCCTGGCGCTGGAAAAACAGCTGTATGACGAGCTGTTTGACATGCTGATGCCGCACCTGGCCGACCTGCAGCTGAGCGCCAGCGCGCTGGCGGAGCTGGACGTGCTGGTGAACCTGGCAGAACGCGCGGAAACGCTGAACTATACCTGCCCAACCTTTACCGACAAGCCTGGCATTCGCATCACTGAAGGCCGTCACCCGGTAGTTGAGCAGGTGCTGAACGAACCGTTCATTGCCAACCCGCTGAGCCTGTCGCCACAAAGAAGAATGCTGATCATTACCGGCCCGAACATGGGCGGTAAGAGTACCTACATGCGCCAGACGGCGCTGATTGCTTTGCTCGCGTATATCGGCAGCTACGTCCCGGCGCAAAAAGTGGAGATCGGCCCCATCGACCGTATCTTCACCCGCGTTGGGGCAGCGGACGATCTGGCGAGCGGTCGCTCAACCTTTATGGTCGAGATGACCGAAACGGCTAACATTCTGCATAACGCGACGGAGCACAGCCTGGTGCTGATGGATGAGGTAGGACGCGGAACCTCAACCTATGACGGCCTGTCGCTGGCCTGGGCCTGCGCCGAAAGCCTCGCAAATAAAATCAAGGCCATGACGCTGTTCGCCACCCACTACTTCGAACTGACGCAGCTGCCGAATAAAATGGAAGGCGTGGCTAACGTTCATCTTGATGCACTTGAGCACGGCGACACCATCGCCTTTATGCACACGGTGCAGGATGGCGCGGCGAGCAAGAGCTATGGCCTTGCCGTCGCGGCGCTGGCAGGGGTACCAAAAGAGGTGATCAAGCGCGCTCGCCAGAAGCTGCGTGAGCTGGAAAGCCTGTCGCCGAATGCGGCAGCGACGCAGATCGATGGCACCCAGATGTCGCTGTTGGCGCCAGCGGAAGAAACGTCGCCTGCAGTGGAAGCGCTGGAGAACCTCGACCCGGATTCACTGACGCCGCGTCAGGCGCTGGAGTGGATTTATCGGTTGAAGAGTCTGGTTTAGTTTTCTGCGGTCTGTTTTGTCGGGTGGCGGCTTCGCCTTACCCGACCTACAAAACCCGTAGGCCCGGTAAGCGCAGCGCCACCGGGCTTTTTTTACAACAGCGGCGGGATCGTCGGCACCTGCGGTGCTTCATCAATATCCTTCTGCGTCATGCGGAACGCTTCCGGGTAATGCTCGCGGCTGGTACGACGCAGCGGTTCGGTATCGCGCCAGGTATAAAGACAATGCTGGCACTGGTAAACGGTCCAGACCCCTTTCACCGGTGACGTCGCCATCACTTCAATATGCTCATCGGCACAACGTGGACAAATCATCTTTTCCTCCTTATTGGCGTGCTGCCAGCATCGCGGTCAGTTTTTCAGCCCAGGCTTTAGTTTCAGGCAGATCCTGTACCGGCTGGCTGTAGTGGCCACGGGTGTCCGGTGCAACAGGCGTGGTGGCATCAATAATCAGTTTGTCGGTAATGCCCGCCGGGCTGGAGCCTGGGTCGAGTTCAAGCACCGACATGTTCGGCAGCTGCACCAGATCCCCTGCCGGATTGACCTTCGATGAGAGCGCCCACATCACCTGCGGGAGGTTGAACGGATCGACATCCTCATCCACCATAATCACCATCTTCACGTAGCCCAGACCGTGCGGCGTGGTCATGGCGCGTAAACCGACCGCGCGGGCAAAACCACCGTAGCGTTTTTTGGTGGAGATAATTGCCAGCAGACCGTGGGTGTACATCGCGTTCACCGCCTGCACTTCCGGGAATTCCGCCTTCAGCTGCTGATAAAGCGGCACGCAGGTGGCTGGTCCCATCAGATAGTCAATCTCGGTCCACGGCATGCCGAGGTAAAGGGATTCGAAGATCGGTTTGGTGCGGTAAGAAACTTTGTCGATACGGACCACCGTCATATTACGGCCACCGGAATAGTGTCCGGTAAACTCGCCGAACGGCCCTTCGATTTCACGTTTGCGGCCTTCAATCACCCCTTCCAGGATCACTTCAGACCCCCACGGCACGTCGAAGCCGGTCAGCGGCGCGGTGGCAATCGGGTACGGGCTTTCGCGCAGCGCGCCGGCCATTTCATACTCAGACTGATCGTATTTCAGCGGCGTGGCGCCCATCAGGGTGATGATCGGGTCGTTGCCGAGAGTAATCGCGATCGGCAGATCTTGCCCGCGCTCTTCCGCTTTGTGCAGATGGAGGGCGATATCATGCATCGGTACCGGCTGCAGGCCGAGCTTGCGCTTGCCCTTGACCTCCATGCGGTAGATCCCGACGTTCTGCTTGCCGAAATGGTCCGGGTCGAGCGGATCGCGCGAGACAACGCACGCTTTATCGAGATAAAAACCGCCGTCACCGTCGTTCAGGCGAAACAGCGGCAGGATATCGAACAGGTTAATGTCTTCACCGTCGACGGTATTTTGCGCCCAGGCCGGGTTAGCACGGCGCTCCGGCGTAACGGGGAATTTGTCCCAGCGGCGAATAAACTCGTCGATCTGTTTTTTTACCGGGGTATTCGCTGGCAGCCCCATTGATATGGCGTGGTTCTGCCACGAGCCGATGGTGTTCATCACCACGCGGGCATCGGTAAAGCCACGAATATTGTCGAACCACAGCGCGGGCGCGCCGTCGCCAATACGGCCTGTGGCGTTGGCTGCCGCCGCCAGATCCGGCTCCGCATTCACCTCTTCCTCAATTTTCAGCAGTTGCCCTTGCTCATCGAGCGCCTGCAGGAAGCTTCTCAAATCATCAAATGCCATCTTTGTTCTCCTGTGAAAAATGTTTCGCCTCCCGCAACCCGTTCCATCGGCGCGCCTTTTTGTGCTCCAGACCAAACTGGTCGAGCACACGGGTCACGATATGCTGGGTGATGTCATCGGCGGTTTGCGGATGGTTGTAATACGCAGGCATGGGCGGCACCATCGCCACGCCCATGCGGGAAAGCGCCAGCATGTTCTCCAGATGAATGGTGCTGAGCGGCGTTTCGCGGGGAACGAGCACCAGCTTACGCCCCTCTTTCAGCACCACATCTGCCGCACGGCCCACCAGCCCTTCGGCGTAGCCCGCGCGGATCCCCGCCAGCGTTTTCATGCTGCAGGGAATGACGATCATGCCGTCGGTGCGAAACGAGCCGGAGGAGATGGTGGCGGCCTGGTCAGCCGGGCTGTGAACAACGTCAGCCAACGCAGCAACGTCCTGCACGCTGTAAGGCGTTTCCAGCTCAATGGTTGTTTTTGCCCACTTCGACATGACCAGATGGGTCTCCACCTCCGGCATTTCCCTCAGCGCCTGCAGCAGCGCCACGCCCAGCGGAGCCCCCGTTGCTCCTGTCATTCCCACGATCAATCTCATTCATCACCTCAATCAATTTGTTCGCATGCGAACATTGTAGATAAACTACTCCCGGATCGCTCTACTGACAAGATTGTTCGCACACGATCACACTAAATGCTAAAAAATCCCGCGTTATCATCCCGGGCTTTAGCGGCTATCATAGGGGATGATTTTTTCTGTCGGAGTGTTCATGGAACTAAGACAAGAGGCGTTCCACCTGTTACGTCAGCTTTTTCAACAGCATACCGCTAAGTGGCAACATGCCCTGCCGGAACTGACCAAGCCGCAGTATGCGGTTATGCGCTCCATTGCCGAGCACCCGGGCATTGAGCAGGTGGCATTGACCGAAGTGGCGGTCAGCACGAAGGCGACTCTGGCGGAGATGCTCAGCCGAATGGAGGCGCGCGGGCTGGTCAAACGCGAGCACGATCCCGCAGATAAGCGCCGCCGGTTTGTCTTCCTGACGCAGGAAGGCGAAGCCCTGCTTGCAAACTGCCAGCCGGTCGGCAACGAGGTGGATGAGGCGTTTTTAGGGCGTCTTAATAAGGCCGAACGGGAGCAGTTCTCTGCGCTCATCAAAAAGATGATGCACGATTAATTGACGCTGGTGCGCATAAAATCGATAAAGGTGCGCACTTTCGCGGGCACATGCCGGGCATCGGGATAAACCGCGTAGATGCCCTGCCGCGTAAAGGTATAGCCCGGTAAAACCGGGACCAGTTTTCCCGCATCAAGCGCATCGCGCATCAGCCATTCAGGCAGTAACGCCACGCCACTTCCCGCGAGCGCAAAGGCCATAAGCGCCTGAGCACTGTCGGCAAACAGGCGCGGCGCTTTTTTTATCTCCAGCATTTCAGGCGTACCGCTGGCATCTTTCACCTGCCAGCGCAGCGGCGAAGCTAAGCGCTCGTGAATAATCCAGTCGGCGTGCGCCAGCTGCTCAAGCGATTCAACCGGATGATTAACCCGCCACTCGGGCGTCGCGACGGGCAGGATAGAAAAATGTGAAATCAATGCGGCGTGGTAGCGTGAATCGGTAAGCGTTCCCAACCGGATAGCCACGTCAAAGCGCTCTGAGATAAGGTCAGCATGGAGTGAAGACGAAACATGACGCACGCGAAGCTCCGGGTGCATCTGGCTGAACCTGGCCAGCAACGGTACCACGACCCGTGAACCGTACTCAGGCGTGGTGGTGATCCGCAATTCACCCGTGAGTCCCGCATGATTCGCGCGAACATCATCCTGCAGCCGTTCTGCGTCCTTCAAAAGCGCCACGCTGCGCTGATGAAAAAGCGCTCCCGCCTCGGTTAACGTCAGGCGGCGGGTGGAGCGCAGCAGCAGCGTAACCCCCAGCTCGGCTTCGAGCTGGCGAATATTGAAGCTGACCACGGCTTTTGTCAGCCCCAGCGCATCGGCTGCGGCAGTAAAGCTGCCGGTATCGGCCACCGCAACAAACATCTGCGTCCGCTGTAGGTTAATCATCCTCACGCCTTTTACTGTCAAAATTTTTTTGACAGTATATCGCGCTTTGTCAGGTTTATCCGTACTTCCGGGGCCGATACGATACGCCTCCTCACGGGAGGATCCACCATGACGTATCGCAGTAAAGTCGCCGCCGTCTATCTGCTGGGCTTTTTTCTTGATTTGATCAACATGTTTATTGCCAGCGTCGCCTTTCCGGCGATGGCGCATGCCCTTAACGCCACGCCTTCAGCGCTTGCCTGGGTGAGTAACGGGTACATTGCCGGCCTGACGCTGGCGATCCCGTTCAGCAGCATGCTCACGCGCCGCGTCGGACCAAAGCGCGTCATCCTGCTCTCGCTTTTTCTGTTCAGCGCGGCTTCTGCTGCGGCAGGCTTGTCTGCAACGCTGGAAAGTCTGATTGCCTGGCGCGTGCTGCAGGGCGTGGGCGGAGGCTTACTCATCCCCGTCGGACAGGCGCTGACCTGGCAACAGTTTCAGCCTCACGAGCGTGCCAGACTCTCCTCGGCGGTGATGCTGGTGGCGCTGCTTGCTCCCGCCTGTTCCCCTGCGCTCGGAGGCGTGCTGGTAGAGGCAGTGAGCTGGCGCTGGATATTTTTCGCCACGCTCCCGGTGGCCATCGTGACCTTTGTGCTGGCCTGCCTGTGGCTTAAACACGAAATACCCGCGATGAAAGCGGCCAGACTGCTCAACCTGCGGTTGCTCGCGGACCCGCTTTTGCGTTTTTCTATGCTTGTCTATTTATGCGTGCCCGGCATGTTTATTGGGGTGAACGTTACGGGCATGTTTTATCTTCAGCACGAGGCGAACATGAGCCCAGCCGCAGCGGGAATGCTCATGCTGCCCTGGTCCGTGGCATCGTTTATCGCCATCACGGCGACGGGACGCTATTTTAACCGTATCGGCCCCCAGCCGCTGATTGTCATCGGCTGCCTGCTGCAGGCGACGGGTATCCTGATTTTGATTCTCGTCAGCTCGGCTACGCTGCTTCCTGCCGCTGCGTTTACCCTGATGGGCGCGGGGGGAAGCCTGTGCAGCAGTACAGCTCAGAGCAGCGCTTTTCTGACGATGCGCCGGGAAGAGATGCCGGATGCCAGCGCGCTGTGGAATCTCAATCGTCAGCTGAGCTTTTTTGCCGGCGCCCTGCTGCTGGCAGAGGCCCTGAGTCTGGCGCAGAGTTATCTGGCACCGCTCGCCGCCTGGCACGGGATGTTTATTTTTGCCGCAGGCATGACCTTGCTGCCTGTACTGTACGTTTTTCGTCTTAACAATACGCAGCTGCTGACCCAGCTGCGACAGGAGAATTCATGACGCCTTTCGAACACGAGATTATCGACCTCCACATTGCGCTTGAAGACTGGTTAGGCAAAGGTGAAGGCGATTCCGACGCCCTGCTCGCCCGCTTCCGTCCAGATTTTCTGATGATCCCGCCGGGCGGCGTCCATGTCGACTATGACGGCCTTGTGGGCTTTCTGCACAGTCAGCGCGGAAGCCGTCCCGGACTGAAGATCGTTATTGATGAATTAACGACGCGACAGGCGTGGCCCCACGGCGCGGTGCTGCACTACCGAGAGACGCAAACCCGGCCAGACCTGCCCGTCAACGTGCGCTGGTCAACCGCGGTGCTCAGTCAGGAAGGCGACAAAATAACGTGGCGTCTGCTGCACGAAACGGCGGCACAGCCGTAACACAAAAGAAAAAGGCCCGTCTCACGACGGGCCTTTTTTGACGAAAGGTTGCTTATTCGCGGAACAGCGCTTCGATATTCAGACCTTGCCCCTGCAGGATTTCACGCAGGCGGCGCAGACCTTCTACCTGAATCTGACGAACACGTTCACGGGTCAGGCCAATTTCGCGGCCGACGTCTTCCAGTGTCGCAGCTTCATACCCCAGTAAACCGAAACGACGTGCCAGCACTTCACGCTGTTTGGCGTTCAGTTCGAACAGCCATTTGACGATGCTCTGCTTCATGTCATCGTCCTGCGTGGTGTCTTCCGGACCGTTGTCTTTTTCATCGGCCAGGATGTCCAGCAGCGCTTTTTCGGAGTCGCCACCCAGAGGGGTGTCAACGGAGGTAATGCGCTCGTTGAGACGCAGCATACGGCTTACGTCATCAACCGGTTTGTCGAGTTGTTCGGCAATTTCTTCTGCGCTTGGCTCGTGGTCCAGTTTATGGGACAACTCGCGCGCGGTACGCAGATAGACGTTCAACTCTTTGACGATGTGGATCGGCAGGCGGATCGTACGGGTCTGGTTCATAATAGCCCGTTCGATGGTCTGACGAATCCACCAGGTCGCGTAGGTTGAGAAACGGAACCCGCGTTCCGGGTCAAACTTCTCAACTGCGCGGATGAGACCTAAGTTGCCCTCTTCAATCAGATCCAGCAGAGCCAGACCACGATTGCCGTAACGGCGGGCAATTTTCACGACCAGTCGCAGGTTACTTTCAATCATGCGACGACGCGAGGCAACATCACCACGCAAAGCACGACGTGCGAAATAGACTTCTTCTTCGGCCGTTAGCAGTGGGGAGTAACCAATCTCCCCAAGGTAAAGCTGAGTCGCGTCCAGTACACGCTGTGTGGCGCCCTGCGATAACAGCTCTTCTTCAGCCAAATCGTTATCACTGGGTTCCTCTTCTACTAAGGCTTTTTCGTCAAAAGCCTCTGCTCCGTTCTCATCAAATTCCGCGTCTTCATTTAAATCATGAACTTTCAGCGTATTCTGACTCATAAGGTGGCTCCTACCCGTGATCCCTGAACGAGACACCCTGGCTGGCATGCCCCGTCAATTTATCGCTGCGGCAAATACTGCAGCGGGTTTACGGATTTCCCCTTGTAACGAATTTCAAAATGCAAGCGTGTAGAACTGGTTCCGGTGCTACCCATGGTAGCGATTTTTTGCCCCGCCTTAACTTCTTGTTGTTCCCGGACCAGCATTGTGTCGTTATGGGCGTAGGCACTCAGGTAATCATCATTATGTTTGATGATAATAAGATTACCGTAACCGCGCAGAGCGTTACCGGCATACACAACGCGTCCGTCTGCGGTCGCGATGATAGCCTGTCCTTTACTGCCTGCGATATCGATCCCTTTGTTTCCACCCTCAGAGGTTGCGAAGTTCTCGATAATCTTGCCGTCGGTTGGCCAGCGCCATGCGGTGATGGACGAACTGGCATTCTGACTGCTTGCAGTCGGTTCAGTAGAGCTAACCACAGGTGCCGTGGTCGGTGCTGTGACAACAGTCGCAGTCCCTTTATTATTCGGCAACATTTTGTTAGCAGTCTGATCACCTGAATCCTCAGAATACGTAATTACAGGTTGTGAAGCAACCACCGTGGTGGATTTTTGTGCAGGCTTAACGCTGTTATTTTGAGCCGTCACATCGGCCGCTGAAACCGTATTGCCAGGCGTCAGAGGCGTACCCGTTGCGTTGCCCACCTGGAGCGTTTGGCCAACTTCCAGAGCATACGGGGCCTGGACGTTATTGCGCTGCGCGAGGTCACGGAAATCGTTCCCGGTGATCCAGGCAATATAGAACAGCGTATCGCCGCGCTTCACGGTATAGGTGCTGCCGCCGGTATAGCTGCCTTTCGGAATGTTCCCATACTGGCGGTTATAGACTATGCGGCCATTTTGGGTCTGAACAGGCTGTTCAACTGGCTGAATCTGCGTTGGCTGTGTAACAGGATGTTGCACAGGCTGAATTTGTGGTGTTTGCTGCGGCGCAGCAGTGCCCATTTTAGGCGGAGGCGTGATCAACATTCCGCTGGACGTGTTACCAGAGCCGCTGTTTCCCCCGACGGAACTGACGGGCGCAGGCGCGTTATTAGAACTTGTACAGCCTGCCAGCCAGAGCGAAACCAGTGATAATGCCGCAACACGGCTGATGGTGAATTTAGGGCTTCCCGCGCTCATTTATCCCCCAGGAATGTGTTAACTACCAGTGACTTAAAATTTACCGTGATGACACGAATCTTTCGCGCCACACCATACGCTGAATTTGCCTTAATAACCCTGGATAAATCTGAGTCTCAGGCCAACTCCCCCTTTACCAGAGGCACAAAGCGCACGGCTTCCACGGTGTCGATAATAAACTCGCCGCCGCGCCGACGAACGCGCTTCAACAGCTGCTGCTCGTCCCCGACGGGCAGAACAAGAATGCCCCCCTCATCCAGCTGCGACAAGAGCGCAGCGGGAATTTCAGGCGGAGCCGCCGTCACGATGATAGCGTCAAACGGGGCGCGAGCCTGCCAACCCTGCCATCCATCACCGTGTCGTGTCGAAACATTATGTAAATCAAGTTGTTTCAGGCGACGACGCGCCTGCCATTGCAAACCTTTGATCCGCTCTACGGAACAGACATGGTGTACCAGATGCGCCAGGATGGCGGTCTGATACCCCGACCCGGTGCCAATCTCCAGCACGCGTGAGTCGGGCGTGAGCTCCAGCAGCTCCGTCATCCGCGCCACCATATAAGGCTGCGAAATCGTCTGGCCTTGCCCGATGGGCAGCGCCACGTTTTCCCACGCTTTGTGTTCAAACGCCTCGTCTACAAATTTCTCACGCGGGACCTGAGCGAGCGCCTCAAGCACGTGCTCGTCGCGGATCCCCTGTGCGCGAAGTTGTTCCAGAAGAGTTTGTACACGTTTGCTTACCATTGCGCGTTCACTCCTGCGCGATCCAGCCAGCCCGACACCACATCATGCGCGCTATACGCGGTTAAATCTACGTGCAGCGGGGTAACCGAGACGTAGCCTTCATCCACGGCGGCAAAATCGGTGTCCGGACCCGCATCGCACTTATCGCCAGGAGGCCCTATCCAGTAAAGCGTGTTGCCGCGAGGATCCTGCTGCGGGATCACCTGATCGGCCGGGTGTCGGCTTCCGCATCGCGTAACGCGAATGCCTTTAATTTCACTGAGAGGAAGATCCGGCACGTTGATGTTGAGAATACGTCCGGTACGCAGCGGTTCGCGGCCGAGCGCCCGCAGGATCGAGCAGGTTACCGCGGCGGCGGTATCGTAGTGCGTGTGGCCGTTTAACGAGACCGCCAGCGCCGGGAACCCCAGATGGCGCCCCTCCATTGCCGCCGCTACCGTTCCGGAGTAAATCACGTCATCGCCAAGGTTCGGCCCGGCGTTGATGCCGGAGACGACGATATCCGGACGCGGCCGCATCAGCGCGTTCACGCCCAGAAAGACACAGTCGGTCGGCGTGCCCATCTGCACGGCAATATCGCCATTTTCAAAGGTAAAGGTGCGAAGCGACGACTCCAGCGTCAGCGAGTTAGACGCTCCACTGCGGTTACGATCGGGAGCCACAACCTGCACATCCGCAAATTCACGGAGGTGCTTCGCCAGGGTCTGAATGCCCGGCGCGTGGATCCCGTCATCGTTACTCAGCAATATTCGCATAATCACCCGAGGTGTTGATAAGTTCCCTGACAACACTGGTGGCAAAGCTACCTGCCGGCAGCCAGAAGCGTAACTCGACGGTTACGTCATCCCACCAGTTCCAGCTTAACTGCTGCGGATAGAGCAGCATCGCGCGGCGTGCTGCTTCGACTTTTTCCCGCACCAGCAAGGATTGTAATTCTGGCGCATCCGCCACCGCCGACTGCTCTGCGCTCAGCGCGTCGCCCTGGGTGCCCCAGTCGCCTGAGCCCGGCAAAGCTGCAGTAATCATCAGCGCTTTGGCATCCACGCGCGCCTGGACATCGGCCATTTCTTCGGCCGTTGCAACAAACCAGCTTCCGCGTCCCGCTAATTGTAGCGCATCGCCAACAACAACTTGATTCGCGTCCGGTTTTTTCAGCCTTTCGCTCACAATCTGATTAAACAACGCGCTGCGGGCCGCCGACAACCAAAAACTGCGTTTATTCCTGTCGCGCACCGGTGCATCGCTTTGCGCCCAGCGCAGCGCGCCCTGCAGGTTGCTGCCGCCAATGCCAAAGCGCTGCGCGCCAAAGTAGTTCGGTACGCCGCGGTCATTAATGGCATTCAGGCGTTTTTCAACGTCTTCACGGTCAGACACTTCGCGCAGCACCAGCGTAAACGCGTTGCCTTTCAACGCTCCCAGGCGCAGCTTGCGCTTGTGGCGGGCGTACTCCAGCACCTTACAGCCTTCAAGCTCAAATTTGCTTAAATCAGGCATCGTATTGCCGGGAACGCGCGCGCAGAGCCACTGCTCGGTGACGGCATGTTTATCTTTCTGCCCGGCAAAGCTCACTTCGCGGGCATGAATTTTGAGGAATTTTGCCAGCGCGTCGGCCACAAAGCGGGTATTGCAGCCATTTTTCAGAATACGCACCAGGATATGTTCGCCTTCGCCATCCGGCTCAAAGCCCAGATCCTCCACCACGAGGAAATCCTCCGGGCTGGCTTTCAGCACACCGTTCCCCTGCGGCTTACCGTGCAGGTACGTCAGGTTATCGAAGTCCGTCATTTTGTTGCCTTCACCAGCAGCGCCACGGCTTCACAGGCGATCCCTTCGCCACGACCGGTAAAGCCCAGTTTCTCCGTGGTGGTAGCTTTGACGTTGACGTCGTCCATATGGCAGCCCAGATCTTCGGCGATGAACACGCGCATCTGCGGAATGTGCGGCAGCATTTTCGGGGCCTGGGCAATAATCGTCACGTCGACGTTGCCGAGGGTGTAACCCTTGGCCTGAATGCGGCGCCACGCTTCGCGCAATAGTTCGCGGCTGTCTGCTCCTTTAAAGGCCGGATCGGTGTCCGGGAACAGCTTGCCGATATCGCCGAGCGCGGCAGCGCCGAGCAGCGCGTCGGTCAGCGCATGCAGCGCCACGTCGCCATCAGAATGCGCCAGCAGCCCTTTTTCGTAAGGAATACGTACGCCGCCAATGATAATTGGGCCAACGCCTCCAAAGGCGTGTACATCAAAACCGTGTCCAATTCGCATTATGCCTTCTCCTGATGGGTCGAACGGGTAAGATAAAATTCCGCGAGCTGTAAATCTTCCGGGCGCGTCACTTTTATATTATCAGCGCGTCCTTCAACAAGCGTTGGGTGAAAACCGCAATACTCCAGCGCGGAGGCTTCGTCCGTGATGGTCGCACCTTCGTTAAGCGCACGCGTTAAGCAGTCGTGGAGCAGTTCGCGGGGGAAAAATTGCGGCGTCAGCGCGTGCCATAAGTCGACGCGCTCAACGGTGTGGGCGATTGCATGCATGCCCGGCTCGGCGCGCTTCATGGTGTCGCGCACCGGCGCGGCCAGAATGCCGCCCACTTTGCTGGTTTCGCTCAGCGCCAGCAGGCGTGCCAGATCGTCCTGATGGAGACACGGACGCGCCGCGTCATGCACCAGTACCCACTGCGCGTTTCCGGCAGCCTGAATGCCTGCCAGCACGGAATCGGCGCGCTCGGCACCGCCATCGACAACGGTAATCTGTGGGTGGTTTGCCAGCGGCAGCTGCGCAAAACGCGCATCGCCGGAACTGATGGCGATGACCACGTGCGTCACCCGCGGGTGCGCCAGCAGCGCCGCCACGGCGTGCTCGAGGATCGTTTTATCGCCAATTGAGAGGTACTGCTTGGGACATTCTGTCTGCATGCGCCGGCCAAAACCTGCGGCCGGCACCACGGCACATACGTCCGAAAAAGTTGCTGCCATGTCGTAATCCTGGGCCTGATTATCGATTGTTTTGTGCTGAGCCCTGATTGCGTTTAGACGCATCCGGAACCAGACGATAAAAGGTTTCGCCCGGCTTAGTCATACTGAGTTCATTGCGCGCGCGTTCCTCAATCGCCTCTTGTCCGCCATTGAGGTCATCAATTTCAGCAAAGAGTTGATCGTTACGCGCCTTAAGTTTGGCGTTTGTTGCCTGCTGAGCCGCGACGTCATCGCTCACCCGGCTGTAGTCGTGCAGTCCGTTTTTACCGAACCACAGCGAATATTGCAGCCAGATTAGCAAAGCCAGCAACAGCAGCGTTAGTTTACCCATCCTGCCCCCTGAAAAAACGGCATCATCATCCCATAACTTTCCGTTCGACTCTACTGCGGGGTTTTAATTATGTCGCAAGTTAGCCCATCAGCCATAAAAACAGCAGACCAAAGATGACGACAACGGTGGCAATCGTGATAACCGTACTATACAGGAGCTTGCCGTTGAAAAGGGAGTGCAGCGCAACCCCAACAACGACCGCAACGGGCATCAGCGCCAGGAAGAAGGGCCAGGTGTAGAGAAAAAAGAAAAGGGTGTTACCCCCGTAGATCAAAAACGGGATACCCAGCGCCAGTAACCACGACGCAAAGCCGACTATCGCCCCAGGGAAGGACCAGGTCGTCTCGTCATCGGTGGTTAACGGTTCCGACCCGGTGGTGATAATGTAGTTTTCACTGTTGCGCATAGCTAATCCTGTGACCGTGACTCATCGTTCGGGAAGACAGCTCCCGAACGATACCGCCTCAGGATCTGATAATATCGTCCCGTCTGAGCAGGTCTAATAATTGGCTTACTAAATTTGTTACCAATTGTTGACCCTTCAGATGAATCTCAGGCGATTCAGGCGCTTCGTAAACCGAGTCAATTCCGGTGAAGTTTCGCAGCTCGCCGGCACGCGCTTTTTTATACAGCCCTTTCGGATCGCGCGCTTCACAGATCTCCAGCGGCGTATCGACAAACACTTCAATAAAGCGATCCTGGCCCACGCGCTCGCGCACCATCTGGCGTTCGGCGCGGTGCGGTGAGATAAACGCCGTCAGCACCACCAGCCCGGCGTCCGCCATCAGGCTGGCAACCTCCCCCACCCGGCGAATGTTCTCTTTACGGTCGTCGTCGCTGAACCCCAAATCGCTGCACAGGCCGTGACGCACGTTGTCGCCATCCAGCAGGTAGGTACTCACTCCCTGCTGATGCAGCGCCTCTTCCAGCGCGCCCGCTACCGTGGATTTACCGGAGCCAGACAGCCCGGTAAACCACAGCACAACCCCACGGTGGCCGTGGAGCTGTTCGCGCTGGGCGACGGTGACCGGATGAGGATGCCAGACGACGTTCTCATCATGGGCGGCCATTACTTACCTCCCAGCAGATCGCGGACGCCCCAGTGCGGGAAGTGCTTACGCACCAGCGCGTTAAGTTCCAGTTCGAAGGCGCTGAATTCCGAGGCCGCGGTCGCCTGCTCGTTTGGCTCACGCACCATCCCCGCGCCGACGGTAACGTTCGTCAGACGGTCGATAAAGATCAGCCCGCCGGTTACCGGGTTCTGCTGATACGGATCCAGCACCAGCGGCTCGTCGAAGGTCAGATCCACCAGGCCAATACCGTTCAGCGGCAGCTCGCTCACGTCACGGTGGGTCAGGTTGTTGATGTCCACCTGGAACTGAATGCCGTCCACGCGGGCGCGGGTTTTCTTGCCCGCAATTTTGATGTCGTAGCTCTGGCCTGCTGTCAGCGGCTGTTCGGCCATCCACACCACGTCCACGGACGCGCCCTGCACCGCCGCCAACGTCTCCTGCGCGTCGACCAGCAGGTCGCCGCGGCTGATGTCAATTTCGTCTTTCAGCACCAGCGTGACCGCTTCCCCTGCCCCGGCTTCCTGCAGGTCACCGTCGAACGTCACGATGCGAGCGATAGCCGACTCCACACCCGATGGCAGCACCTTGACGCGCTGCCCCACCTTCACGGCGCCGGAGGCGATAGTGCCGGAGAAGCCGCGGAAATCGAGGTTAGGACGGTTAACGTACTGCACCGGGAAGCGCATCGGCTGGGTGTCGACCACGCGCTGGATCTCAACGGTCTCCAGCACTTCCAGCAGCGTCGGGCCGCTGTACCACGGCATGTTCGCGCTCTGTGAGGCGACGTTATCGCCTTCCAGCGCCGAAAGCGGCACAAAACGAATATCCAGGTTGCCCGGCAGCTGTTCGGCAAAGGTCAGGTAGCTCTGGCGGATCTCCTCGAATTTCTCTTCGCTGAAGTTCACCAGATCCATCTTGTTGACCGCCACCACCAGATGTTTGATCCCCAGCAGCGTCGAGATAAAGCTGTGGCGGCGGGTCTGATCCAGCACGCCTTTACGCGCGTCCATCAGCAGAATCGCCAGATCGCAGGTAGAGGCGCCGGTCGCCATATTACGGGTGTACTGCTCGTGCCCTGGCGTGTCGGCAATAATAAATTTGCGCTTTTCGGTCGAGAAGTAGCGGTAGGCCACGTCAATGGTGATGCCCTGCTCGCGCTCCGCCTGCAGGCCGTCCACCAGCAGCGCCAGGTCGAGTTTTTCGCCCTGGGTACCGTGACGCTTGCTGTCGTTGTGCAGGGAAGAGAGCTGATCTTCATAAATCTGGCGCGTATCGTGCAGCAGGCGGCCAATCAGGGTACTTTTCCCGTCATCCACGCTGCCGCAGGTCAGAAAACGCAGCAGGCTTTTGTGCTGTTGCGCGTGCAGATACGCTTCGACGCCGCCTTCGTTGGCAATTTGTTGAGCAATAGTGGTGTTCATGGCGGCTCCTTAGAAATAACCCTGACGTTTCTTCAGCTCCATGGAGCCGGCCTGGTCGCGGTCAATCACGCGCCCCTGTCGCTCGCTGGTGGTGGACACCAGCATCTCTTCGATGATCTCCGGCAGCGTCTGCGCGTTGGATTCCACCGCGCCGGTCAGCGGCCAGCAGCCGAGGGTACGGAAACGCACCATCTGTTTTTTGATCACTTCACCCGGCTGCAGGTCGATGCGATCGTCGTCGATCATCATCAGCATGCCGTCGCGCTCCAGCACCGGGCGCTCGGCGGCCAGATAAAGTGGCACGATCTCAATATTTTCCAGATAGATGTACTGCCAGATATCCAGCTCGGTCCAGTTGGAGAGCGGGAAGACGCGAATGCTTTCGCCCTTGTTGATCTGGCCGTTGTAGTTGTGCCACAGCTCCGGGCGCTGGTTTTTCGGGTCCCAGCGGTGGAAGCGATCGCGGAAGGAGTAGATACGCTCTTTGGCGCGGGATTTCTCTTCATCACGGCGCGCGCCGCCGAAAGCCGCGTCGAAACCGTATTTGTTCAACGCCTGCTTCAGCCCTTCGGTTTTCATGATATCGGTATGCTTGGCGCTACCGTGCACGAACGGGTTAATGCCCATCGCCACCCCTTCCGGGTTTTTATGCACCAGAAGCTCGCAGCCGTAGGCTTTCGCGGTACGGTCGCGGAACTCGTACATTTCGCGGAATTTCCAGCCGGTATCCACGTGCAGCAGCGGGAACGGCAGCGTACCTGGATAAAACGCTTTACGCGCCAGATGCAGCATGACGCTGGAATCTTTACCGATGGAGTACATCATCACCGGGTTAGAAAACTCGGCGGCCACTTCGCGGATAATATGGATACTCTCCGCTTCAAGCTGCCGCAGGTGTGTAAGACGTTTTTGGTCCATAACCGTTCCTTAAGCCAAATTTACGACAGAAGAACCAAAGCCTTCTGTATCGGTTGTGTTCTGAAACCAGGCGAGCGTGCTGTGCAGCTGCACCACTTCCCCCACCACAATCAGGGCGGGCATCGGGGCGTCTTTCGCCAGGGTTGCAAGATGTTCCAGCGTGCCCGTCGCAACGTGCTGATCGACGCGCGTGCCGCGAGAAATGACGGCAACGGGCGTCGTCGCCTCGCGACCGTGCTGAATAAGCTGTTCACTGATGTCTGCCGCCTTCATCGTGCCCATGTAGATCGCCAGCGTCTGGCGGCTCTGGGCGAGATGCGACCAGTCGAACGGAGTGCTGTCGGCCTTGTAGTGGCCGGTTACAAAGGTCACGCTCTGGGCGTAATCGCGATGGGTCAGCGGAATACCGGCGTAGGCCGTCACCGCAGAGGCCGCCGTGATGCCGGGCACCACCTGGAACGGTACGCCCGCCTCGGCTGCCGCCTGCAGCTCTTCACCGCCGCGACCGAAAATAAACGGATCGCCCCCTTTCAGGCGCACCACGGTTTTACCCGCTTTGGCGGCATCAACCAGCATCTGGTTGGTGTCGTGCTGTGGCACCGAGTGCTCGCCAGCCCGTTTGCCGACGCAGATTTGCTCCGCGTCGCGACGGATCAACTCGCGCACGCCGTCGGTGACCAGATGGTCGTAGAACACCACGTCCGCGTCCTGCAAAACCTGCAGGCCACGCAGCGTCAGCAGCCCGGCATCGCCCGGCCCTGCCCCCACAAGAATGATCTCCCCGCTCGTGTTGCCGGGGTTATCCAGTTCGTCTTCGAGGATTTTCTGCGCCGCCGTTTCATTACCGGCATGCATCAGGCTGGCAAAGCGGCCGCGAAACACGCGCTCCCAGAAGCGACGGCGTTCCGTCACGCTGGTCAGACGGTTTTTTAAATGGTTGCGCCAGTAGCTGGCTTTCTCCGCCATGCGTCCGAGGCTGGTCGGCAGCAGCGCTTCGATTTTTTCCCGCAGGACGCGCGCCAGCACCGGCGCGGTGCCGCCGGAGGAGATCGCCACCAGCAGCGGCGAACGGTCAACGATCGACGGGAAGATAAATGAGCATAAAGGCTGGTCGTCCACCACGTTCACCAGACGGTGACGGACCTGGGCGGCTTCAGAGACACGCCGGTTCAGTTCCCGATTTTCAGTTGCCGCAATCACCAGCACCACACTGTCGAGTTGTGACTCGTCGAAATCCGCCTCTTCAACGACACGCACCTGTGCCCCTGCACGCTGCAGAAACGCGATTTTGCGATCGGCAATTTCACCCGTGCCGACAACCAGTACCGGTCGGTCTTTTAAGGCGGCAAAAAGGGGCAGATAGTCCACAGGCAACAACTCACTAACAACGAGGAATAGAGGGACTATAGGGGGCGGCTTAGATCGAATGAAATTACGAATTGGAATGAGTAGTTACTCAATGGAATAACGACATGAAAAAGCAAATACCAAAAAGTGCTTAACTCGCGACATTTCGGGCATTTAAGAGCAATTCAAATTGTGTATGGACGATCACAGTTTCATACTATGCACGTTATTATTTTGCTCTGTTTTTAAGGACTCACTATGTTTTCCGCAACGCGCCACCGTATTGCTGCCCTGGCGCTCGGCGTTTGCTTTATCCTTCCGGCTCAGGCAAAAAATCAACCTTATGGTGAAATCGCCACTATGCAGGCGCGGCATATTGCGACGGTTTTCCCTGGCCGCATGACCGGTTCACCCGCGGAGATGCTCTCCGCCGACTATATTCGCCAGCAGTTTGCACAGATGGGCTACCAGAGTGATATTCGCTCGTTTCACAGCCGCTACATCTATACCTCACGCAATAAAACGCAGAACTGGCATAACGTGACCGGCAGTACGGTGATTGCAGCGCACGAAGGAAAGGCGGCTGAGCAGATCATTATCATGGCTCACCTGGATACCTACGCGCCAATGAGCGACGCCGATATTGATAATAACCTTGGGGGACTGACGCTGCAGGGTATGGACGACAACGCAGCGGGTCTCGGCGTGATGCTTGAACTGGCTGAACGCCTTAAGAATATCCCGACGAAATACGGTATTCGCTTTGTGGCGACCAGCGGCGAAGAAGAAGGGAAACTCGGCGCTGAGAATCTCCTTAAACGGATGAGCGCCGAGGAGAAGAAAAATACGCTGCTGGTGATTAACCTCGATAATCTGATCGTGGGCGATAAGCTCTATTTTAATAGCGGACAGAGCACGCCGAGCAGCGTGCGTAAACTCACCCGCGACCGCGCGCTGGCGCTTGCCCGTACGCATGGCGTCTATGCCGCGACAAACCCAGGCGGTAACCCGGATTATCCAAAAGGCACTGGCTGTTGTAATGACGGAGAAGTGTTTGATAAGGCAGGCATTCCGGTGCTGTACGTCGAGGCGACGAACTGGGCGCTGGGCAAAAAAGATGGCTATCAGCAGCGCGCTAAATCGAAAGCGTTCCCGGACGGGACCAGCTGGCATAATGTGCAGCTGGATAACCAGCAGCACATAGACAGTGCCCTGCCGCAGCGGATTGAACATCGCAGCCGCGACGTGGTGAAGGTGATGCTGCCGCTGGTGAAGGAGCTGGCGAAAGCGGGGAAAGCCTAGCGCGTTATTTTCCCCCTCACCCTAACCCTCTCCCCTTAGGGGAGAGGGGATCGCACGGAGCCGTCTTTTCCCCCTCGCCCCTTTGGTGAGAGGGGATCGCACGAAGCCGTCTTTTCCCCCTCGCCCCTTTGGTGAGAGGGGCTCGCACGAAGCCGTCTTTTCCCCCTCTCCCCTTTGGGGAGAGGGCAGGGGTGAGGGGTAGTATCTTTACCCTTCGTGCAGCCCGCACTCGCGCTTCAGCCCGAAAAATCGCGTCTCTTCTTCCGCCATTCCCGGTTCCCATTTGCGCGTGGTGTGGGTGTCGCCCACCGACAGGTAGCCCTGGTCCCACAGCGGATGGTACTTCAGCCCGTGTTTTTGCAGATACTGATACACCGTCCGGTTATCCCAGTCGATAATCGGCAGCACTTTGAACACGCCGCGTTGAACCGCCAGCACCGGTAGCGTGGCGCGGCTTCCCGACTGCTCGCGGCGCAGGCCGGCAAACCAGGTCTGCGCGTTTAGCTCTTTCAGCGCCCGGTTCATCGGCTCAACTTTGTTGATCTCATTGTATTTTTCAATGCCCTCAACGCCCTGCTCCCACAGTTTGCCGTAGCGCGCCTCCTGCCAGGCCGCGCTTTCCGTGGCGCGGTAGACTTTGAGGTTCAGCCTGAGCTTGTCCGTCAGCTCGTCAATAAACTGATAGGTTTCCGGGAACAGGTAGCCGGTATCGGTGAGGATCACCGGAATGTCCGGACGGATCTGATTCACCAGATGCAGGCTGACTGCCGCCTGAATACCAAAGCTCGACGAGAGCACATAGTCTCCCGGCAGGTTTTCCAGCGCCCACGCCACGCGCCCTTCGGCATCCAGCGTTTCAAGGTGGGCGTTAGTTTCTGAAAGCTGAAGAATGCGTTCGACTTTTGGCAGTTCATTCAGGGCATTTAGATCGAGTACGGACATAATTACCTCTCGTGGTTACTCCCAGAAATCCCTTGCGGGATCGAGCACCGGGCGAATGATGCCCGCACGTACCGTAAAGTCGCCGAAGCCTTCACCCGCTTCGCGCTCTTTCGCCCAGCGCCCGACAAGCTCGTCGATGGAATCAAGAATTTCCGTCTCGGTGATGTTCTCGCGGAACATGCGCGGAATGCGCGTGCCGATACGGTTACCGCCCAGGTGCAGGTTATAGCGGCCCGGCGCTTTGCCTACCAGCCCCAGTTCGGCCAGCATCGCTCGACCGCAGCCGTTCGGGCAGCCCGTCACGCGCATAACAATATGCTCGTCCGGAATACCGTGTTTTTCCAGAATCGCTTCCACTTTATCGGTGAATGACGGCAGGAAACGTTCCGCTTCGGCCATCGCCAGCGGGCAGGTCGGGAACGACACGCAGGCCATCGAGTTTTCACGCTGCGGTTTGACCGCATCCATCAACCCGTGATCGCGCGCCAGCTTCTCGATCTTCGCCTTCTGGCTCTCCGGCACGCCGGCAACGATCAGGTTCTGGTTAGCGGTAATGCGGAACTCGCCTTTGTGGATCTTCGCAATTTCCAGCAGACCGGTTTTCAGCGGACGGCCCGGATAATCCAGAATACGGCCGTTTTCAATAAACAGCGTCAGGTGCCATTTATTGTCGATCCCTTTCACCCAGCCGATGCGATCGCCGCGACCGGTGAATTCGTAAGGGCGGATCGGCTCAAATTTTATCCCCGCGCGACGCTCCACTTCCTCTTTGAACGTCTCCACGCCCACGCGCTCCAGGGTGTATTTGGTTTTCGCGTTTTTACGATCGGTACGGTTGCCCCAGTCGCGCTGGGTGGTCACCACCGCTTCTGCCACGGCCAGCGTGTGCTCCAGCGGCAGGAAACCGAACTCGCTTGCGGTGCGGGCGTAGGTTTTCTTGTTACCGTGCTCAATAGACAGGCCGCCGCCCACCAGCAGGTTAAAGCCAATCAGCTTGCCGTTTTCGGCAATCGCCACGAAGTTCATGTCGTTGGCGTGCAGATCGATATCGTTCTGCGGAGGGATCACCACGGTAGTTTTAAACTTACGCGGCAGGTAGGTCTGACCGAGGATCGGTTCTTCGTCGGTGGTGGCGACTTTCTCCTGATCGAGCCAGATCTCCGCGTAGGCGCGGGTGCGCGGCAGGAGGTGCTCGGAGATCTTCTTCGCCCACTCATACGCTTCGGCGTGCAGCTCGGACTCGTACGGGTTCGAGGTGCAGAGCACGTTACGGTTCATGTCGTTGGCGGTCGCCAGCGCGTCCAGCCCGACGGAGTGGAGCATCTGGTGAACCGGCTTGACGTTCTTCTTCAGAATGCCGTGGAACTGGAAGGTCTGACGGTTGGTCAGGCGGATGCTGCCATAAATTGTATTTTCACCGGCAAACTTATCGATCGCCTGCCACTGTTTGGTGGTGATCACCCCGCCCGGCAGGCGGCAGCGCAGCAGCATGGCGTGGCGAGGCTCCAGCTTCTGTTCAGCGCGCTCGGCACGGATATCGCGGTCGTCCTGCTGATACATGCCGTGGAAGCGGATCAACAGGAAGTTGTCGCCTTTGAAGCCGCCGGTGAGACCGTCATTCAGATCTTCAGCAATGGTGCCGCGCAGATAGTTGCTTTCCAGCTTCATGCGCTCGGCGTCTGTCAGTTTACCTTCGACCACCAGTGGCCCTGGATGTTTTTCGCTCATTAGTAGACATCTCGCTGATAACGGCGCTCAACGCGCAGCTCACTTAAAAATTCATCCGCCGCTTCGGCATCCATACCGCCGAACTCGGCAATCACTTCCAGCAGTGCCTGCTCAACGTCTTTCGCCATGCGATTGGCGTCGCCGCAGACATAAATGTGGGCACCGTCATTGATCCAGCGCCACAGCTCTGCGCCCTGTTCGCGCAGTTTGTCTTGTACGTATATTTTTTCTTTCTGGTCGCGGGACCAGGCCAGGTCAATGCGGGTCAGTACGCCTTCTTTGACGTAGCGCTGCCACTCAACCTGGTAGAGGAAATCTTCGGTAAAGTGCGGGTTGCCGAAGAACAGCCAGTTTTTGCCCGGCGCTTCGTCTGCAGCACGCTGCTGCATGAAGGCGCGGAACGGCGCAATGCCGGTGCCCGGTCCAATCATGATGACCGGGGTCTCAGGGTTCGCCGGCAGGCGGAAGTTGTCGTTGTGCTCGATAAAGACGCGCACTTCGCCCTCTTCTTCCACGCGATCGGCCAGGAAGCTCGACGCGCCACCCGCGCGAGCGCGGCCTTCGATGTCGTAGCGCACCACGCCGACGGTAACGTGAACTTCGCTTTCCACTTCCGCCTGGGAAGAGGCAATGGAGTACAGGCGCGGGGTCAGCGGACGCAGCAGGCCGATCAGCGCGTCGGCATCCAGCTGTGCCGGAGAGAAACGCACCATATCGACAATCGGCGTCGTAGCGGCGTAATGCTGCAGCTTCGCCTTATCGCCCACCAGCGGCAGCAGCGATTCGCTGCGCGTTAAGGTGGCGTAATTTTCAACGATATTCGGGGTGTTCACAGTCAGCTCGAAATGCCACTGCAGCGCCTCGGAGAGCGGCAGCGTTTTGCCCTCCACGGTGACAGGCTCATCACCCTTCAGCCACAGCAGCTCGACCAGCTCTTTCACCAGCGCCGGATCGTTCTGATACCAGACGCCCAGCGCATCCCCAGGCTGATAGCGCAGGCCGGAGTCGCCAAGATCGATTTCAATATGGCGCACGTCTTTTTCCGAGTCGCGACCGGTAATTTTCTGGTTCACCGACAGGCTCGCCGTCAGCGGCGCCTCTTTGGTGTAGGGGCTGGTGTGGATCTCATTGACGGTGCCCGCAGCGGTTACGGCAGCCTGCGCCGGGGTCTCTTTCGGGACGCGGGCTTTCAGCACCTCAACGATGCGCGCGCGCCATTCGGCGGCGGCCGTCTGGTATTCCACATCCGCGTCCACGCGGTCCAGCAGGCGCTCCGCGCCCAGCTCCGCCAGCTTGCTGTCGAAGTCTTTACCGGACTGGCAGAAGAATTCATAGGAGGTATCGCCCAGGCCAAATACGGCAAACGCCGTGCCATCCAGCTTCGGCGCTTTTTTCGAGAACAGGAACTTATGCAGCGCCACCGCTTCTTCAGCAGGTTCACCTTCACCCTGCGTAGAAGCCACCACCACCAGCAGTTTTTCTGACGCGATTTGCTTGAATTTATAATCCCCGGCGTTGACCAGGTTCACGTTCAGTTTGGCGGCCAGCAGGTCGTCACGCAGCGCTTCGGCCACGCGGCGTGCGTTGCCCGTTTGCGAGGCGCTGATCAGCGTAATGGCCGGAATTTCCACGGCCGTTGCCGGTGCGCCCGCCACAGCGCCAGGCTGCTGGTTGAGCATTCCCCAGAAATAACCGGAGACCCAGGCAAGCTGAGTGGGAGAAAAATCAGAGGTGGCAGCCTGAAGGCGCGCCAGTTGCTCCGGGTTCAGGGGAAGCAAGTTTGAAGGTGGGGCCTGTGTTGTCATGCGTCGTTATGTTCCAGTAGCCAAGCGGACTTTAAGCGAATAAATCCAAACTGAAGATAAGGTTAACGGCGTGGATAATAACAATTAAAGAAGGGATGGAAATAATAAATAACCAAATGGACTAACCTGTTTTAGTTATCGTTCTTAACGATAAAAACGATTAAATAACCTATTGAAATGCAATAATAAAAATAGATAAAGCCCCTGAATGTGAGGCTGGTGTCGTTCAGAGCCGTTTTAGTTAATGCTAAAAATTGTGCTTTCCGGTACTATGCGGCGGTTTTTTCCGCATTACTGAGAGCGATCATGTCCACCACACTGTTTAAAGATTTCACCTTCGAAGCCGCCCACCACCTTCCGCATGTGCCTGAAGGGCATAAATGCGGCCGCCTGCACGGGCATTCGTTCATGGTGCGTCTTGAGATCACCGGTGAAGTTGATCCGCATACCGGTTGGATCATGGACTTTGCCGAGCTGAAAGCCGCGTTTAAGCCGACCTACGATCGTCTGGATCACTACTACCTGAATGAAATCCCGGGTCTTGAAAACCCGACCAGCGAAGTGCTGGCAAAATGGATTTGGGATCAGATGAAGCCGCTGGTACCGCTGCTGAGCGCGGTGATGATCAAAGAGACCTGCACGGCAGGCTGCGTGTATCGCGGAGAGTAAAAAAAAGCCCGGCAAACCGGGCTTTTTTTTAGGCAATATTCAGGTACTTGTGCGTCTGCATCGACAGGCGCCAGTTGCGCGCAATGCAGGTTTCAATGCACAGGCGCGTCGCATCCTCTTTCTGGCTGATCGGCTGCAGGGCAATCACCCGCTGCTTCTCATCCGTCAGCGTTGCCAGCAGTTCATCCAGCGCTTCGATATCACGCACGCGCCCTACCGGGTGCTTGATTTCATCCGCGCGCTCCAGCGCCTGAGACAGCACGTTATACCCGCCGCGCATATTCACTTTTGGCGATACCGTCACCCAGGTGGTATGCGAGCAGCGCACTTCATGGGTGCCGCTGGTCTCGATCTGGCAGCTGTAGCCGTTCTTTTCGAGCAGCTCGGTCAGCGGCGTCAGATCGTGGATGCAGGGTTCACCGCCGGTGATCACGACGTGGCGCGCCGTCCAGCCCTGACGACCAATAATGGCCAGCAGATCCTCTGGACTGCCCGCGCCCCACTTATCGCTCTCTTTAGTTTTCGCCAGAATGCTAAACAGCGACACTTCCCGATCTGCGAGCTTATCCCACGTATGTTTGGTATCACACCAGGCACAGCCAACCGGGCATCCCTGTAAACGAATGAAAATAGCGGGAACGCCGGTAAAGTAACCCTCGCCTTGCAGGGTCTGGAACATCTCGTTAATCGGGTACTGCATAGTCATCTCAGTAAAGGGGATAAACGATAAGTATCGCAGATCCCCGCCGGATGGTCATGCTCCATCGGTGCTTTGCGCGCTAATCGCCGCCATAAAGCGCGCGGTGATTTGCTGTGGACGGGTAATCGCCCCGCCGACAACGACCGTATGCGCACCCAGCGCCAGGCATCTGGCCGCGCGTTCAGGCGTATCCACATTGCCTTCGGCAATCACCGGAACCGTCACGACAGCCAGCACGGCCTTCAGGAACGCGCAGTCGTTCTCCGGAAGCGAATGGCCCGCCGTTTCCGCCGTATAGCCATAAAGCGTGGTGCCGACGCAGTCAAAGCCAAGCGCCTGCGCCGTCACGGCCTCGTCTACCGTGGAAATATCCGCCATCAGCAGTACCGAGGGATAACGCGAGCGGATGCGCGTGACCAGCGTTTCCAGGGATTCCCCACCGGGACGCTCCCGCGCCGTCGCATCAAGCGCAATGATTTCCGGAGAGACGGCCATGAGCTCATCCACCTCCTTCATCGTGGCGGTGATGAACACCTCACTATCTGAATAATCCCGCTTGATGATGCCGATGACAGGTAAAGAGACCTGCTGCTTAATGGCTTTGATATCCACCACGCTGTTGGCGCGAATGGCGGCGGCCCCGCCCTGCGCCGCCGCCAGCGCCATCCGCGACATGATAAACGGGCTGTGCAGCGGTTCATTTTCCAGCGCCTGACAGGAGACGACCAGTTTTCCCTTCAGGTTACCCAGTACAGTTTTCATTACGATAAGATCTCTTCCACTTCGTTTTTGATAATCGTGACGTGCGGGCCATAAATGACCTGCACGCCGTTACCGCGCACGATGACGCCGCGCGCGCCGGTGGCTTTCAGCGCCGCATCATTCACTTTGCTGCCGTCTTTCACCGTGACGCGAAGACGCGTGGCGCAGCAGTCCACCTCTTCGAGATTGTCTTTTCCGCCTAACCCGGCGATCACCGCAACGGCGCGCTCGCTCTGCGATAAGGCCACTTCACTGGCCATCGCCTCCCTTTCCCGACCCGGCGTGGCAAAATCAAAGCGGTTAATCAGATAGCGGAAAGTGAAGTAGTAGAGGAAGAACCAGGGCACGCCGACCAGCGGAACGAACATCCAGTTGGTTTTGGCCTCCCCCTGCAGGATGCCGAACAGCACGAAGTCGATAAAACCGCCGGAGAAGGTTTGCCCGATGGTGATGTGCAGCATGTGTGCGAGCATGAACGCCAGCCCGTCAAACAGCGCGTGAATGACGTAGAGCACCGGGGCAATAAACAGGAAGGAGAACTCGATGGGCTCGGTTATTCCCGTCAGAAACGAGGTTAACGCCGCGGAGAGCAGCAGCCCGGCAACGCGCTTTTTATTCTCCGGTTTAGCCGTGTGGTACATCGCCAGACAGGCGCCGAGCAGGCCAAACATCATCGTAATAAAGCGCCCGGACATGAAGCGTGACGTGCCTTCGTAAAACTGACGCGTCGTGGGATCGGCCAGCTGGGCGAAGAAGATCCGCTGCGTGCCCTCCACCAGGTGACCGTTGACAATCTCGCTGCCGCCGAGCGCGGTGGTCCAGAACGGCAGATAGAAGATGTGGTGCAGACCAAACGGGCCCAGCATGCGCAAAATGAAGCCGTACAGCAGGGTGCCCAGATAACCGGTGGCATCCACCAGCCCGCCCAGACCAAAAATCAACTTTTGGAAGTGCGGCCAGACCACGGTCATGAGCGCACCGACGAGTATCGCCGCCAGCGAGCTGATAATAGGGACAAAGCGCGAGCCGCCAAAAAAGCCCAGGAACTGCGGAAGCGCTATCTTGTTAAAACGGTGGTGCAGCGCGCAGGTCACGAGACCAATCACCACGCCGCCAAACACGCCGGTTTCCAGCGTCTGAATGCCCAGCGTCATGCCCTGCCCGACAGCACCGGGGTTTTCGTGCGCCAGTTTGCCGGTGAGGATCAGCAGCGCGTTGATGGTGGCATTCATCACCAGAAACGCGAGTAGCGCCGCCAGCCCCGCCGTGCCCTTATCGCTTTTTGCCAGACCGACGGCCACCCCAACGGCAAACAGCACCGAGAGGTTTGCAAACACAATTGAACCGGCACTGCTCATGATGGTGAAAATGGCCTGAAGCCAGCTCACATCTAAAAATGGATAGGCCGCCAGCGTATTGGGGTTCGATAACGCCCCGCCGATACCGAGCAGCAGACCCGCCGCGGGCAACACGGCGATAGGCAACATAAAGGATTTGCCAAAGCGCTGCGCTTTTTCAAACCATCCCCCCGACGAAGCGCCAATGAATATTTGCATCATTTTTTCATCCCCCCGTTAAAAGATGAAAATTTTTATCATATTAATATTTAATAGTGAAAATTATCATCAAAAACCAGGAGGCCGATCATACTTTTTCAAAATGACTGGCATCTTTCCCCTCCTTTCCGCCACACTAGTCGCAGCGAAACACATTAAGGACGTGGCATGTCGGACCATGAAAATCTGCTGCTGAAGCTCCGCCAGGAGGCTTCCGGGTACAGCCCAACGCAGCAAAAACTCGGCGAGTTTGTCCTGAGCGACCCTGCCCGGGTGCTCTACCTGACCATCACCGAGCTGGCGCGCGAGAGCCACACCAGCGAGGCCAGCGTGACGCGTCTTTGCCGGACGCTGGGCTGCAAAGGGTATAACGAATTTAAAATGGCGCTGGCGCTGGATATTCAGCAGGGCCAGCCCGCGCGTCAGGCGGGGGATGAGATTGACAGCGTGGTGGATGAGTCGGTTCAGGCTCTGCAGGATACCGCGAGACTCCTCGACCGCGCACTACTTGAAAAGGCCGCACTGGCGCTGCACCAGGCGCAATCCGTGCAGATTTATGGCGTCGCGGCCAGCGCGATCCTCGGGGAGTACCTGCATTACAAGCTATTAAGGCTGGGTAAACCTGCACAGCTGTTTAGCGATATGCACCGCGCAGCCATGAATGCGACAACGCTTTCGGCAGAGACGCTGGTGGTGGCGATCTCCAGTTCCGGTTCAACGCGAGATTTGCTTCACGTGGTGAAACTTGCCCGCAAGCGGGGCGTGAAAGTTCTTGCGCTCAGTAACACGCCCCGCAGCCCGCTGGCGTCTCTTAGCGATATGCAGCTGGTGGCCGCCAAGCCAGAAGGCCCCCTTAGCGCAGGTGCGCTCAATGCCAAGGTTGGGGTGATGCTGCTGATCGAATTGCTGACGACATCCATGATTGCTCTGGATGGTCATTACGCTGACGTTAGCCAGCAAACGGCCAGCGCCACGCTTCCTCTTCTGCTCTGAAAACCATTCGCAGGCTTAATAAATAGCCTGCGTTTTATTTTTCCCAATTTCACTTAAGCAAGGCTCAATTCATTTATTTGATAAACGTTTGGTGTAACAAAATATTTTATTTATTACATTTTGAATTACACTCATCGCGCCACCAACCTCGATAAAATCGATTTAAAATCATATGGTTGAAATATAAATATTAATAAATTGAATTTTCCCGCTCTCCGCACTGTCCAATATTTTCCCCTGATTTCCTTTCCTTAAAATAAGCTTAAGACGCTCTCGATTCCTGCGTTTTATTATTTAAATGCCGTTTACTTTTGCGCGCCTACAATCCGCCTCATCAATCATAATGAGACGGTATTAATGAAGATGTTATTGATTACAGGCGTGACCGGTTTTCTGGGCGGGGCAGTACTTGAAAAAATCCTGACCAGCGATCAATCCGTAAAACTCCTTTTGCTTGCCCGCGCCGACGATCCGCAGAGCGGGCTGGCGCGCGTGCAGGAGAACATGCGTAAGTTTAACGTTCCTGAGAAGAAGCTGGCCTCCCTGAGCGTGGATAATATCCTTATTGGTGACCTCAGCCACCCGGAAGCCTTTCTGAACGATCCCCGACTGGACAAGGTTACGCATGTCGTTAACTGTGCGGCAGTTGCGTCATTTGGGAATAACCCGCTGATCTGGAAGGTAAACGTCGAAGGTACCCTTGCGCTGGCGCGCCGCATGGAGCAGGTCGCAGGGCTGCAGCGTTTCCTGCACGTAGGCACCGCAATGTCATGCACGCCGGAGCAGGATTCGCTGGTCTCCGAAAGTGCGGAATTCAGAGAAAATGCTGAGCACCTGGTGGAATACACGTATTCGAAGTCAACCATCGAACAGCTGATGCGCCAGAAGTGCCCGAATCTGCCGTTGCTCATCGCTCGTCCGTCCATCGTCGTCGGCCATACCCGCCACGGCTGCACGCCGTCGAGCAGCATCTTCTGGGTCTTTAGCATGGGCCTGATGCTGCAGAAGTTTATGTGCTCGATGGAAGACCGAATCGACGTTGTCCCGGTGGATTATTGCGCCGATGCGATGTTAATGCTGCTCAACAGCAACGCGCGTCCGGGAGAAGTGGTACACATTTCTGCCGGGGAAGAGAATAGCGTTCGCTTTGCGGATATCGATCGGGCGATGGCGCAGGCACTGGAGAAAGCGCCTGTTGGCGATAAGTACGCGCAGGTCAGCTACGAAACGCTGGTCAAAATGCGCCGTGAGCTGAAAACAATTTTTGGCCCATGCAACGAACGTCTGATGCTGAGAGCCATGCGTTTATACGGTGCCTTTGCCACGCTGAACGTGCGCTTCAGCAACGATAAACTGCTCAGCATGGGGATGCCAAAGCCACCCCGGTTTACGGATTATATTGCCCGCTGCGTGCAAACCACCCGGGGGCTAACCATTCCGGAGCAGATGGCGGTCGATTTTAAATAGCCAAAAAAAATGCCAGTCATTCGACTGGCATTTTCATTTTAAGGCTTAAGCAATTATGCCTGGCCTTTGATCTCTTTACGACCGTTGTAAGGCGCTTTTTCACCCAGCGCTTCTTCGATACGAATCAGCTGGTTGTATTTAGCAACACGGTCAGAACGGCTCATAGAACCGGTTTTGATCTGGCCAGCAGCGGTACCCACAGCCAGGTCAGCAATGGTCGCGTCTTCAGTTTCGCCAGAACGGTGAGAGATAACAGCGGTGTAGCCAGCGTCTTTCGCCATTTTGATCGCAGCCAGCGTTTCGGTCAGAGAACCGATCTGGTTGAATTTGATCAGGATGGAGTTAACGATGCCTTTCTCGATGCCTTCTTTCAGGATCTTGGTGTTGGTTACGAACAGATCGTCACCAACCAGCTGGATTTTGTCGCCCAGTACTTTGGTCTGGTATGCGAAACCATCCCAGTCAGACTCGTCCAGACCGTCTTCGATAGAAACGATTGGGTACTGTTTGGTCAGGTCTTCCAGGAAGTGAGTGAACTCTTCGGAGGTGAACGCTTTGTTGCCTTCGCCAGCCAGAACGTATTTACCGTCTTTGTAGAATTCAGATGCTGCACAGTCCATCGCCAGGGTAATGTCTTTGCCCAGCTCGTAGCCTGCTGCTTTAACCGCTTCAGCGATAACAGCCAGTGCTTCTGCGTTAGAACCCAGGTTTGGCGCGTAGCCACCTTCGTCACCAACAGCAGTGTTCATACCTTTAGCTTTCAGAACTTTCGCCAGGTTGTGGAACACTTCAGAACCCATACGAACCGCTTCTTTCAGGGTTTTCGCGCCAACTGGCTGAATCATGAATTCCTGAATATCAACGTTGTTGTCTGCGTGCTCACCACCGTTGATGATGTTCATCATTGGTACAGGCATAGAGTATTTGCCTGGGGTGCCGTTCAGTTCAGCGATGTGCTCGAACAGTGGCATACCTTTAGCAGCGGCTGCTGCTTTGGCGTTCGCCAGGGAAACTGCCAGGATTGCGTTCGCACCAAAGTTAGATTTGTTTTCAGTACCGTCCAGATCGATCATGATCTTGTCGATGCCAGCCTGATCTTTGGCATCTTTGCCAACGATAGCCTGAGCAATAGGACCGTTAACAGCGCCAACCGCTTTCAGTACGCCTTTGCCCATGAAACGGGATTTGTCGCCATCACGCAGTTCCAGCGCTTCGCGAGAACCTGTAGAAGCACCTGATGGAGCAGCTGCCATACCGACGAAACCACCTTCCAGATGAACTTCGGCTTCAACGGTCGGGTTACCACGGGAGTCGATGATTTCACGACCGATGACTTTAACGATTTTGGACATTAGATTTTCCTCAGTACAAGTTAAACTAAAACTCCAGACAAACAACGCGTACCGTTGGTACGCGTTGCCGTTCTAACTTTTTTTACTTCGCCTGACGCTTCTGGTACTCGTTGGCGGCTTTCACGAAGCCTGCAAACAGCGGATGTCCATCACGCGGCGTTGAAGTAAATTCCGGGTGGAACTGGCAGGCGACAAACCACGGATGGTTTGGCACCTCGATGATCTCGACTAACTGATCATCCCCGGAGCGACCCGCAACACGCAGGCCCGCGGCTTCAATTTGTTTCAACAACATGTTGTTGACTTCATAGCGGTGACGATGGCGCTCGGTGATGACCGGCTCGCCGTACAGCTTGCGAACCACGCTATCGTCGGACAGCTGGCAAGCCTGTGCGCCAAGACGCATAGTGCCACCCAGATCGCTCTTCTCGGTACGGACTTCAACGTTACCGTCTTCGTCACGCCATTCCGTAATCAGCGCCACTACAGGGTACTTACAGTCTGGCACAAATTCCGTAGAGTTCGCGTTTTCCATTCCCGCTACGTTGCGCGCAAATTCGATCAGCGCAACCTGCATACCCAGGCAGATGCCGAGGTATGGAATATTGTTTTCACGCGCATAGCGTGCAGTGGCGATCTTGCCTTCAACACCACGGTAGCCGAAGCCGCCAGGGATGAGGATAGCATCCAGATCTTTCAGAATTTCAACGCCACGTGTTTCAACATCCTGCGAATCAATCAGCTTGATGTTCACGGAGACGCGGTTCTTCAGACCACCGTGTTTCAGCGCTTCGATAACAGACTTATAGGCGTCCGGCAGTTCGATGTACTTGCCGACCATACCGATAGTCACTTCGCCCGCCGGGTTAGCTTCTTCGTAAATAACCTGTTCCCATTCAGACAGGTTAGCTTCCGGACAGTTCAAGCTGAATCGTTTACAAATATAATCGTCCAGACCCTGTGATTTCAACAGGCCCGGGATTTTATAAATGGAATCGACATCTTTCATTGAAATAACGGCTTTTTCAGGCACGTTACAGAACAATGCAATTTTCGCACGTTCGTTCGCCGGGATTGCGCGATCAGAGCGGCAAACCAGGATGTCAGGCTGAATACCGATGGAGAGCAGCTCTTTAACAGAGTGCTGAGTCGGTTTGGTTTTCACTTCACCTGCTGCCGCCATGTAAGGCACCAGCGTCAGGTGCATGAACAGCGCGTGTTCACGACCAATGTCTACCGCCAGCTGACGAATCGCTTCGAGGAATGGCAGGGATTCGATATCACCCACGGTGCCGCCGATTTCAACCAGCACAACGTCATGCCCTTCGCCACCGGCAAGGACACGCTCTTTGATTGCGTTAGTGATGTGTGGGATAACCTGCACGGTCGCGCCCAGGTAGTCACCGCGGCGCTCTTTACGCAGAACGTCAGAGTAGATGCGGCCAGTCGTAAAGTTGTTACGACGGGTCATTTTGGTACGAATGAAACGCTCGTAGTGGCCAAGATCCAGATCGGTTTCAGCGCCGTCTTCAGTAACGAACACTTCCCCGTGTTGGGTTGGGCTCATGGTGCCAGGATCGACGTTGATGTACGGATCCAGTTTCATCATGGTCACATTGAGGCCACGGGCTTCAAGAATGGCTGCGAGGGAGGCTGCGGCAATGCCTTTACCCAGAGAGGATACGACCCCGCCGGTCACAAAAATATAGTTCGTTGTCATGCTGAACCTGAGAAGTTAGGGTGAAACGATGGAATAACCAGGACGGGAAAGTAGTATACCCGAACACGGCGAGCGCCACAAACTTTCATTCTCCGTCTCCATTCCAGGCCATGACAAACATAAGGAGTGAGAAAATAGCCCCTTTTGGGTAAATGTTTTTGACGCAAATCAAGCGCTTGTCATTTAAAAAATCACACAAATTGCGCTTGATCGCAAAATTCCGTTAGAGATCAGATTCCTGGCGTTTTACTTCCTGCCAGACTTCTTCCATAGCGTCGAGGTCAATTCCGGTCATTTCCAGGCCGCGCGAGGCCACAATCCGCTCTACTTCACGAAAGCGTCGTTCGAATTTCAGGTTGGCTTTTTGCAGGGCGGTTTCTGCTTTTACCCCTAAATGGCGAGAAAGGTTGACGGTCGCGAACAGCAGGTCGCCCATCTCTTCCTCCAGCTTTGCTTCATCCACCACCGCCTGCTGCGCTTCGTGCATCACTTCATCGATCTCTTCATGCACTTTACCCAGCACCGGTCCCAGAGAGTCCCAGTCAAAACCCACGGCCGAGCAGCGTTTCTGAATTTTGTGGGCGCGCATCAGCGCGGGCAGGCTCAGCGGGATGTCGTCCAGCGCAGAGTGCTGGGACTTTTCAGCGCGCTCGGCGCTTTTTATCTGCTCCCAGCGGGCCAGCACCTCTGCGCTGTTTCCTGCGGTGGCATCGCCAAAGATATGCGGGTGGCGGCGCTCCAGCTTGTCGCTGATAGCGGCGCAGATATCCTCAAAGTTAAAGCGCCCTTCCTCCTGCGCCATCTGGGCGTAGAAGACCACCTGGAACAGCAGGTCTCCGAGTTCACCGCGCAGGTCATCGAAGTCCTCGCGGGAAATGGCGTCCAGCACCTCATAGGTCTCTTCGAGGGTATAGGGCGCGATGGTAGCGAAAGTCTGCTCTTTGTCCCATGGACAGCCGTTTTCCGGGTCGCGCAGGCGTTTCATGATGCCAAGCAGGCGGTCGATTTGAGTCATGATTATGTCCTGATAAAAAAATGCCGGGTGGCGGCTTACGCCTTACCCGGCCTACAAAAGAGGAAAATCTTAACCGCCGTGCAGACGACGCGCGTCAATCACATCCGGCACCTGGTTCAGCTTGCCAAGCACGCGGCCGAGCACCTGCAGGTTGTAGATTTCGATGGTCATATCGATGGTGGCAAGCTGCTCGCGAGTATCGCTGCGGCTGGCAACGCCCAGCACGTTGACCTTCTCGTTGGCGAGAATGGTGGTGATATCGCGCAGCAGACCGCTGCGGTCGTTGGCGGTAACGCGCACCACCAGCGAGTAACCGGCGGAGTAGCTCTCACCCCAGACCGCCTCCACGATGCGCTCCGGCGCATGGGACTGCAGCTCCGCAAGCTGGTCGCAGTCGGAGCGGTGGATAGAGATCCCGCGCCCCTGAGTGATAAAGCCGACGATGTCGTCACCCGGAATCGGCTGGCAGCAGCGGGCGATGTGGTGCATCAGGTTGCCCACGCCCTCAACCACCACGCGGCCGTTGTCTTTGCTGCGCTGCTGCGGGGCATAGGTTTTCTGCTGCAGCTGCTTCAGCGCCGCCGCGTCCTGCTCTTCCGCGCTAGGCTTGTTGAACTGCGCCTGCAGGAAGTTGACCATCTGATTAAGACGGATATCACCGCCGCCAATCGCCGCCAGCAGCTCGTCCAGCTCGTTGAAGTTGTAGCGCGGCAGCAGGAACTTTTCCGCCTCTTTCAGGCTGATCCCGATGTGCTCCAGCTCGTCGTCGAGGATCTGGCGACCGGCAAGAATGTTTTTGTCACGATCCTGCTTGCGGAACCAGGCGTGGATTTTAGAGCGCCCGCGGCTGGTAGTGACGTAACCCAGGTTCGGGTTAAGCCAGTCGCGGCTCGGGTTAGGCTGCTTCTGGGTGATGATTTCAATCTGGTCGCCCATCTGCAGCTGGTAGGTAAACGGTACGATACGTCCGCCGATCTTCGCCCCGATGCAGCGGTGCCCCACGTCGCTGTGGATATGGTAAGCAAAATCGAGCGGCGTAGAGCCGGCCGGCAGGTCGACAACGTCCCCTTTCGGGGTAAAGACGTAGACGCGGTCATCAAAGACCTGGCTACGCACCTCATCGAGCATCTCGCCGGAGTCGGCCATCTCTTCCTGCCACGCAATCAGCTTGCGCAGCCAGGCAATGCGGTCTTCATGGCCAGAACGCGCTCCGCCCGAGGTACCTTCTTTATATTTCCAGTGCGCGGCAACGCCCAGCTCGGCGTCTTCATGCATCTGTTTGGTGCGGATCTGAATCTCGACCGTTTTGCCGCCGGGGCCAAGCACCACGGTATGAATGGACTGATAGCCGTTTGGTTTGGGGTTCGCGACGTAGTCATCGAACTCATCCGGCAGATGGCGGAAGTGAGTATGTACTATACCCAGCGCGGCGTAGCAGTCCTGCAGACGCTCCGCCACGATACGCACGGCGCGCACGTCAAACAGCTCGTCAAAGGCGAGGTGTTTCTTCTGCATTTTGCGCCAGATGCTGTAGATATGCTTAGGTCGACCGTAAACTTCGGCACGCACATTCTCTTCTTTCATCGCCTGGCGCAGGCCGCCGACAAATTCCTCGATATAGTGCTCGCGGTCGATACGGCGCTCGTGCAGAAGTTTAGCAATGCGCTTATATTCTGCCGGATGCAGGTAGCGGAAGCAGTAATCTTCCAGCTCCCATTTCAGCTGACCAATCCCTAAGCGGTTCGCCAGCGGGGCATAAATGTTCGTACACTCTTTTGCGGCCAGCACGCGCTCGTCTTCCGGCGCATCTTTGACCTCGCGCAGGTGGGCAATACGCTCGGCCAGCTTGATGACCACGCAGCGGAAATCATCCACCATGGCAAGCAGCATCCGGCGGACGTTATCAACCTGCTCAGAGGAGACGGAGTCGGTATGCGCGGCTTTAAGCTGGCGGATAGCCGCCATATCGCGCACGCCGTGGATCAGCGCAACGACGGATTTCCCGACGCTGTCGCGCAGCACATCTTCGCTGACTACGTCCGCATCCGCGAGAGGGAACAGCAGCGCGGCCTGCAGGGTTTCGATGTCCATGTTCAGCATGGACAAGATTTCCACCATCTCCACGCCGCGCCATAAGAGAAGATCGGCATCCGGGTGTCCCTGCGTGGTGCGCAGACAGTAGGCCCAGGTTTCGGTTAAGCGTTCACACGACTGCTGGCTGGAAATTCCCAGACTTGCGATCCATTTTTGTGGGTCAAACTCCCCAGCTTTATTGAGATGTGCACTTCTTACCGCAACCATTGTCCTCTCCTTTAGGGACCAGGGCCTGTCGAAGTCGACAAGCCAAACAAATTAGATGTGCTCGAACAACACCATCGATTCCAGATGTCCAGTGTGCGGGAACATGTCCAGCATTGCCAGACGCTGAATCTGGTAACCCGCGCTGAGTAACGCCTCACTGTCCCGGGCAAGCGTTGCCGGGTTACAGGAAACATAGACCACACGCTTCGGCGCGAGTTTAATAATATGTGCCATCACGCCCGGGGCACCGGCACGCGCCGGGTCGAGCAGGATTTTGTCAAAGCCCTGCTGTGCCCACGGCTGTTGGGTGACATCGTCCTCAAGATTTTGATGAAAGAATGTCACATTTTGCAAGCCGTTCTGCCGCGCGTTCTCCTGCCCTTTCGCCACCAGCGCCTCAACGCCTTCCACGCCGACGACGCTTGCCGCTCTGCGCGCCACCGGCAGAGTAAAGTTACCCATGCCGCAGAACAGATCGAGCACCCGGTCAGTGGGCTGTACGTCAAGCCATGCCAGGGCGTTCGCCACCATCTGCTGGTTTACGCCGTCGTTGACCTGAATGAAATCCCGCGGGCTGAACGTTAAGCGTAGCCCGTCTGACGCATACCAGGGAGCTTCACCTGTTACCTGTTCAAGTATCTCGCTTTGCGGCGCGAGGAAAAGCGCAAGCTCATGAGAATGCGAAAAGCGTTCCAGTTTTTCGCGATCTTTTTTCGACAGCGCCGCGGTGTGGCGCAGCACCATCAGCGGGCCATTGTTCGCCAGCACCAGTTCAACGTGGCCCAGTGAACGCACCCCGTCGAGCGATGCAAGACAACGGTGCACGTCAGGAAGCAATGCCTCAAGATGGGGCGCCAGAATGGGGCACTGCTTCACGTCAACGATATCGCTGGAGGCCGCTTTGCGAAAACCCATCTCCAGCCGCGCCGTTTTAGGCTGATAGCTCAGGCTAAGACGCGCGCGGCGGCGATAGCCCCAGGGCTCATCGGCGATAATTTCGTTAACGTCGTGCTTCAGCAGACGCGCCAGGGCCTGGCTTTTACTTTTTTGCTGTAATTCTGTGCTCGCATGCTGTTGCTGGCAGCCGCCGCACACGCCAAAATGGGGGCAGCGGGGCGCCACGCGCTGCGGGCTATCGTTGAGGCGACGCTTCACCTGTCCGCGCGCGTACTGGCGTTTGTCTTCCGTCAGCGTAATTTCTGCTCGTTCTGTTGGCAGCAAACCTGTTATAAACAGAGTCTTACCGTTGTGACGAGCCACTCCCTGACCAAACGGATCAAGCTCCGTGGTTTCAACAGTAATGATTTGACGCGTCGTCACGCGTCGCTTTGCAGAGTAGAATTGCGCCATCGCCGAGATTTTTCTCACATAAACATAATTATTTTAATTGTCCCATAACGGAACGCCATGACCAACTACAGCCTGCGCGCGCGCATGATGATTTTGATCCTCGCCCCCACCGTTCTCATCGGTTTGCTGCTGAGTATCTTCTTTGTCGTGCACCGCTATAACGATTTGCAGCGACAGCTGGAGGATGCAGGCGCCAGCATTATCGAACCGCTCGCCGTCTCAAGCGAGTACGGGATGAACCTGCAAAACCGCGAATCCATTGGGCAGTTAATCAGCGTGCTCCACCGGCGCCACTCGGACATTGTTCGCGCCATTTCCGTTTACGACGAACATAACCGCCTGTTTGTCACCTCGAATTTTCATCTCGATCCGGCAACGCTGAAGATCCCGGACGGTACGCCCTTCCCGCGCCATCTCACCGTGTTGCGCCGCGGCGATATCATGATCCTGCGCACGCCGATCGTGTCGGAAAGCTATTCCCCCGATGAGTCTGCGCAATCCGATGCTAAATCCAGCAATAACATGCTGGGATATGTAGCGCTGGAGCTGGATCTCAAGTCGGTACGGCTGCAGCAGTACAAAGAAATTTTTATCTCTGGCGTGATGATGCTGTTCTGCATTGGTATCGCGCTGATCTTCGGCTGGCGTCTGATGCGCGACGTAACAGGCCCCATCCGTAATATGGTTAACACCGTTGACCGCATCCGCCGGGGACAGCTCGACAGCCGCGTGGAAGGATTTATGCTGGGCGAGCTGGATATGCTGAAAAACGGCATTAACTCGATGGCGATGTCGCTGGCGGCCTATCATGAAGAGATGCAGCATAACGTTGACCAGGCCACCTCTGACCTGCGCGAAACGCTGGAGCAGATGGAGATCCAGAACGTTGAGCTGGATCTGGCGAAAAAGCGCGCTCAGGAAGCGGCGCGTATTAAGTCTGAGTTCCTGGCCAATATGTCGCACGAGCTGCGCACGCCGCTCAATGGCGTGATCGGCTTTACCCGCCTGACGCTAAAAAGCGAGCTTAATCCGACTCAGCGCGATCACCTGCACACCATTGAACGTTCGGCCAATAACCTGCTGGCGATCATTAACGACGTGCTGGACTTCTCCAAGCTGGAGGCGGGCAAACTGATTCTGGAAAGTATTCCGTTCCCGCTGCGCAGTACGCTCGATGAAGTGGTGACGCTGCTCGCGCACTCCTCGCACGACAAGGGCCTTGAGCTAACGCTCAATATTAAAAACGACGTGCCGGACAACGTCATTGGCGATCCGCTGCGCCTGCAGCAGGTCATTACCAATCTTGTCGGGAATGCCATTAAATTCACCGAAAGCGGCAACATCGACATCCTGGTAGAAAAACGCGCGATCAGTAATAACAAGGTACAGATTGAGGTTCAAATCCGCGATACCGGCATCGGCATTCCGGAGCGGGATCAGTCGCGTCTGTTCCAGGCCTTCCGCCAGGCAGATGCCAGCATTTCCCGCCGCCATGGCGGTACCGGGCTTGGGCTGGTGATCACGCAGAGGCTGGTGAACGAGATGGGCGGAGATATCTCTTTCCATAGCCAGCCAAACCGCGGCTCAACCTTCTGGTTCCACATTAACCTGGACCTCAATCCAAACGTGCTGACCGACGGCCCGGTGACGGACTGTCTGAAAGGGAAGCGTCTGGCCTACGTCGAGCCTAACGCGGCGGCGGCGCAGTGCGCGCTGGATATCTTAAGCACCACGCCGCTGGAGGTGGTTTACAGTCCAACCTTCTCAGCCCTTGCCGTTGATCATTACGACATTCTGCTGATGGGGATCCCGGTGACTTTCACCGGCGAGCTGACCATGCAGCAGGAGCGGCTGGCGAAAGCCGCGTCGATGACAGACTACCTGCTGCTGGCACTGCCCTGCCACGCCCAGATAAATGCGGAAGAGTTGAAAAACGACGGGGCGGCAGCATGCCTGCTTAAGCCGCTCACCGCGACTCGCCTGCTGCCCGCGCTCACGGAGTATTGCCGTCTTAGCCAGCACGCCCTGCCGTTGATTAACGATGAGCAAAAACTGCCCATGAGCGTGATGGCGGTGGATGATAATCCGGCAAACCTGAAGCTAATTGGCGTATTGCTGGAAGACCAGGTTCAGCACGTTGAGCTGTGTACCAGCGGCGCGCAGGCGGTTGAACTGGCTAAACAGATGCAGTTCGATTTGATTCTGATGGATATTCAGATGCCGGGCATGGATGGCATTCGGGCCTGTGAGCTGATCCACCAGCTCCCGCACCAGCAGCAAACGCCGGTGATTGCGGTCACCGCGCATGCGATGGCCGGTCAGAAAGAGAAGCTGCTGAGTGCCGGGATGAATGATTACCTGGCGAAACCTATCGACGAAGAGAAGCTTCATAACCTGCTGTTACGCTATAAGCCGGGGCACATTGGTGGGACGTACACGGTTTCCAGCGAACCGGTTGAAATCAGCGTCAACCAGAACGCGACTTTTGACTGGCAGCTTGCCCTGCGCCAGGCAGCAGGAAAACCCGATTTAGCGCGAGAGATGCTGCAAATGCTGGTCGCGTTTCTGCCGGAGATTCGGAACAAGGTTGAAGAACAGCTGGTGGGCGAGAACCCGGAAGAACTGCTGGAAGCGATCCACAAGCTGCACGGCAGCTGCGGCTACAGCGGCGTACCGCGACTGAAAAACCTCTGCCAGCTGCTGGAGCAGCAGCTGCGCGCGGGTACGCCGGAATCGGAGCTTGAACCGGAGTTCCTGGAGCTGCTGGATGAAATGGATAACGTAACGCGGGAAGCGATGAAGGTATTGGGGAACTGAGGCGGGTGCGGCCTGATTTTCCCCTCACCCCGGCCCTCTCCCCAAAGGGGCGAGGGTGTACAAAGTCCCTCTCCCCTTTGGGGAGAGGGTTAGGGTGAGGGGGGAAACTACATCCCCTGCCCCACTTTCAGCACCGCCGCGATATTCCTTGCGGCCATCTGTACATTCGCGCTGGCATTTTCCAGCGCGTCCTCCAGCGAGCAGATGGTATAGAGCACGCTAAACACCGCGTCTAAGCCGTGATCGTGTACCACGCCAACGTCCGCCGTCAGGCTGCCCGCAATGCCGATAACGGGCTTATTAAAGCGTTTCGCCACTTTCGCCACCCCCACCGGCACCTTGCCGTGGATCGTCTGGCTGTCGATGCGGCCTTCCCCGGTGATCACCAGATCCGCATCGGCCACCTGGTCGGCCAGGTGTAGCGCATCGGTCACAATCTCAATGCCCTGGCGCAACTGTGCGCCACAAAAAGCGTACAGCGCCGCGCCCATGCCACCCGCCGCGCCGCCACCGGCAAGGTTGAGCACATCAATATCCAGGTCCCGGGCAATGACTCTCGCATAGTGCGCAAGCGCGTTGTCCAGGGTGACGATCATCTCTGGCGTGGCGCCCTTTTGCGGGCCAAACACTGCTGACGCGCCATCCTTCCCGGTGAGCGGATTCGTCACATCGCATGCGACTTCTATCCGGCACTCCGCCAGACGCTTGTCGAGGCCGCTCAGGTCAATACGCGCGAGTCTACCCAGCTCGCCCCCGCCCTGCCCCAGCGGCTGTTCATTGTCGTCCAGCAGCTTCGCCCCCAGCGCCTGCACCATCCCGGCGCCGCCGTCATTGGTGGCGCTGCCGCCGATACCGATGATGATATGCTTAACGCCCGCATCCAGCGCGTGGCGGATAAGTTCACCCGTACCCCAGGAGGTCGTTCTCAGAGGGTCACGCAGTGAAGGTACAACCAGCTCCAGACCGCTTGCCGCCGCCATTTCAATAAAGGCGCTCTGCTCGTCACCGGATATCCCATAAAACCCTTCCACTCGCTCGCCCAGCGGACCGGTCACCGGAACGTGCACAATGCGTCCCTGCGTTGCTGCGATCATCGCCTCAACCGTACCTTCACCGCCGTCAGCGACTGGCAGTTTGACGTAAACCGCCTCAGGGAAAATCTCGCGAAAACCGCGCTCGATTGCTGTCGCAACCTCAAGCGCACTCAAACTTTCCTTATACGAGTCCGGTGCGATAACAATTTTCATAAGCCATCCTTACGCATAGTCGTTACGTTAAGCATACACCACGTAGAGAACCGCTCATGGGAGCGGTCCCAATGCGTTTATCGTACCATGCACGGACGTTTATTGTCGAATGTCCAGTCAGGGATCAGGTACTGCATCGCCATCGCGTCGTCGCGCGCGCCCAGACCATGTTTTTGATACAGCTCGTGAGCCTTCATCACCTGGTCCATATCCAGCTCCACGCCAAGACCTGGTGTTGACGGTACCTGCACCATGCCACCTTTAATCTCAAACGGCTCTTTGGTCAGGCGCTGGTTACCCTCCTGCCAGATCCAGTGCGTGTCGATCGCGGTAATGGCGCCCGGCGCGGCGGCAGCAACGTGGGTGAACATCGCCAGCGACACGTCAAAGTGATTGTTGGAGTGTGAACCCCAGGTCAGGCCAAACTCATGGCACATCTGCGCTACGCGAACCGAGCCCTGCATCGTCCAGAAGTGCGGGTCCGCCAGCGGGATATCCACCGATTGCAGAGAGAGCGTGTGCCCCATCTGACGCCAGTCGGTGGCGATCATATTGGTCGCAGTCGGCAGCCCCGTGGCGCGACGGAATTCCGCCATGACTTCGCGGCCCGAGAAGCCTTGCTCAGCCCCGCACGGATCTTCCGCATACGCCAGCACGCCTTTCAGCTGTTTGCCAATGTTGATCGCTTCATCAAGCGACCACGCACCGTTCGGATCGAGCGTCACGCGCGCCTGCGGGAAACGTTTTGCCAGCGCGGTAATGGCTTCCGCCTCCTCTTCCCCGGCCAGCACGCCGCCTTTCAGTTTGAAATCATTAAAACCATATTTTTCATACGCGGCTTCCGCAAGGCGCACTATCGCATCCGGGGTCATCGCTTCTTCGTGACGTACACGGTACCAGTCGCATCGTTCGTCCGGCTGGCTCTGGTACGGCAGCGGCGTCAGCTTGCGGTCGCCGACAAAGAACAGATAGCCGAGCATCTCCACTTCACTGCGCTGCTGGCCCTCGCCCAGCAGCGAGGCAACGTTAACGCCCAGGTGCTGGCCCAGCAGATCCAGCATCGCGGCTTCAATGCCGGTCACCACATGGATAGTGGTGCGCAAATCGAAGGTTTGCAGGCCGCGGCCGCCGGCATCGCGATCGGCAAAGGTGTTGCGCACGGTGTTGAGGACATTTTTGTACTCACCCAGCGTTTTTCCCACCACCAGCGGAATGGCATCTTCCAGCGTTTTGCGGATCTTCTCCCCGCCCGGAATTTCACCCACGCCGGTATGGCCGGCATTGTCCTTGATAATGACAATATTGCGGGTAAAAAACGGCGCATGCGCCCCGCTCAGGTTCATCAACATGCTGTCATGACCCGCGACCGGAATGATTTGCATGGAAGTGACGACAGGGGTAGTAAAAGTACTCATCGTGTAATCCTTTTATCAGTGACGTCCAAAAACAGGGCGCTTACGGTCAAATGTCCAGCCGGGAATAAGATACTGCATCGGACCCGCGTCGTTACGCGCGCCGCCCGGTAGCTTTTTATACGCCTCGTGGGCGTTATGGACCCGATCCCAGTCAAGCTCCACGCCCAGTCCGGGCGCATCGGGTACGGCAATTTTACCGTTTTTGATTTCCAGCGGATTTTTCGTCAGGCGGGCTTCGCCTTCCTGCCAAATCCAGTGGGTATCGATGGCTGTCGGGTTCCCCGGCGCCGCCGCGCCAACGTGGGTAAACATCGCCAGCGAAATATCAAAGTGATTGTTCGAGTGGCAACCCCAGGTCAGACCCCAGTCGTCGCACAGCTGCGCCACGCGCACCGCTCCTGAAAGCGTCCAGAAGTGCGGGTCCGCCAGCGGAATGTCGACGGCGTTCAGCATTACCGCATGGCCCATTTCGCGCCAGTTGGTGGCGATCATATTGGTCGCGACCGGCAGGCCGGTGGCACGACGAAACTCAGCCATCACCTCGCGACCAGAAAAGCCCTGCTCAGCGCCGCACGGGTCTTCAGCGTAGGTCAGGACTTCCCTCAGCCCTTTGCACAGGCTAATCGCTTCATCCAGCAGCCATGCGCCGTTCGGGTCAACGGTGATGCGCGCCGCCGGGAAGCGTTTTTTCAGCGCCCGTGCCGTTTCAATCTCCTGTTCACCGGGCAGTACGCCGCCCTTCAGCTTGAAATCCTTAAAACCGTAGCGATCCTGCGCAGCCTCAGCGAGGCGGACCACCGCCTCGCTGGAGAGCGTTTCCTGGTGGCGCAGCTGATACCAGTCGTGGTCGCCCGGTGAGCGGGCCAGATAGGGGAGATCGGTTTTATTGCGATCGCCAACGTAGAACAGATAGCCCAGCACGGTGACCGCATCACGCTGTTTGCCCGGCCCCAGCAGTTCGCAGACCGGAACGTTAAGGGCTTTACCGAGTAAATCCAGCAGCGCCGCTTCCAGGGCGGCCACCGCATTGACGCGCAGCTCGAACGTCCATGCGCCCTTGCCAAAGGTATCAAAGTCCGCCGACTGGTTACCCTTATGCACTCGCTGAACCACCTTGTTCAGGCGGGCGACCTCCTGGCCCACCACCTGCGGAATGGCATCGACCAGCGTCTGGTAAATCACCTCTCCGCCAGGGGCCTCGCCCACGCCGGTATTCCCTGCGCTGTCTTTCAGCACGACGATATTCCGGGTAAACCAGGCGTTGTGCGCGCCGCCAATATTGAGCAGCATGCTGTCCTGACCGGCCACCGGTATGACCTTCATTTCGTTCACGGTTGGGCTCGATTGCGTTGTCATCAGCCGCGCTCCCCAACAGGTTTAAGTTCGACGCGTTTGATATCGCCTACCAGCACGAGGTAGCTCAGAACCGCCACCAGAGCATGCACGCCGACGTAGATCAGCGCGCCGTTGAAAGACCCCGTGGTGCCGACGATGTAGCCGATAGCGATTGGCGTGACAATCCCGGAAACGTTGCCGAACATATTGAACAGGCCGCCGCTCAGGCCGCTAATCTCTTTTGGCGCAGTATCCGCCATCACCGCCCAACCCAGCGCGCCAATGCCTTTGCCGAAGAAGGCCATCGCCATAAAGCCGATAATCATCCACTCGGCGCTGACGTAGTTACAGAACACCATGGTCATGGAGAGCAGCATGCCGAGCACGATCGGCGTTTTCCGCGCGATATTCAGCGACCCCGTACGGCGCATCAGCCAGTCGGAAATTACGCCGCCAAGCACGCCGCCGATGAAGCCGCAGATTGCCGGGACCGAGGCGACAAACCCCGCCTTCAGGATCGACATACCGCGCGCCTGCACCAGGTAAACCGGGAACCAGGTGATAAAGAAGTAGGTTAAGGCGTTGATACAGTACTGGCCGAGATAGATACCGATCATCATACGCGAGCCGACGAGCTGTTTGATCTGCGCCCATTTCTGGCTGAACGGGACTTTTGCTTTCTCGGATTTCTGATCCATATTGATCAGCGCCCCGCCCTCGGCAATGTACTCCAGCTCTTTTTTGTTCACGCCAGGATGCTGGTTGGGTTCGTGGATCACTTTCAGCCAGATAAAGCTGATGACGATCCCAAGCCCGCCCATGAAGAAGAAGACGTGCGACCAGCCCACCTCATGCGTCAACCAGCCCATAATGGGCGCAAAGATCACCGTCGCGAAATACTGGGCGGAGTTAAAAATTGCCACCGCCGTTCCCCTCTCCTGCGCCGGGAACCAGGCCGCGACAATGCGGCTGTTGCCCGGGAAGGAAGGTGCTTCCGCCAGGCCCACCAGGAAGCGCAGCGTAAAGAGCGCCACGATAATGCCGAAGCCGCTGAAGATATCGACGAAACCCTGCAAAAGGGTAAAAGCAGACCAGATAAAAATGGACCAGAAATAGACGCGTTTAGAGCCAAAGCGGTCCAGCAGCCAGCCGCCAGGAATTTGGCCGATGACGTAGGCCCATGAGAATGCAGAGAAAACGTAACCCATGCCCACCGGATCAAGGCCGATGTCTTTTGCCATTTCCGAGCCGGCAATCGACAGCGTGGCGCGGTCACCATAGTTAAAGGACGTGACGATAAACAGCATCACCACTATCCAGTAGCGGGCATTGGTGCGCTTTTCAGCGCTGCTCGCTGCGTGGCTTAATGTACTCATTGTTGCACTCCTGAAACATAGCTTTCGCCTGTTCATTCTGTACAGCACCGGTAGGGTAATCAGAATGAGATTAGTTTTGTCGTTTTAGTTCGGCATGAAGCCGTTTTATCGTGACCGGAAAAGTATATGAAGGAGTGACGCGTCCTCTCACCGTGCAAAAACACAGTATTAAAGGGCATGTGAGAGGTTGTTTATGGCATAAGCCCAGGTGAGTGGAAGGTGGTTCACGGAATTGGCGTTTGGTGTGGAGTGTATTGCCGGGTGGCGGCTACGCCTTACCCGGCTTACGAAACTATTTAAGGAGCGTTGCCCAGTGTTCAACCCACGGGTTCGACTCGCTTTCGGGTTCAGGATGCTCACCGGCATCGATCAGCAGCATCTCGCCGACGCGCTTAGCGCTCTGTTCCTGAAGAAGCGCATCGAACTGCTTACCGCCGCCGCAGAAGTTGGCGTAGGAGCTATCACCCAGGGCAATGATGCCGTAGTGAACGTCAGGCTGGTAGCCAAGCTGGTCTTTAATACCCTGGAAAAGCGGCACGATGCTGTCCGGCAGATCGCCCTGCCCGGTGGTGGAGGTCACCACCAGAATGTATTTATCTTTATACTTTTCCCAGTCCGCCAGCTCTGGATCTTCATAGACCGTGGCTTTATGGCCCCGGCTTGTCAAAATCGCCTCAGCCTCTTCCGCTACCAGCAGCGAGTTGCCGTACATCGTGCCGACAAAAATGCCTACCTCAGCCATGCTTTGCTCCCATGATTATTGCGCTTACCGTTCATCCTGAACGTTGCCTGATACAAACTCAACCCTTTCATTTTCGGGGAGTTGCCCCCGCCAGCCAAACTGTGACAGCGCCTGCATCCAGACGTCGTCCAGCCCCGCACGGATGATCAATGGTTCGCCGGTAAACGGGTGAGTCAGGCTAAGCTCGCTGGCGTGCAGCATTAAACGATTACAGCCAAAATGCTCTGCCGCGCTGCGGTTCTGGCGCAGATCGCCGTGCTTGCTATCGCCAATTATCGGGTGGCGCAGGTGCGCAAGGTGGCGACGAAGCTGGTGCTTGCGTCCGGTTTTGGGCAAAAGCTCAACCAGGCTGTAGCGTGTAGTGGGAAACTTGCTTGTTGCCACCGGCATTTCCGCGATCGCCATGCCGCGATAATCCGTCACTGCGGGCTGCGGACCTTTGTCATCCCGGGTAAATTTATCGGCGATTTTGTCCAGTTCCTCCACCAGCGGATAGTCGAGCGTGGCGGATTCGGTCAGCCAGCCACGGACGATCGCATGGTAGCGCTTCTGGATCTGATGCTGCTCGAACTGCTGTGCCAGCAGGCGGCCCGCCTCGCTGGAAAGCCCCATCAGCAGCACGCCGGAAGTGGGCCTGTCGAGACGATGGGCGGTAAAAACATGCTGACCAATCTGGTCGCGCACGGTCTGCATCACCACCACTTTCTCGTCGCGATCGAGCCAGCTGCGGTGCACCAGCCAGCCAGATGGTTTGTTCACCGCTACCAGCCACTCATCCTGATAGAGGATTTCCAGCGTCATGCCTCATCACCGGCAAACAGGGCGTCCAGTTTTTCCAGCTCAGCCAGCATGACAGCCCGAGCAGGGTGCGTAGCCTCAAGCGCCATTTCATAATAGGGAGAAACAGCAAACGCCTGCGGCAGCGGGTGGCCGCCTTCCAGCAGCGCGTGCATTCTCGGAATTAATACCCACTGGAGCCACTCGAACGGGGCCAGCGTATCCAGGCAGAATGGCTGGGTACTGGCGAACGCTTCCGGCTGCGGCGCAGTCTCCTGCCACAGCTGATGTTGGCGCAAAAGGGCTTCGATGGCGTGAAGTTGAAGACGTATTTTATTACTCTGTTCCATAATCTCTCAGGAATGATAATGACGTCCAGCAAGGCTGGATGGGACTGGAGTCCCCAGCTTCGCTGAACGTTTGTTCATTAAGTTTAGCGTCTTACCTGGATTGCCCCGGTGTAAGTCAGCTTGTTGACCCGGCAGGCAAAACTGTAGAGGGTAGTATACATGAGAGAGTGGATACGAATCGCCTCAAAGACATCTGACATATGTGCCTTCCCTTTATCAGATATCGTAATCACATCTTTATCTAACGTAGGATTGAGTTCCGCATATTTTTCATCACAGCTGAGCGAGTAATTTTTTATGATTTCACCTCCGCGCACGATCTCAACAGGCGAATAATCATAACCTTGCAAAAAATGCAGTACCCTTGGCCCAATAGAAAAGTTATCTTCAGTCGTGTTAAAGCCAACATTCAATCCATGTGGCACCATTACCTCTCCCGATCCCGTCATGAGTCTGTTTCGAGCAGGAGTATGGCCGCCATGACAGATCAACACTGCCTGTCTGGCGCTAGAAGAGGCACTTGAAATAATAACATTTTTATACTTGTAGACAGGCATAAAATGACCTTAAGGGAAGTTTGCCCCCTAAATTGACAGGAATGAGTTTTTAAGCTGATAGTATATAAGCTTTCAAAACCAATTTTATTACGCGGTTCGCCTGTCATTCCATGAATCCGTGAACATTATATTTCCATCACAAGTCTTCCAGGTGATCGTATCATATCTCAGACTAATAAATTCCATATGGTTAATATGTGAAGTGGCTGGGTCTTTGCAATTGTTCATCAAAGGATGAATAGATACGATTTTGACATTCTCAACAAAGATGTTGAAGTACTCTTCTTCCATCCCCGCATCGTTGATTCTGTACCACTTAAGCTCAGCAGATTTCAACGCCTGCCCTGTTGCAGCAGCCTTATAGAGATAAGCCGAGGAGCGGTCAAACTCTTTGCCAATCGTCATTGCATTATGAATTCGTGTTCCTGTAATTTTACCATCATTGCCACTCACAGGAATATCCAGACCATGAGAAAAACTTAATACTTCAATACTCCCCTCACGATTAACAACGTCGACTGACCCTTTTATATCCGCGCCGCCATCATCCTTCAGCCATAAATAAGCAGGAATTGCCATTTTCTTCTCCAGAATAGAATAATGCATGAAGTTTATAGATAAGACTTAAAATCAAAATCGATAATAAAGAGACAAAAATGGCAGCACAATAAAATTTAAGAATGGCGCGGTGATCTCAGAATAAATTTAATCATCGGAGGAGTGACTTTGTATGAAGATAATTAGCGGAGGTTATTTCTTCAGGTGATAAAAAAGGGAGCACTGTAAAAACAGTGCTCCCGGTTCGTTTCGCAGCATTCCAGCTACAATTCGTGCTCCCTGCTCTTCCGTGACAACTTTTCCTGATGCCCGAAGGCCTGGTCATCCTTATACCTTTCGCATCCTGCCCGCATCTTCCTGACACGCTTGTTTCATCCTGAAACGTCCTGGCCTTCCTGACCCACCGACCATCCTGTTCGGTTCTCGTTCTCCTTCCTGGAGGTGTCCCTTACGCGTCCTGCGTTATCCCTTTACTTCATCCTGAAGCCTTCCTGCAGCGCCATCCTGACGTGTCCTGAGTAAGAAACGCCATCATCCTGATGTTCGTTTCTCGTGTCGGCGTCCTGTCGACGGAGATAGAATCCGCTATTCCGCTTCGTCTTACAACCCACCCTTGCAGCACTGTAAGCCGTAAGAAATCCCTAAAAAAGATGCGATGAACAACTAATTCTTTGAAAAACAGAGTGATATTATTCTGAATTAAATAAGGCAATACTGAACGATCCAGCGATCTCTTACAAACCTTGTAAGAGATCTCTCACACGCGCCGTAGCATCATGGATTACAGAAGTGGCTCAAGCTGGGTAAGGAAATCCGCAAGAGAGGGGGCGAGAGTTTCGCGATTGCGGGTACCGATGGCCTCTTTAATCACTTCCCCGGACAGGTTGCAGACGGATATCACATCCAGTTCGCTGTCCAGCGTGGCAATAAAGAGCGTCGGAGAAAGCTTAAGGCGTTTTTGCGTGACCAGATGACCAATCAGGTTTTCCTGAACACGCTGCAGATCGTCTTCGCTCCAGGTCTGCAACAGCGTCAGCGTCAAATCACCAAAGCGCGCGGGCATATCCCCTGCAAACTGCGTGGCATAAAATGCATGAACCGCTGGTTGTACCACAAGGTCCATAGCCCGTTCAACCGCATTTACATTTTGCTCAGCGGTATTGGGCTTCGGTTGCCAGATAACGTTGTCATCCTGCGAAGAGATAATGCACGGCGACGGCACGCCATATAAATCAGCGCTTTGCGGCCATGTTCCGTGCTTTTCATGCCATGCATCGCAATAGCGGGTCGTGAAGGTAGTAAGGGCATTTGCGGTTTCGATGTCCACCGATTTCTCTCTTCTTGTAAGACAGGATAAACTCTGCCCATAAGTGTACCTGTAAAGTGGCTATGAAACATGTCTTACGAAAATCATCAGGCGTTAACCGGCTTAACGCTGGGTAAATCGACCGATTACCGCGATACCTACGATGCAGGCCTGCTGCAGGGTGTGCCGCGCAGCCTGAACCGCGATCCCCTTGGACTGCATGCGGACGCATTGCCGTTTGTCGGCGGCGATATCTGGACGCTGTACGAACTCTCGTGGCTTAACGCGCGCGGTCTGCCTCAGGTGGCGGTCGGCCACGTTGAGCTGGATTACGCCAGCCAGAACCTGGTGGAATCCAAAAGCTTTAAGCTCTATCTCAACAGCTTTAACCAGACCAAATTTAACAGCTGGGATGATGTTCAGCAGACGCTGGAACGCGATTTAACCGCCTGCGCACAGGGAAAGGTGAGCGTGTCACTGTACCGCCTGCACGAGCTGGAGGGGCAGCCGATTGCCCACTTCCACGGGACCTGCATCGACGAGCAGGACATCGAGGTGGAGAATTATGATTTCAGCGCAGATTACCTCGAAAACGCGGCGAGCGGAAAAGTGGTTGAAGAGACGCTGGTCAGCCATCTGCTAAAGTCTAACTGCCTGATTACCCACCAGCCGGACTGGGGTTCGGTGCAGATCCAGTACCGCGGGCCGAAAATTGACCGGGAAAAGCTGCTGCGCTATCTGGTGTCGTTCCGCAATCACAACGAATTCCACGAGCAGTGCGTGGAGCGCATTTTTAACGATATTCAGCGTTTCTGCCAGCCGGAAAAGCTGAGCGTCTACGCGCGCTATACCCGCCGTGGCGGGCTGGACATTAACCCGTGGCGCACCAACACCGATTTTGTGCCGGCAACGGGTCGGCTGGTACGTCAATAATATAAATATTTTCACAATATGCGGGCGGTATTCCGCCGAAGTGTTGTGAAACGTCACGCGCCAGGGCTATTGTAATCAAAGGGAATGACGATAATCGTCCCATAAGGAGCTCACTTGATTACACATATTAGCCCGCTTGGCTCAATGGATATGTTGTCGCAGCTGGAAGTGGACATGCTTAAACGCACGGCCAGCAGCGATCTTTATCAACTGTTTCGTAACTGTTCACTTGCCGTACTGAACTCCGGAAGCCTGACAGATAACAGTAAAGAACTGCTGTCCCGCTTCGAAAGCTTTGATATTAACGTGCTGCGCCGCGAGCGCGGCGTGAAGCTTGAAGTCATCAACCCGCCGGAAGAGGCCTTTGTCGACGGGCGTATCATTCGTTCCCTTCAGGCTAACCTGTTTGCGGTGCTGCGCGATATCCTGTTTGTTAACGGGCAGATCCACAATGCAGGCCGCTTCCAGCATCTCGACCTGGAAAGCTCGGTCCATATCACCAACCTGGTGTTCTCTATTCTGCGCAACGCCCGCGCCCTGCACGTTGGCGAAGCACCGAACATGGTCGTCTGCTGGGGCGGCCACTCGATTAACGAAACCGAATATCTCTATGCCCGCCGGGTCGGAACGCAGCTTGGCCTGCGCGAGCTGAATATCTGTACCGGCTGTGGTCCGGGTGCGATGGAAGCACCAATGAAAGGTGCAGCGGTGGGTCATGCGCAGCAGCGTTACAAAGAAGGACGGTTTATCGGCATGACTGAGCCGTCAATCATTGCCGCCGAGCCGCCGAACCCGCTGGTCAATGAGCTGATTATCATGCCGGATATCGAGAAGCGCCTTGAGGCGTTTGTCCGTATCGCTCACGGGATTATCATCTTCCCGGGCGGCGTGGGAACGGCGGAAGAGCTGCTCTATCTGCTGGGGATTCTGATGAACCCGGCCAACAAAGATCAGGTTCTGCCGCTGATCCTGACCGGGCCAAAAGAGAGCGCCGACTACTTCCGCGTGCTGGACGAGTTTATCGTGCATACGCTGGGCGAAGCCGCGCGTCGCCACTATCGCATCATCATTGATGACGCGGCGGAAGTGGCGCGTCAGATGAAAAAAGCGATGCCGCTGGTGAAAGAGAATCGTCGTGATACCGGTGATGCGTACAGCTTTAACTGGTCAATCCGTATTGCACCAGACCTTCAGATCCCGTTCGAGCCTACCCATGAAAATATGGCGAACCTGAAACTCTATCCGGACCAGCCGGTGGAAGTGCTGGCCGCCGACCTGCGTCGCGCCTTCTCCGGGATTGTGGCGGGGAACGTGAAGGAGATGGGCATCCGCGCGATTGAGCAGTATGGTCCGTACAAGATCCACGGCGACCCGGAGATGATGCGCCGTATGGATGACATGCTGCAGGGCTTTGTGGCTCAACACCGTATGAAGTTGCCGGGTTCAGCCTACATTCCGTGCTACGAAATCTGCACGTAACGCTCAGCGTCTTCTTCGTAAAGCCGGGGCACCCTGTAGCGGGTCCCGGCTTTTTTTATTACCGAATCAATTCATAGGTTTCACGTATAGATTTAACAAACTTACGGTGAACGCAAACGATTACCTCCATTTAACAACCGTAATTTATCAGCCTTAATCCAAATTACTTGCCAGAAAATCCTATAAAGACATTTCTTTACAGCGAAAGACACCTATCTAGCGGGCCGCTCTTTTAGCTTACATGTCGTTGGTGGTAGCCTTCGCGCGCGTAAATTCTCTTTGATGTTTTTTTAACAGATAAATGGTCTAAAGATGCCCACATCATAAGTGGATTATTGCATTTGGGATCGCGATCACTGATAGATTCATAACGAGAATGTATCTTTCCGCCCGCCAATAGTTACGGGCGAAAATTATTAAAAAACCGTCACTGAACGAATTTCATATTACCGTCAGGCACTTTTTCATCGGATTTGACTAAAAACCTGACAATTTGCTTCCTCCAGGAGATACAGATGGAAACCACTCAAACCAGCACCGTTGCTTCGATTGAATCCCGAAGTGGTTGGCGCAAAACGGATACCATGTGGATGCTTGGCCTTTACGGCACGGCAATCGGCGCTGGTGTACTGTTCCTTCCTATCAACGCAGGCGTCGGCGGTCTGATTCCGCTGATCATTATGGCCATCATCGCCTTCCCGATGACCTACTTCGCACACCGCGGTCTGACCCGCTTCGTGCTGTCCGGTAAAAACCCGGGCGAAGACATCACCGAAGTGGTTGAAGAACACTTTGGCGTTGGCGCAGGTAAACTGATTACCCTGCTCTACTTCTTCGCGATTTACCCAATCCTGCTGGTTTACAGCGTGGCAATCACCAACACCGTTGAAAGCTTCATGACGCACCAGCTGCACATGACGCCGCCACCGCGTGCCATTCTGTCTCTGATCCTGATCGTGGGCATGATGACCATCGTGCGCTTCGGCGAGCAGATGATTGTTAAGGCCATGAGCGTGCTGGTCTTCCCGTTTGTGGCTGCGCTGATGCTGCTGGCCTGCTACCTGATCCCACAGTGGAACGGTGCAGCGCTGGAAACCCTGTCCCTGAGCAGCGCGTCTGCGACCGGTAACGGCCTGCTGATGACCCTGTGGCTGGCGATCCCGGTAATGGTCTTCTCCTTCAACCACTCCCCAATCATCTCCTCTTTCGCCGTGGCGAAACGCGAAGAGTACGGTAATGGTGCAGAGAAGAAGTGCTCCAGCATTCTGGCCCGCGCTCACGTGATGATGGTGCTGACCGTGATGTTCTTCGTCTTCAGCTGCGTACTGAGCCTCTCCCCGGCGGACCTGGCGGCAGCGAAAGAGCAGAACATCTCTATTCTGTCTTACCTGGCGAACCACTTTAACGCACCGCTGATTGCGTGGATGGCACCGATCATCGCGATGATCGCCATCACCAAATCCTTCCTGGGCCACTACCTGGGCGCACGTGAAGGCTTCAACGGTATGGTGATTAAATCTCTGCGCGGTAAAGGCAAGAGCATTGAAATCAACAAGCTGAACAAAATCACTGCACTGTTCATGCTGCTCACCACCTGGGCGGTAGCAACGCTGAACCCAAGCATCCTGGGCATGATTGAAACCCTGGGTGGCCCGGTTATCGCGATGATTCTGTTCCTGATGCCGATGTACGCAATTCAGAAAGTGCCTGCCATGCGCAAGTACAGCGGCCAGGTCAGCAACGTGTTTGTGGTTATCATGGGCCTTATCGCTATCTCTGCGATCTTCTACTCCCTGTACACCATGTTCTGATGAACGCCCGCGCCGCCTTCGGGCGGCGCACTCCTCCCCCTCTGACTGAAAGCAATGGACGCATCATGATTAGCGTATTCGATATTTTCAAAATCGGTATTGGTCCTTCCAGCTCTCACACCGTCGGACCAATGAAAGCCGGTAAGCAGTTCACGGATGACTTGATTGCACGCGGCATTCTGCACGACATCACCCGCGTGGTTGTCGATGTGTACGGCTCGCTTTCCCTGACCGGGAAAGGCCACCATACCGATATCGCCATTATCATGGGCCTGGCGGGAAATCTGCCGGATACCGTTGATATTGACGCGATCCCTGGCTTCATCCAGGACGTGAACACCCACGGTCGTTTGCTGCTGGCAAACGGTGAGCATGAGGTTGAATTCCCGGTTGACCACTGCATGAATTTCCATGCGGACAACCTGTCGCTGCACGAAAACGGCATGCGCATTACCGCGCTGGCTGGCGACAAAGCGGTTTACAGCCAGACGTATTACTCCATCGGCGGTGGCTTTATCGTCGACGAAGACCACTTTGGTCAAACCAGTACCTCTTCTGTTGAGGTGCCGTATCCGTACAAAACCGCGGCGGACCTCCAGCGCCACTGCCAGGAGACGGGTCTTTCCCTCTCCGGTCTGATGATGAAAAACGAGCTGGCCCTTCACAGCAAAGAAGAGCTGGAACAGCACTTCGCTAGCGTCTGGGAAGTGATGCGCGGCGGCATTGAGCGCGGGATCACCACCGAAGGCGTGCTGCCGGGCAAGCTTCGCGTACCGCGTCGTGCGGCGGCGCTGCGCCGTATGCTGGTGAGCACCGACAAAACGACAACGGACCCGATGGCCGTCGTCGACTGGATCAACATGTTCGCGCTGGCAGTGAACGAAGAGAACGCCGCAGGGGGCCGCGTGGTCACTGCGCCAACCAACGGTGCCTGCGGTATCGTTCCGGCCGTGCTGGCGTACTACGACAAGTTTATCCGTGAAGTGAACGCCAACTCCCTGGCGCGCTACCTGCTGGTCGCCAGCGCGATTGGTTCGCTGTATAAAATGAACGCCTCCATTTCCGGTGCGGAAGTAGGCTGTCAGGGTGAAGTCGGCGTGGCGTGCTCCATGGCGGCGGCAGGTCTGGCGGAGCTGTTGGGCGCAAGCCCGGCGCAGGTGTGCATCGCTGCGGAAATCGGCATGGAACATAACCTTGGGCTGACCTGTGACCCGGTTGCCGGACAGGTACAGGTTCCGTGCATCGAGCGAAACGCGATCGCCTCCGTCAAGGCGGTGAACGCGGCGCGTATGGCGCTGCGCCGCACCAGCGAACCGCGCGTATGTCTCGATAAAGTTATCGAAACCATGTACGAAACCGGTAAAGATATGAACGCCAAATACCGCGAAACCTCTCGCGGCGGCCTGGCGATGAAGATCGTGACCTGCGATTAAGCCTCTCCGGAAGCCTCGTTTTGCGAGGCTTCTTCCTGTTTTTCCTCACGCTATTCGTTTCATCCTGCCGACAGTGATACCCTTTACCCATTAGATTTAAGGGAGAATATCTGTGGCTGTTCATTTGCTTATCGTCGACGCGCTCAATCTGATTCGCCGGATCCATGCGGTACAAGGCACGCCCTGCAAGGACACCTGCCTGCACGCGCTGGAGCAGCTCATTCGCCACAGCGAACCGACGCATGTCGTGGCCGTGTTTGATGACGAAGCGCGCAACAGCGGCTGGCGACATCAGCGCCTGCCCGACTACAAGGCCGGACGCGCGCCAATGCCGGACGATCTGCATGCCGAAATGCCCGCCTTGCGTGCCGCCTTTGAGCAGCGCGGCGTCCCCTGCTGGGGCGCACACGGCAATGAAGCTGACGACCTGGCCGCGACGCTTGCGGTAAAGGTGGCCAGCGCAGGACACCAGGCGACGATCGTTTCAACCGACAAAGGCTACTGCCAGCTCCTTTCACCCACGATCCGCATTCGCGATTATTTCCAGAAACGCTGGCTCGATGCCCCCTTCATTGCCAGCGAGTTTGGCGTTTCGCCAGAGCAATTGCCTGACTACTGGGGGCTGGCGGGGATAAGCAGCTCAAAGGTGCCGGGGGTTGCAGGCATAGGGCCGAAGAGCGCCGCCCAGCTGCTGACGGACTTTCAGAGCCTGGAAGGAATTTACTCTCGTCTGGATGACGTGCCGGAAAAATGGCGCAAGAAGCTGGAAGCGCATAAAGAGATGGCGTTTATCTGCCGGGATGTAGCGACGTTACGAACGGATTTACAGCTGGACGGGAATTTGCAGCAGTTAAGGTTAGAACGGTAATAGCCGGCCCCCCCCCCCCCTCACCCCGGCCCTCTCCCCAAAGGGGCGAGGGTGAAAAGACAGCACCGAGCAATCCCCTCTCCCCTCCGGGGAGAGGGTTAGGGTGAGGGGAAACATTGAATTATCGCTCGTCGCGACGTCCGCCTACAGCCGCCCACCAGCGACGAATGTGCACCGTCACCTCTTCACGGTCGTGGTACAACTGACGCGCCTGGATCTCCACGTTAATACCGTGCTCATCCAGCTGTGCCTGAATATAGGCCAGGTTCTGGGATACCTCCTCGTAGCGCTTTTTCATCGGCAGCTTGAGGTTGAAAATGGTCTCACGGCACCAGCCGTTCACCAGCCAGGAGGCCATCAGCGCGGCAACTTTCGCCGGCTTCTCCACCATGTCGCACACCATCCAGGAGATGTTGTTGCGGGTTGGGCGATAGCGGAAACCGTCCTCACGCAGCCAGGTCACCTGCCCGGTATCCATCAGGCTTTGCGCCATCGGGCCGTTATCCACAGACGACACCCACATGTTGCGTTTCACCAGCTGATAGGTCCAGCCGCCCGGGCACGCGCCAAGGTCGACGGCATACATGCCGTTTGCCAGACGCTCGTCCCACTCATCTGCCGGGATAAAGACGTGAAACGCCTCTTCCAGCTTCAGGGTTGAACGGCTCGGCGCATCTGCCGGGAACTTCAGACGCGGGATGCCCATAAAGAATGGCGAATTGTTATTGGTGTACGAATAGCCCGCATAGCAGCAGCCCGGTGCGATAAAGAAGATATGCACAACCGGACGCTTCGGCGTTTCGTAGTTCGTCAGTATGCCCGCGTCACGCAGCGCAGCGCGCAGCGGCACGGTGAACTTACGGCAAAACTTCATCAGCTCTTTGCTTTCGTTGGTATCGGCAACCTCAACGCGCAGGTCGCCGCCCTTCTCCACCACGCCCTGCAGCATGCCCACAATCGGCGTGATGCGATCTTCTGGCGGAAGGTCTTTCAGCAGCTCACCCGCGACGAACATCTGGCGGGCGAAGATCAGCGAGCTGAACGGCAGCTCGCGCGCCAGCTTGTCGGCGTCTTCAGGCTGATAACATTCGAATACCACATAACCCGCATTCTCTTTGACGCGGGCAAAACCGAAGACTTCACGCTTCGCCGCTTTATCGGTAATTTCCGCGGCGCACTCTTTCTCAAACCCCGGGCGACAATATAAAACAACCTTATTCATGAACAACGCCCTTGCGTTTCAGACGGATAGCTCCGATAAACATTAATACCCATCCCGCCAGGAAGCTGACGCCGCCGACAGGTGTAACAAACGCCCAGAGGCGCAAATGCGAGAGTGCCAGACAGTAAAGGCTGCCGCTGAACAGCACGGTACCCAGCGCCATAAATACGCTACTCCAGTAAAACCAGATGCTGATCCGGCGCTGCATCGCCACCGCCAGCCCAAAAATAGCCAGCGTATGGAACGCCTGGTATTCAAGGCCGGTCTGGATCCAGCCCATCTCGACGGCGCCCAAAGACTTGCTCAATACGTGCGCGCCAAAGGCGCCCAGTGCAACAAAAATAAAGCCACTCACCGCGGCAAAAATCAGCATGAATCGGCTGGTCATGTTTAAGTCCTGAATTGATGCGTGCCCGGCACACAAACGTTATTGTTCATACCTGAAGCGGAATTTTTCTTGCTCGCTTGCCGCTTTCGCCAGTATCCACTGCCGGAAGGCGGCTATTTTACCCAGTTCTGCCTGACTGTCATGACAAACCAGATAAAACGCATTCTTGCTGACCAGTACATCATTAAAAGGGCAAACCAGACGGCCTGCCTCAATTTCGGACTGCGCCATGACGTTATTCGCCAACGCCACGCCCTGTCCGTGAATGGCAGCCTGTAGCACCATCGCACTGTGGCTAAAAATGGGGCCCTGCTGCACGTTTATATGACTAAGACCTAATTGACGGGTATAAGTTTGCCAGTCGCGGCGAGAGGCATCATGTAAAAGCGTATGCTGCGCAAGGTCAGCGGGTGTTTTCAGCGCTTTATCGCCCGTTAAAAGCAGAGGCGAACAGACCGGCAGCAGATATTCTGCGTATAATTTCTCAACACGCAAGCCCGGCCAGTTACCGCGACCATAAAAAATGGCGACATCCACATCATCGGCCAGCTTGTCTTCCTGACGATCCACCGCCTGGATTCGAACGTCGATCCCCGGATAAGCTGAGTTAAAGCTTGAGAGCCTTGGCACCAGCCACTGAATGGCAAAACTGGGCAATAAACTAACAGTCAGGGCACCTTTTGCACTGCGGGCCTGCAGCTTACGCGTGGCTTCCGTTAGCTGGGAAAAAATCTCTTTTATATCCTGAAAATAGCTCTGCCCCTCTTCAGTCAACAGCAATGAACGATTGCGTCGGCGGAACAGCTTAAGGCCCAGGAAATCCTCCAGAGACTTGATTTGGTGACTTACTGCGGCCTGTGTCACAAAAAGCTCATCTGCCGCACGGGTGAAGCTCAGGTGACGTGCTGCTGCATCAAAAACCCGTAATGCGTTAAGGGGTGGCAATCGCTTTGACATGGTTATCTGGCTTAGATGTTAACGGAATTTAACAAACAGGAAACAACGTTTAACCTATTAGTTTTTTTTATCTGAGCCATTATAATTTGTCCGTTGAGGAACTACCAGCAAATACCTATAGTGGCGGCACTTCCTGAGCCGGAACGAAGAGCTTTTTTCGGAATGCGTGTTCTGAAGGGCTTTTGGCTTACGGTTGTGATGTTGTGTTGTTGTGTTTGCAATTGGTCTGCGATTCAGACCACGGTAGCAACGCTACCAATTTTTCACTTCCTGTACATTTACCCTGTCTGTCCATAGTGATTAATGTAGCACCGCCAATTTGCGGTGCTTTTTTTTCGCCTGCGATCGGTGGTTAGTGCTCGATCTCTTTCATCTCTTTCACGTCCGTGCGGTTGATCTGCTGCTTGTTCCCGTTAGCATCTTTATACGAAATCATCCCGGTATCGTTATCAGTAGTCGGTTTCCCTTCCGAAACGATAGAACGACCATCGTTGGTGTGCATCACGTAATTGTTACCGGAACAGGCGCTCAGGGCAAAAGTAAACGCACAGGCAGAAATGATTGCAGCTGTCTTATTCATGATTATTCTCCTTTAGCAATTAATGCTATTCAAACCTCGATTTATAACAGGCTAAAACATCCGCCTAACACTATTTAGCATAACCTGCTTTTTTGAGGTCGTAAGGATAAGCAGACAATTCTGATAGATATCAACCTCCTTGCTCTGCCGCTGAAATTGCGCGACGATCTCTCTATCGACACGAGGAATTCCATGAACGCTTTCAGTCCTGCGCAGTTTCGCGCACAGTTTTCGGCGCTGGCCGATGCCGGTATTTACCTTGATAGCGCCGCCACGGCCCTGAAGCCTCAGGCGGTGATCGAGGCCACGCAGCAGTTCTACAGCCTGAGCGCCGGGAACGTGCATCGCAGCCAGTTTACCGAAGCGCAGCGACTGACCGCGCGCTACGAAGCCGCACGGGACCAGGTCGCTCGCCTGCTCAATGCCGAAAGCGGGAAAAATATCGTCTGGACGCGCGGCACGACCGAAGCCATCAATATGGTGGCCCAGTGTTATGCCCGCCCGCTGCTTCAGCCGGGCGATGAGATCATCGTCAGCGAGGCGGAACACCACGCTAACCTGGTGCCGTGGCTGATGGTGGCGGAGCAAACGGGGGCGCGCGTTGTAAAGCTCCCGTTAGGTGCAGACTTGCTGCCAGAGGTGGCCCGTCTCCCCGAGCTGATTACCCCCCGCAGCCGTATCCTGGCGCTGGGGCAGATGTCCAACGTTACCGGTGGCTGTCCGGATCTGGCTCGCGCCATTGAGATTGCCCATGCCAGCGGCGTGGTGGTGATGGTCGACGGCGCTCAGGGCGTGGTCCATTTCCCTGCTGATGTGCAGGCGCTGGATATCGACTTCTATGCCTTCTCAGGACATAAGCTCTACGGGCCAACCGGGATTGGCGCGCTGTACGGTAAGCCGGAACTGCTGGCAAAAATGACGCCGTGGCTCGGTGGCGGCAAAATGATTACCGAAGTGTCGTTCGATGGCTTCAAAACGCAGGATGTCCCCTATCGTCTGGAAGCCGGTACGCCGAACGTGGCGGGCGTCATTGGCTTAAGCGCGGCGCTGGAGTGGCTGGCTGAAACAGACATTGTACAGGCTGAAAGCTGGAGCCGGGGCCTTGCCACTCTTGCCGAAGAAGAGTTGAAAAAACGCCCGGGTTTCCGCTCGTTCCGCGTTCAGGACTCCAGCCTGCTCGCCTTTGATTTTGCTGGCGTGCATCATAGCGACATGGTGACGCTGCTGGCCGGGTACGGCATTGCCCTGCGCGCCGGACAACACTGCGCCCAGCCGCTGCTGGCGGCGCTCGGCGTTAACGGTACGCTGCGCGCCTCGTTTGCGCCATATAACACTCAAAGCGATGTCGACGCGCTGGTTGCCGCCGTTGACCGCGCCCTTGAAATACTGGTGGATTAATGACTAGCGCTGCTTTAGCCGGACATCCGTTTGGCACGGTCATCACAGAAGAGACCTTAAAACAGACCTTCGCCCCGCTCCAGCAGTGGGAAGATAAATATCGACAGCTGATCCTGCTGGGTAAACAGCTCCCTGCCCTTTCAGACGATCTCAAAGCGCAGGCGAAAGAGATCGCAGGCTGTGAAAACCGCGTCTGGCTGGGCGTGAGCGTCTCCGGTGAGAAGCTGCATTTCTTTGGCGACAGCGAAGGACGCATCGTACGCGGGCTGCTGGCGGTGTTGTTAACCGCCATAGAGGGGAAAAGCGCGGCGGAATTGTTAACGCATTCACCGCTGGCGCTGTTCGACGAGCTGGGGCTGCGCGCGCAGCTGAGCGCCTCGCGCGGTCAGGGTCTAATCGCGCTCAGCGATGCAGTGCTGGACGCAGCCCGTCAGGCTCAGGCCTGACGTTCCGCCTTCGCCATCATCTTCTTCAGTGCGTGAGAGACCGCCACAAAGCCAAAGGAGGCGGTTACCATGGTGGCCGCCCCAAAGCCTGAAGCGCAGTCCATGCGTTTTGGCCCTTCCGCCGTGCTTTTCATTGCACAGACTGAACCATCCGCCTGCGGGTAGACCAGCGCTTCGGTGGAGAATACGCAGTCGACGCCCAGCTTGCCCTTGCTGTTCTTCACCACGTTGAAGTCGCTCTTCAGGCGTTCACGCAGCTTGGCTGCCAGCGGATCCTGAATAGTTTTCGCCAGATCGGCCACCTGAATCTGCGTGGGATCGATTTGCCCACCCGCGCCGCCCGTCGTGACCAGCGGCACCTTGTAACGACGGCAGTAAGCGATCAGCGCCGCTTTTGGCCGCACGCTGTCGATAGCGTCAATCACGTAGCTGTAGCCTTTGCTCATATACTCCGCGACGTTATCTGCCGTCACAAAGTCGTCAATCACCGTCACGCGGCACTCCGGGTTGATCAAACGGATGCGCTCCGCCATCACCTCGGACTTCGCCAGGCCGACGTTATCGCGCAGGGCGTGGATTTGGCGGTTAGTGTTGGTCACACAAACGTCATCCATATCAATCAGCGTGATCGCGCCAATCCCGGTTCTCGCCAGCGCTTCCACCGCCCAGGAACCGACACCGCCAATGCCCACAACGCAGACGTGCGCATCCGCAAACAGCTGCAGGGCTTTTTCACCATAGAGACGTGCCGTGCCGCCAAAACGCTGGCGCCAGGCATCGCTGATTACCACAGACATAAAACCTCAGATGTAAAAAGGGTGAGGTTATCCTCACCCTGAACAATAATCCGTATTGCGCTCAGAATACCACAATCAGCCGCTGAATACGTTTCCGGTGCCCGGCGCCGCCTTCAGCACCCATACGCGCCCGTAGTGGTTATACCAGCCCGCGCGATGGCCTGCGTCTGGGCCAATCCCCTGATAGATATCAAAGTGCTGGCCCTTAATCGCTCCGCCCACATCCAGGGCTACCATCAGACGCAGCTCATACTTGCCGTTGAACTTGCCGTTGTTGTCGAGCAGAGGGACTTCCGCCAGCAGCGTGGTACCCGCAGGAATGATAGAACGATCCGATGCCACCGAGGCACGGCCAATCAGCGGTACCGCGCTGGCGCCTTTCACCGGGGCAAAGTTTTGCGGTTTAAAGAAGACGAACGACGGGTTCTGCTCAAGAAGCTCACGCACCTCGGCTTCACTGTGCTTTTCGCCCCACTCGCGGATCGCCTGCATCGACATATCTTCTTTCTTCACTTCGCCGCGGTCGATGAGGACCTTACCGATGCTGCGGTAGGCATGGCCGTTTTTCCCGGCATAGCTGAAGAAGTTGAGCGGCGAACCGTCGCCAAAATCAATGTAGCCGCTGCCCTGCACGTCCATGATGAAGTTATCCATCAGGGAGTTGCTGTAGGCCAGGACGTAGTTTTCACTCAGCGCACCGGCGTAGATTTCGGCGCGGGACGGCAGACGGCCGCGTTTTGGCGGCATACGGTAGATAGGGTACTGGAACTCGCCCTGGCGCGTGTGTCGCGCCTGAATCACGGGCGTGTAATAGCCGGTGAACTGGACGTTGCCGTAGTTATCCGCCCCTTCCATCTGCCAGGCATCAATACCAAACTGGCGCATGTTGCGCGTATCGCCGCCCGCTTTCAGCCAGTCCTGTACCGCGCTATAAACATTGTTCTGTGAGCTATACAGACGCGGCGACGCGTTGCGGATCTGGTAGACCTGCTCGGAGAAATCACCGGCGTTGATCGGCGCGCCAACAGCATCAGGCTGATTAACTAAAGAGAAAGGCTGGGATAACTTCCCGTCTTTATACTGCTGACCGCGATCGGTCGGTTTGGAAGAACAGGCCGCAAGAATCACCACCATTGCGCCCGCCATTAGATACTTCGCCCAACGTCCTTTCATTATATCTCGTCTTTAAGTTGCCCATTTCCGCGTGATGAAGATAACAAACCGACAAAGCGAATGAAATGCGATCGCATGCCCTTTGGCAAATTCTGAGCAAAAAATAGTCCAAATGACGCAATGCCGTTCAATTTACATACAAAGTTAATGATTTATGTGAAAAAGGGGTTGCATCACAAACCTATCCGAGTATAGTGCGCTTCCACGGACGCGGGGTGGAGCAGCCTGGTAGCTCGTCGGGCTCATAACCCGAAGGTCGTCGGTTCAAATCCGGCCCCCGCAACCAATTAAAATTTGATGAAGTATAAGCAGTACGGTGACGCGGGGTGGAGCAGCCTGGTAGCTCGTCGGGCTCATAACCCGAAGGTCGTCGGTTCAAATCCGGCCCCCGCAACCAATCAAATTTTAGAAAAGATAAGAAGTACGGTGCCGCGGGGTGGAGCAGCCTGGTAGCTCGTCGGGCTCATAACCCGAAGGTCGTCGGTTCAAATCCGGCCCCCGCAACCAACACTTCTAAAAACAATAAACACCCTTAAGGGTGTTTTTTTGTATCTGCCGTTTGTGAATTTGCCGGGCATTTCACCCGGCTAAAAACCTACCCGCGCCGCGCCAGCGTCGCCCCGTCTGAGAAATACGCCCGTATCCCCGCCAGAATCGACTCCGCCACCTCCTGCTGGAACTTTGCCGTCTTGAGCTTACGCTCTTCTTCAACGTTACTGATAAACGCGGTTTCCACCAGAATGGACGGGATATCCGGTGCCTTCAGCACCGCGAACCCGGCCTGCTCAACGCTGTTTTTGTGCAGCTTATTGATGTTCCCCAGCTTGCCCAGCACCGCTTTACCAAACTTCAGGCTGTCGTTAATGGTCAGGGACTGCACCATGTCGAACATGGTGTGGTCGACGTAGCGGTCGCCGCTTTTGCTCACGCCACCGATCAGGTCCGAGGCGTTCTGGGTATCCGCAAGATATCTTGCTGCGGTACTGGTCGCGCCTTTGGTTGAGAGCGCAAACACCGACGAGCCGCTCGGCTGGCGGCTGGTAAAGGCGTCCGCATGGATCGAGACGAACAAATCGGCCCGCTGCTTCTGCGCTTTCGCCACCCTAACCTTCAGCGGAATAAAGACATCCTCATTGCGCGTCATGTAGGCGCGCATATTGCCCTCTTTATCAATTAACGCCTTCAGCCGACGGGCAATTTGCAGCACCACGTCTTTTTCACGCGTATGGTATTTCCCCACCGCACCGGAGTCTTCGCCGCCGTGGCCGGGATCGAGCATGATTACAATCGGACGATCGCGCCCTGCTTTCCCCGGCTGCGGGCCGCTTTGGGCAGGGGGCACCTGACGCTGAAGATCGCCTTTGTTGTAGTCCTCCAGCAGGGCGAGAAGCGGATCCTGAATATCCGTCGCATTCGCCGGGTAGAGATCCATCACCAGGCGCTCTTTAAACGTCGCAACGGGCGCCAGGGCAAACAGCTGCGGCTTAACGTTCTGCTTCAGTTCAAACACCATGCGCACGGTTTGCGGATCAAACTGCCCGACGCGCGCCGATTTAATAAACGGATCGTCACCGCGGATCTGCGCCGCCATGCCTTTCAGCACGGAGTTGAGGTTAACGCCTTCGAGATCCACCACCACACGTTCCGGGTTGCTGAGGGCAAATTGCTTATATTTCAGCACGCGATTGGATTCAACCGTCACACGAGTATAGGTCGACGACGGCCAGACGCGCACCGCAACCACCTGACTCGTGGCGGCAAGACCGACCTGGCTGACGCTAAGCAACCACATTGCCCCGGCCCCTTTTAACAAACGGCGGCGGCTTATTGCTGAATTGGATCCCGACATGCTTCTCCCGAGCAAGAAAACAAACTGATATACAAAAGTGCAGATTGACCGAAAACTTTAACGAATGACGCATAAACTGTCATCTATAAAAGGGTAAACAATCATACGCTAACGCACGGATTACTTATTAATTTCTGTAGGTCGCAGAAAATTTGCACTTGCACCCGCGACCACAATCGAATAAAAATACAGAAATTACGAATAAACATTCATTAAGGGTTGTGCCATGGTGAAGGAACGTAGAACCGAACTGGTCCAGGGATTCCGCCATTCTGTTCCCTATATCAACGCCCATCGGGGAAAAACGTTTGTCATCATGCTTGGCGGCGAAGCCATTGAGCATGAAAATTTTTCCAGCATCGTCAATGACATCGGCCTGCTGCACAGCCTCGGGATCCGCCTGGTGGTGGTCTATGGCGCTCGCCCGCAGATCGATGCCAACCTGGCTGCTCACCACCACGAGCCGATTTACCACAAACACACCCGCGTCACGGATGCTAAAACCCTTGAGCTGGTGAAACAGGCGGCGGGACTGCTGCAGCTTGATATCACTGCTCGCCTGTCGATGAGCCTGAACAACACGCCGCTACAGGGCGCGCATATTAACGTCGTGAGCGGCAACTTCATCATCGCTCAGCCGCTCGGCGTGGACGATGGCGTGGATTACTGCCACAGCGGCCGCATTCGTCGTATTGATGAAGAGGCCATTCACCGTCAGCTGGACAGCGGTGCCATCGTGCTGATGGGGCCGGTGGCCGTTTCCGTAACTGGCGAAAGCTTTAACCTGACGTCTGAAGAGATTGCCACCCAGCTGGCGATCAAGCTGAAGGCGGAAAAAATGATTGGGTTTTGCTCTTCCCAGGGCGTCGTAAACGATGAAGGGGTGATTGTGCCGGAACTCTTCCCTAACGAAGCCCAGGCCCGCGTGGAAGCGCTGGAAGCCGAAGGGGATTACTACTCCGGCACCGTCCGCTTCCTGCGTGGCGCCGTGAAGGCCTGCCGCAGCGGCGTGCGCCGTAGCCACCTGATCAGCTATCAGGAAGACGGCGCCCTGCTGCAGGAGCTGTTCTCCCGCGACGGTATTGGCACCCAGATTGTGATGGAGAGTGCGGAGCAAATTCGCCGCGCCACCATCAACGATATCGGCGGCATTCTGGAGCTGATCCGCCCGCTGGAACAGCAGGGTATCCTGGTTCGTCGCTCCCGCGAGCAGCTGGAGATGGAGATCGACAAATTCACTATTATCCAGCGCGATAACCTGACCATCGCCTGCGCCGCGCTCTACCCGTTCCCGGAAGAGAAGATCGGAGAAATGGCCTGCGTGGCGGTGCACCCGGATTACCGCAGCTCTTCACGCGGTGAAATGCTGCTTGAGCGCGTGGCGGCACAGGCGCGTCAGATGGGGCTGAGCAAGCTGTTCGTCCTGACGACGCGCAGCATTCACTGGTTCCAGGAGCGCGGGTTCACGCCGGTGGATATTGATTCCCTGCCGGAAACGAAGAAAGAGATGTACAACTATCAGCGCCGTTCAAAAGTGCTGATGGCTGACCTGGGATGATACGACGCCCTCACCGTCCGGCGAGGGCTTTCGTTCAGAGGGACTCAAATATCGCGCTCAGCCCGCTTCGGCGTTCCGTTCGGGTGGCGATCGCCTGCACCAGCACCCGTTCATCGGTATACAGCGACAGACGCTGACGCGCGCGCGTAATGGCGGTGTAGATCAGCTCGCGGGTAACGACGGGGGAAAGCTGTGTGGGCAGGATCAGCGCCGCATGGTTAAACTCGGAGCCCTGGGATTTATGCACCGTCATCGCCCAGGCGGTCTCATGCTCGGGCAAGCGGCTCGGCTGGAAGGACTTCACGCTACCGTCCGGCATCTGGAACCAGACGCGGAGCCCCTGTCCGCGATCGAGCGCAATCCCGATATCCCCGTTAAACAACCCCAGCGCGCTGTCGTTGCGGGAGATCATCACCGGCCGGCCTTCATACCAGCGCGAGTGCGGGGTACGGCTGATTTTACGCTTTTGCGCCAGCAACTGTTCCAGCCTGTCGTTCAGGCCGCTGACGCCAAAGGGCCCTTCTCTGAGCGCGCAGAGCAGCTGGTATTCGCCAAACGCAGCAATAACCTGCTCCGGCGCGCTTTGCTGCTGTACGCCCGTCAGAAAACGTTGGTACCCCAGAAGAGCGTCATCCAGCATCGCCTGATATTCTTCCCCGGTTTGCAGCGATTTTTTCTCAATATCGGTGAAGGTGCCGTCAAATACCGCACAGGTCGTGTGCCGGTCGCCCCGGTTCACCGCCGCTGCAAGCTGGCCAATGCCGGAGTCGCTGCCAAAACGGTAGCTTTTTTGCAGCAGGCACAGGCTGTCGCGCAGCGCTCCCGCAAGTACATGGTTTTCAGCCGCGAGCGAGCATCCGGTCAGGCGCGCCAGCTCCTCAGCGCGTTCTGCGGTATACCCGAGGCTGGCATAGGTGCAGATATCGCCCAGCACAGCCCCGGCCTCCACGGAGGCAAGCTGATCGCGGTCTCCGAGGAAAATGACGCGCGCGTGCGGCGGCAAAGCGTCAATCAACCGCGACATCATCGTCAGGTCAATCATCGATGCTTCATCCACCACCAGCACGTCCAGGTGCAGTGGGTTACCGGCATGGTAGCGCAGACGCTGGCTACCCGGCTGCGCGCCAAGCAAGCGGTGCAGCGTGCTGGCTTCGTTAGGGAAAAGCGCAAGCTGATCTCCGGTAAGCGGCAGTTTTTGCAGCGCCCCGCCTAACGACTCCGTCAGACGCGCAGCCGCTTTACCGGTGGGTGCCGCCAGGCGAATACGACATTTTTTCTCACCCGATAACTGAATCAGCGCGGCAAGCAGCTTTGCCACGGTGGTCGTCTTCCCGGTGCCCGGGCCGCCCGAAATCACTGAGATCCGCCGCGTTAACGCCACCGCTGCCGCCACTTTCTGCCAGTCTGTCTCGTCGTCAGAGGTAAACAGCGTATCCAGCGTGTGCCGGAGCTGCGCTTCATCACAGGGAAGCGGGGCGTTGGTCTCGCTGAAAAAGCGCGCTACCGTCAGTTCGTTACGCCACAGCCGGTTCAGATACAAACGCTCGCCGACAAGGATCATTGGCGTCCCGGTATCGGCTCCACTCACGGCAGGCGAGCCGAGTAATATCGCCTGCCAGTCCACCGCCTTACCCAGCAGCGCGAAACACGCCTGTAACGCCGGGGGCATTTTTTCATCCACCACCAGACGCGACAGTGGAAGACACACATGTCCCTCCCCCGCGTCTTTACTCAGGATCGCGGCGGCGAGCATAACGGCAGGCTCCTCGCCCGCCACCATCATGGCAAACTGCACGTCCAGGTGGCGAAGTGTTCGTTGTTCAACTGCTTCCAGCAGTAGCGCCTGCATCGTCATGCCACCTCCTCCGTGCTTGCAGCAAACAGGTTATCCATCTTTTCAATCAACTCCGCAGCCGGACGGGTGCTGAAGATACCCGAACGCGGGTCGTTCGCATCCACGCCGCGCAGGAACAGGTAAATGACACCGCCGAAATGGTCTTCGTAACGATAATCGGCCATGCGATGGCGCAGGTAGCGGTGCAGCGCGAGGGTGTAGAGCTGGTACTGCAGATCGTAGCGATGCATTTGCATCGCTGAGGCCATCGCCTGCTGGGTATAGGCTTCGCTGTTTTCACCCAGCCAGTTCGATTTGTAATCCAGCAGGTAGTAGCGCCCTTCGTGGCGGAAAACCAGGTCGATAAAGCCTTTCAGCATTCCCTGCACCTGGCGGAAGTTGAGAGGCGCGCACCCGGCGGATAACGGATCGTGCTCGCGGATCAACGCATCAAGCGCCTCGGCCCTGAGCGGGCTGGCGATGGGGAGATAAAACTCCATCTCCACCTGCTTATCTTTGGCGGTCAGCTGGCTCAGCGAGATCCCCTGCGCCGTGAGCGGCGCGTGCAGAATAGCGCGGATCCATTCAGTGAGAACCGGCAGCCACTGCGCGTCGTAGCCGCCGCTCTGCAGCATCTTCAGCACCCACTCTTCAGAGACCGGCTGGGTAAAATCCAGCTCTTCAAAGAGGCTGTGCAAAAACGTGCCCGGTGAGGCGCCGCGCGGGAACTGGTGCGGCGTGAGCACCGGCTCGACGGGCACGCTACCGGCCCCAGCGGCATCCACGTCCAGTTTTGGCATCAGATCCTGCGCGATACTCTGCCCGTGCTGCTGTAAACCGGAGTAACTGGTGACGCGCCAGTCGTCAGCAATGGTGCGCGTCACCTCGCGGGCATGCAGCGCTGACTCTCCCTGCTCCAGCGTCTGCCAGCGACTGCTGTCGGGCTGGGATGGAATATGCAGGGCAACATGCTCTGAGCAAAGTGATTCGATGCACTGGCGCAGACCGGCAGCATCTTTGGGTTCGCCGCGCTGTATAAGCCGCCCTAGCGCGCTCAGATGAAAATCACTCTCGCCGCTCTTTTCGCCACGGCGACGGAACAGTGGCGCGACGCCCAGGGAACAGTGCCAGACCGAACGGGTCAGCGCCACATAGAGCAGGCGCAGGTCTTCCGCGAGACGCTCGGCTTCGGCCAGCTCAAGGCTGGACTCCGCGTTGCTGAGATCGAGTACCGCTTCGAACGACTCGCGATCGTGGTAAAAGGCCTGGTCCTGCACGCGATAATTGGCGATAAACGGCAGCCAGACCAGCGGATACTCCAGCCCTTTCGACTTGTGAATGGTGACGATCTGCACCAGATGTTTATCGCTCTCGAGGCGCATCTGCTGGCTTGAGGAGTTGCTGTTCGGGTCGGCAATCTGCTGGGCAAGCCAGCGCACCAGGGCATGCTCGCTCTCCAGCTGCGTACCCGCTTCCTGGAGCAGCTCGCTGATATGCAAAATATCGGTTAGACGGCGCTCGCCGCCCGCTGTCGCCAGCATATTCTCCGCAATGTGACGCTGTGCCATAAGCTCACGCACCATCGCCATCACGCCACGTTTCTGCCATTTTTCACGGTAGCGAACAAACTCGTCTACCACAGAATCCCACGCGGCTTCGTCATTGTTGAGCGCATCAATGTCACGCGCGTTCAGCCCGAGCATCGCGCTCGCTAAGGCGCTGCGCAGCGTGCTTTCCCGCTCCGGGGCCAGGACGGCCTGAAGCAGCCACAGCATCTCCAGGGCTTCCAGCGTTTCAAAGACGCTGTCGCGGTTGGAGAGGTAGACGGAGGGAATATTCAGTAGCGTCAGGGCGTCGCGGATGAGCGCGGCCTCCTGACGGCTGCGCACCAGCACCGTGATATCGGATGCCTTTACCGGGGCTGGTTTATCCTCCTTCCACAGCAACGCATCACCGCGCGCGCCTGCGCTGAGCCAGTCACGGATTTGCGCGGCACAGTGCTGGGCCATAGCATTTTGATAGTCCGCGACGCCCCAGCCTTCCCCATCCAGCAGCCAGAAGTTCATGGCGGGCTGAGTTTCGCCGTTAAACTCGAAGCGCAGGGTGGTATTTTTCGGGGCGAATTTGACCGGCTGGAAAGGGATCTCCCGGAACATAAACGCCGTATCCATGCGGCTGAACAGCGCATTGACGCTTTCCACCATGCCGGGCGAAGAGCGCCAGTTGGTGTCGAGCGTGTAGTGCGCGTCAACCTCGCTGCGGGCTTTCATATAGGTAAAAATATCCGCACCGCGAAAGGCGTAAATGGCCTGTTTCGGATCGCCGATTAACAACAACGCGGTGCCGGGCTGCTGACGCCAGATACGGCGGAAAATGCGGTACTGCTGAGGGTCGGTATCCTGAAATTCGTCGATCATCGCCACCGGAAAGCGGGTGCGAATCGCGGCGGCAAGCGCTTCGCCATTTTCACTGCACAGCGCCGCATCAAGTCGACTCAGCATATCGTCGAACCCCAGCTCGCCCCGGCGGCGCTTTTCGCGCGCGACGGCGTCGCGAATCTCAGTCATGGCACGGACGATCATCAGATCGTTGAGCGTCAGGGGTTCCGCCAGCAGGTTTTCAATCGCCACAAACAGGGGATGTTCAGGCACGATGCCGTCGGCTTTGGTCCGCTCAACCAGGAAACGCCGGGAGAATTTCTCCAGCGCATCCGGGAGCTGGTAACCGCGCGTCTCTTCCTGCGCCCACGCGCTGATCTTCTCGATCCATTTGCCCTGATTGCCGCGATTGAACTTACGTCGGTCGATCCCGGAATTCTCGATGATCGCGTCAATCTCGCCGACTGACTCAATCCATTTTTGCTTGATGTCGGCAATTTTCGCGATGATTTTTTCATGGCAGGAAGCCAGGGTTTCATCCGCTGGCGGTGGAGATTTGATGACCGGCGCTTCCCCCTGAAGATAACGATCGATGGCGCGCAGCAGCGCTTCAGGCCCCTTCCACAACGCATGTACCGCTTCGGCAATATCTCGCTGTAACGGATAGCAGTGGCGACGCCAGAAATCCGCGCAGGCCTGATAGCGAAGCACGGATTCATCTTCGATGAGTTGTTGTTCAAACAGCATGCCGGATTCAAACGCGTTCAGGCTCAGCATGCGCTGGCAAAAACCGTGAATGGTGAAGACGGACGCTTCGTCCATCTGCCGTTCTGCGAGGAGCAGCCACTGGGCTGCCTGTTGCTTATCGGCTATCTCTTCCAGAAGGCTCGCGTAGAGAGGGTTATCCGTGCTTTGGCGCAGACAGGCGATGCGCAGTTCGTGGATGTTGGTCCGAATACGACCGCGCAGCTCAGCGGTGGCGGCCTCGGTGAAGGTGACCACCAGCAGCTCTTCCACGCTCAAAGGCCGTGGAAAAGCGGCGTTGCCGCCAAGCCCTAACAGCAGGCGCAGATAGAGCGCGGCGATGGTGAACGTTTTTCCGGTTCCCGCTGAGGCTTCAATCAATCGTTCACCCTGCAGAGGTAAACGTAAGGGATCAAGGGACTCAGCGGTGTCGGTCATTCTTTCTTACTCCAGGGCATAGATTGCTGCAGCGCGCTGACGCTCTTCCAGACTACCCAGCCTTTCGGGTTCACGTACTCCGTTTTCCCGTTCTGGCTACCGGAAACCTGGGACAGAATGGTGATCCCCTGCGGCTTAATGACCGCCTGATGGAAGAAGTCGGCAACCTTCTGCGGCGTCAGCTGTTTTATCTCGGCCACTACTTTATCACGCGAATCAAATTTCAGATTACCGCGATCGAAATCTTTGCTCAGCTGCGAGGCCTCTTCGCCCAGCGTCTGCGGCGGCTGCATCACCTGCGCGATGACGGCCTGCTGGATCTGGGCAAACTCTTCCGGCTTCATGGCGCGCAGTTTTGCTTCCACCTGCGGGAAGAACGCCTGATAGCGCTGCCAGAGATAGGCCGGTTGTTTGTCGCTGCTTTGCAGCAGGAAGCCCAGCCCCCACTGACGGCCTACGTTCATCGAGAAGGCAAACACCGCGTAGCCAAGCTGCTCTTCTGTGCGCAGCTGGTTATAGAACCAGGGTTGAACGATCTGTCCCAGAACGGCGCTTTGCGCAGAGCTGGAGAATTCATCATAGCCCGTTGGCACAAACACCGCGGCCAGCGCGGAATCGGTGCTACTCCCCGCTTTTTCAAAAATCACATTCTGTTTTTTCTCAACCAGCACGTCCTGGTTGCGGCACCACTCGTCGCCTTTCGAACCGAGCTGCGTGCGAACATTCTCTGCCAGCGTTTTGGCCCGATCTTCGCTCATATTGCCGACGATAAGAAATTCCGGGCGCGTGTTAGTTTTCAGCGCGTCACGGTAAGCCAGCACCTCTTTTAATGAGATTGATGGCAGCAATGCACGGCGTTCTTCACGCTGGAAATAAGGTATTTGCGACAGCATTTGCGCAGGCATAAGCGCCTGATCGTAAGCTTTGCCCTTCTCTGCTGAATCCATCATCTGCGCATACCAGGATTTAGCCTGCTCAAGCTGCTCTTCCGTTGGCGTGTAGCTAAAGTAGCCCTCCAGCAGCGCCTTGAAAAGCTGAGGCAAACGCTGGGTATAGCCATTTGCATTAAGCATCAAACCGTTGTTGGCGTTGGTAGAGAAGCTGATCCCGCCCACGGCCGCCTGGTTGCTGAGCTGATCGAGCGCGATACCGGCCAGATAGTCATTGAGCGCGAACATCACCTGATTTTTGGCGCTGTTCATAGCTTTAGGGTTACGCAGGACCACGCTGACATCGGCCTTTGGCTCGCTCGAGAAATAACGGCTTGGGGTATACACCACGCGCAGCGTCGGCTCATCAATAATAAGCTCCGGGTGCGGATAATCCTTAGTCGTTTTGATCAGCGAGAAATCATCCGGGATATAGGGGTTCAGCTCCGGCAGCTTCAACGCAATCTCACCGGCCTTCTTCTGCCAGTCGGCGAAGGTCTGGTCGCTGATTTTGTCTACCTGATAAGGAGCATCAACAAAGTACGCCGTCTTGTTATGCGGTTCGTTCGGGCTGATGTACCAGATGCGGGCATTCTGCGGCGTCATCATCGCCAGGCGCGCTTTAACCGCCTCGGCATCATAACGATCGGCAATATTGACCGCGTCAAGCGTGTGCGCCACCGGTACACGGATCATGGTATCTGCCAGCCACTCCACGTAATCCATATCGCGGGTAATGGACGGGTAACGGAAATCGAGATCCAACACGTGCGCCAGTTCATCAAAGTAGCGTTTATCGACGCCTTTCTCGCGCAGTAAAGAGAGGTAGCTAAAGATAGCCGCAACCACTTCATCACGGTTGGCCTGCCCTTTGTCGGTCAGGGTGGCGGAGATCGCCAGCACGCCGCTGTTGCCGTTTACCACGGGATCGGAATCGGCGCGGATCCCTTCCACCAGTCCCTGTTTTTGCAGCCAGTCAGATAAGGTTCCCGGGCTGCGGTTACCAATCAGGTAGGTCACCAGCTCGTCGGTTTTGCTGCGGAACTGGGCGGTGTTGTTATCAATGCGGAACTCAACGCGCAGCACTTTGCGGGGCATGGCAGGGACGTAGTGGATGATGATCCCTTTTTGCGCGTCCGTGACAACCGGTACGTCTATCTTCGGCAGGGCGATATTTTTATTCGGCACCCGGCCAAACGTTTGTGCCGCCAGGCCAGCAAGCTCCGGCAACGGTTTGTTGCTGTAAATAACCGCCTTCATCAGGTTGGCAGAGTAGTATTTGTCGCGAAACGCATGGAGGGCGTCAATGACCGGGCTTCCCGGTTTATCGCTCAGCGTCTCCAGGTTACCGCCCGAGAAACGTGACCCAGGATGCGCCGGGTTGATCGTTTCGGCGCTGACCTGCGCCATGCGCATACCGTCCCGGGTACGGGCCATGGTCAGCTCCGCATTGACGGCGTTGCGCTCGCGGTCAGCGTATTTTTTATCCAGCAGCGGCGCGGCGATGGCATCGGCAAGACGATCAACCGCCCCTGCCAGCGCGTCATTTTCGACTTCGAGATAAAAGGCCGTGCGGTACGGTGCCGTACTGGCGTTGTGGCTGCCACCGTGCATTTTCAGAAATTCGGACAGGCTATCCGGCTGCGGATATTTTTTAGAGCCCATCAGCGTCATGTGTTCGAGGTAATGCGCCAGCCCCGGATGCGCCTCAGGATCTTCCAGCGATCCAACCGGCACCACTAACGCCGAGAGGGATTTCACCGCCTGCGGATCGGAAACCAGCAGCACGGTCATACCGTTATCAAGGCGAATAGCCTGATACTGGCGGGTATCTTTTTCGCTCTTACGGATAGTTTCCTGGACGGGTTGCCAACCGGAGTCTGCCTGAGTGACGGGCGCCCAAAGGGCGACAAACAAAATAAATGCTTTGAACAAGGTGCTGCCTGGCATTACGACCTCTTTATCACGGCTATCCCGTCATACTTCAAGTTGCATGTGCGTCGGCTGCATGCGTTCACCCCAGTCACTTACCCATGTAAGCTCCCTGGGATTCACGCCCTTGCCGCCTTCCTGCAACTCGAATTACTTAGGGCAAACATCATTAACAAACTGCGTGCTGGACACGCCAACATCTCTTTATTTGGGTACATCAGTCCGTGATAAGAAGTGCATCATAAATGAACACCCCATACTGCGCAATTTTTATACAGCACTCAGGACTGATTAAATTTAAACAACGGTAACAGGTAGCGTTGCGCCTCTTCCGTAATAGCTTCGAAGTATTCTGGCTCAAGCGTTCGCCATAAACGTTGATACCAGACATCCTCACCTTCACCGCGCACCATCATGTTTCCTTCATAGGCCTGCATAAATTTACTGCGCGCTTTCTGCAGCGAAGCCTCGTCCGTTAACATCGCATCATTCTGCGCGTCATAACAGGCTTTTATCCACGCACCGCCACTTTCGGGCAGTAGCAGGAGGGGTTTGTTCATTCCCTGAAGATAGCCCTCGATGTACAAAGACAGATAGCGTAACGCCTGTTCTGCCTCCATTGGTGGGAAGCGCCACTCGCCGTCTTTGCGCACGAAGATCCGGCTTTCGCCTTTATTGCCACCCGCACTGTAGACAAGATGTTCCAGCCAGAGTTGCAATCCTTGTGAAACGCTGAGCAAAGAAGGCCGCCAGCGCAGTAGCCCATCGGGCTGAACCTGGGTTAGCCAGCCCGTGAGCTGTACGCCATTGCTGTGGAGATCGATTTCGATGCTTTGTCCGGGCTGGCGGTGCTCCCTTACGCGCTCAGCCAGAGCGGTCATCTCCTGGCACTGCGCCTCCCAGACAATTTCCCCAAACGCCCCGTAAGGCAGTTGCCCAGCAGCGCGGTAGCGGCGGTAAAGTTTGTCAGCATCTTCCTCTTCAACCAGCGCATTCAGCAACTGGAGGTTTAACTGATAGCGCTCCAGCCCTTCCAGGGTAAAGGGTTCTGCATCCGGAATTTCACTCTCTTCAGAACGGAAATTGACCTGTAGTCGCTGCTGGAAGAAGGCGCGAACCGGGTGCGCCCAAAACCGCTGAAGCTGTTCGAAAGTCAGGGTGCTAATGGGCAGCGGATCAAGCGGCTGAATGAAATCCGTATGGGCTCGTCCCTCTTTTTTCGCTGCCGGCAGCCATTCGCGGGCATAGCTCTGCTGTTCGCTGACAATATAGTTTACCGGGTCAAACGGCATGCGGCTGTGGATACACGTAATGTGCGCCTTCACCCGCTGCTCGCTTTCATCGCAGTTAAGCGCGTCATCGCCAGCCAGATAGTGGCTCTGGCCAATATAGTCCACCAGTTCCTGCACCAGCACGGAGGGGAAGCGCTCGCTGTTGTCCTGAATGGAGCGGCCGATATAGCTGATATAGAGCTTACTTTGAGCAGAGATAAGCGCTTCAAGGAAGAGATAACGGTCATCATCGCGACGGCTACGGTCACCCCGCTTTGGATCTGCGCTCATCAAATCGAACCCCAGCGGTGCCAGGGCACGAGGATAAACACCGTCGTTCATGCCGAGCAGACAGACCACCTTAAAGGGAATTGAGCGCATTGGCATCAGGGTACAGATATTGATGGGGCCTGCCAGGAAACGCTGGCTGATTCGCTCCTGGTCAAGGCGCTGCGTCAACTCATCTCTCAGCAGCGACAAAGGAATCGCCTCGTGATAGTGGGAATTCACGCCCTCGTCGACGATAGCCTGCCACTGCGTTTCAATGAGCGCCATCGCCGCTTCGGTGTCACTGTCTGGCAGGAAGAAATCATTAAGTAACGCCCTGCAAACCGGGAGCCACGCTTCAAGCGGACGCGGCTGCATTAGCTCACGGCGCCAGCGGTTTAGCTGCATCAGCAGAGAAGCTAAATGCCCTACCAGTTCAGCAATCAAACCGCTGGACTCATCGTAAGGCAGCACTTCGTTCCACTCGCCCTGGCTGCTCTCCATGGCGTAGCCCAGCAGCATACGCGTCAGGCCAAACCGCCAGGTATGCTGCCCGGTTGGGGGAAGCTCGAACTCCTGGACGTTATCGTCATCGATCCCCCAGCGAACGCCTGATTCGTTTACCCACTGGCGAAGGTAGCGCAGCCCTTCTTCATTGATGTTGAAGCGCGCGGCCAGCACGGGAACATCCAGTAATGCCAGAACATCTTCGGAGATAAAGCGGCTATCCGGCAGTGAAAGCAGGGTAACAAATGCCTGCAATGCCGGGTGAGACTGGCGGGCACGACGGTCAGAGATAGCATAAGGCAGGTACCGCTCCCCGCTCGCACTGCCGAAAACGGCCTGAATAAAGGGACTGTAGCTGTCGATATCCGCCACCATTACCACGATATCGCGCGGGGTGAGTTCAGGGTCGTCCTGCAGCATCGCCAGCAGCTGGTCGTGAAGTACTTCGACCTCACGCTGGGGGCTATGGCAAACATGGAACGTGATACTGCGATCCTCAGCATCCAGCTTCCGCTTGCTGTCGCTGCGCTCAAACTCTTTCGCCGTCACGCCCATAACGGCACGGTTTTCCAGATCCAGAATATCTAATTGAATATTATGCAGCAGGCTATCCGGCGCGATCTCGACAAAGGCGTCAACGTCACCCTCGCCTGATGAGGTAATATCGGAGAGCATATGAATGTAATCACGCCCCAGCTTCCCCCATGAGGCAAGCAGTGGATTGGGCAGGTTCTGGATACCGTCTTCATCAAAAAGCTGCCCGGCAGTCGAACCGTCTTTAAACAGCGGGACGGATCGTTCTTCAAAAAGGCGCTTTCGTTGGCGAGTTACCAGCCGCGCAAGCCAACGTTCGTCGAGGATATCCCCCCAATACTGTCGGCAAGGGTTGGTGAACAAAATATGAATATCAATATGTTTACCCAGCGCATACAAGGCCTTCAGATAAACAGGCGGTAATGCGGATATCCCACAGATAAAAACGCGTGACGGCAGTCGGGCTGGACGCTCCGACGCATTCTCGAGTATTGAGATAAACCGATCGTACAGGTTGGCACGGTGCCACTTAGGCTGCCCAAGCTTCTCCGTATGCTCTACCAGCGCTTTCCACAGCGGTGCCTGCCATATTTGCGCCTCCGGTAGTCCTTCAACCAGCTCGCCCGCTTCCCAGCGAATTAACCAGTCAGAACGGTAAACAAGGTATTGGTCGTAGAGATCGGCGGTGCGGGACGCCAGCTGGAACAGCTTGCGCTTATCGGTATCGTCATTGAGGTAGTGGCGCAGCATGGCGAATTCATCGTGTTGCAGCATTTCCGGCAGTAGCGCCATCAGCTTCCAGCTCATGCCCTGCTTGTTGAAGGCGCTCTGTTCGGGAATGTCTGGCAACACGCGCACGAACATATCCCAGATAAAGCTCGCGGGCAGCGGGAAATCAATGTTCGCGGCAATGCCAAACTTACGGGAAAGCGACATTTGCAGCCACTGTGCCATACCGGTGCTCTGCACCAGCACCATTTCTGGCTCAAAAGGATCGTCAAGCCGCTCGCGCTCAACGATAAATTCCATCAGCGCTTCCAGCACATCCAGACGATTTGAGTGGTAGACCCTTAACATAGACGCTCCCGACTACTGGCTAACCGGGCAATGCAGACGCGTTATCTCACCGCGTCGCCCCAGAGGAGAAATAAGTGTAACCGTGATGCTGACACATCCTGCGTGCGTTGTCTGCACCCGACTGGCCTGCCAGCCTGCGGGCAGAACATTTGTCGAGAGCTGTGCCTGATTCCATGCATGGTGCCAGAGCTGGCGATACTGGTTAAACAGGGTAAACCGCGCCGCCAGCGCCCGATGATAGCCGGCCAGTGCCGTGACGATGATTACCAGCAGCATCATCGCCAGCAGAACCTCAACCATGCTAAATCCTTTCTCTTTGTTTATGGCAGTTGGCATAGCGAACGCTCCTCTAGCGGACAAAAATCACTCCAGCCGTGAGGCGAAAAGTGAATTTTACCGTCGACGCTCTCTCCTGAACGCCAGAGCAGCAGGTCGTTGACTCCAGCAATGAGTAAAACAGTGTTCTCACTCAGTTGCCGCAAACACACTCGCCACGCGGGTGCCTTTTTACACTGAACTTCAGGGTCGGGTGACCAGTTCTGAACGCGTCCCCACTCAAGCGCTGACTGGACAGAAGCCTGCTGCTGTAGCGAACGGCTTTCACCGCCAACGAGCGCACTAAACGTGGTGAGTTGCTGGTTTAGGCCAGTGAGGATCAGGGTACCGAGCACCAGCAAAAGCAGGACCAGCCCCAGAGAAGACATACCGCGTTGACGGTTCACAGGTTGTACCCCGTGACCGTATACAACGCCTGATAAGGCTCCCCATGCTCGCCTTTGCGAAGGGCGGACAGTTCGATATTCAGCTCCGGCGCAAACCCGGCGCGTGTAACTTTCCTCACCACAAAGTGTGCAATCGCAAGCCTGTCCGGGTCCGTGAGCTTTTCCCATCCCTTACCTTCACACGAGGTTGCCCCACGCAGGGTTTCCAGCGCGCCCGATTCCAGACGAAAACCGGTGCTGTCGTTTTCTGATGCACTACGATCCCAGCGGCCGTTACTGTTGGCATCCCACCGCACAATGACGCAACTGCCCTGCCTTGCGATCGTCAGCCCTTGCCCCTGACAGTTCCCCGCACAGTAACCCGCACGCTGAAGCTGTTTGCCGAAAGCAAACAGGCGCTGCCAGACCTCTTCTTCCAGCTCTCTCTGGCCGGATTGCAGTAATACCGCCCGCTGCAATCCGGGTAAAAAGCGCGATGCGCCAATCAACAACAGGCTACTGATGGCCGTGGCAATCAGAACTTCAGTCAGCGAAAAACCGCGCTGTCTCATCGACATGAACCTCCCTGTGAGACCTTACACATTCTGATGCGCCCTCCGTCTGAGACTATGATCAGCCATTCTCCGGCACGGCTTTGAACCCTTATCCGCCCTGCCCATGCCGTATCCCTTAACCCATAGAACCCTAATGACGGCGTGACTTCGCTCACCGCGACCTCTGGCCAGAGTGGAATCAGAACAAAGGGGCTGCCCTTCTCACAGCCTTGTACGGCTGAGCTCACGAGGCACTCCTTTTCGCCCACCCGCTGAAGGCGAATTTGATGGTCGCGGTTGTGCCGGTTGGCGTCGTTGCGCAGAAAGACCAGATAGTCGCGCACCTGGTCGGCGGTTTGCCACAACCGCTGCTGCCGCTGCCAGCTGTCCCAGCCGTACAGACCTGAGGCGCTGAGTATGACAACCAGCGAGACAGCCACCAGCGTTTCGATAAGCGTAAAGCCGTTCTCTTTTTTCATGCGGGAAGTGTGGCGATTCGACGAGGGCGTGGCGAGCGGTGAATAAGGGTTTTACGAGGCGTTATCCGAAGAATTGAGCGTGTTGCAACGCGTTGCACGCTTTCTTGATAACGCCTCGTAAAACGGGATGAAGACGAAAAAAAACCGGCGCTAAACAGCACCGGTTGTGTCACGCTTTATCGCATCAGATAGCGACGGGCGCTTTGATGCCTGGATGCGGGTCGTAGCCCTCAATCTCAAAATCATCAAAGCGGTAGTCGAAGATTGATGCCGGTTTGCGTTTGATAATCAGCTTCGGCAGCGCACGCGGTTCGCGGGTGAGCTGAAGATGCGTCTGTTCCATATGATTGCTGTAGAGATGGGTGTCCCCACCTGTCCAGACGAAATCACCCACTTCAAGGTCACACTGCTGCGCCATCATGTGGACTAACAGCGCATAGCTGGCAATGTTAAACGGCAGGCCCAGGAACACGTCACAGGAGCGCTGGTAGAGCTGGCAGGAGAGCTTACCGTCGGCCACATAGAACTGGAAGAACGCGTGGCACGGTGCCAGCGCCATTTTATCCAGCTCACCCACGTTCCAGGCAGAAACGATGATTCGGCGCGAGTCCGGATCGTTTTTCAGCTGGTTCATGACGGTTGTGATCTGGTCAATATGGCGGCCATCAGGCGTTGGCCATGCGCGCCACTGCTTGCCGTATACCGGGCCCAGGTTGCCGTTTTCATCTGCCCATTCGTCCCAGATGGAGACGTTATTTTCGTGCAGATACGCAACGTTGGTATCGCCTTGCAGGAACCAGAGCAGTTCATGAATGATAGAGCGCAGGTGGCAGCGCTTTGTCGTCACCAGAGGGAAGCCTTCTTGCAGATTGAAGCGCATCTGGTGGCCAAAAATGGAGAGCGTACCGGTACCGGTACGGTCGTTTTTCGGCGTGCCCTCATCGAGCACTTTTTTCATCAATTCAAGATACTGTTTCATGATTCCTCAGGAAAGTTGTTGCTGTGGACGACGACGATACGCCCAAATCATCATAATGGCACCCGCTACGATCATCGGAATGGAGAGGATCTGCCCCATGCTGATGTACTGTACCCATTCGCCGGTAAACTGGGCGTCGGGCTGGCGGAAGAATTCGACGATGATGCGGAACGCGCCATAGCCAATCAGGAACAGCCCGGAAACAGCCCCCATCGGGCGCGGCTTGCGAATAAACAGGTTCAGAATGATAAACAGCACCACGCCTTCCAGCGCCAGTTCGTACAGCTGGGACATATGACGCGGCAGCACGCCGTAGGTATCGAAAATGGGCTGCCACTCCGGGTGCGACGGCAGCAGCGCGATATCTTCCGCGCGGGAGCCCGGGAAGAGCATCGTGTACGGCACGCTTGGGTCAACGCGGCCCCACAGCTCACCGTTGATAAAGTTGCCCAGACGACCAGCCCCGAGACCAAACGGGATCAGCGGTGCGATAAAATCTGACACCTGGAAGAAGTTGCGCTTGGTGCGTTTGGCAAAAATCACCATCACCAGGATCACCCCAATTAGGCCGCCGTGGAAAGACATGCCGCCGTCCCAGACGCGGAAAAGATAGAGGGGATCGTTCAGGAATACCGGGAAGTTATAGAACAGAACATACCCAATACGGCCACCGAGGAACACGCCGAGGAAGCCTGCGTATAGCAGGTTTTCAACTTCATTTTTGGTCCAGCCGCTGCCAGGACGGCTGGCGCGACGGCCCGCGAGCCACATTGCAAAAACGAAGCCCACCAGGTACATCAGACCGTACCAGTGAAGCGAAACAGGTCCTACTGAGAAAATGACCGGATCAAACTCCGGAAAATGCAGATAACCACTGTTCATCTGTCACCACAAGATGTTGTTATTCCGCTGAAAGTGGACAGCGGTAGAAATGCGATTCTGCCTTAAGCAGAGGCTCCAAAGTTGCGAATCATAGCATAAGGCTGGCGCGGAGGATGCGCCAGAGATGTAAAAGATGTGTATAGGGTTTTGTGCACGCTGGTCCCCTCACCCTGGCCCTCTCCCCAAAGGGGCGAGGGGATTGTTCACTGCTCGCATTAATTTGTGGGGATCCCTCAGCCCTGTGAGAGAGGGGAAGGCTTTAGCGACCACCGCGAATCAGGCCGCCCATACCGCGTCGTTCCATAAATGCCGCCACCTGGTGACGAACCTCAGCCGCCAGCTGTGCGTCAAGGCTGCGCTCAGCCAGCTCGCGGGCATCATTGATGTCTATATGACGCAACAAATACTTCACGCGCGCTACGGCACGGCCGTTCATCGACAGATGGCGGTATCCCAGACCTATCAGGATCGCGACGCACATCGAGTCTCCGGCCATTTCACCGCACAGGCGTAGATCAATGCCGTACTGTTCAGCCTCACGGGCAATCATCGCCAGCGCGCGAATGATTGCCGGATGCAGGCTATCGTAGATACTGGCGACGCGGGTGTTGTTCCGGTCGACGGCCAGAATATATTGCGTCAGGTCGTTGGTACCGACAGAGATAAAATCAACGCGGTTTGCCAGCTGCGGCAGCATGAAGACCATAGACGGCACTTCGAGCATGACGCCGATCCGTGGTTTCGGGATCGCATAGCCAATCATCTCTTCCACTTCACGACCAGCACGCTCAATCAGGCGCCGCGCTTCGTCGATCTCATCAATGCTGGTGACCATCGGCAGTAAGATGCTGAGATTGCCCGTCGCAGCATTAGCGCGCAGCATGGCGCGCACCTGGATCAGGAAGATCTCCGGCTGATCGAGCGTAATGCGGATCCCGCGCCAGCCAAGACACGGGTTCTCTTCGCTGATCGGCATATACGGCAGCTGTTTATCCGCCCCGACATCCAAGGTACGCAGGGTGACAGGCTTGTCGTTGAACATTTGCAACATCCCCTGATACTGCGCCACCTGCTCCTCTTCGGAGGGGAAACCGCTCTGCAGCATAAACGGGATTTCAGTACGGTACAGGCCAATACCGTCGATGCGGCTGCCCAGCTTTTCTTCGTGCTCAGGGCTTAAACCGGCGTTGAGCATGACTTTGATCCGCTCACCGCTCTTCAGCTGTGCGGGAAGGTTAACGTCATCTTCCGCCAGCTTGCTTAATTCATTCTCTTCGCTGATGAGACGCTGATATTCCTGGAGCAGAACGGGTTCAGGATCGACCAGCAGTTCACCGCGGTAACCATCCACCACCAGCGTGCGTCGATGCAGTACCGACGGCTGGATATCCGCCCCCATAACGGTAGGAATACCGAGCGCGCGCACCATAATGGCGGCGTGGGAGTTAGCGGCACCGTCGCGCACCACGACACCGGCCAGCCGGTCCTGCGGCAGTTCAGCCAGCGTCGTTGCCGAGAGTTCATCGGCCACCAGCACAAACCGTTTTGGCCAGGCGTTCGGCCCCTGAATGGTGTCATCAAGATGGAACAGCAGACGTTGCCCCAGCGCACGGAGATCGCCGGCACGCTCCTTCAGGTAACCGTCTGTTAATGCTGCAAACTGCTCAGCAAATTTTTCGATGACCTTTTTAACGGCCCATTCTGCTACCGAACCTTTATCCACTTCCGCAAAAAGCTCACGGCGCAGCCGCGCGTCGGAAAGCAGGTGCGAATAAAGGTCGAAGATAGCCGCCGTCTCTTTTTGTGCGCCTGCCGCAAAGCGTTTGCTGTAGCGGCGAAATTCATTTGCCGCCTCTTCCAGCGCGGCGGTAAGACGCTCGCGCTCCAGCGCTTCATCGAGCGTAGAGGCCTCGTAAACCTGCTCCATTAACGGCAGCGTGGCGTCCATCCAGCCTTCAGCAATCGCTACCCCTGGCGATGCCGGAAGGGCACGAATGCGCGTATGGCGATACTGACCGAAGAGCGCTGCAAGCTGAGACTGTGAGAGGATCGCCGCCATCTGTGTCGCCAGCGTGACGAGGAAGGACTCTTCGCTTTCATCGTACTGACGCAGCTCCCGCTGCTGGACGACCAGCACGCCCAAAAGTTGACGACGCTGGATAATCGGCACGCCAAGGAACGCGCGGAAACGCTCTTCTTTTACGGAAGGGATGTATTTAAAGCTGGGGTGTTTTTGCGCGTCGGCAAGGTTGATAGGTTCAGCCAGCCGCCCAACCAGGCCGACGATACCTTCATCAAATGCGAGCGTTACGGTGCGTCCCCGTGGCTTTTTCAAACCACGGGTCGCCATCAGGTAATAGCAGCGCCGATCGTGGTCGGCCAGATACACCGAACAGACTTCGGTCTCCATCGCAAGACAGATGTCAGTGACCAGAATATTCAGCGCCTCGTTGAGACGCGGAGCACTGGCCACCTTCTCGACTATTTCTCGCAAGCGGGTGAGCATGATTTGCGTAGCTTAACCTCTTTTACGTCGCCAAGCAGGTGCGCTCTGCGGCTTAGGCGGGATCTCCTGAAGCTGCATCACCACACTTGCAAACTCTTTCATCACCCTACGGTAAACATCGCGCTTAAATGACACGACCTGACGAACAGGATACCAATAGCTCACCCAGCGCCAGCCATCGAACTCCGGCGTACTGCTGGTTTGCATATTGATGTCTGAATCGTTGCCCACCAACTGCAGAAGAAACCACTTCTGTTTCTGGCCGATACAAACCGGCTTTGTGTCCCAACGCACCAAACGTTTCGGTAACTTGTAACGCAACCAGTTGCGGGTCGAAGCGAGGATGCGAACATCTTTTCGGCTTAAACCGACCTCTTCAAAAAGCTCCCGGTACATCGCTTGTTCTGGGGACTCTCCCGGATTGATCCCGCCTTGCGGGAACTGCCAGGAGTGCTGACCATATCGACGGGCCCACATTACCTGGCCCTGACGATTACAAATTACTATTCCTACGTTCGGGCGGTAGCCATCGTCATCAATCACCGGACTACCCCAAACTAAACCTTATATATGAATGATTGTTTCACACTACAGTGAGGCGGTAAACCACTCTCTTACAGGCCTGCAACCTAATAACATTTGAATAACTCACAAATAAGTGCAGAGTTATAAACAGATATACGGTGATGAGGACAATTTTATTCACCTTTTCTGTGGATATAGTTGTGAAGAAGTGTCTGATTACCGATGAACAACCTTAAACAACCTCTCCCGCCCTCTTTCACACCGTCAATATAAAATCATATTTTTCATACGATTAACTTAACACCAGTAAATAAAACGCAGAATAGCGTGACGATCGTCACAGCAGGGATCGTCGTACTGATGAAAGATCGAACAGCGTCGGTTTTATCCACAGATTGTGCCAATAAGTTAGGCACAATTTGTCTGAAATTTGGATTTTCATCGCACGTCAAGGCTGTAAATTGAAACAGTAGTCAGGGTTATGCCCAGTTATCCCACTTTTCTGTGGATAACATGGTGTAAGATCCTGTTTATTGTCAGTGACCAGATTTGAACAACCCGTTTTACGTCTCAGATGAAACCGTTAAAACCTCATAAAAAAACCTATAAATCATAGACATGGAATATTGGGACAGAAAAAGATAAACTCTATCCACAGGGGACAATTTCTTCGTTTATTTTTTAATCAAAAGGTTACCTTCATGCATTCGCTTACCCCCTTGCTCTCACCGCCGTCCAGCGAAGGCCAGTTGCTAGAGCAGGCACAGCGCCTGGCAGGCTTCTCGCTTGGCGAACTGGCGGCTATGGCAGGGCTTCAGATCCCGAAGGATCTTAAACGGGATAAAGGCTGGATCGGCATGCTGCTGGAGCTGTGGCTGGGTGCCAGCGCCGGGAGCAAACCTGAGCAAGATTTTGCCGCCCTTGGCGTCGAGTTAAAAACCATCCCCATCGACAGCTGGGGTCGCCCCCTGGAGACAACCTTTGTCTGCGTTGCGCCCTTAACCGGCAATACCGGCGTGACGTGGGAAACCAGCCACGTGCGTCATAAGCTGAAACGCGTGCTTTGGGTACCGGTTGAAGGTGAACGGCAGATCCCGCTGGCCGAACGTCGCGTTGGCGCACCGCTGCTCTGGAGCCCGGATGAAGAGGAGGAACATCAGCTGCGCCTGGACTGGGAAGAGCTGATGGACATGATTGTGCTCGGGCAGGTCGAGCGAATTACCGCCCGACACGGAGAAGTGTTACAGCTGCGCCCGAAAGCGGCAAACAGCAAAGCACTTACCGAGGCGATCGGCGCGATGGGTGAACCCATACTGACGCTGCCGCGCGGTTTTTATCTTAAAAAGAATTTCACCGGCGCGCTGCTTGCTCGTCATTTCTTACTTAAAACATAGTTTTTTACTTATTTTGCGAGCTCACAAACATAATCACCTGGTTTTTAAGATTTTACCGCTTCACCCTGTTGCCATAACGGGTTAATACTACACTATGATTTGATACGAGCCAGATGAGGATGATAACGATGAAAAAATGGGCGGTGTTAATTTCAGCAGTCGGGTTGGCGTTTGCCGTATCGGGCTGCAGCAGCGATTACGTCATGGCAACGAAAGATGGCCGGATGATCCTGACCGACGGCAAACCCGAAGTCGACGACGATACCGGTCTGGTCAGCTACCACGACCAGGCAGGCAATAAAATGCAGATCAATCGCGATGAAGTCTCGCAAATTATTGAGCGATAACGGTCGGAGGTCAGTAGCTTACTGGCCTTTTTGATTTTTTTCTTCCCCTTTTGCTTCCCCTCTGCCATGTTTATATTCCTTTGTCGGGAGGTTCCTGACGCGGTCTACATGTCTATTGAAGGAAGCCGGCTATGCATTATCACCGTATCCCCCACAGCGCTCTGGAGATAAGTCAACTGGGGTTGGGCACGATGACATTTGGTGAACAAAACAGCGAAGCCGATGCCCATGCACAACTCGATTATGCCGTCAGTCAGGGGATTAACCTGATTGATGTTGCAGAGATGTACCCTGTGCCACCACGCCCTGAAACACAGGGACTTACCGAAACCTACGTCGGTAACTGGCTGGCAAAACGCGGTAACCGTGAAAAGCTGGTCATCGCCTCGAAAGTCAGTGGCCCCGCGCGAAACAACGATGCCGGGATCCGCCCAAATCAGATCCTCGATCGCAAAAATATCCGCGCCGCGCTGGACGCGAGCCTGAAGCGTCTGCAAACCGACTATCTCGACCTGTACCAGGTCCACTGGCCCCAGCGCCCAACCAACTGCTTTGGCAAGCTCGGCTACAGCTGGAACGAGAGCGCCCCCGCCGTTACCCTGCTGGAAACGCTGGAAGCGCTGACGGAGTGCCAGCGTGCGGGAAAAATCCGCTACATTGGCGTGTCCAACGAAACGGCCTTTGGGGTCATGCGTTACCTGCACCTGGCGGATAAACACGATCTGCCGCGCATCGTCACCATCCAGAACCCGTACAGCCTGCTTAACCGCAGCTACGAAGTGGGGCTGGCCGAAGTGACGCAATATGAGGAAGTGGAACTGCTCGCTTATTCATGCCTGGGTTTTGGCACCCTGACGGGGAAATACCTCAACGGTGCGAAACCGGCCGGGGCGCGCAATACACTCTTTAGCCGCTTTACCCGCTACAGCGGCGAACAAACGCAAAAAGCCGTTGCAGCCTATGTGGATATCGCGAAGCGCCACGGCCTCGATCCGGCGCAGATGGCGCTGGCCTTTGTGCGCCGTCAGCCGTTTGTTGCCAGCACCCTGCTGGGCGCGACCACGATGGAACAGCTGAAAACCAATATTGAGAGTTTCCATCTGAACCTGAGTGAAGAGGTGTTGGCGGAGATTGAAGCGGTGCATCAGGTTTATACCTATCCTGCACCGTAGCCTGATGCTTTTGCCCGGTGGCGGCTTCGCCTTACCGGGCCTACAGGTGCTCAAACGTAGGCCGGGTAAGGCGAAGCCGCCACCCGGCTACTTATCAGCGCCGACGCTGCCAGAGCCACAATCCCGCAATCGCCGCCGCGAAGAGTCCACCAAATCCGACGCCAATCGCCACCACCGGTACCCCCACTTTCACCGCCAGCGAATAGAGTCCCAGCATTAACAGCATTGCCAGGTTTTCACCGAGGTTTTGTACCGCAATGGCATTCCCCGCCCCGACGGTCTGCTTGCCGCGCTCCTGGAGTAACGCATTCAACGGCACCACGAAGAAACCGCCCAGAATGCCAATCAGGATCAGCAGGGCATAAGCGGGCAGCAACGCATGCTGAAGCGAGAAAATAAGCACCACGACGCCAATCAGGATCCCCGCCGGCATGCAGCGTGCTACCGTTTCGAGCGTTACCAGCTTCGCTGCAGCGCCTGCGCCAGCCACGATGCCGATCGCTACCATCGCATTAAGATAGGTCGGCGTCGCATTGTCAGTAATTCCCAGCGCCACCGGTACCCACAGGACCAGCAGGAAGCGCAGCGTGACGCCCGCCCCCCAGAACATACTGGTTCCCATCAGGGAGAAACGCGTTTCCCCGTTACGCCACAGCACGCGGCACGCGTTGAAGAAACTGCCAGTCATCGGTTTGAAGCGCCAGGATTGCCCCGGGCGAGCGACTGGCAGCTTCGGAATAAACAGGTTAGCCACGACCGCCCCGCCATACACCGCCGCGCATACGCCCAAAGCCGCCAGGACATGCCAGTCGGCCAGTACGCCTCCTGCGACGGAGCCGAGCAGGATAGCGGCAATGGTTGACGACTCCATCAGACCGTTGGCTTTGACCAGCTTATCGCCCGTGGTCAGCTCGCCAAGAATGCCATACTTCGCCGGAGAGTAGGCAGCAGCGCCGATGCCCACAAGCGTATAGCCAATAAACGGATTGAAGCCAAAGCAAATGCTGGCGGCACCCAGCAGCTTGAGACCGTTGGCAAACATCATCACCCGGCCCTTCGGGAAACTGTCCGCCACCTGCCCCACAAACGGGGCAAAGATAATGTAAGCGCCCACAAACACCATCTGCAGGATCGGCTGACTCCAGTCGGGGTAAAACTCGGCTTTCAGCAGGGCCAGCGTGGCGAACAACAGCGCGTTATCGCCGAACGCAGAGAGAAACTGCGCGGCAATGACCGCCATCATGCCTTTTGAACGCAGTGAGGTGTTAGTGTGTACTGACTCACGCATTTTGCTGTTCCGCCTCTTCAACCATGCCTTTCAGGGTCACGAAATCGGGTTTGCCACTACCCAGCACCGGAAGCTGCTTCAGGTAGCGAATATCGCGCGGCACCGCCAGCTCAGGAATGCCATGCTCACGCGCATAGCTCAGTAGCCTGTCGCGCTTAAGCTCGCCGTCGGTGGTAAACAGCACCAGCGCCTCGCCTTTGCTGGCATCACTCTTCACCACCGTCGCATGCATTTTATCGGCGGAGACAGCCGTCGCCAGTTGTTCAACCATTTCCAGAGAGACCATTTCACCGGCGATTTTGGCGAAGCGTTTTGCGCGTCCCTGAATCTGCACAAAGCCTTGCTCATCGAAACGCACGATATCACCGGTGTCGTACCAGCCGGTTTCAACCTCGCCGTTGACGTTTTCCGCCGTCGGCGCTTCCAGCTGGCCTGGGTTTTCTACGCGCAGGTAACCGTTCATCACGTTTGGCCCTTTCAGCTGCAGGCGGCCACCCTCCTCAATGCCCGGCACGGCCAGCAGACGCGCATCCATCCCCGGCAGAATTCGGCCCACCGTACCCGGTTTCGCCGCCATGGGTACGTTGATGGAGACCACGGGCGCGCACTCGGTAACGCCATAGCCCTCAAGAATGCGCAGGCCAAACTTGTCCTGCCAGATCTGACGCGTGCTCTCCTGCAGCTTTTCCGCACCGGCCACGACATACCGCACGCGGAAGAAATCATACGGATTGGCGAAACGGGCATAGTTACCCAGGAAGGTTGAGGTCCCGAACAGGACGGTGCAGTTACGGTCATACACCAGCTCCGGCACAATGCGGTAATGCAGCGGGCTGGGATAGAGGAACACTTCCGCACCGGTCAGCAGCGGCGTAAAAAGTCCCACCGTCAGGCCAAAGGAGTGGAACAGCGGCAGCGCCGACATAAAGCGGTCACTGGCAGTAAAGTCGGCAATGCTTTTGATCTGCTCAACGTTCGCCAGAATACTCTTGTGGCTGTGAACAACGCCTTTCGGGTTGCCCTCCGAACCCGACGTGAAGAGGATAATCGCATCATCTTCCGGCTGCTGTTTGACCTGCGCCAGACGCGGCATCAGCAGGTGTGCAAAAATCCACAGCTTGTCGCCGGTGGTCACGTCCGCTTTCAGATCTTCCAGAAAGACCCAGCGCACCTGGGTCAGCTGTTCTGGCAGATGCCAGAGCTTGCCTTTGTCCAGGAACTGTCGGGAGGTAAAGACGGTATTTATCTGGGCGGCGGTAATGGCGCTGGTCAGCCCTTTCACCCCCGCCGTGTAGTTCATCATCGCCGGTATACGTCCACGGGAAACCGCGCCAAAAATCACCGCCGCGCTGATGCCCGCGTTTGGCAGCATCAGGCCGATCTTTTCGCCCTTCTTGCTGTACTTCTCCAGAATGCGGCCCACAAACAGCGTTTTGGTCAGCAGCTTGCGATAGGTATCCGGGGTAAAGTTGATGTCTTCGATGCAGTTTTTCTTTGCGCCATAGCGGTACTGCGCGGAAAGCAGGGATTCGTACAGCGTTTCGCGCGGGCGCACGGCCATGCGCGCTTCCATCATAATCTGGTGCAGCATTTCCCCGGCGATTTTACGGCGATCGCGGGCACGCGGCGCGTCGGGCATCGGGAGCGACGTTGGCGGCAGAATATGCAGAGTGATTTTGGGGAACAGACGCTGCTTCACCAGCCCCTTCAGGCGGCTGAAGTGGGTCAACTCTGCACCTTCGATACGCAGCGGCACCACGGTCGCTTTTGACTTCGCCGCGACAAAACCCGCGCCGTCGTAGATTTTCATCAGCGAACCGGTCACTGAAATGCGCCCTTCCGGGAAAATAACCACCGGACGCCCCTGCTCTACCAGACGTACCAGATGTTTAATCATCATCGGCTTTGTCGGGTCGAGCGGCACAAAATCAATCAGCGGGGTGAGCCAGCGCATGTACCACTGTTGGCTGATGGAGGTGTACACCGCAAACACCGGCCGCACGGGCAGAAATAGCGCCAGCAGAATGCCGTCTATGAAGGAAACATGATTGGGTGTGATGAGAACGCGCTCGCCGCGAAGCGCCTGGGCGTCGCCAGTGACGCGGATGCGAAAAAGAATACGGAACAGTGTACGGAAAAACCCAAATAGCATCTCAACTCCCTTTGCCAGACAGTGTGGTGGGGTGACGGTAAATGGTGGCAGATTACACGAGAAGTGATACAGGAGCGACAGCAAAAGTGGGGGCGAAAAAAAACCTGCGCATCCGCGCAGGTTGGTGCAAGTGATGAGTACGAAACCGTACTAAGAATTCTCACCAATCAATACCTCTGGGATCTTGATTGTGGCTGTTGACCCTGCGCTTCGCCAGCAGGAAAACGCAAGGGAATGAGCCGAAATGCAACCAGGTGTGAATATTCTCTGTTGCTGTTACAGGTTGAACTGTCAGGCAAAAAAAAACCTGCGTAAGAACGCAGGCTGGTGTAAGTCGTGTTAATCAACCGGGGTTGATTCCACCTATCAATACCTCTGGGACCTCAACTCTACCAACCTCTTTAACGTCATCGCCACCGGCCAATCGCAACAGCCTGAGGCAAAGTGTAACTAAAGGTTCAGATTGACATTCTTCTGACATGACCAGGCGTGTAACGATTACACTATTAGGGTGGGTCTGCGTCACGTTTGTGGCGCGAGGGAACCGGCTTCCCTTGAATGCGCGTCACTTTTCCGCAACACTATTTAGTGTGTAAACGCTTACCCCAAATAAGAAGGTTATAAATGGCGACAATAAAGGATGTGGCTCGTCTGGCAGGTGTGTCGGTAGCCACCGTCTCCCGCGTGATTAATGATTCACCCAAAGCCAGTGACGCATCACGCCAGGCGGTACAAAGCGCCATGGAAACCCTGAATTACCATCCAAATGCCAACGCCCGCGCGCTCGCCCAGCAGTCAACGGATACCATTGGGCTGGTGGTGGGCGACGTTTCCGACCCCTTTTTCGGGGCCATGGTTAAAGCGGTTGAACAGGTCTCTTATCAGACGGGTAATTTTTTACTGATCGGCAATGGCTATCACAATGAACAAAAAGAACGCCAGGCTATTGAGCAGCTGATCCGGCACCGCTGCGCGGCGCTGGTTGTTCACGCCAAAATGCTCCCGGATGCCGAACTGATTCACCTGATGAAGCAGATGCCCGGAATGGTGATCATCAACCGTATTATCCCCGGCTTTGAAAAACGCTGTGTGGCCCTCGATGACCGCTACGGCGCCTGGCTTGCAACTCGTCATCTGATTCAACAGGGTCACACCCGGATTGGCTATCTCTGTTCCAATCACCCTATTTCTGATGCGGAAGACCGCCTGCAGGGCTACTACGACGCCCTGCGCGAAAACGGTCTGCCGTGTAATGACCGTCTGGTGGCCTACGGAGAGCCGGATGAGAGCGGCGGCGAACAGGCCATGACGGAGCTGCTGGGTCGTGGACGAAATTTCACCGCGGTTGCCAGCTATAACGATTCGATGGCCGCCGGGGCAATGGGTGTCATGAATGACAACGGGATTGAGGTGCCGACGGAAATCTCACTGATTGGCTTTGACGATGTCCTGGTCTCCCGGTACGTGCGCCCGCGCCTGACCACCGTCCGTTACCCAATCATCACGATGGCCACCCAGGCCGCAGAGCTGGCGCTGGCGCTGGCCGAGCAACGCCAGCCGCCGGAGATTACCCATCTCTTCAGCCCAACGTTAGTGCGCCGTCACTCCGTTGCAGCGCCTGCTGACGCGCAGAGCGAATAACGATACAGGTGTACCGTTTTATCCGGATACTCCAGCCCATCGCCAATATACTGCCAGCCGTAACGTTCATAGAAGTCGCGGCAGGCAGACCAGAGATGGAGTTCCTCGTACCCGGCCCGTGCGGCGAAGCGAATAACGTGCTGCTGTAACTTTCCTGCCAGCCCCTTGCCGCGCGCCGCGTCGTCAACGTAGAGCGCCGCCAGCCACGGAAAAAGATCCTGACGGGTAATCAAATCGCAGCGCCAGAGCCCCACCGTGCCCAGAAGCCGTTCATCTTCTACGGCGATAAAGGTCAGCGGCAGGGCATCCGGCGTCTGGCTGTGCGCAACGATGCTGTGGAAAAATTCCCGCGAAAGCCCCTCGCCAAAGGCCTGCCATAGCCAGTCGGTAACCTGCTCCGCATAGTGCGGTGCCTCGTAAAGCGGGAGGATGACGGTCTTTTTCACGTTTCACCTGCGTTTTTAATGAATATGCTGGCCTGACGCCTCCAGCCCGGCTTGGCGAGTATTTTACCAGAGTCAGACTATTTAGTTTTACTTCTGGCAGGCCAGGCGAATCGTGACCAAAAAGCGTGATCGTGGCAGAAGTTTTGCGCTTCCCGCATCGCTTATACGCTGTCAGGTCTGTGTTAAACTGCAGACCATTACGTGGAAGCAGGAATGTAGAATGGCAACAATGCTGGATGTCTCACTGCGCGCGGGCGTGTCGAAGGCTACCGTCTCGCGCGTGCTGAACGGCACAGGTCAGGTTAAAGAGAGTACGCGTCAGCAGGTCTTTGCTGCGATGGAAGAGCTGGGCTACCGCCCAAACTTTCTCGCGCGTTCGCTGGCTAACCAGACCAGCAACAGCATTGGTCTGGTCGTCTCTACCTTCGACGGCTTTTACTTTGGTCGTCTTTTGCAGCAGGCGTCGCGGCAGACCGAAACCCACGGGAAACAACTGATCGTCACCGACGGTCACGACGCGCCAGAGCAGGAAGAACAGGCGGTGCAGATGCTGGCCGACCGCCAGTGCGATGCCATCGTGCTTTACACGCGCTATATGAGCGAAAAGGCGATCATCAAGCTGATTAATACCGTGCAAACGCCGCTGGTGGTCATCAACCGTGAAGTCAGCCAGGCACCGGAGCGCTGCGTGTTCTTCGAACAGCAGGATGCCGCGTTTAAGGCGGTGGATTACCTGATCAATCAGGGCCACCGGGAGATCGCCTGCATTACCGTCCCGATCCACACCCCCACGGGTAAAGCGCGGCTAAAGGGCTACCGTAAGGCGCTGGAAAAGCACGGCATTCGTCTGGACGAGCGTCGGATAAAGTACGGTGATGCGGGAATGACGCGGGGCTATGAGCTGTGTAAGGAGCTGATTGCTGAAGGGGTATCGTTCAGCGCGCTGTTTGCCTGTAACGATGATATGGCGCTGGGCGCGTCCAAAGCGCTGCATCAGGCAGGGCTTAAGATCCCGCAGGATATCTCCCTGTTCGGCTTTGACGATGCCCCAAGCGCGAAGTGGCTGGAGCCTGCGCTCTCATCGGTTTATCTTCCGATAGATAACATGATCGTCACGGCTATCGATCAGGCGATCCGGCTGGCGAAGAACCAGCCGGTCGATGCGATCCCGCCGTTTACCGGCACGCTGGTATTACGCGATTCGGTCACAACGGGGCCGTACTTTCATCAAACGAGTTCCAGCGCCAGCAGCTCCTGAATGGTCTGACGACGACGGATCAGCCGCGCCTTGCCGTTATCAAACAGCACTTCCGGCAGCAGCGGACGGCTGTTGTAGTTCGAGGACATAGACGCCCCGTACGCGCCGGTATCGTGCAGCACCAGGTAATCGCCAGGCGCTACCTCTGGCAGCGCACGGGTTTCCACTTTGCCGCCTTCCTGCTGGGTAAATACGTCACCGGATTCACACAGCGGGCCTGCGACCACCGTCTCGCGGCGCGGCGCGTGCGTTAAATCGCGGCCATCGGCGGCAAGGGCGGTAATGTGATGGTAGCTGCCGTACATGGACGGACGCATCAGGTCATTAAAGCCCGCGTCAATCAGCACGAAGTGGCGGGAGCCCATCTCTTTGACGCTGCGCACCTGCGCCACCAGCACGCCGGCTTCGGCCACCAGGAAACGACCCGGTTCAATTTCCAGCTTCACGGCATGACCAAGATGCGCGGCGATTTGATCGCGCGCGGCGCTCCACAGGCCGTAATAGTGATCGGTGTCGATCGCCTCTTCCCCTTCGCAATAAGGAATGGAAAGACCGCCACCGGCAGAGATCGCCTCCAGATCCTGGCCGAAGTCGACAACCTGGCGCACCATTGCCCCGCACACCTGCTCCAGGTGCCCGTAATCGACGCCGGAGCCAATATGCATATGAATGCCAACCAGCTTCATGTTGTAGCGCTGCAGCACCTCCAGGGCGGCAGGCATATCGGCGTACCAGATCCCGTGCTTGCTGTTTTCGCCCCCGGTGTTGGTTTTTTGGCTGTGGCCATGACCGAAGCCCGGGTTCACCCGCAGCCAGACGCGATGACCAGGCGAAACCTGCCCAAGCTGCTCCAGCATATCCACAGAACCGGCATTCACCGGCACCTGCAGTTCATGCACGCGCGCAAGCGTGGCGTCGTCGATCACATCCGCGGTAAAGACGATCGCATCAGGATCGGTTTTCGGATCGAACCCGGCCGCCAGCGCACGCTCGATTTCACCCAGCGACACGGAGTCAACCTTCGCGCCCTGCTCGCGCATCAGGCGCAGAATGTGAATATTGGAGCAGGCCTTCTGGGCAAAACGCACCACGTCAAACTGATGCAGGGCGGCGATCTTCTCGCGAACGATCTGCGCGTCATAGACCCATACCGGGCAGCCAAACTCGGCGGGCAGGCGCAGCAGGTTTTCAGCGTTCAAATCGGTATCCGTCTGGTTGAGCGGGCGTGGCATGGTCTTCTCCGGGTCAATTCATTTTTTATGATTACGCCACAGCGGAAGCCGAATAAAAAATATCGTTTTATCGCGAGTCTATGCAAAAATGATATGGACAGTTCTTTGCTTTCAGGTGCCCTATGCCCGCCGTCAATTTACGCCACATCGAGATTTTTCACGCCGTGATGACCGCCGGCAATCTCACCGAAGCCGCACAGATGCTGCATACCTCCCAGCCGACGGTCAGCCGCGAGCTGGCGCGCTTCGAGAAAGTGCTGGGGCTGAAGCTGTTCGAACGCGCCCGGGGAAGGCTTCACCCGACGGTGCAGGGGTTGCGCCTGTTTGAGGAAGTGCAGCGCTCATGGTACGGGCTGGACAGAATCGTCAGCGCGGCGGAAAGCCTGCGCGAGTTTCGTCAGGGCGAGCTGTCGATTGTCTGCCTGCCTGTCTTCTCTCAGTCCTTCTTACCGACGCTGCTCCAGCCTTTTCTGGCCCGCTATCCCGAGGTCAATCTCACCATCGTGCCGCAGGAGTCGCCTCTGCTTGAAGAGTGGCTGTCGGCACAGCGGCACGATCTCGGGTTAACCGAGACCTTCTCGACACCCGCAGGCACGGCGCGCACGGAACTGCTCGCGCTGGATGAAGTGTGCGTTCTGCCCGCCGGGCATCGGCTTGCCCACAAAGCGGTGCTGACGCCCGCGGATTTTCACGGTGAGAACTACATTAGCCTGTCGCAAACCGACAGCTACCGGCAGCTGCTGGATACGCTTTTTGCTGAGCATCAGGTGAAGCGGCGGATGGTGGTAGAAACGCACAGCGCGGCCTCAATATGCGCGATGGTTCGTGCGGGCGTCGGCGTCGCGGTCGTCAATCCGCTTACGGCGCTGGACTATGCCGGGAGCGGGATCGTCATCCGCCGTTTTAGCGTTTCCGTCCCGTTCACCGTAAGCCTTATCCGCCCGTTGCACCGTCCGGCTTCCGCGCTGGTGGACGCATTCACCGAACACTTAGTTGAGCATGCGCGTCAGGCGGCGCTTCGCTTGCCTGACCTGCAAAACCCGTTATGACAGCATAAATTCCACGGCATCTGCCGCGTGAATAGCCGCGGTATCAAACACCGGGATGGGGCTCCGTTCGGCAGGCACCAGTAAACCGATCTCCGTGCAGCCGAAAATCACCCCTTCAGCCCCCTGTTGCGCCAGTTTCTCTATTACGCTCACGTAATACGCACGGGAGGTTTCGCTGAAGGTTCCGAGGCAGAGCTCGTCGAAGATAATCTGATTAATGCGCGCCCGGTCCTCCTCATCCGGGATCAGGCTTTCTATCCCAAACTCGCTGTGCAAGCGCCCGCGATAGAAATCCTGCTCCATGGTGTAACGTGTGCCCAGCAAGGCCACGCGCGACATTCCCGAGGCGCGAATTGCGCGTCCGGTGGCATCCGCGATGTGCAGGAACGGCAGCGAACAGCGCGCTTCAATGTGCGAGGCCACTTTGTGCATCGTGTTGGTACACAGCAGAATGCCCTGCGCCCCCGCACGCTCCAGCCCCAGCGCGGCATCGGCCAGGATCTCTCCCGCTTTATCCCATTCACCGCTCGACTGACAGGCTTCGATTTCATGAAAATCAACGCTGTGCAGCAGCAGGCTCGCGGAGTGCAGGCCGCCCAGACGCTGCTTTACGCCTTCGTTAATCAGGCGGTAATAAGGGATAGTCGATTCCCAGCTCATCCCACCTAACAGGCCAATCGTTTTCATCACCCCTCCTGATCTGTTTAAGCCAGTGAAGCAAACTTGTGATCCTGTTTCCAGTTCTTTATTACGTCGTTTTCTTTTTAAGCTGGTCGATATAAATTAAATAAAACATCGTTTTATTATAAAGGGCAAAACCATGTTTATGTTCCACAAAGAGACCGCGTCTGAAGATCTAGGGAACGGCGTTACGCGCCGCGTGCTGGCCCACGGCGGCAGGATGATGGCGGTTGAAGTGCATTTTGAGCAGGGTGCAATTGGCCCACTGCATAACCACCCGCACGAACAGTTAACCTATGTTCTATCCGGCGAGTTTGAATTTACGATTGGTGAAGAGAAGCATGTCGTGACGGCGGGAGATACGCTCTACAAAAAACCGCATGTGATGCACGGCTGCCTCTGCCTCAGGGCCGGCACGCTGCTGGACACCTTTACGCCTGTCCGCGAGGATTTCCTGAAATAAAAAAAGGCGCTGTTTCAGCGCCTTTCCTGTATGCAGAATTTATTCCGTTACCGGCTCTGGCGATGGGTTTCGGCTGAGCATGGCCTCACGCAGTAACACGCTGCCGCAGGCAAACAGAGCGCCAAGGATCGCTGCCAGAATGACAATCATCCCTTTGCCCGGGCCGTCTTTTTTCACTGGCATCGATGGCGAAAGCTGATACCTGAATGGCTCAAGCTTAACGTCTGCAAAGGAGAGTTTTTTCAGCTGCGCCAGGTAATATTCCCGGTTCTGGAAATCCGCGTTCAGCTCCGTCACGTCCTTGAGATTTTTTTCAATCTTTAGCTTTTGCGCGATACCGTCAGCCCCGAGCGCAACGGAGTAATCCGGATCGTCTTTTACCGCCTGTCCGTTGCTGTACACGGGCTTCTTAATGCCCGCGGCATTCGCCACTTCCAGCGAATAATTCAGCCGCTGCAGGTTGGTGTTGTGCACATTGGTCAGACGAACGCGGTCGAGCGCCAGCTGCTGTTCTACCTCGTTCGTTTTGAGGGCGATCTGATTGCGGATATTTTGCACCGTCTCTTTCTCAACAATTGCCGAGATATAGTCGATATACCCCTCCAGGACGGATTGGGCATCGGCTGCGGTCGGCGCGGTGAAGCTCAATGTCCAGGAGACGAAAGGCGATTTATCCGCGTCTTTTCCCTGAACATCATTCACCGCTTTCATTCTGTCTGCGATATTAACAACCGCACGGTGCAGTTCAAGCGGGTCCACTTCCGTATTCTTAAGCTGCGCCATCACGTAAGGGGAAGAGGTCATATACTCTTCGAGCAATGACTGTGACTGGAATTTTTTAATAAACAGGTCAAAGACTTCCTGACGGGTGACCGGCACCTTCACGTCAAGAACCTGCAGCGCAACCATCATCTGGCGCAGCGGGTTCCACTGTGTCTGTTCCGCCGGAGTGATCACCGCTTTACTGGTCCATTTTTGCGGCAGTAGAAGCGCAATTGCCAGACCTGCCAGCGCGAAAACAAAGATAATGGTGGCAATACGTTTTTTCGCGGTAATCAGAACATCTAACAGACCCAGAAGATCGATCTCTTTTGAACTGACTGCTGGGGGGGCATATGAGGGAAAATCGAGGTCCGTTTTTTTCTTGATATCCATTGCTGACATAACCGTTCTTCTGTTTCGGGTGCAGTAAATTCCTGCCGGATGAGTTCAGTTGCCCGATAATACAAGAAACTAAGAATAATCTGAATGCGAGAATGGACTATCTGAGAGATTGCTATCAAAGTTGGTAGTTATTAAGCATCACGCTAACAAAACGCCGGGTGGCGCTGCGCTTACCCGGCATTACCCCTTACACGCCGATATTTCGCAGTTTCTCCCCGCTCATCAGCTTGCGTTCAATATGCTCCAGCGTCACGCCTTTGGTTTCTGGAATTAGCCAGAATGTGACGCCAATAAATGCCACGTTCAGCACCGTGTAGAGCCAGAAGGTTCCCGCCGCGCCAATCGCATCCAGCAGCGTCAGGAAGGTCGCGCCGATGATCATGTTCGATACCCAGTTGGTGGTGGTGGAACAGGTGATACCAAAATCGCGACATTTCAGCGGCTGAATTTCAGAGCACAGGATCCACACCACCGGCGCGGCGCTCATCGCGTAGCCAGCGATGCACATCATGGTCATGCCCACGGAGAGCCATGAGAGGCCACTGGACGCCGTGCCGTTATCAAACTGCATCAGGCAGTAGCCGAGGATCAGCGTACCGAGCGCCATCACGCTGAAGCCAATTTTCAGCGCTGGCTTACGTCCGGCTTTATCGACGGTGAACACCGCAATAAAGGTGGCGAACATAAAGGTGAGCCCCACCACCAGCGTGGCGATCATCTGCTGTTCGGTGGTGGTAAAACCGGCCATTTTGAAGATGCGCGGCGCGTAGTACATGATGATGTTCATCCCGGTGAACTGCTGCATCGCCTGGAGCAACATCCCGAGAAATACCGCGCGGCGCACGTTGCGGTTAACCTTGAACAATGACCAGCCGCCCTGCTTCAGCTTCAGGCTTTCGCGGATCTCGTTCAGCTCTTCACGCGCTTTCTCAGACGTGTCGCGCAGCATACGCAGCACCTCTTCCGCCTCCACGTGACGCCCTTTTTGCGCCAGCCAGCGCGGGCTGTTCGGCAGGAAAATCACTAATACAATCAACACAACCGCAGGCAGCGCCAGCACACCGAGCATCGCCCGCCAGTTACCGCTGTAGCTGAAGTACGTATCGGACAGGAACGCCAGCACGATGCCCAGCGTCACCATCAGCTGGTACATGCTGATCATCTTGCCGCGCACGTTCTCGCTCGCCATTTCGGAGAGATACAGCGGTGCGGTGTAGGAGGCGATCCCCACCGCCACGCCCAGCAGCACGCGGGAGAGCAGCAGCACTTCAACGTTGGTGGCAAACGCCGAACCAATGGATCCGGCAACAAACAGGACCGCCCCGACCATCAGGCTGTATTTGCGCCCGAGGCGGAACGAAAGCCAGCCGTTAAACAGCGCGCCGATGGCCGCGCCGAGCATCATGCTGCTCACCACCCACTCCTGCAGGCGGTTACTCAGCGTAAAGTGATCGGTAATAAACGGCAGCGCACCGGCGATAACGCCGATATCCAGGCCAAACAGTAAACCGGCCACGGCTGCCGCAATGGAGACAAACTGGTTCATGCGGCGAGTATCGCGCAGCGCAGCGGGCATCAGGGTAGAGTCATTTATAGATGTCATATTTTTCCTGCCTCAACAGCAAAATTCGTTAAGTGAAATTACGAGATAGCGGGGAAAAGTGTCAGGCCGGAAATCGTGAAGATATGGATTATTTCGCTATGGCATAGCGATCTGTGATGGACATTACAATTTCAACTAATGCTGGATAATCACCTTATTTTACTAATACCTTAATTTTTCAGTAATAAAAGTGTGATGGCGGTCATCTATGATTTTTCAGTATGGATTTTTCGTGTTTATCAATATGGACTTTGGCAAATTTTAAGCAAAAAAAACCTCCGCCGAAGAGCAGAGGTATTTGTCATAAGTGGGTCTATCGCGCCAGCCAGCCGCCATCAACCGCGACGGTATAACCATTGATATAGTCCGATGCAGGGGAAGCCAGGAACACAACCGGCCCCATCAGATCGCTCGGAAGCCCCCAGCGGCCAGCCGGAATACGCTCAAGGATCGCCGCACTGCGCTCTTCGTCCGCCCGCAGCTGCTGGGTATTGTTGGTGGCCATATAGCCCGGCGCAATCGCGTTGACGTTGATGTTGTGCTGCGCCCATTCGTTCGCCAGCAGGCGGGTCACGCCCATCACCGCGCTTTTTGACGCGGTGTAAGACGGCACGCGGATGCCGCCCTGGAAGGAGAGCATCGAAGCGATATTAATGATTTTGCCGCCTTTCCCCTGGGCGATGAAGTGCTTCGCCGCCGCCTGAGACATAAAGAACACGCTCTTGATGTTCAGGTTCATGACGTCGTCCCAGTCGGTCTCGCTGAAGTTAATCGCGTCTTCACGGCGGATCAGCCCCGCGTTGTTGACCAGAATGTCGATATGGCCAAACTCCGCCACGGCGCGATCCAGCAGGTCCGGAATGGCGTCGATTTTACGCAGGTCGGCGGTCAGGCTGAGAAAACGACGGCCCAGCGCGGTCACGCGTTCAATCGTTTCCGTGGGCTCAACAATGTTAATCCCGACGATGTCGCAGCCCGCTTCCGCCAGGCCTAACGCCATCCCCTGGCCCAGCCCGGTGTCACAACCGGAAACCACAGCCACTTTACCCTGCAGAGAGAATGCATCCAGAATCATGTTTGTTCCTTACTCTTTCAGCGCCTGTCACCAACAGGCAGATTGATACTTAGCTGCCCGCGACTAGCGCAGATCCTTAACAGCGACGTGGTCCATGTCATCGAAGACCTGGTTTTCTCCAACCATACCCCAGATGAAGGTATAGGCTTTCGTCCCCACGCCGGAGTGAATAGACCAGCTGGGTGAAATGACCGCCTGCTCGTTATGGATGACGATATGGCGCGTCTCCTGCGGCTGTCCCATCATGTGGAACACGCAGGCATCGTCGTCCATGTTGAAGTAGAAGTAGACTTCCATGCGGCGCTCATGGGTATGGCACGGCATGGTGTTCCACAGGTTGCCCGGAGCCAGTTCAGTCAGCCCCATGCTGAGCTGGCAGGTTTCCAGCACATCCGGAACGAAGTATTTATTGATGGTACGGCGGTTGCTGGTGAGGTTATCGCCCAGCGTCACGGGCGCAACGTCCGCTGGCGTCACTTTTTTGGTTGGATAAGCGGTGTGCGCGGGGGCGCAGTTGTAGTAAAACTTCGCCGGCTTAGCGCCGTCGATGCTGGCAAAGACCACCTCTTTCGCCCCTTTGCCGACGTACAGCCCGTCGCGGTGGCCAATCTCGTAGCACTGGCCGTCCACGGTAATCGTGCCCGGCCCGCCGATATTAATCACGCCCAGTTCACGACGCTCCAGGAAGTAGCTGACGCCCAGCTGCTTGCCCACTTCGCCGCCCACGGAGACGGTTTTCGCCACCGGCATAATGCCGCCCACAATAATGCGGTCGATGTGGCTATAGACCATGGTGTACGTGTCGGCTTCGAACACCTGCTCAATCAAAAACTCGCTGCGCAGCCCCTGAGTATCCAGCGTTTTGGCGTGCGCGCTGTGAATGCTTTGTCTGACGTCCACGGTAACCTCCAGATGTGGTCATTCCCGAAAGAAGAAAATAAACGAAACAGCGTTCCGTTTTTCATTATGAGCACATACTAGCGGCAGAAAATAGGCTTTTCAACCCAACTTAAAACAACGTTTCATTTTTTATTTTATTTATAGCGGAAATGACGTTCGGATCACGATAAATACGCCAGGCAAAAAGAGCGCGATAAAAAAAACCTCCCGAAGGAGGTTTTTTTAATGAGGTAAGATTAGCGCTCGATGGCCAGCGCCACCCCTTGTCCGCCGCCTATACAGAGAGTAGCTATCCCTTTGCGGGCGTTTCGCTTTTTCATTTCGTGGACCAGGGAGACCAGGATTCGGCAACCGGACGCACCGATGGGATGCCCCAGCGCAATGGCCCCGCCGTTTACGTTGACCCGCAGCGGATCCCACTCCAGCATTTTGCCGACCGAGATCGCCTGCGCGGCAAAGGCTTCGTTCACTTCAATCAGATCCACATCAGAAAGCTGCCATCCTGCGCGCTCCAGGCAGCGGCGGGTAGCGTAGACCGGCGCGATCCCCATTAACGCAGGATCCACGCCCACGCTGGCAAATGCCTTAATGCGGGCCAGCACGGGGAGATCGAGTTCAAGGGCTTTGCTTTCACTCATCATCATGACGGCCGCGGCGCCGTCGTTAATGGAAGAGGCATTTCCCGCCGTGACCGAGCCTTGGGTTTCAAACGCGGGATTCAGTCTTGCCAGGCCTTCAGCACTGGCATCGGTGCGCGGCTGTTCATCGGTATCTATAACGATAACATCGCCGTTCTGACGCTGCGTGCTGACCGGGACAATCTCGTCGCGAAAACGACCGGAATCAATCGCGGCACGCGCTTTTTGCTGCGAACTTAGCGCATAGGCGTCCTGCAGTTCGCGGCTGATGCCGTACTCGCGCGCCAGATTTTCTGCCGTCACGCCCATATGATAGTCGTTGAACGCATCCCACAGCCCGTCATGCACGAGGCTGTCGAGCAGCTGGCTGTTGCCCAGCTGCGCGCCGGTACGGCTGTCGGTCAGAACGTGCGGCGCGCGGCTCATGTTCTCTTGTCCGCCAGCAATAACCACATCCGCTTCACCGCACTGAATGGCCTGGGTGGCGAGATGCAGCGCTTTTAATCCTGAACCACAGACGTCGTTAATGGTGATGGCGGATACGGTATTGGGCAACCCGCCCTTCAGCGCCGCCTGGCGCGCAGGGTTCTGCCCGGCTCCGGCCGTGAGAACCTGCCCCAGGATCACTTCATCAACTTCATGTGCGGCGATCCCGCTACGTTCCACCAGCGCTTTAACTACCACGCTGCCCAGGTCAACCGCCGAGTGACGCGCAAGCGCTCCCTGAAAACAGCCGATAGCCGTACGCAACGCACCCACTATTACGACATCTTTCATCACGACCTCTGTGTTAAATGACATGACGATAGTAGAGGATTGTTACTGGCAATTATCTTAATTGTTTAAAAATAGTGAGTTTAATCACAAGGATTAGCGCGCATCCTGCAGATACTGCCGCAGCCAGCTTCCGGCAACGCCGGGCGGGGATCGTTTATTCCACAGCAAATCGATGCCGATCGCCCTTGGCCAGCCGGGAACATTGAGCTGTACCAGCGATTTCGCCGCGGCGAATTCATCCACCAGCGCGCACGGCAGCACGCACCAGCCGAAACCCTGGACGGCCATACTCAGCAGTAACAGGTAGTTCGGCGCTGACCAGACGGGCCCCCGAGCAATCTCAGCCTCGCGCTCAAGGTAGGTGCTGAGCCTCAGCTCCCGCCAGCCGTGCAGCTCGTCGCTCTGCACCTCGTGTTGCCCGGCGAGCGGGTGCGTGGTCGCGACATATATCGCCATTCGGGTCTGCACCGGCAGCCGGGTGGCGCCAATATCCGTAGGATAACTGTCTCGCGCTTCCGTCAGACCCACCTGCGCGCGCTCCTTTTGCAGCAGATCGATCACGTCTTCTTCCTCGCCAATCAGACATTCGAATTCCGTATGGGGAAAGCGGGCGTCAAACTGCTTCATCAGATCTTCCAGCACGTCCGGGTTGAGGGTATCGGAAAGGACAAACGTCAAACGCGCTTCGGTTCGTGCCGTTAACGACACCGCCAGCTCATCAAGCCGCGTGCTGGCGGCGAGGATGGCCTGCACGTAGCCCAGCACCTGTTCCCCCTGGACCGTTAGCACCGGCTGCCGCGCCGAGCGGTCAAACAGTTCGAAACCCAGATCGGCCTCAAGATTGGCAATGGAGGTGCTGATCGTCGACTGGCTTTTACGCAGCCGGCGCGCGGCAGCAGAGAAAGAGCCTGCCGCAACGGTCTCAACAAACGCGGTAAGGGCTTCAGGTGAATAGTGCATAACCTATCTACTTTATCGATGGATACCATCTTTAATATATCAGCTTTAACGATAAAAATAGGCTGCATCAACGCCCATACCGGCGAATTAATGAGGTCTACACTATGCAACACCAGGATGTACTCCAACGTAAGCTGCCGGAGCGGATCTTCCACGCTGTCTGTTTCGAAGGGATTGCCACGGCAATTCTCGCCCCCACGGCGGCGTGGCTGATGCAGCGCTCCGTGGTGGAGATGGGCGGGTTAACCATTATCCTGGCTACCACCGCCATGCTCTGGAACATTATCTATAACTTCGGCTTCGACCGTTTCTGGCCTGTCCAGCGCGTAAAACGTACGGCAAAAGTGCGTGCGCTGCACGCGCTGGGGTTCGAATGTGGGTTTATTGTGATTGGCGTGTCGATTGTCGCCGCCGTGCTGGGCGTGACCTTGCTTCAGGCATTTACGCTGGAAATAGGTTTCTTCCTGTTCTTCCTGCCGTACACCATGTTCTATAACTGGGCATACGATAACCTGCGCGAGAAATTTCTTAAGCGCCGCCAGCAACGACGCGCTCTGGCAGGCTAAAATCACGCTGGCCGGACGCCCGTTCCGGCCAAACTCCGTCGAAGCAACTGCGCTCTTCAGGCATAACTATGGTAAATTGCACGCCATTCTGATGGTTTGTTAGTTGAAACGTTGCTCTAATGTCGAAAATTTGGTCAAAAGATGAGACTCTCTGGAGTTTCGCTCTCTATGGCACGGCCGTGGGCGCAGGAACGCTGTTCTTGCCCATTCAGCTGGGCTCCGCAGGCGCTATTGTCCTGTTTATCACCGCCCTTGTGGCCTATCCGTTAACCTACTGGCCGCACCGGGCGCTGACGCAATTTATTCTCTCTTCAAAAACAAAAGGTAATGAAGGGATCACCGGCGCCGTCTCCCACTACTATGGTAAGAAGATTGGCAACCTGATCACCACGCTCTATTTCATCGCCTTCTTTGTGGTGGTGCAGATATATGCGGTGGCCATCACCAACTCGTTAACCGAACAGCTGGCGAAACACCTGACGGTAGATATCGTCGTTCGCGTGCTGGTCAGCCTGGGCGTGGTGCTGGTTCTGAATCTGATCTTCCTGATGGGACGGCATATCACAATAAAAGTGATGGGCTTCCTGGTGTTTCCGCTGATTGCCTATTTCCTGTTTGTCTCGCTCTACCTGATCGGCAGCTGGCAACCCTCGCTGCTGACCAGCCAGATGGCCGTCGATCGCCATACGCTGCACCAGGTTTGGATTTCGATTCCGGTGATGGTGTTTGCGTTCAGCCATACCCCGATTATCTCCACATTTGCCGTTGACCGTCGCGAGAAATTTGCCGACGGCGCCATGGATAAATGCAATAAAATCATGAAGGTGGCGTACCTGATCATCTGCCTGAGCGTGCTGTTCTTTGTCTTCAGCTGCCTGCTCTCTATTCCACCGTCGTATATTGTAGCTGCCAAAGAGCAAGGGGTAACGATCCTGTCCGCGCTGTCGATGATGCCTTCTTCACCGGCGTGGCTGGGCATTTCCGGCATTGTGGTGGCGATTGTTGCGATGTCGAAATCGTTCCTCGGTACCTATTTTGGGGTGATTGAAGGGGCGACGGAGATCGTGAAGTCGTCGCTAAATCAGATCGGCGTAAAAAAAAGCCGCGCCTTCAACCGCGCGCTTTCCATTATGGGGGTGTCGTTAATCACCTTTGCCGTCTGCTGCATTAACCCGAACGCCATTTCGATGATTTACGCCATCAGCGGTCCGCTTATCGCCATGATTTTGTTTATCATGCCGACGCTGTCGACGTATCTGATCCCCTCCCTGAAACAATACCGTTCCATTGGCAGCCTGCTGACGCTGATCGTCGGCGTGCTGTGCGTGTCGGTGATGTTTGTGGGCTAAACATACTCATGCCCGACATTCTGTCGGGCATGCCTCTCAGTCTCGCCCTGCTGACTCCAGCGGAAAAGGTCTGTCCTGCACTACCGTTTTCATGACAAGCGTAGAGCGAAGGTGCTGCACGCCAGGCATGGCGGAGAGTTTCTCGTCATAGAGTTTCTGAAAGGCCGACAGGTCGCGGGTCACAACGTGCATCAGATAATCCGGATCGCCAAACAGACGCTGTGCCAGCACGATCTGTGGGATCTCTTCTACCGCCTCTTCAAACGCGCTTACCGCCTTTCGGTCACCCTCTTTTAGCGTCGCAAACACTATCGCCAGAAAGTTAAAGCCCATTTTGGCGGGGTCAAGGCTGGCACGGTATCCCGTTATGGCCCCGCTTTGCTCCAGCGCCCGGACGCGACGATGGCACGGTGAAAGGCTCAGATTCACCCGTTCAGCCAGCTCGGTAAGGGATAAGCGGCCATCGGACTGCAGCTCCGCAAGAATTTTTCGATCGATGCTATCCATGTGGAAGATTTTCTCATTTTGACGGTGTTATGAGCATAACATTGAAAGCCTATTTCGCAGGGTTAGCGATATTCTTTTTCTCAACTTTGACGCACTGCAGGAGTCTTCAGGACGATGGAAATGAGTATTGTGGCCGGCTTTTGGGTGGTTTCGTTTCTGCTCATCATGACGCCTGGCGCCGACTGGGCCTACGCCATTAGCGCCGGGATTAACGGGCGGCGCGTGGTGCCGGCGGTGATGGGGTTGATGTCAGGGCATCTGTTAGCCACGCTGATCGTGGTGGCTGGCGTAGGCGTACTGATTGCTCAACATCCTCTGGCGCTAACCGGGCTGACCATTGCGGGGGCCGTGTATCTCCTGTGGCTTGGCATTACGCTATTACGTCATCCCGCCGCGCCGGAAAAGGCCACCCACCACGCGGGAAACTGGAAACAGTGGGCGGTGAAAGGGCTCTGCATTAGCGGCCTTAACCCGAAAGTTTTTTTGCTTTTTCTGGCGCTGCTTCCGCAGTTTACAGACCCTGCCGGAAGCTGGTCGATAGCGATGCAGATGTCCGCGCTTGGCGTGATGCACCTGATCACCTGCACGCTGGTCTATCTGCTGGTGGGGTATGGTTCGAGAGCGGTGCTGGCGACCCGGCCACAGGCGGCGCGTCTGGTGAGCATGGCATCGGGCGGGATAATGGTGATGATCGCGTTGGTATTGCTGTTTGAACAGATGAGATAAAAAAACACCGGCCATCGCCGGTGTGTTTTACGCCCGAATATCGTCATATTCCCGCGTGTTATCAAATTCATGCTTCGCAAACGGGCACAGCGGGATAATTTTGCGGTTCTCACCGCGCATCTTCTCAACCACTTTCGCCACCAGCTGCTTGCCCACACCCTGCCCCTTCAGGCTCGGATCGACATCGGTATGCTCAATAATGCTCAGGTGCTCGCCGGTCGGCACGAAGACAATCTCAGCGACCTGATTGCCGTTCGCATCGTTTACGTAAAACTTGTTGTGGCCTTCCAGAATATCCATGGTTCCTCGCTTATTTTTGGCGGTACTTCAGCGCACCGCTCGGGCAGGTATCAATCACGCGTACAACCGTTTCCACGTCCACTTCATCAGGAACAATCCACGGCTTACGCTTCAGATTAAACAGCTTTGCGCTCCCACGCACGCAGTTACCGGAGTGTTTGCAGATCCCGGTGTTGAAGTAAACGTCAATTTTCTCGCCGGTATAGGCCCGGTAGCCTGCATCCAGTAGTTCTTTATCCATGACATTGCCTCTGTAATTATTCTCGTGCTGAATGAAGCATAGCCTTATGGGATCCCGATAGCTATCACGCTAAAAACGAAAAGCCAGCTCGCAACACTTTTCGCCGGATTGCGTCCCCCTGCGTACATCGGTGGGTGCGCATACTGGCTGTTTTACGCATTAAGCGTGATCCGACATTCTGTTACTGAGTATCCCCGGTGAGATGTTTAAAATTAAACAAGTTTAATCTGAAGATGAGCCTGTCGTTTACGATAATGTCCGCTCTGCTTATTTAACATGAGTTACCCATGAAGACACGGCCATTATTACTGACTCTGCTCAGCCTCAATTTATTAACCGCCTGCATCGCTTCTGAGCCAGATAAGGTTGAACAAATACACCATCTGCAGGTCCCGCTAGTTTTACCGGGAGAAAAACCGCCTGCCGTTCCGGCATCACATATTGCAGCACTTTATGAAGAAAATAAAATACAGATAAATAAAATAGCAACACAGCTGAAATCACAGTATTTGCAGCACGCCACCGCGAAGGATATTTTCACCGAAGATAGCCCCGTTCAGCCGGTCTACGCCTCGCTGACAAAACTGGAACAGCTTGAAATGATTAATCAGCAATACTTGAAAGATAAAAATGTTATCGGTCTGCAAAAGATTAAACTTGCCCTTCAGCCTTTAGTCACTTAAATACCAAAAAGCCCAACTGCTGAGCAGCTGGGCTTTTTTAATTGAGAGGCTAACAACGATTAATCGTGCTGTCCGAATCGCCATGTCAGGCCTGCCGTTACGGAGCTTACGTCGCTGCTGACGCCAATCTGGTTGGCGTTACCCACATTGCTTACCCATTGATATTCCAGGCGGCCAGCCAAATTTTTGTTGAACGCATACTCCGTCCCCACTGCGGCAAGCGGGCGAATGCCTGTATCAAAACGATTGTGACCACTTACATCAGATTCTGCGCGATACGCCATCGCCCCGGCACGCCCATAGATATCCCAGCTGTCGGTCACGGCATAGCTTGCTTTTAAGGACATCTGCAGCCCCTGGCTTTTCATTTGTGCGCCCGCACTATGGTTACCTTTCATCTGCATATTTCCTAAATAATCATAACCACCTTCTACTGCGAGCCAGGGTGTCATCTGATAGCCAGCGTAAACCCCACCGCCGACGTTATCATGATCGATATTATACTGGCTTGAGCCATTGTTATTATCGTTCGCTTTAGAACCTGTGCTGGCGTCAAAATAGTGTGACCAGCCAAATTTAGCCCCGCTATACCATGTACCTGTATCCGCAGCTGCAAATGCAGCCGTTGCAGTGAACGCGTTAGCAATAATTAATGCAAAAAGTGTCTTCTTCATACAATTCCCGTTTACTCTGCTAAATATTTTCAGTGCGCAAACGATATAGACAAACGAGAACAACGTGAAATGCTTTTCTGTTTAATTTTAAATTTTAGAACGACTCAGGCAAATTTCCCACTTCCAGTAAATAACCGCCCCGCTTAAACGCAATATATTGACCTTGCTTAAGCGCCGATAATACGTTGAGAATGCTGCTGCGTGAAAGAAGCGTACGATCCTGAATATATTCCAGAATGCTCGTCCGCATACGCGCCTCTTCGGGAAGTAATATCATCTCCTGCAGATAGCTACGAATCACGGAATAGGTACGTTGCTGCACGACCTGTGCATCACGATAAATCAGATACGCCGTATGATACGACAGTAAGGCCGCAACGTCTTCCCAGACGCCCTTTTCACGAAATAGCGCAGCTGCTTCATCTGCATCAGCACGTAAAATTATAGACTCTCTTTCTGCACGTAAAATATGCCCTTGTGTCGGCTGGATCATCTCGGCAATGCCGAACAGATGAGGCTCGAAAACGGTCACTAAGAGCAGTCCATCAGAGGCCCGCAGCAGCGAAAGCTCCCCGTCCTGAAAAAGGTACATCTGCTGGTGACCTTTGTGTTTCCAGGTGATCCGCTTGCGCGGCGCGAGCTTCACTTTCTCTGCAATTGGCTCAAGGATCGCCGTCAAACGTTCAATGGATTGTTCAGGCCGAACAGGAGGTAAAATATTCATAACACAGCCTTTTAGCGTTGGGTAATGGCCAGTATAGACTACAACAGTCATTGATCAGACAAGTATGAGGGGGAAGTGATATCAGATAGAAAAACATGAGTAAAAAGAAACTTTGTTTATTTTTGAATTTCCCATCAAGAACGTCGGTAATAGGTAACTGATATTTGTTGGTGCTTGCTCTAATACCTATGAAAACACTGGGGAGAAAAGACTATTAAAACCTGAACAATCTTTTCTTCTTACACATCACCTCATTAAGATTACTCCTAATAAAACAACAAATATTTGTTGTTTTTTAAATAATTACGAAATATCAAGCCGAAACAGGCCGTTCCAGCTTTTGAATTGTATATACAGCCTGACTATTCTCTTTCGAGCCGAAAACATTCCGGAAATGAATATGCGTAAAGTGTAATACATATAGATTCATTTATTCGCTTTATCAGGCTGTTAGCCGATGTGAGCCATTAAAAAACTCATTTCGCAAGGACTATCTTTCAATGGCGAAATTGTACGCCACTCTCACAGGAGTCAGACATGAGCGCAAATTTAATCTGGTCAGGAAAAGTTGATGCAAAAAGTGCCGAAGGGATAAATACAGGCCTTTCCCTCAAACGAGGGGAGATCATTACGATTCTGGCCGATGGCTGGGCCAAAAATGGTAGCGAAACTTTTGCTCTGACCGCGCCACAGGGACGTATTCCCAGAGAGGGCGAACCGCTAACGATACGCAATCCTTCACTTCTGGCACGGATTGGGAGTGAAACATATCCGGTTGGCAACCATAAATATCGCTGGTCAATTCCTGCTGAAGGTATTCTGACGCTGATTTATGCCGATGGTAAAGACCAGTACAAAGACAACTCGGGCGAATTCAGCGTTGAAGTGTATCGCGAGGCGGATATTACAGCGACGACAGCACCGTTTGAAGATTTAACCAACTTTGAACGTGATAACTGGAATAGCTGGCAGGCGGGACCTGCCGGGCACGATCTTTACCTGGTTGACGCCAGCGCCCGCGCCGTCGAGTTTATTACCAGGCCCAATAAAAATCATGCCGGAGAGATCCTCAAAAAGACGCTGACAGGTCTGACTGCCGGGCATGAATATACCTGGACGCTGAAAGCTGCGCGCATTATTGGAAAATATGAAGCGCCAAAAATTTCTCTCCGTGCGGATGGCAAAGACATCTCCGCACCGCTGGAGCTGAAGCAGGCGAATGAATGGGTAACCCTGAGTGGAAAATTCAAAGCCGCGAGCAGTCAGGCTGAACTCGCGGTAGTCAGCCATGTTACAGCAAGTATGGGGAATGATTTCAGAATTAAGGAGCTAAAAATTAAGGGATAATCTACAGGAGTGTCGGTCTGCTATTCGGCATGAATGCTGGATGGCAGTTCGATGTTCAAAACAGGATTAAAAAATTGTGTAGCGCACATGATCAACATATGCGCTACACCAACAGGCAATAAACACACGGCATTACTCTTTATTATGTTGTATATCCTCTCAGTATCGGCTGTGATTAGAAACAAGACGCGTCTCGATTAACACTATCCTGAAACACAGCACGCTTTCGGTTAGGGTATCTGAGCGGAAGTAACACACTAACTTCATGCCTAATAAACACCAGTGGGGTAATATCGGTTCTGAATACACATTCAGGGCTGCATATTCACGTAATCAAAAAAATCATGGTGCCTGCAAAAGCGCACCATGAAAGAGCCATAATCTGCAATTAGCAAAGCACATCCTTGTTTAATTAAAAGGCAACGTAATTGTACTGCCGGTATATCGCTAAACGATACAAGACCTGTCTGGTTAATTCAGGGGGCAGCAGATCATACCTCTTATTGGTAAACCGTCATTCAATTGTTGAACGATAACAGACATCGTATGTTAAGTAACTTGTTGATAGCGAAATACATTTAAGCCAATTTTGGGTGGTGTTTTGCAACAAGGGGAGAGATATGGAGCGGGCGAAGGGAATCGAACCCTCGTATAGAGCTTGGGAAGCTCTCGTTCTACCATTGAACTACGCCCGCTTTGAGGTGCGTAAGGCATTATAGACCTTACGCCTTTTCATACAAGCCTCTTCACCACTAAGTGGCGATTAAATAATCACTTAGCACTTCGGTTTGCTGCCGGGCGCAGGAAGATAACGCTGCGGATCGATGGCCGTCGCTTTATAGCGAATCTGGAAATGCAGCTTCACCGAGTCCGTTCCCGTGCTGCCCATCGTGGCAATCTTTTGCCCCGCCTTCACGTTCTGACCGTTGTTGACCAGCATCGTGTCGTTATGCGCATAGGCCGTGATGTAGTCTTCGCCGTGCTTAATCATGATCAGGTTGCCGTAGCCGCGCAACTGGTTACCGACGTAAACCACCTTCCCTGCCCCGGAGGCATAAACCGGCGTACCGCGCGCAGCGGCGATATCAATACCCTTGTTACCACCTTCAGAGAGTGAGTAAGGAGCAACAACTTTACCGCTGGCAGGCCAAATCCAGCAGCGCTGTCCAACCGGCGGCCATGACGATTGCGGTACCTGGTAGGACGGCGTCACTTTGGCGGTTTTGCCTTTCGATGAGGATTTTTTGCCCGAGGATGAACTGCCGTTCACCTTCAGCTTTTGTCCCACTTCGATGGTGTACGGCGGAGAGATGTTATTCAGGCGCGCCAGATCCTTCACACTGGTCCCCGTTGCGCGCGAAATCCGGTACAGCGTATCCCCGCGCTTAACGGTATAGACCGAACCGGAATAGCTACCCATATCCGATGATTTGCTCCCTGAACAGCCTGCCAGGAATAGCGTCAGCGTCAGGCAAAAGATGGCGATGATGGGGTTTCTCGTCAGGCTTCCTGCAAACAAAACAGATCCTCGGTCAGCGTGAATGGCGCACTATGATACCAGCCCGGAGAGATATGGGTCAGCCCTTTTCCGCTCCTGGAGACAAACCGTTCGTATAAGAATGCCGTATAATGTTCCCTGCTGATGGTGCAGAACCATCCGCATCGTTGGCACTGGAGCATGAATGAGTATTCAAGAACACGTTATTTTGGTAAATGACCAGGGAATGGTGATTGGCACTCAGGAGAAGTACGCCGCGCATACTGCCCAAACCCCTCTGCACCTGGCGTTCTCATCCTGGCTCTTTAACGCCGAAGGCGAATGTCTGGTCACACGACGCGCGTTAAGCAAAAAAGCCTGGCCGGGCGTCTGGACGAACTCCGTCTGCGGGCACCCTCAATCCGGTGAAAAGACGGAAGAGGCGATTATCCGCCGCTGCCGCTATGAGGTCGGTGCTGAAATCACCGCGATTACGCCTGTCGCCTCCGAGTTTCGCTACCGTGAAACCGATCCTTCCGGCATCGTGGAAAACGAAATTTGCCCGGTCTTCGCGGCACGCGTTACCAGCGAACTGTGTATTAATCACGATGAAGTAATGGAATTTGAATGGGTCAGGCTGGAGTCGTTATTCCGCGCGCTGGACGCCGCGCCCTGGAGCTTTAGCCCGTGGATGGTACTGGAAGCAACCACCGCACGAGAGGCGCTGAGAGCGTTCGCAGCGCAATAAAAAAGCCCCTTTCGGGGCTTTTTCACATTTTAACGCCTTATTTCACCGGACGCATCGCCGGGAACAGGATAACGTCACGGATGGTGTGGCTGTTGGTGAACAGCATAACCATACGGTCGATACCAATACCCAGACCTGCAGTTGGTGGCAGGCCGTGCTCCAGTGCGGTCACGTAGTCTTCGTCGAAGAACATCGCTTCGTCATCGCCTGCCGCTTTCGCGTCAACCTGATCCTGGAAGCGCTGCGCCTGGTCTTCTGCATCGTTCAGCTCGCTAAAGCCGTTGCCGATTTCACGGCCGCCGATGAAGAATTCAAAGCGGTCAGTGATCTCCGGGTTCTCGTCATTACGACGTGCCAGAGGAGAAACTTCAGCCGGGTATTCAGTAATGAAGGTCGGCTGAATCAGGTGTGCTTCCGCCACTTCTTCGAAGATTTCGGTCACGATACGGCCCAGACCCCAGCTCTTCTCCACTTTAATACCGATGCTTTCAGCGATTGCTTTCGCAGAGTCGAAGTTATCCAGATCCGCCATGTTGGTTTCCGGACGGTATTTCTTGATCGCTTCGCGCATGGTCAGTTTTTCGAACGGCTTGCCGAAGTCGAACACTTCTTCACCGTAAGGGACCTGTGTGGTGCCCAGAATGTCCTGCGCCAGGGTACGGAACAGGGATTCGGTCAGCTCGATCAGATCCTTGTAGTCCGCATACGCCATATAGAGTTCCATCATGGTGAACTCTGGATTATGACGAACGGAGATACCTTCGTTACGGAAGTTACGGTTGATTTCGAACACGCGGTCGAAACCACCGACCACCAGACGCTTCAGGTACAGTTCCGGCGCGATACGCAGGTACATGTCCAGGTCCAGGGCATTGTGATGGGTGATGAACGGACGCGCAGACGCGCCGCCTGGGATCACCTGCATCATCGGGGTTTCCACTTCCATAAAGTCGCGGTTCACCATGAACTGGCGGATACCGGCCATGATCTGGGAGCGAATTTTGAAGGTCTTACGGGATTCATCGTTTGAGATGAGATCCAGATAACGCTGACGGTAGCGCGCTTCCTGATCCTGCAGGCCGTGGAACTTGTCCGGCAGCGGGCGCAGGGCTTTGGTCAGCAGACGCAGCTCGGTGCAGTGGATAGACAGTTCACCAGTTTTGGTTTTGAACAGCTTACCTTTGGCGCCCAGGATATCGCCCAGGTCCCACTTCTTGAACTGCTCGTTGTAGATGCCTTCCGGCAGGTCGTCACGGGAAACGTACAGCTGAATACGGCCGCCAACGTCCTGCAAGGTCACGAAAGAGGCTTTACCCATGATGCGACGGGTCATCATGCGGCCTGCAACGGCCACTTCAACGTTCAGCGCTTCCAGCTCTTCGTTCTCTTTACCGTCGAAGTCAGCGTGCAGTTGGTCTGAGGTGTGGTCACGACGAAAATCGTTCGGGAACGGCACGCCCTGCTCGCGCAGCGCTGCCAGCTTCTCGCGGCGGGTTTTCAGTTCGTTGTTAAGATCGACTACCGCGTCAGCGCCCTGTGCTTGTTGTTCAGACATGTTGGTTCCTCATAACCCTGCTTTCAAACTTGCTTCGATAAATTGGTCCAGGCTGCCGTCCAGCACCGCCTGCGTGTTGCGGGTTTCAACCCCGGTACGCAGGTCTTTGATGCGGGAGTCATCAAGGACGTAAGAACGGATCTGGCTGCCCCAACCGATGTCGGACTTGTTATCTTCCATCGCCTGTTTCTCAGCATTTTTCTTCTGCATCTCCAGCTCATAAAGCTTCGCTTTCATCTGCTTCATGGCCTGGTCTTTGTTCTTATGCTGGGAACGGTCGTTCTGGCACTGTGTTACCAGCCCGGTTGGAATGTGGGTAATACGCACCGCAGATTCCGTACGGTTAACGTGCTGACCACCCGCGCCGGAAGCACGGTAAACGTCAATACGCAGGTCCGCCGGGTTAATTTCGATATCGATATCTTCGTCAACTTCCGGGTAAACAAACGCGGAGCTGAAGGAGGTATGACGACGGCCACCGGAGTCAAACGGACTCTTACGCACCAGACGATGAACGCCGGTTTCGGTACGCAGCCAGCCGTAGGCGTAATCGCCAATGATCTTGATGGTGACGGATTTAATACCGGCCACTTCACCTTCAGACTCTTCGATAATTTCGGTTTTGAAGCCGCGCGCCTCTGCCCAACGCAGGTACATACGCGTCAGCATGCTGGCCCAGTCCTGTGCTTCGGTACCGCCAGACCCTGCCTGAATATCGAGATAGCAGTCAGCGCTGTCGTATTCGCCGGAGAACATGCGACGGAATTCCAGCTGCGCCAGCTTCTCTTCCAGTACGTCGAGTTCTGCCACGGCTTCGTTAAAGGTCTCTTCGTCGTCGGCTTCGACGGCCAGCTCCAGCAAACCGGAAACGTCTTCCAGCCCCTGGGCCATTTGATCCAGCGTATCTACGATAGCTTCGAGAGAGGAACGCTCTTTCCCCAGCGCCTGTGCGCGTTCAGGTTCGTTCCAGACGTCCGGCTGTTCCAGCTCGGCGTTTACTTCTTCAAGACGCTCTTTCTTGGCATCGTAGTCAAAGATACCCCCTAAGAACGTCGGAGCGCTCCGTGAGGTCCTGAATACGGTTTTTTACCGGATTAATTTCAAACATGGTCTGTTTTCTTTTATGGACTTGTCAAAATGCGGTGATAAGAGCGGGATTGTACCGAATCCACGCCCTTTTTTATAGAGATTACTGCCGCTAAATTGGCCAGATATTGTCGATGATGATCTGAAGGGTGCGGTTACCGCGAAACTCGTTGATATCCAGTTTGTACGCCAGTTCGACCTCGCGCACGCCGTTGTCCGGCCAGATAGATGTGTCAACGTTGAAAGCAATGCCGTCCAGCAGCGGTCCGCCGCCCACGGGCTCGACCATCACCTTCAGGTGACGTTCGCCGACGATACGCTGCTGCAGCAGGCGGAATCGCCCGTCGAACAGCGGTTCCGGGAACATCTGCCCCCATGGACCGGCATCGCGAAGCATCTGCGCCACGTCCATCGTCATTTCGGAGACAGACAGCTCACCGTCAGAGACCACCTCTCCCTGCAGCAGCGCCGGGTCAATCCACTCGGTGACCAGCTCGCCAAACAGGCGCTGGAACTCGTCGAATTTCGCCTCATCCAGAGACAAGCCAGCCGCCATCGCGTGGCCGCCGAACTTGATCATCAGACCCGGGTACAGCGTATCCAGACGCTCAAGCGCATCGCGCATGTGCAGCCCCTGAATCGAACGGCCAGAGCCTTTCAACGTGCCGTCGCCCGCGGGTGCAAACGCAATCACCGGGCGGTGGAAGCGCTCTTTAATGCGCGACGCCAGAATGCCAACCACGCCCTGATGCCACTCAGGATGGTACATCGCCAGCCCGCCCGGCAGCGTATCGCCGCTGCGTTCGAGCTTTTCGCACAGGGTCAGCGCTTCGGCCTGCATCCCCTGCTCAATCTCTTTACGGGTCTGGTTCAGGGCGTCCAGCTCGTTGGCCAGTACGCGCGCTTCACCTATGTTGTCGCACAGCAGCAGCGCCACGCCGACGGACATATCGTCCAGCCTGCCGGCAGCATTCAGACGCGGCCCGAGGGCAAAGCCCAGGTCGCTTGCCGCCAGCTTGAGCGGATCGCGGTTGGCAATCTCCAGCAGCGCCTTAATTCCGGGGCGGCACTTGCCCGCACGAATGCGGCTTAAGCCCTGCCAGGTCAAAATGCGGTTATTGGCATCAAGAGGCACCACGTCCGCTACGGTGCCCAGCGCCACCAGGTCGAGGTATTCGGCCAGGTTTGGTATGGCAATACCGCGGGATTCGAACCAGCCCTTATCACGCAGCAGGGTCCGTAACGCCAGCATCAGATAAAACGCCACCCCCACGCCGGCGAGAGATTTCGATGGAAAATCGCAGTCGCGCAGGTTGGGGTTAATAATCGCTTCCGCTGCGGGGAGCGTATCGCCGGGCAGGTGGTGATCGGTGACCAGCACCGGGATCCCCAAAGCGTGAGCATGATCGACGCCCGCATGGGAGGAGATCCCGTTGTCTACGGTCATGATCATCTGCGCACCGCGGGCGTGGGCCTGATCGACAACTTCCGGGCTGAGGCCATAGCCGTCTTCAAAGCGGTTCGGCACCAGATACGTGACGTTATCGCAGCCCAGTGCGCGCAGGCTGAGCACACTCAGCGCGGTGCTGGTTGCGCCGTCGGCGTCGAAATCCCCGACCACTACAATGCGCGTTCCCTCGCGAAGCGCGTTGTAGAGCATTTCGGTAGCTTTCTCGATACCGTTCAGCTGCTGCCAGGGCAACATCCCTTTCACGCTGCGCTCAAGATCCTCAGAGCGACGCACGCCGCGGCTGGCGTAGAGGCGCTTCAGCAGCGCCGGGAGATCGTCCGGCAAATCAACGGGTTCAACCGCCTCGCGGCGGCGCAATTTGATGGGGGCTTTCACGCGAATTATTTACCACCAAACTGTTTCTGGTGCGCGTCGAGGAACTCTTTCATCTCTTTTGGTCCCTGATAACCCGGAACAACATAGCCGTTACTCAGGACAATCGCTGGCGTCCCGCTCACGCCAAACTGCACGCCCAGCGCGTAGTGGTTAGCAATGTCGATGTCGCAGGAGGCAGGCTTAATGCCTTTGCCGTTCATTGCGTCATCAAACGCTTTGTTGCGGTCTTTCGCACACCAGATCGCCTTCATGTCCTGTTCAGGCTGGCTCTGCACGCCCGCGCGCGGGAAGGCCAGATAGCGCACGGTAATGCCCAGCGCGTTGTAGTCTTTCATCTGTTCATGCAGCTTGTGGCAGTAGCCGCAGGTGATGTCGGTGAAGACGGTAATCACGTGTTTTTCCTGCGCCGCTTTATAGACGATCATCTCTTTTTCGAGCGCATTAAGGTTTTTCATCAGCAGCTGGTTGGTGACGTTCACCGGCTGCGCGCCGCTCACGTCGTACAGCGGCCCCTGAATGAAGTGTTTGCCGTCTTCGGTGACGTACAGCACGCCGCTGTTGGTCAGTACCGTTTTCATGCCAGCAACCGGCGCAGGCTGGATGTCGCTGCTGGTGACGCCAAGCTTAGCCAGAGACTGTTTGATAGCGGCGTCGTCCGCATGGGCGAAGCCGGTAAATGAGGCTGCCAGCAGGGTGAGCAGCGCGAAAGACTTTTTCATATGTGATCCTGTTACAATTTGTCGGCACTCACGCACGAGGGTGGTGCTGTTGGTGTAGCTGCCGCAGGCGTTCCGTCGCGACATGGGTGTAAATTTGCGTCGTTGAAAGATCGCTGTGTCCCAGCAGCATCTGCACCACGCGTAAATCTGCGCCGTGGTTTAACAAATGCGTCGCGAAGGCGTGACGCAATACGTGCGGCGAGAGCTTTTCACTGTCGATACCCGCCAGTGTGGCGTAATGCTTGATGCGATGCCAGAACGTTTGCCGCGTCATCTGCTGCGCGCGCTGGCTCGGAAACAGGACGTCGATAGACACGCCATTAAGCAACCACGGACGGCCATGCTCAAGGTACGTCTCCAGCCAGTAAACCGCCTCTTCACCCAGCGGCACCAGCCTCTCCTTGTTTCCTTTACCGATGACGCGCACCACGCCCTGACGCAGGCTGATGTCGCTCATCGTCAGGCCAACCAGTTCCGAAACGCGCAAGCCGGTAGCATACAATAACTCAAGCATGGCTTTATCGCGTAACTCCAGCGGCAGGTCAACAGCCGGTGACTGTAATAATCTCTCAACTTGTGCTTCGCTAAGATCTTTCGGCAGCCGCTGCGGGAGTTTCGGGGACGCCAGCAGCGCGCTGGGATCGTCCCCGCGAATCTTCTCGCGGTAGAGATGCTGGAAAAGCCGACGCATTGCGCTGAGCAATCGTGCAGAGCTGGTGGCTTTGTAACCCCCTTCTACACGTTCAGCGAGCAGCGCCTGCAGGTCGTCACTTTGCGCGCTTGCAAGCGATAGCTCCCGACGCGCCAGCCACTCCACCAGCATGGAGAGATCGCGCCGGTAGGCACTGAGGGTATTCTCAGCCAGATTTTTCTCCAGCCACAGCGCGTCGAGAAACTGTTCAACGAGTGTGAGATCCTTTTCCACATCAGCCCCTTTGATTTTGCAGTCAGGCCATTATGCCTGATTGCGACCGGTTTCTGGTACACTACGCGCAATGTCAAAGCATGAATTGAGATAGTTACGCGATGAATATTGGTCTGTTCTATGGTTCCAGCACCTGCTACACCGAGATGGCGGCAGAGAAAATTCGCGACATCATTGGCCCGGAACTGGTGACGTTGCATAACCTGAAAGATGACGCGGTCGCGCTGATGGAACAGTACGATGTGCTGATCCTCGGCATCCCAACCTGGGATTTTGGGGAGATACAGGAAGACTGGGAAGCCATCTGGGATCAGCTCGATTCAGTCAATTTCGACGGTAAAATTATTGCGATGTACGGCATGGGTGACCAGTTGGGCTACGGCGAATGGTTCCTGGACGCACTCGGCATGCTGCACGACAAGCTGGCACCAAAAGGGGCGACGTTTATCGGCTACTGGCCAACCGAAGGGTATGAATTCACCAGTAAAAAACCGATTATTGCCGACGGCGAGCTGTTTGTTGGGCTCGCGCTGGATGAAACCAATCAGTACGATCTCAGCGACGAGCGCCTGCAGACCTGGTGCGAGCAGATCCTCGGCGAAATGGCAGAAAAATTTAGCTAACGCCCCCTACTCCTGCGTCGGCTGTTGCAGCAACATCCGGCGCAGATCCCGCCATTCTGACGCGTCCATGCTGTCAGCCGCCAGCCACAGGTGCTGGCAACGTCCGCCATCAACCTTGCGTAACCGTAACATCATCCCGGAGTTGAGCATCCAGGGCATACCAAGAATATCCCACTCTTTTCCCTGCCAGCGCAGGCGGGAGTCCATCAGTAACTTGATTTCACCCTGGCGCGCATTAATGCGACGCTGGCTGCGTACGCTGTCAAAAACAACAAATGACAGCAACAGCAGCCACAGCGGCGTATAGCTCAGGGGCCACGGCATCAGCAACACGATGGCCGCAACCAGGCCGTGGAGCAATAAAGACATCCACTGCGAGCGCCACGAGACGCGAAGATCAGATTGCCACAGGACCACGTTCCCGATTCCGTGTTTGAATTAATTGCACCATCCGTTGCAACTCGGTGTCGGCGGGTTTGCCGTGGTTCATCAGCCAGTTGAATAAATCCGGATCGTCAGACTCGAGCAACCGAACAAACAGACGCTTATCATCATCGCTTAAGCTGTCGTACTCATATTCGAAGAAAGGCATGATGGAAATATCAAGTTCACGCATGCCGCGACGGCATGCCCAGTGAATACGGGCCTTGTTGTTAATATCCATGTTCAGTTTCCTGCATTACGTTTGGCACAGTCGGTACCCCGTTCTCTGTTCTTAATTTCTTTACGGGGACACCAGCTAGTGTAACGTGTTTTTGACCGTTTCATTACTGGAATATTGCGATCGAGGAGCTGGCTTCCAGAATATTCCCTACAAAGACAGCGGATTACACTATTTTGCTTAGCGCTACGCATAACCGGTTTATGGCACAAATGGTCTGCTGAAAGCGCTTGCAATGCCTGCAGGCTCTTTTACCATTAGGCATTATCAAAGCGTTAAGCAATTCAGGATATCGTTATGGCATTTACACCATTTTCTCCTCGCCAGCCCGCCGCCTCTGCGCGTCTGCCGCTGACGCTTATTTCTCTTGATGACTGGGCGCTGGCTACCCTCTCCGGCGCTGACGCCGAAAAATACCTGCAGGGTCAGGTCACCGCGGATGTCGCGCAGATGACTGAACACCAGCATCTGCTGGCCGCGCACTGCGATCCTAAAGGCAAAATGTGGAGCAACCTGCGTCTGTTCCGCCGTCAGGATGGGTTTGCCTTTATCGAACGCCGCAGCCTGCGTGATGCGCAGCTCAAAGAGCTGAAAAAATACGCAGTCTTTTCCAAAGTCACCATCGCCCCGGACGACGAACATGTTCTACTGGGCGTGGCGGGCTTCCAGGCGCGTGCAGCGCTGAAAAACCTGTTTGCTGAACTGCCGGATGCAGAAAAACAGGTGGTCAGCGAGGGCGCGACCTCCATTCTGTGGTTTGAACACCCGGCAGAGCGCTTCCTGTTAGTCACGGATGCCGCAACCGCCGAACGCGTGACCGATGCGCTGCGCGGCGAAGCGCAGCTCAACAACAGCCAGCAGTGGCTGGCGCTGAACATCGAAGCGGGTCTGCCGGTGATTGACGCCGCAAACAGCGCGCAGTTTATCCCCCAGGCAACGAACCTTCAGGCGCTGGGCGGCATCAGCTTTAAAAAGGGCTGTTACACCGGCCAGGAAATGGTGGCGCGTGCAAAATTCCGTGGGGCAAACAAACGCGCGCTGTGGACACTGGTGGGCCATGCCAGCCGCGTACCGGAAGCGGGTGAAGACTTAGAACTGAAGATGGGCGATAACTGGCGCCGTACAGGCACCGTGTTAGCTGCCGTACAGCTGGAGGATGGCCGTCTTTTGGTTCAAGCCGTCATGAACAACGACATGGAAGCCGACAGCGTGTTCCGCGTGCGCGACGACGCCAATACGTTGAGTATTGAGCCGCTGCCGTATTCACTGGAAGAGTAATCGTCGACAGGTGTCCTCCCTCTCCCTGTGGGAGAGGGCCGGGGTGAGGGCCACCGCCCGCACGGTGGAAAAAACTACACCTGCCCCACGTACAAATAAATCGCCAAAAAGTGGCATACGCTGCCGCCCAGAACAAAACCGTGCCAGATAGCATGATTGTACGGGATGCGCTTGCAGACGTAGAAAATAACGCCCAGCGAGTACACCACGCCACCCACGGCCAGCAGCGTTACCCCGCCGACCGCCAGCTTAATCGCCAGCTGATACACTACAATCAGTGACAGCCAGCCCATCGTCAGATAGGTGACAAGCGACAACACCTTAAACCGGTGCGCAATCGTCAGCTTAAACAGGATCCCCAGCAGTGCCAGGCTCCAGATAACTATCATCAGGCCGCGCGACAGCGGTGAGTTTAGCCCCACCAGCAGGAAAGGCGTATAGGTACCCGCAATCAGCAGATAGATAGCGCAGTGGTCAAATTTCTTGAGCCATATTTTGGCCCGTTGATGCGGAATCGCGTGATAGAGCGTCGACGCCAGGAACAGCAGGATCATGCTTCCGCCATACAGGCTATAGCTGGTAATCGCCATCGCGCTGGCATTGGTATCTACCGCCTGTACCAGCAATAACACTAAACCGACAATCCCAAACACCAGGCCAATGCCGTGGCTGATGCTGTTGGCTACTTCCTCAGCCAGCGAATATCCCTGTGCGATTAATGGTCTGCTCGCCATACAAAACTCCGGGAAAACTAAAGATGATTATTCATCGCATGACTATGCTAACTGAGAATGATTCCAGTGAACACCTGTTAGCTAAAATAATTTTAACGTAAATTTTTATAATAAAAATCAAAAACATAAACAAACAATTCACCTGACATTTGTTCACATAAAAATTTAAGCGTTACTAATCAATGGCATAAAATTGGCCCGTGCCGTCTGGCTGCATGTTATGATGGATAAATGAGGTCTGAATGAGAGTTTTGCCACAGTGAGTATGTTCACCCACTCCGCCATTGCCAGTCTCAATAACCTGGAGATGATGGTCTACAACTATGTCATCAAAAATCGAGACAAAGTGATGTATATGACCATCCGCGAGCTGGCGGATGCGGCCGGCGTCTCAACCACCACCATCCTGCGCTTTTGCCGCAAGCTCAACTGCGAAGGATATTCGGAATTTCGCGTGCGCTTTAAGCTCTATCTTGAGCAGAATGAGCCCCAGCAGGCGAATTTCGGTGCCAGCGAAATTATCAGCTTCTTTAAAAGCGTGAATAATGAAGAGTTCGACGCGTTATTAAATGACGCGGTAAATATCATTCTCTCTTCAGAGCGCATTATTTTTGTCGGGGCGGGCACGTCAGGCTCACTGGCGAAATATGGCGCACGTTTCTTTTCGAATATTGGTAAATTCAGTAATCATATTGATGACCCTTATTTCCCGGTCACCAATGATATGGCGAAAAATGCGCTGGCCATTGTGCTCTCCGTCTCGGGCGAAACCGAGGAGATACTGCGCTTCGCCAGCCAGTTCAGCCTGCATCACTGTAAGGTGCTCTCCATCACCAGCCATGAGCACTCTCGCCTGGCAAAACTGGCGGACTTTAATCTCTCCTGGCACGTTCCCCAGACGCGAATTGGCGGCGTCTACGATATCACCACGCAAATCCCCGTCATCTATATTCTGGAATCCCTCGGACGCAAGCTGGCGAAGAAACTGACGGAATAAAACACCCTGTTTTTTTGATGTGACAAATCACAATTTCCGCAAATTGTTATATCGTGACATTAAATTTCGCTTTGCTAGACTCAATACAAATAAGCCATTTATTGAGAATAGCAGCGATGAAAAAATTAACCTTACCAAAAGATTTTTTATGGGGTGGCGCGGTTGCCGCTCACCAGGTTGAAGGCGGCTGGAACAAAGGCGGCAAAGGGCCAAGCATTTGCGACGTCTTGACCGGCGGCGCACACGGCGTGCCGCGCGAAATCACGCAGGAGGTGGTGCCGGGTAAATATTACCCCAATCATGAGGCCATCGATTTCCACGGCCACTATAAAGAAGACATCAAGCTGTTTGCCGAGATGGGCTTCAAGTGCTTCCGTACCTCTATTGCCTGGACACGCATATTCCCGAAAGGTGACGAAACGCAGCCAAACGAGGAAGGGCTAAAATTCTACGACGACATGTTCGATGAGCTGCTGAAGTACAACATCGAACCGGTGATCACCCTCTCCCACTTCGAAATGCCGCTGCACCTGGTGCAGGAGTACGGTAGCTGGACCAACCGTAAAGTGGTCGATTTCTTTGTGCGCTTCGCGGAAGTGGTCTTCGAGCGCTACAAAAACAAGGTCAAATACTGGATGACCTTCAACGAAATCAATAACCAGCGTAACTGGCGCGCGCCGCTGTTCGGTTACTGCTGCTCAGGCGTGGTCTATACCGAACATGACAATCCGGAAGAGACCATGTACCAGGTCCTGCACCACCAGTTTGTGGCCAGCGCCCTGGCGGTGAAAGCCGCGCGCCGCATCAACCCGGAGATGAAAGTCGGCTGCATGCTGGCCATGGTGGCGCTCTATCCATTCTCCTGCAAACCGGAAGACGTGATGTTCGCCCAGGAATCGATGCGCGAGCGCTATGTCTTTACCGACGTCCAGCTGCGTGGTTACTACCCGTCCTACGTGTTGAACGAGTGGGAGCGCCGCGGCTTCTCCATCAAAATGGAGGCAGGCGACGAGCAGATCCTGCGTGAAGGTACCTGCGACTACTTAGGTTTCAGCTACTACATGACCAACGCGGTGAAGGCGGAAGGCGGTACCGGTGACGCCATCTCCGGCTTTGAAGGCAGTGTGCCGAACCCGCACGTGAAGGCGTCCGACTGGGGCTGGCAGATTGACCCGGTGGGCCTGCGTTATTCCCTGTGCGAGCTGTACGAGCGTTATCAGAAGCCGCTGTTTATCGTGGAAAACGGCTTCGGCGCCTATGACAAAGTGGAAGAAGACGGCAGCATCAACGATGACTATCGTATTGACTACCTGCGTGCACACGTGGAAGAGATGATCAAAGCCGTCACGCACGATGGCGTGGATCTGATGGGCTATACCCCGTGGGGCTGCATCGACTGCGTATCGTTCACCACCGGCCAGTACAGCAAGCGCTACGGCTTTATCTACGTGAACAAGCACGACGACGGAACGGGCGACATGTCGCGCTCCCGTAAGAAGAGCTTTAACTGGTATAAGGAAGTGATTGCCAGCAACGGCGAAAAACTTTAACGCAGTGATCCCCTCTCCCCTTTGGGGAGAGGGTTAGGGTGAGGGGTTTATTTCCCACCCGCTAACTCGATAAAACTACCCGTTACGTACGACGCCTTCTCGCTCAGCAGCCAGACAATCGCCTGGGCCACCTCTTCCGGCTGGCCGCCGCGCTGCATCGGCAGCAGCGATTTCACGCGATCCACCCGCCCCGGCTCCCCGCCGGATGCGTGAATATCAGTATAGATAAGCCCGGGCCGCACGCAATTCACGCGGATACCCTGTGCCGCCACCTCCAGCGATAGCCCGGTTGTCAGCGAATCCACCGCTCCCTTGGACGCGGCATAATCCACATATTCACCCGGCGCGCCCAGACGCGATGCCGCGGAAGAGACGTTCACTATCGCCCCACCCTTGCCGCCATGTTTGATGGACATGCGTTTTACCGCTTCCCGACAGCAGAGAAAGTAGCCCGTGACGTTGGTCGCAAGGACGCGGTTAATGCGCTCAGCGGAGAGATTCTCGATAGTGGATTGCTCAAACAGAATGCCCGCATTATTGACCAGCGCACGAAGCGGCTCGCCTTCACGATCGAGGCTGTCAAACATCGCCAGCACCTGAGCTTCGTCGCTGATGTCCGCACGCACGGCAAACGCTTTACCGCCCGCCTCAACGATCTGGTTGATCACGTCCGTCGCGGATTTAATGTTGTGGTGATAGTTTACCGCCACGGTGTAGCCTTCACGTGCCAGCTGCAGCGCGGTGGCTTTCCCAATGCCCCGGCTCGCGCCGGTGACCAGTGCAATTGCCATTCACAACCTCCAGATAAAAAAAAGCCGGGTGGCGCTTACGCTTACCCGGCCTACAGTATGGCAAATAATTACTGGTATTCGCTCATCGGTACGCAGGAGCAGAACAGGTTACGGTCGCCGTAGACATCATCAAGACGCTTCACGGTCGGCCAGTATTTGTTCGCCACGCCTGCCGGGAAGACGGCCAGTTCGCGGGAGTAGCCGTGGTTCCACTCTGCCACCATCTCGTGCTGAGTGTGCGGGGCGTTAACCAGCGGGTTATCTTCCAGCGTCCATTCGCCGTCCTGCACGCGGTCGATCTCCATGCGGATGGCCAGCATCGCGTCGATAAAGCGATCCAGCTCGGCTTTGCTTTCAGACTCGGTCGGCTCCACCATCAGCGTCCCCGCAACCGGGAACGACATGGTTGGCGCGTGGAAGCCGTAGTCGATCAGACGCTTGGCGATATCCAGCTCGCTAATACCGGTCTGCTCTTTCAGCGGACGAATATCGAGGATGCACTCGTGCGCCACGCGACCGTCGCGGCCTGTGTAGAGCACCGGGAAGGCGGACTTCAGGCGAGTCGCAATGTAGTTAGCGTTCAGGATCGCCACCTGGCTCGCCTGCTTCAGCCCTTCCGCGCCCATCATGCGGATGTACATCCAGCTGATTGGCAGGATAGAGGCGCTACCGAACGGTGCCGCAGAGACCGCGCCCTGACGGGTTAGCATGCCTTCAATCTGCACCACGCTGTGGCCCGGCACAAACGGTGCCAGGTGCGCTTTCACGCCGATTGGGCCCATGCCCGGGCCGCCACCGCCGTGCGGGATGCAGAAGGTTTTGTGCAGGTTCAGGTGCGACACGTCCGCGCCAATAAAGCCCGGAGAGGTAATGCCCACCTGAGCGTTCATGTTTGCGCCGTCGAGGTAAACCTGACCGCCAAACTGGTGCACCACTTCGCACACTTCACGGATGGTCTCTTCGTATACGCCGTGGGTGGACGGGTAGGTCACCATGATGCAGGAGAGCTTGTCGCCCGCCTGTTCGGCTTTCGCACGCAGGTCTGCCAGATCGATGTTGCCGTTCTTATCGCACGCCACGACCACCACTTCCATGCCCGCCATCTGGGCAGAGGCCGGGTTGGTGCCGTGAGCAGAGCTTGGGATCAGGCAGATATCGCGGTGTCCTTCGTTGCGGCTTTCATGATAGTGACGGATCGCCAGCAGGCCCGCGTATTCGCCCTGTGCGCCGGAGTTCGGCTGCATGCAGAGCGCGTCATAACCGGTCAGCTTCACCAGCCAGTCGGAAAGCTGGTTGATCATCATATGATAACCTTCCGCCTGCTCTGGCGGGCAGAACGGGTGTAGTTCGGAGAACTCAGGCCAGGTGATAGGGATCATCTCTGCCGCGGCGTTCAGCTTCATGGTGCAGGAGCCCAGCGGGATCATCGCCTGGTTCAGCGCCAGATCCTTGCGCTCCAGAGAGTGCATATAGCGCATCATCTCGGTTTCGCTGTGGTAGCGGTTGAACACCGGATGGGTCAGGATCGCGTCAACACGCAGCATGCTTTCCTGAATGGAGCGGCTGTCGAGCGCGACCTCTTTGTCGAGCGCATCAATGTCCAGACCGTGCGCGTCACCCAGCAACACGCTGAACAGGTTCAGAATATCGTCACGGGTGGTACTTTCATCCAGCGTAATGCCGACCGCGTTGTGGATGTCGCTGCGCAGGTTGATCTCTGCCGCATTCGCACGCGCCAGCACCGCCGCTTTGTCCGCCACTTCCACACACAGAGTGTCGAAGTAGTGAGCGTGGCGCAGCTTGAGGCCTTTCTGCTGCAGACCACAGGCCAGAATATCGGCCAGGCGGTGAATGCGGCTGGCAATGCGCTTCAGGCCAGCCGGGCCGTGGAACACGGCGTACAGGCTGGCGATGTTTGCAAGCAGCACCTGGGAGGTACAGATGTTGGAGTTCGCTTTCTCGCGGCGGATATGCTGCTCGCGAGTCTGCATCGCCATGCGCAGGGCGGTGTTACCGGCAGCATCTTTTGAGACGCCGATAATGCGGCCAGGCATGGAGCGTTTGAATTCATCTTTCGCGCCGAAGAACGCCGCGTGCGGGCCGCCGTAGCCCATCGGCACGCCAAAGCGTTGCGCAGAGCCGAAGACAATATCCGCGCCCTGTTTGCCCGGCGCCGTCAGCAGCACCAGCGCCATAAAATCGGCGGCAACGCTGACAACCACTTTGCGGGACTTCAGCTCGGCAATCAGCGTGCCGTAGTCGTGTACTTCACCCGTCGTACCTACCTGCTGCAGCAGTACGCCGAAGACGTCCTGGTGATCCAGCACTTTGTCAGCGTCGTCGACGATCACGTCAAAGCCGAAGGTTTCCGCACGGGTGCGCACAACGTCCAGCGTCTGAGGATGCACGTCCGCCGCCACGAAGAAGCGGTTAGCATTTTTCAGCTTGCTGACGCGTTTTGCCATCGCCATTGCTTCGGCGGCAGCGGTGGCTTCATCCAGCAGCGAGGCGGAGGCAATATCCATACCGGTCAGATCCAGCGTCACCTGTTGGAAGTTCAGCAGCGCTTCCAGACGGCCCTGGGAGACTTCTGGCTGATACGGGGTGTAAGCGGTGTACCAGCCCGGGTTCTCCAGCATGTTGCGCAGGATAACCGGCGGCAACTGCACGTTGGTGTAGCCCATGCCAATGTAAGACTTATAGCGCTTGTTCAGGCCTGCGATAGCCTTCAGCTCCGCCAGCGCGGCGAATTCCGTGGTGGCTTCCCCCACCTGAGGCGGCGTGGCAAGCTGGATGTCTTTTGGCACAATCTGGCCGATCAGTGCGTTTAATGAATCCGCGCCAACTGTCTTCAGCATCTCCTGCTGTTGCTTAGCATCCGGCCCAATGTGACGTTCAATGAAGGCGCCACGGTTTTCAAGCTGGCTTAAAGTCTGTGTCATGAGCGATGGTTCCTGAAACGTGCAGTGAATGTGTTTTCTCCCTCTCCCTAAGGGAGAGGGCTGGGGTGAGGGTGTCGTCTGTTCCCCTCACCCTACCCTCTCCCCAAAGGGGAGAGGGATAATGGCTTACTCGTCTTCCAGTAGTGCTTCGTACGCGGTCGCATCCAGCAGCGCGGCAACCTGAGATTCGTCGCTGGCTTTGATCTTGAAGATCCAGCCGCCTTCATACGGCTCGCTGTTCACCAGCTCTGGCGAATCACTCAGCGCGTCGTTGACGGCAACGATTTCGCCGCTCACAGGAGCGTAGATGTCAGATGCCGCTTTTACGGACTCCGCCACGGCGCAGTCGTCGCCCGCGCTAACGGTCGTGCCCACGTCAGGCAGGTCAACAAACACCATGTCGCCCAGCAGCTCTTGCGCGTGCTCGGTGATCCCTACGGTGTAAGTGCCGTCCGCCTCTTTGCGCAGCCACTCGTGTTCTTTGCTGTATTTCAGTTCTGCTGGCACATTGCTCATTGAAGTTCTCCTGATAAAAATGATTAGGCGACCGGCTTACCGGCGCGAACAAAAATCGGTTTGGTCACGTGGACCGGCATTTCGCGGTTGCGGATCTGTACCACCGCCGTGTCGCCAATGCCCGCCGGCACGCGTGCCAGTGCAATACTGTAGCCCAGCGTCGGGGAGAAGGTGCCGCTGGTGATCACGCCTTCGAGATGATTGCCGTCGGCATCGGTGAAGCGCACCGGCAGTTCGCCGCGCAGCACGCCTTTTTCCTTCATCACCAGCCCCACCAGCTGTTCGGTACCCTTCTCGCGCTGCATCTCCAGTGCTTCACGGCCAATAAAGTCACGGTCAGCCGGTTCCCATGCGATGGTCCAGCCCATGTTGGCGGCCAGCGGAGAGACGCCTTCGTCCATCTCCTGGCCGTAGAGGTTCATACCCGCTTCAAGACGCAGGGTATCGCGCGCGCCCAGGCCCGCTGGCTTCACGCCCGCTTCCACCAGCGCACGCCAGAAATCAGCGGCCTTCTCGTTTGGCATCGCAATTTCGTAGCCCGCTTCACCGGTGTAGCCGGTAGTGGCGATAAACAGATCCCCCGCCTGCACGCCGAAGAAAGGCTTCATGCCCTCTGTGGCTTTGCGCTGCTCGTCGTTAAACAGAGAGGCGGCTTTCGCCTGCGCGTTTGGCCCCTGCACGGCGATTAGCGACAGATCGTCACGGACGGTGATGTCGATGGCATAAGGTTCAGCGTGTTGGGTGATCCAGGAGAGGTCTTTTTCGCGGGTGGCGGAGTTTACAACGAGGCGGAAGAAATCTTCAGTGAAGTAATAGACGATGAGGTCATCAATCACGCCGCCCGAAGCATTCAGCATGCCGGTATAGAGCGCTTTACCCGGCGTCTTCAGCTTAGCGACGTCGTTTGCCAGCAGATAACGCAAAAACTCCCGGGTGCGGCTACCGCGCAGGTCGACAATCGTCATATGGGACACGTCGAACATACCGGCATCGGTGCGCACCGCGTGGTGCTCATCAATCTGCGACCCGTAGTGCAACGGCATCATCCAGCCGTGGAAGTCCACCATGCGGGCGCCGCATAACACGTGCTGTTCGTACAAAGGAGTCTGTTGAGCCATCTTGTCCTCGTTGAAAAATTCACCGTGAAACCCGGTATCGGCCTCGTTCCCGAATGCCGACGCAAACGTTCTCTTTTACCTGAACTTACCACCGAAACCGGCGGTTAACCATAAGGTAAAACGGGTCATCACATTAGCTTATGACCAAAAAACGCTGAAAAGCCTACAGAGTTATTCACTGGAAAAATGCGATTAACCCCGCACAAAATTAACAATGATCTAACAGGATTTAGCACATGGTGATATTTCGTGCGGAAAAACGGGCCGAATTTCCGTAACAAGAAAAACACGACATTAGATTATCTAATGCGAAAAATGACGTGAAATTAGAATATTTCAAACGAGGGGATTTCCCCGGCGCAGAGGCCGGGAAATTATAGTGTGACGGGGGTCAATATTATTTAAGCCAGTCCGGCAGGTCGTTAAGACCCATCGCCTGACGGAGAAGTTGAGGTTTAACACCCGGAAGGGTATCTGCGAGTTTAAGACCGATATCGCGCAGCAGTTTCTTCGCCGGATTTGCCCCGGCAAACAGCTCGCGGAAGCCCTGCATCCCTGCCAGCATCATCGCCGCACTGTGCTTGCGGCTGCGCTCGTAGCGACGCAGGTAGAGATGCTGACCGATATCTTTGCCTTCACGATGCAGGCGGCGCAGTTCCTCAACCAGCTCCGCCGCGTCCATAAAGCCGAGGTTGACGCCCTGCCCGGCCAGCGGATGAATGGTATGCGCGGCATCGCCCACCAGCGCCAGACGATGCGCGGCAAACTGGCGCGCGTAGCGGCCGGTTAACGGGAACACCTGACGCTCGCTTTCAAGCGTGCACAGGCCAAGGCGGTTATCAAACGCCACGCACAGCGCCTGGTTAAAGGCCTCGGGCGTCGCCTCCTGCATCTGCTGCGCTTTTTCCGGCACTAAGGACCAGACAATCGAGCACAGGTGCGGATCGGCAAGCGGCAGGAAGGCCAGAATACCGTCGTTGTGGAAAATCTGCCGGGCCACGCCGCCGTGCGGCTCTTCGGTACGGATTGTTGCCACCATCGCATGATGGCGGTAATCCCAGTACGTCAGCGGGATATCGGCTTTATTACGCAGCCAGGAGTTTGCGCCGTCGGCACCGACCACCAGACGCGCGGTCAGCATGTCGCCGCTTTGCAGGGTGATAAACGCCTCGTTTTCGCCCCACGCCACCTGCTGGATCTGCGCAGGCGCGACCAGCGTCACGTCGCTGCACAGCTCTGCTTTCTGCCACAGCGCGTGATGGATCACCCCATTCTCAATGATATGGCCCAGATGGCTATAGCCCATACTTTCATCATCGAAGGCAATATGGCCAAAGCTGTCTTTGTCCCACACTTCCATGCCGTGATAGCAGCTGGCGCGCTGGGCGACGATATCTGACCAGACGCCGAGACGCGTCAGCAGCTTTTCGCTGGCCGCGTTAATCGCCGAGACGCGGAGTTCTGGCGGGGCATCAGGTGCGACGGGCTGAGGCGGCTTTTGCTCCAGCACCGCCACGCGCAGTCCGCTGCCCTGCAATCCACAGGCCAGCGCCAGCCCAACCATTCCGCCGCCAACGATGGCAACATCAACATTTTGCACGGTGATAACTCCTTAACGCGCAACCCAACCCAGGGTCCGCTGCGCCAGCACGTCACGTGCCGGAATGAACAGTTCCATCGCCATCAGCCCGAGGTTGCGGCCAGCAACCAGCGGCGCCCAGCGATTGGCAAAGAGATGGACTAAACCATCGGTGACGCCAATTGTCGCCTCTTTATCGGCCTGGCGTCGCGTCTGGTAATGGCTTAGCACCGGGTAAGCGCCACAGTCTTTTTGTTCGCTCCATGCCTGCGAAAGCGTTTCGGCAAGGCTCATCACATCCCGCAGGCCGAGGTTAAAGCCCTGGCCGGCGATGGGGTGGAGGGTTTGCGCCGCATTGCCGACCAGCGCCACGCGGTGAGAAACAGACTGTGATGCCGTGGTTAACGACAGCGGATAGACCGCACGTTTCCCGGCATGGGTAATACGCCCCAGCCGCCAGCCAAAGGCTTTCTGCAGCTCGGTACAAAAGCGTTCGTCGGACCAGGCCTTAACCTCTTCGGCTTTATCCTGCGGGTGGCACCAGACCAGCGAGCAGCGCCCGTCCGTCATAGGCAGCATCGCCAGCGGACCGTGCTGGGTAAAGCGTTCAAATGCCCGGCCGTTGTGTTCTGCTGCGGTCGAGACGTTCGCAATGACCGCGACCTGCCCGTAAGGCTGCTGTCGCCACTCTACGCCGCACTGGGTGCCGAGCGCCGAGCGCGACCCGTCCGCCGCAACCAAAAGCTGTCCGTCGAGCACGATGCCATTGTCCAGCGTTACGCTGACCGCCTCTTCACTGCGGGTGAAGCTGGCAACGCGTGCCGGGCAGTGCAGCGTAACGCCCGGCGCGTCCTGCAACAGGCGGAACAGGCGCAGGCCAATATCGTGCAGTTCAACGACCTGACCCAGCGCGTCAATACGGTAATCGTGGGCATCCAGCGTCACAAACCCGGCATGGCCGCGATCGCTCACGTGCACGGTATTAATGGCGGTGGCGCAGTCGGCGATGGCCTGCCAGATGCCAATCCGGGACAGCTGCTGGCAGGTGCCCTGCGCCAGGGCAATGGCGCGGGAATCAAAACCAGGGTGATTCTTCGTTTGTGGGGCGACCGCCTCGACAAGATGCACCGGAAGTTGCCCCTTCGTTAAGTGCGAGACAGCCAAGGCCAGCGTGGCGCCCGTCATGCCGCCGCCAACGATAATCACGCTCATGCGCGCGCCGCTGCCATCAGCGCCTCGATATCGTCCGCTTTTTTCACCACGCTCGCGGTCAGGTTTTCGTTGCCGGTTTCGGTGATGACGATGTCGTCTTCAATACGAATGCCGATTCCGCGGTATTCCTCTGGCACGTCGGCATCCGGCGCGATGTACAGACCCGGCTCGACGGTCAGCACCATGCCCGGCTCCAGCACGCGTGAACGTTCAGGGGCGTATGCGCCCACGTCGTGCACGTCCAGCCCCAGCCAGTGGCTCAGGCCGTGCATAAAGTACGGACGATGGGCATTCTCGGTAATCAGGGTGTCCACGTCGCCTTTCAGAATGCCGAGCTTCACCAGCCCGGTCACCATGATGCGCACGACTTCGCCGGTCACCTCCTGAATAGAGGTGCCTGGCCGATACAGCGTGAGCGCCGTCTCAAGTGACTCGAGAACGATGTCATAAATTGCCCGCTGCGCCGGTGAAAATTTACCGTTCACCGGGAAAGTACGGGTGATGTCGCCCGCATAGCCCTGATATTCGCAACCGGCGTCAATCAAAACCAGATCGCCGTCGCGCAGCGCGCTTTCGTTTTCGGTGTAGTGCAGAATGCAGCCGTTTTCCCCACCGCCAACGATGGTGTTGTAGGACGGGAAGCGCGCACCGTGACGGTTAAATTCGTGATGAATTTCGCCTTCCAGCTGATATTCGAACATCCCGGGACGGCATTTTTCCATCGCGCGGGTGTGCGCCAGCGCGCTGATTTCGCCCGCACGGCGCATCACGTTCAGCTCTTCTTCAGATTTGAACAGGCGCATCTCGTGCACTACCGGACGCCAGTCCGTGAGGGTGGCGGGCGCGGACAGGTTCTGGCGCGAGCCTTTGCGCAGCTTATCCAGCGCGGTGAAAACAATCTCATCGGCGTAAGCATATTCGCCCTGCGCGTGGTAGAGCACGTCGAGGCCGTTTAGCAGCTGATAGAGCTGCTGGTTGATTTCGCTAAACGCCAGCGCACGGTCAACGCCCAGCTTTTCCGGTGCGGCCTCTTGCCCTAAGCGGCGGCCAAACCAGATTTCAGCGGTTAAGTCTCGTACGCGGTTGAAAATCACGCTGTGGTTATGGGTGTCATTGCTCTTAATCAGCACCAGCACCGCTTCCGGTTCGTTAAAGCCGGTGAAGTACCAAAAATCGCTGCTCTGGCGATAGGGGTATTCGCTGTCGGCGCTGCGCGTCACCTCTGGCGCGGCAAAAATCAGCGCCGCGCTGCCCGGCTGCATGTTTGCCAGCAGCGCCTGACGACGGCGCAAATACTCTTGTTGCGAGATAACCATGACACCCTCCTGTGCGTTATTTTTCTTAATGTAAGGTTGGCTTGCGAACTTCCGGCGCGGTCGGCTGCGAGCGCGTAAAGTTGTCGTGGCACAGCAGCGCCGCCACGCGCACGTACTCGATAATTTCTTCGAGAGACATCTCCAGCTCTTCCTGGTCTTCCTCTTCATCGTAGCCGAGCTGGGCAATGTTACGCAGATCGTCGATCGCTTCACCCGCTTCGCCGGTGACTTTATCAAGCTTAGGCTGGGTAACGCCCAGGCCAAGCAGGTAGTGGTTTACCCAACCTGCGAGCGCATCGGCACGATCGAAGACGCTGACATCGTCGCCTTCAGGCAGATAAAGCTGAAAAAGGAAGCCATCGTCTTCCAGCGAATCGCTGGTGGCCGCGTGCATTTTTCGCAGCGCTTCCGCCAGTTCGTGGCCAAAAGCCAGCCCTTCGTTTGTGAGGTCGTGGATCAGCGGCTGCCATGAGCTGTCGCTGTTTCCGCCGCACAGTATGCCGCTGATCAGACCGTGCATTTCGGCAGGGGTAAGACCGACTCCCTGCTGGTTCAGTAACTGGTTTAAATCCTTGTAACCAGGCATTTCGTTCTGTATAGACATACGCATTCGTCATCAAAGGGAGGATATTCATGGTATGCTACCACTTTGGACCCTGGTGATACCAGAAAAGGGCTTGTATCTTCACATCAGGGTAGCTATAGTGTCGCCCCTTCGCAGCCCCCGAGGCAGTAAGCGAAGGCAGCGCAGTCAATCAGCAGGAAGGTGGCATGTCTGCACAACCCGTCGATCTCCAGATTTTTGGCCGTTCACTGCGAGTGAATTGTCCGCCTGAACAAAGGGATGCTTTGAATCAGGCTGCGGACGATTTGAATCAGCGGTTGCAAGATCTAAAAGAACGCACTAGAGTCACAAATACTGAGCAGCTGGTTTTCATCGCCGCGTTGAACATCAGCTATGAACTGACTCAGGAAAAAGCGAAGACCCGCGACTACGCGGCTAGCATGGAGCAGCGCATTAAAATGCTCCAGCAGACCATTGAACAGGCGTTGCTTGATCAAGGTCGCAATCCCGAAAGACCGGGACCAAAGTTTGAATAACACTTCTCAGTTGACTATGGTAGAGTAACTGTGAAGACAAAATTTCTCTGAGATGTTCGCAAGCGGGCCAGTCCCCTGAGCCGATATTTCATACCACAAGAATGTGGCGCTCCATGGTTGGTGAGCATGCTCGGTTCGTCCGAGAAGCCTTAAAACTATGACGACACATTCACCTTGAACCAAGGGTTCAAGGGTTACAGCCTGCGGCGGCATCTCGGAGATTCCCTCTTTCTTCTTCTACCCACTACCATGACTCAATTCCCTGAAGTTTCTGCCTCACGCCAGGATATCCGTCAGCTTATTCGCCAGCGTCGTCGCGCGCTTACGTCCGAGCAACAAGCACACTTTGCGCAGCAGGCCGCAGCTCGCATGATGGCGTATCCGCCAGTTGTAATGGCGAACACGGTCGCTCTGTTTCTGTCGTTTGATGGCGAGCTGGATACCCAGCCGCTTATCGACCAGCTCTGGCGCGCCGGAAAGAAGGTTTATCTGCCGGTACTGCATCCGTTTAGCCAAGGTAATTTGCTGTTTCTACACTACCACCCGCACAGCGAGCTGGTGGTAAATCGTCTGAAAATTACCGAACCGAAACTCGACGTGCGCGACGTATTACCGCTGTCCGGGCTGGACGTGCTGATTACCCCGCTGGTGGCGTTTGATGAACAGGGCCAGCGTTTAGGCATGGGCGGCGGGTTCTATGACAGAACGCTGCAAAACTGGCAGGAGTACGGGCTACAGCCGGTGGGTTATGCGCATGATTGCCAGGCTGTAGAGGCCCTGCCGGTGGAGAAATGGGATGTGCCGTTACCGGCTGTGGTGACGCCCAGTAAAATCTGGGTCTGGTAGAACAAAGCCGGGTGGCGGCTATGCCTTACCCGGCCTACATAAATCCTCGGACATTGTAGGTCGGGTAAGCGTAAGCGCCACCCGACACCACAAACTACACTATCAGTAAAGCAAGCGTGCGCGAATCGTCCCCGGAATAGCCTTCATGCTCTGCAGCGCTTTCTCGGCAACGTCTTCATCGGCTTCAATATCGATAACCACATAACCCATCTGCGAGTTGGTTTGCAGATATTGCGCGGCGATGTTGACGCCCTGCTCGGCAAAGATCTGGTTGATGGCGGTCAGCACGCCAGGACGGTTTTCGTGGATGTGAAGCAGACGGCGACCGCCATGCAGCGGCAGAGACACCTCCGGGAAGTTCACCGCAGAGAGCGTTGAACCGTTGTCGGAATATTTGCTCAGCTTGCCCGCCACTTCCAGACCGATATTCTCCTGCGCTTCCTGAGTAGAACCACCGATGTGTGGCGTCAGGATCACGTTGTCGAACTCGCACAGCGGAGAGTTAAACGGATCGCTGTTGGTCGCAGGCTCTGTCGGGAATACGTCGATGGCCGCACCCGCCAGATGTTTACGCTTCAGCGCATCGCACAGCGCAGGGATATCGACCACCGTACCGCGCGCGGCGTTGATCAGCAGAGAGCCCGGCTTCATCAGCGCCAGCTCTTCCGCACCCATCATGTTTTTGGTGGAGGCGTTTTCCGGCACGTGCAGGCTGACTACGTCGCTCATGTTCAGCAGGTCAGAGAGATGCTGCACCTGCGTCGCGTTACCCAGCGGCAGCTTGCTTTCGATATCATAGAAGTAGACATGCATCCCCAGCGACTCCGCCAGGATCCCCAGCTGAGTACCGATGTGGCCGTAGCCGATGATACCCAGCTTTTTACCACGGGCTTCGTATGAGCCCGCGGCCAGTTTGTTCCACACGCCGCGGTGCGCTTTGGCGTTAGCTTCCGGAATACCGCGCAGCAGCAGCAGCAGTTCGCCAATCACCAGTTCCGCCACGGAACGGGTGTTCGAGAACGGCGCGTTAAAGACCGGGATACCGCGTTTTGCGGCAGCGTTCAGGTCGACCTGGTTGGTGCCGATGCAGAAACAGCCAATGGCAACCAGCTTTTCCGCCGCGGCAATCACGTCTTCAGTCAGGTGGGTACGGGATCGCAGGCCAATGAAGTGGGCATCACGGATGGCGGCTTTCAGCTCTTCCGTGTCCAGCGCGCCTTTGTGAAATTCGATATTGGTGTAACCCGCCGCACGAAGGCTATCAAGCGCTTTCTGATGCACGCCCTCGACCAGCAGGAATTTAATCTTGTCTTTCTCCAGTGATACCTTTGCCATTTCCCCGACCCTGTTTTTATCTGAACTGATGTTGTGCTGGATTGAAATCCGCTGTAGCCAACATATCAAAAAAAACTATTGCAGCAATATGAACGTTTGCGTCGGCACTCTGAAGAAAAGTCATACAGGGCAAAATGACAGAGTAAAATGCTGAGGAAATTTACAAACGTGGCAGGATCGGCAAAAGAGGCGGAAAAGCGTGACACAAGTCACCAAATTTAGCTTTTCAAAAATTTTTTAGCGGGGGGAGCACTCCCCCCGTCAGATCATTTTACGATGGTTTTGACGCCGTCGGCCGTACCTATCAGTGCCACGTCCGCGCCGCGGTTGGCAAATAACCCTACGGTAACAACGCCTGGAATGCCGTTGATGGCGTTTTCCAGGGCAATCGCGTCGAGAATTTCCAGGCCGTGGACGTCGAGGATGACGTTACCGTTGTCGGTGACCACGCCCTGACGGTATTCCGGACGGCCACCCAGCTTCACCAGCTGACGGGCAACCGCACTGCGCGCCATCGGGATCACTTCGACCGGCAGCGGAAAATTACCCAGAATGTCGACCTGCTTGGAGGCATCCGCGATGCAGATGAACTTGTCCGCAACCGAGGCGATGATCTTTTCACGGGTCAGCGCCGCGCCGCCGCCTTTGATCATCTGCATATGGCCGTTGATTTCATCCGCACCATCAACGTAAATGCCCAGACGATCCACTTCGTTGAGATCGAAAACGGTAATGCCGAGGCTTTTCAGCTTTTCCGTGGACGCATCGGAGCTGGAAACCGCGCCCTCGATCTGCCCCTTCATCGTGCCCAGTGCATCGATAAAGTGCGCCGCCGTTGACCCCGTACCAACACCGACAATGGTCCCTGGCTGTACGTACTGGAGAGCGGCCCATCCTACTGCTTTTTTCAGTTCATCCTGCGTCATGATCGTTTTGCCTGTGGTGTGAAAACTCAGGGCGCATTATAGAACACGTCGAATGGATTTCGTCTGCCAGGAAGGGAAAATTGTGTCATAGTGCAGATTAAGCAAAATTAAGGAGCCAGCCAGAGCAATGAAACGTCCGGACTACAGAACACTACAGGCACTTGATGCAGTTATTCGTGAACGTGGCTTTGAGCGCGCAGCGCAAAAGCTGTGTATCACCCAGTCCGCCGTATCACAGCGTATCAAACAGCTTGAAAACATGTTCGGGCAGCCGCTGCTGGTGCGTACCGTGCCGCCGCGCCCAACGGAGCAAGGGCAAAAACTTCTCGCCCTGCTGCGTCAGGTTGAGCTACTGGAAGACGAATGGCTGGGTGACGAACAAACGGGCTCCACGCCGCTGCTGCTCTCGCTGGCGGTCAACGCCGACAGTCTGGCAACCTGGCTGCTGCCGGCCCTGGCGCCGGTATTAGCTGACTCCCCTATCCGCCTGAATCTCCAGGTTGAAGATGAAACCCGCACCCAGGAGCGCCTGCGTCGCGGCGAAGTGGTGGGGGCAGTCAGTATCCAGCCGCAGGCGCTGCCAAGCTGTCTTGTCGATCAGTTGGGCGCGCTGGACTACCTGTTCGTGGGTTCAAAAGCCTTTGCGGAGCGCTACTTCCCGAACGGCGTCACCCGCGCAGCGCTGCTGAAAGCGCCGGCCGTGGCGTTCGACCATCTGGACGATATGCACCAGGCATTTTTGCAGCAAAACTTTGACCTGCCGCCGGGCAGCGTACCGTGCCATATCGTCAACTCGTCCGAAGCCTTTGTGCAGCTTGCGCGTCAGGGCACGACCTGCTGCATGATCCCGCACCTGCAGATTGAGAAAGAGTTGAAAAGCGGTGAGTTGATTGACCTAACGCCGGGGCTGTATCAGCGCCGGATGCTCTACTGGCACCGTTTTGCGCCGGAAAGCCGCATGATGCGCAACGTTACTGACGCGCTGCTGGCGTTTGGGCATAAGGTGTTGAGACAGGATTAATCGCTTGAATTCCCTCTCCCACAGGGAGAGGGTTAGGGTGAGGGCAAACTACTGCGCCTTAGCCGCCTCAGTTTGCTGAGTTTGAGTTGGCTCCAGCTGGAACACCACATCCACCTGATCGTCGAACTGAATGGTTGGCTGCTCATAGGTTTCCTGAGCAGAAACCGGCGCAGCGTCAGCCTTCATCATCCGCACCATCGGGCTTGGCTGGTAGTTAGAGACGTGGTAACGCACGCTGTATACCGGGCCGAGCTTGCTCTTAAAGCCAGAAGCCAGCTGCTCCGCCTGATGGATTGCATCATTAATCGCGGCTTTACGCGCTTCGTCTTTGTATTTCTCCGGTTGCGCAACGCCCAGCGACACCGAACGGATTTCGTTCAGGCCAGCCTTCAGCGCGCCGTCCAGCAGTGAATTCAGCTTGTCCAGCTGACGCACGGTCACTTCAACAGCACGCACGGCGCGGTAGCCTTTCAGGATGCTTTTGCCGTTCTGGTAGTCGTAATCAGGTTGAGTACGCAGGTTCGCGGAGTTGATATCTTTTTTACCTACACCGTTCTGCTCGAGGAAAGAGAGATATTGCGCAACACGATCGTCCGCCTGCTTCTTGGCGGAGGCCGCATCTTTCGCAGCGACATTGACCTCAATTGCCAGGGTTGCAATATCCGGTACCGCGTCCACGCTTGCGGTGCCTGACGTGACGATGTGCGGGCCATCCGGCAATTCACTTGCCTGCACCGACACCGCACCGAAACTCACTAATGCCGCCAGGGCCATCACTTTAAACTTCACTGTCATTCCTCCATGTTGCGAAGAGTGCCCCAACAACAGGGCGCATGCCAGCAAGCTTAGCGGGTCTTGTTCAGTTGTCCATAAGACAACGCTTAGTTGAGCAATCCCTGTACATGATGAATGCCCTCCTTCGCCAGCTGGAAAGCGATAAACCACATCACCAGACCGACCAGCGTGTTAATGATGCGCTGCGCTTTGGCAGTCTGCAGCCGCGGTGCCAGCCACGCCGCCAGGATCGCAAGACCGAAGAACCAGAGGAAAGAGGCGCTGACCGTACCGAGCGCAAACCAGCGTTTGGGCTCAACGTCCAGCTGCCCGCCCAGGCTACCCAGCACCACGAACGTATCAAGGTAAACGTGCGGGTTAAGCCAGGTGACCGCCAGCATGGTGACGATGATCTTCCAGCGCCCCTGCTTCATCACTTCGGCGCTCGCCAGCTCAAGATTGCTGCTCATGGCGGTTTTCAGGGCGCCGAATCCGTACCACAGCAGAAACGCCACGCCGCCCCAGGTTACCAGCGCCAGCAGCCAGGGGGACTGCATCAGCAGCGCGCTGCCACCGAAAATCCCGGCGCAAATCAGCAGCAGATCGCTCAACGCGCAAAGCAGGGCAATCATCAGATGATACTGGCGGCGGATGCCCTGATTCATGACGAACGCATTTTGCGGACCGAGAGGGAGGATCATGGCCGCGCCTAAGGCAAGCCCTTGAAAGTAATAGGATAACATGACGCAATTCTCACAGTGTTGTTCTGGAAGCCGACTATACTGCGCGAATCACATTAGAGGAAGTTGATAATATTAATTGGCGATTAATATAGCTAATACAAGAAAAGCCCGGTGGCGCTAGCGCTTACCGGGCCTACGAGTGAAGTTACTCTGCTTCTTTAACTTTTTTGACGTTTACGTCCATCTGCGGGTACGGGAAGCTGATGCCGTTGGCATCGAAGTCGCGCTTAATGCGCTCCAGCACGTCCCAGTACACGTTTTGCAGATCGCTGCTTTTGCTCCAGATACGCACCACGAAGTTAATCGAGGACGCGCCCAGTTCGTTCAGGCGAACCGTCTGCTCTTTGTCTTTCAGAATGCGGTCGTCAGAAGCGATGATGTTCGCGATCAGCGACTTCACCTGATCGATATCGGAATCATACGCCACGCTGATGATGAGCTCGTTACGACGCACCGGCTCGCGGGAAAAGTTAATGATATTGCCCGCGATGATTTTCCCGTTCGGCACCACCACGATACGGCCGTCGACGGTACGCAGGGTGGTAGAGAAAATCTGCACCTGCAGCACGGTGCCGGCAATGCCGCCCAGATCAACGTATTCGCCGGAGCGGAACGGACGGAAGGTCACCAGCAGCACGCCTGCCGCCAGGTTTGAAAGCGAGCCCTGCAGCGCCAGACCAATAGCCAGACCGGCGGCACCGAGAACGGCAATAACGGAGGCGGTCTGCACGCCCACACGGCCCAGCGCCGCAATCAGCGTAAAGGCGATAATGCCGTAGCGCACCAGTGCGGAGAGGAAGTCAGCCACCGTGGCGTCAATGTGACGGGCCAGCATTACGCGGTTAACCGCGTTCGATACGATACGCGCCACGATCATCCCGACGATAATGATCGCAATTGCCGCAACGATGTTCACGGCATAGCTCAGCAGCAGCGCCTGGTTGCGCACTAGCCAGTTACCGGCGTGATTGATGCTGTCTACAACATCGAGTTGTTCCATTTATTCTTCCTTTTGTTAAACCAAAACACTAAATCCATCCCCCATGGAGACAGGCAGGTCAGTAAAGGGTAAACAAAAAGCGCATGTTTTGCCAAACAGATCACAAAATCAGATGTTGCAGCATGTTGAAAATGCATAAAAAAAGGCCCGCATTTGCGGGCCTTCCGATGCTGTTAGCAGCTCAAATCACAGAACGTCGATTGCGTTCAGTTCTTTGAAAGCCTGCTCCAGACGGGTCACCATGGACGTCTGAGCAGCGCGCAGCCATACGCGTGGATCGTAGTATTTCTTGTTCGGCTGGTCTTCGCCTTTCGGGTTGCCCAGCTGGCCCTGCAGGTAAGCTTCGTTGGTTTTGTAGTACTGCAGGATACCGTCCCATGTTGCCCACTGGGTGTCGGTATCGATGTTCATTTTCACTACGCCGTAGCTTACGGAGTCTTTGATTTCCTGAGCAGAAGAACCGGAACCGCCGTGGAAGACGAAGTTCAGGCTGTTGTGCGGCAGGTTGTGTTTTTTGGAAACGTATTCCTGAGAGTCACGCAGGATGGTTGGAGTCAGAACCACGTTACCTGGTTTGTAAACGCCATGGACGTTGCCGAAGGACGCTGCGATGGTGAAGCGTGGGCTGATTTTGCTCAGCTCGGTGTAAGCGTAATCAACGTCTTCTGGCTGGGTGTACAGTGCAGAAGCGTCCATGTGGCTGTTGTCCACGCCGTCTTCTTCACCGCCGGTGCAACCCAGTTCAATTTCCAGGGTCATGTCCATTTTGGCCATGCGCGCCAGGTATTTAGAGCAGATTTCGATGTTTTCGTGCAGTGACTCTTCAGACAGGTCGATCATGTGAGAAGAGAACAGTGGCTTACCGGTTGCCGCGAAGTGTTTTTCACCCGCGTCCAGCAGACCGTCGATCCACGGCAGCAGTTTCTTCGCGCAGTGGTCAGTGTGCAGGATAACCGGAACACCGTAGTGTTCAGCCATCTGGTGTACGTGGTGCGCACCAGAGATAGCGCCCAGGATTGCAGCACCCTGAGGAATGTCAGTTTTCACGCCTTTACCTGCGATGAACGCAGCGCCACCATTAGAGAACTGAACGATAACTGGCGCTTTAACTTTAGCAGCAGTTTCCAGTACGGCGTTGATGGAGTCGGTACCTACGCAGTTAACTGCTGGCAGAGCGAAGTTGTTTTCTTTAGCTACCTGGAACACTTTCTGTACGTCATCACCAGTGATAACGCCAGGTTTTACGAAATCAAAAATTTTAGACATGTTGCTTAGTCCTGTATCTTCGGCCGTTAGAAAAGGTGCGAGCTCTTAGAAGCGCGCTGAAAATTGGGCAGGTTTCCCTGCCCTTGAATGGCTTACTTCTTAGCGCGCTCTTCGAGCATTGCTACTGCTGGCAGTACTTTGCCTTCCACGAATTCGAGGAATGCGCCGCCACCAGTGGAGATGTAGGAGATTTTGTCAGCGATACCGAACAGGTCGATTGCTGCCAGGGTGTCACCACCGCCTGCGATAGAGAACGCTTCGCTGTCTGCGATAGCGTTAGCAACGATTTCGGTACCTTTGCGGAAGTTCGGGAATTCGAACACGCCAACAGGACCGTTCCACAGGATAGTTTTTGCGTTTTTAAGGATTTCAGCCAGTTTCTGTGCAGAAACGTCGCCCAGGTCCAGAATCTGCTCTTCATCTTTGATGTCGTTTACAGATTTCAGGGTCGCGGTAGCGGTTTCGGAGAACTCGGTCGCCACGCGAACGTCAGTTGGAACCGGGATATCACAGGTACCCAGCAGGCGTTTGGCTTCGTCAACCAGGTCTGCTTCGTACAGGGATTTACCCACGTTGTGGCCCTGAGCAGCAACGAAGGTGTTCGCAATACCACCGCCGACGATCAGCTGGTCAGCGATTTTAGACAGGGAATCCAGAACGGTCAGTTTGGTAGAAACTTTAGAACCACCAACGATAGCCACCATTGGACGAGCAGGCTCTTTCAGCGCTTTACCCAGCGCTTCCAGTTCGTCGGCCAGCAGAGGACCGGCGCACGCTACGTCTGCGAATTTACCGATACCGTGGGTAGACGCCTGCGCACGGTGAGCTGTGCCGAACGCATCCATCACGAATACGTCGCACAGTGCAGCGTATTTTTTGGACAGGGTTTCGTCGTCTTTCTTCTCGCCTTTGTTGAAGCGAACGTTTTCCAGAACTACCAGTTCACCGGCAGCCACTTCAACGCCGTCCAGATAATCTTTCACCAGGCGAACTGGGTTGGACAGTTTGTCTTTCAGGTAATTAACAACTGGCAGCAGAGAGAACTCTTCGTTGTACTCGCCTTCGGTTGGACGGCCCAGGTGGGAGGTGACCATCACTTTAGCGCCCTGCTTCAGAGCCAGCTCGATGGTTGGTAGAGATGCACGGATACGCGCGTCGCTGGTCACTTTGCCATCTTTAACCGGTACGTTCAGATCGGCACGGATGAAAACGCGTTTACCAGCCAGATCCAGATCGGTCATCTTAATTACAGACATGGTGAATCCTCTCGTTGATTCTTAAAGTTTTGCAGACGCACGATGCGTCTTACCTGAAACCTTGAGCGGCCATTGCTAACGTAGTGTCGAGCATCCGGTTAGCAAAGCCCCATTCGTTATCACACCAGACCAGCGTCTTGATAAGGTGTGCGCCACTGACTCGCGTCTGCGTGCCATCGACGATGGCACTGTGCGGGTCGTGGTTAAAATCTACTGAGACCAACGGTAATTCCGTATAGTCAACTATACCATGAAATGCTCCCTGTGCCGCTTTTTGCAGCAACAGGTTGACTTCGCAGGCTTTTACCGGTTTTTTCACCGTCACGCTGAGGTCAATTGCCGTCACGTTAATTGTCGGGACACGCACGGCAATCGCTTCAAAACGGTCATTAAACTGCGGGAAAATTCGGGTGATCCCTGCCGCCAGCTTTGTGTCCACCGGAATGATTGACTGGCTCGCCGCGCGCGTGCGTCGTAAATCCGGATGGTAAGCGTCGATAACTTGCTGATCGTGCATGGCGGAGTGAATCGTGGTCACGGTGCCGGATTCAATGCCGTACGCATCGTCTAACAGTTTGATGACCGGAATAATGCAGTTGGTGGTGCAGGAGGCGTTGGAAACGATGAGGTGTTCAGCCTTCAGCTCATGCTGGTTGACGCCAAACACGACGGTCGCGTCGAGATCGTTACTGCCGGGATGAGAAAACAGGACTTTTTTTGCGCCAGCGGCCAGATGCGCTTCGCCGTGTTCGCGGTTACCGTAAACACCGGTGCAGTCGAGCACCACATCCACGCCCAGTTCCCGCCAGGGTAGTCCTGCAATACTGCTCTCATGCAGTACGCGAATCGCGTCGTCACCGACAAACAGCTGCTCTCTTTCCTGGCGAACATCCCAGGCAAAGCGGCCGTGGCTGGTGTCATATTTCAACAAATGCGCCATGCCCGCAGCATCCGCCAGTTCGTTGATTGCCACCACGGTGATTTCCGCACGACGCCCGGATTCATATAAAGCACGAACCACGTTGCGCCCGATGCGACCGAAGCCATTAATCGCTACGCGTACGGTCATAGATCTCCTGCAAAGCTATCCCTGAGTTTGAGGTGGCTGAAAGAGTAATCCAGCTACGCCCGAAGGGGAATCCTTGCTATCACAAACTGCGATTGATTGGTCAATTGTCGAACATTTAATCGACTGAAACGCTTCAGCAAGAATAAGCGAATCGAGGAATAAAAGGAATGTCTGTCCAGATGAATAAGCGAGCTATATGACTTGCGTCACATTTTTGGTGGAATAATTTACGCCGAGGGAAAAGCAAAACGGTAACCGAAAGGTTACCGTTTTTAGTGTTTGCACCCTCTCCCCGTGGGAGAGGGTCGGGGTGAGGGCATCAGCCCGCACCGTACAAGCGATTACAGCAGTTCTTTCGCCTTAGCGACAACGTTCTCAACGGTGAAGCCGAACTCTTCGAACAGCTGCTCTGCCGGAGCAGACTCACCGAAGGTGGTCATACCGACGATAGCGCCGTTCAGGCCCACGTATTTGAACCAGTAGTCAGCGATACCCGCTTCCACTGCCACGCGAGCGGAAACCGCTTTAGGCAGTACGGATTCGCGGTAAGCGGCATCCTGCTTGTCGAACGCGTCGGTAGACGGCATGGAGACCACGCGCGCTTTCACGCCTTCGGCAGTCAGTTTTTCCCACGCAGCAACAGCCAGTTCAACTTCAGAACCGGTGGCGATGAAGATCAGCTGTGGCTGGCCCGCGCAATCTTTCAGCACGTAACCACCGCGCGCGATGTTCGCCAGCTGCTCTGGCGTGCGTTCCTGCTGCGCCAGGTTCTGACGGGAGAGGATCAGCGCGGTTGGACCGTCCTGACGCTCAACGCCGTATTTCCACGCTACCGCGGATTCAACCTGGTCACATGGACGCCATGTGCTCATGTTCGGGGTCACGCGCAGAGAAGCTACCTGCTCTACCGGCTGGTGAGTTGGGCCATCTTCGCCCAGACCGATGGAGTCGTGGGTGTAGACCATCACCTGACGTTGTTTCATCAGCGCGGCCATACGCACGGCGTTACGTGCATATTCCACAAACATCAGGAAGGTAGAGGTGTACGGCAGGAAACCACCGTGCAGGGAGATACCGTTCGCGATAGCGGTCATACCAAATTCACGTACACCGTAATGGATGTAGTTACCGGCAGTATCTTCGTTGATTGGCTTAGAACCAGACCACAGGGTCAGGTTAGATGGCGCCAGGTCAGCGGAGCCACCGAGGAATTCAGGCAGCAGAGGACCGAACGCTTCAATCGCATTCTGAGACGCTTTACGGCTCGCGATTTTAGACGGATTCGCCTGCAGCTTAGCGATGAATTCGTTGGCTTTCGCGTCGAAGTCAGACGGCATATCGCCTTTCATACGACGGGTGAATTCAGCCGCTTCCTGTGGGAACGCTTTCGCATAGGCAGCGAACTTCTCGTTCCAGGCCGCTTCTTTCGCCTGGCCCACTTCTTTTGCATCCCACTGGGCATAGATCTCAGACGGGATTTCGAATGCAGGGTATTTCCAGCCAAGCTGCTCACGGGTCAGTGCGATTTCCGCGTCACCCAGCGGTGCGCCGTGGGAGTCATGGGTGCCCGCTTTGTTCGGAGAACCGAAGCCGATGATGGTTTTGCACATCAGCAGGGACGGTTTGTCGGTCACTGCGCGCGCTTCTTCTACTGCACGTTTAATCGAGTCAGCATCGTGGCCATCAACGCCACGCACAACGTGCCAGCCGTAAGCTTCGAAACGTGCTGCAGTGTCGTCAGTGAACCAGCCTTCAACGTGACCGTCGATGGAGATGCCGTTGTCGTCATAGAACGCAACCAGTTTACCCAGCTTCAGGGTACCGGCCAGGGAGCATACTTCGTGAGAAATGCCTTCCATCATGCAGCCGTCGCCCAGGAAGGCGTAGGTGAAGTGGTCCACGATGTCATGGCCAGGACGGTTGAACTGCGCCGCCAGGGTCTTCTCAGCAATCGCCATACCCACAGCGTTAGCAATACCCTGACCCAGCGGGCCGGTGGTGGTTTCTACACCAGCGGTGTAGCCCACTTCCGGGTGACCTGGAGTTTTGGAGTGCAGCTGACGGAAGTTTTTCAGCTCTTCGATAGGTAGATCGTAGCCGGTGAGGTGCAGCAGGCTGTAGATCAGCATAGAGCCGTGGCCGTTAGACAGCACGAAACGGTCGCGGTCAGCCCATGCCGGGTTCTGCGGGTTGTGGTTAAGGAAATCACGCCACAGGACTTCGGCGATATCAGCCATACCCATAGGGGCACCCGGGTGGCCGGACTTGGCTTTCTGTACTGCGTCCATGCTCAGCGCACGAATAGCATTAGCAAGCTCTTTACGTGAGGACATTTTAACTCCAGATCGGACTGTTAAAGGCCATGCCCTTGACGACAGCGCGTTTTGGGCTACGCCGGAAAAAAGTGCCAACAATGTAACCCAAGCCGCAGGGCATGTACATGGACCATTCTTTTGCAGCTTAAGAAATCTCTGGATCATGCTCGCATGTTGCGCAATCTGCTCGCCCGCGCCTGTAGATATTCCTTATACTTACCCCGCCCCGGCTTCGTTGCGGGTGCACTTTTCGGATTTTATTCAGATTAACGAGTACGGAAGCAACTTCATGAAAATGCGTGCAATAGTGCTGGCCCTGGGTACAACGCTCATGCTGAGCGGCTGTCAGAATATGGACTCTAACGGTCTGATGACCTCAGGTGCAGAAGCCTTTCAGGCCTACTCCCTGAGTGACGCGCAGGTTAAAGCGCTGAGCGATCAGGCCTGTAAAGATATGGACGGAAAAGCCACGCTTGCGCCGGCTGACAGTACCTACACACAGCGTCTGAATAAGATTGCTTCCGCGCTCGGCGATAACATCAACGGCCAGCCGGTGAACTACAAGGTTTACATGGCGAAAGACGTGAACGCCTTCGCGATGGCGAACGGCTGTATCCGCGTCTACAGCGGGCTGATGGACATGATGACCGACAACGAAGTCGAAGCGGTGATCGGCCACGAAATGGGCCACGTTGCGCTCGGCCACGTCAAGAAAGGGATGCAGGTTGCCTTAGGCACCAATGCCATCCGCGCGGCGGCGGCCTCTGCGGGCGGTATCGTTGGCAGCCTGTCCCAGTCGCAGCTTGGTGACGTAGGCGAAAAGCTGGTTAACTCCCAGTTCTCACAGCGTCAGGAGTCCGAAGCGGATGACTACTCCTACGATCTGTTGCGCAAACGCGGGATTAATCCATCCGGTTTAGCCACCAGCTTCGAAAAGCTGGCCAAGCTGGAAGCGGGTCGCCAGAGCTCCATGTTTGACGATCACCCGGCCTCAGAAGCGCGCGCGCAGCATATTCGCGACCGTATGGCCGCTGACGGAATTAAATAATATTGAAAGGAGGCAATTTTGCCTCCTTTTTATTTCGCATGAATTGCTAACTAAATCGCACGTATCGGTAACACCTCTGAAAACCCCGTCAAATCTGCCCTTTCCTGCTGAAACGTCTGGTCACATATTTATTGCAATCGTTAACCTTTCCGGTAATTATCAAGCGCGCAGTAATTCAATTTAATATATTAAGACAGAGACGTTCCCTCCGTGAAAAAAGAATTATCGTTAATTGCTTTAAGTTTATTCGCCGCATTACCTGCCGCTGCAAGCCAGCAATCTGACAGCATGGGTTTTATCGACGACAGCCATTTAGACCTGTTTTTACGCAATGCGTATATCAGCCGTGATTACCATCAGGGCCAGCAGGATAAAGCCGAATGGGGCCAGGGTATCATCGCCACATTTGAATCCGGATATACCGAAGGGCTGGTGGGCTTTGGCGTGGACGGCATCGCACAGTACGGCGTGCGCCTGGATGGCGGTCGCGGCAAGAGCGGCGCGGGCGGTATCGACTTCTTTAAACAGGAAGACGATGGGAGGGCCAAATCCGATCTAGCGAAATTTGGCGCAACCGCCAAAATGCGCATCTCAAATACCGTGCTGAGCTACGGTAACCAGCGCCCTGAACTACCTATCGTTAACGCCGATAACTCCCGCCTGCTGTTTGAAAGCTACACCGGTGCCATGCTGACCTCGAAAGAGATCGACGGGCTGGAAGTGAACGCCGGTTATTTCACCGACGAGCAGCGTAAAAGCGACGACCGCCACGACAGCGGCCTGAAAAGCCTGACCTTCGGGGGCGCAAGCTACCAGTTCAACGACCAGTTCAGCGGTGCGCTGTACGCCTCTCATAACGAAGAGGTGATGAACAAACAGTATCTGGGCCTGAATTTCAAACAGCCGTTCAGCACCGGACAGCAGCTGGTACTCGACTTTAACGGCTATAACTCGCGTCTTGATCAGGGTTACGCTGACAGCCTCGACACCGGCCGCAGCAACACCATCTGGAGCCTGGCGGCGAGCTACATCTGGGATATTCATACGTTCAAAGTGGCGTACCAGCAGAGCAGCGGCAGTACCGGCTACAACTACGGCGGCTATCGCGACAAGGGCGGCGTGGGTGACGGTGGCAATACCATCTGGCTGGCGAACTCCTACTGGTCTGATTTCAACGGTGAAGACGAGCGCTCATGGCAAGCGTCGTACGGCCTGGACTTTGGCGGCCTTGGCCTGCCGGGCCTGAGCTGGACCACCGCCTACGTGCGCGGCGATAACATCAAAACTTCTGAAACCAGCAACGGCAAAGAGCACGAGTGGTTTAACCAGATCCAGTACAAGGTGCAGGACGGCCCGGCGAAAGACCTGACGCTGCGCCTGCGCTACTCCGTACTGCGCGTCTCCAGCAACGCCAGCGAGTACAACGTGGGCGGGGATGAGATCCGCGCCTACGTGGAATACCCGTTTAACGTGTTCTGATTTACCCCCTCACCCTAACCCTCTCCCCTTTGGGGAGAGGGGAAATCTCGCATATCAGTAAAGCGTCTTCTGCGGCGGCCCGGCAAACTTCAGCGCGCCAATCTGTCCCATCCGCACTTCCACCACCGACGGCCCCGGCATCGCAAGCGCCTCCGTCATTACCGCATCAAAATCCTCTGCCCGCTCCACGCTCCACGCCTGCAAGCCAATTGCCTGTGCCAGCAGGGTAAAGTCCGGCGTATGCAGTTCGTTATAATACTGACGCCCGCCGAAATACTTATCCTGGATGCCGCGCATCACGCCGTAGCCGCCGTCGTTCATGATCAGCAGCGTCACGTTGGCTTTCTCCTGCGCCAGCGTCGCCAGCTCGCCTAAATTAAGGCTCAGGCCACCGTCGCCCACCAGCCCCACCACCTTACGCTGCGGGTTAGCAATCGCGGTACCGATGGCCATCGGTAGTCCCATACCAATTGCGCCAGCCAGCGAGTGGATATTCATCAGCGGACCGTTAGCGCGGAACAGACGACTGCCCCACAGGCTGCCGGAAACGGTGATATCGCGCACCAGCAGGCCGTCCTGCGGCAGGGCTTTCTCAATGGCGTCGTTAAGCTTCGCGTAGGCGCCGCACTGTTCGCGCAGCCCCTGCTCTGCTTTGGCAACCGCCTGCTGCACCTGCGTATCCCACTGCGCGTCGCCCCACTCCCGGCCCTGGGCTTTGTCGGCCAGCGCGCGAAGCAGCGTGGAGCAGTCGGCTATCAGCGTGTTATCCATCAGGTAATTGCGGCTCGCTGCCGCCGGATCGATATCAATCTGCACGCGCGGAGAGGGCAGCGCCAGCGTCCAGGAGCGGGTTTCGTTGCTGCGCAGGCGTGAACCGGCGATCAGCGTAAAGTCACACTGCGCGATAATCGCCTCCACCGACGGGGAATTATGGAACGCCCGCAGGCTGGCGCGATGGCTGTCCGGCAGCACGCCGCGCGCGTGGGTGCTGGAAATCACCGTCACGCCCGCATCCGCCAGCGTTTTCACGGCGTCAGCGCTTCCCAGCGCCCCGCCGCCCAGCCACAGCAGCGGCCGTTTCGCCTGCCTGAGCTGTGCCCACAACGCATCGACCGACGCGGGCTCCACGGCTGCAACCGAAGCCGGTTTCACCGGTGCGGTCACCAGCGACATTGGAATTTGGGCCCCCTGAATATCAATCGGGATCTCCACTGAAACCGGCCCGCACGGCGGCGTCTGCGCCTCCTGAATCGCTTTATGCAGAATCGCTATCGCCTGGTTGGCGTTGCTGATGCGGTAGGCCCGCTTTGAGCTGGCCTTCAGGAAGGTCAGCTGGTCGCGGGTTTCGTGGATAAACCCGGTATCGGCATCCAGCCACGCTTTCTCCACCTGTCCGGTTAAATGCAGCAGCGGCGTGCAGGCGTTCATGGCTTCTACCAGCGCGCCGACCGCGTTGCCTGCCCCGGCACCGGTGCTGGTCAGCGCCACGCCGAGACCGGAAAAACGCCCGTGGGCGTCGGCCATGGTGACGGATCCCGCCTCGCCGCGCGCGGGCACGAAGCGAATGTTGCCGCGCTGCCCCACCGCGTCCGCGATCGGCAGGTTGTGAATGGAGATGACGCCGTAGATGGCCTCAACCTGATACTGCTCCAGCGTTCTGGCGATGGCGTCGCCGACGGTTATCATTTCGCTCATTGCTCACCCTTTCTCAGTCGCACCAGTGGTTGACGCTATTACCCGTCGCCAGATAAATGCTCTTTTGCTGCATCCAGGCTTTGAGCCCCTGAATGCCCTTTTCGCGGCCCAGACCGCTCTCTTTAAAGCCCCCGAACGGGGTCGAAATCGCAAAAACTTTGTAGGTGTTGATCCACACCGTGCCCGCCTCCAGCCGTTCGCTCAGGCGCAACGCGCGCCCGGTGTCGCGGGTCCAGATCCCTGCCGCCAGGCCATAAACCGAGTCGTTCGCCTCGCGGATAAGCGTGGCTTCATCGCGAAACGGCATTGCCACCAGCACCGGGCCGAAGATCTCTTCCTGGCAGGCGCGGGCGCTGTTCGTCAGCCCTTCGATAATGGTCGGCTGGAAGAAGCTGCCGTTTGCCAGGTCAGGATCCGCCGGGATCTCCCCGCCGCACAGCACGCGGCCCCCCTCGCGCTTAGCCAGCTCGACGTATTCCTGCACGCTCTGGCGATGTTTCTCATTGATCAGCGGCCCAACGTGGACGCCGTCGGTGAAGGGGTGCCCCACGCGCAACCCGCGAGTTAATTCCAGTAGCCGCGCCATCAGCGGCGCATAGATGCTTTCGTGAATAAACAGGCGCGACCCGGCGATGCACGCCTGCCCTGCCGAGCTGAAAATGCCGTAGCAGATCCCGCGCGCGGCCTGCTCAACGTCGGCATCCTCCAGCACGATGGTCGGGGATTTTCCACCCAGCTCCAGCGAGGCCGGGATCAGCTTTTCCGCCGCCACGTGCGCCAGATGACGGCCCGTGGTGGTCCCGCCGGTAAAGGAAATTTTTCGCACCTTAGGGTGGCGCGCCAGCGCATCGCCAATCACCGATCCTTTGCCCGGCAGCACGCTCAGCAGCCCGGCGGGCAGCCCGGCCTGTTCAAAAATCCGCGCCAGCTCCAGCGCCATCAGCGGCGTGGCTTCGGCGGGCTTGAGGATCGCTGCGTTACCCGCCGCAATCGCCGGCGCGATCTTCTGCATCTCGCTGGCAATCGGCGAATTCCACGGCGTGATGGCGGCCACCACGCCGAGCGGCTCGTAGCGGCTCAGGGTCAGCAAATCCGGCTGGCGCGGCGTCGGGAGCTCGCCTTCCAGCAGCTCGCAGGCGGCGGCAAAGTAGCGCGCCGTTCCCGCCGCGCTCATCACCAGCCCGCGCGCTTCCGCCAGCGGCTTGCCGTTATCGCGGCTCTGCATCTGCGCCAGCGCATCCACGCGGGATTCAATCAGATCCGCGACCTTGTGCAGGATCTTAGCACGCATATGCGGCAGACTGTTGCGCCACGCGGGATCGCGCCACGCCCGCTCGCCGGCCTCTATCGCCTCCATGAGATCGTCGGGGCTTGCGGCATTCAGCGTCGCATTGATCGACCCGTCAGCCGGGAAATGGCTCTGCATCGGGTTACCGCCGCCGCGTCGCCACTGGCCGCCGATAAAAATCATCAGATCGTCCATCGTCACTCCTCAGCTCAGGGACAGCTCGCGGCAGGCGCGAACCGCGCTCAGTGCCGCAAGGGTGGAGGTTTTGGGATTGGACGCCAGCGGCAGCCCGCTCAGCTCCAGATGGAATTCGCCGAACAATCCTTCGACGTGCAGCGTGTGGGTATTACGCTTCGTTGCCGGGTCGACCATGAGCTGCACGCGGGTGTCGTCCATCCCCACTCCGCCGAGCGCCACGGTTGCCGCCACGTTGGCGTTCGCCGGGAACAGGCGAGCCGCCTCGCGGGCGCTGCCTTCAAAGAAGACCTTCGCCTCTGAGACCGCGTTAAGATCGATAAGCTGCTCGGCATAGCTACCACGCCAGCTGGCCGGGCTTTTGCGCGACTGATAGGTAACCCGCTCAAGCCCTCCCTCTTTCGCCGCCGCCAGCCCGTCAATGCCGGCAACCGCACCGGAGAGTAGCGTCAGCCTGCCGCCCGCCGAGTACAGGCGCTGCTCCAGCACGCTGTCCGCCAGCGCACCGGTGGAGATCACCGCCAGATGCCAGCCGCGACTTAAAATCGCTTCGCCATACTGCGCCACCGCCTGCTGGCTGGCGCACTCCAGCACCAGGTCGGGCGTTTCCGCGCAGTCCACCGGCGAGGTCAGCGCCGTTACCGCATCACCAAACTGCGCGCGAATGGCCGAGTGGTGGGCTTCACGCGCCACGATCCAGCCGATAGCCACACCGGTGGGCAGACGCTCAATCACCGCCTGCGCCATGGCGCCAAACCCAATTAACATTACCTTTTTCATGATGCGTCCTTACAGATGGCGGCAGAAGCCGCCGGAAACGTCCAGCGCAGCACCGGTAGTAAACGAAGCCAGCGGCGAAGCGAGAAACAGCAGCGCCTGCGCGGGCTCGTGCGGCTTGCCGAGGCGCGCCATCGGAATGCCGCGCTTGCGCGCGATATCCGCCGTCCAGGCAGGCCAGCTCTGGCTTTTATCCGCCCGGTTTTCGAAGCGGCGCTGCCACTGCCCGGATTCCACCATGCCAAGCAAAATGGAGTTGACGCGAATGCCTTTGCCCACCAGCTCTTTTGAGAGAGTGAGCGTCATGTTCAGCAGCGCGGCGCGGGCGGCGGAAGTGGCAATCATGTGCTCCTCCGGCTGCAGCGCCAGCAGGGAGTTGACGCAGGTGATCGAGGCGATGTCGGACCGCTCCAGCAGAGGCTGAAACGCCTGAACCGGGTTGATCACCCCGAACAACTTCAGCTCGGCCTCGTGCAGCCACGCCTCACGCGGGGTGTCGTGGAAATGCGCCACGTAGCCCTGCCCGGCGTTGTTGATCAGCATATCCGCCGCGCCAAATTGGGCCTGAACGTCATCCGCGAAAGCCTGCACCTCGTCAGCGTTCAGCACGTCGCAGCGGTAAGAGAAAATCTCCCCGTCGGGATAGTCGTTTTGCAGCGTCGCGTGGGCGCTGGCGAGCCGGTCCGGGTCGCGGCCGCAGAAGGCCACTTTTGCTCCCTCGCCCAGCAGCAGGCGCAGCGTTTCAAAGCCAATGCCGGAAGAACCGCCGGTGACTACCGCTACGCGGCCGTCAATGTGTGCATTCATCGCGCACCTCTTCGTTAATGCGTAAAAGCTGTTGGTTAAAAAACGCGTCGTTATCGAGATAGCTGGCGTGCCCGGCTTGCGGTATGGCGGTAAACGGCATGCGGTAGCGCAGCGCCAGCCCCTGTACCAGCTCGGGCTGCGTGATGGCGTCCTGCTCGCCGCACCAGACTTCAAACGTGCCTGAGTAACGTTTAAGCCAGCCGTGAATGTCGTCGTGCGCCAGCATCCACGCGGCGGCAAGGTAGCCTTCCCGGCGCAGCGCGCGCATGCCCGCCGCGACGGTGGCGATATCGTCCTCACGCGCGCCGGGGCGCAGCAGCTTCGCGGCGCGGGTCTGCGCGAGGATTTCACCGCCGAGCGCCATCTGCTGCTCGCGGCTGCGCCAGACCTGCTCCCGCTGCTCCGGGACAGCATTGCCGTAGCCCTGCGCGGCGTCCGCCAGCACCAGGTGCAGCACGCGCTGCGGATACTTCGCCGCAAAGGCGCTGGCGACCAGCGCGCCGAGTGAATGGCCCACCAGCACCGTCTGCCAGACGCCCGCGCGGTCGAGCATCGCCGCCAGCGCGTCGGCGTAATCCCCCGCGTTCGCACGCTCAACCGCCAGCATCGGGCTTTCGCCATAGCCGGGCATGTCCCACGCCAACACGCGAAAGCCTTCCAGCGTCATCTGCTTGTGCCAGGAGGCCGCGCCGGAGCTGATGCCGTGCAGCAGCATCAGCGGAATGCCGCTTCCCTGTTCACGAAACCCCGTCATCATGCCTCCTTAGTTCCGCTTCACTTTTGAGAGCGGATGGTCGGCGGGATAGGTCGGGATTTCCGGCTTGTTGGTTCCCAGCATGACGCACATCAGCGCCTCTTCTTCCCCGTGGTTAAACAGGCCGCGATAGATCCCCGGCGGGACGGAAATCAAATCGCGCTCGCGCAGCACGGTTTCGGTGTAGTTGTCGCCGTCCTGGATCATCAGCGTGATCTGCCCTTTAAGCATGAAGAACACCTCTTCCACGTCGTCGTGCAGGTGTAGCGGCCCCTCGCACTTCGACGGCAGCACCATGGTGGAGAAGGTGAAATGGTCCGCTTGTACTGTATTGGTGTCGTTCGCCACGCCGGTTGCGCCGGTGCCGATGTAGCGCATCTGCGCCCGGCGGTATTTCGGGTCAAAATCGGCCTGGAACTTCAGCGCGTTCCAGTCGTATTTACGGCCTTCGAAGCGCGCGATGCGCGACTCGACCCACTCTTCCATCGTCAGGTGGTCAGGCTTGATGCCAGATGTCTTGGTTACGGTTGAATCAGTCATGACACTCTCCTCAGTAACGTCTCAGCAGCGGCAGTAACAGGACGCAGCCCACCGCCGCCATCACCGCCAGAAAAATCAGCCCGGAATCCATGCTGTGGGTGAAGGCGATAAGCGCGCCCATCACCGCCGGCGACAGCGCGCCCGCAAAGTTTCCCAGCCCGTTGAAAATGCCGCCCGCCGTAGCGCTCACCCGGGGATGGGTGGCCTTCGCCAGCAGGGCGAAAATGTTGGGTGCACCGGTGCCCCACATGAAGGTGCTGAAGCTCATCGCCGCGATGATGGTCAGCGGGGTGTCAAGGTGCATTACCGCCGCAAGACCTGCCGCCGCCCCGGCCATGGAGATAAAGCAGGCAGCCGCACGCTTATCGACCCGGTCCGAAAGCCACGCGCCAATCACCTCTCCCGCCAGCATGGCGATAAACGGCATCGACGACAGCCAGCCCGCGTGCTCCAGATGAATGCCTTTGCCCTTGATGAGATAGCCCGGCAGCCAGCCGTTGATGCCCCAAAGGTAGGTCAGGAAGGCAATGTTAAAGATGCAGATGATCCAGAAGTGCGGGCTGACAAACAGCTCGCGGCGCGCGGCGCGGCGCTCGTCCTGCGACGCCTGCGAGGTGCCGGGTTTTGCTTCCAGACGGATCCCGCGCAGACCTACGCGCACGAAAATCAGCACTGGCACGGTGAGCATCGCCATCACGAAGAACGTGCTCTGCCAGCCGAAGGCGTTCAGCAGCCAGAGGGAGAGCGGGAAACCGATTGCCGCGCCCACCGGCGTGCCCAGCAGCCACAGCATGGTGGCGCGCGCCTGCAGATGCTGCGGAAAGTTGTGCCGCACAATGGCAAAGGCCAGCGGGAACAGCGGCCCTTCCGCCACGCCCAGCAGGATGCGCAGGACGATCATCAGCGTGTAGTTATGGGTAAAGCCCATCGCCACCATCAGCACGCACCAGACAACCATCATTCCGGTGAGCAGGCGCAGCGGGGCGATTTTGTCCCCCAGCCCGCTGAGAAAGACCGACGAAAAGCCGTAGCTCAGCAGAAAGGCGCTCATCAGAATGCCGAGGCGCGTGGTGTCGAAATCAATGCCCATCGCCTGCTGGAAATGGCCGTCAGAAAACAGCGCCGCAATGCTGATTTTGTCGAAAAACGCCAGCAGCACGCAGGCCAGCAGCGACAGCGGGATAGCCCAGCGCACCGCTTTTTCAGGCGTGCGAGCTCCCTCACCGCTCGCCTCAACGGGCGCGGTGTTGGTCTCTAATGTGGTCATGTCTCCCCCTACGGGTGCGGGTTATCGCAGTGACATCAGTGAAAAGGTCGGGTCGGCGAGCGGCACGTCGGACAGATCCCGCCCTGCCGCCATCCAGCGCTTCGCCAGCTTGACGGTGCGTGCATCGTTAAACGCCACCAGTTGCGTCAGCCGCCCGCTCTCGTCCAGCGAGAAGAACAGCGAATCTTCGCGCGCTATCGTTGTGCTTCCCGGCTGCGGTATGCCGAGGATCTGGATGTTGTGCTGATATTGATCCGACCACAGCCACGGCGCGTCGTCGTAGCCTGGCGCATCGGGGTTGAGCATCGCTTTTGCCGTCGCCACCGCCTGATTCTGCGCAAAGGCCCAGGACTGGATGCACAGGCCGTAGTGATGATGCCGGGCCACATCGCCTGCGGCAAAAATGGACGGATCCGACGTTCTCCCTTGGGCATCGACGACGATCCCTCGTTCGGTGCGCAGCCCCGCATCGCGCGCCAGCTCCAGGTTGAGATCGACGCCGATCCCCACCACCACCGCGTCAAAGGTTTCGCGCCGGCCATCGCAGTGGATAACCGGCAGGCCGCTATCGTCCTCCAGCTCCAGCGCGCCGCAGCCGGTACGTATCTCGACACCCTGCCCGCGATGGAGGGCTTCCAGGCGCTGCGACACCTCACCGCTCACCGAGCGCATGCAGAGCGCAGGCTGCTGCTCGAACAGGGTGACCGCCACGCCGCTTTTGCGCGCGGAGGCGGCAATCTCCAGCCCAATCCAGCCGCCGCCGACAATCGCCAGAGTTTGACTTTCCGCCAGACGACCCTTCAGGCGCTGTGCGTCCTGCCAGTGGCGCAGGGTGTAGACCTGCGGATGGGAAGCCCACGCCTCACCCGGCAGGCGCGCCCGCCCTCCGGTGGCAATCAATAGAATGTTGTAACTAAGGTGCTCGCCGTTGCTTAACCGCACCGTTTTCGCCGCTCGGTCGATCTGCTCCGCACGCAGCGGGCGGAACCAGGTCAGGTTCAGCGCCTGCTGCACCTCGTCGGTAAACAGGCGCGGGAGCGCCGCGTCCGGCTCCAGCAGGGACGCCTTCGACAGCGGCGGCCGTTCGTAGAAATCCCATTCCTCTTCTGCCACCACGCAAATCTCGCCGTCGAAGCCCTCGTCGCGCAGGGTTTTCGCCGCCCAGCCGCCCGCCTGGCCGCCGCCAATAATGACAATGCGCGACGTCATACCGCCTCCGGCTTTTTCTGCTGGCGGCGCGTGTCGTGGTCAATCCCGCCTTCCACCGCCCATTCGGTAAAGGAGACGAGCGAGTGCTCCAGCTCACGCGGCTGCCAGTTTTCGGTCAGGTAGTCGTCGTTGGTGTAATACTCAAACGCGCCGCCGGTCGGGCTGTTGACGTACCAGAAATAGGCCGACGACACCGGATGGCGGCCCGGCCCGATAAAGGTGCTCCAGTCGTGTTTATTCATCGCAATCCCGCCGCCGATCACCTCATGAATATCACGTACCGTGAAGGCCACGTGGTTGAGACCGCGCCTGCGGTTCGGCAGCTGCAGCAGAAACAGGTTGTGATGGCCGCCGCGCGCGCCGCAGCGCAGGAACACGGCCCGGTTGATGTAGCGGTCAGAGACCTGGAAGCCGAGCACCTCGCGGTAGAATTTTTCCACCGCCGCCAGCTCTTCCACGAAGAACACCACGTGCCCAACGTTGATGGGCTGGGCGCGATCGTAAACCGGGCTCGGGGTGTCGATGCGGCGGACGTCGCCCCACTGGTTAATCGGCTCGACGTTCAGCTCCACCTCAGTCTGCTGGCTGACCTGCACGCGCAGGGTCATACCGTTCGGGTCGAGGCACTCCAGCGCGTCGCCCACCTCGCGAAAGCCGGGCTGCTGCGCCAGCTTCGGGCGCAGCGCGTCAAGATCTGACTGCGCGGCAACCGCCCAGGTCATGCGGCGCAGGGTGTTGCCTGCTTCAAACGCCGGCGGCAGGTCGGGGCTGTCGATCGGGTTAAGCTCCACGCGTGCGCCGCTCAGGGTAGTAAAACGCTGGCCGCTGGCATCGCCCGTCAGGCCAAAATCACGCATAAATTTGGCGCAGTGCGTCAGGTCCTCCACGCCAAATTCCAGCTTTTCAATTCCGGTTACACTCATCGTTCGTTGCCTCATCTGGCCCAAATTGGGCGTAAACCATGCCCGACGCAGTCAAGCGCCTGACGTTAACTCACTGATTTAACTGGCTTGTGACAGATACCCTAAGAAGCCAGAAATTCTATCCGCCGCGAGGCGAACCTCGTTTTGCAGGCGTTCGCGGTCGGTCTGCGGGATCTCCTCCGACGGCACCAGAATGCTGACCACCGCCGCCACGCGTCCGCTTCGGTCATACACCGGGTAGACGATGGAGGAGATGCCGTGGCGGAAGAAGGATTCACCGATCACGTACCCACGGGCTTTATCCTGCTGCACCATCTGCCAGAGAGCTTCGCGGTCGTGAAGCTGCCCCGGCGTGTTGCCCGGCAGACGCTCGTGCGGGAACAACTGTTCAAAATCGGCACGGGATACATCGGTCAGCAGCATGCGCCCGAGCGAGGTGCAGTGCACCGGCAGACGGGTGCCAATGCTGACCTGATTGATGCGTGACCCGGCGGCGCTGACGCGGGCGATGTAGATAATGTCGCGCCCGTCGCGGATCGCCAGATGGCTGCTGCACTGGCTGACGTCGCGCAGCTGCTCGATCACCGGCTGGCCGACCTGCGCCACGTCCAGCGAGGCGATGTACTCAAAGCCCAGGCGCAGCACGTTCATGCCGAGCGAAAAGGTATTGGTGCGCGCGTTGCGCTCCAGAAAACCCATGTACTCCAGGGTCTGCACTACCCGGTAGGCGGTGGCCTTCGGCATATCCACCAGCCGGTGCAGTTCGGCAAAGGTCAGTTCGCGATGCTGCTCGCCGAAGGCCAACAGCAGCTGCAAGCCGCGCTCCAGCCCCGGCACCAGATACTTCACTTCCCGATCGTTTGCCATCGTCGCCATACCTCAGTTAAAGACAAAGCCGCCGTTGACCGGGATCAGCTGCCCGGTGACAAACCGCGACAGATCGCTTAACAGCCAGACCACGCTGCCGGTCACATCTTCCGGCTGCTGCGCGCCCGCGAGTGCGCGTCCGTTTTCGTAGAGCTGATGCCGCTCGACGGGCACATATTCGGTTGCCTCGACGCGGGTCAGCCCCGGCGCGATAGCGTTGATACGAATGCGCTTTTCGCCCAGCTCGCGCGCCATTGAGCGGGTCATAGCAATCACCGCACCCTTACTGGCGACGTAGGCCATCAGGCACGGGGCGCCCCACAGCGCGGTATCGGACGCCACGTTCACAATTGCCGCCCCTTCGCGCAGCAGCGGCACGGCGGCACGCGTCACCAGCCAGGTGCCTTTGACGTTCACGCTCATCACGCGGTCCCACAGGTCCGGGTCGTAATCAAGCATGTTTTTACCGCCCACGCCGGTCGCCATCGCCGCGTTGTTCACCAGACCGTCAATCTGCCCGCGATCGCCAATGGCGCTGAACACCTGCTCAATAGAATGCGGATCGGCCAGATCGATGACATGCGGCTCGATCGCATAGCCCTGTTCACGGAGCGTATGCGCGCTCTCGGCCAGTTCGCCTTTGAGGATGTCGCACATCACCACCGACGCGCCCTGCTCCGCGCAGGCTCTGGCAAAGTGGTAGCCCAGCCCGCGCGCGGCGCCGGTCACGACGATGCGCTTTCCCCCCAGCAGTCCGTTCATCAGGCGGCTCCCTGCTGCGCTTCGCGCATCGCCAGCTGCTCTTTGGCGGCCTTCTGCATCATGCGGCGCAGGCGAGAGAGCCCAACGTCGTGCTGATAAAGGTACTCGTGGTCGCGGGCGTTTGGCGCCAGGCTTTCCAGCACCACGCGGTCCTGCTCCAGCACTTCCCAGTGCAGCTTTTCCAGACGGTTGCGGTACATAAAGCGCCACATGTCGCGCTGCCAGCCCTGCACGCGGCGAATACGCCAGAAGAAGACACGGCAGTTGTCGTTATCTTCCGGCACCACCATGCCGACAATAAAGAAGTGGCCGCCCGGTCCGAAGCGCTTCTTGTACGGAATGGAGAGACGCATCCAGCAGGTGCCGCTATTGCCCAGCTCCACCCAGTCAAAGTTAACGCCGCTTTGGCCCTTCTTCTCGAAGATGAAGCCAGTTTTGGTCGGCTGAAGAACCATGTCGGCTTTGCGGTCCCCTTCCGCCATCGAGTGTGAGGACGAGTGCAGATAGGTGCCGTGCATCGGGTCCATTACGTTTTCCAGCGCGTACTGGTAGTTGCATTTCCACGCGGCGGTACAGAGGAAGTTGCTGAAGTTCTCCGTGTCGGCGAGTTCATCCGGGAAGCTCAGCTCGTCCGGCTGCTGGTCGGCGGTCACGCCAAACCACAGGAAGATAGCGCCGTGCGCCTCCTGCACGTTGTAGCTGCGCACGCACTGCTGGCCGACCAGCGGACATTTGTCCACGGCGGGCACATCTTTCACCTCGCCATTGCCCGCCACTTCCACGCCGTGATACCAGCAGGCGATGCGGTCACCGAGGTTCCAGCCCATCGACAGGCGCGCGCCGCGGTGCGGACAGCGGTCTTCCAGCGCCTGGACCTGGCCATCTTTGTTACGCCAGACCACAATCTGCTCGCCCAGGCGGGTAATCCCCACCGGCGCGGACTGCACTTCCCAGCTCGACAGCACCGGATACCAGAGGCCGCGCAGGCCTTTATCGAGATAATGTTGTACGGTCGTCGTCATCGCGTTGTCCTCAGTAGCCGTTAACCTGTAAGAATGCCTGGAAGCTGGCGTTGCTCCACGGCTCGCCCTGCTGATCGTGCATGCGCACCGCGTTCAGGCCGTTCACCAGCTCCGGTAAGGTTTCAACACCCTGCTCAAAGAGCTCTTCCAGCGTCGCAATGAGGTTCACCTCCCAGTTTTCCGGTTCGCGGCTGCGGGTTTGCCAGATGAGATTCTGGTAATCGCCTGGCTTATGAATGGCGCCGTTACCGCCTTCTGCAGGCGGGGTAAACTGGCGGCTTTCCGGTAGCGCCGGGTTGTAGTTCAGGGTGTTGCTCATGCCACGGTCTCCTCAACGAAGGTAATCTGGATTTGGTTTTCATAGACCCGAACCGGGTAGCGGTTAAGGTTGCGACCGCCGGGGCCGTGCAGGCACTGGCCGGTTTTAACGTCGAAGACCGCCTCGTGCAGCGGGCATTCCACCTTTCCATCTTCTACGAAGCCCTGGCTCAGGAGGGCATAAGCGTGCGGACATACGTCTTCCAGCGCGTAATACTCGCCGTCAATCAAATAAACGCCGATCTCTTTACCGTCGACGCTGCCGCTAAAAGGGAAATCTTCCTGTACTTGTTCTGCGTCACATACGCCTATCCAGCTCATCACGATCCTCCAGGCTTTTGTTTCATATATGAAACTCTGTTTCTTATTTAATACGGTCAATATAAAAGCGATGAATGTTTCGTCAAGCGCCAATGTGAAGAATTTGTTAATCAAACAGCAATTAATTAACTAAGTGTGCAAAGGATCACGAAAAAATGCAGCGATATGAAATTTTCATTATTGCGGCGTGAATGAATACGATTTTTCGATGACTTTAAATTTCATTACTCAGATATTGACTTTCTTTGTTTTTGCTTCGTACAAATAAAAGAGAGGAAGCGCTTAATGTTTCACCAGTGAAACTGGTATTTATTTTATTCTTTTAAAACAACAAGTTTCACTGGCGAATCATTTTAGAACCGTGACAATCACGCTGATAAAAATATAACTATGCGCACGCATAAGGCAGGCAACATGACGGCAAGATGGCAAGGTACAATTGCACTGTTATTACTCATCATTATCTCCTACATCGACCGGGTAAATATTTCTGTAATGATATTAAACCCGGAATTTGCCCACCACTTTCAGCTAAATGAAAACAGAATGTTACAGGGAATGCTAATGACCTGCTTTCTTTTGGGTTATGGTTTTTCAGCTTTATTATTAACACCAGTTATTGAAAGCAAACTTCATTATCGGCAGGGGTTATTAGGCAGTATTGTGATTTGGGCCGCGGTCTGTGCGATCTCTCCCCTGCTCGGCTCGCTGATGGGGATGCTCATCGCGCGCGTGATTCTCGGGGTGGCGGAAGGACCGCTCTTTTCCCTGAAAACGCGCTTCATCAGCGATAACTTTAGCGCGGATGAGATCGGCAAACCCAACGCCGTGACCGCGCTGGGCGTCTCGCTCGGCCTGGCCGTGGGCTTTCCGCTGGTGACCTGGCTGATGGATCATCTGGGCTGGGCCGGGTCGTTTTATGCGCTGGCGATACTGAATTTGGCTCTCGGTGGCGGACTCATCTGGCGATACCTGTCCGTGCCGGGCGGCCTCCCAACGACGAAAAAACCGGGTTTTGTTCGCACCTTCACCCTGGCGTGGCAAACGCCGCTGCTGGGCTGGATCCTGCTGGTTGAAATCGCCACGCTGAGCTATCTCTGGGGGAGCAGCGCCTGGCTGCCCGCATGGCTTCGCGACGAACACCACTTCTCGCTGCATGCCACCGGCATGCTTGCGGCCATTCCCTTCCTGCTGAGCCTGGGCTCTAAATTCCTCGGCGGCGTGCTGCTCGACAAAATGCGCCCGGAGCAGGCGCCGGTGCTGTTTGTCGCGGGAGGAGCGCTGACGGCGCTGTCCGTGGTCGGGCTGATGCTCAGCCATCAGCCCGCATGGCTGGCGCTGTTTATGCTGTCCGCCAACGTCTTCTGGGGGCTTCAGGGGGCCGCCATTCCTGCGGCAATCCAGCATCACGCCGCGCGGGACGCCGTGGGCAGCGCGTACGGTATTATTAATGGAACAGGCAATATCTGCGCGGCGTTTATTCCGCTGCTGATGGGGATGGTGATGAAATCGGTGGGGTCGGTCAGCTCTGGTTTTTCGGTGCTGGTCGTCTCGCAGGTCATTACCCTGCTCGCAGGAGGAATGCTGCTGCTGCGCATGCGTCGCGCAGCAGCAGTGAGCGCGTAAGGCTTATTCGCCTTTTTTCGCCGCCTGGATGTAAAGCATTTCCAGCGCCAGGGTCGCCGCGGCCAGCGCGGTGATCTCGGACTGGTCATAGGCTGGTGCCACTTCCACCACGTCCATACCGACGATGTTCAGATCCTTCAGGCCGCGCACCAGCTTGATCGCGCGATCGGACGTCAGGCCGCCGATGACCGGCGTACCGGTGCCAGGTGCAAACGCCGGATCCAGACAGTCGATATCGAAAGTCAGGTAAACAGGCATGTCGCCGACGATCTGCTTCACCTGCGCCAGAATATCGTCCACGCCGCGATCGTTAACCTGGCCCGCGTCCAGCACGGTGAAGCCGTTGTCTTTGTCAAACTCGGTGCGGATGCCGATCTGCACCGAGTGGTTTGGGTCGATCAGACCTTCGTTCGGCGCTGTGAAGAACATGGTGCCGTGGTCGAACTCGCAGCCGTTCGCGTAGGTGTCGGTATGCGCATCAAAATGCACCAGCGCCATTTTACCGAAGTGCTTCGCGTGGGCGCGCAGCAGCGGCAGGGTCACGAAGTGGTCACCGCCAAAGGAGAGCATGCGCTTGCCGGCGGCCAGCAGTTTTTCAGCATGGGCCTGCAGCTTTTCGCTCATTTCACGCGCGTCGCCAAAGGCGTACACCAGGTCACCGCAGTCCACGACGTTCAGGCGCTCGCGCATGTCGAAGTTCCACGGGAAGCGGTTGTGCTCCCAGGCCAGGTTAGTGGAAACCTGACGGATCGCCGCCGGGCCGTGACGACCACCCGCGCGGCCAGAGGTCGCCATATCGAACGGTATACCGGTGATTACCCAGTCAGCGTCACTGTCGTACGGCTGGAAGTTCATCGGAAGACGTAAAAAACCAAACGCGTTAGATACCAGAGAGTTATCGTACTGATGACCTAAAGTGCTCATGTCCTGACCTCGTTTAAAGTCGATGCGTTAAAAACAGATGAAAAAAAATCCCCTCCGCGTCGTTAAACCCGACGAGGAAGGGATTGATTCGTAAATCGCTTATTGGGACGAATTATCGCCGGTAATGCATACGGGTTCAAGTGAGTATAGGGCATAGTGTGGTCTTTGCCCCTCACCCTAACCTTCTCCCCAAAGGGGAGAGGGAAATTGAACACCCTCTCCCCTTTGGGGAGAGGGCTGGGGTGAGGGGAAAGGCGGATGCCTTACTCGTCTTCCAAATACGTGTACCCGTACAGACCTGCTTCAAATTCCTCCAGGAACTGCTGCTGGAGCGCGTCGTCCAGACCGGTGTTTTTCACCTGATCGCGGAACTGAGTAAGCAGGGTTTTCGGATCCAGCTGAACGTATTCAAGCATGTCCGCTACGGTATCCCCTTCGTCGGACAGCTCAACTTCCACGCTGCCGTCAGGGAATACGAACACGTCAACCGCTTCGGTATCGCCGAACAGGTTGTGCATGTTGCCGAGGATCTCCTGATACGCCCCGACCATAAAGAAGCCCAGCATCGGCGGGTTCTCCGGGTCGTACTCCGGCATTGGCATCGTCGTTGCGATACCGTCGCCGTCAACGTAGTGGTCGATAGCACCGTCGGAGTCACAGGTGATGTCCAGCAGCACGGCACGACGTTCCGGCGCGTGGTTCAGCCCTTCCAGCGGCAGAACCGGGAACAGCTGGTCGATACCCCAGGCATCCGGCATCGACTGGAACAGGGAGAAGTTGACGTAAATCTTATCCGCCATACGCTCCTGCAGCTCGTCGATAATCGGACGGTGCGCGCGGTTGCTCGGATCGAGCTGTTTCTGCACCTCATGGCACATGTTCAGGTAGAGCTGCTCCGCCCACGCGCGCTCCTGCAGGCTGAAGGTGCCTGAAGAATAACCCACGTGAATATCGTGCAGATCCATCTGGCTGTCATGCAGCCATTCGCGCAGGGAACGGCGCGTGCCCGGCTCATGCATCTCCTGCCAGGTTTCCCACATGCTTTGCAGGGAACGAGGGGCATCATCCTGCGGAGGCGTCGCTTCGGTGATTTCGCTGCGCTCAACGCCAATGATGTTAGACACCAGCACGGTATGGTGGGCGGTGACCGCGCGGCCAGATTCGGTGATCACCGTCGGGTGCGGCAGGCCGTGCTCTTCACAGGCATCGCCAATCGCCCAGATGATGTTGTTGGCATATTCGTTCAGGCCGTAGTTCACCGAGCAGTCAGACTGCGAGCGGGTTCCTTCGTAGTCCACGCCCAGACCGCCGCCCACGTCGAAGCACTGAATATTTACGCCAAGCTTGTGCAGCTCAACGTAGAAACGGGCCGATTCACGCACGCCGGTGGCGATGTCGCGAATATTGGCCATCTGCGAGCCGAGGTGGAAGTGCAGCAGTTGAATGCTGTCCAGACGACCGCGCTCGCGCAGAATTTCCACCAGCTGCAGCACCTGGTTCGCCGCCAGGCCGAACTTGGATTTTTCACCGCCGGAGGACTGCCATTTACCGGAACCCTGCGACGCCAGACGCGCACGCACGCCAAGGCGCGGGATGACGTTCAGACGTTCGGCCTCTTCCAGCACGATGGCAATTTCGGTCATCTTTTCGATAACCAGATAGACCTTATGGCCCATCTTCTCGCCAATCAGCGCCAGACGAATGTATTCACGGTCTTTATAGCCGTTACAGACGATCACCGAACGGGTCATGCCCGCATGCGCCAGCACAGCCATCAGTTCCGCTTTGGAGCCGGCTTCCAGCCCCAGCGGTTCGCCGGAGTGGATCAGGGATTCAATCACGCGACGGTGCTGGTTTACCTTGATCGGATACACCAGGAAGTAGTCGCCTTTATAGCCGTAGGATTCACGCGCGCGCTTGAACGCGGCGTTAATGGAACGCAGGCGATGTTGCAGGATCTGCGGGAAGCAGAACAGTGCAGGCAAACGCTGGCCCTGTGCTTCGCGGGCTTTCACCAGTTTGGCGAGGTCCACGCGCGCTTCAGGGACGTCCGGATCAGGGCAGACACTGATGTGGCCCAGTTCATTGACGTCGTAGTAGTTATTGCCCCACCAGGCAATATTGTAAGTGCGCAGCATCTTGCTGGCTTCCTGGGAGCTCATCGCAACCTCCTGCATAGAACGTAGTACACCCTGTTCGCCCGCTGACGAAGGCGAAAAAGAAGACATGTCGTCAGACATAGCGAACCTCAACTCTTTGTATTAAGTGTAAAACAGTTGACTACTATCGCAGCGTTGTACGGCGATAACAACCCATAAACGGCTCCGTTTCCCAGCAGAGTATGCTGAAAACCAGACCGTGCGACCGGTTTCTTATTCATATCATTGTAAAACACGTATCCGAACTCTGTATGACAAGGTTCGGCGAAACCACGAGAAAACTCTTGTATTAACAAGAGCGCCCTTGTTCAGTTTTCACAAAGCGTGACCGGCCCTGGAATCCTGAGAAGCGCCGAGATGGGTATAACATCGGCAGGTTTGCAGACTAGAAATGCGGGTTGCGGGAATCAATTGCGCGCCAGAACGGCAGCGCTGAATTAGCGGAAAACGATGGTTCATTATCTCGTATCACCTCCACGGCCGCCTCTGCTGAAACGGACCCCAAGCCAAAGCTAAAAGTTCACTGCTTAACCCGGCTGGAAGTGGCGACACGATGAGGTCATCGAGCGCTTTTTTTGTATGAGCCGCGCGCCGCGTTTTATACCGAGAAGGGGGCTAAAAAGCAAAACAAAAATGCGCGGGTTGCCAGCGCCGTCAGGAAAAATTTCCAGCAGACATTTCAACGCAGTGAGAGATGAATCAAAAAAAACTGGAAATCGGGCGAAGAAGTGACCTAAAATAGCCATCCAGATGTTAATCCATCTATACTGATTAACACTCATACTGCCAGTGTCAAAAACCTGCAGGCCTTGGTAGAATTATCTCCTTTGGCTATTCCACACAGCAGCTTGAGCTAACCAAATTCCTCTTAGGTGAAATAAAACATGGCAAAACACCTGTTTACGTCCGAGTCCGTATCAGAAGGACATCCTGATAAAATTGCTGACCAAATCTCCGATGCGGTGCTGGATGCGATCCTGGCGCAGGATCCTAAAGCGCGCGTAGCGTGCGAAACCTATGTCAAAACCGGCATGGTTCTGGTTGGCGGTGAGATCACCACCAGCGCATGGGTTGATATCGAAGAGATCACCCGTAACACGGTGCGTGAGATCGGCTATGTGCATTCTGATATGGGCTTTGATGCCAACTCCTGCGCGGTACTGAGCGCGATTGGCAAACAGTCTCCAGACATCAACCAGGGCGTTGACCGTGCCGATCCGCTGGAACAGGGCGCGGGCGACCAGGGCCTGATGTTCGGTTATGCAACCAACGAAACCGACGTGCTGATGCCGGCGCCTGTGACCTACGCACACCGTCTGGTGCAGCGTCAGGCTGAAGTGCGTAAAAACGGCACCCTGCCGTGGCTGCGCCCGGATGCGAAAAGCCAGGTGACCTTCCAGTACGACGACGGCAAAATTGTCGGCATCGATGCGGTGGTACTGTCTACTCAGCATGCCGAAGATATCGATCAGAAATCCCTGCAGGAAGCAGTGATGGAAGAGATCATCAAGCCGGTTCTGCCGACCGAATGGCTGAGCTCCGCGACCAAATTCTTCATCAACCCAACCGGACGCTTCGTTATCGGCGGCCCAATGGGCGACTGCGGCCTGACCGGTCGTAAAATCATCGTTGATACCTACGGCGGCATGGCGCGTCACGGCGGTGGTGCGTTCTCCGGTAAAGACCCGTCTAAAGTTGACCGTTCTGCGGCGTACGCAGCACGTTATGTGGCGAAAAACATCGTTGCTGCCGGCCTGGCCGACCGCTGTGAGATCCAGGTTTCCTACGCCATCGGCGTGGCTGAGCCAACCTCCATCATGGTTGAAACTTTCGGTACCGAGAAAGTGCCTTCAGAACAGCTGACCCTGCTGGTGCGCGAGTTCTTCGACCTGCGTCCATACGGCCTGATTCAGATGCTGGATCTGCTGCACCCAATCTATCAGGAAACCGCGGCATACGGTCACTTTGGTCGTGAACATTTCCCATGGGAAAAAACCGACAAAGCCGCTCTGCTGCGTGAAGCTGCCGGTCTGAAATAATCGACTGACGCGCGCTTTAGACAGGCCAGCCTTTGTGCTGGCCTTTTTTATGTCGGGTGCCGGCCAAAAGCCGCAAGACTGGAACCGATTACACTTCACCGAATATATCCTGCTTTCAGAATATTCTCTTTGCATGATCGCCTTTCTTCTGCTGTTACATTTCCTTTCAGTTAAGTCTGAAATGTATTCTTTCGCGATGCATATCACCTCATTTACCTCTATATTTTCAAAGCTTTAATTTTATTTACGGTTACAGGTTAGTGTAACCGATTACACCAATGTGATTAATCTCACATCTTTTTATGGGTCGCTCACCTACCCTAAACATCAATAAAACTGATAACCCAACTGGAGGGCATAATGCCTGACAATAAAAAACAGGGGCGTACGTCCAACAAGGCGATGACATTCTTCGTCTGCTTCCTCGCCGCCCTGGCAGGATTACTCTTTGGCCTGGATATCGGCGTCATTGCCGGCGCTCTTCCCTTCATCGCAGACGAATTCCAGATTAACGCGCATACCCAGGAATGGGTGGTCAGCTCCATGATGTTCGGTGCGGCCGTTGGGGCCGTCGGCAGCGGCTGGCTCTCCTTCAAGCTCGGACGTAAAAAGAGCCTCATGATCGGTGCGATCCTCTTCGTCGCCGGTTCCCTCTTCTCTGCAGCCGCCCCTAACGTTGAAGTGCTTATCCTTTCCCGCGTGCTGCTGGGCCTGGCCGTGGGCGTAGCGTCATACACCGCCCCGCTCTACCTCTCTGAAATTGCGCCGGAGAAAATCCGCGGCAGCATGATTTCCATGTACCAGCTGATGATCACCATCGGTATTCTTGGTGCTTACCTGTCCGATACCGCGTTCAGCTACAGCGGCGCATGGCGCTGGATGCTCGGCGTGATCATCATTCCGGCCATTCTGCTGCTGATTGGCGTCTTCTTCCTGCCGGACAGCCCGCGCTGGTTCGCCGCCAAACGCCGCTTCGTCGATGCCGAACGCGTGCTGCTTCGCCTGCGCGATACCAGCGCTGAAGCGAAAAATGAGCTGGAAGAGATCCGCGAAAGCCTGAAGGTAAAACAGTCCGGCTGGGCGCTGTTTAAAGAGAACAGCAACTTCCGCCGTGCAGTGTTCCTCGGCGTGCTGCTGCAGGTGATGCAGCAGTTCACCGGGATGAACGTCATCATGTACTACGCGCCAAAAATCTTTGAGCTGGCGGGATACACCAACACCACCGAGCAGATGTGGGGCACCGTTATTGTCGGCCTGACCAACGTGCTGGCGACCTTTATCGCCATCGGCCTGGTGGATCGCTGGGGGCGTAAGCCTACTCTGACGCTGGGCTTCCTGGTCATGGCGATCGGCATGGGCGTGCTGGGCACCATGATGCATGTGGGCATTCACTCTCCAACCGCCCAGTACTTCGCGGTAGGGATGCTGCTGATGTTTATCGTCGGGTTTGCGATGAGCGCCGGCCCGCTGATTTGGGTGCTGTGCTCGGAGATCCAGCCGCTGAAAGGGCGTGACTTTGGTATCACCTGCTCTACCGCGACCAACTGGATTGCCAATATGATCGTCGGCGCGACGTTCCTGACCATGCTCAACACCTTGGGCAATGCGAACACCTTCTGGGTCTACGCCGGTCTGAATATCTTCTTTATTGTTCTGACTATCTGGCTGGTTCCAGAAACTAAGCACGTTTCACTGGAACACATTGAACGTAACCTGATGAAAGGTCGTCCGCTGCGCGAAATCGGCGCACACGACTGATCCTCATTGCGGGAGGCGCCTCTTGCGCCTCCCCGCTTCCCGCTTTATGCTCTGCCCCTATGAAAGCTCCCCGTCTCCCCATTGCCATTCAGCAAGCCGTTATGCGCAGCCTGCGGGAAAAACTCGCTCAGGCGAATCTGAAGCTCGGCCGCAACTATCCTGAACCGAAGCTGGTCTATCAGCAGCGCGGTACCGCGGCAGGCACCGCCTGGCTGGAATCATACGAGATTCGCCTTAACCCGGTGCTGATGATGGAGAACCAGCAGGCGTTTATTGAAGAAGTGGTACCGCACGAGCTGGCGCACCTTCTGGTGTGGAAGCACTTTGGCCGCGTCGCGCCCCACGGAAAAGAGTGGAAGTGGATGATGGAGGCGGTGCTTGGAGTTCCGGCGCGCCGCACCCATCAGTTCGAGCTGGAATCGGTGCGCCGCAATACCTTCCCCTACCGCTGCCAGTGCCAGCAGCACCAGCTTACCGTCCGCCGCCATAATCGCGTGGTGCGCGGTGAAGCGACCTACCGCTGCGTCAAATGCGGCGAACCGCTGGTCGCGGAGTAATCGCCTGAACTTTCAGGAACTTTCCTGATCTGACTGATTGCATACGGGAACAACATTCGTTACGTTGCGGGCTCGTTTTGACACGGAGTGTAAGATGTCCCGTAATTTCTCTCTCGCGGTCGCTTTTCTGACGACGGCGCTTTCCGGCCAGGTAATGGCCGACGGTATCAACAGTTTTTCCCAGGCCAAGGCAGCAGGCGTGAAGGTGAACGCCGATGTGCCGGGCGATTTCTACTGCGGCTGCAAAATTAACTGGCAGGGCAAAAAAGGGGTCGTTGACCTTGAGTCATGCGGCTATAAGGTGCGTAAAAACGAAAACCGCGCCAGCCGCATCGAATGGGAGCATGTCGTTCCGGCCTGGCAGTTTGGCCACCAGCGCCAGTGCTGGCAGGACGGCGGACGTAAAAACTGCGCCAAAGATCCGGTATATCGCCAGATGGAAAGCGATATGCATAACCTGCAACCTGCGGTTGGTGAAGTGAACGGCGACCGCGGTAACTTTATGTACAGCCAGTGGAACGGTGGCGAAGGCCAGTACGGCCAGTGCGGCATGAAGGTGGATTTTAAAGAGAAAGTCGCCGAGCCCCCTGCCCGCGCGCGCGGCAGCATCGCCCGCACCTACTTCTATATGCGTGACCGTTATGACCTCAACCTTTCCCGCCAGCAGACGCAGCTGTTCAACGCCTGGGACAGGCAGTATCCGGTGACGGAATGGGAATGCCAGCGCGACGAACGCATTGCCAGAGTCCAGGGGAATCATAACCCGTACGTCCAGCGGGCTTGCCAGGCGCAAAAGAGCTAACCTACACTACGGCAATTCGCTTATATCGCATGACATATGGAATTTTTGACTATGCGCATTCCCCGCATTTACCACCCTGAACTGATTACCGCAGGCCGCGAAATCGCCCTGTCTGACGATGCCGCTAACCACGTTGGCCGCGTGCTGCGCATGGGGGCAGGCCAGGCAATACAGCTGTTCGATGGCTCTAATCAGGTTTTCGACGCGGAAATCACGCGGGCGGATAAAAAAAGCGTGCATGTAAATGTCTTGCGCGGTGAAGTGGACGACCGTGAATCGCCGCTGCACATCCACCTTGGGCAGGTGATGTCGCGCGGGGAAAAGATGGAGTTCACCATTCAAAAATCCATTGAGCTGGGCGTAAGCCTCATTACGCCACTTTTTTCCGAGCGCTGTGGCGTTAAACTGGATGCTGAACGTCTGAATAAAAAGATCCAGCAGTGGCAGAAAATTGCCATTGCGGCCTGCGAACAGAGCGGCCGCAACCGAATCCCGGAGATCCGCCCGGCAATGGATCTGGAGGACTGGTGTGCAGAAGAAGAGAGCGGGCTGAAGCTCAATCTTCATCCGCGTGCCAGCGCCAGCATCAATACGCTGCCGCTGCCCGTCGAGCGCGTTCGGCTGCTGATTGGCCCCGAAGGTGGCCTGTCGGCGGACGAAATTGCGATGACGGCGCGCTACCAGTTTACTGATATTCTGTTGGGACCTCGCGTTCTGCGCACTGAGACAACGGCACTCACGGCCATCACCGCGCTACAGGTGCGGTTTGGCGACCTGGGTTGAAGTATTAACGGAGAAGAACATGATAAAGCTCGGCATCGTGATGGATCCCATCGCAAACATTAACATCAAAAAAGATTCCAGCTTCGCTATGCTGCTGGAAGCGCAGCGTCGCGGCTATGAGCTCCACTATATGGAGATGAACGATCTTTACCTGATTAACGGTGAAGCCCGCGCGCGTACCCGCATCGTTAACGTCGAGCAGAACTACGACAAATGGTACGAGTTTGGCACCGAGCAGGACATTGCCCTTGCCGACCTCAACGTGATCCTGATGCGTAAAGATCCGCCGTTCGATACCGAATATATCTACTCCACTTACATCCTTGAGCGTGCCGAAGAGAAAGGAACGCTTATCGTCAACAAGCCGCAGAGCCTGCGCGACTGCAACGAGAAGCTCTACACCGCCTGGTTCTCTGACCTGACGCCGGAAACGCTGGTGACCCGCAGCAAAGCGCAGCTGAAAGAGTTCTGGCAGAAACACGGCGACATCATCATGAAGCCGCTGGACGGCATGGGCGGCGCATCTATCTTCCGCGTGAAGGAAGGCGATCCGAACATCGGCGTGATTGCCGAAACGCTGACCGAACTGGGTACCCGTTACTGCATGGCGCAGAACTATCTGCCTGCCATTAAAGATGGCGACAAACGCGTGCTGGTTGTAGACGGCGAGCCGGTGCCTTACTGCCTCGCGCGTATTCCGCAGGGTGGCGAAACCCGCGGTAACCTGGCGGCCGGTGGTCGTGGTGAACCCCGTCCGCTGACCGAAAGCGACTGGGAGATTGCCCGCCGCGTCGGCCCTACGCTGAAAGCCAAAGGCCTGATCTTCGTTGGCCTGGATATCATCGGCGATCGCCTGACTGAAGTGAACGTCACCAGCCCAACCTGCATTCGCGAAATCGAAGCGGAGTTCCCGATCTCGATCACCGGAATGCTGATGGACGCGATCGAAAAACGTTTACAGAAATAATCTGTGACAGCGCCCGGGTTTATCCCCATACTGGGCGCTGTCGCTTTTTAAACCAGGAAACAGTACCTCTGACAATGAATTTACAGCATCACTTTCTTATTGCCATGCCTGCTCTCCAGGATCCGATTTTTCGCCGCGCCGTGGTTTATATTTGTGAATACAATGAAGACGGCGCAATGGGCATTATCATCAATAAGCCGCTGGAAAACCTGCAGGTTGAAGGGATTCTGGACAAGCTGAAAATCTCGGCTGAAGAGCGCCTGCCGGAAATTCGGCTTGATAAACCGGTGATGCTGGGTGGACCTCTTGCAGAAGATCGCGGCTTTATTCTGCATACCCCGCCGGTTTTCTCGTCCAGCATTCGCATCTCCGACAACACCGTGATCACGACCTCGCGCGACGTACTTGAAACGCTGGGTACCGCAGAGCAGCCTTCCGAGGTGCTGGTGGCGCTGGGCTATTCGTCGTGGGAAAAAGGCCAGCTTGAGCAAGAGATCCTCGATAACGCCTGGCTTACCGCACCTGCGGACATGAATATTCTGTTTAAAACCCCGATAGCCGATCGCTGGCGTGACGCGGCAAAGCTGATTGGCATTGATATTCTGACCATGCCAGGCGTAGCGGGGCACGCCTGATGAGCGGAACACTTCTGGCCTTCGATTTTGGCACCAAAAGCATTGGCGTTGCCGTGGGTCAGCGCATCACCGGTACCGCGCGTCCGCTCACGGCCCTGAAGGCCAACGACGGCACGCCAGACTGGAATCTTATCGAACGTCTGCTCAAAGAGTGGCAGCCGGACGACGTTATCGTTGGGCTGCCGCTGAACATGGACGGCACGGAACAGCCGCTGACCGCCCGGGCGCGTAAGTTCGCCAATAAAATCCATGGCCGCTTTGGCGTCTCGGTGAAGCTTCACGACGAGCGTCTCAGCACCGTCGAAGCGCGTGCAGGCCTGTTTGAGCACGGCGGCTTCCGGGCGCTCAACAAGGGCAGCGTGGACTCCGCTTCAGCCGTCATCATCCTCGAAAGCTATTTCGAACAGGGCTTTTAAACGAAGGGGGCTACAGCCGCCCCTGTGCCCGTCTCTCCGCCAGGCTCTGGTCAAAGTTCTGCATTCCTGCCTGCTGGCCGGTTTGAATAATGCCGGGCAGCTGCCACGTTTTTCCTTCACGAATAAGATTGGCCGCCGCTGCGGTGTTCACCAGCAGTTCATACAACGCGACGCGCCCGCCCTGCAGATCGGGAAGCAGCTTTTGCGCCAGCACCGCCCGCAGGCTGCCAGCCAGCTGGTTACGCACCGGATCTTTCTCCTGCGCCGGGAACGTATCGACCAGCCGTTCAATTGCCTGCGATGCCCCGCGAGTGTGGAGCGTCGCCAGCACCAGATGCCCGGTCTCCGCCGCCGTCAGCGCCAGGCGGATTGTTTCGCTGTCGCGCAGCTCACCCAGTAAAATAACGTCCGGGTCCTCTCGTAATGCACTGCGCAGCGCCTCCGCAAATGATGGACTGTGCTGGCCTATCTCCCGCTGCTGAATCAGGCAACGTTCACTCTGGTACATAAACTCCACCGGATCTTCGAGCGTGAGGATGTGGCCGTCAGTATGGCGGTTGAGAAAATCGACCATTGCGGCCAGCGTGGTGGATTTGCCGCTGCCGGTCGCTCCCGTTACCAGAACCAACCCGTTGTCGCTGGACAAGAGTTCGGGAATGGCCCGCGGTACACCCAGCGAGGAAAGCTGCGGACAGGTGCGCGGCAACAGCCGCAGGGTGACGGATATCCCCTTCATCTGCTTAAACGCGCTCCCGCGCAGACGCTGGTCTTCCGCCACCGTCACGGCAAAATCGACCTGCCCGTTTGCCCACCAGGTTCCCTGCTGCTCGTCGTTGAGCCAGGCTTTCAACAACGCCCCGACATCAGGCGGCGGAAACGGCGCCGGTTCAAGGCGGCCTAATCTGCGCCAACGGGGTGGCGAATCACTGCACAGGTGTAGATCGGAGACGTTATGCTTTACACTAAGGGCCACAATTTCTTCCACATCCATAGACTACTCCTCGGAAAATGAACGACATTGCGCATAACCTGGCACAGGTTCGGGACAAAATCTCAGCCGCAGCAACGCGTTGCGGCCGTGCTTCAGAAGAAATTACGCTACTTGCAGTCAGCAAAACAAAGCCTGCGAGCGCCATCGCAGAAGCCATTGCGGCAGGCCAGCGGGCGTTTGGCGAAAACTACGTGCAGGAAGGCGTGGATAAAATTCGCTACTTCCAGGAGCAGGGTACTTCTGATCTGCAGTGGCACTTTATTGGCCCACTGCAGTCGAACAAGAGCCGTCTGGTGGCAGAGCACTTCGACTGGTGCCATACCGTTGACCGTCTGCGTATTGCCACACGCCTGAGCGACCAGCGCCCGGCAGAGATGCCTGCGCTTAACGTGCTGATTCAGATCAACATCAGTGATGAAAACAGCAAGTCCGGCATCGCCCTGAGCGAGCTGGATGCGCTGGCCGCAGAGGTGGCCGCCCTGCCTCGCTTAACCCTGCGCGGGCTGATGGCAATTCCGGCGCCTGAGTCAAGTTATGAAAGGCAGTTTGCCGTGGCACAGCAAATGGCTGTAGCATTTGAGGCGCTTAAAGCGCGCTATGAAACGGTAGACACGCTTTCACTGGGCATGTCGGATGATATGGAAGCCGCCATCGCGGCAGGCAGCACTATGGTGCGCATCGGCACAGCCGTTTTCGGTGCGCGCGACTACACCAAATAATAAGGAAACCTGAGGAACGCCATGAAGACGTTGACTTTCCTGCTCTCAACGGTCATTGAGCTGTATACGATGGCGCTTTTGCTACGCGTCTGGATGCAGTGGGCCCGCTGTGACTTTTACAATCCGTTCTCCCAGTTTGTCGTGAAAATTACGCAACCTGTCGTCGGACCGCTGCGCCGTATTATCCCGGCAATGGGGCCCATCGATAGCGCTTCGCTGCTGGTGGCGTTTATTCTGAGCGTGATCAAAGCCATCGTGCTGTTTATGGTCATCACCTTCCAGCCGATTATCTGGATTGCCGCCGTCCTGATTCTGATCAAAACCGTCGGTCTGCTGATCTTCTGGGTGCTGTTGGTTATGGCGATCATGAGCTGGGTGAGCCAGGGCCGTAGCCCGGTAGAGTACGCCTTGATTCAGCTGGCCGAGCCGCTGCTGCGTCCGATCCGCAACCTGCTTCCGTCTATGGGCGGCATCGACTTCTCCCCGATGATTCTGGTTCTGCTGCTCTATGTGATCAACATGGGGATCGCCGAGCTGCTTCAGTCTACGGGCGACATGCTGCTGCCGGGGCTGTGGATGGCGCTATGAGTGCAGTAAGCACCTGCGCTGACGGGCTGGTTTTGCGGCTGTATATTCAGCCGAAAGCCAGCCGTGACACTATTGTTGGGCTGCATGGCGACGAGTTAAAGGTCGCCATCACCGCCCCGCCGGTTGACGGCCAGGCGAACGCGCATCTGACCAAATATCTGGCAAAACAGTTTCGCGTCGCCAAAAGCCAGGTCGTCATTGAAAAAGGTGAACTTGGGCGACATAAACAGGTAAAAATCCTTAATCCGCAATCTATCCCGACGGAAGTCGCGGCTCTGACAGAACAGGACTAAACCATGCAGAAAGTTGTTCTCGCGACCGGTAATGCCGGTAAAGCGCGCGAGCTGGCCTCGCTATTAAATGATTTTGGGCTGGACGTAGTGGCTCAGACCGAGCTGGGCGTGGAATCCGCCGAAGAGACGGGGCTGACGTTTATCGAAAACGCCATTCTGAAAGCGCGCCATGCCGCGCAGGTCACCGGCCTGCCCGCGATTGCCGACGACTCCGGTCTGGCCGTCGATTTCCTCGGCGGCGCGCCGGGAATTTACTCCGCACGCTATTCCGGCGTGGACGCCACCGACCAGCAGAATCTGGAAAAGCTGCTTGTCGCCCTGAAAGACGTACCGGACGAACAGCGCACCGCGCAGTTCCACTGCGTACTGGTCTATATGCGCCACGCGGAAGACCCGACGCCTATTGTCTGCCACGGCAGCTGGCCGGGCGTGATTACCCGTGAAGCGGCTGGCAACGGCGGCTTTGGCTACGACCCGATTTTCTTTGTCCCGACCGAGGGCAAAACCGCCGCGGAACTGACCCGCGAAGAGAAAAGCGCGATATCCCACCGTGGACGCGCAATGAAACTGTTACTGGAAGCACTGCGTAATGGCTAATTTGCCGCCTCTGAGTCTTTATATTCACATCCCGTGGTGCGTGCAGAAATGCCCGTACTGCGATTTCAACTCGCACGCGCTGAAGGGCGAAGTGCCGCACGATGACTACGTTGCGCATCTGCTGGCCGACCTGGACGCCGATGTACCTTACGCACAGGGACGTGAAGTTAAGACCATTTTCATTGGTGGCGGTACGCCGAGCCTGCTGTCAGGCCCGGCGATGCAGACGCTGCTGGACGGCGTGCGTGCGCGTCTGAACCTGGCGACTGATGCGGAAATTACGATGGAAGCCAACCCCGGCACCGTTGAAGCCGACCGTTTTGTCGACTATCAGCGCGCGGGGGTGAACCGCATCTCCATCGGCGTGCAGAGCTTTAGCGAACCAAAGCTAAAACGTCTGGGGCGCATTCACGGCCCGGAAGAGGCAAAGCGCGCGGCAAACCTGGCGACCGGGCTTAATCTTCGCAGTTTTAACCTCGATTTGATGCATGGCCTGCCGGATCAGTCTCTGGAAGAGGCGCTGGACGACCTGCGCCAGGCGATCGAACTGAACCCGCCGCATCTGTCGTGGTACCAGCTCACCATCGAGCCTAACACCCTGTTTGGCTCGCGCCCGCCGGTGCTGCCGGACGACGACGCGCTGTGGGATATCTTCGAGCAGGGTCACAGGCTTCTGACCGCTGCGGGCTATCAGCAGTACGAAACGTCCGCGTACGCGAAGCCGGGCTACCAGTGTCAGCACAATCTGAACTACTGGCGCTTTGGCGACTATCTGGGGATTGGCTGCGGCGCGCACGGCAAGGTGACCTTCCCGGACGGACGTATTCTGCGCACGGCTAAAACCCGCCACCCGCGCGGGTATATGGAAGGCCGCTACCTGGAGCGTCAGCACGACGTCGAGGCGGCGGATAAGCCGTTTGAATTCTTTATGAACCGCTTCCGCCTGCTGGAAGCCGCCCCGCGCGCGGAGTTTGCGCTGTACACCGGGCTGCCGGAGTCGGTGATCCGCCCGCAGATCGACGAGGCGCTGGCGCAGGGGTATCTCACCGAGAGCGAGGAATACTGGCAGATCACCGAACACGGCAAACTGTTCTTAAACTCCCTTCTTGAGCTGTTCCTCACCGAAGATTCCTGAAGGCTGATTCAGGATTTTGCATCCCGTTCTGCCGGCTGAGGGAAAGGCTGGCAGAGTGTGGGGATGGAAATTACTCGTTCTTATGCAAAACAGCTCAGACGTGAGCTGACAAAAGAAGAAAGGCGGCTTTGGTATCTACTGCGCAGTCGCCGTTTCGAAAATTATAAATTTCGTCGACAGCATCCGGTAGGTAATTACATTCTGGATTTCGCCTGCTGCGCGGCTCGTCTGGCTGTTGAGCTGGATGGCGGGCAACATGATGAGAATCAGGAATACGATGGTCAGAGGACGCTCTGGCTAAATCGAAAGGGCTGGTACGTCATTCGTTTCTGGAACAACGAACTCTGGGATAACGAAGAGGCTGTGTTAGAAAAGATCCTTGAAACACTGCAAATGCTGCAACCCTCACCCCGGCCCTCTCCCTGAAAGGGAGAGGGAGCAAACCATCCCCTCGCCCCTTTGGGGAGAGGGTTAGGGTGAGGGGTGAAGTAAATTACTTCAGCGTCCCCACCAGCGCCTTCCGGCTGTCTTCCAGCGACACCACGCGTTTACACACGTCTTTGCCGAACTGCTGGAAATCATCTTCCTGGTTCTTCCACTCGTTCTGAATCGAGGTCTGCAAACCGCCCAGGCTGCCCAGCACGCCCTGCAGCGGGTTACCGCCGCCTTTCAGCACGGCTTTCGCCCCCATCTCATTGATGCTGTCCTGCAGGATGCCGCCCATCGCCTGATTCACCAGCTGCTGCCCGTCAGCGCGGACCTGATCGATCGCCTTGTAGTGGAACGTCAGACCGTCGGTGCGCGTCTCGATAATGCGGTTCATCTGCTCTTTAAGCTGCTTATCGAGCTTCGTCAGGCGGGTGCGCATGTTGCTGCTCTCCCCCACCTCTTTGGTGATGATTTTATCCAGCGCGACGCGGCTTTTCTCTACGCGCCTCAGCGCGCCTTCATTAATCCACGGCAGCGCGGTACGCAAATCGGCCTGGTAGTCTTTCGCCTGCTCGCGCTGTGCGGCAGTCAGGGTGTACTGTTTGCCGTTAAAGGTGACGTTCCCTTCCGGCGTAATCACCAGATTGCCGTTTTCGCCTTTGACCTGCACGGTTTGCGGGCTTAACACCACGTCATCACGCGGGGTGACGCTACATTGATAATCCGCATGGGCGGTGAATCCGGTTGCCATCAAAGCAACAGCCAGCAACGTTTTGCGCATCTTAAACACTCCCTCAGACAAAATGGGCCAGCTAATGCTGGCCCCTTACTGCTTTATTAGTCCCACCAAACGTCGAAAAGTTCGCTGATGCGAACATCTTCCAGCTTGTGGTCCTCAAGCCATTTACGTACCAGCGCCTGATGTTCTTCGGTGCATTTACCCACTTCCTGGGTGCAGATCAGACCTTCCCATGCCAGGTAACCGCTACCGTCGAAGGCCAGCTTGTTTGGCTCAATCACGTCATTGATGAACGCGTCAACGTCCTGATCGATCTGTTCTACACTGGTGCCTTCCGGGAAACGCCACGCAACGGAGAAGCCCACTTCTTGGAATTCTTCGATATGCATCTTTTTACGCAGACGACGGCTACGATTCTTTGCCATTATTTCACCCTCTCGAACATTAAGTCCCATACACCGTGACCAAGACGATGGCCACGCTGTTCAAATTTCGTTACCGGACGCGAGTCCGGACGCGGTACATAGTCGCTGCTCGCAGACTGGTTTTTATACCCATCCAGCGATGACATCACTTCCAGCATATGTTCCGCATAAGGTTCCCAGTCGGTCGCCATATGGAAGACACCGCCCAGTTTGAGCTTGCTTTTTACCAGCTCAGCAAACGGTGCCTGAACGATACGGCGTTTATTATGACGTGCTTTGTGCCACGGGTCAGGGAAAAAGAGCTGAACCATGGTTAAAGAATTGTCAGGAATCATTTTATGCAGCACTTCCACCGCGTCGTGACACATGACGCGCAGGTTCTCAACGCCCTCTTCATGGGCGGTTGCGAGACAGGCGCCCACGCCCGGGGAGTGCACCTCAATACCGAGGAAGTTCTGCTCAGGACGCGCCTTCGCCATGGTCACCAGCGAGGCGCCCATCCCAAAGCCGATCTCCAGCGTGACGGGCGCGTCGCGACCAAACAGCTCGGCAAAGTCCAGAGGCTGCTCGCTGAACTCAACGCCCATCACCGGCCAGTAGTTATCCAGCGCATGTTGCTGCCCTTTTGTCAGGCGGCCCTGACGGCGGACAAAGCTGCGAATACGGCGCAGCGGGCGACCGTTTTCATCAAATTCCGGTGAAATGACGTCGTTTTTCATAAAAGAGTTGTCTGCTTGTGAGAATGTTCGGGAAACGGGCATTATCCAAAGTTAAGGCTTCTATGCAAGCATGGGAAAGATCCGGTTTACAGCAGATTGACGCTGTGCTGCAATCTGCGTCCCTGATTATGCGAATCGATGACCATGCAAGCCTCTCAATTTTCAGCCCAGGTGCTGGACTGGTACGACAAATACGGGCGTAAAACCCTGCCCTGGCAAATTGAAAAAACGCCGTACAAAGTATGGCTCTCCGAGGTGATGTTGCAACAAACGCAGGTCGCCACGGTGATCCCTTACTTCGAGCGTTTTATGGCGCGCTTCCCGACGGTGACCGATCTGGCCAACGCCCCGCTGGACGAGGTGCTGCACCTGTGGACCGGTCTTGGCTACTACGCCCGGGCGCGTAACCTGCACAAGGCCGCACAGCAGGTCGCGACGCGCCACAACGGCAAATTCCCGGAAACCTTCGACGAGGTGGCGGACTTACCCGGCGTCGGGCGTTCAACCGCGGGCGCCATTCTCTCCCTGTCTTTAGGCAAGCATTTCCCGATCCTCGACGGCAACGTGAAGCGCGTGCTGGCCCGCTGTTATGCCGTCGACGGCTGGCCGGGTAAGAAGGACGTTGAGAAACGTCTTTGGGAAATAAGTGAAACGGTCACCCCGGCCAACGGCGTCGAGCGTTTCAACCAGGCGATGATGGATCTCGGCGCAATGGTCTGCACGCGTTCAAAACCTAAGTGTGAACTCTGCCCGGTAAACAACCTCTGCGTGGCCTACGCCAACCATTCATGGGCGCAGTATCCGGGTAAGAAACCCAAACAGACGCTGCCGGAGCGCACGGCCTATATGCTGCTGATGCAGCACGGCGACGACGTGTTCCTTGCCCAGCGTCCGCCGAGCGGTCTGTGGGGTGGTCTATACTGCTTCCCACAGTTTGAAAATGAAGACTTGCTGCGTGAGTGGCTTCAAAAGCGCGGGATTGCTGCCGATAACCTGACGCAGCTGACCGCGTTTCGCCATACCTTCAGCCATTTCCATCTGGATATTGTCCCGATGTGGCTTCCCGTGTCCTCATTCACCTCGTGCATGGATGAAGGCACCGCTCTCTGGTATAACTTAGCGCAACCGCCATCAGTCGGGCTGGCGGCTCCCGTGGAGCGCCTGTTACAGCAATTACGTGCCGGTGCAATGGTTTAGCATCGACAAGAAAAAGAGGAATACGTATGGCCAGAACGATTTTTTGTACTTTCCTGCAGCGAGACGCTGAAGGCCAGGATTTCCAGCTTTATCCGGGGGATCTGGGCAAGCGCATCTATAACGAGATCTCCAAAGAAGCCTGGGGACAGTGGCAGAAAAAGCAGACCATGCTGATCAACGAGAAAAAGCTCAGCATGATGAACCCGGAGCACCGCAAGCTGCTGGAGCAGGAGATGGTGAGCTTCCTGTTCGAAGGTAAAGACGTGCACATCGAAGGCTATACGCCGCCGGAAAAATAACAGCGTGCGGGTGAACCCCGCCGTTAAAGCAAACACAACACGCACTCCCGGAATGATGAAAAAACTTTTAGCGCTAGCCCTTGTTGCGCCGTTGCTGGTCTCGTGTTCGTCCAAAAAAGGCGATGATTACAACGAAGCCTGGGTCAAGGACACCAACGGTTTTGACATTTTGATGGGGCAGTTTGCCCACAACATCGAGAATATATGGGGATTTAACGAAGTTCTTATTGCCGGACCGAAGGACTACGTTAAGTACACCGACGCCTATCTGACCCGTAGCCACATCAACTTTGATGAGGGTACGATCACCATTGAAACCATCGCAGGCACTGACCCTGCGGCACGGCTGCGTCAGGCGATCGTCAAAACCCTGCTGATGGGTGACGATCCGGGATCTATCGATCTCTACTCCGATGCCGACGACATCACCATCTCAAAAGAGCCGTTCCTGTACGGTCAGGTAGTTGACCAGACCGGACAGCCGATCCGCTGGGAAGGCCGCGCCACGAAATTTGCCGACTACCTGCTGCAGACGCGCCTGAAGAGCCGCTCTAACGGCCTGAAGATCATCTACAGCGTCACCATCAACCTTGTCCCGAACCACCTCGACAAGCGTGCGCACAAGTACCTTGGCATGGTGCGTCAGGCATCGCGTAAGTACGGCGTGGATGAGTCGCTGATCCTGGCGATTATGCAGACCGAATCCTCGTTTAACCCGTACGCGGTGAGCCGTTCGGACGCGCTGGGGCTGATGCAGGTTGTGCAGCACAGCGCCGGTAAGGACGTCTTCCGCTCGCAGGGGAAATCCGGCACGCCGAGCCGCAGCTACCTGTTCGACCCGCAGAGCAACATTGATACCGGGACCGCCTACCTGGCGATGCTGAACAATGTTTACCTTGGCGGCATCGATAACCCGACGTCGCGTCGCTATGCGGTGATTACAGCCTACAACGGCGGCGCGGGCAGCGTGCTGCGCGTCTTCTCGAACGACAAAGTGCAGGCCGCAAACATCATCAACAGCATGGCACCGGGGGATGTCTACTCAACCCTCACCACTCGCCACCCGTCTGCGGAATCCCGCCGCTATCTGTATAAGGTGAATACGGCGCAGAAGAACTATCGTCGCCGCTAGAAACTCCCCCTCACCCTAACCCTCTCCCCAAAGGGGAGAGGGAACTTGAACACCCTCTCCCCTTTGGGGAGAGGGCAGGGTGAGGGGAATAAACCGCACCCATCCCCCACCCATACGAAAACGTTATTTGCATCACAATCCAAACTGCAAATTAATGTGGATTGCATTTTTTTGCGGGAGGTAACAAAACATATCGTTGCCAACTGATAGAATTGCATCAAATAACAACCCTGAATGTTCCAAAAACAACATATCTCCCGCTCACTTGTGAGGAAAGTAACATGAACCTTAAGCTGCAGCTTAAAATATTGTCGTTTCTGCAGTTCTGCCTGTGGGGTAGCTGGCTGACTACACTCGGCTCCTATATGTTTGTGACGCTCAAGTTCGACGGTGCGTCAATCGGTGCCGTATACAGCTCGCTGGGTATTGCGGCTGTCTTTATGCCAACGCTGCTCGGTATCGTGGCGGATAAATGGTTAAGCGCGAAGTGGCTGTACATGCTTTGCCATCTGGTGGGTGCGGGGACGCTGTTTATGGCGGCCGAAGTGACCACGCCGGGGGCGATGTTTATGGTGATCCTGCTTAACTCGCTGGCCTATATGCCAACGCTTGGGCTGATCAACACCATCTCCTACTACCGCCTGAAATCTGCCGGCCTGGATATCGTCACCGATTTCCCGCCTATCCGCATCTGGGGCACCATCGGCTTTATCATGGCGATGTGGGGCGTGAGCTTCGCGGGCTTTGAACTGAGCCATATGCAGCTCTACATCGGTGCAGCGCTCTCCGTGCTGCTGGCGATCTTCACCCTGACGTTGCCAACCATTCCGGTTTCTAACCAGCAAAAAAACCAGAGCTGGAGCACCATGCTCGGCCTGGACGCGTTCGCGCTGTTCAAAAACAAACGCATGGCGATCTTCTTTATCTTCTCCATGCTGCTGGGCGCAGAGCTGCAAATCACCAACATGTTCGGCAACACCTTCCTGCACAGCTTCGATAACGATCCTCTGTTTGCCGGGAGCTTTATCGTCGAGCACGCGTCGGTAATGATGTCCATCTCGCAGATCTCCGAGACGCTGTTCATCCTGACCATCCCGTTCTTCCTGAGCCGCTACGGCATCAAAAACGTCATGCTGATCAGTATCGCCGCGTGGATGCTGCGCTTCGGCCTGTTCGCCTACGGCGACCCGAGCGCGTTCGGCACCGTGCTGCTGGTGCTGTCGATGATTGTTTACGGATGCGCCTTCGACTTCTTCAACATCTCCGGTTCGGTGTTTGTGGAAAAAGAGGTGAAGCCTGAAATCCGCGCCAGCGCGCAGGGCATGTTCCTGATGATGACCAACGGCTTCGGCTGTATTCTGGGCGGCGTAGTGAGCGGTAAAGTGGTGGAGATGTACACCACCAACGGCATCACCGACTGGCAGCCTGTGTGGCTGATCTTCGCCGCGTACTCGCTGGTGCTGTTCTTCGCGTTCATCGCGCTGTTCAAGTACAAGCACGTGCGTGAACCGCACGGTGCGCAGCCGATCGCGCATTGATTGTTGTGCCCGGTGGCGGCTTCGCTTACCGGGCCTGCAAAACCAGACCGTAGGCCGGGTAAGGCGAAGCTGCCACCCGGCTATTTTATTGCAGACAACACCCACCCCACCGACAGCAAATCCGCGCTGCCGCCCGGGCTCAGATTGCGTTCAATCAATGCCTTATCCATCTTAAGCAACGCCTCGCGATCCCAGCCGTTTGCCAGCAGTTCCCGCGCATAGCCCTGAACGTAGCGCAGCCCCTCAATGCCGCCGCGCGAAACGAGGTTGCTGTCCTGATTTATCGCCATCAGGCGTAACAGCAGGCCGTGAAGCGACTGTCCGTTCCACTGCGCCAGCGCCCTACGCGCCGTTGCAAAGCCGCTTTCGGCCTCACCGCGCGCGCCGGTTAAGCCGTACTGCTGAAACTGCCGCTCGCCCGCCGTCGCCCGTCCGCTGCGCGCGGCCAGCTCCCGCGACACCAGCCCGCGGCAGATGTTACTTACCTCACAGCAGAGGCTGTCTGCCGAGATATTTTTCACACGTCCGGCGGCGAAGCACAGTAAACCCAGGGCAAAAATCCCGCCCTTGTGGGTGTTTACTCCGTTCGTCGCAGCATACATCGCCTGCTCGCAGGCCATCCCCATCGGGCGGAGGATCCGTAGCTGCTCGCCAGCAGGTTTATCCGCATGCGAGTTGCCCAGCTCGGTAAAACGCGAAAACCACGGCGCAATCGCCGCAATGCTGCGGACGAACAACACGTGGTCCATATCGCGATGGGAGCCGTTATTGAGCTTGTCCACCAGCCCCGGCTTGGGCGTCAGCTCCAGCTCCTGCCACAGCGCCGCTTCGGCAAGCGCGGGCACGTCAGCCGGGCGCGGTTTAGTCGCGAGCAAACCAGTCATCTATCATCTTCTCCACGCGGGAAACCACCTGCTCAACGGGGTGATTGCGCGAACGAGAGCAGGCGTGGGCGGGCTCGTCGCAGATGAGGCAGCGCCTGAGATTTGCCCCCAGCGACTGACGCCCGACGTGGCCGTGCTGAGGACAGATCACGTCCAGATCCCACAGCCTGCCGAGCGGGTGCATCTGCTCCAGCTCCGCACAGTGCGCTTTGATTTCCGTCGCCGGATGGGCCACGCACCAGATGGCCTCAGGCCCGGTCGGGAGCCACAGTACCTGGCGGTCCAGCACCTGCCAGCGGTTTTCCCACAGCAGCTGGTCGCACATCTGCAGCGCCACGCCCATGGTATTGCGATAGCGCAGGCTGTCTTTAATTTCCCCTGGCGTGACCAGCGTGAGGGAAATCACCGGCTGTTGATAGTGCGTGAGCCAGTCAGCCTGACGGGCTGCGCGGCGCTCTTTCGCCGCCAGCAGTTCGTCCAGGCTGACACCCGTCCGCACGGGTGTCGCAATGGTCATATTCACTCCTTTACCTGTCGAACAGTGTCGATCACGCTGCCGTCGCGGTAGCGGATCACCCCGACGATTTTGTCGGTAAACTCAATCGGTTTCGGTACGCCGGTCAGGGAAATCGCCCGCTCGTAGAGCGCGCTGATGTCCACAACCTTCAGCCCGGCGTCCAGCAGCCGCTCGCGGATCTCCGGGCGCGCCGGGTTGACCGCAATACCGTGATCGGTGACCAGCACGTCGATGCTCTCACCCGGCGTGAGGCGCGTGGTGACCCGCTTCACGACCGTCGGAATGCGGCTGCGCAGCAGCGGCGCGACGACGATGGTCAGGTTCGCCGCGGCGGCCACGTCGCAGTGCCCGCCAGACGCGCCGCGCATCACGCCGTCGGAGCCGGTGATGACGTTAACGTTGAAATCGACGTCAATTTCGAGGGCACTGAGGATCACCACGTCGAGCTGGTCGCAGCTTGCCGCCTTGCTGCCGGGGTTGGCGTAGACGTTGGTGGAGATCTCCACGTGGTTCGGGTTGCGCGCCAGCGAGGCCGCCGCCTGGCCGTCAAAGCACTGGGTATCGAGCAGCTTTTCAATGAGCCCCTTCTCGTGCAGATCCACCAGGCTGCCGGTGATGCCGCCGAGCGCAAAGCGCGCCTTCACGCCGCTGCGCTCCATCTTCTCTTCCATAAAGCGGGTGCAGGCGGTCGCCGCCGCGCCGGAGCCGGTCTGCATCGAGAAGCCCGGTTTGAAGTAGCCGGAGTGTTCAATCACGTCCGCCGCATAGCGAGCGATCATCAGCTCGCGGGGGTTGCTGGTGACGCGCGCCGCGCCGACGCTGATTTTCGCCGGGTCGCCCACGCTCTCTACCTGCACGATGTAGTCCACCTGGTCCTGCACCAGGCTGGCAGGCATATTGGGGAACGGCACCAGTTCTTCGGTGAGCAGTACCACCCTGCGGGCAAAGTGCGCGTCCACCATCGCGTAGCCCAGGGACCCACAGCACGATTTGCCGTGCGTGCCGTTGGCGTTGCCAAACTCATCGCTGCACGGGACGCCGAGAAACGCTACGTCGATATTCAGCTCGCCGTCCTGGAGCAGCTTCACGCGCCCGCCGTGGGAGTGAATCTGCACCGGCTCGTCCATCAGCCCGTGGGAGATGGCGTCCGCCAGCCTGCCGCGCATGCCTGAGGTGTAAATTCGGGTGATGACGCCGCTTTCGATATGCTCGATCAGCGCGTCGTTGCAGGTCATCAGGGAGCTGGAGGCCAGCGTCAGGTTTTTAAAGCCCATTCGCGCCAGCAGCGCCACGACGGTGTTGATCACCCGGTCGCCTTCGCGAAACGCGTGGTGGAAGGAGATGGTCATCCCGTCCTGCAGGCCGCTGCGCTTAACCGCCTCTTCAACAGAGGCGCAGAGCTTGCGGCTGTGTTTCGCGTCGCAGTCCGCCAGCCACGGCGTGGCGCTGTGGGCGTTATCAAAGGGTTTTAAGTCCCGCAGATGGGGGAAATTCACGTGGAGAAGTTCTGTCTGATTCATTATCTCATCCTTACCGACGCACGCCGGAGGCCGCCGCGCGCTCCAGCACCACCTGCGCGTGGTTAATAATCGGTGCATCCACCATTTTGCCGTTGAGCGACACCACGCCCAGGCCGTTACGCTCGCCCTCTTCTGCCGCCTCAATCACCCTTCTGGCGTGATCCACCTCTTCCTGCGTCGGGGCATAGGCGTTGTGCAGCAGATCAATCTGGCGCGGGTTAATCAGCGATTTGCCGTTAAAGCCCATCTTGCGGATCAGATCCACCTCGCGCAGGAACCCGGCCTCGTCGTTAACGTCTGACCACACCACGTCGAAGGCGTCGATGCCCGCGGCGCGGGCGGCGTGCAGCACGGCGCAGCGGGCGTAGAACAGCTCGGTGCCGTCGCCTCGCTCGGTCTGCATGTCCATCACGTAGTCAAAGGCGGCCAGCGCGATGCCGATTAAGCGCGGAGAGCTACGGGCAATCGCCACGGCGTTGATGACGCCAATGGCCGATTCAATCGCCGCCATCACTCGGGTGGAGCCAACCTCGCGGCCGCACTCCCGCTCAATGCGCTCAAGATGGCCTTCCAGCTCGTAGATATCGTCCGGGGTGTCGGTTTTCGGCAGGCGGATCACGTCCACGCCCGCGCGCACGGCGGCCTCCAGATCCAGCAGGCCAAACGGCGTGCTGAGCGGGTTAATGCGCACCACGGTTTCGATATCCTGATACATCGGGTGCTGCAGGGCGTGGAACACCAGCATGCGCGCGGTGTCCTTCTCGCGCAGGGCCACGGCGTCCTCAAGATCAAACATGATGGAATCGGGGCGGTAGATAAAGGCGGTGGAGAGCATGGCGGCGTTGGCGCCCGGCAGGAACAGCATGCTGCGGCGGAGTTTGCTCATTTCAGCGCCCCCCAGTTGATGACCTGCTCGTCGGCAGCGCGCATCAGCGCGCTCTGCAGGCGGGCGCGGATCACGCAGTCCAGCGCCCCTTTGTCTTCAATAATGATTAATCCCTGGTGCACGTTCATGGCGCGCAACGTGTCGTTGACCACCTGGCGAATTTGCTCACCGAACTGCTTAATCACTTCACTGTGGATGACTATCTCCAGCTCGCCGTGAGCGGGAGCGATTTTCACCATCAGGTCGCTGGACTCCTGCGTTCCGGCCAGCGCCTCCCTTACAATTTTCATGATAAATTCCTGGTAGTTAAGCGACTTCCGCACTCGCACGGTAATGCGTTTCGAGATGCGCGAAGGTGGAGTCCGGGACAATCTCCCGGATCCGGGAAAACTGCTGTGTCTTCAGTAAGCGGCGCACTTCAGACGCCGAAATGGCGTTGCCGGTGACCTTGATGCGCGGCATTTCCACCACGTCGATATGCGAGGCCAGCAGGTCGTGCAGCGTCTGGTTGTACTGGCGGGTGATATCGCAGAACGGCTCCGAGCCGATGAAGCGGTGCGTGATGCCGAGCGCCGGGGCGATGAAGTCCCGGAAGATCAGCACGTCGATCTCACTCCACGCCTGCTGCACTTTGCCGGTCTCCTTCAGGAAGTAGGCCGGGAAGGTGGCTCGGGAGATGATGTACTGCGAGCCTTCATGGACCACCACGTTCGGCAGATGCGCCACGCCCGCCCGCACCATCTCAAGACGGGCGCTAAACGGGAAGAACGAGGCGTCTTCACGCACCACGAACAGGTGCAGGGCATCGCACTGCCCCGCCGCCTGCTCCACCAGATGGCGGTGGCCGAGGGTGAACGGATTGGCGTTCATCACTATCGCGCCAATGTTCTCCCCGCACCTGCGCTTTGCGCGCAGGGAACGACAGTAGCGTTCGATCCCCTGCGGGGTGTTCTCCATCAGCACCGCGTTGTTCCCGCTTTGGGCAATCGGCCAGAAGCCGCTGCGGGCAAAGCGCTCCCGGTTGCACGGACGGGTGCAGAGGAAGAGGTGGAAATGGCCGCGCTCCAGCGCCGCATTTTCCACCTCAGCCAGCAGCCGCGCGCTGAGGTTCTCGCCGCGAAGCTGCTCGTTGACCGCCACGCATTTGATGACGTTGGCGGCAAGCCCTGCGCAACCCACCAGCTGCGCGCCGGACCAGGCTTCGACGAACAGCGTGATGTCGTTGTCCAGGCCAAGGCCGCTGTCTGCCAGCAGGTAGCGGATCTGGCTTAAGCGTTCCGGGTGTTTCGCCACAACGGTGTGGCGAAAATCGATGGGTCGCGAGTGCATGCTGCCGCCTTAATTAATGTGCTGCCGCAAGCCCGACGGCTGGCGCTTCCACAATCACGTTGCTCAGATGACCGATATGCTCGATCTCCACCTCAATGCGATCGCCCTCTTTCATAAACAGCGGCGGGTTACGCTTTTTACCCACGCCGCCAGGGGAGCCGGTGATGATCACATCACCCGGGCTTAAGCGGGTAAAGGTGCTGATGTACTCGATCAGCTCTGCCACCTTGTGGATCATGCTGCTGGTGTTGTCCTCCTGCACCATGCGGCCGTTCAGCCAGGTGCGGATCGCCAGCTGATGCGGATCCGGGATCTCATCCGCCGTCGCCATCCACGGGCCAAACGCGCCGGTCTGACGCCAGTTTTTACCGGCGGTAAACCAGGTGTGCTGCCAGTCGCGGGCGGAGCCGTCCATATAGCAGCTGTAGCCCGCCACGTGGCGCAGGGCGTCGTCGCGGCTGATGTTCTCCCCGCCTTTGCCGATGATCACCGCCAGCTCGCCTTCGTAGTCGAATTCACTGGAGTGTCGCGGCTTCAGCACCGGCTCGTTGTGGCCGGTCTGTGAATCCGGGAAGCGGACAAACAGCGTCGGGGCCGGGTTATGCTGGTCAAACTCCTTGCGCTTGTCGGCGTAGTTCATGCCCACGCAGAGGATCTTTTCCGGCTGCACAATCACCGGTAAGAAGGTGATGGCGCTCAGCGGCACGTCCACCACATCGTTCAGGTAACGGGTGGCCTGCGCCAGCCCGTTGCCCTGCAGCAGCGCCTTGAGGTCGCTGTAGCGGTCGCCCAGACGGCGGCCCAAATCAATCACGCCGTCGGCCTGGACGATGCCGTAGCTGCGTTTTCCCTGGTATAAAAAGCTTGCGAGTTTCATTGTTCTTTCCTGAAAACTTAAACGAGGAAGTTGCCCAGAATCAGCAGAGAGATGGAGACGTTAATCGCCCCGCCGATACGGGTAGCAATCTGGGCGAAGGGCATCAGGCTCATGCGGTTGCCTGCGGTCAGGATCGCCACGTCGCCGGTACCGCCCTGGCCGCTCTGGCAGCACGAGACGATGGCGACATCAATCGGGTGCATACCAATCTTTTTGCCGACGAAGAAGCCGGTCGCCACCAGCGCGGAGACGGTGCTGATAATCACCAGCAGGTTGGTCAGCGTGAAGGCGGCCACCAGTTCATGCCATGGGGTGATGGCCACGCCGACGGCGAAGAGGATTGGGTAGGTCACGGAGGTCTGGAAGAATTTGTACACCACCTGAGAGCCTTCCAGCAGGCGCGGAGAGGCGCCGTTGCAGAGCTTCACCAGTACCGCCATAAACAGCATGCCGACCGGGGCTGGCAGGCCAATCAGCTTGTGGCCGAGCATCCCCAGCATGTAGAGCAGCACCGCCAGCAGCGCGCCGGAGGCGATGGTGGTGACGTCCGCTTTGCCGGAAAACGCAGGCTGAGAGACGGTGGCATCGGCATTCGCGCGGTTAGGCATCAGCTGGCCTTCACCGGTCAGGTGCGGGTAGCGCTTACCAAGCTGGTTCAGACAGCCGGAGATAATGATTGCCGTCAGACCGCCAAGCATCACCATCGGCAGCACGCGGCCCAGCGCCACGCCCTGGTCCATGTGCAGCAGGGTGGCGTAGCCGATGGAGAGCGGGATCGCCCCTTCCCCGACACCGCCCGCCATAATCGGCAGAATGATAAAGAAGAAGATCTGGAACGGCTCAAGGCCCAGCGCCAGGCCGACGCCCATCCCCACCAGCATGCCGACGATCTCGCCACACAGCATCGGGAAGAAGATGCGCAGGAAGCCCTGAATCAGCACCGTGCGGTTCATGCTCATGATGCTGCCGACGATAATGCAGCAGATGTAGAGATAGAGAATGTTGGTGGATTTGTAGAACCTGGTGGTGGACTCGACCACCACGTCCGGCAGCAGGCCGTAATGGACCAGCGCGGAAGGGATAAAGGTGGCGCAAATCGCCGCCGCACCGAGCTTGCCGACAATCGGCAGGCGTTTGCCAAACTCGCCGCAGGCAAAGCCGAAGAAGGCCAGCGTTGCCACCATCACCACGATATCGCTCGGCAGTTTTCCGCCCAGGCAGTCAATCGCAATCAGCGCGCCCGCCAGAACGAACAGCGGCAGAGGAATAATCCCAATTTTCCAGGTATCCATAATATGCCACCAGCGCTCCTTGAGCGAAGGCCGCTGAATTTCAATCGGGTCGTGGGTAACAGAGAAGGAATCGTCAGTTGTGCTCATAATAAGCCCCTTAGTTATTTTGTCCGTTCAGCTTAGAGTCACAAAGGCTTACTTTATGTGAGGGATGGCATATTAAAAGCGAAGTTTTAATGGCAGCTATGGTTTTAATGGTTTCTTTTATTTAATGTGATTTATGCCTTATTTATTAGCGTGGTTTTTATGGTTTCTTTTCTGAATTGAACAAGCAAATAACATTTAACTTAGCGGCATGAAGTACATAAGCCTTCAGGATAAATCATTTACAGCCCCTGCTGTGCAAGGGATCACAAGTTTCCCGTAAAGCGGGCATCCGCATGAAAAAAGATGATATATTGACGATCTTTGCCGCCACCTTGCGTGATAGTTATGAAAGTCTCTTTCCAGATTAAGCTGTTTATTTCGCTGGTTGCCTTTTTCTCAGTGCTTTTTGCGCTGCTGGGCGGATATTATTATGCCGATGTAGGAAAGCAGCTTTATCAGGAAATGAGCGCGCGCGCTAAAATACAGGCAGAAGAGATTGCACTTATTCCGTCATTGCGCAATGAAGTTGAACAAAAAGATATCAACGCTATCCATGATTTTATGCAGAAAATTGCTGCCCACAGCGACGCCAGCTTTATTGTCATTGGCGATAATACGGGACGGCATCTTTTTCATTCCGTTTTTGCCGACAGGGTGGGCACGACGCTGGTTGGCGGCGACAATGAAGCCGTGCTGCAGGGGAAGAGCACGACAACCATTCGTAAAGGCGGGCTGGGCATTTCGTTGCGCAGTAAAGCCCCCATCTTCAACGACGCCGGGCAGGTGGTTGGCATTGTCTCGGTAGGCTATCTCACCAGCTACCTGGATACCATTACCGTCAGTAAAGTGGTCAATATCCTCATTGCTGCCGTGCTGCTGCTGATCGCTCTCTTTATCTTCTCCTGGTTCTTTACCCGCAGCATTAAGAAGCAGATCTTCTCCCTGGAGCCGCGCGAGATCGGTCTGCTGGTGCGCCAGCAGAAGGCGCTGATGGAATCCATCTACGAAGGCGTGATCGCTATTGATAACGAACGGCGGATAGAGGTGATCAACCAGGCGGCGCGCAAGCTGCTGGGCCTGAGCCAGCCGGCGCGCGAGCTGCGCGGGCAGCTGATAAGCCAGGTGATCGATCCGGTCCCGTTCTTCGACACGCAGACGATGCTGGCGAAAGATACCCATGACGAAATTTGCCGCTTTAACGATCTCACGGTCATTGCCAGCCGGGTACACATTATGCTTGAGGGATCGCTGCAGGGCTGGGTGATCACCTTCCGCGATCGCAACGAGATCGACTCGCTAAGCGCCCAGCTCAGCCAGGTGAAACGCTACGTCGATAACCTGCGCATCATGCGTCATGAGCAGTTAAACCGGATGACCACCCTGTCCGGCCTGCTGCATATGGGCCGCTATGAAGAGGCGATTGGCTACATTCAGGCGCAGTCGGAGCATGCTCAGGAGCTGCTGGACTTTATCTCTTCGCGCTTCAGCTCCCCCACCCTGTGCGGCCTGCTGCTGGGCAAAGCCGCCCGCGCGCGGGAGAAAGGCGTCGAGCTGAGTTTCGACCCGGCCTGTCGGCTGGACAAACCGTTCCTGCCGCTGGGGGAACAAGAGCTGATTTCGATTATTGGCAACCTGCTGGATAACGCCATCGAAGCGACGCAGCGGTCGCCGCTTCCCCATGCACCGGTGGAGGTACTGATAAAACTCAGCGAACAAGAGCTCATTATTGAAGTCGCCGACCAGGGCGTTGGCATTACACCGGCGATCCGTGACCGAATCTTTGAACGCGGCATCACCACCAAAACGCGCGGCGATCACGGGATTGGGCTGTATCTGATCGAAAGCTACGTGACGCAGGCTGGCGGCACAATAGAAGTTGCCGATAACACGCCGCGCGGTGCCATTTTCTCACTGTTTATCCCGGCCATGGGAACCGCCCGGCAACTGGAAGATACCGACTATGCAACATGAACTTATCGACGTACTGATTGTTGAAGACGAGAACGAACTGGCACAGCTGCACGCGGAGCTGATAAGCAAACATCCGCGCCTGAGGCTGGTCGGGATTGCCTCGTCGCTGGCCGATGCGCAGGTTCAGCTTGAGAGTAAACAGCCGCAGTTGATGCTGCTTGATAACTATCTGCCGGACGGCAAAGGCATCACCCTTATCAGCAACCCGATGCTGGCCCGCGCCAACTGCTCGGTGATTTTCATCACCGCCGCCAGCGATATGGACACCTGCAGCCAGGCGATTCGCAACGGCGCGTTCGACTATATCCTCAAGCCGGTCTCCTGGAAGCGGCTCAGCCAGTCGCTGGAGCGGTTTGTGCAGTTTGCCGAACAGCAGCGGGTCTGGAAGATTGTCGACCAGCAAAACGTCGATTCTCTGTATCAGCTACAGGCGAAAAACTACCGTCTGGACAACGGCAGCAAAGGCATTGAGGAAAATACGCTGGCGCGGGTGCAGGCGCTGTTTAACGACAAGGCTACCCACTGCTTTTCGGTAGATGAAGTGGTGAGCGAAACGGGGTTAAGTAAAACTACCACCCGACGCTATCTGGAACACTGCGTGGAGGCGGGTTTTCTGACGGTGGAGATGCTGTACGGCAAGATTGGGCACCCGAGGAGGATGTACAAGCGTAGTGCGGTTTGATGAAACCCTACCCCTCACCCCGGCCCTCTCCCCAGAGGGGAGAGGGTGAAAAGACGGCTCCGTACCATCCCCTCTCCCCTTTGGGGAGAGGGTTAGGGTGAGGGGGCCTACTTCAATACATACCCATACAGCCGCTTGATCCCGTCGGCATCCTTCTCGCTGTACACGCCCTGCAATTCCGGCGAGAAGCCCGGCAGCAGGTTGATGCCCTCCTCCAGCGCCAGGAAGTAACGCTGTACCGCTCCGCCCCAGACCTCACCCGGCACCACGCACAGTACGCCTGGCGGATAGGGCAGCGCCCCTTCAGCAGCAATGCGCCCTGCTGCATCCCGAATGCGAACCAGCTCCACCTCGCCGCGAATATAGGCCCGGTTTGCATCCTGCGGGTTCATTACCACCTCAGGCAGGCTCTCCTTGCGGAACATCGCCTTCTGCAGATCTTTCACGTCAAAGCTGACGTAGAGATCGTGCATCTCCTGGCACAGCTGGCGAAGGGTGTAATCCCGGTAGCGAACCGGGTATTTCTGGAAGATCGTCGGCAGCACGTCCGCCAGCGGCGTGTCGTCTTCAATATGCTGTTCAAACTGGCCCAGCATCGCCACCAGCTGCGCCAGCTTCTCGCTGCTTTCGGCAGGCGTCAGCAGGAACAGGATCGAGTTGAGGTCGCACTTCTCCGGCACGATGCCGTTTTCGCGCAGGTAGTGCGCCAGAATCGTCGCCGGGATCCCGAAATCAGTGTACTCCCCGGTTTCAGCATCAATGCCCGGCGTGGTCAGCAGCAGTTTGCAAGGGTCGACAAAGTACTGCTCGCGGGCATAGCCCTCAAACCCGTGCCATTTGGCCCCCGGCTCGAAGCTGAAGAAGCGAAGCTCACTGGCGATAGCGTGAGTCGGATGATCCTGCCACGGCCGCCCCGCCACCACCGGCGGGATAAACGGTTTGATCATATGACAGTTGGCAATGATCGCCTTGCGCGCCTCAATGCCCAGCTCAACGCACTCCGCCCACAGCCTGCGTCCACTCTCCCCTTCGTGGATTTTGGCGTTCACGTCGAGCGCAGCGAACAGCGGATAAAACGGGCTGGTGGAGGCATGCAGCATAAAGGCATTGTTCAGCCGCTTGTGCGGGCAGAAGCGCGCCTGGCCGCGAATGTGGTTATCCTTTTTATGGATCTGTGACGTTTGCGAGAACCCGGCCTGCTGTTTGTGCACCGACTGTGTCACGAAAATACCCGGATCGTTCTCGTTCAGCTCCAGCAAGAGCGGGGACGTTTCCGCCATCATCGGAATAAACTGCTCGTAACCTACCCAGGCGGAGTCAAAGAGAATGTAGTCACACAGATGGCCGATCTTGTCGATCACCTGACGAGCGTTGTAGATCGTCCCATCGTAGGTGCCAAGCTGAATGATCGCCAGGCGGAATGGACGCGCCTCGTTGGCCTTCTCCGGCGCAGCCTCGCGGATCAGGTCCCGAAGATACGCGTCATCAAAGCAGTGCTCGTCAATCCCGCCGATAAAGCCAAACGGATTGCGTGCCGCTTCCAGATAAACCGGCGTCGCGCCCGCCTGAATCAGCGCGCCGTGGTGGTTAGACTTATGGTTATTGCGGTCGAACAGCACCAGGTCGCCGCGGGTCAGCAGCGCGTTGGTCACCACCTTGTTGGCCGCCGACGTGCCGTTTAGCACAAAGTAGGTTTTGTCCGCGTTGAACACTTTCGCCGCGAACTTTTGCGCGTGCTTGGCGGAGCCTTCGTGGATCAGCAGATCGCCCAGCTTCACATCGGCGTTGCACATGTCGGCGCGAAACACGTTCTCACCGAAGAAATCATAGAACTGTCGCCCTGCCGGGTGTTTTTTGAAAAATGCCCCGTGCTGGTGGCCCGGACAGGCGAAGGTGCTGTTGCCCATCTCAACATACTGGCTCAGGGTGTCAAAAAAGGGCGGCAGCAGATCCTCTTCGTAACGGCAGGCAGCACTCTCCAGTTCCAGGAACTCCTGAGCTTTACCCGAGATGATCGCGGTGGCGCCGTCAGGTACGTCCGTTGGCTCCTGCGAAAAAATAAACACCGGTAAATGAAAGCCCGTGCGTTTCAGCAGTGCAAGAATGCCGCTGCGACTCTCAGCTGAAGTAATGACGACGGCCGCCACATCGGTAAAATCGGTGCTGTCCAGCGTCACCTTTTCACGGTGCGTAGAGACGGCGGAGACCAGCTCGCGGCTGACGGCAATTTTCATGGTTTTCATAGGCGCAGTTACCCTCACCGGGCGGTGAGACAGGGAGGAGAAAATTCGCGCAATAATGTCACCTTTTATTTTGAGGTGCAAGAAGGAATCAGTATGCACGAAACCACCCAAAGCTAAGGCCCGCGAAGCCCTGACGTGTCATAATAATGCAATATCAATGAGTAAATAACAGGAGTTAACCGTGGTTATCGGGCCATTTATTAACGCCGGAGCCGTATTGCTGGGCGGCGTACTGGGCGCAGTGTTGAGTCAGCGGCTGCCGGAGCGTATCCGCTCATCCATGCCCTCGATATTCGGCCTGGCATCCTTAGGCATCGGCATCCTTTTAGTGATCAAATGTGCCAACCTGCCCGTCATGGTGCTGGCCACCCTGCTCGGCGCGCTGATTGGCGAGTTTTGCTATCTGGAAAAAGGCATCAATAATGCGGTAGGCAAAGCCAAAAACCTGATAGCCCGACCGGGCAAGGCGAAGCACGGCACGCACGAGTCGTTTATTCAGAACTACGTCGCCATCATTATTCTGTTTTGTGCCAGCGGCACCGGGATTTTCGGTTCGATGCAGGAAGGGATGACGGGCGACCCAAGCATATTAATTGCGAAGGCGTTTCTTGATTTCTTCACCGCCACCATTTTCGCCACTACGCTCGGCATTGCCGTGGCGGCGATTTGCGTCCCGATGCTGCTAATCCAGCTAGCGCTTGCCACCTGCGCCACCTTGATTCTCCCGCTGACCACACCGGCGATGATGGCGGACTTCACCGCCGTCGGCGGTCTGCTGCTGCTGGCAACCGGGCTGCGCATCTGCGGGATCAAGATGTTTGCGGTGGTGAATATGCTGCCCGCCCTGCTGCTCGCCATGCCGCTTTCCGCGCTTTGGACGCACTTTTTCGCTTAAGAGTACGGCGAAATGGCGAGAGATTGCGCAGTCTGTAACGAAAACAACATTTTTCGTTGACGGCAACGGGCAGATCGGGTTTAATGCGCCCCGTTGCCCGGATAGCTCAGTCGGTAGAGCAGGGGATTGAAAATCCCCGTGTCCTTGGTTCGATTCCGAGTCCGGGCACCAAATTCATATTAACGGACCTCCACGGAGGTCCGTTTTTGCATTCTAAGCCCGCCAGAATCAACACTTCTAAATTCCCTTAACGACACCCGGACCACTGCGTCAGTAGCGCATACAATTTAGCCGGCTCCAGAGGCTTGCGCAGCACCAGGTACCCTTCCTGCTCCGCCGCCAGCAGAACCGGCGAGTTAAATTCGCCGCTAACCATCGCGCCGCTCATGTCCGGCAGACGTTCAAAAAGCGCTTTCAGGATGTCGAAGCCGCTTTCGCCGGATCGCAGACGCTGATCGCACAGCACGGCGAACGGCGTGAAGCCGTCGTCGATTATGGCGAACGCTTCTTCAGCGGAGGCCGCACAGCGCACGTTGATCCCCCAGATGCGCATCAGGCTCTCCCAGGCAGACGTCACCAGCGGGTCGTCATCGACGACCAGGCAGGAACCGCGCAGCGGCGCATAGCGTACCTGCGCGGCGGTGCTGTCATCGGCGGGCGGGATGTCCGGCGCGATCTCTTCTCCAGAATATTGAGTGAAGCGCATCCAGAAGCGTGAGCCTTTACCTTCAATAGATTGCATCCCGTACTTTACCTTCATCAGTTTTGCACAGCGGGCAACCACGGCCAGACCCAGCCCGTGTCCGGCGCTGTCGATCTTCCAGGCCAGCTCGGGGCGGTAGTAGGGAGAGAAGATTTTACCTTTCTCGTCATCGGCGATACCGACCCCCGTGTCCCACACCTCCACCAGACACTCGTCACCGCGCGGTCGGATGGCGACCAGCACGCCGCCCTGCTGCGTGTAGCGAAGGGCGTTTTGAATCAGGTTAATCAGCGATTGTCGCACCAGCAGCGGATCGCCCATCACGTGGATGCGGCGTTTGGGCCGACGGGTGGACAGCCTGAGTGCGCGGCTGTTGGCCTCTTCGCGAAACAGCGTGATCACCGAGTCGAGCAGAGCGCCGATGTCCACTCTGGAAGGTGCAGTGAGCACGTTCCCGGATTCAATCTTGCTGAGGTCGAGCAGAGAATTGAACATCAAATGCACCGAGCGAACGCTCTGCTGCAGGTCAAGCAGTTGGGGCGTCAGGCTGTCGTCGCGGTTTCGGTGGATAATCGCTTCGATCAGAAAGCCCATGGCGTGTACCGGCTGACGCAGATCGTGGCTGGCGGTCGTCAGGAACTGATTCTTATCCAGCAGCGCCTGCTCCGCTTCCTCTTTAGCCTGACGAAACTGTTCTGCCAGGCGTGAGCTTTTTTCCTCAAGCAGCGCTTGCTGAATGAAGAACGCGTGCGACGTTAACGCATGGCGGTAAATGGCGAAGCCGTAAAGCAGGTTCAGCATCAGCACAATGAACATCAGATCGTCCAGCCGCCAGATGATGCCGAGGTTCAGTACCCCCCAGGAGGCGAAGAAAAAGCACGTAAAGGTGCTGATGACCGGCGTCAGATGCGTCGCATTGGCGGCGACGATGGCGGCAATACTGATATTAAGTAGCAGGAAAAAGTCAAAGTTCTGCGTCTGCGGCGTAATTAAATAGAGAGATGAAATCCCCAGCCCGTGAATAAAAGCAATCTTATTTATGCGCGGAAGCCAGCGGCGCAGGACGTCCGCTTCATCATGCTCTTTCACTTCGCGCCGGTAGCGTCGGTGCAATATTCGGATTGCCACGGCACATAGCAGGTAAATAATTATCCAGGTAATGGTTGGGGCAAGTTCATCGCCCAGCAAATTAATCCAGATGGCGAAAGGAATACCGACAAATGGCACCGCGCTGAAGCTGAACACCAGCCGCATAAAGGTGTTGTTTAGTAAACGGATCTGCGCGGGAGGAGAGATGCCATCGTTCTGTAAGCTCTGGAAAAACCTCATTCTGATGATTCCCGCTTACCATGCAGAAGCGTGATGGCTTCGACCCGACTGTTAACACCTATTTTTTTCAATATATTGCTGATGTGTTCTTTTACCGTGGGCTCAGAAATTGAAAGCTGCGCGGCGATTCGCTTATTCGGCAGGCCGCGCATAATCATATTTAACACGTCTATTTGTCGCGGCGTTAAGTTAAATTTACTTAACTTCTCATTATTCGATTCAACGGAATATTCATTTCGCTCAGGAAACCAGGTCAAATTATCTGTAAGTGCAAAAACGGCCCGTGAGAACATTTCGGGCGGTTCACTTTTCAATACGAAACCGTGCCCCCCGGCGGCGTGAACTTTCTGCCAGATGTCATTATTGTCATCCCCACTGACCACCAGAAGCCGTACCTGTGGGTAAAGTTGTTTAACTTCTTTGAGTAATTTCAACGCTGTTCCGGACGAGAGCCAAAAATCGATTACCAGCAAACGTGGCGGGCCATTATCCCTAATTTGACGGTAGCAATCCTCCTCATTCGTCACCACGTACGCCTGCTTAAATTGGCAATGTGTAATCAGAAAATTGGCGATGCCGCTTGCTACCAATGGATGGTCATCAACGACCAACGCATAATTCTGCCCCAAAGGATCCTCCTTTTACCTTCGCATATCTGAGTGTACGGATGATTTATTATCTACCCACCCTACTTTAGGAGGGTTTTATCGATTAGGAAAGGGAAATATATTATTCGCTGATTTGGGTAATTCAAAACATAAATACAATCAGTGAAATTAACTGATTGGATATAAAGGATAATTTATGAAAAAACCACTAATCTTTTTAAGCGTTACGTTGATGCTAGCCGGTTGTTCCACGCTTAAAACCGATCAGGCTATTCCACTCCTGCAGGCGGAGACCGCTAAAATGCTGGGGTTGGGCTCATCGGATGAAATAACCGTGACCAATGTTAATGGCGCCCAGCCGGATGCACTGGGAGGACAGAAACTGTCTTATCGCGCGACGACGGAGAAAGGGCGTATTTTCGATTGCTCATCGATGATGATGCCGGGGATTTTAGGATCAGCACCGACGCTGAGCGCGCCAACCTGTACACCTGTTGTCACACATAAATAATTAACGCCAAATCAAAAGGCGTACATAAATAACGCCTTTTACATTCTCTGACATATCTGAGTTTTCATATAAAAACGATTTTCCAGACATCACGCTAATGAGTACGGAGATAGCCCGTGAATAACTCTACATCGCATTCTTTAGCGGTTAAGACGCCGCTTTCCAGACTTTACCTCGCTCTATTTTCCGCGCCGCTGCTACTGCTTTCACCTGCCGATTTCGCGCGCGCAGCCGATGCATTTTTTGATGGCGACTCGCGTATTACCGAAACGCTGGGTTACACCGGAGATGTTTACGTTGGACGTAATCAACCCGGAAACCTGCTGATCGATAATGGCAAAATCACCGCCTATAACATCAACATCGGCCGGCTGTTCGACGGCCAAATTTATGAAAGCGTGGTCACGGTCCGTGGGCCAAACGCCGAGCTTAACGCGGTGAACGATCAGTATGTCCTGCGCGGCGACCTGAATCTTGGCCTCGGCACCCTGCGAGTCGAAGAGGGTGCGTTGGCCAGCGCAAAAGAGATTGTTGTCGGCACTACCCGCGGCTACGACAGCCACCTTATCGCCACGGGCACCGGCTCACGCGTGACCAGTAATTTTCTTAGCGTAGGCACCGATCTGGGCGCACGCTCCACGCTGGCGGTTGAGGACGGCGCGGCGCTCAGTACCGCCTACGATGCGCGCATCGGCAACGGTACCGGGCCGGGTGAAACCGACACGCTGAGCCCGAAAGCCACCGTCACGGGGAGCGGCTCACAGTGGAATGTTGGCCGTACGTTAACGCTTTATGGCGACCTGGACGTGCTGAACGGCGGTGCGGTTAACGTTGGCAGCGTGCAGGTGGCGGGCGTCTCCGGGGCAGGTAAAACCGCCGAGCTGGTTATTGCGGGCAAAGACTCGCGCTTTACCAGCGGCAGCAGCGTGAGCGTGGGCGATTACGGCAATGGCGTGCTGTCTGTGATTGACGGCGGTTCATTTTCCGCTGGCAGCAATGCGCTGATCGTGGGAACTTCGGGTTCCGGTTCGAATCGGGGTGCACTCATCATCGGCAGCCGCGGCAACATGGACACCGGCACCGGTTTAACTGAGCCAACGCTTGGCACAGCGGGCGGCGCAGGTACTCTCGATGCGAATACGGCAATCAGCCTGCGCGGCGGGCTGTTCGGCAGCTATGTCTACTTCAACCATACCGATGGAAATTACGTCTTCAGCAACAAGATGAGCGGCGAAGGTGAGGTAATCAATACCTCCGGGCAGACAACGCTGAACGGCGATCTTTCAGCCCTTCAGGCGAACGTGACCGCGCGAGGTGGTAAAGTCATTATTGCCAGCAACATCAACACTCAGCCAGAAGACGATATTTTTGATATTCAGACCCTTAGCGCCGAGAACGGCGGGACGCTGATCCTCAACGCGACGGCGGGAACCGACGTTAGCAACGGGCTGGGCTACAGCAGCGCCGCGTCAATCAAGGCCGGCGGTACGCTGGGGGGGAACGGCACGCTGGGCCAGACCGAGATCCTGTCCGGCGGGCATATTTCACCAGGGGATGGCGATATCGGCACGCTGACGCTGAAGCGTTATCTGAATTTTGTGGGTGAGTCTTTCTATGACGTCGATATCGCTGGTGATGGCCGCAGCGACCAGTTGCTGGTAGCGGGCAAAACGACCATCAGCGATCGGGCTCAAGTCCAGGTCACCGCGCTGGATCCGCAAACCAGCTACAAAACGGGCCAAAGCTACCGCATTTTAACCTCCGACGGGGGAATTGACGGTCAGTTCGCGGGGGCGATTTCCAAATCCGCCTTCCTGGACGTGGCGCTCAACCAGAGCACTAACGCCGTCGATCTGACCATCGCACAGAAAGAGACCGGCGGCGAGAATCCTGGAGGCGAAAACCCGGGGGGAGGAAACCCTGGCGGCGAGAATCCAGGCGGTGAGAACCCGGGGGGAGAAAACCCTGGCGGTGAGAATCCGGGCAGCGGCAAACCGGGGATTTTCCAGACCGTCGCCAATAGCAGCAACCAGTGGAATACCGCCGGCGCGCTCTCCACGCTGACGCAAAGCGGCCCGTCGCTGGCGCTGTACAACTCGCTGCTGGTGCTGAGCGCGCCGGAAGCGCGCGAGGCGTTCAACCAGCTGTCCGGTGAAGTTTATCCGTCAGTACAGTCCAACCTGATCGCCGGCAGCACGCAGGTGTTTAACGTGTTAAACCAGCGAATGCAGCGCGAGTTTGATAACGACAGTCTGCCGATACCACCGTTAGCGATGTCGCTGGTGCAGCAGCCGGAGCCGCAAAACAATGGCGTCTGGGGCCAGACCTTCAGCTCCTGGAGCCGAAACAGCGGCGACGGTAACGTGGGCAAGCTGGACGGTAATACCACCGGCTTTCTGCTTGGGGCCGATCGCAAGCTCGCGGACCATAACGTGCGTGTCGGCGGCTACTTCGGCTACAGCCGGGGCGATTACGACGTCGACAGCCGTCGCTCCTCAACGGATACCGACAACTACCACCTTGGCCTGTATGCCGCCGGTCAACAGGATGCGTTCTCCCTTCGCGGCGCGCTGGGCTACACCTGGCACAAGATCGAAGGCGAGCGCAATGTTGATTTCAGCGGCTTCTCGGATCGGCTGAAATCGGATTACGACGCCAACTCGCTGCTGGCGTTCACCGAAGCGGGCTACCGTTTCGGCCAGCCTGATATGAATATCGAGCCGTTCGTCAATTTATCGTACATTCGGCTGCATACCGACAGCTTCAGGGAAGACGGCGGTGCCGCCGCGCTGAGCGTGCGTAACGAAACGATGAACACCTTCTATTCCACCCTCGGTGTGCGCGGTGTGACCGAGTTGCCGAAGAACGTTAACCTCTACGGTTCGTTGGGCTGGCAGCACGCCTATGGCGATAAGAATACCTCTTCGCGCATGGCGTTTGCGGGCAGCGACGCGTTCATTACTCAGGGTCAGGCCGTGGATGAGGACGTGATGGTGGGTGATATCGGCGTGAGCGTACAGCTGTCGCGTGCTGCGACGCTGGATTTGGGTTATCAGGGGCAATATGGTGCGGATACCCGCGTCAACTCGGTTAACGCTAATCTGCGCTGGTCGTTCTGACCTATCTGCATTTAAAAAACCCGCCCTCGTGGCGGGTTTTTGCTTTTGGCTTCTGACAATGTCAGGGATCGTTCCCAACCGCGTCCAGCAGTTTATTTTTAAAGATGAACAAACACGCCTCGTTGAAGTTCTCCGCCCCCAGGCGCTCCGACAGCGCCGTTCGTTTGCGGTAAAGGCTTTTAACCGACGTGTTCAGCTCATCGGCAATCGCCTCCATCGACATCCCTGCCCTCAGCAACCGCAGCATGATTGCTTCGTGCGTGCTAAGCCGCAAGTTAAGCAGCCATTTGGTGGACAGGCGCCTGCCCTTCATATTGAGCACCAGGTTAAATAACGACGCCATATCCGGCGCTGTAAGCGACGTGTTCATAAACAACTTCATACTGAGTAGATTCTCCTCGCGATGTCGCATATCCAGCATAACGCAGCAGATCGTTTTTTTTGTTCTGGCCGGATGGCGTATCAGGTAGTCATATAAGCGGAGCGGAGAACGACTATCAATCAACACAGAATATTCATCTGCACCATTATCAAATATGTTTCTGTCAATCGAGTCGAGCAGGATAATATCCGGGAAAAATAGCCTCATCCCCCTGACAAGATAGCGATCCTGAGTCACTAACACTATTGAAGTTGCCACTAACCATCCCTTTTAGATTAAAGCAAGAACGCGCCTTCAGAAAGAAGGCCGCCTTCGTTTTATAGCGCTGTAATATTAACGACAATATGTATTCTGGCGTTGAACATCCCTCAATACAGACATTGATGAGCAAGACTTCCTGTAGACTTTCATTCAATGGCTGGCATTAATTATAAATAAAAAACAACCTCAGAAAAGACACTTCTCTGAACATTAAGAATTTTTGTCATGAAACTTCCCAAACATGCACCAGAAAGTACTTTAAATGCTACAATCAAACCGCATTTAAAATATAAAAAAATTAACCACCTTAAAAATAAAAATCAATAATATCAATTAGTTGTAATTATAAGCTCAATTCTCAATAATCACCAAAAGCATCTCATTCCAGAATTATCCCAAAACTCCCCATCAGCTTTTCACCATATTTATCCGGCAACATATCAGGTGTACATTACCTTCCACTCAGCTCACAAAGAGGAGGAACCATAATTACCTTTAAGTAAGTACCCCGTAACGTTAATGCATTCAGATTTAATGTTCTCATTTATGGCCTTTAACGAAGAGTTAAAAGGCGGCCGTGTTATGCAATGGATTCATGATAAACAAATGGCAAATAGATATGGAAAGATCGCTTCGCTTCAATACGTTATTCTTTTATCGCGTCCCAGGATTATTGTTTCTGCTATTTCTGTTTCCTGTTCTCGGTCAGGCAACGGAATCCGTTTATGAGCAACAGATTCAACAGGCGCGTAACGGTAATTACGCGCCGTTTCTCAATTACCTTCAGGGTTATCAGCAACAGCATGCTCTGACGCCTGAGCAAGTCGCGGACTGGTTACAGGTGGCTGCATGGGCTGGTCGCGATGACGAGGTGATTCAGGTCTGGCGGCGTTACGGCATTTATATGCCGCTGCCTGCTCGCGGCGTTGCTGCCGTCGCGCAATCCAGGCGAAATCAAAAAGCATGGCAGCCGGCTCTCGTGCTCTGGAAAGAGGCGCGTAGCCTTGCGCCGGATAATGACGATTATCGTATCGGCTATATTAAAACCCTGGCCGATGCCCGCATGGATACGCTCGCTCTGCATGAAGCCCGTCAGCTGGTGACGGAGGATCCCTCTCCGGCGCATCTTCAGACGCTCTCGTACGTCTGGTTACGCCAGGGAAAAAGCTGGGATCGGCTTTTAGCGGACACGCGCGCGCTGACCCTCGCGCCGGAGAATAAAGCGCTCCTCAGCGAGCTGATTGATGCGCTAACGGATAGCCGGGTGAGTACCCCCGCGCTGATGCTGTCGCAAAGGGTAACGCTGCCCCCTGCGCAGCGACGCCGTCTTGAGCTTAATGCCGCCGCCGAGTGGGTTCGGCTGGCCGATGTTCCTGGCAGAACGGAAAAGGAGCGTCTGCAGCTGGCGCAAACGGCACTGAATCGTTACGACGCCCTGCTCTCCGGCTGGCAAAACGAACCGCAGGCAGCGGAAGACGTCATCCTCGCCCGTATCGACAGGCTTGGCGCGCTGTACGCGCATGGCGATTATCCGCAGGTCATCCGTGAATATCAGGCGCTGAGGGACGCGCAGCATCCCGTGCCGGGCTGGGCCATCGGCTGGGTGATCTCCGCGTATCTGCAGGAGAAAAACGCGGCTGCCGCCTTCGCGCTTCTGCAACGCTATCCGCAATACGCCGCCGATCCGCAGGATGAGGAGCATGCGCTTTTCTACGCCTGGCTGGATACCGGGCAGTATCAGGCCGCCCACCGCTACGTTGAGCGCCAGACCCGCAACGTTCCTTGGACCCGCTACGATTTTGGGTCCCCTGTCCCTCAGCCGAACGATCGGTGGCTTACCGGGCAGTCGCTCAAATTTAACTATTTGCGCTCGACTAACGCCCTTCCGGAAGCCGAAAAGCTGGCACACCGTCTGGCGACAACGGCGCCGGGCAATCAGGGGTTGCAGATTGACTATGCCACCCTGCTTCAGGCACGGGGCCTGCCGCGTGCGGCCGAGAAAACGTTAAAAAGGGCGGAGGCGCAGGAGCCATCAAATCTGGAGCTAGAGCAGCAGCAGGCTTACGTCGCCATGGATCTGCAGGAGTGGCGACAGATGGATTTACTGGCCGACGATGTGCTTGCCCGCGCCCCCGTCGATCGCAGCGCCAGGCGTCTGGACAGACTCCGAACGGTCCACCACATGTCCGAGCTGCGCCTCAACGCGAGCAAGGGTTTGCACTCCGATAACCCCATCAGCGGGACGCACGACCTGAACCTGGACGCCACGCTCTATGGACCCCCCGTGGCGGATAGCTGGCGGCTGTTTGCCGGCACCCGCTATGCGCAGGGGAATTTCGATGAAGGCAAAGGCACCAGCCGTCACCTCCTGGGTGGCGTCCAGTGGCGTCCTCGCGACCTTCAGCTCGAAGCCGAGCTCTCCAGCAACCGCTATCACGGGGCAAACAAGCCAGGCGCTCGCCTCTCAACAACGTACTTTCTCGATGATAACTGGCAGGTCAGCGGCAGCCTTGAACGCTTATCCCGCACCACGCCCCTGCGGGCCTTACGCAACGGGATTAGCGCCAACCGGGGTGAAGGCGGGGTGCGTTGGTATCAAAACGAGCGCCGTGAGTATCAGTTCAGCGCCGCCGTCAGCCGCTTCTCCGATCATAACCGCCGGCAGGAATACACCCTTGCGGGTAAGGAGCGTCTCTGGCAGACCCCGACCCTGACGCTGGATCTCGAACCGGGGATCGCCGCCAGTAAAAACAGCCTGCGGGACACGCTCTATTACAACCCGGCGCGGGATCTGTCCGTGACGGCCGCCCTGTCCGTGGACCATGAGATGTACCGCCATTACGACACCCTCTGGAGCCAGCAGTTCGTGGCCGGAGGCGGCAGCTACTGGCAGAAAAAGCAGTCCGCTGGCGCCATCGTCCTGCTGGGCTACGGGCAACGCGTCCAGTGGAATAACGTTATTGATACCGGCGTGATGCTGAACTGGGATAAACGCCCTTATGACGGCAAACGCGAGAGCAACCTCTCCGTCACGCTTGATGCGACTTTACGCTTTTAAGGATGAATATGCTGAACACACGCTTTTCCGCGAGCCTGATACTCATCGGCTGGCTCTGCCTCAGCGCGAGCGTCTGCGCGCAGGCGATTTCGTTCGTTGCGCCCAAAGCGCGGCCGCAGCCGGAGGCGAGCAAACCCTGGCCGCAGAACCAGTTTCTGGTGCTGGCCTACCACGACGTCGAAGACGATGCCGCCGATCAGCGCTACCTCTCCGTGCGCACCAGCGCGTTAAACGAGCAGATAAGCTGGCTTCTGCACAACGGCTATCACGCCATCAGCGTGCAGGACATTCTGGACGCGCATGACGGAAAAAAAACGCTGCCGCCAAAAGCCGTTCTGCTCAGCTTTGACGATGGCTACAGCAGCTTCTACACCCGCGTATGGCCACTGCTCAAGGCCTGGAACGTCCCTGCGCTTTGGGCGCCGGTGGGCAGTTGGGTGGATACGCCAGCAAACCAGAAGGTGAACTTTGGCGGCCTGATGACGCCCCGCGATCGCTTCGCGACCTGGGACATGGTGCGCGAGCTCAGCCAGTCCCCGCTGATTGAAATCGGATCGCATACCTGGGCCTCGCATTACGGCATCGTCGCCAACCCGCAGGGCAGCCGTGAACCGGCTATCGCCAACCGCTTTTATGACAAGGCCACGGGCCGCTATGAAACCGACCAGCAGTTCAACCAGCGGATCGGCGATGACGTCCGCAAGGTGACGGAGAAAATCGCGCAGGTGACGGGCAAGGCGCCGCGCGCCTGGGTCTGGCCTTACGGCGCCGCAAACGGTACGTCGCTCGCCATCGCCAGACAGCAGGGTTATCAGCTGGCCTTTACCCTTGAGGACGGGCTGGGGAATGTGCAGGAGCTGGGCAACATCCCCCGCCTGCTGATCGCCGGGAATCCCTCGCTCAAGGCATTTGCCAGTACGGTCAGCCAGGTTCAGGAGCGCGATCCCGTGCGCGTCATGCACGTCGATCTCGACTACGTTTACGATCCCGATCCGGCCCAGCAGACCCAAAACATCAACAGGCTGATCCAGCGGGTCTACGACATGAAAATTAGCCACGTTTTCCTGCAGGCGTTTGCCGACCCGCAGGGCGACGGCAGGATCAGGGCACTCTATTTCCCCAACCGCCGGCTTCCGGTCCGGGCCGACCTCTTTAACTTTGTCGCCTGGCAGCTGCAAACCCGCGCGGGCGTGAAGGTCTTCGCGTGGATGCCGGTGCTCTCGTTCGATCTCGATCCTTCCCTGCCCCGCGTGCAGCGTCGGGACGATCGAACCGGTCAGCTGCGCGAGGCCAATGAGCCCTATATCCGGCTTTCCCCGTGGGATCCGCAGGTTCGCCAGCAGGTGACGGAGATCTATGAGGATCTGGCCCGCCATGCCAGCTTCAACGGGGTCCTGTTCCATGACGATGCGGTGCTGACGGACGTTGACGCTACCGGGCAGGACACGACGCGTCAGAAAAGCCGGAGGCTTATCGGGTTTACCCGCGCCCTGGGCCAGGCGGTGAAGCATATCCGCGGCCCGCAGATAAAAACCGCGCGCAATATGTTCGTCTTACCCATTCTGCAGCCCGAAAGCGAAGCGTGGTTTGGGCAGAATCTCGATGATTTTCTTGCGGCCTATGACTGGACGGTACCGATGGCCATGCCGCTGATGGAGTCCGTTCCGGCGAATGAGAGCAATGCCTGGCTGACGCGTTTGATCAAAGCCGTCGCAACGCGGCCCGGCGCGCTGGATAAAACCATCTTCGAACTGCAGGCCAGAGACTGGGAGCAGAAACCGCAGCGCGCTGTTTCCGACAGCCAGCTTGCGGCGTGGATGCGCGTCCTCCAGCTTAACGGCATCAAAAACTACGGCTACTACCCTGACGATTTCATCAATAACCAGCCTGATATCTCACGCATCAGGCCCGTATTTTCTTCCTACTGGTACCCTGACAATGACTGATCGCATAATCGCCTTTTCCATTTTATGTCTGGTATTCGGGTTGCCGTTAGGCGTGGCAGCCCTCTTTACCGGCGAGCTGATTCTGGATTTTGTCTTCTTCTGGCCGCTGTTTATGTCCGTGCTCTGGGTCACCGGCGGGCTCTATTTCTGGTTTCAGCTTGAACGCCGCTGGTCGTGGAATAAAGACACGCCCGCCCCGGTACTTGCCGGCGAGCCACTCATCTCCATTCTTATCCCCTGCTTCAACGAGGGACGAAATGCCCGGGAGACCATCAGCGCCGCGCTGGATCAGCGGTATGAAAATATAGAAGTTATCGCCATCAATGACGGCTCCTCTGACAACACGGCGGAGGTATTGCAGGCGCTGGCGCAGGAGCAGCCGCGCCTGCGGGTGATCAACCTCGCGGAGAACCAGGGAAAAGCCGTGGCGCTCAAAGCCGGGGCGGCGGCGGCCCGGGGCGATCTGCTGGTCTGCATTGACGGCGACGCCCTGCTCGACCGCGACACCGCTGCTTATCTGGTAGCGCCGCTGATTCAGTATCCCCACGTTGGGGCGGTTACCGGGAACCCGCGAATTCGCACGCGCTCCACGCTGATTGGCCGCATTCAGGTAGGCGAGTTTTCGTCCATCATTGGGCTCATCAAGCGGACGCAGCGGATCTATGGCCGGGTCTTTACCGTCTCCGGCGTCATTGCCGCCTTTCGCCGTCAGGCGCTGGCGGACGTCGGGTACTGGAGCCCGGACATGATCACCGAAGACATCGACATCAGCTGGAAGCTCCAGCTGCGCCACTGGGATATCTTTTTCGAGCCGCGGGCGCTGTGCTGGATCCTGATGCCGGAGACGCTCAAGGGCCTGTGGAAGCAGCGTCTGCGCTGGGCCCAGGGCGGCGCGGAGGTGTTTCTGGTCAACCTGCGCAAGATGGTGCGCTGGGAACATCACCGCATGTGGCCCCTGTTTCTGGAGTACGCGCTGTCAACGCTGTGGGCCTTCGCGTATGCGATAACGGTGCTGCTGTTCGTCATCAGCCACGTCGCGCCCATTCCCGCCAGGCTGACCGTTGAAACCCTGTTTCCCCCGGCGTTTACCGGGCTGCTGCTGGGCGTGATGTGCCTGCTGCAGTTCCTGGTCAGCTTGTACATCGAGCGGCGCTATGAGCGCAAGGTGGCAAGCTCGCTTTTCTGGGTGATTTGGTTCCCGATGGTCTACTGGATGATTGGCCTGTTCACCACCCTCGTCGCATTTCCAAAAGTCATGCTTAAACGTCAGCGTGCCCGCGCGCGCTGGATCAGTCCGGACCGGGGAAAAGGGAGCCTTCAATGAACGAAAATACCTTAATTTTGACTGAACATCGCTTGCTGCCACGTCTTTTTGATGCCGCGTTAACCGCGATGGCGTGGGGCGGATTTCTGTTTTTCCTGTATGCCAGGCTGTGGATGCAGTTAACCGAGGAGAGCGACCACCGGTGGAGCGTGATTATTGCCTCCTTTAATACGGTGTTGATCTATTTGCTGTTCGCCGCGCTCAACGGCTGGCTGCTGATTTTGTGGTATCAGTACAACCGCCGCCGCACGCACGCAAGGCGCCGCCAGCCGGGCTATTTTCGCCAGGAGGAGCTGGCCCGCAGCTTTAATGTCTCACCGCAGATCATCTCCGAGATGAGCCAGTACAACCTGCTGACGGTGTATCATGACCAGATTGGACGCATCATCGATCTGAAGACCAGCGAGCAGCAGGACGGGGAAGCGCAGTAACAAAAGGCCCCCACAGAGAATACTCTGCGGGGGCTTTTTTTGCCGCTGGATTTATCCAGCAGTTCGTCCTGAGCGCTGATGAGAGCGATATTGCTGCCGCAGCGACCAGCAACAGGTTTCACGACATAGCCGGTCTGTTTCAGCAGATCGCGCTCGCTCACTAATGGCGCCTGTTGTTCACCCATCCAATGATTTTTATCGAGTTCGTGATGCAGTACCTCTGAAAATTTTTTTAATTATCTGATTGGGCGCTTCTCTGAGGCTAAAATTAAAATAAGAAAAATTCCCATATATATATTTATACAAAGATGAATGTATAAATTATTTACTATAGCACGTTAAGTTTACTTTTGATGTGATAGAAATAATTTCAAAATAAACCAAGTGTCCAAATGAAGACAGTTCGGATGGTTTCAAATCGAAACACTAACTCTTAATATATACTAGCTCGCTTCTTAAAGAGCGATAGTAATAAAATCAACTTTATTGTTTTTTTTAAGGGTTATTGAAATGAAAAAAATCATTCAGCTCGGAATTTTAGCTGCGGCTATCACTGCATCCTGTGGCGCTTTTGCTGCAGGCACTGAAGGCGTTGCTGTCGAGTTTGGCGGTACGCTGACAACATCTTCCTGTAACGTTTCCGTAAATGGTGGTCAGTCTATTGATATGGGTAGTGTTGATACCTCTGGTTTGAAAATCGGCGAAACAACGACAGCAGTTCCGTTCACCGTTGATATTAAAGATTGTCCGTCAAGTATTCAGACTGCTGCCCTGGATTTTGAGGGAAATGCATTTTCTGGCGACAACACTGCTTTCGCTTTGACCTCATCAGTTGGTAATGCTGCAGAGCAGGTTGCCCTGATGATTGAGAATACGGCCAGTGGTACTTACTTCAGTCCAAACGTTTCCGGCTCAACAGAAAGTTTAGATAGTGGTGCTGTATCCATCCCTCTGGCTGCTTTATTGAAAATGAAAAGCTCCTCTGTAGACGAAGGCCAATTTGCAGTATCGACTTCCCTTCATGTGATTTATAACTGATTATGAATAACGTAAAGCCGTGAATTATTTCACGGCTTTTTTTTGAACAAAATTAAATCATGGATAAAGAATATGCAGATTTGCAGTGGCATTAAAAGCACCAGCTTGTGGTACTCCAGTACTCAATAGCTTTGCCAGGAATACGAAATTACCTGTTTGTGGGACGATTTTTATCCGCTTATTGACTGGCATTGGCGTGCCATTTTGCTGCTGTATGCTCAGCGCGATATTGTTTTTCCTCATCACCGAAGAAAGTAAATATCCATTCTTGTCTGATATTCCCTCCCAGCGCATAGCCAGATGGTCCTGAAGTGGGCATGAGTATGATAAGGAGAACTCCCGGGTCGCCAGAACGGTACCCACTTTTGCTTTGTCTGGAATATTCACATCGCCGAAGTTCACCGTTTTGCTTTCAATATGGCAAGATTCTCCGTGCACCCTAACTGGATGCTGTAATGAAATCAGCACCGATTTATTGCCGCCATCTGGGCGTATTACGCCATAAACTCCTGGTTTTATCGTATCTTGAATTTGAAGAACAGATGATGTCTGGACCAACTCGAAAGTAAGACGGGGCGTGACGGGCCAGGGCAGACGGCACCGAAAACCGCCACACCGCAGATTTGTTCTCCAGGGAAAGGGCTGAGTATCAAGATAGAGACGATAGCCAATCCCTGCTACCCCGGTTGCGTAAACCCCTTGGCCATTTTTACTCATGAATCCAGGAAATGCCGTAAGGTGCCCATTGCCATTGCAAATAAATGGCTGTTTATCAGAACCATCATTTAAGCTCATTGTTTTCTGAGAAAGAATGGTGCCGGGCCCTGATGATGAGGAAAGGGTTATGTCTGGCAATGAAAAATCTAGCTTCAGCGATTCAGCCAGGCGACATTCAGCATTCACAGATGCCACTGGGAATGACAGGATAAAAACTATGAATAACCTAATGAGCCATGATGCTTTATCGGCAGATAAGTGATAGTGCATAGAGATGCTTCCTTGATTGTTTTTGGATCTGATATGGCGCCTTGCACTCCTGGTTGGCATCACCCCATTTTGCTGTGATAGCACCCTTAGCAGGTGCGCCGATTAAATAGACATTCCCATTCTCATCAACGATACCTTCGTTACTTTCATCACCAGCAGTGACCGTTGCACCAAACGGTACGGGTGTTCCAGCAGGCGTTACCAGTGTCAGCAAAAGCTTTTGTCCAATATGAGGAGCGAATTCTGCGAGAACAATGGCACCTTCGGTCGGAACACGAAATACAGAGGTATTCCCTAACTCAATATCCGAATCGGTTTCTTTATCTTTACCGATTGCGATACGGTCCTGCCTGTAGGGTTGTAGGTAAGGTACGATGGTATAACCGCGGAAATCGGTGGTCACGCCCGTTTGATTTTCGATTTTCAGCCCAGGGGCATGTTCTGCTTTAATCAGGGCAACAGCATCATTCGGGTTGAAATATTGGCCAGCCGTCAAGCCATATGAAGAACCGACAAGAGAGCCTTTTATCTGGTAGCTTAGACTTTGCTGTTGGGAAGAGTGACTGTAGTTCGTGCGATACTCGCCATAGCTACCTTTATAATCAAGAGCCAAGCCTTGTGAGGTAGTTTGTGAATCACCATTCATCGCACTCAACTCCCAGCTTAATGCGTCGTTTTCTAAGGCATTGCCGTTAAGACCTACGGATTGTGTCGGCGAGCCAGGTTTCTGTAGTAAGTTAGAAAGTGAAATCCATGCATCATCAGAAAAAATTGAAAATGGTATTTGTACGTTAAGAGAGAGCTGCTGATCGGAGCTACCATCACTTTCCTGTGTCCATGCCCAACCGACGTTCAAGCTGGCGCTATTGATCGAAAAGTTATCCGTTAACGATACGCTTTCTTCCGTATTTTTATACCAGTACGCGGTACGGAGAAGCGAAAGTATAACCGTGTTGATTTCGCCAAGAGGCTGGTTAACCGACAGCTGCAGTTGATTCCTCTGGAACATAGAGCCTTCATCAACGTCTTTATCAGAATCGGTGATGGCATCAGGATAAGAAATAAAATTTGGTGCTGGCGAAAATGCCCATGACATCGATAAATCGGTATCCGAGCCGGGAACATTTTTCACATATTGCAGGCGATAATTCTGTCCTTGCGTATCCAGCGTTTCATATGGATGAGCCTGCATAAATTTCATGTCGGCCGAGATCGAACCAAACTGAGCTAAGCCAAGGGCGTAGCCGATATCGAATGCGTGATAGCTGTTTGTTAAAAATGAACCACCAAATACTGTCATATCGGCAGGAAGACCATAGAAAAAAGTCAATTGGCTAAAATTTTCATTTTTAGCGTTACTATTTTTAGTACGACCTGCGTTAAGGCTATATTTCAGAAAACCCTGACGCTGCATTGCTGAAACCGTCCCCCAGGATTGCGTGAAATGGTGCTCGCTTCCGTCCGCCTCGGTGATTTTAACCTTCAACTGCCCACCACCGGTTTGAGGATATAAATCATTAATCAGAAACTGACCAGCGGATACGTAACGCTTATAAATTACACTACCATTCTGACTAATTTCGACCAGTGCGTTTGATGTACGTGCTATCCCACGAATGACAGGCGCATAGCCTTGTACTTTGTCATCGTACATTGAACTATCGGTAGCAAGAGAAAGACCTGAATAATCAATTCCATCAAAAAGGGAGGTATCGCTGCTGTTATCTCCGATGCTCAATAGCCCCCGAAGTGCGGGAATATCGCGCTGAAGCCAGGTCTTAGTGCTCTCCCAGGATACCGAGCCTTCCGCTGGCTTATCTGCAGTACCCATATTTCGTAAACGCCACGCCCCTATATTTAACCCGCTATTCAGTCGGATGTATTGGTCATCAGCGGTAAAGCTTTTTCCTGAGTCACTTTTCTGGGCACCATTAAAATCATAATTCAGACTTAATGCGGAGATACCGTTATCCCATTGATTTGATGGAACACTGAGATCATCATCAGGCCCGGCTTTCAAATAGGCCTGAGGGATATTGATATCCAGTAAAAGCTTCTTTTCATTAAATGAAAACGTCATCCCATTGAGTTCGCCAGGGAGGGCGTAAGCTTCATTACTGTTAATTTGCTGCTTAAGAAAATAAACACCTAACTCATGCATTTTTGCGACAGTAATCTCAGGTTGTAACTTACCGCTTTTATCTAGCACGAAATTAATGTCGCTGGTGGTTATGAGCTTTTGATTGACGCGAATGGAGACATGGTAAATCCCCCCCTGGCTGTCACTTTTATTGAACTGGCTAATATCAACGTTTTGTGCCGAAATCTGCCCGGTATTTTCGACAGCGGATGAATCAAAAACAAAATCATCAGCCTGTACCCCTAAAGAACAAAGCAGTAGCGTTAGGGCTGAAAATGATAAATGTTGGCTATGAGGCATTTCTTGTTGCAGGCCTTTTATAAGGTTGTTGATTTTTCCGAGGTTATGCCCCCTTGGTCGGTTAACGCGCTCCAGTTTACGGAATGTACAGATGTAGTGACTGGAATTGATTTTTCAGAAAATGGTGAGACCATCAAATTTTTAACGGAACTGTTGGCTTGACTATCAATAGACAATTTATGCAGGGTAACAAAATAGGGAGTTGGGTTTTTTATTGTGACCGATTTCCCATGTTTAGTGAATACTATTTTCTCCCATGCGCTGGCGGCCTCTTCATCAGTCAATTTCTCCGGGCGGTAAAACAATTTCATCGATGAACTGACTGAAACCATGAGGGAACTTGATGAACTTTTGGCTAGTCCGGGAATGGCTTTGAAATTGAAATAAAATATAGACTCCCTATCCTGAGGTAGGGTGCTGGTATCTGTTTTTACGATGTTTATCGTGTTCGTATCTCCAGGATTCATTCGAAACAACGGTGGAGTAACGACAAATGGAATTTTGGCTAAATTGCTGTTGATTTTCTTATCTGTTTTCTCGTTATATGGCGAGAACCAGGATTGAACCAAATAAGGAATATTGTCGCGGTCATATGCGGAGATAGAAAGGCTATCCTGTGATTCATGGTAAATAAACCTGGTGCCGCCCAATGTTACAGAGGCAACAGCTGTATTCAGACATAAGACGCTGGATGCAATAAGGAAAGAAAATGAAAGAATGTAATTTGATTTTAACATAACAAGAAAACCTAATTATAAAAAAACAATTACAACGTGAATTTAAGGTTCATTCAATGTCCTCAAAAGGACACCGACCGCCATTGTATTAACCTTCGATGAGTGGTGTTTCTTTTTTGCATAGAAAGGTGTATCAAAAAGGACACACCCTCCTGTTGTTCTTTCGTGATTAATTTAGCGATAATGCGAACACACCGAGTTTGTGCTGAATTAAAAGTTATTGAACAGGCTTGGATTGCTAATTCAACTTTCATTCGTGAAACGTTGTGTGTTTGAGAATTAATTATCTACTTTATTTTTTTGAGGTTTACATGAAAAAGCAACTGGCTGTAGCCGTAGCAATGTTATTTACTACTGGTATGGGTATGGTTCATGCAGCAGACGGTACAATTAACTTCACCGGGACCGTAACTGCGGATACCTGTACTGTTGCAATCAATGATCAAACTAATCCAACTCTGAACCTTGGCACTGTTAACACTGCAGACCTTGCTGCTTCAGGCGATACTGGCCCGGCGACTAATTTCACCCTGAATCTGACATCTTGCCCAGAAACAGTAACAGGAGCAAGCATTACGTTTAGCGGTAACGCAGACAGTACGCTGAATACCGCGTTCACCAACGAAGCGAACGCAAGCGATGCAGCTAAGAACGTTGGCGTTCAATTGTATGACTCATCTCTGAAAACGGTAACGCCTGACGCTGCCCTGGATGTGACCAGCTTCCTGACCGAGAACGCTGATCAGACTGCAAAATCTGCATCAATTCCATTTACTGCTCGTATGATCGCTGTTGCTGATGTTGCGACTGCTGGTTCTATTATTTCCCACGCTGACTACACCGTCAGCTACCAGTAATAAAATAAGCTTCCCATGGATGAATACAGGGTAAGGATGCCCTGGTTTTTCTATTTCTAATATTAAGAGAGTTTACGCATGAAAATGTCAGTAAAATATTGCTTGCTAACGGCATGTATGTCGTTTGCTGTATCTGCTAACGCTGGCGTTAATATTAATGGCACTCGTTTAATTTACCATGGGGAAAAGAAAGAGGCGTCGATTAATGTGAGAAGTGGAGCAGATGACAAATATCCATACCTCATTCAAAGCTTTGTTGATAATAAAGGACCAAAGGGTGACCAACCTGAAGGCACAGGTAAACAGCCATTTACCGTTACACCACCATTATTCCGCCTCGAACCTGGTGCACAAAATGCGGTACGCGTCATTCGTACTGGTGGTGATCTTCCTACTGATCGAGAAACCGTTTATTGGTTAGATGTTAAGGCTATTCCAGCGAATGATCCAAAGGATGATGGGAAAAATGTTCTGCGTTTTTCTCTTAAAAACAGGGTGAAAATATATTATCGTCCCGCAGGTCTGGCCGATCCAACTATTGATGATTACAAAGCAGTATCATTCAAGATATCGGGTAGCGATTTAGTTGTAACCAACCCAACACCATGGTTTTTGACATTCTATAAGTTAAATGTTGGTTCTAGCCTGGTGAATACTGAATTCACAATGGTTCCGCCACGCGGTACGCATACGTATAAAATCCCGGCGGGTGCATCAGGAAAAGTGACCTGGTCATATATTAATGACTATGGCGCAGCGTCTCCAGTCATGGGGGATGTTTCCAGATGAGTTTAGGTGCTGCAAGACGAAATCAAAATGCAAAAAAAAGATTATATCGATTCAGGCCATTAACCTGTTTGGTGTTAATGGCCTTACAAAGTACCCACTACGCATTTGCCCGGGATGAATTTGATATGGCCGCTCTGGAAACGAGCGGGCCAAAGGTCAACGTTAACCTCAGTCAGTTTGCTAATTCAGGCTCTCAGCTGCCAGGGAGTTATCACGTTGATGTTTATATTGATCATGCGCAGGTAGATACGCGATCGCTGGATTTCGTGCAGAACAAAGACGGTCTTTTGGTGGCGGAGTTGACTCCCGATCTATTAAAAGATTGGGGGGTGAATGTCGATGATATTGATGGCCTTGTCGAAGCGAAAAAAATCGAGGACTTACCAAAATTTATTCCTCAAGCCACTGAAAATCTTGATTATAGTCAGATGCGTTTAGACTTAACCATCCCTCAAGCTTATGTGAATAGTAATGCGCAGGGTTATGTTAGCCCCGAACTCTGGGATGAAGGTATACCCGCCTTATTGCTTGGATACGACTTCAATGGTTCAAACACCTGGCGCAACAATGATAATGCGTCAGGTACCGAAGATAACTATTTTCTGAGTTTACATAGCGGGTTGAATCTGGGGGCATGGCGTCTGCGTAATTACAGTACCTGGACGTATACCAAGACACCTGAAAGTTCAGTTGATGGGTACACCAACAGCGGGGATAGCCAAAACCATTGGGACTCGGTCAACACGTTTTTACAACGAGACCTTCCAGGAATAGATGGGATGCTGACCATGGGCGATGCAACAACGCCCTCTGATGTCTATGATGGGTTCTCGTTCCGTGGTGCACAAATAACATCTGACGATAATATGTTACCGGACAGCCTGCGTAACTTTGCGCCGACGGTGCATGGTATTGCGACCAGCAATGCAACGGTAACGATCCGCCAGAACAACACCGTTATTTATCAAAAACAAGTTCCGCCAGGAGCATTTGAAATTAAGGATTTATATCCTAACTCAACTAACGGTGATCTTGTTGTAACGGTGAAAGAATCAGATGGCCATGAGCATACATTTGTTCAGCCTTTCTCCAGCGTGGCAATTATGCAACGTGAAGGTCATCTGAAATATGCATTTACTGGCGGCGAATACCGCAGTAACTCGGAAGGTGACGAACCTAAGTTTGGCCAGCTTACTGCGGTTTATGGTCTTCCGCATGACATGACCATCTATGGCGGAACTCAATTATCCGACAATTATCAGAACGGATTGGCTGGTTTAGGCTTTACTCTGGGGGATATTGGTTCTCTTTCCGTGGATACGTCCTATTCCTCTGCAGATTTAAGTACTGGCGAACATAAAAGTGGGGAATCTTACCGTGCGCAATACTCGAAAAGTGTGCTGAGTACGGGCTCCACCGTGACGCTTGCAGCATATCGGTATTCCACCAAAGGCTATTATAGTTTTCAGGATGCCGCCGATCTACAGGTAAATAATGACTTAACTGATGACGAAAACGAGAATAATGATTTTAACCTCACCAATAACAAACGCTCGCGCTGGCAGGCGTCTTTAAGCCAGGACCTTCCCGAAGATTGGGGACAAATTTATCTTAATGGCTACCAGCAAGATTACTGGAGCGATAATGGCTATGAAAGAAATCTAAGCGTTGGTTATAACAATACATGGTCCGGAATTAGCTATGGGGTTACCTACAACTTTACCAGCATGCCGGATATGGAAAACGATCATCAAATCGCAATGAATATTAGTGTTCCCCTGGATAAATGGCTACACGGTGCTTATGCCTCATACAATACGAATACGAACCGTCATGGTGATACCACACAGCAGGTAAGCCTGTATGGTTCAGCACTTGAAGATGGAAATCTTAACTATACCCTGATGGAAGGCTATCGAAATCATGAGGATTCTGGCTCGAATGGATCCGTTAACCTGGATTATACCGGCAGCATGGGTGAAGCTAACGTGGGTTATAACTACGATCCTGACAGCCATCAGGTTAACTATGGCTTACAGGGCGGAGTTGTTGTCCACCAGCATGGAGTGACACTCTCGCAGGCGCTTAACCAGGATATCCAGTCCATCGCGTTGGTCAGCGCACGAGGCAGTGATGGTACAAAAATCCTTAACGGCACGGATGTCAGAACTGACTGGCAGGGCTACGCCGTGGTTCCTTACCTTACGCCGTATAAAAGAACCATGGTCAATCTGGATACGGGTACCCTTGCAGAGAATGCTGATGTAGACAGCTCGTCTGTTAATGTTGTCCCAACGGAAGGGGCGGTAGTTCTGGCGAAATTTAATACCCATATTGGCGCCCATGCGTTAATTCGTTTGCAGCATCAGGGTTCAGCCATTCCTTTCGGTGCGACGGTAAGCCTGATTCAGGATGATAGCGTGACAGGTATTGTGGGTGATGGTGGCGATGTCTATTTGACCGGTGTTCCAATGGAAGGTGATTTACTGGTGCAGTGGGGTAAAGAGGCGAATACCCAATGTAAGGCAAAGTTCGCGTTACCAGAGAATCAATCTAATTCCAGCGTGATTAATGTCAGTGCCGTTTGTTATTAAAAATAAAACACCGCCACTGGCAAGCAAGATAAAGGTAAACAAATGAAAATTAAAAATAAACAGCGAAATTATATCCATGCGGGAAGAGGTTTATTTTGTCTGACCGCCATTGCTATTTATTTTTTAGCTGCACCCGCTTATGCGGCAAGCGCTGCAACCTGTACGGCTAATGAGGCGATGATACCAATGTTTTCTTTGAGCGGAACTGTCACTTTCCCTCCGGATATCGCCATAGGGGCTCCAGCTAGCTTCGGTTCATATACGACCAGTCAGGTGACTGGTCTGGTGACGTGTAAATATTCAGGTGATACCTCTGCTAACAGAGAACTTGATTATATGATCGGTTCGGATAACAGCATTGCTGGCACATACCAGGACAGGACCACGTTTGATACAAATCTTGAAGGCCTTGGTATACAACTCGGCGGTTCTTTTGGTTTAAATTCTACCTATTCTGCGGATACCCAGAACATACCTGGCACTTGGATTTCTGGGGGTGATACGAAGAGCGGAGGTATCGCCAAGATATCAAGTTCAAATGAAACGGTAACCATTGATACAACTGTGCAGATGTATTTCGTTAAGACAGCCGGAGACGTTGCGAGTGGCACTGCCTCAGGTCAAGTAGGTTATGTGAGAATTATGCCTGACCGCGTACCTGCTAATTTAATAACAGTACCTATTGTTCTTGCGGGAGTAACGGTTGCTGCCTCCGGCTGTGATGTGAGTAGCACTAAAGAGATCAATATTGTACTTGATGATGTACAGAAGAGTGATTTACCTGATGTGAATAGCACATGGGGCCAAAGCAGTCCGCAAAATATCCAGCTTGCCTGTAGTAAAGGCACCTCGGTAGGCATTACGTTTTCAGGCACCCAGTCTTCTGATTCAGCGGATGCAAGCGTATTGCAAAATAATGGTTCAGCCCAGGGTATTGGCGTTCAGCTGTTAAAATCTGATGGTACGCCCTATGTGCTAGGCACCCGAGTTGCAGTCAGTAGCTCCTCCGGCGAGACCGTTAACATTCCAGTATCGGCACGTTATATCCGAACGGGGGATATGGTCGCAGGGTCTGTCACATCAAGTGCGACTTATACCTTAGATTATGAGTAACATTAAGCGAAACTATGATGAAAAAAATCGGGTTTACTCTATTTGGTGTGTTGTCTATTTTAACTTTAGCCAGGGCTTATGCTGGCACGGGATATGAAACGGGAACGGTGAATGTTACCGGGAATCTCTTGCCATCTACGTGTAGTATATCGGGTGTAACGGATTTAACGTTCGCTCTAGGTAACGTTTCAGCGTCAGACCTGCCTGGAGTCAACTCTACCTTTGGTCGTACAGAGCAAAGTATTAATTTAACATGTACTACTGAGACGGGCGTGTATATGACCGTCAACGGAGATAGTATAGCCGATTCACCGACGGTTATAGAAAACAAAGGCACGGGGAAAGGTGTTGGGCTTCAATTGCTTGATGTATCTAACAGTGATAATCCCATTTCGCTAGGGCAGCGTTGGATGGTTATTCAAGCCTCTGAGGGAAGTGCAGTTATTCCTCTTGCCGCACAATATATTCGCACTGGGTCAATAAGCAGCGGTACGGTGACAGCGTCAGTCACTTACACTTTAGATTACCAATAGTATAAATATTACATAACATAGATATTTATATATATTATTATCTTCCCAGAATAAAAAACCACCTCATCGCAGGTGGTTTTTTATTCTTCAATACGCACCCGGTAACTTAGATACTGAAGTCAATTTACCTGAATTGATTGTGATATATTCTCCTTTTTTAAGATCCATAAGGATTTTCATAATTCGGCTTCTGGAAAGCCCCGTTCTTTTTTGTATAAAAGAAGGTAGATTAATGTTAGTTCTATATTCTTCAGGATAAGACCATACCTCGAGTATTATGTTTTTAATTTTAAGGTAAGAATTGTTTTTTAAATTCTCAGATTCTCTATCTATCATGAGCATAAGACGATGTGCCAGAATTCTGGCCACATCGTGCCAAAGGTTTTGTGCATCTATTGCGGCAACAAAATCCTGAAGTTGTACAAAAAATAAAGTGATATCCGTTTCGGCACATAAATTAACCTCTTGAGATAATGTGTTTGGAATCTCATAAAATGAGGAATAACCATGAACAAGGCCCAGGATCGATGGCGGATAAACGGTAGAGGAATAAAGTCCGCTACTAGCATATGTCAGCGTAGCAATACCCTCAGCGAACAATATAACCCCTTTACTCCCTTTTTCTTCATTTAGCTTGTAGTTTTTATTTTTTGGAATTATTATTTTTTGGCTGTATGGCAAAAGAGCCACGAATAATGAGTCAATTGATTTCATAGGTTTAGTTTTCATAACAAAACTATACTTATGATCAAATTCATTATTATCGCTTATATGAGTTGCCACTTTTAAAAATTCTCCTTGCCGTTGACACAAAGATAATAGTACACCAGTGATTGAGCAATAACATTGATTAAATCAAGGTTATGATGCAACTTTAGTACATTGTTTAATATTTTCCATTTTATTTTGCTTATGCATTAACATAATCTGAAATAAGGTTATGTATACAAAATACTGCTGATGTTAATTGTTTGTTGTAATTTGAAAATGCTATTCAACGCCTGGGGCGGTACTCGCGGTGAGCCACGCTGGCCGGTACATCTCAACAGTCTTACGGGCAACAACTCCCTGGAACGAATGACCGCACTATTTGCGGCTGCAGATAACACGCCCTGCGTAACCTGCTGGCGTGCGCATTGCACGTAATCAGGGCTCAGTTGTACTCTATCTGTGCTTAACAGCATGTATGCATCCCGCTGCTTGTATAGAAAAACCAGCCTACGGGCTGTTTTTTTGCTTTCTGGGGTTCCCTCCCCCTCTGCAACCTATTAATCCTTCACCACAATCAGCGGCTCGATATCGCTCTCTTTTTTCACCACCAGCGAATCGTCGCCGCGCAGGCAGGTCCCGCCGTAGTTTCCGCCCACGGTAAAAGTGCAGACCTGAATGTACTTGCCGTCGACGTTCGGCAGACACCACAGCTGCTGGTAGATGTTTTTACGGTCAACAAACTTACCGCTGGATTTATCCAGCAGCTCGTCCTGGGCGCTGATGAGATCGATATTGCTGCCGCAGCGGCCGGCAATCGGCTTAACGGCGTATCCGGTCTGCTTCAGCAGGTCGTTAACCTCAAAATCGGTATCGAGCAGGTAGCGGTGGTTCGGGAACAGCTGCCACAGGACCGGGAGAATCGCCTTGTTTCCGGGAATAACGGTCCACAGCGGTTCGAAGACCAGCACTTCCGGACGCAGCAGAACATCAATCAGGCGCACTTCGCCCTCAGGATGTCCGGTGCGGATCGGCACGGCGGCGTATTCGGTTTCGCTTACCTCGCGGATCTGCTCTATCGCCGTTTCCCACGCCCAGGTTTTCCACACGCAGTTGACGTGGCGGCCCTCGTCGTCAATCAGCTGCCCGGCGGCATCCCAGCTCAGCGCGCCCAGCCCGTGCAGGATTTTGGTCTCGAACCCAGCCTGTATCAGCGAACGCTGAATAAAGAGCGCGTGATAGTCCTCTTCCACATCGTTGTCCTGCATGATGTGGACGAACGGCCGCGCGTGGCTGTGCTTCCATGCGCCGGTCAGCTCTTCCAGCAGCCCTTCTGCCGGGTTATGCCCGTTGCCGCGATAGCCGTTTTTCACCCACTCTTCAAGAATGAGCCCGCCTTCAGTGTGACAGGACGCGGAGTCGGCGTTGTATTCGTAAACCTTAATGCCGCGCTCATCCATGCAGAAATCCATACGACCGGTGATCATATGGTGGCGACGCCACTGCCAGGAAAGGCGCAGGCGCGGCCAGAGGATTTTCGGGATGTCGAACAGCGCCAGCAGGCTGTCGTCTTTCAGCACTTTGTCGGTGGCGTGCAGGTACATCAGATGCAGTTCGTTGGTGGCCTTGATCAGCTCCTGCTCGGCGCTTTCGGTGATGGTGAAATACTGGCAGGGATCTTTGTTGATCACATGACCGTTCGCGCGGATATACGCCTGCTGAAGCGCATCGTCCTCGTTGAGCCATTTCCCGTCGAACTGACGTTTGTTTTTCAGCCGCGCGCCGCGGATTTTCAGCAGTTCGCCGTCAGGTTCAGGCTGGGGAATGCTGTGCTCCGTGTCATCCGTCTGGATCATCCAGCCGAGAATTTCGGTATCGCCGAAGGTGTCATGGAGGGTGTAGCAGCCGTTTTCCACGGTCATGCGCAGCTCCCGCGTCCACTGCTGCCCGAGCGGCAGTGGGGAGTGAATCACGTTCTGCTCCGCAATACGCACCTTATCGTCCAGAAGCTGGGTAATCACCGCCACGTGGCCGGTCTCGTGAAACTCTCCGCCTTTTTGCCAGATCAGCAGCGCGCCGGCGCGCGGCGCGCGTTTTGAGCCATTGGCGAAGGCCTGCAGCGGCAGAATGTTATCGTTCACCACCTGGCGTAAAAAGCGCAGGGAGAAGATCTCCCACGCCATGCCGACGTCGGTAAACACGAAGCCATAGTTGAGAAACAGGAAACGGCGGGCAAACTCAACGCATTGCCATTTGTGGCCCATGTATTCGTTGCCGATATAGCTGCGAAAATCCGCGTCTTCGGGGTATTTGCGCGGATCCAGACTGCCGTAATTTGAAGAGTAAATCGCCACGCCACCGGGCGCATAGCCTAACAATGTCCCAAATGGCGCATCACTGCTTAACGTTCCTTTACGCATGTATCCAACCTAAAACAGGCAGGCGGCAATTTTTTAAGGGTTGTCGTCGTCTGCACGTTGTAATTAACCTGACAGAGGAGGATTTATCATACACCTACACTGACCGTTGCGCTCACATCGTTAAACGGTCGCTTCATCTCCTGCTAAACTCCCTCAACACATCACTCAAAAGGCAGGCCAACATGTCAGACAACACGTATCAGCCACCCAAAGTGTGGGAATGGAAAAAGAACGGCGGCGGCGCATTCGCCAACATTAACCGCCCAATTTCCGGTGCAACGCATGAGAAAGATCTGCCCGTGGGCTCCCACCCGCTGCAGCTTTATTCTCTCGGGACACCGAACGGCCAGAAGGTGACGATCATGCTCGAAGAGCTGCTGGCGCTGGGCGTGACGGGCGCGGAGTATGACGCGTGGTTGATTCGCATCGGCGAGGGCGATCAGTTCTCCAGCGGGTTTGTAGAGGTGAACCCGAACTCGAAAATTCCGGCGCTGCGTGACCACTCCACGACCCCGCCAACACGTGTCTTTGAATCCGGCAATATTCTGCTTTATCTGGCAGAGAAATTTGGTCACTTCCTGCCGAAAGACCCGGCGGGACGCACCGAAACCCTGAACTGGCTTTTCTGGCTGCAGGGTGCGGCGCCGTTCCTCGGCGGCGGCTTTGGCCATTTCTATAACTATGCGCCGGTAAAAATCGAGTACGCAATTGACCGCTTCACCATGGAAGCCAAGCGCCTGTTCGACGTGCTGGATAAACAGCTGGCGCGCGGTCGCTACGTCGCGGGTGAGGAGTACACCATCGCGGATATGGCGATCTGGCCGTGGTTCGGCTGCGTGGCGCTGGGCAGTGTCTATAACGCCGCCGAGTTCCTGGACGCAGAAAAGTATACCAACGTCCAGCGCTGGGCGAAGGACGTGGCGAACCGCCATGCGGTTAAGCGCGGTCGCATCGTTAACCGCACCAGCGGCGAGCTGAACGAGCAGCTCCACGAACGCCACGCGGCGAGCGACTTCGAAACCAATACGGAAGACAAGCGTCAGGCGTAACGTTCCGCCGGGCGGAGCCCCGCCCGGCAACCGGGATCCTTACCCAGGGCATGATTCGCCTAAAGGTTGAGTCGGTATTGCTGGCACTATCTGGCCGTTTTTCTCCCCTCAGCGCGAGAAACGACGTATCAACCGACAGCAGTCACAAAGGATCTGTTATGAAACTTATTAAAACAACGCTGGTTATCAGCGCCCTCATGTTTTCCACCTCTGGAATGGCCATCGACAAAACCGCTGCCGGCGCGGTAGCAGGCGCTGCCATTGGCGCAGCCACGGGCAAAGATCTGAAATCGACCGTGGGCGGTGCCGTGGTGGGCGCAGGTACGGGGGCGATGTTCAAAAAAGGCGAAAAAGGCAAAGACGCACGTAAGGGCGGTGCCGTGGGTGCCGTCGTTGGCGCGGGTGCGGCTGCGGTGACGGGCAATAGCGTGCTGAAAGGTGCGGCCGTTGGTGCGGGCACGGGCGCGCTGATTGGTGAAGCGACGCACTGATAGGGTGTTCTACCTTGTGAACCGATATGAATAATAAACCCAGCGATCGCGCTGGGTTTTTTGTGTTGTCTGAATCAGATACGCGCACGTTCGAACAACCGACGCGCGGCTGGCGTTAACCCTGTCATATGAATGCAGGCGTGCACCATGCCCGGCAGCCGTTCGCAGCGTACTGGTACCCCCGCCTCGTCAAGCCGCCGCGCATACGCTTCAGCCTCATCGCGCAGGGGATCGTATTCACAGCTCAGGATGGTTGCTGGCGGTAACCCCCTCAGCGAGGCCATATGCAACGGTTCGGCACAGGGATGACGACGGTCTCCCAGATAGTGTTCCCAGCAAAACGCCATCGCATCACGCGTTAAAAAATAACCTTCAGCAAATTCACAATAGCTTTCGGTCGACATCTCGCGACTTAACGCCGGGTAGAGCAGCAACTGATGCTCTATATGAGGTCCGCCGCGATCCCGGGCCAGCAGCGTTGCCGCGGCAGCAAGATTACCGCCTGCACTGTCACCGCCCACCGCCAGACGGGTTGCATCTATCCCCAGAGCCACGGCCTGTTCACTGGCCCAGCACAGTGCCTGATAAACATCTTCTAACGGCCTTGGGAAGGGGAACTCCGGCGCCAGACGGTAATCCACGGAGAGTATTTTCCGGCCAGTAGCATTAGCCAGTGCCTGACAGGGCCGATCGTACAGCGACAGTGACCCCAGACACCATCCGCCGCCGTGAGCAAACAGCATTGCAGGCTGCGCGATATCTGCATTTGAGGCAGCAGGCGTATAGACGCGAAGGCCGATAGCGTAGCCATCATCGGCGATAACAACGTAATGTTGAATGGTGTCACCAGTTTCCTCCTCGCCCTGTAGCCGCAACAAACCCACGTCGGTGGCGACACGCAGGTCGGCTAACGACGCTGGCTGTGGCGCGCCCGATGATGCAGCCAGAAAGTCAGCAATGTGTTTATCAAGCGGCACGATCGGTGTCCTCTGAGAGAAAGGGTACAATCAGCCCAATAAACGCCTCATAGCACTCTTCGGTAATAAAATGCCCGCAGTCAGCCACCGTCTCGCCCCGTAGATCCAGGGCATTACCCTGCAGGGTTGTCAGCGGCGCATCACGCGTCGCATGTTCCGCTCCCACCGTCAGTACCGGCATGGTTAAAGGCGTTTGCGCGCGGAGCTGGTTTTGCCTGATGGTTTCCGGGATCGCACGATAATAGTCAAAGCCTGCACGCAGTCCTCCCGGTGTCGAATAGGCGTCGATATACACCTGAGCAGCCACCCGCTCCCGGCGATGTGCCCAGCGGTCGAAAATAAAGCTGAGATAGTGTGATTCACGCCCGCAGGTCAGGGTTTCGGGTAAATCCGCCAGCTGATTAAACATGAAGTGCCAAAGAAAAATGTTCTCTTCCGGTGCGACGAAAATCGGCGGCGGAGGAGCCAGTCCTGGGATAACCGCTTCGGTCAGCACAAGACGCTCCACCGCATCAGGAAAATCGCTTGCCATAGCGTAACCAACCCACATGCCAATATCGTGGCCCACTATGCGGTACTGTGAATGCCCCAGTTGCGCCATCAGTGTATGCAGGATGGCGCCAACACGTCCGGTGTCATAGCCGTCGCGCGGTTTATCGGAATCCCCGATGCCGGGTGGATCAACCGCTATCGCCTGAAACCCCGCCTGCGCCAGCGCCTGCATGACGTAGCGCCACGTATACCAGGTTTGAGGCCAACCGGGTATCAGCAGGACCGGATGACCTTTGCCCGCTACGACGCAGTGAATACGTTGTCCATCCACTTTCGTATAGACATGTTCTGCCCTGAGATCCTGGTTCAGGATCCCATCATATTGTTGTTCCATAAGAATTCCCTGTGATGTGACGGTTTAGCGAATGCCGAGTAATGCGTTGATTTGCTGAGCATTGACCGGAGCACCGGCGAAGTCATCGAAGACTTTATCGGTGATGTGAATAATGTGGTCGCGGATGAACGCTGCCCCTTCTCTGGCACCGTCCTGCGGGTTTTTCAGACAGCATTCCCACTCCAGGGTTGCCCAGCCAGCATAATCGTATTGGGTCAGCTTCGAGAAAATAGCCCTGAAATCAACCTGACCGTCACCCAGTGAGCGAAAACGCCCTGCGCGTTCGAGCCATGACTGATACCCACCATAAATCCCCTGACGACCGGTTGGATTAAATTCAGCATCTTTGACGTGAAACATACTGATAACGTCCTTATATATATCAATAAATTCCAGATAGTTAAGCTGCTGAAGCACCATGTGGCTCGGGTCAAAAAGTATCCGGCAGCGTGGATGCGCCTTCACCCGCAGATAAAACATTTCAAACGTCACGCCATCGTGCAGATCTTCACTCGGATGAATTTCATAGCACAGGTTAATGCCATGTTCGTCGCAGGCGTTGAGCACCGGCATCCAGCGTCTGGCCAGCTCGTCAAAAGCGGTTTCAATTAACCCTTCCGGGCGCTGCGGGAATGGGAACAGATAAGGCCATGCCAGCGAGCCTGAGAATGTCCCCAGATCGCTGAGGCCAAGCCGGGCGGAAGCCTTCACCGCCATCAGTAGCTGTTGCCGTGCCCACTCGCCGCGTGCTTGCGGGTTGCCGTGTATTTCCGGCGGCGCGAAGCTGTCGCACAGGCTGTCATACGAGGGATGAACCGCCATTAGCTGGCCAAAGATATGGCTGGTCAGCTCACTCACGACCAGGCCATGTTCCGCCAGCATGCCGGTAAGATCGTCACAATAGGTCTGGCTTTCCGCCGCCGTCGAAACGTCGAACAGCCGACGGTCCCAGGCCGGGATTTGTAATGCCTTAAAACCGGTTTCCGCGGCCCACTGGGCTATTGTCGGTAAACTGTCAAACGGGGCAACCTCGTCACTGAACTGTGCGAGATGAAGAGAGGGTCCTTTGAGGGTTTTCATCGTAAACTCCTATTGTTTGTCGATTGACAAACAATAGGAGTAAAATCAGTTAACCGCAAGCAAAACTTATAAATTCATTGGTAATCCCAACGAATTAAGCGATCCTGTTTGCAGTGAACAGAAGACAAACCGGAGCAACAAAATGGCAGGAAGACCGCGCCAGTTCGATCGCGACCAGGCGCTTATCAAAGCGCGTAACCTGTTCTGGCGACAAGGGTACGAAGGGACCTCAATGTCAGATTTGGTGGCTGAGCTGGGCATCGCTTCGGCGCGCATTTACAAGGCGTTCGGTTCAAAAGAACAGCTCTTTCGGGAAGCGATTGCTCATTATGAAAACGAAGAAGGCAGCTTCGCGGATCGCGCATTAACCACCGAGGGTGATGTACGGCAGGCAATCAAAACGCTGCTGAGTGATGCCATTACGCTTTATAGCCAACCTGGCAAGCCGCATGGGTGCATGGTGGTTGCTACAGCCGCTAGCGTCAGTGCGGAAAATGACGGCATTAAATCCTGGCTGGCTGAGCATCGCCTGCAGCGCACGCAGCAGATCATTGACCGGCTGCGGCTGGCGGTGCAAAACGGTGAATTGCCCGAAACGACCGATCCTGACAGTCTGGGAGACTTTTTTGCCGTCTTTTTACATGGCTTATCCGTTCAGGCTCGTGACGGCGTGCCGTCATCACGATTGCTGGCGTCCGCTGAGCAGGCGATGAGCATCCTGCCGCCCAAAGAGTGAGATCCAACAGACGAAAAAGCAGAAAGGCCGCACGGAGCGGCCTTAGCAGAAGGCTCACGCCGTCAGGCGGAACTTTTGCACCGAGCGCTGAAGCTCTTCGGTCTGGCGCTCAAGCGCCGCCGCTGCCGCAGAAACCTCTTCAACCAGCGAGGCGTTCTGCTGAGTGACGCCGTCCATCTGGGTAATGGCAATCCCGACCTGCGAAATGCCCTTGCTTTGCTCCTCAGAAGCCGATGCGATTTGCTTCATAATGGTCGTCACTTCCGTCACGTCGCGCAAAATCGCATCCATAGTGGTGCCCGTGTCGCCCACCAGCTGCGCTCCCTGCTCGACGCGGGTAACGGAATCAGCGATCAGCCCCTCAATTTCTTTTGCCGCGTTGGCGCTGCGGCTTGCCAGGTTACGGACTTCACCCGCCACCACGGCGAAACCACGCCCCTGCTCGCCCGCGCGTGCCGCTTCTACGGCCGCATTGAGCGCCAGAATATTGGTCTGGAAGGCGATGCTGTTGATCACGTTGGTGATTTCAGCAATTTTCTTCGAGCTTTCCGAAATACCGCTCATGGTGGTGACTACCTCTTCCACCAGCGAGCCGCCGCGGCTGGCGGTGGTTGAGGCCACATCGGCAAGCTGGCTGGCCTGACGCGCGCTTTCCGCGTTCAGTTTCACGGTAGCGGTGAGCTGTTCCATGCTGGCAGCCGTCTCTTCCAGCGCGGCAGCCTGCTCTTCGGTGCGGGAAGAGAGGTCGTTGTTGCCGCTGGAAATTTCCGTCGCGCCGCGCCAGATATTTTCACTGCCGGAGCGGATGGTGCTAACGGCTTCACGCAGGCTGTCCTGCATAGCGCTCAACAGCGGCACCAGCTGTCCCACACAGTTGCGGCCGAAAGGCTCAATGGGCTGGCTGAGATCGCCCTGGGCAATCTGGCGGAACTGCTGGCGAATACGCTCCAGCGGTTTGACCAGCATCGCCACCAGGTAGCGGTCGGTAAAAAGCAGGATCAGCAGGCCGATAATGGTGGCGACGATAATGACCGTGCGGGTCATGCTGGTCAGGCCGTCGACCACCACGCGGGTGCTGTCGAGCGTCTTCGCCGCGGCATTGTTGAACTCCTCGGCGGCCGCACCGAACGCACGGCTCAGCGGCGGAGTGACGTTGTTGGCCTGCTGGCGGTAGCCGTCCAGGGTCGCCTGCTTCGCCTGCTCCATTTGCGGCGTCACGCCCTGCTCAAGCAGCGCCTGCCAGGCGCCGATCACCCGGGATGAGATCTGCTCATCCATCGGGCCTGGTGAGATCGCCTTCATCTCGACCAGTTTTTTACCCATGTTGTCCAGAGCCTGTTGGGCAGAGGACAAATCCGGCGTGCCGCCAGCGGCTTTGACCTCCATGGCGCGGCTCAGACGGGTGACAAAGCGGAAATACTGATCGTTGCCCTGGCTGAGCACCATCATCTGTTTGACCAGTTGGCGATCGACTTCATTACCATCTGATACCCGTGAAAGGGACCAGGTACTGTACAGCCCGACGCCCGCCCACATTAAACAAAAGATTCCGAGGATCGTCAGCATGACGAAGCGGATCGTGAAATTACGAAGCATATTCATAAGTCTTCCTTGCCGTGAGGGTGAATTCGCCCAGAGGCGAGTGCTACTCTCGTTATCGGCAGGGTGCAGGGAAATTATAACGTTTTGTGATTATTTTTAGTTAGCGTGGCTTCACAGGTAACGCAGTCATGGTTAAGCATTACCTTTCAACATCACAGGGTTTGGGCATGTCGTCGCTTCTCTGCTTAATTTATGATTTGATAAACACAGAATAAAAACGCTGTTTCGAAAATCCATTAAATAAGAAAGGAGACATCATGTCCTGGTACCCTGACGCCACCCGCTACGAGAATATGCAGTACCGCTATTGCGGCAAGAGCGGCCTGCGCCTGCCTGCGCTGTCGCTGGGTCTGTGGCATAGCTTCGGCCACATCCAGCCCCTTGATTCCCAGCGCGCGCTGCTGCGTAAAGCCTTCGACCTCGGTATTACCCATTTCGATCTTGCCAACAACTACGGCCCGCCAGCGGGTAGCGCGGAAGAGAACTTTGGCCGCCTGCTGCGTGAGGACTTTGCCGCGTACCGCGACGAGCTGATTATCTCCACCAAAGCCGGCTACGACATGTGGCCGGGGCCGTATGGTTCGGGGGGATCACGTAAATATCTGCTCGCCAGTCTCGACCAGAGCCTGAAACGCATGGGCGTTGAGTATGTGGATATTTTCTACTCCCACCGCGTGGATGAAAATACGCCGATGGAAGAGACAGCCTCCGCGCTGGCTCACGCGGTTCAGAGTGGAAAAGCGCTATACGTGGGCATTTCCTCCTACTCTACCGAGCGCACACAAAAAATGGCCGCGCTGCTTCACGAGTGGAAGATCCCGCTGCTGATCCATCAGCCGTCCTATAACCTGCTTAACCGCTGGGTCGATAAGACCGGCTTGCTGGATGCGCTGGAAGCAAACGGCACGGGGTGTATCGCCTTTACCCCGCTGGCGCAGGGTCTGCTGACCGGAAAATACCTGAACGGTATTCCTGAAGGTTCTCGCATGCAGCGCGAAGGGAACAAAGTGCGCGGCCTGACGCAGAAAATGTTGACCGAAGCTAACCTGAAAAGTCTTCGTCTGCTTAATGAGATGGCGCAGGCGCGCGGGCAGACGATGGCGCAGATGGCGCTAAGCTGGTTGTTGAAAGATGAACGCGTGACGTCAGTGCTGATAGGCGCGAGCCGTCCGGAGCAGCTGGAGGAGAACGTTCAGGCGCTGGAAAATCTGCGCTTTACTGATGACGAACTCAAGCGGATTGACCAGCACGTTGCGGATGGGGAGTTGAATCTGTGGCAGGCGTCATCGGATAAATAGTGCGGTCTGACGCCCTCACCCTGCCCTCTCCCCAGAGGGGAGAGGGTATTCAAGTTCCCTCTCCCCTCTGGGGAGAGGGTTAGGGTGAGGGGTAAGGTGTCTCTACTTCTTACTGATCTTATCCAAATACCCCATCACAAACGCCGACAGCACAAACGTCAGATGGATAATCACATACCACATCAGCTTATTATCCGGGACGTTTTTCGCGTCCATAAACACGCGTAACAGGTGGATAGAGGAGATCGCCACTATAGATGCCGCAACTTTATTCTTCAGCGATGATGCGTCCATTTTTCCGAGCCAGCTGAGCTTTTCTTTATGCTCGGCGATATCAAGCTGAGAGACGAAGTTCTCATAACCGGAGAACATCACCATCACCAGTAAGCCGCCCACCAGCGTCATATCCACCAGCGACAGCAGAACCAGAATCAAATCTGCTTCCGCCACGGAGAAAATGTTAGGCAAGACGTGGAAAATCTCCTGGAAGAACTTGATCGTCAGGGCGACCAGCGCCAGGGAAAGACCGAAATAGACGGGTGCGAGCAGCCAGCGAGAGGCATACATTGCGTTTTCAAAGAAGCGTTCCATAAAATCCTGTCTGCAAACGAAACCAGCGCTCAGTATATCTCAACGGCGCTGACTGTTTGCAAGAACTAACCCGCACGTCACTCAGACGTTGTCCGGGTTGACCTCCGGACGCGCATACTCCGGCCAGACCAGCGCCACAAGCTCGGGGTAGGCTTCCAGACTGAACTCGCGAAAACACTGCCGCAAATTTAATACGTCCAGATCGGAACAGGAAACCTTCTCACCGTTAAGACAGCGCTTTTTGATATTGTCATAATATTTATAAACCGCCGAATTGAGGTCGCTACAGCGACGCTGAGCCTCAAACAGACCGGGGGTATCATTAATTTCCGACATTTTCATACGTTTAATTGTCGCGTGTAAGAAGTCGATATATTCATGATTCACCCGCCAGTACCAGACAGGCGTAACGGAGTTCATCAGAACAGAGAAATGGTCTTCTCCTTCCTCTTTTGTCATCAGCTCAGGCTGTGGCGGTTCACTGGTGTCTTTCGACACTTTCGTTTTATTGAACTCCTGCATCAATAAAAGCACACCAGCGGTCAGTAATAGTAATGTGATGACCGTAAAAAAAATGCTGTTCATGGGTTGGCTCCATTTTTTTTGATTTTAAAATTGCCTCATGATATTGTCAACGAATCTCACGCCTTTACCAACCCCACCCTGTTGAAAATAAAGGAAATTAAAATGCTGCCCGACTATCTCGTCCCGGCTAAGTACCACATTGCGCCTGTGGAACAGAAACCGATGGAAGAAGAAAAAAAGGCCAGTTTAACTCAGGGGAAAAGAAAGCTCTCTGATTTCGAGCCAGATATATTAATTGGCGTTTCCCGCACTGGCAAATCCCGTAATATGTTGCTGGAAGAGCACGATCGCCATATAAAAGACCGCTTATTTCGTGCTATAAAAATTGAAGCCTTCGTCCACCTGCTGAATGACCTGCAGGCCGAAGGTGAAATAGATGCCCAGAAACTAAGTCAAATAATGGCTGAAAAAACAAAAGAAATAAATGAGGCCGGCAATGAAATTTGGCTTAATCTAATTACGCGAGAAAAAAACCACCCTATTTTTTATACCCTGGGGGAAGATTAACGTGAAAGAAGTTAAAGACAATGACGTTTATTTGACTTTAGATGATAAAAAAAGTGATGAATTTATCTTAAAGCAAAATATCGAGGCGCTGAGAAATGCAAAAAATGCCGAGATGACGCGTATTACACAAGACATGGTATCGATCCCGGCAACGCTGGTGCGTCTGAAATGGCAGAATCGCCGCGAGATTTATCCGTTACAGGTCAAAGAAGAAATTTACGGTGCCGTGATGAACGCCATCATCGAACAGCAACCAGAATTGAAAGAGAAACTGCTGGGACGTCTTGAGGCCAACTATCAGTATCTGCTTGCCAGAGAAGTCGCCACCCTGCGCCTGACGCGCAAACTGTCAGCCGGTGAATACCGTACGTCAAACGTCACCTGCGTTGCGCTCGATGAGGATGCGCTTGCAACCTCCTCTACCGCACCGACGGACGACAAAAACGCATAAACCGACAGGCATAAAAAAAGCCGGCTTTCGCCAGCTTCTGTATCACTTCGAGGCCGCTTTCTCTTCCCCGACCAGCCCAATCTTCAGATAACCCGCCTGATGCAGCGTGTCCATTACCTTCATCATGGTTTCGTAGTCGACGGTTTTGTCCGCCCGGAAGAAGACGGTGGTGTCTTTCTTGCCGCCGGTAAGCCGATCCAGCGCCGGAATAACGGAAGCATCCGTTACCGGGTCGTTACCCAGGAACATGGATTTATCCGCTTTCACCGACAGATAGATAGGCTTTTCCGGACGCGGCTGCGGCTGGCTGGAGGAGGCAGGCAGATTCACCTTCACGTCGACCGTCGCCAGCGGCGCAGCCACCATGAAGATAATCAGCAGCACCAGCATGACGTCGATAAACGGCGTCACGTTGATTTCGTGCATTTCGCCGTTATCGTCCAGATTTTCGTTGAGACGCATCGCCATACTATTAACCTACGCGCAGTTTAGACGCCGCATGGACCGGCTTCACGGCGCTGGCATTCAGGTCGAGATCGCGGCTTTGCAGCAGCAGAACCTGGGCGGCAACGTCTCCGAGAGTCGCTTTGTAGCTGCCAATCATACGCGCGAAGATGTTGTAGATAACCACCGCAGGGATAGCGGCAACCAGACCGATTGCCGTCGCCAGCAGCGCTTCCGCGATACCCGGCGCAACCACCGCGAGGTTGGTGGTTTGGGTCTGCGCAATACCGATAAAGCTGTTCATGATGCCCCAGACCGTACCGAACAGACCAATGAACGGCGAAATCGCGCCGATGGTCGCCAGATAACCATTGCCGCGTCCCATGTGTCGACCAACGGCCGCAACACGACGCTCCAGACGGAAACCGGTACGCTCTTTAATGCCTTCGTTATCTTCACTGCCGGCGGAGAGTTCCAGCTCGTTCTGAGCTTCATTCACTAACAGGGTGGTCAGGCTTTTCGCGTGGAAGGATGAGGTCATCTCAGAAGCCTGATCCAGAGAGCGGGCTTCAGCCAGCTGCTGCTGTTCCCGCTTGAGGCGACGCTTCTGCGAAAGCAGCTCGGCGCTTTTGCTGAAGAAGATAGCCCAGGTGACAACGGACGCCAGAATCAGGCCGATCATCACAATCTTAACCACGATGTCAGCATGATGATACATGCCCCAAACGGAGAGATCCGTCTGCATCAAATTATTACCCACTCTGTATCTCCAGGACGCAAATCACAAAATCTGAACGTAATAATATCAAAAAGTCGTCGAATTGATAGTCGTTCTCATTAGTATTTACATGGTGCCTTAATTTTCGCTCACTTTCCTTGCGCTTACGCAGTAAAAATTTCTTATGCGCTTTTTTGCTAATATTTTCTGCTTATTCGATAAGCATGCGGGTGCAGTTTTTTACAATCGTGGTAGTCTGGACGTCCAGACGTATAAAAACAGGGTTTGCAAATATGACGAAGAAGCATCTTGATACCACGCTGGTACAGGCTGGACGCAGCAAAAAATATACTCAGGGTTCGGTTAACAGCGTGATTCAACGCGCCTCTTCCCTGGTGTTTGACACCGTTGAGGAGAAAAAAATCGCCACGCGCAACCGCGCGAAAGGCGGGTTGTTCTATGGTCGTCGCGGCACCCTAACCCACTTTTCTCTGCAGGAGGCGATGTGCGAGCTGGAAGGCGGCGTGGGCTGCGCGCTGTTCCCGTGCGGGGCGGCGGCGGTTGCTAACACCATTCTGGCGTTTGTGGAACAGGGCGACCATATCCTGATGACCAACACGGCCTATGAACCCAGCCAGGATTTCTGCACCAAAATCCTCAGCAAGCTCGGCGTAACGACCGGCTGGTTTGACCCGCTGATTGGTGAAGGTATTGCTGACCTTATCCAGCCAAACACGCGCATTGTGTTCCTGGAATCTCCCGGTTCCATCACCATGGAAGTGCACGACGTGCCGGCTATCGTGAAGGCCGTGCGCAGCAAAGCGCCAGAAGCGATTATCATGATCGACAACACCTGGGCGGCGGGCGTGCTGTTTAAGGCGCTGGAATTCGACATTGATATCTCGATTCAGGCGGCAACGAAATACCTGATTGGCCACTCTGACGGGATGATTGGCACCGCGGTATCCAACGCGCGCTGCTGGGACCAGCTGCGTGAAAATGCCTACCTGATGGGCCAGATGGTGGATGCAGACACGGCATACATGACCAGCCGCGGTATCCGCACGCTTGGGGTTCGCCTGCGTCAGCATCATGAAAGTAGTCTGAAAATCGCTGAGTGGCTGGCGCAGCATCCGCAGGTTGAGCGCGTGAACCATCCGGCGCTGCCGGGCAGTAAGGGCCATGAGTTCTGGCAGCGTGACTTTACGGGCAGCAGCGGGCTGTTCTCGTTTGTGCTTAAAAAACGGCTCAATAATGACGAGCTGGCGAGCTATCTGGATAATTTTACCCTCTTCAGCATGGCCTACTCCTGGGGCGGTTTTGAATCCCTGATCCTGCCGAATCAGCCGGAGCAGATCGCGGCCCTGCGCCCCGGCGGTGAAGTGGACTTCAGCGGCACCCTCATTAGATTGCATATCGGTTTAGAAAACGTGGACGATTTAATTGCGGATTTATCTGCAGGGTTTGAACGTATCGTGTAGAGTGCGGGCTGAAAATGTACTCCCCGGACGCTTTTGTGAACACTGCAAGCAGAAAAGTCTGCATGAGTTGCGCCTGCGATCAATCCCGGCAGGTAAAATTGGGAGTACAATAGCGTTATCTCTGCTGTTCCACAGGAAAGTCCATGGCTGTTATTCAAGATATTATCGCGGCGCTCTGGCAACATGATTTTGCCGCCCTAGCGGATCCTCACGTCATAGGCGTCGTCTATTTTGTGATGTTCGCAACGCTGTTTCTGGAAAATGGATTACTGCCAGCCTCGTTTTTACCCGGTGACAGTTTGCTTTTACTTGCCGGGGCCTTGATTGGCAAAGGCGTCATGGACTTTACGCCCACGATGGTTATCCTCACCTCCGCCGCGAGCCTGGGCTGCTGGCTGAGCTATCTGCAGGGCCGCTGGCTTGGAAACACGCGCGTGGTAAAAAGCTGGCTGGCGCAGTTGCCCCATAAATACCATCAGCGTGCGACCTGTATGTTTGACCGACACGGCCTGCTGGCACTGCTGGCCGGGCGTTTTCTGGCGTTTGTTCGCACTCTTCTGCCCACCATGGCGGGTATTTCCGGGCTGTCTAACCGCCGGTTTCAGTTCTTCAACTGGCTGAGCGGCCTGCTGTGGGTCGGTGTCGTAACCACGTTCGGATATGCGCTGAACATGATCCCGTTTGTGAAACATCACGAAGATCAGGTAATGACCTTCCTGATGATCCTGCCGATTTTCCTGCTGGTGGCAGGGCTGGTAGGGACGATTGCGGTGGTGATCAAGAAAAAGTATTGCAGTGCCTGATCCCCTCACCCTGACCCTCTCCCCATTGGGGAGAGGGAAAAAAGCCTAAGCTCCCTGCATGGTTCGGATGCGTGACGCATCTTCTCCCGGCGTGACGCCGAAATAGCGCTTAAACTCCCGACTGAACTGCGACGCGCTTTCATAGCCGACGCGCATGGCCGCCGCGCTGGCCTTCATGCCGTCGTGGATCATCAGCATGCGCGCCTTATGCAGCCGGTAGGTTTTGAGGTACTGCAGCGGCGAGGTGCTGGTCACCGACTTAAAGTTATGGTGAAACGCCGAGACGCTCATGTTCGCTTCCGCGGCCAGCTGGTCAACGCTGAGGTTTTCCGTGTACTGACTCTCAATACGCTTGAGCACGCGGCTGATCAGGCTGAAGTGGGTCTGTCGGCTCACCAGGGCGAGTAACGCCCCCCCGCCCGGGCCCAGCAGCACGTGGTAAAGAATTTCGCGAACGATCTGCTTGCCGAGAATACGCGCGTCCAGTGGCCTCTCCATGACGTCCAACAGGCGCTCAATGGCGCAGAGGATCTCTTCCGACAGCGTCGCCGAGTTAATCCCGCTGGAGGCCATCGACGGCTGGAAGAGCTCGTCTTCACCAATCTCCATCAGCAGCTCCTGCAGTTGAAGAATATCAACGTTGACGCGAATACCCGCCAGCGGAACGGCCTCTGTCGCGAAGGTTTCACATTCGAAGGGTAAAGGTACCGTCAGGAGCAGATATTCATTGGTATCGTAGCGGAACACGCGCTCGTTGATATAGCCAATTTTATGGCCCGAGAAGAGAAAAACGATGCCCGGCTGGTACATCACCGGTGTGCGCGTCCCGGGTTGCGTGCCGTAAAGCAGGCGAATGTCCGGCAGCAGGTCGCTGACGTTATTTTCTTTATCTATCAGCCTTTTAATCTGCGCCGTGAGCTGGTGGCAGATCGCTTCGCGGTTCATTTTACGTTACTCCGGGTACGGTTTCCGACCCTTACAGTCTGCGCATTTTTCCGAAGTTTCTCCAGCGCTCTGTAGAAATGGGCAAGACATCGGCAGGAATGTGCATTGAGGGCCTGGTCCCGGACGGCCACAATGAGCAGCATCAGGTAGCCATCGGCGCCACCACGGTTTTTCACCCACTAAAGGGAACGAGCAATGAACAACTTTAATCTTCATACCCCAACCCGCATTCTGTTTGGTAAAGACGCTATCGCCGATCTGCGCGCGCAGATCCCTGCTGATGCTCGCGTGCTGATCACCTACGGTGGCGGCAGCGTGAAAAAAACCGGCGTGCTGGATCAGGTTTACAGCGCCCTGAGCGGCCTGGACGTGCGTGAGTTCGGCGGTATCGAGCCAAACCCGTCTTACGAAACGCTGATGAACGCGGTGAAAATCGCCCGCGAAGAAAATATCACCTTCCTGCTGGCGGTCGGCGGCGGCTCCGTGCTGGACGGCACTAAGTTCATCGCGGCGGCAGCGCACTACGCTGACGGCGTTGACCCATGGCACATCCTGGAAACCCGCGGCAGCGACATCAAAAGCGCGATCCCGATGGGCTCCGTGCTAACCCTCCCGGCCACCGGCTCTGAATCCAACAAGGGGGCGGTGATCTCCCGCAAAACCACCGGCGACAAGCAGGCCTTTATGAACGAACACGTTCAGCCTGTCTTCGCTATTCTGGATCCGGTGTACACCTACACCCTGCCCGCGCGTCAGGTGGCGAACGGCGTGGTCGATGCCTTTGTTCACACCGTGGAGCAGTACGTGACCTACCCGGTGAATGCAAAAATTCAGGATCGCTTCGCAGAAGGCATTCTGCTGACGCTGATTGAAGAGGGCCCGAAAGCGCTGAAAGAGCCGGAGAACTATGACGTTCGCGCCAACGTCATGTGGGCCGCAACGCAGGCGCTGAACGGCCTGATCGGCGCTGGCGTGCCTCAGGACTGGGCGACCCACATGCTCGGCCATGAGCTGACGGCGATGCACGGTCTGGACCACGCTCAGACCCTGGCCGTTGTGCTGCCCGCGCTGTGGAACGAAAAACGCGACACCAAGCGCGCCAAACTGCTGCAGTACGCCGAGCGCGTGTGGAACATCACCGAGGGTTCTGACGATGCGCGTATTGATGCTGCCATTGAAGCGACCCGCAGCTTCTTTGAAAGCCTGGGCGTGCCAACGCGTCTGTCCGGCTACGGCCTGGACGGCAGCTCCATCCCTGCCCTGCTGGCAAAACTCGAAGAGCACGGCATGACCCAGCTCGGCGAGCACGGGGACATTACGCTGGACGTGAGCCGTCGTATCTACGAAGCAGCACGCTAAGCGTTTTTGCCCTCCCGACTTTCGTTTTTTGACATTTCGTCCAGACTTAATGCACACCCCATCGTCGGAGTCCCCCTCCGACGATGCGCACCTGAAGGAGGAAAAATGGCAAACCAAACCGTAATCAAGCTGCAGGACGGCAACGTGATGCCCCAGCTGGGGCTAGGTGTATGGAAAGCCGGTAACGACGAGGTCGTCTCCGCCATTCATAAAGCACTGGAAGTCGGCTATCGGTCGATTGATACCGCCGCCGCGTACAAAAACGAGGACGGCGTGGGTACCGCGCTGGCCAGCGCCGGCGTACCCCGCGATGAGCTATTTATCACCACTAAACTGTGGAACGACGATCAAAAGCGCCCCCGTGAAGCGTTGCAGGAGAGCCTGGAGAAACTCCAGCTCGATTTCGTCGATCTGTACCTGATGCACTGGCCAGTTCCGGCCATCGACCATTACGTTGACGCCTGGAAAGGGATGATTGAACTGCAGAAAGAGGGGCTGGTGAAAAGCATCGGCGTCTGTAACTTCCAGGTACATCACCTGCAGCGTCTGATTGATGAAACGGGCGTCGCACCGGTGATTAACCAGATCGAGCTGCACCCGCTACTGCAGCAGCGTCAGCTTCATGCCTGGAACGCCACCCACAAGATCCAAACCGAATCCTGGAGCCCGCTGGCGCAGGGTGGTGAAGGCGTGTTCGATCAGAAAATTATCCGCGACCTGGCGGATAAATACGGTAAAACCCCGGCGCAAATCGTCATTCGCTGGCATCTGGACAACGGCCTGGTGGTCATTCCGAAATCGGTCACGCCGTCGCGCATCGCCGAGAACTTTGACGTCTGGGATTTCCGGCTGGACAAAGACGAGCTGGGTGAAATTGCGAAGCTGGATAAGGGCAAGCGTTTAGGGCCCGATCCGGATCAGTTTGGCGGGTAATCCCCTCACCCTGCCCTCTCCCCAAAGGGGAGAGGGTGTTCAAGTTCCCTCTCCCCTTTGGGGAGAGGGTTAGGGTGAGGGGTGAGGACATCATCGTTATCCAATCTTACGCTTTGCGCTCTTCTTCGTCCCCGCACCACCGTTCGAACGCTGATGGACAATCGGCGTGTGCTTTGTCAGCGCGGGGCGCGTATTGCGGTTCTGGCGACGCGCTTCGCGCATCTCATCCAGCGTCGGGGCCGGTACCAGGCAGTCACGGCGCGAGCCAATCAGGTGTTTTTTACCCATCTCTTCCAGCGCCTGGCGGATCAGCGGCCAGTTTTTCGGATCGTGATAGCGCAGCAGCGCCTTATGCAGACGGCGCTGTTTATCCCCTTTCGGTACCACCACCTCTTCACTCTTGTAGCCAATCTTACTCAGCGGGTTCTTGCCGGTGTAATACATGGTCGTCGAGTTGGCGAGCGGCGACGGATAGAAGTTCTGCACCTGATCCAGACGGAAGCGACGCTGCTTCAGCCACAGCGCCAGGTTGACCATGTCTTCATCGCGCGTGCCCGGGTGCGCGGAGATGAAGTACGGGATCAGATACTGCTCTTTGCCCGCCTGTTTCGAGTAGGTGTCGAACAGCTGCTTAAAGCGATCGTAACTGCCCATGCCCGGCTTCATCATCTTCGACAGCGGGCCTTCTTCGGTGTGCTCCGGCGCAATCTTCAGATAGCCGCCAACGTGGTGCGTCGCCAGCTCTTTGATGTAGCGCGGATCTTCCACGGCAATGTCGTAACGTACTCCGGAGGCGATGAGGATCTTCTTGATGCCCTTCAGGTCGCGCGCGCGGCGGTAGAGGTTGATCGTCGGTTCGTGGTTGGTGTCCATGTGCTCGCAAATGCTCGGGTAGACGCACGAGAGACGACGGCAGGTCTGCTCCGCGCGCGGCGATTTGCAGCGCAGCATATACATGTTCGCGGTTGGGCCGCCGAGATCGGAGATCACCCCGGTAAAGCCCGGCACCGAGTCGCGAATGGCTTCGATCTCATTGATGATCGAATCTTCAGAGCGGCTCTGGATAATGCGCCCCTCGTGCTCGGTAATTGAGCAGAAGGAACAGCCGCCGAAGCAGCCGCGCATGATGTTGATCGAGAAGCGGATCATCTCATACGCCGGGATACGGGCGTTGCCGTACGCCGGGTGCGGCACGCGCTTGTAAGGCAGCGCAAAGACGCTGTCCATCTCTTCGGTGGAGAGCGGGATCGCCGGCGGGTTGATCCAGATAAAGCGCTCGCCGTGCTTCTGCATCAACGCGCGGGCGCAGCCCGGGTTGGTTTCGTGGTGCAGAATACGGGACGCGTGTGCGTAGAGCACCTTGTCGGCTTTTACCTTCTCGTAGGACGGCAGCAGCACGTAGGTCTTTTCCCACGGCTTCGGACGCGGCGGCTGCACAACGATAGCCTTCGCTTCCGCTTTCTTCGGCTCAACCGGCTTGTTATCCGCACACGGCAGATCTTCACCATACGGGTGCGGGATCGGATCGATTTTGCCCGGCATATCGATGATACGGGAATCTACCCCGCTCCAGCCCGGCAGCGCCTCTTTCACCATGATCGCGGTGTTGCGCACGTCACGGATGCTGCTCACCGGCTCGCCCTGCGACAGACGGTGCGCAACTTCCACCAGCGGACGCTCGCCGTTACCGTAAATCAGCATGTCGGCCTTGGAGTCCACCAGCACCGAGCGGCGAACCGTATCCGACCAGTAGTCATAGTGCGCGGTGCGGCGCAGGCTCGCCTCGATGCCGCCCAGAATCACCGGCACGTCTTTCCAGGCTTCTTTGCAGCGCTGGGTATAGACCAGGGTCGCGCGATCCGGGCGTTTACCCGCCACGTTATCCGGCGTGTAGGCGTCGTCATGGCGCAGCTTGCGGTCGGCGGTATAGCGGTTGATCATCGAGTCCATGTTGCCGGCGGTGACACCGAAGAACAGGTTGGGTTTACCCAGACGCATAAAGTCGTCTTTACTGTTCCAGTCGGGCTGGGAGATGATCCCCACGCGGAAGCCCTGCGCTTCGAGCATACGGCCACAGATGGCCATGCCGAAGCTCGGATGGTCAACGTAGGCATCGCCCGTGACCAGAATGATATCGCAGCTGTCCCAGCCCAGCTGGTCCATCTCTTCCCGGGACATCGGCAGGAACGGCGCCGGTCCAAAGCAGGCCGCCCAGTACTGGGGCCAGGAGAAGAGGTCACGATCCGGCTGGATCAGGGAGATTGCGCTCATAATGCTTCCGAAGAAAAAATAGACAAAAGGAGCGGGATTATACGCTGTTCATCCGTCAGATTTGAAGAAAAGGATGCAGGAAGCAGGCAGATATTCGTGGAAGTCGTTAAAATACAGCGCCCTGTTAATTTTGCATCATAATTACCCCTGACTCTTCCGGTCTTCAGCCGCCGGGAGGAATTCTGGCGTGGAGTTGCTTTGTGAAGTTCAACGATTCGTTACATGTGTCTCAGCTGCGGGTTGTGCTCCACCTCTGCGGTTTTTTGGTTCTGCTGTACAGCCTGTCGATGCTGCCGCCGATGGTCATCGCCCTGCTCAATAAAGAGCGGACCTACTTTGCGTTCCTGACCACCTTTTTGACCTTTTTCAGCCTCGGAGGGTTAACCTGGCGGGCAACCCGCCACGCCGGCATACAGCTGCGCACCCGCGACGGTTTCGTGATCATCGTGCTGTTCTGGCTGCTGTTTTCATTGATAAGCGCCATGCCGCTATGGATGGATGATGGCCTGCATCTCTCCTTTGCGGACGCGCTCTTCGAAGGGGTTTCCGGGATCACCACAACCGGGGCGACGGTGATCGGGGACGTCAGCGCCCTGCCGAAGTCTTACCTTTATTATCGCGCTCAGCTCAATTTCATTGGCGGATTAGGCGTCATCGTGCTGGCCGTCGCGGTTCTGCCGCTGCTGGGCATTGGTGGCATGAAGCTCTATCAGTCAGAGATGCCGGGTCCGTTCAAGGAGGAGCGCCTGACGCCCCGCCTTGCCGATACCGCACGTACCCTGTGGGTGACCTACTTCGCGCTGGGCGTGGCCTGCACCCTGGCCTACTGGCTGGCGGGGATGTCCTTTTTTGACGCCCTCTGTCACGGGCTTTCGACGGTGTCACTGGGCGGGTTCTCCACCCGCAGCGAGAGCATCGGTTTTTATGACAGCCACGCGATTGAGCTGGTTGCCGGGGCGTTTTCACTGCTCTCCGCGTTTAACTTCACCCTCTGGTACGTCGCCATTGTCCGACGCACCCTGAAGCCGATTCGCCGCAGCCCTGAGGTGAGATTCTTTCTGAGCGCCGCCGCGGTGATTATCGTCATCACCGCCTGGCAGGTCTGGCACGCGGGAATGTACAACCCTGTCGATAGCCTGGTGCACGCCTTCTTCCTGGCCAGTTCGATGATGACCGATAACGGCCTTTCGACAGCTGACTATGCCCAATGGCCCGCCCACACCATCTTCCTGCTGTTGAGCGCCAGCTTTTTTGGCGGCTGCGTAGGCTCAACCTGCGGCGGGATCAAAGCCCTGCGTTTTCTCATTATGTTCAAGCAGAGTATTCAGGAGATGAACCAGCTGGCCCATCCGCGCGCGCTGCTGAGCATAAAGGTGGGCAAAAGCGTGGTGAATGAACGCGTCCTGCGCTCGGTATGGAGCTTCTTTTTTCTCTACGTGATGATCACGGGCTTTTTTGTCTGGGCGCTTAATCTGATGGGCTACGACCTGTTTACGTCATTCGCCACGGTTGCCGCCTGTATCAACAACATGGGGCTGGGATTTGGCGAAACGGCGTCAACGTTCGGCACGTTAACAGAGGGAGCGAAACTGCTGATGTGCGCGGCGATGATCTTAGGGCGTCTGGAAATTTACCCGGTGCTGATTCTGTTCTCGCGCTTTTTCTGGCGGGCTTAAAACATTCCCGGCGAACCGGGAATGTCAGGGGGTTAAGGCGCGGGGTTAATCAGCATCTGCCCCACGGAGCCCCTGTCCATCATCTCCAGCGTCTGGCTGTGGAACAGGAACGGGAAGTGCGGCCAGGAAGGCTGGCCGTAGTAGACGAGCAGTTCAACCTGGCCGTCCACCCAGACGGTATCTTTCCATCCACGGTCTTCCGGGAACGGCATCGCACCGTTAACATTGCGGATCAGGAAGCTTACCCCTTCAATATGGAACGACTGCGGCATATCTGAACGCACCGTCCAGCGCTCCCAGGTGCCCTGCTGGGCGGTGATATCAATACGGTTCACATCCCACAGCGCGCCGTTAATGCCTGGATCGTCGCCCAGGCTGATATCACGGCTGCGCACCGGCGAACCGCTCACGATCTCCTGCGGCAGCAGACGCATCGGCAGGCTATCGGTGACCAACGGCAGCAGGCCGGTTGGGCGCAGGGTTAACACCAGCGTGGAGACCAGAATGCTCGACGGCTCAAAGAACCCGCGAATACGATCAACAATGCTCGCGGCTTCACCACAGGTGACGGAGACTTCATCCCCGTTGGTCATATCCACCAGAATTTCACGACGCTCTCCCGGCGCCAGCGCCAGCTGTTTCACGGAGACAGGCGCGGGTAAAAAGCCCTGGTCGCCGGAGATGACGTGCAGCGGGCGGCCATCGCTCATCTGCAGCTGATAACGGCGCGAGTTAGAGGCGTTGAGCAGACGCAGGCGCACCCAGCCACGGGACACTTCCACGTACGGGCTCTGCGCGCCGTTAACCAGCAGCGTATCGCCGACGAAGCCACCGCTGCCCGGCTCGCTGTACTCCGGCGTACCGAAGTTATCCAGACGTTTGTCCTGAATGATGACCGGGAAATCATCCACGCCGTAGTGGTTCGGGATCGGCAGCGATTTGCTCATCTCATCTTCCACCAGCCACATGCCGGCCAGGCCGTTATAGACCTGCTGCGCCGTACGGTTAGGGGTATTGGCGTGATACCACAGGGTTGCCGCGCTCTGGCGGATCGGCAGGACGGGCGCCCAGTCGGCGTTGGGGGACATCATTCGCGCCGCGCCGCCAATCAGCGGGCCAGGAACCTGTAAGCCGCTGATGGTCATGGCGACGTTTTCAGCCGTACGGTTGCTGTAAATGAGCTTAACGTCATCGCCGTTCCACACGCGGACGGTCGGCCCGAGGTAGCGCCCGTTAATGCCCCACACCGGCGCGCGCGTGCCCTGGGTGAACGACCAGTGGCTGCGCTGAAGCGTGAGGAAAAGCGGCTGCCCGCGACGGGATTCAATCAACGGCGGAATGGGTAGCGGCTGTTGCTGCCCGGCGGCGCTGGCTGTCAGCGGCATCGCACCCGCACAAAGGGCAATCCCCGAAGCCTGAATAAACTGACGCCGACTGAGTGACATATAAGCTCCATCTGAAACGACTAACAACGCGGGAATTCGTTTTCCCTTTAACGCCGGATTAAACCTTACCGGCGGCTTCTCTTTCTGCGACTTCTTTGTCCAGCAGCGCAATATGCTGAGCCATCAGCTCGCGGCAGTGGGCTGCCAGCTCGCGCACCTGGTCTTTACCATACTTACTGGTATCGACGGGTGGCAGCATTTCGACAATCACCAGACCATTATTCAGGCGGTTAAGATTAATCTTATTAGAAGTATTGGAAACGCACACGGGAATAATTGGAACACCTGCCGCAATTGCGGCATGAAACGCACCGGTTTTAAACGGCAGCAGACCGCGACCGCGGCTGCGCGTTCCTTCCGGGAACATCCAGATGGATATTTTGCGCTTTTTAAAATGGTTCACCACTTCCGCAATGGTGCCGTGCGCTTTTGCACGGTTATTACGGTCGATCAGCAGGTTACCGGTCAGCCAATACAGCTGGCCAAAAAACGGGATCCACAGCAGGCTTTTTTTCCCCACCGTTACGGTCGGCGGCAGAACAATATTGGAGGCCGTCACCATATCGTAGTTGTTCTGATGGTTAGCGATATAGATGGCGTTACCGAAATTCTCCGCCCCTTCAGGCAGGCGTTTTTCAACCTTCAGGCCAAACAGCGGCGCAAGGCGGCCGAACATATGGCCAAAGGTGGCAACATGCTTCGGATTACGCGGGCTGAACAGGCAGTAAATAGAGCCGAAAATACAGACCAGAATGCAGTAGATAACGGTAAGAATAAGACGAACAATATATAGCATAGCGACCTCTGAAGCCCTGACAGCTGACAATTATACTTCACCTGTGGCCAGGTAAGGACTTTATTACGAGCGCGTATTGTTAATCGCAACGCACGAATTAACAACGATTTTACGGGAAATTTTATTGAAATACCCCCTCCGGACAGAGGGGGTGTCACGGCATTACTCTTCGCTGTCGCCCGCGCTGCTGCGCGCAGGGGAATCTATCTCCACGCGGTCGATACGCTGCAGGCCGCGCATCAGCGAACCGCGGCGGCCACGCTCGCCCACCACTTTCTGCAGCTCTTCCGGACGAAGCTTGATTTTACGCTTGCCGACGTGAATGGTCAGCGTGCTTTGCGGCGGCAGAAGGAAGAGATGCGCCAGGCCATCTTCACCTTTCGCGGCTTCCGCAGACGGTATGTTGATGATCTTGTTGCCCTTACCTTTCGACAGCTCCGGCAGGTCGCTGACCGGGAACATCAGCATGCGTCCGGCAGAGGTGATCGCCAGCAGCATGTCGCTCTCGTTCTCGATCACCAGCGGCGGCATCACGTGAGCGTTGTCCGGCAGGCTGATCAGCGCTTTACCGGCGCGGTTACGCGACACCAGGTCGTTAAAGGTACAAATAAAGCCATAGCCCGCATCGGACGCCAGCAGCAACTTCTGATCATCGGCCTCCATCAGCATGTGGTCAACCGTTGCACCCGGCGGCAGCGTCAGCTTGCCGGTCAGCGGTTCGCCCTGGCCGCGCGCGGAAGGCAGCGTGATCGGGTCAATGGCGTAGCTGCGGCCCGTGGAGTCGATAAACGCCACCGGCTGGTTGCTCTTACCTTTCACCGCCGCTTTAAAGCTGTCGCCCGCTTTGTAGCTCAGACCCGGCGCGTCGATATCGTGGCCTTTGGCGCTGCGCACCCAGCCGCTCTGCGACAGGACAATGGTCACCGGCTCGGACGGCTGCATGTCGTGCTCGTTCATCGCCTTCGCTTCTTCGCGCTCGTGCAGCGGAGAACGACGGTCGTCGCCAAAGGCATCGGCATCCGCCTGCAGCTCTTTCTTCAGCAGGTTATTCATTTTGCGTTCGGACGCGAGGATCGCCTGCAGCTGATCGCGCTCTTTTTCCAGCTCGTTCTGCTCGCCGCGGATCTTCATCTCTTCCAGCTTAGCGAGATGGCGCAGCTTCAGTTCGAGGATCGCTTCGGCCTGGGTTTCGCTGATGCCGAAGCGCGACATCAGGGCCGGCTTCGGCTCGTCCTCGGTACGGATGATCTCGATCACCTCGTCGATATTGAGGAACGCCACCAGCAAACCTTCGAGGATGTGCAGGCGCTTAAGCACCTTCTCCAGACGATGGTTCAGACGACGGCGCACTGTATCGCGGCGGAACGTCAGCCATTCGGAGAGGATCTCCAGCAGGTTTTTCACCGCCGGGCGTCCGTCAAGGCCGATCATGTTCAGGTTGATGCGGTAGCTTTTTTCCAGATCGGTAGTGGCGAACAGGTGGTTCATTACCTGCTCCATGTCCACGCGGTTGGAGCGCGGCACGATCACCAGACGGGTAGGGTTCTCGTGGTCGGACTCGTCGCGCAGGTCATCCACCATCGGCAGCTTTTTATTGCGCATCTGGGAAGCGATCTGCTCCAGCACTTTCGCGCCGGAAACCTGGTGCGGCAGCGCGGTGATCACCACGGCGCCGTCCTCTTTATTCCACACCGCGCGCATGCGCACGGAGCCGCGACCGTTCTGGTAGATTTTGCGGATTTCCGCGCGCGAGGTGATGATCTCGGCTTCGGTCGGGTAGTCCGGCCCCTGGACGATATCCAGCAGATCGTCCAGCGAGGTTTTTGGCTGCTCAATCAGAGTGATGGCGGCTTTCGCCACTTCACGCAGGTTGTGCGGCGGAATGTCCGTCGCCATGCCGACCGCGATACCGGTGGTGCCGTTCAGCAGGATGTTCGGCAGACGCGCAGGCAGCATTTTCGGCTCCTGCATCGTACCGTCGAAGTTTGGCACCCAGTCAACGGTTCCCTGACCCAGCTCGCCCAGCAGCACTTCGGCATATTTGGACAGGCGGGATTCGGTATAACGCATCGCCGCGAAGGATTTCGGATCGTCCGGCGCACCCCAGTTCCCCTGCCCGTCCACCAGCGGGTAGCGGTAAGAGAACGGCTGCGCCATCAGCACCATCGCTTCATAACAGGCGCTGTCGCCGTGCGGATGGTATTTACCCAGTACGTCACCGACGGTACGGGCGGATTTCTTGAACTTGGCGGTGGCGTTCAGCCCCAGCTCGGACATCGCGTAGACGATGCGGCGCTGAACGGGCTTCAGGCCATCCCCGATAAACGGTAACGCCCTGTCCATGATGACGTACATGGAGTAGTTCAGGTAGGCGTTTTCCGTGAATTCATGTAGCGCGAGGCGCTCTGCCATATCGCTCATTACGTGTGATTCCTCAACTCAGAAACCGAAGGGTTTCAGGCAATATTGCCGCAGATACTACCTCATCTGATGAATTGAGTCACAAAGAAAAAGGGCCGCTTAAGCGGCCCTTTTCGGGTTATTTGTTCAGCTTGATGACCTGCTTCACGTCGATTTCAAATTCGTTCCAGTCTTTGTCGACTTTACCCTGAAGTTCGACTTTATCCTGCGGGGTCACGGTCACGCCGTTCCAGCGCTTGTGGTCAATCTCAACTACGACCGTGCCGGACTCGTCGCGGAAGGTGTAGCGGTCATCGGACAGGCGCTCGGTAATGTTCCCGCGCAGCTTCACCCAGGCGTCGTCCTTCAGATCTTTGACTTTAGCCGCGGTGGTGAGGTTGGCGTTGTTATCGACAAAACCGCCCTGCTGGGTTTGCGTCTGGGTCTGTGTAGCGGATGGGCCAGTGAAACCGCCCTGAGCAGCAAAGACCGGCGCGGTGGTCATCATCATGATGGTAGCAATTGCAGCGAATTTTTTCATTGTAATCTCTCCCTTTAATGTCGTTTCACAATCCATTAAACAGGGTAAACCTTAACAACTTCTTAAGGGGAAAATTTATTTATTTTTACTGTACAGCAGGCGCTTGCAGAGGGTTTACTGACGGCATCAAGGAGGGAACATGCGCATTTTACTGGTAGAAGACGACAGGTTAATCGGTGATGGCATCAAAGCGGGCTTAAGCAAACTGGGCTTTAGCGTGGACTGGTTTACCGACGGGAAAACCGGACAGGCCGCGCTCGCCTCTGCGCCCTATGATGCCGTCGTGCTTGATCTGACCCTGCCGGAACTGGACGGTCTGGACATCCTGCGCGCCTGGCGCGAAAGCGGGCGCAGCGAGCCGGTGCTGATCCTGACGGCGCGGGATGCGCTGAACCAGCGCGTCGAGGGGCTGCGCCTCGGGGCGGACGATTATCTCTGTAAGCCGTTCGCGCTGATCGAGGTGGCTGCCCGCCTGGAAGCGCTGATGCGCCGCAGCCACGGCCAGACGCGCAGCGAGTTGCGCCACGGCAAGGTGACGCTCGACCCGGCAAGCCTCGTCGCGACGCTGGATGGCGAAACGCTGACGCTTAAACCGAAAGAGTTCGCCCTGCTGGAGCTGTTAATGCGTAACACGGGCCGGGTGCTGCCGCGCAAGCTCATCGAGGAAAAGCTTTATACCTGGGACGATGACGTCTCCAGCAACGCCGTGGAAGTCCATGTTCATCATTTACGCCGCAAGCTCGGGAGCGAGTTTATCCGCACCGTGCACGGCATCGGCTATACCCTGGGTGACGCATGAAGCTGAGCCTGAAGCTGCGCCTGACGCTTCTCTTTTTAGCGCTGTCTCTGACGGCCTGGTTTGCCGCCAGCCTGGTGGCGTGGCAGCAGACTACCCACAAGCTCGATAAGCTGTTCGATACGCAGCAGATGCTGTTTGCCAAACGGCTGCTGACAATGGATCTTGACGAGATCCGCGCGCCGGAGCGCATGCGCGAGGTGCCGAAAAAGGCCAAACACGGGCATCTGGACGATGACGCGCTGGCCTTCGCTATTTACGCTTCAGACGGGACGATGATCCTTAACGACGGCGAAAACGGGCGCGATATTCCGTATCACTATCGTCGCGACGGCTTTGATGACGGACGGCTTCAGGATGACAACGACGAATGGCGCTTTTTATGGCTGACGTCGCCAGACGGTAAATACCGCGTGGTGGTCGGCCAGGAGTGGGAGTACCGGCAGGATATGGCGCTGGACGTGGTCAGCTCGCAGCTGACGCCGTGGCTGGTGGCGCTGCCGGTGATGCTGCTGTTGCTTATTGTCCTGCTGAGCCGGGAGCTAAAGCCCCTGAAAAAGCTGGCCCAGACCCTGCGTTCCCGCTCGCCGGACGCCACCGACGCCCTGCCCACTCAGGACGTGCCTGCGGAAGTGCGCCCCCTGCTCGACTCGCTGAACCATCTTTTTGCGCGTACCCAGGAGATGATGACCCGCGAGCGCCGCTTCACCTCCGACGCCGCCCACGAGCTGCGCAGCCCGCTGGCCGCGCTGAAGGTGCAAACCGACGTGGCGCAGCTTTCTCAGGACGATCCGCAGGCGCAGGAAAAAGCGCTGGCGCAGCTGCACGCGGGTATCGACCGCGCTTCACGGCTGGTGGATCAGCTCCTCACCCTGTCGCGCCTGGACTCGCTGGATAGCCTGGACGGCGTAGAACAGATAGCGATGGCCGACCTGCTGCAGTCTGCGGTGATGGATATCTACCCTTCAGCGCAGCAGGCGGGTATTGATATTCGTCTGAACATCAACGCGCCGGAGGTGACTCGCACGGGTCAACAGCTGCTTCTGAGCCTGCTGGCGCGTAACCTGCTGGATAACGCCACCCGTTACAGCCCGCGCGGCAGCGTGGTAGATGTGACGCTGAACACCCGTAGCTTCACCGTGCGCGACAACGGCCCGGGCATTTCACCCGATGCGCTGGCGCGTCTCGGCGAGCGGTTTTATCGTCCGCCGGGTCAGGACGCAACGGGCAGCGGGCTGGGATTATCCATTGTGAAACGCATTGCCGCGCTGCACGGCATGCGCGTCTCGCTGGGCAATGCGCCTGAAGGCGGCTTTGACGTGAAGGTCAGCTGGTAAGGGATTATTGCACTACGCGCAAAAGACTTTGCACATTTTGCTCATTTTTCCGCTCCGCCCTCGCGCGTAGAATACCGGACATACTCTCAGCATCGAGGACAAAAAATGAGCAATATTCTGATTATCAACGGCGCAAAAGAATTTGCGCACTCTAAAGGCCAGCTTAATGACACCCTGACCGAGGTCGCGGACGGTTTCCTGCGCGACGCCGGGCATGATGTTAAGGTCGTACGTGCGGACAGCAACTATGACGTGAAGGCCGAAGTGCAGAACTTCCTGTGGGCCGACGTGGTGATCTGGCAGATGCCGGGCTGGTGGATGGGCGCGCCGTGGACCGTGAAAAAGTACATGGACGACGTATTCACCGAAGGTCACGGTTCGCTGTATGCCAGCGACGGCCGCACCCGTTCAGACGCGTCTAAAAAATACGGCTCCGGCGGCCTGATTCAGGGGAAAAAATATATGCTCTCCCTCACCTGGAACGCTCCTCTGGAAGCCTTCACCGAAAAAGATCAGTTCTTCGAGGGCGTGGGCGTCGACGGCGCGTACCTGCCGTTCCACAAGGCGAATCAGTTCCTGGGCATGGATCCGCTGCCGACCTTTATCGTTAACGACGTGATTAAAATGCCGGACGTCCCGAGCTATATCGCAGAATATCGCAAGCATCTCGCGAAAATTTTTGCTTAACTGGTAGCCTGGAATTAAAGGAGTAGTAACCATGCTTACAGTAATCGCAGAAATCCGTACTCGTCCAGGTCAACATCACCGCCAGGCGGTGCTGGATCAGTTCGCGAAAATCATCCCAACCGTACTGAAAGAAGAAGGCTGCCACGGCTACGCGCCGATGGTTGACGCCGCTACCGACGCGAGCTTCCAGTCCACCGCGCCAGACTCCATTATCATGGTTGAGCAGTGGGAAACCGTCGAGCACCTTGAAGCGCATCTGCAGACCACGCACATGAAAGCCTGGAGCGACGCGGTGAAGGGTGACGTGCTGGAGACCCACATCCGTATTCTGGAGCAAGGGGTTTAAAACCTGCCTTCCCTCTCCTCCCGGGGAGGGAAATCTCTCTGACCTGCTATGCTTATTCTGACTTCATGATTAACAGGAGGATGGAATGGGTCTTTTTAACTTCGTAAAAGAAGCAGGCGAAAAGCTATGGGATAACCTGACCGACCATAAAGGTCAGAGCGACAAAATCACCGAGCACCTCAAGAAACTCAACATTCCCGGTTCAGACAAAGTTCAGGTTAACGTTACCGACGGCAAAGCCAGCGTGACGGGCGACGGGCTGACCCAGGAGCAGAAGGAAAAAATCCAGGTTGCCGTCGGGAACATCGCGGGCGTCAGCGAGGTGGAGAACAACATCACCACGACCGATGCCAAAGATGAAGCCACCTACTACACGGTGAAATCCGGCGATACCCTGAGCGCTATCTCCAAAACCGTGTACGGCGATGCTAACCAGTACAATAAGATTTTTGAGGCTAACCGCCCGATGCTCTCCAGCCCGGATAAAATCTATCCTGGCCAGACGCTGCGTATTCCTAAAGCGTGATCCGCGAGCCGGGGAAATCAGCTACTTTTCTTCCCCGGTTTTAACCCACGATGTAACTCGTTGATGCGCTTCATCGACTTGATAGTGCGCTGCGGCTCAGTGGATGCCACGGATAAAATAATCATCTCCAGACACAGCAGCACCGTGCCGTGGAGCGGGATTTTACCTTTCTCGCCGCCGCGTGGGACGTGGATCACCACGCTGGCCTCTTTGCTGAATCGCGAGTCGGTGGCATTGGTCAGCAAAATCGTGGGAATACCCAGCCGTTTTGCTTCGCGCAGCGTGGTTTGCCCTTCCCGGTGCGCGGATTTTTGCGCCATCATGATCAGCACATCCCCGCGCTGGAGCCCGATCAGCTGCTCGGCCAGCCCTATTCCGGTACGGTTAAGCGGCGTGGCGGGTAGCCCCATCCGGCTAAAGAGTCTGGCGGTGTATTCGGCCAAAATCCCGGACGCGCCAATCCCAAATATGGCAACCTGCCTCGCCTGCGCCAGCAGCGAGACCGCCTGCGCCATCGCGAAGCGGTTATGGGGTTCAGACAACACGTCACAGGTATGCTGATGCCCCTCCAGCACGAAATCAATGCTCGCATTGACGTCGCTGGTCAGCGTATTCACCGTGGTGGAGATCTTTTCGCTGGAGGTCACGACCGGGCCAAACCACTGCTCCAGCGTCTGCTTCAGATCGCGCAGCCCGGCAAAACCCAGCGCCTGGATGGCGCGAACGACGGTGGCATCCGACGTTTTCAGCAGCGTCGCGATCTCCATTGCCGTCTGTTCCATCACCGCTTCCCGATTTTCATTGATATAGCGCGCCACCTGTAGCAGCCGAGGCGTGAGCTGGTGCGATCGCGAGCGGAGGCGGTCCCCGAAGAGATCAACTTTACGGCTCATCGTGACGCCTCCGGCAGCGGACGTCCGGCAATGTGCGACTGCACCTGCGCGGCCATCAGCCCTAACGAGGCGAACGAGTTCGAGATGGCCTCTTCACGCGAGATCAGCACGTAATGTCCGGTCCGACAGGCATTCAGGAACTGGCACCAGCCCGGCATCACTGCATCCATCGCTGCCAGCTCATCCTGCGGTTTGCCGCCCGTATCCCCGCGCCAGGTGGCGAAAACGAAATCGGCATCCAGTTCCGGCAGCCGCTCGGCGCTGACGTCAATGCGCCCCCCTTCCGGGATGGACTCAATCAGCGGCGGGAAGGTAAACCCGGCATCACGCAGCACGCGCCCCAGCGAATGGTAGCTGTGCATGGCGTTGATTTTCCCCTGATTGGCCTGAATTACCGACACGCTCACCTTGCGGGTATCAATCGTCGCTTTCAGCGCCTTAATTTGCTCCTGATAGCGCCGCTCCAGAATCCTGAGCCGCGCCTGCGTTCCGGTCAGCTGCGCCAGCTTGCGGTAGATCTCCGGCGCGCCGCCGTCGAGATGATCGATGCTCACCGTCGGGGCAATTTTCTCAAGCTGTTCCACCGGGGTATTGCGCGTCGGTTCGGTAACGATCAGGTCCGGTTTTGCGGCGGCAATGGCTTCGATATCGATATCCACAGTGCCGATAAATTTGATGTCGGAATTATCGAAGTCGACGCCGGTCAACATGCCGCTGGAACGCAAGAAATGGCTGCCGTCCGGCCGGGTGCGGCCATGGCTCGCCACCGGCGGTACGCCAAGCTCAATTAACGGAATGGTAATGTCCAGGTCGTGTAACGAGACGATCCGTTTCGGATGCGCCGGCACCACCACCTTACGGTTCAGATCGTCAGTAAACGTCTGCGTCGGCTCGGCCGCGCTCGCCGCAAACCCCGCCAGCAACAGCATCGAAAACAGTATGCGCATGTTAACCCTCTAAAATCTGTCCCGACGCTGCCAGAGCAGCAGCAGGAAAAACGGTCCGCCAATCAGTGAAATCACAATTCCCGCCGGCAGCTGCAGCGGGAGGAATGCCAGCCGCCCGACGTTATCCGCCAGCAGCACCAGCAGCGCCCCCAGCACGGCGCTACCCGTCAGGAGCGCCGTTTGCCCGCCACGGAGCAGCAGGCGCGCCATATGCGGCGCAATCAGCCCGACAAAACCAATGCTGCCCACGCAGGAGACGCAGGCCGCCGTCAGCACTACCGGGGCGAGAACCCTTAGAAGCGCCAGCCGCTGTGCGCGCACGCCAAGGCCCGCGGCGACGTGGTTGCCGAGCAGCGCCACGTCGGCAGCGCGGGCGGTAAGCAGCAGCAGCGCAAACGCCGGAAGCGTCCAGACAGCGGCAATGCAAACCAGCGTCCAGTTTGCGGCGTGCAGGCTGCCCGCCAGCCACAGCATTGCCGTCTGCACGTCGCGCACGTCCGCCGTGGTCATAAAAACGCCCATTGCGGCGGCAAAGACCCACGACACGCCGATGCCGATCAGGATGAATCGCGGACGTGAGATATCGCGCGCCAGGGCCATCACCAGCAGCGCGGTGAGCAGCCCCCCGGCCATGCCGACCAGCGGCCGCCAGGCCAGGCCCAGCGCCGGGAACTGAAATATCAGCAGCAGTACCGCCGCGCTACAGCCCTCTTTCACCCCGATAAGCCCCGGATCGGCCAGGCCATTTCGGGTAATAGACTGCATTGCCGCACCCGCCATGCCGAGCATCCCACCGCACAGCGCCGCCATCAGCAGGCGCGGCAGGCGGATATCCATCACGATGTAGCGCGCCTCCACCGTCAGGCTTTCTGGATAAAACAGCGCACGCCCGATGGCGGAAGTCGGGATGGGCAGAGAACCGTGCGTCAGGCCAAAACCTACCAGCAAGCAGGCTGCCAGCGTCAGCACGGCCAGATACGCCAACGCCTTTGGACGGACCAACGCCGAGAAGGCGCCAACCCGAAGCGCACGCAGTCCGGCACGGTTCATTTGAACATCCTCGAGGCCATGAAGATAAAGACGGGGGCGCCAACCAGCGCGGTCATGATGCCGGTTGCCAGCTCCCAGGGCGAAAACAGCGTGCGGGCAGCGATATCCGCCAGCAGCAGAACCAGCGCCCCGCACAGGGCGGACAGCGGCACCATCACGCGCAGATCGACCGACACCAGACGGCGGACGAGCTGCGGCACCACGAGCCCGATAAAGCCGATCGGCCCGGCAATGGAGACTGCCGCACCGCAGAGCAGCGCGATGGCCAGCAGAGCGAGCAGCCGGGTTTTCAGCAGCGATACGCCAAGCCCCTGCGCCATTCTGTCGCCCAGCGCCAGCATGTTGAGCGAGGGCGACAGCCAGAGCGCCAGCGCAAAGCCCACTCCAGCCACCCACAGGGCAGCGGCAATCGTTTCACCGCTGACCCCCGCCAAATCCCCCGCCAGCCAGGTGCGCATGGCGAGCAGCGTCTGTTCATCCAGGATGAGCACCGTGGCGGTAATCGACGAGGCAAGCGCCGACATCGCCACGCCGCACAGCGTGACTTTCATCGGCGTAAGCCCGGTGCGTCCGGATGAGGAGAACGTGAGCACCAGCAGAAACAGCGCCGCGGCTCCGGCGGCGGCAATCAGCGGGCGCCCAAACGGCAGCGTCATCCCCAGCGCGCTCGTCAGCACCACAGCCATTGCTGCCCCGGCGTTGAGCCCCAGAATATGCGGTTCGCCGAGCGGGTTGCGGATCGTGGATTGCAGCAGCACGCCCGCCACGCCGAGCGCGGCGCCCGTCACCATCGCGGCGCAGAGGCGCAGCAGTCTGAGTTTGATAATGACGTTATGGTCGAAGTTACGCGGATCGAAGTGGAAGAGTGCTTCCACCACCGTTTGCGGGGCGATAAGGCGGGCGCCGATCCCCAGATGGGCAATCGCGCCCGTTGCCAGCAGCACGGCGAAAATCAGGAAAGCCAGAGAGGTGCGCATCATGGCTGTTTTGCGACCTGGCGAAACGGCATAAAGAACGGTTTACCGGTCAGCGGATTGATGGACATATGTACTTCGACATCAAACACCGCTTTAATAAGCTCAGGCGTGCAGGCGTCTCCCTCATGCAGTACGCCCTCGACTTTTCCCTGGCGTAAAAAGACCAACGAATCGCCGTAGTTTACGGCGAAGTTAAGATCGTGCAGTACCACCACCACGGTACGTCCATGCTCGCGCGTCAGCGTATGCAGCAGTTCGAGGATCTCCACCTGATAGCGGAGATCGAGGAACGTGGTGGGTTCATCCAGCAGGATATACGGCGTTTGCTGCGCCAGCGCCATGGCGATCCAGCAGCGCTGACGCTGGCCGCCGGACAGGCTTTCCACGGGCATGTGGGCAAACTCTGCCGTACCGGTCAGGCGCAGGGCCTCTTCCACCGCCTGCTCATCCTCGTCGCTCCACTGGCGCATAACGTTCTGCCAGGGAAAACGCCCGCGCGAGACCAGCTCAAAGACGGTTAACCCTTCCGGCAGCAGCGGAGACTGCGGCAGGATGCCAAGCTGGCGGGCGACGGCTTTCGTCGGCTGCGCGTGGATCGCCTTGCCGTCGAGAACCGCCGCGCCGCCAAGCGGCTGGAGCAAACGCGCGATGGTACTCAGCAGCGTGGATTTTCCGCAGCCGTTCGCCCCCACCAGAACGGTGATTTTCTGCTGGGGGATCGCAAGGGAAATATCATCAACGATGATTTTTTTCTGATAACCGGCAGAAAGATTCTCCAGAACCAGTCCCGGTTTTGTCGTGTTGTGAGCCACGTGCATGCCAACGTAATAAAAAAGGGAAACAAATATAAATAAAAATCATTCTCTTTTGAGAGTTTGAGGCCGAGCCATGTAGTAGTCAAGAGAAGAAACACCCTGAATAAACCAGGGGTAACGGAGCATTACTACACTGACCGGTAAAACATCAAGTGCTTAATTTTCAATTATTTAATTGGTTATTACTGCGCTTTTCCGTTACGTTTCATAGATGTAGCCGATTTTTATCTTTTTTCATTTACTACTACATTTCCGCATGATTGAATGATTCTCAATTACATGTTCGATGCCGGTTCTGGCTAACGAGCAGACCATAAAGGGCAATGACTCACACGTTCTTCCGTGAATATGCTTCACGGATATTTTGGGATAAAAGATGTAATGGCTACGTTCACACCTTCACTCTCTGGGGTAAAAGGGCGCGCGCTCTTTTCACTGCTGTTTATGGCGCCGCTGGTGCAGGCAGCAGACACCACGGCTAAAGACGGCGAAACGCTTACCGTCACCGCCGATCCAAATACTACGGCGGAGGCCACCAACGGCTACCAGCCGCTGAACACCTCCACCGCCACGCTGACCAACATGCCGATGCTGGATATCCCGCAGGTGGTGAATACCGTCAGCGATAAGGTGCTGGCGGATCAGCACGCCACCACGCTGGATGAAGCGCTCTATAACGTCAGCAACGTGGTGCAGACCAACACCCTGGGCGGTACGCAGGATGCCTTTGTACGCCGCGGGTTTGGCGCAAACCGCGACGGCTCGATCATGACCAACGGCCTGCGCACCGTCCTGCCGCGCAGCTTTAACGCCGCAACCGAACGCGTGGAGGTGCTCAAAGGCCCGGCCTCGACGCTTTACGGCATTCTCGATCCGGGCGGCCTGATTAACGTCGTCACGAAGCGGCCGGAGAAGACCTTCGGAGGCTCGATTTCTGCCACCTCTTCCAGCTTTGGCGGCGGCACCGGACAGGTCGATGTTACCGGCCCGATTGAGGGCACGCGCCTGGCGTATCGCCTCACGGGCGAGTATCAGGACGAGGACTACTGGCGCAACTTCGGCAACGAACGCAGCACGTTTATCGCCCCGTCGCTGACCTGGTTCGGCGACGATGCCACCGTGACCGTGCTCTATTCGCATCGCGACTATAAGACGCCGTTCGATCGCGGAACGATTTTCGATCTCAACACCAAACAGCCAGTGAATGTCGATCGCAAAACCCGCTTTGACGAGCCGTTTAACGTGACCGACGGGCAGTCCGATCTCGCTCAGCTTAACGCGGAGTATCGCCTCAACAGCCAGTGGACCGCGAAGTTCGACTACAGCTACAGCCAGGATAAATATAGCGACAACCAGGCCCGCGTTATGGCCTACGATTCAAAAACCGGCACCCTGACCCGCCGGGTGGATGCGACCCAGGGCTCGACCCAGCGCATGCACAGCACCCGTGCGGATCTGCAGGGCAACGTGGATATCGCGGGCTTTTATAATGAGATCCTCACCGGCGTGTCGTATGAAAATTACGATCTGCTGCGCACGGACATGATGCGCTGTAAGAACGTCAAAGGTTTCAATATCTATAATCCGGTTTATGGCAAACTCGACGAGTGTACAACCGTCTCCGCCGCTGACAGCGACCAGACGCTCAAGCAGGAGAGCTACTCGGCCTACGCTCAGGATGCCCTGTACCTGACGGATAAATGGATCGCCGTCGCCGGGCTACGCTACCAGTATTACACCCAGTACGCGGGCAAAGGCCGTCCGTTTAACGTCAATACCGACAGCCGCGACGAGCAGTGGACGCCAAAGCTGGGGCTGGTTTACAAACTGACGCCAGCAGTCTCGCTGTTTGCCAACTACTCGCAGACGTTTATGCCGCAGTCGTCCATTGCGAGCTACATTGGCGACCTGCCGCCGGAAACGTCGAATGCGTATGAAGTGGGCGCAAAGTTTGACCTGTTCGAAGGTGTTACCGCCAACATTGCGCTGTTTGATATTCACAAGCGCAACGTGCTGTACACTGAAAGCATTGGGGGCGAAACCATCGCCAAAACCGCGGGCCGCGTGCGCTCTCAGGGCGTAGAGGTGGATCTTACGGGGTCGCTGACGGAGAACACCAACATTATCGCCAGCTACGGCTATACCGACGCGAAAGTGCTGGAGGACCCGGACTACGCGGGCAAACCGCTGCCGAACGTGCCGCGCCACACCGGCTCCCTGTTCCTGACCTACGATATTCACAATGCGTTTGCCGGGAATACCCTGACGCTCGGCGGCGGCGGGCACGGCGTAAGCCGTCGCTCGGCAACCAACGGTGCGGATTATTATCTGCCGGGCTATTTCGTGGCGGACGCGTTTGCGGCGTACAAGATGAAACTACAGTATCCGGTGACGCTGCAGGTGAACGTGAAAAACCTGTTTGATAAGACCTACTACACGTCGTCCATTGCGACCAACAACCTGGGCAATCAGATTGGCGATCCGCGCGAAGTGCAGTTTACGGTGAAGATGGAGTTTTGATTTTAGTGCGAGGAGTTCCCCTCACCCTAACCCTCTCCCCAAAGGGGAGAGGGGAATTTAACACCCTCTCCCCTTTGGGGAGAGGGCCGGGGTGAGGGGGATCATCAGGCCTCAATATCCGCCATATCGCCTTTCTCCTGCAGCCAGTTACGTCGGTCTTCCGAACGTTTTTTGGCAAGGAGCATATCCATCACGGCGTTGGTTTGCTGTTCGTCTTCGTCGCTGATCGTCAGCTGCACCAGGCGGCGCGTGTTCGGATCCAGCGTCGTTTCGCGCAGCTGCATCGGGTTCATTTCGCCCAGCCCTTTAAAGCGCTGCACGTTTGGTTTGCCCTTCTTACGCTTAAGCTGCTCCAGCACGCCCGCCTTCTCTTCTTCCGTCAGCGCGTAGTAAACCTCTTTGCCAAGGTCGATACGGTACAGCGGCGGCAGCGCAACGTGGACGTGGCCGTTTTTCACCAGCGTGCGGAAGTGCTTCACGAACAGCGCGCACAGCAGCGTGGCGATATGCAGACCATCAGAGTCCGCATCCGCGAGGATACAGATCTTGCCGTAGCGCAGCTGGCTCAGATCTTCGCTGTCCGGATCGATACCGATCGCAACGGAGATATCATGCACTTCCTGCGAGGCCAGCACTTCGTCTGAAGAGACTTCCCAGGTGTTCAGGATCTTACCCTTGAGCGGCATGATCGCCTGATATTCACGATCGCGCGCCTGCTTGGCCGACCCGCCCGCCGAGTCCCCTTCCACGAGGAACAGCTCGGTACGGTTGAGATCCTGTGCGGTACAGTCGGCCAGCTTGCCCGGCAGCGCAGGGCCGCTGGTCAGCTTTTTACGCACCACTTTTTTGGCGGCGCGCAGACGACGCTGGGCGCTGGAGATGGCCATTTCAGCCAGCATCTCAGCCGCCTGAACGTTCTGGTTCAGCCACAGGGTAAACGCATCTTTCACCACGCCGGAGACGAACGCCGCGCACTGACGTGAGGAGAGACGCTCTTTAGTCTGACCGGCAAACTGCGGATCCTGCATTTTCACGGAGAGCACGTAGGCGCAGCGATCCCAGATATCTTCCGCCGACAGCTTCACGCCGCGCGGCAGAATGTTGCGGTATTCGCAGAACTCGCGCATCGCGTCCAGCAGACCCTGACGCAGGCCGTTGACGTGCGTACCGCCGAGCATGGTCGGGATCAGGTTGACGTAGCTCTCAGTCAGCAGCTCGCCGCCTTCCGGCAGCCACAGCAGCGCCCAGTCCACGGCTTCGGTATCGCCGCTAAAGTTACCGACGAACGGTTTTTCCGGCAGCGTCGGCAGGCCGTTTACCGCTTCGCACAGGTAGTCGTTCAGACCATCGGCGTAGCACCAGGTCTGCTCGGTGTTGTTGACGTGGTCTTTAAAGGTGATTTCCACGCCCGGACAGAGCACTGCTTTGGCTTTCAGCAGGTGCGTCAGGCGAGAAACGGAAAAACGTGGGCTGTCGAAGAAGCTTTCGTCAGGCCAGAAGTGGACGCTGGTACCGGTGTTGCGTTTACCGCACGTGCCGACGACCTGCAGATCCTGCACCTTTTCACCGTTTTCAAACGCGATGTTGTACACCTGACCGTCGCGGCGGACGTTGACTTCCACGCGTTTGGACAGGGCGTTCACCACGGAAATCCCCACGCCGTGCAGGCCGCCAGAGAACTGATAGTTTTTGTTGGAGAACTTACCGCCCGCGTGCAAACGGCAGAGGATCAGCTCAACGGCGGGCACGCCCTCTTCCGGGTGGATATCCACCGGCATGCCGCGACCGTCGTCGATAACTTCCAGCGACTGATCGGCATGCAGGATGACGTCAACGCGTTTGGCATGGCCCGCCAGCGCTTCGTCCACACTGTTATCAATAACTTCCTGGCCCAGATGGTTTGGGCGCGTCGTATCGGTGTACATCCCCGGGCGGCGGCGAACCGGCTCAAGCCCGGTGAGGACCTCAATGGCATCAGCGTTATAGGTTTGCGTCATGATTTAAACTAGCAATTCGCATTGATTGTCAGTGGCTGTGCAGTCCAAGAAAATCGACAATCTGGGTGAAATGATTCTCAAAGCCCGTGAAAGCATGGTTTCCGCCCTCTTCTATAGTCTGGCGGCAGGAGGCGTAATACGCCACTGCCTGGCGGTAATCCAGCACTTCATCACCCGTCTGCTGCAGCAGCCAGATGAGATCCGGCGCTTCAAGCGGGTCGACCTGCATAACTTTGAGATCGTAAATATGGCGTGACTCTAGCACATATTGCTGTCCGGTGTAGGGGTTCTCGTTTTCACCAAGAAAGTCCCTCAGCAGCTCAAACGGCCGAACCGCCGGATTAACCACAACGGCCGGCAGCATAAAGCATTGTGAGAGCCAGGTGGCATAGTATCCGCCCAGCGATGAGCCGACCACGCCAAACGATTCACCGCCGTGTTCAAGCACGATCGATTCGAGCATTTCCGCCGCCTCTGCCGGGTATGGTGGCAGCTGCGGGATGATCATCTCAACATGGGGGTGATGTTCGCTCAGCCACTGGCGAAACTGCGTCGCTTTTGCGGAGCGCGGCGAGCTGTTGAATCCGTGCAGATAAAGGAGCGTAGACATCAGTAGCCTTCTGAAGCGGTATCCGGTCGGAACTCTGCGCCCGCCAGGCGGCAGACTTCCGTGGTCAGCGTGCCGTCGGCATGCAGTTCCAGCCAGCGCCAGCCCGGCGCGATGGTATCCAGCGTAAAGTTGGCGCAGTGCGGCTTAAACTGCACGCAGGTCGACGGCGTCGCCAGCATGCGGCGTCCGTTCCAGTCGAGATCCTGTTCCTGATGAATGTGCCCGCACAGCAGATTTTTCACCCGTGGGAATTTCGCCAGCACGCTATCCAGCGCCGCGGAGTTGCGCAGGCTGTGTTGATCCAGCCAGCTGCAGCCCGCCGGTAGCGGATGATGATGAAGTAACAGCAGGGTGTGACGTTCAGGCTCAGCAGCCAGTTTGGTCTCAAGCCAGTCGAGCTGAAACTCGCTTAACTCACCGTGCGGGACGCCAAACACCTGGCTGTCCAGCAGCAGGATCTGCCACTGTTCACCCGCAAAAACACATTTCGCCGGAGAAATTCCCGCATCCTGAAGGGCGCTGTACATCGCGGGCTGGAAGTCATGGTTTCCGGGCAGCCAGACGCAGGGCACGCTAAAGCTCGCGATGCCTTCAGCAAAATGCTGGTAGGCCGCGGAGGATTGGTCCTGCGCCAGATCGCCCGTTGCGACAATCAGGTCGCAGTCGCGATGTTCAGCGTGAATGGCGCTCAGTACCGCCTGATAACTCTCCCAGGTATTAACCCCAAGCAAAGTTTCATGCTTTTCGGCAAAAAGGTGGGTATCGGTGATTTGTAATATCCTGACTGGCGCCCCACCAGCAACAGTCAGGTTCAACAGGCTTTCCAAATGGTGTCCTTAGGTAGGTTTATGACGCTAACAAACCGGAATCGCCATTGCTCCATGTGCTAAACAATATCTTAGCCAGTCGGCTAAAAACTGGTTAATTTGATGCTTTTCGTCGCGTTGATGCAACTTTTTATTCGGATAATCATACCGCGCCTTGAAGCGAAAGATCTGCTGACTTGAACACACTTCAGCGACCATCGCGTCGTGATAGAGACGCACCGTCATAGACGGCAGGCTCCAGTAGCTGATGCTGGGTGCCGTTTGCTCAATGTCCACCAGCGTAGTGTAGCGCGTTGATTCTGTTATCGTTAACCGATACTGCGCGTTGCTCACCTGATAGCTTACCGTTTCGCCGGGTGCGTCGTTTCTCGGCAGCAGGCGGCGCAGCTGGGCGAAATTGGTTTCGCACAGGCGCATCATTTCTGGGAAGTCAGGCGTATAGCGCTTCATTTTTTCCACTCGTTTCGTAATGTCTGATAATGCAGCTGCAGCCATTGCAGGGCGATGACAGACGCTGCGTTGTCGATTAAACCCTCTTCTACCCACTGATAAGCCTGCTCCCGGCTCACCACATGAACCCGAATATCTTCGTTTTCATCAGCCAGACCGTGGATCCCTTCCGCCGTCGTGGCGTCCACTTCGCCCACCATAATGGACAAGCGCTCGCTGGTGCCCCCCGGGCTTGCCAGATAACTCAACACCGGTTTTGTGCGGCCAACCACCAGCCCGGCCTCTTCCAGCGCCTCGCGACGGGCGACGTCTTCAACTGACTCGCCCTCTTCGATCATCCCGGCCACCATCTCCAGCAGCCACGGGCTTTCGCTGGTGTCATACGCGGCAATGCGGATCTGCTCCACCAGCACGACTTCGTCACGCACTGGGTCAAAGGGTAGCAAGACAGCCGCATGCCCGCGCTCAAAAATTTCGCGTCTGATTTCGCCGCTCATTTCGCCGTTAAACAGGCGATGCCTGAAACGGTAAAGATCCATTGAAAAAAAACCGCTATAAAGCGTTTCTCGTGCAATAATTTCTACATCGTTTTTGGCGAATGTCACGGGCAACTTTTCTGGTTTTTGCATGAGTCGAGTCCTGGTAGCAATGGTGATGAAATTGTGAATTTCAAGGCTGTTTGGCTGCCGTTTGTAAGGCTATATGGTAGATTGGTGCAAATTACCGCCAGATGGCACGTAACGCCAACCTTTTGGTGTGGATGATTCTGTTAGAATCGGCAATTATTTTTTAATTAGATCAGCGCTAATACTGCTTCACAACAAGGAATGCAAATGAAGAAATTGCTCCCCATCCTTATCGGCCTGAGCCTGACGGGCTTCAGTGCAATGAGCCAGGCGGAAAACCTGTTACAGGTCTACCAGCAGGCACGTCTGGGCAACCCTGATTTACGTAAATCAGCGGCCGATCGTGATGCTGCGTTTGAAAAGATTAACGAAGCGCGTAGCCCACTGCTGCCGCAGTTAGGTTTAGGTGCAGATTATACCTACAGCAACGGTTTCCGCGACGCTAACGGCGTTAACTCCAATGCTACCAGCGCCTCACTGCAATTAACACAGACGCTGTTTGATATGTCCAAATGGCGCGCCCTGACCCTGCAGGAAAAGAGCGCGGGCATCCAGGATGTGACCTATCAGACCGACCAGCAGACGCTGATCCTGAACACTGCAACCGCGTACTTCAACGTGCTGAGCGCCATTGACGCGCTCTCCTACACCGAAGCGCAGAAACAGGCGATCTACCGCCAGTTAGATCAAACCACCCAGCGCTTCAACGTGGGTCTGGTGGCGATCACCGACGTGCAGAACGCCCGTTCACAGTACGACACCGTGCTGGCTAACGAAGTGACCGCGCGTAACAACCTCGACAACGCGCTGGAATCCCTGCGTCAGGTGACCGGAAATTACTACCCTGAGCTGGCGTCCCTGAACGTGGACAGCTTCAAAACGGATAAGCCGCAGGCCGTTAACGCCCTGCTGAAAGAGGCGGAAAACCGCAACCTGACGTTGCTGCAGGCGCGTCTGAGCCAGGACCTGGCCCGCGAGCAAATTCGTCAGGCGCAGGATGGCCATCTGCCAACCCTGAGCCTGAGCGCGTCGACCGGCGTCTCTGATACCACCTATAGCGGCTCTAAAACGAATGGTGCCAATTCACAGGCTTATGACGACAGCAATATGGGTCAGAACAAAGTGGGCCTGAGCTTCTCCCTGCCGCTGTATCAGGGCGGTATGGTTAACTCCCAGGTGAAACAGGCGCAGTACAACTTTGTTGGCGCGAGCGAGCAGCTGGAAAGCGCGCACCGCAACGTGGTGCAGACCGTTCGCTCCTCCTTCAACAACGTCAACGCCTCCATCAGCAGCATCAATGCCTATAAACAGGCCGTGGTGTCTGCACAGAGCTCCCTGGACGCGATGGAAGCCGGTTACTCTGTGGGTACCCGCACCATCGTTGACGTGCTCGACGCGACCACCACGCTGTACAACGCGAAGCAGCAACTCTCAAGCGCGCGTTACCAGTACCTGATTAACCAGCTGAACATCAAGCAGGCGCTCGGTACGCTGAACGAGCAGGATCTGCAGATGCTGAACAGTGCGCTGGGCAAACCGGTCTCCACCTCTCCGGAAAGCGTTGCGCCGGAGAACCCGGAGCAGGTTGCCGCCGTTGATAACTTCAACGCCGCTGGCAGCGCGCCTGCTGCGCAGCCAGCGGCAGCGCGTACTACTACGTCCGCCAGCAAAGGCTCTAACCCGTTCCGTAACTAAAGTTGTTATCACGCCCTCTCCCACCGGGAGAGGGCGCATCTGCATCCCCCCGAACGTAAGCCAACGTAAAGATCCCCCTGATTCCACCCCTCTTCGCTTCATTTTCAACCACTCATCCACTATCCTGAGCGTTATTACCACTGGGTCCTGGAAGACAAACATGAAACGGACAAAAACGATCAATCACGCGTCGTTCCGCAAAAGCTGGAACGCACGTCACCTCACCCCTGTTGCGCTGGCAGTAACCGCTGTCTTTATGCTGGCAGGCTGTGAGAAAAACGACGAAACGGTATCGCTGTATCAAAACGCGGACGACTGCTCTGCCGCAACCGGCCAGGCTGCAGAATGTAAAACCGCCTACACCAACGCGCTGAAAGAAGCGGAACGCACCGCGCCAAAATACGCCTCACGCGAAGACTGCGTGGCGGAATTTGGTGAAGGTCAGTGTCAGCAGACGCCGGCTCAGGCAGGTACTGCGCCGGAAAATCAGGCGCAGGCGCAGTCCAGCGGCAGCTTCTGGATGCCACTAATGGCAGGCTACATGATGGGCCGCCTGATGGGTGGCGGTGCAGGCTATCAGCAGCAACCGCTGTTTAGCTCGAAAAACCCGGCCAGTCCGGCTTATGGTCAATATACCGATGCCAGCGGCAAAGGCTACGGCGCAGCGACCCCGGGCCGCACCGTGACCGTCCCGAAAACCGCGATGGCGCCGAAGCCTGCAACCACCAGCACCATCACCCGCGGTGGGTTCGGTGAGTCTGTGGCAAAACAGACCAGCATGCAGCGTAGTGCAACAGGCACTTCTACTCGCTCAATGGGCGGCTGATCATGGAACGAGTCGGTATTACCGAGCGCCCGGACTGGCGCGAAAAAGCCACCGAATACGGTTTTAACTTTCACACCATGTACGGGGAGCCGTACTGGTGTGAAGATGCTTACTACAAACTGACGCTCGACCAGGTGGAAAAACTGGAAGAGGTGACGGCCGAGCTGCACCAGATGTGCCTGAAGGTTGTGGAAAAAGTCATCGACAGCGACGCGCTGATGACCAAATTCCGTATTCCGAAGCACACCTGGAGTTTCGTCCGGCAGTCGTGGAAAACAAATCAGCCCTCGCTTTACTCTCGCCTCGATCTGGCGTGGGACGGCGTGGGTGAACCGAAGCTGTTAGAAAACAACGCAGATACGCCAACCTCCCTTTATGAAGCGGCGTTCTTCCAGTGGATTTGGCTGGAAGATCAGATGAACGCCGGAAACCTGCCGGAAGGCAGCGACCAGTTCAACAGCCTGCAGGAAAAGCTGATTGAGCGTTTTGCCGAGCTGCGGGAGCAGTTTGGCTTCAACCTGCTGCATCTTGCCTGCTGCCGCGACACGGAAGAAGACCGTGGTACGGTTCAGTATCTGCAGGACTGCGCTGCTGAAGCTGAAGTGGCGACCGAGTTCCTCTATATCGAGGATATCGGCCTGGGGGAAAAAGGTCAGTTTACGGATATGCAGGATCAGGTGATCAGCAACCTGTTCAAGCTCTATCCGTGGGAATACATGCTGCGCGAAATGTTCTCCACCAAGCTGGAAGACGCGGGCGTGCGCTGGCTGGAACCGGCATGGAAGAGCATTATCTCTAATAAAGCCCTGCTGCCGATGCTGTGGGAGATGTTCCCGAACCATCCTAACCTGCTGCCAGCGTATTTTGCGGAAGATGATTTCCCGCCGATGGAAAAATACGTCGTTAAACCGATTTTTTCCCGCGAAGGGGCGAACGTCTCAATTATCGAAAACGGTAAAACGCTGGAAGCGGTTGAAGGACCGTACGGCGAAGAAGGAATGATCGTCCAGGAATTCTGGCAACTGCCGAAGTTTGGCGACAGCTATACGCTGATTGGCAGCTGGCTCATCAACGATCGGCCCGCCGGGATTGGCATTCGCGAAGACCGCGCGCTGATCACGCAGGATTTGTCACGGTTCTATCCGCATATTTTCGTAGAGTAAGATCTGCCGGGTGGCGGCTTCGCCTGGCCCGGCATGTTTTCACCCAACCTGCACCGACAGCATACTCAAACTACCCATCTCAATGCCGTCAACCGGAATAGTAACCGGCTCCTGACCGTCCCATGCGCCCAAAACATAAAGCAGCGGCAGGAAGTGTTCCGGCGTCGGGTTAGAAAGCGAACCGCCTTCGTGATCCAGATAGTTCACCAGCGGATGCTCCTCAACCGGGCCTTGCCAGGTCAGGTTCGCTTTGACGTAGTCGTTAAAAGCGGTCGCCCACGGGTAAGGCGTATTCTCACCGTGCCAGCGCGCGGTGCGCAGGTTATGCACCACGTTGCCGCTTGCCACCAGCATGATGCCTTCATCACGCAGGTTCGCCAGCTTGCGGCCCATCTCCAGATGCCAGGCAGCCGGTTTAGTGCTGTCGATGCTCAACTGCACCATCGGGATATCCGCATTGGGGTACATTTTTATCAGCACGCCCCACGAGCCGTGGTCAAAGCCCCAGGCTTCTTTATCCAGCGCGACCGGGGCAGGAGCCAGCAAATCCACCAGCTTTTGCGCCAGCTCAGGCGATCCTGGAGCCGGATAATGCGTGTCGTACAGCGCCTGCGGGAAGCCGCCGAAATCATGAATGGTCTTAGGCGCTTCCATGGCGGTCACGCCAGTGCCACGGGTGAACCAGTGCGCGGACACCACCACAATCGCCTTCGGTCGCGGCAACGTCTCGCCAAGATGGCGCCAGGCGCGGGTATAGACGTTGTCTTCCAGAACGTTCATTGGGCTACCGTGGCCTAAAAACAGGGCCGGCATACGAGAAGAAGACATGGTGGTATCCTTAGAGAAGGTGTCAATTTGATGGTTCTACATTACGCGCATTCAGATAAAGATGAACGCAGATAACCGTGAAGATCATCATCAGGAAATTTGAATATGAGGCTGCTTAACCACGTACAGCCCCCCTCATCAGACTATACTCACTGGCTGTAAAATAAAGATGACAATAATAAACCGCACCAATGCCAGTAAATATTAGAAAATTAATGTCAACATTTATATCGACCAAAAATACATTAAAAAAATTATATCATCATCGCTGCTAAGCCGCTAAATCAGGAGAGCAGGCCGGACCTTACAATCAACAGAAATTATATATAAAGGTTAACTTAAATTAGCTTTAAGCTACAGTAATCGCATTCTCTCTCCGTCCTCCCGTATACTCAAACTGCTTTCTGAAATTAATATTCAGAGTATGAATTCATTTGAAAAAGGATATTTTCATGTATATGGGTAAAAAAGTACTGTTAGCGGTTGCGATGGCTGCCATTGTATCGGGTTCTGCCTTCGCGGAAGAACAGGGTTCCGGCAAAATTAAATTTAAAGGCGTGGTTATTGATGCACCATGCAGCATTGCACCGGACAGCGTTGACAAAGAAGTTGACCTGGGTGAAGTGACCACTGCCGTTATTAATGCCAACAAAAAGTCTACTGCTGTTCCGGTTGATATCAACCTGGAAAACTGCCAGCTTGACGATCCTGCTGATGAGACCGACACGCCAATTACCAAAGTCGATGTCACCTTCACCAGCGCAGCAACAGACGCGACTGACACCAGTCTCATGACCAACACCTACGCCAGCGGCGCACAGAACGTGGGCGTTCGTTTGCTGGATAACGCCGAATCCAACATCACGCTGGGCGCGGCTAATGAAGTTGATCTGCTGGCAGGCTCCACTACTCAAACGCTGCACTTTAAAGCGTTAATGGAAGTGCCTGCAGGTAAAACCGCGACTGCCGGCCAGGTAGAAGCCACCGCCAACTATGTGCTGATGTACAAATAATACTACGCGACAAAACAGACCGGCTGGCTTAATGCGTCAGTCGGTCCGCAACATTATTTTGAGTAACAGGATGATGACATATAAATTACAAAAAACAATCATCATTGCGTCCCTGTTAATGACGAAGTGCACCTACGCCACTGAGTTTAATATCAATGCTATTGATAAAGACCAGCGAGGCAGCGTCGATCTTTCTCTTTTTAAAGATGAAATAGCCGTCATCCCCGGAAGCTATTTTGTTACCGTTTCTATTAATGACGTTCCACTGGCGAACGGATGGCAGCTTAACTGGAAAGCGTTTAATGATTCAGTACAGGTATGTATTCCGTCTGAACTGGCTGATACCTTTGCGCTAAAAGATGATATTCGTAACGCTTTACCCGAAAAAGACGGATGCATTGATTTCACCTCCCGGCCCGATATTACCTTTACGTTTGAGCAAGCAACCCAAACGTTAAAAGTTACCGTTCCGCAGGCATGGCTGCAGTATCGTGCCGCTGACTGGATGCCTCCCTCCACATGGGATAACGGCGTGCCTGGCGTATTGCTGGATTACAACCTGTTCGCCAGCCATTACCAGCCCAATAACGGATCGGCCTCGGATAACGCCAACACCTACGGGACCGCCGGTGCCAATATGGGTCCATGGCGGTTGCGCAGCGATTATCAGTACACACAAACGCATACCGACGCCGGCTCTGAACATGACGGACGTTTTTCCCGTGTTTACATGTTCCGCCCCTTGCCTTCACTCGGGGCGAAGTTGACCCTTGGCGAAACGGATTTTCAGTCTGCCATTTTTGATGCGTTTACCTATACCGGCGCCTCCCTGATCAGCGATGAACGCATGCTACCATGGTCCCTGCGGGGTTACGCGCCACAAATTACCGGGATTGCGCAAACCAACGCGACGGTCACGGTCAGCCTGGCCGATCGCGTGATCTATCAAAGTAAAGTTCCGCCGGGACCGTTTGTTATTCAGGATCTTAACCAGTCGGTGCAGGGCACGCTGGACGTAAAGGTGACGGAAGAGGATGGGCGCGTCAGCACCTTCCAGGTCTCGGCAGAATCGGTGCCTTTTTTAACGCGTAAAGGTCAGGTTCGCTATAAGCTGGCGACCGGAAAAGCGCGAAAAGACGCGTCTCATGACGTTGAAGATAACGCCTTTATGAGCGGTGAATTCTCCTGGGGTATGCTGTCACAAACCTCCCTTTATGGCGGTTCGCTCGCCGATGGCGATCGTTACCGGTCCGTTGCCGCCGGGATCGGACAAAATATGGAGTACCTGGGCGCCCTCTCTTTTGACGTGACGCAGGCGACCAGCCGGTTGCCCAATCAGAATAGCCAGACAGGTTACAGCTACCGCTTTAACTACAGTAAACGTTTCGATACCACCGGCAGCCAGCTTACGCTCGCCAGCTATCGCTACTCAGACCCGCAGTTTCTCAGCTACGCCCGTTTTCTGGATGATGACAATAATGACCGCCAGTCAGAAAAACAGACGCTCAGCGTGACGGCAAGCCAGTACATTTCAGCGCTATCGCTCAACCTCTATGTCAACATGCTGCGTCAAACCTGGTGGAATGACACCCCCTCCACAACGGGCAGCGTGACAGCAGGCTATAACTTTGACATCGGTCGCTGGAAAAACCTGGGCGTCACCATGTCGTGGAGTAAAACGCACTATGAAGACGAAGACGACGATACGCAGTTCTACCTCTCACTGAGCGTACCGCTCGACCCCGATCATCGTCTGAATTACGACCTGCGTAACGGCGATAGTCTGAGCCAGAACGTTTCGTGGTATGACACATCAGACCGCAACAATACCTGGGGTGTTTCCGCAGGTACCGAGAGCGAGAAATCAGATGCCGGCGCGCAGGTGAGCGGTAACTATCAACATTATTCTCCATATGGCGACCTGAATCTCTCCGGGAGTTATAAGGCTAATGAATACAACTCCCTGAGTGCCAGCTGGAATGGCTCCTTCACCTCAACGGCCAAAGGTGCTGCGCTGCATCGTCGCAGCTACGGTAACGAGCCGCGCGTGATGGTCAGTACCGACGGCGTAGGCAACATCCCGCTGAACATGTCGCGGGATGAAACCAACCGCTTTGGCATTGGCGTTTTACCGTCCATTTCCAGCTATTCGCCCTCCAGCGTGCAGGTCAATATGAACAATCTGCCCGATGGCGTAGACGTGGACACCCGCGTCGTGACTTCAACCTGGACAGAGGGCGCCATCGGGTACCGTCAAATTGCAACCCGAGCAGGCAACGATATTACAGGCATCTTACGTACGCTGTCCGGCACGCCGCCGCTGGGGGCGATTGTTCGCCTGCTGGATAACGATCGACAGATTGGAATGGTCGCCGATGATGGCCACGTCTGGCTGGGCGCCGTAGAGCCAGAACAGCAGTTCCGCGTAACGTGGGGAGACAATCAGCAGTGTCGCTTCGCGTTACCTTCACAACTCGAAAACAGTATGCAGTTGATACTGCCATGTCAGTAAGAAATCATGATGAAATTCACCCTACTTAAAAACCTGTGCCTGATGCTTATCGGCACCGCATTTGCCAGCCACGCAGCCGTTAACCTGGACCGCACGCGCATTGTCTTCCCGGAAAGCGACAAGGCCAGCAGCCTGAAGATAGAAAACCAGAGCAAAGCGCTGCCCTATCTGGCGCTCTCCTGGATTGAAGATGAGAAAGGCCGCAAGGAGGATACGCACTTCATGGCGCTGCCTCCGATTCAACGCATTGAAGCGGGCTCCGCGTCGCAGGTCAGGATCGTTAAGCAAGCGGCCACCGGCCAGTTGCCAAAAGACAGGGAATCCCTGTTCTATTTCAACCTGCGCGAAGTGCCGCCAAAAAGCACCAGCGCAAGCGAAGAGCGCAGCGTCATGCAGGTGGCGATGCAGAGCAGGATCAAACTGTTCTGGCGTCCTAAAGCAATTACCAAAAAGCCCGGCGAGCAGGCAGAAATGCGGATGGAAATTTCAGCCACCGCGAAAGGGCTGACTATACATAACCCGACGCCGTACTACATCACCCTGGCCTGGCTCAGTAAGAATGCCAAAACCATGCTGCCGGGCTTTGACAGCCTGATGCTTGCCCCCTTCGCAACGGCAACAACCTCTACCGGTGACTACCACGGTAATTATTACAGCATCGGCTATATCGACGATTACGGTGCGTTGAAAAAAGTCGACGTGCAGTGCGCGGGTACAGCGCAGTGCAAACTTACCGAACGGAAGATCGAAAAAGATGCGAAATCCCGCTAATGTCCTGTTTATTTTGCTGGTTTCTGCACTGCCGTTAAAAAAGGCGCTGGCACTGGACTGCTATCTGGGCAGCTCCGGCGGTCCCGTTGAGGAGACCAAAACCATCTCGCCGTTCGCCATTCCCAGCAATGCGCAGGTGGGCGAAAAAATTTGGGAATCAGATGACATCAAAATTCCGGTGACGTGCAACCACAACGTTGTCGGCGGTTTTGAACAAGAAGATATCTTCGCCTGGGTAAACCCTTATCCTGCCGCATCGGATCCCTATTATGAACTGGGCGTGACCTATGAAGGGATGGATTACGATGCAACAGGCCAGCCTAACGGCGTCGATACCCGCCAGTGTCTGGACAACCAAAACATCACGATTTATACCCCGGCGCAGATCCGGCAGATGGGCTGGGAAAATCTGATCTGCTCCGGTAACCCGGACGATATCCATACCTCGCGCACCTTTGTTGCTCGCCTGCGCTTATACGTCAAAATCAAAGCGATGCCGCCCCACGGCTACGTCAGCTCCCTGGGCGATTACATCGTTGTCCAGTTTGACGGAAAAGGTGGCGTGAACCAGATGTCGGACGCCAAAAACCTCAAATATCACATCAACGGTCTGCAAAACATTACCGTGCTGGACTGTGGGGCGACGTTCAGTATTTTCCCGGAGAATCAGGAGATTGATTTTGGTACCTTCAGCGCGCGCGATATTGTGAATCAGCAGACGCGTAGACGAACCTTTTCGGTGAAGACGACGAAGGTGCAGGATGCACAATGTTCAGATGGGTTCAAAATGGATTCGTCGTTCTATACTACGGAATCGCTCACCGCTGAGGACACGGCATTACTTATTGGGAATGGTTTGCAGTTGAGAATACTCAACGGCACTCAGCCCTACACCTTTAACCACTATGAAGAATATGCCGATTTTACGGGCAGCACGCTGCAATATAGCAGGATTACACCGCAGAGCTGTCACCAGTAGAAGGAAAAGCTATCCAGTCCGGTCCTTTCGAAACCGTGGTGTTATTCAAAATTAACTACCACTAGCAACAAAAAAGCCGGGTTTCCCCGGCTTTTTCACATCAGCAACTTCAGCTGGCTTTGCGCTCGTGCGCCTGGCGGTACTCCACCAGATCTTCAATCGTCACCACCGGCATGTTGTGCAGACGCGCAAAGGTGATGCACTCCGGCGCGCGCGCCATGGTGCCGTCATCATTGGTGAGTTCGCACAGTACGCCAGCCGGTTTGAAGCCAGCCAGCGTCACCAGATCGATGGTCGCTTCGGTGTGACCACCACGGGTCAGCACGCCGCCCGGCTGCGCACGCAGCGGGAAGACGTGGCCTGGACGGTGGAGATCCGATGGTTTTGCGTCATCGGCAATCGCTGCACGCACGGTCGTCAGACGGTCAGCCGCCGACACACCGGTAGTCACGCCATGGGCCGCTTCAATGGTCACGGTAAAACCGGTTCCGAAGGCGCTGGTGTTGTTTTCAACCATCATCGGCAGATCGAGCTGCTGGCGGCGGTCTTCGGTAATACACAGGCATACGATGCCGCTGCCGTGACGGATGGTCAGCGCCATCTGCTCAACGGTCATGTTTTCGGCGGCAAAAATCATGTCGCCTTCGTTTTCACGGTTTTCATCGTCAAGCACCATCACACCGCGGCCTTCGCGCAGTGCATCCAGTGCATGTTCAACACGTTGAATTGAAGTGCCAAAAGAGGAAAGTAGCGTCTGATTCATGGTAAAAAAACCTCATTAACTTTATGGTTACCAGAATCAGGGCAGTCTTAGGAGCGCCGAACAAGCGGCAAAAAAATAACGTGAGCGGGCCATGCCCGACTGGATCGTTACTCTCTCCCATCCGGACTCTAACCGTCGGCCCCGGAATTACACCGGATCTGCTGACCTTTGAGAATTCACTCAAAGCGCTCGCGGGCTTTCAGCATGACGCTGATTTACCGCCGGTGGGGAATTTCGCCCCGCCCTGAGAATAAGCGAGATAACTATAACGCTATTGATTAACCTGGGCAATGCATAAGCTTCAAACAAATCTGCTTTATCCTGGGTCATGACGCGCTACAATGTTCATCAACACCGACTTATCAAGGGAAGCCATTATGATTGACCCGAAAAAAATTGAGCAGATCGCGCGTCAGGTTCATGAGTCCATGCCGAAAGGCATTCGTGAATTTGGTGATGACGTAGAAAAGAAAATCCGCCAGACGCTGCAGGCGCAGCTGGTTCGCCTTGATTTAGTCAGCCGCGAAGAGTTTGACGTGCAGACCCAGGTTCTGCTGCGCACCCGCGAGAAGCTGGCGCTGCTGGAACAGCGTCTGACCGAGCTGGAAAACCGTAATGCACCGGAAGAAGTGAAGCCAGCACCGGCTATTCCACCGGTGGACGACCAGGAGTAAGTGCGGCCTAATGCCCTCACCCCAGCCCTCTCCCACAGGGAGAGGGTGAAAAACGAACGGGCCAACAGGCCCATTTTTTACTGACTGTCTTTCTGGATCTTCTTGATGATGTTGGTGGTTGAGCACCCGTCCTCAAAGTTGAGCACCATCACTTCACCGCCGTTGGCCCAGACCTCTTCGCTGCCCGCGATTTGCTCCGGTTTGTAATCCCCGCCTTTTACCAGCAGGTCCGGCAGAATGCCGGCAATCAGGCGCTGCGGCGTGTCTTCTTCAAACGACACCACCCAGTCCACCGCTTCCAGCGCACCGAGCACGATCATACGCTGCTCCAGTGGGTTCACCGGACGCGTTTCGCCCTTCAGGCGCTTCGTCGACGCATCGCTGTTGACCGCCACAATCAGGCGGTCGCCCAGCTTGCGCGCGTTCGCCAGATACGACACGTGGCCCGCGTGCAGAATGTCGAACACGCCGTTGGTCATCACCACTTTTTCACCACGCTTGCGCGCGGCGGCAACGGCCACCTTCAGCTCGTCTTCGGTCATGACGCCAAAACCGGTGTCGGCGCGGCCGCGCACCGCGTTTTCCAGTTCGATTGGCGAAACGGTTGAGGTACCCAGTTTACCCACCACCACGCCCGCCGCGGCGTTAGCGAAGTAGCATGCCTCTTCCAGGGAGTTACCCGCTGCCAGCGTCGCCGCCAGCACGCCGATCACCGTATCGCCGGCACCGGTCACGTCGTACACTTCCTGCGCCTGGGTTGGCATATGCAGCGGCGCCTTGCCCGGCTGCAGCAGCGTCATCCCCTGCTCGGAGCGGGTCACCAGCAGCGCAGAGAGCTCGAAGTCAGCAATGATCTTCATGCCGCGCTCAACCAGTTCGTCTTCCGATTTACACTTGCCCGCCACCGCTTCAAACTCGGAGAGGTTTGGCGTCAGCAGCGTCGCGCCACGATAGCGCTCAAAATCGGTGCCTTTCGGGTCGATCAGCACCGGTACGCTGGCTTTGCGCGCCAGCTGAATCATCGTCTGCACGCTCGCCAGCGCGCCTTTGGCGTAGTCGGACAGCACCAGCGCGCCGATATTGCCCAGCGCCTGGTTGATACGCTCGTGCAGCGGCTCGGGGTCAACGCCTTCGAAACCTTCTTCAAAATCGAGTCGGATCAGCTGCTGGTTGCGCGACAGCACGCGCAGTTTCGTAATCGTTGGGTGGGTCGGAACAGAAACGAAGTCGCACTTCACGTTCACGTCCGCCAGCGACTTGCTCAGCGCGCGCGCCGCATCGTCGATGCCGGTCAGGCCCACCAGACGCGAGTGCGCGCCCAGAGAGGCAATGTTCATCGCCACGTTTGCCGCGCCGCCGGGACGTTCTTCAATGGTGTCGACCTTAACCACCGGCACCGGTGCTTCCGGGGATATGCGGCTGGTAGGCCCATACCAGTAGCGATCCAGCATCACATCCCCAACAACCATTACTCCAGCACGTTCAAACTCTGGCAGTGTTACTTTCATTCCTGACTCCAGAAAGATTCACAATTTGCGCGCGATAATATCACACTTGATTTGTTACGCACGGTTCCACCAGCCACTTCTGCCAGCTGGCCGTTACCTGAGCACGTTCATGAGCAAAACTGTCCAGCGCCACGTGCCCCGGTTCCTCCTGCAGCGCCAGGTGATGAAGCTCATCGCGCAGCGTGGTGTAGGCGCGGGTTAAGGCCTGGGCCTCCTGCTCGTCCATGATGTCGTTTTGCGCCAGCAGTTCCAGAATGCGCACATTATCGGACCAGCGCGTCAGCTTCGGCTTGTCATGGGCGTGCAGCAGCACCAGATACTGGGTGATGAATTCAATATCGGTAATCCCGCCCTCGTCGGCTTTAATATCAAAGCGATCGCGGTGTTTATTCCCGAGGTGCGCGCGCATTTTCTCGCGCATTTCGCGCACTTCCGTTTGCAGCGTGCTGCCATCACGCATGGTGGTCATAACCTCCTTGCGGATGATGTCAAACTGCGTTTTGAGCTGCGGATCGCCATAGACCACGCGAGCGCGCACCAGCGCCTGATGCTCCCACGTCCAGGCTTCATTCTTCTGGTAATCGGCAAACGCGTCCGTTGAGGTCACCAGCATACCCGCCGCGCCGGACGGGCGCAGGCGCGCATCCACTTCATACAGAATCCCCGACGAGGTGCGGGTGCTGAACAGGTGCATGATGCGCTGGGCCAGGCGCAGATAGAACTGACGCCCGTCAATCTCGCGCTCGCCGTCGGTCATCACGTCCGCCGGGCAGTCGTGCAGGAAAATTAAATCCAGATCGGAGCTATAGCCCAGCTCCCAGCCGCCCAGCTTGCCGTAACCAACCACCGCAAACCCTCGCCCCTCACGGTCAGCGAGGTGTTTCGGCTGGCCGTAGCGCGCCACCATCTGCACCCACGCCTGATGGACAACCGCATCAATAATCGCTTCCGCCAGCCAGGTTAAGTGATCGCTCACTTTCATCACCGGCAGCGTACCGGCGATGTCCGCCGCTGCGACGCGCAGCATCTGGGCCTGCTTAAACTGACGCAGTGCCTCCAGCTGTTGCTCTTCGTCCTCTTCCGGCACGCGCAGCAGATACTGGCGCAGCTCGTCCCGGTAGGCGTCCGTCGCCGTTGGCTGATACAGCGTGTTCGGGTCGAGCAGTTCATCCAGCAACAGCGGGTAGCGCGCCAGCTTGTTGGCCACCATCGGCGACGCGGCGCAGAGGGAAATCAGGTGCTTCAGCGCCCCCGGAAATTCGCTCAGCAGCTCAAGATAGGTGGTGCGCGTGATAATCCCGCTCAGCAGCGGCATCATGCGCGACAGCGGCACCGGCGCGTCCTCACGCGAGCAGACCTCGCTCAGCAGGTGCGGCATCAGATGATCCAGCACCTGACGACCGCGCGGGCCGATGGCGCGCTTGTTCAGCTCCAGACGGAAATCGGCAATTAAGGCCACCACGCGATGGCGGGCATCGTCGCTTAAGTGCGCCAGCACCGGCGTGGTGTCATCTTCCTGAAGCGCATCCTGCCACAGTTCGCGCCAGTGTTCGGAGAGCGCATCGTCCGGCGATTCACTTTCGTCGTCGCCGATCAGATCGTTAAAGATGCGGCGCACGCCTGCCATATGGGCATCCAGCCGTTCGGTCAACGTTGACCAGTCGTCCACGCGCATACCCCAGGCCAGACGCGCCCGGTTAAGGTCATCGCCCGGCAGGGTCTGGGTCTGTTCGTCGTTGATGCTCTGCAGCAGGTTTTCCAGACGACGCAGGAACAGATAGGCCTCGCGCAGGGTTTGCGCGTCGCTGTCCGGCAGCAGGTGCAGTTGCTCAATGGCGCTCAGCGTCGGCAGCAGCGAGCGGGACTGCAGCGACGGCTCGCGCCCGCCGCGGATCAGCTGGAAGACCTGAACGATAAATTCGATTTCGCGGATGCCGCCCGCGCCAAGCTTGATATTGTCCTTCAGCCCACGGCGGCGCACCTCGCGGGCGATCATCCCTTTCATATTTCGCAGGGACTGGATCACGCTGAAGTCGATGTAGCGGCGGAACACAAACGGGCGCAGCATGGCGCGCAGCTCGTTGGCGTAAGCGTCGTCGCTGTCGCCCATGATCCGCGCTTTGACCATCGCGTAACGTTCCCAGTCGCGTCCCTGCTCCTGGTAATAATCTTCCAGCGCGGCGAAGCTCAGCACCAGCGGACCGCTGTCGCCAAACGGGCGCAGGCGCATGTCCACACGGTAGACGAAGCCGTCCTGCGTCGGCTGGTCCAGCGCTTTAATCAGACGCTGGCCAAGGCGGGTAAAGAACTGGGCGTTGTCCAGCTCGCGACGCCCGCCGCGCGTGGAGCCGTTCTCCGGCCAGGCAAAGATCAGATCGATGTCGGAGGAGAAGTTCAGCTCGCAGCCACCCAGCTTGCCCATTCCCAGAATTAACAGCGGTTGCGGAACCCCTTCTTCGCTGCACGGCGTGCCCCACTCTTTACAGCAGACAGCATAGAGCCAGTCCCGCGCGGCGACGATCAGCGTCTGCGCCAGCTCGCTCAGCTGCTGCAAGGTGCTCTCTTCGCTCACCAGCTCCAGCGCCTGCGCCCAGGCAATGCGCACCATTACCCGGCGGCGGAACTGACGCAGAACGCGCATCAGCGTGGCCTCATCCGTTACATCTGCCAGCGCGGTTTGCAGCCAGCTGGCATAATGCCGCCACTCGTCAGCCTGCGGCGGCGCGCTTTCCAGCTCCGCCAGCCATTCCGGGTTAGCGCTGACGCTTTCCTGCACAAAATCACTGAACGTGAGCACGCTTTTCGCCTGCTCGCTTAACGATGACGCGGGTAACGACTCGGGCAGACGTTCGCAAACGGTCTGCCAGTGCTGCTGTAACTGCGAAGAAAGCGGCATATCAGGGGTTCCTTGCCAGAATTAACGTTTTCCGCTGTGCAGCCAGTACGGATCCTGCGAAATGGCCTCGTTGCGGAAATGCTCGATCTCAATCTGCTGACGGGTCTCAATGGCATGCTTAAGTCCCTGCCAGTTCTCCAGCCAGGCCTGCGCCTTCACGCCCTCATACGCACCGGACAGCAGCAACATACTGTCGATGTTACGCGCCAGACGGGGAAGCTGATCGCCGTACTGGTCGCCCAGCGGGTGTGCGAAGGTGGTTCTCAACTCGGCGGCGTGGCGGGAAAGATGGATATCCGCGAAGCGTTTGAAGTTATCCGCGATTTTGGTCTGCGCTTTTGCATCCAGGAAGGTGCGCCAGCCGCGCGTCACCAGAAATTCGGTCAACGCCAGTTTTGCCGCGGCATTTTGCGGGCTGTAAAGCGCGGTTTGCGCCGATACGTCGGAAAGCAGCAGCGTCTCGGTTTGGGTCAGCAGATCGCGTAAGTGAGCGCTTGCTTTACGCGGTACGATACCGCCAAACAGCGTCAGGGTATGACGCACCAGGCCAATAGCGGCCAGCACCTGTTTTTTGGCATTTTTCACGTTACGCGCCCACAGCTCCTCGTGGTACTGCCACTGAGAGAGCGCCAGCTCCAGCGCCGCTTCCATGCCCTGTTCAATGCTGGCTTTCGGCACGACGCGCAGAATAGGGGTCTCTCGCAGCACGCGTGGCGCATTTCCGGCAGCCAGGTGGTAGCCGCGCGCCGCTTTGCTCAGGCTGCCCTGACGTAACCCCGGCTGACTTACCAGCTTACGCGCCAGCTTCAGCACGTCGCTCGCCTCCCCTTCCAGAAGTTCCAGCTCCAGCTCACAGATCGGTTCCAGGCTCTCACCCGCCTTCACCTCGCCTAAATCCAGCGCGATCTCAATGCGACTCTTGCCTTCCGTCACCAGCCATTTCTCGCGAGCGAAATCGGTGCTGAACAGCGGCTGCACCTGTGTTGCCAGCGTGGCGGGCAGTTCGCCTTCCGGCCAGACTTCCGCCGGGAAACGTTCCAGCTCAAGTTCTGGCTTACTGATGTCGATATTATATTCCGGGCGCTGATGCAAACCGCCGACCACGCGGCCGGCGATTTTCATCGTCATCTCGTAGCGCCCGTGTGCGCCGCGGATGCGCAGCCCCATATCGTGGTTGCGCAGCCAGTTGTCCGGCGTTTCGTAGTAGATGTTGAGCAACTGTACGGGTTCATGGTGCTCGCCGGAGAGCGTATTCAGATGCTGACGGAGCGCGTCAACGCTGTCTTTTTCGACGATAAATTTTAATTCGATTTCCTGAGCCATAGCCTTGTACTTTTGCGGGCGTCACAGACGCGTCAATGAGGGCGAACTTCCTCGCCATTTATTTGTCAGTACATAGTATTTTGCGCCAAATTGCCATGCAATGAGCAATTTGTCGGGCGTAAATGTGTAGAGTCGTGACACAGATGATTCTGATTGCTGACGAATGCTTTGCGTAGAGACACTGTTGCCACTACTATCGTTCCACTATTTATGAAAATAACGACTAATGATGCTTAAATTACGCCTGATTGGACTTACTTTACTCGCTTTTAGCGCCGCAACCGCAGTGCACGCTGAAGAGAAGCGTTACGTTTCTGACGAACTGAACACCTGGGTACGCAGTGGCCCCGGAGATAATTATCGCCTCGTGGGTACGGTGAATGCCGGCGAGGAAGTCACCCTGTTACAGACCAACGCGGAGACCAATTACGGTCAGGTTCGCGACAGTTCCGGCCGTACCTCCTGGATCCCGATGAAAGAGCTGAGCACCGTGCCAAGCCTGCGCACCCGCGTGCCGGACCTGGAAAACCAGGTGAAGACGCTGACCGACAAGCTGAACAACATCGACGGGACCTGGAACCAACGCACCGCCGAAATGCAGCAGAAAGTGGCGCAGAGCGACGGCGTGATCAACGGTCTTAAAGAAGAGAATCAAAAGCTCAAAAACGAGCTGATCGTCGCGCAGAAAAAAGTGAACGCCGCGAACCTGCAGCTTGATGACAAACAGCGCACCATTATCATGCAGTGGTTTATGTATGGCGGCGGCGTACTGGGCGTAGGCCTGGTGCTGGGCCTGGTCCTGCCGCATCTGATCCCAAGCCGCAAGCGTAAAGACCGCTGGATGAACTAATTCGTCTTCTCTGCCAGACTTACGTATTATCTTGCGAAAAGAGAAAACGGGAGTGTTGGGCGTGAAGAGTTATCTGGTCGGTGGTGCGGTACGTGATGCGTTGTTAGGTCTGCCGGTCAAAGATAAAGATTGGGTGGTGGTGGGTGCCACCCCGGAAGAGATGCTCGACGCGGGCTACCAGCAGGTAGGCCGCGATTTTCCCGTGTTTCTGCACCCGAAAAGCCGGGAAGAGTACGCCCTGGCGCGTACCGAGCGGAAATCCGGTTCCGGCTATACGGGCTTCACCTGCTACGCCGCGCCGGATGTGACGCTCGAGCAGGATTTGCTTCGCCGCGATCTCACCATTAACGCCCTGGCCCAGGACGAAGACGGCCATATCATTGACGCCTACGGCGGGCAGGATGACCTGCGCGACCGTCTTTTGCGTCACGTCTCCCCGGCATTTTCTGAAGATCCGCTCCGCGTTCTGCGCGTGGCGCGTTTTGCCGCGCGTTACGCCCATCTGAGCTTCCGTATTGCCGATGAGACGATGGCGTTGATGACGGCCATGACCGAGGCGGGAGAACTGGAACACCTGACGCCGGAGCGCGTCTGGAAAGAGACGGAAAATGCCCTCACCACCCGCAACCCGCAGGTCTTTTTCCAGGTCCTGCGCGACTGCGGCGCGCTGAAGGTACTGTTCCCGGAAATCGACGCGCTGTTTGGCGTCCCCGCGCCGGCGAAATGGCACCCGGAAATTGATACCGGCGTGCACACGCTGATGACCCTGAGCATGGCAGCCATGCTCAGCCCTGACGTGGACGTGCGCTTTTCCACCCTGTGCCACGATCTCGGCAAAGGCTTAACGCCGAAAGAGTTCTGGCCACGCCACCACGGGCACGGCCCGGCAGGAGTGAAGCTGGTCGAGGGACTATGCCTGCGCCTGCGCGTGCCGAACGAGATCCGTGACCTGGCGAAACTGGTGGCCGAGTTCCATGACCTGATCCACACCTTCCCGATCCTGAAGCCCGCCACCATCGTGAAGCTGTTCGATAATATCGACGCCTGGCGCAAGCCGCAGCGCGTCGAGCAGATTGCGCTGACCAGTGAAGCCGACGTTCGCGGCCGTACCGGGTTTGAAGCGTCCGATTACCCGCAGGGACGTTTGCTGCGCGAAGCATGGGAAGTCGCAAAAGCGGTGCCAACGAAAGATGTGGTTGAGGCAGGGTTTAAAGGCCCGGAGATTCGCGAGGAGCTGACGAAACGCCGGATTGATGCAGTAGCGGCGTGGAAGGAAAAACGTTGCCCTCAGCCGAAAGAGTGAGGGCAACCCGTCATCAGAAGAAGACCACGTACACCGCAGCAGCGACGATAAAGCGGTAGATCGCGAACGGAATGAACGAGATACGCTTAATCAGCTGCAGGAAGGTTTTGATGGCAATCAGCGCCACGATAAACGCGGTGATGAAGCCGACGGCGAACATCGGAATGTCGCCAGCCGTCAGGAAGTGATAGCTTTTATAGACATCAAGCACGGTGGCGCCCATCATCATTGGCACCGCCAGCAGGAACGAAAACTCGGAAGCCGCGTAACGGCTTACGCCCATCAGCATCCCGCCTGAAATGGTCGCACCTGAACGGGAGAAGCCCGGCCACAGCGCCAGACACTGGAAGCAGCCAATCATAAACGCCTGGCGATAGGTCATATCGTCCAGACCTTCCGCACGCGGGGTTTTTGGCTTCAGCACTTCCGCGGCAATCAGCAGGAAGCCACCCACCACCAGCGCGTACATGACGTTAATCGGGTTAAACAGCGATTTAATGGTGTCGTGGAATACCAGCCCCAGCACCACCGCCGGGACCATCCCGAGCAGGATATGAATCAGCGTCAGGCGGCCTTTGCCCTCGCCTTCGCGCTGCGGCAGCCGGCCAAAATGAATGCCGATCAGGCCAAACAGACGGCGCCAGAACATCACCACCACCGCCAGAATCGAGCCCAGCTGAATCACCACCTCAAACGTCTTTGCGGTATCGCCTTCAAAGCCCAGCAGATGGCCAACGATAATCATATGGCCCGTACTGGAAACCGGCAAAAACTCCGTCAATCCTTCGACCACACCCAGAATTGCCGCCACCAGCAGCGAGTGCATATCGCTCATCTATAAACCCCTAAAAAAAGATATAAAAAACGGTGTCCACGCGGACAACCGTGAAAGATACAGCCTTAAGACCGATATAACCTAAAATGGTTTAGCAATTATGACGTTAAATCTTTCCTTTCAGATTTGTGCCACGCTCGATAATCACGCCCACATTGGCCGCGCGCGCGACCGCACCCGGCTTGCTCAGCTTGATGCGTACCCACGGTGAGTTGAATTTGGTCAGCAGCAGTTCCGCCACTTCCTCCGCCACGCGTTCCACCAGCGCAAAACGTTGTCCTTCCACGTGGCCGATGACCGCTTCGCTGATGTCGGCATAGCTCAGACAGTCATTCACGTCATCGCTTTTTGCCGATTTGCGGTTATCCCATCCCATTTCGATATCGAACACCAGTTTCTGCTCGACGGTCTGTTCCCAGTCGTAAACACCAATTGTGGTGATTACCGAAAGTTGCTCTATAAATACAATATCCATCACGACCTGCCTGCTTTTTGGCTAAACCGGATACCACTTCCGGCGAATTATGCGTATTATCCACAGATGCTGAGAATACAGATACATTTTCAAAACGGAACAGCGTTATGAGTGCAATCGCGCCTGGAATGATCCTCCTCGCCTATCTTTGCGGCTCAATCTCCAGCGCCATTCTGGTCTGCCGCATTGCCGGGTTACCTGACCCGCGTGAAAGTGGTTCCGGGAATCCGGGAGCGACCAACGTGCTTCGAATTGGCGGCAAGGGAGCAGCCGTAGCGGTTTTGATTTTTGATGTTCTGAAAGGGATGCTACCCGTCTGGGGCGCCTATGCGCTGGGCGTTACGCCGTTCTGGCTCGGTCTTATCGCCATCGCCGCCTGCGTCGGCCATATCTGGCCCGTTTTCTTTGGTTTTAAAGGCGGAAAAGGCGTTGCGACGGCCTTCGGTGCGATTGCACCTATCGGCTGGGATCTCACCGGCGTAATGGCCGGGACGTGGCTGCTCACCATTCTTCTGAGCGGCTACTCGTCGCTGGGCGCTATCGTCAGCGCGCTGATCGCTCCGTTCTATGTCTGGTGGTTCAAACCCCAGTTCACCTTCCCGGTGTCAATGCTCTCCTGCCTGATCCTGCTGCGCCATCACGACAATATTCAGCGCCTGTGGCGTCGTCAGGAAACCAAGATCTGGACTAAGCTCAAGCGCAAGAAGAAAGACGCTAAATAAAGCGTTCGTTATGCCTTATAACCAAATGTGATTTTGGTCACCTTCTGCCTGTGGTAACTGTTAGAGACACAACACAACCACACAAAAAGAAAAATGGCAGAAATCACAGATTCAACTCCCCTTTCAACGGCAGGGATCCCCTCTGACGGCGACATTCAGTGGGTGCGCAGTGCATCGGATGTATCCCGTCTCGTTAATGACGGCTCACAGGGCCGGGCCAACGCCCGTATTGTGGTGGGTATCGCGCTGGGCGGGATTTTCCTCGACGCCTACGATCTGGGCGCGCTGGCGTTCGGCATTAAAGACATCACCCGCGAGTTTAACCTGACGCCCGCCGGTACCGGTATGGTGGCTTCGGCCATTACCTTTGGCGCTATCGTCGGGGCGCTGCTCGGCGGTTACCTCACGGATAAAATCGGGCGCTACCGCGTTTTTATGGCTGATATGGTGTTCTTCGTAGTGGCAGCCATCGCCTGCGCGCTGGCCCCGAACGAATATGTGCTCGCGGGCGCCCGCTTCGTGATGGGGCTCGGCGTGGGGATCGATCTTCCCGTGGCGATGGCGTTCCTAAGTGAGTTCGCCAGGCTGAAAGGCCCGGGAAATAAGGCCTCCAGCGTCGCGATGTGGTGCCCCACCTGGTATGCCGCCATCAGCGTCTCCTACCTGCTGGTGCTGTTCTTCTACGCCGCGCTGCCGGAGAGCCACAGCGACTGGCTGTGGCGTTTGATTCTCGGCTTTGGCGCGGTGCCCGCGCTGGTGATTATCGCCATTCGCAGCCGCTATATGAGCGAATCTCCGGTCTGGGCGGCGAATCAGGGCAACCTGAAGGAGGCGGCGTCGATTTTACGCCAGTCGTATAACATCAATGCCCACGTGCCGCAGGATGCGCTCAGCCAGCCTGCACCTGTGGTGAATAAAGCGAAATGGTCAAACTATCTGAACCTGTTCCGCGGCATATACTTACGCCGCACGACGCTCGCCACGCTGCTTTCCGTCGTCTCGTCGTTTGCCTATAACGCCGTGGCGTTTGGCCTGCCGGTGATTATTTCAAGCTTCTTTGTGCAGTCGATGCTCACCACCATTCTCATTTCACTGGTGCTTAACCTGCTGTTTGCCTTCGTCGGCGGACTGCTGGCGGTACGCTACGTGCCGCGCTTCGGCGCCTGGCGGATGTCGCTGGCGGGTTATGCCTGCCAGCTTGTCGCATTGCTTGGCCTGGCGCTGATTGGCCGCCCTGAAGGCGCTTCTGAAGGGGTGCTTGCCGTCGCGATGCTGGCGCTGTTCCTGTTCGGTCAGGGATTTGGCCCGGGCGCGCATACCATGACGTTCGCCTCGCTGAGCTACCCGACCTCGCTGCGCGGCGTGGGCGTAGGCCTCAACCAGACGCTGATGCGCAGCAGCTCCACGCTGTCGCTGTTCCTGTTCCCGCTGCTGGTTGCGTCTCTCGACACTGCCGTGTTCTGGGTGATTGCGCTGGCGCCGTTTATCGGCCTGGCGTCGCTGCTGGCGATCCGCTGGGAGCCGTCCGGCTATGACGTGGATGCGGAGGACTACCGGTAACGACACATCGCTTCGGTGGGTTCACCCCCACCGAAGGGTTTTTACAAATCGTCGAGCAGCGTCCGGGAGAGTTTTTTTAGCATTTCAAGCTCATCATCACTCATCCGCATGCTGCAGCGAATCTGGTCCGGCAGCGCCATCACCCGTTTTTTCAGTTCTTTCGCCTTATCGGTCAGTACGACACTTTTCATCCTTTCATCCCCCACAACCGCGATACGGTTGAGGAATCCTTTTGCCTCAAGCTTCTGAACCAGCGGGGTCAATGTGCCTGAATCAAAATAGGTCTTATCGCTGAGATCGCGAAGCGGGATGTTGTCTTTCTCATAAAGCGCCATCAAAACAACAAATTGCGGATAGGTCAGATCCATCTCCTGCAGCAGGGGGCGATACTGGCGCACGAAGGCATTGGTAACCGAATACAGCGAGAAACACAGCAAATCATCTAATGTTTTGTTTTCTTTCATTTTTCTATCAACCTGAATCTGTTGTCTAAAAAAAATTATAAATAATATTTGACCAAAAGTATCTTGTGCGCAAGTATTACACCAACAACTAAATAGCGCACTACTTACATATCCAATCAAATACGTTAAAAGAGGTACCACCATGAAAACATTAACCGCCATTCTCGTTTCTTCCGTCTTCGCGTCAGCAGCGGCATCCGCCCAAACCATCAATACTCCGGCCCCGACCGCAGGCGTACAGGCGTTTCTTAATGTCCTGAACTCTGGCAAAGGGAAACCGATGGAACAGATGACCCCGCAGGAGGCCCGCCAGGTACTGATCGGCGCACAACAAGGTGCCAAACTGCCGCCCGCTCAGGTTTCTGAGAAAACGATCCAGGTAAATGGCCAGGCCATAAAACTGAAAATAGTGAAACCTGAAAACGCCAGCGGCGCGCTCCCCGTCTTTATGTTCTTCCACGGTGGCGGTTGGGTGCTGGGTGATTACCCAACCCACGAACGCTTGATCCGCGATCTGGTTCGCGCATCAGGCGCCGCTGCGGTTTACGTCGATTACACCCCGTCACCTGAAGCCCATTTCCCGGTAGCAATCAATCAGGCCTATGAGGCGACAAAATGGGTAGCCGAGCACGGCCAGGAAATCGGCGTGGACGGTAGCCGTCTGGGTCTGGTGGGTAACAGCGTGGGCGGCAACATGGTGGCTTCCGTGGCGCTGCAGGCCAAACAGTTCAATGGGCCAAAGATTCGCTACAACGTCATGCTCTGGCCGGTTACCGATGCGAACTTTGATACTGCCTCGTATAACCAGTTCGAAAATGGCTATTTCCTGTCAAAAAACATGATGAAATGGTTCTGGGATAACTACACCACCAGCGCTGCCGATCGCAACAATATCCTTGCCTCTCCGCTTCGCGCCACGAGTGCACAGTTGAAAGGCTTCCCGGAAACGCTGATTCAGACAGCTGAGCTGGACGTTCTGCGGGATGAAGGTGAAGCATTCGGGCGTAAACTGGATGCAGCTGGCGTCCCGGTGACCGTCACGCGCTATAACGGCATGATCCACGACTACGGCCTGCTTAACCCGCTGAGCCAGGAGCCGACGGTTAAAGTCGCCCTTGAGCAGGCAGGTGCAGCATTGCATGAACACCTGAAATAGGATCGTCATGCTTCACGCTGAGCACGGCCCCGGGCCGTGCTTTTTTATTTCCTCTATCCATAAGCGACTCATATGACAGCCTTCATTTCCGCCAGGGCATACTGAAACGACCCCGATGGTGAGCAGATGGATGCAGCATGTTAGCAGCTCAGGTCACTGATAATACGTATAAAGGCTGGCAGGCGTCGCTTGCCCTGCAGTTTTGTCACGCCCCTGAGAAAACCCTCCTGCACTCCGCTCACCACGTCGGGCCGCTTACGGTTCAGCGGCCGTTTTACCCTGAAGGGGAAACGTGCCACCTTTACCTGCTGCACCCGCCCGGCGGCGTCGTGGGGGGCGATACGCTGGACATTTCCGTTCGGCTCGATGCCAAAAGCCACGCGCTTATCACCATGCCCGGCGCCAGCAAGTTCTACCGCAGCCGCGGCCCGCAGGCGCGTCTGAGCCAGCACTTTTACCTTGATAACGACGCCACGCTGGAGTGGCTGCCGCAGGACACCATTATCTTCCCCGGCGCGAACGCCGCGCTGCGCTCCGTTTTTCATCTGAAGGCCTCCAGCACGCTGCTGGCGTGGGAGCTGTACTGTCTGGGTCGCCCGGTTATCGGTGAGACCTTCAGCCACGGCACGATGGAGAGCCGCCTTGAAATCTGGGTCGACGACGGGCCGCGCCTGATTGAGCGCCAGCATCTTAGCAACGGCGATCTCACGCCCGTCGGCGGGCATCCGTGGATCGGCACGCTGCTGTTCTATCCGGCCCGGGAAGAACATCTCGACACGGTGCGCGCGCTGCTCGCCCCGCTGGAAAATTATGCCGGGGCAACGCTTACCGATGACCTGCTGTCGGTGCGTTTTCTCTCCCACGACAACCTGATTTGCCAGCGGGTGATGCGCGACATCTGGCAGTCGCTTCGCCCGCTTCTCACAACCAAAACCGCCTGTTCGCCGCGCATCTGGCAGACATAAGAGAAACGTTATGGAACTGACTCCCAGAGAAAAAGACAAGCTGTTGCTGTTCACCGCCGCGTTGGTTGCCGAACGCCGCCTCGCGCGCGGGGTAAAGCTCAACTACCCGGAATCGGTCGCGCTGATCAGCGCCTTCATTATGGAAGGCGCCCGCGATGGCGAAACCGTCGCCTCGCTGATGGAGGCGGGCCGCCACGTCCTGAGGCGCGATCAGGTGATGGAGGGCGTCCCGGAAATGATCCCGGATATTCAGGTGGAAGCCACCTTCCCGGACGGTTCCAAGCTCGTCACCGTCCACAACCCGATCGTCTAAGGAGCGCGTGATGATCCCAGGTGAATACCAGATCCAGCCCGGCACTATTACGATCAACGTCGGGCGAGAAACCCAAAGCGTGATTGTCGAAAACCACGGCGACAGGCCGATCCAGGTCGGCTCGCACTACCACTTTTACGAGGTCAACCCGGCGCTGAAGTTTGACCGGGAAACCACCAAAGGCTATCGGCTGAACATCCCGGCGGGTACTGCCGTGCGCTTCGAACCCGGCCAGAAGCGGGAAGTGACGCTGGTTCAGGTGACGGGCGCGCAGCGCATTTTTGGCTTTCGCGGCGAGGTGATGGGCGAGGTGAAACATGGCTGACATTTCACGCCAGGCCTATGCCGATATGTTCGGCCCCACCACCGGCGATAAGGTCCGGCTTGCAGACAGCGAGCTGTGGATAGAAGTGGAGGACGATCTCACGATCTACGGCGAAGAGGTCAAATTCGGCGGCGGGAAGGTGATCCGCGACGGCATGGGCCAGGGACAGATGACCGCGGACGGCTGCGTGGATCTGGTTCTCACTAATGCGCTGATCGTCGATCACTGGGGGATCGTGAAGGCCGATATCGGCGTGAAGAACGGAAGGATCTTTGCCGTCGGTAAAGCCGGGAACCCTGACATTCAGCCTGGCGTGACGATCCCGATTGGCGCGGCAACGGAAGTGATTGCCGCCGAGGGGAAGCTCGTCACCGCCGGCGGGATCGACACCCACATCCACTGGATCTGCCCGCAGCAGGCGGAAGAGGCGCTGGTCTCCGGCGTCACCACCATGATCGGCGGCGGCACCGGACCGGCGGCGGGCACCAACGCCACCACCTGCACGCCGGGGCCATGGTATATCGCCCGCATGCTGCAGGCTGCCGATACGCTGCCGGTGAATATCGGCCTGCTCGGCAAAGGTAACGGCTCCAACCCGGATGCCCTGCGCGAGCAGATCGCCGCGGGCGCCATCGGGCTGAAGATCCACGAAGACTGGGGCGCGACGCCTGCGGCGATCAACTGCTCGCTGGAAGTCGCGGAAGAAATGGATATTCAGGTGGCGCTGCACAGCGACACGCTGAACGAGTCCGGGTTTGTCGAAGACACGCTGGCAGCTATCGCCGGGCGCACCATCCACACCTTCCACACCGAAGGCGCGGGCGGCGGCCACGCGCCGGATATTATCACCGCCTGCGCGCACCCGAATATTCTGCCCTCTTCCACCAACCCGACCCTGCCCTACACGGTGAACACCATCGACGAGCATCTCGACATGCTGATGGTCTGCCATCACCTCGATCCGGATATCGCCGAGGACGTGGCGTTTGCCGAATCGCGCATTCGCCGGGAAACCATCGCCGCGGAAGACGTGCTGCACGACATCGGCGCGTTCTCGCTCACCTCATCAGATTCACAGGCCATGGGCCGCGTCGGGGAAGTCATTATCCGCACCTGGCAGGTGGCACACCGCATGAAGGTCCAGCGCGGCGCGCTGCCGGAAGAGACGGGCGAGAACGATAACTTCCGCGTGAAGCGCTATGTCGCCAAGTACACCATTAACCCGGCGCTCACCCACGGCATCGCCCACGAAGTCGGTTCGATTGAGGCGGGCAAGCTTGCGGATCTGGTGGTCTGGTCCCCGGCGTTCTTCGGCGTCAAGCCCGCCACCATCGTCAAGGGCGGGATGATAGCCTGTGCGCCAATGGGTGATATCAACGCCTCGATCCCTACGCCGCAGCCGGTGCATTACCGTCCGATGTTTGGATCGCTGGGCGCCGCGCGCCACGCCACACGGCTGACGTTTATCTCGCAGGCCGCCAGTGCGAACGGCATCCCGCAGCAGCTCAACCTGCAGAGCGCCACCGCGGTGGTGAAAGGCTGCCGGACGGTGAAAAAGGCGGACATGATCCACAACGGTTTACAGCCGAACATCACCGTCGACTCACAAACCTATGAGGTGCGCGTCGACGGCGAACTGATAACCAGCGAACCGGCCGACGTTCTGCCGATGGCGCAACGCTATTTCCTGTTTTGAGGAGTAATGATGATCTATTTAACCCAACGTCTGGACCATGCGCACCCGATCACCGCCAGCGTCACGCTGCCGATTGACGTGCGGGTGAAAAGCCGTGCACGCGTATCGCTGAACGACGGGCGCGAAGCCGGGCTGATGCTGCCGCGCGGCCTGCTGCTGCGCGGGGGCGACCTGCTGACCACCGACGACGGCAGTGAGGTGATCGAAGTGATCGCAGCGGCTGAGTCCGTCTCCGTGGTGCGCTGCGCCGACCCGTTCCTGCTGGCCCGCGCCTGCTACCACCTGGGCAACCGCCACGTGCCGCTGCAGGTCATGCCCGGCGAGCTTCGCTATCACCACGACCACGTTCTCGACAACATGCTGCGCCAGTTCGGGCTGGACGTAACCTACGCCAGCCTGCCATTTGAACCGGAAGCGGGCGCGTACGCCAGCGATGCCCACAGCCACAGCCATTCTCACGCTCATTCACATTAAGGACTCCTAATGCGCAAGTATTTACCGCTGTTTCTGCTGGCCGTTTCCGTACCGGCGCTCGCCCATCCCGGCCACGGTGCCGACAGCTTTCAGGCCGGCTTTCTCCACCCGCTAACCGGGCTCGATCACCTGCTGATGCTGGCAGGCGCCGGCGTACTCTCGGCGCTGAGCGGCCGCAAGCTCCTGCTGCCGTTTGCCACCCTCGGCATGATGCTCGTTGGCGCCATTGCGGGCAACCTGCTCGGCGGCTTCAGCGGCATGGAGATGCTGATTATCGCCTCGCTGGCGGTATCCGGCGTGATGATGTTTAAAACTGAAAACCGTCTGCTGCTGGCGGTGCCTGCCCTGGCGATGTTCCACGGCTGGGCGCACGGCGTGGAGATGTCCGGCCACAACTTCTGGCTCTTCACCAGCGGCTTTATGTTCGCCAGTGCCACGATGCTGTGCGCCAGTTTCGCCGCAGGGCTGCTGCTTCGCCGTCACGACGGCCTGCGTAAAACCTTCGGCGGCGGGCTGATCGTCTCCGCCCTGCTGGCGCTGATGAGCTGATGGAGCACGCCCGCCAGAGGCTGCGCCTGATGCAGCTCTCCAGCAGCAGCCTGCCGGTCGGGTCGTTTACCTGGTCACAGGGGCTGGAGTGGGCCGTTGAGGCGGGCTGGGTAACCGACGCCGGGGCCTTTAAACGCTGGCAAATTCAGCAGATGGAGCAGAGCTTTTTCTGCGTCGATCTGCCGCTGTTTATCCGTCTTTATCAGGCCTGTGAGCGTAGCGATCTTACAAGTGCAAAACGCTGGACGGCATACCTGCTCGCCTGCCGGGAAACGCGCGAGCTGCGCGAAGAGGAGCGCAACCGCGGGGCGGCCTTTACCCGTCTGGTTAAAAGCTGGGAGCCGGACTGCCCGGCAGAGTGGCTGTCGCTGTTTGCGCAGAGCCAGCTCTGCGGCATGGCGTGGCTTGGCGTTCGCTGGGGCATTGGCGCGCATGAGCTGGCGCTGAGCCTCGGCTACAGCTGGATAGAGAGCGCGGTGATGGCGGGCGTCAAGCTGGTGCCGTTTGGGCAACAGGCCGCGCAGCAGCTGATTATCGAGCTGAGCGACCACTACGCCGCTGGTTTTGAACAGGCATTTTTACGTCGCGACGACGCGCTGGGGGCAGCAACGCCGCTCTCCGCCATCGCCTCCGCGCGCCACGAAACCCAATATTCACGACTATTCCGTTCCTGAGGAGTCAACATGGCTGATTACAAACATCCCCTGCGCGTGGGCGTGGGTGGCCCGGTAGGGTCGGGAAAAACCGCGCTGCTGGAAGCGCTCTGCAAGGCAATGCGCAACACGTATCACCTGGCGGTGGTGACCAACGATATCTACACCAAAGAGGATCAGCGCATCCTCACCGAGGCGGGCGCGCTGGAGCCGGAGCGCATCGTGGGCGTGGAGACGGGCGGCTGTCCGCATACTGCCATCCGCGAAGATGCCTCAATGAACCTGGCGGCGGTGGAAGCGTTGAGCGAGAAGTTCGGCAATCTGGATCTGATCTTCGTTGAAAGCGGCGGCGATAACCTGAGCGCCACCTTCAGCCCGGAGCTGGCGGATCTGACCATCTATGTGATCGACGTTGCCGAAGGGGAAAAAATTCCGCGCAAGGGCGGACCGGGGATCACCAAATCCGACTTTTTGGTGATAAACAAAACCGACCTCGCGCCGTACGTGGGGGCGTCGCTGGAGGTGATGGAGCGCGATACTAACCGCATGCGCGGCGAGCGTCCCTGGACGTTTACCAATCTTAAAGCGGGAGACGGTTTAGCGACGATTATTGCGTTTCTGGAAGAGAAAGGGATGCTGCGGATGTAGTTGTAAATTTCCCTCTCCCCTGTGGGGAGAGGGTCAGGGGGATTACGCCTCCGGCAGTTCCGCCAGCGGCCAGCGCGGACGCACGGACACGCTCAGGTCGGACGTTGCACCCGCATTCAGGCGCACCATTCCGGCGTAAGCGATCATCGCGCCGTTATCGGTACAGAATTCCGGACGCGCGTAGAACACTTCCCCGCGGCGCTTTTGCATCATCTCGGCGAGCTTCGCGCGCAGCGTGCGGTTAGCGCTGACGCCGCCCGCCATCACCAGACGCTTAAAGCCGGTCTGATCCAGCGCGCGCTTGCACTTGATCATCAGCGTGTCCACCACCGCATCTTCAAACGCGCGGGCGATATCGGCGCGGGTCTGCTCGCTGTCGTCGTTGTTGCGGATGGTATTCGCCGCGAAGGTTTTCAGCCCGGAGAAGCTGAAATCCAGCCCCGGACGGTCAGTCATCGGACGCGGGAAGACAAAGCGCCCTTCCGTTCCCTGTGACGCCATTTTCGAGAGCATCGGGCCGCCCGGGTAATCGAGACCCAGCAGCTTGGCGGTTTTGTCGAAGGCTTCACCGGCGGCATCGTCGATCGACTCGCCCAGCAGCTCGTACTTGCCAATGCCCGTTACGCTAATCAGTTGGGTATGCCCACCCGAGACCAGCAGCGCCACAAACGGGAATTCAGGCGGATTTTCTTCCAGCATAGGTGCCAGAAGGTGCCCTTCCATATGGTGAACCGGAATGGCCGGAACATCCCACGCGAAGGCCAGCGACCGGCCAACCGTCGCGCCAACCAGCAGCGCGCCGACCAGGCCCGGCCCCGCGGTATAGGCCACGGCGTCAATATCGGTTGAGCTTAATCCGGCCTCTTTCAGCGCCGCCTGAATCAGGGGAACCGTTTTACGCACGTGGTCACGAGAGGCCAGTTCCGGCACGACGCCGCCGTAGTCAGCGTGCAATTTCACCTGACTATACAGCTGGTTGGCCAGAAGCCCTTTTTCGTCGTCGTAAATGGCGATGCCGGTTTCATCGCAGGATGTTTCAATACCCAGTACACGCATGACTTGTTTTACCTCGTTTCAATACCGCGCAGTGTAGAGCCTGGGCGGGTTGATGTAAAACTTTGTTCGCCCCAGGAGGAAGGCTCGTGTATACTCCTCACCCTTATTAAAGTCCCTTTCAAAATCGCATCGGTGCTTTACAAAGCAGCAGCATTTGCAGTAAAATTCCGCACCATTTTGAAATAAGCTGGCGTTGATGCCAGCGGCAAACCGAATTTATTAAAGGTGAGAGTTACATGCCGGTAATTAAAGTACGTGAAAACGAGCCGTTCGACGTAGCACTGCGTCGCTTCAAACGTTCATGCGAGAAAGCAGGTGTTCTGGCTGAAGTTCGTCGTCGTGAGTTTTATGAAAAACCAACGACCGAACGTAAGCGCGCTAAAGCTTCCGCTGTGAAACGTCACGCGAAGAAACTGGCTCGCGAAAACGCACGCCGTACTCGTCTGTACTAATCTCTTGAGGGTCAACACCCTCAATTGACAGACAGAGTAGTAGTCGTAAGGCCGTGCTTCCGGAAGGAATGCGCGGCTTGTTTTCGTTTATAAGTCGCTTAAATTTTTGGGGCATATGGCCGGAAGAATCCCACGCGTTTTCATCAATGACCTGCTCGCCAGAACCGACATCGTCGATCTCATCGACGCGCGGGTAAAGCTGAAAAAGCAGGGCAAGAACTACCATGCGTGCTGTCCGTTCCATAACGAAAAAACCCCCTCCTTCACCGTAAACGGTGAAAAGCAGTTTTACCATTGCTTCGGCTGTGGCGCACACGGTAATGCCGTCGATTTTTTGATGAACTACGACAAGCTCGAGTTCGTTGAAACCGTCGAAGAGCTGGCGGCGATGCATAACCTTGAAGTGCCGTATGAAGCAGGCAGTGGGCCAAGTCAGATCGAGCGCCATCAACGGCAAACGCTGTATCAACTGATGGATGGCCTGAATTCGTTTTACCAACAGTCTCTTAAGCACTCTGCGGCTGAGCCTGCGCGTCAGTATCTGAACAAGCGCGGACTGAGCGACGATGTGATTGCGCGTTTCGCTATTGGTTACGCCCCGCCCGGCTGGGACAACGTGTTAAAGCGTTTTGGCGGCAATAGCGAAGATCGTAAATCTCTCATCGACGCAGGCATGCTGGTCACCAACGACCAGGGACGAAGCTACGACCGCTTCCGTGAACGGGTGATGTTCCCGATCCGCGACAAGCGTGGCCGGGTGATTGGTTTTGGTGGTCGCGTGCTGGGTGATGCCCTGCCGAAATACCTCAACTCTCCGGAAACCGATATTTTCCATAAGGGCCGTCAGCTTTACGGTCTTTATGAGGCGCAGCAGGATAACGCGGAACCTCAGCGTCTTCTGGTCGTCGAAGGCTATATGGACGTCGTTGCGCTGGCGCAGTACGACATCAACTACGCGGTTGCGTCGCTAGGTACGTCCACCACCGCCGATCATATTCAACTGCTGTTCAGGGTGACCAACAACGTCATCTGCTGTTACGACGGTGACCGCGCTGGACGCGACGCCGCCTGGCGAGCGCTGGAAACCGCGCTGCCGTATATGACCGACGGGCGTCAGCTACGCTTTATGTTCCTGCCCGACGGTGAAGACCCGGATACGCTGGTGCGTAAAGAGGGCAAAGCGGCGTTTGAAGCGCGGATGGAGCAGGCTCAGCCGCTCTCCACGTTTTTGTTTAACAGCCTGATGCCGCAGGTTGATTTGAGTACCCCTGACGGGCGCGCGCAGCTCAGTACGCTGGCGCTGCCGTTAATCAGCCAGGTGCCCGGCGAAACGCTGCGCATCTATCTGCGTCAGGAGTTAGGCAACAAGCTCGGCATTCTGGATGACAGCCAGCTTGAACGTTTAATGCCTAAACAGGCTGAAAACGGCACGGTTCGCCCCGCGCCTCAGCTAAAACGCACAACCATGCGTATACTGATAGGGTTGCTGGTACAAAACCCCGAGCTCGCGCCGCAGGTGCCGTCGCTGGCGGGTTTGAACCACGAAAAATTGCCCGGGCTTGGCTTATTTTCAGAACTGGTTAACACGTGTTTGTCTCAGCCAGGTCTGACCACCGGACAACTTTTAGAACATTATCGCGGCACAAAAGAGGCCGCTACCCTTGAAAAATTGTCGATGTGGGACGATATAGCTGATAAGGACATTGCAGAAAAAACGTTCACCGACTCGCTCAACCATATGTTTGATTCGATGCTTGAGCTGCGCCAGGAAGAGTTGATAGCTCGCGAGCGCACGCACGGCTTAAGCAGCGAAGAACGCCGGGAGCTCTGGATGATTAACCAGGAACTGGCGAAGAAATAAGTCAAAGACAACAGTATTTAACGGCTTAAGTGCCGAATATCGATCGGGAAGCCCCCGGCAGCCGCACTGAGAGGCAGCGGCAAAAATATAAGTACGCCCTCGCTTTAAAGGTTGGCAGCCCCATCGCCGACACCAATCAAACGAATTAAGTGTGGATACCGTCTTATGGAGCAAAACCCGCAGTCACAGCTGAAACTTCTTGTCCAACGCGGTAAGGAGCAAGGCTATCTGACCTATGCCGAGGTCAATGACCATCTGCCGGAAGATATCGTCGATTCAGACCAGATCGAAGACATCATCCAAATGATCAATGACATGGGCATTCAGGTGATGGAAGAAGCACCGGATGCCGATGATCTGTTGCTGGCTGAAACCTCCAACAACACTGACGAAGATGCGGAAGAAGCTGCTGCACAGGTACTGTCCAGCGTGGAATCTGAAATCGGGCGTACCACTGACCCGGTCCGCATGTACATGCGCGAAATGGGTACCGTTGAACTGTTGACCCGCGAAGGCGAAATTGACATCGCAAAACGCATCGAAGACGGGATCAACCAGGTACAGTGTTCTGTTGCCGAATACCCGGAAGCGATCACCTATCTGCTGGAGCAGTACGATCGCGTTGAAGCGGAAGAAGCGCGCCTGTCTGACCTGATCACCGGTTTTGTCGACCCGAACGCTGAAGAAGATATGGCGCCTACCGCCACTCATGTCGGTTCTGAACTGTCTCAGGAAGAGATGGATGACGACGAAGACGAAGATGAGGAAGAAGACGACGACAGCGCGGACGATGATAACAGCATCGACCCGGAACTGGCGCGTGAGAAGTTTGCCGAGCTGCGCACCCAGTACGAAGTGACGCGTGACACCATCAAAGCGAAAGGCCGCAGCCATGCCGCCGCTCAGGAAGAGATCCTGAAGCTGTCTGAAGTATTCAAACAGTTCCGCCTGGTGCCAAAACAGTTCGACTACCTGGTTAACAGCATGCGCGTGATGATGGATCGCGTACGTACCCAGGAACGCATCATCATGAAGCTGTGCGTTGAGCAGTGCAAAATGCCGAAGAAGAACTTCATCACCCTCTTCACCGGCAACGAAACCAGCGAAACCTGGTTCAACGCGGCTATCGCGATGAACAAGCCGTGGTCTGAAAAACTGCACGACGTGAAGGACGATGTTTATCGTGGTCTGCAGAAGCTGCAGCAGATTGAAGAAGAGACCGGCCTGACCATCGAGCAGGTTAAAGACATCAACCGTCGCATGTCCATCGGTGAAGCGAAAGCCCGCCGTGCCAAGAAAGAGATGGTTGAGGCGAACTTACGTCTGGTTATCTCTATCGCCAAGAAATACACCAACCGCGGTCTGCAGTTCCTGGATCTGATTCAGGAAGGCAACATCGGTCTGATGAAAGCGGTAGATAAGTTTGAATACCGTCGTGGGTACAAGTTCTCCACTTACGCGACATGGTGGATCCGTCAGGCGATTACCCGCTCTATCGCAGACCAGGCGCGCACCATCCGTATTCCGGTGCATATGATTGAGACCATCAACAAGCTCAACCGTATCTCCCGTCAGATGCTGCAGGAGATGGGCCGCGAGCCGACGCCGGAAGAGCTGGCCGAGCGCATGCTGATGCCAGAAGACAAGATCCGTAAAGTGCTGAAGATCGCCAAAGAGCCAATCTCCATGGAAACGCCAATCGGTGACGATGAAGATTCGCATCTGGGTGATTTCATCGAGGATACTACCCTCGAGCTGCCGCTGGACTCTGCCACCACCGAGAGCCTGCGTGCTGCGACACACGACGTTCTGGCTGGCCTGACCGCCCGTGAAGCAAAAGTACTGCGTATGCGTTTCGGCATCGACATGAATACCGACCACACGCTGGAAGAAGTGGGTAAACAGTTCGACGTGACCCGCGAACGTATTCGTCAGATCGAAGCGAAGGCGCTGCGTAAGCTGCGTCATCCAAGCCGCTCTGAAGTGCTGCGTAGCTTCCTTGACGACTAATCTGTCCTGACAGTGAAAAAGCTCCCAATCGGGAGCTTTTTTTTGTTTATTCCCTCTCCCCGTGGGAGAGGGCCAGGGTGAGAGTATCAGGCCGCAGAGGAGCTAAAGCCCCCGCACCATCAGTGCCTCATCCAGTTCCCGATACGCCTCCACCAGCTTATCCAGCGTCGCCCTGTTGAGCCCGCTCGGGTTCGGCAGCACCCACACCTGCGTAACGCCAATCATGATGCTCTGCTTGCCCCACTTCGTTCCACGCTGGCTAAACGCCTGCTCGTAGGCCTGCTTGCCGAGGATCGCCAGCGCGGCCGGCTGGTAGTCTTCAATCTTCTTCACCAGCTCTCGCCCGCCGCTGCGCAGCTCATGCAGGTTTACCTCGCTCGCCTGTACCGTCGGCCGCTCGACCAGCATGGTAATGCCGCAGCGTGTATCCAGCAGATGCTGCTCCTCTTCCGGCTTGAGTAATCTGTCTGTAAACCCGGCCTGGTAGATAACCTTCCAGAAGCGATTTCCCGGATGGGCAAAGTGAAAACCGGTGTGCGCCGAGGACTTTCCTGGGTTGATACCGCAAAACACGACCCGCAGGCCTGGTGCAAGAATATCGTTGATCATCTTTACTCCCGATCGATACATCGTGAGTGAAGTATAAAGGATTGATTATGCGTTGTTTATAAAAACAGCAAGCAGGAGTGAATGGCTGGATTGCTGCGGGGAGTTACTTTATAATTCACCGCCACGGCCCCTTAGCTCAGTGGTTAGAGCAGGCGACTCATAATCGCTTGGTCGCTGGTTCAAGTCCAGCAGGGGCCACCAAATTTTAGTTGTAGAATCATAGAATTAAGCCACTCGATTGAGTGGCTTTTTTATTGGTTTTTTATGAGCCGGTGGTACCGCCGTTAACCGTGGCTCATCGAAGCCATTCGGACACGTTCAGAGGCGCCAGGAGTTGCAATCAGACGCTCCACGGATTCCATCGTCACGAACGTACAGCTGCAGTCCACATTGGTGCACTGATGATAGCGCTCTTTGGTGTTTTCACTTAAGTAGCGACTGGTACGCGCATGCGCAGAATGCTTGCACTTAGGACAATGAAACATATACCCTCCGTTTGATTCACTATTTGTGAATCAATAATACCCAAATTAAAACCAATAGCAACTGCATTACTCACTATCCACAGAAAATTTTTCGTCGATGACGTTCAGCTCAAGGTTCAGCTGCGTGGTAAATCCACTCCCGCTCAGGGTATGAACCACCTCGCTGATGATCCACGCCTGCTCGTCAATGACGCGTTTAAAACCGTTTACCCGCACCGGCGTTTCAGGGAACAGATCGGCGCGTCCCAGCGCAAGCTGGATGGAAAACTTCACGGTTCCCCGCTGAAGCGCGCGCCACTTCGCCTCCGCAGCCCTGAGCGCCTGCTCTTCAGAGGCATATACCGTAGTGAGCTCAAACACGTTCTCCGCCGATCCCACCAGCCTCTCTTGCGGCTTCTGCTCCGCGCCACCGGCTCCCGGCGCAGCGGCATCCGGGTGCTGCAGTGCTTCTGCCGGCTGTCCTCCGGGCTGACGAGAAATACTCAATTGAGGATTTTGTTGTTTGGGATCGCGCGTTTGCAGCCATTTGGCCGTTACGCCGGAATAATTTTCACGGTCAGCTACGGAAAAAAGGTGCTTATCGCCATCCCCACGCTCAATCACCATTAAGGAAAGCGGGGTGCCGCTGGCCGTCACGGCCTGGCCCGCTTTCATAAAGATAATCTTCCCGGCTTTGATTGAAACAAATGCACCATTACGTTCGGCAAGGCGAGAGAGAAACGCCGCGTCAGTCTCCTGAGACTGGTCAATATGAGAGATGGCGATGGATGCAAGCCCCGCCGCGACGCTGGCGGTCAACTGGTTACGCTGAGCGATGGTATCGACTATCGCGCCAATCGTCGTGTCATGCCACGACTGTTCGCGCCGCACGTTTAGCTTTCCACGAAAATCAGCGCTGCATCCCCGGATGGTCAGCGTGTCCGGCGCGCCACGGAATTCAATCGCATCTATCGTAAAGTCCCCTTTCTCCTCGAGCGGGGTTCCCTCCCATCCCAGCCATAAGGAGAGCCTTGCCCCCCGGGCTGGCAAGTCCAGCAGCCCGTCGGAATCATCCAGTTGAATATCCAGCTGATCGGCTTCCAGCCCACGTTTGTCGGTCATGGATAAACTGATAAGGCGGTGGCTGAAATTTTGTGTGATATCACGATCGTCAAGCTTAAGCATAAAATCAGGGGCGATTTTGCCGCCCGCCCGGATATTCATCTCGGCGATCATCCCACCAGCCCTCCAATGCTATTACGTGCGCTCGTCACCAGCTCTTCAGCCTGCGTTCTCAGATCGCCAAACATCTTCATCAGCGATTCGTCCACGCGTTTAAGCGAAAGGGAAAATTCAATTTTTCGCGCGGTACCATCGCTGTAGAAATCCGAATGCGTATGCGTGACTTTCTCAATGATAAACATGCCGTGAATGATGCCGGTACCATCTATCAACGGCCAGGCCCGTCCTTCATTCGCCATCAGCTCAACCGCCTTAAGAGAAAGCCGCCCTCCCGTGAGCTCCGGGTAAAGTACTCCGGTGAGGCTAAAGGATGTCTCACCTTCACCAAGATATTGCCAGGCTTTGGGCTTCCCGATGCGAACGTTGGACGCCCAGCGGTAGTCCTTTGTAAACTGCATTGTCTGATACGGTAAGGTTCGTCGTTCAAAGACAAACAGACCCAGCACCATTAACATTTTTTCTCTCCTCAACCATACAAAAAGCTGGATTGCTGCCGTCTCGCTTTATCACGTTCACTGTTTTCTATTGCCTCCCGGATTTGACGCGTCAGATCCATTCCGGAGGCCGTGCCCCCCTGCAGCGTGATGTTGTACTCGCTTTTACTCTGATCGACGTAAGAGCGTCCCCCTGTGGCGATGGTTGGCTGATACCCCTGATAGCCGCCATAGGTCCCCGTACCCGGAATATAAGAGCTGCCCGCAGGAGAGGAGGATGCCGCTTCTGCTTTTGCCGCAGCGGCGTCGAGATCGCCCGACTCGTTTTTGATCAGACCGAGCTTCTCCAGCAGCCAGCTGGCCTTGCCGCTCAGGCTGTTAAAGAGATCAAGCGGTGCCGTTAACGCATCGCCCAGCGCCTGCCCAAAGATCACGCCAGCATTTTTACAGCCATCCAGCGTTTCCTGCGTCGCCTTGATCGGCGTGATTAAGTCGGTGAACCATTGCCAGATACCGCCCAGCTTCTCCGAGATAGCATCAAATACCGTTATCACCGGTGAGAACAGCGCCCCCAGCGGTGCGAAGGCCGTCGAAAGCCCTTCCATCACCCCGCCAAAGAAGGCGCTGATGGGTTCCCAGTATTTAAAAATCAGCAAGGCTCCGGCGGCAATCGCCGCGCCAAGGGCAATCACCGGCCAGCTAAGGGCACCCAGCACCGTCATGATGGCGCCGCCCACCACGCTGAATACCGTTCCCAACATCCCGGCCGCGGTAATAACCATATTGACGCCCGTCAGAACCGGGGCGATAACCGTTCCTACGCCGCCCAGTACGCCAGCAAACGCCTGCGCACCGACAACAATGCTGGCGAGGGTCTGCGTCAGCTCAGGGTTGGCATTCACCCAAAGGGAAGCCGTGCTAAGCCAGCCGGTTGCGGTTGTTATCAGGTTGCGCAGAGCGCCATCCGCTTTATCAAATACATCAATCTTCAACCCGCTCCACGCGGCCTGGAATCGGTTGATATCGCCGTCAAGATTATCGGTCTGCACGGAAGCCGCGAGCGCGGTACTGCCCTTTGCCCCCTGCAACTGCTGGCGTTTTTCATCAAGCGATCCATCACCCGCAGCGGAAGCCAGCGCCCCCGCGGCTTTTATGGCACCCGGAGTCTGAACCTGGCGCAACATCGCGCTGAGCGCGTCCCCGGCGGCGGCACCGTACATCCCCTTTTCCGCCAAAACGCCAAGCCGCGCCGTTGTCTCTTCAAGCCCGATACCAGCGGCGTCCGCGGCTGGCGCAGCGGCGTTCAGGGCCGCCGCCATCTCAGCGAGGCTGGTATTTGAAGAGGTAGAACCGCGCGTAAGCACATCTGCGATGCGTCCCGCGTCCGCATCGGCCAGGCTGTACGCGGCCTGCGTGCTGCTGATAATATCGGCCGCTTTAGCCGCGTCGACACTCCCCGCCAGGCTGAGGTTGACCGTTGGCGCGGTGGCCGCAAGCAGCCCATCGGCATCATAGCCTGAACGAGTCAGTTCGGTTTGTGCCCGGAGGACCGTATCTGCAGGTACTCCGGTGCTGGCACTGACCTCCCGCGCCTGCTGGCGAATGGCCTCAAGCCGGGAATCCCCCTTCGCCAGACCAAGGTTTGCCTGAATGGCAGACATCTGCTTTTCAAAACTGATGCCAGGCGCCATAAAGCGGGACGTCTGGTCAAAGCCCGCTTTTGCCATACCCACGCCCGCATTAGCCAGCTGCTGCACCCGCGCGACAGCGCGCTTGCCTGACTCGTAGCGGTTCTGCACGGTACTCAGCCGCTCCTGCTGCTGGTTGACGCGGGCCAGCGCATCCCGCTGCCGGTTAAGCTGCTGCGTTTTCTCGCCGATGTTGGTTCGTAGACGACGCTCGTCCGTTGAGAGCGTGCGCGTGTTTATTCCCGCCCGCGCGAGCTCAGCACGCTGACGCTGTACCGAGTAACGTAAGCTGTTGTACTCAAGCTTAAGATCGGCTGCCGATTTTCGGGCCGCGGACAGCGCATCAGCCTGTGCCTGGGTGGGGTTTTGCGTGTTTTTGAACTGCACCGCCAGCGCCGCGGCCTGCTGTTTCGCCTGAGCAAGGGACTGCTCCGTCATGGCGAGCTGGCCGTTTGCTTTCCTGAAGCCGTTGATACGCCCCGCCTGCTCATCGAGCGCCCCAAGTGCCGCCTGCGCGTCGCGGATATCGTTCGCGAGAGTAAGGCTGGCGTTATGGAGAGCGTTAAGCGGTCGGGTTGCCCGGTCGACAGCCTTAAGCAGCTCCTGAAGTCTGACATTATTACTCATGGTGGTTTCCGCTTCGCTGCAGCGCTTTTTCGCGCCATAAGAGGAGTTCGGTCACGCTCAGGGTGTACAGCTCTGACGGCGGCCAGTGAAAGATCACCGCGATATCCGCCATCAGATCGTCGACCGATAGATTTTCAGGAAATTTCAGCGAGCCGAAGCCGGTGACAAAAAACCGATCACCTTGCCTGCAAAAGAGAGCAGATCGCAGGCATCCAGGCGCGCAACCTCGTGCTCGGTCAGGGCTGGCGAGGTCATTCGCGGCAGCACCTTGATCAGCGCATCCACATCAGATTGCGCCAGCGACGCCAGCGATACCCCTCGCAGGGTCCCGGCATTCGGTTTTGAAACGGTCACCTTTTCAATTTTTTGCTCACCGCGCTGAACGGGGCTATCAAGCGTGACAATATGTAGGTTTTCGTTCATGGCGGTCTCGTTGATATTTTCCATTTCGTTACTCTTCAGAAAGTTAACTTACCGGCCGGCGATCCCGGCCGGTTAAAGGGTTACAGGCCGATGGCCCTACGGTGTTCTGCCAGGCGATCGACGCCGTCGACTTTCAGCACCATGTTGATGATGTCGATTTCAATGAGCTCTTTGCCATCAATGGTCAGCTGGTAGTAGGCGCACTCGGTGGACATCTTGGTGGTGCCGCTCTCGCCCTGCTTGTTTTCACCGCCATCAAACTCTTTATGACGGCCACGCATGACGATTTCGACGGCGGAAATTTCGCCGGTGTCATCGCGCTGATAAGAGCCGGTAAAGCGCAGCGGCACGCTGTCCGCGCCCGGAGAGGCATACTGCGCCCACAGCGCGGCGTCCGGCAGCCCGCCAACGGTCCACTCCAGCGCCAGGGCATCATCGTCCAGGCCGAGATCGACAGAGACCGAGCCGGGCATACCGCCGCCGCGATACTTCTCCAGCTTGCGGGTAAGCTTCGGCAAGGTGACAGACTCAACAACGCCCATGTAGCTCAGGCCATCGTTGAACATATTCAGATATTTCAGTTTGCGTGGTAACGCCATGCTTCAGCTCCTTAGCTATTAACCGAATCTGACAGGTCTGCCAGATAGGTATCGGTGATGCGCTGGCGCAGGGTCAGATTTTCCAGCGGCGGGACAGGGGTGTAGTCATAATCGATATACAGTTTCCCCGCTTTCAGGGTTGATGCGTCGTTCGACTCAGGGTCATACCAGCAGGAGCCGTCGACGATATAGCCGTTGGTTTTCAGCTCGCGGAACTTGGCATTAATACCGGAGACGATGTCGCGGATAAGCGTTGGCGTGATGGGTTTATCCATCGCCCACGCGTGCGCTTCCGCCATGGTATCGGCCAGCACCTGCGCGGTACGGGTGTAGTTTTCAAAGACGAATAACGGATCGTCTGAGCAGGTGCGGTTACCCCAGAATTTGAAGCCGTCGTTGCGAATAAGCGTGGTGACGCCAGCCTGGTTAAGCAGGTTCGCGTCTGTGGCCTGTTCCTGCAGATCCCAGGAGACAGAAGCGCTTACGCCAGTGACGCCGTTAACGCCAACGTTTGACAGGGTTTTATGCCAGCCCATTGTCTGGTCGATTTTGGCGCGCAGGCCAAGCGCACGGGCGGTCGCCCAGGCCGTTGTCGTCGCGTTCGTGGTGGTATCCCACGCCAGAAAATCAGGGTGGATAACCATCAGCTCGCGCTGGCTGAAGTTTTTGCGGTAGTTGATCGCCTCAGAAATGGTTTTACAACCCCATGCGCTGACATAGCCAAACGCGCGCAGGCTCTGGCACGTGGCGGCCAGCGCGGTTGCCACTTCCTGAGAGTCCAGCCCCGGTACGCCGAGAATGCGTGGCTTAACGCCGGTCACCGTTTTCGCCGTGAGAAGCGCCTTCAGACCGGTGTATTTACCGTTTTCATCGGTGGTACCGATGATGTTGGAAATGGTCTGTTTGTGTGCCTCTTCCGGGGTCTCTGCAGTGCCTTCAGCCACGCGAACAACCACGACAACCGGTTTACACTGGTCGGCGATCGCCTGCAGAGAAGCGGACAGCGTCCCCGCCTTGCCGGCTTTCGCAATCGCGCTTTGCACGTTGGTAATGAGCACAGGCTCGTTTAAAGGAAATGTCTTGTCGTCAGCATCGCTGGCCGTACAGACCATGCCGATGATTGCCGTCGAGACGGTGGAAATGGTGCGGATGCCATCGTTGATTTCGATAACTTCCACGCCGTGGTGATAGTCGCCCATCCGGTTAACTCCTTCGTTTAGTGGTGAGGCTATTGTCTGTGGAGCGCGCGATTGATGCGACGTATTGGGGTTGGGGAAAGGATTGCACAACAAACGAAAAACCCTCCGGATGGAGGGTTTGGGGTCAGGCGGGGCGTTCGGGCCATTCAATCTCTGGTGAAACGCTGAGATCCAGCCGGTTTAGCATCACCCGATAGCGCTTCCAGAGTAACAACCTGGCAGCTTCCTCGTCTGTTGCAATGCCGAGCTCGAAGGCATCCTGGAGAGGAGCGATAGCCTCGGAAGCATCAGCAAGCAATTCAGTTTTTCTTGTTTGCACCTGTTGAATTAACTCCTCATTGGTGAGCTGGCGTGGAATAATTTTAGTGCCATTCCATACCCACTCACCGTGTATATTCAGCCCTTCTGGCACGTCTGTTGGATCAACTTCGGAAACTGACATACCAAGAGGAAAGAGGCGATCAGCCTGATTACTGAAAGAGCGAATAATGTTATTTTTGTCGTAGCAAATCTTTAAGGTGTCGGCCTGAAAGCGTGACATATGGTAATACCAGTCAAGCCCTTCATCTGACTGAAGAAATATAGCGTTAAACAAGAACTCTTTAAATTCTGGTTCATACTGAACGAAATTTTTAAGTGTAATCATGCTGTATGACCTACAGTAATCCATCCGATATTAGACATATATTTCTGAATTGGGCGGTAAAAAATCGTATCGCCGCCGGGGTTTTGGCCTTCAGCATTCCACCCCGTCATTGCGCAGCCAGCAGGAACCCGCTGCCAACCGTTTTGCGTAATGATAAATGCCCCCTCCGCCCCCATTGCGACATCACGGACAAAGTATTGTAACGTCCAGTCCTGTCGTGCATAAGGGCTCAAATCCTGCTGTGGGGGTGGGTTATTAGGTGAGTAGACTCGCACACCTGGAGTATCGAACAATCCACTCCCAGCCTGAATTAACCCTTTACTGCTAATATTGCGCTCAGAACGCAAATCTCCGGATGTTTGTACGTAATTTGAATAAATACTACCTACAGTAACTAAATTACCTGCAACTCCAGTATTTCCGGAAGGGTCAATATTAAAAAGATTCTTATTATTCAACCAAATCGAGAAACCTGTCGCGTCAGTGCTATTACCTCTGGTAAGGCCAATAGCCATTGAATTATCGTACCATTCAAACATAGCACCAGAGACGATTCCTCCCGCACCAGATGGCTGAGCGCTAATAAGTTTCGCCGAGTTTCTTTCTGTTGGCACGGTTCCTACACTACCAAACCGGAGAACCCCATTATAATCTCCCCCTTGTGCAGATACCGCACCGATTTCAGCAGGTGTGGGTTTGTGGTCTGCGTCATACTGCATTCTCCAGCCTGACCAAACACTGTTGTAAAACGTACGGATGTAGGAACCGGAATTAGAATATATCCGATAAACCTGTGTAATACCTGCATGTTTGTAAACTTCAAGCGAACCAGCGGCAGGTTCTGGATAGTTCTTCCCGGAAGCAGCCTGAACATTTGCAGTTTGATAGTAAAGTCCTGGTGTTGTCAGAGCATTGAGATCTATGGCATTTCCAATGCTAACAGCCTGACCATTAAAAATATCTTGCGCGGTAATACTAATATCTTCCGTCAGCGGTCGCCCGTTAACCTTCCTTCCTGATGGCACGCGACCATTAGCATTGTCATTCGCCGCCTTAACCGCTTTCGGCGTTGCCGCCAGCGCTTCAGAGGAGCTATCAGTCGCACTACTAAGCTGAGTAAACCCTTTAGCCGTCAGCGTGGCATCAGGATGGCGACGAGACTGCTCATGCTCTTCAAGCTTCTCATCAACGTACTCCTGGGTTGCCATTACCGTAGACGTATCTATCGTAAGCTCGACCGAGGCGATATCGCTGACCATGATCACCATTCTCACAGTCTGCGCACGCCCAGATCCCTCATCTAACAACGGCTTATAGCTTTCAGCCATGTTCCCAACGGCAATCAGTGTCCCCGTGTCATCATAGAGCCCCATCTCTCGCATCCAGAAACCGCCGGTTTCAGGAGGAATAAGAAGTTCTGCGATCACATAGTTCTGCTTTTTATTATCCTGGCTGATTTTATTAAGCGCATGGCGCCAGACTTCATTAACCAGCTTCGTCTGCCCGGCATCAGGCACCGGCAACGTGCCCCCACCGTCACCCACCGCCATCGCCGTAAAATTCACTTTCTTGCCGTTCGGGACGGTCGCTGCAGCCAGTTTTTCGGCACCGGCTTTGGTGATAACCGTTTTATATTTCACTGTCATTGTGCTCTCACTTATCCGGGATAAACCGTAATGATGTCGCCGTCATAGCTCAGGGCGCCGGTATAGAGATAACCCGGAATGTCCTGGATGATATTCAGGCCAATAAGGTGGCGGCTGGCAGGCTTTGCATCAGCAATCAGCCTCTCCATTTCGTAATACATTTCCTCGGTGATACCGGTGTCCAGCACGCCAATATCAAGGCGAAAGGTGCCGGGCGGATCGTTGGTTTCCCACCACTCGGTGACGTTGATCAGATAGCCAAGCGGCTCCACCACGCGACGCACGGCGCCAATCGTCCCTTTGTGGGCATGGATAAACCACGCCGCGCGGATCACGTCCCGCTTGGTGGCTTCCGGCCAGCTCTCGTCCCAGCGGTCAACCGAAAATGCCCAAGCCAGCCACGGCAGTAAATTCGCCGGGCAGGTGTCCACATTCCAGAGGTGGCGCAGCGGAACGGGCGTATTTTCTATATCCGCACAGGCGCGCGCTGCCGCCACCTCAAGCGGCGATGAGCCAACCGGTAAAAGGCGGGTGTTACTCATCGTTGCCTCCCACGGTTACGCTGTAGTGGCTGCACCATGAGGCCTGAGTTTCATCAAGCACGATGTCAGCCGCGGGTGCGGTCAGTTCTACCCGCTGCACCCCTTCCACGTGAAGAGCGGCGTAAATGGCAGATTTGCGAATATCGCGTCCAAGCCGATGCTGAGCCGTGATATAGGCCTGTAACCGGGCTCTTGCCGCATTGAGTACCGGCTCGCTTTCAGGGCCGGGGAAAAGGAAAAGCGATGCTTCAATGCTGTAGTCAACGATTTTGGCCGACTGGACGGTAACGCGGTCGGCAACGGGCCTGACGTCTTCATCGTTGAGGGCATTACGAACAATAGCGATCAGCTCTTCAGACGCTATGCCGTTATTCTCCCGGGAGAGCACGGAGATCGTGACGTTCGCCGGCTGCGGGCTGATGACGGAGATGTCCGCTACCCGGCCATCGGCACTGCGGCCATGGAACTGGTACGCGCCCGTCGAACCGGCCACGCTCAGCCCTTCCGGCGCCTGCTGGATGCGCAGACGAAAATCGGTATCGGACTCCATCACAGCCGGCGTGGGTGGGAACGTGGTGTCGTCGGCAGAGGCGATCACCAGACGCGCAAGGTTAGCGTTTGCCCCAATCTGGTCCAGATCGCTGCCCGCTGCATAGGCCAACATGACCGCACGCGCGGCCTCGTTAACCCGCTGACGCCACATGACTTCCCGGTAGGCATTCTCCTGCAGGAGCTTCACAATCGGCTCTGACTCCAGCGTCAGCGTCCGCGCAATCGCCTCTCGCTCCTCTTCGGGATAGAGCGAGACAAAGGTGGCCTTTCGTTCTGCCAACAGCGTTTCATAATCCACCTCCTCCACGACATCAGGCGCGGCGAGCTGGCTCAGATCAACAATAGCCATAGCGTTTAACTCAGTGAAATGGTGATAGAAAAGGATTGTCCGGAGGTCGGGCGCGTGCCGGTGATATCGACATACAACGTCCCGTCGTTCTCCGAACGCTCGAAAGTGATGGCCGTCAGGCTTATCCGCGGCTCCCATTTCTGGATGGCGGAATAGCATGCGGACATGATTTGCAGGTGCAGCGCCGGGCTCTGCGGCCTGTCGATCATCGCCGCCAGCAGCGAGCCGTAGTCCCGGCGCATAACCCGCGAGCCAATCGGCGTGACCAGAATGTCGCGCACGCTCTGCCGGATGTGTTCAGCCTCTGAAATGCTCAGCCCGGTCTGCCTGTTCATTCCCCTGTATCGCACCGTCATTGTGTCCCCTTAGTCCAGCTTCCGCCGCTTTGCACGCTGCCGTGCGCGTGGTTGTCCACCTGCACCCCGTTGGAGGTGAATTTACCGCCGGAATGCTCAATATTTCCGGCCATCACACCGCCCTGCTGCACTTCAAGAGAGGCGGTAATTAACTTGTTGGTACACACCACTTCAGGCGTATCCAGCGTGATGCGGGAAGTTGACGTCACCCGCACCTCCGGCACGGTGGCGGTCAGCGATTCCGAGGCGGTAATGTCGGCCGTTTTAATGCCTGTAACCGTCAGCGCCCCGCGTTCGGGTTCGTACTCGATCACCGCGCCGTCAGGAAACGAGACGTGGAACGCGTCAGGCGACCCGGACGGGGCCGGATGGTCGTCCGAGAAAATGCCGGGCAGCACAAAGGCGGTATCAAGCTCGCCTCCGATGGCCAGCAGCAGCACCTGCTCGCCCTCGGAAGGCGCCCACCAGACGCGCGAACGTCCCGCACGACAGGTTAGCCAGTTCAGCCAGGTAGTTTTCATCCCGCCGGTCTGGACACGACAAAGCCCTCTGTTGAGGTCAACCTCGGTCACAACACCGATACGAATCAGATTGCGGATCGCGCGAGCGATACCGTTCATGGAAGTTAATGTATTCATGAGAAGAGAATGCCGTTCAGGAGGAACGGCAGCAACGAGACGAGGTTTTATGCGGGATGAAACAACACGGCGCGGGGGAAATTACGCCTCCCACTGGCTGACCAGCTCACCGTTGATGTACAACGACGTCGGACGCGTGACGGGCTCCGGCAGCGGCGGTTCGGGGGAATACGTCGCGTGCAGAGCGCCCTGCTCCTGGGAAACGAGAATGCGCTCGGTTAATTGCAAACTGACGCTGATATCCATCGTATCGTCATCGTTTAAGACGATCGTGAAGGAACATCCGTTTTTACGGCCTTCATCAAGGGTAAAAATGTCCGGCTGGTTTTCCCGAAGCCAGGCCAGCACGGGAACGAAAAATCCCTCGCTGTCACCGGTGAAACCGCTGACCTTTGCATTCAGTTGATAGTGTTTTTCAAAGGAGAGCGAGGAGGCCAGGCGGGCGTCAATATGCCCGCTTCCGACCGACATCTGCAGGCGCTCCGGGCTGGTGTTCAGTTGGGGGATCGCGTCAATTAATGCCTGACGCAGGCTCTTGAGTTTGTGCATCGAGTTTATCCTGACAGTTTTTAAGGGTTTCAACCTGCAGCGCGCAGGCGATAAGGGCATACTCAAGCCTGCGAATATCCGCGCTGAGATCGCCGTTAGTGGCGGGTTCGCTGCCCGGCATCGGGCAGAGGCTCACTTTCGGGCAGGCGTGGTAAACAATGGGCTGCGGAGGCGCAGGCGGTGCGGGTGTGCAACCTGCGGACAGCATCAGGCAGCCGAGCACTATACCAGCGGCGTAACGCTTCATTTTCATTAAGTAATCTCCCGATAGTGGCTTCCCGTCTCGCGCTCTCCTCACCCGCAGTGACAAGCGCCTCACGGAGCCTGACCTGGGCGTTTTCGTTTGATCGGGCTATCCGTTGTGACAGGGACAGCTGCTGGTTAAGCGTGGCGAGGGCCGTTTTTTGCTCGCTGGCGACCCGGTTAGCCGTGGCCAAGGAACGAGACAGGTTCAGGTTGTCATGACGAAGCCACAGCGTGATAGCCAGCAGCCCGGCCAGCGCCAGCATGAGGGCTCTCATTGCAGCCCCTTCATGCACCAGGCCTTCTCGCGGACGCGACGATTTTCCAGCCCGGCATTTTTGACGCCGTTGATGTACACCCAGCGGGTAAGCTGCTCGCACGCCTGCGACCACTGTTTACGCTTGATAAACGACACCAGCGTCGAACGACAGGCAGCGCCTGCGCCGACATTAAACGTGAAGCTCACCAGCGCGTCGTAGACCCGTGGCGGCATTTCTACCGGCGCGCACGCCGCCAGCCGCCGCTCCACGTTGAGCACATCAGCGACCAGGTTTGCCGCGGCCTCACGCTCCGTAATGTCCCGCGTGGGCACAACGTTTGCCGTGTGGCCAATGCCTGACGTCCATACGCCGGCGCTACACCTGTAGGGCGAGAGGCGGCATCCTTCGAGATCGGCAATCAACGCCAGCCCATCCGGGGAGGTTTTCAGTAACCGAAAGTCAGGCATCAGCACCGCCAGGGCCAGCACGCCGGCGATACTGCAACGCTTAATGATTGAGTTCACGAATGCTCTTCTTATCGAGGCCAAGAGATTTGAGATAGCGCCAGGTTTTTCGCTTAAACCAGTAATTCGTCAGCGCGGTAAAAATGGCGCAAAGACTTCCCACGTACAGCGCCACTTTTTCAGGAGACATCGCCCCGAACCAGGCCAGCGCCACGGCCAGCCAGTAGGCGATAAACGTGGTGATTTTCTCCAGGCTCAGTCCCATAGGTTTACGGATTCTTTTGTGGGGGCGGTATCCACCTCCGGCATCTCTACCGGCGTGCCGTGAGGCAAGATAACCCCTGACTCCGCGAGGCCAGAGTTGGCCTCCAGAACGGCTTCAACGACGCCAGCCGTGCGCCCATAAAAGCGGGCGCAAACGGCATCAAGCGTGTCCCCCTGCATTGCATAGATTTTCATCAGACGCTCCCAACATCCGGTTTCAAGGTACTGTAGAGTTTCCCGGGCCAGCAGGCTTTTCGCTATCGCTGACGGATGGACGCTCGCGGACACAACAGACCGTCCGCGAGAAGCGAAGCGCGGTTCAATAGGAGCGTAAAAATCTAATGAGGGTGTTCGGTCCGGGTAATAAAACCGGGGCTAGCGCCAGCTCTCGTCTTCCCAGACCTCCCGGAGAATAGTGTCCAGCGCCTCGCGATCGGCCTCTTTTTCAAGCCCCTGGAGCTCCACACCCGTCACCGAGCCTATTTTCACGGTCACCCGCGTTGACGGAAACAGGGATCCAATCCTGCGGGTCAGTTCGCTCTGAAAGGCTTCGGCGACGGACTGGCCAGCCAGCCGATCTTTATCGAGAGTAATGTTCACCCGAACGTTACTTTCTTTTTTAACTCGTTCCGGAACAGGCGATGCCGAGAAAACAACGGTAAAGGCGTTGTTCTTGATTAAATTTCCCCGCGCAATCTCGGCAATCAAATTCAGGGCAATCTCACGATCTCTTTCCTGACACGTTCCTTCTGTCGTCAGCCGAGCAATCATCTCGACTCGTTCAATCATGACCTGCTCGTTCAACTCTCTGTCCACACAACCTCCACCACGAGATACTGTATAAACATACAGTAGCATGTATTCATAAAAAGAGTGAAGCGAAAAATCAGAACACTTCACGGTATGTGCATGATATCGATGAAGATTAGCGTGCTCGCCGGGTTAACAGATCCGTTAAATACCCAATACGTTCAAGGATTTTCCGCGCCTTTTCCTGATAAGAACACGCCGCAGGAAATAGCGATCCGTCAGCTGCGCCCCTGCACCATTTGTCGTTAAAGCGGCTGACGCCTCCCGCCATAAGATGCAGGGCCTCGCCCCGGCTGATGGCTATCCCGGTTGAGAGCCGTATTTCGTCAATCACCTTCTCTGGTACCCCGTTCTGCGGGTCGCTCGCGAAGACTATGGGCGACGACGGGCCTGGGCGGATGAATTTGATGCGTTCGGTTAATGCCCGTCTCGCATGCCGGCTAAGGGGCTTAGACAGATCGTCCTGCGTACAGTTATTGACAGAACTCCGAGAGGGCTCAGGCGTATCCTTAACCTCCACGGCCCGCTTCGGCACAATTTTCCACTGGGTGTGCCGGGTTATAATCGGGCTACCCGCGCCGACGGCGGAATCGTACACGCCACGAATACGAACGGTTTCCTCGCCGTACTGGTTAAACCCGGCGCGCGGCTCATACAACGTACGCACCTGTAAATCGTCGCGCCGGACAAGCGGCCCGCCCTGCGCTGTGACATAACCCGCCCAATCACCGGCGTCGGCGGCATCATGGACGGCGGCAAACTCAATGCTCAAGCCGCGCGCGGCCTCGGCATCCGCCAGACGGCGCAGCTCGCGGTAGACCGTTACCGGCGCGCCGCCGATGAACTGAAACTGACGAATGTGCCAGCGTCCCGCCCAGGCCGAAACGGCGGACGCCATCTCCTTCAGAAGCCCGCCGCTTTCGCTATCGGTCTCGCCATCAAGCGCATAGCCGTCGATATTCTTTGAGATGTATTTGGCTATATAGCCCGTAGCACTGCCTTTCTGCGGATCGATCGCTTCCGCATGAAAACGCGCCCTTCTGGCGCTTTCGCTCTGCAGCTCAACGGCATCCTCCAGCCGTGCGTAATCCCCGATAATCTGGCGAACGCATTCGACATCTTCCGGCAGCATAAACATCAGCATGTGCCAGTGGGGCGTACCGTCGTGATGGGGTTCGGCGACGCGGATACCAAAAATACGGTGCCCGTCCCGGTGGAGTTTTGCCCGGATACGCGCCCAGAGACGGGTAAAGTAGCCTTGCGTATCCGCCGGGCTGGCCCCGTTCCACTTCGCGTTGGGGTAGCCCGACTTCACGGTCGCGTGATACTGCGCGGGCGCGGTTAAGGTATAGAATTCACCCACATAGCCCAGCGCCCCGCAGATATTTTCAAACCCGCGGATGCGGGTCATCAGTTCACAGCGGCGTATCGCCGGGTTAGCTACTGAACGATCATATTTTTCAATCAGGCTGATGCGGTTGCCCTCTTCATCTTCAAGCTCCATGCCCTTAAGGAATTCCCGGGTTCGGCGCTTCTGCTCGCGCCACTCGGTCACGCAGCGCCTGCTCGCATACGCTGTTCTCTTTTTGCTGACGTTGCCGAGCGCAATCTGCAAATGCTCGCGCCAGGCCGCCGCGATCCGACGCAGGCGCCCGCGCCACCACGCCTCGGAAAACATGCGGATCACCGCCGCGGCAACGTCATCTTTGTTGAAAAACGTCTTCGACACCCGCTCCCAGTGGGGAGGTGACACGTTGAACTGTCGGGCGATCAGTCCGGCGCGCTGGTACCAGACGTAAAGCGTCCGGTATTCGCCCATCTCAGCATCGTTAATATTCGCCAGCTCGCCACGAATAAAGCTGGCGATATCAGCGGCCAGCAGGTCGATATCCGCACGGGACATATCCGGAAGACGGTTATAGCGGGCAACCAGCTCGACCATCCGTGAGGCAAGGTATTGCAGAATCTGGGTGTCGAAATGGCCGTCAAACACGGCCCTGGAGACCGTGTTGTGGAGGCCCGCGCAGGAATAGCGTTCAGAGATCAGGCGCAGGCGGGGCAACATTCTTTTGCAGAAGCGGATCAAGAAAGCATTGGCCTGCAGGCTGCCCCGATGCTTTTCGAGGGTGTCAACCGTGCGCCAGACCTCGAAGCGCACGCAGTCAGGCTGCTGTGAGAGGGCCATTCTTGCCTGATGCAGCGCCGCGAAGAGGCGATCGCGACGCTGCTGTTGGGCGTGCGTGAGGTAAGGGCTGGCAATGGCCGACCGTGGAGCATTCCACGGATAAGCAAATGACGTCGCCAACTCATCCTCCCCGGACGTGTTTATTTTTCATCTCCGCGATCTCCTGGCAGGTGATGCACAAGGCCACCCCAGGCACCGCCTTTCGACGCGCCTCAGGTATCGGTGCATCGCAGTCCTCGCAGAGGAAACGCGAAGGCGATGCGGGCCGTCTGCGGGCACTGTTAATGTGGCGCTCTCTGTCTTCCTGCTCGCGCGCCTGCGCAAGATCGATATAATCGGCCATCAGTGCAGCTCCTGAGATTCACGTTCGTAGCGGGCCGCCTCGTGGCACAGCAGTTCGGCAACGTCTTCTCCGCTCATGCCGGTTTTGAAAATATGGCTCGCCAGCGCCTCCAGGCGCAGGGAGACCGCAAGGGCTCGCGCGCATCGTTCCTCTGTTTTTGCCTCCATCAGCAGGCGTTTTAGTTCTTCACTTCCGATCGGATTAGGGCGGTTTTCACCGTTTCGCATCACGCTTTCTCCTTAAATTCAGGCAATAGATTGCCCGGCGGGTTTACGCCAATAGGTTTCGGGTTGGGTTAGATCGGCAGGGTCAGCCGTTCAGGAAATAAACTCACGACAGCGCGAAAATGGTTCATGGCGATAATCAGCGCCCTTTTCTCCTCGGTCGTCAGCTCGCTGATATCGCACTCATGACGGGCGACGGGCAATCTCGCCAGGAAAAAGATGGCGGCCAGCGCCCTGCTGTTTTCTTCAAAACAGGGATCGCGCTTGTCGCGCATCTCGGCCATAAACCGCGCCAGCTCTTTTCCGCTGTCGCTCCAGTATCTGGCGCGCAGTTCCGCGACGTGGTTAAGTCCACTGAGGCGTGCCCCCACGCTGAGCGGAACCCTTGCTCGGGCAGCTTCTATTGCCATATACCCTCTCGCGTGAATCCGCGCAGGCCGAATGGCCAGCCGCTACCTTGCAGAAAACAGATATAGCCCGGCATTTTCCGCCGTTTGATGATTGCGATTTCACAAGCCATGCTGCAAAATTCCCATTTTGATAATGTCTGCAATCTTTAGCCTCTGTTTGCCAACGTCTGCCGCTGATTGCTCGAATTTGCAATGATATTAATACCCAATTGAGTATTAGTAAACACCCAAAGGAATATATTTTGATCTTAGATTCTCAAGTGAATAATGAAGAGTTACTCGATAGAATCTGTCAGGTATATGGTTTCACGCAGAAAATCCAGCTGGCCCGGCACTTTAATATCGCCGCCAGCTCGCTTCAGAACCGCTACGCGCGCGGTACTGTCTCTTACGACTTCGCGGTTCAGTGCGCGCTGGACACCGGTGCCAGCCTGCGCTGGCTGATGACCGGGCAAGGCGCGCAGTTTGAAGGTAACCCCGCCTCGGGCGACCCCGTTTCAGTTTCCATGTTCACACTCAGTGATGGAAGACTGGAAGAAAATACTATTTTGAGTATCGATTCAGCTGTCTTTAGCAAACCGCTGGCTCGCGGCATTGCCGTCCGGGCGGAGGGGAAGCTGCACTTTATCGAAAAAGAGGCGTCGTTAACCGACGGCCTGTGGCTGGTTGAGATTGAAGGGACCACCAGCATCCGCGACTTAACGCTGCTACCGGGTAAAAAACTCCACGTGGCGGGCGGTAAAGTTCCCTTTGAGTGCGGTATCGACGAGATAAAAACGGTGGGCCGCGTGGTGGGGATCTACAGCGAGATGAGCTGATGAAAGCGTTCTGCGACAAGAACAAAAAAGCCAACGCCGCATTCACGCGGCGTTGGCCCTGTTTTAAAGACAGTAAAAACTTACAACAGGTTAAAAGACATAACGCATGCCAAGGGTAAATTCATTAGAGACAATATGCGCTTTCATCTGTTCGTCTTTTAAGCCACGCGCGTTAGTGAAGTTGTTATACCCACTTTCGATCTTACCCATATCGATATAACGGTAGCCCAGATCAACATACAGACGCTCAACCGGCATGTAGCTTACGCCCGCCCCTAACGCATAAGTCAGATTGCTTTGTGTTGTCGAGGCATATTCACGTCCGGCGTTACCCTGCCAGCCGCCCGCTTTGATTTTACTCACGCCAAGCCCGGCAGTACCGTAAACAGACACACCGTAGCCCAATTCATAATCGCGATAGACATTCAGCATCAGACGTTCAGTTTCAGTCTGTAAGTGATTAAAGCTATTAGCGAATGTGCTGGAGCCGCTGGTGTACTCCGTCTTTTGTTTAAAGGTATATTCACCCTCTGTACGCCAGCCGTTACCAAACTGATAGCCCGCAGCAATCGCCGCGCCGCCAAAGTGCTCTTTCTCTTTACCGCCCACAAACTGCCCTACCCCAGGACGTGCGCTGGTATCCATCTCCTTTGCACGTTGTTCAACCTGGAGATATTTTGCGGAACCGTAATACCCTTCTTCCGTATTTGCCGCCAGAACGGTAGCCGGGATCATCGCGATCGGCAGGGCGACTACAATAGCTTTCATCTTCATCTACACTCCGTTGAAAAAATATTCCGCACGGCGAACCATCGTCTGCCGAGGTCAGGAAAAAATGTCAGTGAGACGAAGCATAAGCACTCCCGAAAAGGCAAACTATTCGGAGGAATACGCGTTTTACCTGGTAATTTTACGTAGGGACTTGTCTTGCTTTAAAAACTATTGTTATTTATTTCAATGAATTAACGCTTACTATTAAAAGCAACCTGCTCATTTCATCTGTTACGCGCCCATCTTCACACTCTGTAAAATCTAAAGAAATCCCCCATCGCGCCGATCATCATCCGTGTGTATTATTTCCTGTAGCTTTTACAACAACTACCCTTAACTCAAATACTTAAGCGCCAAAGCGAAAGGCATCATGAGCACACCGATCAAACGGCTAGAAATCATTAAAAATGCCATTGAACTGGAAGATGACGACATCATCCAGAGCCAGCTGACACGCCTGAAAAATGAAGCGTTTGACGATGAGCTACAGGCAATCGTCGTGATGCTTGAGCAAAAGAACTACACCGCGGCGATGGCGGCCATTACCGCCTGGCTGCAGGGCCAGCGCGCCGTGACCCAATGGCGCGATCCGCAGGTGGCCGCCAGCAAGCTGGAGCTGAAGGCGCTGGAAGAGCGACTGCGCGATCTGATTGACCGCCGCAACGCACGCGTACAGCAGCTTGATGAGTTCAACGATTTGTATTTTTCACGGCTGGGCCCGCTGATGCAGCAGATCCTCGCCCTGCGTAAAACCCTGGCGGAGCTGAACCTGCGTCGTCAGCAGGCGGAGGCGCGTCGTCGCGAGGAAGATTACCGTCGCTGCCAGCGGTATATGGCGCAGGCGGTAGAGGTGCTGGCTACGCTCACCCAGCGCTGGCGCGACCTTCCGGCCGACTCCGTACAGGCCGCTGAGGCGCGCAAGCATCTTGAGCAGCAAAGTAATCTGATTGCCAACCTGCTGGCCGAAGCGCTTGAGCTGGAGAGCGGCTTAACGCGCGAAGAGGAGCCTGCCCGGCAGGCCCGCGACGAGGCCAACGAAGAGTACGAGAAGTATCGCGAACAGCATCACGATGCCGAAGTGCGTCTGCGTAAGGGGAAAGATCTCTCGGAAGAGGATCAAAACGAGCTCAAGCGCCTCTGGCGGCAGGCGAGCAAGCTCTGCCATCCGGATTTAGTCGCAGACGATCTAAAAGAGGAAGCCAACGCGATGATGGTGCAGCTCAACCAGGCGAAGCAGCGCGGCGACGTAAAAGCCATTCGCTCGCTGGTGGCCCGCCTGCAGCAGGGCTTCGAGCCATTGATGGCAAGCGACAGGCTGAACGATCTGGAACGTATCCGTAAAAAAATGGCGCAGGTCCGCGAGCAAATCGATACCTTAGTGCACGAGCTGGCGGAGCTGGAGAAAGAGGAGTCCTGGCTGCTGGTCTCTTCGCTGAGCAATATGGAAGCGTACTTCGCTCAGCAGGAGAAAGCGCTGCACGAGGTCCGCGCCTCGCTCGAACATCAGGTGAACGAAGCGCAGCTGGATTCGGCAGCCTGATTATTTAGCGTGCCAGTATGCGCTGGCACGCACCAGCTGCTGGTCAATCGCGTCGGTTTCAAACTGGCGGCTCAGGCTTTTCACCACCTTCCCTTCCCCGGTCAGCCAGATAAAGTAATCCTCAGCCGGAACGGTCAGCGCCGCCAGATGGTCCGCTACCGCCTGCGCGTTGTGGCCCACCACCCATGTGATGTTGAATTCGCTCAGGTGCGCCAGATAGCCTTTGTAAGATTCGTCCCCGACCGTCACTACCGCATGAACCTCCGGGCGAACCGGCAGTTTAACAATGCTCTCTAAGCGCCGACGCAGCGCGGGCATGCCGGACTCGTCGCACACGTACAGCTGCCAGGCGTAATCCTCCGGCACCACCAGCGAACCGCGCGGGCCGCCAATAGTCAGCCTGTCGCCCGCTTTCGCCTCGACCGCCCAGCGGCTGGCAACCCCGCCGTCATGAATGAAGAAATCGAGCAACAGCTCATGATTTGCCTCATCGTACAGCGGCGTATAGTCGCGCGCCTGCGGACGCACGCCGTCGCCCCAGTCGATGCCTTCATCGGTGACCACCGGTGGAACAAACGTGGTGCCAGGTGCCGGGAAAAAGACTTTGGTGTGGTCGTCGAAACCGCGGGAGCTAAAGCCCTCCAGCGCCTCGCCGCCTAAAACAATGCGCTGAAAGCCTGCGCTGATGCGCTCAACGCGACGCACCGTCAGCTCGCGAAAGCGCAGGTCATTACGCACGCGCTGTGGGTAACGGGTAGATGCCATTTTTAGCCTCTTGTCTTGTGAATACGATATATCGAAACTGATTTTTAAATGATAATGATTACTAATCAGTAAAAATGCAAGATCTTTTAGATTGCATCTGAATATATCTTAGATATAGTTTAGATATATCAAATTAAAGAGACTACTATGCGACACGAACACGATGGCGGCGGACGCCGACCGCGCTTTTTCGGCCACGGCGACCTGCGGCTGGTGATCCTGGACATCCTGACCCGCAGCGCGAGCCACGGCTATGAGCTGATCAAAGAGATCGAGAATCTGACTCAGGGGAACTACACTCCGAGCCCAGGTGTGATCTATCCAACCCTGGATTATCTTCAGGATCAGACCTTTATCACCATCACGGAAGAAGAAAGCGGTCGTAAGAAGATTGCGATTACAGCTGCAGGACAACGCTGGCTGGACGAAAACCGGGAACAGCTGGAACAGATCCAGGTGCGTATTAAAGCGCGCAGCGTCGGCTTTCAGCTGCGCAAAAACCCGCAGATGAAGCGGGCGCTGGATAACTTTAAAGCGGTGTTAGATCTGAAGGTAAATCAGGGAGAGCTCAGCGACGCGCAGCTCAAGCAGATTATCGGCGTAATCGACCGCGCGGCGCTGGAGATCTCCCAGCTGGATTAAGCCGGCGCGTGCTCGCTCACGCGGAAGACGCGTACCAGCTCTTTCAGGTGCATCGCCTGCTCGTTAAGGGATGCCGCCGCCGCGACGGACTCCTCCACCAGCGCAGAGTTCTGCTGGGTGGTGGCATCAATCAGGCCAATCGCGCTGTTGATCTGTGAGATCCCTTCCGTCTGCTCGTGGCTGGCCTGGCGGATCTCGCGCAGGATCACGTCCATCTCCTCCACGTTGCCGACCATCCCGTTGATCAGAGCGCTCGCTTTTTCCACCAGGTTCATCCCGTCCTGGGTCTGGCTGGTGGAGCTCTCGATCAGCTCGCGGATTTCACTGGCTGACGACGCGCTCTTCTGGGCAAGCTGGCGCACCTCGCCGGCCACCACCGCAAAACCACGGCCGTGTTCGCCGGCACGCGCCGCTTCCACCGCCGCGTTCAGCGCCAGAATGTTGGTCTGGAAGGCAATGGCGTCGATCAGGTCGATAATGTCGGACATTCGGTTCGACGTCTCGTTAATCAGGCGCATTTTGCTGGTCACCTGCTTCATCATCTCCCCGTTGTTTTTGACCACCGTGGCGGCATCTGCCGAGAGGTTGGTCGCTTCGCCGGTGTGCGAGGCGGTGTTTTTCACCGTCGCGGTGATCTGCTCCATCGAGGCGGCGGTCTGTTCAACGGAGCTGGCCTGCTCTTCGGTGCGCGCGGCCAGATCCTGGTTCCCGGCGACAATCTGCGCGGCCGCGCTGGAGATATTCTCCGAGCCGGTTTGCACCTGCTGCACAATGTCCAGCAGGCGGTTTTTCATCTCCATCAGCGCGTGCAGCAACAGGCCCGTTTCGTCCTTGCCGTGCGGCGTGATGCTGCCCGTCAGGTCGCCCTCTGAAATGGCATTGGCAAAATTCACCGCCTCGCCGAGCGGACGAGTAATAGCGCGCACGATAAACCAGCCAATCAGGCTGCCCGCCGCAACGCTAAACAGGGTGATCAGGATCAGCAGCAGCCGGCTGGATTTAAAGTCACCTTCCACCTGCTTCCCTGCGCTCTGCATCTCATGGTTCTGAATCGCAATCAGCTCCTGCACTTTGGCTTTATAGGCCTGCTGTACGGTGAGGGTGCGGGTCATCATCTCCTGGATTGCAGCCGCGCGATCGTTGTTCTGCACCGCCTGCAAAATGCGATAGCGCGAGTCCAGATACTGCTGACGAACGTCGCGGATCTCGGCAAGGACCTGCTGTGATTTCGGATCCTGCAACACGCTGTTTAGCTCACCCAGAATCAACGTAATATGTTCGCTGATCGTTTTAAGATGCTGCTGCGACTGCGCCGTGTACGTTCCCTTATCATCCAGCAACATGAGCTGCTGAGTGCTAATAAATTCCTGGAAGTTGTCGATTAACTGGTTCGCTTTTACCGTGGTCGGATAATCATGGGTAATGATGGATTGCATCCCGTTGTTAGCCCGGTTCAGACTCAGTAAGGACATACTGGCGCTAACTACCATCAGGACAATAAAGAATCCAAACGCCAGAAATAATTTCGTGCCGATCTTTACGTCATGTAAGAACATATTTTCTCCATCGATGTGATTATTTCTCAGACGATCGCTGTTATCGGTAACGAATCCGCTAACTTTATGACTTTGATCGTTTTTTTATTTCATAACCATCACAATGGATAGGTAGAGGCTATTAATACCGCCTCATCGATCGTTACCAGTCCACCAGAACAGGGTTTTACAAAATAGCATCACGGAAAACTGACTTAGGCAGGAATAAATAACTGAGGCACTTTCTTTAGTTATTTAATATCTGATTAACAATAAAACATATTAATAGTCACAAGCAGAAATAAAAAAGCCGTTTATTCCTTACGGTATAAACGGCTTTTCCGGAACACTACTGGCTCAATGGAGCACCGTTACCGCATCCTTAAGACGCCCGGCGCGGTGTTTAACCATGGCAGAAATGTGCGCGCTCTCCTCGACCAGGTCGGCATTTTTCTGCGTGATGCTGTCCAGCTCCGCCACCGCACGGGTTAATTCTGACAGTCCGGTGGCCTGCTCGGACGTCGAGTGGCTGATCTGCGCGATAAGCTGCGTCACGTTTTTCACCTGCTCGACAATGTCATCCATCGTGCGGCCTGCGGCGTGCACCTGCTCAGAGCCGGACTGCACCCTGCTGGCGCTGGCATCAATCAGCTTACGGATATCGTTAGCCGCATTCGCGCTGCGGCTGGCGAGATGGCGGACTTCCCCCGCGACTACGGCAAAGCCTTTTCCCTGCTCGCCGGCCCTTGCCGCTTCAACGGCCGCGTTCAGCGCCAGGATATTGGTCTGGAAAGCGATATCGTTAATCAGGGTGGTAATTGAGCCAATTCGCTGCGTGCTGTCGGCGATGTCGTCCATGGTTTTGACGACGGTCTGCATCGCGTTTCCGCCCTCCGTCGCCGCGCTGCTCGCAGCAACGGAGAGTTTATCCACCTCAGCGGCGGTTTCAGAGTTGCTCTGAACGGAAGCGGCCATCTGATTCATCGTTGCGACGGTCTGCTGCACGTTCGCCACGGTCTGACGCGTACGATCGTTCAGCGCTTCATTCCCCTGCGCCAGCCTGTCGCTGCCGTCACGGACGCTCATCACCTGGCTTGAGACGTCATTGATGAGCCAGCGGCACATCAGCCCCAGTTGTCCTACCGCGCGCAGGGTCAGCCCCAGCTCGTCGCTGCGGTTCAGATGCTGCACACTGTTACGCTCGCCGGTCGCCACCTTCAGCGCCTGACGCGCCACGTTCTCGATCGGGCGGACAATCTGCTGCTCAAACAGCAGCGTACCCAGCAGCAATACCACGGCAGCCGCTGCGAGCGGTGCCCAGCCTGCGGAGGTCGTCAGCAGGGTAGCGGCAAGCGCGGCAAAGAGTACCGCCATCACGCTGCGTACCCGCCAGCGCAGCGGCATTGCAGGAAGTTTACCCCGCCAGCCCTTACGCACCACCAGCCCTTTGTGAATACGTTTTTTACAGCTCCCGTTATTCAGCGCCCGGTAGAGCGGCTCCACGGCGGCAATCTCTTCCTCCGTGGCTTTGGTGCGGATCGACATATAGCCCGTCACCTGCCCGCGGCGTACCATCGGCACCGCATTCGCACGCACCCAGTAGTGGTCACCGTTTTTGCGTCGGTTTTTGACAATCCCGCTCCACGGCTCGCCCTGCTGCAGCGTGTACCACATATCGGCAAACGCGGCTTTTGGCATATCGGGGTGGCGCACCATATTGTGCGGCTGGCCCGTCAGCTCATCAAGCTGGTAGCCGCTCACCTGCACAAAGGTGTCGTTGGCGTGGGTAATGTAGCTGTGGACGTCTGTGGTAGACATTAAGGTGGTGTCATCGTCCAGAGGATAATTATTCTGGGTGACAAAGGAGGGAGAAGACATGATGGGCATTCCTTGCAGGTTATTCGAATGTTAATTTTGTGGTTTATTGTTTTTTCGGCGGTAAACAATTTATCTTTAGTTGTTAAAGTTGATGGAGATCGCAGATTTCACTTAAACCGCACTTTTTGTGAGATTTTATAATTCATTGATTTCAAATACTTTCACAAAGAAATTACCTGCAAAATATGACCTGTTAACGCCCACTTAAGCCGCAAGCAATGCACTCCTTTAGTGCAATTGCCCTTTTCTGCCCCTCACAACGTATGTTGCCGTGTTCCGCGAAATCCCGTTTCGGTTGTATTGGCATGATTAAATATTGTGCAGCAATATTTTAACCTGGCGTTTATCCCGATTTTCGTTAAGTCATCTGAAGTGGCGTAATCCCTGCAATACTTAAACCAGTATCATGTGATACGCGATCCCCGGGAGCACATTTTGAACAGGTTACCTTCCAGCGCCTCGGCTCTTGCCTGTACCGCGCACGCACTGAATCTCATTGAGAAGCGAACGCTCGATCATGAGGAGATGAAACAACTTAACCGAGAGGTCATCGATTACTTTAAAGAGCACGTCAATCCTGGTTTTCTGGAGTATCGCAAATCTGTTACCGCCGGCGGGGATTACGGAGCCGTAGAGTGGCAAGCGGGAAGTCTTAATACGCTTGTCGACACCCAGGGACAGGAGTTCATAGATTGCCTGGGTGGTTTCGGTATCTTCAACGTGGGGCACCGTAATCCAGTAGTGGTTTCCGCCGTACAGAATCAACTTGCGAAACAACCTCTCCATAGCCAGGAACTGCTCGACCCGCTTCGCGCCATGCTCGCGAAAACGCTGGCGGCCTTAACCCCCGGCAAACTGAAGTACAGCTTCTTCAGCAACAGCGGCACGGAATCGGTCGAAGCGGCGATTAAGCTCGCCAAAGCGTACCAGTCGCCGCGCGGGAAATTCACCTTTATCGCCACCAGCGGCGCGTTCCACGGTAAATCCCTGGGCGCACTGTCGGCGACCGCGAAATCCACCTTCCGCAAGCCGTTTATGCCGCTGCTGCCGGGCTTTCGCCACGTGCCGTTTGGCGACATCAACGCCATGCGCACCGTGCTGAGCGAATGCCGTAAAACCGGCGATGACGTGGCGGCGGTGATCCTGGAGCCGATTCAGGGTGAAGGGGGTGTGATCCTCCCTCCGCAGGGCTATCTGCCCGCCGTGCGTCAGCTGTGCGATGAGTTTGGCGCGCTGCTGATCCTCGACGAAGTGCAGACCGGGATGGGACGCACCGGCAGGATGTTTGCCTGCGAGCATGAAAACGTTCAGCCGGACATTCTATGTCTGGCGAAAGCGCTCGGCGGCGGCGTGATGCCAATAGGAGCAACGGTTGCAACGGAAGAGGTGTTCTCGGTGCTGTTCGACAATCCGTTCCTGCATACCACCACCTTTGGCGGCAACCCGCTGGCCTGTGCGGCGGCGCTGGCCACCATCAACGTGCTGCTTGAGCAAAACCTGCCCGCGCAGGCGGAGCAGAAAGGCGACATGCTGCTGGACGGCTTCCGCCAGCTGGGGCGTGAGTACCCGGACCTGGTGCAGGAGGCACGCGGCAAAGGGATGCTGATGGCGATTGAGTTTGTCGACAACGAAATCGGCTACAGCTTCGCGAGCGAGATGTTCCGCCAGCGGGTGCTGGTGGCCGGCACGCTCAACAACTCGAAAACCATCCGCATTGAACCGCCGCTGACGCTGACCATTGAGCAGTGTGAGCAGGTGCTGAAAGCGGCGCGTAAAGCGCTGGCAGCGCTGCGGGTGAGCGTGGAAGAGGCGTAATATCTACTCCCCCTCCGGACGAGGGGGAGTTTAATGACCCATCTGCCAGAATAAGTTATCATCCCCCCTATATCGGCTATCTTCTCCTGAGGGACCATGCGCTATTTTTTCCTGGAATGGGTCAATCCTTTCGAAATCATGATGCTTAATTCGCTTGCAAAGGATCACCCCGTCAAGCAAATTAATCGCATTATGCGACGCTTTAAATCGGTCAATGCCCTACTGCCAGGCCAGGCGTTAAAAAAATGGCATAAGCGCGCGCACTGTGCCGTTAAATTATCGGCAATAAAACCCGATGATATTGTGATTTGTAATGGGTATAGCGTTTTTCCGTTCCTGGATTATGTCGCCAGCATGCCGTGTAAAAAAGTTTTGATTCTGCGCGACTCGGTGGATGCCCTGACGCGCAAACGTCGTCTTCTTGGACAACTGGCGCAGGATGCGTATTACATCGACACCGTTCGCCCCTTCTTTGATGCTATTTATAGCTTTGATCCTGCTGATTGCGAGCGCTATGATCTGCATGCGATTGAGCAGTTTTTGCCTTTTAGCTGGCAAGAAATTCAGCAATTTCAAAATGAGAGCGCAACTGAAAATAAAAGCTGCTTTTTTGTCGGCGGCTATGAACCCATTCGTGCAGAAGTTCTTCGCACACTCACACCAGTGCTCGAAAATAGCGGTTATAAGACGGATTTTTATCTGCTGGATAAGTACAATAATCAGGATAACTACCCAGATAATTGCCAGAATAAAAAACTCAGCTATCTGGACAATATTGATAAAGCCAAACGCTGTTCAGTTATGCTGGAAATAAACAAACCTGAGCAAAATGGATTAACGCTTCGCGCGCTGGAAGCTTTGGTTCTGAACAGGAAGCTTATCACCACCAATGCGTCGATTAAGACGATGGCGCTTTACGATCCCGCCCGTATTTTTATTTATAACGGTGTCGATACCGAGGGTCTGGACGCCTTTCTTCAAAGCGACCTGCCTGAGAGGGATGAGAAACTCCTCAGACAATACTGTGCAGACAGTCTGCTTGCTACGTTGCAAAAGCATCATTCCTGAAAGGAGCTCGCCCGGTAGAATCCCCTACCGGACTGCTTTTTAACGGTGAAACTCCGCCACGGTCATGGTGAAACGAAGCACGGCATCGCCTTCATTCGCATAGCCGTGTGCGGCTTCGGTTTTCGCCACCGCCGATGCGCCTGCATTAACCTGCGTCACCGTCTCGTCCACCGTCAGCGTCAACACGCCTTCGTTCACGTGCAACAGCTCAAAGGTTCCCAACGGATGCCCTGTCGAGGTGAAATACTCCCCCGGATGCATCTCCCACTGCCATAACTCAATCATATCCGGGCCCGCAGTGCCTGCCAGCAGCCTGGCGTAACCGCCCTGTTCGCCCTGCCACAGCACCGGAATCGCCGCTTCTTCGATAACGTGCACCAGCGGCTCGCTGGAGACGTTGACGATATCCGCCACGGAGATGCCTAGCGCGGCGGCCAGCTTGCACAGGATGGCGATGCTAGGGTTGGCTGCGCCCTTTTCGATCTCCACCAGCATCCCTTTGCTGACGCTGGCCCGGCGGGACAGCTCGTCCAGCGACAGCTTTTTCTCTTTCCGCCAGTTGCGGATGCGGTTCGCCACAGCCAGGCTTACCTGGGCAACATCGGCACCCTGCGCAGTCATTATATTGACTTTATCAGTCATTGGTCACTACCATGGTATAAAACAGTCAATACAGGATTATTTATGTCTCTCGTTACGCCGTCAATAGACTCACGTCTTGCCGGGATTGCCCCGGGCTTTCGGGCACTGAGCATTCTGGTTGAAGCTGCGCCGATTACCCACCCGGAGGTTGCGCCCGCCGCGCTGGCGCAGGCCTGCCGGCAGGTGTTGAATGATGATGTGCCATGGGCTGATGCACACCTTTCAAACTGGGATGAGGTGTTTAAAGCCTTCGGTGCGAAACCGAAACGCACGCCCTGTTCGGCCTCTGCCCTGCGCAAGCGGGTACTGAAAGACGGTTCGCTGCCGTCGCTGGATCCGGTCGTGGATATCTATAACGCGGTGAGCATTCGCTATGCCATTCCGGTGGGTGGGGAAAATCTCGCGGCGTACTCGGGTGCGCCCCGTCTGACGCTGGCCGACGGCAGCGAGCCGTTTGATACCTTCAAAGAGGGACTGCCGGTGGTGGAACACCCGGAACCGGGCGAGGTTATCTGGCGCGACGACCTCGGCGTCACCTGCCGCCGCTGGAACTGGCGCCAGGGGATACGGACGCGTCTGGACAGCCAGGCGCAATCCATGTGGTTTATTCTTGAAAGCCTGCCATCGATGCCGCTTGCAGCACTGGAAGAGGCAGGAGAGGAGCTGGTCAACAACCTGCAGCAGCTGATGCCGGGAGCCACGGCTCAGGTCCAGCTGCTGACGTTGTAAGAGGACAACACGATGTTTCACGGATTAAGCACGTTTCCGTTAACGCCCCTGAAAAATGGGATGTTTGACGAGCAATCCTTCATCAATCTTCTGCGCCCCGTGGTCGACGCAGGCGTGGATTCGCTGGGCATTTTGGGCTCAACGGGAAGTTATGCCTATCTGACCGTTGAAGAGCGCGGCCGAATCACGCGCTGCGCGGTGGAGCATGCTGATGACGTTCCGGTCATCGTCAGCATCGGCGCACTTAGGCTGGACGATATTCTGCGTCTGGCTGACGACGCGCAAGCGGCAGGTGCATCTGGCGTGCTGATGGCACCCGTGTCGTACCAGCGATTAACGGAAGATGAAGCGTTTAATCTCTATGAAGCGGTGACTTGCCAGCTCTCCGTACCGCTGTGTATTTACGATAATCCCGCCACGACCGGTTTTGCGTTTAGCGATGAATTGTTATTTGCTACCGCGGCCCTGCCGAATGTGGGATCCATTAAGCTTGGCCGCGTGCCGGAGGAGCTGTCGCAGGTACGCGCTCGTCTCCCTGATACCGTCACGCTGGGCATTGCCGGCGACTGGCGGGCAGCATCTGCCCTGCAGGCCGGGTTTGACGTCTGGTATTCGGTCATCGGCGGGTTGTTTCCGCAAACAGCGCTGGCGATTGCCCGTTCGAAAGAGGCGGCGCAATCCGAGCGGCTGGAGCCGCTGTGGGAATTGTTCCGTCGTTACGGCAGCTTACGGGTGGTGGCAGCAGCGGCAGAAATGCTCGGGAAAGCGAAAACGCCCGCGCTACCCTTCCCGCTTCAGGCTATTCAGGGTGAGCCGCGCGAAGCACTTGCTGCGATTCTTGCGGAGCTGAAGCTGGCCTGAACAACGCCGGGTGGCGCTTGCGCTTACCCGGCATGACCGCTACTCCGGCAACAGCCCCACAAAACTGCGTTTTTTGCGCGGCTCCGACATCAGCTCCTCAAGCTTATCCACGCACGCCAGATAGTGCGGCGTTTGCTTGTGCGCCAGCACCGCCTCTTCGTCTTTATAGGCTTCGTAGATAAAGAACCGGGTTTTCACCCTTGGATCCTGCAAGACGTCAAAGCGCAGGTTCCCCGGCTCCCTGATTGCCCCCTCGTGGTTGGCGCGAAACACCTCCAGAAACTCGTCCACGCGCTCGGGTTTGATGTTGATCTCCACTAACGTCACGTTCATTTCGCTTCTCCCTGTTTCTCTTCCTGCCAGAACTGGAACGCGTCACGGGCGTTCCAGCTCTCGTGAACCACTTTCTTCACCGCCTTCAGCATGGCGAGCGGCGCGCTGGACTGGAAGATATTACGCCCCATGTCCACGCCGGACGCGCCCTGGTCGATCGCCCGCCAGCACATCTCCAGCGCCTCGTGCTCCGGCAGCTTTTTGCCCCCGGCGATGACGATCGGCACCGGGCAACTGGCGGTCACTTTTTCAAAGCCCTCGTCCACGTAATAGGTTTTGACGAACTGCGCCCCCATTTCGGCGGCGATGCGGCTGGCGAGCGAGAAATAGCGCGCGTCACGCGCCATCTCTTTGCCGACGCCCGTCACCGCAAGCGTCGGCATGCCGTAGCGCGCGCCCGCGTCTACCAGCTTGATGATATTGTTGATCGACTGGTGCTCAAACGGGCTTCCGATGTACACCTGCGCCGCCACGGCGCAGACGTTCAGGCGCAGGGCATCCTCCATCGCCACCGCCACGCACTCGTTGGACAGTTCGCCCAGAATCGAATTACCGCCGGAGGCGCGCAGCACCACCGGTTTGTTCGTCGCGGCGGGCACCTGGCTTCTCAGGATTCCGCGGGAGCACATCAGCACGTCGGTTTCACCAAACAGCGGCGCGATAGAGAGGTCGATACGCTCAAGGCCGGTGGTCGGCCCCTGAAAATAGCCGTGGTCGAAGGCCAGCATCACCGTGCGGTTGCTTTGCGGGTTGAAGATGCGTGAAAGCCGGGACTGCATGCCCCAGTCCAGCGAGCCGCAGCCTTTCAGCGTGAACGGTACATTCTGCTGCGGCGTGCCGATGCCAAAATCCTTGCCGTCTTTGATGTCGTCTAAATCAGCCATTTGCTCCCCCGTCAGAAATCGTATTTATTGATGTTCTCTTTAGTGAACACCACGCGCTCCGGCAGCAGCACGATGCCGTTGCCCTTCGCCTCATACTGGTAGCCCTGCACGCTGTTCGGCTCGACCTTCAGCGCGCCGATATCTTTTACGTCCACGCTGTCGCCGACGTTAAGATCGCCTTTTTTCAGCAGGCGATCGGCGACATTGACCGCAATTTTGCCCTGTTGCACCACATCCCACAGGCCGAAGGCCTTCACCGTGCCGCGCTCAACGTAAGGGCGCATCACGTTCGGTGTGCTGAAGCCGACAATCGCCACCCCTTCGCGCTTCAGGTTTTCCGCCGCCTGTGCCGCTGCCGGCAGCGCGTTGGCGTCCGGGGCAATGATCGCATCCAGATCCGGATACGCTTTTAAGATCCCTTCAGCGGTTTGCAGGGATTTGGTGGCGTCGTTATAGCCAAACTGGGTGGTGACGATCTGCCACTGCGGGTGATCTTTCTCGATTTTGGCTTTCGCCTCTTTCACCCACTGGTTCTGGTCGGTAACGGTGGGGCTGGAGTAGAAGAACGCCACTTTAGCGTTCGGTTTGGTGACCTGCTTGCCCGCCATCTCCACCAGCAGGCCGCCAAGCTGCTCCGGCGTCCCCTGGTTGATGTAGATGCTGCGGCACTCCGGTTTGGTGTCGGAATCCCAGGTCAGGACCTTGACGCCGCGCTGCATCGCGCGCTTCAGCGCCGGGCAGAGGCCGTCCGGCGACACGGCGGAGACGATAATGGCGTTATAGCCCTGGTTAACGAAGTTATTGATGAGCTGCACCTGGCCGGAGACGCTCGGCTCGGTTGGGCCGTCGTAGGTCACGTCCACGCCGAGGTCTTTCCCCGCCTCTTTTGCGCCGTTGCCGCCGCTGGTGAAGAAGCCCACGCCTACCAGCTTCGGGATAAAGGCAATGCGCTCCGCCGCCTGCGCCGAGGCGAAGCTGAGGGCCATTGCCAGGACAAACAGTTTTGTTTTCATCTTACGCTCCGGATAGTTTTCTGAAGAGAGAACGCACCCACTCGCGGTGCAGACTCAGCGAACGTCCCATCACCACCACAACCAGCAGCGCCCCTGACAGCGCGCTCGAAACCTGGTTTGGGATGCCGACCATCTGTAAACCCTGCTGCAGGTAGCCCACCAGCAGCGCCGCCAGCGCCGTACCGACAACCGAACCTGAACCGCCGTAGATATTGGCCCCGCCGAGCACGGCGGCGGTCAGCGCGGGCATGAGCAAATCGCGCCCCAGATCCGAACGCGCGGAGCCGAAATAGGAGACCATCACCAGCGCGGCAATCGCCGAGGCCACGCCCACCAGACCGTACAGCGCGTAGGGCATGCCGTTCACCGACAGCGCCGCATAGCGCGCCGCGCGCGGGTTCTGACCGATTAAAAACAGATGTCGGCCAAAGCGCCCCCGGTGGGTAATCAGCCAGAAGAAGGCGGTAATCACCGCGAACAGCACCAGCGGGATCGGCAGACCCAGCACCGTGAGGTTAGCGAACGCCGTGAAGCTGTCCGGGAAGCCGCCGATGCCCTCATAGCCCGTCGCCCCCGCCATGCCGGAGAGCAGCAGCGCGCCGCCGCCGTAGAGGTAGAGCGTGCCGAGGGTGATAACCAGCGGGCTGATGCCGGTGTAGTGAATCAGCGCGGCATTAAATAATCCGCACAGCAGGCCGAGCAGCAGCGTCAGCGGAACAGCGACCGCCATCGGCCACCCCGCCTGCATCATCACGCCCAGCGCGATGGCGCACAGGCCGATGGTCGAGCCGAGGGAGATGTCGATCCCGCCGCTGATGATCACAAGCGTGAGCGGCAGCGCCACGATGCCGATGCAGATAAAGTCGCTGGTGCTGAACAGCAGCATGTTGACGTCGAGCATGCGCGGGTTGATGGCGCCAAAGAGCAGGATCTCCAGCACCAGTAAAATCAGCAGCGCGCTTTCCCAGTTAAGCCTCATTTACGCCACCTCTTTTTTGCGTTTGGGAAACGGGGTGACGTGCTTTCCCCCTTTGTTACCCGGCTGGAAGCGACCGTACTTCAGCGCCCGCTGATGACGCGCCAGCGCCTGGCGCAGGCGCCCGTCGAGCACCAGCACGCCCAGCAGCACCAGCCCGGCGATAAAGTCGTTCCACCACGCCGGGAGCCTGAACAGCACCAGCACAGTGTCGATTTGCGTCAGGAAGAAGGCCCCGAGCAGCGCGCCAACCAGCGTGCCCGTGCCGCCCAGCAGCGAAATGCCGCCGAGCACGCAGGCGGCGATGGCCTTCATCTCCAGCCCGCTGCCGGTCTGGTTGGGCACAAAGCCAATCTGCGCGGCAAAGACGATCCCGGCGCAGGCCGCCAGCATGCCGTTCAGGGTAAAGGCAATCATGCGCGTGCGGTTCACCGCCACGCCCAGCTGGCGCGCGGCGGCGAGGTTATCCCCCACCGCGTAAAAATCACGCCCGAACGCGGTACGCGACAGCGTCCATGCGCCCGTGGCCGCGACGATCAATACCACGATGCCGAGCGGCGAAATGCCGACGGCGGCTGGCTCAGAGAGGGATTTCAGCCCCGGCGGCAGCCCTTCAATCCACTTTCCGCCCGTCCAGAGCAGCATCGCCCCGCGGTACAGCCCCAGCGTGCCGAGGGTGGCGACAATCGCCGGGATGCGCAGCCCCACCACCAGAAACCCGTTAAACGCCCCGGCCAGCGCGCCAGTCGACAACGCGAAAAGAATGGAAACCGGCAGGCTGTAGCCGCTGTTCAGCGCCACGCCGACGGCAATGGCGGACAGCCCAACGATGGAGCCGACGGACACGTCGATATTGCGCGTCAGCATCACCAGCGCGGCACCGATGGCCAGCAGGATCAGGATCTGCGAGCTGGCGAAGATCATCCCCAGCGTCTGTAAACTCAGGTAGGACGGGTTCAGCGCCACCAGCACGGCGAACAGCGCCAGAATGGCGAGAAACGCGCTCAGCTCGCGGTTTTTGAGTAAGGTCTTCATGATTGCCCTCCGAACGCCAGCGCCATCATTCTGTCGAGGCTGACGGCGTGGCGCGGCAGCTCGCCGCTGAGTACCCCCTGATGCATCACCAGCACGCGATCCGCGAGGCCCGGAAACTCGTCGAGATCGCTTGAGATCATCAGCACCGCCACGTTCTGCGCCGCCACGCTTTTAATGAGCTGATAGATGTCAGCGCGCGCCGAGACGTCCACGCCGCGCGTCGGTTCATCGACGATCAGCAGTAAAGGGTTGGCCTCCAGGCAGCGCGCCAGCAGCACCTTCTGCTGGTTGCCGCCAGAGAGCGTGCGCACGGTTTGATCCGCATGGTTGAGCTTGATCCCCAGCGCCCGGTGGTAGCGCTCCACCACCGCAGACTCCCGCTTGCGCTGCTGCCAGAGAGACGGCTCGTTCAGCGCCACCGTGTTCCAGCGGATCGGCGCGTCGAGGAACAGGCCGGACACCTGCCTGTCTTCCGGCAGGTAGACCAGCCCTTTTTCCAGGCGTGAACTTACCGGCTCGCCTGTAATGTCCTGATTCTCCAGCCAGACGCGGCCCCCGCGCACGGGCCGCAGGCCGTAGAGCGTTTCCGCAAACTCGGTGCGCCCGGATCCCACCAGCCCGGCCAGGCCGACGATCTCCCCGGCGTAGATCTCAAGGCTAAGATCGATAAACCCTTCTCCGGTAAGATCCTCCACCCGCAGCACCGGAAAATCCTGCGGCTGGGTGCGGCGGTTGCCCGGCAGCGCCAGCCACAGCTTTTGCGTATCGCTGAGAGATTTCTCCCGGCTGACCGGCGTCATGGCGGCGATCAGGGCGCCATCGTCAAACTGCGCGGTTTCGCCGCTCAGCACCACCGCACCGTCGCGCATCACCGAGACGTGGCTCGAAAGCATGCGAATTTCCGGCAGCTTGTGCGAGATAAAGACAATCCCGACGCCAAGATCCTGCAGGGCGCGGATCTGGCGAAACAGCCGTTCGGTTTCGCCGGGTGTGAGGGAGGCCGTAGGTTCGTCGAGGATCAGGATCCTCGCGTTGCGCATCAGCCCGCGCAGGATCTCCACCATCTGCTGATCCGCCACCTCCAGGGTGCTGGCGGCAGCGTCGAGGTTAAGCTGGCACTGCAGCTGCTGGAGTTTCTCCGCCAGCCGCTTTTCCAGATCGCGCTCACGCGGCAGGCGGAACAGGATGTTTTCCCGCACCGTCAGGTTGGGGAACAGCAGCGGCTCCTGCGGCACCAGGTAAATGCCTAACCTGTGCGCCTGCACGGGCGTGAGCCGCGCATATGACTGCCCCTCGACAGAAAGTTCACCGCTGTCCGGCGTCTCGACCCCGGCGATGATCTTCATCAGCGTCGATTTTCCCGCGCCGTTTCCGCCCATCAGGGCGTGCACCTGGCCCGCAAGCAGCGTGAAATCAATGCCTTTAAGAACCGGCACGCCTGAGAACTGCTTGCTGATATTCCGCGCGTCGAGAAGTGAGGTCATCATCGCTCCGCTATTGAACAAATGATTTTTAGATTTAATAATGTTCAAAAGCGTAGACGGTGAACTATATTTACAACCGTGCAGGGATCACAGTTTTATCGATTGAGATACAGATAAACCAGAAACGATCGAAATGATCCGTTTTGTCGCGTGGCTCACACTTTCCCTCCGCGCCATCACGAACATATGATCTAAATTTTTATAAGAGTTCAACTATGAGCGATAAACGCACTGCGGAAGAAGGACGGTTTGCCGGGCTGGCGCTGGCGGAAGAGGAGCTGGTTGCGCGCGTGGCCTGGTGCTACTACCACGACGGATTAACCCAGAACGACATCGGCGAGCGGCTCGGGCTGCCGCGTTTGAAGATCTCCCGCCTGCTGGAGAAGGGCCGGCAGTCCGGGGTGATCCGCGTGCAGATCAACTCCCGCTACGAGGGCTGCCTGTCGCTGGAGACCGAGCTACAGCAGCGCTTTGGCCTGAAGCTGGTGCGCGTGATGCCCGCGTTAAATACGCCGCCGATGAACGTGCGGCTGGGCATAGGCGCGGCGCAGTCCTTGATGGGCGTGCTGGAGCCCGGCCAACTGCTGGCGGTGGGGTTTGGTGAAACCACCATGAGCAGCCTGCAGCACCTGAGCGGCTTTATCAGCTCGCAGCAGATCCGCCTGGTGACGCTCTCCGGCGGCGTCGGGCCGTATATGACCGGCATCGGCCAGCTGGACGCGGCCTGCAGCGTCAGCATGATCCCCGCCCCGCTTCGCGTGTCATCCGCCGAGGTGGCCGGGATCTTAAAACGCGAGACCAGCGTGCGGGACGTGATCCTCGCCGCCACCGCCGCCGACGTGGCGGTGGTCGGCATTGGTTCGGTGAACCAGCGCCGTGACGCCACCATACTGCGCTCCGGCTATATCAGCGAAGGTGAACAGCTGATGTATGCCCGCAAAGGCGCGGTCGGCGATATTCTCGGCTATTTCCTCAATGCCGAGGGAGAATGCGTTGAGGAGCTGGAGATCCATAAAGAATTACTGGGCGTCACGCTCGATGAACTGGCGCAGCTGCCCACCATCGTTGGCGTGGCCGGAGGAGAAGAGAAAGCCGATGCGATTTATGCCGCACTGAAGGGTCGCCGTATCAATGGCCTGGTGACGGAGGAGACGACAGCCCGCGCGGTGCTGGCCCTTACGTAACGGGGTTGCCCTGCGCTAACAACGAGGCAAGCTCATGAGTTACCTTTTAGCGTTAGATGCAGGGACAGGCAGCGTTCGCGCCGTGATTTTCGATTTACAGGGCCACCAGATTGCCGTCGGCCAGGCCGAGTGGAAGCACCTGAGCGTGGAGAACGTGCCGGGGTCGATGGAGTTCGACCTCGAAACCAACTGGCAGCTGGCCTGCCGGTGCATTCATCAGGCGCTGGAGCGTGCGCGCCTGAGCGCGGCGGACATTCAGTCCGTCGCCTGCTGCTCGATGCGCGAAGGGATCGTGCTGTACGACCGCAACGGCGAGGCCATCTGGGCCTGCGCCAACGTCGACGCCCGCGCTAGCCGCGAGGTGGCCGAACTCAAAGAGATCCACGATTACCGTTTTGAATCCGAAGTGTATGACGTCTCAGGGCAAACGCTGGCGCTGAGCGCCATGCCGCGCCTGCTGTGGCTGGCGCACCACCGTCCGGATATTTATCGCAAGGCCGCGACTATCACCATGATCAGCGACTGGCTGGCGGCGAAGCTCTCCGGCGAGCTGGCGGTCGACCCGTCTAACGCGGGCACGACGGGCATGCTGGATCTCTTCTCCCGCGACTGGCGCCCGGCGCTGCTCGACATGGCCGGCCTGCGCGCCGATATCCTCTCCCCGGTGAAAGAGACCGGCACCGTGCTGGGCGCTGTCACCAGAGAGGCCGCGCTGCAGAGCGGCCTGCGCGAGGGCACCCCGGTGGTGATGGGCGGCGGCGACGTGCAGCTGGGCTGTCTGGGGCTGGGCGTAGTTCGCGCCGGGCAAACCGCGGTGCTGGGCGGCACCTTCTGGCAGCAGGTCGTAAACCTGCCGCAGGTGCGCACCGACCCCGAGATGAACATCCGCGTGAACCCGCACGTGATTCCCGGCATGGCGCAGGCGGAGTCGATCAGCTTCTTTACCGGGCTGACCATGCGCTGGTTCCGCGACGCCTTCTGCGCGGAGGAGAAGCTGATTGCCGAGCGGATGGGGATGGACACCTATTCCCTGCTGGAAGAGATGGCGAGCCGCGTACCGGCAGGCTCCCACGGGGTGATGCCGATCTTCTCCGACGCGATGCATTTCAAGCAGTGGTACCACGCCGCGCCGTCGTTTATCAACCTCTCCATCGACCCGGAAAAGTGCAACAAAGCGACGCTGTTCCGTGCCCTTGAAGAGAACGCGGCGATCGTCTCGGCCTGCAACCTGGCGCAGATCTCTCGCTTCTCCGGCGTGACCTTTGAGAGCCTGGTGTTTGCGGGCGGCGGTTCCAAAGGCGCCCTGTGGAGCCAGATCTTAAGCGACGTCACCGGGCTGCCGGTGCGCGTGCCGGAAGTGAAAGAGGCAACGGCGCTCGGCTGCGCGATTGCCGCAGGAGCTGGCGCGGGGCTGTTTGCGGATATGGCCTCGACGGGCGAACGGCTGGTGAAGTGGAGCCGCGAGTTCACGCCAAACCCGCAGCACCGCGAGCTGTACGACGGCATGATGCAGAAATGGCAGGCGGTGTACGCCGACCAGCTTGGGCTGGTGGACAGCGGGCTGACGACGTCGATGTGGCAGGCTCCGGGGTTAGTAAAAACCCACACCCCTCACCCTGCCCCTCTTCCCAAAGGGGAGAGGGAAAAAACCAGATCGAGCTGATTCTTTAAGATCGCACCGGACAGCCCCCTCTCCCCTCCGGGGAGAGGGTTAGGGTGAGGGGCATTATTTGAATCCCATCACAATCACCGCATTCCCCTTTTCCCTTTTACTCCCCGCTGGCTAAATTAGTAACTCATCCGACCACATAACAATAATTTTACACTGGAAGAGACTATGAGCCGCTACACGTCGTTATTCGCCCCTCTCGATCTGGGGTTCACCACACTCAAAAACCGCGTGTTGATGGGGTCGATGCACACCGGGCTGGAGGAGCATCCGGACGGGGCCGAGCGTCTGGCAGCCTTCTATGCCGAGCGCGCCCGCCACGGGGTGGCGCTGATTGTCACCGGCGGCGTGGCCCCTGCGCCTTCCGGCGTGGGCATGGAGGGCGGCGCGGTCCTGAACGATGCGTCACAGCTGCCGCACCACCGCATTGTGACCGACGCGGTACACCGAGAGGGCGGTAAAATCGCCCTGCAAATCCTGCACACCGGACGCTACAGCTATCAGCCGAACCTGGTCGCGCCGTCGGCTCTTCAGGCGCCGATTAACCGTTTTAAACCTCATGCCCTGACCCACGACGAGATCCTGGCGCTAATCGACGACTTCGCCCGCTGCGCGGCGCTGGCGCGCGAGGCGGGCTACGACGGCGTTGAGGTGATGGGTTCAGAAGGCTACCTGATCAACGAATTCCTCGCCGCCCGCACCAACCAGCGCGACGACGAATGGGGCGGCGACTATGCCCGCCGGATGCGCTTTGCCGTGGAGGTGGTGCGCGCGGTGCGCGAACGCGCGGGCGCAGACTATATTATCATCTTCCGCCTGTCGATGCTCGACCTGGTAGAGGGCGGTGGCACGTTCGACGAAACCGTGCAGCTGGCGCAGGCGATTGAAGCAGCAGGTGCCACGATTATCAACACAGGCATCGGCTGGCATGAGGCGCGCATCCCGACCATCGCCACGCCGGTGCCGCGTGCGGCGTTCAGCTGGGTGACGCGGAAGCTGAAAGGTAAAGTGTCCGTTCCGCTGGTCACCACTAACCGCATTAACGACCCGCAGGTGGCGGACGATGTGATTTCACGCGGCGACGCCGATATGGTGTCGATGGCGCGGCCGTTCCTCGCGGATGCCGAACTGCTGTCTAAAGCACAAAGCGGCCGGGCGGATGAGATCAACACCTGCATCGGCTGTAACCAGGCCTGTCTGGATCAGATCTTCGTCGGAAAGGTCACCTCCTGTCTGGTTAACCCGCGCGCCTGTCATGAAACCAAAATGCCGGTGGTTCCGGCGGTCAATAAAAAACGCCTGGCCGTTGTGGGCGCTGGCCCCGCAGGGCTGGCGTTTGCGGTGAACGCCGCTTCGCGCGGGCACAGCGTGACGCTGTTTGATGCGCTGGCGGAGATTGGCGGTCAGTTTAATATCGCCAAACAGATCCCCGGCAAAGAAGAGTTCTATGAAACACTGCGCTACTACCGCCGGATGATCGAGCTGACGGGCGTCGAGCTGCGGCTTAACCAGTTTGTAAATGCGGCGGATCTGATCGGTTTTGACGAGGTGATCCTGGCGAGCGGGATCGTACCGCGAACGCCTGCGATCGAAGGTATCGATCATCCGAAGGTGTTGAGCTATCTGGATGTATTGCGAGACAAAACGCCGGTTGGCGAGAAGGTGGCGATTATCGGCTGCGGCGGGATCGGCTTTGATACCGCCATGTATTTAAGCCAGCCGGGCGAGGCCACCAGCCAGAACATTGCCGAGTTTTGCGTAGAATGGGGCATTGATACCAGCCTGAGCCAGTCCGGCGGATTACGCCCTGAAGGGCCGCAGCTGCCGAAAAGCCCGCGCCAGATCGTAATGCTCCAGCGTAAGGCCAGCAAGCCGGGCGAAGGGCTGGGCAAAACCACGGGCTGGATCCACCGCGCCACCCTGCTCTCGCGCGGGGTGAAAATGATCCCGGCGGTGAGCTACCAGAAGATCGACGACGAGGGTCTGCACGTCACGATCGGCGGCGAGCCGCAGCTGCTGCGCGTGGATCATGTCATTTTGTGCGCCGGGCAGGAGCCAAAGCGGGATCTGGCCGATCCGCTGCGCGAGGCGGGTAAAACGGTGCATTTGATCGGCGGGTGCGACGTGGCGATGGAGCTGGATGCGCGGCGAGCCATTGCGCAGGGCACCCAGCTTGCGCTGGTTATTTAGCGACGACGTCCCAGCTTCACCGATTTCAGCACCACGAATTTGTTATTGGTGGCAATGGTGACGCAGTTGCCGAAAATCTTCTTCAGCTTGTGGAAGTAGTCCAGGTGGCGGTTCGCCACGATGTACAGCTCGCCGTTGATTTTCAGGCAGCGGCGCGCGTGGTGGAACATCTCCCACGCGACGTTATCCGTCAGGGCATGCTTCTGGTGGAACGGCGGGTTGCAGAACACCGCATTAAAGCGGAAAGGCTCTACGCCGGAGAGCGCGTTGTTGATCATAAACTCGCAGCGATCCACCGCTTCCGGCATGTTGCTTTCAACGTTCAGACGGCTGGAGGCCACCGCCATCGGCGACTCGTCGCTGAACACCACGCTGGCTTCCGGGTTTTTCGCCAGCAGCGTCAGGCCAATTACGCCGTTGCCGCAGCCCAGATCGACGATTTCCCCTTCCAGGTTTTCTGGCAGGTGCTCCATAAAGAAACGCGCCCCGATATCCAGACCGGTGCGGGAGAAAACGTTCGCATGGTTGTGGATGGTCCAGTCGGTCCCTTCCAGCTTCCAGCTCAGCGTCTCCGGCGCGTCGGCCAGCTCCGGTGCGCTGAATGTGCAGTTGATCAGGCGCGCTTTTTTCCAGGCTAGTGTCGTGGTGGTTGGGCCAAGGACCTTCTCGAACAGCTCCAGCGTCGAGGTGTGAATATCGCGCGCTTTGGCACCCGCGATGATGCGGGTTTCCGGCGTCACGACCTTACGCAGCGCGCGCAGCTGCTGCTCCAGCAGCGCCATGGTTTTTGGCACTTTAATCAGAACCACGCCCGGTGCCTGCGGGTAGTCCGCGGTGCTGTCGAGGAACTTCACGCTGGACTCGTCGAGGTCGTTATGGCGCAGGTTTTCACGCGTTGCCAGCTCGCTTAAGTAGGAATCGCCGATGCTGTAAGGCGTGTGCTCCGCAAGGGCGCAGCCGAGCGCGCCAAACGCGTCATTCAGGATCAAAACCGGGCCGCGGATTTCAGTCTCATCCAACTGCTGCAGCAGATATTCATCCGCCGCTTCCCACGCCTGAAGCGGGTTAACGTCGTCCGTCTCCGGGAAACGTTTAAGGTTGAGTGAACGGAAACCGTTGTCTAAGTGGCTCATCGGCCCTCCTGAATGGTAAAATTTGGCGTATCCCTGAAAAGGGTGCGTGAGTATACCCGTTTTATTGTCGATTTGGGGCGTTGATGAACCAACTAACTTATCTCCAGGGCTACCCGGAGCATTTACTTTCTCAGGTTCGCACCCTGATTGCCGAGCAAAAGCTCGGCGCGGTACTGGAAAAACGCTATCCCGGCACGCACGATTTCGCGACCGATAAGGCCCTCTGGCAGTATACGCAGGATCTGAAAAACCGGTATCTGAAGAGCGCGCCGCCGATCAACAAGGTGATGTACGACAACAAGATCCACGTGCTAAAAAACGCGCTCGGCCTGCACACTGCGATTTCCCGCGTGCAGGGCGGCAAGCTGAAGGCGAAGGCCGAAATCCGCGTCGCGACGGTTTTCCGTAACGCGCCGGAAGCCTTTCTGCGGATGATCGTGGTCCATGAGCTGGCGCATCTGAAAGAGAAAGAGCACGACAAAGCGTTCTATTCCCTGTGCTGCCACATGGAGCCGCAGTACCATCAGCTGGAGTTTGACACCCGTTTGTGGCTTACGCATTTATCGTTAAATGGTAATGCGGAATAGCGCACTGGTTTTGCAATAATCCCGTGCTAAAGTGGCTTAAGGTTCCCCGCTACGGAGTACGTAAACGTTTATGATACGTTTCGCAGTCATTGGTACGAACTGGATCACGCGCCAGTTCGTCGACGCCGCCCACGAAACCGGCAAACTTAAACTCACCGCAGTTTACTCCCGCAGCCTTGAGCAGGCGCAGAGTTTTGCTAACGACTACCTCGTCGAACATCTCTTTACCTCCCTTGATGAGATGGCGCAAAGCGACGCCATTGACGCGGTCTATATCGCCAGCCCGAACTCCTTGCACTTCCCGCAAACGGCGCTGTTTCTCAGCCATAAAAAGCATGTGATCTGCGAGAAGCCGCTGGCCTCGAATATTGAGGAAGTGGAAGCGGCCATTGCGCTTGCCCGCGAAAATCAGGTGGTGCTGTTCGAAGCATTCAAAACCGCAAGCCTGCCGAATTTCCTGCTGCTGCAGCAGTCCCTGCCGAAAATTGGCAAAGTGCGTAAAGCCTTTATCAACTACTGCCAGTATTCGTCGCGCTATCAGCGCTATCTCGACGGCGAAAACCCGAATACCTTTAATCCGGCCTTCTCAAACGGCTCCATCATGGACATTGGTTTTTACTGCCTGGCCTCTGCGGTCGCGCTGTGGGGCGAGCCGCACGGCGTCACGGCCACCGCCAGCCTGCTGGAGAGCGGCGTGGATGCGCACGGTTTGGTGGTGCTGGATTACGGTGATTTTAGCGTCACCCTGCAGCACTCCAAGGTGAGCGATTCCGTGTTGCCGAGCGAAATTCAGGGCGAAGCCGGGTCACTGGTCATCGAGAAAATCTCCGAATGCCAGAAGGTGAGCTTTGTGCCGCGCGGCGGGAAAGCGCAGGAGCTGACGCAGCCTCAGCATATTAACACTATGCTCTATGAGGCAGAGGTCTTCGCGCGTCTGGTGGAAGACAACGAAGTGAATCACCCTGGCATCGCGGTTAGCCGCACCACGGCGAAGCTGCAAACGGAGATCCGCCGCCAGACCGGCGTGGTGTTCCCGGCAGACGGCGTGAGCGCGGAAGCTATCGCGTAAAGGTGTGTAATGAAACGGCGCAGACCATTGACGAAACCAATGGTCTGACATATTTTGTTACCTGCAAAGGGGAGTAACTTCTTCGCCGGTGGATCGTCATTACGATGCGTGCAAAACCGCATCCGGTCGCCGGGCAACCTTCGTGGTTGTAAGTGAGACCTTGCCGGGAGGCGAGGTCTATGCATAAAAAGCTAACGGCTATCGTCTTCTGACCATAGCCGTTTTTGTTTTTTATGTGTAAGGAAAATAGTATGCATTCTGTCGGCACTCCAATGCTGTGGGGCGGATTCGCGGTTGTCGTGCTCATCATGCTGGCGATCGACCTCTTTTTGCAGGGTCGTCGCGGCGAGCACGGCATGAGCGTCAAGCAGGCCGCCGTCTGGTCGCTGGTGTGGGTTAGCCTCTCACTCCTTTTCTGCGCCGCCTTCTGGTGGTATCTGGCCTCGACCGAAGGCCGTGCGGTGGCCGATCCTCAGGCGCTCGCCTTCCTCACCGGCTATCTGATTGAAAAAGCCCTGGCGGTTGATAACGTCTTCGTCTGGCTGATGCTGTTCAGCTACTTTGCCGTGCCTGCGGCCCTGCAGCGCCGCGTGCTGGTATACGGCGTGCTGGGTGCCATTGTCCTGCGTACCATCATGATCTTCGCCGGCAGCTGGCTGATTACCCAGTTCGAATGGCTGCTGTACGTGTTCGGCGCGTTCCTGCTGTTCACCGGGGTCAAAATGGCGCTGGCGAAAGAAGACGATACCGGTATCGGCGATAAGCCGCTGGTGAAGTGGATCCGCGGCCATCTGCGCATGACCGACAAGATCGAGAGCGAGCACTTCTTCGTGCGTAAGAACGGCCTGCTGTTTGCTACCCCGCTGCTGCTGGTGCTGATTCTGGTCGAGCTGAGCGACGTGATTTTCGCCGTAGACAGCATCCCGGCAATCTTCGCGGTGACCACCGACCCGTTCATCGTGCTGACTTCTAACCTGTTTGCGATCCTCGGTCTGCGTGCCATGTACTTCCTGCTGGCAGGCGCGGCGGAGCGCTTCTCGATGCTGAAGTACGGCCTGTCGGTGATCCTGGTGTTTATCGGTATCAAGATGCTGATCGTCGATTTCTACCACATCCCAATCGCTATCTCGCTTGGCGTGGTGTTCGGCATTCTGCTGGTGACGCTGCTTATCAATACCTGGGTTAACCGCCAGCACGATAAGAAGCAGCAGGTGGAGTAAAACGTTCGGTGCGGGCTGATGCTCTCATCCCGACCCTCTCCCACAGGGCTGAGGGATCTCCACAAATTAATGCGAGCAGTGAACAATCCCCTCGCCCCTTTGGGGAGAGGGTTAGGGTGAGGGGGAACATACGGCTCTGGTGGTCATTCCGTTCACTTTATGTTCCTTGCTACTCTGTAAGGACATGGCCGGTGAACGTGCCAGGGCGGCTCAATCGCCACCGCCCTGGCGACCCGGGCTCCCGGCGGTAAATCGCCGCTTCGCGGTGCCCTCAGCTTATTCCTTCAGGCTATCGGGTCGGGCATGAGCCTGCATCCCTGCAGGCCACGCCCTCTCGGCGCATCCGTGCGCCTCGCCCCGGCCTTACGGAAACGCCTCAGCGATTTACAGCCGGACCATAGCATCGCTGAAAGCCTTAAATCGTTCTGAAACAGCATTATTGCTTCTGCTTAAAAATTACTGGGGATCCCTCAGCCCACAGGGAGAGGGGGAAATGCAATGCAGGCCGGGTAAGCGCAGCGCCACCCGGCATTTTCGTTAACCAATAGTTAAAAAACATGACGCAACACGTAAAATCCAGCATTTTACGCTTCCGCCTTTCGCTCCTTTCCCTGATACTCAACCAGGCAAACAAATACTTACATCCGGACACAAATGTGACTTAGAGCACATCCAGGATGGAACGCAATTTCACTCAGGAATAACGTATGAGCACACAATCACGCGGTCTGTTCGCGCGCCTGGCGCAGGGCAGCCTTGTAAAACAAATTCTGGTCGGGTTGGTACTGGGTATTCTGCTGGCGATGGTGTCAAAACCTGCCGCGGAAGCCACGGGGCTGCTCGGCACCCTTTTCGTTGGCGCGCTGAAGGCCGTCGCACCGGTACTGGTGCTGATGCTGGTGATGGCGTCGATTGCCAACCACCAGCACGGACAAAAAACCAACATTCGCCCAATTCTGTTCCTGTATCTGCTGGGAACCTTCTCTGCGGCCTTAACGGCCGTTGTGTTCAGCTTCCTGTTCCCGTCCACACTGCACCTGACCAGCGCGGCCGGTGATATAACGCCGCCGTCCGGCATTGTCGAAGTCCTTCGCGGCCTGCTGATGAGCATGGTTTCTAACCCCATCACCGCGCTGATGAGCGGAAACTACATTGGCATCCTGGTCTGGGCGATTGGACTGGGCTTCGCGCTGCGTCACGGCAACGAAACCACGAAAAACCTGGTGAATGATATGTCGAACGCCGTCACCTTTATGGTGAAGCTGGTGATTCGCTTTGCGCCAGTCGGTATTTTCGGGCTGGTCTCTTCCACGCTGGCGACCACCGGTTTCGACGCGCTGTGGGGCTACGCGCAGCTGCTGGTTGTTCTGGTCGGCTGTATGCTGCTGGTGGCGCTGGTGATCAACCCGCTGCTAGTGTTCTGGCAGATCCGCCGCAACCCGTATCCGCTGGTGCTGACCTGCCTGCGCGAGAGCGGCGTGTATGCCTTCTTCACCCGCAGCTCTGCGGCGAACATTCCGGTTAACATGGCGCTGGCAGAGAAGCTGAACCTGGACCGCGATACCTACTCCGTGTCGATCCCGCTGGGCGCGACCGTGAACATGGCGGGCGCCGCTATTACTATCACCGTGCTGACCCTGGCGGCGGTGCATACGCTGGGTATTCCTGTTGATCTGCCAACGGCGCTGCTGTTGAGCGTGGTGGCGTCGCTGTGTGCCTGCGGCGCATCCGGCGTGGCGGGCGGTTCGCTGCTGCTGATCCCGCTGGCGTGCAATATGTTTGGCATCCCGAACGAGATTGCGATGCAGGTTGTGGCCGTCGGCTTCATCATCGGCGTGCTGCAGGACTCCTGTGAAACCGCGCTGAACTCCTCAACCGACGTGCTGTTCACCGCAGCGGCCTGTCAGGCGGAAGACGCGCGTTTAGCGAAGAATGCCCTGCGAGGTTAACAGCAAAACGGCAACCCTGAGGTTGCCGTTTTTAGTGTTTGTACCCTCTCCCCGTGGGAGAGGGCATCAGGCCGCACCGATTAAAGCGTCACACCACTCTTAAAGATCGCCAGCTCGCGGAAGTCGTTCTTCTCATTGCAGGTCTGCCTGCCGTTAGCAAACTCCACGATAGTGTCCACGAACTCCGTCAGCAGCTGCGGCATCGCTTTGCCGTGGATCAGCTGGCCCGCATCAAAGTCGATCCAGTGTTTTTTCTTCGCCGCCAGCTCGCTGTTGGTGGCGATTTTGACCGTCGGCACAAAACCGCCGTATGGCGTACCGCGACCGGTGCTGAACAGCACCATATGACAGCCCGCCCCTGCCAGCGCGCTGGTGGCGACCGCATCGTTACCCGGTGCGCTCAGCAGGTTCAGACCGTGGGTTTTCAGGCGTTCGCCGTAGCGCAGAACATCCACCACCTGGCTGGCGCCCGCTTTCTGGGTGCAGCCGAGGGATTTCTCCTCCAGCGTGGTGATCCCACCCGCCTTATTACCCGGCGACGGGTTTTCATAAATCGGCTGATTGTGGGCGATGAAGTACTGTTTGAAGTCATTCACCATGGTAACGGTCTTCTCAAACGTCTCTTCGTCGCGGCAGTGGCTCATCAGAATGCGCTCCGCGCCGAACATTTCCGGCACTTCGGTCAGCACCGTCGTACCGCCGTTGGCGATCACGTAATCCGAGAAGCGGCCCAGCATCGGGTTGGCGGTGATCCCGGAAAGGCCGTCAGACCCACCGCACTCCAGCCCAAACTTCAGCTCGCTCAGCCTGCCCGGCTCGCGCCTGTCGTGGCGCATCACCTCATAAAGCTGGTGCAGCAGCTCAACGCCCGCCTCCACTTCGTCGTCCTGATGCTGGCACACCATGAAGTGCACGCGCTCAGGAGCGAATTCGCCCAACGTGTCGCGGAAGGCATCCACCTGGTTGTTTTCGCAGCCGAGGCCGATCACCAGCACCGCGCCCGCGTTCGGGTGGCGCACCATGTTTTGCAGCATGGTGCGGGTATTGATGTGGTCATCGCCCAGCTGCGAGCAGCCGTAGGTGTGGCTGAACAGATGCACGCCGTCGGTGCCTTCGGCATTGTTGGTCTCTTTCAGGAAACGCGTCTGAATTTGACGCGCAATGCCGTTGACGCAGCCGACGGTCGGCAGGATCCACAGCTCGTTGCGGATCCCCACCTCACCATTAGCGCGGCGGTAGATCTGCACTTCACGATCCGCCGCCTGCACATTTTCTTCGGGTAAATCAGGTTGATAGCTGTACTCGTCCAGATCGCTCAGATTCGTGCGCGCGTTGTGGGAATGAATATATTCACCCGGCGCAATATCCGCCAGCGCATGTCCGATGGGCAAACCGTACTTCACCACGTTCTCCCCCTTTGCAATGGGGAACAAGGCAAACTTGTGTCCACGTCCAATGGCCTGGCGTAACGTGACCAACTGGTTGTCAAAGGTCACTTCCGTGCCTTCGGTTAAATCTGCCAGCGCGACGGCGACGTTATCCAGCGAATGGATTTTGATGTATTGCATATCAACCTCAGACGGCCTTAGTTCAGTTCAATGGCGAAGTAGTCACGCGCATTGTTAAAGCAGATGTTTCTCACCATGTCGCCCAGCAGCTGGAGATCCGCTGGCGCTTCACCCGCATGCACCCAGCGGCCAATCATCTGGCACAGAATGCGGCGGAAGTATTCGTGGCGCGTGTAAGAGAGGAAGCTGCGGCTGTCGGTCAGCATGCCGACAAAGCGGCTCAGCAGACCCAGCTGCGCCAGCTGCGTCATCTGCCGCTCCATGCCGTCTTTCTGATCGTTGAACCACCAGCCGGAGCCGAACTGCATCTTGCCCGGCATCCCTTCGCCCTGGAAGTTGCCGACCATGGTGCCCAGCACTTCGTTATCGCGCGGGTTCAGGCAGTACAGAATGGTTTTCGGCAGCAGGTTCTGTTCGTTCTGTTTGCTCAGCAGTCTGGACAGCTCTTCCGCCAGCGGACGGTCGTTGATGGAGTCGAAGCCCACGTCCGCGCCCAGCAGTTTGAACTGGCGCTGGTTGTTATTGCGCAGCGCGCCGATGTGGTACTGCTGTACCCAGCCGCGACGGGCGTATTCCGCACCGAGGAACACCAGCACCGCCGTTTTGAACTGCGCCACTTCATGCTGGCTAAGCGATTCACCGGACAGACGACGCGCCAGGATGCTGTCCAGTTCGGCTTCGTTTGATTCCGCAAAGAGCACCACGTCCAGCGCGTGGTCGGAAACTTTACAGCCGTGCGCCGCGAAGTGATCCAGGCGTTTAGTCAGCGCGGTTTGCAGGTCAGCGAAACGACGAATATCGGTATCGGACACTTCCGCCAGCTTCGTCATGTAGTCGTGGAAGGTGGCCTGTTCGATGTTGAAGGCTTTGTCCGGGCGCCAGCTTGGCAGCACTTTGATGTCAAAAGAGGTGTCTTCGGCGACAACAGCATGATGTTCCAGGGAGTCAATCGGATCGTCAGTGGTGCCAACCATCTTCACGTTCATCTGCTTCATGATGCCGCGCGCGGAGAAGTTATCCTGCGCCAGCAGCGCATTGCACTGGTCCCAGATCTCATCCGCCGTGGCGGGTGAAAGCAACTTGCCAGTGATGCCAAACGGACGGCGCAGTTCGAGGTGCGTCCAGTGGTAAAGCGGGTTACCGATGGTGTGCGGAACGGTCGCCGCCCAGGCATCAAACTTCTCGCGATCGGTCGCATCGCCGGTACACAGGCGCTCAGCCACACCGTTGGTACGCATCGCACGCCATTTATAGTGGTCACCCTTCAGCCAGATGTCATACAGGTTTTTGAAACGGTAATTTTCGGCAACCTGCTGCGGCGGTAAGTGGCAGTGGTAGTCGAAAATCGGCTGGTCTTTTGCGTAGTCGTGGTACAGGCGGCGAGCAAATTCGGTATCTAAGAGAAAATCTTCGGTCATAAACGGCGTCATTATCGTCTTCCTCATTACGGGAGCGTCAGAAAGCGTATGTTCATATGCTGCAAAGTTATCACACCAATTTCCACCCGCCGACGTTTTTTTCGTGAGTGAGATCAATAAATGTCGACAAATAAATTACCCAAATTGGGGTAAATCACTCTACAGGCCGCGTCGATACTGGCTTCACCCGCAACGAATAATGACCCTACAAAGGATCATACATTTGTGATGTCACTCACCTTTTAAAGTTGTATGACAAGTTATCTTTTCGCCGTCGCAAACATTCAGCCGACGGAATGCATTACCGGTGTGAGAAACATCGGGTTTAACGGTACGGATACCAACTTATGCACGCTTACTTATGGCAAGGTTCGGGCCGTTCCGGGACATTCTCCCGGTTATGCCCCTCCCGTTACACAACTGCTCCCGGAAACGGTTGAGAGGTTGCCGTGCTCTGGCGCGGAAATAACATAACGATGAGGTTTTAGATGCGTAAAATTAAAGGGTTACGTTGGTATATGATCGCGCTGGTGACGCTGGGCACCGTGCTGGGCTACCTGACGCGTAACACCGTGGCAGCCGCGGCGCCGACGTTGATGGAAGAGCTGCATATCTCCACGCAGCAATACTCTTACATCATTGCCGCCTATTCCGCGGCATACACCATCATGCAGCCAGTCGCTGGCTATGTTCTGGATATTCTCGGTACCAAAATCGGATATGCCTTCTTCGCCATCGCCTGGGCGGTGTTCTGCGGCGCAACCGCGCTGGCAGGCAGCTGGGGCGGTCTGGCGCTGGCCCGTGGCGCGGTAGGGGCAGCGGAAGCGGCGATGATCCCGGCGGGGCTGAAAGCCAGCTCCGAGTGGTTCCCGGCAAAAGAGCGTTCCATTGCGGTCGGCTACTTCAACGTAGGCTCGTCCATCGGCGCGATGATTGCGCCGCCGCTGGTGGTGTGGGCTATCGTGATGCACAGCTGGCAGATGGCGTTCATCATTTCTGGCGTGCTGAGCTTTGCGTGGGCAATGGCGTGGCTGGTTTTCTATAAACACCCGCGCGATCAGAAGAAACTTTCCGAGGAAGAACGCGAATACATTATTGGTGGTCAGGAAGCGCAACATCAGACCAACAACGGTAAGAAGATGTCCGTCTGGCAGATCCTGGGCACCCGTCAGTTCTGGGGTATCGCCCTGCCGCGCTTCCTGGCTGAACCGGCCTGGGGGACCTTCAACGCCTGGATCCCGCTGTTCATGTTCAAGGTCTATGGCTTTAACCTGAAAGAGATCGCGATGTTCGCCTGGATGCCGATGCTGTTCGCTGACCTGGGCTGTATCGTGGGCGGCTACCTGCCGCCGCTGTTCCAGCGCTGGTTTGGGGTGAACCTGATTGTTTCCCGTAAGATGGTGGTGACCATGGGTGCACTGCTGATGATTGGCCCGGGCATGATCGGTCTGTTCACCAGCCCCTACGTCGCTATCGCGCTGCTGTGCATCGGTGGTTTTGCGCACCAGTCGCTGTCCGGCGCGTTGATTACGCTCTCCTCTGACGTCTTCGGCCGTAACGAAGTGGCAACCGCCAACGGCCTGACCGGGATGGCCGCGTGGACCGCAAGTACCATGTTCGCGCTGGTCGTCGGCGCGCTGGCGGATACCATCGGCTTCAGCCCACTGTTCGCGGTGCTGGCAATCTTTGACCTGATGGGTGCGGTGGTTATCTGGACGGTACTGAAAAGTAAATCTGCAGAGGAGCTGGCGAAAGAGTCCCTCGGGAAACCGGCTACGCAGAGTTAGCGAAAATACGTTTCACCGAAGCCGCCTGCGGGCGGCTTTTTTAATGGCAAAATCTGGAGAGTATTCCGTGAAAGTGGTATAACAAATCATCTGCCGTACCCTGCCTGGAGCGCATATGGAAATCACCGAACCACGTCGTTTATATCAACAACTTGCTGCTGAGCTGAAAGATCGCATCGAGCAAGGGGTCTATCTTGTCGGTGATAAACTTCCCGCCGAGCGCTTTATCGCGGATGAAAAAAGTGTGAGCCGCACCGTAGTGCGCGAAGCGATTATCATGCTGGAAGTGGAAGGCTACGTCGAGGTACGCAAAGGTTCCGGCATTCACGTTATTTCTAATCAGCCTAAGCACTCTCCGGTAGCGGATGAAAGTCTGGAATTCGCCAGCTACGGCCCGTTTGAGCTGCTCCAGGCTCGCCAGCTGATCGAAAGCAATATTGCCGAATTTGCCGCCACGCAGGTGACCAAGCAGGACATCATGAAGCTGATGGAGATTCAGGAAAACGCCCGCAAGGAAAAATGTTTCCGTGATTCCGAGTGGGACCTGCAGTTTCACGTTCAGGTTGCCCTGGCCACCCAGAATACGGCGCTGGCGGCAATCGTTGAGAAAATGTGGACTCAGCGCGTTCACAACCCCTACTGGAAAAAACTGCACGATCACATCGATTCCCGCACGGTCGACAACTGGTGTGACGATCACGACCAGATCCTTAAGGCGCTGATTCGTAAAGATCCCCATGCAGCGAAACTGGCCATGTGGCAGCACCTGGAAAACACCAAGCAGATGCTGTTCAATGAAACCAGCGACGACTTCGAATTTAACGCCGACCGCTATCTTTTTGCTGATAATCCTGTCGTTCACCTCGATACGGCCCCGAGCGGCGCAAAATAGGTGACCTTTCTGCCGGCAGGCGCTTCGCTGCGCCTTCCCGCCTGAGTGGGTAAGCAAAACATATATAGTGTCAGCCTTTGTAAAATCCCTCGCTCACTTTCAGGGCTTACGCCAAAATCACCTCACCCTGCAAATTCTGTGACGCAGAACGTCGGGCTTTGTTACAATTGGATTCACTTCGTTATTTTGAAAGTTAGTGCTTGCTAACCAGCCAATTAACAGGGAACAGTGTTGGCCACAACTCAATGTGTCCGCGAGCGACCATAATGAAATCACAACAATGTCGCCGTGCTGTTTGTCCCGGATAACAGGCGAGACGTTAACCGATTTCCAGGAACACTGAATGGAACTTTTGACCCAACTGCTGCATGCCCTCTGGGCGCAGGATTTTGAAACGCTGGCCAACCCTTCCATGATTGGCATGCTCTATTTTGTCTTGTTTATGATCCTGTTCCTTGAGAATGGTTTGCTGCCTGCGGCCTTCTTACCGGGTGACAGTTTGCTGGTGCTTGTCGGCGTGCTGTGTGCCAAAGGCGCAATGGCGTTCCCGCAGACCATCTTATTACTGACCGTCGCGGCCAGCCTTGGCTGCTGGGTGAGTTATATCCAGGGAAGATGGCTGGGCAATACCCGAATAGTACAGAACTGGCTTTCCCATCTGCCTGCGCACTATCACCAGCGGGCACACCACCTGTTTCATAAGCATGGGCTTTCCGCGCTGCTGATTGGCCGCTTTATCGCCTTTGTACGCACCCTGCTGCCCACCATTGCCGGGCTGTCCGGGTTGAGCAGCGCACGCTTCCAGTTCTTCAACTGGATGAGCGGCCTGTTATGGGTTCTGATCCTGACGACGCTGGGCTATGCGCTGGGTAAAACGCCGGTCTTCATGAAATATGAAGATCAGCTGATGTCCTGCCTGATGCTGCTGCCTGTTGTTCTGCTGGTCTTCGGCCTGATTGGCTCGCTGGTTGTCCTGTGGAAGAAAAAATACGGAGCGCGAGGTTAACGATGGTTATCTCACCGCTCGCCATGCGCCGCTTTGCCTGCGCCTTTATTGCACTGGTGATGCTCAGCGCTATACTGCTGGCCTGGAACACGCTTTCACATCAGGACGCTACGCTGGCCATTCGTCCGGTAAACCAGGGGGGCGGTGTGCCTGACGGTTTTTCTGTCTGGCATCATCTGGATGCAAACGGCATCCGCTTTAAAAGCATCACCCCGCAGGACGATGTTTTACTGATTAAGTTTGATTCCCGTGCGCAGAGCGCCGCCGCGAAAGCCGTTCTTGACCGTACGCTGCCGCACGGATATATCATTGCCCAGCAGGAAGACGACAACTCGCCGGCCGCATGGCTGTCGTTGATTCGCGATACGTCGCATCGGTTCGGATAACTTCCAGGATTCCGAATCTTTTCACTCACTTTGGTGAATCCCCCGTTTACTTACTATGCTTAAGTACGCGGAGCACCCCTCGAATGTACTCCGCATAATTTTGGATAGCGGCTAACCCCGCAACACAATGGAAGGTTTCGAAAATGAAATTCCGCATTACCCTGGCTCTGGCCCTTTTATCTTTAAGCACAGCGACCTTCGCAAACTCTCTCTGTCAGGAGAAAGAACAGGATATTCAGCGTGAGATCGGTTATGCCGAAAAGCATAACAATCAGCACCGTGTTGATGGTCTTAAAAAAGCGCTGAGCGAAGTGAAAGCGAACTGTTCAGACAGCAAGCTGCGTGCCGATCACCAGAAGAAAATCGCTGAACAAAAGGACGAGATAGCCGAGCGCCGACAAGACCTGCAGGAAGCGAAAGAGAAAGGGGATGCGGAAAAAATTGCTAAGCGCGAGAAGAAGTTGAAAGAGGCGCAGGACGACCTGAAAGCGCTGGAAGCTCGCGATTATTGAGTTAACGGAAATCTCAACAGGAGAGAATCATGTCAAAAGATACGACGTCTGAACATCTGCGCGCTGAACTGAAATCCCTGGCCGATACCCTTGAAGAGGTGCTGAACTCCTCTGCCGATAAGTCGAAAGAAGAAGTGAGCAAGCTGCGCAGCAAAGCGGAGCAGGCGCTGAAAGAGAGCCGCTACCGCCTGGGTGAAACCGGGGATGCGCTGGCGAAACAGACCCGTGAAGCGGCTGCGCGTGCGGACGAATATGTACGTGATAATCCATGGACGGGTGTTGGAATTGGTGCCGCAGTAGGTGTGGTACTGGGTGTCCTGCTGACGCGTCGTTGATATGGAAGATCCTCGTCACGCACAAGGGCCTGCTAATAACGTCCTCGGCATCGGCCAGCGTATTTTAACGACGCTGGTCGGGATTGCCGAAACGCGCGTCCGGCTGGCAGTGGTCGAACTGGAAGAGGAGAAAGCGAACCTCTTCCAGATGCTGCTGATGCTCGGACTGACCATGCTCTTCGCCGCGTTTGGTCTGATGAGCCTGATGGTGTTAATCATCTGGGCCATTGACCCACAGTATCGACTCAACGCGATGATTGCCACGACCGTCGTTCTTCTGGTCGCGGCGTTGATTGGCGGCATATGGACACTGCGTAAAGCACGCAAGTCCACTTTCCTGCGCCACACGCGCCAGGAACTGGCTAACGATCGCGCCCTGCTGGAGGATGACAAGCCGTGAGCGATAAAGCGGAACGTCAGAAGCGAAAAGCGTACCTGTTAAGTCAGATCCAGCAGCAACGGCTGGATCTGTCTGCCAGCCGCCGTGACTGGATCGACGCGACGCGACGGTTTGACCGTGGCTGGAATACCTTCCTGAGCCTGCGTTCATGGGCGCTGGTCGGCAGCAGCGTGATGGCTATCTGGACGGTTCGTCATCCGAATATGCTCATCCGCTGGGCCCGACGCGGTTTTGGTGCCTGGAGCGCCTGGCGTCTGGTGAAAGCGACGTTGCGACAACAGCAGCTGCGGTGATAAACGCAAAACGGTAACCCTGGTTACCGTTTTTTTTCGCCCTCTCCCCGTGGGAAAGGGTTGGGGTGAGGGCACCAGCGCGCACCTGGCCTTACTCAATATCTTTGAAGAAGATTGACAGTTTTCCTTGCTAACAATTGCCACCCGCCCCGTTTATTATCCTCTCCATCGACAGCAGAGCCGCGGTATCTACCCGGAATTGCAGACAAATAATGTTCAGCCGCTGATGTGGTTTCCTGGAGAGTAAAATGAAAAAATTAGAAGATGTTGGTGTACTGGTCGCACGTATTCTGATGCCAATTCTGTTCATCGTGGCAGGCTGGGGCAAAATCACCGGATATGCGGGTACTCAGCAATATATGGAATCCATGGGCGTTCCGGGGTTCCTGTTGCCACTGACTATTCTGCTTGAGTTCGGCGGCGGCCTGGCGGTTCTGTTCGGCTTCCTGACTCGCACCACTGCGCTGTTTACCGCAGGCTTTACCCTGCTGACCGCGTTCCTGTTCCACAGCAACTTTGCGGAAGGCGTGAACTCACTGATGTTCATGAAAAACCTGACCATCGCGGGTGGCTTCCTGCTGCTGGCTATCACAGGTCCAGGCGCATACAGCATCGACCGCCTTCTGAATAAGAAGTGGTAAGCACGCTATACTGATTGAATCCAAAGCGAGGAGATATCTCCTCGCTTTTGCTATCTGACGGAGGAGAAAAAATGGGACAACTCGTAGACGGCGTCTGGCAGGATGTCTGGTATGACACTAAATCCACCGGAGGACGCTTCAAGCGCTCTGTTTCGGCCTTCCGTAACTGGCTGACCGCCGACGGCGCGCCTGGCCCAAGCGGCGAAGGCGGCTTCGCGGCGGAGAAAGATCGTTATCATCTGTACGTTTCTCTCGCCTGCCCGTGGGCACACCGCACGCTGATTGTGCGCAAGCTTAAAGGGCTCGAATCTTTGATTCCGGTTTCGGTGGTCAACCCACTGATGCTGGAAAATGGCTGGACGTTCGACAGCGATTTCCCCGCCGCGACCGGTGATGACCTGTATCACCACGATTTCCTTTACCAGCTCTACCTGCGCGCCGATCCGCACTACACCGGACGCGTTACGGTGCCGGTGCTCTGGGACAAGAAAAACCAGACGATCGTCAGCAATGAGTCTGCGGAAATCATCCGCATGTTTAACACCGCGTTTGACGCGCACGGTGCCCGCGCCGGAGATTATTACCCGGTCGAGCTGCGGGATAAAATTGACGAGCTGAACGGCTGGATTTACGACAACGTTAACAACGGCGTCTACAAGGCCGGTTTCGCCACCAGCCAGGAAGCCTACGACGAAGCGGTCGGGAAAGTCTTTGAATCCCTGGAACGGCTGGAGCAGATCCTCGGCCAGCACCGCTATTTAACGGGCGATCGCCTGACGGAAGCGGATATCCGCCTCTGGACCACGCTTATCCGCTTCGACCCGGTTTACGTCACCCACTTCAAGTGTGATAAACACCGCATCAGCGATTACATGAACCTGCACGGTTTCCTGCGCGACATCTACCAGATGCCAGGGATCGCGGAGACGGTCGATTTTGACCATATTCGCACCGACTACTTCCGTAGCCACAAAACCATCAACCCAACGGGCATTATTTCCGTTGGCCCGTGGCAGGACCTGGATGAACCGCACGGGCGCGACGTTCGTTTTGGATAAATACGGAGGGCATCAACAGATGCCCTTTTTTAATTCACAATCACCATCTATCCTTATCTCGATCGCTTAAAAAACAAGTGATTGACCGATTATTGAGGCAAGGAAAAAATGGACTGGTATTTAAAAGTACTGCGCAACTACATTGGATTTGGTGGCCGCGCCCGCCGCAAAGAGTACTGGATGTTTGTTCTGGTGAACTTCGTCCTGATTATGGTGCTGGGCATCGTGGATAAAATTCTCGGATGGGAGCGCGCCGGCGGTGAAGGCGTACTCACCACGATCTATGGTTTATTGGTTCTGCTGCCTTCATGGGCCGTGCTGTTTCGTCGTCTCCACGACACCGACCGTTCGGCATGGTGGCTGCTGTTGCTGTTGATCCCGCTTGTCGGCTGGATCGTGATTTTGATTTTCAACTGTCAGAGCGGCACGCCGGGCGAAAACCGCTTTGGTCCGGATCCTAAGATCGGCGCGTAAATTCCTGCCCGGTGGCGCTTACGCTTACCGGGCCTGTACGCTTATTTGTTGTGATGCGCAAAGAGCTTAGGTATTTCTCGCAAACACCACGATTTGGCTTCGCCCATGCTGTCGCGGCGCCACGCCATAATAATGTCCACTTCGCTGGTGTACTCCGGGCTCACAACCCGCAGTCGCCCTTCCGCAATATCTTTCTCCACAAACGGATACGGCATCGTCGCCACGCCCAAACCGGCCAGCAGCGCCTGCCTTTTGTCTTCCAGTGACGTGACCGTCAGACGAGGCTGTTTATCCAGCAGCTGAACCGTCAGCACCGGACGTTCACGCGCGGTATCCGCCACCGCCACACCGCGATACTTCACGCGCGTGACCTCAGAAAGCGGTTCCGGCTCCTGATGAATCGGGTGATCCGGCGCGGCAACGTAGACGTTCATGACGCTGTAAAGCTTGCGGGAGTTGATTTCCGAGGATGAGCGGAAGTGCATATCTGGCGCAATGACGATATCCGCCCTGCCCGTCTCCAGACGCTCCCACGCCCCGGCCAGCACCTCAGTGATGATCGACAGCTGCGTGTTGGCCTTCGCCGCCAGGCGGTCCACCAGCGGGAACAGCGCTTCAGTGGGCACCAGCGCTTCGGTGACTAACGTCAGATGGGTTTCCCAGCCGCGCGCCAGCGCTTCGGCGTCCGTGGTGAGCTTGTCTGCTGCTTCCAGCAGCACGCGGCCGCGCTCCAGCAGCATTCGGCCCACGTTGGTGAATTTTGTTCGATGACCGGAGCGATCAAAGAGCACGACGTCCAGCTCTTCCTCCAGTTTTTGCATGGTGTAGCTCAGCGCAGACGGAACGCGCCCCAGTTCATCTGCCGCCGCGGCAAAACTGCCCCGCCGGTCAATCGCGTCCATGACGCGCAGCGCCTCAAGCGTCAATGCTCTCTCTTTAGCCATCTCGTTCTCATTCAGGAAATTTGAACATACCGGGCAGAATATCTGGCTAACAATGCAGCGTCCATACCTTTACCATTGTTTTAGTGTAAAGAGAGGTCAAGTTTATGATTACGACAAGAACAGCTAAACAGTGCGGACAAGCCGATTTTGGCTGGCTGCAGGCCCGCTACACCTTTTCCTTTGGACACTATTTTGACCCGAAACTCCTCGGTTACGCTTCACTGCGCGTATTGAATCAGGAAGTGCTCGCCCCGGGCGCGTCCTTCCAGCCGCGTACGTACCCGAAAGTCGATATCCTGAACCTGATCCTGGAAGGCGAGGCAGAATACCGCGACAGCGAGGGCAATCATGTCCAGGCAAAGGCTGGCGAAGCGTTGTTAATTTCCACGCAGCCGGGCATTAGCTACAGCGAGCATAACCTCAGCAAAGACAAAACTCTGACCCGTATGCAGCTGTGGCTGGACGCCTGCCCTGAGCGGGAAAACTCGCTTGTGCAGAAAATAGATCTGAAGGGCGATAAACAGCAGCTGATTGCGTCACCTGACGGCAGCAAAGGCAGTTTACAGCTACGTCAGCAGGTGTGGCTGCACCATATCGAGCTGAAAAAAGGTGAACAGGCGAGCTTCCAGCTGCACGGTCCGCGCGCCTATTTGCAGTCCATTCACGGTACGGTGCACGCGGTGACGCACACGGAAGAGAAAGAAGCGCTCACCTGCGGTGACGGAGCGTTTATTCGTGATGAAGCGAATATTACCCTGGTGGCGGATACGCCGCTGCGCGCGCTGCTGATTGATTTGCCGGTTTAAAAATCCCCCTCACCCCAACCCCTCTCCCCAAAGGGGCGAGGGGCTCGATCATTCCCTCTCCCCTTTGGGGAGAGGGCCAGGGTGAGGGGTGAAGGTCAATCGCTACACCTTACTCGCCATAATCTCAATAATCTGCCGGTCCGTGGCCTGCATTGCGCGGCACGCCAGCGCGCACAGGTTGGCGATCGACTGCTCCACGTCGTGCGCCACAATGCCCTCGTTGCCCGTCACGGCAGTATCATCCAGTGCCATCATCACGGCTTTCCAGGCGCTGCTGACGCTGGTTGAAACCTTCATGGCGCAGCTGTTAGACGCCCCATCGCAGATCGTCCCGCTGACGTCACCGATCATACTGCCGATCGCCATAGAAATGGTCTGGTAAGAACCGCCCATCAGCCACGCCATTCCCGCCGCAGCGCCCATCGCTGCCGTTGTCGCCGCACAGAGTGCGGACAGGCGCGGAAGCTGATAATGAATATAGATCGCCGACAGATGCGAGAGCATCAGCGCCCGCGCCAGCCGTTCATCACCAGCCTGAACGTGCTCAGCGACTACCACAACCGGCATGGTGGCGGCGATCCCCTGATTCCCGGAGCCAGAATTGCTCATCGCTGGCAGCGTCGCGCCCCCCATGCGGGCGTCCGAGGCCGCGCTGGTGCGGATAACAATGTCTGAACCCAGATCCTGCCCCATCCATCCGCGTGAGCGCTGTTTACTGAGCGTCGCGCCAATGTGCAGACCCCAGCTGCCGCTTAAACCTTCACGGGAGAGCGCATCGTTCAGACGCCCCGCATCGAGAATGAAGCGGATCGCCTCGAATGGCACCTGCTCCACAAACTCAAGGATCTGCGAGAGCGTGGTATTTGACAGAACCGCTAGCGGATCGTTACTTACCTCGGCCTGCCGATCGTCAAGCCTGAAGCGCGTTTCGCCCTGACAAACCACCTCCACCACGCGGGTATGCCCACCCGCGATGGTCACCATGGCCGAAGCCTCTCCGGCGTAAACGCAGGCACGCGAGTAGAGGATCTCCTCGCACGGCTCCTGCAATTTCACCTGCACCAGACCAGCGTTAAGCATTGCTTTGGCGCGCGCCAGCGCATCGGCGGTGACATCTTTCAGCACCTCCAGCCCCGCCTGCGCATTGCCCCCCATCGCGCCCAGCGCAGCTGCAATGGGCAACCCGACCATGCCGGTGCCCGGCACCGTTACGCCAAGCCCGTTCTTCATCAGATTCGGCGATACCCACGCCTCAATCTTCGTGACGTCGCCAGGCAGTTGCTCTGCGGCAATCGCACAGGCCAGCGCCAGAGAAACGGGCTCGGTGCACCCCAGCGCAGGCTTAACTTCTTCCTGCACTACGCGAATAAATTGATTCCATAAAGGATGAGTTTGCTTAGACATCGTTACGACCTTAATTACCCTCAGGAGAATGCGAGGAAAGGAGAAACACAAAGCAGCAGTCCGGTGATGACGATTATCACCAGCGATACGCCTTTATACTTATGTAGGGCCGGGACCTTGTAGACCAGCCATGCAGGGATCAGGCAGCCCACCATGCCAAAGATAGGGCTACAGATGGAGGTGAAGCTCAGCACCGGCGCGTTTAACACGATCGCGCTCCAGGCCAGCAGGATAGCGAACAGCATAATCCCGCGCTGGACGGCATTTTCATTGATTTTTTCTGCCGGCATTTTGCGGCGCAGGATGTTCATGACGATCCCCTGCGTGGCCTCGCGGAAGCCGAGGTAGACGCCGAAAAACGCGGTCATCACAGCAAAAATATTGAGGATCACGCTGACGATTTTGACCCAGCCCGCGCCGTCGCCGCTGATAAACTGCGCCGCAATCGCCAGAGCCGAAATGTTCTGCTCGTAGGCTTTGACCGCCTCGTCATGCCCCATCGCTAGCGTAAAGGAGACGGCGTAGAAAAAGACCGTCACAAACAGCACGCCAAAGGCAATATTCATCGCCCGCAGCGCTTTATGGCGCGCCACCTCAACGGACTTTTCCCGTGAACGATACGAAATCACCATCGGGCTTAAGGTCTGAATAAACAGAATGGAAGTTAAGGTAAACGGCAGCGTGATGATGGCGTTTTTAATCAGCAGCCCCATCGGCGGCAGCATGCCCACGTTGGCTAAATGCCAGAGTCCAATCATCGAAAGACCCAGCGCGGCAACCACGAATAATTTGGTCAGCACCATCAGGCTGGAAACTTTAAACAGCAGCTTTTCACCGCGCGACGAAATAGCGACCAGAATGCAGATCAGGAATAAGCCGTAAAACGGGTTTTCCGAGAGCAAACCGTCGGTCACGCCGAAGGTATGCAAATACGAGGCGCTGTCGTTGGTGATAGCCGTGGAATAGACGAACATCCAGATCACCAGCATCACGAAATAGAGCGCGCCTAATAAGATGCCCCAGTTTTTACCTAAATAACCGCTAATCACGCTCGGGTAGTCTTTACATTCCGGGGATTCCGCCAGCGTATTAATAAATAATCGCTGGAAGAGGTACATGGCCGGATAACCAATAATCGACGAAAGTAAAAAGACCCACAGCCCCATTAATCCCACCTGAACCGGGAGAAAAACAATCCCCGCGCCGATAGCCATCCCGATACTCATAATGACCCAGCCCGTGTCGGTGCTGTCGAATTTAATCGCCTCTCGCCACTCGCTTTCGCTCATTCCCGCCCGCCTTGCCGCAGGGGAATCACTCACAATCACACTGCTGTTTGTTGCCATATTCATGGGGCACTCGCTTATTTTGTAGGGTAAACAGTTGTTTTTATTAGGTTCCGATCGCCAGCGATTGCGATTCAGATGGTTGCAGGTGTGTGTTATTGGTGTGGAAAGATCATATCCGGAGCGCGGGAGAAAAAGGTCACAACCTTTATAAGGATTTATCAAGATCATGAGTAAAACATTCCATAAAATCCTAAAAAGAAGATAAAATTTTCTAAATGTGATGCGCATCAAAAAATTACATCATCCTGAAACGAGAATATTTCGGAATTTATAAAGATAAACGCCCTACTCTCAGCCCTTTGTTTTTTATAGGATGACATTTCAGCAAACAACGCAAAGACTATGGTTATACTATGGACACCGTTGAAGAACTCAATGGAACATACTTTTATAAAGGTGTATGTAACATCTCCGCATCTGAGTTATTTTTTTGGATTTTTTTGGATGCCACCGATGAACAGTTCGGCGGATTAAAGGATGCAGTAATGATGGCCACTATGATTCTTGGTTTACCTATACTTGAAACCAGAACAAAGCCAGAAACGGCTACAATAGGCACATCTGTGGCATCTAAGTACCTGCGAGATCTACTGAATGTACAGCTACCACACCGACTACCTACAATTACACTTGCAAGCTTTAAATACAGAAAACCAATGTATACCAAAAACTTAGGTGCGTTCATTGGCCGATGGATACCTGCACTAGGGATAACCATACTTGCTGCAGATGTTGCAATGATAAGTTACAAAACGCTTTCAAGATATAATACGATTGCTCACCCAAAAGACCGGATTTGGTGAAGATGAACAGTGAAGCTGATGTTTTAAAATTCTTCAGGGATAATTTACCAGAACAAGGCACATTTACGGGTAAACGGATTCCCCTCGGGATAGATGATGTTTTACAGGATTACACGGATCTGGATGATATCGTATATGCCATTGAGCGATTCGAAAAAAAGTATCTTATTGAAGTTAACACTGGAAATTATTTCCCCTGGACTCAAACCTGGTTTTTCAGGAAATGGTTTACTAAAGAACCGGTTAAGCAAATATCAAAGCCATTGACGGTAAGAATGTTTGCCGAAGCGGTAAAAGCAGGAAAATGGATACACGATTGATTTATAGAAGGAGTTTTTATCATGGCCGTACCTGTTCACATTTGGTTCTATGACGACGGTGGCTCACTCATTAAAGGTTCATGTGATGTTCAGGATCGTGAAGGGAGTGTTGAAATTAGAGGTTTAACCCATAATTTGAGTATTCCAACCGATCCACTCTCCGGAAGATTAACCGGAACGAGGAAACACGCGCCTTTCCTGTTCGAGAAGGAAATTGATAGCTCATCTCCTTATCTTTATAAGGCGGTAGCGACAGGGCAAAACCTTAAGAAAGTTGAAATTAGATATTACCGAATTAATGACGCAGGTTGGGAGGTTGAATACTTTAGAACTGAGCTGGAAGGTGTGAAAGTTGTCTCTATCTCCCCTATTGTTAACGATACACGTAACTGCCCTGGTACTGGCCACCTTGAATCTGTTCAATTGCGCTACGAAAAAGCGACCTGGACCTATTGCGACGGGAATATTCAGTTTGCTGATGCATGGAATGAACGTGCGTCGGCATGATGTTTAGAATTCATTCTCACAGAATCTAATTAAAGCGATTCTGTGAGGTCTCATTTTAAATGATTGATTCCTGAATCACTCTGCCAGCGCGTTAGCCATATCGGTTCTAATCTGCTTACGCTGTTCCGGCGTCAATACCTGGCTGACGTCGAAGTAATATTTCACGCGGTAATAACGGGTCTGCTCTTCAATTTTGCTAAAGGCGGAAAGCTGGCTTTTCACCGTGCTTTCGTCCCACTTACCCGCCTGGAACATGTCGATCAGCGCGCCGTCCTTCACGCCCGTCATCGGGATCTTGCTGACATTTTGTTCCAGCTGCTTATGCAGATCGTCAATCTTCTTAACCTGCTCATTGCTGAGCTTCAGGTGCTGTACCAGCGGATCCTGCGATGGAGACGGGGCTGCCTCAACGTTCGCGGCCTGCGCCGTAAAACTGCACACTGCCAGCGAGGCGGCGACCAGCGCAATACGGGTCATTTTCATCATCTTACTGTCCTTACATTCTGTTATAGGAAAAAGCAGGAGCATTGTTTTTCAAGAGCGGATGAATATGTGTGAGTAATTATATAAACAATTTTGTATGTTTAGCGGGCAAAAAAATGCCCCCTACGTTGAGGGGGCATGAGAACTCATTTTAGATAGATTGGGTAAACGTTCGCGAAATCACATCCTGCTGCTGCTCCCGCGTCAGGGCGTTAAACCGCACCGCATACCCTGAAACGCGGATCGTCAGGTTCGGGTAATTCTCAGGATGCGCAATGGCATCAAGGAGCATTTCCCGGTTCATGACGTTGACGTTCAGGTGCTGCCCGCCCTCAATGGACGCTTCATGATGGAAATACCCGTCCAGCAGCCCGACCAGGTTGGTTTTACGCACCAGCTCGTCCTTGCCCAGCGCCTGCGGCACGATGGAGAAGGTGTAGGAGATCCCATCTTTTGCATATGTGAACGGCAGTTTGGCCACCGACGTTAGCGAGGCCACCGCCCCTTTTCTGTCGCGACCGTGCATCGGGTTCGCGCCAGGCGCAAACGGCGTGCCGCCGCGGCGTCCGTCCGGCGTGTTGCCGGTCTTCTGGCCGTAGACCACGTTGGAGGTGATGGTCAGGATCGACTGGGTCGGCACCGCGTTACGGTAGGTTGGCAGCGCCTGAATTTTCTTCATAAAGCGCTCCACCAGGTCGCAGGCGATGCTGTCCACGCGATCGTCGTTGTTGCCATACTGCGGGTAGTCCCCTTCTATCACGAAATCGACCGCCAGACCGGTGTGGTCGCGCACCGGCTTCACCGTGGCGTATTTAATGGCCGAGAGAGAATCCGCCGCCACCGACAGCCCGGCAATGCCGCAGGCCATGGTGCGATAGACGTCCCGGTCGTGCAGCGCCATCAGCGAGGCTTCGTAGCTATACTTGTCGTGCATGTAGTGAATGAGATTCAGGGCGCTGATGTACTGCACCGCCAGCCAGTCCATAAAGTGATCGAGGCTCGCCATCACGGTGTCGTAATCCAGCACGTCGCCCAGCAGCGGCTCGGTTTTCGGGCCGACCTGAATCTTGAGTTTTTCGTCCACTCCGCCGTTGATCGCGTAAAGCAGCGTTTTGGCGAGGTTGGCGCGCGCGCCAAAGAACTGCATCTGCTTGCCGATCACCATCGGGCTGACGCAACAGGCAATGGCGTAGTCGTCGCTGTTGAAGTCCGCACGCATCAGATCGTCGTTCTCGTACTGCAGCGAAGAGGTGACGATCGACACCTGCGCGGCGTATTTCTTGAACGCGATCGGCAGCTGTTCTGACCAGAGGATCGTCAGGTTCGGCTCCGGCGCAGGCCCCATGGTGTGTAGCGTGTGCAGATAGCGGAAGCTGTTTTTGGTCACCAGCGTGCGGCCGTCCAACCCCATGCCGCCGATCACTTCCGTCGCCCAGATCGGATCGCCGGAGAAGAGGGTGTCGAACTCCGGCGTGCGCAGGAAGCGCACCATGCGGATCTTCATGATGAAGTGGTCGATAAGCTCCTGGGCCTGGACTTCATTCAGCCGCCCTGCCTGCATATCGCGTTCGATGTAGATATCGAGGAACGAGGCCGTGCGCCCCAGCGACATCGCCCCACCGTTCTGGGATTTTACCGCGGCAAGGTAGGCAAAATAGACCCACTGCACCGCTTCCTGGGCGTTCATCGCCGGACGTGAGATATCAAAGCCGTAGTTCGCCGCCATCTGCTGGATCTGCAGCAGCGCGCGCTTGTGCTCCGCCAGCTCTTCACGCAGGCGGATCGTCGCCTCCAGGTCTTCACCGCGCTCCAGCCTGCCCTGCAGATCGGCAAACTGCAGCTCACGCTCGCGCACCAGATAAGCGATCCCGTACAGCGCCACGCGACGATAGTCGCCGATGATGCGTCCGCGCCCGTAGCCGTCCGGCAGACCGGTCAGCACGCCGGATTTACGGCAGCGCATCATCTCCGGCGAATAGACGTCAAACACGCCCTGGTTGTGGGTTTTGCGCAGGTCGGTAAACAGGTATTCGAACTGCGGATCCATCTCCCGACCGTAGGCTTCGAACGAGCTGCGGATCATATTGATCCCACCGTAAGGGTGCAGCGCACGCTTAAGCGGCTTATCGGTTTGCAGACCGACGATCGTCTCCAGATCCTGGTCGATATAGCCAGGCCCGTGGGCCGTAATGGTGGTGGCAATGTTGGTGTCAAAATCCACCGGGGCATGGGTGGCATTCTCCTGGCGAATGCCGACCATTACCTTCTGCCACAACGCCGTCGTTGCTGGCGTCGCCTGCGCGAGGAAAGCTTCATCGCCTTCATAAGGGGTGTAGTTATGCTGAATAAAATCGCGGACGTTAACGGCGTTTTTCCATTCTTCACCGCGAAACCCGGCCCATGCGTCGCTGTAGGGCGCGACGCCCGTATCGATAGTTACTTTCATGTGATTCTCGCTTTATCAGGCGTAAGCCGCGGCCGGAGTAACCTTCCCAAGACGGAGAGCGTCCAGCGCGATCATTTTTTCTTCGTTGGTAGGGACAACCGCGCAGACTACACGGGAGGTATCGGTGCTGATGATGCGCTCACCCGCGCTGCCCGGCAGGGCGTTTTTGGCGTCGTCGAGGTGGATGCCGAACACGTTCAAATGTTCCGCCACCAGCGCGCGGACGAGCGTCGAGTTTTCGCCAATGCCGCCGGTAAAGATCACTCCGTCCAGGCGGTGCAGAGACGCGGCGTGACCGGCAATATGCCGCGCAATGCGGTGAACAAAGGTGTGTATTGCCAGTTGCGCCCGCTCATTGCCTTCGTGCCAGGCTTTCTCCAGCGCGCGTAGATCAGAGGAGATGCCGGATATCCCCAGCAATCCGGACTCTTTGTTGACCACGCGCTCCAGGTCCTCTAAGGACTGGCCGGTCTGCTGGGCAATCCACGCCATCGCGCCGAAGTCCACGTCGCCGCAGCGCGTACCCATCACCAGCCCTTCCAGCGGCGTCATCCCCATAGAAGTGTCGACGCTTTCGCCGTTGCGCACCGCACAGATGGACGCCCCGTTGCCAAGATGGGCGATCACCAGGCCGCTGTCATCGGGGGACAGCCCGAGAAGCGTATGCGCCTGCCCGGCCACGTAGCGGTGAGAGGTGCCGTGGAAGCCGTAACGGCGCACGCCCAGCTCTTCAAAATAGCGGTACGGCAATCCGTACAGATACGCCTGCGGCGGCAGCGTCTGGTGGAAGCTGGTGTCAAACACTGCCACCTGCTGCACGCCGGGGAACAGGCGCTCTGCGGCTTCCACGCCGCTCAGGTTGGCGTAGTTATGCAGTGGCGCCAGCGGGGAGACCTGGCGGATCTGCGCGATCACCTCTTCCGTGATCAGGGTCGACTCGCTGAAGAGGTCGCCGCCGTGCGCAATGCGGTGGCCAATCAAGGCCACGCTGCTCATCAGGTCGCGTTTCTCCAGCTCCAGGGCGATGGCAGCCAGCGCCCCTTCGTAGTCCTGGTGAGCCAGTCTGGCCGGCTCACCCCCGTTCACGGAAATAAAGGCCTTCCCGGTGTTGATACCGTCAGCAATGCCCGTCATCAGGGCATCGCAGCTTGCTGCATCCAGCACCGAAAACTTAACAGAGGACGATCCGCAGTTAATAACCAGTACTACCGGAAACTCAATCATCATATGACTCCGCTCTTCCTGAGCTTTGGGTTAGAACAGTTTGTAAACGATATTCAAAATGGTCAGCAGGCCCACAACCGTGACGAAGATGTTCTCGGGTTTGCCCTTATATTTCGCCATGGCTGGCGCTTTGCGGATGGCGTACATCGGCAGCAGGCACAGCAGAGAGGCGATAATCGGCGCCCCCATGGCTTCGATAAGGTCGAGAATGTTCGGGTTGGCGTACGCCACAACCCAGGTGGAGCCCATGATGAACACCATGCTGATGGTGTTCAGCTTGCCAACAGAGACTTTCTTCTTATCGCCCTTGTAGCCAAACTTGAGGATCAGGCCGTTCAGCCCTTCCAGGGTGCCCAGGTAGTGGCCGAAGAAAGATTTGAAGATCGCGACCAGCGCGATGATGGAGGCACCGTATTCCAGTACCGTCGCGAACGTCGATTTGGTTCCGGACATCGAGGCAAAATGGTTCGCCAGGTAGGAGAGCACCGGAATGTTCTGCGCCTTGGCGTCCGCCATATTCTGCGGAGAGAGCGTAAACAGGCAGCTAAAGGCGAAGAACATCACCACGGCCACCATCAGCAGGCTGGCGCGACCGATGATTCTGGAACATTTCTGCTCTGTGAACTCTTTGCCGAACTCCGGTTCGTACTCTTCGCGCTTTGAGACCACGAACGAGGAGACGATAGGCGAGAAGTTAAAGGAGAAGACCATGATGGAGATACCCAGCCACACCGTGACCAGAATGCCGTCATGACCGGTGAAGGCGATATCGCTCAGGTTGACCTGGTCGATTACCGCCGAGTTCCAGTACGGGATCAGCGACAGGGAAATCAGCACCAGGCTGGCGATAAACGGGAACACCAGGAAGCTCATGACCTTCACCATCAGGTCTTTACCAAACCAGATAACAAAGGCCATCAGCAGCAGCAGGAACAGCGCGACAAAGCCACGGTTCAGCGCGGGCAGCTGGAGCTGGTTTTCCCAGAAGGTCATAAAGGTGTTGGTAATGGTGACGCCGTAAATCCACAGCAGCGGGCAAATGGCGAAGAAGTAGAGGAAAGTGATCACCACCCCGCCGGTCTTCCCAAAGTGCTCTTCCACCGTTTCGGTGATGTTGCCGGAAACGTTGCTGCCGGACAGACACAAACGCGCCAGCGCGCGGTGGCAGTAAAACGCAATCGGGAACGCGAGAACCAGCATCAGCAAAATGGGGATCAATCCACCAAAGCCTGCGCGAATGGGGAAGAACAGCACGCCCGCGCCAATGGCGGTACCAAACAGGCCAAGCGTCCAGGTAGTATCAGACTTACGCCAGGAGGACGTTTTGGACTGGCCAACGATAATGCTTTCTGTGTTGCTCATAGGTCACCTTTATGCGTCAACGAAGCCGGTAATTTGGGAAACGCGGGAGAGATCGATATTGCCGCCGGAAATAATGCAGACGGTTTTACGGCCCTGAATATAGTGGTCAAGCTTACCGCTTAATAATGCCGCGCAGGCCAGCGCACCGGCGCCTTCCGTCACCACTTTATTTCGCTGAATAAGAGCAATCATGCTGTTGCGAATATCGTCTTCGCTCACCAGTACAATGTCGTCGACCAGTTCACGAACAATTTCGAAGGTTAATTTACCCGGACGAGACACATCGCAGCCGTCAGCTAACGTGCCGGTAACGCGATGGTTGGTTATTTCTCCGGCCTGATACGATGCGGCCATTCCGTGAACGTTTTCAGACTGTACGCCGATAATATTAATGGTCGGGTTGATGGATTTAATCGCCGTGGCAATCCCGGCAATTAATCCGCCGCCGCCGATAGGGACAATCACGTTATCCACGTCGTACAAATCTTCGAGGATTTCCAGGCCGATGGTGCCCTGGCCGGCGATCACTTTCGGATCGTCATAAGGCGGGATAAAAATGCGCCCTTCCATCTCGACGATTTCGCTCACTTTGGCGATGGTGTCGTTGAAGTTTTCGCCGTGCAGCACCACCTCTGCCGAGTAGTCGCGCGTCGCAGCGACTTTGGATTTCGGTGCGCCCATTGGCATCACCACTTTGCCGTCGATACCGAGCATCGCACAGGAGAGCGACACCCCCTGCGCGTGGTTTCCCGCCGAGCAGGCGACAACGCCTTTGCGTTTTTCAGCGTCGGTCAGCGAGCTTAACTTGTTAAACGCGCCGCGAATTTTAAACGAGCCGGTACGCTGCATGTTTTCAAACTTGAGGAATATCTCACCTTTACACCGTTCGCTGAGATAATTTGAGCGCGGCATGCCGGTTTTATAGATTTTTCCTGCCAGTCGCTTTCTGGCATCCTGTATATCTTCAATGGTTACCGGGAGATCGTAAGTAATGTGCATAATGTCCTCGTTATAATAATTCATTGTTTTCAGGCAAAGTCAGGGTATCAGAGCGTTAAAAAGCGGCGCCCCGGGTATTTTAAAGCGTAATTATTTTTATCGTCGTCTTTCGATATTCATCGACGAATATTGTTTTGCCAGCTCAACTAATACTGACGCCGATTTTTTAATCCTGTAATTTTTTGACCATACGGCGGCATAACGCGCCACGGGTAATTCATCTTCCACTGGCAGCACAATAAACTGGTCCGAGCCGAAAGGCGCAATCATATCGCGCGGAATCACCGTGAGATAATCGGCATTCAGGACAAGGTTATAAATGGTGACGACGGAATCGGTCTGGACGATGTTTTCAATGCTGATGTGGTTGTCTTGCAGGGTGGTCAGGAGTTCTTTGTAGTAGCCCATATCGGTTTGCGGCATCACCCACTGCTCGTGCGTGAGCGATGCCAATGTCGTCGGGCCGGTGCACGTTCGTGATTTACTGGCGACCAGCACAAACTCGGACTCGAACAGCGGCTCGACGTGCAGATCCTGCAGCAGCATTTCATCACTCAGCGTGCCGATGGCAAAATCCAGCCGACCGTCGCGAATGGCCGGAAGAAAAGAGGAGAGCTGGGCTTCATACATGGATACGCGTGCTTTCGGGAACACTTCCCTGAATTTTTTGATCATCCCGGACAGGAAGGTGAAACCAATCAGCGACGGATAGCCAAAGGAGACGTCCATGACGGTGCTAAAACTGAGGCTGTTAATCTCGCTCACCATGTTTTTCATCTCGCGGGTGATCGACTCAGAGTACGAGAGCAGAACCTGGCCCGCGGCAGTGAGTTTTACGCCGGTGTTTTTACGTACCATCACTTCCACGCCGAAGTAGGACTCAATATCGCTGATGATTTTGCTGACGGCGGGCTGCGTCAGGCCCAGCTGTCTTGCTGCAGAACCTATGGAGCCACTTTTAATGACTTCCTGAAATACCACGAGGTGCTGTGTTTTCGGTAGAATAATAGTGTTCATAATATTCTGCGCTTATTTCCCTATGACGGGGTGGATTCTACTCAATAATGTTTCAAGGGGTATGTGCTGTTACTCACAATTTGCTTTTCCACACTATTCACATGAATAATCAAAACCCTAAAAAGACTTTACTAACAATGAGATGAACGCATTAAGGCAGACCATTACGCTGATATTGATCAACAAAAACAGGAGTAATAAATTTATTTTATGGCAATAACCTTGATAAATTTTCCTGCATTAAAAAAATCAATAAAGACGATCTTTCAGGCAATTAAAGGCCAATAAATAACCGTTATTCAGTTGAAACATTCTTTCAAATTATCAAAATCTGCAGAGGCTTTTTGGCCAGCTTTTGATAAAGAGTGGAACAGGTCACACATTCACAGCCTGAATGTTTTTGATTTCAATATATCCATATCAACCAGGAAAACATTCAGGATCATACAGATAACAATCATAACAAATTGACAATACTGTAAATTCACTGTTTTTCAGCGTGAAATTTTGTGATGGCGATCATCTGCAGATTCAGGATAAACATTGAAGGGATAAAAACAGTGAAATGTGCTTAATGTCGCAAATATGAGAATTGATGTCGTTTGCCCGGTGCCGGTTGCCGCTTCGCTTACCCTGACCTACAACCACAGAAAGCAAAAACCCCGCCGAAGCGGGGTTTCCTGAGAAGTTGAAGCTGACCGATAAGCCGGGTTCTGTCGTGGACAGTCATTCATCTAGGCCAGCAATCGCTCACTGGCTCAAGCAGCCTACCCGGGTTCAGTACGGGCCGTACCATGTGAACCCCTATTTGGCCTTGCTCCGGGTGGAGTTTACCGTGCCACGGACTGTTACCAGCCGCGCGGTGCGCTCTTACCGCACCCTTTCACCCTTACCTGATCCCGCTTGCGCGGGCCATCGGCGGTTTGCTCTCTGTTGCACTGGTCGTGGGTTTCCCCCCCAGGCGTTACCTGGCACCCTGCCCTGTGGAGCCCGGACTTTCCTCCCCTCCGCCCGTCTCCCCCGAAAGGGACGACGACGAAGCGGCGACTGTCTGGTCAGCTTCGGCGCGCAGTATAGTGGGTTTGCGCGCCGCTGTCACCCTCAGGTGCGGGTAAGATGCTATTAACGCGCCACTTCCACCTTCGCCAGTTTTTCGTAGTAGCACGCAATCGCGCTGTGATCGGCCGTGCCCAGGCCATCGGCACGCAGCGCCTGCATCATCTCCATGACCGCAGCGGTCAGCGGCAGCTGCGCACCCACGCCGTGAGAGGTGTCCAGGGCGTTCGCCAGATCTTTAATGTGCAGGTCGATGCGGAATCCCGGCTTGAAGTTACGGTCCATCACCATCGGCGCTTTGGCATCCAGCACGGTACTGCCCGCCAGGCCGCCGCGAATAGCCTGATAGACCAGATCCGGATTGACGCCCGCTTTGGTTGCCAGCGTCAGCGCTTCAGACATGGCGGCAATGTTCAGCGCCACAATCACCTGATTCGCCAGCTTGGTGACGTTGCCCGCACCAATATCTCCGGTATGCACCACGGATCCCGCCATCGCTTTCATCAGGTCATAGTATTTGTCGAACACGGCTTTATCGCCGCCCACCATCACCGAAAGGGTGCCGTCGATGGCTTTCGGCTCGCCGCCGCTGACGGGCGCATCCAGCATGTCGACGCCCTTCGCTTTTAACGCCTCGCTGATTTCACGGCTGGCAAGCGGGGCGATAGAGCTCATATCAATCAGCACCAGGCCGGGCTTCGCCCCCTCGATGATGCCGTTCTCCCCCAGCGCAACCTCTTTGACGTGCGGGGAGTTTGGCAGCATGGTGATGATGACATCGCACTGCTCGGCAATGGCTTTAGCGGTGGTGGCCGTTTCCGCACCCGCCGCCATCACCTCCGCCACAGACTGCGAATTATGATCGGATACCACCAGTGAGTAACCCGCTTTGATGAGGTTCTTACTCATTGGTTTACCCATGATCCCAAGACCAATAAAACCCACTTTCAGCGTCATAATCTGTTTCCTCAATGATGGTTATTTTTTAAAAGCGTCCGCTAATTTCTGCGTCGCTGAGCGGAACACGCCGAGGTCGCTGCCGACGGCAACAAAGGTGGCCCCCCACTCCAGGTAGCGACGGGCATCTGCCTCAACCGGCGCCAGAATGCCGCACGGTTTACCGTGCGCTTTGGCGCGGGCAAAGATGTGCTGGATTGCGCGCTGCACGTCAGGATGGCTGGCGTTACCCAGATGACCAAAGGCGGCAGCCAGATCGCTTGGGCCGACAAAGATACCGTCCACGCCGTTTGTGGCTGCAATCGCGTCGAGGTTATCAACGCCCTGCTGGCTCTCGATCTGAACCAGAATGGTGATGTTGTTATTGGACTGAGCGAAGTAGTCCTTAACGGTGCCAAACATGTTGGCGCGGTGCGAAACGGAAACGCCGCGGATCCCTTCCGGCGGATAGCGCGTTGAGGCCACGGCCAGCGCCGCCTGTTCTTCCGTTTCCACAAACGGGATCAGGAAATTGTAGAAACCGATATCCAGCAGGCGCTTGATAATCACCGGATCGTTAGTTGGCACACGCACTACCGGGGCGCTGGGGCTGCCTTTCAGCGCCATCAGCTGCGGAATAAAGGTGCTGATATCGTTCGGCGCATGTTCGCCGTCCAGCACCAGCCAGTCGAACCCGGCCAGGCCCAGCACTTCGGTGCTGATGGGGTTTGCCAGCGCGGACCAGCAGCCAATCTGAATCTGGTGCGCCGCAAGAGCCGCTTTAAACGTATTCGGGAAGATATCGTTATTCATCTCATATACCTTTTTAATTCCGCAGTTTTAGCCCGTATTATTCATTTCGAAACAGATTCTTTTTATATTTATTTCTCTGACTGAATGTTGGCGCAATAAAATCGTCATTCAGTATAATCGGCTCTGTGTGGCAGCACATTGTCTTAATGCTCAAGTATCACGCTGCATCTCAACGCTATTTTGAGCATACGCACAAAGCAGTGGGCGCTAATGCACAGAATCAAGGATTAGTCCGCCTGAAACGATCGCGATCACATTTTCACTTTTCCCGTCCTGACATGCTTTATTTCTTCGATAAGAAAACGATTATCCAGGAGCTATATTTCATAGCTGAAACTTTACCGGAGAAAAGTGAATAATGGCCGATATTGCAATTAGAGAGGCATCGCCGACGGCGTTTTATATTAAGGTTCACGATACGGATAACGTGGCGATTATTGTCAACGACAATGGCTTAAAAGCAGGCACCCGCTTCCCGGACGGGCTTGAGCTGATTGAGCACATTCCGCAGGGACACAAGGTCGCGCTGGTCGATATTCCTGCCCACGGTGCAATCGTCCGTTACGGTGAAGTCATAGGCTATGCGGTACGCGCTATCCCGCAGGGTAGCTGGATTGAGGAGTCGCTGGTTGAACTGCCCAAAGCACCGCCTCTGAATACCTTGCCGCTGTCTACCCGCGTTCCTGAACCGCTTCCTCCGCTGGAGGGCTATACCTTCGAAGGATACCGCAACGCGGACGGCAGCGTGGGAACCAAAAACCTGCTCGGCATTACCACCAGCGTGCACTGCGTGGCGGGCGTGGTGGATTACGTAGTGAAAATCATTGAGCGCGATCTGCTGCCGAAGTACCCGAACGTCGACGGCGTGGTGGGTCTTAACCACCTGTACGGCTGCGGTGTGGCGATCAACGCGCCAGCGGCGGTCGTGCCGATCCGTACCATTCACAATATCGCCCTTAACCCGAACTTTGGCGGCGAGGTGATGGTGATTGGTCTCGGGTGTGAAAAATTGCAGCCAGAGCGCCTGCTGCAGGGCACCGAAGATGTCAAAGCCATCCCGGCTGACGAGGCCAGCATCGTGCGCCTGCAGGACGAACGCCACGTTGGCTTCCGTTCGATGGTCGACGATATTCTTCAGGTGGCGGAGCGTCATCTGGACAAACTCAACCGCCGCCAGCGCGAAACGTGCCCGGCATCGGAACTGGTGGTGGGCACTCAGTGCGGCGGCAGCGATGCCTTCTCTGGCGTGACGGCTAACCCGGCGGTGGGCTATGCGTCCGATCTGCTGGTGCGCTGCGGCGCCACGGTGATGTTCTCCGAAGTCACCGAAGTGCGTGACGCCATTCATCTCCTTACGCCGCGCGCCGTTAATGAAGAGGTGGGGAAACGCCTGCTCGAGGAGATGGCCTGGTACGATAGCTATCTCGATATGGGCAAAACGGACCGCAGCGCCAACCCCTCTCCGGGCAACAAGAAAGGCGGTCTGGCAAACGTGGTGGAAAAAGCCCTCGGTTCGATAGCTAAATCCGGCCAGAGCGCGATTGTGGAAGTGCTCTCTCCGGGCCAGCGGCCAACCAGGCGCGGTCTGATCTATGCGGCTACGCCTGCCAGCGATTTTGTTTGCGGCACCCAGCAGGTGGCGTCCGGCATTACGGTACAGGTCTTTACCACCGGGCGCGGTACGCCGTACGGCCTGATGGCGGTCCCGGTGATCAAGATGGCGACCCGCACCGAGCTGGCAAACCGCTGGTATGACTTAATGGACATCAATGCGGGCACCATTGCCACCGGGGAAGAGAGTATTGAAGACGTGGGCTGGAAACTGTTCCACTTTATTCTGGACGTGGCAAGCGGGCGGAAGAAAACGTTCTCGGACCAGTGGGGGCTGCATAATCAGCTGGCGGTGTTTAACCCGGCGCCAGTGACGTGAGTTTGCTGTAAACCTCGCTTAGCATGGCTTCGGCCATGCTTTTTTTTTCTTTCATTTCTTTCGCATTCTTATCTTTCGTTTCGATTCTTTCATTTTTAAGATACCAATCACAAAATAACATTCCGAAACCCTATACTCTCTTTCGCATAAACAAAACGAAAGGTTTCGGAGGAAAGATGTTCATCATCTCGTCGAAAGCGATGCTGTTAAAAGCACAGCGCGAAGGGTACGCCGTACCGGCATTCAATATTCATAATCTCGAAACGCTGCAGGTGGTCGTTGAAACGGCCTCTGAGATGCGCTCCCCTCTGATCGTCGCGGGTACGCCAGGTACGTTTAGCTATGCCGGAACCGGGAACGTGGTCGCCATCGCCAGCGATCTGGCCAAAACGTATAACCAGCCACTGGCGATCCACCTCGATCATCACGAAGATTTCGACGATATCGCGCAGAAAGTACAGAGAGGGGTCCGCTCTGCAATGATCGACGGCTCTCATCATCCGTTCACTGAAAACGTGGCGCTGGTGAAGAGAGTGACAGACTACTGCCACCGCTACGACGTTAGCGTGGAGGCTGAACTTGGCCGTCTTGGCGGTCAGGAGGATGACCTGGTCGTCGACAGCAAAGACGCGCTTTACACCAACCCGCAACAGGCACGCGAATTTGTTGAATTAACGGGTATCGACTCATTGGCCGTCGCCATCGGTACCGCGCACGGCCTCTACACTGCCACGCCGAAACTTGATTTTGAACGTCTGGCAGAGATCCGCAATCAGGTCGATATCCCGCTGGTGCTGCACGGCGCTTCAGGTTTATCTACGGCCGATATCCGTCAGGCCATTCGCCTCGGTATCTGCAAGGTCAACGTTGCCACAGAACTCAAAATCGCCTTCTCGAATGCGCTGAAAACCTATCTCGCTTCACATCCCGAAACCAGTGACCCGCGACATTACATGGTGCCCGCCAAACGTGCCATGAAAGAGGTGGTGCGCAAAGTCATTAACGATTGTGGTTGTGAAGGAAAACTCTAAAGTCCTGACCCGGAGGAAATGTGAAAGATATTATTGCCCGCCATAAGGCGGGAGAGCATCTCGGTATTTGTTCTGTCTGTTCAGCGCACCCGCTGGTTATCGAAGCCGCACTGCGGTTCGATCTGCATACCGACAACAAGGTACTGATTGAGGCCACCTCAAATCAGGTGAACCAGTTCGGCGGGTACACCGGTATGAAACCCGCTGATTTCCGAGATTTTGTTCTGAAGATTGCTAAAGAGGTGGGCTTTCCGCATGAACGTTTGATCCTGGGTGGCGATCATCTGGGGCCAAACTGCTGGCAAAACGAACCCGCAGACGCGGCGATGGAGAAATCCATCGCATTGATCAAAGCCTATGTTGCGGCAGGGTTTAGCAAGATCCACCTGGACGCCTCCATGTCCTGTGCTGACGATCCTGTCCCACTCCCGCCAGGGGTGGTGGCACAGCGTGCTGCCCGACTGTGCAAAGCGGCAGAAGAGACGGCCACTGAAGAACAAAAAGCGGCGCTAACCTACGTGATTGGTACTGAGGTTCCCGTTCCAGGCGGTGAAGCCAGCAGTATTAGCAGCGTGCATGTTACCCGTGTGGAAGATGCCGCGCAGACGCTGAAAACGCATCGTGAGGCCTTTGCCGCGCTCGCTCTGGACGAGGCTATGACGCGTGTGATTGCGATAGTCGTGCAACCCGGCGTGGAGTTCGACCATACGCAAATTATTCACTACCAGCCGCACGCGGCAGAGGCGCTTTCCGGCTGGATCCGCCAGACACCCATGGTCTATGAGGCACATTCAACGGACTACCAGACTCGTCAGGCCTATCGCGCTTTGGTTCGCGATCACTTCGCGATCCTGAAAGTCGGCCCGGCGCTTACCTTTGCCCTGCGAGAAGCCATTTTTGCCCTCGCACAAATGGAGAAGGCCCTCATCGCCCCTGAGCAACGCAGCCATGTCCTGGACGTGATCGACGAAGTGATGCTGAACGAGCCGGATTACTGGAAGAAGTACTACCGCCCCACCTGGAGCCAGGCAATGGTGGATATTCACTTTAGCCTGTCCGACCGCATTCGCTACTACTGGCCGCATCCGCGCATTCGCCAGAGCGTTGAGAAGTTAATCGCTAATCTGAGCGCAACCTCCTTGCCTCTGGGGCTGATCAGCCAGTTTATGCCCGTCCAGTTCGAACGATTGTCGATGAATGAGATCGCCGCAACACCGCAAAATCTCATCATCGACAAAATACAGGATGTATTACGCGCCTATCGATTTGGCTGCACCCCTGAACCCGTCTGATGCCGGAGAGTGTATGAGTCACATTTTTGTCCGTACCGGAATTGAGTTTGTAACCTGCCAGCAGGCGCTGGCGCATATTGGCGAGGAGATGCTGGCTAACGGTATTGTTCACGCCACCTACCCCGCCGCCCTTCTGGAAAGGGAGGTGAACTACCCCACCGGCATTGCTCTTGAACGCCATGCGGTCGCTATTCCGCACTGCGAAGCCATACATGCGAAACGCCCCGCGATTTACCTGATTCGCCCGGACAAACCGGTGCATTTTCAGCAGGCTGACGATGATGGAGAGGTCGCCGTCTCACTCATCATCGCGTTAATCGTTGAAAACCCTGCGGCTCAAATGAAATTGCTGCGCCGCCTTTTCAGTGAGCTACAAAACCCGGACACGCTGGACATGCTGCTGGCGGTACCCGCAGAGCGCCTGGCCGATCGTTTCCGGGAGACGATCCTTGAGCCTGTCGCCTGTGCCCAGGCTTCATAACATACTGATAATAAAAAGGAGTACCCTATGAAACGCAAAGTTATTGTTGCCTGCGGCGGTGCTGTCGCCACCTCAACCATGGCAGCAGAAGAGATCAAAGAGCTGTGTGAAGCCCACCACATTGAACTGGATCTGGTCCAGTGCCGGGTGACTGAAATCGAAACCTATATGGACGGCGCAGATCTAATTTGTACCACGGCGAAAGTTGACAGAGCCTTTGGCGACATCCCGGTGGTGCACGGCATGCCGTTTGTATCCGGCGTCGGCGTCGAAGCCCTGCAGCAAAAAATTCTGACCATCCTCGAGGGGTAAGATCATGTTTACCGAAATCATGCGGTATATTCTCGACCTCGGTCCCACCGTCATGCTGCCCATAGTCATCATCATCTTCTCGAAGCTTCTGGGGATGAAGCTGGGCGATTGCTTTAAATCCGGCCTGCATATTGGCATCGGCTTCGTCGGGATCGGGCTGGTTATCGGCCTGATGCTTGACTCCATCGGCCCGGCGGCCAAAGCGATGGCTGAGCAGTTCCAGATTAACCTGCACGTGGTGGACGTCGGCTGGCCGGGTTCATCCCCAATGACCTGGGCATCACAGATTGCACTTATTGCTATCCCTGTTGCCATTGGCGTTAACGTTGTCATGCTGGTGACGCGGATGACCCGGGTAGTAAACGTCGATATCTGGAACATCTGGCACATGACCTTCACCGGTGCGATGCTGCACCTGGCAACCGGCTCTTACTGGCTGGGGATCCTGGGCGTTGTGGTGCACGCAGCCTTTGTTTACAAGCTTGGAGACTGGTTTGCTAAGGACACCCGGGACTTTTTCGGTCTGGAAGGGATCGCCATCCCTCACGGCTCGTCAGCTTACCTTGGCCCGATCGCCGTTCTGGTCGATACGATTATCGACAAAATCCCAGGCGTGAAGCGTATTCATTTTAGCGCAGACGACGTGCAAAAACGTTTTGGCCCGTTTGGCGAACCGGTCACGGTTGGGTTTGTGATGGGACTGGCTATTGGCCTGCTGGCTGGCTACGACGCTAAATCGGTTCTCCAGCTGGCCGTTAAAACCGCCGCCGTGATGCTGCTGATGCCGCGCGTCATCAAACCCATCATGGATGGCCTGACGCCGATTGCTAAACATGCCCGTAAACGTCTGCAGGCGAAGTTTGGTGGGCAGGAGTTCTTGATCGGTCTCGATCCGGCGCTGCTGCTGGGCCATACGTCCGTCGTCTCCGCCAGCCTGATTTTCATCCCACTAACCATTTTGATTGCGGTTCTGGTGCCGGGCAACCAGGTGCTGCCGTTCGGTGACCTTGCCACCATCGGCTTCTTTGTGGCGATGGCGGTCGCGGTGCATCAGGGCAACTTGTTCCGCACGCTTATCTCTGGCGTCATCATCATGGGCATTACGCTGTGGATTGCGACCCAGACCATCGGCCTGCATACCCAGCTTGCGCAAAACGCTGGCGCGTTGAAAGCAGGCGGACTGGTGGCCTCCATGGACCAAGGCGGTTCACCCGTCACCTGGCTGCTCATCCAATTGTTCACCTGGCAAAACGTGGTGGGGTTCATCGTGATTGGCGCGATTTACTTCACCGGCGTCCTACTCACCTGGCGACGCGCCCGCGTATTTAACGCGGCAGAAAAGAACGTCGCTAGCCCGCAAAGCCAGACGATGTCTTGATATCCGGGGAGCCAAGCTCCCCCTCTTTTTCTGGAGTGAATATGAAATCAGTGGTAATTCACGCTGAGGGCAACGTGCGTGTTGAAGAACGTCCAATCCCTCAGATTCAGGCTGCGGATGATGTGCAGGTGCGCATTGCCTGCTCAGGATTATGTGGCTCCGATATCCCGCGAATTTTTGCCGGAGGGGCGCATTATTATCCCATCACCCTGGGACATGAATTTAGCGGTTATGTCGAAGCCTGTGGTACCGAAGTGCACGATCTCAAAGCAGGCGATCCGGTTGCCTGCGTGCCATTACTGCCCTGCTTTTCCTGTCCGGCATGTGAAAAAGGCTATTACTCGCTCTGCAAGCAGTATCAGTTTGTCGGATCTCGTAGCGAAGGCGGCAACGCGGAATATATCGTGGTGAAGCGCGCAAACCTGTTCCGCCTTCCAGCAGAGATGGCAATTGAGGATGGCGCTTTTATTGAACCCATAACCGTAGGGCTACACGCGTTTCATCTCGCTTCCGGCTGCGAGGGTAAGAACGTCATAATTGTCGGCGCAGGGACGATTGGCCTGCTGGCGATGCAGTGTGCGCTGGCATTGGGCGCCAACAGCGTAAGCGCGATCGATATCAACGACGATAAGCTCGCGCTGGCAACAGCGCTGGGGGCAACTCAGGTGTTTAATAGCCGAGCTCTGGGCGCAGACGACATCCTCAACGCCTTGAGCGACAACCCGTTTGATCAGTTGGTTCTGGAGACTGCTGGCACACCGCAAACCGTCACGCTCGCTATTGATATCGCCGGGCCGCGCGCCCAGGTCGCTCTGGTGGGTACGCTGCATCACGACCTGAACTTACCTGCGGCGACATTTGGGAAGATACTGCGTAAGGAGTTGACGCTTCTGGGAAGTTGGATGAATTATTCGGCCCCGTGGCCGGGTGAAGAATGGGAAACCGCAGCCCGCCTGCTCACAGAGAAAAAACTGCAGCTAAAGCCCCTTATTGCTCATACCGGCGATAGCGACAGCTTTGCTCAGGCCGTGCAAGGACTAAACGGTGCGCCTATGCAGGGCAAAATCATGCTGCGCTTCGCGTAGTGCTTCGAGCCAGCAACCTGAGCTGGCTCACATTTACTTTCGAATATTGTCATACACCTTTCGCATCCCTTCGATTAGAATAGAGGCAGTTAATTATCAGGCAATTCAATATGAACTCATTTGAGCGACGCAATAAAATCGTTGACCTCGTCAACGCTCAGGGCAGTGTCATGGTGCTGGATCTGTCAAATATGTTTGGCATTTCAGAAGTGACGATTCGAACAGATCTCCGCCTGCTGGAAGAAAAAGGATTGGTCACGCGTTTTCACGGTGGCGCAGCAAGACCCGGCAGCAGCCTGGCGGAAAGCGAAAATCAGGAAGTGGTACTGGAGGATCGTTATCAGCTGGCGAGCGACCCGAAAAAGCGGATCGCACAGGCTGCAGCATCCATGATTGAAGAAGGGATGACGATCATTCTCGATAGCGGTAGCACCACCATGCTCATCGCCGAAGCACTCACCAAAAAAGCCAACATCACCGTCATCACCAACAGCCTGCCTGCCGCGTTTGCCCTCTCGGAAAATAAAGATATTACGCTCGTGGTCTGTGGCGGTACCGTGCGCCATAAAACCCACTCTATGCATGGCACCATCGCCGAGCGCTCTCTGACCGGGATAAGCGCGGATCTGATGTTTGTCGGCGCGGACGGTATTGATGCCACCAACGGCATTACAACGTTCAATGAAGGCTATTCGATTAGCAGCGTGATGGCTGCCGCAGCGCATAAGGTGATTGCCGTGCTGGACGCCAGCAAGTTCAACCGCCGCGGGTTCAACCAGGTGTTGCCGATGGAAAAAATCGACTGTGTGATAACGGATGATGGGATCGGAAAGCACGAAAAAGAACTGTTGGGTAAAACGGGCACCGAGATCATTACGGTTTAGCGAAAGACGCAGATCGGCGGATGACCTGCGCAATTTTCTTTTCCGACATTTATTACGACATTTATTCCGACACTCTAAATTTTGTAGGCCGGGCAAGCGCAGCGCCGCCCGGCAAAAAAGGCGGAGTATGGATCACTCCCCCTGCTGCTCCAGCGCATGCTTATACAGCGCATTTTTCTTCACGCCGTGGATCTCCGCCGCTAATGCCGCCGCTTTCTTCAGCGGCAGTTCCGCCTGCAGCAGCGCCAGCGTGCGCAGCGCGTCGGCTGGCAAGGCATCCTCTTCCGCCTTATGCCCTTCGACAATCAGCACCATTTCGCCCTTGCGGCGGTTATCGTCTTCCTTCACCCACGCCAGCAGTTCACCCACCGGCGCACCGTGAATGGTTTCCCAGGTTTTGGTCAGCTCGCGCGCCAGCACCACGTAGCGACTCTCGCCCCAGACAGTGACCATATCTTCCAGGCTTTCCAGCAGACGGTGAGTGGATTCGTAGAAAATCAGGGTACGCGGCTCGGCCTCCAGTTCCTTTAACACATCGCGGCGGCCTTTGGATTTGGCGGGCAGGAAACCTTCATAGCAGAAGCGATCGGACGGCAGACCCGCCGCGCTCAAAGCAGCAATGGCGGCGCACGGCCCCGGCAGTGGCACAACGCGAATACCGGCTTCACGGCAGGTACGCACCAGGTGATAGCCAGGGTCGTTAATCAGCGGCGTACCGGCATCGGAGACCAGCGCAATGTTCTGCCCCTCTTTCAGCTTCGCCACCAGCGTTTCGGCTTTTTGTTGCTCATTGTGATCGTGCAGGGCAAACAATCGGGCGTTAATCGCGAAATGTTGCAGCAGTAAACCGGTGTGTCGGGTGTCTTCAGCCGCAATTAAATCAACAGTTTGCAATACAGTGAGGGCACGTTGGGTAATATCAGACAAATTCCCGATAGGAGTAGGTACAATATAAAGCTGGCCTTGAGAATTATCTGCCGTTTCGTGTTGTTTCATTGTTTAGTCCGTATTGCCGATTTAATATTGAGCATTGCGTAAAAAAAATCACTGGATACAGTATGGTACCGTTAACGTTTCTTCGAAAAAAAGCCACGCGCAGCGTGCCGCTTCTGCTGGCAGCCCTGATCTTTGCAGGCTGTGGCACCCAGGCACCTGACCAGAGCACCGCCCATCTTCAGGGCTCCGCTCAGGCTGATTCTGGCTTTTATCTGCAACAAATGTCGCAGAGTACAAATGATACCAGGATCAACTGGCAATTACTCGCCATTCGTGCACTGCTGAAAGAGGGGAAAACCCAGCAGGCTGCCGAGCTGTTCGGCCAACTGCCGAAAGAGCTTAACGATACCCAGCGTCTTGAGCAGAGCCTGCTCTCTGCCGAGCTGAAGGTCGCGCAGAAAGACTATCAGAGCGCGAAAAAGATCCTGGGGAGCATCGACCTGAGCGCGCTGGATAAAAACCAGCAGGCGCGCTTCTGGCAGGCGGGCATCACCGCTGAACAGGGGCGTCCTTCCCTGACCCTGCTGCGCGCCTTGATTGCCCAGGAGCCGCTGCTCGCCGGGGCCGACAAGCAGAAAAACATTGATGCCACCTGGCAGGCACTTGCCTCGATGACCCAGGATCAGGCAAAGGCGCTGGTCATCAACGCGGACGAAAACGTGCTGCAGGGCTGGCTGGATCTGCAGCAGATGTGGTTTAACAACCGCAGCGATCCAAAAATGCTGAAAGCCGGTATTACCGACTGGCAGACCCGTTACCCGCAGAACCCGGGGGCGAAAATGCTGCCAACCCAGCTGGTAAACGTGCAGAACTTTAAGCCAGCATCGACCAGCAAAATCGCGCTGCTTCTGCCGCTAAATGGCCAGGCGGCCGTGTTTGGCCGTACGATTCAACAGGGCTTTGAAGCGGCGAAAAACGGCACCTCGCCGGTGACGGGCAGTGCGGTACCGGTACAGGCGGCCCAGGCGGCCAACGTAAACGACGTTGTCAGCCCCTCCGCCGCAGAGACCAGTGACCTGACCACGGCGCAAACGCCGGCGCAGGGCACAATGCAAAACCCGGTTACCGCACCGACTACCCCACCAGCTACAGCAGCACCTGCGGCACAGCCTCCGGCTGAGACACAAGCGACGCCTGCACCTGAGGCAACAGCAGAACAGCCTCAACAGCAGCCTGTACAACCTGCATCCCAACCTGCCGCTCAGCCGCAGGCCGTGGCGACCACCAGCGCGAACCCTGGCGCTGAGCTGAAAATCTACGACACCAGTTCGAAACCGCTCGATCAGGTGCTGGCGCAGGTTCAGCAGGACGGGGCGAGCATCGTTGTCGGCCCGCTGCTGAAAAATAACGTGGAAGAGCTGATGAAGAGCAACACCACGCTGAACGTGCTGGCGCTCAACCAGCCGGAACAGGTTCAGAACCGGGCCAATATTTGCTACTTCGCGCTTTCTCCGGAAGATGAAGCCCGCGATGCGGCGCGTCATATCCACGAGCAGGGTAAACAGGCTCCGCTGCTGCTGATCCCCCGTAGTACGCTGGGCGATCGCGTGGCTAATGCCTTTGCCGACGAGTGGCAGAAGCTGGGCGGCGGCATCGTGCTGCAGCAGAAATTCGGTTCCGTTTCTGAACTGCGTGCGGGCGTCAACGGCGGGGCGGGTATTGCGCTTAACGGCAGCCCGGTTTCCGCCAGCCTGCCTCAGCAGCAGAGCGTGACCATTGGCGGGCTGACCATCCCTGCCCCACCTACCGACGCGCAGATTAGCGGTGGCGGTAAAGTGGATGCAGCCTATATCGTTGCCACGCCGCAGGAGATCGCCTTTATCAAACCGATGATTGCGATGCGTAACGGCAGCCAGAGCGGTGCAACGCTCTACGCCAGCTCCCGCAGCGCGCAAGGTACTGCGGGCCCGGATTTTCGTCTGGAAATGGACGGCCTGCAGTACAGTGAAATTCCAATGCTGGCGGGCAGCAACCCGGCGCTGATGCAGCAGGCGCTAAGCTCCGTACGTAACGACTACTCTCTGGCGCGTCTGTATGCGATGGGCGTCGATGCATGGGCGCTGGCGAACCACTTCACCCAGATGCGTCAGGTGCCGGGCTTTGAGCTTAACGGCAACACCGGCGATCTGACCGCGACGCAGGACTGCGTGATTAACAGGAAGTTATCATGGCTCAAATACCAGCAGGGGCAAATCGTCCCGGCCAGTTAAGCCGTAAAGAGACTGGCGATGCGTGGGAGTTAAAAGCGCGTCGCTGGCTTGAAGGCAAAGGACTGCGCTTTATCGCCGCTAACGTCCGCGGGCGCGGCGGCGAAATTGATCTGATCATGAAAGACGGTCAGGTGATTGTGTTTGTAGAAGTCCGCTTTCGACAGTCTTCCCGTTTTGGCGGTGCTGCCGCCAGCGTGACGCTCGCCAAACAACATAAATTATTACAGACTGCCCACTTGTGGCTTGCCCGCCATAATGGGAGCTTTGATACTGTGGATTGCCGTTTCGATGTGATAGCCTTCACCGGAAATGAGATCGAATGGCTTAAAAACGCTTTTGGCGAAGACGCATAATTAAGATTTAAAAGGGATAACGTGCTCGAAAGAATTAAAGTGTGCTTCACAGAAAGCATCCAGACTCAGATTGCCGCGGCGGAAGCCCTTCCGGACGCGATCTCTCGCGCTGCAATGACGCTGGTGCAATCCCTGCTTAACGGCAACAAAATCCTCTGTTGTGGCAACGGAACCTCAGCCGCCAACGCACAGCATTTTGCTGCCAGCATGATCAATCGCTTTGAAACAGAACGCCCGAGTTTACCTGCCATTGCACTTAATACCGATAATGTGGTCTTAACAGCGATTGCTAACGATCGTCTGCATGACGAAATTTACGCGAAGCAGGTGCGCGCCCTGGGGCACGCCGGCGATGTGTTGCTGGCCATCTCCACGCGCGGCAACAGCCGGGACATCGTCAAAGCCGTTGAAGCCGCCGTTACCCGCGACATGACCATCGTCGCCTTAACCGGCTACGACGGCGGTGAGCTGGCGGGTCTGCTCGGGCCGCAGGATGTGGAAATCCGCATTCCGTCTCACCGTAGCGCACGTATTCAGGAGATGCATATGCTCACGGTGAACTGCTTATGCGATTTGATCGATAACACGCTTTTCCCTCACCAGGATGATTAAGGAGTTTTTATGAAGGCTTTATCGACCCTCGCAGTCCTTATGTCTGCATTACTGCTTCAGGGATGTATTGCTGCGGCCGTTGTGGGTACCGCTGCAGTGGGCACCAAAGCGGCGACCGATCCGCGCTCTGTGGGCACACAGGTGGATGACGGTACGCTGGAGCTGCGGGTCAACAGCGCGCTGTCGAAAGACGAACAAATCAAGAAAGAAGCGCGTATCAACGTGACGGCTTATCAGGGCAAAGTCCTGCTGACGGGCCAGGCACCGAATACCGAGCTCTCCAGCCGCGCGAAGCAGATCGCAATGGGCGTTGAGGGCACCACGGAAGTCTTCAACGAAATCCGCCAGGGTCAGCCAATCAGCCTTGGGACCGCGTCGTCTGACACATGGATCACCACCAAAGTCCGCTCCCAGCTGCTGGGCTCAGACCAGGTGAAATCCTCAAATGTGAAGGTAACGACCGAAAATGGTGAAGTGTTCCTGCTGGGTCTGGTGACCGACCGTGAAGGGAAAGCGGCGGCGGATATCGCCAGCCGGGTGAGCGGCGTGAAGCACGTCACCACCGCGTTTACCTACATTAAGTAATCCACACCTGACTGAAGGCCCGGTGAGCGCGAGCGCCACCGGGCTTTTTTTTACATCAACGCAATACCCCCGACAATCACCCCGCTCAGCGCCACCAGCCCCGCCGTCAGCCACAGCGCTTTCGCCGGGAAAGACTTACGCAGCATGATGAGCGACGGCAGGCTGATTGCCGGCAAGGTGATAAGCAGCGCCAGCGCCGGTGCGGTACCCATACCGGCCAGCATCATGGTCTGGACAATCGGGATCTCCGCCGCCGTGGGGATCACAAACAGGCAGCCTGCAACGGCCATTGCAATCACCCACATCAGCGTGTTGTCGATCACGCCATCCGCATGCGGGAAGAGCCAGACGCGCGCGGCGCCCAGAACCAGGACCGCCAGGATATAGACCGGAATGGTGCTCCAGAAAAGCTGCCACAGCGCCTTACCCCAGCGAGTAAAGAAACCGCCCTGCGGTTCGCTGACGTCCAGCCCAACGGCTGCGGGTTCGACGGCAGTATCCTTCACCAGCTTTTGCACCAGCGTCGCCACCACCAGCACCGTCAGCAGCCCGGCAACCAGACGGATAGCGGCAAAATGCCAGCCGAGCACAAAGCCCATAAACACCAGCGTCGCCGGATTGAGAAGCGGGTTCCCCATCCAGAACGCCAGCGCACCGCCCATGGATACGCGCTGGCGGCGCATACCCGCCGCAACTGGTGCGGCACAGCAGGAGCACATCATGCCCGGCAGGGAGAAAATCGTGCCCAGCAGCGTGCCCTGAAAGCGCGGTTGACCGAGAGTTTTCACCAGCCAGTTACGCGGGATAAGCACCTGAATCAGCGATCCCAGGATCACCCCTAAGACGGCAGCTTTCCACACCGCGAGGAAGTAGACCATGGCGTAATCCCACGCCGCCTTCAGCGGGCTGGCATCAGCCTGAACGAGAATAGATTTACCGATGCTGTGCGTTTCGGCAGCGGTGAAGGCTTTGCCGTAGTACGGCTGCCATTTCACATACCAGAGGCCAATGATGACCACGAGAAAGAAGAGTGCGGGCTTCCACCATTGGACAGGTGTTGCCGCCTGAGATGAAGACTGACCAGTCATACCATTCCCCGGAGAGTGTTATTTAATAAGCCGGAGAAGTTTACGCCTCGCCCTGCGCGATTTCACGCAGTTTTGCCGAAGGGATGATATTGACGCCCTCCTGCGACGGTGCCAGCGCCTCTTTCAGCATCGCCTGCGCGACGTCCCGCGCCTCAATGGACTTCCAGTTACCCGGCAGGATGCGAAACAGCGGGGCGAAAAAGGATTCGTTAAAACGCCGTTCGTCGCGGTGCCCCATCAGCATCGAAGGCCGCACGATTGTCAGACGCTCCCACTTCTGGGCAATCAGCGCCTCTTCCATTTTGCCCTTCACCTGATTGTAAAAAAACGGCGAGCCGGTGCTGGCGCCGTGCGAGCTGACCACCAGGAAATGTTTTGCCCCCAGCTTTTTCGCCGTCATGGCTGTGTCCACCACCAGCGTGTAGTCCGCATGAACAAAGGCTTCTTTACTGCCCGCCTCACGCCGCGTCGTGCCCAGGCAGCAAAAGGCGATATCTATCGGGTCCTGCACCTGCGCCAGCGCGTCGGTGAGCTGGGGGTCATGCGGGTTAAAGACGCCGGAGATGTCCAACAGCGGGCGACGCGTCGGTGCGGCGATGTAGTTAATATGGCGGTCCTGGATCAGCAGCCGCAGCAGATGCCCGCCCACCAGCCCGGTTGCGCCTGTAATCAGTACCTGACTCATCTTATCCCCTTTACAGAATTGTCCGTTTGCGAACTCAGCGTGGTCGACCACACTTAGAAGTCTGTTACAGGTAAGTATTTACCACAAGCGGAGAAAAATCAGTCTGAAGCCAAAACAACGGAGGAAGCATGGGCAAGAAAATCGCAGTCTTGATTACCGACGAGTTTGAAGATTCAGAATTCACCTCTCCTGCAGAGGCGTTCCGCAAGGCGGGACACGAGGTTATCACCATTGAGAAAGAGGCAGGCAAAACGGTGAAAGGCCATAAGGGCGAAGCGACCGTGACCATCAATGAATCCATCGATAACGTTAGCCCGTCAGATTTCGACGCCCTGCTGCTGCCAGGCGGCCATTCACCGGATTCCCTGCGCGGGGACGAGCGCTTCGTGACTTTTACCCGGGACTTTGTCTCTACCGGCAAACCGGTCTTTGCCATCTGTCACGGCCCGCAGCTGCTCATCAGCGCGGAGGTTGTTCGCGGGCGTAAGCTTACCGCCGTGAAACCGATCGTTATCGATCTGAAAAATGCAGGGGCCGAGTTTTACGATCAGGAGGTGGTCAATGACAACGACCAGCTGATCACCAGCCGGACCCCGGACGATCTTCCGGCGTTTAACCGCGAAGCGCTACGCCTGCTCGGCGCGTAACCAGTGCAGCTTCTTGCCAAAGCCCAGGGTGTTGTCGGTAAATTTCAGCTCATCGAGGCGGATTTCCCACACCGGGGCTTTTAGCGCAGCGGCAACCGGGAAGCGGCGCGTGTAGTGCTTACGGCGCGCGTCGCTCTCTTCTCCGTCCAGGCGACGGATTTCCCCTTTAAACTGTACCCCACGGATCAGCGCGACCGTTTTCGGCTGGCCATTTACCGTGCCCGCGACTTTTGCCTGCTGACCGGTCATCTGCGCATGACGCGTTTTGTCTTCGCTCATGACGTAAAAAGCGACGCGCTCCGGATCGTAGTAGTAAAACGCGTTGGCGCACCACATCTCACCCTCGTTGTAGACGCACCAGGTGACAACATGCTGCTTCGCCAGCCAGCGGTTAATGGCGGCCAGTGTTTCCATTTTCGTTCTCTCTCATGCTATGGTGCGTTCACCTTAACATACTGAATCTGTTTACCGTGTGCTGGTTTCTCTATCTTGTCCGAACCGCTGATAACGCACTCTACACCGGGATCACCACCGATGTGGCGCGGCGTTTTTTACAACATCAAACGGGAAAAGGGGCAAAAGCGCTGCGGGGGAAAGGCGAACTGCAGCTGGCTTTTTCCGCCGCCGTGGGGGACAGATCGCTGGCGCTCAGGCTGGAGTACCGCATTAAGCAGCTGACGAAGCGCCAGAAAGAGCGCCTCGTAACCGGAGACGGCTCCTTTGAGGCGCTACGCGAGAGCCTGATTAAAAGCGATTGAAATGGTCGTGGTAGTCCACCAGACCATTTACGCCGTTCAGGGCATCATCCGCCAGGCGATGCACCTGGAAGGCGGATTCGGTACCCGGCCAGCGGCAGCGCAGATCGTAATGCGCGGCCTGCTCGAAGCCTAAACGGCCATAGAATGCCGGATCGCCCAGCGTGACCACGGCGGCATAGCCAAACTCATTAAGCGAGTCCAGCCCTTCATAGACCAGCTGGCGCGCCAGGCCCTGCCCGCGGTAGTTTTCATCTACCGCCAGCGGTGCCATGCCCACCCACTGAAGATCTTCACCCTGAACGATCACCGGGCTGAAGGCCACATAGCCGACAACCTGACCTTCGTCATCGGTGGCAACCAGCCCCAGCGTGATCAGGCCGTCTTCACGGAGATCGTGGACCAGTTGGGCTTCCGCATCGCTCTCAAAAGCGCGGCGTAATAACGCATCGATACCCGGTGCATCAATCCCAATTTCGACTCGAATCAGCATGGCTCACCTACTGAAGTGTGTTTACTGTCCGGCGGGGATTTCAGCCCCGCCTCAACGAAATCTGCCATTTGCATCAACATCACGCGCAGCGCTTTCGGCATCTGCTCCAGCTCAATGGCATCCATTAAATTCTTAACGTACAGGCCAAGCTCCGTGTCGCCCTCAATCACCAGACGGCGCTGGAAGAAGAGCGTATCCGGATCCTGCTTGCGCGCGGCAATCATCAGCAGGTCGCTGGCGTTGGCGCTAAAGCTCACATCCGCCTCGGCGGACTCACGAACGATCAGCTGGTCGTTCTCAACCGAAGTAAACCAGCGCAGCCCGATGTCACGAACCTCAATGCTTAACCAGCGGCCTTCCAGAAACTCCAGTTCACCGTCCTGCAGCGCCTGACGGAACTGCCAGCTCAGGACCTGCTCCAGCACCTGGCGTTTAAGCGCGAACGGCGCCAGCCTGACCGGCACGCTCAGCATTGATGGACCGAATTGTACGAGACGTGAACGCAGTTTATCCAGCACGAGCTTTACTCCCTGATAGCTATAGTCCCGCTATTTTGCCATATCCGAAGCGCAACATAGCGGCGTAAATCAACAAACTGTCGTCCGACGTACCTCATTATTGGTGCCATCAATACGCCATTAGCTGCCTTAAATCAAAAATTGTCGCGTATGGGTTAATTAAAATCCCAGCTCGTTAACAATTTTGCTATCGACTACATCAGGATAATTTATGGAGCTGCTCTGCCCTGCCGGAAACCTTCCGGCGCTTAAGGCGGCCATCGAAAATGGGGCCGATGCGGTCTATATCGGGCTGAAAGATGACACCAACGCCCGCCATTTTGCTGGCCTCAACTTTACGGAGAAAAAGCTTCAGGAAGCCGTTAACTTCGTTCATCAGCACCGCCGAAAGCTGCATATTGCTATCAATACGTTTGCCCATCCTGACGGTTACGCCCGCTGGCAACGCGCGGTGGATATGGCAGCACAGCTGGGTGCCGATGCGTTAATCCTGGCCGACCTCGCCATGCTTGAGTATGCGGCAGAACGCTATCCGCATATTGAGCGCCACGTCTCTGTTCAGGCATCTGCCACAAACGAAGAGGCGGTGCGTTTTTACCATCAAAACTTTGACGTAGCCCGCGTGGTGCTGCCGCGCGTGCTCTCTATTCATCAGGTTAAGCAACTCGCTCGCGTCACGCCAGTGCCGCTGGAAGTATTTGCCTTTGGTAGCCTGTGCATCATGGCAGAAGGCCGTTGCTATCTTTCTTCTTACTTAACCGGTGAATCGCCGAATACCGTCGGGGCCTGCTCCCCTGCCCGCTTCGTTCGCTGGCAGCAGACCCCTCAGGGACTGGAGTCTCGTCTGAATGAAGTGCTGATCGACCGCTATCAGGACGGTGAAAACGCGGGCTACCCGACGCTTTGCAAAGGCCGCTACCTGGTCGACGGCGAGCGCTACCACGCGCTGGAAGAGCCCACCAGCCTTAACACGCTGGAGCTGCTGCCGGAGCTGCTGGCCGCCAATATTGCCTCGGTGAAAATTGAAGGTCGCCAGCGCAGCCCGGCCTACGTGAGCCAGGTGGCGAAAGTGTGGCGTCAGGCCATTGACCGCTGCATGGCGGACCCGCAGAACTATGCCCCGCAAGCGGCGTGGATGGAGACGCTCGGATCGATGTCCGAAGGCACGCAAACCACGCTTGGCGCGTATCACCGTAAATGGCAGTGAGATAACCATGAAATATTCATTAGGGCCGGTGCTCTACTACTGGCCAAAAGAGACGCTGGAAGATTTTTACCAACAGGCTGCCACCAGCAGCGCCGATGTGATTTACCTCGGTGAGGCGGTGTGCAGCAAACGCCGCGCCACCAAAGTGGGCGACTGGCTGGATATGGCGAAAAGCCTGGCCGGGAGCGGCAAACAGGTGGTGCTTTCAACGCTCGCGCTGGTGCAGGCCTCGTCCGAACTGGGAGAGCTGAAGCGCTACGTCGAAAACGGCGAGTTTCTGCTGGAAGCGAGCGATCTGGGCGTGGTGAACATGTGCGCCGAACGCAGGCTGCCCTTTGTCGCGGGCCATGCGCTGAACTGCTATAACGCCGTCACCCTGCGCCTGCTGCTCAAACAAGGAATGATACGCTGGTGTATGCCGGTGGAGCTCTCCCGCGACTGGCTGGCAAACCTGCTGAACCAGTGCGACGAGCTGGGCATTCGCCATCAGTTTGAAGTGGAAGTGCTGAGCTACGGCCATCTGCCGCTGGCCTACTCCGCTCGCTGCTTTACCGCGCGCTCGGAAGACCGCCCGAAAGACGAATGTGAAACCTGCTGTATTAAATATCCGAACGGGCGCAGCATGCTGTCGCAGGAAAATCAGCAGGTATTTGTTCTGAACGGCATTCAGACCATGAGCGGCTATGTCTATAACCTCGGCAACGAACTGGCGTCGATGGACGGGCTGGTGGACATGGTGCGCCTGTCGCCGCTGGATACCAGCGTGTTCGCGATGCTGGACGCCTTCCGCGCCAACGAAAACGGCGCGTCGCCGCTGCCGCTGACGGCAAACAGCGACTGCAACGGTTACTGGAAACGTCTGGCCGGGCTGGAACTTCAGGCCTAAAAAAGGCTCACTTTGTTAACAACGGTTATCATTTTTTAATGCAGTATTAAAGATTGACCGTCGACAAAGTGAGCTGTTATGACTGACAAAACCATTCCGTTTTCGGTGCTGGATCTGGCGCCGATCCCTCAGGGCTCCTCCGCGCGAGAAGCCTTTTCGCACTCTCTCGATCTGGCTCAGCTCGCCGAAAAGCGTGGCTATCACCGCTACTGGCTGGCCGAGCACCACAATATGGTGGGCATCGCCAGCGCCGCTACCTCTGTACTGATTGGCTATCTGGCAGCAAATACCACCACCCTGCACCTGGGCTCCGGTGGCGTAATGCTGCCGAACCACGCCCCGCTGGTGATTGCCGAGCAGTTTGGCACCCTGAATACCCTCTATCCGGGGCGTATTGATTTGGGTCTTGGTCGTGCGCCGGGCTGCGACCAGCCGACCATGCGCGCCCTGCGCCGCCATATGAGCGGCGATATCGACAACTTCCCGCGCGACGTGGCCGAGCTGGTGGACTGGTTCGACGCACGCGACCCGAACCCACACGTGCGCCCGGTACCGGGCTACGGCGAGAAGATCCCGGTGTGGCTGTTAGGCTCAAGCCTCTACAGTGCACAGCTCGCCGCACAGCTGGGGCTGCCGTTTGCGTTCGCCTCCCACTTCGCGCCGGATATGCTGCATCAGGCGCTGCATCTCTACCGCACGAACTTCAAACCGTCCGAGCGTCTTGAGAAACCGTACGCGATGGTGTGCATCAACATCATTGCCGCCGACAGCAACCGCGACGCGGAATTCCTGTTTACCTCAATGCAACAGGCGTTTGTGAAGCTGCGTCGCGGTGAGACGGGCCAGCTTCCGCCGCCGGTGGAGAATATGCATCAGCTGTGGTCCGCCTCCGAGCAGTACGGAGTGCAGCAGGCGCTGAGCATGTCGCTGGTGGGCGATAAGGCAAAAGTGCGTCACGGGCTGGAAGCGGTGCTGCGTGAAACGCAGGCGGATGAAATTATGGTTAACGGCCAGATTTTCGATCACCAGGCGCGCTTGCACTCGTTTGATTTGGCGATGCAGGTGAAAGAGGAGTTGGTAGGGTAGTTTTTTGCCGGATGGCGGCTTCGCCTTATCCGGCCTACGGTTTTCTCCCTCTCCCACCGGGAGAGGGTCGGGGTGAGGGGATCAGGCCGCACGATTTACTGATACACCGGCAACAGATTAAAGCTCGACAGCACGTGGACCACCGCGTTACCTACCCCAAACACCAGGATCAGGGCAATCATCGGCTTTCCACCCCAGACGCGGAATTTTGGACTGCCGAAGCGTTGACGTGATTTACGCGCCAGCAGCGCCGGCACAATCGCAGCCCAGATGGTTGCCGCCAGTCCTGCATAGCCGATGGCGTACAGGAAGCCGTTCGGCCACAGCAAACCGCCCACAATCGGCGGCAGGAAGGTCAGCAGCGCGGTCTTGAAGCGCCCAAGCGCGGAATCATCAAAGCTGAACAGATCCGCCAGGTAGTCAAACAGGCCCAGCGTAACGCCCAGGAAAGAACTCGCCACCGCAAAGTTGGAGAAGACCACCAGCAACAGATCCAGGCTGCGGCTGTTCAGCACGCCGCTCAGGGCCTGCACCAGCACGTCGATGTTACCGCCCTTCTGCGCAATGCCGATAAATTCCGGACGCGGGATGTTACCCATCGTCCCCAGCAGCCAAATCACATACAGCCCCAGCGCCAGCAGCGTGCCGTAGACGAGGCATTTCACGATGATGCGCGGATCCTTGCCGTAGTACTTCATCAGGCTCGGCACGTTACCGTGGTAGCCAAACGATGCCAGACAGAACGGCAGCGTCATCAGCAGGTACGGCGTGTAGGAGGTGTTCACTTCCGCGACGTTAAACAGCGTGGCGGGCGTGACGTGCCCCAGCAGGCTGCCGAAGGTCAGGAAGAAGGTGATGACCTTAGCGCCCAGCACGATGGCCGTCATGCGGCTCACCGCTTTGGTACTCATCCAGACGATAAACGCCACGCCCAGGGCAAAGCACAGCCCGGCCAGACGCGCCGGAACGTTCAGCGACATTTCAGCAAAGGTATGATGCAGAATCGAGCCGCTCGCCGAAATATACGCGTAGGTCAGAATGTAGAGCACAAACGCGATGGAAAGGCCGTTCACCAGGTTCCAGCCTTTGCCCAGCAGATCTTTGGTGATGGTGTCGAAGCTGGAGCCAATGCGGTAATTCAGGTTTGCTTCAAGGATCATCAGCCCGGAATGAAGCATGCAGAACCAGGTAAAGACCAGCGCCGCCAGCGACCAGAAGAACCACGCACCGGACATGACCACGGGCAGGGAGAACATCCCGGCACCGATAATGGTTCCGCCGATGATCACCACGCCGCCAAGCAGCGAAGGTGACGTTTGGGTGGTGGTTAGTGTCGCCATACAGCCTTGTCTCCAGTTAATCATGCGGTTCTGCATTTTAGTGTGACGCACTGTACCAGTACAAGAGTACAAAGGGAATAAAAAAAGCCCCGATAGCGTGTATCGGGGCTGTATATTTTACTTTACGTAGGTGCGTAAGACTTACGCGTCACCGAAACGACGACGGCTGGTGCCTTCTTCACGGCGCGGGCCACGGTTTTCGCGGCGTTCGCCGGAGAAACGACGACCTTCGCCACCGCGACCTTCGCTGCGGCCGCCTTCACGACGCTCGCCGCCGAAACCGCGACCACCGCCACGACGTTCACCGCCGCGGTCAGGACGTGGCTGTGCATCGCCCAACAGCTGCATGTTCATCGGCTTGTTCAGGATGCGGGTGCGAGTAAAGTGCTGCAGTACTTCGCCCGGCATGCCTTTTGGCAGCTCGATGGTAGAGTGGGATGCGAACAGCTTGATGTTACCAATGTAACGGCTGCTGATGTCGCCTTCGTTAGCAATCGCGCCAACGATGTGACGAACTTCAACGCCATCATCACGGCCCACTTCAATGCGGTACAGTTCCATATCACCCGCGTCACGACGTTCACGACGTGGACGGTCTTCACCGCCACGCTCTGGACGATCGCCGCGTGGACCGCGATCGTTGCGGTCGCCACGACGTTCGAAACGATCGTCACGGTCACGGAACTCGCGCTTAGGACGCATCGGTGCATCTGGTGGCACGATCAGGCTACGTTCGCCCTGAGCCATTTTCAGCAGTGCTGCTGCCAGGGTTTCCATGTCCAGCTCTTCGCCTTCAGCGGTAGGCTGAATCTGCGACAGCAGCGCACGGTACTGATCCAGATCGCTGCTTTCCAGCTGCTGCTGGACTTTTGCGGCGAATTTTTCCAGACGGCGTTTGCCCAGCAGGTCTGCGTTTGGCAGGTCTGCTTCTGGAATGGTCAGCTTCATGGTGCGTTCAATGTTGCGCAGCAGACGACGCTCGCGGTTCTCAACGAACAGCAGCGCACGGCCAGCACGACCCGCACGACCGGTACGACCGATACGGTGAACGTAAGACTCGGAATCCATCGGAATGTCGTAGTTTACAACCAGGCTGATACGTTCAACGTCCAGACCACGTGCTGCCACGTCGGTTGCAATCAGGATATCCAGACGACCGTCTTTCAGACGCTCCAGCGTCTGCTCACGCAGGGCCTGGTTCATGTCGCCGTTCAGCGCTGCGCTGTTATAGCCGCTACGCTCCAGGGCTTCAGCCACTTCCAGGGTCGCATTTTTGGTACGCACGAAGATAATCGCCGCATCAAAATCTTCCGCTTCCAGGAAACGCACCAGCGCTTCGTTTTTACGCATGCCGTAGACAGACCAGTAGCTCTGGCTGATGTCCGGGCGAGTGGTCACGCTGGACTGAATACGCACTTCCTGCGGCTCTTTCATGAAGCGGCGGGTAATGCGACGGATCGCTTCTGGCATGGTTGCAGAGAACAGAGCGGTCTGGTGACCTTCCGGGATCTGCGCCATGATGGTTTCTACGTCTTCGATGAAGCCCATACGCAGCATTTCATCTGCTTCATCCAGTACCAGGCCGCTCAGTTTAGAGAGGTCCAGAGTACCGCGCTTCAGGTGATCCAGCAGACGGCCCGGCGTACCGACGACAATCTGCGGGCCCTGGCGCAGGGCGCGTAACTGCACGTCATAACGCTGGCCGCCGTACAGGGCTACCACGTTTACGCCGCGCATATGTTTAGAGAATTCCGTCATTGCTTCAGCAACCTGAACAGCCAGTTCACGGGTTGGAGCCAGGACGAGGATCTGCGGTGCACGCAGGTCCGGATCGATGTTGTTCAGCAGCGGCAGCGAGAACGCTGCGGTTTTACCGCTACCAGTCTGGGCCATGCCCAGCACGTCACGACCAGAGAGCAGATGCGGGATACATTCTGCCTGGATCGGAGATGGTTTTTCGTAACCCAGATCGTTAAGGGCTTCAAGGATAGGAGCCTTCAGGCCCAGATCTGCAAAAGTGGTTTCGAATTCAGCCATGTAGTACGAGTGCCTCAATGTCAATGGCGGCCAGTCTACTTAGCTCATCGTGAAAATGATTAGCAATTTTCATTGAAAAGTGTGAACCGGCTCAAAGTAGATGTATTGACGAACAACAACGCCCTCACCAGTGAAGGTGATGGCAATCAAAAGATTACGGGCTGATGTTTATGTCGTCAGCTATTGCTGGTCCGATTCTGCCAGGTCGTCTTGCTCCTGGCCCAAGAGCGATAATTCCAACAATGCATAACGGTGCTCAACGAAGTTATGTACGTTGTTAGCAACCGCTAATTTGAACAGTGCCGTAGCGCTGTCCATATCCCCCAGACTTAGGTAGTACTTACCTAAATAGAAGTTGGTTTCACTGAGATGCTCAGCGAGCGAGGTGTTATCCGTTGCGTCCGCCTTGAGGCGTTCCATCAGCGTTGCTTCGCTAATGTTGCCCAGGTAGAACTCGACAATGTTCCATCCCCACTGTTCCTTATCCGATTTATCGAAGCGCTGTTTCAGGGCTTCTTTTGCCTGCTTCTCATCGAGCTTCCGCTCAACGATGTAAAGCCACAGGCTTCGGAAAGGATCATTAGGATCGTCTTGATAAAACGCCAGCAGATCATCTTGCGCTAACTTATCACGACCGCCGTAATATAATGCGATACCGCGATTCAAGTGCGCGTAGTTGTAAGTTGGATCAAGCTCAAGTACAGAATCAAACGCTTCATAGGCAGCATCAAAATTGCCTGCCTGCGTTAAATAAATGCCTAAGTAATTGAATACTTCAGGCATATCAGGTCGGATAGCCAGCGCTTGTGAAAAATCATTTCGCGCTAATGCCCTCAGACCAAGACTATCATACAACACTCCGCGCTCATATAAAAGCTGTGCGCGTTCGTCATCGGTTAAAGCCCGACTGGCAAGTATTTGTTCCATGCGTGCCAGAATCACTTCCTGTTGCAAAGTCGGTTGCAATGGCACTGCGAGGACTTCGCTCTTACGCCAGGCAGAGTTGCTGCATCCTGCCAGCGTTAAAGCTGTCGCAACGAAACACCAGCGCAAAAAAGGCTTCATTTCCCACTCCCGAAGACAACTATTGGATGAACGTCCTGTCCCCCGGCGGCTTAACAAGGCGTCCTGCCTGATAACAGGCCCTCCGCGAAGCGGAGGGCAAATGGCAACTTACTCGCCTTGCTGTTCAGCAGCCGGAGCTTCCGGCGCCGCAGCAGGCTGAGACTGCTCGGTTGCTTCTTTAATGCTCAGACGGATACGGCCCTGGCGGTCAACTTCCAGAACTTTAACCGGTACTTCCTGGCCCATCTGCAGGTAATCGGTCACTTTCTCAACGCGCTTGTCAGCGATCTGAGAGATGTGAACCAGACCTTCTTTACCGCCACCGATGGCAACGAACGCGCCAAAGTCAACGATACGGGTCACTTTACCTGCGTAGACGCGGCCCACTTCGATTTCTGCAGTGATTTCTTCGATGCGACGGATCGCGAATTTCGCTTTCTCGCCGTCGGTTGCTGCGATCTTCACAGTACCGTCGTCTTCGATTTCGATGGTGGTGCCCGTCTCTTCGGTCAGCGCACGGATTACGGAACCGCCCTTACCGATAACGTCTTTGATCTTGTCTGGATTGATCTTGATGGTGTGAATACGCGGAGCGAATTCAGAGATATCACCGCGTGGCGCGTTGATAGCCTGTTCCATCACGCCCAGGATGTGCAGACGCGCACCTTTAGCCTGGTTCAGAGCAACCTGCATGATCTCTTTGGTGATACCTTCAATTTTGATATCCATCTGCAGCGCAGAGATACCGTCGCGGGAACCCGCCACTTTGAAGTCCATATCGCCCAGGTGGTCTTCGTCACCCAGAATGTCAGACAGAACAACGAAGTTGTCGCCTTCTTTCACCAGGCCCATTGCGATACCCGCAACGGCGGCTTTGATTGGCACGCCTGCATCCATCAGCGCCAGAGAGGCACCACACACGGAAGCCATGGAAGAAGAACCGTTGGATTCGGTGATTTCAGAAACCACACGAACGGTGTACGGGAATTTGTCTGCTTCTGGCATTACTGCCAGTACGCCGCGCTTCGCCAGACGACCGTGACCAATTTCACGACGCTTCGGCGAGCCAACCATACCGGTTTCGCCTACGGAGTACGGAGGGAAGTTGTAGTGGAACAGGAAGCTGTCAGTGCGCTCGCCCATCAGTTCGTCGATGATCTGCGCGTCACGTGCGGTACCCAAGGTCGCGGTTACCAGCGCCTGCGTTTCACCACGGGTGAACAGCGCGGAACCATGAGTACGTGGCAGTACGCCAGTACGCACGTCCAAACCACGGATCATATCTTTTTCACGGCCATCGATGCGCGGCTCGCCTGCCAGTACGCGGCTACGAACAACGTTTTTCTCGATAGCGTGCAGAATTTCGCTCAGCTCGTTAGCGTCCAGCGTTTCGTCTTCAGCGATCAGGGTGGCGATGGTTTCGTCTTTGATCGCGTCAACCTGAGCATAACGCTCCTGTTTGTCGGTGATGCGGTAAGCATCACTCAGACGAGATTCTGCCAGTGCCGCAACGCGTGCGTTCAGCGCGTCGTTTGCCGCTTCTGGCTGCCAGTCCCAACGTGGTTTACCGGCTTCTTTCACCAGGTCGTTGATGTTCTGGATAACAATCTGCTGCTGCTCGTGACCGAACACCACAGCGCCCAGCATCTGGTCTTCGCTCAGCAGTTCAGCTTCGGATTCCACCATCAGCACAGCCGCTTCGGTACCGGCAACCACCAGGTCCAGCTTACTCTCTTTCAGCTCTTCCTGAGTTGGGTTCAGCACGTACTGGTCGTTGATGTAACCGACGCGCGCGGCACCGATTGGACCATTGAATGGAATACCAGACAGTGACAGGGCAGCGGAGGCACCGATCATGGCAACGATGTCCGGGTTAACCTGTGGGTTAACGGAAACAACGGTTGCGATAACCTGCACTTCGTTAACGAAGCCTTCCGGGAACAGCGGACGAACCGGGCGGTCAATCAGACGCGCGATCAGGGTTTCGCCTTCGCTTGGACGGCCTTCACGACGGAAGAAGCCACCCGGGATTTTACCGGCAGCGTAGGTACGCTCCTGGTAGTTAACGGTCAGCGGGAAAAAGTCCTGACCTGGTTTAGCTTTTTTCTGGCCAACAACGGTAACGAATACCGCGGTGTCATCCATGCTTACCATAACGGCAGCAGTCGCCTGACGTGCCATCATGCCGGTTTCCAGCGTGACGGTATGTTGGCCATACTGGAATTTACGAACGATCGGATTCAGCAAAATTCTGTCCTTTCTTAAATGTATGACAGCACACCACCGGCGTGCTGTCGATTTAACCCGACCTTCTTCGCATCCTCGCGACTAATGACAACCGACACCCCCATGGGTGAAGCCTCTCATTAGCCGCGCGAACCTCTGCAATGAAGATCATTTATAGCAACAATACAATAGTTTCCATTGAATTGCTGCCGTCTGGTTGAAAAAAGGGGCCATCAGGCCCCCTTTTCTGAAACTCGCAAGACTTAGCGACGCAGACCCAGACGCTCGATCAGCGCGGTGTAGCGTGCAACATCTTTACGCTTCAGGTAGTCGAGCAGTTTACGACGCTGAGAAACCATGCGCAGCAGACCACGACGGCTGTGGTGATCTTTTTTGTGCTCTGCAAAGTGACCCTGCAGGTGGTTAATCTGTGCAGTCAGCAGTGCAACCTGAACTTCGGTAGAACCGCTGTCGTTAGTACCACGACCAAACTCAGAAACGATTTTAGCTTTAGCTTCAACGCTTAGAGACATTTTCAAACTCCAAAGTATAAAGAATGTAAGGGTGCCGATCTCTAATTCAGCGACCCCATGTACGCCCAGCAGATTGTTAAACAATTCACCGGACGTTAAGCGGCGATATTCTACTCGTCTCCCCTGCTTATCGCAAGGTGAGCCGTTATCGCCGTCACGCGTCGACCGGATATTCGACGACCAGACGACGCGGCGCAACGCGCCCTTCACCGTCCATTTCGCCCATACCGATGAATTTCCCTTCCTCACCTTCCGTCACGCGCACAAGCCCTTCCAGCGGTGCATCCGCCGTGCGAACCGGATTGCCGTTCTTAAAGTAAACGGACGATGTTAAAGGAAGATTAACTACCGGGAAGTCCGCAGCCGGACTGTCCATTGGCATCAGCAAAGGATCTAACAAATCTGCCGGCGCGATCCCCTGCGCTTCCGCCTGTTCAACCAGCGCGCGTAGCTGCTCAAGCGTCACCATGCGCTCCACCGGATACTTGCTGACCGCCAGACGACGCAGGTAGATCACATGCGCGCCGCAGCCCAGCTTTTCACCCAGGTCGTCGATGATGGTGCGAATATAGGTCCCTTTCGAACAGTGCACTTCCAGCTCAAGCTCATCGCCTTCGTGGCGAATGAACAGCAGCTCATACACGGTAATCGGACGGGCTTCACGCGGAACCTCGATGCCCTGGCGTGCATATTCGTAGAGTTTCTTACCCTGGTATTTCAGCGCCGAATACATCGACGGCACCTGCATCGTGTCCCCGCGGAAGCTCTCCAGCGCCGCATCAAGCTGTTCAGCGCTGAAGGTCACCGGGCGCTCTTCCACCACCTGACCATCCGCGTCGGAGGTATCCGTACGCTGGCCTAGCTTCGCGATAACGCGATAACGCTTATCCGAGTCGAGCAGGTACTGGGAAAACTTTGTCGCCTCCCCCAGGCAGACCGGCAGCATACCGGTCGCCAGCGGATCGAGCGCGCCGGTGTGGCCCGCACGGTTGGCATTAAAAATACGCTTCACTTTTTGCAGCACGTCGTTGCTGGATGCACCCTGCGGTTTATCCAGCAGCAGCACGCCATGCACGTCACGACCGCGACGACGAGGACGACTCATCAGTCCTCCTTGCTGTCGTCCGTCGGGTTAACACGACGTTCGTCGTCATGTTTCACCACGCTGGTCACCAGGTTGGACATGCGCATACCTTCAACCAGCGAGTTGTCGTAGAAGAAGGTCAGCTCTGGCACGATACGCAGGCGCATCGCTTTGCCGAGCAGAGAGCGGATAAACCCGGAGGCTTCCTGCAGTGCTTTAATGCCGTTTTTCACCGCCGCTTCGTCCTGATCGTTCAGGAAGGTCACGAACACTTTGGCATAGGCCAGGTCACGAGACATTTCCACGCCAGAGACGGTCGTCATCATACCGATACGCGGGTCTTTAATTTCGCGTTGCAGGATGAGTGCGATCTCTTTTTGCATTTCCTGCGCCACGCGCTGTGGGCGACCAAATTCTTTCGCCATAATAAATTCTCCAGACAAAAAAGGGGCTAAAAGCCCCTTTTAAAATTATTGCCGGGTGGCACGAGGCGATCCCGGCCTACATATGGACTGATCCCGACGGGATTAGTCGATGCTGCGTTGGATCTCGATGATTTCGAACACTTCGATCATATCGCCAACGCGAACGTCGTTGTAGTTCTTCACGCCGATACCACATTCCATGCCGTTACGGACTTCGTTAACGTCATCTTTGAAGCGGCGCAGGGATTCCAGCTCGCCTTCGTAGATAACCACGTTGTCACGCAGCACGCGGATTGGGTTGTGACGTTTGATGGTACCTTCGGTAACCATACAGCCCGCGATCGCGCCGAATTTCGGTGATTTGAATACGTCACGCACTTCAGCCAGACCGATGATCTGCTGTTTCAGCTCAGGAGACAGCATACCGCTCATCGCCGCTTTCACTTCGTCAATCAGGTTATAGATGACGGAGTAGTAGCGCAGATCCAGGCTTTCCGCTTCGATCACGCGGCGAGCAGATGCATCAGCACGCACGTTGAAGCCAACCAGGATGGCGTTAGAAGCTGCAGCCAGGGTCGCGTCGGTTTCGGTGATACCACCTACGCCAGAACCGATGATCTTCACTTTCACTTCGTCAGTAGACAGTTTCAGCAAGGAGTCGGAAATCGCTTCCACAGAGCCCTGAACGTCGGCTTTCAGTACAACGTTCACTTCGTGCACTTCGCCTTCGGTCATGTTCGCGAACATGTTCTCGAGTTTAGATTTCTGCTGACGAGCCAGCTTAACTTCACGGAATTTACCCTGACGATACAGAGCAACTTCACGCGCTTTCTTCTCGTCACGCACTACGGTCACTTCGTCACCCGCAGCCGGAACACCGGACAGACCCAGGATTTCCACTGGAATGGACGGACCCGCTTCCAGCACTTCCTGGCCCAGTTCGTTACGCATCGCACGAACGCGGCCGTATTCGAAGCCACACAGAACGATGTCGCCCTTGTTCAGGGTACCTTCACGAACCAGAACGGTAGCAACCGGACCACGACCTTTATCCAGGAAGGATTCGATTACCGCGCCGCTCGCCATACCATTGCGAATCGCTTTCAGCTCCAGAACTTCAGCCTGCAGCAGGATAGCGTTCAGCAGGTCGTCAATACCGGTACCCGCTTTAGCAGATACTGGGATGAACTGCGCTTCGCCGCCCCACTCTTCCGGCATAACACCGTACTGAGACAGTTCGTTCTTCACGCGATCCAGATCGGCTTCTGGTTTATCGATTTTGTTGACTGCAACAACCAAAGGCACCTGCGCCGCTTTTGCGTGCTGGATAGCTTCAATGGTCTGTGGCATGACGCCATCGTCTGCTGCAACAACCAGTACAACGATATCCGTTGCCTGAGCACCACGAGCACGCATTGAGGTGAACGCTGCGTGGCCTGGGGTATCCAGGAAGGTGATCATGCCGTTTTCAGTTTCTACGTGGTAAGCACCGATGTGCTGGGTAATACCACCCGCTTCGCCGGAGGCAACCTTCGTAGAACGAATGTAGTCGAGCAGAGAGGTTTTACCGTGGTCAACGTGACCCATGATGGTCACAACCGGTGCACGCGGTTCAGCCGCAGCGCCAGTGTCACGGTCGCTCATTACTGCTTCTTCCAGCTCGTTTTCACGACGCAGGATAACTTTGTGGCCCATCTCTTCGGCAACCAGCTGTGCGGTTTCCTGGTCGATAACCTGGTTGATGGTCGCCATTGCGCCCAGCTTCATCATCGCTTTGATGACCTGAGAGCCTTTAACCGCCATCTTATTCGCCAGATCGCCAACGGTGATGGTTTCACCAATCACAACGTCACGGTTAACCGCCTGAGCTGGCTTCTGGAAGCCCTGCTGCAGAGAAGAACCTTTACGCTTACCGCCTTTACCACCACGAACCGCTGCACGTGCTTCTTCGCGATCAGCTTTCGATTCAGCGTGTTTGTTGCCTTTCTTCGCCGGACGCGCGGCTTTTGCATTACGACCACGGCCACGACCGCCTTCTACTTCACGGTCGTTATCATCTTCAGCCTGACGCGCATGCTGAGAAGTGGTCACGTGATAGTCGCTGGTATCTTCAGTCAGTTCAGCGGTATTCACGCCATTCTTCTCGTTTTCTTCTGCCATACGGCGCGCTTCTTCAGCGACGCGGCGAGCTTCTTCTTCCAGCTTACGGCGGGCTTCTTCTTCCGCTTTACGCTTCAGCTCGGCAGCTTCATTTTCACGGCGGGCTTTTTCAGCCTGGGCGGTTTTGGTCATTTCGTCTGTCTGTTGATTGCTCACTTTGTCTTTTTCCGCAGCGTCACGCTTCACTTTATCACTGGCGTCGCGTTTCGCTTTTTCTGCGGCCTCACGTTCAGCTTTTAATTCTGCTTCACGTTTGGCGGCTGCTTCCGCCTCACGCTGAGCTTGTTCTTCCGCTTCACGCTGTGCCTGCTCTTCCGCGGCAAGGCGCTCTGCCTCTTGCGGATCACGTTTTACAAAGGTGCGCGTCTTGCGGACTTCAATTTGTACCGATTTACTTTTGCCACCGGTACCAGGGATGTTTAACGTGCTGCGCGTTTTGCGCTGCAGCGTTAACTTGTCAGGCGTAGAACCGTGTTCGCGGTTCAGATGCGTTAACAAGGTTTGTTTTTCTTGCGCGGTCACCGAGTCATCAGCGGACTTCGGGATCCCTGCATCAGCAAATTGCTGTACCAGGCGGTCCACGGAGGTCTGAATCTCAGCAGCCAGCGATTTTACAGTTACATCAGTCATGCTGTTCCTTCCTGCTACAGTTTATTACGCTTCGTCGCCGAACCAGCAAATATTACGTGCGGCCATGATGAGTTCGCCGGCTTTCTCGTCGGTTAAACCTTCGATATCGGCCAGGTCATCAACGCCTTGCTCAGCGAGATCTTCCAGCGTACAAACACCACGGGCAGCCAGCTTGAACGCAATCGCACGATCAAGACCTTCCAGATTCAGCAGGTCATCAGCCGGCTTCTTATCGCCAAGGCTTTCTTCCTGAGCCAGTGCCAGGGTGGTCAGTGCGTTTTTAGCGCGTTCACGCAGGGCTTCAACGGTTGGTTCATCCAGACCGTCAATTTCCAGCAGCTCTTTCATTGGCACATAGGCCAGTTCTTCCAGCGTAGAGAAACCTTCTTCTACCAGAACAGTGGCGAAGTCTTCGTCAATGTCGAGGTATTTGGTGAAGGTATCGATCGCCGCATGGGCTTCAGCCTGATGCTTAGCCTGCAGGTCATCAACGGTCATGACGTTGAGTTCCCAGCCGCTCAGCTGTGACGCCAGACGTACGTTCTGACCGTTACGGCCAATCGCCTGCGCCAGGTTGCCCGCTTCAACAGCGATATCCATGGTGTGTTTGTCTTCGTCAACAACGATAGACGCCACATCGGCCGGAGCCATTGCGTTGATCACAAACTGCGCCGGGTTGTCGTCCCACAGAACGATATCAATACGCTCGCCGCCCAGTTCAGTAGAAACCGCCTGAACGCGCGCACCGCGCATGCCGACGCAAGCCCCGACCGGATCGATACGCTTGTCGTTGGTTTTCACCGCAATTTTCGCACGGGAGCCCGGATCGCGAGCTGCTGCTTTGATCTCAATGACTTCTTCGCCGATTTCCGGCACTTCGATGCGGAACAGTTCAACCAGCATTTCTGGTTTAGAACGGGTCACGAACAGCTGCGCACCACGCGCTTCAGGGCGCACGGCGTACAGAACACCACGAATACGGTCGCCCGGGCGGAAGTTTTCACGCGGCAGCATATCTTCACGCAGGATCACGGCTTCAGCGTTACCTGGCATCCCTTCGGATTTAATTTCCAGAGAGATGTTGTCGCGGTTCACTTTCTTCACCACGCCGGTGATGATTTCGCCTTCCTGATCGCGGAACTGATCGACAACCAGCGCGCGCTCGGCTTCGCGCACTTTCTGCACGATAACCTGCTTAGCGGTCTGGGTGGTGATACGGTCGAAGGTGACAGATTCAATCTGATCTTCAACGTAGTCACCCACGTTCAGACTTTCGTCTTCAAAACGTGCGGCTTCCAGGGTGATCTCTTTGGTCGGCTGGGTCACTTCTTCTACGATTACCCAACGACGGAATGTATCGAAGTCACCGCTTTTACGATCGATTTCTACGCGAACATCGATCTCTTGTTCGTATTTTTTCTTGGTTGCTGTAGCCAGTGCACTTTCCAGCGCTTCGAAAATTTTCTCGCGCGGCAGTGATTTCTCGTTGGAGACGGCTTCAACAACAGCCAAAATTTCTTTGTTCATCGCGGGCTTTTCACCTCAATCCAGACTGTTAAAAGTGGGGAACCAGGTTCGCCTTCTGGATATTACTCAGCGCGAACACTTCATCTTTGCCTTCGACTGTCACCGTGATCATTTCACCATCAACGGCTTTGATAATTCCCAGCCATTTACGGCGGTTCTGTACGGCCATACGCAGAACGAGAGCCACTTCTTCACCGGTAAAGCGCACATAGTGCTCGGCCGTGAACATCGGGCGATCCAGGCCAGGTGAGGAAACTTCCAGGTTGTACGCAACGGTAATTGGGTCTTCAACATCAAGAACCGCACTCACCTGGTGGCTGACATCAGCACAATCATCAACATTGATGCCATCTTCACTATCAATATAGATGCGCAGCGTCGATGTACGGCCGCGAACGAATTCGATGCCGACCAGTTCGTAGCCCAGTGCTTCGACCGGTGCAGTAATCATCTCTGTTAATTTTTGCTCTAATGTGGACAAGCCCACCCCCAAGACATAAAAAAAGGGCGTAAAGCCCAGTTATTCTGTAGTCAGATAACAAAAAACCCCGATAAATCGGGGCTTTAGATAACTGAACCCTATAGCCACAACTGTGGCCTGGAGCACTCTCCGAAAGAATTTTTTCAAATCCAGCTACGAAGGCTCTAAGTCTTCACAGTATATTTGAAAAAGAACTTTATGGGAAAGTGGTTGCGGGGGCCGGATTTGAACCGACGACCTTCGGGTTATGAGCCCGACGAGCTACCAGGCTGCTCCACCCCGCGCCTGAAACGTGGCAAATTCTACGCGTTTTGGACAGAATTTGCAAATAATGCTGGGATTTGGTACCGAAGACGGGACGTAAAATCGGCGTTTAGTATATTGATAGTTGACCCCACCTGTCAAGGCGACTTCCGCCAGACAGAACAGACCAAAATTTTTACAAAAAACGCACGAGTCTCTTCCGGTATTCGATAAAAGATGATTAAATGAATACTCACTTATTTTGCATAAAAATGCACAAGAGAGCGAAAGCGGTCTCTAATCAGTCAATCAAGCAGGGTTTTATTCTATGACGACGATTCTCAAGCATCTTCCGGTAGGACAACGTATTGGCATCGCTTTCTCAGGCGGCCTGGATACCAGCGCTGCACTGCTGTGGATGCGCCAGAAGGGAGCGGTTCCGTATGCATATACTGCGAACCTGGGTCAGCCGGATGAGGACGACTATGATGCTATTCCTCGTCGCGCTAAAGAGTATGGTGCAGAAAACGCACGACTGATTGACTGCCGTAAGCAACTGGTTGCAGAAGGTATCGCGGCTATTCAGTGCGGTGCGTTCCATAACACTACCGGCGGCCTGACCTATTTTAACACCACCCCGCTGGGCCGTGCCGTCACTGGCACCATGCTGGTTGCCGCCATGAAAGAAGATGGCGTGAACATCTGGGGTGACGGCAGCACCTATAAAGGTAACGATATCGAACGTTTCTATCGTTATGGCCTGCTGACCAACGCAGAGCTGCAGATCTACAAGCCGTGGCTGGACACCGACTTCATCGACGAGCTGGGCGGCCGTCATGAGATGTCCGAGTTTATGATTGCTTGCGGTTTTGACTATAAGATGTCCGTCGAGAAAGCCTACTCCACCGACTCCAACATGCTGGGTGCGACGCACGAAGCGAAAGACCTTGAGTTCCTGAATTCCAGCGTGAAGATCGTTAACCCGATCATGGGCGTGAAGTTCTGGGACGAGAACGTGAAGATCCCGGCAGAAGAAGTGACCGTACGTTTCGAACGCGGCCATCCGGTTGCGCTGAACGGCAAGACCTTCTCTGACGATGTGGAACTGATGCTGGAAGCAAACCGCATCGGCGGTCGTCACGGTCTGGGCATGAGCGATCAGATTGAAAACCGTATCATCGAAGCGAAAAGCCGCGGCATCTATGAGGCTCCGGGGATGGCGCTGCTGCACATCGCGTACGAGCGTCTGCTGACCGGCATTCACAACGAAGACACCATTGAGCAGTATCACTCGCATGGTCGTCAGCTGGGCAAACTGCTGTATCAGGGTCGCTGGTTCGATCCACAGGCGCTGATGCTGCGTGATGCGCTGCAGCGTTGGGTAGCGAGCGCGATCACCGGTGAAGTGACGCTGGAACTGCGTCGCGGTAACGACTACTCCATCCTGAACACCGTGTCGGACAACCTGACCTATAAAGCAGAGCGTCTGACCATGGAGAAAGGTGAGTCTGTGTTTTCTCCGGACGACCGTATTGGTCAGTTGACCATGCGTAACCTGGACATCACCGATACCCGGGAGAAGCTGTTCAACTACGTTGAGAATGGTCTGCTCTCCGCGAATTCCGGTAACGGTCTGCCGCAGGTTGAGAACCTTGAACATAGCGATAAGAAGTAATCGCTGATGTAACATGCAAAAGGCGCCCAATGGGCGCCTTTTTGTTTGGCTTTTGTAGGGCGGGTAAGCGCAGCGCCACACGCCATTTTGCCCGGTGGCGCTGCGCTTACCGGGCCTACGAACGGCAAACGCAACAGACGAAAAAAAAGACGTCTTTCGACGTCTTTTTTCTGGAATATTGGTACCGAGGATGGGACTCGAACCCACAAGCCCGTTAGGGCACTACCACCTCAAGGTAGCGTGTCTACCAATTCCACCACCTCGGTACGGAATACTTACTGCGGGATATCGCTGGTTGGCTTAGCCGGTGCAGCTGGCTGAGTCTGCTCAGTTTTCGCTGGCGCGCTCAGATTTTCCCACTCACTTCCTTTACTGGTCTTGTTGCTGTTGATATTGCCCAGCACCAGACTGATGATGAAGAACAGCGTAGCCAGAATCGCCGTTGTGCGGGTCATGAAGTTCGCAGAACCACTTGAACCAAACAGCGTACCGGAAGCGCCTGCTCCGAAGGAGGCTCCCATATCAGCGCCTTTACCTTGCTGCAGCATAATCAGCGCTACGAGAGCGATGGCTACAATAAGGAAAACAACTAAAAGAGCTTCGTACATAATCAACCTGTTCCTTGCGGATTTGCCGCATACCAATGCTTCGACCAATTAGCAGGATTTTTGTTTCCCACTGAAGCGGGTGTGAATACTAACCAAAGCGAATGGCCTTCGCAAGGGCATTTTCGTTCCATTTTATCAAGTGAGGAAAAAACCATCAAAGTGATTTTTAAACGACCATAAAACAACGCTCTAAACCGGGAAACCTTATTATTTTGCTTTGGAATTGGCTTGGTCGATCTTTTTCAGCTTGTACTTTCCAAATTTTTTCACGATTCGCCAGTCACCGTCATCTGTTTCAATGATCTCCTGGGGCGAATACATGGTCATTTTTCGCCCGGTTCGTACCCCAATTTGCACAGAATCCCCTTCCCCCGCGATCACCGCAATTTTCGGGGTCATATCGACAGGTTCGGGTGCCGGTACTGGCTCCGGTGCAGCACTCGTCTGCTCGATGGTCCGTTCACGTCTTTCACCAGCCGGTTCAAAAAGCAGCGTCATCGGGTCAAGCAATTTATCATCATGAATGATCTCAAGATGCAGGTGGGGCCCATCGGTGCGCCCCGTGTTACCCGACAACGCAATCACATCCCCTTTCTGAACATACTGATTTTTTATCATCAGCAGCTTATTAAGGTGCAAATATCGGCTGCTCCAGCCGTCGGGATGACGGATCGTCATATACAGACCGGTGACAGGCCCATATCCTGTTTCCACAATCATGCCGTCTGCAATAGACATGACTTCACTATTCAAAGCTGCACGAAGATCGACACCCTCATGACGCATAAACGTATGCACGATTGGGTGATAACGCATACCAAAAGGTGAGGTTACCACTGGCTCAGAGCGTAAGGGGAAGACGAACTGTTGCCCCCTCGCCTTTTGACTTAATAACGGTTTCCAGACCGGCGCAGGTGCGCTACTGGTTGGGATCGTGGAATTCATTACCGAAAACACGCTACTTACTGCCGCTCCCCCATCCACAGGAAGAATATCCTCGTCAGAGGAATCATCTGGCGCGACCTCAAGCGAGCCAGGTTCATCCGTTTTCACGATCAGTGAAGCAGGATCAAATGGCACAACGATAGGCTCGTCTTCTGGCTCCTCGGGTGGGGGAGCAATACTTTTTTTACAATTGATTTCCCCAAAATAATTTAGTTCGGTTACGTGATTCCACCGTCCCAGCAAAGAGCGAATATAGCGCTGTGAAAAACAGTATTCAGGGCCATCGGCTTTCGGATGACGATGAAATATATGCTGTGCTGGCGGCAGATACGGTGCCAGCCAGGCGACGGTATCTGATACGGTGAGATAATGAATACGCTCTGGATCGTCATCACACGTTGTTCGCACGGACGATTCATTCACCCGAAAATCGGGCGAATGCGTTTTTGCGTTAAGTAACTGCGACAAGCCTTGATACGTCGTGTAATAGCACTCCGGTCCAATCGTCGAAGCGGGATGCAGGGTTAACAGCACACCGGATAACAGCAGATAAGACATTATGTTAGCACCTCCATGTGCATAATGATGACAGCGGTAATAGCAATTGCGGGGCCGAAGGGAATATATCCCCCCGTGTTCTTTTTATTTTGTGAGCAGGTGTTTGAAATCCAGCGCACTAAAAAGAACACGGCACCCAGCGACGCCGACCCCAGCATTAATTGACCAACATTATCGCTGCCAATCCACGCGGCGCAGGCCGCAAAGAGTTTAACGTCACCATTTCCAAATCCTTCCCGGCCGGTTACCCACGTAAATCCTTTTGCCATTACCCAGCTAAACGCCCAAATAAACGCAGCGCCAATAACGCTATCACGAGGGGAGACAGGAATAATGTTTCTGACAGATGCGATCAACCCAGCCCAGAGCAAAAAATATACGAGGCTATCTGGCAGGAGAAAGGTCTTCAGATCAATCATCGCCAGGGTGTAAAGCAGGCTTAAAAATAATGCCACAAACACAATTTGGATCAGGCTATGCTGAGGGTAATAGCAGAAAACCAGTAAGAAATAGCCGATCCCTATCAACGCTTCGCTTAAGGGATATTGAAACGGAATTGTGCTTTTACAGCAGCGGCATTTACCACGCAAGAACACCCAGCTTAAAACCGGAATATTATCCCACGGCTTAATGGGTGTCTGACAAAGAGGGCAGTGCGATGGCGGCCACCAAAGATTGACATTGGGCAATGTTTTCAACGTCTCGTCGTCAGCCGTCTCCCGGAAAAGCATGATTGGCAGACGGTAAATCACCACGTTAAGAAAACTACCAATCAACAACCCTAATACTAACGCCAGCCATGGGTAGTAAGGGGCAAAAAACGCTTCCAGGCGCATTTAAACATCCTTATTAATAGCAACCAATGCATATTTTACGACGAGAACCGGGCATACATCGTAGAGATGTATTTTCCACGATGTACTCCAATGAGATCAACGATGCTAAATGGATATTTTTCACTGTAATACCATTTGACATCGCGTTTTGATTAACCGCCAGCAGTTTGAGAGAGCGTATCCATCAATGCGAACAATGATACAAATACCCATACTACGCATCCACCCAGTATTACCGTTGCCAGGTTTTTTAATAAACCGGCCAGTTTTTTGATGTACTCCTGTATATGGTCGCGGGAACGATCGGACACCGAGCGTAATACCTCATTAAACGAGGGCAGTTCAGCATACAGACTGATGTTCAGCAATTCCTCTTTACCGAGTAGACCTGTCGATAGCGCCTTACTGTAGTGGATCCCTTGCGCCATTTTGTCATTCATCACATCAATATGCCAACGTAACCAACGGTTGGCGTTCAGCCGTACAATATGTAAAGAGTCAGTAAGAGGAATGTTGTTACTAAGCATCAACGCAAGGTTATTCAGAAACACGGATGACGCAAGTTGTCTATAAGTGGAAAATGGCAAAATTTTGTCAAATATTTTATTGCGCACGTTACCGCTCAAGTTTGCCATGGCAAATTTTGCAACGAAGACAAAAATGACAAAACCCAACAGAATCTTCAGCCATAACCCTTGATAGAGGGCAGTACCAAAATTATATAAATTCTGGGTTACGCCAGGCCATTTTTCCACAGGGACTACCGAGGCGAAAGCCGGGAAGACCTTTTGCGAATAACCTGCAATAACGATCAGTGACAGGCTTATCATTATGAGCGGGAAAATCAGCGCACCAACAATTTTTTTTCGCAGTTCGTCATTATATTTAATGACCGCTACCAGCGTCAAAAAACCATCGGCGAGGCTTCCGCTTTTTTCTGCCGCCGTAATCACGCTGAGCTCTGAGTTAGGTACGACATCAGAGAACACAGCAGACACTGAAACCTCCTGCTTCATTTGCAGGATAACCTCGCCCAGTTTATCACTGAATCCTTTCCCCAGAAGCGTACGCCCTTCTGTTTGCAGCTTTTGCAATGAATCGAATAGCGGCAACCCTGCGCTAATCATATCGGCGCAAAACTGGTAAAGGTATAAACGCTGTTTTTTACCGAATTTTTTCAACGATCATCTCCAGATCTTCTTCAGTCATTTCGCCAAACTCCATGGCAAACCATGCGGCATCAATGCGCCCTTTCAGCACATGTGACATCACTTTTTCACGGATTTCGAAACCTTCTGTCAAACCAGGCGCTGTAGCACGTTTTTTACGCCACAGCGTATAAACGTTGAGCCATTCTTGCCTGGAGATAGCAGCCAGCTCGTCATAGGTTGGCAGGAAGTATTCCATTGCCAGCTGTCGTCCTTTGATACCGCTCTGACGACATTGCTCACAGCCGCCTTCACCAGCGGTGTAAAGAGTAAACTCACGACCGGAAATGGTTTTTGTACCCATAACGGTCTTACAGTTTTCACACAGCACCGGCACCAGCTTCTGACACTGCAGCCCCGCGACGAACCCCGGAGTTGAGAGTTTGTCACTGCCGATCCCCAGGGCCGACATACGCTGCAGCAGTGAAACAATATTACCGGCGTGCACGGTGGTGAAGCAGTAGTGACCACTCTCTACTGCCCCTGCCAGCGCGTTAGCGGAAATGTTGTCTCGAATTTCCCCTACCATGAGGACATCGGGATCGCGGCGCAGGGCCGACTTAATAGCGGCATGGAAACCACCGCCAGAAACATCCACCACGGAGCTCTGCTTCGCACCGTAAATCTGATACTCAACCGGGTCCTCCACCGTCAGAAAACAACCGCGATCTTCATAGCGGTTGATTTGCAGCCACTCCATCAGGTTTTTCAGAGTGGTAGATTTACCTGAACCCGTCGTACCCGCAATAACGTAAGCACCGTATGGGTTGCTGAGGATTTTTTTTAGATCCGCCACTTCCTCTTCAGAAATGCCGATTTTGTCCAGCGAGCCGATATTCCCCTTCTGCAAACCTGAGGGAATAATACGCAGAACCGCATGGTAACAATCCGCCGTTTCACCAAATATCGGGAAGTGAGCATAGCGGAAGCGATATGGCTTACCGGACAAGTTGTAAAGAATGTTGGCGTTTTGCGGGATAGCACGGTTCCACGTGGTATCACGTGTCGTCGCTTCTACGTTGTAAAGCACGAACACCAGCTCATCGCAGAGTTGGGACTTAAGCTGCATGAACGGCATTAAAACGCCGTTTACGCGAGCCTCAAAGAGTGCCAGCACATCGTTACGCGTAATGTGTAAATCACTTGCGCCCATGCTAACCACGCGCTGAAGAATCGCTGCCAGCCGCTTCTGTGTATCGGTAATATCGATGTTTTTATTCGCATCGCTGAGCAGCTTCAATGAGACGTGCTCAACGATACGGTAATAGTCTTCTTCAGCGACAAGCGCCAGGCCCACGACCTGACGTTTGTGCTGAGAAATCAGTCTCGACACCTGTATCTGATATTCAAATAAGCTGCCGATGCTGAGCGTACTCACCACGAGGTAATCGTTCTCCTCGACCGTAGCCGTGAAACCGATCCCTTCGAATTCCTGGTAAGTCCATTTTCCAGCGAGCAATTCGTCGGCTGATATACGCGTAAAATCCAATGTCACTGCACTGCTTCCTCTGCCATTACAACTGACTTCCTGTCTTTAGCGAGCTTAAACTTTCTGCCCCCCACATCGAACGTTTCGCCCGGGCGAACATAACGAAGCGTATCTCCGCTCTGCACCGCAACGCGATTTGTGCCACCGATATCGGCTTCCAGCACCACACGCGGCATGACAATCGCTGCAGCGACTGGCGCCTGCGGCTTGGATACCGCTGCCGGGGCTTCAACCCGCGGTGCAGCCTTCATCTTGTCTTCGCCACGGAGTTTACGAATCTGGCTGCGAAGTTTTTCAAGCTCCACCTCGTTAGCCAGTTTTCTGCGCTGCTGTTCAAAGGCGTAATCATCTTCAACAATTGACGCCAGCTGATCCTGGACTGACGCTGTATTGGCCGCGTCTTCCTGCTTAGCTTCTTCTGACTGCTTTTCTGTTGTTTGAGGCTTAATCTTGTTCTTTTTCTCACCAGCCGACTGGGCTGATACCAGGTTTGAAGCAGTCATCGCAGGCTTTTCAGCCGCCTTTTGCTGAGCAGCCTCAGCCGGAGCTGACACGAGTTTTGCCTTAGCATCGTGTAGCTCTTTTTTCATTGCCTCTGCGCCAGTTTTCACGAGAACGGGCTGCGTTTTATTTGCCGGAACCTGCGGTAAGTCAGTTGTCGGAGCGGCTTCTGCGCTCCCAACCAAAAACGTTAACGCACTGGCCATTACCATCGATTTTACTTTTTGCATACCAGTCCTCCTGAAACTTTCATTCCTTTGTCTTTCGTCTCTAATTTATTAACAATAAAAGCATCGCGATACGCTTGCTTATAAAGTAACAACTGCATGTTCGTCATATCGTCTGATGATAATGCACTCTCACCTGATTTTATTTCCAACTCCCATTTACCTACCTGCAACCCATAACTTTTTACTTTTCCAGAAAGCGTGGATTCAAGGTCACCAAGGCTGGAGCCGGGCATTTTTTTAATCACAATCTGGCCAAGGTTTTTACCATTTTTGCCCTGACCTTTAACCATCGAATTGAATGTCATAATATAGGAAACCACATCACTACATGCGTGTAATTCAAGTGGTTTTTTATTGTCATAAGCTTCCTGGTGCTTATTTTTATTCAGATGTGACTCTATCTTATCGTACTGGAAATCCATCTTATTTTTTGCGGATGAGTTCCCTTTCCCTTTTGCAATAACGGTAGGTTTATACCATTTACCCCAGAAAGGTTTTTCCGGCAACGCCCATAAAGCCCCTTTACTAAAAGCATAACTGAACTTGCAGGATTTGTTATCACAGTTAAACGCATATTTATCCTTCGGGATGATCTCAAGTGTCTTATCACTTCTTTTAATTTCATCAAGCAATAATACAGTCTCATCAATACCACCGCCGGCCAGAGAACTTGTGTAGAAACTCTTAACCTTTGCGATATCATCCCGCAGTTTTTGGGCAGCCTGCTGTTGGCGTGCAATCGCCTCTTCTTTCGCCTTCGCTTCTGGAAGCATGACGAAGTAATACCAGGCTCCCGCGCTACCGCCGATGATAAGAATAAGAATAATCAAAATCCCTATAATCAGCTTTAGCTTTGAAACCGTGCCGTTTTTATCTTTCCAGAAATACATTCCTTCCAGCATACGTTATCCCGTCACAAAAAAATGAAGCAACAATGCCAAAACAGCCAAAAACGCAACACCGCCCGAAAAAATAGAACCGATGATGATACGACGGCGTCGCTTCAGACGCGCCTGTCGAGCACAGCAGCGCTCGACAACGGCAGTAATCTGAGTCTCTTCCAGAGGCGTGACTTCCAGATGACTGTACTCATCGGTGTGCTTCATTAACTCATCAAAAAGCGCTTTGTTGATAAAGCAGTCCGTTCCGCTGACGATCCGACCGTCATTAATAATCAGAAAATATGTCGCCTGATTAGATTCATGAGAGAAATAAATCCCATCTCCATAGAGCTCTTTTACATAAAGTGCAAACGGCTCGTAGAGCGTGGAGATCTTTGTGCTGTAACCAATAGCCAACTCTCCAACAGAATCTTTATAAACCAGACGGCGATAGGCTTTCATCATCCCGCGGAATGAGGCCTGCTCCGCCGGTTGCAAGTGCTCCAGGCTTTGAGGCTCCCAGTAGAGTCCGGTTAATATGTTATTCTTGAATAAAATATCATTCATCGCGAAGCCACTTATTCACCACGTGAAGTAATTGGCTGACGATAATAGTCAACCCCGATTACCATCAGGACCGTTGCGACGCCGTCTGAGTGAGTGTCATTGGCCCCCAACACTTCATACTGGAGTCCATCTTTCGATGCCTTCGCTTCAAATTTACCTACAACCAGCAAATCTCCCGGCTTGATAATGGAAGAGTTAAACGACTCGGTAGTGCTGACGTTTGGCAGCTGTACGTCTTCATACTCGTCAATAGAGTTGAGGAAACGCTTGGTGAAACCGCTGACCACTTCGATACGGCCATCAGACAACACGCGCGGGGTGATGATAAAGCTGGTACCGGTGACAATTTCATCAGTATTAATTTCAACGTTAACTTCACCGGTATCATCTGTTGTACGCGTTCTTCCGGATACATAGTATTGAGACTGCGTCATGTTGACCGGAATCGCCATATTGTTGCGCGTGATGAATGAACCACTTTGCAGCGATTCACTACCCGTTAATTTATATAACGCATCCAGACCCGTACTGATATCAACATGGCTGTTCTTCCAGCCCGCGGTGATACCGCCGCCGAGGTTATTCAGGATACTGCTGCTGATATTGATGGTGTTATGTGCATCTGCAAAATTAAGATTTAAACCGCCGCCCAGATTCTTCTCTTTTGTTTTATCAAGTAAATAAATGCGATACGTGACAATAAACTGACGGCTGTTATCCGCTTTATATTTATCCAGCGCTTTGCTCAATGCCTCATGTTCAGATGGACGTGAATTCACCATCAGAATCGAAGAATCCTTAAACAGAGTGTAGTTACCGGACGTGACGTAGTTTTTCGCCATATCTTCCACATCATCCCAGAAAGAGGACTCAAACTTCGTCTCGGATTTTCCGGTCAGGCCGCCACCAGACGTCGCTTCGTTACCTGACAGATCCAGGTTCGTTTCCGTTTTGTTATTTTCGCCATAGAAGTCAAGACGCATAACATAGGTATCGAAGACGTTAATTTTAAGAATGTTGCTGGCGTCCAGCGCAGTGTTGACGTCATAAAGCGAACCGATATACTTCATGAAGTCTTCGAAGTTGCCGTCGAACTGCACGGAGCGCGGCGTGTCCCACGAGTCATCGGTGCTTGCTTTTTTCCCCCCCATCGCAGAGGCGTTAATACGGAAGCTAATCCCGGTTTGTGCCGAAACCACCTCCATCAGAGCCGACAGCGTGGTAGGTTCATAGGAGGTAATTTTCACATGTTTGCCCATTACCTTCTGCTGTTCAACGCTGTACTGTACTTTCTTGCCTAAATAGGCAGAGTCATACTTAATATAGGGCTTGGTTTTCGCGTCATCAATGGTGGTTGAATCGGAAGTATTTTCTGTAATTTTTTTTGGGATGTCGTATTTTTTTTCAATATCGCTTACGCATCCTTGCGCAAGGAAAGCCAGCAATAAGATACCTGTTTTCAGTTTCATGGGTTCCATCCACTTACATTTCATCAATAACGATAACGTGGTTTTTTTCGTATTTCTTAACGACTAAACCGTAATTTTCAGAGAAAAAGAGTTCACCTAACGACTGTAAAATGTCGTCATCACTTTTCCCACTCAAGGTAATAGTATTGTAAATCAGATAATCTTTTTTACTATTCCAGAACAGTTTGTAATGGTTGCCTTCAGACCACTGTTTTAATGCCTGGCTTAACAATATGTTTTCCGGCAGCACCAAAGAACGTGCCCCAGACGTTGCGGGTACCGCTGTCGCTACGGGCGCCATCGGGACATAAGCCGGCGATACACCATTTCCTTCAGCAAAAGGATTACGTGGTGTCGCAGCGCCCGCAGACGTCGTAGTATTCGCAGCCAGTGACACCTCTGAAGAGGTGTTCATTGATGCAGAGGTATTACTCACGCAGCACAGTAATATGCCTGCTACAATCCATTTGTTGCTGTTAATAATATTCATATTATTTATATTCCATTATATCAAAAGTTATTCATATTGCTGTGTTTCAATGAGATCCGCTGGAGTACCCGTTTGAGGAATAGTACTGCACCATTTTGTAATAATGTATGAGACATGTGATGGATTGAGAATGTTCATACCTTCCCCTGTACTAGCATGATACATTCCCATTGTGGCACTCACTATCCACACATACTTCGAATTCTGATAAATATAGTGATTACCGTTCGTTCTCGCGCGATTCACTCTATCTGTTGTACCATGCGATGTCGTATCCTGCTCTGCGAACTCAACCTGTACATTAATTCCTCCAAACATCCCTACAGGGTATTTATCCGACATACCTTCTCGAGTAAGATCAATATAATCAGCAGAACCACTCCCAACCAAGCCTTCAGGATAAGCTGATAAAGAAGAGATAGAAGCGACTAAACGAGGATAAAGTTGCCGCACATACTTATATTTCCTGACGTTACCGTCAGCATCAAGTACAGGTTTTCCATCACCATTTATAAGATTTAATTCTTGTTCTACGCTAGGGCATGCCTGGACAGAATAACGATAACCTCCACTATTAGTTTCAACCGGATCTGGAGATTTCGAATCTGTACCATAAGCAAAGTCATTGTATTTTACATAGGCTGGTTTTTTTTCATTATCAGGCAATTCAACACCATCAGGAGAATGGTCTAAATTTGTCCCCTCACCAAAGCTATTACCACTATATTCCACAACAGGTGGTGTGACTAACTCATAAGCATCATAAAGATTTGAAGGATAGGTCTCACTACTTAAAGGCATCGTTGAGTCTATACCTGCTCTATATGTATCTGCAGTTTGGTTTTCTAAAGCGAATTCTCCCAAACGGGTAACACCGTTAGGTTCGTTAATAGTTTTAGGAATCGGGTTATTATTTTCATCAAACACTAACCAACCGCTACCTGCTCTTTGGAAGATAGCTACTTTTGTTGCTGTATTTTCCATGACAAGATTTGCTTTCAGGGTGCCTGTCATATCGTTATTCCTGGTATTGTCAGGGTCTGTCATGGTCAGATCCAAAACGGTATCCTCGCCATGAGCGCCGGTTCCCGCATTATCGTCGTAGCACAGCTTCACGCCGCTATCGCCGCGGGCCCAACAGACCTTGCCACCGGCATTGCTGCTATTGCCCGAATTATCGTTAGTATCAATAGTAAAACGCACGCCAAACTCGTCTTTCTTGTACTGGTCCAGTGCATCAAGGTTGCTGGCCATGCTGCTCAGCTCAATCGGTGTTTTATTATCTTTTTTATTCAGAACCAGCTGCCAGTTCGATGAACTGTTTGTGCGGTGCACAACCATCGCATGCGATACCGTAAAACCGGCTTTTGAGAACGCCTCGGTAAAATGGGGCGCGAAATCGGCAAAATGATAATCGGTGTTTACTTCTTCTTTTTTGAACCGAACGATCGTATCAATGCGATTGATATCGAATTGACGATCAGAATCTTTATCCCCCCCCGCAAAACCCACGCGATCAATTACCGCAGTAGAGTTGGTTGCCACATTGCGCATAAAACAGGGCAGATACTCTTTTTCAAACGCAAAAGTTGATTTCAGCGATGATTTACAGTTGCTGCTTAAGAACAGATAGCGCTGCTGTTTGGTTTTATTATTGTCATCACCCCACAGATAATAGTTATCCTTGCTGCCCGTGTCGGTGGCATCAATTTCATTCGTAATGCGCGTATGATAAACCTCATACTCACTATTTTCATCGCTATAGAGTGGACTGTCAGTTTCGTTTTTCTTGCCAACCAGCGCAATGGTGTCATCATCAATAAATTCCAGTACCCCCTTCATTTCCTCAGCAAGGGCGTCGGCGACGTTCTGCTGAGCGATATTCTCGGCTTTTTTCCGCGCATAATGCGTGTACATCACCATAACGCCGCCAGCAATAGCCAGCACAATAATGATTTCCAGCAAACTGAAGCCTGAATCCTTTCTGATGCGCATCGTTCAAGTCCTGTTTAGGTAATTAACAAAGCCCCCCATCATCAGGGGGGCTCACTAAATAACAAGTATTAAGTACTTAATTATTTGCTACCGAAGATCACACCGTTAATTGCACCATCGCCATCACAAACGCCAGCAGCAGTGATGTCTGTAGCGGCAATTTCGCCAGAGGTCATAGTCTTCAGAATTGCGCCAGACTTAGCGACGCTCAGGTTACGACCTGAAACACTCGCAATAGTAGTACCCGCATTAGCACCAGATTTCAGCGCTTCAACGTAATCCCACTGGTTACCCATCTGAGAAATCAGGTTACGACACTCTTCAGTCTCCAGACCGTTTACAACCAGAACGAATGCTTTGTTCTGAGAACTGGTACCATCCAGTTGTGCATTGGTAATCTGGAATGCGTCGTTGGAAACGCCGTTGAAAGATTCGTCAGGAGAAATCTTACCCAGTTTAACCAGGGTAACAATTGGCGTATCCAGTGTAGACTTAGAGATATTAGATTTGGTCAGACCAACAATACCGCCTTTATCTTCAGGATAGCTGCCTTCATCCTTAAACGCTTCAGCCATAGAGGTACGAATGCTGTTCGCGTTGTTCTGAATATCAGACAGGTCCTGTGCGGTGAATGCACGCTGCGCCAGAATAACAACGCCTGCCGCAATAACACCGATAATACCCAGTACAATGATGATTTCCAGCAGGGTTACACCGCGCTGTTTACGCATCTCCTGTAATTTCGCAGCCTTGCGATTCAATTTTCCTTTCAGATTCCAAACCATGGTGTTCATTCTCTTTCCCTTTAAATTATTTTAATTCCCAAGACCGTTCCTGAGAACGCAGCGCATTATAGGAATGCACATCACGTTTTTATAGCCCCATATAGCCACTATAGGAATATATTTAGACCCAGAAACATAATGCAGATAGACTTTATTTACACATAATAGTCAAACGAAATCTTCTTAACTTATCATTAAGAGAAATTAAAATTGATATAATGGGGAAAATAGAAAATGGGTATAAGTTTGAAACACACATTATTTAATATGTGTCTTATTATGAATAGTTACACTTTTTCACAAAGCTTTCAATGTTAATATGTTAAGAGTTGAACCGACTTCTCATAAATATTCCCATTCACAATATAAATAAAAAGGGCGATATTCATCGCCCTTAAAAAAATGAGAGTGGTTTAATTATGCAATTTTCACGGCATCCGCGATACGGTGCGCAAATTCGGTGACCTGCGCTTCGTCTTCACCTTCCACCATCACGCGGATCAGCGGCTCGGTACCTGACTTACGCAGCAGCACGCGCCCACGACTACCCAGAGCCGCTTCAACGTCAGCCATTACCGCTTTCACGTTGTCATTTTCCAGCGGATCGCCTTTACCGGCAGTGAAACGCACGTTCACCAGAATCTGCGGGAACATTTTCATCCCGCTGCACAGATCGTGCAGGCTCATATGGTTGCGCGCCATCGCGGCAACCACCTGCAGCGCGGCTACAATACCGTCGCCAGTAGTGGTTTTGTCGAGCAGGATCACGTGACCAGAGTTCTCGGCACCAATACGCCAGCCTTTCTCCTGCAGTTTTTCCAGCACGTAGCGGTCGCCCACTTTCGCGCGAACAAATGGAATACCGAGCTGTTTCAGCGCCAGCTCCAGACCCATGTTGCTCATCAGCGTCCCAACCGCGCCACCGCGCAGCTGGCCCTGGCGCAGGCCTTCACGGGCAATGATGTAGAGGATCTGATCGCCGTCGACTTTATTACCTTCGTGGTCAACCATGATCACGCGGTCACCGTCGCCGTCCAGGGCAATGCCCAGATCAGCTTTTTCCGCCAGCACGCGCGCCTGCAGGGCACGCACGTCCGTCGCCCCGACTTCTTCATTAATGTTCAGGCCATTCGGCTCGCAGCCGATGGCGATGACTTTCGCCCCCAGCTCACGGAACACATTCGGAGCGATGTGATAGGTTGCGCCGTTTGCACAGTCCACCACAATTTTGAGATGCGCCAGGCTCAGCTCATTCGGGAAGGTGCCTTTACAGAATTCAATATAACGGCCCGCCGCATCGACGATACGGTTCGCTTTACCCAGCTCAGCGGAATCAACACAGGTGATCTCTTTTTCCATTTCAGCTTCAATGGCCTCTTCCACTTCGTCCGGCAGCTTGGTGCCGTCAATGGAGAAGAACTTGATACCGTTGTCGTAGAACGGGTTATGAGACGCCGAGATCACGATCCCCGCTTCTGCACGGAAGGTGCGCGTAAGGTAGGCAACAGCAGGTGTTGGCATTGGGCCTGTAAAGGAAGCTGAAAGCCCTGCAGCCGCCAGACCTGCTTCCAGCGCAGATTCCAGCATATAGCCCGAAATACGGGTATCTTTACCAATAATGATCTTACGTGAGCCATGACGCGCCAGTACCTTGCCAGCAGCCCAGCCGAGCTTAAGAACAAAATCAGGGGTGATTGGAGCATCGCCTACGCGCCCACGGATACCATCGGTACCAAAATATTTACGATTACTCATAGCGTTTGTTTTCCTTCGCTGCCAGTGTGGCTTCAACCACACGCATGGCTTCTACTGTTTCTTTGACGTCATGGACACGGATAATGTGCGCGCCTTGCATCGCCGCAATTACCGCGCAGGCCAGGCTGCCACTCAGGCGCTCGCTCGGTCCTACATTCAGCAATTGCCCAATCATCGATTTCCTCGACATCCCTACCAGCAGCGGCAGGTCAAAGTGATGAAATTCCGATAAGCGCGCAAGCAACGCATAATTGTGTGAGAGATTTTTACCGAAACCGAACCCCGGGTCGAGCAGCAATTTCTCTTTTGGGATGCCTGCACGCTCACAGCGTTCAATATGCTCAATAAAGAAGCGATTCACGTCGGCAAAGACATCATCATACTTCGGTGCTTCCTGCATGGTTTTCGGTTGACCCTGCATGTGCATCAGGCATACCGGCAGGCCGGTTTCTGCAGCGGCCTCGATCGCTCCCGGTTCGGTCAGCGAGCGGATATCATTAATAATGTGAGCACCCACTCTCGCCACTTCACGGATCACTTCTGGTTTGGACGTATCGACGGAGATCCACACCTCGAAACGTTGCGCGATGGCCTCAACCACCGGCACCACGCGCGCCAGCTCTTCTTCCACCGAAACATCTGCCGCGCCGGGACGCGTCGATTCACCGCCAACGTCAATGATGGTGGCACCCGCGTTGATCATTAAATTTGCGTGCTTAACCGCGTCGATAAGCGTGTTGTGCGTGCCGCCGTCAGAGAAGGAGTCAGGGGTAACATTCAGGATCCCCATCACATGCGGATGTGAAAGATCGAGATGCGAGTCCTGGGCGAAGAGTTTCATGGTTAAATCCCTGGTTTTAGTATGGTTTAACGGAAAAGAAAAACCCCGGAGCAAGCTCCAGGGTTTGAGGTACAGACAAACGCTTCAACAGCAGTGACTTACTTGTCGCCCAACTGTTCTGACATGGTGTTGCCCGGGTTTGGCGTACGCGGTTCATCGACCGGACGCGGCGCACGCGGGGTGCCATTATTGTCAGAATTGTTGGAAGCGCCTGGGTCTTCCCAGCCCGCTGGCGGACGCACTTCGCGGCGAGCCATCAGGTCGTCAATCTGCGGTGCATCAATGGTCTCATATTTCATGAGCGCATCTTTCATCGAATGCAGGATGTCCATATTGTCGTTCAGGATCTGACGCGCGCGACCGTAGTTACGTTCAATCAGCGCTTTCACTTCCTGGTCGATGATACGTGCCGTCTCATCGGACATATGTTTCGCTTTCGCCACAGAGCGGCCCAGGAATACTTCGCCCTCTTCCTCTGCATAAAGCAGCGGACCGAGTTTGTCGGAGAAGCCCCACTGAGTCACCATGTTACGCGCCAGGTTTGTCGCCACTTTAATATCGTTCGACGCACCGGTAGACACGTGTTCTGGCCCGTAGATGATCTCTTCTGCCAGACGACCGCCGTACAGGGTCGAAATCTGGCTTTCCAGCTTCTGACGGCTGGCGCTGATCGCGTCGCCTTCAGGCAGGAAGAAGGTCACACCCAGCGCACGACCGCGTGGAATAATCGTCACTTTGTGCACCGGATCGTGTTCCGGCACCAGGCGACCGATAATCGCATGGCCCGCTTCGTGGTACGCGGTGGACTCTTTCTGCGCTTCCGTCATCACCATGGAGCGACGTTCCGCACCCATCATGATTTTGTCTTTCGCTTTCTCGAACTCCACCATGGAGACCACGCGCTTGTTACCGCGTGCGGCAAACAGTGCAGCTTCGTTGACCAGGTTAGCCAGGTCCGCACCGGAGAAGCCAGGGGTACCACGCGCAATGATTGCCGCGTCGATATCTGGCGCTAGCGGTACGCGACGCATGTGGACTTTCAGAATCTGTTCACGACCGCGAACATCCGGCAGACCGACCACAACCTGACGGTCGAAACGGCCTGGACGCAGCAGCGCGGGGTCAAGTACGTCCGGACGGTTAGTTGCCGCTATAACGATAATACCTTCGTTACCTTCGAAGCCGTCCATCTCAACCAGCATCTGGTTCAGGGTCTGCTCACGCTCATCGTGACCACCGCCCAGGCCTGCGCCACGCTGGCGGCCTACGGCGTCGATTTCATCGATGAAGATGATGCACGGTGCTGCCTTCTTGGCCTGCTCGAACATGTCACGCACACGAGATGCACCGACACCCACGAACATTTCCACGAAGTCAGAACCTGAAATAGTAAAGAACGGCACCTTCGCTTCACCCGCGATGGCTTTCGCCAGCAGGGTTTTACCGGTACCCGGAGGGCCGACCATCAGAACGCCTTTCGGGATCTTACCGCCCAGTTTCTGGAAACGGCTCGGCTCACGCAGGTATTCAACCAGCTCACCCACCTCTTCTTTCGCTTCGTCACAACCGGCGACGTCAGCAAACGTGGTCTTGATCTGGTCTTCCGTCAGCATACGCGCCTTGCTCTTACCGAACGACATGGCACCTTTGCCACCGCCGCCCTGCATCTGGCGCATAAAGAAGATCCAGACGCCGATAAGAAGCAGCATCGGGAACCAAGAAATGAAGATAGAAGCCAGCAGGCTTGGTTCTTCTGGCGGCTCGCCTACCACTTTGACGTTTTTGGTCAGAAGATTATCAAGCAGCTTAGGATCGTTCACCGGGATGTAAGTCGTGTAACGGTTACTATCTTTCTTGGTAACGTTGATCTCACGTCCGTTGATACGCGCTTCGCGAACCTGGTCCTGATTGACCTCTTGCAGGAAGGTAGAATAATCCACCTTGCGGCCATTCGACTCGCTGGGCCCAAAGCTCTGGAATACTGACATCAGCACAACGGCAATGACCAGCCAGAGTATTAGGTTTTTCGCCATGTCACTCAAGGGATTAACCTCATATTACAACTGTGTTAAAAACAGCGTCAGGATACTCTATATCCAGTTTCATTCAAACTTTCGCCTGAAATCTACCGGTTATCATTTTCGCCCGGTCGCTACAATATACACTTCTCGGGAACGGGCCCGGGAAGAGTCCGGCTTACGAACTTTAACCTTCGCAAACAGGGAGCGAATTTCCTTAAGATACTCCTCGAAACCTTCGCCCTGAAACACCTTCACAACAAAACTACCACCAGGCGCTAGTACATCACGACACATTTCTAACGCTAGCTCCACCAGATACATGGCGCGGGGGATATCCACCGCCGGTGTTCCGCACATATTTGGTGCCATATCCGACATGACAACCTGGACCTTACTGTCACCAACACGATCAAGTAACGCTTTCAGCACTAATTCATCACGAAAGTCGCCCTGAAGGAAGTCGACACCGACGATGGGATCCATTGGTAAAAGATCGCACGCGATGATGCGGCCCGTTCCGCCGATCTGCGTTACCGCATACTGGGACCATCCGCCCGGTGCCGCACCGAGGTCAACAACCGTCATCCCCGGCTTAAAAAGTTTGTCACTTTGCTGTATTTCATCAAGTTTAAACCAGGCACGGGAACGTAACCCCTTTTTCTGTGCCTGTTGAACATATTTATCGCTAAAGTGTTCCTGAAGCCAGCGGCTGGAACTGGCAGAACGCTTTTTACCTGTCATTTAACATTTCCGTCCTGGTTCATCGTTGCTTGCCTGTGACGTAAATTTCTACGCAGCTATTTGGCGATATAAGGGAGATGGCGGTAGAATGAACCGTTTTCAATCCCAACGTAAGCAAAAATATACGATGAATCTGAGTACTAAACAAAAACAGCACCTTAAAGGTCTGGCACATCCGCTCAAGCCTGTAGTGATGCTTGGCAACAATGGTTTGACCGAAGGGGTGCTTGCCGAGATTGAACAAGCGCTGGAACACCACGAGCTGATCAAGGTGAAAATCGCCTCTGAAGACAGAGACACTAAAAACCTGATCGTGGAAGCCATCGTGCGCGAAACCGGCGCCTGTAATGTACAGGTCATCGGTAAAACGCTGGTGCTCTATCGCCCATCTAAAGAGCGTAAAATCTCGCTGCCACGCTAAGGATATCCTGAATCAATCACATTTTCTGTGTGAAACGAGGGATTTCTTTCAGCAGGCGAGCAAAATGCCATGCTCCTTGAGTTGATAAAAGGCCGCTACGCGGCCTTTTTCTTTTCTTTACAATGTATCAACATCTTAGTAGAGAAGCGAATTACAGGTATTCAACCTTAATAATTTCGTATTCCACTTCGCCGCCAGGGGTGCGGATGGTGACAACATCGTCCTGCTCTTTGCCAATCAGGCCGCGAGCAATCGGTGAGTTCACCGAAATCAGGTTCTGTTTGAAGTCGGCTTCATCATCGCCCACGATGCGATAGGTCTGCTCTTCGTCGTTGTCCAGGTTCAGAACGCTGACGGTAGAACCAAAGATCACCCGGCCATTGTTAGGCATTTTGGTGATATCGATAACCTGCGCGTTAGACAGTTTCGCCTCGATATCCTTAATGCGCCCTTCACAGAAACCCTGCTGCTCGCGCGCCGCATGGTATTCAGCATTCTCTTTCAGGTCGCCATGCTCACGGGCTTCCGCGATAGCGGCGATGATTTCGGGGCGACGCACGGATTTCAGGAAATCCAGCTCTTCGCGCAGTTTTTCGGCACCACGTAAGGTCATCGGAATAGCTTGCATTTGTTATACCTCTTAAACATTCCTGTTGGGAGCAGTGTTCCCTGCTCCTGCCCCCCTAAGCGGGCAAGAAGCAAAAAGAAAACCGACCCGGGAGCGATGCCCCAGGTCAGCAGCAATTTTTCAATTTGATACGCATTTTACCGCGAAGTTCACTATGGGTCATCGTTTACTTTGCAGTGCTATGCACCGTAGTATGACGGTTTGTTTTCGGGTTGTTAGCGCGAGATTATGCGATTTTCCAGTTTTATCATCGGATTGACTACCAGTATAACGTTCACCGCCCAGGCCGCGAATGTTGATGAATACATTAATCAGCTCCCCGCAGGCGCGAACCTTGCCCTGATGGTGCAGAAGGTTGGCGCACAGGCTCCCGAGATTGACTATCACAGTCAACAGATGGCGCTGCCTGCCAGTACCCAGAAGGTGATCACAGCCCTCGCCGCCCTGCTTCAGCTCGGGCCTGACTTCCGTTTTACCACCACGCTTGAAACCAAAGGTAACGTCGAGGGTGGCGAACTGAAAGGCGATCTTATCGCCCGTTTCGGTGGCGATCCCACCTTTAAGCGCCAGGATATCCGCAACATGGTGGCGGTGTTAAAAAAATCCGGTGTGACAAAAATCGATGGCAACGTGCTGATCGATACCTCTATTTTTGCCAGCCACGATAAAGCCCCAGGCTGGCCGTGGAACGACATGACGCAGTGCTTTAGCGCCCCGCCTGCGGCCGCGATTGTTGACCGCAACTGCTTCTCGATTTCCCTTTACAGCGCGCCAAAACCGGACGATTTAGCGTTTATTCGCGTGGCATCTTACTATCCGGTGACCATGTTTAGCCAGGTGCGTACGCTGGCTAAAGGCTCCCCGGATGCCCAGTACTGCGAACTGGACGTGGTGCCTGGCGATCTTAACCGCTACACCCTCACCGGCTGCCTGACGCAGCGCGCCGATCCGCTGCCGCTGGCCTTCGCGATTCAGGATGGCGCAGGCTATGCGGGTGCGATTCTCAAGGATGAACTGAAGCAGGCGGGAATAACCTACTCCGGCACGCTGCTACGCCAGACGCAGGTCAACCAGCCGGGCACGGTCATTGCCAGCAAACAGTCACCGCCGCTGCATGATTTATTGCGGATTATGCTGAAAAAGTCTGACAACATGATTGCCGACACCGTATTCCGCATGATTGGTCACGCGCGCTTCGGCGTGCCGGGAACCTGGCGCGCGGGCTCAGACGCTGTTCGTCAGATCCTGCGCCAGCAGGCGGGGATCGATCTGGGTAACACTATCGCCGTCGATGGTTCCGGATTATCGCGCCATAACTTGATTGCCCCGGCCACCATGATGCAGGTGCTTCAGTACATTGCACAACATGACACAGAGCTAAACTTTATCTCAATGCTGCCGCTGGCCGGACACGACGGTTCGCTACAGTATCGCGCCGGGCTTCACGCTGCGGGTGTGGATGGCAAAGTATCCGCTAAAACAGGTTCACTGCAGGGGGTATATAACCTTGCAGGCTTCATCACGACCGCCAGCGGACAGCGCATGGCATTCGTGCAGTATCTTTCCGGCTATGCCGTCGAACCGACCGACCAGCGCAACCGTCGTATTCCACTGGTTCGCTTCGAGAGCAGGCTTTATAAAGATATTTACCAGAACAATTGATGTTCGCGTTGGCCTGCAGTGGATTGCAGGCCATCCCTCACCGTTACTTCCTGTCGGTGGTCTGAATCACTGGCGTAATCTTCACTTCAATCAGTCCGATACCTATCTTTCGCACCGGGGAAGTAAAGCTTTGCCCTAATATGCTTCCCTCTCGGCTAAGCGTGGGCTCAGGTGGGGTAATTACCAGCAAACGGGAATAGAGATCCCCTGTGTAATGAAGGGTAACCCTGGTCGCCTTCTCACCAAAACGCACATACTGCGTCTGTTCGCCAATTGTTATGGCAACGGGGGCATTGATATTTTTGCCATAGGCTTTCGCTTCAATCTCAACATTAAATTCGCGTGGAAACGGTGACTTATAGAGCAACATGACTGAAGGAGAGGTCAACGCGTCTGACCAACGCCCCCAGGACTCCTGGCGACCGATACCCATCATATTTTCGATAAACACAGGTCTACCGTCTAAGGCAAATTTGAATGTATTCGAGACATAACGAATGTCATCAGGACTCATTTTCATTAGCCCCTGCTCACGTTGATAACGCGCAGTATCTGTTGGGCTATCATCAATGCTTACCTTGCCTTCATATACATCACCGCCTATTTTATCGACCGTAATCTTTCCTCCGGCCTTACCCTGTGTGACGCACCAGTCTTCAGAAAGCACGAACTCGTTCCGCCAGATAGTTGCAGGACGAAAACATTTATCGACCCAGACAAACCCCTCGCCTTCAGGTAAAAATGCCAGTGATTGCCTCAACGAGATATTTCTACTGCCATCGTCAATAACGGGCAGCACTTGATCAGATTTAATGTCAATCAGGATTGGCAAGCTAAAGGTATGACCGCTAAACGTAATTTCTTTTTTCTGTGTATTGATCGTAAAATTGTCGATATGGTCTGGCATTCCCCAAAGTCCACGTATGCTGTCAGCCCATGCATACAGTTTATTTTTGAAATCAGGCACACTTTCCGAGAGCGATTTTTCGCTGACCGAACTCCGCCCCAGGCCTATTTTCTTTTCGCCACCCAGCAGATCCAGCACAGTTGCCCCATTATCAAGAGTACTTCTTGGCTGCGATTTCAGGCCAGGCTTCACCTGCGGCCCGAGGATGAAAAACAGATCCCGACGCTCCAGTTTGTTGAGGTAATCAACAGAAACCGCTGTACTGGGCATGGCCAAATGATCCGATGAGAGAACAATCAGCGTATTTTTGGCCCAGGGGGATGACTGAATCTTTTGTACAAATCGCGAGATGTCTTCCTGGCTGCATAGCACGGCGCTTAATGCTTCAACAGAGCGGCCATCAATGGTGTAATTTTTCTGACGACATCCGGGGGAGATATACCCCCTCGGTGGATGTGTATCGACCGTCAGTGTAAACAGGGCGAAACGCTGTCCGGAAGCGGAAAGCTCGTTAAATTTTTCCCAGGCTTTGTCCAGCACCACGTTATCATAGAGACCCCAGTTATTTTGTAGTTCAAAATTATCCTGCAAGCCAGATTCCGTTAACCCCCATGTATGCTTTATGCCATGCATTTTAAAAAAAGCATCTTTGTCAGCAAAATGAAGATTTGCACCTTGATAAAAATAGGTGTCGTAACCTGACGCACTCAGTATATCTCCCAGGCAATGGCTCTCCGGGTAGAATGTTCCAACCGTATTTTCACCATTAAACGCTGTGGGTTTGAATAATGGTAACCCGCATTGCGAAGCAACTATACCCGCGATGGTAAAATCAGTGGCTGGCATCTGGAAAGTATTAGAAAAATCGACGCTTTTCTCTTTTAATTTCTTTAAATCTGGTAACAAACCCGGAAAGACTTTTTCATCGAAATAAGTACGTTCCAGACTTTCAGCATAGATGTAAACCAAATTGAACTTAGGCTGTTCAATTTTACTGGGTTCATTAATATAATATTCATTAAAATCTGAACCATCCACTGCTTCTGATAACATCATCGTGCCGCTAAGTTGCGAAAAAGCAGGTGAAACAAGCAATGCCAGAACACTACAAAAGGTGGATAACACCGCATAAATCCAGTTTTCTTTATTACCTGCACTGCCACTGAATAATACCTTATGAATAACAACAACAACCGCAACACAGAGTAATACTGCAAATATGGATGGCCAAATGTAATCATTTATTTCTCCGCCCTCCATCGTTGTCGTTAACGTGTAAAGAACAGACTCATTGACCCCATCACCGGTAAAATACTGGCAAACACTCCAAAAACCATCGAGAAAAACGGCGCCAACAGTCGATACAAAAATGAGTACTGAAATGTAAGCATTTTGTTGAGCTTTATACCGATAAATATAAGTTGCAACAATAATACAAACTATCGAAAGCATTAATAAATAAAGAGATTCCATTCTTTTACTCGTTTATCGCAGTACGTCAATGACAACAACTGTGTCAGAAAAAGACTAACATTATATCTGGCGGCCTATGCCCCCACTATTCAATTAAATTTAATTAGGATTTAATTAAGATTAATGATGCAAAATCGTGCGTGCGCCTGTGCACCGCTTTCTGCCATAATCATGACATCGCAAGGATACTGGACCGAACAAACAGAGATGAAACTCCTTATAGTTGAAGACGATCTGTTATTACAGGAAGGACTGGCGCTGGGGCTGGCCAATGAAGGCTATGCCCTGGACTGTGCTGGCACCGCGGCAGAGGCGGATGCCCTGATCCAGAGCGGCGAATACAGCCTGGTGATCCTTGATTTAGGTTTGCCGGACAAAGACGGCGCGACGCTGCTCACCCAGTGGCGTCGCCGCGGCATCGCCAATCCGGTGTTGATCCTGACCGCACGCGACGCCATTGAAGATCGTATTACCGGCCTTGATGCTGGTGCCGATGATTACCTGGTGAAGCCCTTTGCGCTCGCAGAACTTCAGGCTCGGGTGCGAGCGTTAATACGCCGTTATCAGGGCCATAGTGATAACTTACTAACCGACGGGGACATTACCCTGAATCTGCAAACCCAGCAGGTCCTTCGCCAGTCCCAGCCCGTTGAAGTCACACCAAAAGAGTTCGCCTTGCTCACGCGTTTGATCATGCGAAGCGGACAAACGGTACACAGAGAAACCCTTCAGCAGGATATCTACTCCTGGCAGGACGATCCGGGGTCAAATACCCTCGAAGTCCACATCCATAACCTGCGTCGTAAGCTCGGCAAAGACCGGATTAAAACCGTCCGCGGCGTTGGCTACCGTCTGGAGAGCCAGAAATGAACAGCATGCGTCGGCGATTAATGGTGTTGCTGGCGGTCATTCTGTTATTTTTCCAGCTGATAAGCGTCATTTGGTTGTGGCATGAAAGCCGGGAGCAGATTGGCTTTCTGGTGAACGAAACGCTGTCGGCAAAATCACGCAACAACCACGTCGAGAAAGAGATCCGCGAAGCGATTGCCTCGCTGCTGGTTCCTTCTCTGGTGATGGTTGGCTTTACGCTGTTTTTCTCGTTCTGGGCGGTCACCTGGATAACCCGGCCGCTGAACAAACTGCGCGTGAGCCTGGCTAATCGTTCGGCGGATAATTTAACCCCGCTTCCTATGTATTCCGACATGGAAGAAATCGGCGCCGTGACCACCTCGCTCAATCAGCTGCTCGCCAGGCTGGACAGTACCATCCAGCAGGAGCGTCTCTTCACGGCGGACGCCGCCCACGAACTGCGAACGCCCCTTGCCGGAATCAGACTTCATCTGGAGTTGATGGCGCAGTCAGGCTCCCCGCAGGCCACGGCGTTAATCAGCCGTATCGACCAGCTGATGCACACCGTTGAGCAACTGCTGATGCTGGCCCGTGCCGGCCAGGCGATGGCGAGCGGCCACTATGAAACCATCAACTGGACGGACACGATCATCACGCCTCTTGGTCTTGAGCATGAAGCCAAAGCGCATACGGTGATATGGCCGGACAAAAGTGCGCTCACGGTACAGGGAGACGCGGTACTGCTGCGGCTGATGCTGCGCAACCTGCTGGAGAATGCCGGGCGTTACAGCCCGACAGGCACCACGATTACCGTAACGCTTACCGAGGCCGAAGGCGGTACGCAGCTCAGCGTTATCGATCAAGGGCCAGGTATCGACGAAGCGCACCGACAGTCGATCACGGAGCCGTTCCGTCGCCTCGATCAGCGTTACGGCGGCAGCGGCCTGGGCCTGAGTATCGTACAGCGCATCCTGCAGCTTCATCACGGTAAGCTGATGCTGGAGAATGGCGCTGAAGGCGGCCTGATAGCAAGCTGCTGGCTGCCCTCAACGCTGGAATGAAAAAAGCCCCCTGGATGGGGGCTTCGGACAGATATTAGTGCTTGTAGATGAACTCGACGCCTTCTTCGTCATCTTCATCCCAGTCATCGTCCCAGTCGTCTTCCTCTTCCGCTTCCAGCTCTTCGAGCTGCTGGCGGTGGTAGTCATCCCACATGAATTCGACTTTTTCTGGCTGTTTCGCTTCTTCAGCCTGAACGACCGGGTTCTCGATGATGAAGGTCATCACATCCCAGCAGAGATCTTTCACGCCAACCTGGCTTGCCGCGGAGATAAGGTAGTATTTATCTTCCCAGCCCATCGCTTCAGCAATCGCTTTGGCTTTCGCTTCGGCTTCCGCTTTGTCCATCAGGTCGATCTTGTTGAAGACCAGCCAGCGTGGTTTACTCGCCAGTTTTTCGCTGTATTTTTCCAGCTCGCCGATGATAATGCGGGCGTTCTCTACCGGATCGGAACCGTCGATTGGATCGATATCAATGAGGTGCAGCAGGACGCGGCAGCGCTCAAGGTGCTTCAGGAAGCGAATACCCAGACCAGCCCCTTCTGCAGCGCCTTCGATCAGGCCAGGGATATCAGCCACGACGAAGCTCTTTTCGTTATCCATACGGACAACGCCGAGGCTTGGCACCAGCGTGGTAAACGGATAGTCCGCCACTTTTGGTTTCGCCGCAGAGACAGCACGAATAAACGTCGATTTACCGGCGTTTGGCATACCCAGCATGCCCACGTCTGCCAGAAGCATCAGCTCCAGCTGCAGATCGCGCTTATCGCCCGGTGTACCCATCGTTTTCTGGCGCGGGGTACGGTTAACGGAAGATTTGAAACGGCTGTTGCCCAGACCGTGCCAGCCGCCTTTTGCGACCATCAGGCGCTGACCGTGCTTGGTCATATCACCCATGGTTTCACCGGTGCCCTGATCGATAACGCGCGTACCGACCGGAACCTTAATGGTCACGTCTTTACCGCGTTTACCGGTACAATCACGGCTCTGGCCGTTCTGGCCGCGTTCAGCGCGGAAGGATTTTTCGAAGCGGTAGTCGATCAGCGTGTTGAGGTTTTCATCCGCCTCCAGCCACACGTCACCACCATCGCCACCGTCACCGCCGTCAGGGCCGCCACGAGGAATATATTTTTCACGGCGGAAGCTTACACAACCGTTACCGCCATCACCTGCCACGACCAGAATCGTCGCTTCATCAACAAACTTCATTTTACTCTCCGTAACTCATTCGCCTGAGCGGGGGACTACTACGACCGCTTCATTTTTGCGCCAACGTCCCCAAAGACGATGACCAATGGCGGAATACATCGCGCCCGCAACCACGACAAACGCACCGAGATAGCCCAACAGGTTGAGCATCGGTCTGACGAAGACATCGGGCCAGGCCATTGATAACAAATCTGAAAATAACAGCGTAAACAGCGGGGTAAGCGTGATCAACGCGCTCACCTGTGCTGCCTGCCAGCGCGCCATCGCTTCCGCCAGCGCGCCATAACCGACCAGCGTGTTAAGCCCACAAAAAATGAGGCACGCCAGTTGCCAGTCGCTCAGCTGGGCAATGACGCCCGGCTTCGCTAACGGCAATAATGCCACTGTACACAAAGTGTACAGCAAAAAAAGGATCTGCTGTGAGGCCAGGCGACGCAATAACACCTTTTGCGCGACGCCATAGCTCACCCAGACCGTTGCTGCTCCCACGCCGAAGATCACGCCCCAGGTGTAGTCCGTAAGCCGGGTAAAAATCTCGATCAGGCTGGTGTTGAAAAACATCACCAGACCACAAAGCAGCATGGTTGCCCCGATAATCTGCGTCCCGCGCATCTTCTCTTTGAGGATGAACACGCTGGCAACCATCATACCCACGGGTGAAAGCTGGCCAATCACCTGAGACGCTGTAGGGCTTAAATACTGCAGGGAAGAGCTGAACAGGATGAAGTTACCGAACAGACCGCCCGTCGCAATGGCCAGTAACACCAGCCAGCGAGGTTTACGGAAGAGTCGCAACGGTGGAAGCTTACCTTTAATTGCAAGGATGGTCCCGAGACCGATGCTTGCCATCAGAAAGCGATAAAAGACCACCGTAGGCGGCTCCATCACTTCCAGTACCTGCTTCATTGCAATTGGCAGCGCACCCCAGCACATTGCGGTCGTGAGCGCCAAAAGAATACCAATGCCGGCCTGCTGCTTCATGCCCGTTTTCCCTACAGAAAATTTTCCGGGTTTCCAATGTAAAAAGCCCCGCAACACGTTGCGGGGCTTTAATCCGTTACCGGACCGAGAAAACCTTACTCAGCAACGATGCTGATGTATTTACGGTTGTTCGGGCCTTTAACTTCAAATTTCACTTTACCGTCTGCTTTAGCAAACAGAGTGTGGTCACGACCGCAACCTACGTTGTTGCCAGCGTGGAATTTGGTACCACGTTGACGAACGATGATGCTACCCGCCAGAACGGATTCGCCACCGAAACGCTTAACGCCAAGACGTTTAGCTTCTGAATCGCGACCGTTACGTGTGGAGCCGCCAGCCTTTTTATGTGCCATTTAAATCTCTCCTCAGGTCTTAGGCGCTGATGCCAGTAATTTTCACATCAGTGAACCACTGACGGTGGCCCTGCTGCTTACGGTAGTGTTTACGACGACGAAACTTAACGATTTTAACTTTCTCGCCACGACCGTGTGCAACAACTTCAGCTTTGATAACGCCGCCATCAACGAAAGGAACGCCGATTTTGACTTCTTCACCGTTTGCGATCATCAGAACTTCTGCGAACTCAACAGATTCGCCAGTTGCGATGTCCAGCTTTTCCAGGCGAACGGTCTGACCTTCGCTTACTCGGTGTTGTTTACCACCACTTTGGAAAACCGCGTACATATAAACTCCGCTTCCGCGCACGTCCTCGTATGAATCAGAGTGCGCTATAAATATTCACAATAGGGCGCGAATATTACGCAAAACGCGAGCCTTTGACAAGTGCTACCGTCAATACATGAAGAAAAAAAACACAACACGTACGGTAACGTTTATCTGAGCCGTTTTTTCAGTACAATCAGCACTACTATTGATAAACCGAAACCCTTCGTTACCCCATTGAAGATGGGATCAACAGGATAAAAAGCCCGGCTTTTGCGATGAATTTAGAAAAAATCAACGAGTTAACCGCGCAAGATATGGCGGGTGTAAATGCAGCAATCCTGGAGCAACTCAACTCTGACGTTCAGCTGATCAATCAGTTGGGCTATTACATTGTCAGCGGCGGCGGTAAACGCATTCGCCCGATGATTGCCATTCTGGCTGCCAGAGCCGTTGGCTATCAGGGAAATGCCCACGTGACGATCGCCGCGCTGATCGAATTTATTCACACCGCGACGCTTCTGCATGACGATGTTGTGGATGAATCCGATATGCGTCGTGGCAAAGCCACGGCAAACGCAGCCTTCGGGAACGCCGCCAGCGTTCTGGTCGGGGACTTTATCTATACCCGCGCCTTCCAGATGATGACCAGCCTCGGCTCTCTGAAAGTGCTGGAGGTGATGTCAGAAGCCGTCAACGTCATCGCTGAAGGCGAAGTGCTGCAGCTGATGAACGTCAATGACCCGGATATCACCGAAGAAAACTACATGCGCGTTATCTACAGCAAAACAGCGCGCCTGTTTGAAGCTGCCGCCCAGTGCTCGGGCATTCTGGCTGGCTGTTCCGAGGCGCAGGAAAAAGGATTGCAGGACTATGGACGCTATCTGGGCACGGCCTTCCAGCTGATTGATGATTTGCTGGACTACAGCGCGGACGGCGAAACGCTCGGCAAAAACGTTGGCGATGACCTGAACGAAGGCAAACCGACCCTGCCGCTCCTTCACGCGATGCGCAACGGAACAGCCGACCAGGCGAAAATGATCCGTGAGGCGATCGAACAGGGAAATGGTCGCCATCTTCTGGAACCTGTACTGGAAACCATGGCCATCTGCGGCTCACTGGAATGGACCCGTCAGCGTGCTGAAGAAGAGGCTGACAAAGCCATCGAAGCTCTCCAGGTTATTCCAGACAGCCCATGGCGCGATGCGCTGATCGGTCTTGCCCACATCGCTGTTCAGCGCGACCGTTAATCTTGCCCCACCTCCCCGCACCCATCGCGGGGAGGTTCAAAAACGCACCAATAAATTCCGTATTCATGTAAATTCATCGGGTTAGAGCCCGCATGAATAAAGCCATGCCTTATTCTGAATATCCCTTCAAGTAACGCGAACTTTTTAGAACACGAATGTGAAATGGGTATAGTAAGCCAGTCGTTTCAGAAGAAACGGCGTAGGTGAATCCGAACTTAAGGACAGCGTTATGGATACGAAATTTATCGACTGGCATACGGCAGATATCATTGCGGCACTGCGCAAAAGAGGTACGTCACTTGCAGCAGAGTCCCGCCGCCATGGTCTGAGTTCTTCCACCCTGGCCAACGCCCTGACCCGCCCCTGGCCAAAGGGAGAATTAATTATCGCGACGGCGCTGGAAACGCACCCGTGGGTGATCTGGCCTTCACGCTATCACGATCCAGTTACTCATGAATTTATCGACAGAACGCGCATGATGCGCCAGAGAAAAGTAAAAACAGAACCGCAGGAATAACGGTTTTTGTGACAGGAATAGCAACCCCCCGGTCATTTCTGGCAGGGGGCTGCCGGAACGATTACTCGCCCTTCACACGCTCGATATTGGCACCCAGCGCGCGCAGTTTGTCTTCGATACGTTCATAGCCACGATCGATGTGATAAATACGATCCACCACCGTAGTGCCTTCCGCGATACAGCCCGCCAGCACCAGGCTTGCAGACGCACGCAGATCTGTTGCCATTACCTGAGCACCGGACAGTTTCTCAACACCGTGGCAAATCACGGTGTTACTTTCGATCTCAGCATGTGCACCCATACGGATCAGTTCCGGGACGTGCATAAAGCGGTTCTCGAAGATAGTCTCGGTGATCACACCGGTACCTTCCGCCACCAGGTTCAGCAGGGTGAACTGTGCCTGCATATCGGTCGGGAATGCAGGATGCGGCGCCGTACGCACGGTTACCGCTTTCGGACGCTTGCCGTGCATATCGAGGCTGATCCAGTCTTCACCGGTTTCAACATCGGCACCCGCTTCACGCAGTTTCGCCAGCACCGCATCCAGGGTATCTGGCTGCGCGTTGCGACATACAATTTTACCGCCAGAGATCGCCGCAGCCACCAGGAAGGTGCCGGTTTCGATACGGTCCGGCAGTACGCGATACACACCACCGCCCAGACGCTCAACGCCTTCGATGGTGATGCGGTCAGTACCCTGGCCGGAGATCTTCGCGCCCAGCGCCACGAGGAAGTTGGCGGTATCCACGATCTCCGGTTCACGCGCGGCGTTTTCGATGATGGTGGTACCTTCTGCCAGCGTCGCTGCAGACATAATGGTGACAGTAGCGCCAACGCTCACTTTGTCCATGACAATGTGCGCGCCTTTCAGACGGCCATTGACGGAGGCCTTAACGTAACCTTCTTCCAGCTTGATCTCTGCGCCCAGTTTCTCCAGGCCAAAGATATGCAGGTCAACCGGACGCGCGCCGATAGCGCAGCCGCCCGGCAGCGAAACCTGACCCTGACCGAAACGCGCCACCAGCGGGCCAAGCGCCCAGATAGAAGCACGCATGGTTTTCACCAGATCGTAAGGCGCAGAGAAGTTGTTCACGTTGCTGGCGTCAATCCAGACGGAACCGTTGCGCTCAACTTTAGTGCCCAGTTGGGTGAGCAACTTCATGGTGGTGTCGATATCTTTCAGCTTCGGTACGTTCTGAATTTCTACCGGCTCTTCCGCGAGCAGCGCAGCAAAGAGGATTGGCAGCGCGGCGTTTTTCGCGCCAGAAATTGTGACTTCGCCCTGGAGACGCGTTGGCCCCTGTACACGAAATTTATCCATTGTGTGCTCTCTTATAAATTCAACCGTGCTGCGGGCCTGTCGCCCTCAGCTCAAAAACCGTTTAGTTTGCGATCGCGTGCCCACTCTTGCGGGGTGAACGCTTTAATCGACAGGGCGTGGATGCGGTTATCCGCAATATATTCCATCAGCGGCGCGTACACAGCCTGCTGCTTCTTCACACGGCTCATACCGTCGAACATCTCACCCACAGCAATAACCTGGAAGTGACTGCCATCGCCAGTGACGTGGGCTTCCTGAAGGGAGAGTGCATTCATCAGCACTGTCTGGATTTCATGATTTTCCATGGGCTCTTAATCATCTGATAGTGAAAACAAGCCCAACATCTTAGAGCAAAGTGGCGTCGTCTTAAACAAGCAAAAAGCCCCGACGATGAAACTGTCAGGGCTTTCGGAAGTAACGCACTGAAAATATTAACGAGGCAGTACGTCCTGAGGCAGATTGTAGAGTTGCGCAAGGGTAACGACATTATCGCTCGCGCCATGAAGCATGACGCTTGTTCCCTGCTTTTTCCCCACGGCAACCAGATGGGCAAGCAGCGCAACGCCTGCCGTATCCACCCGCGTGACGTCGGTTAAGTCGATAAGCGTCACGCCCTGCATCGCTTCATGACGTTTGCCCCACAGCGGGTTCAGCAGATCCTGGTCCAGTTCACCGGACAGCTTTAACGTCTCACCTTCACGCGACCAGCGAAGTTGCTGCGACATTACTTCTTCTCGTCCAGAGTAATTTTCTGACGAGAAATAGACTGCAGCTGTGCGGTCAGGCCATCAATGCCCTTGGTGCGCAGCAGGTCGCTCCACTCGTTCTGTTTAGTGGTGATCATGCTCACCCCTTCGGCGATCATGTCATACGCCTGCCAGTGGCCGGTCTGGCTATTTTTACGCCACTGGAAATCCAGACGCACCGGCGGACGGCCGTTAGGATCGTTGATCGTCACGCGGATAGGAATGATGGTGGCATCGCCCAGCGGCTGCTCTGGCGCAATCTCATAGGTCTGACCGTGGTACATCGCCAGCGCCTGGCCGTAGGCCTGTTTCAGGTATTCACGGAATGCGGCAAAGTAGGCTTCACGCTGCGCAGGCGTCGCATCTTTGTAATAACGCCCCAGCACCAGCGCTCCCGCATATTTGATCTGCACATACGGCAGCAGTTCCTGGTCAACCACGTCACGCAGATAATCAGGATTCGCGCGAATTTTTGGCTGTTCGTTTTTGAGACGGTCGAAGGTTTTCTTCGCAGCTTCGTTCATCAGTTTGTACGGGTTGCTCTGATCCGCAGCATGTGCCGCAGTGAGAGGGGCAATGACCAGCATGGCAACCATTAACAGTCGTTTAAACATGAATGACTTCTCCTGAATTAATTCGCAGCACCAGGGGTCGGCGCAACGTTGGTATGGTCTTCACTCTGCGAAGGGGCATCGTCAGACTTTTTATCATCCCCTTTACTGTTGTAAAGGAACTGACCAATCATATCCTCCAGCACCATCGCGGACTTCGTATCCTGGATAACGCTACCGTCTTTAAGGATAGTCGTTCCCAGCTCGGGGTCTTCAAAGCCCACGTTAAGTGCCAGATATTGTTCGCCCAGCAGGCCGGAAGTACGGATAGAAAGGGAGCTGGTGTCCGGAATGTGGTTGTAACGTTCTTCGATATCCATCGCGACGCGCGGCAGATACGTTTTTTCATCAAGCGTAATGTCAGATACGCGGCCTATCACCACACCGCCAATGCGGACCGGCGAACGTGCCTTCAGCCCACCGATGTTGTCGAAGGTGGCATAGATACGATACGTCGGCTCAGTGCGTACTGAGGTGATATCTGCCGCTCGCAGGCAGATAAAGAGTGCCGCCAGCAGCGCCAGCAGCAGGAACACGCCGACCCAAATTTCATTTTTTCTCGTTTGCATGAACTCAATTCCCAAACATCAGTGCGGTGAGCACAAAATCCAGACCCAGTACGGCCAGCGACGAATGTACGACTGTACGTGTAGTTGCACGGCTAATGCCCGCCGACGTCGGGATGGCATCGTAACCATTGAACAATGCAATCCAGGTGACCGTAATGGCAAATACCACGCTTTTAATCAGACAGTTAACCAGATCCATGCGCAGATCGATGGCGTCCTGCATTGCGGACCAGAAGAAACCGGCATCAATGCCTTTCCAGTGGACCCCAACCAGCGAGCCGCCCCAGATACCTACGGCGACAAACAGAATAGTCAGTAGCGGCAGCGAGATCACCCCCGCCCAGAAACGCGGCGAGATCACGCGACGCAGCGGATCGACCGCCATCATCTCCATGCTGGAGAGCTGCTCGGTGGCACGCATCAGGCCAATCTCAGCCGTTAATGCTGACCCTGCGCGCCCGGCGAACAGCAGCGCAGCCACAACCGGCCCCAGCTCGCGCAGAAGCGAGAGCGCCACCAGCATCCCGAGGCTGGTTTCCGCACTGTAGGTTGTCAGGACGAGGTAGCCCTGCAGCCCCAGCACCATGCCAATAAACAGACCGGAAACAATAATGATGAGCATCGACAGCACGCCGACATTATAAAGCTGACGCACCAGCAGAGGGGCGTGCTTGCTAAACTCCGGCTTGCCGACCAGCGCGTTGAATAACATCAATCCGGCACGCCCGAACGTCCTGATGGTTTTTATGCCACGGTGTCCGAGAGCGGCCAACGCATTTAACAGCATGAGTGGCTTAACTCCCTATTCCCAGTAAATCGTCACGATAGTCGCCCGCCGGGTAGCGGAACGGTACGGGTCCGTCAGCAATACCGTCAAGGAACTGCCGCACGCGCGGATCGCAATTTTCCTGCAGCGCCTGAGCGCTACCGTGTGCGACGATCTTTTTGTCCGCCACGATATAGGCGTAATCGGCAATGCTCAATACTTCCGGTACATCGTGAGACACCACGATACAGGTGACGCCGAGCGCGCTGTTCAGTTCAGAGATGAGCTTTACCAGCACGCCCATCGTGATGGGATCCTGTCCGACAAACGGTTCGTCGAACATGATTAAATCGGGCTCTAATGCAATGGCTCGCGCCAGCGCGGCGCGGCGCGCCATCCCGCCGGACAGTTCCGAAGGCATCAGCTTCGCGGCCCCGCGCAACCCCACAGCTTCAAGCTTCATCATCACCGTGCTTTTCAGCAGTTCAGGCGGCAGGCTGGTATGCTCGCGCAGCGGATAGGCCACGTTATCAAAGACGTTCATGTCGGTGAACAACGCCCCCGACTGAAAGAGCATACTCATACGTTTGCGGACAGTATACAGGCGCGAGCGCGACATCTCCGGGACGTTTTCGCCATCGAAGAGGATTTCACCGCTATCCGGTGGGATCTGACCACCTATAAGGCGCAGGAGGGTCGTTTTACCGATCCCGGACGGCCCCATGATGGCGGTGATTTTGCCACGCGGTACGGTCAACGAAATATCATCGAATATCAGACGATTGCCACGAGAAAAACTCACACCGCGGACATCGACTAAATTCGCCATCGTTTGGCTCATTTATAGTTCCTTTCTTACCCTGCTCACGTTAAGGCGTACAGCCTGAATCAGCCCTTAACCCAGCATTTTTACAGAATATTAGCCGTTGAGGTTAGCGAAAGCTGGCATTTGTTTTACTTTTCCGGCGCATAAAGTCAAAATTAGGAATTCGTTACGCCTCAGACCGTATGCAGTCCAGCCATTCCCGCGCGATGGACCGACAAGTATACCTGAAGAAAGGACTTTTGATGCTTTTAGCAACAGCACTGTTAATTATTGGTTTACTGTTAGTGGTCTACAGTGCTGACCGTTTAGTCTTTGCTGCATCTATCCTGTGTCGCCTGATGGGCGTACCGCCTGTTGTCATCGGGATGACCGTGGTCAGCGTTGGCACATCACTTCCTGAAATCATCGTCTCCGTCTCGGCGTCGCTGCATGGTCAGTTAGACCTGGCAATTGGCACCGCGATTGGCTCTAACATTGTCAATATATTACTGATTTTAGGCCTTGCGGCACTTCTCCATCCATTTCGCGTGCATTCTGATGTTCTGCGCCGTGAATTGCCGCTAATGTTAGTCGTAAGCCTGCTGGCAGGGTGCGTATTTTATGACGGTGTACTCAGCTACAGCGACGGCATTTTCCTGCTGGCGCTGGCCGTCATCTGGCTGCTGTATAGTGTTAAAATTGCCCGCCAGGCGGAAAAGCAGGGTCAGGACAGCCTGACGCGTGAGCAGGTTGCCGAACTTCCGCGCGAAGGCACGCTGCCGGTCGCCCTGCTCTGGCTTGGCGTCGCGCTGATCATCATGCCAATGGCAACGCGCATGGTCGTGGATAACGCGACGGTGCTGGCAAACTATTTTGCCATGAGCGAGCTGACGATCGGCCTGACGGTTATTGCTATCGGCACCAGCTTGCCTGAGCTGGCCACCGCCATTGCGGGGGCGCGTAAAGGGGAAGATGACATCGCCATTGGTAATATCATCGGTTCCAACATTTTCAATATCGCCATTGTGATGGGCCTGCCGGCCCTGATTACGCCAGGGCCCTTTAATCCCCTGGCGTTCTCGCGCGACTACGGCGTGATGTTATTGGTCAGCGTGATATTTGCCCTGCTTTGCTGGCGGCGGCAACGACAGATCGGCAAAGGCGCAGGCGCGCTGCTGACGGGTGGATTTATCGTATGGATGGCGATGCTGTACTGGCTCTCGCCTCTTCTCTCTGGGTAAACGGAAACGCATTATGTCGCAAATAGAATTGCAGCCGGGTTTTGACTTTCAGAAAGCAGGCAAAGAGGTTCTGGAGATTGAACGTGAAGGTCTGGCGCAGTTAGATCAGTACATTAATCAGGATTTTAGTCTGGCATGTGAGAAGATGTTCTACTGTGCCGGCAAAGTCGTGGTGATGGGGATGGGTAAGTCCGGCCACATTGGACGCAAAATGGCAGCAACATTTGCCAGCACCGGAACCTCGTCTTTCTTTGTACACCCTGGGGAAGCCGCGCACGGCGATCTGGGGATGGTCACGCCGCAGGATGTCGTTATTGCGCTGTCCAACTCCGGGGAGTCCAATGAAATTCTGGCGCTGATCCCCGTACTGAAGCGACTGCAGGTGCCCCTGATTTGCATGACCAGCCGTCCGGAAAGTAGCATGGCGCGTGCGGCCGATATTCACCTGTGCGTTAAAGTACCGAAAGAGGCCTGTCCGCTGGGCCTGGCGCCGACGTCCAGCACAACTGCTGCGCTGGTCATGGGCGATGCCCTTGCCGTGGCGCTGCTCGAAGCCCGCGGTTTTACGCCGGAAGATTTCGCGCTTTCCCACCCGGGCGGCGCGCTGGGGCGCAAGCTGCTGCTGCGGGTAAACGATATTATGCACACCGGGGATGAGATCCCTCACGTCAGTAAAGAAGCCTCCCTGCGTGATGCGCTGTTGGAAATCACCCGCAAGAATCTGGGTATGACGGTCGTGTGCGACGATCTGATGAAAATTCAGGGGATCTTCACCGATGGCGACCTGCGTCGCGTGTTCGACATGGGTGTAGATGTCCGCACGCTTGGCATTGCCGACGTGATGACGCCCGGTGGCATCCGCGTGCGTCCGGGAACGCTGGCCGTGGATGTGCTGAACCTGATGCAGTCCCGCCATATCACCTCCGTTATGGTTGCCGATGGCGACCAGTTGCTGGGTGTGGTACATATGCATGATCTGCTGCGCGCTGGCGTAGTGTAATAAAGGATAAGACAATGAGTAATGCGGGTGCATCCCTTGCAACCTGTTATGGTCCGGTCAGTACCCAGATGATGGCAAAGGCGGAAAACATTCGTCTGCTCATTCTGGATGTGGATGGCGTACTTTCCGATGGCCTGATTTACATGGGCAATAATGGTGAAGAGCTGAAAGCGTTTAACGTTCGCGACGGCTACGGTATCCGCTGTGCGCTCACTTCGGGTATCGAGGTTGCTATCATCACCGGACGAAAAGCTAAACTGGTAGAAGACCGCTGTGAAACCTTAGGGATTACCCATCTTTACCAGGGTCAATCCGATAAGATGGCAGCGTTCAACGATTTACTGGGTAAACTGGCTATCGCACCGGAGAACGTGGCCTACGTCGGGGACGATCTGATTGACTGGCCGGTGATGGCTAAAGTCGGTCTCAGCATCGCGGTTGCTGATGCTCACCCGCTACTGATCCCGCGCGCTGACTACGTTACCTGCATCAACGGTGGCCGGGGTGCCGTCCGTGAAGTCTGCGATCTGCTTCTGCTGGCGCAGGGCAAGCTTGATGAGGCCAAAGGGCAATCGATATGAGTAAAACCAGACGTTGGGTTATCATTCTGCTTACGCTTGTCGCACTGGTATTGATTGGCGTGAACCTTGCCGATCGCGACGATACGCAAACGGAAGTGGTCAACAATAACGATCCAACCTATAAAAGCGATCACAGCGACACCGTGGTCTATAGCCCGGAAGGTGCGCTGAACTATCGCCTGATTGCCCAGCATGTTGAATACTTTTCCGATGACGGCGTTTCGTGGTTTACCCAACCTGTCATGACCACATTCGATAAAGACAAAGTGCCGACATGGTCAATTAAGTCAGATCGGGCCAAACTGACAAATGATCGTATGCTTTATCTGTATGGCCACGTTGAAGTCAACGCCCTGACCGCTGACTCGCAACTGCGAAAAATTACGACGGATAATGCCCAGATCAACCTGGTAACCCAGGACGTGACGTCGCAGGATCTGGTCACACTGTATGGCACAACATTTAATTCCAGCGGTTTAAGAATGCGCGGGAACTTACGCAGCAAGAACGCCGAGCTGATTGAAAAGGTTAGAACCTCCTATGAAATTCAAAACAAACAAACTCAGCCTTAAAGTAATTATCGCCAGCGCGATGCTGGCGGCCAGTCTCCCCGCGCTTGCTGTAACGGGCGATACCGACCAGCCGATCCATATCGAGTCCGACACCCAGTCTCTCGATATGCAGGGTAACGTCGTTACCTTCACGGGTAACGTCGTCATGACGCAGGGCACCATCAAAATTAATGCCGATAAGGTGGTCGTTACCCGTCCGGGCGGCGAGCAGGGCAAAGAGATCATTGATGGCTACGGCAACCCGGCCACCTTCTACCAGATGCAGGACAACGGCAAGCCGGTGAAGGGCCACGCCTCGCATATGCACTATGAGCTGGCGAAGGATCTGGTCATCCTGACCGGAAACGCCTATCTGGAACAGCTGGACAGCAATATTACCGGTGACCAGATTACCTATCTGGTTAAAGAGCAAAAAATGCAGGCCTCCAGCGAGAAAGGCAAACGCGTAACCACCGTGCTGGTTCCGTCGCAGCTGCAGGACAAAGGCAAGGGCCAGGCCCCGGCACAGAAGAAGAGTAACTAATTCGCTATGGCAACATTAACTGCAAAAAATCTCGCGAAGGCTTACAAAGGCCGCCGTGTCGTAGAAGATGTCAGTCTGACCGTCAACTCCGGCGAAATTGTGGGCCTGCTTGGCCCGAACGGTGCGGGTAAAACCACCACCTTCTACATGGTGGTTGGTATTGTGCCGCGCGATGCCGGCAACATTATTATTGACGATGAAGACATCAGCCTGCTGCCGCTGCACGCGCGCGCGCGCCGTGGCATCGGCTATCTGCCGCAGGAAGCCTCTATTTTCCGTCGTCTGAGCGTCTTTGATAACCTGATGGCGGTCTTGCAAATTCGCGACGACCTGACCAACGAACAGCGTCAGGATCGCGCCAACGAGCTGATGGAAGAGTTTCACATCGAGCACCTGCGCGACAGCCTGGGCCAGGCATTGTCCGGGGGGGAACGCCGTCGTGTTGAGATTGCGCGCGCGCTGGCCGCCAATCCGAAGTTTATCCTTCTGGATGAACCATTTGCGGGCGTTGACCCAATCTCCGTTATCGACATTAAACGCATTATCGAGCATCTGCGTGACAGCGGGCTTGGCGTGCTGATCACCGACCACAACGTTCGTGAAACGCTGGCGGTATGTGAACGCGCATATATCGTGAGCCAGGGCAATCTGATCGCCCACGGTACGCCGCAGCAGATCCTCGAAGACGATCATGTTAAGCGCGTCTATCTTGGGGAAGACTTCAGACTCTGATAGGGTAGAGGTAACGTAACGCCGAACCGGAGAAAAATGCTCTGAACATGAAGCAAGGTTTGCAATTAAGGCTCAGCCAACAGCTGGCGATGACGCCGCAGCTACAGCAAGCAATTCGCCTGTTGCAGCTGTCCACGTTAGAACTTCAGCAGGAGCTCCAGCAGGCGCTGGACAGCAATCCCCTGCTGGAGCAAGCCGATCTTCATGACGAGGTAGACACCCAGCAGTCACAGGATACAGAAGCGCTCGACACCGCGGATGCACTCGAACAAAAAGAGATGCCGGACGAGCTTCCGCTGGATGCCAGCTGGGATGAAATCTATACCGCCGGCACCCCTTCCGGCACGCGTGCAGACTACCAGGACGACGAGCTACCGGTCTACCAGGGCGAAACCACCCAGTCGCTGCAGGATTACCTGATGTGGCAGGTAGAGCTTACCCCCTTCTCCGATACCGACCGCGCCATTGCCACGTCGATTGTCGACGCCGTTGATGACACCGGTTATTTGACCGTCACGCTGGACGACATTCTGGAAAGCATGGGCGATGAAGAGATTGAGATTGAGGAGATTGAAGCGGTACTGAAACGCATCCAGCGCTTCGATCCGGTCGGGGTGGCCGCGAAGGACCTGCGCGACTGTCTGCTGATCCAGCTTTCTCAGTTCAGCAAAGAGACGCCGTGGCTCGACGAGGCGCGCTTAATCATCAGCGATCATCTGGATCTTCTGGCTAACCACGATTTCCGCACCCTGATGCGCGTGACGCGCCTGAAGGAAGAGGTGCTGAAAGAGGCGGTAAATCTGATCCAGTCTCTCGATCCGCGTCCCGGTCAGTCGATCCAGACCAGCGAACCCGAGTACGTTATCCCGGACGTGCTGGTCAGAAAACACAATGACCGCTGGGTCGTTGAACTGAACTCTGACAGCATCCCTCGCCTGCAAATCAACCAGCAGTACGCCTCTATGTGCACCAGCGCGCGCAACGACTCCGACAATCAATATATTCGCAGCAATCTTCAGGAAGCGCGATGGTTGATCAAGAGCCTGGAGAGCCGGAATGATACCCTGCTGCGCGTGAGCCGCTGCATCGTCGAACAGCAGCAGGCATTCTTTGAGCAGGGCGAAGAGTATATGAAACCGATGGTACTGGCGGATATCGCCCAGGCCGTCGAGATGCATGAATCCACCATTTCCCGCGTCACCACGCAGAAGTATCTGCACAGTCCGCGCGGTATTTTTGAGCTTAAGTATTTCTTCTCCAGCCATGTGAACACCGAGGGCGGCGGCGAAGCGTCGTCAACGGCGATTCGCGCACTGGTGAAGAAGTTGATCGCCGCGGAGAACCCCGCGAAGCCACTAAGTGACAGTAAGTTGACCACCATGCTGTCCGATCAGGGTATTATGGTGGCACGTCGTACTGTTGCGAAGTATCGAGAGTCTTTATCCATTCCGCCGTCTAACCAGCGTAAACAGCTGGTCTGACACAACCGATAAGGAAGACACTATGCAGCTCAATATCACAGGACACAACGTCGAGATTACTGAGGCCTTACGTGACTTCGTGAACGCTAAGTTCGCGAAACTTGAACAGTATTTCGAAAGGATCAACCAGGTCTACGTTGTGTTAAAAGTGGAGAAAGTGACTCATATCTCGGATGCGACCCTGCATGTAAACGGGGGTGAGCTCCATGCCAGTGCGGAAGGGCAGGACATGTACGCGGCTATCGACGGCTTGATTGACAAGCTTGCGCGACAGCTCAATAAACATAAAGATAAACTGAAACAACACTAATTGTCCGGGCAGTTAACGGGTGCAGGACGGCCTGTTGTGAAACACAACAGGCCATTTGTACAGTTAGCGCTTAGGTGAAATTATGATAAACAACGATTCCGCTCTTCAACTGAGCAATGTCCTTAACCAGGAATGTACCCGCAGTGCCGTTCACTGCCAGAGCAAAAAACGTGCGCTGGAGATCATCAGTGAATTGGCTGCAAAACAGCTGGGCCTGCCGCCGCAGGTGGTGTTCGAAGCGATTCTGACCCGTGAAAAGATGGGCAGTACCGGTATCGGCAACGGTATCGCGATCCCGCACGGCAAGCTGGAAGAGGACACCCTGCGTGCCGTCGGTGTGTTTGTGCAGCTGGAAACGCCAATCGCTTTTGACGCCATTGATAACCAGCCCGTCGATCTCCTCTTCGCGCTGCTGGTGCCTGCCGACCAGACCAAGACCCATCTGCATACGCTTTCGCTGGTTGCTAAACGTCTGGCGGATAAAACCATCTGCCGTCGACTGCGCTCGGCCCAAAGTGATGAAGAGCTTTATCAAATTATCACTGAAGCAGAAGGCAATCAGGATGACGCATAACCAGGTGATGGCCTTCACATCTGTTGTCCTGAGGAGAAACGGAACATGGTGCTGATGATTGTCAGCGGTCGTTCAGGGTCGGGAAAATCCGTCGCCCTGCGTGCGCTGGAAGACATGGGTTTTTACTGCGTCGATAACCTGCCGGTCGTGTTATTGCCCGATCTGGCACGCACGCTAGCGGAGAGACAAACCTCCGCCGCCGTCAGTATCGACGTGCGTAACATGCCCGAATCCCCGGAGATCTTCGAACAGGCAATGAGTAACCTGCCTGACGCGTTCTCGCCTCAGCTGCTGTTCCTTGATGCCGACCGCAATACCCTGATCCGCCGCTACAGTGATACCCGTCGTTTGCACCCGCTATCCAGCAAGAATCTCTCGCTGGAGAGCGCAATCGATGAAGAGAGCGATCTGCTGGAGCCGCTGCGCTCCCGAGCCGATCTGATAGTCGACACCTCAGAGATGTCCGTCCACGAGCTGGCGGAAATGCTGCGTACCCGCCTGCTGGGCAAACGCGAGCGCGAACTGACGATGGTGTTCGAATCCTTCGGCTTTAAGCACGGTATTCCGATTGATGCGGACTATGTTTTCGACGTGCGCTTCCTGCCGAACCCGCACTGGGATCCCAAACTGCGTCCAATGACCGGCCTGGATAAACCCGTCGCGGCGTTCCTCGACCGGCACACAGAAGTTCACAATTTTATCTACCAGACGCGAAGCTACCTTGAGCTATGGTTACCTATGCTGGAGACAAACAATCGTAGCTACCTGACGGTGGCGATTGGCTGTACCGGCGGTAAACATCGTTCGGTCTACATCGCCGAACAGCTGGCCGACTATTTCCGCTCGCGCGGTAAGAACGTTCAGTCCCGTCATCGCACGCTGGAAAAACGTAAAACATGACCGTAAAACAAACCGTTGAGATCACCAATAAGCTGGGCATGCATGCGCGCCCGGCGATGAAGCTGTTTGAGCTGATGCAGGGTTTCGATGCAGAAGTGCTGCTGCGTAATGACGAAGGCACCGAAGCGGAAGCCAACAGCGTGATTGCGCTGCTGATGCTGGACTCCGCCAAAGGGCGTCAGATTGAGGTAGAAGCCACCGGTCCTCAGGAAGAGGAAGCCCTGGCGGCGGTAATTGCGCTGTTTAACGCCGGGTTCGACGAAGACTAACGTTCCCCCCTCGGCGGGTGGCGCTGCGCTTACCCGCCCTACATAAGATTATTACGCTGCATAAACCCCTCTCCGCCCAGCTGATTCATCTGGCGCATGATCCACGCCTGACGGCTTCGCACGTACCCTGACGGGGCGCTGGCCTTAAAGCGGATAGGATTAGGCAGAACAGCCGCGAGCAGCGCCGCCTCCGACATGCTCAGCCTGCTGGCTGGTTTATTAAAATAGCGTTGTGATGCAGCTTCGACACCAAATACCCCCTCGCCAAACTCGGCGATATTTAGATAAACGGTTAGAATGCGCTTTTTGCTCCAGACCGTTTCCATTCCCAGGGTGAGCCCCGCTTCCAGCCCTTTTCGCACCCAGCTTCGGCCATCCCACAGGAACAGGTTTTTTGCCGTCTGCTGCGACAGCGTTGATGCACCGCGCACGCGGTTTTCATGACGTTCATTGTGGGCCAGCGCCTTTTCAATCGCGGCCACATCGAACCCCCAGTGCTCCGGGAATTTCTGATCTTCCGCCGCGATAACCGCCAGCCCCATGAACGGAGAGATGTCCTCCAAGCTCACCCAGTCAGAATGGGCAACATAGCCGAAATCACCGGAGAACCACGCGCTAAGCTGGCGCTCAACCATGACCGCTGAAAACGGTACCGGCAAAATGCTGAACACGACCAGCCCGCCTCCCCAGAACACCGCCAGCACGAGAAAGGTGCGTAGAAGAAGGCGTTTCACCCATGCGCCTGCGGAAAACTGACGCCTCATTCTGTCAGCACCAGCACCCGGGCTACCAGCTTTTCAATGCCCACGGCGGCTTCCGCAATATTCTGCGCCAGCATATACGCGGGCGTGGTGACGACCTTGTTGTCTTCATCCACCACAATGTCATCGACCGGGCACGGAACGTGTTCGCCTCCCATTTCCTCGACGATCTCTGCGGTATCAATATCTGTTCCGATCGTCAGCCGTAGCGGGAAATCGAAAATGTTTGGCAGCATGGCCGGTGCGATACAGATAAAGCCCAGCGGCTTGCCCGCCGCATGCATCGCCAGCGTCAGCGCTTTTAAATCAGGGTCCACCCTGCACGCGGCGCCTTCGGCGGCAAAGGTGCTGAGGTTTTTCGCGGCGCCGAAGCCGCCCGGAACAATGAGTGCATCCAGCTCAGCGGCCTCTGCCTGCGCCAGCGGATGAATCTCTCCTCGGGCAATACGCGCGGCTTCAATCAGCACGTTGCGCGTTTCAGCCATCGGCTCACCGGTCAGATGGTTAATCACATCCGCCTGATTTTTATCTGGCGCGAAACAAATAACCTCTGCTCCCTGTTTAGCAAGGGCCAGCAGCGTGATTACGGCTTCATGTATTTCTGAACCATCAAAAACACCGCATCCGCTGAGGACGACACCAATTTTTTTCATCTTGACGCTCCTTCTTTGCAACTCGCTGAAGCGCATTAATAATTTTGATTAAAACGCTATGCTTCACACATTTCACTGATTCATGTAACAAACCATTTAAGATTTGCTATCTTATCTGCGTGCGGCCTAAATTTTTCCGGCGGCGCCGATTCGAAAATTACTTTAAAAAACAGGCGCAGCCACGATTTCCCTGGTGTTGGCGCAGTATTCGCGCACCCCGGTCTAGCCGGGGTCATTTTTTTCTGGCGTCCACCCAGGCTTTAAGCACCGCAACGTCGTTCTGCCACTCTTGTTTCATCTCTTCAACCCAATCACCCACGTTATCTTCCCATGCAGGTAAATCAGGCGACTGAATCTGTTGGCCCAGCTGCTGCAGGTGGCGTAATCCGACCGAGCCGGCCGCGCCTTTGATTTTATGCCCTTCTTCGACAATGCCCTTCTGGTCACGCGCCGTCAGGTTTGACTCCAGCACGCTCAGATAGCCCGGCATCATTTTTTCAAACACCGCCAGACCGTCGGTAATCAGTTTCGGGCCCACCAGATCGATGTACTGCTCCAGCATCGCGGTATCGAGTATCGTTTGGGCTTTAGCGCTATCAACAGGCGTCATGGTGTTCTCCTCTTCATCGTGGGTATCCCAGAACTTCTTGATCATGGCGGTCAGAGCAGGCACCGCCAGAGGCTTGCTGAGTACATCGTCCATACCGGCGTCGAGATACTCTTTTTTATCTTTCAGTACGTTCGCCGTCAGCGCCACCAGCGGCGGCAGTTCGTCAGCCGCGTACTGACGCGTCAGCTCACGCGAGATATCCAGCCCGGTCATATCCGGCAACTGGATATCCAGCAGAACGAGGTCATATTCGCCCGGTGTAAACATCTCCAGCGCGGCCTTACCGGTCATCGCGACATCCACGCTGTTGCCAAGTTTTTCCAGCACCGAGCGCGCTACAATCACGTTAAGCTCAATATCCTCCACCAGCAGGACATGCAGCGCAGGTAGCGGCATATCGTCGTTTTCAAAGGTATCCTCTACCTCTTCCGCCACCGCCGGCGCATGCACCGTCAGCGTGAAGGTTGACCCTTTGCCTGCCTGGCTGGCAACGGTGATGTCACCGCCCATGCTCTTCGCCAGCCGTTTAGACACCGCCAGGCCAATCCCGGTGCCGGTGGCCGGTTTCCCGCCGTTGCTGTCCTTCACCTGGTAGTACATCGCGAAAATTTTGTCCTGCTCCTCCTGCGGAATACCAATCCCGGAGTCCTCCACCTCGAAGTGCAGCATGTCGCCTTCGTCATAGCGGATACGCACCGCCACCTGCCCCTTCTGGGTAAATTTCACCGCGTTGCTGATGAGGTTCCACAGGATCTGACGCAGCCGCGTGCCGTCGGTAACGACCTTATGCGGCAGCGGCAGGGTGGGCTCCATGACAAAATTCAGCCCCTTCTGCTGCGCCTGCAGACCAGACAAGTTTTCCAGATCAGCAAGGAAGCTGGTGAAATCAACCGGCTGGTTATCAAGCTGAACCTTACGGCGCTCCATTTTATCCATATCAATAATATCGTTGAAGATATTACCCAGCGTGACCGCCGAGACATGGATAGTCTTGAGGTATTTTTCCTGCTCTGCGGTCAGGTCGGTGTCGAGCAGAATGCGGCTCAGCCCCACAATGCCGTTGAGCGGCGTACGCAGCTCGTGGCTGATGGTGGAGATAAAGGTGGTCTTGTCTCGGCTGGCGCGCTCCAGCGCGTCCTGATAGCGCTTACGCTCGGTGATATCACGGCCGAAGCCCATCAGGCCGTGGCGCTTTCCGACGCGGTCATAGTACGGTACCTTGCGGATCTCAAAACAGGCTTTGCGCCCGTCCGGGTAATCCAGCCACTGTTCGTAGGTCAGCGAGACGTTATGGCGGAACACTTTTTCGTCCGTCTCCATGACCTTGGCGGCCGCCTCTTCGGAGTAAACGTCCTGCGGCTTCAGGTGAATCAGCTGCTTCTCGCTTTTCCCGGTCAGGAGCTCCATCGCCCGGTTACAGCCGGAAAACTCTTTATCTTCGTTACGGTAGAACACCAGATCCGGCGACGCGTCCAGGAACGAACGCAGGAAGGAGGATTGCTGCTCAAGCTGGATCTGCGTCACCTCGCGCTCTTTCATTTCAATTTTCAGCTGTTCCAGCGTGGCCTGACGCTCGGCCTCCGCCTTCTCACGATCTGAAATTTCCTGATTCAGCTGCGCGATGTTGTCTTTAAGCTGAACGTTGAGCTTCAGGTCACGCTCGCGCATCTCCTCAAGCTTATCGACCAGTTTTGATAAGCGCTGACGGGACTCCTCCAGCTGTTCGACCACCACGGAAAGGAAATAGACCGCCCAGGGGGTAATGAGCAAGCCAAAGAAGATAGAGCGGATGACGTCGATACTCTCGACCTGGCCATGCAGAACCATGGTGACGGCCATTTGCACGACAATGGCCAGAACGACCAGCGCCAGCGCCAGCAGCATGGAGAAACGCACCAGCCCAAGCTTCATCATCAGGTCGACGTAGTACTGGGCAAGCATTCGAATTTGCTTCATAGAGGATCCCTTCACGACTTTATCGCTCAATAATACTCAAATTCGAGGCGGGACGTTGAGGGTTGTGAGAAAAAGTGCGGGATGAAACAGGAGATTAGCCTCGCCTCCGGTTCAGCGGAGGCGAGGAGAGGTCAATCAGGAGCGTTTCAGCAGCAGCCAGAGGCTGATCAGGAGGAAACTGGCGCTCGGCAGCAGCGCACCAATAATCGGTGGGATGCCATAAACCAGCGTCAGCGGACCGAAGATCTGATCAAGAACGTAGAACACAAAGCCGAAGCTGATACCGGTCACGACGCGCACGCCCATCGGCACGCTACGCAGCGGGCCAAAGATAAACGACAGCGCCATCAGCATCATCACCGCCACGGACATCGGCTGGAAGATTTTGCTCCACATGTTGAGCTGATAGCGCCCGGCATCCTGCCCGCTCGACTTCAGGTACTTCACATAGTTGTGCAAGCCGCTGATAGAGAGCGCGTCAGGATCCAGCGCCACAACCCCGAGCTTATCCGGCGTGAGGTTGGTCTTCCAGGTGCCGGACACCGTCTGCGAACCGGTGATCTGCTTTGGATCGGTCAGGTCAGATTCATCAACCTGCGACAAACGCCACTGTTTATGTTCAGCGTCAAACTTGGCCGAAGAGGCGTGTCGGACAGACTCCAGACGGCGCTGGTCATTGAAAGCATAGATGCTCACCCCGCCCAGTTCATCATTACCCTTTACCCGTTCGATGTAGACGAAGTTTTTACCGTCTTTCGCCCATAAACCTTGCTGAGTCGAGAGCAGTGAACCGCCGTACATTGCCTGAGCACGATAGTTACGCGCCATCTGCTCACCCTGCGGTGCCACCCACTCGCCAATCGCCATAGTCAACAGCACCAGCGGGATTGCGGTTTTCATTACCGACAGCGCAACCTGCATGCGGGTAAAGCCCGAGGCCTGCATTACCACCAGCTCACTGCGCTGCGCCAGCATTCCCAGCCCCAGCAGCGCGCCCAGCAGGGCCGCCATCGGGAAGAAGATCTGCACATCTTTTGGCACGCTGAGCAGGGTGTACATCCCCGCCCCCATCGCGTCATAGCTGCCCTGCCCGGCTTTTTTCAGCTGATCGACAAATTTGATAATGCCGGAAAGCGACACCAGCATGAACAACGTCATCATGATGGTGGTAAAAATGGTTTTACCGATATAGCGATCAAGAACGCCAAACGCCTGCATTAGATGGCTCCTTTACGCGAGAATCGGGCACGTATGCGGCGCACAGGCACCGTATCCCACAGGTTTAATCCCAGCGCCAGTAAGATGTACAGGCTGTTAACAAACCACGTCCAGACCATCGGATCCAGCTTACCCTTCGCGCCGTTAGAGCGAATCGAGGTTTGCAGCAGGAAATAGATCAGGTAAAGCAGCATCGCTGGCAGCATAGAGAGCACGCGGCCCTGGCGCGGGTTCACCACGCTTAGCGGAACGACAATCAATGCCATCATAAACACGGTGAATACGAGCGTAATACGCCAGTGGAATTCAGCACGCGCTCTGTCGGTATCGGTGTTCCACAGCGTACGCATATCCATTTGCTCGGTATCCGTTGGATCGAGCGCTACCGCCTGATGGCCGATAATAGCCTGATAGTTCTGGAAATCCGTAATACGGAAGTCGCGCAGCATCGCGGTGCCTTCGAAACGGGTGCCTTTGTTCAGCGTGACTATCTGAGAACCGTCTTTGCGCTGAGCGAGCTGGCCCGAGTCGGCAACCACCACTGACGGACGCGCGTTACCTTTGGGACGCAGCTGCGCCAGGAATACATCGTTGAATTTACTGCCGTCAACGCTCTCGATAAACAGCACGGAGTTTCCGTCAGTTGCCTGCTGGAACTGACCCTGCGCGAGCGCCGCCATGCCGGGGTTTGCTTTCGCCTCGGCCAGCACTTCGTCCTGATGACGGGAAGACATAGGACCCGCCCACATTACATTCACCGCCGCAACAATGCCCGTGAACAGCGCCAGTATCATCGCCGCTTTCACCAGTACGGCTTTACTCAGGCCGCAGGCATGCATCACCGTGATTTCACTCTCGGTATACAGCTTACCGAGCGTCATGAGCAGGCCGAGGAATAGGCTCAGCGGCAGAATAAGCTGCGCCATTTCCGGGATCCCCAGACCAAGCAGGGAAAGCACCAGATTCGTTGGAATTTCGCCGTCAACGGCCGCACCGAGGATCTTAACCAGCTTCTGACAGAAAAAAATCAGCAGCAGGATGAAGAGGATCGCCAGTTGGCTTTTGAGCGTCTCCCGCACCAGATATCTTATGATTATCACTTTAAATACGCCCGTAAAAACCCGTCTCTTTGCAGGAATTTCGCTTGTTTCATGGCTTAAACGTCATTTATTCTCTTGAGTCGTCGAAATCATCGCTAAGATTAAAACATCCAGCGGATTCACGCTTCAGGACTTTTTCTGACGTGTCGAAACCGTAGTAACGTAAGATTAACACGAAGTCACCACAACAGCGGACATGAGTTACGAAAGGTTTCAATTCTATCTGTAGCAGCCGCCGTTGTCTTTAAGATTCAGGAGCGTAGTGCATGGAGTTCAGTGTAAAAAGCGGTAGCCCGGAGAAACAGCGGAGTGCCTGCATCGTTGTGGGCGTCTTTGAACCGCGCCGACTCTCCCCGATCGCCGAGCAACTCGATAAAATCAGTGACGGCTATATCAGCGCCCTGCTGCGCCGTGGCGAACTGGAAGGCAAACCTGGGCAGACGCTGTTACTGCACCATGTTCCGAACGTCCTGTCAGAGCGTATTCTGCTGATTGGCTGCGGCAAAGAGCGCGAGCTGGATGAGCGCCAGTATAAACAGGTCATTCAGAAAACCATTAATACGCTGAATGATACCGGTTCAATGGAAGCCGTCTGCTTCCTGACCGAGCTGCACGTCAAAGGCCGTAACACCTACTGGAAAGTACGTCAGGCAGTCGAAACCGCAAAAGAGAGCCTGTACAGCTTCGATCAGCTTAAGACCAACAAAAGCGAGCCGCGTCGTCCGCTACGCAAAATGGTCTTTAACGTGCCAACCCGTCGCGAACTGACCAGCGGAGAGCGCGCCATCCAGCATGGCCTTGCGATTGCCGCCGGCATTAAAGCGGCAAAAGATCTCGGCAACATGCCGCCAAACATCTGTAACGCCGCCTACCTCGCCTCTCAGGCGCGCCAGCTGGCTGATTCCTACAGCAAAAACGTCATCACCCGCGTTATCGGCGAACAGCAGATGAAAGAGCTGGGCATGCACTCGTATCTGGCGGTGGGTAACGGCTCGCAGAACGAATCCCTGATGTCGGTCATCGAATACAAAGGTAACCCGTCCGAAGATGCGCGCCCTATCGTTCTGGTTGGTAAAGGCCTGACCTTCGACTCCGGCGGTATCTCCATCAAGCCTGCCGAAGGCATGGACGAGATGAAGTACGACATGTGCGGCGCGGCGGCAGTTTACGGCGTGATGCGCATGGTCGCGGAACTTCAGCTGCCGATTAACGTCACTGGCGTGCTGGCAGGCTGCGAAAACATGCCAGGCGGTCGCGCGTACCGTCCGGGTGACGTCCTGACCACCATGTCCGGGCAGACCGTTGAGGTGCTGAACACCGACGCCGAAGGCCGTCTGGTGCTGTGCGACGTACTGACCTACGTTGAGCGCTTCGAGCCTGAAGCGGTGATTGACGTGGCAACCCTGACCGGTGCCTGCGTGATTGCCCTGGGCCACCACATCACCGGCCTGATGTCGAACCACAACCCGCTGGCGCACGAGCTTATCGGCGCGTCTGAGCAAGCTGGCGACCGCGCATGGCGCCTGCCGCTGGGTGACGAGTATCAGGAACAGCTGGAGTCTAACTTTGCGGATATGGCGAACATTGGCGGTCGTCCTGGCGGGGCTATCACCGCGGGCTGCTTCCTGGCGCGCTTCACCCGCAAGTACAACTGGGCGCACCTGGACATCGCCGGCACCGCATGGCGCTCCGGTAAAGCCAAAGGCGCAACCGGTCGTCCGGTGGCGCTGCTGTCGCAGTTCCTGCTGAACCGTGCGGGTTTTAACGGCGACGAGTAAGCCAAAACGGCAGTAAACCGTAGGCCGGGTAAGGCGAAGCCGCCACCCGGCTTAAGCATTTAAAGTGAGCACAAGAAGCCCCATATGAAGAATGCAACGTTCTACCTTCTGGACAACGACACCCATCAGGATGGCCTCAGCGCCGTTGAACAGCTGGTGTGTGAAATTGCCGCAGAACGTTGGCGCGCAGGTAAACGCGTTCTGATTGCCTGTGAAGATGAACAGCAGGCGATTCGCCTGGATGAAGCGCTGTGGGCGCGCCCGCCGGAGAGCTTTGTGCCGCACAACCTGTCGGGCGAAGGTCCGCGAGGCGGGGCCCCGGTCGAAATAGCCTGGCCGCAAAAGCGCAACAGCAGCGCGCGCGATATTCTCATTAGCCTGCGGACAGACTTTGCAGATTTTGCCACTGCTTTCACAGAAGTGGTAGACTTTGTCCCTTACGAAGAATCCTTGAAACAACTGGCGCGCGAACGCTATAAAGCGTACCGCCTGGCTGGTTTTAACCTGAATACGGCAACCTGGAAATAATGGAAAAGACATATAACCCACGCGATATCGAACAGCCGCTTTACGAGCACTGGGAACAGCAGGGCTATTTCAAGCCTAACGGCGACGAAAGCAAAGAGTCCTTCTGCATCATGATCCCGCCGCCGAACGTCACCGGCAGTTTGCATATGGGGCATGCTTTCCAGCAGACCATCATGGACACCATGATCCGCTACCAGCGCATGCAGGGCAAAAACACCCTGTGGCAGGCAGGAACTGACCACGCGGGTATCGCGACCCAGATGGTGGTTGAGCGTAAAATTGCCGCTGAAGAAGGTAAAACCCGTCACGACTACGGTCGCGATGCGTTCATCGACAAAATCTGGCAGTGGAAGGCAGAATCAGGCGGCACCATTACCCGTCAGATGCGCCGTCTCGGCAACTCCGTGGACTGGGAGCGCGAGCGCTTCACCATGGACGAAGGCCTGTCCAACGCCGTGAAAGAAGTTTTCGTCCGTCTGTATAAAGAAGACCTGATTTACCGCGGCAAACGCCTGGTCAACTGGGATCCGAAACTGCGCACCGCCATCTCTGACCTGGAAGTGGAAAACCGCGAGTCCAAAGGCTCCATGTGGCACATCCGCTACCCGCTGGCCGACGGCGCAAAAACCGCCGACGGTAAAGATTACCTGGTGGTTGCCACCACTCGTCCGGAAACCCTGCTGGGTGATACCGGCGTGGCCGTTAACCCGGAAGATCCGCGTTATAAAGACCTGATCGGCAAATTCGTGGTGCTGCCGCTGGTAAACCGCCGTATTCCAATTGTGGGCGACGAACACGCCGACATGGAAAAAGGCACCGGCTGCGTAAAAATCACCCCTGCGCACGACTTTAACGACTATGAAGTCGGTCGTCGTCACGCCCTGCCGATGATCAACATTCTGACCTTTGACGGCGATATCCGCGAAAGCGCAGAAGTATATGACACCAAAGGCAACGAATCCGACGTCTACTCCAGCGAGATCCCGGCTGAGTTCCAGAAGCTGGAGCGCTTTGCCGCGCGTAAAGCGATTGTGGCTGCCGTCGACGCACTGGGCCTGCTGGAAGAGATCAAACCTCACGATCTGACCGTGCCGTACGGCGACCGTGGCGGCGTGGTTATCGAGCCAATGCTGACCGACCAGTGGTACGTGCGTGCCGACGTGCTGGCGAAACCGGCTGTTGAAGCGGTTGAGAATGGCAGCATTCAGTTCGTGCCGAAGCAGTACGAAAACATGTACTTCTCCTGGATGCGTGACATTCAGGACTGGTGTATCTCCCGTCAGCTGTGGTGGGGTCACCGTATCCCGGCATGGTACGACAACGAAGGCAACGTTTATGTTGGCCGTAGCGAAGACGAAGTGCGTCAGGAAAACAACCTGAGCGCGGACGTTGCCCTGCGTCAGGACGAAGACGTGCTGGACACCTGGTTCTCCTCCGCACTGTGGACCTTCTCCACCCTTGGCTGGCCTGAGAACACCGACGCGCTGCGTCAGTTCCACCCAACCAGCGTGATGGTGTCCGGCTTCGACATTATCTTCTTCTGGATTGCCCGCATGATCATGATGACCATGCACTTCATCAAAGACGAAGACGGCAAGCCGCAGGTTCCGTTCCATACCGTCTACATGACCGGTCTGATCCGCGACGACGAAGGCCAGAAGATGTCCAAATCCAAGGGTAACGTCATTGACCCACTGGATATGGTTGACGGTATTTCTCTGGAAGAGCTGCTGGAAAAACGCACCGGTAATATGATGCAGCCGCAGCTGGCGGAGAAAATCCGCAAGCGCACCGAGAAGCAGTTCCCGAACGGAATTGAGGCTCACGGTACAGACGCCCTGCGCTTCACCCTGGCGGCGCTGGCCTCGACCGGCCGCGACATCAACTGGGACATGAAGCGTCTGGAAGGTTACCGTAACTTCTGTAACAAGCTGTGGAACGCCAGCCGCTTCGTGCTGATGAACACCGAAGATCAGGACTGCGGCTTCAACGGCGGCGAAATGACCCTGTCTCTGGCGGACCGTTGGATCCTGGCGGAATTCAACCAGACGGTGAAAGCATTCCGCGAGGCGCTGGACAGCTACCGCTTCGATATCGCGGCGGGCATCCTGTACGAATTCACCTGGAACCAGTTCTGCGACTGGTATCTGGAGCTGGCGAAGCCGGTAATGAACGGCGGCACTGAAGCGGAGCTACGCGGCACGCGCAACACGCTGATTACCGTTCTGGAAGGTCTGCTGCGCCTGGCGCATCCGGTCATTCCATTCATCACCGAAACCATCTGGCAGCGCGTGAAGGTCATTGCGGGCATCAACGCCGATACCATCATGCTGCAGCCGTTCCCGGCATTCGATGCGGCTAAGGTTGATGAAGCGGCGTCTGCGGATACCGAGTGGCTGAAACAGGCGATCGTTGCGGTACGTAACATCCGTGCTGAAATGAACATTGCCCCGGGCAAACCGCTTGAGCTGCTGCTGCGCGGCTGCAGCGAGGCTGCCGTTCGTCGCGTCACCGAGAACAACACCTTCCTGAAAACCATGGCGCGTCTGGAAAGCATCACCGTGCTGCCTGCGGATGACAAAGGTCCGGTTTCCGTGACCAAAATCATCGACGGCGCCGAGCTGCTGATCCCGATGGCAGGTCTGATCGACAAAGACGCCGAGCTGGCGCGTCTGGCGAAAGAAGTGGCGAAAGTCGACGTGGAAATTGGCAAAATAGAAAGCAAGCTGGCGAACGAAGGCTTTGTCGCCCGTGCACCGGAAGCGGTCATCGCCAAAGAGCGTGAGCGTCTGGTTGCCTTCGCCGATGCGAAGACCAAGCTGATCGAGCAGCAGGCGGTTATTGCAGCCCTGTAATGCTTTACCCCTTACGCTTCAGGGCGTAAGGGGTACCCTTCCTGAAAACTCCTCGCTTGCACTCCCTTTTCTGCGGTGCTATTAACAGCAACTGTGTGTCAATTTTTGTAATGAGTAATGCTATGAGCGTGATTACCCCCGTCGCGGCGACGATGCGTCGGATCACTGAGCAGGACAATCCGGCTATCGCCGCCGTTATCCGCACCGTTTCTGCAGAGTATGGGCTGACAGCGGATAAAGGTTATACCGTTGCGGACCCGAATCTTGATGAACTGTTTAAGCTGTACAGCCAGCCGGGCCACGCCTACTGGGTGATTGAGCAGGACGGCCAGGTTGTGGGCGGCGGCGGCGTTGCGCCACTGAGTTGCAGCGAGCCGGATATCTGCGAGCTGCAGAAAATGTATTTCCTGCCTTCCGTACGCGGGCAAGGCCTGGCGAAAAAGCTGGCGCTGGTCGCCCTGGAACACGCCCGCGCTCATGGGTTTAAACGCTGTTACCTCGAAACCACCGCCTTCCTCAAAGAGGCCATCGGCCTGTATGAACATCTGGGCTTTGAGCATATCGATGCGCCGCTGGGCTGTACCGGCCATGTTGACTGCGAAGTCAGGATGCTGAAAAGTCTGTAATTTTCGTTCCTGCCCTCTTCTGTTAAGCGGCTGTAAACTGAATGCTCTACACTCTCAGTTCACACCACAACGGGGGAAACACGATGTCGAAGATAAAAAGCTACGCCGCACCGCAGGCGGGTGCAGAACTTGAGCTGTACGAGTACGATGCGGGCGAACTAAAAGCAGAAGACGTCGAAGTACAGGTTGATTACTGCGGGGTCTGCCACTCGGATCTCTCGATGATCGACAACGAATGGGGCTTTTCCAGCTATCCGCTGGTTGCCGGGCACGAAGTCATTGGCCGCGTCGTGGCGCTCGGTAGCGCCGCGCAGGACAAAGGGCTGAAAGTGGGCCAGCGCGTAGGCATTGGCTGGACAGCACGCAGCTGTGGTCACTGCGATGCCTGTATCAGCGGCAACCAGATCAACTGCCTTGAGGGCGCGGTACCCACCATCCTGAATAAAGGCGGCTTCGCCGACAAGCTGCGCGCCGACTGGCAATGGGTCATCCCGCTGCCGGACAGCATTGATATCGAATCCGCCGGTCCGCTGCTGTGTGGCGGCATCACCGTCTTTAAGCCCCTGCTGATGCACCATATCACCGCCACCAGCCGCGTGGGCGTGATTGGAATCGGCGGTCTGGGCCATATCGCCATCAAGCTACTGCATGCGATGGGCTGTGAAGTCACGGCGTTCAGCTCGAACCCGGCAAAAGAGAAAGAGGTGCTGGCGATGGGCGCGGATAAAGTGGTAAACAGCCGCGATCCTGAAGCGCTGAACGCGCTGGCAGGTCAGTTTGACCTGATCATCAACACCGTGAACGTCGATCTCGACTGGCAGCCGTACTTTGAAGCACTGGCCTACGGCGGTAACTTCCACACCGTAGGTGCTGTGATGAAGCCGCTGCCGGTTCCGGCCTTTACCCTGATCGGCGGGGATCGCAGCGTGTCAGGCTCCGCGACCGGTACACCGTACGAGCTGCGCAAGCTGATGAAGTTTGCCGGACGCACCAAAGTGGCCCCGACCACCGAACTGTACCCCATGTCGAAAATCAACGAAGCGATCCAGCACGTGCGTGATGGCAAAGCCCGCTACCGCGTGGTGTTGAAAGCGGATTTCTGATGTGACATTGCCGGGGAATCTGCGGCCTGATGCCCTCACCCCAACCCTCTCCCACTGGGAGAGGGCGCAAACACTAAAAACGGTAACGGTGGTTACCGTTTTGCTTCTACCATGGCCTTAAACACCTCTGCCACCGCGACCGCCCCTGGGTCCATTACCCCGTCCAGATTCTCTTTATTCACATACGATGAGCGCCCCGCACCGGCTTTCTGCATTTTCGCCGTTGCCTCTGCCCCCTTCTGTGCCGCCTGCGCCGCTGACTGAAGATCCTTTTTCTGCAATGCCTCCAGCGCCGGCTGCAGCGCGTCGATCAGGGTACGATCGCCGAGATCTGCCCCACCGTACTGCTTCATTTGCGCCAGCCCGCTGAGCAATGCCTCGGGTAGCGACTGACCATCGTGAAGCTTTTGCCCCGCTGCGGTAAAGAAGATCGACATCAGCACCCCGCTCGATCCGCCCATCACCGTGGCCAGCCGCTCGCCCACCAGCAGCAGAAGCTTAGGCACATCATTAAGCGGAAGCGCGTTCTCCTCCAGGCGCTGCGCAATATCCCGCGCCCCTTGCGCAAAGGTGGAGCCGGTATCGCCGTCGCCCACTTTGGCATCCAGCGCGTTCAGGCGATTTTCCAGCTGTATGAGCGTCTTCGTCACCCGTGAAACAGACTCCTTCACCTGCGGGTTTTCAGATGGGGTATATTCCACGCGATCGCGAATAGCGCTTTGCGGAACGGTACGCAGGGGGGCAAACGCCACGGGTTTTTGCCAGCCCAGCGTTTCCACCTCTTCATGCAGCGCTTTCTCGAACAGGTCGTTGAGCTTCAGCAGCGTCAGAGAAAAGCCCTTCATGTCCAGGGCGCTCACCAGCGGTGCCGGGCCAATAAGATAAGCAATGTTCTCTTTCAGCGCCGAGTGAGCCAGCTCTTTGGTCAGCAACGCCATTTCCAGCGCCGAGACGCCGCCGAGGTTGTTAATCAGCACCGCGAAACGCCCCTCGCCCGCCTGCGCTTTGAGCGGATTAACCAGCGTGTCGATAATCGCTTTGCTGTTTTGCGTATCAACTACCGAGGCCCCCGGCTCCCCGTGGATCCCCAGCCCCAGTTCGACATGGCCCTGCTTGATGCGCCCCTCTTCATCGTCGCTGCCCGGCAGGTTACAGGTTTGCATCGCAACGCCCAGGCTCCAGAGGTTGTCGCAGGCCTGCTGCGCAATATCCCGCACCTCGCTCAGCGATTTCCCGTGCTCCGCCGCATAGCCCGCAATCTTATGCACCAGTGCCGTACCGGCAATGCCGCGCGGCTGTTTGTTATCGGGCAGCGCGATATCGTCCGCCACGATCACCATCTCCACCTTGAGGCCGTAGCGTTTGGCCTTTTCTGCCGCCAGACCAAAGTTCAGGCGATCGCCGGTGTAGTTTTTGACAATAAGCAGACAGCCGCGATCGCCCGTCACCGCCACAATGGCATTCAGTACCGCATCCACGCTCGGGGAGGCGAACAGATCGCCACAGACTGCCGCCGTCAGCATGCCTTTACCGACAAATCCGGCGTGTGCAGGTTCGTGCCCGGAGCCACCGCCGGAGATCACCGCCACGCGGCTTTTATCCCAGTCGCCGCGTGCCACTACGCGGATAGCCGGATCGATATCGAGCTTGACGAGATTCGCGTGTGGCGCAGAAAGGAGTATGCCTTCAATGGCATCGTTGACCAGCTGTTTGCGATCGTTAAAGAAGAATCTGGACATAGTTTCCCACTATTTTGTGAACCGTATGCAAAAGCATAGTCCGCGCTGGATAATGCGCCGCAAAGTCAGGAATTTACTTAACCAAATTGCTATCAGGTTGCCTATACTCCACCCAGGACTAAGAGAGGAAGCGCATCATGAGTACACCATTGTTAATTGCCCGGACGCTGGAAAAAGAGCTGTATCTACTGCCTGCGATGGCGAACCGCCACGGCCTGATCACCGGTGCGACCGGGACGGGGAAAACCGTGACCTTACAGAAGCTGGCGGAGTCGCTTTCAGAGATTGGCGTGCCGGTCTTTATGGCTGACGTGAAGGGCGATTTAACCGGCGTGGCTCAGGAGGGTACCGCTTCTGAAAAACTGCTTGAGAGGCTGAAGAATATTGGCATCACGAACTGGACACCGCACGGCAACCCGGTGGTGGTCTGGGATATCTTTGGTGAGAAAGGCCACCCGGTGCGCGCCACCGTCTCCGATCTCGGCCCGCTGCTGCTGGCCCGCCTGCTCAACCTCAACGACGTGCAGTCCGGGGTGCTGAATATCATCTTCCGCATTGCCGACGATCAGGGGCTGCTGCTGCTTGACTTCAAGGATCTGCGAGCCATTACCCAGTATATCGGCGATAACGCCAAATCCTTCCAGAACCAGTACGGCAATATCAGCAGCGCCTCTGTCGGGGCCATTCAGCGTGGGCTTCTGACCCTGGAGCAACAGGGTGCCGAGCACTTCTTCGGCGAGCCGATGCTGGATATCAAAGACTGGATGCGTACCGACAGCAATGGCAAAGGCATCATCAACATTCTGAGCTCTGAAAAGCTCTACCAGATGCCGAAGCTTTACGCCGCCAGCCTGCTGTGGATGCTCTCCGAACTGTACGAGCAGCTACCGGAAGCGGGCGATCTGGAAAAACCAAAACTGGTCTTCTTCTTCGACGAAGCGCATCTGCTGTTTAACGACGCGCCGCAGGTGCTGCTGGATAAAATTGAACAGGTCATTCGCCTGATCCGCTCCAAAGGGGTTGGCGTCTGGTTTGTGTCGCAAAACCCGTCGGATATCCCGGATAACGTGCTTGGCCAGCTCGGTAACCGCGTGCAGCACGCCCTGCGCGCCTTTACGCCGAAGGATCAGAAAGCGGTGAAAGCCGCGGCGCAAACCATGCGCGCTAATCCGGCCTTTGATACCGAAGCGACGATTCAGGCGCTGGGCACCGGTGAAGCGCTGATCTCGTTCCTTGATGCGAAGGGCAGCCCCTCCATCGTGGAGCGCGCGATGGTGATCGCGCCCTGCTCGCGCATGGGGCCTGTTACTGACGATGAACGTAACGGCCTGATTAACCACTCCCCGGTTTACGGGAAGTACGAAGACGAGGTGGATCGCGAGTCCGCGTTCGAGATGCTGCAAAAAGGGGTGCAGGCGACAACCGAATCGCAGGATGCGCCTGCCGCTAAAGGGCAGTCTGTCGCCGTGGATGACGGTATTCTCGGCGGGCTAAAAGACATTTTGTTTGGCACAACCGGACCGCGCGGCGGCAAGCGCGACGGCGTGGTACAGACTATGGCGAAAAGCGCCGCGCGGCAGGTTACCAATCAGATAGTGCGCGGCATGCTGGGAAGTCTGTTAGGCGGACGTCGTCGGTAGACGGGGAACCCACGGGCGGCCCAGCGCCGAACCCTGTACGCCGTTTTCCTGAAGATAGCGGTCGATTTCCACCATCCCCGTCCAGCGGTTCTCGCACCAGAGCGGTGCCAGAAGCGTTGGACGGCGGGCGCTGGCGGAGATACGGTGGTAAACAATCTCCGACGGTGTGTGACGAATCATCTCCCCCGCCGTCACCGTATATTCCTCAAGCTCAATACCGCTTAACCGCCCGGCCTTCCAGGCTTTCGCCATAATGCTTCCCGTAACGATATGCAGGGGATGCAGTTTGATGCCGTCCACGCCGGTTTCAACCACCTTTTCCAGCGTCTCCAGGCCGTGCTGTCGACCTTCACCAGGCAAGCCGACAATCAGATGCGAGCAGACTTTTAACCCGCGCTCGCGGGCCAGCCGCGCGGTGCGCTGGTAGCAGGCGAAATCATGTCCACGATTAATGCGGTGCAGGGTTTTGTCATGTGCAGTCTGCAGGCCCAGCTCCAGCCAGATCTCGTAGCCCTGCTCTTTGTACTCGCTGAGCAGATCCAGCACCGCGTCCGGCACGCAGTCCGGGCGCGTGCCAACGCATAGCCCGACAATATTGGCCTGCATGACCGCCTGCTGATACATGGAACGCAGCACCTGCACCTCCGCCCACGTGCTGGTGTAGGCCTGGAAATAGGCCAGATACTGCTTTGCACGGTTGACCAGGCTGGCCTGGTGCGCGAGTTGTTCCGCGATAGAGTGATGCTGCTGGGCCTCGTCAGCAAAGGACGCAACGTTACAGAAGGTACAGCCGCCGCGCCCGATGGTGCCGTCGCGATTCGGACAGCTAAAGCCGCCGTGCAGCGTCAGCTTATGAACCTTTTGGCCGTATCGCTGCAAAAGATCCCCACCAAACATATTGACTAATTTCTGTAACTGCATAATCTGATAGACCGTCCCGAAGAAAGGGGACAAGCCTGCCATTTTTAGCCTCTGTCGGCGATGACCTGGATCAATCGCCCTGGACGGCCTTTATCTGTATGAATAAATACTCAGGATTACTGCAATTTCATTCACGCTATCTGTGATTACTTTTCCTTATGTTCTGACTGTTTTTTTCATTTATAGCGGCAACACTGAAAAACAGTGATTTTATGCGGGTTTGAATACGTCACCAGATTATTGTTCTGCTATAAATCAGCATTTCAGCACGCTGCATCAATAATACCGCTTTCATATAGTGAGTCAGATCACACTCCTTCACGGCTCCCCAGACCTTTAGATGGTTATAAAAATAGTTAAATACCCTTTAAAAACAAACAGATGGCTACCCCTTAGCACATATTTGTATAAATAAGATTGCCATTTGACCTGTGTACCAATTCCCGATAAGTTGGAAATCCGCTGGAAGCTTTCTGGATGAGCGGCCTGCTCATCATATTTATGCAGTAATTGAGATTCCCTCTGAAGCAAGTCCTCAAACTTGTTTACCTGCGCGAAAGGATGAAAAAGAGGGCGAATGCGAGGTCCGCGTATGAAACGCAAACCCCGTCGCCATGCTCTTTCTGCGCCTGTGCGCCACGGTAAAGTTCAGTGGGAAGCCCGACGAGCCTGGGGAGGTTCACTGATATGTTGTACGATAAATCCCTTGAGAAGGATAACTGTGGTTTCGGCCTGATCGCCCACATAGAAGGCGAACCTAGCCACAAGGTAGTGCGTACTGCTATTCACGCACTGGCCCGAATGCAGCACCGTGGCGCTATTCTTGCCGATGGTAAAACCGGCGACGGTTGCGGCCTGCTGCTGCAAAAACCGGATCGTTTCTTCCGCATCGTGGCGGAAGAGCGCGGCTGGCGTTTAGCCAAAAACTACGCTGTCGGTATGCTGTTCCTGAACCAGGATCCTGAAAAGGCTGCCGCTTCACGCCGCATCGTCGAAGAAGAACTTCAGCGTGAAACCCTGTCGATTGTCGGCTGGCGCGATGTGCCAACCAACGAAGGGGTGCTCGGTGAAATCGCCCTCTCCTCGCTGCCTCGCATTGAGCAGATTTTCGTTAACGCACCTGCGGGCTGGCGTCCGCGCGATATGGAACGCCGTCTGTTTATTGCCCGCCGCCGCATCGAAAAACGTCTCCAGGACGATAAAGAGTTCTACGTGTGTAGCCTCTCGAACCTGGTCAACATCTATAAAGGTCTGTGTATGCCGGCTGACCTGCCGCGTTTCTACCTGGACCTGGCGGACCTGCGTCTGGAATCGGCCATTTGCCTGTTCCACCAGCGCTTCTCCACCAACACCGTGCCACGCTGGCCGCTGGCGCAGCCGTTCCGCTATCTGGCGCATAACGGCGAGATCAACACCATCACCGGTAACCGCCAGTGGGCACGCGCCCGTACCTATAAGTTCCAGACCCCACTGATCCCTGACCTGCACGATGCCGCACCGTTCGTGAACGAAACCGGCTCGGACTCCAGCTCCATGGATAACATGCTGGAACTGCTGCTGGCGGGCGGGATGGACATCGTGCGCGCCATGCGTCTGCTGGTGCCACCGGCCTGGCAGAACAACCCGGACATGGATCCTGAGCTGCGCGCGTTCTTCGACTTTAACTCCATGCACATGGAGCCGTGGGACGGCCCGGCGGGCATCGTCATGTCCGACGGCCGCTTCGCTGCCTGTAACCTGGACCGTAACGGTCTGCGTCCGGCGCGCTACGTTATCACCAAAGACAAGCTCATCACCTGCGCCTCTGAAGTCGGTATCTGGGATTACCAGCCTGACGAAGTGGTTGAGAAAGGCCGCGTAGGCCCGGGCGAGCTTATGGTGATCGACACCCGCGGCGGCCGCATTCTGCACTCCGCCGAAACCGACAACGATCTGAAGAGCCGCCACCCCTACAAAGAGTGGATGGCGAAAAACGTGCGTCGTCTGGTGCCATTTGAAGATCTGCCGGACGAAGAGGTGGGCAGCCGCGAGCTGGACGACGATACGCTTGCCAGCTTCCAGAAACAGTTTAACTACAGCGCGGAAGAGCTGGACTCTGTTATTCGCGTACTGGGTGAAAACGGCCAGGAAGCGGTCGGCTCCATGGGCGACGATACCCCGTTTGCCGTGCTCTCCAGCCAGCCACGCATCATTTACGATTACTTCCGTCAGCAGTTCGCGCAGGTCACCAACCCGCCGATCGACCCGCTGCGTGAAGCCCACGTAATGTCGCTGGCGACCAGCATCGGTCGTGAGATGAACGTCTTCTGCGAAGCCGAAGGCCAGGCGCACCGTCTGACCTTTAAATCGCCGATCCTGCTGTACTCCGATTTCAAACAGCTCACCACTATGACCGAGGAGCACTACCGCGCCGACACGCTCGACATTACGTTCGACGTGACCGAAGCGAGCCTCGAAGAGACGGTGAACGCGCTGTGCGACAAAGCCGAGCAGATGGTGCGTAACGGCACCGTGCTGCTGGTGCTGTCTGACCGCAATATCGCCAAAAACCGTCTGCCGGTGCCTGCGCCAATGGCGGTGGGTGCTATCCAGACGCGCCTGGTGGATAAGAGCCTGCGCTGCGACGCTAACATCATTGTTGAAACCGCAAGCGCGCGCGACCCGCACCACTTTGCCGTGCTGTTAGGCTTCGGCGCGACGGCGATCTACCCGTACCTGGCCTACGAAACGCTGGCCCGCCTGGTGGATACCCGCGCGATCGACAAAGATTACCGCACGGTGATGCTGAACTACCGTAACGGCATCAACAAAGGTCTGTACAAGATCATGTCCAAAATGGGCATCTCGACCATTGCCTCCTACCGCTGTTCGAAGCTGTTTGAAGCGGTCGGCCTGCATGATGAGGTCGCCAACCTCTGCTTCCAGGGCGTGGTCAGCCGCATCGGCGGCGCCGGTTTTGCTGACTTCCAGCAGGATCTGGTGAACCTGTCCAAACGCGCCTGGCTGGCACGTAAGCCGCTGGATCAGGGCGGTCTGCTGAAATACGTTCACGGCGGCGAGTACCACGCCTATAACCCTGACGTGGTGCGCACGCTGCAGCAGGCAGTTCAGAGCGGCGAGTACAGCGATTATCAGCAGTACGCCGAGCTGGTGAACAATCGTCCGGCGGCGACGCTGCGCGACCTTATTGCCCTCAATCCGGGCGATGAAGCGGTCAGCATTGACGAGGTTGAACCTGCATCCGAACTGTTTAAACGCTTTGATACCGCGGCGATGTCCATCGGCGCGCTGAGCCCGGAAGCCCACGAAGCGCTGGCGGAAGCCATGAACAGCATCGGCGGCAACTCCAACTCCGGCGAAGGCGGTGAAGACCCGGCGCGTTACGGCACCAACAAAGTGTCTCGTATCAAGCAGGTGGCATCCGGTCGCTTTGGCGTAACGCCTGCGTACCTTGTCAACGCCGACGTGATTCAGATTAAAGTCGCTCAGGGTGCTAAACCGGGCGAAGGCGGTCAGCTTCCGGGTGATAAAGTCACCCCGTACATCGCCAAACTGCGCTATTCCGTGCCGGGCGTGACGCTGATCTCCCCGCCGCCGCACCACGATATCTACTCTATCGAGGACCTGGCGCAGCTGATTTTCGACCTGAAGCAGGTCAACCCGAAGGCGATGATCTCCGTGAAGCTGGTTTCCGAACCGGGCGTCGGCACCATCGCCACCGGCGTGGCGAAAGCCTATGCGGATCTCATTACCATTGCCGGCTACGACGGCGGCACCGGCGCAAGCCCGCTCTCTTCCGTGAAATATGCGGGCTGCCCGTGGGAGCTTGGCCTGGTGGAAACCCAGCAGGCGCTGGTGGCGAACGGCCTGCGTCACAAGATCCGCCTGCAGGTGGACGGAGGCCTAAAAACCGGCCTCGACATCATCAAGGCGGCGATTCTGGGTGCGGAAAGCTTTGGCTTTGGTACCGGCCCGATGGTTGCGCTCGGCTGTAAATACCTGCGTATTTGCCACCTGAACAACTGTGCAACGGGCGTTGCAACCCAGGACGAGAAGCTGCGTAAGAACCACTATCACGGCCTGCCGTTCAAAGTGACCAACTACTTTGACTTCATCGCCCGTGAAACACGCGAGCTGATGGCGCAGCTGGGCGTGAAGCGTCTGGTGGACCTGATTGGCCGCACTGACCTGCTTAAAGAGCTGGAAGGCTTCACGGCGAAGCAGCAGAAGCTGGAGCTGAGCAAGCTGCTGGAAACCGCGCAGCCGCACCCAGGCAAAGCGGTCTACTGCACCGAGAACAACCCGCCGTTCGATAACGGCGTGCTGAACGCGCAGCTGCTGCAGCAGGCGAAGCCGTACGTGGACGACAAGCAGAGCAAAACGTTCTGGTTTGATATCCGCAACACCGACCGCTCCGTGGGCGCATCCCTCTCCGGTTATATCGCGCAGACGCACGGTGACCAGGGGCTGGCTGCCGACCCAATTACCGCGCACTTCAGCGGTACCGCGGGTCAGAGCTTCGGGGTCTGGAACGCAGGCGGCGTTGAGCTTATCCTTACCGGCGATGCCAACGACTACGTCGGTAAAGGCATGGCAGGCGGTCTGCTGGCGGTGCGTCCTCCGGTCGGCTCAGCCTTCCGCAGCCACGAAGCGAGCATCATCGGTAACACCTGCCTGTACGGCGCGACCGGCGGCCGTCTGTTCGCAGCAGGTCGTGCGGGCGAGCGTTTTGCGGTACGTAACTCCGGTGCCATCACCGTGGTGGAAGGCATTGGCGATAACGGTTGTGAATACATGACGGGCGGGATTGTTTGCGTTCTGGGTAAAACCGGCGTGAACTTCGGCGCTGGCATGACGGGCGGTTTTGCCTACGTACTGGATGAAGACGGTGAGTTCCGCAAGCGCGTGAACCCGGAGCTGGTGGAAGTGCTGGATGTTGATACGCTGGCTATCCATGAAGAACACCTGCGCGGCTTGATTACCGAACACGTGCAGCATACCGGTTCTTCGCGCGGCGAAGAGATCCTGGCGAACTGGCCGGCGTTCTCTGCGAAATTCGCGCTGGTTAAGCCGAAGTCCAGCGATGTTAAAGCCCTGTTGGGTCACCGTAGTCGTAGCGCAGCAGAGCTGCGCGTGCAGGCGCAGTAAGGAATTCAGATGAGCCAGAACGTATACCAGTTTATCGACCTGCAGCGTGTTGATCCGCCAAAGAAACCGCTGAAGATCCGCAAAATTGAGTTTGTTGAAATCTATGAGCCGTTTTCAGAAGGCCAGGCCAAAGCGCAGGCAGACCGCTGCCTGTCCTGCGGTAACCCTTACTGCGAATGGAAATGTCCGGTACACAACTACATCCCGAACTGGCTGAAGCTGGCCAACGAAGGGCGTATTTTTGAAGCCGCCGAGCTGTCTCACCAGACCAACACCCTGCCGGAAGTGTGCGGGCGCGTGTGTCCTCAGGACCGTCTGTGTGAAGGCTCCTGTACGCTGAACGATGAGTTTGGCGCGGTGACCATCGGCAACATCGAGCGCTATATCAACGATAAAGCGTTCGAAATGGGCTGGCGTCCGGATATGACCGGCGTGCGTCAAACCGACAAGCGCGTGGCCATCATCGGCGCGGGCCCGGCGGGCCTGGCCTGTGCGGACGTTCTGACCCGCAACGGCGTGAAGGCGGTGGTCTTTGACCGTCATCCGGAAATTGGCGGTCTGCTGACCTTCGGTATCCCGGCCTTTAAGCTGGAAAAAGAGGTCATGACCCGCCGCCGTGAAATCTTCACCGGCATGGGCATTGAGTTCAAACTGAACACAGAAGTAGGCCGCGACGTGCAGCTCGACGAACTGCTGAAGGATTACGACGCCGTGTTCCTGGGTGTGGGCACCTATCAGTCCATGCGCGGCGGTCTGGAGAACGAAGACGCGCCGGGCGTATACGACGCGCTGCCGTTCCTGATTGCCAACACCAGGCAGATCATGGGCTACGGTGAAACGGCTGATGAACCATTCATCAGCATGGAAGGCAAACGCGTGGTGGTGCTGGGCGGCGGTGATACCGCGATGGACTGCGTGCGTACCTCCATTCGTCAGAATGCGGCGCACGTCATCTGCGCCTACCGTCGTGACGAAGAGAACATGCCGGGCTCGAAACGCGAAGTGAAAAACGCGCGTGAAGAGGGCGTGGAGTTCCAGTTCAACATCCAGCCTCTGGGTATTGAGGTGAATGCCAACGGAAAAGTGAGCGGCGTGAAGATGGCTCGCACGGAGATGGGCGCGCCGGATGCGAAAGGCCGTCGTCGCGCGGAGATCGTGGCAGGCTCTGAGCATGTGATCCCGGCCGATGCCGTGGTGATGGCGTTTGGTTTCCGTCCGCACAGCATGGAGTGGCTGGCGAAGCACAGCGTGGAGCTGGATTCGCAGGGGCGCGTAATCGCGCCAGAAGGTAGTGATAATGCGTTCCAGACCAGCAACCCGAAAATCTTCGCCGGTGGCGATATCGTTCGCGGTTCTGACCTGGTGGTCACGGCGATTGCCGAAGGCCGCAAAGCCGCTGAAGGGATTATGAACTTCCTGGAAGTGTAAGAAACGAGCCGGATGGAAATACCATCCGGCTTTTTTATGCGGTTAACAGGCTGGCGCGGACTCCGCAACACCAAACAGAATCAGCTCTCCACCGGCTCACAGGAGCTGTGATGTCAATATACAGGAAGTGCAGCTCTCCAATCATCATAGCGTGACTACCGTTGCTAACAGCGCCCCGCCCAGCCAGGCGGCGGATCATCTGCTCCAGCTCTTCTTCCACCCTATCTGACAGCTTTTTGCGCGCCAGCAGACGACGTCGCAGGCTGCGGCCAATAGCTTCATCAGACTTTTCAGCTTTAAGATCAAATGGTTTCATTGCAGTCCGGTGTCAGAAAGGGAGAACAATCCATCATAACAAAGGAAATTACAGGTGGAGAAATCGTGCCTGGTGGCCTTCCTGCCCACCTCCTTACTCATTGTCTCGCCCGGTAAAGGCTTTCACCGGGCCTTATCAAACTTCACGCTATAACTGATCAATGATGTAACGGTAGTTACATGTCGATGTAAACTGACCGGCACCGATATTTTCAGTATTAATTTTGACGATAATGTCATGTATTATCATATCGCTTAACGGATGGCGCACGGTGTAGGTCGTCAGTTTTGAATTATCACAGCCCAAAGCCGTTACAGAAATACCCGTCGTAATAACGCGACAATTCGCACCGCGATCGTCCATTAAGCTGTTGTCACAAACGCTTCCGCCTTCCCAAAGGTAGGTATGCAGGGTACTTTCCATTTCGCCACCCGTGGAATTAAACGTTATTTGCTTATCATGCTGTAATATTTTCGGATCCCATGAGATATCTAGTCCGGACGTAGGCGTAAACACACACGCCGTTGTTCGCTCCATCGTGGATGACCAGCCTTCACCTGTGACAGTATTTGTCGAACGAGAGATAAACATCAAAATCCACGGGCATGTTGAGGCTTTATCCCACGGTACCTCGATGTGAATTGTTACCCTATTACAACTCCAACGGGATAAATCAAGCCCTGAGCACCCTGCCGTATTCTTCACTTCAGTTACATATTTAAGTCTCAGTACCTGATAACCCGCAGCATTACCATCCCATGAGACATTCGGAAGGTTACCGTCGCCATCTCTTTTTGTAAGATCCCATACCCCATGGAATATGCCCCCTTTAGTAGTTGTTCCGAGGTTAATGAGAACAGATTCTTTTTCCCCGGATTTCGGCACCGCATAATAAAGACTTATTTCACTCTGGCTGGAGCGTAAGCCACCGCCGGCATAACTGCCGCTACTAAAAAAACTTAAAAAGGCGAAAACCAGTGCGATAAATAATCGTGTTTTCATATTATAAATATTCGAAAATGACGGTTGAAGTTGCTGTGAATGTTCCCGGCAAGACCTCCTGACCAGGAATAACCTGGAGCCAGGCATGCATCACCAGATCGTTACTACCCTCGCTAAGCGGGAAAATCACCCCTTCTGCATCGTTAAAAAGTACGTGTTCGCCCTGCTCTGTTTCCAGACCGATACCGACACCAGAAGCGGGAGAGGAAGTATCGAAGGCCAGAAAACCCGCCATTTCAGCTGTTTCATTTCCGTTAAATGTCACCCGAACACCATTCTTTTGTACCGAAGGCGGACAATCGTATAATTTCAACGTAACGGGTCGACTGACAGAGCGTCCTCGAAGCATTAAATCGCTGGCGGCAATATCAGGAAACGTCACGGTATCAAGCACACCGTTTTCCATTTGCATCTTACAAACACCTCCTAACAAATTGCCGGTAAAGTGCACGTTGTCGTTTTTCGCATTAACGCACTGCGTGGAGAGTAGTAGCATTAAAGGGAGGATTGCCCCTGAACACCTTTTATTAGCCTTCATTGGTAATCCACCTGCAATGTTGCCCACCCTTCAAAATTACCTGAATACATTACGACACCACTTTTCTTAACAGGAACAGCTTTCAGAACGGGTAATGCCTGTTCATTCACTGTTAATGTAGACCCCAGTTGGAAAGGGATACTGTCGTGAAGTATTTCGATCCCCAGCCCTGAAACATCTGTAACAATGGCCGCCGTATTGAAATCCGTAACGTTGCCAGTAAGCGTTAGCGTCATCCCCAGATCGGAATACCTGTCAGGTGAATCACAATCGATCGTATAAGGCAGATCTTGCATAAATTTATTTCCATCGATCTCATCTATCTGAACATCAACAAAATTCACCTCGATGGTTTGATCGTTGCTGATCACACAGGTTGGAGGACGAACCAGATAGCCATGAAACGTGAGATCTCCGGATGCGTGTACGCTGGTTACCAGGAGCATGCTAAGTAAAAAGACTAATGAATATTGTTTCATTGGTAATCCACTATCATGGTCGCTCTGGCATTAAACTCCGCAGCGCTAAGCGTTGTTGAGCTTTCTTTTACCGGGACGACTTCCAGTTCAGGTCCGCTGTTTGCCCACGTAAATGACAGCCAATCGGATGTTCCCGGTTCAATGAGATTTTTGCCGTCTTTTGTTTGCAGACGCAGTCCAAAACCGTCCACGCTTGTCTTTAAGACTTTTTCTCCGTTGATCGTGGTCGAATCACCCTGAATCTGGAGTTTAAGGTAATCTTTAAGGCGATCTTTACAATTAAGACTGTAATTAAGCGGCTTTGTATAACGGGTGCCATCGATTTTAGTGGTATAAACTGTTCCGAATTCAACCGCTCCGCCGGTTACCTGGCATGGCATAGGCACATTCACCACTACAGTCACTGACAAATCCACCTGGGTATCAATTGCCATAGACGGCAATGCCACACTGACCAATCCGAATGCCATTAAGCAGGGTATTTTGCGAAACATAATTCGGCCTCCTGCCTGTTATTTTTTACTGCTTTTTTCCTGATCGACATTACAAGTCGTTCCGTTACATTTAAAATGCAGTGGCATCCGTCCACCATAATCATCGACATAAACAAGAACGGGATGTGGCCCCAAATCTACTGCTTTCACGTGCATCAGTTCACTGGATTTTGGCGCCAGAACAATCGGATTAAAACCTGCAACGGACGAGGTATTAACGCGGCTGCTGGCATTACTCAGTACGACATAGTAGCTAGATGGGTTATTCACCTGATAATCTCCACCGCTGCGCGTCAATGTGAGTTGATACTGCCAGGGATGAAGAGGATCCATTTTAGGTAAAGACGCAGGTCGGTAAAATAATTTAATGCGCGTTTGCAGGGCAATTTGCAGCGTATTCGGCCGCTTTCCTTTCGGTGGAATCTCTCTTACGTTGAAGTAAAACAGCGATTCACGATCCTGCGGCAATGATGCAAGCCCCGGCATGCCTTGTATTTTCACCTGGCCCGTTTCTTTCGGTTCGATACGCTGAACTGGAGGTAATACGGCGAGCGGGGAGGTAATCTTTTGCCCTTTATTATCTTCAATCCAGGACTGAGCCAGATACGGGCTATCTTGGTTATCATTACGTAGCGTAAGGATAACAGATTTCTCGCTACCGCTAAAAACAACGCGTGTTCTGTCAGGTACAACAGCTGCATGCGCCAGCATTGGCAATAATGTGCATCCTAAAAGGATTTTAGTAGACAAAAAAAGAAAATTTTTCATGTATTTTTTCCTGAATTAATCGAAGCATCCGGTATTCCGGAAAAATCTTCATGTTCCGACTTGGGAATCACGTGTTGTGTTTGCTGCTGAATTGCCGGTATTACTTTATGTGTAACCGGCGTAGTTAATTTTTTTTCACTGCTGCAAGGCAGTAACAAATTATTAAAGAGATCTTTTGGCAACGGTTCGGGGAGTGTTATTAAACAGTGTTGACTACCGTTCCAGTTTACCTGCATACTTTCGCCTGGGTTCACCCCAGCCAGATAAACGCTGCCATTGTCATCGACAAGCCCAACCTGTTGCTGGTTCATATTCATGACTTCAGCCCCAAATGGAGGATATTTCCCGTCACTTAAACGCAACGTTGCAACTGCTTTCTCACCCCTTATAATATCGAATTTCCGATAGCCTATCGCACCTTCCGTTAAGGTAATTTGTGCTGTTGACTGCGTTGCTTCCGCATTATCAGGAAGGTTCTTAATGTCGATTTTAATATCATTACGGTAATAATCATTAATATCGGGTATTATGGCCATGCCAAAAGCATTGGTATAGACCGGCGTATTATATCCACCAACGGGTACATCAGGTTGCCCGCTGGCGTCAATCATTAAACGCGATCCGCCAGGAATAGACACCCGATGCAGTGCCCCACCCTGAGCAGTAAGCGTAGCCCCACCTTCCATAGAGATACCAACGGAAGAGTAGGCGTTTTCAAGATAGCTGGCGTTAAGGTCAACATCCGCATAGTCACCCGTATGACGGAAATAACCATCCGCAGATTTATCGCTTTGTGAATCTCCAACGCTTACCTGATAGCTATTACGGTCATCAACTCGTTGGTTATATCCAACACGGTTTGAATGATCGTCATGATTAAATGAACCGTTATAGGTCAACGCCCCACTTTCGCCCCACGGAATACTGACCGAAAGATAAAATCCATCGTCGGTTTCATCATCATATTCATTGCGAAACCCGTTCAAGGAAAGGCTAATATTTTTCACGCGCCCCAAATCGAAGTATTTTGAAACCATAATGTTATAGTTATTTTCGTCTGAGCGGTCCCAATACGATCGGCGAGACCAGTTTAAAAAGACGTTTATACCAAGATCAATTACATTCTGGTTGTAGTTAACAGTAAACATTTCCTTGTCTTTTCCGGAACGAAAATGTTCATCGTCCTGAGCGTCAAGGTAATCGTTCATCGTCATAAAGTTTTCTTCAGAGAAACGATATCCTGCAAAAGAGATACGGCTATGCAATTCGTCATAGTCTTTTGAATAACTTATGCGGTACGAGTTCCCTTGTAAATTCTCGTCATCACTATCAGCCGTAATGTGCGCGTGTGAGCGAGTAACATCAAAAGAGAGCGCCCCAAGCGCAGCCATATCGCGCCCAATACCCAGTGCGACCGCCTGATAATTTTGTTCACCAATGCCACCACCGTACAAGGACCAGCCGTCAGCAACGCCCCATGAGGCTTCACCTGCGCCGAACATTTCACCTGCCATTTGGTGATCCCAGTCCTGAGGGCGTCCCACCGTGGTTTTGAAACGCACCTGATTGGTTCGCGTAAGGAACGGCACGGATGCGGTACTTACATCGTATTCCTGAACCTGTCCATCCTGCTCTTCGATTCGTACGTGCAAATCACCAGAGACAGACTGGTTAATATCCTGAATACGGAACGGGCCTGCCGGAACCTGCTTTTCATAAAGCACTCTGCCTTGCTGCGTCACCACGACCTTGGCATTGGTTCGCGCAACGCCCGCGATATCAGGTGCATATCCTCTTAAGTTAGGAGGAAGCATTTGGTCGTCTGAATTGACGCTAACGCCCGCATAGTTGAAGGTATCAAAAATGTCCGACAGGAGGGAGGTTTCCCCCAGCAGAAGCTGTGCCCCCCATTTAGGTAAAGCGCGGTAGGCGTAGTAGCGGCTCCAGTCCCAGTTACGCGTGGTCTCGTCATCCTGACGTTGATAATCCGCTTGCCAGTCAGCACGCAGACGCCATGGCCCAACATTGGCACCCATTGTGCCATTACCACTGAGATCGCGATCATTGCCGCCGTCATTTTCGTCATGCTCATGGCTGGCGTTAATATTATAATCAAAAAGAATACTTGAAATACCTTCATCCCAGCGGGCAGGAGGCTCTCAGTTTTCGTCCGAATACTCGAGGTAGGCCTGTGGGATGGCGATACGCAATGCCGTTTGTGACATGTCCGCATCCACGTGCATATCTTTCAGCTGATCTGGTTTTAAACATGCACCGTCTTTTATCCATATAAAATGGTCTGACAGCTCAGGTTTGATACCGAGACGCGAAACAAGATCAGGTGAAAGGCAAGCATAACTGTCATCAGGATCATCTTCTTTAGGATACCAGTTAATGTCATAATTATCAGGAAGTCTGCCTGTATTTATTATTACCTGTAGATTATATTGACCTGGTAAAACATAACCCTTACGAGAAAAACGACTCAGATCATAATTTTCGCTACTGCGGACATCCAAGAATTGAGTATTGAATTCAACAGCATCTTCTGCAAAGGTATCATTACCGGATACTCCACAAAATAGCCCAACCAAAACGGCCAGATGTTTCAGTCGATAATATTTGCTGCACTTCATTATGATACCCTGAAAACGTACACATCCGAGCTGGAAATTAAATGCTGCCCCACGATAATTCGCGGGGCAAATATTAACAATTACAGATAGCTAATCTGGAAACTGGTCAAAGATGAGAACTCACCCGTGTCGATAGTTGTCGCAGCAGTTTCACCCTGAACCCAAGCTTTAAATGCCAGCTTTTGATCGGCCAGGCCTTTACCATCGGCATCAACGGCCAGCGCCTGCGTTGCAGCGTTCCCTAATTTAATTTCAGTACCTTTCGTGTTAGCGATTACAATATGAGAACCTTTCATCTCGCCCTTTGCCCCCATCAGAGCAAGGTAGCCCGGATTTGCCGTGGATTCATCACCACTCGCATTGAAGACAATGTTCATGCTGGTTTCGTCTGTAAATACGCAGTTAACCAGCTGAATATCAAAATCTACTGCCTGAATCAGTCCAGCTTTAAGTGACGCGGTGCCCAGGTTCTCGCCCAGACTAATCGTTTGGTTTTCGTCACCAATTTTAATAGAGCATGGGGAAGTAACAATTTTACCTACAAACGTAACTGTACCATCGTTACCTTCTGCATGTGCAGCCATCGCAGAACCGCCAAAGACTAACATACCAAGAAGCGCTGATTTCGCGAATTTTTTCATTTTCGATCCTTAAAAATATAGATAGATTTAAATCCACTAAATATAGTGAAGCTTTTTTGGGAAATATTCCCAGTTACCTAAAAGGTAATTTTTATATTTGAATAAGAAGAGGCTAACGCTTTGGGGGGGGTTAGTAGATTTACTTTTCTCTAAGTAATTCTCTCTTCATCCATGATTGGCTATATTTAGCCAGATATCATCGACATCCTGTACGATGAGCTCGTTCCCGAAATCCGGTTTCGATATAATATTATTTAAATGAATAATACGCTATTTTACGAACGTGTATATTTAATTAAACTTATTTCTTATTTTAGTTAGATTTAATAATGGGTATATTATTCATTCATAAAAAAAATGACTTGAATAAAAAAGCCCTTTCCATAAGCATATGGTAAGGGCTAATCTTAATTATTTCACAACGCGTAGCGCCGGACGACCACCGCGCGGTGGCGGATCGTCATCAGGATCGTTGTCGTCCTCACGATCGGGCTTGTCGCCATCAATCACGGACATTACCGTTTCGCTTTCGCTGGCGGTGATGCCTTCGTCATCATTCAGGCTGGCAACCTCTTCATCGTATGCCGCTTCCGGCTCGAACATGGTTCCCGCACCGTTTTCACGCGCGTAGATCGCCAGCACCGCAGCCAGCGGTACGGAAACCTGACGCGGCACGCCGCCGAACCGCGCGTTGAAGCGCACTTCGTCGTTTGCCAGCTCAAGGTTACCTACCGCACGCGGGGCAATGTTCAGTACGATCTGTCCGTCACGCGCGTATTCCATCGGAACCAGCACGCCCGGCAACGTCACATCCACAACCAGGTGCGGCGTGAGCTGGTTATCCAGCAGCCATTCATAGAAGGCGCGCAGCAGATACGGACGGCGTGGGGTAAGTTGTGACATTTCCACAGTCATTAGCCTCGGCCGAGACGCATTTCACGTTCCGGTTCAGTTAAAGATGCCAGGAAAGAGTCGCGCTCAAATACGCGAGTCATATAGCCTTTCAGCTCTTTTGCGCCAGGGCCGCTGAACTCAACGCCCAGGGTTGGCAGACGCCACAGCAGCGGGGCCAGGTAGCAATCTACCAGGCTGAACTCATCGCTCAGGAAGAAAGGTTTCTGACCAAACACAGGGGCAATTGCCAGCAGCTCTTCACGCAGTTGCTTACGCGCAGCGTCGGCTTCAGAAGCGGAACCGCTGGTGATGACGTTCATCAGCGAGTACCAGTCTTTTTCGATACGCTGCATGTACAGGCGGCTTTCACCACGCGCAACAGGGTAAACAGGCATCAGCGGCGGATGCGGGAAACGCTCATCCAGATATTCCATAATGATACGGGATTCCCACAGGGTCAGCTCGCGATCCACCAGCGTCGGTACGCTTTGGCTCGGGTTGAGATCGATCAGATCCTGAGGCGGGTTATCCTTTTCCACATGCTCGATCTCAAAACTGACACCCTTCTCGGCCAGTACGATACGAACCTGATGGCTATAAATGTCAGTAGGACCAGAAAACAGCGTCATTACCGAACGTTTGTTGGCAGCGACAGCCATGAAAACCTCCAGGTATATTCAGAATTTTTACTGCTACCAGCCCAACAGGGGCCAGCCAGATGTTGTATCGCCCATCCCAGAGAAAACACATTGTTCAAGAATCGAACAAAAATCGAGTATTCACCGATATTTGGGCAGAAAATTGGATGATAGTTTACCAGATTTTGATGGCTTTGTGGTGAGGGGATTCTGGAAATGTGGAAAAAGAGAAGATATATGAAATGTTACTGTGGATAACCTGCGCATTATCCATAAAAAAACCCGCCAAAGCGGGTTTTTCGCCAATCGTTCTGCGTAAGCAGAATGGATTAACGTTTGGAGAACTGTGGACGACGACGTGCTTTACGCAGACCCACTTTCTTACGTTCAACCTGACGAGCGTCACGAGTAACGAAGCCAGCTTTACGCAGTTCAGAACGCAGGGATTCGTCGTACTCCATCAGAGCGCGGGTGATACCGTGACGGATCGCACCTGCCTGACCGGAGATACCACCACCTTTAACGGTGATGTACAGATCCAGTTTTTCTACCATATCAACCAGTTCCAGCGGCTGGCGAACTACCATGCGGGCAGTTTCGCGACCGAAGTATTGTTCCAGAGAACGCTGGTTGATTACGATTTTACCACTGCCCGGTTTGATGAAAACGCGAGCTGCGGAACTTTTGCGGCGACCAGTGCCGTAGTATTGATTTTCAGCCATTGCCTATAATCCCGATTAGATGTCAAGAACTTGCGGTTGCTGTGCCGCGTGGTTGTGCTCGTTGCCTGCGTAAACTTTCAGTTTACGGAACATAGCACGACCCAGCGGGCCTTTTGGCAGCATGCCTTTAACCGCGATTTCAATCACACGCTCAGGACGGCGGGCAATCATCTCTTCAAAGGTCGCTTCTTTGATACCACCGATGTGGCCGGTGTGGTGGTAGTACATTTTGTCAGTACGCTTGTTGCCGGTAACAGCAACTTTGTCAGCGTTCAGAACGATGATGTAATCACCGGTATCAACGTGCGGAGTGTATTCCGCTTTATGCTTACCGCGCAGGCGACGAGCCAGTTCAGTAGCCAGACGGCCCAGAGTTTTACCGGTCGCGTCAACAACATACCAGTCGCGCTGTACGGTTTCTGGTTTAGCTGTAAAAGTTTTCATTAAAAGCTTACCCAAATAATAAGTTACACGTTGGTGAACACCCAAACGTTTAGTCAGTTGAGGTTCACACGACAAAGTCCGGCAAACCTACCCCTTCGAATAGCACATGCCGACACATAGAAAGTTTCGGGAAAAAAACCTTCTCGTAACGTGGGGTCGCAAGATTATAGAGAAGTTGAGGTCAAAGATCGACCCTTAAATGTGATTTGGAATGGTTTTTTCGGGGGTGGGTATTGTGCGGTCTGGTGCCCCCTCCCCCAGCCCCTCTCCCACAGGGAGAGGGTGGCATTTATGGCATATGCTCCAGCTTCAGGTATTCCTCGCTCTGCATCTCCTGCAGGCGCGACAGGCAGCGCTGGAACTCAAACTTCAGCCGCTCTCCCTGATAGATCTCATATAAAGGTACCTCGGCGCTGACCACCAGCTTGACGTGGCGCTCGTAAAACTCGTCCACCAGCGCAATGAAGCGCCGCGCTTCGCTCTCCATCAGCCGCGTCATCACCGGCACATCCATCACCATCACGGTGTGGAACAGGCGCGATAGCGCAATGTAATCGTGCTGGCTGCGGGCATCCACGCAGAGCGTCGCAAAGGAGACCGCCAGCGTTTGGTTTTCTACGCCAAGGGTTGGCAACGGACGATGGTTAATCTCCAGCGTCGGGGCGTTTTCGCGTGTTGCACCCGCCAGCGCCAGCCAGAGCTTATCCATCTCGCGGGTGGTCTCTGCATTTAACGGTGAGAGCCACAGGTGCGCCTGAGTCAGCGTACGTAACCGGTAATCTACCCCAGCATCAACATTCATAATGTCACAATGCTGTTTGATGGCGTCAATGGCGGGCAGGAAGCGCGCCCGCTGCAGGCCGTTGCGGTAAAGTTCATCTGGCGGGATATTCGACGTGGCAACGAGCGTGATCCCGCGGGCAAATAGCGCCTTCATCAGGCCGCCCAACAGCATGGCATCGGTGATGTCAGAAACGAAAAACTCATCGAAGCAGAGCACGTCCGTTTCAGCCTTGAACCTGTCGGCCACAATCTCCAGCGGATCGCTTTTGCCCTGCAGCGCAGTCAGCTCTTCATGCACCCGCAGCATAAAGCGATGGAAGTGCAGACGCTGTTTACGCTCACCCGGCAGGCTGAGATAAAACAGATCCATCAGCCAGGTTTTTCCGCGCCCGACGCCGCCCCACATGTATAAACCGCGCACCGGAGCCTGATCCTGCGGCGTTTTTTTACCGAGCAACCGCCCAAACGCGGCCTTGAGCCCACCACTCTGTTCTACTTCAGCAGGTTTTGCCGTGAGCGCCTGATAAATCATCTCCAGACGGTTTACCGCCTCACGTTGAACGTCATCAGGCTGATGAGTACCCTCATTCAGGGCCAGTTGATATCGCGATGCAGGGGACAGGTTTTGCATAATCTTATTGTTATTCCTTCAATTAACGCTCACCAGCAGGCGTGACTGATGAAAAAAAGGCCGTTCTACACTACGCGATGATACGTCAGGATTCCACTTCTGCGGAAATAGCGGTTATAGTGGCATTATCAGGCACAGGCAGGAGCCGAGCCAACACCCTACGGAACAACAAGACAACGGGAGAAGTTCATGACCTGGGAATATGCGCTAATCGGTTTAGTCGTCGGCATCGTGATCGGTGCTGTGGCCATGCGTTTCGGTAACCGCAAATTGCGTCAGCAGCAGTCACTGCAGTACGAACTGGAAAAGAACAAAGCAGAGCTGGAAGAGTATCGCGAAGAGCTGGTCAGCCACTTTGCCCGTAGCGCCGAGCTGCTGGACAACATGGCGACCGACTACCGCCAGCTGTATCAGCATATGGCGAAAAGCTCCAGCAGCCTGCTGCCGGAAATGACCGCGGAGACTAATCCGTTCCGCAACCGTCTGGCCGACTCAGAAGCCGGTAACGATCAGGCGCCCGTTCAGATGCCACGCGACTACTCTGACGGCGCGTCCGGCCTGCTGCGCGGTGGCGCAAAACGCGATTAACCGCACAACATAAATATATTTTACGGGCGCATCTCTTGCGCCCGTCCTTTCTTCCCGTCCCCAGCTATTATTTAGTCAAACACCTCATTGTTCAGCGGTATAAAATTCAATAACATCATCATGATTTTGGGCCGTTCTTCTTTCATTCCAGGATACGAGAGTCAGCATCAATGAAGAAAAAAAACCAGCTGTTGAGCGCTTTAGCGTTAAGTGTCGGGTTATCTCTCTCGGCGTCCTTCCCTGTCGGTGCGGCGCTGCCTTCGCAGGTGCCGGGGCAGGCAGCCATTCCCAGCCTCGCGCCGATGCTGGAAAAAGTGTTGCCCGCGGTCGTGAGCGTTCAGGTAGAAGGCACGGCGGTTCAAAGCCAGCGCGTACCGGATGAACTGAAAAAATATTTTGGCGATGAGTCCCCCAATCAGCAGGCTCAGCCTTTTGAAGGCCTGGGCTCTGGCGTCATCATTGATGCGGCCAAAGGCTATATTCTGACCAACAATCATGTCATCAGCCAGGCCGATAAAATCAGCGTCCAGCTGAACGATGGTCGTGAATTTGACGCCAAACTGATTGGCGGCGATGACCAGAGCGACATCGCGCTGTTGCAGGTGCAGAACCCAAGCAACCTGACCCAGATTGCCATTGCGGATTCCGACAAACTGCGCGTCGGTGATTTTGCCGTCGCCGTCGGCAACCCCTTTGGTTTAGGGCAAACCGCCACCTCCGGCATTATCTCGGCGCTGGGACGTAGCGGCCTGAATCTGGAAGGTCTGGAAAACTTCATCCAGACCGATGCCTCAATCAACCGTGGAAACTCCGGTGGAGCACTGCTTAACCTTAACGGCGAGTTGATTGGCATTAACACGGCGATTCTGGCCCCGGGCGGCGGCAGCATTGGGATTGGCTTTGCGATCCCGAGCAATATGGCTAAAACGCTGTCGCAGCAGCTTATTCAGTTCGGTGAAGTCAAACGTGGGCTGCTGGGCATCAAAGGTATGGAGATGAGCGCGGATATCGCGAAAGCGTTCAATATTAACGTGCAGCGCGGTGCGTTTGTCAGTGAAGTGCTGCCAAACTCCGGCTCGGCAAAAGCAGGCATCAAATCGGGCGATGTGATCGTCAGCCTTAACGACAAGCCGCTGAGCAGCTTTGCTGAACTGCGTTCGCGTATCGCCACCACCGAACCGGGGGCCAAGGTGAAGCTGGGCCTGATCCGTGACGGTAAGCCGCTGAACGTCGAAGTGACGCTGGATAAGAGCACCTCGTCATCTGCCAGCGCGGAGCTTATCGCCCCGGCGCTGCAGGGGGCAACGCTGAGCGACGGGCAGCTGAAAGACGGTACGAAAGGCATTCGCCTCGACACCGTCGAGAAGAGCAGCCCTGCCGCGCAGGCCGGATTGCACCAGGAAGACGTCATCATTGGCGTGAACCGTAATCGCGTGCAGTCCATTGCCGAACTGCGCAAGGTTCTGGAGAGTAAACCGGCGGTCATTGCCCTGCAGGTCATGCGTGGCAATGAGTCTATCTACATTCTGTTGCGCTAAGCATTTGCGATTCCGGACATCACCGCTGCGTGTGATGTCCGGATAACTCATGTTATGCTGCAAACCGTTCCTTTTTTCACGACACGCGCATCATGCTTTTAAAGCTCTTACGTTCCACTGTCATCGGTTTGATTGTCGCTGGCCTGCTGCTGCTGGCGATGCCGTCTTTGCGTCAGTTCAATAAGCTGTCGGCTCCCCAGTTTGACAGCACGGATGAAACGCCGGCGACCTATAACCAGGCCGTTCGCCGTGCCGCCCCTGCCGTGGTTAACGTTTATAACCGCGGCCTTAATAGCTCAGCACATAATCAGCTGGAGATCCGCACCCTTGGCTCCGGGGTGATTATGGACGAGCGCGGCTACATTATTACGAACAAACACGTGATCAACGATGCCGATCAGATCATCGTCGCCCTGCAGGATGGTCGCGTGTTTGAGGCGTTGCTTGTGGGTTCAGACAGCCTCACCGACCTGGCCGTGCTGAAGATTAACGCCACGGGCGGCCTGCCGGTCATTCCGATCAACCGCAAACGCACGCCTCACATTGGCGACGTCGTTCTGGCTATCGGTAACCCTTATAACCTCGGACAGACGATTACCCAGGGGATCATCAGCGCAACCGGTCGCATTGGCCTCAACCCGTCAGGAAGGCAGAACTTCCTGCAGACGGATGCGTCAATCAACCACGGTAATTCAGGCGGCGCGCTGGTCAACTCGCTGGGCGAACTGATGGGCATCAACACCCTCTCATTCGATAAAAGCAACGACGGCGAGACGCCAGAAGGGATCGGCTTTGCTATTCCGTTCCAGCTGGCGACCAAGATTATGGATAAGCTGATCCGCGACGGGCGCGTGATACGCGGCTATATCGGTATCGGCGGGCGCGAAATTGCGCCGATGCATACTCAGGGCGGCGGTATCGATCAGATTCAGGGCATCGTCGTCAACGAGGTCGCACCAGGTGGACCGGCGGCCAACGCGGGGATTCAGGTTAACGATGTCATCGTCTCGGTCAACGGCACGCCGGCAGTCTCTGCGCTGGAGACGATGGACCAGGTGGCCGAAATTCGCCCTGGCTCTATCATCCCTGTGGAAGTCATGCGTAACGATAAGAAACTGACGCTGCACGTGACGGTTCAGGAATACCCGGCCACTAACTGATAAGCATAAAAAAAACGGAGCGATAAGCTCCGTTTTTTTATCGGGTGGCGTGCGTTTTACTTGTTAACGAACTCTTCACCCAGGGTGATATCTTTCTTCAGCGTGTCCAGCATGCCTTCCATCGCGTTTTGCTCAAACGCGCTCAGCGTACCGATAGACTTACGCTCTTCAATACCGTTTTTGCCCAGCAGCAGCGGCTGAGAGAAGAAGCGGGCATGTTCGCCGTCGCCTTCAACGTAAGCGCATTCAACAACGCCTTTCTCACCCTGCAGGGCGCGAACCAGTGACAGACCGAAACGGGCAGCCGCCTGGCCCATAGACAGGGTTGCAGAACCGCCACCCGCCTTCGCTTCCACCACTTCGGTGCCCGCGTTCTGGATACGTTTGGTCAGGTCAGCCACTTCCTGCTCGGTGAAGCTTACGCCTGGGATCTGCGACAGCAGAGGCAGAATGGTCACGCCAGAGTGGCCGCCGATAACCGGCACTTCCACTTCTGTTGGCTGTTTACCTTTCAGCTCAGCAACGAAGGTGTTGGAACGGATGATATCCAGCGTGGTCACGCCGAACAGTTTGTTTTTGTCGTAAACACCCGCTTTCTTCAGCACTTCGGCTGCGATAGCAACGGTGGTGTTCACCGGGTTAGTGATGATACCGATGCACGCTTTCGGGCACACTTCAGCGATCTGCTGCACCAGGTTTTTCACGATGCCCGCGTTGACGTTGAACAGGTCTGAACGATCCATGCCTGGCTTACGCGCCACGCCTGCAGAAATCAGGACCACATCAGCACCCTGCAGCGCAGGACGCGCATCTTCACCGGAGAAGCCTTTGATTTTTACAGCGGTCGGGATGTGGCTCAGGTCAACCGCCACGCCTGGGGTTACCGGAGCAATATCGTACAGGGAGAGTTCTGAGCCTGAAGGCAGTTGGGTTTTCAGTAGTAGGGCAAGCGCCTGGCCGATACCACCAGCAGCGCCGAGGACTGCGACTTTCATCCTAAACTCCTTATTATGGTTAACTTAAGTATCTGTAAATCCGTTGCCGCGACCTTAAATCAGCAAGTCTTTAATTACAATTTTCGAAGCTAAATAATTTGAGGTCGCACGACTTTATCTCTCACCAGAAAGCTATCTGACGCCAGATGGCAACGAATTAAGAGGTGGTTACAATACACCCTGCCCCGCCACCAAAACAACATCATTTTGATAACATTTAATTTACTTTTAAGCTTATTTGCGCGGCGTGACCCAGGCATGTTTTCTGATAACGAAATCTGATAAAATCTCTCCCTTTCATAACATTATTTCAGCCTGCCGCTGAGCAGATAATTTGCATAAAAATTCATCCACATGCATAATAATGTTGTTTCTTTCGTCATATTCCGGGTGACTTATGCGAAGCTCGTCTAAGCAAGAAGAATTAGTAAAGGCGTTTAAGGCGCTACTTAAAGAAGAGAAATTCAGTTCTCAGGGAGAAATTGTTCAGGCGCTGCAGGAACAAGGCTTCGATAACATCAACCAGTCGAAAGTCTCCCGCATGTTAACCAAGTTTGGCGCGGTGCGTACCCGCAACGCCAAGATGGAGATGGTCTATTGCCTGCCGGCAGAACTTGGCGTGCCGACCACCTCCAGCCCGCTCAAGAATTTGGTTCTGGATATCGACTATAACGACGCCGTTGTGGTCATCCACACAAGCCCGGGCGCCGCGCAGCTGATTGCCCGCATGCTGGACTCGTTAGGTAAAACAGAGGGTATCCTTGGCACCATTGCCGGTGATGACACCATCTTTACCACCCCGGCTAGCGGTTTCTCCGTAAAGGATCTCCACGAAGCGATTCTGGTTCTGTTCGAACAGGAACTGTAATGCTCTCTCCCCGTAGCGCCGCTGCGGGGATCATTCTGCTCTCGTTTCATTTCCCCCCTTATTTCACTACCCCTGCTTTGACGATTAGTGCTTTTTACCACTCATTAACATTCACCCAGTGAATAACAATCCCGCAAATCGCACAAAAAATTAAAATGCGATATCCCTATGATTTACTTATAAATACCAGCATAGATTGCTCATAAAACGCCCAATAATATGCAATTTGGTTATAAAAAATCGGGCCTTTAACACGTAATAACAAGGAAAACCATTAGCCTGGTATTAATTTTTGGCGTTATTAGTGTATACTTGATTTTGTGATGAGGGTCACGAAACAAGACCCCACTAAAAAATTCGACGAGGTAAGAATCATGAAAATCAAAACTACTGTAGCGGCGCTGAGCGTCCTGTCTGTCCTGTCCTTCGGTGCTTTCGCGGCTGACGCTATTAATGCTGACCAGGCGCAGTCCCGTGAGGCAATCGGTACGGTTTCTGTCGGCGCTGTTGGCACGTCTCCAATGGACATGCATGAAATGCTGAACAAAAAAGCGGAAGAAAAAGGTGCCTCATCCTATCGCATCATCGAAGCGCGTTCCGGTGACCACTGGCACGCCACCGCCGAGCTGTACAAATAAGTTTTAGTAATCACTGAAGACGTAACTCTCCACTCAACGGCACCAGGCATAAAAATAGCGGTACAACCCTTCTCGCCGTTGAGCAAAAAAACTGTTCAGGAGTAAAGACTATGAAAACCAAATTGATCATCGCAACCCTGGGTCTGGCATCCGTTCTCTCTTTCGGCGCAAGCGCAGCCGTACAGCAAGTGAATGCCGATCAGGCACAAAATCTGCAGCCAATGGGCAGCGTCTCCGTGACGTCAGTCACCGGCTCCCCGATGGACATTCGTCAGGAGCTTGCCGCCAAAGCTGAAAAAGCAGGCGCCAGCAGCTATCGCGTCACCGAACTGAATCAGGGTGACCACTGGCATGCCACGGCTGAACTGTATAAATAAACCCTCGTCGTATCTCATCATACGACTTGCCCCTGGCCTCGTGGTCAGGGGCTTTTTTTCATTCAATGCCGCGCGTTAAAGCGCAACTGCCCTTCAAGCTCTTCTTCTGCTTCATCGAACAGCAATATCAGCGCGCCAAAACGTCTGCGCAGCTTTTCAGGAAGATGAATAAACTCAATCTCCAGCGGTAGCGGCAACATACTGCCGGTGACCACATCCCAAAGCGTATCCAGATTCGTCACGCTTTCCCGTTCAAGATCAAACGCCCGGATAAATTCCCGATAAAAGTCTTCCTGACTGTCGATTTCGTCAAAATCAAACGTATAAGTTTTCATTGCCAGCCACCCAGTCCAGGCGGGCGGCAGATGCCGCCCTGTCTATTATAATCCCCCGATATGCAGGGTTTTAACTTCCAGATACTCTTCCAGCCCCAGCACGGATCCCTCACGTCCAAGTCCGGATTCTTTCACGCCGCCAAAAGGCCCCAGCTCGGTAGAAACGGCGCACTCGTTAATGCCAATCATCCCGCTCTCGATTGCCTGCGAAACGCGGAAAACCCGGGAGAGGTTCTGGGTGTAGAAGTAAGCCGCCAGCCCGTAGGGCGTGTTGTTGGCGCGCTGGATGACTTCGTCTTCCGAGGTGAAGCGGAAACAGGCCGCAACCGGGCCAAACGTCTCTTCCTCTGCCAGCTTCATGCCTTCGTGGCAGTCGCCCAACACGGTTGGCATCCAGAAATTGCCGCCCAGAGGATGGGGTTTACCGCCCGCCAGCACGGTCGCCCCCCGTGCGACAGCATCTTCAACGTGCTCGCGCACCTTGTTGACCGCCGCAGGTTCGATCAGCGGCCCAACGACCACGCCCTCTTCAAGGCCATTCCCCACCTTAAGGGTATTAACCGCATCAGCGAGCTTATTCACAAACTTGTCGTAGACGGTTTCCTGAATGTAGAAGCGGTTCACGCTGACGCAAACCTGCCCCGCATTGCGGAACTTGTTGGCGATAGCGCCCTTAACCGCTTCGTCAATGTCTGCATCCTCGAAAACGATGTACGGGGCATTTCCCCCCAGCTCCATGGAGACTTTTTTCATGGTTTCCGCGGCGTTACGCACCAGCGTTTTGCCGACGGAGGTTGAACCGGTAAAGGAGATTTTACGCACGTCGTGGCTGGCCATGATCGCATCGCTGATCTCATGGGTGTTTCCGGCCACCGCGTTGAGCACGCCATCCGGCACGCCCGCCTGTTTTGCCAGCGTCAGCAGCGCAAAGGCGCTGAGCGGCGTGTTATTTGCCGGTTTGATGACGCCGGTACATCCGGCCGCCAGCGCCGGGCCTAACTTGCGGGTGAGCATCGCCATCGGGAAGTTCCAGGGCGTGATGGCCGCGACGACGCCGATGGGCTCACGGGTCGCAAGAATGCGCGAGCCGGGCTTGATCGGCGGAATAATTTCACCGTTCGCGCGTTTGGCCTCTTCGGCAAACCACTGGATAAAGCTGGCGGCGTACTCCACTTCCCCTTCCGCCTCTTTCAGGGGCTTACCCTGCTCGGTGGTCATTAACCGCCCGAGCCAACTTTTATTCTCAATAATCAGTTCGTACCAGCGGTAAAGAATGGCCGAACGCTCTTTCGCGGTTTTGGCACGCCATGCCGGGAAGGCTTTGGTGGCCGCTGCAATCGCTTCTTCGGTTTGCGCTTTACCCGCTTTCGCAACTTTAGCGATGACCTCACCGGTCGCGGGGTTCAGCACATCAAACGTTGTGTCCAGCGTTTTCCAGAGGCCGTTAACCAGATAGCCGGTCTGAAAAAGAGTGTTGTCCTGAAGCGCCTGGGTCGTCATGTGTCCTCCCTTCCTGAATGTAAGTACGTGCTGGAATAAGTATAGCCACAAAAAAACCGACGCTTTTGGCGTCGGTTTTTTACGTCGGTCAGTTATCAGTTAGGGCATTCTGGTAGCGATGCAGCATAAACACCAGCCGCCCTACCGGCTCGGTCACCTGTGGCGGCGCCTGCCAGTGTTTGAGCTTTTCCTGATAAATATCGAGTTCTTCAAGCAGTTGGGTAAAGTAACGGCGGCGTTTGTCATCGCTGCTGGCGGAAAGCACATGGTCGGCGGTACGACGCAGCTGACGGTGGAAGGCCGAGAGATCGTCGTTGATCGGCACCGGCGCGTTACGCAGACGTTGGTGCGCAATGATCATGGTTAATGCCAGGCGGAACTTCGCGATATCCCCCGGAAACTTGTTCAGCAGTAAAAACAGCTGCTGATAGAGCGCGGGCAGGTGGTTCTCTTTACGGCGCGCGGTATTGGTGGTCATCGACGACACGGCAGCCGACACGAACTGGTTCAACAGCACGCGCCCCGTCCGGGCCTGCGAGTTATCCCGTACCAGCAGAATCACCATCATCGCCAGGAAACACCCAACCAGCTGGCCTAACGCGCTGTCGAGGAACTGGCTGAAATGGAAGGTCATCGGGTTATCCAGCACGATGATATTAATCGTACTCGCCAGCGCCCCCAGCGATCCCAGTCGCCGCTTTTGTACCTCAATGCCGATAAAGAACGCCATTACCGCCAGGCTGATACAGAGCAGCAGCATGCTCTGCTGCGTCGACGGAATGATGACCAGGAAATAGAGCGCGCCTATCGGCAGAGCGGCAATGGTGCCGTAGAGGAAATCAATGGCGACCATGCGCGGGTTAGGCAGACGCATCGCCAGCGCGGTCACGACGGCAATCATCACCATCGCGCCGCTGCCGGACGTCCAGCCCGTCCACAGCCAGAAAAGCGTGCCGAGCATACAGGCAAGCGTGGTACGCCAGAAGTTGACCATCGCGTGGTGCCGCTCGGCAGATTCCGCCTTGATCACTACTTCGCCCTGGAGCACCTCTTCTTCCGCCGCGCTGATTTTAGTGTTGCTGATTACACCGCGTTTCAGCAGCAGATAGCGCGTCGCGGCGCCGACCCAGGTGTAGATGGTCACCGGCGTGTCGCGCTCCCCGGTCCAGGCAATCACACGGCGCATGCGCTTAAGCTGCTTATGCACGTCCTGTACGGTGTCTACCGGCTCGGCAAACAGTTCGCGGAACGTATCGGTGACCGCTTCCGGGCGGGTGTTCTGGATGAGATAGGTTTCGCACGCCTGGGTAATCAGTGTCAGAGAGACGGTGTTAAGGGCTTTAAGGCGACGATTCGCCCGGGCCCAGCGCGACGACTCCATATTGAGGTTGCTGCGCATCCCTTCCAGGGCCTGCGTACGGCGTACCAGTCCGCTCCACGCTTTATCCACCTCTTCGCTGTCGCCGTGTTTAATGCACAGCTGCATCAGCTGGTACTGGGCAACGATCAGCGCGTCCAGCTCGCGATCCACCTCTTGCTTGATCGAGCGCGGGGAGAAAAGCAGGTCAGCCACGATCGCGCAGACAATACCAATCACAATCTCGCTGCAGCGCTCCACGGCAAACTGCGGCGCGAGCAAGGGTTCGGACTGGATCGTGATAACAATAATTAACGCGGTATAGCCCGCCAGCCCCCAGGCGTAGGAGTTCTCCACTTTTACCAGAGACGAAATCCAGGTGCAGAAACCCGCCCAGATACAGCACACCATGAGCATCAGCAGCGGCGTGCGGATCATCAGAATAATAATGGTCAGCGCCGCGAAACAGCCGATAAAGGTTCCGATGATACGCAGCATCCCGCGATAGCGGATCGCACCAGAGTAGGGCTCCCCGCCCGCGGCGAAGGCAGGGCCCGCCGCAACAATCGCGGCGGTGAGCACCGCCCAGCGAGGGGTTTCAAGCTGGAAATGGAAGCCGACAAACAGCGCCAGCACAATGGCGCACGCCAGCTTCACGGCGAAGCGAATGTGCTGGCTGGCGATGGAAAAGATACCCATGGCGATTAACCAAACTCGCGCAGGCGGTGGGCAATTTTACGGAAGAGCGAATCCTGGCTGGCATCCCGATCTTTTTCGCCGGTGATCACCACCGTCGCGGTAGTGCCCGCTGGCCACAGGTTGCCCTGCTGTTCGTCCAGATGAATACGTACTGGCACGCGCTGTGCCAGACGCACCCACTCCAGGTTGGAGTCCACCGTCGCCATCCCTTTGGCATCGTTAGAGCTGCTGGAGTTGGTTACCCCTGCGGCAACGCTGTCGACCGTGCCCTTAAAGACGCGGTTGCTGCCAAGCGGCGTGACTTCAGCCCGGTAACCCGGACGTACCCCCTCCAGCTTGGTCTCTTCCATATAGGCGAGCACGTAGAAGGAGTTCTGCTTAACCAGCGCCACGGCGGTTGAGCCGCGGGTAATGAACTCCCCGGCATAAACGTTGAGGTTGGTCACCCAGCCATCGGCTGGCGCGCGGATCACGGTACGCTCCAGGTCGAGCTTCGCCAGATCGCGCGTTGCCTGCGCTTTCGCCAGCTGGTGCAGCACGGTTTGCAGCACGTTGTTGGACTGGTCTATCTCTTCGCGGGACATGGCCTGTACGCCCAGCTGGTTACGACGACCCGCCTCGCGGCGTTTCTCCGCGGCCAGCGCCTGGTAATAGGCCACGTCGGCTTCCGCTTCCTCCAGCGCTTTCTGGTAGCGAGGCTGGTCGATGGTGAACAGGACCTGATCTTTTTTCACGAGCTGGTTATCGTGAACGTTGACCGCCGTGATAAGACCGGCCACGTCAGGGGCTATTGCCACCACGTCGGCGCTGAAGCGTGCATCACGCGTCCACGGTGATTCGGTGTAGTAGACCCAGGCACGGAAAATAGCGATGAAGGCGAGGATAACCAGCGCCATTGTGATGGCAGTGCGGGAGATTTTTCTTGTTAGCGTTTTCACATCAACCTCAGACAAACATGCGCGATATCAGGTAAAACAGGCAGCAATACAGCGCGGTATTGAACAATGCAGGGTGCCAGACAAAATCGTAGATCCCGGTAGGGACCAGCACCTTGCGCACCAGCCAGAAGATCGCCAGTGATAAAAGAAGCTCGAAAAATATCGGTGGGAACGACAGACCGAACACCACGATAACGGGAAACAGACTCATGTTAACCTTGATAAGAGAGAGTGCAGGCTTCAGAATTTTTTAGCGCACGCCACCGCAGGAGAGCAAGAAACGCCGGGCGAGAATGGCGCAGCCGTTATGTAATTAATAATATATTAACGTAACTGTTATGCTGTTATCTATAATATGTGATCTAAATCACTTTTAAGCCAGAGTGAACAATGGAACGTTTAAAACGCATGTCGGTCTTTGCCAAAGTGGTTGAACTGGGCTCGTTTACCGCCGCAGCACGCCAGCTTCAGATGAGCGTCTCATCCATCAACCAGACGGTGTCCAAACTGGAAGATGAGCTTCAGGTTAAGCTGCTCAACCGCAGTACCCGCAGCATTGGGCTGACGGAAGCGGGTAAAATTTACTATCAGGGCTGCCGACGCATGATGCATGAAGTGCAGGATGTTCATGAGCAGCTCTATGCCTTCAACAACACCCCCATCGGCACGCTGCGCATCGGGTGTTCTTCAACTATGGCACAAAATGTTCTCGCTGCCATGACGGCAGACATGCTGAAGGAGTATCCAGGCTTAACGGTAAATCTGGTGACGGGCATTCCCGCGCCGGACCTGATTGCCGACGGGCTGGACGTGGTGATCCGCGTCGGCGCGTTGCAGGATTCCAGCCTGTTCTCGCGCAGGCTGGGCAGCATGCCGATGGTCGTCTGCGCCTCGAAAAGCTATCTGGCGCAGTACGGCGTTCCGGAGAAACCCGCCGATCTCACCAACCACTCGTGGCTGGAGTACAGCGTGCGGCCCGATAATGAATTTGAGCTGATTGCCCCGGAAGGGATCTCTACCAAACTGCTGCCGGAAGGACGGTTTGTCACTAACGATCCAATGACCATTTCGCGCTGGCTGGTGGCCGGTGCCGGGATCGCCTACGTGCCGTTAATGTGGGTGATCAACGAGATCAACAGCGGCGTGCTGGAGATCCTCTTCCCGCGCTACCAGTCCGATCCGCGTCCGGTGTACGCCCTGTATACCGAAAAAGACAAACTCCCGCTCAAGGTACAGGTGTGTATTAATTATCTGACCGAGTATTTTGTGGACGTGGCGGAGCTGTTTCAGGGGATGCGGGGAAGAAGAAAAGAATAGGTCTTTCCCCTCACCCTAACCCTCTCCCCAACGGGGAGAGGGGACTGCTCCGTGCGGTCTTTTCTCCCCGTTGGGGAGAGAGCCGGGGTGAGGGGGGAAATTACGCCGTGCCGCCCACCGTCAGGTTGTCCACTTTCAGCGTTGGCTGGCCCACGCCAACCGGCAGGCTCTGGCCCTCTTTACCGCAGACGCCCACGCCGTTATCCAGCTTCAGATCGTTGCCGACCATGGAGATCTGCTGCATGGCTTCAATACCGGAGCCAATCAGCGTCGCACCTTTGACCGCTTTGGTCACTTTTCCTTTCTCGATCAGATACGCTTCTGACGTGGAGAAAACAAACTTACCGGAGGTGATGTCCACCTGGCCGCCGCCAAAGTTTGGCGCAAAGATACCGTAGTCCACGGATTCGATAATCTCCTGCGGTGTGGATTTGCCCGGCAACATGTAGGTGTTGGTCATGCGCGGCATCGGCAGGTGCGCGTAGGATTCACGACGGCCGTTACCCGTTGGCGCTACGCCCATCAGGCGCGCGTTGAGTTTGTCCTGCATATAGCCTTTCAGCACGCCGTTTTCGATCAGCACGTTGTACTGGCCTGGCGTCCCTTCATCGTCGATAGCCACCGAGCCGCGACGATCGCGCATGGTACCATCATCCACCACGGTGCAAAGCTCAGAGGAGACGAGCTGCCCGATCTGGCCGCTGAACACGGACGTTCCGCGACGGTTAAAATCGCCTTCCAGACCGTGGCCCACCGCCTCGTGCAGCAGCACGCCCGGCCAGCCTGCGCCCAGCACCACCGGGAATGTTCCGGCTGGCGCCGCGACGGCATTCAAGTTCACCAGCGCCATGCGCACGGCTTCTTTTGCCCACGCGTCAGCGCGCGCTTCGCCGTCAACGTCGCCCAGGAACCAGTCATAGCCGAAACGACCGCCGCCGCCGCTTGAGCCGCGCTCGCGTTTGCCGTCGTCATCGACCTGCACGCTGATTGAAAGACGCACCAGCGGACGCACATCGGCCGCCAACGTACCGTCCGTTGCCGCCACCAGAATCAGTTCATACACACCACTCAGGCTGGCGGAGACTTCCTGCACGCGTTTGTCGGCGGCACGCGCCACTTTGTCCACGCGGCGCAGAATGTCCAGCTTCTCTTCACGGCTCATGCTCTGCAGCGGATCGATGCTGGTATAGAGCGCAGAGTGCTGCACTTCACCCAGAGTTTTCACGCGACCATCGCCGGCATCGCGCACAATGGTACGCGCGGCCTGCGCGCTCTGCTCAAGCGCGGCCAGGCTTATCTGGTCGGCATAGGCAAAACCGGTTTTTTCGCCGCTCACGGCACGCACGCCGACGCCCTGGTCGATGTTGTAAGAGCCATCTTTGATGATGCTGTCTTCTAAAACCCAGGATTCGTGATAGCTCGACTGGAAATAAAGGTCGCCGTAGTCGAGACGGCGTTCGGTCAGTTGACCAAGAATGGAGAACAGGTCCTGATGGCTCAGGCCGTTCGCTGCGAGCAAATGTTCACTTACCAGGTTCAGACTCATCGTATTGCTACTCGTTCGTTGCCGCCCGTGGCGGTATAAAGATCGTATTTATTGAGAGTGAGGCAATTACCTGCCCACGTCAAATCATTGCTGTGCATCTTTGCGCGGCTGGCGCAGCACCTCGTTAATCTGCGGTTTATCGACCGGACCGGTAATGCGATAGCGCAAAATGGAGACCTTGCTCCACAGCGGCCCCAGCACTTTACTGGCGGCAAACACCGCCGCCCCGACAATCGGGTTCACCACAAAGGCCGCCGCCACGCCAACGCTCGCGGAAATTTCCGGCGCCACCACGGCTTCCATATCCAGCTCGCGACGCACGAGGTTGACCGAGCCCTTCATGGCGATATCCGCTTCAAGGCCATCCACCAGCGTGTCGTCCGTGTGCAGAACGCCGTCCTTGATCCACGCCGTACTTCTGATGGAATCGTAGTAGAAGCCTTCGCTGAAGGTGTCGCTAAAATCAAAGCGCAGCTTGCGCAGCAGCGCATCAAAACTCAGCAGGCGCAGGATCTGTCCGGCGCGCCCCGTGCTCACGTCGGCGATTTCGCCTTTGCCAAAGTGTGTTTTCAGAATGCCGTTCAGTGACGCTTCGTCTGGCTTCCAGGGGGCATCACGCCAGTGAAGATCGTAATTGATGTTAAATGACGAACCGCGCAGCGGCGTGCTGATGCCAAAGAAGTTGGCTGCCGCATCCAGCTTGTTGCCTTTAATGTCACCCTTCAGGGACGTTCGCTGCTCGCCCGGGTTATTCACCCATTCCCCGCCCGCCGTCATGCGGCCAAAGCCGGTGTCGATCAATCCGCCGGAGAGCTTGAGCGTATTCCCCTGGATGGCAAAATCACCGTCGATACGGCCGTACTTTTGCCCCCACAGCCAGCACTCCGCGCAGCGCAGCTGCACATCGGGCCAGCCGCTAAAATCGACGCGGGAAGTATTACTCAGCGGCGAGGCATTCGCCGGTTTATCTTTACCCGCGGCGGCCGGGTTGTAATAGAGATAGCGAATCGCTGCCTGCCACGGCGCGTTGTTGCGCATGGTCAGCGTGCCGTTGATCTCCCGGCCCTGTGCCTCCACTTTTGAGCCGTTAGCGGTTGGCTGAGAGACAATGCTCAGGTTGTTCCACTGCTGTCCGCCCAGCATCAGCGACGGCGTGCGTACGGTAATGGTCTGCGGGAACTGGGCGGCCTCATCAACGTTTTGCCCAACGCCTTTCTGGAACAGCGCCAGCCACTCCGCGCCGTCCATCGACGGGAGGTTCAGCTCAACGCCCGCATGCTCAGGCAACGGCGGCGTGGTTTTGCTGTCCGTCGTCCAGATGGCTTTGTCGAGGGTGAGCTTGCGGTTAAGCAGCCAGCGGCTGTTGAAGTGGTTTGTTCCGCCCGCGCTTCCGGTCAGCGCGAAGCTGTCCAGATTGCCATCCACGTTAAGCTTCACCGGCAGCGACTGTCCGGCCTGTTTATCCAGCGGCGCAGGCAGTTGGCTTCGAATATTCTTCAGGTCACCCGTAATGTCGACCTTATACTGTGCCCCCGCATGATAAGGCAGATCGATGGCCACTTTGCCTTGCCAGGCGACCGCACCCGCCACTGACGCCTCAATCGGCTTCGGCAGGACCTCCATACGCGACGGCTGCCAGTTGCCGTCCAGATTGACGGCCACCTGATAAGCCTTTTGCCCCTCGGCTGTCGAGAAGTCGATATTCACGGGCTGATTAAACCAGCTGGCGGTAAGCGGCTCGCTTTTCAAATTACCGTTCACAAAGCTGAACTGTCCGCTGAGGTTTTTGAGGGTGCTATCAAGCGGTTTAATGTACAGGCTGTTGTTCTTCAGCCGGACGTCACCTTTGGCGGTGGTCATCTCACCGTCCAGCGGGATATCAAGATGTAAGCGAGCATTCACATCGCCATCGAGCTGGAGCTGCTGAAGGGTCGCCGCCAGCGACTCTTTCAGTGGCGTCTCCTCAAAGTACGGTCCCACCGCTTTCCCCGGGCCGTTGATGTCGGCATCAATCAGCAGCTTCTCTTTTGAGTAGTCCGGGATGTTGGCCGTCAGGTTGCTGGCCGTCACGCCGCCCAGCGCCACGCTGTCGGACTTCATCCATAGTCCGTCGTTGAGGAAGTTAAGCTCGATATCCAGGTTTTTCAGCGCGGGCCAGCCCGGCTGGAACGCGAAGGTCGCGTTATGCAGCGGCACCAGCACCTGAAACTGGCCTTCATTATGTTTGTACGGGAAAAGATGCGGGTTACCGCCGTAGACCAGCGTGGCATTGTCCGCCTGACCGCCCTGAATTGCGCCGCTCAGATAGTCGACCAGTGCCTTACCCATCAGGTTTTCCGGGAAGTATCGCCAGGCCTGAGAGCCGTCATCGGTGCTGATCCCGGCCAGAATGCCCAGCCACGGCTCATCACCTTCAGGCTGCAGATAGCGGAAATCGCCGCGCGCGTGAACCGCTTTGGCTTTCACATCGATATGGCGGCCATCAAGCTGGAAACCTTTGTCGTTACGTAGCCAGTTAAGCACAGCGCTGCCCTGTTCAATTTCCAGCGGCGCGCGGAAGACCGTCTCGTAAGGCATTTTGGCGTTGTGCATATTGGCCGTCAGCCTGCCGTTATCCACGCTGCCTTCCAGCTTGCCGCTGAAATGCTCCGCACCCGGTAGCATCTTCCACTGCTTCCAGGCAAGGTCTTTCCAGGATGCCTGGAAACGGGTTTTTTCCGTCGCCTGGAGCGGGATATCCAGCGCCAGAGAATCAATATTTCCGCTCGGCTGCGTCGCCAGCCAGATCTCGCCCAGGTCCGGAGAGAGTTTTGCGGCCATCGAGCGCAGGCCTTCAATGGCCGCCAGATCCAGGTTACTGGCGCGGATGCGCAGCTCATCGCTGCGTTTGCTGGCCGCGCCGCCCACGTCCTGCTCTGGCATCCAGGCCAGCGTCAGCGCACCGCGCGGCCACGGCTTGCCGTCCATCGTGATGCGCGTATCGGGGATGGCAAACTGCCAGCCCTCTTTCTCCTGCGTCACGTGCGCGGTGAGGTTATCGACGGAAAGCTGATGCTGCTGTTTTTCGCCCTTCCAGCTCGCGCCCCCCTGCTTCAGCCAGATATCGCCGCTGGCAAATTTCCCTTTCGTCAGGGTCATCCAGCCCTCAAGGCTGAAACGGGCGGTTTCCAGCTGCATATTTTGCTGTAACCAGTCGCCGAGCCAGGGCTTCACGTCCACATCGTCGGCCTGCAGCCAGACTTTACCGTTGTTTAGCAGGCCATCATCGTCCCGCAGGTCCATACGCACCTGCATGACGCCGTGCTGGCCGTTCAGGCTGGAAAGATTAACCTGCCCCTCGGCGCGGTGCCGATCCTTACCGTTGAGCCAGGTCAGCTGCGGGATCGCCAGCTCGGCGCGCTGGCCGGAAAGTGTAATAAAGCTCACTTCGCTGTCACGGAGATCGAAATGATCGAACTGGCGGAGAAAGAGATCGCTGAAGCGATTGGCTTCGAGGCCCTGATTGTTATCACTGTCCGTCAGCGGCGTATTGGTCAGAAACTGGAGTTGATAAAAGGTGAGATCGCGAAACTGCCAGCGCAGATGCAGCAAGCTTTGCCAGACGTCCAGCGCCAGGGTGACGCGTTTGATTTTCAGATAGCCGCCGTCTTTCAGGCTTGCGTTGATGTCCCGGACATCGAGCGTCGGACCAAAATTCTGCCAGCTGGCGCTGACCTGGCTTACGTCCACCGGCACGCCGGTGGTGGATTCGATTTTCGCCAGCAGCTGCGGACGCCAGCTGTCCAGATGCGGTAAAACGAGGCGTAGCCCGCTCACGAGCAACGCGACAATCACGACCAGCGTTGCCCCTGTAAGCAATAAAATCCCCGGCAATCGCCTCACGCATCTCTCCTTGTCAGCTTTCGTCACGCAGCGAACTGCGTTTTACATCATTACGACGTCAAACTGCTCCTGGTTATAGAGCGGTTCAATTTGTACTTTTACCTGTTTGCCTACAAAGATTTCCACTTCCGCCAGCGCGTGCGACTCTTCGCCTTTTAGCGCTTCAGCCACCGCAGGGGAAGCATAGACCAGAAAACGATCGGAGTCGTAGGCATGATGCACACGGACGATTTCACGCATAATTTCGTAGCAGACGGTCTCAACCGTCTTTACCGTTCCGCGTCCATGGCAGGTTGGGCATTCATTACACAGCACATGCTCAACGCTTTCACGGGTACGCTTGCGCGTCATTTCCACCAGCCCCAGCTGTGAGAAACCGTTGATGCTGGTCTTAACGCGATCTTTACTCAGCGCCTGCTCCAGCGAGTGCAGCACACGACGGCGATGATCTTCATTACTCATATCGATAAAGTCGATGATGATAATGCCGCCGAGGTTGCGCAGACGAAGCTGGCGCGCAATTGCCTGCGTGGCTTCGATGTTGGTGTTGAAGATGGTGTCATCCAGATTGCGATGGCCGACAAACGCGCCGGTGTTGATATCAACGGTGGTCATCGCTTCGGTCTGATCGATGATCAGGTACCCGCCGGACTTCAGTTCGACCTTTCGCTCCAGGGCGCGCTGGATCTCGTTCTCGACGTCATAGAGATCGAAGATCGGCTGACGCCCGGTGTAATGCTCCAGCAGGCCTGGCATTTCCGGGATGTATTCAGCGGTAAACTCCAGCAGCGCTTCATACGTCAGGCGAGAGTCCACGCGGATGCGGTCGAGCTGCGCATCGGCAAAGTCACGCAGCACGCGCTGCGCAAGCGCCAGTTCACCATAGAGCTGGTAGCGGGTCTGGTTGCGTTTTTTACGCTCCATCACTTTGGTCCAGACGCGCTTCAGGTAAGCCGCATCCGACGCCAGGTCTTCTTCGCTGATCCCTTCTGCGGCAGTGCGGATAATAAACCCGCCCTGTTCATCGCAGTAGGTGCTGACCACTTTCTTAAGACGCTCGCGCTCGCTTTCGCTCTCAATACGCTGCGAAACGCCCACGTGCGACGCGCCAGGCATAAAGACCAGATAGCGGGAAGGTAAAGTGATGTCGGTGGTCAGACGGGCACCTTTGGTACCGAGGGGATCTTTCACCACCTGCACCATCAGATCCTGTCCCTGACGCACCAGTTCAGAAATATCGCGCACGGCAAACTGCTTTTGCTCTTCGCCTGCGACGCACTCGGTGTGCGGCATGATGTCGGAGGCATGTAAAAATGCCGCCTTATCCAGTCCAATATCTACAAAAGCCGCCTGCATACCCGGCAGTACACGACTGACACGACCTTTGTAGATATTGCCTACTATTCCGCGCCGCGCTTCACGCTCAATATGAATTTCCTGAAGAATCCCACCGTCAATATAGGCCACACGGGTTTCCGATGGCGTTACGTTTACCAACAATTCAGCCGTCATAATTATCCCTTCCCTCACGCAGTGAGTTAAAATTGCTCAGCAACTCATACGTTTCCACCAGCGGTAAGCCGACTACGGCGTGATAGCTGCCATTAATCTTCCTGACAAAACAGCCACCCAGCCCCTGAATACCGTATGCACCTGCTTTATCCATCGGTTCACCGCTGGCGATATAAGCGGCGATCTCGTCGTCGGTTAGCACTCTGAACGTGACATCCGTAACCACCAGGCAATCCAGCACGTGCTGGCTGTCCGCCAGCGCGACGGCTGTCATCACCTGATGCGTTTGTCCGGACATTTTGCGCAGCATGCGCGCCGCATCGGCTGCGTCATGCGGTTTCTCAAGGACTTCACCGTTAAGGATAACGATGGTATCTGCTCCCAGCACGGGCAGATCGCGCGGCACGCAGGCCACGCCCGCCTGCGCTTTCTCGCGTGCCAGGCGAGACACGTACTGCTGAGCACTTTCGCCCTCAGCACGTTTTTCTTCAATGCCGGTCACGATGCGTTCAAAAGAGACCCCTAACTGCGTCAGGAGTTCCTGACGGCGCGGGGAGCCGGAAGCAAGATACAGAGACGTCATAGAAACCTTTTATTGCACAGCAAACTGCTGGCGAACCTTACGCATCAGCAGGAATAGCCACGGCCAGAGCACACCGTTTACTACACTACTCCAGAACACTTCCGGTCGGAAAGAGACGTTGATCACTAAAAACTCTGCCCAGAAAACAACGATATCCGCAGCAAGCGACAACAGCATCACGACCAGGGCCTGTTGCCAGAGCGCGAGGTTACGAAAGAGCTGGAATTTCAGTGCGACGAGGTACGCAATAATGCTCATGGACAGGGCGCGCACGCCCAGCGTAGAGCCACTAATGAGATCCAGTATGGCACCCATCACAAAACCCGTGCCGACATTTACGCGGTGCGGCAGGGCAAGGATCCAGTAAAGCAAAATGAGCAAGACCCAGTTTGGCCGGAAAACGAGAATGTTATCCGGCCAGGGCATAATCTGCAGCAACAGTGCGATGAGGAACGAGAGCCAGATGACCCAGCGTCCCTGGCTACGATAACTTGCCACTACTGCCCTCCCGAAGAGAGTTTAGGCGGTGGCGGCGCGTCCGGCAGCGGCTGCGTTAAACCGGTTGCCGGCGCGGGCACTGGCGCAGGCGGCCCCATAGAGTCCGCTGGCGGGAGAACTTGCGGCATCATCTGCATCAGGCGCTCGTTCGCCACGCGATGCACCTCTTCAGGCGTCATCGGATTAGCACCGTTACGATCGGCGCCCCAGAGCAGCAGCAGGTAGCGCAGACGCTGTAAACCGGCGGTTGGACGGGCCTGAATCACGGTGTACGCACGCTGAGTATCCAGCTTAACCGAAGAGACCACCGCAACCGGGTAGCCCTCAGGGAAGCGTCCACCCAGACCGGACGTCACCAGCACGTCGCCGACACGGATGTCCGTGTTAGCCGGCAGGTGTTCCAGCTGCAGATCGTCCGTGCAGCCGTTACCGGCCGCAATCACGCGGATATCGTTACGCAGTACCTGGATCGGCAGTGCGTGCGTGGCGTCACAAATCAGCAGCACGCGGCTGGTCAGTTTGGCGACGGCAACAACCTGGCCTACTACGCCCTTATCACTGATGACGGGCTGACCTTCATACACCCCGTTCACGCTCCCTTTGTCGATCACAACCTGATCGCTGTAGGGGTCGTTCACGGTGGAGATCACCTGGGTAACCATCTTCTGCTCGTCCTGACGCAGCGGCGAGCCGAGCAGTTCACGCAGACGCGCGTTTTCCTGCTTGTATTGCCCCAGCATCAGCAGTTCGCTGTTTTTCAGCAGCAGTTCCTGGCGTAATGCCCGGTTTTCAAGTTCGAGCTGGTCTCGTGAAGACAACGTTTGAGAAACGGAGTCGAGCAGTTCACGGGGACCATTTGATATAAAGTAGAAAGGACTGACGGCGGTATCCATGTACGTTCGGATCTGGCTGAACGTACCGAGGCGGCTATCGGCAATAATGACGCCAAGCGCAACCAGAACCGCCAGAATGAGGCGAAACTGTAGCGATGGGCCACGGCTAAAAATTGGCTTCATAGGCTATGCGTATTCTCGTGTCAGAGAGAAAGGGTAGCGATTCGCTACCCTTTCACCATGACTACTCTTCGCTGAACAAGTCGCCGCCGTGCATGTCGATCATTTCCAGCGCCTTGCCACCACCACGGGCGACGCAAGTCAGTGGATCTTCTGCAACTACGACAGGAATACCTGTCTCTTCCATCAACAGGCGGTCGAGGTTACGCAGCAGCGCACCACCACCGGTCAGAACCATACCGCGCTCGGAGATATCGGACGCCAGCTCTGGTGGACACTGCTCCAGCGCAACCATTACCGCGCTCACGATGCCCGTCAGTGGTTCCTGCAGTGCTTCCAGAATTTCGTTGGAGTTCAGGGTAAAACCGCGTGGCACACCTTCCGCCAGGTTACGACCACGTACTTCGATCTCACGCACTTCATCGCCCGGATACGCAGAGCCGATTTCGTGTTTGATACGCTCTGCGGTGGCTTCACCGATCAGAGAGCCGTAGTTACGGCGCACATAATTAATGATGGCTTCATCGAAGCGGTCACCACCGATACGTACGGAAGAGGAGTACACCACGCCGTTCAGAGAGATCACGGCCACTTCAGTGGTACCGCCACCGATATCCACCACCATAGAACCGGTAGCTTCGGAAACAGGCAGGCCAGCACCGATGGCCGCAGCCATTGGCTCTTCAATCAGAAACACTTCACGTGCACCTGCCCCCTGGGCAGATTCACGGATTGCGCGACGTTCTACCTGGGTTGCGCCAACCGGCACACACACCAGAACACGCGGGCTTGGGCGCATGAAGCTGTTGCTGTGAACCTGCTTGATGAAGTGCTGAAGCATTTTTTCAGTCACGAAGAAATCAGCGATAACGCCGTCTTTCATTGGGCGAATGGCGGCGATGTTGCCAGGGGTACGACCCAGCATCTGCTTCGCGTCATGACCCACTGCGGCCACGCTTTTCGGCGAGCCTGCACGATCCTGACGAATGGCCACAACAGAAGGCTCATTCAATACGATGCCTTGTCCTTTTACATAAATAAGGGTATTCGCGGTACCCAGGTCAATGGACAGGTCATTGGAAAACATGCCACGAAATTTTTTCAACATACTAAGGGATAATCCTGAAAGCTGGGGCGGAAAACAAAATCCGCTTACTTTACCAACCACACGCAGCAGCGACAAGGCGCAAAAATCATCTGCAACGGTGAAAATTTGTGCAGTACGTTTCCTGATGTTACAAATTCATCCCCTGACTCCCTCAGGGCTGAGTAAACAGTCGTGTTCCTCACTGGCATTTGTAACCCGTTAAAGGTCGTTCACTGGCTTTTTGCTCGACATACTCAAAGCTACAGGCGCGATATTCTACGTGAAAACAACGTAAACGGCAGGTCAAACAGAGTATCTTTGCAAATATTTTTTCACGTTGGTGTCAAGCGGCTGAGAGGCGGCAAAAAAATCGCCCTGACCGCCCGTCACCCCGCGCTCTGTTAACATCTGCCATTCGCCTCTGGAGCGCACGCCTGCGGCAAATACCTGTGTTCGTGTTCCTTTGCACGCTTCAACCAAACTCTGAACCAGCAGCTGGTTTTCCGTGCGCTTTTCAATATTTCTTACCAGCCCAGGATGTAGCTTTAATAGCTCCACATCCAGCTCCTTGATCCAGTTGGTACTAACCAGCGTTAAACCAGCCTGCGTTACCGCGACACGCGCACCGAGCGCGTTGATCAAACGGACCACTGGACGCAACCGGCTGATGTGTTGACCTACATCCGCCTCAGCAAGTTCAAAAATAATGTGTTTGCGTTGCGATTTTTCGCATTGCATTAATGTATCACGCAGCCAGCGCTGAAAACGCGGGCGTATTAATGACTCAACGGTAACCTGTAACGCCAGATTCTCTTCAGGCCAGAATGATAAAAACGGAATCAAGCGTGTAATTTGCTGGCGGTCATACTCTTCGGAGAGCCCAAATTGCAGCACCATTGGCAGATATTCCGCAGAAATAACCTCTTCCGTCCCGTCGAAAATACGGCACATCAATTCCCGGTGATGGACATAGCCGTTTTTCATGACCGCCGGTTTTTGATATATACGTGGCCCACCACGACTCAGCATTTGCTCAATCAACGTACGCCAGCGCACGTTTCCGCGGCCTTTTTCTGGCAGCGAATCATCATAGACAGCCCATCCGTTCGCCCCCTGTAGCACGGCGTTGCGGGTGGCCGCTTCCGCATGCTCCATCACCTGTTCTGTCGACTGCCCGCCACGCCAGGCGCAGATCCCCATGTGGACCATATCGTCCCTGTCGAGCATTTTGCTCTGCGGCAGCGCATCAACCGCCTTCAGCAGCTGGCTGGCAATACTTTCTGATTCCTTCAGCGTGCGGTGCGGCAGCAATACGGCAAAATCGCTGCGGTGGTAGCGGGCCAGCAGCGCCCCCGGGTAGCGCAGAATAAAGGTGGAGAGCAGGTTGATCAGCGTAAAGAGATTTTCTTCCGCCGCCCGCTGCCCCCATGTGTCGCGCAGCAGATCGAAATCAGGCAGGCGAATCATCATCACCACCCCGTGCGTGCCCACTTTCTCCGGGTCGTCGAGCAGCGTGGCGAGTTGGTTGTCAAAGAAAAGGCGGTTGTTAAGGCCGGTTTTATTATCCTGCGCGGCATAAGAGCGGATCAGCGTATCCATACGGCTGCGCTGGTCGCTGGCAAACTGGATTTCTGAGAGCAGCGTATCCAGCGCGCTGCTGGCGCGTGACGGCCATTCATGGACCGAGCCGCGAACCTGCGGGCCGCGTTCACCGTTCAGGATACGTACGGAGCGGATCTCCAGCAGTTCCTGACCAGAGAGCTGGCGGCGCAGCCAGCGGACCGCGAGGAAAATCAGCAAAATAATGAAAGCGACGGCGACAGTGAGCGGCGCGGTGGTCATCATAGAACGGAAATAGCTGGCCATCGGATCGAGGTAGACCATGCGTATGGTCATACCCGGATTTTTGAGGGAGTGCACCGTCACTTCCCGATACTGGCTCACCACACCCGCAGGTCGATAGCTGTCCTGCCGTTCATGGCTTAAAACCGGATGCTTTCCCTGCTGAATGTCGATCTGGATAATATCAACCGGCACCATCAACTCATCCAGCTCCCGGGAAAGCTCAGGAAGTGGAGTGGTCAACAGACGCGTATCAATGACCGACGCAACGGACTGCACCCGGTTGACCAGTTTGTCCTGAATGGCGTTATAAAAGCTCAAAGAGCAACCAAGAAGCGTGACAAAGATAGTAAGCCCCGTCAGCAGGGTGATAAAAGCCGAGAACTTCGTCGTTAATCGCATCCTTGAGATTACTCCGTGGGTTGATGGGGTAGCGAGTAAGCGCTAACTTGCATTTCAAATGCGGCATACTACCAAACCTGGCGTATCTGGCAATTTATTGCGTTAAATCGGCATTGCTTTACCCTGAGCGAGTATAGTCTTCAGGAACTATTTTCCAATCATCTGAGCCGTGAGGACCCCGTATGCAGGCTTTAATCTTAGAACAGCAGGACGGCAAAACGCTTGCCTCAGTACAGGCCGTAGAAGAGACTCGCCTGCCGGAAGGCGAAGTTACCGTCGACATCGACTGGTCCAGTTTAAATTATAAAGATGCGCTGGCGATCACCGGTAAGGGTAAAATCATCCGAAATTTCCCTATGGTGCCGGGTATTGATTTTGCTGGCCGGGTTCATAGCAGCGAAGATCCCCGTTTCCATGCGGGCCAGCAGGTGCTGCTCACCGGCTGGGGCGTGGGCGAAAATCACTGGGGCGGCCTGGCAACGCAGGCGCGCGTGAAGGGTGACTGGCTGGTGCCCATGCCGAAAGGCATGGATGGCCGCAAAGCGATGATCGTCGGTACCGCAGGCTTTACTGCCATGCTGTGCGTGATGGCGCTGGAAGAGGCGGGTGTTCGCCCCGAGTCAGGTGAAATTGTTGTGACCGGGGCCAGCGGTGGCGTGGGCAGCACGGCGGTCACGCTGCTGCACAAGCTGGGTTATCAGGTTGCGGCGGTGTCCGGCCGTGAAAGCACGCATGATTATCTGCGTCAGCTCGGTGCCATCCGCATTCTTGGCCGCGATGAGTTTGCCGAGACCCGCCCGCTGGAAAAACAGGTCTGGGCAGGCGCGGTCGATACCGTCGGTGATAAGGTGCTGGCAAAAGTCCTGGCGCAAATGAACTACGGCGGCTGCGTGGCAGCCTGCGGCCTGGCGGGCGGATTTGCCCTGCCAACGACCGTGATGCCATTTATTCTGCGTAATGTCCGCCTGCAGGGCGTGGATTCCGTGATGACGCCTGCGGCTCGCCGTACTGAGGCATGGGAGCGTCTGGTGCGCGATTTGCCGGAATCTTTCTATACGCAGAGCGCCACCGAAATTACGCTCAGCCAGGCACCTGAATATGCCAGTAAGATTATGGATAACCAGTTCCATGGTCGCGCGCTGGTGAAAATCGCCTAATCTTCAAATTTTCGTGACATATTCGCGCGAATCCTTCTCCTCCGTCATGCTTAGGAAAACGCATGATGGAGGATGCCATGAAAAATCGAAAACTGACGGAAGCCGACGTAACGTCTGAGTCTGTCTTTATGCTACAGCGCCGCCAGATTCTGAAAATGCTTGGCATCAGCGCCACCGCCCTGACGCTCTCTCCAGCGGCACACGCCGACCTGCTCGACTGGTTTAAAGGCAACGATCGCCCGAAGGCTCCTTCCGGCGCCCCGCTTACCTTCACCAAACCCGAGCAATGGCAGAACAAACTCGCGCTTACGCCGGAAGATAAAGTCACCGGCTACAACAACTTCTACGAATTTGGTCTGGATAAAGCCGATCCTGCCGCCAATGCCGGCAGCATGAAAACCGATCCGTGGACGCTGAAAATCGACGGCGAAGTGGCAAAACCCCTGACGCTGGATCACCACGATCTGACCACACGCTTCCCTCTCGAAGAGCGTATCTATCGCATGCGCTGCGTAGAGGCCTGGTCGATGGTGGTGCCCTGGGTAGGCTTCCCCCTGCATAAGCTGCTGGCGATGGTTGAGCCCACCAGCAACGCAAAATACGTCGCCTTCCAGACGCGCTTCGCCCCGGACGAGATGCCGGGCCAGAAAGACCGGTTCATTGGCGGCGGGCTGGAGTATCCGTATGTAGAAGGATTACGCCTCGACGAAGCCATGCATCCCCTTACCCTCCTGACCGTCGGCGTTTACGGCAAGGCGCTTCCGCCGCAAAACGGCGCTCCCATCCGTTTAACCGTGCCGTGGAAATACGGCTTCAAAGGGATTAAATCGATCGTCAGCATTAAGCTGACCCGCGAACGTCCGCCAACGACATGGAACCTGGCGGCACCGGGTGAATACGGCTTCTTCGCCAACGTGAACCCACATGTGGATCATCCCCGCTGGTCGCAGGCGACAGAACGCTTTATCGGCTCCGGCGGTGCGCTGGACGTAAAGCGCCAGCCCACGCTGCTGTTTAACGGCTATGCGGATGAAGTGGCCTCGCTGTACCGTGGCCTCAATTTACGGGAGAACTTCTGAGTGCGATTAACGGCAAAGCAGATCGCCTGGCTGAAAGTGCTTCTGCACCTGGCCGGGTTACTTCCTTTTATATGGCTGTTCTGGGCCGCCAGCCAGGGCCTCTTTAGCGCCGATCCGGCAAAAGATATCCAGCATTTTACGGGTCGGATGGCTCTGAAATTTTTGCTGGCCACCTTGCTCGTCTCGCCGCTGGCGCGCTACGCTAAACAGCCACTATTGATACGCACCCGTCGGCTTTTAGGGCTATGGTGTTTTGCCTGGGCGACCCTGCACCTCACCAGCTATGCCCTGCTGGAACTGGGAATTAACAATCTGACACTGCTTGGCCGCGAACTGGTGACTAGACCTTATCTGACGCTGGGTATTGTGAGCTGGGTGATTTTACTGGCGTTAGCGCTGACCTCCACGCAATATGCGCAGCGAAAGCTGGGCCGTCGCTGGCAGCTGCTGCACAACTTCGTCTATCTTGTCGCGATCCTCGCCCCCATTCATTATCTGTGGTCGGTGAAGATCCTCTCTCCGCAGCCGGTCCTTTACGCGCTGGCGGCCGTAGCGCTTTTAGCATGGCGTTACAAGAAGTTCCGCCAGTGGTTGCGATAGTTCGCGAAACTGTGCGTTTTCCCGCAGATTACCTCTCAACCGCAAATCTTTTTTGGATTGCGGTTGATAATCTTCCCTGATAAGACCAGTATTTAGCTGCCAAATGCTACGAAATCGTTATAATGTGCGACCTTGGTTCGCCTGACAGCGGTTTTGGGCCTCTGAAAAGGTGACATTTGCGCTTCGACGGTATATTTTGTTTTTTACCCGAGAATCGCAGGAGATAGCGGCATAATGACTGATAAGTTCCATATCTTAGTTTTAAACGGACCGAACCTGAACATGCTCGGCACCCGTGAGCCAGAGAAGTACGGCACACTGACATTGAGCGAAATTGTTAACCGTCTGAGCACGGAAGCAGCGTCACTGAATGTGGATTTGGATCATTTTCAGTCAAACGCGGAGTACGCAATCATCGACCGTATTCATCAGGCTAAAGACAATGTGGACTATATCCTGATCAATCCGGCCGCGTTTACGCACACCAGTGTTGCTATCCGCGACGCACTGCTCGCGGTGAGTATCCCGTTTATCGAGATCCACCTGAGTAACGTGCACGCCCGAGAGCCGTTCCGCCACCATTCGTATCTGTCGGATATCGCTGCTGGCGTTATCTGCGGACTGGGCGCAGACGGCTATTCATACGCTTTACAGACAGCGGTAAAACGCTTGTCACAATCACACTAAACAAGAGTACGGAACCCACTCATGGATATTCGTAAGATTAAAAAACTGATCGAGCTGGTTGAAGAATCAGGCATCTCCGAACTGGAAATTTCTGAAGGCGAAGAGTCTGTACGCATCAGCCGTGCAGCCCCAGCCGCTAGCTTCCCGGTAATGCAGCAAGCTTACGCTGCGCCAGTGCAGCAGCCTGCGCTTTCCGCAGCCGTTGCGCCAGCAGCAGCTGAAGCCGCACCTGCCGCTGCAGCAGAAATCAGTGGTCACATCGTACGTTCCCCAATGGTTGGTACTTTCTACCGCACCCCGAGCCCGGACGCGAAGGCGTTCATCGAAGTGGGTCAGAAAGTCAACGTAGGCGATACCCTGTGCATCGTTGAAGCGATGAAAATGATGAACCAGATCGAAGCAGACAAATCAGGTACTGTGAAAGCGATTCTGGTCGAAAGTGGTCAGCCGGTTGAATTTGACGAGCCGCTGGTCGTCATCGAGTAACGAGGCGTACATGCTGGATAAAATTGTTATCGCCAACCGCGGCGAGATCGCACTGCGTATTCTTCGTGCCTGTAAAGAACTGGGCATCAAGACCGTCGCTGTGCACTCAAGCGCGGATCGCGATTTAAAACACGTATTGCTGGCGGATGAGACGGTCTGTATTGGCCCGGCTCCGTCCGTAAAAAGCTATCTGAACATCCCGGCTATCATCAGCGCCGCTGAAATCACCGGCGCGGTGGCAATTCATCCGGGTTACGGCTTCCTCTCTGAGAACGCCAACTTTGCTGAGCAGGTCGAACGCTCTGGCTTTATCTTCATTGGCCCGAAAGCCGACACCATCCGCCTGATGGGCGACAAGGTGTCTGCAATCACCGCGATGAAAAAAGCCGGTGTTCCAACCGTACCAGGCTCTGACGGCCCTCTGACCGACGACATGGATGCTAACCGTGCTCATGCTAAACGCATTGGCTACCCGGTTATCATCAAGGCGTCCGGCGGCGGCGGCGGTCGCGGTATGCGCGTTGTGCGCAGCGATGCTGAACTGGCGCAGTCCATCTCCATGACCAAAGCGGAAGCGAAAGCAGCTTTCAGCAATGACATGGTGTACATGGAAAAATACCTGGAAAACCCACGCCACATCGAAATTCAGGTGCTGGCCGACGGTCAGGGTAACGCGATCTATCTGGCAGAACGTGACTGCTCCATGCAACGTCGTCACCAGAAAGTGGTCGAAGAAGCGCCAGCGCCGGGCATTACCCCGGAACTGCGTCGCTACATCGGCGAGCGTTGCGCCAAAGCGTGTGTCGATATCGGCTATCGCGGGGCGGGTACCTTTGAGTTCCTGTTCGAAAACGGCGAGTTCTACTTCATTGAAATGAACACCCGTATTCAGGTTGAGCACCCGGTTACCGAAATGATCACCGGCGTTGACCTGATCAAAGAGCAGCTGCGTATCGCTGCAGGCCAGCCGCTGTCCATCAAGCAGGAAGAAGTTGTGGTCAAAGGCCATGCGGTAGAGTGCCGTATCAACGCCGAAGACCCGAACACCTTCCTGCCAAGCCCGGGTAAAATCACGCGTTTCCACGCGCCGGGTGGCTTTGGCGTGCGCTGGGAATCTCATATCTACGCCGGTTACACCGTACCGCCGTACTATGACTCAATGATCGGCAAGCTCATCTGCTACGGCGAAAACCGTGACGTGGCGATTGCCCGCATGAAGAACGCCCTGCAGGAATTGATCATCGACGGTATCAAAACCAACGTTGATCTGCAGATGCGTATCATGAGCGACGAGCACTTCCAGAATGGTGGAACCAACATCCACTACCTGGAGAAAAAACTCGGCCTGAACGAGAAGTAAGAGAGCTGTGTTGCTAAAAGGCCGGATTATCCGGCCTTTTTTTATTTCTGGGGATCGCAAAGCCCCATCATGTACAATCCCCGCTTTCTGCATCCACAAGGGACTAAAAATGGACAAACGTTTTGTTCAGGCCCATAAAGAAGCGCGCTGGGCGCTGTGGCTGACCCTTCTCTATCTTGCCGCATGGTTAGTAACCGCTTACATACCTGATTCAGCTATCGGCATTACCGGCCTCCCACACTGGTTTGAAATGGCCTGCCTGCTGGTACCACTGGTGTTTATTCTGCTGTGCTGGGCGATGGTGAAATTCATCTACCGGGATATTCCGCTGGAGGACGATGATGCAGCTTGAAGTCATTCTGCCGCTTGTCGCATACCTGCTGGTCGTGTTTGGTTTATCCATTTATGCCATGCGTAAAAGAGCGACCGGCGCTTTCCTGAATGAGTATTTCCTCGGCAGCCGTTCGATGGGCGGCGTTGTACTGGCGATGACGCTGACTGCGACCTATATTAGCGCCAGCTCGTTTATTGGCGGCCCCGGTGCGGCCTACAAGTACGGGTTAGGCTGGGTATTGCTGGCTATGATCCAGCTGCCTGCCGTCTGGCTTTCGCTGGGCATACTGGGCAAAAAATTTGCTATTCTGGCGCGCCGCTATAATGCCGTAACGCTCAACGATATGCTGTTTGCCCGCTATCAGAGCCGCTTGCTGGTGTGGCTGGCGAGCCTGAGCCTGCTGGTGGCCTTTATCGGTGCGATGACCGTACAGTTTATCGGCGGAGCACGCCTGCTGGAAACGGCGGCCGGCATCCCTTACGAGACGGGCCTCATCATCTTCGGGGTAAGCATCGCGCTGTATACTGCGTTTGGCGGATTCCGCGCCAGCGTGCTGAACGATACGCTGCAGGGAATGGTTATGCTCATCGGCACGATTGTTCTGCTGGTGGGCATTGTCCATGCCGCGGGTGGACTCACTCACGCGGTGGAAACCCTGGAAGCGATTGACCCCAAACTGGTATCACCACAGGGTGCAGATGATATCCTTTCGCCGACCTTTATGACCTCGTTCTGGGTGTTAGTCTGCTTCGGAGTGATTGGTCTGCCGCATACCGCCGTGCGCTGTATCTCCTATAAAGACAGTAAAGCCGTTCACAAGGGCATCATTATCGGGACAATTGTGGTCGCGATCCTGATGTTTGGTATGCATCTGGCGGGGGCATTAGGGCGCGCGGTGATCCCCGATCTTACCGTGCCGGATCTGGTGATCCCGACCCTGATGGTTAAAGTGCTGCCCCCCTTTGCCGCCGGGATCTTCCTCGCCGCACCGATGGCCGCCATTATGTCGACCATCAACGCCCAGTTACTGCAAAGTTCCGCTACGATCATTAAAGATCTCTATCTGAACCTGCGCCCTGAGCAGGTTGAAAATGAACGTCGCCTGAAGCGGATGTCTGCCGTCATTACGCTGGTGTTAGGAGCTTTGCTGATGTTAGCCGCATGGCGTCCGCCGGAGATGATCATCTGGCTGAACCTGCTTGCGTTTGGCGGTCTGGAAGCCGTTTTCCTGTGGCCGCTGGTATTGGGTCTTTACTGGGAACGCGCGAACGCTGCAGGTGCGCTGAGCGCAATGATTGTTGGCGGTGTGCTGTATGCCATCCTTGCGACATTTAAGATTCAGTACCTGGGCTTCCATCCAATTGTGCCTTCGTTACTGCTAAGTTTACTGGCGTTTGTGGTGGGGAACCGTTTCGGTCAGCCCGTCCCACAACCCGCTATGATTTCTCCTGATAAATAAAGAGTTTTGCCATGCCGTGGATCCAACTAAAACTGAACACAACCGGCGCGAACGCCGAAGAGCTGAGCGATGCGCTGATGGAGGCAGGCTCCGTCTCCATTACCTTCCAGGACACGCATGACACGCCGGTCTTTGAACCGCTGCCAGGCGAAACGCGCCTGTGGGGCGATACCGACGTGATTGGCCTGTTCGATGCCGAAACCGACATGAAAGAGGTGGTGGCGATTCTGGAAAACCATCCCCTTCTGGGTGCGGGTTTTGTGCATAAAATCGAACAGCTGGAAGACAAAGACTGGGAACGGGAGTGGATGGACAACTTCCACCCGATGCAGTTCGGCAAACGTCTGTGGATCTGCCCAAGCTGGCGCGAGGTTCCCGATGAAAATGCCGTCAATGTGATGCTTGACCCAGGCCTGGCGTTTGGCACCGGTACCCACCCAACCACGTCTCTGTGCCTGCAGTGGCTGGATGGTCTGGATCTGGAAGGTAAGACGGTGATCGACTTCGGCTGTGGTTCCGGGATCCTCGCGATTGCCGCCCTGAAGCTGGGCGCGGCGAAAGCCATCGGGATCGATATCGATCCGCAGGCCATTCAGGCCAGCCGCGATAATGCCGAGCGTAACGGCGTCTCCGATCGCCTGGAGCTATATCTGCCTGATGCGCAGCCAGAAGCCATGAAAGCCGATGTGGTGGTCGCTAACATTCTCGCGGGCCCGCTGCGTGAACTGGCGCCATTAATCAGCGTGCTGCCCGTTGAGGGCGGTCTGCTGGGACTTTCTGGCATCCTGGCAAGCCAGGCGGACAGCGTTTGCGAAGCCTACGCCGATCTTTTCGCTCTCGACCCTGTAGTGGAGAAGGAAGAGTGGTGCCGTATTACCGGTCGTAAAAATTAAGTATTTGGCGTGGTCCTCTGACCACGCCTTTTCTCCTCGAATATTCCTCCCTCCCTTTGCCTGCCTCCGGTAAAATACCCATACAAATCATATTGATATATTTTGATTTGGATAATAAAAATTCACAGGAAGAATATTATGAAACACGTTTATAGCAAGGCAGCGCTGTTAGCGCTGAGCATGATCTCGGCTTCAGCATGCGCATCACACTGGAGCTACAAAGGTGAAAGTTCACCGGAGCACTGGGGCGAACTGGATGAAGCGTACAAAACCTGTAACAGCGGAATGAACCAGTCTCCCATAAATATTGATTCGACCGCTAACGCCCATCTCACTCCGCTGCAAACGCACTACGTTGACGGCCCTGTAACGCTAACAAACAATGGCCATACCATTCAGGCAAGCGAGCAGGCCGACACCCGCGACAGCATCACTCTGGATAAGCAATCCTGGACGCTACAACAGTTCCATTTCCACGCGCCGAGCGAAAATACCGTGCATGGCAAGCATTACGCGATGGAAATGCATCTGGTGCATAAAAATGAGAAGGGAGAACTGGCAGTGGTTGCGGTCATGTTCGACAAAGGGGCCGAGAATCCGGAGCTTGATAAACTGTGGAACGTGATGCCTCAGCAGGCTGAGCTGAACGTCTCCATCAAACAGGATCTCAACATGAATAAGCTGCTGCCGGAAGATAAAACGTACTGGCGTTTTAGCGGTTCGCTCACCACGCCACCCTGTTCAGAAGGCGTCACCTGGATCGTGCTTAAACATCCTCTGACGGTCTCCGCTGAACAGCTTGAGAAATTCACCCACACAATGCATCACGATAATAACCGTCCGGTACAGTCCCTGCATGGTCGTCTTGTGGTCGAATAACCTGCATTTTTTGCCCTGAGATCATGTTCTAAAATGCGACGTAGATCGCAAACAAGCGGGATAGCCTGCTGCTAAAAACAGCAGATTATCCCGCTCATATGTCGCATTTCTTCAGAATTGATGAGAAGTTACGGGAAATTGTAAGCGCCCATAAAACAACCATTCACGCATAACCTAATGATTTAAATAATGAATAATTTTCAACGTAAAGATTGAGCGGCGATTCCTTGATCTATAACAGTGGATTGTTCAAAGTTTGGCCTTTCATCTCGTGCAAAAAATGCGTAATATACGCCGCCTTGCAGTCACAGTATGGTCATTTCTTAACTCATGCGCATCGGACACCACCAGCTTAGAAATCGCCTGATCGCAGCCCCTATGGCAGGTATTACCGACCGGCCGTTCAGGACGCTGTGCTATGAGATGGGAGCCGGTTTAACCGTATCCGAGATGATGTCGTCTAACCCGCAGGTTTGGGAAAGCGATAAATCCCGCCTTCGGATGGTGCACATTGATGAACCAGGGATTCGCACCGTGCAAATTGCCGGAAGCGTGCCTGAAGAGATGGCAGATGCCGCGCGTATTAACGTGGAAAGTGGTGCCCAGATTATTGATATCAATATGGGTTGCCCGGCCAAAAAGGTGAATCGCAAGCTTGCAGGTTCAGCCCTTCTGCAATACCCCGACCAGGTGAAAGCTATCCTGACGGCGGTTGTCAGCGCAGTGGACGTTCCTGTTACGTTGAAGATTCGCACGGGTTGGTCGCCGGAACACCGTAACTGTGTAGAGATTGCCCAACTGGCCGAAGATTGTGGTATTCAGGCCCTGACCATCCATGGACGCACTCGCGCCTGTTTGTTCAATGGTGAAGCTGAATACGACAGCATTCGGGCAGTTAAGCAGAAGGTTTCCATTCCGATTATCGCGAATGGCGACATAACTGACCCGCTTAAAGCCAGGGCTGTACTCGACTATACGGGAGCTGATGCTCTGATGATAGGACGTGCAGCTCAGGGAAGACCCTGGATCTTCCGGGAAATCCAGCACTATCTGGACACTGGGGAGCTGCTTGCCCCGCTGCCTCTGGCAGAGGTAAAGCGCTTGCTTTGTTCGCATGTTCGGGAACTGCATGACCACTACGGTCAGGCAAAAGGGTACCGAATTGCGCGTAAACACGTCTCCTGGTATCTCCAGGAGCACGCTCCAGATGACCAGTTTCGGCGCACATTCAACGCCATTGAGGATGCCAGCGAACAGCTGGAGGCGTTGGAGGCATACTTCGAAAATCTTGCGTAATGAAATAAAGAGCTGACAGAACTATGTTCGAACAACGCGTAAATTCTGACGTACTGACCGTTTCTACCGTTAACTCTCAGGATCAGGTAACTCAAAAGCCCCTGCGTGACTCGGTTAAACAGGCACTGAAGAACTATTTTGCTCAACTGAATGGTCAGGATGTTAATGACCTGTATGAGCTGGTACTGGCTGAAGTTGAACAGCCACTGTTGGACATGGTGATGCAATACACCCGCGGTAACCAGACCCGCGCTGCGCTGATGATGGGTATCAACCGTGGTACTCTGCGTAAGAAACTGAAAAAATACGGCATGAACTGATACTAATCAGTTAAATGCTTGTTTAAAAAGGCGCTACCTGGCATGGGGATGCGCCTTTTTTATTGCCTTGTTCTGTCACCGTCAACGCTTTGTAAACCTTCGCTTATCCCGCTTTTAAACCGTTTCTTTTCGTGTATATTTCCACCACTTCAGTGGCTCTCTTCACGCGGAATGACATAATGATTCGTAAATACTGGTGGCTGGTTGTCTTTGCAATCTCGGTTTTCCTTTTCGATGCCCTCCTGATGCAGTGGATTGAACTGATGAGCACCGAAACCGACAAGTGCCGCAATATGAACTCCGTGAATCCGCTGAAATTAGTGAACTGTTCAGAACTCGATTAACGACCTGACGCCCCTCCCTCTCCCCCCGTATTACCCACTAAAAACGGGGATTTAAATTCCTTTGAGCCGTTACCTGACGGTGATAATGTCTCGCCCTTCTCAACCTCTCCCGCGTAACGTCACACTCGAGTAGAACCGACCATGCTGGTTAGCCAATACAACCCTATCCTTGTAGTCCTCTCCTTCGTTGTTGCCATCCTTGCGGCTTACACCGCGCTGAATATGGCTGCACGTGTCGCCGGGAGTCAGGGCGTCGCAGCGCGCATCTGGCTGGCGGGAGGCAGTGTTGCAATGGGCATTGGCGTATGGGCCATGCACTTTATCGGCATGCTGGCGATGGATCTCTCCATGAGCATGAGTTACAACGCGGGCCTGACGATGTTATCCATGGTCATTGCCGTAGGGTCATCACTGTTTGCGCTATGGCTAGTCAGCTGTGAACAGCTGCACTTGCGCCGCCTGCTCCCCGGCGCTCTGGTGATGGGAATCGGGATTGTTGCCATGCATTACACCGGTATGGCGGCACTGGAGGTGATGCCAGGGATCATCTGGGACACGTTGTGGGTAGCCATTTCGGTCATGATTGCGCTTGCCGCTTCGCTTGCAGCATTGTGGCTGACCTTCCGCCTGCGCCACGAAGCCGCGCAGGTGGTGCTGATGCGCCTGGGAGCCGCCATCACGATGGGAATTGCCATCGCCGGTATGCACTACGCCGGGATGAAAGCCGCGCAGTTTCCAATGTCCACAATGGTTCACCATGAGGGTATTAACGGCAGCTGGCTGGCCGTGCTGGTCAGCGTCGTCGCGCTCTCTATTCTTGGGATCACCCTGCTGGTGTCGATGCTGGATGCTCGCCTGCAGGCACGTACCGCCCTTCTGGCCTCGTCGCTGGCAGAAGCGAACCGGGAACTTGCGCAACTGGCGCTGCACGATACGCTGACGCGTCTGCCCAACCGTATCCTGATGGAGGACCGGCTCGATCAGGCCATCAGCAAAGCAGACCGTGAAGGTACCCATTTCGCCCTGATGTTCATGGATCTCGACGGTTTTAAAGCCATCAATGACGCCTACGGCCATGATGTCGGTGACAGGCTGCTGGTCGCCGTTACGCAGCGTCTGCTGCATCTCCTGAAGGGCCAGTTTACCCTTGCACGTATTGGCGGTGATGAGTTTGTTCTGCTTGCTGAGGGAGAAGGTCCGGACGATGCAGCCTCGCTGGCAAATTCGCTGGTGCGGGCGATCGATAGCCCGTTCACTCTCGAACCCTACGAACTGGTGGTAACGCTTAGCATTGGTATCGCCCTGTACCCTCACGACGGCAAAACCGAACGTGAGCTGATGTTTAACGCCGACGCGGCGATGTACCACACCAAGCATATGGGCCGAAACGGGTATCACTTTTTCCAGCCCTCTATGAACACGCTGGCGCAGACCCATCTTCAGTTAATGAACGATCTGTGGATGGCCATCGATCGCAATGAACTGCGCCTGCTTTATCAGCCAAAATTTCACGCGCCCGCTGGCCCCCTCCTCGGGTTTGAGGCGCTGCTGCGCTGGCAGCATCCGAAGCAGGGTTTACTGACGCCGGATGTTTTCCTGCCGCTGGCGGAAAAAACCGGGCTTATCATTCCTATTGGTAACTGGGCGATCAATGAAGCCTGTCGCCAATTAAGAGAATGGCATCTTCAGGGGCATCGGAACTGGTCAATGGCGGTAAACCTGTCGACGTTGCAGTTTGAACAGCCCTCGCTGGTTAAAACAGTGCTCGACTGCCTGGAGCGTCATCACCTCCCGCCGGAGATGTTGATCCTGGAAGTCACGGAAACCACGGCAATGAGCAACCCCGATGAGAGCGTTCGGGTGCTGACAGAGCTGACGGATGCAGGTGTGAAAGCTTCGATTGATGATTTTGGGACCGGATATTCGAGCCTGCTGTATCTCAAGCGTTTACCGGCCTGTGAACTGAAGATAGACAGAGCGTTTGTGAAAGAGTTAAGCGGGGAAAGCGAGGATGCCACCATTGTCTCTGCGATTGTAGCCCTCGCGAAAACGCTCAACCTGAAAGTCGTGGCTGAAGGTGTGGAAACCGAAGCGCAGCAGGCCTTTTTGACGGAGCTGGGCTGTCATACCTTACAGGGTTATCTGTTAGGTAAACCCACCAGCGCGCAGACCATCGAGGCGCTTTGCGCACGGGGTGAAATGTTGCCTGGCGCTGAGCTGTAGTCATCACGAGGCGACACTCGCAAGACAGGGAGTGTCGCCAGAATACTGTCGACCAGGGCTGGCGCCTGCTGATAAAGATTAAAACTGTCGGTATTCATTAACCAGTTTTTAATGATGCCGCTAAAGAAACCGTGGAATACGATCATGGTCAGTTCAACGTTTACCTGCGACGAAATAATGTTCTGAGAAATACAATTTTCCAGAGTGACGCGCAAAAAATCATAATTGAACCAAATGCGTTTCCGAATTTCATTTTCTGAAATCATATCGCTAGTAAATTCACACTTATGATACAAGATTTGTAACAGCGCACATTGACGAGGTTCGTGCGCGATATATTGCAGCGCAGTAATAAATTGCTCACGAAGCATTAACAATGGATCATCACTTTCGGAGAAAGAGAGCCTGTCGCGAATGATGTCACGCAGCGGTAATTGCTGTTCCCAAATGGCATTAAATATTTCTGCTTTACTGTTAAAGTGCCAGTAGACAGCACCGCGAGTAACCTTTGCGGCATCTGCGATATCGGTCAACGTCGTGCTGGCTACGCCCCGCGTCGCAAACTGCCCGATAGCCGCTTCAATCAACTGCTGTCGGGTTTGTTGAGCCTCTTCTTTCTTTTTACGCGCCATTGGCAGCTACTCTTAACTCACTGGGTATATATGTAACATCAGGTTCGGATGGCTGGAAGTATTCACTAAAACCCGTTTTATTTTTGCACAAAAAAAGTCAATTTACTTAATCCATAATTAATGCAAATACATTCTTAAAATCAAATTCATGAAATGAATACTTTATCCATTAAGCTCTATTAATCTGATTTACCGGGCAGAAGTATATCCGTATTTTCTACGGGACTGATTCTGATTTTCCTCCAGGGCCTCGTTATTCGCACTTATAAATTAAAAAACATTAAATACCCTCATTATTATACGCAGCTACATTTTATTTTTTCCCTCTGCCCCAACTACCGATCTACGGCAAACATCGGTTAATGGGTATTTAAAGGAACAGTAATGACGAATCATTTCAGACGTTTACCCTTAGCCGGTTTCATTGTCTGCGCTGTGCTGCTCACTGGATGCGATGGCCAGGAAAATCATCAACAACATGCGCAGGCGCCTCAGGTCAGCGTCCATATCGTGAAAAGCGCGCCGCTGGCTGTCACAACTGAACTACCGGGCAGAACCGATGCGTTCCGCGTTGCGGAGGTTCGTCCACAGGTTAGCGGTATTATTCTGCGTCGCAACTTCACGGAAGGTAGCGATGTAAAAGCAGGGGATTCACTGTATCAGATTGATCCTGCGACCTATCAGGCGGCTTACGACAGCGCGAAAGGCGAGCTGGCAAAGGCGCAGGCGGCGGCCAAAATTGCACACCTGACGGTGAAACGTTATCTGCCTCTGGTGGGGACGCAGTACGTCAGCAAACAGGAGTATGACCAGGCCGTGGCCACCGCCCAGCAGGCAGATGCCAGCGTCGTCGCCGCAAAAGCGGGCGTTGAAAGCGCACGTATCAACCTTGCGTATACCAAAGTGACGTCCCCTGTCGATGGCCGCATCGGTAAATCCAGCGTAACGGAAGGGGCGCTCGTCACGAACGGACAGGCCGCGGCGCTGGCAACGGTCCAGCAACTCGATCCGATTTATGTCGATGTCACCCAGTCAAGCAATGAATTCATGCGACTGAAGCAGACGAGCCTGCAAAAAGGAGATACGGCCAGCAGCGTTGAGCTGCTGATGGAGAATGGCCAGCCCTATCCGCTGAAAGGCACCCTGCAGTTCTCCGACGTTACGGTGGATGAAAGCACCGGCTCAATCACGCTGCGTGCCATTTTCCCGAATCCTCAACACATGCTGTTACCTGGGATGTTTGTTCGCGCCCGTATAGATGAGGGAACACAGCCAGATGCCATTCTGGTTCCGCAGCAGGGCGTGACCCGCACGCCGCGAGGCGACGCAACCGTGCTGGTGGTAAACGATAAAAACCAGGTTGAATCACGTACCGTCGTTGCGCCCCAGGCCATTGGCGATCGCTGGCTGGTGACGGAAGGGCTGAAAAACGGTGACCGCGTGATCGTCAGCGGATTACAAAAAGTCAGACCCGGCGCTACCGTCGTCGCCACGCCAGATACCACCACGACTCCCGCCGGTTAAGGAACGACGACATGGCTAATTTCTTTATTCAGAGGCCAGTTTTCGCCTGGGTGCTTTCCATCATTCTAATGATTGCTGGCGGCCTGGCTATTCTCAAACTGCCCGTCGCCCAGTATCCAACGATTGCCCCGCCTGCCGTGGCGATTTCCGCAACCTACCCCGGCGCTGACGCCCAGACGGTGCAGGATACCGTGACCCAGGTTATCGAACAGAACATGAACGGTATCGATAACCTGATGTATATGTCTTCCACCAGCGATTCAGCGGGTAACGTCACCATTACGCTGACCTTCGAATCAGGAACGGATCCGGACATCGCCCAGGTGCAGGTGCAGAACAAGCTGCAGCTCGCCATGCCGCTGCTGCCGCAAGAGGTACAGCAGCAAGGGATTGGCGTTGAGAAATCCAGCAGCAGCTTCCTGCTGGTCGCCGGTTTTGTTTCGGACAACAAAAACCTTACTCAGGATGATATCTCCGACTATGTCGCCTCGAACGTCAAAGATGCCATCAGCCGAACGACGGGCGTCGGCGACGTTCAGCTGTTTGGTGCCCAGTATGCGATGCGCATCTGGCTCGACAGCAATGCAATGAATAAATACCAGCTGACGCCGCTGGATATTATCAACCAGTTGAAAACTCAGAACGACCAGATTGCGGCAGGCCAGTTGGGCGGCACGCCGTCTGTGCCCGGGCAGCAGCTGAATGCCTCCATCATCGCGCAAACCCGCCTGAAATCACCGGAGGAGTTTGGCCGCGTGACGCTCAAGGTAAATCAGGATGGCTCGATGGTTCACCTGAAGGATGTCGCTCGCATTGAGCTGGGTGGCGAAAACTACAACATGGTGACCAAAATCAACGGGCAGGCCGCCACCGGTCTGGGGATTAAGCTGGCAACCGGGGCAAACGCGCTGGATACAGCGGCAGCCATCAAGAGCAAGCTGGCGCAACTGCAACAGTTCTTCCCGCAGGGGCTTAAGGTCGTCTACCCCTATGACACCACCCCATTTGTGAAAATTTCTATTCATGAAGTGGTGAAGACCCTGTTTGAAGCGATCGTTCTGGTCTTCCTGGTCATGTATTTGTTCTTGCAAAACCTGCGGGCGACGCTCATCCCAACTATCGCGGTGCCGGTGGTTCTTCTGGGTACCTTCGCGGTTCTGGCGGCGTTCGGTTTCTCTATCAACACCCTGACGATGTTCGGGATGGTGCTGGCGATAGGGCTATTGGTTGATGACGCCATCGTGGTGGTCGAGAACGTTGAGCGCGTGATGGTTGAGGACAAGCTGCCACCGAAAGAGGCCACGCAGAAGTCGATGGGGCAGATCCAGGGCGCGCTGGTGGGGATCGCTATGGTCCTCTCGGCGGTCTTTGTTCCGATGGCCTTTTTTGGCGGCTCGACGGGAGCCATCTATCGCCAGTTCTCACTGACTATCGTTTCCGCCATGGCGCTCTCCGTGCTGGTTGCGCTGATCCTGACGCCCGCACTGTGCGCAACGTTGCTTAAACCCGTCTCTGGCGATCATCATGAGAAAAAAGGGGGGTTCTTTGGCTGGTTTAATGCACTCTTTGATAAGAGCGTGGAGCACTACAGTAACAGCGTGAGCGGTATTTTGCGTAAGACCGGTCGCTATCTGGTGGTGTACGTCATAATTGTTGGTGGGATGGCGGTGCTGTTTCTGCGCTTACCCACCTCCTTCCTGCCCGAAGAGGATCAGGGGGTGTTTATGACAATGGTTCAACTCCCGGCTGGTGCGACCCAGACGCGGACTCAGCAGGTTCTCGACCAGGTTCAGGACTACTACCTGAATAAAGAGAAGGCGAACGTTGAATCCGTGTTTACGGTGAACGGCTTTAGCTTTAGCGGCCAGGGCCAGAACTCCGGTATTGCCTTCGTCAGCCTGAAGCCCTGGGAAGAACGTTCGGGGGAAGAAAATAGCGTTGAGGCAATCGTCGGCCGTGCAACAAGAGCATTCAGCCAGATTAAAGACGGCCTTGTGTTCCCGTTTAACCTGCCGGCTATTATCGAGCTGGGAACCGCAACGGGCTTCGACTTTGAACTTATCGATCAGGCAAACCTGGGGCATACCCAGCTGACGCAGGCGCGTAATCAGCTGCTTGGCATGGTGAAAGAGCACCCTGATCTGCTGGTTCGCGTGCGTCCTAACGGTCTGGAGGATACCCCGCAGTTCAAGCTGGATGTCGATCAGGAGAAAGCGCAGGCGCTGGGTATTAGCATATCTGACGTCAACCAGACGATATCGACGGCATTAGGTGGTACCTATGTGAATGACTTTATCGATCATGGCCGCGTGAAAAAAGTTTACGTCCAGGCGGATGCGAAATTCCGTATGCTGCCGGGGGACATCAACAACCTCTACGTACGCAGCGCGAATGGGGAAATGGTGCCGTTCTCATCCTTTAGCAGCGCTCACTGGGTTTACGGTTCTCCTCGTCTGGAACGCTACAACGGCATGCCGTCCATGGAAATCCTCGGTGAATCAGCCCCTGGAAAAAGTACCGGTGAGGCCATGGTGATGATGGAAAGCCTGGCGGCAAAACTGCCTTCCGGCATCGGCTATGACTGGACGGGAATGTCTTATCAGGAGCGCCTTTCCGGTAACCAGGCGCCTGCACTGTACGCCATTTCACTGATCGTGGTGTTCCTGTGTCTGGCAGCGCTGTATGAAAGCTGGTCCATTCCCTTCTCCGTTATGCTGGTTGTGCCGCTGGGCGTCATCGGGGCCCTTTTCGCGGCGTCGCTGCGCGGGTTAAACAATGACGTCTATTTCCAGGTCGGCCTGCTGACGACGATTGGGCTATCGGCGAAAAACGCCATCCTGATCGTCGAATTTGCTAAAGACCTGATGGAGAAAGAAGGTAAAGGGATCGTTGAAGCCACCCTGGAAGCCTCAAGAATGCGCCTTCGTCCGATCCTGATGACCTCCCTGGCCTTTATCCTTGGCGTCATGCCGCTGGTGATCAGTACCGGGGCCGGGAGCGGTGCGCAAAATGCCGTCGGTACGGGCGTGATGGGAGGCATGCTTTCCGCAACGCTTCTGGCAATTTTCTTCGTGCCCGTCTTCTTTGTGGTGGTCCGGCGACGCTTCACCAGCCATAAAGAGTAATGTATCTCTGAAAGGCACCTTTTGGTGCCTTTTTTATTTTTAATATAAACAATGGATTAGATATTAGAGGGTTGATTATTAAAAATGCATGAGTTTGCATTAAGTAAAAACACCATCTTGCCACTTCATAATTTCTCCATGAATTCATCCTGAACCCGACTTTTCTCCATGATTTTTACAAACTACATAATTTGAGATTATTCCTCGTGTAACGGGGACTTACCCTGGTGGTAAAATAATCTCCAGTTCGTTAATAGCCCTCCTGGCTTTGTAGCGAATGAGAAATAATACTGAGGTAACATCATGAAAAGATTCATTTCCGTTGCACTTCTCGCTGCGCTGCTTGCTGGTTGCGCGCACGACTCTCCATGTGTACCGGTTTACGATGACCAGGGTCGACTGGTTCATACCAATACCTGTATGAAAGGCACCACCCAGGATAACTGGGAAACAGCAGGTGCTATCGCCGGCGGTGCTGCCGCAGTGGCAGGTTTGACGTTGGGTATTGTTGCCCTGACGAAGTAACATCTGTTCAGAAAGCGCGGCTCTGGCCGCGCTTTTGCTTTTAATGGGTGCAGTATTTTCAAATAAGTAAAAAAATAGCCCCGTATTTATTCACGTAATTAATCCAAGACTGAAGTCAGTCACAAGTTTTTCGCATACTCATTCAAATTACTTATTCTATCGTGATGATTTTCACACATTAATATTATTGAATACCCTGCCAATATTCACCCTGGAAACTACCTCTTCTTTTTCCTGACCCGACTCAAAACTTTTGCTCCGATTTGTGGCACAGGTTGTAATTTCGCACCGTTTCGGGGCGCTCGTTTTATTTAAGCCTGTCTACACTCAGCATTAAGCGTTCACTCGTCTCTTATTTCGTCGAACGCAAAACTGGCATTACGTTTGCTTTATAAACGTTGGCCAACGCCACAGACAGGTTAAGCGCTTAAAACGCTTCTATAACGATAAATTTCGCCACACAGGATGCATTATGAAAAAGACGATGATAGCCAGCCTGGCCGCTGCAGGCATGTTGTTTGCCGTAGCCGGTCAAGCCCATGCGGGAACGACACTGGATGCCGTTAAAAAGAAAGGTTTTGTTCAATGCGGTATCAGTGACGGTTTGCCTGGCTTCTCTTATGCCGATGCGAACGGCAAATTTACCGGTATCGATGTGGATGTCTGCCGTGGCGTTGCAGCCGCCGTTTTTGGCGATGACAGCAAAGTAAAATACACCCCGCTGACGGCGAAAGAACGCTTTACGGCGCTGCAGTCCGGTGAAGTCGACATGCTCTCCCGTAATACCACCTGGACCTCTTCCCGCGATGCAGGCATGGGGATGACATTTACCGGCGTGACCTATTACGACGGCATCGGCTTCCTGACCCACAACAAAGCGGGCCTGAAAAGCGCCAAAGAGCTCGATGGCGCCACCGTGTGTATCCAGGCGGGCACCGATACCGAGTTGAACGTCGCGGATTATTTCAAAGCAAATAAGATGAAATACACCCCTGTGACTTTCGACCGCTCGGATGAGTCAGCCAAAGCGCTGGAATCCGGTCGATGCGACACGCTGGCCTCTGACCAGTCACAGCTGTATGCCTTACGCATTAAGCTGAGCAACCCGGCAGAGTGGGTTGTCCTGCCTGAAGTGATCTCCAAAGAACCTCTCGGCCCCGTTGTACGCCGTGGCGATGAAGACTGGTTCTCCATTGTTCGCTGGACGCTGTTTGCCATGCTGAACGCAGAAGAGATGGGCATCAACTCGAAAAACGTCGATGAGAAAGCGGCGAATCCTTCTACCCCGGATATGGCGCACCTGCTCGGTAAAGAAGGTGATTTCGGCAAGGACCTGAAGCTGGATAACAAGTGGGCTTACAACATCATCAAACAGGTGGGTAACTATGCTGAGATCTTTGAGCGTAACGTGGGATCGGAAAGCCCGCTGAAGATCAAACGCGGCCAGAACAATCTCTGGAATAACGGCGGTATTCAGTACGCGCCACCAGTACGTTAAGTCATAGCTGTAACGGGCACTGCTCGGGCAGTGCCCACTCCAGAGTCATGGTTACTGAGGTTTCTTTATGTCCCATCGCCGCTCAGCCGTAAAAGGATCGCTATCCTTTTCTCATCCCGCGGTCCGCGCCTGGCTATTCCAGATTATTGCTATTGTTGCGGTTGTTCTTATCGCCGTGTATCTCATCCATAACACCATCACGAACCTGAATAATCGCGGTATCACCTCCGGGTTTGCGTTTCTGGATCGCAGCGCAGGGTTTGGGATTGTTCAGCACCTTATTGACTACCAGGAAGGTGACACGTACGGACGCGTGTTTGTGGTCGGTTTACTGAATACGCTGCTGGTATCCGCACTGTGTATTGTCTTCGCTTCCATCCTGGGCTTCTTTATTGGGCTGGCGCGCCTTTCTGAAAACTGGCTCCTGCGGAAACTTTCAACCATTTATATTGAGACATTCCGCAACATCCCACCGCTGCTGCAGATATTTTTTTGGTATTTCGCGGTGCTGCGTAACCTTCCTGGCCCCCGCCAGGCCGTCGATGCGTTTGAGCTGTTTTTTCTCAGTAACCGTGGGTTATACATCCCCTCTCCTCAGGTAGCCGAAGGGCTTTACGCCTTTATCGTCGCCGTTGTTATTGCACTCGCCATTTCTGTCGGCCTGTTTCGCTATAACCGTAAGCACCAGATTAAAACCGGGCAGCTTCGTAAAACATGGCCAACTGGCGCTGTGCTACTTGTTGGCTTACCGTTAGTTGCTCACTGGCTTTTTGGTGCGGCCTTGCACTGGGATATTCCCCATCTGCGCGGGTTCAACTTCCAGGGAGGGATGGTATTAATTCCTGAACTGGCCGCATTAACGCTGGCGCTTTCGATTTATACCTCCGCATTTATTGCGGAAATCATCCGTTCCGGGATTCAGGCTGTGCCTTACGGTCAGCACGAGGCGGCACGCTCACTCGGTTTGCCGAATACCGTGACGCTTCGCCAGGTCATTATTCCTCAGGCTCTACGGGTGATTATTCCGCCTCTGACCAGCCAGTATCTTAACATTGTCAAAAACTCATCGCTGGCTGCTGCCATTGGTTATCCGGATATGGTGTCTCTGTTCGCCGGAACCGTGCTTAACCAGACCGGACAAGCCATTGAAACCATCGCCATCACCATGTCTGTCTATTTGATCATCAGCCTGGTGATTTCATTGCTGATGAACCTTTATAACCGTCGTATAGCACTGGTCGAGCGCTAAGGATCTATGATGACAAAAGCGATACTGTCGCACTCCTCGCGCCCTGCCAGCTCGACAGGTGGACGTTTCATTCTCTGGGCGCGCAAGAATCTGTTCTCCAGCTGGAGCAACAGCCTGCTGACGATTGTCTGCCTGTGGCTCATGTGGGAATTGATTCCTCCCCTGCTGAACTGGGCGTTTTTACAGGCCAACTGGGTCGGTTCAACCCGAGCTGACTGCACAAAAGCCGGTGCCTGCTGGGTATTTATTCATGAACGTTTCGGTCAGTTCATGTATGGATTGTATCCCCATGAACAGCGCTGGCGGATTAATCTGGCGCTGGTTATCGGCCTGCTCTCTGTCGCGGTCATGTTCTGGAAAAAGCTACCTCATCGTGGACGCTATATTGCCGTCTGGGCAGTGGTTTATCCGATTATTGTCTGGGTGCTGATGTATGGCGGTTTCCTGGGGCTGGAACGCGTTGAAACACGCCAGTGGGGCGGTCTGACGTTGACATTGATTATCGCTTCAGTGGGGATAGCCGGCGCGCTACCGTGGGGGATTTTACTGGCCCTGGGACGCCGTTCAAAAATGCCGGTCGTTCGCGTGCTCTCCGTTATCTTCATTGAGTTCTGGCGCGGAGTACCGCTCATCACCGTACTGTTTATGTCGTCGGTCATGCTGCCGCTGTTTATGGCAGAGGGTACAACGATAGACAAACTGATCCGTGCCCTGGTCGGGGTGATTCTCTTCCAGTCCGCCTATGTCGCTGAAGTTGTACGCGGTGGCCTGCAGGCGTTGCCCAAAGGCCAGTACGAAGCGGCGGAATCGCTGGCGCTCGGTTACTGGAAGACGCAGGGGCTGGTGATCCTTCCGCAAGCGCTCAAGCTGGTTATCCCTGGACTGGTCAATACGATCATTGCTCTCTTTAAAGATACCAGCCTGGTGATCATCATCGGATTGTTCGATCTCTTTAGCAGCGTTCAACAGGCAACCGTTGACCCTGTCTGGCTGGGCATGTCCACCGAAGGATATGTCTTTGCCGCTCTGATCTACTGGATCTTTTGTTTTAGCATGTCGCGCTACAGCCAGCATCTGGAAAAGCGCTTTAACACCGGGCGTACACCGCACTGAGGAAATTATGAGCCAAATAACTATGACACCCGCCGACGCGATGATTACGCTGGAAAATGTGAATAAATGGTATGGACAGTTTCATGTCCTGAAAGACATTAATCTTAAGGTAAAGCAAGGCGAACGCATCGTCCTTTGCGGCCCTTCCGGTTCAGGTAAATCCACAACCATTCGCTGTATTAACCATCTTGAAGAACATCAGCAAGGACGCATTGTTGTAGATGGCATCGAGCTGAATGAAGATATCCGCAATATCGAACGCGTGCGCCAGGAAGTGGGTATGGTATTCCAGCACTTTAATCTTTTTCCACACCTGACCGTTCTGCAGAACTGTACGCTTGCGCCTATTTGGGTCCGAAAAATGCCGAAACAGGAAGCGGAAGCGCTGGCGATGCACTACCTGGAACGCGTTCGTATCGCGGAGCATGCCAATAAGTTTCCCGGCCAGATCTCGGGCGGGCAACAGCAGCGTGTGGCTATCGCCCGTTCGCTGTGCATGAAACCCAAAATCATGCTGTTTGACGAACCGACATCTGCGCTGGATCCCGAAATGGTGAAAGAGGTACTGGATACCATGATTGGGCTGGCGCAATCCGGTATGACGATGTTGTGCGTAACGCATGAGATGGGTTTTGCCAGAACGGTAGCTGACCGGGTGATCTTTATGGACCGCGGAGAGATTGTTGAGCAGGCGCCGCCGGATGAGTTCTTTGCGCATCCGAAGTCAGAACGTACGCGAGCATTCCTGTCGCAGGTGATTCATTAGCCGTTTGCTCTGCCGGGTGGCGGCTTCGCCTTACCCGGCCTACCGTTTTTTCTGGGCATAAACGCAAAAAGGCCATCCTTTCGGATGGCCTTCTCACTTATTTGATGTCTGGCAGTTCCCTACTCTCACATGGGGAGACCCCACACTACCATCGGCGCTACGGCGTTTCACTTCTGAGTTCGGCATGGGGTCAGGTGGGACCACCGCGCTAAAGCCGCCAGACAAATTCTTTTACTTCTTGCCGAACTTTAACCTAAGTATAAAGTGGTGCTGATACCCAGAGTCGAACTGGGGACCTCACCCTTACCAAGGGTGCGCTCTACCAACTGAGCCATATCAGCACGCTAAATTTGATGCCTGGCAGTTCCCTACTCTCACATGGGGAGACCCCACACTACCATCGGCGCTACGGCGTTTCACTTCTGAGTTCGGCATGGGGTCAGGTGGGACCACCGCGCTAAAGCCGCCAGGCAAATTCTGTTAATCTGTATCAAGGCTGAAAATCTTCTGTCTCTTCCGCCAAAACACCTTCGGCGTTGTAAGGTTAAGCCTCACGGTTCATTAGTATCGGTTAGCTCAACGCATCGCTGCGCTTACACACCCGACCTATCAACGTCGTCGTCTTCAACGTTCCTTCAGGAGACTTAAAGTCTCAGGGAGAACTCATCTCGGGGCAAGTTTCGTGCTTAGATGCTTTCAGCACTTATCTCTTCCGCATTTAGCTACCGGGCAGTGCCATTGGCATGACAACCCGAACACCAGTGATGCGTCCACTCCGGTCCTCTCGTACTAGGAGCAGCCCCCCTCAATTCTCCAGCGCCCACGGCAGATAGGGACCGAACTGTCTCACGACGTTCTAAACCCAGCTCGCGTACCACTTTAAATGGCGAACAGCCATACCCTTGGGACCTACTTCAGCCCCAGGATGTGATGAGCCGACATCGAGGTGCCAAACACCGCCGTCGATATGAACTCTTGGGCGGTATCAGCCTGTTATCCCCGGAGTACCTTTTATCCGTTGAGCGATGGCCCTTCCATTCAGAACCACCGGATCACTATGACCTGCTTTCGCACCTGCTCGAGCCGTCACTCTCGCAGTCAAGCTAGCTTATGCCATTGCACTAACCTCCTGATGTCCGACCAGGATTAGCTAACCTTCGTGCTCCTCCGTTACTCTTTGGGAGGAGACCGCCCCAGTCAAACTACCCACCAGACACTGTCCGCAACCCGGATTACGGGTCCACGTTAGAACACCAGCCATTAAAGGGTGGTATTTCAAGGACGGCTCCACGCAGACTGGCGTCCACGCTTCAAAGCCTCCCACCTATCCTACACATCAAGGACCAGTGTTCAGTGTCAAGCTATAGTAAAGGTTCACGGGGTCTTTCCGTCTTGCCGCGGGTACACTGCATCTTCACAGCGAGTTCAATTTCACTGAGTCTCGGGTGGAGACAGCCTGGCCATCATTACGCCATTCGTGCAGGTCGGAACTTACCCGACAAGGAATTTCGCTACCTTAGGACCGTTATAGTTACGGCCGCCGTTTACCGGGGCTTCGATCAAGAGCTTCGCGTTGCCGCTAACCCCATCAATTAACCTTCCGGCACCGGGCAGGCGTCACACCGTATACGTCCACTTTCGTGTTTGCACAGTGCTGTGTTTTTAATAAACAGTTGCAGCCAGCTGGTATCTTCGACTGATTTCAGCTCCACCCGCAGGGGCTTCACCTACATATCAGCGTGCCTTCTCCCGAAGTTACGGCACCATTTTGCCTAGTTCCTTCACCCGAGTTCTCTCAAGCGCCTTGGTATTCTCTACCTGACCACCTGTGTCGGTTTGGGGTACGATTTCGTGTTACCTGATGCTTAGAGGCTTTTCCTGGAAGCAGGGCATTTATCACTTCAGCACCGTAGTGCCTCGTCATCACGCCTCAGTGTTAGAGTGAACCGGATTTGCCTGGAACACACACCTACACGCTTAAACCGGGACAACCGTCGCCCGGCTGACATAGCCTTCTCCGTCCCCCCTTCGCAGTAACACCAAGTACAGGAATATTAACCTGTTTCCCATCGACTACGCCTTTCGGCCTCGCCTTAGGGGTCGACTCACCCTGCCCCGATTAACGTTGGACAGGAACCCTTGGTCTTCCGGCGAGCGGGCTTTTCACCCGCTTTATCGTTACTTATGTCAGCATTCGCACTTCTGATACCTCCAGCAGCCCTCACAGGCCACCTTCGACGGCTTACAGAACGCTCCCCTACCCAACAACGCATAAGCGTCGCTGCCGCAGCTTCGGTGCATGGTTTAGCCCCGTTACATCTTCCGCGCAGGCCGACTCGACCAGTGAGCTATTACGCTTTCTTTAAATGATGGCTGCTTCTAAGCCAACATCCTGGCTGTCTGTGCCTTCCCACATCGTTTCCCACTTAACCATGACTTTGGGACCTTAGCTGGCGGTCTGGGTTGTTTCCCTCTTCACGACGGACGTTAGCACCCGCCGTGTGTCTCCCGTGATAACATTCTTCGGTATTCGTAGTTTGCATCGGGTTGGTAAGCCGGGATGGCCCCCTAGCCGAAACAGTGCTCTACCCCCGAAGATGAGTTCACGAGGCGCTACCTAAATAGCTTTCGGGGAGAACCAGCTATCTCCCGGTTTGATTGGCCTTTCACCCCCAGCCACAGGTCATCCGCTAATTTTTCAACATTAGTCGGTTCGGTCCTCCAGTTAGTGTTACCCAACCTTCAACCTGCCCATGGCTAGATCACCGGGTTTCGGGTCTATACCCTGCAACTTAACGCCCAGTTAAGACTCGGTTTCCCTACGGCTCCCCTATACGGTTAACCTTGCTACAGAATATAAGTCGCTGACCCATTATACAAAAGGTACGCAGTCACACCACGAAGGTGCTCCCACTGCTTGTACGTACACGGTTTCAGGTTCTTTTTCACTCCCCTCGCCGGGGTTCTTTTCGCCTTTCCCTCACGGTACTGGTTCACTATCGGTCAGTCAGGAGTATTTAGCCTTGGAGGATGGTCCCCCCATATTCAGACAGGATACCACGTGTCCCGCCCTACTCTTCGAGTTCACAGCCTGTGTGCTTTCGTGTACGGGAGTATCACCCTGTACCCTGCGACTTTCCAGACGCTTCCACTAACACACAAGCTGATTCAGACTCCGGGCTGCTCCCCGTTCGCTCGCCGCTACTGGGGGAATCTCGGTTGATTTCTTTTCCTCGGGGTACTTAGATGTTTCAGTTCCCCCGGTTCGCCTCGTTAACCTATGTATTCAGTTAACGATAGTGCAACGAATTGCACTGGGTTTCCCCATTCGGACATCGCCGGGTCAAAGGTTCATATCACCTCGCCGGCGCTTTTCGCAGATTAGCACGTCCTTCATCGCCTCTGACTGCCAGGGCATCCACCGTGTACGCTTAGTCGCTTAACCTCACAACCCGAAGATGTTTCACTTCTGATTGCGAAAATTTGAGAGACTCGAACACACATAACATGTGTGTCGTTTCAATTTTCAGCTTGATCCAGATTTTTAAAGAGCAAATATCTCAAACATGACTCGTAAGTCAGTTTTGAGATATGACGGCAGGTGACTTTCACTCACGCACCAGCAAGTGGCGTCCCCTAGGGGATTCGAACCCCTGTTACCGCCGTGAAAGGGCGGTGTCCTGGGCCTCTAGACGAAGGGGACACTGAAGTCTCAATCGCAAGACGCCTTGCTGCTTACTTTTCATCAGACAATCTGTGTGAGCACTGCAAAGGCAGGTTCTTTAAGGTAAGGAGGTGATCCAACCGCAGGTTCCCCTACGGTTACCTTGTTACGACTTCACCCCAGTCATGAATCACAAAGTGGTAAGCGCCCTCCCGAAGGTTAAGCTACCTACTTCTTTTGCAACCCACTCCCATGGTGTGACGGGCGGTGTGTACAAGGCCCGGGAACGTATTCACCGTGGCATTCTGATCCACGATTACTAGCGATTCCGACTTCATGGAGTCGAGTTGCAGACTCCAATCCGGACTACGACGCACTTTATGAGGTCCGCTTGCTCTCGCGAGGTCGCTTCTCTTTGTATGCGCCATTGTAGCACGTGTGTAGCCCTACTCGTAAGGGCCATGATGACTTGACGTCATCCCCACCTTCCTCCAGTTTATCACTGGCAGTCTCCTTTGAGTTCCCGGCCTAACCGCTGGCAACAAAGGATAAGGGTTGCGCTCGTTGCGGGACTTAACCCAACATTTCACAACACGAGCTGACGACAGCCATGCAGCACCTGTCTCAGAGTTCCCGAAGGCACCAAAGCATCTCTGCTAAGTTCTCTGGATGTCAAGAGTAGGTAAGGTTCTTCGCGTTGCATCGAATTAAACCACATGCTCCACCGCTTGTGCGGGCCCCCGTCAATTCATTTGAGTTTTAACCTTGCGGCCGTACTCCCCAGGCGGTCGACTTAACGCGTTAGCTCCGGAAGCCACGCCTCAAGGGCACAACCTCCAAGTCGACATCGTTTACGGCGTGGACTACCAGGGTATCTAATCCTGTTTGCTCCCCACGCTTTCGCACCTGAGCGTCAGTCTTTGTCCAGGGGGCCGCCTTCGCCACCGGTATTCCTCCAGATCTCTACGCATTTCACCGCTACACCTGGAATTCTACCCCCCTCTACAAGACTCTAGCCTGCCAGTTTCGAATGCAGTTCCCAGGTTGAGCCCGGGGATTTCACATCCGACTTGACAGACCGCCTGCGTGCGCTTTACGCCCAGTAATTCCGATTAACGCTTGCACCCTCCGTATTACCGCGGCTGCTGGCACGGAGTTAGCCGGTGCTTCTTCTGCGGGTAACGTCAATCGACAAGGTTATTAACCTTATCGCCTTCCTCCCCGCTGAAAGTACTTTACAACCCGAAGGCCTTCTTCATACACGCGGCATGGCTGCATCAGGCTTGCGCCCATTGTGCAATATTCCCCACTGCTGCCTCCCGTAGGAGTCTGGACCGTGTCTCAGTTCCAGTGTGGCTGGTCATCCTCTCAGACCAGCTAGGGATCGTCGCCTAGGTGAGCCGTTACCCCACCTACTAGCTAATCCCATCTGGGCACATCTGATGGCAAGAGGCCCGAAGGTCCCCCTCTTTGGTCTTGCGACGTTATGCGGTATTAGCTACCGTTTCCAGTAGTTATCCCCCTCCATCAGGCAGTTTCCCAGACATTACTCACCCGTCCGCCACTCGTCACCCGAGAGCAAGCTCTCTGTGCTACCGTTCGACTTGCATGTGTTAGGCCTGCCGCCAGCGTTCAATCTGAGCCATGATCAAACTCTTCAATTTAAGTTTGATGCTCGTGAATTAAACTTCGTAATGAATTACGCATGTTCACTCAGAGACTTGGTATTCATTTATTGTCCGAAGACATTAAGAATCCATGTCACTTTGAGTGCCCACACAGATTGTCTGATAAATTGTTAAAGAGCAGTTGCAACGCGGCTTTCAGCTCACCGTTGCGAGGTGGCGTATATTACGCTTTCCTCTTTCAGAGTCAACCCGTTATTTCAGGATTTTTTCTCTTCAACCGACCGGGTTGTCTGTGAAGTGATTCACATCCGCCGTGTCGATGGAGGCGCATTATAGGGATCCCAATTTTTAGCACAAGTATTTTTTAGATCTTTTTTTCCGACTGCTGATTTTCCGCGCTTTTCGCTGAAATCCCGCCCGATCTGCTTAAATATTGACGTTTTTTGCCTTGCCTCGATCCAATAATATGATCAAGTCTTCCGTATAACGCTCATCCTCAGAGGTAGTTATGTCCGCAGTATTACGCCCATATAAAGATCTGTTCCCCCAAAAAGGCGATCGCGTGATGATCGATGCCACCAGCGTGGTCATTGGTGATGTCCGAATGGCCGATGACGTCAGTATCTGGCCACTCGTTGCGATCAGGGGAGATGTTAACTATGTGTCGATTGGTGCCCGTACCAATATTCAGGACGGTAGCGTTCTGCATGTCACCCACAAATCCTCCTATAACCCGCAGGGTAATCCCCTCATCATTGGAGAAGAGGTTACCGTCGGTCATAAAGTGATGCTTCACGGCTGCACTATCGGTAATCGGGTGCTGGTTGGCATGGGATCGATTTTGCTGGATGGCGTCATAGTAGAAGATGACGTAATGATTGGGGCCGGTAGCCTGGTCCCGCAGAACAAACGTCTGGAGAGCGGCTATCTCTATCTGGGAAGCCCGGTAAAACAGGTCCGCCCCCTTAAGGAGGCAGAGATCGAAGGACTGAAGTACTCAGCGAACAACTACGTAAAATGGAAGAATGACTATTTGGATCAGGACAACCAAACCCAGCCCTGATCGTCTTCCTGCTGATCGCGAATTAAATCGCTGGCTTCCTCTTCCAGATCCCAGCGATTTTCGCAAAATATGTCTATAGGATCTGAACCGCCAAAGCGACGCAACAGCGTTTCCCCATGAATGGCGCAGGTCAATTGCATACCCTGCACCAGCACCGGGAAACAGACCGCTTGTTTACTCTCATCCCAGTTCTCTCTGTCCGGGAAATGAATAGCCTGATTCACGCCGAAAGCTCCTGCTTTAACTTTTCAATGACAGGTTCGACTGCAGGCAACACGCCATGCCAGAGCAGCACCGCATGCGCAGCCTGACCCACCAGCATCCCCAGTCCATCAGCTAGCTGTTTCGCACCGTGTTGCTCGCACCAGTTCAGAAAAGGCGTCTTCCCTTTCTGATAAAACATGTCATAGAAGTACATATGAGGGCTTACCAGAGAAGCGGGGATTGCCGGGATCTCTCCATTAATGCCGCTGGAGGTGGCATTAATGACCAGATCAAATTTACGCCCGGCAAGATCGCCAGGCGCTGCCGCACTTACGCTGCCGGTATGCGCAAACAACGCCGCCAGCGCTTCTGCCCGGGAAAAGGTTCGGTTGGTAATGGTCACCGCACAGTCCAGAGAGAGCAGAGGCAACAGTACTCCCCGCGATGCGCCACCCGCACCAATCAGCAGGACCCGGAAACCGGGTTTAATAAACGACAGTCGTTCCAGATCGCTCAACAAACCTATTCCGTCGGTGTTGTCACCCAGAAGGCGTCCATCTTCAAGCCGTTTCAGGGTATTTACTGCACCAGCCAGCGAAGCACGCTCGGTAAGCTCATCCGCACGTCCGAAGGCTTCCTCTTTAAAAGGGACCGTCACATTAGCGCCTTGACCGCCGGCGGCGAAAAAAGCCTCCAGCGTTGGAATAAATGCATCCACCGGTGCAAGTACGCGACCATAGGGATGATTAATCTGCAGCTGCTTCGCAAATTGCTGATGGATCAGCGGTGACTTGCTGTGCGCAATCGGATTACCAAAAACAGCATAGGTTTCCATGAGATTACCCCTGGCGAAAACGTTCGCCGGTCAAAGCGTCGCGAATTTCAGACGGATTCAGGCGCCCTCCCGTCTCTCCAACAGCAACCGGGAAGTCGTTCCCGAACTGTGCCAGCACTTCTTCGGTTGTACGACAAGGTGGCAATCCGGTCAGGTTGGCGCTGGTTGAGACCAGCGGTTTACCAAATGCCAGACAAAGCTCTATTACCAGCGGGTGGTCAGTTACGCGAACGGCAAGGGAATCAAAGCGTCCGGTCAACCAGCGTGGCGTTGTCGGCTGTGCCGGGAAAACAAAGGTCACTGGACCGGGCCATGCGGAAAAAATAGTCTCGCGCTGCGCCGGCGTCAGCATAGAGTCATCGATGTAGGGCTTAAGCTGCTCGTAATTCGCAGCTATCAAAATCAGCCCTTTCTCGACGGGTCTTTGTTTCAAGGCAAGCAGGCGGCTCACAGCCGTCTCGCTGTCAGGATCGCAACCGACCCCAAAAACAGCTTCAGTTGGATAGGCGATGACTTCTTCATTTTTCAGTACGTCCACTGCATGCGCAATGGAGCCTGATGGCAGGTTATTATTCACTATTTTGATCCGCCGTAACCGGCTTTCCACATTGTTTACTGGCGCAGAAGCGTTTCATACCCTGCGCCGTTTTCTTCTCGATAAGTAGCGGATAGTTGCAATGAATGCAGACGCCCGCTACCGGTTTGAAATTGATAACGAACTGGCATTCAGGGTAGCGATCGCAGGAATGAAAGGTCTTACCATAACGAGAACGGCGTTGTACCAGCTGACCGCGCTGACACTGGGGACACGCAATAGCCGTTTCATCAGGCTTATCAATTTGTTCCGTATGCTCACATTCCGGGTAGCGGCTACAGCCAATAAACATACCGAAACGGCCCTGACGTAGCGCTAATTCACCACCACAAAGAGGACATAGCTGTCCTTCCAGAATTTTGACGATATGTCCATCCGCCTGGCTTTTCAGAGGACGGACATAATCACATTCCGGATAGTGTGAACAACCGAGAAACGGGCCGTGTTTCCCGGACCGAATAACAAGCTCAGCCCCGCACTGCGGGCAGGGCTCGTTTTTATGCACCGTGAATAGTGCTGATTTGGCCATAACAACTCTTGGTGCTGCACATTGAATTAGTGCAGCATACCTTCATTCACTTCAAAGAGTAATTCTTCCATTTGCTGATAGGCATTTTCACAGCCCGGGATATTAAACAGAACCATCAGAATTACCCATTTGAGATCTTCCAGTTCAAATTCTGCCGTATCCAGCGCCATGACGCGCTCTATCACCATTTCTCTCGTTTCGAGGTTTAGCACCTGAATCTGCTCAAGGAATAAGATGAATCCCCGGCAGCTGGCATCCAGCCTTTCACACTCTTCAGCGGTATAAATGCGTACTGACAATGGGTCAGAAGCAAGCTGCATCGGCTCGGCGAGGCCTTCCTGATAATCAGCCAGCTTTTCCAGCCACATCAACGCGTTATAGATATCTTCCCGCTCAAACCCCGCATCGGTAAGATCCTGTGTCAATTTGTCCTGATCCACTCGCATTTCTGCTTCGTTATGGATGTAAGTCTCAAACAAATACATCAGTACGTCGAACATGGCATGCCCTCCTTAATCGGACATAGCCGCCGGGTACAGCTGCGATCCACCCTGCTAACTCCAGTTCGAGTAGCTGTGCTACCGTTACTGGCACAGGTTGGCCGGCACGTTCAGCGACAACGTCAACAGGTGTTACCTCATCTCCTACGTTAGCCAGGAGCTTAGGAAATGGCAATGCCACCTTTCCCTGATCTGATGAATAATGTCGCTTTTCGGGATCTTCCTGCAGACATTGCAAGCCATATTGCAAATTTTCAAGAATGTCTCGCACTTCTGTTACCGGCGTCGCCCCCTGCTTTATCAGCCAGTGTGGTCCTTCGCACCCCGGGTTACCTATCGGGCCGGGTAAGGCGAAAACCTCCCTGCCCTGATCGAGCGCGCATCGTGCCGTGACCAGCGAACCGCTTCGCACTGCCGCTTCAACGACCAATACTCCCTGGCTAAGCCCGCTGATGATTCGGTTACGACGCGGAAAGTTTGCCGGTCGGGGCTGCGCCGAAAGGGGAAACTCAGACACTATCGCCCCGTCAGCTTCGATTAATCGCATAGCCAGCGCCTGGTGCCGACGGGGATAAATGCTAAACAGGCCGTTCCCCAGTACGGCCACGCTACGCCCTTTTGCTGATAGCGCTGCACTATGGGCAACACCGTCAATACCGCAGGCCAGCCCACTGGTGATCGTGAAACCACATTGCGAAAGTTGTTCGCACAGAATTTTTCCCCATCGCTCTCCATACCATGACGGTGCACGGCTGCCTACTACCGCCAGCTGGACAGCATTAAGGGTTTCAGGGTTACCTTTTACGAATAACGCCCCGGGATAATCAGGAATTGCTCGAAGTAAAGGAGGATAAAGTGGATGGTTTGCCGTCAATAAATGATTTCCCGGCTGCTCAAGCCACGCCAGACTACGCTCCAGCTCACTTTCATCTGGGGCAAAGAACCGTTCAACCTGTTTTGCTGTCAGACCGGCGCTTTTGACGACAGGCACGTCGAGGTTTTCATGCTTCTGCAGTTGCACAGCCGCTTCCAGCATTCCATCGCCACATAGTGAACCTGTGTGTATTAGCCGTAGCCATATCTCGATAGACGTCATCCTTTCCCCCCTGCCATAAGCGGCCTGCGCAATCATTGCGATTGGTCACTGATGCTGTCAATCGACCAGGGATTTGTCTAGAATAGAAGTAATATTCTTATCAACTCCTGAACACGACTCTGGAAATTTATGGCAGTTTTGCAAGTGTTACATATTCCGGACGAGCGCCTTCGCATCGTCGCTGAACCGGTCAAAGAAGTGAATGCAGAAATCCAGCGTATCGTTGATGATATGTTCGATACCATGTACGCCGAAGAAGGCATTGGTCTGGCGGCGACGCAGGTGGACATTCACAAACGTATTATCGTGATCGACGTTTCCGAAAATCGCGATGAGCGTCTGGTGCTGATCAACCCTGAATTGCTTGAAAAGAGCGGTGAAACGGGCATTGAGGAAGGCTGCCTGTCCATCCCTGAACAACGCGCTTTGGTGCCACGTGCCGAAAAAGTGAAAATCCGCGCTTTGGATCGTGACGGTAACCCGTTCGAACTGGAAGCAGATGACCTGCTGGCAATTTGCATTCAGCATGAGATGGATCACCTGGTCGGTAAGCTGTTTATCGATTACCTCTCGCCGTTGAAGCAACAGCGTATTCGTCAAAAAGTAGAGAAACTGGATCGTTTGCGCTCTCGCGCATAACGTCCCCCCGGATACAAGGATCATCGTGTCTAAAACACTACGTATTATCTTCGCGGGAACCCCTGATTTTGCAGCGCGTCATCTTGACGCGCTGTTATCTTCTGGTCACCAGGTTGTTGGCGTCTTTACCCAGCCGGACCGTCCGGCTGGCCGCGGTAAAAAACTGATGCCCAGCCCGGTAAAGGTGCTGGCAGAAGAGCATGGGCTTCCCGTTTTCCAGCCCGCATCCTTACGCCCTCAGGAAAATCAGCAGTTGGTCGCTGAGCTGAATGCCGACGTAATGGTGGTGGTGGCTTACGGTTTAATTCTGCCGAAAGCGGTGCTTGATATGCCTCGTCTGGGTTGTATCAACGTGCATGGCTCACTGCTCCCACGCTGGCGTGGTGCGGCACCTATCCAGCGCTCCCTGTGGGCGGGGGATGCAGAAACCGGCGTCACAATCATGAAGATGGACGTAGGTTTAGACACCGGCGACATGCTGCATAAACTGGCGTGCCCTATTACTGCAGACGATACCAGCGCTACGCTGTATGACAAACTAGCAGGCCTCGGTCCGCAAGGGCTTATCGAGACGCTGCAGCAGCTTGCTGACAATACGGCAAAACCTGAGGTTCAGGATGAGGCGCTGGTGACGTATGCTGAAAAACTGAGTAAAGAAGAAGCCCGGATCGACTGGTCCTTGTCTGCCGCTCAACTTGAACGCTGCATCCGCGCCTTTAATCCGTGGCCGATGAGCTGGATGGAGATTGATGAGCAGCCAGTGAAAGTGTGGAAAGCGTCAGTCATTAACGGCAATACGGCTGCTGAACCCGGCACGATTATCGACGCCAGTAAGAACGGTATCCAGGTTGCAACTGCAGAAGGGATTCTGAATCTTGAATCGCTGCAACCGGCCGGGAAGAAAGCGATGAGCGCTCAGGATCTTTTAAATTCCCGTCGCGAATGGTTTATCCCGGGCAATCGCCTTGCCTGAACAAACATATGCTTAAGGCCCGGTGTTTCCGGGCATTTTTATTTTTACGGTTATGAAAAAACAAAATCTACGCAGTATGGCGGCTCAGGCCGTTGAGCAGGTTATCGAGCAGGGCCAGTCATTGAGTAATGTCCTGCCTCCCCTGCAACAAAAAGTATCAGATAAAGACAAAGCCCTGCTCCAGGAGCTTTGCTTTGGCGTTCTGCGCACCCTTTCTCAGCTTGAGTGGCTCATTAATAAGCTGATGTCACGCCCAATGACGGGCAAGCAGCGCACCGTTCATTATTTGATCATGGTGGGTTTTTATCAGCTTCTTCATACTCGCATTCCACCTCACGCCGCGCTTGCTGAAACAGTGGAAGGCGCCGTTGCGATAAAACGTCCTCAGTTGAAAGGATTAATCAACGGCGTACTGCGTCAGTTCCAGCGTCAGCAGGATGAGCTTCTGGCTGAATTTGCGCAAAGCGAAACACGTTTTCTCCACCCGGACTGGCTGCTGAATCGTCTTAAAAAAGCGTATCCGAAGCAGTGGCAAAACATTGCCGAAGCGAATAATCAACGCCCGCCGATGTGGTTACGCGTCAATCGCAATCACCACACCCGTGACGCATGGCTGGCATTACTGGAAGACGCAGGAATGAGTGGATTCACGTATGAAGCCTATCCGGATGCCGTGCGTTTAGCCTCCGCTGCACCGGTACATGCTTTACCTGGTTTTAATGAAGGCTGGGTGACCGTGCAAGATGCCTCTGCTCAGGGTTGTATGACCTGGCTTGAACCCAAAAATGGTGAGCAGATCCTCGATCTGTGCGCGGCGCCTGGCGGAAAAACGACACACATTCTGGAAGTGGCTCCACAGGCCAGCGTGATGGCAGTGGACGTTGATGAGCAGCGTCTTTCACGCGTCTACGACAACCTCAAGCGCCTGGGCATGAAGGCACAGGTTAAACAAGGCGATGGACGCAAGCCTGCGGAATGGTGTGGTGAAACCCAGTTCGACCGCATTTTGCTGGATGCACCCTGCTCTGCAACAGGCGTAATTCGTCGTCATCCGGACATCAAGTGGCTACGCCGCGATCGTGATATTAAGGAACTTGCCCAACTGCAATCGGACATACTTGACGCAATCTGGCCTCATCTTAAACCCGGCGGAACGCTGGTCTATGCCACCTGCTCCGTACTGCCGGAAGAAAACAGCCAGCAAATCGCAGCCTTCCTTAAGCGTACCCCGGACGCTACGCTGCGCGATACGGGAACGCCTGAATGCCCAGGACAGCAAAACCTGCCGGGCGCGGAAGAGGGTGATGGCTTCTTTTACGCTAAGCTAATCAAAGAATGATGTTGAGAACAGGTCACGAGATATGAAGATTATCATTCTGGGCGCAGGACAAGTGGGCGGAACGCTGGCGGAAAACCTGGTTGGCGAAAACAACGACATCACAATCGTTGATACCAACGGCGATCGTCTGCGCGTTTTACAGGACAAATTTGACCTTCGCGTTGTGCAGGGCCATGGCTCACACCCGCGCGTGCTCCGCGAGGCAGGTGCCGACGATGCAGACATGCTGGTTGCGGTGACCAGTTCTGACGAAACCAATATGGTGGCCTGTCAGGTGGCCTACTCGCTTTTCAACACGCCAAACCGAATCGCGCGCATCCGCTCTCCGGACTATGTTCGCGATGCAGAAAAACTGTTTAATTCAGAAGCGGTTCCCATTGATCATCTTATCGCACCGGAACAGCTGGTTATCGACAATATCTATCGTCTGATCGAATATCCAGGCGCACTGCAGGTTGTGAACTTTGCCGAAGGTAAGGTCAGTCTTGCCGTCGTGAAGGCCTATTACGGAGGTCCGTTGATCGGCAACGCGTTGTCCACCATGCGCGAGCACATGCCTCATATTGATACGCGCGTCGCCGCCATTTTCCGCCACGACAGGCCTATCCGCCCGCAGGGCTCCACAATTGTCGAAGCAGGGGATGAGGTCTTCTTTATTGCGGCCTCTCAGCATATTCGTGCGGTGATGAGCGAATTGCAGCGTCTCGAAAAGCCTTATAAACGCATTATGCTGGTCGGTGGTGGCAATATTGGTGCGGGTCTCGCGCGAAGGCTGGAAAAAGACTACAGCGTGAAATTGATCGAGCGCGATCAGCAACGTGCTTCTGAGCTGGCGGAAAAACTGCAAAATACGATCGTATTTTATGGCGACGCGTCAGATCAGGAATTACTGGCAGAAGAGCATATTGATCAAGTTGATCTCTTTATTGCCGTCACCAACGATGACGAGGCGAATATTATGTCCGCCATGCTCGCCAAACGTATGGGGGCAAAGAAGGTCATGGTGCTTATCCAACGTAAGGCGTATGTCGACCTGGTTCAGGGCAGCGTGATTGATATTGCTATTTCACCGCAGCAGGCGACCATTTCCGCTCTGCTGAGCCATGTACGTAAAGCGGACATTGTCGGCGTTTCATCGCTCCGCCGCGGTGTAGCAGAAGCGATTGAAGCGGTGGCCCATGGAGATGAAACCACCTCTCGCGTTGTGGGCCGTGCCATCGACGAAATTAAGCTGCCGCCGGGCACAATTATCGGTGCCGTCGTGCGTGGAAATGATGTCATGATCGCCAATGATAATTTACGTATTGAGCAAGGCGATCACGTAATTATGTTCCTTACCGATAAAAAATTTATTACCGACGTCGAGCGTTTATTCCAGCCAAGTCCATTCTTCCTTTAATATGTCGGGTGCTCTCAATAGAGCACCTGCACTTTACCCCCTTTATTGCTGTGCCTTTTATTTTCATAACGTTTAATTATCCCGAATGGCAATTGGCTAATCATTTGTTAAACTTATAGTCGTCAGCTGGCACAAGGAGAACATAATGAGTTTTATTAAAGAATTTCGCGAATTTGCGATGCGCGGGAACGTGGTGGATTTGGCAGTGGGTGTCATTATTGGTGCGGCATTCGGCAAGATTGTTTCATCATTAGTTGCAGACATCATCATGCCACCTTTAGGGCTGCTAATCGGGGGCATTGATTTCAAACAGTTCGCATTCACGCTGCGTGAAGCACAGGGTGATATCCCGGCAGTAGTAATGCACTACGGCGTGTTTATCCAGAACGTATTTGATTTCGTGATTGTGGCGTTTGCTATTTTTATGGCTATCAAGCTGATCAACAGGCTCAACCGTAAAAAAGAAGAGCCCGCGGCCGCACCAGCACCAACGAAAGAAGAAGTATTGCTGACGGAAATCCGCGATCTGTTAAAAGAGCAGAACAACCGCGTTTAATCAGTAACCAAAAGCAGGAAGGCCAGTGGTAAATAAGCGATTCGCTTGCTTGCCACTGGCCTCCCAGTTACCCCGTTTTGCATGTTTATCTTTGCGCAGATAACTTCCCTTCCCTTTTTTATTCTTTTCAACGCGCTGTCGAAAAAGCGGGTCGTGAAGTAAAGCCTCAATGGCATTGTCTTTAATTTGTCCCTTAGTGTGCTGATAGCGGCTCATAATTTCTCCTGAGCATGGTTTATGACGACGGAAGTCTAGACCCGGGTAGATTAAAAATCAACATCCCCGAGTTTCTCCACTGGCCCCTTGTTCAAGGGCTTCCAGAATTGAGCAATAAATACTGCTGTGGGCCGTTCCGCAACAGGCATCATTAAGCCTTTGCAGAGAACGCTGCATGGTTTGTAGTTCCTGAATACGGGCTTCAACTTCATCAAGCCGGGCCTGCACGATGCTTTTGGATTCCAGGCAGGTGTGATGCTCAGGATCGATGCGGATCGATAGTAACTCGCGGATCGAATCCAGCGTGAAGCCAAGCTGTCGCGCATAGCGTATGAATCTCAGACGCTGCAGATCGTTATCGGTATAAAGCCGAAAGCCACCTTCTGTGCGTACCTCATGATCGATCATTTGCTGCTTTTCGTAATATCGAATAGTGTCCGGCGTTACGTTCGCGAGCTTTGCAAGTTCACCGATACGGTACATCGCTACTCCTCATTTATCTTCTTCAGCAATCTTTCACCGTATTCCCCATGCAGGAATTCCGTGTTCATTCCTGCATGGCGCAGCTTGAGCTCGATCAGCGCAAGCCTGCGGCTAAGTTCTGTATGTCGAGGATCGTCCTGACGGATCCCTTTTAGCAGATCGGCAAGTTCAACAGCCTCTCTGCGCTGCTCAAGCTCAGGAGGAAGGCAGCCGGCATTTTTTAATAAACGATATCCAGCCCGGAGTTCAGGCGCAATATGCAAATCATCTTCCAGTTCCAGAGGTTCGCCGCTTCCGGCAAGATTGTCGAAATCGCCTTTATTTTGGGCATCGCGGATATGGCGTTCTGCCCACTGGTCAAGCAACCACATCATCAGCTCCAGGGGATGAACAAAATTGATACAGGCATTGTAGAGAAATGGGGATACTGCGGATATAAAAAAACCCGCCGAGGCGGGTTTTTTTACGTTACTGCAGATTACTCTGCAGCAGCTTCTGCTTTCTCTGAACGATCAACCAGCTCGATGTAAGCCATCGGCGCGTTGTCGCCTGCACGGAAACCACACTTCAGAATGCGAGTGTAACCACCGGCACGGCTCGCGAAACGCGGGCCCAGTTCGTTAAACAGTTTTGCCACGATCTCGTTATCACGAGTACGGGCGAATGCCAGACGACGATTAGCAACGCTGTCAGTCTTGGCAAGAGTAATCAGCGGCTCAACTACGCGACGCAGCTCTTTCGCTTTAGGCAGGGTCGTCTTGATGATTTCATGACGAACCAGTGAACCTGCCATGTTGCGGAACATAGCCTGGCGATGGCTGCTGTTGCGGTTCAGTTGACGACCACTCTTACGATGGCGCATGACCTTATCCTTCTCAGTAAAACCTTAACCTGTGATCCGGTTACTCGTCAGCAATGCTTGCCGGTGGCCAGTTTTCCAGGCGCATGCCCAGAGACAGACCACGTGAAGCCAGCACGTCTTTAATCTCGGTAAGAGATTTTTTACCCAGGTTCGGCGTTTTCAGCAACTCAACCTCGGTACGCTGTACCAGATCACCGATATAGTGGATAGCTTCTGCCTTGAGGCAGTTAGCAGAGCGGACAGTCAATTCGAGATCGTCAACAGGGCGCAGCAGGATCGGATCGAATTCTGGTTTCTCTTCTTTCACTTCTGGCTGACGTACATCACGTAAGTCAACGAAAGCTTCCAGTTGTTCTGCCAGGATGGTTGCCGCACGACGAATCGCCTCTTCAGGATCGATTGTGCCGTTGGTTTCCATTTCGATGACCAGCTTGTCCAGGTCGGTACGCTGTTCTACACGCGCTGCTTCAACATTGTAGGCAATACGCTCTACAGGGCTGTAGCATGCGTCGACCAGCAGACGGCCGATTGGGCGCTCATCTTCTTCCGAATGAATTCGGGCAGAAGCCGGCACATAACCACGACCGCGCTGAACTTTGATACGCATGCTAATAGCTGCGTTCTCATCGGTCAGGTGGCAGATCACGTGCTGCGGCTTGACGATTTCAACATCACCGTCGTGGGTGATGTCGGCTGCAGTCACAGGGCCAATGCCAGATTTATTCAGAGTAAGAATAACTTCATCTTTACCCTGAACTCTCACCGCCAGCCCTTTCAGGTTGAGCAGGATTTCAAGGATATCTTCCTGAACGCCTTCTTTGGTGCTGTACTCATGAAGTACACCATCAATCTCAACCTCGGTCACCGCGCAACCCGGCATCGATGAGAGCAGAATACGGCGCAGTGCGTTACCCAGAGTATGGCCAAAGCCACGCTCTAAAGGCTCAAGGGTCACCTTGGCGTGCGTCGAACTCACTTGCTCGATATCTACCAGGCGCGGTTTTAGAAACTCTGTCACAGAACCCTGCATTGTGTCCTCTCTTTGGTACTAAGCTTTACTTGGAGTAAAGCTCGACGATCAGGTGTTCGTTAATGTCCGCAGACAGATCAGAACGCTCAGGCTGACGCTTGAACGTACCTTCCATCTTGCCAGCATCAACTTCCAGCCAGGTTGGCTTTTCACGCTGCTCAGCCAGCTCCAGAGCGGCCTTCACGCGAGATTGCTTTTTCGCTTTCTCACGAATGCTAACAACGTCATTCGCTTTAACCTGATAAGAAGCGATGTTAACAACACGACCGTTTACCATGATTGCTTTGTGGCTAACCAGCTGACGTGATTCAGCACGAGTAGCGCCGAAGCCCATACGGTATACAACGTTGTCCAGACGACCTTCCAGCAGAGCCAGCAGGTTTTCACCCGTGTTGCCTTTCAGACGTGCTGCTTCTTTATAGTAGTTACGGAACTGACGCTCCAGCACACCGTACATACGGCGAACTTTTTGCTTTTCACGCAACTGCACACCATAGTCAGACAGACGCGGTTTACGCGCACCGTGCTGGCCAGGAGCTTGTTCAATTTTACACTTGGTATCGATCGCGCGAACGCCAGACTTAAGGAATAAGTCGGTGCCCTCACGACGGCTCAGCTTGAGCTTAGGACCCAAATATCTTGCCATTTTCTATCTCCAACTAACCTAAAAAACGAGCGTTATACGCGACGTTTTTTCGGCGGACGACAACCGTTATGAGGGATCGGAGTCACATCAGTAATATTAGTGATGCGGAAACCAGCGGCGTTCAGAGCGCGAACAGTAGATTCACGACCCGGACCCGGACCTTTAACCATAACTTCCAGATTCTTGATGCCGTATTCTTTTACGGCTTCAGCGCAACGCTCTGCTGCAACCTGAGCTGCGAACGGAGTGGATTTGCGAGAACCACGGAAACCGGAACCACCGGCTGTTGCCCAACCCAATGCGTTACCCTGACGATCAGTAATAGTAACGATGGTGTTGTTGAAAGAAGCATGGATATGAGCCACGCCGTCAGAGACTTGTTTTCTTACACGTTTACGTGCACGAACTGGTGCCTTTGCCATTATTCAATCACCCCGATTATTTCTTGATCGGTTTGCGCGGACCCTTACGGGTACGTGCGTTGGTCTTAGTACGCTGACCGCGCACTGGCAGACCACGACGATGACGCAAACCGCGATAGCAACCAAGATCCATCAGGCGCTTGATGCTCATGCTGATTTCACGGCGCAGATCACCTTCAACGACAAATTTGGCAACTTCGTCACGCAGCGTGTCGATTTGTCCTTCAGACAGCTCACTGATCTTAACATCTTCAGCGATACCCGCTGCAGCCAGGATGGCTTTAGAACGGGTCTTGCCGATGCCGTAGATCGAAGTTAATGCGATCACAGCATGTTTCTGATCAGGAATGTTAATGCCTGCTATACGGGCCACTATGCACTCCTACTATTTAATATGTACGCACCATGCTGAAAAGCCCGTTTTCAGGATACTCAAATGGAAACGTACAGACATACAAAAGATTGGCTGGCTAATCTAGCCAGCTCAACCCAACTTTGCAAGAAAAATATGCGAAATAATCAGCCTTGGCGCTGTTTATGCTTCGGCTCGGCACTGCAAATCACACGGATGACACCATCACGCTTAACGATTTTGCAGTTACGGCATAATTTCTTGACGGAAGCACGAACTTTCATTTTTACTCTCCGTAACTTCTCAGGCGACCAATTAGCGGCCGTAGCCTTTCAGGTTCGCCTTCTTCAATGCAGACTCATACTGACTGGACATCATCAGAGTTTGCACTTGAGCCATAAAGTCCATAATCACGACAACAACGATAAGCAGTGAGGTCCCACCGAAGTAGAACGGTACTTTCATTGCATCACGCATGAACTCCGGGATCAGGCAGATAAAAGTAATATAAAGCGCACCAACCAAAGTCAGGCGGGTCATTACTTTATCGATATACTTCGCCGTTTGCTCTCCCGGACGAATTCCTGGTACAAATGCACCGGACTTCTTCAGGTTATCTGCTGTTTCACGCGGGTTGAAGACCAACGCCGTGTAGAAGAAACAGAAGAAGATGATCGCAGACGCATAGAGTAACACATAAAGTGGTTGCCCAGGCTGCAAATACAGCGAAATTGTTGTCAGCCAGTTCCAACCAGTACCGCCCCCGAACCATGACGCGATGGTTGCCGGGAACAGAATAATACTGGAAGCGAAGATAGCCGGGATAACCCCCGCCATATTCACTTTCAGCGGTAAATGTGTGCTCTGTGCAGCATAGACACGACGACCTTGCTGACGTTTAGCGTAGTTCACCACAATGCGGCGTTGACCACGTTCAACGAAGACAACAAAGAACGTCACTGCAAATACTAATACTGCAACCAACAGCAACAGGAGGAAGTGCAGGTCGCCTTGACGCGCTTGCTCGATAGTATGGGCGATGGCCGGCGGGAGTCCCGCAACGATACCGGCGAAGATAATGATTGAGATACCGTTACCGATACCACGCTCAGTAATCTGTTCGCCGAGCCACATCAGGAACATAGTCCCTGTGACCAGACTAACAACAGCGGTGAAATAGAATGCAAAGCCTGGGTTTAATACCAGGCCCTGCATACCAGGCATATTCGGCAGACCGGTAGCAATACCGATCGACTGGAATATTGCCAGCACCAGAGTACCGTAACGGGTGTACTGACTAATCTTACGACGTCCAGACTCCCCTTCTTTCTTCAGCTCTGCCAGGGCCGGATGAACGACCGTCAGCAGCTGGATAATAATAGATGCCGAAATGTACGGCATAATACCCAGTGCAAAGATAGAAGCACGGCTGAGAGCACCACCAGAGAACATGTTGAACATTTCAATGATGGTGCCTCGCTGTTGCTCAAGCAGTTTGGCAAGTACAGCGGCATCGATACCAGGGATCGGAATAAAAGAGCCAATACGGAACACAATCAGCGCGCCGATAACAAACAGCAGTCTGCGTTTCAGCTCGCCAAATCCACCTTTGGCACTTTGAAAATCTAATCCCGGTTGCTTAGCCATCTGCTACTTATTCCTCAATTTTACCGCCAGCAGCTTCGATAGCAGCACGAGCACCTTTAGTAACACGCAGGCCACGAACAGTTACCGGAGTAGAAACTTCACCAGACAGGATCACTTTCGCGAACTCGATCTGAATACCGATAATGTTAGCCGCTTTCAGCGTGTTCAGGTCTACAACGCCGCCTTCAACTTTCGCCAGGTCAGACAGACGGATTTCCGCTGTGATCGCTGCTTTGCGAGAGGTGAAGCCGAACTTCGGCAGACGACGGTACAGTGGCATCTGGCCACCCTCGAAACCGCGACGTACGCCACCGCCAGAACGAGAGTTCTGACCTTTGTGACCACGACCACCGGTTTTGCCGAGGCCAGAACCGATACCACGACCCAGGCGTTTACCCGCCTTTTTAGAGCCTTCGGCCGGAGACAGAGTATTTAAACGCATCTCTTACTCCTCAACTTTAACCATGAAGTAAACCGCGTTGACCATACCACGAACAGCAGGAGTATCCTCGCGCTCAACGGTATGACCAATACGACGCAGACCCAGGCCAAGCAGCGTTGCCTTGTGTTTCGGCAGACGACCGATTGCACTGCGGGTTTGAGTGATTTTAATAGTCTTTGCCATGGTCAATTACCCCAGAATTTCTTCAACGGATTTACCACGCTTGGCAGCGACCATTTCTGGAGAATTCATATTTTCCAGGCCATCAATAGTTGCACGAACCACGTTGATCGGGTTGGTGGAACCATATGCTTTAGCCAGTACGTTATGAACCCCAGCAACTTCCAGAACGGCGCGCATTGCACCACCGGCGATGATACCGGTACCTTCTGAAGCTGGCTGCATGAATACACGAGAACCCGTGTGAACACCTTTAACTGGGTGCTGCAGGGTGCCGTTGTTCAGCGCGACGTTAATCATATTGCGACGGGCTTTTTCCATCGCTTTCTGGATCGCTGCTGGAACTTCACGCGCTTTACCGTAACCAAAACCAACGCGACCATTACCATCACCCACTACAGTCAGAGCTGTGAAGGAGAAAATACGACCACCTTTAACGGTTTTAGATACGCGGTTTACCGCGATCAGCTTTTCCTGCAGTTCGCCAGCCTGTTTTTCGATGTGAGCCATCTTACACCTCTACCTTAGAACTGAAGGCCAGCTTCACGGGCAGCATCTGCCAGTGCCTGGACACGACCATGATATTGGAACCCGGAACGGTCAAAGGAAACATTGCTGATGCCTTTTTCCAGAGCGCGTTCTGCAACAGCTTTACCTACAGCTGCAGCGGCGTCTTTGTTACCGGTGTACTTCAATTGTTCTGAGATAGCTTTTTCTACAGTAGAAGCAGCTACCAGAACTTCAGAACCGTTCGGTGCAATTACCTGTGCGTAAATATGACGCGGGGTACGATGTACCACCAGGCGAGTTGCACCCAGCTCTTTGAGCTTGCGGCGTGCGCGGGTCGCACGACGGATACGAGCAGATTTCTTATCCATAGTGTTACCTTACTTCTTCTTAGCCTCTTTGGTACGCACGACTTCGTCGGCGTAACGAACACCCTTGCCTTTGTAAGGCTCAGGACGACGGTAGGCGCGCAGATCTGCTGCAACCTGGCCGATCAGCTGTTTATCAGCGCCTTTCAGCACGATTTCAGTTTGAGTCGGACATTCTGCAGTGATACCGGCCGGCAGCGGATGCTCAACAGGGTGTGAGAAGCCCAGAGACAGGCCTACTGCATTCCCTTTGATAGCTGCACGATAACCTACACCAACCAGCTGAAGCTTTTTAGTGAAGCCTTCGGTAACACCAACAACCATTGAGTTCAGCAGGGCACGCGCGGTACCAGCCTGAGCCCATCCATCCACGAAACCATCACGTGGACCGAAGGTCAGAGCGTTATCTGCATGTTTAACTTCAACAGCTTTGTTGAGGGTACGAGTCAGCTCGCCGTTTTTACCTTTGATCGTAATAACCTGACCGTCGATTTTTACATCAACGCCGGCAGGAATAACGACCGGTGCTTTAGCAACACGAGACATTCTTTCCTCCGATTAGGCTACGTAGCAGATAATTTCGCCACCAAGACCAGCCTGGCGCGCTGCACGATCAGTCATAACACCTTTAGAGGTAGAAACAACTGCGATACCAAGGCCAGCCATAACTTTTGGCAGCTCATCTTTTTTCTTATAGATGCGCAGGCCTGGGCGGCTGACACGCTGAATGCTTTCTACAACAGCTTTACCCTGGAAATACTTGAGAGTAAGTTCCAGTTCCGGCTTGGTGTCGCCTTCAACTTTAAAATCTTCGATAAAACCTTCTTCCTTCAGCACGTTGGCAATTGCCACTTTCAGCTTGGCGGAAGGCATGGTGACCGCAACTTTGTTCGCGGCCTGACCGTTACGGATACGGGTCAGCATATCCGCGATCGGATCTTGCATGCTCATCTGTCTTTACTCCCGTGATTCAATTGGTAATTACCAGCTAGCCTTTTTCAAGCCTGGCACTTCACCGCGCATGGCGGCTTCACGCAGTTTGATACGGCTCAACCCAAACTTGCCCACATAACCATGTGGACGACCTGTTTGACGACAGCGGTTACGCTGACGAGACGGGCTGGAATCACGCGGCAGAGACTGCAGCTTGAGAACCGCATTCCAACGATCTTCGTCGGAAGCGTTCACATCAGAAATGATCGCTTTCAGTTCAGCGCGTTTAGCGAAGAATTTATCAGCTAAAGCTACGCGCTTTACTTCGCGTGCTTTCATTGATTGCTTAGCCATTCAGTAACCCTACCTTACTTGCGGAACGGGAAGTCAAAGGCAGCCAGCAGAGCACGGCCTTCTTCGTCAGATTTCGCAGTAGTGGTAATGGTAATATCCAAACCACGCACGCGGTCGACTTTATCGTAGTCGATTTCTGGGAAGATGATCTGCTCACGGACACCCATGCTGTAGTTACCACGACCGTCGAAAGACTTCGCGGACAGGCCACGGAAGTCACGGATACGTGGAACAGCAATAGTGATCAGGCGCTCAAAGAACTCCCACATGCGTTCGCCACGCAGAGTTACTTTACAGCCGATCGGATAGCCCTGACGGATTTTGAAGCCTGCAACAGATTTGCGTGCTTTGGTGATCAGCGGTTTTTGACCGGAGATTGCTGTCAGATCAGCTGCTGCGTTATCCAGCAGTTTCTTGTCAGCGATCGCTTCACCAACACCCATGTTCAGGGTGATCTTCTCGACCCGAGGGACTTGCATGACAGAATTGTAGTTAAACTCGGTCATGAGTTTCTTAACTACTTCGTCTTTGTAGTAATCATGCAGTTTCGCCATCGTACTACTCCAAATTACTTGATAGTTTCGCTGTTAGACTTGAAGAAACGGACTTTTTTGCCGTCTTCGAATCTAAAGCCTACACGGTCAGCCTTGCCGGTAGCCGCATTGAAGATTGCAACGTTAGAAACCTGAATAGCAGCTTCTTTTTCAACGATGCCGCCTGGTTGGTTCAGGGCCGGAACCGGCTTCTGATGTTTCTTAACCAGGTTGATACCTTCAACGACAAGTTTGCCGGAAGACAGAACATTTTTTACTTTACCGCGTTTACCTTTATCTTTACCGGTTAACACGATAACTTCGTCATCACGACGGATTTTCGCTGCCATGATTCGCTCCTTAGAGTACTTCTGGTGCCAGAGAGATAATTTTCATGAACTTCTCAGTACGAAGTTCACGAGTTACCGGCCCAAAGATACGCGTGCCGATAGGCTGCTCGCTGTTATTGTTTAAAATAACGCATGCATTACCATCGAAGCGAATGACAGAACCGTCAGGGCGACGAACACCCTTCTTGGTGCGCACCACTACCGCCTTCAGCACATCACCTTTTTTGACCTTACCACGTGGAATTGCTTCCTTGATGGTGATCTTGATGATGTCGCCTACGCCTGCGTAGCGACGGTGCGAGCCACCCAGAACCTTGATACACATTACGCGACGTGCACCGGAGTTGTCGGCGACGTTCAGCATAGTCTGTTCTTGGATCATTTTAGTGCTCCGCTAATGTCAACTACTACCTGAGACTCTAAAATCAGAGCCGTTAAAAAGCCCCATATCGAGGGCGCGGCATTATAACACCGCTTCTGCAATATGGGTAGAAAAAATAAACGGCTCATCGCTGAGCCGTTTATTCGTATTGAGAAGGCGTACTGTATTACAGAACCGCTTTCTCTACAACGCGAACCAGCGTCCAGGACTTAGTCTTGGACAGTGGACGGCATTCACGGATTTCAACCTTGTCGCCGATACCACATTCGTTGTTCTCGTCATGTACGTGCAGTTTGGTCGTACGCTTGATGAATTTACCGTAGATCGGGTGTTTCACAATACGTTCGATAGCTACAACAATGGATTTCTCCATTTTGTCGCTAACAACACGACCTTGCAGAGTACGGATTTTATCGGTCATTACGCACCCGCCTTCTGAGTCAGTAAAGTCTTAACGCGTGCAACATTGCGACGCACTTGCTTCAGCAGGTGAGTCTGTTGCAGCTGGCCACTTGCAGCCTGCATACGCAGGTTGAACTGCTCACGCAGCAGGTTCAGCAGCTCAGCGTTCAGCTCTTCAACGCTTTTTTCACGCAGCTCTTTTGCTTTCATTACATCACCGTCTTAGTTACAAAGGTGGTTTTGATAGGCAGTTTCGCTGCTGCCAGGCCGAAGGCTTCACGGGCCAGCTCTTCCGGAACACCGTCCATTTCATAAAGGACTTTGCCCGGTTGGATCAAGGCAACCCAGTACTCCACGTTACCTTTACCTTTACCCATACGAACTTCCAGCGGCTTCTCGGTGATCGGTTTGTCCGGGAATACACGGATCCAGATCTTACCTTGACGCTTAACTGCACGGGTCATTGCACGACGTGCTGCTTCGATCTGACGTGCAGTCAGACGACCACGGCCAACAGCTTTCAGACCGAAAGTGCCGAAGCTAACATCCGTACCCTGCGCCAGACCACGGTTGCGGCCTTTGTGCACTTTACGGAATTTTGTACGCTTTGGTTGTAACATCAGCGACGCTCCTTATTTACGGCCTTTACGCTGCTGCTTTTTAGGTTGAGCAGCCGGTTTTTCCGGTTGTTCAACAGCAGCCATACCACCCAGGATCTCACCTTTGAAGATCCATACCTTAACGCCGATTACACCGTAAGTGGTGTGCGCTTCAGAGGTGTTGTAGTCGATGTCAGCACGCAGAGTGTGCAGCGGTACGCGACCTTCACGGTACCATTCGGTACGTGCGATTTCCGCGCCGCCCAGACGGCCGCTAACTTCAACTTTGATACCCTTAGCGCCCAGACGCATTGCGTTCTGTACAGCACGCTTCATAGCACGACGGAACATAACACGACGTTCCAGCTGAGAAGTGATGCTGTCAGCAACCAATTTAGCGTCCAGTTCAGGCTTACGAACTTCAGCGATATTGATCTGTGCAGGAACGCCAGCGATATCCGCTACGACCTTGCGCAGTTTTTCTACGTCTTCGCCTTTCTTACCGATAACGATGCCAGGACGAGCAGTGTGAATAGTCACACGGATGCTCTTAGCTGGACGCTCGATAACGATACGAGATACAGACGCTTTAGCCAGTTCCTTAGTCAGGTACTGACGTACTTTAAAATCGCTGTCCAGGTTGTCAGCGAATTCTTTGGTGTTCGCAAACCAGGTAGAGTTCCATGGTTTTACAATACCCAGGCGAATACCATTAGGATGTACTTTCTGACCCATTGCTAGTCTCCAGAGTCTCAGCGATCGGACACAACCACAGTAATGTGGCTGGTGCGCTTCAGGATGCGATCTGCACGACCTTTCGCACGCGGCATAATGCGCTTCATGCTTGGGCCTTCATCTACGAAAATTTTCGCGACTTTCAGATCGTCGATGTCAGCGCCATCGTTGTGTTCAGCGTTAGCAATGGCAGATTCCAGTACTTTCTTGACCAATACCGCAGCTTTCTTGTTGGTATAGGTCAGGATGTCCAGGGCCTGCGACACTTTCTTACCGCGAATCAGGTCAGCAACAAGGCGAACCTTCTGTGCAGAAGAACGAGCATGGCGATGTTGAGCTAAAGTTTCCATCTCTTCCTCCTACCTTATTTCTTCTTCGCTTTTTTATCAGCAGCGTGGCCGCGATAAGTACGAGTCGGTGCGAATTCACCCAGTTTGTGACCAACCATTTCGTCGGTAACAAAGACTGGAACGTGCTGACGACCATTATGGACAGCGATGGTCAAACCGATCATGTTAGGAAAGATCGTTGAACGACGGGACCAAGTGCGCAGGGGCTTCTTGTCTCCGCTTTCCACCGCTTTCTCTACCTTCTTCAGCAAGTGCAGGTCAATAAAAGGACCTTTCTTGAGAGAACGTGGCATGGCTTATCCTCTAAAATTATTTGCTACGGCGACGTACGATAAATTTATCAGTACGCTTGTTGCTGCGGGTCTTCTTACCTTTGGTCTGAACGCCCCACGGAGTTACCGGGTGCTTACCAAAGTTACGACCTTCACCACCACCATGTGGGTGATCGACTGGGTTCATCGCAGTACCGCGAACGGTAGGACGAACACCACGCCAGCGTGCAGCACCAGCTTTACCCAGAACGCGCAGCATATGCTCAGCATTGCCAACTTCGCCCAGAGTAGCGCGGCAGTCTGCTTCAACTTTACGCATTTCACCAGAACGCAGACGCAGGGTGACATAAGCACCATCACGCGCAACGATCTGAACGTAAGTACCAGCGGAACGTGCCAGCTGACCGCCTTTACCTGGTTTCATTTCTACGTTATGAACGGTAGAACCAACCGGGATATTGCGCATCGGCAGGGTGTTGCCTGCTTTGATTGCAGCATCAACGCCAGACTGAATCTGGTCGCCAGCTTTCAGGCCTTTAGGGGCCAGGATGTAACGGCGCTCGCCATCTTTGTACAGAACCAGCGCGATGTTCGCGGAACGGTTCGGATCGTACTCAAGACGCTCAACAACTGCTGGGATACCGTCTTTGTTGCGTTTGAAGTCAACAATACGATAAGCCTGCTTGTGGCCACCACCGATGTGACGAGTGGTGATACGGCCATTGTTGTTACGACCACCGGATTTGCTGTTTTTTTCCAGCAACGGAGCAAAAGGTTTGCCCTTGTGCAGCTCAGGGTTAACCACTTTAACTACGTGGCGACGACCCGGAGATGTCGGTTTACATTTAACAACTGCCATTGTATTACTCCTCCGACTTACTCAGCGCCGCCAACGAAGTCCAGATTCTGGCCTTCTTTCAGGGTGACGTAAGCTTTTTTCCAGTCGCTACGACGACCGATACGCTGTCCGTGACGTTTAACTTTCCCTTTAACTACCAGGGTGTTAACGACTTCGACTTCGACTTCAAACAGTTTCTGCACAGCAGCTTTGATCTCTGCTTTGGTCGCGTCTTTAGCAACTTTGAGAACGATGGTGTTTGTTTTTTCCATCGCAGTAGACGCTTTTTCAGAAACGTGCGGTGCGCGAAGCACCTTCAGCAGACGTTCTTCACGAATCATGCCAGCATCTCCTCAACTTGCTTAACAGCATCAGCAGTCATTACGACTTTGTCGAAGGCGATCAGGCTAACCGGGTCGATACCAGTCGCATCGCGTACGTCAACCTTGTGCAGGTTACGTGCGGCCAGGAACAGGTTCTCGTCCAGCTCACCGGTGATGATCAGCACATCTTCCAGAGCCATGTCTTTCAGTTTCTGTGCCAGCAGCTTAGTTTTAGGCGCTTCAACAGAGAACTTCTCGACAACGATCAGACGATCCTGACGTACCAGTTCGGACAGGATGCTTTTCAGCGCGCCGCGGTACATCTTTTTGTTAACTTTTTGACTGTGGTCCTGTGGACGCGCAGCGAAGGTCACGCCACCTGAACGCCAGATCGGGCTCTTGATAGAACCTGAACGCGCACGGCCGGTACCTTTCTGGCGCCATGGCTTTTTGCCAGAACCAGTTACTTCAGCACGAGTCTTCTGAGCACGAGTACCCTGACGAGCACCAGCTGCATAAGCAACAACAACCTGGTGAACCAGCGCTTCGTTGAAATCACGACCGAAGGTAGTTTCGGAAACAGTCAGCGCGCTCTGCGCGTCTTTCAATACTAATTCCATTGCTATCCCCTTACGCCTTCACAGCTGGTTTAACGATCAGGTCGCTACCGGTTGCACCCGGGACCGCACCTTTAACCAGCAGCAGGTTGCGCTCAGCGTCAACACGTACTACGTCCAGGCTCTGAACGGTTACACGTTCGTTACCCAGCTGACCTGCCATTTTCTTGCCTTTGAACACTTTGCCCGGAGTCTGGTTCTGACCGATAGAACCCGGAACGCGGTGAGACAAGGAGTTACCGTGAGTAGCGTCCTGGGTACGGAAGTTCCAGCGCTTAACGGTACCAGCAAAACCTTTACCTTTAGAGGTACCGGTTACGTCAACTTTTTTAACGTCAGCAAACAGCTCAACGCTAATGTCCTGACCTACGGTGAACTCTTCGCCTTCAGCAAGACGGAATTCCCACAGACCACGGCCAGCTTCTACGCCAGCTTTAGCGAAGTGACCCGCTTCTGGTTTGGTTACACGGTTAGCTTTTTTAGCACCAGTGGTAACCTGAATAGCGCGGTAGCCATCGTTAGCCAGATCTTTAACCTGAGTAACGCGGTTTGCTTCAACTTCGATTACGGTTACTGGGATAGAAACGCCATCTTCAGTGAAGATGCGGGTCATACCCACTTTTTTACCGACTAAACCAATCATTGTTTCAACCTCTCAATCGCTCGATGACCTGATTAACCCAGGCTGATCTGCACGTCTACACCGGCAGCCAGATCCAGACGCATCAGAGCATCAACGGTTTTCTCAGTTGGCTCAACGATGTCAACCAGACGCTTGTGAGTGCGGATTTCGTACTGATCGCGCGCGTCTTTGTTGACGTGCGGGGAGATCAGAACGGTGAAGCGCTCTTTGCGGGTCGGCAGCGGGATCGGACCACGGACTTGCGCACCAGTGCGCTTAGCAGTCTCGACGATTTCCGCGGTTGATTGATCGATCAGACGATGATCAAACGCTTTAAGGCGGATACGGATTCTTTGGTTCTGCATGAGACCAGAGCTCCAATTATTTTATAAACGAAAATGATTACTCCTCAAACCCATTACGATTGATGGGAGAGTGTAACCGTTCTTACGTAGCTCCCCAATTGGGAGCATTGTTGAGTAACAAAATGAGCTACTCTGGTTCTGATTGAACCCGCCGTCAATTACGACAAGCCCGCGCATTATACGTATTTGCCGCATTATTGCAAGCTAACTGTGTCGATAATAATCAACCACGGGTTAGCCGGGCTTACTTACTGTCAATTTCTGCCATCGCCTGCTTTACCCGCGCCTCAAGCGAGGTGTTATCATGCTGCCTGTTGTAAGTAGATACATCTTCATCAGCCTCGTCCTCGTCTGTTTGAGCAGCGGCCGAGTCAGCCTCCTCCTCATTCTCTTCAGGCACAGGTTCCGGCAGCGGCTTTTGTTTATAGATGAAATGCTCCTTCGAAAGGACATAATGTTGTGCTGCTGGAGTGATTGACGGCGAGCACCAGAGCCAGTTGCGCACGTAATAGCCCGCCAGAATAAAGAGGAAAAGATAGCCGATGCTGCCGATAAACATGAGTGCGAGGCGAACTAGCGTGCGACGCTGGTGCCCCGGCGCAGGCTCAAAAGCCACCTGCCGGGCCGAGCAATAGAGTCTGAACATCATTTCGTCTCCTGTTCCCGAAGTAATTCGGGGCTTTCACCCAACGCCTGCCAAAGCCGTATCAGCGTCCCCTGGCCGATCATGCCGTCGGTTACCAGGTGGTTTTGAGACTGAAACTGGCGTACCTTTTCGGTGAGCAGCCCCGTCCATTCACCAGTATTCTCGGCCTCGGTATTCAGCACGCGGCTAAGCATGATATCCAGCCATAGAATGTCGTCGACGCTGCTTTTGCGGGTAATCATAGACTTGCCGTCGGGAGACAGTTTCCACATTAAGGTGTAATGCCCGCGCCAGACCTCGTTAAACCAATCCTTTCTGAGGCGCCAGGTTTTTTGCCCCGCCAATGCAATAAGCTCGCTGTCGCTTACGCCGATAATTACCACCGGTACGATCTTTTCAGCAACGTGCAGTTGCGCAATCCACGGAACCCCCAGTTTCTCCAGCGCCTCCTGCGTCGAAGTACCCGACAGGCAGGTTAAATTTGCACGGTAGGCCTGATCGCACCACGCTTCTCCCTTTTCGGCATCGTAGCCCCAGACGTGATACAAAAGTCCCATCGCATCCTGAGTCGACATGATCTCATCTGTCAGATCGACCTGGCTGGCGTCAGCATGCGAAGGCAAAACCAGAAACGGCGATGAAAATGTCGGAAACCAGTGGGATAAGGTATTGGCAGAAGACCAGCCTACGGCCATCCCCGCAGTAGCCAGCAGAACGAATGTAAAGAAACACGCCAGACGATTACGACGTGCGGGTAAACAACGGAGTACCGCTCGTTGTGCATCCTGGGTTATCTCCAGCGGAAACGCTGCATCAGGGGGTATAACCTGGCGAAGACACCATCCGGCTCTTGCCAACAGACGAAGATTTCCCCTACTTACGCTGGCGATCCGGTTAATAAACGACACCGGTAACGCAGAATCTATACCAGCATGACAGACGATAACGTGCTCACTCTCCTCCCGAGTGGGTTGAGGGATAGACAACCACACAGGCTGTCTGCATACCGCTTGACGACGCTGCCGGGGGGTAAACGCTCCCAACGTAACGAAACGTGCGCCAGGAAAAATAGCCTTAACCTGCTGGACCGTGCTAGCAAAATGCGTGAGGCAATGACAATTGTCGAGAACAATCAGAAGCGCTCCTTCCGATCCGGTATGCAATTCGCTCAGAAGGCTGGGCCACGCCGCAGTAACCGGAAGTAACCGTCCAATCAGATTGCAGTCGGCCTCGCTGTCATAAATCACCGTCCATTCCTGTCGGTATCCGCTAACGTTGACGGGAGTAAGCATCAGCGCACGTCCGGCAAAAGACCTCGCCATAGCCAATCCAATAGTGGTTTTCCCTGCGCCGCTTATCCCTTCGATGGCGAGCCACGCCTCGCGTTGCAGGGTTTCGAGACCATAAGAAATAATATGTTTCTGCCGAGGAGTAAGAATATTATTTATTTCATCCATGAATAATCACATAATTGTATATTATCGTTTTCCTAAAATGACTGTCAGCAAAGTAAATATCTTGCCGCCTCACCGGCGCAATTATATTATCCAGCATATTAACAGTGAAGCAGAATTACGCCACAGCATTTTAATAAAGTCATCATGATTACAAAGAACATATTCCTGAAGCATGAGCAGCTTTTACAGCATACATTTGTTTTATTAATATTCATCAGCATCATGATCACATTTAGTTCAATCTATATTTCGTATAGTAAATGGCATAATAATCGACAATTAGCGCAAGAGTCGCAGATTGCCTTGCCGTTTTTACGTACGCCCTCTACACAGGCCTGGCGTCTCTCCGCGCAGCCTGCGGCAGTTTTCCAGCCTGCCGCAACGAAAAGTCACTTAGATGTTTTTTTATCAGGGGTAATATTGAGCGGAATTATATTTAGCTCTCACAATGACGCCTCACGAGCTATCCTCAAAGAAGGATCGCAGCAGAATATTTATGCGATAAATCAGTCGCTACGTTCGGAGCCATCAGTACACATCGTTGCGATTACGAAAAATCAGGTAATTTTTTCTCGTGCAGGAAAGATAAAGCAATTATCGCTGCTGAAATCCGCATCTCACGAGAACCTGGCGCGCGCCTCAACGCCTGCATTGACTGATAATCCACACTCTAATACGCAGTTCCAGGATGTTAAGGAAAACTAAATGGAGCGAATTACGCCCCGCTTTCTTTTAAAGAGCATTTCACTCGTACTGTTGATCTCCCTATGCGGCCAACCGGCGCAGGCTGCCAATTACACGGCCAATTTTAACGACGCGGATATCCGTTCTTTTGTCGATGTCGTCGGGCAAAACATCGGTAAAACCATTCTTATAGATCCCGATGTGAAAGCCACCATCTCAATCAGAAGCGCCGATACCTTCAATGAAGCCGAGTATTATCAATTTTTCTTGAGCGTCCTCGATCTGTATGGATTCTCTATCATCACGCTCGATAACGGTTTTTTAAAGGTCGTACGTTCGGAAAAGGTCAAAGCGCTGCCCGGCAGGCTTTCGTCTAGCGACCGACCAGGTCAGGGCGATGAATTAGTGACACGCATTGTGCCGCTGGAAAATGTTCCTGCACGCGCGCTCTCACCTCTTCTTCGCCAGATGCTCGAAGGCGGTAAGGTGGGTAATGTGGTTCATTATGAACCATCGAATGTACTCATCATCACCGGTAAAGCATCTACCGTTAATCGTCTGTTTGAGGTCGTAAAGCGGGTAGACGTCATGGGCAGCGAGAAAGAACAAATAATCCCCCTTCGCTATGCCTCCGCTGTCGACCTGGCAGACGTGTTAAACGATCTATCACGCGAGAGCGGCAAAGAGACCAGACCCGCCACGTTACAGGCACGTATTGTTGCCGACAAACGCAGCAATACCCTTATCATCAGCGGCTCTGACCGTGCACGTGCGCGTATCTCGCAACTGGCTTCCAGACTGGATCGCGAAGAACAGGGACAGGGGAATACCCGCGTCTGGTATCTGAAGTATGCCAAAGCCGAGAAGCTGGTCGAGGTACTGACCGGCATTTCACAAAAGCTAAAAGAGGATAAAAGCGCAGCGGGAAAAACGGCCGACAGCAATACCTCCGTTTCTATAACTGCGGATGAGCAGACCAACTCGCTGGTAATCACGGCCAATCAGAGCATACTGCAGCAGCTGGCGCCGGTCATTGAGAAACTGGATATCCGCCGCGCTCAGGTTCTTGTCGAAGCGATTATCGTTGAAGTACAGGACGGGAAAGGAATGAACCTTGGCGTGCAATGGGCGAATAAAAACGTCGGTGCCCAGCAGTTCAGCAATTCGGGCCTGCCGATATTTAACGCCGCGCAGGGGATCGATGAATTTAAAAAACAGGGTGGTATTACCAGCGATAACCCCGCTTACAATCTCTTCAGCAACTATAGCGGCCTGGCAGCTGGCTTCTTCAACGGCGACTGGGCAGTGCTCCTTACTGCGCTGAGCTCCGATAATAAGAACGATATTTTATCCACGCCGAGCATTGTCACTCTGGATAACAAAGAAGCCTCCTTCAACGTCGGTCAGGATGTGCCGGTGCTTTCTGGCTCACAAACCACCTCCGGCGATAACGTGTTCAACACGGTTGAACGTAAAACGGTGGGCACCAAGCTGAAGGTAACACCACAAATCAACGAAGGCGATGCCGTACTGATGGAGATTGAGCAGGAGGTATCAAGCGTTGACTCCTCCGCAAACTCGTCATCGCTCGGCCCAACCTTTAATACGCGTACTATCCAGAACGCGGTTCTGGTGAAAAGCGGCGAAACGGTGGTGCTTGGCGGCTTGATGGATGATGCCAGTAAGCAAGAAGTCTCTAAGGTCCCGCTGCTGGGCGACATCCCGTTGATTGGACAGTTGTTCCGTTATACCTCCAATGAAAAGAGCAAACGCAATCTGATGGTGTTTATCCGTCCTACCATCATTCGCAGTGACGATGTGTATCGTTCGCTCTCGCAAGAGAAATACTCACGCTTCAGCGATCTGCAAAAAGAACGGAAGACAAAACGTGACGGCACACTGCCAGGCGTCGATGATATTGAGCAGCTAGATAGCCACATTTTCGACAAACCGGCTAACCCGCGCACCAGCAATCCTTTTAGCGGCCCGGACGAAAAATGACACAGCTCACCTGGCGAAAGGCGCAGCAGCAGGGAGTCGTTATCCATCACGGCGAGCTGATCTATGCCGATGATACGCAGTTAGAGCCGCTACTGGACGCCGCCACTTCTGGGGTGGAATGTCGAACATTCACTCGCCTGTCACCGCAGCAGTTTGAAGAGAGACTGGAGCAGATTTTCCAACAGGACAGTGGTACCGCCCAGCTGATCGCTGAAGATCTCAATAACTCGGACGACCTTAATGCACTCTCGGAGGAGATACCTACAAACGAAGACCTCCTCAATGAAGAGTCTGACGCGCCCGTAATCCGGCTTATCAACGCCGTACTGGGCGAAGCAATTAAAGAACATGCTTCCGATATCCACATCGAAGTGTTTGAAAAGACAATGAGCATTCGCTTTCGTGTGGACGGCGTCTTGCATCCCGTTGTTCAGCCTAATAAAAAACTAGCCTCGCTGCTCATCTCGCGCATTAAGGTGATGGCGAAACTGGATATCGCCGAGAAACGTTTGCCTCAGGACGGGCGTATCACACTAAAGATTGGTCATCGTAACATTGACGTCCGAGTCTCAACCCTCCCCTCTCAGCACGGTGAACGCGTGGTGCTTCGCCTGCTGGATAAAAGCAGCCTGCGGCTTTCCATCGACAGGCTGGATATGTCGCCCGACGATGCCGACAATCTTAAACGCCTGATCGCCCTGCCGCACGGCATAATCCTGGTCACCGGGCCGACGGGCTCAGGTAAGAGCACCACGCTCTACGCCATCCTCTCCGCACTGAATAATCCGGGGCGCAATATTCTCACGGTTGAAGATCCAATCGAATACGAACTGGAGGGTATTGGTCAGACGCAGGTGAACAGCCGTGTGGATATGTCTTTTGCCCGCGGGCTTCGCGCCATCCTGCGTCAGGATCCGGATGTGGTGATGGTGGGTGAGATACGCGATGGTGAAACTGCCCAGATTGCAGTACAGGCCTCGCTGACAGGCCACCTTGTCTTATCGACGTTACACACCAATAGCGCCGCAGGTGCAATCACCCGCCTGCGGGATATGAACATTGAGCCGTTTTTACTCTCCTCCTCGCTGGTGGGCATTATTGCGCAGCGGCTGGTGCGGCGACTGTGCCCGCATTGTAAAACGTCGCATCCCCTCACTGATGCACAGCGGGCACTGCTGCAGGCGCAAGGGGCTAACGCCAGGCAACTCTGGCAAGCAAAGGGGTGTCCGGCCTGCCGCCACAGCGGCTATCACGGGCGGCTGGCCATCCACGAGCTGTTGCTGATTACATCTGAACTGCGCGCTGCGATCCATGAAGAGGCAAACGAACAGCGGCTGGAACAGCTTCGCCAGCAGCGGCACCACAGCCTGCTTGCTAACGGCGTGCGGGTGGCCGTTGAAGGGCTCACCTCGCTTGAAGAGGTCTTGCGCGTCACGTCGGAAGCGCAGATCACACCGGAGAATCTGTGATGAAATTTTTCTGGCAGGCAACAGACCTTCAGGGTAACGCGACAAAAGGCACACTGGACGCGCAAAGCGAGCGAGAAGTGGTCGCCTGGCTGCGTGGTCAGGGCTTGCTTCCGCAGGTAATCCGGTCGCAAAAAGTCTCGAGGACGTTGCGATGGTCAACCAAACGTATCCGCCACAGCGAGCTAACCCTTTTTACCCGACAGCTCGCTACGCTTGTCGCCGCCGCACTACCACTGGATGAGGCGCTGGCGGCTATTCAGCAGCAAAAAGAGAACAAAAATCTATCGACGATCATTAACGCACTACGCCAGGCCATTCTCGAAGGACAATCCCTCTCCACAGCGATGCAATCGCACCCGCGCCTGTTCGACGCGGTATTTTGTACGCTGGTAAAAGCGGGGGAAACGGTGGGACAACTCGGGAAAGTGCTTGAAAGACTCGCAGATTACAACGAAGCACGACAGAGGATGCGCGGCAAACTAATGCAGGCGCTGATCTACCCCACCCTGTTAACGACGGTCGCTATCCTGGTGGTAGCGATTCTGCTCACAACGGTAGTGCCCAAAGTCGCCGAACAGTTTGTTCATCTGCAGCACGCCCTACCGCTTACAACCCGCATTCTTCTGGCTATCAGTGGAGCGCTGTCTACTTACGGTCCGGTACTCCTGCTAAGCCTCGTGCTGGCGGCAACATTATTTGTCCGCTGGCTGCGAAAAAAGGGCAATCGCCTGCGTTTTCATCGGGCGTTGATCACCGTTCGCCTGACGGCGCCGCTGGTATGCGCCGTCAATAGCGCGCGCTATTTGCGCGCCTTAAGCATCCTCAACGGTAGCGGTGTCCCACTGTTACAGGGGATGTCGCTTGCGGCCGAGGGGGTGAGCAATCTGGAGATCCGCCAGCGCCTGGCTGAAGCCGCCGAAAGTGTACGGCAGGGAAACAGCGTCTGCCGCTCGTTAGAAAAGACCGCCATTTTCCCGCCCATGATGCTGTATATGATTGCCTCGGGTGAAAAAAGTGGTCAGCTCGGCGAGCTCATGCAGCGGGCCACCGAAAACCAGGACGTTCAGTTACAAAATCGCATCGCGATAACGCTGGCCATCTTTGAGCCCGCGCTGATCGTTATAATGGCAATGATTGTTCTGTTTATCGTCGTATCGGTGATGCAACCCATCTTGCAGCTCAACTCGTTAATGAACTAAGGAAAGGCAATGGAAAGAACGTACAGCCATAAACAGCAGGGTTTTACGCTGATGGAACTAATGGTGGTCATCGTGATTCTCGGTGTCCTGGCCAGTCTCGTTGTTCCCAATCTGATGGGCAACAAAGACCGGGCGGATCGACAAAAAGCGGTGAGCGATCTTGTGGCGCTGGAAAGTGCACTGGACATGTACAAGCTCGACAACCATCGCTACCCCACCACCGAACAGGGTCTAAATGCGCTTATCACCGCGCCGACACTCGCGCCCCGTGCGGAAAACTACAGCGCGGGCGGCTATATCCGCCGACTACCAACCGATCCGTGGGGTAACGATTACCTGTTAATTAGCCCGGGGGAGCATGGCGCTATAGACATCAGTTCAACGGGGCCGGACGGTGAAACGGGTACCGCCGATGATATTAACAACTGGGAAATCGATAAGAAGACGCCTTAAGCATGGAGCGGCAAAAAGGATTTACACTGCTGGAGGTAATGCTGGTGGTCGCGATTATCGCCGTCATGGCATCAATTATCGTCTCCTCGCAGAACGCTCGCCTGAGCGAGACTGGAAGGTTGCGGCAAAAAGTGGATGCTTTCCGGCAGATTGTGGAATTTGCCACCGATCAGGCGTTGCTGGAAAACACTGCCATTGGGATCCGTGTGACACAGGAAGGATGGTTTTACGCGCATCCGAAATACGATCCCCACATGGGCTGGAGATGGGTCGAGATCGAAAAAGCTGATTCATTACATCTCACCGGCCACTGGCTTGATGGTTTTTACATTGAGATCGCACCGGCTTCTGAATACGGACAGCCGCAAATTGTCATTACACCCGACGGCCAGCTGGTACCGTTTACCCTGACGTTCCGGGATAGCGATCGTCGCCGGGTGTTGACGCTCGCCAGCGAGGGTAGCCTTCCGCTGACGCTGACGGTCGCCCAGGAGCAGCCATGAATCCTCGGCAAAGCGGCATGATGCTGCTTGAGGTGTTGCTGGCAATGGTGATTATGGCCACTACTGTCATCGCTCTGCTCAGCAGCATGCAATGGCAACTCACTGCCACCGATACGCTGCGCCAGGAGACGCTGGCGCTGTGGATCGCCGACAATGCACTCATTGAAGCGGGTCCTGCACACGGCCAGGCAGAGCAAAGCGGCTATAACTTCAGCTGGCAAATGACCCAGACCACCGCGGGAGAGCCACCAATCGGCCGCACTCTGATTGAGGTGACATCACCGGATGGACGCACGCGGCAACTGTATTCATGGACCGTGCCCAAGGCTGCTCAGGAGCAAAAAAAATGAGCAAGGAGACAGGCTTTACGCTGCTGGAAGTCATGCTGGCCATCGCTATTTTCTCCACGTTGAGCTTCCTGGCATCACTCGTTTTCTCACAGGCGACGGAACAGCACCAACGGGCACAGACGGTTGCGGAAAAATTCAACGCGCTACAGCGCACCGAACGGATGCTCAACCGCGATCTGACTCAGTATGTACCGCGTAATAATCGCCAGACCAACCAGCCAATGTTTATCGAGACGGAAGGGATGATCTTTTCGACGCTGGCACCGGATAGCACCGCGCCGTTTGACGTCACGCCCAATCTGGTAACCGTCCACTGGTTTGTGAAAAATGGCGTACTGTATCGCGCCGTACGCCCAACGGCTGATAGCGATAAGCAGATGCCGCCGAGACCGATGCTAAATGACGTATCGCATTTCACCGCCCGCTTCCAGGCCAGTGAAGACGGCGGCACGCTATCTACAATCAGCCTCACGCTTGAGCTACAGGATCAGGAGCAAATCCGCCGCATCTACATTCTGCCGCCCTGGTTCCCGAAAGTGCAGGAAAATAGTCCTCTTATGGAGGCGGCGAAATGAAACGTGAAAAGGGATCGGCACTATTGATAACTCTGCTATTTATGGCGCTAATGGCCGCACTGGCGGCTGATATGACGATAAGCTTCCAGACACAGCTGCAGAGAAGTCGCAGGATTAACGATACGCTGCAGGTCAAATACGCGCTCTTCTACTCGGAGGCGCAGGCGCGTGAAGATCTACAAAAGGCGTTGCAAAGCAAAACCGTTCATGAAGAAAAGCCGGAGCCTGCCGGTAAGCGGATCCTCAGCGACACCACGCAGGTGAACTGGCGTTATGAAGACGCTCAGCATTGCTATAACCTCAATGCGCTGGCCTTAGCTCCGACAGAACCGTTAGCGACCCCACCCTATAGCATCACCGTATTCACCGCACTGCTCGAACAATCAGGAGTAGAGAAAATGCAGGCGAGAGAGATTGTGGACTCGCTGGCCGATGCAATAGACCCAGATACAACACCGCGGCGGTACGGCGCGGAAGACGAGTACTATCAGCAAGAGGCGCTTAAACCATTACCGGCAAACCAGCTGTTTTATCTTCCCAGCGAAGTTCGCAGGGTAAAAGGAATGACGCCGGCACTTTATCAAAAATTGTCTCCATACATTTGCGCCCAGTTTAGCTCAAGCCTTTCTATCAATATTAACCGCCTTAAAGAGGAGGACGCCCCGCTGCTTGCCGCCCTGTTTAGTAATGACCTCACTGTCGAAGATGCCAAAGCATTGCTAAACAAACGTCCCGAGGGGGGCTGGAAAAGCGTGGACGAATTTACCTGGCTGGCACAAAAAGAGTTTAGCGCTGCCAGGCCGCTAGTGGACGTGGTCAAGAAATTACTGACCACCCGCAGCAGCTATTTTCGCATTGTCGCTTCCGCCCAACAGGGCGAACTGAACGCCGGAATGATCACCACACTGCTTTATGACGACAAAAACAGCACGTTTAAGATTTATCAGCGCCAGCTCATTGCGGGCGAGGAAGATTAAAAGGATGTTAACGACCTCTTCTACTTTACTCATTCGTCTTTCCGAAGCGCCGGATGGCCCTCTGGAATGGACGCTGTATGATGAGCAGAGCCGCTGCGAGATACACTCGCTGGAGCCGGGCGCCTCGCTGTCGGGGCTGGCGCGCCAACAGGCAGACCGTCCGACTCACCTCCTCCTTCCGGTACAGAAGGCAACCTTCAGAACGTTAACCGTCCCGACAAGCGGCTACGAGTTGACCGCCCAAAAATTACAGTGGCTGGCGGATGAGACACTGGATGAGGGGCAACCAGTACACCACTGGACGATCCTATGTCACCACAACGAGGAACTCAGGGTCGTGGGTATTGATCTCGCCTGGCTCAAGGCCAGGTTAATGCCTTTTCTTGATGCCGGTTTTAACCTTTGTCACGTGACGCTCGACGCGCTCGCACTGCCTGTGACCGAAGAGGGCTGGACGCTTTGGCGCGATAAAGACGCCTGGCTGGTCAGAACACACGAAGGGCGTGCCTGTCGGCTGTCCGACATTTGGCTTGAACATTTGCTTGCTCACTATCGACCCACGCGGCTGTTGTGTTATGGCCAACTTACGAATATCGGTCATGACGATAGCGTACACGCGCTGCAGCCGCTGCTTGCCCTGTATCCTCAAGCCCACACAGTCAACCTGCTGCACGGGCGCGTTACCGATGGCGACAAGGCGAGACTTCTCATGGGCCGCCTGAAAAAAGTGGCCGTCGGTTGCGTGTTGCTGGCCGCTGGTGTTGCGCTCCTTACCCAGGCGGGACTTTACTGGCAACTCCATACTCTTGAACAGCAATTGAAAAACCGACAGCAGGCGCTGTGGCAAAGCTACATACCCGACAACCCGCACCGAAACAACATGAAGGCCTTTCTCCCGTCGCAGTTGCAACGCACCTTTCCCGCACCGCTCCCGATTCTGCAGCGGTTACATGAGGGTATGTCGACGTTTCCGACGTTATCGCTTGAGGGCGTGGACTACGATCGCAAACAAGGTTTGCTACGGATTTTGCTTTTTGCCCCTGATGAGGCCACCGTCAAACAATTTATTGCCGCTGACGCGTCAGGACTATCGCTGCGAATTGAAAAACATCAACAAGGATTGTGGACGCTACGCAATGATTAATCGCTTAAAGAACTGGCTATCACAGAAAAACGGAAACGAACGAGTACTGTACGTGGCGTTAATCGTCCTTACTCCTTTCATCCTGTACAGCTTCGGCCTCTATCTTCCGCTGTCTCGCGCCGTCGACACGCTGCAACTACGTTGTCAAAAGCTGAAGCGCGACACGGATTGGCTGGAGAAACAGGCCTCCGGACGGGGTCTACTGCCTATACGCAATGGGGCTAAAACCTTAGTAAATGCAGTCGTTGCCGATGCAAAACAGGCAGGCCCCACGGTGAAGATTAGTCAGAAGGATGAAACGCTGGAGGTCACCGCTGCGGCGATCGACGTGGAGGCGTTTATGTCATGGCTGTGGCAGCTGCAACTTGAAAAGGGGCTTCCCATCGATACGCTGGAATTTCACGCCAGTAAGCAAGGTGACAGCAGCATTATCCTCACGCGTATGACGCTTCCGCTGGGCACCCGAGGAAAATAAGATGCAATTGATACTGTTTCTGGCAATCGGACTGACTGCAGGTAGCCTGATGGGGCGCGTCGTTGACCGGTTGCCAATGATCGTGCAACGCGACCTCAGGGATCATGTGGGTAAAACGCGGCTTACGCTGTGGTCGCCGGGCTCACACTGCAGCCATTGCAATAATGTGGTGAAACGGGGGGACACCCTCCCATTGCTAAGCTGGCTACTACTGAGAGGGCGCTGCCGATACTGCCGCGGCATAATTCCTTTTCGATATCTGATGTTTGAGGCGCTGTGCCTGCTGGCATCGATCTACAGCGTTTATCAGCACCCCACCTCACCTGTCTTAGCGTTGGCGATTTTTCTCTATTTCTGGTTTGCGCTGACCCTGAGCGTGATCGATTACCGTTACTATTTGCTCCCTGACACGCTCACCCTACCGCTCCTGTGGCTTGGCCTGCTGTTTAATCTCCACAGTGGCGTGGTGACCTGCGAGGATGCGGTCACGGGTGCTGCGGCTGGCTATCTTTTTCTATGGGCACTTTACTGGCTGGTCTGGCTTCTGCGCCATAAAGAGGGACTGGGGTTCGGAGATTTCAAGTTGCTTGCGGCAGCAGGTGCCTGGACAGGCTGGCAGAGCTTACCGGTCATCCTGCTGGCGGCGTCGCTAATCGGCGTCATCTGGGGTCTGGTGCTAATGGTGAAAAAGCCGCACGTTTCGCCAGTGATTCCTTTCGGACCAGCGTTGGCGGCGAGCGGCTTCGGCTATTTTTACTGGTTTATAACCTGAGCACCTTAAGACGGTGTTATTCCTCTTCGCGGATTTGCGCCAGTAAATAATTCTGGATACCGAGTTTATCGATAAGATCGAGTTCGGTCTCCAGCCAGTCTATGTGACCTTCCTCGTCTGCCAGAATTTCGATCATCATATCGCGGCTCACATAGTCATGAACGCTGTCCGCGTAGGCAATGGCTTCACGAAGGTCTTTAGCACCTTCAAGTTCCAGCCTGAGGTCAGAACGCAGCATCTCCTCGACATCTTCACCGATGCCCAGCTTGCCGAGATCCTGCAGGTTAGGAATACCTTCAAGAAATAAAATACGCTCGATATATTTATCAGCGTGTTTCATCTCATCTATAGATTCATGGTACTCAACGTCATTCAGACGTGTAAGACCCCAGTTTTTGAACATTCTTGCATGGAGAAAATACTGGTTGATTGCGACAAGCTCATTTCCCAATAATTTATTGAGATAACTTATGATTTTAACATCACCTTTCATTATATAGTCCCTCCGCTTCCACTCATTGAAGCGTAGATCGGGCTACGGGGATGTCAAAAAAAAGATGGGCGCTTACGCGATCTCTTTGTATTCCGGGATCTGCATCAGTTCGTCCTGCATAATCTCACGCGCTGCGCGAACGCATTTACCGCATTGATTTCCCACCGGAACAAACTTGCGAAGCTGCTGGAATGACTGTGGCTGAAACTGGCGAACGGCCTGACGTATTTTTTTGTCGCTTACACCATTACATAAACAAACGTACATAGAGACTCCCGTTCAAAATATGCGCAAAGTGTAAGTGAGAATGGTTATGATTACAATAGCACAAGCGCCGGAATACGGGGCGGGAGCGGACAAATAATGCGAATTTTTATGACAGTGACTTTACGGTAGAAAACAAAAAAGGACGCCGAAGCGTCCTTTTTTATTCAGGGATAATTAATTAGCCCAGAACTTTAGCAACAACGCCCGCGCCAACGGTACGGCCGCCTTCACGGATTGCGAAACGCAGACCGTCGTCCATCGCGATTGGGTGGATCAGAGTCACAACCATCTTGATGTTGTCGCCTGGCATTACCATCTCTACGCCTTCTGGCAGTTCGATGGTACCGGTCACGTCAGTTGTACGGAAGTAGAACTGTGGACGGTAGCCTTTGAAGAACGGAGTATGACGGCCGCCTTCGTCTTTGGACAGGATGTACACTTCAGATTCGAACTTGGTGTGTGGCTTGATTGAGCCTGGCTTCGCCAGAACCTGACCACGTTCGATTTCTTCACGCTTGATACCACGCAGCAGAACACCAACGTTCTCACCGGCACGGCCTTCGTCCAGCAGTTTGCGGAACATTTCAACGCCAGTACAGGTAGACTTCGCAGTCTCTTTGATACCAACGATTTCAACTTCTTCACCAACTTTGATGATACCGCGCTCTACACGACCGGTAACAACGGTACCACGACCGGAGATGGAGAATACGTCTTCGATTGGCAGCAGGAATGGCTTGTCAATCGCACGCTCTGGTTCTGGGATGTAAGAATCCAGGAAGCCAGCCAGTTCGATGATTTTCGCTTCCCACTCTGCTTCGCCTTCCAGCGCTTTCAGCGCGGAACCACGAACGATTGGGGTGTCGTCGCCTGGGAAATCGTACTGAGACAGCAGTTCACGAACTTCCATCTCTACCAGTTCCAGCAGCTCTTCGTCATCAACCATGTCGCATTTGTTCAGGAACACGATGATGAAAGGAACGCCTACCTGACGACCCAGCAGGATGTGCTCACGGGTCTGAGGCATTGGGCCGTCAGTCGCAGCAACAACCAGGATCGCGCCGTCCATCTGCGCAGCACCGGTGATCATGTTTTTAACATAGTCGGCGTGGCCTGGGCAGTCTACGTGTGCGTAGTGGCGAGTCGGGGTGTCGTATTCAACGTGAGAAGTGTTGATGGTGATACCACGAGCTTTTTCTTCTGGCGCGTTATCGATCTGGTCGAATGCACGAGCAGAACCACCGTAGGTTTTAGCCAGAACGGTAGTGATTGCAGCGGTCAGGGTAGTTTTACCATGGTCAACGTGGCCGATAGTACCAACGTTGACGTGCGGTTTTGTACGTTCAAATTTTTCTTTAGACACGGCTATATTCCTTACTATAGTGCTCTCCCCTCTGGAGAGAGCACGGGACTTAGGTTTTAATCCTGTGGATTACTTACCACGGGCTTCAATAACGGCCTGAGCAACGTTGTTAGGCGCATCATCATACTTCAGGAATTCCATGGTGTATGATGCACGACCTTTGGTCAGAGAACGCAGCTGAGTTGCATATCCGAACATTTCGGACAGCGGAACTTCAGCGTGGATCTTAACGCCAGTTACTTCGGATTCCTGACCACGCAGCATACCGCGACGACGGCTCAAGTCACCGATAACGTCACCGGTGTTCTCTTCAGGAGTTTCTACTTCAACCTTCATGATTGGCTCAAGCAGAACTGGTTTTGCTTTCTTAAAGCCTTCTTTAAAGGCAATAGACGCAGCCAGTTTAAACGCCAGTTCAGAGGAGTCAACGTCGTGGTAAGAACCGAAGTGCAGACGGATACCCATGTCAACAACCGGATAGCCAGCCAGAGGGCCCGCTTTCAGCTGTTCCTGGATGCCTTTATCAACGGCTGGGATGTATTCGCCAGGAATTACACCACCTTTGATGTCGTTGATGAACTCGTAACCTTTCGGGTTAGAGCCCGGCTCCAGTGGGTACATGTCGATCACAACGTGACCGTACTGACCGCGACCACCAGACTGCTTAGCGTGTTTACCTTCAATATCGGTAACTTTCGCGCGAATCGCTTCGCGGTAAGCAACCTGAGGTTTACCCACGTTCGCTTCAACGTTGAATTCACGCTTCATACGGTCAACGATGATGTCCAGGTGCAGTTCACCCATACCAGCGATGATGGTCTGGTTAGATTCTTCATCAGTCCATACGCGGAATGATGGGTCTTCTTTCGCCAGACGGCCCAGAGCCAGACCCATTTTTTCCTGGTCAGCTTTGGTTTTTGGTTCAACTGCGATGGAGATTACCGGCTCAGGGAATTCCATACGCTCCAGAATGATCGGGTGATCCGGGTCACACAGGGTGTCACCAGTGGTCACGTCTTTCAGACCGATAGCTGCAGCGATGTCGCCCGCACGAACTTCTTTGATCTCTTCACGTTTGTTAGCGTGCATCTGTACGATACGGCCAAAACGTTCACGCGCCGCTTTCACGGAGTTCAGGATGGTGTCACCGGAGTTAACCACACCAGAATAAACGCGGAAGAAGGTCAGGTTACCCACGAATGGGTCGGTAGCAATTTTGAACGCCAGTGCAGAGAACGGCTCGTCATCACTTGCGTGACGCTCAGCCGGAGTATCTTTACCGTCGTCCAGGATGCCGTTGATCGCAGGAACGTCAACCGGGGATGGCAGGTAGTCAACTACCGCATCCAGCATCGCCTGAACACCTTTGTTCTTGAACGCAGAACCACAGGTTACCAGGATGATTTCGTTGTTCAGAACGCGCTGACGCAGAGCTTTTTTGATCTCTTCTTCAGACAGTTCTTCACCACCCAGGTATTTCTCCATCAGCTCTTCAGAAGCTTCAGCAGCGGATTCGATCAGGTTCTGGTGCCATTCGTCAGCCAGGTCCTGCATCTCAGCCGGGATATCTTCGTATTCGAAGGTAACGCCCTGGTCTGCATCGTTCCAGTTGATGGCTTTCATTTTCACCAGGTCGATAACGCCGGTGAAGCCTTCTTCAGCACCAATTGCCAGCTGCAGCGGAACAGGGTTCGCGCCCAGACGGGTTTTGATCTGGCCAACAACTTTCAGGAAGTTAGCACCCATACGGTCCATTTTGTTAACGAACGCGATGCGTGGAACTTTATATTTGTTCGCCTGACGCCATACGGTTTCAGACTGTGGCTGAACACCACCAACTGCGCAATAAACCATTACCGCGCCGTCAAGAACACGCATGGAACGTTCTACTTCGATGGTGAAGTCAACGTGGCCCGGGGTGTCGATGATGTTTACGCGATGCGGTTCATACTGCTTAGCCATACCTGACCAGAATGCAGTAGTCGCTGCGGAGGTGATGGTAATACCACGCTCCTGCTCCTGTTCCATCCAGTCCATGGTGGCTGCGCCGTCATGAACTTCACCGATTTTATGGTTTACACCGGTGTAGAACAGAATACGTTCGGTAGTAGTGGTCTTACCGGCGTCGATGTGCGCACTGATACCGATGTTACGGTAGCGTGCGATGGGTGTTGTACGAGCCATTTGATTCCTCGTTTGTTTCTTTAGGCGTTCAGTTAAGTTACCCAGAGCGGGCGGCTTCTCTGAAGCGCCCGCCTGGTGACTAATACTCCGAAGGGATTACCAACGGTAGTGTGCGAACGCCTTGTTGGCTTCTGCCATACGGTGAACGTCTTCACGTTTCTTAACTGCAGTACCTTTGTTTTCTGCAGCATCAGAAAGTTCGTTCGCCAGACGCAGAGCCATGGATTTATCACCGCGTTTACGAGCAGCTTCAACGATCCAACGCATTGCCAGGGCATTACGACGAACCGGACGAACTTCAACTGGAACCTGATAAGTAGAACCACCAACGCGGCGGGACTTAACTTCTACAGTTGGGCGAACGTTGTCGAGAGCGACTTCGAAAGCTTCCAGTTCATTTTTACCAGAACGCTGAGCCAGGGTCTCCAGCGCGCTGTATACGATTGCTTCTGCAGTAGATTTTTTACCATCTACCATCAGGATATTTACAAATTTTGCCAGCAGTTCTGATCCGAACTTCGGATCTGGAAGAATTTTACGCTGACCAATGACGCGACGACGTGGCATGGGAATACTCCGTTGTTAATTCAGGATTGTCCAAAACTCTACGAGTTTAGTTTGACATTAAGATAAATCAGTTTGGCCTTACTTAACGGAGAACCATTAAGCCTTAGGACGCTTCACGCCGTACTTGGAGCGAGCCTGCTTACGGTCTTTAACACCTGAGCAGTCCAGCGCACCACGAACGGTGTGGTAACGAACACCCGGAAGGTCTTTAACACGACCGCCACGGATCAGGATCACGGAGTGCTCCTGCAGGTTGTGACCTTCACCACCGATGTAGGAAGTCACTTCGAAACCGTTAGTCAAACGCACACGGCATACTTTACGCAGTGCGGAGTTTGGTTTTTTAGGAGTGGTGGTATATACACGAGTACATACGCCACGTTTCTGCGGGCAGGCTTCCAGCGCAGGCACGTTGCTTTTTGCAACTTTGCGTGCACGTGGTTTGCGTACCAGCTGGTTAACTGTTGCCATTAAATAGCTCCTGGTTTTAGCTTTTGCTTCGTAAACACGTAATAAAACGACCTCATACAATATGAGGACGCGAAATTTTAGGGCTACGTCGAAAAGGTGTCAAGAAATATACAGCGATCTCAAATCACCAGTTCATTTGACTGGCGTGCGTCACAGTAAGATTGACGAAATCAGTATAGCCAACCACGTCAATTTTGGCTGAAATTTGACCAGAAAGACCCCGCGCATCCAGATCGTCCTTCAGCGCAGAGACAGTTATGGGGGCATTCGTGAGAATTTCAACGAAACGGCCGCCTTCAAGCGCAGCGAGCACGCCATCCTGAATCAGCAGCAGATCGTCACCTTCGCGCAGCATGCTCAACAACGTGTCGATATCACATTGCCATGGTGAATGGCTGAGAATATGGAGCATGGAAGCCTCAGAAAGTCAGAATGGTGTCGTAGTGGGAAAGCTGTTCACGCAGTGCTGCGGCAGGTAAGGTCGTCACATCCAGCACAAAAGGCGTCTTATCGCTTAAACCGCGTACCGTTAAAGAGTCGGCACAGACATAGCAGGTTTCAATATCGTAAAGCGGCAGCACTTTGAAGGTGGAAATGTAGTCGCGTGCCAGAATGGCCTGCGGCTGTTGGCCCGCCAGAAGCTGAAGCACGCCGTCCCCCATAAAGAAGACACCGATATCTTCTGTCAATGCCGATGTCGCAAGCAGCGCATCCAGTCCTTCGCGGCCAGAGGCGCTGCCGTGCGGCGCAGAAGTAAAAACAAATGCCACACGCTTCATCAGAATTGCACCACTCTGTCGCAGGTTAACGCCGCCTGGGCCAATGCGCCCAGACCACTCAACGAAAAACCAGGCTGCAGGTTAGCGCCCGATAACCCCAGGCGTTCGGCTTCGGCTGTATCCGTCACGCCGCGACGCAGCGCCGCCGCTACGCAGATATGCAGCTCTACGCCCTGCTTTTCATTTAACGCCTGCCAGGCGCGGACCAGGTCAAACTCGTCACTCGCCGGTGACGTAAATTGGTTCGCGTTATACACCCCTTCCCGATAGAAGAAGACGCTCGCCAGTTGGTGCCCGGCCGCCAGCAGCGCATGCGCAAACTGCAGCGCGCTGCTGGCCTGCTGAGTCCCATACGCGGGGCCCGTTACCATTAACGCAAAACGCATTACTTATCTTGCCCCACGAAATCGCCGCTTTTGAACTGACGGATGTAGAGGTAAACCGTATGCTTTGAGATGTTCAGACGATCGGCCACCTGGTTGATGGCATCTTTAATATCAAAAATCCCTTTCTCGTAGAGATTGAGAACGATCTGGCGATTCTTGGCGTTGTTCGATACGTTGCGGTCGGCATTGACCTCTTCAATGGTGAACTCAAGCGTCTGCGTCACAAGATCTTCAACGGAGGAGGCAAAGTTAACAGAAGAGCCGACGTCTGGCGTTTCTGGCGGAATAAAGGTGCTCATGATCTGGGAGAAAGGCACATCAAGGTTCATGTTGATGCACAGCAGCCCAATCACACGATGCTCGCGATTTCGAATCGCGATGGTTTCTGATTTCATCAGCACGCCGCTTTTGGCGCGGGTGAAATAACATTTTGAGACGCTGCTGTCCGCGCCGGTCATGTCATGCAACATACGCAATGCAAGGTCGGTAATTGGCGAACCAATTTTACGGCCGGTATGCTCACCATTAGCAATGCGGATGGCGGAACACTTCAGATCTTGCAGGGAGTGCAATACGATTTCGCAGTGGGAACCAATGAGCATCGCTAACCCGTCCACTACCGCTTCATAGGATTTCAGAATATCGAAGTCGGTCTGGTCAAAAGGACGTTGATCCAGCAAATCAAGTTCACTGGTTTCGTTGGTTAAAAGCGACCTGGACATGAAAAAAACACTCCTTTTCAGGAGCCTGTCGTTAGGTTTTCAGGGCAGGCTCATTATCTACACGGACAACTAAATTAATACAGCGTGCCTAACGCTTTCCAGTGTTAATTATATCTGCCCCACAATAAAAAACCGCCGCCTTAAAAGGCGGCGGTTTGCATCACATTACTTCTTCGCGTCTGTCGCAGCTTTCTGATCTGCCTGCGCTTCCGGTTTCGCATCCGCTTTCGGCGCTGGTTTGATGTCCAGCAGCTCTACGTCGAAGACCAGAGTGGAGTTAGCCGGGATACCCGGAACGCCAGTTTTGCCATAGGCCAGATCCGGTGGGATAACCAGCTTGATTTTGCCGCCTTTTTTGATGTTTTTCAGGCCTTCAGTCCAGCCAGGGATCACACCGTCAAGACGGAAGGAAAGAGGCTCACCACGAGTGTAAGAGTTGTCGAACTCTTTACCGTCGATCAGCGTACCTTTGTAGTTCACCACAACGGTGTCGCTGTCTTTAGGCGCATCACCGGTACCTTCTTTCTCAACTTTATACACCAGGCCAGTAGAAGAGGTTTTCACACCCTTCTCTTTAGCAAAGGTATCGCGGTAGGCTTTGCCTTTCGCTTCGTTGTCTTTAGCGTCCGCTTCCATCTTGGTCTGAGCGGCACCCTTCACGCGCGCTTCGAACGCCTGCAGGGTCTGTTCGATTTCCTGGTCAGAGAGCTTGCTCTTATCAGCAAAGGCGTCCTGAACACCCGCGATCAGCTGGGTTTTATCCAGTTTGATGCCCAGTTTCTCTTGTTCTTTCAGAGAGTTTTCCATGTAACGGCCCAAAGATGCGCCCAGTGCGTAGGCGGATTTCTGGTCGTCATTTTTGAACGCCGCTTTGCTGTCTGCAGTGGCAGCAGGCTTCGCAGCAGTATCAGCAGCGAATGACAGCGGCGCGTTCAGTGCAACAGCCATCGTCGTCGCCAGCAGCGTTACTTTAAACAGTGATTTCATCCATATCTCCAGGGCCTGGGGACTCTCACCCCAGCGTTAAACGTAAATGAGTGACGTACTATAAAACGTTGCGGAAGAAATCTACAGACAGACACTTCCAATTCTCGCCACTTTTCAGACTATTTTTGTTTAAATAAGTTTCTTGCCAACGGTATAGAGACTGTACTTAAGGATAAACTCAGTTAAACTGCGCCGCCGCTGGGCCAATATGGCATATCAGATATAAACGAGGTGAATGATGAAGGATACAACGATAGAAGCGAGAATGGCTGAGCTGGAAAGCCGCCTGGCTTTTCAGGACATCACCATCGAAGAGCTTAACCAGACCGTGACCGCGCACGAACTTGAAATGGCGAAACTGCGGGATCATATGCGCCTGCTGACGGAAAAGCTGAAGGCGACGCAGCCGTCAAACATTGCCTCGCAGTCAGAAGAGACGCCACCACCTCATTATTGAGGCGTAAAAAAAGCGGGATTATCCCGCTTTTTTATTTTCCGCATGACGGAATTAGTGGCAACCGCAGCCGCCGTTACCGCAACCACCTTTACCATGGTCATGACCATGGTCGTGGCCATGACCACCGCAGCAGCCGTCGTGGCCGTGATCGTGATCGTGGTCGTGACCGTGCGCACCGTGAACGTGGCCATGAGCCAGCTCTTCTTCGGTCGCTTCACGGATCGCAACAACTTCTACGTTGAACTTCAGGTTCTGGCCAGCCAGCATGTGGTTGCCGTCAACCACAACGTGGTCGTCTTCAACTTCAGTGATTTCAACAGGAACCGGACCCTGGTCAGTTTCAGCCAGGAAGCGCATGCCAACCTGCAGCTCGTCAACGCCCATGAACACGTCTTTAGGAACGCGCTGAACCAGGTTGTCGTCATACTGACCGTAAGCGTCGTTCGCGCCTACAGCAACGTCAAATTTGTCGCCAACTTCATGACCTTCCAGCGCAGTTTCCAGGCCGGAAATCAGGGAACCGTGACCATGCAGGTAGTCCAGCGGCGCACTCACCGGAGACTCATCAACCAACACACCGTCTTCTGTACGTACCTGATAGGCCAGGCTGACCACCAGGTCTTTTGCTACTTTCATGATATCTCCTGAGCGTGGGAAAATTGCTGGCGCAGATTGTAGCGGAAATCTGCACCCGTGTACCCTTAAGCTTAAAAAAACTCAGAGCATATCGCTAGTCTGGATGAAAAATGCCGATCACTTGCTCTTCTTTGCGAACGTGATCGCGTGCTTCTTTGTCGGCCTCACGCATCTGGTGACCGCACTTAACACACTCAACAACATCAATATTATTTTCCCGCCACATCGCCAGGGTATCTTGCGCCTGGCAGGACGGGCACTTTGCACCCGCGATAAAGCGTTTACGTACAGCCATCTTTCGTTACCCTTTATTCAAATTCATCCCAGCCGTCGAGCTGGCGTCGTTCCTGCTGCATCTCTCTCTGGAAGATCTCCTCCAGCTCGCGACGCGCTTCCCGCACGCGTGAGATCTGCGCCGTATCGGTATGTACCGGCATCAGCTCACGCAGCATTCTCATATCCAGCCGGCGGAAATGCATCTGGGCGCGCTGCGCCTGGTGAGGATGCATCCCCAGAGAAATTAACGCCTTGCGCCCCAGCTCCAGCGCACTGGAGAACGTCTCGCGTGAGAAGTGTTTCACACCCGCCTGCAACAATTCGTGAGCTTCAACACGTCCCCGGGCACGCGCCAGAATATGCAGGTGCGGGAAGTGCTGCTGACACAGCTCCACCAGCTTCATCGTATCTTCCGGATCGTTGCAGGTGATGACGATAGACTCTGCGGCTTCCGCCCCGGCCGAGCGCAGAAGCTCAAGTTGGGTCGCATCGCCGTAATAGACCTTATAGCCATATTTACGCATCAGGTTAACCGCGCTGATATCGCGCTCCAGCACCGTAATGCGCATTTTGTTCGCCATCAACAGGCGGCCAATCACCTGCCCGAAGCGGCCAAAGCCCACGACAATAACCTGCGGCTTATCGTCCTCCACCCACGGCGCTTCATCTTCATCGTCTGCCGGATTCAGGCGCCGCGACAGGAGTTTATCCACCATCTTCATGAGCAGCGGCGTGGTCATCATCGACAGCGTCACCGTTACCAGCAGCAGCGCCATCTGGTCGTCTTTAAACAGCTTCTGTGAGGAGGCGGTAGAAAACAACACGAACGCGAACTCGCCTCCCTGGCTCAACACGCTGGCAAATTGCATGCGTTCTGAACTGCGCAGCCCGTAGATACGCGCCATGACGTACAGTACCAGCGTCTTCACCGCCACCAGAATGGCGACGCTAACAATGACCCACAGCAGATGGGTATAGAGCACGCCAAGATTGAGCGCCATTCCCACAGAAATAAAGAACAGGCCTAACAGCAGTCCTTTAAAGGGATCGATGGCAATTTCCAGTTCGTGACGATATTCGCTCTCCGCCAGCAGCACCCCGGCGATAAAGGTCCCGAGCGCCATCGACAGCCCCAGCGCGTCCATAAACAGCGCCGAACCGAGCACCAGCAGCAGCGTCGCCGCGGTAAATACCTCGCGCACGCCCGAGGCAGCAATAAAGCGGAACACCGGACGTAACAGGAAACGTCCGCCAATCAGCATGCCCGCGAAGGCCAGCACCTTCATGGAAATTTTTGCCCAGTCGAAGTGATCGTCACCCGAGCCCGCCAGCAGCGGCACCAGCGCCAGCGCCGGGATCACCGCTAAATCCTGAAACAGCAGGACCGAAAAGCCCAGCTGTCCGGCTTCATTGCGGTTCATTCCCTTGTCGCGCATCAGCTGCAGCGCCATCGCCGTCGACGACATGGCAAGGCCTATCCCGCCGATGACCGCCGCCTGCCAGGAAAAATGGGTCAACATGAGCAAGCCAGCCAGAATCGCGGCGCTGAAAAGCACCTGCGCGGCGCCCACGCCAAAGATAGAGCGTCGAAGCTGCCACAGCTTCGAGGGATTCAGTTCGAGGCCGATGATGAACATCAGGAACACCACGCCGAGCTCCGAGAAATGGAGTATTTCATCCACGTCGCTGATGAAACCCAGCCCCCAGGGGCCAATGGCGATCCCCGCGAGCAAATACCCCAGCACCGCCCCGATGCCGATACGAGCGGCAAGCGGCACCGCGACAACGGCCGCAAATAAAAACAGCACCCCGGCGAGGAGCAAATTCGATCCTTCCATTAACGACCTCCTGCCGGAATCGGTGATGCCAGCCATTCGCCGTAGGCTCTGGCGTGGCTTGCCAGTTCTTTCGGATCCTGACGCCGTGCCCAGTAGACAATAATCGGACTCATCCAGTGCATGCGGCACATGGCCGCAGTCAGCTCGAAAGGCCGCAGGATATCGCTCATCGGATAGCGGTTCAGCCCGTCGTGACGGTAAGCGCTTTCGGGTTCACCGGTGGTGATCACACTGCGCCAGTACTTTCCCGCCAGTTGGTTGCCCCCCACCCCGCTGGAGAAACCCCGGCTCAGCACGCGGTCCAGCCACTCTTTCAGCAGCGCCGGGCAGCTATAGGTATAAAGCGGATGCTGGAACACGATCACGTCATGCTGACGCAGCAGTTCCTGCTCGTAAGGAATATCAATAAAGAAATCAGGATAGTGCGCGTAGAGATCGTGCACCGTTACGTTACTGAGCTGTGTGGCCGGCTTAAGCAGCACCCGGTTTGCCACCGAGTCCTGAGATTCCGGATGGGCATACAGCAGCAGCACTTTTGCTGTCTGAGACATCATTCCCCTCCCGGTCTTGTTTCTGTTTTTGTGTATCGTCGTTGTTTTGGGCTACCATGGCGGCCCGGTGCGGAAAACGGCCCACACCTTACATTATCATAATGACAAATTAACATAGTCGGAACATACGGCGCTTCTATGATTGTTTTCTCCTCGTTACAAATTCGTCGCGGCGTGCGCGTCCTGCTGGATAACGCCACTGCTACCATCAACCCGGGCCAGAAAGTGGGTCTGGTCGGCAAAAACGGCTGCGGTAAATCCACCCTGCTGGCGCTGCTGAAAAACGAGATTAGCGCGGATGGCGGAAGCTTTACTTATCCGGGAAACTGGCAGCTCGCCTGGGTGAACCAGGAGACGCCCGCCCTGAGCGAACCGGCGCTCGACTATGTTATCGACGGCGACCGTGAATACCGTAAGCTCGAAGCAGAACTCAACGCCGCGAACGAGCGCAACGACGGTCACGCCATCGCTACCGTTCACGGCAAGCTGGACGCCATTGACGCATGGACAATTCGCTCCCGCGCCTCCAGCCTGCTGCACGGACTGGGCTTCAGCAACGAACAGCTTGAACGTCCGGTCAGCGATTTCTCCGGCGGCTGGCGCATGCGCCTCAACCTGGCGCAGGCGCTGATCTGCCGCTCTGACCTGCTGCTGCTCGATGAACCCACTAACCACCTCGATCTCGATGCGGTTATTTGGCTGGAGAAGTGGCTCAAGAGCTATCAGGGCACTCTGATTCTCATCTCCCATGACCGCGACTTCCTTGACCCGGTGGTGGATAAAATCATTCATATCGAACAGCAAACGATGTTCGAGTACACCGGCAACTACAGCTCCTTTGAGCGCCAGCGCGCGACGCGCCTTGCCCAGCAGCAGTCAATGTATGAAAGCCAGCAGCAGCGCGTGGCGCATCTGCAGAGCTTTGTGGATCGCTTCAAGGCCAAAGCCTCAAAAGCCAAGCAGGCCCAGAGCCGCATCAAGATGCTGGAACGCATGGAAATGATTGCCCCGGCACACGTGGATAACCCGTTCCACTTCAGCTTCCGCGCGCCGGAAAGCCTGCCTAATCCGCTGCTGAAGATGGAAAAGGTCAGCGCGGGCTATGGGGAGCGCACCATCCTCGACTCCATCAAGCTCAACCTGGTGCCGGGTTCGCGCATTGGCCTGCTGGGGCGTAATGGCGCAGGTAAATCAACGCTCATCAAACTGCTGGCCGGCGAGCTTAACCCGGTCAGCGGTGAAATCGGGCTGGCGAAGGGCATCAAGCTGGGCTACTTCGCCCAGCATCAGCTGGAATTTTTACGCGCGGATGAATCCCCGATTCAGCACCTCGCGCGTCTGGCGCCGCAGGAGATGGAGCAGAAGCTGCGCGATTACCTCGGCGGCTTCGGTTTCCAGGGCGATAAGGTGACCGAAAACACCGAGCGTTTCTCCGGCGGCGAAAAAGCCCGTCTGGTGCTGGCGCTGATCGTCTGGCAGCGGCCCAACCTGCTGCTGCTCGATGAACCGACCAACCACCTGGATCTCGACATGCGCCAGGCCCTGACCGAAGCGCTGATCGAGTTCGAAGGCGCGCTGGTTGTGGTTTCACACGACCGTCACCTGATCCGCTCCACCACGGACGATCTTTATCTGGTACACGGCGGCAAAGTCGAACCGTTCGACGGCGATCTGGAAGACTACCAGCAGTGGCTGACGGACGTGCAGAAGCAGGAAAACCAGCCGGAAGAGTCAGCCAAAGACAACGCCAACAGCGCGCAGTCGCGTAAAGACCAGAAGCGCCGCGAAGCGGAGCTGCGCACCCAGACCCAGCCGCTGCGTAAAGAGATTGCCCGTCTCGAAAAAGAGATGGAAAAGCTCAACGCCACGCTTGCCACCGTTGAAGAGAAGCTCGGCGACAGCGGTCTGTATGACCAGAGCCGAAAAGCTGAACTGACGGACTGCCTGCAAACGCAGGCGAAGACTAAATCGAGCCTCGAAGCGTGCGAGATGGCGTGGCTGGACGCGCAGGAACAGCTGGAAGCGATGCTGCAGGCAGATTAAACCATCGGGAGGGTTATGCGTTTCGATACCACGTGCGACATTACATTCCGTAAGCTCAGCATCTTCATGACCTTCATGGAGAAGGGGAACATCGCGCGGACCGCCGAAACGCTGGGCCTGAGCGGTGTCAGCGTACACCGCGCGCTGCACACCCTGGAAGAGAACGTGCGCTGCCCCCTCTTTACCCATAAGGGGCGTAACCTGATTGCGCTCCCCTCCGCCTGGACGCTGCTGGAGTATTGTCAGGAGGTGATGCAGGTGATGGAGCGCGGGCTGGAAGAGTCCCGCAAAATTGCCGGTGTTGGTCAGGGGCGGCTGCGCGTGGGCACGCTCTACTCGCTGACGCTGGAAACCGTGCCGCGTCTTATTATGGGTATGAAGCTGCGCCGTCCCGATCTCGAAATGGATCTGACGATGGGCTCCAACGACACCCTGCTGCACATGCTGGACGAAGGCTCGCTGGACGCGATTCTTATCTCCATTTCCGAAAGCGACATCGACCGTAACAGCCTCGAAGTGCTGCCGCTATTCCATGACGACATCTTCCTTGCTGCACCGGCTTCCGCCACGCTGAATACCCGCGGCCCCGCGGATCTGCGTGATTACAAAGACCAGAAATTTGTCGCTCTTGCAGAAGGGTTCGCCACGTATGCAGGGTTTCAGGAAGCGTTTCATATCGCCGGGTTCGAACCGGAGATTGTTACCCGGGTGAATGACATTTTCTCGATGCTGAGCCTGGTGCAGGCTGGCGTTGGTTTTACGCTGATGCCGGGCAGGATGAAGAAGGTGTACGAGAATTCCGTGCAGCTCCTCAAGCTGGCGGAGCCGTACCAGATGCAGCAGCTGATCGCGATTGTCTTTGCCCGCAACCGTGAGCATGATCCGAGCCTGCGGGCATTGGCCGCCGAGGGGCGGATGTATGCGCGCAGCTTGCAGGAAAGTGTCTGATATATTGCCCGGTGGCGGCTGCGCCTTACCGGGCTAAAAACTCACGCACGAAGTCGCTTCGCCAGATGCACCGCCACGTCCACCCCGCTGCGCTCCAGCGAAATGGTCTCTCCTTCCCACGCAGCCTGCCGCGTCAGGCAGGTCAGTACGCCGCCGGGCGGCATTTCAATCGCCAGTCGGGCTTCACGTTCGTTAGCGGAAATCACCGCCTCCTGCCAGCGCACGGTTCGCGCCATGTTCATCGCCAGATCGTCAGCGATTTTTTCCGGCTGCCAGAGCACGCGGCCGGTACTGCCGCTCAGGTAGGCGCAGCGTGGACGAGCCAGCGTGACGGACTCAAACGCCGCCGCCAGCTTTTGTGCCGGTTCCGACAGCAGTTCACAGTGGGACGGCACGCTTACCGCCAGCCGTCTGGCCTTACTCGCCCCTTTTGCCAGCGCGCGTGCCGCCACCTGCGCCATCCCGTCATCGCTTCCGGCGATCACGATCTGCGTTTCAGCGTTCAGGTTGGCAATGTAGGTTCCGGTGCCTTCAATCAGCGTTTCCACCTGCGGCAGGGTTAAGCCCATGATTGCCGTCAGGCCGTAGCCGTGCGGGTAAGCCTGCTCCATCAGATCACCGCGCAGCGCCACCAGCTTCAGCGCGTCCGAAAAGTCCAGCGCGCCTGCGATAACCGCCGCCGGATAAGCGCCGATGGACAGCCCGCTGACGATATCCGGCGTCACGCCACGGCGCTCCAGCTCGCGCCCCCAGGCCACACCGGCAATCAGCAGCGAAAGCTGAACCGCGCGGGTATGGGTTAACGCGTCTGCGCCGTCCAGCGTATCCACTTCGGCGCCAAGCACCTCTCGCGCCTGTTCCAGCTCCGCTCCCGGCAGTTTTTGCAGCATCCCTTCATGCTGCGTGCCCTGTCCCGGAAAGGTAAACAATATTTTCATCACTCCTCCCTGCGCCACGGATCCGCCACCAGGCGCGGTCCGCGGCGAGTTTTCAGCAGCGTTTTTCCGTCGCGCAACCACTCCGCCAGCGCGAAGCCTCCTTCGGGCGTATCGACCTGCGTATCCGCCCGGCACAATGCGCGGCTCAGCTGCGACTGCCATGCGGTAAAAGCATCAGGGGAAATCGGCTGCGGCGCGCGGATCAGCAGATCAAGATCGCTGTCGGCATGTATAACCGGAATGCCGGTCGCCAGCGCGTAGCCGGTGCTGCCGGTAATACCCCACGTCCACGGCCATGCCTGCTGAGCAAGCTGCAGCGCCACCTGAACCGGCTGCTGGGTGACAAACGGCGAATGCAGCAGATCGGCGGTAACGCACAGATCTTCAGGCGATATCACGCGCAGCACGTTTTCCGGCTTCACCCATCCGGCCGCACGCTGGTCGCGACGCAGACCGCGCACGCCAACGGGAATGCGGCCTTCACTATCAACATCACGCCGCACCACTACCGGCAGGCCAGTATGCCAGGCCGCCTCCACCCAGGATTCGGTGATGCCTTCCAGCGCGTCTCGCGCGCTAAGCCAGATGAGGTCGTGCGGGCGTAATGTTGTGGTCATGGTTACATTCCTGAAGTCAGCGAGATAAACAGCGGCAGCGACAGGATACACAGTACGGAGCTTAACAGCAGCACGGCTTCAGCATCCGGCGACTGCACGCCAAAACGGTTACCGAACACCACGCCGAAGAAGCCCGCGGAGAGCGCAATCATCAGGATAGCGGTGATCGCCACGGAGCCGTGCAGACCGAAGATAAGCACAATACCCCAGGCAATCGCTGGCTGAATCAGCAGCTTGGCGATGGTGGAGGTGATCACCATGGTGTTGATCTGCAGCTTGCGGGCAGAGAGGATCACCCCGGTCAGGAACAGTGCCGCAGCGGTGGCGGACAGCCCCAGCGGTTTAATCGCCGCAAGCACCAGTTCCGGCATTTTGATCCCGATGGCGGAAAGAATCACGCCCAGCAGCGGGCCCATCACGATCGGTTTCTTAATGGAGCGCCACATCAGCACCGGCAGCATGGAGAGCGTTGAGCCGGAATTATTCCCCTCGGCGCGTGCTTTCTCACGCTCCAGGATCAGCAGGCAGAACGGCGTCATCAGCACTGAACCGCAGGCAATAGAGACCGCAACGGAAAGCGACGTGGACGATCCTTCACCCAGCACGCTGCCCAGAATAGGCAGGCCAAGCGCCGCGTAGTTCGGCAAAGCTACCGTCAGGGTCAGCACGGCCGCATCCTGGGGGGATTTCTTAAAGACGTTGGTGGCGAGGAAGTAGATGGCCGCATAGGTAATCCACATCGCCAGCGTCAGCACCAGAATCAGCGGTGACTGCGCCACGATGCCGGTCCACGGGGTTTGCACGGTGGCGCTGAACAGCGCGGCAGGCAGTGCAAAATCCATCACGAAGATATTCAGCAGGGAAACATTTTTGTTATCGACCATCTTTGCCTTACCGGCCCAGAATCCCAGCAGCATGATGACGAAAATCGGTGCAAGAGCATGAACAATTACGTAAGTCATAAATCACCTGTAGTAAAAAAGTTTAAGCACTGGCGCGATGATTATTATTTTCAGGATGCAGGCTCCCGCGCGGGCGCAGCAGGCGCGCCCACGGGGTTTGCATCTCTGGCAGGTCTTTTTTTTACTTACCAGCTGGCTCGCATACGTTCGTGTACGAGCGCCGAGCTGCGGCGGTTGTCAGCACCGAGACGATTTTTAAGCGTCGCGTCCTGACGAGCGTCACTGATGGCCTGTTGCAGGGTGGTTTTCACCTGAGCCAGATCGTTATCGGATGGGGCATCCGGGTTGCTGATGTCCAGCAGGCTGGAGAGCAGTCCCAGCGTGGCATAGTTGCTGATGTCGTACGCCATGGGCGGAATGGTTGCCGCCAGTTTTTCCAGCGCCTCGACGGTACGTAGCGTGATGCGCGCGGCAGACTCTTTACCCATCGCGTGGATCAGCACGCCTTTGTCGTTAAAGGCGATCAGACGGTTGGCCTGGTAGCCGTGCGCCAGGAACGCGCCGGACATCGCCTTGCCGACGATAAGCCCAATCACCGGGTGACCGGCCAGGCGCGCGTTAGCATACGCGGCAGCGGCTCCCGCCAGCGCCTGATGAATACCAAACGCCTCTTCGCGACGGCCATAGGCCTGGCTTGGGACGTCAATCACCGCCACTATCGGGCGCTTCACGGCCTTATCGGCATCCGCCGCTACGGTTTCGCTGACCACTTTTGCCAGCGTCCAGCCTTCCAGCAGACCCACTTCGCCTTTCGCCGCCCGCGGGAAGTGGTTGTTGGCATCCGGCACCACGGCCACAAAGCGCACCGTCTCACCGTTCAGCTCGCCGTCTGCCGCCTGAACTGACGGGCACAGCCCCGCGATACGTTTGGCGTTCGGGGCGAGAGTTTTCAGCCAAAGCTCGCCGCGGCTCATTGCGTTACTCATCATTTCACCTCCCGGGCAAAAAGCGCGTTAATCTGTTCGGCATCGGCCTGTTTGCGGGTGTCGAAATTGGTCAGACGGTTCAGGTAATCGTCGTAGTTATCGGTGCGGTGTTTCGCCGGTACGCCCTTCGCAATCGCCTCGTTCATCGCCGCCTTCACCGCGTTTACGCCGTCGCCCACCAGGGCATCCACCAGCCTGCTTTGATAGCGCACTTCGCCGCCAGTCATGCTCCAGATAAACGGACGGTCGCGGGAGTCGTACTCTTCAATGCCCGCTTCCTGCTCGATAACCTGCGGACCGTTCAGGCCGAGACGCGCTTCACGGGTCACAATCAGGTAGCTGCACAGCGCCGCCGCGATGGACATGCCGCCGAAGCAGCCCACGGTCCCGGCCACGATCCCGATAACGGGCGTGTAGCGACGCAGGTCTACAATCGCCGCGTGGATATCGGCAATCGCCGCCAGGCCGAGGTTAGCCTCCTGCAGACGCACGCCGCCGGTTTCGAGGCACAGCACTGCCTGAGTCGGAATGCCGTTGCGGTTATCTTCCGCCGCCAGCTCCAGCGCCGCCGCCATTTTGGCGCCAGACACTTCGCCCATGCTGCCGCCCTGGAACGCGCCTTCAATCGCGACCACGACCGCAGGCTGACCGTTGATGGTGCCTTTCGCCACCACCATGCCGTCATCGGCCTGCGGGACAATGCCCTGTGGCCCAAGCCACGGCGAGATAATGCCTTCAAACGGATCCAGCAGTTCACGGTAGCTGCCGTCATCCAGCAGGGCCTGCGCGCGCTGGCGCGCTTTTATTTCGATAAAGCTGCTGTCATCACGCATGGCTCACCCCCTCAAAAACCTGTTCGATGCGAATGCGCGCCACGCCCGGCGTCGCGCCGAAGTCGTGGATGGTCAGTTTGCCTGCAGGCAGGCTGCTGACGGTGTGCAGGCGGTTGAACAGCGCCTCCCAGCGGCCACGGCTGTTGTCGACGGAGGTGGTGATATCAACGATTAAGGTCTGGCCCGGTTCGGCGGTGAAGAGCACCTCCATATCCCCGGAGCCGACGACGCCTGCCAGCGCCCTGCCGCTTAACGCGCGGCTGGCGGGCACGGTCAATGTAATTTTTTCCATAACATCCTCTTAATGCTTTGAATAAGGCGTTTCGACACGATCGAGAAACAGCGCGGCGGCAAGCAGGTCGGCAGCGCCGCCCGGTGAAGCGTTAAGCGCCAGCATCTGACGGTCCAGGTTCGCCAGCGCCTGCTGGCCTTCGGACGTTGCACAGCCTCCGGCGTTCAGTACAGCGCGGGCACCGCTCTGCATGGCGTCCAGCCCCTCCATTCCGGCGCGGGACAGCACGCAGGTATCGGTGAGCGAGGTCATGATGGCCATCAGCGCGTCGAGCCTGGCGTGCGTTTCGCTGCTGCCGTTGAGACGGCTGAGGCGAAGCTGCGGCAATGCGCGCTGCATAACGTGCGGGAATGCCTGCTGCGCCTCTTCACGCGCGCCCGGCACGCGGTAGCGGTGCGTGGCTCGCAGGCCTTTGCTGAACACTTTCGGTGCCGCCTCGTCCGGGAGTTTCGCCAGCTGCGCGGCAGTGTTCGCGACGGCCTGCGCAGTTGCATCCCCGCCCAACATCGCCACCGCGCTTACCAGCAATCCCAGCGCCCAGATCGCGCCACGATGGGTATTCACCCCGTCGGTGGCCGCCATCATCTGCTTCTCGCCTTCGCGGCCAAGACGGCCAACGGTTTGTCGAAGCGCAATATCTGCCGGACGCAGCCAGCTTTGCTGCGCCAGCGCCTGAAACGTGGGGGCCAGGCTGCGCGCGGAGCGCTCCATCAGCGCAAGGGATAAATCGTGGTGCGCGCCGTTCCCCCGACTGTCCACCAGACCGGGTTTCGGGCTTAAACGTGCTTCGTCAATCAGACACTGCGTGGCGGTTCGCGCCAGCCATTCGGCACCGCCTTCAGCCTGAATCTGGGGCAGAAGTGTCATTACCAGCTCCGGAATTTCGCAGGTGGGTTATACAGACCGCCGGACCACTCCACGAGGTCAGACACGCTGCCCGCAGCCAGCAGAGAGCGGGTGGCGTCGGTGCGGCGAATCCCCATATCTTCCGGATACACCACCTTGCCGCTCTGGCGCAGTTCCGCCACGCGCCTGGCGTCCACACCCAGGCCGATATCGGTGATCCCCGCGACGGCGGCAACCATGGCCCGACGCTCTTCCAGATCTTTCGCCCGATAGAGGTAGGCAATCCCCTCTTCCGTCAGCACGTGCGTCACGTCATCGCCGTAAATCATCACCGGTGCCAGCGGCATGCCGGAGGCTTTCGCCACGTCTACGGCATCGAGTTTTTCCACGAAGGTTGGCTTCACGCCCGCCTGGAAGGTTTCCACCATCTGCACGACGAGTTTTTTACCGCGCTGCATTGGGTCAGGCTCGGTGATCATGTTCAGCCAGGCCGGCGTGGCGTGGCGGCGACCATGCGGGTCATGGCCCATGTTTGGCGCACCACCGAAGCCAGAAAGACGACCGCGAGTCACGGTTGAGGAGTTGGCGTAACCGTCAACCTGCAGCGTAGAGCCGATGAACATATCCACCGCGTACTGGCCTGCCAGCTGGCAGAAGGCGCGGTTGGAACGCATGGAGCCGTCGGCACCGGTAAAGAACACGTCCGGACGGGCGCGGATGTACTCTTCCATCCCCAGCTCGCCGCCGAAGCAGTGCACGCTTTCGACCCAGCCGCTTTCAATGGCCGGAATCAGCGTCGGATGTGGATTCAGCGTCCAGTGCTTACAGATTTTGCCCTTCAGACCGAGCTGTTCGCCGTAGGTAGGCAGCAGCAGCTCAATCGCCGCAGTGTTAAAACCGATACCGTGGTTCAGGGACTGCACCTGATGCTCCGCGTAGATGCCTTTGATGGCCATCATCGCCATCAGAATATGTTCCTGTTTAATCAGGCGCGGGTCGCGGGTGAACAGCGGTTCGATGAAGAACGGCTTGTCTGCAACGACCACGTAGTCAATCCAGGAGCCTGGAATATCTACGCGCGGCAGATCGCACTCTTCGTCCACCAGCTCGTTCACCTGTGCGATGACGATACCGTCGTGGAACGCGGCGGCTTCCACCAGCGCCGGGGTATCTTCGGTACTCGCCCCGGTGTAGAGGTTGCCTTTGCGGTCCGCTTTAAAACCGGCAATCAGCGCCACGTTGGGCGAAAGGTCGACATAGAGGCGTGAGTACAGTTCGATGTAGGTATGGATCGCGCCGATTTCGAGCTGACCATCTTCCAGCAACTGGGAGATCCGCAGGCTTTGTGTCCCGGAGAAGGAGAAGTCCAGCTTGCGGGCGATGCCTTTTTCAAAGATATCCAGATGCTCGCTGCGGCCAACGCTCGGCATGATCATATGCAGGTCGTGGACGATTTGCGGGTTCACTTCGGCAAGCGAGCGGGACAGAAAATCCGCCTGCTTCTGGTTGTTGCCCTCCAGTACGACTTTGTCGCCCGGTGCGATCAGTTTTTCCAGCATGCCGACAATATCGCCGGTTGGCAGTACTTTCCCCTGCACCGGTACGGACGCCAGTCGACGCGCTTTCTCGCTGCGTCGTGTGTTCCATTGCCGCGCGGGTGTTTGCCCAGATAACATTATTAACCTCCTGATTCAGCACATCATTCTGATTTGCTTAACGTTGAGTAAAGTCTGCGCTCTGACGAGAAAGGCATCAATTAAGCGTAGGGCGGAATCATTAGCCTGAGAGTAATAATCAAGGTAAATATTTGTGATCGGGATCAGTTCCTGGTTCGGAAATCCAGGCTAAACGGGGTACAATTCGGAAAGTATCGTAAATTTCCGACAAGAATCAGCATCGCGCTTATGACCCAAATCATTCCATCAGACTTCGACATTGCGGCCGAAGACAGCACCGAGTTCGTGCCCCTGCGCGGCGTGGCCAATCCCCATTTGCAGACCATGCTGCCGCGGCTGATCCGCCGCAAGGTTCAGTTCACTCCGCACTGGCAGCGGCTTGACCTGCCAGACGGTGATTTTCTGGATCTCGCCTGGAGCGAAGCGCCGGAACAGGCGCGTCATAAGCCTCGTCTGGTGGTCTTTCACGGTCTCGAGGGGAGCCTGCACAGCCCGTATGCACATGGGTTAATTGAGGCAGCAAAAGCGCGCGGCTGGCTCGGCGTGGTGATGCATTTTCGCGGCTGTAGCGGCGAGCCGAACCGGCAGAAACGCATTTATCACTCGGGTGAAACCGAAGACGGAACGTGGTTCTTACACTGGCTGCGGGACAACTTTGGCACCGTGCCAACGGCCGCCGTGGGCTATTCGCTGGGCGGAAATATGCTCGCCTGCCTGCTGGCCAAAGAGGGCGACAGCGTACCGCTGAATGCTGCAGTGATTGTTTCCGCGCCGTTTATGCTGGAGCAGTGCAGCTACCATATGGATAAAGGCTTTTCCCGCGTCTATCAGCGCTACCTGCTTAACCTGCTGAAGGCCAACGCGGCGCGTAAGCTCAAGGCCTACCCGGATACCCTGCCGGTAAGCCTGCGCCAGTTGAAAAAGGTGCGTCGTATTCGCGAGTTCGACGATCTGATCACTGCGAAAATCCACGGCTTCGCCGATGCAATTGACTATTATCGTCAGTGCAGCGCCATGCCGCTGCTCAGCAAAATCACGCAGCCGACGCTGATCATTCACGCCAAGGATGACCCGTTTATGGATCACCACTCGATCCCCGCGCAGGAATTCCTGCCCGACAACGTTCACTATCAGTTAACTGAACATGGCGGCCACGTTGGGTTTATCGGCGGCACGCTGCGCCGCCCGAAAATGTGGCTGGAGGCGCGTATTCCTGACTGGCTTACTCCTTACCTGGACGGTGCAAAATGATCATTCCCTGGCAAGATCTGGCTCCCGAAACGCTCGATAATCTGATTGAAAGCTTTGTATTACGCGAAGGCACCGATTATGGTGAACATGAGCGTTCGCTTGAGCAAAAGGTCAACGATGTTAAACGCCAGCTGAAAAGCGGCGACGTGGTGCTGGTGTGGTCAGAACTGCATGAGACGGTCAATATCATGCCCCGCAACGCGTTTCACGGCTGATCTTCCAACCTTTTCAGTCAGGGAGTTGCTATGTCTGCCAGACATCCCATTATTGCCGTTACGGGGTCGAGTGGTGCGGGAACCACCACCACCAGCCTCGCTTTTCGCAAGATTTTCGCCCAGCTGAATCTCCGTTCGGCGGAGGTCGAAGGCGACAGCTTTCACCGCTATACGCGCCCGGAGATGGACATGGCGATCCGCAAGGCGCGCGATCTGGGTAAACACATCAGCTACTTCGGCCCGGAAGCCAATGATTTCGGTCTGCTGGAGCAAACCTTCCGCGAATACGGGCAGAGCGGTACCGGGCAGTCCCGCAAGTATCTTCACACCTACGATGAAGCCGTACCCTGGAACCAGGTACCGGGCACCTTTACCCCCTGGCAACCGCTGCCGGAACCCACCGATGTATTATTTTATGAAGGATTGCACGGCGGCGTGGTTACGCCTCAGCACGACGTGGCGCGCCACGTGGATCTTCTGGTCGGGGTGGTCCCTATCGTTAACCTGGAGTGGATCCAGAAGCTAACGCGTGACATGAGCGAGCGCGGCCATTCGCGCGAGGCGGTGATGGACTCCGTGGTGCGCTCCATGGAAGACTACATCAATTACCTCACGCCACAGTTCTCCCGCACCCACATTAACTTCCAGCGCGTGCCGACGGTGGACACCTCCAATCCGTTCGCGGCGAAAAGCATCCCGTCGCTGGACGAGAGCTTTGTGGTGATCCACTTCCGCAATCTTGAAGGCATTGATTACCCCTGGCTGCTGGCGATGCTGCAGGGCTCGTTTATTTCGCACATGAATACGTTAGTGGTGCCGGGTGGAAAAATGGGGCTGGCAATGGAGCTCATCATGACGCCGCTGGTTCAGCGGTTGATGGAAGGGAAGCAGATCGCGTAAAGATGTTCCCTCTCCCCGTGGGAGAGGGTTAGGGTGAGGGCATCAACACGCACGATGCCCCGTGAATCACACCTCAATCACTTCATACGAATGCGTAATTTTTACCGCTTTCTCCAGCATTAGCGCCACAGAGCAGTACTTCTCCGCAGACAGGTCCACCGCGCGTGAAACCGCCGCGTCTTTCAGCGCTTTCCCGGTGACAACAAAGTGCAGATTTATGTGGGTGAACAGGCGTGGCGCCTCTTCGCGACGTTCTGAGGTGAGTTTAACCTCGCAATCCGTTACGTCATGACGACCTTTTTGCAGAATCGACACCACGTCAATCGCACTGCATCCACCTGCCGCCATCAGCACCATTTCCATTGGGCTCGGCGCTTTATCGCCGGAGTTACCATCCATCAAAATCTGGTGTCCTGACGCGGACTCCCCCAGGAACGTTAAACCTTCAACCCACTTCACGCGCGCTTGCATATTCATTAACTCCAACGTTGCATTTTTGGTGACAGATTACGCGTGCGTTACATTTCTCGCAATGGAAGGCGACCTGCATCATGCTGAAGCGAGACACCAGGAGACACGCGGCGAAAGCTATGCTAAAACACTCAGGATGCTACAGTAATACATTGACGTTACACATGTATGCAGAGGACATCAAACTTTACTGGCTGCGAAACGTTACGACAGCCGACTTCCCAGGGTATGGGTAAGAATTCGATTGCAACCCCAGAGTCCGGATGCATCTGATGACTCTGGTGACAGCTTATAACAGAGGATAACAGCGCATGGTGCTTGGCAAACCGCAAACAGACCCGACTCTCGAATGGTTCTTGTCTCATTGCCACATTCATAAGTACCCATCGAAGAGCACGCTGATTCACCAGGGTGAAAAAGCGGAAACGTTGTATTACATCGTCAAAGGCTCGGTGGCAGTGCTGATCAAAGATGAGGAAGGGAAAGAGATGATCCTTTCTTATCTGAACCAGGGCGATTTTATCGGTGAACTGGGCCTGTTTGAAGAAGGCCAGGAACGTAGCGCCTGGGTTCGTGCAAAGACAGCATGTGAAGTGGCTGAAATTTCTTACAAGAAATTCCGTCAGCTGATTCAGGTAAACCCTGACATCCTGATGCGTCTTTCTTCCCAGATGGCGCGCCGTCTGCAGGTGACGTCAGAGAAAGTGGGTAACCTCGCCTTCCTGGACGTGACCGGCCGTATCGCGCAAACCCTGCTGAACCTGGCGAAACAGCCAGACGCGATGACCCACCCGGACGGCATGCAAATTAAAATTACCCGTCAGGAAATTGGTCAGATCGTTGGTTGCTCCCGTGAAACAGTGGGCCGTATTCTGAAAATGCTGGAAGATCAAAACCTGATCTCCGCCCACGGTAAAACCATCGTGGTTTACGGAACCCGTTAATCCTGCTTAAACGGCGTGCCATCGCGAGGTGTCACGCCGTTTTTGTCTCTTTTCCCCATGTGGCGCAGGCTGATCTATCACCCGGAAGTTAACTACGCACTGCGACAAACGCTGGTGTTGTGTCTTCCTGTGGCCGTGGGCCTGCTCCTGGGTCATCTTCAGCAGGGCCTGCTGTTTTCCCTCGTGCCCGCCTGCTGCAACATCGCCGGTCTGGACACGCCGCATAAGCGCTTTTTCAAACGCCTGATTATCGGGGGCTGCCTGTTTGCAGGCTGTAGCCTCGCGGTGCAGCTGTTACTGGCTCGCGATATTCCCCTGCCACTGATCCTGACCGTGCTGGCGATGACCCTCGGCGTCACGGCGGAAATCAGCTCGCTGCACGCTCGCCTGCTTCCAGCGTCACTCATTGCGGCCATCTTTACCCTGAGCCTCGCCGGGAATATGCCCGTGTGGGAGCCGCTGCTGATCTACGCCCTCGGCACGCTGTGGTACGGGCTGTTTAACTGGTTCTGGTTCTGGCTATGGCGAGAGCAGCCGCTGCGAGAATCTCTGAGCCTGCTCTACGTGCAGCTTGCGGATTACTGCGAAGCCAAATACACCCTGCTCACCCAGCATACCGATCCGGAAAAATCCTTACCGCCGCTGCTGACGCGCCAGCAAAAAGTGGTGGATTTGATAAGCCAGTGCTATCAGCAGCTGCATATGCTCGCCGCAAACAAGAACCACGAGTACAAACGGCTGCTGCGTACCTTCCAGGTGGGGCTGGACCTTCAGGAGCATATCTCCGTTAGCCTTCATCACCCGCAGGAGGTGCAAAAGCTGGTTGAGCGCAGCCATGCCGAAGCGGTGATTCGCTGGAACGCGCAGACCGTCTCCGCGCGCCTGCGGGTGCTGGCTGACGATATACTTTATCACCGCTACCCCACGCGCTTTAACATGGACAAACAGCTCGGCGCGCTGGAGAAAATTGCCCGTCAGCACCCGGAAAATCCGGTCGGCCAGTTTGCCGCCTGGCACTTCAGCCGCATCGCCCGCGTGCTGCGCACCCAGCGACCGCTTTATCCCCGCGACCTGATGGCGGATAAACAAAAACGTCTGCCGCTGCTGCCGGCGCTCAAAAGCTATCTTTCTCTTAAATCGTCCGCCCTGCGCAACGCCGCACGAATTAGCGTCATGCTCAGTATCGCCAGCCTGATGGGCATGGCGCTGCACCTGCCGAAACCCTACTGGATCTTAATGACCGTGCTGTTTGTCACCCAGAACGGCTATGGCGCCACGCGGGTGCGCATTCTGCACCGGGCGGGCGGCACGATGGCGGGGCTGATTATTGCAGGCGTGACGCTGCACTTTCACGTGCCCGAGGGCTATACCCTGGCGGGCATGCTGGCTATCACCCTGGTGAGCTATCTAATCATTCGCAAAAACTACGGCTGGGCGATGGTGGGCTTTACGGTAACGGCGGTATATACCCTGCAGCTGCTTACGCTTAACGGCGAACAGTTCATCGTTGCCCGCCTGATCGACACGCTGATTGGCTGTCTGATCGCCTTTGGCGGTATGGTCTGGCTGTGGCCACAGTGGCAGAGCGGGCTGCTAAGACAGAACGCCCACGACGCGCTGGAGGCCGATCAGCAGGCCATTCGTCTGATCCTGAGCGACGATCCGCAGCCTTCCCCGCTTGCCTACGAACGTATGAAGGTCAACCAGGCGCATAACGCCCTCTTTAACTCGCTGAATCAGGCGATGCAGGAGCCGGGCTTTAATTCTCATTATCTGGCGGACATGAAGCTGTGGGTGACGCACAGCCAGTTTATCGTCGAGCATATCAACGCCATGACGACGCTGGCGCGCGAGCACACGATGCTGACGCCGGATCTGGCGCAGCGCTATTTGCAGTCGTGTGAAATTGCGTTGCAGAGGTGTCAGCAGCGTCTGGAGTATGACGCGCCGGGCGAATCGGGCGACTCAAACATTCTGGAAGCGCCGGAGACGTTAACCCACGGGCCGATGAGCACGCTGGAGCAGCATTTGCAGCGTGTGCTGGGACATCTGAACACCATGCACACCATTTCGTCGGTGGCATGGCGTCAGCGCCCGCATCACGGGATTTGGTTAACGCGCCGGTTAAAGCGAACCGAGTATTAGCCTTTAACGAGCTTCGCGACCGCCGCGGCAAAGCGGGTTAACCCGTCTTCTATATCTTTTTCTTCCACCACCAGCGACGGCGCAAAGCGCATCACGTCCGGCCCCGCGTTGAGCACCATGACGCCTTCATGCGCGGCAGCGTGAAGGAAATCGCGCGCGCGGCCTTTGTACTGCGGCTTCAGCTCGGCGCCAATCAACAGCCCCATTCCGCGGATCTCGCTGAACACGTCGTACTGTTCATCAATCTTTTTCAGGTGTTTCACAAACAGCTCGCGTTTCGCGCTAACGCCGTTCAGCACTTCCGGCGTGTTGATGATGTCGAACGCGGCTCCCGCCACGGCGCTCGCCAGCGGGTTACCGCCGTAGGTGGAGCCGTGAGATCCGACGTGGAACGCGGAGGCGATCTCCTGCGTCGTCAGTACCGCACTCACCGGGAAACCACCGCCGAGCGCTTTGGCGCTGGTCAGAATATCCGGCGTCACGCCGTAGTGCATGTAAGCAAACAGGTCTCCGGTACGCCCCATCCCGCACTGTACCTCATCAAACACCAGCAGCGCCTGATGTTCGTCGCACAGCGCGCGCAGCCCTTTCAGGAACTCCGGGGTCGCCGCCGTCACGCCGCCTTCACCCTGAATCGGCTCCACCACTACCGCGCAGGTGTGGTCGTCCATCACCGCTTTCACCGCGTGCAGATCGTTAAACGGCACGTGGACGATGTCTGCCGGTTTTGGGCCAAAGCCGTCGGAATACTTCGGCTGGCCGCCAACGGAGACGGTAAAGAAAGAGCGTCCGTGGAAGGCGTTATGGAAGGCGATGATTTTGGTTTTGTAAGGACTGTGACGCGTTGTCGCGTAGTAGCGCGCCAGCTTGAAGGCGGTTTCGTTGGCCTCGGTGCCGGAGTTCATAAACAGCACGCGCTCGGCAAAGGTGGCATCAATGATCTTACGGCCCAGGCGCAGCGCCGGTTCGTTGGTGAACACGTTACTGGTGTGCCACAGGGTTTCGCCCTGGGTTTTCAGCGCCTCCACCAGCGCAGGATGGCAGTGACCCAGCGCCGTAACCGCAATACCGCCCGCGAAATCCACATACTCTTTGCCCTGCTGATCCCAGACGCGGCTGCCCTTCCCCTTCACCGGGATAAACTCAGCCGGTGCATAAATCGGCAGAATCACTTCATCGAATGTCGCGCGGGTAATTGCTGGTTGTTCAGTTGCCATGTCATGCCCATCCATTTTATGTCACATTGATTGTGAAAATATAATCACAAAATATGCATAAAAAATCACAGCAAGGCAACAGATATTCAGCGATTAAGGAAATTTGCCAGCAGCGCGTGCCCCTGCTCGCTGAGGATACTTTCCGGGTGGAACTGCACGCCTTCGAGATCCCACTCGTGGTGGCGAATCCCCATGATCTCCTGGGTATCGCTCCAGGCGGTCACGTCAAAGCAGTCGGGTAGCGTCGGCGGGTCAATCACCAGCGAATGGTAGCGCGTCACGGTTAACGGGTTATTAAGCCCTGTGAATACGCCCGTGCCGGTGTGGGTAACCGGCGAGGTTTTGCCGTGCATCACTTTTGCGGCACGCACGATGGTAGCCCCAAATACCTGGGCAATCGCCTGATGGCCGAGACAGACGCCCAGGATCGGCAGCCTGCCGGCATAGTGGTGAATAACGTCCAGAGAAATGCCCGATTCCGATGGCGTACACGGCCCCGGCGAAATGACGATTTTCTGCGGAGCCAGCGACTCGATATCGGCCAGGCTGAGCTCGTCGTTGCGGCGGACAACCACCTCTGCACCCAGTTCGCAAAAATACTGGTAAAGGTTCCAGGTGAAGGAATCGTAGTTATCAATCAGCAGAATCATGGCGGCTCCCGAAAAAAATGCCGCCCTATTCTACTCAGATTCCCGCGCTTCGCTCACTACTTTGGCAAAGATAACGCTCAGTGCGCTCAAATCGCCCATGGCGCCGCTTCGGTTCGCCGCTACCCACTGCTCGGGATCGATATCCCGCCAGCTCAGCGCGTAACCTGCATGGATAGCCAGCTGCTCAAAGAAGACGCGCTGCGCAATGCCATTACCGCGGATAAAGGGATGCAGCATGTTGATTTCACAGTAGTAGTGACTCACTTTGTCAACAAACGCCGCTTTTTCCAGACCCACAAGATACTTTTCGCTTTCCAGCGCCGCCATCAGCTCATTACCCATCTTCTCGATGTACTCAAAATGGCAAAAGGGAATGTCACCCTTAAAAATATCGTCGATACGGAATTCGCCTGCCTGCCTCATCTCTCTGTGATACAGATGACGGTGGATAAGGCACAGATGCGGTAACCCGGGCGCTGAAGGCCCAAGCTCCAGCGTCTCAATGCCGGGCTCCGCAGGACCATTACCTTTTTCAAGGAGACAACTGGCCTGAAAATTGACGTTACGCTGCTGCTCCCAGAGACGGGATTTTTGCTTGTCGGTGAGTTTTTTCACTTAACGCCTCCCTGAATAGTCCGTTTGCCACAAGTATAAGCAGCAAAACGCGCTTTCGCAGGGAGGGGACACAGCACGGGCGAGGATCGCCCGTGTCGAAGAGGCTTATGGCAGAACTTTCGCGGAGAGGATCACGACAGGTTTGGACGGCACATTCTGGTACGGGCCAACGTCATGAGTCGGTACCTGCGAAATCTTGTCCGCCACGTCCATCCCCTTCACGATTTTACCGAAGACCGCATAGCCGAAGTCACGCTGGCCGTGGTCGAGGAAGGCGTTATCCGCCACGTTCAGGAAGAACTGGCTGGTAGCGCTGTCTTTATCCGCCGTGCGCGCCATGGAGATAGTGCCGCGCTTGTTCAGCAGGCCATTGTCCGCTTCGTTTTTAATAGGCGGGTTCGGCTGTTTCTGCTGCATCTGCTCGTTGAAGCCGCCGCCCTGAATCATGAAGCCAGGGATCACGCGGTGGAAGGTGGTGTTGTTGTAGAAACCACTGTTCACGTAGTCGAGGAAGTTTTTCACAGAAACCGGAGCTTTCTGGCTATTCAGTTCCAGCTCAATGTTCCCGGCAGAGGTGGTCAGCAGAACGTGAGGGTCCCCTTTTGCTGCCAGCGCAGCAGGGGAAACGGCAGAAAGAGCAAACACAGCTGCGACAGCCGCCAGTGTTGATTTGAGCATGAGAATTCCTTAACAAAGCGCAGTATAAAAAGCGAATGGCTTGATTCTAAAGAGCAGTATGAACGTAGACCAGCCTTTTACCTAATTTTACGAAATTGAAACAATTATTACTGCGCAAACGATTGGTTAGACCGTCACTTAATGTGATTTAGATCACATTAAAACCTGCAATGACATAATCATTACCCTTAAAAGATAGGAATGGATCACTTTAGCGACTAAAATCTGCCCGCTCTCAGCGCCCCTTCGGCGCTTTTCTTTTTCTGAACAGGCCAGACATGACTAACAGCAATCGCATCAAGCTCACATGGATCAGCTTTTTCTCCTACGCCCTTACCGGCGCGTTGGTGATCGTCACCGGGATGGTGATGGGAAATATCGCAGACTACTTCCAGCTGCCCGTTTCCAGCATGAGTAATACCTTCACCTTCCTCAACGCGGGGATCCTGATCTCTATCTTCCTGAATGCCTGGTTGATGGAAATTGTCCCGCTGAAAACACAGCTGCGCTTTGGCTTTGTGCTGATGGTCGCCGCCGTGGCGGGCCTGATGCTGAGCCACAGCATTGCACTGTTCTCCGCCGCCATGTTCGTGCTTGGTCTGGTTAGCGGGATCACCATGTCGATCGGTACGTTCCTGATTACCCATATGTATGAAGGCCGTCAGCGCGGCGCGCGCCTGCTGTTTACCGACTCCTTCTTCAGCATGGCCGGAATGATTTTCCCGATGGTCGCCGCCGTTCTGCTGGCGCGCAGCATTGAGTGGTACTGGGTATACGCCTGCATCGGCCTCGTCTACGTGGCGATCTTTATCCTGACCTTCGGCTGTGAGTTCCCGGTGCTGGGCAAGAAAGCGCAAACTACTGCAGAGCCCGTCGCGAAAGAGAAATGGGGCATCGGCGTGCTGTTCCTCTCCATCGCCGCCCTGTGCTACATCCTGGGCCAGCTGGGCTTTATCTCCTGGGTACCGGAATACGCCAAAGGCCTGGGCATGAGCCTGAACGACGCGGGTAAACTGGTGAGCGATTTCTGGATGTCTTACATGTTCGGCATGTGGGCGTTTAGCTTCATCCTGCGCTTCTTCGACCTGCAGCACATTCTGACCGTGCTCGCAGGCCTGGCGACCGTGCTGATGTACCTGTTCATCAACGGTTCACCGGAGCATATGCCGTGGTTCATTCTGACCCTGGGCTTCTTCTCCAGCGCGATTTACACCTCGATCATCACCCTGGGCTCCCTGCAGACCAAAGTGGCCTCGCCGAAGCTGGTCAACTTCGTGCTGACCTGCGGCACCATCGGCACCATGCTCACCTTCGTGGTGACGGGCCCGATCGTTGCCCACAGCGGCCCGCTGGCGGCGCTGCATACCGCTAACGGTCTGTATGCCGTGGTGTTCATCATGTGCTTCGTTCTGGGCTTTGTGACCCGCCACCGCCAGCACAACGCGACAGCGGCGTCTCACTAATCCCTACGCCCCTTTGCGCTCGGCAGAGGGGCTGTTTCTGGCAAAGCTCACCTCTTCTCCCCCGATATCCATCTGGATCCACGTCTGCGCCAGCTGCGTAGTAGCAATCACCCTCCCCTGACGGATTGACCAGCGCACCGGCACCTGGCAGCGCACGGCTTCAAACCCGCTCTCCGCAGGCAGAATAATCAGGTTCGCCGGATTTCCCGTCTCAATACCGTAGTCGCTCAGGCCAAAAGTACGGGCGCTGTTATGGGTGATCAGATTAAGGCCGCTGTCGATCTGCGGATAGCCCATCATCTGGCACACGTGCAGCCCCATGTGCAGCACCTGCAACATGTTGCCGGTGCCGAGCGGGTACCACGGGTCGAAGACGTCGTCATGGCCGAAGCAGACGTTGATGCCTGCCTCCTGCAGCTCTTTCACCCTGGTGATGCCGCGGCGCTTCGGATAATCGTCAAAACGCCCCTGCAGGTGGATATTCACCAGCGGGTTAGCCACGAAGTTAATCCCCGACATCTTCAGCAGGCGGAAAAGCCGCGAAGTGTAAGCGCCGTTGTAAGCGTGCATGGCGGTGGTGTGGCTGGCGGTGACGCGCGGGCCGATGCCGGCCTCATAGGCCAGCGCTGCCACTGTCTCGACAAAACGCGACTGTTCGTCGTCAATTTCATCGCAGTGGATATCCAGCGGGCGGTCATATTTCTTCGCCAGATCGAAAGCGATATGCAGCGACTGCACGCCATACTCCCGGGTGAACTCGAAGTGTGGGATCGCCCCCACCACATCAGCCCCCAGTTTTAGCGCCTCTTCCAGCAACGCCGCGCCGTTCGGGTAAGAGAGAATACCTTCCTGCGGGAACGCGACGATTTGCAGCGTCACCCACGGGGCAACCTCCTGCTTCACCTCCAGCATCGCCTTCAGGGCGGTGAGCGTCGGGTCGGAAACATCAACGTGGGTACGCACAAACTGAATGCCGTTGGCAATTTGCCACTTCAGCGTTTTCCAGGCACGCGCTTTCACATCTTCATGGCTGAGCAACGCTTTGCGCTCGGCCCAACGCTCAATGCCCTCAAATAGCGTGCCAGACTGGTTCCAGTTCGGCTCGCCCGCCGTCTGGGTGGTATCAAGATGGATATGCGGCTCAATAAACGGTGGAATAGCAAGCCCGCCGCGCGCGTTCAATACTTCATAACTTTCGGCGTGGGTGTCGTCCATTGGGGTGATGTCACCAAATCGGCCGTTCTCAATGGCAAGCTGCCACAGTCCTTCCCGGCCGGGTAAGCGAACATTCTGAACAAGCCAAAGCGGTGTTGTAGACATTTCATATCCCCTGATAAACGCAACATTGTTTACGCGTATTTTTGTTTAAAAATCCGCCATTGTTTTGTACACAAAATCGACGACATCGAAAAGCCTGCGATTTCCATAACTTATAAAAATCCTGACAAATCAGCCGCATACCCCCTAAGGAGTAGGCGAAGACGTATTTGATTTACATCAATAAGCGCACCTGCTGAATCGTTAAGGTAGGCAGTAATAGAAAAGAAATCGAGGCAAAAATGAGCAAAGTCAGACTCGCTATCATCGGTAACGGCATGGTCGGCCACCGCTTTATTGAGGATCTTCTCGATAAAGCCGATGCTGAGCAGTTCGATATTACCGTGTTCTGTGAAGAACCCCGCAAGGCGTACGACCGTGTGCACCTGTCTTCCTACTTCTCCCATCATACCGCCGAAGAGCTCTCTCTGGTGCGCGAAGGATTCTACGAGAAGCATGGCGTAAAAGTGCTGGTGGGCGAACGCGCCATCACCATTAACCGTCAGGAAAAAGTGATCCACTCCAGCGCCGGGCGTACGGTTTTTTACGACAAGCTGATCATGGCGACGGGCTCGTATCCGTGGATCCCACCCATTAAAGGCTCGGAGACTCAGGATTGCTTCGTTTATCGCACGATTGAGGACCTCAACGCCATCGAATCCTGCGCGCGTCGAAGCAAACGCGGCGCGGTGGTCGGCGGCGGTCTGCTGGGTCTGGAAGCGGCTGGCGCGCTCAAAAACCTCGGGGTTGAAACCCACGTTATCGAATTTGCGCCAATGCTGATGGCCGAACAGCTGGACCACATGGGTGGCGACCAGCTTAAGCGTAAAATTGAAAGCATGGGCGTGAAGGTTCACACCAGCAAGAACACCAAAGAGATCGTGCAGGAAGGCACAGAGGCGCGTAAAACCATGCGCTTTGCCGACGGCAGCGAGCTGGAAGTGGACTTCATCGTCTTCTCCACCGGGATCCGCCCGCGCGACAAGCTGGCGACCCAGTGCGGTCTGGCGGTAGCGCAGCGCGGCGGGATCATGATTAACGACACCTGCCAGACTTCCGACCCGGATATCTACGCCATCGGCGAATGCGCCAGCTGGAACAACCGCGTATACGGTCTGGTCGCGCCAGGGTACAAAATGGCCCAGGTCGCCGTGGATCATATTCTCGGCAGCGAAAACGCCTTTACTGGCGCAGACATGAGCGCCAAGCTGAAGCTGCTGGGCGTCGACGTGGGCGGTATCGGCGATGCGCACGGCCGCACCCCGAACTCCCGCAGCTACGTTTACCTCGACGAAAGCAAAGAGGTCTACAAGCGTCTCATCGTCAGCCAGGACAACAAAACCCTGCTCGGCGCGGTGCTGGTGGGCGATACCAGCGACTTCGGTAACCTGCTCCAGCTGGTGCTGAACGCCATTGAGCTGCCGGAAAACCCGGACGCGCTGATCCTCCCGGCTCACGCCTCCAGCGGCAAGCCGTCTATCGGCGTGGATAAACTGCCGGACAGCGCGCAGATTTGCTCCTGCTTCGACGTCACTAAAGGCATGCTGATCTCCGCCATCAACAAAGGCTGCCACACCGTTGCGGCGCTGAAAGCCGAAACCAAAGCCGGTACCGGCTGCGGCGGCTGTATTCCGCTGGTGACTCAGGTACTGAACGCCGAGCTGGCGAAACAGGGCATCGAAGTGAACAACAACCTGTGCGAGCACTTCGCCTACTCTCGCCAGGAGCTGTACCACCTGATCCGCGTGGAGGGCATTAAGTCCTTCGACGAACTGCTGGCGAAGCACGGCCAGGGCTACGGCTGTGAAGTGTGTAAACCGACCGTCGGCTCGCTGCTGGCGTCCTGCTGGAACGAGTACGTGCTCAAACCAGAACACACGCCGCTGCAGGACACCAACGATAACTTCCTGGCGAACATCCAGAAAGACGGTACCTATTCCGTCATTCCGCGTTCCGCTGGTGGCGAAATCACCCCGGAAGGTCTGGTCGCCGTGGGCCGTATCGCCCGTGAATTTAATCTGTACACCAAAATCACCGGCTCCCAGCGTATCGGCCTGTTTGGCGCGCAGAAGGATGATCTGCCGGAAATCTGGCGTCAGTTGATAGAAGCAAGCTTCGAAACCGGCCACGCGTATGCCAAAGCGCTGCGAATGGCGAAAACCTGCGTGGGCAGCACCTGGTGCCGCTACGGCGTCGGCGACAGCGTGGGCTTCGGCGTTGAGCTGGAAAACCGCTACAAAGGCATCCGTACCCCGCACAAAATGAAGTTCGGCGTCTCCGGCTGTACCCGCGAATGTGCGGAAGCGCAGGGTAAAGACGTGGGGATCATCGCCACCGAGAAAGGCTGGAACCTGTACGTATGCGGCAACGGCGGGATGAAACCACGCCACGCGGACCTGCTGGCGGCGGATCTCGATCGCGATACGCTGATCCAGTATCTCGACCGCTTTATGATGTTCTACATTCGTACCGCCGATAAGCTGACCCGTACCGCTTCCTGGCTGGATAATCTGGAAGGCGGTATCGACTACCTGAAGTCCGTCATCATCGACGACAAGCTGGGCCTGAACGAACAACTGGAAGCCGAGATGGCTCGCCTGCGCGAGGCGGTGATCTGCGAGTGGACCGAAACCGTCAACACCCCGGCGGCGCAGACGCGCTTCAAACACTTTATCAACAGCACCCAGCGCGACCCGAACGTGCAGGTTGTACCGGAGCGTGAACAGCATCGCCCGGCAACACCGTATGAACGCATTCCGGTGACGCTGGTGGAGGAAAACGCATGAGCCAGTGGGTAAACATCTGCGAGATTAACGATATTCTGCCCGCCACCGGCGTGTGTGCGCTGCTGGGCAACGAGCAGGTCGCCATTTTCCGCCCTCGCCACGATGAACAGGTCTTTGCCATCAGCAATATCGACCCGTTCTTCGAGGCCAGCGTGCTCTCACGTGGACTGATTGCCGAGCATCAGGGTGAGCTGTGGGTCGCCAGCCCGCTGAAAAAGCAGCGTTTCCGCTTAAGCGACGGTTACTGCATGGAAGATGAAAGTTTCTCCGTGAAGCACTACGACGTCCGCGTTAAGGACGGCAAGGTGCAGCTCAAGGCGTAACCCTCCGCCTTTTCAATAGGAAAGGCTTATGACCCCTTATGGGTAACGGCAGGAAAAACCGTATGTTCCGTACGATTCCTGCTGTTATCCTGACGTCAATTCTTACCCCCTCCTTGAATGCTGTGAGGTAACGTCGTGGACCACCTGCCGATTTTCTGTCAATTACGCCATCGCGACTGCCTGCTTGTGGGCGGCGGCGATGTGGCTGAACGCAAAGCGCGCCTGCTGCTGGAAGCCGGAGCCCGACTGACCGTCAATGCCCTCGCTTTCGCCCCGCAGTTTGACGTCTGGGCTCAGGAAGGGATGCTCACGCTGGTGCAGGGAGAGTTTGATGACTCCCTGCTGGATACCTGCTGGCTGACCATTGCCGCGACGGATGACGATGAAGTGAACCAGCGCGTCAGCGACGCCTGCGAAGCGCGCCGTATCTTCTGCAACGTGGTGGATGCGCCGAAAGAGGCCAGCTTTATCATGCCGTCGATTATCGACCGTTCACCGCTGATGATTGCGGTTTCGTCCGGTGGACGCTCGCCGGTTCTCGCCCGCCTGCTGCGGGAAAAGCTGGAAGCTATTTTGCCGCAGCACCTTGGTCAGATAGCCCATTACGCCGGGCAGCTTCGCTCCCGCGTGAAGCAAACCTTCTCGACCGTTGGCGAGCGCCGTCGCTTCTGGGAAAAATTCTTTGTGAACGACAGGCTGGCGCAGTCGCTGGCCAATCAGGATGCGAAAGCGGTGGAAGAGACGACCGAGCAGCTGCTGAGCGAGCCGCTGGATCACCGTGGTGAAGTGGTGCTGGTCGGGGCTGGTCCGGGCGATGCGGGCCTGCTGACACTGAAAGGGCTTCAGCAGATCCAGCAGGCGGATATCGTGGTTTATGACCGCCTGGTCTCCGATGACATCATGAACCTGGTGCGTCGCGACGCCGACCGCGTCTTCGTCGGCAAGCGCGCGGGCTACCACTGCGTGCCGCAGGAGGAGATTAACCAGATCCTGCTGCGCGAAGCGCAGAAAGGTAAGCGCGTGGTGCGCCTGAAGGGCGGCGATCCGTTTATCTTTGGTCGCGGCGGCGAGGAGCTGGAAACCCTGTGCAATGCCGGCATTCCGTTCTCCGTGGTGCCGGGCATAACGGCGGCGTCCGGGTGTTCAGCCTACTCTGGCATTCCGCTCACCCATCGTGATTACGCCCAGAGCGTGCGTCTGGTGACGGGCCACCTCAAAACCGGCTGCGAGCTGGACTGGCATAATCTGGCCGCTGAAAAGCAGACGCTGGTGTTCTACATGGGGCTAAACCAGGCCGCCACCATTCAGGCGAAACTGCTGGAACACGGCATGGAGGCGGATATGCCCGTTGCGCTGGTGGAAAACGGTACGTCAATCAAGCAGCGCGTGGTGAATGGCGCACTGACGCAGCTCGGTGAACTGGCGCTGCAGGTCGAAAGCCCGGCACTAATTGTGGTGGGTCGCGTGGTTGAACTGCGCGATAAGCTGAACTGGTTCTCGAATCACTAACGCAGAGATCGGAAGCAAGATGGTATTTGTCGGGTGGCGTCTCCGCCTTACCCGACCTACACGATCCCGTAGGCCGGGTAAGCGTTAGCGCCACCCGGCAAAGCAGGCTTAAGGTTTGCCCACAAACCCAATCGCTTGATACACCGCTTTCAGGGTTTCGGACGCGCGCGCGCTGGCTTTTTCCGCGCCGTCTTTCATCACCTTCTGCAGGAAAGCTTCGTCGTTGCGGTAGCGGTGATAACGCTCCTGCAGCTCGGTCAGCATGCCGGAAACGGCTTCTGCCACTTCACCTTTCAGGTGGCCATACATCTTGCCTTCGAAGTGCTGTTCCAGCTCAGGAATGCTCTGCCCGGTCACGCCGGAGAGGATATCCAGCAGGTTGGAGACGCCCGCTTTGTTCTGCACGTCGTAGCGCACTACTGGCGGCTCGTCGGAATCGGTGACCGCGCGCTTGAGCTTTTTGACGACCGATTTCGGATCTTCCAGCAGGCCGATAACGTTGTTGCGGTTATCGTCAGACTTGGACATCTTCTTGGTCGGCTCCAGCAGCGACATGACGCGCGCGCCGGATTTCGGAATAAACGGCTCTGGCACTTTAAACACGTCGCCATAAAGCGCGTTAAAGCGCTGGGCGATATCGCGGCTCAGCTCCAGGTGCTGCTTCTGGTCTTCACCCACCGGCACCTGGTTGGTCTGATACAGCAGGATGTCAGCCGCCATCAGCACCGGATAGTCGAACAGGCCGGCGTTAATGTTTTCAGAGTAGCGCGCGGATTTATCCTTGAACTGAGTCATACGGCTCAGCTCGCCGAAATAGGTGTAGCAGTTAAGCGCCCAGCCCAGCTGTGCGTGCTCCGGCACGTGAGACTGAACGAAAATGGTGCTCTTCTCTGGGTCGATACCGCAGGCCAGGTACAGCGCCAGGGTGTCCAGGGTGGCTTTGCGCAGCTTCTCAGGATCCTGACGGGCGGTAATCGCATGGAGATCGACGATGCAGTAAATGCAATGGTAGTCATCCTGCATGCTGACCCACTGACGTAACGCACCCATGTAGTTACCAATGGTCAATTCACCTGAAGGCTGTGCGCCACTAAAAACGATGGGCTTAGTCATTATTCAATTCCTGATGTTCACTGTGCGAAAGCCCGAGTGCGGGCAACAAATCTTTGAAGTGGTCGAACACAACGTCCGGCTCACTCAGCGTGATGGCTTCACCGTAGTTGTAGCCATAGGTTAATCCGACGGAAGGACACCCAGCCGCTCGGGCAGCCAGAATATCATTACGTGAATCCCCGACAAAGAGCAGCTCCGCAGGCGTTAAGGATAATTTTCCTGCCACCAGCAACAGTGGTTCCGGATGCGGCTTTTTGTTCTGCACGTCATCCCCGCCTACAATCACGGAGAAGTATTTCGCAATATCCAGCGCCTCCAGCAGCGGCGCAACAAACGGCGTCGGCTTGTTGGTCACCAGCCCCAGCGGGATCCCTTTGGCATGCAGCGCGCTCAAGGTTTCCAGGACGTCCGGGAACAGGAAGCTCCCCTCCTCGACGGTCTCTTCGTAGAAGCGGTCAAACAGCTTGCGAAGAATACGCAGCTGCTCATCCTGCGGGATATCGGCGTGATCGACGCTCGGTTTACCCTGCGCGGAACGCTGCGACGCGCGTTCCTGACGAGCCCATGTTAACGCGCGCTCCATCAGGACATCGGCACCGTTGCCAATCCACGTAATAACACGATCTTCGCCCGCAACGGGCAGTTCAAGAGCGTACAACGCCTGGTCTACGGCGCTCGTTAAGCCCGGCGCGCTGTCGACCAGCGTGCCGTCGAGGTCGAATGCCACACCCCGAATTGCCTGCAATTTATCCATGACTTACCTTCGCCAGCTCTCGGCGCATTTCATCAATGACTTTTTTATAATCCGGTTGGTCGAAAATTGCCGAACCTGCAACGAACATATCCGCGCCCGCTGCCGCAATTTCGCCAATGTTATTCACTTTCACACCGCCGTCCACTTCCAGACGAATATCGTAGCCTGACTCGTCAATGCGACGGCGCACTTCGCGCAGCTTATCCAGCGTGTGGGGGATGAACGACTGGCCGCCAAAGCCCGGGTTAACGGACATCAGCAAAATCACGTCCAGCTTGTCCATAACGTAGTCCAGATAGCTCAGCGGCGTAGCCGGGTTAAACACCAGCCCCGCCTTACAGCCGTTCTCTTTGATCAGCTGCAGCGTGCGGTCAACGTGCTCGGAGGCTTCCGGATGGAAGGTGATGATGCTGGCGCCCGCTGCGGCGAAATCTGGCACGATGCGATCGACAGGCTTCACCATCAGGTGAACGTCGATCGGTGCGGTAATGCCGTAGTTACGCAGCGCCTTGAGCACCATCGGACCGATGGTCAGATTGGGAACGTAGTGGTTATCCATAACGTCGAAATGGACGACATCTGCGCCAGCTGCGAGAGCTTTAGCCGTATCTTCACCCAGGCGGGCAAAATCGGCCGACAGAATTGAGGGGGCAATCAAAAACTGTTTCATCCGCATCTCCTTGAAATGTATTTACCGGCGGGCAAAACGGCTCAGGGGCGATAAAGAGCCAGGAGTTCGTCCACCTTTTTACGTGTGCCGCCGTTGCTGCTAATGCTACGCCGCACCTTAACCTGAAAATGCTTCGCGGCTTTGTACCATTCGCGCGTATCAGGGGTATCGTGATTTGAAATTAACACCGGAATTCTTTTGCTGACCAGCTTTTCCGCCATCTCCGCCAGACGGGCCTGTTCGGCCGGGCTGAAACTGTTGGTGTGGTAGGCGGTGAAGTTCGCCGTCGCAGACAGCGGCGCGTAAGGAGGATCGCAGTAAACCACCGAATTTACGCCTGCCAGCTCCATACACTCTTCATAGGAGAGGCAGTGGAATTCTGCATTCTGCGCTTTTTCCGCAAAGTGATACAGCTCGTCCTGCGGGAAATACGGGCGCTTATAGCGACCAAACGGCACGTTAAATTCACCGCGCAGATTATACCGGCACAGGCCGTTGTAACCATGGCGGTTGAGATAAAGGAACAGCAGCGCGCGGCGGAACGGATCCTGGCTCTGATTAAACTCCGTGCGGAACTGGTAGTAGACGTCAGGGTTGTTGTTCTCTGGGGTAAACAGCTTGCGCGCCTCTTCCACATACTCATCGGTACGCAGCTTAACAATGTTATAGAGGCTGATAAGGTCGCTGTTGATATCCGCCAGGATATAACGAGAAAAATCGGTGTTCAGGAACACCGATCCCGCGCCCACGAAGGGCTCGATAAGACACTCGCCTTTTGGCAGGTGCTTTTTAATATCATCGAGCAGGGGGTATTTCCCCCCTGCCCATTTCAGAAAAGCGCGATTTTTTTTCATGCTGACTAACTGATTACACCTTCTCCGGCTGTGGAGAAAGCTCCGACAGCATCCTGCGCTTTAAACATTACTTCAGATCGGCCTGCACCTGATGAATCGGCTTCGCCCATGGGTTCTTAGCCTGAACATCAGCAGGCAGCGACGCCACGGCGCGTTTCGCTTCATCTTTGGAAGCGTAAACACCGCTTACCAGCACATACCACGGCTGACCGTTACGGGTCGTCTGATAAACCACGTAGTTTTTCAGATTCGATTTCTTCGCCCAGCCGTTGAGGTTGTCATAGTTAGACGAACTGCTCAACTGCAGCGTGTAGTTGCTGGATGGCGCAGATTTCAGCGAACCGACGTTGCCAGCGGTTTTACCTGCTGCTGCACTGGAAGCCGTCGCCGTTGCGGCAGGCGCAGCGGTGGCAGCAGGTGCCGTTGTAGTTGCCGTCGCTTTCGGCGCAGTCTGCGTGACTGGCGCTTTAGCTGGTTCGCTTACTGCAGCCGTTTCTGTGCGTTTCGGCTGTGCCGGTGCGGCTTTCACTTCAGGCGCTTTTACCACGGCCTGAGGTTTGGTTTCACGCTTAGGCTCAATGACCGCCTGCTTACGTTCAGGACGTGTTGCAGTTTGCGTCTGGCGCGGCTTGGTTTCCGTTGCTGCAGTCTGCGGCTGAGCGGTAGAACCGTGAATCGGCGCGACGGTTGCAGGTTCAGTTGGCAGCGTAGAGTTAACCACGACGTTATCAACCTGCTGCTGGTTTTGCGGCTGCATCAGCGCATTGTTCAGGTCTCCCTGAACTTCAACACGCTGCTGGCCTTGAGGCGTGACAGGGGCCTGGCCCTGAGCAGGCGTTGACGAAACGGGCGGCAGAGAAACATCCTGCGGCGTCGTTGTGTTGCTGGCAGTCTGCTCAGCAGAAGTGGTACCCGGCGCTGGCTGTGCACCATTCGCCTGATCCGTCGCATCATTACCGGAGAGGTTGATGCTCTTCTCTGCGGAGGCGGTTTGTTCGGTTGAGTTGGTGGACGGTGCTTTCAGCGCGGAGCCAATGCCAACAATCAGCAGTACAAGCACCAGAACGCCAAGCCCCATCATGATGTACTGACGGGAGGCCGGTTTTTGCGCAGCGGCTTTTTTACGTTTACGCGGGCGACGCTCTACAGGCTGTTCGTCCATTGAATCTTCTTCGGACTCATAATCCTCTTCTTCTCGCTCATCACGCGCGTTACGGCTGCGCGAAGGGCGACGATCGTCTGCATCCAGATCAACATCGTCAAAGTTGATCTGCGGCTCGTTATCACGTTCTGAAGATTGACGAGAACGACCAGTACGACGATCGCTGGGATCGGGTTTCAGCTCGTCTTCTGGTTTGAATTCATCCATTTAACACCCCACTCAAAGGCTTATGCCTACGTCTTTGCATTTCGCCTGAAGCTAAACGACCACCGGTAACAGTGGCCTGACCTTTCTAGTTGTTACGCCTGCTGGCAATCAGCAATAGCGCCAAGAACGACATCGTGCGACACTCCGCCGCGCACTTCACTCTTCCCTATTGCAAGCGGGAGTACAAGACGCATCTCACCTGCCAATACTTTTTTATCGCGCATCATGTGGGGTAAATACGCTTGCGCCGACATCTCTTGCGGCCCGGTTACCGGCAAACCCGCACGTTCAAGCAGTGCAATGATACGTGCCGTTTCTTCCGGTTTAAACTGCCCAAGGCGTTCAGAGGTGCGGGCTGCCATGACCATGCCGGCCGAGACGGCTTCACCGTGCAGCCAGTTGCCGTAACCCATTTCGGCTTCAATGGCGTGGCCAAACGTATGCCCAAGATTCAGTAAAGCACGTAAGCCCGTTTCACGCTCGTCTGCGGCGACAACTTCCGCTTTCAGCTCACAACAACGACGAATGCAGTATGCCAGTTTCGCCTCATCCAGGCGCAGCAACGCATCCATATTCTCTTCAAGCCAGTTAAAGAACTCGCCATCCAGAATAATGCCGTATTTGATTACTTCAGCCAGGCCAGAAGCCAGCTCGCGCTTCGGCAGGGTTTTCAGACAGTCGAGATCCACCACCACCGACGCAGGCTGGTAGAACGCGCCAATCATGTTTTTGCCGAGGGGATGGTTAACTGCCGTTTTGCCACCCACAGAGGAGTCGACCTGAGACAGCAACGTGGTCGGGATTTGAATAAAACGGACGCCACGTTGGTAGCTTGCGGCCGCAAAGCCGGTCAGATCGCCCACAACACCGCCGCCCAGGGCAAGCAGTGTTGTATCGCGACCGTGCGGTTTTTGCAGCAATGCGGTAAAGACGGTATCGAGCACCGTCAGGCTTTTATACTGCTCGCCATCGGGCAGAATCACACTGTCGACTTTTACGCCTGCCTGCTCAAGCAGGTGGCGTACGCGGTCGAGATAAAGCGGAGCCAGCGTCTCATTGGTGACCAGCATCGCCTGATCACCCGCTTTTAGTGGTAAAAAGGAAGCTGGGTCGTTAAACAAACCAGCCGCGATGGTGATAGGGTAACTACGTTCCCCGAGAGTAACTGTAATCCTCTCCATGACGCGACATCCACCTTTAATGCTTTTACCCGCAGGCGAGTGTATATAAAGCCAGAATCAGTTGCTTTCCAGCATATGAATAATCTGGTTTGCAACCACTTTAGCGCTCTGATCGTCAGTACGAATGGTCACATCGGCAATCTCTTCATACAGCGGATTGCGTTCATCGGCCAACGCTTCCAGAACTTCGCGTGGTGGCGTTTCAACCTGCAGCAGCGGGCGCTTTTTATCGCGCTGCGTACGTGCCAGCTGTTTCTCAATGGTCGTCTCGAGATAGACCACTACGCCACGGGCGGAGAGACGGTTGCGGGTTTCGCGAGATTTCACAGAGCCGCCGCCTGTTGCCAGTACGATGCCCTGTTTTTCCGTGAGTTCGTTGATGACTTTTTCTTCTCGGTCACGGAAACCTTCTTCGCCTTCTACATCGAAAACCCAGCCCACATCAGCTCCGGTTCGTTTCTCAATCTCTTGATCAGAATCGTAAAATTCCATATTGAGTTGTTGAGCTAACTGACGCCCAATAGTGCTTTTGCCGGCACCCATAGGCCCAACCAGAAAGATATTGCGTTTCTCTGCCATTTTATCGGTACTACTAAGACTATTCGTTAATGGTAATCCCCGCTTCGCAGACACCCGGCGTAGCAGGACATGAACTGAAACCTCATATGCAATAGAGCGAGAGTCAGACTAAAAATTATCTCAATACTCCGGCTTGTTTGGCAACTGATTAAATCACCGCGCCGGGCGCATAAGGTAATAAGACGTAAGTCCAACTCAAATCGGTACTCCTTGTATGCTAATTCATGCCCCACGTCAAACATCTGCAACAAACTGAATGCAAAATCATTGCGGGGATCGTTACCCGCTAGTGAATACCGACCAGACGTGGCGTAATAAACACCACTAACTCACGCCGCTCATTATCTTTTCCATCATGGCGAAAAAGCTGTCCCAGCCAGGGGATGTTCCCAAGCCCGGGCACGCTGTCGCTGCCGGTTTTGTTCTTTTGCGAAAAAATTCCGCCCAGCGCCAGCGTTTCTCCACTTTTTACCTCCACCTGGGTTTCTATCTCCTGCTTGTCGATAGCCAGCGTTTCGCCATCGGCCTGCTGCAACACCTGTCCCGGCATGTTTTCACTGATGTGTAACTTCAGGCGCACGCGCCCGCCGGGCAATACTACCGGCGTGACCTCCATTCCGAGTACCGCCTCTTTGAACTCCACCGAGGTCGCCCCGCTTTCACCGCTTGAAACCTGATACGGGATCTCGCTTCCCTGCTTGATGCTGGCCGGTTGCATGTGCGAGGCCAGCAGCCGCGGGCTGGCGATGATATCGACCTGCTGTTTTTGCTCCAGCGCAGAGAGCTCCAGATCCAACAGCCTGCCGTTAATCCGCCCGATGTTAAACCCCACATGCGTGGTAGCACTGGCCACAGAAAGATCGCTGCCAAGCGTCGTGATCTGTCCAACCTTGCCCGCCTCAGTGGCCTCGGCAAGATTCCACTTCACCCCCAACTCACGCAGGCTTTTTTCATTAATGGTGACAATGTGCGCCGCCAGCTCAACCTGCTCGACGGGAATATCCATCTGAGCCGCCCACTGCTGCAGCGCCTCCAGCACCGCCTGGATATCCCTGACCAGCAGACGGTTAGTGCGTTTGTCGACAGATAAACTCCCCTTTGGACTCAGGAGCGTTTCCGCAGCTTTTTGCAATTCTCCGGCATCCGCATAAGAAAATGGGATGCTTTTTGAGACCAGCGGTGCATCAAGTTGACGACGCGCCCGCTCCTGCTCTAAACGTTCCCGCTGCTCGCGCTGCCATGCCGCGGTATGAACATAAAAAATACCGCCCTCCTCACGCAAAACGAACCCGGCGCTGGTGACAACCGTCTGTAACGCCTGCCGCCAGGGGACGCGCGTCAGGTTAAGCGAGAGCATGCCGCTGACATCCGGCGATACCACCAGATTACGGTTCTCCTGCGTAACCAGCGCCTGTAGCACCTGAACCACCGGCACGTCATCCACCACCAGCGTGACCGGCTTTGGCGCGGCGGCCCACAGCGGGCGGCTGAACGCCAGCAGCAACAGCACTATCCTTAACTTCATTTTTATCCTTTCCTTCTCGTTGCCACGCCCATTCTTCGGGATCGCATGTGTCACCCACATCAACAACCAGTTCCGTTTCATTGATGGCCGTTATCCGCCAGCCCGCCGGGAAACGTTCCTGCGCTTTCAGGCGATGCCAGCGCCGTTGCCCATCCTGTAAAATGCCAACGCGCTGCTGCCCTCCTACCATTCCGCGGTAGTGCCACTGTGCCAGCTCGGCTGTGGCGCAGGGGTCATCCGGCGGGCGAAAGGGATCGCGCATGCCGGTCAACAGCAGCGCCGAGCAAACCAGCAGATATCTCGCGCTATTTCGCATGTTCCAGCTCCAGCTGCAGGCGTAACGCCGTACTTTGTGGCGAAAGCGTAAAAGCAGCGACCCATACATCCCGCTGCGCCAGCCGGGAAAAAAGAGAAGGGATCGCCTGCCACTCCGCCTCCAGCGCCAGTTCACCGCCGTTCTGCAACGGCTTCCAGTGAAGGAGCCTTGTGCCCTCCCCCTGAAAATCGAGCGGTGAAAAGGGCTTTAGCTCCAGTGCCGTCCGGGTTTGCGGGCTAAACGGCGCCTGACTGGCGGTGGGCCACAGCGACGCGTTAGTCCGCGCGGCCTGGATCAACTGCTGCTGTCGCTCCGCACACTGCTGCTCTACTGGCCGGAGTAATAGGCCCGATGCTGCCAGCCCCATCAGGAGAATAGTCAGCCCCCCGCAGACCAGCCGACACCAGGGACGACTTTCACACCAGCGTTCTAACAAGGTGTCCACGCGTTACCCCTCGCTTTTCAGGTGCAGAGTGAACATCCAGCGCCCCTGGCTATCCTGCCGGAGTTCCCCCTCTGGCCCGGTCGTAAAGCCGTCTATGTGCCCCAGCCCATTACGTAAGGCAGAGAGCGCCGGCAGGGTCGTGGCATATCCGATCAACATCAGAGCTGGAGGCTGATAACGCAGCTCTGTCAGCCAGACCTGCGCAGGCATAGCGCCAGAAAGTGTCTCCAGCACCCGTTGCCATGCGCGGCGCGGCGGCGTGCCAGCAGGTTTCTGCGCCTCTGCTGTGGGTCGCTGGCGAGACACAAGGCCACGCTGCACGGACTGCGTACCCGCCAGTTGAGCCTGTAGCGCGCGCAGCGTTACCAGATGGTTCATCCTTACGCTAAAAACGGCCAGCAGCATGAGCAGCAATGCGCCGGCAAACACGCCGCCCCAGAAACGCAGGCATCGCGCGCGCCGCTGCTGACGCCAGGGCAGGAAGTTGGTCATGTTCATTCAGGCACCTCGCTCATGGCCAGCGCCAGCGCGACGGTATAGTCAGCCCCGCATTCGGGAAGAGGCGCATGCCAGCGCTGCAGCGTTTCCCATGGGGTTCGTTCGGCATCAAAGAGCGCGATGTCGTTCTGGCTGAGAGCCAGCAGCGCCGCCAGCTCAGTGACGTTTTCTGCTTCAGCGGTATAACGACGCCCCCACTGATGGCGCATGGCCCACAGCCATTGATGCGCATCCCGCCAGGCGACGCACTGCGTCGGCGCTACCGCAGGCAGCAGGTTCGCCAGCGCGCTGGCATCCGGAGTGATGGTAGCCAGCCGCAAACGTAGCGTTTTCGCCAGAGTCAGAAGCGTTTCAACCTCTTTGTTTTGTGCAGCAGTCACGTGGAACGTATTGCTGAAGGTGTCCTGGGTGTAGTCGAAACAGAGGGACTCTGCAGACATCTCCAGTTCGCGCGAGAGCGCCGCCCCCAGCCACGAGAGCTGCTCGCTGTCGCGCAATGCAAGTGCTGGACGGGGCAACGATTTTTGCAGAGTCCGTGCAGCAGGGAAGGAGAGAAACACCCGGTGGTAGTGCGGTAGCGCTTTCCGCCAGCCGCGTAAGGCATCGGCCAGCGCTTCTGGCTGACAAATTTTGCCGTCACGAATGATGCCTTCGGCCAGAGGAATGGCCCACCAGCGGCGTAAGCACCAGCCGCCTCTCTCCCGGGCCAGCGCCGCAATCAGCACCCTATCCTGTTGAATATGCACGCCCGTTTGCCATGTTTTGAAAGCCATGCTTCACGATCTCCTTATCGCCCGTCGCCTTGACGGCTATATCAATGAATCAGGCTTGCCTTTATACTACCGCGCGATTGTTTAGAAACTGCCCAAGTGAAACCAAATGGGAAATCTCCGGTGAAGTTCGTAAAGTATTTATTCATCCTTGCAGTCTGTTGCATTCTGCTGGGAGCAGGCTCGATTTACGGTTTGTACAAATATATTGAGCCACAGCTACCTGATGTCGCCACGCTCCGCGATGTGCGCCTCCAGATCCCGATGCAGGTCTATAGCGCCGATGGCGAACTGATGGCGCAGTATGGCGAGAAGCGTCGTATCCCGCTGACCTTAAACCAAATACCCCCCGTGATGGTGAAAGCTTTTATCGCCACAGAGGACAGCCGTTTCTACGAGCACCACGGTGTCGATCCGGTGGGGATTTTCCGTGCCGCAAGCATTGCATTGTTCTCCGGTCATGCCTCCCAGGGGGCGAGTACCATTACGCAGCAGCTGGCGCGTAACTTCTTCCTCAGCCCCGAAAAGACGCTGACACGTAAGATCAAAGAGGTGTTCCTGGCGATCCGTATTGAGCAGCTGCTGAGCAAGGACGAGATCCTTGAGCTGTACCTCAATAAAATCTACCTGGGCTACCGTGCCTATGGCGTGGGGGCTGCCGCACAGGTGTACTTCGGTAAGCCTGTTGAGCAGCTCACCTTAAGCGAAATGGCAACCATTGCCGGTCTGCCAAAAGCGCCCTCTACGTTCAACCCGCTCTACTCGCTCGATCGCGCCACCTCACGTCGTAACGTCGTCCTTTCACGTATGCTGAGCGAAGGCTATATCAGCCAGAGCGAGTACGACCAGGCGCGTAACGACGTTATTGACGCCAATTACCACGCCCCTGAGATCGCTTTCTCTGCCCCTTATCTGACCGAAATGGTGCGCCAGGAGATGGTGAGTCGTTATGGCGACAAGGCCTATGAAGACGGCTATCGCGTGTACACCACCGTCACCCGTAAAGTGCAGCAGGCGGCTCAGGACGCGGTGCGCAATAACGTGATGGACTACGATATGCGTCATGGCTATCGTGGCCCGTCGAACGTGCTCTGGAAAGTGGGTGAGAGCGCCTGGGACAGCAAAAAAATCACCAGCACGCTGAAAGCGCTGCCAACATACGGTCCGCTCCTTCCAGCCGTGGTCACTCAGGCCGATCCTCAGGAAGCCGTTGCGACGCTGGCGGACGGCACGTCCGTTTCCTTGCGTATGGACGGTATTCGCTGGGCGCGTCCATACCGTTCAGACACCCTGCAGGGGCCAACGCCGCGCAAAGTGACCGACGTGGTACAGACCGGGCAGCAGATCTGGGTACGCAAGGTTGGCGATGCCTGGTGGCTGGCGCAGGTACCGGATGTCAACTCGGCCCTGGTCTCTATCAACCCACAGAACGGGGCGGTAATGGCGCTGGTCGGCGGGTTCGATTTCAACCAGAGCAAATTTAACCGCGCCACGCAGGCCCTGCGTCAGGTCGGTTCCAACATCAAACCGTTCCTCTACACGGCTGCGATGGATAAGGGACTGACCCTTGCCAGCATTCTTAACGACGTGCCAATCTCCCGCTGGGATGCCGGTGCCGGTTCCGACTGGCAGCCGAAGAACTCCCCAGCGGAGTACGCCGGTCCAATTCGTCTTCGTCAGGGTCTTGGGCAGTCGAAAAACGTGGTGATGGTGCGTGCCATGCGCGCGATGGGCGTCGACTATGCGGCAGAGTACCTGCAGCGCTTCGGCTTCCCGGCGCAGAATATCGTTCGCACCGAGTCGCTGGCATTAGGTTCAGCCTCCTTTACGCCGCTTCAGGTCGCGCGCGGATACTCGGTGATGGCTAACGGCGGCTTCCTGGTTGACCCGTACTTCATCAGTAAAATCGAGAACGACCAGGGCGGCGTGCTGTTTGAAGCGAAGCCGAAAATCGCCTGCCCTGAGTGTGATATTCCGGTCATTTACGGCAATACGCCGAAATCCGAGGTGCTCGAAAACAAGGACATGGAAGACCCTGCCGTGTCTCAGGAGCAGCCGAATATCGTCTTACCGCAGCCGCAGCTGGAGCAGGCTAACCAGTCGCTGGTGGCGCAAACCGGCGCGCAGGAGTACGCCCCGCACGTTATCAACACGCCGCTGGCGTTCCTGATCAAGAGCGCGCTGAACACCAACATCTTCGGTGAACCGGGCTGGCAGGGTACCGGCTGGCGTGCAGGGCGCGATCTGCAGCGCCACGATATCGGCGGTAAAACCGGGACAACCAACAGCTCGAAAGATGCGTGGTTCTCCGGCTACGGGCCGGGCGTGGTGACGTCGGTCTGGATCGGTTTCGACGATCATCGCCGTGATTTAGGCCGTACCACGGCATCCGGCGCGATTAAAGATCAGATTTCCGGCTACGAAGGCGGCGCCAAAAGCGCGCAGCCGGCCTGGGATGCCTACATGAAATCCGTTCTTGAAGGCGTGCCGGAGCAGCCGCTGACGCCGCCGCCGGGCGTGGTGACGGTCAATATTGACCGCAGCACCGGTCAGCTCGCAAACGGTGGTAATAGCCGCGCCGAATATTTCATTGAGGGCACGCAGCCAACCACGCAGGCGGTGCACGAGGTGGGAACGGAGATTATTGATAACGGCGAGACGCACGAGCTGTTCTGACAACAAAGCAAAACGGCAACCTCGGGTTGTAATGCCAGTCAGTTAAGCAACTGACTGGCTTTTTTTCGGGGCTGTGGGGTATCTCCAGGGCCTTTCCTTTACCACCCTCGTGAAGGCCCTTTCCCTTCTTGTCGGCAACTTTACCAGTTGCGCCATGCTTTCAAGATCACGCATCAGCTCCGGGATACGCCCTGGTGAAGCGCCCTGCAGCGTCATCAGCATTCTCATGACCATGCCGCATGATTCTGAGAAGCTCAGCTGATTCGGCCAGTATCCTTTCAGATGGCCCGCCATTTTAATCATCTGATATCGCACCAGATTATACGCCAGTAACACGCCCCATAACTCCTGCTCCACAAGCTCCGGCTTTTTACTTCTCAGCGTCAGCCTGCTCAGTTGCATCGTTTGTTTTATCTCCCTGTACCCCAGCTCTATTTCCCAGCGATGGCTGTACAGGTCTGCCATTTCTCCTCCGGGATAGCGCATGGCGTCCGTCATCGACGTCAGCAGATGGCTGACTTTCCCTTTGCGCGTCACGGTCAGCAGGCGGGCTGTCATCTCATCTCCCAGACCCGGCCATTTTTTTCGTGCCTGTGGGCTGGTTTTCAGCTTCACCAGATAGTCGCCTTTACCCAGCTTTCTGACCTCTTCATACTGTGCTCCCTTTCTGAGAGGGAGCATCCAGTGACGGTGTTCTCCCGCCTGGCTCCACGCATTCAGCAACCCCAGCGAGTAGTAGCCTTTATCCATTAACGTCAGGGTGTTATCGCCGGTCTGCTCTATCAGTTGCTCCGCGAGCTCATTTTCACTGTTTTTCATCGTGCCGAAGGCCGCTGCCGTCAGCAGATGGCTGGTCAGCTCCATCTGGCAGACCATTTTTACCTGCGGATAGAGTGCCGGGTTTCCGCCATGCGTCTGGCGGGGAAAGGCGCTGTCGTTTTCCGGCGTGTCCGGTGTTCGCCAGAACACACCATCGATGGCCAGCAGGGTCAGGCCGCACCAGTGCGGATGCGGCGTGGCGTTATGCCAGAGCTGCGCTGTTTGCGTGAACACGCGGCGGACGGCTTCGCTTCCCAGCCGCTGACGGGCCTGGATCACGGCGCTGGGGGCAACGAACGGACGATTGCCGGGTAACATGATATCCAGCCGGTTAACTATCTGATGAAGCGGCTCCTTGCGCTCAAGGGCCATACCGACAATGCACCAGACCATCATTTCCAGAGGAAGGCGCCGTTTGCGTAACGTGACGGTGCCGGATTCTTCAAGGCAGCGGGAAATCAGTTCCGGGTCAAGACAGTCGCCCAGAGAAGTCAGAGGGTTACGCAAAGAATCGTAACGGGATACCAGATCAAGAGCCTGTCCAATGTGCATAAAAAAATCCGGAAACGGGTAAACATTTCCGGATTCTTACACAGCCACTGGATCGGTCAACCGATCCTTAACTGATCGGCATTACAACCTCGGGTTGCCGTTTTTGTGTTTGCTCCCTCTCCCGTGGGAGAGGGTTAGGGTGAGGGCATCAGGCCACTACAGTCTCCCCTGCCCCTTCAGCCACTCCCGGACCAGGAACAGCGCGCTCACGTTGCGCGCCTCGTTAAAGTCAGGGTCTTCCAGCAAATCCATCAGGTGCGCCAGCGGCCAGCGAACCTGCGGCAGCGGCTCCGGCTCGTCTCCCTCAAGCGATTCAGGATAGAGATCTTCAGCCACCACGATATTCATTTTGCTGGAAAAATAAGACGGTGCCATGCTCAGCTTTTTCAGGAACGACAGCTCGTTCGCACCAAAACCCACCTCTTCTTTCAGCTCGCGGTTTGCCGCTTCAAAGACCGTTTCGCCCGGATCGATGAGCCCTTTCGAGAACCCAAGCTCGTAAGATTCCGTCCCCACGGCGTATTCGCGGATCAAAATCAGATGATCGTCGACGATAGGCACAATCATAACCGCTTCGCGCGAGGAGGGTCGCATACGTTCATAAACACGACGCACACCGTTGCTGAACTCCAGGTCCACACTCTCGACATTAAACAGGCGCGATTTAGCGACAGTTTCAACATTCAGAATGGTGGGTTTTTGTAGTGGTTTGCTCATCTTGATGGGGTCTTAGCAGTGTGAACTGGCTTTATTGTGCGATATGCCGCACGGTTTCGGCAATGTCAATCGTTCTTTATTTACATTTATGCAACGTAGCAGGGATCAATCCTCAATTCAAAACAAATGTCAAGAGGTTGAAATGTTTCCAGGAATTTGCTGATATCGCGCCATGGCAGGCTTTGCTATCATCACCGGTCACTGGGATGCGCTTCAGAATGCTCAAGTTCGACTCCATACTTGCCGATAGCCAGCCACAGATTCTCATTCAATGTAAAGGTGCTACTGACTACACCTGTAAGATAAGTAAGATGGGGAAAGCATGAGCACCATTTTGATTGTTCTCGCTGCTATGCTGGTCAGCGCATTGATTGCAGGGTGGCTGTACAGGCGACGCGTACAGCGCCGTTACCGGCTGCCCTTTTTAAATGCCTTCGCGGGTGCGACAACCCGTAAGCTCACGCAAGACGAGCGCGATGCAGTTGAAAACTATCTCGAAACGCTGAACCGTTCTCAGTTAACGCCTGGGCCGACGGGAGCCACCGCTGCGCCTGTCGCGCTTAAGCTGAACGCGCAAAGTGACACCGTGCTCTGCGTGACGCGCTCCATCACGCGCTACGGCATTACGACTGACGACCCCAACAAGTGGCGCTACTACCTTGATTCCGTTGAGGTGCATCTGCCCCCTTCCTGGGAGCAGTACATTAACGACGAAAACAGCGTTGAGCTGATTCACACCGATTCGCTGCCGCTGGTGATCTCGCTCAACGGCCATACCCTGAATGACTATCTTCACGAAGCCCCGCGCTTTGCGCTGGAGCGCACGAGCTCAACGCAGGCCTCTATTCGTGGTGAAGAGACCGAGCAGATTGAACTGCTGAATATTCGTCAGGAAACGCATGAAGAGTACGCTCTGAGTCGTCCGGACGGTATTCGTGAAGCCATCCTGATCGTTGCCGCTTTCCTGCTCTTTTTTGTCTGCCTGCTGACGCCGGACGTCTTTGTCCCGTGGCTGGCGGGTGGCGCAGTGTTGCTTCTGGCGGCCGGGTTGTGGGGACTCTTTGCCCCGCCGACCAAAACCTCGCTGCGGGAGATCCACTGCCTGCGCGGCACGCCAAAGCGCTGGGGCCTGTTCGGTGAGAACGATCAGGAGCATCTCAACAATATTTCACTCGGTATTATTGACCTTATCTATCCGCGCCACTGGCAGCCGTGGATTGCGCAGGATTTAGGGCAGAAAACCGATATTGATATCTACCTTGACCGCCACGTTGTGCGTCAGGGGCGCTTCCTGTCTCTGCATGATGAAGTGAAAAATTTCCCGCTTCAGCACTGGCTCCGCAGCACGGTCATCGCCGGCGGCGCCGGGCTGGTGTTTATCATGCTGCTGCTTTTCGTGCCGCTGGATATGCCCATCAAATTTACCCTTTCGTGGATCAAAGGCGCGCAGACCATCGAGGCGACCAGCGTCAATCAGCTCGATGAAGCGGGCGTGCGGGTGGGCGATACGCTGCGCCTGAAGGGCACCGGGATGTGTAACATCCATACTCCGGGGGCGTGGAACACGCGCCAGAACTCGCCGTTCATGCCGTTCGACTGTTCGCAAATTATCTGGAACGACGCGCCGCCGCTGCCGCTGCCGGAATCTGAAGTGGTGAATAAAGCCACGGCGCTGACCCAGACGGTTAACCGCCAGTTGCACCCGAAACCGGACGATGACTCACGCGTCAGCCCCGCGCTGCGTTCCGCCATTCAGAAATCAGGTATGATTCTGCTGGATGATTTTGGCGATATCGTTCTGAAAACCCAGGATTTATGCTCCACGCAGGATGAGTGCGTACGCCTCAAAAACGCGCTGGTTAACCTCGGGAACAGTAAAGACTGGGACTCGCTGGTGAAACGCGCCGAAGCGGGACGACTGGATGGCGTCAACGTGCTGCTGCGTCCGGTCAGCGCGGAGTCGCTGGATAACCTGGTCGCGACGTCGACATCGCCGTTTATGATGCGCGAAACCACCCGGGCGGCTCAGGCGCTCAACAGCCCGGCGCCGGGCGGCTTTGTGATTGCCAGCGATGAAGGCAGCGACCTGGTCGATCAGCCTTACCCGCAGGTTGCGCTTTACGACTACCCGGCGCAGGAGCAGTGGAGCCAGTTCCAGCGCCTGGCGCAGATGCTGATGCAAACGCCGTTTAGTGCCGAAGGGATTGTTACAAGCATCTACACCGACGCCAACGGCACCCGCCATATCGGCCTGCACCGGATGCCGGACAGCGCAGGATTGTGGCGTTACATTGGCACCTCTCTGCTGATGGTCGCCATGCTGATCGCCATTTTCTGGAACGGTTTTATGGCGCTGCGCCGCTACCAGCGCTCGCGAACGCGTCTGGCTGAGATCCAGCAATATTACGAGAATTGCCTCAATCCTAAGCTGATCCCCTCCTCTGAGAGCCTGATCTGATAACGTCGTTGCGCGACAAGATGTGCTACCCTGTCGCGCACGTTTCTTCTGGCTGGAGTTCCCCCCTATGCATCTTGATATCGACTGGCAGCAGGTCGACACCGTTCTGCTGGATATGGACGGCACGCTGCTCGATCTCGCCTTTGACAACTATTTCTGGCAAAAGCTGGTGCCGGAAACCTATGGTGAACAGCAGGGTATCTCCCCGGCAGAAGCGCAGGCGTTCATTCGTTCGCAATATAGCGCGGTGCAACATACGCTAAACTGGTACTGTCTGGATTACTGGAGCGAGCGCCTCGGTTTGGATATTTGTGCCATGACCACCGCCCAGGGACCACGCGCCGTGCTGCGCGAAGATACGGTTCCATTCCTGGACGCGCTGAAAGCCAGCGGCAAGCGCCGTATTTTGCTGACTAACGCGCATCCACATAACCTGGCCGTGAAGCTGGAGCACACGGGGCTGGCGTCGCACCTTGATTTATTACTTTCTACCCACACATTTGGTTATCCGAAAGAGGATCAGCGGTTGTGGCATGCGGTGAAGGAAGAGACCGGCCTGCAGCCGGAACGCACACTGTTCATTGACGACAGCGAGCCCATTCTGGATTCCGCGGCAACGTTTGGCATTCGCTATTGTCTGGGCGTTACCAATCCTGACTCTGGCCTGGCTGAAAAACGCTATCTGCGCCATCCGGGGCTGAACGACTACCGCCAGATGATCCCCTCACTAACCGTGAAGGAGACGCCATGAAAGAAAAGCCCTCAGACGGGGTAAGACTGGATAAATGGCTGTGGGCAGCCCGTTTTTATAAAACGCGCGCCCTTGCCCGCGAGATGGTTGACGGCGGTAAAGTGCATTACAACGGCCAGCGCAGCAAGCCGAGCAAGCTGGTTGAGCTGAACGCCACCTTAACGCTGCGCCAGGGCAACGACGAACGTACGGTAGTGATTAAAGCCATTACCGAACAGCGGCGGCCCGCATCGGAAGCCGTACTGCTTTATGAAGAGACGGCTGAAAGCGTTGAAAAGCGCGAGAAGACCGCGCTGGCGCGCAAAATGAATGCGCTGACCATGCCCCACCCGGACCGGCGACCGGATAAAAAAGAGCGCCGCGATCTGATGAAATTTAAACACGGTGAGAGCGAGTAACCCTCACCCGCACGAGAGATGAAAATGGCCCAACACGACCAATTACACCGCTATCTGTTTGAACAATTCGCCGTGCGCGGCGAGCTGGTCACCGTATCCGAAACCTGGAAACAGATTCTGGAAAACCACAACTACCCGCTGCCGGTGAAGACCCTGTTGGGCGAACTGCTGGTTGCCACCAGCCTGCTGACCGCAACGCTGAAGTTTGCCGGCGATATCACCGTGCAGCTGCAGGGTGACGGCCCGATGACGCTGGCGGTGATCAACGGCAATAACCAGCAGCAGATGCGCGGCGTAGCGCGCGTTCAGGGCGACGTGCCTGAAAATGCAGACCTCAAAACGCTGGTGGGCAATGGCTACCTGGTGATCACCATCTCCCCGGAGGAAGGTGAACGCTATCAGGGCGTGGTCGGTCTGGAAGGCGATACCCTGGCAGCCTGCCTGGAAGACTACTTCATGCGCTCCGAACAGCTCCCAACGCGTCTGTTCATCCGCACCGGTGAAGTGGACGGCCAGCCTGCTGCGGGCGGCATGCTGCTGCAGGTTCTGCCTGCACAGGACGCGCAGACCAATGACTTTGAGCATCTGGCGACGCTGACCGAAACCATCAAGGCGGAAGAGCTGTTCAACCTGTCGGCGACCGACGTGCTGTGGCGTCTGTATCACGAAGAAGAAGTGACCGTGTACGATCCGCAGTCCGTGGAGTTTAAGTGCACCTGCTCACGCGAGCGCTGCGCTGGCGCACTGAAAACCCTGCCGGATGAAGAGATCGACAGCATCATGGCTGAAGACGGCGAAATTGATATGCACTGTGACTACTGCGGTACGCACTACGTGTTCAATTCGATGGATATCGCTGAGATCCGCAACAACGCCTCCCCGGCGGATCCACAGGTTCACTAAACCTCTTTCCCCCTCACCCTCTCCCCAAAGGGGAGAGGGAACGTGAACCCCCTCTCCCCTTTGGGGAGAGGGCCGGGGTGAGGCGCAGCCCCAAAAGCTGAATCGTTTTCATAATGTAACTCTTACGTAATTTTCTTACATGTATGCGATTACATTCACATTCTTTCCGATAAAATCACCAGTCTTTAACCTTTTCGGAACATTTTCCCCAACCAAAAAGCGATTCCTGCGATAATCCGCCTGCACTGTGACTGGAGTCGCAGCGTTTTCCGTTAGTAAGGGTTTTATCCAGATGCACAAATCTATGAGCCCCGTCGCGGTTAACATCCCCAGAAAAACCCTACAATTTCAGGCAGTACATATTGGCTAAGGAGCAGTGATATGCGTGTTACTGGTTTAACCCCGCAAGATCTCAAGGCTTATGGTATTCACGACGTCCAGGAAGTCGTCTACAACCCCGATTACGATACGCTGTATCAGGAAGAGCTCAATCCAGCACTGGAAGGATACGAGCGCGGTGTGTTGACGAACCTTGGTGCTATCGCCGTCGATACCGGTATCTTTACCGGTCGTTCGCCGAAAGATAAGTATATCGTCCGCGACGAAACCACCCGCGATACGCTGTGGTGGGCTGACAAAGGCAAAGGGAAGAACGACAACAAACCGCTCTCCCCGGAAACCTGGCAGCACCTGAAAGGGCTCGTCACCCATCAACTTTCCGGCAAGCGTCTGTTCATTGTCGACGCTTTCTGCGGCGCTAACGCCGATACCCGCCTTTCCGTGCGTTTCATTACCGAAGTGGCCTGGCAGGCGCATTTCGTTAAGAATATGTTTATTCGTCCGACCGACGAAGAGCTGCAGGACTTCACACCTGACTTCATCGTGATGAACGGTGCGAAATGCACCAACCCACAGTGGAAAGAGCAGGGCCTGAACTCTGAGAACTTCATTGCCTTCAACCTGACCGAGCGTATCCAGCTGATTGGCGGTACCTGGTACGGCGGCGAAATGAAGAAAGGGATGTTCTCGGTCATGAACTACCTGCTGCCGCTGCGCGGTATTGCCTCCATGCACTGCTCGGCGAACGTCGGCGAGAAAGGCGACGTGGCGGTATTCTTCGGCCTGTCCGGCACAGGGAAAACCACGCTCTCCACCGATCCAAAACGCCGTCTGATTGGCGATGACGAGCACGGCTGGGACGATGACGGCGTGTTTAACTTCGAAGGCGGCTGCTACGCGAAGACCATTCGCCTGTCTGAAGAGGCCGAGCCGGATATCTTCCATGCGATCCGTCGCGACGCGCTGCTGGAAAACGTCACCGTACGTGCCGACGGCTCTATCGACTTCGACGATGCGTCAAAAACCGAAAACACCCGCGTCTCTTACCCGATCTACCACATCGACAATATCGTGAAGCCGGTGTCAAAAGCGGGCCATGCCACGAAGGTGATTTTCCTGACGGCGGATGCGTTCGGCGTGCTGCCTCCGGTGTCCCGCCTGACCGCCAGCCAGACGCAGTACCACTTCCTCTCTGGCTTTACTGCCAAACTGGCGGGTACCGAGCGTGGCGTCACGGAGCCAACCCCAACCTTCTCCGCCTGCTTCGGCGCGGCATTCCTGTCGCTGCACCCGACGCAGTACGCTGAGGTGCTGGTGAAACGCATGCAGGCATCCGGCGCGCAGGCCTACCTGGTCAACACCGGCTGGAACGGTACCGGCAAGCGTATCTCTATCAAAGATACCCGCGCCATTATCGACGCCATTCTGGATGGTTCACTGGATAATGCCGAAACCTTCACGCTGCCGATGTTTGATCTGGCCATTCCGACGGAACTGCCGGGTGTGGACACGCGTATCCTCGACCCGCGCAATACCTACGGTTCGCCGGAGCAGTGGCGCGAGAAGGCGGAATCGCTGGCGAAGCTGTTTATTGAGAACTTCGAGAAGTATACCGATACCCCGGCGGGTGAAGCGCTGGTGAGTGCGGGTCCGAAGCTGTAGGTAAAAGCAAAAAGGCAACGAAAGTTGCCTTTTTTAATGTTTTCTCCCTCTCCCCGTGGGAGAGGGCCGGGGTGAGGGCATCAGACCGCACTATCCCTCTTTCACCTGCCCCCGCGTCACCGGTACCGGTAGCCAGGCGCGAATGCTCAACCCACCCCGCTCACTGGTACCGATCTCCAGCAATCCGTTATGGTTATCGATAATACGCTGCACAATCGCCAGGCCTAAGCCCGTACCGCTGGTGCTGCGCGCGCTATCGCCGCGCACAAACGGCTGGAACAGATGCTTACGCTGCTCGGGCTTAATGCCCGGACCGTCGTCTTCCACCTGGAACCAGGCGCGGTTGAGTTCAGACCCGCTGCTGACCTTAATCCAGCCGTTACCGTAACGCGCCGCATTGACCACCATGTTAGCCACCGCACGCTTAATGGAGAGCGGGTGCATACGAACCTGAATTTCACCGTCCTGAAGGTCAGTGTCAATTTCACGTTCATAACCACTTTCTGCGGCCACCACTTCGCCCAGCACCGCGTTCAGATCGGCCATTTCCATTGGCATTTCCTGGCCGGTGCGCAGGTAGTCGATGAACTGCTCGATGATGGCGTTACACTCTTCGATGTCCTTGTTAATGGACTCGGCGAGATAGCCGTCCTCTTCCCCCATCATCTCCGTCGCCAGACGAATACGCGTTAGCGGGGTGCGAAGGTCATGACTGACGCCTGCCATCAGCAGCGTACGGTCGTCCGCCAGTTGCTTCACGCCTGCCGCCATATGGTTAAACGCGCGCGTTACCGAACGCACTTCAGAGGCACCATATTCGCGCAGCGGAGGAGGAATGATGCCTTTACCGACCTGCAGCGCCGCGTGCTCCAGGTCGACCAGCGGTCGGTTCTGGATACGGATAAACAGCCACGCGCCACCTATCGCCAGCAGCATAATGGCCAGGGTGTAGCGGAACAGCGGCGAGAAGTCGCCCTGATGAATTTCGGTCAGCGGAACGCGCACCCAGATGTTGGGTGACAGCCAGGTTTTCAGCCAGACGACGGGCGAGCTTTTGTTGACCTCAACGCGCACTTCCGTTGGGCCACCCAGCTGCTGCGCCATCTGCTGGCTGAGAAATTCGTAGTGCTGCGCCCAGCGCAGGCCAGCGTCTTCCGCCGCCTCATTCGAGTAGAGCGAAATGCCCAGCTCACGGTAAATTTCACGGCGAAATGCCGGGGGAACAACCAGCTGCGTACCGTCCTCCAGCTGCAGCTTATCGGTCATCAGCATACGCACTTCGTAGGCCAGGACCTTATTAAACTGCTGGAGGCTCGGCAGGATCGCAAAGTTCAGCACCACCAGGTAGGTCGTCACCAGGCTGACGAACAGCAGGGTGACGATCAGCAGCAGGGTGCGGGCAAACGAGCTTCGCGGCGAGAAGCGCATTCGCCTCATGCTTTAGAGCCGTCCGGGACAAATACGTAGCCCAGACCCCACACGGTCTGAATATAACGAGGATGCGCCGGATCTTCTTCCACCATGCGGCGCAGGCGAGAGATCTGCACGTCGATGGAGCGTTCCATTGCGGAGTATTCGCGACCGCGCGCCAGGTTCATCAGCTTGTCACGGGAAAGCGGCTCGCGCGGGTGGCTGACCAGCGCTTTCAGTACCGCAAACTCGCCGCTGGTGAGCGGCATTGGTTCGTCTTCACGGAACATCTCGCGCGTGCCGAGGTTCAGCTTGAACTTGCCGAAGGCAATCACCGCTTCTTCCTGCGACGGTGCGCCAGGCAGTTCGTTCGCCTGACGGCGCAGCACGGCGCGAATACGCGCCAGCAGTTCACGCGGGTTAAACGGTTTTGGAATGTAGTCGTCCGCGCCGATTTCGAGGCCCACGATACGGTCAACTTCCTCGCCCTTCGCCGTCACCATGATGATCGGCATCGGGTTGCTCTGGCTGCGCAGACGGCGGCAAATAGAAAGCCCGTCTTCGCCCGGCAGCATCAGGTCGAGAACCATCAGGTGGAAAGATTCACGGGTCAGCAGACGGTCCATCTGCTCAGCGTTCGCGACGCTACGAACCTGGAAGCCCTGCTCGGTCAGATAACGCTCCAGCAGCGCGCGCAGGCGCATGTCGTCATCCACGACCAGAATTTTGTAGTTCTCTTGCATTGTGTGTACTCCCAAAGGTTCGGATAGTCTTTGTAACAGCGTATTCTAAAAAAGTGCACGTATTCGACCAGTTAATTCTGGTATAAATTCTAGTCGAAATTGTTACAAAGCATATTTAACAGCAGCTTATCTGTTCATTTCATCACATAAATCATTATTAATCCTGTCTGTTACACTGTGCGCTACGTATTGTGCGCAAAGACAGTTAACCGGCATTAAAGGCTGCACCATGAAAACGCCCCTGATCACCCGCGAAGGGTACGAGAAACTCAAGAAAGAGATGGATTACCTGTGGCGCGAAGAGCGTCCTGAGGTGACCAAAAAGGTGACCTGGGCGGCCAGCCTGGGCGATCGCAGCGAGAATGCGGATTACCAGTACAACAAAAAGCGGCTGCGCGAAATTGACCGCCGGGTTCGCTACCTGACGAAGTGCCTCGAGAATCTCAAAATTGTCGATTACTCCCCACAGCAGGAGGGCAAAGTGTTCTTCGGCGCGTGGGTGGAAATTGAAAACGATGACGGTGACACCCTGCGTTTTCGCATTGTCGGCTACGATGAAATTTTTGGTCGTAAAGATTACATCTCCATCGACTCCCCGATGGCCCGCGCGCTGCTGAAAAAGGAAGTGGGCGATCTGGCCGTCGTTCAAACCCCAGCCGGTGAAGCCAGCTGGTACGTCAATGAGATCGTCTACGTAAAATAGTCCGAGAGCGCCCTCCCCGGCTGGCATTTTGCCGTGTCAGCCCGTATAACTATCCCCTGATTTTGACCCACAAGATGATAAAGCCATGATGAAAGATTCGCTCTGCCGCATTATTGCGGGTGAACTTCAGGCCAGAGCCGAACAGGTAGAAGCTGCCGTTCGCCTGCTTGATGAAGGGAACACCGTGCCGTTTATTGCACGCTATCGTAAGGAAGTCACCGGCGGTCTGGATGACACGCAGCTGCGTAACCTGGAGACCCGTCTGGGCTATCTGCGCGAGCTGGAAGAACGTCGTCAGGCGATCCTCAAATCCATCGGCGAACAGGGCAAGCTGACCAGCGAGCTGGAAAGCGCCATTAACGGCACCCTGAGCAAAACCGAACTCGAAGATCTCTATCTGCCGTACAAACCGAAGCGCCGCACGCGCGGGCAGATTGCCATCGAAGCGGGCCTTGAGCCGCTGGCCGACCTGCTGTGGAATGAGCCGTCTCACGACCCGGACACCGAAGCGGCGAAATTCATCGACGCCGACAAAGGCGTCGCGGACACCAAGGCCGCTCTGGACGGCGCGCGCTACATCCTGATGGAGCGCTTCGCGGAAGACGCTGCCCTGCTGGCCAAAGTGCGTGATTACCTGTGGAAGAATGCCCACATCGTCTCTACCGTCGTCGCGGGCAAAGAGGAAGAAGGCGCGAAGTTCCGCGACTACTTCGATCACCACGAACCGATTTCAACCACCCCTTCTCACCGCGCGCTGGCGATGTTCCGCGGCCGCAACGAAGGCGTGCTCCAGCTCTCCCTGAACGCCGACCCGCAGTTTGACGAGCCGCCGAAAGAGAGCCACTGCGAGCAGATCATTATCGACCATCTCGGCCTGCGCCTGAACAATGCCCCGGCGGACAGCTGGCGCAAAGGCGTAGTGAGCTGGACCTGGCGCATCAAGGTGTTGATGCACCTGGAAACCGAGCTGATGGGCACCGTGCGCGAGCGCGCTGAAGATGAAGCGATTAACGTTTTCGCCCGTAACCTGCACGACCTGCTGATGGCCGCTCCTGCCGGCCTGCGCACCACCATGGGTCTCGATCCGGGCCTGCGTACCGGCGTGAAGGTCGCTGTGGTTGACGGCACCGGCAAGCTGGTCGCCACCGACACCATTTACCCGCATACCGGACAGGCAGCGAAAGCCGCCGTCGTGGTGGCGGCGCTGTGCGAGAAGTACAACGTGGAGCTGGTTGCCATCGGTAACGGCACCGCATCACGCGAAACCGAGCGTTTCTACCTCGACGTGCAGAAGCAGTTCCCGAAAGTGACGGCGCAGAAAGTGATCGTCAGCGAAGCGGGCGCATCGGTCTACTCCGCCTCTGAGCTGGCGGCGCAGGAGTTCCCGGACCTGGACGTTTCCCTGCGCGGTGCGGTCTCTATTGCCCGTCGCCTGCAGGATCCGCTGGCCGAACTCGTGAAGATCGACCCGAAATCCATCGGCGTGGGCCAGTACCAGCACGACGTGAGCCAGACGCAGCTGGCGCGCAAGCTGGATGCGGTGGTGGAAGACTGCGTAAACGCCGTCGGCGTGGACCTGAACACCGCCTCCGTTCCTCTGCTGACCCGCGTGGCGGGCTTAACCCGCATGATGGCGCAGAACATCGTGGCCTGGCGTGACGAGAACGGCCAGTTCCAGAACCGTCAGCAGCTGCTTAAAGTGAGCCGCCTGGGGCCGAAAGCGTTTGAGCAGTGCGCGGGCTTCCTGCGCATCAATCACGGCGATAACCCGCTGGATGCTTCTACCGTTCACCCGGAAGCATACCCGGTTGTTGAGCGCATCCTGGCCGCTACTCAGCAGGCGCTTAAAGACCTGATGGGCGACAGCGGCGCCCTGCGCAACCTGAAAGCGGTGGACTTCACCGACGAAAAATTTGGCGTGCCTACCGTCACCGATATCATCAAAGAGCTGGAAAAACCGGGCCGCGATCCGCGTCCTGAGTTCAAAACGGCGACCTTTGCTGACGGCATCGAGACCATGAACGATCTCCTGCCGGGCATGGTGCTGGAAGGCGCGGTGACCAACGTCACCAACTTCGGCGCGTTTGTGGATATCGGCGTGCACCAGGACGGTCTGGTGCATATCTCGTCCCTTGCCGACAAGTTCGTTGAAGACCCGCACACCGTGGTCAAAGCGGGCGACATCGTGAAGGTGAAAGTGCTGGAAGTGGATCTGCAGCGCAAGCGTATCGCCCTGACCATGCGTCTGGACGAGCAACCGGGCGACACCAACGCGCGCCGTGGCGGCAACGGTGGAGGCCGCGAGCAGCAGCGTCCGGCCGCGAAAGCCGCAAAACCGCGCGGGCGTGATGCACAGCCTGCGGGCAATAGCGCGATGATGGACGCGCTGGCGGCCGCGATGGGTAAGAAACGCTAAGGCAACAACGCCCCCCTCACCCTAACCCTCTCCCCAAAGGGGAGAGGGAACTTTAACACCCTCGCCCCTTTGGGGAGAGGGTTAGGGTGAGGGGAATAAAACATCTCGAAATATATGAAACCGATTGCACAGCCATATTTAAACCACTAATTATCACCCCGTTAACAAATATCCCTCTTTTCATTTTCCCGGCAATTCAGCAAATATTGAGCAAGGTCAATCAGACCGCAAATTAATACGATTAACAACATCCCGTCACATTTTTATTATTGCTGATAAAAACTATTCTCATTATCATCGCAGTGTAGATTATTTAACCTCTCGTGGAATCAGGCATTATGCAATTCACTCCAGACAGTGCATGGAAAATTACCGGTTTTACCCGCGAAATTAGCCCGGCCTATCGGCAGAAGCTGCTGTCACTGGGCATGCTGCCCGGCTCATCATTCCAGGTCGTGCGCGTAGCGCCGTTGGGCGATCCTGTCCATATCGAAACCCGGCGCGTGAATCTGGTTCTGCGCAAAAAAGACCTCGCATTAATTGAAGTTGAATCTTTATCCCGTTAACAAGCCAGCGGTTTCGGTGGGTCTAATACAATGAAAAAATTAACTATTGGCTTAATTGGCAATCCTAATTCCGGCAAGACAACCTTATTTAATCAGTTAACCGGCGCGCGCCAGCGCGTGGGAAATTGGGCAGGCGTAACGGTTGAACGTAAAGAAGGCCAGTTCACGACAACGGACAATCAGGTGACCCTGGTCGACCTTCCCGGTACCTATTCCTTAACCACGATTTCATCCCAGACATCGCTCGATGAGCAAATTGCCTGCCACTACATTCTTGGCGGCGATGCCGATCTGCTGATCAACGTGGTCGACGCCTCTAACCTCGAACGAAACCTTTACCTGACGCTGCAGCTGCTGGAGCTGGGGATCCCCTGCATCGTGGCGCTCAACATGCTCGACATTGCAGAGAAACAAAAGCTGCGCATTGACGTCGATGCCCTCTCTGCGCGCCTTGGGTGCCCTGTCGTTCCGCTGGTCTCGACCCGCGCTCGCGGTATCGACGCGCTGAAGCTGGCGATTGACCGCCACGCGGGAAACCGCGACGTTGAGCTGGTGCACTACGCCCAGCCGCTGCTGCGCGAAGCCGATCTGCTGGCGCAGGAGATGGACAAAAATATGCCTGCGAAACAGCGTCTGTGGCTCGGCCTGCAGATGCTGGAAGGGGATATCTATAGCCGCGCCTATGCCGGACATGCAGCAGATAAGCTGGACGTGACCCTCGCCCGTCTCAGCGGCGAGCTGGACGACCCGGCGCTGCACATCGCCGATGCGCGTTATCAGGCCATTGCGTCAATTTGTGATGTGGTCAGCAACGCCCTTACCGCGGAACCCAGCCGCTTTACGGCGGCGGTGGATAAGATTGTGCTCAACCGCTTCCTCGGTTTGCCGATCTTCCTGCTGGTGATGTACGTGATGTTCCTGCTTGCCATTAACATTGGTGGCGCGCTCCAGCCGATTTTTGACGCGGGTTCTGTCGCCGTTTTCGTTCATGGTATTCAGTGGCTGGGTTACACCCTGCACTTCCCGGAATGGCTAACCATCTTCCTCGCTCAGGGGATCGGCGGCGGTATCAACACCGTGCTGCCGCTGGTGCCGCAGATCGGCATGATGTATCTGTTCCTCTCGTTCCTTGAAGATTCCGGCTACATGGCGCGCGCCGCGTTCGTGATGGACCGCCTGATGCAGGCGCTGGGTCTGCCGGGTAAATCCTTCGTCCCGCTGATCGTCGGCTTCGGCTGTAACGTGCCGTCGGTGATGGGCGCGCGCACCCTGGATGCGCCGCGTGAACGTCTGATGACCATCATGATGGCGCCATTTATGTCCTGCGGCGCGCGTCTGGCAATCTTTGCGGTCTTTGCAGCCGCCTTCTTTGGTCAGCAGGGCGCGCTGGCGGTCTTCTCGCTGTATGTGCTGGGCATCGTGATGGCGATCCTGACCGGCTTAATGCTCAAGCACACCATCATGCGTGGTGAAGCGTCGCCGTTTGTGATGGAGCTTCCGGTTTACCACGTACCGCATCTGAAAAGCCTGGCGATCCAGACCTGGCAGCGACTGAAAGGCTTTGTGCTGCGCGCCGGTAAGGTGATTGTCATTGTCAGTATTTTCCTGAGCGCGCTGAACAGCTTCACCCTGAGTGGACAGACGGCGGATAACATCAACGACTCTGCCCTCGCCTCCGTCAGCCGCGTCATCACGCCGGTCTTTAAACCAATTGGCGTGCAGGAGGATAACTGGCAGGCGACCGTGGGACTGTTCACCGGGGCGATGGCGAAAGAGGTGGTCGTCGGGACCCTGAACACGCTCTACACCGCAGAGAACATTCAGGAGCAGGAATTTAACCCGGCGGAGTTTCACCTCGGTGACGAACTGCTGGGTGCCGTAGAGGAGACCTGGCAGAGCCTGAAAGATACCTTCAGCCTGAGCGTGCTGGCGAACCCGATTGAGGCCAGCAAGGGCGACGGCGAAATGGCAACCGGTGCCATGGGCGTGATGGGCGAGAAGTTTGGCAGCGCGTCTGCGGCCTACAGCTATCTCATCTTTGTCCTGCTCTATATCCCGTGCATCTCCGTCATGGGAGCGATTGCCCGCGAGTCCAGCCGCGGCTGGATGGGCTTCTCCATCCTGTGGGGGCTAAATATCGCTTACTCGCTGGCGACGCTGTTTTATCAGACCGTTAACTTCAGCCAGCACCCGCGCTACAGCCTGGTCTGCATTCTGGCGGTTGTGCTGTTTAACGTAATGGTTCTCGGTCTGCTACGCCGGGCACGCAGCCGCGTCGACATCGACCTGCTGGCAAATCGTAAAACCGCCGCAACCTGCTGCAGCAGCCCGGCTGGCGACTGTCACTAAGAGGAAACCAGATGGCATCGTTGATTCAGGTTCGTGACCTGCTGGCGCTTCAGGGGCGGATGGAGGCAAAACAGCTCAGCCTCAGCCTGCATACGCCGCAGCCGATGATCGATGCCATGCTGGAACGCCTGGAAGCGATGGGTAAAGCCGTGCGGATTAAGGAAGAAGCGGACGGCTGCCTCTCCGGCAGTTGTAAAAGCTGCCCGGAAGGAAAGGCCTGCCTCAGGGAGTGGTGGGCACTGCGCTAATAAAGCCGGGCATTGCTGCCCGGCTTTATCGTATTACTTATAGACGTCCGCGGTAGCGCGTACGTTTTTGGTCTGTTTTTCTGCACTGGTGACGACGTAGTACGTCCCGCCCAGCTCATCCGCTTTCTTCGACAGCTCTTTTCTTGCATCCATCGGCGCGGTGGTGTCAGACGTAGAAATCTCACCAATTTTCGTCAGATTCATCCCGGCAACTTTATCTTTTTCCAGCTCTTTCGCCGCAAAAACGCCAAATGACAGTGACCCAATAACCAGAGAAGTGACAATACCTGTAACAAGTTTCATAGCCTGACTCTCCATAGGATTGTTGTTTTTGATTATCGTAGGCAGAACAACCGCAACGACATCTGGAGTATGGTTGCGGTGTGTAACTTTTTCCAGGCTGGATAGAAAATAATCAGTCTAAACGTTGACTTAACGCAACCAGCGCTGAACAAAATTCCGTCGGATGAGAGATAAACGGAGCATGCGCGGCTTTGGCAATGACCCGGGATTCGCTGTCCGGCCAGAGGGAATCCAGAAGTGGAACCACTTTGCGCGGCACCAGCCCGTCCAGATGGCCATAGATACGCAGGTGCGGCATGGCCAGCGCAGTCAGCGGCTCCCGCAGGTCGACCGTTTTCAGGATCTCAAGACCGCCGTTAAGCACCTCGACGTCCGGCATCGGCAGGGAGAGCACCACCTGCTTCAGCGCTCTGGCATCCTGACGCGCGGTTTCCGTCCCCATTGTCTGCAATGCGAGGAATCGCTCGACGGTCCGCTGGAAATCGTCGCTCAGCTGCTGCTGGAAGCCCGCCAGCACGTCAGGTTTGATGCCGGGCCACGTCTCTTGCGCGCTAAAGCATGGCGACGAGGCCACGGTGACCAGCGCCTTAACGCGCTCGGGCCAGGAGAGCGCAATCTGGCTTGCCACCAGCCCGCCCAGGCTCCAGCCCAGCCAGATGGCATTTTGCGGCGCGGCGTCCACAACCTGCTGCGCCATCTCATCAAGCGACATCGCGCCAAAGCCGCGGCTGCGACCGTAGCCCGGTAGATCAACCAGATGTAACGTAAATTGCGAGGCAAGTTCCTCGCTTATGCAATGCCACACTTCCGCATTCAGGCCCCATCCGTGCAGCAGCACAAGATGGCAATTTCCTGTCCCTACGGTCTGCCACCACAGCGTCTTCATCAGTTACTGTTCTCTTTTTTCACATGGAGGTTGCACATGCTAACAGTGCCTGGCTTGTGCTGGCTATGCAAAATGCCGCTTGCCCTCAGCGCGTGGGGCGTCTGTTCCGTCTGCACGCGCTCACTGGCAAGGCGTATCACAACCTGCCCGCAATGTGGTTTACCGGCGGCTAACCGCTATTTGCCCTGCGGCCGCTGCCTGAAAAAATCCCCGCCGTGGAGCGCGCTGGTAGCCGTGGATGATTATGTTCCACCGCTGAGCGGGCTTATTCACGCCCTGAAGTTTTCCGGCCAGAGTTCGCTGGCGCAGCCCCTTGCCCGCCTGCTATTGCTGGCAGTTTTACAGGCGCGACGAACCCGCGCTCTGCCGAAAATCGATAGGGTGGTGAATGTCCCCTTATACCGACGTCGGCACTGGCGGCGCGGCTATAATCAAAGCGACCTGCTCTGCCGCCCGCTCGCCCGGTGGCTAGGCTGTCGCTATGATGCCTGCGCGCTTACCCGCGTACATGCCACCGCCATCCAGCATCAGCTCAACGCCCGGCTTCGCAAAAGGAACCTGAAAAACGCCTTTCGCCTTGAATTGCCGGTCAAAGGCCTCCATATCGCCATCGTGGATGACGTCGTCACCACAGGCAGTACCGTTGCTGAACTTTCCCGACTGCTTTTGCAAAGCGGCGCCGCGTCGGTTCAGGTATGGTGTCTGTGCCGTACCTTGTAGCCCTTCTTCAATGGGCGTATGATTATACCCAGGTAATTTAGTCAACTATTAGGCCAAAGCTATGATCCGTATTTCCGATTCTGCACAAGCGCACTTTGCCAAACTGCTGGCAAATCAGGAAGAAGGGACGCAGATCCGCGTGTTTGTGATCAATCCAGGCACTCCGAATGCAGAATGTGGTGTCTCTTATTGTCCTCCGGATGCTGTGGAAGCAACTGACACTGCCCTTAAATTTGAACAGCTCACCGCTTATGTCGATGAACTGAGCGCGCCGTATCTTGAAGATGCGGAGATCGACTTCGTCACCGACCAGCTGGGTTCTCAGCTGACCCTGAAAGCGCCAAACGCCAAAATGCGTAAAGTGTCTGACGATGCGCCGCTGATGGAGCGCGTTGAGTATCTGCTTCAGTCCCAGATCAACCCACAGCTGGCTGGCCACGGCGGTCGCGTTTCCCTGATGGAAATCACGGAAGACGGCCTGGCGATCCTGCAGTTCGGCGGCGGCTGTAATGGTTGCTCTATGGTCGACGTGACCCTGAAAGAAGGGATCGAGAAGCAGCTGCTGAACGAGTTCCCGGAACTGAAAGGCGTGCGTGACCTGACCGAGCACCAGCGCGGCGAGCATTCTTACTACTAATTCAGTACCCGCCCGTATTGCCCGGTGGCGCCACGCTTACCGGGCCAACCTCCCTTACCTTCCCACCTCGATATGTTGACCTGCGTCTCATAATTCAAATTTTGCCTCACTGGGTGATTCTCAACCGCGACATGTTACCCGTATCATTCTCGTGGGCACTCAGCACCCTTATAACAGCCGACTAAACTTAACTGTTTCGCAGGCATCAGTATGAGTGCCGTTAACCACTCTGTTCCCAGTTGGGACAATCGGAATTTGTCGTTGAAACAATGACGTTACCCATAACAATTCAAAGGCCAGGTAAATCATGCCATTAGTCATCGTTGCTATCGGTGTTGTGTTATTACTGCTCTTGATGATCCGTTTCAAAATGAACGGATTTATCGCTCTGGTTCTGGTGGCACTTGCAGTCGGTCTGATGCAGGGGATGCCGCTGGTTAAAGTTATCAGCTCTATCAAAGCCGGCGTCGGCGGCACGCTCGGCAGCCTGGCGCTGATCATGGGCTTCGGTGCCATGCTCGGCAAAATGCTGGCGGACTGCGGTGGCGCGCAGCGTATTGCCACCACCCTGATTGCCAAATTCGGTAAACAGCACATTCAGTGGGCAGTGGTGTTAACCGGTTTTACCGTCGGTTTCGCGCTGTTCTATGAAGTGGGCTTCGTGCTGATGCTGCCGCTGGTGTTTACCATCGCTGCGGCAGCGAACATCCCGCTGCTGTTTGTGGGTGTGCCAATGGCTGCGGCCCTGTCCGTGACCCACGGCTTCCTGCCGCCACACCCGGGTCCAACCGCTATCGCCACCATCTTCCACGCCGATATGGGTAAAACCCTGCTGTTCGGTACGATTCTGGCGATCCCGACCGTGATTCTGGCGGGCCCGGTGTATGCCCGCTTCCTGAAAGGCATTGATAAGCCTATCCCGGAAGGTCTGTACAGCGCCAAAACCTTCACCGAAGAAGAGATGCCGGGCTTTGGCGTCAGCGTCTGGACCTCTCTGGTGCCGGTGATCCTGATGGCGATGCGCGCCGTGGCGGAGATGATCCTGCCGAAAGGTCATGCTTTCCTGTCCGTTGCGGAATTCCTGGGTGACCCGGTAATGGCAACGCTGATTGCGGTGTTGATCGCGATGTTCACCTTCGGTCTTAACCGCGGTCGTTCAATGGATCAAATCAACGACACGCTGACCTCTTCCATCAAAATCATTGCCATGATGCTCCTGATCATCGGCGGCGGCGGTGCGTTCAAGCAGGTGCTGGTCGACAGCGGCGTGGACAAATACATCGCTGCCATGATGCATGAAACCAACGTGTCGCCGCTCCTGATGGCCTGGTCTATTGCTGCAGTTCTGCGTATTGCGCTGGGTTCTGCGACCGTTGCGGCGATCACCGCAGGCGGTATCGTTGCCCCGCTGATTGCGACCACGGGCGTAAGCCCTGAGCTGATGGTTATCGCCGTCGGTTCCGGTAGCGTGATTTTCTCTCACGTTAACGACCCTGGCTTCTGGCTGTTCAAGGAGTACTTCAACCTGACGATCGGTGAAACCATCAAGTCCTGGTCCGCGCTGGAAACCATTATTTCGGTGTGTGGTCTGGTCGGGGTGCTGCTGTTGAATATGGTTGTCTGATGTAAAAAAGCCGGGTGGCGCTGACGCTTACCCGGCCTACATTCTATTCCCTCTCCCTCCGGGAGAGGGTTAGGGTGAGGGTGAGGGTGAAACTACCGCTTCTTACCCACTGCCCTTCTGCGCTTATCCAAATCCTTAATCAGCCTGTTCACCCCGTCATCGGCAAACATCTTCTCAAGCGTTGTGGACAGCTTGCGTCGCCAGTTCTTGTACTGATAGCTGGTGCCCGGAACGTTCACCGGCTCCGCCATATCAATCCAGTCTTCCGGCTGCAGGCCGAGCAACGCGCTGTTGCTGTCGGCGATATAGCGCTGCAGGCCACGGTTGAGCGTTGGGGTCATCGCCATCAGCGACGCTTTATGCCCTGCACGCTTCGGCAGACAGCCATGCTTATGCAGCGCATCCAGCAGCCCCTGCTTCGCCAGCTCACGATCCTGATACAGACCGCGCAGAACCTCTTCATCAGGATACAGTCCCAGCGTTTTGCCGAGGGTCAGGTCGCCGCTTTCCCAGTAGCCCCTGAGCGTAGGAAGATCATGCGTCGTCGCGACTGCCATTGACTGTTCAGGGTACGCTTTCGGCGCGCGGAAGGTTTTCTCATGGTCGTTTTCAAAATAGAGCACTTTATAGGAGTAGACGCCGCTGTCGCGGAGCTTGCTGACAATTTCCACCGGCACGGTACCGAGATCTTCACCGATCACCATGCACTGGTGACGTTTACTCTCCAGCGCCAGGATCGACAGCAGATCGTCAACCGGATACTGGACGTACGCCCCGTGATCGGCCGTTTCACCGTACGGGATCCACCACAGGCGCAGCACGGACATCACGTGGTCAATGCGCAGCGCCCCGCAGTTCTGCATGTTCGCGCGCAGCAGGTCGATAAACGGCTCGTAGGCGCGCGCCGCCATCACGTGCGGATCCATCGGCGGCAGGCCCCAGTTCTGCCCGAGCGGCCCGAGGATATCCGGCGGTGCACCCACGGAGGCCTTCAGGCAGTAGAGCTCACGATCGCACCAGGTTTCCGCGCCGCCTTCCGCCACGCCCACGGCCAGGTCACGATACAGACCGATCGGCATTTTATAGCCCTGGCTCACCTGCCAGCAGGCAGCAAACTGGCTGTACGCCAGCCACTGCAGCCACAGGTAGAAGTCCACCTCATCGGCATGATTTTTACAGAAGGCTTTGACTTCAGGGGTATCCACGGTCTGATACGCTTCCGGCCAGACCGGCCAGCCCCAGCGCATTTCGTCCTCTTTCACCTGATATGCGTGCAGCGCATCAAATGCCGCCTGCCAGTAGAGACTTTCGCCTTCCTGCATCACAAACTGGCGGAAGGCCGCCATCTGCTCGTCATCGCGCTGCGAAAAGCCTTTCCACGCCAGACGCAGCGCGGCCATTTTCAGCGCCGTGACGGTGGAATAGTCCACCCAGTCCGCGTCGCGGGCCTGCTTCAGCATCTGCCGGGTGGTATCAAGCTTCCACCACGCCTGCGCCTCTTTGCTGTTTTTGAAGTCGTCTAACGCGTTAACGTCGATGTAAATCACGTTTAGCCAGCGTCGGGACGACGGGCTGTACGGGCTGGCGCTTTCCGGATTCGCCGGATAGAGCGCGTGAATTGGGTTGAGGCCAATAAAGGCCCCACCGCGCTCGCCCACGGATGCCAGCATGTTCTTCAGGTCGCCAAAATCGCCGATGCCCCAGTTGCTGTCGGAACGCAGCGTATAGAGCTGCACGCAGGCGCCCCACAGCTTTTTGCCTTCAAGCAGCGCCTGCGGCTCATAGCAGCGTTTTGGCGCGACGATCACCCGGCAGTGAAAACGCTGTTCGTCCTGGGTGAGCGTCAGGCTGTGATAGCCCTCCGGCAGCTTCGCCGGAAGGTTTAACGTTTTGCCGCCGGTGGCGTGGCCTTGATGCTGATGCCCCTCTTCGGTGGTGAGCAGCCAGCTAAACTCGCCGAGCCCCTCCACCGCCAGCGGCATCTTTTTGCCTGCGGTAAAGACCTTCACGTTTGGCACCGGGGCAACCGACGCTTTCGCGTCGGTTTTGTGCATCGCATCCAGCAAACGTCTTTTGGTGTCCGCACCAATAGACTGCGGTTTGCCGTGCGCGTTGATGTAACTGAGGCTAATTCCCGCCGCCTGCGCGGCACTGTCCAGACGTTTACTCTCCATCGCGCTTCCTTAGCGTTTTGCCTGCCAGATACGGGCCTGATAATCACGGATTGAGCGGTCAGAGCTGAACATGCCGCAGCGCGCGGTGTTCAGAATGCACGCCCTGGTCCACGCCTCCTGGTCGCGATACAGCACGTCGACCTGTTTCTGCGCTTCAACGTAGGCCGTGAAGTCCGCCATTACCAGGTATGGGTCGCCGCCGTGTTTGTCCATGCTGTGCAGCATCTGGTCAAACGCGTGCTTGTCGCCGTCGCTGTATTTGCCGCTTTCCAGCTCCTTCAGCACCGCATCCAGCACTTTGTCTTTCTTACGCCATTTCACCGGATCGTAGCCTTTGGCCTTGATGGCTTTCACCTCTTCCACGGTATGGCCGAAGATAAAGATATTCTCTTCACCGACCTTCTCGGCGATTTCGACGTTCGCCCCGTCGAGCGTGCCGACGGTCAGCGCGCCGTTCAGCGCCAGCTTCATGTTCCCGGTACCGGACGCTTCTTTCCCTGCGGTCGAGATCTGCTCGGAGATATCCGCCGCCGGGATAAGCATTTCAGCCGCCGAGACGCAGTAGTCCGGCAGGAACACCACCTTCAGCTTGTCGCCCACTTTTGGATCGCTGTTGATCGCCGCCGCCACTTTATTAATAGCGAGGATAATGTTTTTCGCCAGGTAGTAGCCCGGCGCCGCTTTCGCACCGAACAGGAACACGCGCGGCACGCGGTCGGCCTGCGGGTTCTCGCGGATCTCTTTGTACAGCGCCAGAATGTGCAGCAGGTTCAGGTGCTGGCGCTTGTACTCATGCAGACGTTTGATCTGAATGTCGAAAATGGCATGCGGGTTGATCTCAATCCCGGTACGCACTTTCACGAACTCCGCCAGGCGAACCTTGTTCTCCAGCTTGATCGCACGGTACTGCTCGCGGAATTTTGCGTCGTCGGCCTGTTTTTCCAGGTTGATCAGCTGGTCCAGATCGTTGGCCCACTCTTTCTTCAGGGTCTTGTCCAGCAGGCCGGCCAGCAGCGGGTTGCACTGCTTGATCCAGCGACGCGGCGTGATGCCGTTGGTCACGTTGTGGAATTTGGTCGGCCACAGCTGGTGATATTCCGGGAACAGATCTTTCACCACCAGGTCGGAGTGCAGCGCCGCCACGCCGTTAACGGCAAAGCCGCTGACTACGCACATGTTCGCCATGCGCACCTGTTTGTCGTGCACCACTGCCAGCTTGGCCCAGACGGCTTTGTCGCCCGGCCAGGTTTTCTCCACCAGCGCTTTAAACTGGTCGTTAATCTTGTTGATGATCTGCATATGGCGCGGCAGCAGCGCTTTCACCAGCTTCTCATCCCAGCACTCGAGCGCTTCTGGCATCAGGGTGTGGTTGGTGTAGGCGAAGGTGCGGCTGGTGATGGCCCAGGCGTCGTCCCAGCTCAGCTGATGCTCGTCGATCAGCACGCGCAGCAGTTCCGGGATGGCAATAGTCGGGTGCGTGTCGTTGAGCTGGATAACTTCGAAGTCCGGCAGCTGCGCCAGCTTGCGGCCCGCCAGATGATGGCGACGCAGAATGTCCGCCACGGAGCAGGCGCACTGGAAGTACTGCTGCATCAGGCGCAGCTTTTTACCCGCCAGATGATTGTCGTTCGGGTAGAGGACCTTCGTCAGTTTCTCGGCGTCAATGCCCTGCTGTTCGGCGCGCAGGAAATCACCGTCGTTGAATTTGGTCAGGTTGAACGGATGCGCGTGCTTCGCCTGCCACAGACGCAGCGGCTGCGCCACGCCGTTACGGTAGCCGAGCACCGGCAGATCCCAGGCTTCACCGGTAATAGTGAACGCCGGCTCCCAGAGCCCCTGCTTCGTCACTTTCCCGCCGATGCCGACCTGCACATCCAGCTGCGCGTTGTGGCGGAACCACGGGTAGGTGTTACGGTGCCAGTCGTCCGGCGCTTCCATCTGATGGCCGTCGGCAAACGACTGACGGAACAGACCGTACTGGTAGTTCAGACCATAGCCAATCGCCGACTGGCCGACGGTCGCCATGGAGTCAAGGAAGCAGGCCGCCAGACGACCCAGACCGCCGTTACCCAGCGCCGGGTCAATCTCTTCTTCCAGCAGGTCGGTCAGGTTAATGTCATGCTCTTTCAGCACATCACCCACCTCCTGATACCAGCCAAGGTTCAGCAGGTTGTTGCCGGTCAGGCGGCCAATCAGGAACTCCATCGAGATATAGTTGACGTGACGCTGGCCTTTGACGGGCTTCACCACGGGCTGAGCATCCAGCTGCTCTGCGAGCGCCCCGCTCACCGCCTGCCACCACTGGTGAGGCGTCATCTCGTTTGCAGCATGAAGGCCAAAACGCTGCCACTGACGCGTCAGGGCAGCCTGGAATTGAGCTTTGTTGAAGGTAGGCTGTGACATAGGGGATCGGCATCCTTTAGAAAGAAAACACAAGTTGGCGCTAGTGTGCCTGGCTCATTTCACCTCTTCCTCCTCCCGTGGGGGATTAGACAGGGAGGAGTAGCGGGGATGAGCATAAAAGTGTGATCGAGGCCACTCTGAGAGCATAGCCGTAGCGTGCCAGGAAGTTAAAAAAGTAACCGGGGAGAATGTCAAAGAAATGAAATGCAGTTTCGGGTGAAATTAATCCGCCCGGAAATGATTGCTTACGGAGAATAATATTTCAGCAATGGGCTCATACCTAAGGAGATTATTAATCTCACTCAACTTTACCCGAAGTTTATTAAATTCGGCGTCATTATACCTTTCTGAAACCAGTTTCAGCCCGACCGGGTGACATCCATACAAGCCAGCATTCACGCGGCATCAAAGCCTTTTTAAAAAAGTTCCGACACTGGCCGGAATGTTTTGTGACAGAGTGCAAATTCAGAGCCACAAAAGCCAGACATAACTTGCAATAGTTCTCTTTCTGACCGACCTTATAGCTATTAATTACGAAGCGCAAAAAAAATAAATTCTCTCGTTCCCCACAGTGAAGTGAAACCTATGTTGATTCCGTCTAAATTAAGTCGCCCGGTTCGTCTTGACCATACAGTGGTCCGCGAGCGCCTGTTGGCTAAACTTTCCGGCGCGCATAATTTCCGACTGGCGCTGGTTACGAGCCCTGCAGGTTATGGAAAAACAACGCTCATTTCACAATGGGCCGCAGGTAAAAGCGATCTTGGCTGGTACTCTCTTGATGAGGGCGATAACCAGCAAGAGCGTTTTGCCAGCTATCTGATTGCCGCTATTCAACAGGCAACCAATGGACACTGCGTCGCCAGTGAAGCGATGGTGCAAAAGCGCCAGTACGCCAGCCTGTCCTCCCTTTTCTCTCAGCTATTTATCGAACTGGCCGAATGGCATCGCCCGCTGTACGTGGTAATTGATGACTATCATCTGATTACGAACCCGGTGATCCACGAGTCGATGCGCTTCTTCCTGCGTCATCAGCCGGAAAACCTGACCTTAGTCGTGCTGTCACGCAACCTGCCGCAGCTGGGAATTGCCAACCTGCGCGTGCGCGATCAGCTTCTGGAAGTGGGCAGCCAACAGCTGGCCTTCACCCACCAGGAAGCGAAACAGTTCTTCGACTGCCGCCTGACCTCGCCGATTGAGGCCGCTGAAAGCAGCCGCCTGTGTGATGACGTCGCGGGCTGGGCGACGGCGCTACAGCTGATTGCCCTCTCTGCCCGGCAAAACAACAGCCCGACGCACCAGTCTGCGCGTCGTCTGGCCGGCATCAACGCCAGCCATCTTTCTGATTACCTGGTGGATGAAGTGCTGAACAGCGTCGATCCATCGACCCGTAATTTCCTGCTGAAAAGTTCCCTGCTGCGTTCCATGAACGACGCGCTGATTGTGCGCGTTACCGGCTGTGAAAACGGCCAGCTGCAGCTGGAAGAGATTGAACGTCAGGGCCTGTTCCTGACGCGCATGGACGATCCCGGCGAGTGGTTCAGCTACCATCCGCTGTTTGGCAGCTTCCTGCGCCAGCGCTGCCAGTGGGAGCTTGCCACGGAATTGCCGGAAATCCACCGCGCCGCCGCCGAAAGCTGGATGGCGCAAGGCTTCCCGAGCGAGGCCATTCACCACGCGCTTGCCGCCGGTGACGCCAGCATGCTGCGCGATATCCTGCTTAACCACGCGTGGGGGCTGTTTAACCACAGCGAGCTGACGCTGCTGGAAGAGTCGTTGAAAGCCCTGCCGTGGGAGAGCCTGCTGGAGAACCCGCGTCTGGTGCTGCTCCAGGCCTGGCTGATGCAGAGCCAGCACCGCTACAGCGAAGTGAATACCCTGCTGGCGCGCGCCGAGCAGGAGATGGAAAGCGAAATGGATATCACCCTGCATGGCGAATTTAACGCCCTGCGGGCGCAGGTCGCGATTAACGACGGCGATGCGGATGAAGCGGAACGGCTGGCGATGGTCGCGCTTGATGAACTGCCGCTGGCGAATTTTTACAGCCGGATTGTGGCGACCTCGGTGCACGGCGAAGTGCTGCACTGCAAGGGTGAGCTGACGCGCTCCCTTTCGCTGATGCAGCAAACCGAGCAGATGGCGCGCCGCCATGATGTGTGGCACTACGCGCTGTGGAGCCTGATCCAGCAAAGCGAGATTTTATTCGCTCAGGGGTTCCTGCAGGCGGCCTGGGAAAATCAGGAAAAAGCGTTCCAGCTGATTCGTGAACAGCACCTGGAACAGCTGCCGATGCACGAGTTCCTGTTGCGTATTCGCGCTCAGCTCCTGTGGGCGTGGTCGCGCCTGGATGAAGCAGAAAGCTGCGCCCGTCAGGGTGTGAACGTTCTTTCTGGCTTCCAGCCGCAGCAGCAGCTGCAGTGTCTGGCTCTGCTGGTGCAGTGCTCGCTGGCGCGCGGCGATCTGGATAACGCCCGCAATCACCTTAACCGTCTGGAAAACCTGCTCGGCAACGGGCAGTACCACAGCGACTGGGTGTCAAACGCTGACAAGGTCCGGGTAATTTACTGGCAGATGACGGGGGACAAAAAATCCGCCGCCAACTGGCTGCGTCAGACGCCAAAACCGGAATTTGCCAATAACCACTTCCTGCAAAGCCAGTGGCGCAACATCGCCCGCGTGCAGATCCTGCTGGGTGACTTTGAGCCTGCCGAAATTGTGCTGGAAGAGTTAAACGAAAACGCCCGCAGCCTGCGCCTGATGAGCGATCTGAACCGCAACCTGCTGCTGCTTAACCAGCTTTACTGGCAGGCGGGGCGCAAAAACGACGCCCAGCGCGTGCTGCTGGAAGCCCTGCAGTTGGCGAACCGCACCGGGTTTATCAGCCACTTCGTGATTGAAGGTGAAGTGATGGCGCAGCAGCTGCGCCAGCTGATTCAGCTCAACACGCTGCCGGAGCTGGATCAGCATCGCGCCCAGCGCATTCTGCGCGAGATTAATCAGCACCACCGTCACAAGTTTGCGCATTTCGACGAGAACTTCGTTGAACGCCTGCTGAACCACCCGGAAGTGCCGGAGCTTATTCGCACCAGCCCGCTCACCCAGCGCGAATGGCAGGTGCTGGGGCTAATCTATTCAGGCTACAGCAATGAGCAGATTGCCGGAGAGCTGGCTGTGGCGGCAACCACCATCAAAACGCATATTCGCAATCTGTATCAGAAGCTGGGCGTGGCGCACCGTCAGGATGCGGTGCAGCATGCGCAGCAGCTGTTGAAGATGATGGGATACGGAGTTTAGTTTTGTGCGGTCTGATGCCCTAACCCCGGCCCTCTCGCACGGGGAGAGGGTGAAAGGCTTTTCAACACAACTCTAACTGCAAATTATTATCTTTAATTACCTGCATCACGCCCGCCGGCGGCATCACGTCGGTATAGACCGCATCCACCATGCTGATGCTGCCCATGTTCACCATTGCGTTACGGCCAAACTTCGAATGATCCACCACCAGCATCACGTGACGCGAGTTTTCAATAATCGCGCGCTTGGTGCGCACCTCGTGGTAATCAAATTCCAGCAACGAGCCGTCGGTGTCGATGCCGCTGATCCCCAGAATGCCGAAGTCGAGGCGGAACTGAGAGATAAAATCGAGCGTCGCTTCGCCGATAATCCCGCCGTCGCGGCTGCGCAGTTCGCCCCCCGCGAGGATGATGCGAAAATCATCTTTCTGCATCAGAGTGTTGGCGACGTTCAGGTTGTTGGTCACCACGCGCAGGTTCTCATGATCCAGCAGGGCATGGGCGACCGCTTCCGGCGTGGTGCCGATGTCAATAAACAGCGTCGCGCCGTTCGGGATCTGGCTCGCCACTTTACGGGCAATGCGCTCTTTTTCCGCCGTCTGCGTGGCTTTACGGTCGTGCCAGGAGGTGTTGACCGAGCTGGACGGCAGCGCGGCCCCGCCGTGGTGGCGCAAAATACGGTTCTGATCGGCCAGATCGTTCAGGTCACGACGGATGGTTTGCGGGCTGACGGCAAACTGCTCGACCAGCTCTTCGGTGCTGACGTATCCCTGTTTTTTGACCAGTTCGATAATGGCGTCATGACGTTGTGTTTGTTTCATCAATTATCCCTGAGAATTATGTTCGTTTTCGCGCATGGAGCGTGTCGGCAAGCGCCATTGCCAGCCCGACCGCCAGGCCGGTGACGTGCGCACCATTGGCGATAGACATACCAAACAGATCAAACCATCCGGCAATTAGCCATATTAACGCAAAGGCTATTAATCCGCGTTGTAAATAGATGCCGCTTTCCGGGTCGCGCTCCCCGCGAAGCCAGACGTAGCCCATCAGGGCGTAGACGACACCCGACAGCCCGCCGAACCACGGGCCGCTGAATTTATGCTGCACGTAGCCGCTCAGCAGGGCGCTAATCACGGTGATGACAATCAGCTTACCGCTGCCGAGCCGCTTCTCAACGATGCCGCCGAGATACCACCACCACAGCAGGTTAAAGAGGATATGCATCACCGAGAAGTGCATCAGCGCGTGGGTAAAGTAGCGCCAGACGTCAAACTGCAGCGATGGGTCATACGGCCACGCCAGCGCGATCATTACGCTCTGGTCGCCCACCACGTTCATAATAATGAAGACGATAATACAGGCCGCCATCAGCAGCAGCGTAAACGGGCCCGCACGCTCGCGAATCGTGGCAAGGAAGGGAAAACGGCTGTAATGCAGTCCGCTGCCGGTCTGGCCGGATTGCCAGCTGGCCGCCAGATAGCGCGGGTCGCCAGGGTTCTCAAGAAAACGCGCCAGCTCTTCGTTTACCCGCCCTGCCTGGCTCTCGTCGGCCAGCCAGACGTCGGTCTGAGTATGTTGCTGAATGGTCAGAATAACGCCCTGCGTCGCCATATAGTCGACAAACGCCTGGGCGACGCGCGGGTTGGTAAAAGAGGTGATCATCAACATGGGCAGCGGTCGCTTATTTCCACACAAAAGGGAACAGTATAGCGGGATTAGCGCTCAAACGCGTATTCCACTTCTGCCGGGAAATGACGATGCCAGGCATCGAAGCCGCCATCGACACTGTATACCGCGTCGTAGCCCTGCTGAATAAGATACTGCGCCGCGCCTTTGCTGCTGTTGCCGTGGTAGCACATGACCATTACCGGCGTGTCGAAGTCGTTATCGCGCATAAACGCGCCCAGCGTGTCGTTGGTGAGATGGAACGCGCCCGGCGTGTGGCCCATCGCAAAACTTTGCGGATCGCGGATGTCCACCAGCACCGCTTTTCCCTGGTGCATCTTCTGGTGGGCTTCTTCTACGTTAATACATTCAAACTGATCCATGGTGTTCTCTTTCGCTTATTCAGGTTTTATGCCGCCTGCTGACCCTCACCCCAGCCCTCTCCCTGAAAGGGAGAGGGAGCAAACCATCCCCTCGCCCCTCAGGGGAGAGGGTTAGGGTGAGGGGGTGAAGTTTCACCGCACTATTTTACCCCGTAGTGTACGTCCTGACGGCGGGTAAACGCCATTATGTTATCCATATCACTCTAAATTGTTTTTTTGATGTTACCAAAAGCGCGTTCCTTTGCTATTATGAGCGATATCGAACATTTTTGAGCTTTAACGAAAGTGCATGAGGGTGTTATGGAAACCAAAGATCTGATTGTGATAGGCGGTGGCATCAACGGTGCCGGTATTGCGGTTGATGCCGCAGGACGCGGTTTATCCGTGCTGATGCTGGAAGCTAACGACCTCGCCTGCGCGACGTCGTCCGCCAGCTCCAAGCTGATCCACGGTGGCCTGCGCTACCTGGAACACTACGAATTCCGCCTGGTCAGCGAAGCGCTGGCCGAACGTGAAGTGCTGCTGAAAATGGCCCCGCATCTGGCGATCCCGATGCGCTTCCGCCTGCCGCACCGCCCGCACCTGCGTCCGGCGTGGATGATCCGCATCGGTCTGTTTATGTACGATCATCTGGGTAAACGCACCAGCCTGCCGGGTTCGAACGGTTTGCGTTTTGGCTCAGAATCGGTCCTTAAGCCGGAAATCGTGCGCGGTTTCGAATATTCCGACTGCTGGGTGGACGATGCGCGTCTGGTGCTGGCGAATGCGCAGATGGTCGAGAAGAAAGGCGGCGAGGTGAAAACCCGGACCCGCGCGACCGCCGCACGCCGCGAAAACGGCCTGTGGATTGTGGAAGCAGAAGACATTGATACCGGCGAGAAATTCAGCTGGAAAGCGCGCGGCCTGGTGAACGCCACCGGCCCGTGGGTGAAGCAGTTCTTCGACGACGGCATGCACCTGCCTTCACCGTACGGCATTCGCCTGATCAAGGGCAGCCACATTGTGGTGCCGCGCGTGCATACCCAGAAGCAGGCGTACATTCTGCAAAACGAAGACAAGCGCATCGTGTTTGTGATCCCGTGGATGGACGAATTCTCGATCATCGGTACCACCGACGTGGAGTATAAAGGCGATCCGAAGAACGTCGAGATCGACGAGAGCGAAGTGAACTACCTGCTCAAAGTGTATAACGCGCACTTTAAGAAACAGCTGTCACGGGATGACGTGGTCTGGACCTACTCCGGCGTGCGTCCGCTGTGCGATGACGAGTCTGACTCGCCGCAGGCGATTACCCGCGACTATACGCTCGATATCCACGACGTAGACGGTCAGGCACCGCTGCTGTCGGTGTTTGGCGGCAAGCTCACCACCTATCGCAAGCTGGCCGAGCACGCGCTGGAAAAACTGGCGCCGTACTACAAGGGCATTGGCCCGGCGTGGACCAAAGAGGCGGTACTGCCCGGTGGAGATATCGGCGGAAACCGCGACGATTACGCCGCGAAGCTGCGCCGTCGCTTCCCGTTCATTACCGAAGGGATGGCGCGCCACTATGCCCGCACCTACGGCAGCAATACCGAGCTGTTCCTGGGCGACGCGAAATCGCTTGCCGATCTGGGTGAACATTTCGGCCACGAGCTGTATGAAGCCGAACTGCGCTACCTGGTCGAGCACGAATGGGTTCGCCGCCTGGACGATGCCATCTGGCGTCGTACTAAAGAAGGGATGTGGCTGAACGCAGAGCAGCAGTCTCGCGTGGCGCAATGGCTGCAGCAGCATGCGGGCAAGCGTGAGCTTTCGCTGGCGTCGTAATTGAAAAAATGCCCGGTGGCGCTGCGCTTACCGGGCCTACGGGATCGACCAGGCCGGGTAAGGCGAAGCCGCCACCCGGCTTTGTTTTTACAACCTCACCGGATCAATATGCCAGATCGTCTCGGCATACTCCTTGATGGTCCTGTCAGAAGAGAAATACCCCATGTTGGCGATGTTATGCATCGCTGCGCTGGTCCATTTCTCCTGCTGGCGATATAGCTCATCCACCTTATCCTGGCAGTCCACGTAGCTGCGATAATCCGCCAGCACCTGGTAGTGGTCGCCAAAGTTAATCAGCGAATCCACCAGATCGCGATAGCGGCCCGGCTCGTCGGGGCTGAACACGCCGGTCGCAATCTGCGTCAGAACCTGACGTAGCTCTTCATCCCCTTCATAGAACTCACGCGGCGAGTAACCTTTCCTGCGCAGCGCCTCCACCTCTTCCGTGGTGTTACCGAAAATGAAGATATTCTCTTCCCCGACGTGCTCCAGCATCTCGACGTTCGCCCCGTCCAGGGTGCCGATGGTCAGCGCACCGTTAAGGGCAAACTTCATGTTACTGGTGCCGGACGCTTCCGTGCCCGCCGTGGAAATCTGCTCAGAGAGATCCGCCGCCGGGATGATCAGCTGCGCCAGGCTGACGCTGTAGTTAGGGATGAACACCACCTTCAGCTTGTCGCCAATATCCGGATCCTGGTTCACCACCTTCGCCACGTCGTTGATGAGATGAATGATGTGCTTCGCCATGTAGTAAGCGGAAGCCGCCTTTCCGGCGAAGATCTTCACGCGCGGCACCCACTCGGCGGTTGGATCGGCCTTAATGCGATTGTAGTGGGTGATCACGTGCAGCACGTTCATCAGCTGTCGCTTGTACTCGTGGATGCGTTTGATCTGCACGTCGAACAGCGCTTTGGGGTTTGCCACCACGTTGAGGTGCATCGCCAGCCAGACCGCCAGACGTTTTTTGTTCCGCAGCTTGGCTTCCCGCACGGCTTTATTCACCGTCGGGAAATCAATGTGCTGCTTAAGCTCGCTCAGCTGGCTCAAATCGGTACGCCAGGTGCGGCCGATATTCTCATCCAGCACGTCGGACAGCGGCTGGTTCGCCAGCGCCAGCCAACGGCGCGGCGTGACGCCGTTGGTGACATTGCAGAAGCGCGTCGGGAAGATCTTCGCGAAGTCGGCGAACAGCGACTGCACCATCAGGTTTGAGTGGAGCTCAGACACCCCGTTCACCTTGTGGCTGATCACCACCGCCAGCCAGGCCATACGCACGCGACGGCCGTTGGATTCATCAATAATCGAGGCTCGGCTCAGCAGGCCGGTATCGTTCGGATACTGCTCCTGCAGCGTCTTGAGGAAATAGTCGTTGATCTCAAAGATAATCTGCAGATGGCGCGGCAGGATTTTGCCGAGCATATCCACCGGCCATGTTTCCAGCGCTTCGCTCATCAGCGTGTGGTTGGTGTAGGAGAACACCTGACACGTCACCTCAAACGCGTCGTCCCAGCTGAACTTATGCTCGTCGATCAGCAGGCGCATCAGCTCGGGAATGGAGAGCACCGGGTGGGTGTCGTTAAGGTGAATCGCCGTTTTCTCCGCCAGGTTGGCGTAGGTTTTGTGCAGCTGATGGTGGCGACTGAGGATGTCCTGAATCGTCGCGGAGACGAGGAAATACTCCTGACGCAGGCGCAGCTCGCGGCCGGAGTAGGTGGAGTCATCCGGGTACAGGACGCGGGAGACGTTCTCAGAGTGGTTTTTATCTTCCACCGCCGCAAAGTAGTCGCCCTGGTTAAATTTACCGAGGTTGATCTCGCTGCTGGCCTGGGCGTTCCACAGGCGCAGCGTGTTGGTCGCGTCGGTGTCGTAGCCGGGAATGATCTGATCATAGGCCACGGCGAGGATCTCTTCAGTTTCTACCCAGCGGGACTTTTTTCCTTCCTGCTGGATACGCCCGCCAAAGCGCACTTTGTAGCGCGTATTGTGGCGCTTAAACTCCCACGGGTTGCCGTACTCCAGCCAGTAGTCCGGGGACTCTTTCTGACGGCCATCGACGATGTTCTGTTTGAACATGCCGTAGTCATAGCGAATACCGTAGCCGCGGCCCGGCAGCGCCAGCGTCGCCAGCGAGTCGAGGAAGCAGGCGGCGAGACGCCCCAGCCCCCCGTTGCCCAGCCCCGGGTCGTTCTCTTCGTCAATCAGCTCTTCTAAATCCAGCCCCATCTCTTCCAGCGCGGTTTTGACGTCGTCGTAGATACCGAGCGACAGCAGCGCGTTAGAGAGGGTGCGGCCAATCAAAAATTCCATCGACAGGTAATAAACCTGCCGCGTCTCCTGCGAAAGCTGAGCGCGGTTTGAGCGCAGCCAGCGTTCGACCATGCGGTCACGCACCGCAAACAGCGTGGCGTTCAGCCACTCGTGCTTGTTGGCAATGACCGGGTCTTTCCCGATGGTGAACATCAGCTTGTAGGCGATGGAGTGCTTTAACGCCTCAACGCTGAGCGTGGGTGAAGAGTAGCTAAATGGAGCGTTCATATCAGTAACTTCGCCTCGTTACATCAAGCGTTGATAGAGATCGCGGTACGACTGCGCCGCAACGTGCCAGCTAAAGTCCATGGACATCGCCTGACGCTGTACGTAACGCCAAAGGGATGGACGGGACCACAAGACGAAAGCACGCCGAATCGCCCGAAGCAGCGACCAGGCATTACTGTCTTCAAAGACAAACCCGCTGGCAATACCGTCCGCCAGGTTTTCCAGAGAGCTATCCGACACCGTATCCGCCAGCCCGCCCGTGCGGCGCACCAGCGGCAGCGTGCCGTATTTCAGGCCGTAGAGCTGCGTCAGGCCGCAGGGTTCGAAACGGCTCGGCACCAGAATCACGTCCGCGCCGCCCATGATTCGGTGCGAGAACGCTTCGTGATAGCCAATCTGCACGCCCACCTGCCCCGGATGTTCCGCGGCGGCGGCGAGGAAACCCTCCTGCAGCACCGGGTCGCCTGCGCCGAGCAGCGCCAGCTGTCCGCCCTGCTCCAGTAAACCGGGCAGCGCTTCCAGCACCAGATCCAGTCCTTTCTGGCTGGTCAGGCGGCTGACCACCGCAAACAGCGGCACCTTGTCGTTGACCTTCAGCCCCATCGCAATCTGCAGCTGGCGTTTGTTTTCGGCTTTGTCTTCCACCGAGTCGCGGCCATAGCGCGCCGCCAAAAGGAGATCGGTTTCCGGGCTCCAGATCTGTTCATCCACGCCGTTCAGAATGCCCGACAGGCGGCCTTCGCGGTGGCGCTGCTGCAGCAGCCCTTCCAGACCGTAGCCAAACTCCGGCTGGGTGATTTCACGCGCGTAGGTGGGGCTCACCGCCGTAATGTGATCGGCATAGTACAGCCCGGCCTTCAGGAACGAAATTTGCCCGTTGAACTCCAGACCGTGCATGTTATAGAACGACCATGGCAGATCGATGTCATTCATATGATGGGCGTAGTACATGCCCTGATACGCCAGGTTGTGCACCGTAAACACCGATTTTGCCGGATGCCCTTTTGCCGCCAGATATGCAGGCGCCAGCCCGGCGTGCCAGTCATGCGCATGCACTATATCCGGACGCCAGAACGGATCCAGCCCGACGGCCATCTCCGCCCCCACCCAGCCGAGCAGCGCAAAGCGCAGCACGTTGTCGGTATAAGCGAACAGGTTCGTATCGTGATACGGGCTGCCCGGTCGGTCGTACAGGTGCGGCGCGTCGATCAGGTAGATCCCTACGCCGTTGTAATGCCCAAACAGCAGGGTGATGCGTCCGGCAAACGTTTCACGGCGGGTCACGACCTTTGCATCAGGTATGCCGCGCCGGATATCCGGGAAGGCGGGCAGCAGGACTCGGGTATCCACCCCTCCGGCGATCTGCGCCGCGGGTAATGCACCCAGAACATCTGCCAGACCGCCCGTTTTTAACAACGGGAACATCTCAGAACATACGTGTAAAACCTGCATCATCGCTCCTGTTTGATCTGCAGCTTCCGCAACATTTCCCGTGTGACTAACACGATCCCCTCTTCAGAACGGTAGAAGCGACGCGCGTCTTCTTCCGCGTTTTCACCAATCACCATTCCCTCAGGAATGACGCAGGCCCGGTCGATCACGCAGCGACGCAGACGACACGAACGCCCTACCCAGACATCCGGCAGCAGGACTGCCGAATCGATATTACAGAATGAGTTTATACGCACGCGCGGGAACAGCACGGACTGCACCACCACCGAACCGGAGATAATGCACCCGCCGGAGACCAGAGAGTTCAGCGTCATGCCGTGGCTGCCGGAGCGGTCCTGAACAAATTTCGCAGGCGGCAGGGATTCCATATGGGTACGAATCGGCCAGTTCTGGTCGTACATATCCAGCTCGGGCGTCACGGACGCCAGGTCCAGGTTGGCTTTCCAGTATGCTTCCAGCGTTCCCACATCGCGCCAGTAAGGCTCCGCATTCGGGTCGGACTGTACGCAGGACAATGGGAAAGGATGTGCATAGGCCATGCCAGCTTTGGTTATTTTTGGGATGATGTCTTTGCCGAAGTCGTGGCTGGAGTTTTCGTCTTTGTCGTCTTCTTCCAGTAGCTCATAAAGATAATCCGCATCAAAGACATAGATCCCCATGCTGGCGAGCGATTTGGTGTCATCCCCCGGCATGGTGGGCGGGTTCGCCGGTTTTTCTACGAAGTCGATAATCTTATCGTCCGCATCCACGTGCATCACGCCAAACGCCGTCGCCTCGGCAACGGGCACCGGCAGACACGCCACGGTGCATCGCGCCCCTTTTTCGACGTGGTCGATCAGCATATGCGAGTAGTCTTGCTTGTAGATGTGGTCCCCGGCGAGGATCACGATGTATTCCGCGCTGTAGCGACGAATGATGTCGAGGTTTTGGGTCACGGCATCCGCCGTGCCGCGGTACCAGTTTTCGCCGTGAACGCGCTGCTGCGCCGGGAGCAGATCGACAAACTCGTTCATCTCTTCGCTGAAGAATGACCAGCCGCGCTGGATGTGCTGCACCAGGGTGTGCGACTGATACTGCGTAATGACGCCAATGCGGCGAATGCCCGAGTTCAGGCAGTTGGAGAGCGCAAAGTCAATGATGCGAAACTTACCACCAAAGTGAACGGCCGGCTTGGCACGCTTGATGGTCAAATCTTTCAGACGGGTACCACGCCCGCCCGCGAGTATCAGGGCAACCGTTTTTAAGGGTAGCTGGCGTGCCAACATTAAGGGATCGTTCTTCTCTAATCTAACCATGACTAACTCCTTTTTTATCATCTTTGGAATACGCACACTCCGTGCGCAGGCCCGTGCCAGACAGCCATTACTACCGGATTATCCGCTCCGGCAAAGGGGGGAACGGCTCGCCACTCCCCGTCAGGTAAAACAATCTCTGCGACGTCGTCCGTCGCGTTCAGCGTCACCAGCCACTTATCCGAGAGCAGAATTTGCAGACAGGTGATGCCGTGTTGCCACTCTTGCGCGCTCAACGGTTGCGCGTCTTTATTCAGCCAGCGAACGTTGCCGTCGCCCTCTTCCCACCAGCGGTCGGCGGTAAGGGCGGGGATCTGCTGGCGAAGGTGGATCAGCGCCGCGGTGAAATGGGTCAACCCACTGTTCGCCTCCCCCCAGTCGAGCCAGGTCAGGGTGTTGTCCTGACAATAGGCGTTGTTGTTGCCGTGCTGGCTATGGCCGTGCTCGTCGCCCGCCAGCAGCATCGGCGTGCCCTGCGACAGTAAAAGCGTCGTCAGCAGCGCATGAACGCTGGCGCGTCGCCGCTCGATCACATCCAGACTTCCGCCTAATCCTTCTATACCATGATTGAAGCTATGGTTATTGTTAGTGCCATCGCGATTCTCTTCGCCGTTGGCCTCATTGTGTTTCTGATTGAAACAAACGCAGTCGCGCAGCGTAAAACCGTCGTGCGCCGTCACCAGGTTGACGGTGGCCGACGGACGTTTGCCGTCGCGCTTAAAGAGATCGCTGGAGCCGGCAAAGCGCCCGGCAAATTCGCCCAGTGACAGATCGCGCGCCAGCCAGAAGCGGCGGATGGCATCACGGTAGTGGTCGTTCCACTCGGCAAACAGCGGCGGGAAGTTCCCCACCTGATAACCGCCGTCACCGATGTCCCACGGCTCCGCGATAAGCTTCACCTGTGAAAGCACCGGACAGTTTTTGATTGCCTCAAACAGAGGCGCCTGCTGGCTGAATGCCGGCGTGCGCCCCATCACGGGCGCCAGGTCGAAACGGAAACCGTCCACGTGGAACGTCTCAACCCAGTATTTCAGGCACTCGTACGCGTAATGCGTGACCGCCGGGTGACTGAGATTGAGGGTGTTACCGCAGCCGGTCCAGTTCTCGTAATCGCCGTCGTCCCTGATCCAATAATAGCTACGGTTATCGATTCCGCGCTGTGAGAGCGTCGGGCCGTCAAGATCGCTTTCCGCACTGTGGTTCAGCACCACGTCCAGAATGACCTCAATTCCCGCGGCGTGGAGCGCCTTCACCGCGTCGCGAAACTCATCCCGCGCCTTCTCCGGATGCGCGGCATAGCGCGGTTCCAGGGCGAACATCGCCAGCGGGTTGTAGCCCCAGTAGTTGCTCAGCCCCAGGCGCTGCAGGCGCGGCTCGCTGGCGAAATGCGCCACGGGCAGCAGCTCCAGGGCCGTGATGCCCAAATGCTTCAGGTAAGCGACCATCGTCGGATGCCCAAGCGCCTGATAGGTGCCGCGCATCTCTTTGGGGATCGACGGGTGCAGGTAGGTCAGCCCTTTGACGTGCGCTTCATAAATGACGGTGTTGCCCCACGGCGTGCGCGGCGGGGCATCGTCTTCCCAGTCGTAGAGATCGTGCACCACCACGCTTTTTGGCGCGACGGGCGCGCTGTCGCGGTGGTCGGGCTCGCCGTAGCCGACGTGGAACAGCGGGTCGTCTTTGAACTCGCCGTCCACGCGGTGCGCGCACGGGTCAATCAATAGCTTCGCCGGGTTAAACCAGTGCCCCTGAGAGGGCTCCCACGGGCCGTGTACGCGAAAACCGTAGTGCATCCCCGGACGCCCGCCCGACAGGTAACCGTGCCAGATGTCTCCCGTGCGGGACGGTAAATCGTAACGGTGCTCGTTACCCTCCCCATCAAACACGCAGAGCTCCACCCGCTCCGCGTGAGCAGAAAAGAGCGTGAAGTTCACCCCCTTTCCGTCATAGCTCGCGCCGAGCGGTTCGGGTTTACCTGCCGTAAGCTGCGTCATTCTCCCTCCCGCATCAGCCAGATGGTGCCAAGCGGCGGCAGCGTCAGGCTCAGGGAGTTTGGTCGCCCGTGGCTTTCGACGGCATCGCTCTGCACCAGCCCGCCGTTGCCGGCGTTGCTGCCGTGGTAGTGCATGGAATCGGTATTCAGTATCTCGCGCCATTTGCCCGGCTGGTTAATGCCGAAGCGGTAGTGTTCACGCGGCACCGGCGTGAAGTTGCTGGCGACGATGATCTCGTTGCCCGCTTTATCGCGACGCACAAAGACAAACACCGAGCGCTCGTGATCGTCCACCACCAGCCACTCAAAGCCGTACGGGTCGAAGTCCAGCTCGTGCAGCGCTTTGTGGTGGCGGTAGGTCAGGTTCAGATCGCGCACCAGACGCTGCACGCCGTGATGCCAGTTGTCGCCGCCTTCCAGCAGATGCCAGTCGAGGCTTGAGTCGTGGTTCCACTCGCGCCCCTGGGCGAACTCATTGCCCATAAACAGCAGCTTTTTGCCCGGGAAGGCAAACATCCAGCCGTAGTAGGCGCGCAGGTTGGCAAACTTCTGCCACGCGTCGCCGGGCATGCGGTCGAGAATGGATTTTTTGCCGTGTACCACTTCATCGTGCGACAGCGGCAGCATGAAGTTTTCGGTGTAGTTGTAGAGCAGCCCGAAAGTGAGCTTATCGTGGTGATACTGACGATAAACCGGGTCGAGCTTCATGTAGTCGAGGGTGTCGTGCATCCAGCCCAGGTTCCACTTATACCAGAACCCCAGGCCGCCTGATGACGGTGGGCGGGAGACGCCTGCAAAGTCCGTCGACTCTTCCGCCATGGTCACGGCGCCGTCCACCTGCTCGCCAATAATGCGGTTAGTATTGCGCAGGAACTCAATCGCTTCCAGGTTTTCACGGCCGCCGTACTCGTTCGGGATCCACTCGCCCTCTTTGCGGCTGTAGTCGCGGTAGATCATCGAGGCCACCGCATCCACGCGCAGGGCGTCAATGCCAAATCGCTCGATCCAGTACAGCGCATTCCCGACCAGGTAGTTCGCGACTTCACGGCGCCCGTAGTTGTAGATCAGCGTGTTCCAGTCCTGGTGATAGCCTTCGCGCGGGTCGCTGTGCTCGTACAGCTTCGTGCCGTCAAACTCTGCCAGCGCAAAATCGTCCGACGGGAAATGGCCCGGCACCCAGTCGAGGATTACGTTCAGCCCGGCGGCGTGCGCGGCATCAATGAAATAGCGGAAGTCATCCCGCGTGCCGAAGCGGCGCGTCGGGGCGTACAGCCCGGTGGGCTGATAGCCCCAGCTGCCGTCGAACGGGTGCTCGTTAACCGGCAGCAGTTCGAGGTGGGTAAAGCCCATCCATTTGGCGTACGGCACCAGTTGATCGGCGAGCTCCCGATAGCTGAGCCAGAAGTTGTTATCGGTGTGGCGGCGCCAGGAGCCGAGATGCACTTCATAAACGGAGATCGGCGCATCAAAGCGGTTGGCCTGCTTACGCTCCTCCGTCTGGACGACCTTCTCCGGCAGGCCGCAAATCAGCGACGCGGTATCCGGGCGCATCTGCGCCTCGAAGGCATACGGGTCGGCTTTAATGCGCAGCTTGCCGTGGGCGTCGATCATTTCGAATTTATAGAGCTGGCCGTTGTGCGCCCCGGGGATAAACAGCTCCCAGATTCCCGTCTCACGGCGCAGGCGCATCGGGTGGCGGCGGCCGTCCCAGTAGTTGAACTGCCCGACAACGGAGACGCGCTGGGCGTTAGGCGCCCACACGGCAAACCGCGTACCGGTAATTCCGTCCATGGTATCCGCATGGGCACCCAGCGTTTCATAAGGGCGAAGATGCGTGCCTTCGGAGAGCAGCCAGGCATCCATCTCTTTCAGCAGAGGGCCAAAGCTGTAGGGATCGTCGATCAGGTTTTGCTGGCCGTGCCAGATAACGGCGAGCTGATAGCGAAAGGGGTTTTTACGGCGGGGCATGACGCCCGAGAAAAAGCCGCGCGAGTCGAGGCACTCCAGGTTGCCCACCTTGCGGCCGGTTTTGGGCTCGATGACCCACACTTCGGTGGCATCCGGTAACAACGCCCGGACTTCCAGCCCGGCCTCTGTATGGTGCATCCCCAGCACGGAAAAGGGGTCGGCAAAGTGACCCGCAATTAGCGCATTAATCACGTCTCTATCCACACGATCGGACATGGTATTCATCCTGTTTTTTATGTCGTCCTTTTTTAGCGCCTGGGACGACTTTAATGTGACCTGAACGGGCATCCACTTAGTCCCGTCCTAACCTCAGGTAAGAAATGACTCTTCCTTAAAGCATAGCCAACGCTCTACACGACTCCTGATAAAAATAAGACATACGCGCGTTACTCCATGTATTACGCAAAAAAAAGGGGGTGAAAATCACCCCCGGTAGTTAACAAATTATTACGCCAGCTGACGCAGCATGCGGCGCAGCGGCTCGGCGGCTCCCCACAGGAGCTGGTCGCCAACGGTGAACGCGGAGAGGTACTCCGGCCCCATGTTTAGCTTGCGCAGACGGCCAACCGGCGTGGTCAGCGTGCCGGTAACGGCTGCCGGGGTCAGCTCACGCATGGTGATATCGCGATCGTTTGGCACCACTTTCGCCCACGGGTTGTGCGCGGCCAGCAGCTCTTCCACGGTCGGAATAGACACATCTTTTTTCAGTTTAATGGTGAAGGCCTGGCTGTGGCAGCGTAGCGCGCCGATACGCACGCACAGACCGTCAACTGGGATCGCCGACGCGGTATTGAGGATTTTGTTGGTCTCGGCCTGGCCTTTCCACTCTTCGCGGGTCTGACCGTTATCCAGCTGTTTGTCGATCCACGGGATCAGGCCACCGGCCAGCGGTACGCCAAAGTTATCCACCGGCAGCTCGCCGCTGCGGGTCAGCTCGGTCACTTTACGTTCGATATCAAGAATAGCGGACGCCGGGTTTGCCAGCTCGGCCGCAACGCTGTGGTGCAGCTGGCCCATCTGGGTCAGCAGCTCGCGCATGTGGCGCGCGCCGCCGCCGGACGCGGCCTGGTAGGTCGCCACGGAGACCCACTCCACCAGATCCTGCGCGAACAGGCCGCCGAGGGACATCAGCATCAGGCTGACGGTGCAGTTACCGCCGACAAAGGTTTTCACGCCGTTATTCAGGCCGTCAGTGATGACGCCCTGGTTAACCGGGTCGAGAATAATGATGGCATCGTCTTTCATACGCAGCGAAGAGGCCGCGTCAATCCAGTAGCCCTGCCAGCCGCTTTCACGCAGCTTTGGATAGATTTCGTTGGTATAATCGCCGCCCTGGCAGGTCACAATAATATCAAGTGCCTTCAGCGCCTCCAGATCGTAAGCATCCTGCAACGTGCCTGTGGTACCACCAAAGGACGGAGCAGCCTGGCCGAGCTGAGAAGTGGAGAAGAAGACCGGGCGGATAGCGTCGAAATCGCGCTCTTCAACCATGCGTTGCATGAGTACAGAGCCGACCATACCGCGCCAGCCGATAAAACCAACGTTTTTCATAGCATTTTTTTCCTGCTGAGGGTGTGTGCTGATTGTGCAAGCCAGTATTGAACTGGGATATGCTTCACATTACAAAATGCTGCCAAAGTCGCAAGCGAAATTAATCGATGATTGCCCGGCAATCAGAAATACAGCTAATTATCATAATAACCATAGAGAGTTTCAGGGATAATTTACATGAGTGAAATCATTTCAGCAGCGGTTTTATTGATCCTGATAATGGATCCACTGGGCAACCTGCCAATCTTCATGTCGGTGCTGAAGCACACCGAGCCAAAGCGTCGCCGGGCGATCATGATCCGCGAGCTGCTTATTGCCCTGCTGGTGATGTTTATCTTCCTGTTTGCCGGTGAAAAAATCCTCGCCTTCCTGAACCTGCGTGCCGAAACCGTTTCGATTTCCGGCGGGATTATTCTGTTCCTGATCGCCATTAAGATGATTTTCCCGAGCGCGGAAGGCAGCAGCAGCGGCCTGCCCGCGGGTGAAGAGCCGTTTATTGTGCCGCTGGCGATTCCCCTCGTCGCCGGGCCGACGATTCTGGCGACGCTGATGCTGCTGTCGCACCAGTATCCGAACCAGATGAGCCATCTGGTGATTGCCCTGCTGATCGCCTGGGGCGGGACGTTTATTATCCTGCTGCAGTCGTCCCTGTTCCTGCGCCTGCTGGGTGAGAAAGGGGTGAACGCGCTGGAGCGTCTGATGGGGCTGATTCTGGTAATGATGGCGACGCAGATGTTCCTGGACGGAATCAGGGCGTGGATGAAAGGATGACTTTCTCCCTCTCCCGTGGGAGAGGGCCGGGGTGAGGGCATCAGGCCGCAGAGGACAGCCCACCTACCCCTTACGAATCAAATACCGGTACGGCAGCGCCTCGGTCTGCTGTGCCACCAGCTCATGCTCCATAAAGGTACAAAAGCCGGGAATATCGCGCGTGGTGGCCGGGTCGTCGGCAATAATCAGCAGCGTTTCACCCGTCTGCATGTTGCGCACGGTTTTGCGTACCATCATTACCGGCTCCGGGCAGCGAAGGCCCTGGGCATCAAGGGTGTGGTCTGGGCTGGAAAACAGGTCGGTCATGATCTTCTCGGTCAGGTAAAAACGGCTGTAGTTTACGCCCCGGCGCGGGCAATGCAAACCAGGTTAACGATTGCGCAAAAACTAACCATTGCAATGTCCAGCCAAAGCAGTATCATGCTGCGGTTTTTATTGGGTTCCCTCACCCCAACGTATAAAAAGGTCACAATATGACGCAGTTCTCTGAATCACAGCGCGTAAAAGCGTTGTTCTGGCTTTCGCTTTTTCACCTGCTGGTGATCACCTCCAGCAACTATCTGGTGCAGCTCCCGATCTCCATTTTTGGTTTTCATACCACCTGGGGCGCGTTCAGTTTTCCGTTTATTTTCCTCGCCACCGATCTGACCGTGCGTATCTTTGGCGCACCGCTGGCGCGCCGCATTATTTTTGCGGTCATGCTTCCGGCGCTGTTCATTTCATACGTGGTGTCATCCCTGTTTTATATGGGAAGCTGGCAGGGCGTTGAGGCGTTAACCCACTTCAACCTGTTTGTTGCCCGTATCGCTGCCGCAAGCTTTATGGCCTACGCGCTGGGGCAAATCCTCGACGTGCACGTGTTTAACCGCCTGCGTCAGAATCACCGTTGGTGGATGGCACCCACCGCCTCCACGCTGTTTGGTAACGTGAGCGATACACTGGCCTTCTTCTTCATCGCCTTCTGGCGCAGCCCGGATGCGTTCATGGCCGAACACTGGATGGAAATCGCGCTGGTGGACTACTGCTTCAAGGTGCTCATCAGCATTGTGTTCTTCCTGCCGATGTACGGCGTGCTGCTGAATATGCTGCTGAAAAGGCTGGCAGATAAATCTGAAATCACGGCATTGCAGGCTGGTTAAGGGTTCGCTTTATCAGTTGTGATAAGATGGACGAATGAGCCGCTATGGCCGTTTATCGAAAGGAAGAAGTCAATGCGCAATCTGGTTAAATATGTCGGGATTGGCCTGCTGGTTGCGGGTCTTGCAGCCTGTGATAACAGCGACACGAAAACGCCTGCTCAGGGCGCATCCGCAGAGAGCAACGCGACCGGTCAGCCGGTGAATCTGATGGATGGCAAACTCAGTTTCTCTCTGCCAGCAGATATGACTGACCAGAGCGGCAAGCTGGGCACCCAGGCGAATAATATGCACGTATACTCCGACGCAACCGGCCAGAAAGCGGTCATTGTGATTGTGGGCGACGACACCAGCGAAGAACTGGCCGTCCTGTCCAAACGTCTGGAAGACCAGCAGCGCGGCCGCGATCCGCAGCTGCAGGTGGTGACCAATAAATCCATTGAGCTGAAAGGCCATAAGCTGCAACAGCTGGACAGCATCATCTCCGCAAAAGGCCAGACCGCTTACTCTTCTGTGGTGCTGGGTAAGGTGGATAACAAACTGCTGACCCTGCAGATCACTCTGCCAGCGGAAGACCAGCAGAAAGCGCAGACGGCCGCTGAAAACATCATTAACACCATCGTGATCCAGTAACCTTTCACGACGATGACGTGGCCTCCGGTGCCTGCACCGGGGGCCATTTTTTTAGCCGCCACGTCAGCAGTAAGGCAAGAATAACCAGACCTGCCGAGGCAATGTAGATCACCGGTACCCCCGCCCAGGCCATCACCAGCCCTGCCAGCGGCCCGGTAATGCCCAACGACATATCCATAAACACCGTATAGGTCGCCAGCGCCGCCCCCTGGTTCTGCTGCGGCACCGCTTTCACCGCCACCACCCCCAGCGCCGGGAAGACCAGTGAAAAACCCGCCCCTGCAAGGAAGACACCAATTTTCGCCATCCAGGGTGCGCTGGCTATGCCGGTTAACAGCAGCCCGACAATCTCAACCGCAAAACAGATCATCGCCACATTCAGCCCGCCCAGGCGGTTGATACCGTTCGGGAAAAGCAGGCGTGCGCCAACAAACGCACCGCTAAAGAGAGTTAACGCAAAGGCCGCGCCCTCCCAGCCTTTGGCGTCGTAAAAGAGGGTAATGAAGGTTGCAATTACGCCGAAGCCGGTGGTCGCCAGGGCCAGCGCCATACCGTACGGCCAGACGCGCCCCAGCACGGCTCGAAACGGCAACGGCTTGCCCTTGCTGGCCCTCACTTTCGGGCGCGGCAGCGCAAACAGTATCGCCACAAGCGCGACCGCCATAATGGTGAGCGACAATCCATACAGCCCGCCAAAGGCATAACAGGCCACGCCAAGCGGCGCGCCGAGCGCCATCGCGCCATAGGTGACAATCCCGTTCCAGGAGATCACCCGGCCAATGTGCGGCGCACCTACAACCCCAACGCCCCATAGCGTCGAGCCGGTTCCCGCCAGGCTTTGCCCAATGCCAAGTATGATGCGGCCCAGGCAAAGCAGCGCCAGGCTAACCAGCGGCCAGGCGCCAGCAGCAGCAGCCAGCAGATAGCTCAGGCCGCTCAGGAAACAGCCGCACAATCCCACCACCACGATGCTTTTAGGACCAAACAGGTCGGCGTAGCGCCCGGCGTGCGGGCGGCTCAGGAGCGTGGCGAAATACTGCAGGCTGATGACCAGCCCCGCCCAGAACGCACTAAAACCCATCACGTCATGGACATAGCCCGGCAAAACCGCCAGCGGCAGGCCGATCGTCAGGTAACTGGCAAAGTTGAAAATAACGACGGAAACGATACGCAGATTGAGGCGCAATCCGCTCAGCGCCGGTTCGGCGGCAGCTTCGGGCATGGGGGTTTACCTGAATTTTTTGCAACAGTGTTTCACTATTACCACGGCGCAATAAGAAAATCAGCCCCGACTTTCAGATTATCGGCGCCAGACGAAGCGGCCCCCAGGCACTACACTTATCGGGTCATCATCTTAAGGAACGCGCATGTTAGCTCCCCAGCCCGATAAAGCAGGACTCCACATCTTACTAAAGCTCGCCTGTCTGGTGGTTATTCTTGCGGGCATTCATGCTGCCGCTGACATTATCGTCCAGCTCCTGCTGGCCCTGTTTTTTGCCATTGTTCTGAATCCGCTGGTGACCTGGTTTTTACGCCGGGGCGTGAGCCGTCCGGTGGCCATCACCATCGTGGTTATCGTGATGCTGATTGGCCTGACGGCGCTCTTCGGGGTACTGGCGGCCTCGCTGAGCGAGTTCTCCACCATGTTGCCGCAGTACAATAAGGAGCTGACGCGTAAAATCATCGCGCTGCAGGAGATGATGCCCTTTCTTAACCTGCATATCTCACCCGAACGTATGCTGCGCAGGATGGATTCCGAGAAGGTCATGACCTACGCCACCACGCTGATGACCGGTCTTTCCGGCGCGATGGCTAGCATACTGCTGCTGGTCATGACGGTAGTGTTCATGCTGTTCGAAGTCCGCCACGTCCCCTATAAGCTGCGCTTTGCTTTAAATAACCCGCAAATACACATTGCCGGCCTACACCGCGCCTTAAAGGGGGTCTCCAAATATCTGGCACTGAAAACGCTGCTCAGCGTCTGGACCGGCATTATCGTCTGGCTGGGGCTGATGCTGATGGACGTACAGTTCGCGCTGATGTGGGGGGTGCTGGCGTTTCTGTTGAACTACGTGCCGAATATTGGCGCGGTGCTTTCCGCCGTGCCGCCGATGATCCAGGCGTTTCTGTTTAACGGTTTCTACGAATGCATGCTGGTCGGAGCGCTCTTCCTCGTCGTGCATATGGTGCTGGGCAACATTCTTGAACCACGCATGATGGGGCACAGGCTGGGCATGTCGACGCTGGTGGTGTTTTTATCGTTGCTGATTTGGGGATGGCTGCTGGGCCCGGTCGGCATGCTGCTGTCGGTACCGCTGACCAGCGTATGTAAAATCTGGATGGAAACCACCAAAGGGGGCAGCAAGCTGGCGATCCTGCTGGGGCCAGGGCGGCCAAAAAGCCGGTTACCGGGATAACTTGTCTATGTCATCAGGCTTAGACCGTCAATAGAACGCCTTAATTACCGCGACGCTCACCGTCGCGGTATTTTTATTTGCGTTAAGGCATATGTTCCCGTTTTTATTCACCTCACCCACATTTCGCTTTAACACAAATTAAAAAAAACGGAATGATTAATTATTTTGCGTGATATTATACCCCGCCTTAGCGTCAACCTAATGCAAACATTAATATTGATTAAAAAAGACACCTGACTTAATCCGTAGGTCTGGTGATACTTATTTGTAAAAAACACTACCTTTAATTGTTATTATTGATATGGAGTTGTTGATGAAAAAGATCGTTAAATGGTGCGCTGCTGCAGTATTCGTTGGCGCTCTGGCTGGCTGTGCGCGTACCGCCCCAATCGCTCAGGTTCACTCTGTCGTGAGCGCAGGTCATACTGCCGATCAGGTGAAAACGGCAATTTTGAAAGCAGGCCAGAAGCGTGACTGGATCATGACGGAAGCGGGCCCGGGCGTTATTAAGGGGCGTCTGCAGGCACGCGATCACTCGGTCCAGGTACGTATTCCCTACTCTGCGACAAGCTATTCAATTAATTACGAAAGTAGCCTGAATCTGAAAGCGGCAGACGGTAAAATTCACAAAAATTATAACCGCTGGGTGAACAACCTCGACCACGATATTCAGCTGAATCTCTCTGCGGGTGCCGCGCTGTAATATTTTTCTAAAGTCGGGCCGGACATGGCCCGATAACCTCATTTCTTGCCCTGAAAGGTTACGCAACAATGTACGAAAAGGACACGCTCAGCGCCCTGGATGCCATTACCGAAGCGCAACGCATCGCTTTTGCTCCGATGTTATTTCAGACCGCGCTTTGTCTGCGTAACTCGGGTGTCCTCGCCTGGCTCGATAAACAGGGTAATAAGGGGGCGAGCCTCGAAGAAATAACCGAAAACAGTACCCTGAGCAACTATGCCGTCAGCGTATTGTTAGACATGGGATTAAGCGGGCGGATAATTACCTGGAAAGAAAGTCGTTATTTCCTGGCGAAAGTGGGCCATTTCTTACTCCACGATCCCATGACCCGCGTTAATATGGATTTCACGCAGGACGTCTGTTACCAGGGGTTATTTCACCTGGCCGACGCCCTGCAGGAAGAAAAACCGGCCGGATTATCCGTGTTTGGCGACTGGCCAACCATCTATCCGGCCTTATCCCAGCTTCCTGCCCGGGCAAAAGAGAGCTGGTTCGCCTTCGATCACTACTATTCTGACGCCGCTTTTGACGCCGCGTTGCCATATATATTCGCAAGCTCGCCGACAAAATTGTACGATGTGGGCGGAAATACGGGTAAATGGTCGTTACGCTGCTGCCGCTATGACGATAATGTTGCCGTGACGATCCTCGATCTCCCGCAGCAGATAGCGCTGGCGCAGGAAAACATCGAAAAAGCAGGTTTTTCTCATCGTATTGGATTCCATGCTGTCGATATGCTTAGTCCGGCTGCATTGCCGGGAGATGCTGACGTCTGGTGGATGAGCCAGTTTCTGGACTGTTTCTCTCCGGATCAGATTGTCGCCATGCTGACGCGCGTCGCACAGGTCATGAAGCCAGGCGCACGGTTGTGCATCATGGAGCTTTTCTGGGATGCCCAGAAATATGAAGCGGCGGCTTTCAGCCTGAATGCCACCTCGCTCTATTTCACCTGTATGGCGAATGGTAATAGCCGTTTTTACAGCGTAGAGAAGTTTTATCACTACCTGGAGAGGGCGGGCTTCTGCATTGAACAGCGGCTGGATAACCTTGGGGTAGGTCATACCCTGTTAATATGCACCAAACGTGAACAATAGCGCAGCCTGGCTGCCCGGGTGGCCCAGCCTGCCCTTTGAATACGGTATTCCGCGGACGCGCGTAGATGAAATTTTCACTGAACATTATTGACTGGCAGGCAAGAGCGCCAGGACTAAGCGATGCCGCAGAGTGGCAGGCGTGGTCGCGCCTGCAGTCGACTATAGACCCAACGGCCCCGCTTCCCCGGCTGACTGCGTTACCCATGATGACCGCGCGCCGCCTTAACTCGGGCAGTAAGCTGGCGGTGGATATTGGTCTTGCCATGCTGCAAAGCCACGCCGTTGATGCCGTCGTCTATTCCAGCCGCCACGGCGAACTGGAGCGCAATTACCGTATTCTGCATGCGCTGGCAACCGGTCAGGCCGTCTCGCCCACCGACTTCGCCATGTCCGTGCACAACTCCGCTGTGGGCAATCTTACTATTACCGCTCGCCAGCCTGTTGTCTCTTCATCCATTTCTGCCGGGCTGGACACCTTCCAGCAGGCCCTGTGTGAAGTGCTGAGCCTGCTGCAGGCGGGCTACTCCCGCGTCTTGCTGGTGGATTTTGACGGCACGCTGCCGGAATTTTACCACCCGGCATTGCCGCCGCAGATGCCCACCTGGCCGTACGCGCTGGCGCTGGTGATTGAATCCGGCAGCGAATGGCAGTGCGAAACCCGCAGCGGCAGCACGGGCGAGGAGCCTACTCTGCCGCAAAGCCTGATGTTCCTGCAACGCTATCTCCGCGAGGAGCGGCAGTTTGTGGTGCCCGGCGAACGCCTGCTGTGGCAGTGGGCGCGCCAATGAACCGCCTGGCCGCCCGGATCAACTGGCTATGGCGTCTGGCGATGACCGGACTCTGCTTCGTGCTGTTTGGCGCGGGCGGCCTGCTGCTGTCGCTGATCTGGTTCAACCTGCTGCTGATTGTTCAGCGCGATCGCGCCAAACGCCGTCGCCTGGCGCGCCGCAGCATTGCGGCCAGCTTCCGCGGCTTCTTAACCGTTGCCCGCGGCACCGGGGTGCTGGACTATCGCATTCACAATCTTGACGCGCTTCGCGGCGATCGGGGCTGTCTGGTGGTGGCTAACCACCCAACGCTAATTGACTACGTGATTCTGGCGTCGGTGATGCCCGAAACCGACTGTCTGGTGAAGAGCGCGTTACTGCGCAATCCCTTTGTCAGCGGCGTTATCCGCGCGGCGGATTACCTGATTAACAGCGAAGCCGAGCCTCTGCTCGCTGCCAGCCGGCAGCGTCTGGCCCACGGCGACACGCTGTTAATCTTCCCGGAAGGCACGCGTACCCGGCCAGGTGAGGCTATCGCCCTCCAGCGCGGCGCGGCAAATATCGCTGTGCGCTGCCGCAGCGATCTGCGGATCGTGCTGATCCACTGCAGCGAGCACCTGCTGGATAAAAAAAGCCGCTGGTATGACGTACCGCCCGCAAAACCTGTCTTTACCGTGGATGTGCGCGATCGCGTGAACATCGACGAATTTTACGATGCAAATGAACAAGAACCGGCGCTGGCGGCAAGGCAGTTAAACCGGCATCTGGAGCATCGATTAACATCAGGCCTTCAATCTTTGTCAGGAATTAATGATGCAAGCGCTTTATCTTGAAATTAAGAATCTCATTATCACCACGCTGAATCTGGACGAGCTTACCGCAGAGGATATTGATACCGATGCCGCGCTGTTTGGCGATGGGCTGGGTCTCGACTCTATCGACGCGCTGGAGCTCGGTCTGGCGGTGAAAAACCAGTATGGCGTGGTGCTTTCTGCCGAAAGCGAGGAGATGCGCCAGCACTTCTTTTCCGTCGCCACCCTGGCGTCCTTTATCCATGCCCAACGCGCCTGAGACGTGAACTATGACCGAACAAGAAACCATTTATCAGGAAGTCTGCGGCCTTCTGATCAAACTCTTTGAAATCGACCCGCAGGACATTACGCCCGAAGCCCGTCTTTACGAAGACCTGGAGCTGGACAGCATTGACGCGGTGGACATGATTGTCCATCTGCAGAAGAAAACCGGTAAGAAAATCAAGCCGGAAACCTTCAAATCGGTTCGTACCGTTCAGGATGTGGTAGACGCCGTCGAACAGCTTCTGCGCGAAGAGTAAAACACCGTGCGTGGTGGACGGACGTTGCCGGTTATCCCCCTTCTGACGGGGCTGATGCTGCTGGCGTGGCCCTTCCTGATTGGATTTGGGCTGACGCATAACAGCCTGCCGTGGCTGCTGCCCGTGATGGCACTGCTGTTGCTGCTGCGGCTGCAACAGGCGCGGCGGAACACCGGCCCGATGCGGTATGTGGTGCAGTGCGTGGCGCTGGCGGGCATCGCGCTCTGCGCGGCAAGCTACCTGCTGAAAACCCACCAGTGGCTGCTGTTTTACCCTGTGGTCGTCAATCTTGTGATGCTGGCCGTGTTCGGGGGTTCGCTCTGGACCGCGATGCCGCTTGTCGAACGGCTGGCGCGCCTGCGTGAGCCAAATTTGCCCCCGGAGGGTGTGCGCTATACCTACAAGGTGACCCTCGTCTGGTGCGGATTTTTCATCGGCAACGGGGCGATGGCGCTGTTTACCGTCCTGCACGGTGACATGCATCTGTGGACGCTGTGGAACGGTATGGTGGCTTACATCCTGATGGGAACGCTGATGGCGACAGAGTGGCTGGTGCGTCAACGGGTGATAAAAAAAGAGATGCACAATGACTAACCCCCTTCCGCTGGGCCAGTGGTTAAACGCGCCCCGCCCTGACGACACGCCCGTCGCCTGGCTTGACGATCGTACCTGGACGCTGGGCCAGCTGCGCCACGACGTGACCCTGCTGGTCGACACCCTGCGTCAGCAAGAAGGCGAGCGCTGGGCGCTGTGCTTTGAAAACAGCTACCTGTTTATCGTTGCGCTGCTGGCCTCGCTGCATGCGGGTAAAACGCCGGTCATTCCCGGCCATAGCCGTATTTCGCTGCTTGAAGAGCAGCAGTCGCTGTTTAGCGGCGTTCTGAGCGACAGGCCCCTCGGTTACCCTGGAAAGTTGATTATGGTGGCTTCCCGCCATCAGACGATCGCCCACTGGATGCCCCTGCCGGATATTGCCGAAAGCCGCTTTGTTGAGCTTTTCACCTCCGGCTCCACGGGGACGCCGCGTCGGGTGATTAAGCACATCGTCAGCCTGGATCGCGAAGCCCGCCTGCTGGCTGACCGCTTCGGCGCGCGTCTGGCTGGCTGTAGCGTTGTCGCCTCCGTCGTACCGCAACACCTGTACGGTCTGACATTCCGCATTGTATTGCCGATGGCGCTTGGCCTGCCGCTGCATGCCGCGATGCTCTATTACGCAGAGCAACTGGCCGCCCTTCCTCATGACAGGCATTACCTGTTCATCAGCAGCCCGGCGTTCCTGAAACGCCTGGATACTGAGCTGGCCGCGCCGCCCGTCAGGATGCTGATTTCCGCGGGCGGAATGCTGCCCTGGCGTGACGTCTCAACCACCGCTGGCTGGCTTAACATCTGGCCGGATGAAATTTATGGCAGCACCGAAACCGGGATCCTCGCCTGGCGCCATCGCCAGGAAGATAACCTGCCATGGCTGCCCTTCCCCGGCGTAAGCTTCCATCAGGAAGAAGAAGCGTGCCGCGTCACGTCACCACTGATCCATGAGGCTGAAGGACTCCAGCTGGACGATATCCTCCACTTCGACAGCGAGGGGCTGTTCAGCATCGCCGGTCGTCGCGGGCGGGTGGTCAAAATTGAAGAAAAGCGCATCTCGCTTAACGAAATAGAACGCCGCCTGCTGGAGCTCGACGGCGTTTGCGAAGCGGCTGCGCTGCCGGTCACGCGCGGGGGCCGCCAGGGAATCGGCGCCCTGCTGGTGCTGGATGAGGCGGTTCGTCAGCGCTGGCAGCTGCAGGATAAAAAAGCGCAGGAGTTCGCCTGGCGTCGCGCTCTGCTGCCGTGGCTTGAACCGGTCGCGGTGCCGCGCTACTGGCGGATTGTGGATGAGATGCCGGTAAACAGTATGAACAAGCGTGTCTATGCGCAGTTAGAGGAGTTATTTCATGAAAATTCATGAAATTGAGCGCCATCAGGCACAGCCGGAGAAGCTGGAGATCGTTTTGCATCTCGACGCGTCTCTGTTCTGGTTTCAGGGCCATTTTGCCGTACAGCCGCTGCTGCCCGGCGTTGCGCAGCTTGACTGGGTCATGCACTACGCCACGACGTTACTGGCGCCGGGTTACCGCTTTCACAGCATTCAAAACGTGAAGTTTCAGGCCCCTCTGCTGCCGGAAACTACGGTGACGCTGGTGCTTGAGTGGCATGCCGAACGTCAGATGTTGACCTTCAGCTACCAGCGTCACGCCGGGGCGGAGCGCCATACCGCCAGCAGCGGGAAAATTCGTCTATGTCAGTGATCTTTCGCCCCTGCGTGCTGATCCCGTGCTACAACCACGGTGCCATGATCGCCAGCGTGCTGTCACGTCTCGCCCCGTTCGGCCTGCCGTGCCTGGTGGTGGATGACGGCAGCGAAGCGATCACCCGTCAGGAGCTCGAACGCCTGGCGGCGGAGCAGCCGCATATGACGCTGATCCGTCTGGGGCAAAACGCCGGGAAAGGTGCTGCGGTCATCAGGGGGCTGGAGGAGTGCGCTCGCGCGGGCTATACCCACGCCGTGCAGGTGGATGCGGACGGCCAGCACGCCATTGAAGATATCCCCAAACTGCTGGCGCTGGCGGAGCGCCACCCGGACGCGCTGATTTCCGGCCAGCCCATTTACGATGATTCCATTCCGCGCTCGCGGCTCTACGGGCGCTGGGTCACCCACGTCTGGGTATGGATTGAGACCTTATCCCTGCAGCTTAAAGACAGCATGTGCGGCTTTCGGGTCTACCCGGTCTCGCCCACGCTGCGGCTGGCCGCGCGTGAAACGCTCGGTAAACGGATGGACTTTGACACCGAAGTGATGGTCCGTCTCTACTGGCAGGGCAACACCAGCGTCTTCCTGCCCACCCGTGTGACCTACCCGCAGGACGGGTTATCCCACTTCGACGCGTTAAAAGATAACGTGCGGATCTCCCTGATGCATACCCGGCTGTTCTTCGGCATGCTGCCCCGCATTCCCGGCCTGCTCTTCCGTCGACGCGGCCAGCACTGGGCGCAGCAGGACGAGGTCAAGGGGCTATGGGGCATGCGCCTGATGCTGCGCGTCTGGCAGTTGCTGGGGCGGCGGGCCTTTACCGTGCTGCTGTGGCCAGTGATCGGCGTCTACTGGCTTATCGCGCGTCCGGCGCGGCAGGCTTCGCGGCAGTGGATTGCACGCGTGAAGCAGGTGCTGATGCAGCGGGACATGCCTGTTCCCTCACGGCTCAACAGCTTTTTCCATTTCATGCGCTTCGGCAACGCGATGCTGGACAAAGTTGCCAGCTGGCGCGGCGAGCTGAAGTTTAATCGCGACGTGGTCTTTGCCCCCGGCGCGCGCGAAACGCTTAATATCGCGGCGCCGCAGGGCAAGCTGCTGCTGGCCTCGCATCTTGGTGACGTAGAGGCCTGCCGGGCGCTGGCCCAGCTGGACGGCAGCAAGACCATCAATGCCCTGGTCTTCAGCGAAAACGCCCGGCGCTTTAAGCAGATTATGAGCGAAATGGCGCCCCAGGCGGGCGTGAATTTAATGTCGGTCACCGACATCGGCCCGGACACCGCGATTGCCATCAAAGAGAAGCTTGAGCGCGGAGAATGGGTCGCGATTGTGGGCGACCGCATCGCGGTGAATCCGCAGCGTGGCGGCGAGTGGCGCGTGATCTGGAGCCGGTTCATGGGCCAGCCCGCGCCGTTCCCTCAGGGGCCGTTTATCCTGGCCTCGATTCTCCGCTGCCCGGTGGTGCTGATTTTTGCCCTGCGCCAGCAGGGCAAGCTTGTCCTGCACGGCGAACCGTTTGCCGACCCGCTGATCCTGCCGCGCGGGGAACGCCAGCAGGCGCTGCAGGATGCCGTCGATCGCTACGCGCAGCGGCTGGAGCATTACGCCCTGATGTCGCCGCTCGACTGGTTTAATTTTTTCGATTTCTGGCATCTGCCAGAGTCCAGAGAGAAGGAGTAAAGGGTGCTGACCGATCCCCGCTTTACGACTGAAGTCGAGATCACCGTTCCGTTCCACGACGTCGATATGATGGGCGTGGTCTGGCACGGGAACTATTTCCGCTACTTTGAGATCGCCCGCGAGGCGCTGCTCAATCAGTTTGACTATGGCTATCGCCAGATGAAAGCCTCCGGCTACGTCTGGCCCGTCGTCGACACCCGGGTGAAATACCGCGATGCGGTGACCTTTGAGCAGCGTATTCGCGTCCGCGCGCAGATTGAAGAGTATGAAAACCGGCTGCGCATTGCCTATCAAATTTTCGATGCGCAGACCGGCAAGCGCACCACCACCGGGTACACCATCCAGGTGGCGGTGGAAGAAGCCACCCGCGAAATGTGCTTTGTCAGTCCGGCAGTACTGTTTGAACGTATGGGAGTCACGCCATGAAATGGTTGCCTTTGCTGACGCTGCTCGTCAGCCCGCTGGTCAGCGCCGTGACGCTGGATGAACTGCAGCAGCGCTTCACCGAGCAGCCCGTGGTGCGCGCGTACTTCGAACAGGTTCGCACGATAAAAGATATGCCGCAGCCGCTGCGCTCGCAGGGCGAGATGCTGATCGCCCGCGACAGTGGCCTGCTGTGGGATCAAAAAGCGCCGTTTCCGATGACGCTCCTGCTGGACGACAAGCGGATGGTTCAGGCGATCAACGGCCAGCCGCCGCAGACCATCACTGCCGACAATAATCCGCAGATGTTCCAGTTCAACCACCTGCTGCGGGCCCTGTTCCAGGCCGACCGCAAGGTGCTGGAAGAGAACTTCCGCATCGATTTTAAAGACCTGGGAGCGGGCCGCTGGTCGTTGGTACTTACGCCAAAAACGACGCCGCTGGACAAGATTTTTGCCTCCCTCGATCTGGGCGGCGCGACCTATCTGGAGACGATTCGCCTGAACGACAAGCAGGGCGACCGTACCGATATCGCTCTTTCAAACCACCAACTGACGCCCGCCAGCCTGACCGATGACGAACGCCAACGCTTTGCCGCACCGTAAATCCCTGCGCCCGGCGCTGCTGTGGGCCGCGGCATGCCTGATCCTGCTGGGCGTGCTGCTGTCACTGCTGCCCGGCGCGCGTCTGAACAGCAGCGTGCTGGCCATGCTGCCGAAGCAGACGCTGGGGGCGATCCCGCCGGCGCTCAACGACGGGTTTATGCAGCGTCTCGACCGCCAGCTGGTCTGGCTGGTCAGCCCCGGCAAAGAGCCCGATCCGCGCGTGGCGCAGCAGTGGCTGACGCTGCTGCAAAACAGTCACTCGCTCAGCGAGGTTAAAGGCCCGATGGACGCCGCCGGGCAGAAAGCCTGGGGAGAGTTCTTCTGGCAGCACCGCAACGGCCTGATCGATCCCGCCACCCGCGCCCGTCTGCAAAACGGCGGAGACGCGCAGGCGCAGTGGATTTTATCCCAGCTCTACTCGGCCTTTTCCGGCGTCAGCGGCAAAGAGCTGCAAAACGATCCGCTGATGCTGATGCGCGGCTCGCAGCTCGCCCTGGCGCAAAACGGCCAGAAGCTGCGGCTGATGGACGGCTGGCTGGTCACGCAAGATGAGGCGGGGAACTACTGGTACCTGCTGCACGGCGAGCTGGCAGGCTCGTCATTTGATATGCAGCAGACCCACCGGCTCGTGACGACGCTTAACGCGCTGCAACAGACGCTGAAAGCGAGTTACCCGCAGGCCCAACTGCTTTCCCGCGGAACGGTCTTCTACAGCGATTACGCCAGCCAGCAGGCCAAACGCGACGTCTCGACGCTGGGTATCGCCACCCTGCTTGGGGTGTTCCTGCTTATCGTCGCGGTGTTCCGCTCTCTGCGCCCGCTGCTGCTGAGCGTGCTCTCGATTGCCATCGGCGCGCTGGCGGGCACGGCGGTGACGCTGCTGCTCTTTGGCGAACTGCACCTGATGACGCTGGTGATGAGCATGAGCATCATCGGTATTTCCGCAGACTACACGCTCTACTACCTGACCGAACGGATGGTGCACGGCGCGGAGCTTTCCCCCTGGCAGAGCCTGGCCAAGGTACGCAATGCGCTGCTGCTGGCGCTGCTGACGACCGTCGCCGCCTACCTGATTATGATGCTGGCCCCCTTCCCCGGGATCCGCCAGATGGCGGTGTTCGCCGCCGTGGGGCTGAGCGCCTCCTGCCTGACGGTGATTTTCTGGCATCCGTGGCTGTGCCGGGGTCTGCCGGTGCGCCCGGTTCCCTTTATGGTCCTGATGCTGCGCTGGCTGGCCGCCTGGCGACGCAGTAAAAAACTGTCCGTTGGTCTGCCCGTCGCGCTGGCGCTGCTCTCCGCCGCGGGGATGAGCACCCTGAAGGTGGACGACGATATCGCCCAGCTGCAGGCGCTGCCAAAAGATATTCTGGCGCAAGAGAAAGCCATTACCGCCCTGACCGGCCAAAGCGTCGATCAGAAATGGTTTGTGGTGCACGGTGCTTCGCCCCAGCAAACGCTGGAGCGGCTGGAAGCCTTCACCCCGGCGCTGGCCGAGGCGCAAAAAGCGGGCGATCTCACCCGCTGGCGTACCCTGCCGCTGAACTCGCTGGCCCGCCAGAAAAGCGATCTTACGCTGCTGCGCGACGCTGCCCCGGCGGTAACGAACATGCTGAAAAGCGCCGGGCTCAACGCCGTATCCCCGAATCTGGACGCCATGCCGGTCAGCGTGGACGCGTGGCTTAACAGTCCGGCCAGCGAAGGCTGGCGACTGCTCTGGCTGACCCTGCCGGGCGGGGAAAGCGGCGTGCTGGTGCCGGTGGACGGCGCGAAAAACAGCGCGGCGCTCGGTGAGCTGGCCGCGCGCCATGACGGCGTCGTCTGGGTGGACCGCAAAGCCAGCTTTGACAGCCTCTTTGCCCTCTACCGCACGCTGCTGACGGGGCTACTGTTTGCGGCGCTGGCGGTGATTGCCTGCGGGGCGATGCTGCGCCTCGGCTGGCGTAAGGGACTGATAAGCCTGGTGCCGTCCGCACTGTCGCTGAGCTGCGGTCTGGCGGTCCTGGCCGCAACGGGCCACCCGGTAAATCTGTTTTCACTGCTGGCGCTGGTACTGGTGCTCGGCATTGGCATTAACTACACGCTATTTTTCAGCAACCCGCGCGGTACGCCGCTGACCTCGATGCTGGCGATTACCCTGGCGATGATGACCACCCTGCTGACGCTGGGCATGCTCGTCTTCAGCACCACCCAGGCCATCAGCAGCTTTGGTATTGTGCTGGTGAGCGGGATTTTCACCGCCTTCCTGCTGGCCCCGCTGGCGATGCCGGAAAAGAAAGAGAGAAAACGTAAATGAACGCTGTTTATCGCGCCGTTGCGCTGGCTGCGGCGCTGCTGCTGGCAGGCTGTAGCCATTCGACCGATACTAAAGAGACGCGGCCTCAGGCCTGGCTCCAGCCGGGCACCAAAGTGACGCTCCCGCCGCCCGGCATCAGCCCGGCGGTAAGCTCCCAGCAGCTGCTGACCGGCAGCTTTAACGGACAAACGCAGTCTCTGCTGGTGATGCTCAACGCGGATGCGCATAAGGTCACGCTGGCCGGGCTCTCTTCCGTTGGGATCCGTCTGTTCCTGGCAACGTACGATGAGAACGGTATTCATACCGAGCAGTCCATCGTCGTGCCGCAGCTGCCGCCAGCCAGCCAGGTGCTGGCCGACGTGATGCTCAGCCACTGGCCGATTAGCGCCTGGCAGCCGCAGTTGCCGAAGGGCTGGACGCTGACGGACAATGGCGATCGGCGAGAGCTGCGTAACGCCAGCGGCAAGCTGGTGACGGAGATTGTCTACCTCCAGCGCAAAGGCAAGCGCGAGCCGATCAGCATCGAGCAACACGTATTCAAATACCACATCACCATTCAATATCTGGGTGACTGAGATGATCTATATATCCGCTGTTGGCATGGTCAACGCGCTGGGCAACTCGCCTGATGAGATTGCCGCGAACCTGACGGCAGGCGTGGCGCCGGGTATGCACGCCCGGGCCGGCTGGTTGCAGGGAGCCCCCGAAGCGGTACTGGGCGCCGTGGAAGGCGAGCTGCCGCCCATCCCGGACAGCTTCTGTGCACACCGCACCCGCAATAACCAACTGCTGCTGGCCGCACTGGCGCAGATTCAGTCAACCGTTGACGAGGCCATCGCCCGCGTCGGTCGCGACCGCGTGGCCGTGGTGCTGGGAACCAGCACTTCCGGGCTGGATGAAGGCGATGAGCACGTTAGGCGCATGACCGACGGCGAGACCAGCACGCGATGGCAGTATCCGCAGCAGGAGCTGGGCGATCCGTCCCGCTTCCTTGCCAACTGGCTGCAGCTTGAAAGCCCGGCCTATACGATCTCCACCGCCTGCTCCTCCAGCGCGCGGGCGATGATTGGCGGCAAACGCCTGATTGAAGCCGGGCTGGTGGACATCGCCATTGTCGGCGGGGCCGATACCCTGAGCCGGATGCCCGTCAACGGTTTTAACAGCCTTGAATCCTTCTCCCCTACGCTCTGCGAGCCGTTTGGGCGCGACCGCCGGGGGATCACCATCGGTGAAGCGGCGGCGCTGATGGTATTGAGCCGGGAACCTGCGGACGTGGCGCTGCTCGGGACGGGCGAATCCAGCGATGCGTACCATATTTCCGCCCCGCATCCTCAGGGCGAAGGGGCGATAAGGGCTATCACTCAGGCGCTCAACGAAGCGGGCATGCAGCCGGGCGACATCGGCTATATCAACCTGCACGGCACGGCCACGCCGCTCAACGATCAGATTGAATCGCAGGTGGTACACGATCTCTTCGGGGAGAGCGTGCCGTGCAGCTCAACCAAACACCTGACCGGCCACACGCTGGGCGCTGCCGGTATCACCGAAGCGGCACTGAGCTGGCTGATCCTGACGCGCGATCTGCCCTTGCCGCCGCAGGATTTTTCCCGCTATGCCCCGGACGACACGCTCGCGCCGTGCGGCCTGCTGCACCAGCGCGCCGCCCTGAAAAAGCCGGTGATTTTGTCTAACTCGTTCGCGTTTGGCGGCAACAACGCCAGCATTCTGCTGGGGAGAGCGTCATGAGCTATCTATCACCCGAAGCCTATTTGCCGCACGAGGCGCCCATGATGCTGCTGGGGTCCGTTGAGAATGTCACGGACGACACAGCGGTCTGCCGCGTCGCGGTTGACAGGCAAAGCGTGCTGGCGCCGTTTCTCAATGCCGATGGCGACCTGCCAGGCTGGTACGCGCTCGAATTGATGGCGCAGACCGTTGGCGTCTGGTCAGGCTGGCATCGTCAGCAGCAGGGGCAAGAGCATATCGCGCTGGGCATGGTGCTCGGCGCGCGCGAGCTGGTCTGCGCCAGCGGGCGTTTCGCCAAAGGCTTAACGCTGGACATTACCGTTAAGCTGCTGATGCAGGACGAACGGTTCGGCAGTTTTGAATGTACGATTTCCGCAGATGAAGAGACGCTGGCCACGGGCCGGGTCAACACCTTCCAGCCGAGTGCAGAAGAATTAACATCGCTTTTTAATCAGGGATCCCACGCATGAGTCGTTCCGTTCTGGTCACAGGGGCCAGCAAAGGCATTGGTCGCGCCATCGCCCGCCAGCTTGCCGCTGACGGGTTCACCGTCGGCGTGCATTACCACTGTGATGCCGCAGGCGCGCAGGAGACGCTGGACGCCATCACGCAGGCGGGCGGCAGCGGTCGTTTACTCTCGTTTGACGTGGGCAACCGCGAACAGTGCCGCGAGGTGCTGGAGCAAGAAATTGAAGCTTATGGCGCATGGTATGGCGTGGTCAGCAATGCCGGGATCGCCCGCGACGGTGCCTTTCCGGCACTGAGTGAAGACGACTGGGACAGCGTGATCCACACCAATCTCGACAGCTTTTATAACGTCATTCACCCCTGCATTATGCCGATGATCGGCACCCGTAAAGGGGGACGCATTATCACCTTATCGTCCGTGTCCGGCGTGATGGGCAACCGCGGGCAGGTGAACTACAGTGCGGCAAAAGCGGGCATTATCGGCGCCACCAAAGCGCTGGCGATCGAGCTGGCAAAACGCAAAATCACCGTGAACTGCATTGCCCCGGGGCTGATTGATACCGGCATGATTGAGATGGAGGAGGCTGCGCTGAAGGAAGCGATGTCCATCATCCCAATGAAACGTATGGGCCAGGCTGAGGAGGTCGCCGGGCTGGCCAGCTATCTGATGTCGGATATTGCGGGCTACGTCACCCGACAGGTCATTTCCATTAACGGAGGAATGCTATGACGCGTCGCGTGGTGATTACGGGCATGGGCGGCGTGACCGCCTTTGGCGAGAGCTGGCAATCTGTTTCCAGCCGGCTGCTGGCGTATGAAAACGCCGTGCGTAAAATGCCGGAATGGCAGGTGTACGAAGGCCTGCATACCCTGCTGGGCGCGCCGATCGACGATTTCGCGCTGCCGGAACACTATACCCGCAAGCGTATCCGCGCCATGGGCCGGGTGTCGCTGATGTCGACCCGCGCTACCGAGCTGGCGCTGGAGCAGGCGGGGCTGATTGGCGAAGCGGTGCTCACCAACGGGCAAACCGGTATCGCCTACGGCTCTTCGACAGGTAGCACCGGCCCGGTCAGCGAATTCGCGACCATGCTCACCGAAAAGCACACCAATAACATCACCGGGACAACCTATGTCCAGATGATGCCGCACACCACCGCGGTGAATACCGGCCTGTTCTTTGGATTACGCGGCCGCGTCATCCCGACGTCGAGCGCCTGTACCTCCGGCAGCCAGGCGATAGGCTACGCCTGGGAGGCGATTCGCCACGGGTATCAGACCGTTATGGTCGCGGGGGGCGCGGAAGAGCTTTGTCCGTCAGAAGCGGCGGTGTTTGACACGCTGTTTGCCACCAGCCAGCGCAACGACGAACCCAAAACCACCCCGTCGCCGTTTGATACGCAGCGCGATGGTCTGGTGATTGGGGAAGGTGCGGGTACCCTGATACTCGAAGAGCTGGAGCATGCCAAAGCACGTGGGGCCACGATCTACGGCGAAATTGTAGGCTTTGCCACTAACTGTGACGCGGCCCATATCACCCAGCCACAGCGCGACACCATGCAGATTTGCATGGAGCAGTCGCTGGCGATGGCGGGATTAAGCGCCCGGGATATGGGGTATATCTCCGCGCACGGTACCGCCACCGACCGCGGCGATATCGCCGAAAGCCAGGCTACTGCCGCCATCTACGGTGACAGCGTGCCGGTTTCCTCGCTGAAGAGCTATTTAGGCCACACGCTGGGGGCCTGCGGCGCGCTGGAAGCATGGATGAGCCTGCAGATGATGCGCGAAGGCTGGTTTGCCCCGACGCTCAATTTAACGCAGCCGGATGAGCAATGCGGGGCTTTAGATTATATTATGGGAGAAGCCCGTCAGATTGACTGCGAGTATCTGCAGAGCAATAACTTCGCGTTTGGCGGCATCAATACCTCAATTATTATTAAACGCTGGGCGTAACTATGTACCGGTTTGTACTGGGAAAAATTTCCACCCTTTGCGCGGACCCGCTGGCGTCAACGCTCGCAGACAGGGCACCTCCGGGTGCACGACATGCCTCCTGGCTGGCAGGCCGGACGCTGCTCGCCAGAACATTATCCCCTCACCCGCTCCCCGACATCATTTACGGCGAGCAGGGGAAACCGGCCTTTGAGAAGGGGAATCCGCTGTGGTTCAACCTGAGCCATAGCGGTGACGATATCGCCTTACTGATGAGCGATGAAGGTGAAGTGGGCTGCGATATCGAAGTGATTCGCCCCCGCAAGAACTGGCAGGCGCTGGCCAACGCCGTTTTCAGCCTGACAGAGCATGACGAGCTGGAGCGTGAAGCGCCTGAGGAACAGCTTTCCGCCTTCTGGCGTATCTGGACGCGAAAAGAAGCGATTGTGAAACAACGTGGCGGCAGCGCCTGGCAGATTGTCAGCATCGACAGCACGGCCCGGTCGCACGCGGTCAGCCAGTTACAGCTCGGTTCTCTGAGCCTTGCCGTCTGTACTGCAACCCCTTACACCCTGACCACCGAGTCGATTATTCACGTCGGGGCAGGAAAATCACCAGTACACCCAGCATAATAAACCCGACGCCCGCCAGCCCGCGCCAGGAGAAGCCTTCTCCCCAGCCGGGCAGCAGGATCGCCGCGCCCCACACCAGGATATAGCTGAGGCTCAGCAAGGCATAGGCTTTGCTGAGCGCCATGCGATGCAGCGCCAGATACCAGCAGCCCATGGAGGCCACGTATCCCGTCAATCCCAGCAGCAGCGCGCCCGTGCCGGGCGAGACGTGCCACAGCGCAGAGATAAACGTCAGAAGATCGCTGACTGGTGGCAGAGCCTGCATGGCATCGCGCAGCAACAGCTGCGCGGCGCTGACTAACAGCACGCTGCATAACGCCCAGAACGCGCCTTTCACAGGCTTCCTCCCAGCACGATAATCCCAATGATGATGAACCCGACTCCCAGCCAGTGATGCACAGCAACATGCTCACGCCAGAAGACCTTCGCCGCCAGCGTTACCCAGACAAAATTGAGGCTCAGCATCGGATAGGCGACGCCGACGGGCAGACGCTGCAGCACCACCAGCCAGACCAGCATACCGCCGCCCAGCGCCAGCATTGCCAGGCCAAGCCACAGCGCGATGTGCGCGCCACGCCGCCCGGCCTTCGCCGGACGGGTGGCCTGTTTCTGGCACAGCTGCCCCGCGCAGCTGAGCAGGCTTGCCAGTACGAGCCAGGTCCAGGTCATCACTTCGGCCGATACTCCAGCAGGGCCAGACGCCCCTGGATATAGAGATTGTCCGGCTGCGGTAAATTCGCCTGTGAAAGATCGTCGCGCTTTGAGAGCAGCATCACCAGCGACACGCGCCCCTGCTGACGATGCGTTGCCAGCCACTGCGCGAAGTCGTCCTCACTGACAAAACGGTCTTTCACATCGGGATAATCCAGCCCGTAGCGCAGCTCGCCGCTCTGACCAAAGAGCGTGATGTCATTGCGCTTCAACTCCCACGCCAGGCCCGCGGCCACGCCCACGTTATTGGCCAGCACGAATCGGCTTTCCTGCAACGGCTCCCGCACGGTATCGACCAGCGACTGGGGCTGTTTGGAGTCCACCACCAGGTTAGGAATGGCAAAACCAATCAGCAGCGCCAGGCCTGCTGGACACAGCGCCGCCAGCCACCAGCGCTGCTGGCTCTGCCGGAACGTAAACCAGCCTACCGCGGCCCAGATGAGGAACGCTACCACCGCACAGAAGACTTTATACAGTTCAACCGACGTCCAGACCGGATGCTTAGCCAGTCCCCACGGCGAAACCACCAGCGCCGCCACCACGCCGATGACGCCAAACGCCAGGTTAATGCCGCCGTTAATGCGTAACGCTCTGGCGCCTTTTTCCGCCGCGAGGCAGGCATAGCGTGCCATCAGGATAGCCAGCGGAGCGAAACAGGGCAGGATATAGGTTGGCAGCTTGCCTTTGGCGATGCTGAAGAACAGCAGCGGCATCACCACCCAACCCAGCAGATAGAACCCTCCGCCCGCGTTTTGTCTGTCATTCCAGCCGAGACGCAGCGCGCCGGGCAGCAGCGCCAGCCACGGCAGGCTGCCGGCGATCAGGAATGGCACGTAGTACCAGAACGGGGCTTTATGCTGTGCGTCGCTCTGGGCAAAACGCTGAATATGCTCAACCCAGAAGAAGTAACGCCAGAAATCAGGCTCACGGTGCGCAATGGCCAGCGCCCACGGCAGAACAATCAGCACGCAGCTGAGGATCGCGAGCCAGCCAAAAATCAGCACCTCTTTCCAGCGCTTCCGGGCGATGACCCACGGAAGCACGCCAATCACCGGAACGGCCAGTGCCAGGAAGCCTTTGGTCATCACCCCCATTCCGCAGGCCAGCCCAAGCAGCACATAGCCACCCGCTTTTCCGGCCACGGTTTGGGCCTGCGACGCCAGCCAGAAGCTGCACATCGCCGCCACCAGCCACAGGGTGATGATAGGATCCAGAACCGCATACGTGCCGATGCCGTACACCAGAAACAGGGTCAGGAAGATAAGGCCGGAGAATATGGCTGTCCGCTTATCCCGCCAGAGCCGCCATGCCATCCAGATAACCAGCAGTGCCGCGAGCCCCGTGGAGAAGATCGACCCGGCGCGTACGGCAAAGTTCGTGTGCCCGAACAGCCATTGCCCGATACTGTTGATCCAGTAGCCGGCAATCGGCTTTTCAAAGTAACGCAGCCCCAGAAAATGCGGGACAACCCAGTCACCCGATGCCAGCATTTCGCGGCTGATTTCCGCATAGCGCGTTTCATCGGGCTGCCACAGCAGACGGATATCGACCGGAATGAGGTAGTAAACGATAAACAGTGCGAGAAGCGCTACGCCATAACGGGCTGTTTTCATGGAACCGGACTCACGATTTGTTGATAGCCAAGCCAGCCTTCCCGGCCAGCCAGTTCACTACGGACCACTTTGCCCACGGGCAGGGTGCTGAGGTCGTCCGGCAGCAGCTCGCTCAACGGGCAGAATTCAATGCCCTCCTGAGCGGCCATCGTCAGCAGCGCATCGAAATCATGCTGATACGCAATCCCTTCCACTTCGGCATGGATGGTATACACCGGCGTACCGGCGTCTCGATGGATGCGGTCCAGAATATAGCGATTAAATTCTTCCGCTTTCACCTCGCGTCCCACCACCTCATCCCACGTAGGAAGCGTGACCGGAATTTGCACGGTACCGTAGCGATTTTCGCCTAACAGCGGCAAAAATGGCCCGGTTCCGCGGCAGTCGCTGTTGTAGCGAAACGCGAAATGCTCTTTGGCTTTGACCACCCGCTGGTCGGCACGCCATCCCGCCACGGCGGAGCAGCGTACGGGCTGGCCAATGATGGCCTCAAGCTCCAGCATTCCACGTTCGACCTCACGGGACAGGCGTGAGATATCCCAGACGCCTGCCCAGGCCTGCCAGGCATGGTGATCCCAGGCATGCAGGCCAATCTCATGATGCTGCGCCGCCTCGCGAATCACCGCTTCATTACCCGCGCCGATGCGTCTGCCGGGCCAGGCGGTGCCGGCCAGCAAAATATCCCAGCCGTAGAGGGATGCCGCGCGCGAGCGCAGCATTTTGAACAGAAATGCCGGTTTAACCAGACGCCATAAGTGGCGTCCCATGTTGTCAGGCCCCACGCTGAAGAAAATGCTGGCACGCACGCCGTGCCTGCTCAGCAATTCCAGCAGTCCGGGCACGCCGTCACGCGTTCCCCTGAAGGTGTCGACATCAATGCGTAAACCGACTTTTTTCATGAGGCCTGTTCCGACAGCTCCACGGTGCGCAGGAAGAAGTCGAGCGTCTCATCAATGGTCTGCTCCATCTTCACCGTCGGCGTCCAGTTCAGGCAGCGCTTCGCGTTGCGGATGCTTGGCTTACGGTGCTCGACGTCCTGGTAGCCCTTACCATAGTAGCTGCTGCTTTCCACTTCGCGGAAACCGGCAAACGGCGGGAAGCGATCGCGCAGCGGGTGGCGCTCAAAGCTGGCCAGCAGCATCTCTGCCAGCTCGCGAATGCTCGCCTCGTTTTCCGGGTTACCGATGTTGATGATCTCTCCGTTGCAGCGGTTATCTTTGTTTTCGATGATGCGGAACAGGGCCTCGATACCGTCGCTGATATCCGTAAAGCAGCGTTTCTGGCTCCCCCCTTCAATCAGCTTGATAGGCGAGCCTTCCACCAGGTTCAGGATCAGCTGGGTGATCGCGCGGGAGCTGCCGATACGCGCCGCGTTCAGGTTATCCAGACGCGGCCCCATCCAGTTGAACGGACGGAATAAGGTAAAGCGCAGGCCCTCTTTCTCGCCGTAGGCCCAAATCACGCGGTCCAGCAGCTGTTTGGAGACAGAGTAGATCCAGCGCTGTTTGTTGATCGGCCCCACCACGAGGCTGGAAGTGTCTTCATCGAAGTTTTTGTCGGTACACATGCCGTACACTTCAGAGGTGGACGGGAAGATGATGCGCTTGTCGTATTTCACGCAGTCGCGGATGATCTTCAGGTTCTCCTCGAAGTCCAGCTCGAACACGCGCAGCGGGTTACGGGTGTACTCGATTGGCGTGGCAATGGCGACCAGCGGCAGCACCACGTCGCATTTTTTAATGTGGTATTCGATCCACTCGGAGTGGATGCTGATATCCCCTTCAACGAAATGGAAGCGCGGGTTGTTGAGGAAACGGCTGATGGCGTCAGAGCCAATATCCAGACCGTAAATCTCGTAGTTATCATCCCTGAGCAGACGTTCGGTCAGGTGGTTACCGATGAACCCGTTCACGCCGAGGATCAGCACGCGGGTGCGGCGCTTGATGGCAACCACCGGCGCGCTGGTGATCAGCGCTCCTGCCACCAGCCCCAGAGACTGCGCCAGCTGCGTGCCCTGAACGTACAGGCCGTTGTCGGTCTGACCGGTGACGATCTCCAGCGCCTGCTCGCCGCAGCTCACCACCAGCGGAGAGACGGAGACGACTGTGCCCGGTTTAGCGGCCGGGATGTCGTCACGCACGCGGGATTTCCAGACGATAAATTTGCTTACGCCCGCAAAGCTGTACGCGCCCGGCCACGGGTCGGTCACGGCGCGCACCAGGTTATGCAGCTGGCGAGCGGGTTTGTTCCAGTCCAGACGACCATCTTCCGGCGTGCGGCGGCCAAAGCAGCTGGCCTTGCTTTCGTCCTGCCCGGTCTCGCTGAAGGTGCCGTTGAGGATGGCTGGCAGCGCGTCACGCAGCAGGCTTTGCGCCGCGGTGCAGAGTTTCTGATGCAGCTCAAGCGCCGTTTCATCCGCGTCGATTGCCACGCGCTGCTGGGCGACGATGGCCCCGGCATCCGCGCGGTGCACCATGCGGTGCAGCGTCACGCCGGTTTCGGTTTCACCGTTGACCAGCACCCAGTTCAGCGGCGCGCGGCCACGGTAGGCGGGCAGCAGAGAGCCGTGAAGGTTAAAGGCCCCTTTGGCGGCTAAACCTAAGATCTCGTCGCAGATCAGGTTGCGATAGTAGAACGAGAAGATGACATCCGGGGCGAGCGCGCGGATGCGATCCACCCACAGCGGGTGGTTGACGTCGTCCGGGGCATAAACCGGAATACCACGCTCGGCGGCGATACGCGCCACGGAGCCGAAGAAGTGGTTCTCTCCCGCCGCGTCCGGATGGGTAAAGATTGCAGCAATGTCATAGCCCGCTTCCAGCAGGGCCAGCGTGCCCGCGCACCCCATATCGTGATAGGCAAATACAACGGCTTTCATGGGTGGGTTTCCTCTTGAGATGCTTTGTGTTCCTGACGGACAACACGTTGAATAAAGTAGCGCGGACGTGCGCGAACATCGTTGTAGATACGGCCAATGTATTCACCGAGCAGGCCCATTCCGACGAACTGGGCACCGATGAACATAAACAGCACGGCAAAGAGCATGAAGACCCCTTCCGCCGCCCACTGCGGGCCAAAGACCAGGCGCAGCACCACCAGCAGGACGGACAGCGTAAACCCGGCCAGGGCGATGATGCTGCCGAACACGCTCAGCAGGCGCAGCGGCGTGGTGGTCAGGCAGGTGACGAGGTCATACATCAGGTTGATGAGACGCATAAAGCTGTACTTCGATTCCCCGTGCTCGCGCTCGGCGTGCAGGACCGGAATTTCCGTTGCCTTGCGGGCAAAGGTGTTGGCGAGGATCGGAATAAAGGTGCTGCGCTCATGGCAGTGAAGCATGGCGTCGACAATATGGCGGCGGTAGGCGCGCAGCATGCAGCCGTAATCGCCCATCGCTTTACCGGTGGTACGCTGAATAAGACGGTTGATGGTTCGCGAGGCCAGCTTACGGAAAAGGCTGTCCTGACGGTTCTGACGCACCGTGCCAACCACGTCATAGCCTTCATCAGCTTTCGCCACCAGGCGCGGGATCTCCTCCGGCGGGTTTTGCAGATCCGCATCCAGAGTGATGATCAGATCGCCCGTCACGTGGCTGAACCCGGCCATAATGGCGGAGTGCTGGCCGTAGTTACGGTTGAGCAGCACGGCAACAATATGGCTGCCTTCGGCCTGGGCGGCTTCGGTCAGCATCAGCGCGGAATCATCACTGCTGCCGTCATCCACCAGCAGAATTTCATAGGCTTTGCCCAGCGTGTCGCAGGCGGCCGTGGTGCGGCGGATCAGCTCGGGCAGGCTCTCCTGCTCGTTATAAACAGGGATGACCACCGAAACTTTTTGTACAGGCGGTGCGCTGAACATATCAATGTCCTGCAAGCTGATGGAGCGCGGTAATGACGCGGGTTGTGTCGTCATGAGTCATGTCCGGGAAAAGAGGGAGAGAACAAATACGCGCGCTGTTCCATTCCGAATTCGGAAGCGATACATCAGGAAAACGCTCGCGATAGTATTTTTGCGTATGCGCCGCTCGGAAGTGGAGGCCGGTGCCGATGCCTTTCTCCTTCAGCGCCGCCATCAGGCCGTCGCGTGAGATCCCGCAGCGCGCTTCATCAACGCGAATAATAAACAGATGCCAGGCGTGTACGTGCGGCCATGACGGAATGGTGAGCGGCTGGAACGGCGTATCGGCAAGTTCGCGCAGGTAGCGTTGCGCGATTTCCTCACGGCGTTTATTGGCCTCTTTCAGCTTGCCCAGCTGTACCAGCGCCAGCGCGGCGTTGATATCCGCCAGGTTGTATTTATACCCCGGCGCGATCACTTCCGCCTGCGGCGCACGGCCGTGCGTCTGGCGGTCATAGGCATCGACGCCCAGACCGTGGAATTTCAGACTGCGGATCCGCTGTGCCAGCCGGGCATTATCCGTGACGACTAAACCGCCTTCCGCGCAGGTCATGTTTTTGATGGCGTGGAAGGAAAAAATCGCCGTGCCTTTCCAGCCCACGTGACGGTTCTTGTAGTACGTTCCGGCGGCATGGGCCGCGTCTTCAATCACCGGAATACCGTGACGCTCGCCGACGGCATGAATGGCGTCGATATCACACGGCGCGCCGGCATAATGCACCGGAATAATCGCTTTGGTACGCGGGGTAACGGCGGCTTCAACCGCTTCCGGCGTGACCATCAATGTCTCTTTGTCCACATCGATCATGACCGGCGTGGCGCCCAGCAACACGATCATATTCAGCGTGGAGACCCAGGTCTGAGAGGGGGTAATGACCTCATCGCCCGGGCCAATATCCAGCGCCATCAGCGTGACGTGCATGCCCGCCGTCGCCGAACAGACGGCAATCGCGTGCTGGTTCCCCGTCTGCTGACAAAATGCCGCTTCAAGTTCCTGATTTTTAGGCCCGGTGGTGATCCAGCCGGAGGTTAAAACCTCCTGCAACGCCGCTAATTCCTCATTACCCATCGACGGGCGGGAAAAAGGCAAAAAATCACTCATCATTAATTTCCTTGCAATAAGAATGGCACGCGCTTGATATTAACCAATTGCCTGTTCGTTTATTTCAACGAACCATAAACTCATATCAAGGTATCGTTCATTTCTTAGGGAAAAATTAAGATGCGTATTCCAGATGTAACAAAAACACCATCATTTCATTTATAAACAGTCACTTATATAATTATGAATTATTTATTTCGTGATCCAATTCAATTTTTACAAAATGTTATTTTAAACCAGACATCAACAAACAAAAAAAATCCCGGCTATTTCTTAAAAAGAAGAAATAGCCGGGAACTTTTCTTTTTAGTTAATTGTCGCGCTTATTTTAAGTTATCGGGAAAGTTTTCCGGTAACTCGCTGGCCGCACAGGCAATCACGCTTTCATCATTGGCACCACAGTCGCGTACAAAGGTGATTGTTGCGAATTCATCAATCACTTCCGTTGGATAGGTCGGGCCAGCGTCGCGATAGCTGTTCATCAGCGGAATGTGATCGTTCTGGAAGCAGACGGTTTTTTCCGGGTTATTCATGACCCAGCGTGGGAAGAAGATGGTGCCGTGGAACAGTCGGTCACCCAGGTTCGCAATCAGGCTGACGTCGGTGCCGGTTGGCTCGGTCCAGGAAATTTTATAGATGCTTTCACCGACGCGAACGATATACACCCGCTGATCTTTCACCCAGCGATTACCCACCAGACCGCTGTGAATACGGTAGTCGATGGTGTTTTCATTTTTGATGTAAATTTCGTAATTCCAGCCGTTATCGTAGGTATATACCAGATGTTTACCAACGAAGCCGCTCAAGTCGTGTTTGTCGAATGTGTTCATAAAATGTCTCCTTCGTTTTGATGAGACGATCTTAAACCTTCAAAAAATGAATGAATAACGCTATGTTTTAATCAAATTCATCCAAAATTTAGATACGTTATGCACAAGACGACGCTGGAACAGTGGGCTTTACTGGAAAAAGTGGTGGACGCGGGCAGCTTTGCCAAAGCCGCGGAAGAAACCCACCGCAGCCAGTCATCGGTAAGCTATAACCTGTCGCTGCTGCAGGAGCGGCTGGGCGTGGCGCTGCTGGCGCCAGAGGGGCGCCGGGCGGTGTTAACCCCGGCCGGAGAACTGCTTCTCAGCCAGGTGAAACCTTTGCTAAAAGCGTTTTCGTACGTCGAGACGCGCGCGGCGACCCTTCGTAACGGGATGCGCACGCGGTTGGATCTGGTGGTGGACTCCATTTTCCCCCGCCGCCGCCTGTTCGCCATTCTGCGCCAGTTCCAGCAACAGTATCCGCAAACTCAGGTCCGCCTCACGGAGGTGCTTGAAAATACCCGCGCCGATGTCATGAACAACGAGGCCGATGTGATGGTCTTAACCCGCCGCCAGGACATTACCGGGCTCGGCGAATGGCTGATGAATATCGACTTTGTCGCCGTCGCGCATCACCAGCATCCCCTCTTTGGCCTCGACGCGCCGCTGAGTGATGAGATGCTGCGCCCGTGGCCGCTTATCCAGATAGCGGACAGCCAGAACGCCGCGCGGGCTGCGGGCGAGTCGTGGACATTCTCGACCGTTGATGCCGCCATAGAGGCGGTCGTCTCTCAGGTCGGCTACGGCTGGCTGCCCGAAGAGCGCGTTCAGCCCCAGCTGGAGCAAGGCGTGCTAAAAATCCTCCCGCTGAGCCACGGCGTTCGTCGGGCCACGCCGCTGCATCTGATCGTGAAACGCACCCTCGCCCCGCTGGATGAGCAGGTCGAGACGCTGCTGCGTCTTTTTAGCCAGGAGCCGTCATCATCACCTGCTACGCTTTAAGGTCCGAACGTTAAAACGATAAGGAGCTGATGATGAAAATCGACTTTGCGGGGAAAGTGGCCCTGGTCACCGCCTCAACCGGTGGGATCGGGTTCGCCATTGCCAGAGGCCTGGCGGAAAGCGGCGCGGAAGTGATCGTTAATGGCCGCAGCACCGACTCGGTGAACAAGGGTATTCAGCAGCTGCAGCAGGTTGTGCCCGGCGTGCAGGTGCGTGCCGCCATTGCCGATCTCAGCACCGCGGAAGGGGTTGAATCCCTGCTGAAGGTCGCGAGCGACGTCGATATTCTGGTGAACAACGCCGGAATTTACGGCCCGCAGGATTTCTATGGCACCGACGATGAAACCTGGGAACGCTACTGGCAGACCAACGTGATGTCCGGCGTACGCCTCTCCCGCGCCCTGCTGCCGGGCATGGTGAAAAAAGGCTGGGGCCGCGTGGTGTTTATCTCCTCCGAGTCGGCCTGCAATATCCCGGCAGACATGATCCACTACGGGGTGACCAAAACGGCCCAGCTCTCGCTGGCGCGCGGGCTGGCAAAGTTCGTGGCGGGAAGCGGCGTGACGGTGAACAGCGTGCTGCCGGGCCCGACGATGTCGGACGGTTTCGCTGAAATGATGAAAGATGAGATCGAGAAAACAGGTAAATCGCTGGAGCAACTGGCGAAAGAGTTTGTGATGGCCAACCGCCCCAGCTCGGTTATCCAGCGCGCCGCCACGGTTGAAGAGGTGGCAAATATGGTGATTTATGTCTGTTCGACGCAGGCCTCCGCCACCTCGGGCGCGGCATTGCGCGTCGACGGTGGCGTTGTTGATGACATTATTTAATATCGTCAGGCCGCGCTGCCCGCGACACGACGGGCGGTAATGTAACGATCCTGCCAGTAGCCATCAGTCAGGGTTGAAACCGTTACGCCCTGGCTGCTGGAGGCATGAATAAACTGGCTGTTACCAATATAAACACCGACGTGCTTGCGGTTCGGGCCCGTCTGGAAGAAGACTAAATCTCCCGCCTTCAGACGGTATTGCTCCACCTGCACACCGCGATGGATCTGCTCGCTCGTCGTGCGCGGTAAGTGAAGATTCGCCGCATCGCTGAACAGATGCTGCATGAGCGCGGAGCAATCCACCCCGCGGTGCGTGGTGCCGCCCCACTGATAGTGGGTACCTTTCCATTTCTGGTATTGATCCAGTATCCGGGAGCGGAGTGGGCCCGTCTCCTGGTGAAGCAGGGCCGACTTCACCGGCGATTCCGCAAAGCCACTCTTCACCGAGATCATGGAGGCGGGCAGCTGAAAACTCAGTGCGGAAAACGAAGCAAAACTTAACGTGAGGATTGAAATAAGCGATCTGAATGTCATATCTGAACAGGAGCTAAGAGTGAATTTTCCTTACCTGTGGGGGCCAACGTTCCCCCTAAATATCTTTCGATGTGGCGATAATATAGACAGCTCATTTTTTCACCAATCATTATTGAGGCCAAAATTGGACTCACTTTCAGATCGCAAGATTGAGAAAAAAAAGGGTGGTGATGTAAGGACTGTTCAGGTAAAGCAGGTAAACTGATCGACAGAATGTGTATTTCAGCTAAGACGTATTTATGACCAATATGATTGCCGACGAGACGGTGGCGAAATCCAGCGTGCTCTCTGTCTTTGACTTCGATGGGACGCTCACGCACCACGACAGCTTTATCCCTTTCCTGCGTTTTGCCTTTGGGAAACGCTACTTTGCGGGTCGCCTGGTGCGCATGGCGCTGCCCACGCTCCACTGCGTGCGCCGCAAGCTGACGCGCGATGAGCTAAAGGAAGTGCTGATCAAAACGTTCCTGACGGGCGTGGACGAACGCTGGCTACGCCAGCAGGCGGAAGCCTTTTGCGAAAAATACTGGAACAAGCTGATGCGCCCCGAAGGGGTTCTGGCTGTGGCGGCTGAGGTGAATTCAGGGGCGGAAGTGACTATCTGTTCCGCGTCTCCGGCGCTGGTGCTCCAGCCGTGGGCGGACAAGCTTGGCATCAAGCTAATTGGCACGCAGCTGGAAGTGAAGGACGGCAAGCTGACGGGGCGCATCACGGGAAATAACTGCCGCTGCGCCCAGAAGGTGGCAAGGCTGGAAAAAGTGTACGGCGATCTGAACGCCTATCATCTGCGCGCCTGGGGAGACACCCGCGGCGACCACGAACTGCTGGCGGCGGCGCAGGATCCGCACTGGCGGCACTTCCACCATCCGCGCAAGCGCCGGAATTCGCCGATTAAGGGTTAGGTGCGGTCTGTTGCCCTCACCGCGGCCCTCTCCACGTGGGCTGAGGGATCCCCACAAAATAATGTTTGCATGGACGACCCCCTCTCCCTTGAGGGAGAGGGCTGGGGTGAGGGGGAACATACGGCTCTGGTGGTCATTCCGTTCACTTTATGTTCCTTGCTACTCTGTGATTTCTGTACCGGTGAACGTGCCAGGGCGGCTCAGTCGCCACCGCCCTGGCGACCCGGGCTCCCGGCGGTAAATCGCCGCTTCGCGGTGCCTTCGGCTTATTCCTTCCGGCTTGTCGGGGACGGGCGGAGGTAACATCCCTGTAAAGCCCGCCCTCTCGGCGCATCCATGCGCCTCGCCCCGGCCTTACGGAAACGCCTCAGCGATTTACAGCCGGACCATAGCATCGCTGAAAGCCTTAACTCGTTCTGAAACAACATTATTGCTTCTGCTTAAAAATTACTGGGGAACCCTCAACCCACAGGGAGAGGGAGAAAAGCGATGTATCAGGCAGTACGTTTCCCCGGGAACATCACGCTCGCAATAATCCCCAGCGCCAGCACACCTAACACCACAAACAGGCTGGCCGTCGCGCCAATGCTGTAACCGTGGTGCCAGAAGTGGTCGGTGGCATTTAACCCCAGCTTGAACGCCACGAAGAACAGCAGCAGCACCACCGCTTTCTCAAGGTGCACCAGATACTGCTTGAGCGCTTCCAGAACAAAGTAGAGCGTACGCAGGCCGAGAATGGCGAACATCATGGCGCTGTAGATAATCAGCGGCTCGCGGCTCACGGCAATAATGGCCGGCACGGAGTCAAACGCGAACATCACGTCAGAGAGTTCCACTACCGCCACGCAAAGCAGCAACGGCGTCGCATAGCGTTTCGCCTTCTTCACGCGACCTACCGTCACGTCCTGGTTTTCCGGCTTCTCCAGCTCCGCATCTACCTCTTTCTGGGTCAGAATAAAGGCGTGGCTGCTGATTTTTGGCCAGACCGGGTAAAAGCGTTTCACCAAGCGATAAGCGAGATGCCCGGAGTAATCCTCCACTTCATCACTCTCTTCATTGCGTTTGAGCATCATCACTGCCGTCCAGCCGACGACCAGCGCGAAAATGACCTCCACGTACGGCCCCAAGCTCAGCAGGCTGGTGCCGATCGCCACGAAAATACCGCGGAAGACTATCGCCCCCAGTACGCCCCAGTAGAGCACGCGGTGACGGTACTTATCCGGCACGCCGAACCAGGCGAAGATCGCCATCATCACGAACAGGTTATCGATAGAGAGCACCTCTTCCAGTGCGTAACCGGTGAGGAACAGGCTCGCCATCTCGGCGCCGTGGTGGATATACAGAAACCCGGCGAAGGCCATCGCCATCGAGAACCAGAAAACGGACCACATGGCCGCACTTTTGAGCGAAACAGGTTTATCGTGACGGTGCATGAAGAGGTCGATAAACATCGCCCCAACGGCCATCACCACAAAGACAACAACGGTTTCAGTCGGGAAACCGAGATGAGCAGAAGCCATGAATCTATCCTTAACATTCATCTGCGCGCTGGCAGAGATAACGTTTGCAACAAAAAGAAGAAAACGCCCGTATCACCGGGCAAGAGAATAATAATAACACTTCTTCGCACCGGCCCGACAATGTAAATGTGATGTTAAAATCGCCAGAGAGAGAAGCAGTAAAAAAACGCATAGCGCGATGTCATCCTGTCCTGCATTACGACGACCCCTCATATGCGTCCTTTTCAGAAAGGCAAATTATTCTTTCGTAGATTATTCTTTCATTATTCTGAGAATTTTATTGTCAGAGCAGAACACAATATTCTGCGAGTAGTAAATAAGCCGTAAAATTCTCACAAAAAAATGCTGATAAAACCCTGATAAGAGAATCATAACTAATTGATTTTAAAGAGACAAAAGACAAATCACAGCGTTATCACTTTATTTTTTTTAATCTCTTGTTAACCTGATTACGCAATATATTCAGACTTCTGGCGATGGAAATTGTTCATACGTACTGGTAAGCAATGCTGAATACCCACGTTAACTTTTCGCATTAACGGAATATCCGCGTTTCGCGGACACAGCAACTCTTTTGAGTTACAAACCTGAAATAATAATGTTCTAACATTTACACACTAAGGAATAGTTTAAAGATGAATAAATCCGTCATTGCCATGGGATTATTATTGGCTGCCGCTGCCAGTCCTTCCAGCCATGCGGCAGATCCTGGTAAGGGTGCAGGGCAAATCAACTTCACGGGCACCATTACCGCGAGCACATGTGATGTCGATATTAATGGTCAGGGAGGTAACCCAACGATTCAAATGGGTACCATCTCGTCTTCGGCGTTTAAAGAAAAAGGTGACGTTGCGGGTATTCACCGCATCCAGATAGATCTGTCCAACTGCGATACCGCCGTTCTTAAAGAAGCCGGAGCACGATTTGGCGGTGCTTATGATTCTAATGATAACAATCTGCTCGCGCTTAAAACCGGTGCCGACGCCGCAACGGGTTTGGGTATTGAATTCCTGAATGAAGATGGAACACCTATGAGACTGGGTGAAAACCCAAATAAGTTTGTTCCTATTACCGGTGATGGCACCACGGGGACAGCCACTCTGCTGTATTCAGCCCGTTATAAATCAACCATTGATACTGTGACCGCCGGTAAAGCAGATGCGGTTGCGGATTACACCATTATCTATAAATAAACTACTCAACTCAGTTCCGGGCTATGAATAATAGCCCGGAACGCAAGGATGTTTTATGTTAAGGAAACGCTACCTGACGCTGCTGGCCTTGCTCCTGGGCTCTTGTTTGTCACACGCCAGTGTGACCTTATCGAATACGCGAGTGGTATATAATGCCGACAAGAAAGAGAGCAATATTAATGTCAGAAACAATACTGCCAGCCCTTTCCTGGTACAAAGCTGGGTACAAGGCAATGATACACAGGGTACCAAAGCCCCGTTTATTGTGACGCCACCGCTATTTCGTCTTGATGGAGGTAAAGCCAACGCACTACGTATTATCTATAACGGCGCCGCGTTGCCGCAGGATCGTGAATCGCTTTTCTGGCTCAACGTAAAATCGATCCCGTCCTCTTCAAGAGAGGATGTCAACAAACTCCAGATAGCGGTAAATACCCGAATCAAATTATTTTATCGCCCGGCGAATTTAGCAGATGAAACGAGGGACATTGGCAAGAATGTCCAGTGGTCTGTTAAAAATAATGAACTAATCGTACGCAATAATTCGTCTTATTACATTTCATTTGCGGAGGTGATGATCAATAACAAAAAATGGTCAGAGATTGATATGCTGGCACCTAAAAGCAGTAAAAAAATTACTGTGAATAACGCGCAACTAAAAAACAACGCAACCGTACAATGGAAATATATCAATGATTATGGCGGCAACAGCCAGTTAATCACACAAAAAATAGAATAACAATTTTAAAACAATAACCTCGCAGGGGTATTTTTCATGACTATATTTTGGGGCATTCGTCCAGCGCTTTGCTTTGCCTGGATATTACCCAGCGCACTATACGCCAGTGATTATTTCGACCCGGCCTTTCTGGAAACAGGCGGCGCGCCGCGTACCGCTGTCGACCTTTCTCTCTTTGAGAATAAAGATAGCCAGACACCCGGCGTTTATCGCGTTGACCTCTTTCTTAACAATAAAATGATCGACACGCGCGATATTACGTTTCGACTCGAAGAGAACGCGCAGCATAAAAATATTCTCGCTCCGTGCCTTAGCAGGGAGACGCTTCAGTCGTTTGGCGTAAAAACGGCTGCCTTCCCGCTGCTGCAGGATGATACTCAGGGCTGCGCAAAACTGGCGGCGATCCCGCACGCGAGCAGCGAGTTTGACTTCAGCGAGCAGGCGTTAAGACTTAGCATTCCCCAGGCGGCCCTGGACAGCCAGGCTCACGGATACATCGATCCCGCGCGTCGGGAGCAGGGAATTCCGGGCCTGACGCTCAGCTACAACTACAGCGGCGCCAGCTGGACCTCGAATAACGGGACGGGAACCGATAGCCAGTACCTTAGCCTGCGTCCGGGTCTGAACGTTGGCCCATGGCGTTTACGCAATTTTTCGACCTGGAGCAATAGCCAGGGGCAAGCCGGTCGCTGGGAATCGGTCTATACCTATTTACAGCGCGATATCAGCGCCCTGAATAGCCAGCTGATTGTCGGGGATAATAGTTCAACCTCTGACGTCTTCGACAGCACCCCATTTCGCGGCGTGCAGCTCTATTCCGACGAACAGATGCTTCCGGGAAGCATGCGGGGCTATGCCCCCGTAATCCGCGGTATCGCCCGTACTAATGCCCAGATCACCATTTATCAGAATGGCTACAGCATTTATCAAAGCTATGTCCCGCCCGGCGAATTTGTCATCAACGATCTTTACCTCGGCAGCAGCGGCGAGCTGAAAGTGGTTGTGAAAGAGGCAGATGGCAGCGAGCAAGTCTCTTTAGTGCCTTACGCGTCGTTAGCGGTTATGCAGCGGGAAGGACAATATAAATATGAAGTCATTAGCGGCACCTATCGTTCCAGCAGCAGCGATGCTGAGAATGCGCCGTTTTCGCAAGGGAGCCTGATTTACGGTCTTCCATGGGAAACCTCGATATACGGTGGCATGCAGGCCGCCAGTCAATACCAGTCCCTGCTCTTTGGCATGGGAAAAAACATGGGTGATTTTGGCGCACTGTCATTTGATATTACCCAGGCCTGGGCAACCACGAAGCATGCAGAGAAAAACCGGGGGCAGTCGCTACGCCTTCGCTATAACAAAAACCTGCTCTCTACCGGCACTAACGTTGCGATTGCGGGCTATCGCTACTCAACGTCCGATTACTACACGCTGGGTGAAACGCTGAGCAGCTACCACTCGCAGCACTCCATCCCGGAGCGACGTCGCAGCCGTACAGAACTGACGCTAAACCAAAACCTGGGAGAAAACCTCGGCTATCTCTCCTCCATGCTGGTCAGCGAGGATTACCACACCAGCAAAAAACGCACGACCTCTGCCTCGCTGGGCTATGGCAATAGCTGGAACGGTATCAGCTATAGCCTGAACTACAGCCACTATCTGAACGTAACAAAAGAGGATAACCAGCGTCGCTATAACCAGGACAATCTGTTCAGCCTGAGCGTGAGCGTTCCTCTGGACAAATGGCTCCGCTCTGCACGTGCCGGTTACTCATTTTCCGCAGCAGATAACCGCTCGCCTGGCCACAGCGTTTCCCTGAGCGGCAGCGCCCTTGAGGACAATAACCTGAACTGGAGCGTACAGCAGAACATCAACCCAGGCAGCCAGGCAAACAGCAGCGATGCATCGCTTAGCTATAGCGGACGCTATGCGCAGGTTGGCGCCGGGTATGGCTATAGCCGGGACGCACAGCGGCTGAATTATAACCTGCGAGGCGGCGTGCTGGTTCACCCGCATGGCGTCACGCTGGCGCAGTCGCTGGGTGAAACGGTCGCTCTGGTTGAAGCGCCGGATGCCGCAGGTGTCAGCGTCCGTAACCACGCTGGCGTGCGTACCGACTCCTGGGGATATGCCGTGGTGCCGTACCTGGCCCCTTATCAGGAGAGCACAATCCAGCTGAGACCCGACACGCTGCCAGATGATGTTGAGCTGGAAAGCAATAGCCATAAAGTCGTTCCCACCCGGGGAGCCATCGTTCGGGCACGTTTTACCACCGCTGTGGGTAAACGCCTGATGATGACCCTGAAAGATGCGCAGGGTAAACCCGTTCCATTCGGCGCCGTTGTTTCTCAAAACACCACCAGCAGCATTGTGGGTGATGAAGGCAGCGTATTCCTCACAGGGATGGCGGAAAAAGGAACGTTAGACGTGAGCTGGGGTAAGAAACCCAATCAGCGTTGCCAGGTTAACTATCAGCTTTCTGGCCAGGAACCCACGATTAGCGGAATTGTGCAGTTAACACAGATCTGCAAAAAACCCGTTAATGATGTAAGGAATTAATCATGAAAAAATTAGCGTTACTCGTGTGCCTGGCAGCAGGCGGATTGATGGGATCGCCTGCCTTTGCTGCTATTCCGGGCAGTTGCTGGCCAATTGGCGGAGCAACCGTTTTTCCGATTAGCAAAAATCTCACTGCCGAACATATACCAGGGTCTGTACAGGAGGGATGGGATAATAATCAAAACTTTTCGGGCATATGCTTCTGTAAAAACTCGTCCGATAAAGAAAGTGTCTTCTTTAAATTTACCAGTGACGTGCTGAAATCGGGAAGTGGTAAACGTAATGGCGAGTTTATTTACTATCCATTCGATGAAGAGAAAGGTATTAATATCGGCTTTAGGATAGACATTGGTGGTACTATCCAAAATCAAGCGACTGTTGATTTGCAAAATCTTTCAGGGGTAGATAATCAAAACATAACGAATCTCGACTGTGACGATGTTAATGAAGAACATCCGTTTAAAACGGGTTCTAGCGGGACGGTTTCAGTAGAGTTAACCAAGAAGATCACAGGCCATCATGTATACCCTGCACAAGAGCTACTTACAGTTTACGCCCGAAAAAAATCAGGTGATTTCGATCCCACTAAACCATTTGTGAAACTCAGCTTTGAAATGAGTATTACTATCCCGCCAAATTGTACGATTAATGGCGGAGAACCCATTAACATCCCGTTTGGTGATATTCCAGCAAATGAATTTACGCCTGAAGCCAACAGTAAGCAAAAAAGCATTCCGCTCAACGTAACCTGTGATGACGAAGCGGATGTCAGCAAGGCGAATATTAAATTTCGCACCTCCGATTTTAATGACGCTGGTTTTATCAGAACCCGTAACAAAGAAGGAGGGGATCGCAACGATTTAGGGATAAAACTTGAACACAACGGTAATAAAATTGATGGCAGCAGTTCGGCCATTCCGACACAGGAGGGTAATGTCACTATTGTAGCTACGCCCGTGCAACAAGGAGAAAAATCTCCAGAACCGGGGAAATTTGAAGCCACATCAACGCTGGATTTCGAGTTCAAATAAAGAAAAAACTTAATCCACTAAAGAAAGGTCTTATTTCACTGCAACTCATAGCGCTATAGAAATGAGTTGCCGGGTATTTAAAAATGGATTTGTATAAGGATATATAGCATGAAACTAAAAAGTAAAACGCGCATAGCATTTTGCATTGCGGCCTTATTAGGTACAGGCTTCACGGCATCTCAGGCCATCGCCAGCGATATTGAGCCCTACTCAGCGCCTTTCGCCATCAAGGGTGAAAAGAGTAATGACTATTTCGGTATGACAATGACCACTATCGGTAAGTTTTCCGATAAGGACAACGGCACACATATCGCGGGCGAAGATATTGTGATCACGGCCCCCTGGGGGGATGGCGCGAAAGGGATTGCCTACGTTATTTTCGGAACTTCCGGCGGTAAAACCATGCAGGAAGTGAACAACGTAGGTGAATTCGATCCGCAAAACGCGCTTAAAATCTTCCACAGCAATAAAGCGAATAAGCCCGGCTCAGTGACGACAAAATGGATGGGCGTTGCGGTACGCAAAATTGGTGATATTAACGGTGATGGATATGACGATTTAGTTATCGCCTCCCACTGGCATGATCAGGTCTATATTATCTGGGGCGGGCCGCATCACCGTACAGGCGCGCGTCTTTCTAATCAGATTGACCTCAATGATATCGACAACGGCGACGCTCGCCTGGGTATTCGCATCCGTACGGTGAATTCTTCAGGCAATGCGAATACCGGCGGCTGGTTTGGCGCCGCGGTAGGCCCAATTAAATATAAAAATTCTGCAGTGGCTAACAAGATGGTCGATCTCGCTATCGGCGATATCGAAGGCACTGGCGGACGCGGCGGCGCGGTCATTATCTACGGCGCCCAAAAGCCAGGCGACCAGTGGCAGAATATCGATATTAAGCGCAACAACCTGGGCGACTGGGAGATCCCTGCCGCAACCGGCGCCTATATTCGTCCGCAGATGACCGCCACCAACGGTCCGGAGAAACCGCTTAACTACAACCTTGGACAGCAGATCAGCGATGTCGGGGATATTAACGGCGACGGCTTCAGTGATTATCTGATCGTCGACCCGGAATCCGTCAATGAAGGCCGTAAATCCGAAAACAGCGGCACTGATGGGCGCGGTACGGCTTATCTTGTCTACGGCAGCAGCTTCAACCAGGGGAATCTCGACATTGCCTCGTTAAACGCGACGCAGGCAACCCGCATTCACGGTATGGGGGCAGCTTTCCTTGGCGGTCAGTCCGGCGGAGGTGAAGGGAGTAACGATCATAGCGCCTATACGCAGGATAAGCCCAATAACGGCACCATTACGCCGTTAGGTAACTTCCTGAGTACACATTATAACGCTTTTGCGATTAGCGCCCCTGCCGACATGGGTATCGATAAAAAACGTTCCGGGCTGGTCTGGATTATCAAAGGTAAGACCGACGGCAGTAAGCTGCCATCATCCCTGTTCCTTGATGCGGCGCACACCCGGCTGAACTACAACAAAAAATTTAGCGTACGAGATGGCTATGCTATCTACGCCGACAGGCCTGGCAGCAAGCTGGCAGGGTTCGGGAACAGCATTCTCGGTAATGTGGACTTGAACGGTGACGGTAAGAAGGATCTGGTGATTGGCGATCCGAATGCGCTGAACTCCAGCGGCACTCAGGTCGGCGCCGTGTATGTGATCAACGGCGGTAAAAGCCTGGATGATTACGCTGATGATGAAGGCATGATCGATATTAATACGCTGGTGAGTGAAGGTGTTGCGAAAGTCTACTGGGGTAAAAATCAGTATGAAAAATTCGGTGCCTCCATTGCGGCCGGGAACTTCAATGGCTTCACTCAGGACAGTCTCGCCATTGGTTCTTACCGTGATAACAGCTGGACGGGTAAAGTCACCTTCCGCATTGCGGATTACATCATCCCGGATTAATTCTTACATCATCTGAATGGAGCAACACTGCCGGGGAGGAGACTCCCCGGCAATTTATTGCGCGTTTTGCAGCGCCTGCGCGCACGCCCAGGCGCTCGACCACGCCCACTGGAAATTATATCCGCCGAGCCAGCCGGTAACGTCCATCACTTCGCCGATAAAGTAGAGCCCCGGTACGTTACGCGCTTCCATCGTGCGTGAAGAAAGCTCATTCGTGTCAACGCCGCCCAGCGTCACTTCCGCCGTGCGATACCCCTCGGTGCCGTTTGGCTGAACGCGCCAGTTCGTTAGCGTATCCACCAACGCTTCCTGCTCGCGGCTGTTAAGCTGCTTGAGCGACACGTCCGGGATCTGCCCCAGCACCTGCAAACATTCAACCAGACGTTTTGGCAGCTGCATCGCCAGGGTGTTTTTCAGGCTCTGATTCGGGTGCGCGGTACGCTGCTCGTTAAGGAACGCGTCGAGATCGCAGTCCGGGAGCAGGTTAACCGTGACGAATTCCCCCGGCTGCCAGTAGCTGGAGATTTGCAGTACCGCCGGGCCGGAGAGACCGCGGTGGGTAAAGAGCAGGTTTTCGCGGAATACCGTCCCGTCTTCTGCAGTAATGACTGAAGGTACAGAGACGCCGGAAAGCGTCTGAAGCTGCTCCAGCAGCGGCTTATGCAGCGTGAACGGCACCAGCCCGGCGCGGGTTGGCAGAACCTTCAGGCCAAACTGTTCGGCGATTTTATAGCCGAACGGTGACGCGCCCAGCCCCGGCATCGACAGACCGCCGCTGGCGATGACCAGGTTATCGGCGCTGACGGTGTCACCGTTCAGCTGCAGCGTGTACCCCTGCTCGTCGCGAGCCACCTCCAGCACTTCCGTGCGCAGGCGCATCACCACGCCGCCCTTCTCGCACTCGGCCACCAGCATATCGACAATCTGCTGCGCGGAGTCGTCGCAGAACAGCTGCCCCAGGGTCTTTTCATGCCACGCGATGCCGTGCTTACCCACCAGGTCGATAAAGTCCCACTGGGTATATCGCGCCAGCGCAGATTTGCAAAAATGACGGTTCTGGCTCAAATAGGCCGCGGGTTCGACATAAAGATTGGTGAAGTTGCAGCGCCCGCCGCCCGACATCAGGATTTTGCGGCCTGGCTTTTTTCCGTTGTCCAGCAACAGTACGCGACGACCCGCCTGTCCGGCCATCGCCGCACAAAACATACCCGCCGCACCGGCGCCAATTACCACGGCATCAAACCTTTCCACGTCAAAACCCTCTTCGTTAACTGCCGCGGATTGTAAAGTTTCCTCTGTGGTCACACCAGCGTAAAAAGATATTACAAAGCCATTCCATTGAAATTTAACGATTATCCTTTCAGGCACTTTTCTCAAATCAGGTGGTATGTCAAAAAAAGTCTATATTTCACTTTGCCCGTTGCGCATTTGTCCTGGATAATGCGCCGCGTTCATGTCCTCAAAATGGCGTAACGTCCTATGCTACATTTGTTTGCCGGCCTGGATTTACATACCGGGCTTTTACTATTGCTTGCTCTGGTTTTTGTACTGTTTTACGAAGCGATCAACGGCTTCCACGACACTGCAAACGCAGTAGCAACGGTTATCTACACTCGCGCAATGCGATCGCAGCTTGCGGTCGTTATGGCGGCGGTATTTAACTTTTTTGGTGTCCTCCTGGGCGGACTGAGCGTTGCGTATGCCATCGTGCATATGCTGCCAACGGATCTGCTGCTTAACGTGAGTTCCGGTCATGGCCTTGCCATGGTGTTCTCAATGCTGCTTGCTGCCATTATCTGGAACCTCGGTACCTGGTATTTCGGCCTGCCTGCATCCAGCTCTCACACCCTCATCGGCGCGATTATCGGTATCGGGTTAACCAACGCCCTGATGACCGGGACATCGGTTGTTGATGCACTGAACCTGCCTAAAGTACTGGGTATTTTCGGCTCTCTGATCATCTCCCCTATCGTGGGCCTGGTGGTTGCGGGTGGATTGATTTTCATCCTGCGTCGCTACTGGAGCAACACGAAGAAACGCGCGCGTATCCACCTGACGCCAGCTGAGCGTGAGAAGAAAGACGGCAAGAAAAAGCCGCCGTTCTGGACGCGTATCGCCCTGATCATTTCCGCTATCGGCGTGGCCTTCTCTCATGGCGCGAACGACGGGCAGAAAGGCATTGGTCTGGTGATGCTGGTTCTGATCGGCGTCGCACCGGCGGGCTTCGTGGTGAACATGAACGCTTCTGGTTACGAAATCACCCGTACCCGTGATGCGGTCAACAACGTTGAGACCTATTTCCAGCAACACCCTGAGCTGCTGAAAAAAGCGACCGGCGTTGATCAGCTGATCCCTTCCCCGGAATCAGGTGCGACGACGGCACCGGGCGAATTCCACTGCCATCCGGCTAACGCGATTAACGCGCTGGAACGCGCCAAGGGCATGCTGGGTAATATCGAAAGCTACGACAAACTGGCCGTTGAACAGCGTGGTCAACTGCGTCGTATCATGCTCTGCATCTCTGACGTGACCGATAAAGTCGCGAAGCTGCCAGAGGTGAATGCTGACGACAAACGTCTGCTGAAGAAACTGAAAAGCGACATGCTCAACACCATCGAGTACGCGCCTATCTGGATCATCATGGCCGTCGCGCTGGCACTGGGTATTGGTACAATGATTGGCTGGCGTCGTGTAGCGACCACCATCGGCGAGAAGATCGGTAAGAAAGGCATGACCTATGCGCAGGGTATGTCCGCGCAGATGACGGCGGCGGTATCTATCGGTCTGGCGAGCTATACCGGTATGCCGGTATCCACCACTCACGTACTCTCCTCGTCCGTGGCAGGTACCATGATTGTTGACGGCGGCGGTCTGCAGCGCAAAACCGTGACCAACATTCTGATGGCCTGGGTGTTCACCCTTCCGGCGTCCATCCTGCTGTCTGGCGGTCTGTACTGGATTTCGTTGAAGCTGATTTAATCGCTTGAAGGCGACAAAAAAGCGGGTCAGGAAACTGGCCCGCTTTTTTTATGCTCAGTGCCAAATCATCAATGCAATCATACTGACCACGACCAGCCCGCACAGGGCGCTGGTCAAAATGAACTGACGACGCAGACGCTCGCAGCGACGGATAAACTCTTCATCGTGATGATCGCGGTAGCGCTGGTAGTAGATATACCCGACCAGACGCATCTGCTTGCTGGGCTGTCCATGCGAGGTGAAGAACCCTCCACCGTCCACATACTGATACAGCAACGGATCGCAACCACGAAGTACCACTAACAGCGCACGTAACGATGAGAAGTAGCGCGCCATATTCACTATGCAAACTACGCATAACGCCCAAAACAATGCGACGGTGCTAATCATACATCCTCCCCGGCGTCCGCCCACGAAGCAAGGCTCCTGAGCTACCGCACCCCAATGCCCTGACAGACAGTTCAGTGAAAGAATGACCAAAAGTCGATCCGGTTCGCGTTTTAATATCCGAACGGCTCATTAAATAGTGTAGGAGATCCGTTAATTTTTTTGCCACAAGGTTAATCGTTATCAACACCAAAGCTTGAAAAATATGTTTAACTGGGCCGTAATGAAAGTATCAGACGACGGCATTCTCATTTAGTCATCGATAACTTAAGGAAGGAGTAACACTATGGCTTACAAACACATTCTCATCGCGGTAGACCTCTCTCCGGAGAGCAAAGTGCTGGTTGATAAAGCAGTATCCATGGCACGTCCCTACAACGCGAAAGTCTCCCTGATTCACGTTGATGTGAATTACTCCGACCTCTACACCGGTCTGATCGACGTAAATCTCGGCGATATGCAGAAACGCATCTCCGAAGAGACTCACCATGCCCTGAGCGAACTGTCCACCAACGCGGGCTATCCAATCACCGAAACCCTGAGCGGCAGCGGCGACCTGGGCCAGGTACTGGTTGATGCGATTAAGAAATACGATATGGATCTGGTGGTATGCGGACACCATCAGGACTTCTGGAGCAAGCTGATGTCTTCCGCGCGCCAGCTGATTAACACCGTTCACGTGGATATGCTGATTGTTCCACTGCGTGACGAAGAAGACGAGTAAGTAAGGCACAAACCTTAGCTTACCCCTCACCCTAACCCTCTCCCCATAGGGGAGAGGGAACGATCGAGCCCCTCGCCCCTATGGGGAGAGGGGTTGGGGTGAGGGGACATAAATATCAAACCGGTGTCCTTTAGTGGTCACCGCGTTGGTCGTGGCAACGTCCGCCAGCGGCGGCGCGTAGTCCGGACGCTTCACCACCACCCGCTTCGTCGCGAGCTGACGAGCCGGCTCCAGCAGGCCATCTGCGTCTAAATCCGGCCCCACCAGCGACTGAAACACCCGCATCTCTTTCTTCACCAGCGCGCTTTTCTGCTTATGCGGGAACATAGGGTCGAGATAGACCACCTGCGGGCGCGGGGTGATATCGGTCAGCGCCGTCAGGCTTGAAGCGTGGATAAGCTGCAAGCGCTCCTGCAGCCACGGGCCGATTTCCGGGTCTGCGTAGCCTCGCGCTAGCCCGTCGTCGAGCAGCGCGGCCACCACCGGATTGCGCTCCAGCATGCGCACATGACAGCCCACCGACGCCAGCACAAAGGCATCACGCCCCAGCCCCGCCGTGGCGTCCACCACGTCCGGGAGATAGCTTCCTTTAATGCCGACCGCTTTGGCCACCGCTTCGCCGCGACCGCCGCCGAACTTGCGCCGGTGCGCCATCGCCCCGCCAACGAAGTCGACAAAAATCCCGCCGAGCTTCGGTTCGTCGCGCTTGCGTAATTCGAGATGCGCTGTCGTCATCACCAGCGCCATCAGGTTCTCTTCGTCGTGCTCCAGCCCCCAGCGGGCCGCCAGAACGGATAAGGCGCCGTCTCCGGCGCCCGTTTCATCAACTAAGCAGATCTTCACGTAACAATCAGCCTTTGATCCCGTAATGTTCAAGCATCGCATCCAGCTGCGGCTCGCGGCCGCGGAAGCGTTTGAACAGCACCATTGGCTCTTCAGACCCGCCACGGGTCAGGATGTTGTCGAGGAACGACTGGCCGGTTTCGCGGTTGAAGATCCCCTCTTCTTCGAAGCGAGAGAAGGCATCCGCCGCCAGCACGTCGGCCCACAGGTAGCTGTAGTAGCCCGCCGCGTAGCCGCCCGCGAAGATGTGGCTGAACGCGTGCGGGAAGCGGCCCCAGGTTGGCCCTGGAATAACGGCAACCTGCTTTTTAATCTCGGCCAGGGTTTCAAGGATTTTCGCGCCCTGCTCCGGGCTAAACTCCGCGTGCAGGCGGAAGTCGAACAGGCCGAACTCCAGCTGACGCAGGATGAACATTGCCGCCTGGTAGTTTTTCGCCGCCAGCATTTTATCCAGCAGCGCTTTCGGCAGCGGTTCGCCGGTTTCATAGTGACCGGAGATAAACGCCAGCGCGTCCGGCTCCCAGCACCAGTTTTCCATAAACTGGCTTGGCAGCTCGACCGCATCCCACGGCACGCCGCTGATGCCGGCAACGCCTGCGGTTTCGATGCGGGTCAGCATATGGTGCAGGCCGTGACCGAACTCGTGGAACAGGGTAATCACTTCGTCGTGAGTGAACAGCGCAGGCTTGCCGTTCACCGGACGGTTGAAGTTACAGGTCAGGTAGGCGACCGGCTTCTGCAGGGAGCCGTCGGCTTTACGCATCTGGCCCACGCAGTCGTCCATCCACGCCCCGCCGCGCTTGTTTTCACGCGCGTAGAGGTCAAGGTAGAAGCTGCCGCGCAGCTCGTTTTTCTCGTCATACAGCTCGAAGAAGCGCACGTCCGGGTGCCATACGTCGATATCAGTACGCTCTTTGGCGGTGATGCCATAGATGCGTTTCACCACTTCGAACAGGCCGTTAACGGCTTTGTTTTCCGGGAAGTACGGGCGCAGCTGCTCGTCGCTGATGCTGTAGAGGTGCTGCTTCTGTTTTTCGCTGTAGTAAGCGATATCCCACGGCTGCAGCTCGTCTACGCCGAACTCCGCTTTCGCGAAGGCGCGCAGCTGGGCCAGCTCTTTCTCACCCTGAGGACGGGCGCGTTTCGCCAGATCGGTCAGGAAGTCGAGTACCTGCTGCGGGTTCTCCGCCATTTTGGTGGCGAGGGATTTATCGGCGTAGCTGTCGAAGCCGAGCAGCTGGGCCAGCTCGTGGCGCAGGGCGAGGATCTCCGCCATCACCGGGCTGTTATCCCACTTACCGGCATTCGGCCCCTGATCGGAGGCGCGTGTGCTGTACGCGCGATACATCTCTTCGCGCAGGGCCTGGTTGTCGCAGTAGGTCATCACCGGCAGATAGCTTGGGATATCCAGCGTTAACAGGAAACCTTCCTGCTCTTTCGCTTCGGCCTGGGCTTTTGCCGCCGCCAGCGCGCTTTCCGGCATACCGGCCAGTTCCGCTTCGTCGGTAATCAGCTTTGTCCAGCCCATGGTGGCGTCGAGGACGTTGTTGCTGTACTGGTTGCCCAGCTCGGACAGGCGCGCGGCGATTTCACCGTAGCGAACCTGTTTCTCTTTTGGCAGACCGATACCGGACAGCTCAAAATCACGCAGGGCGTTATCGACGGATTTTTTCTGCGCCGTGTTCAGTTCAGCATAGTGGTCGCCGTCGCGCAGGTCGCGGTAGGCTTTGTACAGCCCTTCGTGCTGACCAACCCAGGTGCTGTACTCAGAGAGCAGCGGCAGGGTTTGTTCGTAAGCTTCGCGCAGTTCCGGGCTGTTTTTAACCGAGTTCAGGTGGCTCACCGGGGAGAAGATGCGCCCCAGCACGTCGTCCACTTCGGCCAGCGGCTGACACAGATTTTCCCAGGTGTACGGCCCGCCCTGCGCAACCACGCTTTCTACCGCCGCACGGCAGTTTTCCAGCGACCGGGTAACGGCTGGAACAACATGCTCAGGGAGGATTTTAGAAAACGGCGGCAACGAAAAAGGCGTCAGTAATGGATTGGTCATAAACGCTGTCCTGTTGAAATAGGTGAATGAAGCGCGCATCCGGCGCTGTGCATATTGTTCAGTAATGGGGTTAAGTGTAGAGGATTTCAATAGCCGCGCTTACCGGGCCTACGGGTAATCTGTGCCGTTCTGCTGTAAACTGTGGCAAATCGTCAATTCAGCGGAATATCAATACCCATGCTCAGTTATCGCCACAGCTTCCACGCAGGCAACCACGCCGACGTCCTTAAACACACCGTTCAGAGCCTGATCATCGAATCGCTCAAAGAGAAAGAGAAGCCGTTTCTCTATCTGGACACCCACGCGGGCGCGGGCCGTTACCAGCTGAGCGGCGAACATGCTGAGCGTACCGGTGAATATCTGGAAGGGATTGCCCGCATCTGGCAGCAGGACGATCTGCCTGCCGAGCTGGAGCCGTACATCGGCGTGGTCAATCACTTCAACCGCAACGGACAGCTTCGCTACTACCCGGGCTCGCCGCTGATTGCCCGCCAGCTGCTGCGCGAGCAGGACAGCCTCCAGCTGACCGAGCTGCATCCGAGCGACTTCCCGCTGCTGCGTTCTGAATTCCAGAAAGACAGCCGCGCCCGCGTGGAAAAATCCGACGGCTACCAGCAGCTGAAAGCCAGGCTGCCGCCGGTTTCGCGCCGCGGCCTGGTGCTGATAGACCCGCCGTACGAAATCAAAACCGACTATCAGGCGGTGGTGACCGGCATCCATGAAGGCTACAAACGCTTCGCCACCGGGACCTACGCCCTGTGGTACCCGGTGGTGCTGCGCGCGCAGATCAAGCGCATGATCAAAGATCTGGAGGCGACCGGCATCCGCAAAATCCTGCAGATTGAGCTGGCGGTACGCCCGGACAGCGACCAGCGCGGCATGACCGCCTCCGGGATGATTGTGATCAACCCGCCGTGGAAGCTCGAAGCGCAGATGAACAACGTGCTGCCGTGGCTGCATAAAACGCTGGTGCCAGCGGGTACAGGCCACGCCACCGTCAGCTGGATCGTGCCGGAGTAATCGCAGCCATCGGTGGAAACTATTGATTTCAGGTATACAATCGCGGCAATTCACGATTAAGGACAAAAGCTATGACTAAGCATTATGACTACATCGCAATCGGCGGCGGCAGCGGCGGCATCGCCTCCATCAACCGCGCGGCCATGTACGGCCAGAAGTGTGCGCTGATTGAAGCCAAAGCGCTGGGCGGCACCTGCGTGAACGTGGGTTGTGTACCGAAGAAAGTGATGTGGCACGCGGCGCAAATCCGTGAAGCTATCCATATGTACGGCCCGGACTACGGCTTTGACACCACCATCAACCACTTCGACTGGGACAAGCTGATCGCCAGCCGTACCGCCTACATCGACCGTATTCACACCTCATACGACAACGTGCTGGGTAAAAATAACGTTGACGTGATCCACGGCTTTGCCCGCTTTGTGGACGCGAAAACGATCGAAGTGAACGGCGAGACGATCACCGCCGATCACATCCTGATCGCCACCGGCGGCCGTCCGAGCCACCCGAACATTCCGGGCGCTGAATACGGCATCGACTCCGACGGTTTCTTCGAGCTGCCTGCCCTGCCAAAACGCGTTGCCGTTGTTGGCGCGGGGTACATCGCGGTGGAACTGGCCGGCGTGATTAACGGCCTGGGCGCAGAAGCGCACCTGTTCGTGCGTAAGCACGCGCCGCTGCGCAGCTTTGACCCGCTGATTGTCGATACCCTGGTTGAAGTGATGAACACCGAAGGCCCGACCCTGCACACTAATGCCGTGCCAAAAGCGGTGGTGAAAAACGCGGACGGCAGCCTGACGCTTGAGCTGGAAGATGGCCGCAGCCAGACCGTTGATTGCCTGATCTGGGCGATTGGTCGTGAACCGGCGAACGACAGCTTCAACCTGGCTGTAACGGGCGTGAAAACCAACGATAAAGGCTACATCGTCGTCGATAAGTTCCAGAATACCAGCGTGCCGGGCATTTACGCGGTCGGCGATAACACCGGTGCCGTTGAGCTGACGCCGGTAGCTGTTGCGGCGGGCCGTCGTCTCTCCGAGCGCCTGTTTAACAACAAGCCGGACGAGCATCTGGACTACAGCAATATCCCGACCGTGGTCTTCAGCCACCCGCCAATCGGCACCGTCGGCTTAACCGAGCCTCAGGCGCGCGAGCAGTATGGCGACGACCAGGTGAAAGTGTATAAATCGGCGTTCACCGCAATGTATACCGCGGTTACCTCCCACCGCCAGCCGTGCCGCATGAAGCTGGTCTGCGTGGGCCCGGAAGAGAAGATTGTCGGCATCCACGGCATCGGTTTCGGCATGGACGAGATCCTGCAGGGCTTTGCGGTGGCGCTGAAGATGGGCGCAACCAAAAAAGACTTCGACAATACCGTGGCGATCCACCCGACGGCGGCGGAAGAGTTTGTGACGATGCGCTAACCAGAGCGTTACAGGATGGCACTACGCCATTTTTTCCTGTATCGCTTTTTTGACATCACGGACAAATGCCGCAACCTGCGGCATTTTTTCTGCCCAGTCCACGGTGACCAACCCGAGATACTCTGCACGCGCCTCCTCCAGCAGTTTCGCATGAGCTTCGGGCAATTGCGGCCGCAGCCAGGCTGCGGCCTCGTCTTTAGCCGCGATCTTACCCGTCTCAACGCTATACCCGATACGCGCCAGCGTCAGGAGGATGTGTCTTTCATCACCCTTAAGATCGTCAGCCCTGCTCCACAGCGTCAGAGTCTGACGAAAGGTCTCCAGCAGATCGTTTTCAGGCACAGCCTCGAATAACTCGCAGGCCGCTTTTCCCCGCAGAGGGAGACTGTTCTGACGCGCTTTGGTCAGTAAAATCGCCAGATCGGGGTCAGGCTGCGCCGGTTCGTATTTCCCGTTTGTAATATCATCCCGTAGCCATTCTCCAAACTGCAGTTCCCGCACGGGCGGAAAGTGCCATGGCACAATCTGCGACCAGACTACGACCGTTACTTCCAGCGCCCGGTAAATCTCCGACGTGCCGGGCCAGGCCGAAATCGCCAGCAGCTTCTGCATCAAGGTATGGCGTTGTTCATCCCGCAGCGGCGAACGTACCGTGACCAGCAGGTCGATATCGCTCAGCGGCTTCAGGCCGCCGTCCATCGCCGAACCGTATAAGTGAATTGCCATCAGCTTGCTTCCGAGAACGCTTTCGATGAGCGCGCAGGCGCTCTGTAGCTGTTTTTGTGCGCAGGGGGGCTCGTTCATCCTACCTCTTCGTCTGACGATAGCTGCTGATTAAACCGGGTTATCTCTTCCAGCACGCGGTTGACCAGAAGGTCAATCTCTTGCCAGGGTCGATCGTCGTTACAGGCCGTTTCCAGCTGTTCACAGGCTTGCTGCAAAGATGTCATGCTCATCATCCTTGCGCCACCATTGATACGGTGCGCCATACGGCCAACCTTATCGCGATTTTTCTGTGCGAGCCACTGCGTCAACTGGCTGGCATCCTGTCTGTTCACCTCCACCATTTCGGCCTGCAGCGCCCGCGTGGCATCGCTCTCCAGGGCAGGCTTCGCGCTGCTGCCGGCAAAATAACGATCCAGCAGCGTCTGGAGTTTTTCCGCCGTCAGCGGTTTCTCCAGATATTCATTCATACCAGCATCGATACAGCGCGCTGCCGTTTCTGCGCCGCTCATCGCCGTCAGGCCGAATATCGGGACAGGCGGATGACCATAAAGCTGTTCGGTATGACGGATCTGCTGCGCCAGCTCATAGCCGTCCATCTCCGGCATCGTGCAGTCGGTAATAATCACATCGTAGCGGCCAGGATTTTGCTGCCACATCGACAGCGCTTCCGCCCCCTGTGTCGCCAGCGAAACCCGGTGCCCCCAGGACTCCAGCCGCTGCCGCAGCGCACGGCGTGCTGGCGGATAGTCGTCGACCCCAAGAATATGCAGGCTGCGCATATGTTCGACAGGCGGAGGGGTTAGCACTTTGCTGGCGGCAGGCACCGCGTTGAAGTGAAGGCTCACCACGCAGCCCTCATGCGGTTCACTGTCGATACGTACCTCCGCACCGGCGGCATGGGCCATATACAGGCAGGCCGGTAAACTGAACCCGGTGTCGGTCCACTCTGATTTCAGCGTCACGTGGTGCGCTCGTCTGGCAATGTCCTCAATCAGGTGCTCGTCAATGCCCTCGCCCCGATCGCACACTTCGATGACCAGCGGGATCGTCGTGGCATTCGGCTCTTTGCTGCCCTCATACACTTCAACGTCAATATCCTGACCATTCGAATGCTTGATGGCGTTACGCAGCAGGCTGGAGAGGATGCGAATAATCAGCAGCGGATCGGTGGTAAAACGCTCGACAGAGAGCTCGATCAGCACGTTCAGGGTGATCCCTTTCGCTTCAGCCTGCTGCCGGTAAAGCGCCACGGTACTGTGGATTAACTGGGGCAGATGCGTGCTGCGCATCGTTCCGTTCAGCTGCGGGTTATCTGCACGGAAGACGTCAAACATATCGCCGATCAGCGAAAGCAGGTTGAGGGAGGATTCCCAAATCAGATTCAGGTTTTCATTATGCTCATGCCGCGCATCGAGCGCCTGAAGCTCCATCTCCAGCAGGCCGGTGATGACGCTGAGCGGGGTGCGCACTTCATGCCCCATGCTCTGCATAAAGGCATTCTTGCTGCCTATCGCCTGCTCCAGATTACTTTTGGTCTCAGAGAGCTGAGCAATCAGCAGCTCTTTTTCAGTGACATCCAGCCAGCCGCCAATCAGACCACCAATTTCACCCTGGCTGTCGTGCCACGGCACAATCCAGCCCTGCAGGTAGCGCGTCTGGTTGTTTATCGTAAAACTGTCAGCCCAGTTCTGCGGTTGCCCATCCTGTAACGCCTGCTGGTATTTCGCCTCCAGGTTCGCCAGCACCGCCGGTTCTACCATGTCGATCGCGGTTACTGGCTGCCCCTGGAAGGCATCGCCCGGCTGGCCGATGGTATCTGCCCAGGCCTGGTTGTAGCGCAGCAGATGGCCGTTACGATCGCGAACGTAGAGCGCCACGGGCGAGGCGTCGATCAGCGCCTGGGTAAAACGTAACTGTTCGGTAAGCTGGCGCTGCAAGACATTGCCACGGCGCAGCGCGGCGCGCAGATACTGTATCCATAACCAACACCCTGTCACCACCAGCAGAAGCAGCACGCCCCAGACCAGAGAATTGAGTAATGAACTTTGCGCCCAGGTTTCGCTATTGTCGATGGCCGCTTGTCGCCAGTCACCCGCCAGCTGCATCAGTGCCTGTGGCTGCATATCTGCCAGCGCTTTATTGAGAATATTAACTGGCTGGCTGGTCTCGGTTTGCGCGGCAATGACGACATCGATGAGGGGGACAGGCACCGTGACGGCCAGATGAAAACGGGTGGGATGATGGCGCGTCACCAGGTAGTTGGCGATAAACTGCGGCGCGATCACACCGCGCACTTCGCCTTTTTTCAACCGCGCCAGCGCGTCGTCCATGTGGGTCAACGACACCAGTTTGATTGTAGGATACCAGGTTTCCAGCCAGGGGCGCAGCGGATCGTCGGCCATAATCGCCAGCTTTTCACCCTTCAGCTGGGCAAAATCGTCCGGTCGTTTGATCGTCTGATCCATCACCACCACGGCCGGCGTGGTGAGCAACGGCGAGGACATCGCCATGGCCGCGGACGTTTTTTGCGACACGTCAGCCAACTGCCTGAGCACCAGCGCATCCGGGTTATTCTGCTTTAACGCGTTGAGTTCGTCGTCGCTACCGGCGGTCAATATCGTGAAGTGAATATCATACTGCTCGCTAAATTGGTTGAGCAGATCAACCACCAGACCCGCTGGCGTGCCATCCTCCAGAAACGAGAGCGGGCGCTGGCGACTATCCAGAATCACCTGGATCTGGCTATGCTCACGCAGCCAGTTCTCCTCCTCCCGATCCAGCGCCAGCGGATTGGCGGTAATGACGAAGCTCCGGTTAAGCCCCCAACTGGTGGTAATACGCAAACGGCTGGCTAAGGGGATATGTTTGAAGACCGCGTCGATGGCTTCCACCAGTTGCGGCAGCTGGCGATCTACACCAAAACTCATGTTCAGATTGGGCAGCGCCGGGCTGTAGCGCCAGCGTATCCCCTGAGCCTGATGATACTGGGTAAGGTACTCCGCACTGGCCCGGTTAATCCACAGGGCATCTATCTGCTTAAACGCCAGCGCGCTGACGGCTGAAGGATACCAGGACTGGAAACGGAGCGTACTGCCGGGATAGTGGCGACGCAGCGCCGGGCTGGCGTTGGTATCAGTCATCAAACCTAATGTCTTTGGGCTCTCTTCAGGCGCGTCATCGGCTCGCTCGCGAGTGGTCATTAAGACCGACTTATCCAGCAGCCATGGCGGCGTGGTCACCAGTTCGGCGTTTGGCCACAGCTCCGGGTTCCACATCGCCACCATCTGAATTTCATGGCGACGCAGCGCCTGGAAAGCATCACGACTCTGGTTGTAATAGTGGAGTTTGACGTTGACCTTCAGGCTATCTTCCAGCAGCGCTAGATAATCGGCCGCAATCCCGCTGAAAAGTCCGTGCCCCATGCCTTCGCTGAGAGGAGGATGCGGCGGCCCCCAGACGCCCACGTGAAGCGTCTGATTGTGTTTCAGCCATTGCTGCACGTCACCACTAAACTGGACATGCGGCGCATTGACCTGCACGCGGCGTTGCAGGGTCAGTTCCTGGGCCTGAATCTGCCCGATACTGCAAAGCAGCATAAAAAGGCTAATTAACCGGGCGGTGATAAAACGCATCGTTGGAGTCGTTCCCTGAAAAGTGAGGGCTGGAAATCAGCAGGCTGGCACAGCGTTAATTTTAGCAACCGCGCTTCGTTCTGCATTGTCTGGATAACCGCCATAATTTGCAGGAATTTTAGCAATAGGTGGGCAAGTCGGGATTAAGGTCGGTCTTGTTTTTAAAAACTATCGTCAGCGGATTTTTATAAGACCGGACTTATTGTCCCCTCCCCTGCTGGAAGGTAAAAACGCAGCAGATTTGCTATGCGTAAACAGGTTCCACAAAAAATGAATAACACGTTAACTGCCCACGGCGAAAACACTGCCGATGCCCATAAAGAGATGGCGACTGACGATCAATTTCCTGCACTGGTCGAAATCGCGCTCGGCGATATTTTCATTCAGGGGGAAGAGCGTCTTTTTATCGACGACGTTAATCAGCAGCTACTGATAAAAGGCCCTCCCGGGCAGCGGGTCAATCTGTCCGATCTGCTTCCTGCAGAATCAGAGCCAGGAGAATGGATGAAAGCCAGAGGCTCCGTTACCGTGAACGGCGTGCAATATGAGGTTTATCACCATTCGGGTATTGAGACGGAGCTACTGGTCCAGACAGGACTAGACGTTGCGCCTCAGACGTAATCAGGTTGCGTAATAACCTCAACCTGCACCTCGCCCGCGCGAAAACCGTCAGCAAGGAAGAATGGGATAGGCAATCGCCACTGCCCATCACGCACCAACGCCGTATAGCGATAGCTCCCCCCCTCAATCCGTAATACGACAGCCTGCTTTTCACCGCTGGCTTTCTCGCTCGGCCCCGCCAGCACGGTAAACCCGGCGTTGCTGCCCACGTGGAAGTGCTCAGTCTGCCAGCGAACAGGCGGATGTGCAGGCCACGGTTGAGCATGGTGAAAGGCGAAGATCTCATCATGATTCAAAATGCTCTGCCGGACCGTAGGCCAGATCGCCACTTTGAGGAAATACTGGTCGGTGAAACGGGCGCTTCCCCGGTAGCTCGCCACAAACTGACGCATCATTCCTTCCACGTCTGGGATCGCGCCGCCACAGCCGCCCCACATCCCTGCCAGCAACAGCTCGGTATGGGTGAAATAGTCGCGCATATGGTGGAAATAAAACGGCGAGCGCAGCCAGTCTTCCACGCAAACCTGTTCCCGTTCAGAGAGCAGAGAGTCAGCGTCACGCACTAAAAAACGCTCGACCTGCGGGTCATCCATCACCAGAAAACGCCACAGCGTGGGATAGATGCGCTTTTCCTGGCTCATATCCACCAGCGCGGCACCCGCCTGCGCCAGCCGCTGCCAGACGTGCTGGGGCACGGAGTCATCCAGATACACGCGACAGCGCCAGCCGGGAAACAACTCTGCGGCGGCCTCAATGTTTTTAATTAAGGTTTCGCAGTAGCGCGGCAGATCGCCATACAGACTGAACGCGATAATGTTTTTTTCCGGGCAATCCGCCTGAAAAGGTGGCGGTGGTGTCTGGGGCAGCGGCCAGGCGGTTCCCTGACGAAAACGCTGGTCAGAGAGGGTCAATGACTCCAGACCATACGCGCGCATTTCATCCGTTTTGCCCATATGGCCGCACAGTTCCGCCAGGCCATCGAGCCAGGTTTCAGACGCTTCATGACGACGGGGCGACTGATAAATCTTGCGGTAGACTTTGTACGCCTTGTCATGTTTTCCCTCACGCATCAGGCTAAGGGCGTAATCGCTCTGTACCGACATATTATGCGGCAGAACGGCCAGCGCTTTTTCGCAGCAGCGCGAGGCCGTTGCATAATCCGTCACGGCCATTGCATGACGGTACTGCTCCGCCAGGGCAGCAAATGTCTGACGCATTGCTTCTTGTTTTGCAGCAGATGAATGAGGTTGAAGGGATCGACGCATTGTCCAGGCTCAAAATCAAATAATCGTGCGTATGATTTTCCCATTCGTCTGTAAAGTAAGCGACAAGACCCGTCTTGATGTTCCCGGCAGTCAATGATGGCGCAGGATTTAAGCAGCAAAAAGCAGGCGAAAATGCACGCTTATATTAGTATTGAGAGGATAGCGTAGAAATAATAACGTTCCTGACCAGACATTGTGCTTTTCGTTATTCACAATCGCCAGAATAATAACCAAGCCTTGTCTTATAACAATGCTTTTAACGTTTAATCAGAATATCACTTTCAGTATCTTATGCTCAGGAGCGTTATAAAAAGTTATGCGTCACTACCTTCGTCGTTTTTTGCTTCTGGTTTTATTTTTATTCGTGATGCCTCCGGCACACAGCGAAGAATATAAGATTCTGATGCGCACCCCCATTGAGGGCATGAGTCGCTTGCCGCTCACCGAAGAGCAGGCAACGCTGCTAAAGCATATGCAAAACTTGACGGTGGGTATCACACGTTATGACGTGCCTCCTTTCGGCATGCGCAACATACGCCATGAATATGAGGGGCTGAGCGCCGACTATCTCGGCCTGGTGTCCTGGCAGCTTAATCTGCCGGTGCAGGTTAAAATGTACGACTCGCAGGAAGAGCTGTGGCAGGCGCTGGCGCGCGGTGATATCGATCTTATCCCCTCTGTCTCCGCCTTTGACGCCAACGACGCATTTGTCTTCTCAACGCCCTATGCCAGCGATAAACCGGTGCTGGGGGCGAACGACCGGGATACCCAGCCTCTCGCGGACGACCTTGCTAACACCGACGTCGCGATGGTCCGGGACTACCTGCCTCTGGCACAGGTGAAAGCGGCCTATCCCAACGCGCGCTTTCGCCTGTTTGACAGCTATCAGGAAGCGCTGAGCGCCGTGGCGTTTGGGCATTCACGCGCCTATCTCGGTAACAGCTATTCGCTGAGCCGAAACTATTTAAACAATATTCATATCGATCGCATCTCGCGGCTGCCCAACCGTGAAGTGGGGTTCGCCCTGAGCCAGAATAACCCGCTGCTTAACCAGTTGATTAACGCGACCATCCGCGCGGTACCCGAAGAGGAAAAGCTGGATCTCTATCGCCGCTGGCAGCCCGATCGGGTCGATATTGCACAGGGAACCAAGTCGCTGGTCTTTACCGACCAGGAGAAAACGTGGATCGCCCGGCATCCGGTGGTGAACGTGCTCATCTACAGCCAGGATAATGCCGCCCCGGTCTCCTTTATCGATAACAAGGGGATGCTGCGCGGGGTAGTGGCGGATCTCTTCTCCGTGGTGTCATTGCGCACCGGCTTGCGCTTTAGCTTTGAGACCGGCAATACCACCGATGATTTGATAGCCCAGGTCAACCACGGGCAGGCTGACATGCTCGCGTCAGTGACGCCGAGCGAGGCGCGCAAGGGTCAGGTCCTCTTCACGCGGCCCTACTTACGCAGCGCGTTTGCTCTTGCCACATCATCCTCACGTAACGACATTAACACGCTGGCCGACCTGCGCGGCAAACGCCTGGCGCTGGTGAAAAACATCGGCGTGGAGCAGCTGGTGCGCGAACGTTACCCGGAGATCAAAATTGTTCACGTGGGCAATGAATCGCAGCTGCTCGCCAGCATCACCAACGGCGATGCCGACGCGGCAATAGGTATTCTGGTGATGACGGATTACCAGATCTACACCAATTTTCAGGACAAGCTGAAGGTGGTTTCGATTGTTGGCGACTCCCCCGCCTGGATCTCCTTTGGCGTTGGCCTGGCAAGCCCGGAACTGCAGAGCATTCTGGATAAAGTCCTGCTGAGTATCTCACCCATTGAGATGGAAAACCTGGCGAACCGCTGGCGACCCAACGAGCTGGTGGTGGTCGACAGCTTCTGGTATCGCTATCGCGAAGTGCTGATTGCCACGGGTGTCTTCAGCGCCGTTCTGGTGCTATTAGCGCTGGGATGGGCGCTCTATTTACGTCGGCAGATTGTGCGTAAAGCGGCGCTGCGCAGGCAACTGAACGAGCAGCTCACCCAGCTGCGCGAGATGCTGACCGAACGTGAATCGCTGCTGGCGGAACTGAGCGAGGCGAAAGATCGCGCCGAAGACTCTAACCGGGCAAAATCGGTGTTCCTGTCAACCATGAGCCATGAGATCCGCACCCCGATGAACGCCATTATCGGCATGCTGGACATCGTTCTGAAAAAAGGGCGCAAGGGCGAGCACGATCTTCAGGCGCTGGAAGTCGCCTACGACTCGGCAGAGGGTCTGGTGGGGTTGATTGGCGATATCCTGGATATCTCCCGTATCGAGGGAGGGCATCTCGATTTTAACCCGGAACCCGTGCAGTTCGGCAAACTCATCGACAACATGATGCGGGTGTTCCAGGGCGTGGCGATAGAAAAAAATATCCAGTTGAATAAGGTCTTCCCGACAGAGGCGCTGTATGAGGTCTATGCCGACCCGTTGCGTATTAAGCAGGTGCTCTCCAACCTGCTCAGCAACGCCATCAAGTTTACCGACCGCGGCAGCGTGACGCTGACCTTATCGCAGCGTGTGGAGCCCGGCACCGATAACATCCAGTTTGTCATTGAGGTGCAGGACAGCGGTATCGGTATTGATGCCAGCCAGCAGGCCGCACTCTTTAAGCCATTCAGCCAGGCGGACAATCGTCGGGCGGGCACCGGCCTTGGGTTATATATCAGCCGAACCATCTGTGAAAGCATGAATGGCACGCTCACGCTCGCCAGCGAAAAGCATGTCGGTACCACCGTCAGGGCGACCTTCTCCCTGCCTAAAGTTACCCGTGCCGTTACGCCGCCTGCCCAGCCTGATGCGGAAGATGAAAAGTTACCGGCGCTTAACGTGCTGGTGGTGGATGACAATCCCGCAAACCGCATCCTGTTGGCCAAACAGCTGGCCTGGCTGGGGCAGCACGCGCATCTGGCTTCCGGTGGCGATGAGGCCCTCAAAATCTGGGCCGATACTGCCTTTGATGTGGTTATCACCGACTGCAATATGCCGGGCATCAACGGTTATCAGCTAACGGGCATGATGCGTAACGCTGAGCGTGAGCAGGGCCGGACACCGGCATGGATTATTGGTTTTACCGCCAATGCGATGCATGAGATTAAGGAACGGTGTTTGCAGGCGGGAATGAACGATTGTCTGTTTAAGCCGTGCTCTATTAGCGATCTGGCGACGGCGCTGCGTAACAGTACTTCTTGCCGGGTGGCGCCGCGCTGAGCTGGCCTACAATCGACAATAATATCAATTAATTGAACGATTTATTGTAGGCCCGTGCAAGCGTAGCGCCGCCGGACAACACTCACAGCAGTTGGTCGTGCCAGAGGAACAGTTCCGGGTCGGTCTTCACGCCCAGCTTTTTCATTGCGGATTTCTTCTGGCCGCTAACCGTTTTGCGGCTCCGGCTGAACTTCTCAGAAATTTGCAGCACCGACATACCGGAAAGGAAAAGGCGTAACACCTCCAGTTCCCGGGCAGAAAGCTGGTCCAGACGGCCAATGCCGTCAATTACATGCTGTTCATCTTCAGCGTCACCGGATGCAGATGGCTCGGAGATAAGATAAAACTCCTTCTCCATGCTTTCGGAAAGGCAGATATGCCCAGCCGCCACGCGGCGCACGGCATCCACCACTTCCGAGGCGTCACGGCTTTTGCCGATATGCCCGCGCACGCCTGCCTTCAGCGCCATACGAACAATGGCGGTATTTTCCAGCGTCGATGAGATCAAAATTTTCAGCCAGGGAAAATTGCTCATTAACTGCTTAATCATCGGCAATCCGTCAATGTCTTCATCCCCGAGCAAATAGTCGAGGATAAGCACATCAATCCGGTTGGTACGTAAAAAGTTAATCAGATCAATGCGGCTGGCAAAGCTGCCCTTCAGTTCGAAATCCGGCTCCTGGCTGAAAATAATTTCCAGCCCTTTGCGGACAATCGGATGATCGTCGAGTAAGGCGATATAAATTTTCTTTCCTGAATACTGATTCATCTGCACTCTCTTTCTGTGCCTGCTGTGTGGGTCATTATAAAAATGGCTGATTACTGCTTTCTCAGCCACTGCAATAATGTTCCCGCACTGGCATAACTACGAAAAATAGCAGCGTAAGCGTCAAAGCGGTTGGTGGCTTCTGCAACCTGGTTACCGTAATAATCACTTTCTGCACTCAGCACATCCAGCAGGGTTCGTCTGCCAAGGTGGTACCATTGATCGAAGAAATCATGGCGAATGCGATCGGATTCAAAGGCTAAGTCATGGTACAACTCAGCGCGTTCCAGCATGCTGCGGGCGTCCTGATCCGCCGCGCGCACGCGGTTATCCAAATCGCGTAACTGTTTTTCTATGGTTTCTCTGCTGGCGTCCGCACGACGCGCGGCAGAGAGTGCAGCGGCTCGCTGAGAACCGCCGCGGAAAATCGGCCAGCTCACGTTCACACCCGTCTCCCAGGACTGTTCACGCCCCAGTTCGTCACGCCCGGTGCTTTTGCCCACGTTCCAGGTCACTGTCGGGTAAGAGGCCGAGCGCGCGACATCCGCATCCGCCAGCGCCGACGCGGTCTCCGCCTGAGCCTGGCGAATCGTCGGATGCGTGTCGATGGCCGAAAGCTGTGTCGTCAGTTCACCCGGTTTCAGGTTCCAGGTCGTCGCCGTAGGCAGGGGTACTTTTTTGTCCCCCAGCAGGCGGTTAAGGGTAATTTCAGTATCTCGCGCACGTGAGACGGCCGTGTCCAGAGATGATTGCGCCTGAAGCAAGCGCCCCCGAGCCTGCGTCAGCTCGCTGCGGCGCCCCTGATCGACCTTCACGATCCCGTCCAGCATGTTGACCAGCTCATTCATGCGGGCCACATACTTTTGGCTCAGGCTGATGATCTGGCGCTGCTTGCTCAGTTCGATGAGCGCGCTGCTGACCTGCCAGGCGATCTCTTCCGCCTGGGCATCGACGTTATTTTTCGCCGCGTCATGCAGGGCTTCACGGCTTTTGATGGTGTTACTGGTGCGGCCAAAATCGAGCAGTGTGGTCGCCATATTCACGGTGACCGCCGGTCGGCTGTCGCTGTAGCGACGCTCACCACCACCAAACTGATAACTTTTGGAACGGGTGCCGACATCAATCTGCGGCCAGCGCTGGCCTTTCGCTTCGTCAACATTCGCTTCTGCCGCTTCCGTATTGTAATTTGCGCCGCGCACTTCGGGGCTGATACTGAGCGCGGTATTCACCGCATCATTAAACAGGGCGCGAATTTCCCTTTCGCTGGGCGTGCGGGCCGTATTATCACGTTTCGGCGCGGCGGCCGCGTGTGTCACCGGCGCCTGCTCCACTAACGGCGCAGCGGGTGCGGGCGGTGTCGAGGCCATCACCATGCGAGATTTTACCGCAGGGTCTACAGGCGCAAAGGCTAATAAGCCATCGCTATTGGCGGTACTTTTAGCCGATGCCAGGCAAGCCGCGGCCGTTAACAGCGCCGCCAGGCGGCGCTGCATAAAAATAGAGTTACTTTTCATATTAACGCTCGCGGAACGCTTCCTTCGCTTTGAAGATAGGTTTCAACAGGTAATCGAGAATGGTTTTTTCACCGGTGCGGATTTCAACCGTGGCAATCATGCCGGGAATGATAGGCAGAGATTTACCGCCCGCATTCAGCGTGCTGCTGTCAGTTAATACCATCACCCGGTAATAGGTGTCGTCAGGGCGGCCAGCGGCGGCTTTGGCGTCATCCTTCAGCGTATCCGGGCTGACCAGAGACACGTGCCCTTTCAGGCCACCGTAGATGCCGAAATCGTATGCGGTGATTTTCACCATTGCCGGTAATCCGGCATGCAGGAAGGCGACGTCAGACGGTTTGATTTTCCCTTCAACCAGCAGCTGGTCTTCCAGCGGCACGATTTCCATAATGTGTTCACCGGGCTGGATAACGCCGCCGATGGTGGTGACACGCACGTTTTTCACGGTGCCTTTTACCAGCGCGGAGATGGTTGTCCGGCTCACCACGTCGGCACGTCCTGTCAGGCTCTCTTCGGCCTGCACCAGATCCAGCTCCTGGCGAATCAGCTCGGCGTTGGCATCCGCCTGATAGCGGTTACGACGCTCGACAATTTGCGATTGCAGGTCATTCGCCTGACGACGCATACGCAGCAGCTCCACTTCTGAGAGCAGGCCGCGCGCGGCCAGCGGCTCGGACATGGCAATTTCGTTTTGCGCCAGGCGGTAGCTTTTCTCGAGCGAGGCCACCCCTTCTTCCAGCGCCTGTTTGCGGCTGTTGTAGGCGCGGGTTTCCAGGTCCACTTCGGAAGGGTACTGTTTCACCCGGTCGCTAAACGTCAGCGGCAGGCCGTAGGCCTCTGCACGCAGGCGGTTAACGGTCGCTTCCAGCGCCACCACTTTACGCAGCGTCTCCTGATAGCTGGACTGGGCGCGGGTCGGGTCTATTTTCAGCAGTACCTGCCCCGGCTCAACAATGTCGCCCTCACGGACGTTCAGCTCTTCGAGAATCCCGCCCTCCAGGCTCTGGATAATTTGCTCGCGGCTTTTCGAGACGATTTTCGCGTCGCCTTTGGTGATCTCTTCCACCTTGGCGAAATGCGCCCAGGTTAAAAACCCGACGAACACCACCAGAATCAGCCATAGCACCAGGCGCGACTTTGGCGTGGTCTGGGAGAATAGCGCTTCCTGGATATCGCTCATCCAGGCGGCATCACGCGCGGATAATGCCTTGCTGTTGTTACGTTTTAAGAATTTCATGCGCTGGCCTCCACGGGCTGTTTTCCTGTAGCGGCTTTTGCAGGGGTACTGTCGTTTGCGGGTGCGCCGTTAAGAGCGGCCAGCACCTGCTGTTTAGGACCATCGGCCACAATTTTGCCGTCATCAATAATGACCATGCGATCGACCAGCGCCAGAAGCGACGGGCGATGGGTAACCACCACCAGCGTGTGTCCGGCGGTCGCGACTTTCAGGTGTTGTAAGAAAAGGGCTTCCGTCTGGGAATCCATCGCGCTGGTCGGTTCATCCAGCAGCAAGAGATTCGGTTTCGCCAGCAGCGTACGCGCCAGTGATACCAGCTGACGCTGGCCGCCGGACAAACTGTTGCCCTGCTCGCCAACAGGCATGTGGATACCGCGCGGGTGACGCGCCGCAATCTGATCCAGCCCCGTCAGACGCAGCACGTGCAGGAATTCATCAGAGGAGGCGTTCTGACGGCCAATCATAATGTTTTCACGCAGGGTGCCGTAAAAGAGGCGCGCTTCCTGGCCGACAAAGCCCACATTATTACGCCAGTCGGAGGGCTCAATCTGGTTCACATCCAGACCGCTGCTGAAGAGCTGCCCTTTCACCGGGGTGTAAAGGCGCGCGATGATGCGCAGCAGGGTCGATTTACCGCTGCCAATTTTGCCGACAATCGCCACGCGCTCGCCCGGCTTGATCGTCAGGTTGACCCCTTTGAGGATCTCCGGGTTTGGCTGCATCGGCGGCGCCGGATAGGAGAAGGTCACGCCTTTCAGCTCAATATCGCCATTCAGCTCAGGCTGTTTGATGTAATCAATGTCGCTGCTGCGATCGGTCGGGTGTTCCATCAGCCTGTTCAGCGAGCCCAGCGCGGCTTTCGCTTGCTGATAACGCACGGCTAAACCAATCACCTGGCTTAATGGCGCGGTCACGCGACCCGCCAGCATCACGGTACCGATCAGCGCACCCTGGGTCAGGTTACCGGCATCGATCAGGTATACACCGGTGACGATCAGCATCACCGTCTGCAGCTGCTGCAGGAAACTCACCGAGTTCATCGCCAGCGTCGAATAATGTTTTGACGCCGCCGCGCTGGAAGATTGCATAGCGCTGAATTTCTGCCAGCGGCTCTGCATCCAGGATTCACCGCCGACCGATTTCAGGGTTTCCATGCCTTCAATGGATTCAATCAGTACGCCCTGCTTTAACGAGGCTTCCTGCAGGCTGGCTTTCATTACCTTCGCCAGCGGCGACTGGATAAGCAGGCTGACGATCAGGATCATCGGCAACATCAGCATTGGGATAAAGGCCAGCGAACCGCCGATGGCAAAAATAATGCCGATAAACAGCAGCACAAAAGGTAAGTCGGCAATGGCCGCCAGGGTGGCTGATGAGACGAAGTCACGCACGGATTCAAACTCGCGCAGCTGGTTGGCAAACGAGCCGGAGGAGGCCGGTTTATGCTCCATTTTGACCGCCAGCGACTGACGGAACAGAACGCTGCCGACAATCAAATCCGCTTTCTTGCCGGCGGTGTCGAGCAGATGCGCCCGCACGGTACGGGTAATGGCCTCAAAGACCATCGCCACCAGTACGCCAGCTGCCAGCGACCAGAGCGTCGTAAAGGCCTGGTTAGGGATAACGCGGTCATACACGTTCATGGTGAAGAATACCGTTGCCAGCGCGAGCACGTTGACCAGCACCGACGCCAGCGCCGCGCTGCGGTAGTAGCTGCGATAGCGCCACAGGGTACTGAACAGCCAGTGACCTTTTGGTTGCGGCGGCGCGATATCGCTGACCCGGCTGTCAATGCGCGCAGTTGGTTTCGCCGCAATGGCATAACCGACATACAGCTCGCTGAGCGCCTCATGGTTCAGCTCAACCGGCTCGTCGCCCACTTCCGGCATGATCAGGGAGTAGAACAGATCCCATTTATCGTCGGCATTTTTACGACGCTCGCGCGCAAGCAGCACCATGCCGCCCGCACCTTTGCGCAGCAGAATCATGGGGAAAACCTGCTCGGGCAGTTCCGCACTATTACGCTTGATGAGCCCCCCGGTGATACCGGCATTTTTAAGCGCATCAAGCGCTAAAGAGGGTGAGAGAGTTTGTTCAACAGGCAGACCAGCCAGCAAGACATCGTCGCTCTTACCCAGACCATAATGATCGGACAGCCAGGCAATGCTTCTGAGCAGAGTGTCGTCATTGAGTCGGGTATCACGGGCGATAGTGTGCAGCTGTTCCTCCTGGGTATTGGCCATTGAGGATTCCATATTTCGCGTGTTCCTGGTTGTTAAAAGACAGTAAAATCAAAAAGATAAAAAGACTTTTTGAGATGAATTAGGAATATTCTGTCACGCGGAATGGTCTTGCCTTAATGAGACCTGTCTCAATGGAACTGGTTATTTTTTGTCACGAAACAGGTTTTAGAGAGGAAACAGGGGGAAAAGATGGTGCCCTCCCGTTACGGGAAGGCAGGGTTTAGCGATTATTTCTGCGCAGGAGCAGTCACGTTCTGATCGCCGCTTACGCGTACCACAACACGGCGGTTAGGCGACAGACAGGAGATCAACGCGCTCTTGTTCGAGGCGTCACAGTCATTGACTACAGGCTCATTGCTGCCCACGCTGGTCGCCGTCATCAGGCGAGCCGGAAGACCGTTTTCAGCCAGCATGGTGCGGACAGTCTGCGCGCGCTTCAGGCCAAGCGCATAGTTGCTACGATCGCTGCCGATGGCGTCCGTGTGGCCGATCACTTGGATCTGTTTCAGTTCAACGTTTTCACGTTTGATCGTCGCCACCAGATCTTTTACTGCCTCGCGACCCTGAGCGGAAACGCCCTTCTCATTTCCCTTACCGAAGCGGAACATCACATCGCCCGAGAGGGTGTAATCTTTGTACTGTGGCGCAAGGTTCTTACAGGCCTCTACGCTTGAGGCACGGGACAGCACGTGCGTCTGCTCACGCAGACCAGCGAGATCCTTTTCCGCCTGCTCGCGCGTACGGGCTTCCGGCACCGCATTCATGGTTGAGCTGACGCGCACGAAATAGGTCTGGCCGCCGCTCATCTCGACGTTGTAGCCCTGCTCTTTGCCGCGATACTGCGGTGCATCATTCTGGTACGCGCCCAGATTATGCTTGCCCGGCGCCAGACAGAAAACGGTATAGCCGCCCGGCAGCAGTGCGTCGTGGAATTCGTTATCGACATAAATATGCGCTGCGCCACCTGCGGTGTTGCTGGCATCACGGTAGTAAACCACCTGCGTCTGCGTCTGGCCGACGGGAGCGACAGGCTGATAGGTCTTACCAAAATTCTCCGCCGCCAGCGCCGGGTGGATAACAAATGCGGAGGTAGTAAACAGCGCCGCGAATAAAGAGGTCTTGAAAAAAGTCATAAATCCTCCACAGGCCCCCTCCCGGGGGCCTGGAAAAGTTTTAGTTAGTGATTATTCACGTTGACGGTGACGCCGTTCTGCACCAGCAGTTCAACATCAAGGTTTTCCACCTGGTAAACCTGATATTCCACGCCGGAAACTTTAACGTTGCCTGCATTGGTCCAGTTACCCGGATCGCTGTTGTCTGGCAGCAGATCGCTCAGGTTCACAACATCACCTTTGTTACCCTGAACCATCATCTGTTTATTGCCATCGGCGATAAACAGATCTTTCTCAGCGTGAGTCAGCACGTCGTTCAGACTGATATTCAGCTTGTCCTGCTTGCTGTTGGTCAGATCAATGGTCTTGTGCTGGAGGTTATCCAGATTGATCTCATGACCGTTCAGCGTGCTGACGGCATGGGTGTTGTCGTCATGCTGCTCTTCCGTGCTCATCATCATGCTTCTGGAGGCAGTGCGGGTGGTGTTAACCGTCCAGCGAACATCATCAATCATGTACTGATCGGTGTTGATGGTATTACCACCGCCCGACAGACCACTGCTGGCCCCACGCCCCATATGGAAGACAATATTGCCAATCTCGCGTCCCGCTGGTGCGGTGGCGGAGAAGGTCGCTTCCCCAGAAGGCAGATACCCGGATGAAATCACCTTGCCTGCAGTATCGTAGACAATGAAGGTGGATTTCACGACACTCGATTGAATTGAGTCGTTTGCACCGGAAAGCTTCATGCTTACCGCATTCACACCATCAAAATGCATGGTGATATCACCGGTCAGTGCCAGTTTACGGCTATTCCCTACACCCCACTGATAAATTGAACCACCGTAACCCGGATAATAGTTATCGCTTAACGTAAATTTCAGACCACTCGCCAGTGTAACCAGCCCCTTCCCATAGCTCTGTGGGGTCAGCGCATTAAAGTCCTCAAAGCCACTTGTTTTCGGTGAGATTACCGTCAGGCTACGGGAAACACCCGCACTCCTGTTACCCGCCTGATCAATCGAGAAGACGCTAAAGGTATGGTTACCCAGCGGCAGTGCAGACGGTGTAAAGCTCCAGCTACCCGTCGCCGAGGCGGTGGTCGAGTAGGTGCCACCATTCACGGCGATATAGACCGTACTGCCTGCCTCCGCCGTACCGTTCAACGTTGGCGTGCTGTCATCCGTTTTACCCAGGTTGGCAACATTGCCGGTTTCATTCCCGACGTTATCCATCACGCTGGTAATGGTCGGTGCTGCGTTAACCGTATCAACCACTACATAGTGCTGGTTACCCAGAGCACTCTTGTTGCCCGCCAGGTCAGTCTGATTAGCACGGAAATACCAGGTTCCATCCTGCAATGCCTTCGGAATTTCCAGGCTCCAGGTACCGTCCGCTTTGGCGGTGGTGGTGTAAACGAGGTTTGTACCGCTCGTCCACCCCTGACTACCCAGCGCCAGCACGATTTCGATCTTCGCGCCCGCTTCCGCACCGTTACCGGTGATGGTCGGACGGTTGTCGTTAGTACGATCTCCGTCAACCAGGTTACCGACTTTACCGCCCGCCACGTTATCAGTAATAACCGTTACGTTCGGCGCGGCAGCCACGGTATCGACAACAACATAGTGCTGGTTCCCCAGAGCGCTCTTGTTGCCCGCCAGGTCAGTCTGATTAGCACGGAAGTACCAGGTGCCATCCTGCAATGCCTTCGGAATTTCAAGGCTCCAGGTACCATCGGCTTTGGCCGTGGTGGTGTAGACGAGGTTTGTACCGCTCGTCCATCCCTGGTTACCCAGCGCCAGCACGATCTCAATCTTCGCACCCGCTTCGGCACCATTACCGGTAATGGTCGGACGGTTATCGTTAGTACGATCTCCGTCAACCAGGTTACCGACTTTACCGCCGGTCACGTTATCAGAGATAACCGTTACGTTCGGTGCGGCCACCACGGTATCCACGGTAATCGCGAAGTTGGTGGAGTTCTCCGAACGGTTCCCGGCTTTATCAACAGAGTAAGCCTGGAAGTTATACGTCTGGTTATAGTTGGTGGTCAGCGGGAAAGACCATTGTCCATTCGCACCCGCCGTGGTTGAACCATGCACCCCACCGTTTGCCGGGTTGATGATATACACCACGCTGCCCGCTTCCGCCGTGCCGCGTAAATCCAGCGTTCTGTCGTTGGTTACGCCACCGTTACCCACCAGACCGTTATACACACCGCCCTGAACGTCATCCCAGGAGCCGGTAATGACAGGTGCGTTATTGACCGTATCAACTGTAATCGAGAACTTCGCAGAGTCCACTGAACGGTTGCCCGCCGGATCGACAGAGTACGCATGGAAGTCGTACTGCTGGTTGTAGTTAGTCGTGACAGGGAATGCCCAGTTACCTTTCGCATCCGCCGTCACGGAACCCGCAACAGTGCCATAGTTATCGATCACAATGTAAACAACACTATTTGCTTCCGCCGTGCCGCGTAAATCCAGCGTTCTGTCGTTGGTTACACCGCCATTACCCACCAGACCGTTATATACACCGCCCTGGACATCATCCCAGGAGCCGGTAATAACCGGCGCGTTTGGCGCTTCGGTATCAATGGTCAGGCTCCACGCAGCCGTTGGTGCGCTCTTCACGCCGGTCGGGCTCTGGAATACCGCTGTCAGAGACAGCTCAGTGCCGTTGTTCTGCTGTGGCAGCGTGTAGTTCCAGGTATTTGCTGGCCCTACGGTGACGGAGTCAAGCAGTCGGGTACCGTCGTAGATAAACACCACATCACCTGCCACACCTTTACCGTACAGGGTTGGGGTGGTGTCATCGGTCACGGCCGGGTTCGCCAGATCGCCCTGAACCAGACCCACGTCATCCGCGACGCGATCCAGAGAACCTGTCGGCACACGCGTATCCAGCGTCAGTTCGAACGGTGCGGTTTGTGCACTCTCACCTGCGCCTGCGTCTTCGCTGGCGGTGATCTTATAGGTTGCATCCGCTGTCAGCGCCGGGCTGAGGGTGTACTGCCATGCACCGGTTACGGCGTCAGCGCGCACGCTGTCGATGTATTTGCCATCAACGTACACTTTCACCAGGGCACCCGCCGTCGCATGGCCCACCACTGTTGGGGTCGTGTCGTCAGTGTGGCTACCGCTGCCCAGATTACCGACGAAGTCGCCCTGATCGTCCACAACGTGGCTGATGGAAACACCGTTACGGCTGGTATCCACGATAAAGTGGATAGGGTCAGAAGCCGGACCCACGTTACCTGCTTTGTCTTCGATAGAGACTTTCCAGGTATAGTCGCCATCCGCCAGCGCAGGTGCTGGGGTGTAGCTCCAGTTACCTTTCTCGTCTACCGGTACGCGCACGGTAGTACCGTTACCCAGATCGATAATCGCGGTACCGTTCGCTTCACCCTTACCACGGTAGGTTGGGGTGTTGTCATCGGTGGTGTCGTCATTGGCGATCAGACCCGGCGTGCCGAAGTCGTCCCACAGCTCAATGTCCGTAGGTGCCAGCGGATCAACGGAATCGACAATAATCACCCACTCGCCGGTTTCCGGACCGCGGTTACCGGTTCTGTCTTCGGCCACGGCACGGAAGCGGTGCTCGCCCTGCGGCAGATCAGAATCAAAGTCAATGGTCCAGCGGCCACCCGTTACCACGGCACTGCCGATCGGATCCGGGTTAGTGCCATCGTACAGATAGACCGTGGTGCCATCCTGTGCGGTACCGGTAATGGTCGGGCGTGCGTCGTTCGTGATGCCGCCGTTTTGTACCGTACCCACGTGCGCGTCAACGTCGTCGATCACGTCAGTAATGGCCGGAGCCGTCGGAATACCGCCCGCCAGCAGGTCAAACGAGAACGCATCAGACGGCTCGGAACGCAGCCCCGCTTTGTCCTGCGCCACAACGGTGACATCGTAATGGCCGTTGGCCATGCCCAGTGCTGGCGTCCAGGTCCAGATCCCGGTTGAGGCGTCAGCGGTCACAGAGTCAACGGTTTTCCCGTTCACAATGATAAACACCAGGCTGCCCTTCTCGGCCGTACCGGTAAAGTCCGGGGTGCTGTCGTCCGTAATACCACCGTTAGCGATATTGCCAGTATGCTGACCTGCGTCATCATAAACGGTATCGATCGTCGGTTTTGCCGGCGGCTGCGTGTCGACGATAAAGTCGATCGGATCGGACGGCTCGCTGGCGTTGCCCGCAGGATCGGTGATCACGACTACCGCTTCATGTTCGCCTTCCGGCAGCGGTTTCTCCGGGGTCACTTCCCATTTACCGTCGTCACCGACAATCGCGGTCCCCACGACTTCGTCATCAACAATCAGTTCAACGGTATCGCCAGGCACGGCGCCTTCGCCGCTGAATACCGGCTGCGTGTCATCCGTGGTGTCACCGTTGTGAATAGGGCCGACATCCGGACCCTGGTCGTCCTCGACGTCGCCAATAATCGGTTTGTTTGGTGCTTCAGTATCAATCACCAGCTTCCACGGTGCGGTCGGTGCGCTTTCCACACCGGTCGGGCCACGGAAGACCACGCTGACGTCCAGCGCAGTGCCGTTCGTCTGCTCAGGCAGGATGTATTCCCAGCTGCCGTCAGGGCGAACAGTGACTGAATCAATGATGTCGCTGCCGTTGCGCACGAACACGATATCCCCCGGACGGCCGGTACCGTGCAGGGTTGGGGTGGTGTCATCGGTCACGCCCGGGTTGGCCACATCACCCTTATAACGGCCTTCGTTGTCTTCAATACGATCGAAGGTGCCGGTCGGCACAACGGTATCTACCGTCAACAGGAACGGACGCGTCGGCGCAGGGATTTCACCCGGGCCACTATACTCTCCCGCGGTGATCTCGTAGGTTTTACCCGATTCCAGCGCCGGGTTGATCTCAATCGCCCACTCGCCGGTTGTCGGATCGGCCGTCATTGAACCAACCGGGTTACCGTCCACATACAGCGTTACCAGAGAACCCGGCGTCGCCGTCCCCACGATTACCGGGTTAACGTCATCCGTGCTGCTGCCGCTTGCCAGCGGGTTGGTCAGCGTACCGGTGTTATCTTCAGCGTGGCTGATGGACACCGCATTACCCACCGTATCGATGGTGAAGCTGATTGGCGGGGTAGACGGACCGCGGTTGCCCTGATTGTCTTCCAGAGCGACAGACCAGGTATAAGACCCGTCCGCCAGCGCAGGCGCAGGGGTCCAGCTCCAGATACCTTCTGAACTGACCGGTACGCGAACGCTCTGACCGCCACCGAGGTCGATCACCGCCGTCATGCCCGCCTCACCCTTACCGCTAAAGGTTGGGGTGTTATCTTCGCTCGGATCGCCGTTGTGAATTTCACGGGGGAACTGGTAGTCGTTCCACAGTAAAACGTCACTCGGCAGCGGTGGTAAGGTCGCCATTGCAGCGATATTTTCGGTATTGTTGTTAGAAGTAATGGTCTTTTTCATACAATTTTCCAAATGAATTCTGTTTATGTTTTGGTCTAAAACGTTCTGGAGGCTCCGGTGCAGGAGCCTCACTTTCCTGGCATCAATTAATGGTTCTGTAGCGTGACCGTGACTCCCATCTGAACGAGGATCTCGGTATTCAGGCTATCCATCTGATAAGACTGATACTCCACTCCCCCAACATTCACCGTCCCGCCATCGGTCCAGTTACCCGGGTCCATACCGTTCGGCAGCAGGTCGCTCAGATTCACCGTGTCCCCCGCGTCGCCCTTCACCATCATTTGGTTGAAGTCGTTGTCGTGGAACAGGTTCTGCGTGGCGTTTTCCAGCACATCCCCCGCACTCAGCGTCAGGGTGTTGTTGCCTGTTCCCGTAATGTCGAACACTTCCACTGACTGGACAGGGTGGGTCAGCGCGCTCAGGTCGAGGTGCTGATCCGCCCCCAGCAGCTTCAGCGTGTCGGTGCCTTCTCCACCCTGAATCACCGCACCGGTCAGGCTGGCCACGTCCGCAACCTGATACAGGTTGTCCGCTGCGTCCCCGTACCAGATATCGCCCTGGTTATCCGCCAGGAATTCACCCGGGGTGACGGTTTTCGCCGTTCCGCTCACCACCAGGTTATCGATGCTGAAACCAAACCCGGTGCTTGTTGGTTGCTCCTCGTGGTGGATCTCCATCCGGTAAACCGGTGTATCATCCGGGCTGGTAAACGACACCGGGACGTTACGGTTGCTGAGGAAAGCACTCACCGTCTGCGAACTAATCTCATTGCCGTTGATGTCGTAGAACGTCACCACCGTCGAGGGGCCAGCAAGGCGCGGGTTGAAAACGAAATCGATCGTTTTAGCGCCATACTGGAAATCAACGAACATGCTGCCTGCCATCCCGTTATCTCCTGAGCTACTGTAGAGATACAGACTGTTGGTGCTACCCGTGCCAATGACCTGTTTGTTGAACTCATAATCCGTCGGGCCGGTACCTGGTGTGTGGGAGAAACGCATCCCGTGTACCCACGCTCCCGCGTTAATGTCCGCGAACTCCGTGTCGTCTTCGAAGTTGTTGGTACTGGTAAACGCGCTGGTGCGGTAGCTGGAGCTGTTACCCGCCGCGTCAACAATCGCCGCGCCCACCGGAATATCGGTGTAGCCACCCGCAGGCATGGTCAGGGTCACGTTGCCGTTAGCAATGTCGGCAGCCGTCAGCGTATGGGTCACGGTAACGTCGCCGTTCTTCACCAGCACGGTGTCGCCCTCGACAATCCCGCTGCCTGGCAGCGTTACCGTCACGTCATTACCGCTGCGCACCACGTCGGTCGGTGCATCAGGTGCCACCTGATCCAGCACCACTTTCTGCGAGGATTCGGTGTAGTTCCCGGCGATATCGACCACACGCGTCAGGACAGTCCAGTCAGCACTGTGTCCCTGTCCGTCAACAAACGCCCATTTGTCGCCGTCGACCATCGCTTCAAGCCAGGTGTTCCCGCCGTCAGTGGAGACCAGTACTTTCCCGCCTGCTTCCAGCGGAGCTGAGAGATGACCGCTGACCAGGCTACCGGCTTTACCACTGTTAGTGATGAAGTCGCTGCCGCTGACACCGGAGTCCTGGGTCATCGCATCCACCACCGCGCTGCTTGTCGGCGCGTCGGTATCAATGGTGATTTTCCACTCCGCGGACGGGGCGCTTCTCACGCCGGTCGGACTCTGGAACACCGTCTTCAGGGCCAGTTCCGCGCCGTTGTTCTGTGCAGGCAGTGTAAAGTTCCAGGTGTTGCCCGGGCCTACGGTCACGGAGTCGATCAGCGTGTCACCGTCATAAATAAACACGACATCACCCGCGACGCCGGTCCCGTGCAGAGTTGGCGTGGTGTCATCGGTCACTGCCGGGTTCGCCAGGTCGTCCTGCACCAGACCGACGTCATCCGATACGCTATCGAATGAGCCAACCGGTACGCGGGTATCCAGCGTCAGTTCAAACGGCGCCGTCTGCGCGCTATCACCGGTGCCGGTATTTTCACTGGCGGTGATCTGGTACGTCTTGTCAGTGGTCAGCGCCGGGTTGAAGGTGTATTTCCACGCACCGGTCGCCGGGTCAGCGATCACGGTCTCGACAAAGTTGCCGTCCAGATACACTTTCACTTCGGCACCAGGCGTCGCGCGGCCCACAACGGTTGGTGTCGTGTCATCGGTATGGCTGCCGCTGGCCAGATTGCTCTTCAGTTCGCCTTCATCGTCTTCCACGTGGCTGATAGACACACCGTTGTGGCTGGTGTCCACGGTGAAGTGGATCGGCGCAGACTCTGGTCCAACGTTACCCGCTTTGTCTTCAATCGAGACTTTCCAGGTGTAGTCACCATCCGCCAGGGCCGGTGCCGGGGTGTAGCTCCAGTTACCGCTGCCATCTACCGGCACGCGCACGGTGGTGCCATTACCCAGATCGATGATCGCGGTACCGTTCGCGTCACCCTTACCACGGTAGGTTGGGGTGTTATCGTCGGTGGTACCGTTATCCGCAATAATTCCCGGCGTGCCGAAGTCGTCCCACAGTTCAATGTCCGTAGGTGCCAGCGGTTTAACGGAGTCCACAATAATCATCCACTCGCCGGTTTCCGGGCTGCGGTTGCCCACGGCGTTTTCCGCCACCGCGCGGAAGCGGTGCTCGCCCTGCGAAAGTGCAGTGTCGAAATCAATGGTCCAGGTGCCACCCGTAACCACAGCGCTACCGATTGGCGTCGGGTTAGTGCCGTCATACAGGTAAATGGTCGTCCCGTCCTGACCCGTACCGGTGATGGTCGGTTTGTCATCGTTCGTGATGCCACCCTGCTGTACGGTGCCAACATGGGCATCAACATCATCGATTACGTCCGTGATTGCCGGTGCCGGAGGAATGCCGCCTGCTACCAGCTCAAACGAGAACGCATCGGATGGTTCGGAACGCAGACCCGCTTTGTCTTCGGCAACCACTTTCACATCGTAGTGGCCGTTCGTCAGCGCCGGAGACGGCGTCCAGGTCCACTTACCTGTCGGGTCAGCGGTAACGGAATCCACTTCCTTACCGTTAACAATGATGTGCACCAGGCTATTTTTCTCAGCGGTACCGGTAAAGGCCGGGGTGCTGTCATCGGTGACCTCGCCGTTGGTCAGGTTGCCTGTTTTCAGGCCAGCATCATCAAACACACTATCAATCGTCGGTTTTAACGGCGGCGTGGTGTCTACGATGAAGCCGATCGGATCGGACGGATCGCTGGCGTTACCGACCGGATCAACGATGACGACGACAGCTTCATGATTCCCTTCCGGCAGCGGTTTCTCCGGAGTTACTTCCCACTTGCCGTCATCACCAACAATTGCGGTACCCACAACTTCGTCGTCAATAATCAGACGCACGGTGTCGCCAGGCGTACCCTTGTCGCCACTGAACACCGGCTGGGTATCGTCAGTGGTGTCACCATCATGAATTGGCCCTACGGACGGTCCCTGGTCGTCTTCAACGTCACCAATGACCGGCTTGTCAGGACCTTGCAGATCAACGATAAATTCGAAATCATCAGACGGTTCGCTGGCGTTGCCTTCAGGATCGGTAATCACCACTTTCCCGGTGTGGCGGCCTTCCGGCAACGGTTTCTCAGGGGTCACTGCCCACTTGCCGTCGTCACCGACGATCGCCGTTCCCACCAGTTCATCGTCCACGATCAGTCTGACGGTATCGCCAGGCGTGCCGTTTTCACCGCGGAACGTCGGCTGCGTGTCGTCAGTTGCACCGCCGTTCTGGATTGGCCCAACAACGGTACCCGCGTCATCTTCTACTTCGCCGATGACCGGTTTTTCTGGCGTAACGATAAATTTAAAGTCATCAGACGGTTCGCTGTCGTTCCCGGCCGGATCGGTGATGATCACCTTACCGGTATGGCTGCCTTCCGGCAGAGGGTTTTCCGGCGTCACTTCCCATTTACCGTCTTCACCGACGATCGCCGTGCCGACCACTTCGTCGTCAACGATCAGGCGCACGGTATCGCCAGGCGTGGCACCTTCACCGCGGAAGACCGGCTGTTTATCATCAGTCGCATCGCCGTTTTGGATTGGGCCTGTTTTCGCGCCAACATCGTCTTCCACTTCGCCAATAATCGGCTTAACAGGGGCTTCCAGATCGACGGTGAAATCAAAAGAGTCGCTCGGCGCGCTGGTGCGGCCATCCGGGTCTTTACCGATCAGCACAATGCTGTGGTCGCCGTGCGCCAGCGGGGTTTCCGGCGTCCAGGTCCAGGTGCCGTCAGCGCCGACACGGGTTTCGCCGAGCTTGACGTTGTTTTCCCAGAACTCAACAATATCGCCCGCTTTGCCTGTACCGCTAAATGTTGGCGTGGCGTCATCAGTCACGCCGTTTTGCGGGATCGAGCCGGTTTTGGTGCCGTAATCGTCGTGCACGTCGGTCAGTTCAGGGGTAGCAACAGGTGCAACGGTGCCTTTTTTGTCACCGCCATCGTCACGGTTATGACGAATAATGGCGCCCAGGCCTACCAGCGCACCAATCCCGGCTAACGCACCCAGCGCCAGCAGAGCAGGAGAAAATGCGGTGCCCGCAACGGCCAGACCATCGAGACCTGCAATCGCGCCCGCACCCAGCGCCTGGGCGGAAGATTCACCGTCCAGCAGGAACGCGGCTTTGTGGTCGTCGTCGCCATCGGTGGCGATGTACTCATGCCATTGACCGTCTTCGCCTTTACCGACCAGCTCACCCGGGTTATCGAAATAGTCTTCAATGATCAGCTGTGGCTGATCCTCATCAGTGCCTTCCAGCATGACGAACAGGTCTTTGCCTACGCGTTTCAGCGTAATGTTTTCTGGCGCGACGCCATTTTCCCCTTCAGCAAGAATGTATTTTGCATTCGGGATGGCCTTAATTTTGACAGCACTGCCAACCTTTTCACTGCGCAGAACGTCAGCTTTGACAATCGTATCTTTATCTACGACTGCAATATTTACTGGCTTGAGAGTCATTTTTTAAATTCTCGTGTAAATAATCGATCTGTGTCCGCGCAACGCGCCAGACGCACTTCCATACGGGATACATTCCCTGGCTGGCGCTATCTTCCCGGCTGGCAAGTGTTGGCTTAATAAGACCTGTCGCAAACCGGTCTTATAAGTCATTTAAGGGAAGGGTTCGGTAGAAATGGCGTGAAGAAAATAATGGCAAAGATAAAGACAAGTCTTGGTTCACTTTTTTAGAGACGGAGAGAAAATAATGTTTTTGTTACCCACTCAGGACAGACAGGAATGTCAGGTAGAAAAGTCATTCTCATGGATTCCAGCCCACTGCTGCGTGCAGGTATCAAGGGCTTATTAACAGAACAAGATTATGAGCTTGTGGCACAATTTCCTACAATCGAGGAATTGCACAGCGCATTACCTGCGTTAAGCGCGGACCTGATTATCATGGAACATCTGCAACAAAGCGCTGAGGTATTTTCTTACCTGGCGAAAATAAGAAAAACGCACCCGGATATTCGGATTCTCATCTTGTCCTCGTCTTTCAGCGATTTTCACATCCAGCTAAGCAGGCGAGCTGGCGCGGCCGGTTACATCAATAAAAATAGCTCGTTAGATAAAATAATCACTACCATCAATAACGTACTCTCCGGCCAGTATTGCTACGGTTCTGAGCTTTGGCATCATCATGCCAGATATCCGCGGGATGCCTCGTTATTATTATCTTTGTCCCATATTGATATTTGTATTTTGCGCTACATTTCTGCCGGCTATAGCAACCAGATTATTGCCTCGATGCTGGACATGAATAATAAAAAGGTGAGCGCGTATAAGCAGCGTATCATGGCAAAATTTAACATTACCCGTCTGGCAGACCTGGTCGATCTGGCAAAACGGAATTATCTGTACTGAGCACCGGAAGATGCCCGGATGACGGTTTGTTCGGGCTTGATGACATAAATCGTTGCAAAACGAATGCTCCGAAAAGAGTGATCTACCGCACATATCCCTCCACATCTACCGAAGCGAATGTCTACGCTTATAAGACGCCCGGAAAAACCTGTCTTTAGAACACACAACCGGAGGTCCTTATCACCATGTTCAACCAGAAACTACAGGCTACCGAGAACATCGAATTCGAGATTGCAGAAGAGCTGCGCTACGAGACCGATCCCTGCGAGTTAAAACTGGATGAGATGATTGAGGCGGAGCCGGAACCCGAAATGATCGAGGGGCTACCCGCCTCCGATGCGTTGACGCCCGCAGACCGCTATCTTGAACTGTTCGAACACGTACAGTCGACGCGGCTGTTTGCGGACAGCAAAACCTTCCCCGACTGCGCGCCGAAGATGGATCCGCTGGATATCCTGATCCGCTACCGCAAGGTCAGACGCCACCGGGATTTTGACCTGCGCCAGTTCGTGGAGAACCACTTCTGGCTGCCGGAAACCTACAGCACTGAATATGTCTCCGACCCTGGCCTGTCGCTGAAAGAGCACATTGATAGCCTGTGGCCCGTCCTGACGCGCGAACCGCAGGATCACATTCCCTGGTCCTCCCTGCTGGCGCTGCCGCAGGCCTATATCGTCCCCGGCGGGCGGTTCAGCGAGACCTACTACTGGGATTCATACTTCTCCATGCTGGGGCTGGCGGAGAGTGGCCGTAACGATCTGCTCAAATGCATGGCGGATAATTTCGCGTGGCTGATCGAACGCTACGGCCATATTCCGAACGGTAACCGCACCTACTACCTCAGCCGCTCCCAGCCGCCGGTCTTTGCCCTGATGGTGGAGCTGTTTGAAGAGGACGGCGTGCGCGGCGCGAAACGCTACCTTGAGCACCTTAAAATGGAGCACGCCTTCTGGATGGACGGCGCGGAGTCGTTGCTGCTTAATCAGGCCTACCGCAGCGCGGTACGCATGCCGGACGGTTCATTGCTGAACCGCTACTGGGACGACCGTGATACCCCACGCGACGAATCGTGGATTGAGGACGTGGAAACGGCCCGCCACTCGGGTCGTCCGCCGAATGAGGTGTATCGCGATCTGCGCGCCGGTGCGGCCTCCGGCTGGGATTATTCCTCTCGCTGGCTGCGCGAGCCGGGCCGATTAGCCAGCATCCGCACGACGCAGTTTATCCCGATTGACTTGAACGCCTTCCTGTTCAAGCTGGAGAGCGCGATCGCCAATATTTCGGCGTCGAAAGGGGATAAAGAGACCGCCGAGCTGTTCCGCCAGAAGGCCAGCGATCGCCGCGCGGCGGTGAACCGCTACCTGTGGGATGAAGAGAACGGCTGCTACCGCGACTACGACTGGCGCCGCGAAGTGATGGCGCTGTTCTCCGCGGCGAGCATTGTGCCGCTGTACGTGGGCATGGCCACCCATGAGCAGGCCGAGCGCCTGTCTGATGCGGTAAAAGCGCGCCTGCTGACACCGGGCGGGATTCTGGCAACCGAATACGAAACCGGCGAGCAGTGGGATAAACCCAACGGCTGGGCGCCGCTGCAGTGGATGGCGATTCAGGGGTTCAAGCAGTACGGCAACGACTCGCTGGGGGATGAAATCGCCTGGAGCTGGCTGCATACGGTGAACCACTTCTACAAGACGCACCACAAGCTGATTGAGAAGTACCACATCGCCAGCAGTACGCCGCGCGAAGGGGGCGGCGGGGAGTATCCGCTGCAGGACGGCTTCGGCTGGACGAACGGCGTGGTGCGGCGGTTGATTGGGTTGTATGGGGAGCCTTGAGAGGGGTGCGGTCTGGCCCCCTCACCCTAACCCTCTCCCCAGAGGGGCGAGGGAACTGCGCGGTGCGGTCTTTTCCCCCTCTCCCCTCTGGGGAGAGGGCAAGGGTGAGGGGTCGAATAACTTTAACGAATCACCTCATAAATGGCGGTCTGAATGGACTGCCATTTTTTTGTGGTGGCATCCGGCTGTGACTGCGCGCGTCGCGTTGCCATTTCAAGATCGTGCTTCTGGCGCTTCACCACGGCCGGCACGGTGCAGAACGCTTTCAAATACTCTTTACGTATTGAGGTCAGAGACTCGCCGTTCGACATGGCGTGGCTGAGCGTATTGATGAAACGACGACACGGCTTCTCTTCCGCCATGTTCTGCCGGTAGCGCAGCATAAGCTCCAGAACGTCGTCATAGCCGGCCGACATCGCCTCTTCGGTCCATGACAGCTTCCAGTCCATCCCACCCTGCAAGAAGAGCAGCGCCACGCGGGTATCGTTGCGGTTAATCGCCGAACGGAAATTATTGTCGTCCCAAGTCACCCCCATGCGCGTCAGCGTCTCGCGCGAGGAAGGGGTTTCACGCATCTCCTCCGGCGGAGCCGCTTGCGCCGTATTTTGCGCCGCAGGCTGCGGTTTGCCGCTGGTCACCAGCCAGAAGCCACCTACCACGATGGCAATCACCATCACACCAACCGCCCCCCATAACGCACCGGAGATAAGCTGCTCACGCTGTTCGGGCGTGCGCGGCGCGCGCTGGGTCGGCTTTTCAATCGTGTCGCGAACTTCAAACAGATCCCCACCGGTGACCCGATCCATTTTTTGCGCCTTTTCCCAGAAAGCGTGCAGCTCGCTGGCATCCACCGCCATGAATCCAGCCGGGTTGACGCGCGTTCTTCCCTCTTCAAACGCGCGTTGAACCGGCCGGGAGATCTGCATGTAGTAGTTATCCAGCAGCTGAATTTGCGCCGAACTTAACGTTTTCTGCACCGTGATGTTGTTGCGGATTTGCCGGATGTCGTCGAGAAATGTTTGCAGCGTTTTGCGCGGCTCTACCAGGAGCGTCAGCATGGACGGGTCGTTAAACAGCGAGGCGTAGTAGCGACTGAACTCTTTTTTATCCACCAGCATCTGCGCCAGTTCGCTGAACATCATGCCGCTCAGGACATCGTTGATTTCGCCATGCTTCAGCCAGCGTCGTACGCGGTCAGCGTTAAATAAGGTTTTAAGATGATTATTGAGCCGCACCTGATCGGGCCAGGCCTGCTGAATGAGGCCTTTAATCATTAACTCAATTGCGCGTACCTGCTTGTGCGCCTGCTGCTGCTGAAGCTCGCTACCCGGCACCAGCTCGGTGCTGTAGGTCAGAAGTGGCTGCTGCAGACGAAGATGTTCCAGGGTAGTCACAAACCGCATCGCCGCAATAAGCTGGTTTTCACTGACATCCTGCCCGCTTTCATACTGCGGGACGCGCTGCTGCAGCAGGCGCAGCTGTAGCGTAAATTCCGACATCCCGGCATCATTCAGGTTGAGCTTCTTCGCAACCGCAGCCCATCCTCCGAGGCCTAAACGCGCACTGTCCAGCTGTTCCAGAAACCAGCGTGGATCTTTTCCCTCAGAAACATGTACATTCAGAAGAAGCAAGATTTCCACCGACGCCTGGCGAATGACCGCCAGACAGTGTTCAAACTGTTCGCGGATATGATGTGATGTGCTGAGAGTCATTGTTTTCCTTAAGCGACAACGAAGACATCCGGAATAGGCACTAACGGCCGTTTTTCTTTTTATTTATACGCGCTTAACCATACCTGACTTTCTGTTGAAATAAAGTGACAACCCTAAAATCATTTAAAAAGCTTCAGGAGAATCTCAATGCCAGTTTTAATGACCTCGCGCCTGACCTGCACCCCCGTGCAGGAACAAGACTGGCCCTTTTTCCTGGCGCTGCAGCAGCATCCCGACGTCATGCGCTTTGTGGCGGAGGACCGCCCCGTGGCGGCGATCCGCGAGGCGTTTGATTCGCGCCTGACGCCCTGGACGCCGGGTAGCGCGCACTGGCTGTGCCTCGTCGTTCGTGATGCCCTCTCACAGACCCCGCTGGGCCTTACCGGGTATATTCATCGGGAGGAGGATTGCGCCGAAGTGGGCTTTCTTTTTGCCCCCGAGGCACAGGGAAAAGGTTACGGCTTCGAATCCCTGCAGGCGCTTTGCGATTACGCTTTTCATCAGGGCGGTATACGTCGGCTCACCGCCACCGTCACTGCAGGAAATGTCGCCTCCAGGCGCCTGCTGGAAAAAGCCCACTTCCGGCTGGAAGGCGAGCTACGCGAGAGCTATTACCTTTCCGGTCGCTGGCAAAATGACTGGTTATTTGGGTTATTGCGGCAGGAATACCTGAACAAAAATTCCTGAACAACAGCCATTTGGCGGATATTTCTCCTGCCTCGATTCCTCTACAGTATCGCCACTAAGAGGAAACGAATATGAAAGGTCATGCGCTGAATATTTCTTCCGCCGCCATTGAATTAATAAAGAAACATCAAGGGCTTTCACTGGAAAAATATCGTGATGAAAAGGGTTTATGGGTTATCGGCTACGGACATGCGATCCGCGAAGGGGAACATTTTCGCGGCCTTATCACGCCTCTTCAGGCTGAATATTTACTCTACGAAGATATTCAGCGGGTTGAGACGCTGCTGCAGGAAAAGGGGGTTGGGCCATTAACCCAGCAGCAGCATGACGCTGTAGTACTGATGATATTGAGTTTCGGCGCGGCGTCCGCGCTCCCGAAAGCGGTGCTTCAGGCTGTCGCCCGGGTATAGTACATGGCGGCCTGGGTTCGGTTTTTCACCTCCAGCCGGCGAAAAAGCGCTTCCAGATGTGCTTTTACCGTGGCCGCACTGATGTTGAGATTGCGGCCAATCTCTTTGTTTGATTCACCCGCCGCCAGCAGCTTCAGAACCTCTCGCTGACGCTCGCTCAACGAGAGTAACGCCTGCGCTGACGATTGCTGGCTGACCCACTCGCCGGGAAAGCAGACCATCCCTCTCGACACGGAATCCAGCACGGCAGCAAACCGCTCAGGGTTGGCGTTACGGGGGATAATAGCCATCACGTTTCGCTGCATGAGTTGCTCAACCCATCTGGTCTCTTTTTTTGCCAGAACCATCATCACCCGTACCGACGGGAAGCGATGCATGATTTCGTCCAGGAAAGAACTCTCCTCATCCTGAATTAAATTGCCGTCAATCATGACGATAGCAGACGGTGACGCGGATATTTGCGCCCATAAATCGTCTGCCTGACAAGTCCCCGTTATATTTATTTCAGGAATTAATTTCCGCAAACCGTGTATCGCTCCATGAATAAATATCGACTGCCTGTCAAACATGATTACTCGCATCGTATTTCTCCCTCTGAGAATAGCGAAGGGGGATTCTACAGAGGCGCAATTTAAGAAAAAACTCAATGAATGCAGAGGTTACAAATCCGCCAGTGGTTTTTATATTTACCCGTATTTTGACACATCCATATTAAGGATTTCCTTAAGGGGTTCCCTCCCCTTAACATCAGACATCACAGGAACATACCGCCTGACACTTCAATACGTTGCGCATTCATCCAGCCCAGCCTGTCGCTGAGCAGGGCCGCAATAGCATCGCCGATATCGTCCGGCAGCCCCACCCGCCCCAGCGCCGTCTGCGACGCCAGCATCTGGTTAAGCTGCGCGTTGTCGCGCACGCGTCCCTCGCCAAAGTCGGTTTCGATCGCGCCTGGCGCGATAATATTGACGGAGATTCCGCGCGCCCCAAGCTCCTTCGCCTGATAGCGGGTGAGCACTTCCATCGCCCCTTTCATGGCCGCGTAGGTTCCTGAACCTGGCTGGGTAAAGCGGGCCAGTCCGCTGGAGACGTTGAGGATCCGCCCCCCGTCGTTAAGCAGGGGCAGCAGGCGCTGCGTCAGGAAGAAAGGCCCTTTGAAGTGAATGTTCAGCGCTTCATCAAACTGGGCTTCCGTCGTGTCGGTGTAGGGTGCGTATAAACCCGTCCCGGCGTTGTTCAATAAATAATCAAAGGTTTCACGCTGCCAGACGCTGCTCAGGATCTCCTGAAGCTGGTGAGCAAAATTTTCGAAACTGGCAATATCACCGACGTTGAGCTGTAATGCCGCCGCCTTGACGCCTTTTCCCTGAATTTCGCGCACCACGTCCAGCGCTTCCTGCTGGCTACGATTGTAGGTCAGGATAATTCCCGTGCCGTCTGCCGCCAGCTTTAACGCAGCGTTTTTACCCAATCCACGGCTACCACCCGTCACTAATGCGATACGTTCAGTCATCATAAACCTCGTTTTGGCTATTATGGAGATTGAGAAAGAGCTTATTAGGTGATAGAAGATCAATAAAGATGGGTAATAACGCTTCACTGTTTCAATGCAAACAACAATGAGCTTCATCTATGGATAAAATTCACGCAATGCAGCTGTTTGTTCGCGTCGCGGAACTGGAGAGTTTTTCCCGCGCGGCAGAGACATTAACGCTTCCGAAAGGCAGCGTTTCCCGGCAAATCCAGGCTCTGGAAAACCGGCTTGGCACCCAGCTACTGCACCGCACCACGCGCCGCGTCAGCCTGACGCAGGACGGCATGGTCTATTACGAACGGGCAAAAGATCTGCTGGCGAACCTGGATGAACTCGACGGTATGTTTCAGCACGATCCCTCCAGCATCAGCGGAAGGCTCCGCGTGGATATGCCCGTCGGTGTTGCTCGAAATGTCGTCATCCCCAAACTGCCTGCTTTTTTACAGCAGTATCCGGGTATCGAACTGGAGCTCAGCAGCAGCGATCGCCTGGTGGATGTGATCCGCGAAGGGTTTGATTGCGTCGTCCGCGTGGGTTCTCTGAAGGATTCAGGGCTGATTGCCCGTCCGCTGGGCAAGCTGTCGGTGATCAACTGTGCCAGCCCTGATTATCTGGCGCGTTTTGGCTACCCCGACACGCTGGACGATTTAGGCTCGCACGCCGTGATTCATTACGCCGCGATGCTGGGAAGTCGCCCTCAGGGCTTTGAATTTTATAACGGCAGCACGACGCAGTGGATAAAAACGGGCGGGGTGCTAACCGTAAACAGCACGGAAACTTACCAGGCCGCCTGCCTTGCCGGGCTGGGGATCATTCAGGCCCCGCGCGTTGGGGTACGCGACCTGCTGCGCGCGAAGAAACTGATTGAGATCCTCCCGCAGTATCGCGCGGAACCGATGCCTGTCTCCCTGATTTACCCCCACCGGCGCAACCTCTCTCGCCGGGTTCATCTGTTTATGGAGTGGCTGACCGAACTCACAAAAGCTTACGTGGATTAGTCGCAAGCTATAATTCAGTAACATCCAGCCAAACGAAAAAGGAAAAGACGCGTGACGCCGGAAAATAACCCGCAACGACCCACCCAACATTTAGATTATGAACCCATCAAGAAGATGGAAACCGAGCCAGAAGAGGCTAAAGCCCCCGGTACCGCCAGCAAGGCGCTGGGCACCGTCACCAGCCTGGCGGAGAGAATTCAGCAGTTTCCCATGGTTGCGCATCTGATACGCGCGACCGAGCGCTTTAATGACCGCATGGGGAACCAGTTCGGTGCCGCGATCACCTATTTTTCGTTCCTGTCGATGATCCCCATCCTGATGGTGTCGTTTGCAGCGGCCGGTTTTGTGCTCGCGTCGCACCCGACGCTGCTGCAGGATATCTTCAATAAGATCCTGAATAACGTCAGTGACCCGACCCTTGCCACCACGCTGAAAAGCACCATCAATACCGCCGTTCAGCAGCGTACTACTGTCGGCATCGTCGGTTTGCTCATCGCCCTATATTCCGGCGTTAACTGGATGGGCAACCTCCGCGAGGCCATTCGCGCCCAGTCGCGCGACGTGTGGGAGCGCACGCCTCAGGATCAGGAGAAAATTTGGATTAAGTATTTCCGCGATTTTATTTCGCTGATTGGTCTGCTCGTCGCGCTGGTCGTGACGCTCTCGATCACCTCTGTTGCCGGTTCAGCACAGCAGATGATTATCTCTGCGCTCTATCTTGATTACATCGAATGGCTGAAGCCCGCCTGGCGCGGCATCGGGCTGGCGATTTCTATCTTCGCCAACTACCTGCTGTTCTTCTGGATTTTCTGGCGCTTGCCTCGGCATCGTCCGCGCAAGAAGGCGCTGCTCCGGGGCACGTTGATCGCAGCAATCGGCTTTGAGGTGATTAAGATCGTGATGACCTATACCCTCCCGTCGCTGGTGAAATCCCCCTCCGGCGCGGCGTTTGGCTCTGTGCTCGGACTGATGGCCTTCTTCTACTTCTTCGCCCGCCTGACCCTGTTCTGTGCGGCGTGGATTGCCACCGCCGAGTACAAAGGCGACACGCGGATGCCCGGAAAAACACACCGCTAACTCCGCTCTCGGGCTGATATTTCAGCCCGACTCATCATTTCAGCATATAAATCCAGCCCGTAACTTTTATTTAACCGAAAACCAGTTTTATCCACCAATATTTAAAAACTGTGAAGCATTTCATGGAAGCATTTTGGCTGGCCTGAACATTATCCGCTTTTTGTTGCTTTTATCACCAGAAAGCGGCTTTGTTACAGATTGAAATGTCGCTTTTGCTGTGCGTAATATGGCCTTTCGTTCGACAAAAATAAGAAAATATTATGCAATCAACAGCCACAACACTCGACTCAGGTTCGGAACACGTCCCGGTAAACTCGCGCAATAAAGTTGTCGTCGCATCGCTAATTGGCACCGCCATTGAGTTCTTCGACTTTTACATTTACGCCACCGCGGCGGTTATCGTTTTCCCGCATATTTTCTTCCCGCAGGGAGACCCGACGGCGGCAACGCTACAGTCTCTGGCGACCTTTGCTATCGCGTTTGTGGCGCGTCCGATTGGCTCTGCGCTGTTTGGACATTTTGGCGACCGCATTGGTCGTAAGGTCACCCTGGTGGCCTCGCTGCTGACAATGGGGATCTCCACCGTGGCGATTGGCCTGCTGCCGACCTACGAAACCATCGGCATTCTGGCGCCGGTTCTGCTGGCGCTGGCACGCTTTGGTCAGGGTCTGGGGCTGGGCGGTGAATGGGGTGGCGCAGCGCTGCTGGCGACCGAGAACGCCCCGCCGCGTAAACGCGCGCTGTACGGTTCATTCCCGCAGCTTGGCGCGCCGATTGGCTTCTTCTTTGCCAACGGGACCTTCCTGCTGCTCTCCTGGCTGCTGACGGACGAACAGTTCATGAGCTGGGGCTGGCGTATTCCGTTTGTCTTCTCGGCGGTACTGGTGCTGATTGGCCTGTACGTCCGCGTTTCCCTGCATGAGACGCCGGTGTTTGCGAAAGTGGCTGCGGCGAAAAAACAGGTAAAAGTGCCGCTGGGCACCCTGCTGACCAAACACCTCCGCGTAACCGTGCTTGGCACGTTTATCATGCTGGCGACCTACACGCTGTTCTACATCATGACGGTGTACTCCATGACCTACAGCACCGCCGCCGCGCCGGTAGGGCTGGGCCTGCCGCGTAACGAAGTGCTGTGGATGCTGATGATGGCGGTGATTGGGTTTGGCGTGATGGTACCGATTGCCGGCCTGCTGGCGGATAAATTTGGTCGTCGCGCAAGCATGATTACGATCACCACGCTGATCATTCTGTTTGCTCTGTTCGTCTTCCCGCCGCTGTTGAGTTCAGGTAACCCGGCGCTGGTGATGGCGTACCTGCTGATTGGCCTGAGCCTGATGGGACTGACCTTCGGCCCGATGGGCGCGCTGCTGCCGGAGCTGTTCCCGACGGAAGTGCGTTATACCGGCGCGTCGTTCTCCTATAACGTCTCCTCCATTCTGGGCGCGTCCGTGGCGCCGTATATCGCCACCTGGCTGCAGGCAAATTATGGTCTGTTCTACGTGGGGGTGTATCTGGCGGCCATGGCGGCGCTGACGCTGATTGCCCTGCTGCTGACGCACGAGACTAAGCATCAGGCACTGTAATTTATTGCGGCCTGATGCCCTCGCCCCGACCCTCTCCCTGTGGGAGAGGGAGAAAGGGAGCTACTTCTTCATCTGCGACAAAATCGTCCGGCACTGATTCGCTTCGCCTTCTGACGGCGAGATCAACGCCAGCAGCGCGGCGGCCGGGGTGACCAGCGTCGCGAGGGCTGCGGCCACCGCGCCACGCGCAATCAGCGGTCCGGGCTTGACGCCCGCCTGCGGATTTTTAAAGGTCCCGCGCACGTAAAGCGGCGAGCGCAGGGTAATAATACGAATCCCCTTACTTTCCGGGTCAATGGTCAAATCCAGCTGCTCCGAGGCCATGCTGGCAGTACCGGTCACGTTAATCACCGCGTTTTCCGTGTCGAAGGCAAAAATCTGCGGACGCGCCACGCCGTTAACCAGATCCACATTCGCCGCTGCGCAGTTCACCCGCACCTCATCATCGCCAAAGATTTGCCCGATGATAAAGTTACCGACGTTTAGCCCCAGGATCTCCATCAGGTTGCGGCTGACCAGCCCGTCGTTCATCAGCAGTTTCAGGTTACCGTTGCCGCTGCCCAGCAGCGCCGCCACGGAATTCCCCACCCCGCGAATGTCCGCATCGCCGTTCATTTCACCGAGGGTTTTCTGCATCAGCTCCACGTTCGGCATCAGCTCTTTCAGCTTCAATCGACGCGCCTGGATCTCCGCCCGTCCCTGCATCGGCTTCTTATCGCCTTCCAGGTGAATGTTGGAGGAAATTGTCCCGCCCGCCATGCCAAACTTCAGCGGTTGCAGGCGCAGATCGGCATTTTTCAGGATGATATGCGTCGACAGATCGCTCAGCGGAAGCGTGCTGCCATGCTCAATTTTACGCCCTTTGAAGCGCACATCCGCATCCATCACGTCCCATTTGTCAGTTTCAAAGCGGTCGTAAGGCAACACTTTACCCGCAGGCTGAACGTCCTTTTTGACCTCTTTTGATTTGGTGCCTTTTCCGGAATCCACGCCAATCAGCGGGCCAAGATCGGCCAGACGAAGCTGGCGAGATTCGACATCCCCTTCCAGTTTCGGCCGTGGTTTTCCGGTGGTGTAGGTCAGCGTGCCGTGGATATCGCTGTCGCCGATGCGGCCGTTGAAATCCCGGTAGTCAAAAACGGACGATTTTTCGGTGTCGATTTTGGCAACCAGATGCCCGTCCGTTTCGAACGGCGGGGTATCCGGCAGCAGTACGCCGGTCAGTTCATACAATTCACCCAGCGAGTCACCGGCAAACTTGAGCTGGAGGTCGACGCCCCCCATGTTCATCGGGTCATTAACCGTGCCCACGAACGCCACGCGCGTGTTCCCCGAGCGGAAATCCGCCTGCACCGGGAACGGCGTGCCTTCGCTCCGGAGCGCCAGCATGCCGCCGATTTTTCCTTTCCCGGTCAGCGGCTGGCCGTTATAGCGCCCTTTTGCCGTCAGGCCGAAGACATAGTCACCCGCTTTAGCGCTATCGTCTTTCGCTTTGTTGCCCGTGACTTCGCTAAATGGCAGCGGTTTGCCCAGCGGATCGACCAGGATCTCCACGTCCGCCTTGCTGACCTTATCGTCGATGGCGATCCGCCCGCGATCGAAAAGAATATTGTCGAGACGGAATGACCATGATGAGGGTTGAGCATTCGGATCCTTTTCACCGTCGCTGGCAAGGTTAAACGTCCAGTTATTGTTTTTTTCAGAGAGGCGGATCAGGCGCGCATCGGGCTGCTGGAGCTTGATCCACGGCAGATAGACGGTTTTGGTCAGCAGCGATAACGGTGCCAGCGTGGCCTCCACGCGCGGCAGATGGATCATGGTTACTTCGGGGATATCCGGCGGGTTGCCGAGAATGATGTCGTCGGCGTGGACGTGGGGCCAGGGGATCCAGCTTCGCCAGCCGGTCTCCTCTTTCTGACGCTCCCATACCACACCCAGATCGCCTCGGATGGCGAAGGGACGGTTCAGCTCAGCGGAGACTTTCTGGTTGATGGTCGGCTTAAGGCGGTTCCAGTCAAACGTCGCGATAATGACGACGACGATTGCGATCAACAACAAGAAAATCCCTGTAGTCCAGGAAATGACCCTGGTTGTTTTTGTCATTGTTATCCCCTTTCCTGATGACCTGTCCTGTAAAACTATAGTCCAGACAAAGGGAAGCGGGGTTATCAGAGGATCGTTCTGACGCTTTCGAGGAGATCCATCGGCACGGGGCGAGAGAGGAAATAGCCTTGCGCCGCCGCTGCGGGAGAGTTTTGCACGTCACGCCACTCTTCCAGTGTTTCCACACCTTCAACGATCACGCCCTGGCAATAGCGGTTCATCAGTTGCAATAACAGCGTAAACAGATTCCGTCCTTCCGGGGTCTGACGCAGCATGATAAACAGATCTCGGGCCACCTTGATGTAGTCATAACGCACTTCGCTGAGGGCCGAGAAGTTCGCCATACCGGTGCCAAAGTCATCCAGCCACAGCGGACCAAATTCACACATCGAAGCAAAAGAGGAATCCTGCGGCAGGCGAACATGCTCCACCAGCTCAAAGCGCAGCCACGGCAGAGTGGCGATCAGCTCCTGCAGTTTCGCATTCTGACGCAGCGCCAGCAGGGTCGGGCCGTCCACGTTAACCGAGGCGAGGATAGTATGCTGCTCGAAAAAGGCCTGTTTTGTCGCCAGCATACGGAGCTGCTCTTCCAGCACGTCCAGACGCTGGCGAACGGCAACTTCGGCAAAATAGCGATCCGGCGCGATACGCTGGGAAGGGTTTGACGGGTGCGTGACGACGGTCAAAACTTCAATTGCCATCAGTCGACCGTCCGTTCGGTAGATCGGCTGATACGTGTACGCACGCTCGCATTGCAGCCAGTAGCGATGCTCCTGCAAGTTCTCAATACTTGCCTCAGGCGTAGTGCTCAGCCGCTGGATAACCTGCTCTGACTTCATTTCAGATGTCCTGTTGTTGGGATGGCCTTTCTGGACTCGTCACTGGGTTATCGGCGCGATAATTGAGAACTTTATGTTCAATTCACCGTGAAAATGAAATTAAGATGACAGAAATTTGCCGGAACACGCGCTGGCTCAAATAAAATAATGGAACGTCGTTTTAATATAGTTGACCATCTAATTCACTCAGCGCACACTGCTGAAAATTCTTCTGTTCAGGTTCATGACTATGTCCAAAAAAATTGCCGTGATTGGCGAATGTATGATTGAGCTGTCACAAAAAGGCGCGGAAGTCAGCCGCGGATTTGGTGGCGATACGTTAAACACGTCCGTTTACATTGCCCGTCAGGTTGCGCCTGAAGCACTCACCGTGAACTACGTCACCGCCCTTGGTACGGACAGCTTCAGCCAGCAGATGCTGGAAGCCTGGCAGAGTGAACATGTTGAAACGTCGCTGATCCAGCGTATGGAAAACCGCCTGCCTGGGCTGTATTACATCGAAACCGACAGCACCGGCGAACGCACGTTTTATTACTGGCGTAACGAAGCCGCGGCCAAATTCTGGCTGGAGAGCGATGCTGCCGCAGCCATCTGCGAAGAGCTGGCGACGTTTGACTATCTCTATCTGAGTGGGATCAGCCTGGCGATTTTAAGCCCGGCCAGCCGCGAAAAGCTTCTCTCGCTGCTGCGCGAATGCCGCGCCAACGGCGGGAAGGTGATTTTCGATAACAACTACCGCCCGCGCCTGTGGGCCAGCCGCGAAGAGACGCAGCAGGTTTATCAGCAGATGCTTCAGTGCACGGACATCGCCTTCCTGACACTCGACGATGAAGACGCCCTGTGGGGTGAGAAGCCGGTCGATGACGTGATTGCCCGTACGCACGCAGCAGGCGTGAGCGAAGTGGTGATTAAGCGTGGTGCGGAGTCGTGCCTGGTCGCGATTGCGGGTGAAACGGTGGTTGAGGTCCCTGCGGTGAAGCTGCCCAAAGAGAAAGTGATTGATACCACCGCAGCGGGGGATTCCTTCAGCGCGGGCTACCTGGCGGTACGCCTGACGGGGGGAACGCCGGAAGCGGCGGCACAGCGTGGGCACCTGACGGCCAGCACCGTGATTCAGTATCGCGGGGCGATTATTCCGCGCGAGGCGATGCCTGTTTAGGCTCCCCTCACCCCGACCCTCTCCCCAAAGGGGAGAGGGTGTTTATCGTTCCCTCTCCCCTATGGGGAGAGGGTTAGGGTGAGGGGTCTACTGCCCCTGCGGAATATCCGTCGCGTCCTGGTGGAGATCGTCAGCCGTGGCGGGCTGCGAAGGCTGCGGCGCGGTAGCCATAATGGAATCCCAGGTCTTCTGAAGTTCCTTCATGTCATATTCCGGCTCGCCTTTCGGCTGTAGAAGTATCAACGCCATATCCTGCGACAGCTGCTGACGTAAATCCTGATTCAACATATTCACGGTCAGACCGTTCAGGAAGTCCTGACGAAGCTTCTGGTACTGCTCAGGCGCAATGTCGACAACCTGGTTCTGCAGGGAGCGAATACGCTGGCTGATCAGAATGTCAGTATCGGCGCGAGCGTAGGTGGCAAACAGCTTCTGCAGCTCCAGTTTTTTCTGGGCAACCAGCGCGTTGAACTCCTCTTCAGAGAGCCCCTCTTTACGCACTTTTGCCAGCTCTTTCGCCACCACACCGAGATTGGCATTCAGCTTATCGCCCGGCGATTCAACGTTAATGGCACATTGCGCACGCTGGAACAGCACGCGGCAGTCAAAGCCAAGGCCAATGTTCTTCACGTTGTTTTTGCTGAGCGTCTGCTGAACGTGCCAGAACAGCGCTTCACGCGCCAGATCGGCACGCCAGTAGCGCAGCAGCGCTGCGGACTCGCGAATAGGTTGCCAGGCGTTATCCCACATCACGGAGAGTCGGTCCTGACGCACGGTGTCCGTCATAATGCTGACAGGCTCGGCACGCAGCGGAGAGAGCGTCGGGACAGGGGCTGGCGTTTCGCGTTTGCCCTTCAGATCGCCAAACGCTTTGTTGATCTGCTCAACCACCGCGCGGCTATCCACATTGCCGACGACGATCAGCGTCATCGCGTCCGGGGTGTACCATTTCTGGTAGAACGATTTCACCTGCTCAACGTCCACCGGCTGCTTCAGCGGCTCCGCCGGGTCGTGCCCCAGCAGCGTTGAGCCTTTCAGACGGTAGCGCCACCAGCCCTCTTTGGTATCCGCAGGCCAGGTCGCCACCATGTCGCCGTTGCTCAACGCATAGTTCACGGTGTCCGGCGTAATCGCCAGGTTGCCAGAGGCATCAGAGAGATACGTAAGGGCTTCTTTAAGCAGGTCGTTACGGTTATTTGGCAGGCTCAGGTTAAACATAGTGTAGTCATAGGAGACCACGGCCGGAGGAAGGGGGCGTTTCGGATCGATGGCCTGTTGCCACAACGAACGCACCTGAACCGCTTGCAGGCTGCCGCTCTGCGTGAGCGCCAGACGGGGAATAAAATGGCTAAAACCGGTTTGCTGAGTGCTTTCCGTAAGGGAGCCGGTATTAACGGACAGACGGATTTCAATACGATCGCTGGGCCGCTGCGGGGTGGATAACACCTGCCACTGAAAACCGTTCGCTAACGTGCCTTGTTGCCAGGCCGGGTCTGGCTGGAGCGCATCTGCCTGCACATAACTGGCTGCTGCCATCATCAGCAAACCGCCGGTTAAGAGTCGAATTTTTGTGCCCTGCATGTGAACCCCTGATCAACATTCCTGGTTAAAAAGAGTGTCTCGCGACGCGCTGCACTCTAAAAGATGACGATGAAAACACGTCGATTAGACCGCGCGTTCGGCAAAACGTCACGGTCCGAAGTGAAATATACCCAAAAAAAATCTTGTCGAATTATGACAGGTATGAACAGTTATTATGCGCAGGAGCCCGCATCCCGACAAGGGAATGCGGGCAATTGTGACAAGATTAGGAGGTTAAACCAGGATTTTTGCTATCAGACGCGCGATTATTCAGCGTGTCGTTAAGCTTCTTGTGATCCAGCTCTTTCACCCATTTCGCGACCACCACCGTTGCCACGCCGTTACCCACCAGGTTGGTAAGGGCACGCGCCTCAGACATAAAGCGGTCAATACCAAGGATCAGCGCCAGACCCGCCACCGGCAGATGCCCCACCGCGGAAATGGTGGCCGCCAGTACGATAAAGCCACTACCCGTAACGCCCGCAGCCCCTTTAGACGACAGGAGGAGCACTACCAGCAGGGTAATCTGATGGAAAATATCCATATGGCTGTTGGTCGCCTGGGCGATAAACACGGCCGCCATCGTCAGGTATATCGAGGTACCGTCAAGGTTGAAGGAGTACCCCGTCGGGATCACCAGGCCGACCACCGATTTACGGCACCCGAGCTTTTCCATCTTATCGAGCATACGCGGCAGCGCCGATTCTGAAGAGGAGGTTCCCAGAACAATCAGCAGCTCTTCGCGGATGTAGCGAATGAATTTGAAAATGCTGAAACCAGTCGCACGGGCGATGGAGCCCAGCACCACCACCACGAAAAGAATACAGGTGATGTAGAAGCAGATAATCAGCTGACCCAGCTGTACCAGCGTGCCGACGCCATACTTACCGATGGTGAAGGCCATCGCACCGAAGGCACCAATCGGCGCCAGGCGCATGATCATATTGATAATGCCAAAGATGACCTGCGAGAAGCTTTCAATCACGTTGAAGATAAGCTGGCCTTTGCTGCCCAGACGGTGCAGAGCGAAGCCAAACATCACGGCAAACAGCAGCACCTGCAGAATGTTTCCGCTGGCGAAGGCGCCGATGACGCTGCCGGGAATAACGTCCAGCAGGAAGGCCACCACGCCCTGATCCTTCGCCTGTTCAGCATAGACCGCAACCGCTTTGGCATCCAGCGTAGAGGGATCAACGTTCATACCCGCACCAGGCTGCACCACGTTGACGATGACCAGACCAATAATCAGCGCAAGGGTACTGACCACTTCAAAATAGAGAAGCGCCACTGCACCGGTACGGCCAACCGCCTTCATGCTTTCCATGCCAGCGATGCCCGTTACCACCGTACAGAAGATCACCGGGGCGATGACCATTTTAATGAGCTTAACGAACGCGTCGCCAAGCGGTTTCATTTGCGCGCCCAGTTCAGGGTAATAGTGCCCCAGCAGAATACCGATGGCGATGGCTGTCAGGACCTGGAAATAAAGACTTTTGAAGAGTGAGGTTTTCATAGGGTGTCCTTGGGAAGAAAAACCACAGGCTTTGTAAGGTTATGGTTAACCTGCGGCTCTAAAATAACACCCGTATAACAGGACAGAAATAAACTCAGTTCAAATTTGAAACACAAATGTTAAGAACTTTGAACTGGCTCGCACAAGCCAGCAACAAAATTACACTTTTGCGTTATGGTCAGCGCCGGAAAGGTATCGCTGTTCGAAGACATCCGGCGGCACCGCGGGGGCAAAAAGGTAGCCCTGGCCGCTCTCGACGCCCGCCTCTGCAAGCCAGGCGCGTTGCGCTTCGGTTTCAATCCCCTCGGCAATAAGATGCAGGTTGAGACTGCGCGCCATCTGGACGATGGCCTGCACCATGCTGCTGTCCTCCGGCAGCCCGTCGACAAACGATTTATCGATTTTGAGCACGTCCACCGGCAGGGTTTTCATGTGCTGAAGCTGGCGCAGTCCGGCGTATCCCATACCAAAATCGTCCAGCGCGATGCGAATGCCGGCATTGCGCAGCGGCTTCAGGATGGCAACCGCGTCGTTAGGATCGTCAATGCGTCGGCTCTCCGTCACTTCCAGCGTCAGCGTATCGGGCTTGATCCGGTAACGATGGATCAGCTCCAGCATCTCGGAGACCATCGTTGGATGCATAAGCTGCAGCGCTGACAGATTGACCGACAGCGGCAGCGTAACGCCGCGCTCCTGCCAGGCGGCAAGCTGGCGGCAGGACTCCTCCAGCACCCAATAGCCAACGGTGACCATCAGACCACATGATTCGATGCGCTCAATCAGCCCTTCCGGCAGCTCCCATGAGCCATCCGGCTGCTGCATGCGGAGCAGCGCCTCGGCACTTTTCACTTCACCCGTCTGTAAATTCACCTGCGGCTGCAGCCAGAGGGCAAACTGACGGTTATCAAGCGCGGTCAGGATGTCGCTCTCTTCCGTCAGGCGCTGCTGCGCTTTTTCCATCTGCTCCGGGTCGAAGAACTGGATCTGATTTTTCCCTTTACGCCGGGCGGTAAACGCCGCGGAGAACGCGCGGCGGTACAGCTGCTCCGCCGTTAAATCACCGTAGTACATGGCGATACCGATGCTGGCGCTCGGACGAAGCTGGATACCCTGAACGGGCAGCCGCTCATTTATGACAGTGAGTACTTGCTGACCTAATGTAATGGCGTGCCACGGCTCTTTCACGCCGTTGGCAATCACCACCAGGTCGTAACCGCTGACCTGGGTCAGCACCATACGCGGGGCAAGGACGGACTTCACCTTTTCCACCAGCGTCAGCAAGAGCATTTCACGCTGGCTCTCCTTTAGCACGCCGGCCGTATCCTGCAGGGTTTCACAGGCGATCACCATCAGCGCCGTGGTTTGCTGCCGCGCAACGGTCTGCTCCAGCATCGCCATCAGAAACGCTTTATTGGGAAGCTCCGACACCGGGAAGCGCGTAGCGCTGTTGTTTAACTCATCCTGCTGGCGCTGGATGCGCTGCTGGTTGAGGTTGTAGCTGCGCACCAGCATCCCGATCTCATCGTCATGATGCAGGCGCGGCAGCTCAAGCTGGTGCCCCAGCTGATCCTGCGGCGCAAGCGAATTCAGCTCGCGGGCGATACGGCGCAGCGGGTGAACAATCAGCCGGTTAATGCACCAAGTCAGCGCCACGCTGAGGATAAGGGTCATAAGTAAGCAAGTGGTCACTAACGTAACCACCCAGCTCATGACGAATTTATACATCCGGTACGAGTCCGCCTGCAGAACCAGGTAGGCCAGCGGCTGCGGATTGGCAGGGCGCTCAAGCGAATAGACAGGCAGAGAAATTTGCACCGGCAGCTCAAACAGGCGCATCACCATCATCGGGACGGGACGCTCCGGGATAAAGCTCATCCGCAGCGCCTGGAACTGGTTGGGCAAGACGACATCGGCGCGGCTAACGACGCCGGCAGGCTGAATGCGTTTTAAGATGGTTTCCGCTTCGGGAATATCTCCTTTCAGGATCGAGGCGGAGAGCGGGCCGCGCACCGAGCGGGCGATACTTTCTAACTGCGAAGCCGTGTTATAGCGATTCTGCTGTACGGAATGAAACAGCAAAATTACGCAGAAGAGCAGTACAAACAGCATAGTGACGGCAGAGACCATCGCCATCTGTTTGATCGTTAAGGAACGGCTGACACGCAAAATGACTCTCCACAAAACTCGAAGCGCAGGGCGCGCCAGGGTGTAAACCTGGCGCGCCTGAGTATACCCGATTGCCGCGCTATTAAGAGAGACTTACAAATGGATTAAGGAAAATCCGATTACCAGTCTGCGTAAGGAATAAGCGGCTGCGGCGGTAAGTCCATATCACCCTGCCAGCCTGCAGCAGAGTAACGCACATAAATCAGCGCATGGCTTGGGGTATAGTCTTTCGCTTCCTGAATATCCACACCCATGCCCACAAACCAGTTGGACGTGACCCGGCGTTCGATAATCGCCCGCGCGGTATAACCCGTCCCGGAGGAGCTGCTGCCGGTTTCCATCGCGCCCCGGTCAGTATAGCGGCCTGGCTCATCGGTCGGGATCAGGCTCTGGATCGGGTAGCGCAGCTCGTCTTTGGTTTTGGAGTGGGACCAGGACACCGAGCCTCCCAGCTCCCAGGACCAGTTTTCCGTGCGCTTACGCCAGGTTACAGGCAGCGCGAAGGAGACATACTCCTGCGGACTGTAGTAGCCGCCCTGACCGAGGGAATAGCCGCTCAGATCTTTGTCGTAGTGCCAGAGCATATTGGACACGCCGACCGTCAGGCGCTCGTTGTTTTTATTGATGAGCTTGTAGTAGTAACCCGTCATCCAGCGGACGCGCCAGTTATCTTCCACATTTTTACCCGTCAGCGTTTCCGCGTTCAGGCTGGACCAGACGCCGTTCGCCTCACCTTTGTCATAGCTGATGCTCACGCCACCGCCGGTTGCGCGTACGCCGCCCCAGGTGGTGCCGGTATTGGTATCTTTTTGCCCGGCGAAGGCCAGCAGCGAACTGGAGATAGGCCGACGATGGGCGTTGACGGTATAGCCGATGGGACCTAAATCACTGCTGTAGCTGATGCCGCCCACCACGTCGACGACGTCAAAGCCCATTGGCGTGGTGCCAATATCCATCGCCCAGGTTTTATTCTGCCAGCCGACGGCGACGCTGGCGCCGCTGTCGCTCTGGCTGGTGTTGCCGCTACACGGCGTGTCGTAGCAGGTCCCCCATTTAGGATCGTAAGTCCCATTATTGTTATCAAAAGTACCGGCATCCATGTTGACCAGATCGCTTCTGAAGAACATGCGCCCGTCAGAGAGCGGTGCGTCCACCTGGAGCATGGTGGTATGCGCTTTCAGGTCGGAATAGCCGCCCGTGCCGCTGGAGCCCCAGTAGTCGTGCTGGAGCGTGACGTTAACATCCTGCTGACGGTACAAATCACCAGCGTCACTGCGCACGCCGCGCTTCAGCCAGTCATCTTTTTCATCGTTACGCGTCAGACGAGTGAAACTGTCGTTGTCCACCGGACGCGTCGTGGTGATGCCGGACGACACCATCGCATCTTTATACGTCTCCAGCGCCTGCTGCGGCTGGCCGTTTTGCGTCTGGAAGCGGGCAGCATCACGCAGCACCAGCGCGCTCTCCATGGAGGCGGGCTGCGATTTGGCCTGAGGAATGATTTTGCTGAAGGTCTGTTCAGCGGCAGCGGAATCGCCCAGGCCCGCCTGCGCCATCGCGATCCGGCGCTGCATATTGAGCGAGAGTGGCTGGTCATTTTGCCCGGCGGGCAGTTTCGCGAGCTCGGCACGGGCGGCATCTTTGTTACCTTCCGCGCTGTAAATCTCGGTCAAACCGAGGATCGCGTCCTCGTTCTGCGGCTCACGCTGCAGGACGGCGTTGTAGGTGGTTTTCGCCGACGCCAGATCGCCACGCTGCTGCGCCCAGTCCGCCAGCGTCAGGTCGATGCGGGTGGAGGTCGGCTGCTGGCGCAGAAGGTTTTCCGCCTCCTGCTCTTTTCCGCTGTCGCGCAGACGGTTAGCGGTTTCCAGCACCTGGTTGCTTTGCAGGCGGTCGGCAAGTTCCTGAATATTGCCGTTCCACTGGCTGCGCGGCAGGGTATCCAGATGCGCCAGCGCGGCCCGGTCCTGGTCGTTTCCGGAAAGATAGAGCCCGTTGGCATAGACCTGCTCCGGGTCAGACGGCTTCTGGCTGGCAAGCTGGCGCATCAGGGTATCCGCCTGGCTGCGCTGACCCGCGCTGTAGAGATCGCGCGAGAGACGATACGTTATCCAGACGTCACCGGGCGAGAGCGCCAGACGACGACGCTGGATTTCTGCCGCCTGAGCGTATTTCCCCTGACTCTCCAGCTGTTCTGCCTGGGCAGACAGCTGCTCGTTAGTCAGGCTACGCTCAATATCATCAATGCTCCGGCGCTGGCTGGCAGAGAGCGACTGGATAAACTGCGAGGCTTTCTCCGGGGACTGCGCGCGGTAAATATTGGCAAGCCCGCGAACCGCATTGCTGTTGCCGCTGTCCATACGCAGTGCCTGACGGTAATAACGCTCTGCCGCGTCGTTATCTTTACGCGCCGCGGCGGCATCTCCCAGCCCCAGCACCGCGTAGCTGTCGGTATTGTCGATGTTACGCGCCTGCTGAAAGTATCGTTCCGCCTGCGCCGGGTTATTCGCCTTCAGCGCCGCATCCCCCTGCTGGATCAGCAGCCAGTAGCGGTTAATCTTCAGTAAACTGTCCCATTTACCGCGGTTATCGCTCTGCGGATCGAGGGCAATCGCCTTTTCAAACTGTGCCACCGCGCGGGCGCGGTCGCCTTTCTGGGAATAGGCTTGTCCAAGGGCGCCCACCGCTTCACTGTCGGCATGGTTGGCGCTAACGGCTTTTTGCAGCTCCGCCACCGCCTTACTCCCCTGCCCGGCATCCACCGCCGCCAGCCCTTCTGCTTTCGCGCGGAACGCCGGGTCAGCGAGCTGTTTTTGCTGCGCCTCAAGCTGGGCGCGCGCCGCCGCGACGCTATCGCCGTCGCTGAATACGGTCAGGTATTTTTGCAGCGCGGTAACGCTGGCGCTGCTGGCGGGCTGGTCTTTAATCTGCTCATACCACATGTCAGACGCCTGGCTGCGGCCGCCGGTAGATTTAGCCATCTCCTGCAGGACCGCAAAGCCTTCATCACGGCGTCCGCTCTGGAACAGAAGCTGAGCCAGCGTCGCCTGCAGCTGCGTATTACCGGGGCTGCTGCTGTTAATTTTTTTTAGCTGGTTAATGGCCGAAGCGCGACGGGCAGGATCTTTCGCCACCACATTCCAGTATTCCGTCGCCACGTCGCCGCCCGGCGGGTTGCCGTCAAAGAGCTTGTCATAGGCGGCTATCGCCTCCTGCGTGTGCCCTGTTGTGGCGAGTAAGCGCGCCTGCTGAAGCTGCTGGCGGCCATCCGGCGTGGAAAGCAGCATCGTGTTGCGTGAGGACTGGTAGGCGCTGGAGCCCGGGGCGATCCCTTTCAGGCGATCCAGCTCTTTTTGCGCTCCGGCGTTATCGCCCTGGCGCAGCAGGTAGCGAAAGCGGGCGGCAATGACGTCAGGGTTGTTCGGATCGATCAGCTCAAGACGGTAGAGCGACTGCCGAACCAAATCCTCACGATGGGTCGATTCGCCCAGCCGAACCTGCTCCAGCAGCTGTTTCTGCTGCGGAGAGTTGACGGCCTGCGCCAGCGGCATCAGTGCCAGCCCAAGCGATAGAGTGAGTAGATTTACTGTGAACTTGCGCATTCCTGGCCCCAATCCGGTATTAATTCACCCTTAGCGGTGAAGCGAAAACGATGCTGATCCCGTCCCTGACCAAAGAGAGTCAATACATAGCTGTAGTAGGCATTTTTATCGGGAAAATGGTCTGCCACGCGCTGGCGCTGAACCGCCTGGGCATCGCGCTGTTGTAAAAACGGCAGCATGGCGGCAGAGAACCCGACCGGGCCATTGCCGGTGCGTTTCCCCGTCGCCACATCCACTTTCTCCGGTGGCACGCCCTGTTTGATTGTCGTTGCCGCCATCGGCTGGAAGCGCGTCAGCAGCCGGGCTTTTTGAGGATCTTTATCGCTCATCATGCCCACCCAAAGATAGACACGTATGGCGTCATAGCCCCCCACCAGCGTCTTATCCTGCTGTAACTGCCAGCCTCTGTTTTTCTGATACTGCACCCAGTCCGGCGAGAACCCCTTCGGCGCGCTTTCCAGCAGCAGCCGCAGATTGGTTTCACGCAGCGTGGTCCACGGGGCTCCGTAGCGGGTGAAATAGCTCGCTAGCTGTGGAGGAAGGTAGCTGGGGTTAAAGCGCCAGGCGTTTTCATCGGCAAAGCCGACTTTACCGGGAAGCAGCATTGAGCCGAGCCCCGGCACTTTCACCACTTCCTCGCTGGCAATGCGTTTTAGCAGCGCCTTGCCCGTTTGGGTATAGTCCGGGTGTTTCCATAACCGGCCCGCTTCGAGCAGCGACCAGGCAATCCAGACATCGGCATCTGAGGCGGAATTAGTATCAATCACCCCCCAGTTTTCTTTGTCTTTCTGCCCCCAGAGCCAGGCGGGCAGACGATCGTTGAGATTGCCGCTGGCAAGGTTATCGCGCGTCCAGGTCAGCAGCAGGTCAAACGCGTTGCGATCGTTAGCGGCCAGGGCAAAGAACAACGCATAGCTTTGCCCTTCCGACGTCGTAATTTTGCGCGTGTCACTGGGATCAATGACGCGCCCGCCCTCGCTGATGTAATCCTTTTTAAACTGCTCCCAGGCAGGCCAGGTACAGGCGGCGCGAAGCGGGAGCGCCGCCAGCATCAATGCTACAACTACACACCAGCGAATGGCTTTCATCACGTCTTACTCATCGGGGTTAAGGCGACGACGGCTGATGATACGCAGCAGACGCCACAGCACCCATGCCAGCAATACCACGCTGACCGCAGCCAGGATGGCGAGCAGAACCGGATGGTTAGACAGCGCATACCACAGACGTTCGAACCACGGCAGATGGCCGACGTAGTACACATCACCCACGCGCAGGCTGTTGACGCCGGACTCGCGGATCACCGACACCGAGCCAAACATCGCGGCGCGTTTACCGCTGTCGTTCATCGCGGTATTCAGCAGCTCATAGCCACGGGGGCTGTCCGCCAGCAGAGCTATCACGCTACGCTGATCGTTGTAAGGGGACTGGAAGCCCACCACTGCAGCCATCGCTCCCTGAGAGGTTACGGCCGTCTGCGCGCTGGCCTTGCGATCGTTCACATCCGGCATAATGCTCGGGAACTCGGTCTGACGCAGCGGCGTGTTAACCCAGGACTCAGTGGCTTTTACCAGCAGATCGATACGTTTTTCATCCTTCAGCTTATCCGGGATGGTGCCGATCACCATAATATCCGCATCTTTGTTCTGGATTTGGCTGCCATCATCCGTCAACGTGACGTTAATTGCCGGTAATCCAGTTTGCGCGCCTACGGTCGCCATGGTGTCGAGCAGGGTCGTCACCTGACCTTCGTTTGGCGCTTTTGGCATCACCACAATGGATTCAGAGAGATCGGCCATGCGGCTGAACGGGAAGCCCGCGTTAGCAAAGGCACGCAGATCCGGCATCGCCAGGAAATGGTAGTACTTCGAGAAGTCGATGGTCGACTCATCGCCGATCACGACGTGGTTCTGTACCGGCTGGAAGGTGATGCAGTTCTCCACCGAACCGCCAGGCATCGGGTTCATGTACTGGAAATCAAAACGCAGCTGGTTAATCGCGCCAAGCTTCAGTGCCGGAATAGAGACGTCCGTTTTGCCGTCCAGCAGCCCCTGCAGCACCGGCAGGCGGAGCATCAGCCGGTTAGTGTCCTGGGTGCTTTGCAGGCTGAACGATTGCAGGAACTGGTTGTTCAGGCTGATATCCATGCGCGAGCTGTCTTTCGTCGCCGGCGCGGTATAGCGATAGTTGAGATTGATATCAATGCCGTTGGTGCGCAGCAGGTACAGATCCGGCGGCAGGTTCAGTGACAGGTTAATCGACGATGGTTCCAGCCCGGACGCCTGCAGCTGCTCTTCATAGGTTTTCAGTTCACCAAACGTCACGGCACGATCGGTACGCACCCAGTTTGGCGCGTCATAAGGTTTACGTGCCAGCAGCGGCTTAACCTCGTCCACCACCACGCTGTTGCCGCGGAACAGGACGTTGCCCTGGGCAATTGCTTTTGCCGCCTGAACCAGATCTTTATCGTCACGACCAAAGACCACCAGCAGCTTCACGTACGGGTTATCCGGGTGGCTTATCATCTCAATAGTTGGCGCTTTGACTTCCGGGTGGTCGCGCAGGAAGGCCGGACGCTTGGCGTTAGTTGCAAAGACAATCGCGTTTCTGTCCGGCATTTTGTCATACATCACCGGGAAGTTCTGACCGCGCCAGCCGGAGCGGGAGCCAAACCAGGAGGCCACAATGGTCGCCGCCAGCTGCTCGGTCACGTCAGGGGATGACGCAAACACCATCGGCAGCGTGAGCGGACGGTTATCACGCGGATCGAAGAACGGAACCGGGAATGCCGAAAGATCGTTTTTCAGCGCCAGCGGCTGGTAGGTCATCTGCAGCGAGGAGTTGCGCCCGACGTCCAGCCACAGCGTGTTGCTGGCGGGGTTTTCGCAGACATCGCGGTAGTGACCAACAAACTCCAGACGGATACGGTTAAAGTCGGTGATGAACAGCGGGTTAATCGGTACCTGCGCCTGGGTTTTCTTACCCAGCTGCTCTTTGGTCACCGGCAGAACGTCCATCAGCTCATCATTGAGGTAGACCTTAAGCTGAGACTGCGTCGGCAGAAGGGATGGCGACGGCGTATATTCAAGGTTCAGTACCGCATTCGAAACAACCTCATCGCTGCGCATACCAAATTCAATGCTGCCGTTAGGATTGACGCCGCGCAGCACCATGCTGCCCGGCGGCGGCGCGATTTGCGCGAAGGTCAGCTTCACGTCCCGCGACGGTGTGTTCTCCGCGACAACGGGCGCGTTAGCCCCCCGCACGCCCGGCATCACCTGCCCGATGACCGGGTTCTCGGCCGGGAGGGTGTTCCCCTCCGTTGGCTGGTTCGGAATGATGTTTTCTGTTTGACCGGGTGCCGCCGTGATAACCGGATCGGTTGCCTGCGCGACGACAGGTACCGTCGGCGCAGGCGTAGCCGCTGCGTTACCAGGTGCTGCGTTAGCCATTGTTGCGGGGAGTGCACTCACTCCCATTGCCACTGCACATAACCAGGAAAGTTTTGTTTTCATCGCGTTATCATCATTGTTGAGCCATAACCGGGTCCGCCTGCTTCGCCTCATCCCGCTCAGGACGACGAGGAACAAACGACACGACCCAGGAAACCAGCGAAGTAAGTGACCGGAAAATTAATTTCACCGACGACGGGGCAAATTCTGCAAGGTGACGATAGCCACGGAACCCCAGCTTCAGAATATCCAGCAGGCTTTCCAGAGGTTTATCTTCCGGGAAGCTGTCCTGCCAGAGAGCCCATGTATCCGCACGGGCAAACGTACACTGCACAAAATCAATATGTTGCTTTTTGGTCAACGGCATCAGCTGCAGACCGACCTCACTGCCTGCCACACGCACCACCTGCGTCGGGAAGACATACTCTTGCTGGCCGCGCTTGAGCAGCAGGTTAACCTTCTGCCCTTCCAGCACTTTCGCCTGGCCGTTGATTTTGATCCCCAGACCACCGTCAGAGAAATCGTGCACCGTACAGGAGAAGAGGTGGCCATCTTCACGGGCAATCGCCGCAGGCATACAGATTTCAACGCGATGCGCGCGACGAACCTGTTTACTCTCCACCGACACCGCCACCGCGCCGCCGAGGATTATCAGGTTGTAGAACACCCAGGCCATACTCACAAACACGGTCAGGATTTCGTTTTCCGGGCCGTAGAAGTAGCGCCAGATGCCGGCGATAACGCCGACAATATTCAGCAGCACGAGGAAGATGTACGGGCGGGAGATCACCCAGTCGACGTACTCCTCTTCCACCAGACCGCCCTTCGCGGTGACGTTGAATTTACCTTTATGCGGGTTAATCAGCGCGACCATCGTCGGCGGCGCGATGTACCACGCCAGCACCGTTTCGTAGATTTCACTCCAGAAGGAGTGGCGGTATTTGCCCTGGATCTTCGAGTTCGTCAGGCTCGCGTGGATCATGTGCGGCAGAACGAACAGCGCAATCATCAGCGCGGGGGCGTAGATGATATAGGCGTGAAGGAGCAGGAACGCCAGCGGCGCGGTCAGGAAGATAAGCCGCGGGATGCCGGACAAGAAGTGGAACATAGCGTTGACGTAGCAAAGACGCTGCGCCAGCTTGAGGCCTTTCCCTATCAGCGGGTTATCGAGACGGAAAATCTGCACCATGCCGCGCGCCCAGCGAATACGCTGGCCAATGTGCGCCGAGAGTGATTCCGTCGCCAGACCGGCGGCCTGGGGGATACGCATATAGGCAGAGGTATAGCCCCGACGGTGCAGGCGCAGAGAGGTGTGCGCATCTTCGGTCACCGTCTCAACGGCAATACCGCCAATTTCATCCAGCGGCTTACGGCGGATAACCGCGCAGGAGCCGCAGAAGAAGGTGGCATCCCACATGTCGTTCCCGTCCTGCACCAGCCCATAGAACAGCGTGCCTTCGTTCGGGGTTTTGCGGAAGCGGCCAAGGTTACGTTCAAACGGGTCCGGCGAGAAGAAATGGTGCGGCGTCTGCATCATCGCCAGCTCTTTCTCTTTCAGGAACCAGCCCATGGTCATCTGCAGGAACGAGCGCGTTGGCACGTGGTCGCAGTCAAAGATCGAGACGAACTCCCCGGTGGCATACTTCAGGGCGTTGTTGATATTACCGGCCTTCGCATGCTCGTGAGTCGGACGGGCGATATACTCGACGCCGACCTCTTCTGCAAACTGGCGGAACGCCGGACGATTGCCGTCATCCAGGATCCAGACTTTGAGCTTATCTTTCGGCCAGTCGATGCCCAGCGCGGCATAGATGGTGTTTTTCACCACGCTCAGATCTTCGTTGTAGGTCGGGACGAAGAGATCGACAGTCGGCCACTGCGTGGTGTCCTTTGGCAGCGGAACCGGCTGGCGGTTGAGCGGCCAGATCACCTGGAAATAGCCCAGAACCAGCACAATCCAGGCATAGGTCTCAGCAAACAGCAGCACCAGACCGCACACCAGGCTGACCGGATCGTCCCAGTTCAGCGTTGAGGTGTAACGCCACCAGATGTAGCGGCAGGAAACCGTCAGCGACAGCACAATCAGCATCAGCGCCGAGAAGCGGCCCGGAATACGGCGAACCAGCAACGCCACGCCCCACAACAGGATCAGGAAGGTGAACTGCGCCAGGGGATTGAAGGGTTGCGTGATACAGACCAGCGCCAGAATGAGCGAGAACACGACAATCACGCCAAGGATAAAACGCCGCAAGCCCGGATGGAGGTGCCCGAGCTCTTTATGGTTATCCAGATGGCTGGTTTTATCGCTGACGCTATCGGGCAGTTTATCCAGCCACTGGTGATAGCGTTCTCGTAACTGCTGTACGCGGGAATAGCTGCGCCAGTGCGGCGTTATTTTCTCCGCACGGGATGACGTGACCGCCAGCCAAATGGTCTGAATAAGATAGCGCGCCGGATCCAAAGGCCGTGGCCGGTCGGGGTTAATGTGTGGATATAATTCGCCGTGGCGTGCACGTATGCGCTGCCAGCGCGGGTGTTCGAGTGGAATGAATGTCCAGGCCAGAATCAGCCAGAAACAGCCGAGCGCGGCGCTGAATGCCGGGGCACCATGCCGGCGAAAGTGCCGGTAATGGTCGCTTAAACGCGAACTGACCGGTGGGATAAGAAGCCAGCTGGCGAGTCGACTCATACCGAACTCCCTGCCGGCTCCGCCTTGCTGGCGAAGTTCAGCAGACACCAGTTAGCCAGCGTCAGGATCTCTTCTGCTGCCAGCGAGTCGCTGCGGTATTCGCCGAGCGGCTGCTTGGAGGCGAGGCATTCCGCCATCCCCTCATCGCGATGAATCACAATGGGCAGCAGACGGCGCTGGCTTTGCAGCCACACCTGATAGAGATCGTCCTGAATTTGGCTACCGATACGTAAATCGTTAATCAGAAGATGCGCGTTTTGAGGCAGACCCTGCTGATGCAGTCGAATATGGCAGTTCGCATCCACGTTCACCACGGAAAGTACATGGTCGCACTGGGCGATGAGCTGTCGGGTCAGCGTCCCGGCGCCGTGCGGCAGATCCAGCAGGATCCACTGGTAGTGCCCCTTTTCTTTCAGACTCTGCAGCGCAAGCGTGAACTGCGAAAACAGACGCTGATAGGCGGCCTCATTCTCGCGTTCCGTGGTGGTCAGTTGGCCAAAAGGCAACAAATCAAGCTGGGAGGTATAGCGCAGACCCGCATCCCGCCAGTCTTTGTCATCAAGCAGCGCGCGGGCCCAGCCCTCTTCGCGAGTGAAGTCGACGTTGAACGACATACGCAGCAAATTATCGGCGCAGGCATCAATCACCAGCACCGATTCACCTAAAAGCTGTAATGACCACGCCAGCGCCGCGGTAACAGATGTGGTACCCACACCGCCACGGACGCCCTGTAATCCGAGTATGGCCATCAATGGCTCCCTTATTGTTGATGGGCGAATTCAGCTAATAACGGCCAGCGTTTAATAGCCGCGGCCAACTGTTCCCGCTGGGAAATATCGGTGTAATCTATTTCAGGTAGAGAAAAGGCCTGCGCCAGCGCCAGAAAATCGTTTTGGAATGTGTAACCCAGAGTCGAATCGACTGGGGTTCCAGGTTCGTTATTATCCATTCTTATTCCATCCCTTTGAGGAAAATCGCACGCTCGGAAGTTGCAGGGCATCCTGCCCTGACAAATTTCATTTACATGCTAAATCTGATGTTCTTTAATTTCAATGTTAGGTTTATTTCTACGCTTTCGCTAGTAAACTGAGATACAGACAAATTAGACGAAAAGAGGGACATCGTGGACTCCATATTTTCTATTGGCATCCAGTCATTATGGGACGAATTGAGCCACATGCCAGTCGGTGGAGTCTGGTGGATTAATACGGATCGTAATGAAGATGCTATCAGCCTGGTAAACCAGACAATTGCCGCTCAGGGTAAGGATTCCCGCGTGGCCGTCATTAGCATGGGCGAAGAGCCGAAGAAAATTATCACGCTGGAAAGTGACTGCGGACCTCAAAAAGTACGTTTATTTTCCATGTCAGCGGAAGCGGATAGTCTATACTTTTTGCCCCGCGACGTTCAGTGCTCTATTGATCCGGATCACTATTTAGTGATTCTTAAATGCGCAAATAACACACTGCAAAATATTCCTGCCGAAAAACTGCTGTCGTGGCTGGAAAAAATCAATAAATGGGCAAAATTTCAAAATTGCACGCTATTGGTCGTCAACCCCGGCAGTAATAATGACAAGCTATTCTCACTTTTAATGGGTGAATATCGCTCCCTGTTCGGACTGGCAAGTCTTCGTGACCAGGCAGGCAGCTATCTCTACGATATTGCCTTCTGGTGCAATGAAAAGGGCGTGAGCGCCAGGCAACAGCTGACCCTTAAACCTGTTAAGGGGAAATGGCACCTGGCACAGCAGGAAGAAACTGTGGTGCAGCCGCGCAGTGACGAAAAACGCATCCTGAGCCATATTGCAGTTTTAGAAGGTGCTCCTGCGCTATCGGAAAACTGGTCGCTGTTTGAGTCTAACGAAGCGCTTTTTCATGAAGCGCGCACCACCCAGGCAGCCACCCTTGTTTTCTCGTTGATGCAGAATAACCAGATTGAGACGCTGGCGAGACAAATTCACACCCTGCGCCGCCAGCGCGGCAGCGCGTTAAAAATTGTGGTGCGCGAAAATAATACCAGCCTGCGCGCAACTGATGAGCGTCTGCTTCTGGGCTGTGGGGCAAATATGGTTATTCCATGGAATGCACCACTGTCACGCTGCCTGACGCTCATTGAAAGCGTTCAGGGCCAGCAGTTCAGCCGCCATGTACCGGAAGACATCTCCACGCTGCTCTCCATGACCCAGCCGATGAAGCTGCGCGGCTACCAGAAATGGGATACGTTCTGCGATGCCGTCGGCAACATGATGAGCAACACGTTACTCCCCGCGGACGGTAAAGGGGTCATGGTTGCCCTGCGCCCGGTACCGGGTATTCGCGTTGAGCAGGCGCTCACCTTATGCCGCCCGAACCGTACAGGGGACATTATGACCATTGGCGATAATCGCCTGGTGTTGTTTTTATCCTTCTGCCGGGTAAACGATCTTGATACCGCGCTTAACCACATCTTCCCCCTGCCTACCGGGGACATCTTCTCGAACCGTATGATTTGGTTCGAAGATAATGCTATTAGCGCGGAGCTGGTGCAGATGCGCGCACTTCAGCCTGAACAATGGGTTAAACCGCTCGCAATCACGAGCGATGTAAAACCGATCCTTAATGCCAGACATGATGGACATGTCTGGCGTCGGGTTCCGGAACCCCTTCGCTTATTAACTGAGAATGGGGAGAACGCACCATCATGAATATCAGCGATATCATTCAACTGGTCGTATTCTGTGCGCTGATCTTTTTCCCGCTTGGCTACTATGCGCGCCATTCCATACGCCGTATCCGTGATACGGCCAGAGTGATGTTTATAAAACCTCGCTATGTAAAACCAGCCGGAACACTGACACGGGCATCACACGTCAAGGCAGACCGTAAACATGACTAATTCTACCTATACCGCTTCGTCACCCTCGCCGCTCTGGCAATACTGGCGCGGCCTTTCCGGCTGGAACTTCTACTTTCTGGTGAAGTTTGGTCTGCTGTGGGCAGGCTATCTGAATTTCCATCCCCTGCTTAACCTGGTGTTTATGGCCTTCCTGCTGATGCCTCTGCCGAACATCAGGCTGCATCGTTTACGTCACTGGGTTGCCATCCCCGTCGGCTTTGCGCTGTTCTGGCACGATACCTGGCTTCCAGGACCGGAAAGCATAATGAGCCAGGGATCGCAGGTCGCGGGATTCAGTGCAGACTATATGCTTGACCTGGTTGAACGTTTCATTAACTGGCAGATGATTGGCGCCGTCTTTGTCCTGCTGGTTGCCTGGCTGTTCCTGTCTCAGTGGATCCGCGTCACGGTGTTTGTCGTCGCCATTATGATCTGGCTTAACGTGCTGACGCTGGCGGGGCCAAGCTTTTCCCTGTGGCCTGCCGGCCAGCCGACGACAACGGTGACCACGACGGGAGGAAGCGCAGCGGCTACCGTTACGACGGCAGGCGATACGCCGGTGGTGGGCGATATTCCAACGCAGACCGCACCGCCAACCTCCACCAATCTCAATGCGTGGCTTTCCAGCTTCTATACCGCAGAAGACAAGCGACAGACGAAATTCCCCGACGCGCTGCCGGCAGATGCTCAGCCGTTTGAGCTGCTGGTGATTAACATCTGTTCCCTCTCCTGGGCCGATGTGGATGCCGCCGGTTTGATGTCTCACCCGCTGTGGTCCCACTTTGACATCCAGTTTAAAGATTTTAACTCTGCCACCTCGTACAGCGGCCCGGCGGCTATACGCCTGCTGCGCGCAAGCTGCGGTCAGACTTCGCATAAAAACCTCTATCAACCCGCTGGTAACCAGTGTTATCTGTTCGATAACCTCGCGAAGCTAGGCTTTACGCAGCACCTGATGCTGGGGCATAACGGCCAGTTCGGTAACTTCCTGAAAGAGGTGCGTGAACAGGGTGGCATGCAGGCGCCGCTGATGGATCAGACCGGTCTTCCCGTTACGCTGCTGGGCTTCGACGGTTCGCCGGTTTATGACGATACCGCCGTGCTGCAGCGCTGGATGCAGACCATCGAAAAGGACAGTAATCCGCGCAGTGCGACGTTCTATAACACCCTGCCGCTTCACGACGGTAACCACTTCCCGGGCGTGAGCAAAACGGCGGATTATAAAGTGCGTGCGCAGAAATTTTTTGACGAGCTGGACGCGTTCTTCACGGAGCTGGAAAAATCCGGCCGTAAAGTAATGGTGGTAGTGGTACCTGAGCACGGTGGCGCGCTGAAGGGCGACAGAATGCAGGTGTCAGGTCTCCGTGATATCCCAAGCCCGTCCATCACCAACGTACCAGCAGGCATTAAATTCTTTGGCATGAAGGCACCGCACCAGGGTGCACCGATTGAGATCGCTCAGCCAACCAGCTATCTGGCGATCTCAGAACTGGTGGCCCGCGCCGTTGACGGTAAGCTGTTTGTGGAAGATAACGTGAACTGGGATCAGCTCACCAGTAACCTGCCGCAAACGGCAGAAGTCTCCGAGAATGCCAACGCGGTGGTGATTCAGTATCAGAACAAGCCGTACGTTCGTCTGAACGGCGGGGATTGGGTACCGTATCCGCAGTAACTGATTTACCCCTCACCCTAACCCTCTCCCCATAGGGGAGAGGGGATAGTCTGTGCGTTATTATTGCGCTGAAATCCGCACCAGCAGGTAGCGCAGACGGATTTTTGCATCGTTCACTCCATCCGGTTATTCGGCGCTTCGCAGGGAAATCTCACCGCCCACCCAGGGCTTGATCGCGCCATCCTGCTCCAGAAGCAGCGCGCCCTGTGCGTCAATACCGCGGGAAACCCCGTAGATTTCTTTATCACCAATCAGCAGTTTCACCGGGCGGTTAATAAAGTTATCCAGCTTTTCCCAACGAGACAGGAACGGTGCCAGACCTTCCTGTTCAAAAAGCGTGAGTGAGCTACGTAGCTCTTTAATCATGCGCACGGCAAGGGTGTTACGATCAATGACGATCCCCGCCTCCTGGAGGTTGGTCCAGGCCTGATTCACCACGTCATTCTGGACAGTACGCATCACCATATTGAGGCCCGCACCAATGACAATTTGCGCCGCATCACCGGTCTTGCCCGTCAGTTCGACCAGGATCCCGGCAAGTTTACGATCGTTGAGGTACAGATCGTTTGGCCATTTAACACGGACCCGATCGGCACCCAGATCGTGCAGTACTTCCGCCATGACAATACCAATGACCAGACTCAGGCCAATGGCTGCGGCAGGCCCCTGCTCCAGACGCCAGTACATGGACAGATAGAGATTAGCGCCAAATGGCGAGAACCATTTGCGACCGCGACGGCCACGACCGGCCTGCTGATACTCGGCAACACAGGCATCGCCGGATGAGAGTTCGCTCAGCCGATCCATAAGGTACTGGTTCGTCGAATCAATCACCGGCAGCACCGCAACATTGCCGTGTCCAAGCTGGCTGCGGATGACGTCTTCATTCAGCAATTGAATTGGCTCCGGCAGGCTGTAGCCTTTTCCGGGTACCGTGAACACATCAACACCCCAGTCGCGGAGGGTCTGAATATGCTTGTTAATGCCGGCACGGCTCATGCCAAGCTGCTCGCCCAGTTGCTCGCCAGAGTGGAACTCCCCGTCTGCAAGGATGCTAATCAGGGTTAACGGAATGGTATTGTCCTTCACGCAATGGTCTCCACGGCATTCACTTCACCTGTGCAACCAATGAAGCGGACTTCTGGCTCCAGCCAGACGTTAAACTTTTCGCCCACACGCTGACGAACATAATGAGCCAGCTGCACAACATCATCGCTGGTCGCATCGCATTGATTAATCAGTACCAGAGCCTGCTGCTGGTGAACGGCAGCGCCACCTACTGAAGCGCCTTTTAACTGGCATTGATCGATCAGCCAGCCTGCAGCCAGCTTCACGCTGCCATCGGTCTGAGGGTAATGTGGCGCAGTGGGCCATCCTTCAAGGAAGGCTTTTGCATTTTCGCTGCTGATAACCGGGTTTTTGAAGAAGCTTCCAGCATTTCCATTTACTTTCGGATCGGGAAGTTTAGTCATCCGCATATGGCAAACAGAGTCAAATACGTCGCGGGGGGTGACGGTAGCCGGATCGAGCCGCGTTAAATCACCGTAGGTGAGTACGGGCTGCCAGTTTTTCGACAGGCACAGGCCCACGGCGATAATCACGTAGCGATCCTGATATTCATGCTTGAAGATACTGTCACGGTAGCCGAAACGGCACTGCTCTGCCGTTAAGCGCTTAGCCGTTCCGGTCGCCAGTTCGATGCAGTCGACATACTCACAGACATGCTTCAGTTCAATGCCGTAAGCGCCGATGTTTTGAATGGGTGACGATCCGGCACAGCCTGGTATAAGCGCCAGGTTTTCCAGACCCGGCATCCCTTTTTCGAGGGTAAATTGCACCAGGTGATGCCAGTTTTCTCCGGCACCCACGTGCAGATGCCAGCTATCAGCGTGCTCTTCCACACCAATACCCATGATGCGGTTAACAATTACCGTGCCCGCGAAATCGTCGAGAAACAGGACATTGCTTCCTTCGCCCAGAATCAGTACGGGTTCGTTATTTTCTGTTGCGCTTTGCCATGCATCCAGCAGCTGCTGTGCTGTATCGGCACGTACAATTTGATTAGCATTACGTTGAATGCCAAAGGTATTCCAGGGCTTAAGGGAGTGGTTCATAGACGCTTTCCTGATGCAAAAACGCAGGTAGTTTACCGTATAAGCAGAGCGTTGGGGGATTAGTTTGTGCAGCGCAGAAACGCAAAAAGGCCATCCTTGCGGATGGCCTCTTCACTTAATTGATGCCTGGCAGTTCCCTACTCTCACATGGGGAGACCCCACACTACCATCGGCGCTACGGCGTTTCACTTCTGAGTTCGGCATGGGGTCAGGTGGGACCACCGCGCTAAAGCCGCCAGGCAAATTCTGTTAATCTGTATCAGGCTGAATATTGTTTGTGTCTCTCACCGCCAAAACACCTTCGGCGTTGTAAGGTTAAGCCTCACGGTTCATTAGTATCGGTTAGCTCAACGCATCGCTGCGCTTACACATCCGACCTATCAACGTCGTCGTCTTCAACGTTCCTTCAGGAGACTTAAAGTCTCAGGGAGAACTCATCTCGGGGCAAGTTTCGTGCTTAGATGCTTTCAGCACTTATCTCTTCCGCATTTAGCTACCGGGCAGTGCCATTGGCATGACAACCCGAACACCAGTGATGCGTCCACTCCGGTCCTCTCGTACTAGGAGCAGCCCCCCTCAATTCTCCAGCGCCCACGGCAGATAGGGACCGAACTGTCTCACGACGTTCTAAACCCAGCTCGCGTACCACTTTAAATGGCGAACAGCCATACCCTTGGGACCTACTTCAGCCCCAGGATGTGATGAGCCGACATCGAGGTGCCAAACACCGCCGTCGATATGAACTCTTGGGCGGTATCAGCCTGTTATCCCCGGAGTACCTTTTATCCGTTGAGCGATGGCCCTTCCATTCAGAACCACCGGATCACTATGACCTGCTTTCGCACCTGCTCGAGCCGTCACTCTCGCAGTCAAGCTAGCTTATGCCATTGCACTAACCTCCTGATGTCCGACCAGGATTAGCTAACCTTCGTGCTCCTCCGTTACTCTTTGGGAGGAGACCGCCCCAGTCAAACTACCCACCAGACACTGTCCGCAACCCGGATCACGGGTCCACGTTAGAACACCAGCCATTAAAGGGTGGTATTTCAAGGACGGCTCCACGCAGACTGGCGTCCACGCTTCAAAGCCTCCCACCTATCCTACACATCAAGGACCAGTGTTCAGTGTCAAGCTATAGTAAAGGTTCACGGGGTCTTTCCGTCTTGCCGCGGGTACACTGCATCTTCACAGCGAGTTCAATTTCACTGAGTCTCGGGTGGAGACAGCCTGGCCATCATTACGCCATTCGTGCAGGTCGGAACTTACCCGACAAGGAATTTCGCTACCTTAGGACCGTTATAGTTACGGCCGCCGTTTACCGGGGCTTCGATCAAGAGCTTCGCGTTGCCGCTAACCCCATCAATTAACCTTCCGGCACCGGGCAGGCGTCACACCGTATACGTCCACTTTCGTGTTTGCACAGTGCTGTGTTTTTAATAAACAGTTGCAGCCAGCTGGTATCTTCGACTGATTTCAGCTCCACCCGCAGGGGCTTCACCTACATATCAGCGTGCCTTCTCCCGAAGTTACGGCACCATTTTGCCTAGTTCCTTCACCCGAGTTCTCTCAAGCGCCTTGGTATTCTCTACCTGACCACCTGTGTCGGTTTGGGGTACGATTTCGTGTTACCTGATGCTTAGAGGCTTTTCCTGGAAGCAGGGCATTTATCACTTCAGCACCGTAGTGCCTCGTCATCACGCCTCAGTGTTAAAGTGAACCGGATTTGCCTGGAACACACACCTACACGCTTAAACCGGGACAACCGTCGCCCGGCTGACATAGCCTTCTCCGTCCCCCCTTCGCAGTAACACCAAGTACAGGAATATTAACCTGTTTCCCATCGACTACGCCTTTCGGCCTCGCCTTAGGGGTCGACTCACCCTGCCCCGATTAACGTTGGACAGGAACCCTTGGTCTTCCGGCGAGCGGGCTTTTCACCCGCTTTATCGTTACTTATGTCAGCATTCGCACTTCTGATACCTCCAGCAGCCCTCACAGGCCACCTTCGACGGCTTACAGAACGCTCCCCTACCCAACAACGCATAAGCGTCGCTGCCGCAGCTTCGGTGCATGGTTTAGCCCCGTTACATCTTCCGCGCAGGCCGACTCGACCAGTGAGCTATTACGCTTTCTTTAAATGATGGCTGCTTCTAAGCCAACATCCTGGCTGTCTGTGCCTTCCCACATCGTTTCCCACTTAACCATGACTTTGGGACCTTAGCTGGCGGTCTGGGTTGTTTCCCTCTTCACGACGGACGTTAGCACCCGCCGTGTGTCTCCCGTGATAACATTCTTCGGTATTCGTAGTTTGCATCGGGTTGGTAAGCCGGGATGGCCCCCTAGCCGAAACAGTGCTCTACCCCCGAAGATGAGTTCACGAGGCGCTACCTAAATAGCTTTCGGGGAGAACCAGCTATCTCCCGGTTTGATTGGCCTTTCACCCCCAGCCACAGGTCATCCGCTAATTTTTCAACATTAGTCGGTTCGGTCCTCCAGTTAGTGTTACCCAACCTTCAACCTGCCCATGGCTAGATCACCGGGTTTCGGGTCTATACCCTGCAACTTAACGCCCAGTTAAGACTCGGTTTCCCTTCGGCTCCCCTATACGGTTAACCTTGCTACAGAATATAAGTCGCTGACCCATTATACAAAAGGTACGCAGTCACACCACGAAGGTGCTCCCACTGCTTGTACGTACACGGTTTCAGGTTCTTTTTCACTCCCCTCGCCGGGGTTCTTTTCGCCTTTCCCTCACGGTACTGGTTCACTATCGGTCAGTCAGGAGTATTTAGCCTTGGAGGATGGTCCCCCCATATTCAGACAGGATACCACGTGTCCCGCCCTACTCTTCGAGTTCACAGCCTGTGCATTTTCGTGTACGGGAGTATCACCCTGTACCCTGCGACTTTCCAGACGCTTCCACTAACACACAAGCTGATTCAGACTCCGGGCTGCTCCCCGTTCGCTCGCCGCTACTGGGGGAATCTCGGTTGATTTCTTTTCCTCGGGGTACTTAGATGTTTCAGTTCCCCCGGTTCGCCTCGTTAACCTATGTATTCAGTTAACGATAGTGTGTCGGAACACACTGGGTTTCCCCATTCGGACATCGCCGGGTCAAAGGTTCATATCACCTCGCCGGCGCTTTTCGCAGATTAGCACGTCCTTCATCGCCTCTGACTGCCAGGGCATCCACCGTGTACGCTTAGTCGCTTAACCTCACAACCCGAAGATGTTTCACTTCTGATTGCGAAAATTTGAGAGACTCGAACACACATAACATGTGTGTCGTTTCAATTTTCAGCTTGATCCAGATTTTTAAAGAGCAAAACTTCTTAATGCACTCAAAAGTACATTCAGAAGTTCATCATTCATCAGACAATCTGTGTGAGCACTGCAAAGGCAGGTTCTTTAAGGTAAGGAGGTGATCCAACCGCAGGTTCCCCTACGGTTACCTTGTTACGACTTCACCCCAGTCATGAATCACAAAGTGGTAAGCGCCCTCCCGAAGGTTAAGCTACCTACTTCTTTTGCAACCCACTCCCATGGTGTGACGGGCGGTGTGTACAAGGCCCGGGAACGTATTCACCGTGGCATTCTGATCCACGATTACTAGCGATTCCGACTTCATGGAGTCGAGTTGCAGACTCCAATCCGGACTACGACGCACTTTATGAGGTCCGCTTGCTCTCGCGAGGTCGCTTCTCTTTGTATGCGCCATTGTAGCACGTGTGTAGCCCTACTCGTAAGGGCCATGATGACTTGACGTCATCCCCACCTTCCTCCAGTTTATCACTGGCAGTCTCCTTTGAGTTCCCGGCCTAACCGCTGGCAACAAAGGATAAGGGTTGCGCTCGTTGCGGGACTTAACCCAACATTTCACAACACGAGCTGACGACAGCCATGCAGCACCTGTCTCAGAGTTCCCGAAGGCACCAATCCATCTCTGGAAAGTTCTCTGGATGTCAAGAGTAGGTAAGGTTCTTCGCGTTGCATCGAATTAAACCACATGCTCCACCGCTTGTGCGGGCCCCCGTCAATTCATTTGAGTTTTAACCTTGCGGCCGTACTCCCCAGGCGGTCGACTTAACGCGTTAGCTCCGGAAGCCACGCCTCAAGGGCACAACCTCCAAGTCGACATCGTTTACGGCGTGGACTACCAGGGTATCTAATCCTGTTTGCTCCCCACGCTTTCGCACCTGAGCGTCAGTCTTTGTCCAGGGGGCCGCCTTCGCCACCGGTATTCCTCCAGATCTCTACGCATTTCACCGCTACACCTGGAATTCTACCCCCCTCTACAAGACTCTAGCCTGCCAGTTTCGAATGCAGTTCCCAGGTTGAGCCCGGGGATTTCACATCCGACTTGACAGACCGCCTGCGTGCGCTTTACGCCCAGTAATTCCGATTAACGCTTGCACCCTCCGTATTACCGCGGCTGCTGGCACGGAGTTAGCCGGTGCTTCTTCTGCGGGTAACGTCAATCGACAAGGTTATTAACCTTATCGCCTTCCTCCCCGCTGAAAGTACTTTACAACCCGAAGGCCTTCTTCATACACGCGGCATGGCTGCATCAGGCTTGCGCCCATTGTGCAATATTCCCCACTGCTGCCTCCCGTAGGAGTCTGGACCGTGTCTCAGTTCCAGTGTGGCTGGTCATCCTCTCAGACCAGCTAGGGATCGTCGCCTAGGTGAGCCGTTACCCCACCTACTAGCTAATCCCATCTGGGCACATCTGATGGCAAGAGGCCCGAAGGTCCCCCTCTTTGGTCTTGCGACGTTATGCGGTATTAGCTACCGTTTCCAGTAGTTATCCCCCTCCATCAGGCAGTTTCCCAGACATTACTCACCCGTCCGCCACTCGTCACCCGAGAGCAAGCTCTCTGTGCTACCGTTCGACTTGCATGTGTTAGGCCTGCCGCCAGCGTTCAATCTGAGCCATGATCAAACTCTTCAATTTAAGTTTGATGCTCGTGAATTAAACTTCGTAATGAATTACGTATGTTCACTCAGAGACTTGGTATTCATTTTTCGTCTTGCGACGTTAAGAATCCATGTCACTTTGAGTGCCCACACAGATTGTCTGATAAATTGTTAAAGAGCAGTGCCGCTTCGTTTTCGCTGCGGCGCGGGGTGTGCATATTACGCTTTCCCGCTTCAGAGTCAAGCGTTTATTTTGCTTTTCTCTGCTGACCCGGCGGCGTGTGTGCCGTTGTTCCGTGTCAGTGGAGGCGCATTATAGGGAGTTATTCTTCAGTGACAAGCACAAAATACAAAAAACTTTTCGTTCGCTCACTTTTCAAACTTAACGCTTATTTAAGTCGCGAATCGCCCGCTAAATGCGCAATTTCCCGTGCAAAACCGGCTACCTGAGACCAGTCGGTATAAACCACTTCTTTACGCGTATCGGTTTCCCCCCCGGTCATCTTCATAATCAGGCGGATCATAAAGCGGTCATACCAGCGGTAGCGAGGGTAGCGCAGCGCGCCGGCAAAAACGGCACACAGGTCTGGCTGCCACGGCGAGCTGAGCAAAAACTTGCGCGTGTAGCTGTTGGTCTGCGGCGTACGCTTCTCGGCTTTACGGGCAACCAGATTGACCGAGTAAAACGCGCCCGGCAATTTGTTGAGTACCGCCGTGTGCTTTTTCACGAAGCGATCCAGCGCCGGATGGAAATGCCCGTAACGAATGGAGGCGCCAATCACCACGCGATCGTACTCCTGCCAGGCAATCTGCTCCGCGCGATTCAGGTTCACCACATCCGAGTAAATGCCCAGCTCTTTTAATTCCGACGCCAGATACGCGGCAATCTCACGCGTTTGCCCGTCTCGCGTAGAGAAAAGAATCAGTGTTTTCATCAACGGCTCCTTATTCGCGCCAGAATGTTGGGGTGAACAGCACCAGCAGGGTAAAGACCTCAAGACGACCAAACAGCATATTGGCAATGAGGATCCATTTCGCGACCGGGTTCATACTGGCAAAGTTATCCGCCACAACCCCCAGGCCAGGCCCGAGGTTGTTCAATGTTGCGACGACGGACGCAAAGGCGGAAAAATCATCCACCCCCGTCGCGATGATCGCCAGCATGCTGACGATAAAGACCAGCGCATACGCCGAGAAGAACCCCCACACCGCCTCGAGGATACGTTCCGGCAGCGCGCGGTTACCCAGCTTGATGCTGTAGACCGCATTCGGGTGAACCAGACGCTTCAGCTCACGGTTCCCCTGCTTGAACAGCAGCAGAATACGAATCACCTTCAGGCCACCGCCCGTAGACCCGGCGCAGCCGCCGATAAAGGCAGAGCACAGCAGCAGTACCGGCAGGAACAGCGGCCAGCGCGCGATGCTGTCCGTGGTAAACCCAGCGGTCGTCGCCATCGACACCACCTGGAAGAACGCCTGATTAAGCGTGGTTAGCGCAGAGTTGTAAACATCATGGAACCACAGCACCAGGGTGCAGATGACGACCAGTGTAAGCTGGACGCCAATGAACATGCGGAACTCAGGATCGCGCGAGTACACCTTCAGGCTACGCCCGCTGAGTAACGAGAAGTGCAGACCGTAGTTACAACCGGAGATCAGCAGGAAAATGGCAATGATGGTGTTTATCGTTGGACTGTCGAAGTAGCCCACGCTGGCGTCGTGGGTGGAGAACCCGCCGATAGCAATTGTCGCAAAGCTGTGTCCGATAGCATCGAAAGCAGGCATCCCGGCAAACCAGAGCGCCAGCGCGCAGGCTACCGTCAACAGAACATAAATCAGCCACAGGGTTTTCGCCGTCTCGGCAATACGCGGGCGCATCTTGTTGTCTTTCAGCGGTCCCGGCATTTCAGCCCTGTACAGCTGCATCCCCCCGACGCCCAGAATCGGGAGAATAGCCACCGCCAGAACGATGATCCCCATCCCCCCGAACCACTGCAGCATCTGGCGATAAAAGAGAATAGCGTGCGGTAACGAATCCAGCCCCACCAGCGTCGTCGCCCCGGTGGTCGTTAATCCGGAGAAGGATTCAAAAAAGGCGTCCGTGATGCTGAGATTAGGCTGTTCAGAGAAGATAAAGGGCAGCGAACCGACGCTTCCCAGCACCGTCCAGAACAGGACCACAATCAGAAATCCTTCGCGAGATTTCAGCTCACCTTTCTGACGACGGTTCGGCCACCACAGCAGCGAGCCGATCGCCAGCGCGACAAAGAAGGTCTGGGTAAATGCCCGCCCCGCGCCGTCCCGGTAGATAAGCGCCACCAGTCCTGGGAGAATCATCGTCCCCGAAAAGAGTATGACCAGCAGTCCAACGATTCGGGTTATGGCACGAAAATGCATCTCTGCCGTTTCCTTTGGTATTCAAAAAAGTGAGGTGGGGATTATTCTTCAATCGGCAGCAATTGCAACGAACCGCGACTGAAATCAGCCAGTTTTGCTGAAAAAGCAGCCAGTTCCGCCTGAGGAAGCGCCACGCGTAATTGCACCATTGCCTGGTAATCACTGTGCGCAATCACGCCGTTAAATTGTTTGAGCAGCGTTTCAATGCCCGATAGCTGAGCGTAATCGCACAACAAAGTATATTCGGTGAGCGGCGTTTTGCGGATGGTCGTCAGGATATTCAGTGCCTGCTGAACTCCGCCACCATACGCTTTAACCAGCCCGCCCGTACCTAACAGAATGCCGCCGTAGTAGCGCACCACCACGGCGGTAATTTCACCCACGCCGCTGCCCATCAGCTGTGAAAGCATGGGTTTACCGGCCGTGCCCGCCGGTTCACCATCGTCGGAAAACCCCAGTTGTTGTGAATCGTCAGGCGGCCCTGCCACCCACGCCACGCAGTGGTGACGTGCGTCAGGATGCTCGGCCCGGACGGACTCGACAAACGCCTTTGCCGCCTCTACGCCATCGGTATGCGCCAGCAGCGTAATAAAGCGGCTTTTCTTGATTTCCTCGACAAAGGTGACCGGTTCAGCCGGTATCAACCAACTTTCCATCAGGCCAGCTTCAGGTCTCGCGTCATATTCTCGATACCGTTTTCGTGAACCACCACGTTATCTTCGATACGAATGCCGCCAAACGGCTTCAGCGCGTCGATTTTTTCCCAGTTGAAGTGTTTGCTGAACTGACCTTCACGCCACGGCGCCAGCAGGGATTCGATAAAGTAGATCCCTGGTTCAATCGTCAGTACCATACGCGGCTCAAGAATACGGGTGCAACGCAGGTAAGGATATTTAGACGGTGCCGCCAGGTGCGTGCCGGTATCATCCTGCATAAAGCCCGCAACGTCGTGAACCTGCAGGCCCAGCGGGTGGCCGATACCGTGCGGCATAAATGGCCCGGTCAGATCGTTCTCGACCATCGCCTCTTCGCTCATGTCTTTCACAACCTGATGCTTACGCAGCAGTTTGGCGATGCGCTGATGGAACTGGATGTGGTAATCCACGTAGCTGGTTCCGGCTTTCATGGTGCCAATCAGCGCCAGCTGTTCATCGTTCACGTCTTTAATCAGCTGCGCGAAATCGGTGTCCGCATTTGCCGCCCAGGTACGGGTCAGGTCGGCCGCATAGCCGTTGTACTCTGCGCCTGCATCCAGCAGGAAGCTGCGCATCTCAGACGGAACCTGGTGATCCAGTTTGGTGTAGTGGAGAACAGACGCATGCTCGTTCAGCGCGACGATGTTGCTGTACGGCACGTCGGTGTCGCGGTGACCGGTTGCGGTCAGGTAGGCCTGGTTAATGTCGAACTCGCTCATGCCTGACTGGAACGCCTCGTGCGCGGCACGGTGGCCATTCACCGCCGTTTTTTGCGCTTCACGCATGCAGTAAAGTTCGTAGTCAGTCTTATACGCGCGATAGTAATGAAGGTAATCCAGCACGCCTTTCGGGTTGAGTTTATCTGCCGGAATATCCAGACCGAGCGCACGTTCAGGTACGGGGCCGATGTAGCCGATGTTGCCGCGCGCCGCTGGCAGCTGGCTGCCAATACCGTCCGCTTTCGGCAGAGCAATAACCTCAATTTCTTCCGTCCAGAAAGAGGTCGGCAATGGTTCAACGTTGTGCCAGTAATCGACCGGCAGGTAGAACCACAGTTTCGGCTTGTTCACGCCATCCACCAGCAGCCAGCAATTTGGAACCTGAGTCACCGGCACCCAGGCTTTAAACTGCGGGTTGACCTTAAACGGGTAGGCGTGATCATCAAGAAAAGTATTCATCAGCTCGCCGGAGTGGATCAGCAGGGCATCCAGCTTGAAGCGGGCCAGTACATCGCGGGTACGTTCCTGTAGGGTAACGATATGATTTTTATAAAGCGAAGCCAGTGAGTCCATCATTCTTCCTTTCGTTTTTTTGACCTCAAGTCATCGCATCTTAGCACACCTCACTCCGGCTGCGTGATTTCCACCGACCGTGATCAATGCAGCATTTTCTTAATGAGTAATTTGCATTTTATTAACATAAATTCCACACTCCGTTTCATCTGGTATGACCAGATCCACTTGCTGGATTCAGGAGACTGACATGCTTTACAAAGGCGACACCCTGTACCTCAACTGGCTGGAAGACGGCATTGCCGAACTGGTGTTCGATGCCCCCGGCTCAGTGAATAAGCTTGATACCGCGACGGTGGCCAGTCTTGGCCAGGCGCTGGAAGTGCTTGAAAAGCAATCTGAATTAAAAGGGCTGCTGCTGCGCTCTAACAAAGCGGCCTTTATTGTCGGTGCCGATATCACCGAATTCCTTTCGCTGTTCCAGGTTCCGGAAGAACAGCTGAGCCAGTGGCTGCACTTTGCCAACAGCGTCTTTAATCGCCTGGAAGATCTGCCTGTTCCAACGATCTCTGCCGTGAACGGCTACGCGCTGGGCGGCGGGTGCGAGTGCGTGCTGGCGACCGACTACCGTTTGGCGACGCCGGACCTGCGCATCGGCCTGCCGGAAACCAAGCTGGGCATTATGCCGGGCTTTGGCGGATCCGTGCGCATGCCGCGCATGCTGGGTGCAGACAGCGCCCTGGAAATCATTGCCGCTGGTAAAGACGTAGGCGCGGAACAGGCGCAGAAAATCGGCCTGGTCGACGGCGTCGTGAAGCCAGAGAAGCTGGTTGAAGGCGCACTTGCCATACTGCGTCAGGCGATTAACGGCGATCTCGACTGGAAGGCCAAGCGCCAGCCGAAGCTGGAGCCGTTAAAGCTCAGCAAGATTGAAGCCACCATGAGCTTCACCATGGCCAAAGGCATGGTGATGCAGACGGCGGGTAAACACTACCCGGCGCCAATTACGGCGGTGAAAACCATTGAAGCGGCAGCCCGATTTGGCCGCGACGAAGCCCTGAAGCTCGAAAATCAAAGCTTTGTTCCGCTGGCGCACACCAATGAAGCCCGCGCGCTGGTTGGCATCTTCCTCAACGATCAGTTCGTGAAGGGCAAAGCCAAACAGCTGACCAAAAACGTTGAGACGCCAAAACATGCGGCAGTGCTCGGCGCCGGTATTATGGGCGGCGGCATCGCTTACCAGTCGGCCTGGAAAGGCGTACCGGTAGTGATGAAAGACATCAACGAGAAATCTCTGACGCTGGGCATGACCGAAGCGGCCAAGCTGCTGAATAAGCAGCTGGAACGCGGAAAAATTGACGGGCTGAAGCTTGCAGGCGTGATCTCCACCATTCAGCCTGTGCTGGAATACAGCGGTTTCGACCGTGTCGACGTGGTGGTCGAAGCCGTCGTCGAGAACCCGAAAGTCAAAAAAGCGGTGCTGGCGGAAACGGAAGACAAGGTTCGTCCTGAGACCGTACTGGCCTCTAACACCTCCACCATTCCAATCAGCGAGCTGGCGAGCGTGCTGAAGCGTCCGGAAAACTTCTGCGGGATGCACTTCTTCAACCCGGTACACCGTATGCCGCTGGTCGAAGTGATCCGTGGGGAAAAAACCTCTGACGAAACCATTGCTAAAGTGGTGGCGTGGGCAAGCAAGATGGGTAAAACACCGATCGTCGTTAACGACTGCCCGGGCTTCTTTGTTAACCGCGTGCTGTTCCCGTACTTCGCCGGTTTTAGCCAATTGCTGCGCGACGGCGCGGACTTCCGCAAAATCGACAAAGTAATGGAAAAACAGTTCGGCTGGCCAATGGGCCCGGCATATCTGCTGGACGTGGTGGGCATTGATACCGCCCACCACGCCCAGGCGGTGATGGCGGCAGGCTTCCCGCAGCGCATGCAGAAAGATTATCGCGACGCCATTGACGCGCTGTTCGACGCCAACCGCTTCGGCCAGAAAAACGGCCTGGGCTTCTGGCGCTATAAAGAAGACAGCAAAGGTAAACCGAAGAAAGAAGAAGATGCCGTGGTCGATGGCCTGCTGGCCGACGTTAGCCAGCCGAAGCGCGACTTCACGGACGATGAGATCATCGCCCGGATGATGATTCCAATGATCAACGAAGTGGTGCGTTGCCTTGAAGAAGGCATTATCGCCAGCCCGGCAGAAGCCGACATGGCGCTGGTATACGGCCTCGGCTTCCCTCCGTTCCACGGCGGCGCGTTCCGCTGGCTGGACACGCTCGGCAGCGCCCGCTATCTCGATATGGCCCAGCAGTACCAGCACCTCGGCCCGCTTTATGAGGTGCCGGAAGGGCTGCGTAACAAAGCGCGCCATAACGAACCCTACTATCCAGCAGTTGAGCCAGCCCGTCCGGTTGGCGAGCTGAAAACGGCTTAAGGAGTCACAATGGAAAAGGTTGTCATTGTTGATGCGATTCGCACCCCGATGGGCCGTTCAAAAGGCGGCGCGTTCCGTAACGTGCGTGCGGAAGACCTCTCCGCGCACCTGATGCGTAGCCTGCTGGCGCGTAACCCGGCACTGGACCCGGCAGCGCTGGATGATATCTACTGGGGCTGCGTACAGCAGACCCTGGAGCAAGGTTTCAACATCGCCCGTAACGCGTCGCTGCTGGCGGAGATCCCACACTCGGTTCCGGCGGTCACCGTCAACCGTCTGTGCGGTTCGTCCATGCAGGCGCTGCACGACGCGGCGCGCATGATCATGACCGGCGATGCCCAGGCCTGCATGGTGGGGGGCGTGGAGCACATGGGTCACGTACCGATGAGCCACGGAGTCGATTTCCACCCGGGCATGAGCCGCAACGTGGCGAAAGCCGCGGGGATGATGGGTTTGACCGCCGAGATGCTCTCTCGTCTGCACGGCATCAGCCGTGAAATGCAGGATGCCTTTGCCGCGCGCTCTCACGCTCGCGCATGGGCGGCGACGCAGTCCGGTGCCTTTAAAAATGAAATCATCCCCACCGGCGGTCACGACGCGGACGGCGTACTGAAGCAGTTCAGTTACGACGAAGTCATCCGCCCGGAAACCACCGTAGAATCGCTTTCCACGCTGCGCCCTGCGTTTGATCCGGTCACCGGTACGGTATCGGCGGGTACTTCGTCAGCGCTGTCCGACGGCGCCGCCGCGATGCTGGTAATGAGCGAAAGTCGCGCCCGCGAGCTGGGTTTAACGCCTCGCGCTCGGGTACGTTCGATGGCGGTGGTGGGCTGCGATCCTTCGATCATGGGCTACGGACCGGTTCCGGCCTCGAAGCTGGCGCTGAAAAAAGCGGGGTTAACCGCCAGCGATATCGATCTGTTCGAGATGAACGAAGCGTTCGCCGCGCAGATCCTGCCGTGCATTAAAGATCTGGGGCTGATGGAGCAGATCGACGAGAAGATCAACCTCAACGGTGGCGCGATCGCTCTCGGTCACCCGCTGGGCTGCTCCGGGGCGCGTATCAGCACCACGCTTATCAACCTGATGGAACGCAAAGATGCCCAGTTTGGTCTGGCAACGATGTGTATTGGTTTGGGTCAGGGTATCGCGACGGTGTTTGAAAGAGTGTAAATCAGGAAAAGTATCTCAAAGCCTATGGCGTCAGAACGAGCGCAGCCAACGCAGTTATGGCGTCATTGGCGAAGAGAGACAGTTTAGTTGCCGTTCTTCCCGCCTGTCAGGGGCGGGTTTTTTATTTAGATAAACGCAAACGCATCACCGAACAGACGGTCTTCACGCGCGTCACGTTCGTTACAGAACAGATCGCGGGCAATTTTCGCCATCTCGAAACGGCCTGCAATGTAGATATCATGTCCCGCCAGCGTACCGTGATCCTGCAGTACCGCCGTCAGCACCGTTCCACTACGTCCACGCCAGCCCTCTTCAGGCTGCTCGACCACTGGCTCGATGCGCAGATTTGGATGGTTGATGCTCAGCGCTTCCAGTTCAGACAGGTCATACAGGTGCTTCTCTTCGCGGCCGCCCCAGTAGATGGTGATATCACGTTCCGGGTTACGCGCCAGTGCGGTCAACAGAATAGAGCGCACATATGAGAAGCCTGTACCACCAGCGATCAGGATCAGTGGACGGTCTTCGTCATCACGTAACCATGCCTCGCCGTGAGGAATATCGACCACAATCTCACGCTCTTTCAGGATGCGGTCCATCACGGCCATCGCGTACAGGTTAAGCTCAGACGCACCAATATGCAGCTCAATAAATTCCTGCTCTGCTGGCGTAGAGGCCATAGAGAAAGGACGCTTATCACGCTCATCCATCACGACCATCAGGTACTGGCCAGCACGGAATGAGAATGCCGCTTCAGGAACCAGGCGGACGCGATATACGGTGTCGGTAATAGCATCTACCGACGTCACTTTACAGCTTAAGGTTGTCATTCGCTCTCTCTGTCGGGAAGTCTATAGGGCTTAACGGTCAGCTCAGGGTTTACCGTTATTCATTATGGCCAGTTCGTCCCAGATCGCGTCAATTCGCGCGGTCACGGCAGGATCTTTTTTGATCGGGCGACCCCATTCACGGTCGGTTTCGCCAGGCCATTTATTTGTGGCATCCAGTCCCATCTTTGAGCCAAGACCGGAAACCGGCGAGGCAAAATCCAGATAATCTATCGGCGTGTTTTCGACTAACACCGTATCACGCGCAGGATCCATTCGCGTGGTGATTGCCCAGATGACGTCATTCCAGTCGCGGGCGTTAACGTCATCATCGCAGACAATAACAAATTTGGTATACATAAACTGGCGCAGGAAAGACCATACGCCCATCATCACGCGTTTAGCATGACCTGGGTACTGTTTCTTCATCGTAACCACCGCCATGCGATACGAGCATCCTTCAGGCGGCAGATAAAAATCAACGATTTCCGGGAACTGCTTTTGCAGGATCGGCACAAATACTTCGTTCAGCGCCACGCCCAGCACCGCCGGTTCATCCGGTGGACGGCCAGTATAGGTAGAGTGATAAATCGCATCTTCACGCTGGGTAATGTGCGTGACGGTAAACACCGGGAAGTTATCCACTTCGTTGTAATAGCCGGTATGGTCGCCGTAAGGGCCTTCTGGCGCCATTTCACCCTGCTCAATGTAACCTTCCAGCACAATTTCTGCACTGGCCGGTACTTCGAGATCGTTAGAGATACACTTCACGACCTCGGTTTTGGTCCCGCGCAGCAGGCCGGCAAAGGCATATTCAGAGAGCGTATCCGGGACGGGCGTGACCGCCCCCAGAATGGTGGCCGGATCGGCGCCTAAGGCGACAGACACCGGGAAACGTTCACCCGGATGCGCAGCACACCACTCCTGGAAATCCAGCGCGCCGCCGCGATGCGACAGCCAGCGCATGATGAGCTTATTTTTGCCAATCAGCTGCTGGCGATAAATACCGAGGTTTTGCCGCTCTTTATGCGGCCCGCGCGTCACGGTGAGGCCCCAGGTGATCAGCGGCGCAGCATCTTCAGGCCAGCACTGCATAATCGGAATTTTGGTGAGATCCACCGCCTCACCTTCCAGCACTTTCTGCTGGCACGGCGCGCCGCGCAGTCGTTTGGTGGGCATGTTCAGCACCTGCTTAAACTGCGGCAGCTTGTCGAACAGATCGCGGAAGCCTTTCGGCGGCTCTGGCTCTTTCAAAAATGCCAGCAGTTTACCCACTTCACGCAGCGCGGTAACGTCTTCCTGCCCCATCCCCAGGGCGACACGACGCGGAGTGCCGAACAGGTTGCACAGCACCGGCATGGAGTAACCTTTGGGATTTTCAAACAGTAATGCGGGACCACCGGCACGCAGAGTCCGGTCAGCAATTTCTGTCATTTCCAGATAAGGATCAACAGGAAGCGTAATGCGTTTCAATTCACCCTGCTGTTCCAGCAGCGTCAGGAAGTCGCGGAGATCGTGGTATTTCATGCAGTTAGTCATGGCCTCTCTGTAAGCGCTTCATTATACGGCGTAAGCCTTCTCGATGCTGTAATTTTGTTAAATTCGCGTGAACTTATCCGTTGTGTTCGAATTTCCCCCATTATAATCAACTTAGCGATCCCTCCAGGGTTTTGATATGCTTGCGCCCCGAACTAAGGGAAAGAGTGATTATGCAGGCCTGGTATTTACTGTATTGCAAACGCGGGCAACTTCAGCGCGCGCAGGAACATCTTGAACGTCAGTCAGTAAATTGTCTGACACCCGTGATCACGCTTGAAAAAATGCAGCGCGGGAAGCGCACAACCGTCAGTGAGCCTCTATTCCCGAACTATCTGTTCGTGGAGTTCGACCCTGAGGTGATCCACACCACCACCATCAGCGCAACGCGCGGCGTCAGCCACTTCGTTCGTTTTGGTGCCCACCCGGCCACGGTTCCGTCGACCGTCATTCATCAGCTGTCTGTTTATCAACAGCCTGAAGGGATCACCGATCCGGAAACCCCTTACGCGGGCGATAGCGTCGTCATTACGGAAGGCGCATTCGAAGGCCTGCAGGCGATTTTCGCCGAGCCGGACGGTGAAGCACGCTCAATGCTGTTGCTCAATCTGCTGAACAAGCAGGTGCTGCAGAGCGTGAAAAACACCGACTTCCGCAAAGTCTAAACGTTTATCCCGAACAGGCGACGCACGTTGTCATCCGTCTGCGCGGAAAGCCAGTGCGGATCCTCTCCGCGCCAGTGCGCTACGCGCTCAACAATGTGCCCCAGCCAGGCGGGCTCATTTCGCCGCGATGCCGGTTTGGGCTTCATATCTCGCGGCAGCAGATATGGCGCATCGGTTTCAAGAAGCAAGCGTTCTGCCGGGATCGCCGGCAGCAGCTCGCGAAGCTCAAGCCCGCGACGCTCATCGCAAACCCAACCGGTAATGCCCAGATAAAGCCCTCGCTTCAGGCAATCTAGCGCTTCCTGCCGTGAACCGGTGAAGCAGTGCAGCACTGCGCCCGGCAGTTTATCCAGCCACGGGTCGAGCAGTGCGAGAAAACGTTCATGCGCATCGCGACAGTGCATAAAGACGGGCATCTCAAGCTCTGCAGCCAGCGCAAGCTGGGCAGTGAATGCCTTTTCCTGTTCGTCAGGCGTCGAGAAGTTGCGGTTGAAATCGAGCCCGCACTCGCCAATAGCCACCACCTCTGCTGTTTTCGCCAGCGCGCGCAGTGTTTCTGCGCCCTCCTCAGTCCACTGACTGCTGTCATGAGGGTGAACGCCTGCGGTTGACCAGCAGCGTTGATAACGTTGCGCCAGCCGCTGCGCCTGCTCACTCTCATGCAGGTTGGTCCCGGTCAGCAGGAGTCCTTTGACGCCGGCGTCAAAAGCCCGTGCAACCACCTCGTCACGATCTTTCGCAAACTGTGAACTGGTCAGGTTGAGTCCGATATCAAACATGCGAATCCCCATAGAACAACCGCCCTGACGGGCGGCTGGTTTTACTCTTCAGTGGTCTTTTCGGACGCGTCGTCTTCATCGTCCGACCGGCGTCCTTTACCCACGTAAAAACGCGAGAAGAAGACGCCAACCTCAAACAGGCAGTACATCGGTATTGCCAGCAGCGTTTGCGAGAAGACGTCCGGCGGCGTCAGCAGCATGCCGACTACGAAGGCGCCTACCAGGATATACGGACGCTTCTTACGCAGGTCATCAGGGGTGGTTACCCCAACCCAACAAAGCAGCACAATGGCCACCGGCACTTCAAATGCCACGCCGAACGCCATAAACAGCGCCATCACAAAGCTGAGGTAGCTGGCGATATCCGTCGACACCTGGACACCTTCCGGCGCGGTGTGCGTCAGGAAGCCGAAGGCCAGCGGGAAGACAACGAAGTAGGCAAACGCCATGCCGATATAGAACAGCAGCGAACTGGATACCAGCAGCGGGATGACCAGCTTGCGTTCGTGCTTATACAGTGCCGGCGCAACAAACGCCCATACCTGATAAAGGATGACCGGAGCAGAGGCAATCAATGAAACCCAGAAGGTCAGCTTAATCGGGGTAAAGAACGGAGAAGCAACGTCTGTTGCAATCATCGTTGCGCCCAGCGGCATCTGCTTGATCAGCGGCGCAGAGACCACCTGATAGATATCGTTGGCGAAATAGACCAGGCAAAGGAATATGAGGAATACCGCAATAATGCAGTTTAACAGGCGCTTACGCAGCTCAATAAGGTGCGTAATAAGCGGTTGAGTATCATCTACTGCCATGGTTACGCTTTATCACTCGACGAGGGGGATGATTCGGAAACGGGCGCGGCGGGTTTAGCTTCAGCCGTTTTTACTATCGGCTCTTCCGGCTGTGCCTGTTTTTTCAGTTCAGTTTCCTGCGGCGTTTGCTCAGGCACTGCGGCCTGGTGCTCCGCACTCGCTGGCGTCACGCCCTCACGCTGCGCTTCGCTGTCCTTCACCACCGGGTTATGAATAGTGTTCGCTTCATCGCTCGCTTTTTCAGGATCGTTAACGCTGTAAGAGCGCTTCATGGATTCCGCCGCTTCGCGCAGTTCATCCATTGAGGCTTTCAGTTCCGGCGTCAGGTTATCCATGCTCGCCTTCTCGACCTTTTTCAGGCTTTCCTGAAACTCCTGCAGCTTAAGTTCCTGCGCCAGCTCATTCTGAACGGTCGAGGCCAGCGATCTTAGCGCACGAACCCAGCCCACGACGGTTTTTACCGCAACCGGCAGACGCTGCGGTCCCAGCACGATCAGACCAATCACAAAGACCAGCAGCAGCTCACTAAAACCAATGTCGAACACGACTTACACCTGCTCTTTATCGTGGCGTTTAGCGTCTTCCTTTTTGGCATCTTCTTGCTTGTCGGAGATGGATTTAGCAGTAAAGTCAGCGTCCTGGCTGGTTTTATCCTGCTTGCTCTCATCATCGCTCATCGCTTTCTTGAAGCCTTTGATAGACGCGCCCAGATCGGAACCAATAGAACCGAGCTTTTTGGTGCCAAACAGCAGCACGACGATGACGGCAATAATGACTAATTGCCAGATACTGATACCACCCATACATATTCCTCAGGGATAGATGATTAATTGGTCAGATCGCATTATACGTATGCGACCCGTCGATGGCGACGCAAACTCAGCGCGTTTTTCTCCATCCTGCAAGCCAGACAACAACCCCGCCAGCCATCAACCAGGCGGGCATCATCTGCCAGTCAGGACGGTTGATCAGCAGCAGCGTACCGCTCAGCAGCAGCGTTGCGCCAATCCCAAAAAGATAGCGTGACTGTCCCTGGCGCACACGGCTGGACTGAAGCTCGCGGGCGATTTTATCCATGCTGTGCTGAAGATTCTTGCTCTGACGCAAACTGTCGTAAACCAGCTCAGGAATTTCAGGCATTTTTTCTATCCAGAACGGGCCTTTCTCTTTAAGAGACCGAACCAGCGCCGGAAGGCCAACCTGATCCTTAATCCAGGATTCCAGGAAAGGTTTAGCCGTCTTCCACAAGTCTAACTGAGGATAGAGTTGTCGACCTACACCTTCAACGTAAAGTAATGTTTTCTGAAGTAAAACTAACTGCGGCTGAACTTCCATATTAAAGCGGCGAGCCGTATTGAACAGGTTTAACAATACGTGGCCAAAGGAGATTTCTGCCAGCGGTTTTTCAAAAATTGGTTCGCAAACGGTCCGGATCGCAAACTCGAACTCTTCGACGTTGGTGTCCGGCGGAACCCAGCCGGAATCAACGTGCAGCTCAGCCACTTTTCGGTAGTCGCGGTTGAAGAACGCGATGAAGTTTTCAGCCAGATAACGTTTATCTTCTTTGTTCAGCGAGCCCACAATCCCACAGTCGATACCGATGTACTTCGGATCCTCAGGATGCTCGTAGCTCACGAAGATATTACCCGGGTGCATGTCCGCGTGGAAAAAGCTGTCGCGGAAGACCTGGGTAAAGAAGACCTGAACGCCACGTTCGGCCAGCAGCTTCATGTTCGTTCCCTGCTTCTCCAGGGCCACCACGTCCGAAACCGGAATACCGTAGATGCGCTCCATGACCATCATGTTTTGGCTGCAGTAGTCAGAATAGACTTCAGGCACATAGAGCATCGGGCTGTTTTCAAAGTTCCGACGCAGCTGAATAGCGTTTGCCGATTCGCGCAGCAGATTAAGCTCATCAATCAGCGTTTTTTCATACTCCCGCACCACTTCCATCGGGCGCAGTCGGCGACCATCAGGTAACAAACGCGGTACCCAACGCGCCAGACGATAAATCAGCTTCATGTCGGCTTTGATGATCGGCAGGATATCCGGGCGGATCACCTTGATCACCACCTCTTTACCGTTCTCTTTCAGACGCGCAGTGTGCACCTGAGCGATAGAAGCCGACGCCAGCGGTTCTATTTCGAAATCGTCAAACCAGGCTTCAACGGGAAGATTTCCCATCGCCTCTTCGATCTGTTTCTTCGCTCTCACCCCATCAAACGGGGCGACACGGTCCTGAAGCATCGCCAGTTCATCGGCAATGTGCGGCGGGAAGAGATCGCGGCGGGTTGAGAGCATCTGCCCGAACTTAATCCATACCGGGCCGAGCTCCTGCAGCGCCAGACGCAGGCGTTCACCCAGCGGCTGACCTTTATGGCGATTTGGCATCCAGAACAGCGTCCGCCGCCAGATTCTGAGCGGCAGCGTGATACGCATTTTGGGGATAAGCTCGTCGAGCCCGTAACTCAAAAAGGTGTGGATGATAAAATAGAGGCGCCGAATTTCACCAGGCGTCATTTGCCCTCCAGTTTTTCCAGCCGTTTGGTTAACGCATCAACCGCGCGTTCAACAGCAGCAGTCTCTTCCGCAAACCACGCCACTTCCAGCGGTCCGGGGGCCATGCGCCACTCTTCCGTCAGTACTTCCGCGGCATAGCGCTGTTGACGTTGCAGATTTTTGCGCAGGAACGCCGTGCCGCCATGAATAACTTTCCCGATCCCTTCAGCGGCGATGTCACCAATAAAAGGCGCCAGCAGCTCTGCCGGATCGAATTCAGCCAGATCGCTGAGCGCAACAAAGTTCTGCACGACCTGGATGTCACCTTCTACTTCCAGCTCACCGCTGCGGATAAGCGCCGTTAATTGCTGGCGATCGCGCAATTTTGGCAGCACGCTCATATGGGTAATGACCGAGCAATCAGCCTCGCCTTCCCACTCACCCAGAACGTCAAGCTGGCGTTCGCTGAAGACCAGCACGAGCGGCGTCGAGAACTCTTTTAATACAATGCGCAGTACCTTCCCGTTTAGCCGCTGACGTGCGGCTTTCAGCGCCGGAGCGCGATACAGGAAGGCATTCAGCACATTCTCGATGCCTGCGGTGACTAAGGGTTTAAAGGGCACGGGACACCTCCACTCAGAATTTGTAACCGCGATGCAGCGCGACGACACCCGCCGTCATGTTGAAGTATTCAACGTTCTCAAATTCTGCATCCTGCATCATGGCTTTTAAGGTGTCCTGATCCGGGTGCATGCGAATTGATTCCGCCAGATAGCGATAGCTTTCCGCGTCGTTTGCCACCAGCTCGCCAATACGCGGCAGCACGTGGAAGGAATAGGCGTCGTAGGCTTTGCTCAGCGGGTCGATAATCGGTTTAGAGAACTCGAGCACCAGCAGGCGTCCACCCGGCTTCAGCACGCGGTACATGGAGCGCAGCGCTTTTTCTTTATCGGTGACGTTACGCAGACCGAAGGAAATAGTGATGCAGTCAAAGGTATTGTCCGGGAACGGCAGCGCTTCGGCGTTGGCCTGCACGTATTCCACGTTACCCACCACGCCGATGTTACGCAGCTTTTCGCGTCCCATTTTAAGCATGGAGTCATTAATATCAGCCAGTACAACGCGACCGGTTTCACCCACCAGACGGGAGAATTTCGCCGTCAGATCGCCCGTACCGCCAGCCAGATCGAGAACCGTTTGTCCACGACGCACACCGCTGCAGTCAATGGTGAAGCGCTTCCACAAGCGATGAATGCCGAACGACATCAAGTCATTCATCACATCGTACTTCGCCGCCACGGAATGAAATACGTGGGCCACCATGTCAGCTTTCTGCGCTTTGGCTACTGTCTGAAAGCCAAAGTGCGTCGTGTCTTGTGAATCGTCAACCATCTCAGAGCCTGCTAATCAGTCAAATGTTCGTGAAGTGTAACAGATTGGGCGCAATTGCCCTACGATTCAACCACCGCGAAAGAAACGCGCCGGCTGTTCATCTGGCGATAAACCTGCCGCTAAATCGTTGTCCTGGCTGAGGGTATTTTGTTCATCCCTGCCCTCACGCAGACGGAACTCTTCGTCCTGCGCTGTCGCCTGTTCGACCAATTCCGGATTAATCTCGCGTTTAACCTCCACCCCCAGGCTGCGGAATGCTTCAGCCTGCGCAAGCAGGTTGCCACGCCCCGAGGAGAGCTTTTTCATCGCCTGGCGGTAGTTATCCTGCGCACGGTCCAGGCTTTGTCCGACGGAAGACATATCGTCCACGAACAGACGCATTTTGTCGTACAGCTTGCTGGCGCGATCGGCAATCTGCTGGGCATTGCGGCTCTGGTGCTCATAGCGCCACAGGTTGGCAATGGTCCGCAAGGCCACTAACAGCGTGGTGGGGCTGACCAGCATAATGTTATTTTTCAGCGCTTCAGTGATAAGCTCAGGCTGTCTGTCGAGCGCCAGCAAAAACGCGGGTTCGACCGGGATAAACATCAGCACGTAGTCCAGCGAGCGCAGCCCCGGCAGCTGCTGATAATCCTTTCTGCCCAGCAGGCGAATATGGTTACGCACGGAAGCAATGTGCTCCTGCAGCGCCGATTCGCGCGTGTAGTCATCTTCGGCATTGAAGTAACGCTCATAAGCCACCAGCGTCATTTTGGCGTCAATGACCACATCTTTGCCCTGTGGCAGCCGCACAATCACATCCGGCTGCATGCGCGAGCGGGCGTCGTTTTCGATACTTACCTGCGTTTCGTATTCATATCCTTCCCGCAGGCCGGAGGCTTCCAGCACGCGGGTAAGTACCACTTCCCCCCAGTTACCCTGAGTTTTGTTATCGCCTTTCAGCGCCCGCGTCAGGTTGACCGCCTCCTGTGCCATCTGCGCATTCAGCTGCTGAAGATTGCGAATCTCATGGGCCAGCGTGTGGCGCTCGCGGGCTTCCTGACCAAAGCTGTCCTGCACCTGACGGCGAAAGCCGTCCAGCTGTTCGCGCAGCGGCGTCAGGAGGCTGTTCAGGCTCTGGCGATTCTGTTCGTCAACGCGGCGGTTGCTGTGCTCGAAAATGCGGTTAGCGAGGTTCTCAAACTGCTCGCTGAGGCGCTGCTCGCTGTTGATCATCTGGCGGATTTTGTCTTCGGCGTGCAACTGAGTGGACTCAAGGCGGGTAGTCACTTCGCGGAGATCGGCCTCCAGCGAGGTATTGATATCACGCAGGTTACGCAGTTCGTTATTGAGCAGCTCGCACTCGTCGCGCCAGTGGTCGCTCAGCGCAACCTGTTGTTTTGCCGCGCTAAGCTCGGCGACGATCTCTTCCCGCTCAGCCAGCTGCTCGGCTTTCTGCTGCGCGTGCTGGTAACTGGAAATCAGCCAGCCTATCCCTACGCCCGCCAGCGCAATCACCGCATAAATCAGGATTGAGATATCCACAATGCCCCCTGCATCAACGTATTACCCGCACAAAATAAGATTGTGCTGTATAAACGTCCAGTTTGAAAGGGTTTTCCTGCGAGGCGCTACGCAAAAAATAAAGGCCGAACGCGTCGGCCTTTTATCTCAGAGAGGAGAACTAGATCAGGCGGCGAGCCGCTTCAACCACGATTTTCACCGCATGACTTTCGGTCTGCTTCATGGTTTCGGCGTTCGGGATCTCCTGCTGGGTACGGTTGACGATAACGCCCGCCACCATACCGGCACGCAGACCCTGGCTTGCGCACATGGTCAGCAGCGTTGCGGATTCCATTTCGTAGTTCATCACGCCCATAGACTGCCACTCTTCCATTGAGCCTTTGAAGCGGCTTACCACGCGGCCAGAGAAGGTGTCGTAACGCTCCTGGCCCGGGTAGAAGGTATCGGAAGAGGCGGTTACGCCCACGTGAGTGGTTGCGCCCACGGATTTCGCCGCTTCAACCAGCGCGGTGGTGCACTCGAAATCAGCCACTGCCGGGAATTCCATCGGCGCAAAGTGCAGGCTCGCGCCGTCCAGACGCACGGACGCGGTCGTCACCAGCACGTCGCCGACGTTGATGTGCGGCTGAATAGCGCCGGTGGTACCGATACGCAGGAAAGTACGAATGCCCAGTTGCGCCAGCTCTTCAACCGCAATCGAGGTAGACGGGCCACCGATACCGGTAGAGCACACAATCACCGCTTTGCCATCCAGCTCTGCGCGCCAGGTGGTGAATTCACGATGGGCAGCCAGCTTGACCGGCTTATCCATCAGCGCGGCGATCTTTTCCACACGCTCCGGATCGCCAGGGACGATAGCGAGCGTAGCCCCTTGTAAATCGTTTTTAGTGAGGCCGAGATGAAAAACATCAGACTTAGACATAGGTGACTCCTCTGTGGGTCGGTTAGTCAGAAGAAGTAAAACGGTACTTTACAGAAGCAGTAAGCATATTTTCGTGACGCACCTCACCATGAATGAAAATGATTACATTGAATTTCCATAAAAAAGTGATTTACATCACATTAACAAGTTATATCGCCAGGTGCTGCACAAAAGATAGACCGTTTAAGGCACTGTGAGTTGTTAACCTGGTGTCTATATTTACCTTTGCGCTAACTCATTGGTACGGAGAATGCCATGACTGAAAAAATCGGTTTTGCACCTGCTGCGGCCCCACATGCTTCAACCATCGTGTCGACGCCAGAAGCGGCAATTACCGCGGGTGAGACCTCCATTCCCTCGCAGGGGGAGAATATGCCTGCTTATCACGCACGGCCAAAATCGGCAGACGGCCCGCTGCCCATCGTGATTGTGATTCAGGAGATATTTGGTGTTCACGAACACATTCGCGACCTCTGCCGCCGGCTGGCGCTGGAAGGGTATCTGGCCGTTGCGCCAGAGCTCTACTTCCGTCAGGGCGATCCGAACGACTACAGCGATATTCCAACATTGCTCAGCAACCTGGTCAGCAAAGTCCCGGACGCGCAGGTGCTGGCCGATCTCGATCACGTCGCCAGCTGGGCGGCGCGCAACGGCGGCGATCCGCATCGTCTGCTGGTCACCGGTTTCTGCTGGGGCGGACGCATTAGCTGGCTGTATGCCGCGCATAACCCGCAGCTCAAAGCCGCTGTCGCCTGGTACGGCAAACTGGTGGGTGAAAAAACGCTGAATTCACCGAAACATCCCGTCGATATCGCCACCGAGTTAAATGCCCCCGTGTTAGGGCTTTACGGTGGACAGGACACTGGTATTTCGCTGGATTCGGTAGAGACCATGCGCCATGCGCTCCGTGCGGCCAATGCGAAGGCGGAGATCGTGGTGTATCCGGATGCCGGGCATGCGTTTAACGCGGATTATCGTCCGAGCTATCACGCTGAATCGGCTAAAGATGGCTGGCAGCGGATGCTGGCGTGGTTTAGCCAGTACGGCGGTAAGAAGGCGTAATAACAAAAAAGCCCGGTGGCGGCTACGCCTTACCGGGCAATCCAGCACCTACGCCTGACGCAAATTCTGCGCCGCCTTCACCATGTTGGCGAGCGCCGCGCGCGTCTCTGGCCAGCCGCGCGTTTTCAGTCCGCAGTCCGGGTTCACCCACAGGCGCTCTGCAGGGATGCGCTGGGCCGCTTTTTTCAGCAGGGCTTCAATCCACTCCACGCTCGGGACGTTCGGAGAATGAATGTCGTACACGCCCGGCCCGATTTCATTCGGATAGTCGAACTCTTCAAACGACTCCAGCAGCTCCATGTCTGAACGCGAGGTCTCGATGGTGATCACGTCAGCGTCCAGCGCGGCAATCGAATCCATGATGTCGTTAAATTCGCAGTAACACATGTGGGTGTGGATCTGGGTATCGTCCTTAGCCACCGCAGCGTTGATGCGGAACGCTTCCACGCCCCACTGCAGGTAAGCATCCCAGTCGCTGCGGCGCAGCGGTAAACCCTCGCGCAGCGCCGGTTCGTCAATCTGGATGATGCCAATCCCCGCCGCTTCCAGATCCGCCACTTCATCACGCAGCGCCAGCGCAATCTGTTTGGCAATGGTCTCGCGGGTCACGTCTTCACGCGGGAACGACCAGCAGAGAATGGTAACCGGGCCGGTGAGCATGCCTTTCACCGGCTTGTCGGTCAGGGACTGCGCGTACTTCGCCCACTCAACCGTGATCGGTTCCGGACGGCTGACGTCACCGATGACCACCGGCGGCTTCACGCAGCGGGAGCCGTAGCTCTGCACCCAGCCGTTTTGGGTAAAGACGAAGCCGTCCAGGTGTTCACCGAAGTATTCCACCATATCGTTACGCTCGGCTTCGCCGTGCACCAGCACGTCCAGCCCCAGGCGCTCCTGCTCGATAATCGCCTGCTTGATGTGTTCCGCGATGCCGGTGCGGTAGTGGTTCGCATCCAGATTGCCCTTTTTGAAGTCCAGACGCAGGCCGCGGATCTCCGTAGTCTGTGGGAAGGAGCCGATCGTCGTGGTCGGCCACGCGGGAAGGTTGAAGCGGGCGCGCTGGGCTTCGGCACGTACCTCATACGGGCTCTGGCGCTGGCTGTCCTGGGCGGTGATGGCCGCCAGACGTTTTTCCACCGCCGGGTTGTGCACGCGGGACGAGTGACGACGCGCCTGGATCGGAGCGCTCCACTCGGTGATCGCCGCCGTGTCGCCGCTGTTCAGCGCGTCGCGCAGCAGTGTTAGCTCTTCGCATTTTTGCAGGGCGAAGGCAAACCAGCTTTTCACTTCAGGGTCGAGGCGGGTCTCCACGCTGAGATCGATTGGGCTGTGCAGCAGCGAGCAAGAGGATGCAACCCACAGCTCACGTTTGCCGACGATGTCTTTAATCTGTGCGTATTTTTCGGTCAGATCGGCGCGCCAGACGTTACGGCCGTTGACCAGACCGGCGGAGAGCAGCCAGTCTGCGGGCAGGCGCTTGTGCAGTTCCACCACATCGTCCTTACCGTGAACCAGGTCAACGTGAAGGCCCTGAACCGGCAGCGCGGTAATGGTCTTCAGGTTCGGCGTCACGCCTTCGAAATAGGTCGTGAGCAGGAGTTTTACCTGTCCGGCGAGCGCGTCATACGCCGGTTTGAAGGCATCGAGCCAAACCTGGGGAAGCTCCAGCACCAGCGCAGGCTCGTCGATTTGCACCCACTGGATACCGCGCTTGCCCAGCTCAATCAGCACCTGCTTATAGACCGGAAGAATATCGTTCAGCAGGCTGAGGCGGTCAAACTGCTCGCCCTTCACTTTACCCAGCCACAGGTAGGTTACCGGCCCCAGCAATACGGGCTTCACCTGGTGTCCCAGCGCCAGTGCTTCATCCACCTCCTCCAGAAGCTGCGTCCAGGTCAGCTTAAACTGCTGGCCTTTGACGAACTCCGGCACCATATAGTGATAGTTGGTATTAAACCACTTGGTCATTTCCGCCGCTGCCGCTGGCTCACCCGTTGGTGCGCGGCCACGGCCGATGCGAAACAGGGTATCAATATCCACCGATCCATCTTTGTTCTGATGACGAGCCGGTACGTTGCCAAGCAGCAGGCTGGTCGTCAGAACATGGTCGTACCAGGCGAAGTCGCCCACCGGCAGCAGGTCAATGCCCGCCTGTTTTTGCTGATCCCAGTGGCGGGCGCGCAGCTCCCGCCCCACCGCCAGTAGTTCTTCACGGGAGGCGTTGCCCGCCCAGTAGCTTTCTTGCGCTTTTTTCAACTCGCGACGCAGGCCAACGCGAGGGAAACCGAGAGTGTGATTGCGGATTGTCATGGTGTGCCCCTTGTGAAATTCGTTATTTAGACGTCCAGATGTTTACACTTCTATAATTGGCAGGTACTGTATATTCCTCAAGCGCAAAATGTTCATGGCGGAGTGAAGGACTTTCATGATCGAGATTAAACACCTGAAAACGCTACAAGCGTTGCGGAACTGCGGTTCGCTCGCGGCGGCTGCGGCCACGCTGCACCAGACCCAGTCCGCCCTTTCTCACCAGTTCAGCGATCTGGAACAACGCCTCGGATTTCGTCTTTTTGTGCGTAAGAGCCAGCCCCTGCGCTTTACGCCGCAGGGTGAAATTCTTCTTCAGCTGGCGAATCAGGTGCTGCCGCAGATCGCCAGCGCGCTGCAGGCGTGTAACGAGCCGCAGCAGACCAAACTGCGCATCGCCATTGAGTGCCACAGCTGTATTCAGTGGCTGACCCCCGCGCTTGAAAACTTTCGCCAGAAGTGGCCGCAGGTGGAGATGGACTTTAAATCCGGCGTGACGTTCGACCCGCAGCCTTCGCTCCAGCAGGGCGAACTGGATCTGGTGATGACGTCCGACATCCTGCCGCGCAGCGGCCTGCATTATTCACCGATGTTCGATTATGAAGTGCGCCTGGTGCTGGCGCCGGACCATCCGCTGGCGGCCAAAACGCGCATCACGCCGGAAGACCTGGCGACGGAAACGCTGCTAATTTATCCGGTCCAGCGCAGTCGTCTGGATATCTGGCGCCACTTCCTGCAGCCAGCAGGCATTAGCCCGCAGCTGAAAAGCGTGGATAACACCCTGCTGTTGATTCAGATGGTGGCGGCCAGCATGGGGATTGCGGCGCTGCCGCACTGGGTGGTGGAGAGTTTTGAACGCCAGGGTCTGGTGGTCACCAAAACCCTGGGAGAAGGACTGTGGAGCCGGCTGTACGCCGCCGTGCGCGACGGAGAGCAGCGTCAGCCCGTTACGGAAGCGTTTATTCGCTCAGCGCGGAACCACGCGTGCGACCACCTTCCGTTTGTGCGGAGCGCGGAGCGACCCAGCGGCGATGGACCCACAGCGAAGCCAGGATCACCGCTCCCCCAATAAGGAAGCTCGGCCAGTGCGGCTGTTCCTGCCAGATGGCGAGGTTCACCAGCAGCCCCGCTGGCACATGCACGTTGTTCATGATCCCCAGCGTCCCGGCGTCGACCTGCGTAGCGCCGTAGTTCCACATGAAGTACCCCAACCCTGACGCCACCACGCCCAGCCAGACCAGAACGCTCCACTGCACGTTGGTGGTCGGCAGCTTTTGCGGGTTGCCGAGCAGAAACCACGCCGCCACCGCGACAATCGCCGCACCCATATAGAACCACGCAAACGCGTTGTGCTGCGGCATAGGGCGGGTTTCCATCAGGCGTTTGTAGCCTACCATGCCGATAGCAAAGCTGATATTGGCGAGCTGGACGAACATCAGCCCGGTCCAGAAGTGATCGCTTACTTTGTCATAGCGAATTATCGCCGCACCGACCACCGCCAGCGCGGCGCTCAGCAGGTATCCCCAGCGCAGACGGCGTCTGCTGAGCAGGTCGTAAATCAGCGTGATATAGAGCGGCGTCAGCACGGTAAAGAGCAAGAATTCAGAGACGGACAAGTAGACGTAAGCCCGGAAGCTAAACAGATACATGATGCCGAGCTGCATCGCGCCCACCAGCATGTAGAGCAAAATGGTTTTCAGCGATTGCCCGCGCGTGCGCAGGAACGGCAGGAATACCAGCGCCGCCAGCCCCACGCGCATCAGCACCGAGAAGTAGCTGTCGACCGAACCGGCAAGGTATTCGCCAATCAGGCTAAAGGAGAAGGCCCACAGGATAGTGGTGATAATGAGTAGCGCCACAATGCTTGTCTCTCAGAAAGAAGGAGAGGCATTGTAGCGAACTCTTTAGTTGACAACTGAGCAATAAACAACCAAATGAAGATTATTCAAGGAAAAGCTTGCGCAGATACTTCGGTACCGCGTTGTCTGCGTTGGTGCCGATCACTTCCAGCTCCGGGTGCAAATCTTTCAGACGCTGGTGTGCGTTTTCCATAATGCAGCCCTTGCCTGCCATCGAAAGCATCTCGGCGTCGTTCATGCCGTCGCCGAAGGCGATACAGTCCTTCAGCTCAAAGCCCAGTCGTTTCGCGACGGCTTCGAGCGCGTGGCCTTTTGAGACGCCCCCGGCCATTACTTCCAGACAGGTCACGGTGGAGAAGCTCACGTTGACGCGATCGCCCCATCGGGCGTTGATCGCCTGTTCCAGCGGCAGCAGCTCTTCGTGGCTGTCGCAGGTGAAGAACACCTTGCTGATCCCCTCTGGATCCAGCAAACCCGGCTCATAAAGGGAGTAGTTGAATACCGCTTCCCTGAAGAAACGCATTTCATCCGGGCGGTGGCGATTCATGAACCATTCGTCGTCGCGGTAAACGTTAGTGACGATAGCCGGGTTGTTATGCACCACGCCGAACAGATCGGCGGCAATATCGCGATCCAGGTTGTGCGTAAAGATCAGGTTGCCGTCGGTATCATGCACGCGCGCACCGTTGGAGGTGATCATGTACGACTTGATCTCAAGGTTATCGCGGATCTGCCCCACGTCCACGTGGTGGCGGCCGGTGGCAAACACAAAGTTCACACCACGGGCGGTCAGAAGCTTTAAGGTCTCTTTCGCGTAAGGCGACAGGGTGTGGTCGGGGGAAAGCAGTGTGCCATCTAAATCAGATGCAACAACCTGGTACATAGGGATTTCAACCTCTGGTGGAAAACAATAATCAATTATGCCTGTTGAAAAATTCAACAATGGCGTTAAGCGCGACTGAGCGCATAGCGTCCTTTTCAAAAAGGATCTCATGGAACGCGCCGTTGATGACCAGCGGTTTACCCCCTTCGCAGGGGTGCCCCGCCGCAGCGCGCAGTTCACAATAGCGGTCATGCATGCGGTTATCCACCACACGCTCTTCTTCCGCCTGAATCAGAAGCGTCGGCGTGTCATCATCGCCTACGCCCGCCAGCACCTGCTCACCAGCCAGAATACCCTCCCGCACCCAGTGCCAGGTCGGGCCGCCGACGCGCAAGCGCGGTTCATCGGCATAAAAGCGCAGGTTGCGGCGATAGCGCTGCCGACTGTGGGTCAAGACGTTGATGGCGAACGGCAATGCGCGCCAGCGTCCGGTTCCGATGGCATAGCCTTCACGAATGCGCTGATGGCCCTCAGCCCAGTCGAGTAGATGGCGCACCATCCAGTCAGGGAAGCGAATAACGATACCGTACATCGGCGCGGTAAGCGCAATGGCGTCGCACTGGTGCTCATACCGCTGCAAAAACAGCGTCGAAATGGCACCGCCCATGGAGTGGGCAAGGATATACCGCTTGCGCCAGGGGCCGGGCTGCAATTCCTGCTGCCAGAATGCGGCAAAATCGTCGACGTAATCGCTGAAGCGATCCACGTGCCCACGGTGCGTGTCGGGCAGCATACGCCCGGACAGCCCCTGCCCACGGTGGTCGATGATCAGCACATCAAAACCCATATGGACCAGATCGTAGGCCAGTTCGGCATATTTAACGTAGCTTTCGATACGCCCAGGGCAGACCACGATCACCCGGTCATTTTTTTCATTGCGGAAACGAACGAAGCGCACCGGGATGCCCCCGACGCCGGTAAACTCGTCTTCCTCGCGCTGCCGCCAGAAATCGGTCAGCGGCCCCATTGAGAAAGCAGCAAATGCGTTTTCTCGTGTTTCCCAGTCCTTTTTCTGCTGAAACATTGGGTTTCCACTCACGTAATCCAGGGAATATCGTTTTTTTTCGTCACTGGTCACAAAATGACTCAACAATAGCGTATTGTGGCATAAAAATAGACGGTTCGGGAGTTTCAAATGACCTTCGAGTGGTGGTTCGCCTATCTGCTGACATCCATAATCCTCAGCCTTTCACCCGGCTCTGGCGCCATTAACACCATGACCACCTCCATCAACCACGGCTATCGCGGTGCGGCGGCGTCGATTGCCGGTTTGCAGACCGGGCTGGGCATTCATATTGTGCTGGTCGGGATTGGTCTGGGGACCCTGTTCTCCCGCTCCGTGCTGGCCTTTGAAGTGCTGAAATGGGCCGGGGCAGCGTATCTGATTTGGCTCGGTATCCAACAGTGGCGTGCGGCAGGCTCCATTAACCTGAATACGCTCGCTCAGACGCAAAACCGCGGCCATCTGTTTAAGCGCGCGGTGTTCGTTAACCTGACCAACCCGAAGAGCATCGTTTTCCTCGCCGCCCTGTTTCCGCAGTTTATCGTGCCGCATCAGCCCCAGGTGATGCAGTACGTGGTGCTGGGTGCGACCACGATTATTGTCGATATCATCGTGATGATTGGTTACGCGACGCTGGCGCAGCGAATTGCGGCGTGGATTAAAGGGCCTAAGCAGATGAAGGCCCTGAATAAAGTTTTTGGCTCGCTGTTTATGCTGGTTGGCGCGCTGCTCGCGTCAGCGCGTCATGCTTAGCGAGAAATGATGAGATGAATGCCGAAGCCGGCGAACAGCGCGCCGGCGAAGCCGTCGATCCACTTCGCGATACGCTGGTAGCCGCGGCGCATCGCCGGTAAGGCGAACAGGCTGGCCACAATGGTAAACCAGGCAAAGGTTTCAACGACGATCAGCAGGAAGATGCCCCAGCGTGCGCCCGCGCCAACGCTATCGCCGACAAACAACGAGAACACGGAGCCGAAATAGATAATCGCTTTCGGGTTCGCCAGGTTGGTCAGCAGCCCTTTTACAAAGCTGCGTCCGCCCGTTGCCAGCTCTACTTTTGGTTCTTGCGGTTTTTGCTCTTCTTTCTTCAGCGCCCCGCGCAGCATCTGGTAGCCCATCCAGCACAGGTACAGCCCGCCGCCAACCATAATGATGTTATGCAGCCAGGCCATCTTCGCCAGGATCAGGTTCAGACCGAGCAGCGCGACCGCCGCCCAGATCATAACGCCCATGGTGATACCGAGCACGCCCATCATCGCTTCTTTGCGGGAGCGGCTGACGGCCGTTTGCGACACGAAGAAAAAGTCAGGGCCGGGGCTCATCAGCGCAACGATGTGCACTAACGCCACGGTGAGAAATAGCATTAACATAATTAGCTCGCGGGGAAATAATTTAGTGAGTCATCATCCTGGCACTTTTTCGCCCGGCTGACTACTCCTCATCATCACCATCAACGTGTGAACGGATGAGCGCCATAAACTCTTTACCAAAGCGCTCCAGCTTGCGCGTGCCGACGCCGTTGACGCTGAGCATTTCACTGGCGCTAAGCGGCATCTGCTCGGCCATCTCGATCAGCGTCGCGTCGTTGAACACCACGTAAGGCGGGATGTTTTCTTCGTCGGCGATAGCCTTACGCAGCTTGCGCAATTTGGCGAACAGCTTGCGGTCGTAGTTACCGCCGTAGGATTTCTGCATCACGCGAGGCTTGAGGGCGACCACGCGCGGCACGGCGAGCTTGAGTTCAACATCACCGCGCAGTACCGGACGCGCCGCTTCGGTCAGCTGCAGGGCGGAGTGCTGGGCAATGTTCTGCGTGGCAAAGCCTAGGTGGATCAGCTGACGAATAATGCTGACCCAGTGTTCGTGGCTCTGGTCTTTACCGATGCCGTAAACCGGCAGCTTGTCGTGGCCCATGTCGCGGATACGCTGGTTATTGGCACCGCGCAGCACTTCTACCACGTAGCCCATCCCGAAGCGTTGATTCACGCGGTAAATGGTCGAGAGCGCTTTGCGCGCGTCCATCAGGCCATCGTACTGCTTCGGCGGATCGAGACAGATATCGCAGTTGCCACACGGCTCCTGTCGCCCTTCACCAAAGTAGTTGAGCAGCACCAGACGGCGGCAGGTTTGCGCTTCAGCGAAGGCGCCCATCGCGTTGAGCTTGTGGCGCTCGATGTCCTGGAGCTGCCCCTGTGGCTTCTCTTCCAGACAGCGGCGCAGCCACGCCATATCGGCCGGATCGTAAAACAGCATCGCTTCCGCCGGCAGACCGTCACGCCCGGCGCGGCCGGTTTCCTGATAGTAGGATTCGATATTGCGGGGGATGTCGAAGTGCACCACAAAGCGCACGTTCGGCTTGTTGATGCCCATCCCAAATGCCACCGTCGCGACGACGATTTGCAGGTCATCGCGCTGGAATTTCTCCTGCACGTCGGCGCGGATGTGGTTCTCTAACCCGGCATGGTAAGCAGCGGCGCTAAAGCCGCGGTTTTGCAGACGCGCGGCGGTGTCTTCCACCTTAGCACGGCTGTTGCAGTAGATGATGCCGGACTTGCCGCGCTGCTCCTGCACGTAGCGCAGGAGCTGATCCAGCGGCTTGAACTTTTCCATCAGCATATAGCGGATGTTAGGGCGGTCGAAGCTGCTGACCTGAATATACGGGTCGTTCAGCCCCAGCAGGCGAACGATATCCAGACGCGTGGTGTCATCTGCCGTGGCGGTAAGCGCCATAAACGGCAGCTCGGGGAAGCGCTTACGCAACTGGCCGAGAGCGGCGTATTCCGGGCGGAAATCGTGTCCCCACTGGGAGATACAGTGCGCTTCATCGACCGCCAGCAGGACCGGGTTCCAGTGCGCCAGGTGATCGAGGAAGTTATCCAGCATCAGGCGCTCTGGCGCGATATACAGCAGGCGAATCTGCCCGGTGCGGCACCCGGCCATGACCTCTTGCTGCTGCTCGCGGGTTTGCGTCGAGTTCAGACAGGCCGCCGCCACGCCGTTGGCGAGCAGCTGGTCCACCTGGTCTTTCATCAGGGAAATGAGAGGCGATACCACGACCGTCAGGCCGTTCAGCACCAGCGCGGGCACCTGATAGCAGAGAGATTTACCGCCGCCAGTCGGCATTACTACCAGACAGTCCCGGCCTTCCAGCACGGTTTCAATGATGGTTTCCTGGCCGGGGCGGAACTGCTGGTAGCCAAAGGTTTCATGCAAAACCTGTTTAGCCAGCGACTCCTGATTCAATACTTCCGCCTGCGCCACGTTAACCCCATTTGCGAAAAATAAAACAGGCGCTATTTTCAGCGCCTGAGAGAGAAACTTCAACGTTTAACGCAAAAACATTCGAGCAGCCTAGAGAATATCGTTCAGCATTACGCCTACGCCAACGCGAGTCTGGTTAAAGTTGTAGTCGATCAGCGACTCGCCATAGCCGCTATACACTTGGGTATAGAGACGCACGTGCTTCGTCACCGGATAGCTTAAGCCCACTTCAGCACCGCCGTAGCCGGTGTTCCAGTTGTACTGGCCTTTCGCGCTCAGCACGGCTTCGCCTAGCTGGTAGCCGACTTTGAGCTGGTAGTAGCCCATATATTTGGTAATGTCCGGGTTATCATCCGTGCTACCGACCACGTACCACGGCTTCACTTCCACCATCCAGTTGCCGTTCTGCGCCATCAGGCGCGTATAGGCACGGTTCCAGCTGCGTGAAGTAGGGTCAGACCGGCCGTTAGAGTCGTGATTAAAACCGACCTCAACGTCACGCAGCGTCCAGCCAGCGAATTCATAATCCGTTGCGAAGCCGAGGAAGAGCTGCGGCTCATAGTTGGTTTCACGGAACGGTGAGGATTCGCCGCTGTTAGAGAGCTGCCACCAGGATTTCTGCGTGTAAGAGGCACCGAGCACCGAGTTCGGCCCCAGAATACCGCGCCAGAACGGGAACGCGAGGCTGAGCTGGAACTTCACCTCATCCTTACGCGCATTATCAGACCAGTTATAAGAGCTTATCGCCTCTTTGTTGAGATCGCTGGTCTGGGTATAAATCACGTAGTTCGTGTCATACGGGTAGAGCGTGAACGGGTTGTCATGCTCCTGAAGCATATTGGCGATAATGCTGCCCTTAACGGCAGGCTTATCATGGACTTCTTTAATCGTCGCTTCCTGCGCATATGCTGTGAGGGGCAGCGCAACCGCCGCCAGTAACCAGGCCAGATACGTCCGCATCGGTGGTGTTCTCCTGCAAAGAGTAAAATTACCTGAATAGTTATGAGGCGAACATTCTACAGACTTCTGCGATAACTGCTGCATCCTCGTTTCTGAAAGTGGAATTCCTTATTGCTGAGGCATAAAATCAACATTTCATTAACAATAAGGATGTAATGCCTCATGTCAGCCATGCTTACCGCCGAAGAAGTGTTAAAACTCGTGGGCGAGATTTTTGTTTACCATATGCCGTTTAACCGTGCGCTGGGACTGGAGCTGGAGCGTTACGAGAAAGAGTTTGCCCAGCTGAGCTTCAACAACCAGCCGATGATGGTGGGTAACTGGGCGCAAAGTATTTTGCACGGCGGGGTGATTGCTTCCGCGCTGGACGTGGCGGCAGGCCTGGTCTGCGTGGGCAGTACGCTGACCCGTCATGACACCATCAATGAAGACGAACTCCGCCAGCGTCTGGCGCGCATGGGCACTATCGATCTGCGCGTCGACTATCTTCGCCCGGGCCGCGGAAATCGCTTCACCTGTACCAGCAGCCTGCTGCGCGCGGGGAATAAAGTTGCCGTGGCGCGTGTTGAATTACACAACGAAGAACAGGTGTATATCGCCAGCGCAACCGCTACTTATATGGTGGGTTGAGGCGGCAAAATCGGGTAAAATTGATTCACTTTTTTGTAACGGATTTTCCCGATGGATGCTAAACAGACGCGGCAGGGCGTTTTACTCGCCCTTGCCGCTTATTTTATTTGGGGTATCGCCCCGGCGTACTTCAAATTTATCGCCTATGTACCGGCCGATGAGATCCTCACTCATCGCGTCATCTGGTCGTTCTTCTTTATGATCGCGCTGATGAGCATCAGCCGTCAGTGGTCCGGTGTTAAAACGCTGCTCAAAACCCCGAAAAAGGTCCTCCTGCTGGCGCTCTCTGCGGTGCTGATTGGCGGAAACTGGCTGCTGTTTATCTGGGCGGTGAATAACCACCACATGCTTGAAGCAAGCCTCGGTTATTTTATTAACCCGCTGGTGAACATCGTGCTGGGGATGATTTTCCTCGGTGAGCGCTTCCGCCGGATGCAGTGGGTGGCGGTGATTCTGGCCTTCTGCGGCGTGCTGGTGCAGCTCTGGACGTTTGGCTCGCTGCCAGTTATCGCCCTCGGTCTGGCGTTCAGCTTTGCCTTCTACGGCCTGGTTCGTAAGAAGATTGCGGTGGAAGCCCAAACCGGGATGCTGTTTGAAACCCTGTGGCTACTGCCGGTGGCGGCGATTTATCTCTTCGGTATCGCCGACAGCCCCACCAGCCATATGGGCAGCAACACGTGGTCGCTGAACCTAATGCTGATGGCGGCGGGTGTGGTGACCACCATTCCGCTGCTGTGCTTTACCGGTGCGGCGACGCGCCTGCGTCTCTCCACGCTGGGCTTCTTCCAGTACATTGGCCCGACGCTGATGTTCCTGCTGGCGGTGGTGTTTTACGGCGAAGTGCCGGGTGCGGATAAGAAGGTGACGTTCGCCTTTATCTGGGTGGCACTGGCGATTTTTGTCGCGGATGCGATTTATACCCAGCGCAGGGCGCGCAAAGGGCTGTGATGTTGCCCTCACCCTAACCCTCTCCCACAGGGAGAGGGAATTCGATCGTAGGGCGGGTAAGCGCAGCGCTACCCGCCAAATTTTACAGCCAGTTACGACGCTTAAAGTAGAGATACGGCGCCAGCCCGGCGAGGATCATGAAGATAATCGCCCCCGGGTAGCCAAAGCTCCACTTCAGCTCAGGCATAAACTCAAAGTTCATCCCATAGCTGGACGCCACCAGCGTCGGCGGCAGGAACACCACGGACACCACCGAGAAGATCTTAATGATGCGGTTCTGCTCGATGTTGATAAAGCCCATCGCCGCCTGCATCAGGAAGTTCACCTTCTGGAACAGGGATTCGTTGTGCGGCAGCAGGGATTCGATATCGCGTAAGATCTCACGCGCCTGCTCCAGCTGACCGCCCGGCAGACGCGCCTTGCGCACCAGGAAGTTCAGCGCGCGCTGGGTATCCATCAGACACAAACGCACCTTCCAGCCGATATCCTCCAGCTCTGCCAGCGTTGACAACGCTTCATCGTACTCATCGCCCTGATGGCCTTCCATGATCACGCGGCTCAGCTTTTCCAGATCGCTGTAGATGTTTTCAATTTCGTCCGCCAGCTGTTCAATTTTGGTCTCGAACAGATCGAGCAGCAGCTCGTAAGCATTACCGTCCACCATCGCCTGGCTGCGGGCGCGCATGCGGTAGAGGCGAAATGCCGGCAGCTCACGCTCGCGCAGAGTGAACAGACGACCGTCGCGAATGGTAAACGCCACGGTGGAGTTACCCGCGTGGTCTTCTGCATCTTCAAAGAAGAAGAAGGAGTGAATGTGCAGGCCGTCTTCATCTTCAAAGAAACGCGCGGAGGCTTCGATGTCTTCCAGTTCCGGGCGGGTTGCCAGGCTTTGCCCCAGCTCAGATTGTACGCGAAGGCGCTCATCGTCGTCCGGCTCGACCAGATCCACCCATACGGCATCAATGAGGGGCTGTGACTCTTCGGCTTCAAGCCGAGTCAGTCGGTTATTTTCGAGTTGAAATGCGCTCAACATGACCGGGACTCCCAATGCAAAAAATATCGGACAGTTCGGTGGGCACACAGAAACAAATTGGGTTTCAGACCATTAAACAGCCTGACTCAGCGCGACGGGAATAATGCAGTCGCTGACAACCACTAAGGCCATCAGCAAGAGGAGATAGCCTTAGGAGTTGTTCCTGGATGACAGGGAATTGAGCCAGTATCTACTGGGTGTGTCCAAGGCGAATGTCCTCTTAGCGTAATCGTGCGCGCATGTTACGCCAGCTATAACTGTGGCGTCAACACGCAACGGAACGCTGAAGGGCATTAATTGACCTTCAACGTATAAGGCTAGCAGATTATTACAAAATAATGATATTTTTCTGAATGTTAGACTGTTTCCAGCTTCGCATAGGCCGCCACCAGCCATTTAATCCCCTGCCCCTGGAACGCGACCTGCAGGCGGCTGTGCTCGCCGCTGCCTTCCAGATTCACAATGGTGCCTTCGCCAAACTTCGAATGGCGCACGCGCTGGCCAAGCTTATAACCGGTGTCGGTTTCAGAGATCGGCGACCCCATGCGCGGATGGCTAACCGGGCGGCTGATGCTGGCGCGCAGACGCACCTCCTCCACGCACTCCTCCGGCAGTTCGCCGATAAAGCGCGACGGACGGTGATAGACCTCTTTACCGTACAGGCGGCGGGTTTCCGCGTAGGTTAGCGTTAGCTTTTGCATCGCACGCGTCACGCCCACGTAGGCCAGTCGACGTTCCTCTTCCAGACGCCCGCCTTCATCCAGCGACATCTGGCTCGGGAACATTCCTTCTTCCATCCCGACGATGAACACCTGCGGGAACTCCAGACCTTTGGCGGAGTGCAGGGTCATCAGCTGAACCGCATCCTGCCAGGTGTCAGCCTGCCCTTCGCCCGCCTCCAGCGCAGCGTGGGAGAGGAACGCCTGCAGCGGCATCAGATCTTCGTCTTCTTCGTTATAGCTGAACTGGCGCGTTGCCGTGACCAGTTCCTCTAAGTTCTCAATACGGGTCTGGCCCTTCTCGCCTTTTTCCTGCTCGTACATGGTGCGCAGGCCGGAGTCTTTAATCACCCGGTCGGTCTGCACGTGCAGCGGCATGTCGGCGGTTTCCTGCGCCAGGGCATCAATTAATTCCAGGAAGCGCTGCAATGCGCTGGCGGCACGTCCAGCGAGGGCTTTTTTCTGGAGCAGCTCGCGGCACGCCTGCCACAGCGTCAGCTGGCGATCGCGCGAGGCCTGACGCACTACGTCCAGCGTACGGTCGCCAATGCCGCGCGTCGGCGTATTGACGACGCGCTCAAACGCCGCGTCGTCGTTGCGGTTAGCGATCAGGCGCAGGTATGAGAGCGCATCTTTGATTTCCTGACGCTCGAAGAAGCGCATGCCGCCGTAAATGCGGTAAGGCATGCTCACCTGCAGCAGCGCCTCTTCCAGCACGCGCGACTGGGCGTTGCTGCGGTAGAGAATAGCGCACTGCTCCAGCGCGCCGCCGTTGTCCTGCCAGGTTTTGATGCGGTTCACCACGAACCGGGCTTCGTCGAGCTCGTTGAAGGCGCAGTAAATCGAAATCGGTTCGCCGTCGACGCCGTCGGTCCACAGCTTTTTCCCCAGACGCCCGTTATTATTCTCAATCAGGGCGTTGGCCGCGCTCAGGATGTTGCTGGTTGAGCGGTAGTTCTGCTCCAGACGAATGGTTTCCGCGCCGGGGAAATCGTTGAGGAAGCGCTGGATGTTCTCCACCTGCGCCCCGCGCCAGCCGTAGATCGACTGGTCGTCATCGCCCACGATCATCACCTTGCCGGTATCCCCCGCCAGCAGGCGGATCCACGCGTACTGGATGTTGTTGGTATCCTGGAATTCGTCCACCAGGATATTGGTGAAGCGTTCGCGGTAGTGCTGCAGGATGTGCGGCTTGTTGAGCCACAGCTCGTGGGCGCGCAGCAGCAGCTCGGCGAAATCCACCAGGCCGGCGCGATCGCACGCTTCCTGGTAGGCCTTGTAGACGTTCTGCCAGGTCTGCTCGACCGGGTTGCCGAAGCTCTGAATGTGGTGCGGGCGCAGCCCCTCGTCCTTCTGGCCGTTGATGTACCACATCGCCTGACGCGGCGGCCACTGCTTCTCGTCGAGATTCATCGCCTTGATCAGGCGCTTCAGCAGACGGAGCTGATCTTCGCTGTCGAGGATCTGGAAATCCTGCGGCAGATTGGCGTCCATATGGTGCGCGCGCAGCAGGCGGTGCGCCAGGCCGTGGAAGGTACCAACCCACATGCCGCCCTGGCTGGTGCCCATCAGTTGGGCGATGCGGTGGCGCATCTCCGCCGCCGCCTTGTTGGTAAACGTGACCGCCATGATGGAGTACGGCGAGCAGTTCTCCACGCTCTGCAGCCAGGCGATGCGGTGAACCAGCACGCGCGTCTTACCACTGCCCGCCCCAGCCAGAACCAGCAGGTTGGTGCGCGAGGCGGCAACCGCGTCACGCTGTTTGTCATTAAGGCTGTCGAGCAGGTAAGAAACGTCCATTGGCACCGTCACATAGTCTTCAGGAACACAGCAAAGCGCCCGGTGGCGCTTCGCTTACCGGGCCTACAACTGCAAACCCCTGGTAATTTATACAATATTACTGGTGATTATATCAGCGTCGTGAGGGATGCCAACCGCGAAATTTCCACGTGCGGCAGAAGACGGCTGTCGGTTGCGGTCATCAGCTCCGCATTTTCTGGCCTGATCCAGCAGGCCTGCATCCCGCAGCGGATGGCGCCGGCCACGTCCGTGGTCAGGTCATCCCCCACGTGCAGGATCTCACCCAGCGGCAGGTTAAGTTTATCTGCCGCCAGATGGTACATGTCACTGAACGGCTTCGCGCGCCCGTGCGGACCCGCGCGCAGCACGAACTCAAAGTAATCGCTGAGGCCAAACAGCTCCGGCTGGGCATTACCGTTGGTAATGGCCACCAGCGGCCACTTTTCGGCAAGCGTCGCCAGCGTGTCGTGGGTCTCCTGCGGCACGTCGATACGGCTGCGCCATTTGGCGAAGTTTTCCATTGCCGCTTCAGCACCGATGGCCGCATCCTGCGCGCTCAGGCCAGCGTTGAGCATCGCCTGCTCAACCGCACGGCGACGCCATTCGGTCACATCATGGTAAATGTCCGGTTCGGTCTCCCGCAGGGACTGGCGCAGCCTCTGGAAATCCTTGTTCTGCATCGCTTTCAGCGCGGGGTGGTAGTTCTGTACAAACGCCAGCGACTCCTGCTCGGTACGCAGGATCACCTCGCGGTTGTCATAAAGGGTGTCATCAAGGTCAAACGTCAGGGCTGAGATCTGACCTAGTGGGCGGTAAAAACGCATTATTTCCCCCGTTTGGCGCGTGGATGCGCCGCGTCATACACCGAGGCAAGGTGTTGGAAGTCTAAGTGGGTGTAGATTTGAGTGGTCGACAGATTCGCGTGGCCAAGCAGTTCCTGCACGCCGCGCAGATCGCCGCTCGATTCCAGCATGTGTGTCGCAAAGGAGTGGCGCAGCTTGTGCGGGTGAACGTGGCTGTTCAGCCCCTGCTTAATGCCCCACTCCGCAAAGCGCTTCTGCACATTACGCGCCGAGATCCGCTTGCCGAGCTTCGATAAAAACAGCGCATCTTCTTCCGCGCCAAACAGGCCGCGCAGATCCAGCCAGTGCTCAATCCAGGAGACCGCATTGCGGCCAATCGGCAGGCGGCGCTCTTTGCTGCCCTTGCCCATCACCCACACTTCGCCGGTGTCGAGATCGAGATGCTTTAAGTCGAGGTTAACGAGTTCAGACAGACGCAGGCCTGCGCCGTACATCACCTCCAGCATCGCGCGGTCGCGCACGGCGAGCGGATCGTTAAGATCGATATCCAGCAGGCGGTTTACGTCGTCGACGTCGATATTTTTCGGCAGATGGCGCGGAGCTTTCGGCGTGGCGATCCCTTTCGCCGGGTTGGCTTTCAGGCCGCCCTGGCTGACCAGCCAGTCGAAGAAACTGCGCAGCGCGGAGAGCCGTAGCGCCAGGCTTGCCGGACTGAGATTTTTTTTTCGGCTACGCACGACGAACCCGCGTACCGTGGCAGCATCACATTGTTGCCAGCTTTTCAGGCCGATTTCGTCGGCAATCTGCATGATGGCATCAAGCTGACGCTGATAGTTGAGCAGCGTGACAGGGCTGAGCTGACGCTCAACGCCCAGATAGCGCAGAAAGCGCGAGACGTCAGTGGCGAGCAGTCCGTCCGTCATACGCGTTCAATCCAGCGCTCCAGCAGCTCGGGCAGCATCAGGGCGATCTCCTGCAGCAGGTGCGTGGCTTGCCCCTGCTCGTAGTGGTGCGCGTCGCGGCTGGTAAATAATATTACCCCCAGGTCACCATCGCGCCCCATCAGCGACATTGCCACCGAGCCAATCGCTTTGGCTTCCGGTAACACCACCAGCAGCTCTGGCCCGTTAAGCGGCCCCAGATAGTGGTGCGCATGGCCCAGGCGCTGAATGCGCAGCGGCTCAAACGCCTGACGGCTGAGCGCCAGATGGGTGAATCCCGACGGTGCGCCAATGCGCCAGCGGTCAGGGAACAGACGAATCGTTGCGCCTGCCAACCCCAACTCCCGGGCCCAGCGGTGGAAGCGGCTGAGGAACTCGTCAAGGCTGTGCGCCGACGCCAGACGCGCCTGAAGATGCAGCAGACGATAGAACAGGCTTTCGTTGGTGCTGGCCTGCTCCATCAGCAGCGTCATGTTCTCTTCAAGCTGATTGATGTGGTTGCGCGAGCGCGCCATGTGCCATTCGACCAGCGACACGGTCCCGCGAACCGGATGCGGCACGCGCATCTGTTCAACGACGCGCGCATTGCGAATAAAAAACTCAGGATTGTTCAGCAGATAATCAACAACAGCGCTGTCGTCCAGTTCCGTCACTGTTTCCTGCAGTTCTTCCCCTGGTTGTTTCATAGATGGATAAACCCGTCATAAACATGTGTCGCCGGGCCCGTCATATACAGTGGATGACCCGGTCCTTTCCACGCGATATCAAGCCGACCGCCCGGTAATTCCACGCGAACCTCTTCTGCCAGTAACCCCTGAGAGATCCCGACGGCGACGGCCGCACAGGCACCGCTTCCGCAGGCCTGAGTCTCGCCCGCGCCGCGCTCGTACACCCGCAGGCGGATGTGCTCACGCTTCACCACCTGCATAAAGCCGATGTTCGCGCGCTCCGGGAACCGCTCGTGGCTTTCCAGCACCGGACCGAGCGTTTCGACCGCCGCAGTTTCCACGTCATCCACCTGAATCACGCAGTGCGGGTTACCCATCGAAACGACGCCGCACAATACTGTCTGCTCGGCCGCACGCATAATATAGGTCTTTTCCGCTTTGTTTGCGCGAAACGGCACGGCGGAAGGCTCGAAATTAGGCTCGCCCATATTCACGCGCACCAGTTCGTCGTCAGTGACGCTGAGCACCATGCGGCCGTTGGCGGTGCTGACCCGAATATCGCGCTTGTTGGTCAGCCCTTTCAGGCGGACAAAGCGGGCAAAACAGCGCGCGCCGTTGCCGCACTGGTTAACCTCGCTACCGTCCGCGTTAAAAATACGGTAGTGGAAATCGAGGTCGGGATCGTAGGGCGGCTCAACCACCAGCAGCTGATCGAACCCCACGCCCACGTGCCGATCCGCCAGTCGACGGATCAGCTCCGGGGAGAAAAACACATTCTGCGTTACCGCGTCGACGACCATAAAATCGTTGCCAAGGCCATGCATTTTAGAGAACTGCATCATTTGCTCCATTGCGCGGGTACAGAACGTTGTCGTCAGAGGTTAACCTGAGTTGGGCCACCGTTGTCGCCACGATCGTTAGTCTTTGGCGTGGAAGACTCGATGCCGCTGTTAACAGGTTTTGTCGGCGGCGGCGCGGTTTTATCCGCAGGTGGGAAGTAGAGTGGTCCCTTCAGTCCGCAGCCGGTCAGGCTAAACAGCGTGATGAGAACGGCAAGCGTTCGGAAAGCGTTTTTCATTATAAAGTTGCCCGTAAGTTCAAATCTGTTTCTATCATCGCAGGAGAAGACACAAAAGCAAGAGTTTGCCGCTTTCCTGCAACGGGAATTATTTAGCGTTATACTGCCGCCATCACGAAAAACAGGAACAAAACCATGAACGACAGTGAATTCCATCGCCTTGCCGACACCCTGTGGATGACCATCGAAGAACGTATCGACGACTGGGACGGCGACAGCGATATCGATTGTGAAATCAACGGCGGCATTCTGACCCTGAGCTTCGAAAACGGCAGCAAAATTATTATTAACCGCCAGGAGCCGCTTCACCAGGTGTGGCTGGCGGCCAAACAGGGCGGCTATCACTTTGATCTGAAGGGTGACGAGTGGGTTTGCGACCGCAGCGGCGAAACGTTCTGGGATCTTCTTGAACAGGCGGCGACCGCGCAGGCGGGTGAGGATGTAAGTTTCAGGTAGTTTTGTTGCCCGGTAAGGCGTAGCCGCCACCGGGCGAAAAGCCTCAGGAGAAATATTGCTGCAACAGCGGTGCGGTATCCTGATTAGCGGGTACTGCTGGGGTAATCGCCTGCGTACGGAACGGGATCACCTGCGCTCGCCCATCCACGTTCACAATCTGGTAGAACTGCGGCAGGTTGAAGTTGATAAAGCTGGAACCGTAGGTAAAGCGGTCATGCGAGGAAGAGTAGAAGCGGCTGACGTCGCGCACCAGCTCCTCTTTGCTGCCTTCACAGTGGTGATACACCTCGGCGCGGTTGGTCTCATCCAGAATGTAGATGTTGAACCCGGCATCGTCGCCAGACTCTTCAAAGAAGAACTGAATAATCCCTTCACTGGCAAAGCCGTCCACCACCTGCGGCAGCTTGACGTGGTTGGTTTCCACCTGAACTGAGAGGCCATGCAGCTTGTTGTGTGAAATCGCACCGTAGAACTCAATGGCGTTTTCCAGCTTCTGTACCGACACGTTCAGACGCTCGAAGAACAGGCCCCAGGTCTGCCCGGAGACGCGCAGCGCTTTAAAGCGCCCGGTTTCCTGACGGGTGCTGGAGAGACGTAGCTCGATACATTCAGAAACCAGCTGCTGCACGCGGGTACGAATTAAACCACGCAGGTGCTGGCTGTAGCAGAACACTTCGACGCTGTCCGGCGGCGCGGCGTCCTGGTGCATCTTGCCGAGAATGGTTTTCAGCGCTTCGATCATCGCCTGCTCGCCGTTAAAGTGCAGGGTACGCACTTCGTTCCACGAGTTGCGGTACAGCAGGTCTACGCTGCCCACCAGGCAGTTTTGCTGCTCACCAAAGCTGAACACGTCCAGCTTGCGGAAGTCAAAATGAACCACCTGATTGCGGAAGGCCGCCGTCGGGTCGTATTCCAGGTTGACGATGATCGCCAGATGGCGGATCTCACACGGGCTGTAGAGCGCTTTTGGCGTTGGCGCAGGCAGACGCAGCGGGAAGTGGTGCGAGACATCCGCCACCATCTCCTGCAGCTTGGCTAAATCGACCACCTCGTTGCCCTTGATAAACAGGCGCGTGCGCGAGGTCAGCAGGCCGTTAAACCAGGCCCACGCCACCAGCTTGTTCAGGTAGCGGTTATACTCCAGCGGCTGATGGCTGATGATCGAATCCATGCTTGGCGCACGGTTGTACAGATACCACCCGGTGCGGTTTGCGCGACCCGGCGGCACGTAAATAAAGGTCAGGTTTGGTTCAGACAGGTCAGGCGAAATCTGCGGGTTAACCAGGGTCACTTTGCCCGGGAGCGCTTCAAACGCGGCGTACAGCTTACGGGTTAACACCCCGATATCCTGCGGGCTGGCGGACACGCTGAGGTTGTTGCGGCGCGCAAAGCGAATCAGGTTACGGTAGCTCTGCATCATTGCGTCGAGCAGTTCATTGTGCGCTTCACGCACCTGATCGATCTTCCAGTTGGCGCGGTTATCGAGCATGGACAGACGCGCTTCGTCCCATCCCCACTCTTTCACTAGCTGACTGACCACTTCACGACGCCAGCCCACGCAGGCGCGCTCGCGGCTCAGCTTTTCACAGACTTTGAGATAGAAACATCGACGCACCAGGTCAAGACGCGTGGAATCATCAATGGCTTTCAGGTATTCGGTAACGCGCTCCAGCATCATGCAGTAGGCATCGAGCCCGTAGGAGACAATCTCCCCGTCGTGCAGGCGCTGCTTGATATCTTTCGCCAGCAGGCGCGGCGTAGGGTATTCCCACGAGTAGGCTTCGAGCAGCAGCGTTTTCAGCACCGCTTTATACGGTGAATCGATACTTTTGTAGAGCTGCCAGAGGCTTGCGCCAAAGTACTCTTCGGCGGACAGAGAGCTGAGGCCGCCCAGGTCCAGCCATTCGTTTGGCGTCAGTACGCCCTGCGCGTAAAGCGACATGACGTAGTCGTCGTAATGCTCTTCTTCTTCGCACGGGACCATATTCCACAGAATACGCTTCCCGGCGAGGCGAACGGCAGTACGGTAAAATTCATCCAGCAGCAGGATGTGCTGAGTCGAGCCGCAGTCTTCACCACCCAGGCTGCCGCTTTCGTTATGGCGGAAACGGTTTTCATCAATCAGGAAGAAGCTCACTTCCACGCCGAGCGAGGCCGCCCAGCTCTCCAGCAGGCTGCATTTACGCTGCAGCAGTTGGCGCTCTTCGTTATCGAGCCAGGATTGATGGCAGACCCAGATATCCAGGTCCGAAGAACAGCTCTGCCCTACCGATGAGGTACTCCCCATCGAGTAAACGCCGGTGATAGGCAGTTCACCTTTCGGAGAAACCTGAGGCGGCATGCCGCGGTAGAGTTCCAGCTCGTTCAGATAATGCTGTTGGGTTTCATCAGGCGTGAAGAGGCAAATGCCCTGGGGAACGTTACCATCAAGGTAGCCAGGCATCAGCGGATGGTGATAGTGCAATAATGTCGGCAGCAGACTGTATACCTGCTGGAAAGCAGGGCCCATGGCAGCAAGCGCGCGATCCACACGCAGTTGATTTATGGCATCCAGTCTCTGTTTCAGAGTCTCAATATAGAGGTACAAGACGTATCGCCTGATGTTTCCGGGTGTCGTAAGCTATTCAAAACACGAACAACAGCGAGCCCGCAGTATTTCAAAAAGATAACCGTTACCCTTTTTTCGCCCTTGTGATTATGGTGGTACCGACGAAAAAATGGTCTAAAACGTGATCAATTTAACACCTTGCCGGTTGACCGTAAAGAAAGATGCGCTACATACAAGTGTAGCACCGTTCTGTACGTGTAAATTCCTGAATACGGCTATGGCTGACGAATACGCCGCCTTGTCCCTCTCGCGCTTCATCAACCGTAAAACTGCCATCCCAGAGTCAACAATGTTAGGATGGTTAGCGATTGATAATGACGGTAACAAGCATGTTAGACAATGTTTTGAGAATTGCCACACGCCAAAGCCCTCTCGCGCTCTGGCAGGCACATTATGTTAAGCAGCGCCTTGAAGCCTGCCACAGTGGATTGCGCGTCGAGCTGGTGCCGATGGTCACGCGCGGTGACGTGATCCTTGATACGCCACTGGCGAAAGTGGGCGGCAAGGGCCTGTTTGTCAAAGAGCTGGAACTGGCATTGCTTGAGAACCGCGCCGATATCGCCGTACATTCGATGAAGGACGTGCCCGTCGAGTTCCCGGAAGGGCTGGGGCTGGTGACCATCTGCGAGCGCGAAGATCCGCGCGATGCGTTTGTCTCTAACCACTATGACTCGCTCGACGCGCTGCCTGCAGGTAGCGTGGTTGGCACGTCCAGTTTACGCCGTCAGTGTCAGCTGGCGGAGCGTCGTCCTGACCTTATCATCCGCTCGCTGCGCGGCAACGTTGGCACGCGTCTGGGCAAGCTGGATAACGGCGATTACGATGCCATTATTCTCGCCGTTGCCGGCCTGAAGCGTCTGGGGCTGGAGTCACGCATTCGCGTGGCGTTGCCGCCAGAGCTGTCGCTGCCGGCCGTGGGTCAGGGTGCCGTCGGCATCGAGTGCCGTCTGGACGATGCGCGCACCCGCGAGCTGCTCGCCCCGCTAAACCATGACGAAACCGCTACCCGCGTAAAAGCCGAGCGGGCGATGAATACCCGCCTCGAAGGAGGGTGTCAGGTGCCGATTGGCAGCTATGCTGAATTAACCGATGGTGAACTGTGGCTGCGTGCGCTGGTCGGCGCCCCGGATGGTTCACAGATGGTGCGCGGCGAACGTCGCGGCAAGCCGCAGGATGCCGAGCAGCTTGGCATGTCGCTGGCGGAAGAGCTGCTGAATAACGGCGCGCGTGAAATTCTGGCCGAGGTCTATAACGGAGAACCCCCTGCATGAGTATTCTTGTCACCCGCCCTTCTCCCGCAGGAGAGCAGTTAGTGAGCCGTCTGCGCGCACTGGGGCAGGTGGCCTGGAGTTTTCCGCTGATTGAATTCTCCCCCGGTCGGGAGCTCTCTGCGCTCGCCGACCAGATGAATACCCTGCAGGAAGGCGACCTGCTGTTTGCGCTATCGCAGCATGCCGTGGAATTTGCCCACGCGCAGCTGCAACAGCAGGGCCTGGCCTGGCCTGTCGCTCCGCGCTATTTCGCGATTGGCCGCACAACGGCACTGGCGCTTCATACCGTAAGCGGCGCGGATGTTCGTTATCCGCTAGATCGGGAAATCAGCGAAGTCTTGCTACAATTACCTGAATTACAAACTATTGCCGGAAAGCGCGCGCTTATTTTGCGCGGCAACGGAGGCCGCGAACTGCTGGGCGAAACGCTGCGTGAACGCGGGGCTGACGTTACGTTTGTTGAGTGCTACCAGCGCTGTGGGAAACACTACGACGGCGCGGAAGAGGCCATGCGCTGGCACGCGCGCGGAATTAATACGCTGGTGGTCACCAGCGGTGAAATGTTACAACAGCTTTGGTCGCTGATACCGCTTTGGTATCGCGAAAACTGGTTACTCCGCTGTCGGCTTCTGGTCGTCAGTGAGCGTCTGGCGAACCTCGCCCGGGAACTGGGCTGGCAGGATATTCGGATCGCTGATAACGCCGACAACGATGCGCTGCTGCGCGCATTACAATAACTCTCAAATGGGAAGCCATAATGACGGAACACGAAAAATCCTCCGCCGTGGTTGAAGAGACCAGGGAGACTGTGGACATAATGCCACAGCCAGAGACGACAGAGAAAACCGCTGAGAAGAAAAACGGCAGCAATAAAACCAGCCTCGCTTTGAGCGCGATTGCCATCGCCATTGCGCTGGCAGCCGGCGTTGGCCTGTATGGTCTGGTGAAGCAACAGAGTGCTAACCAGACGGCCACCAGCGATACGCTGGTGAATCAGCTTACCTCCCTGCAAAAAGCGCAGGAAACGCAGAAAACCGAGCTGGAAGCGGTGATTAAGCAGCAGGCCGCCGCGCTAGCCGAGGCAAACAGTAAACAGGAAGAGCTGACCAAACAGCTGGGTGAAGTACAGCAGAAAGTCGCCACGATTTCCGGCACCGATGCCAAAACCTGGCTGCTCTCGCAGGCCGATTTCCTCGTAAAACTCGCCGGGCGTAAGCTGTGGAGCGATCAGGACGTGACCACCGCCGCCGCGCTGCTGAAAAGCGCCGATGCGAGCCTGGCAGACATGAACGATCCAAGCCTCATTACCGCACGTCGCGCGATTACCGAAGATATTGCCAGCCTCTCCGCCGTTTCGCAGGTGGATTACGACGGCATTATCCTCAAGGTGAACCAGCTTTCGAATCAAATTGATAACCTGCAGCTGGCGGATAATAACGACGACGACTCCCCGATGGATTCCGACGGTACCGAACTTTCCAGCTCCCTGAGCGAATGGCGCATAAACCTGCAGAAAAGCTGGCAGAACTTTATGGACAGCTTCATTACCATCCGTCGCCGCGACGAAACCGCCGTACCGCTCCTGGCGCCGAATCAGGATATCTATCTGCGCGAAAATATCCGTTCCCGCCTGCTGGTCGCGGCGCAGGCCGTGCCGCGCCATCAGGAAGAGACCTACAAACAGGCGCTGGATAACGTCTCAACGTGGGTGCGCGCCTACTACAACACCGATGATGCGACGACCACCGCCTTCCTCGAAGATATCGACAAGCTGAGCCAGCAGAACATCACCATGAACGTGCCGGATAAGCTGGCCAGCCAGCCGATTCTGGAGAAGCTGATGCAGACGCGCGTGCGTAACCTGCTGGCGCAGCCGGGCGTTCCGGCCGAGCAGACCGGCACAGCGCCAGCGTCTGAAAGCGCGCCACAGGGAGAGTAATGATGCTAAAAGTCCTTTTACTCTTCATTCTGCTGATCGCCGGGATCGTCCTGGGGCCGATGCTTGCGGGTCATCAGGGATACGTCCTGATCCAGACCGATAACTACAACATTGAAACCAGCGTAACGGGTCTGGCGATCGTTCTGATCCTCGGCGTCGTGGTACTGCTTGCCGTTGAATGGATCCTGCGCCGTATTTTCCGCACCGGTGCCCATACCCGCGGCTGGTTCGTAGGCCGTAAGCGCCGCCGCGCCCGTAAGCAAACGGAACAGGCGCTGCTGAAGCTGGCCGAAGGCGATTATCAGCAGGTTGAAAAGCTGATGTCGAAAAACGCCGATCACGCAGAACAGCCAGTGGTGAACTATCTTCTGGCAGCCGAAGCGGCCCAGCAGCGCGGTGATGAAGCCCGCGCTAACCAGCATCTGGAACGCGCGTCTGAACTGGCGTCTGGCGACCCGATCCCAGTGGAAATTACCCGCGTCCGCCTGCAGCTCGCGCGCAATGAGAACCACGCGGCGCGCCACGGCATTGACCGTCTGCTGGAAATCGCACCACGTCATCCGGAAGTCCTGCGCCTTGCGGAGCAGGCCTATATTCGTACCGGCGCGTGGGGCTCGCTGCTGGACATCATTCCGTCGATGGCGAAGGCCGAGGTGGGTGATGATGAACATCGTGATGAGCTTCAGCGTCTCGCATGGATTGGCCTGATGGATCAGGCGCGCGCCGACCTGGGCAGCGACGGTCTGAAAACCTGGTGGAAAAATCAGAGCCGGAAAACGCGCCAGCAGGTTCCTCTGCAGGTGGCTATGGCGGAACATCTTATTGAGTGTGACGATCATGACACCGCGCAGGAGATCCTCCTCGACGGCCTGAAGCGCCAGTACGACGATCGTCTGGTCATGGTGATCCCGCGCCTGAAAACCAATAACCCTGAGCAGGTCGAGAAAGTGCTGCGCCAGCAGATCAAAACCGTCGGTGACCGTCCGCTGCTGTGGAGTACGCTGGGCCAGTCGCTGATGAAGCACGGGGAATGGCAGGAGGCGAGCCTGGCCTTCCGTGCAGCGCTGAAACAGCGTCCGGACGCGTTTGACTACGCGTGGCTTGCCGATACGCTCGACAAACAGCATAAGCCAGAAGAGGCAGCCGCCATGCGGCGTGATGGGCTGTTATTGACGCTGCAAAATAACGGAACGCAGCAGTAATTCATCAGGAGGCCAGACGGCCTCCTTTTTTTATCACTGTTCTCCTGCTACATTCTTTACACCGACAGCCGCAAACGAACCCGCCAATGTAACGATATCTTTTCATTAACCTTTTTTCGCACATGCGCGATCTGCGCATGGACTAAATCGTTTCTGAAAGGAAAGCGTCATGAACTCGCTTTTATACGCGCTTATTGAAGCGCTGCGCTGCCATCGCTGGCTGCGCCTGCTTGCCTGTGCTTTTATCTTCTCTTCTCTGGGAAATGGGTTAACCCAGGTCGTCGTCTTCGGCCTGCTGTTAGCGTGGTCGGCCCCGCCAGCGCTGCTGACCCTCGCTTTTCTGTTCGCCACGGTGCCGGGGTTTATCGGCAGCATGCTCGGCGAAAGGCTGTGCTCGCGCTTTTCTCCGATATCCCTGCTGATATTGACCGAAGGACTGGGCTTACTTGCCCTGCTCTTTCCCCTGCTTGGCGTGGGTTATCATAGCGTTGCCGCGTTACTCGCCGTGCAATCCACCGAAGCGCTGCTCAGCGGGATGAGCTGGCCCGCCCTGACTTTACTCTTTAAGCGCGGACTCAGCGAAACGGAACTGCCTGCCGCCACCTGCCTGGAAAATGTGATTTTTGCGTCTCAGGTGTTATTAGGTACCGGGCTGGGCGTGGTGCTTTTTCAGAAGATACCCGTGCTCGCCTTGCTGGCCATTGATGCCATCAGCTTTCTCGGGTCGCTGGTCATGCTATGGCTGGCGGGAGGCCTGTTTACTTCGGCGTCACGCACCGGCCATGTGGAAAAGGGGGCTTCAGCGACATTGCGCTGGCAGACATTGACCGTTCGGCAGAAACGCAGCTTGCTCATTTTGCCGGCGCTGGCCGCCGTCGGGTCACCTGCGATGGCGCTTCTTCCGGCGCTGGCCCAGCAGCTCCGTCCTCAGGACGCGGCGGGCCTTGCTCTGCCTTTGCTTTTCGCGAGGAGTATGGGGCAGCTTTGCGGCCCTCTGCTGCTGCAAAGAGACAGCCTGGCGCGTTTTGCGGCTCATACGCCGCGACTGTTGCTTTGCCTCGGCATCTTTCTGGCCGCTTATGGAATGCTGCCGTTTATGGCCGGCTGGATAGGGTATGCGCTGGGGATGATCTTTGTCGCGCATCTGGCCTCAAACGTGCTTTTTGCGGCGGGTACGTTTGGCGTACTCAGTAATTTTCAGGCCGCGCAAACCGCTATAGCCAGCGGTAAAGCCTGGCGCTGGCAAACGCTCAGTGCCTCTCTTTTTACCGGAGTAGCAGCGATAGTGGCATCAGAGTTTGGCTCAGTACAGGCGCTTTATATGGTTTCGTCAGCGGCTCTGCTGATGGTTGCCCTCATCATGCGCTTTTATCGGGAATAAGACATAAAAAAACGCCTGCTATAAAAGCAGGCGTTAAAACAGGTCTGTAAGACAACATATTTGGTGCTTCACTCAACGTTATGTCCATGGTGTCTGATGAGGCCGAAGCGACATCTGTCAGTGGACGATAAGCACCGTAAATGGCTCTGCGTCATTCCTGAGTTTATGAGGCACTAAGGCGAACATAAGAGATGGAATGAGCATCTACGCGTATATTATTGCACGTAACGTGCCAGATTTACACGCAGAAGTTTTACATGGCGCAACATTTTAAGATAAAAGGAAATTATGCTGTTCAGCGGCATCTGACGCTTCACAACGTATCGGCAAAAGCATAAATATGTCGCCAGGAAGAGACAGCAAATCCCGTAAATAATTATTTCTTGTAATTTCAAATGGTTGTATGTCGCTGAATCGCGACAGTGATACAGGGCGCTGTCGGGGGATAACTACAGGGGAGAAAAGTTGCAGAAAACAAAAAACCCCGCCGAAGCGGGGTTCAAAATTGGTCGGCGAGAGAGGATTCGAACCTCCGACCCACTGGTCCCAAACCAGTTGCGCTACCAAGCTGCGCTACTCGCCGATGTACTGCTTTTTTGAATTTTTAGTTCAATTTATTAAAAAGTCGTGGTGCGAGGGGGGGGACTCGAACCCCCACATCCTAAGGACACTAACACCTGAAGCTAGCGCGTCTACCAATTCCGCCACCTTCGCAATTCACAACTCTTTCAATAATGGGGTGGCTAATGGGATTCGAACCCACGACAACTGGAATCACAATCCAGGGCTCTACCAACTGAGCTATAGCCACCACTGTATTCTTTCACGCGGTACTGACTACTTCTCAGACCACCGCAGCTCTAGCGCCGGGAACTAAAATGGCGCGCCCGACAGGATTCGAACCTGAGACCTCTGCCTCCGGAGGGCAGCGCTCTATCCAGCTGAGCTACGGGCGCTTAGCGCCGTTGCGGGGCTGGATATTACGTACCTCCGCCCCCGCTGTCTAGTGCTTTTTTGAAAAAAATGCGCGTTTGGTTATGGTTTGCACATTTTGCCGCTTATTCCTCCACTTTCTGCGTGGTGGCACGGCGACCCAGGCCAAAAAGCTTATACGCGGCCGTCACTGCCGCCAGGAAGATCAGCCCGACAAACAGCGACATGCGGGTATCTTCATTAAAGTACATTCCAATTAATACGCAAATCAGGAACGCCATCGTCAAATAGTTCGCATACGGGAACAGAATCGAGCGAAACGGATGGCTGGCGATCGCTTTTTTATGCGCATGGCGGAAACGCAGTTGGCTGATGAGGATAACAAACCACGGCACCATGCCCGGCAGCACGCTGGCGCTGTAGACGTAAACAAACACGCGCTGTGGATTAGGAATGATGTAATTCAGGCAGGAACCAATCAGCAGGATGACAATGGAGACCGCTACGCCCGCTACCGGCACGCCAGCACGTGAGACTTTACTCATTGTCGCAGGCAGCTGGTTATTTTTCGAAAGCGCGTAGAGCATACGGCCACAGCTGTACATCCCGCTGTTACAGCCTGACAGCGCTGCCGTCAGAACCACAAAGTTGATGATACCCGCTGCTGCTGTAATTCCGATCTTCGCAAAGGTTAATACGAACGGACTCCCCGTCGTCCCAATTTCGTTCCACGGGAAGATGGTGACGATGACGAAGATCGCACCCACGTAGAAAATCAGGATACGCCACAGCACTTTGCCCACCGCACTACGCAGCGTGACCTGCGGGTTTTTCGCTTCACCGGCGGTAATCCCGATCAGCTCCACACCCTGGTACGAGGCCACAACGATACACAGCGCCGTCAGGAAGCCCTTCCAGCCGCCGGCGAAGAAGCCGCCGTGTTCAGTCAGGTTGCTAAAGCCGATGGCGTGTCCGCCGTTGCCAAAGCCATAAAAAATCACGCCCAAACCAATAACAATCATCACGATGATCGTGGTCACTTTGATCATCGCAAACCAGAACTCGATTTCACCGTAAAGGCGCACGGCTGCAAGGTTTGCCAGGGCCACCAGCCCCACGGCAATGAGAGCCGGTATCCACTGGGCCATGTCCGGGAACCAGAACTGGACGTAAACCCCTATCGCGGTGATTTCAGAGATGCCCACCGCCATCCACATAAACCAGTATGACCAGGCCGTCAGGTAACCAAAGAACGGGCTCATGTAACGGTGTGCGTAAACGGCGAAGGAACCGGTCACCGGCTCCAGAAAGAGCATTTCACCCATTGAGCGCATGATGAAGAAAACAAACAGCCCGGCGATGATATACGCCAGTAATACGGAAGGGCCTGCCCATTTTAGGGTGCTTGCGGAGCCCATAAACAGGCCAACGCCGATAGTGCCGCCCAGCGCTATCAGTTCGATGTGACGAGCTTCCAGCCCACGCTGTAGCTCCGGTTGTTTCTCTGCCATAGATCCTCGATTGTGTTTGCTGTTTCCCGGCTTAATACCGGTTGTTGTTTTTTAGGGGTACTAAAATACGGTGCGAATGGTTTCTTAAAATCGGCCAAATGGCAAACGATGCATTAAAAAAATGAATGCATTGCACAGAATATCAGCAGTTTTGCAGGCGAGTTGCAGCGCGAATAGCATATCGCGCTGCATTCTGATTACATTTTCCCGGTATACTGCCAGGCGAGGTAACGAAGCAGACGAATCTGTCGTTTAATGCGCGTCGGTTGCGATAGCAGGCGGTAAAGCCACTCCAGCCCCAGATTTTGCCAGACCTTTGGCGCACGCTTAACATGGCCGGTAAAGACGTCGTAGGTGCCGCCGACGCCCATATAGAGGGCATCCGGACAGACCAGACGGCAGTCGCGCATCAGGATCTCCTGGCGTGGGGACCCCATCGCCACGGTGACGATTTTTGCCCCGCTGTCGCGCACGCGGGCAAACAAAGCCTGCTGGTCTTCAGGCTTGAAGTAACCATTCTGGCTGCCGACGATATTCACATTCCATTGACGACGCAGTTTCTCTTCGGTCTCGGCCAGCACTTCAGGCTTACCGCCAATCAGGAAGACTGGCGTACCTTCCGCGCCTGCGCGGGCCATAAGCTGCTCCCAGAGGTCGGCACCCGCCACGCGGGAAACATTAGCGTCAGGATACTTTTTACGGATAGAGCGGACCACGCTGATACCGTCCGCGTATTTAAATTCAGCCGCTTCAATCAGGCTTTTCACCTCGGCGTTATCTTCCACCGCCAGCATCTTTTCCGCGTTGATAGCAACCAGCGTACCGGATTTCATCTGCCCGTCGGCGAACAGAAAGTCCAGCGCGTGCTGCATGTCGCGCCAGCCAATAAGCTGCAGGCCACGAAGCGCATAGCGCGGTGCAGAAATTTTATCAGTCATTACTTTCCCTACTCAGACTTGCGACAGCGTTGTGTTGCCCTGTTGCTCGCGCTTGTGCACAAGCCCTGCGCTGTCGAACAGCCAGTACAACAGTTTGGCCAGTAACAGGCAGATGCCAAAAACGACCATGAAGAAAACCACGCGTGAAACGAACGAGTCCAGACCCTCGCGCGCCAGAACGATCATATTGAAAATGGCACCAAAGCAAAAACTGTGCAAAATAGCCGCCTTGTAGCGGTTGGTCTCTTCGTTACCACGCACGTAGAGCCAGTCGAACCACTTGATAATCAGCCCTACGACAAACGCGCCCGGCAGGATAAACCAGCCTCCTCCCATCACCACCAGGGAACCAATCAACGTTGGCGAGATCGCCAGGCCCGAATGGTTGTTGAGCACTTCCCAGGTAAAATAGTTCGCGGTATTGAGCACCACACCAGGGCGGTCCGGCCACAGCCAGCTCGGGATAAAGACGTAGAAGTCGCGAACAATCGGCGCCAGCCCCTGGAAATCAATCTTGTCGTAGTTTTGCAGCAGCAATGCCAGATTTTCCCACGGCGAGAAGGTGTCGCGCGTCAGGTAGAGGAACGTGTAAAACGCCTCATCGCCCGCCACGTTCATCCCGTAGCGCTTCAGCGCCAGCCAGAACATCCCCACAATGCCAAACACGCCTGCCGCAACCAGCATCCACAGCGAGATCCAGCCGCGGATAATGCCGATAAACAGGAAGATAGCGAAAGCAATGATAATGTTGGCGCGCGTACCGCCCACAATCATGTAGGTCAGGATACCGAACGCAACGGTACTGACCAGGAAGAACAGCCACGCTTTGCTGTCCTGGCGCAGGAAGAAGATCACCAGCATCGCCGGGATGAAGAAATAGAAGAATCGCTTAAGCGCCACGCCTGAGACTTCGGCCGAAAAAATCTGGCTGTAGGAGTGGAGCTTAAACAGCAGGAAGCCGTTATGCATGAAGAAGATGCCAACGCTGACCAGGGCGATGGTCATGAGCATCACCCACGTCAGATGGGTCTCCACCCGGTTCATGGTAAAGAGCGCCCGACGCGGGGCGGCGGCCTGCGCTGGCCGCAGACGCGTTTTATAGGTGACGTAGTAAACCGCATAGAAGCAGGTCGCCGCCAGCAGGGCCTGGAGGAGAATCTCCGGCGGCGCGACGCTCACGTCAAAACGGAAGACCAGAATGCTGGTCAGCGGGAAGCCGAAAAAGAAGGTCAGCAGAAACAGCAACGAGAAGAACACGTTAAAGTTGAAGCGCACGCGGCGGAACTCAAACCAGGTGAGCGTGGCGATAAACAGGGAGCTCAGAAGCCAGACAACCAGTAAGCCGCTGAATTGCAACTGACTCATGCGTTGTCTCCTGAAGCGATACGCAGCGCGCGGTGCCACGGCGTGAGGTAATTCGGGCTGAAAAAGTCGATGCTATTTTTATCCACCAGCGTGAGCTGGCGCTGTGCTTCACGCACCACTTCGACATTCAGCGTGTCTGAGGTGAACAGCACCGGAATATGCTGCTCGGCCATGTCCTGCCAGAACGGGTTGTCGCGGTTGAGCACGCACGGTACACCCGCCTGAATCAGCAGGCACAGCGTACCAATACCCTGCTGGCGGGCAAAGATGAAATAGCCCAGATCGCATTTTCGCAGCAGCGCAAGATAGTCATCAAACTCCAGCTTTTCGCTGAGAATGTGCAGATTTCCTTCGCTGAATAACGCAAGCCCCTGCTGGCGAACCTCATCAATGTAGGCGTCGTTGTTGGCCGGATAACCCATCGGCACCACCACGTTCACCGTGTCGCCAAACTGCTGGTATACCGCCCGTAGCGCGGCCACATGCTCGTTACTGCGGTCGCCGGAATTCCCCACCAGGATCGTCAGCTTGCCTTCGCGAACCGCGTCATTCGCCATGGTGTTCAGCGCCGGGTCCATACGGGTTGGGAAATAGAGTAGCTCGCCGCGCACGTTCGGGTGCTGCTTCGCAAAATAATTCAGATCGCCGCGGGTGGCAAAAACGCGGCCCACCCTTCCCTGCGCCATGCGACGCAGGGGATAGAAAAGACGGAACTTCCAGCCGCGGGAAACTTCGTAGAGATCGGCTCCCCAGATATGCCAGCTGCACTGGGAGGGTTTAATTCCCCCGCTGAGCAGAGCCAGCCACAGGCCGGTATTGAACTGCCCGTGGAAAAAGAAACGTTGCTCACGATCCGCTTTGGCTTTGGCAATAACCGCCTTCGCCAGGGAAGCTTTATCCGGCCAGAAGGCGATAGTCAGCGCCGGAAACGCCGCGCTCAGGCCATTATCCTGACCTGCAACCATAAACTCGCGCGCATCAGGATTTCCTGATGCCAGCTCGTCGTTAAAGAACCGCAAAACGGTCTGGTTATGGTGTGGGATATCCGATCCCAGGATATGAATCAGTGCAGTCATGCGCGTTTACGCCACAATAAAAATACGCCGCAGCAGGCAGCGAAATAAACGATATAGGTTGCCATATAGGCCTGAGCCGCCCCCAGCGCACCGTGCGCGGGTATCAGCCAGTGTGAAAATGCTGTCAGTAGCGCAAACTGGCTAATCTCCGCCAGGATATACAGCCGCAGCGAAGCTTTCGCAATCACCAGATAGCCGAAAACGTAAGCCCCCACTTTCAGCACATCGCCCACCAGTTGCCAGGCAAAGAGATCGCGCATGGCGGTAAACTTTGCGGAGAAAAGCAGCCAGATGGCAACATCGCGCAATAGCCAGACGGTCAAACTGGCCGCCGCCACAGCGGGTAATACGAAACGCAAGGAGCGGGAAATTTCTCGGGTAATATCCTGCCTGGACGTCAGGCGCGATAAGGTTGGCAGCAAATAAACGCTAAAGGAAGCCGTTATAAACTGGAGGTAAGCGTCGGAAATACTGCTTACCCCTTGCCAGATCCCCACCTCATCCCAGCTGTAATGCGCCGCCAGCAGGTTTCGCATCATCACGTATGCCACTGGCAGCGTGACGGAAGTAATGAGCGCCATCAGGGTAAACTTACCCAGCTGGCTGACAAGCACCTTGTCCCATTGTGGTTTCAGGTAGCTCAGAGGGATAACACCCCGACGCATCAGCATAAATGCCGCAGGCACAACAACCAGCGCCGGGACCAGCGCAAGCCCCAGCAGTGCGCCTTCATAGCCGCCCAGGCGATAGCAGAAGTAATAGGCAATCACGCCGATGACGCTGCCCAGGATTAAGGCAAGCGCGTTCCCGGCAGCATCGCGAAAACCTTTCATCAGCGCCAGCAGCAGGTTAGCCCAGGCAATGCCCATCTGGACCAGCGCAACCAGACGGACCAGCCCCTGGTAATGGGTGTGCCCGAACAATCCCTGGCTGATGGGCGCCGCCGCCAGCAGAAACACAATCGCCAGCAGGGTCGAAAAGCCTGTCACCATCGCCGACGCGGTGCCCACTACCCTGCGAAGCTGGGCCGCATCATCATGATATTGAGCAACGTATTTGGTCACGCCGTTGAAGATTCCGGCACCGGCCAGCACACCAAGGACGGTGACAAGCTGGCGGAAGTTGCCCGCCAGCCCCACACCAGAGGGCCCAAATGAGACGGCGAGCAGCTTGACGACCAGCAGTCCGGCACCAATTTTTACAAGCGTGGACGCGGCGGTCCACACCGATGCTTTTGCCAGAGACATATCAGCTGAAATAGCTCAGAAGGGTATTGATCACCGTACGCTGGTTAACTGGTGCGAGGTTGTAGAACAGCGGCAAGCGAAGCAAACGCTCACTTTCTTTCGTAGTGTAACGATCTTCACCCGCGAACGTGCCAAATGCTTCTCCGGCCGGGCTGGAGTGCAGCGGGATATAGTGGAACACCGCCATAATTTCGGCCTCTTTCAGCCAGGCGATGAGCTGGCTGCGATCGTCGTTATCGCGCAGCTTGATGTAGAACATATGGGCATTATGGATGCAATCGGCCGGAATGGTTGGCAACTCAATACGCCCGGCTTTGGCCAGAGGCTCCAGCGCGTCGTAATAGGTTTGCCAGAGGGACAGGCGCTGGAGATTAATCCGCTCTGCCGCTTCCAGCTGCGCCCACAGGTATGCCGCCTGCAGATCCGCCATCAGATAGCTGGAGCCGATATCGCGCCAGGTGTACTTATCAACCTGACCGCGGAAGAACTGACTGCGGTTGGTGCCTTTTTCGCGGATCACTTCCGCACGCTCAACCAGGGCACGATCGTTAATCAGCGTCGCACCGCCCTCACCGCCAGCGGTGTAGTTTTTCGTTTCGTGGAAGCTGAAGCAGCCAATGTGGCCGATCGTGCCCAGCGCGCGCCCCTTGTAGGTGGACATCACGCCCTGCGCGGCATCTTCAACCACAAACAGGTTGTGCTTTTTGGCGATCGCCATGATGGTGTCCATTTCACAGGCCACGCCCGCGTAGTGAACCGGCACAATCGCGCGCGTTTTATCGGTGATCGCAGCTTCAATCAGCGTCTCATCAATGTTCATGGTGTCCGGGCGGATATCCACAAAGACGATTTTCGCCCCGCGCAGGACAAAGGCGTTTGCCGTGGAGACGAAGGTATAGCTCGGCATGATCACTTCATCACCGGGCTGGATATCCAGCAACAGGGCCGCCATTTCCAGCGATGCCGTGCAGGACGGGGTCAGCAGCACCTTAGCGCTGCGAAAACGCTGCTCCATCCACTGCTGACAGCGACGGGTAAAACCGCCGTCACCGCAGAGTTTGCCGCTGCCCATGGCAGACTGCATATAGTCGAGTTCGGTTCCCACGACGGGTGGTGCGTTAAATGGAATCATCTTGTCACCTGTATAACCAGTAGGCGGTGGCGTCGATGTTGGCACCACTCGCAATATAACGTTTAAGCGCGGCGGTGTTGCCCACCTGGGTCGCCACCCGCAGCGTCTCAACCTGCTGCTGCTGCGCCCAGTGCAGCGCCGCCTGCATGAGTTTCTCACCCATGCCGCGCCCGGCTAATAAGCCAATACGCGCCTCGCGCGCGTTGAGCTTGCGCAGCGAGACAAATCCCTGAATCTGACCGTCCGCTGTACGGAAAACCAGGCAGACGTGGTCAAAGGTGCCTTTGACCGCATTCTCTATCCACTGGGCATAGAAGCGTCCGCTATCGTCAGGGGCATACCAGGGCGCGCGAAAGCGGCTCTGCGCAAACGCCCGGGCCGCCATCTGGCGCAGCACAGGAATGTCCAGTTCCGTTGCAATTTCCGCGCCGGACGCATCGTGCCGGGTAAGGGCAATGGAAAGGTCTACCTCACCTTCAACCAGCTGAAAACCACGCTGCTGGAGCGCATCAAGCAGATCGGCACGGTCCGCCGGGATTTTAGCCTGCACGCGCTGCCAGACGCTGAGGTCCGCTTCCTGCAGGGCGGGCGCATTCTCGCGCCAGCGGACTATCGCCGAGGGGCGGGCAAAAAATGTGCTTTCCCACTCAAGGGATTCAAGCACGCCGTGAAGTTCACTCAACGCCAGACACCTTTCGTATCAACCACATACTGCTGACGTACGGCATCACCGGACGTCGCTTTAAACGCTTTATGATCCACCAGCAGCACCAGCACGTCCGCCGTCGCCAGCGCGTCATCGAGCGCCGTCAGCGTGCAGTGCCCCGCCAGTTTTGCCGGCAGTTCATGAATATTTGGCTCGACCACCAGCGTTTCGCCCTTATGCCATTCGGCAATCATCTCGGCAATTTCCATCGCCGGGCTTTCGCGCAGATCGTCAATGTTGGGTTTAAATGCCAGACCAAAGCAGGCAATTTTCAGCTCGCTGGCGCGCTTGCCGCTCTCTGCCAGACAGTCCGCAACCGTCGCTTTAACCTGGTTGAGCACCCAGTGAGGTTTGCTGTCGTTCACTTCTCGCGCGGTGCGAATCAGACGCGCCTGCGCCGGGTTCTGCGCCACAATAAACCACGGGTCGACGGCGATACAGTGGCCGCCCACCCCCGGGCCAGGCTGGAGAATGTTGACGCGCGGATGGCGATTCGCCAGGCGGATTAACTCCCAAACGTTAATCCCCTGATCGGCGCAAATAAGCGACAGTTCGTTAGCAAAGGCGATGTTAACGTCACGGAAGCTGTTTTCAGTCAGCTTGCACATCTCTGCGGTGCGGGAGTTGGTCACTACGCATTCGCCTTCCAGGAAAATCTTGTACAGCGCGCTGGCGCGTTCGGAACAGACCGGCGTCATGCCGCCAATGACGCGGTCGTTTTTAATCAGTTCGACCATCACCTGCCCCGGCAACACGCGCTCCGGGCAGTAGGCGATGTTGATATCCGCCTGCTCGCCAGCCTGTTGCGGGAAGCGTAAATCAGGACGCGCTTCTGCAAGCCACTGCGCCATCTGCTCGGTGGCCCCCACCGGAGAGGTTGACTCCAGGATCACCAGCGCGCCTTTCTTCAGCACGGGGGCAATGGATTTTGCCGCCGCCTCGACATAGACCATATCGGGCTGGTGGTCGCCTTTAAAGGGCGTTGGAACGGCAATCAGGTAGGCATCCGCTTCCACTGGCGTCGTGCTGGCGCGCAGGAAGCCGCCATCAACCGCCTCTTTCACGACTCGGTCAAGATCGGGCTCTACAATATGAATTTCGCCACGATTAATGGTTTCTACCGCCCGTGCGTTGATATCCACGCCGACAACCTGTTTTTGACGGGAGGCGAATGCCGCCGCCGTGGGCAGGCCAATATAGCCAAGGCCAATGACAGAGATGGTAGTAAAACTCATAGCGATACCCGATTGTGTTTAAGTGCATGCAAAATACGGCCACAAGCCTGCCCGTCTCCATACGGATTGTGGGCCCGGCTCATCGCCTGATACGCTTCATCGTCGTGCAGAAGGCGAGTGACCTCTTCGACGATGAGCTGTGCGTTGGTGCCGACCAGACGCACCGTCCCGGCTTTAACCGCTTCCGGACGTTCAGTGGTTTCACGCATCACCAGTACCGGCTTGCCAAGAGAGGGGGCTTCTTCCTGAATCCCACCCGAATCGGTGAGGATCAGCCAGGCGTGGTTCATCAGCCAGACAAACGGCATGTAGTCCTGCGGTTCAATCAGCAGGACGTTTTCGACGTGGCCCAGGATGCGGTTGACCGGCTCGCTGACGTTAGGATTAAGGTGTACCGGATAGACAATTTGCACATCGTCGTTCTGCGCGGCGATTTCAGCCAGCGCGTGACAGATTTGCTCAAAACCCCGTCCAAAGCTTTCGCGACGGTGGCCAGTGACCAGAATGGTTTTTTTGCCGTTATTCAGGAACGGATAGCGGGCAGCGAGCTCTTTCTGCAGCTCGCCGTTTGCCAGTACGCGATCGCGTACCCAAATCAACGCATCAATGACCGTATTGCCGGTCACAAAAATGTTGTTATCGGCGACATTTTCACGCAGCAGGTTCTGGCGAGAGTTCTCGGTTGGCGCAAAGTGGTACATCGCCAGATGCCCGGTAAGCGTACGGTTGGCCTCTTCCGGCCACGGAGAATAAAGATTACCGGTGCGCAGGCCCGCTTCAACATGACCGACGGGAATACGCTGGTAAAACGCGGCCAGGCTTGTTGCCATCGTCGTCGTGGTATCGCCGTGCACCAGCACGACGTCAGGCTTGAACGACTCCAGGATAGGCTTGAGATCCTGCAGTATGCGACAGGTTATTTCCGTCAATCCCTGTCCCGGCTTCATAATATTGAGGTCGTAATCCGGGGCGATGGAAAAGAGGGTTAGGACCTGATCGAGCATCTCACGGTGCTGGGCCGTGACACAGACCTTCGCTTCAATATCAGGATCGCTGGCCAGCGCATGAACCAGAGGCGCCATCTTAATGGCCTCCGGCCTGGTGCCAAATACAGTAAGTACTTTCACATCGATTCTCTTCGATTAGACGATGAAGGCCATAGCCTTCATCGTAAACGGCGTTCTTAGTTTGTACGACGACGCGTTAACGCCACGCCAGCCCCAACGAGTGCGCCCACAATCCCCCACATGATCATCAGGAATGCACGACGCGGACTGTCGCGTTTTACAGGTTCTTCAGGCGTTCTCAAATAACGATAGGTCTGAAAACGCGGATCCAGGGAGGGGCCGACATTAAGCGTATTAAGCATCGCGCGATTTTGATCGTAGTCGAGGTCAAAATCAGGCCCAACGGCCTGCAGATTTTCCAGACGCGCCTGCAGCATTGGGCGACCAAGAAGGAACATTTCAGAATCAGGTAATTCATCAGCCGGAACATCCGTCTCAGTGCGGGAAATGTTGTGCTGTTCCGCAATTTTCAGCGCCTGCTGAATGTTATGGACGCGGCGCGCAAAAATAGTGTTTGCCACCTCTTCCTGACGTTTGACCTGTGCCTTCATCTGGATAGTGCGGGCTGCCCAGGCACCTTTGAGCTCTTCATTGAGATGGCTTGCGGCACGCTGGCTGGCAAACGCGACGTACTGGCGCAACAGATTGTTGGCGTCCGGCGCGGTTTCGGCAATCAGCTTAACGCTGTCGTTGACGTTACGCAGCGCGTCGCCGGGCATAAACTGAATATTATTAATCAGATCGTCCAGCAGCGCGGCATCGGCTTTAGTGTTATCAACCCGACGCTGCTTGTAGTAATCCGTCTGGGACCAGAAATCGCGGCGCGTATCCCATGACGCCAGTTGCATCACAAACTCTTTGTAGGCCTCATCCATAACGGAGGCCTGGTCCGGGGTGGCAAGACTGGCTTTAATATCCAGGTTTCGCAGGAATTGCTGCTGGGAATAGTACCCCCCGAGCATGTTAACCGTTGGTCTGTCCGTGATTGCCGTGGCGCTCCACTCCTGTTTCGCAAAGAACGTGTAGGCCAGCGCCAACAGTGCGAACCCCAGCGCGATTCCCGCAATCCAAAGTTTGCCTGCCCATAACACGCGAAACAAACCCCGAATATCCAGTTCATTCTCAGTTACCACTGATTTCGCTCCCGCCAACGGTTGAGTCATCATAGTCCCGGTTTTACTTAGTTAATGTTGTGTTTTTGCCACTGTTACGTCGCATCCTGCGCTTAATACGTTTAATGAAACGCGCCACCTTCCATGCGCGCTTAATGCAGTAGCCGTAGAGAGAAAATGCTAGCAAGAACAATACCAACATGGCCCACTCAGGCACAAAATGCGTATATTCCGCCGTCACGCCAATCCCCGCTAGAATAGCAGCCGCCAGCGTAATAAGCACAAATGCCTGCCGGGAAGTGAATCCGGCTCGCATGATCAGATGATGAATGTGCTGACGGTCAGCAGAGAATGGGCTCATCCCTTTACGCAGTCGGCGATACATAATCGCAACCATATCCATTAACGGGATGGCGATAATCCATAAGGCTGTTACCGGACTGATGGGATGTACATCGCCCTGAGTAGTTTCCAGCAAAATCCAAATGATAGTAAAGCCGATAAGCGTGCTACCCGCATCCCCCATGAAGACTTTATAGCGTCGGCCCAATGCGCCGAGATTTAACAGGATATATGGCAGGATTGCTGCAATCATGGCGAAACACCACATAGCAAGGCTATATTGCCCATCGAACCATAAAATGAAACCAATTGCGGCAAATGAGACGCAGGAGAGGCCTCCAAGCAAACCATCAATACCGTCAACCATGTTGAACGCGTTAATCGCCACCCACACGGCAAAAAGTGTCAGGAAATAGCCGAACGGGCCGAGTTCCATCTCCCAGGAGCCAAAAATATAGCCCAGGCTACTCAAGTGCAACTTAGCGAATACCATCATTGCAATAGCGACAGCTGCCTGAACGAAAGCGCGTATTTTGACGCTAATGTCGTATCTATCGTCAAGAGCACCGATCACGACAAGAACTGCTGCGCAAGAGAGATACAACCTGGCATGCGGAATATAGTAATCTGCAATAGCAAAAGTGAAGCAGATCCCTGCAAAAACAGAGATACCACCGACCAGAGGGATCATGCCTTGATGACGTTTACGGAAGTTGGGTTTATCCACTAAGCCCAGATATTTCGCCACCTTACGTGCCAGAAACAAAAAGCAGGTGGTAAATAAGAAAATACTGGTTAGTTCAGTAAACGTATCAAGTAGGTTCACAATGGGTGTTCTCAACAAATGTTAGTCAAGGAAGTATAACCATCAAGGCGCCGAGCCTGAAGTTATAAAGCAAACCTCTTACAATTCCATTTGTTTATTATTCAAGCTATTAATGTTTTTACTGTGCGAATTATCTTATTGTCGCACTGACCGGTCAAAATTGGGAGTAGGTGGTACTAGCGTATAGTCCATAAAAGAAAAACGCCACGTAAAAACGTGGCGTTCGCTGGCTTTATTTGCGTTACGAGCGCTTCATCATGTCGAAGAAGTCGTCGTTGGTTTTGGTCATCGCCAGTTTGTTAATGAGGAACTCCATCGCGTCAATTTCACCCATTGGATGGATGATTTTGCGCAGGATCCACATTTTCTGCAGCTCTTCCTGCGTGGTGAGCAGCTCTTCTTTACGGGTACCGGAACGGTTGTAGTCGATAGCCGGGAAGACGCGTTTTTCAGCGATCTTACGAGAAAGGTGCAGTTCCATGTTACCTGTACCTTTAAATTCTTCGTAAATCACTTCGTCCATTTTAGAACCGGTATCGATCAGCGCCGTTGCGATGATGGTCAGGCTGCCGCCCTCTTCCACGTTACGTGCGGCACCGAAGAAGCGCTTCGGACGATGCAGGGCGTTAGCATCCACACCACCGGTCAGCACTTTACCGGAAGCTGGCACCACGGTGTTGTAAGCGCGCGCCAGACGGGTGATAGAGTCGAGCAGGATGATCACGTCTTTCTTGTGCTCAACCAGGCGTTTAGCCTTCTCGATAACCATTTCCGCAACCTGAACGTGGCGAGATGCTGGCTCGTCGAAGGTAGAAGCAACCACTTCACCTTTAACCAGACGCTGCATCTCGGTTACTTCTTCCGGACGTTCGTCAATCAGCAGCACCATCAGCACGCAGTCTGGGTGGTTATAGGCGATGCTCTGCGCGATGTTCTGCAGCAGCATGGTTTTACCTGCTTTCGGCGGCGCCACAATCAGACCGCGCTGGCCGCGACCGATTGGCGATGCCAAATCCAGAACACGTGCGGTTAAGTCTTCGGTAGAACCGTTACCACGCTCCATGCGCAGGCGAGAGTTCGCGTGCAGCGGCGTTAAGTTCTCAAAGAGGATCTTATTACGCGAGTTTTCCGGCTTATCGAAGTTAACTTCATTGACTTTCAACAGCGCAAAGTAGCGTTCACCCTCTTTAGGAGGACGAATCTTACCTGAAATGGTGTCACCAGTGCGGAGGTTGAAACGGCGGATTTGGCTGGGGGATACGTAGATGTCGTCAGGGCCGGCGAGGTAGGAGCTGTCTGCAGAGCGGAGGAAACCAAATCCGTCTTGCAATATCTCCAGCACACCGTCGCCAAAGATATCTTCGCCACTCTTAGCGTGCTGCTTCAGGATGGCGAAAATGATGTCCTGCTTGCGCATACGAGCCTGGTTTTCCAGCCCCATATTTTCGCCGAGAGTGATCAGCTCAGAAACCGGCGTATTCTTTAATTCGGTAAGATTCATAATGGTGTGGGTTCTTAAACTCGGGGTGATTCTCGAACTTAATGTTGTGAATGGTATGGCAGGGTCATCCATGCCTGTTTAGCGGCCATCACCTCATGTCTGTTCGCTGTCTGGTCACAGGGAAAGAACGCAGAACTGAAACGACAAGACGGATTGAGTGACAAGCCCGGAATTTAGCCACTTCACGCATTGTTCATGTCAACAACGGGAAGTATCGGGTAAAACAAGATTCAAACAACAGATATGTTTAAAACGAAGTCATAGCTAACTTAGCACGACTTCAGCCGGGCGTCCAGAGTTCCACATCATTTAGCCGGGGGCTCTGGACGCACAGCGGAGAAACCTTACGCCAGGTTAGCGTCCAGGAACTCTTTCAGCTGACCTTTGGACAGCGCGCCCACTTTGGTCGCCGCCACTTCGCCGTTTTTGAACAGCAGAAGGGTCGGGATGCCACGGATACCGTATTTTGGTGCGGTACCCGGGTTCTGGTCGATGTTCAGCTTGGCAACCGTCAGTTTGCCCTGATATTCGTCAGCGATCTCATCCAGAATCGGGGCGATCATTTTGCAAGGACCACACCATTCAGCCCAGAAATCGACGAGGATCAGCCCGTCAGCCTTAAGTACGTCCGTGTCAAAACTGTCGTCAGTCAGGTGAATAATTTTATCGCTCATATATAACTCCACAGGAATAAGCCTGGTACGTTGGTTTTGTCTCCACCAACGACGTGTTGATGTCGCATTAACCAACTAAAGGTTGACTTTATTTCACCGGATACGCTTTCGTAAAGCAATAGTAAGCTGATATTCTACCACACTATGAGCAAAACACATTTAACAGAACAGAAGTTTTCCGACTTCGCCCTGCACCCGAAGGTGATTGAAGCCCTTGAAAATAAAGGGTTTCATAACTGCACGCCCATTCAGGCTCTCGCCCTGCCGCTGACGCTGGCCGGTCGCGATGTTGCAGGGCAGGCGCAAACCGGTACCGGCAAAACGATGGCGTTCTTAACGTCAACGTTCCATTATTTACTTTCTCACTCAGCGATTGCAGACCGCAAAGTTAACCAGCCGCGCGCGCTAATTATGGCCCCGACGCGAGAACTGGCGGTACAGATCCATGCAGACGCTGAGCCTCTGGCGCAGGCCACCGGCCTGAAGCTTGGCCTGGCCTATGGCGGCGACGGCTACGATAAGCAGCTGAAAGTGCTGGAAAGCGGCGTGGATATCCTGATCGGTACCACCGGCCGTCTTATCGACTACGCCAAACAGAATCACATTAACCTCGGCGCAATCCAGGTTGTGGTGCTCGATGAAGCTGACCGTATGTACGATCTGGGCTTCATTAAAGACATCCGCTGGCTGTTCCGCCGTATGCCGCCGGCTAACCAGCGCCTGAACATGCTGTTCTCTGCAACCCTTTCTTATCGCGTACGCGAGCTGGCGTTCGAGCAGATGAACAATGCGGAATATGTGGAAGTGGAACCTGAGCAGAAAACGGGTCACCGCATTAAAGAAGAGCTCTTCTATCCTTCCAATGAAGAGAAAATGCGTCTGCTGCAAACGCTGATTGAAGAAGAGTGGCCCGATCGCGCCATTATCTTCGCGAACACTAAACACCGCTGTGAAGACATCTGGGGCCATCTGGCTGCCGATGGTCATCGTGTTGGCCTGTTGACCGGCGACGTGGCGCAGAAAAAACGCCTGCGTATTCTGGAAGAGTTCACCCGTGGCGATCTCGATATTCTGGTCGCAACCGACGTGGCGGCACGTGGTTTACACATTCCGGCCGTGACGCACGTCTTTAACTACGATCTGCCAGACGACTGCGAAGACTACGTACACCGTATCGGTCGTACCGGTCGTGCGGGCGCAAGCGGTCACTCGATTAGCCTTGCGTGTGAAGAGTATGCGCTGAATCTTCCAGCCATTGAGACCTACATCGGTCACTCTATCCCGCAGAGCAAATACAATCCGGAAGCGCTGTTAAGCGAACTGCCGCCGCCTAAGCGTCTTACCCGCCCGCGCTCCGGCAATGGTCCGCGTCGTTCAGGCGGCGCACCGCGTAATCGTCGTCGTTCAGGTTAAGAAAATATGCTCAGCTCCACCTCGCTCTATGCGGCAATTGATCTCGGTTCGAATAGTTTTCATATGCTGGTTGTGCGTGAGGTGGCGGGAAGCATACAAACGCTGACGCGCATTAAGCGCAAGGTCCGCCTCGCGGCGGGCCTGAGCAGCGATAATCACCTCTCCCCTGAAGCCATGGAACGTGGCTGGCAGTGTCTGCGGCTCTTTGCTGAGCGTTTGCAGGATATCCCGCATGCCCAAATCACCGTCGTCGCCACAGCGACGCTCCGACTGGCGGTTAACGCCGTAGATTTTATTGCCAAAGCGCAGGAAATTCTGGGGTGTCCGGTTCAGGTTATCAGCGGCGAAGAAGAAGCACGCCTGATCTACCAGGGCGTTGCCCACACCACCGGGGGTGACGATCGCCGCCTGGTGGTGGATATCGGCGGTGCCAGTACCGAGCTGGTCACCGGCACCGGCGCGCAGGCCACGTCACTGTTCAGCCTGTCGATGGGCTGCGTGACCTGGCTTGAGCGCTACTTTACCGATCGGAACCTGGGGAAAGAGAATTTCGACGAGGCAGAAAACGCCGCGCGCGAAGTGTTACGCCCGGTGATGGACGAACTGCGCTATCACGGCTGGAAAGTCTGCGTGGGTGCCTCAGGTACCGTGCAGGCCCTGCAGGAAATCATGATGGCGCAGGGAATGGACGAGCGAATTACGCTTGCCAAACTTCAGCAGCTTAAACAGCGTGCCATTCAGTGCGGACGCCTGGAAGAGCTGGAAATTGAAGGCCTGACGCTGGAACGTGCCCTGGTTTTCCCGAGCGGGCTGGCCATTCTGATTGCCATATTCACCGAACTGAATATCCAGTGTATGACCCTGGCCGGCGGCGCGCTGCGCGAAGGTCTGGTCTATGGGATGCTGCATCTGTCGGTGGATCAGGACATCCGCAACCGTACTCTGCGCAACGTGCAGCGCCGTTTTCTGGTTGATATCGATCAGGCTGGCCGCGTATCGCAACTGGCATCACGCTTTGCCGACCAGGTCGCTAACGCCTGGGATCTTGATCATCTGAGCCGCGATTTATTGCTGAGCGCCTGTGCGCTGCACGAGGTAGGGCTAAGCATTGATTTTAAGCAGGCACCTGCTCACGCAGCGTATCTGGTGCGCAACCTGGATTTGCCTGGCTACACGCCTGCACAGAAAAAGCTGCTGGCAACGCTGCTGCTAAACCAAACCAATGCCGTAGACCTCTCCTCTTTGCATCAGCAAAACGCCGTACCGCCGCGCGTGGCCGAGCATCTGTGCCGCCTGCTGCGTCTGGCGATCCTGTTTGCCAGCCGCCGCCGCGATGATTTGCTGCCTGCCATTAATCTGCTAGCCGATGATGAAAAGCTGACGCTGACGCTGCCAGAAAACTGGATTGATAATCACCCGCTTGGGGCAGAGATGATCGAGCAGGAGTGCCAGTGGCAGAGCTATGTGCACTGGGTACTCGAGGTGAAGTAATACGCTGAACATTGCCGGGTGGTGGCTTCGCCTTACCCGGCCTTGTATTATCCTTTCTCTTTGGCTTTTGCCAGCATGGCGCGGATGTTTGCCACGTTAGCCTGCCCCTTGTGCATCCGCTCTTCTGCGGTAATCACCTTGCGCTCCTGTTCCCAGATCAGGTCATCTTGCGGCAATTCCAGCAGGAAACGGCTCGGTTCCGGGCGGACGAGTTCACCGTACTGGCGGCGCTCTTTACACAGCGTGAACGTCAGCTCCTTCTGCGCACGGGTGATCCCCACGTAGGCCAGGCGGCGCTCCTCGTCGACGTTATCTTCATCAATGCTGCTCTGGTGCGGCAACAGTCCCTCTTCCATGCCGACCAGATACACATACGGGAACTCAAGCCCTTTTGACGCATGTAGCGTCATAAGCTGAACCTGATCGGCCTCTTCTTCGCTCTCGCCGCGCTCCATCATATCGCGCAGGGTAAAGCGAGTGACCACTTGCGTCAGTGTCATCGGCTCGTCGATTTCAGAGCCCTCCAGCATTTCGGTCATCCAGCTGAAAAGCTGGTTAACGTTTTTCATCCGCATCTCAGCGGCTTTCGGGCTGGCGGAGGTTTCGTACAGCCAGGATTCATAGTCGATGCCGTGGATCAGATCGCGTACGGCTGCCACAGGCTCGCGCTCTGCCAGCCGCTGTACTTCGCCAAGCCAGTGAGTGAAGCGGGTTAAATTATCATACCCGCGCCCCGTCAGCGTCTGGCTCAGGCCCATATCAAAGCTGGCGGTAAACAGGCTTTTATTGCGGGTCATCGCCCACTCGCCGAGCTTTTGCAGCGTTGCCGGTCCAATCTCTCGCTTTGGTGTATTCACGATGCGCAGAAACGCGCTGTCATCATCCGGATTAGTGAGCACGCGCAGATAGGCCAGCAGATCTTTGATCTCTGGACGCGAGAAGAACGAGGTGCCGCCCGAGATCTTGTACGGAATGCGGTTCTGCATCAGCATCTTTTCAAAGACGCGCGACTGGTGATTGCCGCGATAAAGGATTGCGTAATCTTTATATTCGGTTTTATTGACGAAGTGGTGAGCGATGAGTTCGCCCGTCACGCGCTCCGCTTCATGATCCTCATTGTTGGCGCTGAGCACTTTCAGCTCCGTGCCGTAGCCCAGTTCGGAGAAGAGACGCTTCTCAAAAACGTGCGGGTTATTGGCAATCAGGATGTTTGCTGCCTTCAGGATACGCCCGGAGGAGCGGTAGTTCTGCTCCAGCTTAATCACCTGCAGGGCGGGAAAATCTTTGCTCAACAGCACCAGGTTTTGTGGGCGCGCGCCGCGCCAGGAGTAAATTGACTGGTCATCATCGCCTACCACGGTGAAACGCGCGCGCTGCCCCACCAGCAGCTTCACCAGCTCGTACTGGCTGGTGTTGGTGTCCTGATATTCATCCACCAGCAGGTAGCGGATTTTATTCTGCCAGCGCTCGCGCACTTCTTCATTGCGCTGCAGCAGCAGCGTGGGCAGCAGGATCAGGTCATCAAAGTCCAGCACGTTGCACGCTTTCATATGTGCATCGTACAGACCGTAGCAGTGGGCGAAGATCCGATCCCGTTCGCCTTTGGCGATCGCCGCGGCCTGGGCCGGGGTCATCAGATCGTTTTTCCAGTTCGAGATCGTCGAGATCAGCTGCTGCAACAGCACCTTATCATCTTCGATCAGCCCCTCAGTAAGCTCTTTAAGCAACGCCACCTGGTCGGTATCGTCAAAAAGCGAGAAATTAGACTTCATTCCCAGCGCCGCATACTCGCGTTTGATGATATCCAGCCCCAGCGTGTGGAAGGTTGAGATCATTAGCCCGCGCGCCTCTTTGCGCCCCAGTGTCTGGCCGACGCGCTCTTTCATCTCGCGCGCCGCTTTATTGGTAAAGGTGACCGCCGCAATGTGGCGCGCCTGGTAGCCGCAGCCGCGGATCAGGTGCGCAATCTTGTTGGTGATGACGCGCGTTTTACCGGATCCTGCGCCCGCCAGTACCAGACACGGTCCGGTGACAAATTCGACGGCTTGTTGTTGTCCGGGGTTTAAACGCATAAATGATCGCTCAATGAAAGTCAGGAGGGGAGAATAACAGCGTGGTAGTATAGCGAGCCTAATCCATACCACTCAAGGCACGATCATGGCAAAAACAGCAGCAGCACTGCATATCCTTGTTAAAGAAGAGAAACTGGCTCTGGATCTTCTGGAGCAGATTAAAAACGGTGCCGACTTCGGCAAGCTGGCGAAGAAGCACTCTATTTGTCCGTCAGGCAAGCGTGGCGGCGATTTAGGTGAGTTCCGTCAGGGTCAGATGGTTCCGGCGTTCGATAAAGTGGTTTTCTCCTGCCCGGTGCTGGAGCCAACCGGTCCGCTGCATACCCAGTTCGGTTATCACATCATTAAAGTGCTGTATCGGAAATAAACAGCAAGGCCTTCTCTTAGAGAAGGCCTTTAATGTTTGCACCCTCTCCCACAGGGAGAGGGTCGGGGTGAGGGCATCAGCCCGCACCTGGTGTTAACCTGCTACCGCGATACGTTTCATATCGGTCATGTAGCCACGCAGTTTGTGGCCCACTTTCTCGATCTGGTGGCTGCGAATGGCTTCGTTTACGTCACGCAGCTGCGCGTTGTCTACCGCACCTTCCGCAATCGCTTTGCCCAGATCGCCCGTCTGCAGGGTGGTCATGAACTCTTTCAGCAGCGGTACGCAGGCGTAAGAGAAGAGGTAGTTACCGTATTCTGCGGTATCAGAGATAACCACGTTCATTTCGTACAGACGCTTACGGGCGATGGTGTTCGCAATCAGCGGCAGCTCGTGCAGAGATTCATAGTACGCAGACTCTTCGATGATGCCAGAATCCACCATGGTTTCGAACGCCAGCTCAACGCCTGCTTTCACCATCGCGATCATCAGTACGCCTTTATCGAAGTACTCCTGCTCGCCGATTTTACCTTCATACTGCGGCGCGGTTTCGAACGCGGTTTTACCGGTCTCTTCACGCCAGGTCAGCAGTTTCTTGTCGTCGTTCGCCCAGTCCGCCATCATGCCGGAAGAGAACTCGCCGGAGATGATGTCATCCATGTGTTTCTGGAACAGCGGCGCCATGATGGTTTTCAGCTGCTCAGAGAGTGCAAACGCGCGCAGTTTGGCCGGGTTGGACAGGCGGTCCATCATCAGCGTAATCCCGCCTTGCTTCAGCGCTTCGGTGATGGTTTCCCAGCCGAACTGAATCAGTTTTTCCGCATAGGCCGGGTCGGTACCTTCTTCCACCAGCTTGTCGAAGCAGAGCAGAGAACCGGCCTGCAGCATGCCGCACAGAATGGTCTGCTCGCCCATCAGGTCAGATTTCACTTCGGCAACGAAGGAGGATTCCAGAACGCCCGCACGGTGGCCGCCGGTCGCCGCAGCCCACGCTTTGGCAATCGCCATACCTTCGCCTTTCGGATCGTTTTCAGGGTGAACCGCGATAAGCGTCGGTACGCCGAAGCCACGCTTGTACTCTTCGCGTACTTCCGTACCCGGGCACTTCGGCGCCACCATCACTACGGTGATGTCTTTACGGATCTGCTCGCCCACTTCAACGATGTTGAAGCCGTGGGAGTAGCCCAGCGCGGCGCCGTCTTTCATCAGCGGCTGTACGGAGCGCACTACGTCTGAGTGCTGCTTGTCTGGCGTCAGGTTAACAACCAGATCCGCCTGCGGGATCAGCTCTTCGTAGGTACCCACTTTGAAGCCGTTTTCGGTCGCTTTACGCCATGAAGCGCGCTTCTCGGCAATCGCTTCTTTACGCAGGGCGTAGGAGATATCCAGACCGGAGTCACGCATGTTCAGGCCCTGGTTCAGGCCCTGTGCGCCACAGCCGACGATGACCACTTTTTTACCCTGAAGGTAGCTTGCGCCATCGGCAAATTCGTCACGCGCCATGAAGCGGCATTTGCCCAGCTGCGCCAGCTGCTGGCGCAAGTTCAGTGTATTAAAGTAGTTAGCCATGGGTGATACCTCGTGATGTTGTGTGTCTTATAGTTCGGTTCGCGTTTCAGCGAGAATGTACCCACATTACAACAGGAAATTTATTGCGGAAATTGATATATTCACAACGTCATATTGCAATTTTTGCAATGTAAAAAGAGGGAGTGGAATCGGTGGATTTACGCGATCTAAAAATGTTCCTGCACCTGGCGGAAAGCCGCCATTTTGGCCGCAGCGCCCGGGCGATGCACGTCAGCCCCTCCACGCTTTCGCGCCAGATCCAACGCCTTGAGGAAGACCTCGGCCAGCCGCTGTTCGTACGCGATAACCGTACTGTCACCCTCACGGAAGCGGGAGAAGAGCTGCGCATTTTTGCCCAGCAGACGCTGTTGCAGTACCAGCAGCTGCGGCACGCCATCGATCAGCAGGGGCCATCGCTCTCCGGCGAACTGCATATTTTCTGCTCCGTGACCGCCGCCTATAGCCATCTGCCACCCATTCTCGACCGCTTCCGCGCAGCCAATCCGTCGGTTGAGATTAAGCTCACCACCGGCGACGCCGCCGACGCCATGGAAAAAGTGGTGACGGGCGAAGCGGATCTCGCCATCGCCGGGAAACCCGAAACCCTGCCGGGGGCAGTGGCGTTCTCGATGCTGGAGAACCTGGCGGTGGTACTGATTGCCCCGGCGCTGCCCTGCCCGGTACGTAACCAGGTCTCAGTGGAAAAACCGGACTGGTCCACGGTGCCGTTTATCATGGCCGATCAAGGGCCGGTGCGTCGCCGCATCGAGCTGTGGTTCCGCCGTCAGAAAATCAGCAATCCGTCGATATACGCTACCGTCAGCGGTCATGAGGCGATGGTGTCAATGGTGGCGCTCGGCTGCGGCGTAGCGCTGCTGCCGGAAGTGGTGCTGGAAAACAGCCCGGAACCAGTGCGCAATCGCGTGATGATTCTGGAACGCAGCGATGAGAAAACACCGTTCGAGCTTGGCGTGTGCGCACAAAAAAAGCGGCTGCATGAGCCGCTTATTGATGCGTTCTGGAAGATATTGCCGAACCACTAGCCCGCCAGAAAGAACCTGAACGCCGGGTTATGGGTTTCGTCGTGGCACTCATAACCCAGCTCGTTCAGCCGCGTTTCGAAATCCGGCTCGTGCTCGCCCAGTTCGAACGCCGCCAGCACGCGGCCGTAGTCGGTGCCGTGGCTGCGGTAGTGGAACAGAGAGATGTTCCAGTGCGTGCCCAGCGTGTGCAGGAACTTGAGCAGCGCGCCCGGCGATTCCGGGAATTCGAAGCTGAACAGGCGTTCCTGGAGTGGCTTCGATGGACGCCCGCCGACCATGTAGCGCACGTGCAGCTTCGCCATCTCGTCGTCAGAAAGATCGACCACGCTGTAGCCGCCGTTATGCAGCAGGCTAAGGATCTCTTTGCGCTCCTCCACGCCACGGCTCAGACGCACGCCGACAAAAATGCAGGCGTCTTTGGCATCGGCAAAGCGGTAGTTGAACTCCGTCACCGAACGACCGCCCAGCAACTGGCAGAACTTGAGGAAGCTGCCCTTCTCTTCCGGAATCGTCACCGCCAGCAGCGCTTCCCGCTGTTCGCCCAGCTCGCAGCGCTCGGAAACGTAGCGCAAGCCGTGGAAGTTCACGTTCGCACCAGACAGCACGTGCGCCAGCCGCTCGCCGCGAATGTTGTGCTGCGCGATGTATTTTTTCATCCCCGCCAGCGCCAGCGCGCCGGACGGTTCCGCCACAGCACGCACGTCCTCGAACAGATCCTTCATCGCCGCGCAGATCGCGTCGCTGTCTACCGTGACGATATCATCGAGATATTCCTGGCACAGGCGGAAGGTTTCGTCGCCAATGCGCTTCACCGCCACGCCCTCGGCAAACAGCCCGACGCGCGGCAGGTCGACCGGATGGCCGGCATCCAGCGCCGCCTTCAGGCAGGCAGAGTCTTCCGCTTCAACGGCGATGACTTTGATCTGCGGCATCAGCTGTTTGATCAGCACCGCCACGCCCGCCGCCAGCCCACCGCCGCCCACCGGGACGAAGACGCGGTCGAGATGCGCATCCTGCTGCAGCAGTTCAAGCGCCAGCGTGCCCTGCCCGGCAATCACCATCGGGTGGTCGAACGGCGGCACCCAGGTAAAACCCTGCTGCTGCGCCAGCTCGATCGCTTTGGCTTTCGCTTCGTCAAAATTGGCACCGTGGAGCAGTACTTCCCCGCCGAAACCGCGGACCGCGTCGACTTTGATGTCTGCGGTAGCGACCGGCATCACGATCAGCGCTTTCAGCCCCAGACGGGCCGAGGAGAAGGCAACGCCCTGGGCGTGGTTGCCCGCCGACGCGGTAATCACGCCGCGCGCTTTCTGCTCGTCGGTCAGCCCGGCCATCATCGCGTAGGCGCCGCGCAGCTTGAAGCTGTGCACCGGCTGGCGGTCTTCGCGCTTGACCAGGATAACGTTATCGAGGCGCGAAGAGAGTTTTTCCATTTTCTGCAGGGGCGTGACCTGCACGGCTTCATATACCGGCGCGCGTAGCACCGCTCTCAGGTATTCCGCCCCCTCGGGGGCGGCGGATAAGGGTTGAGACTCGGCCATCATTAGCCCCCAAGTTTAGATTTATCGCGCACCGCGCCTTTATCTGCACTGGTGGCAAGGCTCGCGTAAGCGCGCAGGGCGAAGGAGACTTCACGCTGGCGATCTTTTGGCGTCCAGGCTTTGTCGCCGCGCGCTTCCTGCGCTTCACGACGGGCCGCAATCTCCTGGTCGCTCAGCTTCAGCTGAATACCACGATTCGGGATGTCGATTTCGATCAGGTCACCGTCTTCGATGATGGCGATGTTGCCGCCGCTTGCCGCTTCCGGGGAAACGTGGCCGATAGAGAGGCCGGAGGTGCCGCCGGAGAAACGCCCGTCGGTGATCAGCGCACACGCCTTACCGAGTCCCATGGATTTCAGGAAGGTGGTTGGGTAGAGCATCTCCTGCATGCCCGGACCGCCTTTCGGCCCTTCGTAACGAATGACAACCACGTCGCCTTCCACCACTTTGCCGCCGAGGATGGCGTCTACCGCTTCATCCTGGCTTTCGTACACTTTCGCCGGACCGGTGAATTTCAGGATGCTGTCGTCCACGCCCGCGGTTTTCACGATGCAGCCGTTTTCCGCAAAGTTACCGTACAGCACGGCCAGACCGCCGTCTTTGCTGTAGGCATGCTCCAGCGAGCGGATGCAGCCTTCGGCACGGTCATCGTCCAGGGTATCCCAACGGCAATCCTGCGAGAACGCCTGCGTGGTGCGAATACCGGCAGGGCCGGCGCGGAACATTTTTTTCACCGCGTCGTCTTTGGTCAGCATCACGTCGTACTGGTCCAGCGACTCCGGCAGCGTCAGGCCGAGCACGTTTTTCACTTCACGGTTCAGCAGCCCGGCGCGATCCAGCTCGCCGAGGATACCGATGACGCCACCGGCACGGTGCACGTCTTCCATGTGGTACTTCTGGGTACTCGGCGCGACCTTACACAGCTGCGGCACTTTACGGGACAGCTTGTCGATGTCGCTCATGGTGAAGTCGATTTCGGCTTCCTGCGCGGCGGCCAGCAGGTGCAGAACGGTGTTGGTAGAGCCACCCATCGCGATATCCAGCGTCATGGCGTTCTCGAATGCGGCTTTGCTGGCGATGCTGCGCGGCAGCGCGCTGGCGTCGTCCTGCTCGTAGTAGCGTTTGGTCAGCTCAACGATGCGCTTACCGGCATTAAGGAACAGCTGCTTACGGTCGGCGTGGGTCGCCAGCAGCGAGCCGTTGCCCGGCTGAGAGAGGCCCAGCGCTTCGGTCAGGCAGTTCATGGAGTTAGCGGTGAACATCCCGGAACAGGAGCCGCAGGTCGGACACGCGGAGCGCTCTACCTGGTCACTCTGCTCGTCTGAGACTTTCGGGTCCGCGCCCTGGATCATCGCATCGACCAGGTCGAGCTTGATGATTTTGTCGGAGAGCTTGGTTTTCCCCGCTTCCATCGGGCCGCCGGAGACGAAGATCACCGGAATATTCAGGCGCAGGGAGGCCATCAGCATCCCCGGGGTGATTTTGTCGCAGTTGGAGATGCAGACCATCGCATCGGCGCAGTGGGCGTTAACCATGTACTCAACCGAGTCGGCGATCAGCTCGCGCGACGGCAGTGAATAGAGCATGCCACCGTGCCCCATCGCAATACCGTCATCCACCGCAATGGTGTTGAACTCTTTCGCCACGCCGCCTGAGGCTTCGATTTGCTCGGCAACCAGTTTGCCGAGATCGCGCAGGTGCACGTGGCCCGGTACGAACTGGGTGAAGGAGTTCACCACGGCGATAATCGGCTTGCCGAAATCGGCGTCGGTCATTCCGGTGGCGCGCCACAGCGCGCGGGCTCCCGCCATATTACGGCCGTGGGTGGTGGTGGCTGAACGATACTTAGGCATGCTTTATTGACTCCCGTCTGACTATTTAATGGGACGGTGGTGCGTGCCGTCCCAAATTTATGCTTAGTGATTAACCTGATCTAACCAGCCGTATTTATCTTCTGTTTCGCCGGTGAAGAGGCCAAAGAACGCTTGCTGAATGCGCTTGGTGACCGGGCCACAGCGGCCTTCGCCCACCTGGATACCGTCTACACTGCGCACCGGCGTGATTTCAGCTGCCGTACCGGACATGAACACTTCATCGGCCAGATACAGGGATTCGCGGGACAGCACCTGCTCGCGCACTTCGATACCCAGATCTTTCGCCAGCTTGATGATGGCGTCACGGGTGATGCCCGGCAGCGCGGATGAGGTGAACGGCGGCGTGAAGAGGATGCCGTCTTTCACTTCAAACAGGTTTTCGCCCGCACCTTCAGAGATGTAGCCGTTCACGTCGAGGGCGATGCCTTCCTGATAGCCGTGGCGGCGCGCTTCGCTGCCGACCAGCAGTGAGGAGAGGTAGTTACCGCCCGCTTTCGCGGCGGTCGGGATGGTGTTTGGCGCCACGCGGTTCCAGGAAGAAACCATTGCGTCGATCCCCTGATCCAGTGCTTCTGCGCCCAAGTAGGCGCCCCACGGGAACGCGGCAATGATCACATCGGTGTTGTAACCGGCCGGCGGGTTCACGCCCATGCCGACGTCACCCACGAAGACCAGCGGACGAATATAGGCGCTGGTCAGTTTGTTCTGGCGAATCACTTCGCGGCAGGCTTCCATCAGCTCATCAACGCTTTGAGAGACCGGGAAACGATAAATTTTGGCTGAGTCATGCAGACGCTGCATGTGTTCGCGATGGCGGAACACCACTGGCCCTTTGTGAGAATCGTAGCAGCGGATGCCTTCAAACACGGAGGTACCGTAGTGCAGCGCGTGGGACATCACGTGGACCTTCGCGTCCTCCCAGCGAACCATCTCACCGTTGAACCAAATGTAATCAGCTTTTTTTGTCGTCATTTTTTCGTCCTGTCACGCTCAAGCGCGGATTTGTTGTGATGTGGTTGTGCTCTGGCAGATGGCAACATGGGCAACGTCTACCAGCTTTGATAACTGACTAAACAGTAAGTCGACCGGCCGCGGGCTGGCAACGGTTAATTCGATACTGATGTTTTGCGCGTCGGTGGCGGTTTCCATATTCATAGAGCAAATCTGAAAACCACGGTGACGGACCACGCGCAAAACGCGTTCTAAAGTTTCCGGGTTGAAGCGAGCCTGCACGGCGACCTGATGTTGCATCATGATAATTTCTCCAGCATTTGTGAGTTACTGGCACCGGGCGGTACCAACGGCCAGACGTTCTCAAGCTCGTCGATTGAGACATGAAGCAGGTATGGCCCTTCGCTTGAAAGCATGGTGTCGAGTGCCGCTTCAACCTGGTCTTTACGGGTGATGTGCTGGCCAGGAATGCCGAAGGCGCTGGCCAGAGTGAGGAAATCGGGGTTATCGGTCAGGGTTGTTTCGCTGTAACGCTCCTGGAAAAACAGCTGTTGCCACTGGCGAACCATCCCTAAACGCTGGTTATCGAGCAAGACGATCTTCAGCGGTAACTGCTTGCGCTTCACGGTGCCCAACTCCTGAACGTTCATCATGAAGGAGCCGTCACCGGAGATACAGATAACGGTATCGTTCGGGCGGGCTACCTGTGCGCCTACGGCTGCCGGCAGGCCAAACCCCATGGTGCCTAAGCCGCTGGAGGTGATGAAGTTTTCCGGGCGGGTGTAGGTCATGTGCTGTGCGGACCACATCTGATGCTGTCCCACATCCGTTGTCACCACGCTGTCTGCCGGCTTACGGTCGGAGAGTTGCTTCAACAGCAGCGGCGCGTAGATGGCCTCGCCGGGATGGTCGTAACGCCAGGCGTGCTCGGCGCGCATGTCTGCGGTGTGCTGACGCCATGCATTGATATCCAGCGGCTGCTGCAGTGCCGGTAACAGCGCGTTGAGATCGCCCTGCAGCGCGATATGCGCCTGACGCAGCTTGTTCATCTCCGCCGGGTCGATATCCATATGAATAACTTTGGCATTCGGTGCGAAGGTATTGAGCTTGCCGGTGACGCGGTCGTCGAAACGAGCCCCCACGGCAATGAGCAGATCGCACTCCTGCACCGCCAGGTTTGCCGCCTTGGTGCCATGCATTCCCAGCATGCCGAGGTAGTACGGGTAGTCCGCGTCGACTGCGCCCAGACCTTTCAGCGTGCAGGTAGCGGGCATCTGCGTCACCGCGATAAATTCGCGCAGGGCAGGAACGGCCTGCGCCATGCCTACACCACCGCCGACATAGAGCATCGGCTGTTTCGCCTGCGCCATCATCTGACGCGCCTCTTCAACGTCTGCATGCGGGAATGCTTCGTTGCTTTCAACGGTAGAGAAGTGCGGCTCCAGATCGCCGAGTGCAACCTGAATATCTTTCGGGATATCCACCAGAACCGGGCCAGGACGGCCAGAACTGGCAACCTCGAACGCTTCGGCCATCACGCGAGGCAGCTCTTCGAGAGATTGAACGAGGAAGCTGTGCTTGGTGCAGGCCAGCGATAAGCCGAGGACGTCCACTTCCTGAAAGGCATCGGTACCAATGAACGGAGAGGCTACCTGACCGGTAATTGCCACGACGGGGACGGAATCGAGCAGCGCGTCAGCCAGGCCGGTGATCAGGTTCGTTGCACCCGGACCTGAGGTCGCCATGCACACGCCTGTTTTACCTGTCGCACGGGCATAGCCAATGGCTGCCATCGCTGCACCCTGCTCGTGTCGGCACAAGAGGTGTTCCACGCCGCCGTCATACAGTGCATCGTAAATCGGCATAATTGCGCCACCCGGATAACCGAATACTGTCTCGACTCCCTGCGCGCGCAACGCATGTACTACCCATTGTGCCCCATTCATAGTTAGTTCCCCGTCATAAATCTGGAGAAACAGAATTTTATGCTAGTGTTCATTCTCTGCTCCTCGTTTAAGTTTTTTAGTCATAAAAAAACCCCCGGACCTTTCGGTGCGGGGGTCTTAGTTCGTTAAGGCTTGATTTCTAAGCCTTTCCTCGTCCAAGTGCAGCCCCGCACGGTGGGATAATAATCACCACCACGCTAATCACGACCAGGCTAATCACTCGTAGAAGGGCTGTCATTTTCAGTTCTTTTTGCATCTTGTTCGAAGGAATACCTAAAGAGTTATCACAGTTTTTAAATTAAACACAAGATTTATTTATGACGGACTTGGTTAGCCAGCGAATCATTTCCCATGAAGCCATTGTTTTATATAAGGAAATTTGGGGATGAATATTTTTCATTTTTTTCCTGCCGTTCTTAACGTCAAAACGGGGCTTTTTATACTCTGCGAGAGTGCTTCCACAGTTATGCAATGGTTTCACTGTGCTACCAAAATCTCTGAACAGGCAGCGTAAATACGCCAAAAGACGCTAAACAGAGAAAACGGGCAATGGCACAGTCACACCAGGAGGTAGTACAAATGTCACTGTCAGTTGTTTATACGCGAGCGGCTCTCGGGGTGAAGGCTCCGCTTATTTCCGTAGAGGTTCATTTGAGTAATGGCCTCCCCGGACTCACGCTTGTTGGGTTACCTGAAACCACGGTCAAAAAGGCCAGGGACCGCGTTCGTAGTGCAATAATAAACAGCGGTTATACCTTCCCCGCAAAGAAGATCACCATCAACCTTGCCCCCGCTGACCTGCCTAAAGAGGGTGGGCGATATGATTTACCTATCGCAATTGCGCTTCTCGCGGCTTCTGAGCAACTTAATACGACCAGGCTAGGCTCGTACGAGTTCGTGGGTGAACTCGCGCTCACAGGCGCATTGAGAGGCGTTCCCGGTGCGATATCGGGAGCGCTGGAAGCAATACGTGCAGGGCGGCAAATCGTTGTGGCCAATGAAAACGCATCAGAAGTGAGTCTTATTGCAGAAAAGGGATGCCTCATCGCAGGGCATCTCCAGGAAGTGTGCGCCTGGCTGGAGGGCCGGCACGAACTGTCCGAGCCGGAAGAGTGTGACGAGGCTATAGCGGATGCGCCAGAAGACCTCAGCGAGATCATGGGACAAGAGCAAGGGAAACGGGCGCTGGAGATTACGGCAGCGGGTGGTCACAATCTTCTGCTGATTGGCCCGCCGGGTACGGGCAAAACCATGCTGGCAAGCAGGCTGAGCGGGTTGCTCCCGCCGCTTAATAACCATGAAGCGCTGGAAAGCGCTGCCATCTATAGCCTTATCAGTTCAACGTCGTTGCATAAACAGTGGCGCCGCCGTCCTTTTCGTTCCCCGCATCATAGCGCTTCGCTGACGGCAATGGTCGGCGGTGGGTCTATTCCGGGGCCGGGTGAGATCTCACTGGCACACAATGGCATTCTGTTCCTCGATGAGCTGCCTGAATTTGAGCGGCGCGTGCTGGATGCACTGAGGGAGCCCATTGAATCCGGTGAGATACATATCTCACGCACGCGAGCCAAAATAAGCTATCCCGCCCAGTTTCAGCTTGTCGCAGCGATGAATCCCAGCCCGACGGGTCACTACCAGGGAAACCATAACCGCTGTACGCCAGAGCAAACGCTGCGCTATCTGGGAAAGCTTTCCGGCCCGTTCCTCGATCGTTTCGATTTATCACTGGAAATCCCCCTTCCGCCGCCGGGCCTGCTAAGGCAGACGCGTACACAGGGTGAAAGCTCAGCGACTGTACGCGAGCGGGTTATCGCGGCGCAGGCACGGCAGTACGCTCGACAAAACAGACTGAATGCACGGCTGGATAATGCCGGGATCCGACAGTTTTGTTCTCTTAACGCTGAAGATGCGGGATGGCTGGAAGAGACGCTGACGCGCTTTGGGCTTTCCATACGTGCGTGGCAGCGCTTGTTAAAAGTAGCCAGAACCATTGCTGACGTGGAGGGCTGTACTGGCATTGAGAGGAAACATTTGCAGGAAGCGTTGAGCTATCGGGCGATCGATCGTTTGCTTTTGCATCTACAAAAGTTACTGGCATAAAAAAGGGGCCGTAGCCCCTTTTTCTTAATCGTCAGACTCGGTGTAGTCTTCTGCACCTTCCATCTGCGGTTTACCGCCAGACAGCGTATGGAAACGTTTTGGACGCTTAATGCGAGCCATGTACTTGATCCATACACGTTCTGCTTCAGACTGCGGCTCACGCTCACCACGGCACACCGAGACAAACTGCTTTTCATCTTCGGTTGCAGGCTCACGTTTACCCAGATCCAGCTCGTTAAAGGCATAACCATGACGCTCAAGCAGCTGCGCCTCTTTGATGGTGAAATCGCCGTGACGAGAGAACCCGCGCGGATAATGTTTATTGTCGAAAAAACGATTAGTCGTCGTAAAGCTTTCCGCCATCCTACACGCTCCTAATTCTTTGGCCGAGCTATTTATGGCGCGGAGTATTAGTTACGCTTGACAGAGTGTAAAACAAAACATTTAAATCATAACGACAAATTATTTTGCGGAGAAAGATGTGGATACGGAATTGCTAAAAACTTTCCTTGAAGTGAGCAGAACGCGCCACTTCGGGCGAGCAGCTGAAGCCCTTTACCTGACGCAGTCAGCAGTCAGTTTTCGTATTCGACAGCTGGAAAATCAACTGGGTGTGAATCTTTTTACCCGTCACCGCAACAACATCCGTTTAACGCCCGCCGGTGAGAAACTGCTCCCGTATGCCGAAACGCTGATGAACACATGGCAGGCAGCACGCAAAGAGGTTGCCCATACGTCGAGGCACAATGAATTCTCAATAGGGGCCAGCGCGTCTCTGTGGGAATGTATGCTCAGTCAGTGGCTTACCCGGCTATATCACTCCCATGGCCATTTGCAATTTGAAGCCCGAATTGCGCAACGTCAGTCGCTGGTTAAGCAACTTCATGAGCGCCAGCTTGATCTTCTGATCACAACTGAAGCCCCCAAGATGGACGAATTTAGCAGCCAGATTGTGGGGCAGTTTGGTCTGGCGCTTTATGCCTCTGAGCCTTCGATGATGAAAGCAGACCTGACCTATTTACGCCTGGAATGGGGGCCAGATTTTCAACAGCATGAGACGGGATTGATTGCTCCTGATGATGTTCCACAGCTAACAACCAGTTCTGCCGAGATTGCCTGTCAGCAACTTCCCCTGTTGAAGGGTTGCACCTGGTTACCCGTTCGTTGGGCAGACACCAGGCCTGGATTGCATACCGTGGTGGATTCCACCACCCTTTCGCGACCACTATATGCAATTTGGCTGCAAAACAGTGATAAGCAATCGCAGATAAAAGATCTATTAAAAATCAATGTAATGGATTAATGATGAGGCCAGCAGAGATGCTGGCTGCATTTTAGAATGCGGAAATTTTCCCGAATTTCAGGCAAAAAAAATCCTTTGCCGAAGCAAAGGATTCTATATGGCAGGGGCGGAGAGACTCGAACTCGCGACACCCGGTTTTGGAGACCGGTGCTCTACCAACTGAGCTACGCCCCTAAAGTTTTTTGCCATTAAGCCTGCCATCACTGGCAGGCTTAATGTCTTAATAAGTGGCGGAACGGACGGGACTCGAACCCGCGACCCCCTGCGTGACAGGCAGGTATTCTAACCGACTGAACTACCGCTCCACCGAAGACTGCTTGTAACCACCGGATTAATGCACCGGCTTACTACTAAATTTGATGCCTGGCAGTTCCCTACTCTCACATGGGGAGACCCCACACTACCATCGGCGCTACGGCGTTTCACTTCTGAGTTCGGCATGGGGTCAGGTGGGACCACCGCGCTAAAGCCGCCAGGCAAATTCTGTTAATCTGTATCAGGCTGAATATTGTTTGTGTCTCTCACCGCCAAAACACCTTCGGCGTTGTAAGGTTAAGCCTCACGGTTCATTAGTATCGGTTAGCTCAACGCATCGCTGCGCTTACACATCCGACCTATCAACGTCGTCGTCTTCAACGTTCCTTCAGGAGACTTAAAGTCTCAGGGAGAACTCATCTCGGGGCAAGTTTCGTGCTTAGATGCTTTCAGCACTTATCTCTTCCGCATTTAGCTACCGGGCAGTGCCATTGGCATGACAACCCGAACACCAGTGATGCGTCCACTCCGGTCCTCTCGTACTAGGAGCAGCCCCCCTCAATTCTCCAGCGCCCACGGCAGATAGGGACCGAACTGTCTCACGACGTTCTAAACCCAGCTCGCGTACCACTTTAAATGGCGAACAGCCATACCCTTGGGACCTACTTCAGCCCCAGGATGTGATGAGCCGACATCGAGGTGCCAAACACCGCCGTCGATATGAACTCTTGGGCGGTATCAGCCTGTTATCCCCGGAGTACCTTTTATCCGTTGAGCGATGGCCCTTCCATTCAGAACCACCGGATCACTATGACCTGCTTTCGCACCTGCTCGAGCCGTCACTCTCGCAGTCAAGCTAGCTTATGCCATTGCACTAACCTCCTGATGTCCGACCAGGATTAGCTAACCTTCGTGCTCCTCCGTTACTCTTTGGGAGGAGACCGCCCCAGTCAAACTACCCACCAGACACTGTCCGCAACCCGGATCACGGGTCCACGTTAGAACACCAGCCATTAAAGGGTGGTATTTCAAGGACGGCTCCACGCAGACTGGCGTCCACGCTTCAAAGCCTCCCACCTATCCTACACATCAAGGACCAGTGTTCAGTGTCAAGCTATAGTAAAGGTTCACGGGGTCTTTCCGTCTTGCCGCGGGTACACTGCATCTTCACAGCGAGTTCAATTTCACTGAGTCTCGGGTGGAGACAGCCTGGCCATCATTACGCCATTCGTGCAGGTCGGAACTTACCCGACAAGGAATTTCGCTACCTTAGGACCGTTATAGTTACGGCCGCCGTTTACCGGGGCTTCGATCAAGAGCTTCGCGTTGCCGCTAACCCCATCAATTAACCTTCCGGCACCGGGCAGGCGTCACACCGTATACGTCCACTTTCGTGTTTGCACAGTGCTGTGTTTTTAATAAACAGTTGCAGCCAGCTGGTATCTTCGACTGATTTCAGCTCCACCCGCAGGGGCTTCACCTACATATCAGCGTGCCTTCTCCCGAAGTTACGGCACCATTTTGCCTAGTTCCTTCACCCGAGTTCTCTCAAGCGCCTTGGTATTCTCTACCTGACCACCTGTGTCGGTTTGGGGTACGATTTCGTGTTACCTGATGCTTAGAGGCTTTTCCTGGAAGCAGGGCATTTATCACTTCAGCACCGTAGTGCCTCGTCATCACGCCTCAGTGTTAGAGTGAACCGGATTTGCCTGGAACACACACCTACACGCTTAAACCGGGACAACCGTCGCCCGGCTGACATAGCCTTCTCCGTCCCCCCTTCGCAGTAACACCAAGTACAGGAATATTAACCTGTTTCCCATCGACTACGCCTTTCGGCCTCGCCTTAGGGGTCGACTCACCCTGCCCCGATTAACGTTGGACAGGAACCCTTGGTCTTCCGGCGAGCGGGCTTTTCACCCGCTTTATCGTTACTTATGTCAGCATTCGCACTTCTGATACCTCCAGCAGCCCTCACAGGCCACCTTCGACGGCTTACAGAACGCTCCCCTACCCAACAACGCATAAGCGTCGCTGCCGCAGCTTCGGTGCATGGTTTAGCCCCGTTACATCTTCCGCGCAGGCCGACTCGACCAGTGAGCTATTACGCTTTCTTTAAATGATGGCTGCTTCTAAGCCAACATCCTGGCTGTCTGTGCCTTCCCACATCGTTTCCCACTTAACCATGACTTTGGGACCTTAGCTGGCGGTCTGGGTTGTTTCCCTCTTCACGACGGACGTTAGCACCCGCCGTGTGTCTCCCGTGATAACATTCTTCGGTATTCGTAGTTTGCATCGGGTTGGTAAGCCGGGATGGCCCCCTAGCCGAAACAGTGCTCTACCCCCGAAGATGAGTTCACGAGGCGCTACCTAAATAGCTTTCGGGGAGAACCAGCTATCTCCCGGTTTGATTGGCCTTTCACCCCCAGCCACAGGTCATCCGCTAATTTTTCAACATTAGTCGGTTCGGTCCTCCAGTTAGTGTTACCCAACCTTCAACCTGCCCATGGCTAGATCACCGGGTTTCGGGTCTATACCCTGCAACTTAACGCCCAGTTAAGACTCGGTTTCCCTACGGCTCCCCTATACGGTTAACCTTGCTACAGAATATAAGTCGCTGACCCATTATACAAAAGGTACGCAGTCACACCACGAAGGTGCTCCCACTGCTTGTACGTACACGGTTTCAGGTTCTTTTTCACTCCCCTCGCCGGGGTTCTTTTCGCCTTTCCCTCACGGTACTGGTTCACTATCGGTCAGTCAGGAGTATTTAGCCTTGGAGGATGGTCCCCCCATATTCAGACAGGATACCACGTGTCCCGCCCTACTCTTCGAGTTCACAGCCTGTGTGCTTTCGTGTACGGGAGTATCACCCTGTACCCTGCGACTTTCCAGACGCTTCCACTAACACACAAGCTGATTCAGACTCCGGGCTGCTCCCCGTTCGCTCGCCGCTACTGGGGGAATCTCGGTTGATTTCTTTTCCTCGGGGTACTTAGATGTTTCAGTTCCCCCGGTTCGCCTCGTTAACCTATGTATTCAGTTAACGATAGTGCAACGAATTGCACTGGGTTTCCCCATTCGGACATCGCCGGGTCAAAGGTTCATATCACCTCGCCGGCGCTTTTCGCAGATTAGCACGTCCTTCATCGCCTCTGACTGCCAGGGCATCCACCGTGTACGCTTAGTCGCTTAACCTCACAACCCGAAGATGTTTCACTTCTGATTGCGAAAATTTGAGAGACTCGAACACACATTAACTGTGTGTCGTTTCAATTTTCAGCTTGATCCAGATTTTTAAAGAGCAAAACTTCGCAGTGCACCTTTTCAGGTTCACTCTGAAGTTTTCTTGTGTTCGCAGTAAAAGATGGTGGAGCTATGCGGGATCGAACCGCAGACCTCCTGCGTGCAAAGCAGGCGCTCTCCCAGCTGAGCTATAGCCCCATCGTATTACAAATCTCTGTACCGGTAATTTTTCCTGAGACAAGGCGTGGAAACGCGAAGCATACATCAGTATGTGAGCGTTGCCGCAACGCAGTATCAGGGAAAATTTGGTAGGCCTGAGTGGACTTGAACCACCGACCTCACCCTTATCAGGGGTGCGCTCTAACCACCTGAGCTACAAGCCTGCAGAGATTTTTACTGCTGTTTTTCATCAGACAATCTGTGTGAGCACTGCAAAGGCAGGTTCTTTAAGGTAAGGAGGTGATCCAACCGCAGGTTCCCCTACGGTTACCTTGTTACGACTTCACCCCAGTCATGAATCACAAAGTGGTAAGCGCCCTCCCGAAGGTTAAGCTACCTACTTCTTTTGCAACCCACTCCCATGGTGTGACGGGCGGTGTGTACAAGGCCCGGGAACGTATTCACCGTGGCATTCTGATCCACGATTACTAGCGATTCCGACTTCATGGAGTCGAGTTGCAGACTCCAATCCGGACTACGACGCACTTTATGAGGTCCGCTTGCTCTCGCGAGGTCGCTTCTCTTTGTATGCGCCATTGTAGCACGTGTGTAGCCCTACTCGTAAGGGCCATGATGACTTGACGTCATCCCCACCTTCCTCCAGTTTATCACTGGCAGTCTCCTTTGAGTTCCCGGCCTAACCGCTGGCAACAAAGGATAAGGGTTGCGCTCGTTGCGGGACTTAACCCAACATTTCACAACACGAGCTGACGACAGCCATGCAGCACCTGTCTCAGAGTTCCCGAAGGCACCAAAGCATCTCTGCTAAGTTCTCTGGATGTCAAGAGTAGGTAAGGTTCTTCGCGTTGCATCGAATTAAACCACATGCTCCACCGCTTGTGCGGGCCCCCGTCAATTCATTTGAGTTTTAACCTTGCGGCCGTACTCCCCAGGCGGTCGACTTAACGCGTTAGCTCCGGAAGCCACGCCTCAAGGGCACAACCTCCAAGTCGACATCGTTTACGGCGTGGACTACCAGGGTATCTAATCCTGTTTGCTCCCCACGCTTTCGCACCTGAGCGTCAGTCTTTGTCCAGGGGGCCGCCTTCGCCACCGGTATTCCTCCAGATCTCTACGCATTTCACCGCTACACCTGGAATTCTACCCCCCTCTACAAGACTCTAGCCTGCCAGTTTCGAATGCAGTTCCCAGGTTGAGCCCGGGGATTTCACATCCGACTTGACAGACCGCCTGCGTGCGCTTTACGCCCAGTAATTCCGATTAACGCTTGCACCCTCCGTATTACCGCGGCTGCTGGCACGGAGTTAGCCGGTGCTTCTTCTGCGGGTAACGTCAATCGACAAGGTTATTAACCTTATCGCCTTCCTCCCCGCTGAAAGTACTTTACAACCCGAAGGCCTTCTTCATACACGCGGCATGGCTGCATCAGGCTTGCGCCCATTGTGCAATATTCCCCACTGCTGCCTCCCGTAGGAGTCTGGACCGTGTCTCAGTTCCAGTGTGGCTGGTCATCCTCTCAGACCAGCTAGGGATCGTCGCCTAGGTGAGCCGTTACCCCACCTACTAGCTAATCCCATCTGGGCACATCTGATGGCAAGAGGCCCGAAGGTCCCCCTCTTTGGTCTTGCGACGTTATGCGGTATTAGCTACCGTTTCCAGTAGTTATCCCCCTCCATCAGGCAGTTTCCCAGACATTACTCACCCGTCCGCCACTCGTCACCCGAGAGCAAGCTCTCTGTGCTACCGTTCGACTTGCATGTGTTAGGCCTGCCGCCAGCGTTCAATCTGAGCCATGATCAAACTCTTCAATTTAAGTTTGATGCTCGTGAATTAAACTTCGTAATGAATTACGCATGTTCACTCAGAGACTTGGTATTCATTTTTCGTCTTGCGACGTTAAGAATCCATGTCACTTTGAGTGCCCACACAGATTGTCTGATAAATTGTTAAAGAGCAGTTGCAACGCGGCTTTCAGCTCACCGTTGCGAGGTCCCGTATATTACGTTTTCCTCATTCAGAGTCAAGCGATTATTTTCACTTTTCTCTGTTGGCATTCATCTCTGAACTCCGCTAACCCGGCGGCTTGCAAGCCGTTGTTCCGTGTCAGTGGAGGCGCATTATAGGGAGTTCTCAGACGTTGACAACCCCTCTTTTAAAAAAAACTTTCAACCGTCTCTTTTTTGCTCAAAACCGTGCTACAGCGCCAGTTTTTCGAGCGTTTCAAAGCCATAACGGCGTAAAACGGGTAAAAGTTGCTCAGTCTCTTTCGTAATGGCCATGCAAAACGCGATATTCGCATCGGTAGATTTCGCATCCGGCGCTTCATGCTCCAGCAGCCAGGCCGTACGACGGGCGATTGCCGCACCGGAATCCACTAGGCGCGTCCCCTCCGGAAGCACTTCTAATAGCTCTTCCTGCAATAGCGGAAAGTGGGTGCAGCCCAGCACAACCGTATCCGGTGGTTCGGGCATACGCAGCCACGGACGAAGAATACGACGCAGCTCTTCAAGCGATACCGTCTCGCCGTGCAGTTTCGCTTCCGCCATCTCCACCAGCTCTGCGGAGCCAAGCATTGCAATCTGGCATTCGTTAGCAAAACGGTCGATCAGCTCGCGGGTATAAGGACGCTTCACCGTGCCACGCGTGGCCAGTAACCCTACGATGCCGTTAGCCGTGAGGCGCGCGGCAGGCTTTATGGCAGGAACAACGCCCACAACCGGGAACTGGAATTTTTCACGCAGGGCAGGAAGGGAAACGGTGCTCGCCGTATTACAGGCAATGACCGCCAGCGAAAGGGGATAGCGCTTTTGTACCGCGGTGACGATTTCAACCACACGCTCAACGATAAAGTCTTCACTCTTTTCCCCATACGGGAAAGCGACGTTATCGAAGGCGTAGATGTAATGGAGATCCGGCAGGAGATGCCGAATCTCATCATAAACCGAAAGCCCACCGACGCCGGAATCAAACACCAGCACGGTGGAACGCGGATTAGAAGGTGTAGCTGCCAGACAAGGTGTATTCCCGTCCTGCAGTTTGGTAGCCATAAACTGTCTCGTAATCTTTATCGAACAGGTTGGCTATTTTACCACGAACTGTGAGATGTGAGGTGACAGGATATGAAACTGCGACATCCCAAAGGCTCACACCGCCCATTTTAACTTTCTCTGACGGATACGAACCAAAATCAGTGTCGTAACGCGTGCCGAGATAGTGATACGTCAGGCTCCAGTCGAAATCATAGATCTGCGTATCGAGCTGATATTTCACCTGCTGCTTAGCACGACGGTCCAGAAGTTCGTTGGTCGCTGCGTTGCGGGCATCCACATAGTCGTAGCCAACGGTATGCGTCAACGGACCCGTATCAAATGAAGCTGTCGCCTCCACACCCTTAATGCGTGCTTTGCCGACGTTGTAATATTGCTGAAGGTTATTATTGAAGTCGATGAGATTTTCAACGTCATTACGATAGCCGGACACGCGCCAGCTCACGCCTGCCGTCAGGCCTTCAAACGCCCCTTCCCACTGCTTGCTCTCTTCTGGATCAAGATGGTCATTGCCATAGAAGCCATAGAGTTGCCCCAGATTCGGTGCTTTATAGGCCGTGCCATAAGAAGCAATGAAGCGGTAACCGTCCACGAACTCCCACGCTGCACTGCTTTGCCAGGTGCCGTGGCGACCAAACTGCGAGTTGTCATCGCTGCGAACCGCCCCTTCCAGGGTGAAATCACCCAGTTGCTGCAGTCCGGTCAGGTAGACGCCGGTATTACGCAGGTCGTAGCCGTTGGTAACGTAGTTTGTACCCGGCTCGGTGCTCTGCTTCTGCCAGTCAACGCCCGCGCCAATGTTCCCGTGACCCACATCAACAGAGTTGAGCCACTGAACGTTGTACTGTTTGATTTCATCCAGTGTGGCCGTTGAATCGTAACGGCCCAAATTTGGATCGTAGTTATAGTCCTTGCTATGGCTATAGCTGGTGAGCAGCTGTGAATGGAAGATGTCACCGTTGAAGCGTAATCCTGCGTCCCAGGTCTGGCTATAGAGCTGGCGGGTATCGACCAGTACGTCAGGGGTAAATGAACTGTAGTAACCGTCGTAGGCCGTACGGTTGCTGTAGCCAAAGCCGCGAACAAATCCGCTCCACTGGTCTGAGAATGCGTGATCCAGTGCGCCGTAGAGCGTTTTATTCATAAAGCCGTCGCGATCGGTCTGGGCAAGGCCGCCATTGTTGCCGTCCGCAACCACATCAAAACCTTTGGTATAAGTGTAATCACCCGCAAGCGTGACGCGCGTGCTGTCGCCCAGCGTTTGCTGGGTACTGCCGCCATAATTCTGATAGCCGTGCGAGCCTACGCCGGCATTCAGCGTCGTACCATCCTTCGCGCGGGTGGTAATAATGTTGACTACACCGCCAATTGCGTCAGAACCGTACACCGCCGAACGCGGTCCACGAACATATTCGATACGCTGCACCAGGGAGATTGGGAACTGGCTGAGATCGGACGACCCCGTGACGCCCGCCTGGTTAAGGCGGACCCCGTCAACGAGAATCAGCACGTGGCTGGAGTTTGTGCCACGAATAAAGAGAGAAGAGAGTTGCCCCATCCCGCCATTTTGCGCCGTATCCACGCCAGGCAGGCGACGCATAACGTCCAGCACCGAGGTTGACTGCCAGCGGTCAATATCGGCACGCGTCACCACCGAGGTTGCTGCCAGAATAGTTTTTTCAGGTTGTTCAAAACGATTTGCCGTCACCACCAACGAGTCAGCGCTATCCTGCGCCCAGCCCGAAAATGCCGTGACGGACAGCGCCGTCAACAGCGATACTTTTTTAATCATTGATAAAGCATCCACAATATAAGAAGGATGCCGCAGGCCTCATCTATAGCACGCGATGATGAAACCAAATGCGACGTGATCCCGGCAGGTCTTCGGGCTGGGTGGCGTTATACGGATGAAGACTTCCCATTTTCACAGTGTCTACAGCTCTCATCCCGCCAGTCTTTACCGCTGCGCGTCAGCTCCAGATTTTCACTGGATTCCCTTTTCACTCTCAGGAGACCGGAAACAGAATGCTACAATTAGACACGTATAGATGTCCAGACAGCTATTGGCCATTAAATCTGGACATCCACTGCACAATCCCTACAATCCCCGCGTAATTCTTTATCATTCAGGACGCATCATGACCCCCGAACACCTCCCGACAGAACAGTACGACGCGCAGCTGGCAGAGAAAGTTGTCCGCCTGCAAAGTATGATGACGCCTTTCAACGCGCCCGTTCCCGAGGTGTTCCGCTCCCCTGTCAGCCACTACCGCATGCGCGCCGAGTTCCGCATCTGGCACGACGGCGACGACCTGTATCACATCATTTTCGATCAGCAGACCAAATCCCGCATTCGCGTGGACAGCTTCCCGGCAGCGAGCGAGCTCATCAACCAGTTGATGACGCTGATAATTGAAGGCGTGCGCAACAATCCGGTGCTGCGCCACAAGCTGTTCCAGATTGACTATCTGACCACGCAAAGCAATCAGGCGATTGTCTCTCTGCTGTACCACAAAGCATTGACCGACGAGTGGCGCGAGCAGGCAGAAGCCCTGCGCGATGCGCTGCGCGCGCAGAACATCAACGTGCACCTGATTGGCCGCGCGACCAAAACCAAAATCATGCTGGATCAGGATTACGTCGACGAACGTCTGCCGGTGGCGGGTAAAGAGATGATTTACCGTCAGGTGGAGAACAGCTTCACCCAGCCGAACGCGGCGATGAACGTGCAAATGCTGGAGTGGGCGCTGAAGGCGACGGAAGGGTCTAAGGGCGACCTGCTTGAGCTGTACTGCGGTAACGGCAACTTCTCGCTGGCGCTGGCGCGTAACTTCGATCGCGTCCTGGCAACCGAAATCGCCAAGCCGTCAGTGGCCGCCGCGCAGTACAACATTGCCGCCAACCATATCGACAACGTGCAAATCATTCGTATGGCCGCAGAAGAGTTCACGCAGGCCATGAATGGCGTGCGGGCGTTTAACCGCCTGGAAGGGATCGATCTCAAGAGCTACCAGTGTGAGACGATTTTTGTCGACCCTCCACGCAGCGGCCTGGACAGCGAAACAGAGAAGATGGTGCAGGCGTACCCGCGCATTCTGTACATCTCCTGCAACCCGGAGACGCTGTGCAAGAACCTGGAAACATTAAGCCAGACACACAAGGTTGAACGTCTGGCGCTGTTCGATCAGTTCCCGTACACGCACCACATGGAGTGCGGTGTACTGCTCACGGCGAAGTAATTAGCCGGCGTTTTTGGCTGGCGGCGCTTCGCTTACCTGCCCTACTCAAGCCTCATTACTCTGGCAGTTGGCTCTTGCGGCTACGCATGCGAGAGCCAATCCAGAACACCAGCGCCACAGACAGTACCGCAGGGAAGAAGTTAGAGCCGATATCCGGATACTCCGCGCGAACCACGGTGCTATACAGCAATACGCCCAGAATAAAGCAGGCGGCGGCCAGACCCGGTAACCCCACCGGCATGGTGCGGTTCAGGTAACGTTGATGCAGGCAGTAAACCGTCAGCACCAGCGCAATAAGCGGGAAAATCGAAAATGGAACGATTGAGCTAAAAATAGCGGCAAACGTGCCATTAATGGATAAGCCAGCGATCAATGCCAGCAACAGCGTCCCTTTATCCTGACCTGACTGTTTCATTACTCACCTTCACTCTTCGGTTTGATGTGCCAGTTTCTCTTGTTCACGGCGATACCAGTAATACGCGCCTTTGGAGATCATCCTGAGCTGCAGTACCAGTCGCTCTTCGAGCTGCTTGCGTTGTTCAATGCTGACATCCAGCGCTTCGGCACCCGCGCTGAATACAATCGTCACCATCGCTTCGGCCTGTGCTTCGGTAAACGCACGCGGCATATGGTTTTCGAGTTCAAGATAATCGGCAAGTTCCGCGATGAAGTGCTGAATTTCCCGCGCGACGGCGGCACGAAACGCAGCCGATGTGCCCGAACGTTCGCGCAGAAGCAGACGAAACGCGTTGGGGTTATTGCCGATAAATTCCATAAAGGTCGACACGGAGGTACGGATCACGCTGCCTCCTTTGGCGATACGCTGACGCGCCTGGCGCATCAGCTGGCGCAGCATGAGTCCGCTCTCGTCGACCATGGTCAGGCCCAGTTCATCCACGTCACGAAAGTGACGATAGAAGGACGTTGGCGCAATCCCGGCCTCGCGAGCGACTTCGCGCAGGCTCAAACTGGCAAAACTCCGCTCAGCACTCAGTTGACTGAATGCGGCTTCCACCAGCGAACGCCGGGTTTTCTCTTTTTGTTGTGCTCTTACGCCCATCACAATAGTTGAATCCTTCCAAAGGCCTGATGGCACTATACCAGAGAATAAAATTAATCTGTTTGCCCTGCTTTGTGAATGATTGTTTTCGTGCGGTTTGTGCTCCACTGCCGGAAAAAAGCACAACGATAATTGGGTTACCCTGGTAATGATGTTATGATTCTGTTGCTTTTATGTATAAGAACAGGTAAGCCTTACCATGCCACATTCCTACGATTACGACGCAATAGTTATTGGTTCCGGCCCCGGCGGCGAAGGTGCTGCTATGGGTCTGGTGAAACAGGGAGCCAGAGTAGCGGTCATTGAGCGCTACCATAATGTCGGCGGCGGTTGCACCCACTGGGGCACCATCCCTTCGAAAGCCCTCCGCCACGCCGTTAGCCGCATCATCGAATTTAACCAGAACCCTCTTTACAGCGACCACTCCCGACTTCTTCGTTCCTCCTTTGCCGACATCCTGAATCACGCGGATACCGTCATTAACCAGCAGACGCGCATGCGTCAGGGCTTTTATGAGCGTAACCACTGTGAAATTCTGCAGGGCAACGCGCATTTTGTGGATGAACATACCCTGGCACTCGAATGCCACGACGGATCGGTTGAGACAATCACCGCTGAAAAATTTGTTATCGCCTGTGGTTCACGCCCTTACCATCCGGCCGACGTCGACTTCTCGCACCCGCGCGTCTACGACAGCGACTCGATTCTGAGCCTGCACCATGAACCCCGCCACGTCATTATCTATGGCGCAGGGGTCATCGGCTGCGAATATGCGTCGATCTTCCGCGGAATGGATGTGAAAGTAGACCTGATCAACACCCGGGATCGCCTGCTGGCGTTCCTCGATCAGGAGATGTCAGACTCCCTCTCCTACCACTTCTGGAACAGCGGCGTGGTGATTCGCCACAACGAAGAGTACGAGAAGATCGAAGGCTGCGATGACGGCGTGATCATGCACCTGAAGTCTGGTAAAAAGCTGAAGGCAGACTGCCTGCTGTACGCCAACGGCCGTACCGGCAATACCGATTCATTGCGGCTGGAAAATATCGGGCTTGAGACCGACAGCCGCGGCCAGCTCAAGGTCAACAGCATGTACCAGACCGCGTTGCCGCACGTTTACGCGGTCGGCGACGTGATCGGCTACCCGAGCCTGGCATCTGCCGCTTATGATCAGGGCCGCATTGCCGCTCAGGCGCTGGTGAAGGGTGAAGCAACGGCGCACCTGATTGAAGATATCCCGACGGGTATCTACACCATCCCGGAAATCAGTTCCGTGGGGAAAACCGAGCAGCAGCTGACGTCAATGAAGGTGCCTTACGAGGTGGGTCGTGCGCAGTTTAAACATCTGGCGCGGGCGCAAATCGTGGGGATGAGCGTGGGAACGCTGAAGATCCTGTTCCACCGCGAGACGAAAGAGATCCTCGGTATTCACTGCTTTGGTGAACGCGCGGCGGAAATCATTCATATCGGCCAGGCGATAATGGAGCAGAAAGGCGGTGGTAACACCATCGAATACTTCGTTAACACCACCTTTAACTACCCGACCATGGCGGAAGCCTATCGGGTAGCCGCGCTGAACGGCTTAAACCGCCTGTTTTAACGCGCTGTCGAAATGGCCATCCATCGAACCACGGATGGCCTCTGCCAGCTGCTCATAGCGGCTGCGCAGCGGTGAACCCGGACGATACACCAGACCAATAGTGCGACGCGGTTCCGGCTTAATGCACGGCAGGTACACCACGCCATCACGCTTACGCTCGCGCGGCACGGCCAGCGCAGGCAGCAGCGTAATACCGCTTCCCGCCGCCACCATATTACGCAGCGTTTCCAGGCTGGTTGCGCGGAAATGGGTATCTTCATCGGCACCCGCTTCGAAGCAGAAGCCCATCGCCTGATCGCGCAGGCAGTGGCCGTCTTCCAGCATCAGCAGCTTTTCCCCGGCCAGATCGGCCATCGGAACGCGATCGCGGTTCGCCCACGGGTGATCTTCATAGATCGCCAGCATCATCGGCTCATCGAACAGCGGCACTTCGATAAAGGCTTCACTCTCTTTTACCAGCGCCAGAATGGCACAGTCGAGCTTGCCGCTGTCCAGCTGCGCCAGCAGCTGATGGGTTTGCGCTTCATGCAGGTACATTTCGAGTTTCGGGAACGTCTGGTGCAGCATCGGAATGATGTGCGGCAACAGGTACGGGCCAACGGTTGGGATCAGGCCAATATGCAGCGGGCCTGACATCGCCTCCCCCTGCTGGCTTGCCATTTCCTTGAGCACTTTGACCTCGCGCAGCACGGTGCGCGCCTGATCCACCAGCAGCAGACCGGCCTGGGTGAACAGCACCTTACGGCTGGTGCGCTCCAGCAGCATCACGCCCAGCTCGTCTTCCAGCTTGCGGATCTGGCCGCTCAGCGTCGGCTGGCTGACGTGGCAGGAATCTGCCGCGCGGCGAAAGTGACGATGCTCGGCTAACGCTACCAGGTATTCAAGATCACGAATATTCATTATTCATCCTCCGTCGCCACGATAGTTCATGGCGATAGATAGCATAGCAACGAACGATTATCCCTATCAAGCTTTCTGTTGAATAATACACCACATAGACGAGGCGGCCCGTGTTTGACCCTTGACGTCCCCGCACCGTCATCGAGTTTCTCTCAAAACTCGAACAACTAAAGCCAACGTGAACTTTTGCGGACCCCGTGGTCCGCTTTTTTTTGCGTAAAAAAGCCCGAGGTAAAAGCAAAATGGCAACCGAAGTTGCCATTTTTAGTGTTTGCTCCCTCTCCCTGTGGGAGAGGGCCGGGGTGAGGGCACCAGCCCGCACAAATCAAACCAACCGGTTTTTCGCATCCGCTATCGCCTGCGCTACTTGCTTCGGCGACACGCCGCCTTTTGCTGCACGCTTATCCAGGCAAGACTGCAGCGCCAGAATCGGATACACATCATCCCCGATAACCGCGCTGAACTTCTGCAGATCGGCCAGCGCCAGATCTTCCAGCGGTTTACCCTGACGAATGGCTTCCACTACCGCTTCACCCACAATATGGTGCGCTTCACGGAACGGTACGCCTTTCGCAACAAGGTAGTCCGCCAGCTCGGTAGAGTTCGCATAGCCCTGCTGCGCCGCTTCCTGGCAGCGCGGACGTTTCACCTGAATGCCGTCCAACACCAGCGCGCCCATATGCAGACAGTCCAGCCAGGTGTCGAGCGCGTCGAACAGCCCTTCCTTGTCTTCCTGCATATCTTTGTTGTACGCCAGCGGCAACCCTTTCAGGGTCATCATCATGCCGGTCAGCGCACCCTGCACGCGGCCACACTTGCCGCGGATCAGCTCCAGCGCGTCCGGGTTTTTCTTCTGCGGCATCAGGGATGAGCCTGAGGTCACGCGGTCGGACAGTTCAACGAAACCCGCTTCGCCAGAGTTAAAGAAGATCAGATCCTCGGCAAAGCGCGACAGGTGCACCATTCCGATAGACGCATTGGAGAGCAGCTCCAGCACGTGGTCGCGGTCGGAGACGCTATCCAGGCTGTTACGGGTGGCGGAGGCAAAGCCCAGCCAGCCTGCCAGCTGCTCACGGTCGATTTCATACGCCGTACCGGCCAGCGCGCCGCTGCCCAGCGGGCTGACGTCCAGACGCTTAAGGGTATCCTGCAGACGGCTTTCGTCACGCGCCAGCATCTCAACGTAGGCCAGACACCAGTGCGCAAAAGTCACCGGCTGCGCGCGCTGCAGGTGGGTATAACCCGGCATCACCGCGTCCTGGTTGTTCTGCGCGGTTTCCACCAGCGCGCTCTGCAGCTGACGGTTGGCCGCCAGCAGTTCGCCAACGGTCTCTTTACACCACAGCTTCAGATCGGTCGCGACCTGGTCGTTACGGCTGCGGCCGGTGTGCAGCTTTTTACCCAACTGGCCAACTTTGTCGATCAGCTTGCCTTCCACCCAGCTGTGAATATCTTCGGCATCGCTCTGCAGGATTTGCTGCGGATCCAGACGCACCTCTTCCAGCAGGTTGTTCAGCGCCTCTTCCAGCTGCTGCTGCTCGTCTGCGGTCAGCACGCCAACGGTCACCAGCGCTTTGGACCAGGCCACAGAGCCGACGATATCCTGTTCGGCCAGGCGGTAGTCGAAGCGCAAAGAGTCGTTGAACTGTTTGAACCGCTGATCCGCTGCCTGTGTAAAACGCCCACCCCAAAGTGCCATAACATGCTTCCTTAATATCTTTGAATTTCATTGCCCGGTGGCGCTACGCTTACCGGGCCTACAAAACATTAAATCGATTACGCTAAAATACGCGTGCCAATCGGCGTGCCGTTAAACAGTGCCGGGAGCTGCTCCGCGTGACGCCAGGAGGCGATATCAACCGGGCGGCCCAGCGTGCGTGCGGCATCCAGCGCGGCGTTCACTTTGACGATCATGCCGTCGGTAATAATGCCCTGAGCAATCAGCTGCTCGGCTTTCTCAGCCGTCATTTCCGCAATGCGCTGGCCTTTACCGTCCAGAATGCCGCTCACGTCGGAGAGCAGGATCAGGTCCGCGCCCAGCGTTGCCGCCAGCGCGGTTGCCGCCTGGTCCGCGTTAACGTTCATCAGCTCGCCCTCTTCGGTCACGCCGATAGAGCTCACCACCGGCAGGAACCCCCCTTCCAGCAGCGTGTTAATCAGCTTAGGCGAACCTGGCTGCGCCAGTCCAACGTGGCCGAGCTCTTCGTCGAGCTGGGTCACTTTTACGCTGTCGCCATCGCCCAGATAGAGGCCCACGGACGCGATGTGGTGTTTCTTCGCCCACGCCAGCAGCGTTTTGTTCGCCGTACCCGCCAGCGCGCCGGTAATGATGTCGATCTGGTCAGCAGGCGTCACGCGCAGGCCGTTCTTCTTTTTCACCGGCAGGTTGAGCCCTTTCATCAGCTCATCCACCACGCAGCCGCCGCCGTGCACGATCACCAGCGGACGCTGGTGGGATTCGCGATAGTTCACCAGCGCGGTAAACAGACGCTCCAGCGCTTCTTCGCTGTCCAGCAGTACACCACCGAGTTTGATAATTAATGGGTTCATCATCACACCTTAAATAAGAGCCTGCGTTTCAGGGAAGCCGAAACGAATATTTGCACACTGCATTGCCTGTGCGGCAGCGCCTTTGAGTAAGTTATCTTCTGCGGCGACAACGATGAGATGCTCGCCCTGCACAGCAAAGCCGATGTCGCAGAACGGCAGACCAACCACGTTTTTCAGCGCCGGAACGCCTTTGTCGTAAAGTCGCACCAGCGGTTTATCCGCATACGCCTGGGTGAAGGCCTCGTTCACCTGCTCTTTGGTCACGCCAGGCTTCAGGCGGCAGGTGATAGTTTCGAGGATCCCGCGCGGGAAGCTGCCCAGGTGCGGGGTGAAAATCACCTCGGCGCCCAGATGCGTCGTGATTTCAGGGTGATGACGGTGATTAAACACGCCATACGGCTGAAGGCTCACTTCGCAGAAGCTGTTTGAGATAGCGGCCTTGCGACCTGCTCCGCTCACGCCGCTGGTGGCGTTGATCACCGGCCACTGGCTCAGATCCAGCAGACCCGCGTCGATCAGCGGCTTCAGGGAAAGCTGAGCCGCCGTCGGATAGCAGCCCGGCACGGCAATCAGGTCCGCTTCCTTTAGCTTGTCTGCGCTCCACTCCGCCAGGCCGTACACCGCTTTTTCAAGCAGATCCGGATGCTGGTGGGTGAAACCGTAATATTTTTCATAGAACGCGCCGTCGTTAACGCGGAACGCGCCGGAGAGGTCGAACACCACGCAGCCGGCAGCCAGAAACTGCGGTGCCAGGTCGTGACTGACCTCGTGCGCTGTGGCTAAAAAGACCACGTCAACGCCGTCGGTAAACTCGCTGATGTCAGACATGGGCTGCAAAGGCAGATCGACAATGCCCTTAAGCCACGGATGCAAATCGGAAATTAACTTTCCTGCATCATTGCTTTGCGCTGACACGGTCAAAGCGGTTATGGTCATATGTGGATGGCGATTCACGTAGCTTACAAGCTCTGCGCCCGCATAACCGCTAGCGCCTACAATCAGCGTATTCAACATCGGGTTCCTTTATGCTCAACGTTAATGTATTTTTATTCACATTTATTGCATGAATATTGATACTATCACGACCTAAGGTGTGTCAACAATGAAAATGAACTTACCGCCATTTATCGAGATCTACCGCGCCCTGATTGCCACTCCTTCCATCAGCGCAACGGAAGAAGCGCTGGATCAGAGCAATGAGTCTTTAATCAATCTGCTGGCGGGTTGGTTTAGCGATCTTGGGTTTAACGTTGAGGTTCAGCCCGTCCCCGGAACACGCCACAAATTTAACCTGCTCGCCAGCACCGGAAACGGTGCGGGCGGCCTGCTGCTGGCCGGTCATACTGACACCGTACCGTTTGACGATGGCCGCTGGACGCGCGACCCGTTTACCCTGACCGAGCACGACAACAAGCTCTACGGTCTGGGCACCGCCGACATGAAAGGCTTCTTCGCCTTTATCCTCGACGCGCTGCGTGACGTAGACGTGACGAAGCTGAAAAAACCGCTCTACATTCTGGCGACCGCCGATGAAGAAACCAGCATGGCGGGCGCGCGCTACTTCTCTGAAAATACGTCGATTCGCCCGGATTGCGCGATCATCGGCGAGCCAACCTCTCTGCAGCCTATCCGCGCGCACAAAGGTCATATTTCTACCGCCGTGCGCGTGCTGGGCCAATCCGGCCACTCCAGCGATCCGGCGCGCGGCGTGAACGCCATTGAGCTGATGCATGATGCCATCGGCCGCATCATGACCCTGCGCGACGATCTGAAAGAACGTTATCACTACGAGGCGTTCACCGTGCCGTACCCGACCCTGAACCTGGGCAGCCTGCACGGCGGCGATGCCTCGAACCGTATCTGCGCCTGCTGCGAACTACATATGGATATCCGCCCGCTGCCGGGCATGACCCTGAGCGATCTCGACGGCCTGCTGAACGAAGCGCTGGCTCCGGTAAGCGAGCGCTGGCCTGGCCGTCTGACGGTCTCCGAACTGCATCCGCCGATCCCGGGTTACGAATGCCCGCCGGACCATCAGCTGGTTGAAGTCGTGGAAAAGCTGCTCGGTGAGAAAACCGACGTGGTGAACTACTGCACCGAAGCGCCGTTTATTCAGACGCTGTGCCCGACGCTGGTCCTTGGCCCTGGCTCCATTAACCAGGCCCACCAGCCGGATGAATATCTGGAAACTCGCTTCATCAAGCCGACCCGCGAACTGATTACCCAGGTTGTGCATCACTTCTGCTGGCATTAAAACCGCACCGAAGAGTCCCCTCTCCCTTTGGGAGAGGGTTAGGGTGAGGGCAACAAATCGCATGATCTCTGTCACATTTCCATAAGCATCTCTTATCTGACGCAATGCGAATTAAATTTCGTAAATTGCCCGCATTTATTCGTTTGCTGAACCGTTTTCGCAGCAATTGACGACGGGGGTTTTACGTGGCTTTATAAAGGGAGATGACAAAATAATGTCCAGAAGATTTTCGCCTGGGCATAAACAAAAATGATGGGGTGACTGGGTTTTTATGAACGAACAATATTCCGCGTTGCGTAGTAATGTCAGTATGCTCGGCAAAGTGCTTGGAGATACCATCAAAGATGCGTTGGGGGAGAATATCCTCGACCGCGTTGAAACCATCCGCAAGCTATCTAAATCTTCCCGTGCCGGTAACGAGGCCAGTCGTCAGGAGCTGCTCACCACCTTGCAGAACCTCTCTAACGATGAGCTGCTGCCCGTTGCACGCGCATTCAGCCAGTTCCTGAACCTGGCCAACACCGCTGAGCAATACCACAGCATTTCGCCAAATGGCGAAGCGGCCAGCAACCCGGAAGTCATTGCCCGCACCCTTCGTAAACTGAAAGACCAGCCAGACCTCAACGAAGCCACCATCAAAAAAGCGGTGGAGTCCCTTTCGCTGGAGCTGGTCCTGACCGCACACCCAACCGAAATTACCCGTCGTACACTGATCCACAAGATGGTGGAGGTGAACAACTGCCTCAAGCAGTTGGATAACAAAGACATTGCCGACTACGAACGCAACCAGCTGATGCGCCGTCTGCGCCAGCTGATTGCCCAGTCCTGGCACACCGATGAAATTCGTAAGCATCGCCCAAGCCCAGTCGACGAAGCCAAATGGGGCTTTGCGGTGGTAGAGAACAGTCTGTGGGAAGGGGTGCCTAACTACCTGCGCGAGCTAAACGAACAGCTGGAAGCAAACCTTGGCTACCGCCTGCCGGTCGACTTTGTTCCGGTGCGCTTCACCTCCTGGATGGGCGGCGACCGCGACGGTAACCCGAACGTGACCGCGGAAATCACCCGTCACGTCCTGCTGCTGAGCCGCTGGAAAGCAACCGACCTGTTCCTGAAAGACATTCAGGTGCTGATCTCCGAGCTGTCGATGGTGGAAGCAACGCCGGAACTGCGCGCGCTGGCCGGGGAAGAGGGTGCCAGCGAGCCGTACCGTTTCCTGATGAAAAAACTGCGTGGGCAGCTGATGGCCACCCAAGCCTGGCTGGAAGCGCGCCTTAAAGGCCAGCGCCTGCCGAAGCCGGAAGGCCTGCTGAGCCAGAACGAGCAGCTCTGGGAGCCGCTCTACGCCTGTTATAAATCGCTGCAGGCCTGCGGGATGGGCATCATCGCCAACGGCGAACTGCTCGACACCCTGCGCCGCGTGAAGTGTTTCGGCGTGCCGCTGGTGCGTATCGACGTGCGTCAGGAAAGTACCCGCCATACCGAAGCCCTGGGCGAGCTGACCCGCTATCTCGGCATCGGCGACTATGAAAGCTGGTCCGAAGCCGACAAACAGGCCTTCCTGATCCGCGAGCTGAACTCCAAGCGCCCTCTGCTGCCGCGCAGCTGGGAGCCAAGCAACGAAACCCGCGAAGTGCTCAACACCTGCAAAGCGATCGTTGATGCACCGAAAGGATCGGTGGCCGCCTACGTGATCTCCATGGCGAAGACCCCGTCCGACGTGCTGGGCGTACACCTTCTGCTGAAAGAAGCGGGTATCGACTACGCCCTGCCGGTCGCCCCACTGTTTGAGACCCTCGACGACCTGAATAACGCCAACGACGTCATGACTCAGTTGCTGAATATCGACTGGTACCGCGGCTTTATTCAGGGCAAACAGATGGTGATGATTGGCTATTCCGACTCCGCAAAAGATGCGGGCGTGATGGCGGCATCCTGGGCGCAGTATCAGGCGCAGGACGCGCTGATCAAAACCTGCGAGAAAGCCGGTATTGAGCTGACCTTGTTCCACGGACGTGGCGGCTCCATTGGCCGCGGCGGCGCGCCTGCTCACGCGGCATTGCTGTCACAGCCGCCGGGAAGCCTGAAAGGCGGCCTGCGCGTCACCGAGCAGGGCGAGATGATCCGCTTCAAGTACGGCCTGCCGGAAGTGACCATCAGCAGCCTGTCGCTCTACACCAGCGCGATCCTGGAAGCCAACCTGCTGCCGCCGCCGGAGCCAAAAGCGTCCTGGTGTCATATCATGGACGAGCTGTCTGACATCTCCTGCGATCTGTACCGCGGCTACGTGCGTGAAAACAAAGATTTCGTCCCTTACTTCCGCTCGGCCACGCCTGAGCAGGAGCTGGGTAAACTGCCGCTGGGCTCGCGTCCTGCGAAGCGTCGCCCGACCGGCGGCGTCGAATCTCTGCGCGCCATTCCATGGATCTTCGCCTGGACGCAGAACCGCCTGATGCTGCCCGCCTGGCTGGGTGCTGGTGCCGCGCTGCAAAAAGTGGTGGAAGACGGCAAACAGAACGAACTGGAAACCATGTGCCGCGACTGGCCGTTCTTCTCTACCCGTCTGGGCATGCTGGAGATGGTCTTCTCGAAAGCGGACCTGTGGCTGGCGGAATACTACGACCAGCGTCTGGTGAAACCGGAACTGTGGGCGCTGGGTAAAGAGCTGCGCGAGCTGCTGGAAGGCGACATCAAAGTGGTGCTGGATATCGCCAACGACTCGCATCTGATGGCGGACCTGCCGTGGATTGCCGAGTCTATTCAGCTGCGTAACATCTACACCGACCCGCTGAACGTTCTGCAGGCAGAGCTGCTGCACCGTTCGCGTCTGGCGGAAGAAGAAGGTAAAGAGCCGGATCCGCGCGTCGAACAGGCGTTGATGGTGACGATTGCAGGCGTTGCGGCAGGTATGCGTAACACCGGCTAATGCTTTATGCCCGGCGGCGCTGCGCTTGCACGGGCCTACGTTAAGTAGGCCGGGTAAGCGTTAGCGCCACCCGGCAATACCCTGGTATCCACCATGCACCACGACATTACCCACATCCTGACTGACCTGATCAACGGCACAACGACGCTGCGTCAGGTGCATTTTGCAAACCCAGCCATCTCCGCACCCGACCTTGCCTTAAAAGTTGATTTCCCACGTCTGGAGATCGTGCTCGACGGTTCGGTGAAAGACCAGGCAGCTTCCGTTTTACAGCAGGGTGATGTTTTATACGTCCCGGCTGGCGGCTGGAACGATCCACAATGGCAAACACCCGCGACGACGTTGAGCATCCTGTTTGGCAAACAGCAGCTTGGGTTTAGCCTTTTGCACTGGGATGGTGTTGAAGTGCGTAACCTGGCAAAGCAGCACGTTGCTCGCCGTGGCCCCCGCATTGGCTCCTTCCTGCTACAGACGCTTCATGAAATGCAGATGCAGCCGCACGAGCAGCAAACCGCACGCCTGATCATCGCCAGCCTACTTAGCCATTGCGTCGATTTGCTGGGTAGTCAGATCCAGACCGCCTCACGTAGCCAGGCTCTGTTTGAAGCCATTCGCGTTTATATTGATGAACATTATGCGACCCCGCTAACCCGGGAATCCGTCGCCCAGGCGTTTTATATCTCTCCGAACTATTTATCGCATCTTTTCCAGAAAACAGGCGCGGTAGGTTTTAATGAATACCTGACTCACACCCGGCTGGAGCACGCGCGTCAGTTGCTGAAAGGGTATGATTTAAAGGTGAAGGAGGTGGCGCATGCCTGCGGGTTTGTCGACAGTAATTACTTCTGCCGCTTATTCCGTAAAAATACGGAACGTTCGCCGTCAGAGTACCGTCGCCAGTATCACAGCCAGCTGACAGGGAAAGCGGTCAGTCCAGAATGACCTGAGTATGCTGCGGCGCGGATACCATTTTACGTACTGCAGCCATGACCTTGTGCGGATCGCGCAGGAAAGCATTAATCCCGCACTTCACATAGCGGCAGGATTCAAATCGCTCGCTGCCCGCCAGCTCAATATCCGTAATAAGCAATACGACATCAGCGCGCCGGATATCGTCCTCCGTCAATTCACTTTCAATGCCTAACGCCCCCTGAGTCTCAATGCGGGCTGACCATTTCTCCTGCTGGCAAATCCGCTCCAGCCGTTCTGCGGCCATGTAAGTATGCGCCACGCCGCTCACGCATGCGGTTACCGCCACCAGATGACGCACTGCCGTTACTGTCATTTTCAACCTCCCACGGTGACATGAAACCCTTTACGTTCCGCCATACGGCGAAAGACTGCAACTTCGTCAGTTGTCGGAGGTATCACCTCCCGCATCACCCATTGTTGCCCAAGCAGGCGGTATTTTGGTTCGCCATACGCGTGAAACGGTAATAAATGCAGCTGACGTATCCCTGTAGGCAGCAAAAATGCCAGCACGCGCGCCATGTTGGTTTCCGTCAGCGTATAGCCAGGAATAAGCGGTACGCGGGGGATGACGTTTATGCCTTCCGCCACCAGTTGCTTAATGTTATCCAGCACTCTTGGCAGATTCACCGCCGTCACCGAACGCGCCTGCTCTGGATCCATAATCTTCAGGTCAAACAGTACTTCATCGCACTGTCGTGTCAGCGGTAGCAATCGTGACAGGGGCGCATCTCCCGCCGTCTCAATGGCGGTGCGTATACCGTAACGGCGCAAACGCGCAAGCAGCTGCGTCGCAAAAGGTGCCTGCATCAATACTTCCCCGCCCGACAGCGTCACTCCGCCACCCGAAGAGCGGAAGAAAACATCGTCTTTCATCACCTCGCGTTCAAGCTCGTCCAGCGTCACGTCGCGTCCGATGCGCTCAAACGCACCGGAAGGACATTCGTCCGCATCACGCAGGCAGGGCGTGCAGCGCAAACATTTACTCTCCCGGCGAACCGTCTCAATTTTTGGGGAGATCGACTCCGGGTTGGCACACCACGGGCAGCGGTGAGGGCAGCCTTTAAAAAAGACCACCGTGCGAATACCCGCCCCGTCGTTTAACGAATAGCGCTGAATATTGAAAATACGCGCCACGTCGGCGCGTGTTTCAACGACGTCACAGCTGATGCGCGGTGCGGCGGATAATGTCATCCTGGATCTCCTTCGACAGCTCAACAAAGAAGGCGCTGTATCCGGCAACGCGCACCACCAGCCCAGCAAAATCCTGTGGACGCCGCTGCGCTTCACGCAGGGTTTCCGCGTTCACCACGTTGAACTGGATGTGTTGCAACTTAAGCTGCGTGAACGCACGCAGGAAATCTGCCAACTTTTGCAGCCCTGTGTCGCCTTCCAGCGTCGCCGGTGTGAATTTAACGTTTAATAGCGTACCGTTAGATAACAGATAGTTATCCAGCTTACTCACCGATTTGAGTACCGCGGTTGGGCCCTGCATATCTTGCCCAAGCATCGGTGAAAGCCCGCCGTCCGCCAGTTGCTCACCGGCAAAGCGTCCATCCGGTGTTGCCCCCACAACCGCCCCCAACGGCACGTGTGCCGATACGGTATAAGACCCCGGCGTAAATTGCCCGCCGCGCGGGTTACGGTATTTTTCGACCTCTTTGCAGTAGTGGCGCAGCAGTTCAGCGCTGATGTTGTCGACATCATCGATATCATTGCCGTATTTTTCGAAGCGATTGATCAGCCTTGCTCGCACTTTTTCGCCCTCCGGGGTGGCAAAGTTCGCTTTTAACACGGCTAAGAGCTCATCAAAACTTAAGCGTTGCTGTTCAAAGACCAGCCCTTTCAGGGCATGCAGTGAATCGCTCAGGTTGGCTATTCCGATCCCTTGTACACCAGAGAAGTTATAGCGCGCCCCGCCGTCGGTAATGTCTTTCCCAGATGCCAGGCAATCGCTGATAAAAGAAGAGAGCAACGGCACCGGAGCCCAATCACGATGGCCGATATCGCAGATATTGCTCCCCTCAACCATCAGCGCAATGTAGTGATTAATTTTGGCGCGAATATTCTCCAGCAACCCTTCATAACTCAACCCTGCGTTGCCTTCATTCTCGTGCATCGCGATTTCCATCACCTTCAGCAGGTTAAACATGGCAATATCGTGCAGACCGTAGGTTTTACCCGGAATCGACAGCTCAACACAGCCGACGACAGCGTAGTCGCGCGCGTCCTCCAGCGACACGCCGCGATTGAGGAAGGCAGGCACCACCACTTCATCGTTAAAAATCTGCGGAATGCCGGTGCCCAGGCGAATGGTCTCTGCGGTTTTAAGCAGGAAAGGCCGGTCGATAAGTTCATTCACCCGCACGCCGAGGTTCGGCTGAGGAAGCTGAACGCTTTGGTAGGCATCCAGGCACAGGAAGGAGAGCACGTTTACCGCACTACGGCCGCTTTCCGTCAGGCCGCCTAACAGTGCGGTATACCCGGTCGGGAACCCGGCGAAATAGCGGGCGCTGCTGGTCGAGCGTAAAAGCACGACGTCATTGCACTTCACCCACAGCGACTCAAGAATCTCTTTCAGGAACGCGGGCTCATCGCCTTGTGAGAGCGAGGCCTGATAAAACGGCAGCATGTACTGGTCAAAGCGCCCGATAGAGAGCGAACTGGCGTTGGATTCGTACTGCAAAATGATGTTCATGTACCAGAAAAGCTGACACGCCTGCCAGAACGTCTGTGGCTTCTGCTGTGCGTTGTGCCGCGAGATGTCGGCAATTGTCAGCAGTTCCTCTCGCCGCGGCACATCGCTGACCCAGGCCAGCTCTTCAGCCAGCGCCGCGTAGCGCAAAATATGGCGCTGGGAAGCCTCAAGCAGGATCAGTGCCGCTGCATAGAAAGTGTTATGGGGATCGCGGGCGCAGTGTTCACGCAGTTCCTCCACCAGCACACCCAGGCCGTTATTAAGCAGGCGTGGATAATCAATAATGATATGCCCCTGCCCTTTATCCGTCTGGTTGATGCTGAAAATCTGCGTCCCTACCGCGGTTTTCACCTCATCTGTCATCTGGCTGTTGATGAAATCCTTCATTGACCGGTTTTCCCAGTAGGGGTACAGCACGTCACGGTAGGTCTGCTTATCCTCATCGCTGATTTCAAAGCGGTCCTGCGGACGTGTGGCAAACTGATCCAGCTCCTTAAGCAGCCAGTACGGATCCATCTCCGGAGACATAATGCCTGCACGCGGTTTAACGGTGCGGTTCCCGGCAATCAGCTCCTCATCACGAATCGCGATTTTTACATGGTCGAGTATGTACGCCGTCGCTTTCGCGCGCCGGATAATCACCGGCTCACCTTCCGTCTGCTGGTGGCTGGCGGTATAGAGCAAAGCACGCTCAAGCGAGATTTCACGCGGGCTGGCAAAAAGAGCGTCTTTCAAACGCTGGGTACGATTCGTCATGAGGGAACTCCTGTAACGGTAAAACGAGCCCGCCCCGAAGGGCGGGAGAGCATCAGGCGGTTTGTGCCAGGTGGGCATCAATTTTGTTCATGATGGCGTCGGCACGTTTTACCGCGTCGCTGATATTGACGCGTACGGTGGTTTTTCCGGCAAAACGCTCTTCGAATTTAATGCCAATATCCTTGGTCAGGATCACCACATCCGCGGCGGCAACGTCTTCTGCCGTCAGCTCATTCTCAAGACCGATCGATCCCTGTGTTTCTACTTTCACTTCCCAGCCTTTCGCTTTTGCGGCGCTTTCCAGCGCTTCAGCAGCCATATAGGTATGGGCAACGCCAGACGGACATGCTGTTACTGCGATAATTCGGGCCATGTTCTCTTCCTCACTCAGTTAATTTCGAAATCCAGATCCAGGTCATCCTCTTTTTCCTCGACCTGTTTTGTATTCTTACGGGCAATACGCTTCAGCACGTTGACGCTGATTGCCGTTACCACTGCACCCACAGCAACTGCCGCGATATAGCCGAGCTTGCCGTCCACCACGGGAAGCACAATCAACCCACCCCAACCGGCATAGCATTGCGCGCCCATCACGGCAGCCGTGACCGCACCACACGCGGAACCCAGCATGATGGAAGGAATCACGCGCAGAGGGTCAGCAGCGGCAAACGGAATTGCCCCTTCGGTGACGCCAACACAGCCCATCACCAGCGCCGCTTTCCCCGCTTCACGTTCTTCATCGGAAAAATTCTTGCGGCCGACTAACGTTGCCAGGCCTAACCCCAGCGGCGGTATGCAAATAGCCACGGCGGCAATCGCAACGACGGTATAGATGCCCTGCGCAACGCAAATCAGCATGAAGGCATACGCCACTTTGTTAACCGGGCCGCCCATATCGAACGCCAGCATAAGGCCGAGAATGATGGCAAGTACCACGATGCTGCCCTGCTGCATGCCTTGCAGCCACTGAGTGAGGCTGGTGGTCAGCGCGCCTACAGGCTCGCCAAGACCCCACATCATGATGCCCGCGGTAATAGAGGTGCCGATAATCGGGATGATGAAGATGGGCATGACGGAACGCAGCACTTTCGGGACCGGCAGTTTTTTCAGGTACCAGACGATAATTCCACCGAAAATCCCAGCGATAATCGCGCCGAAGAACCCCGCGCCAAAGCTGTTGCCCACCCAGGCGGCAATGGCACAGGGAGCCAGCGCGGCGCGTTCTGCAATCGAGTAGCCAATGTAAGCGGCCAGGAAAGGCACCATCAGCGTTAAACCCGCCACACCAATATCAAAGAGCTTTTTCAGATTGGGATCGGTTGCGGCATCCGGTACCGCGCCCTTGCCGTATAGCATTACTGAAACCGCCAGCAGAATGCCGCCCGAGACCACGAACGGGATCATATGCGACACCCCGGTCATCAGATGCTGCCGCGTGTTCTTGAGAATGTGCACCAACGCTTTCATATGTCGCTCCAGGCCTAAAACCATAAAGATGTTGTGGCAAACAATAGGCAATCAGAAAGACGGCGGACAGTAGACAAAAAGGCCATTTACTGGATTTTTGTAATATCGAAATAAAAATGCGATCCGCCTCGACATTTCACACCGGCGATGCATTACGCAAAACGTCAGAACCTGTGAGTGAAATCTCATTTTTAGCGTCACATTACATTTGTCCAGCTTTTGGCAGTTTTGTCACATGGCGTGCCTCATCCTCACGCTCGTATGCTCTTTCGCATCATTGATGATTGGTTTCAGGAGTGTGTATGGCTCTGGTAGTGGAATTTACCTGTGAATTGCCCAACGGTGTTCACGCGCGTCCGGCAAGTCATGTGGAAACGCTGTGCAATACGTTTGTCTCGCAAATCGAGTGGCATAACCTGCGTACGGACCGTAAAGGCGATGCCAAAAGCGCGCTGGCATTGATTGGTACCGATACGCTGGCAGGCGATCCCTGCCGTCTGGCAATCTGCGGTGAAGATGAGCAACATGCCCATCAGCGGCTGGAGCAGTGGCTGAGAGAGGAGTTTCCGCACTGTGACGCACCGCTTGAAGGAGTTATCAGCACGGAACTGGAGCCCTTACCAGAATCACTGACACGCCTGAACCCGACGCTTTTTCGCGCCACTCCGGTATGCAGCGGCAGTGGGCAGGGCATCCTGACGGTACTGACATCGCTGGATCTCAACGCCCTGACCGATTTACCCGAAGCACAAAACGTGGAAGCTGAGCAATCGGCGCTGGATACCGGTCTGACGCTGCTGGTCAAACACATTGAGCTGCACGCGCTGGAAGGCGACAGCACCGCCAGCGCCATTCTTGAAGCCCACCGCTCGCTGGCTACGGATACCTCGCTGCGCCAGCATCTCCTGTCAGGGGTCAACCGGGGCTTAAGCTGCGCTCAGGCCATCATCGCCACGGCCAACCATTTCTGCGAGACGTTCTCTCGTTCCAGCAGCAGCTATCTGCAGGAACGCGTACTGGACGTGCGCGACGTCTGCTATCAGCTTTTACAGCATATCTACGGTGAAGCTTGTTTCCCGTCTCCGGGGCAGCTGACGCAACCGACCGTCTGCCTTGCTGACGACCTCACTCCCGGCCAGTTCCTGGAACTGGATAAAACCATGCTCAAAGGGTTGCTGTTAAAAAGCGGCGGAACCACCTCGCACACCGTGATCCTCGCGCGCTCCTTTAATATCCCGACGCTGGTGGGCGTCGACGGTGAAAGCCTGCTGCACTGGCGCAATCAGTCTGTCTTTGTGGATGGCAATGCCGGTGCGGTCGTAGTCAATGCCAGCGATGCGGTAGCGCGCTACTACCAACAAGAAGCGCGGGTACAACAGGCGATACGCGAGCAGCAGCGCATCTGGCTCGATCGTGAAGCCAGAACGGCCGACGGTCTGCGCATAGAGATTGCCGCGAACATCGCCCACGCGGTGGAAGCCCAGGGGGCATTTGGCAACGGCGCCGAGGGCGTGGGCCTGTTCCGCACTGAAATGCTTTATATGGATCGCACCAGCGCGCCCGGCGAAAACGAGCTATACAACATCTTCTGTCAGGCGCTGGAGAGCGCAAACGGGCGGAGCATTATTGTACGTACCATGGATATTGGCGGTGATAAGCCGGTGGAGTATCTGAATATTCCGGCAGAGAACAATCCGTTCCTCGGTTACCGCGCCGTGCGCATATATGAAGAGTATGCAACCCTTTTCACCACCCAGCTTCGAGCGATCCTGCGCGCCTCTGCTCACGGCAATCTGAAGATCATGATCCCGATGATCTCCTCGATGGAAGAGATCCTGTGGGTCAAAGAGAAACTTGCCGAAGCGAAACAACAGCTTCGCAATGAACATATTCCGTTTGATGAGAAAATCCCGTTCGGCATTATGCTGGAAGTGCCTTCGGTGATGTTCATCATCGATCAGTGCTGCGAAGAGATTGATTTCTTTAGTATTGGCAGCAATGACCTGACGCAGTATCTGCTGGCCGTCGACCGCGACAACGCCAAAGTCACGCGCCACTACAACAGCCTGAATCCGGCCTTCCTGCGCGCGCTGGATTACGCGGTGCAGGCAGTGCATCGCCAGGGGAAATGGATTGGCCTCTGCGGTGAACTGGGCGCGAAAGGGTCAGTGCTGCCGCTACTGGTAGGTCTTGGTCTGGACGAGCTCAGCATGGGCTCACCTGCCATTCCCGCTACCAAAGCGCGCCTGGCCCAGCTTGATAGCCGCGCCTGTCGCCAGCTACTGAACCAGGCTATGGCGTGTCGTACATCGCTCGAAGTGGAGCATCTGCTCGCCCAGTTCCGCATGAATCAGCAGGATACGCCGCTGGTGACGCCACGCTGCATCTCTCTGGATAACGACTGGAATAGCAAAGAAGAGGTCATGAAAGGGATGACCGATAACTTACTGCTCGCCGGGCGTTGCCGCTATCCGCGCAAGCTGGAAGCCGATCTGTGGGCACGCGAGGCGGTCTTCTCCACCGGGCTGGGTTTTGGTTTCGCCATTCCACACAGCAAATCGGAGCATATTGAGCAATCCACCATCAGCGTTGTACGCCTGAAATCCCCCGTCATGTGGGGAGATGAAGAAGCACAATTCATCATCATGCTGACGCTGAACAAACACGCCGCGGGCGATCAGCATATGCGTATTTTCTCCCGCCTGGCCCGCCGCATCATGCATGACGATTTCCGCAGCGCGCTGGTCAACGCCAGCTCAGAAGAGGCTATCGCCTCCCTGCTACAACACGAATTAGAACTCTGAAACGAGGAAGAGTAATGGAACTGTACCTGGATACCGCCAACGTGGCGGAAGTAGAACGCCTGGCGCGCATTTTTCCCATAGCGGGCGTCACCACAAATCCGAGCATCATTGCCGCCAGCTGCGAATCCATCTGGGACGTGCTGCCGCGTCTGCAAAAAGCCATTGGACCGGAAGGCACGCTGTTTGCTCAAACCATGAGCCGCGACGCCGAAGGCATGGTGGCGGAGGCCAAACGCCTGAGTAACGCCATCCCGGACATCGTGGTGAAAATCCCTGTCACGGCTGAGGGCCTTACCGCGATTAAGGCGCTTCAAAAAGAGGGCATTACCACGCTGGGCACTGCCGTTTATAGCGCCGCACAGGGTTTGCTGGCCGCGCTGGCAAGCGCGAAGTATGTCGCGCCATATGTGAACCGCGTCGACGCACAGGGCGGCGACGGTATTCGCATGGTCCAGGAGCTGCAATCCTTGATGGAAAAGCACGCGCCGGAAAGCAGGGTGCTGGCTGCCAGCTTTAAAACGCCGCGTCAGGCGCTGGACTGCCTGCTTGCCGGGTGCGAGGCAATCACGCTTCCCTTAGACGTAGCGCAACAAATGCTCGGCACCCCGGCGGTAGAGTCAGCCATAGAGAAGTTCGAGCAGGACTGGAAAAACGCGTTTGGTAACCTCAACCTCTAAGGGAGAAACGTTATGGACCGTATTATTCAATCGCCGGGGAAATATATTCAGGGCGCTGACGTGCTTACTCGCCTCGATGACTATCTGAAACCCCTGGCCAATCGCTGGCTGGTGGTCGGCGATAAATTTGTGCTGGGTTTTGCTGAAGAGACCCTGCGTCAGAGTTTCAAAAAAGCCGAACTGCACGCTGAAATCGCGCCGTTTGGCGGCGAATGTTCGCAAAATGAAATCGATCGCCTGAAAAAGCTGGCAGACAGTGCCGACTGTCTCGCGGTGTTGGGCATCGGCGGCGGTAAAACGCTGGATACCGCCAAAGCGCTGGCGCATTTCATGGACGTGCCGGTGGCCATTGCGCCGACCATTGCCTCTACCGATGCGCCGTGCAGCGCCCTTTCCGTCATTTACACCGACAGCGGCGAGTTCGATCGCTACCTGATGTTGCCGCACAACCCGAATATGGTCATTGTCGACACCAAAGTGGTGGCGGGTGCGCCTGCGCGCCTGCTGGCCGCCGGGATAGGCGATGCGCTCGCGACCTGGTTTGAAGCACGCGCCTGCTCGCGCAGCGGCGCAACCACCATGGCGGGCGGCAAGTGCACCCAGGCGGCGTTAGCGCTGGCCGAGCTGTGCTACAACACGCTGGTTGAAGAGGGTGAGAAGGCAATGCTGGCAGCGGAACAGCACGTGGTAACGCCAGCGCTGGAACGCATTATCGAAGCCAACACCTATCTCAGCGGCGTGGGCTTTGAAAGCGGCGGTCTGGCGGCGGCACACGCCATTCACAACGGCATGACGGCAGTGCCGGATGCGCATCACTTCTATCACGGTGAAAAAGTGGCGTTTGGCACGCTGACGCAGCTGGTGCTGGAGAACGCCCCGGTTGAAGAAATAGAGACCGTCGCCGCGCTTTGCCACAGCGTGGGGTTGCCGATCACGCTGGCACAGCTGAATATCAAAGAGGATATTCCGGCCAAAATGCGTCTGATCGCGGAAGCGTCCTGTGCCGAAGGGGAGACCATTCACAACATGCCGGGCGGCGTGACGCCGGATCAGGTTTACGCGGCGCTGCTGGTGGCTGACCAGTATGGACAGCGGTTCCTGCGGGAGTGGGAGTAATAAAAAGCCGGGCGGCGGCTGCGCCTTACCCGGCCTGTATTATTGGCAAAAATATCCCCGCCGTGGCGGGGATATTTATTTATCGCAGATCAAAACGATCCAAATCCATTACCTTCGCCCAAGCGGCAACGAAGTCACGGACGAACTTCTCGTGCGCATCGCTGCTGGCGTAAACCTCTGCCAGCGCGCGCAGGACAGCGTTCGAGCCAAAGACCAGGTCGGCGCGGGTCGCGGTATATTTCACTTCACCGCTGGCGCGATCGCTTCCGGCAAACAGTTCATTAGATTCGTCGGTCGCCTTCCACTGGGTGTTCATGTCCAGCAGGTTCACGAAGAAATCGTTGCTCAGCACGCCTTCGCGGTTGGTGAATACGCCATTCTTGCTGCCATCGAAGTTTGTACCCAGCACGCGCAGGCCGCCGATCAGCACCGTCAGTTCAGGCGCGGTCAGGGTCAGCTGCTGGGCCTTATCAATTAGCAGTGACTCCGTCGTGGACACATCCACCTGCGCACGGTAGTTGCGGAAACCGTCGGCAACCGGCTCGAGCAGGTTGAACATCTCGATATCCGTCTGGTCCTGACGCGCATCCACGCGGCCCGGGGTGAACGGTACGTTGACATAAACGCCCGCCGCTTTCGCCGCCTGCTCAACGCCCACGACGCCCGCCAGCACGATAATATCGGCCAGCGAGGCTTTATTGGTGGTGCGCTGGATAGCTTCCAGAGCCGGCAACGCGCGAACCGCCGCGGCGTTCACATCCCAGTCGCGCTGAGGAGCCAGCGCCAGACGCGCGCCGTTGGCACCGCCGCGCTTGTCGCCGCCGCGGAAGGTCGATGCAGACGCCCAGGCAACGGAAACCAGTTCGCTCACGGAGAGGCCGGAGGCCGCAATTTCCGCCTTCAGGCTTTCAATGTCCTCTTTCGACGGATTGAACACCGCCTGCGGCAGCGGATCCTGCCAAATCAGATCTTCTTTCGGCACTTCCGGACCGATGTACCGTGCTTTTGGCCCCATATCGCGGTGGGTCAGTTTGAACCACGCACGCGCGAAGGCTTCGTTAAAGGCCTGCGGATCGTTCAGGAAGCGACGGGAAATTTTCTCGAATTCCGGGTCAAAACGCAGCGTCAGGTCGGTGACCAGCATGGTAGGTTTGCGTTTCTTCGACGGGTCGAACGGATCGGGCATGATTTCCGGCGCATCCACGGCTTCAAACTGAATCGCGCCTGCCGGGCTACGGGTCTGCACCCATTCGTATTTGAACAGGTTCTCGAAGAAGTAGTTGCTCCACTGGGTCGGAGTTTGTGACCAGATGACTTCCAGCCCGGAGGTGATAGCATCAGCACCAATACCGGTGCCATGCGTGCTGGCCCAGCCTAAGCCCTGCGCTTCAATCGGCGAGGCTTCCGGATCGGTACCAACGTGCGTGGCTTCACCCGCGCCGTGGGTTTTACCGAGCGTATGGCCGCCTGCAATCAGCGCGACGGTCTCTTCGTCGTTCATCCCCATGTTGCCGAAGGTTGCGCGAATTGCCGCAGCCGCCGACAGCGGTTCACCGCTGGCGTTTGGCCCTTCCGGGTTCACGTAAATCAGGCCCATTTCAGTGGCACCCAGAGGACGCTTCGCCAGCGCTTCCGGGTCACGGTGGGTCAGCCAGGCTTTTTCATCGCCCCAGTTCACGTCCAGATCCGGTTCCCAGACGTCTTCACGACCGGCGCCAAAACCAAAGGTGCGGAAGCCGGAGTTCTCCAGCGCCACGTTACCCGCGAGGATAAACAGGTCGGCCCAGGAGATTTTTTGTCCGTATTTTTGCTTGATTGGCCACAGCAGGCGGCGCGCTTTATCCAGGCTGACGTTATCAGGCCAGGAGTTCAGTGGCGCAAAGCGCTGCTGACCGCGTCCGGCACCGCCGCGTCCGTCAACGGAGCGATAGGTACCGGCACCGTGCCAGGCCATGCGAATAAACAGGCCAGCATAGCTGCCCCAGTCGGCAGGCCACCAGGGTTGAGAGTCGGTTAACAGGGCTTTGAGATCGCCCTTGAGGGCGGAATAGTCGAGCTTGCTGAATTCTTTGCGGTAGTCGAAGTCTTCACCCAGAGGGTTAGAACGGTTGGAATGTTGATTTAGAAGATCGATGCGGAGTTGTTTAGGCCACCACTCTTTACTGCCGGTACCTGCGCCCGCGCTGTGATCGACGCCGCCCTGATGGAACGGACATTTGCCGGCGGATGCCGCGTTATTGGTCTCGTCTGACGTGCTCATCGCTATGCTCCCTTTACAGTGTTACCGTTACGATATACACCACTAGCAATAAGATATAGTTGAATTAATCCACAGATTCGATAGTTAATACCTTTTAACTTTCTACCTGACTAAAAAGCCCTCAATTTTATGAGGGCTTTTTGCTGATTACGCCGGGCGAACGCCGAGCGTGTGACAAATGGCGTAGCTCATCTCCGCACGGTTCAGCGTGTAGAAGTGGAAATCTTTCACCCCTTCGCGGCTTAAAATCTTCACCATGTCCATCGCGATGTTGGCCCCCACCAGCTTGCGGGTTTCCGGGTCATCGTCCAGCCCTTCGTACATTTTGGACATCCACAGCGGAATGCGCACGTTGGTCATATCGGCGAATTTCTTCGCCTGTTTGAAGTTCGAGACAGGCAAAATGCCAGGGATGATTTCGACGTCGATACCAGCCGAGACGCAGCGGTCGCGGAAGCGCAGATAGCTTTCCACGTCAAAGAAGAACTGGGTGATGGCGCGGTTGGCACCAGCCTCCACCTTACGCTTCAGGTTAAGCAGATCCGCCTGGGCGCTTTTCGCTTCCGGATGAACTTCAGGGTAGGCGGCTACGGAGATATCGAAGTCGGCCACCTCTTTCAGCAGCCCGACCAGGTCGGCCGCATACATCTCTGGCTTGCCGCTGCCGGGAGGGAGATCGCCGCGCAGGGCAACGATATGGCGAATACCGTTGTTCCAGTAGTCCTGGGCAATGGCGCGCAGTTCATCGCGAGTGGCGTCGATACAGGTCAGGTGCGGTGCCGCTTCCAGACCGGTTCTGTCCTTAATGCCTTTAATGATGCTGTGCGTACGGTCACGCTCGCCGGAGTTCGCACCGTATGTCACGGAGACAAACTTTGGCTTCAGGCTGCTCAGGCGATCGATAGAGCTCCACAGGGTTTGCTCCATTTCACTGGTGCGCGGCGGGAAAAATTCAAAAGAGACGTTAATCTGGCCGTTTACTTCGGCCAGGCTCTGATTCAGTGCTTCCCGCTGGTTGGCGTGAAAAAAGCTCATACCTTACCTCTATCTTTCGCGTGTCGTTGTCTGTTGTGTTGTGAACTTCTATACGTTTAGACGTCCAGATGTAAAAATGACGGAAAAGCGAAGGGACGTCAACATAAATAATCAACAATAACGGTGAGGTTTGCTCAGGGAAGATGAGAGAAATTCATGATGAGGGGGAAAAGACCGCACCGAGCAGTCCCCTCTCCCCTTTGGGGAGAGGGTTAGGGTGAGGGGTTACAGCAGCTTAGCCAGACGGTTGATGTCGGACTGGATCGCCCCGGCGGTGACGTCGCGCCCCGCGCCCGGACCGCGGATCACCAGCGGGTTATCGCGGTACCAGCGGCTTTCAATGGCGAAGACGTTATCGCACGGCAGCAGCGCCGCCAGCGGATGGTCAGGACGCACCGCTTCGACACCCACGCGCGCCTTACCGTTCGCCTCGAAACGCGCCACGTAGCGCAACACCAGCCCCATCTCATTTGCCGCTTCCAGACGCTGCACCATCTGGTCATTCAGCTCGTCACCGTTCTCGAAGAAATGGTCAACGGACCCTTCCTCGCAGCCCGCAGGGACCAGCGACTCGACGCGTACAGAATCCGGCTCGATGTCATAACCGGCTTCGCGCGCCAGGATCACCAGCTTGCGCATCACGTCTTTACCGGAGAGATCAACGCGCGGATCGGGCTCGGTTAAGCCCTGCTGCCACGCCTGATCCACCAGGTCGGTGAATGGTACGGTGCCGTCAAACTGCAGGAATAGCCAGGAGAGCGTGCCGGAGAAGATCCCGCTCAGCGCCAGAATGCTGTCGCCGCTTTCAATCAGGTCGCGCACGGTGTGGTTAACCGGCAGGCCCGCGCCAACGGTGGCGTTATAGAGCCAGTGGCGGCCCGTTTTTTCGAACGCGTCGTGGATCTGGCGGTATTTATCGGTGCTGCTTGCCCCCGCCAGCTTATTGGCGCTGATGACGTGGAAACCGTGGCTGGCGAAATCCAGATACTGATCGGCAAGCTGTTCGCTGGCGGTAACGTCCAGCACCACCAGATCGTCATACGGGTGCGCGCGCATCCACAGGAACAGCGCTTCTTCATCCTGCTCTACGGCTTCATCGTTAAAGAAGGCAAGCGCGCGGCTTGCGTCCAGCCCTTCGTAGTTCAGCAGGCTGCGGCGGCTGTCCACCACGCCCGCAAGAATAAATTCAAATCCGGTACGCGCCGAGAGCGTGACCTGCTCGCGGGCAAACAGCTCCAGCCAGCGGGAGCCGATGTTGCCTTTCCCAAACAGTACCAGCCCAATGCGTTTTTCCGCGCGGAACAGGGAGGTGTGCAGGCCCTGAATCAGGCTCTCGGTTGGCCCTTTCCGCAGGACCGCGACCAGGCTGATGCCCTCTTCCGACTGCCAGGTGAACTCCACCGGCTGGCCTTTCAGCTGCTGCCAGAAGCGGTGGCAGTGCAGCGGGTTACGGGTGACGCCCGCGCCCACCATCGCCACCAGCGCCAACCCCTGACGCAGGCGAAGCTCGCCCGGCAGGCCCGCTTCATCCAGAATTTTCAGCGCGCTGTCCGCCACTTCGGCGGTATAGCAGAACTGCAGCAGCTGACGGTCATTGTGAACGCCAACGGCCAGCGGACGCACCTGGGCGCGTTTCAGGATCGTGTCGATATCTTTATGTGCCAGTTTGAAATCCTGACCGGCAGGGACCTGGAACTCAATCAGGCAGATGTCGTCGTGGCTGGTGACAATACGCGCGCCCGTGCCGGACGCCAGCACGCGCTCAATGCGCGTGGAACCCTGGTCCGGCGTATAGCTACAGCGCAGCTGCAGGTCGATATCGCTGCCGGAAACCGGCTGCAGCGTGCGCGCGTGCAGTACCGGCGCAGCCAGCCGTGCCAGCTCGCTGGCTTCGTCGAGACGCAGCAGCGGCAGCAGACAGGCATCTTTCACCTTACGCGGGTCCGCGCTGTAAACACCGGCCACGTCGCTCCAGATGGTGACGCGGGACACGCCCGCCAGGGCACCAATCTGCGTTGCCGAGTAGTCCGAGCCGTTACGGCCCAGCAGCACGGTTTCGCCCGCGTTGCTGCGGCTGATAAAGCCGGTGACGACAATACGTTTGCCCGGATGCTGCACCAGCAGCTGCTGTAGCAACGGGTAGGACAACCCTTCATCCACCTGCGGCTGCGCGGCGCGTTCCGCGCGCAGGAAATCGCGCGCGTCGAGCCAGGCCGCTTCCACGCCCAGATGTTGCAGCACGGCGGCCATCAGACGCGCGGACCACACTTCACCGTGGCCCACCACTTCGGCATACACCGCGTCGGTAATCCCGCTGTCCAGCAGGGCAGCAAGACGCTCAAGATCGTGCGTGAAAGCGCTGATCAGCCCGTCCGCCACGTCCGCAGGCAGCAGGCCGGCAATCAGCTCGCTCTGGTAACGACGTAAGGACTGTTGCACCTGATGCGCAGAAAGGCGATCGGTCTGGCTCAGTTTCAGCCAGCTAATCAACTGGTTGGTGGTGCTGCCCGCCGCTGAGACAACCATCATGTCACCCGGCTGTGAATATTCGGTCATGATCCCTGCGACGCGCAGGTAACATTTCACATCAGCAAGACTACTACCACCAAACTTGTGCAGCTGACGACCCTTCGCCCCTGCCTGCGCTATCACACTCATGATTACCCCTTGGCTGCGATCCGGAAGCCATTTTCCAGATCGGCAATTAAATCTTCAGAATCTTCAATGCCGGTTGAGATACGCAGCAGCGTCTCGGAAATCCCGGCGGCGGCACGTGCTTCGGGTGCCATACCTGCGTGCGTCATGGTCGCGGCGTGGGAGATCAAGCTTTCAACCCCACCTAAGGATTCCGCCAGCGTAAACAATGACAGCCCGCTCAGGAAGCGACGCAGCGTTTGCTCGTCACCGTCCAGTTCAAAACTTAACATCGCGCCAAATCCCTTTTGCTGGCGCGCGGCAATCTCGTGCCCCTGGTTTTCCGGCAGCGACGGGTGATAAAGCTTCTTCACCAGCGGCTGGGTTTTCAGGAAATCGACAATCGCCTGGGCATTACGCTGCGCCACGTCCATGCGCGGCGACAGCGTGCGGATGCCGCGCAACAGCAGGTAGCTGTCGAACGCGCCCGCGGTGACGCCAATGTTATTGGCCCACCATGCCAGTTCCGTGACAACGTCGGGATCTTTGGCAATCACCACGCCCGCCACCACGTCAGAATGGCCGTTCAGATATTTAGTACATGAATGCAATACCAGATCCGCACCCAGTGCTAACGGGTTCTGAAGCGCCGGACTGAGGAAGGTATTATCCACTACACTTATCGCTCCCGCATCCCTTGCGAGCTGACAAATTTTCGCAATGTCGACAACGCGCAACAATGGGTTGCTTGGACTTTCCACCAGAACCAGCTTTGGTTTCTCTGCCAGCGCCTGTTTCAGCGCCTGTTCGTCGTTTTGATCGACAAACAGCACGCGGTAGCAGCCGCGCTTTGCCAGGCTATCAAACAGGCGATAGCTCCCGCCGTAGCAGTCGTGCGGCGCAACCAGCAGATCGCCCGGTTTCAGGAAAACTGTCGTCACCAGGTGAATGGCGGACATCCCGGTATTGGTTAATACTGCCCCTGCGCCCCCTTCCAGCTCGGCCAGCGCACGCTGGGTCACATCACGCGTAGGATTGCCACAACGCGAATAGTCATGCGCGCGGGGTTCATTAAATCCGGTGAAATTGTAGGTACTGGAAAGATGAATGGGCGGGACAACGCAGCCGTACTGCTCGTCATCATTTAATCCGCTACGCACTGCGATAGTGGCCTGTTTACGCGTCATGGTGAGGGCTTCCTGGCGAATGAGGTGAAAAGTCAGGCACCAGAGTAAACATTGAAAGTATGGACGTCAATACATCTGGACATCTAAACTTCTTTGCGTATAGATTGAGCAATGCGCAAATAGCCGTTAAAATTATATGCTTTAGTGCACGCTGCAGCGGCAATATCCGTGCCACGGTATCGTCTCTACGGTAAACTACGCAAGATTACGGTTCAAAACGGACAGTGACCGGTTTGCACCTTTAGATTAATGACTGAGAGGATTAAAGGTATCTCATGGCTGAATGGAGCGGCGAATATATCAGCCCATACGCTGAGCACGGTAAGAAGAGTGAGCAAGTAAAGAAAATTACGGTTTCCATTCCTCTGAAGGTGTTGAAGATCCTCACCGATGAACGTACGCGTCGTCAGGTGAATAACCTGCGCCACGCGACTAACAGCGAACTGCTGTGCGAAGCGTTCCTGCATGCGTTTACCGGCCAACCGTTGCCGAACGATGACGATCTGCGCAAAGAGCGTAGCGACGAAATCCCGGAAGAGGCGAAGGTGATCATGCGTGAACTGGGTATTGACCCGGAGACGTGGGAATACTGAGAAGCGGATACAAAAAAGGCACCTTGCGGTGCCTTTTTTTCGGGAAACTTATTTAGCGCCCGGGATGCTGAAACGCTTGTTGAAGCGGTCAACACGGCCACCGGTTGCAACATCACGCTGCTTACCAGTGTAGAACGGGTGGCATTTGCCGCACACGTCCAGGTTCAGATCGTGACCCACGGTAGAGCGGATCTGGATAGAGTTACCGCAAGAGCAGTTTGCAGTAATCATTTCGTATTTCGGGTGAATATCTTTTTTCATGGGAGAACCTCAGTTAAGGCCGCGTCGCTCTTCCAGCCCTAACGCCAGACACCACGCGATGTTGAATGTAAGTTCTTTGGCGTAAAGTACACCAAAGGCGGCGAATCATACAGAATTTAACCAACGTATGCAAACTGATCCGCACGCCGCTTTTACTAATGTGTATACTAACGCGCCACTTTTCAAGTCAGGAAGATTCGATGCCCGTCGCTCACGTTGCCCTGCCCGTTCCGCTTCCCCGCACCTTTGACTACCTGCTGCCCGACAGCATGAGTGCCAAAGCGGGCTGTCGCGTGACCGTGCCGTTTGGCAAACAGCAGCGCGTGGGGATCGTCGTCTCCGTCAGCGATAAAAGCGAATTGCCCCTCAATGAACTGAAGTCGGTCGTTGAGGTGCTGGACCTCGAGCCGGTTTTCTCCACCAGCACCTGGCGACTGCTGCTGTGGGCGGCGGATTATTATCACCATCCGATTGGCGACGTCCTCTTCCACGCCCTGCCTATTCTGCTGCGCCAGGGCAAGAGTGCCAGCCACGCCCCGATGTGGTACTGGTTTGCCACCGAACAGGGGCAGGCCGTGGACATTAACAGCCTCAAGCGCTCGCAGAAACAGCAGCAGGCGCTAGCGGCGCTGCGTCAGGGGAAAATCTGGCGGCATCAGGTTAACGAGCTTGAGGTCAGCGAAACCGCGCTACAGGCATTAAGAAAGAAAGGGCTGAGCGAGCTGGCCAGCGAAGCGCCTGCCCTTCACGACTGGCGCGACGGCTTCTCCGTCTCAGGCGATCGCCTGCGTCTGAATACCGAGCAGGCCACCGCGGTAGGCGCCATTCACAGCGCCTCGGACCATTTTTCCGCCTGGCTGCTGGCGGGCGTGACGGGCTCCGGCAAAACGGAAGTCTACCTGAGCGTACTGGAAAACGTGCTCGCGCAGGGTAAACAGGCGCTGGTGATGGTGCCGGAAATCGGCCTGACGCCGCAGACAATCGCCCGATTCCGCGAGCGCTTTAACGCGCCGGTTGAGGTGCTGCACTCGGGGCTTAACGATAGCGAGCGCCTTAGCGCCTGGCTGAAAGCGAAAAACGGCGAAGCGGCGATAGTGATCGGCACCCGCTCGTCGCTGTTTACGCCGTTTAAAAACCTTGGCGTTATCGTGATCGATGAAGAGCACGACAGCTCCTATAAACAGCAGGAAGGCTGGCGCTACCATGCCCGCGATCTGGCGGTCTACCGCGCGCACAGCGAGCAAATTCCCATTATTCTCGGCTCCGCCACGCCGGCGCTCGAAACGCTGCACAACGTGCGCCAGCGTAAATATCACATGCTGCGCCTGACGCGTCGCGCGGGGAACGCCCGTCCGGCCATTCAGCACGTGCTGGATCTCAAAGGCCAGCAGGTGCAGGCAGGGTTAGCGCCCGCATTGATTTCCCGCATGCGCCAGCATTTGCAGGCGGGGAACCAGGTGATCCTGTTCCTGAACCGTCGCGGATTCGCCCCCGCCCTGCTGTGCCACGACTGCGGCTGGATTGCAGAATGCCCGCGCTGTGACCACTACTACACCTTCCATCAGGCCCAGCGTCACCTGCGCTGCCACCACTGCGACAGCCAGCGCCCGGTGCCGCGCCAGTGCCCGTCGTGCGGATCAACGCATATCGTGCCGGTCGGTCTGGGCACGGAACAACTTGAACAGGCGCTTGGCCCCTTCTTCCCGGACGTGCCTATTTCCCGAATCGACCGGGACACCACCAGCCGCAAAGGCGCGCTGGAACAGCAGCTGGCAGAAGTGCATCGCGGCGGCGCGCGCATCCTGATTGGTACTCAGATGCTGGCCAAAGGGCACCACTTCCCGGACGTGACGCTGGTCGCCCTGCTGGACGTGGACGGCGCGCTGTTCTCGGCCGATTTCCGCTCCGCCGAGCGCTTCGCCCAGCTTTATACCCAGGTGGCAGGGCGTGCGGGACGTGCTGGCAAGCAGGGCGAGGTGGTACTGCAAACGCACCACCCTGAGCACCCGCTGCTGCAAACCCTGCTGCATAAAGGCTATGACGCCTTCGCCGAGCAGGCGTTGGCCGAGCGCCAGACCATGCAGCTGCCGCCGTGGACCAGCCACGTCATCATCCGCGCGGAAGATCATAACAACCAGCAGGCCCCGCTTTTCCTGCAACAGCTGAGGAATCTCCTGCAGGCCAGCCCGCTGGTGGATAACCAGCTGTGGATCCTGGGCCCGGTGCCGGCGCTGGCGCCGAAGCGCGGCGGACGTTTTCGCTGGCAAATTTTACTCCAGCACCCCTCGCGTATTCGCCTGCAGCACATCGTCAGCGGCACGCTGGCGCTCATCAACACCCTGCCGGAAGCGCGAAAAGTGAAGTGGGTACTGGACGTCGATCCCATCGAAGGCTGAAGACGGATCGAAAAATTTAACGCGCCTCACACTTTTTATGAAAATTCTGTAACCGATTCCATTAACTATCTGTAAAAATGGTGGTGTCCGCAGTTCGGTGTTCAGGCGAGGAGAAGACGTTGAAGTCCAGGAAAGAGGTTGCCACGGCGACCATGAAAGACGTTGCCGAGAAAGCACAAGTCTCAACAGCAACCGTGTCCCGCGCATTAATGAACCCGGATAAAGTCTCCCAGGCGACCCGTAACAAGGTTGAACAGGCGGCGCTGGAAGTGGGTTACTTCCCTCAGGCCATGGGGCGGAACGTCAAGCGCAATGAATCGCGGACCATCCTGGTGATAGTGCCGGACATCTGCGATCCCTTCTTTAGCGAGATCATTCGCGGCATCGAAGTGACGGCTGCGGAGCAGGGCTATCTGGTGCTGATTGGCGACTGCGCCCATCAGAACCAGCAGGAAAAAACCTTTATCGACCTCATTATTACCAAGCAGATTGACGGCATGCTGCTGCTTGGCTCACGCCTGCCGTTTGATGCCAGCATCGAAGAACAGCGCAATTTACCACCGATGGTGATGGCCAACGAGTTTGCCCCCGAGCTGGAGCTGCCGACGGTTCATATCGATAACCTGACGGCCGCGTTCAACGCGGTGAACTATCTTCAGGAGCTAGGGCATAAGCGGATTGGCTGCATTGCCGGGCCGGAAGAGATGCCGCTCTGCCACTATCGCCTGCAGGGCTATGTTCAGGCGCTGCGCCGTACCGGTGCGATTGTCGATCCGCACTACATTGCGCGCGGTGATTTTACTTTCGAAGCGGGCGGACAAGCGCTGGAGAAACTGCTGGCGCTGCCGGAACCGCCAACAGCGGTGTTCTGCCACAGCGACGTGATGGCGCTGGGGGCGCTGTCCCACGCCAAACGCCGTGGCTTACGCGTGCCGAAAGATCTGTCGATTATCGGTTTCGATAACATTTCGCTTTCAGAGTTTTGCGATCCGCCGCTCTCCACCGTGTCACAACCGCGCTATCAGATTGGCCGTGAAGCGATGCTGCTTCTGCTGGATCAGCTGCAGGGTCAAACAGTTAGCAGCGGCTCACGGTTACTGGACTGCGAGCTGATTGTTCGCGGCTCTACCCAGGCATTGACTTAAAGTAAACGCCTTTCGGACACCCTTATCTGGTCAAAGCCCCGCCGCTTAAGTAACATGGCGGGCTGACGAACGAATAAATACAGCGAAACGATAGTGGCACAACGAGATTATGTACGTCGCGGCCAGCCGGCACCTTCGCGACGCAAAAAGAGTAGTTCAAAAAGCAAGCAGCGTAATCTGCCTGCGGTCTCGCCAGCAATGGTCGCTATTGCTGCGGCGGTACTGGTGGCTTTTATTGGCGGCCTGTACTTCATCACGCACCATAAAAAAGAAGAGTCCGAGGCGCTTCAGGGCAACAAAGTGGCGGGAAATGGTCTGCCGCCGAAACCTGAAGAGCGCTGGCGCTATATTAAAGAGCTGGAAAGCCGTCAACCTGGCGTGCGTGCGCCAACCGAGCCTTCAGCCGGTGGCGAAGTGAAAAATGCCGACCAGCTGACGGACGAGCAGCGCCAGCTGCTGGCACAAATGCAGGCCGATATGCGTCAGCAGCCAACGCAGCTGAACGAAGTGCCGTGGAATGAACAGACGCCAGCACAGCGTCAGCAAACGCTGCAGCTGCAGCGTCAGCGCCAGGCACAAATTCAGCAGCAGCAACAGCAGCAGTGGACGCAAACCCAGCCGGTGCAGCAGCCGAAAGCGCAGCCTTACCAGCAACCGCAGCAGCAGACGCGTACGGTGCAATCACAGCCTGTTCAACAGCCAAAAGCGCAGCCACAAAAACAAGCGGCTCAGCCGTATCAGGATCTGCTCCAGACGCCAGCGCATACCACCGCGCAGCAGCCGAAAACGCAGCAGGCCGCGCCGGTGACCAAAGAGACCGAAGCGCCGAAGCAGACGGCAGAGAAAAAAGACGAGCGCCGCTGGATGGTGCAGTGCGGTTCGTTTAAAGGCGCCGAGCAGGCGGAAACGGTGCGTGCTCAGTTGGCGTTTGAAGGATTTGATTCACGCATTACCACCAACAACGGCTGGAATCGCGTGGTGATTGGCCCGGTCAAAGGCAAAGAAAATGCCGATGGCACCATTTCGCGCCTGAAAGTGGCCGGTCATACAAACTGCATTCGACTCGCCTCCGGGGGTTGAAACCCCCAAAATCTCCCCCATCTATCATTTAATTCAGCCCTGAGCACAGGCTCAGGGCTTCTGTTTCCCGAATTTGTAACCAGGGGGTCTGCTCGTGACAACAATAGTAAGTGTACGCCGTAACGGCCATGTGGTAATCGCCGGTGATGGCCAGGCCACGCTGGGTAATACCGTCATGAAAGGCAACGTGAAGAAAGTGCGTCGTCTCTACAACGACAAAGTGATCGCCGGTTTTGCAGGCGGCACGGCGGATGCCTTCACGCTGTTTGAACTGTTTGAACGCAAACTGGAAATGCACCAGGGTCATCTGGTGAAAGCCGCCGTTGAGCTGGCGAAAGACTGGCGTACCGACCGTATGCTGCGCAAGCTCGAAGCGCTGCTGGCGGTCGCGGATGAAACCGCTTCGCTTATCATCACCGGTAACGGTGACGTGATTCAGCCGGAAAACGACCTGATTGCCATCGGCTCTGGCGGCCCTTATGCCCAGGCTGCAGCCCGCGCGCTGTTGGAAAATACCGACATGAACGCGCGTGATATCGCGGTGAAGGCGTTGGATATTGCAGGTGATATCTGCATCTATACCAACCACAACCACACCATCGAAGAATTGACCTCCAAAGCGTAAGGACCTCCCATGTCTGAAATGACCCCACGCGAAATTGTCAGCGAACTGAACAAACACATTATCGGCCAGGATAACGCCAAGCGCTCCGTGGCCATCGCGCTGCGTAACCGCTGGCGTCGTATGCAGCTTGATGAAGAGCTGCGTCACGAAGTCACGCCGAAAAACATTCTGATGATCGGCCCGACCGGCGTCGGGAAAACAGAAATCGCCCGTCGTCTGGCGAAGCTGGCGAACGCGCCGTTCATCAAAGTTGAAGCCACCAAGTTCACCGAAGTGGGCTATGTGGGTAAAGAAGTGGACTCCATCATCCGCGATCTGACCGACTCGGCGATCAAAATGGTGCGCGTCCAGGCGATCGAGAAAAACCGCTACCGCGCGGAAGAGATGGCCGAAGAGCGCATTCTCGACGTGCTGATCCCACCGGCGAAAAACAACTGGGGCCAGGCTGAACAGCAGTCTGAGCCTTCAGCCGCGCGTCAGGCGTTCCGCAAAAAACTGCGTGAAGGCCAGCTGGACGACAAAGAGATTGAGATCGACCTCGCGGCCGCGCCGATGGGCGTGGAAATCATGGCGCCTCCGGGCATGGAAGAGATGACCAGCCAGCTGCAGTCCATGTTCCAAAACCTGGGTGGCCAGAAGCAGAAAGCGCGTAAGCTGAAAATCAAAGATGCGATGAAGCTGCTGATTGAAGAAGAAGCGGCGAAGCTGGTGAACCCGGAAGAGCTGAAGCAGGACGCTATCGACGCGGTTGAGCAGCACGGCATCGTGTTCATCGACGAAATCGACAAAATTTGTAAGCGCGGCGGCAACAGTTCCGGCCCGGACGTGTCCCGCGAAGGCGTACAGCGCGACCTGCTGCCGCTGGTTGAAGGCTGCACCGTCTCCACCAAGCACGGCATGGTGAAAACGGACCACATCCTGTTTATCGCTTCCGGTGCGTTCCAGGTGGCCAGCCCGTCGGATCTAATCCCGGAACTGCAGGGTCGTCTGCCTATCCGCGTTGAGCTGCAGGCGCTGACCACTGAAGATTTCGAGCGCATCCTGACCGAGCCAAACGCCTCTGCTACCGTACAGTACAAAGCGCTGATGGCGACGGAAGGCGTGAACCTTGAGTTCACCGAGGACGGTATCAAGCGTATCGCCCAGGCCGCATGGCAGGTCAACGAAACCACCGAGAACATCGGTGCGCGTCGTCTGCACACCGTGCTGGAACGCCTGGTGGAAGATATCTCGTATGATGCGAGCGACCTCAACGGTCAAACCATTACCATTGACGCAGAATATGTGAGCAAACATCTGGATGCGTTAGTGGCAGATGAAGATCTGAGCCGTTTTATCCTATAATCGCGGTTACTGCATTCTCATCACTGTTAATGGGGGCTAAGGCCCCCATTTTTATTGGCTAAATTACTATGACTGATATCAGCCGTACTCAGGCGTGGCTCGAAAGCTTGCGCCCTAAAACGCTTCCTCTGGCCTTTGCCGCGATTATCGTCGGTACGGCGCTTGCCTGGTGGCAAGGTTATTTTGATCCGCTGGTCGCCGCTCTGGCATTGATTACCGCCGGCCTGCTGCAAATCCTCTCCAACCTCGCTAACGACTATGGTGATGCGGTGAAGGGCAGTGATAAGCCGGACCGTATCGGGCCGCTGCGCGGGATGCAGAAAGGGGTCATTACCCAGGCACAGATGAAGCGCGCGCTGATTATCACCGTGGTACTGATTTGCCTATCCGGCCTGGCGCTGGTGACGGTCGCCTCGAAAACCACCAGCGATTTCATTGGCTTCCTGGTGCTGGGTCTGCTCGCCATTATCGCGGCCATCACCTACACCGTCGGCACGCGCCCTTACGGCTATATTGGCCTCGGGGATATCTCCGTGCTGGTGTTCTTCGGCTGGCTGAGCGTGATGGGGAGCTGGTACTTACAGGCGCATACGGTGATCCCTGCCCTGTTCCTTCCCGCGACCGCCTGCGGCCTGCTGGCGACGGCGGTGCTGAACATCAATAACCTGCGCGATATCGACAGCGACCGTGAGAACGGCAAGAACACGCTGGCGGTGCGTCTGGGGCCGGTGAATGCGCGCCGCTATCATGCCTGCCTGCTCATCGGCGCTTTGGTTTGCCTGGCGCTGTTTAACCTGATTTCTCTTCACAGTCTCTGGGGCTGGCTGTTTGCGCTTGCCGCGCCGCTGCTGGTTAAGCAGGCCCGCTTTGTGATGCGTGAACTCAGCCCGTCCGCTATGCCGCCGATGCTGGAACGTACGGTAAAAGGCGCGCTGCTGACTAACCTGTTGTTCGTCATTGGGATTGTGTTAAGTCAGACGCTCAGTTAGCTGACAAATATCAATTAACAATTGATGATTTTGCCAACAACGCATTTCGCACGATATACTGAACACATTCGCAGCAACTGAGCGTTAAACCTATGAAATACGATACCTCCGAGCTTTGTGACATCTACCAGGAAGATGTCAACGTCGTTGAACCGCTGTTCTCCAACTTTGGTGGGCGGTCGTCGTTTGGCGGTCAAATCGTCACGGTGAAATGTTTCGAGGACAACGGGTTGCTGTACGATCTGCTCGAACAGAACGGCCGTGGTCGCGTTCTGGTGGTCGACGGCGGCGGATCCGTGCGTCGCGCACTGATTGATGCCGAACTGGCCGGAATTGCCGTCCAGAACGAGTGGGAAGGCATCGTGGTGTACGGCTCCGTGCGTCAGGTGGACGATCTCGAAGACCTGGATATCGGAATTCAGGCCATCGCGGCCATTCCGGTAGGCGCTGCGGGTGACGGCATCGGCGAAAGCGACGTTCGCGTTAACTTTGGCGGCGTGACCTTCTTCTCCGGGGACCATCTTTATGCCGATAACACCGGGATTATTCTTTCCGAAGATGCACTGGATATCGAATAAATAATCCCTGTAAGATAAAGGGGGGATTTTCCCCTTTATTTCAACAAGGATGTTTATGCGTGACTCATCGGCAACCCTCATTATTTATGGGACCACACTGCTGTTCGCTTTCCTCGGTGTCGGATTGTGGTTTATATCCCTCTCGACTTATGCAATTATATTAGCCAGCATTATTTTATTTGTTTTTCTGATAATTATCGCAGGGATTATTTACTTCGCCCATAATACAACCAGCATCAGGTTGCGTTATCTTATCTGCGGCGTAGTCGCCTTTTTAATCCTTTCTACTATTCGTGGCTTTTATAAAATAACGACCCCGTGGACCTACGTCTTTCCCGAGCAACACGTTTCTATAACCTTGCCGGACAAAACGTGGAAGGTCGAGGATAAAATGCTTATTTCAAGAAATGGTGATGCGTTAGCCTTGAGCAAAATGATGACCCTGCCTGTCGATATTCTTGATAACTTTTCCCATGAAGAATTTATTTCGCTTGCATTGGGCCTCCCGACGACGGAAGAAGATATTCCTCATCATGAAAGTCAAGGCTGCTATGTTGAACATCTGGAGTGTATCTACTACATTTCAAACCGGATCAAAGACAGTCCAGACAGGATTTATTTTGTCTTTCTGAAAGACAAAGAGAAAACCTATTTATTACAATTAAGAATGACGCCACAATATCTAAAATTATACCCTGATGCAGCATCCAATATGATCGCGTCTTTAAAAAAGGGATAATCCCTGACGCTTAACAAAAAAAGCCATCATAGAACATGATGGCTTGTTAACTTGAACTCATTGAAGAAACGAGTATTAAACCTCTTCCATACGTCCCAGCAGCGCCTGCAGGCGATCCTGCCAGCCGTTCTGCTGTTCGCGCAGCTGGTTGTTTTCGCGCTCCAGTTCTTCACGGCCGTGCTGAGCGTTCTGAACTTCTTGCGCCAGGCTGTTATTCTTCTCTTTCAGCTCTTCAATTTCCATCTGCAGCAGCGTGATGGTGTCAATCGCCTGCTGTACTTTCGATTCCAGTTTCTCAAACACTTCTAAAGACATGATCCTACCTCTCCTGAATTGCAAGGCGACGCTTTACGTAAACGCGCACAACATATGTTCCGATTGTATGGAGCGCAGTCGCCCCTGTCCAGCGGCATGCCACGCAGATCGCGGTTTGCAACACTTTTCGGCCTCGTCCTGGTGCGTTCGCGGCATATACCTCTAAGTTGTTAACCCATTCGTTAAAGAAATGATTCAGCCCACCGTGCGCGACTGATTCAAAAACGCGCTTTATGGCGCGAAAACGCTCATTTTATTGACGCAGACCACACATTTTAATTTCGATATTTCTCGTTTTTGCTCGTTAACGATAAATTAACACTATGTCTACAGGGCATCGTGGCTGTCACGGGCGGCCACGCTAACAATAAACATCAATTTCTTCAGGATTCCGATTATGAGTCAGACATCAACCTTAAAAGGCCAGTGCATTGCCGAGTTCCTTGGTACCGGGTTGTTGATATTCTTCGGAGTGGGCTGTGTCGCTGCACTGAAAGTGGCGGGTGCCAGTTTTGGTCAGTGGGAAATCAGTATCATCTGGGGTCTGGGCGTGGCGATGGCCATCTACCTGACTGCAGGGGTTTCTGGTGCACATCTTAACCCGGCGGTGACTATCGCACTGTGGCTTTTCGCGTGCTTCGACGGACGCAAAGTTGTTCCTTTCATTATTTCTCAATTTGCCGGCGCGTTTTGCGCAGCGGCGTTAGTTTACGGGCTTTATTACAATCTTTTCATCGACTTCGAACAGACGCATCATATGGTACGCGGCAGCGTCGAAAGTCTGGATCTGGCAGGCATCTTCTCAACCTACCCTAACCCGCACATCAATTTTGTGCAGGCGTTCGCAGTTGAAATGGTGATTACCGCTATTCTGATGGGCGTTATCCTGGCGCTGACCGACGATGGAAACGGCATTCCGCGCGGCCCGCTGGCACCCCTGCTGATTGGTCTTCTGATTGCGGTGATTGGCGCATCCATGGGCCCGCTGACCGGCTTCGCGATGAATCCGGCGCGTGATATCGGACCAAAAGCGTTCGCCTTTATCGCAGGCTGGGGTGAGGTGGCATTCACGGGTGGTAAAGATATCCCTTACTTCCTGGTGCCGCTGTTTGCGCCGGTTGTTGGGGCTGCGCTGGGCGCATTTAGCTACCGCAAATTAATTGGTCGCCATTTACCGTGCGACACCTGTGTGGACGAGGAGAAGGAAACGACTTCTACCGCACAACAAAAAGCTTCGCTGTAATCTGACTACGGGACACATACCATGACCGAAAAAAAATATATCGTTGCGCTCGACCAGGGCACTACCAGCTCCCGCGCTGTCGTAATGGATCATGACGCGAACATTGTCAGCGTGTCTCAACGTGAATTTGAGCAAATTTATCCTCGTCCAGGCTGGGTAGAGCACGATCCGATGGAGATCTGGGCATCACAAAGCTCCACGCTGGTGGAAGTGCTGGCGAAAGCCGATATCAGTTCCGACGAGATTGCCGCTATCGGCATTACCAACCAGCGTGAAACCACCGTGGTCTGGGAACGCGAAACCGGTAAGCCTATTTACAACGCCATCGTCTGGCAGTGCCGCCGTACTTCAGAGATCTGCGAACAGCTGAAGCGCGACGGGATGGAAGAGTACGTGCGTAGCGCCACCGGTCTGGTGGTTGACCCGTATTTCTCCGGTACCAAAGTGAAGTGGATCCTCGATCACGTGGAAGGTTCACGCGAGCGTGCAAAACGCGGCGAGCTGCTGTTCGGGACCGTCGATACCTGGCTTATCTGGAAGATGACCCAGGGACGCGTCCACGTCACCGACTACACCAACGCCTCGCGTACCATGCTGTTCAACATCAACACCCTGGAGTGGGATGACAAGATGCTGGACGCGCTGGACATCCCGCGCGCGATGCTGCCTGAAGTGCGTAAGTCGTCTGAAGTGTACGGCCAGACCAATATCGGCGGTAAAGGCGGCACACGTATTCCTATCGCCGGGATCGCCGGTGACCAGCAGGCCGCGCTGTTCGGCCAGCTGTGCGTCAAGGAAGGGATGGCGAAGAACACCTACGGCACCGGCTGCTTTATGCTGATGAACACCGGCGAAAAAGCGGTGAAATCAGAAAACGGTCTGCTGACCACCATTGCCTGCGGCCCGCGCGGCGAAGTGAACTATGCCCTGGAAGGTGCGGTGTTTATGGCGGGCGCATCCATTCAGTGGCTGCGCGACGAGATGAAGCTGATCAGCGACGCGTTTGACTCCGAGTACTTCGCGACCAAAGTGAAAGACACCAACGGCGTGTACGTGGTACCAGCGTTCACCGGTCTGGGCGCACCATACTGGGACCCGTATGCCCGCGGCGCAATTTTCGGCCTGACGCGCGGTGTGAACTCTAACCACATCATCCGTGCCACCCTGGAATCCATCGCCTACCAGACGCGCGACGTGCTGGAAGCGATGCAGGCAGACTCCGGCATTCGTCTGCACGCCCTGCGCGTGGACGGTGGTGCGGTCGCGAATAACTTCCTGATGCAGTTCCAGTCCGACATTCTGGGCACCCGCGTTGAGCGCCCTGAAGTGCGTGAAGTAACGGCGCTGGGCGCGGCGTACCTTGCCGGTCTGGCGGTAGGCTTCTGGCAGAACCTGGACGAGCTGCAGGAGAAAGCGGTCATCGAACGCGAATTCCGCCCTGGCATCGAAACCACCGAGCGTAACTTCCGCTACAGCGGCTGGAAGAAAGCGGTGAAACGCGCCCTGGCGTGGGAAGAGCACGAAGAGTAAGACAAACTTAACCCCCCCTCACCCCGGCCCTCTCCCCAAAGGGGAGAGGGTTAGGGTGAGGGGCTCAGGCCGCACCGGTCCCTCCCCCCTCCTCACTCTGTGATAAACTTCGTGCAATTCCTTTTGATTGTACGAGTCCCTAATGAAACGTGAACTTGCTATCGAGTTTTCCCGCGTCACCGAAGCGGCCGCCCTTGCAGGCTATAAATGGCTTGGCCGTGGCGATAAAAATACCGCAGACGGCGCAGCCGTCCACGCCATGCGCATTGTGCTTAACCAGGTCAACATCGACGGCACCATCGTGATCGGCGAAGGCGAGATCGACGAAGCGCCAATGCTCTACATCGGTGAAAAAGTCGGTACCGGCAAAGGAGATGCGGTGGATATCGCGGTTGACCCGATCGAAGGCACCCGCATGACGGCGATGGGTCAGGCCAATGCGCTCGCTGTGCTGGCCGTGGGCGATAAAGGCTGCTTCCTCAATGCGCCGGATATGTACATGGAAAAGCTGATTGTCGGTCCTGGCGCGAAAGGCGCAATCGACCTTAGCCTGCCGCTGGATGCTAACCTGCGCAATATCGCAGCGGCGCTGGGTAAACCGTTCAACGAACTCACCGTCACAATTCTGGCGAAACCGCGTCACGACGCCACCATCTCTTATCTGCAAGCACTCGGCGTGCGCGTGTTTGCCATTCCTGACGGTGACGTTGCCGCCTCGATCCTGACCTGCATGCCGGACAGCGAAGTCGACGTGCTTTATGGCATCGGCGGCGCGCCGGAAGGCGTGGTCTCTGCAGCGGTGATCCGCGCGCTGGACGGCGATATGCAGGCGCGCCTGCTGCCGCGTCATGAGGTGAAAGGCGACAGCGACGAGAACCGTCGTATCGGTGAGAACGAGCTTGCGCGCTGCGCAGCGATGGGTATCGAAGCCAATAAAGTGCTGGCGCTGAACGACATGGCCCGCAGCGATAACGTGGTCTTCTCAGCAACCGGCATCACCAAAGGCGACCTGCTGGATGGCATTACCCGCAAGGGCAACATGGCGACCACTGAAACGCTGCTGATCCGCGGTAAATCACGCACCATCCGGCGCATTCAGTCAATTCACTATCTCGACCGCAAAGACCCGGACGTGCAGACGCACATTCTGTGAAACCGTTTGATCGATAGAGCTTTCCGGCCCGAAGGGGCTGGAAATGTTTCCCACAAGTACGGAAGATGGAACAGAGAAACAGCACAGGAGAAGATCATGGCGGACTGGGTAACAGGTAAAGTCACAAAGATAGAATTCTGGACCGATGCGCTATTTAGTCTCACCCTGCATGCTCCCGTTCACCCGTTTAAGGCCGGGCAATTTGCGAAGCTGGGGCTGGATGTCGACGGCGAGCGCGTGCAGCGCGCCTACTCTTACGTTAACGCGCCGGATAACCCGGATCTCGAGTTCTATCTGGTCACCGTTCCGGACGGCAAGCTCAGCCCCCGCCTCGCCGCCCTTAAGCCCGGCGACGATGTGCAAATCGTGAGCGAAGCGGCGGGCTTCTTTGTGCTCGAAGAGATCCCTGACTGTGACACGCTCTGGATGCTGGCAACCGGCACGGCTATCGGTCCCTATCTTTCCATTCTGCAATACGGCAAAGATCTGGAGCGCTTCAAAAACATCGTGCTGGTGCACGCTGCGCGCTACGCTGCAGACCTGAGCTATCTGCCGCAAATGCAGGCGCTGGAACAGCAGTACGGTGGGAAGTTAAAGATTCAGACCGTGGTCAGCCGTGAAACCGTAGCAGGAACGCTTACCGGTCGCGTGCCGGCCCTAATTGAGAGTGGAGCCCTGGAAGACGCAGTGGGTTTACCAATGACGGCCGAAACCAGCCACGTCATGCTGTGCGGTAACCCGCAGATGGTGCGGGACACGCAGCAGCTTCTGAAGGATACCCGGCAGATGACGAAACATCTTCGCCGCCGACCGGGCCATATGACCGCTGAACACTACTGGTGATCAGCGGTATTTCACCTCGACGGTGTCTTTACCGTATTTGTTTTCGCTCTGGGTGCCGATAAACGCGCCCAGATCGACAATCATCATCACGAAGATGACCGACGGCAGCAGTCTGCCCACGACCCACGGAAGGATGGATGGGAGCATCGCCCAGTTTCCTGCCACCAGCATCCACGCCAGAATAATCAGAAACGCCCATGCGCCGGAGCGGCCGCGATCGTGCAGGCGTTTCACCACGACGGCCGCCGTTGGCCATAGCAGGCAGACCAGCGCAAATGCCGCCGTTTGCGTGCTCAGCCAGGCGTTGTAAGCGACGAAAAACAGAAGCAGCATGGCGACAACCCACGTCACCATCCAGACCCAGAAATCACGGCGTCCAATACGCCCTTTGAATGAAAACAGCCACTGCTGTATGGTCATGTAAGGTTCCTTATTATCGTTTAGCCCGCATTTTACCCTGGAGTTGTGACCTTTTGACAAGCCGACCAGATATCGTTTTAATCATGAGCACTTACGGCCAGGTGCAATGTTGATGAAAAATTCGGCACATTCTCTTTTCCTGTGTTTAGCGATGCTCAGCGCGGGTTTTCCGCTGCACGCCGCCGACACCGCGGCCCCCACCACTGCGCCGTATTTGCTGGCAGGCGCGCCGTCTTTCGATCAATCCATCAGCCAGTTTCGCGAAGCCTTCAATCAGGCCAACCCAGCGCTGCCGCTGGATGAATTTCGCGCCATTGATAGCTCCCGCGATACCCCAACCCTGACCCGTGCCGCGAGCAAGATTAACGAGAATTTGTATGCTTCCACGGCGCTGGAGCGCGGTACGTTAAAAATCAAAAGCATGCAAATCACCTGGCTGCCGATTCAGGGGCCAGAGCAGAAAACCGCTAAATCGAAGGCGCTTGATTACATGAGCGCGGTGCTGCAGGCGTTTACGCCTGCGCTGACGAAAAAGCAAAGCCAGCAAAAGCTGCAAAAACTGCTGGCCGCCGGTAAAAACAAGCGGTACTACGCCACAACCGAAGGCGCGATCCGCTATGTGGTGGCGGATAACGGCGAAAAAGGACTGACCTTCGCCGTTGAACCGATTAAGCTGGCGCTATCTGACACCCTTGGCGGGGCGAATTAATGACAAAAAGCAAAGCCTTTCGAGGGAAAATCTCTATACTGATTCACAGACCATGCTGCCCCACCGGGCGGCCATATTCCTTAATTCGCTTATTTAGCGTGGAGAATTGAAATGCGACATCCTTTAGTGATGGGTAACTGGAAACTGAACGGCAGCCGCCACATGGTAAACGAACTGGTTGCGAACCTGCGTAAAGAGCTGGCTGGCGTGACCGGCTGCGCGGTTGCTATCGCTCCGCCGGATATGTACCTGGATCTGGCTAAACGTGCCGCTGACGGCAGCCACATCGTGCTGGGCGCGCAGAACGTTGACGTTAACCTGTCTGGCGCGTTCACCGGTGAAACTTCCGCTGAAATGCTGAAAGATATCGGCGCGAAATACATCATCATCGGCCACTCCGAGCGTCGCACTTACCACAAAGAATCTGACGAGTTCATCGCGAAGAAATTCGCCGTGCTGAAAGAGCAGGGTCTGATCCCAGTTCTGTGCATCGGTGAAACCGAAGCGGAAAACGAAGCGGGCAAAACCGAAGAAGTGTGCGCACGTCAGATCGACGCCGTACTGAAAACTCAGGGCGCGGCAGCTTTCGAAGGCGCGGTTATCGCTTACGAGCCAGTCTGGGCGATCGGTACCGGCAAATCTGCAACCCCTGCGCAGGCTCAGGCAGTGCACAAATTCATTCGTGACCACATTGCTAAAGCCGACGCGAAAGTCGCTGAGCAAGTGATCATCCAGTACGGCGGCTCCGTAAACGCCTCCAACGCTGCTGAGCTGTTCACCCAGCCAGACATCGATGGCGCGCTGGTTGGCGGTGCATCCCTGAAAGCTGACGCTTTCGCGGTGATCGTTAAAGCGGCAGAAGCGGCTAAACAGGCGTAATGGCCTTTGTGGCGGGTGGCGCTTGCGCTTACCCACCGCTCTTCTCCTCCCTCTCCTTTGGGAGAGGGTTGGGGTGAGGGGAAACCCCTCGCACCGAACTACACTTTACCTAATACGCTAAACCACAAATAATCCAGCGGCAGCAGCACCAGATACGTTGCGATAGCCAGCGCCAGACAAAGCACCATCCCCGCCCTTGCAGGCACCTTCCCGAGCCCCATCGCCACCACAATCGGCGACGCCTGATACGGCAGCAGCGGCGTGGAATAGCCCAGCACCTGAATCATGATCACCGACAGCAGCGGGAAACCGGTCGCGTCCGAGAAGCTCTGAGCCAGGGTGGTGTACAACGCCGGAACGCCGTTAGCGGTCATAATGAAGTTGAGCGCTGTGGTAATACCGGTCAGCGCCAGGAAGCTGGTAAACGGTTTGTCCGCATCCAGCGGCATAATGCGCAGCAGCGCTTCGCCCACGGCCGTTCCGATACCGGTTTGCGTCACGACGATCGCCAGCCCAAGAATACCCGCGACGTAAATGCAGGTACGCATGTTCACGCCCGCAGAAAACTCCTCCCCGGTGATAAAGCCAACGCGCGGCAGCATGACGATGATCGACGCCGCCAGCCCCGTCCACGCGGGCCCTACGCCGTGCCAGCTCTCCGTGACCCACATTCCCAGCACCAGCGCCAGCAGCCAGGCGAGACGCTTTTCGTCCCGCCCCATGGGTTCAGACAGCGCCAGTTCCTTCGGTGGTTTTGGGCTGCCGGGGAACAGCCAGCAGATGAGGCCAATCAGAATCAGGCCTTTGAGAATACCCAGCACCGGCGTATGCAGCAGCAGATACGGAACATAGTTCAGGTGAATGCCGTACGAGCCTTCCGCGGCACCGCTCATCACCAGGTTAGGGACGTTTGCAGGCAGGATAGTTGCCGAAAGCTGGAAGGTGCCGAACCCGACGGCCAGCGCCAGACCAAACCAGGCGCGGGAGCCGTCGGCGATACCGGCGCGTTTCGCCATCGCCGCGACAATGGGCATCAGCAGCGCAATACGCCCCATGTTTGACGGCATCACAAACGCCAGCGCGTAGCTGAGCAATACCACGCTCGCCACCATCAGCACCCAGGAGTCAGTGAGCTTTGCCGACAGCGCCCGGGCGGCCCTGTCCGCCAGCCCGGTTTTACGGATCGCCACGCCCAGTACAAACCCGCTGAATACCAGCCAAAAAGCCGACGAGGCAAAACCGCCGAAGATCGCTTCCGGCGGGGCGATTCTGGCGGCCATCGCCGCCGTAAAGAACAGCAGCGCGGTGATAAATTCCGGCAATAGCGACGTCGCCCACAGCACGATGGTGACGCCGACGATCAGCGAGGGCAGCAGCAGAGGATGCGTTAACCAGAGCGACATACCTGTCTCCTGTAGATTTTTTCAGCAAGTCTACGGTGACAGGCAGCCCGAGTAAACGCGATTTATGGTGGGGTTACTTCAGGATAGCGCATTGATGATCCTGCAATTCCTCTGCCGAAGCGCGGTTGAGCGTGAGCAGGTTACGCTCCGTAGCCAGCAGAATAAAAGATCCATCCGACTGCTGTGCCATTGCCAGCGCGAAACGCCCCATATGGTCGCGCGCTTCCGGTAGCTCTTCCGCCAGCATCATAAACGGGCTGCGCTGGACCAGTTCATTCTCCGTCACCCGGCGAGCGAGATACTCATGCCCTTCCAGCCCGCCCGGGAACGGTAGCCACTGGGTGCTGATTTCTCCCTGCGCCGCGTTAAGCTTCTCGCGCACGTCCGGGCGCAGGCAGGAGATATGGATATGAAAATGGTTCTGCGTACGGCCTGTCGGAGAGTTAATCGTCAGCGAAATGGCGCTGTCCGGCACCTCGGAGCCACGCTTCATGGTCATAAAGCTGCGCGACTGCCACGCCAGCCAGAAGAAGTTCGGCGTGTGAGGCTCGGTCAGGAGCGGGCTTTCGGTGCCATTGATGCGGTACGTTGGCATCAGCAGATACTGCAGCGGCCCGTTGCGGTCTTTAAATACCACATAGCCCGCGTCAGGCTTCACCTGTGCGCAGGGCGCCGGGTTACGGTGTTGCAGTTGATTAGGCAGGCACTGGTCGAGAACGATATGGCGCAACGCATTCGGATTACCCGCTTTTATCCAGTACACGCCGCCTGCGGCAAGGGCGATGACAATCAGGATCAGTAAGATAATTTTTTTCACAACGCGTTCCCTGTTTTCAATAGAGGCAAAAGAGTAACGCAAAATGATGACCAAATAAAAAACCCGGTGGATTTCTCACACCGGGTCGCCGTGTCGTTTGTTGTCGTTTAGCGCTGGCTAATCTGGTCGAAGGTGCCGCCATTAGAGAAATGCTCTTTCTGCGCTTTCGTCCAGCCGCCGAACACATCATCAATGGTGAAGAGCTTCAGTTTCGGGAATTCGCTATCGTATTTCTTCGCGACAGCCGCATCGCGTGGACGATAGAAGTTCTTCGCCGCGATTTCCTGGCCTTCCGGCGAGTAAAGATACTTCAGGTAGGCTTCCGCCACCGCTTTGGTGCCTTTCTTATCAACGACCTTATCGACCACGGAAACGGTCGGCTCAGCGAGGATGGATTCGCTCGGGGTCACGATCTCAAACTTGTCTTTACCCAGCTCGTGGGTCGCCAGCAGGGCTTCGTTTTCCCACGCAATCAGCACGTCGCCAATGCCGCGTTCGACGAAGGTGTTAGTGGCACCGCGTGCACCGGAGTCCAGCACTTCGACGTTTTTGTACAGGGATTTGACGAATTCCTGCGCTTTAGCCTGGTCACCGTTGTTGTGGTGCAGCGCGTAGCCCCAGGCCGCCAGGTAGTTCCAGCGTGCGCCGCCGGAGCTTTTCGGGTTCGGGGTAATCACAGAAACGCCCGGTTTGATCAGGTCGTTCCAGTCCTTAATCTGCTTCGGGTTTCCTTTACGCACCAGGAAGACGATGGTCGAGGTGTATGGCGCGGAGTTATCCGGCAAACGTTTGATCCAGTTTTTGTCGATACGACCACGCTCGGCGATGGCGTCGACATCATAGGCCAGCGCCAGGGTCACCACGTCGGCTTCAATACCGTTAATCACAGAGGTCGCCTGCTTACCGGAGCCACCGTGAGACTGACGAATTACCACATTATCGCCGGTTTCCTGTTTGTAGTGCGCCGCAAAGGCTTTGTTGTATTGATCGTACAGCTCACGCGTCGGGTCGTACGACACGTTCAGTAACTGGATGTCCTTTGCCAGAACGCTGGTCGATGCCAGCAATAACGTTAAACCCACGCCCCATTTATTCATCGCCCAGCTCTCTTGTTTAGTGTTTTGATGAATGCAGCGTGCCAGAAAGCGAATCGAGGATTAAAGAATAAAAAAAGATTGGCTATAACGAAGAGGAATAAAAGCCCTCTTCTGAAAGAAGAGGGCTTGAAGGATCAGTACAGTTTTTTGGCGCAGTCCAGCCAGTCACCTTTGAACGGACGCTTCATGTTTTCAATCGCGTCGATGATGTCATGGTGAACCAGCTGTTCGTTCTGAATACCGACGCAGCGGCCGCCGTGGCCCTGCAGCAGCAGCTCGATAGCGTACGCACCCATACGGGATGCCAGGATACGGTCGTACGGGCCTGGGGAACCGCCGCGCTGGATGTGACCCAAAACAGTTGCGCGGGTTTCGCGTTTGGTTTCGGTTTCGATGTACTTCGCCAGCTCGTCAACGTCACAGATGTGCTCGGTGATAGCCACGATCGCGTGTTTCTTACCCTTCGCGATGCCCGCTTTGATTTCAGCGACCAGATCTTCGCGGCTGAACTCCACTTCAGGAACCACGACGAACTCACAGCCACCGGCGATAGCCGCCGCCAGGGTCAGGTCGCCGCAGTAACGGCCCATCACTTCAACGATAGAGATACGCTGGTGAGAAGAGGAGGTGTCACGCAGACGGTCAATGGCTTCCACAACGGTGCCCAGCGCGGTGAAGTAACCGATGGTGTAGTCAGTGCCTTTGATGTCGTTGTCGATGGTGCCCGGCAGGCCGATGCACGGGAAGCCCATTTCGGTCAGACGTTTTGCACCCATGTACGAGCCGTCACCGCCGATGACCACCAGCGCGTCCAGGCCACGCTTTTTCATGTTCTCGATAGCCACTTCACGGATGTGTTCGTCACGGAATTCCGGGAAGCGCGCAGACCCAAGGAAGGTACCGCCACGGTTGATCATGTCAGACACGCTGTAGCGGTCGAGCTGAACCATACGGTCTTCATACAGACCCAGGTAACCATCATAGATACCAAAAACTTCCAGACCTTCCGTCAGCGCTGCACGGACAACCCCACGAATTGCCGCGTTCATGCCCGGCGCATCACCGCCGCTTGTCAACACACCGATTTTCTTAATCATGACTACCTCTGAACTTAGGAATGCAAAATTGAAATCTGTTGCCGGAAGAAACTTATCGACCAACGAATACTGCAAATAGTATATCAATCCCTTCTGGCTGAATTGATTCAGGTCAGACCAAATGGCGGTAATTTATACACAAAATGCTGGCCTGGCTCACTTTTTTACAACGAATTACGAAAGCCCAACATGTCCGGGTACAACCGAGCAGGGATCCTGGTGAATGATGACGTCTGAACCAGGAAAACGCTGCAAAATCGCCTGCTCGACCTGTTCAGCAATCACGTGAGCCTGAACCAGCGGCAGGTTGTCTTCCATTTCAATATGAATCTGAATAAAGCGGGTCGGCCCTGACTGCCGCGTTCGAAGATCGTGTGCACCGCTGACGCCGGGCCAGGAGGTCACGATGGAAAAAATTTCATTACGTTCCGAGTCCGGAAGAGCGCGATCGAGCAGTGATTGCACCGCGTCATACCCCATCCGCAGGGCGCTATATAAAATATAGATACCAATCCCTAACGCAAACAACGCATCGGCCCGATGCCAGCCATACCAGGCCAGACCGAGCGCAATAAGAATAGCCCCATTCATCATAACATCAGATTGATAATGAAGCATATCCGCCCGTACAGCCTGACTTTGCGTTTTGCGAACGACCCAGCGCTGGAACGTTACCAGAACAAGTGTGCTTATAAGTGCAATTACCGTGACGACCACGCCGACACCGGGATTATTCATCGGTGAAGGCGAAACCAGATGTTGAATACCGGTCAAAAACAGGAACAGTGCCGAGCCAGAAATGAACATACTTTGCGCCAGCGCGGCCAGCGACTCCGCTTTGCCGTGTCCAAACGTGTGCTCTTCATCCGCCGGCTGCAGCGAGTATCGCACCACCAGCAGGTTGGTCAGCGAGGCAGCAATATCCACCAGTGAATCCACCAGCGCCGCCAGAATACTGACCGAGCCGGTGTACCACCAGGCAAAGATTTTAATCAGCAGCAGGCCAGAGGCCATGACGGTGGCCGCAATGGCGGCCCGGCTTACCAGCCTTCCATAGGATTGATTCATAAACGCTCCTGTCATGTCATGCCGCTAGTATAACGGAAGCATGGGGAGGCAAAGGATGAATAAACGGTTAACAAATCAGAATGCGGGGCAAAAAAAACCCCCACATCATGTGGGGGAAGACAGGGATGGTGTCTTACTATTAATTTATGTCTTTGAAACCAAAGTTTTAATTTCTTGTAATGTTCACATTTTGTACCACGTCGGTCTTTAACATGACCTCCAATTGTGAAGCTCCTTCTCATCATCGTAACGAAGTGATGATGTTGACAAGTTAAGGCGAAAGCAGCATAAATTTGGGGAAATGGTGATGGCCAAACGTATCATATCCCCCTAAATTTATTACGGTATATTTTCGAACAATGATATTGCGTAAACCCATGATGGAATACTGTTTATTAAAGATTTATAACCGTCATAATCAGTATACATTGGGTTTTGACAACCGTTATTCTGAGTGTATTTTACAGCAAAGACATCAGAATTTATAAAATATTTATCCGCAAACGAAGCTAAACAAAAATAGGGTTTCTTGTTCGCATCTTTTACAAAACCCGTAACAGCAGCCATATCGTTAGACTTTATAAAAACAGGGACATCCCCCAAATCTAAAGGCGTAGCAATAACTTTAAAGTTAAAATCCTCATCTTTATCACCAACAGTTGAGAACAAATTTCGCGAGATAACATTGTTTTCATAAAAATATTTATTTAGTGCAGGCTTATGATCACCATATACAATAATAACCGCATCTTTGTCGAGCTTTTGAACCTCTTGAGCAAAACTCACTAAACGAGAAATTGACTCCGCAACTTCATATTTATAGGCTGTTTCGCCAGAATCATTCAGATGTGGGTAAGGCCCGTGAGTACCCATGGTTATAAGGTTCATAAAAATTGGCTGTCCCTTTTTCTCACGTAGCTCCTTTAATGCTGAGCGATAAAGAACGATATCATCTGTTTGCCACTGCCAAGGCTTCTTATTTTTTAATATATCAACTGGCACATCCCCCATTTGGGTTATATCGACAAACTGATCAAAACCAAACTTACGGTAAACATCACCTCTGCGCCAAAATGTTCTATTATTGTTATGAGCAGCAAATGTAGCGTATCCTTTATTTTTTAAAGCTTGAGGAAAAGATTCAGCATTAACCTTAAATGCATCAACATATTCCTGATAGATGATACCTGAAAGGTACTTACTCGTACTTGGTAAGCCGGTCAACATTTCAAACTCTATGTTAGCTGTACCAGCCCCATAATGTGGAGATGTAGCCCTTAAAGCAACAAAACCAGTATCCATTAATGGTTGGTATAGATCTTTAAAGTTGTTATTATCATACCAACACGACTCACATAAAATAAATATTACCGTCTTATTTTTAGGCTCACCAGAAATATATTGAGCACGCAACGCAACATACTTACCCACATCGTTTTTAGCTAACTCAGGTATTGAGGTACGAATACTAGTCTGAATCAGATGAAGAGGCAAACCGTGTTGACTTACATTGCCCGGCCAATCCCATGAAAAATAATTAACATCGTATTTGTTATTTAGAAGATTGACTCTTTCAACAATCCAACCAGGTAACACTCGAATGGTATTAGAATAAGATGAAAATGCCATAAACATTGTAGGTATCAAAAATACCACCAAGACGGACTTACTTGTCTTATGAATTTTCAACTTATTATCTAAAATTAATACTAACCCTCCAATAAAAACAACCCCTAAAAAAAGAAAAAAATTATTATAAGAAAGATATTTAGAAGCCAAGGAGATATTTGAACCAGCAACAATATCATTGTAGGATAGTGGCTGGCCAGTTAGCGACAACTTTGTTGAATTTATAAATGTAAGGACCGTAGCAATCAATATAACGAGATACAATGAAAAAAGAACTCTTACATTAAAAAGGCGCAAAATCAGATACAAAAGAATAACTGGCGCTGACTTCCAGTAAATTCTAATGAATTCATGAACATTAATATAGTCAGGAGTATCACCAATAATACCCAAACTTACTTTCAAAAAAACAACAATAATTAAAACACACAATAATTCAATAAACACATTCCGCAACATATTAATATTTATTTTTCCCGCATAAAAACATTTAAACTTAAACCTCATTCCTGCCAACCCCTTTAATTAATTTTTATACAAAAATGCGTCTCGTAACATAAACAATCTTCAAAATTGCGTTTTTATTCCACAAAATATGCTGTTCTTGCAACCCAGAATGTAATTGGAGTAGTTTAAGTTCTCCTGGCTTATTGATATGCCCTGTACGAGCTCCAGAATCACAGAAGTCTCGATACGGTTTAGATTCTGGCATTAATGATAACGTGCCTTGAGATATGCTGTCATGTCATACCGGGTACAAGCACGTTGAGTATCGTGGCATAAAAGGACAAAAAATCTTAGCAGTTTGAAACCCTACGCTTAGGCGTCTTACCTCGAAAATTAAGCACAACGTGAAAACATTATGATTGATGATAGGGGTAGATTTTTTAGCGTGCCGAACGCAGGCGTTATGTTGAGGAAATTCGCGGGATCTTACAGTTAATATGAAACCATACATTGCATCTAATCAGGCAATTCTATCTTTTCTCACTAAAATCCCAAAAATCCCGCAACGTAAGTAAGCACCATAGCTTATTGTTATTATTATATAAAGTATAAAATAATGACAAAAAAAACCCCCACATCATGTGGGGGAAGACAGGGATGGTGTCTATGGCAAGGAAAACAGGGTTTACTGGTTACTACGGGTACTGCTATTGCTACTGAAAAACGTTGTTTCTGAGCTTCGCTGCATCCGTGCAACCTCACGCAGCTGGTCCATTCGCTGCTGATGTTTGGTATTCAAAACCGCTTGCTGCTCGGGCGTTAGCAGGTGGAACATTTGGTTGCGGACCTTCGCCATCTCTACCTGGCGGGCAACCTGTTCCTGTGCCATTTTTTCGGCCTGAGCACGGACAGCGCTTTCGTCAAAATTTTCTGCGGTGACAAGGCGATGCATTGTCTCCATTTCGCTAACATTAACAGGGGGCTGATCGTGTCGTGCCCTCTGCATCAGATCTCGCATCTGTTGACGCTGATGTTCGGTTAAACTTATGCCGTCAAACATATGGCTTTGGCTGCTGTGCGTTGCGCCCTCTTGCGAGGAACCGTTATCGCCGATGATAGCTACAGCAGCCTGGCTAAACGCACTGAACGCCAGCGTTGAGGCCATGACGGCAGCGGTAACTTTGCGCATCACTTGCTCCCAAAATCTTTCGTGTCGCGATTCAACGAGAGACAGTCTACGATTCAGGCTGCAAACATGCGTCAGGGGGTGTAAAACAACGTAAAGTCATGGATTAGATAGCCTTGATGTCGTAATTTCTGCCTCGGAGGTATTTAAACAATGAATAAAATCCTGTTAGTTGATGATGACCGAGAGCTCACATCCCTTTTAAAGGAGTTGCTCGACATGGAAGGTTTCAACGTCCTGGTTGCCCATGATGGCGAGCAGGCGCTGAGTCTCCTTGACGACAGCATCGATCTACTTTTGCTCGACGTAATGATGCCGAAGAAAAACGGTATTGATACGCTGAAAGAGCTTCGCCAGACACACCAGACGCCTGTAATCATGCTGACCGCGCGCGGCAGCGAACTTGACCGCGTTCTCGGCCTTGAGCTGGGTGCGGATGACTATTTACCGAAGCCGTTCAACGACCGTGAACTGGTGGCCCGTATTCGCGCTATCCTGCGCCGTTCCCACTGGAGCGAGCAGCAGCAAAATACCGACAACAGCTCGCCAACGCTGGAAGTGGACTCCCTGAGCCTGAACCCGGGCCGCCAGGAAGCGAGCTTCGACGGCCAGACGCTGGAGCTGACCGGCACGGAGTTCACCCTGCTGTATCTGCTGGCACAGCATCTCGGCCAGGTGGTATCGCGTGAACATTTAAGTCAGGAAGTGCTGGGCAAACGCCTTACCCCGTTTGACCGCGCCATCGACATGCACATCTCTAACCTGCGCCGCAAGCTGCCGGAGCGTAAAGACGGTCACCCATGGTTTAAAACCCTGCGTGGTCGCGGTTATCTGATGGTTTCCGCTTCATGATAGGCAGCTTAACCGCCCGCATCTTCGCCATCTTCTGGCTGACGCTGGCACTGGTTTTAATGCTCGTTTTGATGTTGCCAAAACTCGACTCACGCCAGATGACGGAGCTTCTCGACAGCGAGCAACGTCAGGGCGTGATGATCGAACAGCACGTGGAAGCGGAGCTGGCAAACGATCCGCCGAACGATTTGATGTGGTGGCGCAGGCTTTTTCGCGCTATCGATAAGTGGGCGCCTCCCGGACAACGTCTTTTGCTGGTCACCAGCGAAGGCCGCGTGATTGGAGCCGATCGCAATGAAATGCAGATCATCCGCAACTTTATTGGCCAGGCGGATAACGCCGATCACCCACAGAAGAAGAAATATGGTCGGGTAGAAATGGTCGGTCCTTTCTCGGTACGGGATGGGGAAGACAACTACCAGCTCTATCTGATTCGCCCCGCGAGCAGTTCCCAGTCCGACTTCATCAACCTGCTGTTTGACCGTCCGCTTCTGCTGCTGATTGTCACGATGCTGGTCAGTTCCCCGCTGCTGCTATGGCTGGCGTGGAGCCTGGCAAAACCGGCGCGTAAGCTGAAAAACGCCGCCGATGAAGTGGCGCAGGGTAACCTGCGGCAGCATCCTGAGCTGGAATCCGGGCCGCAGGAGTTCCTGGCCGCAGGAACCAGTTTCAACCAGATGGTGAGCGCGCTGGATCGCATGATGACCGCCCAGCAGCGGCTGCTGTCGGATATCTCGCACGAGCTGCGCACCCCGCTCACGCGCTTGCAGCTTGGCACCGCGCTGCTGCGCCGCCGCAGCGGGGAAAGCAAAGAGCTGGAGCGTATTGAGACGGAAGCCCATCGTCTGGACAGCATGATCAACGATCTGCTGGTGATGTCGCGCAACCAGCAGAAAAACGCGCTGGTGAGCGAAACGGTGAAAGCCAATCACCTGTGGCATGAGGTGCTGGACAACGCGGCGTTCGAAGCTGAACAGATGGGTAAATCGTTCACCGTCAACTTCCCGCCGGGCCCGTGGCCGCTGTACGGTAACCCCAATACGCTGGAAAGCGCGCTGGAGAATATCGTGCGTAACGCCCTGCGCTACTCGCATACGAAGATTGAAGTGGCGTTTTCGGTGGATAAAGACGGGATTACCGTCATTGTCGATGACGACGGCCCTGGCGTCAGCCCGGAAGATCGCGAGCAGATTTTCCGTCCATTCTACCGCACCGACGAAGCGCGTGACCGCGAGTCTGGCGGCACGGGGCTGGGTTTGGCGATTGTTGAAACCGCCATGCAGCAGCACCGTGGCTGGGTGAAAGCCGACGACAGCCCCCTGGGTGGGCTACGGTTAACGCTGTGGCTACCGTTGTATAAGCGTTCGTAGTTTTCACCCGCCCCTCACCCCGGCCCTCTCCCCAAAGGGGCGAGGGTGTTTTACGTTCCCTCTCCCCTTTGGGGAGAGGGTTAGGGTGAGGGGTAAGGCGTAGCCTTATCTTCCCCACAATCTCCGCGAATTATCCTCGATCTTGCCGCTTAAGCGCCGCTTCTGCATCGTTCTGGTCCAGCTGGTTGATAACCCCGCTGCCGACAGCAGGCGGTGATACTGCTCGTCGTCAAACGGCATATGCCAGGCAATGGCGCAGGCGTCATAAACAGACACATCGCTCAGGCGCGACGCCAGCTCAAGCGGCGCGTCCGCTGAAACCTGCCCAGCCAGCACCACGCGGTACAGCCAGCCGGTTTTACCCGCTTTTTGCAGCTGGGCCGACATATCCTGAATCCCGAAATGGTAGTTGAGCTTGAAGCAAGGCGAGCGTGGCTGCGTCACCTGAATCAGGGCATCACCCCAGCGGTAGATATCGCCGATAAAGACGTTCTTCTCCGTCAGCCCTTCGGTCGAGAGATTTTCGCCAAACGCGGGCGCAACGAAGAGGTCCGCCTGCTCGGGGAATTCCGCTTTCCAGTGCTGGTAGTGCTCGCGCGGATAGTGACACAGCGCGCGCTCCGGCCCGCCGTGGATTTTCTTTTCGGCCTGTTCGTCACCCGCCAGACCGAGATCGGTTAACGTCAGTTCACCGTCGACCTGCATTTTGGCGATGGCGCTCGGGCGGCTGCCGTCGTACTCCCTGACCTTGCCTGTAAACACGTTCACCGGGTAATGCATTGCTGCCTCCATTACGCAGATACAAAAAAAGCGAGTCATAAGACTCGCTTCTCACAGGCGTCAATGCAACCTTATTTTTTAGCGGCGAAACGCGCTGCTGCTTCGTCCCAGTTCACCACATCCCAGAACGCTTTGATGTAGTCAGGGCGACGGTTCTGGAACTTCAGGTAGTAAGCGTGTTCCCATACGTCCAGACCCAGGATTGGGAAACCGGATGCGCCAGAGATCGCTTCACCCATCAGCGGGGAGTCCTGGTTAGCAGTAGACACTACCGCCAGCTTGTCGCCTTTCAGAACCAGCCACGCCCAGCCAGAGCCGAAACGGGTCGCAGCGGCTTTTTCGAATTCCGCTTTGAAGTTGTCAACGGAACCGAAGTCGCGCTCGATAGCCGCTTTCAGGTCGCCCTGCAGGGTGGTGCCGGTTTTCAGGCCTTTCCAGAACAGGCTGTGGTTAGCGTGACCGCCAGCGTTGTTACGCAGCACGGTTTTCTTGTCTGCTGGCAGCTGGTCCAGTTTGGTAATCAGCTCTTCAACAGGCAGGTTAGCGAACTCTGGCAGGCTTTCCAGCGCGGCGTTCGCGTTGTTCACATAGGTCTGGTGGTGTTTAGTGTGATGGATTTCCATCGTCTGCTTGTCGAAATGCGGTTCCAGTGCGTCGTAGGCATACGGCAGGGATGGCAGTGTATAACTCATAATCCTCTCCATTATTGTCGGGCGGCACAGCTGTTAATGCCGCGTAAGCAGTTGGTTCATTATAGTTAATTAAATGATATTGAAAATGATTATCAATGCCGTAGTTTTTATATGGTTATTCAGGTTTTGCCTAAACGCAAAATTGTGAGTCTGCTCACCAGGTTAACGCGCTGATTGCCATCCAAAACCAAAGTGCGGCAACCTTCTGAAGGTTCCTGAACCGCCTAATTTTTACACTCATCAAGTCGGGGGGAGGCCACCGGCTATAAAAACGATGAGGACGTAAAATGAATCATGCGATTACGATGGGTATCTTCTGGCATTTGATAGGCGCAGCCAGTGCAGCCTGTTTCTATGCCCCGTTCAAAAAGGTGAAAGGGTGGTCGTGGGAAACCATGTGGTCGGTTGGCGGTACCGTGTCCTGGCTGATTTTGCCATGGACCATTAGCGCCATGCTGCTCCCGGATTTTTGGGGCTACTTCACCTCCTTCAGTGCTTCCACCCTGCTGCCGGTGTTTCTGTTCGGCGCGATGTGGGGCATCGGCAACATTAACTACGGACTGACCATGCGCTACCTCGGGATGTCGATGGGTATCGGCATCGCGATTGGCATTACGCTGATCGTCGGCACGCTGATGACGCCCATTCTTAACGGTAATGTCGACGTGTTGATCAACACCAAAGGCGGGCAGATGACGCTGCTGGGCGTGCTTGTCGCGGTAATCGGCGTGGGTATCGTCACCCGAGCGGGTCAGCTGAAAGAGCGCAAGATGGGCATCAGAGCCGAAGACTTTAACCTGAAGAAAGGGCTGCTGCTGGCAGTGATGTGCGGCATCTTCTCGGCGGGCATGTCGTTCGCCATGAACGCCGCAAAACCCATGCACGAAGCGGCCGCCGCGCTGGGCGTCGACCCGCTGTACGTGGCGCTGCCAAGCTACGTGGTCATCATGGGCGGCGGCGCGTTGGTAAACCTTGGCTTCTGCTTCATTCGTCTGGCAAAAGTGAAGGATCTGTCAGTAAAAGCGGATTTCTCGCTGGCAAAATCCTTAATTATCACCAACGTGCTGCTTTCGATGCTGGGCGGCCTCATGTGGTATCTGCAGTTCTTTTTCTACGCCTGGGGTCACGCCAGCATTCCGCCACAGTACGACTACATAAGCTGGATGCTGCACATGAGCTTCTACGTGCTGTGCGGCGGGCTGGTTGGGCTGGTGCTGAAAGAGTGGAATAACGCCGGGCGTCGTCCGGTGGGCGTTCTGAGCCTGGGCTGCGTGGTGATCATCATCGCCGCTAACATTGTCGGCCTCGGCATGGCGAACTGATTACGCTGCCTTTCGACTGCGATGACGCCACTGAACCGGCGTCATCCCCACCTCGCGATTAAACACCACCGAAAAGTAATTACTGTCCTCAAATCCGCAGCGCATCGCCACTTCACTGACCATCAGCTCCGTATGCTGCAACAAATACTGGGCGTGGCAGATGCGCAGCTGGCGCAGGTAGTGGTTCACCGTCATCCCCGTCTGGGTGCGGAACTGCTGGCGCAGTGCGCGCTCGCTGCACTGCTCCTGCTCGCAGAACTTTTCCAGCATGAAACTTTTGTTCAGGCTACCCGCAAGCCGGGCGATCAGCTTGTCCAGCAGCGCTTCCTGGGCGGTCGCGGAGGGGTTGTCGGTGGCATAACGATGGCGTTTAAGGGTCATGACCAACTGGGCGAAAAGCAGCTCCGCCATCGGGTTTGCCACAGAATCGTGCTTTTGGCTCTCCTGCTCCAGCTGGGAGATCGTCTGGCGCACCTGAGCCATGCCGTTGCTGCTTAAGCGCCAGTGGGGTTCGCCTCTGGCATTGAGAAAACCGGGGATATGAGCCGCCCAGTCAACATTCAGTTTGAGCCTGTCCGGGCAGTAGATAACGTTCTGCAAAACCAGATCGTTAACCGAGGCGTAAGCGTGTTTGTCTTCGCCGCGGATGTAAAACAGATCGCCACGCGTGATGCGGTAGGGCCGGTCGTTGAGGATGTGTAAGCCGTTGCCGCGCCAAACGAGCACCAGTTCGCAAAACTCGTGGGTATGCTCGGCAAAGACATTTTGCGGGTAGCGGTCGGCCACCGCGACGGCCTGACTCGCGGAGGCAAAAAAATCATCTTTGCGAAGAATTAACTGAGCGGCCACACCACAACCTCTACGGTGAATAACCGGACATTATTAGCCATTTTGCGGCAATAAAACGGTGATTGCCTTCGCGTTACTGGATTGAAGCATCCTTCCCCTGACGGATATCGCGCGGCGACCAGCTAAACTCGCGACGAAAAAGGGTCGAAAAGTGATTACTGTCGCCGAAACCGCAGCGATACGCGATATCCGTGACGCTTTCGTCGGTGTGACGTAAAAGGTGACGCGCTTTAATCAGGCGCAGGCGGTTGAGGTAGCGCTGCGGCGTGAGCCCCGTGTGCTGCTTGAGCTGACGATGCAGCGTGCGTAACGACAGCGAAAAATTATCCGCCAGCGTTTCCCAGCACACGTCCTCGGCGAAATGGTCCTCCAGCCAGGCCATCAGCTGGTTCAGCCGCGCGTCGTTATTTGCCAGCCCTTCAACCAGGCTACTGCGACGCAACAGCACCAGCAGCTGCATAAACAGCAGCTCGCGGGTGGCAATGGCATGGGTCTCCTGCCCGTCCTCGCTCTGCTCCATTTGATTCACCAGCTGGCGCACCTGCTGCAACGTGGACTGATTCACCCGCCAGTGAGACGGGTAGTGTCCATCCTGCTCCTGGGGCAGTAGCTTGTTCAATCCCGACAGAAACTGGAACGCATCCGGGGAACGATAGAGCACGTTGGTCAGACACAGATTGTCGGTATGTTCATACAAATGCCTGTCGCGATCGCGCACGAAGCACACCATACCGCCACTGATGGTGTATGGCTGGCCGTTGAAGACATGAATGCCTGTCCCATGCTCGACAATCACAATTTCATGAAAATCATGATGATGTTCAGGAAACGCGGCCTGCGGGAGCCGTGGCTCAATCGCGATCGGAGATGTTCCCGACGGGAAAAAATCGACGCTGTGCAGTACGGTCATAGCGGCCCCCACCAATGAGAAAAGTTCTCAAAATAGTAATTAAGGCCTTCCACACTCACCTTAAATTTTTGACAGCAAACGTCGCAAAGACTGTCCGTTTTTCAAGAAACAGACGGAAAAATCGGGAAATGCGGTCAGCGTCACATTGCCCTAAAACCCCGCCCTCCCTGGAAATTGTGAACTCCCTCACGTTCATCTTTGCTTCCTTGCCAGCGCGAGATTCGTGCTGTCAGTGACGAGAAGGTGGCCTTTTCTTCCCTTTTTTACACTCAGCACCAATGACTTAAGAAGGGACCTGATCATGACTTTTCGCCATTGTGTAGCTGTCGATTTAGGCGCATCCAGCGGCCGCGTAATGCTCGCCACCTGGGACTGCGGCAAGCGCACACTCACGCTTCGCGAAATGCACCGTTTCGCCAACTGCCTGCAAAAACAGGACGGTTTTGATACCTGGGATATTGATGCCCTGGAAGCGGAGATCCGCACCGGGCTGAACAACGTCTGCAATGACGGCATACGCATCGACAGCATCGGCATTGATACCTGGGGCGTGGACTACGTTCTGCTCGACATCCACGGCGAACGCATCGGCCTGCCCGTCTCGTATCGAGACAGCCGCACCGACGGGCTGATGGCACAGGCCATAGCCCAGCTTGGCAAACACAACATCTATAGCCGCAGCGGCATTCAGTTTCTGCCGTTTAACACGCTGTATCAGCTGCGCGCGCTGGTTGAGCAGCAGCCGGAGCTGGCCAAAAAGGTGGCGCATGCACTGCTCGTCCCGGACTACTTAAGCTACCGGCTGACCGGCAACATGAACTGGGAATACACCAACGCCACCACCACGCAGCTGGTCAACATCAACACCGATAGCTGGGATGAACACCTGCTGGCCTGGACGGGTGCCTCACCTTCCTGGTTCGGCACGCCGACCCATCCGGGTAATGCGATCGGGCAGTGGCTCTGCCCGCAGGGGAACGCCATCCCTGTTGTCGCCGTCGCCAGTCACGATACCGCCAGCGCGGTGATTGCATCCCCGCTGGCCAGCAAAGACGCGGCCTACCTCTCTTCCGGCACCTGGTCGCTGATGGGCTTTGAGAGCAAAACGCCATACACCAGCGACGCCGCAATGACGGCGAACATCACTAATGAAGGCGGTGCCGAAGGGCGCTACCGCGTGCTGAAGAACATCATGGGACTCTGGCTGCTCCAGCGAATGCTGAAAGAGCAGCATATTTTCGACCTGCCGGCGCTTATCGCCGAAACCGAAAAGCTGCAGGCCTGTACGTTCCTGATCAACCCGAATGACGACCGCTTTATTAACCCGGTGCATATGAGCGCCGAAATCCAGGCCGCCTGTTTCGAGGCCGGACAACCGGTCCCGTCCCGTCCTGCCGAGCTGGCGCGCTGTATTTTTGACAGCCTCGCCCTGCTCTACGCGGATGTTCTGAACGAGCTGGCAAGCCTGCGCGGCAAACCGTTCAGCCAGTTGCATATCGTGGGCGGCGGCAGCCAGAACCAGTTGCTGAACCAGCTCTGCGCCGATGCCTGCGGCATCACCGTGGTGGCGGGTCCGGTGGAGGCCTCGACGCTCGGCAACATCGGTATTCAGCTGATGGCCCTGGACGAACTTTCAGACGTCGATGAATTCCGTTCGGTGGTCACCGCGAATACCCGCCTGACTACTTTCATCCCTAACCCCTGCCATGAAATTGCCCGCTACCGGGCGCAGTTTCAGCAAAAACGACTGACTAAGGAGCTTTGCGCATGACCACTCAACTTGAACAAGCCTGGGATCTGGCTAAACAGCGTTTCGCCGCCGTTGGCGTGGATGTCGAAGCAGCGCTGCACCAGCTCGACCGTCTGCCTGTCTCCATGCACTGCTGGCAGGGCGATGACGTCGCTGGCTTCGAGAACCCGGTCGGTTCCCTGACGGGTGGCATCCAGGCGACGGGTAACTACCCGGGTAAAGCGCGCAACGCCACCGAACTGCGTGCAGACCTGGAGCTGGCACTGAGCCTGATCCCGGGGCCAAAACGCCTGAACCTGCACGCGATCTATCTGGAGTCCGACGCGCCAGTGGCGCGTAACGCGATTAAACCGGAACACTTTAAAAACTGGGTGGAATGGGCAAAAGCCAACCGGCTGGGCCTGGACTTCAACCCCTCCTGCTTCTCGCACCCGCTCAGCGCGGACGGCTTTACCCTCTCCCATGCCAACGATGAAATCCGTCAGTTCTGGATCGACCACGTGAAGGCCAGCCGCCGCGTCTCGGCTTATTTTGGTGAACAGCTTGGCACGCCGTCAGTGATGAACATCTGGATCCCGGACGGCATGAAAGACATCACCGTCGACCGCCTGGCCCCGCGTCAGCGTCTGCTGGCCGCGCTGGATGAGGCCATCAGCGAAAAACTGGATCCGGCACACCACATCGATGCGGTGGAGAGCAAGCTGTTCGGCATTGGCGCGGAGAGCTATACCGTCGGCTCGAATGAGTTCTACATGGGTTACGCCACCAGCCGCCAGACCGCGCTGTGTCTGGATGCCGGTCACTTCCACCCGACCGAGGTGATCTCCGACAAAATCTCCGCCGCCATGCTCTTCGTGCCGCGCCTGCTGCTGCACGTCAGCCGTCCGGTGCGCTGGGACAGCGACCACGTGGTGCTGCTGGATGACGAAACCCAGGCGATTGCCAGCGAAATCATCCGTCATGACCTCTTCGACCGCGTGCACATTGGCCTCGACTTCTTTGATGCCTCCATCAACCGCATCGCGGCATGGGTGATCGGCACCCGGAATATGAAAAAAGCCCTGCTGCGCGCGCTGCTGGAGCCAACCGCGGCGCTGAAACAGCTGGAAGCAAACGGCGACTACACCGCGCGCCTGGCGCTGCTGGAAGAGCAAAAATCCCTGCCGTGGCAGGCCGTTTGGGAGATGTACTGCCAGCGTAACGATGTGCCGGCAGGCAGCCAGTGGCTGGAAAACGTGCGGGCGTATGAGAAAGACGTGTTGAGTCAGCGCGGGTAGCTGGCCCCTCACCCCTGCCCTCTCCCCAAAGGGGAGAGGGAGCAAACCATCCCCTCGCCCCTTTCGGGAGAGGGTTAGGGTGAGGGGAAACTCTCACCGCGATAACTGGAAAATAAAGACTATGCAGACTATCACCCACTCCTGGTTCGTCCAGGGCATGATCAAAGCCACCTCCGACGCCTGGCTGAAGGGCTGGGACGAGCGCAACGGTGGCAACCTGACGCTGCGCCTGGACGACGCGGATATCGAACCGTTCGCGGCCGATTTCCATCAGAAGCCGCGCTATATTGCGCTGAGTCAGCCGATGCCGCTGCTCGCGAATACACCGTTTATCGTCACCGGCTCCGGCAAGTTCTTCCGCAACGTTCAGCTCGACCCGCAGGCAAACCTCGGCGTGGTGAAAGTGGACAGCGACGGCGCGGGCTACCACATTCTGTGGGGCCTGACCGACGAGGCGGTGCCCACCTCCGAACTGCCGGCGCACTTCCTCTCCCACTGCGAGCGCATCAAGGCGACTAACGGCAAAGACCGCGTGATCATGCACTGCCACGCCACCAACCTGATCGCCCTGACCTACGTGCTGGAAAACAGCGCTGATTTCATCACCCGCAAGCTATGGGAAGGCAGTACCGAGTGTCTGGTGGTCTTCCCGGACGGCGTGGGCATTCTGCCGTGGATGGTGCCGGGTACCGACGAGATCGGCCAGGCGACCGCCAGAGATATGCAAAAACATTCGCTGGTGCTGTGGCCGTTCCACGGTGTCTTTGGCAGCGGTCCAACGCTGGATGAAACCTTCGGTCTGATCGACACCGCCGAGAAATCAGCGGAAGTGCTGGTGAAGGTTTATTCCATGGGCGGTATGAAGCAAACCATTACCCGCGAAGAGCTTATTGCGCTAGGCAAGCGCTTCGGCGTGACCCCGCTTCGGTCAGCGCTGGAAATATACGCATAAACCCTCGCTGGCCGGACGGTACGGGCGATAGTTAAGGAGAATTATCATGAGCTTTATGTTGGCACTTCCAAAAATCAGCCTGCACGGCGCGGGCGCTATTGGCGACATGGTCAAGCTGATGGCGAACAAAGAGTGGGGCAAAGCGCTGATTGTCACCGATGGCCAGCTGGTGAAGCTGGGTCTGCTGGACAGTCTGTTTACCGCGCTGGATGCGCACCAGATGTCATATCAGCTATTTGACGCGGTCTTCCCCAACCCAACGGAGGCGCTGGTACAGAAGGGATTCGCGGCCTACCGGGAAGCCGCATGTGATTGTCTCATCGCCTTCGGTGGCGGCAGCCCGATTGATACCGCCAAGGCCATTAAAATCCTCACCGCCAATCCGGGTTCGTCCACCGATTATTCCGGCGTCGGCAAGGTGAAAAACCCGGGCGTGCCGCTGGTGGCGATCAACACCACCGCAGGCACGGCGGCGGAGATGACCAGCAACGCGGTGATTATTGACTCCGCACGTCAGGTGAAAGAAGTGATCATCGACCCGAACATCATCCCGGATATCGCCGTGAATGATGCCAGCGTCATGCTGGATATTCCTGCATCTGTCACCGCCGCAACGGGGATGGATGCGTTAACGCACGCCATTGAAGCCTATGTGTCCGTTGGCGCGCACCCGCTAACCGATGCCAACGCGCTGGAAGCGATTCGCCTGATAAGCCTCTGGCTGCCCAAAGCGGTCGACGACGGTCATAACCTGGACGCGCGCGAGCAGATGGCATTTGGTCAGTATCTGGCGGGCATGGCGTTTAACAGCGCTGGTCTCGGCCTCGTGCATGCCCTGGCGCATCAGCCGGGCGCGACACACAATCTGCCGCACGGCGTGTGCAACGCCATCCTGCTACCGATCGTCGAAAGCTTTAATCGCCCGAACGCCGTGGCACGGTTTGCTCGCGTGGCGCAGGCGATGGGCGTCGACACGCGCGGCATGAGCGACGAAGCGGCCAGCCTGTCAGCGATTCAGGCGATTCGCGACCTGAGCGCCCGCGTCGGTATTCCGTCCGGCTTCAGCCAGCTTGGCGTCACAGAAGCCGATATCGAAGGCTGGCTGGATAAAGCCCTCGCCGACCCGTGCGCGCCATGCAACCCGCGCACAGCCAGCCGCGACGAGGTTCGCGAGCTATATCTGGAGGCATTATGATCCGTAAAGCCTTTGTCATGCAGGTAAACCCGGACGCGCACGAGGAGTACGCGCGTCGCCACAACCCCATCTGGCCCGAGCTGGAAGCGGCACTGAAGGACCACGGCGCGCACCACTATGCCATTTATCTCGACAGAGAACGTAGCCTGCTGTTTGCCACCGTAGAGATTGAATCAGAGGAGCGCTGGAACGCGGTCGCGAATACCGACGTCTGCCAGCGCTGGTGGAAACACATGCATGATGTAATGCCGTCGAACCCGGACAACAGCCCGGTTAGTGCCAGTCTGGAAGAGGTGTTTTATCTGGCGTGATAGTTTCACCAATGTTTACTGCACGGGATAGCGATGTATTTCGCGATTCCCGCTGTCGTCGATGATGTCCGCCTGCACCGTTTCAGCCCGATGGTGCGCCCCCGGCTCCAGCGGATAACGTTTCTCGCTAAACGGGGCAACCATCATATCGGGCTGTTGCCGCGCGCGAAGCAGCGAGCCTGATGATTCCAGCGCGAGTTCAGCAAACGAGACAAAATAGGGCGAGGCGTTATGACAGAGAAGAGCGCCACCCTCCAGACGAAACGTTAGCTGTTTTAGCGCCGTGTCCGGCTTCCCTAACCCGCGCGGGCGCCAGAAAATTTTCATTTGTGTGTTCATGGTTAGCACCATGCTTTGCTCCTGCTGCGTAACCGGAGGGATTTCATACAGATTGAGCCAAAAGACGGACTCCCTGTCAGCAGGTAACGGCATGTTATTGTAGACCAGCCGCAGCCCCTGCCCACCTTGTGGAGACAGGCGAAATACCGCCGGAATAGCAACAAAGGGGGTTTTTACGCTGCCCGGCGCGGCGTTTACATCGCCGTGATCTACCCAGCTTTGCACCACCACAGGCCAGGCATTGGCGTTCACCAGCATCAGGCTCTTTTGCGTTTCCCCTTCATGGAAAATGACCCGCGTAGCAGCGGCCACCAGCCCCGCAGAAGAAGAGGCGGACAGGCAAAGGCAAAACATCAGGAGGAGAATCCGCATCATTGCACTTTTACCCAGACGTAGGCACGCGCATCCACCCGGCCAGGTGTAACCTGCCTTCCCGGTAAGCGCGTCAGAAAAGCATTGAAGTTAATCAGATATTCACTCACGCCATTACGGTTCGATACCAGAGTGGCGCCGGCGCGTACCGGATACCAGCCGCCGCTGTTACCCGTGGCGCATCCGCCGGCCGTTGAACAGCGATCCCAGCCGAGAAACTGGCGGAGTACGCCGTCGCTTGCATTGGCAATCTGAATGCCGACCCCGCTGGCGATATCGCTCTGCCCGTAATTCTCGGACAGCAGATGGCTCACTCCGCCGCTGCTGTTCACCAGCCCGAGCGTTTGCGCGGCCTGATAGCTGGCATAAGAAACTTGTAGCCCAAGCGCCGTTTGCGAGGTGGCGACACCGCTCACCGCCGTGTTTTCACACCGCACGCTCACGGTAAACGGCGAGCGGGCCTGCTGACCGTTTTCCAGCTCCGCCCGTGAGATCGTCGGGAAAACCACCACCGGCGTAACGTTTTTCGCCACGCAGGTCGCAGTGGTGGTAAGCGTGGAAGCAGGCGCCGTGCCCATGTTCATCGCCATCCAGTTATCGTACCACCAGCCGGTATAGATAAACGCCGAGTCGCCGGTATCGCAATAAGCAATGTTCCCACTGCCAGGCGAACAAAATGCGACATAACCATTGGGCTGATTACAGGCGGAATAGCTGCCGCTGCTTTTCGGCGTCCCACAGTAGCTGCTCGGTGCGCCTGAAGCAGGGGTAATGGCGCTGACGCGAATGGCATCAGCACGGATCGGGCTAAAATCTTTAACCCGAATATTTATCTTTTTACCGTCTGCCGATACGGCATAACGGGTCATTGGGATCCGCTGATAGTTGCGGGTAAACACCGTCCCGGAATTGACGTGAGTTAAACGCAGGCCAACGTAGTTAAACCATGTGCCGTACACATTGGGATTACCGTCAGCCATGCCCATATCCCAGTATCCCCCGCTGCGATCGTCACCATTGGTTGCGATAACTTCATAGATGTTGTTTGCATCGGAGATATCACACACATACAAGACGCTGTCGGGGCCTTTATAGAGCGCGTTATCTGAGAAATTAAACACCGTGCTCGCCAGCACCGTGCCCACCGGCTGAATATCAACAGACGTGAGGTTGATATTGCCAAGACCAATCCCAACGCCCAGGGAGTCGTTTGTTGTTTTCACGAAGTCGGGGCCTTTTTGACAGACCGCACTGGCCCCGGCGCTCAGCAAACACAATCCCGCGGCCAGTAAAATACGAATCTTTTCCATCAATTCCTCCAGACGTTAACGACAGGGCAGACTTAAGACAGATAACGGCTCCGAATTGGTGGGACGTTGCCACTGGATCTGACAGCGTTCCTGTACGCTGTCGCCCCATCTGACCTGCAGTCGCCCTTTTTCATCGGCCGCACGAAAATAGATTTGGTTAGCCTGTCCGACCATCCCCACGCTGTTGTCATATTCGTCATACACCGCCGCGCCCATTGGAATTGCGCTACCGTTCGGACGTTGAGCGGCAATCAGCATCGCCTGCCCCTGCAACGTCGCGAAGCGTAGCCGTACCATCGCCCCGGCATAGGGCGCAACACGCTGCGTGGACGTTTGCAGTTCAGCATCGTCACTCATCTCCTGGGGGTCTAACCCAACCGTATTGAACTGGTAAGGCACCAGCGCCGGTGCCAGCGCATAGCCAAACGCATTCACCCTTGCTCCCTGACCGCCCATAACCTGTGCACCCGTGGCACCTGGCGCCTCAACCAACGCAAACGTATCCCCGAGGTAAGGACCGGGCGTGATACCGCCGCGGTGCGCCACCAGCGCCCCCTGAACGGAGGCCGATGCCTGCCAGTACGTGCTGGAGGTTGACCACGAGGCACCGCCGTTGGCCCACGGGAAGTTTTTGCGTACGTTTGCCCCCCAGACGGCGCGATCGCCGTGCTCATCAGCGGCATAGTTCAGGCTGTAGCTCATCGGATCACGCTCGCCGTACATTCCACTCAGGGTCGACTGGTAACCGCCGCTTTCATCATCAGCGACAGCGTTGGTGAATAGCGGTTATGGCCCAGAGGTATGGAAAAGGAGAGTGACCAGAGGGTTTGAGTGTCAGCCTGCCAGCTGGTGTCGGCAAAAAGGCTGCCGCTGGCAGGAGAGACGCGTCGCGTACGGGCGGCGGTAAAGTTCACCGAAATTCCCCCGTCGAAGGTCTTGTTCCAGCTCGCCTGCATCTGCTTATCGCGGCTTTTGCCATCACGATAATCCTGTGACGAAAGCGATATGGCCAGATTCCCCAGCGCGTTGAGGGACTGGTTAGCCGACAATTCCAGCCGCGTACGCTGCTGATATGTGGATGACTGCCACTCCTCGCTGCTCTGGCGTGCCGCCCGTGCACCGAACACATCGTACAGCTCGGCAAATCCGCGGGTGGAGTAGCGGTAGCCCGCCAGCGCAACCGACGTGGAAGTCTGCGAGAAATATTTGCTGTAGTTCATTCGGAACATCCATCCGGTCTGGTAATCGTCGTCAAGCAGGCGAGCGCGGGAGAACGTTCCGTCCATACCCCAGGCACCCAGCGACGAACTGTAGACGCCACCCAGCATAAATGATTGATACCCGTCCGCCAGCTGATTGCCCAGGTTTAAGGTCAGCGCATTGCTGATGCCTTGCCGCCAGACCAGCTCGCTGAACAGATCATCATCTCCCACATCCCGCGCACGGCCCACCGTGGCGGCATAGTCAAAAAGCCCGGCGCGCAATGATTCTGCCAGCGCCGAGAACGGAACCGTAAATGTACTCTCGCTGCCGTCCGCTTCGCGCACGGTAACGTTGAGATCGCCTGCATAGTGGGTTGGATAAAGGTCATCAATAACAAACGCCCCTGGCGCAACGGTCGTTTCATAAAGCGTGGTATTGCCCTGCTGGATGGTTACCTTAGCGTTAGTGCGGGCAATACCGCGCACCACCGGCGCATAGCCGCGCTGCGAGTCAGGGCGCATGCGGTTATCAGAGGTGAGCTGGACGCCGCTGAAGCCCATGCCTGAGAAAAAGCGGCCATCGGTATAACCTTCACCCAGCATGATTTCGCTCTTCAAAGGGAGAAGCGCACGCTGAAGATAACGACGGGAGGTTGTCCAGCGGCTGCCTGCATCGGTGTCATAGTTCAGGGAAGACTGTTCGCGGTAGCGCCACAGCCCAAGGTTAATGCCGCCGTTAAGGTTAAGAAAAGAGGAGTCCGAGTCGCCGTTGCCCGCCTGCTTCTGACTTACATGGTATTGGTTAGCCATATAGTTCAGAAACAGCATGGATTCACCTGCCTCCAGACTCTCCTCCGGTACGCTACCGCGCGGAGGCATATTCAACAACGCCCGCGGCACAGATAAATCAATGCGCATTTGCGGCATCGCGAGGTTCACCGCTACCCCATCAAATACAGCGTCGTCCGGGCGATAGCAAGACGATGCTCCCGCTGTTTTTGGCAGCGCTTTTAGCCCCGTTTTCTTCAGCGTCTGCCCGGTAAAACAGGGCGAGACGCGGTTCCCGTCGTCACTAAAGAGGATTTCATCCCGCGCAACAGCTACACCGTTAACATAGAGATCCAGCAAATAAGCGCCGGGTTTAACCAGCGTGTCCTGATTAAGCTGACGTATGTCGCTATTACTTAATCCAGTATCGCGCAGTAGCGCAGCGTCAAAATAGTAATCCTCACTGGCGAAGGCGTCGGCAGTGCGGAGAAACGCCACCGCCACCAACGGTGCGAGGTGGGAACATCGAAACATAACACTCTCCCGGTTAGAAACCTCATCACGTCAACGGGGCAGCGTAAAGGTATGACCCACGGCCGTACCGTAGTCGTTAATGGCATAAAGCGTCATGGATGTCGCCTGCGTCTCAGGCAGCGGCCATTGGGTCGAACCAAAGGGCGGAAGCGTGACCGGCTTCCCGATGCCGATCGTTTTTTCTCCCTGCTTCAGCACAGCGTTACGTACGTTAATGTGCCAGGGCGTCGGGTTTGTCAGGCTCAGGGAACGGCCTTGTCGGATCAGCTTTAACGCTGAAGGCGCCTGGTTGGCCTCCCCTTTCAATCCTGCCGGGCGATAAAAAATTTTCAGTCGGCTTTTCACCACCAGCGACAGGCGGTTACGTTCTGTATCCGCCGCTTTGACGGCGGGAAATTGCAGGTAGTTAAACCAGAACAGAGACTCGCGATCGTCAGGAAGCGGCTGGCCTGTATACTTAAGGCGCAGCGCCTGTCCCGCATTGGTATTCATGCGGAAAATTTGCGGCGTGGCAATAAACGGCGCATCGGCGGTCTCTGGCGTTGATTGGGGATTATTAGTATCCATCCAGACCTGGACCAGCATGGGCGTATCGCCATTATTCATAAATTCCACAACCTTTTCTTTCGCAGCAGCGGAATAAATAATTCTGTTTCCCTTTAATATGACACTGGCTGTTGAAGGAGCAACCGCGAAAAATAAGTAAATGACAACCCACACAAGCGTCCTGCTGATGTACGTCATATTATTAACCATGAATTAAATGAAAATAAGCGCCGCACGGGACGGCGCTTTAATGCTATTTACAAATAGGTCACCGCAAACTGTGCGCTGGATTCTACTGCCCCTGATGTCGCATTACCGGCTGCGGAATAATAACGCGCAATCATATCGAAAGTGACCGTATCCGAACCCGCATCTCCCCCGACAGACTGCTTCGAAGTTTTCGCTTCGCCGCTGGTGAAGTCCAGCGCGGTGGTGCCTTCCAGAAGCTGAATCGCAACATTCGTCGCCGGACTGGAGGCCGCGATATTCGACAGGTTAGTCCCGTCAATATTGCCACTGACGAAGCGAGCCGCCGCGTCTTTCTGCACTGACGTTGCGCTGACATCACAACCGCTGAGGGTCACAGTAAAGGGTGTATCTCCGGCGCTGGAGCCAGCGGCGGACAGCGAACCTTTATTGACGGTTGGCAACAGCACCACAGGATAGGAATCTGCGCCATTAATTTTGATCGTACACGTCTGATCGCTCACTTCACCAATAAAACGAACGGTATTATTAGCAGACGCAACGCCACTCATACCGACGGTTAAAATAAAAGCCGCAATTAATTTAGTTTTCATCATTGTTTCTCCATGAAATACCCGCTTACCGAAATATAAGGGATATGTTTTTTTAATTGATGAGCTAAGGCAAAAATACATCCTGTAAAATAAGATGTAAAGTTATTACAAAATACAACAGATGACATGCGTGTCTGGCGGGGTTTAAAAAAATCAAAACACACATTCACACAATGAATGAATTTAGCAAATGAATTGATTGGTTTTTATACATCTTCAGCAAACTGGAGAGGATTATAATTTTAAAATCAAGCAAATGGGAAAAGCATGATAAAAATAGCGAAACATTATCTAAATGATTAGGTTTCCTTAAATGTATTTTAATTTTTATTAAAATAAAGACTTATGATAAATACTGTGATTGTATTACTTTAAATCAATAGAAAAAATATATAATCAAGCATAATACACTTTAGGAATTGTGCCTGAAATAACGGTTATTAAATAATCACACCGTCCTGACGATGCAGACTCGCTGCCGCGTCAGCGGCAGCGCTTTACCTAGCTAGCTTCAATCGTATGGCTACGCGCCGCAATCTCCCGCCTGCTGCTCAGCGTAAACGCCGACACCACCGTAATCGCCAGCACGAAGCAGCCCAGCATCAGATACGTCTCCTGGAAGCCGATCCGGTCATACATATTCCCGGCAAAGGCGGAGAGGAAAATTGCCGCCGACTGTTTGGCAAACTGGAAGCCAATCAGGTAGATAGTGGCCGACAGGCGAGTATCAAACACCCCGGTGATGTACTTGAACGCGCCCACCAGCAGGAACGGCACCTCCAGCGCGTGCAGCATCTTCAGGGCAATCACCTCCACGGCGGTGGTGGCGAACGACGAGCCGATAATGCGCGTCGCCATAATCACCCCGGCGATCAGCAGCGTATTTTTCGCGCCGATGCGGTTAATGATCCACGGCGAGCAGAACATGATGATAGCGTTACAGATTTCTCCGGCAGTGGTAGCAAAACCAAAGGCGCGGGTTCCCTCCTGCGGCGTGGCGAAGAAGGTTTTGAAGAAGGTGGCAAACTGCTGGTCGAAGACGTCGTACACACAGGCCACGCCGATCACGTACAGAATGAACATCCACATTCTGCGCTGGCGGAACAGGTTAAAGACGGTTCTGGCGGTGATCTGCGGCTGGTTGGCGCCCAGCGCATTCATTACCTGCGCCGTCTGGTTGGGCTTTGGCTTCGCGACCACCAGCAGCAGCATCAGTAGCAGCGCCGCCGCCGATCCCATCCAGAAGACGTACGACGGGTCAATGCCGAACAGGATGCCGCCCGTTGAGGCGCACAGCCCCCAGCCGAGACAGCCAAACATGCGCGCCTTGCCGTATTCAAAGAAGCTGTTGCGGCTCACGCGTTCGATGTAGGCCTCAATCGCCCCCGATCCTGCCGAGAAAACAAAGCCGATATACAGCCCGCCGCTCAGCGCGCCCAGCCAGATATTGGCTTTCAGCAGCGGCGCGAAGACGTACAGGAAGAACGGTGCGAACAGAAACAGCAGCACCGAGATGATCCACAGCAGGTGTTTTTTCAGCCCCAGCTTGTCTGAAATCACCCCCAGCACCGGCTGGAACGCGATGGCGGACAGCGAGATACAGGAGAAAACAATCCCGGTATGGGTTTTGTTCAGGCCGATGATGTCCGACAGCCAAATCGGCAGGAACGGAAAGCAGGTGGCCATGATGAAGAAGTAGAGAAAGAAGAACAGCCCGAAGATCCAGAAGTTAGGGTTGTCTTTGTGGGTACAGGTTGTTGCGTTCATTATTTTTATCCTCAACGGAGGGCCGGCTGCCCGGCCCGTCACCCTTACACGCATTCCACGCCAATCAGAATGGCGGTTTCCGGATCCAGAATCGGCAGCGCAATGCCCGCCTGCATCAGCCATTCACCGCTCACCGTTTGCGGCGCGGCCATCCACGCCGGCAGCCTGCGCATGGTGTGCCCACCCTCACCTGTAATCTGAATATTCGGGTGATCGAGCAGCGTGATGCGGTACCGGGCTTGGGCGTCCAGCCCCGGCATGCGCAGCGGCATCATCAGGGTGTAATCCGGCATCGCCAGCTGGCTGACCATAAACAGCCCTTGGGTCTTGTCTTCGCTCACTATACCCTGCGCCAGCGTGGTGGCGTCCGGCATATCGATGCGCCACTGGGTACCATGATGGATCACCTCTCGCCACTGCTTGTGTAGTGCGGCGTAATAGCGATAGCCTTCGCGCTCCTGCACGTCCACGGTGAGCGGATCCAGCTCCAGCCCCATATGGCCAAACAGCGCCGTCAGCCCGCGGAAAGCGATGCTGTGCTGGCGGAAGGTGGCGTGGCATTTATGATGACCGATATGCGCACCCATCACTTCCGGCGGAAAGAAGTAGCTCATGCCGCGCTGGATGGTGTTGCGCTCCAGCGCGTCGTTGTTATCAGACGCCCAGAAACGGTGGCTGCGGGTCAGTACCTCGTAATCAATACGCCCGCCGCCGGAGGAGCAGGATTCAAACTCAATGTGCGGAAAGCGCTCGCCCAGCACGTCCAGCAGGCGGTAAAACTGGCGGGTCTGGGCATCGGCGGCAGCTTTGCCACTGTGGCCCGGCTGCACCAGCTCGCGGTTCATGTCCCACTTAACGTAGTCGACCGCATGTTCGCCCAGCAGCCAGCTCATGCGTTCCACCAGGTAATCAAAGGCCTCCGGGATGTTGAGATTGAGCACCAGCTGGTGTCGTCCGGTCACCTGGGGATAGCCCGGCAGCGCCAGTACCCAGTCAGGGTGCGCGCGGTACAGATCGGAATCCGGGTTGATCATCTCCGGCTCAACCCAGATGCCAAACTCCATGCCGAGCCGTTTGACGTGGTCGATCACCGGCGTCAGGCCGTTCGGGTATTTCTTCTCGTCCAGATACCAGTCACCCAGCGCCGCGTGGTCGTCGTTGCGGCCCTTGAACCAGCCGTCATCGATGATAAAGCGCTCCACGCCCAGCGCGGCGGCCTCGTCCGCCATGCGCATGATGTAGTCCGGGTCGTGGTTGAAGTAGATCCCCTCCCAGGTATTGAGGTGCACCGGGCGCGGTTTGTTTTCCGGGAAGCGGATAATGTTGTCACGCAGGTAGCGGTGGAACTGCTGGCTCATACCGTTCAGGCCACGCGGGGAGTAGCTGGCATACAGGCGCGGCGTCCAGAGCGTTTCGCCTTCATCAATCGCCATTTCACCCGGCAGGTAGAGCGCTTCGGCCTGCAGATAGCGGCGACCGTCGGTTTTCGCTTCCGCGCGCAGGCGGTGGTTGCCGCTCCAGCCCAGATGCGCGCCCCAGACGTCACCCTGCATTTCGCTGAACGACGGCGTACCGGCAATCAGCGCCGGGAAGTGTTCGTGGGAGGTTTTACCCCGGCGGTTTTCAATCACAAAGCTGTCGTGATCGAGCTTTACGCGGTGCGGCTGAAATTCTCTGATCCAGCGTCCGTGGAAGGCCATCACCTCCCGGGCGCGCTCGGCCACCGGTAGCGTAACGGCGAAGCGCTCCACCTGCCACGCCTGCGATTTCAGGTTGGTTAAGCCGTGGCGCACTACCAGCACGCCGCTGGCATCCAGCGCCAGTTCGCTGGTCAGGCGCAGGCCCGCATGTTCATCTTCCGCCGTTACCGTCAGGGTTTGCGCCTGCTGCTGTACGTCGGTGGTGCTGAATACCGGGGAACCGTCCAGCCCCTGCCGGTGCCCCTCAATGCCGGGTGAGCCAAACAGACCGTGCCCCAGCTCGGCCATCAGCGTAACCGGGGAGTCCACGTCCAGCCTGCCGTTGGCAACGGGGCGTACGAGCGTCGCAGCATCCTGCGGTGAAAAGTGGTGAAGGTGAGGCCCCCAGTAAAGAATTTCGGCAAACGGGCGCGTTTTTATCACCACGTCTACCGTGCTGCTTTCAAGTCGAAATATGGCATCTTGCATAAGACATCTCCTGTCATCGGGATGCCTTGAGTGTTGATCCGAAACGTTTCGGATACAAACCAAAACGTTTCGGATCTGTGATCGGGTTTGGAATTTCGCGCAGTTTAGGCCGTCTGGCCCGGGGAGAATTCCGGCTGCCAGAGCACCTGAAGCTGCTCGATATCGCCGCCGTTAATCAGCTGACGCACCATATCGGCTATCTGTTTGCCGACGCCCTGACGGGTGGACTGGATCACCGCCGCCACGTCGATATCGACGATGCTATCCTGCGGCAGGCCGTCATAGACCACCAGCGAGACGGCGTTGTCGCCAGATAAGCGCCCCAGCTGCGCCAGCGCCATTGCTGCGCCGTCGCCGTGGGTGTTGCAGTCGGTAATGATGGCCGTGGGCGGCTGCGGCAGGGCGAGAAGCTCTTTTGTGGTGGCATACCCGACGCGGCGCGAAGGCGGCATGGCGCGCAGCCACTCGCTGGAAAACCCGGCCTCACGCAGTGCATCCAGATAGCCCTGACGGCGTTGGGTAATGAACGCCTGATTATTACTCTCCCCCAGCAAGGCAATACGCTGATGTCCTTTTTCGATCAGCCAGCGGGTGGCCCTGTACGTACCGGCGTGATTGTCAAAATCAAACCACGCGTACGGCTGCGGGAGGTGGCTGCGCCCAAGCGCCAGGAAAGGAAAACCGGCGGCCTGCAGCTGCTCAAGACGCGGATCGTGATCCAGCGTATGCGCCACGATCAGCGCGTCGACGCGCCGGCTTTGTACCATGCGCATGTAGCTGTGCTTATCCGCCAGATCGTCGTCGGCGATGAGCAGTAAGTCGATCTCATGTCGCGCCAGTTCGTGGCTAATTTCGCCGACCATGTCCATAAATACGCTGTTATTGAGCGGAACGGGATGGACCGGAAACACCAGCCCGACGGCGTCAATTTTGCCCATCTTCAGGCGGCGGGCGAAGGTATTGGGCCGGTAGCCACGGCGCTGGGCCTCCGCTTCCACGCGGGCGCGCGTCTCGGCGGAGACGTCGTCATATCCGTTGAGGGCGCGGCTGACGGTGGTGACAGACAGCCCCAGTTCTTTGGCAATGGCTTTAAGCGACATGAGTTTCCGTATCTCTGTTAGTTCTGTTCCGCCACCAGCAGCGCGTGCGTATCCGGCTCCAGCGCCTTAAAGATATGCGGCTGGTCAGCGGGGTAACAAATGTAATCCCCGGCGGCGAGTTCTTCCGCCGCGTCGATCAGGCCGACCAGGGCCCGCCCCTGCATCACAATAATATGCTCTACTGAGCCAGGCGGATGTGGCTGAGAAATACGATCGGCACCCGGCTGGGTCATCAGAAGATAGACATCCCGACGCGCGCCAGGTGGACATGCGGCGAGCAAAATGGCTTCATAATTTGCCTGCCCGGCCACCACTTTCGTGCCTTCACCACGGCGGATCACCTGCGTGGTCGGCTGCTGCGGCTCCAGCAAGCGGGCAAAAGGAATATCCAGCGCCACGCACAGTGACCACAGCGTTTCCAGGCTCGGGTTACCGTTGCCGGATTCCAGCTGGGAAAGCGTGGATTTAGCGATCCCGGCACGGCGGGCAATTTCCGCCAGCGAAAGCCCGGTTCGCAGGCGTTCTCGCACCAGGCTTTTGGCGATCACGCTGATTGGCTGCGTCATAAAAACGGCCTCTGCTTATCTATAACGAACGAATCGTTCGTCTTGTAAAACGGTTTTGATGCGTTCATTATAATGGAAATACGTTCGATATGGCTAAAATGGTATGAAGAATCCTCTCTCTTGCCTGAAAGGCGACACGATAAAAGCAATCATCCTGGTTTGCCTCGCGGTTGGGGTCGTTGGGATGTCCTACGGCTCGCTGGCGATGGCCTACGGTTTCCCGCTCTGGGTGCCGTTTGTCCTCTCCCTCACTGTGCTGGCGGGCGCATCGGAGTTTATGTTTATCGGCATTGTGGCAAGCGGCGGCAATCCGCTGGCGGCAGCGGCCGCCGGTTTGCTGGTTAACGCGCGCCACGTGCCGTTTGGCGTGACGGTGCGTGAACTGGTGGGTAAACGGGGTTTGAGCTATCTCGGCTGTCACATCATGAACGATGAAAGCGTGGTGTTTGGCCTGTCGCAAAAAACGCCCGAGCAGCGTAAAGCAGCCTACTGGCTATGCGGCTTAGGCGTGGCGATTATCTGGCCGGTGGGCGCCCTGCTGGGTGCCATGGTCGGCAAACTGCTGCCGGCCCCGGAAACCATCGGGCTGGATGCTGTATTTCCGGCGATTTTACTGGCGTTAGTGGTACCCGCGTTTAAAAACCGTACCACGCTGATCCGCGCCTGCAGCGGTGCCGCATTATCACTGGCTGCCGTGCCGTTTGCCCCGGTGGGCTTACCGGTTCTGCTCTCGTTACTCGGTCTCGCTGCGAGGAAAAAATAATGGGAAACATGACGTTTTTTATTCTTGGCATCGCCATTTTGTCTGCGGGCACGTATTTAATGCGGCTTGGCGGGGCAAAGCTGGGCAACCGGCTGGCGCTTTCTGAACGGTCTCAGGCGCTGCTTTCGGACGCGGCAACGGTATTGCTGTTTTCCGTCGCGCTGGCGACCACGTTTTACGAAGGAGAACATTTCGCCGGGATGGCGCGCGTGCTGGGCGTGGCGTTTGCGGTGTTTCTCGCCTGGCGCAAAATGCCGTTAATTGTGGTGATCGTGGCGGCGGCAGTGGTGACGGCGCTGTTGCGCGTGGCGGGCATAAACTAAAAAAGCGCCCCGGGGGCGCTCTTTCGACGGTGTGACAGCTTATTTAGTCAGTTCAGCGGTCATATGCACGCGGTTACCTGAGAACGCCTGGGTAATTTTGTAGGATGACGCGCCGGCTTCCTGAGCCTGAGCCGCGATTTTCGCTTCTGCGCCGTCAATGGTTGACGCGGTTGCGGTCACGGTCTGTGCAGCGAAAGAACCGAAAGAAGTAGCCAGAGCGATTACAGCGACAAAAGTTTTGATGCTTTTCATAATATAAACCCTTTCATTAAGTTGTTTAGGTAAGGCACCGTGCCTTGATGAGATAAATACTAAACCTCATCACGAACAACTAAAAGCGGAAGGATTTGCTATTATCGTTCAAAATTACTGATTAACTATTAACCGCTGCGGATGGGTATAAATCGTCGCCCTTCCCGGCTTGCAGAAGCCCACCAGCGTCAGGTTGCAGCGCTCCGCGACATCCACCGCCAGCGTGGTTGCCGCCGACACCGCAAACAGGATCTCCACGCCGCACATGGCGGACTTCTGCACCATCTCATAGCTGGCGCGGCTGGATACTAGCGCGGCCCCCTGCTGCCAGACATCGCTTTCCCGCGCACGACGGCCTAATAGTTTGTCCAGCGCGACGTGTCGACCCACGTCTTCATGCCCTCCGGCAATATCCCCCGACGGCAGCACCCACGCCGCCGCGTGCGTACAGCCGCTCAGCTGGCCGATGGGCTGTACATCGTTGAGGTGCTCAAGCGCACGGTCGAGATGCGCCAGATTAAAGGTCTGGGTAAACGGCAGTGGCACAACGGGCTTGCCAATATCATTGAGCTGCTCAACGCCACACACGCCGCAGCCGGTGCGCCCTGCCAGCGCGCGGCGGCGCTCTTTCAGCCCCATAAAGCGGCGGCTGGAAAGTTCGATTTGCACTTCAAGACCGTTGCAGGCCTGCACCACGTCCATGCCGTAGATCTCCTGCGGGTGCGCAATGATGCCTTCCGAGAGGGAAAAACCGATGGCGAACAGTTCGAGATCTTTCGGTGAAGCCATCATCACCACATGCGAAATACCGTTGTAAACGAGGGCAACGGGCACTTCTTCTGCCAGAAAATCCGGCGTGGCATGGGTAATGTGGGGCGGTCTGCGTACCGACAGTTCCACAATGCCCGCAGGCAATGGCGATGAACGGGTAGCACGGTTTTGTTTAGACACAGCGGTATTCCTGAACAACCACGGAAGAAAGCCTGCTATTGCAGCATAAACCACAGGCCTTACGCATAGTATGGATCAACTTTTCGACACTCATTCTCCTACTCATTAAGAAGGGGTGCAACCCGGCCCCTGCTACACCCCTTTAACATGCAGAGCTTGTAGTGTGATCAGTATCACACTTTATAATCAACACAGTGATAATACGTTCACTTTGTATTAACGCCGTTAGAACAGGTATACCGACATTGTGGTATTCTGATGATATCCCTCGGAGAAATGAGGGATTAACGCAAATTTTTCTCCTTTGCGGTCAATTCTCAACCGCGAAGTTAAAACTACATATATAAGCAATGTCGAACAAGGAGTGACCCATGCAGGTCAGCAGAAGGCAGTTCTTTAAGATCTGCGCTGGCGGTATGGCAGGCACCACGGCAGCGGCACTGGGCTTTGCGCCTGGCGTAGCGCTGGCGGAAACGCGGCAGTACAAACTGCTGCGCACCCGCGAAACCCGTAACACCTGTACGTACTGCTCCGTCGGCTGTGGGCTGTTGATGTATAGCCTCGGCGACGGTGCTAAAAACGCCAAAGCGTCTATTTTCCATATCGAAGGCGACCCGGATCATCCGGTCAACCGCGGCGCATTGTGCCCGAAAGGGGCCGGTCTGGTGGACTTTATCCACTCCGAAAGCCGCCTGAAATTCCCGGAATACCGCGCGCCTGGTTCCGACAAATGGCAGCAAATCAGCTGGGAAGAGGCGTTCGACCGCATCGCAAAACATATCAAAGAAGACCGCGATGCCAACTTTATTGAGAAGAACGCCGACGGCGTCACGGTTAACCGCTGGCTCTCCACCGGGATGCTGTGTGCTTCTGCCTCCAGTAACGAAACCGGTTATTTAACCCAGAAATTTACGCGCGCACTCGGTATGCTCGCGGTCGACAACCAGGCGCGTGTCTGACACGGACCAACGGTAGCAAGTCTTGCTCCAACATTTGGTCGCGGTGCGATGACCAACCACTGGGTCGACATCAAGAACGCCAACCTCATTGTGGTGATGGGCGGTAACGCCGCTGAAGCGCACCCTGTCGGGTTCCGCTGGGCGATGGAAGCCAAAATCCACAACGGTGCGAAACTGATTGTGATCGATCCCCGCTTTACGCGTACTGCGTCAGTGGCGGATTTCTACACCCCTATTCGTTCAGGTACTGACATCACTTTCCTGTCAGGCGTATTGCTGTACCTGATGACCAACGAAAAATATAACCGCGAATACACCGAAGCCTATACCAACGCCAGCCTGATCGTGCGTGAGGATTACCACTTCGAAGATGGCCTGTTCAGCGGTTACGACGCCGAAAAACGCAAATACGACAAAACCAGCTGGAACTACGAACTGGATGAGAAAGGCTTTGCGAAGCGCGACACCACCCTGCAACACCCGCGCTGCGTGTGGAACCTGCTGAAAGAGCACGTTTCCCGCTATACGCCGGAAGTTGTTGAGAACATCTGCGGTACGCCGAAGGCGGACTTCCTGAAGGTGTGTGAGCTTATCGCTGAAACCAGCGCGAAGGACAAAACCGCGTCGTTCCTGTATGCACTCGGCTGGACGCAGCACTCCATCGGCGCGCAGAACATCCGTACCATGGCGATGGTGCAGTTGCTGCTCGGCAACATGGGGATGGCAGGCGGCGGCGTGAACGCCCTGCGCGGCCACTCCAACATTCAGGGTCTGACTGACCTCGGCCTGCTGTCTCAAAGCCTGCCGGGTTACATGAACCTGCCAAGCGAGAAACAGACCGACCTGCAGACCTACCTGACGGCCAGCACGCCAAAACCGCTGCTCGAAGGCCAGGTGAACTACTGGGGCAACTATCCGAAGTTCTTCGTCTCGATGATGAAAGCCTTCTTCGGCGACAAAGCGACGGCGGAAAACAGCTGGGGCTTTGACTGGCTGCCGAAGTGGGACAAAGGCTACGACGTTCTGCAGTATTTCGAGATGATGCACCAGGGCAAAGTGAACGGCTATCTGTGCCAGGGCTTTAACCCGGTTGCCTCGTTCCCGAACAAGAACAAGGTTGTTGAGTCTCTGTCGAAGCTGAAGTTCCTGGTAACGATTGACCCGCTCAATACCGAGACCTCAACCTTCTGGCAGAACCACGGTGAATCGAACGACGTCGATCCGTCGAAGATTCAGACTGAAGTGTTCCGTCTGCCATCAACCTGCTTCGCGGAAGAGAACGGTTCTATCGTCAACTCAGGCCGCTGGCTGCAGTGGCACTGGAAAGGCGCGGACGCCCCGGGCATCGCCATGAACGACGGCGAGATCCTGGCCGGTATCTTCTTACGCCTGCGTAAGATGTATGCGGAAGAAGGCGGCGCGAACCCGGAACCAGTGCTCAACATGACCTGGAACTACTCGACGCCGGAAAACCCTGCGCCGGAAGAAGTGGCGATGGAGAGCAACGGTAAGGCGCTGGCGGACGTTATCGACCCGGCCACCGGTACCGTGCTGGCGAAGAAAGGCGATCAGCTCAGCACCTTCGCGCACCTGCGCGATGACGGCACCACGTCAAGCGGCTGCTGGATCTTCGCCGGTAGCTGGACGCCGAAGGGCAACCAGATGGCCAACCGCGATAACGCCGACCCGTCGGGCCTCGGCAATACGCTAGGCTGGGCATGGGCGTGGCCGCTCAACCGCCGTATCCTCTATAACCGCGCATCCGCTGACCCGCAGGGCAACCCGTGGGATCCGAAGCGTCAGCTTCTGAAGTGGGACGGCGCGAAATGGGGCGGCGTGGATATTCCGGACTACAGCACCGCCGCACCGGGCAGTGACGTTGGGCCGTTTATCATGCAGCCTGAAGGGATGGGACGCCTGTTTGCTATCGATAAGATGGCGGAAGGTCCGTTCCCGGAACACTACGAGCCGTTTGAGACGCCGCTGGGCACCAACCCGCTGCACCCGAACGTGGTTTCTAACCCGGCAGCCCGTATCTTCAAGAGCGATTTTGAAGCGCTGGGTAAAAAGGACAAGTTCCCGTACGTGGGCACTACCTACCGTCTGACCGAGCACTTCCACTACTGGACCAAGCACGCGCTGCTCAACGCCATCGCGCAGCCGGAACAGTTTGTGGAGATCGGCGAGAAGCTGGCGAACAAGCTCGGCATCGCCCATGGCGATACCGTGAAGGTCTCCTCTAACCGCGGCTATATCAAAGCCAAGGCGGTGGTGACCAAGCGTATTCGCACGCTGAACGTTCACGGTCAGCAGGTGGATACCATCGGCATCCCAATTCACTGGGGCTATGAGGGCGTGGCGAAGAAAGGGTTCATTGCGAACACCCTGACGCCGTTTGTCGGCGATGCGAACACGCAGACGCCGGAGTTTAAGGCCTTCCTCGTGAACGTGGAAAAGGTGTAACGGAGACGACTTATGGCTTATCAATCTCAAGACATTATCCGTCGTTCCGCGACTAACGGTTTCACGCCCGCGCCTCAGGCGCGGGACCACCAGCAGGAAGTGGCGAAACTTATCGACGTGACCACCTGTATCGGCTGTAAAGCCTGTCAGGTGGCCTGTTCAGAGTGGAACGACATCCGTGACGAAGTGGGTCACAACGTCGGGGTGTACGACAACCCGGCAGACCTGACCGCCAAGTCCTGGACGGTGATGCGTTTCTCTGAAGTGGAGCAGAACGACAAGCTGGAATGGCTTATCCGCAAAGACGGCTGTATGCACTGTGCGGATCCGGGCTGCCTGAAGGCATGTCCGTCAGAAGGGGCTATCATTCAGTATGCCAACGGCATCGTCGACTTCCAGTCCGAACAGTGCATCGGCTGCGGCTACTGCATCGCCGGCTGCCCGTTCGACGTGCCGCGCATGAACCCGGAAGACAACCGCGTCTATAAATGCACGCTGTGCGTTGACCGCGTTAACGTGGGCCAGGAGCCTGCATGCGTGAAGACCTGCCCAACCGGCGCTATCCACTTTGGCTCCAAAGAGGATATGAAAACGCTGGCGGCAGAGCGCGTGGGCGAGTTGAAAACACGTGGTTACGATAACGCGGGCCTGTACGATCCGGCCGGGGTTGGCGGTACGCACGTCATGTACGTGCTGCACCACGCCGACAAGCCGAACCTGTATCACGGCCTGCCGGAGAACCCGGAAATCAGCGCCACCGTGAAGTTCTGGAAAGGCATCTGGAAACCGCTGGCAGCGGTCGGTTTTGCTGCCACCTTCGCAGCGAGCATCTTCCACTACGTCGGCGTTGGTCCGAACCGCGCGGAAGAGGAAGACGACAACCTGCATGAAGAGAAAGACGAGGTGCGCAAATGAGAAAACGTGACACCATCGTGCGCTACACCGCACCGGAACGCATCAACCACTGGGTCACCGCCTTCTGCTTCATGCTGGCGGCGATAAGCGGGCTGGGGTTCTTCTTCCCGTCCTTCAACTGGCTGATGCAGGTACTGGGCACGCCGCAGCTGGCGCGCATCCTTCACCCGTTCGTGGGTGTGGTGATGTTTGCCTCGTTTATCATCATGTTTTTCCGCTACTGGCACCATAACCTAATCAATCGGGATGATATCTTTTGGGCGAAGAATATTCGTAAGATCGTCGTCAACGAGGAAGTGGGTGATACCGGGCGTTATAACTTCGGCCAGAAATGCGTATTCTGGGCGGCGATTATCTTCCTGGTCCTGTTGCTGGTGAGCGGCGTGATCATCTGGCGTCCGTACTTTGCGCCTGCTTTCTCAATCCCGGTGATCCGATTCGCGCTGATGCTGCATTCATTTGCCGCAGTGGCGTTAATTGTGGTTATCATGGTGCATATTTACGCCGCCCTCTGGGTGAAAGGCACCATTACCGCGATGGTGGAAGGATGGGTAACCAGCACGTGGGCGAAGAAACATCACCCGCGCTGGTACCGAGAGGTCCGCCAGAAACAGGAAAAGTCATCTGAATGAGTATTCGCATAATCCCGCAAGATGAGCTGGGGTCGAGCGAGAAACGCACGGCGGAGTATATTCCGCCGTTGTTATTCCCCAGACTCAAGAACCTCTACAACCGCCGCGCAGAGCGTCTGCGCGAGCTGGCAGAGAACAACCCGCTGGGCGATTTTCTGCGTTTTGCCGCGCTGGTCGCCCACGCGCAGGAAGTGGTGCTATACGACCACCCGCTGCAAATGGATTTGACCGCGCGCATCAAAGAGGCCAACGCGCAGGGCAAGCCGCCGCTGGACATTCACGTCCTGCCGCGCGACAAGCACTGGCATAAACTGCTGCATTCGCTGATTGCCGAGCTGAAGCCGGAGATGAGCGGCACGGCGCTGGCGGTCATTGAGAATCTGGAAAAAGCCTCTGACCTGGAACTGGAAGAGATGGCGAGCGCGCTGTTTGCCTCCGACTTCTCGCTGGTCAGCAGCGATAAAGCACCATTTATCTGGGCTGCGCTGTCGCTCTACTGGGCGCAAATGGCGAGCCTGATCCCGGGCAAAGCCCGCGCCGAATACGGCGAGGCGCGCCAGTTCTGCCCGGTCTGCGGCTCCATGCCCGTCTCCAGCATGGTACAAATCGGCACCACGCAGGGGCTGCGCTACCTGCACTGCAACCTGTGTGAAACCGAGTGGCACGTGGTGCGCATCAAGTGCAGCAACTGCGAGCAGACCCGCGACCTGAACTACTGGTCGCTGGAAAATGAAGAAGCGGCGGTGAAAGCGGAAAGCTGCGGCGACTGCGGGACCTACCTGAAGATTCTGTATCAGGAAAAAGACCCGAAAGTCGAAGCGGTGGCCGACGATCTCGCCTCGCTGATTCTGGACGCGAAAATGGAGCAGGAGGGCTTTGCCCGCAGCTCGATTAACCCGTTCCTGTTCCCGGGTGAAGGGGAGTAATCTCCTGTGACAGTGCCGGGCGGCGCGCGCTTGCCCGGCCTACAACTCGACAGCAATACCAGCCATCTTATATGCCAGATGCTCTTCAGCCCGTAGTCCTGGATCCGTCTAAAGACGCGTTATCGCTTTAGCATCGCTTCCACGACAAATCTCAGGCAACATCCGCACTTTATGTCTGTGACGAAGGCAGATAATAAAAAAGCTCTCGCCTTTGCGAGCCACTTTCCAGGTTGTTGCCCTCAACACTATTCTTGTTTTCTTTTGAATCAAACCAGGCTATAAAACTGTTCATCCATACAGTAAAAGGGAATTTTCATGGCACTGGAACAGGGTATTGCACAGCTGGTTCAGGGATTTATCGCTGCAGGTCGGCCCTCGTCGCGTCGCCAGAGCATTGAGGTGCGACGAGCAGGCTATATTGCCAGCACGGGGCTTGCCGGGGAGACCGAAACGCGCGTTCAGGTGGAAACGCTTGTTCTTGAAGGTCTTACCATTCGGGTATTTTCACCTCTTAATGCGCCTGAAATATTGCCTGCTGCCATCTACTATCACGGTGGATGCTTTATCAGCGGCGGCTTTGATACCCATGACAACCAACTCCGTCAGTTAGCCTGCTACGGCAATTGCCGGGTGGTTGCGATTCAGTACAGGCTGGCGCCGGAGCATACCTTCCCCACCGCACATGACGATGCGGAAAGAGGTGCGGATCTGGTCTGGCAGTATGCAGACGAATTAGGCGTAGATAAGAACCGGCTCACCCTCTGTGGAGACAGCGCAGGAGGGCATCTGGCGCTGGTAACGGCGCTGCGGCTTAAGGCTAAAGGGCTGTGGCAGCCTGTACAGCTTATTCTTATCTACCCCATGCTCGACGCCACGGCCAGTTTTGAAAGCTATACCCTCAACGGCATGGATTACGTGATCACTCGCGATACCCTGCTGAGCGGCTATGAAATATATCTGGCTGGATCCGACCGTAAGCATCCTGAGGTTAGCCCGCTGTGGCGGGAAGACTTCAGCGGCCTGCCAGCTGTCCATATCGTTACCGCTGAGTACGATCCGTTATGCGATGAGGGGGAGGCGCTGTTTCAACGCCTCACGGAGCAAGGGGTGGCGTGTACCGCTCAGCGCTGGCTGGGCGTCATCCATGGCTTCTTTCAGCTTGGCGGCATTAGCCAGTCTGCGCGAGACGTTATGCGGGATATCGCCGGGCGGATTCAGCACGCCCGGGGAGTGTGAACAGGAGATCACTCCTCCTCGTTTCCACCCTCTTCATACGCACCGTACGGCTTCGCAGGGAGAACGATATAGGTGCCTTCAAACACCGCGCCCGGCGTTTCATCGCCGAACAGCTCAACCTGCATCTGCACGCGTGCTTTTCGGCCACGCGCCAGACGGTCAAGATCACCACCCAGCGCGCCAAGGTCCGCCACCGCGCTCGGCTTGCCGCTTATCGGTGCGCTATAGCGAATGTGGGCATCGGCCAGAATAATGGTGCCGCCGAGATGCCGCTCGCGCAGCATTAGCCAGATCAGCCCCCAACCGGTGAGCGTCGCCAGGGAAAACAGACTGCCGGCAAACAGGGTGTGGTGAGGGTTCTGATTGCCGGTTTCCGGCATGGTGGTAATGAATTTTTGCCCGGTGTACTGCTGGATGCGCACGCCCATTTTTTCACTCAGAGGGATGTGTTCATACCAGGCCTGCTGCAGCTGCCCGCACCAGTCCGCGCGATGGAGAATGTCGTCCAGCGTGGCGATGGGTTTGATCATCAAAAAGTGACGAATCGGCGTGGTTTGCGGAGCAGTAATTTCACCCTGGTTAACAAAACCAAGTTTGGCAAAGAACTCTACAGCATCTTCGCGGGCGCTACAGGTGACGCGCTTAACGCCTTCCTGACGGGCGACGGACTCCAGGGTCATCGCCATTAACGTCCCCAGACCTTTGTCCTGCACGGAGGGATGAACCGCCATAAAGCGAATAGAGGCTTCGTTATCGGCGTTGATATACAAACGCCCGACGGCAACAAGGTTGCCCTCTTCGTCCATCACCATCTGATGGTGGGCCATCGCGTCCCAGGCATCGCGTTCAGAGCCTTTTGGCTGATGCAGTGGCTTGCGCAGCATTTCCCAGCGGAACTGGTAATACGCGTCTAACTCTTCTTCCGTTTGCGGTACTCGAAGGTGATACATAGCTGTACTCTCTCTTGTTACCCGCGGCCACGCCGCCAGTTGGCTCATACCTGGAGCCAGAATGTGACGGGGCCATCGTTCACCAGCGAGACCTGCATATCTGCAGCGAATCGTCCGGTTTGCGTATTCATTTCCTGTTGGCGACAACGCTCAACAAAGTACTCGTAAAGTGCTTCTGCACGATCCGGCGCGGCGCCTTTAGAGAAACTCGGGCGCATGCCGCGCTCGGTATCCGCTGCCAGCGTAAACTGGGAAACCACCAGCACGCTCCCGCCCGCCTGCTGGACGTTCAGGTTCATCTTGCCTTCCGCATCGCTGAATATGCGGTAGCCCAGCACGCGCTCGCATAAGCGGTTAGCTTTTTGTTCGTCATCATCCTTTTCGACACCTAACAACACCAAAAGTCCTGGGCCAATTTCACCCGTCACCTCTCCCTCCACGGTGACGCTGGCACGGGTTACGCGCTGTATCAATGCAATCATGGTTGGTCTGCTTCTAATTGTTTTTCAGCTTCTGCTGCTTTTTTAAGTTCGCGGTATACGCCGAGAGTGACAGTTATTTCGGCGCCAAGCAAGACGATACACCAGGTCCAGTAAACCCAGACAAACAAAATGGGGATCACCGCCAGCACGCCGTAAATCAGCTGATAAGAGGGGAACATGGTGATGTAAAGGGCAAACCCTTTTTTACCCAGTTCAAAAAGCACTGCCGCCACCAGCGCCCCAACTACCGCATCTCGGTTAGGCACGCGCGTGGTCGGTACAACGCTATAGAGCAGCCAGAACGAGAGCCATGACAGGATCAGCGGAAAAATACGCAGCACATTATCAATCACGCTGTTTAAATCACTCGCCCAGCGCAAGGAGAGAAGATATGAGCTGATTGCCAGACTCGCCCCGGCCAGCAATGGCCCCAGCGTTAAGATCATCCAGTAAACGGCAAAGGAATAGACCTTAGGACGGATTTTTTTGCTTCGCCAGATGGTGTTAAGCGCGCTGTCGATGGAGTACATCAGCAGCAGCGCGGTAACGATAAGGCCGCACGCCCCCACCGCCGTCATCTTGCTGGAGTTGGCAACAAACTGCTCGATGTAGTTCTGGATAACATCCCCGGTGGCCGGGATGAAGTTCGCGAAGACGAAATGGCGAAGCTGCAGGCTGACGTCCGCAAACATCGGGAAGGCGGAAAAGAGCGCAAAGATAACCGCCACCAGCGGCACTAACGAGAGCAACGACACGTAGGCGAGGTTACCCGCCAGCGTGGTCATGTTGTCCTCATCAATACGGTGCCAGAGCAGCTTCAGCCAGGCCCTCAGTGGGCGAGTATGATGCGTGGCTTTTTGATGAACGGTTTTTAGCATAACTGCTTCGCAAAGTAGTTCGGTATCGTCTCTTTTCCGGTCACCAGAATTGACGTGATACCCAACTGGTTAGCTCCCTCTATATTATCGGCGTTGTCGTCGAAAAAGACCGCATCGGCCGCGGTGAATCCTTCTGCCTGCAGAACAGCCTGATAAATTCGCGCTTCAGGCTTACGCATACCCATCTCTTGCGAAAGATAGATTTTATCTGCCGCCGCCTTAACCTCGGGGTATTCCTCCGGCCAGAAGGTGGTGTGCAGGCGGTTGGTGTTCGACAACACCACCACCCGATGCCCCTGCTCGCGCAGTTTGTGCATAATGTCGATCACCTCAGGCCGGATGGCGACAAATACCGCCTGCCAGCCATGGGAAAACTGTTCATAGCTTAACGAAAGCCCCATCTCCTGGCAGAAGCGTTCAGCAAACGCTTCATCGCCGATCTCGCCGCGCTCATGCTGATGGAAGGTCTCACCCATCGCAAAATTCTGCTTTAACGTCGCCAGCGGAACACGGCTAAAGTCGCTCCAGGCACCCAGCACCCGGTTAAAATCGATATCGACGATTACGTTTCCTAAGTCAAAGATATAAAGCATGTTTATCTCCTGCTCGCCGTGGAGAAGTAACTGTAGCGGGAATCACGAGATTTGACTATGCGTGCCGTCTAAGGTGTGCGATCGATTTTTACGGCGCGTTTTTACGACAGTACAGCGAAGGGACGTTTGACGCGGCAAAAAGCCAGGCTCCGCGATACTCATCAATCATCAGGCTCAGATCTCTTCCCGGCGTGCGATAAAAGCCCGGCAGGGTTGCATTGATATCGGTCTCATCCGCCCTATCAGCAAAGGTTTTAACAATACGATCGTTATTTAATACACGCGCATTCTGATGATAGCTGTAGTGGAAATAGATGGTACGGTTAACTTCAGAAACCGCGTGACCAAACAATTTACCGTTAATGACAGCAGTCCCTTCCCTATGCTGCATTCGCCAGGAAACGGTACCTACAAACCGATTTTTACCAATCGTCCACTCTACATCACCTGTACAGCGTATCGGCTTACTTGAAAAATGCGAATACGCTAACCAGCCGCTGGTAATAGCAGCCCCCAGAAACGCCCCCAGTAAAACAATACGGTTCCCGAGTATCTTCATTGCTCATGCGCCCAAAAATAATGCGTGGTACATAACGCCGTCGCGTCATGTCGCGCATCGTTATTACAGACAAATGCCGCGATTCGCTCCGTTTTACTATAGCCGATGAGAAAAACGTACCGGTTCTCGGCACACAGGGCAGGATAATTCTTTAACAAGCGCAGGTAATGGTCCTGCATAGGTTCATTAGGTGCATAAAAAGGCTGGCAGGGGCCGACCTTACTGCCCGTTGAGAGCGGAATATAATTACTGAACGGCATCGTCAGGCGGTGTTTATATAACACCACTCCGTTGATAAGTACGATCAGTAAAAGCACAGTGGTGGTAATGATCAACCAAACCGGTCTCTGTATCACGGTGTCAGCGACTGTTTCCTCGTCTTTATTGACTATCACCGCCTCAGTGGTTGGGGTAAATACCTCAACGTGGGTTGTTTTGGAAAGCATCAGCCCACGACGCGAAATCGTTTTAACGGTATCACGCGGTAACCCCACCTCAGCCAGCGCATTGCGCAAAGTCAAAATGGCCTGATAAAAGGTATTTGGGGTAGTAACGTCATTACGCTCCCCCCATCCCACCACCATTAACTGATTTTGCGAAATAATTTCTCCGGGATGGGTAACGAGATAAAGAAAACAGAGATTAGCAGGAAGCTGCAATTGTATCGTGCGCCCGGATATGGGATTCGCCAGGGTTTTGTTTTCCGGATCATATTCGACCAGTTTGTTAATGAGATACAATTTTACTTTCCTCAGCAATAACAATATTTAATCCTAAACACCCTAAACACTTACGAATATTTAACAACAGTATAGGTCACGATGATTAGGGTGCGAGAACACCATACCTAAGATTAAAATCAAACTATTATTTTTCAAACAGTTACATTGATGTTTTCTTAGGTGAGTCTCAGCTAAACCCACATAATGCGATTTCATTACACTTCGCCAGGCCGAATAATTATATTGAGTTCCACATTGAGAAGAGACTGACGTCCAGGCAGATCGAGGAGAAGAATCTTTAGCTATTAGTGCTATTCCCTGAATCTTCTTCCAGGCTTTTTTTTGCCGAATAATCTTAAAGGATTGATGAATATTCCTGGATTATGTCTGGCTACTGATGTTATGCCGTTATGGCTACAGCCTGACAAAATAGATACCGCCAGGAATTTATTTTAACTGCCGCTATTTTTTATAAACACGTCAGGATCCCTGGATATGTTTCAAGATTGACACATTTGAAAGGCAGTGAAATATTGACAATGAAAATAAGACAGGAGTGGGCTGGATGATAACGTCGTCGCAAAAGGTTGTCCGCTGCATAAGCTGTGAACTGTCCTGTCAGTTATTCCCGGATAACGCAGTGCGCTCACAATACTGTGGTAACGCTTCGTTTGCAGTTTGGCCGATTGGTAATCATTTCTTGCAACTTGCGGTAGCAAATAAAATATTGCGGGGAAACAAGAATCACTTATTACGTGGGTTTATTTTTGTAGATTTTTCGATGTACAACCTGCGCGTACTTGCCGATCCGCAATGGATTGAGCATCTGGCGATAACTAACATGCACATCGTTCTTATCTCGGACCGCAAGCTGGAGGCATTGGCTAATTACTTATTCGCTCATCATGATGAAATAAAGGGAATTATATATTCAGATGACAATGACGCTGTATTACAGGAAAAAATTAACCACCTCTTTTCCGGCAGACGTGTGAACAGTAGACGAGGAAACACCCTGAATACTGTTGAATTCACTTTGCTTAACAGATTTATGTCAGGAGTGTGCCTCCAGGAGATAATAAAAACAGACAGCATTGATGTGAAAAAAATTTATGTTCATAAAATACGATTAGAGAGGAAGTTAGGTACCAGCATTCATAAAATACTCGTTTCTGTTTTGTAATTTCATCTCCTTAACATACCCACATTTAATGGTGTGGAGGATGTTCTACGCCTGAAAGAAAGGGGGCAGTTATGCCATATATAATGAAACATTCACCTGTCGCCGTTGCGATTTCGCTGGCGCTATCGTCAGCGCTATTTACCGCAAATGCAGCAGTTATTGATTTTGCTAATTTACCTGCCTCCGGAGCGGTAACGGATTTGCCTGCAGAAATACAGGCGCTGATTCCTGCAACGGCAAACGCAAATTTTAGCAAAAATACCAACGATCCTAACTATGTCTACCAGTACAGCCCAGGCAATATTCCCATCTACGGAGATGGGATCACCCTTGACGGGCCGGGAGCGGAAGCCTTCGAGCACTCCGTGACCGTTATTCAGAATTCCACGTCCGGCAGCCCGGGGGTGATATTTGGTGACGACCTGACTATTCGTACCCAGTCAAAAGTGGCCGCCAATAACGGTAAAGATGTCGACGGTATTCGTACCCATGGTATGAACACGCCGAATAACCCGGTGTTTATCATTACCGGCGACCGCACCCACATTTACGTGAATGGCCAAAGCGGCGATGGCATTAATGCAGGGTACAGTTCCTTCAGTCAGGGCTCTCTCGGCTCCGCCAATATATATGTGGGTGACGATCTTTATATCGAAACCACCGGCAGTACCGGTCGCGGCATTAGCGCCTATGCCTTGAATGACGCTTCTAAGGCAAAAAATAACGTTATCGTCGGCGATCGTGCACATATTGTGACGCGGGGTACCTATGCCGAGGGGATTCGTACTAACCAGAGCGGATCGTACGTCCGTCTGGGCAATGAAGCCATTCTCGAAACGTACGGCGCATCGGCCTACGGCCTGTATGCGGGCTCGGCGTCAAAAATTGAGCTCGGAAAAAGTGCGAACATTACCACCGACGCGGCCAGTGCCTCCGGCGTGTACTCTACCGGTTCGTCAACCATCACCCTTGATGAAGGCGCAACCATCACCACCAACGGTGCCAGCGCGCATGGCATCTACGCTTACACAGCAGCGGTGAATGTGGGAGATAACGTCACTGTTGCGGTAAATAGCAGCGAGAAAACCAGCAGCTCCGCCCAGGCGCCGCACGGGATGTATGCCTGGTCACGCGGCGTGATAACGCTCGACGGCGGGGCAACCATTACCACCGCAGGCCAGCGCGACAACGGTAGCTATGCCCTGAACGCCAGCAATGGCGGAATTATTGATGCCTCCGCAGGCGGAAAATTCATCCTTAACGGCGATATCCTTGCCGCAGGTGGCGTGGCGGCCAACAGCACCCTTCCGGCACAAAACAGTACCATTACGCTGACAATGGAGAATAGCTCGCTGTGGAACGGAGCGTCTTATATAGAGAGCAACGCCGCCGGCACCGGGACTATCGCGCTTACGATGAATGACGCCGTGTGGAATATGCGCGACAGCTCCACGGTGACCAGCCTGACGCTGAATGCGGGCGGCACGATAAATTTCCAGCACGATGAAGACACGGCCTGGCAAACCCTGACCATCAATGAGGATTACATCGGCAACGGCGGCAAGCTGGTTTTCAATACCGTGCTGTCTGATGATACCTCTGAAACCGACAAGCTGATTGTTGAAGGAAATACGTCCGGTCATACCGCGGTTGACGTGAACAACATTGGCGGTGCTGGCGCACAAACCGTTGAAGGGATTGAAATTGTCAGCGTTGGCGGCAACTCAGCGGGGACGTTTGAGAAGGCCAGCCGTATCGTAGCGGGGGGTTATGACTATAACGTTGTACAGAAAGGTAAGAACTGGTTTCTGACCAGCCTGGTTGAACCCGTTGACCCACCGGTCGACCCGGTAGATCCCCCTGTGGACCCGGTAGACCCACCGGTAGACCCCGTCGACCCGCCTGTTGACCCGGTGGATCCACCTGTCGACCCCGTAGACCCACCAGTCGACCCTGTCGATCCACCCGTCGACCCGGTGATTCCGCCGCAAGAACCGGTACCACCTGCCGCGCCGCCGAAAAGCGAGCATCAGTATCGCCCGGAATTCGGCAGCTATCAGGCGAACAGCTATGCGGCAAATACGCTGTTTATGACCCGCCTGCACGATCGCCTGGGTGAAACGCAGTACACCGACATGCTCACCGGCGAGCAAAAAGTGACGAGCCTGTGGATGCGTAACGTCGGCGGACATACGCGCTTCAAAGATGGCAGCGGCCAGCTAAAAACAACGGCCAACCGCTATGTGCTGCAGCTGGGTGGTGATATCGCTCAGTGGAGCAGCGACGGCCTGGATCGGTGGCATCTTGGCCTGATGGCGGGCTACGGCAACAGCCAGAGCCGGAGCGCTTCCAGCCTGACCGGATACCACTCACGCGGCGAAGTAAATGGCTATAGCGTAGGTTTGTACGGTACCTGGTACGCAAACGAAGCCGATAAAAGCGGCACCTACGTTGACAGCTGGGTGCTGTATAACTGGTTTGACAATAAGGTCATGGGGCAGGATCAGGCCACTGAGAATTATCGCTCCAGCGGTGTGACCGCCTCTGTCGAAGCAGGCTATAGCGTTAAGGTGGGTGAAAGCGGCCGCAACAGCTACTGGATCCAGCCGAAGGCGCAGGCCGTTTGGATGGACGTGCAGGCTGACGACCATCGCGAACGTAACGGTACGCGGGTGAAAGATGAAACTCAGGGGAATCTGATGACACGTCTCGGCGTGAAGGCCTACATCAGCGGACATAACGCGATGGATGACGGTAAATCACGCACCTTCCAGCCGTTTATCGAGGCGAACTGGATCCACAATACCCAGACCACGCGCATTCGCATGGATGACGTCAGCAATGAGATGCGCGGTGCACGCAATATTGGTGAGTTAAAGACAGGCGTAGAGGGGCAGATTACGCCGCAGCTTAGCGTCTGGGGCAATGTGGCTCAGCAGATTGGCGACAAAGGCTACAGCGATACGCAGGGGATGCTTGGGGTGAAATACAGCTTCAAGTAACAACAAAAAAGCCGCTGAGGGATCAGCGGCTTTTTGCTTCAGGCAATATCATCGCTGGTACAGGCCAGCACCGTTTCAACCTTACTGGATTTCAGATGATTTTGCAGCACCGAGCCGGGCATCTCATCGGTGAAGAGCGCAGTAGCCTGCGACACGTTACCAACCTCAACGGCCGCAGAAGCGGTATATTTCGTATGATCGGCCGCTAACAGAATATGGCGGGAGTGGGCCATCATGGTTTTCACCACGCTGGCTTCGTTGACGTCAAACTCCATCATCGCGCCGTCGTGCTCAATCGCCCCGATGCTGGTCACCAGATAATCTGCACGGAAGCCAGACACAAAGGCGGTTGCCGCAGGCCCGATGATGCCGCCATTGTGCGGGCGCAGCGTGCCACCCGGCACCATCACTTCAAAGCGCGGGTTCTTATACAAAATATGCGCCACCCGAAGGCTGTTGGTAATAATGCGCAGATGATTATGGTTGAGCAGCGCCCGGGCAACATGCTCCACGGTCGTGCCGATCGTGATGAAAATAGTCGAGCCGTCCGGAATATAGTCCGCAATCGCCTCGGCAATCGCCCGCTTCTCTTCGGTAAGCGACACTTCGCGCTGTTCGAACGCCGTGTTCACCACGCTGGATGCCCTGCCCGCGCCGCCATGATGACGCGTGATCAGCCCCTGCTCGCTGAGCTTGCGGATATCCCGGCGCACCGTTTGCGTGGAGACATCCAGCAGCTGCGCCAGTTCATCAATGTTCATATAGCCGCGGTCGGCAATCAGCGTCAGCAGCTGATCGTGACGCGGGTTGCCGGTCAGTTCGGTAAGGCTCATGGGCTGTCCTCTGAAAACCATCACGCCCCGCATTTTATACAAAAAGTGACAAAAAAGAGCGGGTTTGATCACAGTCGGGTATACCCGCGCGCCCGCCGGGCCTGGTGCATTTCAGGGCTGCGACGGCGCTGGCAAAACGCACAGCGTCGGCTGAAGACGTTTGTTGTCCCAGACTGACCGCCAGCGCGCCGTGGAAAACGTCACCCGCCCCGGTAGTATCTACCACGTCCACCTCAAAGCCGGGCTGATGGCACAGCGTGTCATTTTCCAGCCAAAAGCAGCCGTCTCGCCCCTGCGTGACGTACACATGTCCATTTGTGAGCATTTGTGCTTTTTTCAGCGCGTCTTCGGTTTCATCCAGCTGCGTTAAGCGCCGCAGGCCCGGCGCGGAGAAAGCCGCATGGTCGCTTAAGGCAATCAGCTCCGCGATCTCCTGCGGGGTGACGTCGGCATCAAGCAAAGTAGGAACGCCCTGCTGCCGGGCCAAAGTAAACGCCTGTTTTGCCCCGTCATGCCAGCGCACGTCTGCTAAAACGATATCCCATTGCGAGAAGTCGATTTCACGTAGCCAGTCTGCCGCGGCAGGGAGATCGGGGCTGGGGTAGTTCGCAATGACGCGCTCTCCGCTGCCGTCCACCAACACCGCCGACTGTGACGATCGGGCACCTTTAAAGACGCGCGTGTAGCGGGTATTCACCCCCAGGGATTCCAGCTCCGCCAGCAGCCGTTTACCGGTGTCGTCGTCCCCCACCCGGCCAATAAAATCCACTTCCGCGCCCAGTTTCGCCGCCGCCACCGCCGCAGTGGCCGCCGGACCGCCGCCCACTTCCGTATAGTCTTTTGCGACATATTTCCCACCTTCCTTAGGTAAATCATCGAGATACCAGATGCGATCCAGCACGGTAATGCCGACACAAACGATGCGAGTCATGGTAATTCCTTCTGCGATTTCTGATGCTTTCATTTTAATTTCATCAAATGTTTAAAAAGTGACCCGTGTCAATTTTTTGACTATAAATTACAAATACGATCAAAAACAGACAACACAAACGCGCAAAAATTGACACGATGTGACAGGAGAGAGGCATGTCAGCAATCGCATTTATCGGTTTAGGGCAGATGGGCGCGCCAATGGCGAAGAATCTGTTGAAACAGGGCCACCAGCTTAACGTTTTTGATGTGAACCCGCAGGCGGTGCAGGCGCTGGTGGAGAGCGGCGCACAGGCGGCGGCAACGCCCGCGCAGGCCGCCACGGACGCCGAATTCGTCATCACCATGCTGCCAAATGGCGACCTGGTGCGCAGCGTGCTGTTCGATGAGTACGGCGTGTGCGAGGGGCTATCCCCCGACGCGCTGGTGATAGATATGTCCACCATTCACCCGCTACAAACCGACGCGCTGATCCGCGACATGGCTGGACGCGGCTTCAGCCTGATGGACGCGCCCGTCGGACGCACGTCTGACCACGCCGTCGCCGGTACGTTGCTCCTTCTGGCTGGCGGCACGGCGCAGCAGGTTGAGCGCGCTACTCCCGTATTGATGGCAATGGGCAATGAGCTGATTAACGCCGGCGGGCCGGGCATGGGCATTCGCGTGAAGCTTATCAATAACTATATGAGCATCGCCCTGAACGCCCTTTCCGCCGAGGCCGCCGTGCTGTGCGAAGCGCTTGGCCTCTCCTTCGATGTGGCACTTAAGGTGATGAGCGGTACGCCTGCAGGTAAAGGCCACTTCACCACCTCATGGCCGAACAAGGTGCTGAAAGGGGATCTTTCTCCCGCCTTCATGATCGACCTTGCGCATAAAGATCTGGGGATCGCCCTGGACGTGGCCAACCAGCTCCACGTTCCGATGCCGCTGGGCGCGGCTTCCCGCGAAGTTTACAACCAGGCACGCGCCGCCGGGCGCGGGCGCGAAGACTGGACAGCCATTCTTGAACAGGTTCGCGCATCTGCCGGGCTGAAAAAAACACACTGATACGAAAGGACTGAGGAATGACGATGTACACCCTGAAAGATATCACCCGACCTTCCGGCGGTTTTGCGATGCTGGCCGTGGATCAGCGCGAAGCGATGCGCCTGATGTTTGCCGCCGCAGGCGCACCGGTGCCGGTAACCGACCAGCACCTGACGGATTTTAAGGTCAACGCAGCGAAAATTCTGTCGCCGTACGCCTCTGCCATTCTCGTCGACCAGCAGTTCTGCTATCGCCAGATTGTGGAGCAGCAGGCCGTTGCCAAAAGCTGCGCGATGATTGTGGCGGCCGACGAGTTTATTCCGGGGAACGGTATACCGGTCGACAGCGTGGTGATCGACAAGAACGTCGACGCGCAGGCGGTCAAACGCGATGGCGGCAAGGCGCTGAAGCTGCTGGTGCTGTGGCGCAGCGATGAAGATCCGCAGCAGCGTCTGGAGATGGTGAAGGCGTTCAATACGCTGTGCCACGATAACGGTCTGCTGAGCATTATCGAGCCGGTTGTACGTCCGCCGCGTCGCGGTGCCGCATTTGACCGCGAGCAGGCGATTATCGACGCGGCCAAAGAGCTGGGCGACAGCGGCGCAGACCTCTACAAAGTGGAGATGCCGCTGTTTGGCAAAGGCACGCAGCAGGAACTGCTGGCCGCCTCGCAAAGGCTAAACGAGAACATCGCTATGCCGTGGGTGATCCTCTCCTCCGGCGTGGACGAAAAATTATTCCCGCGCGCCGTGAGCGTAGCGATGCAGGCAGGGGCATCTGGCTTTTTAGCCGGTCGCGCCGTCTGGTCATCGGTGATTGGCCTGCCGGACACCGGGCTGATGCTCCGCGATATTTCTGTACCCAAACTGCAGCGTCTGGGTGAGATCGTCGACGAAATGATGGCTCGCCGCTGAGAAAGGACCCGAACATGAAATGGTTTAACACCCTGAGCCATAACCGCTGGCTCGAACAAGAGACCGACCGCATCTTTGATTTCGGTAAAAACGCCGCCGTACCGACCGGCTTTGGCTGGCTGGGCAATAACGGCCAGGTGCGCAGCGATATGGGCACCCATCTGTGGATCACCGCCCGCATGCTGCACGTATACGCGGTGGCGGCAAACATGGGCCGCCCCGGCGCGTATGCCCTGGTCGAGCACGGCATCAGCGCCCTTAACGGCCCGCTGCGCGACAAACGGCACGGCGGCTGGTACGCCTGCGTTAACGATGAGGGCGTGATGGATGCCTCCAAGCAGGGCTATCAGCACTTCTTCGTTCTGCTGGGCGCGGCGAGCGCCGTCACCACCGGCCACCCGCAGGCGCGCAGGCTGCTGGACGATGCCATCGAGGTGATTGAGCGCTACTTCTGGAGCGAGCAGGAGCAGATGTGCCTGGAGTCCTGGGATGAGGCCTTCAGCAAAACGGAAGATTACCGCGGCGGGAACGCCAACATGCACGCCGTGGAAGCTTTCCTCATCGTCTATGACGTGACCCACGACCGGAAATGGCTCGATCGCGCCCTGCGCATCGCCTCGGTGATTATTCACGACGTGGCGCGCAACGGAGAGTATCGCGTTAACGAGCATTTCGACGCGAACTGGAACCCAATCCGCGACTACAACATCGATAACCCTGCTCACCGCTTCCGCGCCTACGGCGGCACGCCGGGGCACTGGATCGAATGGGGCCGTCTGATGCTGCACCTGCGCGCCGCGCTGGAGGCTTGCTTTGAAACCCCACCGGAGTGGCTGCTGGAAGATGCGAAAGGGCTGTTCCACGCCACCATCCGCGACGCCTGGGCACCCGACGGGGCCGATGGGTTTGTCTACTCCGTGGGCTGGGACGGTAAGCCAATCGTGCGTGAACGCGTGCGCTGGCCAATCGTCGAGGCGATGGGCACGGCTTATGCGCTTTACACCGTGACCGGCGAGGCGCAGTACGAAGCCTGGTATCAGAAATGGTGGGATTACTGCATCAAGTACCTGATGGACTACGAAAACGGTTCCTGGTGGCAGGAGCTGGACACCAATAACGAAGTGACCACCAAAGTCTGGGACGGCAAGCAGGATATTTACCACCTGCTGCACTGCCTGGTAATCCCCCGCCTGCCGCTGGCACCGGGCTTAGCCCCTGCCGTAGCCGCTGGTTTACTGGATAGCCTGGCTAAATAATAAAGACGGAGTGTTTATGCGTACCCTACACAATATTGACCTGAAAAATAACGAAAGTGGCTTCACCCTGCGCTGGCAGGACCGTCTGATTTTATCCCACACCGGGGATGCCCCTTGCCTGTGGATTGGCGCAGGCGAGGCCGATATCGAGATGTTTCGCGGCAACTTCAGCATCAAGGACAAGCTCAACGAAAAGATTGCCCTGACGGACGCGACCGTCACGCAGCAAAGCGCAGGCTGGGCGATCCGCTTTACCCGCGGCGACGCGGTGAGCGCGACGCTGCTGGTGGGCGTCGATGCGCAAGGCCGTCTCGAGCTGAAGCTTAAAAATGACGCCCCCCGCTATAACCGCATCTGGCTGCGGCTGGCGGCGCAGCCGGAAGATCATATCTACGGCTGCGGCGAGCAGTTCTCGTACTTCGATCTGCGCGGCAAGCCGTTCCCGCTGTGGACCAGCGAGCAGGGCGTTGGCCGCAATAAGCAGACCTATGTCACCTGGCAGGCCGACTGCAAAGAGAACGCGGGCGGCGACTACTACTGGACCTTCTTCCCGCAGCCCACCTTCGTGAGCACCCAGAAGTACTATTGCCACGTGGACAACAGCTGCTACATGAACTTCGACTTCAGCGCGCCGGAGTTCCACGAGCTGGCGTTCTGGGAAGATAACGCCACGTTGCGCTTCGAATGTGCGCAAACTTACGTCGATCTGCTGGAAAAACTCACCGGCCTGCTGGGGCGTCAGCCTGAACTACCGGACTGGGTTTACGACGGCGTGACGCTGGGTATTCAGGGCGGCACCGAGGTGTGCCAGCAAAAGCTCGACGCTATGCGCCGGGGCGGTGTGAAGGTAAACGGCATCTGGGCGCAGGACTGGTCCGGCATTCGCATGACCTCCTTCGGCAAACGCGTAATGTGGAACTGGAAGTGGAACAGCGAACTTTATCCGCAGCTTGACGAGCGTATTGCGCAGTGGAAACAGGAAGGCGTGCAGTTCCTCTCCTATATCAACCCATACGTCGCCAGCGATAAAGATCTCTGCGAAAAAGCGGCAACGCGCGGCTATCTGACCAAAAACGCCGACGGTAAGGACTACCACGTCGAGTTCGGCGAGTTCTACGCGGGCGTTATCGACCTGACCAACCCGGAAGCCTACGGCTGGTACAAAGAGGTCATTAAAAACAACCTGATCGCGCTGGGCTGTGGCGGCTGGATGGCCGATTTCGGTGAGTATCTGCCGACTGATACCTTCCTGCACAACGGCGTTAGCGCGGAGATCATGCATAACGCCTGGCCTGCCCTGTGGGCAAAATGTAACTACGAGGCGCTCCAGGAGACCGGCAAGCTCGGCGAGATACTGTTCTTTATGCGTGCGGGCTACACCGGTAGCCAGAAGCACTCGGTGATGATGTGGGCGGGGGATCAGAACGTCGACTGGAGCCTGGACGACGGTCTGGCGTCCGTCGTACCTGCGGCCCTTTCGCTGGCGATGACCGGGCACGGCCTGCACCACAGCGACATCGGCGGCTATACGACGCTTTTCGAGATGAAGCGCAGCAAAGAGCTGCTCCTGCGCTGGTGCGACTTCAGCGCCTTTACGCCAATGATGCGCACCCACGAGGGCAACCGCCCTGGCGATAACTGGCAGTTCGACGGCGACGCGGAAACCATCGCGCACTTCGCGCGCATGACCACCGTCTTCACCACCCTGAAGCCGTACATCAAAGCCGCCGTCACGCAGAATGCGAAAAGCGGCCTGCCGGTAATGCGCCCACTCTTCCTGCACTACGAAGACGACGCGCGTGCCTACACGCTGAAATATCAGTATCTGTTTGGCCGCGATCTGCTGGTGGCGCCGGTTCATGAAGAGGGTCGCCACGACTGGACGCTCTATCTGCCGCAGGACAGCTGGGTCAACGCGTGGACCGGGGAAACCTGCGATGGCGGTGACGTGACCGTTGATGCCCCGCTCGGCAAGCCGCCGGTGTTCTACCGCCAGCACAGCGACTGGGCAGATCTGTTTAGCACCTTACGTCATATCTGATAAGGCTCGCCCGCAGGGAAACCTGCGGGCAGACGGAGAATAATAATGAGTCAACATACTTCCGATCCGGCAACCCTACGCCTGCCGTTTAAAGAAAAACTCGCCTACGGGATGGGCGACCTCGGATCTAACATCCTGCTGGATATCGGCACGCTGTATCTGCTGAAGTTTTACACCGACGTGCTGGGCCTGCCGGGCACCTACGGCGGGATCATCTTCCTGATTGCGAAGTTCTTTACCGCCTTCACCGACATGGGGACCGGGATCATGCTCGACTCCCGGCGCAAGATTGGCCCGAAAGGGAAATTCCGCCCGTTCGTGCTCTACGCGGCGTTCCCGGTGACCCTGCTGGCGATTGCCAACTTCGTCGGCACGCCGTTTGAAATCACCGGTAAAACGGTGATGGCGACGGTGCTGTTTATGCTGTACGGCCTGTTCTTCAGCATGATGAACTGCTCCTACGGCGCGATGGTGCCGGCCATTACCAAAAACCCGGACGAGCGCGCCTCGCTGGCCGCCTGGCGTCAGGGTGGCGCCACGCTGGGCCTGCTGCTCTGTACCGTGGGCTTTGTGCCGGTGATGAACCTGATCGAGGGCAACGACCAGCTTGGCTATATCTTTGCCGCGACCCTCTTCTCGCTGTTCGGCCTGTTCTTTATGTGGTGGTGCTATAAGGGCGTGACCGAGCGTTACGTCGAGACGCAGCCTGCAAATCCGACGCAAAAGCCGGGGCTGCTGCAGTCGTTTCGCGCCATCGCCGGGAACCGTCCGCTGTTTATCCTGTGCATCGCCAACCTGTGCACGCTGGGCGCCTTTAACGTCAAACTCGCCATCCAGGTCTACTACACGCAGTACGTGCTGAACGACCCGATCCTGCTGTCGTACATGGGCTTCTTCAGCATGGGCTGTATTTTTATCGGCGTCTTTATGATGCCCGGCGCGGTGCGGCGCTTCGGCAAGAAAAAGGTCTACATCAGCGGGCTGATGATCTGGGTGGCGGGCGATCTGCTCAACTACTTCTTCGGCGGCGGCTCGGTGAGCTTTGTGGCGTTCTCCTGCCTGGCGTTCTTTGGCTCCGCGTTTGTGAACAGCCTGAACTGGGCGCTGGTATCCGATACCGTGGAATACGGCGAGTGGCGCACCGGCGTGCGCTCAGAGGGGACGGTCTATACCGGCTTTACCTTCTTCCGGAAGGTATCCCAGGCGCTGGCGGGCTTTTTCCCGGGGATCATGCTCACCCAGATCGGCTATGTGCCCAACGTGGTGCAATCCGCCGGAACGGTTGAAGGGCTGCGGCAGCTGATATTTATCTACCCGAGCCTGCTGGCGATCATCACCATCGTGGCGATGGGCTGCTTCTATAACCTCAACGAGAAGATGTATGTGCGCATTGTTGAAGAGATCGAACTGCGCAAACGTACGGCCTAAATGACGAGATAGAGCGCCCGGCTGGGCGCTCTGAGGATCGACCATGACACATAACAGTGATCCGTTAACCCTGAAATTGAGCCTGCGAGAGAAGTGCGCCTACGGGATGGGCGATTTTGGCTCGAACCTGATGCTGTGTATTGGCACGCTGTATTTGCTGAAGTTTTACACGGACGAACTGGGCATGCCTGCGTTCTATGGCGGCATTATTTTCCTGGTGGCAAAGTTTTTTACCGCGTTCACCGACATGCTGACCGGCGTGCTGCTGGACTCCCGACGTAACATCGGCGCGCGGGGAAAATTCAGGCCGTTCATTCTTTACGCCTCCGTTCCGGTGGCGCTGGTGGCGACGGCGCAGTTTATGGCCAACGACTTTAGCCTGACGGTGAAAACGGCCCTCGCCACCGTGCTCTTCATGATGTTTGGTCTCTGCTATAGCCTGATGAACTGCGCCTACGGAGCGATGGTCCCGGCCATCACCAAAAACCCGAACGAGCGCGCGCAGCTTGCGGCATGGCGTCAGGGCGGCGCTACGGTGGGGCTGTTGCTCTGCACCGTCGGCTTTATGCCCATCCAGGCGCTGTTCGTCAGCCAGCCCTCCCTCGGTTATCTGGTGGCCGCGCTGGTGTTCGTTACCGGCGGCCTGTTCTGCATGTGGTGGTGCTACAGCGGCGTGAAAGAACGCTACGTGGAGCTTACGCCCGATCACCATAAGCCCGGCATTCTGAAATCGTTCTGCGCGATTTTCCGCAATCCACCGCTGCTGGTGCTGTGCATCGCCAATCTGTGTACCCTCGCCGCCTTCAACATCAAGCTGGCGATCCAGGTTTATTACACCCAGTACGTGCTGAACGATCTGCATCTGCTGTCGTGGATGGGCTTTTTCAGCATGGGCTGCATTCTGATTGGCGTGTTTCTGGTCCCCGGCGCGGTGAAGCGCTTTGGCAAGAAGCCGGTCTATCTGGGCGGGCTGACGCTGTGGGCAGTGGGCGACGTGCTGAACTTCTTCTGGGGGACCAGCTCCCTGCTGTTCGTGCTGTTTTCCTGCATGGCCTTCTTCGGCACGGCATTTGTGAACAGCCTGAACTGGGCGCTGGTGCCGGATACCGTCGATTACGGCGAGTGGAAAACCGGCATTCGCGCCGAAGGGTCGGTTTACACCGGCTATACCTTCTCGCGCAAAATCTCCGCCGCGCTCGCAGGTTTCCTGCCCGGCATCATGCTGACCCAGATTGGCTACGTTCCCCATGCGGTACAGAGCGCGGGCACGCTGCTGGGTTTGCGTCAGCTGATTTTCCTCTGGCCGTGCGGTCTGGCGATTGTCGCCGCCGTGACCATGGGGCTGTTTTATAAACTCAACGAAGCGCGCTTCGCCTTTATTATCGAGGAGATTGGAAAACGGAAAAAACAAACCGCGAATACCCCTGAGATAACCACCAACAATAAAGCGTCAGCAGTCACTTTATAACTATAAATCCGGCCATTATGTCCTTCCTGTTTATCAGGAGGGAGGCCTTTCTGTACCTGATACATGGACAAATTATGAAAAGAATCATCACTGTACTGATCGTGTCGTCTGTGTCCTGCCCGGTATTTGCCGGGGCCTATGTCGAAACCCGCGAAGCCTACAATACGGCTTCTGAGCTGCACGAGGTGATCCTGCGTGCGGGCTATAACTTCGATATGGGCGCGGGGCTGATGTTTACCAACGCCTATAACGTGGGCAAATGGGATGAGCTTAAGCACAGCTATAACGAAATAGAGGGGTGGTATCCGCTCTTTAAACCGACCGACAAACTCACCTTCCAGCCCGGCGGGTTGATTAACGACAGCAGCGCGGGGTCCGGTGGCGCAGTTTATTTAGATACCAACTACAAATTTACGGACTGGTTTAATCTGACGTTCCGCTATCGCTATAACCATAACAATTACGATACGCCGGACTATAACGGGCAGATGGATAAAAACGACACGCACGAATTTGCCAACTACTGGAATTTCAAAGTGACGGATGCGTTTTTCTACACCTTTGAACCGCACTTTTTCCAGCGGGTGAATGATTACCACAGCAAAAATGGCAAAGATCATCACTGGGAAATTACCAATAAATTCAGCTATAAGATCGACAGAAACTGGCTGCCGTACCTCGAATTACAGTGGCTGGATAGATGGAATGACTACAACCGGGAGCAGTACCGAATCCGCCTGGGGTTACGGTATTCGTTCTAATAAAAAAGCCGCTGAGGGATCAGCGGCTTTTTTTACTACGGATTGACCGTATTAGTCTTCTTTCGCACCGCGCATAGCACGTTTACGATCGTTCTCGGTCAGGTGACGCTTACGGATACGAATTGACTGTGGCGTCACTTCTACCAGTTCGTCATCATCGATGAACTCCAGAGCCTGCTCCAGCGTCATCTTGATCGGCGGAACCAGAACCGTTGCTTCGTCAGTACCGGACGCACGCATGTTGGTCAGTTTCTTACCGGTCAGGCAGTTTACGGTCAGGTCGTTAGAACGACTGTGAATACCGATGATCTGGCCTTCGTAAACTTCAGCACCGTGACCCAGGAACAGCTTACCGCGATCCTGCAGGCCGAACAGCGCAAACGCAACCGCTTTACCCTGACCGTTGGAGATCAGCACGCCGTTGTTACGCTGGCCCACTTCGCCCGGACGAACGTCGTCGTAGTGGCTGAAGGTGGAGTACAGCAGGCCGGTACCGGAGGTCATGGTCATGAACTCAGAACGGAAGCCGATCAGGCCGCGGCTTGGGATCACGTAGTCGAGACGTACGCGGCCTTTGCCATCTGGATTCATGTTTTTCAGGTCGCCTTTACGCTCGCCCAGCGCCTGCATCACAGAACCCTGGTGCTGCTCTTCAACGTCCAGCGTGACGTTTTCGAACGGCTCTTGTTTACGGCCGTCGATTTCGCGGAAGATAACTTTCGGACGGGAAACCGCCATCTCGAAACCTTCACGACGCATGTTTTCGATCAGAACAGACAGGTGCAGCTCACCACGACCAGAAACGCGGAACGCATCAGCGTCTTCGGTTTCTTCAACGCGCAGCGCAACGTTGTGCACCAGCTCTTTGTTCAGGCGGTCAAGGATCTGACGAGAGGTAACGAACTTACCTTCTTTGCCACAGAACGGAGAGGTGTTGACGTTGAAGAACATAGAAACGGTTGGTTCATCAACGGACAGGGCTGGCAGCGCTTCGACGTTCTGCGGATCGCAGATGGTGTCGGAGATGTTCAGTTCACCCAGACCGGTGATCGCGATGATGTCGCCCGCTTCAGCGATGTCGCTCTCGATACGCTCAAGACCCAGGTGAGTCAGTACTTTACCGACTTTACCGTTACGGGTTTTGCCTTCGCTATCGATGATAGTGACCTGCTGGTTAGGCTTCACTTTACCGCGCTTGATACGGCCAATGCCGATAACGCCAACGTAGTTGTTGTAGTCGAGCTGGGAGATCTGCATCTGCAGGGTGCCTTCCAGGTCAACGTTTGGCGCAGGGACACGGTCAACAATCGCCTGATACAGCGGGGTCATGTCTTCAGCCATGTCTTCGTGGTCCAGACCTGCGATACCGTTCAGTGCAGAAGCGTAAACGATAGGGAAGTCCAGCTGCTCGTCGGTCGCGTCGAGGTTAACGAACAGGTCGAATACCTGGTCAACAACCCAGTCAGGACGCGCGCCAGGGCGGTCAACTTTGTTGATAACAACGATTGGCTTCAGACCATGGGCAAAAGCTTTTTTGGTCACGAAGCGCGTCTGTGGCATTGGGCCATCCATTGCGTCAACGACCAGCAGAACGGAGTCTACCATGGACATTACACGTTCAACTTCACCACCGAAGTCGGCGTGCCCTGGGGTATCAACGATGTTGATACGGTAGTCATTCCATTTAATCGCGGTGTTTTTCGCGAGGATAGTAATCCCACGCTCTTTCTCCAAATCGTTGGAGTCCATCACGCGTTCTTGGGTTTCGGCACGTGCATCAAACGTACCGGATTGCTGCAGCAGCTTATCAACCAGGGTAGTTTTACCATGGTCAACGTGCGCGATGATGGCGATGTTACGCAAATTTTCGATCACAACTTTGCCTCAGGCATTTAGAAATAGCGCGTTATTGTACACGGATTAATCGCACTACAAAACAGGATCACAAACATCCCCCGCAAACAAGTATTGCAGAGATGCTTTGTGATCGCTTTCACGGAGCGGTAAAAGGGCACTTTAACGTAAATTGCACCAATATGGTGCTCAATGTTCACAATGAAGCACTATACTGGTGCAACAAATCCATCATGGTGCAGCCCTTTTGCACTATGGTGCGCATGATAACGCCTTTTTGGGGTGTTTTAAAAGTTGGCACAGATTTCGCTTTATAAAAAATACATGGCAACAGCCAGTACAAACAGAAATTGAAGACCTCGTTACCACGACGACAATGACCAATCTGGAGAGTTAAGTATGTCCGCTGAACACGTTTTGACGATGCTGAACGAACATGAAGTGAAGTTTGTTGATCTGCGCTTCACCGATACCAAAGGTAAAGAACAGCACGTCACAATCCCTGCTCATCAGGTGAACGCCGAATTCTTTGAAGAAGGCAAAATGTTTGACGGCTCCTCCATTGGTGGCTGGAAAGGCATTAACGAATCCGACATGGTTCTGATGCCAGACGCAACCACTGCGGTCATTGATCCGTTCTTCGAAGAACCAACCCTGATCATCCGCTGCGACATCCTCGAGCCAGGCACGCTGCAGGGCTACGACCGCGACCCACGTTCTATCGCTAAACGCGCTGAAGAGTACCTGCGTTCTACCGGCATCGCGGACACCGTTCTGTTCGGGCCAGAGCCAGAGTTCTTCCTGTTCGACGACATCCGCTTCGGTGCCTCTATTTCCGGTTCCCACGTGGCTATCGACGACATCGAAGGTGCATGGAACTCTTCCACCAAATACGAAGGTGGTAACAAAGGTCACCGTCCTGGTGTGAAAGGCGGTTACTTCCCTGTTCCTCCGGTCGACTCTGCACAGGACATCCGTTCCACCATGTGTCTGGTGATGGAAGAGATGGGCCTGGTTGTTGAAGCGCACCACCACGAAGTGGCGACTGCTGGTCAGAACGAAGTGGCAACCCGCTTCAACACCATGACCAAAAAAGCGGACGAAATTCAGATCTACAAATACGTTGTGCACAACGTTGCGCACCGTTTCGGTAAAACCGCGACCTTCATGCCAAAACCAATGTTTGGCGATAACGGTTCCGGTATGCACTGCCACATGTCTCTGTCCAAGAACGGTACCAACCTGTTCTCTGGCGACAAATACGCTGGTCTGTCCGAGCAGGCGCTGTATTACATCGGTGGTGTTATCAAACACGCTAAAGCGATCAACGCCCTGGCGAACCCAACCACCAACTCCTACAAGCGTCTGGTCCCGGGCTACGAAGCACCAGTAATGCTGGCCTACTCTGCGCGTAACCGTTCTGCTTCTATCCGTATCCCGGTGGTAGCTTCTCCGAAAGCGCGTCGTATCGAAGTGCGCTTCCCGGACCCAGCGGCTAACCCATACCTGTGCTTCGCAGCACTGCTGATGGCCGGTCTGGACGGTATCAAGAACAAGATCCACCCGGGCGAAGCGATGGACAAAAACCTGTACGACCTGCCGCCAGAAGAAGCGAAAGAGATCCCACAGGTTGCGGGTTCTCTGGAAGAAGCCCTGCAGGCGCTGGACGCAGACCGCGAGTTCCTGACCGCAGGTGGCGTATTCACTGACGACGCTATCGATGCCTACATCGCTCTGCGTACTGAAGAGAACGACCGCGTGCGTATGACTCCGCATCCGGTTGAGTTCGAACTGTACTACAGCGTTTAATTTAGTTGTTTTACCCGGCGTGAAAAGCGCCGGGGGTAGTTGCCGTGGAAACTTTTAGCCCATCTCCGGATGGGCTTTTTTCTCCACCAACAACCTGATCTCACGCGCTTTTTACGCCGAAACCGCTATACTGCACTAAAATAGTGCAACTACTCCAGGAGACTGCTGAATGGCAACTGGCACGCTGCCCGATGCTGGGCAGATCCTCAATTCTTTAATTAACAGTATTTTGCTGGTCGACGACGAGCTGGCCGTCCATTACGCCAACCCGGCGGCGCAACAGCTGCTCGCCCAGAGTTCACGCAAACTGTTTGGCACCCCGCTTCCTGAGTTGTTGAGCTATTTTTCGCTGAATATTGGCCTGATGCAGGAAAGCTTGCAGGCCGGCCAGGGGTTTACCGATAACGAAGTGACGCTGGTGATCGACGGGCGCTCGCACATTCTGTCGCTTACCGCGCAACGACTTCCCGAGGGAATGATCCTGCTCGAAATGGCGCCGATGGATAACCAGCGTCGCCTGAGCCAGGAACAGCTGCAGCATGCGCAGCAAATTGCCGCCCGTGACCTGGTGCGTGGTCTGGCGCATGAAATCAAAAACCCGCTGGGTGGGTTACGCGGCGCGGCACAGCTTCTGACCAAAGCGCTGCCCGACCCTGCGCTGGCGGAGTACACCAACGTCATCATTGAGCAGGCGGACCGCCTGCGTAACCTGGTTGATCGTCTTCTTGGGCCGCAGCAACCCGGCATGCACGTTTCAGAAAGCATTCATAAAGTGGCTGAACGGGTGGTGAAGCTTGTCTCCATGGAACTGCCGGAGAACGTCACGCTGGTGCGTGATTACGACCCCAGCCTGCCGGAACTGGCGCATGACCCCGATCAGATTGAGCAGGTACTGCTGAATATTGTGCGCAATGCCCTGCAGGCGCTGGGGCCGGAAGGCGGCGAGATTATTTTACGCACCCGCACCGCCTTCCAGCTCACGCTGCACGGCGTGCGCTATCGTCTGGCGGCCCGTATCGACGTTGAGGATAACGGTCCCGGTATTCCTGCGCATCTGCAGGACACCCTGTTCTACCCGATGGTAAGCGGGCGCGAAGGCGGTACGGGTCTGGGCTTATCTATCGCCCGCAGCTTGATCGATCAGCACTCCGGAAAAATTGAATTTACCAGTTGGCCGGGACATACCGAGTTTTCGGTTTTCCTGCCGATTAAAAAATAAAGGTGACGTTTATGCAACGAGGGATAGTCTGGGTAGTCGATGACGATAGCTCCATCCGTTGGGTGCTTGAACGCGCGCTCACAGGGGCAGGATTAAGCTGCACGACGTTTGAGAGCGGCAGCGAAGTGCTCGACGCACTCACCACCAAAACGCCAGATGTTCTGCTTTCGGATATCCGTATGCCGGGCATGGACGGGCTGGCGCTGTTAAAGCAGATCAAACAACGCCACCCGATGCTTCCGGTCATCATAATGACCGCGCACTCCGATCTGGATGCCGCGGTGAGCGCCTATCAGCAAGGGGCGTTTGATTACCTGCCCAAACCGTTTGATATCGACGAAGCGGTGGCGCTGGTTGAGCGCGCGATTAGCCACTACCAGGAGCAGCAACAGCCGCGCCACGCGCCCGATTTTGGGCCAACGACGGACATCATCGGCGAAGCGCCGGCGATGCAGGACGTGTTTCGCATTATTGGCCGTCTGTCCCGCTCGTCCATCAGCGTATTGATTAACGGTGAATCGGGAACCGGTAAAGAGCTGGTGGCGCATGCCTTGCATCGCCATAGCCCACGGGCAAAAGCGCCGTTCATCGCCCTGAATATGGCGGCTATCCCGAAGGATTTGATTGAATCCGAGCTGTTCGGCCATGAAAAAGGGGCATTTACCGGCGCGAATACCATTCGCCAGGGGCGCTTCGAACAGGCTGACGGGGGCACGCTTTTCCTGGACGAGATCGGCGATATGCCGCTGGACGTTCAGACCCGCCTGCTGCGCGTGCTGGCCGACGGGCAGTTTTATCGCGTGGGCGGCTATGCGCCGGTGAAGGTGGACGTGCGCATTATCGCCGCGACGCACCAGAACCTGGAGCTGCGCGTGCAGGAGGGGAAATTCCGTGAGGATTTATTCCACCGTCTGAACGTCATTCGCGTTCATCTGCCGCCGCTGCGCGAGCGTCGGGAAGATATTCCCCGCCTGGCGCGTCATTTCCTGCAGGTTGCCGCCCGCGAGCTGGGCGTGGAAGCCAAGCAGCTGCACCCGGAAACCGATGCCGCCCTCACCCGCCTGGCGTGGCCGGGCAACGTCCGTCAGCTGGAAAATACCTGCCGCTGGTTAACCGTGATGGCCGCCGGACAGGAAGTGCTGATTCAGGATTTACCGGCCGAGCTGTTTGAGGCCACCGCGCCAGAAAGCAGTACCGGACACGCGCTGCCGGACAGCTGGGCGACGCTGCTGGCGCAGTGGGCCGACCGCGCGCTGCGTTCCGGTCATCAAAACCTGCTGTCTGAGGCTCAGCCCGAGATGGAGCGTACGCTGTTGACCACCGCGCTTCGTCATACGCAGGGCCATAAGCAGGAAGCCGCTCGCCTGCTGGGATGGGGACGTAATACCCTGACGCGCAAGCTTAAAGAGCTGGGAATGGAGTAAGATTCCCCGAAGTGTAAAGGTTATTAATTGAGCGCAAATTGCCGTTATTTTGCGCTTTACTGTTCCGATGAGTTTTGTATGATCGTGCCCGGAAATCGAGGGTGGAGATCATGCTGGAAACATTAGTCAATATGCTCTCTAGCGGAGCAGTTGAAAGCCACACGCCACAAACCGCCGTTGCGGCTGTTTTGTGTGCGGCGCTGGTGGGGCTGTTTAGCTAGCGGGGTTGAACGTAAAAGCCGGGTGGCGGCTTCGCCTTACCCGGCCTACGTTTCGTGCTTTTGCGATTTAAATCACCCGCGAGAACTGCTGTAGTCGCGCTTTCTGGCGCAGATACGCGTCAAAGCACATGCAGATGTTACGGATCAACAGACGCCCTTTCGGCGTGACCTCAATTGAACTCTCCGACACATCCACCAGCCCGTCTTTCGCCAGCGGCGCCAGAAGCTCCAGGTCTTGTGCAAAATAATCGCTGAATTTCAGATCCCACTGTGCTTCCACGTCGCTAAAGTCGAGACGGAAGTTGCAGATAAGCGCTTTAATCACATCACGACGAATGCAGTCGTCACGGGTCAGCGCGATGCCGCGCCACAGCGCGTTGCCGGTTTCATCTACCTGCTGGTAGTAGAGCTTCAGCTCTTTCTGGTTCTGCGCGTAGCAGTCACCAATCATGCTGATGGCAGAGACGCCCATGCCGAGCAGATCGGTATCGCCCTGGGTGGTGTAACCCTGGAAGTTGCGGTGCAGTACCCCTTCGCGCTGGGCAATGGCCAGCTCGTCGTCCGGACGGGCAAAGTGATCCATGCCGATAAACTGATAGCCGCTCTTGGTCAGCGAGGTGATGGTTTCCTGCAGGATATCCAGCTTCTGCTGGGCAGAAGGCAGATCCGCATCTTTAATTTTGCGCTGAGCGGCGAATAGCGTCGGCAGGTGCGCGTAGTTAAAGACGCTGAGGCGGTCCGGGCTGAGTTCAGCCACGCGCTTCAGCGTAAAGGCGAAGCTCTCCGGCGTCTGCTTTGGCAGGCCGTAAATCAGGTCGATGTTGGTCGAGGTAAAGCCGATGTCACGTGCGTGGTTGAGTAAGGCGAAGATAAACTCTTCGTCCTGCTCGCGGTTCACCAGACGCTGGACCTCTTTATTGAAATCCTGCACGCCCATGCTCAGCCGGTTGAAGCCTTCCGCGCGTAAATGATCCAGGACATTCAGCTCAATTTCACGCGGATCGACTTCGATCGAGATTTCGGCGTCGTCGTTAAAATTGAAATTTCCGCGCAGCAGCGTCATCAGACGGCTTATTTGCGCCTTATTCAGATAGGTTGGCGTGCCGCCGCCCCAGTGAAGCTGGCTAACGTGACGGCCAGCAAAAAGCGGCGCGCGGTGCACAATTTCCTGTTCGAGCGCATCCAGGTATTGGTCGGCCTTATGCTGCTGACGGGTCACGATTTTATTGCAGCCGCAGAAGTAGCAGAGCTTATGGCAGAACGGAATATGGACGTAGAGCGACAGCGGGCGCTCAGGATAGCGCGCGACGGCCTGCTGAAAATCCGCCTCGCCGAAGGCATCGGAGAACTCCAGCGCGGTGGGGTATGACGTGTAACGCGGCCCGGAATAGTTATACTTCTGGATTAGGGCCAAATCCCAGTCGATAGTTGGTGCTGACATGCTCACTCCTTCCGTTGGTGTCGCGTTCGTATACGGCGGCCCGTTCTGGCCCCATCGCGAGCCATCATTCGGGTGCGCAGCCACTTCTGTCGCCGCGACAACCGCCGTAGTTTAACGAATAACCACACCAGATAACATATAACCGGAAGGGTTATAAGCAGGACTATCGTGCCTGCCGGGTGCAAATGTTAGTTTCCACCTTTCAGAAGACGCATCATATCTTCCTGCTTTTCGTCTTCTTCTTCGTCGTCTTCGTCATCGTAAGACAGACCGAGTTTCTGCATCAGCTCATCAATGCGGTCCAGTTTAGCATCCACCCATGACTGCTCTTCTGCGGTCAGGGTTTCACCCTCTTCAAGACGTTCCAGCAGCGCGTCCAGGCGCTCATCGTTCTCCAGCATATCCAGCTCAGCCTGCGGTGAAAGCATAGGTTTCTCGCTCTTTGGTTTGTGCTGCTTAGTGACCGGGGTGTCTGTCACGCCCAGCGGAATGGGAGTTTTACTGCCGATACGAGGATCTTTCTGCTGTTTGCTTTTTGCAGAAGCGCCCGCTGCACCACCGCCGTTTGCACGGCTACCCGCAGCATGGCCACGATGTTTCTTATCGCGTTTGCGATCGCGCGCTTCCTGGTTCAGTTCTTCGCGCGTTTTGCGGCGTGCTTTTGCAGGGCGTTTAGCACCCGCAGCGGAGGTTGGTTTTTTCATGATGTTTTATCTTTAAGTCGTTTTCTTCAGTATAGAATTGCGGCGAAATCTAGCAGAAAGCAAGCAAAGAAAAAAGGCGACAGAGCAATCTGTCGCCTTTTTTCCTGACTCACAACCCTTAGCGGGTCAGACATTCCATGTTTACCAACAACACACCCTGTTTATCCTTTGGCTGATACCGTCCGTGTATGGTTCCATTTCCTGTTAAAACGCCTCCAGGCGCTGGTCGTCCTGACTGTCCTGCGTCTTCGCCTCCTGGCGCTCCTGACCCTAATCCTTAGGTCAAATTCCTGTTGGCTTCCTCGCCCTGACGCATACTTTACCTTGTTCGCTTAAACTGACAAGCAACGAAACGGTACAAAAAGAGATTTTCAGACAATTACCCGGAAATAAGCTTATGATTTAAAACAGTTTGACTTTTTTGGCACCTGCGAATTCTCTGAAATCTCCCATAGCAACATTAGCCGATCTCTCACAACGCTTCGGGCTTTCGCCTGCAGGCGCCGTGCAATGAGAAAAGCCTTTTGCCCGCATTCGGGTATAATCCCCCCAGATTACGATTTTTGGAGACGACCACGTGACTACCTGGAATTACCAACAGACGCATTTTGTCACCAGTGCGCCCGATATTCGCCACCTGCCTTCTGATACCGGTATTGAAGTGGCATTTGCTGGCCGCTCAAATGCGGGGAAGTCCAGCGCCCTGAATACGCTGACCAATCAGAAGAACCTGGCGCGTACCTCAAAAACACCTGGCCGTACCCAGCTGATTAACCTTTTTGAAGTCGCTGAAGGCAAACGCCTGGTCGACTTGCCGGGATACGGTTATGCGCAGGTGCCAGAAGAGATGAAGATCAAATGGCAGCGTGCGCTGGGCGAATACCTGGAAAAACGCATGTGCCTGAAAGGTCTGGTGGTGTTGATGGATATTCGCCATCCGCTAAAAGATCTCGATCAGCAGATGATCGACTGGGCCGTAGCAAGCGATATTGCCGTGCTGGTGCTGCTGACGAAAGCCGATAAGCTGGCAAGCGGCGCGCGTAAAGCGCAGGTGAATATGGTTCGCGAAGCGGTACTGGCCTTTAATGGCGATGTACAGGTAGAGCCCTTCTCTTCGCTGAAAAAACAGGGCGTTGACAAACTGCGTCAGAAGCTCGATAGCTGGTTTAACGAGCTGGAACCCGCAACAGAAGCGGAAGCAGAGTAAAACCGAGCGCGGCAATGTCCGCGCTTTTTTTTGACGAAACTTTTCTTTGCCGCAATAAAAAACGCCCCAGTCATTACTGACTGGGGCGGCTAAAATATTCAGCCAAATCCGATTACGTGAAGTAAAAGGTCTGAAAGATAGAACATCTTACCTCTGTACCCTACGTCGATAACTCTACCCCTTTTTTTGCTGTAGAAAAAGCACTTTTTGTAGTTTTTTTTCATTCTTTACATAGGGAATTCTAATGATCGTCACAAAACGCGCTTTGTTATGTTGCTAACTTACATAAAAAGCGCGTTATTCATTGAACCTTTAGTGAGCCTGATCCCAGTTTTCACCACTTCCCACTTCCACCAGCAACGGCACGTCTAGCGTCATGCTGCTTTCCATGAGTTCGTGGATTTTTTTCGACACAGTATCGAGATCGTCTTTGTGGACTTCAAACACCAGTTCATCGTGTACCTGCATGATCATTTTCACGCGCGGCTTCTCTTTCTCCAGCCAGGCATCCACGGCAATCATGGCGCGCTTGATGATGTCCGCTGCGGTTCCCTGCATCGGGGCGTTGATCGCCGCACGTTCTGCGCCAGCGCGGCGGGCCGCGTTGCTGGATTTGATGTCCGGGAGATAGAGACGACGGCCATCCAGGGTTTCAACGTAACCTTTCTCTTTCGCCTGCGCGCGGGTACGTTCCATATATTCCAGCACGCCCGGGTAGCGTTCGAAGTAGAGATCCATATACTTCTGCGACTCTTTACGCGGAATATTGAGCTGGCGAGAAAGACCAAACGCGCTCATGCCGTAGATCAAACCGAAGTTGATTGCTTTTGCACTGCGGCGCTGTTCGTTGGTCACGCTCTCCAGCGGCAAACCAAAGACCTCCGCCGCGGTCGCACGGTGGATGTCTTTCCCTTCCGCAAATGCCGTCAGCAGACCTTTGTCACGGGACAGGTGCGCCATAATGCGCAGTTCGATTTGCGAGTAGTCAGCCGAGACAATCAGGTAATCCTCCGGGGCGATGAAAGCCTGACGAATGCGGCGCCCTTCTTCATTACGCACCGGGATGTTCTGCAGGTTAGGATCGGTTGACGAGAGGCGTCCCGTGGCCGCGACAGCCTGATGATACGACGTGTGCACGCGACCCGTTTTCGGGTTGATCATCAGCGGAAGTTTGTCCGTGTAGGTAGACTTAAGCTTCGCGAGACCGCGGTACTCCAGAATCACTTTTGGCAGCGGGTAGTCCAGCGCCAGCTCTTCCAGCACCTCTTCTGAGGTTGACGGTGCGCCGCCAGGGGTTTTCTTCAGCGGCTTGATGCCCTGCTTTTCAAACAGGATGGTTTGCAGCTGCTTCGGTGAAGAAAGGTTAAACGGCTCGCCTGCAAGATCGTGCGCTTTCTGCTCAAGCTCGGTCAGACGCTGCGCCAGCTCCCCGGAGTGGTTATGCAGCACCGTTGGGTCGATTTTCACGCCGTTACGTTCAATCCGTGACAGCACGGGCACCAGCGGCATCTCGATATGCTGGAACACGTTCAGCGGACCTTCATGCTTCTGCAGTTTTGGCCACATCTTCAGGTGCAGCTGCAGCGTGACGTCGGCGTCTTCCGCCGCGTAGCGCCCTGCTTCTTCAAGAGCGATCTGGTTAAATGTGAGCTGATTTTTCCCTTTACCGGCAATCTCTTCAAAGGTGATGGTTTTGTGCTTGAGCCAGCGGTCAGATAAGGAATCCATATCATGACGACCCGCGACGCTGTCCAGAATGTAAGATTCGAGCATAGTATCGAAGGCAATCCCGCGCAGTTCAATGCCATAGTTCTGCAGAATACCGCGGTCGTACTTGAGGTTTTGCCCGACCTTGAGCGCCTTTTCATCTTCCAGAATCGGCTTCAGCAGCTCAAGCACGCGCTCGCGGGAGATCTGCTCCGGCGCATCCAGGTAGTCGTGCGCCACAGGAACGTAGGCGGCAATACCCGGCTCTGTCGCGAAGGACAATCCCACCATATTGGCTGAGATGTTGTCGAGGCTGTCAGTTTCGGTGTCAAAGGCAAAGACCGGCGCTTTTTTCAGTTTCTCGATCCAGGCGATCAGCTGTGACTCTTCCAGAACGGTTTCGTAGTTGTCGAAGGAGAGCGCAGCGGCTTCTTCTTCCGCCTGCTCTTCGGCATCAACGACAATCGTCTCCTTCGGCTTCGCAGCTGGTTTGGCCCCTTTTGCCTGCAGCCATTTACCGGCTTCCACGTCAGTGGTCCAGCGCTTGAATTCGTATTTCTTAAACAGGCTCAGCAGGTCGTCAGCGGAAGGCTGTTGCACTTCCAGCTGCTCACAGCCCAGCTCCAGTTCCACATCGGTTTTAATCGTTGCCAGCTTATAGGACAGATAAGCCACCTCTTTGTTCTCTTCCAGCTTCCCGGCCATGGTTTTTGCGCCACGGAAGGAAAGGCTGGCGATTTTGTCTGATTCCGCGTAGAGCGTGTCCAGACCACCCAGCCCCTGGAGCAGCGCCTGCGCGGTTTTTTCACCAACGCCGGGGACGCCAGGGATGTTATCCGAGGAGTCACCCATCAACGCGAGGAAGTCGATAATGAGCTCTGGCGGCACGCCATACTTAGTGACCACTTCTTCCGGCCCCAGAATGGTGTTGGTCATGGTGTTTATCAGGGTGATACCTGGCGTCACCAGCTGGGCCATATCTTTATCGCCGGTGCTGATCAGTACCGGACGGCCCATTTTTTCAGCTTCACGCGCCAGCGTACCGATGACGTCGTCGGCTTCCACGCCAGAGACGGCCAGCAGCGGCAGGCCCATTGCTTTCACCATGGCGTGCAGCGGTTCAATCTGCGCACGCAGATCGTCAGGCATTGGCGGACGATGGGATTTGTAATGCTCAAACAGCTCATCGCGGAAGGTTTTGCCTTTCGCATCAAAAACGACAGCCGCATGGGTGGGCTGGTACTGAAGGATCAGGCTGCGCAGCATGTTCAGCACGCCGTACATTGCGCCGGTAGGTTCCCCTGCGCTATTGGTCAGAGGAGGAAACGCATGGTACGCCCGATACAGGTAAGAAGAGCCGTCGACGAGAATAAGTGGGTTTTCTGGGATCTGAACCATAATGTCCGTGCCTTTAATCAATTTATGCGTAAAGGATGCCACAGAAGGATGAAAACATCAGTTATTCAGGTTCGATACAGGAAAAGATTTTGCGATCGTGAGGATCGCTCGCAAAACTCAAACTGTGGATAAGTTTGTGAATATTTTCACTTCAAATGAAAAACAGGTGCTAAATGCAGGTATGCGTTGAGAATAAATCATTACATATCAGCTTGTTAAACACTAACACTGTATGATAATAGCCTGATGGTGACAATTTAGTCTATGTGGATATAAGTCCTGAATAGCGCACAGTATTAGAGAAATCTTCTGCGTCAGGGGAAAAGCCGTCAATTGAAGACATGAAAGCGCCATTATTTTGTCATTTTTCTGATAAAATCAGCGCCCAGCGCCGAATTATCGGCCGCTTCATTACAGCTAACCACCTGAAAAAGCTCATCATGTCGAAATTGCTCGCTGCAATAACATTACCGCTAAGCATCATTTTAACTATTCTGGTGACGATTGCCTGTTCTGTGCCGATCATTATTGCCGGGATCGTTAAACTGCTGCTGCCTGTGCCTGCGGTGTGGCGATCCGTCTCTGCGTTTTGTAATTTCATGATGTATTGCTGGTGTGAAGGACTGGCGATCCTGCTGTGCCTGAACCCGCATCTGAAGTGGGATATCGAAGGGCTGGAGAGCCTGAACAAAAAGAACTGGTACCTGCTGATTTGCAATCACCACAGCTGGGCAGACATCGTGGTGTTATGCGTGCTTTTCCGCAAGCATATCCCGATGAACAAATACTTCCTGAAGCAGCAGCTCGCCTGGGTGCCTTTTATCGGGCTGGCCTGCTGGGCCCTCGATATGCCGTTTATGAAACGCTATTCGCGCAGCTATTTGATTCGTCATCCGGAGCGTCGCGGTAAGGATGTGGAGACCACGCGCCGTTCCTGTGAAAAGTTTCGCGCGCATCCAACAACCATCGTGAACTTTGTTGAAGGCTCCCGGTTTACGGAAGAGAAGCGTCAACAAACTCGCTCTCCTTATCGGCATTTGCTCCCGCCAAAGGCGGCGGGTATTGCGATGGCGCTTAACGTGCTGGGTGCACAGTTCGATAAACTTCTGAACGTTACGCTCTGCTATCCGGAAAATGACAGGACGCCGTTCTTCGATATGCTAAGCGGCAAGCTGACGCGCATTGTTGTTCGGGTGAATTTAGTGCCAATCGATGTCGAGCTGCACGGTGACTACGTTAACGATAAGAATTTCAAACGTGGTTTCCAGCAGTGGCTTAATACGCTCTGGAAAGAGAAAGACCAACAGATAGACAGCATTAAATCCTCATACAAAAACGCCGGTCAGTGACCGGCGTTTTCATATCAACGAAATTACTTCTTCTCAACCAGGTATTTCACGGTATCGGCATACTGCTGTACAAAGATATCCATGCTGCTGGTGTCCATGCCCTGCATGTTCAGCTGATATTTGCCGTTAACAAACATCGCCGGAACGCCCTGAAGCTGCAGGTCCGCGGCCGCTTTTTCCTGCTGAGCCACCAGAGATTTCACCACAAAGCTGTTCCACGCGGCGTCGTACTCTTCACCTTTCACGCCGGCATCAACGAACACTTTACGGATATCCGCAGTGGTCTGAACGGTCTGAGTTTTCTGTACGGCTTCGAACATTGGAGCAGTGATTTTATCTTCCACGCCCAGCGCCATAGCTACCGCCCACGCCTGAGTTAGGTCTTTACCCAACGGGCCCAGGAACTCAACGTGGTACTTGGTCATTTTGGTGCCTTCCGGCAGCTTTTTCTTCACGTTGTCAGAAACATGCAGCACCTCTTCGAATTGATAGCAGTGCGGGCAGTAGAACGAGAAGAATTCCAGAACCTGTGGCTCGCCAGCTACCGGCTTTTCCAGCGTGATGAACTGTTTACCGTCGGTAAACTGCGCAGCAGAAGCGCTAAATGCCAGAATCATACCTGCCAGCGCCAGCCAAATTTTTTTCATGATTAACTCTCTCCTGGGTGTGTCCAATTAATACATCGGCGTTAATTGCAGAGGGGGTTCCTGAAGAACCTTAACCTGCTGAGTGAATGTAGATATCTGGCTGCGCCAGTAATCTTCTCCGGTAAGCCACGGGAAATTACGGGGAAATGCGGGATCGTCCCAACGCCTGATTAACCATGCGAGATAATAAACAAAACGCATAGAACGTAAAGGCTCAATCAGGGCAATTTCGTCTGAATTAAACGGGCTAAATTCTTCATAGGCTTCAATAATCGTTTCAAGCTGCATGCGCTGCTCGGCTTTGTCGCCATTGAGCAGCATCCACAGATCCTGAACCGCAGGTCCCATGCGCGCATCGTCGAGATCGACAAACAGCGGGCCATCGCGCCAGAGGATATTTCCGGCGTGACAATCGCCATGCAGGCGCAGAACGGAAATATCATCACGCCAGCAGGCTTTCACCGCAGCAATAAGCTTATCGGTGGCGTTGAGGAAATTATCCTTTAGCGCAGTGGGGATCAGCGCAGACGTTTCAAATACCTGACGTGGTTCGGTGAGATATTCCTGAATCCCGAGCGTTGGTCGGGCAGTGAACGCTGTTTTACGTCCCGTCTGATGAATGCGTCCCAGATAGCGAGCAACCCACTCCATCTGATCGATACTATCCGCTTCAAACTGGCGGCCACCCAGACTGGGGAATACGGCGTAGTAAAACCCTTCATGCGTGTGCAGCGTTTGGTTATTGAACTTTATCGGCGCGGCAACAGGGACGTCATCACCCAGCAGATCGTGAGCAAACTGGTGCTCTTCCTGAATTTGCTGTGCAGACCAACGTTCAGGGCGATAGAACTTTACGACGAAGCGCTGACGATCCTCGTCCTGAAATTGATAGACGCGGTTTTCGTAGCTATTTAACGGGGTTAGCCCTGAATCCACACGAATACCCTGTTCAAACAGGGCATCCATAATGGTATCCGGGTGTAGTGTCTGGAAAGTAAAAGCCTGGTCGTTCATCCGATCATCCGGAAATTATACGAATGATTCAGGATATCATCTTGTGGCGATTTCGGTGGCTCCGCTTACAAGCTTTTACTCTTTAATTACGCCTCGGGCGCGCAGCAGCGCAGTTTTAAAATCTTCCTCATAATCCTTCTGAATACCAGGAATAACAGCATCTTTGGCCGAGTCGCGCATTTTGAGGTGGTAGATCAGGATGTCGTCAGAAAGGTCTGCCAGATCGCCGTCAAAACCTGACTCTTTCGCCAGTTTTTGTAAGAATTGCATCAGATTCAGCTCTGGCTCTTTTTGCCAGGCTGGCTGGAGGAGTTCAATGACTTCATTCAGACGTTTACATTTCATGGTGGTGCTCCTTTCATTTAGAGTGACACGTTAGCAGGGTCAATCCCACAATAAAAGAGGCGATATTAGTGAATGAGAGCCAGAAAATCATCGGTGTCGTTCTGGCCGGTGGCAGAGCGACGCGAATGGGCGGAGAAGATAAGGGGTTACAGCGCCTGAATGGCAAGCCCTTATGGCAGCACGTCGCTGATACGCTTGTCAATCAGGTATCGGCCATGGCGCTCAGCGCTAATCGCCACATTGATATTTACCAACGTAGCGGGTTTCCCGTTTATCAGGATAATCTCGCAGATTATCCGGGACCGCTGGCCGGCATGCTTTCGGTGATGCAGCAGTCGCAGGGCGAGTGGTTTCTCTTTTGTTCGTGTGATACGCCATTTATACCCGCTTGCCTGGTAGAGCGAATGGTGCAACAGCGAGGTGAATCGCCCGTGGTCTGGGTGCATGACGGCGAGCGCGACCATCCAACTATCGCGCTCGTTAACAGATCGTTGATTCCGGACATGAGCGGCTATCTGGCTGCCGGTGAACGAAGAGTTATGGTGTTTATGCGCAAGGTTGGCGGACATGCTGTTGATTTTAGCGACATGAAAACATCCTTCGTGAATGTGAACACGACAGAAGATTTACAGGCCATGCAGGAGAAGAGATGACACCTGTTTTAGCAATCTCTGCCTGGAGCGGTACGGGAAAAACTACGCTGCTGAAAAAACTGATACCCGCGCTGTGCGCCCGCGGCATCCATCCTGGCTTGATTAAACACACGCACCATAATATGGATGTCGATAAGCCGGGCAAAGATAGCTATGAACTGCGTAAAGCGGGTGCGGCGCAAACGATGGTGGCAAGCAACCAGCGCTGGGCGTTGATGACAGAAACGCCGGATGAGGCACCGCTGGATCTTGCGTATCTGGTCAGCCGGATGGATCATTCCACGCTGGATCTGGTGCTGGTTGAGGGATTTAAGCATGAGGCCGTACCTAAGATCCTGCTGTTCAGAAACGATGCCGGGCATGATTTCAGCGAGTTAACGCTGGATGAGCATGTGATTGCGGTGGCCAGTGATGTTGTATTGCCGCTTGAAGTTCCGTTACTGAATTTGAATGATGTGGATGGGATTGCAGAGTTTGTTGTGAAGTGGAGTGCGGTCTGACTTGCCGGGTGGCGGCTTTGCCTTACCCGGCGCCTACCGTTTTTTAGTCTATAAACGCAAAAAGGCCATCCTTGCGGATGGCCTCTTTACTTAATTGATGCCTGGCAGTTCCCTACTCTCACATGGGGAGACCCCACACTACCATCGGCGCTACGGCGTTTCACTTCTGAGTTCGGCATGGGGTCAGGTGGGACCACCGCGCTAAAGCCGCCAGGCAAATTCTGTTAATCTGTATCAGGCTGAATATTGTTTGCGTCTCTTCCGCCAAAACACCTTCGGCGTTGTAAGGTTAAGCCTCACGGTTCATTAGTATCGGTTAGCTCAACGCATCGCTGCGCTTACACACCCGACCTATCAACGTCGTCGTCTTCAACGTTCCTTCAGGAGACTTAAAGTCTCAGGGAGAACTCATCTCGGGGCAAGTTTCGTGCTTAGATGCTTTCAGCACTTATCTCTTCCGCATTTAGCTACCGGGCAGTGCCATTGGCATGACAACCCGAACACCAGTGATGCGTCCACTCCGGTCCTCTCGTACTAGGAGCAGCCCCCCTCAATTCTCCAGCGCCCACGGCAGATAGGGACCGAACTGTCTCACGACGTTCTAAACCCAGCTCGCGTACCACTTTAAATGGCGAACAGCCATACCCTTGGGACCTACTTCAGCCCCAGGATGTGATGAGCCGACATCGAGGTGCCAAACACCGCCGTCGATATGAACTCTTGGGCGGTATCAGCCTGTTATCCCCGGAGTACCTTTTATCCGTTGAGCGATGGCCCTTCCATTCAGAACCACCGGATCACTATGACCTGCTTTCGCACCTGCTCGAGCCGTCACTCTCGCAGTCAAGCTAGCTTATGCCATTGCACTAACCTCCTGATGTCCGACCAGGATTAGCTAACCTTCGTGCTCCTCCGTTACTCTTTGGGAGGAGACCGCCCCAGTCAAACTACCCACCAGACACTGTCCGCAACCCGGATTACGGGTCCACGTTAGAACACCAGCCATTAAAGGGTGGTATTTCAAGGACGGCTCCACGCAGACTGGCGTCCACGCTTCAAAGCCTCCCACCTATCCTACACATCAAGGACCAGTGTTCAGTGTCAAGCTATAGTAAAGGTTCACGGGGTCTTTCCGTCTTGCCGCGGGTACACTGCATCTTCACAGCGAGTTCAATTTCACTGAGTCTCGGGTGGAGACAGCCTGGCCATCATTACGCCATTCGTGCAGGTCGGAACTTACCCGACAAGGAATTTCGCTACCTTAGGACCGTTATAGTTACGGCCGCCGTTTACCGGGGCTTCGATCAAGAGCTTCGCGTTGCCGCTAACCCCATCAATTAACCTTCCGGCACCGGGCAGGCGTCACACCGTATACGTCCACTTTCGTGTTTGCACAGTGCTGTGTTTTTAATAAACAGTTGCAGCCAGCTGGTATCTTCGACTGATTTCAGCTCCACCCGCAGGGGCTTCACCTACATATCAGCGTGCCTTCTCCCGAAGTTACGGCACCATTTTGCCTAGTTCCTTCACCCGAGTTCTCTCAAGCGCCTTGGTATTCTCTACCTGACCACCTGTGTCGGTTTGGGGTACGATTTCGTGTTACCTGATGCTTAGAGGCTTTTCCTGGAAGCAGGGCATTTATCACTTCAGCACCGTAGTGCCTCGTCATCACGCCTCAGTGTTAGAGTGAACCGGATTTGCCTGGAACACACACCTACACGCTTAAACCGGGACAACCGTCGCCCGGCTGACATAGCCTTCTCCGTCCCCCCTTCGCAGTAACACCAAGTACAGGAATATTAACCTGTTTCCCATCGACTACGCCTTTCGGCCTCGCCTTAGGGGTCGACTCACCCTGCCCCGATTAACGTTGGACAGGAACCCTTGGTCTTCCGGCGAGCGGGCTTTTCACCCGCTTTATCGTTACTTATGTCAGCATTCGCACTTCTGATACCTCCAGCAGCCCTCACAGGCCACCTTCGACGGCTTACAGAACGCTCCCCTACCCAACAACGCATAAGCGTCGCTGCCGCAGCTTCGGTGCATGGTTTAGCCCCGTTACATCTTCCGCGCAGGCCGACTCGACCAGTGAGCTATTACGCTTTCTTTAAATGATGGCTGCTTCTAAGCCAACATCCTGGCTGTCTGTGCCTTCCCACATCGTTTCCCACTTAACCATGACTTTGGGACCTTAGCTGGCGGTCTGGGTTGTTTCCCTCTTCACGACGGACGTTAGCACCCGCCGTGTGTCTCCCGTGATAACATTCTTCGGTATTCGTAGTTTGCATCGGGTTGGTAAGCCGGGATGGCCCCCTAGCCGAAACAGTGCTCTACCCCCGAAGATGAGTTCACGAGGCGCTACCTAAATAGCTTTCGGGGAGAACCAGCTATCTCCCGGTTTGATTGGCCTTTCACCCCCAGCCACAGGTCATCCGCTAATTTTTCAACATTAGTCGGTTCGGTCCTCCAGTTAGTGTTACCCAACCTTCAACCTGCCCATGGCTAGATCACCGGGTTTCGGGTCTATACCCTGCAACTTAACGCCCAGTTAAGACTCGGTTTCCCTACGGCTCCCCTATACGGTTAACCTTGCTACAGAATATAAGTCGCTGACCCATTATACAAAAGGTACGCAGTCACACCACGAAGGTGCTCCCACTGCTTGTACGTACACGGTTTCAGGTTCTTTTTCACTCCCCTCGCCGGGGTTCTTTTCGCCTTTCCCTCACGGTACTGGTTCACTATCGGTCAGTCAGGAGTATTTAGCCTTGGAGGATGGTCCCCCCATATTCAGACAGGATACCACGTGTCCCGCCCTACTCTTCGAGTTCACAGCCTGTGCATTTTCGTGTACGGGACTGTCACCCTGTACCGTGCGACTTTCCAGACGCTTCCACTAACACACAAGCTGATTCAGACTCCGGGCTGCTCCCCGTTCGCTCGCCGCTACTGGGGGAATCTCGGTTGATTTCTTTTCCTCGGGGTACTTAGATGTTTCAGTTCCCCCGGTTCGCCTCGTTAACCTATGTATTCAGTTAACGATAGTGTGTCGGAACACACTGGGTTTCCCCATTCGGACATCGCCGGGTCAAAGGTTCATATCACCTCGCCGGCGCTTTTCGCAGATTAGCACGTCCTTCATCGCCTCTGACTGCCAGGGCATCCACCGTGTACGCTTAGTCGCTTAACCTCACAACCCGAAGATGTTTCACTTCTGATTGCGAAAATTTGAGAGACTCGAACACACATAACATGTGTGTCGTTTCAATTTTCAGCTTGATCCAGATTTTTAAAGAGCAAATATCTCAAACATGACTCGTAAGTCAGTTTTGAGATATGACGGCAGGTGACTTTCACTCACGCACCAGCAAGTGGCGTCCCCTAGGGGATTCGAACCCCTGTTACCGCCGTGAAAGGGCGGTGTCCTGGGCCTCTAGACGAAGGGGACACTGAAGTCTCAATCGCAAGACGCCTTGCTGCTTACTTTTCATCAGACAATCTGTGTGAGCACTGCAAAGGCAGGTTCTTTAAGGTAAGGAGGTGATCCAACCGCAGGTTCCCCTACGGTTACCTTGTTACGACTTCACCCCAGTCATGAATCACAAAGTGGTAAGCGCCCTCCCGAAGGTTAAGCTACCTACTTCTTTTGCAACCCACTCCCATGGTGTGACGGGCGGTGTGTACAAGGCCCGGGAACGTATTCACCGTGGCATTCTGATCCACGATTACTAGCGATTCCGACTTCATGGAGTCGAGTTGCAGACTCCAATCCGGACTACGACGCACTTTATGAGGTCCGCTTGCTCTCGCGAGGTCGCTTCTCTTTGTATGCGCCATTGTAGCACGTGTGTAGCCCTACTCGTAAGGGCCATGATGACTTGACGTCATCCCCACCTTCCTCCAGTTTATCACTGGCAGTCTCCTTTGAGTTCCCGGCCTAACCGCTGGCAACAAAGGATAAGGGTTGCGCTCGTTGCGGGACTTAACCCAACATTTCACAACACGAGCTGACGACAGCCATGCAGCACCTGTCTCAGAGTTCCCGAAGGCACCAAAGCATCTCTGCTAAGTTCTCTGGATGTCAAGAGTAGGTAAGGTTCTTCGCGTTGCATCGAATTAAACCACATGCTCCACCGCTTGTGCGGGCCCCCGTCAATTCATTTGAGTTTTAACCTTGCGGCCGTACTCCCCAGGCGGTCGACTTAACGCGTTAGCTCCGGAAGCCACGCCTCAAGGGCACAACCTCCAAGTCGACATCGTTTACGGCGTGGACTACCAGGGTATCTAATCCTGTTTGCTCCCCACGCTTTCGCACCTGAGCGTCAGTCTTTGTCCAGGGGGCCGCCTTCGCCACCGGTATTCCTCCAGATCTCTACGCATTTCACCGCTACACCTGGAATTCTACCCCCCTCTACAAGACTCTAGCCTGCCAGTTTCGAATGCAGTTCCCAGGTTGAGCCCGGGGATTTCACATCCGACTTGACAGACCGCCTGCGTGCGCTTTACGCCCAGTAATTCCGATTAACGCTTGCACCCTCCGTATTACCGCGGCTGCTGGCACGGAGTTAGCCGGTGCTTCTTCTGCGGGTAACGTCAATCGACAAGGTTATTAACCTTATCGCCTTCCTCCCCGCTGAAAGTACTTTACAACCCGAAGGCCTTCTTCATACACGCGGCATGGCTGCATCAGGCTTGCGCCCATTGTGCAATATTCCCCACTGCTGCCTCCCGTAGGAGTCTGGACCGTGTCTCAGTTCCAGTGTGGCTGGTCATCCTCTCAGACCAGCTAGGGATCGTCGCCTAGGTGAGCCGTTACCCCACCTACTAGCTAATCCCATCTGGGCACATCTGATGGCAAGAGGCCCGAAGGTCCCCCTCTTTGGTCTTGCGACGTTATGCGGTATTAGCTACCGTTTCCAGTAGTTATCCCCCTCCATCAGGCAGTTTCCCAGACATTACTCACCCGTCCGCCACTCGTCACCCGAGAGCAAGCTCTCTGTGCTACCGTTCGACTTGCATGTGTTAGGCCTGCCGCCAGCGTTCAATCTGAGCCATGATCAAACTCTTCAATTTAAGTTTGATGCTCGTGAATTAAACTTCGTAATGAATTACGTATGTTCACTCAGAGACTTGGTATTCATTTTTCGTCTTGCGACGTTAAGAATCCATGTCACTTTGAGTGCCCACACAGATTGTCTGATAAATTGTTAAAGAGCAGTGCCGCTTCGTTTTCGCTGCGGCGCGGGGTGTGCATATTACGCTTTCCCGCTTCAGAGTCAAGCGTTTGTTTTGCTTTTCTCTGCTGACCCGGCGGCGTGTGTGCCGTTGTTCCGTGTCAGTGGAGGCGCATTATAGGGAGTTATTCTTAAGTGACAAGAGGAAACTTAAAAAAAGTTTCTGTCCGCGTTTTTTTTCACCAACAGCGGTGAAATCAAGCTACAAATTGTTCTATTTGATGTATCTGCAACCACAATCACATTCGAGGTGGCATAATTATCAGCATGAAACATTAAGGAATAAAAGCGATGCCATTAAGCGCACAACAGCTAGCCGCCCAAAAAAATCTGTCCTATGTGCTGGCAGAAAAGCTGGCGCAGCGGATTTTAGCGGGTAAATATGCCCCGGGCAGCATCTTGCCGGGTGAAATGGAGCTGGGTGAGCAGTTCGGGGTGAGCCGTACTGCCGTTCGCGAAGCGGTGAAAACGCTGACGGCAAAAGGCATGGTGCTTCCACGCCCTCGTATTGGCACGCGCGTGATGCCACAGAGTAACTGGAATTTTCTCGATCAGGAGCTGCTCTCCTGGTGGATGACTGAAGATAACTTTAATCAGGTTGTCGATCACTTTCTGGTGATGCGCAGCAGTCTGGAACCCCAGGCATGTCTGCTTGCCGCCTCGCTCGGAACGGCAGAGCAGAAAGCGCAGCTTAACGCACTGATGGAAGAGATGGTGTTCCTGAAAAAACACTTCAACCGGGAACGCTGGGTTGAGGTCGATATGGCCTGGCATGAACACATCTATATGATGAGCGCCAATCCGTTCCTGACCTCCTTTGCCTCGTTATTCCATTCGGTGTACCACACCTACTTTACCTCTATTACACAAGACGAAGTGGTAAAGCTGGATTTGCATCAGGCGATAGTGGATGCCATTCAGGAGAGCGACGGGCAGCGAGCCCTGACTGCATGCCAGGCATTGCTGACCGCGCCAACCCACCAGCAGGTAAATAAATGACAGAGAAAAAAGCACGCAGCATGGCCGGATTGCCGTGGATTGCAGCCATGGCGTTCTTTATGCAGGCACTGGATGCCACCATCCTCAATACGGCGCTTCCCGCTATCGCGCAAAGCCTTAACCGCTCCCCACTGGCAATGCAGTCCGCCATCATCAGCTATACCCTGACGGTTGCGATGTTGATCCCGGTTAGCGGCTGGCTGGCCGATCGCTTCGGCACCCGCAGAGTTTTCATGCTGGCCGTAACGCTATTTACGCTCGGTTCGCTGGCCTGCGCGCTTTCAACATCCTTAACGGAGCTGGTTATCTTCCGCGTGCTGCAGGGAATTGGCGGCGCGATGATGATGCCGGTGGCGCGCCTTGCCTTGCTGCGTGCCTATCCACGCAGCGAACTGCTTCCCGTACTCAACTTCGTCACCATGCCGGGGCTGGTCGGCCCAATACTAGGCCCGGTTCTCGGCGGGGTACTGGTTACCTGGGCAAGCTGGCACTGGATTTTCCTGATTAATATTCCGATTGGCGTGGCAGGGCTGATCTATGCCCGCAAATATATGCCGAACTTCACCACGCCAAGGCGCAGCTTCGATATGGGCGGCTTTTTCCTGTTTGGCCTGAGCCTGGTGCTGTTCTCCAGTGGGATGGAGCTCATTGGCGAGAAGATCGTTGAAACGTGGCTGGCACTCGCCGTCATCCTCAGCGGTATTCTGCTGTTCCTTCTTTATATACGTCATGCGCGTCGTCATCCGACACCGCTTATCTCTTTATCTCTCTTTAATACCCGAACCTTTTCCGTCGGGATCGCGGGCAATATTGCCTCACGTCTGGGCACGGGCTGCGTACCGTTCCTGATGCCATTGATGCTGCAGGTAGGTTTCGGCTACCCGGCGCTGATTGCCGGCTGCATGATGGCGCCCACGGCAATGGGTTCCATTCTGGCGAAATCGACGGTCACTCAGGTACTGCGCTGGTTTGGCTATCGTAAGACGCTGGTTGGCGTGACGGTCTTTATCGGTCTGATGATTGCGCAATTCTCGCTACAATCCGCCGCGTTACCGGTCTGGATGCTGATCCTGCCGCTGTTTGTGCTGGGGATGGCGATGTCAACGCAGTTCACATCGATGAATACCATTACCCTTGCGGACCTGACCGACGAGAACGCCAGCAGCGGCAACAGCGTACTGGCGGTGACCCAACAGCTGTCGATCAGCCTCGGGGTAGCCGTGAGTGCGGCGGTACTGCGGTTCTACGAAGGGTTTGACGGTACCAATACCGTTGAGCAGTTCCACTATACCTTTATCACCATGGGCGTGCTGACGGTGGTGTCGGCGCTGGTCTTTATGCTGTTAAAACCGAAAGACGGCCGCAACCTGATCAAAGAGCGACACAAAGCAAAGGCTAAACCGAACCCCGTTCCATCAGAACAGGAGTAAGCTGCAGACGTTGCTGCTGCAGCGTGGGCTGCGCCATTCGGTGAATCAACACATCAATGGCCAGCTCACCCAGTTCATCTTTAGGCTGATGAATGGTGGTCAGCGGCGGCGTCATGTAGCGCGCCAGTTCGATATCATCGTAGCCCACTATCGCCATATCGTCCGGCACGCGCAGTCCCGCCTGATACAGCGCCTGATAGGCACCAAACGCCATTGCATCGTTACCGATAAACACCGCCTGCGGGCGAGGATCCTGCGCCAGCAGCTTCTGCATAGCCTCGAAACCGCCGTTAAATTCAAAATCACCGGTGATTCGGTAGCCATCAGGAATGGCAAGCCCAGCTCTCTCCATTGCAGAGAGATACCCTTCCAGACGCAGGCGCGCCGGGGTTTTATCCAACGGGCCGGTAATGCAAGCAATGCGAGTATGACCTTTATCGATCAGATGCTGAGTCGCCATATCGCCGCCCAGCAGGGAGTTATCCTGAATCAAATCGCTGGTACCGTCGAAGGGGGCCCAGTCCATCATCACCGTGGGAATAGAGGGATAGCGCTGGATGATCTCTTTCGAGGGTTGATGCGTTTCGGTACAGAGCAGCAGCAGCCCGTCGACGCGTTTTTGCATCAGCGTTTCCAGGTTGCGGTTCATGCGCTGCTCGTCGCCTTCGGTATTGCACAGCACCAGGCTGTAGCCACGCTCAAAGCAGCTGCGTTCTACGCCACGAACAAGTTCAGAATAAAAAGGGTTGGTACTGGCGGTGATCAGCATACCGATGGTGCGCGTCTGGTTAAGCTTCAGACTGCGCGCCAGCGCCGACGGCGCATAGTTGAGATCTTTTACTGCGGCTTCGACTTTCTCACGAATCGCCTCGCTGACGAAGCGGTCGTTATTAATAACGTGAGAGACAGTCGAAGTAGAAACGCCCGCCATGCGGGCGACATCTTTCATCGTAGCCAAACGTTACCCCTGCTGACTTAAGAATTCATCGATCTCTTTGCGCCACGGAACGGAAGGCTGTGCGCCTTTGCGCGTCACCGCAATCGCGGCGGCGGCATGCGCAAAGCGGATGGCATCATCCATTACGTTTCCTTCCAGCAGCGCCGTCACCAGCGCACCGTTAAAGGTGTCTCCTGCGGCGATAGTATCAATGGCTTTGACCTTAAAGCCCGGCACGCGACGCCCTTCGCCGTTTACGCTTGCCCACACCCCACGGCTGCCAAGAGTAATGATAACGGTCCCGATGCCTTTTGCATGCAGCACTTTCGCCGCACGCGCGGCATCGTCGTCATTTTCAACGCGAATGCCCGTCAGCTTTTCGGCTTCGGTTTCGTTCGGCGTAATGATGTCCACCAGCGCCAGCAGCTCGTCTGATAATACACGGGCTGGGGCCGGGTTAAGTACGACAGTGGTATGATTTTCATGCGCAATTTTCGCCGCAGCCAGCACGCTTTCAACCGGTGATTCCAGCTGCATCAGCAGGGCTTCCGCTCCAGCGATGATTCCGCGTTGCGCTTCAACGCGTTCTGTCGTTAACGCAGCATTAGCCCCCGCATGAATACCGATGACATTCTCACCTTCCGCATTGACGAAAATCAGCGCCACGCCGGTAGATTCCCCTTCGACTACGCTCACTGGCGCAATATCAATGTTGTCGCTCGCCAGCTGTTTGCGTACGCGCTCACCGGTGTCGTCATCCCCCGTACAGGCGATAAATGCGATATTCGCCCCACTTCGTCCGGCGGCGACGGCCTGGTTTGCGCCTTTACCACCAAAGGCCACCTGGTACTGGTTACCCGTGACGGTTTCGCCCGGCGTGGGGAAGGTTTCAAGGTTAAGAATGTGATCGGCATTGATACTGCCAAGGACGACGAGGTTGCCTGCGGTTTTCATGGTTGAGCTGTCCATCTGAGAGCGCCACCGGTGTTACCCGGTGGCGTATGCCACACTTTTCTTTTATTTGGTGTCCCTCAGGCAGCCAGCGACTGCCTGAATCGCCTTTTACTGCTTAATGACCAGCTTCAGGTCAACCGGATATTTGGCCTGAACTTTTTCGCCCTTCAGCACTTTATCGGCAGTTTGCACGCCAGTGGCGCCAATCTGCTCAGGCAGCTGAGCGATGGTCGCAGCCAGTTTGCCATCATTTACTGCTTTTTCACCATCCGGCGTGCCGTCAAATCCGACAACCATCACATCAGATTTACCTGCAGTCTGCAGGGCACGCAGCGCGCCCAGCGCCATTTCGTCGTTCTGGGCGAACACTGCCTGCACATCAGGATGCGCAGTCAGCAGGTTCTGCATGACGTTCAGACCTTTAGTACGGTCGAAGTCTGCCGGCTGGCTAGCCAGCACGTTGAATTTATGTGCTGCTACAGCCTGCTGGAAGCCTTCACCACGCTCGCGGGCAGCGGACGTACCGGCAATGCCCTGCAGTTCGATAACTTTCGCGCCTTCACCGGCTTTCTTCGCAATGTAGTCACCGGCGATTTTACCGCCCAGCACGTTATCAGAAGCAATGTGGCTGACCACGTCGCCTTTCGTCGCCTGACGGTCCAGGGTAATGACCGGGATTTTTGCCTGGTTTGCCATCTTCACGGCGTTACCTACGGCATCAGAATCGGTTGGGTTGATCAGCAGAATCTTGGTACCACGAACGGTTAAGTCCTGAACGTTAGCCAGCTCTTTCGCCGGGTTGTTCTGAGAATCCAGCACCACCAGGTTGTAGCCCAGCTTGTCCGCTTCTTTCTGCGCTCCGTCCTTCAGGGAGACGAAGAACGGGTTGTTCAGCGTGGAGATAACCAGCGCGATGGTGTCTTTAGCCATGGCGTTAGCACTTACGGTTGCGCTCAGCGCGACAGCGGAAACCAGGGTAGCCAGTTTTTTCATGTTCATATCTAAGATGTCCTGTAGTGTCGTCAGTTACTGTTTTTTGTTGTCTACCAGTACCGCCAGCAAAATCACCACTGCCTTAACGATCATCTGGTAATAGGAGGAAACACCTAACAAATTCAAACCATTATTCAGGAAACCAAGAATCAGTGCGCCGATCAATGTCCCAACAATGCGACCTTTACCGCCCGCAAGACTCGTACCGCCCAAAACCACTGCTGCAATGGCGTCCAGCTCATAACCCGTACCCGCCGTCGGCTGCGCGGAGGAGAGGCGCGCCACTTCGATGATGCCCGCCAGGGAGGCCAGCAGGCCACACAGGGAGTAAACGATAATTTTGACTTTATTAACGCTGATACCGGACAGGCGCGTTGCCGCTTCGTTACCACCCAGCGCATAGATATAACGGCCCAGACGGGTGTGATGCAGCATGTACCACGCCGCCAGGAAGACGATAGCCATGATCCAGACCGGCGTTGGAATGCCCAGCGGGCGGCCAATACCGAACCAGCCAAACAGATCCGCGTTATCGGTAAAGCCGGTATTAACCGGGCTGCCGTTGGTGTAAACCATGGTCACACCGCGCAGCAACAGCATCATCACCAGCGTGGCGATAAACGCCTGAACGCGGCCCTTTGCCACAATCACGCCAGTTACAGCGCCTATCGCCGCGCCAGCTGCCAGGGCCGCAGCAACAGCCACCAGCGCGTTAACTTCAATACCAACAATCGAAGCGGCGATCGCACCGGTGAGCGCCAGCAGGGAACCGACGGACAGATCGATACCCGAGGTCAAAATCACCAGCGTCATGCCGACCGCCATAATAGCGTTCACCGACGTCTGCTGCAGAATGTTGAACAGGTTATTCACGGTGAAGAAATTCGGGCTCATGGTCGACACAATCGCGATCAGCACCAGCAGGGCAATCAGCGATTTTTGTTCCATCAGCCATGCCTTTGTGAAATAGCGGCGACCAGAAACAGCCTGGGTAGTCATCTTCTTACTCCTGATTCACGCGATTAAGCTTGCCCACAGCGGCAGCCATCAGAACTTCCTGGGTGGCCTGCTCGCGAGTGAATTCACCGCCGAGATGCCCTTCATGCATGACGATAATGCGATCGCTCATGCCTAATACCTCTGGCATCTCGGAAGAGACCAGAATGATGCTCAGACCGTCGGCCTTAAACTGGTTAATCAGCTGATAGATCTCTTTCTTCGCGCCCACGTCCACGCCGCGGGTTGGCTCGTCGAGGATCAATACTTTCGGGCGCGTCATCAGCCCGCGGGCAATAGCCACTTTCTGCTGATTCCCGCCGGACAACAGGCCAATCGCCTGCTCCATCGACGGGGTTTTGACGTTGAAGAGACGGATAAAATCGCTGACCGCCTGCTGCTCGTCTTTATGCTTCAGGCTCCCACCGCTATGGCTGAAATAGCGCAGCGCGGTAAGCGACATGTTCTCTTTTACCGACATACCCAGCACTAAGCCGTCGCGCTTACGGTCTTCGGATATATAGACGATGCCGTTCGCCAGGCCGTCCTGCGGCGAGCGGGTCACCACTTCATGACCGTCGAGGGTGACATAACCGCTGGTGCGCGGCAGTGCGCCGTAGAGCACTTTCATCAGCTCGGTACGGCCTGCGCCCATCAGGCCCGCCACGCCCAGGATCTCCCCCTGACGCAGGGTAAAGGTCACGTCGTTCACACCCGGACCGCAGAGGTTGTCCACCTTCAGGCGGATCTCACCTGGCGCTTTGTCCAGACGCGGATACTGATCTTCAAGCTTGCGTCCCACCATCATTTCGATGAGCATATCTTCGGTCAGCGTCGCCACTTCGCGCTCGGCAATAAACTGCCCGTCGCGGAAGACGGTGACGTCGTCGCAGATTTCGAAGATCTCTTTCATGCGGTGAGAAATATAGACAATCCCACGTCCCTGCGACTTCAGCTCGCGGATAACGCGGAACAGGGATTCGGTTTCGGTATCGGTCAGGGCGTCGGTCGGTTCATCCATAATGATGACCTTCGACTCAAAGCTCAGCACCTTCGCGATTTCCACCATCTGCTGATCGCCGATGGAGAGATCGCCCACCAGGCGGTCGCTTTTAAAGCGCAGGTTCAGCTTCGCCAGGAGTTTATCCGCTTCGGCGTACATGGTTTTCCAGTCGATTTTGCCGAACCTGTTCACAAACTCGCGGCCGAGGAAGATATTCTCTGCAATAGTGAGCTGCGGGATAAGGTTCAGCTCCTGGTGAATAATGCCGATGCCCGCTTCCTGTGAAGATTTCGGGCCGTTAAAGGTGGTCTCTTTGCCCAGCCATAGCAACGAACCGGCATCGCGCTGGTAGATCCCGGTCAGCACTTTCATCATGGTGGATTTGCCGGCGCCGTTTTCCCCCACCAGCGCCATCACGCGCCCGGGGTAGACGTTCAGCGCCGCGCCGGAGAGGGCTTTTACGCCCGGGAACGACTTATCGATCCCTTTAAGTTGCAGTAATGCGTCCATGATGGCCTCAGAAGGTGACGCCAGCACAGAGAATGATATTCGCATACGGGGAACACTCCCCGCTGCGAATCACCGCCTGACTGTCTGCGGTTTGTTGTTTGAACTGCTCGTGCGTTGTGTAACGAATTTCTATGGTGTTTCCCTGGTGTTGTTGCAGTTGCTCAATGTGGCTGAGCAACGTTTCGTGGAGTTGCGGATTATGTTGTTTGATTTCCGCCGCGAGAATGACCGCCTCAACCTGCATCTCCGTCGTCACGACTTCCAGTACCTGCATAAACGAGGGAACACCCTGCGTTAACGCCATATCAATACGGGTTGTGCTGCGCGGAACCGGTAAGCCTGCATCGCAAACCACCAGCGTATCGGTATGCCCAAGGCGGGAAATAACCGATGAGATTTCTGAGTTGAGAACCGTGCCTTTCTTCATTTTCTTGCTCCACTAGCGAAACGTTTCGCTAAAAAGAGTGTAGACGCAAGAGTGTTCAGAAAACCACCATGACGTAACGGAATTGTGATCAACGTCGAAACGTTTCGCTAAGTGAAATGTAGTGGAGGTAAATGCAAAACGGTAACCCCAGGGTTACCGTTTTTTATGTTTGCCCCCTCTCCCTCAAGGGAGAGGGGGTCGTCCATGCAAACATTATTTTGTGGGAATCCCTCAGCCCTGTGGGAGAGGGTCGGGCTGAGGGCATCAGGCCGCACAAAGACTTAAATCTCGACCTGCGTTCCCAGCTCAATCACGCGGTTAGGCGGGATCTCAAACTGGTCAGGCGCGCGCAGGGCGTTACGCTGCAGGATCAGGTACAGCTTGCCGCGCAGGCGCAGATACCACGGGCGCTTGCCGATGATCAGCGACTCGTGCGACATAAAGAACGACGTCTCCATCATCCGGCAGCTCAGACCTTCCAGGCCGCAGCGGTGGAACACCTCTTCCACGTTAGGCGTTTCGCGCCAGCCGTAGCTTGCCACCACGCGCCAGAAGGTCGGGGACAGCTGCTCAATCTGAACGCGACGCACGTTGTGAACGTACGGCGCATCTTCTGTACGTAGCGTCAGCAGGATCACGCGCTCGTGCAGAACCTTGTTGTGCTTGAGGTTATGCATTAGCGCGAACGGGATTACATTCAGGGCACGAGACATATAAACCGCGGTGCCCGGCACGCGAACCGGCGGTGATTTCTCCAGCGATGCGATCATCGCCTCAAGAGAATTGCCGTGCTCGTGCATGCGACGCAGCAGACGGAAGCGCTCGCTCTTCCACGTGGTCATGACAATGAACATCACCAGGCCCAGCGTCAGCGGCAGCCAGCCGCCGGAAACAATCTTGTCGAGGTTGGCAGAGAACAGCGGCACGTCGATACACAGGAAGCCCACCAGAATCATTGCTACAAGGAATTTATTCCAGTGCCAGTTTCGGTACGCCACCGTGGTGGAGAGAAGCGACGTCAGCACCATAGTACCTGTGACCGCAATACCGTAGGCCGCGGCCAGGTTACTGGAGTGCTCGAAGCTGACAATCACAATCACAACAGCAAAATAGAGCAGCCAGTTAACGAACGGGATGTAGATCTGGCCCGACTCCATTTCTGAAGTATGGATGATGCGCATTGGCGAGAGATAGCCCAGACGAACGGCCTGACGGGTCAAAGAGAACACCCCGGAAATCACCGCCTGAGAGGCAATAACGGTCGCCAGCGTGGCCAGAATGAGCATCGGCACCAGCGCCCAGTCAGGCGCCAGCAGGAAGAACGGGTTCTTAATCGCTTCCGGGTTCTTAAGCAGCAGCGCGCCCTGACCGAAGTAGTTCAGCACCAGCGAAGGGAGCACCACAATAAACCATGCCACGCGGATCGGCAGTTTTCCGAAGTGCCCCATGTCAGCATACAGCGCTTCCACACCGGTGATGGAGAGCACGACCGCCCCCAGCGCCACGAAGGAAACCACTTTGTATTCCAGGAAGAAATGCACCGCCCAGTAAGGGTTTAGCGCATGCAGCACGTCCGGATTCGCGATAATGCTGCGTAAGCCGAGCGCCGCCAGGATCACGAACCAGGCCAGCATAATCGGCGCAAACAGTTTGCCCACCAGCCCGGTACCGTGTTTCTGGATCATGAACAGCAGCGTCAGGACAATTATGGCCAGCGGAACCACCCATGAATCGAGCTGTGGCGCGATAATTTCCAGCCCCTCTATCGCCGAGAGCACTGAGATAGCCGGTGTTATCACCACTTCCCCATAGAAGAAGCTACCGCCAATCAGGCCGATAATCACCAGCACGGACGTCATTCTGGCCGAGGTATTGCGACCGGCAAGAGACATCAGGGTCAGGATCCCGCCTTCGCCCGCGTTATCTGCACGCATAACGAAGGAGAGATATTTAACGGAAACGACCAGGATCAGCAGCCAGAAGATGAGGGACAGGAAGCCAAACACGGCATCGCGCTCAACACCAAAGCCAAACTGGCCGGACAAACATTCACGAAGCGTATAAAGCGGGCTGGTGCCAATATCACCGTAGACAACCCCGATCGCCGCAAGCGTAATTGCGGGTAATGATTGCTTATTATCAGTGCTCATAGACTAGTCTTTTCGTTTAAATAACAAATGTGTTCCTGTCCCTTGGTCCACAAAAAGCGCACAGTATGCACGATTCATTGCAAAATCGTACCCCTAAATGCAACCGCATTAATGTAGCGCAAAGAAAATTGCGCCGCACTTCAGCCTATTACCAGCCCTGACTGAAACGTCTATACTCGCTTCAATTGGCCGCCACAACGGCGAAAGGATGCAAAACTATTATGGCTCACTCACATTTATTAGCAGAAAGAATTTCCCGCCTCAGCAGCGCGCTGGAGAAAGGCCTTTACGAGCGTAGCCACGCCATTCGCCTTTGCCTGCTGGCGGCGCTGAGCGGTGAAAGCGTGTTTCTGCTGGGTCCGCCGGGCATTGCTAAAAGTTTGATTGCACGCCGCCTGAAGTTCGCTTTTCAGAACGCCCGTGCATTTGAATATTTGATGACGCGCTTCTCCACCCCCGAAGAAGTTTTCGGCCCGCTTTCTATTCAGGCACTGAAGGACGAGGGGCGCTATGAGCGTCTGACGGCGGGCTATCTTCCGGAAGCGGAAATCGTCTTTCTCGATGAGATCTGGAAAGCCGGCCCGGCCATTCTGAACACCCTGCTGACGGCAATTAACGAACGTCGTTTCCGCAACGGGGCCAGTGAAGAGAAAATCCCCATGCGCCTGCTGGTGGCCGCGTCAAACGAACTTCCCGAAGCAGACAGCAGCCTGGAAGCGCTGTATGACCGTATGCTGATCCGCCTGTGGCTGGATAAAGTACAGGATAAATCAAACTTCCGCTCCATGCTGGTGAGCCAGCAGGATGAGAACGAAAACCCGGTGGCTGCTTCACTGCAGGTGACGGACGAGGAGTACCATCAGTGGCAGGAAGAGATCGGCAAAATAAAACTGCCCGATGCCGTTTTTGAGCTGATCTTCATGCTGCGCCAGCAGCTTGATTTACTGCCTTCCGCCCCGTATGTCTCTGACCGTCGCTGGAAAAAAGCGATCCGTCTCCTCCAGGCCAGCGCGCTGTTCAGTGGTCGCGACGCGGTCGCCCCTATCGATCTGATCCTGCTAAAAGACTGCCTCTGGCACGACGCAGAAGGCATGAACCTGATGCAGCAGCAGCTGGACGTTTTGATGACCGGACACGCCTGGGGGCAGCAGGCGATGCTCAACCAACTGGGGGCGATTGCCCAACGGCGCTTACAGCTCAAGCAGCAGCAAAGCGATAAAACCGCGCTTAAAGTGAATCGCCTGGGGGGCATGTTCGCCCGCAAACCGCATTACGAGCTACCCGCCGATCTGACCGGCACGACGCTGACATTGCTGCTCCAGCAGCCGCTCAAGCTGCATGATATGCAGGTGGTGCACATTACGATTGAGCGCGAGCCGCTGGCGCAGTGGCTGGATAAGGGCGGAGAGATCCGCGGTAAGCTCAACGGCATCGGTTTCGCGCAGCCGCTGAATATGGAAGTGGACAGCAGTCAGCACCTGGTGATCCGCGACGTGAGCCTTCAGGGATCGCGTCTTGCGCTTCCCGGCACCGCCTCTGACAGCGTGCCGGAAGAGATCAAACAGCAGCTGGAAGCGCTGGATACCGAATGGCACCAGCAGCACACCCGCTTCAGCGAGCAGCAAAAATGCCTCTTTATTCATAGCGACTGGTTAGGCCGCATTGAAGCCAGCCTGCAGGACGTCAGCGCGCAGATCAAACAGGCACGGCAATGCTAACGCTGGACACGCTCAACGTCATGCTGGCGGTCAGCGAGGAAGGGTTAATTGAGGAGGTGGTGATAACACTTCTGGCGTCCCCACAGCTGGCGGCGTTTTTTGAAAAATTCCCGAAGCTCAAAAAAGCAATGACGGACGATCTCCCACGCTGGCGCGATAACCTGCGTCAGCGGTTTAAGGAGACGGAAGTCCCGCCAGAACTGACGGAGGAAGTCGCAGCCTATCAGCAGTGCCAGCGGCTATCGACGCCGCAGTTTATCGTCCAGATCCCGCAAGCCCTGGCGCTGCTCGATAAAGTCCATTCTCCGTTTGCCAGCCAGGCCAGAACGCTGGTCACGGAAAATGCCACCATTACCCCGGCGCTGCACACGCTATTTTTACAGCGCTGGCGCCTGAGCCTGGTCGTCCAGGCCACCTCGCTGAACCAACAGCTGCTGGATGAAGAGCGCGAGCAGCTGCTCAGTGAAGTCCAGGAACGTATGACCCTGAGCGGTCAGCTCGAAGAGGTGCTGGTAGAAAATGAAAACGCCGCCGGTCGCCTCTGGGATATGAGCGCCGGGCAGCTGCGGCGCGGGGATTATCAGCTGATCGTGAAGTACGGCGACTTTTTAACCCAGCAGCCGGAGCTGATGAAACTCGCGGAACAGTTGGGTCGGTCCAGGGAGGCAAAGTCTGTCCCAAAGAAGGATGCCCCGATGGAAACCTTCCGCACCCTGGTACGCGAACCGGCCACCGTGCCGGAACAGGTCGACGGACTTCAGCAAAGCGACGACATCCTGCGCCTGCTGCCCACGGAGCTAAGCACGCTGGGAATGACCGAACTGGAGTATGAGTTTTACCGTCGGCTGGTGGAAAAACAGCTTCTCACCTATCGACTGCACGGCGAAGCCTGGCGCGAGAAGCTAAGCCAGCGCCCTGTCGTTCATCAGGATTTTGATGAACAGCCGCGCGGGCCGTTTATTGTTTGCGTGGATACGTCCGGCTCAATGGGCGGTTTTAACGAGCAGTGTGCGAAGGCGTTCTGTCTGGCGCTGATGCGCGTTGCGCTCGCCGATCGCCGTCGCTGCTTTATTATGCTCTTCTCCAGTGAAGTCGTGGGCTATGAGCTGACGAACCAGCAGGGCATCGAGCAGGCCATCCGCTTTTTAAGCCAGCGTTTTCGCGGCGGCACCGATCTGGCCAGTTGTTTTCGAAGCATTGTGGAGCGTATGCAGGGCGGCGACTGGTACGACGCTGACGCAGTAGTGATTTCAGATTTTATTGCCCAGCGGCTGCCGGATGATGTGGTAAATAAAGTGAAGGAGCTGCAGCGGGTGCATCAGCACCGTTTTCATGCGGTGGCGATGTCCGCCCATGGAAAGCCCGGCATCATGCGCATCTTCGATCATATCTGGCGCTTTGATACCGGGTTGCGGAGCCGCCTGCTCAGACGCTGGCGACGTTAATTAAAGAAGAGAACCGACGCTTTCACGAACCTGCTGCGGCCAGACTCCACACTGCACCTGACCGATATGGGACAGCTGCAGCAGCAGCATGGTCAGACGGGACTGGCCGATACCGCCGCCAATCGTCTGAGGCATTTCGCCGCGCAGCAGCGCCTGGTGCCACTCGAGTTTGAGACGATCTTCATCACCGGTCACCGCCAGCTGGCGCTTCAGCGCGTCAGCATCCACGCGGATCCCCATAGAAGAGAGCTCAAACGCATCTTCCAGAACCGGGTTCCAGACCAGAATATCGCCGTTCAGACCGGCATATTCGCTTTCGGCCACGGTGCTCCAGTCATCATAATCCGGCGCACGAACGTCGTGACGCTTGCCATCAGACAGTTTACCGCCGATGCCAATCAGAAATACCGCGCCCAGCTCTTTGGCGATCGCCCGCTCGCGGCCTTTGGCATCCAGATCCGGAAAACGGCTCAGCAGTTCCTGGCTGTGGACAAAGTGGATCGTTTCCGGCAGGAACGGTGCCAGACCAAACTCTTTGCTCACGGCCGCTTCGGTCGCTTTGATCCCGGCGTAGATCGCCTCAACGGTCGATTTCAGCGTGCCGACGTGGCGTTCACCATCTCCCATTACGCGCTCCCAGTCCCACTGGTCAACGTAGACAGAGTGAATCGGGGAGAGACGGTCTTCATCGGGGCGAAGAGCTTTCATGTGCGTGTAAAGCCCTTCGCCCGCGCTGAAGTCGTGTTGTCCCAGGGTTTGACGCTTCCACTTCGCCAGTGAATGAACCACTTCGAACTGTGCGTCAGGCAATGTTTTCACTTTCACCTGTACCGCTTTTTCGCATCCAGACAGGTTATCCTGCGTCCCGTCACCCACGCGGCTCAGAATTGGCGCCTGAACTTCAATAAGACCAAGCTTCTCTTCCAGCTGGCGGGAAAAATGGGATTTTACGAAACTGATCTGGCGTTGTTTTGCGATGTAAGCGGTTTTCATTATTTATACTCCTGCGTCCTGTTGGTAATGATTAAGCAACAGAACCGGTACTTAATTCAATAACTCATCAACAAAAAGCCGCCTTCACTTTTGATTCGTTAAAATATGACGCTAGAATAGAGGTATTCATTAATCTTCATAAGAAAAAGCTATGGAAAATTATCAGATCGACAATCTGGACCGCGGCATTCTGGAGGCCTTAATGGCCAATGCCCGTACAGCCTACGCCGAACTGGCAAAACAGTTTGGCGTCAGCCCGGGAACCATTCACGTTCGCGTAGAGAAAATGAAGCAGGCAGGGATCATTACCGGCGCGCGCATTGACGTCAGCCCGAAGCAGCTGGGTTACGACGTCTGCTGCTTCATCGGCATTATTCTTAAAAGCGCAAAAGACTACCCCTCCGCGCTGGCGAAGCTTAACGCGCTCGATGAAGTCACCGAGGCGTACTACACCACCGGGCACTACAGCATCTTTATAAAGGTGATGTGCCGATCCATCGATGCTCTCCAGCAGGTACTTATCAACAAGATCCAAACAATCGATGAAATTCAGTCCACCGAGACACTGATCTCCCTGCAAAACCCGATCATGCGTACCATCCGCCCGTGATCGGGCAAATTCATTCCCACATTTTCCACAGGTAGATCCCAGCTCGTTCACAGCGTACAATGATCCCCTCTTTATCTGAGCGAGCGATCAATGGCGGACATTACCCTTATCAGCGGCAGCACCCTTGGCGGTGCGGAATATGTAGCGGAACACCTGGCTGAGAAGCTGGAAGATGCGGGCTTTTCCACGGAAACCCTGCATGGGCCGCTGCTTGAAGATCTCCCGAATGACGGGGTCTGGCTGCTGATCACCTCCACGCACGGCGCGGGCGATCTGCCGGATAACCTGCAACCTTTATATGACGAACTGCTTGAACAGCAGCCCGACCTGTCAAACGTCCGTTTTGGCGCGGTGGGGATCGGCAGTCGTGAATATGACACCTTCTGCGGGGCAATAGAGAAAGTCGAAGCCGCTGTTACCTCTTGTGGGGCAAAACAGCTGGGTGAAACGCTCAAGATCAACATCCTCGATCATGACATTCCGGAGGATCCGGCCGAGATCTGGCTCGCGGAATGGAAAAATTTACTCAAAAACGATTAAAGATCGCGCGAACAGATGTGGATAACTCTGGTTAAAAGCTCGTATTAACCCGTAGTTATCCAAATAACAACCGTGGCTTAGTTTTTAGCCTGTGTATAAACTCGCGATCTGATCCCAGCTTATACGGTCCAGGATCACCGATCATTCACAGCAAACGATCCTTCCTAACTGCATGATCTTATTTGCGGGATCGGACTTATCCACATGGGTCCGCGATCCTAATAAGAGATCACAATAGAACAGATCTCTAAATAAAAAGATCTTCTTTTTAATAGCCCAGGATCCCAATGCTTTCTCGAAAGACTAAAGTTGAGTAGAATCCACGGCCCGGGCTTCAATCCATTTTCATACCGCTTTACGCGAGGCAGACCACCATGTTTTATCAGGATCCTTTTGACGTCATCATCATTGGCGGGGGTCACGCAGGCACTGAGGCCGCAATGGCCGCAGCGCGTATGGGTCAGCAGACCCTGCTTTTGACACACAATATCGACACGCTGGGACAGATGTCCTGTAATCCGGCGATTGGCGGCATTGGGAAAGGACACCTGGTAAAAGAAGTGGATGCACTTGGCGGCCTGATGGCGAAAGCGATCGATCGGGCTGGCATCCAGTTTAGGATACTAAACGCAAGTAAAGGCCCCGCTGTTCGTGCCACCCGTGCACAGGCAGACCGCGTGCTTTACCGTCAGGCCGTACGCACCGCACTGGAGAACCAGCCGAACCTGATGATCTTCCAGCAGGCGGTAGAAGATCTTATCGTTGAAAACGATCGCGTTGTGGGCGCCGTGACCCAGATGGGCCTCAAGTTCCGTGCTAAAGCCGTAGTGCTGACAGTCGGGACATTCCTGGACGGCAAAATTCATATCGGTCTGGATAACTACAGCGGTGGCCGTGCCGGCGATCCGCCGTCTATTCCACTGTCTCGTCGTCTGCGTGAGCTGCCGCTGCGCGTTAGCCGCCTGAAAACCGGTACGCCGCCGCGTATTGATGCGCGGACCATTGATTTCAGCGTGCTGGCGCAACAGCACGGTGATAACCCGATGCCGGTCTTCTCGTTCATGGGCAACGCGGCGCAGCATCCGCAGCAGGTACCGTGCTACATCACGCATACCAACGAGAAAACCCACGACGTGATCCGCAATAACCTCGATCGCAGCCCCATGTACGCTGGCGTGATCGAAGGGATAGGCCCACGCTACTGCCCGTCGATCGAAGACAAAGTGATGCGCTTTGCCGATCGTAACCAGCACCAGATCTTCCTGGAGCCGGAAGGGCTGACCTCAAACGAAATTTACCCGAACGGCATCTCCACCAGCCTGCCGTTCGACGTGCAGATGCAGATTGTTCGCTCAATGCAGGGGATGGAGAATGCGAAAATCGTTCGCCCTGGCTACGCTATTGAGTACGATTTCTTCGACCCGCGTGACCTGAAGCCGACGCTGGAGAGCAAATTCATCCACGGTCTGTTCTTCGCGGGCCAGATTAACGGCACCACCGGCTACGAAGAAGCCGCAGCGCAGGGTTTGCTGGCCGGTCTGAATGCCGCTCGCTTCTCTGCCGAGAAAGAGGGATGGGCGCCGGCGCGTTCTCAGGCCTATCTGGGCGTGCTGGTTGACGATCTGTGCACCCTGGGCACCAAAGAACCGTACCGCATGTTTACCTCTCGCGCGGAATATCGTCTGATGCTGCGCGAGGACAACGCCGACCTGCGTCTGACCGAGATGGGCCGCGAGCTGGGTCTGGTGGATGACGAACGCTGGGCGCGCTTCAACGAGAAGCTGGAGCGCATTGAACAGGAACGCCAGCGCCTGAAAACCACGTGGGTAAATCCGCAGGCGGAAACTGCTGCCGAAGTGAACGCTCACTTAACTGCGCCACTCTCGCGGGAAGCCAGCGGCGAAGATCTGCTGCGTCGTCCGGAAGTGACCTATGAGAATCTGGTGAAACTCACCGCGTTCGCCCCGGGTCTTGAAGACGCGGAAGCCGCTGAACAGGTCGAAATACAGGTGAAGTACGAAGGTTACATCGCGCGTCAGCAGGATGAGATCGAAAAACAGCAGCGCAACGAAAACACGCTGCTTCCGGAAATGCTGGACTACCGTCAGGTGACGGGCCTGTCCAACGAAGTGATCGCTAAGCTGAACGATCACAAACCGGTATCGATTGGCCAGGCTTCACGGATCTCCGGCGTCACGCCTGCCGCGATTTCGATTCTGCTGGTGTGGCTGAAAAAGCAGGGTATGTTGCGCCGCAGCGCGTAATTGCAATCGTTTTGGCGGGTGGCGCTTTGCTTACCCGCCCAACATCGTTCGTAGGCCCGGTAAGCGTTAGCGCCACCGGGCAAATTGTTTCTAAACAGGTATTCACCGTGCTCAATAAACTCTCTCGTCTGCTGGATCAGGCAGGTATTTCGCTCACCGATCACCAGAAAAACCAGCTGGTGGCGTATGTCGATACGCTGAACAAATGGAATAAAGCGTACAACCTGACGTCTGTTCGCGACCCCAACGAGATGCTGGTACGCCATATTCTCGACAGCATCGTGGTCGCGCCGTATCTGAAAGGTGAGCGTTTTATCGACGTGGGGACGGGGCCTGGTTTACCGGGCGTTCCGCTGTCGATTGTCCGACCTGAGAGCCATTTCACGCTGCTGGACAGCCTGGGCAAGCGCGTGCGCTTTTTACGTCAGGTCCAGCATGAACTTAAGCTGGATAACATCACGCCCGTACAGAGCAGGGTAGAGGAGTTCCCGGCGGAGCCGCCGTTTGACGGTGTTATCAGCCGCGCGTTTGCTTCGCTCAATGACATGGTGAGCTGGTGTAAGCATCTGCCGGCAGTCGATGGCCGTTTTTATGCGCTTAAAGGACAGCTGCCCGGTGATGAAATTGAACAGCTTCCGGACGGTTTTAGCGTTGAAACCATCGAGAAATTAAACGTTCCTCAGCTCGATGGTGAACGTCATCTGGTGATAATTAAGCCAAACAATTTTTAAAAAATTAATAAAAAATGTGGAATTTGTGCTGTTCTGAGCATGTTAAAAAACAGCACATCTACCCGGGATTTATCAGAGAGCGTTTAACCACTTTTTTACTATGGGTTTTCTTGCAGTTAACCTCGCGCTGATTATTCATCGTGAAGATAGTCAACTATGAAAATATCAGCCTGCTAAAAGTGGAAGACTGTAACCAGAACACAATGTTAAATATTTATTAAGAATGTCAATAAAAGGTTTTTATTGTGTACGGGGCTGTTTTGAAAATAGTTGCGATATTTTATCTTTAATTTCAGAAAGATAATTCTGGGCGAATTACGGCTTTGATAAATACAACCTTATCGCAAATGTGTGTTTTGTGATCTCGTGCACGCTTTGTAGTCAACGTTTTCGCGCTGTTTGCAGTTTTGCTCGAAGGTCGATGCTTTCTACGAAAGTTAAAAAATAGCGGTGGGGAAAAATATTTAAACATTTATTCACCTTTTCGCTACTTAATGTTTGAAATCACGGGTACGCACCGTATAATTTGTCCGCTTTTTGATGCTTGACTCTGAGCCTTAAAGGACGTTTTATACGACACGCGGCATACCTCGAAGGGAGCAGGAGTAAAAACGTGATGTCTGTGTCGCTCTTGAGTAGAAACGTTGCTCGTAAGCTTCTGTTCATTCAGTTTCTGGCTGTGATAGCAAGTGGACTGCTGTTTAGCCTCAAAGACCCCTTCTGGGGCATCTCCGCCGTGTGCGGGGGTTTGGCGGTCGTGCTGCCAAACGTGTTGTTTATGATTTTTGCCTGGCGTCATCAGGCGCATACACCCGCCAAAGGCCGCGTGGCCTGGTCCTTCGCCCTCGGCGAAGTGTGTAAGGTGTTGCTGACCTTTGCTCTACTGGTGATGGCGCTGGCGGTTTTGAAAGTGGTATTCATGCCGCTGATAGCAACGTGGGTTTTGGTGCTGGTGGTACAAGTTCTGGCTCCAGCTGTAATCAATAACAAAGGGTAAAAGGCATCATGGCTTCAGAAAATATGACGCCGCAGGATTACATAGGTCACCATCTGAATAACCTTCAGCTGGACCTGCGTACATTCTCGCTGGTGGATCCACATAACCCCCCGGCCACCTTCTGGACGATCAACATCGACTCCATGTTCTTCTCGGTGGTTTTGGGTCTTCTGTTCCTGGCCATGTTCCGCAGCGTTGCTAAAAAAGCGACCAGCGGTGTTCCAGGGAAATTCCAGACGTTCGTTGAGATGATCATCGGCTTCGTCCATGGCAGCGTGAAAGATATGTACCATGGTAAGAGCAAGCTGATTGCTCCGCTGGCCCTGACCGTGTTCGTTTGGGTCTTCCTGATGAACCTGATGGACCTGCTGCCAATTGACCTGCTGCCGTTCATCGGCGAGCACATCTTCGGCCTGCCTGCGCTGCGTGTGGTACCGTCCGCGGACGTGAACATCACCCTGTCGATGGCGCTGGGCGTGTTTATCCTGATTCTTTTCTACAGCATCAAAATGAAAGGCGTAAGCGGCTTTGTGAAAGAGCTTACCTTGCAGCCGTTCAACCACTGGGCGTTTATTCCGGTCAACCTGATCCTGGAAGGCGTTAGCCTGCTGTCCAAACCTGTTTCACTGGGTCTGCGACTGTTCGGCAACATGTATGCGGGTGAGCTGATTTTCATTCTGATCGCGGGTCTTCTGCCGTGGTGGTCACAGTGGATTCTTAATGTGCCGTGGGCCATTTTCCACATCCTGATCATTACGCTGCAAGCCTTTATCTTCATGGTTCTGACGATCGTCTATCTGTCGATGGCGTCTGAAGAGCACTGATTTTTTACCAACACTACTACGTTTTAATTGAAACAAACTGGAGACTGTCATGGAAAACCTGAATATGGATCTGCTGTACATGGCTGCCGCTGTGATGATGGGTCTGGCGGCTATCGGTGCTGCGATCGGTATCGGCATCCTCGGAGGTAAATTCCTGGAAGGCGCAGCGCGTCAACCTGATCTGATTCCTCTGCTGCGTACTCAGTTCTTTATCGTTATGGGTCTGGTGGATGCAATCCCAATGATCGCTGTAGGTCTGGGTCTGTACGTGATGTTTGCTGTCGCGTAGTAGTTGTTTTAAAACCCCAAGCCACAGAAATTTAAGAGGTATTGTGCTGTGAACATGAACGCAACAATCCTCGGCCAGGCCATCGCGTTTATTCTCTTTGTCTGGTTCTGCATGAAGTATGTATGGCCGCCTTTAATGGCTGCCATCGAAAAACGTCAGAAAGAAATTGCTGACGGTCTGGCTTCCGCAGAACGCGCTAAGAAAGATTTGGACCTTGCACAGGCCAACGCGACAGACCAGCTGAAAAAAGCGAAAGCTGAAGCTCAGGTAATCATTGAACAGGCTAACAAACGCCGTTCTCAGATCCTGGACGAAGCCAAAGCTGAAGCAGAACAGGAACGTACTAAGATCGTGACACAGGCTCAGGCTGAAATTGAAGCTGAGCGTAAACGTGCTCGTGAAGAACTGCGTAAGCAGGTTGCGATTCTGGCTGTTGCTGGCGCCGAGAAGATCATCGAACGTTCCGTGGATGAAGCTGCTAACAGCGACATCGTGGACAAACTTGTCGCTGAACTGTAAGGAGGGAGGGGCTGATGTCTGAATTTGTTACGGTAGCTCGCCCCTACGCCAAAGCAGCTTTTGACTTTGCTGTCGAACACCAAAATGTCGATCGCTGGCAGAATATGCTGGCGTTTGCCGCTGAGGTGACGAAAAACGAACAAATGGCCGAGTTGCTTTCCGGTGCGTTAGCACCTGAAACCCTCGCCGCGTCGTTTATCGCCGTGTGCGGAGAGCAACTGGATGCCAACGGCCAGAACCTGATTAAGGTGATGGCAGAAAATGGTCGTCTCCGTGTGCTCCCGGATGTTCTCGAGCAGTTTGAGCACTTACGTGCCCTTAGTGAAGCTACTGCAGAAGTCGAAGTGACTTCCGCGACTGAACTGAGTGACGAACAGCTTGCGAAAATTACCGCCGCGATGGAAAAACGTCTGTCACGCAAAGTTAAGCTGAATTGCAAAATCGATAAGTCTGTAATGGCAGGCGTAATCATCCGCTCGGGTGATATGGTCATTGATGGCAGCGTACGCGGCCGTCTTGAGCGCCTTGCAGACGTCTTGCAGTCTTAAGGGGACTGGAGCATGCAACTGAATTCCACCGAAATCAGCGAACTGATCAAGCAGCGCATTGCTCAGTTCAGTGTTGTGAGTGAAGCTCACAACGAAGGTACTATTGTTTCTGTAAGTGACGGTGTTATCCGCATCCACGGCCTGGCCGATTGTATGCAGGGTGAGATGATTTCCCTGCCGGGTAACCGTTACGCTATCGCACTGAACCTGGAGCGCGACTCCGTAGGTGCAGTTGTGATGGGTCCATACGCTGACCTCGCCGAAGGCATGAAGGTTAAGTGTACTGGCCGTATTCTGGAAGTGCCGGTTGGCCGTGGCCTGCTGGGTCGCGTTGTTAACACCCTGGGTGCGCCAATCGACGGTAAAGGTCCGGTTGAGCACGATGGCTTCTCCCCAATCGAAGTTATCGCACCGGGCGTTATCGACCGTCAGTCCGTTGATCAGCCAGTGCAGACTGGTTATAAGTCCGTTGACGCCATGATCCCAATCGGTCGTGGTCAGCGTGAACTGATCATCGGTGACCGTCAGACCGGTAAAACCGCGATGGCAATCGACGCCATTATCAACCAGCGTGACTCCGGCATCAAATGTGTGTACGTGGCTATCGGCCAGAAAGCGTCCACCATTTCTAACGTGGTTCGTAAACTGGAAGAGCACGGCGCGCTGTCTAACACCATCGTTGTTGTGGCTACCGCTTCTGAATCTGCTGCACTGCAATACCTGGCGCCATACGCTGGTTGCGCAATGGGCGAATACTTCCGTGACCGCGGTGAAGATGCGCTGATCGTATACGATGACCTGTCTAAACAGGCTGTTGCTTATCGTCAGGTTTCCCTGCTGCTCCGTCGTCCACCAGGACGTGAAGCATTCCCGGGCGACGTATTCTACCTCCACTCTCGTCTGCTGGAGCGTGCTTCCCGCGTTAACGCGGAATACGTCGAGAACTTCACCAAAGGTGAAGTGAAGGGTAAAACAGGTTCTCTGACCGCTCTGCCGATCATTGAAACCCAGGCGGGTGACGTTTCTGCGTTCGTTCCGACCAACGTAATCTCCATTACCGATGGTCAGATCTTCCTGGAAACCAACCTGTTTAACTCCGGTATTCGTCCGGCGGTTAACCCGGGTATCTCCGTATCCCGTGTGGGTGGTGCTGCTCAGACCAAGATCATCAAGAAACTGTCCGGTGGTATCCGTACCGCGCTGGCACAGTATCGTGAACTGGCTGCGTTCTCTCAGTTCGCATCCGATCTGGACGAAGCAACCCGTAAACAGCTGAGCCACGGTCAGAAAGTGACCGAACTGCTGAAGCAGAAACAGTACGCTCCAATGTCTGTTGCTCAGCAGGGCCTGGTACTGTTCGCGGCTGAACGCGGTTACCTCGAAGATGTGGAACTGGCGAAAATCGGTAGCTTCGAAGCCGCTCTGCTGGCTTACGTCGACCGTGATCACGCTCCGCTGATGCAAGAGATCAACCAGACCGGTGGCTATAACGACGAAATCGAAGGCAAGCTGAAAGCTATCCTCGATTCCTTCAAAGCAACCCAATCCTGGTAATCGTCCGGCGGCTTGTCTCAGGGCAAGCCGCCTGGCATTGAGGAGAAGCTCATGGCCGGCGCAAAAGAGATACGTAGTAAGATCGCAAGCGTCCAGAACACGCAAAAGATCACTAAAGCGATGGAGATGGTCGCCGCTTCCAAAATGCGTAAATCGCAGGATCGCATGGCGGCCAGCCGTCCTTATGCAGAGACCATGCGCAAAGTGATTGGTCACCTTGCAAACGGTAATCTGGAATATAAGCACCCTTACCTGGAAGAACGCGACGTTAAGCGCGTGGGCTACCTGGTGGTGTCGACTGACCGTGGTCTGTGTGGCGGCTTGAACATTAACCTGTTCAAAAAACTGCTGGCGGATATGAAAGGCTGGTCTGATAAAGGCGTTCAGTGCGATCTGGCACTGATTGGCTCTAAAGGCGTCTCTTTCTTTAACTCCGTTGGTGGCAACATTGTCGCTCAGGTGACCGGTATGGGTGATAACCCGTCCCTGTCTGAACTGATCGGCCCGGTTAAAGTGATGTTGCAGGCCTACGATGAAGGCCGCCTGGACAGACTGTACGTTGTCAGCAACAAATTCATTAACACCATGTCTCAGGTTCCAACGCTCACTCAGATGCTGCCGTTACCGGCATCAGAAGATGACGAGCTGAAGCAGAAAGCCTGGGATTACCTGTATGAACCCGATCCGAAACCGCTGCTGGATACCCTGCTGCGTCGTTACGTTGAATCTCAGGTTTATCAGGGCGTTGTAGAAAACCTGGCCAGCGAGCAGGCCGCACGAATGGTGGCGATGAAAGCCGCGACCGATAATGGCGGCAGCCTGATTAAAGAGCTGCAGTTGGTTTACAACAAAGCTCGTCAGGCCAGCATTACTCAGGAACTCACCGAGATCGTCTCGGGGGCCGCCGCGGTTTAACCAGGTTTACGAATTACGTAGAGGATTCAAGATGGCTACTGGAAAGATTGTCCAGGTAATCGGCGCCGTGGTGGACGTCGAGTTCCCTCAGGACGCCGTACCACGCGTGTACGACGCGCTTGAGGTACAGAATGGTAACGAGAGCCTGGTGCTGGAAGTTCAGCAGCAGCTCGGCGGCGGTATCGTGCGTACCATCGCGATGGGTTCTTCCGACGGTCTGCGTCGTGGTCTGGAAGTTAAAGACCTTGAGCACCCGATCGAAGTCCCGGTAGGTAAAGCAACACTGGGTCGTATCATGAACGTATTGGGTCAGCCAATCGACATGAAGGGCGACATCGGTGAAGAAGAGCGTTGGGCTATCCACCGCGCGGCACCTTCCTACGAAGAGCTGTCCAGCTCTCAGGAACTGCTGGAAACCGGTATCAAAGTTATCGACCTGATGTGTCCGTTTGCGAAGGGCGGTAAAGTTGGTCTGTTCGGTGGTGCGGGTGTAGGTAAAACCGTAAACATGATGGAGCTGATCCGTAACATCGCGATCGAGCACTCCGGTTACTCCGTGTTTGCGGGTGTAGGTGAACGTACTCGTGAGGGTAACGACTTCTACCACGAAATGACCGACTCCAACGTTCTGGACAAAGTATCCCTGGTTTACGGCCAGATGAACGAGCCACCAGGAAACCGTCTGCGCGTTGCGCTGACTGGCCTGACGATGGCTGAGAAATTCCGTGACGAAGGCCGTGACGTTCTGCTGTTCGTTGATAACATCTATCGTTACACCCTGGCCGGTACGGAAGTATCTGCACTGCTGGGTCGTATGCCTTCAGCGGTAGGCTACCAGCCGACCCTGGCGGAAGAGATGGGTGTTCTTCAGGAACGTATCACCTCTACCAAAACCGGTTCTATCACCTCCGTTCAGGCGGTATACGTACCTGCGGATGACTTGACTGACCCATCTCCAGCAACCACCTTTGCGCACTTAGACGCAACCGTGGTACTGAGCCGTCAGATCGCGTCTCTGGGTATCTACCCGGCCGTTGACCCGCTGGACTCCACCAGCCGTCAGCTGGATCCACTGGTTGTTGGTCAGGAACACTACGACACCGCGCGTGGCGTACAGTCCCTGCTGCAGCGTTACCAGGAACTGAAAGACATCATCGCCATCCTGGGTATGGATGAACTGTCTGAAGAAGACAAACTGGTGGTAGCACGTGCGCGTAAGATCCAGCGCTTCCTGTCCCAGCCGTTCTTCGTTGCGGAAGTATTCACCGGTTCTCCGGGTAAATACGTTTCCCTGAAAGACACCATCCGTGGCTTTAAAGGCATCATGGAAGGCGAATACGATCACCTGCCAGAGCAGGCGTTCTACATGGTTGGTTCCATCGAAGAAGCCGTGGAAAAAGCCAAAAAACTTTAACGCCTTAATCGGAGGGTGATATGGCAATGACTTACCACCTGGACGTCGTCAGCGCAGAGCAACAAATGTTCTCTGGTCTGGTCGAGAAAATCCAGGTAACGGGTAGTGAAGGTGAACTGGGTATTTTCCCGGGTCACGCACCGCTGCTCACCGCCATTAAGCCTGGTATGATCCGCATCGTTAAACAGTTCGGTCACGAAGAGTTTATCTATCTGTCCGGCGGCATTCTTGAAGTGCAGCCAGGCAGTGTGACCGTTCTGGCCGATACCGCTATTCGTGGCCAGGATCTCGACGAAGCGCGAGCCCTGGAATCGAAGCGTAAGGCTGAAGAGCACATTAGCAGCTCTCATGGTGACGTGGATTACGCTCAGGCGTCTGCGGAGCTGGCCAAAGCGATCGCGAAACTGCGCGTTATCGAGTTGACCAAAAAAGCGATGTAACACCGGCTTGAAAAGCACAAAAGCCAGTCTGGATACCAGGCTGGCTTTTTTTTTGATCCTTAATTCATGATGTAAAAGATGTAGAATTTTAGGCATCAAACGTTTTTACTTCTCTCTCAAACTACCGTCAGGATGCGTATGTCAAACAGTGCGATGAGCGTGGTGATCCTTGCCGCAGGCAAAGGTACCCGCATGTATTCCGATCTGCCTAAGGTGCTCCACACGCTGGCAGGAAAGCCAATGGTGAAGCATGTCATTGATGCAGCGAATGAACTGGGCGCCCGTCAGGTCCACCTTGTCTACGGCCACGGTGGCGATCTGCTTAAAAAGACGCTGGGCGATGACAAGCTCAACTGGGTGCTTCAGGCCGAACAGCTGGGCACAGGCCATGCGATGCAGCAGGCCGCCCCTTTCTTTGCGGATGACGAAGACATCCTGATGCTCTACGGCGATGTTCCGCTGATCTCCGTTGAAACGCTGACTCGCCTGCGTGCTGCCAAACCACAGGGCGGCATTGGTTTGTTGACCGTCGTGCTGGACGATCCAAGCGGTTATGGCCGTATCACCCGTGAAAACGGCAACGTCACGGGTATTGTTGAGCATAAAGATGCCAGCGACGAACAGCGTCAGATTCAGGAGATCAACACCGGTATCCTGATTGCCAATGGCGCGGACATGAAGCGCTGGCTATCGCAGCTCAACAACAACAACGCGCAGGGTGAGTACTACATCACCGACATCATTGCGATGGCGTACCAGGAAGGACGTGAGATTGCGGCGGTTCATCCGGCGCGTATTAGCGAAACCGAAGGGGTGAATAACCGTCTTCAGCTTTCCCGCCTGGAGCGCGTGTATCAGTCAGAACAGGCCGAAAAACTGCTGCTGGCGGGCGTGATGCTGCGCGATCCGGCGCGTTTCGATCTGCGCGGCACCGTGTCTCACGGGCGCGACGTTGAGATCGATACTAACGTTATCCTTGAAGGCAACGTTACGCTGGGTAACCGCGTCAAAATTGGCGCCGGCTGCGTGATTAAAAACAGCGTCATCGGTGACGACTGCGAAATCAGCCCGTACAGCGTGGTGGAAGATGCCCGTCTGGATGCCGCCTGTACCATCGGCCCGTTTGCGCGTCTGCGCCCGGGTGCTGAGCTGCTGGAAGGCGCGCACGTGGGCAACTTCGTGGAAATGAAAAAAGCGCGTCTGGGTAAAGGCTCGAAAGCCGGTCATCTGACCTATCTGGGCGATGCGGAAATTGGCGACAACGTGAACATTGGCGCAGGCACCATTACCTGCAACTATGACGGTGCCAACAAGTTTAAAACCATCATCGGTGATGATGTGTTTGTCGGTTCCGATACACAGCTGGTGGCACCGGTTACCGTGGGTAACGGGGTAACGATTGCAGCCGGAACAACCGTTACGCGCGATATCGCCGATAACGAGCTGGTATTAAGCCGTGTGCCGCAGGTACACAAGCAGGGCTGGAAACGCCCGGTGAAGAAGAAGTAACAACAATATACGCCCCTCACCCTGACCCTCTCCCCATAGGGGAGAGGGGAATTGAACGGTGCGGTGTTTTTCTCCCTCGCCCCTTTGGGGAGAGGGTCGGGGTGAGGGGATAACATAATCCTCCCCCCACAGGCAGTACCCATAAAAATAACCCCACTCTCTACAAGGCTCGGGGCGCCCGGAAAGGGCAAATACAGGTCAGCGACAACGCAGGCATCATGCCTAAATTCGGAATCTAAAATATGTGTGGAATTGTTGGCGCAGTTGCGCAGCGTGATATTGCTGAAATCCTTCTCGAAGGTTTACGTCGTCTGGAATACCGTGGTTACGACTCTGCCGGTCTGGCTGTCGTGGATGCAGAAGGGCACATGACCCGCCTGCGTCGCCTCGGTAAAGTGCAGATGCTGGCTCAGGCCGCGGAAGAACATCCGCTGCACGGTGGTACCGGTATCGCGCACACCCGTTGGGCGACGCACGGCGAACCGTCTGAAGGTAACGCGCACCCGCATGTGTCTGAACACATTGTGGTGGTGCACAACGGCATTATCGAAAACCACGAACCGCTGCGCGAAGAACTGAAAGCGCGCGGCTATACCTTCGTCTCTGAAACTGACACCGAAGTGATTGCTCACCTGGTGCACTGGGAGCTGGCACAGGGCGGTACGCTGCGTGATGCGGTGCTGCGCGCTATCCCTCAGCTGCGCGGTGCGTACGGTACGGTGATCATGGACTCACGCGATCCATCCACGCTGCTGGCAGCGCGTTCCGGTAGCCCGATGGTTATCGGTCTGGGCATGGGTGAAAACTTTATCGCCTCCGATCAGCTGGCACTCCTGCCGGTCACCCGTCGCTTTATCTTCCTGGAAGAGGGGGATATTGCGGAAGTGACTCGCCGCAGCGTGACCGTCTTCGACACCAAAGGCGAGCAGGTGAAGCGCCAGGAGATCGAATCGAATCTGCAGTACGACGCGGGCGACAAAGGCGCTTACCGTCACTACATGCAGAAAGAGATCTACGAGCAGCCAAACGCCATCAAAAACACCCTGACCGGGCGCATCAGCCACGGTGAAGTTGATCTGAGCGAGCTGGGCGCAAACGCGAACGAACTGCTCGGCAAGGTCGAGCATATTCAGATCGTGGCCTGCGGCACCTCCTACAACTCCGGTATGGTCTCTCGCTACTGGTTTGAATCCCTGGCGGGCGTGCCGTGCGACGTGGAAATCGCGTCTGAGTTCCGCTATCGCAAGTCTGCGGTGCGTCGCAACAGCCTGATGATCACACTTTCTCAGTCCGGCGAAACGGCGGATACGCTGGCAGCGCTGCGTCTGTCTAAAGAACTGGGTTACCTGGGCTCGCTGGCCATCTGTAACGTCCCTGGCTCATCTCTGGTGCGTGAATCCGATCTGGCGCTGATGACGAAAGCGGGCACCGAAATCGGCGTAGCTTCCACCAAAGCGTTTACCACTCAGCTGACCGTTCTGCTGATGCTGGTGGCGAAGCTGGCGCGTCTGAAAGGCGAAGATGCTTCCGTTGAGCATGACATTGTTCACGGCCTGCAGGCGCTGCCGAGCCGTATTGAGCAGATGCTGTCTCAGGACAAACGCATTGAAGCGCTGGCGGAAGATTTCGCTGACAAACATCACGCTCTGTTCCTGGGGCGTGGCGATCAATATCCAATTGCGCTGGAAGGCGCGCTGAAGCTGAAAGAGATCTCCTACATCCACGCAGAAGCCTACGCGGCAGGCGAGCTGAAACACGGCCCGCTGGCGCTGATTGACGCGGATATGCCGGTCATCGTTGTGGCACCGAACAACGAACTGCTGGAAAAACTGAAGTCTAACATCGAAGAAGTTCGCGCCCGCGGCGGCGTTCTGTACGTCTTCGCCGACAAAGATGCCGGTTTTGTCAGCAACGACAACATGCACATCATTGAGATGCCGCACGTGGAAGAGGTGATTGCACCGATCTTCTACACCGTTCCGCTGCAGCTGCTGGCCTATCACGTGGCGCTGATCAAAGGCACCGACGTTGACCAGCCGCGTAACCTGGCGAAATCCGTTACCGTAGAATAATCCTTCCAGGCTCCACTATCAGGTGGAGCCTTTTTTAATGACAATCTGTCATTTTCAGCTATTTTTTCAGTGTCACATAAAGAAAATATTACTGAAACCCTGCTGCCATGTTTCAACTTAAATCATTGATAAATATATATAGTTTCCTTTTTCTTTAAGTGAAATTTTCATTGTCATAAAACTGTCATAATTCGTACATTTATCTGTCACCTGTTTGTCCTATTTTGCTCATCGTAGCCACTTAAACAATGATTTACGAAATCCTTGCAGGAGACATTATGAAAGTTATGCGTACCACTGTCGCAACTGTTGTCGCCGCGACCTTATCTCTGAGCGCTTTCTCTGCTTTTGCAGCGGCAAGCCTGACTGGCGCTGGTGCAACCTTCCCTGCGCCGGTGTATGCCAAATGGGCGGATACCTACCAGAAGGAAACCGGTAATAAGGTTAACTATCAGGGTATCGGCTCCTCCGGTGGCGTAAAACAAATTACCGCGAATACCGTTGATTTCGGCGCATCAGACGCTCCGCTGTCTGACGAGAAACTGAATCAGGAAGGCCTGTTCCAGTTCCCAACCGTGATCGGCGGTGTTGTGCTGGCTGTTAACATCCCAGGCCTGAAATCAGGCGAGCTGGTGCTGGACGGCAAAACCCTGGGCGATATCTACCTGGGTAAAATTAAAAAATGGGATGACGAAGCGATCGCTAAACTCAACCCAGGCCTGAAGCTGCCTTCACAGAATATCGCCGTGGTTCGCCGCGCGGATGGTTCCGGTACCTCTTTCGTCTTCACAAGCTACCTGGCGAAAGTGAACGAAGAGTGGAAATCTAAAGTCGGTTCCGGCTCTACCGTTAACTGGCCAACCGGTCTGGGCGGAAAAGGTAACGACGGTATCGCCGCGTTCGTACAGCGTCTGCCTGGCTCTATCGGCTACGTAGAGTACGCCTACGCTAAGCAGAACAACCTGGCTTACACCAAACTGGTTTCTGCTGACGGCAAACCGGTAAGCCCGACCGAAGAGAACTTCGCTAACGCCGCGAAAGGCGCTGACTGGAGCAAATCCTTTGCGCAGGATCTGACTAACCAGAAAGGCGAAGGCGCGTGGCCAATCACCTCCACGACCTTCATCCTGGTTCACAAAGAGCAGAAGAAACCTGAGCAGGGCGCTGAGGTGCTGAAGTTCTTCGACTGGGCATACAAAAACGGCGGCAAGCAGGCTAACGATCTGGATTACGCCAGCCTGCCGGACAGCGTGGTTGAGCAGGTCCGTGCTGCATGGAAAACCAACGTGAAAGACAGCAGCGGTAAAGCGCTGTACTAACAGGATATTTTTGACGAAGATGGCGGGTGGCGCTCACGCTTACCCGCCCTACGGTTCATCCTGTAGGCCCGGTAAGCGCCAGCGCCACCGGGCATATTCGTAAGACGTTTCATAAAGAAGAGTAATTTATGGCTGCAACCAAGCCTGCATTTAACCCTCCGGGTAAAAAAGGTGACATGATTTTCGGCGCGCTGGTCAAACTGGCTGCGCTGATTGTGCTATTGCTGCTGGGCGGCATTATCGTGTCTCTGATTTTCTCCTCCTGGCCGAGCATTCAGAAATTCGGTTTCTCCTTCCTGTGGACCAAAGAGTGGGACGCGCCGAACGACATCTACGGTGCGCTGGTGCCGATTTACGGTACGCTGGTGACCTCGTTCATCGCCCTGCTGATTGCGGTTCCGGTAAGCTTCGGTATTGCGCTGTTCCTGACGGAACTGGCGCCGGGCTGGCTGCGTCGCCCGCTGGGTATTGCCATTGAACTGCTGGCAGCCATCCCAAGTATCGTATACGGCATGTGGGGTCTGTTTATCTTTGCGCCGCTGTTTGCCACGTACTTCCAGGAACCGGTGGGTAATGTTCTCTCAGCCGTTCCGTTTGTGGGAGCCCTGTTCTCTGGCCCGGCATTCGGTATCGGTATTCTGGCGGCAGGGGTGATCCTCGCCATTATGATTATTCCGTACATTGCGGCGGTGATGCGCGATGTTTTCGAACAAACCCCGGTGATGATGAAAGAGTCGGCCTACGGCATCGGCTGTACCACCTGGGAAGTTATCTGGCGCATTGTCCTTCCGTTCACCAAAAATGGGGTGATCGGTGGCGTGATGCTGGGCTTAGGTCGCGCGCTGGGTGAAACCATGGCAGTCACCTTTATCATCGGTAACACCTATCAGCTCGACAGCGCCTCACTCTATATGCCGGGTAACAGCATTACTTCCGCGCTGGCGAACGAGTTTGCCGAAGCGGAATCCGGGCTGCACGTCGCAGCGCTGATGGAACTGGGCCTGATTCTGTTCGTTATCACCTTCATTGTTCTGGCGATTTCCAAGCTGATGATCCTGCGTCTCGCGAAAAATGAGGGGGCACGCTGATGGCAACTCTCGAAATGCAAAGCACCGCACAGCTTGCGGAATCCCGCCGCAAAATGCAGGCGAAGCGTCGTTTCAAAAACCGCATTGCGCTGACGCTCTCCATGGCAACGATGGCATTCGGCCTGTTCTGGCTGATCTGGATCCTGATGTCCACCATCACCCGTGGTATTGATGGCATGTCTCTGGCGCTGTTCACCGAGATGACGCCGCCGCCAAATACGGCGGGTGGTGGTCTGGCAAACGCCCTGGCGGGCAGTGGCCTGCTGATCCTGTGGGCGACGGTCTTCGGTACGCCGCTGGGCATTATGGCCGGTATCTATCTGGCGGAGTACGGGCGTAAATCCTGGCTGGCAGAGGTGATTCGCTTCATTAACGACATCCTGCTTTCCGCTCCGTCGATTGTCGTGGGCCTGTTTGTTTACACCATCGTGGTTGCGCAAATGGAACACTTCTCCGGCTGGGCAGGCGTGATTGCGCTGGCGCTGCTGCAGGTGCCTATCGTCATTCGTACCACCGAAAACATGCTGAAACTGGTGCCGGACAGCCTGCGTGAAGCGGCTTACGCGCTGGGTACGCCGAAATGGAAAATGATTTCTGCGATTACGCTGAAAGCGTCGGTCTCCGGGATCATGACAGGTATTCTGCTGGCTATCGCCCGTATCGCCGGTGAAACGGCACCGCTGCTGTTTACTGCCCTCTCCAACCAGTTCTGGAGTACGGACATGATGCAGCCGATCGCCAACCTGCCGGTGACGATCTTTAAATTTGCGATGAGTCCATTCGCGGAATGGCAGCAGCTGGCCTGGGCCGGGGTGCTGATCATCACCCTTTGCGTACTGTTGCTGAACATTCTGGCGCGCGTCATTTTCGCGAAGAAGAAACACGGTTAATTTTTTACGGCGCGGCAGATCGCGGCGCCGAATGAGGAAATGAGTCAATGAGTATGGTTGATACTGCCCCGGGTAAGATTCAGGTTCGTGATTTGAACTTCTACTACGGCAAATTCCATGCCCTGAAGAATATCAACCTGGATATTGCGAAGAACCAGGTCACGGCATTCATCGGTCCGTCCGGCTGCGGTAAATCCACGCTGCTGCGTACCTTTAACAAAATGTATTCGCTCTATCCGGAGCAGCGCGCTGAAGGTGAAATTATCCTGGATGGCGAAAACATTCTTACCCAGGCCCAGGATATCGCCCTGCTGCGCGCCAAAGTGGGGATGGTGTTCCAGAAACCAACGCCGTTCCCGATGTCCATCTATGACAACATCGCGTTTGGCGTTCGCCTGTTTGAGAAGCTCTCCCGTGCCGATATGGACGAGCGCGTGCAGTGGGCATTGACCAAGGCCGCATTATGGAACGAAACCAAAGATAAGTTGCACCAGAGCGGGTACTCTCTCTCCGGTGGTCAGCAGCAGCGTCTGTGTATTGCGCGTGGTATCGCCATTCGTCCGGAAGTATTGCTGCTGGATGAGCCGTGCTCGGCGCTGGACCCGATCTCAACCGGTCGTATTGAAGAGCTGATCACCGAGCTGAAGCAGGATTACACCGTGGTTATCGTGACCCATAACATGCAGCAGGCTGCACGTTGTTCCGATCACACGGCGTTTATGTACCTGGGTGAGCTGATTGAGTTCAGCGATACGGATGCGCTGTTCACCCGGCCCGCGAAGAAACAAACTGAAGATTATATTACTGGCCGCTACGGTTGATTTGCCTTAGTGCATGTGGAGAAACCATGGACAACCTCAATCTTAATAAACACATTTCCGGCCAGTTCAACGCAGAGCTGGAAAGCATCCGCACGCAGGTAATGACCATGGGTGGCATGGTCGAGCAGCAGCTTTCTGATGCGATTACGGCGATGCACAACCAGGATAGCGAGCTGGCGAAGCGCGTCATTGAAGGCGACAAAAACGTCAACATGATGGAAGTTGCCATCGACGAGGCCTGCGTGCGCATTATCGCGAAACGTCAGCCGACGGCGAGCGACCTGCGTCTGGTGATGGCGATCATCAAAACCATCGCCGAGCTGGAGCGTATTGGTGACGTGGCGGATAAAATCTGCCGCACCGCGCTGGAGAAATTCTCTCAGCAGCACCAGCCGCTGCTGGTGAGTCTGGAATCGCTCGGTCGTCACACCGTGCAGATGCTGCACGACGTGCTGGATGCGTTCGCGCGCATGGATCTGGACGAAGCGGTGCGTATCTACCGTGAAGACAAAAAGGTCGACCAGGAGTATGAGGGCATCGTCCGTCAGCTGATGACCTACATGATGGAAGATTCACGGACGATCCCAAGCGTGCTAACTGCCCTGTTCTGCGCGCGCTCTATCGAGCGTATCGGCGACCGCTGCCAGAACATTTGCGAATACATTTTCTACTTCGTTAAAGGTCAGGACTTCCGCCATGTGGGCGGCGACGAGCTGGACAAGCTGCTGGCGGGTAAAGATCCGAAAGAGTGATTTTACCCTCACCCTAACCCTCTCCCTGTGGGAGAGGGCCGGGGTGAGGGGAAAACTCAGCGAGTAATATCCCATCCGCGCGCCTTCCACAGTTCCGGCAACTGCGCCAGATCGGTAAAGGTCGTTACTTTTGGATGATCGATCGGCCTGTTGTGCGGATCGGCACAGAAGTAAAACACCTCCATCCCCGCATCAATCCCCGACTGCGCGCCCGCAGACGAGTCATCCACCAGAATACAGTTCTTCACGTTGACGTTCATCGCGTTTGCCGCATGGAACATCAGCGCCGGATCTGGCTTCCAGCGCTGGATATCGTAGCCGCTGAACAGTTTTTCCGGGAAATGGTGCAGCATCTCAAGCTTGCCGAGCGAGTGCTGCATTTTGCTGACCGGGCCGTTGGAGACCACACAGATCGGCACCGTCATCGCATCCAGCAGCGCGTTTGCACCTGCAATGACCTCCAGCTCAGAATCGAACAGGCGTGCGACCTCGGCGCGGTACACCGGTTCCAGATCCGCTTTTGCCAGACTGACACCGTGTTCTTTGTTAATGATGTCGATAATCTCGTAGAGCTTTACGCCCTTAAAGCGTTTGAACACCTCTTCGAGTTCCAGCGTAATGCCAAATTCCTGGAACATGGTGACATACGCGCGGGAACAAATGACCTCACTGTCGACCAGCGTACCGTCGCAGTCGAAAAATACCGCTTCAATTCCGGACATGCCTTTCCCTTTTAACAAGTTTAACGTTTTCGTACGGCAGTTCGCCGGGACGCAATCGTTGCCGTATAAGCAAAATCAATGAAAAAAGTATCACGTAACCGCCACTATTGTCGCATTTTGGTATAGGATAGCGACGAATTTTCCCTCCTTGTTCGGAAATTGATGATGAGTCAACAACACACTACCCAGACATCTGGTCAGGGTCTGCTTGAGCGCGTGTTTAAACTGCGCGAGCACGGCACAACGGCACGCACCGAAGTGATCGCAGGTTTCACCACCTTCCTGACGATGGTCTATATCGTTTTTGTGAACCCGCAAATTTTGGGCGTCGCTGGCATGGACACCAGCGCCGTCTTTGTAACCACCTGTCTGATTGCGGCGCTTGGCAGCATCCTGATGGGCGTGTTCGCTAACCTGCCGGTTGCGCTGGCACCGGCAATGGGCCTGAATGCGTTCTTCGCCTTCGTGGTGGTTCAGGCGATGGGTCTGCCGTGGCAGGTTGGCATGGGTGCCATCTTCTGGGGCGCTATTGGCCTGCTGCTGCTGACCATTTTCCGCGTGCGTTACTGGATGATTGCGAACATTCCGGTGAGCCTGCGCGTGGGTATCACCAGCGGTATCGGTCTGTTCATCGGCATGATGGGGCTGAAAAACGCCGGTGTGATCGTGGCGAACCCTGAAACGCTGGTAAGCATTGGCAATCTGACCTCTCATAACGTGCTGCTGGGCGTGCTGGGCTTCTTTATCATCGCGATCCTGGCCTCCCGCAACATTCATGCGGCGGTGCTGGTGTCCATCGTGGTGACCACCCTGCTGGGCTGGATGCTGGGCGACGTTCACTATAACGGTATCGTCTCTGCGCCTCCGAGCGTCTCTACCGTGATTGGCCATGTTGATCTGGCGGGCTCCCTGAACCTGGGCCTGGCGGGTGTGATCTTCTCCTTCATGCTGGTCAACCTGTTTGACTCCTCCGGTACGCTGATTGGCGTGACCGACAAAGCGGGTCTGGCGGACGAGAAAGGCAAATTCCCGCGCATGAAGCAGGCGCTGTATGTGGATAGTATCTCTTCCGTGGCGGGTTCTTTCATTGGCACCTCGTCTGTTACCGCTTACATTGAATCCTCTTCCGGCGTCTCCGTGGGCGGCCGTACCGGCCTGACGGCGGTGGTGGTAGGTATCCTGTTCCTGCTGGTGATTTTCCTCTCTCCGCTGGCGGGTATGGTTCCACCGTATGCGGCAGCCGGCGCACTGATTTACGTGGGTGTGCTGATGACGTCGAGTCTGGCGCGCGTGAAGTGGGAAGATTTAACCGAAGCGGTGCCGGCCTTTATTACCGCCGTGATGATGCCGTTCAGCTTCTCTATCACCGAAGGTATCGCGCTGGGCTTTATCTCTTACTGCGTAATGAAGATCGGTACCGGCCGCTTCCGCGACCTCAGCCCATGCGTGATTGTCGTGGCGCTGCTGTTTGTGCTGAAGATTGTGTTTATCGACGCCAAATAAACAGCAAGCCCTTTTCTTCGAAAAGGGCTTTAGTGTTTGTTCCCTCTCCCACAGGGAGAGGGCCAGGGTGAGGGCATCAAGCCGCAGTGATCTTACGCCTTCACCCGCTTGATATAATCCCCAAACGCCGTGAGCTGTCCAGAGAGATGATCACGTGTGCTCTGATCCACCACTTCACCCGTTTGCGGGTCGACCTTGTTCTGAATCACACCGCCCATAAATTCCGGTTTGTTCATCACCATCGCATCGAGGAACACCAGGATCTGGCGCAGATGGTACTGGCAGCGCGCGCCGCCAATCGCGCCCATTGAGCTGGTCTGGATCAGCACCGGTTTGCCGGACAGCGGCTGCTCCGGTAAACGAGACAGCCAGTCGATGGCGTTCTTCAGGCCACCCGGAACCGAGTAGTTATACTCCGGCGTGACAATGACCACGCCGTCGGCCTGGCGAATTTGCTCTGCCAGTGCCTCAACGCTCTGCGGGAACCCTTCTTCCTGCTGGACATCTGCATCATAAAGCGGGATATCGCCAATAGATGGCAGGGCGCTAATTTCCATACCTGCCGGGGCCAGCTGCGGCAGCGTGCGGGCAACCATTCCGTTAAATGAACCTTTGCGCAGGCTTCCCAGTAACGTAACTACTTTCAACGTATCAGACATGATTACTCCTGTTTCATCATGATGACCCTGATTGGATCAGCTATGGGTAAATGCTTTTTCTGCCGGTAAACTGGTTAAACGCATCAGGCGTGCGGCGGGCTCGTTGGCGCGCTCGGGCACATCCGGAAGGCTACTCCATCCCTCTTTGCTGTCAAATTCCCAAATCTTTAGCCGTTCGATGGCAGGGCTGACTGCAACAGACCATATCAACACATCTTCTGCATCGCTGAGCGCCTCTACAAGCGTGGCTTTAGCGGCACGCAGGCGTCCGGAGCCCGGCAACAATTGCAACAGGCTGGCATCGTCTGAAGCGCATCCGCAGAGCTTGCGAATGCTCTGGCGCAGGGTGATGAGCTGGGCACGGGCTTCAACAGGATCGTTCTGGTTGCGTACCCACAGCTTTTCATTGCTGGAAAGCGGGTAGTCATCGTGCGGGCTTGCGCCATGAAACCCCCGCGTCGCACGCTGAAGTTCCATATCCAGCCCGCAATCGCCTTCGGTGGTCAGCGCCACGCCAATGATATTCCCCGTATAGGCAATAGAAAAACGGGGGAGTTCCGGGTCGGCAAAGACCGGTCGGCCTTCTGGTTGCGTGACGATCTCGGGCAGTTCGCTGGTGCCGTACAGCATAAACAGCAGTTCTGCGAGAAGCGCTCTGGAGGCTAAAAACCGCGTCCTGCGGTGTTCGGGGAGTTTGAGTGCCTCACTGTGACAGGCTGAAGAGAGTCTTGCCGATACGAGACGTCCTTCTGTAAGTATCCCTCTTGCAAAGTGCGTTGCCATTTTTCGCTCCTTGATAATGGTCGTAATCGGTTAAACGGTTACATGATTATCGCTTAACTTGACTCCTGTTTTAATCAGTAAATAGGAGTAAAAGAAGCCTGAGGGCCGAACTTTACATTTTCTTAGGCAAAAATTGGATCGCTGCCACCGTACAACGCCTTGATGGTCTCCCGCAGCCAGAGAATTTTCGGATTATGGCTGTTCCGTTTATGCCAGATTAGCGTGAAGGGAACGGTCAGCTTTTCAGCCTGCGCTTCGTCAATGGGAATAGGAAGCGCGATCAGCTTCCGCTGGTGGAGTTCATTGTAGTGGCGACAGTAGTGGGGAGCCGTGGCGATATAGTTATGGCCGGGCTGTGCCGCCATAAACATCGACTGCTCAAAGCCCGGCAAACACATGGCAATGTTTCTCTCCCGCCCCATCTCTTTTAGCACCTCATCCAGCGCCCAGGTGTCGCTCCGTTCCCAGAAGATACTGATATGGGGATAGCGCAGGAAGGTCTCCAGATTCCACTCCTCCTGCAGAGCGGGATGGTCCTCGCGCAAATAGACGCATGGGCGGTCGCTAAACAGGATTTCGTAGTCGATAAACCACGGCATCAGCTTCAGCAGTTCACGCGAACGCGGGTGCGTTTCACGACCGGTGAAGCCAACGTCCACTTCCCCGCGCGTAATGGCGTCCAGTGAGTCGTAATCCCAGTGACGCACCTTCACCGTCGCCTGCGGATAACGCTGATTGACCTGCTCCAGCAGGGTGTTAAAGCGGATGAGCATCAGCGGCGTTTCGGCGGCCAGCACAAACGTTAGCCCGCCTGGCGAATCATGGTGGAATTTGTCGAGGATCTGGTTGCCGATTTGCATCCAGTCGGCCAGATCCTGCTCCAGGCTGACCGTCAGAGGGGTGGGCAGCAGCCCTAACGGCGTTTTGACAAACAGCGGGTCGTCAAACCAGTCGCGCAGCTTGGCCAGCGATTTGCTCACCGCCGATGGCGTCACGTTCATCCGCTTCGCAGCTTTGGTGACGCTGCGCTCCTGCAGCAAAAGCTGCAGGCAAAGCAACAGGTTAAGATCGAGACTGCTGATGGGCTTCTTCATAGTGTGCCGCGGGCCGGATGACCATAAGTAAGGTGATGCAGACCATGCTACAGGCAATCAGAATCCCGATCAGCATATTGAGCGCGTTAAGTCCGATGACTGCCGCCAGCCATATCCACAGAGACGAGCCGCAGACCTGTGCGATCCCCAGCACCGAGCTTGCCACGCCTGCCCGCAGCGAGAACGGGCCGAGCGCCTGGCTCATCGCCACGCCAAAGCCAACCGAGAACCCGGCACAGATGAGGGTAATGCCCACCAGCATCACCGCATGTGAGCTGGTGGTCGCCAGGATCGCGCCTGCGGCGAGGAATAAAACCTGTGAGGTCAGCATCAATGTACGTTGGCTGAAAACATTTAGCGCAAACGGCGTCGAAAACGAAACGGCCATACTAACCATCGCGGTTAATGCCATCACCGTTGAATACTCACCGCGATCGAAACCCATGGTCTCCATCAGCAACACCGGGGAAACGTTTACATACGTCAGGATCACCGCCACGCTTAAGGTCGTCACAGCCAGACGGCTGAGGAAAAAGCGGTTGAGAAGCTTCTCTGCCGGATGAATGGTCGCGGTATGGCTGGAATTCTGCGAGCCCGGGTGGGTCTCTTTCAGCACTGCGATCGACAGGATAAACACCAGCGTGCCCATGGCCGCCATGGTCCAGAACAGGCTCTGCCACGGGAATTTCAGCATGATCAGATAGCCCACGACCGGAGCCAGCACCGGGATGATGCAGGTAATGCCGTTCAGCATCGAAAGCACTTTAGCGCGGCGCTGGGCGCTTAAGGTGTCGCGCAAAATCGCAAACGCCACCACGTAACAGCCGCCGGCACCAATGCCCTGGATGAACCGTCCTGCCAGGAACACGGTGCTGTTCTGCGCCTGTGAGCAGAGAAGAGAGGCCAGGGCAAAGATGATGGCACCGGTAATCGCGACGGGCTGACGGCCTGCCTTATCCGCAATTTTCCCGGCAAAGACCATCGATGACGCCATCCCCGCGAGGTAGGCCGAAAACGCGATGTGCAGCTGCGCTTCGCTGGCGCCCAGATCGCGTGCGATGTGCGGTAATCCCACCAGATACATATCAATGCCGGACGGATAAAGAAGAACTAATGCGAAACTACAAAACAGAAAACGCGCCATAAACCCCCCATAGATGCAGGCATGCAGGATAGGGGGTGAAAAGGAATTAGGCGAGTTGCCATTTGGACAATGGTGATTTCCTGAGAGGAAATCACCATTGATTAGCGGGAACTATTTACCAATACAGAAGCTCGAGAAGATCCTTCCCAGCAGATCGTCCGACGTAAACTCCCCGGTGATCTCGCTCAGATTCTGCTGCGCCAGACGCAGCTCTTCCGCCAGCAGCTCGCCCGCCCACGCGCCGATCAGCTGCGCTTTCCCCTGAACAAGGTGGTTCGCCGCCTCTTCCAGCGCCTGCAGGTGACGACGACGCGCCAGGAAGCCGCCTTCCATGCTGGTATCAAAACCCATGCTCTGCTTGAGATGGTTACGCAGGTCGTCCACGCCTTCACCCGTACGCGCCGACAGGCGAATCAGTGAGTGACCATTCACATCGCTGATACCTAGCGTTTCGCCGGTAACATCTGCTTTGTTACGCACCACGGTGATCGGCAGTTTGGCTGGCAGACGGGCGATAAAGTCCGGCCAGATCTCCGCCGGGTCAACGGCGTCGGTCGTGGTGCCGTCGACCATAAACAGTACGCGGTCGGCCTGCTCGATCTCCTGCCAGGCGCGTTCGATACCGATGCGTTCCACTTCATCGCTGGCATCGCGCAGGCCCGCGGTATCAATGATATGCAGCGGCATCCCGTCGATGTGGATATGCTCGCGCAGCACGTCGCGGGTGGTGCCGGCAATGTCGGTCACGATCGCCGCTTCACGGCCCGCCAGGGCGTTCAACAGGCTCGATTTCCCGGCGTTAGGGCGACCAGCAATGACCACCTTCATCCCTTCACGCAGCAAGCTGCCCTGGCGCGCTTCGGCACGCACGGCGTCGAGATCGTTCATCACCTGGTTGAGCTGGGCTTCGATTTTACCGTCAGAGAGGAAGTCGATTTCCTCGTCCGGGAAATCGATAGCCGCCTCCACGTAGATCCTGAGGTGAGTAAGTGCTTCCACAAGATGATTTACGCGTGCGGAGAATGCCCCCTGCAGCGAGTTAAGCGCGGAGCGTGCCGCCTGTTCCGAACTGGCGTCGATCAGGTCTGCAATCGCTTCTGCTTGCGCCAGGTCGAGCTTGTCGTTGAGGAAAGCACGTTCGGAGAACTCGCCCGGCTTCGCAATGCGCAGGCCTGGCAGGGTCAGAATACGTTTTAACAGCAGGTCGAGGATAACCGGGCCACCGTGGCCCTGCAGCTCCAGCACGTCTTCGCCGGTGAAGGAGTTCGGGCCGGGGAACCACAGCGCAATGCCCTGGTCCAGCGGCGTGCCGTCCGCATCTTTAAACGGCAGGTAATCAGCGTAGCGCGGCTTTGGCAGTTTACCCAGCACCGCTTCGGCCACCTCGCGCGCCTTCAGGCCGGAGATACGCAGAATGCCTACACCACCGCGTCCCGGTGGGGTTGCCTGGGCGACGATAGTGTCGTTATGGCTCATGGTTGGTCTCGTTCAATACAAATAAAAAAGGCGGTCAATCGACCGCCCTTATTTTAGCGTTAACTTACCGAATCAGGACTTTTTCTTTTCGCGGCTATGCAGGCCACGTTTTTCCAGACCACGGTAAATCAGCTGCTGCTGGATGATGGTCACCAGGTTGCTGACGATATAGTACAGCACCAGACCTGACGGGAACCACAGGAAGAACACGGTGAAGATGACCGGCATAAAGGTCATGATCTTCTGCTGCATCGGGTCGGTCACGGTGGTCGGCGACATCTTCTGGATGAAGAACATCGTCACGCCCATCAGGATCGGCAGGATGTAGTACGGGTCCTGTGCGGACAGGTCATGGATCCACAGGGCGAACGGCGCGTGGCGCAGCTCAACGGAACCCATCAGCATGTAGTACAGCGCAAGGAAGATTGGCATCTGAATCAGCAGCGGGAAGCAACCACCCAACGGGTTCACTTTCTCTGCTTTATACAGGGCCATCATTTCCTGGCTCTGACGCTGTTTGTCATCGCCCAGACGCTCACGCATCGCCTGAATCTTCGGCTGCAGCATGCGCATCTTCGCCATGGAGGTGTACTGCGCTTTGGTCAGCGGGTACATGATGCCACGAACGATGAAGGTGATAACGATGATGGAGAAGCCCCAGTTACCCAGGAAGCTGTGGATGAACTTCAGCAGCTTAAACAGCGGCTGAGAGATGAACCACAACCAGCCGTAATCCACGGTCAGATCCAGGTGCGGCGCGACGGCTGCCATTTTGTCCTGGATTTCCGGGCCGACCCACAGGGTGCTTGCCAGCTTACCGGTTTGACCCGGCTGAACCAGAACCGGCTGTGATTTATAGCCGATGGCTGCAATACCGTTGCCCAGGTTCGCGGTGTAGAAGTTATTGGTACCGTCGTTATTTGGGATCCATGCCGTTGCGAAATACTGTTGCAGCATTGCTACCCAACCGCCTTTGGAGCTGACGTTCAGGTTTTCGTTATCGGCAATGGTGTCGAATTTGTATTTCTCGTACTTCGCGTCAGGCGTGGAGTACGCCGCGCCACGGAAGGTATGCAGCGCAAAGTTGCTGCTTCCGGTGTCACGGTGAGAAGGCAGATTGATGGACTGCTTCAGCTGACCGAAGGTAGACAGTTCCAGCGGTTTCGCACCGGCGTTCTGTACGCTGTAGCCCACGTTCACCGCATACTCACCGCGTTTCAGAGTGAAGGTTTTGGTGAAGGTGTTGCCTGCCGCGTCGGTGTAGGTCATCGGGATAACGAGTTCGTTCTGGCCGTCAGCCAGCACAAAGGTGTCGTTGTCGACGTTATACAGTGGACGCGCGCCGTTAGCCGGGTTATCCGGGCCATCACGACCGGTCAGGCCGCTCTGCGCCTGATACAGGAACTCCGGTGTGGTTTCCAGTAACTGGAACGGTTCGTTAGACTTCAGCTCTTTCGGGTAGGTCAACAGCAGCGCCTGCTCAACATCACCACCACGGGTGTTGATAGTCAGCTCAAGCACATCGGTCTTAACCGTAATCTGTTTCCCCTGGCCACTGGCCGGTACGCCCTGGTCGGCGGCGCTACCCGCTGCGGTGGTCGTAGTCTGCGTGGTCTGCTGCTGGGGTTGAGGATTTTTATCCTGCTCCCATGCCTGCCAGATCATGAAAGACACGAACAACAAAGCGATGATAAGAAGATTGCGTTGCGAATCCATCGTTAGTGTTCTCTGGTATCAAAAGGTCCTGGGGGGACGGGGTCGTCTCCACCGGGGTGTAAAGGGTGGCATTTTAATACGCGTTTCACCGTCAACCAACTGCCTTTTATCACTCCAAACCTGCGCAATGCCTCAATTCCGTAGCTTGAGCATGTTGGTGTGAAACGGCAGTGCGGCCCGAGTAGCGGACTAATCAGGCGTTGATAGACCCGAATAAGGGCTATCAGGACCCGTGAGCCAGGCGACAGTGGCGGCGCCATAATTTTTCCAACGCTTCCGAGAGAGCACGGTTATCGAGGTCGGCAACCCCCTTTTTAGCCACCACCACGAAATCCATAGAAGGCAGTTCGTGCTGACGTAAACGGAAGCTTTCACGCGTCAGACGTTTAATCCGGTTGCGTTCATGCGCACGCTTAACGTTTTTCTTAGCGACTGTGAGACCGATGCGGGGATGCCCCAGCGAATTTTGGCGGCCGAGGATGGTGATTTGCGGCGTGCCAGCCCGTTGTGGCTGCTGGAAGACGAAAGTGAAATGAGTGGGAGTTAACAAACGTAACTCCCTGGGAAATGCTAGCTTAACCACTCAGGGGTTAGCTTTATTACTTGGAAACGGTCAGACGAGCGCGGCCTTTAGCACGACGACGTGCCAGAACCTGACGACCATTTTTAGTAGCCATACGAGCACGGAAGCCGTGAGAACGGTTGCGCTTCAGTACAGACGGTTGAAAAGTGCGTTTCATGGCGATTTCTACCTAAACTTGAAAAAATTCATGACTTTTGCGGATGCCCGACCGAGTTTCGAATGACGGACGCCGAAGCCGTGGGTGATTAAAGAGGCCGGATTGTAATAATTGTACACTCCGGAGTCAATTCTCTTTCCTTATTTCCCGCGTATTTCCGCACGATTTCGCGTGGAAAATGAGCAGCGGACGACGCAGGAAGATGAGCATCACGCGCCGGGTCGAGGATTATACGGCCTCGCCAACAAAGCGCAAGGATCGTCCCGGATCTTCGTTAGATCATTTAAGCAATAAATTGTCGTTGCTCATTAAATTTTCCAATATGCGGGCTAAATCGCGGGGCACTCGCGCCAGGATCGTTTACACTTACCCGGTTTCGGATCTTCCTGTGGATAAATCGGGAAGAATCTGTGAGAAACAGAAGATCTCTGTCTCAGTTTACGCTATGATCCGCGGTCCTGATCGGGATCCCAGGATCCTGGTCAGGATAAATTGCAGATAGCAATTCGCACGTCCCCCTTTACACAGGGTCATGTCGATGTGCGCCAACAATCATGAATATTCAATAGTTTTCTTTTATTGTTCGAGTGGAGTCCGCC